>OZ244777.1:0-4681343 GCA_965219495.1 Rhodobacterales bacterium
GGCGGTCTCGGGAATGATCTTTTCTTCGCCGGTGATCAGGGCAGCAGCCCCGGATCCTCGTCGGGCCACAATTCGATCGAAAACCTCTCTTGCCAGCAGGCGAAGAGGAAGACCGATGATGCCTGACCGGTGGCGGAGCATTCTCTCGATCGCATGATGCGTCTTGCCAGTGTTGGTTGGACCGAGCACGGCGAGGATTTCCGGCATGGCGGTATGGGAAATCGGGCGAAACACGGTTTCGGGCAGTTGCGGCTCAACTGTCGATGCGTAGTGCGCGGACGAAGGCTTCCTTGGGAATTTCCACTTGTCCGAAGCGGCGCATGCGTTGCTTGCCGGCCTTTTGCTTTTCGAGAAGTTTCCGTTTTCGTGTCACATCGCCTCCATAGCACTTCGCCGTGACGTCCTTGCGGAGAGCAGAAATCGTTTCGCGGGCGACGATTCGTCCCCCGATTGCAGCCTGTATTGGAATTCGGAAGAGTTGACGCGGTATCAGTTCTTTGAGCTTGGCGCACATGGCCCTTCCGCGCCGTTCAGCCTGCGAACGGTGAATAATTCCGGCAAGTGCGTCTACATGCTCGCCGTTTACGAGTATCGAGAGCGCAACGAGGTTGCCCGCCCGGTAGCCAGCATGCTGATAGTCAAAGCTCGCATACCCGCGAGTGACAGACTTCAGTCGATCATAAAAGTCAAGCACGACTTCGTTCAGGGGCAGATTGAAGGTTAGCAGTGTGCGAGAGCCGGTATGTGCCAGGTCTTCCTGGATGCCGCGCCGGTCCATGCAGAGCGAAAGGACATCGCCGAGGTAGGCAGGGGGCGTAACGATGGTCGCGCGGATCCAAGGCTCCTCGATGCAAACGATTCGTTCCACAGGTGGCAGGTCGAGCGGATTGTGAATTTCGTGAGTGGCGCCGTCCGTAGTGCGCACATGATAGAGCACCGAAGGCGCGGTGGTAACGAGTTCCACTCCGAATTCACGTTCAAGCCGCTCTCGAATGATTTCCAGATGAAGGAGACCCAGAAAACCGCATCGATAGCCCATTCCGAGACCGGGGGAGGTCTCCCGTTCGTGGGCGAAACTTGAATCGTTCAAAGAGAGTTTTTGCACCGCATCACGCAAGTCGCCAAAATTCTCTCCTTCGACCGGGAACATTCCGCAAAAAACGACAGGCTGAGCGGGTTTGAACCCGGGAAGCGGCTCCAGGCAGGGCTTCCTGTGTTCGGTGATCGTATCTCCGACCTGGGTGGCGGCGACAGACTTTATGGAAGCGGTGAGAAAGCCGATTTCGCCTGGTCCGAGTTCCTTGGCCGTCACGGTCTTCGGTTGGAAGTATCCCACGCGGTCTACCTGGTGTGTCGTTCCGGTCGAGCAGAGACGAATTTCCGCACCCTTTTGAAGGACACCGTCGACCACGCGGACCAGGACGACCACGCCCAGATACGAATCGTACCAACTGTCGACAAGCAGCGCCTGAAGCGGTGCGGAGCGTGACCCTCCTGGGGGCGGCAGGCGGGTCACGATTGCCTCGAATATTTCGGAGATACCTTCTCCCGTTTTTGCAGAGATCTTGAGAGCGTTCGTGGTGTCGACGCCGACAATTTCTTCAATCTCTCGCGTAACCCGTTCGGGCTCCGCAGCGGGAAGGTCAATCTTGTTCAATACCGGCACAATCTCATGGTTCGCGTCGATGGCAAGCCAGGCGTTCGCGAGAGTCTGCGCTTCCACCCCTTGACTGGCGTCTACAACCAGCAGGGAACCCTCCACCGCCCGCATGGAGCGGGAGACTTCGTAGCCGAAGTCGACGTGTCCCGGCGTATCGATGAGGTTGAGTACGTAGTCGCAGCCGTCCTTGGCGCGATAGGGGAGGCGAACGGTTTGCGCCTTGATGGTGATTCCGCGTTCCCGTTCCAGTTCCATGGAATCCAGCACCTGCTGTCGCATTTCTCGCGCGCTCAAGTTTCCGGCACGCTCAATCAGCCTGTCGGCGAGTGTCGATTTTCCATGGTCGATATGGGCAACGATCGAGAAGTTCCGAATGCGCAAAGTGTCCGAAGTGCCCATCTTTCGATATGAGGAGTCTGCGAAAGAAGAACTCATTTCGATAACGCCGGTTTCACGCATTGTTCGGAGGGCTCGGCTTGTTGAAAGATTGCATGTCTTGCCGGAAACCCGTTCCGGAAAACCCCCCCCAAGTTCTGAAGTGATGTGTTCGAGTGCAACGAGGGACTCGCTGGCGTCGGGTGCAAGGAGATGCTTGACGGAGGGGAAGCATAATCCAAGGACAGCAGCCAATTCTGATGCGGCCAAGATAATTGCGCGTAAACTTTGCTTCTAACCGATTTTTGCTATCAAAAGGTATCTCGCCGCAAATCCCGAAGTTCTGCAACTTTCGGTCGTACGCGCGGTGCTTTACCATTCGGTAGCAATCGTCTTGAAACGACCCCGAAAGCAGAGGCACAATCCCACGCCGTGGCTTGAAGTCTCGGTCCGATCTCCCACCCTCACAAGCCGTCCAATCTTGCAAGTCCGCTAGACGGGCTCTCAAGGCACTCTCACACAAGTTGATTGTGCTGTGGCAATCCAAATTGAGTTCAACGGTCCGGTACATATGTTTCTCGGTCGCCGTCCGAAGGTGGCGGTTCCATGATTGGCCACAGATTACGTCAGGCGAATTAGCAATATTTTTCGTCAACGCACGTAGCCGCAAATTATGGGACGAGTAACAAGAAAAATCTGTTCATTCCAGGGGTCTGTTCAGAAGACGCCCGCTTCCAGTCCGGCAGCCATCAGCATCCCGAGTTCCTCGCAATCGCTTTCGAAGCGCGGATTGTAGTCGCCCCGGCAGATCAGAGGTTCATTCACAGCACGCCAGCGCAGGCCCGATGTTATCGATTCGATCGCACGCTTTGTGCCCGTACCGTCATGACCCGCCCGAATATAGGCCGCATATGGCCGGCCCTGCGTTTGCTCCAGGCAGGGGTAGTAAATTCGATCGAAGAAGTCTTTTAATGCTCCACTCATATAGCCGAGGTTCTCGGTGGTACCGAGCAATATTCCATCCGCCGCCTTCACTTCCTCTGGGCCGGCGTCGAATGGACGAAACACCTGCACATCCACTTCTTCAATTTCTTTCGCCTGAGCGCCTCGAACTGCTGCTTCGAGCAGAATACGAGTATTCAGCGACGGAGCGTGGGCTACGATCAGGAGAGTTTTCGACAGAATACTACCTCGGCGTTGAATTGGACCGATGCAAGGCCGATTGAGGCCGTCAAGCTGCGAGCCTCAAGCTATTCGTTCACACATGAGAATGATAACCCTACAACAGACAACGCGAAACCTGGTACCGTTCTTCTTTCTTGTAAGCCAATCGATACACGCAGTCGTGGAACTCGAAACGATTTAGACGCCACTCCTGATGAGTCTATGATGTTTTCCAGGTCGTGAGAAGCGGGTTCGTGAAGGCCCACGCTCTCATTTCGCAGAATCTCCGTCGACCCCCGACGCGGCGAAACGGAATTCAAGAACAAACTGCTGTTGCGGCAACAGGCGATTAGCGTGGGGACTTCTGTGTGCTGTTGCCAAACGGCGCATTGCAAGATCCAGTTGGACGTGTTCACAGCGTACCGCGTTCAATTGGCGAAAGGCAGCAAGTTGACGTAGCAAATGGCAATCTTACCTGAGAATTTCCATGTGCTTGTTGCCGAGAGCCGGTGGACTGCAAGTATGGTAATGAAGCGGAAATTCTGGTTCTTCCAGCAACAAATGGGCGGCTCCATATAATCAAGGATTCAATCGTTCTTGTTCTATTCGCGTTCGTATCGATTCGGTGGCGTCTCACGTGTGGCAATTGTGCAACTTGCCCAATCAGGTGAGGCTGATAGATCCGCGAATCGTTGCAGGCGGGGTCGAAATTCCAGACGTTACATAAGTAAATGACCCGGGTAGGCCGGGTAACACGGTTCGTGCAAGAAATGCCGAATCGTGCGGTGGTTAAAGTTTTCAAAGAATGAGGAAGACATATGAGAAAGCTACTTGTAGCTATGTGCGCAACGTTTGCGGGTGTGGCGCTTGCTGCGCCGGCTTCCGCCGAATTAACCGTAAAAGGAAGCGCGGACGCAACAATTACATTTGACAGTGACGCCATTTCTGTTGGGACGGGTGCCTCTGCTTCAATTTCGGGCGGCGGGGAGACCGACGGTGGCCTAACGGTCACTGGTACGATCGACATAGAGGACATTACCGTCAAGGACGTCGATGGCGAAACAGGTAATACCGGTTCCTACGGCGATGTCGACATTACAGTGGGCGGTGCGTTTGGCACGCTCACCTTGGGTGACGGAGCTGCACCGGGAACGGGTGGCCAAGGTGATCATAAGACATTTGCGGGTCTTGGATATCTTGAAAAAGGTGACGTCGACGCCGGTGGTGCTCCTGGCATCGCATTCTCCATTCCGTCAATCGGTGGCCTGGCAGCTGGCGTATCGCATCAGCCTTCTTCCGACGGCACAGGTGAGAATGCTGTCGGAGTAGGTTTCTCCTCAGATATGGGCGGAGCAAGCGTGTCGGCTGGCGGAATTTGGGTCAGCACTGGAGGTTCTTCGTCCGATTGGGGCGCTGGCGCCTCGGTTGGTGTTGAGCTCGCAACCGTCAACTTGCGTTTTGATAACCGAGGCGATGATGACGGCGACGGCACGTCCGCAACCAACTATGGATTGGGCGTGTTCTCAGAGATGGGTGCGTTGACGATCGGTGCTGGCTACGGTCTGAATACTGCGGACGACGGAGCAAAGCAGTCGACGATCGCAGCCGGAGCAAGCTATTCTCTCGGCGGCGGTGCGACAGCTTCCGGTGGCGTTCAAATGATGGATCCAGACGGTAGCGGGTCAAATGTGACCAAGATCAGTCTTCGAATTGCACTGGCCTTTTGACGAATAAACCGAATTGACTTAGGGAGGGGCGGGCTTCGGTCCGCCCCTTTGCATTGCATGGCAAATTTGCGGGAATAATGCCTGGGGAAGGAGTTTCTAGGTTGGCGAATATCAAATCTGCGATGAAGCGCGCGCGCCAGGCTGCGGTGCGCACGGAACGCAACAAGACCCATCGTTCACGAATGAGGTCGAGGATTCGAAAAGTCGAGGACGCAGTTGCCGAAGGAAACGCGGACGAAGCCGCTGCCGCGTTCCGGCAAGCGGAACCGGTGCTCGCCCGCGCCGTACAGCGCGGCGTTATTCACGCAAACGCGGCCAATCGCAAGATTTCCAGACTTGCCGAGAAAGTGCGGTCGATTCAGACCTGAACCGAGACCATGGAATGGGGCCGTACCACCTGCCGTCCCGTCACTCTTAGCGGTTTTGCCGATTCTCGATCAGGTCGTCGACCACTGCGGGCTCTGCCAGAGTGGAAGTATCTCCTAGATTGGCGTAGTTGTTCTCTGCAATTTTCCTCAGGATTCGCCGCATGATCTTGCCTGAGCGCGTTTTCGGAAGTCCGGGAGCGAATTGCATGAGATCCGGAGCCGCAAAAGCTCCGATTTCCTTTCTCACCCATCTGACGAGCTCTGCTTGGAGCTCGTCGCTCGATTCAGTACCCGACATCAAGGTTACGTAACAGTAAATACCTTGTCCCTTGATGTCGTGGGGATAGCCCACGACGGCGGCTTCGGAAACGGCCGGGTGCGCCACAAGTGCGGACTCGATCTCCGCGGTGCCCATCCGGTGGCCGGACACGTTGAGCACGTCGTCCATGCGGCCGGTGATCCAGTAGTAGCCGTCCCGGTCCCGCCGGCAGCCATCTCCGGAAAAGTAATAGCCCTTGAAGGTCTCGAAATAAGTTTGCACAAACCGCTCGTGATCGCCGTAAACCGTGCGCATCTGTCCTGGCCAGGAATCCTTGATGCAAAGCGCGCCTTCCGCTCCGGTTGCGCCGACCTCGTTTCCCTCGGCATCGAGAACCGCCGGTTGCACGCCGAAGAACGGCAGAGTAGCGGAGCCCGGTTTCAACGTGGTCGCGCCTGGCAGCGGCGTGATCAGGATCCCGCCCGTTTCGGTCTGCCACCAGGTATCGACCACCGGGCAGCGGTCGTCGCCGACAACGCGGGAATACCAGCGCCAGGCTTCGGGGTTGATTGGCTCGCCTACCGTCCCGAGCACGCGGAGCGACGAGCGATCGCACTTGCGGACGTGGTCCTCTCCGAGTCCCATGAGTGCGCGGATTGCGGTTGGCGCCGTATAGAAGATGTTCACCTTGTGGGTATCGCAGACTTCCCAAAACCGGGACGGCGTAGGGTATGTCGGCACGCCCTCGAATATCAGCGAAATCGCCCCGTTCGCGAGCGGACCATAAACAATGTAGCTGTGACCGGTGACCCAACCGACGTCGGCGGTACACCAGTAGACTTCTCCTTCCCGGTAGTCGAAGACGTAACGATGAGTCAGGGATGCAAAGAGCAGGTAGCCTCCTGTGGTATGCAGCACCCCCTTCGGTTTGCCGGTGGAACCCGAAGTGTAGAGGATAAACAGGGGATCCTCGGCTCCCATTGGCTCTGGGGGGCAGTCATCAGATACTGACGACGAAATCTCTTCAAACCGGTTGTCCCTGCCATCCCGCAAGGGCACCTCTGCATCTGTGCAGCGTACGACCAGCGTCTTGACGTTTCCGCCGATTCTCTCCAGCGCCTTGTCGGTGTTTGACCAGAGTGGAACTCTACGGCCGCCGCGCAGGCCTTCGTTGGCGGTGACGACCAGCTTGGCCCCGCAGTCTTCGATTCGGTCGGCCAGCGCATCTGGAGAAAACCCTCCGAACACCACGGAATGCACGGCGCCGATTCTCGCGCAAGCCAGCATCGCGTAAGCGGCTTCAGGAATCATCGGGAGGTAAAGAACCACGCGGTCGCCCTTGTTCACGCCCATTGCCTTCAGAGAGTTCGCCATCTTGCAAACGTGTGCGTGCAATTCGCGATAGGTAATGGCTTGGCTATTTCCCGGCTCGTCGCGTTCCCAGATCAGGGCGACCTGGTCGCCTCTCGATGCAAGGTGCCTGTCAACGCAATTGGCGCAGACGTTGATGACGCCGTCTTCGAACCACTTGATGGCAACATTCGGATATTCGTATGTCGTGTCTTTCACCCGGTTCGGCGGTGAGATCCAGTCGAGAGTCTTTGATTGCTCCTTCCAAAACTCCTCGGGATTTTCGACAGACTCACGATACATCGCCTGGTATCGCGCGAAATCCGCGTGGGCGTCTTGCGCGATCGTTGCCAAGACAGGGTAAATCTCGGGCTCGCTCATCAATGCCTCCGCCAATCAGATGCCTCGGAATGATCGCAGCTTATACGAAAAACCTGTTCGGGTTCAAAATCCCGGTCCGAAGCAAACACTTCGCCGGTCCGAGGGGCTTGTCTTCGATGCAAGTAGCTCGACCAGGCAATACTCATACGTGGAATTGGACCGATCCAAGTCGCGGATGCGAAGAATTCCGCTGCACGACAGTTCCAAGCGGCAAGTCGAACAATTGCAACTGCAGGACCTGCAGGTTGTTGTCCGCTGGCGACCCAGATATACCATCGGCTATTACTCGGAAGGAGTTCATCCTTGGCCGACGCATTTGTCTTTGACGCTGTTCGCACGCCCCGCGGAAAAGGGCGCGCAGATGGAGCCCTGAACGAAGTATCCGCGCTGGACCTTGCCGGGACAGTTCTCGGGGCCATTCGGGATCGAAACGACCTCGATACCTCTGACGTTGATGACGTGATTCTGGGCTGCGTCACGGCGGTAGGAGAACAAGGCGGAAATATTGCCCGATCGGCGGCCCTCTACGCCGAGTTCGGAGATTCGGTTCCCGGGCTCCATATCAACAGGTTTTGTGCTTCAGGCCTGGAAGCCGTGAATCTTGCCGCGGGACAAGTGCGCGGAGGGTTCGGTTCCTTGTACGTCGCAGGCGGCGTGGAATCGATGGGGCGTGTGCCCATGGGTTCTGACGGGTTTCCCATGGCCGTGGATCCGCGCCTGGCGATGAAGACCTATTATGTTCCCCAAGGCATTTCAGCGGATCTGATCGCCACAATCTACGGGTTTTCGCGGGATGACTGCGACGCGTACGCCGTGGAAAGTCAATTCCGAGCGGCGCAAGCCTGGGAGGAGGGGCGATTCGCCTCTTCGATCATTTCGGTCCAGGACCAGAACGGCCTGTCAATTCTCGAGCGCGATGAACATATGCGTCCGGGCACAGATATGCAGTCGCTTGGCGCGCTTTCACCGTCCTTTCGTGAGATTGGCGAGGGGACACCGGGCTTCGACGCAGTAGCTTTCCTGCGGTATCCCGATCTTGAACGGGTGGATCACGTGCATCATGCGGGCAATTCCTCCGGCATATGCGACGGTGCGGCCGCGGTGCTCGTAGGATCGGAGGAAGCCGGTAGGCGCGCAGGCATCCGTCCTCGTGCGCGCATCCGGGCGGCCGCCAAAGTCGGCACCGATCCCACAATCATGCTGACGGGTCCGGTTCCCGCGACTGAGCGGGTGCTCAATGCGGCAGGAATGGAAATCTCGGACATTGAGCTATTCGAGGTGAACGAGGCATTCGCGTCGGTCGTACTGCGTTTCCTGCAGGCGTTTGAACTTGATGGATCGAATGTGAACGTGAACGGTGGGGCGATTGCGATGGGGCATCCCATCGGCGCTACCGGCGCCATGATCTTGGGAACGGCGTTGGACGAGTTGGAGCGAACAGAAAAAGGCACTGCGCTCGTAACACTCTGTGTTGGTTCCGGGATGGGTGCGGCCACCATTCTCGAACGGGTTTGAACGCCTGATGCCAGGGGCCTTTTCGGTTTCGACGACGGATGGGGTCGTCATCCTCGACTGGCGCGTAGAGGGCCAGGCGTTGAATCTTCTGGACATCAATGGCATCGAGAGCCTGAAAGCGGGAGTTGAAGGTGCGGCGGACAACGATGATGTGGCCGGCATCGTGATCACCTCTCCGGGCCCGCATTTTGGGGGAGGGGTAGATATTTCGTTGCTGGAATCCCTCTCCGATGGGACACTCGGGATAAACGCGGCGTACGAGTTTGCCCGCCGTCTGCACGCTGTCTTTCGCCGCATCGAAACCTGTGGCAAGCCCGTGGCCGCCGCCTTGCCCGGAACCGCAGCAGCGGGCGCTTTCGAACTCGCACTTTCTTGCCACCGGCGGTTTGCGGCGGAGAATCCCGAGGCGAGAATCGGCCTCCCGGAAATCCGCATAGGCTTGTTTCCGGGTATCGGTGGCACAACGCGCTTGATTCGCATGCTCGGACTGGAGCGCGCCGGGCCGCTGTTGCTCGAAGGGCGCATGCTTCGACCCGAGCAGGCGCTGAAGCACGGGATGGTGGACGAAGTTGTGCCTGCCGATTCGCTTCGCGCCCGCGCCGTTCGATGGGTGAAAAAGGCAAACGGCGAGGCCGCCACACAGCCTTGGGACCGTCGTGGCCATCGAATTCCGGGAGGGAATGCGTATACGCGAAACGGCGCCAACGTGTTTGCAGGCGCCAGCGCCCTCACGAACCCCCGCAACCGCGGCAACTATCCAGCCATCGAAGCGCTGCTCGCGGTTGCCTACGAGGGTACCCTCGTATCGTTCGAAACAGCCCTTCGCATCGAAGCGCGCTGGATTGCCCGCGTTCTCGGGGACCCTCGGGCGAAGTCCATGATCCGTACGAACTTTCTGTCCAGCCGTGCCCTTGCGCGCGGTGTCCGCCGTCCACGAACCGCAAGACCCGCGCCGCTTTCGCGCATCGGCATTGTCGGAGCGGGCATGATGGGGGCAGGGATCGCGTACTCGGCGGCGGCCGCGGGCATGCATGTCATGCTCTTGGACCGAGACCAGCAAGCAGCGGAACGCGGGGCCGAAACGGTGATGCGTATTGCCGAAGCTGGCGTGAAACGTGGCAGACAATCGGAAACGAAAGCCCATGCGATCGGTGAACGGGTTGATATCGGGACTGAATCGGATGAGCTGGCCGAGTGCGAACTGGTTATCGAGGCGGTTTTCGAGGATCCGGTCCTCAAGGGCGAGGTTCTCTCCCGAGCGGCCTCTGTCGTGAGCAAGGAAACGGTCATCGCAACCAATACCTCCACTCTTCCAATCACCCGGCTGGCGGCGGCCGTTCCAAGTCCTGAACGATTTGTAGGGATTCACTTCTTTTCTCCGGTGGAGCGAATGCGGCTGGTGGAGATCATTCGCGGAAAGGCAACTGGAGATGTTGCGGTGGGCCGGGCGCTGGACCTTGTTTCCGCACTTGGCAAGACTCCCATTGTGGTTCGGGATGCCAGGTTTTTCTACGCAAATCGCTGCATAATTCCCTATACGCTGGAAGCTGCGAGCATGATCGAGGAAGGAGTCAATCCAATTCGAATTGAACGCGGGGCACTCGCCGCCGGAATGCCCATCGGTTGCTTGCAGCTTGTCGACGAGACTTCGCTTTCCCTGGGTTTTCAGATACTTGTTGCTGCCCGGGCCGAAAACGAGAGTTCGAGAAATCCGCTTCCGGGCGAGCAGGTATTCCGGCGACTGGTGACACAGGAACGTCGGCTCGGACGCAAGGCCGGCGCCGGATTCTACGACTACGCAAACGGAGAACGGGTAGGGCTTTGGCCCGGATTGAGGGAACTCTGGCCTTCTTCGCCAGACCAGCCGGACCCGAAAGTCTTGGGTGAGCGTTTGCTCGCTATCCAGGCCGTGGAAGCGGTGCGCGCGTTGGAAGAAGGGGTACTGGAAGATATCCGGGAAGGCGATGTGGGGGCGGTGCTCGGATGGGGTTTTGCGCCGTGGTCCGGTGGCCCGTTCGCCTGGATGGACAGTATGGGCGCCGAAGGCGCGGTCGGCCTTCTCGACCGTTTGGCAGGTCGATACGGGCCGAGATTTGAGCCCCCGGCGCTGCTTCGGGGAATGGCAGCAAAGGGCGATACGTTTTATCGCCGGTCCAGGGAAAGGGATGGCCTCATTTGAGTGAGGCGCGCGACATGCCGCAATCCGGTCGGAGACCGGTTGGCCCTCAGGAGTGGCCGCTTCGCGTGGGCCGCATACTTGATCATGCAGGGCGTTATCATGGGAAGCGGAAGATATTCTCGCGTTCGCCAGACGGGTCCATCGAAACGACCAATTGGGCCGCGGTTCGAAAACGCGCGCTTCGCTTTTCCCAAGGGCTGCTTCGAATGGGTGCCCGAGCGGGGGACCGCGTCGGCGTAATGGCATGGAACACCGCCCGGCATCTCGAAGCGTGGTACGGCGTGCCCGGGGCGGGGTGCATTCTCCACAGCCTCAACCCCCGCCTGTTCGAAAACCAGTTGGCCTACATCATCAATCACGCGGCGGACCGATGGCTCCTGGTCGATGCGGATTTGATTCCGGTGGCGGAGGCGATCGCCGACCGGCTCGAAAGCGTGCAGGGATACGTGGTTATTGAAGGCGCCGCGGGCGTTCCGGAAAATCGCCTGCGGAATGTCGTTTCGTTCGAGACCCTGTTGACCGAATCCGACGGCGACTTCAGTTGGGTACCGGTAGGCGAGAACGATCCGTGCGGGCTTTGCTACACATCCGGTACGACCGGGAATCCAAAGGGTGTGTTATACACACACCGCTCAAACGTCATGCATGCGATGGCAGTTCTGCAGCCGGATGTTCTCGGGTTTTCTTCCCGGGATCGCGTATTGCCGGTGGTGCCGTTTTTTCACGCCAATGGCTGGTCGACTCCGTTCGGCGCTCCGATGGCGGGAGCGGGGATGGTGCTTCCGGGCCGTCAATTGCAACCCGCCGCTCTCTATGAAATGGTCGAATGTGGTGCAACCGTCGCGCTCGCGGTTCCGACCGTGTGGCTGGATTTCTTGGCATGGCTTGATTCGAAACGAAAAACCTTGCCGAGTCTGGAACGCGTGGTGATTGGCGGCTCGGCTTGTCCCGCTTCGGTGATCGAACGGTTTGATGCCAATTACGGCGTGGATGTGATTCATGCCTGGGGCATGACGGAGAGTTCGCCGCTCGGTTCGCTCTGCACCATGAAGCCTGAAGTAGCCCGATTGACGAAGGCGGATCGCATGAAGACGCGGTTGAGATGCGGGCACCCGTTTTTCACGGTGGACATGCGGACACTTGACGACGCAGGAGAGGAGGTTCCTTGGAACGGGGATTCCGCGGGCACCTTGTACATTCGAGGCCCGGGAGTTGTCGGGCGATATTTTGGTGGCGAAGAAGATTCGGTCGATTCCGATGGCTGGTTCGACACCGGCGATATCGCGAGTGTCGACCGGAACGCGTACCTTCGGATTGTTGATCGCGCCAAGGACGTAATCAAGTCGGGGGGCGAATGGATCAGTTCGATTGATATCGAGAATGCAGCGGTCGGGCATCCGGACGTCGCGGAAGCGGCGGCGGTCGCCCGTCCGGATGAACGCTGGGGAGAACGCCCAATTCTGTTCGTGGTTTCAAGGCCAGGAGCGGAACCGAATCCGGAGTCGGTCCTGAATTTTCTGGGCCGGCAACTGGCACGCTGGCAAGTACCTGACGAAGTGGTTTTTGTCGACGAAATCCCGCATACCGCTACAAGGAAAATCGCGAAGAACGAACTTCGCAAGCTGCTGGAAGAGCCATGAATCAGGGCAAACGCGTCCTGGCACCGCGCTGCCGGCTTCTTGATCAACAATTCAGACACGTGATTTCCAGCGCTGGCGTACCGCTGGTTCCGCGGGAACCGGAGATTGGTCTCGATGAATTCGGAGTGCAAAATCCACAAAATGTGAGTCAGATTTGTGAGATGCCGGAACAGGTTTTGGAGAAATAAATTGAACAGCATTCGTAACTGCCCAGCACTCAGTCTTGCGCGTACGTGAAGGCTGGGCAAGGCTTGCGTTTGGGATCACGCACGCTTGGGTCGGGATCGGCGTGGCGCCAGCGGGCAGGTCGTATGGAGCGGTTTAGCATTGGAGTTTTCCGATCAGTTGGTGCGGCGATGTCATCAAGGTTTCGATGATGTTCCAGCCCTGCTTTCTGGCGGTGGTGATGACGCTGCGCAGGGTGGCGAAGTCTTGGGCGCCTTTTGGGGAGCGGAACCCGCCGGAGATTTTCTGGCGCAATTTCCCCATTCGACCATCGCGTTCGGCCTCATTGTTGGTAAACGGAACGTCGGGGTCGGTGAGGAAACGCAAGGTCTCGGTTTTGTAGTCCTGGAGCCGGAGGGCGAGATTGTGTCCGACGCGGCGTTTCTTTCGCCCGCGTTTGCCGGGCTTCGGCGGCGCGAGCGGTGGCTGCGCCTCATGAAAGGCGAGCGCCTCGGCGAGGATCCGATCATAGGTTCGCCCGATCCGGTCGAGCAGCGTTTCGGGAAGAGGTCTTGCCATCGTTCTGGCGAGATGAACGACCCGATTGGCGCGCGACAGGAGCCGGTGCATGCGCCGGGCCCAGTCCTCTTTTTCGATGTCGATCAGGGCTTGAAGTTCGCGCAGGTGATGGGCGTTGCAGAGCGCGTGTGAAACGCCCTCGATCTTGAAATAGGGCTTCCAATGATCGTGAACGACACAACCGGAGAACCCCGGCAGCAAGTCGCCGCGCTTTTCGTGGACGCGAAACAAGGTCAGCCATGGCGTGCAGGCAATGTGGAGCCACTGCGTGCGCCCGCCAACCCGGAAGCCGGTCTCGTCGAGATGCTTCACCGGCGCCTTGCGGACGATCAGGTCCCGCACATGGTCGACGAAACCCTGCAACTGCTCGGCCATCCGGCGGCTCATCGCCGCCAGCGTCGCGGCGCACACGGGCGCGTTGAACAGGTCGGCCATCAGTTGCGACAAACGATCCTCGGGCAGGAAATGCGCATGGCTCAGATAGGCCGCCACCGCCGCCATGCGCGGACCATACTGCACCGGCGCCGTCACGCCTGCGGGAAACGCCGCCCGTGTCGTCGCGCCGCAATGACCGCAAACGCAACGGTGAGCGCGGTGTTCCGTGGCCTCGAGGGGGCGCGGCTCCGGCAGGTCGAAGACCTGTCTTGCGACAGGGCTTTCATCCCCGTCCGCAGCCGACAGCGGCGCGCCGCAGCCCGCACAGTGCGACGGATGATGATCCTCGACATGGTC
Organism: Rhodobacterales bacterium; assembly: GCA_965219495.1. Taxonomy (GTDB): domain Bacteria; phylum Pseudomonadota; class Alphaproteobacteria; order Rhodobacterales; family CAZPXZ01; genus CAZPXZ01. The sequence continues at coordinate 14,095 of OZ244777.1, forward strand.
CGGCCTGTCGGTCCGGCGCAAGGTCGAACCCGCGTGCCCGGGCTGCCCGCCGCTCGGCCTGCCCGATTTGCCGCGCTGGCTCCTTGTCCGGGGCTCCGCCCGCGGCTTCTGCAGCCCGTCGCTCGAAGGAGGCTTGCTGCTGTTCCTGCTGTTCCGGCCAAGCTGCCGCTCCAGCTCTTCAAGACGTTGCCGCAGGGTCGCGTTCTCGGCTTGCAAACCAGCGAGCTGCTCGTCCTTTCGTGCGAGTTGCTCCCGCAAAGCCTCAATCTGTTTCGTTCCGCCATCATCATGCGGCGGCGCCCCTTGCGCCAGGTGGGTCGGCGCTGAAAGAGCCCGCAAGAACCGTCGGGGCTGAAAGCGAATCGCCATGACGCTATGAATAGCGCAGGTTGAATCGGGTTACCAGTCCCTGCTGTTACCAGTGATTTTTCGAGAGAAAACTGTCCTCGCCCGTCAAACCGTCACAACCGGGCAGCATCGACCTTGCGGCAGTGGCGGGCAATGCACTCCGTGGTGCACCCACTTACCTGGGCAGTTACCAGCATTCAAACCGTATTTGGAGAGTAATCGAAGATTGGCCGGGAATTGGAAAGTTTGACATTCATTGTGATTGCCTCAGGCCTCTCACGAGGCATGCGGCCCTTGCCGGTGCGCCAGATCATGATGGCATCTGCGAGCCGGAAGGGGTTTCTCGGTCAAGAATGTCGAACCTATTGGAGTCGTTCCCTTCGTTGCTCCAGCTCACGACTTTTCTGTCGCATAGGTGGATGAGGTGAGCGAGCAGCATCCTGCGGGCTGCAAATTCAAGTGGCTGCGTGATATCGGTGTAGACGGCCTTGACTAGGTTTTCGAAGTCGAGAGAACCCTTGCCAAGAACTGCGAGAATTGTCTTTTCGCGTTCCAGTTTTCGATGATGAAGGTACGCCACAAGAGCTGCGGGTCTCGGGACGGGATGGCCGTGTGCGGGATAGTAGGTGCGGTCCAGGCCTGCCCGCAGCCGCTCCGAGAGAAATTCAAGACTTTGCATGTATTCTCCAAGGTCGCCTTCCGGAGGCAGAATTACAGTCGTTGACCAGCCCATGACATGGTCGCCAGTGAAGAGCGCTCCATCCGCTTCCAGCGAAAAGCACAAGTGGTCATCGAGATGCCCGGGAGTGTGTAGCGCACGAATTCGCCATCGCGGCGACCCATGAGAATCGGTCTTCGAAGAAGTCAGGCAATCTTCGTGCCCGAGGACCTCGTCCGGTTTGAAATCAAGATCGATCCCATTGCCACCGCCGCCAAAGGCCTGAAGTAGCATCTTGACTTGAATGTCGGGTTGCTTTGGTTGCGGAAGGAAGGCGTAAGTCGGGGCGCCGGTACTCTTTTGAATCCTGCGGACTGCCTGGGAATGGTCCACATGACGATGCGTGACAAGTATCGATTCGATACTTTCACCGGGGTCCAGAGCCGCCAGGACGCACTCGACATGTTCGGCGTCGTCAGGGCCCGGATCGATCAGCGCGACGCTTTCTCTCCCGACCAAATAGGTGGAAGTGCCGGCAAATGTCATGGAAAACGAATTGGGCGCAATGACGCGCCGAATCATTGGCGAGAGAACGGCAACTCTGCCGGCCCTTTCCATTGGTCGGCGATCGAATTTGTAGTCGGTACCTGTCATTGTAAATTACTGTTTTCCTGTTGAATTATACGTAGGCGCCTACAGATGCTAATTCGAAATCCGCGGGGTCTGCTCGGTCGTTCAGCACTTATAGTTGTCGTGCCGATCCTACTCTTGCAAGCGGTGGTTGCAGGGGCCTTTGTCCAACTTCATTACGATCGGGTTACCCGGCAGCTAACGGGCGTGTTCGTGCGGGAACTTCACACCATGGCGAACACGGTTTCGGAAGCCGCAAATCCCGAACAATTGGCAACAAGCCTCCGGCAGCTTTCCGAAGTCTATGCGGTTGAACTCTCCATCCAGCCGGATTTGAAAGTGTCAGCAGGGATAGAAAAGAGCTGGTGGGACGTTACTGGCGGGATCGCCGGTTACCAGTTGAGAACGTCTTTCGATACCGCGGTGCGCGTAATCCTTCCGACCGATTCAAGAACTGCCGAAGTTCGCATGAGGACATCCAAGGGAACGCTTGTCGTGAATTTGTCGCGATGGCGGCTCGTTTCCAGCAATCCTTATCTGGTGCTGGCATGGTCTGCCGGTGCAGCCGTACTGTTGATCGCGATCTCCCTACTTTTTCTCACCAATCAAGTTCGACCAATCCGCCGGCTGGCCGAGGCCGCGGATGCGTTTGGTACCGGACGGTTCATGGAACTGCGCCCGCGCGGCGCGCGCGAAGTGCGTCAGGCCACCACAGCTTTTCTCGATATGCGAAGCCGAATTCAGCGTCATATCGAGCAAAGAACACTGATTCCGATGGCGTTGAGTCACGATTTGAGAACGCCGATTACCCGAATGCGCTTGGCCCTGGAAATGGAAAGCGATCAGGAAGAAATTCGGCGTTCCTTGGACGAAATGGATCGGGTGGTGGAAGACTTCTTGGAGTTTGCGCGGGACGAGTGGCATGAATCGGGGGCGATGGTCGACGTGGGCGATCTCGTCGAAGAAGTAGCGGCCGCTGCTCGCGCCAATGGCTGGTCCGTCCAGACACAGGTCGATTTGCCGTTCGACCAACGCAGAATCCCGGTTCGCGCCGGCGCAATGCGGCGCTGTCTTGGAAACCTGGTCGAAAACGGCGCGCGCCACGGTGGGGAGGTGCGGCTGGCCGTTGCGTTGAGTGGAAAGAATGTTGCGTTTGCGATCGAAGATGCAGGAGTTGGCATTCCCGAAACCCGCCGGGAGGAAATGTTGGAACCGTTTCGCCGACTCGACGACCAGAAGAGTATGGATGGAAGCAAGGGGCTTGGGCTCGGACTGGCGATTGCCCGCAACATCGCGCGGCTCCACGGGGGCGAACTTACACTGGGCAGTGGCGCCGAACTTCAGGGACTCCGTGCGGTTGTAACTATTCCGGTTTGAACGAAGTTCTTGAACGCGGCCCGATCTAGTCAATCCCGGTGCGCAGGTGTGCGAAGGACATTCTGAAATCCTGCTCTTCAAAGAGAACCGGTGCATTTTTGGAACGCAGTTCCGTTCCCAATGGCCGGCGTCGAGGGTCTGCGCCGCGCTGGCTGCGCGTGTCCCACTGAATCCGATTTGAACAGGAGCTGTCGAATTCGCTGGATCGTCCTGCGCTTGGTCCTTTGCGCCGGACTTCCGATGCGCCGGCAGGTATGCCGGGACGGTGCATGGCTCCGTGAATCCGGCAATTCGGTGGCCAACTCCGGATACAGGGACATGCATTCCTGACCGGAATCCCGCGCAAATGCATTGTTGAATCAAGCGCCTTGGTACTGTCCTGTTTCTCCTTGCAAGCAATCTTGAGAACGGTCGCTGCAGCACGGGCTTCAGAAAGCCGGTCGGTGGGGGCTTGGTTGGAGAGCAAGCGCTCGCAGGGGACGCATGATTACAGGCGCGGCACCCTCCCTGGGTCGAACCGGGAGAGCGGAGATCGAGCGGTTTGCGTTTGTGCCTGCACGTCGGCGAGGTCTTTTCCGCGTTTCAATCAACCGAGAGATCCGGCCTGCATCCCTCTTGGGTCATGGAATGCTCGAATTACGCCAATGCAGCGGCGCCCCATTGGTTCGGCGGGCGCAATCCCTCGCCAGCGAAGTCGGTAAGACCAGGGTGATTCGCTAACGGATCTCCGCGATCTCGTGATTTCTGATTTGGTGCGCCATCACAAGTGGCGAAACTCCGTACTCCGCCGCAATTTCATCAATATCGTCATCTCCCAGGACGGAACGCGGCACTCTCCCTCGTAAACCGGAAGAAGGCGCAAGGAACTCTGCCGCAAAGGCTCGATTGCGCTGTTGCCTGTCGGTGCGGGCCCTGGTCAACAGCGTATCGGAAGACTGCGGCATCAGCGCCTCGCATAGGGCGCGGCTGAACTGAAAGGACTTGTTGCCTTCGCGGGTTTGTCGAAACAGGAAAATGGGCGAGTTGTTTTCGCTTCGCGCCACGATCCCGTCAACCAACGCGGTTCCAGCCAGTGTCTCCGAAGTCGCGGAATTCATGAATTCCCCCAGATCCTCATCAAGCGCATCTCCGATGCACTCCATGGAGGAAAGCGGGCCGTCATTCAGGTCCAATGCAGATCGCAGGTTTTGGGCCATGCGATAGCCAGCGGACCGCGGGCGCTCCTGCGGTATTCGGAGCGTATGGCTGGCATCGTGAATTCGGTCGTGAAGAACATGAACATGTCGCAGGCTCGGGCGTGTCGTTCTCGCTTCTTCGAGCGACGAAGCAATGGCGTCCAGTTCAACACGGAAGTTCTCGGTGTTGAGAGCAGGAATCGCTTCTTCAAGCATGCAGCCTTGCAGGATGTTCGCGAGGGAAAACACCTTCTCGCGCTCGATATTGTCCAACGCATAGGGATCCCAACCGAGACCCGCGGCAGTTCGGCAGAAGGCAACCTCCGCTTCTTCCGCAGCTTGAATTACAGACCACTCGCGCTGCAGCAACGTATCTTCGATGTCAAAGGAATCGAGCCTGCGGATTACACAGGAAATGAAATCGGCGCATTCCTCCCGAAATTCTTCGGTGTCGAGCCAGGCTTCGCCGTGCTCGAGTAGAGCCGTCCCAGTCCACACAGCGGAATCTTTTGTCCAACGCAAGCGGGTTTGCGCGCCCGTAGAATGCACGTCCAGGTTGGGGAAACCATACCCTTCCCGCGCTGCGCCGAGTGAATGCCTCGACCTGAAAGAGGGCATTCCGTCCTTTTCCGGATTCTCGAATTCGTGAGACAGGAACCACCAATTGGTGGCCAGCCATTCCGCGAGTGGATACAGCGGAACAAAGATGAATCCTCGTACGGTTCGCGCCTTCCGGTCGAATACTCGGGTAAGCACCGCCTCCCCAACTCGGATCTCCAAAGACGCCCATGTGCACAACAGTTCCGCGCCCCGGACATCGTCGGGTTTGATCCAGTCGAAGTCGAAGTCAAGCATCGGCGAATAGAATTTCGATCCCCGGTGGCCATTCCTTCCAGCCAAGCGGATATCCTTTGTAGGAACCGTTTCCGCGGTTCACCAACCTAGCTTCAAAGACCGAGTCGTCATGCTTGTACCATACATAGCGCGGTAATTCCCCTTCCCAAGGCGCTCCGGTTGCTCCCTTGAGAACGGCGGTGCGCAGCCACTCTTCGGCGAATTGTCGTTCGATTCCTCGCGGACAAATCGCTGCGTCGCCGCGGAATTTGGGTTGACCCGTGAATGTCGGAATATCCTTGTGCTCCGGACTTCCTACGTAGCGGAGCTGGTTGGCTACCTTCTCAAGATCAATATCGGAAGGTGAATGAATTTCGCGTCGTCGAACTCGGCAGAATCGGAATGCGCGCATTTGGATCCTGTGTTTGCTGCGTGAAGCGAGGATTTTCTATTCGCGAAACGGACGCCATCTTCAACCAGGCGTGGAAGCGAAGCCGCCGTCGATTCATTCCGTATTGGCCAAATCGACGGAATGGTCATTTCCGCGGTCGACTCGATAGTTGTTTCCCCCGCCAACGAGGTTGTGAGATCGAGTTGATCGGAGTCCAAGCCGTCCGTTGCCTGGGTAATTCCGCCGCCGCCCCTCGCCGGAACACGTGCCAGCGACAATTCACCCTTTCATGGATTTCGCGAGTTCCGCTGCGTTCTCCATGACGCCGTTTCGAATCGCTTCGAGCGCTTCCGCATTTGCCTTCGCTGCTTCCTCGGTCAACTGGGACAGTTGCGCAACCGTGCTCTCAAGTGCTTCCTGCACAATTCGCATGTGCACTTCCGGGTCTGCCGAGGTGTCGGAATTCGCACGAACCTTCTCCAGACTTTCCCGCGTCTGCACTGTGGCCGACTGCAGCACCTCGACCTGCTTGCGGAACAGGTGCTCGTACGCTTGCGCCGTGCTTCGGTTCGCGGCGGCAAGTGTCTCCATGTTGCGCTTCTGAATCTCGAACAACCGTTTCGGGTCCACGGCCTTGATATTGATTTCAGCGTACTTCTTGGCGAGTTCGCCAAAGTCTTCGCTCATTTTGAAATACGATGCGATGCGGTCGGGGTCGAAGCCCGGAAATGTCGTCTGCATGGTTTCTGATCCTGAATTGAAGATTATGCTGCAATGCAACATAAGTTCAATTCCGCTGACTTCAAGTCGGGAAATCCACGGAAGAACGCGCCTCGCGCATCAAATCGGACAGGGACAACCGCTGCCTGCCTTCGCCGTCGAAATTGGCCGGGTCGAGCCACTGGTCGAACGCGCTCCGAAAATGGGGCCACTCGCAATCCAGCTTTGCGTACCAAGCCGTGTCCCGGTTTCGGCCCTTGTAAACCACGTTCTGGCGGAATATGCCCTCGAACGTGAACCCGAAACGAATTGCCGCGGCTCTGGAACGGGAATTCAGCGAATCGCATTTCCACTCGCAACGGCGATTGCCAAGTTCCTCAAACGCCCTCTTGAGCATGAGATAAATGGCTTCGGTCGCCGCAGCCGTTCTTTGCATAGCCGGCGCAAGGCAAATCCAGCCGATCTCGATCGTTCCAAAGTTCGGCACAATTCTCAGATAGCTGGCAACCCCACGCGCGCACCCGGAATGCAGGTCCACAATGGCGTGAACCCTTCGGGCCTCGTCGTTGCAGTGAACTTCCATGGCCTCCCGGAACGACCGGAGGTCGGCAAACGGCCCCTGGTCCATGTAGGTCCAGATACCCCCCTCGCGATCCTCGCCAAACGCTTCGAACAGCTCACGCCCATGGCGAGCCGCCTCCAATATTTCCACGCGCGCCCAACGTCCTTCCAAGGGGGTGCGGGGAGGCGGTATCGCGCCGGTCCAACCTTTTGGAACGGGGTCGCCAATCGGCTGGCCGATTCTGTTCGCAAGGGAGGCGTGTCGATTCATCTGAGTATGCTTCCTGCCGATTCCCGTGGGTGTCAGAGATGCATGTTACCGCAGGGATCAATCGCAATTCGATTTCCAGCTTGATTCGGGAATAGGGTATGGACAGGCTCGTTTCAACCGCTCCAGCGCGACGTCCCGAACCAGGCGGCTGGTTTGCCGGGATCAATTCCGGGCGTGTTCATCTCCGCGCCAATAAACCACTCGCACGCAAGACATACAGGCCGGTCCGAGTCTCCGGGCCAACCGCATCTTGTGAATCCCAATCAAGCCAGTTCACACGACAACGCGTTGCATAGCGCAGGGTGCGCGGCTGCCTGAACCTTGCCAGAATCCTGGAGGCGGGGGATCCGGAGAACCGTGTTTTCACACTGTAGAGATCCTGCCTACGGCCATCACCTTCTGCGCCTCGCTTTCGTCCGCAAATCGCCGAAGCGCTTCTGGCCGTCATGTCGCGACCTCAATTGCTTTGGTATGGGCGCGAGCCGCCAGAGAATATGGTCATGCTCCGTTTCCGCATACCATGCAATTGGCCGTTGTCGGCAAACTTCTTTCAACTCGGAAACCGGGACGATCGTATGCTGGTCGAGAAAGGCTTCGCCTGCTGCGGGGTGCATCTCACCTGCTTCCACCCTTCCGGTTGGTGCCAGCAAAGGGAGATGTTGCGGTGCAATGCGCCCTGTGTTAGCAGAAGCTGGCAGGCGGGGTGCTTTGCGGGAATGATCTCGCGGTGCTCGGCTTTTCTGTGACGGTGGGCGTATTGGGCTTGCCCGAAGCTTGACGGGGGCGATGTGGCGAACTTGTCTTCGACTGTTGATGGCATCGCGGGCCGATATGCAACGGCGCTCTTCGAGTTGGCGGAGGATTCTGGCAGCCTCGAAACGGTAGAGACGAATTTGCGAGAACTCCGCGAGATGCTGGCAGAGAGCGAAGACTTGAAGCGCCTGGTCCGCAGTCCGATATTTGCCCGCGCAGAGCAGGCGCGGGCGCTCACAGAGATTGCAAAGCGGGCAGGATTTGAAGATCTCGTCGTTCGGTTTGCCGGGCTGCTGGCTTCCAACCGCCGGCTCTTCGCCCTGGTGGGCGCAATCGACTCTTTCGACGCGTTGCTGGCTGCGTACCGGGGCATAACCAGGGTCGATGTGACCGTAGCCCGGCCGCTCGACGATGCGCAGGTGGCGGCGTTGCGCAAAGCGCTTGGAGGAATGGCGAAGGGCGGAGTTCAGTTGCAGGTGGTGGAAGATCCTGGCCTGGTCGGCGGACTGGTAGTACGGATCGGCAGCCGGATGATCGACACGTCCATTCGCTCACGGTTGGAAAGGATGCGTGTTTCAATGCGGAAGGCAGGGTGAAATGAGCATACAGGCGGCAGAAATCTCCACAATTCTCAAGGAGCAGATCCGGAATTTTGGAGAGGACGCGGAAGTCTCGGAAGTCGGGCGGGTGCTCAGCGTCGGAGACGGAATTGCCCGCGTCTACGGATTGGACGAGATCAGGGCAGGCGAGATGGTCGCCTTCTCCGGGGATATTCGCGGCATGGCGCTCAACCTGGAAAGCGACAATGTCGGCGTCGTGATTTTTGGCGATGACCGAACCATCCGGGAAGGCGACACGGTCAAGCGAACGGGCGCGATCGTTGATGTGCCAGTCGGCAAGCAGCTGTTGGGCCGCGTTGTGAATGCGCTTGGCGATCCGGTGGATGGCAAGGGGCCTGTTAGTGCAACGGAACGCAGACGCGCGGATCTCAAGGCGCCGGGAATTGTTCCGCGGCGATCGGTGCACGAACCCATGCAGACCGGCCTGAAAGCCGTGGATGCGCTGATTCCCATCGGCCGTGGTCAGCGGGAACTCGTTATCGGCGATAGACAGACGGGAAAGACCGCCTTGGCGCTCGACACGATCATCAATCAGAGGTCCGTGAACGACACCGGCGACGAGTCCAAGAAGCTCTACTGCATTTACGTGGCGATTGGTCAAAAGCGCTCGACGGTAGCCCAGCTTGTCCGCAAGCTTGAGGAGACCGGCGCAATCGCCTACACGACCGTGGTGGCGGCGACGGCTTCGGAACCGGCGCCCCTCCAGTATCTGGCGCCCTATGCAGGGTGCGCGATGGCAGAGTATTTCCGCGACAATGGCATGCATGCGCTCATCATCTATGACGACCTTTCCAAGCAGGCGGTAGCCTATCGGCAAATGTCTCTGCTGCTGCGGCGCCCTCCCGGACGTGAAGCGTATCCTGGCGACGTCTTCTATCTGCATTCGCGGCTGCTCGAACGCGCAGCAAAGCTCAATCCGGAAAACGGTGGCGGCTCACTTACCGCGTTGCCGATTATCGAAACCCAGGCCGGAGACGTGTCCGCGTACATCCCGACAAACGTAATTTCCATTACGGATGGCCAGATATTCTTGGAGACGGAACTGTTCTACCAAGGAGTTCGACCGGCAGTGAATGTTGGACTCTCCGTGTCCAGGGTAGGTTCCGCGGCGCAGACCAAGGCGATGAAAACGGTCGCTGGCACCATCAAGCTCGAACTGGCCCAATATCGCGAAATGGCGGCCTTCGCGCAGTTCGGGTCCGACCTGGATGCGGCGACGCAGCGGCTCCTGAACCGCGGCGCCCGTCTTACCGAAATCCTCAAGCAGGGCCAGTTTCAGCCCATGGCAATGGAGGAGCAGGTTTGCGTGATTTACGCAGGGATATCCGGCGCCTTGGACGAATTCGAGGTGGAAGCCATCACCCGGTTTGATCGCGGCTGGCTGCAGCGGCTGCGCGAGAGTCACGCCGACATCCTGAAATCCATACGCAACAGCGGAGAATTGAACGAGGCAACCGAAGGCAGGCTCAAGGATGCTCTTCGCGCCTACGCGGAATCTTTCGGCTGACCGGCCCTTCTTGATTCCGGCAAGATTGATGCAGCAGAGGTAACGTCCCAATGGCGACCCTGAAGGCGCTACGGACCCGTATCAACAGCGTGGTATCCACGCGCAAGATCACGCGGGCCATGCAAATGGTCGCAGCGGCAAAACTGCGGCGTGCGCAGGAGGCCGCCGAAGCGGCACGCCCGTACGCGGAAGGAATGGAAGCGATGCTCAACAACATTGCTTCCTCATTGCAAGATCGTGCGGATGCCCCCGCGCTTCTCGCCGGAAACCGGCGGAAACAGGAATATCTCCTCGTTGTCGCTACTGCGGAGCGCGGACTCTGCGGCAGCTTCAACGCTGCGATTACCCGATTGGCCCGCCAGCGAATCGAGGTTCTGCGAAATGAAGGCAAGTCCATCTCCATTCTCACGGTCGGGCGCAAGGGCCGCGAAGCGCTGAAGCACGAATACGGGAATCTTATTGTCGATCATGTCGACCTCTCCGGCGTTCGGCGGGTTGCCTACGTACAAGCCAGGGATGTCGGTCAGCGCGTCATCGACCGGTTCGAAACCGGGAATTGCGACGTATGCTCGATATTCTACAGCCGGTTCCGATCCGTGATGGCCCAGGTGCCAACGGAGAGGCAGCTCATTCCTGCGCTGCAGGATTCGAGAGTCTCCGCCACCGGCCATTACGAATATGAAGAGGACGAGAGCGCAATCCTGGACGAGTTGCTGCCACGGAATGTTTCGGTGCAAATCTTTGGCGCCCTGCTGGAGAATGCAGCCTCGGAACAGGGGGCGCGCATGGCGGCGATGGACAGCGCCACGCGGAATGCCGGCGACATGATCGACCGCCTTACGCTGCAGTACAACCGGTCCCGCCAGGCTGCCATTACCAGGGAACTCATTGAGATCATTTCGGGCGCGGAAGCGCTTTGAAGGAAGGACCGATTACAGGAGCACGATGATGAGCGACAACTCCTCCGGACGAATTACCCAGGTTATTGGGGCCGTTGTGGACGTCCAGTTCGATGGTCACTTGCCCGCGATTCTCAACGCATTGGAGACGGAGAACGCCGGGCAGCGCCTGGTACTGGAAGTCGCCCAGCATCTGGGCGAAAACACGGTGCGAACCGTGGCCATGGACTCCACCGAAGGCCTCGTGCGCGGCGCACCGGTAACCGATTCCGACGGTCCGATAACCATGCCCGTCGGCAACGCCACACTGGGTAGAATCCTGAACGTGATTGGCGAGCCCGTGGACGAGCGCGGTCCCGTGGAAGCGACCGAACGGAGGCCGATTCACCGCGAGGCGCCGGCCTTCACGGAGCAGGCCACGGAGTCGGAGATCCTGGTAACCGGAATCAAGGTTGTCGACCTTTTAGCGCCATACGCCAAAGGTGGAAAGATCGGCCTCTTCGGAGGCGCCGGGGTTGGCAAGACCGTCATCATCATGGAGTTGATCAACAATGTCGCTTTGGGCCACAGCGGTTTCTCGGTGTTTGCCGGTGTCGGGGAGCGCACGCGGGAAGGGAATGATCTGTATCACGAAATGATTGAATCGGGCGTCATCAAGCCAAACAACCTGCCCGAATCCAAGGTCGCGTTGGTGTACGGCCAGATGAATGAACCGCCTGGCGCCCGGGCCAGGGTTGGACTTTCCGGCCTGACCCTTGCGGAGCAATTCCGCGACGAATCGGGAGCGGACGTGCTGTTCTTTGTCGATAACATCTTTCGCTTCACACAGGCCGGCTCGGAAGTCTCCGCGCTCCTCGGGCGCATCCCTTCCGCCGTCGGGTACCAGCCGACGCTGGCGACGGACATGGGCGCCTTGCAGGAGCGCATCACCTCCATTCAGTCCGGTTCGATCACGTCGGTTCAGGCGATCTACGTGCCCGCCGACGACCTTACCGACCCGGCTCCCGCAACTTCCTTTGCGCACCTGGATGCAACCACGGTGCTTTCCCGGCAAATTGCGGAACTGGGTATTTACCCGGCCGTGGACCCTCTCGACTCAAGTTCGCGGATTCTCGACGCTTCCGTCGTTGGAGAGGAACACTACCAGATAGCGCGGCGCGTGCAGGAAATTCTCCAGCGCTACAAGGCGCTCCAGGACATTATCGCCATTCTGGGCATGGACGAACTCTCCGAGGAAGATCGGCTGACCGTTGCGAGGGCGCGCAAGATCCAGCGATTCCTTTCGCAACCCTTCTTCGTGGCAGAAGTTTTTACCGGGTCGAAGGGGCAATTGGTGCCGTTGGAGAAGACCATCAACGGCTTCAAGCGGCTGTGCGAAGGGGAGTTCGATCACTTCCCGGAAGCCGCGTTCTACATGGTCGGGGATATTGACATGGTGATCGCGAAGGCCGAGGCCATGGCCCGTGAGGCCGCTTGAGGTGCGGTTCAAAGGACATTCATGATGGCGGAGACCTTTCGTCTCGAACTCGTGGCGCCGGAGCAGTTGGTGCTGCAAACCGCCGCAGAGATGGTGGTCGTACCCGGTGTCGAGGGATTGTTCGGCGCCATGCCCCGCCATGCGCCCGTTATTTCCGCGCTGCGGCCCGGCATTCTGGCGGTCCACGGGAGCGGCAGCATAGAGGAATACGTGGTCACGGGAGGTTTTGCGGAAGTCGCAGGCGATCGCGTGCGCATCCTCGTGGACGAGGCCATTCCGAGGGCGCAGTTTAGGCGCGATGACTGGGAAAAGAGGGTTCGAGCCGCCGTAAAGGAGAACGCGAAAGAGCGCGTCAGCAATCTCCAAGAACTGGAGCGTTATCTGTCGTGATCCTGCGGGGAGGCGTTTACGCGAGCCAGGGCGCGAACTCGGCCAGCACCCTCTTGTACACGGCGCGCTTGAACGGCACGATCCGTTCTACAAGTTCCTCCGGTTCGAACCATGCCCAGCAGCGAAATTCCGGCTCTGCCGATGCAGTGATGTCAATGGCGCTTTCGTCGGCAACCAACCGATAGGCAAACCACATTTGCGTTTGGCCTCGGAACTTTCCGTTCCAGATATTGGCCACCAATTCGTCAGGTAACTCGTAATCGAGCCAATTCCGGCTGACCCCCAAGAGCGCAACCTCGGGTTCGTGAACACCGGTTTCTTCCCGTAGTTCGCGAAGCGCCGCCTCTTCGGGACTCTCGCCCCGTTCGATTCCCCCTTGCGGCATCTGCCAGGCGTCCGGAAATCCGTCGATTCGCTGTCCGGCAAATATCCGCCCGGTGGTGTTGACGAGCGCGATCCCCACGCAAGGGCGAAGAGGAAGCAACAACGTCGGCGAACTCCGCCTTATTGATACACGTGAATGCCGCGAATTAGGTCAATGGCATAGGCGAGTTGGTTGTCCATTCGACGGAGTTCTGCGGCCTTCGCGGCGCGCTCACGCGCTTCTTCTTCTTCTTCCGCGAGTTCGTCCTCACTGAGGTCTCCCTCCAGGCTCCCCCTGAGGTCCGCCTCCGCCGTCGGATCTGTTTGCGCTTCGTCTTCGATTTCTTCTTCGGGCGGGGGAATCCTGTCCAGGAACACATCGGGTTCGACGCCAAGTCCCTGGATCGATCGTCCGGACGGCGTGTAGTAGCGGGCGATGGTAAGCCGTAGCGCCCCCTTTTCCCCAAGCGGCACCACGGTTTGCACGGAACCCTTGCCGAACGTCTTGGTTCCGACGATGACAGCACGTCCATGGTCCTGAAGCGCGCCCGCCACAATTTCAGAGGCCGATGCGGATCCCCCGTTGATCAGCACGACAACCGGCAACCCCTCGGCGAGGTCTCCTGGCCGCGCATTGTGGCGATCGATATTTGCCGCCTCCCGGCCACGAGTGGAAACAATTTCGCCTCGCTCCAGAAAAGCGTCGGAAACCGCAACCGCCTGTTCAAGCAATCCTCCGGGGTTGTTCCGCAGGTCGAGAACGTAGCCCAACAATTCGGTTTCGCCCGACTCCTCCTTGAGGGCATCGAAAGCGTCCGTCAAATTTTCTTTCACGTGGCCGCTGAAGGTTGTGATTCGGATGTATCCGACATCCCCCTCCACTCGCTGCCGGACGGCGCGAATCTTGATGATGTCCCGGATGATTTCGACATCGAACGGATCCATACCTTCCCGGGAGATCGTGAGAATGACCTTCGATCCGACGAGACCTCGCAAGAGGTCGACGGATTCCTGGAGCGTCAGTCCGTAAAGTGATTCGCCATCAACATGGGTGATATAATCACTCGCCATGAGGCCAGCATTCGCCGCAGGCGTCTCGTCGATTGGGGAAACGACCTTCACGAAACCCTCTTCCTGAATGATCTCGACACCCAGCCCGCCGAATTCGCCCCGTGTTTCGACTTTCATTTCGCCGTATCCCTCGGGGTTCAGATAGTCCGAATGGGGATCAAGGGAGGAAAGCATTCCGCGGATCGCAGCTTGAATGAGTTCAACATCGTCCACTTCTTCCACGTAGTTGCTTCGGATGCGTTCAAAGATGGCCCCAAAGAGATCCAGGTACTCGTAGGTCTCCTGATCGTCAGCACGGAGCGGTGAATTGAAAGAAAGGGACAGGCAAATGGCGAGTCCGATACTTGCTACAATATTTATCTTGCGCATTCGCAAAATTCCTCCCGCAGGCGTTCGAAACAAGGTACCAGATTCGTTGCGGCCACGATACGCCTTGCCTCCTTTAGCCGTAGTCAAGGAGCGAAACTCCGGTCATCTGTTGCGGAGGATCGATTCCCATCAGGTCGAGCAGCGTGGGTGCAATGTCGGCCAGTCCTCCCCCACTGCGCAATGATTGATTTCCTCGGTTGCCCTCGCCTGAAAGCAAGAGAGGTACCGGGTTGGTGGTATGCGCGGTATGAGGCGATTTCGTGATCGGATCCAGCATGGTTTCCGCGTTGCCGTGATCAGCGGTGATCAGGGCTGTGGCGCCAACCCTCTCCATGGCGGCCAGCGCGCGGCCGAGCTCCCGGTCGACCGCCTCGACGGCGAGCTTGGTGGCGGAAAGGCTGCCCGTATGGCCGACCATGTCGGGATTGGCGAAGTTCACAATGATTGCATTGTGGGCGGCTGCTTCGATATTCGCCACTAGTTGCTCACCGACCCCGCGGGCGGACATCTCCGGCGCCAAGTCATACGTGGCAACGTTCGGGCTCGGAATAATCCTGCGATCCTCTCCAGGGTCCGGCGCCTCCACACCCCCATTCAGAAAATACGTGACGTGCGGGTACTTCTCGGTTTCGGCGATGCGGAATTGACGAACGCCAAGAGCGGAAAGATGGCGGCCGAGTGTCATGTCCACGGCTTTGGTTGGAAAAAGGATCATGAAGTGCGGGTCCAATGCCGTAGACAGAGGCGTCATGGAGGCGAGAAATTCGAGCCGAGGCGCCACGACAGTGTCGATGCCCGTGTCTTCCGGGCGCGCAATCGCGGACAACAATTGCCGCGTTCGGTCGGTTCGAAAGTTCAAATTCAGGTACCCGTCTTCGGGCATCCAGCCTTGGTAATCACCCAGCACCGTCGGAGATACAAATTCGTCGCTTTCTCCGCGCAACTGGGCATGCCGAATCGCCTCGGCGGCGCTCTTTGCTTTGTGTCCCTCTCCGAGCGCAATGGCGCGCCAACTCTTGGCCGTGCGTTCCCAACGGCGGTCGCGGTCCATGCCAAAATAGCGGCCACTGACTGTCGCTGCGACGATCTTCGGTTCGTGGGCGAGCTTGCCGAGAAGCGAGGATACAAATCCCGCGGCGGTGCCGGGAAGCACATCTCGGCCGTCGAGAAAAAGATGCAATCGCACCGGGACTCCATGGGCCGCGATTCGGATCGCCGCGCGGGAAATGTGATCAAGATGGGCGTGGACGCCGCCGTCGGAGACCAGCCCGGCCAAGTGGGCGGCGCCGCCGGACCCCGCGACGGATTTTGCAAATTGGAGGAGAACGGGGTTTTCATCGAATTGGCCTGTCCGAATCGCCGCTTCGATTCTCGGCAGGTCCATAGGCACGATGCGTCCGGCGCCGATCGTCAGGTGTCCGACCTCGGAATTGCCGATCTGGCCTTCCGGCAGCCCTACCGCGCCGCCGGAGGCCTTGAGGGTCGTGAAAGGGCAGGTCGCGCGCAGGCGGTCAAATTCCGGAGTATCTGCGAGCGCAATTGCGTTGGCGATGGAACTTTCTCGTTCGCCCCAACCATCCAGAATTATGAGGACTACCGGGGCGCGGGTTCCGTGATGCGCCACGTCACCCGCCTGAGGAAGATGTGCGGGCAACCTCGGTGTGCCAGAGTTTCTCCAGGTCGTAAAACGCGCGGACTTCCGGACGGAACACATGCACAATGGCGTCGCCAGCGTCTATGAGAACCCAGTCGCACGTGTTTGTGCCTTCGATGGAGCTTTGTCGATGCCGGTCCTTCTTCAGACCTTCGCGGAGATGCTCAGCTATAGCTCGGACATGGCGCGCAGAGCGGCCGGATGCAATGATCATGTGATCCGCCAGCGGAGATTTGCCGCACAGATCAATACAGAGAACGTTTTCAGCCTTCTCGTCGTCTAGGGTGCTGAGAATGAACGAAACGAGCGATTCATCGGAGCTACCGTCCTGGCTCTCGGCGCTCCCGCGGTTGGCAAGATCCAGCGGGGTTGTTTCTAACAGTGCGGCTTCCTCCCAACTCGCGGGAATTTCGCGTTCGGCGTGATGCGCACGGACAAATTAGCAGCAAGAATCTCCGGCTTCAACGCCTTCTGCAATGAAGCGACGCTTGGCGGCGCGCCCGGACGGGGAATTGCGGGCGATGCCCGCGGAGGGGCTGGACGAGCGCCTGTCCGACCTGCATCCGCAACATGATTCGCGAGTCTACCCAAACCCAGCAAGTCATTCGCAGCGCACTGGCCCGTTTGGATGCTTCACGATTGGTTCTCCATTGCGAGGGTGAATCCGAGGCGCTTTCCGGCGAGGGTCATGCAGTCGCGCCGCATGGCCTTGGTTCCCGGGCAGGAGGCCCTGGTATCAATCGTCCGCGACTCGTATTGCCCCGCAAAATAGAATCCCGATGCTTGCCCCTGCGCCCCCATACTGCGAATGCAGAATCAGGTAAGCATCTTTCACATCGCGTCCGGCCAAACTACTGCTCAGTCTCACATCCGCCAGCCAGCCAAATTCTTGAATATCTGATAGAGAAAGCCATTGTTTGTGGCAGAACCACCAGGCTGCATCATGTGCAGCCCCTACTGCAATTGCGCCAATCCACAGGCGCCCGGCCCGACATGATCCCAAACGACAGGCCCCAACCACCGGTCACGACGGATCTGCCAATTGTAGAAAGAGATCTTTCCTCCCCGCCGCTCAACCAAGCTTTGAAAGGTCGCCGCGCTGGTCCCACACGCGCAATACTTCGATCCGGTCGTCGATGATACGGTAGATGAACGAAAACGGTGTGCGAGGAACGGAGAACTCCCGTACCCCCGCGATTTCCGCGACTGGATGACCGATCAACGGATTTTCTCGAATCACTTCACAGACCCTGCCAAATTGCTCTGCGGCGCGCTTCGCGCCTTCAGGGAAGATGCTGGCGTAGTAAGTGCGCATCCACAACAAATCCGAACGGGTGGACGGCGAAAAAACGAGTTTCATGGCTCACTTTGGACCGAATGCAATATCAGGCTTCGGCGGCGGAAGCTCAGGGTTCGCGTCCAAAGAGGAAATCCAAGCATCCATCGCTTCCTGCGAAATGAAAGCGCCCTGGTCGGCCTCTACGAGGGCCGCTCGGATTGCCGCTCGCTTCTCCGCCCGGCCACGCAGCATGGCTTCGATCGCCTTCGCCGCAAGATACGATGCGGAACGTTCCTCGCGCCTTGCTTCCCGTTCGAGGTTCTTCTTGAGGGCCGCGTCGATTCGCATGCTCAATCGTTCAGTCGCCACGCTAGAACTCCTCGCTGTTTCGGTTGGCGAGTGTCTTACATGGTATGACAACGCAGCAAGTTCGTCCAGACCTACTCCCACCCGACGCCACGTAAAAGACCTTCCTGGACCTGACTTCATGCTCTCTGTAACTCGGCGCAAAACTACCGTGGACAGGGCCGCAACTTTCCCGCGCATTTATGGGAGGGGCCCACGGGGCAAAATCCTCAACGATGCGCCTTCGATGTGCCTGCCACGTGCCTTGTGGCGCCTGCGCCCTGCGACTGTACCCAAAAACCGTGGATGGATCGCGGTCCAAAGGATGTTGACGAGACCGACGAATTTGTCGCGGACTCGTCGTCAGGCGCACCAGGAGTTCTGAAGTTGTCCAGCCATCGCCAGATCTTCTGCGCACGGGTGCACAAAGTCGAAAACGCGACGTTGATCCATTTCTCCAGCAAGTAGGCCGCCTCGGAAAACGAGGGGGCACGTTCGGATCCTGCGGTATCGATTGTTGCGAAAGCGGATGGCAGATCCTTGCGTTGCAGGAAATGTCGAAGAAGCTCGGCATTGGATGCTAACAAGCCGAGAAATTCGGGTGTATTGAGCAGATCCGAATTGGCGCGGGCAATAACCGCAAAATCGTAGAGATCACGCGCCATGAAATACGCTGCGCGGTGGTGGATTTTCCGCGCAACAATCTCGTCGTCGCGCATCGCTGGCACCGTTCCGTCGATGCCGGGGATCGAGAGGCCCTCGTCTTCGCTTGCATACGGGAGCACTTGCATCGCAACGTTGTAGTCGAGGTCCCAATCGTCATGTTCTTTGCGGACCGGGTTGGGGGTTTCAATGTAGTTGCGGACCGGGAGGTCATTAAGCCTCGGATTCAGGAATCCAAGCAGTTGCACATCGCTCAAGAAGATATCTAGTGTCCGTGCCAAAATACCGGGTTTTGAACCCGGCGCGACGTTTCCGGCCCAGGCGCCCGGCGCGGGATTCGGCCCCCTGCGCCGTGAATGAACGGTTGGGGGCCGGTTTCGCACGAATTTCGAGGATGCCGACGATCTTCCGCCATGAGAAGGGGGCCCCGGCCAGAGCCGGGGCGCATGCCGACGGCGTTGGCTCGGCCGGCCGCAGTCAGGCGGCGCGGCGGATGCCTTGGCGCCGCTGATTCCGGATCTTGTCCCGCTCGGCTCTCTGCAGCGCCAGGCCAATCCGGTGCAGATTTGCAGCAAGGATTGCGAGAGCGACCGTTCGAGCGAAGCCATCCCTGCCGTGCGCGCGAACCCGGTCCAGGCCGCGGCATTCCAGGTTGTGGATGGCGGATTCCACTGCCGGATGCTGCCGCCGCGCCGCAGCGAACTCGGGGCGCGCCTCGCGCTCCCGCGCTTTCTGTGAAAGCGTGCCCTTCGCCGGCAGCGCGTTGCACTCCAGCAGCGCGTCCAGCCGCACCCGGTTGGACGGGCTGTGGAAGCCCCGGTCGAAGCTGCAGCCCCGCACCGACGGAAACAGGGCGAGGGTCTCCGACAGCAACGGAACCGCCGCGTCCACGTCGTCGTCCTCCCACGAGATGCGGTGGTGAAGGACAAATTGATGCTGGTCCTCGACGATGCAGACCGGAACCCCGAGTTCGACCATGCGCCCGGCCTTGCCCTTCGCGCACCAGCGCGTATGCGGCTCGAAGATGGAGAACACCTTCTCTTCATGCGGGATCACTTCGCCTTGCAGCAGCCGCCGGTCGATCTGGTCGATCTGGCGAAGCGCATGATCCATAAGGTCTTGCACGGCATCGATGTCCCATGTCTCCGCCCCGGCCGCCTCGAGTTCCCGCCGCAGCCGTTCCGCCCGCGCCACCAGCGACCGGCAAAGCTCCAGGTAAACGCGCACGCGGTCCGGATGCCGCCTCTGCCGCCGGGAATTGCGGATCTTGTCGAACAGACGCTTCACCTGCCGGCGCAGATGTCGGCTCTGCCGCCAGCCGCCAAGCCCGAAGGCCGAAGCCAGCTGCGCGGAAACCCGGATCAGGCACCGCATCGCGTCCCACAGCAAGTTGACGTCGGTCGGATAGTGCACGTCGGTTTCCACCACAAAGGAATCGGCCCGCGCCCGCAGCGGCGCTTCCGGCTCCTGCCCGAACAGCGCGTGGCCCGCCTTCACCACCAGTTGGTTGATCTCGTTCAGAAGCTCCGGCGTCAGCAGCGAGACATTGCGCACCAGCGTCCGGTGCTCGTACCGGTGATGGTCGTCGAGCCCCGAATGGCCGAGCATCTCCCGAACCGTCCCGTGGCAATTGGCAAGGTCCTGCAGACGGTCGTAGTCGCACCGGATGCCCTGCTTCAGCGTCGCCAGCACGAAGATCCGCCACAAATCCATGCCCGGGCGCCCAAGACCCCGGTCCACGCCCGGAAGAAAATGCGCGTCCAGCAGGTCGAAAACCTGCCGGCGCAACGCTTCGTCGCAGTACAGGTGCTGGATGCCCCGCAACACCGCCGGAATGTCATCCCGGCAGACCGGGTCAATCGCAATGTCCTCGATGGCGATTTCGCCAAGCCGAACAAACGGTTCCTGGATTGCCCTCATGCTCTCGCCCTCGTCTCTGCTCTGCCGGAACGAGCGACCCATCGCGAAGATTCCGCCCATTCGACCAATTTCGCCTGGAATTATACGCCTGGGACCAATCTTCGCAACCCAAAACCGGTCACAACCTATTGATATGAAACGATTTGTGACCTTTTTGCACAGGCACTATCTATGTCGTGACTGATTCGGTGGCGATGCCGCATCGCCAGCAAGGTTCCGCCTCCTCATCTCCCGTCTCTTCGCTCCAGTCCCGCCCGATCAAGCTGGCGGACGGCTTCGGCCAAATGATTTTTCCAGAAGCGCACGGGCTCAGACAATCCCTCCGTCCTGGAGCCGATGCAGTTCACGAATGTCCAGTCCGAAGAGTTCGACAAGCCTGCCCCCGAGCCGGGCCACCGGGATGCCCAATTCTTCTGCGAGGCGGCCTGGCCTCCCGGCCGGAGTTCCGAGCACGGCCTGCTGGATACGGACCAATTCGCCGTTCTTGGGGTCGTCCCCCAAAGAGCACTGCAGCCAGCCTGTCTGCCGGAAGCCGCCCATGGTTGGTGGAGCCATGGCAACCGTAACCCTCCAGGGCGTACTTTCACCCTTTCTTGTCAAGTCCTGCGTGGCGCTGTACATCCATGGTTCTTTTCGGAATCGCCGCCACAAT
Source organism: Rhodobacterales bacterium (assembly GCA_965219495.1). GTDB lineage: Bacteria > Pseudomonadota > Alphaproteobacteria > Rhodobacterales > CAZPXZ01 > CAZPXZ01. Next base: position 35,022 of record OZ244777.1, read on the forward strand.
ATTTCGTCGCCCCGCAGGAATTATCCAAGACCTCGGTGATGATAGGGTCAAGCGAAACTCTGAACCGCTTGGGCGAAGAATTCAGACGGTTGGCGGACGGTCCTGCACAAGTCCGCATGAATTTCAGGATTTCGGCTATTGCAGGCGAAACGCCAGCGGCACCCGAAACGCAAGTGTTGCATCCGGCAAGAGCGCGGGAGCCTCCGGAAAGCGGGCGCGCTGGGCTGCGGCGATGGCGGCTTGGTCGAGCAGGCGGAAGCCGGAACTCCGGTGCACGCTGTAGTCAATCAGGGCGCCTTTCCTGGACAGAGTGATCGTCAATGTGACGGTTCCCTGGAGGTCCCGGTCCTTGGCAGCTCGCGGGTATCGAATGCGACGGCGAAGTTCGGCGCGAACGGTCCGTCCATACTCGACGAGCAGTGCCTCGAATTTTTTCGCGCGGTCGAAAGTCGCCTGCCTCGAATAAGGCTGGCCGGGTTTTGCGATATCCACACCGGCTCCCGCGATCGGCGTGAACCGGACGCGCGCTGCCGCTTGGGGCAACACGTCGCTGTGGGAAAACGCGGATGGCGCGGACTCTCTTGCCGGACGAATTGCGAGTTGTCTGCTCGCAACGGGAGCGGAATTCGGTGGGGCCGATGCCTGTGTCAAGTGCGCCAGCATGGCCGGCGCCGACGAGGAATTTGGGCGGCGATGCGAATCGGGCGTATCCGCGCCGCTAAGTTCCGGAGCGGGCGCCAGGGACTGAACAAGATGGATTGTACGGGGTTTCCAGTCCGGTTCCGGAAATGCCTTCGGAGCTTTGAGACCCTCGTCACTTTCCGGCGCCGGTGATTCCATTCGAATGGGCTCGACGTCGCGAATGATGTGGTTCTGCCACTCTGGTGGTTTGGAGCCCGACATGGTTGGGGCGAGGGTGACTTGAATGGAATGCGGTCCGTCGACAGGCGAGGGTGCGTGCACCTGCTCGGGCGATGCCGGCCGGAATTCAACCGTTGTCTCGAAAGTCCGGTTCCGAACACCGGAACCGTCGCCAAAATGCAGTGTCGGGATATCCGGCTCGGCGGGCCTCTGTTGCCAGCCGGAGAGGGCGCCAGCTTCTGCGGACCCGAAGAATATCTTCACCGCCCGGCTTTCGCCGCCGGACGGCTCCGGAAGTTCCGGGGTGGAGATTCGTTGCGCGAGCGCTATATGCGCGCCGAGCGACAGCACGAATGCGCATAGGAGTTGAGGTCGAGGCGTCATCGCGCCCTCACCGCGAGGATTGCCTCCGTAAATCCGATATCCCTGAGTTCGGCGAGGATCCGCGCAAGGTGCACTGCTTCCAAGTCCCGGTCGGCGAGAATTCTGGACGGGGCCGGCTGGACCGAAAAGGCATGTATTGCTTCCTGGCCGGACAAATCCCCGAATTCCGGCGTTCCATCCATTCGGATGTAGAGCGACGTGGAGGCGCCAGTCTTTTCATGCGCGTGCGCACCAGGCAGGGCAATATTCTCTTCCCTTTGGATGTCGAGGGTGGCGGTCAACAACAGAAACGCAAGCATCAGAAAGGCAATGCAGATCATTGGAACGATGCCTTCCTCCCGGGACGCCGGGCTTGCCGCCGCCGGCTCAAGGCGGATCACGAAAGTTCGATGGTTCATTTGATGACCACAAGGTCATTGAGCCCCGCTGCGCGAAGCGCATCCAGGGTATCTACGAGGTTCTGAACCGTTGCGCCCCCTCGCGGGCGAACGGCCACGAGTCCGCTCTTGCCGGGCGCCAATTCCATTGCCTCTTCGGCGAGTCGGACGAGTGTTGTCGGAACGCCGTTCAGGCGCACCGAATCCTGAAACACCTCCACAAGGCGCGGGGGTCCGGAGAAATTGCCGCCCTTACCCGCTTCCATCGGCAATCCTGCCTGCGGCGCGAGGCGGGCGGCTAGCAAAAAGAAGATCAGCAGCAGCAGTACGACGTCTACCATGGGAGTCAACCCGGCGATCCGGCGGCGCCGGGGTGTCGGGTCGAGTTCAAGGAGCATCAGGCGTTCTTTCCGCATCTGGGTTCAAGAGGATTTCAGCGGCGGCCTCCTCAATTCGATGCCGCGTACGCTCAATGGCCGATTCGAAGACAGAGAGTGATGCCGCCGCAACGATCGCAATTGTCATTCCGAACGCCGTAGTGAGCAGAGCTTCCCAAATGCCCCCGGCCAGGACGGCAGGAGATGCAGCTCCTTCCGCCGCCTCCAGGGCGCGAAATGCGTCGATCATGCCCAGCACGGTGCCGAGCAGTCCGAGCAGGGGCGCCAGAACGGCGGCCGACTCAAGCAGGCGCAATCCGGATCGGAATTCGCGGAGAATGCGATTGGCCGCGCGTTCAGTTTCTTCCCGTGCATGGTCTGGGTGGCGTCCGGAATCGAGGCACGCCAGAATTGCGGTCCGTTGCACCTTCGCGACCGGACCGTGAGAACTTGCGGAGTACGACCGGGCTTCCTCCACTCTGCCGGCTTTCCACGCGCTGCTGGTTCTATGCCCCCGGTCGCCTTCCCAGGCGCCCAGCGCCAAGAATCGCACCAACTTCCAGAAAATTACGGTGAACGTTGCGACAGAGAGCGCGGTGAGAATCCAGATCACCGGACCTCCCGCTGCGAACAACGGCAGGGACAGAATTTTCATCTTGAGAGCTCCGTGGGTATCAGCAGCATGCCCCCAGCGTCCCGCGAGTAGTGTGCTTCCACCCCGTAAACCACTCGCAAGCTATCAGCATCCAGCGCCGTTTCCGGCATTCCCTCCTGATGGACTGAACCGTTTTTCAGCACCACGATCCGATCGCACCATCTCGCGGCCAGGCCCAGGTCATGAAACGATGCAAGTACACTTCGTCCTGCGCCCGCCAGGTTCCGAAAGCATGTCATGAGTGCGATGCGATGGGCAGGATCCAGACCGGATACCGGCTCATCCGCCAGGAGGAGGGGGGCTTCCTGCGCAAGCGCCCGAGCAATCAGGACCCTGGCGCGTTCGCCACCGGAAAGTTGAGTCGCCGCGCGGTTTTCGAGATGAAGCACGTCCGTGCGCGCCATGGCCTCGTCAACCGCGCGAACGTCCTCGGAACTCGGCGCAGTTCCGAACCTTCGCGCTTGTGCCCGGCCAAGATCAACAATCGCCCGAACCGGCATTGGCCAACCGATCTCTCGTTCTTGTGGGAGGTATGCGAAATGGCTTGCCCGTTCGCCGGAACGAATACTCGAAAGACTCCGTTCAAGCATCCTGATTTCGCCGGTCGCCCGCTGCAGTCCCGCGGCGCTGCGAAGCAACGTCGTTTTCCCGGCGCCGTTCGGACCCACAAGGCCGACCAAGGTTCCGGGTTCCAGGGTCAGGCTCACACCCCGCAGGACCTCATGCCCGCCGAGCTGAACCCGGAGATCCGAGATTTCCAAGAGCACGGTCATGCGACATTCCTCCTCGCTCGGACCAGAAGCCAGAGGAAGAAAGGAGCACCTACCAGGGCGGTGATCACTCCGAGCTTGAGGTCCCGTTCGGGCGCGATCAGCCGGACGCCGACATCTGCCGACAAGAGCAGGGCAGCGCCGCCCAAAGCGCTTGCGGGAAGCAGGCGTCCGGGGCGGGAGCCCACCAACGGGCGCAGCAAATGCGGTACGACGAGTCCTACGAAGCCAATTGCGCCCGATACGGCGGTCCCCACGCCTACCGAGGCAGCGATTCCGGTAATCGCCAGGAGGCGGGTCCGGGGGAGATCGATACCAAGGCTTTGGGCGGCATCTTCGCCGAGCGTCAGCGCGTCCAGAGGGCGTGCGAGCAAGAACAAAAGTGCCCAGCCTGCCAGCATGAACGGCGCCGCCAGTTGCACGTGGAGCAGCGACCGGTCGGCCAGCGAACCCAGCATCCAGAATACTATTTCAAGGGCGGCGAAAGGATTGGAAGCATAGTTGAGGACGAGGGAGGTGAGCGCGGATGCAAGGCTCGTAACCGCGATGCCCGCAAGAATCAGCACGAGACCTGCGCCACGACCCGACCCGAGCCCGCCCGCAAGCGCCAGGAGAAACAGGCCGGCAAGAAACGCACCCGATAGTGCCAGGAGTGGCAGCGCCAGGGAATACGTCAGCGAGAGGCCGGTATAGATTGCGATCGCTGCGCCAAGTGACGCGGAAGCGCTTACGCCGATGAGTCCAGGTTCGGCCAACGGGTTGCGCAACAATCCCTGCAGTACCGCGCCCGAAAGTCCCAGGGAGGCGCCAACCATTCCGCCTAGCAACGCACGGGGAAGACGGATTTCGCGCATGATCACTTGATACTCTTCGCCCCCGGTTCCGATGAGCGCCATCACGCCTTGAATCAAAGGGATTTGTGTCGGTCCCACAAACAGCGAGGCGGCAAAGCACGCTCCCACGAGAACCGCGAGACCCGAAATGGCCGGAAGCGTGTAATCAATTCGAGACATTGCGAATCAGGGATGTACGTTGTTGCGAGAGTTCCTGCACGGCGAGGGAGGTGAATGGGCCACCGCAGGTCCAATACGTATCGGTTGTGACAATTCTCGCGAACCGGATTTCGGCAAGTGCGGGATGGTCGAGCAACTCGTGCGCACGAGAGGGTGCGCTGGGGGGACGACCGGTCACGACAAATTTCGGTTTGCCCGCGATCAGTTTCTCCAGGGGAACATAGGTATACCCTTCGTAACCGAGACGCGTTGCCAGGTTCTCGAATCCCGCAGCCTCGAGGATTTCTCCCCCCAGAGTTCCTCCCGCCTCGCTGAAGCCGTTGGGTCCGTATGTGATGGCGAGCGGTCGTGGCTCGTTCTCGTCGCCCGTTTTCCGAACTTCGCTCAACACGGCGTCAAATTGCGCGACTTCGGCTTCGGCGCGGTGCTCTTGTCCGAACAGCTTGCCAATGCGCCTTAGTTGATTCCGTATGTCTTCGAAACTGTTGGCGGGGAAGAAAGTTTCCACGTGGAAGCCAAGCTGGCGCAGGAGAGCGGTGGTTTCGCGGGTGGTGAAGTAGCCGGCCAGCACAAGGTCCGGGCGATACTGCAAAACCTCCTCAGCGAGTCCCGCGTTTGCGGGAAAATGTGATGCCGTTGACGGATCCGGAGAGATCTTCGGGTCGTGGGACAACCGTGACACGGAAACCAGCTGACCAGGCGCGGCGATTCGCATCGCCATGAAGTCGGTGCACAGATTGATTGAGACGACTCGCTGTGGGGGCGCCAGTTCAGTGGTGCTCGCGATGTTGCCCATTACGGCCGAAACCGCAACGGCCAGCAGCATTCGCCTGCTGTTGGCGCGCGTCCAACGCTTCATCAGAATTCCGAGCGAACGCCGAGAAATGCCTCGCGCCCGGACCCGAAATACCCGAGCACCTCTTCCGGCCTCTCGTCAAGCAGGTTTTCGACCCGAAAGAAGATCTCCGCTGAATCGGAGACCCGCCACGCTCCCCCGGCAGAAACCTGGGTCGAGGGATTCAATTGCACATCTTCTGCGGGAAACACGCGAAAATCCCTGTCCGGCTGGGCTCCCACATGGGTAAGCGCGGCGAACACATGTGCGCCCAGATTTGGAAGACCGTACCGGGCGTGCAGGCTTCCTGCATGCCTCGGCCGCCGCAGTTCGGGTTCGCCCTGGACGTTTCGGCTATAGGTGTAGGTGTACGCAGCCTGTATGCCAAGCTCGCCTACCGGTCGAATCTCGAGAGTAAACTCAACACCTCTTCGGCGACTTTCTCCTTCTTCATTTGACGCAGTCGATGTGCATGGAGCTCTCTCGGGGCCCAGCGCGACATAAGGCAGAATTCTGTCTCGCAGCGTCTCGTGGAACAGGGTGGCATCCAATTTGGCGCGGAAGGCGTCGGGTTGCCATTCCACCCCCAAGTCCCAGCCAAGCGATCTTTCGGGCACGAGGTCGGGATTGCCGCAAAACCTGCCGAACGAGGATGGATATATCTCGAATTGCTCTCCAAATGTGGGGTTGGTAACTCCGGTTCCGGCCGACGCGTGGAAGCGGAAATTCGAATCTGCGAAAGGCAAGGAGAGAGCGGTGGACCAAGTCGCCGCATTCTGGAAGCGGTCGTTCCAGTCGTGGCGGACGGCCGCCTGGAAACTGCCTTCGCCGGGGAGTGTGCGGCGATACTCGGTGGCGATCCCCCTCAGCGTCCGCCTGTGCCTTCGAAATACCGGTGCGTTAAGGTCGCACCCGCTCACGCAGGAACCGTCATCCACGTACTCCGCTTCGGCGACCGCACTCAGGATATGTCCCGCCGAATCAGGCGGACTGCCGTCCATCCCGAAATCTACCTGGTAGCTGGCATGGGTACGCGTACTGCGCCACGCGGAATCGAGGACCGCGACATTGTTCTCCCGAGCCATATTCGTGATCTCAAATCGGGGAATGTGCCTCAGCCGGCTACCGGGAAGCTGGATTTCTCCATGTAATCCGAGGTACCACTCCCTGCGATTCAGGATCTGGGAGCCATCGAGCAGGACATCGCGGTCCGGGTCGAATGAGGTGAAATTGTTCGGGTCCGTTTCCGACTGGCGCTGCAAGTACCGTAGGCTGCCGCCAATGGCCACGGATTCCGAGAACGTTCTTCGAAAGGAAAGCGCGGGAGAGGAGCTTCGTATGCCGTCTTTTTCGCCACCGCTTCCGGAAACGTCGCTGCCTTCTGTTTGCATGTGAGAAACGGAAACTCGAATGTCTCCATTCCGGCTGTTCGCGGATGCCGCGGCGCCCAGCCGCAATGCCTGATTGGATCCGATTTCCGCCAGTCCCGACGCCTCCCGTTCGCCGTACGAAGTGGTGGTGATGGAAATCACGCCCGCCAGGGCATTGGCGCCCCACAATGCGCTTTGCGGTCCGCGGATGATTTCAATCTGCTCGATAGCCGCGAGCGGAATGCCTTCCCAATCGAACTGATCCTGATTGGGATCGGAAACCTCGATCCCGTCGATCAAGACAAGCACATGGTTCGACTCTGCGCCGCGCAGTCGAATGTCCGTCTTGGCCGAATGCCCGCCAAGGCGGCTCACGGACATTCCCGGAACGTGTCGGAGAGCTTCAGAGACCGTGCGGACCTGAATTTCCCGAATTTCCTCTTTGTCGAGAACCGTGTGGGCGCGACCGAGCAGATTCGAAGAGAGCGGAGTGCGGCCTCCAAAGACGACGATTTCTTCGAGCTCGATAATCGTTTGTGCGTGCGCAGCAGGGTTCCAGGCGCCTAGGAGCGCGGCTGAGCTGACGATGATGCACGCGGTTTTCCGCAGGCCGAGGGATTTGATCACTGTAATTCTCCCATTCGAAAGGCAACCGCGGCACGCGATTCCAACGGTTGCCGGACCGGCCGTTCGCTTGTCGAATGGAGTTTCTCGGAAAGGCATTTCCGCATTCCTCGGACAGGCGGCGACGTTGTTACGCCACCGCAGCCGAGGCCGCCCCGGATCGCGCCCCGCGACCGAGAGAGGTGACGGCGCACCGGCAGGTTTCCTGGCTCGCGGGTCCCCGCCGCTTCCACCTTCCCAGGTCAATACCCAGTGGCCGTTCGGAAGCGGCTCGCCGCTCACAGTTGCGGGGGCAGCCGCGGATCGGGTTTGCCAACCGTACCGCGTTCCCTCTTGCGTTCCACCGCCCATGCGGTGGAAACCGTTGCGCATGCAAAGCCTACCGAAATCGACCGCCGGCGACAACAATCCTGTACCTTGTACGGAACCGCATGTCGGACGATGTCGAATCCGGTTGAAATTCGCGGGGCGCGATTTCGAATTCCTGCACGCGGGTTTTCCGGCTCTGCTATCCAGCCTCCGCAGGACGCGATGGCGCGTGGCGCAGTGAAGCGCAGCTCATGCGCTACGGGTTTTTCCAATCCCGGAGTTCGATCGCATGCACATAGAATGCGATGAAATTGCAAGCCAGTTCACAGGTGCGGCGGACCAGCCCAACCTGGTTCGCCAAGTGCGCGAATTGCGGCTTCGATCGCCTCGCTTTAAAAGTGGGCGCAATACTCGCTTCGACCAAAGTGGCACAGCGCGATACCGGGCACCAGCATGATTCCTTCGTCCGCAAAGTCGTCATCCAACGAATTCAAGTTGACCAACGGTTTGCGACGCGTCGCAGCTGCATGTCGATTACGCGATTTCAACTGCTCTCCATGACGCGTTTCGAAACGCAACTGGATTGCGACTGCTGAACGCAGGTAGTGATTCCAGTGTACCCGGCAAAGTCCAATGGAGTCCGCGTAGGCGTTGTCGGCGTGGGGCGATGGGGACGCAATCTTGTACGGAACTTCAATTCACTTGGAAGTCTGGCTGGGTTTTGTGACATTGATCCCGATGTTCGTACGGAATTCACGGGGAAGTTGAAAGGCGTTCCGGCGTTTGCGGAACTTGGAGCTATGCTGAGTTCAGGAAATGTCGATGCCGTAGTGATATCCACTCCGGCGGAATCTCATGCTCGCCTCGCCAACGAGGCGCTCTCCGCTGGCATGCACGTATTTGTCGAAAAGCCGATGACAACAAACCTCGCGGCGGCTTGCGACCTCACTCGGCTGGCGCAGCGCCGGGGCGTACAACTAATGGTCGGACATATTCTTCGCTATCATCCGGCATTTCGGACGCTCGTCGAACTGTTTCAGGAAGGACGAATAGGGGTTCTTCAGCACATTACGGCTGTACGTATGGGCGGAAACCTGGATGGAGTGAGAGAAAATGTGCTCTGGGAATATGCGCCGCACGATATTTCAATGATTCTGGCGCTCGCGGATTCGGTCCCTTCCGGAGTCGTGTGTTGTGCGGGCGACTCTGACAACGAACTTGCGCGACACGCTTTGGTGTCGATCGGGTTCGGCAATGGGTTGGAGGGTCATGTCATTTCAGGACTGGGAAGCCCGAAAAAGGAACAGCGGTTGGTTGTCTATGGCTCGGAAGCAACCGTTGTCTTTAACGATGTAGCTCCCGCCGGAGAAGAGCTCTTGTTGTATCCGCGGAATTCGGATGATGTCGAAGTCGTTCTTGTTCCAGAGGAAGAACCGCTCGCAGAAGAATGCAGCGCGTTTGTGCGGTCCATCCGGACCGGACAAGCGGCTTCGACCGACGGAATCGAAGGCGTCCGGGTGATGCAGGTTCTTGACGCCTGTTTCCGGTCCGTGTCGGAAGGTGGGCGCGTGCCATTGAGCAGTTCCGTCGCACACGTTGCATAGCTGGTGGTGAAGAATCCGATCAGTCGTTGCTGCGGCGGAAACTCCTGTCGTGTTCGGGTGCGCTGGAACGCGGGAAGCGGCCGAGTGCGCAGATTCGCAGACAGTTCTTCGGGGGGGGGAGATGGCAAACTTCGCTCGCAAGGCAAACTGCGACCTGGACCAAGGTCGTTCAGCAACTCTCCGTAACTTCCTTGAAACAGCGACCATTCACTGGAATGATACGCACGCTCTCCCGGTCATCTGCAGGACAGATTCCTGGCCAAAGGCGCGTCTGTACGCTTCCCCAATCTCCTGCGCACGCTGCATTCCTTCGGCGCCGGGTGTGGTGAGGACGAGCACCACCTTGGTGCGTTCCCGAACGATCGCCCCGGACGCATCGCGCCACTGGCCGGCGGCGTCGACAACGGTTAGGCCATCGGGGAAACGCGGGGTAATCTCCTCAGCGAGAAACGCTTGCCACTCCGCATCGGATATCGCTTCGCTGTTTCCCGTGCTCGGCCGAAGAACAGTTGGTATTCGGCAAACAGTTGCGTGCCTACCGGGCAGGAGGACGTATGGGTCCGCGAAGCCGATGCAAAGAGCAGCGCGAGATAAGCGAGCGTCGTAATCGCAAGTACGCATTGCCACCGCCTACCCATATCCGTTTCTCAACTCTTCCGACAATGCGATAATAGTCACGAACGATAGACAACAGTTTCAAGTATTGGATGGTATCAGGACCTTACCCGCGCGTCCGAGCGCGAGAGCGGAACACGCTCGACCAAGATCCCAAATGCATTCGAGCGGTCGGGTTCCTTCCGCCCGGGAAGCGGGGTCTCCGGTTGGGACTGTCCTACTCCTTCCCTGTTCTGGAGTGGAAGAGAAGTGTCCACAAAAAGGGAAACCGACGCGGGCACGGTAAGCACGAGAAATTCGCTGCGCGACGATACAGGCATGTCCGACTTGAAAACTGTCGTGGATCTTGGAGTGAACCGCGTAAATCACTCGAACATTTCTGTGTTGGGCGGGAAGGCGGAACATTTGTGTCCGCTGCGGGTGGCGGCGGCCCAACCGATCATGCTCGTGCCACGGACTACCTTGCCGGTCCGGTTGGCGAGGGGTATCTACTGAAAGGCGCCAGCCAGAGTGATGAGCACGGCGATTTCGGCGGCTTGACAAGCAGCGCCTAGAGTCAAACGGAACCTGTCGCCGGTGTGTGGGGCACCCAAATGCACCGCAATCGTTGCTGCGACCGTTGCAATGGCCAAGCCCAAGAATCCGTACCAGCCGGCCAGAACTGAGAGTACGAGAACCGTCGCGGCCCCAATTCCCAGATCCGCCCGGCTAGGTCTTAAATCGTCGGCAACATCCGAGTCGTCATGGTCGACTCTAGATACATGCCGCATCGCCGCCACTATTGCTGCCCGGCCCGCGGCACCGGAGAGTAGAAGGGCAATCGCACCGGGAATCGGCTGCATTGCGGAGAGGGCGGCCCAACGAATTAGTAACGAGATGATTACTGCAGCACGGGAGAGTTTCTGGTCTGCGACCTTCGCCGCCCAGCTTGCGAGCGCATCTTCTTGCTTGGCACCACTAATCAGGAGACTTGCGGCGATTGCAATTGTGGATGCGATTTCAACAGGAAGTATGCCGCCCGCGATCAGCCAGGTGAACGCGGCGATGGCCGCAATCAATGCGCCTGCCAGCGGATAGTACCGGAGCGCGGTTTTCTCTAAATCTGCTTGCTCATGGCTGCGGTCGGAAAGCGGAAAAACCGTGTGCACCCGCACCGCTTCCAGAAACAGGACAAATTCAGTTTGCATCGGACCGCGACCGTAAATCATCGTCGCCTTCCCGTACCCCACGCACAAGTGGACTTCCGCGCGCTGAAACTCATCGAAGAGCTCGCGAACCCCCATCTCGGCGACCAGCCACAATAGGAATTTTGCTCTCCGTGACCATATCTTGAGTTGCCAGGTTTGGGCGCCCGGTTGCCGTTACAGACAGATGAAGTGCTACGTCAGGGTCATTGCATCAGCCGGCGGGATCCAGGGAGGGAATCCGTCCCATCAGGTGCCCAGCGAGCGCCTCGGGGCGAATGGCCTTGGGAACAGTCCCATCGGGGCTTTCATGGTGCAGGGACGCGAATGCGACGATTGTTTCGGCAGACTCGGCCTTCGGGGCAAACTGGGTGAGGTAGTACGAAGTCTTGCCCGGAGCCACAACTGCGGCGTTGCAGTGCCGTTGGCAGCCGTTCAGGCATGAGTGGCGGCGTACTTCGACGCAGGTCGCTTCGCTTGCGGCTCTCTCTAGGTGTTCAGCGAGGACTTCGCCGCCAGTCTTGTTGTCCTCCGTGCGGCGTCGGACATCGGGTTGCCACCTGCAAGTATCACAAACGATGATCGTTGTCGGCATATTCTCTCTCAAACATCAAGTCGTACATGGCGATCATAGTCTTCACTCAGCGTTCGGACGAGTGGTCCAATTTTATAGCTATGCGTGCCGATATTCACCACCGGCGTAATCTCCGCCGCCGTGCCGGTCAAAAAGCATTGATCGAAGGAATCCAGTTCCTCGGGCAGGATATGGCGCTCGTGAATCGTGACGTTTCGTTCGGCAAGAAGCGCAAGGGCGGTCTGGCGGGTGATGCCGTTCAAGAAACAGTCCGGAGTGGGTGTGTGGATCTCGTCATCCTTCACGAAGAAAATGTTGGCGCCAGTGGTCTCCGCAACATAGCCGCGATAGTCCATCATCATCGCGTCCTCGCAGCCCTTGCTCTCTGCGTCATGCTTGGACAGTGTGCAAATCATGTAAAGCCCGGACACCTTGGCTTGGCAGGGGGCCGTCTCGGGAGCGGGACGGCGCCAGCGGGCAATATCCAGCCGTGCGCCCCGTTGCCGAGCTTCGCCGTAGTAAGATCCCCACGGGTAGGCCGTAACGGCAAGATGGATTCTGCATCCGGTCGCGGTAACGCCCATGGTTTCGGAGCCACGCCAAGCAATTACGCGTACATAGGCATCGGAAAAATCATTTGCGCGAATTACCTCCGCTTTCGCTTTCTCAATCGAGTCAACGTTGAACGGGATTTCGTAGTCCATGGTGGCAGCGGAACGGTGGAGGCGCTCGGAGTGCTGGCGGCTCTTGAAAATTTTCCCGCTGTAGGCGCGTTCACCTTCGAAAACCGCGCCTGCATAGTGCAACGCGTGGCTCAACACGTGCAATTTCGCTTCCCTCCAAGGGATCAACGCTCCGTCGACCCAGAGAAATCCGTCGCGGTCATCGAATGGCTGTGACATATATCGCTTCCTTCTTGCCGATTCGCGGCATCCGCACTTGCGCGCAGCTTACGATGCGCCTAAAGTTGCGTCAACAAGACTGTCTCAAAATCGGGAACAACATATGGCGGATTTGACTGCGGAGCGCAGGATCGGGTCGGCAAGTACGGAGGACCGCGGACGGTTCAACGACGAACATTTGCTGTTTCTCACCGATGAGCGGCTTCGGCAGGGAATCGAACTCTTGTTCTTCGCATATCGGAGTTTTGTCTCCGATCCGGACCGCATACTCGATGAGTATGGGCTTGGCCGCGCCCATCATCGCGCATTGCACTTCATTGGCAGGTTTCCGGATATTCCGGTTGCGAAACTACTGGCGATACTCGGTGTAACGAAACAGTCCCTCAATCGGGTTCTTACGGACTTGATACATCTCGATATTGTCGCCAAACGCAAGGGAGACGAGGACCAGCGCCAGCGTCTCTTGTCGCTCACCGAGCGAGGAATCATGTTGGAACGTCGCCTCGCCGAGGTCCAGCGCGCACGAGTCAGGCGCGCCTACCGTGAAGCCGGCGCGGATGCCGTTGCGGGGTTTCGCGTCGTCTTGGAAAAGCTCATCGAAGAGCAGGACAGGGAGGAGATTCTGCGCCTCGTTCTAGGGGTTGGGGAAAAGTGAGCATTTCCGCCACGCGCAGGGACCCGAAGCTCCGGGCTCCGTTTTCGGAGGCGCATGTCCTGGTCGTTGACGATGACACGCGGCTTTGTCGGTTGCTGAAGCAATATATACAAAGTGCGGGGTACCGCGTAACCGAAGCGAACGATGCGGAATCGGCGCGCCGTCTGCTCGTAAACCTGAAATTCGATCTACTCGTGCTGGACGTGATGCTCGCGGGTGAATCGGGCCTTGATTTGGTTGCCTGGATCCGTCGCGCCCTTCAAACGCCAATCCTGTTGTTGAGTGCGCTTGGAGAGGCGGAGCAGCGAATTGAGGGACTTCGGCAAGGTGCAGACGATTACATGGGGAAGCCGTTCGAGCCACGAGAACTGTTGCTTCGCATGCGCTCTATTCTTTCGCGAGTCGAATCAGAATCCACTCGGACAACCGTACCGGACACGCTGAGATTTGGTGACGCGCTGTATCATGTGGCCAAGGGAGAACTTCAGTACACCAATGGCGATGTGGAACTGCTGACCGGGGCTGAAGCGAAGCTGATGCGCGTGTTTGCGCGTCGACCGGGAGAAGCCCTGAGCAGAGAGACTCTGTTTGCGGAATTGCGGGAAGGAATTGGCAGGGCGAAGGATCGCGTAATCGACGTGAGAGTCACTCGCCTTCGGCGCAAATTGGAACTCGATTCCGCCAATCCACGCTACCTTAAGACTGTGCGAGGTGTGGGATACATGCTGATTCCCGACGGCATTTGAATAAGTAGCACGTGCCTTCGTGTTCCGGAGAAGGACCAGAGGCAAAATGTCACTTGATGTAGCGCCGCATTCAAAGTTTGGCCCCCGGCAGATTGATCGGGGGAAGTACTGGGAGCCGAGTTCGCAGGTCCGGCAACATGTACTTCCGCGGAGGCGAACCATGAATTGGGCGTTGGAATCACGCTTGCAAGATCACGACCCCATTGGGGAATTCTTGTTCCAATGAGTTCCCGATGAACGCAGCGTCTGGCATAGAGACACCGTCCGGCAAGACGGCGGTGGATGAGAATTTTCCAGTCGGTTCCTGGCTATTGCCAGCGCGGTTAAGGCCGCACATCGCAGTGTTTTATGCCTATGCGCGGACCATAGACGATATCGCAGACAATCCGAACTTGGATCCGGCGGAAAAAATTGGATTACTCGACGGTTTCGCCAAAGCCGTGAGTGGAGCCGATGCCGTAGACCACGCGTTCCGCAAAGCGCATGACATTCGCCATAGCCTGAATGCAACGCAGGTAACCTACAGGCATTGTGTGGACCTCACACGTGCATTCAAACTGGATGCGACGAAACTCCGTTACGACAATTGGGAGGACCTGATGGGCTACTGCGATTATTCCGCAGCGCCCGTGGGTCGTTATCTCGTCGACCTGCACAGTGAGTCGAACGCGGTCTATCCGGCGTCCGATGCCCTGTGCAACGCGTTGCAAGTGCTCAACCACCTGCAGGACTGCAAGGACGATTATGCGACACTGAATCGGGTGTATCTTCCGCAGGATTGGATGCGCGAGGCGGGAGCGACCGATGAAATGCTCGGCTTTGAGCAGCTGACAGTGGCTCTGCGACGCGTATTGGATCTATGTCTGGATTCCACGGACGAGTTGCTTATGTTGGCGGACCACCTTCCCGCCCGGATTCGTGATTTTCGGTTTGCCATGGAAGCCTCGGCGATTGTCGCTATTGCAAGAAAACTTTGCGTTGAATTGCGTCACAGGGATCCCCTGATGGAACGGGTGGTGCTGACAAGGGCGCAATATGCTAGGTGCTGCTTTCGCGGAATTTCTCGGGTCCTATTGCGGAGGACGTTGCGCATGGACCACCTAACGGCGACGCGTCCAGCCATATAAATTGGTATCCAATTTTTCCCGAGGTTGCGGATATGGCCTTCTCAGAATTGTCGGACCGGTTTCCCCGTGTGGAGTAGAGGCCAAAGAGCGCGTAGCTTTCGAAGAGACCGAACCAACAAGCTGTCTGTACCCGGGATGTTCGCTAGACCAAAGCACATTCGAATTGATAACTGGTAGGTGAAGATTTGGAGGATTTTCGTTACTAGCTTCCGCGGCGGCAAACGGCCATCGGGCGAATCGTTGTTCGAAATCGACGGCACGAAAGGCTGGTAGACGACCTCAATTGGAATCTACGCCAGCGCCTGGCATCGCCCTGACGAGCGATCTCGCCACCCTAATCTCGAAAGGCGTCACCCGGCCTCGGGTTCCCGGCCACAGCTCATTGATTCCGGCGATGTCGACCGTGACTCAGCAAAGAGCCTCCGAACCACTGGATATGGAGCCCACCAATTTGTTCCCGGTGCGACGCCAGATTATTTCTTGTTAACTGGTTGATATGATGCCGCTTTCGGGCAAGTTGGCGCGTGAAGTTCGAACTAGAGGACGAGCCGGAGATCTTCCCCACCCACGAGAATGCCGTTATCTGTGCCGACGGGCATGGAGGAGGAGTCCGGCCGCCTCGACATCGCGCGCACGGGCGAATTCGTACACGCCACTGTTCCCATCTTCGTCGACCCGCAGGACCTTCACGCGGAACTGGTGGCAGTTCTCTCTCTCCCTTGCTTGTTGCGCGTCAAAATGGTCTGGCTGGTCGTGGAGTGGCCCTAACCTTCGGCGTACTGGCCTGACACGCCTGACACGATCCTCAGTCCGTCTTCCTCGAGCGTAGAGCTGTTCGGGCGTGTTGGCTGCGGCGTACCCCGCCAACCGGGAGAGACGAGCATGGCGCGAGAGACCGCAGATCGACCGAACCGGCCGGGAATGGTTGGTTCACGGTTTTTTCCGATCGATGGCCATTAGCAGAGGCGGGAGAAGCAGGAAGTCGGTGAGAAACGCGAAGACGATCGTGATCGTGACCAGAATGCCGAGCGCCCAACTGACCTCGAATCCCGACGAGGCGAACACCAGGAAGCCCAATGAGAGGATCGCGGTCGTGGTCCATAACGCGTGACCCACGGTGCGGAAGGCGGAGCGCACGGCCTCGGGCGCCGGGAGGTTCTCGCGGCGGGCCTTGAGATACTTGCTCAAGAAATGGATCGTGTCGTCGACGACAATTCCGAAGGCCATCGCGGTGACCACCGAGGCCGCAAGACCCACGTGGCCGACCACATAGCCCCACAGGCCGAAACTCATGACAGCGGGGATGAAGTTGGGCAGGAGACTGACGAGACCGAGACGTACGCTCTTGAAAACCCATATCAGAATCAACGAAATGAGGCCCATGGCGATGATCGTGCCACGCAGCATGCTCTCGATGTTACGTTGGGAAAGGTGAGCGAAAACGATGCTCACGCCCGATGCCTCGGTCGCGAGATCCGGCGCATTGATGCGGAGCCAGGCCTGGGCGCGCGTGTCGAGATCGCGCTGGGCCTGGGATGTCAGGCTGCGAACGATAACGGTCATACGCGTAGCGGACTTGGCGACGTCGATACGGTCGTTGAGGTCGCCGCCGAACGGAAGCGAAAGTTCGTAAAGCAGCAAGTACTGCGCAGCAAGCGCCGGATCGTCGGGCAGACGATGGAAGGCCGGGTCATCACCGTGCATATTCCTGTTGAGACGCTTCATGATGTCAGGGAAGGCCTGGACATGGGTCACTTCTTGTTGCGCCCGGTACCACTCGGCGAAAGCATCGACTTTCTGCAAGTAGTCGGGATCGGTGACGCCGCCTTCTCGCCCCGCGTTTAGCGAGTATTCGAGTGTTTCCATGCCGGTCAGGTTTTCGATGACGAAGTCCGTATCGCGCCGGAACTCGTAACGGTTGTCGAGGTACTTCGTCCAGTTGTCGGTCAACTCGATGCGGGGAATACCGATGGCCAACACAATCGCTACAAGGGTGACGGACCAGAGCAGGACGACGCGACGCGCGACAACGAAGGCACCGAAGCGGTCAAAGAAATCAAGCCTTTCGGCACGAACGGGACGCGCGCGCAGTGGCAGGATCGACAGCATCGTCGGCAACAGTGTCATGGAGTAGACGAAGGCGCACAAAACGCCGAACGCCACGAGACTGCCGAGGACGCGAAACGGCGGCGCATCCGAGGCATTGAGACTCAGAAACCCGATCGCGGTCGTGAGCGAAGTGAGAAACACCGGCCAGGCATTGATGCGAAGTGATTCCGCGACCGCCAGGTTCCTCTCGAGACCTTGTCTCATACCCGATAGGGTGGCGGTGATAATATGAACCGAATGGGCAACGGCGACCGTCATCACGATGATCGGTACCCCGGAATTGGCGGGGTTGAACACCGTGCCGGTCCAGCCGGCGAACCCCATGGTGGTGTTGATGGCGAACACGAGTACGACAACAATGGCTAGCGTACCCCATATCGAGCGCAGAAGGAGAGCCGCGACGGCTATAATGATCAGGAACACGATCGGCGTGAGGGTCTCAAGGTCATCCTTCGTTGCGTCCGCGAAGGCACGGTTCATGACGACGTCGCCCGTCAGGTAATAGGCGATGTCCGGGTGGCTCGCCCGGGCCTCACCGAGAATGGCTTCGAAATAATCTGTTATCTCGACCACCGCGGCGTCTGGGTTCTCGGGCAGGGCGAAATAGATCGCCAGCCCGCCCACACGCCCATCACGGGAGACCAATCGACCGGCAAGTTCGGTCGCGTTCAGCGCGATCCCCTCAATTCGTGCGAGAGAGGCGTCGCCGAGCGACTGCGCGTCATCGACTAGGGGCTCGACGACCAGATCGTCCTCAAACGCCTCGCTATGGGAATAGTTGGTGAGGGAGTTGACCCGGGTGGAATAGGGCGCGCGCCATCCGGCTTCGGTCAACTCCTCGATGGCGCCGAGTGCGTCGCGTGTGAATACCGAGCCATCTCGAGGCGCGATCGCGATGAGCGTCACGTTTGATGCTGAGTAGGTGTCCTCTAGCGCGTCGAATGCGGCAAGCTGCGGATTGTCTTCGTCGAACATACTTCGGTAGTCGTTCGTAACGCCGATGAAACGGGCGCCCACCGTCATCAGCAGCATGACCAGCACGGCAAGCGAGCTGACCAGCCAACGGCGCCGCAGAATCAAAGTGATGTAACGGTCCAGCGGCGCGGAGGGCATCGTCTCAGCCAGTACCGAACGGGTGTGCCGGTGCGTTCGTTGATTCAGGTATACGCGGCGCTGCGGTTGCCACGATCAGCCGGAGATCGCTAGGCTCCATCCGGCTATTCCTTGCCATACGAAACGGGACGGGCTCGGTTGCGCGATCGGCGGAGCGCTCTCACCAATGGCTTGAATGACTTGTGTAGACATGGTCGGGCATCTTGTAAGTCAGTCCCTCGTCATCGTACACCGAGATCTGGAGAAGTTGGACAAAGTTCCCTGACCTGATTATTTGGTCCTTTTTCAGAGTCCTCTGAAGTCGTTGTTTCATCCGGTACATCAACAGTGTTCCCATGGTAGGGGTCTTTGGAAACTGGAACTGGTTGGCGAGCCTGTTTCCGATAAGGGCGCGAGAGAGGCGGTAGGCCAACCCCACCAGCCTTTCCCTTTCGACCGGATCTGTTATGCCCGCAACTGCCGGAATGGCTTGGATCAACATGTTCGCCACGGCTATCGAATCCTCATCCGCCGGCGGTTCGCACAGATACCCGGTCTTGTACCTTGCTTCCGCGTCCTCGCCATCGGTATAGAGGATGGTTTCAGGTATGCCCATGAGATAGCCGGTATAGCGCCAGATGCTGAGAATGCTCTCTCTTTCTTCCCCATTCAATTTTGCGCCTACGGCCAACGAGTAATCCAGCAGGCGTCTCGAAAAGACCGAGATGGCGAAGCCCAAGTGCGCCGCGCTTACCGGTGTGCCCCAAGCTTCGTGGTTCCAATCGTCCGAATTCGCCAGCAGGGTCCTAATTCGAGCATGAATGAAGCGAATGCGCGTGGACAGCTTCCATCCATCGCCATCTCTTCGCAAGCCGCCGGGAAAGAAAATATCCATCATGTGGCGATTATTCTGCTGCAGACGTCTCTTGGTCGTCGCCACTCGCCCGGTAATGTTGAATGACTTGGCGATCAGCGTCGAGAAGCCTTCCACCAGCACGCCGGTAACGAATGCGACGAGCATGAGGTCTACGTTTGCGTAGAAAGCGCGGATTCCCGGACGAAAGTCGTCGAAGTCGAGCCATGGAGGAACATCGTCGAGGGTCCTGAAGAAATCGCGCATCACCTGTGGCGCTTCGCGCAGTTCCTCCCGCTGCTCAATGCCCGCTCTCGTGAATCGGTGCAGGTCGGCTGGAGGCAGCGACGAAAGCTCTTCCATAATCGGATCCAGAACAGGGTCTCCAATTGTGGTGTGCTTGATGTAGTTGTCGGCCGCCAATTGATCCACACCGCGGACTTTTGCATAGCCTGCGGCGTATGCCGTCGGGATCTGGGTCATGAGGCCGATCCTCGCATGTCGTTTGGACACTCCTGCAAGAAACTCTACAGAGATCGCCGCCGTATCGCAAGCGCGGGTCGCGGTTTAAGATGAACCGCTAAGTTTCTGCTGGATGTCGCTCTGCTTGCCGGCCTCGTACTCAGCATACGCCGTTCTCCAGTCGTCAGAAAGAGGACTTTCGAGAGCGATACCCTGGATCTCGGGAATTGCAGAAGCCGGCGGCATGGCGGCGCGGTTCGCGGTTTCCCGCGCTACGGCAAGACACCCCTGCCTACGGAGAGATGTGGTGGGCTTCAAATCTCTCTGACATTTCCCCGGCCGGCGCATCGCGTTCCGGGACGGAGCAGGCTTGCGGGCGCTGACAACCGCCTTCCGGCTTTTCGCATCCTGGCGGCACTGGCAGACCAGTCTTGACGCCCGGCATTGCGCCCGACCTCCGCGCGGCGTCGGTCCCGGACTTTCGGGACCGCGAATGAGTTCCGCCTTCAACCGTGTTCAGGTCCGGCGGGTTCGCATTCTGTTCGACGCCGACGAATTGCGTCGAAGCGCCGGGAAGAGCGCAGAGGGGAGCGCGTGGCGGTAGGTCAAGTGCAACGCCGCCGCCCTAATCCTCGCTGGCCTGCGGTCAATCTGGCACGCACTGAATCCGTACCGAATTCAAAGCCCGTTTTCATGCGCAGGTGTCATCATGCAAGTATTGCCGGTGAATCTCGCGGGTCTGTTTGCAGGTTCAGACCGGATACACTGTGCCACCCTCGGGGAGTCGTCTTGCATCGTCCGGCCCTGCGAACCTCCGGTCATCAAGTGAGGCGCCGAGAGAATCGCGCGGCTCAGATATTTACCGTCGGTCATGGTCCGCGCGAGGGACGATTGACAGTACTGTGCGGGTTCCTCGGACAATGCGGCATCCAACGCGCGATTGTTCGATCGCAGTTCTTCACTTAACCTTGGGCGGATGCCAGTCACCCGAAACCGTATCACGCTAGGAAAGGTGAAGGGTGGTCCGTGGCATGTCACTTGGAACGAGACAGTTGCCTTGATCGCTACTGCACGGCGAATTGACCAAGTGCTTTAGATCACCCCCGGCGGGTTCGAGTCGCGGAGTTTGTGACAAAGTGAATTCCAAGCACGGATTCCAAGCGGCGGGCGGCAACTCGACAGATCCGCAGACTGATCCATGGTCTCATGTGAATCGCGTGGTTACCCGATCGGGAACCTCATTTCTTTGGGGTATGAGGATTTTGCCTCCAGAAAGACGACGCGCGATGTACGCTATTTACGCGTTCTGCCGTGAAGTCGACGATATTGCCGACGAACCAGCGGCGCCCGAAGACAAGAGGCGGGCGCTGGCGCGCTGGCGCGAGGAAATTGCCCGACTATATGCGGGAAATCCAAGGTGGCCGACATCAAGGGCACTGCTGAGACCGGTGCAATGCTTCCACCTGCCGCAAGAGGAATTTCTTGCTCTGATCGAAGGCATGGAAATAGATTCACACCCGACGGTGCGAATGCGAACGCTCAATGACCTGCTCGACTATTGCCGCAAGGTTGCGGGCGCGGTTGGCATGCTTTCGGTTCACGCTTTCGGCGTGCCTCGGTATCCCGGGCCCCAAATTGCGAAGTCGCTCGGAAGTGCGCTGCAACTGACCAATATTTTGCGCGACTTGGAAGAAGACGCAGCCCTGCAGCGCCTCTATGTGCCATTGGAAATCCTCAGCAAGCACGGTATCGACGAAAATTCGCCATACGAGGTTCTCGGCCACCCGGATTTCAACAAGGCTTGCCTGGAACTCGCCGATCTTGCGCGGGGTTACTACGCGGAAACCGACAGGTTCATGGCGGAAATCGGCTGGCGTAAAATGAGGCCTGCCGCACTCATGATGGCGGTCTATCGTGGAGTGCTCGACCGCCTCGAAATGCGGGGTTGGAATCGGGCGAGCGGCAGAGTTCGGCTGACACATGTGCATACGTTGTGGCTTGCGCTTCGTTATGGTCTCCTCTGACGGCCTGCTCGCGTGTTCGACGTTCATATCATTGGCGCGGGTCTGGCGGGACTTGCCACCGGGGTGTCGCTAACGGGCGCCGGACATGCTGTTACGCTCTACGAAGCTAGCGGTCACGCTGGCGGGCGCTGTCGGTCCTATGAAGATCTCAAGCTTCAATGCGCGATCGACAATGGCAATCATCTCTTGCTGAGCGGCAACCGCGCGACCATGAGCTATCTGAGCGATATAGGGGCCACGGATGCGCTGGTCGGCCCCGCTACGGCAAGCTTTCCGTTCTTCGACGTTCGCACCGGGCAGCAGTGGAGTCTGCGACCTAATGCGGGCAGATTGCCGTGGTGGATCCTCGACGCCAGACGCCGCGTACCCGATACCCGAGCCTGGGAGTATTTCTCAGCGCTGCAATTTGCGGTAGCTGGCGCAGACCGCACGGTTACCGATTGCGTCGGCGCAAGCGGCGACCTATTCGAGAAATTTTGGGAACCACTTGCCGTCGCTGCACTGAACACGCCAGCGCGAACCGGCGCCGCAAGACTGTTGTGGCCAGTATTGCGCGAGACATTCGCCAAGGGCGAGGCTGCCTGTCGGCCCAGAATTGCCAGGAGTGGGCTTTCCGAAGCGTTTGTGGAACCGGCGCTGGAATTCTTGCGCCGGCGGGGCGCTGCAATTCAATTCGGGCGGCGATTGCGCGGGATCGGTTACACCGACAGGAAGGCAAGTTGCTTGGATTTCGGAGCAGAAAAAATTGTTGTAGGGGAGAATGAGGACGTGGTCCTGGCGCTGCCGCCGTCCGCCTCCGCAAGCCTGGTTCCGGGACTTACGGTACCGGATGAGAGTCACGCAATTGTCAATGCACATTTCCGACTTTCGGAGAACCCCGATCTTCCGCGGGACTTACCGTTTCTAGGGCTGATCGGGGGTACCGCGCAGTGGCTGTTTGTTCGTGATGAGATCGCGTCAATCACCATCAGCGCTGCAGACGAGATCGCGGACGAACCCGCCGACGCGATTGCCCGAAGGACCTGGAGGGATGTTGCCATCGCGCTTGACTGCGAACCGAAGGCGTTGCCTCCACACCGCGTGGTCAAGGAAAAGCGTGCGACAATTGCGCAGACACCCAGACAGGCGGAGCGACGACCCGAAACACGGAGCGAATTCGCCAATGTCTTCCTGGCTGGAGATTGGACGGATACCGGTTTGCCCGCAACCATCGAAAGTGCTGTTCTTTCTGGCCACTTGGCTGCTCAAGCCGTTACGAGCGCCGGCGCTGATGGAAGAACCAAACAGGACCGGCACTGAAGCCAGTTCCAGCATTGTCGACGTTACGAACTGACTTTGCGGATCACAAAAACAAAAGCCACGGATTCCGAGTATTTGCCGCGATTTCGCTACAGGAGATTGGGTTCGGCAAAGCAGCGGAAGAAGCTCCAAGGCATATGCGCGCCATGACCGC
The DNA here is from genome assembly GCA_965219495.1 of Rhodobacterales bacterium. Taxonomy (GTDB): domain Bacteria; phylum Pseudomonadota; class Alphaproteobacteria; order Rhodobacterales; family CAZPXZ01; genus CAZPXZ01. The sequence continues at coordinate 57,997 of OZ244777.1, forward strand.
GTATCGCAACCGCGGCGTCCAGAGACACTCTCGTAGAACGCAATTCTACCATTCGGCCGAGACCGAGTCAGCCAGTACCGCTGCAAGTTCAATCCTGCGGAGTTCGAGAATGAAGGCAGCGGTTGGGACCGTTGCCTTCCGCAGAAGAGGAAGAATCGTCAGGATTCTCCTACCTGTAGAGGACGAGAGCAGTTGCTTGCGCTACGTCGGGCGTCTCAAGTTGCTTGAATTCCGGCGCGGTGCAATTCTCGTGGCAGCTTGAACGTGACATTCTCTTCAATTCCGTCGAGATCGCCCACCGTAACGTCGAACATGTCGCCCAATCGATCAATCAGTTTTTGAACAAGCTCTTCCGGCGCAGAGGCGCCCGCTGTTATTCCGACCGTTCTTGCCCCTTCCAGCCAATCGAGATTCAGGCTCTCAGCGTCAGGGATCAGGTAACTGAGGGTTCCGGCCTCCTTGCCAATTTCCTGAAGCCGATTTGAATTTGAACTATAATCGGCGCCAATAACCAGAATGACATCAGACTGCGCCGCCAGGAGATGAACCGCGGTTTGCCGATTCTGGGTGGCGTAGCAAATGTCTTTGACGTCGGGGCCAAGGATACTCGGAAATCGCGCCTTCAGCGCCGCAATAATTTCGCGCGTATCGTTAACACTTAGCGTAGTCTGGGTTACGTAGGATAGTTTGTCCGGGTTTGCGGGCGAGAACGCCGCCACATCGGTCGTGCTCGAGACAAGATGCACCTCGCCAGGCACTTGCCCCATCGTGCCTTCGACTTCCGGATGGCCCGGGTGTCCGATGAGGACAACCTCGTAGCCCTTGCGCGAATACCGTATTGTTTCGTTGTGAACCTTACTTACCAACGGGCATGTTGCGTCAATGACTTGCAGGCTGCGCCCGTCTGCGTCGTCCTTGACTTTTCTCGACACTCCATGGGCGCTAAAAACTGTTACGGCGCCCTCCGGAATGTCGCTCACTTTCTCGACAAAGCGAGCACCCTTGCTACGTAAATTTTCGACGACGTGCTTGTTATGTACGATTTCGTGCCGCACATAGATGGGTGCGCCGTAAATTTGCAGTGCGCGTTCAACGATTTCGATAGCTCGAACTACGCCTGCGCAAAACCCTCTGGGCTGCGCCAATACGACCCGCAAGGCTTGTTTTGCCACTGAATCCCCCGCTTATTCCACCATGGATGGCCGACAGCCGTCTTTCCGGAAGCCGCAACGCGGCAGCGGTGCGACCGTCATCCGTCTTGGCGCGTCGCGATTGCGGGCGCCCTCCTTCGACCGTGCAATTGTGTGCAACACCATCGTGTCTCCACAATGAAATGGGAATTATGTACATGGGCAACCATGACACTGTTCCGCGCCGACGCCGGGCACCCCCAAGCCTTCCCCTTGCTGGCGCCACGGGAAGCGGTTTCCCGCCATTTCCCACCCGTGAACGGGCAAATGCCCGCTGCAAGGCGTGTTGCCGGACCCGGCGATTTCAGCCTTGTTTCCAGTGCAGCGGAGTATAGGAGCGCTAAAGTGGCGCTTCAAGGGCACTGTTACTTTGCCCATCAACCCCGACAACATATTCCGGATGCGGCAACATTTCATGGAGTGGAGAAGGGCTCGAAAGAGCTAGAAGTTGTAGGTCATTCCAAGTTCAAGAAAGCTATCGCGTCGGGTTTCATAGTGGAGGCCGGCTTCATCAATTCCAAGGAGTGCAACTGCCTGCAAATGAAGAGACCACTCGTCCCAAACGCGCCGATTGAATTCGATCGCAAGAGCGCGCGTGGAGGTCTGTACATCCGCCACCAGGCTTGCAACAATCTCGGTGTCTTGAACATCGTTCAGAGCAAGCCGCACGCCAAAGAACAGATCATTCTCCAGTATACTGGTCGCGTTCCTGCCTCGCCCGTCGTAACTCCATTCAGTGAGAAGGCTGAGGTCGGAGGAAGAGGCAAATATCGAATAAAGCGTATATTCTGTGCCGAAAACGAACGCAGCGTAATCCTGTTCCCTGCCCGTGCGGTTCAGGGCGCCGGCCCGCTGCAACGCTTCAATCTTGAACAACCAGTCCTCCAGCGTCAGTTGGGCATCCAGCCCAAACTGGCGAATTTTTTCGTAGTACGGAATCAGCGCCAACCCGCCGCCGCGATTTGCGCCCGGCAAGAAGAGGGGGTCCCGACTGTTTCCGTCGAACGCGCTGAGGCCGATATCGAACGGTCCAAGACTCTGGCTGTAGCGGGCGGCAAGATCGAGGTTCCGCTGGCCGGACGCACTCTCGTATCTGACTTGATCATCGTCTACGACCAATGATGAACGAAGACGACCGAAGCGGCCGGGGAAAGTGCGCGCACGGTGAAAGGGAAGTCCGAAGAGTTCCAGTACGCCCCAGTCTCCTGACCAGGTGATATGGGCCATCGGCTGGCCCAGCTTAGCCTCTCCGTCGGGATGTTCCACAAGATCGGTCTGATTGACGATATCGACGAGGTGGTTTGATTCGGTGACTCCCCAGAAAACCCGGTCTACGCCGAAGCGTAATTCCCATTCACTCTCGCCCAGTTCCCCGAACATGAGGACATACGCTTCACGAAGGTCGACATGGGTGCGGCGCGGGTCTGCGCTGTCGTAGCGGAAAAACGATGACAAGTTGAAACTTCTACCTTCGTCGTCTTCAAGATAGAGGCTTGGCGTGAAAGTGAAGCCAGACCCGTGCGAGCGTTGCCCGGGATGCGCAGCGGTTTCGGGAAACCAGCGACTTTCAAGGCTGAAACCTCCGAAAATCTCATGTTCGAAGTTCTCGGCCTGGACGCGTTCCCCCGTGGTGAGGACTGAGGCGATGATCCAGGCAGCACCGAAAGTCGAGAATCGGCATGCGGCACGGGATGGCATCAGCGCGCCCGCTGCAGCCCGGTCCGGGTGAAATCGCTGTCATTGAGGTCTGCCCGGAATTCGTAATCCGTCCACGTCAGAACGGTGCTTTTTCCGGTCAGGTGGTTTTCCATGTTCATTCTGCCGGCACGCCAATAGCGATCAAGATACTGTCCGTAGTCGCTGACAACGAGGGTCTTGAGGTGCGCATCCTTGCGGTCGAAATACTGCACCCTCCAGACCCGGAACTCATCCCGGTCGTGCCAGACGATTTGGCGGCGATAGCCTGATTTCTTGTCCACCGGGACGCGTTCGGTAACCGCGCATGTCAAGTCTCCGCAAGGTTCGTCTCGCAAGTACCGGTAGGTAAATTTCTCCACTTCTTGAGCGCTCAGGTCTTCGTAAGAGAATTCGCTTCCCACGAATGAGCCGGAACGATTCGAAGAACTAATGCGCTTGACGCGTTTCAATGCAGGCAAATAGAGCCACTGCTCGTCCGCGTCTTGCTGATGAGCGAAGATCAGTAGCGCGGTTCCCTTGACATCACGCGGATGGTCGAACACGAAAAGGCTCTTGTTGCCGTCTCCCGGCACTTCCAAGACCTTGATATGCAACTCTCGCCGGCTTTCCTGACCTTGCTTGTTGCGCAGTACCATGAACTGGTTTGCCGAGTAATTGCCAAATCCCTCGTCCCGGGCATTGGCTTCGCGTGCGATCTGCAGACCCGCTTCCTCGGCGGATTCCTGTGCATGTGCAGGCCGCGGAGGGGATAGGAAGGCGAGGGCGATCAGGCAGGAAGCAAAGAAGCAGAGGGCCAGACGTACAGTTGCGATTTGGGTCATGATTCACTCCGGTCGATGGCGGTCGGCAGCGCCGGGAATAGCAGGAAATCCGGCGGAAGCGCCAGCACGATCGCAAGTGTGACCAAGACCCCTTGCTCCCTGCCGGCCTGGAATCCGGAAAGAGAAAGCATCAGGAATTCCGCCACCATCGCCAGCAGCAACGCAATCACGGCGACCGTCCACCGACGACGCAAAGCGCCGCCGAGGTTGCGACGCCGTCGCGGAAGTGACGCATCCCTGGTGTTCACAGGCTTGAATAGGCACCTAGTTCACCGGCATCTGCACTTGATGCTTTCGTCGCGTGCGAGTGTATACGGCCTTGTTCCAATCACAGGTGTTCTCGCCTTCCCGTCGGAGAACGAAGAGTATTGAACCGACGATCAGGCATCATTCACCCGGCGCCCGATTGCGAAGTGCGTATGGGGTCGGGCAGCTTGTAGCCGAGTCCGGTCTCGTTGCAGGCCGAATTGGAAAGAAGCCGGGAGAAGTTCTCCGACCTGACGGCTTGCCTGCCCCTTGCAATTTGCTGAAGGCGTTGATGCAGCCAGTAGAGGAACAATGTTCCGAACGCCCTGCGTCTTGGAAACCGCGGCGAGCCGGCCAACATGTTTCCCGTTCGCACAGGAAAAGGGCGGCAGGCCGATTCTTTCAACGCGTCTTGCTCATACGGGTCGTTCAGCCCTGCAGTCGTTCGAATGGCCCTCATCGACGCATCCGCCACGGTAACCAAATCCGCATCCCGGGTCGGTTCGCACATGCGGCCGATACGAAACATGGTTCGCGCCTTCCCGACATTCTTGAAGAGGACTGATTGCGGTTTTTCGGTGATATAGCCAACATATGATCAGACATCAATGATACTCCCCCACCATTTCGAATTTGGCGACGCCGCCGGCCGCCGTTGCGTGCTACACCTTGCGATCGGCAATCACTGCGGTGAAGAATCCCGGATGGGCTGCGCTAACCGGTGTGCCCTTGGCTACATGATCCCGATCGCCGGAATTCGCGAGAAGGTGTTTCACTCGCGCAAAAAGGTGAAGGCGGTCAAAAATCTTCCATTCGTCTCGATCTCTCATCGGTCTACCGGACAAGATCATGCCTGTTGACATTCGCGTCCTTCTGGACCGGATTCGTCCGCACGTGTTCTTGGCTGGTTCGTGGCGCTCCCAACAAGCGGTTCGGGTCCGCACCTTGCCGGAACTTGGCATGTGGACCGCTTGCTGGCGGACCTGCGGGCATCCATGGAGGAAGACGTTCGTTAGGGGAGAAGAGGTTCCATATCACCGGTTAGGTGACGATCGTCAAATGCGGACATAGTGTCGCAAGGGAAGGATGCGGGCAGTCCCATGGACGCAATTGATTCGGCGGTTGCGGCAGCCGGAACTTGAAATTTGAGTGTTCGTCGTGACTGGCCGTCGGAGAGGATATTGCTTTGGCTTAGATTCAATTCTCCGCAGAACTTTCTTGTGCAAAGCTGCGGAACTTTGTTCTTGTGGCTGGAACACGGTAAATCACTTGGCAAACTCGATTCGCTTGCAACATGACCGTAGCACTCTTTACCCATGCCGCGTGTCTTGAACACGTGACGCCTGCGGGCCATCCGGAACGCGCCGCGAGGCTGCCTGCCCTTCTCACTGCGCTGGAAGGTCCTGAGTTCCAATTCCTATTCCGGAAAGAGGCGCAGGAAGCAACCAAAGGTCAGCTTCAGCGCGCCCATCCCGAAGAGTATGTCTCGGCCGTCTGGAAGGCGGCGCCGCGGGACGGCTTGGTCAGAATCGACGCGGACACTTCAATGTCCCCCGGTTCTTTGCGCGCGGCTCTGCACGCGGCTGGCGCGGTCGTGTCAGCTGTCGACTTGGTGCTGTCCGGCCATTGCAAGCGCGCCTTCTGCGCAGTTCGCCCGCCCGGGCATCATGCGGAGAAAACGAGAGCGATGGGGTTTTGCCTGTTCAACAACATTGCGGTCGGGGCGTTTCATGCGCTGGAGACGCATGGCCTTGAGCGGGTCGCCGTCGTGGATTTTGATGTCCATCACGGGAATGGAACACAAGACATCTTCTGGAACGAGGGACGGGTCTTGTTTGCCTCTACGCATCAAATGCCGCTGTATCCCGGAACAGGTTCCAAATCCGAAAGCGGGGTCGGCAATATCGTCAACGTGCCCCTGTCACCGAACGACGGGAGTGGCGCTTTTCGGGCTGCAATTCGCGAGGTCATTCGGCCGAGGCTGGAAGCGTTTCGCCCGGAATTGATATTGGTGTCCGCGGGTTTTGACGCGCACGCCAGAGATCCCCTCGCGCAACTGCGCCTGCAGGACGTCGATTTCGAGTGGGTCACGCAGCAGATCGTGCGAATAGCGCAGTCGTGCGCGGACGGCAGGGTAGTCTCGACCCTGGAGGGAGGGTATGATCTTGAGGCTCTTGCGAGCGCCGGAGCCGCGCATGTTCGCGCATTGCGGTATCCGGGTGCGGATGCATGAGCGGGCGAATAGGGGACACGCTCATGGAAAGCGGCAAGGCTACCGCCGTCACGGAACTGAGTTTTGAACAGGCTCTCGAAGAACTTGAGGGAATCGTAGCCGCTTTGGAAGGCGGCGAGGCTTCCCTTGAAGAATCCGTGGATCTTTACGATCGCGGAGCGGAGCTTCGAACCCACTGCGAGAAAAAGCTCGCTGTCGCGCGGGAAAAAGTGGAAATTGTCGTGGGGGAAGAAGTTCGCGCATTCGACGGTTCGGGCAACGGTGGGACCGCGGGAAGGGGCGGAAAGTCGCCTTGACTGGCGGTCCGATCGAAAGTTCGTTTCACAGCGCCTTGGCTGCAATTGCCGAGGAAACGAACGAAACGCTTCGAAGCCTCCTGGATTCCACCGCGTCCTCGAATTGGCCCAAGCCGCGAAGGACCCTGCACGAGGCGATGCGCTACGCGGTCCTCGGATCCGGGAAACGATTCAGGGCTTTCCTCTCGGTTGCGGCATCCGACATATTCGACATTCCGCGGAAACGGTCGCTGCGGCTGGCGGCGTCAATCGAATGTTTGCACGCATATTCGCTGGTACATGATGATCTTCCCGCGATGGATGCGGATGAAGTACGGCGCGGCTTGCCCACCGTCCATTGCGCATATGACGAGGCTGTGGCCATATTGGTTGGCGATGCTCTGCAGGCATTTGCGTTTGAAATCCTCGCGGAATCCGCGACCCATCCCGATGCTCGAATTCGTGCATCGCTCGTTCTCGGCCTGGCGCAGGCGGCGGGCGAAATTGGAATGGTTGGCGGGCAGATCATGGATCTGCATGCCCTGCCCGAAGAGGCGTATGTCCGGGACATGCAAAGGCGCAAGACTGGGGCCCTGATCTGTTTCAGTTGCCGTGCAGCCGGAATACTCGGGGACGCAGAGGACGATGTTCTCGCAAGTCTGGAAGCGTTTGGCGCGGCGCTCGGCACCGCATTCCAGATCCGCGACGATCTCCTGGATGTAGAAGGCAGCGAGGGTGAAGTTGGCAAACGTGTGGGAAAGGACAGCGGGGCCGGAAAGCAGACGTTTGTCGGTTTGCTCGGAGCGAATGGCGCTCGTGCTGCGGCGAATGAACTTTGCGCCGTAGCGCAGTCGCGAATTGCAAGGTTTGGCGAGCGGGCCCTGTGGTTGAGAGAGGCCGCGGCGTTTGTTATGGAAAGGAAGCATTAGTCTGCGGAGTCGGCAAAAGTGATGAAACGAGCGACTCTCAATCCGAAGTTCTCGGATGGCTACTGGACGCAAACCAATTGAGGATGAATTGCGGGGGAGGGAATTCCCATGCCAAGGCAGAATGATACTCCGTACAGGCAAACGCAGAAAGCGTAGCGGCGTGAATTCCGCCCAGAGAATATCAACCAAATTCCTGCCTGGGTCCTGGCGTCCTGGTTTGCAACGGGAGGTAGGTGTTGGCGTGCTGAGCGGCACGCGATTTCAAGCAGAGCAGAACATCGGAGAAGGAAAATGAACAGTTATTCGAAACCTGACTCCAAAGGCGAAGCGCCGCCAAGCAAGACGCCGTTGCTGGACACGATACGCACTCCCGCCGATTTACGGAACCTGGACACCGGTCGGCTTCGACAGATATGCGACGAACTCCGTTCCGAGACGATTTCCGCGGTATCAGTGACCGGCGGTCATCTGGGCGCCGGTCTTGGCGTTGTGGAAATGACGGTTGCGCTGCATTCCGTGTTCGATACGCCGTCGGACAAGATCGTTTGGGATGTCGGGCACCAGTGCTATCCACACAAGATCCTGACAGGACGCCGCGACCGGATTCGTACAATTCGAAAGGGAGGCGGGCTATCGGGGTTTACCCGGCGCGCCGAGAGTGAATACGATCCCTTTGGCGCGGCGCACAGTTCAACGTCAATCTCTGCGGGCTTGGGATTTGCAGTAGGGCGCGACCTCGCAGGCGCCAAGGGGCACGTGGTGTGTGTGATCGGCGACGGAGCCATTTCGGCAGGCATGGCCTATGAAGCGATGAACAATGCCGGCGCCCTGAGAAACCGGTTAATCGTGATCCTCAATGACAACGAAATGTCCATCGACCGTCCCGTGGGCGCGATGAGCGCCTACCTCGCCAAGCTTTGGTCAGGCGGCGCCTATCAGACGCTTCGCAGTTTCGCCAAACGGGCAGGGCAAGTGCTGCCGGAGGGATTGCGTGATCGGGCACGGCGTGTGGAGGAATACACCAAAGGCATGGCCGTCGGCGGCACTTTGTTCGAGGAATTGGGCTTCGATTACATCGGACCCATCGACGGGCACAATCTCGACCACCTGTTGCCTGTGCTTCGGAACGTCCGCGAACGCTCCGACGGACCTGTACTCATCCATTGCATTACCCAAAAGGGAAAGGGCTATGCTCCTGCGGAGAGCGCGGATGACAAGTATCACGGGGTGTCGAGCTTCAACATCGCGACCGGCGCAATGAAGAAATCGGCGCCCAAGGCGCCGAGCTATACCAAGGTGTTTGCGGAAAGCTTGATCCGCGAAGCGGAACGCGACGAAAGAATCGTGGCGCTTACTGCAGCAATGCCCTCGGGCACAGGCCTCGTGAAATTTCAAGAGCGATTCCCGGGACGATGTTTTGATGTCGGTATCGCGGAACAGCACGCGGTTACTTTTGCTGCCGGACTTGCGGCATCGGGACTTCGTCCATTCGCGGCGATCTACTCGACCTTTCTCCAGCGCGCGTATGACCAGGTCGTGCATGACGTGGCCATTCAGGGCTTGCCCGTGCGATTCGCCATCGACCGTGCAGGTCTCGTCGGAGCGGACGGGGCGACGCATGCGGGAGCCTACGACATTACGTATCTTTCCTGCCTGCCCGGCTTTACCGTGATGGCTGCCGCGACTGAGGCGGAACTTGTGCACATGGTTGCCACGGCGGTGGCGCATGATGAAGGTCCTTGTGCGTTTCGCTATCCGAGAGGAGAGGGAACGGGCGAGGAACTTCCCGAAAAAGGGGACGTTCTCGAAATTGGCCGCGGCCGCATAATTCGCGAGGGAGGGCGGGTTGCCGTACTTTCGTTTGGCGCCCGGCTTGCCGAGGCGCTTGTCGCCGCCGAGGCGCTGGAGAACAAGGGAATCTCGACTACCGTCGCCGACGCGCGATTCGCCAAGCCGCTCGATCATGAACTGGTGCTCAGCCTTGCCGCCAATCACGAGGTGCTGATCACAATTGAAGAAGGCGCGGTGGGCGGTTTCGGTGCGCATGTGCTGCATCTGCTTGCGGCGGAAGGAAAACTTGACCGTGGATTGAAAGTCCGCACGATGACGCTCCCCGACTTCTTCATTGATCACGACTCGCCGGCGGGGATGTACGCGACCGCGGAACTGGATTCCAGGGCGATCGAAGCGGAAGTCTGGAGCGCCATCGGAATTGCCGCCGCCGAACTTGCAGCTTGAGCGTCTCGCGAGCTTCAACTATGCCGGGACCGGCCCAACTTCTTGGCGAAGCGCGGCAAGGCCATCACGGTAGGTCGGATATGCCAGCCCTGGCAGGAGCCGTTTCTTGAGACGAAGGTTCGAAACCCTGCGGCATTCCGCATAGAATTCGCGCGCGATACCGGACATCCCGGCGTTGGCGGCCGAGATGGCCGGCGGTGGTTCTGCACGAAGCAAGTCCGCAGCATGGCGCAGGACAGAATCTTGGGAGGCCGGTTCGTCGTCCGTAACATTGTAGACCAAACCGGGTTCAGGTTTTTCCATCGACGCTTCAAGCGTGGCGCAAATGTCTTCGACATGAACGCGCGAAAACACATGGCCGCGCTTGATGATCCGGCGCGCTTGTCCGTTCAGAACCCTTACCAGGGCATTTCGTCCGGGACCGTAAATGCCGGCCAAGCGAAATATCAGGACGGGCTTGCCGTTCCGGTCATGAAGACGTCTCCATTGAACTTCCGCTTGTTCGCGATGCCGGCCGCGAGATGTGCCGGGCCGCAGGACGGAGTCTTCGCTCACCCACTCGCCTTCGCAGTCGCCGTATACGGAAGTGGATGAGAGATATCCGATCCAGGCAAGGCGATCGGCGCCACTTGCAAGGAGTTCGGCATGTCTGGCAAGCAAAACATCGCCCCCTTCCGTGGGAGGTGCGGAAATCAGGATATGAGTCGCGGAACTGAACGCGGCTGGGAAATCGCCTTCGGGGTGCAGCACCTCAAATCCATCGGCCCGAAGGGCCGGTGCCCGTTCCTTTCTCCTCGTGGCTCCTACGATTCGCCAGCCCCGCTTGCGTAACCGTCGAGCAAGCGCCGTGGCCACGTATCCGGTGCCGAAGCAAAACAAGGTACGATCGGTTTCGCTCACCTATGGACCCCTTTCATGGCATGCACCCACTCGCTTCGCACGTCGGAATCGGGTTCCCTCGGAAGATGCAGCTCCATGAGTCGTTTGATTTCCGATTGCAGGGCCAGACGGAATAGCGCCCAGACGGCTGCACCCCGAACCAGGGCAGAAGGGTCGGAGAGCAGAATTCTCACTTCTCGCAGGGCCTTTGGGGAGCCGCTGTTTCCGATCGCGATCAGGACATTGCGCAGGAACCGGTTTCGTCCCGTGCGGCGAATCGGCGTGCCACGAAACATTTCGCGAAATTCCGCTTCATTGAGGCGCGCGAGCCGGCGCAATTCGGTAGCGTCCGGAGAATTCCGGGGAAGGTAGGCGGCATTGGTGTGCGCAGTCGCGGCAAAACGGTTCCAGGGGCATACCGCTAGGCAATCGTCGCACCCAAATATCCGATTTCCGATCAGCGGGCGCATGTTCCGGGGGATTGGCGTCTTGTGTTCGATCGTGAGATAGGAAATGCAGCGTCTGGCATCCAGACGGTATGGCGCCGGGAATGCTGCGGTCGGGCAAATGTCCAGGCAGCGCCGGCAGGATCCGCAGCGATCCACATGACGCGGATCGCGCGGCAATGTCAACGTGGTGAAGATAGAGCCAAGCAAGAACCAGGAGCCGAGGGTTGTCGATACGAGATTGGTATGCTTGCCCTGCCAGCCAATGCCGGCAGCCTCCGCGAGGGGTTTCTCCATGACGGGCGCAGTATCCACGAAGACTTTCACACTACCGCCGGCTTCGCGGCACAACCATCTCGCAATCCGCTTCAAGCGTTTCTTGATGATGTCGTGATAGTCGCGGCCATGCGCATAAGTGGCTACGCTCCCCCTCTCCCTGTTGCCGAGGGTCTCGAGGGGGTCGGTTTCCGGTGCGTAGGATTCCGCGACCACGATCACGCTTCGTGCTGCGGGCCAAAGCTGCAATGGATGTTCCCGCCAAGGCAGGCGATCCGCCATCCAGTCCATTTCTCCGTGCGAACCGTCGGCGACCCAGGATCGGAGGCGTAGTCCGGACTCGCTCACGGATTCCGGATCGCAGATTCCGAATCCTTGGAAGCCCTCCTGCCGAACGATCTCCGCTAGCCGGTTCCGAACCTCGTGCATTCGCCCACCCTGGATCCTGACTCGGGTGCTTTGTCCCGCGACGCTTGCCGCGCTAGTTTGTGGCGTCGTCGATTTGGGACCGTTTACATGCGTCTTAGAATAGCTACTTGGAACATTAATTCGGTACGCTTGCGATTTCCGCTGGTAGCGCGGTTTCTGAAGGAAGAGTGGCCGGATATACTGTGTCTGCAGGAAACGAAATCGCCCGTTCCGAATATTCCGGCGTCAAGATTCGCGGAACTTGGCTACACCGCCCTGATCGCCCGCGGGCAGCCGGGCTATAACGGCGTGATCACGCTGGCGCGAATTCCCATTGAAGACATTGGCAGCCGGGACTACTGCCTGCGCGGCGATGCCCGGCATGTCACCGTGAGACTTCGGAACGGCCTGGAGATACAGAACTTCTACGTTCCCTCCGGAGGTGACATCCCCGACGCCAATGCGAATCCGAAGTTCGCCCACAAACTGGCGTTTCTGGATGAAATGAGGGATCTATTCGCCGAAGAGACGAAGCGGCGCGACCGGCCGCCCGCCATTCTCGCAGGAGATCTAAACATCGCACCGCTCGAAAGCGATGTTTGGTCGCACGTGCAACTCCGCAACGTCGTATCTCATACGGAGCCAGAGATATCCAGGCTGAACCGAATCATGCTGGACGGCGGTTGGGAGGACGTGCTGCGCGTGCGGATACCGGCCCCCGAGAAGCTCTTTTCCTGGTGGTCCTACCGGGCGCGGGACTGGGAAAAATCCGATCGCGGGCGCCGCCTGGATCATATCTGGGTGACATCCGCCTTGAAGGACAAGATCCGGGACGCCCGGATTCGAAAAGACGTTCGCGGCTGGGATCGGCCATCCGATCATGCCCCGGTCATCGCGGAGTTCGATACTTGAGCCGAGGTTTCGAATCGCCGGTTTGCTGGGAAGTGGAAGCGGGTGTAGGCCGATTGGTCCTGCACCGGCCTGCAAAGCACAATGCGCTGGATCTTTCGGGCATCGCTTGTCTCGCCGGGGCGCTTGAGGAGCTTGGCGGCCGGCCAGACTTGCGTGTTGTGACCGTTTCAGGTTCCGGATGCAAGAGCTTTTGCGCCGGCCTGGAATTTGCGGATATCCGCAGAATCGATTGGCGGAACAATCCGTTCACGGCGGCATGCGACGCACTTGAAAACCTGCCGGTTCCCACTGTGTGCTCGGTGCGTGGCGGGGCGTACGGGGCCGGAGTGGATCTGGCATTGGCCTGCGATTTTCGGATTGGAACGCCCGAATCCCGGCTTCGCGTACCGGCTCTGGCGCTTGGGGTTCACTATGACCGGACCGGTTTGGAACGTGCCGTGCGCCGCCTCGGGCTTCAGGGGGCGAAGCGGATATTTCTCTCTGCGGACCGGCTGGACGCCAAGACCCTTCTGCGGATCGGGTTTCTGGATGAAATCGTACCGGATGCGGAGATCGATGCGTATCTGGAATCAATCGCAGCGACTCTTGCCGGTCTTGCGCCCGTCGCGGTGGCCGGCGTCAAACGGTCATTGCAGGAAATCGCGGCCGGTTGCGGCGATACGGAGAAAATCTCGAAACGCGTTGCCAAAAGTTGGCTGTCGGAAGACTTTCGCGAAGGCGTTCTGGCCCGTGATGAAGAGCGAAAGCCCAGCTTTTCCGGAAGGTGACATCCTCCGGCGGCCACACGCGCCATTTGGCCATGACTAGTTCTTGCGCTCGTATCGTTCGATCATGAACAACCGCCGGTCGAAGTCCCCGTTCGCCTCCTCAATTTTCAGCAGCACCAGCGTTTCTTCCTGTTGAGCGTCCCGGACCAGCCACCCCAACAATCGAAACGGGTCCTCTTCGAACAAGAGCGTGAGTAGTCCAAGTTCCGGCTTGTCACGTTTGCTGACAAGCATTTGCAGCCTGTTTCCAAAGCGCCGCACGTGATGGATCTCGATGGACTCGTCCTCGCTGGGTTTCTCGGAAAGCACCGAGGCGAACGGCACCGAGGAAAGCGGATATCGGGGCGCAGAGCCGGATTTCTTGTCAATCACCGCGATCCAGAAACCGTCGGAGACAATCATGCTTCCGTCTGGCGCATCTTCATCGAAGTGTACCCGGTTCGGTCGTTGGATATAGAACTGGCCCGAATTCCGTTCTCCATCGGGCGCGAATTGCTCGTACCTGCCGGCAAGCGAACGTATGCCGTCAAGATACTCAAGAATACGAGACCGATCCTCGTCAATTTCGACTGTCTGGCCGAGCGAGAAGCTGGGCGACATGGAGGTCAGCGCCAGGGCAAGGCAAAAAACGAGGGAAAGGCGCGAGGCAAGCATTTGGTGATTCTCGAAGCGGGAACGAAGCACTGGTGAAGCGTATGAGGGATTTCGGCGCAAATGCGGCGAATGAATCAAGAGGATGAGGTCAGGATCTCGCGTCTTCCCACGTTGTCCGCCGGGCCGACAATTCCGGCTTCTTCGAGTTGCTCCATCAGTCCCGCGGCACGGTTGTATCCGATTTCCATCTTCCGCTGGAGATAGCTCGTGGACGCCCGCTGGTCGCGGATAACAACCTCAACCGCCCTGTTGAACATCTCGGAATCGACTTCGCCGCCGAGAGAATTTCCACCACTCGTGAACGTCGCGTCGTCTTCAAATTCGGTGACATCCGGGACATAGTCGGCAGGTCCCAGAGTCTTCAGGTAAGTGACCACGCGTTCGATTTCATCCTCCGAAACAAACGGACCGTGCACCCGGTTGACCCTTGAGCCGGCCGCCTGGTAGAGCATGTCTCCTTGTCCGAGAAGCTTCTCGGCCCCCTGTTCGTTCAGGATGGTGCGGCTGTCGATCTTGGAGGACAAACGGAAGCTGATGCGGGTGGGAAAGTTGGCTTTGATCGTGCCGGTGATCACGTCCACAGAAGGCCGCTGCGTGGCCATGATCAGGTGAATTCCAGAAGCGCGCGCCATCTGCGCAAGCCGTTGCACGCAAGCTTCGATATCTTTTCCCGCTACCATCATCAGATCCGCAAGTTCGTCGACGACAACCACGATTCGAGGCAGATGCTCGATCGCGAGTTCGAGCGGCTGCTCGCCTCCCGCGCCGCCGGTTGGGGGGGTGCCATGCCGATGGACCGCGCGAGCAGGCAGCTTGTCGCTCTTCGGGGCTTTCGCTGCGCGGGCATTCAGGTTTGCAATGTTTCGGACCCCGACCCGAGACATCATCCGGTAGCGTTCTTCCATTTCCTGAACGACCCATTTCAGGGCCGCAACAGCGCGCTTGGGGTCGGTGACCACCGGGGTCAGCAGGTGCGGTATGCCATCGTATACCGAGAATTCCAGCATCTTCGGGTCGATCAGGATCATGCGGCAGTCCGTTGGTGAGAGCCGGTAGAGAAGCGACAGAATCATCGCGTTGACTGCAACGGACTTTCCCGATCCGGTGGTGCCCGCAATGAGCAGATGGGGCATGTTTTCCAGATCCGCCACCACCGGCTCTCCGAGAATGTTCTTGCCGAGGGCGAGGGGCAGCACGGTTGCTGTTCTGCTGTAGTCGCTTGAATCGAGGATTTCGCTCAACAGCACGGCCTGGCGCCGGTGATTGGGAATTTCGATTCCGATCATCTTGCTGCCCGGCACCGTGGCGATGCGTGTCGATACGACTCCCATGGACCGCGCGATGTCGTCTGCGAGGCTTTCGATCTTCGATGCCTTCAATCCGGGGGGAGGATCAAATTCGAATAGTGTGACCGCAGGCCCAGGCCTGGCTCCCCGAATTCTGCCGCCGATACCGTAGTCACCCAGAACCCCTTGCAGTGCTTCGGAGGTCTGTTCGAGGGACTCGCTACTAACCCACGCCGTGCGTGAGCGATCCGACGTCTCCAGGAGCTTGACCTGGGGAGGCGTGTACTCCGAGCTCTCGAAGAGCGGCAACGAATCGGTGCTTGGCGGGCGCTTCGGAGGGCGGCGCCTTGTGCGCGCTGGGCTTGCCGGCCGTTCGGAAAGCATCGACATGGAATTGGACGTGTGATTGGAATATTGCTTGGGCGGTTCCAGGATCGGTTCACGCAACACCTTGCGGGACATTTTTCGACCGGAGCGAGCAAACTCGGAAGAATTCCGGATAATATTGCGGAACGAGAAGCCGGGTAGACGGAAACGCATGAAGGAAATTCTCGGCATGCGCATCAATCTCAAGTCCTTGATCATCTCAACGAACGTCAACGGGATTTCGACAATCAAATTGAGCGTGAACCTTGTCGGAATGACAAGCAGGAGCGAAATCATGGCGTTCCAACTGCTCCCACAAGCGGTGAAAAGTAGAGTTAACGCCGCGGCAGAAAGAAGTAGCGCAAAAACAAGGTTCTGGGTTAGCGGGTCGATGCCGGGAACCGGTGGCATCCAGGCAATCAGCCTGACCAGAATCTGGTCGCCGAGATAGCCGCCCATTCCGCTTGGCAGCGGCCAAAATTCTGGGGGGGACAGTATCGCGGCAATCGGGATGGTTGCGGCGATGGCGGGAATTACAAAGAGCGCGCTATAAGCGATGCGCGACAGTTGCAGATGAAGGATCAGACGCACTCCCCAAGCGGTCAGGACCAGGGGCAGTATTGCGGAGCAAATGCCAAGAAGGCGAAGAAGCGGATCTGCGACCGTGCTGCCGGCAAGGCCAACCAGGTTCGTTGGCGGCCGGGAAGTCGCGTACATGAGACTAGGGTCGGCGGAGTTGTAAGTGAAGAGGGAGAGGGCCAGAACGGCGCCAAGCAAGACCAGTCCAGCGCCAGCGAACTCTGAAAACCTTCGAATCGCAAAGGATCCCGCTTTGGATACAAGCGGAATAGTGTTTTTCTGCACCCCGGCAAATAATTCGGAACTCATGCGTTCCTTCTTTCCGCCGATGCAGGACCGCACTGCGATCGACACACGCTCGCAGGGGTGCGGAGCTTAGTTCCGCACGAACGCACCACCATGTCCAACTTCCGGATTCTGCCTGTATCGGCTTTATTGCTGTCTGCTCTTGTCCAAAGAATACTCAACTTGAGCTGTTGCGTCCAGCTTGGTGGCCGGAAAGTCTCCGTCCCATGCATCGGTGTTGCGACGAGCCAGTCAAACGGATGTTCGATGATCATCGCCAGGCTCGATTTCAGCCGGGACCGGAGCCTCGCGGAGCGATGGCGTGCTCGCATGCACCCGGCGGTCTCCAGCGCTTGTCCCTTGTAGACAAGGAAATTGTCCGTTGCATTCCGGATACTCGCTTGCTTCTGAAGTTCCCGCATCCCACACTTGTGCGCATGAGCCCATCACGTAAGCCGGACTGCGATGTCGCCATTGTTGGCGGAGGACCGATCGGGTTGACGCTGGCGCTTTCGCTCGCACGAGAAGGAGTGCGGAGCGTGGTGTTTGATACAGTCCAGCCCGGCAAATTTCGCGAAGCGGAATTTGATGGCCGAGCCTATGCGATCTCACTGGCTTCGCGCTGCCTCCTGAGCAATATCGGCGTCTGGTCGCCAATTGCGGATCAGGCCCGGAGGATTGACGACATCCTCGTAACGGACGGACGAGTTTCGGAGGGTGCTTCCCCGCTTTTTCTTCATTTTTCCAGCGCGGAGTTTGGCGGCGAGGGTTTTGGCCACATGATCGAAGATCGGTGGCTCCGAAACGCTCTTTGGGATCGCGTGGAAGAAGAAGCCGCTGTGCAGGTCCATGCGCCGAGCCGCGTGACGGAAACTCGAGCAATCAATGGTATCGCGGTAGTCGAAACCGCGTCGGGTACGCGACTCCGTGCGCCCGTTATCGCGGCCTGTGACGGAAGGTTCTCACCTTGTGCGGAGCGTCTGGGCATTTCGCGAACCGGATGGGCATACGGGCAAACTGCCCTTGTCTGCGCCATTCGCCACACGAAGTCGCACAAGGGATGCGCCCACGAGTATTTTTTGCCCGCTGGACCGTTCGCAATTCTGCCGCTGAGGGGAAACATGTCATCAATCGTGTGGACGGAGGAAACGGCCACTGCGGACTACATTCGCCGGGCTGGAGGCGATGTATTTGATCTGGAGCTTCGGCGCAGGGTCGGGAAGATGCTTGGCGACCTGGAGGTTTGCGGTCGCCGCTGGTTCTATCCCCTCGAATTTTCTCTTGCGGATACCTATGTCGCGAACCGGCTTGCCCTGGTTGGCGACGCTGCGCATCGAATTCATCCCATCGCGGGACAGGGACTGAATGTTGGATTTCTCGATGTGGGCGTATTGGTGGAGACAATTGTGGACGCGCTGCGGAGAGGGGAGGATATCGGCGCATCGGATGTTCTGGGGCGCTACGAGTCTCGGCGTCGCCCCGACGCGACGATTCTGGCGCTGGCAACCGACGCGCTCAATCGATTGTTTTCGCGCGACGATCCGGTGCTCCGGTTCGTGCGGGACATCGGTATGTCGGCCGTGGGCCGGAGTGGCCCGATGCGGCGTTTCTTCATGGCGCGGGCGGCCGGAATTGGCGGCGGCATTCCGAAACCCATGCGCCCAGACCGTAGTTAGGAATTCCTGCCGCGAGGCCCCCTGAACGGAGAGCGAATCGGGGAGGTTCTCCAGTGGGACGGCCTTCGGAGGCCGCCAAAGGAAGGACCAATCGCGTGTCGTTTCACGCTAGATCTCTCGTGCCTCTTCAGCGAGCATGATCGGAACCCCGTTGCGAATTGGGTAGGCCAGCCCTGCGCTCTTGGAGATCAATTCCTGCGCGGTCGCGTCGTATTCGAGCGGACCGCGGGTCACGGGACAGACGAGCATCTGCAGAACCTTCGGATCCGGCCGTTCGTCGTCGTTGCTTCCAGTTGAATCGGGCTCTTCCATGATTCCTCCATCTGTTCAAGCGAACAGCAAACTGGATAGCCGGCGTCGTCCTTCGATCGTAGCCGGGTCGCTTTCCCCGAAAGTCTCGAAGAGTTTCAGCATTTGCACTTGTGCGGTGCCCTCGTTCCAGTTCCGGTTGCGCCGAAATATCTCCAGGTATTCGTTCACGGCT
Organism: Rhodobacterales bacterium; assembly: GCA_965219495.1. Taxonomy (GTDB): domain Bacteria; phylum Pseudomonadota; class Alphaproteobacteria; order Rhodobacterales; family CAZPXZ01; genus CAZPXZ01. The sequence continues at coordinate 76,645 of OZ244777.1, forward strand.
CCAATTTTGTCGCCTTCTGCCAGTAGCGCCATGGCGAGGTCAGATCGTGCCTGATGATCGTTGGGGTCGCCAGAAAGCTTGTTGCGATGGGTGTTTGAATCCCCCGCCGCAGACGCGGAACGCGCCAGTTCCAAAGCGGTGCGCGCCGCCGAAATCGCAGAGTCTTCCGCGATTTCGGAAGGAGCGGCGTCGAGGATCTGCTGAGCACGGGTCAAGTCGCCGGTGCGGATATAACACCGTACGAAACCACTGACCGCCTTGGGGTTCGCCGGTTCTCGCTGCAGGATCGCACCATAAAGCCGGGCGGCCTCGGCGGCGCCTCCGGCAGCGAGCGCGCTTTCTGCACGTTCGAGCGTCTCGGCGATCTGGTCTGTTTCTCCCGCAGGGCCCTTGCCGACGACTGATTTTACGAAATTCTCGATTTGAGACGCAGTCTGCGCCCCAACAAACCCATCGACTGGTTTTCCATCGACAAATGCAAATACAGCCGGGATGGACTGAACGCGCAATTGCCCAGCGACGAGCGGATTCTCATCGACGTTGATCTTCGCCAAACGGACTTTGCCACGGGCGTCGCGAACCGCCTTTTCCAGGGCGGGAGCCAATTGCTTGCATGGACCGCACCAAGGCGCCCAGAAATCGACGATTACCGGTTGCTTTTTCGATTCCTCAAGCACATCAGCGACAAATGTCGAGTCGGAGCTTTCCGAAATCGCCTCGGAAGCCGCGGAGAGTTCAATTGGTTCTTCCGGGTTCATCGCTCAGATCCTTCCCAGGGGTCGCGTCGGAAAACTCCAGAAGCATGGTCTGGTGTCCGCAGGCCTCAAGAAAACGGCCAAACCCCTCTCTAGAGATAGCAATCGTCGCTTCATTGTGAAGGGGGTGGTAGTTGAGAAGTTCATGCTCCAGCATTTGTCGGTCGAGAATTACCTTCACGTTGGGATTGTCACGGTCGTTGATCAACGCAAAAGGGGTGACCGCCCCGGGCCGCACTCCGAGTCGTTCCCAAAGCAGTTCCGCTCGGCCGAACGAGAGTCGGGCCGAGCCGATCGCTTTGGCGAGTCGTTTCATATCCAGCCTACGGTGCTCCAGGCACACGACCAAGTACAGCATCCCCTTGCGATCCTTGAGAAACAGGGTCTTGCAGTGCGCGCCGGGGATGCAGCCACGCAGTTCGCGGCTTTGCTCGACTGTATGAAATGCGGGATGGTCGTATTTCGAGAAAGAAATACCGAGCGAGTCTAGCATGTCATAAAGGTCAGCGGGCGTTGCGGGCATGCGAGCGGAATTCCTCGAAATTGGCTGCGGAAATGGTTGGCCTGCATCCGTACAGCCAGTCCACGGCAAACCGTTTCTATTGTTGGCGCGCAGGAGAGCAGTATCCGGTTTGGACCGCTAGGATCCTCTGTGGTGATCGTTCAGTCCCTTTCCTTGGGCAATCTTCGGAAGGATTTTTTCCATGCGTCTGGCCTTGGTCACTTCTCGCTTGGCGCCGGCGATGTAGTCGGCGTACTCACGCTGTCTTCCCTTGGTTAGCTGGCGGAACCGCGCTCCCAAAAGGTCGCTGTCCGCCAAGGCCGATTTCAGTTCTGGCGGTACAACGAGGGGCTTGTTGAGATCCGGGCCAATCTTGAAACCCTTAACCCACAGTTCGATCGCTTCTTCCACGTAGAACTTGATCGCTTGGCTTTCGATCTCCTGCTTCGAGTGGAATCGCCACTGCCGCTGCGCCTTGGTTCTTCCTTCCTGGGCATTGATGAGAACGTTTGCCGGATCGGAGAGAAGCGCTCCCTGGAAAAACCAGAGGCCAACGTAACTCTTGAATGCCGCAATGCCGACAACCAGTTTTCCGTTGAGGGAATAGCAGGGGAGGCCCCACTTCACTTCTTCTTTGAGCCGTGTTGAACACAGTATCTTGCGGAGTTGCTTCAATTCGGTTTTCCAATGTTCCGCCCCCTCAATGTAGGCGTCCACGCTTCTTGAACGTTGCATTGGCTTGAGTTCCCTTACTTTGGAGCAGGTTTTCCCGAGGTCCCAACGTAGCGTCGGTCTGCCGGTGGAACCAGTACAGGGTCAAGTTCGGCTGGAGAATTGAGCGGAGAGTCGCGATTGTTGCCCATTCTTGCGGCTCCAGGCCATTGCCTGTTTCTGAATCAAAGCTGCATATGCCGACAAGTCTCTTATGCTTCTCCCGGGAATCCTTCCGGTTCCGAGCATGGAACAGTCGACTGGAGTCGATCTTATCCTCGATTTCCGCCAGCCGTCGGGAAACCCGTTGGTATGCCTTCGCTTCCCTCGCAGTATGATGAGGTTGCGCGGAAACCGGATCCGCACGATGCAGGATTCGCGGTCGAATGGGGAATGATCTGGTTCGAGTAGAACGTGCGCTTCTCTCGCTTTCGGACAAGTCGGGCATTTCGGGCTTTGCCCGGTCGCTCTCCGAGAGGGGCGTGGAGATCCTGTCGACGGGCGGGACGGCTGCCGCCGTCCGCAGTGCAGGTCTTCCTGTGATCGACGTTGAAGAAGTCACCGGGATGATGGAGATGATGGATGGCAAGGTGAAGACCATCCATCCGGCCATTCACGGGGGTCTTCTCGCAGACGTGTCGAATCCATCCCATGCGCTGGCCATGGAAAGGTATCAAATTCCCCGCATTGATATGGTTGTGGTGACGCTATACCCGTTCGAGGCGACGCTGGAGCGTCGCGGTGGGACCGAAGACTGTATCGAAAATATTGACATCGGCGGGTCGGCACTGATCCGTGCGGCCGCCAAGAATCATCAACGAGTCGTCGCCGTAACCGATTTCGAACAATTCGGCGAAGTCATTGCGGAGTTGAATGCGCATGAGGGTTGCACAACGCTTCCATTTCGTCAACGATTCGCATCTCGCGCATTCGCGCGCACCGCTGTCTATGACATCGCCGTCGCCAATTGGGCTTGGTCCGAATGGGGGCAGGGATTTGCCCCGGAATTCCTGCTCGGCGTTGGCCGCAGGAGCAAGCTCCGGTATGGAGAAAACCCGCACCAGAAAGGGGCAGTGTACCTTGCGCGAGGGGCGGGGCCGTCGGCGGCGACAGCCCGGAAGCTTCAAGGCAAAGCCCTTTCCTATAACAACCTGATGGACGCGGACGCGGCCGTTGCGATCGCTTCCGCGTTCGACCCGGCGGAGCGGCCGGCGTGCGCGATCGTCAAGCACGGAAACCCGTGCGGCGCCGCGCTCGGCTCCAGTCCCTCGGAAGCGTTTCAACGTGCGCTTGTTGCCGATCGAACCAGCGCATTCGGCGGCGTCGCCGCATTCAACACCGACATCGAGGAGGAGACCGCTGAGTCCATCGCAGGCGTGTTCTTGGAAGTGGTGCTCGCCCCGAGCTTCGGGAGAGGAGCGCGGACGATTCTTCAGGACAGCAAGAATCTCCGCGTGCTCGAAACCGGGGGGCTTCCGCTCGCAGATGGGCGCGACTTGCGCGTGCGCTCGGTTGCGGGCGGCATCCTGGTGCAGGAAAGGGATCACGGTCGAATCGATGCAAGCGGCTTGAAGGTTGTAACGAGTCGTGAACCCTCGGAGACGGAAATTGCCGCGATGCTGTTCGCTTGGCGCGTGGTCAAACACGCGGGTTCGAACGCGGTTGTGATTGCCAGGGAAGGGGAGACGGTGGGAATTGGAGCCGGGCAGCCCAGCCGGGTCGGTGCGGTGAAAATGGCCCTTGCCGGAGCGAATGCGAATTTGGAATCAGCCGGACTGCGGGTGTCGCCGGAAGGACCCGCTGTGCTGGCCTCGGATGCGTTCTTTCCCTTTGCGGACTCCGTAGAACTTGCGGCGAAGGCGGGAGTCCGTGCAATTATTCAGCCGGGCGGTTCAATACGTGACGAAGAGATCATCAAGGCAGTGAACAGCGCAGAAATGGCGATGGTCTTTACAGGAATGCGACATTTCCGGCACTGATCGCAATCGAACGAAAATCCGATTGCCGTGGGATATGCCGTTGCCCTCCGAAAGGTCAGCTAGTTCGAACCGTCCAGCGTCTCCAGCCGGAACCGGGCGATTCGATGCACTTGATCGAGCGCCGTCTGAAATTCCGTTTCATGGTTGTTTTGAATTCGCTGACGAAAGATTCTCAGAATTTGCGTGCGCGGATGCCCCCGCACCGCCAGGATGAAGGGGAAGCCGAAGGTTGTCCGATACGTGGCGTTCAAATCCCGAAAGGCTTCGAATTCTTCCTCGGTGCATTGGTCCAAGCCCGCTCCGGACTGCTCGGCGGCGGAGTCGGCGCTCATCTCCTTCCGCACCGAGAGCCGCTCGCCCAAATCCGGATGTGCTTGCAGCAGAAAGAGTTGCGTTTCTTTTCCTGCTTCGTCGACGACGTTTTGCATGACATCCATCAGGTTGAGGGAATCGCCGCCTGCCGCAATCCGCTCCCACGCCCTGTCGGCGACCCACGGGCTTTTCTCGTATATTCCGCCGTAGCGCTCCAGGAACTTTCTGCGGTCCCCTTGATCTTGCGAACTCGCTCGGTCGTTCATGTAGACTACTCCTTCATTGGTTTCGGGGATGCTCGGTGCGAACGCAAGGATTCGGGAATGACAATTTTTCTCGGAATTATCCAGGACTGGCTAAGTCTGTTCTTCCGTTGGGCGCATATCGTTGCCGGCATTGGCTGGATCGGTTCGTCGTTCTATTTCATGTGGCTCGATGCCACGCTCCGGCGCCGCCATGGAATGGAAGAGGGGATCAAGGGAGAAAACTGGACGGTGCACGGCGGCGGATTCTACCACACACTAAAGTATGAAGTTGCGCCAGAATCAATGCCGGAAGATCTCCACTGGTTCCGCCTGGAGAGCTACTTCACTTGGTTGACCGGGTTCGCCCTACTGGCGGTGACCTACTATTGGAGCGCCTCAAGCTATCTGCTCAATCCGGCGAATCCGGTCCTGTTGCCGTGGGAAGGCGTGTTGCTCTCGGTTGCCGGCATGGCAGGGGCGTGGGCGTTCTACCACCACCTTTGCCGGTCGCCGCTTCGCACACGTCCGATGATTCTCTTTGCCGTGCTTTTCCTTGCGATCGTGGCTTCCAGCTGGGGATTCGGGCTGGTATTTTCGGGTCGAGGAGCGTTCATCCAGGTCGGGTCGATGATCGCCACGATCATGACCGCGAACGTATTGTTGGTGATCATCCCTAATCAGCGCGTGGTCGTGGCGGACCTGAAGGCGGGTCGCGTTCCGGACCCGTCTTACGGAGAAATCGCCAAGCTCAGGTCAACACACAACAACTACCTGACGCTGCCGGTCATCTTTCTGATGATCTCCAACCACTATCCGATGACGTTCGGGCACGAATGGAATTGGGTAATCGTCGCGTTTATCCTGGTGATCGGTGCGGTCGTCCGCAACTGGTTCAATCGGTACGAAGCGGGCGCGAAGGGGGCCGCAATTCGCTGGCAATGGCCGCTTGCGGCAGCGATGGCCGCGCTTCTTGTCCTGTCTTCGCAAGTGCCGTTCCGACCCGCCGTCGAAGCGGGATCCGGTGTCTATACAGCGGAAGCATTGTCCATTGTCCACACCCATTGCCGAAGCTGTCATTCGGTTCGTCCGACCGCGGAGGAGTTCGACGAAGCGCCCGCAGGAGTCGCGCTTGATACTGCCGGAGAGGTCAAGCTGCATGCGGCGCGAATTCTGACTCAAACCGTACTCAGCGACGCAATGCCCCTTGGCAACGCAACGGGAATGACGGAAGACGAGCGCCACCGGCTCGGCCACTGGATCCAGTCGGGTACGCCGGACAAATGATCTCCGCGGAGTTTCAACTCCCGCGATATGTCGAATATCCGTAAGGCGAGATCAACAGCGGGACGTGATAGCGCTGGCCTGCCTGCACGCGGAAACAGACTGGAACGACGTCGAGAAAAGCAGATCCCTCCTCAACCGCCCCCTGTTCGGCAAAATAGCTTCCGACGAAGAAATTCAGTTCGTAGCTGCCGGAGGCGAGCGCGCGGTCTGCCGAAGTCAGCTTGCACCGCCCATCATCATCGGTTCTTGTGTCCGCGAGCGGCTTACGGGCGTCTCCCTCAATCTTGTGGAGGCGAACCCGGACCCCGGACGCCGGACGCCCGGAGGCCAAATCGAGGATATGCGAACTAAGTTGCGCCATGGCCAGCGCCAATATAGCGTGTGACGATGTTGCGCCAAACCACCGGCGAAGTTTGGCGGAGCCGGATTCTGACCTCCGGTGAATCACTCCTTCAGGGCGTCGTGGCGAAACTGGAGTTCCACGTGAGCGAACTGCACACCTTGGGGAACGAATCTCCGTACCCGCGGGACTTGGCGGGGTATGGCCGGGCGCCCCCGGACCCGAATTGGCCGGGAGACGCCTGCGTCGCGTTGCAGGTCGTGGTCAATTACGAAGAAGGCGGCGAGCGTTGCCTCCTGCACGGAGACACCGAATCGGAGGCGTTTCTTTCCGAAATCGTGGGCGCTGATCCTTGGCCCGGCCTTCGGCATATGAATATGGAGTCGGTTTACGAGTACGGATCGCGGGCCGGTTTCTGGCGTCTGTGGCGCATCCTGAAGCGCCGCGGTCTCGCAGTAACCGTGTTCGGGGTCGCCACCGCGCTGGCGCGCAATCCGCTCGCGGTTGCAGCCATGACGGAGTCTGGATGGGAGATTGCCAGCCACGGGCTGAAGTGGGTCGACTACCGGGACTTCAGCCAGGTGGAGGAACGATCCCATTTGCTGGAAGCGATTCGAATCCACGAAAAAGTCACCGGCAAACGGCCTTTGGGCTGGTATACGGGGCGGAGTTCCGGACACACGCTCGACCTCGTCGCGGAACACGGAGGGTTCCTGTACGCCGCCGATTCCTACGCGGACGATCTCCCCTATTGGCGGACCAGCGCGTTTGGTTCGCAGCTGGTAGTGCCGTACACGCTCGATGCCAATGACATGCGCTTCGCAACCGCCCAAGGCTTTAATTCGGGGAAACAATTCGAAAGATATCTGCGCGACTCATTCGACATGCTCTACCGGGAAGGAATGGACGGTCGGGCCAAAATGATGTCGGTAGGACTTCATTGCCGGCTGGCCGGGCGGCCTGGCCGCGCCACGGCGCTGGAGCGCTTTCTCGATTACGTCGCCGGATTCGACCAGGTCTGGATCGCAAGCCGCGAGGAAATCGCGAGGCATTGGATCGCGCACCATCCCCCCGGGGCGGGCGGTCGATGAAAGAGGAACGGTGGATTGCGGCGGTTCCGTCGGCGACAGCCGCAGAATTCGCCAAGCGTTATCCGGACCTCGCCAATCCCAGGCTTGGAGCTGCAGTAACCTACGCGACGGATGATTTCTTTGCGCCGCGGTCGCGGCTGATCGATCCCGATGTCCCGGTTTTCTATTCGGACCGGTACGACAGCCACGGGCAATGGATGGACGGCTGGGAAAGCCGGCGGCGGCGGGGACCCGGGCACGATTGGTGCGTCATTCGACTCGGAAGACGCGGGCGTATTTTGAAGCTCGACATCGATACGTCTTTCTTCACGGGCAATTACCCGCCCGAGGCCATGGTCGAAGCGTGCGATGAACCGCAGTTGGGGGATTCTCCGGGAGATCGCGCAAATTGGTGGACTTTGGTACCCCGCAGTTCGCTCGGGCCCGACAGCCATCACGTATTCGACTGCGAGAATCCGCGGCCGGCGACGCACCTCAGGCTTCATATCTTTCCCGACGGCGGAATAGCGCGATTGCGCGCCTACGGCGAGGTCGTGGTCGACTGGACCCAATTCGGGTCCGCGGAGGAACTGGATCTCGTGGGCACAATTTCGGGCGGCCGGGCGGTTGCCTGGAGCGACGCGCATTTTGGTGAAGTCGCCAACATTCTCTTGCCGGACCGGGGGCGGAACATGGGGGACGGATGGGAAACCGCGCGGCGCCGCGGCCCGGGCAACGACTGGGCGGTTGTGGCGCTTGGCCACCCCGGTGAACTCACACGGGCGGTGATCGATACGGCGTACTTCAAGGGCAATTATCCGGACCGATGCGTCTTGCGCGGGGCGTTCTGCCGGGATGAAGACCTCCCGGAACCGCTTGAAGAGGCGAGTGCGGATTGGAAGTGTCTCCTGCCTGAGACGCGGCTCGGGCCCGACGCGGAGCATGCGTTGGCGCTACCCGCCGCCGGACCTGTCAGCCATGTTCGGCTCGATATCATTCCGGACGGAGGCCTGAGTCGGCTGCGCTTGTTTGGCCATCTCGCGAAATGAGGCGCCTGGTCCTCCCCGCGTTGCCCCTGACCAAGGCGGCGTTTCGTCCATTTGGTGACGTGATCGAAACCGCGGGAGCGGACCGGCTGGAGATCAACGACGGAATGGCGAAGAGGTATCACGACCTGGCGCATGTGGATGTAGAAGCCGATGGCGGCAAGCCGCTCATCAATATCTTCGAGGCAACGATGCAGTCGCTGCCGCTTCGCATCGAGCTGATGGAAAGGCATCCACTCGGTTCCCAGGCCTTTGTTCCGCTATCGGATTCTCCGTGGCTGGCAATCGTGGCGCCAGCGCTTGAAGACGGCGCTCCGGGAAAGCCGGAGGTGTTCCGCCCCTCGCCGGGTCAGGGGATCAATTACGGGCGCGGCGTTTGGCACCACCCGCTGGTGGCGCTGGAAGCGACCGAATTCCTCGTGGTGGACCGTGGCGGAAGCGGCGAAAATCTTGAGATTTTTCGCTGGAAGACGCCGCGTTTCGAGGCCGCGGCGGGCTGAGAAATCCAATGGGTTACAGGAGCCGCTTGAGGTTTGTGGCAGGATCGGCAACTTGTTCCGGGTCCGCCGACTTTCCGGTTCCAAGCAATCTCTTGGCGACCATGTAGGCGCGGGAATCGTTGATGGCGTCGGCAGCGATCAATTCTCCCCGGGCGTAGTACCACGCAGAGCATGCCCCGGGTTGGACTCCTTGTCGCATGACGACCTGGTCCGCTTCCCCGGAAAGACCCGCGATCTGCAGGTGCGCGTCGTATTGGTCCGACCAGAACCAGGGGACCGGTTGGTAGGGAATTTCCTGTCCGAGCATGTTGCGAGCGGCAGCCTCCGCTTGGTCGATGGCGTTTTGAACGGATTCCAGCCGAACCCGTCGACTTCGGAAGGGAAAGGAGGTGCAGTCGCCCGCTGCAAAGATTGCCGGGTCCGAAGTTTGGCAAAACGAGTCAACGCGAATCCCGTTTTCGATGTCCAGCCCGGCCGAACTTGCCAGACCGACCTCCGGTTCCGCGCCGATCCCCGCGACGACCAAGTCGGCATCCAGTTGCTTGGCGTCGCCGAATTCCGCCGTCAGCCTTCCGCGCGAATCCGAATGGATCGACTCTAGCCGGGTGGCGAATCGCAGTTCCACCCCGTGAGATCGATGGATACCGGCCATGCATTCGGCGATTTCTGCGCCTGCCACCCTCGCGAGCAAACGCGGGGCGATCTCCACCACAAGGACTTCCACGCCTTTCATTCGAGAGCAGGCCGCAATTTCGAGACCGATATACCCTCCGCCCACAACCAGCAGCCGTTTTCCTTCGGCAAGACCGCCCGCGATGCGCTCTGAATCGTGAATATCGCGAAGTACGTGCACTCCCTTGAGGCCGCCCCCAATTCTCTCCGGCAGCCGGCGTGGTCTGGCTCCGGTCGCAAAGGCCAGCAGGTCGTACTCGAGTTCCCTGCCGGAATCGAGAAAGAGCCGGAGATTCTTTCGATCGAGGGAAGTAACCGCTGCGCCGGTCAAGAGACTGATGTCCAGTTCGCGAAAAAACGCGTCCGGCTTCAGGAACAGCCGCTCCCGATCAAGCTTGCCAGCCATGAAGGCCTTGGAAAGTGGTGGCCGCTGGTAAGGGGGAAAGGACTCGGCGCCAATGAGCGAGACAGGTCCTGAATGGCCTTCGCTGCGCAACGTCGCGCAGAGGGAAAGGCCGGCTTGGCCTGCGCCTACCACAATGATCCGGTTCGAGTGCAGGTTTTGGCTCTGCATCGTGTTCTCCGCAAATGGACAGAACGGCACGCTCTTCGGGCCGACAGCGTAACATGAGCGCGAGGGCTTGGCGCAACCGGGTGGCATTGCTCCGCCGAACTCTTGCGGGCGCAGTTTCCCCTGCTGAAGAATGGCATGCGGCGGGCGACTGGAATGCGCGGGCGCTTGCGACGTCCATGATTTGCGGAATAGCATGACATGACTTCGATGCGGTGGAAGGAATGGAGGATGACCCGATGGGGGCAGTACGACTGACGACAGCGCAGGCGATCGTACGGCATTTGTGCGCTCAGCGGACAGAGATGGACGGCGAATGCGTTCCACTTTTTGCAGGCGCATTCGCCATTTTCGGGCATGGCAATGTAACGTGCTTGGGCGAGGCTTTGGAAGCGGCCGGAGAGGCGCTTCCGACTTGGCGCGGACAAAACGAACAGTCAATGACACTTGCTGCGATCGCGTTTGCGAAAGCGCGCCGGCGCCGGCAGATCATGGTTGCCACGTCTTCCATCGGTCCTGGAGCGACCAACATGGTGACCGCCGCAAGCACTGCGCATGCGAATCGTTTGCCGGTGTTGATTCTCTCCGGTGACGCGTTCGCGAATCGGCGGCCCGATCCCGCATTGCAGCAGATCGAACATTTCGGGGATCCTACGGTCACGGTGAATGATGCGTTCCGGGCCGTGTCCCGCTACTGGGATCGAATCACACATCCGGAGCAGATCCTCTCGTCGCTTCCGCAGGCCATTGCAACCATGCTGGATCCCGCCGACTGCGGCCCGGCGTTTCTCGGGCTATGCCAGGATACGCAGGAGATCGCTTTCGACTATCCGAGCGATTTTTTCGAACCTCGCGTGCATCGCATCCCGCGGCCGCGGCCGGATCTTGCGAGTGTTCTCGCGGCGGTCGAGGCGATCAGCAAGGCGGAACGGCCCCTGATCATCGCCGGTGGCGGCGTTCGCTATTCGATGGCGGAAGATGTGCTTGGCGCATTCGCCGAAGAGCGGCGGATTCCTGTCTGCGAGACAATCGCGGGGCGTACGACCTTGCTGCATTCGCATCCTCGAAACGTCGGTCCCGTCGGGGTTATCGGATCATCGTCCGCAAACGCCATGGCGCAGCAGGCCGACCTTCTCTTGGCGGTGGGCACGCGGTTGCAGGACTTCACGACGGGATCGTGGACGGCCTTTTCCAGGGACGCGCAAATCGTCGCGGTCAACGCGGCGCGTTTCGATGCGACCAAGCATCACGCCCTGCAGGTAGTGGGAGACGCCCGGGAATCGCTGATTGCGTTCGGGGAGGCGCTAGGCGATTGGCGAGCCGGCAGCGACTGGGCGGCGCAAGGAAAGACGGAGTTCGAACAGTGGAATTCGATTGTTGACGAAGCCACGAAAGCGACAAACGTTCCCGTCCCGTCCTACGCACAGGCGGTCGGCGCAGTAAACCGGGCGGCGGGCGAACGTGACCTGGTGCTCACCGCCGCAGGTGGACTGCCTGGCGAACTCAACAAGTTGTGGAGAGGCAAGAGCGCCTACACGTTTGATTGCGAATTCGGCTATTCCTGCATGGGTTACGAGGTGGCCGGAGGCTGGGGCGCGGCGATGGCCGACCCGGAGCGGGAAGTCTTCGTGATGGTCGGCGACGGCTCCTACCTGATGATGAACTCGGACATCTACTCCTCCGTGCTCACGGGCCACAAGTTGATCGTAGTTGTCTGCGACAATCGCGGATTTGCGGTGATCAACCGGCTTCAGAATTTCAAGGGGAGCAAGTCGTTCAACAACTTCATCCGGGACTGCCGCATCAAGGAAGATGTTGCAGTGGATTTCGCGAAGCATGCCGAGTCGATGGGGGCATTCTCGCGCAACGTAACTGGAATTAGCGAGTTGGAGGATGCCATTGCCTGGGCCAAGGGCAATGACCGGACTACCGTAATTGCCATCGCCACGGATTCGTTTACGTGGACTCCCGGTGACGCCTGGTGGGATCTTGGAGTGCCCGAGATCAGCGAGCGGCAAGAAGTCCGGGTCGCCAGGGAAGAGCATGTCAAGGGGCGCGCGACGCAACGAATCGGCGTGTAGGCGTCACTTCGCGTCAGTGGAGTCGGAATGATGCGACTAAGTCTCGGAATTTCTCCTATCGCCTGGATGAACGATGATCTGCCGGAAATTTCCGTGGACTTGCCTTTGGAAGTGTGCCTCGCTGAAGCCCGCAAGGCAGGTTACACCGGAGTGGAATCGGGTCGAAGGTTCCCGGACAAGCCTGAGGTCCTGGGTCCCATTCTCGCCGATGCGGGGCTCGCCCTGGCATCCGGCTGGTATTCCGGCGAAATGCTTTCCGGTGACCTTGCGCGGGAAAAGGATCGCATTGCATCCCAATTGGAGATGTTTCGTGCGTTAGGGGCGCCCGTAATCGTATATGGGGAAACCTTCGGTTCGGTGCAGGGGGAACGCGCAACTGCAATGAGTCAAAGGCCCGTACTCGATGAGGATCAATTCCGCACCTATGGGCGGAACATGACGGCTTTGGCGGAACACTGTGTCGAGAACGGGGTCCCACTTTCCTTCCATCATCATGTCGGAACAGCTGTTGAGGATCTGCGAGACGTCGACCGGCTCATGTCCTGTACGGGCGAAGCCGTGGGCCTTCTTCACGACGCCGGGCACATGCTGCTTGGGGGAGGGGATCCGATTGAGTTGGCGCTTCTGCACGGGTTCCGCATCAACCACTTTCATGCGAAGGACGTTCGCGCTGATGTGCTGGCGAAGATCGAGCGAGACACCTGGTCGTTCCTGGATGCGGTACTGGCCGGAGTGTTCACCGTGCCCGGCGATGGCTGTATCGACTTCAGTGCCATCTGCAACATTTTGTCGAAATTCAGCTACACGGGCTGGGCGGTTGTTGAAGCGGAACAGGATCCGGCAATGGCGCCTCCTGCCAAATACGCCGGAATGGGCAGGGAAGAGCTATACAGAGTTGCGCGCAAAGCGGGCTACCAGATTGCGGAATGACGACGGCGCCCGCGCCAGGCTCGTCGGGCGCCGCGCCCCAAATGAACAACCCCGGATACATCGAACCGGGCTCCAGACGGCGTCAGACTGGCCGCTTGCCAGGCATGAGGTTGCGGCAAGCCAGGTTCGGAACGACCCGCCCGGCGCGTACGCCGAGCGAATCCCGTCAACTCAGACGGTTCCTCCGAGTTGGGAAGCCAGATCTTCCATCTCCCGTCCGCCGGCCATCAGGTTTTGCAGTTCACCCGTGTCAATTTCGCCCTTGCGGTGCGTTCCGAGCGTCTTGCCCCGGTTCAACACGGTAAACCGATCCCCCACGGCCATGGCGTGGCGAACGTTGTGGGTAATGAGAATTACGCCGAGACCCTTTCTCCGAACGGCATCCACGTAGCGAAGCACCGTCGCCGTCTGGCGAACGCCGAGGGCGGAAGTCGGCTCGTCGAGAATCAGCACCTTGGCGCCGAAATACACGGCTCTGGCGATGGCGACGGTTTGCCGCTCTCCGCCCGACAAAGTGCCGACGGCTTGGTTCGGGTCGCGCACATCGATGCCGATGTTGCCCATCTGCTCGCGCGTGACCCGGAATGCGGTTTCGAAGTCGAAAACTTTGAACGGTCCCCAGCCCTTGCGCGGTTCGCGGCCAAGATAGAAGTTCCTTGTAATCGACATCAGCGGGATCATCGCAAGATCCTGGTACACCGTCGCAATTCCCAATTCCATCGCGTCACGAGGACTGTCGAATACGACGCGCTCACCGTCCATGAACATCTCTCCGGAACTTGGAATATGAACCCCGGACAGGGTCTTGATGAGCGTCGACTTACCGGCTCCGTTGTCTCCAAGCAGGCAGTGAACCTCCCCGGCGTTCACGTCCAGGCTGACACCGGCCAATGCGATAACCGAGCCGAAATGCTTCTCGATGTTCCGCATTGCGACAATCGGTTGTGCGGGGCCATTCATGTCATCGCTCCCCCGTGATCATGCGCCGGATGTACGTGTTGAATACAACCGCAATCAAGAGAATGACGCCCAGGAACACCCGGAACAATGAAGACTCGACGCTTGCGAAGAACAATCCTTGCTGCACGACACCGAAGATCAGGGCTCCAAGCGCAGCGCCGATGACGGATCCGTATCCACCTGTCAGCAGCGCGCCGCCGATCACCACCGAGATGATCGCCTCGAATTCCTTGAGCAGGCCGCGGTCCGCTGCGGCGGAGCCGAATTCCATGACCTGGCAGGTCGCGAAAACGGTTGCGCAGAATGCGGTCAGCATGAACAGGAGAATTTTTACCCGGTTAACCGGAACACCGACATATCTCGCAGCCTGGGCGTCTCCGCCGGAGGCAAACACCCAGTTGCCGAACTGCGTGCGTGTCAGCATCCAGTGACCGGCGACAATCAATATGAGCGCCCAGACGACGAGCATCGGTATGCCTTCGACGAGCGGTCTGCCGCTGCGAAGCGTTTCGATCCAGCCGGCCTCCGCCATCCACGCGAACAATCCCGTCAGAATCTTGCCGCCGAATGCGGGGGCAAGCCAATCACCCTCAGCTACGTCCTTCACGCCACCGATAATGGTCTTTCGAGTCGTGGCGATGGAAATCCAGATCGTCAGCCCGCGAAGTATGTACAGGGAGGCGAGCGTCACGATGAAAGACGGCAGTCCGGTCTTGATTACCAGGTATCCGTTTGCCGCACCGATCGCGATACAGACAACAAACGCAACGATGATTGCGGTCCAGACCGGCCATCCCCAGTGCACGGAGACGATCGCGATCACAATACCTGCGAAGCCGATCATGGAGCCAACGGACAAGTCGAACTCGCCTGCGATCATGAGCAGGCAGGCCCCGACTGCGATGATGGCAAATTGGGCTGAAACCGTTGCCCAGTTCAACGCGCCGTCCGGTGCGAACATTCCCGAGTCCCGGGCGATACCCAGGAAAAGGACAAATACCAGGATGGTCCCGCATATTGCGCCGAGCTCCGGGCGGATCATCGCCCTTCGCCAGCGCGGCATTTCCTTGAGGCGCTCGTCGCCATCCGTGACGTGGGCTTCTGGCTGTGTGGCGTCCGCCCCGTCGCTATCAGACATGGTCGGGATCCTTGGAATGGAGGGCACGGAGCGAAGCGCCCGCGGAACTATGCTTTTCCGCGGGCGCCAGAGAGAGC
The DNA here is from genome assembly GCA_965219495.1 of Rhodobacterales bacterium. Taxonomy (GTDB): domain Bacteria; phylum Pseudomonadota; class Alphaproteobacteria; order Rhodobacterales; family CAZPXZ01; genus CAZPXZ01. Next base: position 91,818 of record OZ244777.1, read on the forward strand.
ATTCTCCTTATCGATAGGTTCCCGCGTATTCCTCAACCAGTGCAATATTTTGCGCGGTCACAAATCCGGGTCCTGAATTGATGTGATTGGCCGGAACGACCCCGTACCTGGCATAGTTCGCAAGCAGTACTATCGGCAGATAGCCCTGCAGGTACGGCTGCTGATCGATCCCGAACGCAATGCCTCCGCCCTTGATGGCGGCGGCAATTTCACCGGAAAGATCGAAGGTGCCGAAGTAGATCTCGCCCGTCATTCCGAGATCCTCCAGCGCCGCGATGGTCGGATGCGCGGAGGTTGGGCCAAGGGTAAGGATCGCTTCCGTTTCCGGATTGACGCGCAGGTAGGCCAGCACCTTGTTCTTGACCTCCGAAGGATCCTGTCCCGAATCGATCATCTGATTTCCCAGTTCGACGCCGAGGCCGTCAGCAAAGCCCTGGCAACGATCCACGGATACGGGATTCGTAAAGAAATGGTTCACGCAGAGGAAGGACTTGGCGCCAGACTCGGCGGCTGCACGCTTGCCCGCGCCGAACCCCGCATCGTATTCCGGTTGCCCGATGTGCAGCAGTGCGCCGAGCGCCTCGGATTGAGCGTGCGTGCCCGAATTGACGGTGACTACGGGAATGCCTTTGTCGACGCCGCGCATGATCGCTCCACTCAGGACATCGAAATCGGCAATGGTCGTGATGAGCCCGTCCGGGTTCGACGCAACGCTCTGCTCGATGATTCGAGCCATGTCGGCGAGATCGCCGGTCGGCGGATTGCGGTACTCGACCGTCACGCCCAGCTCGCCTTCCGCGTTCTTGAGAGCGTTCTTGATCGTGTTCCACCACGAGTCGGCGTCAGGCGCATGGCTTACGAATACGAACCGTTCATCTGCGGCCACCGCGGGCGTCCCGAAGATGGAAAGCGCCAGGGCGAGCGCGGCAACAGTGGTGCCAAAGAGAGTCTTCATGATTGACCTCCGAATTTTGTTTGTGTTGCAGTTTGCGCACTGGGTCCAAGCATGTCGGACACAGGACCCAAACTCTAGATGCTTCAGACTAGCGGGGCAAGCAGTTCGCCCGTCGACAGAGTCTGGACGAAGGGTTTGATCATTCCGTCCTGTTCCGGGATCTGACCGATTGATTCCACCGTGCATTCCATTCGCTCTTCCGCGCCAACGGACCATGTTCTCGGCGAGCTGGCGCGCAAGGCGTTCGAGGAGGTTTCCGCCTTGCGTGCCACGTGCTATTTGTGGCGACCGATCCATACAATATTCTTTTTTGCATGATGCCTAGACTTGATGTCCTGACGGTAGGCCGCGCGTCCGTCGATCTTTATGGCAGGCAGGCCGGTGGGCGGCTTGAGGACATGCTCTCGTTCGCCAAGTATGTCGGCGGATCTCCGACCAACATGGCGATTGGCGCCGCGCGTTTGGGATTGCGCGCGGGCGTACTGACTCGGGTTGGTGACGAACATCTCGGCCGCTTCATTCGCGAAACTCTGGAAGCTGAAGGTGTGGACACGCGTGGCGTTCGCACGGACCCCCACCGCCTCACGGCCCTCGCAATTCTCGGCATCCGCGACCAGTCCACTTTTCCGTTGATCTTCTATCGCGAGGACTGCGCGGACATGGCGATTTCCGAAGACGATGTCGACCCGGCGCTGGTCATGTCCACTTCCTGTGTCGTCACTACGGGCACCCACCATTCTCGGGCTTCTACCGATGCCGCCTGCAAGAAGGCGTTGAGATTGGCAAAGGAAAACGGCGCCCGCGCAGCGATTGATATTGATTTTCGGCCCAATCTTTGGGGACTGGCCGGGCACGGTGCGGGCGAAGAGAGATACCTCGCTTCTTCTTCCGTATCAGAAAGGTTGCAAGGCGTGCTTCCGCTCTGCGACCTCGTCGTGGGCACGGAAGAAGAGTTTCAAATCGCGGGTGGGGAAGAAAACGTTCTGGAGGCCATCCGCGCTGTGCGCGAGTTGACGAATGCTGCATTGGTTTGCAAGCGTGGTCCCGTGGGCGCCGTTCTATTCGAAGGAGAGATTCCGGATGATTTGGATGCCGCCCCGCAGACACCCGGATTCCCCGTTGAGGTCTTCAATGTCCTGGGCGCGGGTGACGGGTTCATGGCAGGGCTCCTCAGAGGCTGGCTACGCGACGAACCTTGGGAGACAACTCTTCGGTACGCCAACGCCTGCGGCGCACTTGCCGTTTCACGGCACGGCTGCGCTCCCGCCTATCCGAGTTGGGAAGAGCTGCGCTTTTTTCTTGACCGGGGTTCGTCCGAGCAGGCGCTGCGCAAGGACGCGAATCTCTCCCATCTCCATCGCTCCACGACGCGTTGGCGGGATTGGCCGCAACTCCGGGCGCTTGCGTTCGATCATCGCAGTCAGTTCGAGGTGATGGCGGAACGGCATGGCGTGGCGGCCGAGCGGATTGGGACGTTCAAGTCCCTGTGCCTTCGCGCCGCCACGGAGACTGCGGAGGGCAGGAGTGGATTTGGGGTCCTGGTGGACGACAGATTTGGCAGAGAAGCGCTTCACGCCGCTGCAGGACAAGGCCTCTGGATTGGGCGACCCGTCGAACAACCCGGCTCGCGGCCGCTCAAGCTCGAGATCGGACCGGATTTTGGTTCGGATCTTGTGGAATGGCCTCGCGAAAATGTCGTGAAATGCCTGTGCAATTTTCATCCCGATGATCCCGGCGGGTTGTGGGATCAACAATTGTCGACACTTCTCCGGCTCCAGGATGCCGTATGGCGCGCCGGGCTGGAATTCCTGCTCGAAACGCTTCCCTCCTTGGCAGGTCCGTCCGATTCGGGAAACACCGCCAAGGTGATGGAGCGAGTGTACCAGTCCGGAATTCGCCCCGACTGGTGGAAACTCGAACCGAGCGACGAGGCAGCGCATTGGGAAGACGCTTGCAGGGTGGTTTCCCGCGAGGATCCGTGGTGCAGGGGTATCGTCGTGCTGGGCAAGAACGCCCCGCTGGAAGAACTGGCCGAGAGTTTTGCGCTTGCGGCGTCGTTTCCCGAAGTGAAGGGATTCGCGGTGGGCCGGACAGTGTTTGGCGAAGTCGCAGAGCGTTGGTTTGCCGGAACCGTGGAAGACACGTTGGCGGTCGCTGAAATGGCAACGCGCTTCCGCAAGCTTGCGGAGGCATGGGACCGGGCGCGGGGCAAGTAGAAAAGGTGCGAGGACGGTGATGAGCGAACTTCTGAGAAAACCCGGGGTCCCGGACGCCGACGGTCAGGTCTTGGACGTTACCCCAAGTGATGCGGGCTGGGATTACGCTGGCTTCGAACTTTACCAGAGGTCACCCGAGGAAGTGGCGCGAGGATCCACGGGAGATACCGAAGCCATGCTTGTCTTTGTGGAGGGGCGGGGCCGGTTGCGCGCGGGCGGCAATGAATTCGGGGAGGTTGGAGGTCGTGAGTTCGTGTTCTCCCGGGCAAGGCCTTGGTCGGTGTATCTGCCACCGGGAACCGATTGGCGGATTGAAGCGATAACCAGGCTCGAGTTGGCGGTTTGCAGGGCGCCGGCGGAGGGACGATATCAACCTCGCCTCGTAAGGCCGGGGGAGATCCAAGCCGAGCGCCGCGGGCGCGGGACCAATGAGCGGCTTGTTCATCCCATCATGATGGAGGACCGGGACTGGGCCGAAACGCTGTTGGTCGTGGAAGTATTTACTCCGGACGGACACTGGTCATCCTACCCGCCCCACAAGCACGATCGCGAGGCATTTCCCGCCGAAACCCTTCTGGAAGAGGTGTACTACCACCGGATCGATCCGGCGAGCGGGTTTGGTTATCAGCGGATCTACACTGATGATCGAAGTCTGGATGAGAACTTTGCTGTCTCGGACCGAGACGTCGTTCTCGTTCCCCGAGGGTACCATCCCTGCGCGGCCCCGTATGGACATGAGATGTACTATCTCAATGTCATGGCCGGACCGCTGCGAAAGTGGCGGTTTCAAAACGATCCCGATTTCGAATGGCTGTTCAAGCGGGATGCGTGCCCGGCATAGCGTGCGATTGAACCGACCGTAGGGCTTTTGGAAGCAGGGATTCGCTGCGGGAAGCGTGGGGCATTTGGACTACCTGCGTGCTCGGTTACCGATACTTTGCGAGATCCGGCGATCTCACTCCAGGCAAACGACCTTCCAGCGATTTCGCCGCAATCTTGCAGGCAAGGGATGCAACTATGCGAAGAGTCCGTAATCTCTTATCGCGCAGGGCAGGGCCAATTTCCGAAGAATCTCCCGTGCTTGCAGGTCCGCCAATTTATCTGGCCGCTCTCAGCGAAACGAGGAATTCACCTAGCCGAGGCTGCCGCGATATGGCTTGCAAATTGTGTGGCAAACATTCTTGGCGACGTCAATTCACTCAAGTGCCTGTAGGTTCCATCGCGGTCAGCAGTTCTCGGGGAAAGTAGAAGGGTGGAACTGGCGTAAGGCCCTTCTTGAACCAACTTGCTGCAAAGGGTGTTGTAGCGTTCGGCATAGGACGCATTTGCAAACTCTGGAAGTACGGAAAAATGTGGCTCAAGATTTTGAATCGGTGTTTGCGTAGCGGTGCACTCTTCGAGCAGCATGATCCATCCGAGAAACGGTCGGGGTGCTTCTTTGCCAAAAGCGCCTTCTCGATACGCCGTCCAGAGATCGTGCGCAATGCCGATGGCTTCTTCGGACCGGTTGTTGAAGTTGTTTCCGAACGAAGGGCCAACCTGGGACTTGAACTCCAGTGCCGCGACGAGTTGGCCGTTACGCAATATGAGCATGTCCCAGAGTTTTTTTGGGCGGAAAAAACCTGGAAGCGTAAGTAGTTGGCGTTGAAAACAGACATCAGCTGCCGCAAGGCCGTTCGCTTGGGTTAGTGCGTGGACCAATTCCAGGAAACCGTCCATGTTCTTGCCGGCGGTTACCGCCCCGCGCGTACCTGTGTCCTGCCTTCCCATTTCGGCCTGCCTTGCAGCAGCGGCGCTCCGACTGCCCCAGAAAAGCATGACGGCTTCACGCATACGAGTTTCAAAATCTGCGAGATCAAGGCTCATTTCACAAAAATCCTTCGATCAATTTGATGTCAGCTGCACCAAGCCGATAGAGGCTGGAGACGATCTGCTTTCGCAAGCGCGGATCATCAGCATTAGAGAAGTTGGTGAGTTGCTCCCGTAATTCCAAACTGACATCACGCCAGCGAGGAATGCAAATCTTTCGCAAATACTGCGCTTGAAATCGCAAGTATCCGCCGCGCATACGAGTGGAATAAAGTGCGACAAACAGGCGTGCGATGCCCGACTGCATCACCGTTTGAAGAGCGCGGACGTCCCATTCATCGGAGATTACAAAGTACAAGTTGTGGTGGGGGTAAAGCTTGCCTCCCTCGTAGACGACCGATGCATCCGCCTTGATGTCCGGGATCAGGAGCTTTTCGCGCCTTGCTAGCTCTGGATAAATACGATCAATGGTACGGTACCAGCTGCGCGGATTCTTCATCGCGACATGCCGCCCGGCAATCTGTTCCCTGCGGGCCTCAAGAAATGCGCAAAGCTTGGGGTACTCCTCCAGGTCCACCAGCTTGCCATCGTTGCCGAAGGGATTGATGACGCCCAAGCCTTTCCACTTGATTTCACCCTCAAGAATGTCTCCGGTCATTACGAGAGGAAGCTTGCGTGACGGTTCTACGTCAAGGGCATCGAACTTGCCGATAAACGCTCTGTCCGCTCCGGTGGCAACTCCGATTCCAACCTTGCAGCCTGCGCGCTCCAGGACCGGGAACTCACTTTCAAGACGGCGGACCAAGGCAAGTTGATCGAAAGAGTGGAGGATCCAAGGTTCGCTACCGCTTGTCACCGCCCTGATTTCGCGAACCGGGCTGCCTTGAGGCAGCTTTGGCATCGTGAGGTCGGAGGCGAGCCTTCGAAGGAATTTGCTCTCGATGTTGGGGTGTGCGTAGACACGCGTTATCGGATTCTTGCTTCGCGAAATGATCGTGATCGCGGGATAGGCGCTGACTTCAGAGTTGAAGGCGTTGGTTCCAAACATGTCTATGTACGCGGTTAAGCTGAAATTCCGGCTAACCACGTTGCGGAGTTTCTTTCCGTATCTGTTTTTCATCCAGCGGTCCGCACAGATGAATCCGAGTTTTCCTCCCGTGTTCAGGACCTTGAGCGACTGTTCAATAAAGGGAACATAAATGTCTGCGCGGTCGTAGATTGTAGAAAAGCGATGCCTGTATTCCGCTATCAGAACATCCGGAATGCTCTCTTGACGGATATAGGGTGGATTTCCGATGACATGAGAGAATTGGTGCTCCAAGGACTCAAGCAGGAAATCGCCTTGGATCAACCATTTCTGAAGGAGTCGATCAGCGTCACAATACTCCAACCCATTTTCAAAAAGCGTCACGCGGGCGGCCGTTCGCGTTCTTTCAAAGGTATCCCGGTGGAGTTCGACTCCGCGAATGGCGGTTTCGAGTAGATCGACAGATATACGGCGGTGGGTTCGCATGGCTGACTTGATGAGACGGCCAAGGGCTGGCAGCAGGAAGTCACCATCGCCGAACGAAGGTTCGAGAAGACGAAATTCGGTAAGCGGCTGATTGGTGGTGTACCCCACAAGATCGAGGATGAAATCCACTACTTCACGCCGCGTAAAAACCGCTCCACGTTCTTCAGCACGGCTTTCCACCGCCAGCCTCTCAACCGCATCGGTAACGGGGTGAAGACCAGGCAAATCAAGTAGCGGGCTCGTCGATTGCGGCACGGAGGCTCCCTTCATTGGTTTCGATGCAAGTCAACTGTCGCAATACGATGATGGCGTTGGACCAAAAATTTCGCAACGCACTAGGATGTCGATGGCGCAAAAATCGCGCTTGAAGATCTCCGTCGGCATTGGGGAATCTTCACCGGATGTCCGCGCCAAAAGAATTCGGAACTTCTTACTCTCCGGTCGACGACAAATCGCAGCCACATATACGTGTCGGTCGCCGTCGATGGACCTCCCACCGATGGGCGGACCGGACGACCAGCGAAACCAGCGCATTGTTCTGGACTTCATTCCGCGTACAGTAGTCGCCGGCACGGAGCCGGCGCATGCCGCCAATTCGCCGATTTCCCGACGAATCCAGAGAAGAAGTGGGGCGAGTACTCCGAGTCCCATAAAATGGGGAATCTCCGATCAGCGCGAGAACAAGCGCTCGATTCTTCAAGATGGATCACAGATGCTTGCCAGCGGCAAGCGGCGGAAGATTGATTCTGTCGCCTTTTCGGTAACCTGGATAAGTCTGGCCCAGCCAATTCTCTAGCGGCAAGCATGAAGCAGTGTCGGGGCGGGGCCGGCGCCCCAGGAAAAGGCATTGCTGCGTATCAGAGTGGTGTGGACAAGCCAGCAGAACGACATACGGCTGTATACGTGGTTGGGCGCGAAAATTGCGGCCAGCACCCAAGCGAGACAAGGAGTTAGGAGGAATGCCATGAAAAAGGGCAGAGAATTTCAGCGCATGATGCGCGATCGGAAAAACACATGGATTCACTTGTTAACGACTTGCTGTTCGAATGGGATGAAAACAAGCGGAAATCAACCCTAAAGAAGCATGTTGTCGATTTTCAGGACGCCATTCGCATGTTCAAAGACGAAGTGCTGACATTGCCCTCGCACAGACTAGGGGAGACTCGTTGGATGGCTGGTGGCCGTGCAAGCGGGGTCGAACTTAGCGTGATTTACGCAATTCGAGGTGATCGTCGGCCAACCATAGCCGCCAGAAGAGCGCACAAGAATGAACGACGCAAATATTTCGCGCATGTCGCTGGAGCAGGCGATCCGCCGTAAGGGAAAAGGTCGGACAGACTGGGATCGGCTCCGCAAGGAACGCGAACAGGGCTTGGAACCAAGTGCGGAGCCCGACGAAGGTGAATTCGACTGGTCGAAAGCCAAGGTCGGAATGCCGCCGTCGAAGACAGCCATTTTCGCGTGGACAAGGATGTTCTTGAGTTCTTCAAGTCTCAGGGACGTGGCTGCCAGACGCGAATCAATGCGGTTCTCCGCAGCTGTAGGGAAGCGCAAATGGCAAAATCCTGATACCGAACGCACGGTTACAGTGAAGTGCTCCGCTTCCAGAAAGAGTGTGGTGACTTGGATCAACTCCGACAATCTGCACCGGACCTGCCCGTCGCTCTAGAGAGCCGGGCGGGACATGCTTCGGGATCAGGGGGATTATATCGGATAGTGCCCACAGCACCCGTCACCGGCTCCGGGGCGGGCGTGGCGTACGCACCATCGCCACCGGGGCCGTGAGCATCCGAGCCAGATCGTCCGCCGTCTTCCCCTCCAGGTGGCTCACGTCGATTTCCTTCTTCATATCTGCCTTGGACGGCTGGTAGGACGACTTCACAACCTCCACACGGCGCGGCGGCCTCTTGCGTCGTTCAGTCACATCAGCCTCCCATGCAGCCAGCAAAGGCCGAGATGATGCCGCTCTTTGTTGGGCGCCGATTCATGCCCGCGCTCCTGAATCAAGGCCGTTGTCGGCGATGAGTTGTGTGTACTTCAGGCGCTTGCCGTCCATTCCGAGGACGATCGCGCCCATGATGTCGAGGGTGTCCATGTCTCGCACACTGTGCTTGCCCGCAAACTCCCTCACGTACCGGTCGAGATGCTTTTCGCTCATCTTGTGGAAGGTCCCCTGATAAGCGCGCTTGAGCATCGACCAGAAGCTCTCCATGCCGTTGGTATGCACGTCGCCACGAACATACTCCTGAGCGCTGTGGTTGACGGCCTTGTGTGGATTCGGAAGGGTTTCGCAGACCAACGCATCGTCAGTGTAGACCGTGGCGTCCAGGGCCGTGTGATCGGCGACGAAGCCGTGGATGGTGGCCTTGTTAGTGGACTCGACTGCTCGGGCTCGTACTTGGTTTGTGGTCCGGTCTTTCGCACCAACGACGGCGGTCTTGCCCACGGCCCCGCGGCCGGTGAGCTCTTCGCGCTTCGACTTCGGCATGTTCTTGCGCTTGCCGCCCATGTAGGTTTCATCCACCTCGACCGGGCCAGCGAACAACCCGCTTTCACTCTCAAACGCCTTGCGCAGCCGGTGTGCCAGGTGCCAAGCGGTCTTCTGTGTCACCCCGAGATCCCGATGCAACTTCATGGACGAAACCGACTTCAGGCTCGTCATGAAGAGATAGACCGCGAGCGCCCATTTCTGATAGGGGATGTTCGACGCTTCCATGACGGTTCCGGTCCGGACACTGAATCGTTTGCGGCATTCCTTCTCACGGCACCGATAGGGCATGGTCTTGTGCTTTGCACCACTGAGAACGTTGACGGAGCCACAAAACGGGCAAGCCGGGCCGGTCGGCCAGCGGACCTTAACGAACCACGCTTCGGCCGCCGCATTGTCCGCGAACATCCGCATCGCCTCGATAAGGGTCATACCTTGGCGGTAGTGCTTGCCAGGTGCCTTGTGGGCCATCTCCACTTCCTAATCCGTTGACTTGGACCGATTTTAATAAATGGTGCCTGAATCATCAACCCCTATACGGGCACTATCCGATATAATCCCCGGGATCAGCGCCGACGAAGCATCCGCCGCGCCGCCTGATCGCGGCTGCCCGAGCCAAAACCCCCGGATTGCGCCTCGGCCTTGGCTGGAGGCCGTCCCCACGGTGAAAGCCTGCCCGCATCCTCGAATTTCGCGCGGAACTGGCCCCCAAAGCGGTCAATCGCGGCGCGGGCGGCCGAATTACGAGCCGGACATCTTAGCCGGAAAAGCCGCGCCGGGTTCAAGACCCGGATTCTTGGCCCAGACACGAAATGACGCTCGTCGTCTACTGCCGGCGCGGAAGTCAGGAAGATTCTCGACAACCGGCGGGTTCTCCCCTGGAGTTTCGAATCATTCGAACGGAACGGAGGTTATTTGCTTCACAGCGATTTTTCGCGATTCCGGCATAGGCTGTTGGCATCGACATATTTCGAGGTCTATATTCCATGCCAAGTAACCGCGGCAGGCGAAAGTTACGTCGTGCCCGTATTTCAGTATTGGGAGGAAATGATGAATCGAATGATTCCGGTAACGTTGGCCACACTCGTCCTTCTCGGGGGCTTGGCCGCGCCAACAATGGCGCAGGAGCGCGTAGTGCGTGTGAATGATGCCCCGATTGGAGAACTGGACCCCCACAAAGGCACCGACTACGCCGACTCGATGCTCATGTTCAATGTCTATGATTTCTTGGTAAGGCCTTCCGCAGGAGGTCAAATGGTCGCCGACCTCGCCGAATCTTGGACCGTATCAGATGACGGGCTGACGCACACCTTCAATTTGCGCGCTGACGCCGTGTTCCATGACGGTTCACCGGTAGAGGCGGAAGATGTTGTCTATTCGGCGAACCGCATGTCGACAATGAAGCGCGGTTTCTCATACTTGTTGGCCGACTGGGAATCCGTTTCTGCGACGGGGCCAAAGACCGTTGTCTTCAAGCTCAGGGAGCCCGACGCGCCATTCCTCACTTCGCTCTCGCGCCTCGCTGTCGTCAATTCCGCAATCGTTTCTGCCAACTATCTCGACGGCGACTTTGGCGAGCAAGGCGATTACGGCGATCAGTTCCTGTCGGCGAACACCGCTGCCTCCGGTTCCTACACAGTAGAGAGCCACAACCCTCAGGAGCTTTCGGTCCTGCGAAAGAACCCGGATCACTATGCCGGGTTTGCGGAGAATGCACCGGATGTTGTTCGCTTGTCCTACGCTCTCGAACCCACCACCTTGCGCGCGCTCATGCCTCGAGGGGAGCACGATGTCACGCGCATGCAGTTGCCGGTGGAAATCCTGCAGGCGCTGAATCGCGACCCGAACATTTCGCTCGCTCGAGACCTTGGTGGCGCGGCGTTCTATATCAAGCTCAATATGCAACGGCCACCCACCGACGACGTTCATTTCCGCCGCGCAATCGCTCTCGCCTTTGACTACGACACCATGCAGACATTGCTTGAGGTTACCGAGGACGTGAGTGCCGGCGCGCCGGTCAATGGCCCGGTTCCCCGTGGTCTGGTTGGATTTGACGAGAACAACCCGTATCCGAATCGGGATATTGAGGCCGCGAAGGCGGCATTGGCCATGTCGAAGTATGGGCCAAACGATCACCCGTTTGTTATCCAGTGGGTTGCCGAGGTTCCGACGTACGGTGATATCGCCTTGATATTCCAGCAAAGCATGGCGGACATTGGCATCGACGTGGAAGTTGTGCGGTCGCCTTGGGCGCTTGTGCTGGAGAAGGCGGCGAAAGCGGAGACAACCCCGCATGCCAATACCGTCAAGGTAGGTTCGAACACACCGGATCCCGATTCGTTGCTATCCTCGATGTATCATTCGAGCAATGCCGGGAGCTGGCAGTCGATGGACTGGATGTTGGATCCCGAAATTGATGCGGCGCTGGAACAAGGCCGAAAAATCCTCGATCCCGCCAAACGCGCGGCATTTTACGAGGATCTGGTACGCGAGATCATCGACTTGCAGCCTTCGATCTTTGCCTACGAAACCCTCACGGTCGTCGCCAAGCGCGACAACGTCGTCGCGCCCTCGTTGGAAGATCCGAACATGGCGATCGTTTCGACGGGCATGAACTACCTGTTCCGCACATTCTCGGTCAATTGAGCATCTCGCGGAACTGAATTGCCGTAGATCCGGCCCCCGGGAATACCGTCCGGGGGCCGGAATACCTACGAATCTTGGGCAGGGTGATGGCAGGCGAACGCATGGCGTGCATCGCCAAGCATTGCCGGTACGGTTGTTGGGCATTCATCGACCGCGAAGGGACAGCGAGGAGCGAACCTGCAGCCTTCGGTTGACGGGCCTCTATCGTCAAGGGCCGAATGCACCCAAGGCCAATCGGGTTTTAGCTCGGCGTCTTCCTTCGAAATTACGGGTATCGCCGACAAGAGCATCGTCGTATAGCGATGTTTCGGGCGGGAAAACACCGTTTCCGTCTCGCCTTGCTCCACTATTCGCCCGCGGTAGAGAACCACAACGGCGTCTGCGATGTTGCGGACCACGCTGAGGTCGTGGGTGATAAACATGAAAGTAAGCTGCAGTTTGCGTTGCAGGTCGAGTAGGAGCGCAATGATCTTGGCCTGGACCGACACGTCGAGAGCGGAAGTCGGTTCATCCAGTACAAGGATCCGAGGTTCGGCCGCCAGAGCGCGCGCCAACGCAACGCGTTGCCGCTGACCCCCGGACAGCGTTGCCGGATACCGGTCCATGAACTCGGGTCCGAGTTCCACCATGTGAAGCAGTTCGGTCACCCGTGCCCGCCGAGACCGGCTCGTTCCAAATTGGTGGACGATCAGCGGAAGTTCGACGGCGTGCCGAACGGGTCGTCGAAGGTTCAAGGCGGAGTAGGGGTTTTGCTGAACCACTTGGATGGCCTGGCGTAGAGGTTTCGGCCTGCGCTTCTGCAATTCCTGATCGCGCAGCCAGATGCGGCCCGAAGTGGGTTCCTCAAGTCCCAGGATCAGGTTCCCGAGCGTTGTCTTTCCCGACCCGGATTCGCCAACAACCGCCACCGTCTTGCCTTCCGGCAGTTCGAAGTCTACGCCACCCAATGCCTCCACAATGCGACCTGCCACTGCATAGCGCTTGCAGAGCGCCTCGGTCCGAATGAGGCTGCCGCTCACGGCCGTTCTGCCACCGGTTGTGACGCATACTGCAACACGCAACGCACTTGGTTGCCCGCAGCGGTATCCACCATTTCCACGGGCCGACTGCAGATCTCCTGCACATGAGGACATCGTGGCGCAAATCGGCAACCCGGCGGCGGCGCCACGTAATTCGGAATGTTGCCTTCGATGCCGACCGGCAGGACCTTCGCGGCAAGATTTGGTACCGCGCGCAGCAGCGCCCGGGTGTAAGGGTGCTTGGGGGACCGGAAGAGTTCCTCGGTTGTCGCCTCTTCCACGATGTTTCCTGCGTACATCACGTAGACGCGTTCGGCGAACTCCCGCACGACGCCCAGATTGTGCGTAATGAGTAACACCGCCGCGCCGTATTCGCGGGTTAGGTCGGTCATCAGGTGAAGCGTCTGCTGCTGGACGGTGACGTCCAACGCGGTTCCAGGCTCGTCGGCCACCACCAGGTCCGGGCGATTGATGAGCGCCATCGAGATCAGGATGCGTTGGTTGAGACCGCCGCTGAGTTGGAAGGGGAAAGAGCCCAGCACCCGGTCGGGGTCGTCCACGGCCACCTTGCGCAGCATTTTCCGGGAGAGGGCGAAAGCGTCCTTGCGTCCTTGCGCGCCTCCGCCTCTTCGGGCGACGGTGGATAGTTGGTGGCCTACCGTGAACACGGGATTTAGAGCCGCCTCGGGATCCTGGAAGATCATGGCGATGCGCCGTCCGCGGATCCGACGCCATTTGCGTTTCGAAAACGCGAGGAGTTCCTCCCCGTCGAATCGCACACTGCCGCGAATCGCGACATTTTGCTCCTGCAAGAGCCCCAAAATCACGCGCGCGGTTACCGATTTGCCGCAACCGGACTCGCCAACGACGGCGACCTTTTCTCCGCGCCGCACCGAGAGGCTGACGCCTTCGATCACCCGTGACAGTCCCTCGAAGACCGAGAAGTTTACAGACAAGTCCTTGATTTCGAGTAATGGCATTGCGCTATACCTCGACTCCGAACAAGTCGCGGAGACCGTCGCCAAGCAGGTTGAAGCCGAGCACAACGACCAGAATCGCCAGTCCGGAAAAGACCGAGGTCCACCACAGGTCAGGCAAGTACAGCGTACCCTCCGCAACCATGGTGCCGAGGTCGGGAGTGGGCGGTTGCGCGCCGAGGCCCAGAAAGCTCAATCCACTGCCGAGCAGGATCACGAACCCCATGTCAAGGGTCATCTTTGTGATGATCGTCCCGACACAGTTCGGCAATATTTCGCCGACGATAATCCGTGCAGGTGATGCGCCGACTACTTGCGCCGCAGCGACATAGCCCTCGGTCTTGAGGGATCGGGCCAGATTGTAGATGAGCCGCGTGTACCATGGCCACCAGCCGACGGCGACAGCCGCCATCGCCAGGGTGAGGGAGGGTTCGAACAGTCCCAGAATGGCCATTGCCAGCACCAGCGACGGTACGGCAAGGAAAATGTCGGTGACCCGCATGATTGCGAGTTCCCATATTCCGCCGAAATAGCCGGCGATCAGCCCCAGGCCGACCCCCAGCGGGACGGCGATCAGCAAGACCACAATGCCGAGCAAGAGCGAGATGCGGTAGCCGAAAATGATGCGGCTCAGCACATCGCGTCCCAGGTTGTCCGTTCCGAACCAATGAGTAAACGAAGGAACTTGGTTCCGGCCCAGAATATCGATGAACTTGTCGGCAGCCTCCGGATAGGGTGCAACCAGAGGGGCTGCAATCGTTGTCAATACCACGGCAGCGACGATAACAAGGCCGGCAACCGACAAGGGATTTCGCGCAAACTTGAACCACGCTCGCGAACGACGGCGGAATCTGATCGTCATAGCTGTCCCAGTTTCCGAATTCGCGGGTTGACATAGGCGACGAGGAGGTCGACGAGCGTATTGACCAGCACAAAAAAGATGGCGAGAACCAGCACCGTCGCCACGATGCCATTGAGATCCTTGTGCAGGATGGTTTGTACCCCATACCGGGCCATTCCCGGCCATGCGAAGATCGATTCCACCAGGAACGCATTCCCGAGGAGCGCAGCAAACTCAAGCCCGATGATGGTGAGTGTCGGAATGGCGGCAGGTCGGAGTGCGAAGACGGTCGCGATCTCCCAATTCGTGTAGGAAAAGGCGCGTGCGAGTTCGATGTACTGGCTTTCGTACACGTCCACCATGTTGGTTCGGGTGAGGCGTGCGGTCTGTCCCATGGCCGGCAGCGACAGCGCGAGGCCCGGCAACGCAATGTGATGCAACGCGTCCCACATGGTTTTCCATTCGCCTGCGAGTGCGGCGTCAAGGATGTACAGGCCGGTAACGGCCGGCGGCGCAGCAAGGCCCTCCGTCAGTCGTGCGGAAATCGGAAACAGCCCGAGCGCGAAAGCAAACACCAGCATCAGCAGGATCGCCCATACGAAGGTGGGCGACACCACGCTCAGAACAGCAATCAGCCTGAGGCCGTTGTCCGCGGCGGAATTCCGATAATGGGCGGCGAGTATCCCGAGCAGTAGCCCGAATACGGTGATGAATGTGATCGAAACCAGCACCAGTTCAAATGTGGCTGGAAATGCGACACGGATGTCTTCGGCTACCGGCCGATTGGTATAGAGCGAAATTCCGAAGTCATAATTGGCAGCATTCTTCAGGAACTCCCAATACTGCAAGGGGACCGGACGGTCGAGTCCGAGGCGGTCGCTCAGCGCCTGTACCTGGGCCGGGGTTGCAGTGGGACCGAGCGCGAGCCGCGCGGGGTCGCCGGGAATTACGCGTGCAAGCAGGAAAATGAGGACGGATACGCCGATCAGTACAATCACGCCGGAGAGAAGCCGGTAACCGAGAAAACGGAGCGTATGCATGGATCTTTCGCGGAAGTCGGCCTAGCGTTCGCGCCAGTCGCCGATTTGCTCTACCGCATCGGCGACCCGCAGAACGGTCTGCTCGTCGAGATGCCGGCCGACGACCTGAAGGCCGATGGGTAGTCCATCTTCCATTCCACACGGAACGCTGATCGCAGGATGGCCGGTAACCCCAAACTGGCAAGTATTTCCGATCATCTGCATCGCAAAGGCAATCTTGTCTCCGATGCCGCAGTCGACCGGCGGAATAGGTGTCGCGCGAAACGGGGTGGTCGGAAGGACAAGCACGTCATGGTCGGCCAGTGCTTGATCATAAGCTGCACATAGCCGGGACCGGAGGTTTTGGCCGATGGCGTAGTAGCGGCCGTGAGTCGTGCGGCGCAAGTGCTCGCCCAGCAGCAGGATGCCTTTGAACGCCGGCGAAAGATCATCCGGGCGCGCGTTCAGAGCTGCTCCGTGAAACTCGGCGAGCTGCCGGTTGTAGTAGCCGAGCCAGTTGGTGCCCACGAAGTTTCCCTGGATCATGAACTGGGCCGCGCCTTCGGTATAAAAGCCGTAAAAAATGCGCAGTCCGTCATAGTGCATGGGGACGGAAACTTCGGTCACTGTGGCACCCGTTCGCTCGAGTTCGGCGGCAGCGGCGCGGACCTTCTCGTCGACGACTTCTTCGCTTCCCGGAAGGCCGATATCAGGCCAAACGTCTTGCCCAAATCCCTCCCGGAGCAAGGCGATGCGGAGCCCTTTCACGCCGCGGCCGACCGCGCGCGTGTAGTCGGTTTCTTCCGGTTTCACACCTCGTGTCCGTGGGTCAAACGGGTCTGGACCGGCGATCGCGGAAAGCATGGACGCGACATCTGCGACAGTGTTCGCCATCGGGCCAATATGGTCGAGAGTCATTTCAATCGTGACAACGCCTGTATAGGGGACCAGCCCGTACGTCGGTTTTAGACCCACAACGCCACTCCAAGAGGCGGGAATGCGGATCGAACCACCCTGATCCCCGCCGATTGCCAGATCGATCTCCCCGGCGGCCAATGCCGCGGCGCTGCCGTTCGAAGAACCTCCCGGTGCGTGCGTTGGCTTCCGAGGATTTCGCACGGTAGCAAGCGGGCTGTTGGTCTCGATTGCGTCGCCGGCGCCGTCATTCACCGTGGTCTTGCCGAGAATGTTGGCGCCCGAATCCAGCAGGCGAGTCACCACGGTCGCGTCCACCGTGGGAATGAACCCTTCGAGCAGGCGCCCGCCGTTGATCATGGGAACTCCGGATACGCATACCGTATCCTTGATTCCAACCCGCTTCCCGGCCAGCGGGCCACCGGGGGCTCCTCTTATATCGGTGCGCCAGAACCAGGCATTGTAAGGATTCTCCTCTCGCGATGGCCGGTAGCCTTTGTCGCGTGGATACTTGACTGGAGGTACAACCTCCTCTTGCATCTCCATCCACCGAAAGACTCGGTAGGCGCCCGCCATCATCGCGTGGTAGGAGGAGAATTCTTCTTCACCCAGCCGCATTCCAAGGCTCTTGGCAATCTCGTTGATTTGTTCACGACTCGGTGCGCTGACAGCGGACGACATTTTCTCTCCCTCGGTTCAGTTCGGAAATAGTGGATTTGAAGGTGTCGGTGTTTCAGCGCTACAGCAACTTACATGTTGCGCCAATCCCCCAGTTTCTCGACGGCATCAGCGGCTCGAATGACTGTGATGTCGTCGAGGTAGCGGCCGATGAATTGCAGTCCGATCGGGAGGTTGTCCTCGACTCCGCAGGGCACACTGATTGCGGGTTGGCCGGTGATCGCCATCTGACAGGTGTTTCCAATCATTTGCATGGCATACGCTACGCTTTGATCTGGCGGTAAGGAAGCGGGAGGAACGGGCGTGGCGCGAAACGGAACTGTCGGCATAGCAAGTACATCGTAGCGGGCGAGAACGCTGTCATAGGCTTCACCGATCGTCTGCCGCAGGTTTTGGGCCCGTGCGTAGTAGCGTCCGTGAAAACGCTCACGCAGGTACTGAGACGCAATCAGCGTGGATTTGCGCGCCGGGGAAAGGCGGTCGGGATCTTTCCGCCACGACTTCCCATAGGCTTCCATCAATCCCGTATTGTAGTACCCGAGGAATCCGTACCCGACCGAGTTGGCCAAGATCATTTCCGCATTGCCTTCGAAGTACATCGCATTGAAGACATGCACGGCCTGCAGATGTTCCGGTAAGGATATCTGATCGACGACCGCGCCATTCCGTTCCAGCGCGGCAATGGCGGCTCGAACCTTGCGATCCACGATTTCTTCGCTTCCCGGCAGTTCGAGAATTTCCCAAGGTTCGTGGGCGAATCCCTCGCGAACCACGGCAATTCGCAGCCCTTTCGCGCCTTGTCCGATTGCTGTCAGATAATCGACTTCTTGCGGAAAAATTCCACGCTGGCGAGGATCGAGCGGGTCCGGACCTGCCAGCACCTTGAGAGCTCGCGCCAAGGTTTCGACGTCATTTGCCATTGGGCCGAGAGCGACCATGGTTCTGTCGCTTCCCATGACGCCCGTGTAGGGAACCAAGCCATAGGACGGCCGGAGGCCGACCACGCCGCTCCATGACGCCGGGATGCGTACCGAGCCGCCCTGGTCCGTGCCAAGCGCAAGGTCAATGTCACCCGCCGCCAGCGCGGCGGCGCTGCCGCTAGAGGATCCACCCGGCGCGTGTGTCGGCTTCCGTGGATTGCGCACCGTTACAAATGGGCTGTTGTCCTCAAAGTCATCGAGACCGGCGCCGTCGGAGGCCGTGGTCTTCCCAAGTATGGTCGCGCCGGCGTCGAGCAATCGGGATACTGCGGTGGCGTCGATATCGGGGATGTATCCGGCATCGTCTCTGCCGGTAAGCATCGGTATGCCCGCCACACAGATGATGTCCTTGATCCCGGCACTGATTCCCGACAACGAACCCGCGGAGTCGCCGTGGATTTCTGTTCGCCAGTACCAGGCGTTGTAGGGATTCTCCGAGCGCGGCGGCCGAACTCCGGGCGGCCGATCATATCTGACTTCGGGATGGAAGGGTTCGAGATGTTCGGTGTGCCGACAAGAGTGAAGCGCTGCGCGGACCAAGCGACAGTATGCGTCCGCCTCCGAATTGTCGAGCGTTATGCCGAAGTGGTGCGCGAGATCAGCCACCTCTTCCGGAGTCGGTTCGAGGGGTTCCGAGGCCATACACTGGCTAGGCGGCTTTGACGCGTTCGCGAATTTCGCCAACGGTAAACAAGGCTCCGACCGGTGGCTCGCCGCTGAAAAGATTGAAGGTCCGAACTTCGCTAGAGGGCGGCGCCTTGCTGCTACCCATGCGGCTCGGGCGCCATCCGAATTTTTGTGCGCCATCGGCCACCATTTCGGCGTACTTGATGGCGGCCGGTATCGCCTCGAGAACCGGCACTCTCAGTTCTTCCTGCATTCGGTCGGAGAAACCGTACTCGGCAGTGCAGCCGAGAATCAGGACCTCGGCTCCGTCTTCGTCCACACAGCGCCTTCCCAGCGCAATCAGGCGTTCTGCGGAATCTGCTCGGGACTGAAAATCGTGTACGGAGAGATCGGCGGCGCGCATCGATACCATGCGGTCCCGGTGTCCATAGTATCGTACGTTTGCCGACATCCTATTGATCCATTTGCGCTTGCCGACGATCACGGAAAACGTATTGCCGAGCACGCTGGCGATAGCGGTCGTGGCCTGACAGGGGCCAATCACCACGGCGCCTTGCGACACTTCACGAAATTCACGAAGAGCAATATCGTAATATCCGCCGCTGACAATCGCTTCATACTTTCCGGCCAAGGAATGGACGATATGAGTTAGGTCCCCGACGACAGATGCCTCGTAGCTGTGATACTCGAGGTGGGTTGGACGGTCGTCGGGCAGGCAAACAAAATCGACCACCGTGCCGGGACTGCGGGCGCGTTCGATAATCTGCGTCATGCCCTGCACATAGGCTGTGCCCCCGGTGGGGCTGATGTAAAGTATACGCACGCTATTTTCTCACCTTGCCTCGGTCGAAAGCTATCACAATCGCGCTTCTGTCGCCATTCTGAAGGCATGCGAGAGATTTTTCCCGGGCGGCAGGGCACAGCAGCGTGCAACCGATCTGAGACATATCACGATGGCCGGTTCGTCTCTGCAGCCAAACTTGTGCGAAGCCATTCAACTCTTCCGTCCCGGTCATCTCACCTGCGGGCGGTGTTGAGAATTTGCAATTGAGGACCACCTACAGAATACCCCGCTGGGTGAGCGCATTCCAGACTATTCGGGGACATGGGTAGCGTTAGGGATGTCTCAAGCCATTGCGTCTTGTTCTGTGCGAGAAACGACAAGGATTGTACGAACACACCTTTCGATTCAGAGGACCTACGGCGAATGTCTCCGATGGGCCAAGTGTATTGGAAACTCCCCGAAAAACTCGAAACATCCTGCCGGCAATCAGGGAAACTAGCGACCGGCTCGGATGTCACACCTTGGTAGCCGCAGACCGGAAAAGGTAAACAACTGGCCTTCGGTCAGATCCGCTGACTGACACAAGCGTTTTACAGCACGGTTATTTTGTCGAGAGGATGATCTGTTCCAAGTCCGACTGCAGCCGCTCTCGAATCGGTCGACTATTCTTCGCGGTGGGCCTTCAGGTATGCGACGATCAGGCACAGTTGTTCGAACAGGATGGCCGTTGCGTTGAGCGCGGTAATCTGGTTGGGATTGTCCTTTGTGGGGACCATGCAGACGACATCGGCGCCGATCACGTTCAGTCCCCGCATGCCCTGGAGGATTCCGATCGCTTCGTGCATCTGGAACCCAGTATCGGGCACGAGGGCGGCGACCGCTGGCGCGACGGTCGGGTCGAGAGCATCGAGGTCGAAAGAGATGTAGAGCGGCGCGTCCCCGACGCGCTCGCGGATGATCTCGACGGTCTTGGCGACGCCGAGTTCCCGGAACTCTTCGAAAGGAATCACCTGATAGCCCAGCCGTTCGCTCGACCTCCGCCAATCGAGCGAATAGGTGTGTCCGCGGATACCGAGCTGTATGCTTTTTGCCGTGTCGATGTGCCCCTCGGTGGCGATGTAACTGGCCCAATGGGCGGCCGAACGCACCGAACCGAGCCAGTGCGGAAGGTGATCGTAGGTGTCTGTGTGGGCATCGATCTGAAGCAGTGCGGCCCTTTGCCCTGCACTCAATTTCGCCTCAGAACCGGTGATCGCCTTCACGATCGGACCGGTTATGGAATGGTCGCCGCCAATCGTGACCGGGTGCACGCCCGCTGCATCCAAAGACCTGTAGTACACTTCAATATCGCGCACGGATAGGTCGTTGACCATCGCCCTGGGCAGCAACACGTCGCCCAAGTCGTGAATTCGGCATTCCTCCCAGGGCGAGAACTGAAATGTACCGTGAACGCGGCGCAATTGGCCCGAGACATTGCGAACCGCCCTCGGTCCGAGATGCTGATCGCGTTCGTTGGCGCCATTGCCGGAACTGTGGGGAACGCCGACCAAGGCGATGTCGCATTGCTCGACGTCTTCGTTGTGGGGACAGCCGAACAGGGTGGGAACCCCCCACCAGTAGAGGTTTCCCAGGAAAGTCTTCTCGTCTCCGGTTAGATCGTGGTTATCCATTGTTGTCGTTTTCGCGCGTTGTCACCCTTTGGCGAGTTGGCCTCCAAGAACTCTATGGCTAATTCCGACCGGAGATCACTTTACCGGACAAGTCGCAGAAGTGATGGAATCCAATGCATGGATCCGAGCAAAGCGCAGTTGCTTGCAATTGTCGGCGGGCGAAATCCAAGTGGAGCGCGAGATGCATGGAAAGATCCGTTGCGTCCACGCATTCCTGCAATGACCCCGGTGCATCGGGGGTGGGACGCCCCCCGAGTTCACCGGTCGCCGGGTCAGTTCAGGATGCTTCGGATTGGATCGGCAGGCGACGGATCGAAGCCGATCAAGTCTTCAACCAGACTCCCGAAAGTTCCGTCGGCCACCATCTCGGCCCTTGCCGCGTTGATTGCGCTCACCAGGTTCGGCTTGGCTTTCTTGACGGCCCATCCGAGTTGATAGGGAATATGCAATTCGTCGGTCCAGCGCAGGGGCATTTTCGACACCTGAATTGCGTAGGCTGCGGCGATAGAATCCATGACCGCGCCGTCAATCCGCCTGTTCACGGTATCCTGCATCACCCCGACATCGGATGGGTAGTGTCTTACTTCGGCACCCCAACCTTCAGCCAAAGGCACGAAAATTGACGCCGTGATCACGCCAATGGACTTCCCCTCGGCGTCGGCAGAAGATTGAATCGTTGAATCCTGGTGCACGATCAACCGTGCGCCCGACTCGACCCAGCCGTCGCAAAACGTGACGCTCTTTTGCCGTTCCTCGGTGATACCCATTGCGCTTCCGACGACATCGTACTTGTCCGCCAATAGCGCTACCAGCATGGATTCCCACTTGATGACGACGGGCTTGTAGTTCAGGCCCAGCCTCCCGCAGATTTCCCTCATGGCCCGCATTTCAAGCCCGTCGAGCGTGCCATCATCCTTGGTGAAGCTGAATGGCGGATACACTCCCTCGGTCGCCGAACTCAACTCCCCAGGCACCAACAGTTCAAGTTCGTCGGCGAATGCCGGACGGCGCATGACCCACGGCAACGCAAGCGTGGTCGCTACGGCTGCTGAACTCTTCCGGATAAACTCACGTCGTTTCATGAAGATCTCCCTTTCTCGCTCATCACTATTCTTGCTAGTTCTCCAAACATTGCACTGTCTTCAGATATGCAATTTGTACCGCCTCTCATGCCAGGACGCAAACTGACTGAGCATTGTTGTCATTGCCAGATACAGTATCGCTGCAGCGATGTAGAAATCGAATGGTCGAAACGTGGTAGCGATGGCCATCTGTGTGAAGAGCGTAAGTTCGAGAACGGTAATCGTAGAAAGCAGAGATGTGTTCTTCAGTGTGTTGATGGCTTCATTCGTGAGCGCGGGAACGATGATCCTCACCACCTGGGGCAGGATGATGCGTCTCATCATGAGAATTGGCCCCATTCCAAGAGCTTGGGCGGACTCGCCTTGTCCACTTGGAATTGCCGCGAGTCCCGAGCGGAACACCTCGGCGACGTACGCGCCGCTACCGATGGAGAGTGCAACGACGCCCGCCACAAACGGTGAAAATACCAGACCGAATTGGGGCAGCGCGAAATAGATGATGAATATCTGTATCAGCGAGGGCGTTCCGCGCATGAACCAGATGTAGAATTTGCAAGGATAGCTAAGAACGCCAAACTGCGAGTTCTTGCCCAACGCCGCGAACAGTCCCAGGACCCAGCTGAAGACGATGGAAAGCAGGGCGACCTCCATTACGATTACGCAGGAATACAATAGCCCGGGCCCATACTTTCCGTAGGAGTTCCAATATTCGATAAAGCTGCTTTCCATGGCAGAATCCCTCGTGTGTCGCGTCTTGCGATCCTAAAGGTGGTGAAGAACACGGCTCAGAAATTCGCCGGTCCGTTCGTTGCGCGGATGCGAAAGAAGTTCCTGGGAAGGTCCCATCTCGGCGATTTCGCCGTCGTGGAAGAAGGCCGTGCGCTGGCTGACATGGCGCGCAAATCCCATCTCGTGGGTTACGACAAGCATCGTCATCCCCTGTTGCGCAAGTGACATCATGAGATCCAGCACCTCGCCCACCAGTTCCGGGTCTAGGGCCGAGGTCACTTCGTCGAACAACATCATCTTGGGATCCATGGCAAGTGCCCGGACAATCGCCACCCGTTGTTGCTGGCCGCCCGACAGTCTGTTCGGATACTCGTTGCGCTTTTCCGCGAGACCGATGCTCGCCAGGAACGCTTCCCCTTGCGCTAGGGCATCGGCGTACGGGATCCGCTTTACCTTGACCGGCGCTTCAATGACGTTCTCCAGCACCGTCTTGTGCGGCCATAAGTTGTAACTTTGGAACACCATGCCAATCGACGTTCGCAAGACCTTGAGCGCCCCTGCACCCCTCCATAGCGTGCCGTGGCGCCGATAGTCGACGGGTTTACCGTCGAAGATGATCTTTCCGGATGACGGCGTCTCGAGAAGGTTGACACAACGCAACAGTGTGCTCTTGCCCGACCCACTGGCCCCGATGATCGCGATCACCTCCCCTTGCTGGACGGTAAGGGAGATTCCCTTCAGCACCTCGGTTTCGCCAAACGACTTTCGGATGTCCGCGAGCCGCAATAGATCACCGCGTGTTTCACTGGATTCAGTTGGGTGCGATACCATGATACATTGCTTTCTGGATGGGTCTGGCGACCGCCTATCGGGCGCCAGCGGGCGTATGAGCATGGCGAAGTAGGCGCGAGGGATCGTAGCCGGTTTCACGTGTCTCCCTTCGCAATCGGAGTATGACTGGCCCGCCCGGCGGCGGCTGATTTATTAGCTATAGTCGCTTCCGATCTGTCAAGCATGGCCGGTCGCGAGGATCGTTCGCGGCGCGCTACAGGGAGAAAGCGATGTCAACAAAGTCATTTGAAGAGCTATTTCGCAGAGCAGCCCAGCGTTCCGCAGAACGCTCGATCAAGTCAAACAGTTCGTTTCGCTCAGTCATGCCGATGTTGCGCCACGACGTGCCGACATTCATTGAGGCGCCGCACGATTGGGACAAGCCGGACAGCGACATTGTCTTCTGCGGCTTTCCATATGAAGGCATCCGGCCACGGGACACACGGACCATGATAGAGCCAGGAATTCCTCTCGAAAACACGGTCTATGCGCGTGACGGGGCGTTCGAAGCGCCCGATGCAGTCCGCCGCCATTCGCTCCACTATTCCCTGGCGCACGGTCCTGGCCTCCATCATTATGAAATTGATCCCGAGTTTTGCTTGGCCGCCAACATTTCCATCAGCGATGCGGGCGACTTGCCAGTCGATCTGACTGCCCCCACGGGTTCGATGTTACATGAAGCCTCGGACCAGCTCGGCACAATCATCGGCGCCGATCGAGTCCCCATTCTCATGGGCGGAGACGACATTACTCCGTATGTAGGTTTGCGCGCCGTAGCGCGACAGCGCAAGTCCCGGATCGCCGTCATCAAGTTTGATGCACATTTCGATCTTTGCTGGGAACCGCGCTATTGGGCTGGGTCGCAATGGGCGCGGGCGATGGAAGCTGGATACTTGCTGCCAGAAGACCTCGCCATTATTGGCATCCGGGGATTTCGGAATCCCAGCGTGTTTGGCGAGGTCGCCCACGAACTTGGCGTTCGCTACTGGACGCTGCCGGCAATCGGCGAGAAGGGAATTGTAGCCTGTGTTCACGAGGCGGTTGACGCCGTCACCGGACAGGCGGACTTTCTCTACCTGTCTTTCGATGTGGACGTGATGGACCCGGCATTCCTGCCGGCGCAGAAATACCCTGAACCGGCCGGCATGACGGCGCGAGAGGCGGTCCGAGGACTGCGCGCGGCCGTTGCGGCGGGGCCAACGCTTTGCGGCTTCGATCTAGCCTGTTTGGCTCCCCGGTATGATGTCAATGGACTGGGCTGTCAGCTTGCCGCACGATTCGCTGTGGAGGTAATCTCCAGTCACGCATATCGGCGTTCGTCGGCGCTTCAAGCCAATCCCGAGTAGAGAGAGAGACTCCGTTCTTCGAGCAAGACCATTGCCGAAGCGCGATGCGCCGAGACTGAATTCGCATTTGCGTCGATGGTCAATGCCCACTTGACTGTCTGCATTCCGGCGAAATCCTGGAAACTCCGGTCGAGGCGCTGCAGCACATCCCGGAACACCTGCAGGCCGAGGTCGGCGAACTCGGGAAATTGCGGATCGCCGTCAAAGACTTGCATTGGTCGTAATAGGAAATCGAAATCCCGCCTTCTCCCAGGCGCCGATGCGCTCCTCAAGCGCGGCGTTGTAGAACCGGCAGCAAAGCCGGAGCACCTCGCCAAGACGGCGATGCGCGGCCGGGGTGAGCCGTGTCCGGCATTTGAATATCCGGAACACCGGTCGGGCGCCACCGGTGGGAGAGGCGGGATTGGGTTGCATCGGAGTTCGCCGATCTACGTCTACAAGGCCGAGCGGGTCTGCGCCCACGTATTCCTGTGCATGCTGGCCTATTGCCTGGAATGGCATCTGCGCCGGCGCCTGGCGCCGATGCTGTTCCAGGACGACGATGCCGCCGCCCGGGCCCGGCGCAACTCGCCGGTCGAAAAAGCCGAAGTCTCCGACCGCGCAAAGCGGAAAGCCGACACCAAACGGACCGACGACGGCGACACCGTGCACAGCTTCTCCACCCTGATGCGCGATCTCGCCACCCTGACCCTCAACGAGGTCACCCTGCCCGGCGCAACCCGGCACAGTTTTCCGTTGTTCGCCGTGCCTACCCCCTCCCAGCAAAAGGCCTTCGAACTGCTCGAAGTGGACCCGACCAAGTTTGTTGCCAGTAAACTGGCAGGCGGATTCCCGATAACTTTCTGACACCAATGGGCTTTCGACCATTTTGGCCGAGTAGAGTCGGGGGGAGGCGCGCCCTGCCGTAGGTCGAAGGAGTAGCGGTTGTCCGGCGGCTTTCGCCAGATGCCGGTGCCTCAATCTCGCCCGTAGTCACGTTTCCTCACCCCCGCTCATCAAACCGGACGGGCCCTACTCAGGCATCCGGCTTACAGACGAGATCATGTCTTCGCCCACGGAAGGCTCTTGGTCTTCGGCGCAAGGTGGACTAGGCCGAGGTCATGCCACAGCCGCGGGTTGGAGCACCGCACGTATTTTTCGATTTTCACCTTGTGCTTCCGACAGAGCCACCGTCGCAGCCGCCGGGTCGCGTGTTCATCGACAGCCTTGTAGGCCGGGCTGACTTGTCCGAGGATGTAGTACTTCGACCAGCCGGAGAGCATCCGGTTCAGGCGTTGTACCCTCTCCTCTGTCGTCATCAGTCCGTACCGCGCAGCCGTCTGGTCGCTGATCTTGCGGCAGATGCTCTGGACGCCGGCCTTGCTCGGGCGGGTGCCGATGTAGCTCCCCTTCCCGTTCCGGCGGTAGTTGCGTCCAATGCGGTATCCGAGAAACTCGAAAGCTTCGTCCGGATACCGCAGGCATCGGGATTTCTGTTTGTTGACCGGGAGCTTCAGCTTGTCCATGAGCCGCTTGACCGCCGTCAGCATCTCCGCTGACGGGGCCCTGCCGAGCACACAGACATCATCCGCGTAGTTCACGATCTTCGCGCAGTAGCGCCGGGCATAGCCCAGCTTCTTCCAGCCCAGAATGAAACGTCGCATGTAGAGATTGCTGAGCAGGGGTGAAATCGGAGCCCCTTGTATGGGGATTCTTTTGTCAAGGGGGGGGGCTCCAAAGTTCAAGGCAGCGCTGACGGGACGGTCCTTGCCCGAAGGACCGGCGCAGATGGAGGCTCGTGGCGAGGTGGCGATTTACCGCTCAGCGGCTCAAGGTCTTGGGGCACCGAACGGTTTCGGGTTCCGAGAACGATGCTGCCGACAGGCCGAACTCCCGGATGTCTCCGTTCGCCGGGAACGCGGGGCACGCGCGCTGCGACGGCGCCGCCCGGAACGGCGCATGTTCGCGTCTTTGCCCGTGCGGGGCGATGCCCCCGCGATTGACGTTCGGGTTGTTGGGCGGTGGCTGGCCGGGGGTTCTGCTGCTTGTTCCGTGCCTGTGTGATTCTATTGGATCCGAGGGGAACTTCTCGCCGGCGGCGCAGTACGTCGCGCCACACCCTTGTATTCGGTTGGGCCGTGTTCGGCCCGGACCATGATGCAGTGATTCGCATCGGCGGCGCAGTTCCGAGGCGGCGGGCCCAGCCTTGCGGACGGCGTAAGAGCCATGGGGCGTCATCGGGTTGCCGCCACCTCGGATCGTGAGGGCCGGGCAGGGCCAAAGTCTGGCTTGCCCGGCCGGTCACCTGGTTCCGGCTACGGCTGCGCCGGTTTCAAGATGACGCCGGCGGGCACTTCTCCTTGTGTGGAGTAGCGCCACAGGGCGATCAAAAGCTTGCGCGCCAGGGCGACGATCATCCTCTTGCGCACCTCCTTGCCGGCGTGTTCGGTGTTTTCGCAGAACCACTGCGCCAGCTCGCTTTCGGGCTGGAACCGCAGGAAGCGCCAGGCGAACTGGATCATGCCGTTGCGCACCCGCGCATTGCCGGCTCGCGCCAAGCCTCTTTCGCGCCGTTTGGCGCCGCTCTCGTCGGGCGATCCGGTGAGTCCGCCGTACCGCGCCACCGCCCGCCGGTCGCGCAGCTTGCGGGAAAACACCTCGCCGGCGAGCATATCGGCGGTTTCGACGCCGAGCCCGTGAATCTCGCTCAACATCCGCACCATGGCGTGATGCTTGTCGTCCGGGCGCCGCGCCATGCGTTCCTCCCGATCCGCCTCGATCGCGGCGATCTGCTCGCGCAGGAAACCCAGCCGCGCCATCTCGCGGCGCAGTTCCGCCATGGCGTTCGGCGGCGCCGGTTCGCCTTCCGGGGTGCGAAGCTCGGCAAGCAGCCCGGGCGCTTTCTTCAACTTCGGGTTGAAGCCGCGGACGCCAAGCCGTACCAACGTCGCTTTCATCCGGTTGGTCACCCGGGTCGCTTCCCGGACGAGCACTTCCCGCTCGCGATGCGCCCCCTTCGCGTCCTCTTCCTCGATCGACGGAACCGCAACCATCCGGCAATGTTCTTCCTCGCCGCGCAACCAGCCGAAGAACGCGCGCATCAAGAGCCGGCAATCCAGCCGGTCGGTCTTCGCCCGCCGGTGGTCCCGCTTCACCGGAATGCTGGTCGCATGCATCACCAACGTCTCGACCCCGCGGGCGCGCAGCCAGCGCGCCAGCCAGAAGCCGTCGCGGCCCGCCTCGTAGGCGACGCAGATCCGCTGCATCGAATGCCCCCGTTTCCCTGCTCTTTGAAACAGCCAAAGGCGGCTGCTTGGAAAGGAAAGCAATGAAGGATCGCGCGATCCCGATTTCCAGCTTTAAACCGATTTCCCAGTCACTCCGTCAACGGAGCAATCCGGGAAAAAACAGCCCGATCCTGACGAATTAATCAGAGATACAACACCATAGCGCGCCGCGTAGTCACCGGCCATCGCACGCAGGCACAGGCTGAGCGCCTTCGAGGCCAGGTTCCGGCACCCGGTCCCGGGACGAACAAGAAAACGCGACAGCCCCACTACCCGGTCAAGATGCGCCTCGCGGCGGCCCGCGTCCCATCCGATCCGCCGGTCGCGCGGCTGCAGCGCTAGCGCCGAGGCGGCGAACAGGCAGCCGCCGAGCCAGCCGTGCTCCGAGCCGATCAGATACCGAAGCTGCCGCCCCACATGCACAACCGCCCCGTGCGGATGTTCCCGCCGCATCATCTCGTTGAACCGCCGCCGATCCGCTTCCTCATCGACCCGCAGCGCCACAAGGCCGTCGATCCGCCCGACACCGGAACCGGGACCTGGCGGCGGCAGCACAATGCCCCCCGCGCGCTCAAGCTCCCGCAGCGCCGACAGGCATCCCGCCTCCTGCAGCCGGCCACGCGGATCGCGGAAATCGAAACGCGCGCAATCCTCGCGCACCAAAGCCGAGCGACCGGAAAACGCATCCGGCGCCGGAAGCGCCGCCAATGTCTCCCGTCCTTCGTCCGAAAACAGGGTGCGGCGAATCAGATTCTGTGCAAGCATGCACCCTGATAACAGGCGCAGTAAAAAAAGTTCAGTAGCAAAAAGCGCAATGGGCAGCCCGCGCCCGGCGGCCTCGCTGGCGGTGTTTTGGGAAGCCTCCCGGCGGCTGTATTCGCAACTGGTGGACCGGCATGGCCTGCGCCGCATCCCCCCTGGACCTGGATGCGACGATCGTTGCCTCGGGCAAGCGCGAAGCGCTGCCGACTTACCGGGCTTCGGCCGGGGTGTGTCCGGGGGAGACGGGGTACCAGCCGCTGAACGTGTTTTGCGCGGAACCGGGGCTGATGGCGCATTCGGAGATGCGCGACGGCAACGTGCCGGCCAGGGAAGGCAACGCCCGGGTGCTGCTGGAGGCGCTGGAACGGCTGCCCGGCGCGGTCGAAGAGGTGACGGTGCGCAGCGACAGCGCCGGACATGCAGTCGAGGTGATCCGGCTCTGCAACCGTCCGGAGACCCGGCCGGACGCCGGCGGCGCCCGGCGCTTGGGGGTGGTCGGCTTGGTGATTTCGGCGGTGCATTCCGAGGCGCTGATGAACCAAGTGATGCGAACCCCGGAGACCGCATGGAAGCCGTTCGGGGAGAAGCCGAAAGAACCGGAGGCCGAAGTGGCCTCGATTGCCGGGATCAACTTCGTGTCGAATGCCGACGGCAATCGCAAGGGGCCCGAGATCCTTCGCTACATTGCCGTGCGAAGGCCCCGGCCCGGATCGCTCGGAGTGAAGGCCAACGAGATCCCCGCCCGTGACGGCCACCCGGCCTACGGCATTCGGGCGCTGCTGACCAGCATCCCGGCGCCCGGCGGCGAGCGGCCGGACGGCCTCGGACCGAAACCGATGCCGGCAGAAGAAGTCCTGTCCTTCGCCAACCGCCGCTGCGGCGACGCCGAGCAGGTCCACGATACGCTCAAGAACAGCCTCGCCGGCGGCATCCTGCCCTGCGGCCGGTTCGGCAGCAACGCGGCCTGGTGGCACGGCGCCATCCTGGCGTTGAACGTCCACGCCTGGCTCGGCCATAGCGCCCTCGAAGCCGACTTGCGCCGGGCCCACTGGAAACGGCTGCGGGCGGTGATCCTGGTCCACGCTGCGCGCCTGGTCTGGCACGCGCGGAGATGGATCCTGGTGTTGCGGCAAGCCGGAACCGAAGAACTTCGCGCCGCCCTGGAACGCCTTTCCAGATGCTCCGCTCCCTGTTGACGCCGGGAGATCCCCGCTGCAACCGCCGGCAAATCCGAGCCGCCGTCGAACCGTGACCGGAAGCGGGGCGCGCCACCGAAATTCTGCGCAAACGCTCGATCCGTTACGCCTCGGTGATCGCCCGGGGCGCCGGAAAACGAATCACCCGGCTTCTCCGCGCAATTCGCGCCAAAATCTCCGCCAGAACCTCCTCAGACCCCGTTCCATAGCCGTAGCTCGCGTATTTGGGGAGTTTTTGCTTGGTTGCTTCATTGAGCGATTCGTGCCATCGTTTTTGCAAATGCGCAAGCGGAAACCGCCTTCCTGTCAACCCATGTATGTAGTACCCAAATCTACCTCCCGGTTGCGGCCATCGGATCGTTCGCCGCCATCGCGAAGGCTTCGCTGGATCGGGCGTGTGCAGTTTCTGGAAATGCGATCGGGGTATGTTTCCGACCCGACAAATGTTCACTGTCGAGTTATCAAACAACGATGGCGCCGGAATGCGCATTGGCTAGCTGACCATTGCCTTGGTCGCAACGTCGTGAGGAATACTGGCAGTGCGGCCTCCCGCCGGCACCGGACAATTTCGTGGAAGTGCGACCGTCGAATCGAAATATGATCCGGAATTTCAGAGAAGATGGTTTTTCAATGGCATGGGCGCACAGGCAATCATCAGCAAGAGCGGTGAGATTTCACTGAAAGGTGTGTGGGCGCATCGCGGGGTGAACAGGAAGGGGAGGTCGCAATAGAGCGCCTCCCTAAAGCGCGCGGCAACAAATAACGATGAATGCGGGGTGGCGCACCCGAGAGGATTCGAACCTCTGACCCCCGCCTTCGGAGGGCGGTGCTCTGTCCTGCTGAGCTACGGGTGCTCCTCGACACAGTACATTTTCTTACGAAGTGCGTCCATTTGCAATTGGTGTCTTGGTGTCCGCTGCACCTTCATTGGTCTCCGAGCCTCGTTCCCGTCAGGGCAAGGAATACATCGCGCAGATCCTGTTCATCCGTGGTTATGTCCTGGATTCGAATTCCCTTGCCGCGAATCCTGTCAAGGATTTGCTCTATAGGCGTTTGACTGCGGGAGAATGTCACGCGAATCGCTCCGTCTGGTCGAATCGTTGCCGAGGCTCCGGGTGCCGGGCTGACCAAGTCCGCAGGAAGCTCGGTCAAGTTCTTTGCGGGGAAGATATTTACGCTCTTCAGCTCGGACTGGCGAAGGAGAGCGTGCTTTTCTTCGCATGCCACAACCCTTCCGTGCTGCAGAATTGCGATGGTGTCGCAAAGCTCCTCGGCTTCTTCGAGGTAGTGCGTGGTCAGTATCACGGTGGTGCCCGCCGCGTTGCGACTGCGCACGTATTCCCACAGGTGAATGCGAAGCTCGACATCGACTCCCGCTGTCGGTTCGTCCAGGACGAGAACGGGAGGATTGTGAACCAAGGCCTTTGCGACCAGAAGCCTTCTGCGCATGCCGCCGGACAAGGAACGCGTATAGC
Source organism: Rhodobacterales bacterium (assembly GCA_965219495.1). Lineage (GTDB taxonomy): Bacteria > Pseudomonadota > Alphaproteobacteria > Rhodobacterales > CAZPXZ01 > CAZPXZ01. The sequence continues at coordinate 123,642 of OZ244777.1, forward strand.
CGTGCGCCTCGTTTGCGAGTCCCACGGCTTCAAGAATCTCCATCGTTCTCCGTCGCGACTTTGGTACCGCGTATAGGCCTGCCTGCAATTCGAGCACTTCGAACGGGGTAAAAAACGGGTCGATGTTCAGTTCTTGGGGCACAACGCCAATCATTGCGCGTGAAGTGCGGGGATTCGCCTCCTGATCAAATCCCCAAATCCGGACGAGCCCGGAATCCTTGATTACGAGACCCGCAAGAATATTGATGAACGTTGACTTTCCGGCGCCGTTGGGTCCCAGCAACCCGAAAATCGACCCAACGGGAACCTCCAGATCAATTCCCTCGAGCGCGAGTTTGCCGCCGTGCCGGGTGTGGTAGGTCTTGTGAACATTTCGCGCCTCGATGGCAAGACTTCGCATTGAATTTCGGCTTTCTCGCATACCTTCAACTTGTTCGGGACGTGGTGTGCATTATCATGTCTGCGCGTCCAATTTCAAAAGCCAATGCGTAAGCCGTGTACGTGGATCCCGAATCAATTCAAGCCCCCGAAATTCAGCGGGTTCAAACAGTAGCCGTGCAGTGTGACGGCGGCGGTGGCGCATCGGGGCATCCATTGGTGTATCTCCGCATAGGTGAGTCCGGTTATGTGGAATGCCCGTATTGCGACAAGCGGTTCGTTCTTGACGGGGACGACGATGCCTGAAGCGACGGCGCCTTGATGTCCCCGCAGTCTAGTATTGGTCCTGGCGATCATCTTGTCCTGCTCGATGGTTCAGGATTCGTTTTTCGAGCCTATCACGCCTTGCCGCCGCTGACGCGGCGGTCAGATGGCTTGCCGGTAGGGGCGGTGTCGGGCTTCTGCAATATGCTGTTCAAGCTCCTCCGGGACGCTGTCGGCGGCGACCAGCCGTCGCACTTGGCAGTGATCTTCGACGCGAAGGGAACGAGCTTTCGGAACGAAATCTTCGAAGCGTACAAAGCGAATCGTCCGCCGCCGGAGCCCGACTTGGTTCCCCAATTCCCGCTCGTGCGGGAAGCCGTACGGGCCTTCAATGTGGCCTGCGTGGAGTTGGTCAATTTCGAAGCTGACGATCTGATCGCGACCTATACGCGCCAAGCCGAACAGGCTGGCGCCCGGGTCAGCATTTTTTCATCCGACAAAGACTTGATGCAGCTCGTTTCCGATCGTGTCGAGATGCGCGATACGATGAGAAACTCTGCAATCGGGCCGAATGAAGTTCGCGAAAAATTTGGCGTTGGTCCCGAGAAGATGGTGGACCTTCAGGCTCTGGCTGGCGATTCCACCGACAATGTGCCCGGTGCGCCGGGAATCGGTGTGAAAACCGCGGCGGCACTGCTGCATGAATACGGAGATCTTGACAATCTCCTGGCGAGAGCGAGCGAGATCAAGCAGCCGAAGCGGCGCGAAGCCCTGACCGAATTCGTGAAACAGATCAGAGTATCCAAGAAACTGGTCCAACTCGATGATCGCGTACCGGTGCCAGTGCCGGTCGGCGACTTTCGAATGGCGGCTCCTGAGCCGGACAAACTGCTGGAATTTCTCCGCAAGATGGAGTTTCGCACATTCACAGAGCGCGTGGCCGCTTCGCTCGGCGCGAATGCTGGGGCCGTGGAGGAAGCAAAAGGTGCCGCGGAGGCGGCTTCCGTAGCGGGTGATTTTTCAGAGCTTCAATATGAACTGGTGAACTCTCGGGAGCGTCTCCAAGCCTGGGTCTTGCGAGCCTGGGAGAAAGGAGCCGTAGCCGTCGATACGGAAACCGATTCGCTCGACGAAATGCGGGCCAAACTCGTCGGGGTGTCGCTTGCGGTCACGGCCGGAGAGGCATGCTATATCCCTGTCGGTCATCGCAACGAGAGCGAAACGGAAGGACTCTTTGCGGCAGAGCCCACGCTTAGCGAAGGCCAGTTGCCAATTGGTGTCGCGCTCGAAGTTCTGCGTCCGCTGCTGGAAGATGAGACGGTGCTGAAAATCGGCCACAACCTGAAGTTCGATGCGAAGGTGTTCGGGCAATACGGCATCGAACTCCGGTCCATCGACGACACCATGTTGATGTCTTATGTGCTTGCCGCTGGCCGGCACCGCCAGAAGCTGGACGATCTCGCGGAAATTTATCTCGGTCACAAGACGCAACCCATTACGGAGTTGATCGGGAAAGGGCGAACACGGATCACTTTCGCGCAAGTGGACCCAAAGAAAGCCGCGCACTATGCCGCGGAAGACGCAGATGTTGCGCTTCGATTACATCACGTATTCCGGCGTTCGCTGATTGATGACAGCAAAAGTACGGTCTACGAAACGCTTGAACGGCCGCTGCTTCCCGTTCTTGCCGCCATGGAGAGGACCGGCATGCGGGTGGACCCGAAGGTTCTGGAGAAGATCTCCGCGGAATTCGGACAACGAGCAAGAGAACTTGAACGCGAAATTCACGAGATCGCAGGTGAGGCCTTCAACGTTGCCTCTCCGCAGCAGCTTGGCACAATTCTGTTTGAAAAACTCTCGCTGCCCGGGGCGAAGCGGACTTCGAAGTCGGGCGGCTATCAGACCGGAGCGGGGGTGCTGGAAGAACTTGCAGCCCAAGGGTTTGAAATTGCCTCGAGAATCGTGGACTGGCGACATCTCACCAAACTGAAGGGCACCTACGCGGATGCGCTCGTGCAGCACATTCACCCGGATACCCGACGCGTGCATACTTCTTTTTCGCTTGCCGCTACGTCGACCGGGCGTCTCGCTTCCATGGATCCGAATCTTCAGAACATTCCGATTCGCACGGAAGAGGGACGGCGCATACGGCAAGCGTTCGTAGCAGCTCCGGGAAACGTTCTGTTATCCCTGGATTACAGTCAAATTGAACTTCGCGTGCTCGCGCATGTCGCCGAAATCGAGTCCCTGCGCGAGGCCTTTCGGCAAGGGATGGACATTCATGCCATGACGGCTTCGGAAGTGTTTGGTGTGTCGATCGAGAACATGGACCCGATGGTTCGTCGGCGCGCCAAGGCGATCAATTTTGGCGTGATCTACGGGATTTCCAGATTCGGCCTCGCCAACCAGTTGCGAATTCCACAGCAGGAAGCCGGCGCCTTTATCGACGCCTATTTCGAGCGCTTCCCTGGAATTCGCGACTATATGCGCCACACGGTGAAGAGCGCGCGCGACCGGGGATACGTCGAGACCTTGTTCGGAAGGCGGGTGCACACGCCGAATATCAACGCCAAGGGTCCGACTCGCGGCTATCAGGAGAGAGCTGCAATTAACGCACCGATCCAGGGAAGCGCGGCAGACATAATTCGGCGAGCCATGATCCGCATTCCACCGGCGCTTGAGCAGGAGTGCGATTCCGCAAAGATGTTGCTGCAGGTTCATGATGAACTCCTGTTCGAAGTGCCCGAGAGTCGGGTCGAATCCACCTGCGACTTGGTGCGCGGCATCATGGAGCGTGCGTCCGATCCGGCGGTGAGGCTATCGGTGCCCATAGTTGTCGATACAGGAGTCGGGTCGAGTTGGGCCGAGGCGTATTGAAGGCCCGTTGCTCGATACCTGTCGAGTCTTCCAGTAGATTCTTCAGTTTCCCGGAGCGGAAAACGCAACCCTTGCGATCGGTTCGTAGAGAAAATTTGTTCTGCGGAAGCAAGAGACGGAGCCGATAGCGGGGCTCGATTTGGAAAGACGGTTGGAACTGCAAATGCAGCCCATCGGGCATTCCGGCGGCAAGACCCTGCGTGTTGTGAGAACAGCACCGTCCGGCCCTCCGTAGGAGCCCACAAAGGAATGCCGGAACCCGGCAACCGGGACCGGATTTGAACGGCAGTTGAAATGACCGCAGTTTCCCGGACAAGTTCCTCTGCGATAACCGTGTTTTTTGCGGGAACCGGACACGTGTTCAGTCACGTGTTCCTGACAGTCTACGCTGTGGTTGCGGTTCATCTTGCTGCTAGCGGGGAATTCGGAATCGATTACGCAACCCTCTTGCCGCTGATGGGGGTCGGCCTTTTTCTCTTCGGGCTTGGTGCGATCCCGGCTGGTTTACTCGGAGATCGGTGGAGTGGACCTGGAATGATGGTCGTGTACTTCATTGGCACTGGCGCAACGGCGATCATTACAGGTCTGGCTCAAGACACGACGGTTCTTTGGTTAGGGCTGTCCGGAATCGGGCTCTTCAGTTCCATATACCATCCTGTGGGAATCGCGTGGTTGGCGCGCAACCGCGAGCGCCGTGGCTGGGTGCTGGGATTCAACGGCATGCTTGGAAATTTTTCAATCGGCTTGACGCCCCCATTGACGGGCGTGTTGATCGATTTCATTTCCTGGCGGGCGGCGTTCGTATTGCCTGGCGTGGTATGCTTGCTGCTTGGTGTCGTTTTGCTTGGATGCGTTCTCACAAACAAGGTTCAGGGCCATCGACTGGAGGCCAGGCAGCACCCCGCGGAAGCCAGTTCCATGGACATTCGCCGGGCAATGCTCTTGCTTCCGGTCGCGGCCATATGTTCTGGATTCATCTTCTATGCCATGTCCGGTGTCATGCCCAAATTTGTGGCGGACTCTCTTCACGGCTGGCTTGGCGACAGTATGACCGCGGTCGGATTCGCGGTAGCGCCCATGTATATCTTGGGGGCATTTGCGCAGTTGCTGGGAGGCCTGCTCGCCGATCGATATTCCGTGAAGTGGGTGTACGCGGGGTGCTGGGGGTTCCACCTACTTGCTCTCGCTTCACTTGCCTCGATTTATGGGGCCAAGGCGCTCCCGTTCGCGGTGCTTGCGGTGACATTCAGTGTCATGTCATTGCCTGCGGAAAACGTAATGTACGCGAGATTCAGCCCACCGGCGTGGCGAAGCACCTTTTACGGAATAAAGTTCGTTCTGGCTGGTGGAGTCGGGTGGCCTGCCGTAGAAGCGGCTGGTTGGCTGTTCGGAAGAACCGGAGGGTTCACGGAGTTGTTTGAAATACTGGCGCTGGCTGCCGCTTTGGCGTTCTTGGTGGCATTGGCGCTTCCCCGCACGCCGATCGTTTTCGCCGAATCGAGCACCGATTAATTCGTGGGGAGAAGACTTCGGCGTCAAACTGAAGGCGTTTTCGAGTTGCGTGGCGTCTGTCCACGCACCGAGTCACGACAATTCGTTTCGCGTATTCCCCCAGTCGGAGGAGCGGCTTGCAAGTTGCCATGCGGTGAAAGCCACTTTATCACTGCAAGCATTCGGGCGCGTAGCTCAGTTGGCAGAGCAGCTGACTCTTAATCAGCGGGTCCGGGGTTCGAGTCCCCGCGCGCCCTCCAATGACCTTCAACAGCGCGATTTTGCCAATACCGGCGAGCGAATTTAACTGACGGATATTGACGCAGGACGATCGGAACAATGAACATGCGCCACGATTTTCCGACACTCGAAAATGGGTGCGGAACTTGATGGAGCTACAGGCAAATCACCGATAGCGCGGCAACAGGCCAGGAAACGGAGAATCGAATCTTTGTGTACTGGTCTTTCGGGATCGCGAGCCGTTGAGCAACGCCCGGATTATCCAGGCTTGCGAACGCGAACCGGAACAACCGATCGGGAAGGCATGGATTGCCGTGTACCAGACAATGTCGTGGTCCGGCGTCACCTGCGGTCCGGTTTCTTGAGATATACGTAAAACGCGCCTTCCCCTCCATGCGAGCGATGCGCCTGGGAGACCGTCACGATGCGGTGGGAGAAACGACCGCTTCGGACCCAATCGGGTAGAGCCGCGCGAATGGCGCCGGGCTCCGGGGCGGTCTCGCTCGCCAATTTCCGGCCGCCACGGCCGGTGATAAAAAGGAGTAGCCGGTCGCCGGATGCAATGCGTTCGCTCAGACAGTTGTCTACGCGCCTTCGAGCCTGCTCGAAGGTGGAACCATGGAGGTCGAGGCGGTAGTCTGGCGTGATCTTTCCCTTTCGCAATCGTGTTGCCGTGTTCCGGTCCAGCGAAGCGGTATCGCGTTTTGGCACAGACTTGACGATCGGTCTGGAAGTCGGCGTACGAGACGCCGAAGAGGATTCGTGCTCCTCATTTCGGGCAGGGGCTTCCCGGCTTGGGTCTCTTGAGGGGGCAAGTGGCCGTACGGTCGAGGCGATCTGATTCCAAAGCGCGTCGCCTTCAGAATCATGACGATGAATGGTCATGATTTGAGAATGGTGCGCGGTCAGGTCTCGACCAGTGTCCAGTTCGGATACTGATTCCCAAAGATGCGCTCAAATATCCAAGTGTCGGTTTGCCGCCGAATAGATTTCGGGTCTCCCTCGACCAGTTTGCCCTTGCTGTCGCGAACCGAAGTGATCAGTTCCGCCGAGAATCGTACGGCGATTTCGGCTCGACGCGCAGATTTGTCGAATGCGATTCTTTCGATCTTGGCGCTCCGAATTCCGACAAACCGGGCATCGACCACGAGTTTCTTTCTGCTTCGTTCGTCGATGATCAGCGCGAAGTCCTCGAAGACTTCGTCCGCCAGAAGGGAACGCAACCGCTTCTTGTCGCCATGCTCAAATGCTAGGAGAATCATCTCGTAGGCTTGTTTCGCTCCATCGAGGAATGTATCGAGGGTGAATGTGGGTTCCAGCCTCTTCATGGCGGTGAGAGGAACCCGATTCGGATCGTCCTTATCCAAGCCGTCGAGATCCGGAGCAGCTTCCTCCATGGAGTCATCGCGCGCCGTTTCTTCCGTCTGGACGGGTATGACAACACCACGCTCATCGCCGGGCTGTGGGCGATGAAAGTCGCGCTGTCGCATGGATTCCGAGGGGTCTTCGTGGCCTGTCCGCGTTCCAAGCACACCTCGCAGGCGGAACAGCAGAAACGCGGCGACTGCCGCAAAGAGTACAATTTCGATGATCTGGGGGCTCATTGTATTCCACCCGCTTAGGCGAACTGCGGCTAAATCCGCAGAGACCACACCCGTCCCTATATCTAGGTTGGTCCATGGCGTATGTCTATATATGGGTGCGTTCAGTATTCCGATCTTACCGCAAGACATTCAACTCCCGCCCATGCGGCGCGCGGGATCGCGGCTGGTTTGCGAACCCGGACCTGCGCGCGCGTGATGCGCCCGTCCGCGAAACACGCTTCTGCGATTTGCTGGGCAAGCTCTTCCGCCAATCGCCAATGTTTTCCGGCGGCTAGCTTCACGATGGTTCTCGCGATCGCGTCGTAGCAAACTGTCTTTTCATCTGTTTCCTCCGAGGACTCGGGAACGAAAGGCGCCGGTCCTGAAGGAGAGCCCGGACGGATGTCCACGGTAATGTCCACGCCGATCTCCTGGCTCGAATGCAGTTCATCAGGGTTGATCCCGATATGCGCATCTATTTTCAAGTCCTCTATGGTAATGCGCCAGGAGTGCCCGATTTCTTGCGCGCTCACGAGTTTTCCCTCGGATTGACGAGATGTGCCCCCCCGTCCAACGCAATCACTTCGCCGGTCATCGAGGGACTCTTGAGAATATAAAGCAGAGCGTCGGCAATTTCGGAGGGCTGAGGTCCGCTCCCGAGCGGAGTCCGGCTGCTGTTGTTGGCGAAATGCGCTGCGCTCTCCCGCTCGCCCCGAAGCGTCGGGCCCGGAGCGATTGCGTTGACCCGGATTGTTGGCGCCAGTGACAGGGCGGCATTTCGAGTCAGCGCCAGCAGTCCGCTCTTCGCAAGCGTATAACTGGCAAAACCCCTTGAGGGACGCAGAACCGCCGTATCCAACACATTTACGATCCCGGCAACGCTCGTCCGTGGGCGGTTTCCCGAATGCGATTTGAGTGTTCGGGCGGCAAGCTGCTGGGTCAACGCGAAAGGGGCGGCGAGATTCACCGCGAAGTTTTCCGCGGCATGCTGTTCACGTGCGCAGGTGTAGTCATCCGGCAGGAAACTGGATGCGTTGTTCACCAGCAACGATACTTGCCCGCCGAGGGCGGTTGCCGCCCGTTCGATGAGGGTGGCGCAGCTCGCTGCACTGCGAAAGTCGGCGCAAACCGCCGCTGCGCTGGGGCTGCCAATTTTCAGGCACTCGGCGGCTGTTTGCTCCGCCTCGAGTTTCGAGGCTCGATAATGCACCGCCACTGACCAGCCCTGTCCCGCCAGCTCCAACGCCAAGGTTCGGCCGATTCGGCGGCCACCTCCCGTTACCAGCGCTCTACTCCCGGCGACCGCGGTCATTTGCAGTTGTCTCGCATGCGCGCTTCCAGTGCGGCTTGGACAGGGGAAAATGCAACGCTGATTCGGCCGTTACGCATGGCAGCCCTGAGAATTTGCCTTCAAGAAGTCCGGCCCGGCTCGTCGCAGTCACAGTCTCCGCCCGGCACGAATGCTCCGCATCTCGGGCAGGCAACGAGTTTCTCGGTGGAATCGCGTTTGTCGTTTACGCCGGGGTTGCTTCCGGTCGATGTGCGCAGTTTCGCCATCACACGGATGACCCATAGTGCAGCCATCACAATTGCAATTAGGAATCCGATTTTGGTAAGCATGACTTTTTCCGGGCGCGGAGGGGTATGAGATTAGGAGATACTCTCTTAACCAAGACTGGGCAACTTGCGATTCAATCCCGTCGCGGTTTGGTATACGATGCTTCTAGGTCGTGAAAGTCTGGGAAAGAGCAACAGTGCACAATGTGCGAACAGGACGGAAAGTCACCGCTGACCAGCTCCGAAGAGGCCCTTCGATCGCGTCTCGACTCGCTGCGTGAACAGCATGCTGTGCTCGGAGCGAAGCTCGACACGATGATGCAGTCATTTGCGCCGGACGCGTTGGAAGTGCGCAGGCTGAAGAAGAGAAAGCTGTCGGTTCGCGATGAGATTGCAAAACTTGAAAGGGCTCTGTATCCCGACCTGATCGCCTGAGGATTTGGTTCCCCCGTTGGATGAACTCGCCGCGTGTGCGGCGGATTACCGGACATGCGTTGCCAGGTTACTTGTCCCGCCTGCGCAACCGCTTGCGGATCAAATGTGGAAATACACCGGGGCGCTGTCGAAGCAGTTGCGCTCCGGAACCCGTCCAACCGGAGTTCGAGTGGTTGCGAGGCGTTGCGAACTGCCCGAAACCGGGTTCGGCCCGAAAGCTAGCCCGGAGTCTCGGTCGGAGGCGCGCCCCGGGTGTCTGCCGCCGGGGCGGAGATGCCGCGGAACATCGCCTTGGGCGCAGCCAGAATGCATTTCGCCAGCGGCGAGCGGCGTACGATGGCCTTGCACTCCTCGAATCGCATCACGCCTTTGATGCGACGGTCCAGAAACCTCCAGGTTGCCGTTGCGCCGACGGATTGGTCACCCAACCAATACATCGCCGTGGCGCCGTATACACCGCTCAGGATGGCTCGTTTGGTGTACCGATTGTAGTCGCGGGAAGTATCACCGAGGGCGGTCCAGATGGTATCGGCCGTTTTCCAGAGGACGCGAGCGCCTTCGGTTGCGTGGGTTGGCAGGGCGAGGAACGCCGCACCGCGCCGGACCGCTTCGCGGTGCGGTTCACCAATCTCAATTCGCCTTCGAACAGCAACGGTTATTTGGTCTCTCATCCGGCCGTGCTGCGGGAGGCCAGCCAATTCCTCTGCAAGTGCCTGGTCGAGACGGCTGTGGAATGTGAGGAGCATGTCAAGCGCACCGCGTGGGAATGCCAAGCGCGCGAGACCTGGGTCAACTCCGGTTTCCTTGATCGCCGCGGCGAAAGTCCTGTCCGACCAGCCGTCCGAAGGCACGCGGGGCAGCGCCGCATCCAGCAACCGAGTCCGAGCTTCCTCCGTAGGATCCTCGACGCGGGGTTCAGCATGTTCGTTGTCGGTATTCATACGACAATTATAGCACAATCTTGCCCGTTGCAGGGAGCTTGAACGACGAGCGTTTCCAGCCCGCAGGAATTCGATTCGTAGCCTGAAATCTGCCAAGCCGGGCGAGGAATTTGAGGAGGAGCATTGGCGGTGGGCGTCGCTCGCACAACTGTCTGCGTGCTGGTGTCCGAGAAGCCAAGCATTTGCTTGTCGGAAGGCCTGGACAAAATCATCTTGCGCCGCGCGAACCTGCGTGACGGTCGGCAAAGACTTTACCCTCGCGACTTGCCGGTGGTTCTTACTCCAGGGGTCGTCGCTCGACCTGTTATGGCAAAGATCATGTACCCGAAAAAGCGAGTATTCTCTCGAACAAGAGACTACGATACGCGGAATCGTTCGGGCGTTCGCCCGATTTCGCCCGGGTTTGCAACAGATATTTGCCTGCGCAAGGGATTTCGCAATGCTGCTTCTGAAACGCTGAATGGTTGGAAATCCTTCAACGGAATCGAGCGCCGCAGGTGCGAGGCGACGGGATATCACAACTTTGAGTGCGGAAATTTGGGAAGGGCATTCGGGCCGAATTGGCGCGTATTTCCGTTCGTAGCCCTCCGCTTGCGACACAGGCATGGAAGAGAGGCCTGCCGTCTGAACCACGCCAAAGTCTACCAACATTTGCGGTCGTGTAGACGCGATTCGGGACTGGCCGAACAGGCGCACCAGGTAGGGAGTGAACGGGAGGGACGCCTCCGACTCGCGCAACCGTTATTCTCTCGTCTTCGAAATGGTTCGGATCTGGTGCCACGGGAGAATCAACCGAATTTTGGAGGCGCCGAACGCGATCACAATTGGACTCACCCGCCGCAGAACAACGCACTCACTTGCCCTATTGAGATTGGCAGCGACTTGATTCAGACCGTTGCGCAACAAGAGGCTTGTCGTGACTCCCTCATACGGGTGGAAGGGAATTTGAAACTTGGCGGTTTCGCACGAAATCTTCAGGATATGGGCGAAAGGCTTGCCGAGCATTCTCACGCAAGGTTCTAGAAGTTGTGGAATCCCGCAATTGGTCGCCAACGCCGAGTTTGCCCGCTAATTTGGCGGGAAAGGGAGTTGGAGTGCAGGACGCATGAGGGCTGAAGCGCAAGAGTCGGATTGTCAGGCAGCGGATTTTCTGAATTCGGGGCCGGGGCCAGGCATATGCGCGGATTTCGATCTTGGTTCGCCGGCTCGCTTCTTCAACCGTGAACTTTCATGGCTCGCATTCGATTCAAGGGTACTGGACGAAGCGGAGAATCCGGTTCATCCGTTACTTGAGCGAGTGCGATTCTTGGCAATTTCCGGCGAGAATCTGGACGAATTTTATACGGTTCGAGTCGCCGGCCTGCTGAATCTTGCAAGAAGCGGCCACGAACGACGTAGCATCGACGGCCTGACGCCTTCGGAGCAGCTTGAGAAAATTTCCGAATATGTGCGGACGCTTGAAATGCGTCAGCAGGCCGCTTGGGTTCGTCTGAAGCGGGAACTGAGGAACGCTTCGGTCGTCGTGTTAGAGACCGATGAACTCGATGCGGCCGACCAGGCATGGCTGGATGAATACTTCATCGATCAGGTCTTGCCCCTCTTAACTCCGCTCGCGGTCGATCCAGCGCATCCGTTCCCGTTCATCCCGAACAAGGGGCTGGTGCTCGCAATGCGTCTTGCCAGTCAGGAGGAAGCGACTGGAGCCGAAGACAGCCTGAATGCCCTTCTGCCGATTCCCAATGCAGTGGAACGGTTCGTGCAGCTGCCGCAGAATTCGGATTCAAGCCCTTCCGCTCGATTTCTACGCGTGGAAAGTCTGATCTTGCATTACGTTGACCGGTTGTTCCCCGGCTATGTGACCTCGGCCGCGGGATTGTTCCGCGTTCTGAGGGATTCAGACATCGAGATCGAGGAAGAAGCCGAAGACCTGGTGCGCGAATTCGAAACGGCTCTCAAGCGCCGCCGCCGGGGCGAGGTAATTCGCCTGAGCATGGAGGCAAGGGCGCCGGAAGACCTGAAAGAACACGTTGCCAATGAACTGGGCGTGTTGCGGTCCGACATCGCCGAAGACGAGGGGCTGATCGGGCTCCCTGACCTGTTTCACCTGGTGGCTGCCGAATTTCCAAACCTGGTTTGGCAGCCTTACGTGCCGCGGATGCCCGAGCGGGTTCGCGATTACAACGGAGATATTTTCGGAGCCATTCGCCAAAAAGACATGCTGCTCCACCATCCGTATGAATCCTTCGAAATCGTCGTGAATTTCCTACGGCAGGCGGCACAGGATCCCGATGTGGCCGCCATCAAGCAGACGCTGTACCGAACCTCCAAAGGCAGCCCGATCGTCTCAGCGCTCTGCGAGGCGGCGGAAGCGGGGAAATCCGTTACTGCCGTCGTGGAACTGAAAGCCAGGTTCGACGAGGCGGCAAACATCAATCTTGCGCGGCAGTTGGAGCGCGCAGGCGTTCAGGTCGTATTCGGGTTCGTGGAGTGGAAGACCCACGGCAAGGTCTCGCTCGTCGTACGACGGGAGGGTCGGGAGTTGGTTCCCTATACGCACTTCGGAACCGGGAACTACCACCCGATAACCGCACGCATTTACACGGACCTCTCCCTGTTCTCCTGCAACCGTGTGCTTGGTCGGGATGCGGCGCGGATATTCAATTACATCACCGGCTACGCGACGCCGCAGGGAATGGAGGAAACTGCGGTTGCGCCGGTCAATCTGAAGACCACAATACTTGAGCGGCTGGAAGAGGAAGTTACCCACGCGGCAGCGGGCCGGCCCGCTGCAGTGTGGGCGAAACTCAATTCGGTGATACATCGTGAAGTGATTGACGCGCTATACCGAGCGAGTTCCGCGGGCGTGCAAATCGATTTGATCGTGCGCGGCATTTGCGGTTTGAGACCCGGAATTCGCGGACTTTCGGAAAATATTCGGGTCAAGTCCATAGTCGGGCGCTTCTTGGAACACAGCCGGATCGTCTGCTTCGGGAATGGCGGCGGCCTGCCGAGCGAGGGTGCGAGGGTGTACATATCTTCGGCCGACTGGATGGAACGAAATCTGGATCGCCGAATCGAGACACTGGTTGAAACCAGTAACCGTACCGTACGCGCGCAGATACTCGATCAGATCATGGCCGCGAATCTCAGGGACGAGGCGCAGACATGGTTGCTGCGGCCGGACGGCCAGTTTGTCCGATATTCTTCGACGCCGGAAGCAGCCAATCGAGACGACCTGTTCAGTTGTCACGAGTTCTTCATGCAGTATCCGTCGCTTTCCGGACGCGGACGTACGGGCGCGGATGATGCGCCTCGGTTGACCACGTCCGGCTAGTCGAGCGACCAGGCATGGGAGTGCGACTTGGAAAATCACCTTCTCGAAACAGAACTCCATGGCTTTCCGCAAGATTCATGCGAGAGTCCTTCGAGCGACGCTCCCGGCTTGGACTATTCGGCGGAAAGCGGGCGCCTGGGCGTAATTGACATTGGCTCCAACTCCGTACGGCTTGTGATATTCGAAGGGGAAGGCAGGTCGCCATACTACTTCTTCAACGAAAAGGTCTTGTGTGGACTTGGCAGACGGTTGGATCAAACCGGACGACTTGATCCGGATGGTCGACGCCGGGCGCTGGTTACAATTCAGCGCTTTCGCGTGCTTTGCGATCGTCTTGGCGTATCGGCGATCAGGGCCATTGCTACCGCTGCGGTCCGGGAAGCTGAAGATGGCCGGGTGTTTGCGGAGGAAGTTTCTGGCGCAACAGGGATCAGGATCACAATCGCAAGCGGCGAGGACGAAGGCAGGTTGGCGGCTTATGGAGTCCTGTTGGGCGCCCCGCGTGCGGAGGGGCTTGTTGCCGATTTGGGGGGCGCTTCTCTCGAATTGGCGGAAGTCGGGAACGGCGAGGTTGGCGAGAGCGCCACGGTTCCGGTTGGACCTCTCCGCCTCAAGAATGGGTACCGAAGCCCTCAGAGAATCCGTTCGGAGATCGACAAGCAATTGGAGGCGTGTCCACTTCTGGGGAACAAGTGGCGGCAGTTGTACGTGGTTGGGGGATCTTGGCGGGTTTTGGCGCGTATTCACATGAACCGGTCGCGCTATCCACTGCACGTGCTCCAAGAATTCTCCCTTTCACAGAACGAGGCGCGCGCGCTCACCGGTTGGGCCGCGGAGCAATCTGCGGCTGGACTGGCGAAGTTCTCCGACGCGTCCGAATCGCGCTTGAACGTGACGCCTTACGGAGCGCAGGTGCTTGCCCGCATCATCAAGCGCGTCAGGCCCAAGCAAGTGATTCTTTCCGCATTCGGGCTTCGGGAGGGAGTGTTTTATCGCCACCTTGCCGAGAATGTGCAGAAGCAGGATCCGCTCATCGCCGCTTGCCTGGAATTTGAAAGACGACATGCCCGCTTTCCCGGTTTCGGGGAAGAGTTGAATCAGTGGCTGCAGCCTCTGTTCCCGACCGCGGACCCTGCGGAACAACGCTTGATCCGGGCTTGCTGCTTGGTGAACGACGTGGAATGGCGCGAGCATCCCGATTACCGTGCCGCCATAGCATTCGAGACCATGATGCGTGTAAACATGAGCGGCGTGAATCATTCCGAGCGAACGTTTATCGCGAGCGCTCTGCTCTTTCGGCATAAGGGCGGGCTCATGAACCTGGATGAGACACGAAGTCTTGCATTGTTGCGGCACAGTGCGTTGAAACGCGCGGAAATTCTCGGAGCCGCCATCCGGGTCGGGGAAAGCGTGACCGGTTCGACCACCGGGATCTTGCCGCACTGCCCGATTGCGACGAGCCGGAAGTCTATCAAGGTCTCGTTTCCGCCATTGTTCGAGAATCTGATGGGGGAATCGCTCGCGCGCGAACTCTCGGGGCTCGGATCGCTCGTCGGCAAGAAGACACGCCTTCTTGCCGCGGGCAAATGACGGCAACGTCCGCCGGACCGGCGAACGCAACAGCGGATTCACAGGAGGCTCGGATGCTGAGATTTCTTCTGACTGTCTTGACTTGGTGGAACGGGCAGACAGTTGGGACGTGGCTCCATACACGCCGGAAAGGGGTGCGCGTAGGCGAGGACGAGGAAGGCAACGTCTATTACCAGACCCGCGACGGATCCCGACGATGGGTGATCTACTGCGGTGAGTCTGAAGCGTCTCGAGTGTCTCCCGATTGGCACGGCTGGCTCCACCACACCTTCGAGCTTCCCCCAACAGTTGCTCCCTTAAAACGCCAATCTTGGGAACAGCCGCATCAGCCCAATCAGACTGGGCTCCCGAACGCCTATCGGCCGAAGGGAAGCCTGCACGGATCGGCCAGCAGGCCGCGCGCGACGGGAGACTACGAACCTTGGCGTCCTCCCACTGTTCAGGAAGAAGGCGGAGATGCGGCGTGATCTTGTAGAAACGATCGTCGGCGCCCTTGTGATCGTGGCGGCGGTCGGTTTCCTGGTTTATGTGAACCAGGCTTCCGGGGTCGCAAACCAATCGGGTGGCTTCGAATTGACCGCTAGCTTCCGGAAGGCTGGCGGGCTGTCTCCGGGCAGTGAAGTGAGACTAGCGGGAGTCCGGATCGGTTCCGTGCGTGAAATCCAAATCGATTACGAGCGCTATCGTGCGGATGTGCGGTTTCAGATCGCGGGAACCGCAAAAATTCCCGAAGATTCTTCGGCCGAAATTCAAGCGGAAGGCTTGTTCGGTGGCACGTACATTTCCATAGTGCCGGGCGCATCAACGGAATTTCTCGGGCCGGGCGATTCATTTGAGATAACGCGCGGTTCGGTCGATTTTCTCGATCTTCTGGGCAAGGCGGTCGGCAGTGGCGCTCGATAGGCCGTGCAACGAGGATCACTGGGATACCGAGCAATACGCAAATACGGCCCGATTTGTATCCGACTACGGTGCGGAACTCGTAGAATTGCTTCAACCGAGGTTCGGCGAGCGCGTTCTGGACATCGGCTGCGGAGACGGTTGGCTTTCACTCCGCATCCAGTCGCAGGGTGCAGATGTGGTCGGAACGGACGCTTCCCCGAAGATGGTCGAGGCGACCAGAGGTCGTGGAATTGAGGCGCGGCTCGGACGCGCCGAGGAGCTCGACTTTAGAGGGGAGTTCGATGCCGTGTTCTCGAATGCGGTGTTGCACTGGGTTCCGAAGGTGGACGCGGCGCTCAGGGGCGCAGCGCGTGCACTTCGCGCAGGCGGTAGGCTGGTTGTCGAAATGGGGGGAAGCGGCAACGTTGATTCGGTTCGAAGGGCTCTGGCCTCCGAACTGAACGCAATGCTTGGCGCAAATACGGACTTGACGGAGTTCTGGTATTTTCCAACGGTCGCCGAACATTCCGAACGACTTGCGACTGCGGGTTTCCGGCTGGAGCAAATGCACCTGTTCTCCCGTCCGACACGGATCGACGCAGGAATGAAACGCTGGCTTGAGACGCTCGCCGCGCCAATTCTCGCAATGGTCCCGGGAGAAGCGCGCGACGAATTCACGAAACGTGTCGTGGCGAGGCTGGAGTCGACGCTCCGAACGCCAGACGGAAGGTGGACGATTGACTACGTGCGGCTTCGCTATCGCGCCCGTTTGGCAGGGTCGGCGCCATGAACCGTGGATATCTACCACGCGGTGCGCTCGCGGCATGCCTCTTGTTCGCGGTGCCGTCCGAAATCCCGTTTGCCGCGGAAATCATTGTCGTGCCTCTCCCGAGTCCTGGCGAAGAGGAGGAGTTGCCGATTCAAGAGTTGGAAGCGCCGGTAAAGAGTGGTCGGTTCGCGATACTTCGCGGGCTCGACAAGGTGACAGGGAGAGCGGAAACCTTTGAAGTGCCGGTCGGAGGGACGGGTGACTTTGGGCGCCTTTCCGTGAGTGCAAAGGCCTGCGAGGGACGTGCGCCAAACGAGATGCCCGAATCCGCGGCATTCTTGCAAATCCGGGATACGAGGCTTCCCATCGACGAGCGGCTGGTCTTCAGCGGATGGATGTTCGCGTCATCTCCGGGATTGTCGGCCATGGATCACGCGCGATACGACGTTTGGGTGCTGAGTTGCAGTATTTCCTGAGGATTGAGGTCGTCCGGCATCGCCAGAAAGCTTGAACTTCCGCCTACGGCCTTGAACACCCGTTTCAGGTATTCGTTCTTGGGGATGACTTCTACGCCAAGCGATTTCAGATGATCGCTGGGAAACTGGGTGTCCAAGAGGCGGAATTTCCCGACATTCAGCCGGGCCACCAGATGGACGAGCGCGATCTTCGATGCGTCGCGCGCTTGGTTGAACATGCTTTCCCCGAAAAACACCCGGCCGATGGAAAGTCCGTAAAGGCCACCAACCAAGCGCTCGCCGTCCCACGTCTCGACGGAGTGCGCAAACCCCAGTTCGTGAAGATCGCAGAATGCGCGCACGATTGGTTCGTTGATCCAGGTGGATTGGCGCTTGGCGCAGCCCCGAATGATTCCGGAAAAATCATGGTTAACCCTGATTTGCAATCTGGCGCGACGGACGCTTCGAGCAAGCGACCGGCTGATTCGCAATCCACCGAGCGGAAGAATGGCGCGTTCCTCCGGGTCAAGCCAATTGACAATCTGCGATTCGCTGTCGGATGCGACCGGAAACCAGCCAATCGAATACAGTCGAAGAATGCTCCATGAATCGGTGAGGCCGTGCGGATCAAACTCGATCTCCCGAATCGGCGGCAATTCGGAAAGTTCCGGAAATCTCAACTCCACTTGGCCTGTTTGTTCCGCGGATGGCATCGAGCGCCAGTCTAACGTTCAGGTGCCGTCCGCTTCCGCCGGGTCCCCGATCCACTCTTCAAGGGATCGAATGTGGTAGTCCCCATTCAGGAAGTCGCGCCGTTCCAGGAGCTTGCGGAAAAGAGGGATGGTTGTATCGATTCCGGAAACCACCATCTCCTCAAGTGCCCGGCGGAGCCGCATCAGCGCTTCTTCCCGGTTGCGTCCGGCAACGATCAGCTTTCCGATCAGGCTGTCATAGAAGGGCGGAATGGAATATCCCTGATATACGGCGGAATCGAGCCGGACTCCCAGTCCTCCTGGCGAATGGAACTGATCGATTCGTCCGGGGGAGGGCAAAAATGTCTCGGGATTTTCCGCATTTATGCGACACTCGATCGCGTGGCGCTGTGGAACCATTTCCTCCTGGGTGAACGACAGGCGCCCACCGTTGGCAATCCGAATTTGTTCCCGCACGATATCGACGCCGTAGACCTCCTCCGTGACCGGGTGTTCGACCTGCAGTCGCGTGTTCATTTCGATGAAATGGAATTCTCCGTCCGCATAGAGAAATTCCACCGTTCCCGCGCCGAGATATCCGATCGTCCTTATGGCCTCCACGGCGGCCGTGCCCACCTGGTTCCGTTCTTCGCTGTTGAGGGCCGGCGAGGGCGCTTCTTCAAGGATCTTCTGATGCCGTCGTTGCAGCGAGCAGTCGCGTTCGCCGAGATGGATCGCGGCGCCATGGCTGTCCGCCAGCAGTTGAATTTCGATGTGCCGGGGGTATTCGATGAGTTTCTCAATGTAGACGGTGTCGTCCCCGAACGCGGCGCTTGCTTCTGCCCGCGCAATCAGGATTGCGTCCCCGAGCGAGTCGTCATCTTGAGCTATCTTCATGCCGCGACCGCCCCCGCCTGCGGCAGCCTTGATGAGTACTGGATAGCCGATATCCCTCGCCAGCTTCCTGGCTTCGTCCGGGTCCTCGACTGGAACTTCACTGCCGGGCACGCACGGAAGTCCTGCCTGGGCCACGGTCCTGCGCGCGGCGATCTTGTTTCCCATGAGTTCAATATGTTCCGGGCGCGGGCCAATAAATGTGAACCCGTGTTCGCCGACGATGCGGGCGAATGCCGCATTTTCGGCCAGGAACCCGTATCCGGGATGCACTGCGTCCGGACTCGTCAGATCGCAGGCGGCGAGAATGGACGGAATGTTCAGGTAGCTTTGGCGCGAATTGGGCGGGCCAATACACACGCTTTCATTCGCCAGGCGAACATGCATCGCGTTTTCATCGGCGGTCGAATGGACTGCGACGGTGGAAATGCCCATTTCGTGGCAGGCGCGCAAGATCCGAAGCGCGATTTCACCTCGATTCGCAATCAGTATCTTGCCAAACACGGGCGCTTGGGCCGAAATCTAGGCGAGAATTACGAGCGGGGTTCCGTACTCGACCGGCTCGCCGTCGGCGACAAGTACTTGCTCGACAACACCGTCGTGCGGGGCCGGGATCGGATTCAACGTCTTCATCGCTTCAACGATTAACAGTGTCTCTCCCTCCTTCACCGCCATGCCCTCCGTGACATACGGCGCGGCGCCAGGTTCGGGCGCGAGGTAGGCGGTTCCTACCATCGGGGAAGGCACGGCGCGTTCGTCCTCCTCCGGGCCATTCGGCTCCGGCCCTCTCGGTTGGCTCGCCGGTCCGCTGGGATGGCCATCACCGGTGGCGATGATCGTCGATGGGCCAAGGGCGGGGAAAGCAATTTGTTGTCCGGGCGGCAGCTGTCTCGCGAGTCGGACGGATAGCCGTCCTCCGTCTGGAAAAGTTCGCCGCACGGCAATCTCAGCGAGACCGGTTTCCTCCAGAATTTCCGCAACTTTGCGAACATATGTCATGTCCTCGTCAGCGGTATTCTGGTTCATGTGGCTTCCTTACTCGCTGGTCCTACGCCGCGCCAGCGCGTCCAAGGCGTACAGGTATCCGTCGGACCCAAGACCGCTGATGGTCCCGATAACCGCACCCGCTACCCGAGAGACACGGCGATACGGTTCGCGAGCGCTCGGGTTGGAAAGATGAACTTCTACAACCGGGCAGGAACAGGCGCGAATAGCGTCGAGAATTGCAATGGATGTATGGGTGTAGGCGGCCGGGTTAAGAACGACGCCGATGGCGGAATTTGATGCCTCCTGGATCCAGTCCACCAGTTCTCCTTCTAGATTGGTCTGGCGGAACACCAGGCGCAGGTCGAGTGATTCGGCGCGCACCCGGCAAAGCGCTTCGAGATCAGCGAGCGATGCGCTGCCGTACATGTCCGGCTCGCGCGTGCCCAGGAGATTTAGGTTTGGACCATTCAGCACGTAGACCGAGGATCGGGATACCGTCATATTCGATTTCAGACTCAGCAGGCCTAGTTCGAATTTGCTTGCGCACGCCGGACGATCTTCGCCCATTCGGCGAGGCCATGCTGGTCAAGGTAGCCGACCGTCACGGAGTCTCCAAGAACAAAGGACGGCGTACCTTCGATATGCAGGGCTCCGGCCGCGACGAAATTTTGCTGGAGGCGCTCATCTATGATCGGATCAACCATATCGATCTCAAGCGTTTCAGTATCCATTCCATGCCGCACGGCGAGCTCGAGTACGAATTCCTGGTCAATCGTTCCTTCATGCATGAGTAGATCTTCGTGGAACGCGAGAAACCGGTCGCCCTGAATTTGGTTCGAAGCCGCCATGCTGGCGCGAGCCGCGGTAAGGGACTGCGGACCAAGGATGGGAAACTCCTTCAGCACGTAGCGAATTTGGCTGTCGGACCGCAAGAACGACTGCACTTCGGCGTGCGCTCTTCGACAAAATCCGCACCGGTAATCAAAGAACTCGACTAGGGTCAGATCTCCGTCCGGGTTCCCTGCAATGACGGAATAGCCGTCGCTGATCAACGATGCGCGGTTCTCCGCGATCCAAGCGGACCGAGCCGCGTGTTGATCCACGCGGGACCGCTCTTCCATCTGCAGGCGGAAATTGTTCAGGGCTTCCGCAACGACTTCGGGATGTTGGAGCAGGAACGCGCGAATCGCGGCTCCCAGTTCTTCTTCTTGGTGCGCCGCCGACTTCAAAGGAGTGAATGTCGCTGTCAAGACCAAAAGCGACGCGATTGCGACAAGTGTTCTCATGGCTATTCCTCTTCCACTGGCCTGCCAAGTGCGACGAGGATGTCGCGCGCACGGTACCACGTGGTGGAGTTCCGTGCAGAAAGTGATTCCGCGCGCTTTGCAAAACGCGCGGCGCCGGCAATATCGGCGAGAATCAAACGTTCTTCGGCAGACATTAAAGCGGCTCGCGCTTCATCGCCTGTACGCGCATAGGCGATCGCGAGCAGTCTCCGGGACCTCGCGTCAAGCGGGTCCTCGCGAACCACGCCGGTAAGGACTTGGATCGCTTCTCGGTTTGCTTCGAGCGTGTCGAGCGAAAGGAGCGCTTGTCCAAGTCCTGCCGCGAGCAGCGTTTCCCCTTCCGAGAGTCGGACCGCCCTTCGGTAAGGTGCGACTGATTCCGTCGGCAAACCGCTTTCAAACAGGATTTGTCCTTTCAGCTCGCAATAGTAGGGATCTTCCGGGCGCAGGGCGATCAATTGGTCCACGGCCTTCAGCGCCGCCTTCAAATCCGCGCTCAGGTGACGCTCGATCGCGTGAGCGAGGAGTTCCGGTTCGGTCCCTCCGGACGGCAACCTCGAATTGCGGGTCGAGCCCGGCGGAGCCACAAACGCGGAGACCTTGGCGCGGGCTCGCGCATAGCGGTACGCGAGTTGGGGATTCAAGGGGGCTTCGAGGAACTGCGATTCAAGAACACGTGGTCGCAAATTTCGCAGCCGGTTGTCAGCAAGCGGATGCGTCAACGCGTAGGGGTCCTGCTCGCCGTGCAGTCGTTCCTTTCGCTTCAGAATGTCGATCAGGTCCAACATGGCGGACGGATCCGTCCCCACTTGCTCCAGATAGTCGATCGCCAGGGAGTCGGCGGAGAGTTCTTCGTTTCTTGTGTATTGGAGAAACGAACGGTCGGCGATCTGCTGCGCGGCCGCCATACCCCCGATTGCCGCTCCAGGGTCGCCAGAGGCCGCGCCGACTGCAATCAGAGCGAATGTGGAAAGGAGCGCGACCGGCCCTTGGGCTTGTTGGTACTGCTCCAATCGTCGCACAAGGTGACCGCTGGCGATATGGGCGATCTCGTGTGCGATCACGGCGAGCAGCACGGGATAGCTTTCCGCCGCCAGAATGAGACCCGTATTGAGGAGAATGTGGTTGTTCCCGGTCACGAATGCATTGATTTGGGGCGAGCGAATGATCACAAACCCGAACTCTTCCGGGTCCAGTTGCGCGGCGCGAAATACGGGCTCGGAAAAGTCCTCAAGCAGGTGCTCGATTTCGGCGTCCCTAATCAATTGTTCTGCACGGACTTCACTGGGAAACGCAAACCAGGCCAGTGCGAATACGAAGGCCCCCCCGATCAAAACCCTGCTCATTCGCGCGATCCGCCGTTCGTTTCTGTACTGTCCCGAATAGGACGAGCAATTGTGGCCGCATCGCGGCTCATGTCTGGTATTTTTGCATATTGAGTTATTCTCGGTGATCCGGGGTATAGGCGCGGGCGGCGGAGGTGCAACGGAGACTTGGATCGCCGGTCGTCTACGCGGCGTGAACAATTCGACCACGCGTTCGACAAGTCTTCGCGCCAGCCCGGGAAATCTTGCATGTCGAATGATTTCAAGCGGAGTGTGCTCACTGGTGCTGCGCTGCGCCTTCCTCCACGGAGCGGTCTGCAGAATCGGCAGATTTCTGTTCGGGGACCTGGGCGATTTTCGGTTTCTCGGTCGAAGCATCTTCAGAGTTCTGCGTTGTCCGCCCCCGCCCGCGGTTCCTCCTGCGCGGGCGGTCTGTACGGGAGCGCCCTCCACGGCCGCGTTCCTGCCGAGTCTTCTGTGGCGCTGGCGGGCTGGCGCCTGCTTCAGCTTGCGGTCGTGAACTGTCACCTTGCCAGACCAGTTCAAATGCGCTGGGTTGGGCGGTACCGTCGGTTTCCACTCGAATGTGAATGTCTCTCGTGGTCTCGATCTCACTCAGTTTCTTTCGCTTTTCGTTGGCAAGATAATTTGCAATTCCTATGGTTGCTCGAAGAATCACATGCTGGTTCGCATTCGAACGCGCTTCTTCCTCGACTTTTCGAAGGGCGGAAAGAGCCAGGGACCTGTCCGACCGTACGCGTCCCGTCCCGTCGCATCGCGGACAACCGGCGGTGGAGATTTCCAGCATGCCCTTTCTCATGCGTTGTCGCGACATTTCCAGCAAACCAAATGCCGAGATTTCTCCCAGCTGCACGCGCGCGCGTCCGATCTTCAGCCGATCCTTCAGCCGGGATTCGACGCTGCGGCGGTTTCGTTTTACGTCCATGTCGATGAAATCGATCACAATCAGCCCCGCAATATCGCGAAGACTTAGCTGAAGAGCGACTTCATCGGCCGCTTCAAGGTTGGTCCGTAGCGCAGTTTTCTCAACTGTTCGTTCCGAAGTTTGTCGCCCGGAATTCACGTCAATCGCGGTCAGCGCTTCCGTGCAATGTATTACGATCGAACCGCCAGAAGGAAGGGCGACGTCGGGCTGGAACAATCGGTCGAGTTGCCCTTCAATCTCGTGTTGGACGAATATGGGAATTTCTTCCCGGTACATTTGTACGTTTCGTGCATGCGAGGGCGTGAGCAATCGCATGTAGTCCTTTGCATCCCTGTAGGCTTCCTCGCCCTCAATCAGGATTTGCTTGATATCCTTATCGTACAAGTCACGTACCGCGCGTCGGATCAAACTGCCTTCTTCGTGTACCAGGCAGGGAGCGAACGAATTCAGTGTCGCCTTGCGGATTGCCTCCCACTGCCTCAGGAGCGCGGCGTAGTCTCGCTTGATTTCAGCCTTCGTACGACCAGAGCCGGCGGTTCGAATGATTACACCGAGCCCGGGCGCCACATCGAGTTCTTGCGCTATGGCCCTCAACCTCTTCCGGTCTTGCTGGCTGCCGATTTTGCGGGAAATGCCTCCACCTCGCGCTGTATTGGGCATCAGGACGCAATAGCGGCCTGCAAGCGAAATATAGGTGGTCAGAACTGCACCCTTGTTTCCGCGCGGTTCTTTGTAGACTTGGACAAGAAGAATCTGACGGCTTCGGACTACTTCTTCGATGCTGTAGTCGCGAGGCGCGGCTTGGCGATGGGCTAGATCGTCGATTTCTTCCTCGATTTCCTCGCCGTCGACGGACTCCGCAACATCTTCCCCTGCGGCACTTGCGGGATCGGATTCCTTGCGTTTTCGGCGGGAACGGGAGGAGCGGGACTTGGTCCGCCGTTCCTCTTGATCCTCCTCCTCCGGTTTGCCGGATTCTGTTTCCAGCAATGATTGCCGATCACCATCGGGAATTTGAAAATAGTCCGGGTGAATCTCGGACAGGGCAAGAAAGCCGTGTCGTTGGCCGCCGAAGTCTACGAAGGCAGCCTGCAAGGCAGGCTCGATTCGGACGATACGCGCCAGATAAATATTGCCGCTTAGTTGACCGTCTTGTGTGGCGTCGTAGTCAAACGCCACAAGCCTCTTGTCTTCGACAACCGCGACCCGGATTTCTTCCGGATGCGCGGCATCAATAAGCATTTGTTTTTCCATGATTGCTGTCGGGAGGCGGCGAGCAGGATATAGTCCGGCCCGGGGGCTCCATGTCTGGGAGTTGCATGAAGATCGCGACTTCGGTGGCCCGACCGGCGGATACCATAAACGGTTGTTTCGAGTTCGTTCCGGGTTGCGGTCATCATGCACCCTTGATTGAATCGCGTGGGTCGCGATGGTTCAAATGCGCCGTGGCCGGCGCGGTGTGTCTGGTCTCGGATTCTGTTGCAAGTGCAGTTGCGCAACTGCCGACAGGCCGGTGACGTGCCCACAAGGGGCTCAGTTGGTTCTTCCGCCGAATGCGGCACAATTCGCTTCGCCGCACTCTTTGGAGAATACGCTGCCTTCAAGATAGGAGCGGGAGCGGAGGTTTGCAATCTGGGTAGTGAACAGCACAATGCGTGGAGACCAGTCCTCTTGTATTGGTCGAGACGCTTGCAATGGAATGCGAGGCGACTGCTGGCTTCGAATTTGTCGTGCAGGCGCTGATCGCGCTTGCCGCGTCGTTCGTCCGTAATGTCCCGTAACGGATTGTATCCCCGTGCGATCCCCCCAGCCTGCCAATGCAGAACCAAATTGTTGTGAATTCGCAGTGTTCTATTGTTTGGCGGGCACGAGACCAGGCAAACCGGTTGATTTCGTGCTGAATTTTGGGGTTGCGCGCTTGTCGCCTACACAGGCATATGTTCTGCAGTTCCACTCATCTGCTGGGAAAC
Source organism: Rhodobacterales bacterium (assembly GCA_965219495.1). Lineage (GTDB taxonomy): Bacteria > Pseudomonadota > Alphaproteobacteria > Rhodobacterales > CAZPXZ01 > CAZPXZ01. The sequence continues at coordinate 148,538 of OZ244777.1, forward strand.
TCATGCAGGACGTAAGCGGTAAGCAGGTTGGCGAATGCAACGGGGATTATATCGGATAGTGCCCGTATAGGGGTTGATGATTCAGGCACCATTTATTAAAATCGGTCCAAGTCAACGGATTAGGAAGTGGAGATGGCCCACAAGGCACCTGGCAAGCACTACCGCCAAGGTATGACCCTTATCGAGGCGATGCGGATGTTCGCGGACAATGCGGCGGCCGAAGCGTGGTTCGTTAAGGTCCGCTGGCCGACCGGCCCGGCTTGCCCGTTTTGTGGCTCCGTCAACGTTCTCAGTGGTGCAAAGCACAAGACCATGCCCTATCGGTGCCGTGAGAAGGAATGCCGCAAACGATTCAGTGTCCGGACCGGAACCGTCATGGAAGCGTCGAACATCCCCTATCAGAAATGGGCGCTCGCGGTCTATCTCTTCATGACGAGCCTGAAGTCGGTTTCGTCCATGAAGTTGCATCGGGATCTCGGGGTGACACAGAAGACCGCTTGGCACCTGGCACACCGGCTGCGCAAGGCGTTTGAGAGTGAAAGCGGGTTGTTCGCTGGCCCGGTCGAGGTGGATGAAACCTACATGGGCGGCAAGCGCAAGAACATGCCGAAGTCGAAGCGCGAAGAGCTCACCGGCCGCGGGGCCGTGGGCAAGACCGCCGTCGTTGGTGCGAAAGACCGGACCACAAACCAAGTACGAGCCCGAGCAGTCGAGTCCACTAACAAGGCCACCATCCACGGCTTCGTCGCCGATCACACGGCCCTGGACGCCACGGTCTACACTGACGATGCGTTGGTCTGCGAAACCCTTCCGAATCCACACAAGGCCGTCAACCACAGCGCTCAGGAGTATGTTCGTGGCGACGTGCATACCAACGGCATGGAGAGCTTCTGGTCGATGCTCAAGCGCGCTTATCAGGGGACCTTCCACAAGATGAGCGAAAAGCATCTCGACCGGTACGTGAGGGAGTTTGCGGGCAAGCACAGTGTGCGAGACATGGACACCCTCGACATCATGGGCGCGATCGTCCTCGGAATGGACGGCAAGCGCCTGAAGTACACACAACTCATCGCCGACAACGGCCTTGATTCAGGAGCGCGGGCATGAATCGGCGCCCAACAAAGAGCGGCATCATCTCGGCCTTTGCTGGCTGCATGGGAGGCTGATGTGACTGAACGACGCAAGAGGCCGCCGCGCCGTGTGGAGGTTGTGAAGTCGTCCTACCAGCCGTCCAAGGCAGATATGAAGAAGGAAATCGACGTGAGCCACCTGGAGGGGAAGACGGCGGACGATCTGGCTCGGATGCTCACGGCCCCGGTGGCGATGGTGCGTACGCCACGCCCGCCCCGGAGCCGGTGACGGGTGCTGTGGGCACTATCCGATATAATCCCCAATGCAACCAGTCCCGTTCATAGATCTCGAAGCGCAGCAAGAGCGACTGGGCGCGGACTTGCAGGCCGCGGTCTCGCGTGTGATGGAACACAGAAAGTTCATCATGGGGCCGGAGGTGGGCCTTCTCGAAGAGAGGCTTTCTGCATATTGCAGTGTGAGTCATGCGATTGGATGTTCGAGCGGAACGGATGCGCTTCTTCTTGGCCTCATGGCGCTGGAGGCTGGCCGCGGCGATGCTGTGCTTGTTCCCGGATTTTCCTTTGTCGCCGCAGCCGAAGTTGTCGCGCTGCTTGGCGCATCCCCTGTGTTTCTGGATGTCGATCCAGATTCATGCAACATGTCTCCGGGCGGAATTGCCGATGGCGTAGAGGTTGCGCGTTCAAATGGGCTTTCCCCGGTAGGCATCATCGCCGTGGATCTTTTCGGGCGCCCCGCGGACTACGACGAAATCGAAAAAGCAGCTTCGGGTCACGACCTCTGGCTCATATGCGATGCCGCCCAGAGTTTCGGTTCCGTTTACCGCGAGCGGCGGACCGGTGGCATGGGCAAGTTGACGGCAACCAGCTTCTATCCAGCCAAGCCGCTTGGATGCTACGGCGATGGTGGAGCGGTGTTGACAAATGATGATGACATTGCGTCCAAAGTTCGATCGTTGCTTTCCCACGGCCAGGGTGCCAACAAGTATGACAACGTGAGAATTGGCGTGAATGGGCGACTCGATACGATACAGGCCGCTATTTTGCTGGAAAAACTGAAGATTTTTCCGGAGGAACTTGAGGCGCGCGACATTGCGGCAAATCGTTATCGGGAGGCGTTCTCGGGAATCCCCGCAGTTCTCCCTCCACTTGTTGGAAATCATGTCCGTTCGACTTGGGCGCAATACACCATTCAGCTTGAAAAGATGGAGCGCACCCAATTCATCGCAATGCTTGCAGAGGACGGAATTCCTGCCGTGATTCACTATCCTGAACCCCTCCATCATCAAGAGGCCTATCGGGGTTTTCCGGTCGCAGAGAGGGGACTACCGGTTGCGGCAAGTCTTTGCGGAAGAGTTTTAAGCTTGCCGATGCATGCATATCTCGCCGAGTACACGCAGGAGAGAATTATCTCGGCGGTGCGACGGGCGGTCGAATATTGCGGCGAATGACACTGGCGATGGGCGGGTTGGGCTCGCGGTTGTGGCAGTGCTGCGGAGCTTGCCTTCTTGCGAGAATGGATGCGCGCCCGGAGCCAAGGCAACTGTCAAGGCTTCAAGATTGGGCAGGCCGAGGTAGAAGCAGGAGTTCACCTGTCTCGCCTGCCCATGTGATTCCAGGTTGGACAATTTTTCCGGTATCTGTGGTCATCTACGCGCCGCGTCGTTCCCATGCCAATGCACTTCGCACAATGAATTGCAGGTCGTCGTATTCTGGTTCCCAGCGCAATTTTGAACGAAGCCTTGTCGAGTCGGCAACCAGTTCGGGAGGATCACCCTCCCGTCGCGGGCCTTCCCGAATATCCAATACCATTCCCGCTTCATTCTGGACCACGTTCAAGACCTCTCTCACGGAGTATCCTCGTCCGTATCCGCAATTAAGCAGGCAACATTCACCGCCTTCTCGCAAGTATTTCAGGGCGGCTACATGAGCTTTCGCTATGTCGGCCACATGGATGTAGTCGCGTATACATGTACCGTCGAACGTATCGTAGTCGGTTCCGTGAATCGTGATGTACTCGCGTTTGCAGGTTGCGGCTTCGCTAGCCACCTTGATTAAGTGCGTCGCATTGGGAGACAACTGTCCGGCCCTTCCGCGCGGGTCTGCACCCGCGACATTGAAATAACGTAATGAAACGAAGCGAATCCCGTTTTGGGCGGCAGCGTCCTGAAGGCACCACTCAGAAATCAGCTTTGTGCGTCCGTAGGGGTTGATCGGGGACGCAGGAGCGTCTTCGCTTACGGGAACCCGCTCGGGGATACCGTAAACGGCGGCGGTGGAAGAAAAAACGAAGTGCTCTACGCCGCTCCTGACGCAAGCGGCGATGAGACTGGCGCTATTGCTGCTGTTGTTGCGATAATATTTGAGCGGGTCGGATACAGATTCAGAAACGATCACGCTGGCGGCCAAATGAACAACCGCGGCAATCCGATGCTCGGAAATCGTACGCTCCACCAAGTCACGGTCACCGGCATTTCCCGGGATGAATATCGCCCTTTCCGGGACTAGGAACTGGCAGCCCGTGGAGAGATCGTCGATAACCACTGCGGGATACCCCGCATCCATGAGCTCCAGTACGGTCTGGCTGCCGATGTATCCAGCGCCTCCGGTCACGAGAATCGCGGATTTCGATGACATGCTGAAGTCCTGCGGTCTTCCGGTGACGTTCTCGTGGTCACGCGACCGTCAGCACAATTTTCCCCGAAGCGTTTCGATTGCGCAACAGGTCCAGGGCGGTTTCGGCATCCTCAAGCGGAAGCGTGCGGGACGTTCCGGGTGAAATGGCGCGTTCCGCGTACCAGGAAAGGATGCGACGAAAGCTGTTGGCCAGAATTTCGGGCCGGCGCTGATAGTACGCTCCCCAATAAACGCCAACAATGTCGATGTTCTTTATGAGCACGATGTTGGCCGGAACTTGAGGGGTTTCGCCCGAAGCAAAACCGATCGGCAGTACGCGGGCGCCGAACGCCACGGCGCGAAGCGCGTCCCGAAACTGGGATCCACCTACGGGGTCGAACACGACATCGACACCAGCGCCGCCGGTTGCCGATTTCACGGAATCCCGAATGTCTTCGAGTTCTGTGTCGATGCCAAGGTCGGCTCCTTTTTGGCGGGCTCTTGCGAGACGGGTGGAACCGCGCGCGCAAGCGATGACGCGCGCGCCAAGCAGATTCCCGATTTCCACCGCAGCAAGCCCGACCCCTCCCGCAGCGCCAAGCACGAGAAGAGTTTCCCCGCGGCGGAGTCTCGCCCGAATGCGGAGCGCCAAGTCGGCGGTTCCGTAAGCTACCTGCAGCCCGGCGGCATCGGTAAATGCCATGTTGTCTGGAACTCGAACACAGGAATTGGCGGGGGCGCAGACCTCTTCCGCGAAGCCGCCATTTCCGCACATGGCCGCCACCCTGGCGCCCAAGTCCATATCTTCGACTCCTTTGCCGAGCGCCGTGACCGTTCCGGAAACTTCAAGGCCTGGTATGAGCGGGAATGGTGGCCTTTCCTGATAGGTTCCGGCAACCATCAGCGTGTCCGCAAAGTTCACCCCGCAGGCCGCGACCCTAATTCGAACCTCACCAGAAACAGGTTCAGGCCGTGGGACCTCATCCAGGCGAAGGCTCGTTCCCGGCTGATGTGCTCGCATTGCACGCATTGACACGGCTCCCGAATTGATGCGAAGGGTAATTATCGTGCAGACAGTAACGCTGTTGCTTGAGAGAATCCTGACAGTCAAGCATGGACGCGTGAAGCGTGAGCGGAAATGGAACGGAACAGGAATTTGAACGCGATATCCGCGCAAGCGAGCAAGGAATTGCTCGAAGTAGCGCATGAGTTGGCAGAATCCGCGCGCGCGCCGATTTTGCGGCACTTTCGCTCGCGCAATCTGGCCGTGGATAACAAGAGTTCGGACTTGTTCGATCCGGTTACGGACGCGGACCGCGCGGCGGAAACGGCCATTCGCGACCGGCTCGCCAAGCTGCGGCCGCAGGACGGGATCATTGGCGAGGAATATGGCAACTCGGAAGGGGCCAGCGGCCTGATCTGGGTTGTGGATCCCATCGACGGAACGCGATCGTTCATTGCCGGAATGCCGGTCTGGACCGTGATCATAGGTTTGCATGACGGTATTTGTCCTGTGCTCGGAATCATTGACCAGCCTTATCTGGACGAACGTTTTTGGGGCATTGGTGTGGAAGGACTCCACGAGGCGTGCTTCCGGCACGGTGTAGTAGAGAAGCCGCTTCGAACCAGCCAATGCGCCGACCTAGGAAAGGCGAGTATTTCCACAACGCATCGCAACGCGTTCGAGCGCCCGGAAGATTACACTGCATTTCAGACGCTTGAGAGTAGATGTAGGCTGAGCCGGATGGGCGGGGACGCCTACCAGTACGCGATGCTCGCGCACGGAGGTTTCGATCTAGTCGTGGAATCCGGTCTGACTTCTTATGATATTCTCGGCGTAATTCCGATTGTCGAGGGAGCGGGCGGAAAGATCACGGACTGGGAAGGTGGCAGTTGCGCCTGGGGGGGCAAAGTCATTGCCGCATGCAACTCAAGTTTGCACCGAATCGCTTGCGAAGTACTTGCTTCCACCCGAGCCGGGCTGGACATCGAATAGCGCTCAGGAATCCCATTCTGGCGAAGGAATTCCGGCCGGTCAGGGTCTCCTGGTACCGCTGATACTTTCGCGGGGCACGGAGTCGATATCGTAAAACCGAGTGCGCTGCCGCGAAAGGCATTACGGTCAGAATTCCGAAAGCAACTCTTGGAGTGCGTCGGGTCACCGGCCCATGCGTTCAACATCTTCTCTGCAGGAACTCTGCAATCCGAGCATGCACGATGTCGACTGCTGCCTGTTTCTCATGGAGTACCGCGTGGAGGCAGTCATGAACCGGCACGAAATGCGTCTGCGGTGTTTCAGTCACGAACCGTCGCACGCGTTCGATGTCGACTACACTGTCGTCACTTCCGACTATGACAAGCTTTGGCACGAACGGAAAATCGCTCGCAGCCAATGAAGCGATTTCAGCATATGCGGCCCGGAGCCACGACCAGGTCACGCCGCCGATCGATGCTCCCTCCACCGCTCGTTCGATTTCGGCAAGGCGCGCGAATCTCCGCTCGCTGGTGGAAAGGGGATTGCCCTCAAACCCGCGTTCCGTTACCGACCGCCGGTCGCAATTGAACGCGTAGCGATTTCCCAGGCCAAGCCGGCACGCCGACCGCGCAAAAGTGTTTGCGAGCGCATTGCCCGGGCGTCCTAGACGCAACCCGAACATCGGCGCCGCAAGAATCACGGCATCCACCGAAGCCGGATTCTCGACCGCGAACCGAAAGGCGATTGTGCCTCCCATCGAATTTGCCAGAAGCACATGTGGCCTTGGGAACGCTTCCAGATCGGTGCATGCAAGCAAGGCGGCGGCATCGTACTGGTATTCCGCGAAGTTCCGGACATGTCCCTTCCGCCGGTCCGGGAGAAAGCGGGTGCTGAGCCCCTGTCCACGCCAGTCAATGACTGCACAGGCCCAGCCGAGTTGGCGCAAGAAGTGGATCGTTTCGAAGTACATTTCTGTAAATTCCGCTCTTCCAGGAAACAGGAAAACGGAACCCGCTGCACGGGGTGACGGCCAAAGCGCAATTCGAAGCAGTGCGCCGTCCACGGCCACCGCGGAAACAGCCTCACCCCCGGACGGAACGGAATTGTTTGGTGTGCCGACCAATGGAAAGAAACCGGCCGCGCGTGAGGCGGAATCGTTCTCCAAGGTCGACTGCTTGCGTATGCCCACCGGAAGTTGTCTAATTGCAAATCCCGGATCGCAGTTTGGGAGAGGTGTGTCCGGTGCGGACATGTGCTGCCCAAATACTCTTCGTTGCTGCCGTTTTCATAATGGTAGTTCTAGGGCATGACTATAGCCCAGCGGTCGCCGAGAACCCAAGCCACGCTCAGAGGCTAGATAGCCTGTTTGCCCGTCTGAAGCTTGCCGATGAACAGGAAGCACAATCAATTCAGAGCGACATTCTGGAAATATGGAACGATTCCGGCTCTGCAAGCATGAACTTGATTCTTTTGCGCGCACATCAGGCAATGGCGGTGGGCATGCTTGATATTGCGCTGAATCATCTGGACGATCTCGTCCGGCTCGCTCCAGACTTTGCAGAGGGATGGAATGCCAGGGCGACGGTTCACTACTATCGGGGAAATTACGAGAAGTCGCTTGCCGACATTCAGGCGACTCTAATGCTGGAATCTCGGCATTTTGGCGCGCTTTCCGGCCTCGGGCTCGTGTTTCTTGCGCTGGGAGATGAGCAGGCGGCGCTCAATGCATATCGTGCCGCGAATGAAGTACATCCTCATCTCTCGGGACCGAAGAAAATGATCACAATCCTTGAGGACATATTGGTCGGCGAAGGCATTTAGTGACTTGCTCGCAAGTGATTCGGTTGGTCAAGCAGAGGTCCCAATTGTGATTCGACGGCGGATCAATCTCCATTCCCCAACTCCGGAAAATTTCGTTCACGACCTTGCCCGCCCTATTCGATCCCTTGCTGATACAGCCCTTCCTCCACCAACGGAATGTCGGAGGGGAGATTAACTTCCCAAAACCCGTCGCTTTCTGTAGCGACTTCCACGCACAGGATGGATGAACCGTTTTCCAGAAATCGAAGCTGCTCAAGACCTTCTGATGCTTCCAACACGCCAACAGGCCATTTCACATACTCGCGAATCGCAGTAGGGCGATAGGCGTAAAGGCCGATATGGTGCAGGATCGGAGCGTTGGAAGATTCGCCTCCGCCGAACGGGAGAACTTCCTTGGAAAAGTAAAGAGCGTATCCGTTCTTGTCAGAGACAGCGGTTGTTCCTCCGGCGCGTCCTTCCTTTCGAGTCTTTCGAAATTGCATGCTTGCCCGGGCATCGCATCGAGTCACCGGAGTCGCCACGGAGCAGGAAGGATCCCGCTGGAGCGCCTGTGATGTCTTTCGAACAAGAGATGGTGGGGTAAGCGGCGAGTCACCTTGCAGATTGACAATCGTGTCAAACCTGTCCGCACCGGGCAAAATATCAAGTACTGCGCTGCATCGTTCCGTTCCATTTGCACAAGTCTTCGGCGTCATGACGTATCTGCCGCCAAAGTTTTTGACTGCCTGCGCAATTCTCGCGTCATCCGTGGCAACCACTACACTGTCGCCTTCTGCGAGGGTCCGGGTTGCCGCCTCCCAACTCCGCTGGATTAGCGGTTTGACGATGCCGGTTGCGCCTCGAAGACCAGCCAGCGCCTTGCCTCTGAATCGGGTGGATGCATAGCGGGCGGGGATAACGATCAGGATGCGCATGATCACCTGAACTCCCGGGAATCTTCGTTCCGAATGGGGAGGAATGTCAGCTTCCGGCTGCCGCTCTCAGCGACCCTGTGGAACCCTGCGTTGTTCCACGTTCGACACCGCAGAACGTGGTTTTGAAGGAAGCTACTGCGGGCCATATCAAACGATTCTCGGTCGATACCCCTTAGCGCATGCGATGAATCCTTCGGTGACCAGGCCCTGCGATCCGAACCTCAGCGGAGATTGTCCATCGGTTTTGAGTACGGTTCCGCCTGCGGCTCGGAGCACGGCGCATCCTGCTGCGGTATCCCATTCCCGCATCGGTGCGAAGCGCGGGTAAACGGCTGCTTCACCGCTGGCAACAAGGCAAAACTTGATCGAGGAACCGATGGGACGGCGCAAAACGATACCCTCACGATCCAGCCATTCGGAAGTCCGGGGATCAAGATGCAATTCCGAGACAACGGCAGAGATATCTCCCGCGTCACCCGGAAACTCGGCACGAATTTCCTTCGATCTTGGAATTTCAAGGGCCGGCGTCCAATCGTCCCGGTGCGCGGAGTCCGGACCGTCGGTCCAATAGCAGACACGCATCGCCGGCGCGTATACGACGCCCAACACAGGTACGCGCTGGCGAACCAGCGCGATATTCACCGTGAAGGCGTTCTTACCCCGGATGAAGCTGTCGGTACCATCCAGGGGATCTACCAAGAAGAACGGATGGTCGGGATCAAAATCCGGAACCGAAGTTTCTTCGCTGACAATGGGAACGTGCGGTTGGATCCGGTTGAGGATGGCGAGAATGAGGTTGTTTGACTCTTCGTCCGCGTTCGAAACGGGAGACCCATCCGGCTTGGTGCGCAAAGTAAGATTGTTCGACTCCCGAATGTTCAGGATTCGGTCGCCGGCATCCACCGCGACCGCGCGAAGGCGTGCGCACAAATTCCGGTCGTAGTGATCGCCAACTGCCATAATTGGCCTATGGTTCATCGAAGCAACTGCTGTCGACGCTCGGATACTTCTTGAGCACGCCGGCCACGGCGTTCAGAATGTTCGCGGCCTCATCGTCGGAATTCGGACTCTCGACGATGACAACAAGGTTAGGCGTGTTGGAAGACGCTCGGACCAGTGCCCAAGCGCCGCCGGAAAGGGAGACTCTGGCTCCATTCACGCTGAGGATGTCCTGGATCTTGCATCCGCCCAAGAGTTCCCCTTTCAAGCGCAGGCGATTCAATTCGGTCCTGATTTGATCGATCGCACCGTACTTGTCGCTATCGGCGCAAGATGGCTCCAAGGTAGGTGTGGACCACGTTTCCGGTAGTTGTCGGACGAGTGCGGACAGAGGCAGGCCCGATGAGTCGAGGAGCAGGCAGATTTCCACGGCTGCCTTGAGCGCGTCGTCGTAGCCCCGGCCGATCGGGGGGGCGAAGAAGAAATGGCCGGATCGTTCGAAACCGGCCAATGCGGCCTGGGCATGAAGTTCCCGCTTCATATAGGAATGACCGGTTGGAACATAATCGGTATCACATCCATGCCGGCGCAGGGTCGCGTCCATCGCGAACAGGCTGGTCGACTTCACGTCCGCCAAAAATTTTGCGCCGGGATGCTTTGGCGCCAGGGAACGGGCGATAAGCAGGCCGAGCTTGTCGGATTGGACAGGCGTTCCGCATTCATCCACCGCTCCGCACCTGTCCCCATCGCCGTCGAATCCAAGGGCGATGTCGGCGCCGCATGTTTGAACGGCCCGACTCATATCCTGCAGCATCACCGGGGATTCGGGATTGGGATTGTAATTCGGGAATGAATGGTCGAGTTCGTTATGACGCGGCGCCACGTCACAACCGATTTTGCTGAGCACTTGAGGTGCGAAGGCGCCGGCCGTTCCGTTTCCCGTGGCACAAACCACTTTCAGGGGGCGGGAAATCCGGATGCCCCGAGTGAGTTCATCGACATACGCGTCGGTCGTACCGGGACGATCCAAGTGCTTGCCACCTTCACGCTCAATGCCCTGCCGGTTCAAAGTAAGCTCGCGAATACGCGCAATATCCTCCGGGCCCGCCGTAAGGGGGGGCACTGCGCTTAGTTTGGCGCCGGTCCACCCGTTCGGATTGTGCGACGCAGTAATCATGGCGCCGGGAATGTTCCCAAACTGGACTTGCGAAAAGTAAACTACGGGTGACAGGGCGAGTCCGATATCGAGGACCTCGCAGCCTGCAAGGACCAGCCCTTCCACGAAAGCATTCTTGACTTCCAGCGAATAGGAGCGCCAGTCTCGTCCCACAACGACTTGATGAGGGGTTTCGACTTCGCGCAGCCATGTGCCAAAGGCAAGGCCAAGAGACTGAAGTCCTTCCAGTCCAATTTCTTCAGGGTACCGCCAGCGGACATCATATTCGCGAAAGCCTTGTGGAGCAGCAAATAACCTCTCATTGGAATTACCGTGCGGAGCGGAGATCGGCGGCGCCTTGGCCGAAATCATGACGGTTCTCGAGTTGCCCGGTCGATAGACCGAAGCGTCCGCAGGAGGGGGGGAAGTTCCCCAAGCGGAAGCATGACCGCGCCGTCGCTTGGCGCCCGGTCCGGATCTTCGTGAACCTCCAGGAAGATTGCATCGATGCCCGCCGCAACCGCCGCACGAGCGAGCAGGGGCGCAAATTTTCGATTGCCCCCGGATTCTTTCCCCAATGCCCCGGGAGCTTGCACCGAATGCGTTGCGTCAAACACGACCGGATACCCAGTTTCCGCGAGTACAGACAGACTACGCATGTCTGCGACAAGCGCGTTGTATCCAAAGCACGCGCCGCGTTCGCAGAGAAGAATGTTCCTGTTCCCGGTACTGGCAATCTTTTGCGCTACGTTGATCATATCCGAGGGCGCCAGGAACTGTCCCTTCTTGACCATGACGGGCCTGCCGGTCTTGCCCGCGGCGACGAGCAAGTCCGTTTGGCGCGAAAGAAATGCCGGGACTTGGACCGCGTCAAGGACTTCACCCGCAGGAACGCATTGATCCGGCGCGTGAACATCCGAGATTACCGGACAGCCGACGCGGTCGCGTAGGTCCGAAAGTATTTCAAGGCCTTTCGTCATACCAACGCCACGAATACCCGAGATGCTGCTACGATTGGCCTTGTCAAATGAGGACTTGAATATGTAGGGGATGGCGAGGTCGCTTGCGAAGAGCGCGACCTGTTCCGCGATGGCGAGGGCATGATCCCTTGATTCGATCTGGCACGGGCCGGCAATCAACGCAAGAGGATGTTTCCCGCCGACGGCAATTCCACCGATGCAGACGGTTCCTGTTTGTAGATTGCTCATTTCAGTGTGCTCTCGGCGGGGTACGCAACCAATTCTCATGTTTCGAGATGAAACCGAGAAATAGATTCCATTCTTGAAACTCCCAAGGAAAGCGTTCTGACAGCAGAGTACCGGTTGGAACTCGCGATGACCGTACAAGGATAATGCGCCAGTCTATTTTCGCGAATTGCGCTGAAGCAAGAGCGACCGCATGGTCCGTCTGGCATGCGGCACGGGGTTGCGAATCGCTGGACTTGGAATTGGTCCGTGCGGGGTTTGCGAAGTTCGAGGACGTGATGGCCTGTTCAAGCCTGTTCACGCTTTTCCGCGTTGCTTGCATGCCCGAATTGCGGACCGGCTCTAGAAATTGGAAATTGATCGGGTCTCCGTGACTATAATACCCTTGACGTTTTCAATTTCGTCAGGCGGACACATCAATATCTGGGTGAGGCCAAATTCTTTGTCGCCTTGCAATTCAAGAAATCGCGGATCGCCGGCAGGGAATCAAGTCAGGAAACCCTGTTCCAAGGTTTTCCGGAGAGAAATTTCGTTGCCGATTGGAAACGCGCAGTGTCGATTGTTGGCAGGAATCGCCGGTTGCTCGCCCCGGCACCATGAGAATACGGGACGTGTGGTCGGCATGAGACTTGCGATTGCCGCACGGTGCATTCCTTCGCCGCAGACTGAGCGCGGGCGGCGTTTGCGGCGAAGAATGTCTTCCAGGTCCGAATAAGATTGCAACTGTGATCACTGGCAGCGTGCGCTGTTAGGTCATGAAGAAAATTTTGGGAGCGGGCTTCCGCAGGCCGTTTCCGAGCGGATGAGGTCGGAGCAGAATGGCGAAAGCACTTTCCCTGTCGCTCTATCGGCGTGTCCTGCGGGTGGTCGAACCGGCAATTTCCCTGGCGGTGCGGGCGCTGTTGCGAAGGGAGGGAAGAAGAGCTCTCGAACGATTGGGAAGGGAACCGGTTGAGCGACCGAAAGGATCGCTTATCTGGATGCACGGAGCAAGCGTCGGGGAAACGCTCTCCTTGGTTCCCCTAATCGCCGCACTGCGAACTCGGAATCCGGAAGCGACGATCCTGGTGACCAGCCTCACACCCACTTCCTCTCGCATGCTAGCAAAGCGCTTACCTCACGGCGTTCTGCATCGATATGCGCCGCTCGACCTGCCCGGATGCGTCGAGAGATTCCAATGTGCATGGAAGCCAGACTTGCTCATCCTGGTGGAATCGGAGATCTGGCCGATTCTTGTATCGCATTCGCACGAGAGAGGAATTCCAACGGCGTTGATCGGCGCACGTGTTTCACGCCGCTCAATGCGAAACTGGTCGTGGGCCGCCGGCGCCGCGCGCGCGATCTTCGGATCCTTTTCCCTCGTGCTAGCGCGCGACACCCATTCCGCCAAGAGGCTGATTTGGCTTGGCGCCAGGCCCGAAGTCGTGCAAATCTCGCCGTCTTTGAAATCTGCAACCGATCCGTTGCCAGCCGATGTCGAGGTGTTGCAGTCGATTCAATCCCTCCTCCGGGATCGCCCGGTGTGGCTTGCCGCAAGTACGCACCGGGACGACGAAGAAATGGCGCTACTAGCACACGAAGTCGTACGCAAGACCATGCCGCGGGCTCTGCTTCTTCTGGTTCCGCGGCATCCGGAACGGGGAAAACGAATTGAAAAGAGCGTCAGATCAAGGGGTATGAGGTGCTCGCGGCGTACAGCGGGAACGGAACCAGGAGACGACGAAGCGGTATATGTCGCCGACACTTTGGGAGAACTCGGTGTATGGTATCGAATATCGGAAGTAGCGTTCATGGGTGGATCGTTTGGGGGCATTGGCGGGCACAACCCGTTCGAGGCGATTGCACTGGATGCTGCAATCCTGCACGGTCCAGATGTCTTTAACTTCGAAGAAATCTACCGCGCACTGGACTCAGGGGGAGGCGCCTTCCCGGTTTCCAGTGGCGACGAACTCGGAAACATGGTGCTTTCCTTGCTTGGAGATCCGTCACAAGGATTGAATTCCGTGCGTAAGGCCGCGTTGCGGGCGACAGAAATTGCGTCCACCGCCCCCGACGCAGCTGAACACATTGCATCGCGTCTGATACCCTTCCTGCCGCGCGCGCGTCCATGTCACAAGTCCGTGCCGGCCAATGCGTTGCAATCGGGGAGGCTTGCAGACTCTCCGTTCCCTTGACAATCGACCCGATCTCCGGATTTCCATCGATTGAGTAAGAAATTGTTCTCGAAATTCGTCATTTGGGCGCACCCAACGATCTCACATCATGGGCGCGTTTCTCTTGGTGGATGATTGGCTCCGTAGGGGTGCGAACATTTTGAAGCCTATGGGAAACGTGCGCGCGGGAGGCAAATCCGAGGAGACCGCGAAGCACGAATTCGGATTGAGCGAAGTCGTTATCCGAACTTTCACCGCATGCTGCTGATGGAGCCGTACGAGGCTGAAGCGAGGATCCCGGACGGCAAGTTCACGAGGCGGAAAATCCTGATCGGCGAATACAAGACCCTGCCGGATGACGTGAGGACATCAACGAGTGGCATGTGCAACTTGGGACTCACATCAGTAACTCCCATGGACGGAATTCCTGGCCCGGGAACGGTGTAGGCTTCTTATGGAATGGGTTCCTGACGAGGGCCGGTGTGGATTCCTGCGCTTGGTCCTGTGGCCCGTTTCATCGCTGTCAGCGTACCCGCAGGCAGGGGAAACTTGGCGAAGAAATCCGCTACAAGAACTGCTCGGGATGCGGCGCCGAGGCGCCGAAGAGTCTGGCTGTTCGCGCCCGCGCCTGTTCCGCATCAGGGCTGGCGGCGGACCGCGATTTCAATTCCGCAGGGAATTTCCTGCAACGCGCCTTGGCTCCTTCGTGGGTGGAGTGTGTCGGGATGAACCCGCTTCCCGTGGTTCCGCTCGTCGGGGAACCGTGTGCTGTCAACTTATGTGCAGAATCCCCGGATCGTGCCCCGTAGCCAGGAGCGGGAGCCGTTGGTCACAAGCCCGGTTGTTCGGTCCGGAGCCAACCGTTGCTCCCTCCGAACGGAGCCGGGTGGAGTTGAGGATCGGTTGCCTCCGCAAGCAATCCTAGTACTTGTTGATGTCCGGCTGATCGCCTTTCCGCAGGAACGCCCTACGAAGCAGGATGACTGCGGGAACGGCAATGGCAGAATACGCAATCGCCACTTGTTTCCACGATTCCATCCAGATGGCTTCTGGCAGAATCCCGCTCTGCTGCAAGAATAGGTATCCGCCAATGGCAAGCGCCGCGATCCCGAGGGGTAGCGCAATCATCGTTCCGATCGCCAATTCCATGGCGCTCAAAAGCAATCCCGCCAGAACCCAAGTTGCCGGGCGCAACAGCCAATAGATAAATTCGGTCTCAATCATGCGTCCAATCAGCTAGGGAACTTTCTTACGGATTTCCATCGCCGGTAGTGTTGCTGCTTCCTGTGCTGGGAGGCGTTGCGTAACGCTCCCGAGCGTGTTCTTGCGAAGACATATGCGGTTCCGGCGGCGCCTGCGGGGCGGATGAGGGCCTTGTTCCGTCGACCTTCTCAGTGAGCACCTGCCGGATGGTTTCCAGGGCGCCGAGAGCCCCGACAATTTCGGTTGGCACCACAAGCACCTTGGCGCTATCGGTGCCGGCGAGTTGGCGAATCGCGTCCGCCTGACGCTTCCGAATTTCAAATTCCACGGCGGGTTGACCACGGTTTGCGATCGCCTCCGCGAGCAGTGCCGTTTGCGTTGCATCTGCCTGGGCTTTCTTTTCGACCGCATATGCTTCTGCCTCGGCGGTTATGCGAATCGCTTCCGCCTTTTTCTGAGCTTCGTAGAGTTCGCCTTCTGCCCGAAGCTGAACTGCCGCTCTCTCGCCATCCGCCGTCGCGATCGTTGCGCGTTTCTCCCGCTCTGCGGTCAGTTGCTTTCGCTGCGCCTTTCGGGTTTCCTCGTCTACCACGACGTCGACAATTTCCGTGCGGGTGATTTCTACGCCCCACACTAGCGCGGCCTGTTCGAGGTTTTGCTGAATTTCCTCGTTCATGGCCCGTCGCGACGACTGCAATTCGTCAAGTTCTTGTTTTCCGGCAGCCGAGCGTACGATGGACGTGGCCGCCGTGTGTATCGCCCGCTCAACGTCTCGTATTCGATAGACGGACTTGTCGGCCTGAACGACGCGGAAGAAAACCGTAGTTTCGAGCGTTACTTCCACGTTGTCTTTGGTGATCACCGAAATCTTGAACGCCGCCAGCTGGCGCTCAAGGACCGAAATGCGGTGCGAGACATGATCCAGAAAAGGGACAATCAGGTTCAGCCCAGGGTCCAGGGTCTTGGTATATTTGCCGAATCTCTCAACGATAAAGACTTGGCTCTGCGGAACGATCTTTACGCCGAACCAAACAGTGGCAACCGCAAGCGCGACCACAATCAGCACGTTTATGCCGACCAGATCGAATACCGGTTCAATCAGTGCTTCCATAGGTCTTCCGTAAGCTGGTTGAAACGAAACCGACAGCTACACGAAAGCCGGGAGCTGCCGAATGTGCCGGCATGAATGCCAAATTGTATCGGCAACCAAAGGCCCGCACAAATCCGGGCACTCTCGGTCAGGGCGCGGATGCGCTCTTGGGGTCGGCGCGTGTTCCAATTTCGCTTGGAGCAGTCTGCGGTTTCCGACTGCTTCTTGCCAAGTGCGGCGGGTGGCGGCATTCAGGTCCTCATCGGAACTGTAGCGAGAGCAATGCTTCATTTCCGGCACGCCCAACTCTCGAAACGGACAGACTCTTGGCGATAATTTCAGTCTGGCGAAAAGAAATTTCTCTCACCGCGCCGGCTGCGACGGGGTGTTCTCCCGCCAACAAACGCGGGGGATCAAGATTGCCGATCCATGATTCGCCATTGCGGCGCAATGCTGGTGTCCCTATCTTCTCTAGCATTGCTCCCGGCGCAGTCCGGGCATCCACAATTTCAAATGAGGACAGATCGCATGCCTTGGAAGGACAGTGGCTCCGGCCCTTGGGGCAGTGGGCCCGAGCAGTACGGTTCCAACGCCGGCGGGCCACGCGGCCAGCCGCCGGATTTTGACGAATTTCTGAAGAAGGGACGCGACCGGTTCCGAAACATGTTTGGCGGTCGCGGTGGAAGGCGTTCGCGTCCCAATCGCGGCGGTTTGCTCATCGCCTTGATTGCCGCGATCGGCGTGTGGGTATACGCGTCCGTATTTTCGGTAAAGCCGGATGAAGCGGCGGTTGTCCTGACATTTGGGCGCTACACGACTATACAGGGTCCCGGATTGCATTTTGCGTCGTGGCCCATCCAGACGGCGGAAATACTCCCAGTGACGCGCGAAAATTCCGTGGAAATCGGATACCGGGGCGGAGCCAACACGCCAGCCGACGACAGATCATTCCGGAACGCGGTGATGGACGAAAGCCTGATGTTAACCGGCGACGAAAACATCGTTGACATCAATTTCCAGGTAGTGTGGAATATCGCGAAACTCGATCTTTTCTTGTTCAATCTCGCGTCACCCGACAAGACCATCAAGGCAGTGGCGGAGTCCGCCATGCGGCAGGTCATCGGACGATCGGAGTTGAAGCCCATCCTCAACAGGGATCGCGCCGTTGTCAGCCAGGACGTGCACAATCTGATCCAGGAAACACTCGATTCGTATGAGTCGGGGGTAAACATCGTTCGAATCAATTTTGATCGCGCCGATCCACCGCCTGGGGTAATCGACGCATTTCGCGACGTCCAGGCGGCCGAGCAGGACCGAGACACGCTGGAGAAGCGGGCGGGAGCCTACGCGAATCAGCGCCTCGCCGAGGCGCGCGGCGAAGCTGCACAAATCTTGCAAGAGGCGGCGGGATACAGCGCGCGCGTGGTAAAAGAGGCGGAAGGCGAGGCGGACCGGTTCAAACAGGTGTACGCCTCCTATCAGAGGGCGCCTGAAGTCACGCGCAAGCGCCTCTATATCGAAACGGTCGAGCAGGTGCTTGGGGATGTGGACAAGATCGTGATTGATGAAACGGGAGGCGGTGGGGGCCAAGGGGTCGTTCCCTACTTGCCGCTCAACGAGCTTCGTCGCAATTCAACCACAGGGGACAGGCAATGAGTAGGACCGCAATTGGCATACTGGTCCTGGTCGTCCTGGTATTGGGGGGCCTGGCTTGTGTCTTTGTTGTCGACGAGCGGCAGCAGGCGCTGGTACTGGCTTTCGGCCGCGTTGAGCGGGTTGAGGACGTCCCGGGGCTAAAGTTCAAGCTTCCGCCGCCGTTCAACACGGTGGAATTCTACGAGGCTCGCATACTTCCCCTCGAAACTACGGAGTTGGAAGTAACTCCCCTTGATGACCGCAGGCTCGTAGTGGATGCGTTTGCACGGTGGCGGATCTTGGACCCAAAACGATTCCGCCAATCGGTACAGAATATGGTCGCAGCCATGTCGCGGCTTGAAACGATTTTGAATGCGGCATTGCGCGAGGTACTCGGTTCCGAGGTTTCGGGAAGCGTGTTGTCGGGCGAAAGAGTGGCGCTCATGCGCCAAATTCGAGATGCGACAAAAACTGAAGCCGCCTCACTCGGCGTGGAAATCATCGATGTGCGAATTCGACGTGCGGATCTTCCGGAACAGAATCTGCGGGCGACATTTGAGCGCATGGAGGCGGAACGGCAGAGGGAAGCCGCGGACGAGCGCGCCCGCGGCGCGGAGGCCGCGCAGAAGGTAAGGGCAGGGGCGGACCGGCAAGCGGTGGAACTCGTCGCGGAAGCGCGCCGCGAATCGGAAATTGTGCGCGGTAAGGCAGACGCAAAGCGCAACGATATTTTTGCGGAGGCATTCGGCCGCGACCCGGAGTTCTTTGCGTTCTATCGCTCTCTAGCCGCCTACGTGCGTGCGCTCAAGGGAGAGAATTCGACGCTGGTGATCACGCCTGACTCGGAGTTCTTCGAATACCTGAAGTCTAACCGGGCTTCCGGTTTGTGAGCGAATCTGCCGGAATTGGGTCGGGTTCCGACCAACATGCGGGACCTGCTCACGGCCTTGGGACTGGTGCTGGTCATCGAGGGGCTGTTTTATGCGGCGATGCCGAGCATGATGCGCCGGGCCGTAGAGGTGATGGCGCGAATCGAGCCACAGCAACTCCGCGTGTTCGCAACCCTCGTTGCCGCCCTGGGAGTCGGGATCGTAGTACTCGCGCGAAGTTAGCGATGCCATGAAATCGGGCGGAAAATGCCCGGATTACTCCACAATTCCTGCCCAACAATTGCGCCGACTGGCTTGAGCCCCCTCCAGAGGCCGGCCGTAGCAACATGGTGGGAACCCAAATGAAAGAACTTCACAACTCGCGAGGTTACTTGAAGGACCTGCGAATTAGCATGCTCGCAGGTTCGGTGATCTTGCTGACAGGAATTTCACTTCCTCTTTCCGTCGCCGCAAACGTTGCGGATGGATTTGCGGATCTCGCGGAAAGAGTGATGCCGGCGGTGGTGAATATTTCAACTTCCTCGGACAACGCAGACAGCAACATGACGATCCCGGAACTTCCGGAGAACCTCCCCTACAAGGAGTTTTTCGAAGAGTTTTTCAATCGCCAGCAACAGGCGCCGAGATCGTTGTCGTCTCTTGGCTCAGGGTTCGTGATCGATCCCAGCGGATATGTGGTGACAAATCATCATGTGATCGTGGAGGCGGACGAAATCTCTGTGAACCTGCATAACGGCGAATCCTTGCTCGCCACGGTGGTGGGCAGTGACGAAAAAACGGATTTGGCGCTCCTGAAGGTGCAGCCGGACGGTCCCTTGCCGTTTGTAGAGTTCGGCGATTCGAACATTTCCAGAGTAGGCGACTGGGTTCTTGCCATCGGAAACCCGTTCGGTCTCGGCGGATCGGTCTCGGCGGGAATCATTTCCGCCCGGAATCGCAATATCGATACCGGTCCCTACGATGCGTTCATCCAGACCGATGCAGCCATCAACAAGGGCAATTCAGGCGGGCCTCTGTTCAATCTTGATGGAGAGGTGATCGGGGTGAACACGGCGATCATCTCGCCGAATGGCGGCTCAAGCGGCATTGCGTTCGCGGTTCCTGCGGATATCGCGTCACGCGTGGTCAATCAGTTGCGCGAGTTCGGGCAGACTCGGCGCGGTTGGCTTGGAGTTCGCATCCAACATGTGTCCGAAGAGATTGCGGACAGCCTTGGCTTGTCGGAACCGTTGGGCGCTCTGGTGGCATCGGTCATCGATGACAGTCCTGCGGCCGAGGCCGGAATCGAAGTCGGCGACATCATTCTTTCGTTTGATGAAATGGATGTCCGGGAGATGCGGGACCTTCCCAGAATGGTCGCGGAAACGGAAGTTGGAAAGCGCGCAAAGGTCAAGATCTGGAGAGATGAGCGCACGCGCATCCTGTCCGTGGAACTTGGCTTGCTGGAAGAAGGAACGGAATCACAGGAGGGCGGCGAAGGACCGGATTCACAAGAAGTGGAAGAGGGTTTGCTGGGCATGACCATTGTTTCGCTCAATGACGAGTCGAGAGCGAAGTTCGGAATCGATGAATCTGTGAAAGGGGCGCTCGTATCCGCAGTCGAGGCGGATAGTCCCGCCGGCCGCAAGGGCATTCTCGTTGGCGACGTAATCGTTGAGGTCAAACAGGAACCAGTAGCAAGCCCGAATGACGTCAAGCGACTGATTTCCGAGGCGCGGGAGCAGAACCGCCGCTCGATCCTTGTACTGGTCAACCGAGAAGGCAACCTGAATTTCGTCGGAATTCGACTTCAGGACTGATCTCCCGAAGTTGTTTCCCGCCCGCGGATGGCGGTCTTCCGCGGGCGGGTTTGTTCCAGGGCGGTGCAATGGGGATTAGCCCCGCGAGGCTCCCATTCGCAAATCCCTCACACCGCAGGGTCGCCAATTCACCCAAGACTTGGAAACGTCTGCGCAAAATCGCGCAGCCGGGGGGAAACGGCGGGCAATGTATTCGCCGCCTGGGTCAAGCAACAAAGTCCTGGAAAACCGGGAAATAGATGCCAAGCAGTCTGCGGGGAGCAGACGATCTGGCCGTTTCTTCCGATGCGGAGAGACATGCAGGCTTCTCTTGAATCCGGGAGACGTTCAATTCGGGCGAGCCGATTCTTGAATTGGAAGTACGCAGGCTCTTTTCGGATGCGTAGGGAAGGATATAGTTCGCGCGGCAGCCGCTAATTCGAATCGGCTTCAATAAGCATCCGGGACAGAAATGGAAACCAACTCAGCAGATGCCGCACCACGCCGGGCGGGGGGCAGGCGGGCTCGATTGGAATTGCGCACGGCGCCCCTGCAGGAGCACCTTCGGCCAGTCTGGCCCGGAATTTCACGGCCAGCGAGAGGACCGCTCGACGCTACCGGCATGAAGCAAATTCACCGGGCCGTGCTTCAGATTCTTGAAGAAATCGGTTTCGGGGAGGCCCCGGGCTTCACCGTAGAAACCTTGACGGGCGCTGGCGCGTTTTACGACAGCGAATTAGAGAGAATCCGATTTCCCCGTTCGCTGGTGGAAGACATAATCGCGAACGCGAATCGGGATTTTCAGTGGCATGCGCGGAAGCCCGCGCAAAGCATCAATCCGTGCAAGGACAAGCTCTACTTCGGGACCGGTGGCGCCGCTGTCCATATTGTTGACATTGAAAATAGGGAATACAGGGAATCCACCTTGCGTGATCTGTACGATGCCGCGCGGATCGCGGATCGATGTGACAACGTGCACTACTTCCAGCGCACCATGGTCGCGCGGGATATGGAGACGCCGCTGGACCTTGATGTCAATACCGCCTATGCCTCGATTTCGGGTACATCGAAGCACATCGGCATGTCGTTTACAGACGGACATACCTATGACCGGTGTCTGGAATTGTTTCATCTGGTGGCTGGTGGCGAGCAGCAATGGAAATCGGCGCCGTTTGTCAGCAACGGGAACTGCTTCGTTGTTCCTCCGCTGAAATTTGCGCACGACTCGTGCGAAGTGTTAGAGCGGGCGGCACGAACGGCCACTCCGATTCTGGTCCTTTCGGCGGGACAGGCGGGTGCGACGGCTCCTGCCGCCATCGCAGGTGCAGTTGCGCAAGCG
The DNA here is from genome assembly GCA_965219495.1 of Rhodobacterales bacterium. Lineage (GTDB taxonomy): Bacteria > Pseudomonadota > Alphaproteobacteria > Rhodobacterales > CAZPXZ01 > CAZPXZ01. The sequence goes on from OZ244777.1 coordinate 170,340, forward strand.
TTCGCCGAAGCGCTCGTCGGGTTGATTTACGTGAATGCCATCTCGCATCAGCACGCGGTCGTATTGGGAACCTGGCCATTCGTTTCGGATCTGCGCACCGGCGCCATGTCCGGAGGTTCCGGAGAGCAGTCGCTGTTGACATCGGCTTGCGGACAAATGGGGCAATTCTACGGACTGGCGACTTCTTCGGCAGCCGGGATGGCGGATGCCAAATTGCCGGATGTACAGTCGGGTTATGAAAAGGGCATGACCGTGGCGATGGCCGGTCTTTCCGGACTAAACATGGTTTACGAATCGGCTGGAATGCAGGCGTCTCTTCTCGGTTTCTCACCTGAAGCACTGATAATCGACAATGACCTGCTTGGAGCCAGCCTTCGATGCGCACGCGGAATCGAAGTCAGTGAGGGTTCCTGTTCCGTTGAAACGATTCGCGAGGTTTGTCTCCGCGGTCCCGGTCATTATCTGGGGGCCGACCAGACACTCGATCTGATGCAAACAGGGTATGTATATCCGGAGATCGGGGACCGGTCTTCACCGAAGGAATGGGTGGAAATCGGCAAGCCGGATATCGTCGAAGTGGCGTCCCGTCGAAAGCGCGATATCCTGAACAACCACTTTCCCGATTATGTGAGTCCGGAAAAGGATGAAACTATCCGTGCGAACTTCGACATTAAGCTGCGGCGGGAACTGATGAGGCCGGCGTCGAGTCCAGAGCGGTAGTCAATTCGCCCCGTCCACAATGTACGATCCTGGCAAGCGCCACTGAAGCCAGCCGCGCTGTCGGCGGGTGGCTTCGGCTTGGCACCACGATCGGAATCCTGCCGCCAAAGACAAGGCCGGCCGCGCATGCGGACCGGAACCATACCAAGTTCTTGGACAATGCGTTTCCCACCACAATTGCGGGCACAAGAATTGCGTCTGCCTTTCCTGCCACTGGATCATCCATTCCCTTGATTCGGGCAGCGACCGTAGAAACCGCCGCGTCCAATGCTATGGGTCCGAAGCCTTGCGCGTTCACGCGGCACCGAGCGCGTGACACCACCATCCGGCAGTTACGGAGCATTGCGAGAAACGCGCACGGTATATTGTGGGAAAAACGTGCCGAAATAAAGTGAAAAACAACAGGCCTGGACCGCAAGACGGTCCGAAACTACCTGAAATGCGGGCTCAAGAACCCGCTCTACGGTCCGCGTGCGGCGCGGCCGCGGCTCATTGAGCCTTACGAAGACTATCTTCGCGAGCGGATCACGGCCTGCGAAGGGGGTGCACATTTCATATGGAGTAAAGTAAACCGTTCGTTTGCAATCAGTCAGGCTAGCACCGGCGCATTCCGAGTCGCCGTTTTGTGACACGATTTCCCGGGTTTGACCGCTTTTGCCGGATTTTCGCGAATTTCCTCCGGTTTCCCGGGGCAGGAGGGGGGGTGAGTGCTCCTACCAACATGTGGTATATGGATTGAAGTCTACAACAATATCCGGGAGCACTCTGATGACAGTATTGCCGTTTCCTGCGCGCGAGTCCAGCATTGCGAGAGATGCGACCGCTGTGGAGATCGAGACGATCCTCTCGAAGTTCGGAACGAATGCGCGGGCGCTGTCTGCGTCCCTTGCGGAGGGGACCCAGTCTGCGGAGGGTTTCGAGCGTTCTCTGGCGGCGGTCTCGAACGCCGCCAGTTGTGCGTTCATGCGCTTGGCGATCGAGTCGGTGGACGAGGAGAGCGACCGATTGGTGGTGGACGGCAACGTGTATCACCGGATCGGCACATCGCCCCACACGATGCTGAGTTCGTTTGGTCCGGTTTGGTATGAGCGTTCCCGCTATCGCCGCCGGGGTTGCGATTCCGTTGTCCCGGCGGACCTCCGGTTTGGCCGGATCAACGGCTTTTGGTCGCCGCTTGCGGCGCGGCGTGGGACGCTGTTGATGGGGCTGGCGCCTGCCGGGGAATGCGTGCGGCTTTCCGAGGAGCTGGGCGGCATGTCGCCGTCTGCGACGGCGCTCAATCACCTCGTGGAAACGGTTGGCGAAGCCTGGAATGTCGTGCAGGTCAAGGCCTTGCCCAGCATCCGCGGCGACGAGGAAATCCCTGCGGGATCGTCGGCGCTTTCGATTTCGCTGGACGGCGTCATGCTTGGGATGCGCAACGAGAAAGGTGAAGGGCGGCAAGGCGATGCGGCGGCGACGGGTTTCCGCGAGGCGTCCTGCGGCGCGGTGTCGTTGCTGGATGCGGATGGCGAGCGTATCCGCACGGTCTATTCCGGGCGGATGCCGGAAGCCGGCAAGGCGACGCTGAAGCGCGGCCTGCTCGAGGAGGCCGGGCATGTGCTGCACATCCGCCCGGACCTGGAAGTGGTGGTCCTCGCCGATGGGGCCGCCGACAACTGGAACTGGTTCTCCGAGGCCTTTCCGGAAGCCACCGAAATCCTCGATTTCTGGCACGCCGCTCAGCATCTCAAGGCGGCGCTGGACAGCGCCTGTGGAACCGACAGCATGGAGGCGCGGCGCCGGTTCGAGAGGCTCCGGGGAAGGCTGCGCGACGAGGAAGACGGCGTCGAGCGGATCGTGCGGGCGCTCCGCCATCTGGCCAGCAAACATCCGCGCCGGAAAGCCATCGCCCGGGAACTGGCCTTCTTCCGCAAGAACCGGCAACGCATGCGCTACGCTGCGTTCCAGAACCGGAAGCTGCCGATCGGCTCGGGGGTGGTCGAGGCTGCCAACAAGGTTCTCGTGACCCAGCGGCTTAAATGGGGGCTTACAAAGAAAGGTTTACACCGCGAGGGAGGCCGGCCAAATGAGGAGCAAGAACGATGGACACGCCAAATGAACAATTGCAGGGCCTTACAGCCTTGGTCGAGGAGCAGAAAAAACGCCTGGACGCTCTCGAACGGAAACATGACAGGTTATGTCGTATAGTAGATCACAAAAATCGTATTATCTACGGTAGGGCCAGTAGTCATGGCGTACTCGATATCCTGGATGTGTTTTCTCCGTTCTAACCTGGGAACGCCGCCCCGGAAGCGTCAACCTTTCTTTGTAAGCCCCCTTAAATGCTCCGGGATGCGCTGGAAGCTCGACGGAACCGGCCAATATGTTCTGAGCGTGCGGGCCTTATGGAAATCCCACCGATTTGAAGCGGCCTGGAGCGAAATCATCACCGCCCTGGAGCCTCCGGAATTCACGTTTCAAAATCGCAATAACGTCCTAATAGCTGAAGGATTGCACTAAGCGCGCCCTTCAACTATTTACTCCATAGAAAATTTTCTCCCTGCGAAGGTCTGTCCGGCCGGCGGCTCTATCGCGACATCACCGCCCTCGGCTATCCCGGGGGATACACGGCGGTGACCGACTGCCTGCGCGAGATCCGGGGCCAGCTTCCGCGCCGCTTCGAGCGCCGTTTCGAGACCCCGCCTGGCCGCCAGGCCCAGGTCGACTTCGCTGCGTTCATGGTCGAATTCACCGATCAGCCCGGCGTTCGCCGCAAGCTCTGGCTGTTCTCCTGCGTGCTGGGCAACAGCCGCTGGCTGTGGGGTCGGTTCTTCCCCAACCAGAAGCTGGAGACGGTGCTGCGCTGCCACATCATGGCCTTCGAGGCCGCAGGCGGCGTCCCCGAAGAGGTGCTCTACGACCGGATGAAGACCGCGGTGCTCAGGGAAGAGGAGGATGGCACCATCACCTGCAATCCATCCCTGGTCGCACTCCTGAGCCACGATGGCGCCGCACCGCGGGCCTGCCGCGCGTATCATGCAAGAACGAAAGGGATAGTGGAAAGACCATTTCGCTATATCCGCCAGAACTTCTTCCTGGGACGCACGTTCCGGAACAGGGCCGATCTGAATGCCCGGTTCGCCGAGCGGCGCGCCGAGATCGCCAATCCCCGGGGTGCAGGGCACCACCAACCGGGTTGTCAACGAGGCCTTTGCCGAGGAACGCCCGCACCTCATCGCCTTGTCCCGCTTTCCCTACGATGCGATGTTGACCGAGGAGCGCAGGGTCAGCCACGACGGCATGGTCTCCGTCGACGGCAATCTCTATTCCGTGCCCGACACCGCCCGCAAGCGCGTGCTCGAGATCCAGCACCATCCCGGGGAAGTCCGCATCTTCGAGGCCGGCGAGCTGATTGCCCGGCATCCAGTACTGGAAGGCAAGAACCAGCGCAGGGTCGAACCCGGTCACTGCAAGCCGCCGCCGGCGCACCACGCACGGCAGCAATCCGCAACGGTCTCCGCGCCAACGGACATGGTTGTCACGCCGCGGCCGCTGGCCTTCCATGACGCCGTGGCACAGCGCATGGCGGCCGGGGAGGCCGTCCAGTGACCGCGGTGAGCGCCCGCATCCGGGACAGCCTCGTGGGCCTGCGCATGCCGCGTGCCCTGGAAGTCCTCGACCCTGTTCTGCAGCGCCTGGAACGGGGCGAGGTCAGGGCGATCGAGGCCATCGACGAGCTGCTGATCGAGGAATACGCCTCGCGCGAGGGCCGCAGGGTGGCCATGGCGCTGCACACGGCGCGGCTGACCCCGGTCAAGACGCTGGAGAGCTTCGACTTCTCGTTCCAGCCGTCGCTCGATCGCAACCGGGTCACGGCCCTGGCCCAGCTCGAGTTCATCGACCGGGCCGAAGTCCTGCACCTGATCGGCCCGCCCGGCGTGGGGAAATCGCATCTTGCGGGGGCCCTCGGCGTGACCGCGGTCAAGGCCGGCAAGAGCGTCTACAGGGCCACACTGGCCGAGCTGATCGATGCCCTGCTGAAGGCCGAGCGGGAAGGACGGCTGGTCGAGAAGATCCGCTTCCATACCCGGGCGTCGCTGCTCATCGTCGACGAGATCGGCTACCTGCCGATCACCGAGGGTGGCGGCAACCTGTCCTTCCAACTCATCAACGCACGTTATGAAAATGGCGCCATGATCTTGACCTCCAATCGCGGATTTGCGGAATGGGGTGAGATCTTCGGCGATCCCGTCGTGGCAACGGCGCTGCTCGACAGGCTGCTCCACCATGCCATCGTCATGCAGATCGAAGGGGCCAGCTTCCGGCTGCGCAACCATGCCGACCTGATCCCCGAGCACATCCGGGCAACGGCCCCCATCTCTCCGCCGCCGCCACCGAAAAAGTGTGGCCGGCCATCAACGAAAAGGAGCAAGGACGAATAGATCTGGCTCGTCACCAGAACACAAAAGTGGGGAAAAATACTTCGGCACTTCTGGGGAAATTTACATCGGTATTGACACCATTCGTAGAAATAGTTCTGAACCGTCGTAAAGGGTGGAAAATCAGTGGGTAACGCGCGCCGCTGGCAGCCCGCGCCGGCCAGGTACTGGATCGCGTTCAACACTTCTCGCAGGTCCGTGCTGCGGGGACGACCTGTCGAAGCCGGACCCGGAAGAAGGGGTTCCAGCAACGACCATTCCTCGTCCGTCAAATCAGACTCGTAACGAATTGTGGGACGCCTATACTGGCGGCGAGTGGATTCATTCCAAGGCATGTGCGTTCTCCATATCTTGTTTGGAACTGTATGGAAAATAACACATGTCGAAGTCACTCAGGAGTTTTAGGTCAAACTCTTAGGTCAAATTTCGTAACTGCCCAGGTAAGTGCGTGCACCACGGAGTGCATTGCCCGCCACTGCCGCAAGGTCGATGCTGCCCGGTTGTGACGGTTACACGGGCGAGAACAGTTCCTTCTCGAAAAATTACTGGTAACACCAGGGACTGGTAACAGAATTCAACCTGCGCTATTTATAGCGGCATGGCGATTCGCTTTCAGACCCGACGGTTCTTGCGGGCTATTTCAGCGCCGACCCACCCGGCGCAAGGGGCGCCGCCGCATGATGATGGCGGAACGAAACAGATTGAGGCTTTGCGGGAGCAACTCGAACAAAAGGACGGGGAACTCGCGGCGCAAGGCGAGCAGCTCGCGGTGCAAGGCGAACAGCTCGCTGGTTTGCAAGCCGAGAACGCGACCCTGCGGCAACGTCTTGAAGAGCTGGAGCGGCAGCTTGGCCGGAACAGCCGGAACAGCAGCAAGCCTCCTTCGAGTGACGGGCTGCAGAAGCCGCGGGCGGAGCCCCGGACAAGGAGCCAGCGCGGCAAATCGGGCAGGCCGAGCGGCGGGCAGCCCGGGCACGCGGGCTCGACCTTGCGCCGGACCGACAGGCCGGACCATGTCGAGGATCATCATCCGTCGCACTGTGCGGGCTGCGGCGCGCCGCTGTCGGCTGCGGACGGGGATGGAAGCCATGTCGCAAGACAGGTCTTCGACCTGCCGGAGCCGCGCCCCCTCGAGGCCACGGAGCACCGCGCTCACCGTTGCGTTTGCGGTCATTGCGCCGCGACGACACGGGCGGCGTTTCCCGCAGGCGTGACGGCGCCGGTGCAGTATGGTCCGCGCATGGCGGCGGTGGCGGCCGATCTGAGCCATGCGCATTTCCTGCCCGAGGATCGTTTGTCGCAACTGATGGCCGACCTGTTCAACGCGCCCGTGTGCGCCGCGACGCTGGCGGCGATGAGCCGCCGGATGGCCGAGCAGTTCCAGGGTTTCGTCAACCATGTGCGGGAGCTGATCGTCCGCAAGGCGCCGGTGAAGCATCTCGACGAGACCGGCTTCCGGGTTGGCGGGCGCACGCAGTGGCTCCACATTGCCTGCACGCCATGGCTGACCTTGTTTCGCGTCCACGAAAAGCGCGGCGACTTGCTGGCGGGGTTCTCCGGTTGTGTCGTTCACGATCATTGGAAGCCCTGTTTCAAGATCAGCGGCGTTTCACACGCCCTCTGCAACGCCCATCACCTGCGCGAACTTCAAGCCCTGATCGACATCGAAAAAGAGGACTGGGCCCGGCATATGCACCGGCTCCTGTCGCGCGCCAATCGGGTCGTTCATCTCGCCAGAACAATGGCAAAACCTCCCCCCGAAACGCTGCTCGACCGGATCGGGCGAACCTATGATCGGATCCTCGCCGAGGCGCTCGCCTTTCATGAGGCGCAGCCACCGCTCGTGCCGCCGGAGCCCGGCAAACGCGGGCGAAAGAAACGCCGCGCCGGACACAATCTCGCCCTCCGGCTCCAGGACTACAAAACCGAGACCTTGCGTTTCCTCACCGACGCCGACGTTCCGTTTACCAATAATGAAGCCGAACGCGATGGTCGAATGGGGAAATTGCGCCAGAAAATCTCCGGCGGGTTCCGCTCCCCAAAAGGCGCCCAAGACTTCGCCACCCTGCGCAGCGCCATCACCACCGCCAGAAAGCAGGGCTGGAACATCATCGAAACCTTGATGACATCGCCGAACCAACTGATCGGAAAAATCCAATGCTAAACCGCTCCATACGCCCTGCCCGCTGCCGCCACGCCGGTCCCGCCCCAAGCATGTATAATTTCAAACGCAAGCCTTGCGCAGCCTTCACGTACGCGCGAGACTGAGTGCTGGGCAGTTACCAAATTTCTCGATATTCTAGTTAATTTGACGGGCTGCTTTGCGGATACGGTCTGGAGGTCCGATAAGTACGGGTTCAATCCAGGATTGGTTGACGGCCAGCCGGACTCCTTCCAGAACCTCCGCAGAGTGCGCGCCTGCGACCATCGCGCGGGCGGGCGGGGCTGCCGCGCCTGCCGCGCGATCTCGCAAGAGTTCGGGGAATTGGAGGAATTCTGCCGCCAACATCGGTTGAGCAAAATCGAATCAGGCAACACGCTCCAATCCGGCCCGAAAGCGATCTACCAGTTCGTCGATATGCAAACGTTCCGAGACAAACGGGGGAGCAATCAGGCTGCTGTCGCCGGTAAATTTGATATGCAATCCGTTATGGAAGAGATCTTCTTGAAGCGCTGAGCCGCGTCTTCCCGGAATCCCGTCTCCTGCAACGTCGATTGCGGCAAAATACCCGATCCCACGAATGTCAGACACTCGCGGATGGTCCCGAAGGCTCCAGACGGCGTCGAGAAAATATTTTTCCCCTTCGACTACACGGGCGAACAGACCTTCCGCTTCGTATATGTCGAGCGCCGCCACGCAGGCCGCTGCTGCCGCCGGGTGGCCGGAATACGTATATCCGTGGAAAAACTCGACGGCGTTTTCCGGTGCGGCATCCGTAACCGTCTGGTAAATCTCGTCCTTAATTCCAACCGCGCCCATCGGTATTGCCGCGTTCGTGAGCGCCTTGGCCATCGTGATGAGGTCGGGAGTGACGCCGAATCGGTCCGAGGCGAAGGTGCTGCCGACGCGCCCGAATCCGCATATCACTTCATCGAAAACCAAGAGAATACCGTTGCTGTCGCAAATGTCCCGCAGTCGTTCGAGATATCCCTTGGGTGGGACCAAACAACCGGTTGACCCGGCAACGGGCTCCACAAAGCAGGCTGCAATCGTGGAACCGCCGTAGGTATCGACCATTCGTTGCAAATCATCGGCCAGTTCGGCGCCGTACTCGCCTTGACCGCGAACAAATCGGTTTCGCTCGAGCCAAGTGTGGCGCATCATGGCCACATGCGGAATCACTCCGGAAAATGTCTCGCGATTCTTGACCATGCCGGAAAGCGACAGTCCGCCGATATTCACCCCGTGATAGGCGCGTTCACGCGAGACGAACCGAACACGCTGTCCCTCGCCACGTGCACGATGGTAGGCCATGGCCACCTTGAGCGCGGTGTCGATGGACTCCGACCCGGAGTTCACGAAGAACACGTGGTTCAAAGGGTCGGGCAAGAGCCGGGCGACGCGTTCTGCCGCCGCGAAAGATGCGGGGTGTCCCATCTGAAACGGCGGGGAATAGCTGTTGCGGAGCATTTGGGCGTATACCGCTTCCGCAATCTCGCGTCGTCCATTTCCCGCAGGACAGCAAAACAGGCCGGAACTGCCGTCCAGCACTCTTTTCCCGCGATGGTCCTTCAAGTACACACCAGATCCTTCTGTCACCAGACGTGGCGATCGCTTGAAGTCGCGGTTTGCGGTAAAGGGCATCCAATACTCTTCGAGCGAATTGGTTTCGGCGATGGCGCTCGCACCGGGTTGGTAATCAACCATCAAATTTCTCCTGGGGGTTCAGTGTTGAACTTGTCTCGTTTCCGGAATGCGCGGTATGTCTTGTCACATCCGCAACCGAACAAGCAGAATTATAGCATCGCCTGGCTCGCGGCGCACCGTATCGCCGACAGTTCAGCCCGCTGGCTCGAGGAGAATATTGAATGAAGGAATCGAAACCGGCCGCCGAGGTTCCTCTGTTTGCTACGCTTGTCGGCGTTGTCGCCATGACGGCGGTCGTCGCGGCAGCAAATTACGCGGTGCTGCAACCAATTAATGAATGGCTGACTTGGGGACATTTCGTATTTCCGGTGGCCTTCCTGGTCACCGATTCGATCAATCGCCTGTTTGGCGCGCGGGCCGCCCGCCGGGTAGTTGTTGGCGGCTTTCTGGCTGCGATCATCGTTTCGTATTTCCTGGCGACTCCTCGAATCGCGGCAGCCTCCGCAGCCGCCTTTGTCGTTGGCCAGTTCATCGATATCGCCGTATTCGAGCGGCTGCGCCGGGGACCCTGGTGGCGAGCTCCCGCCGCCTCTTCCAGCGTCGCGAGCCTCGTGGATACGGCGATTTTCTATACGCTTGCCTTCGCCGGTACGGGCCTTCCCTGGACAAATTGGGCGATGACGGATTTTGCCGTAAAGCTCCTGATGATCGTTCCTCTTCTCGGGCCGTTCGGTCTCCTCGTTCTGTATCTTCGACATCGGTTTACCAGAAGTTGATATTAGCTAACGAATAGACCTTGCACGACGATTTTGAATGTTTTCCACGAGGTCCCGGCCTCGAATCAGGATTTCGGCGGCGGACTGAAGCAGATTGTTCGGTAGGCGGAACGCGATTGGCGCATGAATTGGAATTTCGGCGAATACGGTTTCCCCGGCCGGGTTGCCGAGCATGCGAAACGCCGCCTTCCTGCCCAGGTAATTCGATAGGACGACGCCGTTGCCGCAGTAGGCTCCGACGTAGGTGATGCCCTTACTCTCCGTGATCAACGGGAGTTGGGTGCTGCTGAACGCGACAAACCCGGTCCAGCAGTGCGTGTAGCGCAAGCCACGCGCGGTATCGGGAAACAGATCTTCGATGATTTGCCTGAGAATTGATGCCGCACGAGGGAGGGGAACGGGTCTCATCGATGCGCGCGCACCGAAGACCAGGCGCGTTCCGTCCGGCGATCGCCGGTAGTAGCAATGCCTGCTGCGCGTTTCTACGATCATGCTTGTGCCCGGAAGAAGTTCCGACAGCCTATCCGGTGGAAGCGGCTCGCTGGCGATCAAGTACGAGGGTATTGGCAGCAATCGCCTGGCAAGCCAAGGCTGGGACCGGTCGGTGTATCCATTCGTTGCGACCAAGACTTTCCTGGCTCGCAGGCTCCCTCCGTTCAACCGGAGTCGGAAGCCGTCGCACTCGTTCCTTATGCCGAGCACCGGTGTCGATGGCGCAAACCGTACGCCGTTCGCCCGGGCATTTTCAAGCAGGCCGGAATGGAGTTTGGCGGGATGAAGTCCGCCGTGGCTCCGAAGCCTGATTCCGCCACAATATTTCGCTGAAGCGACCTCCTGGCGACGCAAGTCGCCTGCATCGACCAGTTCAGCCTCACCTGGCCGGAACCGATTGACATTCTCGGCGTGCCTCGACAGCTTTTCGAGGTCAGCGGAAGTCCAGGCTGCGATCACCCTGCCCGTACGAGCAAAGTCGCAGGAGATACCTTGAGCAACCAGGCTCGATTCAAGTTCCTCTACCGCTTCAAAGCTCTCCTTCAGCAGTCTTTCGGCGCACGACTGCCCGAATCGTTTTGTAAGTAGCGGTAAGGAAAGGCGCGTCCCACTTCCGGCCATTCCTCCGTTTCGGGTGCTCGCTCCTTGTCCGAGTTCCCGTGAATCTAGGACCATTGTGTCTTGACCCGCGACCGCTAGAGTGCTGGCAGCTGCCAGACCCGTAAAACCGGCACCCACAATGGCGATATCTACGGACGTGGGAAAGTGCGTAGGAGCATCCAGTTTCAGTGGCCGTGCGGCCTCCCACCAGTAAGGCTCGAAAGATATTCGCTCCATGTTGAACTCCCGGAATAGCAATACCAGCAAGTATGTGTGCGCTGCGAGTGCTTTTTGGGGGCGTGCTGGCGACAAACAAGAGTAGCGAAGGAGCGGGAAATGACAAAAGGTTCTCGTACCGTCTATGTGAATGGCGAATTCGTGTCCGAATCGAGCGCAAGCATTTCAATCTTTGACCGCGGATTGTTGTTCGGGGATGCAATTTACGAAGTGTGGTCCGTGCTTGACGGCAAGCTGATAGATTCCAACGCGCACTTGGCCCGGCTCCACAGGTGCTTGGGGGAAGTCGGGATCGAACAACCGATTTCCGACGGAGAAATCTTGTCGGTCGCAAAGGAATTGGTTGCGCGGAACTGTGTAGAAGAGGGCCTTGTCTACATGCAGGTCACCCGCGGCGTGGCGGACCGAGATTTTCTTCCGCCAGACGAAATCACTCCCACAATCTTCTCCTTTTCTCAAGCCCGCCCGGTCGCCAATTCCAAGGCCTCGCGTGACGGGCTTCGAGTGATCACGATGCCGGAAATTCGTTGGCAGCGCCGCGACATCAAATCAACCATCTTGCTCGCGTCGTGTCTCGCTAAGACGGCGGCACACGGTGCGGGGGTCGATGACGCGTGGTTCGTGGAAGACGGCTACATCACCGAAGGAACGTCCAATAACGCGCATATCATTTCTCGGAGCGACGAAATTATCACGCGTCCGATATCCAACGAAATTCTGGCGGGATGCACGCGGGCCGCAGTATTGAGGCTGGCCGATGAAAATGGGCTGAAGGTTGAGGAACGCGCCTTCACGGTGGAGGAAACATATCGGGCGGCAGAAGCCTTTATTACCAGTGCGTCTATGTTGGTGACCGGAGTTGTCGAGATTGACGGCAATCGGCTCTCAAACGGGAAGCCAGGCGTGCTAACGGGTCGACTTCGCGAAACCTACATTGAAATGGCGCAGGAAACCGCAGTCTGAGTCACAGGCATGCGTATCTCCGCTCGTTGCAGACGATGAGTCCGGCGGTTCAGCTCCCAAGTTTGTCTCAAGGTTCTGGCGCCGATCTTGAAAACGCACTGGGTGCTTGTCTATCCAAGGTGTCTGGTTCCAGAACCGCGAACTAGAGTGAAGTTTTGGGGGCCTATATAGTGCCTGTGCAAAAAGGTTGAATTTCGTTTCATATCAACAGGTTGTGATCAGTTTTGGGTTGCGAAGATTGGTCTCAGGCGTATAATTCCAGGCAAGAATCAGGCGAAATTGGTCGAATGGGCGGAATCTTCGCGATGGGTCGCTCGTTCCGGCAGAGCAGAGACGAGTGCGAGGGCAATGCAGGAGCCGTTTGTTCGGCTTGGCGAAATTGCCATCGGGGACATTGCGATTGACCCGGTCTGCCGGGATGCCATCCCGGCGGTGTTGCGGGGCATCCAGCACATGTACTGCGACGAAGCGTTGCGCCGGCAGGTTTTCGACCTGCCGGACGCGCATTTTCTTCCGGGCGTGGACCGGGGGCTTGGGCGCCCGGGCATGGATTTGTGGCGGATCTTCGTGCTGGCGACCGTCAAGCAGGGCATCCGGTGCGACGACGACCGTCTGCAGGACCTTGCCAATTGCCACGGGACGGTTCGGGAGATGCTCGGCCATTCGGGGCTTGACGACCATCGCCGGTACGAGCACCGGACGCTGGTGCGTAATGTCTCGCTGCTGACGCCGGAGCTTCTGAACGAGATCAACGAACTGGTGGTGAAGGCGGGCCACGTGCTGTTCGGGCAGGAGCCGGAAGCGCCGCTGCGGGCGCGGGCCGATTCCTTTGTGGTGGAAACCGACGTGCACGATCCGACCGACGTCAACTTGTCGTGGGACGCGATGCGGTGCCTGATCCGGATTTCCGCACAGCTGGCTTCGGCTTTCGGGCTTGGCGGCTGGCGGCAGAGCCGGCATCTGCGCCGGCAGGTGAAGCGGCTGTTCGACAAGATCCGCAATTCCCGGCGGCAGAGGCGGCGTCCGGACCGCGTATGCGCTTACCTGGGGCTTTGCCGGTCGCTGGTGGCGCGGGCGGAACGGCTGCGGCGGGAACTCGAGGCGGCCGGGGCGGAGACATGGGATATCGATGCCGTGCAAGACCTTATGGATCATGCGCTTCGCCAGATCGACCAGGTCGACCGGCGACTGCTGCAGGGCGAAGCGATCCCGCATGAAGAGAAGGTGTTCTCCATCTTCGAGCCGCATACCCGCTGGTGCGCGAAGGGCAAGGCCGGGCGCATGGTCGAACCTCGACATTCGCACGAAACCGGCCACCAACCGCTCATTCACGGCGCAAGAGGCCGAATTCCGCGCCGGGCGCCTGGGCCGGAAACGTCGCGCCGGGTTCAAAACCCGTTATTTTGGCACGGACACTATATAATCCCCAAATTTTGAGGGCCGTCATGAACGTCCGCCCCGGTTTCTTCTTCCGGGATTCCGATCGGCGCAACTTATTCTTCTGGGTGGGCTTTGCTTCGGCCGTCTGCGCCGCATGGATCATGCTGCTGGCGATTTCCGTGCAGGGTAGTTGGGATATTGATTGGGGCAGTACGAGCGCACTGCGATGGCTGGGCGCGATCTGCGGCGCTGGTGCAGAATTGCCTGGTTTGCCAGAGGTTTTTGGGATGTGGTCGCTGATGTCGCTGGCCATGATGGGCCCAGCGGCCGTCCCGTTCATCCTGGTCTATTCGAATATGGGCCGAGAAGGCAACACGCGACTGCCTCGTCTGGCATTGCCCGCATTCGCTGCGGGTTACCTTTGCGTTTGGTTTGGGTATTCGGGTCTGGCGGCGGTTCTGCAACTGGGGCTCCAGAGACTGGCCATGGTCGATGCGGGTGGTCTGGCAGTTTCGCCCTGGACCGTCGCATTTTTCCTGGTGATGGCGGCTGGCTACCAGTTGAGCGGCATGAAATCCGCATGCATGCGCAAATGCAGAGAGCCCTTCATGTTCTTTCTCTCCTACTGGCGCAGCGGCATTGCGGGCGCTTTCGAAATGGGTCTTCGCCAAGGAGTATCGTGCTTGGGTTGTTGCTGGGCCCTCATGCTTTTGGCATTTGTCGGTGGAACAATGAACGTATTGTGGATGGCTGGCGCCACGCTCTTTATGTTGGCGGAAAAGCTGCCGGTCTCGGGAGATCGCCTTCGCGCGGGTATCACGATTTTCCTGGCGGGTGGCGTCGGGGCGGCGGTTCTTCGTGGTCTTGGCGCGATCTAGATAGAGGCAAATATGAAGAAGTGGTTCCTCAAGGGCGAATTGGCGCTCAACTGCAACTGCACGGTGTTCTGCCCATGCGTTTTGTCTCTGGGAGAACATCCGCCGACGCACGGCTACTGCCAGACCTGGGCAGGAATCCGGATTGATTCGGGAGCCGCCGATGGTGTGGACTTCAGTGGGCTGAACGCGGCCCTGTTGATCGATATCCCGGGTCGTATGAGCGAAGGAAATTGGACCGCGGCCGCATGGATCGACGAAAGAGCGAGCGACGAAGCTCTTGAGGCGTTGACATTAATTCTCAGCGGTCGGGCACGGGGAACAACAGGATTGTTTAAGCTGCTAGTCGGGGAGTTCTTGGGCGCCGAGCGTGCGCCGGTTTCATATGTCAATGAGGGTGAAGTTCGAATCTTGGAAGTTCCGAAGAAAATTCAGGGCAAGGTTGCACCAATTCGCGGGTTGAAAGACAACAAGCCGGTTCGAATTGAGAACTCCAAGTATTGGATTGCTCCACAGATAACCGTGGCGCGGTCGATCGAGTCGAGGGTACGCGCCTTTGGGAGGGTCTGGAATCTCGGTGGCCGAAGCGCCGAAATTTGCAAACTCGACTGGAAAGGTCCTTGAACGGTCCGCCACCCACGCTGCAGTGGGTTCGAGCGCAAGAGAATCACGCTATTCGCTGCGCCTCTGCGTTGGAAAGCGAAGGCATACGCAACGTGTGCAACCACGTGTTCTTGTCAGACGTTGTGAGGGAACCCTCGAGAATCACTGGAATTTCGATGGGCTGGCAACGTTTTGGAATATCGTGCACCAACGGCGACCGGAGATCCTCGGATCCGGCCCGTTGCCGTCTTCTTGGCGCCTGACAAGCCGGAAGTTTTCGACGCTGAACGTTGGACAGGTGAAACACGTACCGTTCGCGGAGCAGATTGTTGGATTCCAGAACGACTTTATCGCACGCAGAATTCCTGCCAAACAATTGTGAACGTTGAGCGCGATTCAGCCGATCCTGAAGAGTGCAACGGCCGTATCGCACATCCGATTGGAAAAGCCCCATTCATTGTCGTACCACGCAAAGACACGCGAGAGTCTGTCGCCGACCATGCGCGTTTGCGGCAGGGCGACGGTCGCGGAATGCGAATCATGATTGTAGTCGATGGACACGGTGGGTTCCTCGTCGACGGCAAGGATGCCTCTCAAGACACCTCTTGCCGCGTTTCGGAATAGGGAATTGATTTCTTTGGCATTGGTGTCGCGCTCAGCTTGGAAAGTGAGATCCACTGCCGAGACGTTTGGTGTCGGCACGCGTATTGCCACTCCATCCAGCCGTCCGGCGAGTTCCGGAAGAACCAGCCCGACCGCCTTCGCTGCTCCGGTCGATGTCGGGATCATTGAGAGTGAGGCGGCTCGGGCTCGATAAGGATCGTTGTGAAGCGTATCAAGCGCGGGCTGGTCCCCCGTATAGGCATGTATGGTTGTCATGTATCCGCTTTCGATCCCAATTCCCTCATGAAGGATCTTGGCGACCGGCGCCAGGCAATTGGTGGTGCAGGAAGCGTTCGAAACCACAAGGTCGTCGGGGTCTAGCGTGTCATGGTTGACGCCGTAGACGATGGTCTTCTCTACACCCTTCGCAGGAGCGGAAATCAGCACCTTCCGTGCGCCGGCTTCGAGATGCGCCGCTGCTTTCTCCTTGCTCAAGAATACTCCGGTGCTTTCCAGGACAATATCGATTCCGAGATCATTCCAGGGCAGCCGGCTAGGGTCACGCTCGGCGGTAACTTGAATCGGCCCGAGGCCCGCGTCAATCCGCGATTTTTCGGCGTCGACGGAAACTCTGCACCGGAATCGGCCGTGAACCGAGTCGAACCGGAGCAGATGGGCATTGAATTCCACCGAACCGAGATCATTGACGGCGACAATCTTCACATCTTTCCTTCCCGATTCGATAACTGCCCGCAAGACACACCTGCCAATGCGGCCAAATCCGTTGATTGCCAAACGTGCCGTCATGTACGAGATCTCCGATCAGAATTGTTGTTAACCGAGCAAACGTTGCGCCTCGCGGACAACGGTTTCGGAGCGAATATCAAAATGCAAATAAAGGTCGGCACCCGGCGCCGAGGCGCCGAAGGATTTCATGCCCACGAACGATGACTTCTTTTCGGAACCGCCCTCTCCGAAAAGCCATCTCTCCCAACCGCGGATTCCGCCTGCCTCGATCGCGATACGGACGGGACCGCGCGGCAAGATCGTTCTCCGGTACCGGTCCGCCTGCTGGATGAACAATTCCTCGCAAGGCATGGATACGACTCGTGTTGGAATTCCGGTCTGCTCAAGTGCTTCGCGGGCCGCGACGGCGATACTGACCTCGGAACCGGTCGCGAGCAGAATCACCCGGCAGCGGGCGCTCGACTGTGCCAGTATATAAGCGCCCCTGGCGGAAAGATTCGCTCGTTTGTGCTCAGTTCGCACTGTAGGGAGAGCTTGACGAGATAGAGCGATAACGCTGGGCGTCGAATGTGATTGCAAGGCAAGTTGCCAGCATTCAGCCGTTTCCACGGCGTCTGCGGGACGGAACACGTTCAGATTGGGTGTAGCCCGCAACATCGCCAAGTGTTCAATGGGCTGATGAGTGGGGCCGTCTTCCCCGAGGCCGATGGAATCATGGGTCATCACAAATATCACGCGCTTGCCCATCAGCGCTGAAAGCCGAATTGCAGGACGCGCATAATCGGAAAACACGAGAAAAGTGCCACCATAAGGAATTACGCCACCATGGAGTGCGAGACCACTCATCGCCGCCGCCATCGTATGTTCGCGGACACCCCAGTGAACGTAGCGGCCGGAAAAATCCTCCGGCGTAATTGCCTTTAGTTGGCGAGTTAGCGTGTTGTTCGAACCGGTGAGATCAGCAGAACCGCCAACCGTGTACGGCAGGATCCGGTTGACGATGTCGAGCGCCAGTTCAGATGCCTTTCGGGTCGCCATTTTCGGTCTTTCGTCAGAAATCTTCCGTTTGTGGTTCGCAAGTTGGTGGCCGAGTTCCGCAGGTGTCTCTTCGCGCAAGCAGGTTTCCAGTAGACTTCGTTTCGGTTTCGGCAGTGCCCGAATCCGCCTCTGCCAATCCAGGCGCGCTTCGCGGCCCTTCTGTCCGGTTGCCCGCCAATCTTTCAGCGTTTCCGCCGGAATTTGAAACGGTGGAAGTTTCCATTTCCAGAATTCGCGAGCGGCATTTGCTTCTTCCGCTCCAAGAGGCGCCCCATGAGCGGCGGCGGTTCCCTGTTTGTTTGGTGCGCCCGCACCGATGGTCGTTCTGCAGCAAATCAGGCTGGGTTTCTGGCTTCGCCGGGCTTTCGCAATCGCCCGGTCGATCGCCTTGGGATCGTGTCCGTCAATGGCCACTGCATCCCACCCGGCAGACTGAAAGCGGGATAATTGATCGGTAGAATCGGCCAGGGACACGGGTCCGTCGATTGAAATTCCGTTGTCATCAAATAGTACGATGAGCTTGGTCAATCTCAGATGTCCGGCCAGTGTTATCGCCTCATGGCTTATTCCCTCCATTAGGCAGCCGTCTCCAGCGATTACGTAAGTGCAGTGGTCGAAAACGCGGTCACCGAAGCGGGATGCAAGCATGCGTTCCGCCATCGCCATGCCGACAGCGGTTGCCAGGCCTTGGCCCAGCGGCCCAGTAGTTGTTTCAATTCCTCGCGCCAGTCCGTATTCGGGGTGACCTGCTGTTCGCGAATCGAGTTGTCGGAAAGCGCGCAATTCTGACATTGGCATGTCGGGGTGACCGGTCAGGTGGAGCAATCCATACAGGAGCATGGACCCGTGACCTGCGGAGAGAACAAACCGGTCACGATTGGGCCAGTTGGGGACGGAGGGGTCGGACCGAAAATGACGGTCGAAGAGAACTGTCGCGACATCGGCCATGCCCATGGGCATGCCCGGATGACCGGACGCAGCTTTTTCTACGGCGTCGATTGCCAGAACACGAAGAGCTGCCGCCATTCGAAAGTGGCGATCATTCTCGTTCGGACGAGTCCGGCTAGCGAGTTTTGACATCAAATCAACCAAAGATGTTGAGGGTGGCGGCATAGTTCGCACGGATGGGTGAATCGTCAAGCGGCAGAACACGACAACATTTGCCAGATGAACTTGGGGCACGGCGCGCGATAGACCTGGGAGAGCTGAATCGGGAGCAAGTTGTCGATCAAATATTGCTTTCGTTGGCGGCACTCCCACAAATGCTCACTTGGATTGATGGTTGCTAAATTGCTTCTGCTGCAGATTGTACTCGATTGCGGTCTGCTGTTCAGTCAAGACCTCCGGTGCGTGGTTTCAAGCAAGTAGGGTAAATTCTTGATCGCTCCTATGCTCAGCCTCCGAACGCGTCGGAGGCGTTGCTCGCTAAGCCACATGGCCATTGGACACGGAAATCTCAACTTTCACAAATTCCGGATCGGCAAATATGGGTTGACGGGATCGGCACATAAATATATAACCATTGAGCTATGGAACGGTTTGGTTATGCAAATCAACCTCCGAACCTCGATATGGTTTTTGCCGCACTCGCCGACCCGACGCGGCGGGCAATTCTGTCGCGGTTGGCAGCAGGCGAGGCATCGGTGAGTGAGATTGCCGCACCGTTTGAGATGAGTCAGCCGGCGGTGTCGAAACATCTGAAAGTGCTGGAACGGGCTGGGTTGATCGAGCGGGATGTCGACAAACAACGCAGACCCGCGCGGCTGAAAGCGGAACCGATGGCGGCGGCAGTGCGTTGGCTTGAAGAATTCAAACAGTTCTGGTCGTCGAGCTTTGATCAACTCGATGGCTTGTTGGAAGGGTTGAAAAAGGCTGAAACGAAGGGAGCCGGAAATGAGTGACTTGCCGACCTATGTGCTGGAGCGGGTATTCGATGCGCCGCGTGAACTGGTGTGGAAGGCGTGGACCGACGCGGACCTGTTGCCGCGTTGGTACGGGCCGGGGGTGGAAACAATAGTCCATCGCCTTGAGCTGAAACCCGGCGGGCTCTGGCTTGGAGAAATGCAGTGGGGCGGCAATTCCAACTATCAACGGGTGGAGTACAACGAAGTGGCCCCGCCTGAGCGACTGGTGTGGCTGCACTCGGTCACGGATTCGGATTGGAATATCATTCCGAATCCCATGATGGCCGACTGGCCGCGAGCGCTGCTGACGACGGTGACGTTTGAGGAAGAAGGGGATCGGACCAATATGCGTCTTACCTGGGTGCCACACGAGGCGACCGAGGCAGAGATTGCATGCTTTGCCGCCGCGTTGGACGGCATTGACAAGGGCTGGGGCGCTGGCATGGAACTGCTCGCAAAGTTGCTGGTGGAATTGCGGTCTTGAGCTAGTTGTCCGATTTTCGCTCACGCCTATGGGCCATCTCTATGCCTGATTCCCTGTAATAGATAGCTCCCGAGGCAAGAACATGTGGAAAACTATTGACAGATTTGTGCCCTTTCGAAGCGTCCGTATCGTGTCGGAGAGCTTCGCGGAAGGTCCCGACCGCCGCCCCAACAAGTGATCGGGTGACCGGAAGGGGCCGGATTCAGGAACTGAATATGACCATTTGCCGGTTTACAAGGAAATCACTTCAAAATCGGTGAAGCCGGACTTGCTGCCGCCAAACGCTGCGGTGACTCCCAAATCCGTCGCCAATCAATGTGGGTTCTCAGTGTCTGAATCAAAACTTTAACAAGTTCCATTAACCTTTTGTTGCACAGGCACTTACCCGCCGTCCGAGGCGTCGCACCAGAACCCGGATGGCAGCCCAGAGGACCCATGCCTTGGCGCTCTCAATGGTGTGCTCGAAATCCTTCGCCAAGCGTCGGCAGCGGTTCAGCCAGGCAAAGCTTCTCTCCACCACCCACCGGCGGGGGAGAACCGCAAAACCCTTGTTTCCCTTGGGCTTGGAAACGATGATCAGGTCGATATCGAGGCTGCGGTCGCGCATCGCCTGCTCCAATTTGGCGCCGCTATAGCTCCCATCCGCGAACAACGCCCGCAGCGTCGGACAGCGCGCCGCCACCTCTTCCAGAAGGTCCGGCGCCCCATCCCGGTCCTGAATGCCCGCGCAATGCACCTGCACCGCAAGCGGGTTCCCTTCCGTATCCACCACGAAGTGGCGTTTGCGCCCCTTCACCTTCTTGCCGGTGTCGTACCCGCGCGGACCGCCGCTCTCAGTGGTCTTGGCGCTCTGGCTGTCCATCGCCCCCGCCGTCGGCTCTTCCCCGCGCCCCGCATCCCCGCGCGCCGCCCGCCGGAGCGCGCACAGCATGCCGTCCAGCAGGCCACTCTTCGACCATCCGTAGAAATACTTCTGAACCGTCGTAAAGGGTGGAAAATCAGTGGGTAACGCCCGCCACTGGCAGCCCGCGCTGGCCAGGTGCCGGATCGCGTTCAACACTTCTCGCAGGTCCGTGCTGCGGGGACGACCTGTCGAAGCCGGACCCCGAAGAAGGGGTTCTAGCAACCACCATTCCTCGTTCGTCAAATCAGACTCGTAACGAATTGTGGGGCGCTTATACTGGCGGCGAGTGGCTTCATTCAAAGGCATGTGCGTTCTCCATATCTCGTGTTGAAACTGTATGGAAAATACCACATGTCGAAGCCACTCGGGAGTTTTAGGTCAAACTCTCAGAGGCTCTGCCATCGAGATGGCTTCGCGAGGCGATCAGATTGGCATGCGAAAGAGGACCTACGATCTTGCCAACGTGCTGAACCGAGTGACGACGGACAATCTTCATCCCGAGCAGGTCACCGGTCAGGACCAAGGCAATGAGTATCGGTAGAGACACGGTATGTTCCGGACACCGTACAAATCGTCCGGCTTGTGCTTTCGCCGCGGGTCGGACATCAAGCAGCCGGAAGCCGACCTGCTGGCATCTTCTGGTGCGGCTCGGGCGGTCGGCGGTGATGCGCCTTGCGTACCGCCACGGACTCCCCTCGGTGTTTGCGCCGGGCGCCGTGGCGCGGTTTGTGGGGATTGACCAGAACGCGGGCTCGCTGGACCAGAACACGGCGGATGGCGGCTTGCATGCCGCCATCCCGAAAATCCGGGAGGGGCACCGCGCGGAGATCGGGCGCAATGCCCGTCGCCGCGGTAGCCTGCAGGGCTGCCAGGACGCGAAACGCCGGAAGGCGGCCGGGGCGGGGGGCGTGCTCTTGTGCTGTCCCGGCGTGGGCAGCGCGGGAAGCTACGGACCGCATCGCCGCGCTGCAGGCTTGCGGAGTCCCGAGATCCAAGGGATCGCCCTCGAAATCCTTCGCTTCCATTCGATGGCCGCGGCCGGTGGCGCGCCCAAGGGGGAAATGGCGCGAAGCGCCGCCTGGAGCACCGAAGGCGCAGCTCGTCGACGGAAGCTGTCCTGATCACGAACCTGCGACGGCGGGGGTTGCCGACATTGCGGCTACCCGCCGGGTTCGCATCGACCCGCCGCTGCCCGGAGAGCGGCGGTCGGGTCGACCGGCAGGGTGTCGGATCGCGCCGTCTTTGGCAATGCCCCGCCTGCGGGGTTCCCCATCATTGCGATGCCGCCGCCGCGCAGAACCTGGCGCGCGAGGCGGAGCGGGTGGTGCGCGAAGACGGGGTGGCGCCGAGCTTCGGGGAACCCGGAGTCTGGCACCCGGACTTCAGCAGAGATCGGTCGGACGGGGTTCCGGAGACGGAACCCGAAGCGGACACCGAGCGCATGTCTTCCGCGGAGCGGCCCACGGCTCAGCCCGTATGGGCAGCGTATTGACGCGTCTGGATTGGATTTTCGGACTTTCCAATCAAACTCTGAAACAGGCATTGGCCTGTTCACGGGTGGCGCGCGCGGGATGTGTCGGCCTCCTGCGGCGGCGGCAGGACTAGCAGCCCGAGGCCCTACCGGAACCAGCCGGGTACAGGTGCGGTTGGTCACGGAACGGACTTGCATCCAGCCATGTATATTGTTCCCGATAATTTGCCGTCGGCCCGAACCCGAGAAATCAAATCTGAAAGGATCAAAGCATGCTAAGCCCAAAGAAGATAACATTTCCCGGCTCGCTGGGAGAGAGCCTTGCGGCGCGCTTGGACCTGCCTCCGCAACTTCCCCGTGCGTACGCAGTTTTCGCGCACTGCTTCACGTGTTCCAAGGACGTATTTGCGGCCTCGAGGGTTTCCGCCGGCTTGGCTTCCCACGGAATCGGTGTGCTTCGATTTGACTTCACCGGACTGGGACACAGCGACGGCGAGTTTGCGAATACAAATTTCACCAGCAACGTCGCGGATCTGCTGTGTGCGGTCGATTACCTCCGCGAGCATTGCGAAGCGCCTCGCATTCTTGTCGGGCATAGCCTGGGGGGCGCGGCGGTGCTCTCGGCGGGGCGTCACGTTCCTGAAGCGGACGCGATTGTCACGATTGGGGCGCCGTTCGAACCTGCGCACGTCGCTCATCATTTTTCACGCAGTCTCGATGAAATTCGTCGCAAGGGTTCGGCAGAAGTCAGGTTGGGAGGCAGGCCGTTCACCGTTACGCAAGACTTTCTAGATGATATCGGCAAACAGAAGCAGGAAACGGCGATCGGGAGCTTGGGTAAGGCATTGCTTGTCATGCATGCGCCTCGGGACGAGATTGTAGGCGTTTCGAACGCGGCGGAGATTTTTGACGCCGCGAAGCACCCCAAGAGTTTTGTCTCTCTCGACAATGCCGACCACCTGCTTACAAGTCGCGAGGACGCAAGTTACGCCGCGGAAGTAATCTCGGCTTGGTCGAGCAGGTTTGTTGCCGGGAAAGACACGGTTGGCCCAGACTCGGAGCCGGGGCAAGTGCGCGTATCAGAGACTGGGATGGGTAAGTTTGTTCAGCGAATCTCTGCGAACGGACGTCATTCGCTCCTTGCCGATGAACCGACCGACGCGGGCGGAGATGATGTTGGTCCGACGCCGTACGACTTGCTCTTGGCCGCGCTTGGGGCATGTTCGACAATGACCATGCGGCTCTACGCGGAACGCAAGAATTTGCCGCTCCGGCACGTAGAGGTCACGCTCAGTCATGAAAGAGTTCATGCATCGGACTGCCAGGAATGTGAAACCGTTGAAGGAATAATCGAGCGAATCAAGCGGATAATTCGGGTTGAAGGGAATCTTGATGAAGCATCACGAGCATCTATCCTGAAAATTGCGGATAAATGTCCGGTACACCGAACGTTGTGTTCTCGGGTCCATATCGATACTTCATTTGGGGATTAAACAAATTGAAGCAAGTGCTTATTGACTAGGCACCTAGGTCGGGGAATACTTCTAGAGGTACGGCCCTCGTTTCAATTGTGGAATCGGTAGGCAGGTGGAGATGGTTCATTCCGCTGAGAAGATGGAAGTAGCGACCAATTCGCAAGAACTGCTCTCGGAAGCTCTCAAGGATCTTGGCGAGTCCGTGGGTTTACTCAGGATCCAGTTGTCGAAGAGAATTCAAAGTGACACCGACCGTTTGCGGCATCATGCGGAAGTAATTGCAGAATTGAGATTGTGCCTAGAAGAGGAACGGGCGCTCAGACATGAAGCGGCTTCGAACTTGGCCAAGACAGCAGACGCCCTGGAGAGATTGATCAAAGGGAAGGGCGGCTAGGAATGCGAGAGCTGGAAGTTCGAGTTCTCGAGCGGAACTACACTTTAACAACGGAAGCAGAAACCGCCAAACGGGTTCGCATGCAAGTGGGCAGGCTTGATCGTCACGCGCATGCCCTGTCTTCGGAGCTTGGATTCGTGTCAGAGTCCCTGTTGATCCTGATGGCCGCAGTGCAGGCACTTGATGAAGTCGAATCTGCGGTGGAAGAACAGGATAATATCTTGGTCGAATCTTCCAATTCGATCCACAGTATCTCACGACAAATTCGGGAACTCGCGGCGGAACTGTCCGCGTGAAAGGTTTCAGGACGACGGTCATCTCTCGTGCCGCAAGCCTTGTCGGCCGAATCGAAGAACGGTACGTTTCGAGGGCGGGTACTGTCCTTCGCGTTTTCAGTGCGAATCCTGGGGGCCCTAGTATCGTTCTTGCGGGAGACATCCCTGCCAGTCGCCGTGGCATCTGGCAAAAGTCGCCCACCTGGTTTTCAGGCTCGCGAGGATTGCCGCAGTTGAACGGTTGCGACGGTCCCGCATTGGGAATCACTTGCCGGTGAATCGAGAATATTCTTGGAAATCGGCGAACGAAAGATTTTGCTCCGTTCGGAGTGCAAGCACCGAAGGGATGCAGCAGCCCGAACGAATCCGGACGCGTCCCGGAGGGCTGGTCAAAGGTTGCTGGAACTTCTGGCGGATGTAACGAGCTGTGTGATCGCCGGGTACAGGCCAATTTACTCCGAACTCAATCCAACATGTGCACTCGAAAGGCTATTGGACCAAGGTGCTCAGTTGTGCCTGCCTGTCGTCATAGCGAAGGAACAAGCGCTGGAGTTCCATCGTTGGAAATGCGGTGAACCTCTTAAAACTGGAGCTTTTGGTGTACAAGTTCCGCGGCGCGGGAAACGCTGCATTCCAGAGCATATCGTTGTTCCTCTGCTTGGATGGGATCGTACGGGAGCACGACTCGGCTACGGGGGCGGCTATTATGATCGCACACTTCGCGAACTCCGCATGGCGGGTTCGCTGAATTTGGCAATCGGATTCGCATTTGCCGCACAGGAAGTACCGACCATGCCTCGTGCCCCCGTCGACGAGTTGCTGGATGCCGTTGTGACCGAAAAAGAAACCGCAATATTTGGATCCTAATGCGAATCTTGTTTGTCAGCGACGTGGTTGGAAACGGTGGTCGCCGCATTGTTTGTGACGAACTGCCTTCGCTTCGCGATTGCTTGCAAGTCGACTTTGTGGTCGTGAACGGAGAGAATGCCGCGCACGGTAGGGGCATCTCGCCGAGATTGGCAAGCAAGTTATTTGACGCCGGCGCCGACGTGATCACATTGGGCAATCACGCGTTTGACGAAGCTTCCATATTGGTTCACCTGGAACGCGAAAACAGGATATTGCGTCCAGTGAACATAGCGCGCGGCGCGCCTGGCGCGGAATTCGGGATTTATCCGGTTTCGGACGGCAGATCGATTCTGGTCATTAGCGCGCTGGGGCGGAAATACATGGAGGAACTTTATGGTAACCCATTCTCGGACGTTGACGAACTGATCACCGAAAACGCGCTTGGACGTGAGGTCAACGCGACAGTGCTGGACTTTCACGCAGAGGCCACATCCGAGAAGATGGCGATGGGGCATTGGTGCGATGGCAGGGTGAGCCTGGTGGTTGGAACCCACACGCATGTGCCGACCGCCGACGCGCGTGTTCTTAGGGGAGGCACTGGGTACATGACGGACGTAGGAATGTGCGGAAATTTCGATTCGGTGATTGGATACGAGAAGACCGAGCCTCTCAGGAGATTTGTTACCGGCATGCGTGGGGGAAGATTCGAACCCGACACCAAGAACCCCACGCTATGCGCTATATTTGCGGTTACGGATGACACGACGGGATTAGCCACCAAAGTTTCTCCAATCCAGGTCGGGGGAGACCTAGAGCGGATCCTTCCAGAAGACATCTAGACATTGGGGCCGGAGTAGGGCGTTGCGGCAGGGGGCCGTTTGTGGCAGGACATTCGCAATTCAAGAACATCATGCACCGGAAGGGTGCCCAGGATAAGAAGCGCGCCAAAGTTTTTGCCCGTCTGGTGCGGGAAATAGCCGTTGCGTCTCGCTTTGGGGGTACGGACCCGAATTCCAACTCACGGCTGAGATTCGCCATTCAGGAAGCACGCGGACAGAACATGCCGAAGGACACGATCGAGCGGGCGATTCGAAAAGCTGAAGGAGGAACAGCCGAGGATTACGCAGAAGTCACGTATGAGGGGTATGGACCGGGAGGAGTTGGATTTGTCGTGGAGGCGCTGACCGACAATCGCAATCGGACGGCGGCAAGTGTTCGAACGAGATTTGGCAAGTGTGGAGGTTCACTGGCAGAGGGCGGCGCGGTTATATTTCAATTCGAGCAAGTAGGGGAAATCACATTTGACCGCGACGTTGCGGATGAAGAAGTCATTTTGGAGGCGGCGATCGAGTCCGATGCGATTGACGCCATTTCGGAAGATCACGGCCACCGAGTTGTTTGCAGCCGAAAGGACCTGACGGGAGTTGCAGACAAATTAGAAATACTGTTGGGTGCCGCTCCCTCGAGTACCCGTCTAGTTTGGTCGCCTCGCCACACGGTGAAGGTCGCTGAAGAAAAAGCGGCAGAGGTGCTACGCCTATTTGAATTGCTGAATGACGATGATGATGTTCAGGAAGTCTTTGCCAATTTTGATCTGCCCGAAGAACTCATCGAAAGACTGGCTGCGTAAGTCGTACTACGCCGCAGTGTTCGTATTGGACGGACGGCAAAATGACAAGGAACCCGCACATACCAAAGGGTACGGTTCATGACCCAAGAGGACTGATACAGGAGTCATTTCGCATGCGGGGGCTGAGCGAGGAAGCGTGCCGCTCAATCTTCTTCGACTGGGCCCTGGGTTTGCCGGATGAAACCAATGCACGGGACGCGATCCGAGAGTTACTGAAACTGTATGCCGAAATTGAAGATCAACATCCCATGAAGATGCTGTTGAGAGAGGGCCTTGAAAGAATTCCGGTGCAACGAATGCGTCGAGGGTGCACGCTTCGGCGTCGGAGGCCGGAAACAGTTCCAGACGATGACAAAACGGTTGCGTGAAACGAAAACGGGCGTATACGGCGATGTTTCGGCTCCGAAGATACTGTTTTGCACTCCCTGACAACGGCACAAGTTCTCCAATCAACCGCGGCTTGCGTTGAACGAAGAAGTTCAACAAGGACTTGAGATATCCCAGCCTATTCCATCGCCCGAAAGATTTTACGCGGCGGAAAAGTTCAAGGTATCACTCCAATGAGAACCAACGGTACTGCGGGCACGCCGCGTCCCTAGCGAAGGACATTGAGAAGGTCGCGCTCATAGTACGGTACACCGGACGACATTTCGCGTTCCAATTCCTTCATGGGAAGAATTTCGATTCCAACGTCAATAATATCAGATACGCAGAAGCTTGGATGCTTCACGAACAGGTCATGAGCGACGAACGCGTACTTTCCGAATTGTATTTCGACGGCAACGCGATTCTTCACAAAATCGGTTTGGTTGTAAGACATTATTGGCGTGTAACCAGCCTCTTCGATCGCGCTCTTTTGCTGTTCTCCCGACAATCCGTGGATTCCACGCAGGAGCTTTTCATTGTGTGTTACCCAAAACGCAGCTCTCCGCTCCGTTCAGCCGAGGGACTGCAATCCCCTCTTGAAAGCCAAGTTCATTTCCACCGGAGAAAACAGCAGTCGGCCCACTTGCACCTTTTCTCGCGATTCCTTCGTTCGGCATGACCCCGCATCAACGTTGGCGATCACTTCTCGAACGTCTCTCCACAGATTTGGATGATGGACGAGCAAGTACTGTTCACCGTTCAAATGCGAGTATCGGGCCTTAATCCGCATTGGTGGCCGCCACGCGGCTGCGAAGGATCATATATCGGCTTCCCCATCGGACGTGTGCGCAATGTCCCAGCATGGAACTGCTGTACGCGGTTGCGGGCAATTTCTACATACTCAGGAACGGTATCGCAGCCGTAGGCCATTCGCCCATGCATGAACGCAGCGATCACCGATGATCCAACCCCCATGTATGGGTCGAATACGGCGTCGTCAACGTCGGTCATGGAAAGAACTAGACGTTCAACCAGTTCGACGGGGAACTGGCAGGGATGAATCGTTTTTTCCGGGTGATTGTTCTTGACGTTTGGGAATTCCCAAACGTCGCTAGGGTTCTTGCCCTTCGGATTCCCGGACAGCTTGCCAACATTCGGCCCTTTGAAGTGACGTTTGTGCGGATACTTGGCAGGAACACGTATCCGGTCGAGGTGCCAAGTGTAATCGGCGCTCTTTGTCCACCAGTTGATTGTTTCATACCGGCCGGAAAGGCGCCTTGTGCAGTGCAAACCGTGGCCAAAACTCCATACGATTCGATTTCGAAGCTTTAATCCAAGGTCGCGGAACAAGGGATACAGAATGCTGTCAAGAGGAATGATTTCTCCTTCGTGGACATAGTTTCCGACCTGCCAGCAGATTGAGCCCTTCGGATGCAGTACACGCACACAATCCGTAATCACCCGTTCTTGGGTATCCAGATAGGCGTCCAGTGGTGCCCTGTCTTCGTACTCCTTTCCCAGATTATATGGCGGCGAGGTCACAACGAGTTTGATCGTCTCGTCCGAAAATTTGCGCGTGAAGACAAGGTTGTCTTCGCAAGCGAGTTCGGGTTCATTCCTCAACGGAAATTCCTCCGCTTGCCCAGAGGACGCTTCCAGGGAAAAGTCCCCAGGTACTGCTTCCTCGGGAGAAGAGGGGCACGTTCTCGCTCCGCTGGAAGTATGAATTTCCATCAAGGATTTCCTGGTGAGCGCAAATTCCGTTGTTGTTTTCCGGTCAGATTGCAGATTACCTCGTGCAACTTGACGAAATATCCTGTTTCAAACATGTTGACGTTGCGGGGAATCTCGCAATTTCTGGGCCACTTGCCAGATCTTGCTGCCAGACCGACAGAGAAACGGGAATTGCCGGATGGCTGGGGGACCAGGATTCGAACCTGGACTGACGGAGTCAGAGTCCGCTGTTCTGCCGTTAAACTATCCCCCAAGACAGCGGCGAAGTTTCTTCACTGCACGTTCGATTCCCGGACGCGGTCGGCAGCAGCCCGATCGAAAGGGATTTCCTTGTCGCCTAGCACTGTATCAAGTTCTCCCGACATGGTCATTTCGGTGATAATGTCGCATCCGCCAACGAATTCCCCTTTCACATAAAGTTGAGGGATCGTTGGCCAATTCGTGAAGTCCTTGATTGCTTCCCTCATGCTATCGTTCTCCAATACGTTGACATCTTGGAATTCGACGCCGAGGTACTGGAGGATGGAGGCGACCCGGCTGGAAAACCCGCATTGCGGGGAATTCCGGGTCCCTTTCATGAACAGAACGACGTTATTCTTGTTAACAATCGATCGAATTTCATCGAGAGTCGGGTTTGAGTCATTCATGACAAGCTCCTATTCGGGAACGGCTGTCTGCAACGCCAGAGCGTGAAGTTCGTTTCCCATTCTTCCTTTGAGTGCCGCGTAAACCATTTGATGCTGTTGCACACGGTTCTTGCCTCGAAAAGACTCGGATATGATCGAGGCCGCATAGTGGTCTTCGTCGGATGCCAGAGCCCGGATCTCAATATCCGCATCAGGAAATGCATCCTGAATCAGGCTCCTAATTTCCGCGACCGGCATCGGCATCGTAGTTTGCCTCCCAGCAACAGTTGAGATCGTCTAACTGATGTAATCTGCGGAGTCGCTCCACGCAACAGCCCGGAACGGATTTGTTGCGGTCGATAGCGAGAGGCAGATCGCCAAATGCTGCGGGGACTGCCGTATGCTAGGGGCTTCATATTTGATCTTCAGGGTAGATTCCAAGAAGTTGGCTTTCGATTAGGCGGGAGGACAAGGACTGCCAGCAAGGTAGTGTCGGAGTGTGGAAATGCGAGTGAGGCGAATTCGCGGGACGAATCAACTCACCATCCGGCGACGGGCGATAATGATCTTGCGTTCTCTGAGAAAGCCCTCTCGGCTTTCCAGTAGTCTCGAAGGCGTGCCGTTCATCATGAGATGCCGAATTTTTCAGACACGTTTCCAGCGGAAACAGTTTCCTCTCAAGAACCATCGCCGATAGTTGTCGCCATCAGAGACTCGAACCGGCCGGCAAACCGATCGTGCACCAAATCCCGTGTTGTCAATTTCGACGGAATCTGATCGCCGCCCGACCTCATTTGACCGCTAGTTGATAGAGCGGTGGACAATTCGAGGCTCAGGGGTCGCGACTGCATCGCTGGATTTGAAGACGCCCAACCGACGGGCAACTTCTGAATAAGCCTCAATCAAATCCCCCAGATCTCGTCGAAACGCATCCTTGTCGAGATGCTGCCCCGTATTGATGTCCCAGAGCCGACAGGTGTCGGGGCTAATTTCGTCAGCAACGATGACGCGTTCCATGTCATTCTGCCATTCGCGCCCGCATTCAATCCTAAAATCCGCCAGCCGGATGCCCGCACCGAGGAACAAGCCTGACAGAAAGTCGTTTACGCGGACCGCGAGAGAAATCATATCGTCGATTTCGTGATGGTTTGCCCAGTTGAACGCGAGAATGTGGTCTTCGTTTACAAGCGGGTCCGCGAGTTCGTCACTCTTGTAGTAGAACTCCACAATAGTGCGCGGAAGCGGTTCACCTTCTTCAATTCCCAGTCGCTTTGCGAAAGTCCCGGCCGCGATATTGCGAACTACGACCTGGAGCGGGATGATCTCGACAGCTCGAATGAGTTGCTCGCGCATGTTCAGGCGGCGAAGAAAGTGCGTCGGAACTCCAATGCGGTTCAAGTTCGACATCACGTGTTCGCAAATACGATTGTTGAGCACGCCCTTTCCGTCGATCACCCGGTGTTTCTTGGTGTGAACGTCCGTCGCATCGTCCTTGAAATGCTGGACGAGCGTTCCAGCTTCGGGGCCTTCATAGAGAATCTTGGCCTTGCCTTCGTACACCACTCTGCGCCGGGCCATGCTACTCTCCGTTTCCAGCGTGGCTGGACTGTCTCGGCACGCCGTGTATGTGTATAAGTATACGCTTGCGACACCGCAAGCCGATGGGAGTTTACGTGCCATGAGTACATTCGACGAACGTAAGGATCAGTTCGAAAAGCGATTTGCGCATGACGCGCAACTCAGGTTTAAAGCAGAAGCCAGGCAGGCAAAACTCTTTGGGACTTGGGTGGCGGACAGGCTCGGCCTGCAAGGCGAGGCCGCGGACCGTTACGCAGGCGATGTGGTGGTCAGCAATCTCAAGGAAGAAGGTATTGAGGATATTCTGGAGAAGGTCATCCCGGACTTGGAGAGTGGGGGCCTGGACATTCCGGAAGAAGAGCTTCGCGAGCGACTAGAGGAATTCTTGCAGGTGGCCATGGAGCAGGTGGCGTCGGAATCTTGAACACGGCTTCCGGTTTCATCGCAAACCGGTGACGATGCCTGTTGCCGCCGACCGGATGCAGGATTCGCGCATGCTTCGTTTGGAGCGTCGTCTTGCATAACTCGATCCGCAAGAATAACCAGGGTGGATCAATTGAGGTCTCTTGAAGAGGTCCACTCGAATTGTGTCCAGCACCGGACTCGCGACTATGGGTATAGTCTCGGGTAGTAGGCGGCGTCAGGTAGAATTGTAGGTCGCTCTACGTTGTCAGACCGGGGTGCGCGGGCACGCCCATGCAGCGGAATGGCAGGTTCAGGGCAGCCGCCTTTTTATTGGCTTTCATGCCGCAAAACATTTTCTCCCGCCGAACGAATCGGGAATTGGATGTTCGCGGTTTCTCCGTACTGGGATTCTGGCTCACTCGCTCCCAAATACCCGTTCGAAAATCGTGTCAATATGTCGATAGTGGTGAGCACGGTCGAAGCAAGCTTCTAGCTCCTGCTCGTTGAAATTTCTCCCGATCGCAGGGTCGGCGCGCAGGACCTCCAGGAATGGGGTGTTCTTCCGCAATGAGCGCATTGCGCAATCTTGCACGATTTCGTAGGCTCTTTCTCGTTTCATACCTTTCTGAGTCAAGAGCAAGAGCACCTGTTCCGAATAGACCAAACCGTGCAACCGATCGAGATTGGCCTCCATCGCTTCGGGCTTCACAACCAAGCTATCGATGATTTGTTCAAGCCGCACGAGCGCAAAGTCGAGGGTGGCAGTGGCATCGGGCGCGATACCCCTTTCGACAGGAGAGTGCGACATGTCGCGTTCATGCCAGAGTGCGATGTTCTCCAGTGCCGGTATGACCGTCATTCGCACAAGCCTTGCAAGTCCGGTCAGGTTCTCGCTGAGTATCGGATTGCGCTTATGGGGCATTGCGCTCGAACCGCGCTGCCGTGGGCCGAAGTGCTCCGCCAATTCTCCTACTTCCGTGCGTTGCAGATGCCGAAATTCCGTGGCAAGTCGCTCAACAGAGGATGCGATCAGCGCGAGTGCAGAAAAGTACGCCGCATGCCGGTCGCGCGGAATGATCTGACTGGAGATTGGTTCAACCATGAGGCCGAGCTTCCGGGCAACGTGCGCTTCGACAGCAGGGTCGACATTTGCGAAAGTGCCCACAGAGCCGGAAATGGCGCAAACGGCGATTTCCTTTCTGGCGTATTGCAGCCTCTTCCGGTTGCGGTCCATCTCGGCGTAGGCCTGAGCGAGTTTGAGTCCGAATGATGTCGGCTCGGCATGGATTCCATGAGAACGACCGATACATCCGGTGTACTTATGTTCGAACGCGCGCCGCCGGAGCGACGCCATGACCGCAGAAAGATCGTCGTCCAGAATATCGGCTGCTCGCGCCAACTGGATGCCAAGACATGTGTCGAGAACATCCGAAGAGGTAAGACCCTGATGCAAGAACCTGGCTTCCGGTCCGACCAGTTCCGCCAGATGCGTCAGGAAAGCGATTAATTCATGTTGAACCTCGCGCTCGATCGCGTTGATCCGATCTTGATCGAATACGGCGTCTCGGGCATTCCAGACCGCTTTTGCGGCGGCCCGGGGAATGACTCCCAGTTGTGCCTGAGCATCACAAGCGTGCGCTTCGATCTCGAAAAAAATTCGGTATCGGGTTTCCGGCGACCACAGCGCCGCCATTTCCTTACGAGTGTAACGGGGATTCATTCTGGGACAGTCCCGCTGAAGAAGAACTCTCGATGGAACAAGACCTCATGCCCATAAGCGCACCGGCTGAAATCCGAAAAGTTGATGGTCTCGCTGCGAACAAGCGGTACCCGACATTCCTTGCTCCGAACGCGATACCAAACCTGCCTGACCCCGCCGTTGCCTAGAAATTCAGCGAAATATCCCGATGCGACGACAAGCAGGCTGCGACGGTGGTTGCTTGACTCCGCGTGAGTCTTGGCTGCTTGCGCAGGCCAATGGTGTATCGGATAGACTGCTCGAAGGCGGCGAGGTCGTCGGCTAGAGACCTGCTGGCCTGGAGACGCCACTCCGCTTCATGCGTATGCAGTTTAATCGCCTCTCCAATTAATTCCATCGCTTTGTCTCTGTCGTCATTTCTTGTGAGCGCGCGGCGCGCTTTCGTGAGCAGGGATCGAATGTCTCCCGACTCGGCGACCGGGTAGAGTTCGCGTTCAAACTTCCTCAAAGCATCAATTGCAACCTTTCCTTCGGCATCATGCACGGTGGTGAAGAGCGCCGCAAATCCGTCGGTAAGTGCATGAAGAGCCGGCGCGGATGCCAAAGTGGCCCGGAGGATCGCTATCGTTTCATAAGCCTCGTCGACGTTGCGCCGGTATGTGAGTCGGGCTTTCTTTTCGTCGCCTGCAAGAGTTACGTACTGCTTGCGGGCATCCTCCCATTCCTCGGGAATCGTGGTTGCAAGCGCTGCCTTTTGCTCCTGAAGTCTGGCCAAGGAACCTTGCGCCGCGAGACCGGCCTCACTCTCGCTTTCCCCACTTCTACGGAGCCGCCTGAGCGAATTCTCAATTTCCTTGATTTCTACATCGATGTCTCGGATCTCTGCCTGAATGCGCCGGACGCTGTGATGCAGCGGACGATACTCTGGAACGTACGCCGCGACAGCACTTGATGCGTCGCGCACTTGGGCAATCAGTTGGAATGTCCGGGCCGCCGCTTCAATACTGTTGGCAAATCCTTCGCGTTGGTCTGCGGGCAAAGCGTCAAGGTCCATAGAACCTGCGGAACCAATGCTGGCTTTCAGTTGTTCTTCTTGCTCGGCATAGACTTCGAACAACTCTTCTTCAATACAGTGCTGCAACCGTGGATTGATCGGCGGAGGAGCAGTCTCGGCGAGAAGTGTCGTTCGGTACGGGAGATAGTTTACAAGGGCAGGAAAAATGCCGACGATTACCAACGCAGTTAATTGCAGGAGAATAAATGCGATCACGCCTCGATATATCTCGATGGTCCTCACCGCCTGGGTTGCTACGCCACGTAAGTAAAACAGCGCAAATCCGAAAGGTGGGGTCAAGAATGAAGTCTGAATGTTGACGCCGATCATTACTCCAAGCCAGACCGCAGTTACATTCGCAGAAGGGTCGGACAGGAGAATTGGTGCTACGATCGGAACGACAACAACGGCGATTTCAATGAAATCGAGAAAGAAACCGAGAACGAATATCACCGCCATTACGACAATCATCTGCGACCAAAACCCACCCGGAAGTCCTGTGAGGAATTCCCTCACAAGAACTTCTCCGCCAAAGCTCCGGAAGGCTGCGGTCAACATCGCGGCGCCCAACAGGATGATGAAGACCATCGAGGTGGTTTTCGCGGTATCAAGCATGACGCTACCGAGCGTGTCCTCGATCTTGAAAGTTCGCCATGCGCTCCAGAGAAAGGCGGCGACTAGTCCTGCTGTCGCGATCGTTGCCAGGACAATGCCGAGAGCATCGTGTCCATCGCGGATGTTCTTCACGTTCAGTTCGAAGTAGTTGAGCAGGATCAAGAGGGAGGCTACGGATGCCGCTGCGAGAAACGCGGGCCAGTAGGCGGCTCGCTGACCCGCCGCGAGGCGGTACCCGGCCATGATCGTCGCTCCCACCGCGCCAATGGCGCCCGCCTGATTGACGGTGGCAATTCCGAGGATGATGGAGCCGAGAACGGCGAGAATCAGGGTAAGTGGCGGTACCAGCGCGAGCAAGACGCGCAGCGCAAATTGTCGGTCGTACTTTCCTTCGTAGGGAACCGGAGGTGCGAGTTGTGGACGCAGGAGAGCGGCGCAGAGAATGTAGAGCACGTATAGGCTAACGAGCACAAGGCCGGGCAGAAAAGCGCCCAGAAACATGTCGCCTGCACTTGTTGAAGTAACGTCGAACTCGGACGGCATATTGAATTCGCCGGTGCCGTGCTTGTATTCAGTCTTCCGCAAGGTGCTGGCTTGATCCGTAGCACTCGCAAGCTGGTCGGCGAGAATAATCAGCACGATCGAAGGCGGAATGATCTGTCCGAGGGTGCCGGAAGCGCAAATCGTGCCGGCCGCCAGTTGCTTCGAGTAATTGTTCCGAAGCATCGCCGGGAGCGAAATCAACCCCATTGCCACCACTGTGGCGCCAACGATGCCCGTTGTAGCCGCCAGCAGCGCGCCGACCAAAACCACCGATATGCCCAGCCCACCAGGAACCGGTCCGAAGAGTTGAGCCATGGTTACAAGAAGGTCTTCCGCAATCTTCGAACGCTGGAGCATGATTCCCATGAAGACAAACAGCGGAATTGCAATCAGCGTATCTCGCTCGACTTCCCAATAGACCCCGCGAAAGTTTGTAACTCCGGCGGTCAACCACTGGACCGGTCCGTCCTGATGGAAGAATGCGGATACATCGCCCAGAAATGTGAACCCGGCCAAAGAGGCGAGGGCGATCGTGACGATAGCGGAGCCAGGCAACGCAAATGCCACCGGGAAACCCATGGCGAGGGCTGCCGCCATGGTGAGGACTAGCAGACCAACGAAAAACAATTCCATGCCAGGCAAGGAGAATTGTCCTTAGTGCGCCGGAGATTCAGTTCGTTTTGGAATCGTGGCGGGTTTACCGTGGAGCTCGGCCGCGGCATCCAAGAAATAAGCGGAGAACTGAACGAGCATCGAAAAGGCGAAAACGCCCAAGAATCCCGCCATCAAGTACTTCACGTACAAGCCAAATCCGCTCTGGGTCGTCTCAAACGCAAGAATTGGGCTGGCAATAATCGAAGCCTTGTCCGCCAGACCGAGGGAAAGGATCACTACGCAGAGCGGAATTCCGAGCACAAGAGATCCAATACAATTTGTCCAAGCCTTTCTGCGGTCAGAGAAGCCAGCATACAAGACATCTACTCGAACATGCCCTTCTTCCGCCAGTGTTTCGGCGCTCGCAAATAGGAAGAGTGCCGCATACCAGAATCGCACAAGATCTCCCATGAACGCCTGTTCATATGAAAAGACAAACCGGCCAAGCACGATTCCGAATTCGGCGACAACCACCAATAGCGCGAGCCAGGTAAACCCGAGCGTACGCGAGCGAAGCGCGATAACGAGGGAAAGCGCCATCAGGGGGAAGTGAACATAGTGACCGCGCCAGTTTGATATTCCGACACGCTTCGCCATTTCCTCGCTGACGATAAAGGGAAGAAAGCCCTCGACGCGGACGAATGAAATGATCATGTCGGCGAGACCGACGATCAGTACGACCCAGAAGGCAGCGCGAATGACAAAGCGGCATAACTTGGAGAGTCGCCTGGCGTCAGTTCTCAGTGTGTTGTGGGAGTCTCTCAGGACGAAGAGTACGACTCCGAGAATCGATGCTGGATAGAGCGCGAGTTGAAGCCATCCAAGTATTTTGGCTTCGCCACCGAGCGGGCTGGCGCCACCTGGCCAGCCAAGTCCGAACGTGAGGTAGGTATCGACAAGGAACGCGACAGTAAGCCCGACGATTCCGAGCCCAACCATGCGAATGTATTGATCCGTGCCTGTTGGCTGGAAAGAAGAAGATGGTACGGCTTCTTGCATGTTGGCGGCCACGGCTTTGCACCGATACGGCGGAGCCAAATGGCTCCGCCGTAAGAATTTCGTGTAATCGATCCTACCGTCCAAGACGGCAGAACGGATCCGGAATCAGACGCCGAGCGCCCGATTGCGCTGCGCCACGTAGGCCTGATCCGCAATGTTGGTCCAGCCGCCCACTTCCTCGCGAGCTTTTGCAAAGCTCTCGTGGATGCGATTTGCCAGATCGCTATGTGCGCGAGCCCCTTCGAACACTTCTTCCGCTGCGCTCCCGAATGCATCGTAGACGTCGTCATTGAACTCGCGGAGTTGCACGCCCTGGTCGCGAATCAGCGCAGCGAGCGCCGCACCATTCTTGGCGTTGTACTCCGACATCATGACATCATTTTCCATCGCAGCAGCGGCCTCGATGAGAAGCTGGTCGGATTGGGTGAGAGATCCCCAGAAGGAGGCGTTCATGCCGAGCGCAAGCATTGAACCGGGCTCGTGCATACCTGGATAATAGTAATACTTGGCCGCTTCATAAAACTTCATGAACTGGTCATTCCAGGGACCAACCCATTCGGTAGCATCGATCGCCCCGGAAACCAGGTTCTCGTAGATCTGTCCCCCAGGCAGCGACACTGGCGATGCGCCAAGCTTG
This sequence comes from Rhodobacterales bacterium, assembly GCA_965219495.1. Taxonomy (GTDB): domain Bacteria; phylum Pseudomonadota; class Alphaproteobacteria; order Rhodobacterales; family CAZPXZ01; genus CAZPXZ01. Next base: position 207,899 of record OZ244777.1, read on the forward strand.
GCCATCACATCCCCTCCCAATCCGGGCATGCGCATTTTAAGGCCCTTGAGATCGTCGGCGCTATTGATCTCCTTGTTGAACCATCCTCCCATCTGGACCCCGGTGTTTCCGCACATGACTCCCTTGAGGCCGAAATCACCTGCGAGTTCGTCCCAGAGTTCCTGCCCGCCTCCAAAACGAATCCATGCGTTCATTTCGGTGTAGGTGAGCCCGAAAGGCACCGAGGTGAAATAGGCCCAGCCTGGATGTTTACCCTTCCAGTAGTAATCCGCAGCATGGTACGCCTGGGCGTTACCCGACGAGACTTCATCGAAGGAATCAAACGCGCCAACACGCTCATTTGCCGCAAAATATTCGACCTGAATGCGGCCATCGCTCATGTCCGCGACACGCTGCGCAAATCTCTGCGCACCTGTGCCCAGGCCCGGAAAATCGCGCGGCCAGGTCGTAACCATGGTGAACGCGATACGATCCTGCGCCACTGCTGGCGCCGCCAGCGCCGTTGCCGTGCCGGCAGCTGCGCCGCCAGCGAGAAATTCACGTCTCTTCATACTTGTTTCTCCCATGGATTCGCCGCCGCTTAACCACCGATCCACAACGACTGGCCTAGCGGCATGCAAACGCAGTCAGTATCGCGCAGGGTATGGCGAAATTTGGCGGTTGGCAAGTTGTTGTGAACGGATAGCAGACCGCGCTCCGCCGGTCGGTTGCCGGGGGGTCCATCGGCGGTCGGACTGACCGAGTGCACTCCCGGTTCCCATCGATGCGTCGGCGGCACTGGTTTCATCGGCAACAGTGTCCGGAAAGCCGTTGTGTGTAGGCTCTTGTTACGGAAATTCCAACCTGCACTTGGCGAATCGAAGTCAGAGCAGCATAACGGACTGCAAACGGTGGGAGGAACAGATGTCGAGTTCGTCGACCGGAAAACCGTTTGTTCACCTTCGAAACTGCACTGCATACTCTCCGCTGGAGGGTGCGATTTCAGTTTCGAGCCTAATCGAACTGTGTCGAGAGCAACGTGCGCCCGCAGTGGGAATTGCGGATTCCAACAACTTGTTTGGTGCGCTCGAGTTTTCACTGTCGGCTGCGCGAGCAGGCATCCAACCCATCATTGGAAGCACGATTGGTTTCGAGATTGAGGCGGACTCACAGGACCGGCATCGAGGGCACGCGACACGCTATCCCCCGCTGGTCCTGTTTGCGCAAACGGAAGAGGGGTATGGAAACCTTCTTCGGCTAGTTTCCGATCTGTACCTCGATTCGGACGGTTATCACCCACGGGTTCGAATGGAGAAGCTTCGAAGTCTCAACGCAGGATTGATTTGTCTCACGGGCGGGGCTTACGGCCCGGTCGGAAGCTTGTTGCGCGATGGCCGGCAACAATTGGCGGCGAGTCTGGTCCGAGAGCTCGCCCGGATCTTCCACTCAAGGCTGTACATGGAAATCCAGCGCCACGGAATCGGAGATCAACCGGCGACCGCAACGGAGCGGTCCACCGAGAAGGCATTTCTCGGGTTGGCGTACGAAGAGAGACTGCCATTGGTCGCGACCAATGAGTCGTATTTTCCGGAGCGGGATTTTTACGAGGCGCACCAGGTCCTGCTCGCCATTCGCCCGGGCTCAAGCGGTCACGCACTGGATGAGGAAAAATTTACAACAGAGCACTATTTCAAACCTGCAATGGAAATGCGTGCGCTGTTCGATGATTTGCCTGAAGCCATTGCCAATACGCTCGACATTGCGCGCCGGTGTTCTTTCCGGCCTACGGAAAAAGCGCCCAACCTGCCGCGATTCGCCGAAAATGAAGTGGAAGAGTTGCGGGAAATCGCGAGTCGCGGGTTGAAGGATCGGTTGCAGGAAATCGTTCCGGCCGAGGAACCCAGCGCCTATGAGGAACGGCTTGCATACGAGCTTGATGTCATCGAGAGCATGCAATATTCGGGATATTTTCTGATCGTCGCGGATTTCGTGAACTGGGCTCGCAAGAACGAGGTTCCCGTCGGACCGGGGCGCGGCTCCGGTGCGGGTTCACTGGTCGCCTTTGCCCTGCGAATTACGAATCTGGATCCGATCCGATACGGGTTGTTGTTCGAACGGTTCCTGAACCCGGAACGAATATCCATGCCGGACTTCGATATCGACTTCTGCGAAGATCGCCGGGACGAAGTTCTTGGGTATGTTCGCGACCGCTACGGAGCGGACCGGGTCGCCAAGATCATTACATTCGGATCCTTGCAGGCGCGCGCCGCAATCCGGGATGTCGGCAGGGCGCTGGGCGTTCCTTACGGGCAGACGGACCGGATTGCAAAACTGATTCCCGTGAATCCCACACAGCCGATCACCCTTGGCAAAGCCTACAAGATGGTGCCGGAGTTCCGCCAGGAAATTGAATCTGAAGAGCAGACGCGCCGAATGTATGAAATCGCCGTGCGGCTCGAAGGCTTGTACCGCAATGTCTCGATTCATGCGGCCGGCATAGTGATCGGCGACCGTCCGCTGGTTGAGACTGTCCCCCTCTACAAGGACCGGCGTTCGGAGTTTCCGGCTACCCAATTCACCATGGCCTGGGCCGAAGCCTCGGGACTGGTGAAGTTCGACTTCCTGGGTCTCAAGACCCTGACAGCTTTGCAGGAGGCGGTGGGCTTCTTGCGGGAGCGCGATATCGAACTGGATATCTCGGCGATTCCCTTGGATGACAGCAAGACATTCGAATTGTACAGCCGCGCGGAAACAGTCGGCGTTTTTCAGGTCGAAGGAGAAGGAATGCGGGATGCGCTCCGGCGCCTGTGTCCGGACCGATTTGAGGACATCATTGCCATGGTCGCGCTCTATCGCCCGGGGCCAATGGACAACATTCCGAAATTCTGTGCGATCAAGTCCGGCCACGAAGATCCGGAACGCTACCATCCAAAGATCGAGCCAATCCTTCGGGAAACCTACGGCATCATTGTTTATCAGGAACAGGTGATGGAGATTGCGAAGGTTCTCGCCGGGTACGAACTCGGGCAGGCGGATATCTTGCGGCGGGCCATGGGAAAGAAAAAGGCCGACGAAATGCGGGCGCAGAAGGAAAACTTTCTGAATGGCCTCTCCAAGAACAGCGGCATGGATTCCGAACAAGCCGAGCGAATCTATGAACTCGTGGCAAAATTTGCCGACTACGGATTTAACAAGTCCCACGCAGCCGCCTATGCGCTCGTGAGTTATCAAACTGCCTACATGAAAGCCAATTATCCGGTTGAGTTTTTCGCGGTCGTAATGAATTCGGAAATCTCCGGACAGGACCAGGACCGGAAACTCGCTGCGTTTCGCGATGACGCGGTTCGAGTGGGAATCGAAGTCTTGGCACCCTGCGTAAATCGTTCATTCGCCCGTTTTGTGCCCCGGAATGGTTCCATTCCTTACGCGCTCGGGGCCATCAAGGGGGTGAGTGCGGTTGCTGTTCGGTCTGTGGAGGCCGCCCGGATGCAGGGCGGAGAATTCTTGAGCATCGGCGACTTCGTGAGGAGAGTAGATCTTGCGGCGATCGGCAAGGGCGCGTTGGAAAGCCTGATACGCGCGGGCGCCTTTGATTCCTTGCGATCGAACCGACAGATGCTGCTGAAATCCTTACCGGACCTGATGCGGTATTCGCAGGACTATCAACAAGAATTGGAACGGCGGGAGGCTACCCTATTCGATAAGGACCAGCTTGAAATTCCGGATCCGATACTCCAGGAGTCGGAGGATTTCCCACCCAACGAACGGTATGAGGAGGAACGTAAGGCAGTTGGCTTCCTGATCTCCGGGCATCCGTTGGACATGTTCGAAAATGTCCTGCGTTTCCGGGGAATTGATTATTGCTCGGCAATACGCGGCCGGGAGAAAGACGGTTCGGAATCGTTTGCGGCCGGGATGATTGCGTCAGTAGACCGTCGGCGTTCACAACGCGGCAATTCGTACGCCAGAATTGTCGTTTCGGACCCACATGGTAGTGAGACCGTTATGGTGTTCGCAGATGCGTTGCGGCGGGTTGGCGATGTTCTCGTTCCGGGCGCCGCGGTGATGCTCGTGGTCGGAACCGACGAGAATCAGCGGGGAAGGAGCCTGATTTGCCGTCGTGCCGAACCGCTTGAACAAGCTCTGGCGAAGATTTCGCGAAGAAATCCCGGCGTCATGCGTATCACCATGAGCGGCGCTGAGGCTGCGGAAGGTATTCGACAAGTGCTGCATCCTTTGAAATCCTCTGGAAATGGGGCTGAACTTGGAATGTCGGTACAGTTGGTCCTGGAACTTCCCGGGAAAGCGTGCCGGGTCGAAATGGCGCTGGACGGATCGTACATGCTGACGCTTGCGGTGGAGAAAGAGATCCGGGGAACCAGCGGTGTCCGGTCCGTGCAAAGGCTCACCGCTGAGCAGTTTCGTCAATGATCGGCCAGCTCAACCACGTCGCAATTGCGGTTCCGAATTTGGAGACGGCCGTCCTGCGATATCGCGAGGTTCTTGGAGCCAAGGTGTCGCCTCCTCGGGAGGAACCGGCCCACGGCGTCCGAATCGTATTCGTCGAGCTTCCCAATACCAAAATCGAGCTCATGGAACCGCTGGGAGAGAATTCTTCGATCGCCAAATTTCTCGATCGCAATCCGGCCGGCGGAATCCATCATATCTGTTACGAAGTCAAGGACATTCGATCTTCGGCAAGACGTTTGCGCGAGGCGGGTCTGCGTATTCTCGGTTCGAGTGAACCGGCAGTCGGCGCACATGGCAATCCGGTCTTGTTCCTGCATCCCAAGGAATTTGACGGAGCGCTGATCGAATTGGAAGAGGCGCAGTAGGGGCGGCAGGGGAGCGATTGTCTCTTGAGTATTTCAGGTTCCTTGGTTCTGTTCGCAATATTCTGGTTCTTGGGTTTCTTCTGCGTGCTACCGATCGGGATCCGTACACAGTCGGAAGCTGATGAACTGGTGCCAGGCACGCCTGAGAGTGCGCCAACCAATCCGGATCTAGGTTGGAAAATCGTGGCTGCGACGGGCATCGCATGCCTGCTCTTGGCCGTCACGGCATGTATCATCGAGTTTGAACTGATCACGATCAAGGATATCCAGCAGACCTTCGAACGACTGGGTCGAAATCGTTCTTGACAGCGTCATGAAAAATTAGCGTGAGCAGGGCGACACCAAATACCGGAACAACGAGATTGGCTCCCGGGAGAGCCATGGACGTGACCGCCAGTATTCCGGCGATCCAGGCGCGGAATCGCACTTGCCTCCAGACCGGCGCAAGTTCCGAGGGCTGCAATCTGCGGGTGGCGACCAATTCAAAATATTCGCGTCCGAACAGATATCCGTTCACGGCCCAGGAAACCGCCGCCGCCACCGGCGCCAGGAACAAATAGACCGGAATCAGGAAAAGGTTCGCCAACGTGATCCAAAGCGCGAGTCGAATGCCCGAGCCCATCGCGTTCAAAAAGCCGATGGTTGTTGCAGGCGGTAAGCCGGGGTAGTAGCGGTTCTCGGCTACGCGGGCGATTTCGTCGAGAAACAGGCTGACGCCTAGCGCTAGCAAGGGCTGCAGAAGTATCGCTGCGACAAGGAGCGAGGCGCTTACAGCAAGGCCGCGCAGCAACCAGCCGATCGGGTCGAATCGCCAGCCGAGGATTTCAAATCCGAAATTCATTCCGAACTCGAAAATTGAATATGTCCCGCCGACAATTACGGCAAGAATCAACCCCGCCACCATGGCGGATTTTGCGATCACCCAAAGAGCAGGAGGGTGCCAGATCAGGGCGACTGCGTTCAACAGGTGATGTGCCATCTGGACTTGACTAGTTCCTTTTTCGAACAAGCCCAAGTTCGCGCAGCTGTGCCGCATCCACTTCCGCGGGCGCTCCCAGCATGAGTTCTTCTGCCCGCTGGCTCATGGGAAACATGATCACTTCACGTAAGTTTCCCGTATCGGCGAGGAGCATCAAAATTCGGTCGATACCTGGAGCGATTCCGCCATGCGGCGGCGCCCCGTAGCGTAGCGCGCTCACCATCCCCGGAAACTGCCGGTTCACTTCATCTTTGCTGTATCCGGCGATTGAAAAGCACTTGTACATGATGTCCAGGCGGTGATTCCGAATAGCGCCGGACGACAGTTCGACTCCATTGCAAACAATGTCATATTGAAATCCCACGATCTCGAGAGGGTCGAGTTCGTGAAGGGCCTCGACATCTCCTTGTGGCATCGAGAAAGGATTGTGCGAGAACTCGATGGCGCCTTCATCATTCCGCTCGTACATCGGATAATCGACAATCCAGCAAAATGCGAAGCGGCTTCCATCGATCAAATTCAACTGCTCCGCAACGCGTTGGCGCGCTTGTGCCGCAAATGGCTGGAACGCTTCCGCACGCCCTGCCGTAAAGAAGACTGCGTCGCCCGGCCCTGCGCCGAGCGCTTGACGAACCGCCTCCGTGCGTTCGTCGCCAAGATTCCGCGCTACCGGACCGGCGCCCTTGCAGGTTCCTTCTTCGGCGCGAAACACAATGTACGCCAATCCCGCTTGGCCTTCGCGCTGCGCCCACGCGTTCATTCGGTCGCAAAACGCTCGAGACCCGCCGCCGGGAGCGGGGATTGCCCGGATTTCGGCGCCCGAATCGGCATCCAGCATGTCGGCGAAAATTCGAAAACCACCACCGCGAAATTGCTCGGTTGCCGTTTGCATGTCGATTGGATTGCGCAAGTCAGGTTTGTCGGTCCCGTATTTCAGCATTGCGTCCTGGTATGAAATCCGAGGAAATGCCTCGTCCACGGTTCGGGAACCGCCAAATTCACGGAACGTATCGCGCAAGACGGGTTCGACAGTACTCAAAACGTCTTCTTGCTCGACGAAGCTCATCTCGATGTCGAGCTGGTAAAACTCTCCGGGTGAACGATCTGCCCGGGGATCCTCATCGCGAAAACACGGCGCAATCTGGAAGTAGCGGTCGAAACCGGCGATCATTGCCAATTGCTTGTATTGCTGTGGCGCCTGCGGCAGGGCGTAGAACCTGCCGGGGTGAATGCGCGAGGGTACCAGGAAATCACGCGCTCCTTCCGGGCTGGAGGCGGTCAGGATCGGTGTCTGAAATTCGGTGAATCCCGCCTGCTCCATGCGTCGGCGGATTGACGAAATCACTTGCGAACGCATGGTGATCCGCTCGTGCAAGGCAGGACGTCGGAGATCGAGAAACCGGTATCGGAGCCGAATATCCTCAGGGTACTCAGGCTCACCGAATACCGGCAACGGAAGCTCTTCCGCAGTTCCGAGAATGCCAATCGATTTGCAGTACACTTCAACCTCACCTGTCGGGATTGCAGAATTGATTGTCTCTTCGCTGCGTTCCCTCACGGCGCCGTCCACGCCAATCACGCTTTCCGCGCGCAGCGTTTCGGCCGTGGCAAAGGCAGGAGAATCGGGGTCGGCAACGAGCTGGGTGATTCCGTAGTGGTCACGGAGATCGACAAACAGCAAACCGCCATGGTCGCGGATGCGATGCACCCAACCGGAAAGCCGGACGGTCTTTCCGACATCCACGCGCCGGAGCGCTCCACAATTGTGCGTGCGGTACTTGTGCATCAAAATTCTCCATACACGGCGTCTGCGTTGGTTTTGTGCGGTCGCTCCAACATTTGTCTCTTAGCGGGAAGTCGGCGTTGCAAAGTCAATTCGCAAGTATGTTGCGAGATGAGAAATTCCTGGCACCATCCGGTAGTTGCCGTCAAGTCACTTTTTGTGTGTGACGGACAACAATACGATGGACCGGGCGGAGTCCAAAACGGTCAAGTGGAATGATTGCAGGAATTCGAGTTGTTTCCTCGAGCAAGGAACTTGCTTTGTGTTGCGGCGAGCTTGCCGAGGAGGAGTTCGTCTGTGTGGATACCGAGTTCGTTGGCGAACGGACCTATTGGCCCGTGTTGGGCCTGATTCAGATTTGCGGACCATCGCCGGCGCAAGTGGAACCGGTATTGATCGACCCCATTGCCGACGGCATGGACCTGGGCCCGTTCTTTCGATTGATGTCGGCTTCTTCCGTAGTCAAGGTTTTTCATAGCGCTGAGCAGGATGTGGAAATCCTTTCTCATTACGGTGGCGTGATACCCGATCCCATGTTCGATACCCAGTTGGCCGCCGCATTCTGTGGCTACGGTGCGCAAGCCTCCTACGCGTCCATGGTACGCCGCATCGTAGGCTTGGAAATCGAAAAGGCGTGGAGGATTACGGATTGGAAGCAAAGACCGCTTAGCCGAAAGCAAATGGAATACGCAATCGCCGACGTGGTTCACTTGCCTGCGATCTACGCAAGACTGGTTGCAGAGTTGGCGCGTCGGGACAGAACGGCTTGGGTCGCGGAAGAAACCGCTAAGGTAGTTTCGCGCGCCCGGCGCGCCCGGTCACCGGAACAAGCATGGACGAAGATTCGCAGGCGGGAATCCAATCCCACTTTTCTTGCGGTCCTTCGCGAACTCGCATCCTGGCGCGAAATGGAAGCGAGGCGACGCGACCGCCCCCGGCGCCATCTCTTGTCGGATGGCGCGCTGACGACAATTGCCCGGGCTCAACCTCGAACGGAGAGCGAGCTATGCGGCTTGAGAACGCTTCGCTCAGAGCAAAAGTCCATCCGGCGCGATCGCTCTGGAATAATCGCCGCCGTCAAAAGAGGGATGTCCTGTCCGCCGGAGAAGCATCCAAGAGTCGACAAAACGGGATATTCTGGCAATGAACAGAAGGGACTTGCTTCCCTGCTGAAGGTTTTCCTGCAGAGTTTGGCGGAAAGACAGGGAATTGCGGAATCAATCGTGGCCAGCAGCGAGGAACTGCGTCGGCTCGCATTTGAAGATGAACCAGATATTCTCTTGCTTAAGGGTTGGCGACGCCGGATTTTTGGAGAGCAGCTACTGCGGCTCAAGCGGGGAGAAATTGCCCTGACCGTGCAAGGGGGACATGTAGTCTCCGTCTCCCCCGTGGAGCACAAGTAGAAAGCGGAGGCGGCTCGCATGGAAAAAATCAATGCCTTCGAGGAGATCGTCGAGAATTTTGCGTTTCTCGATGACTGGGACGAGCGCTATCGCTACATCATCGAACTCGGGAGGGAAATGCCGGCGCTCGCCCCGAATGATCAAATAGATTCAAACAAGGTGGACGGTTGTGTCAGCCAAGTTTGGCTCGTTTCCTGTATCGAAACGGACGAAGCGGGCAGGAGGCGAATGTACTTCGAGGGAAACAGCGATGCACACATCACTCGCGGACTGATTGCGATCCTTCGCGCCCTCTTTTCCGGAATGACACTGGAGGACATCGCCAGAACCGATGCCGCTTCGGCGCTCGCAAGACTCGATCTTTCAGCCCATATCAGTCCGCAACGCTCGAACGGGCTGCGGGCCATGGTGAGACGAGTTCAGGGAACGGCGGCATCATCATGAATGCGTACCGTGATTCAGAGAACTTCTGCTTTCGGTCCGCGCGCCCGGGTGTCCTTAATACCGCGGATGGTTTCCACACGAGCGATGTCTTGACGGATGCTCTTGCGGCTTCGATTTGACACTACTCCATGTCCAATTTGCTCCAGGAAATGCTCAAATCCCGCGACTGGGTTCTCGCGGACGGCGCCACGGGAACGTCATTGTTTGCAATGGGCCTGCCAAGCGGTGAAGCTCCAGAGTTGTGGAACGAATGGAACCCCGAACGCGTGCGAGAATTGACCAGGGGATTCGTTGCGCACGGTGCAGATCTTGTATTGAGCAATACATTTGGCGGGAATCGGTACCGGCTGAAATTGCATGGACGCGAACAGGATGCGCGTGCGCTAAGCCGGCTGGGAGCAAAAATTGCGCGGAGCGCGGTGCGCGACAAGGAGAGACCGGTTGTTGTGGCGGGCTCGATGGGACCCACAGGCGAAATATTGGAACCGGTCGGAACCTTGCGTTTCGAGAGTGCGGTGAATGCTTTCGAAGAACAGGCCATCGGACTCCTCGAAGGAGGCGTGGACGTGCTCTGGGGCGAGACGATTTCATCCCGTGAGGAGGCTCGGGCGATCGCGCATGCCGCCAACAGGATCCAAGCGCCGTATTGCATGACATTTAGCTTCGATACCGCGGGGCGAACCATGATGGGGATGGATCCGGCCGAACTCGACTCTCTCGTTTCGGAATTTCCCTCGCGGCCGCTCGCGATAGGCGCCAATTGTGGAACCGGTGCTTCGGACCTGCTTGCAAGCTTGCTCAGGATTCGAGAGGCAGGATCCCGGTTTCCGCTGATTGCAAAGGCCAACGCCGGAATTCCAGAGTATGTAGGAGCGGAGGTTCGGTATAGCGGCACTCCAAGCCTGATGGGGCGGTTTGCCTGTTTAGCGCGGGACGCCGGGGCGCGGATCATCGGGGGGTGTTGCGGCGCCTCGGCGGAACACGTGGCTTCGATGCGGATGGCTCTCGAAGATATTACAAGGGATTCGATGCCTACGCTCGAGACTATTCGCTCTGCGACGGGCGAATTCGCCCAGGTTCCGAGCCGACCTTCGGCTCGATCGAAGCGAAAGCGTCGACGGCGGCGAATACAGTAGAGTTCCTACGGCTTTTGGACTATTGGAACTTCAATTGTCGCAATTGAGATCAAGCCTGTCGCAACCGGACGCATTCGTCAATATATTGTGCGTTCACTCGCGTGCTATTCAGGTGGACGTGAACGCTTCTGGAGGAACGCATGGCTGAAGAATTCGAGGACATTGACCTCAAGACCTTGAGCGACGATGAACTCGTGCTGCAAATGCACGATGACTTGTACGACGGACTTAAGGAGGAAGTTGTAGAAGGAGTTGATATCCTCCTTGAACGTGGCTGGACGCCGTACGATGTGCTCACCAAGGCGCTCGTCGAAGGAATGCGCGTTGTCGGGATCGATTTCCGGGACGGAATCCTGTTCGTGCCGGAGGTTCTGCTCGCGGCGAATGCGATGAAAGGGGGTATGGCGATCCTGCGCCCCCTTCTTGCCGAAACCGGCGCACCGAAAGTCGGGTGTATGGTAATCGGCACCGTTAAGGGAGACATCCACGATATTGGCAAGAACCTGGTATCGATGATGATGGAGGGCGCGGGGTTCGACGTGTTCGATCTCGGAATTAACAACCCGGTGGAAAACTACGTACAGGCGGTAGAGGAACACCAGGCGGACATTCTCGGAATGTCCGCCCTGCTGACCACAACCATGCCCTACATGAAGGTTGTTATCGACACGCTGGTGCAAATGGGAATTCGCGAGGAACTGATCGTTCTCGTCGGCGGGGCGCCGCTAAACGAGGAGTTCGCAATTGCAGTCGGCGCCGACGCGTACTGCCGTGATGCGGCGGTCGCGGTGGAAACCGCGAAGCAACTCATCGCGGAACGCAAGCACAACCTGCTTGCCGCTTAGAGGAAATCAGCAAGACTGCAGGTATTCGGCATGCAAATTGGTACGCGCGGTCGTCAACCCAGGGCGCGGGCTTCCGTGGAGTGAAGTGCCGTAGAAAACATTTGGCGGACCCTCGCGGCGAATCGCGACCGGCGTCCCCTTGGAGCAAGGCTGAGGTTCGAGGGCAGAATGCCAGGAACGCATAAGCGCGATCGTGACTTGCTTCCAGAGGATTCAATCCTCGCAAGGGAGGGAGGGGAGATCTTCTTCCGAGAACGAGCGGTCGGGCGTGTGCTCGTAATCGCCTGCGGCGCGCTGGCGCGGGAAATCCTTGCATTGATCGAACTCGGCGGATTGCGGCATGTCGATCTTGCGTGTCTGCCGGCGTTGCTGCACAACACGCCGGACAAGATTCCAGCCGCATTGAAATCCCGCATTCGCAGAGCGCATGAGGACGGATACGAGACAGTCTTGGCGGCGTACGCAGATTGCGGGACGGGAGGCGCGATCGACCGCGTATGCGAAGAGGAAGGCGTAGAGCGGATCGCCGGTCCGCATTGCTACGCGTTCTATGACGGTCTGAAGAACTTCGAATTCCGAGCGGACGAAGAAATCGGAGCGTTTTATCTTACGGATTTTCTTGTCCGGCAGTTTGACACAATTGTCTGGAAAGGCCTTGGTCTGGACCGGCACCCAGAACTAAGGGACGAGTATTTCAAGAATTACGACCGGGTTGTTTACCTTGCGCAGACCGACAACCTTGGTTTGGACAGGAAGGCCGGATTGGCCGCAGAGCGGCTGGGCCTAGAATATGTCCGCCGGTTCGCCGGTTACGGAGAACTGGAAACGTTTCTGCATGAAAATGTCCCCGCGGAATCAGACTAGGCGGTTGTGTTTGACGGCCGCCTTGATGAAACTCGAGAACAGGGGATGCGGTTCAAACGGACGGGACTTTAGTTCGGGGTGGAATTGCACGCCCACGAACCAGGGATGTCCGGCAAATTCGCAAATTTCCGGAAGCTTTCCGTCCGGTGAAACACCCGAAAATTTCAGGCCCTGTCTTTCCAGCGTATCGCGGTAGGCGATATCGATTTCATATCGATGGCGATGACGTTCAGATATCCGTTCTGTTCCGTAAATCCTTCCCGCCAACGATCCTTGAGAGATGATTGCGTCGTATGCGCCTAGCCGCATCGTTCCGCCTTTGTCATCTTGCGCAGTTCTTTGGAATGTCTGGTTGCCCTTGGACCATTCCTTCATGTGGTAGACCACTCGCTCCATTTCCCCGGCAGTTCCATCCTGCCCCTCGCTAGATTCGAACTCTTCCGATCCGGCGTTCTCGATGCCCGCAAGATTGCGGGCCGCTTCGATTGTGGCGATCTGCATTCCCAGGCAGATGCCGAAGAACGGTATGTGTTTCTCGCGAGCAAATCGGGTAGCGGCAATCTTGCCGGACGTTCCCCTCTTACCAAATCCGCCTGGAACCAGAATGCCATTCATGCCCTGCAATGCAAGATCGATCCGGCCGTCTTGCTCCAGGCTTTCGGCATCAATCCAGCGTGTTTCCACGCGGACGCGGTTGGCAATTCCTCCGTGAACCAGCGCTTCATTCAGAGACATGTAAGCGTCTTCAAGCCGGGTATATTTGCCGATCACCCCAATGCGAACGTCAAGTTCAGGACGAAATACCGCGTCGACAATAGAGCGCCAATTCTCCAGCCGTGGCTCCGGCGAATCCGAGAGTCCGAAGACCTTCAGAATTTGCCCGTCCAACCCCTGTTCATGATAGGCGAGCGGCACTTCATAGATGCTCTTCAGGTCCGGCGCCGAAATCACGGAATTGGGATTTACGTTGCAGAATAATGCGATTTTCTCACGCTGGATGTCGGGTAACTCATTGAAAGTCATGCGGCAGAGCAGGATGTCCGGCTGAATGCCGATGGAACGAAGTTCCTTGACCGAATGCTGAACCGGTTTTGTCTTGAGTTCTCCTGAGGTGGCGATGTAGGGCAGCAGGGTTGCGTGGACGAACACGACTTCGCCTGCCGGGCGTTCTTGCCGGAATTGGCGAATCGCTTCGAAAAAGGGCAATCCTTCGATGTCACCAACTGTGCCACCAATCTCGCACAGCATGAAGTCGACACTTTCTTCTCCGAAGCGCAGAAATTCCTTGATTTCGTCTGTTACATGCGGAATGACTTGGATGGTCTTACCCAGGAACGCGCCTTTTCGCTCCTTTTCCAGAACATTCTGGTAGATACGACCCGCAGAAATGGAATCGGACTGCCGCGCCGGCACGCCGGTAAACCGCTCGTAGTGGCCAAGATCAAGATCGGTTTCCGCAGCATCATCGGTTACGTAGACCTCTCCGTGCTCGTAGGGGCTCATGGTCCCCGGATCGACATTCAAATACGGGTCGAGCTTTCGCAGACGAACCTTGTAACCGCGAGCCTGCAGAAGCGTTCCAATACCGGCGGTTGCGAGACCCTTGCCGAGCGAGGAAACTACGCCGCCGGTTATGAATACATATCGCGCCATGCAGCCCCGTTTCGATGAAGCGTCGCCGACGGCGATTCCCGTCGCACGACAATTACGCGCCACGGGACGTTGGGGTTACGCGATTCGTCGCAAAAAATCAATCTGGTACTCAATGTCGGCCCCGAGGGGTCCCCAGGACTGTTGACAGTGTAGCCTCTCCGTCGTTGCGCCAACCGTTCTTCCGATCTCGAGGAGGCTCACCGGCGCCTCGCGGGAACCGTCAAGCCGGTGGCCGGTCCGGTTCCGGCATCGGGCCAAAGAATAATTCCTTGGTTCAGACCGGCACAACGAGCGATTCACTCGGACGGGGGAGTCGCCGGAGAGTCATCCTGTGGAGGCAGGGCCGGGGAGTCGCCGAGGTCGGGTACCAGAATTTCGATTTCGCTCGATTCGGTTGCAATTCCTCGCACAACACTCGCATCGCGGTCCGAACGAACGGCAAGCACAGTCAGCAACATGCTTGTGGCGACAAACGCCGCTCCAAGCGCCCAAGTTAGCTTGGTGAGCGCAGTAGCCGCGGTTCGGCCAGTGACCAACCCGCCACCACCGCCAATTCCCAGTGCGCCGCCTTCCGACCGCTGCAACAGTACTACGGCGATCAGAAAGAGTGCGATAATCAAATGTATGACGAGAACCGTGTTCTCCATGATTCCTCCCAATTGGGGACGCGGGCGACTGAACCCAGTTCAGCGGGGTAGGGTGCTGGCGTATTCCCCGCGATGCTTGCGGAACTAGTTCTTCTCCTTGTCTACCAGTTTGCCGGCTTCAATCCAAGGCATCATCGCCCGTAGCTTGGCACCAATCTCCTCGACAGGATGCTGGTCGTTCAGACGGCGAATCGCTTTGAATGAAGGTTGTCCCGCCTTGCACTCATTGATCCATGCTTGTGTGAAGCGTCCTTCGCGAATATCCGCAAGAATAGCGCGCATGGCATTCTTGGTTGTCTCCTTCGGAAGAACGCGGGGGCCGGAAACATATTCGCCGTATTCCGCGGTGTTGGAAATGGAGTAGTTCAAATTCGCGATGCCGCCTTCGTAAATCAGGTCGACGATGAGTTTCACTTCGTGCAAGCACTCGAAATAGGCCATTTCGGGCGCGTAGCCGGCCTCCACCAAGGTTTCAAATCCGTTTCGAATCAACTCCACCAGCCCGCCGCAAAGCACCGCTTGTTCTCCGAACAAGTCCGTCTCGCACTCTTCCTGGAAAGTTGTTTCGATGATTCCCGCACGCCCACCGCCGATTGCCGAGCAATAGGAGAGGCCCAGTTCCAGGGCACGCCCCGTGGCGTCGTTGGCGACCGCAACGAGGCAGGGCACTCCACCACCCGTAGTGAACTCATTGCGAACCGTGTGACCCGGTCCCTTCGGTGCCATCATCACGACGTCCACTGTCTTCTTTGGCTCGATCAGGCCGAAATGAATGTTCAGACCGTGCGCGAAGCCGATCGCAGTGTTGTCACGTAAATTGGGTGCAATTTGCTCACTGTAGATATCCGCCATCAGTTCGTCCGGAGTGAGCATGACAATCAGGTCGCACCATGCCGCGGCCTCCTGCACGGTGGCGACTCTCAGCCCCTCAGCTTCCGCCTTCGAAGCGGATGCCGAATTTGGGCGGAGCGCAACGGTGATGTTCTCGACACCGGAATCACGCAGGTTCAACGCGTGGGCGTGACCTTGGGAACCGTAGCCGACTATCGCAACCTTGGATTCTTGGACAAGTCGAATGTCACTGTCCCTGTCATAATAAACGCGCAATGGTATTCTCCTTAATTTGAAATCTGACGTCTGGCGCCCAGGACTACATAGGATCCTGGCCACGGGAAATTGCCGCCACTCCAGTGCGGCTTACGTCTACTAGGCCGAGCGGACGCATCAATTCGACGAATGCGTCGATCTTAGCGGGTGATCCAGTCAATTCGAACACAAAGCTCTCGAGAGTCGTGTCTACGACCCGAGCCCGAAACGCGTCGCGCAATCGTAGCGCTTCCACCCGCTTGTCGGAGACCGAACGCACTTTCACCAGCGCGAGTTCCCGTTCCACCGCGGCGGTATCCACGGTCAGGTCGAGCACTGAATGAACCGGAATGAGCCGGCCGAGTTGCGCCTTTATCTGTTCGATCACGCGGGGAGTTCCGGTCGTGACAATCGTGATTCGAGACAGTTGTTGGGCGGCATCCACCTCTGCGACGGTGAGGCTCTCGATGTTGTAGCCTCGTCCCGAGAACAGTCCGATGACGCGGGCAAGAACGCCCGCCTCATTGTCGACCAGGACTGAAACGGTGCGCCTGTGCGCTAGTTCTTCTGGCATCGGACTACACCATCACCTTTCCGGCATCTTCAAGCGCGTGTTCGCTGACGGTGTCACCGAGAATCATCTCGTTGTGGGCCTTGCCAGAGGGAATCATCGGATAGCAGTTCTCGTGCGGGTCGACGACGCAGTCAAATACGACGGGGCGCTCGTCTTCGATCATTTCCAGGATGCGTGAATCCAGGTCCTTCGGATTCGTGCAGCGAATTCCGCGGCATCCAAATGCTTCGGCAAGTTGGACAAAGTCCGGCAACGCTTCCGAATAGCTGTGCGCATACCTGCCTCCGTGCAGGAGTTCCTGCCATTGCCGCACCATACCCAGGTACTTGTTATTGAGAATGAATACCTTGATCGGCAACCGGTGCTGGACCGCTGTCGAGAGTTCCTGCATGACCATCATGAAGGAAGCTTCGCCAGCAACGTCGATCACCAGACTGTCGGGATGCGCCATTTGAACGCCGATCGCAGCCGGCACGCCGTATCCCATCGTTCCGAGTCCGCCGGATGTCATCCAGCGGTGGGGTTCCTCGAATTGGATGAATTGCGCCGCCCACATCTGGTGCTGGCCGACCTCGGTCGTAATGTAGAAATCCCGATCGCGGATCCGTTCGTAAAGTCGCTGGATCGCGAATTGGGGTTTGATGACTTCATCGGAATTCTCGAAAGCGAGGCAATCTCTCGATTTCCAATCCTCGATTTGCTTCCACCATGCGTGGATTGCCTTGGCGTTCGTCCTCCGCCCACCGGATTTCCACACTGCCAACATGCTCTCCAGCGCGTGCGCGACATCGCCCAGCAAGGGGACGTCGACCTGCACGTTCTTGTTGATCGAAGATGCATCGATATCGATCTGAATCTTTCGAGAACCTGGAGAGAACGCATCGAGGCGTCCCGTTATTCTGTCATCGAAGCGTGCGCCCACGGCGATCATCAGATCGCAACCATGCATGGCGAGGTTTGCTTCATAGGTGCCGTGCATGCCAAGCATGCCAAGCCAGTGCTTGCCGGAACCGGGATAGGCGCCAAGGCCCATGAGGGTGGATGTAATGGGGAAGCGCGTTGCGCCGACGATCTCGCGAAGCAGGGTCGACGCCGGGCGACCGGAGTTGATGACGCCACCACCCGAATAAAAGAGCGGTCGCTCGGCAGTCTCGATCAGCCGCACCGCTTCTTCCACTGATTTCGGGTCGGGCCGGAGAACGGGATTGTACGTACGGTGCCGCACGTTGGCGGGCGGCCGATATTCCATTTTCGCGAACTGAAGGTCTTTCGGAATGTCGACGACAACGGGCCCCGGTCGACCGGTAGTTGCGACATAGAACGCTTCATGCAGCGTGGTCGCCAGCTTCTCCGGGTTGCGTACAAGCCAATTGTGCTTCGTGCAGGGGCGGGTAATTCCGACCGTATCCGCCTCCTGAAAGGCGTCGTTTCCAATCAGAAACGTTGGCACCTGACCCGTGATGCATACGACGGGAATGGAATCCATCAGTGCGTCCGTAAGGCCGGTAACCGAATTCGTGGCTCCCGGACCCGAGGTGACGAGGAGCACGCCCGGCCTGCCGGTCGAGCGGGCATAGCCCTCCGCAGCATGCGCCGCACCCTGCTCGTGCCGAACCAGGACATGCCGCATATCGGTTTCGTCGAATAGTGCGTCATAGATCGGCAGTACCGCGCCGCCCGGGTAACCGAACACCACTTCAACGCCTTGGTCCTTGAGCGCCCGAACGACCACTTCTGCACCGGTCATCTCATTCGCCATTTGCAGTCCTCCCGCACGGGTTTGGCAAGGAACCGTCGGGTCCGCGCACAATGTTGGATTTGCCAACAAAAAAGGGGCCGAACTCACAGCCCCTTGCGCGCGGACGATCCCTTGCGGGCAACGTCGCGCGCTATCTTACTACTACGATCGTGCCACTCCGAAGCGTCATCGCGTTGGCCTTCCGCAGTATCGCGCGCCTACAGGACGCGCCTCTTCAGGTCCATACCATTGGGACTTATATACGAGAGTCACAATGGGCTCCCGACACCGTTCCACGCCGAGGCGGGGCAATCCCCATCCTTCGCCTTCTCCTTGCCGGCGTCACGGGAAGCGGTTTCCCGCCATTTCCCACCCGTGAACGGGCCAATGCCCGCTGCAAGACGTTTCACCGGAACCGGCGATTTCAGCCTTGTTTCCGGTACAACAGAGTATAGAGGCGCCAAAGCGCAAATGCAAGGATATTCTTGCTTCGGTATGTGATCCCCGGTGCAATCGCGCTGGTCAAGGGATGCTGAATCGAAGGTGGTCGATGATCAAAGCCATGATCCGCTGCGCCAGGACCTTTGATAGAAGGTGTCGGAATTGCTTGCTCCGGCCAAAAAGCGACCGGATCGACGCCCTGTTGTGCGCCGCAGAACGGAATCTCCGGGTTATCCCGAAAAGGCGCGCGCATCTTCAAGCGCAGATTGAGTGATTTCCCTTCCGACGTCTCTTGTTGCTGCTGAAATTCCAGAGTATCCGTGAGGATTCACAATGAGCGGACTGTCTTTCAGGACCCGCAGTTTGCCTTCGCAGCTTCAAGTTCAGAATCTTCTGCGCAAGGAGTTCATGTGTCGTGGCGGTTCGCCCCTGAATCCAGCCTTACGGGGCTGTTTGTCAACATCGGTTCAGGGCGAAAAATTTGTTGGTCGCGGATGCGCATTTCACGACGGGTTCGCTTTCCCAATTGGAGAAGGCTCCGCAGTCGAAGGCAGAACGCTGCAGTGTGCAGACCTCCGAAGCAACTTGTGCGGTCGTTGTGGGGCTGGGCCTACTTCGGGAGCGCTGCAAGCGTAGGGTAATCCGAACCGCGGAATAATGCGGAACTCCCAGCCACAGCAGTCAGTCAAGCGTCGAATAAAATTCTTGCAAACCGTGCAGTTCTCAAGCGCGTGGTGCAACACGTGCAAAGATTGCATCGGCAATTGCTCCGGGCTCCTCTGCTTTTTCCCAATGCCAGTCGGCCATTTGATTACGGAACCATGTCGACTGACGCTTTGCATACTGACGTGTGGAGCGCTTCGCCAGCTGTAGGGCTTCCTCCAGTCCAGCCTTGCTGTCCAGATGCGTTGCGAGTTCGCGCGCACCCAGCGGGAACATGCCTGGCAATGATGGATCGAGCCTCGACCGGCATACGGATCGGACTTCTTGCAAGGCGCCTTTTTCCATCATCTCGTCGAAACGAAGGTCTATTCGGGAAGCAAGCTTGGAGCGTTCGGGGGAAAGCACAATGGCCTCCGCTTCCGACTTCTGGAGGAGCGGCGCCGCGGTATGGGAATGCCAGGCAGCCATGCCGGACCCCGTTTGCCGAAGGATTTCCCACGCCCTGGCCACGCGTCTCGGGTTACGCAGATCTATCGCTGCTGCGCTTTGCGGATCCTCCTGTTCAAGTTTCGCACCGGCTTCTTCCAAGCCAACCCTTTCAATCCACTGTTCGATTTCGCGACGCATCTCGTTCGAGACTTTGGGCAAGGGGGCGAGGCCGCGGGTCAACACAGTGAAATAGTTTCCCGTTCCTCCAACGATGACGGGAGGATGAGCGGGGTCTCCCGCGTCCTCAAGCAGAATACGGACCTCTTCCAGCCATCGTCCCACAGAATACGGATCGGATAAGGAGACATGTCCGTAGAGATGGTGGGGCACACACGCCATCGTCGATTCTGTAGGTCTGGCCGTTAGAATCTTCCACTCGCGGTAAACTTGCATTGAATCGGCGTTGATGATGGCGCTGCCGAAGCGCTCCGCAAGGCAGGTGGCGAGTTCCGATTTTCCCGCAGCTGTTGGTCCGGCAATCAGGATCGCCCGCAATGGCGTGCGGGTCACTCGACCACCCAGGTCTTTGCTCTCCGAAGCAGGTTGTCGACCGAAGCCAATCGTCCGGCCATGTCTGAATCTGCAGGACTTCCACTTCCGCGCGCCGGCGCAAATACAGCCATATCCGCACGATGGATCACGCCAAGCGCAACGGGAAAGTCCGGCCATTCAAACGTCGCCAGCAATGCCGCGAGTGCCGGGTCGGATTCATCGTGAACGAGCAATCCTTGCGCATCGCTTGGCCGTTCCGGATCGATTTCAACGATCTCGGGACGCAGGCTCCCTGGCTGCAGGCGAATTCCCTTGTCATTCTTGGCGCCGAAAACCAGAGGGCGGCCATGTTCCAAATGCAATATCCGGTCCGCCGAGGTGCTCTTGTCGGTAAGGTGGCCAAACGCGTTGTCGTTGTATATCGGGCAATTTTGCAAAATCTCGACGATTGCCGTGCCTCGAAACTCTCGCGCAGCCCGAAGCACATCGCGCAGATGCGGCTGATGAACATCTATGCTGCGCGCGATGAATCTTGCGCCGGCGCCCAGGGCAAATCGACACGGTTCGGCGGGGTTGGCGGTGACGCCTTCCGGAGTAGAGGGGGTCCGAAGTCCGGTGCGGGAAGTTGGCGATGCTTGGCCCTTGGTCAGGCCATAAATTTGATTGTTGAACAGCAGAATCTGAAGGTCCACGTTGCGTCGCAACGTGTGATAGAGATGATTGGCGCCAATGCTAAGCCCATCTCCGTCGCCGGTAATCACCCAGACATCCAGTCCCGGCTGCACGGATTTTAGACCCGTGGCAATCGCGGGAGCGCGTCCGTGGATGGTGTGAATCCCGAAAGTGTTCATGTAATAGGGGAAGCGTGCTGCACATCCGATTCCGGAAACAAATACGGTTCGATGTGTTTCTGCGTTGCAGTCGGCCAGCGTTTGGCGGACCGCCTTCAAGACAGCGTAGTCGCCGCATCCTGGACACCAGCGTACTTCCTGGTCGGTCGCAAACGCCTTCGGGTCCGCACGCTTGACACTCATGAATGAAGCGCCTTCTCAATCTCTGCTGTAATCTCTCGGGCAAGGAACGGTTTCCCCGCCACCTTGCTGACAGATGTAATGGTCGCTTCAACTTCGGTGCGGAGCAGGGTTGCAAGTTGTCCGGAGTTCATTTCCGGGAGCAAGATCTGATCGAACCCATCAAGGAGTTCCCCAATATTTGGAGGCAAGGGCCAAAGATTCCGCAGATGAATGTGCGATACAATTTTTCCCGACGCTCGAGCCCGCAATACTGCCACCTGTATGGCGCCGTGTGTGGAGCCCCAGCCCAAGACCGCCAATTTACCACTGGATTCACCAATTTCCGGGCATATGGGCGAGAGAGTTTGGCGTAGAGCGAGGGTCTTGCCCACGCGAATTTCGGTCATCTTCTGGTGATTGACGGGATCGTAAGAGACCGTTCCGAGATTGATGTCCTTTTCCAGTCCTCCGATCCGGTGTTCGAGGCCCGGCGTTCCGGGTACTGGCCAATTCCTTGCCAGTGTCTCCGGATCGCGCCGAAATGGCTCAAATTCCGAAGCGTCCGACACCATTGAAGGTGCAAATGCGTCCGAATCAAAAGAGTGCATTTCCGGAAGACGCCAGGGCTCGGCCGCGTTGGCGATATAGCCATCCGCCAGAAGCAGCACCGGTGTCATGTGCCGCAGCGCAATCCGGACCGCCTCCAGCGCGCGCTCAAAACAATCCGCCGGGCCGCTCGCGGCAAGCACGGGAAGTGGTGTGTCGCCGTTCCGTCCGAAGACAGCCAGAAAAAGATCCGATTGCTCCGCTTTGGTAGGCATGCCGGTTGATGGACCCGCGCGTTGAATATCGATAACCAGCAGCGGCAGTTCGATTGCAATGGCAAATCCCAAGGCCTCTGTCATTAGAGCAATGCCCGGTCCTGAACTCGCGGTTACTCCCAGCGCGCCTCCGTACGATGCGCCGATTGCCGCGCAGGCGGCGGCAATTTCGTCCTCAGCTTGAAACGTGGTGATATCGGGGTCGTTCCACCCGGCCAGGCGGTGAAGCAGGGGAGAAGCCGGTGTGATCGGATAGGATGCATAGTAGAGCGGCAGCCCGGAAAGCTTGGACCCGGCGAATATGCCCAGCGCCAGAGAATCCGCTCCGTTGATTGCCCGGTACACACCCGGTTCCTGTTCTGCGGGCGCAATGTCAAACCGTTCCACGGTTGGGGCGATCTCGTGAATGTCTCCGTAGGCGTGGCCGGCTGACAGGGCAGCGAAATTTGCTTTGGCAATCTCTGTCTTGGATGCGAATCGCAGCGCAATTACATCTGCGACAGTCTTGATATCGCGTCCGAATAGCCACAAGGTAAGACCGAGCGCCCACATGTTCTTGGCTCGAACCGCGACTTTCCGGCCTAGGCCGAATGGTTTGACGGCTTCAAGAGTCAGGGAGGTGATGTCCAGTTCGATAACCTGAAACGCGTCGAGCGACCCGTCCATACGAGGGTCGTGTACGAATCCCGCCTTTTTCCAGAGTCGTTCCGTAAGGCCACTGGAATCGATCAATAAAACGCCATTCGGGCGAAGTTCGCCAATATGTGCCGCAAGTGCGGCCGCATTGAACGCGACGAGCACGTCCGGCTGGTCTCCATGCGTATAGACGTTTGCCGTGCCAAGGTTTATGGAAAACGTCGACACCCCTGCCAGGCTTCCCGCGGGAGCTCGTATCTCGGCGGGAAAATCCGGAAAGGTGGCAAAATCATTGCCGAAGTCTGCGACTGAACCGGTGAACAGGGCACCGGTCGTTTGAACGCCATCGCCGGAATCCCCTGCGAAGCGCACCCGGACGAAGTCGACCCCGGGCTGCATCGGCACATTCGCGAAATCGCCGCTGCGGGGAAGCAGGTTCATGCGAACGTCATCCTCTCGAAGTGAATTCGGACGGACCAAACGCGCTCGATCCCAGACGCGACTATTTTACGCAGGAATTAGAGCAAACAAAACGAGATGAATAAGTCTCGCCGCGTAGTGACGGTGCCATGAATTCAGCCCGCATCAATCCGTGTCGCACTTCAGTCACGCTATTGCCTTGCGCCTGCAAGCATACCGCAAGACCCGTGCGAGGGCCATTGCGGTCAAGAACCCTGGTGACCTGAACGCTTCCGGACCTTTCGATGTTGGCAACGGAACCGTGTTACAAGGGAACATTCAGCCGAATCCTGGGACCCGGGATTCGATAGCCATGGAACTGCGTCTTGCGTCTCAGTTCTCGCCCTGGCGTGATTCCAACACGAACGCGACCGGGCGACCGAACCCCGCAAGTTCGCTGCTCAATCCTGAAAACTGCGTTTCGCTCAGGGCCAAGTAGGCGTCATCCCGAGCAATCGAATCCAGAACCTGCAAAATTCTGGCGGCGCGGCCTTCCGGATCTTCCGGCGGAGAATACTTGAATACGGGATGGCTCGCACTTTGCCACCATGCCAACTCCTGTTTGCGTACCGGAATGACAAGGAAATACGAGAGTCGCGCCAGAGACCTGGCGAGCGACTTCATCGGGCAGCCAGACTTGCCTGACTGAGCGGGCGAACCGCCAGCGGTCCTTGTAGCTTTCGGGCAACGCAGTTTGAACGCTTCGAGCACCTCGAACTGCGAACGGGTGGCAAATCCGAATATTGCTTCATTCGTCAATCGAATGGTTTCGCCGATCGAAAACGGGCGCGCAACGCACCGGGCATCGAGGGGCGCAGATGAGACTTTGCCTTCCCGACCTCGAAGCTGGGCTGGACTCGAGGATTCCATCTCGGCCCTGTGTTCGAGGTAGGAGGAACAGTTCGCGAAAACAGAATTCGAATAGGCCGCGCCTGTGAGGAAGCAGACACCGAATGCCAATGCGCTCGAACGGAGGCCAATCATCGCGTGCGTCCAAAGAGTGGATTTTCCCAGGTTCACCATATCGTGGTCCAGACTACAGATTGCTAGACGGGAAGATCGGCGCACAAGGGCGGCAAGTCTGGCCGCATGTCAATTCCCCAAGACCGAACGGGACGCACGCAAGGCCTCATCGGCGCCTGTTCGGATTCCGTGTTTCGGTTCGCTTCAAATATGTCATGAAGGAACAAGTGCACGAGAACCAAACAGCAATTTGTAGGTCAGTGGCTTGGTCGTCACAAGCACTGGCCGCGCTTCTGTGCTCGCCCGAGATGCGATTGTTTCCCGAGAGGTCGCCCGGTACGTGGCCTCAATTCCGGCACGTATACTCGGCGGCTCCGGTACGCAACAAGGGGACTTGACGGAGAACCAGGAACGAGCCTGCCGCGAGCGGTTGGAAGGAGCAGGAAGGCTGGAATATCGGCGCATCTTGCCGTGACGCCGCCGTCCCGGGCTCCGGCATGGTTCCAGTTCCGTGTGTCCAGGTGCTGCTGGCTGATGCTCGATGGAGCGCATTCCACCCGGTGCTTGTGGAAGTGCTGTGCCGGGTTTGCTTCCCACTCTTATCGCATGAATCCGACACCACTACCGCTTGCAGTATTCTTCGATTCGACAAGAATGAGTTGCCGAAACTCTGATATCCTGTTATGAGCAGGCCATTCCACACGCGGGCTTCGGGGCTCTGCCGGCGATCCGGTATGGCTCCTCCGGTTGTCCGGCAAATTGCCGGGTCGCGCCCGCGGAGGCCAAAACCGGAAACAGGAGGTTAGCTTGAACATTCCCGAGTTTACGATGCGGCAGCTGCTTGAGGCTGGCGTACATTTCGGTCATCGGACAGACCGCTGGAATCCTCGTATGGCGACGTACATTTACGGAGTTCGAGGAGGTATCCACGTAATCGATCTGACGCAGACTGTTCCCTTGCTGCATCAGGCGCTTGTGGCAATTCACAGGTGCGTCGCGAAGGGTGGACGGTTGTTGCTTGTGGCGACAAAGTCGCAAGCGAGGGAACCGGTTCGGCAGTCTGCCGAGCGCGGGCAACAGTTCTATATCAACAATAGATGGCTGGGTGGCACCCTCACGAACTGGAAGACGGTTTCAAACTCAATCAAGCGGCTTGAAACGCTTGAGCGCACACTGGAGAACCCGGCGGCGGGTTTTGCCAAGAAGGAGCGCCTGAAGCTCGAACGCCAAAGAAACAAGGTGGATGCGGCATTGGGGGGCATCCGGCAAATGGGAAGCGTGCCGGAGATGCTGTTCGTGATTGACGTAAATGAAGAGCGGTTGGCGATTGCCGAAGCCCAAAAACTCGGTATTCCCGTTGTTGCGGTCGTGGACACGAATTCGGATCCCACCGGAATTGACTATCCGGTCCCCGGCAATGACGATGCGACTCGAGCGGTGACCTTCTATTGCGATCTGGTTCTGCGTGTGTTGCTCGACGCGCTCGAAGAACAATTGGGTGGGATGGTTCCTGACCTGGGAGAGGTCGAGCAGACTCCTGCGGAACCGGTTCTTGAAACTGTCGCGGAGCCTCAGGATCGTGGACCGGCCCCGGCCCCGGCAGCTGTAACAGCGATTGCAGACGAGTTGGCCGCGGAACTTGAACGGGTCGCGTTGAGAACGGAAGGAAAGACCGAGGCGACGGCTCCACAAGCGTTAGATGGGTCGAGCGCTCCTGCAGCCGCAGCTGAAATCGGCGCGGGAACCGGAGACAGTGGGCTGGGCGGCGCAAGTTCATCGTCGGTGCAGGCGAGCGGGAACGCCGGTTCTGGCGGAGATGAGACAATCGCCGGGTCCACTCCGACCGGCGGTGGGGAGGAATCCCCCGCAACCAGTTCGTCGACCGTCGGGGCACTAGTAGAAACTGAAGTTCTTGGTGAGGAATTAGTCCCGCCGGGAGGGGATGCGGGTGAGAAAGGTGTTTCAGGCGAATCGGGAACCGGATCCAGCGAGAGCAGGAATGCGTGACGGCACGGGCGTAGTTGGGAGCTTTGGCTGATGGCAGTATCCGCGCAACAGGTGAAGGAACTTCGCCAACGGTGCTCGGCCGGAATTCTGGATTGTCGCAAGGCGCTCGACGCCTGCAAGGGCGACCTTGAAGCAGCTGTGGGTTGGCTTCGGAAGAAAGGACTGTCCGACGCTTCTCGAAAGGCGGGGCGGATTGCCGCGGACGGGCTTGTCGGTGTGGTGCTCAGAGGAAGTGCGGCAGCTGTTGTGGAAGTAAATTCCGAAACGGATTTCGTGGCCAGAAGTCCCGCGTTTCAGGAGTTGGTCTTGCAGGTGGCGTCAACGGCGCTTTCAGCAGGGCCGGATATCCAAACAATTTCTGGTGCGGCAGTATCCGGCGATGGCGCGACCACGGTCGCTGAGCGTATCCAGGAAGCAATTTCCACTATAGGGGAGAACATTGCGTTTCGTCGCGCCGCGGTCTTGCACGCGCCGGGTGGCCGGATTGCATCCTACGTGCACAATTCGGTGGCGCCGGGTCTCGGAAAAATCGGAGTGCTTGTCGCCCTCGCATGCGAGGATGGCGAATCGTCGGTGCTTGAAGAGTTGGGTCACCAGATTGCGATGCATGTCGCCGCTTCGCAGCCGCTCGCGGTATCCGAGTCGGATATTGATTCAACGGTCTTGGATAAGGAGCGCGAAATACTCACTGAACAGGCGGTAGCATCGGGCAAGCCGGCGGCAGTTATCCAAAGGATGGTGGACGGCCGCATGAAGAAATTCTTGAAGGAAAGTTGTCTGTTGCAACAGCCTTTTGTCGTCGATCCGGAGATTACCGTTGCGCAGGCTGTCGAGCAGGGGGCTGCGAAATGTGGTGCGCCAGTTTCGGTGGTGCAATTCAAGCGGTTCGCGGTCGGTGAAGGAATCGAAAAGCGCCAAGAGGATTTTGCTTCCGAAGTGGCGTCCGTGTCCGGTGCATGAGCCGGTCCCCGGAAGGGGTGTTGAAGGAAAGTGAGTACGGGCGCGGAAAACGCCGTCCCGCCACGGGCGGAACGAGTTCTGCTCAAGATCTCTGGTGAGGCGCTGATGGGGGAGGCCGGGTTCGGGATTTCCGCCGAGGCCGCCAAACGCCTTGCCGAAGATGTTTGCGCCGCCCGCGCCCTCGATGTTGAACTTTGTATCGTGATCGGCGGTGGCAACATATTTCGCGGGCTGTCCGCTTCCGAGAGTGGTCTGGACCGGGTCGCCGCAGACCAGATGGGGATGCTGGCCACGGTGATGAATGCGTTGGCCGCCCAGAGTGCGCTTGAACAACGAAACGTACCGACGCGCGTGCTTTCGGCGATACCGATGGCGACGGTCTGCGAGCCTTACATCAAGCGGCGAGCGGTTCGTCATCTCGAGAAGGGGCGCGTGGTCGTCTGCGCTGCAGGCACGGGGAATCCCTATTTCACAACCGATACGGCGGCAGTCCTGCGGGCGCTCGAAACGGGTTGCAGCCGTCTGTTGAAAGGCACGCGAGTGGATGGTGTCTATGATCGCGATCCGAAGGTCCATGCCGACGCAAAACGTTATGATACAATAACTTATACGAAGGTTCTTGCAAAGAACTTACGGGTGATGGACTCTGCTGCAATTGCGCTTGCGCGCGAGAACGAACTGCCGGTAACGGTGTTCAATCTGGGCCAACCGAATTCCTTGGCGGGCGCCCTGGATGGCACCGGAAGGTTCACCACAGTCCGCACGCAATGAGCGTCTCATAGGACGGGAGGTTCTCATGGATGACGAACCAGATCTGGACGATCTTTCTCGGAGGATGGATGGCGCGCTGAAAGCGTTGCGCCAGGAATTTGCGGGGCTTCGGACCGGTCGCGCGTCCGCGAACATGCTGGATGCTGTGCACGTCGAAGCGTACGGAGCGCGAATGCCGGTTCAGCAAGTCGCTACAATCAATGTTCCAGAACCCCGATTGATAACGTTAAGCGTCTGGGATCGCTCGATAGTGACCGAAGTGGAAAAGGCGATTCGGGCATCTGAATTGGGTATCAATCCGGTGGTGGACGGAGCGCTGATTCGGCTTCCGATCCCCGAACTCAACGAAGAACGACGCAAAGAGATCGCCAAGGTTGCCGGGAAGTTTGCGGAGCAGGCGCGGGTCGCGATCCGAAACGTTCGCAGGGATGGCATGGAGCAGATCCGGAAAATGAAGACGGAAGGGATGTCGGAAGACGATCACAAGATCTGGCAGGGCGAAATCCAGGAGATCACCGATGACCATGTCCGCAGGGTGGACGAGGCGCTGGCGACGAAGGAAACGGAGATACTTCGAGTGTGACGGTCTTGGCCCTATCTTCTCCCGAGGCGGAGGCAGTTCCATCGACTGCCCTTCTGCCAAAACATATTGCGGTGATCATGGACGGGAATGGCCGCTGGGCTCAGGCGCGCGGCTTGCCTCGAGCCGCAGGCCATCGGGCGGGGGTGGAGGCTGCGCGCCGAGCAGTAGACGGTTGCCTGGAACATGGCATCCGCTATTTGACATTGTTCGCATTCTCGACGGAAAACTGGTGCCGCCCGCAGGGTGAAATCGGAGAACTGCTGGAGTTGTTTCGCACACGGCTGGAATCACTCGGGGACAATATTCCTTCTGGTGTACGCGTGCGATTTGTTGGCGACCGGAGTTCGCTGGATCTCCGGCTTCGCAGATTGATGGAAGGTACGGAGGAGCGGGAAAGCGGGCGCGAGAGATTGTTGGTCAGCGTTGCGCTCAACTATGGCGGTCGGTCCGAAATTGTCGAGGCCGCTCGGCGGCTTGCGCAACGCGCCGCAAAAGGCGAGATCGATCCCGCCAGAATTGACGAACAAATGTTCGCGAGCGAATTGTCGGCCGCGGGAGTTCCGGATCCGGACCTGGTAGTTCGGACGGCAGGTGAACAGCGGCTTTCGAATTTCTTGCTCTGGCAGTCCGCGTATTCCGAGCTTGTATTCCTCGACTGTTTTTGGCCGGAGTTCGATCAGGAGTTTCTGGCAATGGCGCTCGGCCTATTCGCCCAACGGGAACGGCGATACGGCGGGGTACCAGCCGGGCAGCCGTGATCTCCCAATCGGAACTTGCGCAGAGAGTCGTTTGGGGGGGGCTGATAGGATTTCCCTGTCTGATCGCGATCTTTCTGGGAGGCGCGTGGTTTACCGCCATTGCCACGGTGGCCGCACTCGCGCTTGCGATGGAATGGCGTCTGCTGACCTGCCCCGGAAGCGGTTTCTCTTCGACGGGATTCGTTTCCGGCTGCGTCGCGGCGCCAGTGGCCATGTACTTCGCCGGCGCTCCGGCCGCGTTCGCCTGCGTCGGCGCTGCGATCATTCTGGGCGCGTTGCCGGACGTGCGGAACAAGCGACCCGCAATCTGGAATGCGCCGGGGGCGCTGGCAGCCGGCTTGGCGCCTGCCTGCCTGGTTGCGCTTCGTGCGCAGCCAGCCGGCGGGCTCGAAACCGTGCTCTGGCTTTGCGCGGTGGTGGCAGTTACCGATACGGGTGCCTACTTTTCGGGCATGCTGGTTGGCGGCCCCAAACTGGCGCCCAGAGTCAGTCCCGCGAAGACCTGGTCTGGCGCGGTCGGGGGGCTTCTGCTGGGCACAATTGTCGGCATGATGTTTGTTCCGCTGTTGCCGGACGCCGGTTTGATTGCGCTTGCCATGCTCTCTCTTGCCGTTTCGCTGATTGGCCAACTCGGCGATCTTGCGGAATCGGCGCTGAAACGCCTGAAGGGAGTCAAGGATTCGAGTTCGCTAATCCCGGGTCATGGCGGCGCGCTGGACCGCTTCGATTCGCTGATCGCCGCCTCGCTTTGCCTGTCTGTGTTCAGAATCTTCGTCGAAGTCCTGGCGCCGGAAGTCTAGAGAAGAGTTCAATGACGGTTCGGATATCGATTCTGGGATCCACGGGATCCATCGGCAGGCAGACAGTTGACTTGCTGCGCCGCCAGGACAGTCCCCATCAAGTTGCCGCACTGACCGGATTTCGAAATGTTCAATTGCTCGCTTCCCAGGCGCGTTCGTTGAAACCTGCGTTCGTCGCGACCGCGGACAGCTGCCGTCTCGGAGAGCTCGAATTGGAACTTAGAGGCAGCGGAATCAAGGCGGCGGCAGGCAGAGAAGCGGTCATTGAGGCTGCAAGAATGGAGGCGGATCTCTGTGTTGCGGCGATTGTTGGAACGGCTGGGTTGGAACCGGCGGTCGGGGCGCTGGGAAGGTCGAAAGTGCTGGGTCTGGCGAACAAGGAATGCTTGGTCGCTGCCGGAGACTTGTTTATGGAACAGGCCCGCGAACGCGGAACCAGGATCGTGTCGCTGGATTCGGAACATAGCGCGATAGGCCGGCTTCTCGATGCTCATGGGCGGGAGAATCTGCGCAGAATCGTGCTTCCCGCTTCTGGCGGACCGTTCAGGGAGTGGAGCCTCGACGAAATGGCCCGGGCGAAACCGGAAGACGCGGTACGGCATCCGAAATGGAGCATGGGTGATCGCATCAGCATCGATTCCGCTTCTTTGTTCAACAAGGCGCTGGAGATTCTGGAAGCAAGTCATCTGTTTGGACTTCGATCGGAAATGATTGACGTCCTGGTGCATCCGCAATGCCTTGTTCATGGTATTGTCGAGTATGAGAACGGGCAGCTCTACGCGCAACTCGCACCCCCGCAAATGGAAATTGTCATCGCGGATGCACTGGGGTGGCAGCTGGACCCGGAGAACCACGGGTCCGGACGTCTTGACCATGCCGATCTTGCGCGGCTGGATTTCGAAGCACCCGACCCGGAACGGTTTCCGGCCCTGCGGCTTGCACGGTTGGCTCTCAGGCGCGGCGGGCTTTCCGGATGCGTTCTGAACGCTTCCCACGAGAAGGCACTTGATGCATTCATTCAGGGTCGGTTAGGATTCCTTGAGATGGCCAAAATTGTCGAGCAAACGATGGAGCGGATGAGCAATCTTGCTTCCGCCAGGAGGTTCGAGGATGTGTTTTGGGCCGACAAAGAGGCCCGGGCAGTAGCGGGCCAGATCATCGGGGCTGAACCGGTCCCGCCGGACCAAGGCTGAATCATGCTGGAAGTGTTGAGCACCGTTCCCATCATTGGTGGCATACTGAATTATGTGCTCCCCTTCTTGGTGCTGCTCACGTTGGTTGTGTTCGTTCACGAACTCGGCCACTACCTGGTTGCGCGCTGGTTCGGAGTAGGAGCGGTCACTTTCTCTGTGGGATTTGGGCCACAGGCGTTTGGCTGGACGGATTCACGGGGAACCCGCTGGTGTTTTTCCTGGATTCCGCTCGGAGGCTACGTCCGGTTTGTCGGGGATGGCGACGAAACCAGCCTGCGACGGGACAGGGGCGCTGCGGAAATTTCCGGGGCGTTTCAGAATGCATCGCTTCCGAAACGCACTGCGATCGTAGCGGCCGGGCCGGCGATGAA
Organism: Rhodobacterales bacterium; assembly: GCA_965219495.1. Classification (GTDB taxonomy): domain Bacteria; phylum Pseudomonadota; class Alphaproteobacteria; order Rhodobacterales; family CAZPXZ01; genus CAZPXZ01. The sequence goes on from OZ244777.1 coordinate 239,285, forward strand.
CTTTCTTTTCGCCATTGTACTGCTTGCCGGGATTGCCGCGGTTGGTGGCGTTCCAGGCGGCCAGGCGGTTGTCGGATCGATTCTCGAACCGCGGCTTGTTGCCGATCTCGGTCTGCAACGGGGGGACGTGATCGAAGAGGTGAACGGACGAAGCGTCCAGTCCTTTTCAAGTGCAAGTTTGGCCATCGAAGGCACGGAAGGGAGTACGTCTCGAATCGTCGTGCAACGCGACGGCGAACGTCTTCTACTGCAGGGTTCGTTTCTGCGCGAGACCAGGATCCACCGGGTGCAATCGGGCTCGGCAGCCGAGTCCGCGGGATTCAGGGAAGGCGACGTCGTCTTGCGAATCGGCCCCGAACCGGTCAAATCGTTTCGGGATCTTCAGCAGAGTGTGCTTTCGTTCGCTGGTGAAGAGATGGAATTCCTCGTTCTCCGTGACGGAACGGAATTACTGCTTCGCGCCCGGCCGGACATGCGCGAAAGGCTTGATCCCGAAACGGGTTCTCTCCGAACTGTGCCGGTCCTGGGTGTTGCGCGGGAGCACGGGGTTCTGTTTTTGCCCGGCCGCACACCTGTTGGTCTGTTGGAGGCCGTGAGATTCGGGATTGGACAGACGATTCTGGTTGTTACGCTTTCCCTGGAGTATGTCGGACAAATTCTTGCGGGCGCCACGGGGACGGATGAACTGGGGGGGCCGATCGCGATTGCCGAGTTTTCCGGAGAAGCGGCGAAACGGGGAGCTTGGGACTTTTGTTTCATGCTTGCAATGATTTCTGCATCGATAGGCCTGATAAACTTGTTCCCAATTCCCATTCTTGACGGTGGCCATCTGGTATTTTATGCGATAGAAGGCGTACGCGGACGTCCCTTGGGTGAGAAGGCAGTTCGAGTGGCTACGCAGGTCGGTCTGACCATAGTATTCTTGCTCATGATTTTCGTTACCTATAACGATCTCGCCAGGCTCTAAGAACCAGCGTTTCCGCCGGGCACGGATGAAGTTCACCTCGCGTGGAGGAAATACTACGGATGGTCAATTTTCCAAGACGAAGCGAGCGTCTTTTGCGTTGCATCTGCCTGGCGGTCGCATTTCTTGCTGCTGGCCAATTCGCCGTCACCGAAGCGCGGTCACAACAGTTTGCAATTGACCGGATCATTGTCGAAGGGACGCAGCGTCTGGATGCCGATTCGGTTCGCTCCTACATGACAGTGCGTGAAGGCGAAACCGCAAGTGCCAGCGATATCAACGCATCCCTTCGTGCGCTGAACGCTACTGGTTTGTTCGATGATGTATCCATCGAACCACGGGATGGAGACTTGGTCGTGCGGGTCGTGGAACGACCGTTCATCAATGTCGTCGCATTCGAAGGTAATCGTTCCATCAGTGACGAATTGCTGGAGCCGGCGGTTCGTTCGAGATCTCGGACGGTATTTGCCCCCGCCGTTGTCGAAGAAGATGCCCGCAAAATCGTCGAGGCGTACGGACGCACTGGGCGTCTCAGCGCCACGGTCGTTCCCCAAATCATTGAGCGGGAGGGAAATCGAGTAGATGTCGTATTCGAGATCGATGAAGGCCCGATTTCCAGGATTCGCCGTGTTGCATTTGTTGGCAATGAAGCTTTTTCCGATTCCACGCTACGCGGCGTCGTGGAAAGCAAGCAGGCTGCCTGGTACCGGATTTTCGTGGATACGGACCGATTCGACCCTGGCCGTGTTGAAATCGATAAGGAATCGCTGATCCGCTTTTACCATGGCAACGGCTACGCGGATTTTCGTGTTCTTTCGGCGGTGTCCTCGCTGACGGAAAGCGGTTCTGGATTTGTGATCACGTTCAAGGTCGAAGAAGGGCCACGGTACCAGTTTGGCGTGCTTCGCGTTGTTTCATATGTCGCGACGGTCCAGCCGGATGAACTGGAAGACCTGATCATTGCGGATCCGGGTGGGGTGTACGACGCGTTTCTCATCGTGCGAATCGTCGGCGACATGTTAAACCGGCTTGAAGGTGGTGGAGAATCCTTTGTGGACGTTGTTCCGGTGATCGAGCGAAACTCGGAAGATCGCACCGTAGACGTTTCCTTTCAAGTGAACCGAATTCCGAGCCAGTACGTTGAACGAATCGAAATTGTTGGCAACACGCGAACTTTGGATTCGGTTATTCGCAGAGAATTCGCATTTGTTGAAGGCGATCCACTGAACTTGACTCGGCTGGCGGAGTCAAGGCGGAACATTCGCGCGCTGGGCTATTTTGGGAATGTCGATCTTCGCGTGGAACCCGGATCCAGTGAGGACCGTGTTGTTGTGCGCACCGAGGTCGAAGAGCGTTCTACGGGTTCATTGAGTTTTGGCATCGGATATTCGTCGATCTCCAAGTTTGGCTTCCTTGTTTCGCTGCGGGAGCAGAATTTGCTGGGCCGCGGGTTGCGTGTTGGGCTGGAATTCGAGAGATCCGGGATTGCGACAACTTATGATGTCAGTTTTACGGATCCCTATTATCAAGGCCGCGACCTGCGGGTGGGATTCGACCTTTATCGCAGAGAAACTCGAGCCGCAGCCGGTGCAAACTATTCGCTGGAACGAACCGGCTTTTCGCCGCGTCTTGGGTTTCCGCTCTCCGGGGATTCTGAGATCGTGACCTCCTACACGATCGAAAGACGGAAGATTCGGGATGTCACCGACGTCTCTCCCTTGCTCAAGCCGAACAAGAGCGACTCCCTGCGATCGTCGCTTGGATACAGGCTCGTCTGGGATCTACGGGACGACGTCTTGAATCCCGCATCGGGAACACTCTTTACATTGGATCAGGAACTTGCGGGTATCGGGGGAGGCGTCCGCTACATCAGTGCGGAGATACACGGCCGATACTTCCAGCCCCTGGATCGGGATGAGCGGATTATCGGTAGCCTCGGCGGGTGGCTTGGCGGAATTCGAGGCTTCGGAGGATATCAGCCAGATGCGGCTGACAGGTTCTTTGTGGGCGGTACCCGACTGAGAGGATTTACCTATCAGGGCGTCGGGCCGCGCGACTTTCGGACAGACGAGGCGTTGGGAGGCAAATACTATGCCGTGGCCAGTGCGGAGGTTGTGTCGAACTTCTTTTTCCCCGAGGAATTGGGACTTCGCGTCGGCTTGTTCGCCGATGCAGGAACTGTTTTTGGCTTGGACAAGTCAGCCTATGCCTTGCCCGGAACGGGAACCCCACCGGTAGGCTGCTCAAATAGACAAGGAACACGTGGTTTTGTGTGCCGCGTGGACGACAAGATGTACCTTCGGGCATCTGTCGGCGCGCGTTTGATTTGGTCTTCGCCAATCGGGCCGATGCAGTTTATTTTCTCTCGGCCGGTTGTATCGAGGTCGGGCGACCGGAAGGAAGGCTTCCTGTTCACGGTTGGTACGCCGTTCTGATGCGCACGTTTCTTCATTCCTGCGTGGCGCTCTGCCTGCTGGCCGCGCAGACGACAACATTTCACGGAATTGCGCTCGCCCAGGATTCCGACGGTGGACCGGTTCGAACGGACATTATTGTCACGGACTGGGACCGGGCGTTGAACGAGTCGGCCGCCGGGCAAGAAATTTGGCGCCAGATTCAGGCTGCGCAAGCAACTCTCAGAGCAGAAGTCCAGTCGCGGGAGAATGCGCTTCGAAAGGAAGAGCAGGAGATCGCCGATTTGCGCGGAACCATTGACGCCGTGGATTTTGAATCGCGTGTGAGGCGGTTCGAGGGAAAAGTAGAACAATTGAGGCAATTTTCGCAGCAGCGGAATGCTGAAATCGAGGGTGCGTTCAGGAACGCGTTTGGCAGGTTGTCAAAACATGCCGAAGTGGTGCTTGGAGATGTCATCATCTCGCTCGGCGCCATGATCGCATTCGACCGGCGGGTAGTACTTGCGCATCGTGCCGCGGACGTGACCGAGTTGATGATCGAGAAACTGAACGAACGGGTTCAGTCGGTACCGTTCGAGAATCCGGGAGATGCGGATCAATAGCCGAAACATTGAATTGTGCAGGAACACGTAGACGGGACCCGAGGTCGACAAGTGTCAAATTCCGATATGGATATTCTGGCCATCAGAGACTATCTGCCGCATCGCTACCCGTTTCTGATGGTCGATTTCGTTCGGAACGTTCAGCTCGGCGAAAGTGCTGTCGGGATCAAGAATGTCTCCGTGAATGAGCCGTTTTTTCCTGGTCACTTCCCCGACCGACCGATCTTTCCCGGGGTTCTGATCGTCGAAGCATTGGCGCAAACCGCTGCCGTCCTGGTGGGTGCGTCCCTTGGCATTTCCGGGGAAGACATCGAGATCTATTTCATGTCAATCGAGAAGGCTCGTTTTCGCAAGCCCGTGGTTCCCGGAGACGTGTTGGAATTGCACGTTCGAAAACTGAAGGCAAGAGAGAGAATCTGGCGGTTCGAGGGCAAAGCGAAGGTCGGTGACACGTTGGTGGCGGATTGCGAATTTGCCGCAATGTTCGCAGTGAATGAGATGGCGTCGGAGGAATGAATCGGGACACCGGACTTTCTGGCGTTCACCCGACGTCTGTGGTCTGCGCTGGTGCTCAAATTGGCGAGGGAGTAAGCATCGGCCCTTACGCCGTTGTCGGTGGCGCCGTGGTTGTCGGAGACGGGGCTCGCGTTGGCGCACACGTTCATCTTGCAGGAATCACTCGCCTCGGCGCTCGGGTGCAGATATTTCCATTCGCCTCGGTCGGCGAAGCACCCCAGCACCTGCAATATCGAGGCGAGGCAACCGAATTGGAAATCGGTGACGACACGGTGATTCGGGAGCATGTAACTGTGAACACAGGAACCGTTCAAGGCCGAGGAATCACTCGGATAGGTTCGCGCTGCCTGCTCATGATCGGATCACATGTGGCGCACGATTGCCAAGTTGGAGATCAGGTTGTCATTTCGCAGGCGTCGATTCTAGGTGGGCATGTGACGGTCGGCGACCACACAGTACTCGGTGCGCATTCAGGAATACACCAGTTCTGCCGTGTCGGAAAATTTGCGATGGTTGGAGCGAAATGCGGTGTGTTTGATGACCTGATTCCATTTGGACTGTGCGTTGGTCACCACGCGTCGTTGGCCGGAATTAATGTGATCGGATTACGCCGCCGCGGTTGTTCCCGCTTCGTGATTCGTGCCTTGCAGGCAGCCCATGATCGCATATTCGAAAAGAACGGAACCCTCCTCGCCAGGGCAAGGGGAGTGCTGAATGAGCCGGATGTGATTGCGGAAGTTCGAGATCTCGCCGAATTCATTGTCGATAGGGGCAAACGGCCGACGATGTGCCCGTCTCGGCCATGACCACCGAATCAAGCCCGCGACTCGGCATTGTTTCCGGAGGCGGCGCGCTGCCGCGTTTGCTTGCTGAATCGTGCCTGGCGAACGGTCAGGCTTACGAAGTATTCGGAATTCGCGGTTTCGCGGGCGACTGGATCGCTGAACATCCGTCTGCAATCTTCGGGATCTGGGAACTCGACGTGTTGCTCGATGCCTTGGTGCGGGCAGAGTGCCAGGATGTTTGTTTCGCGGGCAGTGTGATTCGTCCGGCGTTCCAGGACGCGCCACCAGCCGCGCCGGGCGACAAGATTTCCCGCCTTTCCAGCGCGTTTCGCCGCGGCGACGACGCACTCCTGCGGACACTTGCTGCGTTGTTTGAGGAAAAGGGACTTCGGGTGGTTGGCGTGCAGGAATGCCTTCCCGAATTCCTGGCAAGTCCGGGTCCGGTGGTGGCACCGATACCGGATCCAAATTCAGCGGAGGACATCAGTCGCGGACGCAAAATAGTTGAAGCGCTCGGTAAGCTGGATATCGGACAGGCGGCGGTTGTTGCAGAAGGTCGTTGCCTGGCGGTCGAGGTGACGGATGGGACAGATGCGATGCTGCTTCGCGTCGCGGACATGGATGAATTGATGCGCGCCGGGGCGCGCCGGGGACACGGCGTACTGGTCAAGGCATCGAAACCAGGACAGGACCTCCGACTGGACATGCCAACGGTGGGGTCAGGAACGGTGGAACTTGCGGCCGCCGCGGGCTTGGCCGGAATAGCGATCGAGGCGGGCGCAGTGATCATTGTGGATCGATCCGCCGTTGTCGAAGAGGCGAAGAAATCCGGCTTGTTTGTATTTGCCTATTCCGGCGATGAGATGTGAATCGTCCACCGAAAATTCAGATTCTTGCTGCTGAACCATCGGGGGACCGATTGGGAGCAGGACTGGTTCGGGCGCTGCGAGCAGAACGAGGGGAGGTGCTTTCGCTATCCGGTCTCGGGGGACCGGCCATGGAGGAGGCTGGTGTCGAAAGTCTCTTTCCGGTTTCGGAATTGGCGGTAATGGGGCTGGCCGAGGTGATCCCCAAAATTCCCCGGCTTCGTCGCCGAATTCGGGAAACCGTTCGGATGCTCGAACGGGAACGACCGGATGTGGTGGTAACGGTAGATAGCCCGGACTTCATGCATCGAATCGTGAATCGAGTCCAGCATTTGAGGCCACAAACTCGATTTGTGAATTTCGTCGCCCCCACGGTCTGGATGTGGCGGCCAGGCCGGGCAAGACGGATCGCACGGCTTTATGACTTGCAGTTGGCGCTGCTTCCTTTCGAACCCCCGTACTTTGAGAGAGAAGGCCTTGCCTGCCGGTTTGTCGGGCATCCGGCGGCGGAATCTGGAGTAGGGACCGTTTCCGACAGGGACGAAGCCAGAGCGAAATTTGGGCTGCATAACGATACCCGGGTGATCGTTGTTCTTCCGGGAAGCCGAGTGGCGGAAGTCTCTCGTCACGGAACCACTCTTGGCCAGGCGGTGGAACGCTTGTCGACGCACTTGCCCGACTTGGTCGCGCTCGTGCCCGCGGCGCATGGAGTTGAGCACATTGTGCGGGAACTCGCAGCGACCTGGCGGTTTCCCGCGAAGGTTCTTTCGGCTGCATCGGATGCGCAACGCGAAGAAGAAAAACGCCTTGCATGCGCTGCGGCCGATATTGCACTTGCCGTCTCCGGAACCGTAGCCGTCGAACTCGCCGCAGCTCGCGTGCCCATGGTCATTGCCTATCGCATGGCGCCGCTGACCTGGGCCATCGTCCGTCGACTGGCGCGCCGCGATTTCGCCTGTCTGATCAACATCTTGCTTGATCGGCAAGTGGTGCCGGAATTCCTTCAAGAAAGGTGCCGCCCCGACCTTCTGTCGGAAGAACTCTGGGCACTCTTGCAGTACGAAGAGCGTCGCAAACTTCAGAGTGAGGGCGTCGAAGAGGCGCTTAGGATGCTCGTTGGGGAAGGGGACCCTCCGTCGAAACGAGCGGCTCGTGCGGTGCTCGAATTCTTGGGGGAGGTCGGGAGCTAAGCGGTCCGCTTCTTGATCGGGACATACGGGCGGTAATCTTCTCCGACATAAAGCTGACGGGGACGGCCAATGCGGGACTCGGCGTCTTCCCTCATTTCGTTCCACTGAGCGATCCAGCCCACGGTTCGACTCAGGGCGAAAATCGCCGTGAACATCGACATCGGAAAGCCAATCGCTTCAAGGATGATGCCCGAATAAAAGTCGACGTTCGGATAGAGCTTACGATCCACGAAATATTCGTCCTCAGTCGCAATTCGTTCGAGTTCCTTCGCCACCAGAAGCAGAGGATTGTGGTCGATCCCAAGTTGCTCCAACACTTGGGTCGATACTTGCTGGAGAATCCGCGCTCTCGGATCATAGTTCTTGTAGACGCGATGGCCGAACCCCATCAGTCTGTAGGAGTCGTCGGGATCCTTGGCGCGTCGGATGTATTCATGAATGCGGTCGACCGTGCCGATCTCCCGGAGCGTCGACAGACATGCTTCGTTGGCGCCGCCGTGAGCGGGTCCCCATAACGACGCGACGCCGGCCGCGATACAGGCAAACGGATTTGCATCCGAAGATCCCGCAAGCCGGACAGTGGAAGTCGACGCATTCTGCTCGTGTTCCGCATGCAGGAGGAATATCAAGTCCATCGCTCGCGAAAGAATCGGGTCCGGTTCATATTCCTCGCAAGGCACCGCAAAGCACATATGCAGAAAGTTCGCTGCGTATTCGAGCTCGTTGCGAGGATAAATGAACGGTTGCCCAAGCGAGTACTTGAATGCCCAAGCAGCGATCGTGGGCATCTTGGAGATCATCCGAATGGAGGCGATTTCGCGCTGGTTCGGATCTTCGATGTCCAGGGAGTCGTGATAGAAAGCCGATAATGCGCCGACCACCCCGCACATGATCGCCATCGGATGGGCGTCACGCCGAAATCCCCGGTAGAAATACTGCATTTGCTCGTGCAGCATGGTGTGGATCGTGACGCGGCCGGAGAAGTCGTCGTATTCATCCCGGGTGGGGAGATGCCCATTGAGAAGCAAAAAGCATGCCTCCAGGTAGTTGGAGTGTTCAGCAAGGTCTTCGATCGCGTATCCCCGGTATCGAAGCTCGCCTTTTTCGCCGTCGATATAGGTGATGGAAGACCGGCAACTGGCCGTAGACATGTAGCCGGGGTCGAAAGTGAAACACCCCGTCTCCGAATAGAGACCCCGAATATCGAGAACATCGGGACCGCAGGATCCCGCTATCACCGGAAGTTCGGTTTCCCGCCCCTGATAGACAAGGCGGGCGGTCTGTTCATCCGGTTTTCTCATGACGATCCCTTCCCATTCGGCGGTCACATTATCGCCGTCCACTGGCTCTTAGACGTGCAAGGGTCTCTTCCTGCCCAAGAACGGCCATCACCTCAAATATGCCGGGCGATGTGGTCCTGCCGGTAAGCGCGGCGCGGACAGGTTGCGCGACGCGGCCGAGCGAAACCGAACGTTCTTCGGCGAACGAACGAACCACTTGTTCCAAGCCTTCGCGCTCCCATACGGTAAACCGTGCCAGCACCGGGGTCAACGCGACGAGGATGGCAGCTCCGTCACCGGAAAGAACATCACGAGCTTTTGGATCCGGTTCAGGTGCGCCCTCAACCAATACGAAACGTGCCATTTCAGCCATTTCAGACAATGTTCTTGCTCTCGATATCAACTCCGGAAATATTTTATGCAACATGTTTTGTCGATGATCGTCGAGGCGAATACATTGGAATCGCGCCAAGTAGGCATAGAAGCACTCGATGAGATCGCCGACAGGCGTCGAACGCATGTGCGTCGCGTTCAAATTGAGAAGTTTCTTGAAATCGAATCGAGCTGCGGAACGCCCAACAGCTTCGAGCGTAAACCAGGAAATGGCCTGCTCGCTCGAAAAGAATTCGTCGTCTCCATGTGCCCATCCCAAACGCGCCAGGTAGTTTCTCATCGCCTCTGGCAGATAGCCATCGGCTTCAAACGACTCCAAGCCAATGGATCCGTGCCGCTTCGAAAACTTCTTTCCGTCAGGACCGTGAATCAGCGGAATGTGGGCGAAGACGGGCTTGGGCCATCCCAGCGCTTCGTAAATCTGGCCCTGCCGGGCGGCATTTGTCAGGTGGTCCGCTCCTCGAATTACGTGGGTGGCGCCCATGTCATGGTCGTCCACGACCACCGCCAGCATGTAGGTCGGGGAACCGTCGGACCGCAGCAGAACCAGGTCGTCCAACTCCCGATTGTCCCAGGTCACGCGTCCCTGCACCGCGTCTTCAACGATCGTTTGACCCGAGCGCCTTGCCCGCAGACGAAATGCGAAAGCGCAGTTTGGTGGAGCTTCCGATGCGTCGCGGTCCCGCCAGGGACTCCGAAACCGAAAAGGTGTCCTTGTTGCTGCGGCCCGCTTGCGAGCTTCCGCGATCTCTTCCGGAGAGCAATAGCAGCGATAGGCGCGCCCGGAAGCCAGAAGTTCGTGGGCCACATCCTGATGTCGGCGCACGCGGGCGCTTTGCGAAATGACCTCGCCATCCCAGGCGACGCCCAACCAGCGGAGTCCCGCATAAATCGCTTCCGTGGCTTCAGGAGTCGAGCGTTCCCGATCGGTGTCCTCGATTCGAAGCCGGAACTGTCCGCCATGATGCCTGGCGAACAGCCAATTGAAGAGGGCCGTTCGCGCTCCCCCGATATGCAGGATGCCGGTAGGGGAGGGAGCGAATCGGGTGACAACGGGGTTGGTCATGACAGGATCTCGATGTATTCGATTTCTTGGCCCGCCTTTCTTGCCGGAGCGCCTGCCGGATGAATAGCAAGTGCGTTGGCGCGCGCCAGATCTCTCAGAACGGAACTGTCTTGCGTGGAGAATGGGGTGCAGGTTACATCCCCGCTGAAAGTTTCCACGCGCGCCCGCATGTAATGTTCCCGCTGGCTTCCTGGCGGGAGTTCTCGTCCGAGCCGAGCAGAGTTCCTCGGCCGCGGTCCTGCGGCCAAACCGAGAGCGGCATCGATCGCGGGAAGCAGGAACACGTGGCCGCAAACCATCGCGGAAACCGGGTTGCCCGGCAGTCCGACGAACGGGGTACCGGACAACCGGCCCGCGAGCGTTGGCTTCCCGGGGCGCATGGCGACTCCGTGAAACGCCAATTTGAGATCTTCCCGCGCCAGCACACGGCCCACAAAGTCGCGGTCGCCCACCGATGCTCCGCCTAACGTTGTTACAAGCTCAACCTCGGACGAATGAAGCTGCTCCCGGATCGCGGAAACGTCGTCTTCCACTGGCGGAAGCAGGATGATTTCCGCTCCCTGCCGACTCAATAGTGCGGACAAGCCAAATCCGGTGGACGCAACCACTTCACCGGGCTTCGGCTCGATGCCGGGAAGAACCAACTCGTCTCCCGTTGGCAGAACAAGCACCCGTGGACGACGGGCAACCCGAACCTGCGGAATATTCATTGCCGCGGCCAAGGCGATATCTTCGGGCGTGAGACGGCGCGGAGCCCGAAGAAGGATTTCGCCCTTCTTGAAATCCAGACCGGCTGGTCGAACGAACCGGCCCCGGGGCGTGTCTTCCCGCAAGATCATCGTGTTTCCGTCCACATCCACATTCTCTTGTATCGCAATCGCGTCGGCGCCCTCGGGAACTGCGGAGCCTGTGAACAGGCGAGCGCATTCGCCGGGCTTCAGGCAGAGGGGGATCAGTCGTCCCGCGGGCAGGGTTGCGACGACACGGAGGCGACTGCCGGATTGGGCATCTTCGGAGCGGACCGCGTACCCATCCATCGCGGATACCGCCACGCCAGGATGCGCGACAGCGGCAGCAAGGTCTTCCTGCAAGACTCGACCGGCGGCTTCGGATATTGGGACAATCTCGGCTGGAACCGGCGCAATGAGTTCCAGAATCCGTCCCAGCGCTTCCGCTACACTTCGCATAGCTGGGCTATTCGGCCTCAAAGGTTCCGGTCCTGCCACCGGATTTTCGAAGGAGCCGAATATCGGCAATCCGCATTCCGCGATCCACGGACTTGCACATGTCATAGATGGTCAGTGCCGCAACAGTCACCGCGGTCAACGCTTCCATTTCAACGCCCGTGCTGCCCCGTACGCGGACAGTCGCCTCTACCTGCACAAGGCTGGATTCGCGGTCGGCCGAGAGATCGATCTTCACCGAATCAACGGGCAGAGGATGGCAAAGCGGGATCAGATCCCAGGTTCGTTTGGCCGCCATGATGCCGGCAATCCGAGCCGCTCCGAACACGTCCCCCTTGCTGTGGCCACCTTCCAAAATGCGGCGCAGTGTTTCCGGTTGCATTTTCACGCATCCGCGCGCCGACGCCACACGCAGCGATTCGGGCTTCGCAGATACGTCTACCATTCGTGCGGCGCCTTCCGCGTCGACATGAGAGAATTCTTTTCCCGAAGAATTCATGCGTCGGCCACCTGAGGATCCAATAGCGCCCGAGTGGCTTTGCACGTGTCCGCTTGTCGCATCAGACACTCACCCACGAGGAATGCGCGTACTCCACAACGCGAAAGGCGCACAAGATCCGCCCGTGAAGTGATGCCGGATTCCGAGACGAGAATGGATCCCGACTTTGTGCGCAATGCGATCTTTTCGGTTGTCGCCAAGTCGACATGGAACGTATTCAAATCCCGATTGTTTATACCAAGCAACCGCGGCGCCAGCGCGTTTGCTCGCTCTGTTTCCCGCCAGTCATGCACTTCGAAGAGCACGTCCATATTCCACTCCTGCGCCGTTCTGGCAAGCTCGTTCGCCAACGTGTCGGAGACGGCGGCAAGGATGACCAGGATGCAATCGGCCCCGATGGCACGTGATTCGACAACCTGGTATGGATCGATGACAAAATCCTTCCGCAAGACCGGGAGCCTTGTTGCAGCCTTTGCAGCGATCAGGTGCTCGTTGCTGCCCTGGAAGAACTTCCGGTCCGTCAGGACGGAAAGGCAAGTCGCACCGCCTGCCTCGTACGCCTGCGCAATTTCCCCCGGATCGAAATCGGCGCGTATCAGGCCACGCGACGGGCTGGCCCGCTTGATTTCACAGATCAGCCCGAAGCCCTCTCCAGTTGTCTCGCGGAGCGCCGTGGAAAATTCACGCACGGGTGGAGCAAGGCGAGCCGCTTCTTCGATCTCGGCGAACCGCTTTTCACGCCGAAGGCGCAGGACTTCATCTCGCTTTTCCGTAAGAATGCGGTTCAGGATGCTCATTCTGGACGTCGGGAACTTACTTCCACAAGACTCTTAAGGGCGTTCGACGCTCGCCCGGAATCAATGCTGTCGGCCGCGGCTTTGGCGCCGACACGGAGATCGGACTCCTTGCCCGCGACAACCAGTGCTGCTGCAGCATTCAAGAGAACCGCGTCGCGAAAACCGGAATGTGCACCGGCCAGGAGTTCCTTCATCCGATTCGCGTTTTCCCCGGGAGTGCCGCCAGAAACGGACTCGGCCGGGTGAAAGGGTAGCCCGGCGTTTTCCGGTGTGATTTCGAACTCTTGAATGCGGCCGGCTTCCAAAGCGGCGACTCTTGTAGAACCGGATATCGATATTTCGTCGCTGCCATCGCTGCCGTGCACGATCCAGGCAGCCTCGGATCCAAGAGCCAGCAGGGCTTCCGCGACCGGCCGGCACAAGGTAGGGGAATACACTCCCGTCAGTTGCCGCGAAACGCCGGCAGGGTTTGTCAGCGGTCCGAGGATGTTGAAAATTGTTCTCGTACCCAGTTCCTGACGGGTCGGCCCCACGTGACGCATGGCGGAATGGTGCATTGGCGCCATCATGAATCCGATGCCGGCCACTCGAAGCGCCTCTTCTACGGCCTCGGGCCCGACCGAGGTTTCGACGCCAAGAACGCTGAGCGTGTCTGCCGCTCCGGCCTTCGAGGAAATCGCCCGGTTGCCGTGCTTGGCTACGGGAACTCCGGCACCGGCTACGACCAGCGCCGCCGAAGTTGAGAGATTGAGTGTTCCCCGGCCGTCTCCGCCGGTGCCCACAATATCTATCGCTCCTGGAGGTGCCTTTACCCTCAGGCACTTGTTGCGCATTACCGTGGCTGCGGCGGCGATTTCCTCGACGGTCTCTCCGCGGGTGCGGAGCGCCATGAGAAAGCCTCCGATCTGACTCGGCAGCGCCTCTCCGGACATGATGATCTCGAATGCGACCGCAGCGTCGGCCCGGTCGAGCGAGGCACGCGCGGCAGCGTCAATCAATGGTTTGAAGGCATCGGACATCAGAGTATTCCCGCGATTCGGAGAAAATTTGCAAGCACATCGTGCCCATGGCATGTCGCAATGGATTCGGGATGGAATTGCACCCCATGCACCGGTCGTTCGCGATGGGCCACACCCATCACGATCCCATTTCCCGTTTCTCCAACGATTTCCAAGCATTCGGGGATGGTCTCGCGACGGACAACCAATGAATGGTAACGTGTAGCCTCGAACGGATTCGGCAAACCGGCGAACACCCCTTTCCCGGAGTGGAAGACCGGGCTTAATTTTCCGTGAACGATTTCACTGCAAACCACCACTTCGCCTCCGAACGCTGCGCCGATCGCCTGGTGGCCCAGGCATACCCCGAGAATTGGCAAGTCGGGGCTTGCTTCTCGCACCAGTTCCATGGATACGCCCGCGGTCTCCGGGCCGCACGGTCCCGGAGAAATGACAATGGCGTCGGGTCTTCTGGCGAATGCCTCAGAGGCGGAGAGCGCGTCGTTCCGGTAGACATCGCACGCCACTCCCAGATCCCCGAGAAAGTGGACGAGATTGAAAGTGAAGCTATCGTAGTTGTCGATGAGCAGGATCATTGGCGAGTTTCCGTTGCGCGGTCCCGAATGGAGCGCGCATTCCGGTATGGAATTTGAGCAGGCGTCTCTATTCTTGGCACACGCACAGGGTTCATGTGGTTCGCTCCAGCGCAAACTCCGGTGCTTCTCGCGCCGCGCGAAGAAGGGCGCCCGCCTTGGCGATGGTTTCCTCGTATTCCCGTTCGGGATCCGAATCGTATACCACGCCCCCTCCGGCCTGCATGTGCATGACCTGATCTTTCAGGACGGCAGTGCGCAGGGCGATACACGTATCCATGTCGCCATTTACCGAGAAGTATCCGATTGCGCCCGCGTAAACGCCGCGCTTGACCCTTTCAAGTTCATCGATGATTTCCATTGCGCGAATCTTGGGAGCTCCTGAAACCGTGCCCGCGGGAAGGGCGGCGAGGAGCGCGTCCAAGGCACTTAGTTCGCTCCGCAAGGTTCCCTCAATATTGGAGACGATATGCATCACGTGACTGTATCGTTCGACAGTAAACTGTTCGGTGGGTGTGACGGTCCCGAGTTCCGCGACTCTACCGATATCATTTCTGCCCAGGTCGAGAAGCATCAGATGCTCGGCACGTTCCTTGGGGTCCGCGAGCAACTCTTCCTCGAGCACCCGGTCCTCTTCCGTTGACGCCCCGCGAGGACGCGTTCCGGCGATAGGACGAATTGTGACTCGCTGGTCGCGGCAACGAACCAGGATTTCGGGACTGGCGCCGATCACCTGAAAATCGTCGAAGTCGAAGAAGAACATGTAAGGAGACGGGTTCGTACGCCGTAACGCTCGGTAGAGCGAAAGCGGTGGAAGCGGAAAAGGCAGCGCCCAACGCTGGCTAGGTACTACTTGGAAGATATCACCCGCTCGAATGTAGTCCTTTGCGCGCAGAACCATTTGCCCGTACTCCTCTCTAGAGGTGTTGGATACGGGCTCCGTAGGTTCGACTGTCCCCGTCGGATATCCCCGAGATGAGGTCGCCGGCTTGTCGAGATCTGCAAACGCCGCAGTCAATCGGTTCGCCGCTTCGCCGTATGCGGCGTGGGGGTCGGCGTCGGCCCGGTTCCATACCGGGACTCCCAGCATGACTTGGCCTTTGATATTGTCGACGACGGCCACGAGGCGCGGACGAATCAGCATTGCGTCAGGCAAATCGAGCGGATCCGG
Organism: Rhodobacterales bacterium; assembly: GCA_965219495.1. Lineage (GTDB taxonomy): Bacteria > Pseudomonadota > Alphaproteobacteria > Rhodobacterales > CAZPXZ01 > CAZPXZ01. The sequence goes on from OZ244777.1 coordinate 254,603, forward strand.
ATTCACCAACGGCAGTCGTTCAATTTGGCGGATAATGTCATAGCCAAGATACCCGAAGAGTCCCGCCGCCATGGGCGGAATTCCGGAAGCTAGTTTCATGCTGCATTCGTCAAGTAGGTTTCGAAGGCTATCCAGCGGTTTGCACGGGTCGGGCCTGAAGGCGCCGGTTCCCCCCAAAGAGATTTCCGCTCTTTCCCCTTTGCAGCGCCAGATGAGATCGGGGTCCGTGCCGATCACAGAGTAGCGGCCACGAATCTCTCCGCCAGTGACGGATTCCAGCAGGAAACTTTGCGGGTGGCCCGACGCAAGCTTCAGCAGCAAAGATACGGGCGTCTCAAGATCCGCACTGGCTTCGAGCCGCAGGAGTTGATTGTGACCCCCATTCCAGGCGTGGGAGAACTCGTCGAACGCAGGTAAGATTTCCATCGTAGAAACCGGTCACGCCGATTCCGGCGAAGACCTTCTACGAACCCGACAGCAGGCCGAGCGCTGCTTCAACACTCGATTGATTCGTAGATACGCCGTAATTCTCAAGCAATTTCTGAGTGAACAGTTCCGCGAGCACCCCGCCCACGGCATCTTCGAGAAACGGGCGAGTGGCTTCGACCCTTTCGGAAACGGGGTTGGGGTCAGCCGGTAGGATCTCATCCAGACGCAGTACGATCGCATTTCCTGGTATACGGGATGACCCGGCAGCAGGCTCCCCGCTATCGAGTTGAAACACTGTCTGCCCTAGTGCGAAGGAGAGCGCCGGGTCGGGATAAGTCCTGGGAAATGGATCCGTGGCAACCGTTTCGACTCCTACCTCTGTCGCTATTTTCTCCAGGCGTTCGCCGGCTTCAATCCTCGCCTTGAGGCGATCTGCAACCAGCAGGATTGCTTCGCGCGACGCCTCCTCTGTAAGAATCTCAACAATGTCATTTCGAACATCGTCGAGGGACTTCGGTCGGCTTTCGTCGATCTTGTCTACGCGCAGCACGAATGCGCCTCCGTCCTGCAAATCCACAACATTCAGATCCTCGTCGACATGGGATTCGAATGCGTCTGCAAGAAATTCTGCATCGGTTGGCAATTGCACGACGGCAATTCCGTCCAAGCCAATTCCCTGCCGGTTCAGGCCCGCATGTGAGTGGAGTTGCAATTCCAGTTGCTGCGCAACCTCTTCGAGGGACATTCCCGCCGCGCGCAGGTCTTCGACCGATGACGCGAGCTCGGGAATGCGATCAAGCGCCGCCTCGCGTGCGAGAACATCGATGATCGTGGTTCGAACTTCCTCGAATTCTGTTTGGGCGGGATCGGTTATGGCAACGATTTCCTGCACGGCCCACCCGAATGGTGTCTGAACAGGGCCTGCGAATCCGGGTTCGGAGAGCGCGAAGGCAGCGTTCGCGAGTTCTTCGGACAATTCATCTCTGGTTACGCGCCCGAGAGAAATATCGTCCACACCGATCGAGAGTTCGCGCCCGATGTCAATGAGGTGAGTACCGGCGAGCAATCTTCCGTGTGCCGCCTTTGCCTCGGCTTCGGTCTCAAATACGATTTGGTTGATCGTTCGGTACGCCGGCGTGCCATATAGCCCGCTGTTGAAGTGGTAATAATCGAGCGCGTCCCCTTCCGCGATCGAAGACGGTACGGCAAGTTCTTCCGGCGAGAGCCAGAGAAAGGTGAAATCCCTCCGTTCCGGGTGCTGAAACCGATCCTGATTCTCCTCGAAATATGTGATGATCTCGGTTTCCGTGGGCGGTGCCGGGGAATCCACCTGCGCCTGTCCGATCTCGAAGTACGTTATTCGGCGGCTTTCGGAATCGTGCGCAAAGATCAACTGGAATGGCCCGGCGGGTACGACAATTCCTTCCGAAATTGCACGGAGCAGTTCCAAACGCGCGATGTCGCGACGTACGATGACCTCGTATTCCTTTTGGGAGAGGCCGCTCTGCGAAAGCAACCTGGCATACCGGTTTGAATCGAATCTTCCGGCGGCGTCCTGAAATCCGGAAAGCCGGCGTATTCGATCCGATACGGCGGAATCAGGGGCGGACAGCTCCAATTGCTCGCCGGCGAGGTCGACTGCTGCCTGCGCCGACAACTCGTCCAGAACTCGCCGGTCAAACCCGAACTCAACGCCTTCCGCAACGCTGACTTCCTGGCCTGAGGCAGAAAAACGATTGAGATAGGCGCGGAACGCGTTGGCGAATTCGGTGGTGGAGATTTCGCGATCTCCTACCGTCGCCACGACATTGCTGCCACGAGCGACGAATACATCACCGATACCCCAGGCGGCAAAGCTGAGCACGAGAAGCGCAATCAGCAGCTTTGCGAACCAGGATCGCACCATCGCGCGCAACTTATGGAGCATGACGACCGCCGTGAATTCCGTGTTCGCCGACCATGCGGCACATGAAGGGCATTGTATCCGAGCGCCGAATGATTGGTACTTGTGCCTGAACCCTAATGGAACTGTCCCACCCGGTCGGACGCCGGTCTTTGCATCTTACGATATGTTGGAAGAATCTTGCTGTCTATTGGTCCGTGCCGTTGTCACCGTTTTCGCCGACGTCTGCAATACGTGCGACCGAAACCACTCTTTCTTCCGCCTCGGTTCGCAGGAGCCACACGCCCCCTGCGGTTCGGCTGCGGAGCGAAATGCCGTCGACGGGGCAGCGTATAGCCTGTCCCGAATCCGTAACCAGCATCAATTCGTCTGCCTCATCCACCGGAAACGCTGCGACGACGGTCCGAAACGAATCCCCGCCCGGTTCCATGCCCAGCGCCATCGAACGAACACCTCTGCCGCCGCGGTGCATGGGACGGAACTCGTAGCTTGAGACGCGCTTTCCCGAGCCCGCGGAGTCTACGAAGAGTATCGTGCGCTCGTGTTCCGCCAGTCTCTGGAGTTCCGAGGTGGAACCCCCTTCCGCGGCGCGGCGTTCCGTCAAATAGGCTCTAGCCTCCGAAATTGTGCATTCTGAGCGAGGCAGCACCGCCATAGACACGACTTCGTCTCCTTCTTCGAGCCGCATTCCGCGAACGCCCATCGAGTTGCGGCTGGCGAACACCCGCAACTCGGACACGGGAAACCGGACCGACTTGCCTTGGCGGCTGGTCAGCAACAGGTCGTTGTCCAGCTCGCAGATTTTCGCGTCCACGAGACGAATTCCCTCTTCGACCCGCATTGCGATCTTCCCGTTCGCCCTCACGTTTGTGAAGTCGGAGAGTTCATTGCGTCGAACACGACCGGACGTAGTTACGAATACGATCTGGACGCTGTCCCACCGTTCTTCGGGAAAGGTGACCGGTATCATCGTGCTGATGGACACGCCGGATTCGATGGGGAGAAGGTTAATAACCGCCTTGCCTCGTCCGGTGCGCTGCCCGAGTGGAAAACGCCAGACTTTGAGCTTGTAGACCCGGCCATCGGTGGCGAATACCAGAACCGGCGTATGGGTGTCGGCAGCGAAGTGGCTGGCGACGAAATCTTCTTCCTTGGTCGACATTCCGGCGAGCCCCTTGCCACCGCGGCGTTGCGCCCGAAAGTCCTCGACCGGCGTGCGCTTGACGTACCCGGCATGGGTAACCGTCACGACCATTTCCTCTTGTTCGATCAAGGCTTCGTCTTCCACTTCTCCCTCAAGGTCCAGGATTTCGGTGCGGCGCGGCGTCGCGTGGTCTTCGCGGACTTGCCGAAGTTCATTTGCCACGATTTCCAGCATGAGTTCGCGAGAGGCCAAGATCCGCAGATATTCGGAGATTTTCGAACCCAATTCCTTCAGTTCGCCGGTAATTTCCTCCCTGCCAAGTCCCGTTAATCGGTTCAGCCGAAGTTCCAGAACCGCTCGAACTTGAGATTCAGAGAGTTGGATCACGTCGCCGACGGAAACGATTCGTTGCTCTGGATCGTCAATCAACTTCAGATAGGACTCGATCCGGTGTGCTTCCCATTCGCGGGAACGCAGCGCGTTTCGCGCCGCTTCCGAATCGGGTGCGTTCCGAATGATGCCCACCACTTCGTCGATATTCTCCACCGCAACCGCCAATCCGCACAAGATATGAGCCCGGTTGCGAGCCTTCGCGAGTTCGTGCGAAGTTCGCCGGTTTACGACTTCCTCGCGAAACGCCAGGAATTCCGAAAAGTACGTCTTGAGATTGAATCGCTCCGGTCTCCGCCCGATCAGCGCAATTAAATTCGCTCCAAAGCTGGTTTGCAGTCGAGTGTGACGGTGCAGCTGGTTGCGCACGACTACGGGCGTGGCGTCACGCTTCAGATCGATTGCAATCCGCACGCCATGGCGATCCGACTCGTCCCGGACTTCTGAAATGCCTTCGATCTGTTTGTCGCGGGCAAGCCGCGCAATCTCCTCTACAAGATTGGCTTTGTTCACCTGGAAAGGAACTTCTTCGACGATGATGGCGGCCCGTCCGCCTTGCAACTCCTCGATCCGGGTCGTGGCCCGAATGGGTACGGATCCTTGTCCAAGATGGTACATCGAACGAATGCCGGACCGTCCAACAATTTGTCCGCCAGTCGGAAAGTCGGGGCCGGGAATGTACTCCATCAGGCCGTCGATCCCGATGCCTGGATTCTCGATCACGGCCAGTGCGGCGTCGACAATTTCCCCGAGATTATGCGGAGGAATACGGGTGGCCATGCCCACCGCAATTCCCTCGGCGCCGTTGACCAGAAGATTTGGGATTCTCGCCGGGAGGACGATGGGCTCTTCGTCCTGGCTATCATAATTCGGACGGAAATCGACGGTTTCCAAATCAATGTCCGCGAGCATTGCCGAGGCTGCGCGAGCCATGCGTATTTCGGTATACCGCATCGCAGCCGGAGCATCGCCATCCAGGGAGCCGAAATTGCCCTGGCCATCGAGCAGGGGCAGGCGCATCGAAAATGCCTGCGCCATGCGGACGAGCGCATCGTAGACGGCTGCGTCTCCATGCGGGTGGTAGCGTCCGATTACGTCGCCCACGATTCGCGCGGACTTGCGATACGGCCGGTTCCAGAGGTAGCCTCCCTCCTGCATCGCAAACAGGATTCGACGATGGACGGGTTTCAGACCGTCGCGCAGATCCGGGATTGCGCGGCTGACGATTACGCTCATTGCGTAATCGAGATAGCTTCGGCGCATTTCGGTCGCGATGGAAACCGAGGGTTGCGGCGGCGCGTGGCCGTCACGCGTACTGGCTTCTAAGACGTCGGACACTGCTCAATTCCGAAGAAGGAGATCTACGCCTCGGCGCGATCATGCGTTAACTGACAATAGCCCATCACCGCCCCCCAGAGCAAGGCGCGCGGAACGAATTGCAGTCCCCAAATCCGCGCCGGACGTACGCGGCAAACCCGGCAGATTCCGAGAGATTCCCAACCCCTCCGATCAAGCCGCGAAAACGTAAAGGCCGGCCACTTCAGAACTTCGGCCCTATTCGGAATCGGTCCAGGAATTGCGTGAAAGGCAGAGATCCGGACCGGCGGGTCCAGCCGGAATACCGAACTGGGCGAATCCCACCGGCAGAATTGCGGAGCGCGACCGCGCGAATTCGGCGCTCGGCTATCTGGCCCGACATAGCCCGGGCTTGGTGTGGAAGGGAGTTGCTTCGGCGCTTGGCCCCGGAACGGCATGCTTGCAATCCTTCCACCGGCCTTGGATATCCGCATCTATGAAGGTTGCAGAGAAGCCTCAGGCTGCCGAAGGCGCATTTGACGAAAGGCTGCGGACAAGACATCATGATCCCGTCCGATTGATTCCGATTTTGCCGCTATTTCCGGCTAAGCCTTTTGCGCGCAAGGAATCAGCCCGCGTTTCACTCAATACCACTTTCGGATCGGAGTGGGGATGGCCGCACCTTCAATTCAAGAGGATGCGGACCTCACCCGGAATCCGGCAGCGTCGCTGACCGAGGAAGAGGCAAAACGCGAACTCGCAATGCTGGCCGAGGAAATCGCTCGTCACGATCTCGCCTATCGTGACGCTGCGCCGATCGTAGACGACGCGACCTATGACGCTCTCCGGCGGCGAAACGACGAAATCGAAGAGAGATTTCCCGCGTTGGTACGGACGGACTCACCGAGAAAGCGAGTAGGTGCGGCGCCGGCGAGGGGATTCGAAAAGGTTCGGCATTCGGTTCCGATGCTGTCGCTGCAGAACGCTTTTAGCCGTGAAGATGTGCAGGAGTTCGAGGAGAGAATTCGACGGTTCTTGAATCTCGACGGAGGGGAAGCCGTAGCGCTTCGCGCGGAGGCCAAGCTCGACGGGATTTCGCTTTCGATCACCTATCGAAACGGCCGTCTCGTCCGCGCCGCGACTCGTGGAGACGGGGAAGTAGGCGAAAACGTAACCGCGAACGCCCGCAACATTCGGGATATTCCGGGGTCGCTGGCCTCCGGAGGTCCGGAAGTGCTGGAAATCCGGGGCGAGGTGTTCCTCACGCATGCCGCGCACGCAGAGTTGAACAAGGAAGTCGAAAGGGAAAACGCCGACCGGGCGTTGCGGATCGAGGTGCGGTTCGCGGACAAGCTGAAGCGTGAGCCCGACAACAAGAAAGAGATCTTGCATCAGAAGGAAGATGCGCTGTCGAAGGAGAGAGAACGGGCGCCGAAACGATTCTATGCCAATCCCCGCAATGCTGCCGCAGGCGCGCTGCGCCAGAAGGATCCGGAGATTACTGCAAAGCGTCCGCTCAGGTTCTATGCCCACGGATGGGGCGACATCTCGGAAAGTCTCGGAGACACGCAAAGCGGCGTCATGAACCGCATCGAAGCTCTCGGCATTCCCGTGAATCCCTTGACGCGCGCCGTCGAGGGCTGGGCAGAGGCGGCTGACTATCATGAAGAAATCGAGACAAGTCGTTCCCAAGGGCAATTCGATATCGACGGCGCCGTTTACAAGCTGGAGCGGCTGGACTGGCAGGAACGGCTTGGTTTCGTCGCACGGGCTCCGCGGTGGGCGATCGCCCACAAATTTTCGGCCGAAGAGGCCAGTACCCGAGTTCGTGCGATCGAAATCCAGGTCGGGCGCACTGGCGCGCTCACTCCGGTGGCCCGTCTCGACCCGGTTACCGTTGGAGGGGTGGTGGTTTCAAATGCCACGCTGCACAACGAAGATTTCATTCGCGGCGTGAGCGCGACGGGCAGCAGGATCAGGGAAGGCGAAGACAGCGACATCCGTGTCGGAGACCGGGTCGCGATTCGCCGCGCGGGTGATGTGATCCCGCAGGTGGTGCGAATTGATCTCGAAGCGCGTCCCGAAGATAGCCGGCCGTTCGAGTTTCCCGTGGTTTGCCCGGTTTGCAGGGCACCCGCACAACGCGCGGAGGGGGAAGCGGTGCGCCGGTGCACGGCGGCGCTCGGTTGTCCTAGCCAGGCAGTTGAATCCATGAAGCATTTCGTGCGTCGGGATGCGGTCGACATCGACGGTCTTGGCGCCAAGCAAGTGGAGGAATTCTGGGAATGGAAATGGGTGCGTGAGCCCGCCGACATTTTTCGCCTTGAGGAAAGACATGGCGGGAACACGGAAGGGAAATCGGGTACGGCCCCCGAGCGGCTCGAAGACCAGCCGAGGTGGGGTGCCACTTCCGCCCAAAACCTCTTTGCGGCGATCGACGACCGCAGATCGATTCCGCTCTCCAGGTTCATTCATGCGCTGGGAATTCGACTTGTCGGAGAATCGCTCGCCGGAAAGCTCGCGCGGAATTACGGTGATTGGGCAGCGTTCCGGACCGCGATGGAGTCCGCGTCGGACCCCGAACATGCTGCACACGCCCGGCTTGCGGGCATCGATGGAATCGGCGCTGCCGTGGTGGAATCTCTGGTCGGGTTCTTTTCCGCCGAAGTCAATCGCCGGCAGTTGGATAATTTGATTCCAGAGCAGATTCAGATTCTGCACGCTGACATCACCGGGAGCGCAACCTCCCGCATTGCGGGGAAGAGAATTGTCTTCACCGGTACGCTGGAAGTGACGACCCGCTCCGAGGCCAAGGCCAGGGCTGAGTCGCTTGGCGCGCAGGTCGCAGGTTCGGTTTCGGCACATGTCGACATCGTCGTGGCGGGCAAGGGGGCGGGTTCCAAGCTGCGGAAGGCAAAAGAACTGGGAATCGAGGTCTTGGATGAATCCAGTTGGAACGAATTGAGTGGCCGCTAATTATCGAGCGGTGGACGCGGTCGGATTCGACTCTGCGAACCGGTCCATATAAGACAACAGGCACTGACAGGCACTTGGGGTGCGGCAATGATGTCCCCGTCCGGAAAATCCTTTCCAGTTTCCTGGGATCAACTCCATCGCGACGCTAAGGCGCTTGCCTGGCGGCTTGCGGAAAAAGGGCCGTGGAAGGCAATTGTGGCGGTTACCCGGGGCGGGCTGGTCCCGGCAGCAATCGTATCGCGCGAACTGGAGGTGCGGCTCATCGATACCATTTGCATATCTTCTTATGACCATCAGGACCACGGCACGGTCGTGGTGCTAAAGGCGGTGAAGGGAGATGGCGAAGGGATGCTAATCGTCGACGATCTGGTCGATACCGGTGCGACCATGGAAAAAGTGAGGGAAATGGTGCCGAAAGCGCACGTGGCGACAGTCTACGCCAAGCCGGAAGGGCAGCCGCTGGTGGACACCTACATTACCGAGGTGAGTCAGGATACCTGGATCCACTTTCCCTGGGATACCGAACTCAAATTTGTTGCACCAATCGTCACCGCGGGAGGCGGAGAAGAGGAGTAGCGAACGAAGCACTCGCCGCTGTCGGGACCGAATGGGATTTCCTGCGGGGACATTCGCTTCCGTGACGGTTCACAGGTCTTGGGGGCGCTTTGGGCAAGCGGTCGTTGGGCGATGTCCATCTCACAGGATACTGGGGCATTTGATGCCGATTCGCCGCTGTCTGCCCGCGCCGGCCCGCGCTGCAGACGCTTCTTCCACTCTGCATCGAGCGTGCCATTTCGCCGAACCATAAGGTTCGTGTGTTTGGTGCCTGGGTGGACACTTTCGATTTCGGGAGTGGGATATTCGGCCTGCGGGGCTGTTACCGCACCGGTTCACCGCCCTTCGAATCTGCGATGCGGCGAAAGCTTTGTCATTACGCGCATGATTGGAGAGCGCTCGGTGCGCTCTCTCTGGAGCGAAAGCCAAACGCATCGTCATCCGGGCTTGGCAGTTCAGGAAGTTCTGCGAACGCACCCTGCCAAACCGGACAAGAGTGTTACCAATCTTCGGCGAGGGCAAGAGCCCCGCCGCCGGACCGTGGCGTTTGCCGAAGTGAAACTCTCGCCCCGTCGTCGGCTCCCTGCACTTCGACAAGCATTCCGGCAGGAAACGCCGAAGGAGCGCTATTGTTTGCGGGTCGACGCAGCAAACAAGGGCGAAGGACTGCAAGGGGGCCGGTTTGCCAACCTCTGCTCCAGCAGCCTGTTCTATGCCAACAACCCTTCCGGCTTCACTCATCCACCTTTGCCCACGTGCCGTTCGACCTCGTGGGCCAGGCCTTGGCCGGCACCTCGCGTGCACGAGCCAGCATTGTAACCGTCCGGCCGCGCTCGCTGGAGTTCGTCGCTTGGGTCGCGCCCCTCCAGGCGGCAGAGTCGTGCCGCCATGGCGGAAGGATGTCCGGGCGAGTGCGCCATCGCTTGGCCGGTTTTCGCATCGCCGTATTCCCATTTCACGCTGTCACCCGAAAGCACTCTCCAACAAGAACAGGCCCCAGCAGTGGCGAATCCTCCGCTACTCCCGCCAACGCGGAGTTGGCCCGGTTCCGAGCCCGGGAATTGAGTAGATCCAATCGCGTAGGAGAACGCGCTTCCAAGACCGGATGCTTCCGTCCAACCGCCGGCAAGCCTCGACAATTCTCAAATCGATATCTGAATTCTGGTGCGGGAAGGCGACTCCTCGACGAACCGTGCGCTTGCAATTGCCAAAGCCGAGCGGCAAGAAATTGCGTGCTTTGTCGGAACAATTCTTGGTGACAAGTCCAAACTTCATGCAGTTCTCAGCCATCTTTATTGCAGCCCTGGCTTGCGGAACTGAGGCGTAGGCTAATCGCTTGCAAAATGGGACATTTTTGGTATGTTGGTATGGTTTTAGAGCACATAGGAGGAAAACATGCAAAAGCGATTTGGCCGATTTGCCGGTTTGCTGGTAGGCGCAATCCTGCTCGCATCACCGGTTTCAGCCCAAGACTGTGGGTCCGTCACAATTTCAGAAATGAACTGGCCATCCGCCGAACTCATGGCGAATGTCGACGCAGTAATTCTTGAAAGCGGCTTTGGTTGCGAGGTTGAGTTGGTTCCGGGTGCGACCATGGTTACGTTCGCATCCATGAATGAAAAAGGGCAGCCGGATGTTGCCGGGGAGCTCTGGATTAATGCGGTCCGAGAGCCGCTCGGAATCGCAATGGCGGAAGGCCGCCTGCATTCCGTGTTGAATGGCCCGATAACGGAGCTTGGCGAAGGGTGGTGGGTTCCGCCGTATACGCTGGAACAAAACCCGGATTTGAAAACCGTCCTGGACGTTCTCGCGCGTCCTGATTTGTTTCCGCATCCGGAGGATCCGTCCAAAGGGGCTTTCTTCGGATGTCCATCGGGATGGGGATGCCAGCTTACCAACGCCAATCTGTTCCGCGCTTTCGACATGGAAGAAAAGGGATGGATACTGGTCGACCCGGGCTCCGCAGCGGGCCTCGACGGAGCAATGGCGAAGGCCGCCGAACGAGGCGAGAATTGGTTTGGTTACTATTGGTCGCCGACATCGATGATCGGCAAGTACAACATGCAGTTGGTGCCTTTCGGAGTCGAGTTCGCCGGATCTGAAAACTGGGATGGGTGCATCGTTAAACCGGAACAGGATTGCGCCGATCCGCAGCCGTCCGCTTGGACACACTCTGAAGTGCATACCGTCATCACGGATGACTTGATGCAAAGAGGCGAGGGTATTGTCGGCTACTTCTCGAATCGAATATTTCCCGGACCAATTATGAATGCAATGTTGGTTTACATGGGAGAGGAGCAGGCTAGTGGGGCCGACGCCGCTGTTGAGTTCTTGGTCAGGCACGAGGATGTCTGGACCGTCTGGGTTTCTCCAGATGTAGCTGAAAAAGTGAAGGCCAACCTATAAGGGCCTTTGCCAACCATTGTTGCCTACCGGCCGCGCGCGCCGGTAGGCAATTTCTTTCGGCAATGCGCGATCACAACAATTCTTGGTGGTAACTCATGAGTATCCTTGTCGAATTCCCCACGATGGAACGTCAAGCACTTCGTGACCTAAAGAAAGGTATTGACGGTTCTTTTCGAGAATTCTCACGTGAATACGGAGAATTTCTGGAAGATCTTTTCCAACCGCTCCTGATGTTTCTGAAATGGTTTCAGGACCTCTTGGTGGATACGCCTTGGCCCATCATGCTTCTTGTAATTGGCTCGCTCGCCTGGGTCGGTTCCCGCAACTGGTGGCTTGTCCTTGGTACGCTGGCGTCCTTCATGCTGATTGGATATCTCGGCATGTGGGAGGACGCGATGTCGACAATGGCGATCGTTTCGGTCGCGACCGCGCTCTGCATCACGGTGGGAATTCCGATCGGTATCCTGATGGCGCGGAACGACCGGGTTCAGTCCGCAATCTTGCCAATTCTCGATATCATGCAGACGATCCCGAGTTTCGTCTATCTCATACCTGTGGTCATGCTACTTGGCATCGGAAAAGTGCCTGGCCTGATTGCCGTATGCATATACGCACTGCCACCGATCGTGCGCTTAACAAATCTCGGCATAAGGCTTGTCGACGAGGAAGTCTTGGAGGCGGCAGACGCTTTCGGATCAAGCTACCGTGAAAAATTGTTGAATGTCCAGATTCCCCTTGCCCTTCCAAATATTTTCGCGGGGGTCAACCAGACCATCATGATGGCTTTGTCAATGGTCGTGATTGCCGCCATGATCGGGGTACCTGGTTTGGGCGTTCCAGTATTGCGCGCTGTCAATAACCAATATCTCGCGCTGGGATTGATGAACGGCCTCGCAATTGTTGCGATCGCGATCATTTTCGATCGCGTTTCACAAAGCTATGGCAGACGGCTGCAAAAGCATCGTGAAGGAAGACATGGAACTTAATCTGAGAGTATCCATCAAGAATCTGTTCAAGATATTCGGGGCACGCCCGAAGGAAATCCTGAGTGTTGTCAGGGAGGGCGCCGGGAAAAAGGATCTCTTGGAAGAGCATGAACATGTACTGGGCTTGAACAATGTGAACATGGATATTGAGGCGCAGTGCATTCAAGTAGTCATGGGATTGTCGGGATCCGGAAAATCCACCTTGATTCGTCATATCAACCGTCTTATCGAACCGACATCCGGGGAAATCATCGTTGACGGCGAAGACGTCTTGGCAATGTCAGACAATGAGCTACGGGATTTCCGGCGCTTCAAAGCATCCATGGTGTTTCAGAAATTCGCGCTTCTACCACACCGGACGATTTGGAATAACGTGCTTTATGGGCTGCAAATTCAAGGAATTACGCAGGACGATGCGGTAGAACGTGTGCAGCGGTGGATAGAGCGCGTTGGCCTGACGGGATATGGAGACCATTTTCCATCGCAACTATCGGGCGGTATGCAGCAGCGCGTGGGCCTTGCCCGCGCCTTGGCTACGGATGCGGAAATACTCTTGATGGACGAAGCGTTTTCCGCGTTAGATCCGCTGATCCGCAACGATATGCAGGATGTGCTCTTGGACCTGCAGCAAGAACTTCACAAGACAATTATTTTCATTACCCACGATCTGGATGAAGCACTGAAAATCGGTGATTCGATCGTCATTTTGCGCGATGGCGCTGTAGTTCAGCAGGGCACTCCCCAAGAAATCATCCTGAAGCCTGTCGATGAATACGTCTCTGATTTCATCATGGATATCAACCGCGCGCGAGTATTGCGCGTGGATTCTGTCATGGAAACGACGAAAATCGAGAGTGGGCCGGAAGTCGAAGCGGAAACGAAAATTGAAGATGCGCTTCAAATTCTGGTTGGCGCAAGTGTATCGGAAGCCAAAGTTTCGAGCGATGGAAAGACCATAGGATCAGTGTCCCTCGACCGGATGATTGCAGCAATTGCACGTCCGGAAATTGAGAAGAGAGAAAGCGTCTATCGCTGATTGAAGGTAGCCGGAGAGACCGCGCCATTGCGCGCGGCAAAAATTGCGTTCGCACCGGATGCCGCTGCCGTCCTCAAGGGGATGTTTCAATTGCGGATCTCGCTGCAACGATTTCGAAGCTGGTCGCTGCGGATCCGGCGATATTCCGATGTTTGTATTTCCCGTGAGCGGCATGAGACTCGATACATTCGTTGGCAGGAAATCGATTGGGAAGCGCCGCAGATTCGCAAAGTTGAGACCGTCCCGACCAAAGCCGGCGACAGGGTACCGAAGGGAGACGGCCTCAAGAAGAATTGTGAGATTGCGGCGAACGCGTTGTTCGGCGGTGGAGAGAGGTGTGTCGTGAAGGCCACCGAAGGGGCCGGCCTAGCCATGCGGAAGGCGGAAACGCTTGCGCTCGTAGGCGACTCGGGCTGCGGAAGGACCATGCTCGCGAAGATGCTGCCCAGCCTTGACCGGCCACTGAGGGTGCAATCGTACCGGACAACAAGAACATTCAGTTCAGACCCATCGAAAAAAGGAACACCAAAACCGTCGCCTCCATTCAGACGGTGTTTCGGAACCCGTTCAACACCTTGAATCCGTCCGAGTCGGTTTGCGGACAAATCATGCGTACGCTGGAGAAGTTCAAGATCGGCAATACCGGGAAGAACGCGGGAATCGAATGTCCGAATTGCTTGATCTTGTGAAACCACGCCGGGAATTTGCAGGACACTTGCCTCGTCAACTGTCAGGCGGCCAGAAGCAGCGCATCGGAATCGCGCGGGTGTCTGCCGCTCCACTCCGCTTGGTCGTCGCGGATGACCCGTTTTCGCTCTCGATGTTCCCGTACAGGCGGCGGTGACCGACCTGCTGATGGAAATTCAGCCCAAGCGCTGAATTACGATGTTCTATTAGCCACGGCCTGTCGCTCGTACGCGATCTCGCAGACCGCGTAAGGGTGATGTATCTCGGGCATGAAATGGAGATCGGGACGACGGGGCAAGTGTTCGCTCCGCCATATCACCCGAATACCGACGCGCTCCTTTCGGCAGTTCCGGTCGCGGATACGAATGTCGCGAAAAAACGCATCGCGCTGGGAGGCGAAACTCTTTCGGCGATCGGCCCACCGTCTGGCTGTCCGTATCGAACACTGTGACCCGATAAGAACCATGTGATGGACGGGCGCTGCGAATCCGAGGTGCCGCCATTGCGGGATATGGGGGACGGGCACCGGATCAAGTGCCATCTGCCAATGGACAGGTTTGAGCGGACGGAGCCGGTGCTCGTCGTTACCGAAAGCGAAAAGGTGGCTTTGGCAGGCCAGGATCTGTCATTTGGGGAGTGCCATCCGCGACCGCAACGGTGCTCAGCCCAATCTCTCACAGAAACGGGCGATGCGCGCACAAGCGTCTTCCAAAATTTCGTCGGACGTAGCATACGAGATACGGAAGCAGGGGCTGAGCCCGAACGCGGCGCCGTGCACGACCGCCACACCCTCGGCGCTGAGCAGTTCGCTTGCAAAGTCCTCGTCGGTGTCAATCCGATTGCCGGCCTCGGTGCACTTGCCAATGCATTCCGCAATCGAGGGATACACATAGAACGCGCCTTCGGGAAGCGGGCAGACGATCCCGGGGATATTGGTGAGCGCGTCTACCACCAGGTCGCGCCGTCGCCGGAATGCCCGAACGGAATGGGGTATGTAGTCTTGGGGGCCGGTCAGCGCTTCGACCGCCGCCCATTGGCTGATGGAACTCGGATTGGTGGTCGATTGCCCCTGAACCTTGCGCATGGCGGCGATCAATTCGCCGGGTCCGCCGCCGTAACCAATTCGCCAGCCCGTCATCGCGTACGCCTTTGACACGCCGTTTATGGTCAGCGCACGGTCCCGGAGCCCGGGTTCCACTTGGGCGATGGTGCGGAATTGAAACGGCTCGTAGACGATATGTTCATAAATGTCGTCGGACATGACCCAGACATTCGGATACTGCAATAGCACTTGCGCAAGCGCTCGAAGTTCCTCTTCGCTGTAGCCCGCGCCAGTCGGATTGGACGGGGTATTCAAGATCAGCCACTTCGTGCGCTCGGTAATGGCCGCCTCAAGATCTGCGGGCCCGATCTTGTAGTTTCGGTTGTGAGGAGCGTCGACGCTCACGGGAGTCCCGCCGCACAGGAGCGTCATGTCTGGGTAGCTGACCCAATACGGCGCAGGAATTATCACCTCGTCGCCCGGATTCAGCGTCGCGAGGAGCGCGTTGAATATGACTTGTTTGGCGCCGCCGCTGACGGAGATTTGGGCGGAGCTGTATTCGAGGCCGTTTTCCCTCCGAAACTTCTCGGCAATTGCCTCCTTCAATTGAGGCATGCCGTCCGGGTCGGTGTATTTGGTTTCTCCCCGGTTGATTGCCGATTTTGCAGCCGCCTTGATGTTGTCTGGAGTATCAAAATCCGGCTCCCCCGAACCGAGACCGATCACATCGCGCCCGGCAGCCTGCAGTTCGCGCGCCTTCGCTGCGACGACAATTGTTGGAGAAGCCTTGATGCGGCCGACGCATTCGGAAATGAAACTCATGGGACTGCCTCCTCCAATATTCAGCCGGGTACGCCTGGCATCAGCCTCGAATAGCGAAACCGGATGCCTGCGTCCAGCTTTGTGGATGGATACTCGTGGAAATCGCGGGACAGTTTCAATACCATTTTGGAACGATCCACCTGCAGACGCAACAGAGGCAGCATGGAGCAGAAGGCACGACTCAGGAAGTTGCGCATTCGAAGTTGGAGGCGGGGAACCCGGGAAATGGATCTTCTTCTTGGGGAATTTGCGGATCGCAACTTGGCTACGCTGGAGCATGAGGAAATCGAAGAATTCGAAAGCCTGCTGGATGAGGCGGATGCACAGGTGTTGGACATGTTGTTCGGCCGAATGCAGGTCAATTCCCTAGCGCGCATAGTCGAGCGAATCCGGGCGTATCATGGCATTGGGCACTAGCGGGGAATATCAAATGCAAAAGGAGAATTCGGCAATCGCGTTTGCGGGATTGGGGAACATGGGCCTGCACATGGCGCGCAACCTCTTGTCTGCGGGGCATGTGGTTCACGGATTTGACGTATCCAGCGCAGCGTGCGCCACAGCCCGGGAATCCGGCATCGACGTGCGGGAATCCCTCGCCGAAGCGCTGCATGGCGCAGGGGCGCTGGTTTCGGCTCTGCCCGCCGCGGCGCATGTGCGTTCGGTCTACTTGGGCAAGGGCGGTGCGCTGGAACTGGCAAGCGAAAGGTCGATTTGCATTGACTGTTCGACCGTTGATGTCGCAACCGCCCGGAAAGTGATCGGCGTCGCCGGGAATCGAGGGATCGATATGGTGGACAGCCCGATGTCGGGTGGCGTGCCCGGTGCCCGGTCCGGTACGCTTACCTTTATGGTGGGAGGCACAAGCGAGTCCTTTACCCGGGCGCGGCCCATTCTCGAAGTGATGGGCAAGAACATTTTTCATGCGGGAGGTGCAGGCGCTGGCTGCGCCGCAAAGATCTGCAATAACATGCTCCTTGGCGTGTCCATGATCGGGGTTTCCGAGGCGTTCAATCTTGCAGAACGCCTCGACCTGGATGCGAAGACTCTCTACCAAATCTCCTCCAACGCCACCGGCCGATGTTGGTCGTTGAACGATTACTGCCCGGCACCCGGACCTGTTTCCAATGCGCCTTCTTCCAAGGGATACAAGGCCGGTTTTTCAGGCGAATTGATGCTGAAGGACCTTCGCCTGGCCATGGAAGTCGCACAGGAAGCGCAAGTGGCAACGCCCCTTGGCGCGCAAGCCACGCAGATCTACGGAATGATGGACCTTGCAGGGATGAACGATCTCGACTTTTCCGCCGTTATCCGGTTCTTATCGGGCCGGGGCCGGCCGAGAGGCGAATAGGACCCGGCATGGGTTCAGCGTCCATTCCAAGCTGTTCATGGTTCGGAGGACGCTGCTGGCAGCGCTGGCCTGCCCTTGAAGCCGCCCGGCTCATCGCGAAATGGTCACAGTGGAGAAGGTGGGGTTGAACAAGGTCACAAGCTACACGATCGATCCGGGAATATTCAGCCTTCAGGCAGCTTCCCCGGAAACCCTGGCGCGAAATGCGGAAATCGAGCGCCTTTGTACGGAACTGCCGCCGGCGCACACGCTTCCACCGGAGGTAACCCGGCGTGCAAGGAAAGAGGGAAGGGGCCTCTTTCCTCCGAACGGCCCCGTGCCGGAAGGGCAGTGGATAAAGATTCCGGGCATCGAGGGAGGGCCGAATCTGCTGCGGTTGATACCCTATTTGGGCGAACCACGCGGAGTCTACGTCCACATTCACGGTGGCGGCTGGACACTCGGCGCGCCGGAAGAGTTCGATGAGCAGAACCTTCGCTTGTCCCGCGTCGCGAATGTCTCTGTGGTTTCAGTGAAGTATCGACTTGCTCCAGAACATCCGTGGCCTGCGGCCGTAGATGATTGCGAGGTGGCGTTGCGGCATGTGCTCAAGAACGCCCGGCAACTGTTCGGGGTGGAAAAGGTCGCGGTCGGCGGGGAATCCGCCGGGGCGCATCTGGCGGCACTGGCCTTGCTGCGTCTGCGATCCGAACAACTCTCGAAACGAGTCAGTTGCGCGGTATTCGTCTACGGCTGTTTCGATCTTCGAATGACGCCTTCCATGTCGCACTGGGGAAGACGCCAATTGATTCTCTCCACGCCAACGGTGGAATGGTTCATTCGCAATTTCATTCCGAGAGATGTGTGCCTGGCGAGCCCGCAGGTTTCCCCTCTGCTTGCCGACCTGTCGCAGATGCCGCCGGCATTGTTCTCGGTCGGCACGGAAGACCCTTTGCTCGATGACACGCTATTCATGTCGAATCGTTGGGCTGCATCGGGAGCCGAGGCAGAAGTGCACCTCTACCCGGGAGGCGTGCACGCGTTTGATTGCTTCGACTTGCCAATTGGGGACGCGCTGCATGCTTCCGTTGCCGGATACCTTGCACGCAAGATGAATTGAGCCTACGCGCGGACCGGCTATGCGGTGGCGCCAAGAGAGAGGGGAGACTAAGGCGTTGGGGCGTTGGGGTGACGTCTAGCCTCCGGTAACGCTCATATGGCGGGAAACCGCGGGTGCTTGGCCACGCCGTTCATAAACGAAATCGTGTCCCTTGGGCTTGCGGGAAATACCCTCGCGAATGGCGCGGACCAATGGCTCGTCGGACTCGCTGGACCGAAGCGGCGCGCGCAGGTCAGCAGCGTCCTCCTGCCCCAGGCACATGTATAGCGTTCCGGTGCAGGTCACTCGCACCCGGTTGCAGCTTTCACAGAAATTGTGGGTTAAGGGCGTGATAAAACCGACCTTTTTCCCGGTTTCCTTGCATTCGGTGTACCGCGCCGGACCGCCGGACCGGAAAGGAATATCGACGAGCGTCCAGTCCCTTTCCAGGCGCCGCCGAACCTCGTTCAGACCAAGATACTGGTCGATGCGGTCTTCTTCGCCAAGTTCCCCGAGCGGCATGACTTCGATGAACGTGAGGTCGAATCCGCGTTCGCCGCACCAGCCCACGAAGTTGGACAGTTCGCCTTCATTCGTGCCCAGAAGCGCTACGCAGTTGATTTTCACCGCAAGACCGGCCTCGACGGCCGCGTCCAAACCATGAAGCACCTGGTGCATTCGGCCCCAGCGGGTGATTTCGGCGAAGCGGCGCTCATTCAAAGTGTCTAGAGAAACGTTGATCCGCCGGACTCCCAATGCTGCGAGATCGCTTGCAAATCGGTGGAGTTGCGAACCGTTCGTGGTCAGTGTGAGTTCGTCCAGCCCATCTCCGAGGTGGCGGGCAAGTTGCTCGAACAACCAAATTACGTTGCGTCGCACAAGCGGTTCTCCCCCGGTCAGGCGAAGTTTACGAACTCCAAGCCGCACGAATGTCGAGCAGAGCCGGTCCAATTCCTCCAAGGTTAGGAGTTCCTTTTTCGGAAGAAACTCCATGTGTTCCGACATGCAGTACACGCACCTGAAGTCGCATCGGTCGGTGACCGACACGCGAAGGTAAGAGATCGCGCGTTCGAACGGATCAATCAGGGGGGTGGGACGGGGCTGATACATGGATACTGCCTCTTTTCCTTATGCTCGACTAGTATACAGCCTTTCTGGCGGTTTGGCACGGATGGTTCGGCGTATGCGACAATAAAACTAGGGAACCGGCGGCGCGGTTCTTGAGGGCCAGAGTATACCTCGTCTTCTTCCCTGATTCGAGTCGAGAGGAATTTTGCAAGAAATGCGGCTCTTTGTTGCCATTTACCTGCCGGGAAACATCCGCAGCCGGCTCGCCTCCCTGGAGCGCGGAATTCCGGGCGCCCGCTGGGTGCCGTCCGACAACCTGCATATTACCCTCGCATTCGCGGGAGAGGTCGGCGTTCCACTTGTTGCCGACATCGAAGAGCGCCTGTCTGAAGTCCGGTTTCATCCGTTTGAATTCGCCATTCGAGGCGTTGGCTATTTTGGCAGCCTTCGAAATGTGCGGGCGGTGTGGGCCGGTGTGGACGTGTCCGAAAACATGAATCGCCTTCAGAAGCGTGTCCGCAGAGCGTTCGAACTGGCCGGGGTGCGATTCGACCGTCGGCGATTCCGTCCACATGTTACGCTCGCCCGGGTCCGGGGAGAAACAGGGCACCATCTCGCCAACTTCCTGTCAGAACACAGCCTGCTGAATATTACCGGAATAGAAGTGCGGGATATTGTGCTCTTCGAGAGTCAGCTGTCCTCCGACGGCGCAACCTACATTCCGCTGAGTCGATATCGGCTGGAGCAATCCGTTCACGAGTGACGCGTTCCTCCGGGTCGAACCCCCGGGGGCGGACCGATCGAGTCGCTTCATTCCACCGTTACGGATTTTGCGAGATTGCGGGGCTTGTCGACATCGGTTCCACGCAAGACCGCCACATGATAGGCCAGCAACTGGATTGCTGGAGCATAGACCAGGGGCGCCACAAAATCCGAGCATTCCGGAAGCTCGACCGTGGCGGCGCAGTCCGCCCCGGCTTCGGCGATTCCGGCGCGGTCCGAGAGCAGGATTGCGTTTCCTCCCCGGGCAATCACTTCCTGCATGTTTGAAACTGATTTTTCGAAGACGCTGTTCCGCGGCGCCAGCACGACAATGGCGACATTCGGATCGACCAACGCGATCGGACCATGCTTCAATTCTCCGCCCGCATACCCTTCCGCGTGCATATAGGTGATTTCTTTCAGTTTGAGAGCGCCTTCCAGTGCGACAGGATACATGGTCCCGCGCCCGAGATAGAGGACGAGCCTGGTCTGGGAGACCAAGGTTGCGATCGAACGAATGGCTTCTTCGGATGCGATGACTTCGGCCATCAGGCGAGGCGTCTCGGAAAGAGCCGCCGCTATACGGCTTTCGGCGGGGGCATCCAGTGTCCCGCGCTTCCGGCCGAGATGGGCTGCCAGGAAGGCGAGCGTAGCCAACTGCGCGCTGAATGCCTTGGTCGAAGCGACGCCGATCTCGGGGCCAGCATGCGTGGCGAGCACCGTGTCAGCTTCGCGCGCTACGCTGCTCTCTTCCACGTTAACAATTCCGATGGTCGGGCGTCCCTGCTGCCGGCATAGCCGAAGGGCCGCCAGCGTGTCCGCAGTCTCGCCCGACTGGCTGACAAACACGGCAAGCGCTGTCGGGCCGGAAGGCGTCGGCCGATATCGAAACTCTGAAGCGAGTTGGCTCTTGGCCCGGATATCGGCGATTTCCTCAATCCAGCGCTCGCCTACCATGGCCGCATAATTTGCTGTGCCGCAGGCAATCAGGTCCAAAGGCTGGTTCGGGTCCGTGTCCGGAATGGCCAATGGCAAGACTTCCGAATGGCTGGCCGCAAGCCTGCGCGCGAGCAGCCCGCCCAACACTCCCGGCTGTTCGTGGATTTCCTTTGCCATGAAGTGCCGGTGACCGCCGGTGTCCAGGACCGTTTGTCCGGCTTCAATTGGACGGGCTTGGCGCACCACGGGCCGTTGCGTGGAATCTTCGACCTGAACGGAATGTCGGGTTACCGAGGCGAGGTCCGACTCCTCCAGGTAGGCCACTTTCGAGGCGTGCGGCGCGAGCGCGAGCGCGTCGGAAGCGACAAAATTCTCGTGTTCGCCCAGCCCCAGTGCGAGCGGCGAGCCGCGGCGAGCCGCAATGAGCAAACCTGGGTGATCGCGGAACACGAAAACAAGCGCAAAGGCCCCGCGAAGTTCAGCGACACATGCGCGTACCGCCTCGACTGGCGGCTTGCCCTCTGCGAGGAATGCGTCCGCCAACTGGAGTACGGTCTCAGTGTCCGTTTCGGACTTGAATGTGCGGCCCTCGTTCTCAAGCATTCGGCGCAGTTGTCTGTAATTCTCAATTATCCCGTTATGAACAAGGGATACGGCGGAAGTCGAGAGCGGGTGCGCATTGGATTCCGTAGGCGCGCCGTGAGTCGCCCAGCGGGTATGGGCGAGTCCCGCGTCACCGGAGAGGGGGGCATCGGCAAGCCTTGCCTCAAGATTGGTGATACGGCCAACCGCCCTGCAGGTCTGGATGGCGCCGGGAACGGAAACGGCGATTCCCGCTGAATCGTAGCCCCGGTATTCGAGCGCGTGAAGGCTCTTGAGCAGTCGCGGTACGACATTCGAGACGCCTGCGATGGCAACAATTCCGCACATGAAATTTCCTATCGGCCGATTCTTGAATGCCGCAGCTTTTCAGCGGCGCCAGGTCGTTCAATTTGCTCAGACCTGGAAATTGCGAGCGCGCCGGGCTCGACATCACGGGTGAGAACGCTGCCGGACCCAACATAGGCGCCCTTTCCAATTCGAATTGGGGCGATCAGCGACGAATTCGAACCAATGAACGCGTCATCTCCAATTTCGGTCCTGTGTTTCGCGACACCGTCATAGTTGCAGGTGATTGTCCCGGCACCAATGTTCACTCTGGCTCCGACCTGGGAGTCTCCAACATATGCGAGATGGCCAATCCGTGAGTCGTTGCCAATGTGTGAAGCCTTGATTTCAACGAAATTGCCTACGCGTGCTCGCTCTCCGATCACGGTGCCGGGCCGAATTCTAGCATGTGGACCGACGGAAGCACTGCGGCCGACTTCGCATCCCTCGAGCGAACTGAATGGCAGGATGCTTGTCCCTTCTGCAATTCGAACACCCGGCCCAAATGTCACGTATGGACCGATTGTTGTTCCGGATGCGAGTTCTGTATCAAAAGTAAATCTTACGCTCTGTGGCTCTTGCAACATGGCGCCGTTTCGTAGCGCACAGGTGCGCATTCGATTCTGAAACGCGGCCTCGACTGCGGCCAGCTCTTCAAGCGTATTGGCGCCGAAGGCTTCATCCGCCTCAGATATGTGCAGCCTGCAAGTGCCGCCGCCAGCCCGCAGGATGGGCACAATCGAGGTAAGGTAGAGTTCGCCCGCCGCGTTTCGGTTGTCGACGGCCTTGATGGCGCGCATGAGTTCAACCGGATCTGCGCACAACACGCCGCCGTTGCAGAGTGTCGAGCCCTTCAAATCGCCCGAGGCATCGTGTTCCTCCACGATGGCTTCGATCACTCCATCGGAATTCAACTGCACGCGGCCGTAACCCGTCGGGTCGATTGCCTTGAAACCAAGAAACACCGCGCTCGCATCGGTTTCTTTCTTCAAACTGGACATGGCCCGAAGCGTCTCGGAGCGAATAAGGGGTGAATCTGCATATAGAATGAATAGTTCACCTTTCCGGCGTTCCACTTCCGAACCTGTGGCAAGCACTGCATCCGCTGTGCCAAGGGGTTCGGGCTGCACGATAATCCCGACATCGGCTGCCCGCGTACGCGCATACTCGGCGACTGTGTCTTGGTCTGGCCCGACAACCACCAGGATCCGTTTCGGATTCATGGCCTTCGCGGTCGCGAGCACATGCCCCAGCATGGCTCTTCCTCCCACTGGATGCAGAGGCTTGGGCAGGCCGGACCGCATGCGTTTGCCGGCCCCGGCTGCGAGGATGATTACGGTCGCGTCCAGCGCATTTGGAAAATCGTTCATGAGAATTCACGCGAAGCTAGCACGCGGCCATTTGCCTTGGGATTCACCTGTGATTCAAACCGTGCTTCTCATTGTATCCTGCTGGGAGCATTTAAGAGCGTCAAGGTATAGTATTGGCTGGCAATTGCGGGAGAAAGAAATGCAGCAGCGATCGGCGGTCTTCGATCTGGACGGCACCCTTGCGGATACCGCCGACGATTTGATCGATACGGCGAACGCCATTCTGCATTTGCGTGGGATTCCACCACTCGACCACATGGATACGCGAAACGCAGTAGGGATGGGAGGTAGGTCTCTCCTGAGACTCGGTTACTTGAGGGCAGGCAAGTCAATATCGGATGTGGAATCAGAGACTCTCTACCCCGAGTTCATCCGGCATTATCTGGAATACCTGGATCGGAGGACCCGGTTGTTCGAAGGGGTGCAGTGTACGCTGCAATATCTTCTTGATACCGGTTGGCAGTTGGGAGTGTGCACCAACAAGCCCGTGGCGCCGGCTGTGGAATTGCTGAATCGATTGGAAGTAATCGGTCTCTTCGGGGTCGTGTTGGGGGGAGATTCGCTCCATATACGTAAGCCCGACCCGCACCACCTTCTTGAAACGCTCAGGCGAATCGGTGGCGATCGTGAATGTGCGGTGATGGTTGGGGACAGCGGAATTGATTTGGCGACCGCGCAGGCCGCAAACGTGCCGTGCGTGCTGATGGGTTATGGATACTCTCCTGAGCCGGTGGCCGAATTAGGCGCAGACCGGGTAGCCGAAAGTTTTGGCGAACTACCGCAAGTCTTTGAAGAACTGCTGCCGGACTTGCGTTTGAACAAACCATCCAAGAGCGTCTAGTTCGGGTGCGTCTCGCCCACGTTCTCCGAGTCCTCATACTCTTCGTCATTTGACCAACTGGCGCTTCGCGAAGGCTCAATTGAGACGGTGCCGGGAATTCCAGAGGACAGTTTGAAGCGCGGAAAGCAGCGGAAGATTTTCACGGTCGCGTCGGCAAGCGCATGAATAGGGATTCCCAGCAAATTGTCGGACGACCTGCAGGATTGCGGAAGGCCGTCATCCAATTGGGGATGGCTGAAACCATCATTTGGGCCGGGACCTTCTATCTCTTTCCCGCATTGATGGTGGTCTGGGAGCGAGAGTTCGCCTGGACAAAGGCTGAACTTGCCGGCGGCTTTACAATTGCCCTTGCGCTGTCCGCGATTGGATCTCCCGTGGCCGGCGCACTGATCGATCGAGGTTTCGGAAGCAGGTTGTTGTGCGCGTCGGCGCTTGCCGGAGGATGCCTGCTGGGCGCGCTATCCTTCATAGATTCGCTCCTTGGATTCTACTTGGTATGGGCAGGCATCGGTCTTTCCATGGCTGGTTCGCTTTACGAACCTTGCTTTGCCTTTGTTATAAGAAACCTGGGTAGCGAGGCGCGCAACGCCATTACTGCGATCACGCTGGTTGCGGGATTCGCAGGAGCCATCAGCTTTCCTGCGGCGAACGTGTTGTCCGACGCTTTCGGCTGGCGAGTTGCGGTCCTGGTGTTTTGCGGCATCGTCTGTTTTGTCGCCGTGCCGTTGTTCTGGTTCAGTGCCAACGAACTTGAGTCCCGCGGTTCCCGAATTCCTGCCGCCCCCGGTCCTCTTCAAGTCCAAAAGGAGGCGTTACTGGGAAGTCCCGTGTTTTGGCTGCTAGCCGCCGCGCTTGGCCTCCTTGCGCTCAATCACGGCATGGTGATTACGCACTTCCTTCCGATATTGTACGAACGAAGCATCAGCCCCTCTCTTGCGGTGCTGGCCGCGGCGACGATCGGTCCCATGCAGGTGATTAGCAGGCTTGCGCTCGCGGCGACCGGGGAACGAGTGACACCGGTAGCGGGTACCGTCGCATACATTGCCGCCGTCGGCCTCTCTTGTGGATTGCTCCTCGTCGCAGGCGCCAGCGAATTCTTGATCGTGTCGTTCGCTGCGCTCTATGGCGCAAGCTGGGGAATTGGCAGCGTTCTCAAACCATTGGTAACTCGGGACCTGCTCGGCGTTCGAAACTTTGGGACCGTGGCAGGATACCTGGCGGTTCCTTTTCTTGCCGCCATCGCTCTCGGGCCGTTCCTGGGCGCCTGGTTATGGGAGATAGGAGGTTACGACCTGATGATCTTGGCCGGCATTTTCATGATCGCCGTGGCTCTGGGCAGCCATTTGATCGCTGCGGTGTGCGCACGCAAATCAAACCCTTGAATTGGTCCAGGTATCCTGGAAGAGGGACGGGGCGTCCGGAACGGGAGAAAACTCCGATTGCCGAAATGCGGGCCGGGAGAAAGACGTGGCTCGATTTAATTCTTGAGGATCGCGAACGAGCGGTCCAAGGCCTCAATGATACCTGGAACATCTTCCGAGCTCAGGCAAAGGGGAGGAACCAGTCGGAGGACATTCCGGTTGGCTCCGGACTTGCTCACGACCAAGCCCTGTCGGCGCGTTTCTTCAAAAACTTCGGCGGTTTCCTCGGTCGCCGGCGCCTTCGTGCGACGGTCCAAAACGAGTTCGACCGCCAGCATCAGGCCGGCTCCCCGAACATCCCCGATGCAACCGTGCCGTTGTTGAAGTTCCTGAAGTCCCTCCAGCAGGATTTGACCGACAACATGGGCGTTTTGCTGCAACTGTTCTCTGGCAATGACCTTGAGAACAGCGCGGCCCACGGAGCAGCAAATCGGGTTTGAGCCATAGGTGTGAAACAGGAACTTCTCCTGCAAGGGTTCGGCATACTCACGGCGTGTGACAACCGCGCCCAATGGGTATCCGTTTCCGATACCCTTCGCCATGACGACAATATCCGGAACAATACCGTGCGCCTCGAACGCCCAAAAATTTGCGCCGGTGCGTCCTACTCCAGACTGAACTTCGTCAATTACGCATAGTCCGCCTGCTGCGCGCACGCGCTCCGCTGCACCCGATATGTATCCCGCCGGCATCGGCACGATCCCCCCGTATCCCTGCAGGGGCTCGATCACGATGGCGCCCAGTTTTCCGGAGGTGCCGGTCTGAATTGTCGCTTCCAGCGCATCCAGATAGGGATCAACTCCGGCGCCAAGAATTCCGCTGTACTGATTGGGTGTCGGGACGAACTGCACGTTTCCCGGCAGGCCGACCGGGTGGCGGAATCCGGCTATGCCGGTAATCGACTGCGCGCCATAGGTGGGGCCGTGATAGGCTTCCTGCAAGGAAACAACATCGAGATTACCGGTATAGGTTCGGGCGATCATCAGGGCGAGATCGATGGCCTCCGCACCGCTGCTGGTGAAGTGAACAGCCCAGTCATGTCCTTCGGGCATGGTCGCCACGAGTTCTTCCGCAAAATGAACGGGAACCGGATGGTAAAACATGGTTGTGCAGTGCTGAAGGGATTCAGCTTGTTCCCGGGCTGCGGCGCCTATGTCGGGATGCGCGTGGCCGGCGGAGATGCAGACATTCATCGCCAAGAGATCAACCAGCCGGTTGCCATGTTCATCCCACACGTACTGCCGTTGGCCACGCTTGAGCACAAGCGGTGTGCGGTAGGGAGTGAATTTTCGTAGCGTCCCTGCGAAATACTTGTTCCTTCGGGCTACGATTCCCTCGGCATCCCAGTCAGTTTCCGTTTGCATTATTGATTGCACCCTTGAGTTTCGTTCTGCAGTTCCTTTTGCCTGCGCAAGATGAATTCGTCCAATTCATTGCGGACTCCCTCGTTCATGCCGGGTGGCTCGAAATCCTCGAGCAACGCTTTCCAGAGTCTGTTCGCACGCTGGTGTTCCCAGTGGGCGCCATCCGCCGTCCATTGCTCGTAAGTGCGATTGTCCGCCAGGCTGGACTGGAAGAACGCTTTCTCAAAGTTGCGCCGGGTGTGGCTTGAGCCGAGAAAGTGCTGTCCCGGCCCAACTTCCTGGAACGCATCCCAAGCCTGCGACTCTTCGGACAGGCTTACATTCTTCGCAAATGCGGCAAGTTTTGAACAGAGGTCTGCGTCCATCACCGTTTTTTCATAGCCCGTAGTGAGCAGCCCTTCGAGACAACCGGTCGCATGTATGATGAAATGGGTGCCGGCAAGGAATGAAGCGATCAACTGGGTGGCGCTCTCAGATGCCGCCTGTGCGTCTGGCACCTTGGATGCTGTGAGGGCTCCTACGGAGTGGAATGGAACCCCCAGCCGGTCGGCCAAGGCGCGCGCGCACATCTGAAACTGCATTCCTTCCGGTCCTCCGAAGGTAGGCGCCCCGGATTGAAGCGAAATTGGGCTGAAGAACGTTCCGAACGCGGAGGGCGCTCCCGGGCGAATCAGCTGAATCAGGCAAAGGCCGGCGAGCACCTCGGCGAGCACTTGGGCAAGTGTGGCGGCCACGCTTACCGGACTCATCGCGCCGCCGAGCACAAACGGAGAAACTGCCACCGCTTGGTTGGCTCGGGCGTACACTTTCAGGGCGGACAGCATCGTGGAATCCAGCACCAGCGGCGCGTTGGTATTGATGACGCTGTAGAGGCAGCAGTATTGCTCGACGAATTCCGAACCAAACACAATGCGAGCCATATCAACCGTGTCCTCGGCCCGGTTTCCCGAAGTCACGGCGCCCATGAACGGTTTGTCGTTCAGAGTTAAGTGGGCGCGAGCCATGAACAGGTGCCGTTCCGCGACGGGTAGGTCGACCGGTTCGCAGACTACGCCGCCGGAATGGTGGATCCCTTCAAGCAGGTAGTGCAGGCGCGTCAGGTTCTCAAAATCCTCGATCGTTCCGTACCTCCTTCCGTTGTCCATGTCATGGACAAATGCCGGGCCGTAACTCGGACAAAAGAGGGAGTTGTTGCCGCCAACGATGACGGATTTTGCCGGGTTGCGCGCATGTTGCATGAATTGAGATGGGGCGCTGGCGCTCACGATGGACCGGCAAAATCCCGGCTCGAAGCGAACGCGGTCCCCGGAGATACGGCATCCCGCTGCCCGGAATATCTGAAGCGTTTCCGGGTCATCCCGGAAATCCATCCCAATTTCTGCAAGTATGCGGTCGGCGTTCGCTTCGACGAGCAAAAGGCTCTCTTCATCCAGCAGCGAAAAGCGACCGACTTTCCGTTGAATGAAAGGTTGGGATTCGTGCAATGGAATCTTGCGCGTTCGAATCTTGCGCTTGGCTATGCTGCCACCTCTGCGCCGGGCTCGCTTTTGCGGCGCCGGGTGATTCACGGGAAACGAATCGAGGGGACAGAGACTTCAGGCATCAATTTCTGCGTCCTTACTTTGTGCCGACGAAGGGAGTCGTGACGGTGTTTCCAGACCGGCGGACACCGAATTAGTCGGTATACGTGATGTGGATCAAGCAATCTCTAGTCTCGTCCCACCCGGTGCCTCATGCCGATTCAACAGACTACCGAGCATGGCAGAAGGAAGTCCCACCGCGCATTCCGCCCTCGAAGTCCGGTGAGCAGAATACTGCAAATTTTCGAAACTTTCTTGCCTGCCACAATTCGGAAGTTCGGAACCGATTCGAAAAGTCATTTTCCAGCGATTGCTTCAGGGCAGAGACCAACCTGCTTCAACTTCCTCTGCAGTGCGACTGAACGAACGCGGCGCGCGCCCCCATCGCCCGAGCGCAGCGCCGACGACATCTTTTTCCGCGATATGCCTATCGAATTCGATAGCGACCGATTCGACAATCCGTGAATGTGTCTTTCCTGCCGAGCCTTTCCAGGATGCGTCGTCGTCGACAACTCCTCCCTCTACCGCTACTGCGAAGAGGTGCCGCTGATCGTCCCGGAGGTGAATCCCGGCGCAATCCGGAAGTATTCCGTGCGGAACATGATCGCGAATCCCAACTGCTCGACCGCGCAAATGGTTGTCGCGGTAAAACCCTTGCATGACCGGGCGCGCATCCGGCGGATTGTCGTGGCGACGTACCAGTCGGTTTCCGGCGCGGGCAAGGCGCACATGGATGAACTCTGGGCGCAATCCCGGGGAATCCTTGCCGCAGGTTCCACCGAGCCGAAGCACTTCTCGAAGCAAATCGCGTTCAACGTTATTCCACATATCGACAGGTTTCTTGACGACGGGGTTACACGTGAGGAGTGGAAGATGCAGGCGGAGGTCACGCGAATTCTGGACAATTCGATCAAGGTGACGGCGACTTGTGTGCGGGTACCGGTGTTCGTTGGCCATGCGGAAGCGATCAATCTGGAGTTCGAAACGCCGCTGGGCGTGGAGGCGGCAAGGGAAGCGCTTTCGGAAGCGCCCGGAGTGATTGTTGACGACCGGAGTGAAGACGGTGGGTACGCGACGCCGCTCGATTGTGTGGGTACCGACGCAGTTCATGTAAGCAGAATCCGCCGGGATCCAACGGTCCATAACGGACTAAACCTTTGGTGCGTATCCGACAATCTGCGAAAGGGAGCTGCGCTCAACGCGATCCAGATCGCAGAGTTGCTGGATCGGGAATGCCTGCGCCCAACCTGAGCATCTTTCTTCTGCGGCTTCGGTCAGTCGCTGGCGGTGGTTTCCGAATGCGCAACGTTGGACACGCCGGTTGCGTTCCTTCACGCCATCCAATCCAGGATGACCGGGAAATCCTGCCCTGGCTGCCGGATCGCAGGGAGGCGGCGCAGCGGCGCAGGGTTTGTCCCGGAACGAACAGTGGATACAGGGCAGGCCAAGGCCGGTCAGGATCGTGCGTTCCGGCACTTGGCCGTGACGCACCGGGTGCCGGCGGCCATCTTCAGATGCTCATGTGCCGCCAGCACCGCGGCAACCTCCGCCTCGATGGCCCGGGCCCGCAGTTCGCGAGTGCCGGCGCGGAGCACCTCGGTCAGCGGATCTACGGTTGCCCCTGGATGGCGCAGCGCGACAACACTCTCTTCGGTCATGGCGTATCACTCCTTGCCTGGAGACGGAGCGGTTTCGTCACCGCCCCCCACGTTACGCCACCACCTTCTCAGCCCGTCCCCCACTCCCGGCCATAGCTCCGGAGGTGTCAGTCGAGGGCATCCTCCCGGGGCAGCGCCAGGCGTGGACTCGTTTCGCGGTACACAATATAGATCCCGCTGGCCGCAACGAAGACAGTGCCGATAATTACGAACGCATCCGGCAGCTCGCGCCAAATCCAAAAGCCAAGCAGGACCGCCCACAACATCGACACATAGTCGAACGGTGCCAGCACCGACACCGGAGCCAGACGGCACGCCTCGGTCAATGCCAACTGACCAAACCCGGCCAGCAATCCGAGGGCCAAGAATAGCGCGGCGTCGATGGGCGTCGGGGTGACCCATTGGAACGGCATGAAGACACCGGCCACGGCAGCAATACCGATCTGATTGTAGCTCACGATTGCGGCCGTGCTTTCGGTACGGCTGAGATAGCGAATCGCGATCATGGTGAGCGCATAGAACAGCGCCGACCCGAGCGCGAACACGGCGCCAATCCCGAGGACACCGGCCCCGGGGCGGACCATGATCAGGACACCGGCAAAGCCGACAAGAACGGCCGCCCAACGGTGGATCCCGACGCGCTCGGCCAGAAGCGGCATCGATAGCGCGGTGACCAACAAGGGCGCGGCGAAGAGCACCGCGGTGGCCTCAGCCAGCTGCATGTGGCCAAGCGCCAGGGTCAGTAGCGCCATCGCGATCAAGCTGAGCAACGAACGGCCGAGGAGCGCCGGTAGCCGGCGCGTGCGCATGCCCGCCCATCCCGGCCCGCGCCAGAGGTAGATCGCGACTGGCAGAAGCGCGATCACGTTCCGCAGGAAGACGATTTGCAGGACCGGATAACGCGCCACCATCCATTTCAGAAGGGCGTCCATCGTCGCCAGCAGCAGCACCGCGAGGATGACCCAGGCGATTCCATAGGCGACTTGCTGGCGCTCGGCCGACATCAAGCGCTCGTTGCGGATCCTGCCAAATGGCACGCCGCAAGGTGCTCGGGACCGAGCGTGCGCAAGCCGGGTCTAACCTGCCGGCACCGATCCTCAGCGAGCCAGCAGCGCGGATGGAACGGGCAGCCCGCCGGTGGATTGATCGGACTCGGCAGCTCCCCGCGCACGGGCACGTCTTCGCTCGCGCCGTTCGGATCGGCGCTCGGCACCGCAGCCAAGAGCATCTTGGTGTACGGGTGCGTGCAAGTGTGAAACGAGGCTGCGGGCAGAACCTCCACCAGCCGCCCCAGGTACATGACGCCAATCGTGTCGCTCATATGCTGGACAAGCCTGAGGTCGTGACTGATGAGCAAATAGGTCAGGCCCAGCTTCTGCTGGAGTTCCAGCAGAAGGTTGACGATCTGGGCTTGCGTCGACACATCGAGAGCCGAGAACGGCTCGTCGAGAATCAGGAAACTCGGCATCACGGCGAGGGCGCGCGCGATGGCGACGCGTTGACGCTGTCCACCGCTCAGCTCGTGCGGATACTTCATCATGATCTCGCCCGTTAGATGGACGAGATCGATCAGCTCGCGAACGCGCGCCGCGACATCCTCCTTGGTCCCGCCACCGTGAATGCGGGCAACCTCGCCGATATTGTCAATCACCTTCAGGTTCGGTGTGAGCGCGCTGTACGGATCCTGAAACACCATCTGAATCTCGGTGCGAAGACGCTTTCGGCACGCCGGATCCTTCCACACCACGGGCTGGCCATCATAGGAGATGCGCCCAGCGAGCGGATGATTGAGGCCAACCAGCATGCGGCCGAGCGTCGTCTTGCCGCAGCCTGACTCGCCGACCAATCCGAAGGTTTCGCCACGACGGGCGGAGAAGCTCACCTCCTCCACCGCGTGAACGAACTCACGCTTAAGCCACGCCGCCCAGCTTCGCTTCACGCGAAATCGCTGGACCAGCTTCTCGGCCTTGATAAGGGGCTCGCCCTGTATGTCGGCGTCCCCTCCGTTGCGCGAGTGTGCGGCGAGCGCTGGGATGCCGCTGATCGGTGCTGTCGCTAGCAAGTGGAATTTTCCGGTTTTAGTAGCCCATCAATGGTCCGCTTCTGTTGTTGCGGTTGGCCGTGTGGGGAAGTGGTCAGGCGCGAAGCGACTGTCCACTTTTCCACAGAGCGGCGAGACGCGTCGAAGCGGATCACGCGGCCTGCCGGGTTTGGGTTTCGAACGGTTCACCGTCGCTCTGAAATCGGGCGAGGCATCGCGGTCCGTGGAAGTCGGCGAGGGGACCGCCGGGATACTCGTGCACCCTCACTCTGGCGTGGTGAGGTCGGCACGGCCCGGCGGGGATCTGCAGGACCCGTTTGCCGTAGCGCACGTTGTTGTCGCGCCCGACGACACGTTCCGAGTACGGGCACAGGATGTCGTCGATCCGGTCGGGCCGGGCGAGGGCTACGAAGGCGGTGTCCTCGAGTTCGGGCGGGGTCGCGAAGCGGCGGTTGTGGTCGGGCAGGCAGGTCTCGGCGAGGAACCCGTTGGCGGCCTCGACCGTCGCGATCTTGGCCAGGACCGGTTTCTTGACAAAGCGGTCCTGCACGATGCCGAAGGCGCGTTCGGAGCGCCCCCGTGCCTCGGGCGAATAGGCGGCAATGTGCTCGATGCCGAGCTGGTGTAACGCCCGTCCCACTTGCGTGCGCCGGTCCCGGTCCAACTTGCCGCCGTCCTCGGGGGTGTGGCAGTAGTGGCTGCCGCGGTCGGTGTAGAGCGCGCCGGGCAGGCCGTTGGCGGTGAACATCTGCCTGCGCGCGCGGATGGTCGAGGCGCTGCCTTCCTCCGCGACCAGGAAAACCGAGTAGACCTCGCTGGTGGCGTCGTCCATGGAGACGATTTGGGTCGAGCGGCGGCTGGCCGGCCAGCCGCTCATGGCGCGAGCCGTCCCGGTGCGGCATCATGCCGACGCACGGCTTGCGCGGCCGCCGACGGTGGGCGCTGCGCCTGGGTGCCTTCCGGACCAGACCGGCGCCTCGCAGCACGGTCTTGGTCCAGGTGTAGCTGCAGGCGAAATTGTGATGGGCGCACAGATGGTCGTGGAAGTGCTTGACCGTCCAGCCCACATGGCGGGTCCGGTATTCCTCGACCACCAGGTCACCGCATCGACCGGAACTCGGCGCGCCGACGCCTTGGCGAGCCGGCGGTCGAGCAGCCCCTGGGCGCACTCTTCCTCGTAACGCCGCCGATCGCGCCGATAGATTCGCTCCGACATCCCAAGTAACTCCGCTGCATCCATCGCCACGAGACGCTTCGCCGCGAAGCGTCCCGGCACATCGTCCAACTTCTCCATCCTGCGTTCCTGCTGCCATGTCGTCCGGTTGAATCCGGCGCCTCCCCGCGGAGACACCTGACCGGACAACTCGTGTGCTACCTAAACCGGACAGATCATGTGCAAACGAAATGCATCAGATCCGTGTTTGCAAGAACACTAGCCGAACGCTACTATATAAGGTAGCTGGCACACGTAAAGACAAAAAGGCGAGGTGGCATTGGCTCAAGTCATCGACATGAATTGCGCCGTCGGGCCGTTTTTGAGCGCCCCGATGCGACAGTTTAACGGGCCGGCCGACTTGGTCGATGAGTTGCGTTACTTCGGGATCGACCGCGCGCTTTCCTACCATTCCTACGCCGTTCAGGCCGACCCGGTGGAGGGCAATGACATGATCGCCGCTGATGCCCGGCACGCTGAGCATCTAATACCGGCGTGGGTGGCCTTGCCCGACATTGGTCTGGAGATGGGGCCGCCCGAGGAGCTGTTGCCGCAGATGCAGGCACACGGCGTGAAGGCGGTACGGTTGTTCCCAAAGCAGCACAATTTCCCGGTCCACAGGCTGACCTGCGGGGAACTGTTCGCGTTTCTGCAAGACCATCGCGTGCCCGTTCTGGTTCCCTGGGCGGAGATAACCTGGGACGATCTCAACTGGACATGCGGCACGTTTCCTGAACTTCCGATCGTTCTTATCGAAGCCGAGTATGGGGCGAACCGGCGGATATATCCGCTCCTCAAGGCATATCCGAACGTCTCCATTGAGATCTCGCGCTACTTCATACATGAAGGGATCGAGGACCTATGCCGGCGTTTCGGGGCGCGCAGACTGGTGTTCGGGAGCAGCATGCCGTTCTACAATCCCGCCGCTGTCCTGGGCAGCCTACATTATGCCGAAATCTCGGAGGAAGAGAGAGCGCTGATACTCGGCGGGAACGCCCAACAGCTCTTCTTTGCCATAAAATGGTAGGGGTTCGACCGTGAGCAACGCGTCCCGCGTCGAAGACACCGGTTCGATCCTCGCGCGATTCAAGGCCGGGCAGGTCCTTGATGACGTGTTCATTCTCGACGCGCACGCCCACATCGATCATTTCGCCGGCCAGCATCGGCCGGCGCGGGATACCAATTCACTTGTACGTGCATTGCGGCGCGTGGGCGTCGACAGATGCTGCATCAGTTCGGTCCTGAGCCTCTACGGCGGTGATGTGCGCGAAGGGAATCGGCGAACCGCAGCGGCCGTCCAAGCGCATCCGGATTTCCTGATGGGATACTTTGTCCTCGATCCGAGGGATCCCGCCGGCATGGACGCGGAAGTCCAAGACTGGCTTGCGGACGAGAAAAACATCATGTGCGGAATCAAGCTCTATCCGCCGATCCACAAGTGTGCGCTGAACGACGAGCGCTACGGCCGCATCTTCGCCGTGGCAGATAAACATCGATTGCCGATGCTCATCCACACATGGGACGATGAGCATGACGGCCATTTGTGCAGCCCCGCCCTGCTCGCCGACGTTGTCGGCAAGTATCCAAACGCGAAGTTCATTCTCGGCCACGCGGGAGGCACGTTGGCCGGATTCAGAGCGGCCGTCGAGGTCGCAGCGCAGCATCCCAACGCGTATCTTGAGCTGTGTGCGTCCCGAGGATCTCTGGGCCAGATAGAGTTCTTCGTCGAGAAGCTCGGCGCCGAACAAATCCTCTTCGGCAGCGATATTCAGTTCCTCGACGTGTTCTCACAGCTCGCGAAAGTAGCGTACGCAAGGATCTCTGAGGATCAGAAACGGCAGATCCTCGGGTTGAACTCGGCTAAGATCTTCGGCGTGAATGCCGAACCGAGCGGCATGCAGTAATATCCGCGCTTCGAAGATCGTTACCACTCATGACAGCAAGGAAGGTCAATACCATGGTAAGACAATTCAGCGGGGGTCTCTTGACGGCCTCTTTCTTGATCTCTTTGGCAGCGCTAGCGCTTGCTACCCCGGCAATGTCGCAGGATGCGAAACACCTTAGGATCGGTCAGTTCGCATTCGGCGACCAGACGACTCTCGACCCTCAGAACCACTGGGATTTTGCACAGTATTCGCTGAGCTATATGCTGTACGACCGGCTCATTGAAAAGGCGGCCGATGGCTCGCAGCCGAGCCTGGCAACAGAATGGCGCTTCCTCGATCCCACTACATTGGAGCTGGACCTCCGGGAAGACGTGAAGTTCCACAACGGAGATGCCTTTACCGCTGAGTCGGTCAAATTCACACTTGAGCGGTTGAGCAGAGGGGGCCTGATTCAATCGTTCCAATGGGCCGATCTCGATGAGGTTGAAATCGTCAATGACTACCAGGTGCGGATCAAGACGACAGCGCCAAAGGGTTCGATCTTTACGTATCTCGCGGAGGTTCCAATGCTGACGCCGGCGGCATTTGACGGCGAGAGATATCAGCCGATCGGGACCGGGGCGTTTGTGTTGGAAAGCTATGACATCGGCAACCAAGTCTCGACGGCTGTTCGGAACGCCGATTATTGGGGCGGACCGGATCATCTCGAGCAGGGCAATGTGGAGCGGATCACGATCCGCAGCATTCCCGAGCCGGCGACGCAGCTGGCAGCGCTGTTGGCCGGTGAGGTCGACGTGATTCAGCAGGTAGATCCCGCCTTCCTGCCGCGGCTGGAGGCGAACGCGAACACCGGCACGCAGTTCGTCATTGAGACCAACTGGTACCACATTCACCTGAATTCCAGCCGGCCGCCGTTGGACGATCCGCGCGTGATTGAGGCCATCAACTACGCCGTTGACCGCGAGTTCCTGGCGGAGCTGATTGGCGGCGGAACGCTGCCGGCCGGCGGTAACATTCCGCCGGGTGTGCTTGGCTATAACCCGGATCTCGCGCCGATACCGTACGACCCGGACAGGGCACGGCAGCTCTTGGCCGAGGCGGGCCTGCCGGACGGGCTGGAAATCGAGATCTCGTTCAAGCCGGCCATCCATCCGCGCTGGCCGCAGTTCCAGGAGGCGCTGGCCGAACAGATGGCGCCGGCGGGTATTGCCGTGACGCTCAATCGGATGGCCGCCGGACCGTTCTTCAACTACCGGAAGAGCGGCGAGTGGCACACCTACACGCAGGAGTATGCGAGCTATCCAGTCGATCCCGACGTGCCACTGGGTGACAGGTTGCTCGCGAACCCGTTCCAAGACAACTTCTCCGATGAGGAGACGCTCGAGCTGATCCGGAAAGCGCGTGCAACGACGGATCAGGACGACCGCGTGCGGTTGTACCAAGAGGCCGAGGTGCTGATGCGGGAGCGCGGGCCGTTCATTCCACTGGTATTCCCGGGCTCGACCTACGGTTACCGTAGCGACCGGATTGAGCATTTCCAAGGAAATGCACAGAAGATTCCGGATTACCGCCTCGTGGTGATGAAATAGGCGCAAGCTGCCGGCGGCTCGGACTTGGTCCAAGCCGCCGGCAGCTTGGTGCTGGCCTGCGGCGGTCGTGATACATGGTCACCTTTATTGCTCGGATTGGGCAGGCAGTCGTCGTCATTCTCGCGCTGTCCGTCATTGTGTTCACGCTCCTCCATGTGGTGCCGGGCGATCCCACCGACCTCTTGATCCCCGAGCATGCCCCGCCAGAGTTCCGGGAAGAAATGCGCGAGAGCTTCGGGCTCAACGACCCGCTACAGGTCCAGTATGGCCGGTTTCTGCGCAATGCGCTGAGGGGCGATCTCGGGCAGTCCTTTCAGTTTCAGGTGCCGGCGATGGAGCTTGTCATCGCGCGGCTCCCGGCAACGGCAGAGCTTGCCTTCGCCGGCATGGCCATTGCGACGGGTCTCGGTCTAATCGTGGGGATACTTGGCGCGGTCTACCGCAACACCGCCATCGATCACATCGGTAGTGTTCTTACGTACTTCGCAGTCTCGATGCCGAACTACTGGATCGGCCTGCTGTTGATTCTTTTCTTCTCGGTGTACTTGGGCGTCTTGCCGGTATCGGGGCGGGGCGGACTGGAACATCTCGTCCTGCCGGCGTTTGCGCTCGGTATCGGCCTGATGCCGCCGGTCGCGCGTGTGGTCCGGTCCTCGATGATTGAGGTCATGGTGGAGGACTTCGTATGGACCGCGCGTGCGAAAGGAGTCAGGGAATGGCGCATTACCGTCTTCCACGTGCTGCGCAACGCGCTCATTCCGGCGGTGACAATCGTGGGCATGTATACGGGCGTGTTGTTGGGCGGGGCCGCGATCATCGAGACAGTTTTTGGCTGGCCGGGCGCCGGGCGGTTGGTCCTACAAGCGGCCGAGTTTCAGGATTTCCCGGTGGTGCTGGCCGGCGTGTTCGTCCTCTCGATCGCGGTCGTGCTGGCAAACCTGATCGTCGACCTCTTTTACATCGTTATCGACCCCCGGTTAAGAATCGGCTAGGAAGGACGCGCTGCCAGCATCTCATGCTTGATTGCGACGTGGATCTCATCCCATGGTTCTCTGACGATGATGCGGCCCCGACGTGCTCGGTGCCGTTAAGGTGACGCCGCCTGGTGTGAGCTATGGGCCGCGACTGGCGGATCTCATGGGGAGCCGGTAATTCAGCGTGCGTCGCAATTGCGGATGTCATCGAACGTTTGACGCCGCTGGCGGGGAAGCGCACGCGTCCGCAATCAAAACGGCTACTCGCCCGCCGTTGCAGCTGTCGA
Source organism: Rhodobacterales bacterium (assembly GCA_965219495.1). GTDB lineage: Bacteria > Pseudomonadota > Alphaproteobacteria > Rhodobacterales > CAZPXZ01 > CAZPXZ01. The sequence goes on from OZ244777.1 coordinate 292,621, forward strand.
AGAGTCAGCGTCCGGCGAGGCCGCCCTTGTGTGATCAGACGTTGGACGCCGGGTCTCCGCCCGGCGTGTAATTCCAGGGCAACAGTTCGTCGACGCGGTTGATCTTGTGCACGGGGATGCGATCGAGGATGTCTGTGGGCCAAGCCTGTTGTTGTTTTTCACTTTATTTCGGCACGTTTTTCCCAAAATATCCCGTACGCGTTTCTCGCAATGCTCCGTAACTGCCGGATGGTGGTGTCACGCACTCGGTGCCGCGTGAACGCGCAAGGCTTCGCTACGGTGCCAGGGACAAGGACAATAGGCATCGTGCGTACGGCATTCTACTGGCGGACAGCCTACTGGAAAGACGCCCTGCCTGGAGAAGAAGCCTGATCACGCTGTCCCGGATTAATTCGACAGTTCGCGCGCGAAACAATCTGGGAAAATTCGTAACTGCCCAGCACTCAGTCTCGCGCGTATGTGGAGGCTGGGCAAGGCTTGCGTTTGGGATCACGCATGCTTGGGTCGGGATCGGCGTGGCGCGAGCGGGCAGGGCGTATGGAGCGGTTTAGCATTGGAGTTTTCCGATCAGTTGGTCCGGCGATGTCATCAAGGTTTCGATGATGTTCCAGCCCTGCTTTCTGGCGGTGGTGATGGCGCTGCGCAGGGTGGCGAAGTCTTGGGCGCCTTTTGGGGAGCGGAACCCGCCGGAGATTTTCTGGCGCAATTTGCCCATTCGTCCATCGCGTTCGGCTTCACTATGCCGACAATCGTTTTATGCCGACAACGCGGCCCAACTCATTGATTCATTGGGCCGCACGCCGGAATTTGTCGACATATTCACAGAGCTTCGAGGAATGCCATTCACGCGTCATTGGGTTGATAGGCGCCTTCGGGAGCTTCGGACGGTCGTGTCCGGTCCATCGCTTCTTTCTTTATGCGCATGTCGGCATGAAGGCAGACCTGCGTTGTCTCGAGTGACTCGTGCCCCAGCCAGATGGCCGGTGAACCGTCCTGCGACCGACATCAAATCGTTGGGAAATGGTAACTGCCCAGCACTCAGTCTCGCGCGTACGTGAAGGCTGGGCAAGGCTTGCGTTTGGGATCACGCATGCTTGGGTCGGGATCGGCGTGGCGCCAGCGGGCAGGTGGTATGGAGCGGTTTAGCATTGGAGTTTTCCGATCAGTTGGTTCGGCGATGTCATCAAGGTTTCGATGATGTTCCAGCCCTGCTTTCTGGCGGTGGTGATGGCGCTGCGCAGGGTGGCGAAGTCTTGGGCGCCTTTTGGGGAGCGGAACCCGCCGGAGATTTTCTGGCGCAATTTGCCCATTCGTCCATCGCGTTCGGCCTCATTGTTGGTAAACGGAACGTCGGGGTCGGTGAGGAAACGCAAGGTCTCGGTTTTGTCGTCCTGGAGCCGGAGGGCGAGATTGTGTCCGACGCGGCGTTTCTTTCGCCCGCGTTTGCCGGGCTTCGGCGGCGCGAGCGGTGGCAGCGCCTGATGAAAGGCGAGCGCCTCGGCGAGGATCCGGTCGTAGGTTCGCCCGATCCGGTGGAGCAGCGTTTCGGGAGCATCCGTGTCTGTTGTCAAGCCCGATTCGGATCGGGCGCGCCGATCATTACAATTTATCAACAAGTTATTGACATGCTGGAACTCCCGGCTGCAGTCGGCGCCACTGGCAGCCAGTGGCGATCCTGATTGAGCAGCACGTTGGCAAGCACAATCAATTTTCGGATGACCGCAACGATCGCGACCTTGTGCTCTTTTCCCTCCCCCCTCAGGCGCTGATAGAATACCTGCATGTCCGGATTCCAGGTGGCGGCGCTGGTTGCCGCCATATACAGGGCAGTCCGGGGAGCAGCCCGCCCGCCCTGGATATGCCGGGTTCCGGACCGGGTTCCGCTGTCGTCGTCCAGCGGGGCGACGCCCAGCAGCGCCGCAGCCTGGCGGCGGTCGACGGAGCCGAGCTCCGGCATTTCCGCGCACAGCAGCGCGGCGGTGACCGGCCCCACGCCCGGGATCGATCGAAGGATCTCGTCGCGCCGGGCAAGCTCGGCATGTTCACCGATATGCCGGCGGATCGCCGCTTCCAGGACGGCGGTCTGCTTGTCGAGTTCCCGGATCGCCGCTTCCAGGGCCGCCACCACCGCGGGCTGCTCCTGGAACTCCGCGAGGGCCAGGCTCAGGCCGGTGCGGGAGTGGATCAGGCGGCTTCTTCCCCTGGCGAGGTTGCCAAGCTCGGTTTGCGCGTGGGAACGGGGCGTGCGGGTCTCGAACTCCATCACCTGCCCCAGTCTCGCCAGCATGGCGGCATCCACCCGGTCGTTCTTGCCGAACCGTCCCAGCGCCTCGGCAAAGCGCCGCGCCCGCAGCGGATTGATCTCCATCACCGCAAAGCCGGCATCGCGCAAGTACCGGGATACCGCCCGGTGGTAGCGCCCGGTCGGCTCCAGCACCACCCGCTCGACGCCGGCCTCCCGCAGCCACTCGACGAGCGTTGCAAACGCATCCTCGTGGTTCTGCATCCGCCGATGCTCCTGCGTCGAAGAAATGCTGATGTCCAGGTTGAACTTGCCGACATCGATGCCGGCCACTACGATTTGCTTGTTCATGTCCTTGTGCTCCTTTCCTTGCCAATATGGGCCTTGAACCCAAGCATCCGTTCAGGACGCTGAGGACGGAACAGGAGGGGCGACCCAGCTCCCGAACGGATCTCTATCCTAGGAGGTATACGGTCCGACCCCTCCCGGCGGGGAAAGGTCGACCTTTCCCCGCATCCACGCCTTCCCACAAGATGCGGAAAGGCTGCGATCCAATAACACGCCGCCGCCAAACCGCCAAAGTTCGACGGGCGGGCGAAGAGTTATCAACAATTTTTGTAACTGCCCAGGTAAGTGCGTGCACCACGGAGTGCATTGCCCGCCACTGCCGCAAGGTCGATGCTGCCCGGTTGTGACGGTTACACGGGCGAGAACAGTTCCTTCTCGAAAAATTACTGGTAACACCAGGGACTGGTAACAGAATTCAACCTGCGCTATTTATAGCGGCATGGCGATTCGCTTTCAGACCCGACGGTTCTTGCGGGCTATTTCAGCGCCGACCCACCCGGCGCAAGGGGCGCCGCCGCATGATGATGGCGGAACGAAACAGATTGAGGCTTTGCGGGAGCAACTCGAACAAAAGGACGGGGAACTCGCGGCGCAAGGCGAGCAGCTCGCGGTGCAAGGCGAACAGCTCGCTGGTTTGCAAGCCGAGAACGCGACCCTGCGGCAACGTCTTGAAGAGCTGGAGCGGCAGCTTGGCCGGAACAGCCGGAACAGCAGCAAGCCTCCTTCGAGTGACGGGCTGCAGAAGCCGCGGGCGGAGCCCCGGACAAGGAGCCAGCGCGGCAAATCGGGCAGGCCGAGCGGCGGGCAGCCCGGGCACGCGGGCTCGACCTTGCGCCGGACCGACAGGCCGGACCATGTCGAGGATCATCATCCGTCGCACTGTGCGGGCTGCGGCGCGCCGCTGTCGGCTGCGGACGGGGATGGAAGCCCTGTCGCAAGACAGGTCTTCGACCTGCCGGAGCCGCGCCCCCTCGAGGCCACGGAACACCGCGCTCACCGTTGCGTTTGCGGTCATTGCGGCGCGACGACACGGGCGGCATTTCCCGCAGGCGTGACGGCGCCGGTGCAGTATGGTCCGCGCATGGCGGCGGTGGCGGCCGATCTGAGCCATGCGCATTTCCTGCCCGAGGATCGTTTGTCGCAACTGATGGCCGACCTGTTCAACGCGCCCGTGTGCGCCGCGACGCTGGCGGCGATGAGCCGCCGGATGACCGAGCGGTTGCAGGGTTTCGTCGACCATGTGCGGGAGCTGATCGTCCGCAAGGCGCCGGTGAAGCATCTCGACGAGACCGGCTTCCGGGTTGGCGGGCGCACGCAGTGGCTCCACATTGCCTGCACGCCATGGCTGACCTTGTTTCGCGTCCACGAAAAGCGCGGCGACTTGCTGCCGGGGTTCTCCGGTTGTGTCGTCCACGATCATTGGAAGCCTTATTTCAAGATCATCGGTGTTTCACACGCCCTCTGCAACGCCCATCACCTGCGCGAACTTCAAGCCCTGATCGACATCGAAAAAGAGGACTGGGCCCGGCATATGCACCGGCTCCTGTCGCGCGCCAATCGGGTCGTTCATCTCGCCAGAACAATGGCAAGACCTCTCCCCGAAACGCTGCTCGACCGGATCGGGCGAACCTATGATCGGATCCTCGCCGAGGCGCTCGCCTTTCATCAGGCGCAGCCACCGCTCGCGCCACCGGAGCCCGGCAAACGCGGGCGAAAGAAACGCCGCGTCGGACACAATCTCGCCCTCCGGCTCCAGGACTACAAAACCGAGACCTTGCGTTTCCTCACCGACGCCGACGTTCCGTTTACCAATAATGAAGCCGAACGCGATGGTCGAATGGGGAAATTGCGCCAGAAAATCTCCGGCGGGTTCCGCTCCCCAAAAGGCGCCCAAGACTTCGCCACCCTGCGCAGCGCCATCACCACCGCCAGAAAGCAGGGCTGGAACATCATCGAAACCTTGATGACATCGCCGAACCAACTGATCGGAAAAATCCAATGCTAAACCGCTCCATACGCCCTGCCCGCTGCCGCCACGCCGGTCCCGCCCCAAGCATGTATAATTTCAAACGCAAGCCTTGCGCAGCCTTCACGTACGCGCGAGACTGAGTGCTGGGCAGTTACCAATTTTTACACAAAAGAAAAATGTGGAAAACTTCCCTCAAATTGGACCTGTCCGACATACAAGGAGGTCTTGCCATCGTTCTGGCGAGATGAACGACCCGATTGGCGCGCGACAGGAGCCGGTGCATGTGCCGGGCCCAGTCCTCTTTTTCGATGTCGATCAGGGCTTGAAGTTCGCGCAGGTGATGGGCGTTGCAGAGCGCGTGCAGGACGCCCTCGATCTTGAAACAGGGCTTCCAATGATCGTGGACGACACAACCGGAGAACCCCGGCAGCAAGTCGCCGCGCTTTTCGTGGACGCGAAACAAGGTCAGCCATGGCGTGCAGGCAATGTGGAGCCACTGCGTGCGCCCGCCAATCCGGAAGCCGGTCTCGTCGAGATGCTTCACCGGCGCCTTGCGGACGATCAGCTCCCGCACATGGTCGACGAAACCCTGCAACCGCTCGGTCATCCGGCGGCTCATCGCCGCCAGCGTCGCGGCGCACACGGGCGCGTTGAACAGGTCGGCCATCAGTTGCGACAAACGATCCTCGGGCAGGAAATGCGCATGGCTCAGATAGGTCGCCACCGCCGCCATGCGCGGACCATACTGCACCGGCGCCGTCACGCCTGCGGGAAACGCCGCCCGTGTCGTCGCGCCGCAATGACCGCAAACGCAACGGTGAGCGCGGTGTTCCGTGGCCTCGAGGGGGCGCGGCTCCGGCAGGTCGAAGACCTGTCTTGCGACATGGCTTCCATCCCCGTCCGCAGCCGAAAGCGGCGCGCCGCAGCCCGCACAGTGCGACGGATGATGATCCTCGACATGGTCCGGCCTGTCGGTCCGGCGCAAGGTCGAACCCGCGTGCCCGGGCTGCCCGCCGCTCCGCCTGCCCGATTTGCCGCGCTGGCTCCTTGTCCGGGGCTCCGCCCGCGGCTTGCTCAGCCCGTCACTCGAAGGAGGCTTGCTGCTGTTCCTGCTGTTCCGGCCAAGCTGGTGCTCCAGCTCTTCAAGACGTTGCCGCAGGGTCGCGTTCTCGGCTTGCAAACCAGCGAGCTGCTCGTCCTTTTGTTCGAGTTGCTCCCGCAAAGCCTCAATCTGTTTCGTTCCGCCATCATCATGCGGCGGCGCCCCGTGCGCCAGGTGGGTCGGCGCTGAAAGAGCCCGCAAGAACCGTCGGGGCTGAAAGCGAATCGCCATGACGCTATGAATAGCGCAGGTTGAATTCTGTTATCAGTCCCTGGTGTTATCAGTAACTTTTCGAGACAGAACTGTTCTCGCCCGTGAAACCGTCACAACCGGGCAGCATCGACTTTGCGGCAGTGGCGGGCAATGCACTCCGTGGTGCACGCACCTACCTGGGCAGTTAAGAAAATTCGCCCTATTTCTGCCGAGATAATTAGAAAAACAACACCTGTGGGTCGAAGTCGTTGAGCTTTGCGGTCGCGATCAGGGTATAGGCGATGGCGGCGGTGGCTTTACCGTCGGCGGGCGAGCCCATGAACCGATCGTTCTTGCGGCCCAAACGGATCGGTCTCATGGCGCGCTCGGCGGCATTGTCTTCGATCTCCAGTGTTGCATCTCTGCATAAACCGGGCTAACGTCCCCCGTTTTCAACGGATTGGTTGGTGCCCGGAATGCCGGGAAATCGGATTGACCGGGGGGGGGACTGGGTCGCTGTCTTCTTTCCCGGCAGCCTCTTTCCGGTAGTGTCCGCGACTGTTCTTTGGCGCCGGCCGGGGAGCCCCTTGCGCATGTCCGCCACTCCGCAAGCCAGCCAGAACCGCGTCGAGGACGCAACCGGAATCATCCGCCCAGCACCCGAACCAGACAGCACCATGCTTCCGCACCGAACGACCCGCTCGCGTTCACCTGATGACCGTTCGACAGCGCGATCTCGCTCCTCCCGTCCGACGGCCCCGCCGCGACCGGCCGAGGAGACGGATCGCCCACAACCTCGACCGGAAGGAAGGACAGCGCGGTATCGTCGCACGCCGCTGGCCGGTATCGGGGATCACAACAACGCCACGTGAAGACAAGGATGGCGTTCACATCGTAACGACGCCCAACCTGCGATACCGAAACGCCGGGAATGTGGTTTTGCGCCACAATCCGGCGCTTCTCATCCTCGGACCAGAGCCGCCACAGCCGAAGCTGTCATCACCGCAGCTCCCTTTTTGTATCCACCATCCCTAGTGGCACCAATGCCCACCAGCAAACCCGCGAAGAATGCGGTCTTGTTTCAGACAACCACGTCACAAGGGCGGCAATGCCGGACGCTTACGGAGAAACTGTCATTTACATGGGGACGATTCCGGACCGTCCCGGGTCGCATTCCAGAGAAGACTCAATCCGTTAGACCAGTATGTTGGTGATGATCGGTTGGAGCTTCAGGCTAAAGTCCGAGGACCTAGGGCCACCGTTAGCCCAATTTCGCCACTTTTTCAAGTTTTTGCTGGTTTTTCAATGGGTTGGAAATTTCTTCCGCACTAGAATGGCGGGTTACGCCTCGATTCGATGGACGCTCTTCCGTGTGTGCATGAGGGTCGGCGGGACGCCGAGCTGCCGGTAGATCTCGAGATGCGCCGGCTCCGGAGTGGTCGGCCTGCGGACCCGGATTTCCGTTCCGTCGTCGGTGGGCAGCGCCACGGTGACCACCTGGTGGGTGCGGAGCGCATCGCGAACGCTGCTCCAGGAACTGTGCACGCCCTGGTCGAGCAGGGTCTTCTCGATCGCGACGAGCAGCCGGTAGGCCATCACCGAGAGGAAGATGTGGGTATCGACGCGGGGTTCGATCTGATGGAACATCGGCCGCATCGCGAGGGAGGATTTCATGTTGCGAAAGGCGTTCTCCGCCCGCGCCAACAAGACATACAGGCGCCAGATTTCCTCGCCCGAGAGGTCCTGGCGGTCGGTCTTCAGCAGGTAGGCGCCGTCGACGCGCTCGGCGATGTCCCTGCGTTCGCTGCGCAGCGCGGCATGCAACTCGCCGGTGTCGGCGCGGTATTCGAGATCGTAATAGCGGGCCACCCGCGGATAGCGCTCGCGGAGGCGGCCGATGGCTTCGGCGATCTTTTCGGGTTTGACCAGGCGGCGGCTGGCGACGCGCTCCTGCAGCCGGTCGAGATCCGCCAGCAGCCGCGCCTCGTGGCTCTCGCGGATGGCGCGATCCTTCTGCCGGCGGCCTTCGCTGATGCACAGCGCCACGGTTTCGGCGCCGTCGCTTGCGCGCTTGACCCAGACCCGGCCCGGCTTTTGCGACGGATTGCGCGGTGAGGGCTCCCGCAGGACCTCTTCGAAGCCCTCGAGTGCCTCGAACTCAGCCAGCCACCCGACCCGTTCGCCCTGGCGGGCGGCAACCAGGTAATGAAGGTTGCGTTCGCGGATCTGCGCAAGGTTCTTCTCCCCCGACATGCCGCGGTCCACCACCACCGTCTGTCCCTCCCGGAAGCCGCCAAGGCGGTGCTCCAGACGGTCCAGCATGTCCGGCAGGCTGGCGCTGTCCCGCAGGTTGCCGCGAAACACTTCGTGCGCCTGCGGAAAGCCGTCGTGATCGATGGCAAGCCCCACCACCACCTGCTTGCAGTCCGACCGCTTGTCGCGCGAGTAGCCGCGGGCCGCCTTCGGGTTGGCCAACGCCGCCCCTTCGAAATAACTGCTGGTCAGGTCGATCAAATACACCGCGGGATCCAGATCGAACAAGTCGCACTGCCGCTGGGTCAGCGATGCCTCGATCGCTTCCCGCTTGTCGTACAGACGGTCGAGGTTGCGGTACAGCGCCGAAAGCGACGGCCACGCGAAATGCACCCCGAGCAGGTCGTCCATCGCCGTCCGCTGCATCCAGTCCCCCATGGCATGCTCCGATGAGGGCGCGATCAGCCGGTTCATCACCATCGCGCAGGTCAGCTCCCGGCTGCGCGGGCGAAGTCCCGCTTCCCGCAGCACATCGTCGCAGCCCAGCCGCTCCCAAAACGCCAGCCCGACATGCAGCGGCCCCGCCTCCCGCGCCCGCAGCACCTCCACCTGCTCCGGCACAACCGAGACCGCCGCTGCCGGCGGCGCCGACAACGGCCGCTTGCCGCGCCGGCGCCGCCGGCGCACCCGCTCGATGAGTTCCGCATCTTCGCCCTCGGGCTCGAACAGGAACCGCTTGCCTTCCAGCGCGGCCTGTAACCGGTGGGCCAGCGCCAGCCATTCGTGATGGGGACGGGGCGCCAGGTCGCCGAGGGAGCAGATGGTGCGCTGGCGCGGTCCGTCGGGGGTGTGGTAGGCCTCGACCAGGCGGTAATTGGTGTAGACGCGGTCTTTGTGGCGGCGCGTGTCCTTGCGAATATACATAGGCACGAGGATAGCGGCTAGTGAACTGCATGTCAAGCCCTGCATCGCCCATACATTCCGCACTATTTGGGCGAATTCCGGACGTGGATCCGGCCTCGACGCCTTGTCCTGCAAGGCGTTGTGAATTTCTCCATCCTCAAAAACGGACCAAATTCGCCCGAAAATCTTGGCGAAGCGGCGAAGTTGGGTTAGGTTGGGAACACGACCTATCCGGTCGCGTTTACCGCATGGAGCCGAAAGCCGAGTGGAAAATTGCTTTTCCGCGGCTTTCGTCCCGGGATCGCTCGTCCTTTGTGAGACCGTTTTGGTTTCTAGTGCCCTTGGGCAAGAACGCAGTTGGCCGAGTGTGGCGGTTGCATGGCGCTGCCGCTGCGCAGCGTGGCAGTGGAAGGTCCCGGCGAATAGCAATGAGGCTGCACGTGACTGCAGCGTGGCGCAAAAGCGCAGCCGCGAATCGTGCCGGCGAGACTGGGCGGGTGGCCGTCGATTGCGTCAAGCGTCTGCTGTCTTGTCGTGCGCTTAGGGATAGAGCGCAGGAGCGCTTGGGTATAGGGATGTACCGGATTGCGAAAGACCTCGGCGACTTCTCCCATCTCGACCACGCCACCGGCATACATTACGGCGATGCTCTGGCACGTCTCCGCGACGATGCTCATGTCATGGGTGATCAGGATCATCGCCGTGCCCGTTTGCCGGCACACGTCCTTGAGCAAAGCGAGGATTTGGTTCTGGATCGTCACGTCGAGCGCCGTCGTGGCCTCGTCGGCGATGAGCAATCGTGGGCTGCAGGCCATCGCCATTGCGATCATGATCCGCTGACACATGCCGCCACTCAACTCGTGAGGAAAGCTGTTGAACCGCCGGTGCCTGTCGGGGATGCCGACCATGTCGAGGAGCTCGAAGGCGCGGGCTTTCGCCTCCCGCCGCGACGCGGCGCGATGCGCCAGCATCGCCTCCATGAGCTGCCTGCCGACCCGATGAACCGGATTGAGCGACGACATCGGGTTCTGAAAGATCATCGCCAGACGCCGTCCGCGATAGGCTCGCATCTCCTCATCCAATAATGCGAGGAGGTTCGCACCTTCGAGCCAGACCTCGCCGGCAACGACACGGCCGGGCCGCGGGACCAGGCGCATCACGGACCGCGCCGTTACGGACTTGCCGCAGCCTGACTCCCCGACCAGACCCAAGATTTCACCTTCGCGAAGCGTCAAGTTGACACCCCGGACGGCGTGCACGACCCCGGCGGAAGTGAAGAACTTGGTGTGCAGGTCCTTCACGTCGAGCAGAGGCGGACGAGCCTCCGCCGCGCTACTGCGGGACTGCATGGTCGACGGTCCGATAGTGGAGGGCTTCACGTAATCCTTCGCCAAGGAGATTCAGTGAGATCACGCACACCGCGATGAAGATGCCGGGAAACGTCACCTGCCACCAAGCGAAGGAGATGTACAGGCGGCCCTCGCCCATCATCGAGCCCCAGGTCGGCAATGGCGGCGGGATGCCGAGGCCGATAAAGCTAAGCGCGGCCTCGAACAAGATCATCGTTGCAACCTGCAGGGTTGAGATAACCAGAATGGTGGGCAGGACGGAAGGCAGGATGTGCCGCCACAGCAAGGACGGTGTGCCGATCCCCAGCACCCGCGCCACCTCAATGTAGGGGAGCACTGTTATTTTCCTTACTTCGGCGCGGACGACGCGGCCGTAGACCACCCACCCGGCAATCGCCAAGACCAGGATAACGTTCAGCAGGCTCTGGCCGAGGATTGCCAGGATGGCCACGCCGATGAGCAGATAAGGCAACGCCAACTGGACGTCGACGACCCGCATGATGACCGCATCGGTGGCGCCGCCGCGAAACCCGGCGATCATCCCGACAACGATGCCGAAGACGCCGCAGACTAGGACCGCAATGCTCCCGACGGTGAGCGATACGCGCGATCCGAGAATGATGCGACTAAAGATGTCACGCCCAAGGACATCTGTTCCCAGGAGGTGCGGGTAGCCCCCGGCACGCGTAAGCTCGGGCGGCATGAAGGCGCGCGCCAGGTCCTGAGCGAAGGGGTCATAGGGCGCCAGCGAGGGGCCCACGGTCGCCATTAAAAACAGCACCAAGACCCCCGCCGAACCGATGAAGAACTTTGGTCCACCGCGTCGACAGGTTTGGACCAATCTCCTCACGATAGAAAAGACCGGCGCCGGTCTAGGCTGCCTTGAGCACATCGGAGCCGCGCGCCTTTTCGATAAGGCTCTCGAGCTCCTGTCGCTCCGATTCAGAAGCGGGGAGCAGCGGTCGCCGCGGCGGCCCAAACGGGATGCCGATCAGATCCATACAGCCCTTGATATACTGCGGCAGCTTGCCTCGCCCGTCGACCATTGCCATCAAGTCGATCATATCGTAGTAAAGTTCCCGCGCTTTCAGCCATTGCTGTGACTCGAGCAAGTTCCAAAACTCGACGCATTCGGCCGGCAGTGCCCCGGCGGTCGCCGTGACCCAACCGCGTGCGCCGGCGCATATCTGCTCGAAGACAATCTCGTCCAAACCTGAATGGACGATCATCTTGCCCTCGCTCAAACGTACAATCTGCTGCGTTCGGGCGACGTCGCTGCGGATGCTCTCTTTAACGTGCGAAATGTTCGAATGGCTGGCGTTGAGCGACACGAGCTCTTCCGGGCTCAAGTCAATGCACGTGCTGACGGCCTGATTGTACACCATGATATCGAAGTCGACCGCATCCGCTATTGTCCTGAAGTGGGTGAGAACCTCCTCGTTCGTGGGAACGTGATAGTAGGGCGGGATCATCATAACCCCTTGCGCCCCTGCGCGCTCCGCGTGCTGACAGAGCTCGAGCGAGTCACGCGTCGAGGGCATGCCGGGCGCTCCCAGAACCGGCATGCGGCCGTTTACTTCCGCCAAGACAGTCTCGAGTACCTGCTTCTTCTCGTCCATCGTGAGCAAGGCGCCTTCGCCCGTGCTACCGCATGGAATAATGCCGTGCACGCCACGCTCGACAAGAAAGCGCATGTGTTTTCTGACTGTGTCGAAGTCCACGGATTCATCGGCGTGCATGGGCGTCGGCGTGACAACATAAATCCCTTCGAACCGCATCTCTTGTTCCTCCTCTACGACTCTCTTGTTGAGCGTATACGAGAACGGACGTGTTGGCTATGCTCGACTTTGGGTGCTTGCTGGCATGATCAGGCGGCGGCGCGGGTTTCGTGATCGGCGGCCGGAATGCCGTCTCTGAATCTGACGCATCCGATGATCTTTGGCAACGGATGATCGCCATTGAGGCGTCGCCGGGTTTTGCTGGCAGTGGTTCGCAGCTTGAAGGCCGTGGCCAGGGCTGTTCGGTGGGGACAGGCAACCCTTGGCGCCGCTGCATCGCGCGCCCCCCCGGCGCGAATTCTGGACGCAGGATCATCCCGCGTCAAGAATTTGGAGTAGATTTCGTCTATTCGTCCAGCGGATTGGAGTTTCTGCAGGCGTTTTGCAGCTCCCGGAGCGATGGTTGGCGCATGCAGGTTGCGGCGAATTGCGAATTGATTCTCGAAGCCACTTCGGAGGGAATTTCGCTGGACGACGTGGAGGTGCGTCTTGCGCGTCGGGAGGAACGCCGAATGTGGGATGCGCTGGTCGACACGCGCAATTATCCGGGTTTCCAGCGGTTTGTGGCCTTCGCTAAATTGCGGGAGTGGCGGGGTTCTTGGTTTGGCCTCGCCGGCTGGCAGTCGGTCGCGTTCAAGAACCTGCGTCGGGCCCGCTGAGCCGGATGGAAGCAGGCTCTGCAGTTTGGGCGATTGCGTTTGATTGCGAACCATGCGCGGTTTTCGATTCTCGGTGAGCAAGGGGCGTTTCCGTGTTCTGCGTCGTTTGCGTTGGTCGCGATGCTTCGGCGTCTCATCGGCGACCCAATGGCATTCACTTAGCGGATTCATCCATTCACTTAAGGAATCGCAGTTCGACGGGGGCGGATTACTGCGTTTTCTTGCGGGCTATGCGGTTGCGCGGGCCTTCGGAACGTTTCGCCGGCTCCATTTGCCGACCGGCTTCCGGGAGCGCCGGGGATACGACCGGTTCGGGCGCAGGCGCTGTCGGCAGGCGGTGATTCCCTCGACGATCCGGGTGACGGTTTCGCTGAGCGCGGTGGCATGCTGGAGCAGCAGGACCTCGATATTCCTGGCGACCGTCGCCAGGCTGTTCTTGAAGTTGGCGGCCATCGCCGGTTTCGGGCCGCCTTGGCGGCCACGGTTCATCCAGTCTTCGCCTTGGTTGGCGAACAGCCGGGTCAAGGTGATCAGGATGAAGTGCGCGAACAGTTCCTGTTTCACCGCGCGCTCGCTTTGGCCGTGGAAGTCCTCGACGCTCAGGGCGCCCTTGCTGATCTTGAACAGCTCCTCGATGCCCCATCTTCCATGGTAGAGGGCCGCGAGGTCTTCGATGCGGGTAGTCTCCGCATCGAGCAGCGTCGTCGCCAGCGCGAAGCGGGTGCCCCCGGCGGTGTACTTGACCAGCCGCAGGCGGAGCGGCCCGAAGCGGACGCCCGGGTATTTGGTGCGCAAGGCGCGCAAGGTGTCCGGGCCCGGCGCAATCTCGGCCACGCTGTCGGCGCAGTCGCCGGCAAGGAACGCGTCGAAGGCGCTGCCGGCCTTCGCCTTCAATCGGAACACCGGATGCAGGCCCCGCGCCACATGCGCGTGCAGCAGTTCGTAGGAATTGTAGCCGCGGTCGTACACCACGACGTCGCCTTCGGACAGCGCCGGCAGGTGGCCGAGCGCCGCCGCCCGCTCGTTGCCGTGGGCGTGGAGGTCGAAGTCCACCGGCATCTTCGCCCGCAACTGGTACAGGCAGCTCAACAGGCCCTGCGGATACCAGGCTTGCGCGGACGGCGTCCGGTAGCCATTCGCCCGCAACTGCCGCGGCAGGTTCAGCTTCGAGCCACCGTCGCGGTAGGAGCGCTGGTTGCCCAGCGCCCCTCCGCACAGATCCGAGCGTGCGCGCTAACGCACTCGGCTCCTGCCTCGGGTGTGGACGGCACGAAACCGCTGATCCGGCCATGGGTGAAGGATCCTGATTGGTGGGAAGAAGCGCTGCGTCAACTCCGCCAATTGCTCCCATATGCGAAGGGAATTCCCACGCGGGGAGCGACGGCGCAGTTGCTGGAACCAGAGGCTCCTGACGCTTCGCACGAACGCTTGGAGGAACGCATGGCTGGAGGGAACTGCATAGTATTGCAGCCACCCCCTGAGCACGCGTTGCAGCCATCCGGCTACCTCCTCCGGGTCGTCGTGGCGCCGACGGCGCAGGACCTCACCGATCCGCTGAAGCGTGCGCCGGGCGCGTTTCGCTGCCGGCTTCCGCCCGAGACTGAAACCGCCCTTTCTTGAGGTTCGGCAGTAATGCGTGAACCCCGGAAAATCAAAGGTTTCGGGGCGCCGCTGACCGCGTGAGAGACGGCCCGCCTTGGCGAAGCGTCCAAACTCGATGCAGCGGGTCTTCCCGGGATGGAGAGCCAGACCGAACTTGCCCAGCCTTCGTTCAAGGTCGTCAAGGAACTGTTCCGCATCCTGCCGGTGTTGAAATCCAACCACGAAGTCATCCGCGTAGCGCACGATAACCGCGTCTCCGTTCGCCTCCTGCGGACGCCATTTCCGGTCAAACCAGAGGTCGAGGACGTAGTGCAGGTAAAAATTTGCCAAAATTGGCGAAATAACCGCTCCCTGGGGAGTTCCCCCAAGGTCGTCCTTCCACTCGCCCCCGTCCATGACGCCAGCGTTCAGCCACTTGGTGATCAACCGAATGACCCGCCGGTCTCCGATCCTGTGTTCCAGAAACCGGATCAACCAGTCTCGGTCCAAATTATCGAAGAAACCGCGGATATCGGCGTCAACAATCCAGTTGACCTTCCGCCGCGCTATACAGGTGGCAAGAGCGTCCAGAGCGTCGTGCGCCCCGCGCCCTGGCCGGAACCCATGGCTGAACCCGAGAAATTCGACCTCGTAAATCGGGGTAAGGATCGACTCCACCACTGCCTTCTGGACGATAAATGTTGCGCAGCAAGTTATGTTGCGGAGAGTACGGAACCTGTTGATTGGTAAGAGTTCAAACATATTTTGCGCGACATAATTTCTTTCACGGCACCCTGTCTGCATGATCGTGGCTCCAACAATCAGGAGACACGACAATGTTCGAAGAACTATTCACACAGTCCATAGCAGGCACCGAAGAGCCTATATCCGGTTCGGGGTCTATCGCCTTGTCGAGCGTTGTGCGGCCAGCATGCCGGCATTGGCCGGGCGGAAGATAACCCCGCCCGTGGTTCGGCACACGGCCGCCTGCGCCTTGGTGCGAGCGAAGGTTGACATCAACACGGTCCGCGCGTGGCTTGGCCACGTCAACATCAACGCGACCAACATCTATGCCGAGATTGATCTCGAGATGAAGGCCAGGGCGTTGGCGCTTTGCGACGTGGCTGAACCGGGGCCGAACCGGCCGTGGAAGGAGAAGAAGGGGCTGATGGCCTTCCTGAAATCTTTGTGAGCGTAAAAGATTATGTTGCGGAGAGTCGGGCTCTATCTGTGCCATTCAGCAAGTTACCCAGCCTACGCAACATAACTTGCTGCGCAACATTTGTTGACATCAACGAAGCAGCGGCAAAGGAAACCGCGGAAATCATCCTCGGCGAGGGGGGCGACGCCGGGCACGGCCGCGCCGATGTGGCAGATGCCGTGGATGTAGCGCACGTCGTCTCTTCCTGTCTCGATCGCTTCGGCCGTATCGACGCGCTGCACAACAACGTCGGCATCGTTGAGGTCGGCGGGGTCGTCGAGCTTCCGGAGGAGAAGTGGGATCACGTTCTCGATGTGAACCTGAAAAGCTGTTATCTGGCGATGAAGCACGTCATTCCCGTCATGGTGAGCCAGGGCGGTGGTTCGATCTCCAACATCTCCTCCATCGTCTCCATCCGGTTCACGGGCGTGCCTTACGCGACCTACTATGCCTCCAAGGCCGCCATGAACCACCTTACGCGGGCGACGGCGGCATCACGTTGAAGATCAACTGACCCCGGTACGAGGGAGGATTGCGATGGATGAGCGGATCGTCGGATGGGGGCACACGCCTTTTGGGCGCCTCGAGGACAAGTCACTCGAAGACCTGATCACCAACGCGGCGCGGGAGGCGCTATCCCATGCCGGCATCGAAGCGCGCGACGTCGATGCGATCTGGCTCGGCCATTTCAATTCCGGCTTGGTGGCGGATGGCTTCGCCGCGTCGCTCGCACTGCTGACCAATGACGATCTCAGGTTCAAACCGGCAAACCGTTGCGAGAACGCCTGCGCCAGCGGCTCGGCTGCCGTCTACGCCGCTCGCGACGCCATCAAAGCAGACTCGGCACGCGTGGCGCTGGCCATCGGCGTCGAAAAGATGACGGCGAAGGACACGGCCAGTGTCACCAAGGCGCTCGCCGGGGCTTCCTACCAGAAGCAGGAGGTGGACCTCTCCTTTCCGCAGATCTTCGCGCGCATCGCCAATACGTACTTTCAGGCGTACGATGACAATTCCGCTGTTCTGGCGCGGATCGCCGCCAAGAACCACAGGAACGCGCTGGGCAATCCGCTGGCGCAGCTTCGCAAAGACCTCGGCTCCGACTTCTGCAACACGGTGAGCGAGAAGAATCCGCTGATCGCCCCTCCGCTGCGCATGACGGACTGCTCGCTCATCACCGATGGAGCGGCCGCGCTGGTGGTGGTTGCGGACGACATGGCGAAGGAGATGCCACACAATATTGGCTTCCGCGCCGCAGTGCAGGTCAACGATTTCCTGCCGATGTCGAAGCAATCTGGGGAATACCGGCAGCCGACATGTTGGCCTGGTTGAAAAAGATGCGGCCGAAATGATCTCGATCGGCAAAGACTTCGTCCTGCCGGGGCAGGTTGGCGCCGCCGGAATCGACCAGATAGATGCATGGCAGGCGATTCTGCAGGGCGATCTCCTGCGCCCGCAGATGTTTCTTGACCGTCATCGGGTAGTAGGTCCCGCCCTTGGCGGTGGCATCGTTGCAGACGATCATGCAGTCGCGGCCCCGGACGCGGCCAACACCGGTGATCAGCCCGGCCGATGGGGATTCGTCATCATACATGCCGTGCGCAGCCACAAGCCCGATTTCCAGGAACGGCGAGCCGGGATCGAGTAGCCGAGCGACACGATCGCGCGGGGCGAGTTTGCCTCTCGACAGGTGGCGAGCCAGCGATTGTTCATCGCCACCGGCGTGTGCCTGGTCGATGGCGGCGTTCATCTCGGAGATCGCCCCAAGCATAGAGGCGCGGTTGGCGTCGAAACCTTCCGCGGCGTCCGAGATGCCTGGTGGCAACACGGCCATGTCAGCCGGTCTCCGCAAACTGTTCGCGGCCGATCAGAAGTTGTCTGATTTCACCGGTGCCGGCGCCGATCTCGTAAAGCTTGGCGTGGCGCAACAGCCGCGCCGCCGGAAAGTCCTCGGCGTAGCCGTTGGCACCAGGGATCTGGATCGCTTCAAGAGCAGCGCGGGTTGCGTGCTCGGCGGCAAACAGAATGCAGCCGGTGAGGATCATCTCAATGGCATCCGCCTTGACGATCGCGCACGCCAGCCGCTGCGTACCGCAGATGCCGGGAATGACGCCAAGCTCGCCTCGTCGGCGTCGAAGTGAGCCAGCGGGCCGGCGACCTCGTTAATGACTGAAGCGTTTAGGGCATTCAGCGCCTTCGGACGATTCAAGGTGATGAGGCCGACCCGGCCCTGCACTTCCGTCACGATTGTCTCGTATCCAGCCATGTCACGTTCAATCCTTGCCGCCGTCGCTGACCGGCCCCACCCACGATACCACTTTTCGACGCTTTCGCGGAGGGCCCAGAAGCCTGGGCAGCCATCATCACCAGCGCGGATGATCGTTCATTCCTGGGGCACCGCTCTCCGTCCAGGCTTCCAAGGCGATCGTCATGGATGGCCTCGCCGAGCGGAAACTGGCCGATGCCATGGCCCGGCCTCATGGGCAGCCAAACTCTTGTTGGCCAGCGAGGATGCGCAGAGAGGGCCCCGGGGCCTTCGCCGAGAAGAGACGACCGAGGTGGACGGGCCATTAGGCCGAAGTCGCCCAGGATGAGCCACGGAACCACCTTTAGGGCGTGTTTCGGTTGCCCGGATCCGACCTGGGGCGCGTTATAGAGTGGCCATCTAGCTGCGGCACCAAAGGATAGACGACTTCGTCGACTCCTCTCTGCGCCGCGCCATGATGGACCGTCCCTACAATTCCGGCAGACTGGCTTTGTGCACCACAACCCGTTGTGGTGTGGGACAGTTCAGTTGCCCTTGAACTCAAACTCTCGCTTGTTTTTGAAGGCCTCGACTGCGACGCGGTGATCGTTGGTCCTGAAAGTCAGCATCTCGTAACCGATGCAGGCGTCCATGACGCTGTGCGCCATCTGTTTGAGGCCGATGTTGGCCGCCATCTTGGTCCAGCGAATCGCCTTGGTGGCGCCGCCGGCGAGCCGCTCCGCCATGGCGTAGACCTCAGCGTCCAGCTTGTCCTCGGGTACGACATGGTTGATCAGGCCAATCCGTTCCGCCTCCACCGCCGTAAGCAGGTCACCTGTCATCAGATATTCTTTGGCGCGCGCGTAACCGATCAAGTGGGGCCAGGCAACAGCGCCGCCATCACCGGCGACCAGTCCGACTTTGACGTGTGGATCGCCGATCTTGGCGTTCTCGCTGGCATAGACGATGTCACAAAGCAGCGCCATTGTCGCGCCAAGCCCGATACAGGGACCTGGAATGCGGGCGATGATCGGCTTCTCGAGATCGAGAAGGCCGAACACGATTTGTTTCCCATGGACCGCGGTCGATTCAAGCTTTCCGTTGTTCGTGAGCTCACCGAGCCAAGTGTAGTCGCCGCCTGCGCTAAACGCGTTGCCAGCCCCGGTCAACACAATCACATCGGCTTCGCCGTCGGCCTGTACGTCGTAGAAAATCCGCGCCAACTCTTGGTGCATTTGATCGTCGACGGCGTTGAGGAGCTCTGGCCGGTTGAGCGTGAGTGTCAGAATGCGGCCCTTGCGTTCCGCCCTGATCCGTTCGTAACTTTCGTATTCCATGATCACTCCTGGCGCTGCCAAGCGGCTCGAAGGTCCGCGTCATCGCTCGTTTTACCGGCCAGCCAATCGCGGGCGCGCCACCTACGGCCAATCCCATTGAGGCAGTGTTTCAAATTTAAAAACGGCCGGCAACGGCGGAGCAAAACCGGCCCACTGGTGGCTGTGGACGCACCGGGGCAATCTTCGTCTCGACGCAAGTGGCCGGTCAAGAACATCACATGCTCAACGCGGATGTTCCCCATTTGCCGGCGACGGCTCGATACCCTCCTTGCGTTCTCCCTTGGCTCGCAACTGCGGCCAGCGGTATGTTACCATCGACTGCTGTAGGTATCCACCACTCATCCCACTGAACATGGTGCGCCGCATGACCTCGACTCGGCTAAACGCCATCGTTTCCCAAATTACGAACACCAACGAAGATTTTGCCCTTACGAAAACATCGATTCGAGGAGTTGAATATTTGGTTTTCAAGAATGCTCCTCTTCATCTTCGCGATATGTTGGAGCGCAGTTGGTCAAAGCATGAGGAGGGGCAGGCTGAGTATCTGGTTTATGAAGACGAACGTTGGACCTATGCGGAATTTTGCGCGGATGTCAGGCGTACTGCTTGGACGTTACGAAACCAGTTCTTCGTCACCGAGGGAGCCGCGGTTGCCATTGCCATGCGCAACTACCCTGAGTTTCCAATTCTTATGATGGCAATCAGTGCACTCGGAGCACGCGTTGTCTTTCTGAACGCCTGGTGGACAACCGAAGAACTGAAATATGCGATCATCGATAGCGCTGTAAAACTGATTTTTGCAGATGGCCCCCGAGCGGAGCGAATCAAACCGTTGGTCGAACCCCTAGACCTTGAATTGGTCGGCGTAAGAGAGGCCGAAAAATTTTCGCCCAACGGTTTTTCTAACCACACGAGCGGACCCGAACCGGACACATGGCCCGACGCGGCGATAAATCCGGACGACGATTTTGCGATTATGTATACAGCAGGCTCAACTGGTCACCCTAAGAGTGTTGTTCTGACCCATCGCGGTGCAATCAACGCAGTTTACACTTTCTTGATGCAGCCACTAATTGAAGAACTAAAGGTTGGGCGCGAAGACAACACAGCGAACGGTCCTTTGAGGCACTCGTCAATTGTCGTTACACCACTTTTCCATATCACAGCCAGCCATGGCTTGTTTCTCCAGAGCATTCCTCTTGGTGCAAAGCTGTGTCTGATGTACAAGTGGGATGCTGAACAAGCTGTCCGAATAATACGGGACGAGAAGGTCACACGCTTCATTGGTGTACCGACGCAATCAATCGACCTGATGGAGGCAGCAAGGCGATTGAACGAGCCGCTTGATTCCCTGGATTCTCTCACCTCCGGGGGGGCCAAAAGACCCGCGGCGCAAGTAAGCGAACTGCACAACGCCTTTCCACAGCTTACAGTGGCAACAGGCTGGGGCATGACGGAGACTAATGCTGTCGGCATCGGATTCCATGGTGACGAATATCTTGCGCTTCCGGACTCAGTTGGACGTTTGCAGCCGCCATTGCAAGAGCTCAAATTCCTGGGTGAGGATGGCCGCGAAGTCGCTACCGGTGAAATCGGGGAACTAACCGTTAAGAGCGCCTGTAATATGCGTTGTTACCTCAACCAACCCGAGGCAACGGACGACGATTTCCAAGATGGCTGGTTCCGGACCGGCGACCTTGGGCGAATCGATGCCAACGATATCGTTGCGATTGTGGATCGAAAAAAGAATATCGTGATCCGCGGAGGCGAAAATATCGCCTGCCTTGAAATCGAGGGAGCGCTACACCGTCATCCATCAGTAATTGAGTCCTGTGTTTTTTCCATACCGGATGATCGATTGGGCGAAACTGTCGGTGCCGGCGTTCGGGTTCGGAGCGAAATTGGTGTAACCCCCCAAGAATTGCAGACCTTTCTCATGGAACACGTTGCCCGGTTCAAAATACCCGAACATATCTGGATTCAAACGGATCCCTTGCCGCGCAATGCGGTCGGTAAACTTGATCGCCGTAAACTCCGAGCAATCTGCCTGGAACAAATGCATTGACATATTTGCGACAGAGGACGTTATGACCCCGCCACTTCAGAACGATGTTGCCGAATATATTGCGCGAGCCGAAGAGGCCACATGGGACGTCCCACAGCTTCCACCTGGAATTGGGCAGCGCAAGATCGAAAAGATTGGCGTGGTCGGTGCGGGCACGATGGGGGGCGGCATTTCGATGAACTTTGCCACCGCTGGCATTCCGGTCACAATCGTTGAACAAACGCCCGGGGCGCTTGAGCGGGGTCTGGGTGTAGTGCGCGGCAATTACCAGCGCAGCGCCGACAAAGGTCGCTTTCCGCAGGAAGAGGTTCCGGCACGCATGGGCCGGCTGGATGGACAACTCTCGCTCGACGCGCTGGCAGATTGTGATCTGATCATCGAGGCGGTTTTTGAAAATATGGAGCTGAAAAGGCAGATTTTCGCCGATCTGGACCGGATTGCGAGACCTGGCGCAATTCTGGCAACCAATACGTCGGCGCTTGATATAGACGAGATCGCCGGCGCCACTAAGAGGCCCGAGGATGTGATCGGATTGCACTTTTTCTCGCCTGCCAATGTAATGAAGTTGTTGGAAATCGTGCGTGCCGAAAAAACCGCAGATGATGTTGTGGCTACATCCATGGAGCTGGCCAAAACGATTGGCAAAATCGCCACTCTTGTTGGAGTTGGCCCGGGATTTGTTGGCAACCGCATTCTGTTTGCTCGTCACGGTCAGAGTCGAAAGCTGATGTACAAAGGGGTAATGCCCTGGGACACCGATGCGGCTATAAACGCTTTCGGATTTAAGATGGGCCATTTTCAAATGGCCGATCTTGCTGGCCTGGATATCGGTTGGTCCAAGGGAGTTAAGACGGATGATCCCATCCGCGATGCGCTCTGTGAATTGGATCGCCGTGGTCAGAAAACCAAAGCTGGATACTATGATTATGATGCGTCGAGAACGCCTATCCCCTCTGAGGTGACTGCGAAACTTATTCACGAAATTACTGGAGTGGAGCCAATTAGGATGTCACAAGATGAGATCAGCGAAACCTGTATTTTTCCTGTGATCAATGAGGCAGTAAAAATACTGGAAGAAAATAGAGCTCAGCGCCCCTCCGATATCGATGTCGTCTGGCTGAATGGCTTCGGTTGGCCTGCGGACAAAGGTGGGCCAATGTATTACGCTGATATGGTCGGTGCCAAGCCCATCCTTGCAAAAATGGAGGAGTTGGGGCTAGCAGACCCTGCCTACGCCCCTGCCAAGACACTCCGCGATCTGGCGAGCAACGGTGGGAAATTCATCGACATTGACACTGGTGGCCTGATAACCGCCCGCACTTGAAGGGGCTGGACATGAGCTTTGAATATGTGACGGTCGAGCAGAACGGCAATGTGCTTCTGGTCACGCTGAACCGGCCCGATGTATACAACGCGGTGCACCCACCGATGCATCATGAACTGGACCTGATTTGGAATGATTTTGCCCAGGATCAAAGTCTTTGGGTGGCCATTCTCACCGGCGCAGGTGACAAATCATTTTGCGCCGGTAATGACCTGAAATTTACCGCTCGGGGTGGAGAAGGCAGCCTGCCAGCCAGCGGCTTTTCCGGACTGACCAATAGGCTTGATCTGGAAAAACCGATTATCGCTGCTGTCAATGGTTTCGCCATGGGTGGCGGTTTTGAAACAGCGCTGTCCTGCGATGTGATTATCGCCTCTGAACAGGCCACTTTTGCGTTGCCTGAGGTCAAGGTCGGTCTTTTTGCGGCTGCCGGCGGCGTGCAGCGGCTTAGCCGCTGCATTGGGCGTTTGGCCGCACAAGAGATGATGTTCACCGGCCGCAGCGTGAGCGCGGAAGAGGCGCTGGCAATGGGCATTGTGAATGCCGTCGCACCCCATGATCAGTTGATGGATATGGCGATGGCCAAGGCGCGGGAGATTGCTTCGGTCTCGCCATCTGCGGTTAGGGCCACCAAGCGGGTGCTGAATGATATGGCCCTGCGCGAAAATCTGCCTGAAAGCCTTGCCTACAGTCTCGCAGTGGTGGCTGATCTGACAAAAACGGAAGATTTCAAAGAGGGCGTCAACGCCTTTGTTGAAAAACGCAATGCCAAATGGGTAAACCGCTGAAGACAGGCACCATGAGTAACTCATTGATCTGAGCGGAAGAGTGGATCTGCCTGCCGACACGTGCAAAGGCACGGGATTGGCGATGGCAACATGGTTGTTCGGCTGAGTCGTCCGGTCGTCGACCCGACTCAATGGGCGAAACAATCTGGAGGCAACCGCGGTGAGAACGCTCTACACCTGGGCCGGCACACAACCGAGCCGGCGGAATCTCACGGTCGCCGATCTCAAGACCGGCAAGGGCAAGAAGAAATTCACCCAGGTCACCACGAACACAGCCGACGAGGCCGCAGCCGCGGCTGCCGCAGGCCTCGACATGATGATCTGCAACTCCAGGAACATCGCCGCAGTCCGTGAGGGCAATGACACCCTGTTCCTCACCGCCGCCGTCTCGCTGCCGCACTTTCCGACCGCTGATGATGTGCTCCGCGAGGCGTTTCGCGCCATGGAACTTGGCGCGGACGCGGTGATGACCCAACGCAGCCTTGAGATCATCGCCATGCTCGCGCGGGAGGATATTCCGGTGATGGGACATCTTGGGCTGGTTCCGCGCAAGAGCACCTGGGTCGGCGGTTTACGGGCGGTTGGCAAGACCGCAGATGCGGCGTTTCGGCTCTATGAACGTTTTCGCCGATTGGAGGACGCGGGCGCGTGCCTGGTGGAAGCCGAGGTCATTCCAGGCCGGGTGATGGCCGAGATCTCGGCGCGTTCCGGACTGATCACGGTCTCGCTGGGTTCCGGCCGGGATGCGGACGTGATGTATCTCTTCATGGAGGATATCTGCGGTGAGAAGGAAACCTCGCCCCGCCATGCGCGCGCCTTCGGCAATCTCGCCAGATTGCATGAGCAAATCCGCGAGGAGCGCGTCGCCGCCGTGACCGCGTTCCGTGAAGCCGCCAAAGCCGGAGATTTTCCCGGCGAGGCCGAAACGGCCAAGATCGATGACGACGAACTGATGGGGTTTCTGGACCGTCTGGATTCGCCCTATTGAAGTACTCCCGCGGGACCTTGTCCATGTGACCGAGGCCGCAAGCTGGCTCTATGCACGCTTGATCCTCCGCATACCCGAACTCCGGCAGAACATGCTCCATCAGGGCCCGCGTGGCCCACGGCGGTGTACGGAAGTCGTCAAGGCTGTGCTTGGGTTCGGCCCGCTGGGCCATGACGGCGTGAATTCACGCGCGCAATCAGGCGTCCGGAAAGTAAACCACATCTTCAATCACTTCTGATGCGCATCAGGAAGCTGGTGGCGACCGATAAACTCGTCCTTCCAATGACATTCGCACAAGATCAAGGACCATGCGCGGCGGCGTGATCTTGCACGCGTTCAGGTTACGTTGAGCAAGGGGTTTGTGATCCGTGGCCGACACAGCCGACTGAACGTTGAGGTCAGTCAAGTGCTAGGCGAATCGTGCGGCCCGGAGTTGCCAACTCCCAACGAATTCTGGTTTCTGTCAAGGTCTTTTTCGAGTCGGTTGCAGATTGGCAGGACCCAAGGGCTCGGTATTGAGATACCCGCCGGAACAATCTCTCACATAGCGGCAAACCCCGAAGCGAGCCTGTTCAGCTATTTGATGGAAACGACGGAAAATGTGCAAGCTGCCGCTGTCAGGGACTTCTCGGCTCGATCCGAACGTTACGTGCGCTGATTGAGGAACGTCGCCGCTGACATGCCGGCGAAAGTTTGGCGATGCGCAGACGTATCTACAGCGCCACCCTCATGATCGCCAATGGTATTGGGCTGACGTGGAACAGCATCGGTGATATCGACAGCAAGTTGGCCAAGCGGCTGATAAATGATACGCCGACTTACCAGATTGAGCGGGAAATCGCCGTTCGTTTAGAGACCCAACGCCGTTGTAGCTGGCGGCCGTAAATCTTCCATTTTGGCAACCCAAAGCTGGACAGTTTGATCGTTGTCGATCGATGAGCGACGCCCCGCGCTGTCGGCGATTTCAGCAGCGATGGAGCGGGGCGGGGATGCACGGATGGGAGACCAGCATGTTGCTGAGGCACTATTTGGAACGGGGTGTCTCGAAGACGGAGCGATCGAGGCGCTTTGGGGTGAGCCGTGCCACGATCCACGATTGGATAACGACGGGCCAGTTGGACCGGGATCTGTCGTTGGGTGGCACGCTGTACTCGCCGCGGCCCTCGGTGGCGCACAAGCTGGATCCCTATAAGGACATCACCCTGGTCGTCGTACCCGACAGACGCGCGTATTCGTGGCTCCAGTCGAACTGGTAGGCCTCGCCAGGATCGAAGCTCAGCGGCACATAGGCCTCGGACGACGACAACAGCCGGTGCCGGCGCCGCCAGACCCTGGCATAGCGGCGCACCGCGTCGTAGCCGCCCTCATAGCCCAGAGACGCAAGGTCTTCATGAATCCGCAGCAGAGACAGCCGATCCCGGCGCGCCTTCTTCTCGTTGGCCTCCAGCTGGCGCTCGAGCTCATCCACCCACGGTCCAAGCTTCGGCATCGGCTGGATCTTGCGCTCGTAGCTGTACGAGGTCTCATCGCCCCGCACCACCTTGCGCACCGTGTTCTTCGAAACCCTCAAATCCCGGGCCATCTTCTTGATCGGAACGCCCCTCACCAGATGATCCCGACGGATCCGTGCGATCGTTTCCACTACCAGCATCTCCCCCTCACCTCGTCCGTCCAATGACAAGGCGCGTTCATGGGAACAAACCATGGGGGGGTCAATATTCCACGCCGATCAACAAGTTGCCCAACGGCGCAGATTTCGCCAAATGGTTTGGCGTCAGAATAACCCCCAAACAACCCCCCAAATCGCAATCTGGCCCGGGGCAATCTAGGCGAACATATTTAAGTTATTGAGATATATGGTGCCGAACCGCGGATTCGAACCGCGGACCTACTGATTACGAACCAGACGGCCATTAGATCGAGACCTGAACGCATCTTTGTTGCGGCCCATTTGTTAGGGGCCAAAGGGCGGGACCAACGGGACCCCGGACCGCGAAAAGAATACCGCCGGGCGGGCGCAGTAAAGATACGAGCCATGGCCCTTAGACGCTCCGGTTCGCCATGTACTCTTCCAGCACTTTCGCAGCGCATTCTATCAAGGAATGGTTCGTCGTCTTCAGCCTAAGCGCGGAGGCCCAATTCCCCCATGCGTTCAATACGCGACTGGGCTCCAGCGCGCAGGTGCTCGCAATACGCACAAATCCCACTCCCCAAAGAGCCGAAATCCAGCACCGGAGGGCGGCGTAGAGACCGTTCAGCACCGCCGCAACTGGAACACCGACGAACCGATGGTAGCCGGTTAGCCACCGCACCGTCTCATGGCTGATGTCGATGCCGCGTTCAAACAGTAGGTCCTCCACCAGCCGAAGCGACAGCGGTTAGCGGATGCACATCATCACCGCGAGACTGATCACCTCGGGTGAGCTATTGAAATATCGGAAGGGACTGAGCAACGCCGGAGGCTATGGAACTCCCTGTCCCGGCTCAAGCCAATTTGCTCTGACACCGCCGACAGGTTTCCTCTGACGATGCCGCCGCAAGCGTTCAGCCAATGCCGGCCTCTCGGGAAGACAAAATAATGTTCGATAATCTTCTGAGTCCTGAGGGTTAAAAAGTTTGCGCAAGACCAACTAGGAAATTCGATGCAACAAGCTAGGATCAAGAAGTATCCGATGCGGCTAGCCACAGCACGGCGAAACAGCGGCACCATGAGTTCAATTTCAAAAGACCTTTGGCCAACGGATCTCAGAGCAGCCCGTGCAACAAAAGGACGAGACCATGCGTGACGCCGTTATCGTTTCCACCGCCCGAACCCCCATAGGCAAAGCCTATCGCGGGGCGTTTAATGACACTCAGGCGCAGACTCTGATCGGCCATGCGGTCTCGAACGCGGTGTCGCGTGCCGGTCTTGAGGGTGCCGAGGTTGAGGACTGCATCATCGGGGCGGCCCTTCAGCAAGGGTCCAGCGGCTTCAATATTGCCCGTCAGGCGGTGATCCGTGCCGGCCTGCCCGTGACTGTTGCCGGCATGTCGGTGGATCGGCAATGCGCCAGTGGGATGATGGCGATTGCCGCCGCCGCGAGACAGGTGCTGTATGATGGCATGAACATCGCCGTGGGTGGTGGGGTCGAAAGCGTCAGTCTGGTTCAGACCGACAAGATGAACGGTTATCGCGCCGCCGATCCGTGGATCGAAGAACACAAACTGGCCCTCTATATGTCGATGCTCGAGACCGCTGAAATCGTCGCCGATCGCTATGGCATCAGCCGCGGGGCACAGGACGAGTACGCGCTGCAATCGCAACAGCGCACCGCCGCCGGACAACGGGCTGGAAAGTTTGATGACGAGATCGTCCCGATAACCACCGTGATGAAGGTGACGAATAAGGAGACAGAAGAAATCAGCGACCACGAGGTGACGCTGGACAAGGACGAGGGCAACCGGCCCTCGACCACGCTCGAGGGTCTGAGCGGCCTACAGCCGGTGCAAAAAGACGGTCAGGTTGTCGCTGAGGGCCGCTTTATCACTGCCGGCAATGCCAGCCAGCTCTCCGATGGTGCCTCGGCCAACGTGGTGATGGAGGCCCGCGAAGCCGAGCGCCGCGGCCTGCAGCCACTGGGCCGCTATGCCGGCATGACGGCGTCGGGCTGCGAGCCCGATGAAATGGGCATCGGGCCGGTCTTTGCGGTGCCGAAGCTGCTGGAGCTGAACGGGTTGAAGATGGACGATATCGGCTTGTGGGAATTGAACGAGGCCTTCGCCGTGCAGGTGCTTTACTGCCGCGATAAACTGGGCATTCCCAATGAATTGCTGAATGTCAATGGAGGCGCGATTTCCATCGGCCACCCCTATGGCATGTCTGGCGCGCGCATGGTCGGACACGCGCTGATCGAGGGCAAGCGGCGCGGGGCAAAATATGTGGTCAGCACAATGTGCATGGGCGGCGGCATGGGCGCGGCCGGCCTGTTCGAGGTGCTGTAATGTTCGGTGATCTCCTTCCCGGAGCACTGAACGGCTGCGTCCGCCGGCGGTCTATCAGTCCACTGTGAGTACAACATTTCCCAACACGCGACGCTGTTGAACAAGCTCCAAGGCCTTGGCGGCATCCTGCAGTGGAAAAGACCGGGTGATTTGCGGCTTTACCTTACCGATGCCATACATTTCGAACAGTTCGGCCAGATAGACACTATGCTGTGTGGGATCGCGCCTCGTGAAAGGGCCCCAATACACGCCGACGATCTGGCAGCTCTTTAGCAACGTCAGATTAAGTGGGATTTTCGGAATGCCTGCGGCAAAACCAACCACCAGAAACCGACCATTCCACGCCATGGCGCGAATGCAGGGTTCAGCATAATCGCCGCCGACGGCATCGTATGCCACATCAACCCCGTTCCGCCCGGCGATCTCTTTGATCTTGCCGGACAAGGCTTTTTGAGCATCGCGATCCATTTCACGCTGGTAAATGATCGTTTCATCGGCACCTATCTTGCGACAGAATACCGCCTTTTCCTCTGAAGATACCGCTGCAATCACGCGGGCCCCCAATGCTTTACCTACTTCAACTGCAGCCGTGCCAACACCTCCAGCCGCACCTAATATCAGCAACGTCTCTCCGGACTTAAGCGCAGCGCGGTCACGTAATGCGTAATGCGATGTTCCATAGGTAAAGATAAAACATGCAGCGTCTTCAAACGGCATGACATCGGGGATTTTAACGGCACTAGACGACTCGACAGTAATGTGGGTTACGAAGCCGCCATGCCCTGCTGGCAAAGCCCAAACACGATCACCCACTTCAAAATCGTCCACGCCTTGGCCGACAGCCTCAACAATACCCGCAACTTCTGATCCTGGCGCAAAAGGGCGAGGCGGTTTGTGCTGATACAAATCTTGAATGATCAATATATCTGGGAAATTCACTCCCGCAGCTTTGACAGTGATGCGGAATTCACCGGCCTGGGGCTCCGGAATCGGCATTTCGGTCAATACCAGTGTCTCCGGCCCCCCCGGGGCATTGCTCAACATTGCTTTCATCATAGGCCTACCCCTTTTTCGGTCGCGTCAACATTCGCGAATGGCCGTATGAAGAATGCCCTCGTGGCATGCGCGAGGGGATCACCGGCCCAGGAGATATCCACTGTCCACCACCAAAAACTCCCCCGCAGTCTGAGTTGCATCGATTGCCAGATAAACAATCGCCTTGGCAACGTCTTCCGGGCTGACCACGCTGCCCAGTGCCACAGTCTTTTTGTATTCAGTTTTCATGGCTTCAAATTCTGCTTCAGTATGTTCGGCGAGAAACCATTCGGTATCAAGTAGTCCTGGTAGCACCGCGTTGACCCGGATTTCCGGCGCCATCAGCCGGGCGAGGGCCTTCGTCATTGCATTGAGCGCACCCTTGGAAGCGATATAAGCCAAGGAACTACCACCACCAACTTTCGCTCCTAACGATGACACGTTGACAATAGATCCCCGACCGCTTTTTCGCAAAAAGGGCTCTGCTGCGCGCGCAAGTTGGAAGGGTCCCAATACATTGACATCGTAGATGCGATGAAAATCTTCAGAATTCTGGGCAGCAAAATCGCTCAAAACTGTAAACTGTGTATATGCCGCGCTGCAAATCAAGGAGTCCATTTGCCCCCATTTTTCCAATACGGCGTCGACCATATTGCGGCAATCGGAATCCTTGGATACGTCACCCGCGACCGACATCGAATCGCCAGCAAACGTTGTGCACTCTGCAGCCACCACCTTTG
Organism: Rhodobacterales bacterium; assembly: GCA_965219495.1. Lineage (GTDB taxonomy): Bacteria > Pseudomonadota > Alphaproteobacteria > Rhodobacterales > CAZPXZ01 > CAZPXZ01. The sequence goes on from OZ244777.1 coordinate 322,698, forward strand.
CTGCTTCTTCGCGGCTTCGGTAGTTGACTGCTACCCTGATTCCTCGCGATGCCATAAGGCGTGCAGTTGCTGCACCAACACCAGAAGCACCACCTGTTACAAGTGCGACCGGCTTTTCCGTTTGCATCATTTGAGCTTTCAATCTGGATTCGACTCCAAATAGCATATTGGCACAGCGGAGCGTGAGCTACTCCCCATTTGCTGGACAGATTTGATGGCCATTTAAGGTACAAGTCATGTCTGCCAGACAGGTTGCTTCTGATCGTTGGAAGTCCGGTAAACCGCACAGGGCGTCCGTCCGCGAAGAGCGGAATGCGGCCGGTGTCGATCGTGGAATGTAGTCACTGCCGATGCCGGCTCGCGCCTCACGCCCGCCGCTCCGTGCATGCAGATGGATGCACTCATATTTGAGCGGGCGCGGCAACCGTTTGCGAAGTTTCTGTCCCGTTCCTGAATGTGTGCGTCGGTGAAATGCCTAGAGTGTCAGTCGAAATGGACCCTGAATTGACCCTGCGGATACTCGTCTTCATCTGCGTCACGGTCTGACGGATCGCTTACGTCCGTTTTCAGGTACTACCGATGGGTATCCCTTGAGGACACGCATGGATGCGCGGGACTTGGAAATAAAGTGGTGCCTATACGGTACCTGGCCAATAATCAAGGTTTTTCATGGCAACAAATAATCAATTGATAATACAAGGAAGATTTGGTTGCGGGGGCTCGCAACCACCGAGACCGACATTCGGTGATCATCTCGATCTGATCCGTTGCAACCTTCTGTATTTGCAGAAGGATTCGCGACGTGACGCCGTATTGTTCGCCAATGTCCCCTGGGAATCAAGAGGCGGCATCATGGGCTTGGCGACGACATACGTGCGATAGCCGCTGCTGCCCAGCCCGGAAGACGCTCCGCGGTCCACCATGCCGCTCTCTTGAACACCGCTACTTCGCGGTGGGGGCGGTCAGGGTTCGTGTTGTCGTAGAGACGCGTCTCATGCGCCCGCGCGATCGCGGCCGGCAAGTTGGCCCGCGACCGGGAGAAGCGCCGCAGCGCGTCCTGTTCCGGGACATCGTGGCCGCCCGACGCGACACGGGTACGGATGCGGTCGAGCGCCAGGTCGGGCGAATCCACGGACACGTAGTGCAGTTCGATCCGGTCGCCGTCTGCTCGCGCTTCGTCCATGTGGCGGAGAACGCCGGAACCGGCCAGGGTGGTTTCCACCAGATGCGTCCGGCCCGCGCGGAGCGCCGCCCGCCGCCGCAGAGCTTCGCGCGCTGCCTGTCCCGGGTTGTCGGACATGCGGCGCGCAATCGCGTCGGGGTCGATGATGTCCAGCCCGCTGAGCCACGTGGTACGCGTCAGTGTGGACTTGCCGCACCCGTTCGGGCCGGCCACGACCATGAAGCGTGGGCATGGCGGGAAGTGCCGCCCGGCCGGATCAGGCGGACTTTCGGTCGGGCCGCGGGATTACCCTGTCTCCGTCTTTCGTCCGCGCGATGTAGGCGCCGTCCGAGCGGACGCCGTAAAGCGTCGCTCCGGCCTCGACCTGGGCTGCGAGGTCCGCCTTGATCTGGTCGCGCCAGTCCTTCGGACGGCCGGGCTTCTCCGGTGGCGCTGCAGTTTCCTTGTGCTTCCCCATGCCGCCGACCTTACTTCCGATGTCCGCCGCATTCAACGCGCCATCGCGGGGTTGCCGCGATGGTAGCTGTTGTTTCTCAGAGTCTTTCGCCAGTAGCAGGTGCGTTTGTACCGGACTATTTCGGACACGGATTGGAGTGGGCACGGAATAATCCGGCACGGGATTGGTGGACTTCTTTTCCCGGCGGGCTGCGTTCCGAGCGGGGGGATTCCGAGTAGGCCGGACGCGGTTTGTTGCGCTGGGCGTCCGGCAGGCGCGGCGATGTTTTTTCCATGCAGAGGGTCGGCCCGCGCGATGGCAGTCGCCGGACCGTGGGCAGCTGTTGCAATTTCGCCATGAGATCGACTTGACCGCCGAAGACTACGTTATCAGGCAAGCTTGGCGAGAAGCAAGTCGGCCGCTGTGCCTGCGAGGTTGCCGAACGCGACAGGCTGGCTCTGCGCCGCTGGGAACAGGAGCTGGAACACTGTCGCTATGAGGCGCGGCTTGCGGAACGCCGTTATCGGCAGGTTGATCCCGACAACCGGCTGATCGCCGCCACCCTCGAGCGGGATTGGGAAAAGGCGCTGATCGCCCTGAAGGAGGCGGAAGACGCCCTCGAGGCGGCACGGGCCCGGCAGCCGCAACCGCCGCCGCTGGAGTTGTTCACGGAACTCGGCGCGTCTCTCACGCGGGTGTGGGAGGCGCCGTCAACGACCATGGTCGACCGCAAGCGCCTGCTGAGTTGCCTTGTTGAAGAAGTCGTGCTCCAGATCGACCGCGAGGTCCGGCAGGTCATCGCAGTCGTATACTGGCGTGGCGGACGGCTTGACGAGATCACCTTGCCGTTGCTTGTCCAGCCTCCGCAGCCGAGCCGCGACGACAGGAGCACGGTCAAGCTGGCGCGCAACCTGTCGCGCTTCTACGCAGACAAGGAGACCGCCCGCATCCTCAATCGCCAGGGCCGGCGAACGGCCCGGGGTCTGGCCTTTTCCGCCGAACTGGTGAGAGCGCTGCGCCAACGTCACGATATTCCCGCTCACGTCCAGGACAAGGCCGGCGATGGCGATCCGGCCGAACTTCTGAGCATTGCCGAGGCAGCCCGGGTGCTCGGTGTTCATGCGGGGACGCTGTACCGCTGGATCCACGCCGGTCTGGTCCCGGTGGCACAGCCTGATATCGGCGGCGCGCCGTTGCGCGTGCGGATGACGGCAGATCTGCGTGCACGCTTCTGCGCGGCGCCTCCGGAGGGGTTCGTGCCGGTCGCGGTCGCGATGACGCGCCTTGGGGTCTCGCGCCAGACCATCTGGCACCGCGTCAGGTCGGATGTCCTTGCAACCTGCCATGTAACCCATGGGAAGGCGCGCGGGCTTTACGTCCGGTTGCCCGACGAGGCCGATCTACCCCTGCTGCAGGCGCTTTCAGAGGACACGGCGCAATGAAGCCGCAACGACCTGGCTCCACGCCACTTGGGGCGGTCGCCCCGGGCTCTCATCTGCCGCCTCAGGCACTCACGCCGACAGCCGGGTTGGCCGACAACGGCTCATTCGCACCTTGTAAAGCTGAGGACCAAGCATTGACAAATCATAGAGAAACAAACAACTTCAACAAGTTGGAACCCACCGACCAGAGCGAACTACCGAGTAGCAGTTTATTGCTTAAGTCTCGGCCAGAAGCAGCGGATGGCCGTGCCCAGCCTCCCAGTCGGCGCCGAGCCGCCGCGTCATCGCCGCCAGCGCGAAGGTGGCGAGATTCGGAAACGCGCCGGGCGCGCCAAGGACGAGGAAGCGGGTGTTGTTCGCGATCAGGTGAAGCCGGGAGAACTGCTCCGCCCGCCTCCAGCCGATCCAGCGGTCGCGCGGCCGGCACTTGAAGGCGCCGGACTGCCAGCCGGCGAGGCCGACCCAGCGCCCCTTCCACTCGAACACGTAGCGGAGGCCGCGCCCGGCGAATCGCTTGAAGCCGAGATAGTGGTGCCGGTCCGCGAGCGCGTCCCAGCGGCGGCGCTCGTGCGGCTCGGCGAGGCGCACCGTCACGTCGGCGAGGCGAAAGCCCCGCGGAGTGGCGCCGAAAATGCCCGGTTCGCTGTCCATGACGCCCCGGATATCGCATTCCGGACCGGGAAGCCAGAGGAAAATCGAGGCCGTTGATAGAAAAACCGCAATTTGTCAAGTGACTTCAGCGTGGGAAAGCCCTGCCTTTGGACCCATTCCACCTTGACTGTCCCTTGCCCTATCCCTACGCTAATCTTGGCTCCATTCTTAAACCGTGTGTGTGCCTTCAACCGTGTGTGTGCCTTCAACCGTGTGTGTGCCTTCAACCGTGTGTGTGCCTTCTCTAGGTGGCTGCTAGGGCGGGGTGCGGGCTTAGTATTACTGATCTCCGTGAGCAGCCCGTACGGGCGTTAGTCCGGCGCGGTGCGAAAGCCGCGAGCAGGCCGCACGACGTGACGTGTGGTCGGAGCAAGGTCGGGCAGCGTCTATATCGACACGAGTTCCATGGGCCCGGCGATCATTGGAAGGATCGCGAACCAGTCTACTAAGAAAGGCGTCGAAACTGCACCGCGGAATCCCCTACGTACCGCGCAAGATCTGGGTGGTTTCGCGGGGGAGACATCTCTATAAACGGATATTGAAACCTGTCACGGAGACAGGACGACCCTAGGGAGGAATAACGAAATGACAAGCAGATATTCATTGTTCGCGCGGAGTTGCCTGATGGCACTCCCACTGGTGCTGATGACTGCTGGGCACACACTAAAAGCGCAGGAAGTCATCACGCTCAGTTTCACCACCTACGTTCCGGACATACCGTTCATGCAGAACACCAAGGATTGGTTGGATGCGGTTGAAAAAAGGAGCGGGGGTCGTATCAAAATAGAACCCCGCACCTGGGGCGGGGCCTTGTTTGGTGCGGACGAGTTGCTGGGTGCAGCCGGCGACGGTTCGGTCGACATAGTTTGGAATTCACCCGCTTATACGCCGGCCGCTCAGCCAATCCAAACTCTCCTCAACATGCCATTCCTTACCTCCAACGTCGACTCGTCTGCAAAGGCCCAGACAATGCTCTATGAATCATGGGCCCCCGCTCGTGAGGATTTCACAAAGAATAACGTTGTTTTACTCTTCAAGAATACATCGGGTGCAATGGGAATTGGCCTGAGCGAGCCAATCACCGGGCCCGAGGGATTGGCGGGATTGAAGCTCCGTGCCCCTGGCAAGATATGGGGCAGCGGAATCAGCAACGCCGGATCCGTTCCGGTACAGATGAGCGCCGTCGATATCGAGCAGTCTATGCGGGGCGGCATCATCGACGGGTTTTCCGAAATCCCAATAGGCGGTGTCGGGATTTTTTGCGGTTACTGCAAGCAGGTCGTCGATCCGCGCATTGGGCCATTCGGCATGGGTCATTTGGTGATGAACAAGGATAAATTCGACAGTCTGCCTGACGATCTGAAGGCGCTCCTCGAGGAGATGCGGTGGGAGTACATCGTTCGCACAGCGAAACACGCGCTGGAATCGGACGCTGCGATCCACGAAGTGCTCGATAACCAGAACGTAGAGTTCCTGCGCTTCAGTGACGAGCAGTACCAGGCTTGGTACGACGCGATGAAGGTTGATGAGGTCGTCGAGGCCCAAATCAAGGACGTCGAGGCAAGAGGCGTTCCGGCGCGCGAGGCGCTCAGGCGTTTTCGTGAGCTAACGGATCAATATGACCTTGTTACCATCCGGTTCATGTTCTCTGATCCTGTGAACTGATCGCCGTGGGCTCGCATGGTGCCCGCGGCCGATTTGCGGCCTGTGCGAGCCCTAGTGACCGGTCCGCACCAAAGCGTCTCTATTTCGCAGTATGCTGATCACGCTGACGACATGGGTCGACCGCGCGAACCGCGTTTTAACCGTTATTGCCTCCAGCGTAATAGCGTTCATATGCGTTAGCACCCTCGCAGACACAGTTGGTCGGGGCCTCCGCCGTCCGATCTACGGCCTTTTCGAACTCAGTGAACTGCTTCTTGTCGCGGTCGTTTTCTTCGGTCTCGGAGCCGCGCAGTGGACGGGGAGCCATGTCGCGGTCGATGTCGTCTCACGGTCCCTATCGAGACGAGTAGGGCTCGTCCTCGAGGTTGTGACGCTGGTGCTGGCTATAGTGATAACCACTGTGTTGGCGTATGGCTCGACATTGCAGGCGCTGCGTTCATGGGCGATCCGCGAGTTCGCCGCCGGCGCTGCCGCGTTTCCGCTTTACTGGTCGAAGACGATCATACCGATCGGTTGCGCCTATCTGGGCTTTGTGCTCGCGGTACAATTGGCTGGCAGGATAAACCACCTTCGTGGTCATCCACCTACAAAGACGTTACAAGACGAGGCCAAGCTTCCAATCGACGTTTAATACGCGTCTACGTCAATCGAAAACTGTCGTCGGGCGACGATTGCTGCGGTCTTCCATTCAACGGGCTGTCGATGCCAGGGCTAAATAGGTAAGGCGAGGCGCATGGAGACTTGGCTGGTTCTCTTTTATATCCTTCTTCTAGTCTTGCTGGCCGCCAGACTGCCAATTGGTTTCGCCATGCTGCTGGTCGGCTTTCTCGGTTTTGGTTTTGTGCGGGGCTTCGACGTAGCCGCAAAGATCCTCCCGAGGATCGTTTACGAACAGACGGCGAATTACTCACTCATCATACTGCCGCTTTTCTTGCTCACCGGTGCCCTTGCCTTGAGATCCGGAGTTGCGCAAAGCGCCTTTGACCTTGCCCACCGTTGGCTTGGCCAATTTCGCGGCGGAATGGCAATCGCGACCGTGGGCGCCTGTGCCCTTTTCGGGGCCTGTACCGGCTCCAGTATCGCCACGTCGCTGACCGTGGGACGTATCAGCCTCCCCGAAATGAAGCGCTTTGGACACTCGGATGCGCTGAGCACGGGCACCATCGCGGCCGCAGGCACACTCGGCATGCTGATCCCGCCGAGCGGGATGTTAGTCTTGTATGCAATCCTCACGGAGCAATCGGTCGGCAGGCTGTTCATTGCCGGGTTGATTCCCGGTCTCCTGTCTGCCGCCATCTATATGGGCGGCATCTATGTATACGTGCTGGTCAACCCGCAAGAGGCACCGAAAATCGTTAGCTCGTTCAGTTGGCGAGAGAGATTCCAGGCCGTCTACAAGGCGTGGGGAGTATTTGCGCTGATCCTTACCATTATCGGCGGAATCTATAGCGGCATCGTCACGGTCACGGAGGCGGCCGGCGCCGGCGCGGTGGTCGCATTCGGGATGTTGATGCTTGTGCCCGACCGATGGGCCAATATCCAACATAGTTTCTTTGAGGGAGCGCGATCAACGGCCACAATCTTCCTCCTATTGCTCGGCGCATTCGTCTTCGGCCGTTTCATAGCAATAACAGGTGTCGCCGCCAACATGGCGGAATCCATTACAGCTTGGCCATTGGGACCTTACGGTACCCTGATTGTCATCCTCGCGTTCTACATCCCGCTTGGCATGTTTCTGGATCCGACATCCATGCTGGTGATTACGCTGCCCGTGGTGTTGCCGACCGTTTTGGCGCTTGGCTTCGATCCCATTTGGTTCGGTATCATCTTTGTCAAGATTTCCGAACTGGGGAATATAACACCACCCATGGGGCTCCATGTTTTTGTTATTAAGGGGATCGCGCCGCCTTCCGTGCGCATCCAGGATATCTTCAAAGGATGCTCCGTCTTTATTTTATTGGATATCTTGACGATCGGCCTACTGGTGGCCTTTCCCGGTTTGGTGATGTGGCTTCCAAACACAATGATGTGACGAGCCCAATTTATCCCTATTTTCTCCAGGGTTTATCGGGAGGTTTCCCGGTCAAAGAAATGGGCGGTCGGGGGTAAATCTCGGAAAGTCCACGACAGCGGTGCGCCCCAGCCGGAAATCCGACAGCCTCGCGACCGCGCGGCAACCTCACGCGCAAGGCACTGCGTCGGGCGACCAGCGCTGGATGATCTGCGACCGCTGATCGGCCGATAATCGCGCCCGGGCCGTCTCCCATGATGACCGCCATTGACTGGGATCACGCAGCTCGGTGCCCGGGTTGGCGCGGCTGCGGGCGACAAAGCTCGGGAACATGGGACGACCGGTCGGTTCTCCGGTGACGCTGTAGCGAAGATCGAAACTCCAGCGGATCTCGGTGGCGGTGTCGTTGGCCAGTGACGAATGGATGGTCAGCGGATGCAGGAGGATGAGGCCGCCGGCCTTCACCGGGAGCGGCATGGCTGACAGGCCGTCCATCAAGTCATCGGGGATGCGGGCCTGCGGGTTAGGGCAGTGGAGTTTCATGTCGCCGCAATGGCTGCCTGGGATCACCTGCAGACATCCGTTTTCGACGGTCGCATCGGTCACGGCTATCCAGACGGTGACCATGCGCGTGCGGTCGGCCTCTTCGAGCGCAACAGCGCGGTCCTGGTGCCAGTCCGTCGCGGTGATGAGAGTCCGGGTTTCCGTTTCGTGAACATGGCAGGCAGGCGGCTTGATGCGGACATGCTGGATCGGATTGGACGTGATCTCGGGTCCGATGATCGACTCCACGACGTCGAGCAGGCTGTCATCGGTCATCATCCGGAAAACTGCTTGGCCGGCATGAAACGGCGTATCCGCTTTGATCGGACCGCCGGGCAATGAAATGTCCATCGGCTGAAAGTATTCCAGGCCCGCCTGGCAAGCGGCGACGATACGCCCCTCAAACGTCGGCGGCCAGCGGTCGGCATCAAGCCGACCATCACGCACCCAGCCCGAGGCGAGTTCGTCCATGATCTGCTCGTATTCGGCGATCACGGGATCGAGAATTGTTCCCCGATCGACGAAGTTCTCGAGCACGAGATATCCGGTCTCCCAGAACCGGCGCAGGTCGGCGGATCCGATCATTTACCTGCCTTCACCTCCGCCGCCAACGTACATCGAACCCATGCCAATGCAAAACGTGTCGGCGGCGACAAGTCACGACGATGTCGAGTCGGATCGCACGTCTCGATCCGTCCAACATTCCCTCTCGCGAACGCCCACAGCCAGGCGCGGACGAAGAGGGCGATCGCGGATGCGCCAAAGACGGATGGTGCCATTGTGCCTCGCGGTACGCGCGAGCTCGCCACGAGCAAAGGCGCACCGACGGCGCTGCCGGCCAGAAAGCCGGCGACATGGCCCCCCACATCAGTGCGAACGCCGCTGAAACCAAGGAAACCCAACAGGGTATCGCCCCCGGCCAGCGGCAGCCACCGCCGCAACCCCTTCGTCCACGGTGGCGCCTGGTGTTTCAGCATCAGAACGGAAAGGATATCCGATCGCGGCGAAGACGGCGGTTGAAGCGCCTACAGCGTGTGGTTGGCCGATTGGACGACGGCATTGAGGCCGTTGCCGATCCCTCCGGCCAAGGTGAGGAACCCGTACCCAGGACAGCCTTCCTCTGACAATGCCGCCGCAACCGTTCAGCCACTGCCGACCTCTCCGGAAAACAAAATTATGTTCGATAATCTTCCGGGGGTCAAGTCCCAAATTTGGGGGCTTATATACATAACTTGACATGACACTGTTCTGCGACGAGCGGCGCCACTGCCCCGCTTGTTCCGGAGAATGATTGGTTCTCCGCTCCTGCCGCCGCCACGGGAAGCGGGATCACCCCGCCACTCCCCACCCGTGAACGGGCCAAAGCCCGTTGCAGGATATTCCTTGCCGCATTGACATCGCGGTCCAGCACCAGCCCGCAGGCCGGACAGGCGTGGACGCGAACAGCCAGTGTTTTCGGCGCCTCGGCGCCGCATCCCGAGCAGGCCTGGCTGGTTCCATGCGGTGCAACTTCCGCCACCTGAAGGCCGGCGCTCGCAGCCTTGTCCTTCAAGAGCGTGAAAAACATTCCCCATCCCTGCTCGGAGATCGCCCGGTTCAGCCCCGCCTTGGCCCGCACATTGCGTCCGGGTTCCGCCGCGGTCCCCTTCGCCGAGCGCAATAGGTTGGCGATCCGCAAGTCTTCGATCGCGAAAAAATCGTAGGCCCGGCTGAGCGCCGACACCGTCCGGTGCAGGGCTTGCCGGTTGGCGTCCGCGATCCGCTGCCACTCCCGCGCCAGCGACCCCACTTTCTTGCGCCGGTTGCCGGACCCTGGCGCCGCGCGGGCCACCGCCCGCTGCAGGCGGCGCAGGCGGCCCCGGTCCACTTCCCGTTTCGCGACCTCCCCGCCATCCGACAACGTCAGCCGCTTGGCCACCCCCGCATCGATGCCGACCGGGCGGACAATCGCCTCTTTCGGGGCGACCGGCGGGAACGCGAAACCCAAGTGAACCTCGGTGCGCAGCGGCTTCCGCACCACCCGCAGCGTCTTCAGTTCCGCCCCCTCCGGCAACGCCCGCGACGTCCGCAGTTGCATCGGCGGAAGCCCCTTCACATGCAGCCGCCAGTGCCGGCCATGCCGCCGCACCATGCCCCGCGAGACCTCCGCGAACTCCACCGTCCGCCACCGCCCCGCCGCCTTGAAGCGCGGAAAGCCGGGCTTGCCGCCGCCTTCCGCGCGCCGGAAGAAATCCCGGAAGCTTCGGTCCAGCCGCTGCAGGACCCCCCGGAACACCTGAACGCTGAGGGCGGCGAACTCGGGAAATTGCGTGTCGTTGCGGATCGCCGTCAAAGACTTGCACTGGTCGTAATAGGAAATCGAAATCCCCGCCTTCATCCAGGCGCCAATGCGCTCCTCAAGCGCGGCGTTGTAGAACCCGCAACACAACCGCAACACCTCGCCGAGACGGCGGTGCGAGGCCGGAGTGAGCCGTGCCCGGCATTTGAAGACCTTGAACACCGGACGGGCGTCGCCGGTGGGAGAGGCGGGATCGTGTTGCATAGGAGTTGCATCGGTGTTGCTTCATTGAGCGATTCGTACCACCGTTTCTGCAAATGCGCAAGCGAAAACCACTTTCTTGTCAAGTTATCCATATAATCCCCCAAATTTGCAGGGCTTTCCCACGCCCCAGATCCGCGAGCTACTGCTATGGAACGGGGTCTGAGGAGGTTCTGGCGGAGATTTTGGCGCGAATTGCGCGGACAAGCCGGGTGATTCGTTTTCCGTCGCCCCGGGCGATCACCGGGGCGTAACGGATCGAGCGTTTGCGCAGAATTTCGGTGGCACCCCCCGCTTCCGGTCACGGTTCGACGGCGGCTCGGATTTGCCGGCGGTTGCAGCGGGGAGCTCCCGGCGTCAGCCGGGAGCGGAGCATCTGGAAAGGCGTTCCAGGGCGGCGCGAAGTTCTTCGGTTCCGGCTTGCCGCAACACCAGGATCCATCTCCGCGCGTGCCAGACCAGGCGCGCGGCGTGGACCAGGATCACCGCCCGCAGCCGTTTCCAGTGGGCCCGGCGCAAGTCGGCTTCGAGGGCGCTATGGCCGAGCCAGACGTGGACGTTCAACGCCAGGATGGCGCCGTGCCACCAGGCCGCGTTGCTGCCGAACCGGCCGCAGGGCGGGATGCCGCCGGCGAGGCTGTTCTTGAGCGTATCGTGGACCTGCTCGGCGTCGCCGCAGCGGCGGTTGGCGAAGGACAGGACTTCTTCTGCCGGCATCGGTTTCGGTCCGAGGCCGTCCGGCCGCTCGCTGCCGGGCGCCGGGATGTTGGTCAGCAGCGCCCGAATGCCGTAGGCCGGGTGGCCGTCACGGGCGGGGATCTCGTTGGCCTTCACTCCGAGCGATCCGGGCCGGGGCCTTCGCACGGCAATGTAGCGAAGGATCTCGGGCCCCTTGCGATGGCCGTCGGCATTCGACACGAAGTTGATCTCGGCAATCGAGGCCACTTCGGCCTCCGGTTCTTTCGGCTTCTCCCCGAGCGGCTTCCATGCGGTCTCCGGGGTTCGCATCACTTGGTTCATCAGCGCCTCGGAATGCACCGCCGAAATCACCAAGCCGACCACCCCCAGGCGCCGGGCGCTGCCGGCCTCCGGCCGGGTCTCCGGACGGTTGCAGAGCCGGATCACCTCCGCCGCATGTGCGGCGCTGTCGCTGCGCACCGTCACCTCTTCGACCGCGCCGGGCAGCCGTTCCAGCGCCTCCAGCAGCACCCGGGCGTTGCCTTCCCTGGCCGGCACGTTGCCGTCGCGCATCTCCGAATGCGCCATCAGCCCCAGTTCCGCGCAAAACACGTTCAGCGGCTGGTACCCCGTCTCCCCCGGACACACCCCGGTCGAAGCCCGGTAAGTCGGCAGCGCTTCGCGCTTGCCCGAGGCAACGATCGTCGCATCCAGGTCCAGGGTGATGCGGCGCAGGCCATGCCGGTCCACCAGTTGCGAAAACAGCCGCCGGGAGGTTTCCCAAAACACCGCCAGCGAGGCCGCCGGGCGCGGCACAATCGCCTCGCCCTTGCGCCGCTCCTGCCCCGCTTCCGCATCCTGGTGGCCGTGCAGCCAATCGAGCAAGGCCCGCGGAGATGGCAACGTCCGACGACGGCCGCCACGCTGGCGGCGCGCCAGCCATTTCCTCCCCACGCCCAGAATCCGCGGCTCATACCGCCGAACCATCCCGCAAAGCCCCGGGTCCGCTTCCATTCGCTCCAGGTCTTCCGCGCAATCAAACCCCGGCACGTTCAGCAACACGATCGAAAGCAGCATCTGGCCGTCGGTCCAGCCCTGACCGCCCGACACACCCCGCGGAAGAGCGCGCAGCGCGCCGCTGCGCCAGAGCGCCTCAAGCCACAGCCCGGCGCCGCCATAGGCTGTCGAGACCGGTCCAGTCGCGGCAAATTGGTAGTTGACGGGGGAATTCGGATTTGCGACCATAATAGCACCCGGTTGGTGAAGAAATTGGGGTTATCATTCCTTCTATGACCCTTTGTAAACAAAGGGTTAACCGGGTATCTCACAGAATTTAGCTCGCGGATCTGGGCACGCTGAAGTCACTTGACAAATTGCGGTTTTTCTATCAACGGCCTCGATTTTCCTCTGGCTTGCCGATCCGGAATCAATCTATGTGATCACGCACACATGGACAGCGAACCGGGCATTTTCGGCGCCACTCCGCGGGGCTTTCGCCTCGCCGACGTGACGGTGCGACTCGCCGAGCCGCACGAGCGCCGCCGCTGGGACGCGCTCGCGGACCGGCACCACTATCTCGGCTTCAAGCGGTTCGCCGGGCGCGGCCTCCGCTACGTGTTCGAGCGGAAGGGGCGCCGGGTCGGCCCCGCGGGCTGGCAGTCCGGCGCCTTCAAGTGCCGGCCGCGCGACCGCTGGTTCGGCTGGAGGTGGGCGGAGCAGTTCTCCCGGCTTCTTGTAGCGCACAACCCAGTCGCGAACCAATTGCGCCGTTGTCCCCAGCGCGCGGCCAACCTGGCTGCGCGGCCAGCCATCCAGAACCAGCGCAATCGCCCGCAGGCGACGCGCCTGAGGGGCGCTCTTGCACTCGCTGGCCAAGTCGTGCAATTCTGCCGAGGTGCAGTCGGCGCGGGTGATGGGAACGGGTTCGGTCATGCCAAACCTCCTATGCTGCCTTTTTTCAAGTACTCAACATTGGGGGAATCGCCGCCCGCTGCACACTATATGGTGCGACGAGCGGACAAAATAAGAACGAGTCAAGACTTAGTAGAACTGGTATTATGTGCTGAGCTGAAGGATATGGGTCTTTCCAGGCGCCATGATTTTAGCGGCCGAAAGAACCATCGGGCGGAGAATTCTCGCCTTCCGGTTTGGCAGCACGAACGACGAATACAGCGCTTGAAGTCACCGGATCAGCGCAACGATTTCCTTCCACCCATGCCGTCATCTACAACACGTTCAATGTTCGGCGTCATCTGATTTCGCGAAGAACATAACGCCAGTTCCGTGGCGCCGCCATGAGCGAATGGCGGACCGCAACCGTTGCCGCCTGAGCGAACCTGAGCGCGCGAAAATTCATGCGACTGCAGTTTGGCAACGTGACAACGCCGCGGCGCAGGCGCTTCGGCGTAAGTGCGCGTTCGCGATGGAAGACCTAGAGGAAGAACTTTCATCGAGAGAAGTCAACCCCTGCTGGGCGGGGTGGGCGAGCAGGCCGGGACTATAGGTCCGCGGGCCGCACCCGGACACCGGCCAACTCCTCGAAAATCTCCATTATCGCCCAGTATTCCTGGTTGGCCAGGCCGCGCGCATCGCTGGCAACGAAGGCTTGACTCATCGCGGAGCCAACGAGCAAAGGCACCGAGAGCTCTCGAGCGAGTTCCGTGGCCAGGGTGACGTCCTTGATAAGGGTATGTAACCCAGTCCGAGCAATGTTGCCGGCCGGCGGCACCGGGCTGAGCGTCATCGCATCTTCCACCAAGACGTCGAACCCGCGGCTCGCTCCGCTGCTAGCCGAGATCACTTCCCGGAGGGCTTCCACACTGAGACCTGCTTTGACCCCGAGCACCAGGGCTTCAATCGCCGCGATTTGGTTGGAGGCCAGGGTCAGGTTGTTCACCAGCTTCACCGTGGTCCCGGCCCCGATCGGGCCCGCGTGGATTATCGGGCTCCCGAACGCCTCGAGCACCGGCATCGCCCTGGTCAGTGTTCCCGCATCCCCGCCGACCATGACTGTGAGCGAACCTTCCTCGCGTTGGGCGATGCTGCCGCTCACCGGCGCGTCCAACACCTCGACGTCCCGCTCGGCCGCCTGCGTTGCGATTGCGCGTATGACCCTCGGGCTGATGGTGCTGGTGTCGATGTAGATATCGCCGCTCTTGGCGCCGGCAAGCGCCCCATCGGGGCCGAGGGCCACCTCCTCGCTCGCTTGGTTGGAAGCGAGGGACACAAGCACGATATCCGAGGCCTCGGCGACCTCCCGCGCGCTGCCAGCGGCCCGGGCGCCGTAGTGGAGCAGTTCTTGGACCGGCGGCTCGCGCAGATCGTTGACGGTGACCTCGAAACCCGCCTCCACAATATTGACGGCAAGGTGCTTGCCCATGCCGCCGAGCCCTATGAAACCTACTTTCATCCCCTCGTACTCCTGAACCTGCCGGGTTCTGTCAAAGCTATGTTCAAGGCTAGTCCCCTTCCTACCAGACGGGAACTGTCAGCTTTCATCCACAAGCGTCGAACTTCCGGATCCCCTCTCCCCGCAACGATGGCCCACCCCGGGGCCTCGTCGCAACCACCGGCCACCAGACCCTCGTTAAACCCTTCGCAGAGGCAGACCCGATCCATTCGGCAGAAGCGACGCTTTCCACAGTGGTTTACGAACGAGCGCCCACGTGATCACCTGGCCGGACGTAGTCCACCCCTGTGCCACCTGCTCAACAGCGCCGGCGCCTTCATGCCCAGAACCAGCGGCGGATCAATGTGGATCGTGTCGCTGACCACAGATAGATCGGAGTGGCATCCGAGCCCGCACAGTGATCTCGCACCCTCGCGTTCGAGCGCCTCACGCTTCGAACCTTATCCGCACCTCGCCGATGTCGCCGTACCGGATCACGGCCTCCACGCCCGGCACCGCGGCAACCGGCTCATGCGGGCTGCCGGTGGAGATGACTTGGCCGGCCCGAAAGCCTAGGCCGCGCCGGGATAGCTCGTTTGCCGCCCAATGCAGCGCCGCGTACAGCTCGCTCAAGCTACAGCGCTTCGCACCCTCCCAGGGCGGCCCGCTGGCCAGTTCGCCGTCCAGATACAAGCCGACCGGCAGCGTGGCCAGGTCGAGAGACTGCCATCCCTCGATCACATCCCCGATGACGAAGGCGCCCGCACACGCATCGTCGGCGTTCGCCTGGGGCATGGTTAGATTGAAGGGATGCACACCCCAGCGGGTATCGACCGCGTCGATGGTCATGAGGACCGCGCTGACCGCATCGCGCACTTCCGCCTCACTGTAAGGGGGGTCACGGGGCGGCAGATCCCGACCCAGCCGAAACGCGAACTCGCCCTCGACCATTGGGGCATTGCGGAACTCGGCCAGACGGAAGTGGGCCGGACTGTCCCGGGTGAATTCGCGGTACAAGCGTCCGAGAAAAGGGGGATGATCCACTCCCAGGGACTGCATGCCGGCGCGGCTGGTGCCGCCAATCTTCCACCCGACGAGCTCGTAGTCCAACCGTTCATTCAGCGCGTCTTGGATCTGATACGCTTCCTTCAGATCTACCGGCATCAGCTCTGCGGCCATTGGCGGCACGCTTCCACCTTCTCGCCACGCCACGGCCAATGCGTCGGCGACCACCTCGATGTTGCTCTGCGAATTCATCGGTTTCGGTGGTGATTCGGTAGCTGCTTCAGTCGGTCGCTTTCCATCAGTGGCCCTCCTGTCGGGACAAAGAGTTCCACCATCCCTCATCCTGGAGCAGTATTTCGCGCCGCCGCTGAATCTCAGCAGCCAGCGGTGAAGAGACTTTTACCCCATCTGCCGCTGCCCGGATAGCGAGGGCAAGAATTTCGACAAACCCGCGGTGGTCTCGACCTGCGCCGCATCCAGATCACAGAGCACCACGGCTCCGGCGCCTTCCGTCAAGAACGCGCGTGCCATGGCCTGGCCGATGCCGCCCGTACCGCCGGTGATGATCGCAACTTTCCTGTCAAACTCCATCCCGACTTGCCCCTCCTCACCACAGGTCGTACTTCTGCAGCTCAGCGCGCCCCACCACCATGTGATGGACTTCGTCCGGACCGTCCGCGTAACGCAGATGACGGATATCAATGTACAGATCCGCGAGCGGCGTCCAGTGAGAAATGCCGATCGCACCATGCATCTGCATCGATGCGTCGACGATCTCGATGGTTTTTTCCGGCACCATCGCCTTGACGGCACTGACGTAAACGCGCGCCTCTTTGTTGCCCAGCACATCCATCGCCTTGGCCGCCTGCAGTACGGAGAGCCGCATTGCATTAATTTCGATTCGAGCGCGCGAAATCACTTCGAGGTTCTTGCCGAGCTTGGCAATCGGTTTGCCGAACGCGACTCGGGTTGCCGCTCGCTTGACCATCAGTTCGAGCGCCAGCTCCGCTTTGCCAACCGCGCGCATGCAGTGGTGGATCCGGCCCGGGCCGAGGCGCAACTGCGATATTTCAAAGCCGCGGCCTTCGCCCAACAGAATGTTTTCTTTCGGCACTCGGACATTGTTCAAACGCAGGTGCATATGCCCGCGCGGGGCGTGATCGACGCCGAATAGCTGCATGCCCTCGACGATCTCGACACCGGGTGTGTCGTTGGGCAACAGGATCTGCGACTGCTGTCTGTGTGGCGCCGCATCGGGGCTCGTCTTCACCATGACGATCAGAACTTTGCAGCGTGGATCGCCTGCCCCGCTTATCCAGTACTTCTCGCCATTGATCACCCACTCGTCACCATTAAGTACGGCGCTGGTGCTGATGTTTCGTGCATCGGACGACGGCAGGTCGGGTTCGGTCATGGCATAGGCGGAGCGAATTTCACCATTCATCAGTGGCTCCAACCACTGTTTCTTCTGTTCCGGTGTCCCGACTCGCTCGAGCACCTCCATATTGCCGGTATCGGGCGCCATGCAGTTCAGCGTCTCCGAGGTATTCAGATGCGAGCCGACATCAGACTTGCCGAGCTCCCCCGCAATATAAGCGTAGTCGAGATTCGTGAGGCTGTTGCCGTAGTCTGAGTTGGGCAAGAAGAAATTCCACAGGCCTGCTTCCCGGGCCTTGTGCTTGGCGACATCGAGCAGCTCGAGCTGGCGCGGATGCCATTCCCAGTGACCAGGCCGCTGCGCGTGCAGCGTATCGAATTCCTCCCGGATCGGCTCGACGTTCTCCACAATATGGTGTTTTACCGCGTCCATTAACGGCTGCGCTTCGGAGGACATCGCCAGGTTGAAGAGTTCGTGGTTCAGCTCAGACATTTCCTTCTCCCGGTGGTTTCTTCCCAGAATCGCCGCGCGCCGGTGTCTACCGTCGGTCAGTTCGCCGACACCATATCGAGGTGTCCGAACAGATCGCGCAATCGCGTTGCGCCGGAGCCGGCGCCAACAGCGAGCCTATGTTGTCGCTAAGCGGCCGGTTTCAGGTCAGGACCAATATCATGCACGGACTCAGCCGTATTCAAAATACGCGTTGGACACAACCACTTTGTCATCCACCCGTCCCTCAAATAGGACGCGATCAGGACCGTCGCGCCAGGCCAGTACGTCAAGCTTGTCGTTCATGAACACGGGTGATGAAAACCGCACCTTGATTCTTCTGAAACGACTGGCATCGCCATCAGCGAGGGCGGCAAGCAACAATTGTCCGCAGTGGCCAAAAGTGCACAGACCGTGCAGTATGGGTTCATCGAAGCCGCCGAATTTTGCGGCCTCAGGGTCAATGTGTAACGGGTTGTAGTCACCCGACAGGCGATAGATATGTGCCTGGTTGTCTGCAATGACGGCACTGGTGGTTACATCAGCTTGCCTGTCTGGAACTGGGATTTTTTCAGAGTAGGTTAGTCCCGCGCCCTCGAAGGGCTCGATGTCACCCAGCGCTTCAACACCACGACGGAACGAACCGTTGACCATCTTGATACACACCTCACCATCTTCGTTGGTGACTGTGCTTTCCGATTCTACAAAGCCGTTGCCCTTACCACGGGGGTGCGCGCCAATCAGCCGAGACTGCACAGAAACCTCACCGTCAGTCGGTAAGGGCTTGATCATTTCAAGGTAACGTTCTGCATCAATATCAAGGGGTCCGGGGGATGAGGGAATCAGGTTCAGATCGACAGGAGCACCGAGGCTGCCCCAGCGAATGGGAAATGTCGGGAAGACGCTGAAACTCGGGTGACCTTCAAAAACAAACCTGAGGTCCCGAATGCCAATTCCCACGGCGTAAAGTAACACGTCTCTTTTATCGTATTTGATCGTGAGCGGATCACCCCAGGGTCCGGGTTTTCCACCCGGTAAGGCTGTCACTGCGTCATAGGTTGCCATCGGCTAATCCCGCACTACAAATCAAGAAATCCATTTGCCCCAGTTTTCCACGAACCGTGTTCGGAACAGCGCTCATCCTGTTGCTTAGACATGTAAACCGCGTTCTTAAAACAGTACAGTTCCCGCCCGAACATTCGGGTGGCAAAGACTACCGGTCGCCGATGATCCTTTCAAGGAATAGATAATCCGGATCATCCACAACCCCAATCGGCGCATATGTTCCATAGAGCGGACATTCGTGTTCTTGGCGCGCCGTTTGACCGTCCTACGCGGTCGTTTTGCTCCGCAACATGGACCGTCCCTCCATGCATGGTCAATTCAGTCGCCAGTGACGGGCCGACAGGACCCGCGCCAACAACCAAAACATCAACCTGTCCAATCACGCACCTGCGTTCCCCAAACGAACGCTGCGTACTGCTCGACGCTGATCTCCGGAAGTGTGCTCGGATCCTGCTGCCACCAGTAGTCGGAAAGACCTCGACTTGGATCTAACCGCCATTACCGGTGGCCTCGACAGCGTTGCGCAGGCGCGGAATGTCGATGATGCCGGCATCATGCCACAATTTGATCGATGCTGAAACCGGGGCGCCGCAGCGGGTCGAGCCAATCGCTCACCAGGAACCAGCGAATGCGCGTTCGGGACCACGCAATCTGGTCTTCGAGGGCTGGTTCCCACAAAAGATGATATGTGTCGAACGCGATGCCGAGCGCCTCACTGCCGGGCTCGGACCGCAATAAGTCGCAAATTTCGTTGGCCCGAAACAGCGACGAGTTGCGGCCGAGGTCGGACGCGGCGTTCGGGTGCTGAGGCTGCAGGGCGAGCGTTATCTCGGCGGGGTTCGCCTCCGGCAGAACGCCGGCGCACATGCTCCTTACTCCCAGCCCGGCATCCGCGAACAGCTTCTTACCCTTTTTACGCCGCGCTCAGCGAGCTTGTCGCGAAAGATACTGATCGCCGGTACATGATGGCGAGAGAAGCTGTCGATTGCCTCCTCAAGCGACCATTTGTTTGATGGTGCCTTGATTGATGACGAGTTTTTGGCGGTTTGCCGCGGACCGAACTAACCGGCGGCTTCCCGCGCCGCCTTCCGTTCGCGGAACAGCGCCGGACCGAATCGTCATCGGTAGGTCAACAATCGCTCACCCGATTTCGATGCCAGCCACCGGATGAACAAGTGATCGTTGAAACAGTACAGCGAAATCTTGTCACCGCTATACAGAAGCCGAGTCACCGAACAATTGATGAGTGGCTCGTAAAATTTGTAGACTTGCTCTCCTGTTATACCGAGCACATGGGCCACGATCGTGGCGATCGCACCGCCCGAAGTGAACACCCCCACAGTCTTGCCCGAGCCCTCATGCGCTACAATCTCTGCCAGTGCGCGATGCACATTGCCCGAATACTCGGCCCAGCTCTGCGAATCGGGCTGGTCGATATCAAATGTGACCCAGTGCTTGAATACGATTTCGAATGCTTTCTGAAAATCTTTAGACGAGTGTTCGCCTTCCTTTACCAGAATTTCAATGTCCGATGAGGTCTTGGCCAGTTGCGGCACAAGATGCTCGAAAATCTTATCGGTTTCGATTTCGTTAAGACGCGGGTCAGTCTCGCATTGCACATTGTCGGGCTGCAGTCCGAGCACAACCTTTGCGGTTTTCCGATGCCGTTCCATCTCACCGCTGTACGCGGCATCAAAATGGATGGCGCAGTCCCGCAAATACTCTCCAAGCACTTCGGCCTGACGACAACCCAGTGGAGACAAACGATCGTAATCGGCCGTGCCAAACGATGCCTGTGCGTGCCGTATCAGATAGAGCTCCGCCATCAAACGATTGACAGGGCGAGCCACTCGGCAACCAACGCAGGCTCTGCTTCTCCCTCGACCTCAACCGTCACTATGCCGCCGAACGGCGTACCCTCTGCCCGCTCGGGGTCAACATGAATGAACCGCGGATCTCGCGTCACCGCCGCGAAACGATGGACATCGTCACGAGTGACGGTAAACCAGCCGCGGTCGCCAGCTTCGGGTCCCACTCTTTTGCCGCGGTTGGCGATGAGAATTGCGTTAGGGCTCATATTGCCTAATGGCTCACTTCATCAAATGTGCGACCGCACGCTCAGAATTCGTGAGCTGTTTACCGACCCGCGCTTTTATGGCGTCCGGATCTTCGCCTTCGGTTTTCTTTTGCCCCTGTCGATAACGCGCATACACACCATGCAGAATAGCAGCCGATTTCCAGTGATTGAAGCCGTAGAAATAGTCCAGTTGCGATAACACGCGGCCTGTTTTTTCGCTATATCGTTCCGCCAGTTCGGACCGCGATGGAAAACCCGGCGGAGCCGTCGGTGCACTGGGATCGAAAGGCTCTACATCGGTCGGGTCCGGCCAATGGTTGAGTGAATAGGTCAAATCGGCAAGCGGATCGCCAAGCGTTGAGAGCTCCCAGTCAACGACAGCTGCGACCCGGCAATCCGATCCGATCAGCACGTTGTGCGGCCCATAGTCGCCGTGCACGACGCGCGCCGGGCCTTGCTCGGGGACATTGTGCAGGAAAAACTGATGCAACTCGTGTGCACGCGCATCATCATACTGCGCCGGTTCCACCGAAGACGTCCAGGAGCGATACCAGGTTTTCAGTTGACGACCGACATAACCGTCTTTCTTGCCGAGCTCGCCGAGTCCAACGTTGTCCGGGTCGACTGCGTGCAAGGCTGCGAGGGAATCGATAAACGAATACGCCATCGTTTGTCGTTCAGTCTCCGGTATCAATGTGTTGGTGTCATCCGCGCTGTACAGCGGATGGCCATCGACGTAGCCCATCACATAAAACCACGCTCCCGTCACCTCCGGGTCTTCACAAAACGCATACGCCGCCGGGACGGGCACCGGCGTCGGGCCGAGCGCCGAGATCAGCGCCCACTCACGACTCATATCATGCGCTTTCGGCAGTAATTTGCCCTGCGGCGGTCGACGAATTACGGCCACGCGCCCATTCTGGTCCCGCATTTGATACGTAAGGTTGGAACGACCACCTGCGAGGCGGATCCACTCAAATGGCGGCGTCAATTCTTCGACATGGCGAGCAACCCACGCCTCGACGGCATCGGTTTTGTAGCCCTCTGGTGGCGAATTATCAATCTTCATACCTCCCTCATCAAACGGGTTCTGACGCCTTGGCTCGGCGACGCGCTGTATTTCGGCGACGCGCTGTATAAACGACACATCACCTGTCCACCGCAATCCGTGATCGCCAGGCGGTAATGCAGGAACGCGCATCCGCGGCCGGGAACACGGCGATCCTCCTCAGGTTTTCCGGAACACCCGGATGGTCCGGGTTTTGAGACGGGGCCAGGGTGGATCGGACAATGAGAAAGGACGATCCACGATCAAGACCCGCAGGCGTTTTTCGGTCGACCCGGATATGCTAGCCTCAATACCCAACTAATTCCAATCGTATGACAGATTAGCGACTTTTCCCGCCAGGGCGTCATGGCCCTGCGCATTGGGTTGAAGGAATGTGCATGCCTTTATGGTGGTTTGCATGGGAGTATCACGTTTTCATCAATGCCGCTTGGGTGGCAATCTCCGAGAGGCCCCTCGCTTGCGCCTAGCGCGGGCGGGTTCTGGAGCGGAAATCATTCGTTGCCGACGCGCTCTCTTGCCCGGAACGGCGCGCCTCGGTCTTTTCCGCGGCGTTTGCGGTTGACATTTTGCGGTTGACATGGAGGCGCATACATCATATAGTGGATAAAACAGGCTAACAGGCAATAACAGATGTAAGACCCCGCCGAACGGTTCCTGTCTCCCGAGAACAGCACCCACCGCAAATACGAGGCCCTGCGCGCCCATTTGGTCGACCGGGCGCCGCTCGCCGAAGCCGCCCGCAGGTTTGGCTACGCGGTTGGCACCTTGCGCAACCTCCGCGCCGAGTTCTGCAAGCGTCCGGAGCAACCGTTTTTCCTGCCGGACCACCGCGGCAAGCGCAAGCCTGCGCCGGGACCTGACCGCGACCAACGCATTGTGGCGTTGCGCAAGGAGCAGGGCCTGTCGGCGCGGGAAATCGCCGAACGCCTCAGCGCCAGGGAGAACCTCCCGGTCAGCGCGACCACGGTGGCGCGGGTCCTGCGGCGGGCGCCGCCCATCCGGAGCGGGCGGCGGTGGCCGACCGCCGTCAGCTGGATCTGGGTCCGCGCAAGCTGCGCACGGACTTCGGCGGCCTGTTCCTGTTCGCCGGCGACCTCGCGCGGCTCGGCTTCGACGGCATCCTGGCGGCGAGCGGCATGCCGGGCAGTTCGAAGATCCCGGCCGGATGCGCCTTCCGGTCACTGCTGGCGCTGAAGTTGTGGGGCATCGGACGGCCGTCGCACGTCATAAGCGAAACCCTTGACGAAGGACTGGCGCTGTTCGCCGGCCTCAACGCCGTGCCCAAGCGGGCGACACTGACGGAATACTCGCGCCGCGTCGACCACCGCGACCGCCCGGCGCTGATGGACCGCTGGCACCACGCGGTGCGCGGCCTCGGCGTCGAACTCGGCGGCGGCCAGTCTTTCGACCTCGAATTTCATACGATTCCCTACCACGGCGATGACGCGCTGATCGAGAAGCATTACGTCTCCAAGCGCAGCCGCCGGCAGAAGGGCGTTCTCGCCTTTCTCGCCCGCGACGCCGACGCCCGCCTGTTCGCCTATGCCAACGCCCAACTCCGCAAGGCCGATCACACCGACGAGATCCTGCGCTTCGTCGACCACTGGCGCGCCCGCACTGGAACCCTTCCTGCCGAACTGGTGTTCGACAGCCGCCTGACGACCTATGCCAACCTCGCCAGGCTGGAAGCAATGGGCATCGCCTTCCTGACACTGCGCCGGCGGACCCCGAAGATGGTGGCCGCGTTGCGGGCGGCGCCGCCGGAGGCATGGCGCAAGATCACTCTCACCAATGTCGGCCGCATCTACCGGACGCCGCGGATCCTGGAACAGACGGTGCGCCTCAAGGACTATCCCGCCGAACTCCGGCAGATCGCCATCATCGATCTCGGCCACGAAAAGCCGACCCTGTTGCTCACCAACCAGATGACCGCCCCCGCCGGCCAGCTCATCGACCGCTACGCCCGCCGCATCATCATCGAGAACACCATCGCCGAAGCCATCGACTTCTTTCACATGGACGCGCTCTCGGCCGCGGTGCCCATGAAGGTCGATCTCGACCTGCAACTCACCCTGATGGCCAGCAGCCTCTATCGCATCCTCGGCAAACGCCTGGGAAACGGCTTTGAGACCCTGAAGGCGCAGTCCATCTTCCGCAAAATCGTGCGCGCCAGCGCCCGCATCGAGATCACCGAAACCGAGATCGTCGTCAGCCTTGGACGCCGGACCAACAACCCGCTGCTGCTCGCCGCCGGATACGCCGAAGACCAGCAAACCATCCCGTGGCTCGAAAACCGAACCCTCCGGCTCCGGTTCTTCTGAAACCGGGCGCGCAATGCACATTATTCACGTTGGTTGGCAATTCAGGCTAGCGTTGTGATTAGGTGTCAGATTGACGACCGAGGTGAGCGATCTGGGCCTCGCTCCACTCTAGCTCGGCCGGGCGATCGGTGATGGTCGCCAACCAGGCCGTCAATCGCGTTTACGAAGCGGTGCTCGGCGAAGGCGTGCGCTGCAAGCGACGGGCGATCCCGTTTGAGCTTCGCAACGGCCCACCGTAATGAGGGAATGGTGGCGTTTGTGAAGGAGCGCGCGCCCGACTTCAAGAACCGTCAGGAGGCGGCCCCGCCGTTCGCACCATGAATCTTGCTGAGTGGCTCATCCGGACCGGCCGACTAAAGGCCGATGCGCCGGCGCTCTTGAACGGCTCGGAGGTCGTTGCCGACTATGGCGCGTTCACCGGTCGCGTCATGGTGCTGGCGGGCGCGCTTCAGCAGCGCTTCGGCGTGCACCCCGGAGATCGCGTCGCTGTGTTCATGCCCAACCGCGTGGAATACCTTGAGGTCCTCTATGCGATCTGGTGCTGCGGCGCGGCCGCCGTGCCGATCAACTACAAGCTCCATCCAAACGAAGCGGCGTGGATCATCGACAATGCTGACGCGAAAATCGTTTTCGTCGATGCCGGAATCACCGCGGCTCTCGCGCATGTGCTCTCCGGGCGGAAAGCGACGACAATGGTTTCAGTTGACGACGCGGATTTCGGCGCGTTGCGCCGGGCAGACGCGATTACTGCCGCGGTTCCCCGCGAGCGCGACGACCTCGCCTGGCTCTTCTATACGTCGGGGACGACCGGCAAGCCCAAGGGCGTTATGCTCTCAAATGGGAACCTTCAGGCCGCAGCGCTTTCCTACTTCGTCGACGTGGACGATGTGTTTTCGGATGATGCGGCGCTCTATGCTGCGCCGCTTTCGCATGGCGCAGGACTCTACAATTTCATGCATATCCTGCGCGGCGCGCGTAACGTCATTCCGCCCTCTCAGGGGTTCGACGAAGCGGAGGTACTCGCCCTGTCTGCCGAACTCAGCAATGTGCACATGTTTGCCGCACCGACAATGGTGAAGCGCCTTGTCGATCAGGCAAAGGTCTCGGGTCGGGCCGGCGAGGGAATCCGCACGATTGTCTATGGTGGCGGCCCGATGTATATCACCGACATAGTGGAGGCGGTCTCAGTGATGGGGCCCCGCTTTGTTCAGATTTACGGGCAGGGCGAATCCCCGATGACGATCACCGCGCTGCAGCGCAACATCGTATCGGATCGATCGCATCCGCGCTGGCGCGAGCGCCTGGGGTCGGTCGGAGGCGCCCAGTCGGTCGTGGAGGTCAAAGTCTTGAAGGAGGACGGAGAGCCGGCGGAATGCGGCGAGACTGGCGAAATCGTCGTGCGGGGCGCGCCCGTGATGCTCGGCTATTTTCGCAATCCCAAGGCGACCCACCAGGCAATCGTCGACGGCTGGCTGCGGACGGGGGACTTGGGAGCAATGGATGAGGACGGCTTCCTCACCTTGAAGGACCGTTCAAAGGATCTCATCATCTCGGGCGGCTTGAACATTTATCCGCGCGAGGTCGAGGAGGTGCTCCTGAGCCATCCCGGCGTGCACGAGGCTTCGGTGATCGGGCGGCTCGATCCTGATTGGGGCGAAATCGTCGTGGCCTACGTCGTCGGTGATGCTGATTCCGGTGAGCTCGATCGTCTTTGCATCGAGCGCATCGCCCGCTTCAAGCGGCCGAAGGCGTACGTCAGTGTGGAGGCCTTGCCGAAGAACAACTACGGCAAGGTCCTCAAGACCGAGCTTCGGAGGCTTGACGCGGCAGCAACCAGCGGCTCGGATTCGCGCCCGGCGTCCGCGAAGGAGGCGCGCCCATGATCGGCAGGCTCGAGGGAAAAGCGGCGCTGGTGATGGGCGCCGGCTCCATCGGCCCCGGCTGGGGAAACGGCAAGGCCGCCGCAGTGCTCTTCGCCCGCGAGGGCGCCAAAGTCTACTGCGTTGACATCAACGAAGCAGCGGCAAGGGAAACCGCGGAAATCATCCTCGGCGAGGGGGGCGACGCCGGGCACGGCCGCGCCGATGTGGCAGATGCCGTGGATGTAGCGCACGTCGTCTCTTCCTGTCTCGATCGCTTCGGCCGCATCGACGCGCTGCACAACAACGTCGGCATCGTTGAGGTCGGCGGGGTCGTCGAGCTTCCGGAGGAGAAGTGGGATCACGTTCTCGATGTGAACCTGAAAAGCTGTTATCTGGCGATGAAGCACGTCATTCCCGTCATGGTGAGCCAGGGCGGCGGTTCGATCATCAACATCTCCTCCATCGCCTCCATCCGGTTCACGGGCGTGCCTTACGCGACCTACTATGCCTCCAAGGCCGCCATGAACCACCTTACGCGGGCGACGGCGGCGGAGTACGCCGCGCAGAGGGTCCGAATCAATGCGATCCTGCCGGGGTTGATGAAGACCCCGATGGTTGAGAAGTCTGTGCAGCTGGCGGAGAGCTATGCGGAAGGTGACGTCGATTCGATGTGGCGGGAACGCGACGCCCAGGTGCCAATGGGGCATATGGGGGACGCGTGGGACGTCGCCTATGCGGCCCTCTATCTTGCCTCCGATGAATCGAAATACGTGACCGGCATCGAGCTCCTGGTCGATGGCGGCATCACGTTGAAGATCAACTGACCCCGGTACGAGGGAGGATTGCGATGGATGAGCGGATCGTCGGATGGGGGCACACGCCTTTTGGGCGCCTCGAGGACAAGTCACTCGAAGACCTGATCACCAACGCGGCGCGGGAGGCGCTATCCCATGCCGGCATCGAAGCGCGCGACGTCGATGCGATCTGGCTCGGCCATTTCAATTCCGGCTTGGTGGCGGATGGCTTCGCCGCGTCGCTCGCACTGCTGACCGATGACGATCTCAGGTTCAAACCGGCAACCCGTTGCGAGAACGCCTGCGCCAGCGGCTCGGCTGCCGTCTACGCCGCTCGCGACGCCATCAAAGCAGACTCGGCACGCGTGGCGCTGGTCATCGGCGTCGAAAAGATGACGGCGAAGGACACGGCCAGTGTCACCAAGGCGCTCGCCGGGGCTTCCTACCAGAAGCAGGAGGCGGACCTCTCCTTTCCGCAGATCTTCGCGCGCATCGCCAATACGTACTTTCAGGCGTACGGTGACAAATCCGCTGTTCTGGCGCGGATCGCCGCCAAGAACCACAGGAACGCGCTGGGCAATCCGCTGGCGCAGCTTCGCAAAGACCTCGGCTTCGACTTCTGCAACACGGTGAGCGAGAAGAATCCGCTGATCGCCCCTCCGCTGCGCATGACGGACTGCTCGCTCATCACCGATGGAGCGGCCGCGCTGGTGGTGGTTGCGGACGACATGGCAAAGGAGATGCCACACAATATTGGCTTCCGCGCCGCAGTGCAGGTCAACGATTTCCTGCCGATGTCGAAGCGCGATCTTCTCGCCTTCGAGGGGCCGGCCACTGCCTTCCGGCGCGCCTTCGACACGGCGGGCATCGAGGTGAATGACCTCGACTTCGCCGAGGTGCATGACTGCTTCACAATTGCCGAGCTGATGATCTACGAGGCGATGGGGCTCGCCCCGCAGGGCAAGGGCACGCGCGTCGTTGAAGAGGGAATGGCCGAAAAAGACGGCGCGCTGCCCATCAATCTGTCCGGCGGGCTCAAGGCCAAGGGCCATCCCGTAGGCGCCACCGGGGTATCGATGCATGTGCTTGCCGCGATGCAGCTTGCCGGCGAGGCGGGCGAGATGCAGCGCCCAGGCGCCGAGCTCGGATGCATCTTCAACATGGGCGGCTCCGGCGTCGCCAACTACTGCTCTATTCTTCAAAACATGGGTGGCCGAGGGTGATTCTCACCATTTGGCGGAAACGTAAAACCTCGATCCGTCCAATGGATTGAGTTCCGTTCCGGGGCGGTTCAACGACTGGCTGCGCATCAGCCTGTTGCATTGTCCTTGGCCGGACCAAGCATTCCGGGCATCTCCACAAGTTGTGCGTCACGGGCGAAGATGTCGTTGTAGGTGGTGCAACCAAAAATGGGCAGCGACGTTTGTCGAAGAGCCTCGCCGATGCGTGTCTCGAAGGCATCGATGAAGTCTGGCGAAGAGACCCGGAGACTGCTGCTTCACGAACCAACCATCAGGTTGAACAATGGCGAATTCTGTCGTGGGGAGCAGTGGTAGCGCTCCTCCATTGGTCGTACCTTGTTACTCATTGAGCACAACACGGATTTGATCCGTGAGCTTTCCGACCTCGCAGTAGCTCTCCCAAACCGGCCGCCGCGTGATCCGGGGCGAACGAAAGCCCCAACTCATAGCGCAGCGTCAAAATGTCCCGTATATTTTGCATGTCGGTTCTCCTCATCGCGGAGCCCACCTTTTCATGTTTCATGGAAAAGGAATTGCACCGCCAAAACGGAGAACCGGCAACCCCGAGGCGGCCCCGCGCGGGCAACCTCCCCCCCCCCCGCACCGCTTCGATCCAGCGAAAAACCGCGATCCGGACTTGGTCAAGTGTTTTCGGAATCTTGGTCAAGTGAAATCTGATTCTTGGTCAAGTGCCATCGGATTTCGCAAATTTTCGTTTCCGAGGCTAGCAGGAGCCAAATGTGTACGCTAATTTGGGGGATAATTTACAAATGTAACAATATCCGTAACTGCCCAGCACTCAGTCTCGCGCGTATGTGGAGGCTGGGCAAGGCTTGCGTTTGGGATCACGCATCCTCGTGGTTCTGCATCCGCCGATGCTCTTGCGTCGAAGAAATGCTGATGTCCAGGTTGAACTTGCCGACATCGATGCCGGCCACTACGCTTTGCTTGTTCATGTCCTTGTGCTCCTTATCCTTGCCAATACGGGCCTCGAACCCAAGCATCCGTTCCGGACGCTGAGGACGGAACAGGAGGGACGACCCAACTCCCGAACGGATCTCTATCCTGGGAGGTATACGGTCCGACCCCTCCCGGCGGGGAAAGGTCGACCTTTCCCCGCATCCACGCCTTCCCACAAGATGCGGAAAGGCTGCGATCCAATCGCACGCCGCCGCCAAACCGGCAAAGTTCGGCGGGCGGGCGAAGAGTTATCAACAATTTTTACACAAAAGAAAAATGTGGATAACGGCCCTCAAATTGGACCTGTCCGACATACAAGGACGTCTTGCCATCGTTCTGGCGAGATGAACGACCCGATTGGCGCGCGACAGGATCCGGTGCATATGCCGAGCCCAGTCCTCTTTTTCGATGTCGATCAGGGCTTGAAGTTCGCGCAGGTGATGGGCGTTGCAGAGCGCGTGCAGGACGCCCTTGATCTTGAAACAGGGCTTCCAATGATCGTGGACGACACAACCGGCGAACCCCGGCAGCAAGTCGCCGCGCTTTTCGTGGACGCGAAACAAGGTCAGCCAAGGCGTGCAGGCAATGTGGAGCCACTGCGTGCGCCCGCCAACCCGGAAGCCGGTCTCGTCGAGATGCTTCACCGGCGCCTTGCGGACGATCAGGTCCCGCAGATGGTCGACGAGACCCTGCAACCGCTCGGCCATCCGGCGGCTCATCGCCGCCACCGCCGCCATGCGCGGACCATACTGCACCGGCGCCGTCACGCCTGCGGGAAACGCCGCCGTGTCGTCGTGCCGCAATGACCGCAAATGCAACGGTGAGCGCGGTGTTCCGTGGCCTCGAGGGAGCGCGGCTCCGGCAGGTCGAAGACCTGTCTTGCGACATGGCTTCCATCCCCGTCCGCGGCCGACAGTAGCGCGCCGCAGCCCGCACAGTGCGACGGATGATGATCCTCGACATGGTCTGGCGTGTCGGTCCGGCGCAAGGTCGAACCCGCGTGCCCGGGCTGCCCGCTGCTCGGCCTGCCCGATTTGCCGCGCTGGCTCCTTGTCCGGGGCTCCGCCCGCGGCTTCTGCAGCCCGTCGCTCGAAGGAGGCTTGCTGCTGTTCCTGCTGTTCCGGCCAAGCTGGCGCTCCAGCTCTTCAAGACGTTGCCGCAGGGTCGCGTTCTCGGCTTGCAAACCGGCGAGCTGCTCGCCTTGCGCCGCGAGTTGCTCGTCCTTTTGTGCGAGTTGCTCCCGCAAAGCCTCAATCTGTTTCGTTCCGCCATCATCATGCGGCGGCGCCCCTTGCGCCAGGTGGGTCGGCGCTGAAAGAGCCCGCAAGAACGGTCGGGGCTGAAAGCGAATCGCCATGCCGCTATGAATAGCGCAGGTTGAATTGGGTTACCAGTGCCTGGTGTTATCAGCAACTTTTCGAGAGAGAACTTTGCTCGCCCGTGAAACCCTCACAACCGGGCAGCATCGACTTTGCGGCAGTGGCGGGCAATGCGCTCCGTGGTGCACGCACTTACCTGAGCAGTTACCAATATCCTTGAATTGGTGCTTCGGCGCCTCTATACTCCGTTGTACTGGAAACAAGGCTGAAAGTGCCGGCTCCGGTGATACGTCTTGCAGCGGGTATTGGCCCGTTCACGGGTGGGCAATGGCGGGAAACCGCTTCTCGTGGCGCCGGCAAGGGGAAGGCCAAGGATTGGGGTTGCCCCGCCTCGGCGTGGAACAGTGTCGGGAGCCCATTGTGACTCTCGTATATAAGTCCCCTTATTTGTGTATGTACAGTGCAGTCTTGTTCGCTTTCATCCTTATGTGCAATTACTTGTGGACCGATATCTGGCGGAGGGGGTGGGATTCGAACCCACGGTACCCACAAGGGTACAACGGTTTTCGAGACCGCCCCGTTCGACCACTCCGGCACCCCTCCAAGTTAAATCCGGCAAGTCCGAGGGAACATTAGTATCCACGGAATACACTAGCAAACCTTGGTTAAGGCACGCTCTCTGAATTGCTACACAATCGCACAGGATTTGGACAGAAATCGCAAAACACTTGGACAGGATTCGCAAAACATTTGAACGGGATTCGGATGGCGCCTGATCGGGCGCCGGTTGGATTCGTTCCGGGAGTTTTACGTCGTTGACGGCGTTGAGGGGGGGGGAGCGGCGTGGTGTCCGATTTGCCCCTGGAATGCCGGTTCTCCGGTTCGGGCGGGTAATCTTCTTTCCATATTGAAGATTGGAAAGGAGGGCTCCACGATGAGGAGAACCGGCATGGAAAACATACGCCAGGTGCTTTTGCTCCGCCATGATGCGGGGTTGTCTTACCGGATGATTGGGGCGGCTCTTGGGGTGAGCCGCGGGACGATTTCGAATGTCTTGACGGCGGCTTCGGAAGGCGCTGTTTCCGCGGCCTGCGGAGCGGGCGCCGTCGAAGTGGCTTCGGCTGGACGTGGAGGGAGCGGTTGCGGCTCTGTCGCCGCCGGAGGGACGGCGTTCGCCGCGGATGACGCGGTGGCTGGTTTGGGAGGGCTACTGCGCGGAAGCGGCGGAGGCGGGACTGGCGGCGTACAGCTACGGCCATTTCTGCAAGGCGCTGGCGAAGGCGAAGAAGGGCACGGGGCGTTTGGAGATGCGCTTCACCTATGCTCCAAGACAAAACTGTTCTCAGGGGATACCGAGGATTCCCGGTTCGGATTTGGTTCTCGGGCGTCTGGCCTGGGGAATTTCGGATGCGGGATCGGAATTTTCGGATGCGGGGCGCTTGCGGACGGCGCCCGGCGGGAGATTTTCCGGGAGGGTGCGACGTTCGGCCATGGCGAAGGGCTCCCGCCTTGGACGGGAGCGGCGGCGCCCGGCTTGCCGGGCGGGTTGGATCAGGCGGCGGGCGCGCCGGCCGGTTCGGGGGTCGGCAGGCTGTTGCGGGCCAACTTGAGGAAGTCGAGGACGGCGCGGATATTGCGGTTCAGCCGTCGCAGGGTGGGCGCGACCTCGAGGCCGCGGGCCTTGATGGGGCCGATGGCGAAGCGCCGCAGGCGGGTGGTGTTTTCCGGGCCATAGCCGGTGCGGCTACGGCTGCGATCTTCGTCCCAACTCCAATCGAGGCAGAAATGAGCCGCGTTTTCGATATACCAGTGGCCGCGGTTCCAGTGCAAGATCTGCGCCGCGCTGGCGGAATCCGGCGCATGACTGATGACGCCGTAGGCGATCTCGGTGCTGGCCTTGCCGGTTCTCTTGTCGGTGCGGAGGCGGCGGATCATGAAGGCTTGGCCGACGCGAGGGAAGGAGAGGAAGCCGTTCAGCTCGGCAGTCGTCCAGATAGCGCGCCGGCTCGACAAGGCGGGCATTGCCGATGAGCTGGCGGACAACGCCTTTCTTTCGATTGCCGATTTCGACGCAGCGCAGCGGCTGGCCGACGGTTTCGACGCCCGCCGGCTTCGCCGCCGGCTGCAGCGCCAGTTCCGTTCCGGCTATCACTGGAGCATACTGCAAGCCGAATACGCCACCGACGCGCGGTTCCGCCGGCAAGCCGAGTTCCAGCCGCTCTACGATGAGATCGTCCGCACCGTCCTGCACAGCGTCAAGGCGGAACATGTCGCCACCTTCCTCGGCCGCAATCTGACCGCCGCCGATCAGGGGGAAATCGGCAACGACTTCAGTACCCGCATCGCAGGAACTCGCATCCGCCACCCGATGGGGCCGTCCTCCATCAAGCTCTACGACAAGTTCGGGTTGAGGGCCGGCGTCGAATGCACCCCCAACGATGTCTCGTTGTTCCGACTCCGCCGCACGGTGGAACAGCGCGACGGAAACCAAGTGTGGAAACTCGCCCCGTTGCGCAAGAACATCTACACCCATCTTCACCATTTTGCCTTTCTCCGGAACGCTAACCGACTGCAACACAAGGCGCCGCGATTTTGTCGCGGGTCCTGTTGGCACTACGTTTGTGGCTCAGTTCGGCTTGTCCGGCATCCGCGCACAGCGCCGCCAGGCCTCCGGCTGCAGGCCAAGGGCGACGGCGATAGCGCGGGCTTCGGCGCCGGGCCGGGCATCCTGGCGGATCACGATGCGGCCGCCTTCGGCGCTCTGCAACGTCGAGGTGATCCGCACCCAGCCGGCCAGCTTGTTGCGGATCGTCCACCAGCTGTCCCGAATGCCGTGCGCCGCCAGCCGGGCGCGCAGCAGGTGGACGGCGTGGTAGGCCAGCACCGCGATAAACAGATGCGCCGAGATCTGCGCGGACTTGCTGTGCCAGATCGGACGCAATCCCATCTCCGACTTCAAACTCCGGAATGTGGCTTCCAGGTCGGTTAATCTCCAGTATTGCCGGACCACGGTCTCCAGGTCCCAGTCGGCATGGCTGGTGCGCAGCGCATAGCTTCCGGCGCCGGCGTCGTGCAGCGCGTGCCGGTCATTGCGGTTCCAGCGGATGGCGGCCGCCAAGCCCTTCGCCCCGGGCTGCACCTCGATATCGTACTGCCGGTGCACCCGCCGGTAGCGTTCCCGCAACCGGCCGAGGCGCTGCAGCACCTTGTCCAGCCGCTTGGTGTGGTTCTTCTTCCCGAGCCCGTCGTGCAGCGCCCCCAGGGCGGCCTCGAACCGCGCCCGGTGGCGGGCGAGAAAGGCGTCGTCCTTGCGCTGGTGTTCCTCGCTCCACACGCAAAGATGCGCCTCGCCGTCCTCCGCCACCAGCCGCCAGGCCTTCGCCTGGCGCCCCGCCCGGGTCTTGAAGGCGGCGTCGGCCTCGCGTTGCGGCGGCGGCCCGCCGCCGCGCCGGACCGTGATCCAGGGATAGCCGCACTGCCGCAGCCAGGCGAGATTCGCCTCGGTGGCGATGCCGGCGTCCATGATGATGGTCGGCTTGTCCGAATCCGACGATGCCGGCTGCCCTTCCAGCCTGCGGATGGCGTCCGCCAGCACCCGCGGTTCGGACACATTGCCGGCCAGCACTTCGCTGTGCCGGGGAAACCCGTCCGCATCCAGCGACAGCGCCAGCGTCGCCAGCGGGCAGTCGTTGCGGTGCTGTTTCGAGCGTCCGAAACGGGCCAGCGGGGAAGCCGGCCGGCCAGTAAAGTGCACGTTCGTCAAGTCGAAAAACACCACCGTCCCGGAAAGCCCCAGCAAGTCCCGCTCCCGCCCAAACAGCGCTGCCTCGATGCCATCGCGGCGCGCCCACAGCATCGCGCAGATCCGGTGCAGCTTGTTCAACCCGAACGGCTTGCCGCCTTCCAGGCCCAGCAACTCCAGCGCCGCGCTCTGCTCCCGCAGCCAGCGGAACGCCTCCCGCTCGCTGCAAGGATGGATCATTCGCGCCAGCACCAGCGCCACCGCGATCCGCGCGTCCCGCTCGCTCATGCCAAGGCCCCGCAGCACCTCCAGGAAGCCGAGCTGCTCCAGTGCCGACAGCGACAGGCGCTCGCAGCCCGAAGAGCGCACCTGCTCGTGCGCAAGACTGTCCAGGCGCACCGCCGCCACCGCGCCGGATTCCCCCGCCGTCGGATCAAGGCTGCGAAGCTGCAGCCGCCGGCCAATCCCCTCGGCTTCCGCCAATAGTTCTGGATCCGGCTCGAACAGGAACGTATCCCTGGCCAGCACCTGCTTCCCCAGCAACGTCAACTCCCGCCACCGTTCCGGGGGAACCCCGAAGTCGGCGCCGAGATTGAGCAGCGTTACCTGCCGCACCCGGTCTCCGATCCGTTCGTTGCGAACCAGGCGGCAGGTGGTATAGCGGGCGCCATCGGCCATGCGGCGGGTCTGGGTCCTGCGAATGAACATGGCGGGATTTTGCCGGGGCGGCGCGGGCCTGTCAAGGCGGAATCTGACATATTGTGACGATTATGGCACTACTTCGGCCTTCCCGGAAATCGCATCGTTACGCTGCAACGACTTATGCTCGGCAAGACCGCCGGAATCGCCGAATTCCGGCCAAATGGAACGGCGAAATGGTGAACTTGGGTACAGCCTACGCGACCTCGGCAAGCTGATGCGGGCCGCCAAT
The DNA here is from genome assembly GCA_965219495.1 of Rhodobacterales bacterium. Classification (GTDB taxonomy): domain Bacteria; phylum Pseudomonadota; class Alphaproteobacteria; order Rhodobacterales; family CAZPXZ01; genus CAZPXZ01. The sequence continues at coordinate 357,487 of OZ244777.1, forward strand.
GACCGCTATTTCGGCTTCATCGCCGCCATCGAGAGCCCCGATGCCGGCTGCAAGGCCATCGACCGCATCGCCCAGCCCGCCAGCGACAACGGACGCTCGAGCCGCGGCTTCAACCTGCTGATGGACGCCGACTACCGCCTGTTCCTCACCCTGGCGCGCGGCGAGGGGTGCACCAGCGGCTTCCGCTCCGCAGACCTCCGAAACCGCCTGCCGGGACTGATGCCGTCACGCGCTTCCTACCTGCTCAAACGCTTGCGCTCCCACGGACTCATCAAGAAGGTGGGCCATCGCCATAAGTACTACCTCACCAAGCTGGGAAAACCTGTGCTTGCCGCCGTCCCCAGAATCCGCGAAACCGTTGTCCTGCCCGAACTTTCCCGGAGACCCGCATGAAATCTTCGTCATTTTGCACAAGAATTGCCGGGTAAGGGACTAATAACAGCCTGATCCCGCGATTCATTCACCCAATTAGCTGAGTGAATCGCGGGTTATTCGCAGGTCGTGAACACCGCCATTCGACCGTGAACCGCGTCCAATTCGACTCGCATATCCGTTCCCGGTTGGCTAGGATTTTCGCGAAACAACTGCAAACGCAGTAGCCAACCTGATTTATCTGGCGTTTCCTCCGCATAGGCTTGGAGTCCCAAAACGGGGTATCCAGCGCCGTTATCGGAAAATTGCACAGGGAGGGCGAAAATCTGGGGTAATCTTGTTCCGCAGTACGGCTTCCGCACAATTTCTCCAGAGGAAAGCACTCCTACGGCCCTTAGTTCCGAAAGTTGACGGTAGTCGGACTGCATTGTGGAAACCAGTGCCACCAGATGCCCCGGTTCGGCCCGGTGGTCCGGCAACACCGACCCACCCTGAAAATCGGAGAGATTCACCCGCCAAAGCCCACTCGCTCCCCACGCCTGGTCGACGCGGTCTTTGTGAACCAACCCGGTGCGAAACCCGGCACTGAGCGCCAGCCTCACGTTCTCGCGCTCGGTCATGGTTTCGCCTCCATATGTGACTGCAAGCCCCTCAACTTGCCGGGGGTCGACACGATTGCGAATGAGAAGAAGCGCATGCTTCTGGTCGAAGGTGTTTCTGTCTTCGAACGCTGCGGGAAGCGCACCCGCATTCTTGAGTGCGGAAACATCAATGGATTTCGGCCCCGGAACCAGAACAAACTCCTCCACGAGCTTCACTCGATCGCTTTCGATAAAGCGTTGGGCTGCATTCACAAATACCGCGAACTGTTGGGCGCTTCGGTCGTCAAACTGTTGATTCTGGAGGTTTGCGATTTTCGGAACGTAGAACGACGTAGCGGTCGCGGTAATCAGGCTGGCGAGCAGGAGGCCGACGAGCGGGTTCATGGCTCAATTCAGCCTGGTTGCCATCCAGAGCGCGGGGGAGTTCATCACGCATCCGGCAGGCAAGTTTGCGGCGAGGGTCTCGTCAGGCGCTTCGCCAGCGGCAACCCATCCAATTGCCGTTCTTAAAGAAACGTGCCGGCGGATTTCGGAAACGAGAACAGCGATATCAGTTGCCGGGAGATTTACAAACGCCGTAACCACCGAATTTCCGTCCGAGCAGTGGCTAGTTCTGGTTGTCGCCACGTATCTGGAATTCGAAGACAAGTGCTGGACGGAAAACTGGTGGCGGGCGATATCGACTGCTTCCCGGTGCCCGAGCGCGATGGTCTTAGCGCTATGTGTCAACCAGTTGAATTCGCCCAATTGGAACGGAGTCTTGCTCTCGACAGCATCCAGCGAAGCAACTAAATGACTAAATCCAAGGATCAGTAGAACGAGTCCAATCATCTTCTCCCCCTATCGCGCTTCGACCCGGATCGCATTCTCGGTGTTGGCGCAAGCGCTCGCGGCTGTCGAAAACGGAATTGGAAATGCCCGTTTCGCTGCCGAAGACAACCCGGCGAATCCGGATGCGACACGCGCACCGATCACTCGGGCATCGGGGCGCAACCGGGATAGCGACTGGATGCAAACCTCCTGTGGCACTTGCGAGAAATCGACTGCGAAAGTGTCGTTGGCAATTCCGGTAACTTGTATATCTCCGCCAAACGCATTCTCGAGCGTGTTGGAGCCTGAGATGGTGGTGGCGGGAGCGATTCCGGAGAGAATAAGAACCCGATCCGTTATGATCCCGGTACCGTACTTGTTGGGATGACCGCGATGTGTCTTTCGAACCTCCGTGACGATGGTCATGATCTCGCTATTGAGCCGCTCGACCTGAGACTCTGTTTCCGCATCGGAGAATACTGAAAATACAAGAAGGACACCGGTCAATCCGACCAATGAATAAAGGGCATAACCCACTAGGTCCCGCATTCCTGATTCCCTTTCGTCTGGTTGTTTGGGTGATTGGCTGGCGGATCCGCTGAACGGCGCGCCGGTTTTCGAACAGCGAGTGGGGGCTCGCCATACTTGGTGGGTCAGGACCGCTCGGGAATATTCCCTGGTCTTCCAGCACACTGCTCAAGCCGTACGGGTTCACGGGAGTTGGTCGTGCGCCAGCCGGAATGAGGCGGAAATGTCGTTCGTGGCGATCAGGATCCAGACTATCACCGCAGCCAGAATGAAGCTGGCCAGCCAACTTCCAATCTCGGCGAGACGCTGGCACCGCTGGATGCTGCGCCGAATCAGGCGTGCTCCGGCTCTGGCATATGCAGCAACAGGATCGGGATGCTCTGCCGCGAAAGCCGACTCAATGGCGGATTCCATATCCGGCCAGTTATCCGGTTGCCGGTGAATTCGGGTGCCAAAAACCGCCTCAATTCTCTCCAGCCGTCGAATCCGTTCCGCGAGATAGGGAGTGGCGTGGCTGCGCAGCAACGTGAATATCTCGCGCTCGCTGAGACCCGCGCTGAATAGGGCCGCCGCCGCGCAGAGAAAGGTGCCGCCGGAGATGTGCCGGTATGTCAGGTACGGTTCGAAGGCATCGAGGCGGTCGCGAAGAGGACCGGTGAATCTCGGAAGGGAAAAAGTCATCCCTACCGCGATTCCCGCACTTGTCAGCGCAATGACCGGCCAGCCGTCGCGGAAGAAAAGTGCGCTGTATACCAGGGAGCGGGCGCTTCCGCGCAGTTGGCCCAACTCTACAAAGCCGGACACGGCGGGAACAAACTGATATGCAAGAAATACTTCGGTTCCGGCGATGATGGCGATGAGAATCAGGATGTTCGCCGCCAGTCCCATCAGTGCCCGGCGAAGTTCGATGCTGTTGTCGAGGTGTTCGACAATATCCCGATACAGTTCCGGTGACGCCCCGGTGGCGGCTCCCGCCACCAAGAGCGGTTGCTCGATCTTGCCCGCCCAGAGCATGGCGACTTCGGGAAGCGTCCGCCCCTCCTGCTCAAGAGCGTGGAGAGCATCTTCGCAGAAGAGCGCCGCAGGATGCAGCCGGTTCGTGGAACCGTTCCGGGTCCGCAAGCGCCAGATCATGGCGAGCATTTCCGGCTCTCGCATCCCGCTGCTTCCCAAATGATGGAACTGCTCGAAGAGCTTGCGGCGCACGCGGATGGGACAGAACTGCTGCGCCACTCGGTAAACCGCAGGCGAGAACCGTCGGCGTTTCGCCATTCTGTGTTCTGAGACCGTGTTCAAGGCCGGGCGCCTACATTTTGAACGTCGAATACCAGCGACTCAAACGCTGCGACGTTACGGACAAATGCATCGAGAGAGATTTGTCCCGTTCGGACGAATTGAAAAGCGTCAACCGTAATGGGTGATCCTCCGTGCTGAAGCCAAGCGCGGCGGAACGACTGACGGGTGGCGCCAGGGTCGAGGCCGGTTTCCAAGAGTTTGTGGTCGGGCGCCACCACCTCGCTCACAAGCGCTCGGCCGACAAAGCCCGTTCCGGCGCAGGCGTTGCAGCCGCTCCCCGCAAACCTTGCCTTGCCAAGCGATATCTGAAGACGCTCGGCGTCTGCAAGCAGTGCCCGGTACGCGTGCGAATCGGCGTTTCTTGTGGAGTAAGAACAGCTTCGGCAAGCCGAGGGAACCAGACGCTGAGCAATCCAGAGAATGTTGAGATGGTCAAACGCCCGGTACCGTTCCACTCCAAGATCCATCAGGCGGAAAGGGATGTCGGTGGCAAATGCCGCGTGCAAGGTTGAGAATACGAGCGCACCGGACCCTGCCGCGCGATATGCGGTGCGCGCGGACACGTGATCTCTGAGTTCGCCAATCTTGATGCCATCGGGGGCAAGCCGCAGCGCCGCAAGCAGCGCGCCTTCAAAAGCAGCTTCCTCGCTTTCGATCGAGGTGTTGACGGAGAATGACTGAATGTATGGGATGTGCTGGGTTTCAGGCGGATCCTCAACCGCAACGATATTCGGGAATTGAGCGTAACCTCGCGCGAATTCCTCAATGGCCAGGTTGAGCGTGGTGGATTTCCCGTGTTCTGTTGGACCCGCTACCACGAAGACTCCTGCGGAGGATTGAAGCGCGGAGCGAATGACCGAGGTTTGCTGCTGGCCGTATCCGGCTTCTTCGAGGGTCCGGCACTGAATGGCAGAGGACGCATAGGCTATGCGCAGGACAAGGACAAATCCTGTTGCTGTAGGCGCGTATTGCAGACGGACGCCCTGCACCTTGCCAGGAAGAAATTTCCGGTTCGTGATGGCGGCGCGGACTGCTCGAGTGGTAATCGCCAAGGAGTCGCCGGCGTCACAGGCGTGAAAGGCGGCGTTGGAAATAGCGGTGGCGCGGTCCGGCTCCAGCTTCCGGTCATTGCGCATCAATCCGTCAACGCGTAGCCGGACCTCCGCTTCTTCGCCGGACCGGGAAATCAGGACATCTGAAGCATGCACCATCGCCGCACGCTCGAGGATGGAAAAGAATGCGTGTCGCGCTTGCGTCACGAATTCCGCAACGTCGCCAACCTTGGCGTTTGCTGCCGCAATCTGGTCCAGCGAAGCGACCTCGGGCTTTCTCAAGCGGATGTTCCCGCTGGCCGCATGTCGCTGGAGCATTTGGAATTCGGGATCGTCAAGCGCGGCAGGTGTCGCTAGCGTTCGCCCGTCTTCGAATATCGCGATGAATCTCCGGAGTCGGGGAGAGGCTTCGAGCGCACCGCCTCGTGCGCTGAGAATTTTGAGGGAGTGACTACGGCTTCCCCCGGAATTGATCTGGAGCGCCTCTGCCATGATTCAAGGAATCAATTGCAGCACGTGAAGTTCAGCGCCGTCGGCCACGATCACGGAATCGCGACCAATGCGCTGAACAGTCAGATTGCTTCCAATGCTCGCGCCCGCACGCACGGGGAGTCGTTTTCCATCCGGGCCCAGGAGGATTGCAATCAGGTTTCCATTCGAACCGTAGATTTCGGAAATTTGAAATTCCCGCGCCTGAACCTTCCGATCTTCGACCGATGTATCTTCAGGAAGTTCGTTATCCGCCGCGAACGCCTGGTGCAGGTCCTCCGGGGAGGGGATGCATTCCCGATAGTTCGGCCGTAATGCACACAACCGCTGAAGAAGTTCGGCTTCCTTTACGGCGAAATCCAGTTCAAACAAGCGTTTCTGTTGGATTCGCAGTTGCTGGAGCGGATCCGGTGCAGACGCTTCATTCTTCGCGGTTTCCGCGGAAACTCCCGTTAAGCCGGACAGCAAAAGGGCTGACGCACCGCAAAGCAGGAATCTAATCAGGGCGGACATGAAGCAATCCCTTGATATGCCAAGAAAATTCTCGCGGTATGAAGTCGATCGAAGAGATTTCGGCTCCGTAAATTTCGCTTAAAGCACGAAGCCAGACCGGGGCGGGCGCCAGAGTTCGCAGTTCGTAGCTGAAGGTCTCTCTTGCAGTAGTGGTGGCGCTCATATATCCGGCGTCGACTCGGAAATTCTTGTCGAGCAGCGTCAGGCGTTGGCGAAGCATTCGCATGCCAGTTGAAGAGGACTGGGGATTTTGGAGAGAAATTCGGTCAACTCGAAGCGGGAGTATGGCGTTCGACTGGGATCCGGAATGACGAATGTCCGCTGTGGCGAATGCGTGCGAGAGTGTTTCGATATCCGAACCGGGTTCCCTCTGGAACTGCAGTGTCGCGGCGTCCCTGCGGCACGCCGCCGACGCCAGGGACCAACCCTGCAAGCCAGCCTGAAGGCCGTTGGCGACGGCTAACTCGCAGACTCGTACAAATTCCGGAATGGGTGTGATTTCCGTGTGAACCGCTTCAACTTGGGGAGTAACGGATTCTACGCTCGCCTGGTTCGGGTTGTTCAGCAGGTCGTAGGCCAGGGCCGCCGTGCCGGCGAACGTCGCGGCAGCGACAATCCCAGCCATAAGGACTTTGGGAAGCGAACGCGTACGCCGAAGCCGATATTCCGAGAGGTCGAGGAAGTCGGACAGCGGCGTGTGGCCACCGTCATTGTCCGCGAAGCCTTGCGGGACGGATACGGCGCTGAAATGGCGTCCGGGCGCAAGAACCTTCTTGTACGCCGCTTTCGCAGCCTCGACACATGTGAGAACCAGGTCACAAAGGACAAATTCGTCCGAAATGGCAATGACCCAATATCCCTTAGGAATTGACGCGGTCTGAAAATCAAAGACCCCTGCGAAGTCGCTGCCAAACCTGCTCCGCACGGCTTCAGCCGCGGCGTAGATGCGCCCCCTCTCCTGGGACAAGCAATACATGGAAACCTGCACATCGGCTCCGGCGGGTACGCGAATCCAGTGTGTGGCGCCGGATTCGCGCATCGCCTTCGACTCCGCACGCCTGTCGTGGCGTCGAAACACCATCCATCGCCCACCAAAAGCGTACTGCCGTCCGTCCCATTCGAAAACGTACGAATCGGATCTGAAATGGTTGGGCTGCTCTTCAACCGTTATGGGAACCTGCCGGGCGTCGGCTTCCAATTTCGTGGAAGCCCGCAAGGAAGAATCCGTTCGCAGAGGGGGAACGCTGCTGGTCATCGGAGGATGCTGGCTGAAACCAGCAGATACAGCCGGGAACGCCGCGTACCCGAAGTACGTCCGCCGCCCAGCAAGTTGAAGCTCGGCGCACCAATTCCCTCGGCAGAAGTATCTGCCTTCTGCTGTTCGTATCCTGCCAAGAGGAGGGTTTCATTGCGTCCAATTACAAGGTCGTGCGTGAGACGGCGTTCGTCGATCGTTGCGAGGTGGATGGTTCCTTGTTCTCCCGCCCTGAAGGGAGCGAGGTTCACGAGATCACGGGCGACCAGGGACAACGTAAGGTGCACTCTGTCCTTGTCGAGAATCCGGGGAAGAGCCGAAATCGACAGTCCGGTGTTGAGCGTCTCCGCTTCTACGGAAGTCGATCGCTCCTCATCGGACACCGTCACCGTGATATTGCGGACGATGTCTCGTTTGCGTGCGAGGCTGATCGGAATCGGCGAACCATGCCGGGTAATTACGCTGGCGGTTCGGTAGTCGATCACCCGTTCCGTTCGCGAGAGTGCTCGAAGGATGACGGAAGATCCAGCTGATCTGGAACGGCTTCCTTGCGATTCTCCGGATGCAATGAAAGAAGCTATTCCAGGTGCAGCAACTTCGCTCGCTCGGCCCAACCGGACCGTCGCGTCGCCATCGAGCACCTTGTGCAGGAAATCCAGTGAGAGGCCAAAGTCGTCGAGATCCGCCACATCGAGAAATGCCGCAGCAACTTCAATGGAAATTCGCGCGTCAAAGACGGCGTTGGATTGCTCCAAGTAGGCTCCGACCGCGCGATGCACGCTAGGCGGTGCCGTGACTGTCACGATGCCGGCGCTCGGGGAGAGCTGATAGTTGCCCGGCGATACAATCTCGGCGAGAGCGGTGTCAATTTCGTTCCAGACTTCCGATTTCAAGCGCAATGATGAGGAGTTTGCCCCTGTGTCGAATCCAGTTTCGCTTGTTTCCAATGAAAAGTGCGTCACCGCCGCCGACGCCCTCACGGCGTAAATCCGGGTTATCGCGTTCGTGATCTGGATCACGCCGTCCGAGTAGGTCCACGTCGCGTCCCAATGACGGCTTGTGAGATCGAGGAACTCTGATAACGGTCCACTGAAACGGGCCCGCAGATCCTTGGAGCGTAAAGTGGCGGCCGCGGCGACGAGATCGACATTAACAATGACATGCAGGCCGGTGGCCGAAGTGACTCTCGCCGAAATCTCTTCGAGGGAAAGGGGAGTATCCGTCGCGAGCGAAAACCCGGTGTTGGATTGCACCCGAGAAGGAAGCGAACGAGCCGCTTCGTCCATATTCTGGACTTCGCCAAGATAAGGCCGTTCGGCCCGGCGAATAACTCCACTGCTGTCGATGTTGGATTTCGCCTTGCTCGTTTCGGTTTCGATTCGCTTCGATAGCCGGTCGGTGGTCAACGGGCCGGTAGGCCGAGGTTGACAGGCGGCAAGCAGGATTCCGGCAAGCACGGCGAGGGAAATGGTGATTTTCCTTAAGACGTGCATGCCGAGCCTACTCCGCAGTCAGGAGAATTAGGCGGTTGGGATGCACAGTAAGCACCGGTCTCGGCTCGGTATGAGCGAAGCCTTCCATCAGCCATTCAAGGGCCTCCACAAATTCCCCTTCGAAGGCCGCGTCAGCAGTGATTTCCCAAACGGGAAGCACCTGCGGCTTCTTTGCGGAGTGCTGGGCGCGTTCGGCGAAGCGGCTGATTGCCTGATAGAGCGTCTCTCCCGCCCTCACTTCCCACTGGCGTTGTCGAAGGTTGCCGAGTGGTGCCGGTGTTTCGGGGAATGCTGGAACGGTGGGATCAGCAAGAGCGGATATGGTCGCAGGCGATTTGGACGGGAACATGGTTCTGCTGCTGAGAAAAGCGGCAGGTTCTCTAACCAGAATTTCCTGCGCACTATTCGTGTGCTCGGGTTGCCCCCCTTCGCCGGACGAAGCGTATTTTGTAATCACGACTTCGGAGCCCGATTCCGCCGTAATCTGGATTTGGGCAGCGGCACGAGGTGCCGGTCCGTTGAACAGCGCGCTGGATTCGTGCTGGCAACCTGTGCTTGCCACGAAGCAAAGCAGCAGACCGGCAGGTTTGGTCAAAGATTTCATGCGCTACACCGTGATCTCTTGGACCTATAAAAACATCAAAAAAAGAATTCGTCAAGATAATTGGGTCTGAAAACGATCAGAACCGGCGCAACTATAAGGTAAATATAGAAACGTATGCGCTATAATCGGACAGATGAGTATGAAGGTGGGCGGGAACGTTTGCCGGAATTGTGCCCCTGTGTCGCGTGTTCGAGATTCGTATTACCTTGGTTTTCGATGACTAGGCCGATACGAAACGAATTCATGCTGGAATAGAATCGATGCAGATCGGATAACGTGATCGACCGCTCCAAATATCGTTGACGCAAAGATGTTTGCGGGGATGTGGAATGATATCTGCTCGGAACCTACGCCTGCTGGGTCAACTGCTTCCGTGACGACAAGCAACATCGCCGGGGGCCACCAGCAGGTCGTCGCCCCAGTCACTGTCGAGATGGAGCAGCCAAGTCCGGTCCAGTCGGCCATCGGTTCAAGCGCAACCGATCATCGCCTTGATTGTGGCTCTCCGATATTGCGCTGCCAATTTCCAACGCAATCCCGCGCCGTTGTTGGGAGCGAAAGACGGGGCGGTTCTCGTACGACTGCACGGGCAATGCTTGGAGGCCAGATTGAGAGTTTGCCGATCGGCCTTGGCAGTGAATCGCTCCTCATGACGAAAGATCCCGGCGTCTTCGACATTCGCGCAAATCCCGAGTGGAACCGGTCATTCACGGCCCGGGCGGCTGAATTCCGCGCCGTGTACCTTCGCCGGAAATGTCGCGCCCGCTTCAAAACCCGGCATTTTGGCACAGACACTGGCCCCAAACGCATCCATGTGAAAAGCCGCACGCGCCGATTCCTGTGCGAATTCCGTTCCCACAGGACAGGAGCGCCGCACCAGGCATCCATGTCGCCTGCATTCGATGCCGGCGGGGGAAGCCACGTGCCGTGCGCATCGTTCCACGTCATATCGACCCTCAGAAAATGCATCGACGGGGCAGGCGGAGCGGCATGGCTGGCGGGGGCAGTGATCGCAGGGGCGTCCGCGCCCATCCCGGGCCGGGAGATCGAGGTGCTTGGCGCTGACAATGGCTCCACGGCATGAGAACCACATGCCATAGGTTGAATGTATGTGCAATCCTATTGGCGAAGGCCAAAGCGGTTCGGCCTTCCTAGACCAGTCCAGGAATGGCCAGTAGGGTGGACCGTCAAAAGGGAATGCGGTCTCTGCATCCATTTCACTGGCGACGGAGCGGAGAACCCGTGCACTCCATCTGTCGAGCGGCGAAGCGTCCCCATCCTTGCTTTCTCGCGACCTGCGAAACACGCTCCACATTTCCGGCAGCGCGCCAATCGCAAGAAGGATTGTCTTGGCGTCGCCGGGTGTCCGGTCACTCTCCTGAACGTGAAAACCACCAATGGCGAGACCAAGTTCGGAAAATCGCGATTGGGCAAACTCGAATGGGCTCATCGCTTGTCCGAGCGGAACGGAAACCACAGCGACCACCCAAGTCGCGTCGGCCGTTCATCCTGAAGGTCATTCAGCCCAATCGACATTTTCTTGTGCCCATCGGCGGGCTGATCAACATAGGTGCCGAAGAGCCGGTCCCACCAGGGCAAGTTGAAGCCGTAATTCGCATCCGTTTCCTGGCGTCTCACGGAATGGTGGATGCGATGCATGTCCGGAGTGACCACAACCAGCCGGAGGATGCGGTCCACGGAACGCCGGATTTTTATGTTGGCGTGATTGAACATCGCGCATCCGTTCAGCAGGATTTCAAACAGGATGACGGCAGTCGCCGAGGCGCCCATCAGGTAGACCACGCCGATTTTCAGTAACATGGAAAGCGCAATTTCGATTGGGTGGAATCGAATTGCGGTCGTAACATCGACGTCCCGGTCTGAATGGTGCACTCGGTGGATGCGCCAGAGAACGGGTATCTTGTGGCTCACGACATGCTGCGCGTAGATCAGCAGGTCCAGCAGCAGTACGGCGAGAATGGTTTCCAGCCAGAACGGCCAGCCATAGAAATTCAGTACTCCCCAGCCATTCTCGGCCGCATCCCATGCTGCACCGACCGCTGCGGCGGGGAACAGCAGCCGAACGATGATGGAATCCAGGATGGTAATCGCCCAATTCGTAAACCACCGGCGGGGTCTCGACGCTGCGAGCTTGCGCCGCGGCGACGCAAGTTCCCAAGCCGCGAGTGCCAGAAATACCCCGCCGAATACTCCAAGGCGGATCACGGCTTCGTATTCCATCAACGAAATGCCCACTGCTCAGTTCCCGCCAGTCTGTTGGACGTTCCACGGCAGGGACGGGGTGGACCCTGATGCAATCCGTGATGCAAGGCGTCGAAGGCGATGCGCGCGTCCGATTGCACCAAGGCCGACGCGCCGCAACGCCGCGACCGGCCCTTGGCCCCGCGAAGAAATGAAGGCATAGGTTTCGACTGCCGTCATCCGGGTGAGCGCCGCGGTACGGCGCTTGCGCTCGTAATCGCGTAGTGCGCGTTCGTCGCCGATATCCCTCCCGCTGCCGATCGCATCCGCCGACAGTCTGGCCAGAAGACGTGCGTCGCCAAGCGACAAATTTAGCCCCTGAGCGCCCAGCGGAGACATCGCGTGCGCTGCCTCTCCCGCCAATGCCAGCCTGTTTGCAGTGAATCTCTTCGCGATCATCGTGCGGACCGGCCATTTGGTCACGCCCCGTTCGACCTGAAAGGGACCGACCGAACTGTATGCGAGCCGTGTCGCACATTCTCCAAGCGCCTCCGTGCTCAAGTTGGCTAGGCGCTCCGCTTCCGTAGTCGGCAGAAGCCAAACGACAGCAGCTCGTTTGTCACGAAGCGGAATTATGGTGAATACTCCGCCTTCACTATGAATTTCAATACATACCCCGGCAAGGTCGCGCGTGAGCGCGACATGAAAAGTCAGGGCGGCGCGTCCATGAGTTCTTTTCCTTGCCGGAATGCCTGCCAATAGCCGAACGCCGGATCCGGAACCGTCCGCACCAACGACCAATTGCGCACGCATTCTGCGTCCATCGTCGAGACGGACGATCGCCACGTCTTCGCGCCGGGTGAGAGCCGCGATTCGCGCGGGCCGGACGAGTTCCAACCGGGATTCCCGGGTCGCCTCCTCGATCAGCGTGGAATGCAGGCTCCGGTTCGGAATGTTGTGCGCTAGCGCCTCAAGTCCGATCTCCCGCGCGCTGAAGCTGGGGGCGGTATTCAATCGCGCCCATTTGTGCTCTTGTTCGACAATTTGAATGGAGCGAATGGCCACTGCGGATTCTGCCGCTCGCCGCCATACGCCTAGTTCGGAAAGAAAGCGCACGGACGGCGGGAACAATGCCGCTGTGCGCAGGTCCGTCCGTTCAGCGGCGACGCCGGCCGCTACCGCATCGATACAAAGCGTTTGGGCGCCAGACTTCGCCAAGCCAAGCGCTGCGGCGAGTCCGGCGATGCCGGCGCCCGAGACAATTGCGTCGAAGGTGAGCGGCTCGTCGCTGACGCGGGGAAGTGCCATTGCGCCCGGGGCGTCTAGTGGTCCGCGGGTGCGGGATGAAATGTGAGCGCTATCCCGTTTACGCAGTAACGGAGGCCGGTCGGGTACGGGCCATCCGGGAAAACATGTCCAAGGTGGGAATCGCACCGCGAGCACAGAATTTCTGTTCTTCGCATGAAGAGGCTCCGGTCTTCGCGTTCGGAAATGGCATCGTTCGCAATTGGCCGGACGAAACTGGGCCATCCGGTGCCGGAATCAAACTTGTCGGACATGTCGAACAATGGAGAGCCGCAGCATACACAACGAAACTCACCGGACTGTCCAGGGAATTTATCGTTGGTGAATGGACGCTCGGTGCCTGCACGCCGCGTAACCTGGTACGTCTCTGGCGTAAGAAGTTCACGCCATTCCGAATCGCTTCGAAGGACCTTATCACGCATCATCATTTTTCCACGTTGCATGATTCCCTTGATTGGTAGGTGATTGGGAAGCGGGCCGCAATAGTGTCAACTGCTGCGCGTCCCTCTCGTCCGGTAGTCGCGCAAGACCTTCGACTAATGGTATGATTCGACGATTCGTCACCATTGGGCATCCTTTGTCAGTGAGGCTTCCATGAATGTGCGGCAAATTTTGGTCGAAAAGGGGACTCTCAAGGTGGAGACCATCTGTGAGACGGATACCCTCTCCACTGCGGCGGCCAAGCTGGCGGAAAGGCGAATTGGAGCGCTTGTCGTGTCCAGTGGGGACACAGAGCTTGCCGGCATCATTTCGGAACGTGACTTGGTTCGGGCTTTGGCGAGCCAAGGGTCCCTTTGCCTGAGCCGTCCCGTCTCGGAATTTATGACGCGGAATGTGTATTGTGCGGATCCTTCGGATACTCTTGACCGCGTGCTCGAAGTCATGACGGAGCGCCGGTTCCGCCATATGCCGGTGCTGGAGAGCGGTAAATTGTCCGGCGTTATCTCGATTGGCGATGCGGTCAAGGCTCGTATCGCCGGCCTCGAAAGAGAAAACGCGGCGCTCGCTGACTGGATCAAGAGCGGATAGCAACTTTGTCTTCCCGCCATCATGGGAGTTGGCGGTTGACAGGATAACGCATGGAACGAATCGGTCTCTACCCTGGCACATTTGATCCTGTCACTTGCGGTCACTTGGACATTGTCCGGCGTGCCTTCCGTCTGGTGGACAGGCTGGTAGTCGGGGTCGCGGTCAGCGACGACAAACGACCCCTTTTTTCCTCGGGCGAACGAGTGGACATGCTGAGGGAAGCGCTGGCCGACGCGGAACTGGCTGCGCAGGTAGAGCCTTTCGACTGCCTGCTCGTGACGTTCGCCAAGCAAGTCGGCGCTTCGATTATCTTGCGCGGCCTGAGGGCTGTTTCGGATTTTGAGTTTGAGTTTCAAATGGTTGGCATGAATCGGGCAATCGATCAGGAAATTCAGACCGTATTCTTGATGGCGGATCCTGAGCGCCAGGCCATTGCGTCAAAGCTGGTCAAGGAGATTGCGCGGTTGGAGGGAGATGTATCGCCCTTCGTGCCGAGTTCGGTTGCCTCCCGGCTTGCAGTGAAGTTTGCCGAAATCGCGTCACAATGACGTTGTAGTCCCGCCGCCGGACATCAGCACTTGAGGACTCGCAAAGCATGGCACGAAACCTTGCAGCCGCGATGGCTGCCGCGGCACTTGCCGCAATTCTAGGCCTGGGACAGGCAGTGGCCGAATCCCCGGACCATCTCCGGATCGAACTGCGGACCGGGAATGTGCTCATTCGACTTCGACCGGACCTGGCGCCGAACCATGTCGCCCGAATCGTGGAACTTGCCTCGGCCGGCTTTTACGACGGAGTGGTTTTTCACCGGGTAATCGACGGATTCATGGCGCAGACCGGCGACCCGACCGGCACGGGAAGGGGAGGGTCGGGCAAGCGGCTTGCGTCCGAATTTACATCGGAACCCTTCCGGCGCGGTACGGTTGGGATGGCGCGCGCCCAGCATCCGGACAGCGCGGACAGCCAGTTTTTCATCTGTTTTGCCGACGCCCCGTTCCTGAACGGACAGTACACGGTATTCGGAGAGGTAGTAGAGGGCATGGTACACATCGATACCATAAAGCGGGGAGTTGCCTCCAATAACGGAATGGTGCTCGATCCCGACGCCATGATCCACGTGCGTCCGGTTAGTTCGGGAGCCGAGCAGTGATGTCAGGAATTTTCGGCAATGGCTGCCGCGCCTTGCTTGCCGCCACTGCACTGGTTGCATCTTCCACCGCATCATTCGCGGGGGAGTTCGTGGAACCGCAGGCCCCGGTACCTGGATGGGAAAGGGAGTGGCCGGCTACGGACTTCTCGCGCAGCACCGTGCTTTTTGGAGAGATTTTGTCCGGCGGTCCTCCGAAGGACGGAATCCCGGCCGTGGATGAACCGGAGTTCGGTCCGGTCGCGGACGAAACGCGCTTGGAGCCGGCCGAACCAGTGGTTTCCCTGGAACTCGACGGGGCCGCCCGGGCCTATCCGCTGCGGTACCTGATCTGGCACGAAATTGTGAATGACGTAGTGGCCGGCGTACCGGTTGCAGTCACCTATTGCCCGCTCTGCAATTCCGCGCTGGTCTTCGAGTCGCGGGTGGACGGAACGGACCTGACATTTGGCGTTTCGGGCAAATTGCGGCACTCGGACCTGATCATGTATGACAGGCAGACCGAGAGTTGGTGGCAGCAGTTTCTCGGTGCGGGAATTGTCGGCGTGCACGCTGGCACGCAACTAACCGCCATTCCCGTGCTGCTGGAGAGCTGGGAATCATTTCGGTCCGGGTATCCGGAAGGTGAAGTGATGCAGCAGCCGAATTTCCCTCGCCCATACGGTCACAATCCTTACCGGGGATACGACACTTCCCCGTTTCCGTTTCTGTACCGGGGAAACCTGGACATGCTGCCGGACAACGTTGGCCCATTGTCCCGGGTCGTCCGGGTGGGCGAACGGGCTTGGCCGCTCGCCCGGCTTCGTGAAGAGGGTGAAATCCTGGAGGCGGGACTGCGGTTGAACTGGCGCGAAGGCCAGGCTTCCGCGCTGGATACTTCGGAAATCAGCAAGGGAAGGGACGTGGGCAATGTCACGGTCCAGGATGCCGACAACGGAGATCTGATCGTTCACGAGGTTATTTTTGCGTTTGTATTCCAAGCATTTGTTCCTGAGGGAGTCTGGATGCAGGGCGGCTAGGCCAAACACTGCGGAACACACCCATGCCGGTGGAGGAGTTCGACTTTCGGCTGCCAAAGGAGCTGATTGCGCTTCGTCCTGCATCCCCGAGAAGTGCAGCTCGAATGCTGGTCGTTACGCGCTCCCAAGTCGTTGATTCGACCATCAACGCGCTTTCCGATTGGCTTCGACGCAACGACATACTTGTTTTCAATGATACCAAGGTGCTGCCGGTACGCCTGAACGGAACGCGATGGCGCAAAGACACGGAAGCTGTACTGGACATCACGTTGCTTCACGATCTTGGGGAGGGTCGCTGGCAGGCGATGGTCCGCCCGCTGAAGCGGCTGAGATCTGGCGACACCGTCATCTTCGGGGATGGCTTTTTCGCTCTCGTAGAAGAGGTGCGGGCCGGACGCGCGATCCTGTCGTTCAAGTCTACCGGCGCGGAATTCCATGCACTGCTGGCAAGGTTTGGGCGAATGCCTCTACCCCCCTATATCGCAAAGTTGCGGCCGCCGGATCGCAAGGATGACGTTGACTACCAAACCGCGTTCGCCGCCGCGGCGGGCGCGGTCGCATCCCCAACCGCCGGGCTTCATTTTGACGGGGCGTTGCTCTCAACCCTCGATGCGGTGGGAGTGAGGCGCGCCGCCGTCACGCTCCATGTCGGGCCGGGGACGTTTCTTCCGGTTCGTGCACAGCAGATGGAAACGGGCAGTCTGGAGCGGGAATGGGGCCGAATTGGCCCGCGCACTGCAGCGGCAATGGAAGCCGCGAATGCGGAGGGCGGTCGAACGGTGGCGGTCGGGACCACCTCGATGCGGCTTCTGGAAAGCGCCGTCCTCCGGGCCGGGCGGTTCAAGCCTTGGACGGGAACCACGGATCTGTTCATTCTGCCGGGCTTCAGGTTTCGCGCCACGGATGCGCTGCTGACCAACTTTCACCTGCCTCGCTCGTCGCTCTTCATGCTGGTCTCCGCATATATGGGCACGGATCGCATGCAATGCGCCTACGCGCATGCGATCGAATCGGGTTACCGCTTTTTTTCGTATGGCGACGCTTGCCTCTTGTTTCCGGAGGAATCCAGCACTTAATACAGTGCCGTTGTACAGAAGCGACTCCTCGTTCGAAATTCTGTCGCATTTTCACGAGCAGATAACCGTGGCAAGGCGCAATGAACGCGCAATTCCCCATTTTGCGAATCCGGGGAAAGAGGCTTGAATCATGATGACGGTATTCAGGAATTCCTGGGCGCTGCTGCTGGGAACGGTGATGATCATGATTGCCCATGGTCTCAGCACTTCTTTGATAGGCGTCCGGGGTTCTATTGAGGGATTCGACACGATTGCCATCGGGATGATCATGTCAGGTTTCTTCGTGGGCTATATGACCAGTTCGATGGTGACGCCCCACCTCGTCCGCCGTGTCGGACATGTAAGGGTGTACGCCGCTTATGCGTCCATGGCCTCGGCATGCCTGATTCTCTTCGCGGCAGCCGTGGATCCGATTCTGTGGGCCCTGTTTCGATTCTTGAACGGCGCCTGCATGGCGGGGATTTATGTGGTGGCGGAGAGCTGGCTGAACGGCATCAACGCGAATAGCCGGCGCGGGCAGGCACTGAGCCTCTACCTCGCCGCTCAATTGACGGGCATCGTGATCGGGCAGGGAATTCTAAGCATCGGAGATCCGAACGGCTATGATTTGTTTGTCGTTTCGACGGTTCTCGTTTCGTTGGCGTTCGGCCCGGTCCTGCTCAGCGCATCTCCGGTGCCGGTATATGAGACGGCAAAGCCGCTATCGTTCCGGGAACTATACCACGTTTCTCCCCTCGGCTTTGTTGGCATGCTCCTATTAGGCGCGGTCTTTAGTATCGAGTTTTCCATGACGGCGGTCTATGGGGTCGAAAAAGGCCTCAGCGTTGGGGAAATCGCCGCGATGATCTCGGCGATTTATGTCGGCGGCACGGTGGTGCAGTACCCCATGGGTTGGGCATCGGATCGAATCGGCCGGAGGGCCGTGGTGATTGGTTTGACCGCCCTTTCGGTCGCGGCTTCGCTCGCAGCGCTGCTGCTTGCCGGAAGTTTACCCGTTCTTCTTGTTCTGGCCGGTCTGATTGGCGCGGGAACGACTCCGCTCTATTCGGTTCTGATCGCACATGCGAACGACTTTCTGGACAATGACCGGATGGCCGCAGGCGGAGCGAGAATGGTGTTTCTTCAGGGATTCGGGGCGACGCTTGGGCCACCGATCGCGGGAGTTGTTATGGGAGTAGCCGGATCGTGGAGTTTTTTCGCGCTAATTGCGATCTTCTCGGGAGCGCTCGGGTTGTTTGCAACGTACCGGTCGACGCAGCGGAGTGCGCCAGCGGCAGAGGAGGCCGTCGCGTTTGCGCCGATGCCGTTGAAGACGTCGGGGGTGGGCGCGGAAATGTATCTTGAGGCGTCGAAGGAAGGGGCCGTATCCACGGAATCCGAAAGGTCATAGCGGCGAAGCGTTCAGTTGCTCGAGGTCCGAATTCGAACGACGATCAGGCGTATACGGGCAACCGCACTTGCAAGCCGTAAGTAGCGTGCGAGGGTCAAGTTCGGCATGATGTCTTTTGGCAAGACCAACTGGGGAGAATTGAGGTGAACGCATGAACGCAGTTGAGGCAGCGGTAACGGGAATTGCTCGCCATGAATCACCTTATGCAGAGTTGGAAGAACTCGATTCCTGCACGATTACGGAGGAATCCGGGCTGGAAGGAGATTATCGGGGCCTTCATTCCGATGACGACGCACGGGTTGTCGTGCTCTTCGCGAATCAGTGGCGAGAGGTCTGCGACGAAATCGGCGAGAAATTTCCCTGGACAACGCGAAGAGCGAATATTCTCCTCGATGGAATAGCTAATCCTCGCGCTTCGAAATCACGGTTGACGATCGGTGAGGTCGAGTTGGAGACGAGTCGCGAATGCGAACCGTGCAGCCGAATGGACCGGCAGCGCCCCGGGTTGCGCACTGCGCTTTCTGTTGGTTGGCGCGGCGGAATTTGTTGCCGCGTGTTGCGTGGGGGCGGTGTAACGATCGGGGATTCTGCTCAAGTCTGCGCGAGCGAAGAATTGCGGTCCGGTCCGCCGGACGAACTCGCGGGCGAAGTGCTGCGATTTTGGTTCGAAGAAACATCTCCGAAGAAGTGGTTCGAAAAGGACCCTGAGTTTGACAAGGCGATCCGGGAAAAATTCGAAACAACGCGGGATCTTGCACTGACCGGGAAGTATGACCATTGGTCTCGGTGTTCCGAAGGCGCAGTCGCTTTGGTGATCGTCCTGGATCAATTCTCGCGCAATCTCTTCCGAATGGACGGCCGCGCGTTCGAAGCCGACTTGAAGGCCAGGGAAGTTGCGGTTCAAGCGATCGAGGCGGGTTTCGACCGGGAGCTTCCCGAGGCTCGGCGCGCATTCCTTTACCTCCCCTTCATGCACTCGGAATCTCTGGAGGACCAGGACCGTTGCGTGCTGTTCATCCGGGAGAGGCTGGAGGACAACGAGGAGGGCGTCTATCACGCCCTCCAGCACCGTGAATTGATCCGCAGATTCGGGCGCTTTCCCTACCGGAACCATGCGCTTGGACGGGAAAGCACGCCGGAAGAAAGGGAATTCCTGGCCAGCGGAGGATATTCGCCCTAGTACGCAAGGACGCTTCGCAGGCGTGTTCCCGGAAACGATGCGCCATGCTGGACATGTGGCGGCGCCTTGATCTTGGGAAGACAGGAACAGGTGCGGGAGAAAACGATGCCACCCCACAAGTTTGACGTCGCGGTTATTGGCGCCGGACCGGGCGGCTACGTCGCGGCCATACGGGCGGCGCAGGTCGGGCTTCGGACCGCGGTGATCGAACGGGAAAACCCGGGCGGCATATGTTTGAACTGGGGCTGTATTCCCACAAAAGCGCTTCTGCGTTCCGCGGAGGTTCTGGAACTCGCCCGCAATGCCGCCTCGTACGGGGTCCGGGTTGAGAACGTGGGTGTTTCGTTCGAGTCGATGATTGACCGTTCACGCAAGGTTGCCCGGCGACTCAATCAGGGCGTCACACATCTCTTGAAAAAAAACAAGGTTGAGGTGCGCATGGGGTCAGCGCGGATTTGTTCCAGCAACGAAGTTCAGATAACGGACGACAAGGGCAAGACAGCGAGGCTTACCGCCGGACATATCGTCATCGCCACCGGGGCGCGGGCACGGGAATTGCCCGGACTGGAGGCGGACGGCAACATTGTTTGGACGTACCGGCATGCGCTGATGCCCCGCGCGCTTCCGAATCGGCTGCTCGTCATAGGATCGGGCGCAATCGGCATCGAGTTTGCCTACTTTTACCTGTGTCTGGGGACAAGAGTCACGGTTGTCGAAGTCCTGGACAGGATTCTGCCTGCGGAGGATGCGGAAGTGTCGGAGTTCGCTGCGAAGGCATTCCGGTCTGCGGGCATGGACATTCGCACCGAAGCGACAGTTGCCAAGCTCGAACGCAAGACCAATTCAGCAGTCGCTCATATCGAGCACAAGGGCGAGCGGGAAGCGGTGGAGTTTGACCGGGTGATTTCAGCGGTCGGCATAACCGGAAACATCGAAGGGCTGGGACTGGAGGAGGTTGGGGTCGAAACCGACCGGGGTCACATCTCCGTGGACGAGCGCTGCAATACCGGGGTCGCCGGGATCTGGGCAATCGGCGATGTGGCCGGGCCTCCCTGGCTCGCCCACAAGGCATCCCATGAGGGAATCATGGTGGCGGAAACGATTGCGGGTAAGAACGTGCACGCATTCCGCCGGACGGATGTTCCGGGTTGCACCTACTGCCAGCCGCAGGTGGCTTCCGTAGGCTTGACAGAGCAGTTGGCCAAGGAACATGGACACGAGGTGCGCGTAGGACGTTTCCCGCTATTGGCGAATGGAAAAGCGATCGCGCTGGGCGATGCGGAAGGATTCGTCAAGACCGTATTTGATGTGAAGACCGGGGAATTGCTCGGCGCCCACATGATCGGCCCGGAGGTGACAGAGATGATTCAGGGCTATGTCATTGCGCGGTCGCTGGAATCCACGGAAGCCGAATTGATGCATTCAATTTTTCCGCATCCGACGATTTCGGAGGCCATGCACGAATCCGTTCTGGAAGCCTATGGCCAGGCGATTCACTATTAGGCGTGCATAGATGCCCGGACCGACAAGCAAGCGAGACCTGTCTGATCCCAGGCAGCGGCATCCGGAGAAGGCTCACCGACCGGACGCGCCTTCGCCCTCGAAGCCGCCGTGGATTCGCGTTCGGTTGCCCGCCGGAGGCGGTTTTGCGGACACTATGCGCATCGTCAAGGAGAACGGCCTCTCCACGGTCTGCCAGGAAGCAAGTTGTCCGAACATAGGAGAATGCTGGAGCCAAGGGCACGCGACTTTTCTGGTCATGGGCCAGATATGCACGCGAGGTTGTACCTTCTGCAATATCGCTACAGGACGCCCGGATGCGCTGGACGCGTTTGAACCGGGGCGTGTCGCCTCGGCCGTCGCGCGGCTGAACCTGACCCACGTCGTGGTCACTTCCGTGGACCGAGACGATCTGAATGACGGCGGCGCGGAACACATTGCGCGAACCGTGCGCGCCGTTCGCCGCAGGAACCCTTCCACTACGATTGAGGTCCTTACACCCGATTTCCTGCGCAAGCCAGGCGCGTTGGAACGGGTTGTCGAAGCCCGGCCGGACGTATTCAACCACAACCTGGAAACGGTTCCATCGCTTTACAGGGAGGTGCGTCCCGGGTCGCGCTATTATCACTCGTTAAGGCTGCTACAACAGGTCAAGGAATTGGACGCAACGATGTTCACCAAGTCGGGGCTGATGGTCGGGCTTGGCGAGCGCCGCACGGAAGTACTGCAGGTGATGGACGATATGCGGTCGGCCGACGTTGATTTTCTGACGATTGGCCAATACTTGCAGCCAACGCCCAAACATCACGCGGTTGAGCGATACGTTCCACCGGACGAGTTCGGGTTGCTGGAACGCGCCGCATATACCAAGGGATTCCTGATGGTCTCGGCATCTCCCCTGACGCGTTCTTCGTATCATGCAGCCGATGATTTCGCGCGTCTGGTAGAACGGCGCCGTCAACTCTATGCCGGCTGATCGGTTCGCAGAGTTTTGCTAGCATTCGAATGACAGGCCACGCGGAGAGACGCGTCCTTCCTTATGGCGCCGACGAGATGTTCGCGCTTGTGGCCGACGTGGATTCTTACAGTGAATTTCTACCCTGGTGCACGGCGTCTCGCGTTACGCGCCGCTATCCCGCGGTTGAAGGGGGTGACTCCATTATTGAAGCAGATCTCGTAGTTTCGTTCAGTCTATTTCGTGAAAAATTCTCGTCACGGGTTCGGCTTGAGGCCGAGGCGAAGAGAATTGACGTCGAATACTTGGACGGTCCGTTTCGGCATCTCGACAATCACTGGCAATTCCGGGATCTCGGGGGAGGGTATTGTGAGGTTGATTTCCGGGTGGATTTCGAATTGCAGAATGCGATGCTGGACCGACTCGTGGGCGCGGTCTTCCAAAAGGCGATGGAAAAAATCGTCGGAGCCTTTGAGGCGCGCGCCTCATCGGTTCACGGACGAAGCAATGATGGCAGGTGCTGAGAATTGGCGTCCACTACAGAGAAGAATGACGTGGCCATGGCTCTGTTCGATCTATTGCAGTGGTTCCGGAACTCTTCGGGAGTCACAGTTGGAAGTGGAGAGGGATCAAGATAATCGGCGTGACGACTCTCATTGAGGCGCGGTTGAACGGGAGCCGCTTTCTGACAGCATGATTTGATACGGGACACACGCTTTTCACCGCCGTTGACCAAATGATTAGACTGCTCTCGAAGAGGAGAGCCAAGGACGGAATTTTCCAGTCAAACCATACTACGGAATCGATTTGTTGCGATTGCAGTAGGGTCGGCCTCGAAGCCCCCTGCTTACGACCGCAAGAGCTTGTCTTTCGAATCGGCTTTCTCGTCCGCAGCTTCGACCAGCAACCGAATCGCGGTGCTGACGCTGATTTCACGGACATGTTCCCGACCCAGAGCGCCGAATTCACGTCTCAGATGACGAGTTTCGGCTCCCCTTCGCGCGCAGGCGAGATGCACGAGTCCCTCTGGCTTGGTTGCCGTTCCCCCGGGTCCTGCGATTCCGGTCACGGCAACGGCAATATCCGTTTCCGAAGCTTCCAACGCTCCCTCGGCCATATGCCGCGCGACGGATTCCGATACTGCGCCGTCTCTTTCGATCAAGTGCTTGGGTACGTTCAGGAGTTTCTGCTTGGCACAATTGGAGTACGTTACGAATCCGCAATCGAAGGCATCCGATGAGCCGGCGACATCCGTGATCGCGCTGGCGATGAGGCCGCCCGTGCAGCTTTCCGCTGTGGCAATTCGGAGTCGATGTTTTCGGCAAGCCCGGAGCAGCTTTTCCACCAGGGCCCTTTGGTCCGTGCTACGGTCTTGCCAGTCGTTCATCTCGCGGCAACAACCGCTGCTGTGATGCAGACCGCCGCCAAAGCCCCGGCCGCCAGATCGTCGAGCATAACCCAGATGGCTCCCTCCCGCCGGTCAAGGACACGAATTGGCCAGGGTTTCAGGATATCAAAGAATCGAAACAACAAGAACGCGGCAATCCAGGCGAACCAGGTCGGAATCGGCAATTCCTGGAGTGAGTTGCCGAAAACAGACAAGGGAAATAGTGCAACCGACTGTCCTGCGACTTCATCGATCACAATTTCCGGCGAATCCTGACGGGCCTTATCCGCCATGTGCCCGATGGACCATAGCCCCAGAAAGACCGCGGCGAGAGCGAATACCGCCAGAACTGGAAATCCGCCGACCCAGTGTGCACAATACGCGATCGGCAAAGTTCCAAGGGATGCCCAGGTTCCCGGAGCGAGCGGCAGGAATCCAACGCCAAATCCTGTCGCGAAGGAACGGGCGATGACGGCGGTGTGCGGACCGCTCTTCATGGTTCGGCCTGACCTCCAATCGCCCACAACGTCGCCAGCGCAAAAGCAGCGATTCCCTCGCCGCGACCCACGAATCCATGACGCTCGGACGTGGTTGCCTTGATGGAAACGCATGCCTTGTTCAGGTGCAGCATCTTGGCG
Source organism: Rhodobacterales bacterium (assembly GCA_965219495.1). GTDB lineage: Bacteria > Pseudomonadota > Alphaproteobacteria > Rhodobacterales > CAZPXZ01 > CAZPXZ01. Next base: position 381,329 of record OZ244777.1, read on the forward strand.
GTCGCTCTTCGCATTTCCTCGCGGTAAGCTGCGATTTTGGGTTCCTCGCAAATCAGCGTGATATCGACGTGTGTGATTCTGAATCCGGAATTTTCCGCCAATTCTTTCGCATACTGAACGAAAACGCGCGAATCGCTGCCCCGCCAGCGAGGGTCGCTATCCGGAAAATGTTCTCCAATGTCTCCCGCGCCAAGCGCGCCAAATATCGCGTCGGCCAGAGCGTGCAGTCCCGCGTCGGCGTCGGAATGCCCCGTCAAACCGCGTCCATGCGGGATGGAGACGGCACAAAGCCGGACGGAATCGCCAGGCCCAAACGCATGTACATCGATTCCTTGGCCAACCCGGAAGGGATTGCTGCCCAAGGCGAGTGTTCGAATTGCGTCTGACATGTCTGTTTCCGTCGTAAGTTTGCGATTCTCCGGGTCCCCCGCAATTGCCAGGACCTTCATTCCCGCACGAACGGCCACATCGGCGTCATCTCCAAGGTTTGCGCCCTCCTGTCGCTCGTGCGCTGCCAGAATGCTCTTGAAACAGAATCCCTGCGGAGTCTGGGCTCGCCGAAGCGGATTTCTGTCGTGGGTGCGGACGCAAGCATTTTCTTGTCCCACCTGCCAGATGGTGTCGGACAGTTCCAGGACTGGTATGACGCCTTCGACCCGGTCGAGCGCATGCAAGACGGATGCGATAATTTTTCGCCCGACAAATGGTCGTGCGGCGTCGTGAATCAGGACCTTCTCCGGTTCAGCGCTTTGAAGCCGTCGCAACCCCGCAAGCGCGGAAGCTTGCCGCGTTAAGCCTCCTTCAACAGGAGGGAGCAGCTTTGAACCTTCAATCCGGCAAATCGTGCGATCATAGCGATGTCGGTCGCTGGGTGAGATTGTCACGCAGACAAATCCGATTTCGGGCTGCTGGATAAACGTTCGGATCGAACGCGAGAGCGCCGAGCCGCCCGGAAGTTCCACGTATTGCTTGGGGATCTTGGCGCCAGCGCGGATACCTTGTCCCGTCGCGAGTATGAGAACAGCGGTCGTCATGCTGCAATGCGAGCTACCCTCTTCTGCCGCCCGTCGCTGGCAGCTTGCTGTATTCGCGGGTCAGGAATGCGGGGACGTGCGTTCCCAAGCCCTGGATAGTATTGTCCACCTCCGTCTTCTTGACGGGACTTCCCGCTTTCGGCTTCTTCTGCCCTCGGTTGCGCCGTTCACCGTCAGTGGGTTCCTGTTCCTTCAACCGGTCTGCATGATCCGGCGGGATGACGGGCGCGGCTGCGTCCATCGACGCGCCACGGAGATCGTTACCCTCACGGCTCTCGCGGCGGCGGAAGCGTCTTGAAGGGATACGGGTGCTGGAAGCGTAATCTGGCGCCTGTTCGGGCTCTGCGCTTTGGTCTTCCGGAGAAATGTCGGCCGCGGATTCCAGCTTGATCGAATTTCCCACAAGTTCCCGGATGCGCTCCATCTGCCGCTTTTCGTGGGGTTGGCACAAAGTGATCGCGCTACCGGGCCGGCCGGCTCGCGCCGTACGCCCAATGCGATGCACGTAGTCGTCGGGGGTGAGGGGTACATCAAGATTGAATACGTGGCTCACAATCGGAATGTCCAGCCCACGCGCGGCTACATCCGAGGCAATGAGGTATCGATACTTTCCTCCGCGAAATCCATCGAGAGTTTCCATTCTGTGCCGCTGGTCCATGTCTCCGTGAAGTTCTGCGACCGAATATCCCTCTTTTTTCAAGTACCCGACTACACCTGGAAGGTCGCGCTTCCGATTGCAAAACACTATCGCGTTGGTCAGCAGGGCGTCTTCTCTGAGCAACAGCTTCCGAAGCGAGAGTCGTTTCGAACGTCCGCCATCCTGTGCCGAAGACGGCAGCATCAGCACACTTTGCTGGACTTGCTCTACGGTGGTTGCAGGCGGTGCGACATCGACCCGGACCGGCGCCTGCATGAGTTCGTCGGCAAGTTTCTCGACTTCCGGCGGCATGGTCGCGGCGAACAGCAACGTCTGCCGGGAGAACGGCAGCAAGCGGATTATGCGCTCAACGTCAGGGAGAAATCCCATGTCCAGCATTCGATCGGCTTCATCGATAACAGCAATTTGCGTGCCGCTCAGCATCAGACGGCCCCGTTCGAAGTGGTCAAGCAGCCGGCCCGGCGTCGCAATCAGTATGTCGGCGCCCCGTTCGAGCCGACTGAGTTGATCCGCGAACGAGACCCCGCCAATGAGGAGCGCCGATCGCAGTGAGCCGAATTTCCCGTAATGTTCAAAGCTCTCCGCAACCTGGGCGGCAAGTTCTCGAGTCGGACAGGCAACGAGGCATCGCGGCATGCGCGCACGGGTTCGCCCGCCTGCCAGCATGGTAAGAACGGGAAGCGCATAGGCTGCAGTCTTGCCGGTGCCGGTCTGGGCGATCGCCCGGATATCCCGTCCCTCGAGAACTGCGGGAATGCAGGCGGCCTGGACCGGAGTAGGTTCGGCGTAGCCACATTCTTTGACAGCGCTTTGCACTTCGGGTGCAAGCGGCAGGTCTGTAAATTGCATTGTTGTCTGCCCGCTCGGCACTCCGCCCAAATTCAGCAGGGTCGGCACCAGCGTCCTTTAGCTAACTTGTTTATAGTATAGTCAAATCATCGCAATTGTCAATGTTGAAACCGCCGGTGCGCGTAGTGCGACCGGGCGCCGGGCGGACAAGAAACATGTCTTGGACTGAAGAATTATCTGCATGGATACCCAAGAGCCATGACACTGCTCCGCGCCGGGGCAGGGCACCCCCTCATGTTCGCCTTGTATGTCGGACATGACTTGGTCGAAAGAGTTTTTCGCAATTTTCTTCGATGTGAAAAACGTTGATAACTCTTCGCCCGCCGGTCGAACTTTGGCGGTTCAGCGGCGGCCTGCGATTGAATCGCGGCCTTCCCGCATCGAGTGGGAAGGCGTGGATGCGGGGAAAGGTCGACACATCCTCGCCGTGATCTAGATCCGTGAGGAAGCTGGGCCGCCCCCCTATTTCGTCCTCGGTGTCCGGAACGGATGCTTGTTTGCAAGACCCGCATGAGCAAGGATAGGAGTACGAGGACAGGAACAGGCAACTGGTAGTGGCCGAAATCGATATCGGCAAGCTCGCCTTGGACATCGGCATTTCGTCGACAGGAGAGCATTGGCGGATGCGCAACCAGCAAGAGGATCTTGAAACGCTTACCGACTAGCTGCGGGAAACTAGTATCGAGCGGGTGATGCTGGAGCCGACCGGGCGGGATCCCGACGCTTGTGCGATGCCGGCTTTGCGGGGGTGGAGGTCAATCCGCTGCGGGCACGGCACTTTGCCGAAGTGCTCGGACGGTCCGGCAAGAATGACCGGGTGGATGTCGCCATGCTGGCGAAACTGCGGGAGGTGACGGAGTTCGAGGCCAGAGCGCCCCGTTTCCAACTGCGAACCGTGCTCGGCAACCTCGACAAGGGAAGAAGCCGCCTGATCCACTCCCGTGCTGACCCGCAAGGAGTTCCGGGAGCACCGCGCCGTGGTGGAGGCCCTGGAAGCCGCGATTCGCGAACTCAACAAGCAGGTCACCGCCCTGGTGGCCACGATCTGCCGACACATCGGCGAACATCCCGAGCTTGCCCGGCGGCAAGAGTTACTTCGAGCGATCCCGGGCGTGTGGCCGGCGACGCCGCGCTCTTGTCTGCCGAGACGCCGGAACTGGGCTTGCTCGACCGCCGCCAGACCCGCGGCGCAGTTGGGCGTCGCCCCGCTGGACGACGACAGCGGCGCCGGTCCGGCAAGCGGCATGTCGAGGTCGGGCGGACTGCTTCGCGCAAAGCGCTGTACATGGCTGCAAGCAGCGCCGCCACCTGCAGTCCGGACATGCAAGAACTCCATCAACGCCTGAGAGCAGAGGGCGATACGCACAAGGTCGCGGTCGTCGCCTACAACGTGCAAGATGACTGTGCTCGCCAATGCGCTGTTGTAACTAGATGGTGTTGGCGCCGTGGCAATCCGCCATGGCAATCGGAACGAATGACGATGGCGTAAGCCATCGGTTCTGCTCCACGCGTGCGATCCCTTGAAATCGATTCTCGGAGGAGATTCCCTTCCCGTACCCAGTGCGGTGTCTACAAATGCTGCCGCCATGGCGTTATATCCGAGTCCAATACTCAGGAATTCGAAATTCGTCTCATGCGGAACAGAAACGTACCCCGGTTGCAACTAGAGGAGATACGTCGCTCCTTTAACGGGGAGTTAGCGGTAGACGGTCTTTCCCTGGAGGTCGATGAGGGGGAACTTGTCTGTCTTCTCGGTCCTTCCGGATGCGGAAAGACCACGACGTTGCGCATTGCGGCGGGGATCGAATGGCAGGAATCCGGTGTTGTTCGCATCGACGGGCAGCCCGTATCCGACAGTCGCCGCCACTGCCCTCCAGAAGTGCGCTCCGTCGGGCTCATGTTTCAGGAATTCGCGCTGTTTCCCCATCTCACTGCGCTTGAAAACGCCGCTTTCGGATCAAGAGCTGCAGCAAACTATGGCAGGAACTCGGGCGGTCTCCAGTATTTGTGCCGTGTCGGGCTGGAGGAACACGCGAACAAGTATCCGCATCAACTTTCCGGCGGCGAGCAGCAGAGAGTTGCGCTGGCGCGGGCGCTGGCGTCCCGTCCGAAGGTGCTGCTGATGGACGAGCCGTATTCCGGACTTGATGCACGGCTTCGCGATGAGATTCGCGATGAATCCCTGTCCCTCCTCAAGGAGGAAGGCTCCGCAGTGCTGCTCGTCACCCACGAGGCGGGCGAGGCGCTTCGAATGGCAGACCGCATCGCCCTGATGCGAAACGGCCGAATCGTGCAAACCGGAGAGCCCTATCACATCTACAATCATCCTTTGGACCGGGCTGCCGCAGCGTTCTTCTCCGAAATCAACGTGATTTCAGGCAAAGTGGTTTCACAGCAGGTTGAGACGCCGTTCGGGCCATTCCTGTCGGTTGGCCACGCAGATGGTACGCCCGTTGAAATTGTAATTCGCCCACAACATCTCGCGCTCTTGCTGGATGATGGCGGCGCCCCCCCGGAGGCCACGCCCGAGTCCGGAATTCCGGCGCGGGGAGTGGTCACAAGGGCCAGATACATGGGTTCCGAGAGCCTGGTGGAAGTTCGGATGGGTCACGACGGCTCCATGCTTCGCGCCAGCGTCGCCGGAACCTTCCTGCCTTCGCCGGGCGCTCCGATCTGGCTGGCACTTCGCCGCGACAGGTGTTTTGTATTTCCCCAACGGACACTCCGCAATTAGCCGTTTGCGTTGAATTTTCAGATCTCCCGCTTATCTCAACACTAGCACTCCGCCTTGGAGTACGGCGGGAGAAGCGCGATTAAGTTAAGCTGCTATAATGCGGCGAGGAATAGCGGGCGCGCTTGCGCCCGCTCACGCAAACATCAGGAGCGTCAGTATGGGCATTAGCATTTGGCAAATCCTCATTGTCGTCGTTCTTCTCGTCCTGTTGTTCGGGCGCGGGAAGATTTCGGACCTTATGGGCGATGTGGCTAAGGGCATTAAGAGCTTCAAGAAGGGCATGAAGGACGATCCTGCGGAATCACCGCAGGTCACCGATACGGCATCGCAAGCCGCTGGGGTCGATTCGACCACTGTAACGGCCAAGGCAGCGGAACCTACCAAGAATTAGTCGGAAAACCGTGTCATGCTCGACATCGGTTGGTCCGAACTTCTGGTTGTCGGTGTACTGGCCCTTCTGGTCGTCGGGCCAAGGGAGTTGCCCCGGCTCATGCGAACCGTGGGTCAATGGGCGGGCAAGGCCCGCTCGCTCGCCAGAGAGTTTCAGCGCAACATGGATGATGTGGCGCGCGAGGCGGACCTAAAGGAACTGACCGATGCGCGTTCGATGCTGGATGAAGTGCGATCGATCAAGCGAGATGCCGAGAGGGGGCTTGCAAACCCGACAAGCTGGGCAAAGGATACCGTCAAGGAAACCGTCAAGGAAACCGTTGTCGGAAAAAGCAGTGAGACTCCGGCTCCCGCACTCCCTGCACCGCCATCTACGGAAGCCGCCGCAGCCCCAAAAGCAAAAGTTACCGCTAGCGAGAGCTAATCGCGCTCATGCGCGCGAGCGACGCCGCGCATTGATCGCAGCTGGGCTGCAAGCATGAGCAAACTGGATATCGACGCCACCAAGGCACCGCTGATCGAACACCTCATAGAGTTGAGGTCCCGTCTCTTGTGGTCGGTTGCGGCCCTCGCCGTCGCGATCATCGTCTGTTACATTTTTGCGGAAGACATTTACGGACTGCTCACGCTGCCATTGGTGCGCGCAATGGAAGCGCGCGGGCAGGAAGCTGAACTCATTTTCACCGCGCTGCACGAAGCCTTTTTCACGTATTTGAGGCTCGCAGTGTTCGGCGGATTGTGTGTTGCCTTTCCGGTGATCGCCGCCCAACTCTGGATTTTCGTCGCCCCTGGACTGTACAGGAAAGAGCGAAGGGCATTCCTGCCGTTCCTGGTCGCCACGCCGATCCTATTCATCGCGGGCGGCAGCCTGGTGTATTTCATCGTGATGCCGCTGGCGATTGAGTTCTTCCTCAATTTCGAAGTGCCGGGGGGCGATGAATCCACGCAGATTGCGTTCTTGGGCAAAGTCGATCAGTACCTGAATCTCGTGATGACTTTCATTCTCGCATTCGGAATCTGCTTTCAGCTTCCCGTGCTGCTCACTCTTCTCGGGATGGCCGGTATTGCAACCTCCAAGGGCTTGGCGTCGAAACGTCGATACGCGGTGGTCGGGATCGCGGTCGCGGCGGCGGTCCTTACTCCCCCGGACCCGATCAGCCAAATCGGTCTGGGCGTTCCAATATACCTGCTTTACGAGGTGTCTATCCAGTTGGTGCGCATGGTGGAACGAAAGGCGGAGGCGCGTCGAAGAGAAGAAGAGGAGGCAGAAGTCGGTGAGGCGGAAGAGGCGGCAGCCGGTGGATGAGTTCAGCCTCCGCGCCGCTGAAGCGCTAGAACGAATCGGAACTGCGCTGGAAAGGCTGGCTCCTTCATCGGCGCCTGTGCCGCGTTTTGGCAACACCGGTGCGTTCATTTGGCGCACGCATCCCGACAGGTTTGAATCGGTTCACGCCGTCAGTCGGGTGGAATTGTCGCTGCTAAAGGGCATAGACGGAGTCCGGGACGCGTTCTTGGACAATCTCCGGCGATTCTCAAAAGGGTTTGCTTCGAACAATGTGCTGCTTTGGGGAGCCCGTGGCATGGGGAAGAGTTCGCTGGTGAAAGCCGCACATGCGGAGATCGCGCGGGAGAATGGCTGGCCGCTGGTGCTGGTCGAAATTGATCGGAGCGATATCGAGGAGTTGCACAGGCTGCTTGATTCCCTCCGCAATGCACCGAAGCCGCGGTTTCTACTCTTTTGCGATGATCTTTCGTTCGAGGCACCGGACGGTGCATACAAGTCTCTCAAGGCGGTTCTGGATGGCGGCGTCGCAGGCAGACCGACGAACGTGCTCTTCTGCGCAACATCGAATCGGCGTCATCTCATGCCGCGGGACATGATCGAGAATGAGCGCCAGACCTCAATCGCGCCCAGCGAAGCCACGGACGAGAAAGTCTCGCTGTCCGACCGATTCGGGCTCTGGCTCGGATTTCATGCTTGCACGCAGGATCAATACCTGGAGATGTCCCGGGGTTACTGTGAAGCGTACGGAATCAGTATCTCCGATGAAGAGATGCGAAGGAAGGCGATTGCATGGCGCCAGGCCAGGGGCTCGATTTCCGGCCGGGTGGCCTGGCAATTCGCGTGCAATTTGGCTGGCTCCCAAGGCTTGCGCGTGCTCTGAAGTCCAATGTCGATATTCGGAAAGATCGTAGGCGGCTTGGCTGGGTTCGCAATTGGGGGTCCAATCGGCGCGCTGATTGGCGTGGTGGCTGGGCACGGATTCGATACATCGCGCGCTTCCGCCAAGCGAAGCCGGAAAGAACTCGGTGTCGAGGATGCCAGGACTGTGTTCGCCGTCGGGGTGATCGCGCTTGGGGCGAAGCTGGCCAAAGCAGACGGTGTTGTCGAGCGGCAGGAGGTCCGTGTTATACGCAGCCTTTTTCCGGAGAGCGCTGCCGACAACCCGGAAATCGCCCGAATCTACAATGAAGCAAAAAATTCTTCCGAGGGATTCGAGGAGTATGCAAGGCAAATCGCCTTGGTTTTTGCTCGTCAACCTAACGTTCTCGTGCAAGTGCTGGATATCTTGTGGGCCGTGGCTTTGGCGGACGGGAGCCTTCATCCTGCGGAAGAACGGTTTCTTAGGGAAGTGGCGCGCATCTTCGGACTGCCGGACCTGGTGGTGCGAATGGTGCGGGCGCGTTACGAATCCGAATCGGCCAGCGGGCGAGAGAAGGATACTGAAGAGCAGGACCTCTCGATCCTCGGCCTGACTCCAGGAGCATCCAACGAAGAGATCCGCAAGAAATATCGCAAGTTGGTGCGCGAAAATCATCCCGACCGGCTCGTAGCACAGGGGATGGCGGAGGAATACGTCGCCCGGGCGAGCGACCGGCTCGCCGCCATCAACGCGACATATGATCGCCTCGAGAAGCGGAGAGGGCTGTAAGCAGAATTTCAATGTGATGGCGCCGCGATTGGTCGCCCACCACCCGTAACATTGCTTCGGCATTCGTTGCGTGTGTCTGGTGGCGGGTCGCGGCAGGATCAGCGTCGCCATCCTGTCACGATTGAAGCCCGCGAATTGTAGTACATATCCGGCGCCCTCCGCCACCATTCGTGATTTCCGCTCGCAATATTCGATGCCTCTCGAACCCGACGGTCACGGAAGCGTGGATCTCCGACGGCGACGTATCCGCAGATGGACCATCCCGGCGCTACGTGGCTGCCGCCACCCGGTGGAGGCGCACGGGGACGCCTCTACGCGCGAAATACGTAGCCTCGATCTACGGTCCTGCGCCGCCGAAAGGAGAAGAGTCGTTGTCGTTGTTTCGCTGCCAAACGGGGCGCGACGACGCGGTTCGGACTCCAAAGTTCCATTGTCCGCTCAAGCGATGTCAGGCACATCTTCCCAACCAGGTCCTCACGGTCGCGCTGCAGGTTGCTGACGATCCGAATCCGGATTTCCTGATTCTGGATTTTCCGGCGGGCTGGCGGAATCCGAGGAGGTGGGTTCCTCCAGAGAGGTGACTTCGAGAGGCTCGACCGGAACCGCCTGAATGGATTCGGGCAGAGAGCTCTGTTCTATTCTTGCTTCCGGAATCAGCAGAAAATTCCCGATATAGATGGTGAAGCGTTCGTCCAGATTGTTGACTTCTCGCAGTTTTTCCGGATGCACCCCGTACGTCTTGGAAATCGCGAAGATCGTGTCTCCCTCTTTCACGAGATGGAGAATTTCCTTTCCGCGCAGTTGGATTCTGTTTCCCGGCTGATTCTTGCCCGCGTCTCCTGACGCAGGGAACGGTTTGGCCACTGCCGCGAATTCGTATCCGGGAGTCCCGTCGGAGCGGCCTTCTTCCTGGGTCCCCGACCGAGCCCCGCCCAAGAAGCCTCCAGGAAAGGAAGCGCAACCGGCAAGCAGCAAGAGCAGCAGGGAACTCAGCACGCCAGCGCATGTATCTTGCCGACCAATCGTCATGCTGCGCTCAATAACTCGATTCGATATTCGCTGCGATTTCCGGGGAGATCTGCTCGTAGGCGGTGATGTCGTGCGTCAGGGGAGTAACCGTGATCCAACCATCAAGACAGAGTTCAATATCCGCCTGAAAATCCGCTGTCGACCGGGGCGGCCGGTAGGCATACCGGAAATATTCGCCACTGGATCGTGGCGACGGCACGCGCAACGGCTGCATCGTGCTGGTGTTACTTACTCCCAGCCGGGCAAGGCGAATTCCTTTTGTACTGCCCTTGGCGCATGCAGGAAAGTTCACGTTGAAGCTGATGCCCTGCCGGCAGCGCGTCGAAAGCAGCCGACGGACTACCTCCGCGCCATGTTCGCGAACAGACGTCCACAGATCGTCCCGATCTGAATTGGTGCCGTAGGACTGGCTGAGCGCAATCCCGCGAAATCCCCGGATTGCCGCCTCCATGGCGCCGCCCACCGTCCCGGACAGCGTTACATCGTCCGCGACATTGTGTCCTCGGTTGACGCCGGATAGCACCAGGTCTGGCGGATTGCTCTCCATGACAATCTCCGATCCGATGATTACGCAGTCCGTTGGCGTACCCGTGGTGGCGAACCGTTGCGCCGCCAACTGCCGCACGCCGATGACGGAGAGATAGGTGACGGCGCGTCCGCTACCGCTTCTGTCTCCTTCCGGCGCGACCGTCCAGACTTCACCGTCCGGTTCGGCGATCTCATGCGCAATAGATTCGGCAATGGCGAGCCCATCCGCAAGAACGCCGTCGTCATTGGTCACTAGCACGCGCACCTCAGTCACCCGCGACCAATTTTCCGGCGGAATCAATACGGCGTGCACCATGCATGTAGGGAGCGAGAGGAACCGGGAGATCAATACCTCCGTCCGCTCTCTGGCCGTTTTCCATCACCGCAATCAGGGTTCTGCCAATGGCCAGCCCCGAACCGTTCAATGTATGGACGAATTCCGGTCGCGACCCGCTTTTTGAACGATAGCGCGAATTCATTCGTCGTGCTTGGAAGTCGCCGCAATCGGAACAGGAACTGATTTCACGGTAACGATTCTGACCCGGGAGCCAAACCTCTATGTCATAAGTCTTGCGCGCTGCGAAGCCCATGTCTCCCGTGCACAGCGTCACGACGCGATAAGGAAGCCCAAGCTCAATGAGAATGCCTTCCGCGCAGCGGGTCATGCGTTCGAGTTCCGCTTCCGACGTCTCCGGCGCAACTATGGACACCAGTTCGACCTTTTCAAACTGGTGTTGGCGCAACATGCCGCGGGTATCCTGACCAGCGGCACCAGCCTCGGCCCGGAAGCAGGGTGTCCACGCAACGAGCCGCATGGGCAGGGATTCGGCTTCGAGGATCTGCTCTCGCGCCAAGTTGGAGAGCGGAACTTCTGCGGTCGGAATCAACCAGTGCCCCCGTGTTGTTACGTAGAGGTCTTCCGCGAATTTCGGCAATTGCCCGGTACCGTACGGAATTTCCGGCAGCACCACGGAGGGAACCCAAAATTCCTCATAGCCGTTTTGTGCAACATGCGTGTCGAGCATGAATCGCCCGAGCGCCTGGTGCAGGCGGGCGATCGCGCCGCGGAGCACCACGAACCTGGAACCCGAGAGCTTTGTTGCGGCCTGGAAATCCATGAGCCCAAGTGATTCGCCGATCTCATAATGCTCGCGAACCGCAAAGGAGGGTGATTCCGTCTTGCCGAAGCGGCGGAATTCAACGTTGTCCACCGGGCCGGCGCCATCCGGCACATCTATCTGCGGAGGATTTGGAACGGTTTCAAGTTCGGCTCGCAGCCGTTCTTCCGCAACGCGAACTTCCTCTTGGAGTTCCGAGAGTTTCTGCCGTGTTTCCCCGGAAAGCTCCCGCAAGCGTTCAAACTCCTTCTTGTTGTCAGCCTTCCGTGCCTCGTTTGCCTGGCGGGCGGTGGACCTCCGGCTGGCCTGCAGTCCCTCGTATCTTTCAATGGCGTTCCGCCTGTCGCGGTCAAGGGCAAGGAGCATTTCGGCCATCGGCTCTTGTCCACGCCGCGTCAGCGCAAGGTCGAATGCGTGCGGGTCGGCACGCAAGGCCCGCAGGTCAATCATCAGGCCCTCGCCGTGAAAATGGTGGAAGCATTCAAATGATGGCGGGCATTATGCTGGAACATGTGCTCCGGTGTCCACTACAAGAGATGCACTGTAGCCTGTGATACTGATTTACCAAACGCTCACGTTGCCGGATGAGTTTCAGGTGGCGCTTGTGATTCAAAGTGTTCGGCATGATGATGCGCGGTCAGTTTGGCGGGAGTGCAGGATGGATAACGCGAAACGTGTAGCCGCAAAAATTGCGTCTGATTGGGTGCAAAAACTAATCGAGGATCCTCCTTTTGGGGATCCGCCGTTTCGCTTGGGCTTGGGAAGCGGAAGCACTGCTGACGAGTTCATCAGGTTGTTGGGGAAGTTTCCGAAGCGGTTGCGACGCGACTTGGTTTGCGTGGCGACATCGGAACGGACCAGCAGGGCGGCGAAGCGTGCGGGCCTTGGGTTGGCTGAGTTTACCTCGCTGGAATGCGGCCTGGATGCTTGTGTCGACGGCGCAGACGAGATCGACCCCCAGTTGAACCTTATCAAGGGTGGGGGAGGGGCGCTATTTCGGGAAAAGATCGTCGCGGAATACTCTTCCTTGTTCGTTGTCATCGCGGATAGCAGCAAGTGCGTGGAAGTGCTTGGCCAGCATCCCTTGCCGGTTGAGGTTGTGCCGTTTGGGTTGAATGCTACCTGGGAGGATGTCGAATTCGAATTGGATCTCCTGAACTATGTGGTCGACGAAGATACGATCCGGTTGCGCGGCGAAGATGGACCGTTTGTGACCGAAAACGGCAATTGCGTCCTGGACCTCCGTTTGAGACGAATCGGGGATCCGTATGAACTGGACGAGGCGCTATCGGGCATTACCGGGGTCGTGACGAGCGGACTCTTCCTGGGACTCGTTGACTACTGCATGACCGTCGGTCCGAATGGCACCGCGGAAGTGCGTAGCGCCGTGGGAACAACCGTCGCGGAAGACGATGTGAAAGAGTTGGCCGCTTCGGCTGCAGAAAATAGCCAATCCAACGGTGCGGACCCGTGAGTGGGGATGCGTACGATCTTTTCGTGATTGGAGGTGGGTCGGGGGGAGTCCGTGCGGCTCGCCGAGCGGCCGAGTCGGGCGCCAAGGTCGCGATTGCTGAGGAGTATCGGTTCGGGGGCACCTGTGTAATTCGCGGTTGCGTTCCGAAGAAGCTGCTTGTCTATGCTTCCTCGTTTCCCGAATATTTTGCCGCAAGCGAAGGATTTGGCTGGAGTTTGCATCCAGCGTGTTTCGACTGGAAACGCCTGATCGAGAACAAGGATCGGGAAATCGCGCGACTCGAACTGCTCTACCGGACCGGGCTCCAACGTGCGGGGGTCGAACTGATCGACGGAAGAGCCACACTGCGTGGTCCGGACAGGATTCAAGTCGCTGGTCAGCGAGACTTGCTGAAGGCGAGCCACGTGCTGATCGCAACAGGGGGGTGGCCGCACGTTCCAAGAGTTCCCGGCCGGGAACACGCGGTGACATCAAACGAGGTATTCGGCTTGGTCGAATTTCCGGATCGCGTCCTGATCGTAGGTGGCGGTTACATTGCCTGCGAATTCGCCTGCATTTTCCGTGGTCTCGGGGCGACGGTCTTACAGGTCTACCGTGGCCCCTTGTTTCTTCGGGGTTTCGACGATGATCTCAGGGAATTTGCGGTAAGAGAACTTCGAAGACATGGCATAGACGTCCGCTTTCAGCATGATGTTGCGGCCATACGAAAAACGACGAGCGGCCTTGAGGTCTCATTGAATTCCGGCGAAGCGGAGACAGTAGACCTGGTGCTCTATGCCACCGGCAGGAAACCCGTGACAGACGGAATGGGCCTTCGGGCAGCCGGCATAGAGCTCGGAAAGAAAGGGGAAGTATTGGTCGATGCGTTATCAGCCACCAATGTGCCCACCGTATACGCCGTGGGGGACGTCACGGATCGCTTGAACCAGACTCCGGTTGCAATTCGCGAGGCGGAAGCCTTTGTCGAGACGGTTTTCGGAGGGATACCTACGCCTCCGAATCACTCGTTGGTGCCACTCGCTGTTTTCACTCGCCCCGAACTCGCAACTGTCGGGCTCACGGAAGCAGAGGCGCGGCGCCTCTACGATGTGGAGATTTATCGGACGGAGTTTCAGCCCCTGATGCAAGCGCTAGGCGGGACCGGGGAGCGAACGATGTTCAAGCTCGTCGTCGAACGCGTGTCGCGGCGGATCTTGGGTATTCATCTTGGAGGACATGGCGCCGCCGAATTGATCCAGTGTCTCGCCATCGCCGTGCGGATGGGCGCGACCAAGGACGATTTCGACCACACCATTGCCGTGCATCCGACGTCGGCTGAAGAAATCGTAACGCTGCGAAACGCTTGTCCGTAGGAGGCTTGCGGTGTTGCCCTTGTAAGCACTTGCGACTTCGTCCGGGAATCAGACGCCTAAGCTCTTGCGCGCAATTGTCCGCTCGGTCATGAGGTCCATCCTCCTCATTCATGTTGCACCCACCCACCCAAGCAGATATGGTTCCGGTACTGCTGCGGATACCCCCTGAGGCTTGCTCTTGCCGCGGTTGAACGAAAGGTGGCGAGACCAGTGCACAAGCTCCTACTTGTTGTTCTGCAAAGGCTTGCACTGGGTTTTCTTACACTTCTTGTAGTTTCGATCATTATCTTTTTCGCTGTGGAATTGCTGCCCGGAGATCTGGCTCAGGAAATTCTCGGGCAGGCTGCAACGCCGGAAACCGTGGCGGCCCTTCGAAAACAACTGGGCCTGGACCAGCCATGGTATGTGCGGTACTTCTCCTGGCTCTTTGACGCAGTGCGGGGCGATTTCGGGCAGTCTCTTGCCAACAAACGGGAAATCTCGGACCTGATCTCGGCCCGTCTTGGCAATACCCTGTTTCTTGCTGCCTATGCGGCGCTGATATCCATTCCTCTGTCGTTGATGCTGGGAATTCTTGCCGCGCTCTATCGCGAGAGCCTGTATGACCGACTGGTAAACATTTTCACGCTTTCCTCCATTTCATTTCCGGAATTCTTCATCGCCTACATCCTGATTTACCTAATTTCACAGCAAGGGTGGTTTCCAGCAATCGCCAATGTCGGGCCGGACGCCGGGTTGCTTGAGAAGCTGTACCGGACATTCTTGCCCGCCTTGACACTGACATTGGTGGTCACCGCGCACATGATGCGGATGACGCGCGCCGCGATCATCAACCTGCTCGCCAGCCCGTACATAGAAATGGCTCACCTGAAGGGTATCAGGAACCTTCGCGTCATTGTCCGCCACGCCCTGCCCAACGCACTTGCTCCGATCGTGAACGTCATCGCGTTGAATCTCGCCTACCTGATTGTTGGTGTCGTGATTGTCGAAGTGGTATTTGTTTACCCTGGACTCGGCCAGCTCCTGGTTGACTCGGTTTCCAAGCGGGACATCACCGTTGTGCAGGCTTCTTGTCTGGTATTTGCCGCCACCTACGTGCTGCTCAACCTCACGGCCGACATCATCTCGATTCTGAGCAATCCGAGATTGATGCATCCGAGGTAGACGCATGAACTTTGGCGATATTCGCAAGGTCCTGCGTACGGCGCCGCCGACAGCCGGGTTCGGGATGATCGTTGTCTTAATTTACGTTCTGGTTGCGATCTTTGCCGATCTCATCGCCCCGTTCGCTGAAACCGATGTCGTGGATGCACAGTATCTTCCGTGGGACGGCAGATACATTCTGGGCACCGACAATATTGGCCGGGACATGTTCACGCGGATGGTGTACGGCGCCCGCAATACTGTGGGGATCGCGTTCTTGACTACCGTCCTTGCATTCCTGCTGGGAGCGACGCTGGGACTATTGGCCGCGACACTCCGGGGCTGGGTTGATCAGGCACTCAGCCGCGCAATCGATGTCATGATCTCGATTCCATCGCTGATATTCGCGCTGCTGCTTCTGACCATCCTGGGAACAAACATCATCAACATGATCCTGGTGATCGCGGTGCTCGACTCCACCCGTGTCTACCGGCTTGCCCGGGCAGTGGCGACCAATGTCGTAGTGATGGATTTCATTGAGGCGGCAAAATTGCGGGGAGAACGCCTGACGTGGCTGATATTTCGCGAGATACTTCCAAACATTTCCCCTCCGCTGGTCGCCGAATTCGGCCTTCGCTTCTGCTTCGTGTTTCTGATGATCTCGGCACTTTCCTTCCTGGGCCTGGGCATCCAGCCTCCCACCGCCGACTGGGGCACAATGGTGCGTGAAAACGCGACCTTGATCACCTTCGGAGACATCACACCTCTCCTGCCGGCCGCGGCAATCGCGCTGCTGACAGTCGCGGTGAATTTTATCGTCGACTGGATGCTGAAACAGGCGAGTGGGTTGAAGGAGTAGACTGGTGGCAAATTTTGCAAATTCCGCAGAAAACCGGGATTCCACGGGATCGACGATGCCGGACTCGGGCCAGGAAGTCCTTCTGGAAATGCGTGGCCTCAAGATCGAGGGGCTCGCGGACGAAAAATGGATTGAGATCGTCCATGGCGTAGACCTGACGCTTCACAAGGGTGAAGTCCTTGGACTGATCGGAGAATCAGGCGCCGGGAAATCTACAATCGGCCTTGCCGCGATGGGGTACACCCGGGACGGATGCCGGATTAACGGTGGCTCCATTATCTTTGACGGTATCGACTTGCGCGCCGCATCGCAGGAGGAATGCCGCAGACTTCGCGGCGCAAGAATTGCCTATGTTGCGCAGTCCGCGGCGGCTTCCTTTAATCCGGCGCACAAGATCATCGATCAATGTTGCGAGGCTCCGGTACAGCACGGCGTGACGCGCCGGTCGGAGGCGGAGGAAGACGCAATCGACCTGTACCGTCGCCTCCAGCTGCCGAATCCGGGCGAAATTGGGTTTCGGTATCCCCATCAGGTTTCCGGTGGACAGCTGCAGCGCGCCATGACGGCAATGGCAATGGCCTGCAGGCCGGACCTGATCATTTTTGACGAGCCGACAACGGCGTTGGATGTCACCACCCAAATTGAGGTGCTGGCGGCGATTCGCGACATTGTCGAGCAGTTCAACACCGCCGCGATTTACATCACACACGATCTCGCGGTCGTCGCCCAGATGGCGGACAGAATCAAGGTTCTGCTGCGCGGCGACGAAATCGAAGAGGCGCTCACCGACGAGATGGTGGCAAATCCCCGAGAGAACTACACCAAGACATTGTGGGCGGTGCGAACCTACCGGCGCCCGGAGAAGGAAACTGCGTCCGGCGATCAAACACCGGTCATCCGGGTGGAAGGAATTGATGCAGGGTATGGAGTGGGAGCGCAGATTCTCTTCGACGTCAGCTTCGACATTCATCGCAAACGAACGGTTGCCGTCGTGGGCGAATCCGGATCGGGCAAGTCGACGGTCGCGCGCGTGATCACGGGATTGCTGCCGCCTTCAAGCGGAAATGTGACCCTGCGCGGGAAAGTGCTTCCCCCAAGCTATGTCCAGCGGCCGAAAGACCAGCTGCGGCATGTACAGATGATTTACCAGATGGCGGATACGGCGCTGAATCCGAAGCAGCGCATTCGTGACATCATCGGTCGGCCCGCGCAGTTTTATCTTGGTTACCGGGGAGCGGCAAAGATCGAGCGCGTACGGGAAATTCTGGACCAGATTGAACTCGATCCAGACACTTTCATCGATCGCTTTCCGCCGGAACTCTCTGGCGGGCAGAAGCAGAGAATCGGAATCGCTCGAGCCCTTGCTGCCGAACCGGACTTCATCATCTGCGACGAAGTTACATCCGCACTGGATCAGCTGATCGCGGAAGGAATTCTGAAGCTGCTCGATCGCTTGCAAGAAGATCTGGATATCGCCTACATGTTCATCACCCATGATCTGGCGACCGTCAAATCCATCGCGGATGAAGTGGTGGTCATGAAGGACGGCCGGTTGGTGGAATCCGGAGCCAAGAGCGAGATGTTCACTCCGCCGCACCACGAGTACACGGATCTTCTGCTGTCTTCGGTGCCGGCAATGGACCCCAATTGGCTGACGGCGTTATTGGAACAGCGCGCCGCAGAGGGAAAGTTCAACGTCTCGGCTGGAAACTGATTCCCGAATCTGGTTGGCCAAGCCTGCTGCCGGTTATCGAAGCTACGATTTTCACAAGTCATGTCCGTACGCATCGCGGTTTTGCCTGTAGCTGGCCTCGGCACGAGATTCCTTCCGGCCACACGCGCAATTCCGAAGGAACTGCTGCCCATTGTTGATCGTCCGGTTATTCACTATGCAATGGAAGAAGCGCGAGATGCGGGCATAGAACAGTTTCTGTTTGTGACTGCGCGCGGAAAGACCGTAATCGAAGACCATTTCGATAGGCATCCCGCGCTCGAACGCTTTCTCCAGGACCGGAATAACCAGGAGGCGTTACAGGCGCTCTTGGCGGATTCGCCTGCCCCTGGCTCCATCGCCTACATACGGCAAGGCATGCCGAAGGGACTGGGGCATGCGATTTCTTGCGTTAGAAGCGCAGTGGGTTCCGAGCCCTTTGCGGTCTTGCTTCCCGACGACTTTTTCTGTTCGGAACAACCCGCTCTTACATCCCTGATTCGGACTCACGAGAGTCTCCCCGGAGGAGGTCACGTCGTCGGAGTCCAGGAGGTGGCGAATTTCGAAACCTCGCGCTACGGCATCATCACGCCCGATGGTGGCTCCATGGAGTCGGATGTGGCGCGCGTGCTCGATCTGGTGGAAAAACCGGAGCCGGAGGATGCGCCTTCGAAATACGCAGTCATGGGGCGCTACATTCTCGAACCGGATATCTTCCAGTATTTGTCAAATGCAAGCGAAGGCGTAGGCGGTGAAATTCAGTTGACGGACGCCCTCGCCAACGCCGCCGCGGACGGAATCGTGCACGCGGTGAAAATTCCGGGAGTGCGCTTCGACTGCGGCTCGCGTATCGGCCTCCTCAAGGCCAACATCATACATGCGCTTGAGAGGGACGGAATCGGAGCAGAACTCAGGACATTCTTGCGCAAGCTGGCAATTTAACTGCAAAGAGCGCCGAAATCCGCGTCGCCGCCCTTTCAACTCCGGGATTTGGCATCTGCCGGACAACTCCACGGACAGAGCGGAATGTTGCTGGCCACTCGAACCGCCGGACCTATTCCACGGCCGTAATACGTCGAATTCTCAGGACGCGCCCGAGCAGGATGGAAATTCCCGCCATGCCAAAAGACAATAGAGCCCCCATTTTGGCGGCGTCCAGGGTAGCGCCCGGCGGAAAGGCGACAGATGCTACGAATAGGGCAACGGTGAAGCCGATGCCCGCGATGGCGCCCACCACGAACATGTCGCGCGAGTCCATTCCCTCCGGCATGCCAAGTCGCAGCGTTCGGGCGGCGAACTCCCCGAATATCCATACGCCGAACGGTTTGCCGATGAACAAGCCGGCCAGTACCAGCCAAGTCGCGTCGCCGATTGCCGAGAACTCTACTCCGGCATTGGCGAGGCCGAAGAACAGGAGGATGATCTCGACCGGGAACTTGAGAGCATGTTCAATTTTCGTCAACAGGTCGCGATTCAAGTGCTGTTCCGCCTCGGAGAAAATTCCGAACGAAATATCGGCGTGCGGGATCGCAGGGATGATCGGTAACAATCCGAGCACAGGGTGGAGGCCGGCGTTCTGAAATCCATACCAACTGAGGCAGCCCGCTACGGCATAGGGCCAAAAGTGGATTCTTCCGCGGACAAATGAAGTGATACGCTGGTCTGGATCATCGCCGTCGATTATCCGCGGCAATCGATTGAACAGCAGATAGGCCGCAAGAGCGGCGCCAGCCGAAAGCAGAAGCCATTCTGGCAGGAACTCTCCCTGCGGATAGAAAATTGCGATGATCGCGAGGCCGCCCGCGTCGTCGGCAATCGCAAGCAAGAGCAGAAACTTTACGGCGGGGTGCCGCGGACCGAAAACAATTCTTCCGATCAGGTACGAGAATGCGATATCGGTGGCGGTGGGGATCGCCCAGCCATTGGCCAGGACAGCGAACTTTCCGAATATCAGGGCGCCAACCAGGTAAACGCCCGCCGGACCAAGCATCCCTCCCGCCGTTGCAAACAGGGGTGTTAGCGCCTTGCGACCTCTGAGACTTCCGCCCCGGAGCGCGACCGCTTCCCAGACTTCTTTCCCGGCAACGGCGAAGAAGAGGGCCATTGCGATATCATTGATCAGATAGTGGACGGTGAGAACACGCTGTTCACCGTGCAGTTCTCCCACAAATGCGTTGACCAAGAGGGGATACTCGATGAAAATATGGTATGAGTGTGGATCGGCGTTCGCCCATGCTAGCGCCGCGATCGCCCCGCCGAGCAGCAAGAGCGAAAACTCTTCCAGGAATCCCCATACGCGATACATGACTTGCTCCTCGTCGTTTTCAGCCGATGTCTATACCAATTTTTTTGAACCTGCCGCCAGCACTTCACCCGAATCGCGACAACAGGTCAGTTGTGGCGCAATTTATCGGACGCTCCGCAAGCGGTATTCCCGGACGCCCACCCTCTGCAAATGCGCCGGGTGTTACCACGGTGGATGAGTCACTGACCGATGCATTGTCTTTTCGGGCAAGCAGACGTGTTGCAAGCGGCTGCGGAATTCCGACACGGCTCGGAAAAGCGGCCGACACCAAGGACGTCTTGCATGAAGCCCGAACTTGAGGCGCTTGCGAAAGAAATCGGTGGTTGCCGCGCCTGCGCGGAGGAATTTGCGTCGTGCCCGACAGTCCACGATCCGCAACCTGTCCTAAGGCTCTCAGCTCGCGCCCGGATCTGCATTTGCGGGCAGGCGCCCGGTGTCCGGGCGCATGCAAGCGGCATTCCGTTTGACGACCCGTCCGGGGATCGACTCCGGTCGTGGATGGGGGTTTCGCGCCAGGAATTTTACGACCTGGAGCGATTTGCCATCGTCCCCATGGCGTTTTGCTTTCCCGGGCAAGACGAAAACGGCAGCGATCTTCCGCCCCCATCGAGATGCGCGCGGCTTTGGCGCTGTCGCGTGTTTGCCGCCATGCCACAGTTCGAACTCATGCTCCTTGTCGGGTATCACGCGCAGCGCTGGCATCTCGGATGCGATTCCGCGGGGACACTGACCGCGAACGTACTGAATTGGCGGGAATTTCTGCCGAACAAGATTCCTCTTCCACACCCGTCGTGGCGAAACAACGCATGGTTGGATCGCAATCCTTGGTTCCAATTCGAAGTCGTTCCGGAACTGCAGCGCAGAATTGGCGAAGTGTTCGACGCGGAGAGCGGTACGTAGAACGTCGATGGACAATCAATCGCTCTCCGAGGACCGCCGTGACTGCCTTTCCAGTCTCGTATTCACCAGGTCGATCTTTCCTTTTCGGTTCACAATCACTCCATAGTCGATGCGTGCCCGCTCGACGGAAACAAAACCGTTTCGTACGTCTTCGGCAACGCGTTGCGGGCTTCGGGCGAGGGGATCACCGAGCCCGCCCCCTCCCGGCATTTCGAGCACCAGTCGGTCGCCGCGCGGAATGGTCCGCTGTCCCTTTCCGGGAAGGCGCGTAGTCCGTGACTTGAGGTAGATGATTCCGGTGCGGCCTGCCTCGCCGCCACGGCGACCGCGAGCAGGATATTTCACGCGGTCGAACATCGAGTTGATGGCGAACGCGCTATCGCCGCCATGGGCGAATTCCATAATCTGGCCTGTCCCTCCACGGAAAGTTCCGGGACCTCCAGAATCCTCCCTGTATTCCTTTCGCCAGAATATCAGCGGAGCAATTGTTTCGTTTATCTCCACCGGCGTGTTGCGCACTCCGGACGGAAAAGCTGTAGCATCGAGGCCGTCCTTTCCGGGACGAGCGCCCGTTCCACCCGCATGGAATAAATTGACGGCAAACTCATTGCCGGTGGAAGCCTCCCCGCCCGTCATGCCGTGTCCGCCGAGCAGCATCGGATTCCAAAGGCATGATGCACCCTCCGCCGGAACTCTGTCAGGAATGATCCGGGCCAGACAACCGAGAACGACGTCGGGGAGCATCTGTCCGGTCACGTGCCGCGCTGCCACGGCACAAGGGTGTGGCGCATTCAAGATGCTTCCCGGAGGGGCGCTGACCCGAACCGCCGCCAGTGATCCCGCATTGTTCGGGATCCGTGAACCGATGACACAGCGAACTCCGAAGCTCGCGTACGCTTCGGTATAGGTAAACGGGACATTGATGCCGAAACTCGATGCCGGAGAGGTGCCCTCAAAATCAACCGCGATGCCTTCATTGTTGATGGTGACAGTGGCCACTAGCTCAAGGTCGCGCTCATAGCCGTCAATCCGCATCGAGTTGCGGTAGGTGCCGTGAGGAAGCGCCTGGATTTCGGTCAGCATTCCATCCCTCGAATTGTCGATGATATGCCGGGCAAGCTCCCCCATGTCATCCAGCTCAAACTCGTCCATCATGTCGAGAAGCCGCTGTCCCCCTACTTCGTTGCACGCAGCGAGCGAATAGAGATCGCCTTCCACTTCCACGGGATTGCGCACGTTCGCCCGAACAATTTCCAGCAATTCCGCATTGAGCTTGCCGCGCTTCGCCAAGCGGAGGATCGGAATGTTGAGGCCCTCTTCGTAAACCTGGCGGCCATCGGGTCCGAAGCCACGTCCGCCGATGTCTGCCACATGGGTGGTGGCCGCGAACAGTGCAACAATTCGTCCCCTGCGAAATGTCGGAGTCACCACCGTGAAATCATTGAGATGGCCAGTTCCAAGCCAGGGGTCGTTGGTGAGGAACACATCGTCCTCTCTCATGGATTCGAGCGGAAATTTTTTCAGAAAGCACTTCACGGACGTCGCCATTGCGTTCACATGACCCGGGGTGCCTGTCACCGCCTGGGCCAGCATCCGTCCCGTGGCATCGAATGCGCCGGCGGAGATATCGCCCGCCTCGCGTGCCGAGGTGCTGAACGCGGTCCGCACAAGTGTTTGGCCCTGTTCCTCGACCACCGACAAGAGGCGGTTCCACTGAACTTGCAATTTGATGCGATCAAGCGCGTTCAGGTTCCTCATGTCTTCCCCTTCAAAGAGAACTGGATAATTTTTCCCGACTTCAGGCGTCGCCGTGTCCGTTCGTCGCTGGATTTCTCCGCATCGGGGCCTCCAGGCGTTCCAAAATCAGGTAGCCATGTTTGTCCACGGTGGCGAGAAAACCTTCCAGGACGATGGTCGTGGTTTGGTCCTCGACGATCTTGGCGGATCCCGCCACCTTCGCGCCCGGTGCGAGTTCCTCCCGGCGAAAAACGCGCGCTTCCACGAATTCGGCCTTTAGCGGGTCGAACAGATGCTGATTTACGGACCAATTCGGCTGCCCGTCCGTCCCGACTGCCGGTGCAGTGTCGGGGGGACTGCCGTTGAAGCCAGTTGCTATTGATGTTGTCGCAGGCTTGGGCGCGGTAACGGTTAGCGTCCAGCTCATGATTTCGCGTTCTTGGCCAGGTATCGTTCGGCCGTAAAGACGCGCGTATTCTGAATTGAACTCAGCCCCAAGTACCTCGGGGTCGCCCCTTTCCAGCGCATCCAACGGGAGGGAGACGACGATTTCATGACCCTGTCCCACATAACGCATATAGGCGTGGCGTGTTTCAGTGAGTTTGGCTTCATTGCCTGCGCCGGAAACAACGACGGCTCTCGCTTCTTCCCTCATCTCGGCGAGCAGCGCATTCGCGACGATCACATCGAATTTTCCGAGAAGCATGTGCCGGCTCCGAACAACTTCATAGGAAATGGCAGCGCGGAGCATTCCGATGGCAGAGCCTACGCCGGCCCCGGTGGGGACGATGACCCGGTCGATGTCCAGCTTCTGCGCAAGCCTGCAAGCATGCAGCGGAGCCGCACCTCCGAACGCGATCATCGCGCGCGCCGAAATGTCCTTGCCCCATTCGATCGCGTGAACGCGCGCAGCATTCGCCATGTTCTCGTCGACGATTTCGGTTATGGAATGTGCGGCCAGCGCACTGTCGACGATGTCGAGCCTTTCCCCGACTTGTCGCAAGATCGATCTTTCGGCTTGCTCGGGAGCAAGTTGAACGGAGCCGCCCGCAAACCCCGCGGGTTCAATGCGGCCGAGCATGACATCGGCGTCGGTAACTGTCGGACTGGTTCCTCCCCGGTCATAACACGCGGGTCCCGGAACCGCGCCTGAACTTGCAGGACCCACATGAAGCCGTCCCATTTCGTCGACGCTGGCGATGGACCCGCCTCCCGCTCCGATCTCGACCATCTCAATTGCCGGAATTCGGACAGGAAGCCCGCTTCCCTTCAGGTTTCGGTAGGCCCGGGCAACCTCAAACGTGCGGGTAGATTGCGGCCGGTAGCCGTCGATCAGACTGATCTTGGCGGTGGTTCCCCCCATATCCAATGAAACCGCGTCCCCGCAGTCGCACTCGCGGGCGATCTCGCTGGAGAGAATTGCGCCTCCGGCGGGACCGGATTCAACCAGGCGGACAGGGAAGCGCGCCGCGTTCTCCAGCGTCGTAAGTCCACCCCCGGATGTCATCAGGAGAATTGGGCAGTGGAGGCCGGTTTCTCGTAGTCCAAGCGAAAGTCTCTTGAGGTAACCCGAAATTCTCGGTTGTACATAGGCATTTGCGCAAGCCGTGGACTGCCGCTCGTATTCCCGGATTTCGGGGCAAGCCGCACTTGAAAGAGTGATGCTGAGATCCGGGAATGCTTCGTTCAGCATCTCCCCGACCCGACGCTCGTGCGCCGAATTGGCGTAGGAATGGAGAAGTCCTACCGCCACCGCTTCGATTTCATACTCCTCCAGGCGCGGAAAAAGGCGACAGACCGATCCCTCGTCGAGTGAAACCAGGACTCTTCCCTCGTAGTTGATTCGTTCCCGGATCGGCCACCTCAGGTACCTCGGAACAAGCGGAGAGGGTCGATCGATCGAAATGTCGTACTGCTCGAAACGATTCTCGAGCGCCATCTCCACGGAGTCACGAAAGCCCTCCGTCGTGATGAGCGCGGTTCTTGCGCCCGTACGCTCGATCAAAGCGTTGGTTGCGAGGGTGGTTCCATGGATCAGGAGGTCGATTTCTTCAGCAGCAATTCCCGCTTTTTCTGTCGCCTCACTGATTGCCGCCTGGACCCCCAGTTCAGGCGCCTCGGGGGTCGTCAGGACCTTGGCGGTGACCTGGCCGCACGCGGCCTGCAGGGCGACGTCGGTGAAAGTGCCTCCGACATCGACTCCGACGCGAGTGCGGGCTGGGGACCGATTCATGATGAGTGCATTCTAATCGTTGAACTCCCCTGGAAACGATAGGGAGATCGCGCCAGTTGCCCAGTGAACTCGCCTGACTAAATCCACGAATTGATTTGGCGTCGGCAAGCCGTGCCATGATTCACACGCTCGTTTGTAGCTCGTATGTAGTTGGGATGGCGGGAAGTTGCGGCGCATTGGCGGGGCCGAAGAGGTTCCGTAATCGTATCGGGTACACTCGCCTGGACCGTGAAGATTGCCAGAAAATTGTGAATTCGTGAAGGGCCGTGTTTTTCGGGCGATGCAGCCGTCCCCGGGGTCTTCGGCTGAATTGGAGACAAGTGATTCGCCTCCAGTAGGATGTAGCCGGTCTGGCCGATGTCGCGAGCCAGACCAAACCGGTCCCGCCAGAGTTGGATTCGGTAGTACGACAGTCTATAAATTTGTTGCTACCTGCGAGGGTTGCCATGCGCTTTCTTACAATATTTAAGTGGGCTGCGCTATTGATCGTGGCCTTGCTTGTGGCCGTACTGGCCATTGTCTTCTTTATTGATATCGACAATTATCGTGGCGAGATTGAAACCGAATTCAAGAAAGCGACCGGCCGCGAACTATCCATAAACGGCGAGATCGATCTTGCGATCTCTTTGAGCCCCGTTGTGGTAGTGGAGGACATCGCCATTGCCAATTCGGATTGGGGGTCGCGCCCGCAAATGATGACGCTCGAACGTGTTGAGGCGCAGGTCAAGTTGCTGCCATTGCTTTCTTCCGAGTTCGAGGTAACGGAGTTGAGACTTATCAGGCCGGACATTCTGCTCGAAACCAATGCTGAAGGCGTTGCCAACTGGGAATTTGGGCCGCTGGCGGACTTGGCCGCTCTGACAGACGGTTCAGTTGTCGGCGAAGGAGCGCAGCCGGGCGAACCCGTGTCGAACGATAGGCAAATCGCTCGCATACCGTTCTTCCAGCGTATCGAAATCCGACAGGGCCGCTTGGCATACAGGAATCTTCAGACGGGGAAGGAGACCAGACTTGAACTCGCAGAAGTAGTGGCAAGAGGCCAGGCGCCTGGCGAACCGATCAACATTAGCGCCGAGGGCAAGTGGAATCAGGAGCCGTTCAAAATGGCCGGTTCGATTGAATCGCTGGAAAGCCTGAGAGCTGGCCCGCGTGTGAGGCTGGATATCGAAGTTGACGCGTTTGGGGTCAGGACCAAGGTGGCTGGCGGTGCTGCCGAGTCATTGAAGCCGGAACGCTTGAATTTGAAGGTCCAGGCCGACGGCGAGAACCTCGCCGCTCTTTCTGGGGTCGCGGGGTTTGGTCTTCCGGAAATGGGCCCAATTCGCCTGAATGCAACGATCCAGGGCAGCACGGAGGAGTTTCTGGCCGACAACGTCAACATCATGATCGGGTCAAGCGAGTTCCTGGGCAAGTTCGCAGTCTCGAGGAAGGGCCCTCGTCCACGAATCACGGGCACCCTTGCGTCGACCAAGTTCGATTTGACCGAGTTCCAGCGGAAACTGACCGTGGATGGCGGGCGAGAACTGGCAAGTGGGAGTACGACAGGAGATTCGTCAGCGGGCGAAGCCTCCCATCGAGTTTTTGCGGATGATCCACTGAATCTTGACGGTTTGCAATCTGCAGATGTCGACCTGAGCATTCGTGTCCACGAACTCGTAACTTCGTCGCTTCGGCTTCACAGGTTGGAAACGGGTCTTAAGCTGCACGATGGTTTGCTGAAAGTGATGCCGTTCACGGCGACGCTTGCCGGAAGCAACGTGGAAGGCGGGTTTCTCTTTGATGCGAACGGTGCGCCTCCCTTGCTGGCCGTTGCGATACGCGCGCCGGGGATTGATCTCGGTGCACTCCTTCGCGAAGCCGACGTGACGGATCTTTACGAAGGCAAGGCGGAGTTCAGGGCGAGTCTTCAGGGAGAGGGCGAATCCGTCGCCGCCATAATGGCCGGACTCGCCGGCGAAGTCAGGTTGTTGGGTGGTCCGGGCAGGTTGAAGACAAGGGCGCTTGACGCGATCGCGGGCGGAGCGTGGGCCGCGCTTGCGACTCTGTTTTCGGGTAAGGAAGAATGGACGGTCATCAACTGTGGCGCCAGTTACGTCGAAGTGAAGGATGGGCTGGCAACCAGCTCGATCACGCTGATGGACACTGCGTTTTCAACTTTGGCAGCGAGGGGCGGTATCAACCTCGCGACGGAAGCGCTCGACTTGACGATCGAACCCAGCCCCAAGTCCCTGACTTTGAGTGTCGCCGTACCAGTTCATGTAAAGGGAACGCTGAGTGAGCCATTCGTTCAGCTGGATACAGGCCAAACGGTAAAGAGGATCGGTGGCTTGCTCGGGCTCTTCGTATTTCCACCGGCTGCGATTGTCGGACTCGGTGAACTGGGAAGTGAAAAGAACGAGTGTGTGAAAATTGCGTCGAGTGGCCAGAGCTACGACAGGGAGGCGGCGCAGGATGCCAGTTCCGCTCCGCGGCCTCGACCGGACAGGAATGCCAAGCAGGCCATAGAGGGTCTGGTCGAAGGAATTGCTGGAGGCCTGCAAAATATTCTGAAAAACGAAGGAAACTGACCATCGCGCATTCGCGCTTGCTGGGCTTGCGGCTACGGCCTCCCGCCGCCGGCGAACCGGAAGAAGCGATGATCGGTAGCCGAGACCAACCATTTCGGGTGTCGGCCTCCTTGTGAAGGACCGCGTCGCGGGACGTGCTGGAAACTGGAATTGCAAATCTGCGCAACTGGATTGGAAGAATTCCAGGCTCCTTGGAAGATGAGCAATCGCGTGGACCATCCTTTGAATTGCATACTTCCAGGAAGAGAGTTCGAACGCGCCTGATCGCCATTTCTACCACGCAGTCTGTTCCCGCCTGAATTTTGTCTTGAGAACCGGTTTCCTTGTAGCTTTCAGTAGTGGCGACGGTCCCATTGTTGAGCGGTCCTGTCCGTGAAGGCCGCGATCGTTTCGAAACAAGAAAATTCCTACCCAATTGGAGCTAGATCTTCTGCCGAGGAGGTCAATCTGGGCGGCGTCCGGCGCTGAAATGCGATCACTGGCCCAGCCACAACCGGCAACGCAAAGTCACGCTAGTTCGCATGCTTGCCAGGAGATCACGCTGGCGCAGTTGCCAAGATATCTTACTTCCGTGGCGACAGGAATTCGCCGTTCGGAAACATGCCCTGGACTCCCGAAGTCCAGCAAGTGCAGGGACAGGGTATCGAATTCGTTCCGGGTAAACGGGATGTCAACCCCTTCCGGATTCACGCGCTCGAACCACGCCGGGGCAGATGCGGACAAGGAAAAAGGGAGAGAGATGGCGTCGAACAGGTTGTTGAAACAGCAATCGGCGAATTGGCTCGATCTTGCACTGTGTGCCCGGTACTTCGCATTGTTGTGCACAATAGAATCCTGCATTGTTTCTGGTCCACAATTCGAATCGGCGGGGAGGGAGGCACCCATGAAACCGGGGTTCTCCTTTGGCGAACCACCACCGACCGGCCGTATTATCTTCCTGATCGAATGCACGACTTATCGCCTGCGAGAATACGCCGTTCCCGTTCCCGGGCATGTCCGCCCCGGTGCGTCAATCTAACCATCTCCGCGATCCGAAATCCGCGACTAGACAGGGAAGGAGAGATGCCGGAATTTAAAATTGAACAATGGCGCGCCGGGGAGGATTCGAACCCCCGACCCCCAGATTCGTAGTCTGGTGCTCTGATCCAGCTGAGCTACCGGCGCAGCAATGCCGATGTAGCGGACAGCGAGGAACTATGCAAGGCGGAAGACCGGACTTGGCGCATCCGATTCGCCCGGCCCGCTTCTGGCGAAAGCTGCGAATGGCTCTCCGGGAAAAGTCTTTGCTTGCCGGTGGCGCCTGAAGCCGGACCAATCGCCGTCCCGAAGCGGAAGATGAGTGTGCGAGAATGGCAAGAACCTTGCCTCGCGGGACCTCGCAAATCATTCGCCAAAACGGATACGGGACGGCCGCGGAACGAGAGGAGACGGCAAGAATCGTCATTCTCCAGTTCGAGAGTTGTGGGATTTCTCTTCGGTGAAATGGGAGAAACCGCTGTCAATCCGGCACGATCTTGCCGGGATTCAGGATGTTTTGGGGATCGAGTGTCCGCTTCAGTTCTCCCATCACCTCCCAGCCGCCTCCGTGTTCTGCCCGCATGTGTTTTCGCTTGCCGCTTCCCACGCCATGCTCGCCGGTAACTGTGCCATCCATGGCAAGGGAGCGAATGGCGAGTCGGTCGGCAAGGCGGCTGGCTTCTTCGGTTTCCCCTTCTTTGTTGGGGTCGATGAGTATGGACAGATGGAAATTTCCGTCTCCGACATGACCGACAAGGGGTGCCTGCAATTTCGACTCCTTCAGGTCGAGGCGGGTTTCCCGAATGCAATCGGCTAGGCGCGAAATTGGCACGCAGACATCGGTCACATAACCCTCGGCTCCAGGCCGGAGCGCCTTTGCGGCGTAATAGGCATCGTGGCGCGCCCGCCAAAGACGGTTGCGATCCTCGGTCGCCGTTGCCCACTGGAAACCTTGCCCTCCGTACGATTCCGCTATTGCGCCAAATTGCTCGGACTGTTCCGCGACGCCGTTGCGCGTTCCGTGGAATTCAAGAAATAGCGTTGGAAGCTCCGGATATCCCAACTCGCTGTGCACGTTCATTCCGCGCATCTGGACCTCGTCCAGTAGCTCGATACGCGCGACCGGGATGCCGGATTGTATCGTTAGGATTACAGCTTCGACCGCTCCATCCAAGTCATTGAAAGCGCATACAGCGGAAGCCACCTCTTCTGGTCGGCCGTAGAGGCGCAGAGTAAGTTCCGTGATGATTCCAAGTGTGCCTTCCGAGCCAATGAACAGGCTCTTGAGGTCGTAGCCCGAAGATGATTTTCTTGTACGGCTGCCCGCACGGATGTTCCGGCCATCGGCGAGCACCACCTCAAGTGCCAGCACGTTTTCCCGCATCGTGCCATATCGCACCGCATTGGTGCCGGAAGCTCGGGTCGCCGCCATGCCCCCAAGGGTTGCGTCCGCGCCCGGGTCGACGGGAAAGAACAGCCCTGTATCTCGAAGGTAAAGATCCAACTGCCGGCGGGTAACTCCTGGCTGGACCACAACGTCGAGATCTTCCGAATGAACTTCGAGGACGTTCGCCATGCGCGTCATGTCGAGAGAAACGCCCCGGCGAGCAGGAATCACGTGTCCCTCCAAAGATGTTCCCACGCCGAAGGGAATGATTGGGCAAAGATGCGCCGCGCAGCACTGGACGATTCGGACGACTTCCTGCGTGTTCTCCGGGTAAACGACGGCGTCCGGCCTGGCCGGGGGCAAATGTGCTTCGTCGCGGCTGTGACGGTCGAGATCACCGGCGGAAACTACCAGCCGTCCTGCCAGCATTTCCTGAAGCTGCGTTTGAAGATCGGTTGAGTACATGCAAGACCCTTCGGAACAGACGGGAACATAACCCGCGGAATCCGGCTGCGGCAGCCCGGGACGCAAAATTCTGCTTTTTCGGCGCGAAATCAAGCCCAAGCGATGCGCGTTGTGCTAGGCTGCAAGAAACGAATCATTGCGCGAAATGGGCTTGTGCGGTGGGACGGCGGGCCAAATTCGCGTCTTTGTCGGAGGATTCAATGTACAGATATCTTTTGCCGGCCGGGTCCGCTTTGTTTGCAACCATATTTTTGGTCGGCGCGGCCCAGGCCCAAAATGTCAAACTGGGATCGCTTTCTGCGGTTACGGGCCCGATCCCTGCGCTCGTTGCCAAGATAGTGGAAGGAGAACAACACGCGGTCGATCAGATCAATGAAGCCGGAGGGGTGCTTGGCGGGGAACTGGAACTGATCATTGCTGACAGCCAGTGCGACGCCAAGGCGGCGGTCGATGCGGCCACCAAGCTGGTGCACGTGGACCAGGTCACCGCCATCGTCGGCGCGATTTGCTCCGGCGGCACGCTGGGTGCCACGCAGTCGGTCACCATACCTGCCGGAGTGGTCTCGGTGTCGCCATCCGCTACTGCGCCCGTGATCAGCGGCCTGGAGGACAACGACCTTGTGTACCGAGTGGCGCCATCCGACGCCTATCAGGGCGTGGCGCTCGCAGAACTCGCGCGGTCGCTAGGATACGATTCGGTAGCGATGACCTTCACGAATGATGACTACAACACGGGTCTCGCCACGGTTTTCCGGGACGCCTTTACGTCAATGGGCGGAACCATCGCCGGCGATCAGATGCACGAACCGAACAAGGCATCGTATCGCGCCGAACTTGCAACGCTGGCCCAGGGCGAAGTGGATGCGCTGGTGTTGTTTGCGTATTACGACGGCAGCGGCATTCTCATCATGCGGCAGAGCCTGGAAAACGGTTTCTTTGACAAGTTCCTTGGTGCCGACGGAATGGTCGACCCGAGTGTGATTGAACAACTTGGCGCCGATTCGCTTGCCGGAAATACCATATTTACAGCCGCCGCTTCGGATGAAGGTTCCGACTCGTTCATGGCCTTCGATGAATCGATTACGGCAGCCGGTGGTTATGCGCATTCGCCTTACGTTGCGCAAGGATTTGACGCAGCAATGCTCCTCGCACTTGCCGTAGAGCATGCCGGTTCGACAGATCGGGGTGCGATAGCGGCATCCCTGCGTGCGGTCGCTTCCGGGCCTGGCGAGGTCGTGGGTCCCGGGGACTGGGCACGCGCGGTGGAACTGATCCGGGCCGGTACGGCGATCAACTACCAAGGTGCTTCCGGAAGTTGTGATTTCGACGAGAACGGAGATGTCGCGGGAATTTACAATCGGCACGATGTTGGTGCTTCGGGCATGTTCGAGGCCAGCCGTCTGTAATCCGCTTCGAGACTTGGAATCTGTCCAGTGATTTTGGGCGCGGTCCCTGGATCGGGGACCGCGCTCAACCGTCGGTGTGTCGGGATCGCCGCTCAGGAAGGATCCCACCCGGGAACTTCTGCAACACGATCTGTAGCAGGAGTCCGATCAGGAATACGCGCACGTAGGCGACCCGAACCGAGAGCTCTCCCGGCAGGAATCCCGCGACGATTTCGGTTCCCGACCAAACCGTCCACAACAGGAAGGCGCCGAGAATTGCTCCCCGGTTGTTTCCGCTGCCGCCCGCGATCAACATGACCCAAACCAGAAATGTCGAAGTGAGGGGCTCGGCAGCGTGGGGGTCGACGAATTTGAGATAATGTGCTGTCAGGGCGCCAGCCAGACCCATGACGGAAGACCCGAGAATGAACGCCTGTAGACGCCGCCGGTCCACGTCTTTCCCAATCGAACGGGCCGTCCCCTCATTGTCACGGATGGCGGCCATGGCGCGTCCCCATGGGGATCGCGCGGCGCGTTGCAGGAGATAGTAAAGAACTGCAACGAAGGCGAGCACCAACGTCATGAAGGCGAGTTGACCGTACGGCTCCGGAAGCTCCTCAAACGGGCGGGGTACCAGCGCCACGCCACGGGCCCCGTTGGTCGCCCAGACTTCGACCTTGAGGATCAGGCGGAAGATTTCGCTGATCCCAATCGTGGCAATTGCGAGATAGTCGGATCGTAGCCGTATGCAAATTTGCCCGACCGCATAGGAAACCAGGGCGCTTCCGAGCATGGCCGCAGGCAGCGCAATTGCGACCGGAAGTCCGTAGCCGCCGAGATGATACGGCGAATCCGGGCTCGTCAGAATGGCGCTGATATATGCGCCAATCGCGAAGAATCCCGCGATTCCGACATTGAGAATTCCGGTTACACCCCATTGCAAATTCAGGCCCAGGCAAAGGACCGCATAGATCCCGCCCATGGTCAGCAGCGACACGCCGTAAAGCCCATAACCGTAAAGCGCGGACGGATCCATCAGAATTGCCGTCCCGCGAACAGTCCGCTCGGTCGCCAGATCAGCATCGCGACCATCAGAGCGAAAGCCACACCTTCCTTGTAGCTCGGCGAAATAAGAGGCTCGTTACCGATCCATGGATAGGCGACCAATTCCTGCGCGATGCCGATCACCAACCCTCCGGCCATGGCCCCGTACGGCCGGCCGATGCCTCCAAGAATTGCCGCCGCAAAAATGGGGAGCAGCATTTCGAAGCCCATGGTCGGGCGAACGATCGTGTCCATTCCAAGCAGTGTGCCGGCAGCTGCGGCAAGTCCCCCGGCGATCATCCAGGTGGCGAGGATGACCCGTTCGGTATCAATGCCCGTAAGCCGGGCCAATTCGGGGGAATCGCTCATCGCCCGCATCGCTCGGCCGATTTTCGTACGAGTTATTAGCCAATGCAGGGCAAGCATGAGTCCAAATGCAACCAGCACGATCAGGACATGCCGGGGAAGAATGCGGACCGTCTCGAAGAGGACAAATGGTTTCTGGATGGTGCCCGTAGAAAACGAACGAAGGTCCACGCCCCAGGTGAGCTGAATTGCCGACCGAACCATGAGCGCGACGCCCAATGATGCGATCAACAGGATTACGGGTACGCTGGCGCGAAATGGTCGCAGGAATGCCCGATCCAGTCCGACTGCGACGGCGCCGGTTACAAGCATTGCGATCGGCAGAGCCGCAAGCGGGTGCAGGTTGGTCGCGAGACTGAATGAGAGCGTCACATACGCACCAAGCGTCATCAGGGATCCGTGCGCAAAGTTGGCAAACCGCAGGTTGCCGAAGACCAGTGAAACGCCAATGGCTCCCAGCGCGTAAATGCAGCCCAGTACGACTCCGGGCAGCAGGTAGAAGCTGATGAAGTTGGACACGAATCACGCCCCAAGGAACATCCGCGCGATTTCCGTGTCTGCGGCAAGCGCCTGCCCCGTACCCTCGGCACGGTTGCGGCCTTCCACCAGGACATAACCGCGGTCGGACATTTCCAGGGCGCGGCGCGCGTTCTGCTCAACCATCAAGACCGGCGTACCTTGATCGTTTATGTGCTTGACGATGCGGAATACCTCGGACTGCAAGACCGGCGAAAGTCCGGCGGAAGGTTCATCAAGCAACAGAATGCGCGGCTCCAGCATCAGTGCCTTGCCAATCGCGACCATTTGGCGTTGTCCGCCGGAGAGGGTCCCGGCGGCCTGCCGGTGCTTTTCCCGGAGCACTGGAAACATCTCGTAGATCTCTTCGATTCGGCCTCCCACGCCGCTCTTGCGGACGTATCCGCCCATTTCGAGGTTTTCCTTGACGGTGAGCGACGGAAATACGTTCCCCACCTGAGGCACGTAGCATACGCCGCGGCGAACGATATCGGCGGTGCGAAGGTCGGTTATGTCATCGCCTTCCAGGCAAACACTACCGCTGGACAGGTTGAGAACTCCGAAGACCGCGCGGAGCGCGGTCGACTTGCCGGAGCCGTTCGGCCCCACGACGACAACAATCTCTCCCGGATCCACTCGGAGCGAAAGGTCGTGGATGATATCTGCGTCCCCGTAGCCGCCAGTAACGCCTTCAATCGAAAGTACGGGCGTCATTCGTCGGGTTCCTGATGGCCGAGATAGGCTTCAAGCACCGCCGGGTTGTTACGGATCTCGTCGAATTTTCCTTCGGCGAGCAGTCGCCCTTCCGACAGCACGACGATTCGGTCGCAGAGCTTGGAAATCAGTTCGATGTTGTGCTCGATGATGCAAATCGTATAGCCGCGTTCAGCGTTCAAACGCTGAATGCGCTCACCAAGGTCGACAAGGAGGGTGGGGTTGACTCCCGCGCCCGGTTCATCGAGCAGCACCAGCTTCGGATCCGCCATCATCGTGCGGCCCAATTCCAGAAGCTTTTTCTGGCCCCCGGATAACGTTTGCGCAAGGCTGTCGCGAAGGCCGTCCAGCCCGAGAAACCGGAGGGTATCTTGCGCGCGGGCACGGACTTCCCGCTCGACTTCTCCAACGCGGGCCGAATGCAACCAGACGTTGCGCAGTTGTTCTCCGGGCTGGCGCGCCGGAACGGTCATCAAGTTTTCCAGTACGGTCAACCGCCCGAACTCTTGCGGGATCTGGAATGTACGGACTATGCCCTTGTGGAAGAGGATGTGCGCCGGAGTACCGGTTATGTCTGTATCTTCGAACAAGACGCGGCCTTCGCTCGGCGGATATGCCCCTGCGACGATGTTGAAGAGAGTTGTCTTTCCGGCACCGTTGGGACCGATCATCCCCGTTATGCGGCCTCGACCCAATCGTAGTGTGCAGCCAGCAAGCGCCCGAACGCCGCCGAAAGACTTGGCAAGGTTTTCAATTCGCAACATCACGCAACCCTGTGTTCGAGAGGCAAGGGACTTTTAGCGGAATCGATTGCGGAGCAAAACCTTTTCCGGGACTGTGAATCTCTGGACGCTCCAAGACTCAAGGAGAGGTGTTGCGTCAAAGGAGAAACC
Source organism: Rhodobacterales bacterium (assembly GCA_965219495.1). Lineage (GTDB taxonomy): Bacteria > Pseudomonadota > Alphaproteobacteria > Rhodobacterales > CAZPXZ01 > CAZPXZ01. Next base: position 416,670 of record OZ244777.1, read on the forward strand.
GCGATCAGTATGGGCACACTTCGCTTGGACGGCCGCTCGCAAGGAATGGAGGCAAGAGGAACCGTGCTGCACCTCTTAAAACTGTGTGTGGGAGTGAATTCGGTTGAAGACTTGCGCCAATGGCAGAATCGGCGGGCCGCCCAGCGAGAAGGGCAGGGTCGGGACCCGCGGCCACGACATTGGACGCGCAATATGCCGAGACGGCGCCTCGAGCTCTTGGACGGCGGTTCCATCTACTGGGTCATTCGGCACAGAATCCTGGTTCGTCAGCGAATAACCGATATTGTGAGCGACTTCGACGAGCAGGGGCGCCGACGGGCCGTTCTCATCTTCGAACCAACCCTGATACGCACGGTTCCGAAGCCGAAGCGGCCGTTCCAGGGCTGGCGGTACTTCAGCGAAGAGGAATCGCCCGACGACCTTCCGGAAGTGGGCAGCGGGTTGAGTGACCTTCCGCAGGACATGCGCGACGCACTGGCGTCAATCGGGGTTCGCTGAAGACCGCCGGATTCGAAGGATCGTGCTGCATGCAGAGAAGCGCGAAGGAGCAATTCATCGACCGGCGGGTCTGGAGTCAAAGGCGTCACCGGTCGGCCAAGACTCTCACGAAAACGCATCCCCTTCACGCGACTTTCAGGGACAGTCTTGTGGCCCGACTTGGGGAAGTGAATCGCGGCTTCCCGAATGCGCTGGTGCTGGGTACCGGAAGGGGAACATTCGCGAAAGCACTGCGCGGTAACTTCGGGATCGATTTTCTGGTTCAGGTGGACGCCAGTACGAAAATGGCATCCGAGGCAGCCCGTGTCTCCGATGCCGTCACCGTGGTCGCGGATGAAGAGGCGCTACCGTTTTCCGAGCAGTGCTTCAATCTGGCCGTGGGAGGTCTGACCCTTCACTGGGCGAACGATCTCGTGGGCGCCTTGGTGCAGTTGCGGCGGTGCCTGGTTCCGGACGGGCTCTTCATGGGTGCGGTCTTTGGTGGGGAAACATTGTGGGAGTTGCGGAGCTGCCTGGCAGCTGCCGAGATCGAAGTAGCGGGCGGGTTGAGTCCGCGCGTGGCACCCATGGGAGAAATCCGCGATCTTGGCGGGGCGCTTCAGCGGGCGGGATTTGCGTTGCCGGTTGCCGACGTTGACCGAATGCGGATCGAGTATCCGGACCCGGTGAGCCTGATGCATGATTTGCGGGGCCTGGGGGAAACCAATGCGATGTGCGACCGGGGAGGGGGCCTCACGCGCAAAATGCTTGCCAGGCTGGTCGAGATTTATGGCGCGGAACATGCGGGGGAAGGCGGCGGCGTGCTCGCTACCTTCGAAATCATCTATTTGACGGGATGGGCGCCGCACAGGAGCCAACCGCAACCGTTGAGACCGGGTTCGGCCGTGTCAAGCTTGGCGGAAGCGCTCGGTACGCGCGAAATCCCGCTCGGCGATTGAAATCTGCTGAAGGCGTCGGGTTTCCCTTGGGGTTCGGTTGTGCGGGGAACGAAACATGAAGACGTATCATGAACACGTAACATGACGACGTATGGAGTGTCTGACATGATTGCGAGAAGCCAATTTCGCCCCCTTCCCGATGCGCCGGCCGGACATCCGCCCGTTCCGCCGTCCCGGACCGGCTTGCTTCTGCTCAATCTCGGCACTCCAGACGCCACCGACTACTGGTCGATGCGCCGATACCTGCGGGAGTTCCTGTGGGACCGGAGGGTCATCGAGCCGCCGCCGCCCCGTTGGGTTTGGTGGCTGCTTCTTCAATGCATCATTCTTGTGCTTCGCCCATTCCGGTCCGGGAAGGCGTATCGGCATATCTGGAATATGGAAAGAGACGAATCTCCCTTGCTGACGATTACACGCGAGCAAACAGCGGGGCTTGTCGCGGAACTTGAGAAGAGGGGCGGGTCCGGGATCCTTGTGGAATTCGCCATGCGGTACGGCAAACCGTCGATAGAATCGCAAATTCGAAATCTGCGTGTGCAAGGTTGCGACAGGCTGTTGTGCTTTGCGCTTTATCCACAATTTTCGGCTCCGACCACCGCGACCGCCTACGATCAGGTATTTCGGGCGCTGATGCGCCTCCGATGGCAGCCGGCAGTTCGAACCGTGCCGGCCTATTTTGAGTATTCGGAATATATCAACGCACTGGTTGGCTCGATACGGGCGCATTTCTCCGAACGAGGTGGTCCGCCGGAAGTGTTGGTCGCTTCATACCACGGCTTGCCGAAGCGATACCTGGAGGCGGGGGACCCCTATCACTGCCACTGCATGAAAACCTCCCGTCTAGTGGGAGAACGATTGCAGGATCGGGCGCCTCGGATTGAAACTACATTTCAGTCCCGGTTCGGGAGGGAGGAGTGGTTGCAGCCTTACACGGTGGAGCGAATTGCAGGCTTGGCGCGGGAGGGGGTTCGGGATGTGGCAGTTCTTGCGCCGGGCTTCTCTGCGGATTGCCTCGAAACCTTGGAGGAAATCGAGAGCGAGATTCGGGACGCATTCCTCAAATCCGGAGGAAAGAAATTTACCTATATCCCTTGCCTGAATGCAGAACCTGCGCACATCCGGATGCTCGCGGGCATAGTCGAACGGGAGCTGGCGGGATGGCTGTAGGCCTGGGCACCGCTGCAAGGTGCTTGTTCCGAAAGAGGATCCGCCAGTGCGTGCGTGCGACCGGTGCAGGAACTCACTCCTGTTCCTCGAGCAAGCCGGAATTGAATTTCGATCCCTGTCGGAATTTCCGCCGGCGCCAGGAAACCGAAGCGAACGCAACGCCGCAGTCTTTGCTGCTGCAGCAGGCCGGTGGCATCAATTGAGGATGATGTGCGGAGTTCAGCATCGCGACGACCGGCAGGGCTGGCGTTGCAGAAGACTCCCTCATCATTCCAAGTCAGACTCCAACGGTACTGTTGGACGTTGCAGCGCGTCGGCGAACAGCGAGTTTACGGTGCTCCAACGCCGGTCTCCGCTCGTCTTGAGCCAATCGGACTCGGGACCTTCTTTCGGTCAACCACGCGTGCAGTTGTCCGGACTAGATCGATAGCGGGTTTGGGCTCTCGCCCAACACATACACATCATCCTCAAACATGATTTCCTTCAATTCCGGTTCTTGTGCAGTTCCCGTGCGGCCTGCACCGCGAAATAGCTCAAGACACCGTCGCACCCCGCTCTCCTGAAAGCGATCAGGCTCTCCATCATGGCGGCCTGCCCGTCAATCCAACCCGCTCGACCGGCCGCGCTAATCATGGAGTACTCGCCAGAAACCTGATAGGCGAAGGTCGGATAGCCAAACGCGTCCTTCACCTGCCGGCAAACATCCAGGTAGAATCCGCCGGGCTTCACCATCACCATGTCGGCTCCCTCAGAGATATCCAGGGCGACCTCGCGAAGCGCTTCCTCCGCATTCGCCTCGTCCATTTGGTAAGTCCGCTTGTCGCCCTTCAGATGGGCGCCGCTGCCGGCGGCATCGCGGAACGGACCATAGAGGGTGGAAGCGTACTTGGCCGAATAGGAAAGGATTAGCGTGTCGGGGTAGCCCGCGTTTTCTAGGGCGGAACGGATGGCGCCAATGCGCCCATCCATCATGTCGGATGGGCCGATGATGTCCGTTCCGGCTTCCGCCTGGCAAAGTGCCTGGCGAACCAACGCTTCCACGGACTCGTCGTTCAATACAACTCCGTCGCGAACCAGGCCATCGTGACCGGTGAGATTGTAGGGGTCGAGCGCGACATCTTGCATGATTCCGATTTCCGGAATCTCGGACTTGATCCTCCGGGTCGCCCGGCAGACCAGGTTTTCTGGGTTCCACGCTTCCCTGCAGTCCAGCGTTCTGAGACTTTCCTCCACATTGGGAAACAGCGCCACGGCGGGAATTCCAAGTCCTGTCGCCTCGGCAATGCGTGGAAGTGCCACGTCGATGCTCATCCGCTCCACTCCCGGCATGGACTCGACCGGTTCAATCCGATTCTCGCCATCGACCAGGAAAATCGGCCAGATAAAATTTCCCGGGGCCAATGCGGATTCCCGCACCAGCGCGCGTATCCAGGGTGCGCTGCGAAGTCGACGGGTACGGGTAGCGGGGTACGATGCGTGTGTTCGGGGCGCCATCAGACAATGCAACTCCACGGATCAATGGCTTTCGGCAGTCTCCACACGGTGTTTCCCGGCGAAAGCGGCCTCCGGAGCGCCGCGGTCGCGGTACGGCGTTCGTTGGAAGTGTCTCCGGTAACACTTCGAAAAATGCGAGGGCGATTCAAATCCGCATGAAAGGGCTACGTTCGTGACCGACATTTCGGTTTGCAACAACAAGCTGCGGGCTCGCTTCAATCTCAATTCCATATAGTAGCGTTTTGGCGACTGATTAAGGTAGCGGCGAAAGAGTCGCTCAAGCTGTCGGGTGGAAATTCCAGCCTGCGCAGCGAGTTCCCAGGGTCGGATCGGTTCTTCAAGATTGGACTCCATGACGCGGATGATCGACACGAGTCGCGGATGCCGCACGCCAAATCGTCCGGGAATGGAAAGCCTTTGTTCCTCCTGCGGGCCGCGCGCGGCGTACAGGATTTGCTCGGCCACATGACCCGATAATTCCGGGCCATGATCATCGGCAATGATTCGGAGCATCATGTCGGATGCGGCCGTGCCGCCAGCGCAGGTATAGCGGTTACCGTCAATCTCATAGACATGACTGCTGAACTGCAAATCGGGAAACTCTTCCCTGACCGCCGGCAGACTTTCCCAGTGAATCGTGCATCGGCGGCCATCAAGAAGTCGAGCGTGAGCAAGAATGTAGGAGCCCGTACAAAAGGCGCCGATTGCGACACCGTGCCGGTCATGCTTGCGAAGCCAGCTGACCAGCGGGCGGGTGGACGCCAGCTTGACGTCGATTCCACTACAGACGAGCAACAGGACGCGGTTTGGAAGATCCACGAGACCCGCGTCAACGGCGATCTCCACGCCGTTCGAACAGCGCACGGATGCGCCTGTTTCAGAGTGCAGACTCCATTCATAGAGATTTTTCCGGGACAGGCGATTCGCAATTCGCAGTGGCTCGAGTGCGGATGAGAAGGCGATCATCGAAAGACTCGGCGCAAGGTAAAATGCAACTCTGCGCGGGACCGAGGCAACTTGCGAGGAGTGCGGTTCGAACTGCTTGGTCGAGAAATTTGTGCCCATCGAGCGATTTGCTCCTGCGTTCCCGCCCGCGTTGCGAATCACCGTGGAAAATCTACGGGCTTGCGGAATTGGCTGAATACCTGCCGTGGAACGAAAATCTAGGGAGCGCCGCCCCCGAATTCAATCGTTTGAGTCCACCCGGGATTGCGGTGATTTCCGCTCCGGTGAATTTCGAGATTTGGCGAGCGGGAAATCGAAGAACTGGTGACTCGGCAGTCCGAGCCGCGAAGTCTGCTGCGCCTGTGGCTGGAAGCAATGCGCACAGTTCGCTATATGCTTGCCACATCCGCAAGATGGAGTACGCAAGATGGACCTGAATTGGTCGCGGGATAGTTGGCGCGTCAAACCTGCGAAGCAGTTGCCGGAATACCCGGATTCCAAAGCGCTGGAAGTTGTCGAAGAGCGTCTTCGCAGATTTCCTCCCCTCATATTCGCGGGCGAAGCGCTGAAGCTGAAAGAACGTCTGGCCGAGGTCGCCAGCGGGGACGCCTTCATGCTTCAGGGCGGGGATTGTGCGGAGAGCTTCTCGGAGTTTTCCGCCAACAACATACGCGATACGTTTCGCGTGCTGCTGCAGATGGCGGTGGTGCTGACGTTTGGCGCCAAGAAACCGGTCATCAAGGTAGGGCGCATGGCGGGCCAGTTCGCGAAGCCCCGCTCATCGCCCACCGAGGTCCGCGACGGGGTGGAACTCCCGTCGTATCGGGGCGACAGCGTCAACTCGATCGAATTCAACGAGTCCGCACGGATGCTGCGGCCGGAACGAATGCTGGATGCTTACCTTCAGTCTGCCGCGACATTGAATTTGCTCCGGGCCTTCGCCACCGGCGGATTGGCCGATCTTCGGAATGTCACCCGCTGGAATCTGGGATTCGCCAGAGCGGCGAACGAATCATCCCGTTATGAGTCTATTGCGCAGCGGATATCGGATTCGCTGGAATTCATGCGGGCATGCAATGTCAGCCCGGAAAATGCGCGGGCGCTGCGGCACGTCGAATTCTACACTTCCCACGAGGCGCTCTTGCTGCAATTCGAAGAACCGCTCGTTCGGCGCGATGCCTTAAGCGGGGGAACCGTCGCGGGATCCGGGCACATGATCTGGATCGGAGACCGAACGCGGCAACCGGATGGCGCACATGTGGAATTCTGTCGGGGCGTTTTGAACCCGCTCGGCATCAAGTGTGGTCCGTCCTTGCAGTCGGATGAGCTATTGCAGCTCATTGATATCCTGAATCCCGAGAATCAACCCGGCCGGCTCACTCTGATCGCGCGGTATGGCGCGGGTAACGTGACGAAATTCCTTGGGCCGCTGGTGCGTGCGGTGGAGAAGGAAGGCCGCTCCGTTGTTTGGTGCTGCGATCCCATGCATGGGAACACGATCAAGTCCTCGAACGGATACAAGACACGACCGTTCAGTCAGATCCTCGCGGAAGTTCACCAGTTCTTCGGGGTCCACAGGAGCGAGGGTACCTATGCAGGCGGCGTGCATTTTGAAATGACCGGGCAGGACGTGACCGAGTGCATTGGGGGCGATCAGGATCTCACGGAAGAGGATCTTTCGGACCGGTACCATACCGCGTGCGACCCGCGTCTGAATCAGTCCCAGGCGCTTGAACTCGCGTTCTTGATCGCGGAAGAATTGGAATCCACCCAGCCCGCCGATATCGGCAGGCCCGCAGTGTGACCGCACGAGGGCGCCGGTATGCCGGAAGCCTGCGAACGGGAAGTTCTCGTACTCACATCCGCCGACGCCATTTCGCCTGAAGCAGAACGCGTCCTGCGAAGTACGGAGCAGGGATCAAACGTATCGTTGGGTGCGATGCGCCGGCTGGGAAAGTCGGGGGCGGAGTTCGAGCTGCGTGCGCGGTCTCCGAATGCTCTTGCCGACGTGCGGCTTGCAATGTCCCGATTGGCGGTGGACGCCAACATCATCGCGCGGCGGAGGCGCGAGAAGCGTCTCATGCTCGCCGATATGGATTCCACGATCATTCCCGTCGAATGCATCGACGAAGTTGCGCGACGCGCAGGTGTCGGCGACGAGGTCGCCGCCATTACCGCACGAGCCATGCGGGGGGAGATGCCCTTCCCGGAGTCCGTCAAGGAACGGTTGGCGCTCTGCCGCGGGCTGCCAGTGGGAGAACTCGAAGCCATCTGGAACGAGCGGATCCGGCTCAATCCCGGGGCGGCCACGCTAGTCCGGACCATGCGTGAAAGAGGCGCAAAATGTGCACTGGTTTCAGGAGGCTATACCTATTTTGCGGAGCGCGTCGCCGAACAAGCCGGGTTCTCGGAATTCCGGGCAAACACCCTTGAGATCAAGGATGGCGTACTGAGCGGTGGCCTCGTTCCGCCGATACTGGACCGGAGCGACAAGCTTGGAATTCTGAAGGAACTATGCCGGTCGCTCGGAATCGCCAAAGAAGAGACGCTGGCGATCGGGGACGGTGCCAATGACGCGGACATGGTGCGTGCGGCAGGGCTCGGGGTCGCGTGGCGAGGGAAACCGTTGTTGCGCGCTGCCGCCACCGCATGGCTGGATTTTTCGAATCTGGACGCGGCACTGTACCTGCAGGGAATATCTGAGGAGTGTTTCGTGAAACCCGGGTCGCAGCAATAGGCATTCGAAAGGGCGGCTGTCGGAATTCAGCCATATTCTGTAACGAAATTCACCCGGCAAATCGAAGCAGTCGACCGGATTGGAGAAAGCGACATGCATATACTTCGCAGGCCCGCGTGGGCGATCCCGGAGAGCCAGGTCACTCCGGAGCATTTCTTCCTGAACCGTCGCCGGTTCATCGCGGGCTCCGCCGCCCTTGGCGGTGTGGCGGCGCTAGGCATTGCGGGCGCCAGAGTGGCGGCAGCAGCAATTCCGGGGGACGCTTACACGCCCAAGCCTCCGATCAATCCGGCGTATATGGACGCGGGCCGGCCCCTCACCGACGAGGAGGTGGCGTCCACATACAACAATTTCTACGAGTTTGGCTCGCACAAACGGATTTATGAGGATGCGCAGAGGCTTGAAACCGAGGGATGGACCGTCGAGATCGACGGACTCGTCGAAAGCCCGATGAAACTTTCGATGGATGATATCCTCAAGCAGGTTTCCGTCGAGGAGCGCATCTATCGCCATCGTTGCGTTGAAGCGTGGTCCATCGTTGTTCCCTGGATCGGATTCCCGCTCCGGGACCTTGTCGAAATGTCAAAGCCCTTGTCGGGCGCGCGGTATGTCCGCTTCGAGACATTCTTGAATCGCGATGTCGCCCCCGGGCAAAAGCAGGTTTGGTATCCTTGGCCGTATGTCGAGGGTGTTACCATCGAAGAGGCGGCGAACGAGTTGGCCTTCATGGTAACCGGTGCCTATGGAAAGGTGCTGGCCAAGCAATTCGGCGCGCCGATGCGACTGCATCTTCCGTGGAAATACGGCTTCAAGTCGATCAAGTCCATCGTGCGTGTCAGTTTTGTGGAGGAGCAGCCCGTCAGCTTCTGGGAAGATCTGGCGTACAAGGAATACGGATTCTGGGCGAATGTGAACCCGAGAGTGGATCACCCTCGATGGAGTCAGGCAAGCGAAAAGGTCATGGGCAGCGGAGAGCGAATTCCCACACAGATTTTCAATGGGTATGGCGAGCAAGTTGCTCACCTGTACACTGGTATGGAAGATCAGTTGAAGGATCGTCTCTGGCGTTAATTCCATTGAATTCGATTGCGGATTCGCAAGCCAGTCGGCTTTCGAACCCGGGTTTGCGGGCATGTCGATCTCGCGGAGTGCATTTGCGAGAACCATCTCCAAGCCCAGTTTGGTGCGCGATCACTGGCGCAGAAATCTGTGGAATGCGTGCTCTTGACAGGAAGGGGTTTTTGCACGAAACGCTCTGCGGTCACGTTGAAGAGAGCACTCTGCTCGCTTCGGAACTGCAAATGGATGTCTTGAACAGTCGGGAACAGCCATAGGAGGGGAGGGGGAGGTTTGGACTTCGGGCTAACCGCAGAAACGGAATCCTTCCGAAAAAGGGTCCGGGATTTCGTCGCGGAAGAAATTCTTCCGTTGGAGGCCAATCCCGAGAACTACGATGAACACCAGAACATTCGCAGCGATATTCGCGACCATGTGCGGGAGAAGGTCAAGGCCGAAGGCATGTGGGCGCCGGGCGTACCGCGCGAAGAAGGAGGGCTGGGCCACAGCTTTGTAAGCATTGCTGCTTCATACGAGGAGATGAACCGCTCCATTTTCGGCCCATGCTGCTTCAACGCCGCCGCGCCGGAAGACGGCAACATGCGGCTGCTTTCCCAGGTTGGAACCGAACGCCAGCGCGACTGGTGGCTGCGGCCGGTGGTTGACGGCCGGATGCGGTCTGCCTTCGCGATGACCGAACCGCATCCCGGTTCCGGTTCCGATCCGACCATGATGCGCACGCGGGCAGAACGAATGGGAGACCAATGGATTGTTCGCGGCAGGAAGTGGTTCATCACGGGAGCGGGTGGCGCCGAGCGTTTCATTCTTGTCGCGCGGACGGGGGAAGATCCCCGGAGGGGCTTGACTGCTTTCCTGTACGATGCGGGCCAACCCGGCTGGAACTTGGTGCGGCGTGTCCCGATCATGGGTCCGGAAGAGCACGGCGGTCATTGCGAACTGGAATTCGACGGACTTGAGATCGACGACTCGAATCGGTTGCTGGCACTCGGCGACGGTCTTCGCATCACGCAAATCCGTCTGGGCCCTGCGAGGCTGACGCATTGCATGCGATGGCTGGGATTGGCGCGCAGATGTGTGGAAATTGCAGAAGACTATGCTTCCAAGCGCATGGGATTCGGCGTGCGCCTTGCGGACCGGGAATCGATTCAAATCAAACTGGGTACGTTGGCCCACGAAATCGAGGTCGGACGTTTGTTGACGATGCGCGCTGCGTGGTTGCTTGATCAGGGCGAACGCGCCAAGGCCTCAATTTCGATGGCCAAAATTCACGTCGCGGAAACGCTCAATCGAACTGCGCGGGATTGCATTCAGATATGCGGCGCACGAGGTTATTCGAGGGACACAATCTTGGAATGGGTGTATCGATATGCTCCGCAGGCGCGCCTTGTGGATGGCGCGGATGAAGTGCATCGCATGGTAGTCTGCCAGGAAAGGCGAAAGTCTGGCGGCGAATTTTGGCGCTGGGGGGTGTGAGCGCCGAAACCCTTCGTCGAGGGCCAGATGCGTCTCTCACACGCAACCGTTCTTGCGAATTTCGGAGGTTTGCGTGCATGACTCGGTTACGATGATGGGGCCTCCCGTACGCCATCGGCCGATTTCGCGGCGAATTGGCGAATTGCAGAGTTTCGGAGTTGGGCGCTATTGCCATTCGCGGCGCGGTCGGCGCGGCCGGAATCGAAGAAAGCTTCGTGGAAGAGTGCCTCATGGGTTGCGTGCTTTCCGCCGGACCGGGACGGGCTCCTGCCCGTCAGGCGGTGCTTGCTGCGGGCCTTCCGCAAGACGTGGGTTGCAGTACCGTCAACAAGATGTGCGGGTCCGGGATGAAGGCAGTCATGCTCGCCGGCGACCGGCTGCTCGCAGGGGGAAGCGGCGCAATTGTGGCTGGCGGCATGGAATCCATGACGAATGCTCCATTCATGATTCGCCGGATTTCGGGCAGGGGCAAGCCGGAAATGGAAAAAAGCCACTGGATCACATGTTTCTCGACGGCTTGAAAGATGCGTACGAATCCGGCAGGCTCATGGGGAGTTACGCGGATTGCGCAGAACGATACCCGTGCACCCGCGAAGCGCAGGACGACGATGCACTGATGTCGCTCGACAGCGCGAGGAACGCGGAAGCGGATGGGTTGTTCCGGAACGAAATCACTCCCGTGGACCCTGCAACGAATTTCGATGGGAAACAAATTTGTTCCGACGAACTGCCGAGGTGCGTGAACCCGGCGCGAATTCCAGTACGCAAACCCGCGTTCCGCGAAGGGGGAATGGTGACCGCCGTGAACGCATCCGCCATCTCGGATGGAGCCGCGACGCTTGTACTGCTCCGGCGTTCCCGGGCAACGGATTTGGGCATCAAGCCGCGCGCAACCAATTGCGGATGCGCATCTCATGCGCAACAACCCGGGGAGTTTGCGACCGCCCCCGTACCGGCCATCAAGTCGCCACTCTTTCAGATCGGCTGGGAAATCGAGGACCTCGAATTATGGGAAATTAGCAAGGCGTTCGCTGTTGTTCCGATGGTCGCCATGGCCGAACTTGGAATTTCGCGGGATCGCTTCAACGTTCTCGGTGGGGTGTGCGCTTTAGGGTATCCGACCGACGCTTCGGAAGCGCGCATCCTGTTCAAACTTCTTTGTGCAACGGAGAATCGCGGCGCGGTACGCGGAGTTGCTGCAATATGCATCGCGGGAGGCGAAGCAACGTCTTTAGCGCTTCGGCGCGGCTGACAGTAGGGGGAATCATGACCGTAAGACCGGCACGCAGCCTGCGCGCCATGCTTGATGAGGCGAACGCTGAAATCCGGGCGATTTCGGGGGAAGAGGCGATTGCGGTGTCCGCTCGCGAAGATCACCTGCTGGTTGACCTCCGGGACATTCGCGAACTCGCCCGGGACGGACGGATCCAGGGGGCATTTCATTGCCCGAGAGGGATGCTGGAATTCTGGATCGACTCCGACAGTCCCTATCACAAGCTGGAGTTCGATGGGCAAGGAATGACCTATGTATTGTTTTGCGCGGGTGGCCTCCGTTCCGCACTCGCGACCAAGACTGCACAGGACATGGGCTTGAATCCCGTCATGCATATCGCAGGCGGATTTGGGGCGTGGGTGAAGGCGGGCGGGCCAGTTAGCAGAGAAAGGTAGGGAGGTGGCCGCCAAGATTGTTCTCGCGTATTCGGGAGGCCTCGATACTTCCATTATCGCCCGTTGGTTGCAGGTCGAGCGTGGAGCCGAAGTCATTGCGTTCACCGCCGAAATCGGTCAAGGCGACGATCTCGATGCGGTTCGGGGCAATGCGGAGCGGATCGGTGTTCGTCCGGAAAACGTGCATATCCGAGACCTTCGTGAAGAATTCGTGCGCGATTTCGTGTTTCCCATGTTTCGGGCCAACGCGCTTTACGAAGGACAATATCTTCTGGGCACTCCCATCGCCCGTCCCTTGATCGCCAAGCACCTGGTAGCCTTGGCTCACGAAACCGGAGCCGATGCCATCGCACATGGCGCCACGGGCAAGGGAAACGACCAGGTTCGGCTGGAGGTATCCGCCTATGCGCTTGATCCCGACATTCGGATCGTAACACCTTGGCGTGAATGGAGTCTCACTTCTCGCGGCGATTTGGTTCGTTGGGCGGAAGAACACGGTGTTCCGATTCCAAAGGACAAACGTGGCGAAGCGCCGTTTTCTGTTGACGCCAACTTGTTGCATACCTCGTCGGAGGGGAAAATTCTCGAAGACCCCGCCACGGAAGCCCCAGGTCACGTGTATCAGAGAACACGGGCCCCGGAAGAAGCGCCCGACGAGGCGGAATATGTGGAACTCGGATTTGTGCGGGGCGACGCGAGTTCGGTGAACGGCGAATTATTGGGGCCGGCCGACCTCCTTGCCAGGCTGAACAAGATTGGCGGACGACACGGCGTCGGGCGGCTCGATCTGGTGGAAAACCGGTACGTTGGCATGAAGAGCCGCGGAATCTACGAAACGCCTGGCGGGACGCTGCTCCTGGCGGCGCACCGCGGAATTGAACAAATTGCGCTCGACCGAGGGGCCGCACATTTGAAAGATGAGCTCATGCCACGCTATGCGGAACTCGTCTATTTCGGTTTTTGGTTCAGTCCCGAGCGGGAGATGCTGCAGGCAGCAGTCGACCGGAGTCAGGAGCAAGTATCCGGAGTCGTCCGCCTGAAACTGTTCAAGGGGTCGGCGTCGGTTGTCGGGCGCACGTCCGAACGATCGCTCTATTCGGAGGCGCACGCAACCTTTGAAGGGGGCACTGAGGTCTACGACCAGAGGGACGCTACGGGGTTCATTCGGCTCAATGCGCTTCGACTCCGCCTGCTCGCCTATCGAAATCGCGCCGCAGCCGAGAATGCGCAGTAGAAGTTCTTCTCAGACAAGATAGAAATAGACGAGTTGCCGCAGGAAAAGCAATCCGATGATCACGATCATCGGAGTGATATCGATTCCCCCCAGGTTGGGCATGATTCTTCGGATGGGCCGGTAAATCGGTTCGGTCAGTCGATTGATCGCGAACCAGATTGACGCAATGAACCGCTGTCTCATGTTCACGATATTGAACGCGACAAGCCAACTCATGATGGCTTGGGCGAGCACAAGAAAAACCGCAACATCGATTAAGGTGTCCAGCAGCCAGACAAAGGGTGGCATGAGCGTTCTTCCTGACCTCGAACCAATGCGCTACGCGGTAGAGAAATAGGTGCCAACCGGCAGTTCTTCAAGCGAAAGGAGCCGCCTCGACAAGGGTGCACTCCCCGGGAGTTTGCGGCTTGTGGTGCCCGCTCACCCGTTCGCACCATTCGCAGGTTCGAGGCAAACAGGCCCGGAGCGACAATGATCGCTCCGGGCCTTCAATCATTCGGGCTCCCAAGTCGCTTTGGGTAGCCAGCCTATCCGAACCACCTCGGAAACCGGGCTCCGAAGAGCGGAGAACTCAATTTGCCGTCTGGAGCCGACCCTCGACAACGGGTGAAACGGCACCCTGCGCGGCGATATACGCAATTACCTGGGTCGCCATCAACGTTCCGGCATTGGCGTCGACTAGGCGCTTCCTTTGCTCAAGCATGTCATAACCGTCACCGCCGTTTCCCATGAAGTCGTTTGTCGCCAACGTATAGGTCGCATCCAAATCGAGTTCGGCGCCTTCATGCATGACATTGATCACCCGCTCGCCGGGCGGCCTGGATGGATCATAGACGACCTTCAGTCCTGCCACTTGGGGGAACCGTCCGGAGCCTTCCTCCATCTTGCTGAAACCGTTCTCCAGCGCCGAAACCAATTCGCGGCCTGTCAACTCAAGCATGATCGTCTTGTTGCCGAAAGGCAGTTCCGTAAGGATATCGCGCCGCAGCAGGACCGTGCCGGGCGGATAGATGGTGTCGCCCCGTATGCCCCCGCCGTTGGTCATCGCAACATCCGATCCTGTTGACGATCGCATGGCGTCTGTGATCAGGTTGCCGATCGCGGACTCGCCTCCACGAACAGAGGAGCGGCGACTGTCGAGTTCCGTCGTGGCCGTGCCGATTTCCACATCGAGTTCACTGGAAAGTTGGTCCTGATAGGCCTGGACCGCGGCCGCCAGTGTGGGATCGGGTGAAATGCGCGCAGTATCGATGATTCGTACGGAGGGGGCCCACTCAAACCGCATATTGCCACGCCTCTCCACCTCATCCAGCGTGAGGTCGATCATGGTGACCCAGTCCGCCTGGGAAGCGGATTCGACGAACAGCACATCGCCGTCGAGTTCCACGCGCAATTGGTGGTCATCGCCGCTGAGCAGCAAATCGACCGCGCCTTGCTCGACCAGCGCGGCATCCTCTCCAACATCGGTATGGGCGAGAGCGATAACCAGGTTGGCACCCGCCTCACGCAAAGCGGTCGACTGTTCCGAGGCCACTTCCGCGACGTCACTGAATGTGACCTCGCCCGGGCTGGATTTCACACTCGTTCCAGGGGTGGTCAACCCGAAAATTCCGACCTTGTATGGGCCAACGTCAACGAGAATGGAAGCCTGGACGCCATCGACGATCTCGCCGTCGGCGTCAATATTGTTGGCGCCCAGCACCGGGAAATTTGCTTGGGCAAAGCGCTTCTTGGCGATTTCGGGTCCAAAATCGTACTCGTGATTGCCAACGGCCATCGCAGTGAGGCCGAGTTGGTTCAGGAGGTCGATCATGTGCACGCCCTTGTCGATGCCGGACATCAGGGAAGGCGAAATCGCATCGCCTGCGAAGGTGACAATTGTGTTCTCGGACATCTGCCGTTCGCTATTGATCACCGCAGCCAGTCGCGCGATGCCTCCTTTGCCTCCGCTCTCTTCCATTCGGTCCAAATCGTTGAAGTGAACGATTGTCAGCTCGATGGGTTCGGCCATGCCCCTTCCGGCAACAAGGAGCAGGGCAGACAGGGCAAGTCCGGCGAAAACCCGGGAGAAAATTCTTGGCACAGTTTTCATGGGTATGCTCTCCTTCGGCACAGGCCTTCCGTTTGGCCGCGGAACGCCATTTCGTGTTCGGCGGTCCGTTATTGAAGAGCCTGATGGTTAGGGAGTTCAATCGTTGAGGATACAATGGCCCGAGTCAAATTCCGGTTGCGGTTCCAAGTTGCGGCGGGCTTGAAAACAGGAACGCGAACCTTGCCTTAGGCCGCAGTATCTGGTGCCCCGGGGCGGCGTTCCCAATCCCTGCGTGTTCGGTGCCGAAGCGCCGTTCCGCTTGGTGATTCGCGTCCGGAACCACCAAATTCCAGTGATTCGCTGCGACCGGGTTGCGAAAGAACATCCGGCGTTTCTGCAGCGAGAAGACCAGGTAGCATTTGGTTTTGCGAGGCCGCGGCCTTGGTCGCGTCGCAGTGGGCAGTCTCTTGATCGGAACTCCGGTTGGCCGCCAACCGCTTGACAACCACCTTACTTCCGCGAATAGGAGGGAAGGAGCGAGTGCAAGAACGAATTCTAGTACGCTTGCTCTAAAGCGTTTTCCCCGGAAGCGGCGAACAATTTGAAGGAACGCGCAGGAGAGAATGGCGTGACCGAAAGAGATACATTTCTGGTAGAAGTGGCAGAGGAAGTTCGCCGTGACCGAATGTTTCGGCTGTGGCGACGCTACGGACCCTACGGGATTGGTGCGATTGTCGTGATCGTAGCGGGGTTGGCAGGGCGCGATTGGATGGCGCGCGACGCGGAGCAGAAGGCCCGTGCGCAGATGGAAGCGTTTCTCGCGGTTACGGCGAATGAGGGATCCTCCGAAACCGCCGGCGCTCTGGAGTCGCTCGCTGCCGAATCCGATTCCGGATACGCGCTGATCGCACGATTTCGGGCTGCCTCTGAATGGCTGAAGGCAGGAGACTCTGCTCGCGCCAGGGAGTTGTACCGCGGTATCGCGGTTGAGGAAGGAATTCAGCCCGTTTATCGGGAACTGGCGGAATTGAAAGCCGTAATGGCGAATTCCGAGAACATGTCGGCGGAGGAATTGGTTGCCGCGCTCCGCCCGCTGGCGCTAGAAAGCCGTATATACGGGCTGGTTGCGCGGGAGTTCCTGGCGGGCGCGCTGCTGGTGGCGGGGGACGCGGCAGGTGCGCTCGAACTACTTCACAACCTATTGGAAACGCCGGAGCTTTCGGCTCAAATGGGTGCGCGACTTCGGGCAATGCGGGAAGTCGCGCGTGCGCAGACAGTTGAGTTCGGTCAGGGAGAAGGCAGTTGAAGATATTCCCCCATTCGTCGCTGGCCGGAGAGTGCTCTTGCGCGATCAGATGCGTTCTTGTCGTCGGACTTCTCGCCCTTGCAACCGCCTGTGCCGAAGACGAGCAAGGACTTCCGGGGGAGCGAATTCCTGTTCGGCAAGTGGTAAGCGCGCTTGCGGGCGATTCCGCCCTCGAGGCGGCACCGCTACCCGACGCAGTGCCCAATCAATCCTGGCCGCAATTTGCGGGGAGTTCCGGAGGCGGGAATTTTCATCCGGAATTCGCAGCGAATTTCGCGATTGCGTGGGAATTCGAAACGAGAGCCTCGATAAATTCCGACTGGCCGATTGCGGCGGAACCCGTGATCGCGCATGACCATGTATTCCTGCTTGATGCAAACTCCGTCGTGCATGCCGTGGACGTGAATTCCGGGCAGGCGGTCTGGAGCACAAGCGTCGTACCTCCGGGAGACTCGGAAGGCGAAGGAATCGGGGGTGGCCTCGGCTTGGAACAAGGCGTTCTGTACGTCGCTACTGGGTACGGGGAAATGCTGGCGCTGGATGCCCGCTCCGGTCAAGTTCTTTGGAATGCTTCCGTTTCCGCACCTGTTCACGCCGCGCCGGTGATTGCGGACGGAAGGGTTGCTGCGGTCGCGAGAGACGATGTCGTTCATGTGTTTGACGCAGGCTCCGGCAAGAAGGCCTGGACGGCCAGGGGCGCCGGCGCTTCGGTGGGCTTTCTGAACGCGGCCGCGCCGGCCGCGCGCGATGGTGTTCTTGTGGTTCCGTTCGCTTCCGGCGAACTCATCGGATACGAAACGGAGGCGGGCGGGGAAGTCTGGAAGTCCATTCTGTCGGGTGCGTCCCGGAATACACCGATGGCGGCGTTTTCGGACATTACATCTTCACCGGTAATTGGGGAGGATCGAGTATTCGCCGGCACGCGCAGTGGCGCGTTCGCCGCCGTTGACTGGCGCACTGGCGAAAAAAGCTGGGAACGCGGCATCGGACCCGGAGACACCGCTTGGGTCATGCAGGACTCGGTGTACTTGGTAGATGTCGGTGGAAATCTCTTGCGTTTGTCTGCAGACGACGGGGGAGTGTTTTGGCGGTATTCCTTGCCGGCCTTTGAAGATCCGGAGGATCATGAAGATCCAATTCTGTACTCTGGACCCATAGTGGCCGGTGGACTCGTACTTGTCGCTTCTTCGACAGGGCAGTTGTTCGGAGTCGATGCGGAGATCGGGACGGAGCGCGCGCGGTTCGACCTTGGCGCGCCGGCGACCGCGTCACCCATTGTCGCCGGGGGCATTGTCTATGTGTTCCTGAACGACGGACGACTTCTGGCAATTCAATAGCGCCCTCGGTTCCAGCGATGCGCGTGCGGCGGGTGCGAAGCAAGCAGTCAAATGGCGTTTACCGTTGCCATTGTGGGCCGACCGAACGCGGGAAAGTCCACTCTCTTCAATCGCCTCATCGGACGAAAGCAGGCGCTTGTCAGCGAACGTCCCGGCATGACTCGAGACATCCGAGACGGCGACGCCCAAATCGGCGACCTTTCTTTTCGGGTGTTGGATACTGCAGGGCATGAAGAAGGAGATTCCAGCTCGCTTTCCGGGCAACTGCGTCGGCTTACGGGCCAAGCTATCGGAGAATCCCATGCCTGCCTGTTCGTCATCGATGCAAGAGCGGGTCTGACCGCCGCCGATTATTCGCTTGCTTCCGTCATTCGCCGGGCGGGCATTCCCGTGGTCATCGTTGCAAACAAGGCGGAATCCGGCCCGGGCAGGCTCGGCGTGGATGAATTGTGGGAATTGGGCTTGGGAGAGCCGGTCGCGGTTTCGGCGGAGCATGGAATCGGAATGGGGGACATCTATCGTGCGTTGCGGCCCATCGCACGTTCGCTGGCACAAGGGAATGAGTCCCCGATGGAGACGGCGGCGGAGGCACTCCCGGAGCGGCCCATCCGAATAGCGGTGATTGGACGACCCAATGTCGGGAAATCGACGCTGATCAACAAGTTGATCGGGAAAGAGCGACTGGCGGCCGGTCCGGAATCTGGACTGACCCGCGACTCGATCACCGTTCCGTTCCGATTTCAGGAAAACGACTTCCTGCTGGTGGATACCGCAGGTTTGCGCCGGCGGAAGGGCGCAAGAGGCAGGGAGGAAAACCTCGCCGCCGGAGACGCCCTGCGGGCCGTTCGTTATTGCGAGGTCGTAGTGCTTCTCTTGGATGCGAAATCGGCGTTCGAACAGCAGGACTTGAGACTTGCCAGTCTGGCCGAACAGGAAGGGCGGGCCGTGGTGGTGGCGTTGAACAAGTGGGATCTGATCCAGGCCCGAAAGAGCCGTCTGGCGTCGCTCTCGGAGGCGTTTGCCAAATTGTTGCCCGAGTTGCGAGGCACGCCGCTGGTGCCGGTCTCTGCGCTGAACGGCAAAGGGGTTGATCGCATCATGGCCGGTGCGCTGGAAATGCACGCCGTCTGGCAGCGGCGCGTCGGCACCGGCGCATTGAATCGGTGGTTGGAAGGAGAGGTTGAGCGGCATCCCCCCAAGGCAGTTAGAGGGCGTCGAATCCGATTGCGGTATCTGACCCAGACAAATATTCGCCCACCGACCTTTGCGCTGTTCGCTTCGCGTCCGCGAGAACTCGACACATCCTATCGCAGGTTTCTGGTGAACGGTCTGCGGGATTCGTTCGGGTTTGCCGGCGTACCGCTGCGTTTGATGGTGAGAGGGAGCGAGAATCCCTACATCACGAAACGCTGAAGCCGATTCATTCGCGACGAAGATCTAGCAGCCCGCCGGAAGGCAATTCGTCCTCAAGAAGTGCGGAGACCAGCCGCTCGCCAATCTCTTCTGGTAGGCACGCTGCGCTTGCATCCTCCCCGGGATATCCTCGTGCGCGAATTGCGGTTGCCATGGGTGGCGGCAATATCCGCACCACGCGCAATCCGGAACGGCGGGTTTCGGAGGCATACGCCCTGACGAGTGCGGACATGGCCAATTTCGAGGCCGCGTAGGCTCCCCGAAATGAACTGGGCTTGGGGTCGTCGACCACAAAAGCCGCAAGACCGATGGCAGAGGCTCGAAGCAGGCCATCAAGAGCAGCGATAAGCGCGCGGGTCGCGTCCACATTGGTGCGCATGAGCGCCATAAGGTCATCCGGTTCGATGGAGGTGACGGGGGAAAAGGGGGCGGCTCTGGCCGCCGCGTGAATGAGAGCATCGAGGAGCCCCCATCGTTGACGAATCGAATCTGCAAGGCGGAGTATTCCGGCGTGATCGGTCAGGTCCAGAGTCGCAAGGGTTGCCGAGGACCCCGTTGCCCGAATTCGGTCATCCAATTCGATGAGAGCTCCCTCTGTGCGTGCGACCGCAATCACATGGAACTTTCTTCGGGCGAGTTCTACCGCGACCGACGCCCCCAGTCCCCGCGAGGCACCGGTTACGAGCGCGATGCGTCCGTGTTCCATGATTGCGGGCAATCGCGAAAGGTCTCCAAGGCCGGCGTCAACCGCAACCTACCCGCAGCGAAGAGGCCTGCATTGAACCGCGAGCTTGCTGCAATGGTGGATCGTTCGAATACCGAATTTCGGGTGACGAGAGCGGTCGGCCGGCGTGTGTTCGCGCTGGCGCCTGTACATGGGCTCTACGCGATTTCGGGTGGAATCGGCGCCCAATTCCAAGCAGA
Organism: Rhodobacterales bacterium; assembly: GCA_965219495.1. Taxonomy (GTDB): domain Bacteria; phylum Pseudomonadota; class Alphaproteobacteria; order Rhodobacterales; family CAZPXZ01; genus CAZPXZ01. The sequence continues at coordinate 436,913 of OZ244777.1, forward strand.
TGCAATGCATCCAATCGTCCCGCGGCAATCGCACGGGGCCTCATCGGCAGCCCGGCTTCCTCATCAAGCTTGTAAGACACGCCAAGGGAAACGTCGCAGGACGTCCGCACTCATTCACCCGCTGGCAATTGAAGGAACTCGCCCGAATCGAGGCTAGGCAACTCCCCGACGCATTCCTCGGTGAGCGCCTCAAGTCGCGCGCCAAGCCAGGTCGGCACCCGCTCGACGGTAGATGCACGCAGCAAATCCGAGGCTCCCTCAAGCAGGCCATAACTTCCGGAAGATGTCAGGAGGTCGGTCTTGTCGACATCGGGCACCAGCGCGTCGTAGAGCATGTACGCGCCCAGCAGGATCACCGCCCCCCGTACCACGCCGAAACCAATGCCGATCAGCCTGTCAGCGGAGCCAAATGCGGAACCGCTGGATGTCCGCGCAAATACCGGGGCAATCAGGGAGAAACAGATCAGAGTCAGTGCGAAAAGCGAGAGAAACGCCAGGAATGAAGCGATAAGGCAGGAATCGGCGTAATCGCCGAACAAGCCGATTTCCGGCATCAGCGGCCGGACGGAGGGACCGAAAATGAAGGCGACAGCGAAGCTTACCACCCAGCCGGACACGCCCACGAGTTCCTTGATGCCACCGTGAGAAAAACCGCGCAGCACCGAGAGCAATATGACAAACGCCAAGAGGCCGTCGACGATCGTAAGGTTCGGGAGGTCCATTCGAACGGTCTCCGTCATCCGTCCACTTGGGAGAACATCAGTCTAGCAGGATTTGGGTTCGGGTGGCTTCGGCTGGTGCCGTCACTCAGTAGGCCCCTTCGCCCAATTTGATGTCTTGGTCCAGGTTTCGCGGCGCAGGCTGTTTCTCAAGAGCACTGCCGGTGCAAGTCCAATCACAATGATCGCCAGTGCCGAGGGTGCGGCACGGTCCAGATCCTCTAGTGAAGCGTAAGTGTAGACATGGGTCGCAAGCGTATCGAAATCAAACGGCCGCAAAATCAGCGTGGCCGGCAGTTCCTTTGCGGCTTCGACGAATACCAGCAACCAAGCGGCAAGAAGCGAACCTCGAACAAGCGGCAGTTGCACCCGCCGAAACGCACCGGTCCGCGTTTGGCCGAGCGTACGGGCCGCCATCTCCATGGTGGGAGTGATTCGGGAAAATCCCGAATCGATGGCCCCGTAGGGAATCGCCGCAAATCTGACGAGGTATGCGACAAGAAGTCCGACAACCGAACCGGCAAGGAACAAGGTGCTGGTCAAGCCCAGAGAGGCGAGTGCTCGGTCGATCGCCAACATCGGGATCAATACGCCGATCGCGAGAACAGCGCCGGGGACCGCGTATCCGAGCGACGCCATGCGGGCGAGTTGGCGGGGAACATTCGAGCGGGCCGCCCGCGCGCCGTAAACAAGGAAGAAGCCGGTCGCAACGGCGAGCGTCGCGGCGCATCCCGCCAACGCCGCCGTACGGAACGCATTGAGCAGGAACGCCGTGTCCAGCAACAACTCAAAATGTGCAAACGAGCGCCACGCGAGTACGCCGGCCGGAAGCGCGAATCCGATCGTCACAGGCAAAATGCAGGCGAGGGATGCTGCCCAGGCGGCAGCGCCGTGGAGCCTTCGACCTTGGAAATGGTTGAATCGTGTCAGCGAATCATGAAACCGTGCGCGCCTTCTGGATCGACGTTCGATGGTGAGCAACCCAAAGACCAGCACAAGCATGACGAGAGCGATCTGCGCCGCGCCGCCGGGGTTGTAGGTCTCGAACCAAATCCGAAAGATCCCGGTTGTCAGCGTGGGAACGGCGAAATATTCGACCGTCCCAAAATCGTTGAGTGTCTCCATGAGTGCGAGCGCCGCTCCGGCTACGATTGCGGGCCGTGCGAGCGGCACCATTACCCGGAAGAACGCGCTGGTCGGTCCGCACCCGAGCGAGCGGGCAACTTCGAGCGCTGTTGTCGACTGTCGGTTGAAGGCTGCCCTGACCAGCATGTAAACATAGGGATAAAAGGCGAAAGTCATGACGAATGCGGCGCCGCCCAGCGAGCGGATTTCCGGAAACCAGTAGTCGCGCGCGTCCTTCCAACCTGCCGCCTGACGAAGCGCGGTCTGCACGGGTCCGGCGTACTCAAGAAAATCGACCAAAGCGTACGCTGCGATGTAGGCAGGGGCCGCCAATGGCGCCAGCAGCGCCCAGTCAAGGATTGCGCGGCCGGGAAAGCGGTAATTCGCCAGAAGCCAGGCCGTGCCGGTTCCTACGATTGCGGTTCCGACCGCGACAAGCGTCATGAGCAGCAGGGTATTGCGGAAATAACCGGGCAGGGCGGTGCGAATCAAGTGCGGCCAAATGTTCTCCTCCGGGAAGAACGCAACCCAAACGACGGCAAGAATCGGGGCGGCAAGCGCCGCAGTCGTCACGGCCCCGCCTACGAGCCAGGTGTCTATGGCAGAGCGGAAGCGTGGGCGATCGAGTGTATGTTGGGCCAAGGTCTATTCTTCAGGGACAGTGCGGCACGACGATAACCTAGCGGGAGCACAGGGAATCCGCATCTCGTGACTGGAGTATTCCGGCTTGAACCATGGCATGGAGGAGACTTGGCGCATCATGTTGCGCAGTGTGCAGAATGTAACGGCCGTATCGGTCCCGCGCACATTCATCCCCGCTCTCTTCCGGCGAGAGAATGGGGCCTCCAGAGAATTGACGTCTGTATGAAACCGGGTCCCGCTGCACTTGGCAAGTGGTTCCCGGACGGCATGGCTCCCCGGCCGCCATCTCCGAGATCGTGCTGATTCAGGGTTTGGATGCCCGGGGCGTTTGTCGATTGCTTCGCTTCCCGTTAGAAGCCTCTTGCGTCGGACGCCCGGATGCTTTGCAATGCCTCATACTCGTTCTCCCAGTGTTTCGCGTACGGAGAAACGCCCCGCGTGTTTTCAAGATCTTATTCTTGAGCTTCACAGGTTTTGGGCGGATCAGGGGTGCGTCATTCTGGAGCCCTACGATTTGGAGGTGGGCGCCGGGACATTCCACCCGGCGACGGCGCTGCGTTCCCTGGGGTCGCATCCGTGGTCGGCCGCCTATCTGCAGCCTTCCCGCCGTCCCGCGGATGGGCGGTACGGAGACAACCCGAACCGTCTCCAGCGATACATGCAGTATCAAGTGATTCGAAAGCCGTGCCCCGCGGATTTTCAGCAGGCCTATTTGGATTCGCTCGTCTCAATCGGCATCGACACCCGCGAGCACGATATCAGGTTCGTTGAGGACGACTGGGAGAGTCCCACGCTCGGCGCCACCGGTTTGGGCTGGGAAGTGTGGTGCGACGGCATGGAAGTGAGCCAGTTCACGTATTTTCAGCAGTTCGGTGGCCACGAGTGCGATCCGGTGCCCGGTGAGATCACCTACGGCGTGGAAAGGCTTGCGATGTTCGTGCTGCAAATCGAGAATGTGTTCGATCTTCCGTACAACAGCGAAGGGGTTTCGTACGGCGATGTGTTTCGGCGGTGTGAGCGTGAATTCTCCCGGTGGAATTTTGATGTGGCGGATACAGATATGCTGTTCACACACTTTTGCGACGCCGAAGCGGAATGTCGGCGAATCCTGGCGGCAGACGACGTGGATCCGAGAACTGGCGAACGCACGATCATGGTGCATCCTGCCTACGACCAGTGCATAAAGGCTTCCCATACCTTCAATCTTCTTGATGCACGCGGGGTAATTTCCGTGGCCGAACGCCAGAGCTATATCGACCGGGTGCGCAGCCTCGCCCGGAACTGTGCCGACGCCTACCTCGCGAGCGAGGCAACTCACGAGGAATGATACGTGCCCGACATCTTGCTGGAACTTCATTCGGAGGAATTACCCCCCGCCACGCAGAGAATTGGCGCCGAATCGCTGCAACGAGCGATGTCAGGGGGCTTGCGCGACGCGGGTTTATCCTGGAACGAGGCGATTGCGCTTTCCACTCCTCGGCGATTGACGCTGCTGATGTATGGACTTCCCGCCGAATCTCCGCCTTTTGTCGAGGAGCGACGCGGTCCCAGGGTTGGCGCGCCGGCCACCGCCATTTCGGGGTTCGCACGTTCGGCCGGCATCGGCCAGGAACATCTCGAAATCCGCGGGGAAGGAAAGAACTCGTACCATTACGCGGTCTTGAAGCGTCCCGGAATGGCCACGGAGTTGCATGTCGCGTGCATTGCTCCGCAAGCGATCCGGTCGATTACCTGGCCAAAATCGATGCGATGGGGAAGGGGAGCATTCCGGTGGCCGAGACCCCTGCGTTCGATCATTTGCCTGATTGGGGAAGGCGACCAGAGCCGGACGATTGCGTTTGATCTTGAAGGCATTCCCGTCGGCTCGCAGACTAGAGGGCATCCCTTCCTCGCTCCGGGATGGATCGGAATTCGGAGCGCCAAATCCTATCAATTGCAGCTTCGCAAGGCATCGGTCCTGCTTCGGGTCGAGGAAAGAAAGAACCGGATTCTTGAGGGATTGGAGAGGACGGCATCCGAAGAGGGACTGGAATTGGTTGCAGACCAGGGACTGCTCGAAGAGAACGCCGCGATGGTGGAATGGCCGGTTGTCGTACAGGGGAGTATTGACCCGGCCTACAGGGAATTGCCCGGTGAAATCCTGCGCACTGCGATGCGCAGCCACCAGCGATTCTTTTCCCTTCGACGCGCTCGGGGTGGGGCGATTACTGCGTTCGCGGCGGTATCCGATATCGAGTCGTCAGACGGAAACAGGCGGATGCGTGCGGGGTACGAACGTGTCCTGCGGGCTCGGCTCGCGGATGCCGGTTATTTTTGGGCATGCGATCGCGCGGCTGGACTGAAAGGGATGTCTTCCCGGTTGGGCGGCATGGTGCATCACGCGGCACTTGGGAGCGTGGCGGAACGCGCCCGGAGAATTGCGGCGCTCGCCAGGCGGGTGGCGCCGTTGGTGGGCGCAGACCCGGCGTTGGCGGAGCAAGCGGGTCTGCTTTCGAAGGCAGATTTGCTTTCCAGCACCGTTACGGAATTCCCGAGCCTACAGGGAATTGTCGGGGGGCATCTGGCAACGGATTGCGGACTTTCGGAGGCGGTGGCAAATGCCATCGCCCAACAATACCGTCCCGCCGGTCCCGGAGAGATGTCGGTTCGCCAACCGGTTGCGGCTTCGTTGGTGATCGCGGACCGGGTCGATTCGCTGTTCGGTTTTTTTGCTGTGGGCATTCGGCCAACCGGTTCCAAGGATCCGTATGCCCTCAGGCGCTCCGCCTTGGCGCTTTTGCGAACGCTCCTTGAGAACGGATTCCGGGTGCCCATTACCACAGTCCTTGCCTGGTCCGAAGAAAGCTATGCCGGAAGCCGTCTCAAGGCGATCGCTGACGCGGGAGAAGCCGCCTGCGCATTTGTTCTGGAACGCCTAAGGGTTTACCTGAGGGAGCGCGGATTCCGGCACGATGTGCTGGCTGCGATTCGGTCTGACGGCAAAGAGGATGACGTGTTTCGCTATCTGCAGCGGGCGGAGGCGTTGACGGATTTTCTGGATCGAGCGCCAGAGGCCGGGGATCTGCTGGCAGCGTATCGCCGGTGCAGTAACATTCTTGCCGATGAAGGGGTGGAAGTGGGCGGAAGCGAGATGTCATTGCCGGACCCGGCCAAGTACCGGGAGCCGGAAGAACGGGCGCTCGCCGGCCATCTTGATGTACTTGAGCCCGAAATCCTGAAAGCATTGAACGATGAGGCGTACTTGCGGGCGATGCAAGCACTGTCCGTTCTCCGCGCCCCGGTTGACGGGTTCTTTGATCGGGTCACGGTGAATGCGTCGGAAACGGATTTGCGGCAAAATCGCCTTCGGCAGTTGGTTCGCGTGCGGGAAACGATGGAAAGCGTTGCGGCATTCCATGAGCTCGAAGGATGAACGGAGGCGATATTTTTGATCTTGACGGAGACGGCGGTTCCGTCGATTGGGAATCATCCCGGCTGGGAGCCCGCGGCGGGAGGCTCGCTCGCCTGAAGCGGGCGGGCCTACCGGTTCCCGACGGCTTCATCATCGAAGCGGGACACCTCGATCTCGGCGACATAGCGCGCACAGGGCGTTCGAAGCAAACAGGACCATTTTCACGTGCGCTTGGCCGACTGGAATCGCGCCTCGGAAAGCAGTTGGGTAAGAAGAATGCCCCCCTTCTTCTAGCCGTTCGGCAAAGCCCCGAGGGACCCCGCGCCGGACTGCATCCGTCTGTACTCAACGTGGGATTCATGCCGTCCATATTGTCGGGACTGGTTCGGCTATACGGGGAGAGGCGGGCGCATAGCATGCGTTGCCAGTTCCTGCAAGGATTCGCTTGCACGGTATTCGGTGCGGATCCTGAGCGATTCGAAGCCGCACGTGCCGCGATGCCGGGGAACAGTGCAGCGGACTTCAATCGGCTGTCGAAGGAGTTCGTCAGGATACTCCGGAGCGAATGCGGAGTTGCCGTTCCGAATTCCGCCTTCGAACAACTCCGTCTATCGCTGAAAAGGCTTTCACGACCCAGAACAGGGGTTGCAGGGCTGAATGAAGACGACAGCCATGCCATCCTTATTCAGGAAATGGCGCAAATGGCTGGCGGGGGTGTCGCCGGTTCCGGAAGTATTCGGATTCGAGACGAAAATGGCGCCAAGTCTGCAGTCGCCCTGCGCTTCAGCCCGTCCCGGAAAGTCGAACCGGGATATCCGGTTGCTGCTGCAGGTGAATGGGATGCCGCCAAATTCGGAAACGCAAACCCGGAAGCCCTGTCCAATTTGAAGGAGACCGTAGAGAACTGCGAAGACGAGCTTCGCGACGCACTTGAAATCGGCTTCGTGTTCGAAGGCGGCGCCCTGCGAATAACCGATGCGATTCCTCTAAGACTCTCCGCGAGGGGTGAAGCGGCGCTGGCGCTGGAGTTCGTGAAACGGGGAATCCTTGAGCGGGAAACCGCGCTCCTTCGCATCGATCCCCTGCGCGTGGAAGAAATGCTTCATGCCCGGATCGATCCCGCGGCGGCGCGCACGGAGTTCTGCCGCGGAATTGCTGCATCTCCTGGTGCGGCATCCGGCCGAATCGTGTTCAGCGCGTCCGCCGCGGAGCAACTTGCCGCGTATGGCGACCGTCCTGTTTTGGCGAAAACCGAAACCGACCCGGCGGACGTCGGTGCGATGCATGTGGCTGCGGCCATGCTCACGAGTCGCGGTGGTACGACCAGTCACGCCGCGGTAGTTGCACGGGGACTAGGTCGGCCGTGCGTGACAGGAGTTGTGGATATCAAGATCGATGCGGACTCCCGTTTGCTTCGCGCCGACGCCGGCGGCGTCCTCCGGGAGGGGGACGAAGTGACCGTCGATGGTGCGGGAGGGGTCGTGTACGAGGGGACGGTGCCTACGCTGCCTCCGGACTTCGGTGGCCCGATGGCGGAACTGCTCGAATGGGCCGACGATTTCCGTCGCATGAAGGTACGTGCCAACGCGGACACGACGCGTGATGCGAGACTCGCGCTTGAGTACCGCGCGGACGGCGTCGGGCTCTGCCGAACGGAGCACATGTTCTTCGCCAAGGGCCGAATCACGGCCATGCGGGAAGTGATTTTGGCCGAGACCGAATACGAACGCAGGCGGGCGCTGGAGCGGCTGCGTCCCATGCAGCATGACGACTTTCTTGAACTATTCATTGCGATGCACGGACGTCCGGTCGTGGTTCGACTGCTGGACCCGCCACTGCATGAGTTCCTGCCACATGGTGAACGGGAGATGTCCGAACTGGCGGATGCCATGGGCATGCCGGTTGACCGGGTGATGGCGCGAGCGGCGGCGCTGGAGGAGTTCAACCCAATGCTCGGCAATCGCGGTTGCCGCGTGGGGATCGCCTATCCGGAGATCTATGAAATGCAGGCACGGGCAATCCTGGAGGCTGCATACGAAGCCGGGCAGGAAACGGGAGATCCGGCGGTTCCCGAAATTATGGTGCCGCTGGTCTCGGCACAGCGAGAGTTGGAGATCCTGAAGGGCCGTGTTGACGCGGTCGCGGAGGAAGTCGCCAGCGAGCGGGGTGGCTGCGTAACCTATCTCGTGGGGGCGATGATTGAGACGCCGCGCGCCGCGCTTAGGGCGGACGCGATCACGGAGTACGCGCAGTTTCTCAGCTTTGGCACCAACGACCTGACCCAAATGGCTTACGGACTTTCGCGCGATGATGCGGGCCGGTTCATGCCCAACTATCTCCGTCAAGGCGTGTTTGCGGCGGATCCGTTCGTATCGATTGACCGCGAAGGCGTGGGAGAATTGATCGAAGTCGCTGTACGGCGGGCAAGGGCGCAGGGCGGGGAAATCACCTTGGGACTGTGCGGCGAGCATGGTGCGGACCCTGCGTCCCTGGAGTTTTGTGAAGATCTGGGCATCGATTACGTGTCCTGTTCGCCCTTCCGCCTGCCGGTTGCAAGACTCGCTGCCGCGCAGGCAACCATTCGTTCAAGAAAAGTTTAACCGCGCATCCCGGCCTGATTTGTCAATGCGTATCTCGGGCGGATAACGCAGTTGGGCGTGCTTTGGGGTCTGCTGGCGGCCGGCTTCATCGGTTGTGCCGATAGCGTGACGCGCGTCACGGCCAGGCAGCTCTCGATAAGCGTATTGATTCTGATCACGGTTTGGCTCTCTCTCGCCGGCATGCTGGCGGTCATCGGAATTCCCAGTTTTGACGAACCGGAGCGTCGCTTCGCACTCGGTCTATCCTTGTTCTCCGGCGTGTTGCATATCGTGGTCCTGTTCCTCCTGTTCCCCGCACTTGCGAGAGGACCGGTTTCGACCGCCGCGGCTTCGGCCAGCACGGTAGTCATTTTCCTGGTCGCGCTGAATGCGGTGGCAGGGGCCGCGTGGACACCCGTTCAACTGGCCGCGGCCGTTGGGGTGTTCCTGGGCATTGCGATGGCATCACGCCCGGAGAGTGCATCGCCGAATGACTACTCGTCCGGTCATTTGCGCATAACCGCGGCGCTCGGCTTGTCGGCGGCAGTGGTTTCTGCTTTCCGGGTGTTTCTGATCCAGGAGAGCGCGACCGTAGTCGGACCCGCAGATTCCCTGATCGCCATGCGCATGGGAGCGTGCGTGGCGATCCTGCCGGTAGTGGCGGCGATCCGGCGCGTTCGTGGCTCTTTGACATGGCCGAACCAGAAAATCGCGGTTCTGGTCCTGTTGCAGGCAGTCTTTGAAACGCTTGCGTTTCTGGCGTTGCTCTTTGGGTCCGTTGTAGCGAGTCCGGTCGGCGCTGCCTTGGGATTCGGCGCAGCCCCGGTATTCTCGACTTTGCTGGCGAAAATTTGGCTTGGGGATGCGATCGGAAGAAAGCGCGGCTGGTGGATATTGTTTGTCGCTCTTTCCGTTGCCCTTGCAGTTCTCGGAGCGCCCGAACAATGATCCAGGACGGGGCAAGTTGCGCTCCATGCATTTGACGAGAGGCGCATATCGACGGTCTTGCCTGTAAGCTGAGGGGGAGTGTTGAGAACAGGAGAACTTAAGATATGTCTTCAAACCGCCGGATTGACCTGCGCAGCGACACGTTCACGCTGCCCGATGCCGCCATGCGCGCGGCGATGGCTGCCGCCCAAGTCGGGGATGATGTCTATGGTGAGGATCCATCGGTTCGAGAATTAGAGGAGAGAACGGCAGAAATTTTGGGGAAGAAGGCCGCCGTATTCATGCCCTCAGGCACGATGAGCAACCAGATTGGCCTTCGAATTCATACCCAAAAGGGGGATCAAGCGCTCGTTGAAGCTACCGCTCACATGTTCTTGCTCGAAGGTGGCTCTCCTGCGGCGATTTCCGGCGTGACCATGCGCCAGCTTCCGGGAGAAAAGGGAATTCTGAGCGCGAAACAGGTTCGTGAGGCGATTCCGTCCCCGCATCCCTTGATGGTGAGCACGGTCCTGTCGCCCGTCACGCTCCTTTGCCTTGAAAACACGCACAATCTCGCGGGGGGAACCGTGTGGCCCATCGAAGAGATTGATGCCACCACGGCCGAGGCGCGCCGGTTGGGACTGGCGATTCATCTGGACGGCGCGCGGCTCTGGAACGCCTCCGTTGCGAGCGGCGTGCCGGAGGCGGAATACGCGCGGCATTTCGATACCGTCAGCGTTTGCTTCTCGAAAGGCTTGGGGGCTCCCGTGGGTTCTGCGCTGGCGGGGTCCGAAACACTCATGAGTGAAGCACGTCGCTTTCGTCAGAATCTTGGTGGAGGAATGCGCCAGGCTGGAATTGTGGCGGCTGGCGCGCTTCACGCGTTGATGCACCAGCGCGAGAGACTCCACCAGGATCACGCCAACGCAATCCGGCTCGCCGAGGGACTGGCGCAGATGCCGAAAGTCACCGTGGATATCGATACGGTTCAAACCAATATCGTCTGTTTCCAGGTATCGGGCATCACTGCGGGCGAATTTGCGGACCGGTGCTTCGAGGCGGACATGCTTATGATACCGTCTGGCGAAAAAAGCGTCAGGGCGGTCACTTGGAAGGGTGTAAGCCGGGAGGACGTCGACAGGGCGCTCGCGATCATTGAAGCGTCGCTTGCTACCTCGATTCGACAATGACGGTTTTCCGATGCAGTTGCCCACCGTGTTTTCCTGCTACCTGTGTCCCGGTCTCGACGAAGTCTTGTTGTCCTTGCTCGGTTCCGGTTGACGATAATTGCGCATACAAGCTGAATCTGCGCGTCTTGCGCAGTCCGAAATCAGAATTGGGTGCAGTTGCTCCTCAGTTCGATACGTGATCAACTCGAGTTCCAACCATCGACAGACTGCCGCAAATCAGTCGGTCATGCTCGAAGATGCTATGCGAACGCCTGAACGTCGGCCGGGACGAGAAATCATCCCCCCCTTCAGGATTCCCCTTTTCGGCGCACGCTATAAGACGCTGTACAAGGGATGTACAATGCGATCCGTTCTGACGGAGGCACCCGAGTTTCCGCGGAATGCGATGCCGGGCAACCAGCAGGAGTGCGGTTCAATTCTCAATTCTCATATGACGGAATTGGACCGGAAGCGGATTGGCGAAACGGATCGGTGCTCCGTCGAAAGACAATGCGCCGTCCGACCAGGCTAGAAGTGCGTCCACGTGTGAAGAATCTGACTGTTGCAAAAAGGATGGCGTACTGGTGCATAGCCGCTGGCGCCATTTCCGCAGCGCTGTTTCTGTTTTTTCCCGGCATCGATCCATATGTGAGCGCGTGGTTTTATGTCGAGGGCAGGGGATTCTCATTGTCGTCGGTCTCGACTCTATCCGGGTTGCCTGCAGTGCTCCGCGCAGTTGCAGTGGCGACAGCATTATTCCTCTTGGCAACGGTTCTCTGGCGAAGCGTCGCTCCTGCACCGGACTGGGTTCTGAATCGACACATTGCCGCCTATCTCCTGGCGGTGTTGATCATTGGACCGGGAATCGTCGTCAATATGGGTTTCAAGGACAATTGGGGTCGGGCGCGACCGCTGCACACGGTCGAATTTGGAGGGGACAAGCAATATTCACCAGCGCTTGTGGTTAGCAGTCAATGCAAGCGCAATTGTTCGTTCGTATCCGGTGACGCCTCTCTTGGGTTCTCTCTTCTTGCCTTGGCGCTTGCCTTTCCCAACCGGCGGAATTTCTGGATTGGCGCCGGACTTGCCGTCGGTGCCGGAATTGGAGCAATTCGAATCCTGGTCGGAGCTCATTTCCTGAGCGATGTCGTTTTCGCCTGCATATTCACGGTGTTGGTCGCGTCGATCCTTTATGTGGCCCTAATGAGGGGCAAGGTTTTTTCCGAGTAGTCCCTGGCGCCCATGAGGAGGGTTGAAGGACGTTTCCAAGATCTCGCACAAACATGCAATTGTGCAGAGATTGCATTCTCTTGCTATGGCAATTGCCGGAATGTCGCTTGCACAATTCGCCGATCGTGGCTTCTGGCGGAATTCGCGACTCGGCCGGAAATCCCTTATTTCGGAGAATTGCGTTGATCGGCGCGGGAAGCGCAAGAACACTGCAGGAATTTCGCCAAGACCACTTCGGTCTGGAGAGTCACGACATTCATGGCGAGTCGCAGCAGATCGCGAGAATCCGAACCGCCATGACCGATATGGAAACGTCTCAATGGTGCACGCATGCACAGAACAAGGAGATCGGATGAGTGAAATCCCTGATCGACATCTTTTTCCCCTTACCGTATTTCCGCCTCGACGATGCGGCCGGGACGATCCGGTGGCGTTTTGGCATCTGGTAGGAACCGACGCCAGCAGGGAGAAGCACAATCCATTGCGCACGTGGCCGAGGAACACCCATTGTGTGACACTTCGTCGAAGCCCCTTCAAGTCAGTCGAGCGCAAGAGGCTCCATCAGCGCCGACTCCCGAGCACATCGCAGAGCAGATCCCGTGCAAGAAGATTGCTTTGGTGCGCACGTTTCCAGCCGTTCAGTCGGCATTTGATTGCAACAGGATTTTCAAGTTGCTATTCTTATTCAGGGACAGGCCTTCAAGACCTGTTGCCACTGCTGTCTGGCAATTTTGGCTTTCAGTGAAATTTTTGGCGCGGGGTGGAGCAGTCCGGTAGCTCATCAGGCTCATAACCTGAAGGTCGCAGGTTCGAATCCTGCCCCCGCAACCAAAAAATCCCCACTATATCAACATGATAGTGGAGATTTTTCCTTCCAATGGCAGTGGCGGGATTTACGACAGGCACCTTTAGGTACCATTTTGTTTCCAACTCGAGCACCTTCCAGAGCACGACTGACATCGAACCGGTATTCCGCCCCACCGCGCGTTTCTTCGTAACCGTCCGATCAAGGGTAAGCATCCGGTGAACGCCCGAAACCGTGGCGCACCACCCGGCGGTACCCATTCTCGTCGGAAAGATCAGCATGCGCGGCAATGAAGGCTTCGACCTCGGACTCGATCGCTTCGGCAGCCACCGCGTCCCCGACCGCGGCACCTGGGTCAGCGGACTCACGATATAATTCTGGTCTGGATGAGAAAACGAAACAACAGTATCCTCGTACATGGCGTATCCGTCCTTCCTGGAAACCGGCGACCGGGACCATCGCCAGGACACGCCGCCTTTGCATCACCCCGTCACCAAGGTTCAGCCATAGTTCGTGATGACTTCCTTTCACTTCCTGCATGCCGCCGACATTCACCTCGACAGCCCTCTCAAGGGGCTGGCCGGGCAGGAAGGTAACGCGGCCGAGCGCGTGCGCACCGCCACTAGAGAGGCCCTTGACCAGCTTATCGGTTTGGCGATCAAGGAGAAGATCAATTTTCTTGTTATTGCCGGGGACCTCTACGACGGTGACTGGCGCGACTACAAGACAGGCCTATTCTTCGTCGGGCAGATGGGGCGACTCAGCAAAGCGGGCATTCCGGCCTATCTGCTACACGGAAACCACGACGCGGAGAGCCAAATAACCAAGCGGCTTGAACTGCCTGGCAACGTGCATGTTTTTGGTACACGCAAGCCTGAGACATTTTACCTTGGAGAATTAAACGTTGCGCTTCATGGCCAGAGTTTCCAACAGCGCGACGTGACAGACAATCTCGCTCTCGACTACCCGGCGCCAGTGTCCGGCGCGTTCAATATCGGCGTGCTACACACCGGCCTTGGCGGCATGGGCGGTCACGCCAACTACGCGCCTTGTTCACTCGATGACCTTGTAAACAAGGGGTACGACTACTGGGCACTGGGTCATGTTCATCAGGCGGCAGTGCTGCAAGAGAGGCCGCCCGTGGTCTTTCCGGGAAACCTGCAGGGACGCCACGTACGGGAAACCGGGGCCAAGGGTGCTTATCTAGTCACTGTGGAAGACAACGAGATCGCCGAACTCAAATCTGTTCCATGCGACGTCGTGCGCTGGGTCGTGCTGTCGGTGCCGCTAGATGACGCCGAAAACATCGGCGATGTCACCGAACGTGTCCGGGGTGCCCTGGAGTCAGCCGTTGCCAATGAGGCCGACGGGCAATTGCTAGCCTGCCGCATCGTGTTCGAAGGCCGCACCGAGGTTCATGAACAACTCGTCGCCTCTGAGGATCAAGTGCTGGCCGAGGCCCGCGCCAGCGCGCTTGGTCTCGGCGATGAAGTGGCCTGGGTTGAGAAAATTGTCATTGCCACCGAGACGGTCGTTGATCCGCAGACCCTGGCGCAGCGAGAGGATGCCATAGGGGAGTTACGGCGGATGTTGCAGGATGCTGGAAGCGATGACGAGCTTCTTGCACAGATAGCAGACGATATCGGGGAGCTTGTCCGGCGACTGCCCCACGAGGTGCGGACGGATGTTGAGGATCAGGTCCTGGGAGCAGCAGTTGAAGGTGACTACGTTGCGCTCATCAACAACGTCGCACCTTATTTGTCTGCGCGCTTGATCGCTCAGGAGGGTTAAGCATGCGGCTGCGACGACTTGACCTGATACGATATGGTCACTTCACGGATAGGTCTTTTGAGCTGCCTGCCGGGAAATCTGACTTTCACGCTGTTTTTGGGCCGAATGAAGCCGGCAAGTCCACGGCGCTGGCCGCGATCGAGGATCTGCTGTTCGGCATACCAATGCACTCGCCCTACAACTTCCTGCATGACTACAGCAGCATGCGGGTCGGCGCTGGTCTCCAAAACGGCAGTTCATCGCTGGAAGTGCTTCGGCGCAAAGGGAACAAGGACACGTTGCTGGGTACGGACGGTTCACCCATTGCAGGTGGTGAGGGCGTATTGAGACGGTACCTTGCCGGTGCGGATCGATCGTTCTTCGAGCGCATGTTCAGCCTTGATCACGTCCGTCTTCAGGCTGGCGGACAGGAAATTCTCCAGGCCAAGGACGATGTTGGTCAGATGCTGTTTTCTGCAGGAGCCGGCATAACGGGGTTACGTGAGCGCCTCGGTGAGCTTTCTGCTGAGGCCGAGGAGCTGTGGAGTGCACGGCGGGCTAAGCATCGCAAGTTCTACATCGCCTACGACAAGCTCACGGAGGCTCAAAGGACATTGCGGGAGCAAACCTTTACCGCAAGCAAATGGCGAGAACTGAAGCGCGAATACGAAAGGGCTGAAGAATCCTACGCTGAGGTTGACGAGAGAATCAAAGAGACCAGCGCCGAGCGCAACCGCCTCAGCCGCATTCGCCGAGTGTTCCGGGATGTGCGCAGGAAGCAAGAGCTTGACGGCCAGCTTGCAGAGCTTGGGGACGTTATTGCGTTGCCGGAAGATGCGGCGAAGGTTGTAGAAGAAGCTGAACGCAGGGATACGGGGGCGGCAACACGCATTGCAACGCTTCAGGAACAGCTGGAACGCGCTGAGAAAAATCTGGAAGGGCTAACGTTCGACAAGACGCTTGTTCAGAGGGCCAAAGATGTTGGCCAACTCCACGAGAGGCGGATTGAGATTCGTGGCGAGAAGGCTGACTTACCCAAGCGCGAAGCGGAACTTAATGCCGCTGAAGAAGAGTTGCGAGCAAATGCCTTCGAGCTTGAGTGGGCGGAGACCGAATCAGCAGTGTTGATTGAGCACATCCCGCCTCGCACCAAAGTTCGTGTGGTGCGTTCCATGCTCAATCAAAGGGGCGAACTGGAGTCTGATGTCACGAGCCGTACCCGTGTACTGCAAGAGTCTCAGGAAACCCGCGACGGACTAAAGGAGCGGCTGGACGAAATGGGCGAACCCGCCGATGTGTCCAGGCTGGCCATTGTCATCAGGACCTTGCGCGAGCAGGGCGATCTTACGGGCCGAGTTCGAACCGCTGAGAAAGCTCTCAAGGATACGCAGGGATTAGTGGGGCGCAGACTTAAAGCACTCAACCCTGGCGGCATTGATGAAGAGACGCTAACGAACATGACTGTGCCCGCGCAGGCGATGGTTCAGGAACACCGGGAACGGGAGCAGGACTGGAAGAGGCGCTTGCGGGAAACGCGGCAAGAGGCCTCGTCAGTTCAGCAGGAATTGGACGGTGCGGTTGCCGCACTTGATCGCAGCGTGCGAGACGAGAAGATCGTCACTGGCGAAGAGTTGAACGATGCGCGCAGGCATCGGGATGCACTTTGGAACCTGGTGAAACTCACGCACGTGCGAGGTGAGTCGATCCCGGAGGATCAGGCTAGCGGCTTTGAAGAGGAACTGGAGAATGTGGCAGGGGCGTTCGAGCCTGCCATGGCCAGGGCGGATGACCTTTCTGACCGGCGTTTTGATCACGCTGAGGCAGCCGGCCGAATCGCGGAAATCAAACGGAAGATCGGGGAGCAGGAGACGTTTCTCGAACAGAAGAAGGATAACGAGACCAAGCTTGTCGAGGAAGGCGAGCAACTGCGGGCGGAATGGACAACGGCGTGGGCCTCAGCGCTTGTTGATCCGTTGGCCGCTGAGTCCATGCTCGAGTGGCTCGAAGCCAGAGAGGAAGTGCTGGAGGCCGTTCAAGAGCGAGAAGGAGCTGAGGGCGCTCTGGAAGCGCTACGCAACGAGGAACACCAAGTAAGGGAACAGTTGTTCGGTGAGTTGGCGGCGCTTGCGGTTGATGTAGCTGCGCTGGAAAATGACAGCCTGAACGTGATTGTTGAACGCGCTGCGGAAGAGCAGCGTCTTGGAGAGGCCGAGGCGAGCAAGAAGGCTCAGCTTGAAGAAGATGTAAAGAACGCCACCAAGGAGGTCGCGCGAAGGGAACGCGATCTTCGAAAGGCCAAAGGAGCCCAGGACGAATGGCAGAAGAAATGGACGGTCGCGCTTGGTGAGCTTGGGCTGGCCAAAAGTATAGCACCGGAAGCGGTGGGGGTGCAGATCGACGTTATCGACCAGATGCGCGAGACGGCGGGCCGTATCAGGTCATTGCGGCATGACCGCATAGACAAGATCAACCGTGACGTCAGCGACTTCGAACAGGTTGTTGGTGACTTGGTTAAGGACCTAGCTGAGGACCTGTTAGACCAGCCGGCTGAAAATGCCGTTCTGGAACTGGAAAAACGCCTTGCTGAAGCCGAACGTGTTCAGGGACTTCGGGAAAAGAAAAACGAAGAGGTGGAAGGGCTAACAACACAGATCGCCGAACTTGAAAACGAACGCCGAGATCTGGCTGCTTCAATCTCGCACCTGAAGACGGCGGCTGCGGTCGAGACAAAAGAAGCATTGAAGGAAGCCATTCGGCGGTCGGATCAACAGCGATCTGTTGAACACGAACGACAGCAAATCATCGAGAAGCTCAAACAGGACGGTGATGGGAAGTCGATTGAGGGGCTTGTGGAAGAATGCGAGGGCGTCGTCATCGACGAAGTCGCCGCGCGCGAAGCGTTGATTCAGGCGGAGTTGGAGGACTTGCAGAAGCAGCAAACCGATGCCGCAGAAGAACGATCTCGGACGCGGGAGGCGTTTCAGGCGGTTGGCGGTGACGACGCGGCAGCGCGGGCAGCGGCGAGCAAGCAGGAAGCGCTCGCTGAAATGCAGGCATCCGCCGAGCGGTATGCTCGCGTGAAGACTTCAGCCATGCTTCTTCAGTGGGCGATCGATCGCTACCGGCGGGAGAAGCAAGCGCCGTTGCTAAAGCGTGCGGGCGCGCTGTTCAAGATCATCACCCGAGATTCCTTCTCCAGCCTTCAGGTCGCGTTTGACGATCAGGACAGAGCACATTTGACGGGAGTGCGGCCCGGCGGCAGCATTGTACCTGTATCCGGCATGAGCACGGGCACGGCCGATCAACTCTACTTGGCGTTACGGGTTGCTTCGATCGAGGACTATCTGGAGCGAGCGGAAGCGCTCCCGTTCGTTGCCGACGACCTGTTCATCAACTTCGATGATGAACGGGCGGCGGCAGGATTTAGGTTGCTTGGCGAGTTGAGTCAAACGACACAGGTGCTATTTTTCACCCACCATCAGCATCTTGTAGATATAGCGCGGAAATCGCTTGGGGCTTCTGTCAATATGATAATCTTGACTGATCAGGAGGCCCCAGCTTCCTAAAACAGGACTGCGGCACCGTTGCTCGCAGCGTCAAAAGCTTCTAGGCCGTTGACGCTTTTGGCGGCTGTTCAAGCTTATTTCGAGTTTCTTCAGCAGTCTTCGATCGCTTACGGAACCCGGCGCGATAGTCGTCCAGTGCTGTGACCTCTTTCTTCAAATCCTCAATCTTAGGGAGAGGTATGTTCTTTGCCGCTGGCATGTCATGCCCGGAGCGTTCCGAGGCACGTTTCATGGCCCAGAAGATTGTCTTATTATCCTCATCGTCCACCACGACGCCTTTCGACCTCTGCGTCTTCACGTCGGACCCGTATTGCTCCACAACCCTGAAAAGCAACACCTCCTCGACAAGGCGCTCCCACGTTTCCCTTAGAGTTTGACCTAAAACTATTGAGTGGCTTCGACATGTGGTATTTTCCATACAGCTTAAACACGAAATATGGAGAGCACCCATGCCTTGGAATGAAACCACTCGCGTTGAGTATAAGCGCCCCTCGTCTCGTTACGAGTCGGATTTGACGGATGCGGAATGGTCGCTGTTGGATCCCCATCTTCCGGGACCGGCTTCGACCGGCCGTCCCCGCACCACGGACCTTCGGGAAGTCTTGAACGCGATCCTGTACATGGCCAGCACAGGTTGTCAATGGCGCGCCTTCCCCAAGGATTTTCCACCGTTTACGACGGTTCAGAACTATTTCTACGGCTGGTCGAAAGGGGGACGGATGGAGGTCATTCTGCGGTCGCTTCGGCGGGCGGCGCGTCTCGATGCGGGACGCGCGGAAGAGCCGACGGCGGGTGCGATTGATCGCCAGAGCGCCAGGACCACCGAGAGCGGAGGACCGCGCGGTTCCGACGCCGGCAAGAAGGTGAAGGGCCGCAAGCGCCACCTTGTGGTGGATACGGAAGGGAACCCGCTGACGGTTCAGATTCATGCGGCGAGCATTCAGGATCGGGACGGCGCGCCGGACGTGTTGGAAGAGGCGGCCGCGTGCTGCCCGACGTTGCAGGCGTTGTTCGCGGATGGGGGCTACTCGGGGCCGAAACTTGCGGCGTCCCTGTGCGACCGCAGCCTGGATCTGGATCTCATCATCGTTTCCAAGCCCCCGGGAAGCAAGGGTTTTGCGGTTCTCCCCCGCCGCTGGGTGGTGGAACGGACTCTTGCCTGGCTGAACCGCTGCCGACGATTGGCCAAGGACTTCGAGCGAACCATCGAGAGCGCCAAGGCGTGGGTGCTCTGGGCTGCGGTGCGGCTCTTGGTTCGTCGCCTCGGGTGGCGCGTAAGTGCCTGTGCAACAATGGGTTAAATGGACTTGCTAAAGTTTTGATTCAGACACTTAGGTTTGTATAGAACCCCTCTACCCCTTGGCGGTAGGCATCGTCGTCCTCATCAACTATGGCCTCTAACGCCTCGATTTTCCCGCGAAGAAGAATGATACGCTTATTTGTCGGTTTCGCTTCCCAAGGTTCGTCATCCTCCTCTATTACTCCGAAGCCGAGTTTCGCTGCCTTACGGACGACATTTGTTAGGACAGTTCTACAAAATCGCACAGGATTTGGACAGGATTCGCAAAACACTTGAACGCGATTCGCAAAACACTTGGACAGAACTCGCAAAACATTTGAACGGGATTCGGATGGCGCCTGATCGGGCGCCGGTTGGATTCGTTCCGGGAGTTTTGCGTCGTTGACGGCGTTGAGGGGGGGGGAGCGGCGTGGTGTCCGATTTGCCCCTGGAATGCCGGTTCTCCGGTTCGGGCGGGTTATCTTCTTTCCATATTGAAGATTGGAAAGGAGGGCTCCACGATGAGGAGAACCGGCATGGAAAACATAGGCCAGGTGCTTTTGCTCCGCCATGATGCGGGGTTGTCTTACCGGATGATTGGGGCGGCTCTTGGGGTGAGCCGCGGGACGATTTCGAATATCTTGACGGCGGCTTCGGCGGCGGGCATTTCGTGGCCGCTGCCGGCGGACGCGGACGATGCCTGGCTTCGGGAGGCGCTGTTTTCGCGGCCTTCGGGGCCGGCGCCGTCGAAGTGGCTTCGGCTGGACGTGGAGGGAGCGGTTTCGGCTCTGTCGCCGGTGGAGGGACGGCGTTCGCCGCGGGTCACGCGCTGGCTGGTTTGGGAGCGCTACTGCGCGGAAGCAGCGGAGGCGGGACTGGCGGCGTACAGCTACGGCCATTTCTGCAAGGTGCTGGCGAAGGCGACGGAGGGCACGGGGCGTTTGGAGATGCGCTTCCCCTAGTCTCCGGGAGACTGGATGTTCTCGGACTTTTCGGGCAAGTCGGTGCCGGTGCTGGGTCCGGGCGGGGCCTAGTATCCGGAGATCAGCGTGGTGGTTCTGGCGTATTCCAACCTGCTGTACGTGGAAGCGCCAGACTCTTGCGGTCGCGCCCCCCCGCCGCTGCCGCGCAAGACCCATTGAAACCCGGGCGGACGTCACATACGCTCCGTCCGTCAGGGGCGGCCCGTGGCCGCCCTGGGGCACCTCCGGCGCCCTTTCCGTTCACAGCAAGAAGGAGGCCTCCATAGCATCCGGCCCAAGCGGATGAACCGTTCAAATGAAATGAGAACTGCGTTCAAGTGCGTGCGAATTTTGCATGAGCAACTGGATACGGGGTTTTTCCGTCCTGTACCGGCGCTGAGTGGTTGGGCGGACCTTCGCCTAGTCGGGTCGATATCGCCCGTTGGCCAAGGACTTCGAACGAATTCTTGCGAATTCGATAGCTCGGGCGAAACTGGTTACTTGTCCGATCAGGGCGAGATGGGTGGCGAAATTCCAACTGGTTGAAAATTGGACAAATTTGCGGAGAACGAAATTTGATTCTTACTCACATGTCTCGAATGAGTGAGGAATCCGACATTTCCGCCAGAAGATTGACAATGTAGGCTTCGCTCGCCTTACGCAAAAAACGGAAGTCCAGAACAACTGATACCAGTTCTACTAAGTCTTGACTCGTTCTTATTTTGTCCGCTTTTTGCAACACATAGTGTGCAGCGGGCGGCGATTTCCCCTATGTTGAGTAGTAGAATTTGTCAGCATAAGAGGTTTGGCATGACCGCACACGTTTCCACCACCACGCGGGAATGGGCAAACTGCACTGGCGAAACCCCCTCATGAGCCCCCTCGCACAGGTCAAGACTTAGTAGAAATGGTATGAGTAGTCGATCTTGTTAGTGATGGTGCCACACTGCGGGCGTACGGCAACCATCCCTGCTCGACCAGTTTCATGAATGTCTAGCGTACCGGCCGCTTGCTGACCCCAAAGGCGCGGGCCATGTTTGTTTCTGAGACCTGACTACCGAGCAAGAATAATCGCGCATAATCCGGACACACAAGGTGCGACAAACGTGTGGCGTGATCGGCGCGGATTGGTCGGGATATCAATCGGTCCTGGATTTCATATTTGTTATCGTCCTCCCCAGAAATCTGATTCCATATATCCTTACTAAACTTCACGCGTCCGGGATGATAATTCTAACTGACAACGATTTAGTCGTTTGAATTTGGCAGGCAAGGACAGAAGATGGAGAGCTTGAAATGAGACAGACATGGCGTTGGTTCGGCCCGAATGATCTGGTTGGAATCGACGACGTGCGCCAGACGGGGGCAGAAGGGATCGTTTCGGCACTGCACCACATTCCGGCCGGTGAAGTCTGGGCGCGCGCCGAAATCGAGAGGCGCCAGGAGCAAGTCTCAAAGGCAAATGGGGGAACGCGTTCGACGTTGGCCTGGGATGTTGTGGAAAGCCTGCCTGTGTCGGAGGACATAAAAACACAGACCGGGGCGTGGCGGGATCATGTTGCAGCATATCGGCAATGCATGCGCAATCTTGCCGCTGCGGGCCTGTCCACGATCTGCTACAATTTCATGCCGGTTCTGGACTGGACGCGTACAGACCTTGCCTACCGGCTCCCGTCCGGGGCCACTTGCCTACGATTTGATCTTACCGATTTCGCGGTGTTTGATCTCTATTTGCTTCAGCGACCGGGCGCCAAAGATGACTAT
Organism: Rhodobacterales bacterium; assembly: GCA_965219495.1. GTDB lineage: Bacteria > Pseudomonadota > Alphaproteobacteria > Rhodobacterales > CAZPXZ01 > CAZPXZ01. The sequence goes on from OZ244777.1 coordinate 458,841, forward strand.
GACGCAGGACTAGTGGAGGCGGCAAAGGGGCGGTACAACAAACTAGGCGATGCGGATCGAAAAAGGTTAGCCCGAAATGTCGTGTTCGGCCTGCCAGGTGCTGCCGACAACTATTCGCTAGAAGATGTTCGCGTGCATCTTGAACATTATACCGATGTTAGCGAGGACCGGCTTCGGGCCAATTTGGTCGATTTTCTTGAGCAAACTATCCCGTTGGCAGAGGAGCTTGGATTGCGACTATGTTGTCATCCTGACGATCCACCGGTTCCGCTCCTGGGTCTTCCACGCATCATGTCGACCGAGGCACAATACACAAGAATTATGCGTGCTGTTGACAGCCTGGCAAATGGCATCACGCTTTGCAGTGGATCCCTCGGCGCGAGACCAGACAATGACTTACCCGGTATGATGCGTCGATTGGGGCCGAGAGTGCACTTTCTTCATCTTCGCAACGTCGCGCGCGAAACAACGAACGTCAAAGGCTCGTTTCACGAAGCGGAACATCTTCGCGGAGATACAGACATGGTCGCATTGATCCGCGCCGTTCTGGAGGAAGAGGCGCGACGCAGGGCTGGCGGACGACCTGATTGCTCAATTCCGTTCCGGCCAGACCATGGGCAAGATATTCTCGACGACCAATGCCGCAAAGCGCAGCCGGGGTATTCGGCAATCGGGCGGCTAAAGGGATTGGCTGAATTGCGGGGCATCATTGTAGCGCTTTCCCACGACAACCGACCCCAGGCCAGCTGATGGAGCGCTTGTCGGCTGCGTCCGATCTCCCGATGGGGGTCCGAGGCCCAAGATACAGGCCTGAGGATCACAACGCCGGGATTGTTCATCTCGGTCTCGGGGCCTTTCACAAGGCGCATCAGGCGGTCTACACGGACGACGCCTTGGGCGCCTGCGGCGGCGATTGGCGAATCGTCGGTGTGAGCTTGCGCAGTGACGAGGCCAGAAATCAACTTCAGCCGCAGGACGCACGCTATACGATGCTTGCACGCGGCGCTGATGGCACGGACGGCCGGGTGGTCGGCTCCATCTGTTGTTCCATGTCGCTTTGCTCTGATCGGCCGGATGTGCTCAATGCGTTGGTCGATCCAAAGACGCGCATTCTCACGATTACGGTCACGGAAAAGGGGTATGGGTTTGATCGTCGGACCGGTGGCGTGGACCTGACCCATCCGGCCATCGCTTCGGATCTATTGAATCCCCACCGTCCTGTGGGTGTCGTTGGACTGGTTGTCTGGGCACTTGGCGAGAGGCAGCGTGCCAACACCCCGCCGTTCACGGTTCTTTGCTGTGACAACTTGCCGAACAACGGTCCCCTTGTACGCAATTTGGTTCTGGATTTCGCACGCCGTACAACGCCGGAGCAGGCTGCCCATATTGCAAACCAGGTTGACTTTCCCTCGACAATGGTTGATCGGATCACGCCAGCGTCCACGACGGCCACCATCAGCGAGGCATCGAAATTGGTTGGCTGCGAGGATTTGGCAGCCGTGGAAACCGAGGCGTTCAGCCAATGGGTGGTTGAAGACCGCTTTCCAACCGGACGTCCGCATTGGGAGGCCGGCGGAGCAATTTTCGTGCAGGATGTGACGCCCTATGAGCGCATGAAGTTGCGGATGCTAAACGGCACGCATTCTGTGATGGCTTATGCCGGTTTCCTCGCAGGACACAAATACGTGCGCGATGTGATGGCGGACGAGAAATGCATGAGGCTTGCGCGGCGGCACCTCGAAGCAGCCGCCGCGACGCTCACGCCGCTCTCCCGCATTGATTATGACGTCTATGCATCGGTATTGGTGGATCGGTTTTCCAATCCGCATTTGGAGCATGAGACTTACCAGATCGCTATGGACGGTACGGAAAAACTGTCGCAACGTCTGTTGGAGCCTGCAGTTGAGGCGATGCGCAAAGGGCAATCACTCGAGCCTTTTGCTTTCGCGGTCGCAGCATGGATGCGCTACACCTCAGGACGAACGGACGATGGCAGGACCTATACGCTTCGCGACCCGAAAGAAGCTTTGATCGCCACCTATACTGAAAAGTGTCGAGACGCAGAATCGATTGTTGCGGAATTGACGCAGTTGCCTGGATTGTTTCCAGATACACTTCGTGAGAATGGGATTTGGCTGCAAATTCTCCGTTCAAAACTGGCAACAATGATGGCAAAGGGCATGGTTGCGGCCATCGATCACGAAGCTCGCGCTTCATGATGTAAATCCGTCGATCCCTGTCATAAGCAAATCGATTCCAGGCAGACAAGCCAAGATTTGCATGAACTGATCAAGCGCCGAGTGAGCCTTGGATCTGGGAACCGACCGATCGCAACGCACTTCATCGTTCTGGTTGTGAGCCAGGCAATGAATTTGTCGATCGTGATGTGCAAGATACTACAAACTCTGTACTGGCATCTAACATTATGCGCTTTCGGCTACCATAGTCCGTGTTTCTTACCTTCACTATCATGTCCATCGACGGCGGCCATCAGGAGCCCGTCAGCAGTAGGTCATTGGGAATGCGAGGGCCGTAGATCCCGTCCCCTCGACACCAGGCAACAGACGAGGCCGCAGTATTCCGGCAGCCGGTAGAACCCTTGCCGCATCCCCCCGCCGTCGAACTGCCACGCTCGTCGTCAACGATCACGACATGCCGTCATCTGAGTTTCCGCGCGCGCTCGACAAGAATGTACTGACGCTGCTGGGATCCCGCGTTGTACTGCACCTGGTCCGGCGTCGACTGGCGCACAAACACCCAAGCGGCTCGGCTCAAATGCTCGGAAGTGACCCGGCTTCTTTCACTCATCCTTGTCGCCTCCTTCCGCTGTTGCTTCCACGACGGCCACCGCCAATGGCGAAACCAGCCGTATCTGCCGCTCCTGCGTCATAGGCCCCATCGGATAGTTTGTACGTAGAACCACGCTAAGGAAGAACATCGCGCGAACACCCGATTTTTGGCTCAGGCTGCCAGTTTTTTGCTCAAGTTGAGGTGCAATGGCCGCGCGATTTTGCGCTCAGCTGCTCCAGAATGCCAGTCGAAGTTGCCTGTCAGGATGATATGCTCCCAGCCAAGTGGTGAGGTGAAGGGCAACAGGCCTGGATCGGGCATCTGGCCGGTCATTCCGAGATGATCTGTCGCCTTGTCCATGTACAGCGTGTTCCAGAATACGATGGCGGCGATGACGAGGTTGAGAGCCATGGCGCGTTTCTGCTGCGCGGCGTCCGATCGATCATGGATGCGACCCTGGGAATGGGCGAAGACGGCCCGGGCGAGAGAGTGACGGGATTCACCCTTGTTGAGGCCGGCCTGGCATTCCATGCGGAGGTTGCGGTTCTCGATCCAGTCGAGCATGAACAGCGACCGCTCGATCCTGCCGATCTCGCCGAGCGCGAGATAGAGCCGGTTTTGCTGCCGGTACGCGCCGAGCTTGCGAAGAATGGAGGACGGTTTCAGGGAACCATCCCTGATACTTGCGGCAAGCCGCAACACGTCACCCCAGTGCTGTCGGATGACGTCCTCGTTTATTGGCCTTCCCATCATCGGCGCCAGCGTCGGCCATTGCTTCGGTGAGCCGAAGTACCCCAGGCGGCGATGCGGGAAATCGCGAAGCCGCGGCGCGAATATCAGACACAGCAGGTGGAAGAGTGCGAAGACATGGTCTGATACGCCGCCGGTGTCGGCATAATGGATCAGCGGATTGAATGTGGTTGGATTGCCGACGATTCCATCAAGAACGAAGGGTGCTTCGCCCACCGTCGCGCCGATCACGGAGGAATGGAACGAGCCGAGCCATACTGGCCGGACAGGAACGAGTAGATCTTCAATCCCGGATCGGGGCCGTGCTTGGGGTTAATCATTCCGCCGCCGCGATAGGCGGAGAAGAATTGTCCGTCGGATGATGTTCGCTCTGCCTCTCCCCAGTTCTGCGCGAATGGCAGATCGTGATGGGCATCAATGATCCGGGCGAGCGCGTCCGAATAGGTTTCCGAGCGAAGATACCAGGTTTGCGCCCAGATCAGCTGGGCATGGCTGAGCCGGGTGGAGGCATGAGCCATCCGCTCAAGCCCCAGGTTGACGGCGCCGGCGAGGATCGCCGCGAGTATTGCGGCGGGCTGGGGGTGCTTTCCTCCGGATCGAAGATCGACAAAGGCATCAAGGAATCCGGTACGTGCGTTGACCTCCCAGAGCAGTTCGGTGATGCGAATGCGCGGCATCACGGCGTCGATGGCGCGGTCCAGGCGCAGGGCCGCCGCTGGCGTCACCGCGTCATGAGGTGTGATCTTCAGGCGACCGCGCTCGATCCGGACACCGGACAGACGGTCATTCTTCAGTGCGGCGTCGACGTGATCGAGCCGGTCCGTCATACGCTTTCGGCGCCCCTCGATCCAGATGTCGAAACCGGTCTCGAAGCCGGCATCCTTCAGCACCGGCTCGGCCTTGTCTCGCGGCATGAGGTAGCTGTCGAAACGTCGATAGTCCCGGCTGCCCTCGACCCAGACATCGCCGGCACGCAGCCGGTCACGCAAGGTGGCAATGACGGCGGTTTCGTAGACCCGTCGTTTGGGTTGGCCGTCTTCGAAGATCAGCGATCGCCAGTGCTTTGCGGGGAAGGGCATGGGCAGATCGTCAGGCAGCTTTCTCTTGCCGCTCAGGTTGTGCTCCCGGAGAAGGGCAATCGCAGCCTGCAACTCTTCGCCCGCCTCCAGTGTATTGAACTCGAATGCCTCGAGGAAGGCCGGCGCGAACTTGCGCATGTAAGCGTAGCGATCAGACGCGAGCGACAACGGATCGCTTGTCGCCAATTCGCCGAACTCGGCAATCTCGTCCCTTCGTTCCAGGAGCTTGCGCCAACCGATTTCCACGTCGAGTGCGGCAAACGGATCCTGCCCCAGTTCGAGGGCCCTGTGCATGGTGTCGATCGTCTCTCCGAACAGCTGTATCAACTTGCCGGCACGAGCCTTCCCCGTGCTCCAGTTCTGATCCTGCCGGTTGCGGGACCGGGAGAAGATCTGACCGGTCAGGCGCTCAAACATGGCGATAGCCGCGTCGGTGATCGTGACGGCCAATTCCATCATCTGCGCTGCCAGGGTGGCGATGCGCCGACGATATCCGAAGCCATTCAGCGAACTGATGGGTGCGACCGCGCCTTCCCGTGCGAACTTGGTCAGACGGACCGGATGGAGGTTTTGTCCGAGGTCCTCGGGCAGATCGAGTGCGCGCAGATACCTCAGTCGTTCGATAAGGGCGTGCAGGCTGGCGGGGCTGGTCGAAATGGGAAAGCCTCGCAACCAGGTCAGGCGTGACTGGCCGAGCGGCGTCTCATTCGCAAGCAACGCCTGTAGGCGGTCGCGTTGTTCCTCGGTCAGTGCGTCATGGAGTGCCATAGCCGCTTCCCGCCGCGCCCTGGCACGGCCCTTCAAAGCGAGACGTTCCAGCGTATTGACGCTCGGGAGAACCAGGCGGCGCTCCCGAAGTTCCGCGATCAGCACCTCGATAATCCTTGCGCCATGGTCGGTGGAGAATGCTGCCTTGGCGGCAATGTCAGCCGCGAACCCCATGTGATCCGCGGCAAATGGCGCCAGACCGAGATGGTCCAGAGCAAGAGCATGATGCTCGTGGCGGGTGTTTGATCGCCGGGCATAGTCTTGAAGCGCAGCGGGATCGACATGGATTTGCTCACCCAACCAGGTCACCAGTTCGGCTGGCAAGAGGCTATCTTCCTTCCAGCCCAGACCGGGATACCTGAGCAGAGAAACATGAACGGCGAGACCGAGCCGGTTTTCCGGGCAGCGACGCGTGCGGACAAGATCATGGTCCGCAGGCGTGAGAAGATAGCGCCGAACCAATTCGTCCGGTTCGGTCGGAATCCGGAACAGGGCTTGGCGTGAGGCATTCGACAGAAGTGAGCGGCGTGGCATGATTGCAGTCCCCAAAACGATGTTGAACTTTTCGGGACTGCATGTATTATAGAGACCAATAAAAAGACAGGATTGACTGCGGTTTCGGCATCACGGACGGCCGTCCGGAAAACGGCTCTAAACCGGTCGATTAAGAGACAGGCATGACACGACAAAAAGGCGATATTCTTGGCTACGCCAGGGTCTCAACGGTGGACCAGGATCTCTCTGGACAGGTCGAACGTCTCAGGCAGGAAGGCGCCGTCCGCGTGTTTGAGGATGTTGTCTCCGGAAGGACCTTCGACCGGCCAGGCCTCGCTGCGTTGTTCGACTTTGCCCGGCCAGGCGACACGCTCGCCATCATCCGTCTTGATCGCCTCGGGCGCTCGCTCAGGGAACTCCTCGAGATCGTCGACACGTTGAAAGAGCAAGAGATCAATCTGATCAGCCTTGAAGAAGATATCGACACAACTTCGGCGGCCGGCGAACTGGTGTTCCATGTGTTCGGTGCAATCGCACACTTCGAGAGACGGCTGATATCCGAGCGCACCAAGGATGGCCTGCTTGCTGCCAGGAAACGCGGTCGCTCGCCCGGTCGGCCACCGCTTCACGCCGATACGGTCTCGGCACTGCAGGAACTCGTGGCCAACAAAACGTCCGTGACCAGGGCCGCGGAATACGTCGGGATAGGAAGATCAACCGCATACAGGGTGATCCGGCAAACCAGCCCGTAGAAACCGTTCCTGATCCGTTCTTCCTTAACGTGGTTCTACGTACAAACTATCCGATGGGGCCATCTTGCTCAGCCCAAGATTGAGGCCTTCGGCGAGAATCACATTCAGCAGGCCAATCCTGTCCTTGCATGGTGCGCCCGTGCGCAGATGCGTGAAGGCGTCGGTAACCCCCGTGGCCCTGTCCACGTCCAGCAGAAGATCCGTGATCCGGACCTCGGGCAGGCGTCGATAAAGATCCAGCACCAGATCGCCGGCCTCGTCCGGCACATCAGATTTGAGTCGCTCAAGACGCAGCTCTCCATTCTCGATGGTGCCGCTTGGAAGGGTTCCGTCCCTGGCTGCCTTCGCGAGCCTGTTCAGCCCGTCCTCCGTGCGTCGCCTGCGATCGGCGATCCAGTGCTCCGGTTCAAACGGAACCGCGAGTTGCGGTGTCGCCCTTGCCGCCTCGATCGGCACGAGGGCCTGTTTCAGGTCGGCATAACGCCGGGAATGTCTCAGCCAGATATCTCCGGATCGAAACGCGTCGCGCAGATGAAACAGCACCGCAACGATCCAGAGACGTTCCCTGTCGACCCGTTCGCTCCGGAGACGCCTGCGCCAGTTTGACCGGGGTCGCAGGAACGAAATCGCACCGACCGGAATGTTCCGCCCATCCCGGATCACGGCGGCAGCCTCAAGCAATGGCTTGGCCACGGAAGCACAGTCGATCTCCAGGGCCTTCAGCATGCGCGGCGCATACAGCCGAAACCGATGCCAGCCTTTCACGACATGATCCAGGGGATCGGCCCTGACGGTTTCCGTCAACTGCCCGGCCCTGGCGACGAGCACCTCCAGGGAACGCCAGCCGCATGAAGTCGCAATCACGTCCCGAAGGGCGGTTTCATCGCCGTTCGCTTCCAGCAATGCGGACCCGAGAGACCGGAATGCCGTCAGAGTGTCATGAATGTCGGCATGTGCTTCTTCAACCCGAAGATCGGAGAGCCTTTTGGCCTCCCGCCAGATCCTGCCGGCAATCCGGTCATGTGTCTCCACGACGGCATCCGCGATTGCTGTGCTCCATTCCACGACGCAGACAGCCAGAATGGCCAGACGGCGGTCGCTTGAAATGTCGCGAAGGCCGTCCGTGAAATACCGCTCGCCCTGACGGCGCAGACGTGTGATCCTGTGGGGTGGAATGCTGTTGAGAACTTCCGTCGGCAGATTGATCTCCTGCAGGAATTCGAGCCGGTCGAGCAGGCGATTGATATCGGCCGAGTTGTTCCCCACCTCGAACTGTCGCAGCCAGACGAACCAACTTGTGTGCCCATCCGTGTTTTCGTGCAGCAGGCTGTCGAGGCGTGCGCGCATCCCGTCATCGAGGCGCGCAGCAATTCGGGACTCGACCCGACGCTCCGCCGCGACCAGTGCATCGGCGCAGAGCCTCTCGATGGTCGAAATGCCAGGCAGAATGATCTGCCTGCGACGGCACTCCTTCACGAAACACCGTACAAGTTCTTCGCTTGATTGGGCCGCCTCGGCCTGCTCTGCCAGCCAGGACTTCATCCGGCGCGCGCGCTTGCCCGTGAACATCCGGTAGCCGTAGATCTCGCGCAGAGCGACAAGGTGTTCCTGCCGGGTTTGACGCCGGGCGGCATAGGTGAGCAGAGCGTCGCCTGTGATGCCCAATTGGGCGCCAATGAACCTGAGAACCTCCTCGGGGATGACTTCACCGGACCCCAGAAGGCGCCCCGGGTAGCGCAAGACGCAGAGTTGAAGTGCGAAGCCCAACTGGTTTTCCGGACGCCTTCTCTCCCGGATATACTCGATATCATCATCTGCCAGCGTGTAGTGTTGCAGAAGGGGTGCCTCGTCAGTCGGCATGTCAAAAAGGGCGGCGCGCTGGCGCGCCGTCAGAATACTGCGTCTTGGCATGGGAAATCGTCCTTGTTGGAGTACAGTCTGTTTGGTACAGATTCCGGGTCATATAAATCAATGACTTGCAAGGCAGAAACCAGAGGAGGTTCAATTGGGACGGCGGGCGGCCATCTATGCCAGGGTTTCCACCGCGGACCAGTCCTGCGAGCGCCAGATCTCGGAATTGACGTCTTTCGCCCAGCGATGCGGCTATGACGTGGCGGGGATATTCAGGGAAACCGCATCAGGGGCATCTGCCAATCGTGCCGCACGCAAAAAGGTAATGAACCTCGCACAGACGCGGCAGATCGATGTTGTCCTTGTCTCCGAGCTTTCCCGATGGGGGAGATCGACACAGGATCTGCTCGCCTCGCTGCACCGACTGGCAGGATGGAAGGTCTCGGTTGTCGCGATGAGCGGCATGACATTCGAACTCGATACGCCACATGGCCGGATGATGGCCACAATGCTGGCGGGGATCGCTCAATTCGAGCGCGACCTGATCAGCGAACGCGTGAAATCGGGGCTGGCCGCGGCGAAGGCGCGGGGGAAGAAGCTCGGCCGCCAACAAGGACAGCGGCCAAAATCAGACAAGCTCGCACCGAAGGTCCTTCAGGCCGTCAGCGAGGGACGAAGTTACCGCTGGATCGCCCGTGATCTCGGAATCAGCAAGAATACTGTCCTCGACGCCGTAAAACGGCACAGGCAAGCCGGATAAATGTGCATTCTCGCTGCGCTCAGCATCAAATGCGCAGACAATCGACCGTGAATGCGACGAGAAGCGAAGACAAAATGCTTAGAGTGTCATTTCGCCCTCTACCGGAATCGACCCCAAAGGCGGGCATCAGCCGGGCGACCTGTTTCCGAATCATCCATGTCACCATGGAATCAGAAAATGATTCGGGAAGGAATCCCTGAAATTCCGTCACTCGGATCAGGGCGGATGACTGAACCAGGATCTTGAAACGCACAGGAAAAACTCTACGCTACCAGCGCAAAACACATCTCAAAGGCACACGAATTCCCGGCAAGTTGCCCCTTTTACCTTCGAGAATACATATTGGTTCATGATGTCGCGGCTCTTTTTTATACCTTCAACCGTGATCCTCGCAGGGGTAAGCGTCCCCTTTCAACTCACTTTTCAACGTCAATTTGACCGGCCGAAAATGGGGCAAAATGAACCAACTCCGCCGTTTGTTGGATATGTGTGGATTACGGCAATGAGCCGAAGGCGGTAGTTCGCCGCAATTGGAGTTTCAGACATCTTCGACCGGGCTCCAACGCCCCTGCGCATTTGACTTTAGGGCGGCTTCCATGATCGACACCGACGCGAAAGCAGCATCCAGTTCCTCGGCCAACTCCATGTCGCTGACTTCTCCTTTGATCTGGGCAATCAGGCGGTCGATCCGCATGGGTCTGTTCGCCACAGGCTCGATCAGTTTGTAGTCGTAGCGCCCGGTGTAGTGGCGCAATTCGTGATCGGTTTCCAAGTAGTCGTCCTTGGTGCCGATGATCGAGCCGTTATGGCCGAATACCGACAGAGTGTTCATGCCGCCGACAGCGATCCAGCCAGCCTCGACATTGCCTAAGACGCCGTTTTTGAACCGAATATGAATGACACCGTAATCGTCGATATGGCTGTAGTTGCCTGAAAGATTTGTGGACATGGCAAGGACCTCTTCGGCCCCGCCCATGAACCATGACAACAGATTCACGCTGTGAGTGCCAAGATCAACTATGCCGCCACCGCCCGATACAGCCGGATCGACAAACCACTGCACCGTCGGGTCATCGAAACGGTTGATCAGAGCCGCGTTCAATTTGTTGACATGGTTGATATGGGTGATCTTGCCTAACGCGCCGTCCCGCACCATCTCGCGCGCCTTCAGATAACCACCATAGCCCAGCCGGAAGTAACCCGTGCTCAGGCTGTTCTGGTTTTGGGCCAACAGATCCTTAATCTCGCGCGCTTCAGCAACCGTCAGACTCAACGGCTTTTCGCACATGATCGGCTTGCCCGATGTAATGACTGGGCGCAGCAGGGACAGGCGTTGGTTGTTGGGCGCGCAGATTACGAAGCCATCGATTGTCCCAGCGGCGCAGATGGCTTCCAAATAGTCCACAAAGTTGGCGCCTACCGCGGCGGCATTGGTCGAGCCCCGCACCGGGTCATCATCCCAGATATGTGAGATCTGGACTCCTTCCATCCCGGCAATTTGATCTGAGAAGCGCTCAAAATGCACATGTGCCGTCGATATGAAGCCCAGATTGATAATTGAATTATCCTTTTACGGCGCCTGTGGTCATCGATTTGATGATCATGCGTTGGAGCAGAACGAAAATTAATACCGCCGGCAGGATCGACAGAACCGAAGCAGCCGCCACCAGCTCCTGTCCGCCGCCCTCATAGTCGCCTTGGAATTTCAACAGCCCCACTGCTATCGGCAAAAGCTTTGCTTTGGACAGCAGGATAAAAGGGATGATGAAATTGCCCCAATTGGTGATAATGTTGATGATGAACGACGCCATGAGGCCCGAGATAAGCGTTGGCAGCACCACGCGGAACACGGCACCAAGCCGGGAACACCCGTCGATCATCGCAGATTCTTCCAAGCTTCTGGGCACCTTGTCGCAAAAGCCCTTCAACAGCCATGTAGTCATCGGGATCTGCACGCCGATATAGACGCAGATCACCACAAGATGCGAATTCAACAGGCCCATCATCCGCAGGTAGCGATAAAGCGGAACCAGGATGATGATGCCAGAGAACATCTTGAACACGAGGATCAGAATCAACGCCGTCTTGCGGCCTTTCCAGTCGAACCGCGAAAAGGCATAGGCGCTTGGAAGGCAGATCAGGCTGGCGCCCAAAGCGCCGAAAAAAGACAGCTTCAGCGCGTTCCAGAGGTAGAGATCAAAGAACGGGAAGGCGAGAACGGTTTTGAAGTTTTCCAGGGTTGGGTTCTTGGGCAGGATGCGCAGGCCGTCGAACAGCACATCTTCTTGCGATCCCAATGCCACGGAAAAGCTCCAGAAGACCGGAAAGATGAAGAAGATCCCGATGATCATGTAAAAGAAATAGGTGGCCAGATCGCCGAGCAGAGCTTCCTGAGACTGCCTCATTCCTTGTCCAACTCGATCAGGCGCATATAGGCGAATGTAAGCGCTAGGGAGATCAGCATCAGGACCACGGCAAAGACACTGCCGAGCGCTATGTCGCCGCGTGAAAACACCGTGTTCAGGATGAAAAGCGACATGACCTCTGTCGCGCGACCCGGCCCGCCGCCAGTCAGCGCGAGGATAATTTCCAGGCTGTTCAGCGTCGCGATGGTGATCAGGATCAGCACGATGGTTATGATCGCTTTCATCTGCGGCACGGTGATGAAGATCAGCTGTTGCCAGGGCCTTGCCCCATCAACGGCAGACGCTGCATAAAGGTTGCTCGGCAGGGTAGAGACCGCCGCATACAAGACGATCATCGAAAAAGCAGTGCCTTTCCAGATATTTGCGATGCAGACAGAAATCAGCGCGTTGGTGTTGTCGGACAAGAACCGGATAGGCTCATACCCGAAGGACTGCAGCGCGTTGTTTAAAAAGCCGACGCTGGCCTCGCTGAGAAGGTAGTTCCATGAAATGCCCGCGCTGACGCCGGGGATCATCCAGGAAATCAGAACTGCGACCTTGATGAGTGTTGTCCCAGGCAATCGGCGATCTGTGGCCCGGCGCAGAATGACCGCCAGGATCAGCCCAAGGACCAGTTGCCCCACTACGCTGACAAATACGAAAATGAACGTGACCCACACGGTCTCGAAAAAGCCGCTCGTCGAGAAGGCCTCGACAATCGTGTCGAAAGTAAAATTATAAGTGCGTTTAAAGAGGTGGGCATTGGTAAAGCTGATGCGGATGACGTCGATGATCGGCCAAAGATAAAAAACACCCAGCAACAGGATTGTTGGCATCAACCATATGTAGGGGTTTTCTTCGCTCACCCATTTTTTCAGGAAATAGCCCGACAACACGGCCCCCATCCGGTTCTTCAATAAGGGTCCTGGCGGCAGGGAAACCGTGCCGCCAGGGAAACCGTGCCGCCAGGGAAACCGTGCCGCCAGGGAAACCGTGCCGCCAGGGAAACCGTGCCGCCAGGGAATTTGGGTCAGAGTTTGTTGAAAGCCGTCATCGCAGCCTTGAATGCCTCGTCGGTCGCTTCTTCGGCCGTCTTGCTGCCTGTGATGACATCCGCCATCAGCGTATAGATTGCCTCAGAAACAGCGGGGTACACCGCAAAACCGGGCCGTGCGACACCATCCTCAAGTACTTCCTTTACCATGGTGAAATGCGGGGTGGCACCCCAGGACACCTTGTCGAACATCGATTTCTGAGTTGGAATGCGCTTCATGTACTCCTGAATGACGCCGTCCATGTGGACCTCTTTTATCAACGTGGCGCACATCTGCTGTTTTTCTTCGTCATCCGACATCGATGCAAGCGTCCAGCCGCCCACGCCCGAGGCATGCATGCCGGTCTCTGGGCCCGGAATCTTCGAGCCAACCCATCTGCCTTCGAGGTCCGGATTGCCCTTGATTACATTGCCCAAGCCCCAGTGGCCGTTGATCGACATGGCGGCAGTGCCATTGATGATTGCGGCCTCAACGTCGCGATATTGGTTCTGGAAAGACACGACGGACTGCGGAATCAGACCCTCGGCAGCCATCGAGCCATAAAGATTGAACGCATTGATCATCTTCTGGCGGTTCTCGCCTTCGCCGAAAATTGGCTTTCCCTGATCGTCGAGCAATTTGCCGCCCTGCGCCCAGAAATGCGCCAACCAGTCAAACGTCGTGGCCTCGACGCGCGCGCCGTTCACAACCAGGCCATCCATGCCCTTTTCCTTGGCGACACGGGCCGCTGCCTTCAGCTCGTCCCAGGTTTCTGGGGCGTCGGGGATAATGTCTGTTCTGCGATACAGCATACGCGCATCGGTATTCACCCACCAGGCGAAGATTTCGCCATTGGGGCCGGACACCAGATTCCTGACAAAGGGAAACAGGTCGTCCTTGTCTTCTTGCGAGAAATAGGGCGACAGGTTCTTGAGCAGGCCTAGATTCTTGTAGAACGGAACCCGGAACGAGTCGATATACACGCAGCCAGGCCCATCGCCGGAAAAACCCGATTCTACCAGCTTTTGAACTTCTACGCCGTCATTGGGGCTATATCCCTGCAACTCGATGTACCAGTCGGGATGCGCGGCGGCGAAAGCTTCATACGCGCCCTGGAACGCGGCAGCAACGCCCTCGTTGCCGGAGCTGTTCGAATAGAAAGAATTCGGCATGAACAGCATTTGCTTAGGCGCATTCGCGTCCCCGCCAATATGATCCAGTCCAACCGTCTGAGCCATTGCGCCGGTCGCGATACCCATCGCAAGCGCTGTAGTCGCCATGGTCCTGAACATTTTAAACATCCTCCCAAGTTGATAGATTTTGTTATGCCGAACAAAAGATTCAGCGCAGCCATTCCAGTAGGCTAAATGCCGAACAACAAAATGTCAACACTTTGTACCTGCCCCAGATCCGCGAGCTACTGCTATGGAACTGGGTCTGAGGAGGTTCTGGCGGAGATTTTGGCGCGAATTGCGCGAACAAGCCGGGTGATTCGTTTTCCGTCGCCCCGGGCGATCACCGGGGCGTAACGGATCGAGCGTTTGCGCAGAATTTCGGTGGCGCCCCCCGCTTCCGGTCACGGTTCGACGGCGGCTCGGATTTGCCGGCGGTTGCAGCGGGGAGCTCCCGGCGTCAGCCGGGAGCGGAGCATCTGGAAAGGCGTTTCAGGGCGGCGCGAAGTTCTTCGGTTCCGGCTTGCCGCAACACCAGGATCCATCTCCGCGCGTGCCAGACCAGGCGCGCGGCGTGGACCAGGATCACCGCCCGCAGCCGTTTCCAGTGGGCCCGGCGCAAGTCGGCTTCGAGGGCGCTATGGCCGAGCCAGACGTGGACGTTCAACGCCAGGATGGCGCCGTGCCACCAGGCCGCGTTGCTGCCGAACCGGCCGCAGGGCAGGATGCCGCCGGCGAGGCTGTTCTTGAGCGTATCGTGGACCTGCCCGGCGTCGCCGCAACGGCGGTTGGCGAAGGACAGGACTTCTTCTGCCGGCATCGGTTTCGGTCCGAGGCCGTCCGGCCGCTCGCTGCCGGGCGCCGGGATGTTGGTCAGCAGCGCCCGAATGCCGTAGGCCGGGTGGCCGTCACGGGCGGGGATCTCGTTGGCCTTCACTCCGAGCGATCCGGGCCGGGGCCTTCGCACGGCAATGTAGCGAAGGATCTCGGGCCCCTTGCGATGGCCGTCGGCATTCGACACGAAGTTGATCTCGGCAATCGAGGCCACTTCGGCCTCCGGTTCTTTCGGCTTCTCCCCGAGCGGCTTCCATGCGGTCTCCGGGGTTCGCATCACTTGGTTCATCAGCGCCTCGGAATGCACCGCCGAAATCACCAAGCCGACCACCCCCAGGCGCCGGGCGCTGCCGGCCTCCGGCTGGGTCTCCGGACGGTTGCAGAGCCGGATCACCTCCGCCGCATGTGCGGCGCTGTCGCTGCGCACCGTCACCTCTTCGACCGCGCCGGGCAGCCGTTCCAGCGCCTCCAGCAGCACCCGGGCGTTGCCTTCCCTGGCCGGCACGTTGCCGTCGCGCATCTCCGAATGCACCATCAGCCCCAGTTCCGCGCAAAACACGTTCAGCGGCTGGTACCCCGTCTCCCCCGGACACACCCCGGTCGAAGCCCGGTAAGTCGGCAGCGCTTCGCGCTTGCCCGAGGCAACGATCGTCGCATCTAGGTCCAGGGTGATGCGGCGCAGGCCATGCCGGTCCACCAGTTGCGAAAACAGCCGCCGGGAGGTTTCCCAAAACACCGCCAGCGAGGCCGCCGGGCGCGGCACAATCGCCTCGCCCTTGCGCCGCTCCTGCCCCGCTTCCGCATCCTGGTGGCCGTGCAGCCAATCGAGCAAGGCCCGCGGAGATGGCAACGTCCGACGACGGCCGCCACGCTGGCGGCGCGCCAGCCATTTCCTCCCCACGCCCAGAATCCGCGGCTCATACCGCCGAACCATCCCGCAAAGCCCCGGGTCCGCTTCCATTCGCTCCAGGTCTTCCGCGCAATCAAACCCCGGCACGTTCAGCAACACGATCGAAAGCAGCATCTGGCCGTCGGTCCAGCCCTGACCGCCCGACACACCCCGCGGAAGAGCGCGCAGCGCGCCGCTGCGCCAGAGCGCCTCAAGCCACAGCCCGGCGCCGCCATAGGCTGTCGAGACCGGTCCAGTCGCGGCAAATTGGTAGTTGACGGGGGAATTCGGATTTGCGACCATAATAGCACCCGGTTGGTGAAGAAATTGGGATGTTCATTCCTTCTATAACCCTTTGTAAATAAAGGGTCAACCGGGTATCTCACAGAATTTAGCTCGCGGATCTGGGCCTGCTCAACACATATGAAGCGGCGGGGTCTCACTGATTCGCCGGCTCTGGAGATATTCGTCCGGGGTCAGTCCATCAAGTGCGATGGAGTGGACGCCCCCGATCTGCGGCGTCATGATGCGCCAGAATGAGAACGCACGCTTGTGTGCGTCTGAAACGCGAAAGGAAGCGTCCATGGAGAAGGTTAGCAAGGAAGCGTCCATGGAGAAGGTTAGCATAGTCGGTGTCGACATTTCAAAGAGGGTTTTTCAATTGCACGGGGCGTCGGCTTCCGGCTGGCCGGTTTTTGTGAAGAAGCTGTCGCGGAGCGGGTTCCTGCCGTTCCTCGAGGGCCTGCCGCCGTGCCTGGTCGTGATGGAGGCCTGCGGCGGCGTCCGCCACTGGGGCCGTCAGATCATCGCCATGGGACATGAGAGCCGGCTGGTGCCGCCGGTTTGCATCAAGCCCTTCGTCAAGCGGCGGAAGAGCGACGCGAACGACGCGGCCGCGATCGTTGAGGCGGCGCAGCGGCCGACCATGCGGTTCGTGGCGGTGAAGCCGGAAGCGGCCCAGGCCGACGCGATGCTGTTCCGGACCCGCGCTCTTTTCGTGCGGCAGCGCACGCAGACCGTGAACGCGCTGCGCGGCCATCTCGCAGAGTTCGGCCTGGTGTCGGCCCGCGGCGTGGCCAATGTGGAGGCTCTGAGAGCCGAGCTGGAGAAGGCCGCCGAAGGGGTTCCGGAGCTGGTTCAGCAGTCCGCGGAGATGCTTTTTGGCCAGATCGACGCGCTGAGGGGGCGGATCGCGGAGCTTGAGCGCGAGCTGAAGCGACGGTCGCGGGAGCGCGGTGACATTACGAACCTGATGACAATCCCCGGGGTCGGTCCGGTCTGCGCGATGGCGGTGCAGGCCTTCGCCCCGCCGATGGAGAGCTTCAGACGCGGCAGGGACTTCGCCGCCTGGGCGGGGCTGACGCCGCGTCAGCATTCGACCGCCGGCCGGCAGAGGCTCGGCAGGATCACGAAGATGGGGCAGCGCGACATCCGGAGCCTGCTCGTCCTCGGCGCGGTCTCCGTGCTGCGTCATCAGAGAGGCCGGGAGGAGATTGCGGACCCATGGCTGCGGAGGATGATTGAGGAGAAGCCGTTCAAAGTGGCCGCGGCGGCCCTGGCGAACAGGATGGCGCGCGTCATCTGGGCGCTTTCCGTGCGGAACGACACCTGGCGGCCAATGGCGGCGTGACGGCCGCCTGGAGAGAAAGAGGAAACTGAGGAAGGAGAGAATTCGGGACCTCAGCCCGCGCGCCGCGCGGCGTGACGAGCGGGCGGCCCCCGGACTGTGCGCCGGGAGCGAAGGACAGCGCAGGGGCAAGAGTCGGACAGACGGGGCCGGAAAACCAGCCAGTGACGCAGGGCTTCGAGCCCGGAAGTGCGATTTGGATCCGGTCCGCGAACACCATGCGGGCCCGCGGCCGAAAGCGCCGCATCTGAGAGGCCGGACATACGACGGCGCCCGACGCAGGCTTCCTGCATTGCCGAGATTCCCGGTTGCGCTCAAGGGGGCGTCCACATACGTCATGCGGCCTCTGGGTGTTGTAGAAGTCGATGTATTCGTCGATGAGGGGTCTGAGCCCGGAGACGTTCACGGCGGTGTCCTGGACATTGTAGAATTCGTTTCTGAGTGTCGCCTGCATCCGTTCGACGCGGCCGTTCTGTTTCGGCGACTTCGGCGGCAAGACAGCGAGGGTGATGTTCCTGTCTCCGCACGCGGCCTCGAACTCAGCCATGAATTCGGATCCGCCGTCGACCTGCACGGCCTCGACTGTGAACGGCGCTTCGCGGACCAGTTTGTCAAGGAAGCGGGCGGCGCTGGCTGCGGTCGCGTTCGCGGCGGCCATGCCGCAGCACCAGCGCGAGAGGCGGTCGACGGCGGTGAAGTGTCTGACGGTCCGGCCGGGCCGCAGCGACACGGTGAGGGTGTCGACCTGCACCGCCTGTCCGGGCCGGGCGGCCCGGAGGGCGCGGGGGATCCGCACCGCGTGCGGGCGCCGGTTCCGGCTGCGCCGGCGCTGCGGCGTGAAGGCGCTGACCGGGGCCATGCGGCCTCTGCTGACCAGATCATGGATGACCCGCCCGACCGTCGCGTCGGAGACCGCGGTCCCCTCACGGCACAGCACGGCCGCGATCTTTCCCCTCCCCCAGGCCGGGAACCGCATGCGCAGCTCCCGCACGCGGCTCTCAAGCCGGCGCCGCGGCGCCGGCCGCCGGCAGCGGCGCGGACGGGTCGGGAGCAGCTGCGGCTGCTTCTCCCAGCGCCGCAGCGTGGACAGCGGAACGCCGACGGCGCGCGCCGCCTGTTCAACAGTGAGGCCGTCGCGCCGGGCCCGCCGCCAGCGGCGGACGAAATCAGCGCGCATGCGGGTTCCCGCGTCGGTTTGAGACAAAACCCGTGACGCGCGGGCGGCGTTTCTGATAACATGGCCGGGCAAGCCGAAAACTTGCATTGGGGTTCTCCTTTTCGGTTTCAACAACCAAGCGAACTGATGGAGAACCCCGCCCCTCAGGGCAAGTCAAAATCTGATCCGGGGGTCTTGGAACCCTCCGGTCGGGCTGCGCCCTCCCTCCGGTTTCCAAGACCCCCGGCGCCGCCCGAAAAAGTTTATATGTGTCTGAGCAGGTACACACTTTTCGCAGAAAAATGTTGACATTTAGGGCGACGAAAGGATGAATTCCGAAAGCTCGCACTAATGAGGAGAGATCGTGGCTACATTGGAACTCAGACAGCTGGCGAAAAAATACGGCAGCGTTAGCGCAGTCAATTCGATTGATTTGACGATTGAGAATTCCGAATTCGTGGTTCTGGTCGGCCCGTCCGGATGCGGCAAAAGCACGATCCTTCGCATAATTGCGGGGCTGGAAAAGATCACCGGCGGGCAGGTCCTGATCGACGATCTGGATTGCAGCGACCTGCCGCCGCGCAAGCGGGACGTCGCCATGGTATTTCAGGATTACGCGCTTTATCCGCATATGAACGTAAAGGCGAACATCTCATTCGGACTGAAAATGCGCGGCGTGGACAAGCCGGCCCGCGAAAAGAAGGTCGCCGAGATTGCCGACAAGCTGGAAATTTCCGAGCTATTGATGCGCACGCCCAGTGAGCTGTCTGGGGGGCAGCGTCAGCGGGTCGCCATGGGGCGAGCCATTGTCCGGGAGCCGAAGCTGTTCCTCTTTGATGAGCCGCTGTCCAATCTGGATGCCAAGCTGCGCAACTCAATGCGGGCCTACGTCAAGCGGCTGCATCAACAGTTCAGGACGACCTCGGTCTACGTGACCCACGACCAGGTCGAGGCGATGACATTGGCCGACCGGATCGTCATTCTGAACAAGGGCGAGATCGTGCAGATTGGCACGCCGCTTGAGACTTACGAAAACCCCAACAGTCGTTTTGTCGCCGAATTCATCGGCTCGCCGCCGATTAACGTCCTATCAGGCACCGTGCAGAACGATGAGATCGTTCTGGCCTCAGGCGACATTATTGCCTTTTCGCCAAAATCGCGGGGCGTTGCGGCCGAAGGGCAGGCGGTCGACGTCGCGATCCGGCCCGAAAAATTCAGCTTGCGCGCGGACGGGCAGAACACCCTGACCGGCGTCATCGAGCTGGCCGAGCAGCTTGGCGAAGCCCAGCTTTTGCACCTGAATGTGAATGGCAAAACCATCACGGTATTCGTGCCCTCGCACCATCCCGTCGAAATCGGCGCCGAGGTGCTTTGTTCGTTCAACTCCGAAGATTCCTACGTCTTTGGGGGCGACTACATGGGGGCGAGGCTAGCATAACATGATTTACCAGATCGACGACGAGCTTGAGATCTCCGAGCTCCTTAAGCCACTTCAGAACGTCGAAGGACTGCCGCTGAACGAGCTGGTCTATCGCCAGATCAAAAGCTTAATTCTGAACGGCGAACTGGTGAGCGGCGACAAGGTCAAAGAGTCCGTGATCGCTAAGAAGCTGAATGTCTCGCGCGGGCCGGTGCGCGAGGCAAACCAGCGCCTCGTCGAGACTAGATTCCTGAAATCGGACGCGCAGAAGGGCATCTTTGTGTCTCATATCTCGTTCGATGAACTCGAGGGGTTGATCAAAATCCGGAAATGCCTCTCCCCACTCGTCGCAGACGAAATCATCGACAGGATCGACGGCACGGATATCAGCGGATTGCGCGAAGCGGTTTTGGTTCTCAATCAGATAACTTTGCAAAACTACAACGACAAAGACTACAAATACGGACTTCGGTTTATGGGGCGTTTTATGACCCTGACCGGGAATCCGAAGCTGGTGAACCTCTATTTCGAGTTGATGCAAAAGGGGAGGGTCTTCTGTCTCGCGCAGCTGCACGCGAGGTATAAATTCATCAACCTCACCGAATTCAACAAATGCAGTTTGCTCGGCGGAACCGAAGGCTTTGATCGGTTGTGCAGATGTTTGGTGGACAAAGACCGTAACCTGATGATCGAAACATTGAATGCCATAGGCGACAGGGTCCTATTTCGTGCCCAACATCCTGAACTTCTCTATTCACCTGTAATTAAACGACTTGAACAATGACCAAACTCGCAATCATCGGCACCGGCAGTCATGCCAACAAACATTTCGAAGCGTTTAACGCCATCGACGGTGTGGAAATCGTCGCGATCTGCGACGTGGATGAGGAAAATTTGAGGCAGTTCGCCGATACGCATGGTATCGCGACGACTTATAGATCGGCTGACGATCTGTTCGCGAATGAAGACTTCAACGCCATCACCAATGTGACGCCGGATCGGTTTCACAAACCCATCGGTCTGCAGGCTTTGGCCGCTGGGAAGCATGTGTTTTCGGAAAAACCGTTGGCCGAAAATTATGCCGACGCACGCGAGTTGTTTCTTGCGGCCCATAAATCCGGCCTGATCAACATGGTTAACTTCACATTCCGCAATGCCTCGGGCTATCAGGGCATGGCCGAAATCGTGAAATCTGGCGATCTGGGCCGCATTAACCAGGTCGAAGCCACATATAATCAATGCTGGCTGACCAGCGATTACTGGGGGCATTTCAAGGAGGAACCGCGTTTCCTCTGGCGTCTTTCAGAAGCCCACGGCAGCCAGGGCGTTCTGGGCGACACCGGCGTGCATATCATCGATCTGGCCTCTTACCCGGTCGGCAAGATCAAAAGCATCAACTGCAATCTGAAAGTCTTTGAACACAAAGGCGCAGGTGTGGGGGAGTACCGATTTGACGTCAACGACGCGCTCAACTCGATGGTCGAGTTCGAGAATGGCGCCGTCGGCACACTCTCATGTTCGCGTGTGGCGACGGGATTCAAGAACACCATTGATATTAGGATCATGGGTGATCTGGGCGGGATCAAAGTCTGCTTTGACAAATGGTTCGAAGACGGTCTGACCTACGACATCACGCGCGATGTCAAATCAACCAATATGCATTGGGAGGGCGTCGCGGTGCCGCAAACGCCTACGAATTTCGAACGCTTCATCACCTCGATCAGAACAGGCAAAAACGCCCAGCCAGACTTTGAACGCGGTGCAGAGATCCAGAAAGTCGTGGATGCCTGCTTTGAAAGTTCGGAACAGCGTCGCTGGGTCGAAATTCAGGGCTGACTAGCTGTGAGAGGCGGAGCCCATCATGTCAATCCAAATTCCGAACAATGGCAGACTTACGTTCAATGGCTGAAAACGTCCGGCCGCGAAGGACAGGCTGAAAAGCTTTTGAAATTCAAAGGGCAACCGTTTCCAGTCGGATAAAGGCACCTGGCGCGTTTGGTCAGGGGATGCGGAACGCCTGAAGCCGGCTATCGCGAAGACTACACTCATATCCGATCCTGCAAGGTCGGTGCGGGGTTCGGACAACCAGATCAAAGGGAGGAACACATGCGAACGCTCAAAGGACCTGCGCTGTTTCTCGGACAATTTTCTAGCGACGAAGCGCCCTTCAATACATGGGACGGCATCACGAAGTGGGCAGCCGACTGCGGCTATGTCGGGGTGCAGGTGCCATCTTGGGACAGCAACCTGATCGATCTGGAAACAGCCGCGACGTCCAAGGATTACTGCGACACACTCAAGGGCGAGGCGGCAGCGAACGGGATCGTTGTGACAGAGCTTTCGTCGCATCTCCAGGGTCAGCTTGTGGCGGTGCATCCCGCCTATGACGCGGTGTTCGATGGCTTTGCGCATCCGTCAGTCCACGGCAATCCCAAGGCGCGACAAGCCTGGGCGGTCGAACAGGTCAAAATGGCGATTTCGGCCTCTGCCAACTTGGGGATCACGGCCCTTGGAACCTTTTCCGGGGCGCTTGCCTGGCCATATGTCTACCCGTGGCCACAGCGACCTGCCGGACTGGTCGAGACCGCGTTTGACGAACTGACTGCGCGATGGCGCCCTATCCTCGATCATGCCGCCAAAAACGGTGTTGACGTTTGCTACGAAATTCATCCCGGTGAGGACCTGCATGACGGAGTGACGTTTGAGATGTTTCTTAAACGCGTAGGCAATCACGCGCGTGCGAACATGCTCTATGACCCGTCGCACTATGTGCTGCAATGCCTTGATTATCTTGACAATATCGACATCTACAAAGATCGGATCAAGATGTTTCACGTCAAGGATGCCGAGCTCGATCCCACCGGTCGCCAAGGTGTCTATGGTGGCTACCAGAACTGGGTCGACCGTGCAGGGCGGTTCCGGTCGCTAGGCGACGGCCAGGTCGATTTTTCCGCGATCTTCTCCAAAATGGCGGCAAACAACTTTGACGGATGGGCCGTCGTAGAGTGGGAATGCGCACTGAAACATTCGGAGGATGGCGCACGTGAAGGCGCAGCATTTGTGCGCGAACACATCATCCGTGTGACCGAACGCGCTTTTGACGATTTCGCAGACAGCGGCACGGACGAAGCGGCGAACCGCAGAATGCTGGGGATCGACTGATGGGACATATACGCTCCCCGTGGCGGCCTGTACTGCAGAAAACAAGCAAAGAAGGATATAGGAATGCTCGGAGCAGCCTTAGCCACTGACGCCTATCTCGGGCGCTTGAATCAAGAAGTCAGCCGCATCGACCAAGCCGCGATGCAGCGTTGGGCGGATCTCATCTACCAGGCCTGGGAGAACGAACGGTTCGTGTTCATTTTTGGCAACGGTGGCTCCGGAACGACCGCCAGCCATATGGCCGAAGACCTCGGCAAGAGCACGCTCCACGAGCACGATTTGAAGGACGAATCGAAAAAGCGGCTGAAGGTCCTTAGCCTGACCGATAACGCCGGCTGGCTGATGGCGGTTGGCAACGATCTGACGTACGACCAGATTTTCGTTCAACAACTGATGAACTACGGCAGCGCGGGCGACTTGGTGATCGCCATCAGTGGTTCCGGCAACAGCCCGAACGTGCTGAATGCGGTCGACTGGGCCAGTCGCCACGGTCTGACAACGTTTGGCCTAACGGGCTACAGTGGCGGAAAGCTGAAGCAGATGCAGAAGCACGGGCTGCACGTCGAACTCGACGACATGGGAATGGTCGAGAGCATACATCTGTGCCTGTTCCATTGGGTGCTTAACGACGTCTTTGCGCGGATCAACCACGAAGGCCGCTATGCCAACACCCCATAGAATTCGTCAATCGAAAGTTTTCTCCTATCATTTTGAAGTTCCGATCGTAGTGGCAGATTCATGTAGTCAGAATGATCAAGCGATCTGAGTAGTTGGAACGCCCCTTTATATTAGATCGATTTTGAACGCCAATCACGGAGGCTAGAATACTATGTCTTTCCTAGGAATCGAAGTCGGTGGGACCAAGCTGCAACTCGGTATCGGTGCCGGCGATGGCGGCGGATTCGTGGCGTTCAAGCGCCGCGATATAGACATTGCTAAAGGTGCCGCCGGTATCCTGACTCAGATCGAACACGCCGGCCGCGAGTTGGTAGCGGCTCATCGGGTGCAACGCGTCGGCATCGGGTTTGGCGGACCCGTGGACAGCACACTCGGGCGAGTCATCAAGAGTATTCAGGTTGCGGGTTGGGACGACATGCCGCTGGCGGCTTGGTGCGAGAAGAAGTTCGGCGTTCCAGCAGTTCTTGGCAACGACTGCGATTGCGCTGCGCTGGCCGAGGCATCGTTCGGAGCGGGAAAGGATAGTCGCACGGTGTTTTACGTCACGGTTGGGACGGGGGTTGGCGGAGGTCTCGTCATCGACGGCAAGCTGCACGGAAAAGGGCGTCCGGCCGTTGCCGAGATCGGTCAATTGCGGCTTGGTATCAATGCCGACACGCCCGCCGCCACGGTCGAATCGTATGCGGCAGGCCCGGGGATTGTCGCTGCAGTCATGCGGTTTCTCGAAACGTCTGACGATGAAGTTGCAAAGCACGAGTTGCGGCACCGCCAGAAGGAGGAATCCGCGTTGAACGCGAAGGCGATCGCCGATCTTGCAGCATCCGGCAATTCGGTCGCAAAGTCGGCGATCCATCAAGCTACCTGTGTACTTGGTTGGGCGATTGCCCAAGTGATCACACTCACGGCGGCGGACGTTGTGGTCGTCGGGGGCGGCGTGTCATTGATCGGCGAAGAACGCTTTTTCCAACCACTGAACCGCGAAGTCGCCCGCTACGTCTTTCCACCGCTCGCCAACTCATATCGCATCCGCCCCGCCGCACTCGGTGAAGAGGTCGTCGTGCACGGCGCGGTCGCGCTGGCAGCGACCTTCGAGGGCTAGCCCTACCATGTCATGAAAGTTTTGGCTGGACTACGCGGTTTCTCCGGTGTAGAATCGCGTCATTATGGCACAGTCCCAAATCAGCCGCACCCTTGGCGGCCCGGCGGCACGTGCGCGGATTTCCGCGATCCTGTCGCAGGAACATTTCGACAGCCGACGGGCCTTGGGTCGCCGGGTCTGCGCGGAATTCTCCTTCATCGACGCGATGGGTCGACTTCAGGTGTCGGGATGCCTGCATGCCCTGACGACTCTTGCCACCCGGTATCCCGATATCGTGCTGCCGCCGCCGAAGTCGGGGGGCGTCGACATCACCCCGCGCCTGCTCGACGCTCCGGTGCCGGATCCGGACGACGTTCCGACGGTCCTGTCCCGGGTTGAGGGGATCAGGGTCGTCGAGGTTGTCACGGCCGATGAGCGGGCGCTGTGGAACACGCTGATCGCCCAGGAAGGCCCCATCGGATAGTTTGTACGTAGAACCACGTTAAGGAAGAACGGATCAGGAACGGTTTCTACGGGCTGGTTTGCCGGATCACCCTGTATGCGGTTGATCTTCCTATCCCGACGTATTCCGCGGCCCTGGTCACGGACGTTTTGTTGGCCACGAGTTCCTGCAGTGCCGAGACCGTATCGGCGTGAAGCGGTGGCCGACCGGGCGAGCGACCGCGTTTCCTGGCAGCAAGCAGGCCATCCTTGGTGCGCTCGGATATCAGCCGTCTCTCGAAGTGTGCGATTGCACCGAACACATGGAACACCAGTTCGCCGGCCGCCGAAGTTGTGTCGATATCTTCTTCAAGGCTGATCAGATTGATCTCTTGCTCTTTCAACGTGTCGACGATCTCGAGGAGTTCCCTGAGCGAGCGCCCGAGGCGATCAAGACGGATGATGGCGAGCGTGTCGCCTGGCCGGGCAAAGTCGAACAACGCAGCGAGGCCTGGCCGGTCGAAGGTCCTTCCGGAGACAACATCCTCAAACACGCGGACGGCGCCTTCCTGCCTGAGACGTTCGACCTGTCCAGAGAGATCCTGGTCCACCGTTGAGACCCTGGCGTAGCCAAGAATATCGCCTTTTTGTCGTGTCATGCCTGTCTCTTAATCGACCGGTTTAGAGCCGTTTTCCGGACGGCCGTCCGTGATGCCGAAACCGCAGTCAATCCTGTCTTTTTATTGGTCTCTATAATACATGCAGTCCCGAAAAGTTCAACATCGTTTTGGGGACTGCAATCATGCCACGCCGCTCACTTCTGTCGAATGCCTCACGCCAAGCCCTGTTCCGGATTCCGACCGAACCGGACGAATTGGTTCGGCGCTATCTTCTCACGCCTGCGGACCATGATCTTGTCCGCACGCGTCGCTGCCCGGAAAACCGGCTCGGTCTCGCCGTTCATGTTTCTCTGCTCAGGTATCCCGGTCTGGGCTGGAAGGAAGATAGCCTCTTGCCAGCCGAACTGGTGACCTGGTTGGGTGAGCAAATCCATGTCGATCCCGCTGCGCTTCAAGACTATGCCCGGCGATCAAACACCCGCCACGAGCATCATGCTCTTGCTCTGGACCATCTCGGTCTGGCGCCATTTGCCGCGGATCACATGGGGTTCGCGGCTGACATTGCCGCCAAGGCAGCATTCTCCACCGACCATGGCGCAAGGATTATCGAGGTGCTGATCGCGGAACTTCGGGAGCGCCGCCTGGTTCTCCCGAGCGTCAATACGCTGGAACGTCTCGCTTTGAAGGGCCGTGCCAGGGCGCGGCGGGAAGCGGCTATGGCACTCCATGACGCACTGACCGAGGAACAACGCGACCGCCTACAGGCGTTGCTTGCGAATGAGACGCCGCTCGGCCAGTCACGCCTGACCTGGTTGCGAGGCTTTCCCATTTCGACCAGCCCCGCCAGCCTGCACGCCCTTATCGAACGACTGAGGTATCTGCGCGCACTCGATCTGCCCGAGGACCTCGGACAAAACCTCCATCCGGTCCGTCTGACCAAGTTCGCACGGGAAGGCGCGGTCGCACCCATCAGTTCGCTGAATGGCTTCGGATATCGTCGGCGCATCGCCACCCTGGCAGCGCAGATGATGGAATTGGCCGTCACGATCACCGACGCGGCTATCGCCATGTTTGAGCGCCTGACCGGTCAGATCTTCTCCCGGTCCCGCAACCGGCAGGATCAGAACTGGAGCACGGGGAAGGCTCGTGCCGGCAAGTTGATACAGCTGTTCGGAGAGACGATCGACACCATGCACAGGGCCCTCGAACTGGGGCAGGATCCGTTTGCCGCACTCGACGTGGAAATCGGTTGGCGCAAGCTCCTGGAACGAAGGGACGAGATTGCCGAGTTCGGCGAATTGGCGACAAGCGATCCGTTGTCGCTCGCGTCTGATCGCTACGCTTACATGCGCAAGTTCGCGCCGGCCTTCCTCGAGGCATTCGAGTTCAATACACTGGAGGCGGGCGAAGAGTTGCAGGCTGCGATTGCCCTTCTCCGGGAGCACAACCTGAGCGGCAAGAGAAAGCTGCCTGACGATCTGCCCATGCCCTTCCCCGCAAAGCACTGGCGATCGCTGATCTTCGAAGACGGCCAACCCAAACGACGGGTCTACGAAACCGCCGTCATTGCCACCTTGCGTGACCGGCTGCGTGCCGGCGATGTCTGGGTCGAGGGCAGCCGGGACTATCGACGTTTCGACAGCTACCTCATGCCGCGAGACAAGGCCGAGCCGGTGCTGAAGGATGCCGGCTTCGAGACCGGTTTCGACATCTGGATCGAGGGGCGCCGAAAGCGTATGACGGACCGGCTCGATCACGTCGACGCCGCACTGAAGAATGACCGTCTGTCCGGTGTCCGGATCGAGCGCGGTCGCCTGAAGATCACACCTCATGACGCGGTGACGCCAGCGGCGGCCCTGCGCCTGGACCGCGCCATCGACGCCGTGATGCCGCGCATTCGCATCACCGAACTGCTCTGGGAGGTCAACGCACGTACCGGATTCCTTGATGCCTTTGTCGATCTTCGATCCGGAGGAAAGCACCCCCAGCCCGCCGCAATACTCGCGGCGATCCTCGCCGGCGCCGTCAACCTGGGGCTTGAGCGGATGGCTCATGCCTCCACCCGGCTCAGCCATGCCCAGCTGATCTGGGCGCAAACCTGGTATCTTCGCTCGGAAACCTATTCGGACGCGCTCGCCCGGATCATTGATGCCCATCACGATCTGCCATTCGCGCAGAACTGGGGAGAGGCAGAGCGAACATCATCCGACGGACAATTCTTCTCCGCCTATCGCGGCGGCGGAATGATTAACCCCAAGCACGGCCCCGATCCGGGATTGAAGATCTACTCGTTCCTGTCCGGCCAGTATGGCTCGGCTCGTTCCATTCCTCCGTGATCGGCGCGACGGTGGGCGAAGCACCCTTCGTTCTTGATGGAATCGTCGGCAATCCAACCACATTCAATCCGCTGATCCATTATGCCGACACCGGCGGCGTATCAGACCATGTCTTCGCACTCTTCCACCTGCTGTGTCTGATATTCGCGCCGCGGCTTCGCGATTTCCCGCATCGCCGCCTGGGGTACTTCGGCTCACCGAAGCAATGGCCGACGCTGGCGCCGATGATGGGAAGGCCAATAAACGAGGACGTCATCCGACAGCACTGGGGTGACGTGTTGCGGCTTGCCGCAAGTATCAGGGATGGTTCCCTGAAACCGTCCTCCATTCTTCGCAAGCTCGGCGCGTACCGGCAGCAAAACCGGCTCTATCTCGCGCTCGGCGAGATCGGCAGGATCGAGCGGTCGCTGTTCATGCTCGACTGGATCGAGAACCGCAACCTCCGCATGGAATGCCAGGCCGGCCTCAACAAGGGTGAATCCCGTCACTCTCTCGCCCGGGCCGTCTTCGCCCATTCCCAGGGTCGCATCCATGATCGATCGGACGCCGCGCAGCAGAAACGCGCCATGGCTCTCAACCTCGTCATCGCCGCCATCGTATTCTGGAACACGCTGTACATGGACAAGGCGACAGATCATCTCGGAATGACCGGCCAGATGCCCGATCCAGGCCTGTTGCCCTTCACCTCACCACTTGGCTGGGAGCATATCATCCTGACAGGCAACTTCGACTGGCATTCTGGAGCAGCTGAGCGCAAAATCGCGCGGCCATTGCACCTCAACTTGAGCAAAAAACTGGCAGCCTGAGCCAAAAATCGGGTGTTCGCGCGATGTTCTTCCTTAGCGTGGTTCTACGTACAAACTATCCGATGGGGCCAGGTAACTCGCCGCCACCCGCGGAACCGGCGCCCATGTCCGACTGATGCGGTGCCTCGAGCGCGTCGACCTGCCGGTGCTGGATGACGGGGACTGCAGCCGTGCTCGTCCGAAAACCGAGGGGACATCTGCGAGACCGTCGAATCCCGCAGGCGCCGCGCCTCGGTGCTAATCCCCCGACAGGTCCGGCTGCAACCCTGACTTGGAACACTCGGCGAAGGCACTATCGCCGTTGCCATCCTCGACCGACTGGTGCATTACGCGTACCGGATCAATCTCGCCGGGGCGTCCACGCGGCGCATGGCGGAGACCCCCAGACAAGGCAAGGACGCCAGTGCGAGCGGCCGCAAGGTGCTCGAAGGCCGTTTCTGCGGCGCTTTCGGCGCTGTGCTGCGCAGGATCATGATTCGAGCCGGCGCGGCAAACCGGCGACTCGGCAGGCGCGACGGACTCTTGCGGTCCCGTGTGTGCCGCCCCCGCGCAACTCCCATTGAAACCCGGGCGGACGTCGCCTACGCTCGGTCTGTCCGGGGCCTCCCTCGGCTCCGCTAGGAGCCTTCGGCGCCCTTTCCGTTCACAGCAAAAAGAAGGCCTCCATCGCATCTGGTCAAATAGGACGAATCGTTCAAGCGCAAGATGAACTTCGTTCAAGCGTCACCAGATTTCCGTTCGAATGCGCAAGAATTATGCA
Source organism: Rhodobacterales bacterium (assembly GCA_965219495.1). Lineage (GTDB taxonomy): Bacteria > Pseudomonadota > Alphaproteobacteria > Rhodobacterales > CAZPXZ01 > CAZPXZ01. Next base: position 488,504 of record OZ244777.1, read on the forward strand.
TCCGTCACCCGCAAGTGGTAGTGAGCGCTCCGCGCTTGGACAACGGGAAACAGGTAGCAGTCATGAGGTTGTGGAGGTTCCGACTGGCATCAACTTGTACCGAGCGATACGTCAAGCAATCGTCTCATTGCAGTTCGCTCCCGGACAGCAACTGTCCGAAAATGAACTTGCGAGACGGTTCCATGCAAGCCGAACTCCCATTCGGGATGCGTTGAAACGTCTTGAGCGAGAAGAACTCGTAATTATTTCTCCTCGCAGAAAGACAACCGTTACCAAATTGGATCTAGCCACCTTTCGTCAGTTCGTAATTGCGCGTGAAGCCTTGGAAAGCACTGCGGCGCAAATGGCGGCACGGCAGACACGACCCAAGCGGCAATCACTGATTTCCAGCGCAACCGAACTTGCCGCACATATCGACAAGAGCGACGACTCTGCCTTCCTTGCCTGCGACCGTCGGTTTCACTTGCAAATCATGCGTATCGCCGACATGGAAAAGGTGCATGAGATCGTTGAGAGCCTGCGCGGGCTAACCGACCGAATACGGTTCGCTCATATGATGTATCTGGCCACATATGACAGAGCGAGTGTCGTGCGGCAACACAGAGAAATCGCCGAGGCCATCGCGATGGGTGACGTCAACGCGGCGGGAACTGCGATGCATACGCATATCCTGTCTGTTCTTGAACGCGTTGTGCAATTGGCCAGGATGCGCCCCGACCTGTTTAGCGCAAATTTGAAAGACGAGCTCGGCAGGCTGGAGGATAGTTGGCGAAAGTGAGGACCATCCGCAAACGTGCTATTCGAAGCTCCAGTGTCGGGACAAGAAGGCGAAAGCGGGACTCGCTACCGGTTTCTGCCGACCGTGTTCACGCAATTATTCGTGCTCCGCAAGCCGGGCCGCAAATCCGGCCTGATCTTCACGATGCTTCAGGACCGCGGAAAAATCGAGATCAGGATAGGCATCGACGACTTCTGACAGAACCTCCAGCGTCGCGGCACCGACGGGCGCTGGAATATGGTAGGACTCTGCCAACCCCATCGCGAGTCGCTGATCCTTGAGGGCAAGCGGGCTCCTGAACCCTGGAGAAAACTCGCCCTTGAACGCGTTGGCGGGAAGCGTTTCCAGCAACATCTTGTTGAAGGTGCCTGTTTTTCTCACGGTTTCCAGTACGGTTTCAAGCGTAAGTCCCGATTTAAGGGCAATTCCTAGCGCCTCCACCGCGACAGCGAGTATACCGTTGGCAAGGAAGTTGTTGGTGAGTTTTGCTGCTGAACCGTTTCCCAGCGGTCCGCAGTAAATCGAAAACTCCGAAATCGCGTTCAATACCGGTCGCACGCGCTCAATGGCGGCTGGATTTCCCCCCAGCATCAGGAGCGATTTTCCTTGCCAGGCCATCTCGAGGGTACGTGCTACGGGTGCGTCGATCATCTCCATGCCTCGTTGCACGAAAGCCGACCCGATTCTTCGCGTGGAATGCGGATCAATCGTGCTCATGTCGATGTAGACTGAATTCACCGCCATGGATTCGATGATTCCGCTTTTTCCAAGCGCAACGGCCTCGACATCGGGAGCATCCGGAAGAACGGTAATAACAACTTCGCCGAATTCCGCTGCTTCGGAGACAGAGTTGCCAATGACGCCACCATCCTCGGCAAATTTCTTCAATTGCTCCCGGTTTAGATCGAATCCCTTCACACTGTGTCCGCCGCGGACAGCATTGACGGCAAGCGGGCGGCCAAGATTGCCAAGGCCGATGAATCCAATTCTCATGATCGTTACCTCTCCGTCGGAGATTTCCACCAGCCGTTGCCAACCTGACAGTGTCGGCGACCTCCAAGCCCAGCGTACCTGAAAGTGTCATTGGCGCCTGATGCGCCAAGCGATTGGAGATCGGTGGCGGCGCGGGGCGAATCATCCAACACTTTGATACGCGATGTCCATTTCTTGAGCGCGAACGCGGACCGCGTTGAGAGCGACACGCTCCACGCGGCGCAACGATGCTGCGCTACCGCACCAGATTCCCGTGGTTCTGCCCCGGTATTTCCGGCACATGCGCTTCAATAAATCCTTCAGATCGCAGATGGTCCCAAAACGTCGACGGGATCGGAACATTCATGAATTCGACATTCTCGGAGACTTCCCGAGGGGCCGCCGCTCCGGCGATCACTGTACTGACAGCAGGATGCCTCAATGGGAACTGAAGCGCAGCCGCCTGCATCGGAACGTCGTGAGTTTCGCAAATGGTTTCCAGATGCTTGACTCGGTCGATGATTTCTGGTGTTGCGGCTGCGTAATTGTATCTTGCGCCTGCAATCGTTCCAGTGGCAAGAATTCCGGAATTGTACGGTCCGCCCAGAATAACACCGACGCTTCGTGCAACGCATCTTGGCAGCAACTCGGTTTGAGCGCTTTGGTCGAGCAGCGTGTATCTGCCGGCCAGCAACAGGCAGTCGATTTCGGTTGCCTCCAGAAACCGGTTGCACCAGGAAACATCGTTCAACCCGACGCCGATTGCCCTTACATCGCCGTTGCTGCGCAATTCGCAGAGTGCGCGGTAGGCACCCTCCAATGCCCTCTCGAACCAACGCCAGGTGCTGTCTTCGTTTCCGTGCGTAAACGCGTCCACGTCATGAATCAGCAGGATATCCACAGGCCCCACACCAAGGCGCGCCAGGGACTGTTCGTAGGATCGCATTGCTCCATCATAGCTATAGTCGAACTCCGGTCGAAAACGCAGGCCTCCGAGCCTCAATCCGTCGGTGGGTTCGCCGGAGCGCAACGGCGCCAGGCATCGCCCAACCTTGGTGGAGATCAAGTACGTGTCTCGTGGCATGTTGCGCAGGACATGTCCGCACCGGTGTTCACTGCGCCCATATCCATAGTAGGGCGAGGTATCGAACAGCTCTAGACCGGCATTATAGGCCTCCAGGACTGTGGCGTTTGCATTCCTTTCCGAAATCGACTTGTCAAAGCCTCCCAGCGAAGCGCCGCCGAATCCCAGCGCCGTAACTTCGAGGCCGGTCTTGCCAAGCTTCCGCCGGGCCAAAGCCGTCACGATCCGGCGTTCGATATTTCAGGCGACTTCATGAATTCGGCACCTTCCATGAGAGGGGTCGGCAATGCACTTGCGGATGCTGCCGTCGATTCCGGATTCAATGACCTGCAGCGAACTTGTGGACTTCCGCCGACAACGCCAGCGCCCAAGGTTCGTAGTCATTGACTGGAATCGCATCAGCCTTGAAATGACCATGGGAATCCTTACCGCGCACCAGCAGTGCGCTGTCTGCGGTTGAAGCAACCGGCCGCACATGGGAAGCGATGTAGCGAACGGCAACGCCGTATCGGGGGTGCGAGCTGCGGTTCGGGGCCGAACCGTGCACCAACCTACCGTGGTGCAATGAAAATTGACCGGGTTGAAGTAGTACGCTGACTGCTGCTTCATCGTCCACGGAATTCTGGACGACTTGCCCCCGCGCCAGCATATTGTGTTCGGCGCGTGTATCTGCATGCGGCAACAACCCGCCCACGTGCGAACCCGGAACAAAACGCATTGCGCCTGACTCGACGGTTGCGGGCGACAAGGCAAGCCAAGCTGTTACAATGTCTTGGGGTTCAAGGCCCCAGTAAGTTGCATCCTGATGCCAAGAAACGTATGCCGGATCGTTGGCTTCCTTCAGGAACAAGCCCGTGCTCCAGCAAAGTATCTCGGGACCGAGCACCACTTCGACGGCATCAAGTATTTCCGGTCGGCGGACGATTTCGAGCAAGGCCAGACACAGCAGGTGCGATTTCGACTTGACTATTTCGCGAAACGGCCGCCCTGTCGGATTTGCTGCCCTGAAGGAATCGATCCGTCGACGGTAGCCGTGCGCCTCTTCCGGAGTCATAGCTGTCAGCGGATACAGGAATCCGTCGCGCTCGTAACGGGCGGTTGCGCCGTTGAGTTCATTGGCCCTTGTCATCAAATTCTCTCCCTCGTTTTCTCGTCAAAGTAATGCGTACTCGCCGGGTCCGGACGCACCCAAACATGTTCGCCCAATCCCTGCCATTCGCCCTTTTCAACAGAGGCGCACAACCTGCTTTCTCCCACGCGAACAAAGATAAAGGTCTCCACGCCGGTATGTTCGATAAATTCGATTTCTGCCGACAGGGCATCGGGTTTGGACTGATCGACAATTTTCAGATCTCTGGGGCGAAATCCGACCACGATGCGGCGTGACTGAATCTTCATGCCGGGCGGTCCCCTGAAAACAATCCCGTCACGCGTCTCGACAACCTGCCCCGTACCACGCGTTTGGACCGCGCCCGTGACCATATTCATTGACGGAGAGCCGATGAAACCTGCTACAAAAGTGTTTACCGGAGTCTCATAGACCTCAAGTGGCGTACCGACCTGTTCGATCTTGCCCTCCCGCATGACCACCATCCGGTCCGCCATCGTCATCGCCTCGACTTGGTCATGAGTTACATAGACGAATGTCGTGTCCAGCCGCCTGTGCAGGGCCTTCACTTCCGTGCGCATCTCCACGCGTAGCAAAGCGTCGAGGTTTGAAAGCGGTTCGTCGAACAGGAAGACTCTTGGCGTGCGAACGATTGCCCGCCCCATTGCAACGCGCTGTCGCTGCCCCCCGGACAGTTGTTTTGGATAACGGGCCAGGAAGTCCGTCAAGCCCAGGAGTCCCGCCGCCCATCCGACCCGGCGTTCGATCTCCGATTTCGCCATGTTGCGAGCCTTCAGTCCGAATGCCATATTTTGATGCACCGTCATATGCGGATACAGGGCATAGTTCTGAAATACCATCGCGACGTCTCGGATTTTTGGGGCCAAGTCGGTGACATCCCTGCCGTCGAAACGGATGAACCCTTCCGTCACTTCCTCAAGACCGGCCATCATGCGCAACAGCGTGGATTTCCCGCAACCGGACGGCCCGACCAAGACCACGAATTCGCGATCCGGAATTTCGAGATCGAGATTGTGTATTACCTCCTCCGCGCCGTAGGACTTGCAGACCTGCTCTACATCGATTGTGGCCATGTTTTGCCCTTCCCTTCAGTGCAGACCCTTTGGTGTTGTTAGCCTTTCAACGCGCCGGCGGCGAACCCGACAACGATGAACCTTTGCACGACCAACGCGAAAATAAAGGGGGGCAGCGATGCCAGTACACCAGCGGCAAGCACCAGGTCGAACCGCGAGTTTTCCAGCCCGACGAAGCTCGACGCAATTACGGTCACAGTCTGGCTGTTTACAGTCTTCGTGAACGTAACCGCGTAGAGAAACTCGCTCCACGACGCCATGAACGCAAGAATGAACACGGCCACCAGACCCGGTAACGCGAGTGGCAGGAGTACCCTTACGGCGGCCGAGAACTTGCCCCAACCGTCAACCCAGGCGGCTTCCTCTAGTTCAACGGGTATGGTCTTGAAATAGGCTTGCAATAACCAAATCGAGAACGGAACCGTAAAGGTGCAATACACGAGAAGCAGTGAGAGCGTGGTATCGATGAGGTCGAGATTCCGCAGAACAACAAATATCGGCACGACCAGAACAATGCCCGGAACCGTGCGCAGCGCCATGTAAGAGATCAGCAGGGTCATCGACAGTCGATAACGCAGCCTGGCAAAACTGTATGCCGCGGGTGCCGCGATCAGCAGCGTCACAATCGAAACAAGCAACGAAGTCTTCAGACTGTTGTAGATGGACGGCAGGAGAAGCTGAATTTGCATGCCTTGCTCGTTGTAGTACGCTCTCGTGGCCTCGTTGCCCAAGCCGAGCAGGGCCACGTAGTTCTGGATGGTCGGTTCGTGGGGATACACGTGTGGCGGCACGGCAAAAATTTCATTCTCCGGCATCAAACTCGTGACTACCGTCCAGTAAATTGGACCGAGCAAGTAGACGAGAAATACCCCGGCTATTGACATGAGAGTCGCGTACTTGGCAACGCGACGAAGGCGGCGAGCGCTCCTGCGGCTTAGTCTCATCGAGCGAATTCCCCCCGTTTCCAGAGCAGTCTGATGTAGGCAATCGCCACCATCAACGTAATCAACGCAATGATGAATGCGAACGTGTTTCCCCGCCCAAAATCCGTGAAATTAAAGCTTGTTGTATAGGCCAGCCAACCCACCACTGTCGTCGAGTTTCCCGGCCCACCGCCGGTGAGAATGAATATCAGGTCGAACACTCTGAGCGCTTCCATGGTTTGGGTGATGAGCACGATGAGCATCGACTGGGACAACCAGGGAAGCGTTATCCTGAAGAACCGATTGAACCGTCCTGCTCCGTCCACGCGCGCTGCCTCATAGAACTCATCGGGAATGGTTTGAAGGGCGGCCAGGAAAACGATCATCACAAATGGAACCTGGTGCCAGACCTGCGCGGCAACGAGGGCCGCCATCGCGAAATCAGCGTCTAGTGCCCAAGCCCGCGATACCTCAATAATGCCGAGACTTTTGAATACCGCGTTCAGCAACCCGAAACGGCCATCGTAGATCCACGCCCAGACCAGCCCCACCACGACGGGAGGCACGGCCCAGGGCACCAGCGTGACGGCACGGACCAGTCCCCTTCCCGGAAACTCCTCATTAAGGAGCAAGGCCAGAAGAAGGCCGATCAACGAACTGAAAACAATCGTACCAACCGCGAACTGCAGTGTGATCTGCAACGTTTCCCAGAATTCGGCCGATGTCAGTTGCTCAATGTAGTTGTCCGCGCCTACAAAGCGGGTGCGGTGCGGCCGGCGAAGATTGAGAGAATGGAGCGAAAGCCAGAAGGACCACATAATCGGAAAGGTCGCCATGACCAGCAACAACACAATCGCTGGCGAGTTCAGCGCGAATCCGATGAAATTGTCCTTGTTCCTTTTCCCGACCACGGCCCGGAAACTACCTATCCGTCATTGTCTCAGGCTCAAGTATATGATCGCCTTGATGTACGGAGATGGCCCCTCTACCGCGACATGCAGGCGCAGCCAAGGGCAAAAGTCCGGCACGCGCAGCGATTTCAGCCCCATCCCCTGAAAACTCAGTCGGCTCGTCTCATGCGGGCACCATGTAAGCCCATCCGCGGAAAGAAAAGTGGCGAGGTTTACGGCAGTGTCTGGCGACGCCCCGACGACATTCAGGAACCATCGCGTTTCACCGGCCCAGGCCGCCTCGTACGGCTCCGTCCATAGTTCCGACCGTACCTCGACGTTTCGTTCCAACACGGCAGTATGCGATCTATTGAGCAATTCGGGTCACCAATCCACCGAAGTCAGAATCGAATCGAAGAAAATAAAATTTCGCACAGGTTTGAGAGTCCGCACATCCAGCGACAGGTTCAGCATGTTCGACAGACCCAGATAATAGCCCTCCGGATACCTCGGTACGTCCAGACACGTCAGATCCAGCACCTTGTCGTTGACTTGCATGACCAGGTTCTTCATGGTTCGCGTATCGAACTGCCATCGCAGATAGTGCCAGTTAATTTTGGTCGGAATTTCGTTGTAGCAGAATACCTGGTCGCCATCGGGAACCTCAATCCAGTCGTCCGGATTGCGAACATGGTAATCGTACGCTGGAGGCGCATCACCACGCCATTCCATTTTTGTTGCTGTTTGCACGCTCGTCTTGACCATCCATTTTTGGACCAAATCTCCGCGCGCATTGGTGTTGGCGTAGCGCACACAGCAATGCGCGCGCCTTCGGCCATCGGACAGGTCATTGCTGATGCAGAAATCTCCGAAGTCAGTGAGACTCAGGTCTTCATTGCCATCGTATTCCCTGCCTTCCCGATGCGGTCCATGCCAAGCCTCCGACTTGAACGTGAAATAGGTTTCCAACTGGACCACGCCAGGGCGGGCAAATGTCAGCCGCTTGATCGCCAGCGCCATGTGGCCCGGCTTCGGGCGGGTCTGCAATTTCAGTGCGTAATTCCCGGTCATCGCACCGTGCGTGCCAATGTCGAAAAACGTGCAGTTGCTGATTTGGGGCGGCCGCATATCGCCTTGAACCGGCCTTACACGGTCAAGATTCCCGTCATGGTTTCCGATCAGTTCGCACCAGCCATTCACCCCTTCGTCAAAATTGTCAAAGCAAAGGATTCGCGGCAGCGGGGAATACTTGCTCAGCAGTGGATGCGCGGCAACCACTTCATTCCGCCGCGTCGGGAGATCGGAATTCATTGGGCGCTAGACCGGGATTCGGCGGCCCGCGGGAAGCCCTGCCACCAGGGCTGCCCGCGGGCTGGGCTGTAGGTTCAACTGCGGGCGAGCCGCCTCGCGCGGTCTGCAGAAGCGGTGAGGGCATCGCGCACGCTTTGCTTCTTGTTCAGTGCATCCTGAACTTGCTGCATCCAGTAGTCTTCCCATTCCGGATACCAGAACGTCTTGACACCTTCCTTCTGCTTAACGATCTCACTGATCTTGTCGTAAACGTCGGTTTCCCCGTTGGAGATATTCTTGACCATGGCCTTGTAGTCGGGATGATTCAGCACCGGGAAGTACGCGGCCCGACCCCCGAATGCAATCGTTCGAACAAGCAAGGTCTTGTAGGAACTGTCGGCTTCCGGTCCGGAAATATGCCGTATGAAATCCCAAGCCAGTTCGGGATGCTTCGAATTAGCGGAGATACCGATCTGGTGGAATGCTCCCACGGTTGCAACATCATTGCGTTCCAACCCGGGTACCAAGCCAAGAAACACTTCGCCCCTAACCGAGGAGTCCGGATCCACATTGGAAAAACGAAGTCCCCAGCGAGCCAGGAATCCACCGCTGATCAGGCCCTGCTTCATGGCGTTTCGGCCATCCGCCCAATTCTTGCCGAAATCGTCCGGCCCTACGATTTTCCAGTCGTTCACTGCAGCGACATACCACTCGAGCACATGTTGCAGCGTGTCATCCTCGCCATCGAACAGCGGCTCGTTGTCCTCGTTGAAAAGGCTTCCGCCAGACCCGAAGACCAGGCACCAAATCGACCACATTTGCCCGGGCTGCTTCCTGAGGCCCAAATGCAGGGGGTACTCCTGAATCCCGGCTGCCTTGATCGCTTCCATCTGTGTCCGCAATTCATCCATGTTCTTGGGCGGTTCCGAGAATCCGGCATCATTCAGATGCTTGCGATTGTAGACATATCCGAATGGGTCGGCGGTGTAGGGTATGCTGTACTGTCTTCCATCCAGTCCCTTTCCGGCGATGGTGGATCCTGCCAGCGCGTTTGCTCGGACCTCGTCAATGCCTGGCAGGTCATCTACGGCAAGCAAGAAACCGGCATCCGCCCATCCGCTCAACTCGGTTTCCGGTACGGTCGTCGCATCCAAGTCCGACTTACCGACGAATTCAGTCGTCAGCGTATCGCGGAACTTGCCGAAGTTGATGTTGACCCATTGCACCGCCGCATCCGGGTTCTGGTCCAGAAACCGATGCGTTTCCTTTATCTCATCCGGCACAGATCCCCATGAGCGAAAACTCAGCACTCTGTCAGCATCACGCATTAGCGATTCGGGTTGACCCATGTCCTGGCCGAGCGCGATTCTTGGAGCAATCAACGCAAGGGCGGTTGCCCCGGTCGACGTCTCTATAAACTTGCGTCTGGTAAATCCTTTGCAGAGCATTCTTTTTTTCTCCTCATCTGTTTGTCAGTTCTGGCAGTTTAGCCATTCTACAGGCGAGACTCTTCCCTTCGTAGTACCAACTGAACCCGGGCATCGCGTAGGGTGAATCATCCGCCAATCAGATGATTTCAGCCCAGCCAAATTGCCAAGTCGTAGCAATGCGACCTTTTGAGCGCAAGACTTGTATACAAGTCCTCGATCCGCAATACAAGACTTCGATCTACGAGCTAGTCTGTTCTTGAGGCTGGTTTTCGGAGATCTTGTGCCATTTCCCAACTAGAGAGCACTCTCGCCGGAGTACGGAGACCTTCGAGGAGGATTGCGATCAGACCAGGATGAACCTGACGTGGATGCTTCACGAAACGAATGAGAGGGAAATTGCCGTTTGCGCTACCGCGCTTTACAGCGCAGACAAAGGCTGGCGACCCGCATGAAGCTGCTCGCGAAGCTCCTGGCCGGGTTGCAGGTTTGTGCCGGTCTGCGGAATCCCCAAACTGGAGAACATTCGTCCGTCCGTTCCGGGGAACTCTCCGCCGCCGTCGACATACTTCAACCGAGTTCGCGGCTCCGGGACAAGATAACTCGGTGTGCCGACAGATTGGAAGGGGGATCATATACCCAAGTAGCAAGACCCTCGACGCGCCAATTTAGCGTCTCCTTTATCCGTTGCGCTCGAAACAAGGCTGAAAGCACCGGTTCCAGGAATACGTCCTGCAAGGGATGAGCCATTCACGGGTGGGAAATGGCAGGAAACCGCTTCCCGTAGCGTCGGCAGGGCGAAGGTGAGGGGTCGCCCTGCCTCGGCGTGCAACAGTGTCATGGTTACTCACGCATGTATTTCTCATTGGAAAGCCCAACGCACAGACCGGCGGGGGGTTCGATTATTGGCCCTCGCTTAGTCCTGAAAAATTGTGTTCCGATCAAAACAATGTCGTTCCTCCTGGCGACGGACACTGACCCAAAAGCGAGGAGCCAGCTTCGAAATTCGAGCAGGCAGTCGGAGGGTCCGCTTCGTCCACAGACACATCCGAGTAAATCGCCGTGCACCAGCCTCGGGGTGGACCGCCGTGATAACGTCAACAACAGTCGGCAAGCCGGTATGCCTCGATCGCGGATTCCCTGAGAATGGCTTCCTGGAGTTCGAAGGGAAATCGCGATACGGCATCGCGGACCAATTGAATTGTTTCTCGGTAGGGCGCTGCGAGCAAACAGACCGGCCAGTCAGAGCCGAACATGCATTTTTCCGGACCAAAAATGTCGATGGACTCCAACAGAAAGGGATGAATGTGTATTGGACGCCAGTTCTCCCAGTCGGCCATGGTCACCATGCCGGATAACTTGCACCAGACATTTGGATAACCTTCTGCAAATAACCTGAATTCAGCAATCCAAGGCTCGAATCCCCCGCCTCGAATATCTGGATTTGCAATGTGGTCGATAACGAACCGCATTTCCGGGATTGCGGCAATCGCCCGTCGTGCTGCAGGCAATTCGCGCTGCCGCACCAGAAGATCAAATGCCAGACCGCGCCTAGCAACCGCCGCCAGACCGCGTTGCGTATTCGCACGCAGCAGCCAATCAGGATCCGTTTCATTGTAAACCGGATGTCGTATGCCAACCAACCATTTGCCGTGAGGCGAGTCGAGCAGTCGGTCAAGTTGGTCCGAAACATCCGGCGATGCGAGATCAACCCAGCCGACTACGCCGGCCACAAACTCCGTCTCCGAGGCAGTGCGCAGAAATGACCAGTTTGATTCGTAGCTCGCACCGGTCTGGACGAGCACAGTTCGGACGACACCCGCAGCCGGAAGCTCCCGCTTCAGATCATCGGGCAAGAAGGAGCGATTGATCACTCGGTGCCGTTCCGTCATCCAGGGAAATTTGTCCCTTTCCGGATCCCAGAAGTGATGATGTGAGTCGATCGCGGGTATCGGATTCATCCGGTTTCTACTTTCAGAAAATTCTCTCCTCAACACGGCCAGATTATCCAAAAAGAATGTTATCAGGTAGCCTTTTGGCGAGGATTCCCCGACCGAAAACGAGGATCGTTGCCATCGCCGGCACAGGCCGCCACGACTATCGGTCAAGTCCCGAAGTCGGCAAGAAAGCACGCAAACGCAACTTTCGGGTCTGGCAGCAAGGCGAAATTGCTCCACCAGCGGGGGCCACACGGTGAAAGTTCAATCTTGCAAATCTGTTTTGGGTCGATTCGTGCACCGTCGGGGCTACGACGTAGACCGGTGCCCTCGCATCAGCTACTATCCCTGGAACTGGGACCTGTTTCTCTGTCGAAAGTGTCAAGCCGATCGAGCCGCTTTCCGAAACTGGATTTGTCTCACCGGTTGTCAGGGTGTGGCGTTTCCCAGTTCAAGAAATTTTTCATGCCACATCTCGAGTTGTCATCTCCGACTGCCGGCAGGAACGCTCGCGGTAAGCGGAACGCCACTTCGAAGTTACGGTACAGAAGTACCTTCTTCGGTGACCAAGAATTCTGCCCGTTTGCAATTCGACACGACGCCATCGACAACCAGAACATCAACGATCCAGGTCATCAACGATCCAGGTCATCCGCGGCAGCTGCTGGTCGCAAGGCGGCTAGACGCAATGCTGTTGCACCAAGCAAATTGCCCGAAAATTTCGAGTTTCCATTGATACCTTTCTTGCGAAACAGGACCGCCTCACCGGAAAGGCGACGCTGCCGCGAGCCGAACCCGGCAACCCGAAGCGTCGACGGTTTTCCGCCTCGCTCAGCTCGATAATTCGGAGAAGCATGGTGATTGCAAATCGAAATCGCGGCCTATCGAGGTACCGGGGAAGCCACGTCGATAAGGCCTTCAGACTTCAATTTGGCCCAGAGAGCGGGTGGGATATCAACTTCCCACCAGTTTAGAATCTTCATAAGTTCTTTGGGTGAACGTTTACCTGGAACGACACTTGCCACCACCGAATGAGCGAGAGGTAATTGCAAAGCGGCCGCGGGCAATGGAACATTATGGGATTTGCACACCCGTCCCAGGGCTGTGGCGCGCGCGAAGTTTTCTGTAGGCGCGGTGGCATAATTCCAATTTGATCCGCCCATCAGAATTCCAGAATTGAACGGCCCACCAATAAAGATCCGGACTGAGAGCTGCGTGCAACGTTCAAAAGAGGGGCTCGACACGGTCTGTTCGAGCAACGTGTAGCGGCCAGCAAGAAGGAAGATATCCCATTCACCGTGGTTCAGAACCCGATGTGACCCTTCAATCTCGTATACTCCGATGCCAATGCCGGATACGTCGCCGGATCAACGGAGTTCTGAAAGTGCGCGATGTCCGCCAGTCATCGCTTGGTCGAAGTGATGAGCATTTTCGGTCGGATCATTGTGGGTGAAGGCGCCGATGTCGTGAATGAACAGAATGTCGATGCGGTTCCGCCCGGGTCGTTGCAGGCTGTCTTCGTAGGATCGCATCACACCGTCATAGCTGTAATCATGGACAGGATGAAACGGCAGGGGAGTCGGCCACCCATGGCAGGGAGGATCACCCGGCAGCCCAGGCTTCATGAGCCGGCCGACCTTGCTTGAGGTAATAATGTGATCCCGGCCACGAATGGCATCGCCAATGCGCCGTTCGGAAAGTCCGAACCCATAGTAGGGCACCGTGTCAAAATAACGAATTCCATGATCAAGCGTGGACTGGAGCGTTTCGTTCGCCACTTTGCCCGTCACGGCATCGAATAGGCCGCCGACGGGTGCGCCTCCAAAGCCAAGGCTGGGGAGATCCAGGGCGATCATGAGAGCCGTTTTTCCGAAACGGCGGACGTCGCTGTCGAAAGAAGTCCCCGCGTTCTTGCATCAATTTCTCGATGGAAGCCCAGATCTCGTGGAGACGATCGTGCATTTGCCGCTCGGCAAGATCGGCGTCATGGGACAGAACAGCTTTGAAATTCGCCACGTGTTGTCAGAGAACCAGCTGTCCATGACTGCGTTCGGGCAGGCTTACATACTGCACCCGATCCAATTGCCCTTTTATCGCTGAGATAATACGCCAAGCGCGGGGCAGGGAGACACTGTTGCTCAAAATGCAATGGAATTTTCCATCGAATTCCGAAAACCGGTCACAATCGGCCTCATCCAACGCCTTGGCCTGTTGACGCAAGTTGTCTTCGATCAGTCCTGAACTCTTGGCGCCTAGTTGGACAGCCGCCCGTCTCGCGAGGGCGATTTCCAGTGTACAACGGACAAAATACGCTCGCTCAATTTCCGTCACGCGAACGGGCGCGACGAACATCCCCCGCTGGGGAAAGATGTTGAGCAATCCTCCATCGGCGAGCCTGATGAAAGCCTCCCTTTATGGGCGTGCGGCTGACACCGAAATTGAGGGCAGCTTCCGTTTCGCTTATGGCCTCGCCCGGCTTGAAATGCAGCCTGATGATCATGAGACGTAAATGGGCAGGGATCTGCAAGGCGACCGGAGTGGTGCGATCGAGAACAAAGTCCGGTTCTTCGGCTTCTCCAAAATTCACAGCCAACAATTCGGTTCCAATCGAACTTGAAGCATCAATTGATACGCTACCATGGTAGTAAGGGCAGTTAATCCCAACACTCACTGCGGGATAGATCAAGATCATGATTTCTATTGAAGTAGAGGCACCAAACGCGCTTCAGATCAAACCGATGGAAGAGATCGTGCCCAGTCCCGGTGAAGTTCTGGTCAGGGTCAAGCGCGCAGGGATCTGTGGCTCCGACGTGCATATATTGAACGGAACCAATCCCTTCGCGCTCTACCCTCGGATCATCGGGCATGAAGTTGCCGGCGTGGTGGAAGAGTTGGGGCGCAAGTAAACCGGTTTGAACGTGGCCAGACAGTAGTGATTGATCCGGTTGTCTCCTGCGGCAAGTGTTATCCATGCAGCATCGGACGCAACAATGTCTGCGCCAACCTTGAAGTGATCGGGGTGCATCGGGACGGCGGGTTCCGATCTCTTATCAATGTTCCAGCGGACAATGTCGTTCCAATCGCTCCAAGTGTGCCAATTGCGGTCGCAGCTTTGGCCGAGCCCTTCTCCATCGCTGCCAATGTGCTCTTGCTGACGGGCTGTGTCGCGAGCGAAACTGTGCTTGTCTATGGCGCTGGTTCGATTGGCCTGTCGATCTTGCAGGTAACCAAGCTGAAAGGTGCTCGATGCATCGTGGTTGATCTCGACCCGGCGCGGCTGCAGACGGCAAAGCAGTTCGGTGCGGATCAAGTCATTGTTGCGGGAGAAGAGGATGTCGGCGCCAGGATGGCATTCGAGACCGACGGGCTTGGGCCAGATTTGGTCATCGATGCGGCCGGTGCTCCGCAATTGTTGCAGGAGGCCGCGAGACTTGTCAGTCCAGCTGGCCGGATTGGACTGCTTGGATTTTCAAACGTGGCGTCGCCCCTTGTTCAAAAAGACATCATCAGCAAGGAGATGGCCATTTATGGGTTGCGGCTGAACCGAAAATTGCTGCCGCAGGTGGTGAAATGGCTGGAGAGCGGCGCGCTCCGCCCCAAGGAAATGATTCAGAACAGCTTTGCGGCTGAAGATGCCAAGGAGGCGTTTTCGATGATCCGGAACCAACCGGCTTCGACGCTCAAGGTTCAGCTTGAGTTTTGAGGCGCCGGACACAGACACGAACCCAGCGGCGAGTGGAACAACGCGGATTGATGCGCATCAGCATTTTTGGAATTGCAGCGCCGATCCAGACGATTTTCCATGGATGACTGATGAGTTCGGGGCCCTTCGCCGCGACTTCTTGCCAAAGGACCTGAAACCGCTTCGCACGGAAGCCAGCGTCGACGGCACGATCGTGTTGCAGGCGCGAATTGGAGGTTGAAATCGAGTGCCTTCTGGGTCTCGCGGCCGGCGATCCGTCATTCCGCGGAATTGTCGGATAGATTGATCCTTGTGCAGAAGATGCCGGCGACAGGCCGGACCGATTTGGCGGCTATTCCACGTTCAAAGACGCAAGGACGCTGATCCATGATCGCGAAGATCCCGATTTTGCCGACAGCCCCCTCCATCTGCGCGGAATCCGGCTACTCGGGCCGAGAGGCATGACCTATGACCTGCGGATCCGAACGATGCGCCTGCCTGCAGCCATCCGTTTCGTCCACCAATCGCCCGACAAGGCATTAATTGTTGACCATATTGCCAAACCGAAAGTGGATGGCAGCGACCGCGAGGCATGGATGGCCGGGATTTGCGCCTTGGCCGAGCGCCCAAATGTGTTCTGCAAACTGTCCGGCCTGGTGAACGAAGCGGAATGGTTCCATTGGCAGCCCGCGATCTTCAGACCCTATCTGGATACGGTTCTCAGAGCCTTTGGCGTCAATCGGCTGATGATCGGCGGCGACAGGCCGGTGTGTACATTGGCTGCTGACTTTCATGCCACACTTGGCGTTGTTCTCGATCGGATGAAGCCGCTCAGTGCGGATGAGCAAACGGCAATTCTCGGCGGGACCTGCGCACTGTTCTATTCTGTCGACGGTTGACGGGTCTACGCTGCCGTGACGCGGGTCCCGGCGTCGCCTTGAATTCACTCCATTATCCCCTCACTCCTTGCTTGATAGACTCGCAAGTAGGCCGGTGCGCAATGACACGGCAGCCATTCATCGCAAGGATTCGGTCAGCCAAATAGCCGCTGTATGCGCCTGGCCCGCGAATGGTGACGAAGCGCAATATCCAGTAGGCTTGTATCTGGATGCTCGGTATGCCGCTCTGCAAGAAGATTCTCTGACTGGAAGCATCATGAGCACAATTCAACGCATTCTTGGCGCCTACGCGGTCTTGCTGGCCCTTGCAGTCGGCGCGCACTTTGTTCTTACGCCGCTATATGATGATGGAAGTACCGGTTATCCGGTATGGAGGATCTTTAACTGGTTCATGGCTGCGGGCGTCATAGTTGTCCTGGTCGCCAGTTCGGTCTGGAAGATTCGAATGGCTGACGACAAAGCGGAAGGTTGGGACCTTCGGCAGTATGTAGAGGTGAACGCAATATTCTACTCGTCGGTATTTCTCGGTGTCTGGTATTTTTGGAACTGGTTCGGCAACCTGATGTCCCGGTCTGAACCATTGTTGTGGGCCTTCATCGACCCGTTATTTGTGGTAGTGGTCGGTGCCGCTGGAATGCGTCTCTGGCGAAAATCCGGCAGCGAGGAGTGAGAGTCAGGATTTCGGGGAAAATCCAACGCGATTGGCGGCAAACTCACCTGTGACCGCGACCAGCACAAAGACATTGTGATCCCAAACGCCATGTGTCTGCGGAGCACCCTGACAATCTGGTTGGACCGAACGAGGTATTCGAGATTTCAAGCAACCGCTGTAAGAATTCGGCTTTCCCGGACTCTTTCAACTGCAACACACCGGACCCCCTTCGATTCACGGGCACTCCGGCGTCGCGTATTAACGCCAAATAGCATTCGTATCCGTCCTTTCAAGCGAGTGGTGACGGGCCATCGGCAACGAGGTTTCGTATGGGCAAATTCATTGAAGGACCTGATCGTCGGCGCTGTAGCCTGCGTCCTGATCTTCTACTTCCTCGCCAGTATCGAATGGGTTGAAGTTGTTTTCGGTTGGACGCGCGAACATGAAGACTGGGAAATCGACGAAGTCATTGCCGCCGTTCCAGCTTTTGCCTTGGCGACGGCCTCGTTTTCCACTCGCCGTTGGCGCGAAGTCACGCGGTTGAACAGGCAATTGGAGGAAACCGTAGCAAGACTTGAGGAGGCGATTGCTCAGCGCATTTCCATGGAGGAGCAACTTGGCGAAGCATACAAGATGGCCGCAATGGGTACACTCGCCGGCGGGCTTGCCCGGGAACTCAACAACGTGCTGCAACCCGTCTTGACGCTCGCCCAGCTTGGTGCTGAAAGGGACGATATAGCGACGGAGAGCAAGACCAAGTTCCAGCATATCTTGAGCGCGGCCGAACGCGGTCGCGAAATACTCAAGAGTACAATGGGCTTTCCCACTGGTGGAACTCGGGAAATGCATGAAATCATGCCATTCGAGGATATCGCCGATTTCATTGGAAATACGATGGAATTCTATTCCGACGATCTTGATATCGAGTCCCGCCTGTCCGAAGACGCTGGAAGAATTCTCGTCAATCGGTCGGAATTCCATCAAGTGATCACCAATCTGTTGACGAATGCGGCGGACGCACTTGACCATGAAGGTCGAATTCTAGTCGGTCTCGAATCCTGCCTACTTGACGCAGATGCGGCTCGTGCGCAAGGGCTGAAGGGCGGAAATTATTTCCGATTGACCGTTTCTGACGATGGTCCGGGAATGTCTTCGGACGTGAAGTCCCAGGTATTTGAACCGTTTTTCACCACCAAGGGCTCCAGTAGCACAGGTTTGGGTCTCGCGACGGTTTACAGCTTGGTTCAAGGATGGGACGGCAAGATCTCGGTCGACTCGTCTCCCGGAAATGGGGCGACATTCAGGATCTTGATTCCAAAATCGGAATCTTAGGTTGGACAAATGGCGACCGTTCTCTTGGCGGAAGATGACGCAGCGGTGCGTTTTGCCTTGGCGCTGCTGTTGCGGGATGCCGGAGGGCACGACGTGTTCGAAACAAATTGCTGTGACGCGCGCCTGGAAGCCTTGGCCGCGACAAAGCCGGAAATTGTTGCACTCGAAACAAGCATGCCCGGCATGACTTTCGCCGAGTTGGTCGAGCGCATTCGCAGGATCGATGCCGAGATTGGCATTGTCGCCATTTCCGGCGGCGGAATGCATCAGGATCCGGAGTTCGCAGCCAGCCTCGCCCGCATGGCGGGCGCCGACCGGGCGCTGCATAAGCCGGTCAGGAATGAATATCTCCTGACGGAAATTGACGGACTATTGGCCGCCGCCGACAAGAGCTAGCCAAAAGGCGTTCGGCAAGCCCCGACCCAACGCAACGAGATGTTCGGCACCATGGCCGCGTCGCGTTGAGGAAGCGAAAGCCTGGTGGGGTCGGAACGGGATGCAGGGATGGGTCTGGCTGAAGGGCCAAGAGTAACGCGTTCCAGGGGCCGGAATCCGGGACGCGGTGGCACCGGCCAAACTTGCGCGCCGTTCGTCATCGCAAGTTCGGTTTTGGCCGAAGGGTCGCCTCCGTTTCTCGGTAGTAGGGACAAGCAACTTCATGGCCGCTACCTGTATCCCGCAATTCCGGAACCTCCCTTGCGCATGCGTTGCGTGCGATCGGGCAGCGTGTGCGAAACACGCATCCGGAAGGCGGGGCGAACGGAGAAGGAAGTTCGCCCTCGAGCATGAGGCGTGGCCGCGATTTTTCCGCCAGAGGATCCGGAATGGGGATGGAGGAGATCAGTGCTCGCGTGTAGGGGTGCAGCGGGGTTCCTGTAATTTTCAGGGCCGGCGCATATTCCACGACTCTGCCAAAGTACATTACCAGGATACGGGAGGAAATATGCTTGATCACGCTCAGGTCGTGTGCAATTAGAATCAGGGCAAGGCCGAGGTCGCGCTGCAATTCCTTCAGCAGATTGATGACCTGCGCTTTCACGGAGACATCGAGCGCGGAAACCGGTTCGTCGCAAATCACAAGCTTGGGGTTTTGAATCAGTGCGCGCGCGATGCCAATACGTTGGCACTGCCCCCCTGAAAACTCGTGAGGATAACGGCCGGCAAGATTCGACAAGAGCCCGACACGCTCCATCAACTCGTGGATCCTCCGCCTGACTTCGCGTTTCGGCGTCCCGGGAGCGTGGGTCAAGAGAGGCTCGGCAATGATTTGTGCAGCGGTAAGGCGTGGGTTCAAAGCCGCTAGCGGGTCTTGAAACACAATCTGCATATCACGACAGGCCGTGCCGCGGGCTGCCCATTGCGCTTTTTGCTGCTGGACTTTTTTTAATTCACCTGTTATCAGGGTGCATGCTTGCACAGAATTTGATTCGCCGCACCCTGTTTTCGGAAGCAGGACGGGAGACATTGGCGGCGCTTCCGGCGCCGGATGTGTTTTCCGGTCGCTCGGCTTTGGTGCGCGAGGTTTGCGCGCGTTTCGATTTCCGCGATCCGCGTGGCCGGCTGCAGGAGGCGGGATGCCTGTCGGCGCTGCGGGAGCTTGAGCGTGCGGGGGGTATTGTGCTGCCGCCGCCAGGTCCCGGTTCCGGTGTCGGGCGGACGGCGCAAGGCTTGGCCGAGCCGGTTCCGGCGGCGGTCGATGTTCCGGATCGTGTCGACCGGATCGACGGTCTTGTGGCGCTGCGGGTCGATGAGGAAGCGGATCGGCGCCGGTTCAACGAGATGATGCGGCGGGAACATCCGCAGGGGGCGGTTGTGCATGTGGGGCGGCAGCTTCGGTATCTGATCGGCTCGGAGCACGGCTGGCTCGGCGGCTGCCTGTTCGCCGCCTCGGCGCTGGCGCTGCAGCCGCGCGACCGCTGGATCGGATGGGACGCGGGCCGCCGCGAGGCGCATCTTGACCGGGTAGTGGGGCTGTCACGTTTTCTTGTCCGTCCCGGGACCGGGTGCCGGAACCTGGCCTCGAAGGCGCTCAGCCTGTGCCTGCGTGCGATGGCCGGTGACTACGCGGCGCGCTATGGTGTCGCACCGCTTCTGGTCGAGACCTTTGTCGGGCCGGGACAGAGCGGGGTCAGCCTGCGGGCGGCGAACTGGACCTATGTCGGCGAGACGGCGGGCCGCGGCCGGCGCGCTGCGGCGGGCGCCCGCGTGCCGGCGAAGGCGATCTACATGTACCCGCTGGCCCGGAACTGGCGACGGCAGTTGGGGGTTGCCGGGCTGGGCGCTGCGCCGCCGCGGCCGACCCCGCGGGTACTTGGCCCGGGTGACGGGCTGGACCGGGAGAACTGGGCGGCAAATGAATTCGGCGCTGCGCCGGTCGGCAATGCGGCGCTGTGCAAGCGGCTGGTGAAAAGCGCCGCAATCCAGGCGGCGGCGCCGGCGAAGACGTTCTTTTCCGCCGCCTGTGGCGATGCGGCGGCGGTGCAGGGATATTATCGAATGATCGAGCGGCCTGACGAGTCGGCGTTGACGCCGGAGGCGATGCTGGCGACGCACCGGGGGCGGACGCTGCGTCGCATGCGGGGACACCCGACGGTGCTTTGCATCCAGGACGGCAGCGACCTGAACTTCGCGACCCATCATGGCTGTTCGGGTCTCGGGGTGATCTCGAAGAACAAGGGGGCTTCGGGCACGTTGGGGCTGCATATGCACACGACCTTTGCAGTGAACGCGGAGGGGGTGCCGCTCGGCATCCCGCGCATCGAATTCGATGCCCCGGACGGGAAGTCGGACAAGAACAAGCCGGCGGCGGAGAAGAAGACGCAGCGCTGGCTGCGGGGCTGGCGCGACACCAATGCGCTGGTGGCGGATCTCGCGGATACGCGGGTGATTTCGGTCATGGATCGCGAGGGTGACTTGGCTGAACTGTTCGCGGCGCATCGCGATGAGGGTGGCGCGGCGCTGCTCGTGCGGGCGAAGCACGACCGTGTTCTCGGCGATGGCGGCAAGCTGTTCGCGACGATGCGTGCGACGCCGGTTCGGGCGGCGCTGGAGGTCAAGGTTGACCGGGCCTCTGCGCGCAAGGCGGCGCGCGGTCAGAAAGCGTTCGCGGGCCGCGAGGCGCGCCTGGCGCGCGTCGCGCTGCGCTGGGAGCGCATCGAGATGCCGATGCCGGCGAAACAGAAAGCGCGCCTTGGCGCGGCGCCGGCGCCGCTGTCGGTGGTCCATGTGCACGAGGCGGAACCGCCGAAAGGCGCGGAGGGGATCGAATGGCTCTTGATCACCACCGTGTCGGTGACGACCGACCAACAGGCCCGGGAGGTGGTGGATCTGTATGGCCTTCGCTGGCGCATCGAGGACTATCACCGGATCCTCAAGAGCGGTTGCGATGTCGAGAAGATTGCCCATACGACAGCGGAACGGATCAAGCGCGCGGTCACCATCAACGCGATCATCGCCTACCGGCTGGCCGCGCTGACCCTGCTCGGGCGCGAGACCCCGGAACTGCTTGCCGAAACCATGTTCTCGAAGGTTGAAATCGCGGTGTTGTGCGATTTTGCGATCGAACGCGGGATTGCTCTTCCCTCGACTGCCGCGCAACCCGGCGACCGCGCTCCAACGGCGGTTGCCAAAGGCCGGGAGGTTCCACCGCTGTCGCTTGGCTGCGCGATCCTGCTGATCGCGCGGCTGGGCGGCTACCTCAACCGGAAGCATGACGCACCACCCGGTCATCAGGTGATCTGGGAAGGCTACACCCGCCTGGCTGTCGCGACGCAGGCAATGGAGCGCCTGATCAAGAATGGCGAGGAAAGCCCGCTGTACAATTGGATACGTCCAGTTAAAAACTGACTAATGGGCAGGCCGCGGGTGCGGGGCGGCTTGCCGCCTATCGCTTCGCCCTCGAGGAACACCTCGCCGCAAGTCGGGTGCAGCGTGCCTACGATTGCCCGGGCGAGTGTCGATTTTCCCGATCCGCTTTCTCCGACGATCCCAAGCGTTTCCCCATGAGCGAGATCGAAGGAAACTCCCTTGACCGCCTGGAGCGGGCGTGGCGCAGTCCAAGGCCAAGCTCCTCGCGTGCGAACTTGAAAGGTGACATCGAGGTCCCGGACAGACAGGAGATTCATGTAAACACCTCGGCAGCAACATGACACGCGCGCATTCTCTCAAGACCGCTCTTTTCCAATGGGGGACGCCTGGATTCGCACACCTGTATGCAAGAGCCACAGCGCGGTTGAAAAGGGCAACCTCGCGGCAAATTCAGCATGTCCGGTGGATCCCCTTCGATCGTGGGTAATTCCGCTTCTTCCCCGTCCAGTCTCGGAACCGCCCGCAACAGGCCGAGGGAGTAGGGGTGAGCGGGTTGTGCGAAGAGCGCCTCGGTGGGGCCAGTTTCCATGATCTGCCCGCCATACATCACCAGCGTTCGGTCTGCTGCTCCCGCTACGATCCCCAGATCGTGCGTGATCAGGACAATTGCCGTGCCAAATTCCGCCTGGATGCTGGCCAGGATATCCATGATTTGTGATTGGACGGTGACGTCAAGCGCTGTCGTCGGCTCGTCGGCGATCAAGAGACGGGGCCGGCAAAGAAGTGCTATGGCAATCATGATCCGCTGACGCATTCCCCCTGAAAACTCGTGGGGAAACATTGTAATTCGGGCATGAGCCTCTGGAATTTGCACGGCGTCGAGCATCGCCACGCTTTCGGCAAGCGCCGAAGACTTCGGCATTCCTTCATGAAGCATCAGACCTTCGGCCATCTGATCGGAGACGCGCATATACGGATTGAGTGACGTCATTGGATCCTGGAAGATCATTGCGATCTGTTTGGACCGGATGCGGTTGAGCGATTTCTCCGGCAGGCCCAACAGCTCTTGGCCTTCAAGACGAACCGAGCCCGAGGCGCTTCCATTGCGCGCAAGCAGGCCCATGATCGCGAATGCCGTCTGGCTCTTGCCGGATCCGCTTTCTCCCACGATCGCCAAGGTTTCTGCGGCGTCGACACGGAAATTCACGCCGTTCACCGCATGCACGGTACCCTCGGGGGTTTCGAAGCGGACCGACAAGTCGCGAATTTTCAGCAGGCACATATCAACGATCCTTCGGGTCCAGCGCATCACGGAGGCCGTCGCCAACGAAATAGAAGCTGAAGAGCGTGGCGACAAAAAAGGCCAGCGGGAAGGCAAGTTGCCAAAGCGTGCCGTATTGCATCTGACTTGCGCCATCATTGATCAGCGCGCCCCAGGAGGTGTTGGGCTCCTGTACGCCAAGGCCCAGGAAGCTGATGAAGCTCTCGGCGATGATCATGCCGGGCACCAGAAGGGTCGCGTAGATAATCACCACTCCCAATAGGTTCGGTACGATGTGACGCAGAATGATTGTATGCGGTGCGACGCCCGTCGCTTCGGCCGCCTCGACAAATTCCTTGTTCTTGATGCTGAGCGTTTGGCCGCGCGCGATCCGCGCCATGTCCAGCCACGAAATGAGGCCGATGCCGACGAACAGCATGATGATGGATCGGCCAAATACAACCAAGAGGAGAATCAGGACGAACATGTAGGGAATGGACATCAGCACGTCGACAGCGCGCATCATCAGGTTGTCAACACGCCCGCCGGCATAGCCGGCCGTAGCCCCGTATAGCGTGCCGACGATCACCGCGATCAGCGCCCCGACAATTCCAACCATCAGCGATATTTGGCTACCTTGCACCACACGAGCGAAGAGATCGCGCCCGAGTTCGTCCGTACCGAAATAATGGCCGTTGCCGATCGATGGCGATCCCAGGTCTTTGACGTTTGCGATCAAACTCCAGTCAATTTCCTCGTTCGACCATGGCGCAATCTGCTGTCCGAGCAGAGCAAACAATCCAACTACAGCCAGAACCCCGAGGCATGCTACCGCAACCCGGTTGCGAAAGAACCGCCTTCGTGCGTCCTGCCATAGCGACCGGCCCTTTACCGGGGACAGGCTCTCCAGCACCTTCGCGGTGTCCCGCGCCACCACCATGTCAGTATCGGATTTTCGGGTCGATCCACGCGTAAAGCACATCGACGACGAGGTTGAACAGGATGGTGAGTCCGCCCGCGAGAATCGTGATTCCCATCATCACGGAATAGTCGCGATTCAGTGCCGCGTTGACGAAGAATTGGCCGATTCCACCGGTTGAGAAATAGACATCGATCACCACGGACCCGGTGATCATTCCGACAAAGGTGGGTCCTAGAAACGAAATCACGGGCAGCATCGCGGGTTTCATCGCATGACGCAGCACGACGCGTCGAAGCGGCAGGCCTTTGGCTCGCGCAGTGCGAATAAAATCGGCATTGAGGACCTCCAGCATCGAGGCTCTGCTGATCCGCGCGATGGAGGCCATGAAACTGGTGGAAAGCGCCAGCACAGGAAGGATGACGTAAGGCCACGCACCGCCCTGCCAGCCACCCCCGGGCAGCCAGCCTAGCCAAAGTGTAAAGGCGAGGACCAGAATTGGCGCCATTACAAAGTTGGGCAGGACCTGCGCCCCAACAGACACGCCGACAGCCAGATAGTCGAGCCAGGTGTTCTGTTTGACTGCCGCGGTCACTCCCAGCGTGACTCCGACCACGACCGCGACGACAAAGGACCACGCGCCGTAGGTCAATGTGACCGGAAATCCCTGGGCGATGATATCGTTCACTGTCTGATTGGGATACGCGAAGGAGGGGCCGAAATCGAAGGCGGTCACGACGTTCCAGAGGTAGTTCATGACTTGGACCGCCAGGGGATCGTTCAAACCGTACTTGGCCTCGATATTTGCCAAGACCTCTGCCGGTAGCCTGCGATCGCGATCGAACGGTCCGCCAGGCGCGGCATACATCAGCACGAATGAGAATACGATCAAGATCAGGATCGTCGGCACCGCGATCAGGGTGCGCCTGAAAACATAGTAGATCATGCGAGCATTGCGTGGGCCGAGCGGCAAGCGCTCGGCCCATCACGTCACTTGGCGATACGATAGAGGTTCTTCGAGTACCAGTTGCCTTGTACATTGTTGTACGGCCAACCCTTGATATCGTCCTTAAGCAGGAAATTGCTGGCGTAGTGGTAGACCGGAATGATGGCCATGTCTTCGGCGAGAATCTTTTCGACGGCCGTATAATTCGGGTTCGGATCCGACATTAATTTTGCCTCGGCCAAGAGATCGTCCACCTCGGAATTTGTGTACTTTCCATCGTTGTTTCCGTGGCGTGAACCCAAGAGGTCGAGGAATGTGGACGCTTCATTGTAGTCGCCGCACCAGCCCGAACGCGCCAAGTCGAATTCTTGTGAACTGACGATGCCCAGATAGGTTTTCCATTCGTAGTTCGCGAGTGTGATCGCAACGCCGAGCTTCTGTTTCCACATCTGGCTGACAACCGTAGCGATACGCTTGTGTCCCTCGGAGGTGTTGTAAATCAGCGTTAGTTCAAGCGGACTGTCTTCCGCGTAGCCTGCTTCGGCCATCAGCGACTGAGCCCGGGCATCGCGTTCCTCCTGGCTCAACCAGCCGTAGTCGATATCAGGCGCCTCGAATCCGGCAGTCGCAACGTGCGTGAAATGGTAGGCCGGGTATTGTCCCCCCTTCAACACGGCGTTGACCATCACGTCACGATCGAGCGCCAAGGACAGGGCGGTGCGCACCCGCACATCCTTGAGTGCGGGGTTCGCACTGGCAGTGTGGTTGATCCAGTAGTAATACGTGCATAGCAGCGGAACCGAAGTCGCTTCGGTGGGATATTTATCCTTCAAACTCGGAAACTGTCCCGTCGGCACGCCTGTGCGATCAAGTTCGCCGGCCAGATATCGGGTCAGCGCGATATTCTCATCGCTGATGACGAGGCCGGTTACACTTTCGAAAAAGACATTATCGGAATCCCAATATGCTGGGGACTTCTTTCGCGTGTGGTATTCCCCCGGCACATGTTCCGTCAGCACATAAGCGCCATTCGACACGATGTTTTCCGGTTTGGTCCAGTCTGCGCCATAGGTCTCTACGGTTTTCTGGTGCGTCGGGAATAGCGTTGCGTACGTTGTCATCGCCGGAAAATAGGGGAGAGACTGCGAGAGGTTTACCTCAAGCGTGAAGTCATCGACTGCCCTTACACCCAGTGTCTCTGGCGCCATTCCACCAGCGATGATTTCGGCCGCATTTTCGATTGAAGAAAGCTCCACGTACCAGGCGTAAGGCGAGGCGGTTTCGGGACTTGCCGCGCGCCGCCAGGAATACACGAAGTCATGCGCGGTCACAGGGTCTCCGTTGGACCATTTGGCATTTTGCCGCAGAGTGAAAGTGTAGGTCTTGTTCCCGTTTGACGCGGCAAGACCTGTTGCTACCCCCGGCACCAATTCGCCGTTCTCGTCCTGTGACATCAGGCCTTCGAACAGGTCGCGAATTACACTGAACCCGGCGGTTTCCTCATTGAGTTGAGGGTCTAGAGTGGGAAACTCATCCAGCAACCAATAGGTGAATGTCTGGTTTTCGGAGAGTTGCTCGCCGGTAACCGGATGAAATTCGGCGGCAAGAACCGGTGTGGTCCATGCCAGCACGATTGCCGTAAACATAAGGGCCGTGACGGATTTCAGCTTCATGGGGATCCTCCTTTGTTGCTGCATGTCGGATCTCGGATTCAGAATACCGTTTGCCACTCGTTCCGCTCGCCTGCCGATAACGCAAAGACGGAATCCGGATGTCCCGGCCCGCGCCATGCGGCGTCGAGTAGAAATTGCGGCAAGACTTGCAACCCGAACTTCAGCCAAATTGCTGCGCGCGCCGACATAACTTCCGACTGTACGTGTGGACGAACGAGAGTTTGAGAAAGATGCAATTCGCTCCCGTCGGGATAACCTCCCGGAGCGCTGCCTTGGTTCGCAGACGAAGTGCCGGAGAATCGCTTGGCGTCAGGACTGTCGCCGCGAATGTCCCGGACCATGTTCAAGGACGAATACTTGGGACCGATTTCCATCTTTGACCCTTTTCCATCCGGTCGCAGGATGCCTTTTTCCAGAGCAATTGTCCATGTGTTCCCGTTTGGCACCGGCGGCGGCCGGATTCGAATTGCGCGTTCTCCTGACCTCGCGAGCACCACGACTCCATCGGTAGTTCGAGCGACCAATATCGACGGTTCGCTGGCTTTCTATGCTGTAGATGCGCGAATCAAACAGGATTCCGCGGTTCCTTGCCTGGCTTGGCGATAGGCGTTTCATGCAGTATCTAGAAGCGGTCGAAATCCGTCCTTCTCGACGGAGCGCGCCAGGAAGATTTGCCGCATTGGCCGTTCCGGCAATCGAATCGCCGAGAGCAGAAGAATTTGCTGAAAGCCTTTGTGGTTGCAGGCGGGAAACGCCTCGGGAAACGCGCACGGAGCGATGAGAGTATTTCAGGAAGGCAAGCTCATG
The DNA here is from genome assembly GCA_965219495.1 of Rhodobacterales bacterium. Classification (GTDB taxonomy): domain Bacteria; phylum Pseudomonadota; class Alphaproteobacteria; order Rhodobacterales; family CAZPXZ01; genus CAZPXZ01. Next base: position 515,985 of record OZ244777.1, read on the forward strand.
AATTTGAAACCCCCAATCTCGGCAAACTGGTCTTTTCCCACTTCGGTTAGATTTGGGGCCGGTCGAGTTTCGGAGCTTCCCCGCATTTGCCAGAATCTGGGCTTCACCCGCCCCCTCCTGATTACGGACCCGGGGCTCGCAAAGCTTCCGCTAGTGAAGAACGTGGTGGAATCCCTCCAAGAGGAGGGAATTCAAACAGGGCTTTTCCACGAAATTCAGCCGAACCCGGTAGAGCAGAACGTCGCGGACGGAATTTCGATGTTCCAGTCCGGAAAACATGACAGCATTGTCGCGATCGGCGGGGGAAGCGCACTGGATGCCGGAAAGGCCATCGCTCTGATGGTCGGCCAAACGCTCCCTATACGGGAATTCGATGACGTTGGCGATAACTGGAGGAAGGCGAATTCCTTCGCAATCCAGCCCGTCATCGCGATACCGACAACTTCCGGAACTGGCTCCGAGGTAGGGCGCGCAGCAGTGATCACGGATGAGGGGGAGAGCCGCAAGATAATTGCCTTCCATCCGGATCTGATGCCCAAGCTGGCGATTCTGGACCCGGAATTGGCGGTCGGTCTTCCTCCCCACTTGACTGCAGCGACCGGCTTCGATGCGCTTGCCCACTGTTTCGAGGCGTACTGTGCGGTGGGATATCATCCCGTCGCGGACGGCGTTGCACTTGAAGGATTGCGGATCATCCGCCGGTGGCTGCCTTGCGCGGTGGAGGACGGGAGCGACCTCGAGGCGAGAAGCCAAATGATGGCCGCCGCCGCGATGGGAGCCATCGCCTTCCAAAAGGGGTTGGGCGCCATTCACTCCCTTTCGCACCCGGTAGGGGTCACATACGGCACTCATCATGGGTTAACGAATGGGGTCTTCTTTCCTTACGTCATGGCGTTCAATCGTTCGGCGATCGACGAGCGCGCGGCCATTGTGGCGCGGCACATTGGGATCTCTTCTCCGTCTTTTGAAGCTCTTCTCGACTGGATCGTCGAATTGCGCGAAGAACTCGGTGTTCCGCACACAATTTCGGAGCTTGGCGTGGCCCCCGGGGCGTTGGATGACCTGGCCGAACGTGCGTCGGTGGATCCGACGGTTTCCGGCAATCCCCGTCCCCTGGATGTTCGCGACTTTCGATCCATCCTTGAATCCGCCTGCGAGGGGGCGATCTAGATTTCGCTGCTCAGGCTCAATTCACACCCGGCTTCGCCGGCGCCGCCTTGTAGGCTACCCCGAATTCATCAAGAAGGCGCAAGATGGACGAAATGTGAATCGCCCTTCCGACGTTCAGGAACTGCTGGGGACTTTCGCCGGTTCCTTCTCCGATCGGAAGAACTTGCCGAAGGCCGAGGGCGTAGTGCGCCGTGTGAGACTGGATTCCCCAAATGCGGCCATTCGCGTCAAACAGAGGGCCGCCACTATGCCCGGGAAGGGAGGGAGACGAAGTCTCAATGAACCTGGGTGGTGCGCCGCCGGCAGATCGCGGCGCCATTTCCAGCGTCCGCGCATAGATTCCCTCAATCGGGAAAAAGGGAAGTGGTACGGAACCCGGTGGAAGATTGAAGGTGCCCGATTGCTCGTCGTACTCAGGGACAATTCGGTGAAAGGGAAAACCCAATTTGCAGAGGCTCGTGCCGGGGCCTTCCGCATCGGAAGGATGCTGCAGCTCGGGCCAAGCCGGCATCATGTCGGCGGAGAAGGGATCCAGGCGCCCGATCGCCGCATCCGTTTCTTCGTTGAATCTGGCGTCGAGCAACCGCATGCCGTCGGTTCCCCACCATGCGGAGTAGTCTCTTACGCTGTCCGGCGCTGCTGGTTCCACTCGATCTTTCCATCCGCTAGGCCCTTTGCCGTTCGCGGAGCCGTTGGTGGGCTCCCCGCCGGAAACATTCCCCTGAAGGTAGTGGGCCTTCGAACGGTTCAATCTGCCGATGAATTCCAGAATGTGCGAGGTGGTCGCAACCCAGCCTTCGTCATTGATCTGCAGGCACGCGCCAATACGGCTGGCGCAGGTGCCGTCCGCGGTAATCCACGACACCACGACGGGACGCGTCAAAGCGCCAACATGTGCGCACGCCAAACGAAACACTTGAAGCCTCCCAATGCACAGCAAACTCGCCCCACAGCCCGCGCGAACCGGCGCTTCGGATGGTATTGTCTCCCCGCGAGATCAGGCGCAGGGAGTTCGCCCATGGCCAACCCGGGGACTTTCCCATCCGAGCCGATCATAACTCCAGTGCGCTCGGTAGAGCAGGGGTGGATCGACTATAATGGACACATGAACGTGGCTTATTACAGTCTCGCCTTTGACCAGTCGCTGGACCATGTGCTCGAATTTACGCTGGATGTCGGCCCTTCCTTTGTCGCGGAACACGGACATGGCCCGTACGTGGTGCAAAACCACATTCACTATCTGTCGGAACTGTTGGAAGGAGACCGGTTCTTTGTCCGGTTTCTTCTTGTCGACGCCGACAACAAGCGTGTCCATTGTTTTCTGGAGATGGTCCGGGAGTCGAGCAGCGAAGTGGTGGCGACCTCGGAGCAGCTTCTGGTCAACGTCGATCTTGAAACAAGGCGATCCGCTTCCTACCCGCGGGACCGCCAGGATCGTATCCGCGCGCTCCTGGAGGCGCATTCCGTGTTGCCCCATCCCGAAAGGCTTGGCGCGCGTTTGGGAATCCGACGAAGGCCGCGTTCCCAAACTGACTGAATGCTTACCGGCCCGCGCTCGCTCGCCAACGGCCATGCGCTAGGAGAATGAAGGACAGACCGACTCCCACGAAGCGGACGCGAACGCGGAGGGGAGTCGCGCGCCGCACGATGGGCATCTTGCGCGTGGCGCCGCGCAAGTCTCGGGGACTCGCGAGTTTCTATATCTGGCTGGCGGCAATCCTGTTGGGAGCCTTGTCAGGACTTGCGGCGGTTGCGTTCCTGAGAGCGGTCCATTCGATTCAATACGCGGCCTACGGAGTGGGCGACTACACCGTGCACCAGTTCGCGGCCAAGCCGTTGTGGCATCTCGTGGCGGTTCCGGTGTGCGCGGGCCTGGCGGTAGGCCTCTTGATCCAGTTTGGGACGAAAGAAGGACGCGCTCACGGGATCGCCGACGTGATTCGCGCCCGCGACCTGACCAGAAGCCGGGTAGGTCTCAAGGCGGGCGTAATTTCCGCTATTGTCGCGGCAATTTCGCTGGGGGGCGGCGCGAGCACCGGACGCGAAGGGCCGGTCGTTCATTTGGCCGCAACGCTGGCGAGTGCGCTTTCCCGTCTGTTACGGGCCGGCGAAAGCACTTCCCGCACGCTTCTCGGTTGCGCCGTCGCTGCAGCGGTATCCGCGCTCTTCAACGCGCCGATTGCAGGAACGGTCTTTGCACTTGAGGTCGTACTCGGGAGCTACTCGCTCAGGGTATTTGCACCCATCGTCGCCGCTAGCGTGGCCGGAACTGTCGTCAGCCGCACGATTGTCGGAGATTTTCCGGCGTTCCTTCTTCCTCCGCACGAAATGGAATCGCTTTGGCAACTTCCGGCGTTCATTCTGCTAGGCTTGCTGGCGGCGGTTACAGTATTCGTGCTGACGCGCGCGATTTTCGCGGCGGAGGCTGCGGGAAACGCGATTCAGAACCGTTTCCGCCTACCTCTCTTCATTCGTCCCGCCTTGGCAGGCATTCTGCTCGGAGGGATGGGGTACATGGTGCCGCAGGTTATCGGTGTCGGTTACGCTACCACGACGAACGCCTTGTATGGAAGCTATTTTCTGGGCGCCGCAATTTTGGTTTTCTTGGTGAAGATCGTGGCGGTCGCGATCTCAATGGGCGGCCGTTTTGGGGGAGGAATCTTCTCCCCTTCGATCATGCTCGGGGCGTTGCTTGGGGCTGCGTTCGGCAATGTGATCGCAATGGTGCTTTCCGACCCGGGCACTCCGGTCGGAATCTATGCGCTTGCTGGCATGGGCGCGGTGGCCGCCGCGGTACTCGGCGCGCCGATTTCGACGACATTGATCGTGTTCGAAATTACCGGCGACTATCGAACCGCGCTTGCCGTGATGGTAGCGGTTTCCGTTGCGGTGCTCGTGTCACAGCGGTTTCTTCGCCGGAGCTTTTTCTTCGAGCAACTGGAACGCGCCGGTTCTCCGCTGTCGGGGGGCCGCCATCGGCATCTGTTGCAAACGCGTATGGCGCGGGACATTCTTCGTCCATTTGACGCAAGAGATGCAGCAAGCGAGTCGGAGTGCGCGCCGCTTCTCGCGAAGGGCATTCTTGTAAACGAGCAGGCTGTGCTTGCCGAGGTTCTGCAGGTCTTGGATGCCAATTCCCTCGAGTTCGTTCCAGTCGCGGGAGCGGACGGAAAGCTCGTGGGAGCAGTGTTTCACACCGATGCGCTGCGAACGTATACGCGAATTCTTGCGCGAAGCTATTCTGACGAACACGACTGACCGGGAAACTGGAATATGTCGCGGTTCCCCGGCGCCCTCGGTGCGGGGGCGACAGTCCGGCGAGCGACCCAATGAGGGGAAAGCTGTTCTTTTCTTCCACTTCGGGTAGACTGCCGCACCATTGCCGGAACCGGCGCGCTGCTGCGGTCCACCGGAACGCAGTTTGGCGAATTCTCCCACAGAAGTAAGGACTCGTCTACAGGGCCAGAATTTGTGAGGTGAAATGTACACTGCGGGAGTCGATGTCGGAGGGACATTCACAGATTTTGTCGTCGTCGAGGACGAGACCGGTTTCATCCATACCACCAAGGTTCCGTCGACACCAGCGGCCCCGGATAAAGGGGTGATTCACGGAATTGAGAAACTAGCCCGAGAATTCGGGATTGAACCGACCGAAATCGGCTTTCTTCTCCACGGCACCACCGTCGCCACCAACGCCTTGATTGAAAGAAAGGGAGTGGAGACGGCGCTGATCACCACGCAAGGATTTCGGGACGTCTTGCATATCGGCCGGCAGACCCGCCCGAAATTGTATGACTTTTTCGAGCGCCGCGCCGACCCGCTGATCCCGCGACAGCACCGGCTTGAGGTATCGGAGCGCATCCGCTTCGACGGAACGGTCGCGCATCCGCTCAAGGATGCCTCGGTGCACGAGGCCGTAAAACGCATCGACGAACTCGGCATTCACGTTGTCGCCGTCTGCCTCCTCCATTCCTATGCGAATCCGGACCACGAACGCAGGGTCAGGGAGATCTTTCTTGCCGAGGCGCCGGGCGTTCACGTTGCGATTTCAAGCGATGTGCTGCCCGAATTCAAAGAATTCGAACGGATGAGCACGACCGTCATCAACGCCTATGTCATGCCGATTGTGGAGCAATACCTGAAACGCATCGTCCGGGAACTGTCCAAGCGGAAGATCCGCGCAGAGCTGAACATCATGCAGTCGAACGGAGGCGTCATGACTGCGGCGACGGCGGGGCACAAGAGCGTGCATACGGTGCTGTCGGGACCCGCCGCGGGTGTTCTGGGCGCGATCGAGCAGGCACGGCTGATCGGCGCGGAAAATATCATCACCATTGATATGGGGGGAACCAGCTTCGACGTTTCCCTGGCGAGCGGGGGAACGCCGTCGCTGACCAGTGAAGGCGAGATCAATGGGCACCCGGTCAAGGTTCCGATGATCGATATCAAGACGCTGGGCGCGGGTGGGGGATCCATTGCCAGTATCGACGCGGGAGGAGCATTGCAGGTCGGCCCCGAGAGCGCCGGCGCGGAACCCGGGCCTGTTTGTTATGGCCGTGGCGGGACCGATCCTACTGTATCCGACGCCAATCTCGTTCTTGGATACCTGAACCCCGAAATCATTGCGGGCGGAGAAATCCGGCTCGATTCGTCAAAGGCCCGGCGGGTCATTGCCGAGAAGATCGCCTCACCGCTGGGCCTTTCCGTGGAGGCGGCGGCCGAGGGCATTATTCGCGTCGTCAACGAGACGATGAACCGGGGAATCCGGCTGGTTTCCGTGGAGCGCGGATATGATCCTCGGGATTTTTCCTTGGTCAGTTTCGGCGGGGCAGGCCCTGTGCACGCGGTCCGCCTGGCGCAGGAACTTGGCATCCCCCGGGTGGTCGTTCCAGAGAGCCCCGGCGTGAATTGCGCGATGGGGCTTCTGATGGCCGACTTCCGTCATGATTATGCGCGCACCTATCTTCGGCCCGTTCGAGATCTGGCTCCGGCGGACATCCGGTCCGCCTATCTCGAAATGGAAGAACGCGCATTCCGGCTGATGTTGGCCGAGGGCGTCGGCGAAAAGAGAGTCGTGCTTCAATATTCGGCGGACATGCGCTATGCCGGCCAAGGCCATGAACTGGAAGTCAACTTGGAACGCAGGCCGGAAAACAGAGCGAATATTGAATCGATGGCATTGCGCCTTGGTGAATTGCACCGGCACAGCTTCGGATACGCCATGGACGCGGGAGATGCCGAAATCGTGAACTTGAGGCTGCAAGCGACCGGCAGGCGGCCGAAGCCGCGCCTGGCGAAAGAAGACCCCGGAAACGAAAGCCCCGAACCAGCGTTTGCAGGCATTCGGCGCGCATACATGGAGGGCGGCTTCCTGGATGCTGCGGTCTATCGCAGGCCCTCGCTGCGCTGCGGAATGAGGATCTCGGCTCCGGCCATCATCGAACAAGCGGATTCGACGACCGTCCTTTTCCCCGGCTATCGAATTCACGTAGATCCATACCGGAACCTGATCGCGACGCGGGAGATCGACTGACATGGCTGGCGTGGACATGGTGACCCTGCAGGTGGTGCTCAACGCGCTGGGCTCCATCACGGACGAGATGAACATGGCGCTGATCCGCACCGCCTATTCGACCAACATCAAGGACCGCAGGGACTGTTCATGCGCAGTTTATACGCCCGCCGGCGAGGTGGTCTCGCAGACCGAGTTGGGCGCGCCCCTGCACCTGGGGGTCATGCCGTCTGCGTTGGACAGCGTGCTGGAACGTTTCGATCTCGCCGACCTGCAAGACGGAGACCATGTCGTCTGCAATGTCCCGCACCCGGTCGGGCCCGGGCATCTGAACGACGTTACGATGGTCTCGCCCGTGTATGTTGACGGCAAGATACAGTTTCTCGTGGCGAACATGGCGCATCACGTCGACATGGGTGGCTTCGCCCCGGGCAGTATGGGAATCGGACTCAAGGAAATTTACCAGGAGGGATTGCAGCTCCCGCCGGTAAAGCTGGTGAAGCAGGGCGAGGTCGATCAGGAAATTCTGTCCATCATTCGCCAGAACGTCAGAACGAGCATCGAGGTGGACGGCGATATTCATGCGCAAATGGCATGCAACAATGTCGGAAGAATGCGTCTGCAAGAACTTGCCCGACGTTTCGGCCCATCCGAGTTGAACCGGTATATCGTGGATCTCTTCGACTACTCCGAGCGCCGCATGCGCGCCGCGCTGGGAGAAGTCCCGAACGGCACCTACGTCCAGGAGGATTACATCGAGGGGACCGCTGCGACGCCGCCCATGATCAAGATACACGCGGAAATCACGGTCAAAGAGGATGAAATCACCTTCGAATTTTCCGGCAGCGACCTGCAAGTGAATGAATCGGTCAATAGCAATCTCGCATGCACGAACGCGGCATGCTACTACATTCTCAAGGTATTGCTCGATCCGGGGCTGCCGCCGAATGCGGGGTCCTATCGCCCGATCGAAATCCGTGCGCCGGAAGGAACGGTGGTGAACGCGCCGGCTCCGGCAGCAGTGGCAAACGCCACCATTATTACCTCCCCCAAGGTCGTCGATGTGTTGCTGGGAGCGCTGGTCAGGGTGGTTCCCGAACGCGCGGCGGCGGCGAGCAATGGCGTAACGAGCCTGTTCAACATCGGCGGCAAGAACCCCCGCACCGGGCGACTCTATAACTACATCGAGACCTATGCCGGAGGGCAGGGGGCGATGCACGACCGGGACGGCATGGACGCGGTGCAGTGCCATATGACCAACACTCGCAACGCGCCGGTCGAAGTTGTGGAAACCGCGTACCCTCTGATGGTGCGAAGCTACGGGTTGATCCCAAATACGGATGGTCCTGGCCGGTTTCGCGGCGGGCTCGGAATGCGCCGGGAAATCGAGGTGTTGAGCGAGAGTACGACTCTCACGGTTTCCACAGACCGATACGTTCGAAAGCCGTGGGGCGTGTTCGGTGGGGGAAGCGGTGCGAATTCCTCCTGCCATGTGAGGCACGCGGGACAAAACCGAAAATTACCCTATTCAAAGATGACGAGGCCGGTCGACCGCAGCGATGTCGTAACGATTTCCACGCCCGGCGCCGGCGGGTGGGGGAATCCTTGGCGGAGGGATCCTGCGAAAGTCCTTTGGGATGTCAGGGAGGGGCTGGTTTCGCCCAAACGCGCGCGCGAATGCTATGGGGTCGTTGTGCGCAAGGACGGGCGTCTCTCTTACAAACTGAACGAGGCCGCAACCTGTTCGTTGCGGGACTCTCAGCTTGCCAAGGAGGAAGGTGATGACACGCAAATTTGACTTTGTCGTTGTAGGCGCGGGGATATTTGGCGCAAGCGCGGCCTATTGGTTGCGGAAGACGGGCGCTGCCCGCGTGCTCCTGATCGACCGTGGCGGCCCGGCATCGGAATGCACCGGAAAGAGCGCGGCGATCGTTCGAACTTTTTATACCATTCCGGTCATGGCCCGTCTGGCCAAGGCCGCCGTCGATCTTTTCGCGGATATGGAGTCTGTTCTTGGTCATTCCGGCGGATTCAAGCAAACCGGCTTCGTGCAGTTGATGCCTTCGGAATGGGAGTCAACGATGCGGGAAAAAGTCGCCATGCACCAAGCACTGGGCATTCGAACGCAGATTCTCGAACAGCCGGAGTGGAATGAGCGATTTCCGTGGCTGAACGAAAACGGCGTGAGCGCAATCGTCATGGAAGAGGACAGCGGCTATGCGGACCCTGTGCGGTCCACACAGGCGTTCGTCAAAGCGTTCGAGGCCCTGGGGGGAGACACCCGCTTCCAGACACCTTGCCGCGCCTTGCTTCGCGAGGGGGATCGGATCAACGGCGTGTTGCTGGATGAAGGAACCGTGGAAGCAGGGGTTGTCGTGAACGCCGCGGGGCCATGGTCCAGGTTTCTTGCCGAGAGCGTGGGTATAGAACTGCCACTGCGCTCGGTGCGCGAACAGGACACCATCTGGGAAGTGCCCCCAGACGCCGCGATGCCGTCAACTCCGGTGGCGAACGCCGTGGACGCCGTTTACATGCGGCCGGTTCGGGCGGATCGCTGGCTGGTTGGCCGGGGTTTTCCAAAGGAGTACGTTGAGGTCGATCCATACAACTACAAGACGAGCCATGACCCGGACTTTATCGAAGACGTGCACACGCGATGGTCCCGCCGGATTCCGTCATTTGCCGGCGCTCGGTTCATTTCCGGCTACGCGACATTGTATGACGTAACTCCGGACTGGATGCCGTTTGTCGGTCCACGGTCCGGGCTTGAGGGCTACGCGGACGCCTGCGGGGGCAGCGGGCACGCGTTCAAGACCGGTCCCATATTTATGAAAGAACTCTCCGCCTGGCTTTTGGAAAACCAGGTCGCGGACGATTTTCGCCCAATGAGCTTCGACCGTTTGGCCGGAGGAAAAAATTTCCAGCAATCATTTGGCGGGAATCGCGTATGAGCGGGCGTTCGGTGACCCTTTCGAAACCCTGTGGATCTGCCGCATTCGTTCAGTGCTCGACAGCAGAGAGGGGCGCGCACGCCTTCGCGAGCCAGAATTGCGCTTCTTCGGATACGAGCGGGCCGATCTCCCTCTCGACCCGGGCATGATATGCGTCTAGCCAGGATGCCGCATCCTCCCCGAGAATCGACGCTTCGATCGGCCGCTTGTCGATGGGCGCCAGGGTAAGCGATTCGAATTCCTGTACGGGGACGCTGCCTCCCTCGATCTCTCGTGCCTCCTTGAGGAGCAGCAGGTTTTCGATTCGAATTCCAAATTTGCCCGGAAAGTAGCACGCGGGTTCGTTCGATAGCACGTAGCCGGGCTGAAGCTTCCGGTTGGCTCGAGGACCCCGCGCGGAAAGCGCGAAAGGACCTTCGTGGACGGAGAGACAAAAGCCGACGCCATGGCCGGTGCCATGCGGGTAGTCGTGGCCGAATCGCCAAAGCGACTCCCGGGCGATCGCGTCAATGGCGATTCCCGGCGTCCCGGGAGGAAAGCGTAGCGTGGAAACGGCGATCATGGATTTCAACACCAGCGTGTACACGCGACGCATTTCGCCTGAAACATTCCCGACCGGGATCGTACGGGTGAGGTCGGTTGTGCCGCTAAAATACTGGCCGCCCGAATCCAGCAATAGAAATTCGCCTTTTCGCAGCGCGCGATTGGTCGACTGCGTCACGCAGTAGTGGGGCAGTGCGGCGTTTGGTCCCGCCGCCGCAATCGTATCGAATGCGAAGTCGTTGAGTTCTCCGGTGGCGACCCTTCTCGCTCCAAGTTCCTTCACGATCTCAATCTCGGTGACTTCGCAAGGATTCCTTCGGTCAAGCCACGAAAGAAGCTCCACGACCGCCGACCCGTCCAATTGGTGCGCGTGCCGAATTCCTTCAATTTCCGTGGGATTCTTCTGCGCCCGCAATTCGGCGACCGGATCCTCTTTTTCCTCGATCTGGATCCCGGCGTCCTTCGCCATGGCCCAAATCCTCTCTGGCGTGGAATTCGGATCGATCGAGAGCCGCCGTCCCGACAGAGTGCCCATTTTTCCTTCAAGGGAATCCGGATCAGCGATTTGGATTTCCGAGGGAAGATGCGCACGAAGCCCATCCAAGAAATTTCCCGGGTCGAGAAAGAGCACACCCGAAGCATCCGCGTGAAGCAGGGCGCGAGCCTGTACCACCGGTATATGCGGCACATCGTCCCCGCGAATGTTGAGCAACCAGTTAACGGATTCCGCGGAAGAAAGAAGCGCAGCGTCCACGTTTTCTCTCACGAGTTTCTTGGCGGTCCGGTGGCATTTGCCGCGGACCCCTTCTCCCGCAATCTCGCAGGGAAGCAGATGAACCTCGCCGCGCTCGGGTGCTTGCCGGTCATTCCAGGCAAGATCGACAAGATTCTGTCCAAGCGGCAGCAAGCGAAATCCGCAAGCAGAAAGCTTGCGAAGAAAACCCGGAGTATGCAGCCACGGGTCGAAGGCGACCGTCTTGCCGTTGCCAAGGTGTTCGCAAATCCAGGCTTCCGGCGCGCAACGGGAAATATCGACGATTTCAAATTGGGATGGATCCGTCTGTGCCCTTCCCTGCAGCAGGTATCGGCCATCAAGGAACATTAGAGCCCGACCGGAAAGAAGCAGGCAAAGACCAGCCGAACCGGTAAACCCGGTTGCCCATGCCAGGCGTTCGAAGGCAGGCGCGATATTCTCGCCCAAGAACGGGTCTGTTCTCGGGATCAGCAATCCGTCCGCCCCGGCTGCCGCGAGATGACCACGAATTGCCTTTAGCCGTGACGCTGTCGCCGCATTCTGGTCCGCTGGTTCTAGACCCAAATGGGCGGCCACCGGTTTCATTCCCGGTTATCCGCAGCGAGGAAGGAAGACATGATGGTCTTGTTGCCAGTTTCAAAGGCGACGTCGACACTGGAGCCGTCGGTGCGAAGCACTTGCCCATAACCGAACTTTTGATGAAACACACGAACTCCGGGCGCGAACTTCGAATGCGCCCGGACCTCATGGCGGTTGGCGATTCCGGATGTTGCGAGCGTCCTGTTCTGCTGCATGCGGCGCCATCCGGGAGACAGGTACGCCTCAGCGCGGGAGGCGCGCATCTCGAGCAACGAACCGGCGCCCGAAAACTCAACCTCCGGTGCCACGGCATCCCCCAAGATCGAGATGTGCTCGGAGGGCAGATCCCTGAGAAACCGCGAAGGGGTACGAGGTTCAATCATGCCGAAGCGATGCCGGGTTTGCACCCAGGTGATCGCCAAGCGCTTCTTGGCCCGGGTGATGGCGACGTGGGCCAGGCGCCGTTCCTCTTCGATGCCGCCAAGCAGCGGTCGGTCTAGCGAACGGGGAGTGGGAATCACCTCTTCTTCCCACGCGGGCAGGAACACCGAGTCGAATTCCAGTCCCTTCGCGGCGTGAATCGTCATGATTTTTACGCTCTCTTCGTCCGGACTGGTTTCTTCCCCGCGTACGAGCGCCACATGCTCAAAGAATGCGTCAAGGGTCTCGAACTCTTCCAGGGCGTTGATAAATTCGTTCAGGTTTTCGATTCGTCCCTGCGCATCCAGAGAGCTGGATGACTCCCACATTTCCAGATAGCCCGACTCGCGAAGAACGAGTTTGGCAAGTTCCCGGACCGGAATCTCTTCCTCCATTTGCTTTCGCCAAGCCTCAACCTGGCCAAGCAGTTGGCGCAACCCAACTGCGCCTTTTCCGCGAACCGCACCCTTGGACAGCGCTTTCTCGGCTGATGGAATAAAGAGTCCACCCGTTCTGGAGGCCTCGTCCCGTATTGCCTGAATGGAGACCGGTCCCAATCCGCGCCGCGGTGTGTTTGCAATACGCTCGAAGGCCAGAAACGCACCCGGTTGCGCGATCGCCTGCATATACGCGACCGCATCCCGGATTTCCGCGCGTTCGTAGAAACGGACGCCTCCGACAACCTGATAGGGGATGCCCGACCAGCCGAGTTGCTCCTCGAGTACCCGCATCAGATATGAAGCGCGAACCAGGATTGCAATCTGGCTGAGAGAAAGTCTGGCGTTTCCACTTCCGGAAGCCAGCTGGTCGATTTCGCCCGCAGTCCACTGGGCCTCGCTGCGGCCGTCGGCAAAGGCGCCGACTCGGACTTTCTCCCCGTTTCCGGCCGCGGTCCAGAGCTTCTTCCCCAACCGGCCCGTGTTGGCGGAAATCAGCCCGGAACCCGCACCGAGTATGTGGGCGGTGGACCGGTAGTTCTGCTCCAGGCGAATGACACGCGCCCTGGGAAAATCCCGCTCGAACCTCAGAATGTGCTCGACCTGGGCGCCACGCCAGCCGTAGATGGACTGATCGTCGTCGCCAACGCAGCAAATGTTGCCGTGCGAGCCGGTTACGAGCCGCAGCCAGAGATACTGCGCAACGTTCGTGTCCTGATATTCGTCGACCAGCACGTAGCGAAACCGGTTTCGGTACTCGTCCGCAATGTCCGGCTGCCGTTGGAAAATGTGAACCATATGGAGGAGCAGGTCCCCAAAGTCTGCTGCGTTCAACGCCAGAAGCCGGCTGCAATACTCCCGATACACCGCCGCGCCGCGGCCGTTCGCCAGCCGCTGCGCTTCACTTTCGGGTACGCTGTCGGGACCGAGAGCCCGATTTTTCCACATATCCATGAACGCGGCGAGCACGCGGTCGTTCCAGCGTTTTCTGTCGATATCCATTTCCTGTGCGATTTCGCGCAGGACACGCCGGGAATCGTCCGAATCCAGTATCGTAAAATCGCTCCTCAGTCCCGCATGCTTTGCATGCCGGCGAAGCATCCTGGCGGAAATCGAGTGAAACGTACCCATCCATTCCGGTTCCCGGCCGTCCGGACCGAGCGCGGCAGCAACCCGTTCCCGCATTTCGGTGGCTGCCTTGTTGGTAAAAGTGACCGCGAGGATTTCCCACGGTCTCGCTTTGCCCTGTCGCAAGAGTTCCGCCACACGCACAGTGAGCGTGCTGGTCTTTCCGGTTCCAGCTCCGGCGAGCACCAGCAGCGGACCATCCAGATGCTCAACCGCCTCGCGCTGGCGAGAATTCAGTTGCACGAGAAAGCTGCTCCCGGGAGTGGAGAAAATGGCGGATTCGCTCATTGAAAGCCAGTATGTGCTCGGCGGCGCACAGGTCGAAGCGCCCATTCATGCGTTGTGGAGGCGACGACCGGATTCGAACCGGTGTACACGGATTTGCAGTCCGCTGCGTAGCCACTCCGCCACGTCGCCTGAATATGCTTTCTATACGCGAGCCGTTCGCTTCGGGCAATTAAATCGGAGATTCGATGCAAACCCATTCGAAAGGTTGAGGGGTTCGAAAGCAACTTCTTTGCTATGGCTTCTGTCCACCAGATGCACTCCGTCGACGAAAGGGATGGTAATTCGGTCGCCTTCATGCATGGTTGTTCGCTGTGGTCTTTCGCGTTCCGGCATTTGTTCTGATGAATTCGGTCCCAATTCCGATGCATCGCTTTGGATCGCAAGGTATTGGGGAGACTTCGTTCAGTGAAGACCGGGACATGATACGGCCTGCACTCCGAGTCTTCACGACGAAATTGCAACTGTGTTTTCCGTTTGCGCCCTGATCAGCCGCTTCGTGGCTTCGAAAGATCTCACAAGGGCAGAGACGTCCAGCTCAAGTGGCAGCAAGAACGGCGCTGACATGGGTTGGAAAACTGTTGGTGAACCACTACCTCAAAACTCACGTCGAAAAACAAATTCGAGCTGTTTGGCAATCGCTGGCCAAACTGCTGAACGGAGCACAAGCGGAAGATGAGCCTACGGAATCGAAATACTACTTAGGCATAGAGACAGATCGGCGTTTCGAGGTCGCGATTGAACGATGCGATGTTCCGAAAACCGCCATGGGACCAGATTGAAATCGATGGCGAACGCCAGTCTTGGCGATCGCGAACCCGCGAAGCAGCCAACAAGTGAGAGATTGAGATGAGTGTCACAAATCCAGCTTTGCAGGAAGACGTTTCGCCCGGATACGGGCGGCGGGCGCTACGTGCCCTCCTACCGTATCTGTGGCCGGCCAAGCCGGCCGAGGGCTGGAAAGAAATGCGGCTTCGGGTCCTTGTGGCAATGGTTTTCCTGGTGGGAGCCAAACTCGCCACCGTGTATGTACCCATCCTGTTCAAGCAAGCCATCGACGTGCTGGCGCCTACTTCGGAGGAGGTCGTGATCGCGATTCCGCTAGGCGTGCTCTTCGCCTACGGCGGCGCACGTTTGCTGTCCGGGGCCTTTCAGGAATTGCGGGACGCTGTTTTCGCGAAGGTCTCGCATCGCGCCATTCGCCGCGTGGCGTTGACGACGTTTCGTCATCTCCATGGATTGTCGATGCGCTTTCATCTCGATCGTCAGACAGGCGGGATCACGCGTGCGATCGACCGCGGAACAAGAGGAGTTGAATGGCTGCTCAGTTTCATGTTGTTCAGCATCGTTCCGACGCTGGTTGAGGTCGCGATGGTCTGCGGAATTCTCTGGGTGCTCTTTGATGTGTGGTACATGCTCGTCACCTTTTTCACCATCGCCGGTTATTCGACCTATACGATCATCGTCACGGAATGGCGCCTGAAATACCGCAGGAAAATGAACGCGGCAGACGAGCAGGCGACCAGTCGGGCCGTGGACAGCCTGCTCAACTATGAAACCGTCAAGTATTTTGGCAACGAGGGCTATGAGGCGGAACGGTTCGACAGCGCCCTCCGAAGCCACGAACACGCAGCTGTAGTCAACCAGACCAGCCTTTCACTTCTGAACATCGGGCAGGCGGCAATCATTGCGTCCGGTGTTACCCTCATCATGTACATGGCAGCATCCGGTATTGTGCGAGGAGAAACCTCGATTGGGGATTTCGTGCTGGTAAACACTTACCTGCTACAACTCTACCAGCCGCTCAATTTTCTCGGATTCGTATATCGAGAGATCAAGCAGGCGCTTGTGGACATGGAACGAATGTTCTCCATCCTGCGCGAAGATCAGGAAATTCGGGATCGTCCCGGCGCCTCCGCTCTCGCGGTAACGGATGGCTGCGTCCGGTTCGAAGATGTCTCATTCCAATATGATGGTCGGAGGCAAATCCTGGAACGGATTTCTTTCGGCGTTCCCGCCGGGAAGACTTTGGCTATCGTCGGCCCCACGGGATCCGGAAAGTCGACAATCTCCCGAATTCTGTTCCGGTTCTACGACATCGAATTTGGCCGCGTCACCATTGATGACCAGGATATTCGTGATGTTACGCAGGAGAGTCTGCGGGCGGCGATCGGGGTCGTTCCCCAGGATACCGTGCTCTTCAATGATACACTGTTCTACAACATCGCGTATGGTAGGCCAGATTCATTGCCGGAAGAAGTCGAGGAAGCGGCGCGGCTTGCGCAACTTCACGAATTCATCAAGTCGCTTCCCGATGGCTACCAGACGATGGTCGGGGAACGCGGGCTGAAACTTTCGGGTGGCGAAAAGCAGCGCGTGGCGATCGCCAGAACGATCTTGAAGCGGCCAAAAATTCTGCTGTTCGATGAAGCTACATCGGCTTTGGACACACACACGGAGAAAGACATTCAGCAAAGCCTTGGGCTAGTTTCACGTGACAGGACGACGCTTGTAATTGCGCATCGCCTTTCCACGGTCGTGGATGCGGACCAAATCATTGTGCTCGAGAGCGGCCGTATCATCGAGCACGGCAGGCATGCCGAGCTTCTCGCTCGTGGAGATACCTACGCCCAAATGTGGGAAAGCCAGCAAACAGCCACATACCCAGAAATCTTGGATGCCCCTGTAAAAGGGAATCTTGCAAGTACCGTCGATATCTGACCTGATAGGCGGGACCCTGGGAAGGGAGACAAATGTTCTTTCGAATCGAATTGATGCGGGACCCGGCGAGATGATGCTGGATGCGGAGGGGGAAGGAGACGAGCCCAACATCGCAATGGGTTAATGGGGGCGCAATCGCGGTACGAGTTCCGCCGCTGGATTTCGCAGTCTTGGCGAATTGCACTGGAACACCTCCCAGAATCGTTCGGAAACCGGGTTTCTTGCGAGCGTTTCAAGGGAGTTGAATTGCCCGAAGAGTGCGCCTGAAAACAGGCGCTGAATTTCCCGCAAGATCGACCGCTACCGGGAGCGGCCCCACCCGGGAAACTTGCCATTGCGGCCGCCCCGAGCTACACTGAGTTCCGGCGTCAGCAACATTCACAATACTCTCATGCCTTCGGGCGAACGCGGGGTTTGTGGCCCGCTTGACGCTTGTCTTTCTTCGTCATTTCGCGTTTTCTCTCGTCGGCAGCGCGCGGCGGGCAGGTCGTATGACCTCGCCCGGTGGAGCGCCAATAGGAAGGTCCCCGACCCCTCCGCCATGGCCTTGATTACGGCGCGCCAGAGGCGACGGTCGTCCGCGAGAATCCCGATTGCGATCCTGTCACCTTCCGCGAATAGTTCGCCCACCTAGAGAATGCGCTGCACCAGC
Source organism: Rhodobacterales bacterium (assembly GCA_965219495.1). Taxonomy (GTDB): domain Bacteria; phylum Pseudomonadota; class Alphaproteobacteria; order Rhodobacterales; family CAZPXZ01; genus CAZPXZ01. The sequence goes on from OZ244777.1 coordinate 533,137, forward strand.
ACCAAGTCCTCGAGACGGAGATCCGGATGGTGCCTCTCCTGCTCTTGGGCGGTGTCGGCAAAAAAGCCGGACAGAGCGGGACGATTTACCGGTCGTGCGGACCTTGCGAATGTGGCATTCTTGGAAAGGCAGGCTGGTCAGATTGGAAACTTTGATCGTCAACAGAGCGGAGTAGTGCAAGGGCCGTTCAGGTGACATGGAAAAGGGTGCGAGTACGGCGGACTCGACAAGCGGACCTGAGGATTCGATTGACCAAGCGTTGATCGGTTTCAAGAAATCGGCATGGGAACGAAACCAGGAATGAAGACGTCAATTGCGAAACTGTATTTCCGGTTTCCGGTCTTGGGGACCTTGTGTTTCGACACAAAGGGAATGGGTGAGGGTAGCTCAAGTCGCAATGGAAATCGGCGCAACCGTACATCCGGGTAATTCCGAAGTCAGTCAGCGTTCGATCAACTCCGATCAAATTGCCGCAAGCCGCAATTCTCCTGTATCCGGGAGACATTCAAGATCATCCATTCGCTGGAGAGCTTTGATAGCAAAGAGAAAATGATTGAGCAGCTTGGCTAGTCAATTTGGAATCTTGGCGGGAAGCTGGACCAGAATTCAGCGGACGCGGGTTACCTGAAGAACGCTTGGTGGGTGCTTCCTTTCGTTATTGGCACTGCAATTGAAGACATTCTCAGCTCCGTAGCCCCCGTGTTAACTGGGCGCGGTCGAACTGATCGCTTGCAATCAAAATCATCCCGCCGGCTACTTGACGCGAATGCCACTTCTCGCCTGATGGAGGTTTGCTGCATTGCCACTTTGCTGGTCAGACGCCGATGCTTGAAAGATGCCGGAAAATATTTCATCAGAAGCAGTTGCCCCTCTGCATGCGAAATGAGGATTTCGAGAGGTGCGAACAGGGTTTCGGTCAGAATTCGAGATTCAAGATTCTTGATTGCGTTTGCCAGGACCCTTGCCGGTAAGCGTTACATTCCCGAAACACCGATGTTGGCTGCGGGCGAAGCGAAGAAGATTAGGAATATTATGATTCCGGGCTATGCTTGACGTGAAGCGTTGAGTGGAGTGGCCATGGATCGGTTTCTGCGTGGATTGGCCGAGTTCAATCGAAGGACCGGCCGCATTGAGCTCGCTCTCGCGACTGCGTTTCTGGGATTGCTGCTTCTCGCAAACACCTGGGCGGTTGCCGGCAGGGTGCTTTTCAACCTGTACCCGTCTTGGGTGATTGAAGTCAGCGTCACGCTTGTGATCTGGACAGTTTTCGCCGGCAGCGCATATCTTTACAAGTCTCGCCGCCATATCGCGGTGACCTTGCTCGTCGACCGTTTGCAACCGGGCAGCGCACCTCGACGGTTCATCATGATCTTAAGCGAGGTGCTGGTTTTGATCTTTGTTGTCGCCACACTCTGGCAGGCTGCGATTTACCAACCAATTCTCGCAGAACGCATGACGACCGCCTTGCAAGTGCCGCAAAACGTCGTCAGTATTTTCATACCGATCGCATACGTTTCGATCCTGCTGTCCGGGATTGAATCCCTCTTGACACAAATCTCGGGCGATCCATGAGCCCGGAATTCGCCCTCTTCCTATCCAGCTTCCTCGTTTTGCTGATCCTGGGGGTGCCGATTGCATTTTGCCTTGGATTCGCCTCGATGGCGTACCTGGTTTTTGCGGATACGGCCAATATGACGATCATCTTTGGCAGGATGCAGGGATCGCTGCAAAGCTATCTCTATACCGCAATTCCATTCTTCATCCTGGCAAGCGCGCTAATGAATACGGCAGGCATTACGGGCCGGATTTTCGACTTTGCGCAAGCATTGGTCGGGCACCTCCGAGGCGGACTGGCGCAAGTCAATGTGCTCGCTTCGGTCATTTTCTCCGGCATGACGGGAACTGTCGTGGGAGACGCCGCCGGTCTCGGCCGGATTGAGGTTCACGCGATGCGCAAGGCTGGGTACGACCCGGCCTTTGCAGGCGCGGTAACGATCGCCAGCGCCGTGATCGGACCCATCATCCCGCCGAGCATGATCATGATCATCTATGCCGAGTTGGCTGAAGTATCGATCGCGGACCTGTTTCTCGGGGGAGTCGTTCCGGGCCTCCTCATCGGTGGCACCTTGATGGTCTACATCTATTTTGCGGCGTATCGAGGAGGCCCGCCCCCAAGCGCGCGATGCACCTGGCGGGAAAGAGGGCAGACCTTCTTGCGCGCATTTCTTCCGGCGCTGTCGCCCGTCATCATCGTAGGCGGCTTGGTGCTCGGGTACATCACACCTACCGAAGCCGGACTGATTGCCGTTCTCTATGCGCTTGCGCTCATCGCGATTTACCGAACGACCCGGCTTAGCGAACTGATTGCCGCGCTCCGGGAGGCGGCGCTCGCGACGGCCATGCCGCTCTTCATCGTGAGCACTGCGATCCTGTTTTCCTGGATCATCACCGTGGAGCAGATTCCGCTGTTTCTGGTTGATGTGATGGGCGGAATTGTGGACAATTGGGTGCTGACGGTGCTCATCATGAATGTGTCCCTGTTGATCATGGGAACATTCATGGAAGGAATCGGCGTCATGATTCTGATGATTCCTATCCTCAAACCTATCGCCTTGGCTGCCGGAATTGACCTGGTACACATGGGTGTGTTCATGAGCATCAATCTCATGATCGGAATGATTACGCCGCCAGTCGGAATATCGCTGTTCGTGGCGTCAGAGATTACGGGTTGCAAGCTCACGGAAATTATCCGTGAGACCGGACCGTTTCTGATCCCATTGGTCATTAGCCTGCTTCTCATTTCGCTGGTGCCTCAAACCGTCCTGTGGCTGCCGAATCTTGTTCGAGGAATCATCGGATAGAGACTCTCAAGGCCAGCCGGACTATACGTGTGGACAGTAAGAAGAACGCTCTGGAGAGAGTCGGGTAAGGATCGTGCCCATTCCTGGGCGGCAAGGCCTTGGTCCGGTTTGCTCATGGCTTCATGGAAAAGGGAGAAAGATACATGAAACATTTGGCCACACTTATGTTGGCGTTGGTATTCGCGTTCGCCGCAGGCACTGCGGACGCCAAGACAACCCTGAAGATGGCGCTCGTCGTACCGCTAGATTCCGCGGAAGGGCAGGGGGCAGTGAAGTTCAAGGAACTCGTCGAACAGAAATCAGGAGGCGAACTCGAAATCACGCTGTTCCCGGGCGCGCAGCTCGGAAGTTCGTACGAAATCATCGAGTCCCAAACCGCGGGCTCCATCGAAATGGCGCTTCACGGGTATGACTTGTTTGCGAAATACTCGCCGAGTTTGAAACTGGCAAGCCTCGCGTTCATTTTCGCGGACCGGGCGCATGCTTTCACGTACTACGCAAGCCCGCTCCACGCAAAGGCGAAGGCCGAAATTCTTGAGAACACGTCGATTCGTGTTCTCGGAAATGCGGAGTGGAATCGCGGGCCGTACAAGATTCTTTTGACCAAGGATCCCGTTCTCTCGGTCGCCGACCTGAAGGGGGTTCCCATGCGGGTGCCGACCAACGAAGTAGACCTTATGGCTTGGGGGGAAGATGGCGCCGGAGCGAATACAACCCCGGTGCCTTGGCCGGAAGCCCCGCTCGCCCTTCGACAAGGGCTTGTGAAGGCGATTGAATTGCCGGCGGACCTCGTTCGGCCGATCAAGTTCTACGAGAGCGCCAAGTACCTGGTGCTTACCCGCCATCGGCACCAAGCGCTTTACAACACCATTGGCGAAGACGTCTGGCAGAGCCTCACAGACGCGGAACGCGCGATCCTGATGGAAGCGCACGAAGAAGCGGGAAGTTTCTATTCCGGCGCGCAGGAAGGAAACTGGGCAAGGGATCAGGCATACCTGAAGTCCCAAGGCGTCGTGATCATCGATTTCGACGTTTCCGAATGGAGCGCACGCTCCACTGCCATCGCGCGCAATTTGGAAGCGAACGGCGATTGGGAAGCGGGTCTTGTAGACAGCCTCCTGGAACTCGCCAACTAGCATTTGTTCCTTTGCCCTGCGGCGCGCCCGGCGCCGCAGGGCAATTTGCGTACCACCATGCAGGCGGGACGGAATCTGGAGTGCTTCCAGCCTTGCCGCTTGCGCCGAGGTGCCGGTATGCACACGCCCTTCACGGCAGCGCTGGTGCCGGTCGCAGGAACATGCGAACTCGGACGCACGGCGTTGCGGGCTCTCCCGCGATTGCGCTGGGGTCGTGTGGTCCGCGATCAGGCAACGGGTCCGTTCTCTCAGGTTTCACCAAGGTCCAGTTGCGGCCGCGACTCCCCTGTAGCCAACTGATACAGGTGCGCGACGTTGAGCAGGTTGCTCTCGGAAAAGGGCAGTCCCGCGAGTTGAAAGGCGACGGGCAATCCGTTGCCGTCAAGACCGCACGGAACCGCCAGTGCGGGAAGGCCCAAATAATTGAAGAGGCGAGTGTGATACGCCAGGTTGAACGTGAGGTCGGGCTTGCCGGCGAGGGAAGCGTGCACACTGGCAGTCGTGGGGACCGGTTTCGAGAGCAGCGGAACGTGCAGCACGTCGACCTTTTCGAAGACGGCGCGCACATACTGGTCAAGATTCGCCCTACGGAGGCTGAGCGCCTCCACATAACGGGCTGCCGGAAAGGCAAATCCGAATCGAATGCGGTCCCGTACCACGGGCGTGTATTGCTCCGGGTGCTCCTTCAGCCAGCGCCGATGAATTGCGGCGGCTTCAGAGAGGATGATGAGGTTGGCAAGCGCGTCGAGCGGGCGAGGGTCAGGAGAGGACACCTCAACGGTCAGCGCACCGAGTTGGCGCAAGACCTCCAGGCTTTCTTCCAAGCACGCCTGCACGTCTGACGCCAGATCACGCCAGTGGTGCTCAGCCGGAATTCCGACCCGTAGCCCCTTGATGCTGCGTTCAATTCCCGCTTCGTAGTCGGGCACGCTCCGATCAGCACAAGAGGTGTCCTGCGGGTCATTACCCGCAATGACGCCGGCAATTCTGGCGCAACCACGCGCCGTCTTCGCCAGGGGCCCTACATTGTCGAGAGAAAAGCTGAGCGGCATGGCGCCGTAGCGGCTGACCCGCGAATTCGTCGGCAGCAGCCCCACGGTTCCGCAAATGCCGGCTGGCAAGCGAACGGAGCCGCCCGTATCCGAGCCCAGAGAACCGTAGACAAGTCCGGCGGCGACCGCGGCCCCGGATCCGCTTGAAGACCCTCCGGGGATGTGATCCTGATTCCAGGGATTCTTCGCGGGGCCGACCAAAATGTTGTGGCCGAAGGGATTGCACGCGAATTTGGACATGTTCAGGCCACCAAGATCGATGGCTCCCGCGGCATCAAGGCGCGCCAGCACTGTTGCCGTGCACTTCGGAGCGTAATCTTGCCGGATTTTTGAACCGCAAGTTACCGTGCATCCAGCGCGATAGAACATGTCCTTGTGCGCCAAGGGCACACCGTGCAGTGGGCCAACCTCGGCACCGCGCGCAAGGGCGGCATCCGCCGCATCTGCTGCCGCTAGCGCCCGTTCCGCGCGGAGCGAGATAAACGTGTTGAGACGAGGCTGCAGGCGCTCTGCGCGCTCAATGGATGCCTGCACGAGTTCGCGGGATGAAATGTGGCCCTTTCGAACCGCGGTTGCCGCCTCGCACAGGCCGAAATCGTGAACGGATTGGCTCAAGTTGAGTCCTCTGCCTGAGTCTTGTGTCGGTTCAACTCGAGGCGGAAACCGCCGGGCTCGTCGTCAAATCCAAGATCCGCAGACAGGTCCGAACATGTCGATTGGTGCTGTGCGCATTCTCGAGCGATTGTTTCGGCGATATCCTGCACCGAGACTTCGTGCCACGCGAAAACATATTTGTGAATGGCAGTCGACTTGATTTTGCTCATCTCCGGGTTTGTCCTTTCCGTTTCCGCACGCTTTGCGGACGCTGTCGCGCGAGTCTATGGTACCGCCCAACCAGTCGCGAACCAAAGAGCATTGTCGACCGCGAGTTGAATCGCGGGCCCGGTTGAGCATTCGTTAGGCGGCGAGGAAGCCCGCGGGAGGGATCCGTTGGAAAGCGCCGTTAAAGGCACGCCCGAATTAGGCCGCGAGGCCGACAAGTAGGCCCGCATGGTCGGGATCGCAGTATTGGTGCTGTTTACGATCCTGCTGTTATTGCGGGTGCCGGTTTCGCTTTCGATGTTGATGGCCTCGCTCATTGTGCTGGTGACAATGGGTGACGTGCCGCTGCTGGTTGTTCCTCAGTACATTATTCACGGCTTGAGCAAGTTCGAGTTGCTCGCGGTCCCCTTCTTCATTCTCGCTGCGGAAATCATGAACGCGGGTGGACTTACCCAGCGAATTTACCGCTTCGCGCTGGCCTGCGTGGGTTGGATGACCGGTGGACTGGCGCAAGTGAACGTCGTCGCCTCCGTCATTTTTGCGGGCATTTCCGGTACGGCGATGGCCGACGCGGCGGGACTCGGTCGAGTGGAAATCAAGGCCATGCGGGACGCGGGTTACGACGCGGCCTTTTCCTCGGCGGTGACGCTCGCCTCCTGCATGGTCGGACCGCTGATTCCGCCTTCTGTGGTCATGATCGTTTACGCCATCACAGCGGAGGTATCGGTCGGCGCAATGCTCCTCGCCGGAATAGGCCCCGGTCTGCTTCTGGCCGCCGTATTGATGTCGTTCATTTACATGCTGGTAAAGTCCGGGCGGTTTCATTGTCCCACTGCGCCCCGACCCACACGCCAGGAATTGGCCCGGTCCTTCTGGCAGGGAATACCGGCGCTGGTCGCGCCTCTCATCATTGTCGTGGGAATTGTCGGCGGCATCTTTACGGTTACCGAAGCCGGAATCGCTACGACGCTCTACAGCCTTGCCGTAGCGGTTTTCATTTATCGGGAAATGACCATGCGCCGTTTGGCGCGTGTGGTAATTCGGGCAACGCTCTCCAGTTCGATGATCATGTTCTTGATTGGTACGGCTACAGTCATGGCTTGGTTGGTCACCCGAGAACAAGTGGCGGCGCAGGCGGCTGCCTGGTTCGCCGGACTCTCGGGCGCGAAATGGCTCCAGCTACTGGCCATAAATGTTTTCTTGATCCTTGTGGGTTGCCTTATCGAGGGACTTCCCGCATTGCTGATCATGGTGCCGGTATTGCTGCCCGTCGCCCTAGGTATGGGCATCGACCCGGTGCACTTCGGCGTCATTCTGATTTTCAATCTGTTGATTGGCATCATCACGCCCCCGATGGGTGTCGGGCTGTTTGTGGTTTCGAACTTCACCGGCGTTGGGATCGAAAAGATCGTACGGGCCTGCGTTCCTTTTCTGGTTCCACTACTGCTCACCTTGGGTGTAATCACCTATATCCCGGAATTGAGTCTGTTTCTCCCGAGATGGTTGTTGCAATGAATGCCTTGGACCAATTGCCCGGGTTCGCGCGCGCGGCACGCATCGTGCGCCTGCTAACCTGGGCGCAACTGGCATTGGCCGGCGTGCTCTTTGTCGCTTCACTCGGGCTTTACACGGCGGAAATTGTGATGCGGACCGGGTTCAGCACGGGCTATCCAGAGTATTACGAAATCGTCAGCTTCTCCTTCATGTATGTCTTTCTGCTGGGGGCCTCGGCGCTCTACGCCCGTAACGAAGATATCATGATTGAGGCCGTCTACTTTCGCCTTTCCGAGCGTGGCAAGGCGTGGCTTGTACTGCTGGTCTATGTATTGATGGTGCTGACCATGGCCATCATTTTCGTTCACACTTGGAGACTGATTGTTCTCCAAATTAACACGCCAACGCCACTGCTTGGTGTGCCCGAATCCGTGAAATGGATCCCTCTGTTGTTCCTTTCCGCGTCGATCGTATTCACCAGTCTGGTGGAGGTCTGGGGTTGTCTGCTTTGGATCAATCGCGGAACACGCCCGCCAGTATGGCCCACTCCACCATTTGACACCCAAGAAGACTAATCGAAAGGAAAAAACCTATGAAAATCAATCTTTTGGCGATAATTGTCGCGGCTTTGGCATTGGCGACGCCTGCGGCTTCCGCCGATATCGTGATGCAGTTGGGCAACGATGTAGCTCCCAACAGCATCCAGGCAAAGGCAAACGAGTTGTTTGCAGAGGAAGTGGCAAAGCGCAACGTCGGAATCGAAATCAAGGTGTTCCATACCAACCAGTTGGGCACCGGCGTCCAGCAGATTCAAAACGTCAAGCTCGACATCCAGGACATGGTCAACACTGGCTATGAGTTGTTCGACGTATTCGCCTCCGACCTCAAGATTGGCAGCGCTCCATTCACGTTTGAGGACCGCACCCACTTTGAAGCCTGGGTACGATCGTCCATGTTTGACAAGATCCAGGCGGATCTCATCAAGAATGGCAACCAGAGGTTCATCAACATGGGTGTCATTTGGCGGCGTGGACCTTATCGGGTGATGATTGCCAAGCGTCCCATTCTGAACCTCGAAGAACTGTCTCAAACCAAGTTGCGTGTCTGGGAAGCGGAAGCGGTTAAGCGTTTCTGGGGCAAGGAAGGTCTGGGCGCCACCACGGTCGTTCTCCCACTTGCCGACGTGTATCTCAGCTTGCGCCAGGGAGCGGTCGACGCCATCAACATGCCGATGGACTTGGTCGTGCCGATGAAATACGCCGAAGTCGGTGAGCACATCATGAACACGCGCGAGTATCCGCAATTCGTTGCGATCTCCATGAACGAGAATTCCTGGCAATCGCTGAACGACGAGCAGAGAGCCGCAATTCTGGAGAGCGTCGACATCGCCGGCAACTTCTACAATGAGCAAATTGCGGGCAGCCTGGAAGCCTGGCTGGAGGAAATTAGGGCGATGGGCGTTACGTTCCACGACGTGGACCGGCAGCCCTTTGTCGAGAAAATGCGTTCTCTGCACAAGAAGTGGGAGGCGGAAGGTTATTGGCGTGAAGGTCTCATCGATGAACTGAATGCGCTTGCAAATTAGGCGCAATTTCTCCCGCGGCGCTCTCGATAGAATTCGGGAGCGCCGCCATCCCTCTCATTGCTTGTGCTTCACGTAGACGAATGCGTGTGACCGGTCGGCTCGCGGCTTTCGCGGCCGAGTTGGAATTTGTGGATGTTCCCGAAGATCTACGGGAGCGCATGAAAATGGCGTTGCTCGATGCGATCGGCATCATGCTTGGCGCAGTCCATTTTGCCCGGCTGAACGGCGACCGGGAGTTGGCAACCTACTTGGAGGAGACTGCAACCGGCGGACCGTCGACCGTAATCGGCCACAGCTGCCGAACAACACCAATGCTGGCTGCATTTCTGAACGGCACACTTTGCGAAGTTCTCGATTTTCAGGACTGCAACCTTACCGCTCGTATTCACAACGGCGCGGCGGTTACCCCTGCGGTTCTTGCAATTGCGGAGTCAAATCGAGCGTCCGGCCAGGAGTTGCTGACCGCCATGCTCGCCGGATTCGAGATCGGCGCGCGCTTGGGTCAGGCCGTTCAGCCCGCCCACTGGGACTCGGGGTTCCAAATCTCCGGAACCTTCAACACATGCGCGGCGGCGGCGGCGGCGGGGCGCATGCTGGGGCTAGGTCCCGGTTTCCTTGAAGCCGCGGTCGGCGTGTCGGGGTTTGTCATGCCGGTCTCATGCGGAGACACCGTTTTCAAGGGGCATAGCGTAAAGCCGATCCATGCAGGGCAGGCGGCGATGTGCGGAATCGAATCGGCTTATCTTGCCAAGGCAGGGTACTGTGCCTCACCCTTGGAAGGAGAATCGCCACGCTTCCATTCGCCGCTCCACATCCTCGGGCGGCGGGATCCGGATCTCGAGTCGATCGTTGAAGGTTTGGGCGAGCAATGGGCGACAAGGGAGTTGGCTTTCAAGCCGTACCCGATCGGCCTTCTCATCATCGGTCCCGTGCAGATCCTGCTCGAGCAGTTCGCCGGCCGCCTTCCTGCGCCGGAGGATGTCGATTCCATATCCGTTCGATCGTACGAGGCCGCCGCAAAGTTCACAGGTGGCAAGTACACGACAGTGAACAGCAACTACGTCGATGCGCATCTGTCCATACCGTACTGCCTGGCCGCCGCGCTGTCTGATCGGGAAATGGGACTGCGGCAACTCACTCCTGAGCGGCTTGGCGACCCCCGCATACACGAACTGGCTCGCCGGATCACAGTGCGTGAAGATGCCGCCATGACGGCTCGGTTCCCGAGGGAGTGGCCGGTTTCCATCAAGATTTCCTGCAAGGACGGCAGCGTGCTTCGCGGCCGCGTGGACCAGGTTAAGTGGTCGCCACGCCGCCCTCCGACCTGGGACGAACTCGGAGCAAAGTTTCTCGACCTGGCGATACCGGTCATTGGCAAAATACCGGCCGGCAACGTGGTTGCAGGAATCGCGAACCTGGAGTCGCTTGAGGATTTGTCGCCGTTGATGACTGATGCACGGGGATGAGCACATGAAACCGGAACCGGAAAATGTTCGGGAAGTTGGCAATCGAATCAGGGGTCCGGCCAGTGTGCGCGATTTCTTGGTTTTCTTGCCAATGGGATATAGTCTTGCCAATCAACGCGATGAGTCCCGGACGGCGTGGAGGATGACATGAACTTTGCGCAAGCGCGGCGGACCATGGTCGATTGCCAGATTCGTCCCGCAGACGTAACGGATCATAGAATCATCGAGGCATTCTTGGCGGTGCCTCGGGAGCGTTGCGTTCCCGAGGAGCGAAGAGACCTGGCCTATGCGGATGAAGATGCGGTCTATCCCGAGGGCCAGGTGGTTCTCGCACCGCGCACTTTCGCCAAGATGCTGCAGGCTGCCTCAATTCACCGGGATGAAATCGTACTTGATATTGGCTGCGCCAGCGGCTATTCCGCAGCCGTGCTTTCGAGGCTGGCGGATGCCGTTGTCGCTCTGGAATCGTCTTCCGTACTTGCGGAGCAGGCGACGGAAACGCTTGCCGACATTGGTGTGGAAAATTGCGCGGTCCTGACCCATACCCTGCCAAACGGTGCGCCTGAGCATCAACCTTACGATGTGATACTTGTCAATGGCGGTATTGAGACGCTGCCCAATGGACTGCGCGCGCAGTTGAAGGAGGGCGGCAGGCTGGTAATTCTGAGGGTTCAGGCTGGGCATGGAGAGTGCCGTGTAATCACACGGTTCGGAAACGCCTATGGGGAGGTTTCCGCCTTCGATGCAACAGCACCTGTCTTGCCAGGATTCCACGCCGAACCGAAGTTTCTGTTTTGAGGACTTATCATGAATCTAGAGAATTCCTGCCGCTTGCACTTCTCCTGTCGCGCGTTCCGGAGGTTGCGCAATGCATGGATCACTCTTGTCGTCACTGCGCTCATTGCTACGGCCATACCGGCCGGCTCGTCTCTACTCGCCATGGAACTGCAGGATGCACTGCGGACCGCAGTGGAAAACAATCCTGCCATGACCGAAGCACAGGCAAATCTCCAGGCAATCGAAGAGCGCCGAGTACAATCAATTGCGCGAGGACTGCCCACCTACGGCATTTCCGGTTCGGGGGAAGCGCGATACTCGGGAGGCGGGTTCGGGACTGGCAAGAATACCGCCCTGATATCTCGCATCGGCGTTGACGCTTCGCAAGTCATCTTTGATTCCGGACGGACCGACCAGGCCGTCGAACAGAACCAGCATGACATACAGTCGGCCCAATTCCTTCTGGCAGCGACAGAACAACGTGTCCTGTTGGAGGCGGCCGAGGCGTATTTCGACCAGTTGCGAGCCCAGGAATTGCTCTTGTTGGCGGAAAACAACGAAGCGCTATTGAATGAGGAACTCGCCGCAGCGCGTAGTCGCCTCCAAGTCGGAATCGGCACGCGTACGGAAGTCGCCCAGGCGGAGACGCGTTTGGCTGCGGCTGAAAGTGGTGTCGCGCAGCGAATTAGCTCGCAGGCCGTCGCCCGGAGTCGCTTTCAGCGCGCCGTGGGAATTGCACCAACAGACAACCTGGTAGTTCCCGGCGAATTGCCAGACCTTCCAGCTTCACTTGGGGCGTCCATTGATACGGCCATGCGGGGGCATCCGGATCTTGGTGCGGCGAGTGCGGCGGAACGGTCGGCGCGGGCGATGTTGGAACAAGCGAAGCTGGCGAGAAGTCCAACCGTATCCATATTTGGCACGGCATACCTATCGATAGATTCCGGGCGCCAAAGCGGCAAGCAGTTGCGCGAAGATCTGACTGCTGGCGTGCGCCTCAACGTACCTCTCTATGCGGGAGGTTCGATGGATAGCAGGGCTCGAGAGGTGACCCAGTTGATATTGGCGCGGCAAGCAGCAATGGTGGCCGCTGAGCGTCGCGTTCGCGACGGCGTTGTTGTTGCCTGGGAACGGCTGGTGGAATCGCGTGCGGAAATCCGCTCCGGCGAAACCCGCGTTTTGGCCGCGGAACTGGCATTCACAGGCGTGAGGGAGCGCGCGGTGCTCGGTCAGGGCTCTACGCTGGACGTATTGGATGCCGAGCAAGAATTGCAGGACGCACGCGTTGCTCTCGTCCGTGCTCGCTACGACGAATATATCGCCGCCTTTCGCGTTAGAGCTGCCATTGGCACCCTGAACGCAAAGGATTTGGGGCTGTGACTGTGACCTCTTCGGAGCCGAAACCGGCAGACAAGGCCGACATCGCGAGTCGGATGTCGGCGATTCGTGAATCTGTTTTGGCGGGAACAGCAGAGGAAGACGTCCTGTTGTTGACGGACGCGATCGATTCTCCCGTCCCGCAGCACGCAACTGGTCAGCCAGTCAGCACGCGAGCGGAATTCGCGCGCGCGGGCATGTCGTCGGCGGCGACTGTCGCCGCCGTGCTGCTTGAGGGAAAAGGCGATTCCCAGACGGACAGGGAATCACTGGTACGGGAAGAAATTCGAGCTTGGCTGGTCGCCGATGGCAAGGAATTGTTGCGACAGGCGGTTGAAGAGTTCATGAATCGAACTGAAGAAAAGCCTCGGCGGCTGTAACGCTTTAGGGACAACGGTAGCTGTCCGACCGGCGCCTACGACGGGTTCGATCTCTTTTTCTTGGTTTTCGGTTGTGGTGAAGCAAATGGCGCTGCCCAAGAATTTCAATTTCGCAGTGGCGGAGCCGCGCATCTATGAGTACTGGGAATCCAGCGGCTGTTTTCGCGCCGGATCGAACGCTCGTCCCGGCGCCAAGCCGTACTGCATCGTTATTCCCCCGCCGAATGTGACCGGGGCGCTGCATATGGGTCATGCCTTAAACAGCACCCTGCAGGACATACTGGTGCGTTGGCACCGTATGCGTGGATTCGACACCCTGTGGCAGCCCGGTGTCGATCATGCCGGAATCGCGACCCAGATGGTGGTGGAACGTGAACTCGCTCGGACAGGAGAACCGGCTCGGCAGGAAATGGGACGAGAAGCGTTCCTTGAGAAGGTTTGGACCTGGAAAAATCGGTATGGAGGCACCATCGTCGAACAGTTTCGGCGCCTCGGCGCGTCCTGTGATTGGACGCGCGACCGGTTCACGATGGATGAAGGTCTTTCTCGGGCAGTACGCGAGGTTTTCGTGCGCCTGTTTGAGGAGGGGCTCATCTATCGCGACAAGCGGCTGGTGAATTGGGACCCGCATTTCCAGACAGCGATTTCGGATTTGGAAGTCGAACAGGTCGAGACGACGGGACATCTCTGGCATTTCCGTTATCCGCTGGAGGACGGCTCCGGGTGCATCGAAGTCGCAACCACGCGGCCGGAAACAATGCTGGGGGACACGGGTGTCGCGGTGCATCCGGAAGACCCCCGCTATGCCTCACTGGTGGGCCGGTACGTGCGCCTGCCCTTGGTCGGACGCCGCATACCCGTCGTGGCGGATCCCCATGCCGACCCGGAAACGGGTTCAGGGGCGGTAAAGATCACTCCGGCGCATGACTTCAATGATTTCGAGGTCGGCAGGCGGACGGGCCTGCCATCGATTTCGGTCATGGACGGCACTGCATCCATGACGCTTCGAGGCAACGCAAACTTTCTCAAGGACGTCGCGGAATCCGACGAACTCGAAGAAACCTTGCGGCTCCATGGCCTGGACCGCTTCGAGGCGCGGCGCCTTGTAGTCCAGCGGATGGAAGGCTACGGCTTGCTGGAGCGTACCGAGAAGCACGTACACATGGTGCCGCACGGCGACCGCTCCAGGGCGCCCATCGAACCGCATCTCACCGACCAGTGGTTCGTCAACGCCTCCGAACTGGCCAGGACTGCGCTGGAGGCGGTTCGGGATGGGAGGACGACCTTTCATCCAAAGCAATGGGAAGAGACATACTTTCAGTGGCTGGAGAATATCGAACCTTGGTGCGTGTCACGCCAACTTTGGTGGGGACATCGAATTCCGGTCTGGTACGGTCCGGATGGCAAGCCGTTTGCGGCCCTCTCTGAGCGGGATGCGCAGGCGGCAGCATTGCGGCACTACGGCAGCGCCGTGAAGCTGAAACAGGACGAGGACGTTCTCGATACTTGGTTCTCTTCCGCTCTTTGGCCCTTTTCCACTCTCGGATGGCCCGAGCAAACATCTGAACTCAAAAAGTACTATCCGACAGGCGTGCTGGTTACGGCCTTCGACATCATTTTCTTTTGGGTGGCCAGGATGATGATGGCCGGACTACATTTCATGAAGGATGGGGATGGGAAGGGCATGGTTCCCTTCCGTGACGTCTATGTGCACGCCATCGTCCGTGACGAGTCCGGCCGAAAGATGTCCAAGTCTCTGGGCAATGTGCTCGATCCCATCGCGCTCGTCGAGAAATTCGGTGCGGACGCCGTACGATTCACGCTGGCCTCCATGGCAACGCAGGGAAGAGACATCCGGCTGTCGACGGAGCGAATCGAAGGAAATCGGAATTTCGTTTCCAAGCTTTGGAACGCTGCCCGTTATTCATTGCTGAACGAGTGCGTTCCAGGACCGGATTTCGTGCCCGCGGCGGTGAAGCAACCGGTAAATCGCTGGATCGTTTACAAATTCGCCCGGCTTCGCGGCGACGTCGACGATTCCCTTGCAGAATACCGATTCGATGACGCGGCCCGCGCGCTGCACTCCACGATTTGGGGCGTATTCTGCGACTGGTATATCGAGTTTTCCAAGCAACTGTTGTCGGATGAGGCCGGCCGAAATACACAAGCGGAGACGAGGGCGACCCTCGGTTGGGCTCTGAATCAGATCCTGATCTTTCTGCATCCCTTTATGCCGTTCGTAACCGAGGAGCTATGGCATATATCAGGACAACACGGGGCACCCCGAATGACTCCATTGATCCACGCGGACTGGCCGCAGGAAGATGGTTTCCAATCTGCTCCACACCCTGCGTCCGCCGAAGTGGACTGGATCGTCATCTTGATCGAGCAAATCCGTTCGGTGCGCTCCGAGTTGGGCGTCCCGGCGGCGGTGCGCGTGCCGCTGACAATCGTTCCGTATGAAGAGGGCGTAGAATCATGGATGTCCCGGCATGCGGCGAACGTGCGCCGGCTTGCCCGGATTGATGCCCTCGAATTTGCGCGCAGGCAGCCTCACGGTACGACGGGGATTGAGCTTCAAGGCGCGATTGCCTGTTTGCATTTGGCGGAGATCATTGATGTAACGGCAGAACGCTCACGCCTGGAAAAACGCTTCACCAAGATCGGAGTTGACATCGCGGGATTGGAGAAGAAGTTGAGTAATCCGGACTTCGTCAACAAAGCGCCGGAACACGTTGTGAACACTAGCCGTACACGCCACAGTAATTTGCAGCAGGAAGAAAGGCGGGTACAAGAATCGCTTGATCGACTGTCTGCAATTTTGGCGGAGGAGTAAAGCCATGAGATCCAATGAATTCGACAAATCCAGGCTCGTCAGCCGGCACGTAACAGAGGGGCCGTCGCGCGCGCCGCATCGTTCGTACTATTACGCGATGGGTATTTCTGAAGCCGAAATTCATCGGCCGTTCGTCGGTGTCGCAACTTGCTGGAACGAGGCGGCTCCATGCAACATCGCTCTTTCCAGACAGGCGCAAGCCGTCAAGCTGGGAGTCAAGGAAGCGTCGGGAACGCCGCGGGAATTCACGACCATCACGGTGACCGACGGCATCGCGATGGGGCATGAAGGGATGCGTTCCTCGCTGATCAGTCGGGAAGCGATTGCCGATTCAGTGGAGTTGACTATGCGAGGACACTGCTACGATGCGCTGGTGGGGCTGGCCGGATGCGACAAATCTTTACCAGGAATGATGATGGCAATGGTCCGCCTCAATACGCCGAGCGTATTCGTATACGGTGGGTCCATTCTTCCGGGGCGCTACAAGGGACGTGAAATAACTGTACAGGACGTGTTCGAAGCCGTAGGGCGCCATCAAGCTGGCGATTTGCCCGACGAAGAATTGCATGCACTGGAAAGTGTTGCTTGTCCGTCTGCCGGCGCGTGCGGAGGACAGTTTACCGCCAACACCATGGCGTGTGTCTCGGAAGCGATCGGCTTGGCGCTGCCGTATTCTTCGGGGGCTCCGGCGCCTTACGAGAGCCGTGACCGGTACTGCGAAGAAAGCGGAGTAGTCGTAATGAATCTGCTCAGGGATAACATTCGCCCCCGTGAGATTGTCACCCTCAAGTCGCTGGAAAACGCGGCCCGCGTGGTAGCGGCTACCGGCGGATCCACCAACGCCGCACTGCACCTGCCGGCCATTGCGCACGAGGCGGGTTTGAGCTACGACCTCATGGAGGTAGCGGACGCCTTCCGTTCCACTCCGTACATCGCAGATCTGAAGCCCAGCGGGCGATTCGTCGCCAAGGACCTTTTCGAAGCTGGCGGCGTTCCCGCCGTAATGAGAGTTCTGCTTGATGCCGGCGTGCTACATGGCGACTGCATGACCGTTACGGGCCGCACCCTGTCGGAAAACCTGGCGGACGTTCGTCTCGACCCCGATCAGCAGGTTATACGTCCGACCGAAAATCCTCTCTCCGCGACTGGCGGCGTGGTCGGCCTGCAGGGAAGCCTGGCGCCCGAAGGTGCGATCGTCAAGGTCGCGGGAATGAAAAAGCTTCAGTTCAAGGGGCGGGCAAGGGTCTTCGAGTGCGAGGAGGATGCATTTGAAGCAATCCGAGCGCGCACATACCAGGAAGGGGATGTCCTAATTATTCGCAACGAAGGACCGCGCGGTGGCCCGGGAATGCGCGAAATGCTGGCGACGACGGCGGCACTTTCGGGACAAGGCATGGGCTTAAAGGTCGCCTTGGTCACAGACGGCAGATTTTCTGGTGCGACTCGCGGATTCTGTGTTGGGCATGTGGGACCGGAAGCAGCCTTGGGCGGTCCGATCGCATTGCTCAAAGACGGGGACACGATCTCCATTGACGCGGAAGCAGGAACAATCGAAGTCGATGTGCCATCCTTCGAACTGGAATCCCGCCGCCAAGCTTGGACGGGCCCAAGGGAAACGATTTATGGAAGCGGTGCCCTCTGGAAGTATGCGCAGCTTGTAGGGCCGGCACGCGATGGAGCGGTTACGCATGGTGGCGGCTCCGCAGAGTTGCATTCTTATCCCGACCTCTAGCGTCAGTGTCCGGTCGGGCACTGGCGCGCGCACCCGTAGGTGGAGGGTTTCCGTCCCCGCCCTTTCGGTTGCGGAGTGGGTGCGCAGTTCCACCATAGGCCACGTTTCCAGCCGCCCTCCCTGAAAACCGGACTTCGGGTTTTCCCCGGTACGGCTTCAAGCAACAGGCACCTGGCAGTTTGGAGCGGAGCCTTCCGCGTGACCGCCGAGGTTAAGGCCGACCCAGCCATTCCCCCGAGCAGAACCCGCGTTCACTCCGTCCTCAGGCTGCATCGACCACCGTGAGGCTCCGCCACTGTGTGCGGGCCTTGGATGCCGTAAAGCCGCCTGTGCCCAGAGGTCCTCGCTCTGGGTGGGTTGTGTTGTCCCACCCTTCATCGCTTGGCGACCTCATCCGCCAGTGTGGAGATCTCCGTCTCATTTCCCGGAACAACCGGTTATAGAGACGGTCTTTGACATTCATAGCGTCATCCTGTCCAACCTCCACACCTTCCGGACTTTCGCTCCCGTACTTGCCAGGATTGCCGCCTTCAATACGCCGGGTGACCCGATGCGTGCTCTTCTCAGTTCCTTCCGCATCGGCTCTGGCCATCGGATCATACGGACACCCTTGGCATCACCAACACCCCGCAAATCAGCTCCATGCGGGAACCCGTTTTCGGCGCTTCATCCGTTCGCTTTCGCTGCGGCCCTCCTGTTTGCTCGCCCCCTGAGCTGACCGGACCGGCAGGGCTTTACCTCCCTGCAAGCCTCCCAGGGCTCTTACTTCCGGGCTTCCAGGTCACCAGGTCACCCCACATGCCTGCCGGATATGGCTACAACGCCAAACTGAGAATTGCGTCGGCAGGGCTCTCACCTGCAAGCACAGCAGCTAGTCTCGCTGCGCCCGTACGTCGGGTTTTCCCCGGTACGGCTTCAAGCACAGGCACCTCACAGTTTGGAGCGGAGCCTTCCGCAGGGCCATCGGGGTTAAGGCTGACCCCGCCATGCCCCCAAGCAAGCCCTGCGTTTGCTCCGTCCGCAGAGCGCGTCCGTTGCCAAGCAGCCTGCCCGCCGGTGTGTGCGGTTCGCTGGCTCCAACGCGGCCACCGGTGCCCAGAGGTCCTCGCTCCGGCCGGGTCCTGTTGTCCCACCCTTCTTCGCTTGGCGACCGCATCCGCCAGTGTGGAGATCTCCGCTTCCTTTCCCGGCTCCGCCGGTTTTAGAAGGGGTCTTCGACATTCATAGGATCATCCTGTCCAACCTCCACACCTTCCGGACTTTCACTGCTGTACTCTCCACGATTGCCACCTTCAGCTTCCGCCGGGAGCCCCGATGCGTGCACCTCAGTTCTTCCGCATCAACATTGGCCATCAGGTAGCAGGAATTTACCCTTGGCGACTCCAAATATCCCGCAATCAGCTTCGCGCGGGAGCCGTGTTTCGACGACCGGTTCGTTCGCTTTCGCTACGGCCCTCATGGTTGCTTGCCCCCGGGCTGATGAGGTCCGACAACATATTGCTCCCGTTCCTCCCAGGGCTTTCACATCCGGGATTTCAGGTCGCCGGGACACCCCGTACGCCTGCCGGATATAACTACGGCGTCATACAGAATACTACGCCGGCAGGACTTTCACCTGCAAGTACAGCAGCTTGTCTCGCTGCACTCCCTCACTTCGGATTCCGTCTAACCAAATACCGTCAGCAAGAGCGAGGATGGAACCGAATTGACCGCTCGCCGGAAATTGCAGAACCTCCATCACGTCCGTGCGAGAAAACTTCACTTCAGCCTTGGACGAGGGTCCAGCGGTCTTTTGCGCCGGCGACGGCCTGCTCCGGATGCGGGAGCTCCGGAGCACGGCGTGGAAGACTTTGCGCCACCCAACCCGTCGCCTGGGCGGGTTGGCACGCAGCGTTTTGAGTTCAACTGGTTTCGGCGAGAAGTGGCTTTCGGCACTCGGCGCGGGGTTGGAGCAAGTCCCGCACAAGGCGCCGTCGGGGCAGTAGTGGTGGTGACGCGGTAGCGGAAGACGCTGATTCGAATGATTCGACACAAGGCCCTGCAACTACCGCGAGGGCGCAGCAAGATTCTATGGGGGAGCGGCGAGATGTGAGAGGATCGTCGCTATGGACCTTAGGAATCTGTGAAGGAGGACCGCCATGTCTGGTGCAAATGATCTTGGCCGTTCGCTGGCGCCGCTTGAGGAAGACAGGACATTGGTTGTGGTGATCGAGATGAGTCTGACGGCGTGGCTGGTTTCCGGGCGGCGTCGTCGCAGCGCGCATGCCCCGCGTTCCCGGCGAACGGAGACATCCGGGAGTTCGCCCTGTCGGCAGCATCGATCCCGGAACCCGAAACCGTTCGGTGCCCCAAGACCTTGAGCCGCTTAGCGGTAAATCGCCACCTCGCCACGAGCCTCCATCTGCGCCGGTCCTTCGGGCAAGGACCGCCCCGTCAGCGCTGCCTTGAACTTTGGAGCCCCCCCCTTGACAAAAGAATCCCCATACAAGGGGCAGCCACGGTTTTGGGAGGCGCATCTCGCGCTTCTTTCCTGCGCGAGAACCAACGGATTGTATCGGATATCAGTGCGGCATATTTGTCGGGGTGTGTGCAGTCGTGTCAGGAGTTCTGCAACAAGTCTTGCCTGCTGGGCGGGGCTGCCGTAGGGAACTCGGAACCGCGGAAACGCACTACGACCGCTGACGGTCGGTTCCCTTTTTGTTTTCGATACATACCTGATGTAGAAAAGAGCATAAGGGTCGTTTTTCAAATTCCGTGTAACATTAAGTCTTCAACCGTTCCTGAAAATGTGCTACTTCATGATCTTGGACGCTGACTGCGTCCTCCGGGTGCGATTCGCAGGTTCGATTTCGCATTCGGGAGTACCAGTGGATCTAGTGGGAGGAAGATTTATGACACAGCAGAATGAAAAATCGCTGGTATCGGTGCTTTCCGAGTTATCAGAGGAAGCACGGACCGTGTTGATTCACGTACTTCGGAAGCTCGGCTAGGCATTGCGGAGCTTTCTCCGTCGGCGAGTCGCATGTGGCGAGTCCGCGACCATGGTCAAGTCACATGCGTTCGCCGGCGGTGGTATTTCCCGCTCGGCCACTCCGCATTGCGCGGAAGGTGCGCACCGCATCCCCGCCCAACGATCGACGAAATGTCCGAACAAATCGATGAAGATTCAACCAAGGCCTCGCGTCTTGATTCAAGGCAATCAAGTCCGCGTACGTTCGAATTGAATTTCGCGAATCATGTAAGAAGGGAGACCCCAGAATGACCACGTCTCGATTTGCAATCTCTTGCGCGCTATGCGTTTTCGCGATGAGCGCGGTACACGCCTCAGACAGCACCGGAGTCCCGCCGATGCAATCGGTTGGCTACTCGGCACCGAACGCAAAGCATGCTGCATCCGCATCACGGGCTTTGCGGGCGAACAACGCAGATCATGCAGATACCGCTTCAAAATTAGCCTCCGACGGTCAGCACCAAACTGACGATGCGAATCCCCGTGTCAAAATGATCTGTTCTGCCAAGGGTGCCCGAAAATGCCGCAAGGCGGAGCCGCTTCCCCCCGGCATCTATTTTGTGTCTTGCTATCCTGTGGGAGAAGACAGGGCCGTGTCGTACAGCATCGTGGTCTCCGGGATTGGCAACAGAAAAGCGACCTGTCCGCTGGACATGTTTGGAGGTGCCGGGATTACGGGATTCAGGCTCATACTCATTAAGCGTATCAGCTAGACGCAGAACTTTTCCGTGCGATGTCCAATGGGTCGGCGCACGTCCGAGCAAGTGGCTCTTGGGCGAATCACATCTCTCAACAGGTGCGATTCTTGCGCTACCGAGGAATAACTCCGTGCGGAAAGAAGTAGAAAAGCGCAGACATTAAGGAGTCTGATGAGGCGTGCCACGGGTCTCTCCCGGGTTCCACATCCGGCGCGCGACTCGCAATTCGGAAGGAGCCAACCAAGCCTGTTTGTCATCAAGAGCGGGATTCCAAGCCATGATGCTACGTATTGACTTCGAATCCGAAATCGGCGATACAACACGCTCTGCGCAGCGCGCGCAGCGGCAGGCGTCATCAAATCAACGGAATTCTTGAATCGGGCTCAGGTGCAGCGCCCCCCGACAGCTTTACCCATGGGAGCATTGAACATGTTTGCAGTGATCCGTTCAGGAGGCAAACAATACCGTGTTTCAGTCGGGGATGTCCTGACACTGGAAAAACTCGGCGTTGAAGCCGGACAGTCCGTAGATTTTTCCGAAGTTCTCTTGATGGGAGACGAAAAAGGCCCCGTGATTGGTTCTCCAAACATCCCCAATGCGCGAGTCAGGGCAGAGGTGCTCTCGCACGAACGGGGCCCGAAGCTCCTATCGTTCAAACGGCGCCGACGGAAAGCGTCGTCCAAGAGCTTGAGGGGACATCGGCAAGCCTTGACACGAGTTCGCATTACGGAGATTTCCGCAAAGGCGAAGCGGAAGACCAAGCTCGATGGAAAATCGGCGGATGCGAAATCGGTTCGGCGGCCGCGCGCCCCTGCAGAATCGCTTCCAATGTCGGATTCGCCCGATGCCGATAACCGAAAGGAATAGGCAATGGCACACAAGAAAGCCGGTGGTTCATCGCGGAACGGACGGGATTCTGCCGGTCGTCGCCTCGGGATCAAGAGATTCGGCGGGGAACGGGTCGCTAGCGGCGCGATAATAGTCCGGCAGCGCGGTACGCGATGGTGGCCAGGTGAAAATGTCGGGATGGGGCGGGATCATACAATTTTTGCGACCGCACCCGGCAACGTCCAATTTCACAAGGGCTTCAAGGGGCGTACTTTCGTGTCCGTCACAGCCATTCTTGCGTCCGAGTAAATCTGAGGCGCCGTATCGGAACCTGATTTGGCGCAACCGGGAGACATCTGCGCACCAGGCAGGTTCGCATGGATTTTCTTGACCGCACACGCCTTCGCATCCGTTCCGGATCCGGCGGGACAGGCTGCGTGAGCTTCAGGCGCGAAAAAAACGTTCAGTTTGGGGGTCCGGACGGGGGCGATGGCGGTCGAGGGGGCGACCTTTGGGCCAAAGCGATACCCGGCATGACAACCCTCGCGTCACTTCGGCGCGTGAGGCTGGTGCACGCCAGCAACGGCGTTCGGGGCTTGGGGGGAAACCGAACCGGCGCGAGTGGAGCGGACCGTGTCCTGGAAGTGCCTGCCGGAACGATTCTCTTTGACGAAGGATCTGGAACCGTGATCGCCGACCTGGCAATACCAGGAGACCGTATTCTGCTCGCACGGGGCGGGGCAGGGGGAATGGGAAACGCTCGTTTCGCGACGTCCACCAATCGCACTCCCCGCAAGTCGACACCCGGCGAGGCCGGAGTCGAGTATGACTTGGGCATGCAACTCAAACTGCTTGCGGATGCGGGAATTGTTGGACTGCCAAACGCCGGAAAGTCGACCTTTCTCCGAGCCGCCTCAAACGCGCGTCCCAAGGTCGCCGATTATCCATTTACGACTCTCACGCCTTTTCTCGGGACGGTTTTTATCGATCACGACGCTTTCGTACTTGCCGATATTCCGGGACTGATCGCCGGTGCGCACTGTGGCGCCGGACTAGGTGACCAGTTTCTTGGACATATTGAACGCTGTGCCGTCCTGCTGCATCTGATCGACTGCACGTCAGACGACGTGGTACGCGACTACGCAACGGTTATGGACGAACTGGTTGCCTATGGAGTGGAATTGGCGAACAAACCCCGCCTGATTCGCCTTAGCAAGGTTGACGCTTTGACCGGGGAGGAAACTGAGCGCAAGCTTGAGTACTTTCGGACCGCAACGGGCAATTCGATCGAACCGGTTTCCGCTGTTAGCGGCGAACGAGTTCAGCCTACATTGCGTGCACTTTGGAACACGATTGAATCAACACGATCATGCCAAGCTTAGCAGTATTCGGTGATGCCACCTCGTCCCTAATCAGCGAGGCTCGCACGGTACAGTGAAGATCGGCTCTTCCCTTCTGGTTGACGCGGCTACATCCAAACTCCGCGAACATTGGCTTGAAGGACTCGCCCAGGATGTTGCAAGGATGCGCGATCGCGGACAACGAGTGCTGCTCGTTTCCTCCGGGGCAATTGCGCTGGGGCGCAAGATCCTCGGTTACGATTCCGGCGCGCTTTCACTTGAGCAGAGCCAAGCTGCGGCCGCGGTGGGGCAGATTCGGCTGGCTCAAGCCTATACAACTGCCTTGGCTCCGTACGAGATACTGGCGGCTCAGGTGCTTTTTACATTGGGCGATACGCAGAACCGTCGCCGCTACTTGAATGCGCGTGCAACACTGAAAACCTTGTTGGCCACGCATTGCGTTCCGATCATAAACGAGAATGACACCGTCGCTACGGATGAAATCCGTTATGGCGACAACGACCGTCTCGCAGCTAGTGCCGCTCTGATGGTTGGGTCCGATGCGCTGATAATGCTCTCGGATGTTGACGGATTGTATACTGCGGACCCTCAAACCGAGCCGAATGCCAGGCGAATATCGAAAGTTGCCGAAATCACACAGTCCATGCTGGAAACCGCAGGTGGAACGGGATCTGCTGATGCCAAGGGAGGCATGCACACAAAGCTCCTCGCGGCACAAATCGCCATGCAGGGAGGTTGTCTAACAGCCGTTTCCCGAGGCGACGTTCGCGCTCCAGTACGGGCTCTCGAGGAAGGCATGCCTTGCACATGGTTCTATCCCTCTGCAAATCCCCGTGCTGCCCGCAAGCAATGGATCGCAGGAATGAAAACAGGCGGAACGCTGGTGGTGGATGCCGGCGCCGCCCGCGCGCTTCGAGCGGGCAATTCGCTTTTGCCGGTTGGATTGCGCGCCGTGGAGAAAACATTCTCGCGTGGAGATCCGGTCGAAATCCGAGATGAGAAGGGGCGATCGCTTGGCTCCGGACTCGCAGCCTATAGCGCTGAGGAAGCGCGCAAGATCGCCGGCCTATCGACGGTGGCAATTCGGGATGCACTCGGTTATCCGGGACGCGCCGCGCTGGTACATCGGGATGACATGGTGCTTTGGTAGTCTGACGAAAAAATGACCGACATCGCACAAGAACTCCGGCGTATGGGCTTCCGTGCCCGAGAAGCCGCGCGCGTGCTTGCTCTCGCAAGCGAGGATGACAAGAATGCGGCGCTGAGAAATAGCGCGCAGCTTCTTGAAGAAAGATGCGAATCCATTGTTGAAGCAAATCTGGAGGACATCGCCTACGCAAGAACAAAGGGTGTAGCAGACGCGTTGATAGAGCGATTGGCCCTTGATAGCGGACGGGTTGAGGATATTGCGAATTCATTACGCGAGGTGGCAACCCTTCCGGACCCTGTCGGACAGGAAATCGCGAGTTGGGAGCGCCCGAGCGGACTGCGAATACGGCGAATGCGCACCCCGTTAGGGGTAGTCGGTGTGATTTATGAAAGTCGTCCGAACGTCACGGCAGATGCGGGTGGGCTGTGCCTCAAATCCGGAAATGCGGTCATATTGCGCGGAGGATCTGAGGCAATCCGCAGTGCTGTTGCAATTCAGGCATGCATGGCTGAAGGACTCGAGCGAGCGGCTGTTCCTCGAGATGCCATCCAGATCGTGACCACTCGAGACCGAGCTGCGGTCGGAGAAATGTTGGCTGGCTGCGCGGGAACAATTGACGTGATTGTTCCCAGGGGTGGCCGCAGTTTGGTGGATCGCGTCCAGCGAGAAGCAAAGGTGCCCGTATTCGCCCATCTGGAAGGAATTTGCCACATTTACGTGGAGGCATCCGCCGACCTGGAGAAGGCGAAGGCGGTGGTCGTGAACGCCAAAATGAGGCGCACCAGCATTTGCGGAGCGGCGGAGTGCATTTTGTTCGATCAGCTGTCTGCGGAAAGTCATTTGGCTCCGATTGTCTCCGCCTTGATCGGTGCCGGCTGTGAAGTGAGAGGAGACAAGGCGGTGCAGTCGGTGGATCCGCGCGTCGTGCCTGCACAAGAAGGCGATTGGGGAAGAGAGCACTTGGACGCGATTATCTCCGCTCGAGTTGTGAAAGGCATCGATGAAGCCATCGAACACATTCGCGCTTACGGTTCGTCGCACACCGAAGCGATCATCACGGAAAGCGACGAAATGACGGAAAGGTTTTTTGGCAACCTTGACAGCGCCATCCTGATGCGAAACGCGTCAACGCAATTTGCCGACGGCGGAGAATTCGGACTGGGCGCAGAAATAGGAATTGCGACCGGGAAACTGCACGCCCGCGGGCCGATCGGAGTCGAGCAGTTGACCACGTTCAAGTACCTGGTGGAAGGCGACGGCGCCGTTCGCGCATAGGTAGGTCCCAGTTGTCCGGAATTACCGTTCGAGCGCTCGCCGAAGCCATCGGCGCTCGGGCAGAAGGAGATGGCGCTCTGGTCGTGCAACGGCCCTGCCACCCCTTGCAGGCAACCGCCAAGACAGATCTGGCATTGGCCATGAATCCCTCCCTCACAGCCCTGTTGCCGCGCATTCCGGTCCGCGCCGCGGTTCTCTCCGATGGAGCCGATTGGAGAAACCTGGGATTGGATGCCGTTATCCTCGTGAACCACGCACGGACCGCACTTGCGGCACTGACCGAGCACTTTTGGCGTTGCCCGGATATAGCGCGTGGTGTTCACCCTAGCGCCGCGGTAGACCCGAGCGCAATGTTGGGGGAAAAAGTTTCCATCGGGCCGTTTGTCGAAATTGGTCCCCTCGCAACTGTCGGTCGCGGAACAACGGTTCTGGGTTCTGCCACCATTGGCGCGGAAGCCAGCGTGGGTGAAAAGTGCCTGATATACCCTGGCGTTCGAATCGGGGGGAGAGTCCAGGTTGGATCAAACGTTGTACTGCATTCGAACGCCTGCATTGGTTCCGACGGATTTTCCTTCCTCCCTTCCGATCCGGACCTCGTGGCCAAAGCAAAGGCCGGAAAAAAGTTGCGCGGAGTCGGGAGTGCGATTCGCCGTATCCATTCGCTCGGCACCGTCCGAATCGGGAATCACGTCGAAATCGGCTCAAACTCCGCGGTTGACCGCGCCACGATCGAAGAAACTCAAATCGGCGAAGGCACGAAGATCGACAATTTGGTGCATGTGGCCCATAACGTTCGAATAGGCAAGCATTGCTTGATCTGCGGACAAGTGGGGATTGCGGGAAGTGCGGTGATTGGCGACCGGTGCATTTTGGGTGGACAAGTTGGGGTGGGAGAACACGTGAAAATTGGTGACAACTGTCTGATAGGAGGGAAATCTCTCGTTGGGCGCAAGGTTCGACCGGGGTCGATACTGGTAGGGTGGGCCTCTCTGGAAAGGGATGAGTTTCACGCGGTGTTTCGCGCCATCCGGCGACTGCCGCGGGAGAGATGACCATTCATTCGTCTTTCGATTAGAGGTGGAAGAGGTTAGGCTCTATCCAAGAGTTCGGTCGACCAGACTTCCGAAGGCACATCCATTGTTGAACCGATTCATGACGAGTTGCCGTATTCCAGTTCGCCTTGCTCCGGCAATTCCTGAAGGGATGCCTGTTGTCGTTGCGGACTGAAGCCGGCAGGCCGCGGGTGGTTGTGACCGGGCTCGGAGTCGTGTCCGCGCTGGGATGCAGCGCTACCGAACATTTGAAAGGTCTGCTGGCCGGCCGGTCGGGAATAGGCCCAATCACGAGAGAGGCGAACGAAGACTTGTCGAATTGGATCGCGGGGGAGGTGAAAGACTTTGCGCCAAGCGATTATGGCCCGCAGATCCGCGAATCGTTTCTCGACAGGTTTTCGCAGTTCGCGCTAGCCGCAGGAGAAGAGGCAGTCTCCAACTCGGGAATAGAGTTTTCTCAGGAATTGGCCCGCCGCACCGCTACGGTGGTAGGGTCTTCGCAAGGCGGAATCGGAACCCTGGAAGACAACTATCGGTTGGTATACGGGGAACGGCGACCTCGCTTGCCGCCACTCACAATTCCCCGGTCGATGTCGAATGCAGCGGCGAGCCTGCTTAGCATGGCCCATGGACTGCAAGGGCCAGCCTGGAACGTTTCGACTGCATGCGCCTCTTCCAACCACACCATCGGCCAAGCATTCCACTTGATTCGACAAGGCGGAGCCGATGTGGCCCTGGCGGGAGGCGCAGAAGCGGGACTGACCTATGGCGCCTTGAAAGCCTGGGAGAGCCTTCGCGTTATGTCGCGGGACGCGTGCCGACCCTTCTCACTCAATCGTTCGGGCATGGTTCAAGGAGAAGGGGCAGCCATTCTCGTTCTGGAAGAACTGGAGAAGGCCAAAGCGCGACGCGCGGATATTCTTTGTGAGATCATTGGGTTTGGAATGACCGCAGACGCGAAGGACATCGTGCAGCCTTCTGTTGACGGAGCCGCCAGGGCAATGTCACTTGCACTAGAGGATGCAGCCGTTTCGAGTGACTCCGTGGACTACATCAATGCACATGGGACCGCCACCGCGGCGAACGACCGCAACGAATGCGCCGCCATTCGCACGGTCTTTGGATCACATGCCGAAAACCTGGCGGTTTCTTCCACCAAGTCGATGCACGGACACGCCATCGGAGCATCCGGAGCAATTGAAATGGCTGCAGTCATTCTGGCGCTGCGTGAAGGCGTCTTGCCGCCGACTATCGGCTACGAGGAGCCAGACCCGGATTGTGACCTTGATGTAGTGCCGAACGAAGCGCGCGAGACTCCGGTCAATGTCGCCATGACGAACAATTTCGCCTTCGGCGGCATGAATGCGGTTCTATTGGCGCGAAAATTTGAAAGCTGAATTTTGTTCTTCAAACTGTCGTGATGTCCGGGGCATCTTCTGCCTTCATTCCGACGACATGATATCCGCAGTCGACGTGATGCACTTCGCCGGTGACGCCCGAACTCAAATCGCTCACCAAGTACATTCCCGCGCGACCGACATCGTCCCTATGAACATTTCGACGTAGCGGAGAGTTGTATTCGTTCCATTTCAGGATGTAACGAAAATCTCCGATTCCGGATGCGGCCAGTGTTTTCATGGGACCTGCAGAAAGCGCGTTTACCCGGATACCCTTCGGACCTAAATCCATCGCCAAGTAGCGGACGCTTGCTTCGAGCGCCGCCTTGGCGACCCCCATGACGTTGTAATGAGGCATCACTCGCTCGGCGCCATAGTAGGTCAAGGTTAGCACCGAACTATTGCCGGATAGAAGCGGTTCCGCTCTTTGCGCCACAGCGGTGAAGGAGTAGCAGCTGATCAAGAGCGACCGGGTAAAGTTCTCCTGAGAAGTTTCAATGTATCGCCCCTTCAACTCTTCTTTGTCCGAATACGCAATGGCGTGCACGACAAAGTCGAAGCGATTCCAGAAATTCCGAAGTTCTTCAAAGACCGCGTCGAGACTGCTTTCATCGCTGACGTCGCATGGCAGGACCAAGTCAACGCCCGCACGTGCGGCGAGGGGCATTACGCGCTTTCGCAACGCTTCGCCTTGGTAAGTGAAAGCCATTTCCGCGCCGGCAGTTGCACAGTTTTCGGCAATGGACCATGCAATTGAACGTTCATTCGCGATGCCCATGACAAGGCCGCGCTTGCCGTTCATACTCGCAGGAAGATTCGTCATTTGGTTTCGCCATAAGATCTGGGATACGCGCACGAGTTCTTCGGGAGACGCACCGTAGAATTTCATCGCATGGTATAGGGTTGCCGGAAGTGCGCAACGGATGGATGTTCGATGCCGGAAAGCAATGAGCGCAATTGCTCTGAAGATCCGCTGGCGACCGCCTGCCAGTGGCAGGAGGAAGCTTGGGAGACAGAGCCAGCAGATGCGAACGCCGCAGCGCTAGCAACCGCAGACGAGACCGGTGCTCCAAACGTCCGGATGGTGCTCGTGAAACGGCTTACGCCTGGATCGCGGGGAGGCGCGGTATTCTTTACCAATCTCGGAAGCAAGAAGGGACAGGAGATCGCGAACAATCCTCAAGCGGCGCTTGTTCTGCACTGGAAAACGAGCGAGCGTCAGCTCCGAATTCGCGGCCTGCTGGAGCCAGTAAGTGAAAAAGAAGCGGACGCGTATTTTGCGACACGGCCTTACCGAAGCCGGGTCGGAGCATGGGCATCCCGGCAATCCGCCCCGCTTGCGTCCCGCGCACTGCTGATCGCAGAAGCGGCACGAATTGCCGCGTCGTACCCGACCGCCCCGCCGCGTCCTTCGTTTTGGCACGGATTTCTTCTGCGGCCACTGGAGATCGAGTTCTGGAACAGCGGCGACTTTCGCTTGCACGATCGGTTCCGGTGGCGTCGGAATACGGTCGACGACAGTGAATGGAACGTCAGCAGGCTCCATCCATGAATTTTTTACGGCCGGCCGTCTCCTGGCGGAGTACGCGAACGCGGCCTTCACTCGCAAGGGTCAGATCCGGTGTGAAATTTTCGGAGCTCGTATGAGGAGTTTTGTAATTCGGTTCCCTTCACGCCCAGCAATCTCAAAGCGGAACCCGTGAAAGCTGAAGACCCGTCCGACGGCCGGGATTGTGCGTGCCTCGTGGATGACCAAGCCTGCTATGGTGGTCGCCGGCTCGTCTGGCAGGCTCCAGTCGCAAATTCGATTCAAACTTCGAATGGTGACAGTTCCATCGACCAGATAGGATCCGTCCTGCTGCCGGTCGATCGCACCGGTTTCAAGATCATGCTCGTCCGAAATATCGCCTACAATATCCTCCAAGACATCCTCAAGGGTAACCACGCCCTGAAAGTCGCCATACTCGTCAACCACCAGCGCAAGCTTGTTTTTTCGTGTCTGAAAGGCTCGAAGTTGATCGGAAAGCGAGCGGTTTTCCGGAACAAACCACGGAGAACTGGCGACACGCAGGACGTCGAATCCCTCCAGACTGTTGTCCTTTGAATTTCTGCGATAGTCGTGGACCGCGCGAAACAAATCCTTAATGTGTACAACCCCGACGATGGAATCGCGCGAGTTTCGCCAGATCGGCAACCGGGTATGCGAACTGGCCACGCACACATCGAGTAATTTTTCCGGATGCGCGCCTCCGTCGAGCATGTCGACGTTGCGCCGACTTGTCATGACCTCTGAAACATCCGCGTGTTCAAGCTCCAGCGCAGCAAGAAGCATGTCTCGGTGACGCTTCACGAAGGCGCCGCTCTTATGTCCGAGATCGATGGCACCCCGAATCTCCTCCTGGGTGGCAAACACAGGTTTGTCCGGGTCTGCCGAAACTCCGAATAGGCCGAGGACGCCGCGGGTAATCGCGCGTACCATTCGCAGTATGGGCGAAAGTGCGTAAACAAGGGTCCGAATGGGCAGTGCCGCTCTGAGCGCCGCAGTTTCTGGTTGTCCGATTGCGTACGTCTTGGGGGCGATTTCCGAAAACACTACGATCAGAGCGGTCATGCTCAGGGAGGCAATCGCCACGCCTGATTCGCCAAACACCCGAACCAAGGCAAAGGTCGCCAGTGAAGCTGCCAGCACGTTTACCAAATTGTTTCCGATTAGAATTGCGCCAAGCAGTTGATCGGGTCTCTCCAAGAGCCCAAGCGCCGCTTGCGCCTTGAGAGAGCCTTCGCCTGACATGTGAAACAAGCGACCTCGACTCGCCACGGTAAGCGCGGTTTCAGACCCTGAAAGAAATGCGGAAATAAGGAGTAGCGGCAATATTGTTCCGATTGATATCCAGAAAGTCACGTCCATCTGACCTACCCCGAAAACTGCCCGCCGGTCCCAGAGTTCGACTTCTTGCTCTGTTCTCCCGTTGCTCCGGCTGACTGTGCGAGCGGATGATTTCGGACGACCAAGTTTTTCAACCGTTCGTCCAAGACGTGTGTGTAGATTTCCGTTGTGGAAATATCGCTGTGCCCAAGCAACAACTGAATTGAGCGTAGATCGGCACCGTTGGCGAGGAGATGCGTCGCGAAAGCATGTCTTAGTGAATGAGGAGATACCTTTTGCGGATCAATTCCGGTCCGCAGGGCCAAGCGCTTGACCATCTGATAGAAGGCCACACGGCTGATATGCCCCTTCTTGCCTCGCGAGGGAAAGAGATAGAGTGATCCCGACAAGCGGGTTTTGTGCCTTGCGGCATTCTGCGACTCCAGGCAACGCAAGTAGTTGGTGAGCGCCTGCCGTGCAGGGCGGGATAGCGGAACGATCCGCTCGCGTTGACCCTTTCCCTTGACCAGCAGGGTTCGAGGATCACCGCGAACCGCCGACACCGGCAAAGAAACCAGTTCACTGGCGCGCAACCCGGCGGCGTATGCGATCTCCACCATACAATGCAATCTGATCCCACGCTCGCTGCCGGTGGCGGCTTCCCCCGATGCAGTTCGGAGCAGCCGTTCCATCTCTTCGATTTCAAGCGTGCCGGGTAGCCGGCGGGAAATTCGTGGACTCGGCACCGCTGCAGACGGGTCATCCGGACGAAGTCCCTCCGAGAAGGCAAATCCGTGCAGGCGCTTGATCGACGAAAGCCGCCGTGCCCGCGTAGAGGCGGTCAGCCCGCCTTCCGACAAAGAGTTCAAATATGCTTCGATATCGGCCCTAGCCGCATTCCGAAAATGCTTTCCGGACAGGCCGAGATATCGGCCATAGTCGGCAAGGTCTCGCGCATACGCCGACAAGGTATGACTCGATGCGGCACTTTCAGCTGCGACCGCGTCCAGAAGGAGTTCCGTCCAGCGATCGGTGATACCGCGCGTTCCTTCACTCACCAAGAAGCACTACCTCAACGGCGATTTGTCTCGCTGATGTTTCGAATCCTGAGGCGTACAGGGCGCTTAGAATGGTAAACAGAACCCCCGGACTCACGTTGCGGTCTCTTACGCCGGCCAGTGACAAGAAGGCCGCCTCTGCGTCCTGCGTTCCGGCCAGTGCACTCGTCAGAGCCGCCGGCGTCTCGCCTTCGAGCCGGGAACCGGGATCGATTCTTCCAAACGCAGCCAACGCTGCCAACAGGCGACCGTCCCGAGCGTTTCCTTCTGCGTTATATCGACTGGCGAGTTCTTCCGCGATCGACGGTTCCCAGATTTGGGGCGGCTCCGACATGGCAATTGCAAGAAGCATCGCCTCGATCGGCTTTGCAGGTGATGGAACCCAAATTAGAGCGCTGTCCGGAATGTTCGCTAGCAAGAACAGACGCTGCATCGATCGGGCGAGTTCTCCTGTTCCCGGGCCAGGAGTAAGGTTGAGAGCGACTGGCGCGAGTAATCGCGCGGCCGTCCCCTCATTGTCCCGCAGGCGTCCCAGACGCAATCCCGCGGCCACGAGATCGGCCAGTTGTTCATTGTTCACGGTGACTTGGGTAGCAGCCAGCAATTCAGACCACAAGAACCGCTCTTCCGCGGATTCGCCGTTCGACTCAGAATAGGCGTTGGAAAGATGCTCTGCGGACGTGAGTCCTTGCGGCTCGAGCCGTTCCAATGCGCGGATTCGCCGTTTCGAACCCGATTCCGGAGCAGCGGCAATCCAGACTCGCCGAAGGGGCGCCTTCTCCACCCAATCTTCCGGCATGGACCTATCAAGATAGCCCAGCAGACCAGCAATGTAATCCGTGATCGTATTCGGATTTTCGGGAACAACGAGATCAGCCTGCAGCTCCGGTGTGATTACCGCGTCGAGAAGCGCCACTTCGTAATCACTTGCTTCGCCGACTGAAATCGCGATTTCGAGAAGGGATTCGGCGCGATTTCGATCTCCGAGTACTGCGGCGCAGAACACTCCCGCGAGGCCGGTCGGAATCGCATCGGACAGTGAACCCGCGTACTCGCAAGAGTTTGCACCATTTCCCAAAAGCAGTTCACCCAAGACCTGAATTTCGAGCGTTGTATTCGTGGTCTGATTCGCAGTCCGTGCAACGGTCACTGCTTCAGGTACGGCGCCAAGCGCAATCAGGGCGCGTGATCGGGCATGGACCAGAGAATCTTCACTTGCCGGAACCGGAGTGAGGAGAATGCTACGCAAGAGTCGATTGGCCGCATGGATGCCTGTAGGACCAACCGAACCCATGAGTTCTTCAATTCGCCCACGTGGGATATCTCGCCAAATCTCCGAACTTAGCGATTCCTCAGAGATCGTCGGTAGATCCCCGACACTTATGACCGCATCCTCCAGGTCCTGCGCAATGTTTGCGACCGCCTCCAAACGATCGGACTCGGCGTTTGCCGAGTCCCCGGCCGGACGTGTTTCCACAATGTCCGGTGAAGGAACGATCAACAACCCGTCTTCCGGAGCATCGAGTTGCTCTTGAATCCATGTGATGGCGGTTCGCGGGGCGTGCTGCGCTACCGCTGGCCCCGCAACAAGAATTGCAGCCGCAAGGCAGGCCAGTTGCCTACAGTCGAAGTGAAACATTCGGGATTGTACGGACGATCTGTTGCGTGGGTGCAGGGAAATCCCCAAATTGCAGGTAGGCTAGCGCGCCGACAACGATTGCCAACATGAACAGGATGAAAGCATTTCGCGGCGCTCTAGACAGATCGCGAAACATGGTTGTGCTCAACAATTCCCAGTTGCCGTCGTTCGGCTGAATCTATCTATTGATGATGGTTCAAAAACATCGGATGGAATTGAAGATTACGACCTCCCAGCCGGCGGCGCAACCGAGCATTGGCGCTCGTGCTGATGCGGCGCGCGGTGGAGCACGCTAAAACCACTTCGCGGAGTCGGCCGAAAAATGGGCGGCGTCCTTCCGCAGGGTACATCCGGACGGCGATCATGACAGACGGCCAAAAAATTCTTCACACGAATTCAAGGCGAAATCAGGGCCGCCTTCTGCGCACTGTGGTTCTGGTTGGCTTGATGGGGTCCGGCAAAACCGCAATCGGAAAGCGTCTGGCATCGCGACTCGGTGCAAATTTCGCGGACAGCGACCAGCTGGTGGAAGAATGCGTTGGCATGCCGGTCCGAGAGATTTTTCGCAGACGAGGAGAAGAGAATTTCCGAATCCTGGAGCGCGAGATCATCTGCAAGGCTCTCTTGCAGCCTCCGCACGTGCTTGCCACAGGAGGAGGAGCCTTCATGGATCCCGGAGTTCGTCAGAAGACTCGGGAGTACGCGGCTGTGCTCTGGCTTCGAGCCGACCTGGACCTTTTGGTAGCACGATGCGAAAAGAACGATAATCGCCCCCTGCTAGCGAGCAGGAATCCGAGACAAATCCTTGATGAGTTGATATCGATACGGTACCCCGTTTATGCGCAAGCGGAAATGATCGTTGACTGTGAGGACCGGCCGCATGCGGAGACCGTCGAAATCGTCGTTCAGGCTCTTCTGAATCGCGGAGTCCTAGAGTTGGATATCCATGAAGCTTGAACCGATCGAGGTCAGTCTCAAGGGAGGCCGTTACCCGATACACGTAGGGCGCGGGCTGATTGCGCGCGTCGGATCCCTGATTTCTTCGGGCTTGGCGTCCGACCGCATCGCGGTAGTGACTGACCGAACCGTTGCCGGGTTGCACGCGGATCGCCTGACTAGTGCCTTGGAGTCCGCGGGTCTGCAGCCCGAACTCTTCGATGTTCCTCCGCGGGAAAATTCGAAAAGCCTGCACCAATTTGAAACCCTCATGGATCGATTGCTCGACATGAAGATGGGCAGGGACGGCGCAATTGTCGCGTTCGGCGGAGGGGTCATCGGGGATTTGGCCGGATTTGCCGCGGCAACGCTGTATCGAGGCGTCCGGCTCGTACAAATACCCACGACCTTGCTTGCCCAGGTCGATAGCTCAATCGGCGGAAAAACCGGCATAAATACACCCCGAGGAAAGAACCTCATCGGCGCATATCATCAACCGATTTCCGTAATCGCAGACATGGACTTGCTGCAAACTCTGCCCCCGCACGAAATGCTTTCCGGCTATGCGGAGATCGTAAAAATCGCCTTGCTCGGCGATCGGGAATTCTACTGCTGGCTGGAGCTGAACGGCCCGAACGCCTTGAATGGCGACCAAGACGCGCTGCTTGACGCCATTTACAGGTCCTGCGCCGCCAAGGCGGCGGTTGTCAGCGCGGACGAATTGGAAGACTCCGTGCGGTCGCTGCTGAACCTCGGACACACCTTCGCCCACGCGATCGAAGCGGTAGAGGGATATTCGGGCAACCTCACGCATGGCAGCGCGGTTGCGGTCGGAATCTTGTTGGCCTGCGAAGTTTCCAGGCGGATGAAGCAATGTCCTGATTCCCTCCCGCTGCGTGTGACCTCTCACCTCTTGCAAGCGGGGTTACCAACCGAGATTCAGGAACTTTCCGGGGCTCCCTACGACCCACGTACGTTGATGGAAAAAATGAAATTGGACAAGAAAATCCGGCACGGGGCGCTCCGTTTCGTCCTGCTTCGCGACCTCGGCGACGCATTCCTCTGCGACACTCCTGATCTGGAAATCATTGGCGATGTCTTGGAGCGGGCCTGCACGAAGCTGCCGTAGGTCCCGACGGAACTTGGACGGAATGTCGCAATTGTGCCGGGATTGCTGTGTTATCTGGGAAGGTGCATCGGACCGTTGCGGGACTTGCGCCGGTCGGCGGGTTGTAATTCACGACGAATTGAAATCGCTTTCCATCGCGCATCTTGACTGCGATGCCTTCTTCGCCGCTGTGGAAAAGCGCGACAATCCGGAACTTCGCGACCAACCGGTGATCGTCGGTGGCGGCACTCGAGGGGTCGTTTCGACGGCCTGCTATATTGCCCGAGAATTCGGCATTGGTTCCGCAATGCCGATGTTCCAGGCGCGGCAACTCTGTCCCCATGCGGTTGTGCTTCGGCCGGACATGAACCGGTATCGTGCGGCGTCCCGGCAAATCCGTTCGAAGTTGATCGCCGTTACACCTCGCGTACAGAATATATCCATAGATGAAGCATTTCTCGACCTTTCCGGTGCCCATGGCTCGAAGCGTCCGAATGTCGCAGCCATTTTGGCGAAGCTTGCGCGGGAAATCGAAGACGAGATCGGCGTCACCGTATCCATCGGTTTGAGCTACAACAAACTGCTTGCCAAGATCGCTTCGGATATCCAGAAGCCCGCGGGATTCTCGGTTGTCGGCCGCGCGGAGTCGCGGGAGTTCCTGACGCTGCAACCGGTTCGAATTCTTCCAGGTGTGGGACCGGTGCTGGCGCGGTCCCTTTCAAGAGCGGGACTGGAGACGGTCGGAGATCTTGCGAATGTCGCGCCCGGAGAACTCACTCGGCGCTATGGCTCCATCGGTCGCCGACTCAG
Organism: Rhodobacterales bacterium; assembly: GCA_965219495.1. Classification (GTDB taxonomy): domain Bacteria; phylum Pseudomonadota; class Alphaproteobacteria; order Rhodobacterales; family CAZPXZ01; genus CAZPXZ01. Next base: position 569,843 of record OZ244777.1, read on the forward strand.
CGCGTATTCTCGGGGCGAAGACGCGCGCGCCGTTTCCATGGAACGGAGTCCGAAGAGCCTGTCCGCCGAGACCACGCTCGAGCGCGACGAGAGCGATGCGGGCAAACTCGCCGATGTGCTCGCTCGGCTCGTGACAAGGGTTTCCAGGCGCCTGGAACGTGCCCGGCTTGCAGGTCATATCGTTGTTCTCAAGTTGAAGACGCCCAAATTCCAAACGCTTACAAGATCGTGCCGGACGAGCGCGCCGGTCTGCAGTTCGGCCGATATTCTGAGTGTTGCCCGCGCGCTTCTCCACCGGGAAACGAACGGCCGTGCCTTCAGGCTGGTGGGCGTAGGAGTACAGGAATTAAGCGAGATCCCCCGACACGGTATGCCGCGAACCCTGTTTCAATTTCCGGATATGCCGGAGCCCTACGGCAGCAATTCCGAGGAACCGTCTTCCATGCAATGAAGCGGGAGGATGTGGGGATCCTATACTTTGTCACCCGTCCAGAGCAGGACACACTTCGGTAGATTGGAAGCGAGGCCGGAGGTGCCGGTTCCGGCAATTTGCCTTGCAGAGAATGATTTGTTCACAGCTCATAAATCACTGGGTATCGCCTCCTGCAGTCCCCAACCTTGAGATTCGCCGATGAGACTGCAAACCACTTGTACTGAAGTTCTCTCGACCGGCGTCCCGTTCGCCGTCAACCTGAGCAGCACGCTCCCCCCAGGAAGCAGAACGATGCGCAGTACGGGTGATTCAGGGTGATTGGACGTTCGGCGTCGGCCAGCCGAGGTCCCAATTCAAACTTAGGGTCTTCCGACAGAAGCGTGCAGGAAACTACCACCGGCTTCTTCGCGCCCTTGCGCTTGACGACCATTCGCGAGGTAGCGCACATGATTTCGGAGGGCCGTTTGCCAAGAACATCCCAGCAATTCTCAGAAATTTCCGGTACGTCCGCCAACTCGTCCATTTCCGGAAACAGCATGCAGGCGACCGGGTCATCCGCGTCGATCTCGAAACCATTCTCCTCGAAGAGACGACGGTATCCGGCCCGCGCTACGGCCAGATCCTCGTCCCACATCGTTCGTCCCGCGACATGCATCTTGAAACCATGTTCCGAGAGCCAGCGCATGCCTTCGAGTGAAATGCCAAAACTGCCCCGTCCCCGCTCCAAGTCATGCAATTCGCCCGTGTAGTGGTCTAGGGAAATTCTCAGGGTAAGGGCGTCACGATATCGCGCGCGTATGGCCATCAGGCCGTTCTTCACGCGTGGCCGCATCATCGGCCGCATCGCATTGGTGAGGACGAGAACTTTGTATCCACGCTCCAGTGCCAATTCGACCATGCCGATTGCGTCCGGATTCATGAACGGTTCGCCACCCGTGAATCCGATTTCGGCGGTGGGCCAGTTCCGCTCCTGAATCTGGTTCAGGTAATCGGCAACTTCTGCTCGGGTCAGATAGACAAGCGCGTCGTTGGTGGGGCTGGAATGCATGAAGCAGTGCTGGCATTCAATGTTGCAAAGTGTGCCGGTGTTGAACCAGAGGGTACGGGCCGCTTCGAGAGCTACCGTCGCTCGGGGCTGGCCATCCAGCGTCCGTTTCGGGTCCGTGAACTTCGTAGGCGCGGATGCATTTTCGCGCATTGCCGGAAGGCCCATGCAGCTATCCTTTACGAGACCAGCTTCCCTTCGAGTTCCCGAAGCACTTTGCGCGGGAACTACGCCGGAACTTGTAGCCAATCGAGTTTCCTTGTCCTCCAAGATCATGATTCTGGATGACGCTGCCATAGATTAGGCCGTTGCAACGGAAGTGGCTACAAGCGGCACGCGGCAGGGGGATCGTTGCGGTGTGGCTGGGGCGTTTGCGGTAACGTCGATTCGGTTTCCGGTTGGATGCGGCGCGCCAGGATTTGAACCTCCCAAAATACCGCAAGGAGGACTATGATTGCAGGAAGAGTCGGACCCCCCTTCGCGAAAATAGTTTTCCGTGGCAAGAATCTTGTTCTTCGACCAAGCGCAAACAGGCCAGCAACTGAATGATCTCCGGATATGCGCGGTGATCCACTGAACTCGATACCGGCCGGCACCGGCAATCACCGTCGCGCGGGCGAAAAGCTCCTGTCGCCACGACGGCGACATCGCAAATTGTTGTGGATATCGCTTGTTGCGACAGGAGTAATCGCAACAGTTGCACTTGGGGGATATTTTGCGCTTCGTTATGGAAGCAGCCAGATGCCGATTGCGGCGGACCGAATTCTCGAACTTCTGAATTCTCGCCTCGATGGCTATGAAGTTTCTGCCGATTCCCGGGAATTGCACTGGTTATCTGAAAAGTCCGATTTGGAAGTCCGGCTTCTTGGCGTTTCCCTCCGGGGAAAGTCGGGGAGTGTTCTGGCTCGTGCCAAATCCGTGCAGATCCGCTCCAATGTCGGAAAACTCCTGAAAGGGGAGTGGGAACCGAACTTTGTCTCGTTGACCGGCTTGCGAACAACGCTGCGGGACGCCGGTGAAGACGGCATAGCGGTGCTCTCCGACGACCGGGAAGAGCAGGTTCCGCTACAGGTCGCCTTCGGTGCCATGGTGCAGTCGGATTCCGCCGGGCAAGCCGAGTTCAAGTTCGCAGATAGCGTCGTCAGATGGTACGAACCCGGCAACGACCCGCAGCTTGTCCGGTATGCTCTCGACTTCACCGCCATCGGCGACGCCAACGGTTACACTGCAACAGGTTCCAGTTTGGTTTCACTAGCCGGCGGACCCAGCGGGACGGTGACGGGAACCGCCTCATGGAATGCCAAGGACGGAATCAACTATTCGTTGAATCTGGAAGGACTTCCTGTCGGCGCGATTCCGCGGACCCGGACCTTGGCTGTCGGCGAGCTTGATTCTGCCGCGACGATTTCCGGTTCCTTGCAGTTCACCATGGACAATCAGTTTATTGCTACGAGAATGGAGGGAGATATCACTGTCGACCAGGGAATGTTCCGGTTACCAGGTGGCCGCAAAATTGGATTTCGGAAGGGCAGGGGCGTTTTCTCCTATCTCCCACAGGAACGGAAAATCGGTATTGAACGGTTCTCTCTAGACGCTAACGCGATACATGTCGAGGGAATGGCGGAAGTCCAGCTCGATCCAACCATGAAGATTCTCGACGTCCTTGGTTCAGTGAACAGGGCACAAGGATCGATCGACCTCCATTCAGAAGGTGCGTTGGAGGTATCGGCAGCCACCGCCAATTTTGCGTACCGTCCCGCTGCCGGTACGCTCGACCTGACAGAAACCGTGATTGAGTCCGATATCATCAGCCTTTCCGGAAATTTCGAACTGGAGGGTATTGACGGATTCTCCGACAAAGCCAGTGAGATCAATGGGACATTGCGCCTGAAGGAACTTTCTGTTTCGCCGTCCTCCAGTACTTTGCCGTCGGTTGCCTTTTCCAATCTTTCGGGCGGTTTCAGATACGAAATCAATCAGCAAAAGTTTTCCGCGCCAGAAATTGATCTCCAGTTCGCAGACCTGCCTGCCAAGTTGCACATCCATTCCATAGATTCAGGGGAATCGTCCGTAATCCTAGATGCGCAACTGGCGCTTTCCGGCATTTCTTCAAGTGAATTGGTGGAATCTTGGCCCGACGGGATTTCTCCCGAGGCTAAGGCTTGGATTGCGGATAATGTCTCTTCGGGAACGGTAAATGCAATTTTCTTTGTTTCCGGTCCGGTCGGCTTCGAGCGCCATCTCTTGGAGTTTTCGTATGGAGACGCCAACTTTCTTGCCTTCGAGGGTGTCCCCCCTGTCCTGCAAGCAAGCGGGAGTGGGAGACTTACCAATTCGGAATTCGAAGTTTCTCTCCGGTCCGGACGAATGAACATCGATGGCGCCAGCGTCAAACTAGAAGAAAGCCGATATCTTGATGAGAATCCGGGCGGTACAGGAACTCAACGCCTTCACATCCAGGCGGTTGGACCCGCGACAGCGATTGCCGCACTGGCGAACCTACCGTCAGTGCGGCTCCCGAATTTTATGAAAACTGGAATCGTTCCTTTGTCCGGACACGCGAGAATAGACGCAGAAATTAAATTCTTGCCTTCTGACAAACGTAACGAGAACGACGACACCGAATACGCTCTAGCTGTGGATGTCACGGATGTCAGCCTTTCACCGATTCCACCCGGCATCAAAGCCGAGGTGTTGAAAGGTACGCTGACCGCCACCAGCGGCTCGCTGGAATTCGTGGGAAAAGGAAATGTCAACGGCCTGCAAACCGCAATCGAAGTTCAGCGCGTTGAGTCTCCGGAATCCGAAGCCGGTACGAATCTATACACCGTTCGAGGACACGCGGATGTGGATTCTCTCGAAATTCCGAACGCAATGCTTTCTGCAAGAGGCCGGGTGCCATTCAATTTGCAAATCGACTCCGGTTCAGACAGTCGCATACACTTCAATGCTTCCGCGGATTTCACTCCATCGGAAGTCGACCTTGGTACACTCGGCCGCAAGATCGCGAATTCGCCTGCGATCCTGACGGCACGCGGTCAGATGACCAAGGCGGGACTAGACCTCGAGCACTTCGGATTTCGGATCGACGGTCTCAATCTCGACGGTACCGGAGAAGTTCTTTCCGAGAAGTCCGTCGAATTTTCATTTGAAGGACATATCGAGGCGAGGCGATTGAACGCTGCGGGCCTGCCGTTCGACAGCAACTACGCAATTCCCTTTACGGCGCGATTCCTGGCGAATGGCGATGGTCTCGCAAGAATTACGGGAAAAGCAGATTTGACCCCGATCAACATCGAGTTGCCGGGCACGGGTTGGAGCAAGCCCGCGGGGGCGACCGGGGAACTAACTTTTGTGGCCCGGGCCGATTCGGGCCCCTTCAATCTCGAGGAATTCGTCGCAAGGCTGGGGGCTCTGGTTGCCCACGGAATTATCCAGCGTGATTCCTCGGGACAGCTTTCGGAGGTCAGATTCGAAAATGTCCGGATCGGCAGCCGCAGCCAGTTTACTGCACGAACGCGTCGCTCCGAATCGAATCGTTTACGGCTTGAGATTTCTGGAAATGCGATTGATCTGTGTGAACTCAGCGATCCAACGGGAAGCGGACAATCGAGCTTGGCGGGGCAGAGATGCGAAATCTCGAACTCCTCCATGAAGACGGATCTGGATGTTGCCCTTCAACTGCGAAGGCTCCATATCACATCGAGCATTTGGATGGAGGACGTAACGGGAACGCTCGCCTTCAATACCGGTAAACCCGTGCAAGGCAGAATTGAGGGACGTACGTTTGGCGCAATTCCCAGTGAACTGCAATTTGCAAATCGCAACAAGCGATCCAGGCCGACGCTGTTGCTGCGGGATGCGGGAGCGGCACTTCGGGCGTTGGGATATACGCAAAGCGTTTACGGCGGAACGATGCGCGTCGGTTTCCCGGACGAAGCCGCTCTTCCAGTTGCAACCGACAAGTTTCATCTGCGAATGGAGAATGTCACTGTGCGCGACGCTCCCCTCATCACCCGAATTCTTTCGTTCATTTCGGGCATCGGCTTGCTGGAATTCATTCTTGGTGGCGAAGAACGGTTTACATCGATCGAAATGGATGTAGTGGAAGATGGGCACCTTGTTCATATAACTGACGGTGCTGCGGAAAGCGCCAGCGTAGGTTTTGTTTTTGACGGCACCCACAACCGCGAGACAGATGAAATCAACATTTTGGGTTACGCAATGCCCGTGCGGTTCCTCAGCCGGCTACTTGGAACGATCCCGATTGTCGGAACGCTAGTGGAGGGACCTTCGGGACGCACTTCTTTCGGAATCGGTTTTCAAATGCTCGGTACCACCGAAGAACCGATCATTAACATGTTGCCCATTGGCAAACTGGTGCCATTTCTTCCACGCCTGCAGCGGATCATCGATGAATCTGAAAATGGCGCAAACAATGCCGAAACGCCCACGAACAACTGAAAGTGAGATTGTCTACGGCTTTGTTCGGACTTGGCCAAACCTCTCAGATTTCCTCGGATGTTCCGAGCCCTCCGTGCGTTGATGTACGTACATCATGATGCCGCGCCTGAACCCGCGAGCGCGGAAACTCCTGTGCTCGTCCGGGATTCGCGGCTGGCAGGGCGTGAGAACTCGCAGAAAGTGGCAGCTATCTGAACAGACCCGACGGCTGTTTGTCCTTCCCCGTCATCGGAGCCGAATGAGGGCGTGACGTTTCCGCCCTGCTGAAATCCGCAGGGATCCGTCCGACAGATCTTTGACTGATACGGTCCGATTTGGATCCAGTATCGTTTCCCCCTGCAGTTTGGCGCCTCCGTTCTTGAATAGGCGCTTTGCGTCCTTGCCCGAACTTGCCAGTCCAGATTGAACAAAGAGCTTGGCAACCGCTATCCCGTCACCAATTTGGCCCGGCGAAAGTTCAACGGTGGAGAGACCATGGGAGTCTTCCTTGAACAAGGCGTGTTCATCCGTGGCCCCGGCCCCGAATGCCTGTCGGGCAGCAATACTTGCGCGTTCTGATGCTTTGCGCCCATGAACCAGAGCTGTAGCCTCGTTCGCAAGAATGATCTTGGCATCGTTGATTTCCTCTCCCTGGAGCACTGCCAGTCGGGAAACTTCGGACAGCGGAATTTCGGTGAATAGTCGAAGGAATCGGACGACGTCTGCATCGTCTGTGTTCCGCCAGTATTGCCAGAATGCAAAGGGTGAGCATCGTTTCCGGTCAAGCCAAATCGCCCCTTCCGCGGTCTTGCCCATTTTTGCACCACTCACAGTGGTCAGGAGCGGACTGGTAATCCCGAACAACCGTAAACTCTCCATGCGTCTTCCCAGATCGATTCCATTGACGATATTGCCCCACTGGTCCGAACCTCCCATCTGCAACCGGCAGCCGTGGCGGCGAGCGAGTTCAAGAAAATCGTAGGCCTGAAGGATCATGTAGTTGAATTCAAGGAAGGACAGCGGCTGGTCGCGGTCAAGACGAGCACGCACGCTTTCAAAGGTGAGCATACGGTTGACCGAGAAATGCCGGCCATACTCCTGCAAGAAGTCAACATAACTCAAACGGTCCAGCCATTCGAAATTGTCGACCGTGATGGCGCCTGTAGGACCATCTCCGAAGTCCAGGAATGCAGAAAAGACCTTGCGAATTCCTTCCTTGTTGGCCGCGATTGCCTGCGTGTCAAGCATCTGGCGTGCGGCGTCCTTGCCCGACGGATCCCCCACGCGGGTCGTTCCTCCTCCCAGCAATACGATTGGTTTGTGTCCAGTCTGTTGAAGCCAGCGCAACATCATAATTTGGACGAGTGATCCGGCGTGTAGACTGGGCGCAGTGCAGTCAAAGCCAATGTATCCGGGCAAGGTTCCGGTGCGTGCGGCTTCGTCCAGACCCGCAGAATCGGTGCAATTCTCAATGAATCCGCGATCTCTCAACACCACGAGAAATTCGGATCGGCAGTTTTGCATGGATTCTGGCTCTTTGCCGGGATGCCGCCAGTAGTTGGGCGTTCAAGGCTACAATAGCGGAATCGTGCCCCAGATGATATGCGTGAATAGATGCCAAGAACAGATTTCAGGGGCGCATCCGTGCAGATCCCAGGTACTGGACGCGAGCAGAATCTAGCTTCGGATGCCGCGTGGATTTTGGGCCAGATGAGCGGTACCTCGTTTGACGGCATCGATCTATCGAGTGTTTTGACCAATGGTGTTTCGATATTCGAGGTCGGTGAAGGAACGACCGTTGCTTACGGGCCAGATCTTCGCCGTATGCTGAGGAAATCAGCTCACTTTGCTCGCAGCCTGGAAACGAAAGTTCTTCTTGAACGCGAGTCTTGGTCGACGGCATTGGTGTGCGCAAATGAAGAAATCACGAGAAAAAATGCGGAAGTCATCGGAGACTTTCTGAACAAGAATGACTTGAACCCCGCTCTAGTGGGCTTCCACGGGCAAACCATCTTGCATCGGCCGCACGAAGGATTGACGGTGCAACTCGGCGACGGACACAAGCTCGCCAGCGCGTTGGGGCTGCCTGTGATCTGGGACTTCCGATCGGCGGACATGCAAGCCAGGGGCCAGGGCGCCCCGCTCGCGCCGTTCTATCACCACGCGCTGGTTCGATCGCTCGGAATGCGGAAGCCTTGCGCAATTCTCAACTTGGGTGGAATCGCAAATGTGAGTTTCGTAAACCCCGCGCTGGTTGAGCCGGAATCTCCCGGAGCGCTTCTGGCTTTCGATACCGGCCCAGGCAACGGATTGCTCGACGAATGGATGCGGGTGCGTGCCGGCAGGTCCATGGACCGGGACGGCGCCTGTGCCGCCACGGGCACGGTGAATCAGGAGTTCCTTTCAAATTTGCTGGATCATCCCTTCCTTCGGAAACCTCCCCCCAAATCCCTCGATAAAGCGGCGTTTTCCTGCGAGAGCACTCGGCTCCTCAGCATCGAGGACGGAGCCGCAACCTTGACGGCCTTTACGGCATGCGCGGTCGCGCATTCCGTGCACTGGGTGGATGATTCACCCAAGATCTGGCTGATCACAGGGGGAGGCAGACTAAATTCAACTTTGATGCGAGCCTTGCGAAAGGCACTGCCTGATGCGGATGTACAGCCAGTTGAAACAGTCGGGCTCGATGGCGACCGGTTGGAAGCGCAGGCCTTTGCTTTTCTCGCGGGACGCAGCCGGCGAGGCTATACACTTAGCGCACCTTCAACGACCGGATGCCTCAGACCGCAAACCGGAGGGCAACTGAGCCTTCCGTTGGACAACGCGGTCAGCGAATGAGTGACGACGGAGAAGAAGCCGAATTGCTTCCTTCCGGCAGCGGCATGCATGACCTGCCGGCACATTGCGATGCAGAGTGCCTGACGCGCTAACGCAAAACCTTGTTCAAGTACCTGGAAATGGTCTTTATCAGGTCTTCGACGCCACAATCGTAAAAGTGATTTGCACGAGGAACGATTCGATGGATAATTTCGGTGTTCGGCTGGGCAGTCAGGCGATCAATCAATTCCTTTGATTCTATCTTGGGCACGGTCTTGTCCGCGCGGCCTGTCACGATGAGTCCCGAGGCTGGGCAGGGCGACAGAAAGGTATAGTCGTAGAGATTGACAGGGGGTGAGACCGCAACAAATCCCGACATTTCCGGTCTCCGCATGATCACCTGCAGGGCGACCCAGGAACCATACGAATACCCCGCAACCCAACTTGCCGAAGCGTGCGGGCGCAAGTATTGGAGATGATTGATGGCGACGGTCGCGTCGCTGATTTCGGCAGTTTCGCTCTTGTCCTCACTGGGAGGAAGGTCGCCGGATGTTCGTCGGTAGTTGATGCGGAGGACAGTAAATCCGCAATTCTGAAAGGACTTGTGCAGCGCAATCACGACCTTGTTGTTCATAGTACCCCCAAACCTCGGGTCGGGCGCAAGAATTAGAGCCGCCGGTGCGCGCGGGTCGTCGGCCTGGGTATAGAGGGCGTCCAGACGACCGGTCGGTCCAGGTACAGTCAGTTCAGACATTTCGATTTCCGCTTCACTTGAAATTATTTGGCCGGACAAGAAGGTTGACCGTCCTGATCAAGAAAACTAGAATCGTTCTAAATCTCAATTTACGGGCGGTGCCTGCGTGCTGGTAATCCTAGCTGCGGAGGTCGTCAACCGGTAGACGGCAGGGCGACAGGAGGGTTTCATGCGACTAGGAACCCGCGGACAATATGCGGTTGCCGCACTCGCAGATATCGCACTTCATGGAGGACGCCAGCCGGTTTCGTTGCCGGCAATCGCGGCCCGCCAAGATATTTCCCTGGCTTATCTGGAGCAGTTGTTTGTCTCTCTTCGCCAAGCGAAAATTGTCGAAAGCGCTCGTGGACCGGGGGGAGGATACCGGTTGAGTCGGCCTGCTGAAGAGATTGCAATATCGGAGATTTTGGTCGCCGTCGACGAATCCATGTGGGCAATGCGCTGCGAGGGTGAAATCGGCGAAGGATGCGCAGGCTCCAGGGCGAAGTGCCTGACGCACGACTTGTGGGAACGTTTGTCGGCGGTGGTGCACTTGTTCTTGCAGCAAACGACGCTTGCGGATGTTGCCAATCGGCGCCTCGTTCCCTGCCCCGCCGTGCCTCATTTGTCCGAGTCCGCGACCGGACAATGGTCTTCCGAATCGGTGCGACTGTGAACGTCTATTTGGACTACAATGCCGGAGCTCCGCTGCGACCGGCAGCAGCAGCGGCCATGCATTCCGCAGCGATGACGCTGCGCTTCGGTGGAAATGCATCTTCTCCGCACCGAAATGGACGTGGGGTTCGGGCGATTGTCGACGGGGCACGTGAATCGATTGCGGTACTGGCCGGCGCGGACACGGGAGAAATCGTATTCACGTCCGGCGCCACAGAGGCAGTCAACACGGTTCTTGCGTCGGAGTGGGATGTGGTGATTTATTCCGGCCTTGAGCACAACTGTGTGCGAGACGCCATTCGAGGCTGTGCGAAGGAGATTCCAGTTGCCCCGAACGGAATTGTCGACCTAGATGCCTTGCAGGATCAACTCCGTGCGACTAGCGGGCGACGACTTGTGGCGGTAATGGCGGCAAGCAATGAGACCGGCGCCGTGCAGCCGGTGGCCGGAGCGGCTGGGTTGGCGAAGAAAGCTGGCGCCGCTTTTCTCTGCGATGCTACGCAGGGTGTGGGGCGCATTCCGTTCTCGTTCAGGGATTTGGGGATTGAATTTGCGGCCTGCTCCGCTCACAAACTTGGCGGCCCACCCGGGATTGGTGCGCTCATGGTGCGTTCCGATGCCCGCGTGTCGCCCTTGCTTCTTGGAGGAGGACAGGAAAGCCGGCGGCGCGCGGGAACGGAGAACGTGATCGGGATAGCCGGGTTTGGCGCGGCGGCCGCTGAAGCGCTCACTGATTCTTGGAACGAAGTGCGGCAAAGGCGCGATTGGCTTGAGTCCGCCATTCTGCGGGCGATTCCAAATGTTCAAATTTTTGGGAAGGAGGCTATGCGCCTCGCCAATACGACATGCCTGTCCGTGCCGGGCTGGGAGGCCGAATCGCTGGTCATCGCACTTGACCTGGACGGATATGCGGTAGGCGCCGGTTCGGCCTGCTCATCCGGCAAGGCAACGCCAGGACAGGGCTTGATTGCAATGGGATATGGAGAATCGACGGCACGCTCGGCGATTCGCATTAGTTCGGGGGTCCCGACGAGGCGAGAAGAACTGGAAGGGTTGTTCCAAGCATTGCTCGGAATTGTCCATCGAAGCCTGCGAAAGGCGGCCTGAAAAGGGAGGAAAGAACATGGTAGCAGATCAGGCGACAATGGAGGCGGTCCGAACGGTCGGAGAACGGTACCGGTACGGATTTCAAACTGAAATCGAGACGGATTATGCGCCCAAAGGGCTCAACGAGGATATCATTCATCTGATTTCCGAGCGCAAGCAGGAACCCAGTTGGCTCTTGGACTGGCGGCTCGCCGCCTACCGACGCTGGCTCACCATGGAAGAGCCGTCCTGGGCAATGGTTCGGTATCCCGCGATTGATTTTCAGGAACAATACTACTACGCGGCGCCCGCGCGTGGGAATGACAAGCCCGGCTCGTTGGACGAAGTCGATCCTGAAATCTTGCGGACATACGAAAAGCTGGGCATTCCCCTTCGCGAACAAGAAATTCTCTCCGGAGTTCGGGAAGGTCCCGCCGCGGACGGGCGCAGGGTTGCCGTGGACGCGGTATTCGACAGCGTTTCGGTTGCCACCACTTTCCAAGGGGAGTTGGCCTCCGCAGGCGTGATCTTTTGCCCCATTTCGGAAGCCGTGCGCATGCACCCCGAACTTGTACGGTCGTATTTGGGTTCGGTCGTGCCTCCAAGCGACAATTTTTATGCGACGCTGAACTCGGCAGTGTTCTCGGATGGATCTTTCGTGTATGTGCCTCCCGGGGTCCGCTGCCCAATGGAACTCTCTACCTATTTCCGCATCAATGCGATGAATACCGGCCAGTTCGAGCGGACGCTCATTATCGCCGACAAAGGATCATATGTCTCCTATCTTGAAGGATGCACGGCACCGATGCGAGATGAGCACCAGTTGCACGCTGCGGTTGTCGAACTCGTTGCGCTGGAAGATGCCGAAATCAAGTACTCGACGGTCCAGAACTGGTATCCAGGCGATGAGGAGGGACGCGGCGGAATTTACAACTTTGTAACCAAGAGAGCGGACTGTCGTGGTCGGAACGCAAAAGTGATGTGGACCCAGGTCGAAACGGGGTCCGCGATCACTTGGAAATATCCATCCTGCATTCTTCGCGGCGAAGGCAGCCAAGGCGAATTTTACTCGATTGCGATCGCAAACAATATGCAGCAGGCGGACACCGGCACCAAGATGACCCATCTTGGACGCAATACCCGCAGTCGTATTGTATCGAAGGGAATTTCCGCGGGTCGGGCGCAAAACACCTATCGCGGACTCGTGTCCGTGCATCCGCGTGCCGCGGAATCTCAAAATTTTACCCAGTGCGACAGTTTGCTCATTGGCGACCAGTGCGGTGCGCACACTGTGCCCTATATCGAAACCCGCAATCATTCCTCCCGGGTCGAACACGAAGCGACGACATCCAAAATTGCGGATGACCAGTTGTTCTATTGCCGTCAACGCGGCGTAAGCGAAGAAGAGGCGGTTGCCTTGGTTGTGAATGGCTTTTGCAAGGAGGTCCTCCAAGCATTGCCGATGGAATTTGCGGTGGAGGCCCAAAAGCTGGTTGCCATCAGCCTTGAGGGTTCGGTTGGATAGATGCTTTCGTTCATGGCGGGGCCGGACATTCGGAGTGCTTGTTGCGGCATCCCGGCGCGAGAACATTGTGAGCCACCGGATTTCGTGGATTCCGCAATCGGCCAGTTTTGAAGCCGAAACAAACATTCACTAGACAAGCTATCAGGAGCGTCCATGCTGAAGGTAAATAACCTCCAGGTATCTCTGGAAGAGGAGGAATTGCAGATTCTCAGTGGACTTTCCCTTGAGGTCGGTGCGGGAGAAGTCCATGCGATCATGGGCCCGAACGGTTCGGGAAAGTCTACACTTGCGTATGTTCTGGCCGGTCGGGAAGGCTACGAAGTTACCGGCGGAACGATTCGGCTCGACGATGTTGATCTGCTCGAACTTCAGCCGGAAGAACGAGCTGCGGCGGGACTTTTTCTGGCGTTTCAAAACCCCATCGAAATTCCAGGGGTCAGCAATATGGTTTTCCTCCGTACCGCGCTCAATGCACAGCGTCGTAACCGAGGTGAAGCGGAAGAAAAGGCGCCGGACTTTCTTCGGCGGGCAAGAAAAATTGCAAAAATGCTGGACATATCGGAAGACATGCTGAAGCGTTCTATCAATGTCGGATTTTCCGGGGGGGAGAAGAAGCGCAACGAAATTCTTCAGATGTCGCTGCTCGAACCCCGCGTGTGCGTTCTTGATGAAACGGATTCGGGCTTGGATGTCGATGCGATGCGATTGGTCGCGACCGGTGTTAATGCCTTACGCGGTCCCGACAGATCCTTTGTGATCATTACCCATTATCAGCGGCTGCTCAATCACATTCGCCCGGACGTCGTGCATATTTTGGCGAACGGCAAATTGGTGGAAACCGGTGGACCGGAGCTCGCCCAGAGGGTGGAAAGCCAAGGATATGCCGGCCTCCGCGAAGAGTAGCGGCAAACCCGAGTCATTCGTGATGACTGCTCCCGCCCTTCCACTTTCGGAGCAATACCTCTTGCGCAAGCGCGAGCTTGCAAGGGAAATGCTGAATCGAAGCAATCTCGGGAAGCACACCGTGCGAGCAGATTGGGCTGCTACTCTTGTGTCCGACGCTCGGGAAAGATTCCTCTCAATGGGAGCGCCAATTCGCCGCGACGAGTATTGGAAGTACACCGACCCGGATGAATGCACTTCACCGCCGCCTGGGCTCCGAGCCGAGCTTCCGGCGCAGTCCTTCGAAAAAGTCGAAGGACTGCGGATATCGTTTGGAGAAGCAGGACTCCGATTCCAGGGACCTATGCCGGACGGTCTGAAGATCGAATCCCTCCGTGATGCGCTTTCTTCGGATTCGCACTGGTCGAGGCAGCTTCTTGGGAAGCTTGAGATCGAGGGGCAGAGGCCGATTTCTCGGCCGCTCGCGGTACTGAACAGCGCTCTATTGGACGACGGGCTGATCATTCGTGCCAGCCTGCCAATTCGGACTCCCGTCCATCTCATACGAGACGTTTCCCCAAATGGCGGAATTTCTTATGGCCGGGTACTGGTGTTTGCGGATCCTGGTTCAAGCCTCGTGTTGCTGGAAACCGACCTCAGCCGGTCGGTCCACAATTCGGTTACCGAAGCCTATGTGGAAGCGGGAGGCAGGTTCGATCACATTCGAACCCAGACCGGTGCCGGTCGTCTGGAAACAACGGCGGTATTTGTCCAGCTGGCTGCGAGGGCAGATTTCAGGGGTTTCACACTCACGCTTGACGGACAACTCACACGCAATGAAACCGTCTTGACGTTGTCAGGTGAATCGGCGCGCGGTCACATTGCCGGAGGCGTGTTGGCCCGTTCGGGATCCGTTGTCGACAATACGGTTTTGGTCACGCATGCCGCCGAGGAATGCGAATCCCGACAAGTCTTCAAGTCCGTACTGGACGACCGGGCACGGGGAGTATTTCAGGGAAAGGTGCTGGTGCGACAGGCTGCCCAAAAGACGGACGGCTATCAGATCAGCCAGGCTGTTCTGCTTGACGGGCGTGCCGAGTTTGATTCCAAGCCGGAACTTGAGATTTATGCGGATGACGTCAAGTGTTCTCATGGTTCCACTGCCGGAGCGCTTGACGACACTGCGTTGTTTTACTTGCGTACGCGAGGAGTCCAGCAACGAGAAGCGGAATCCATGCTTGTTCAGGCATTCTTGGAGGAAGCGATTGAGGAGATTGAACACAAGGACGTTGCTAGTTCGATTCGCAAGTTGAGTGACGCCTGGATGAAACGTCGGCAAGAGGCGGTGGCAGCGTAGGTGACGATGGACTGGCTTCAGGATGAGCCGACGCCACGGGGGCTACTTGCCAGCATCGTTTTCGGCTACGGGAACGTCCGCAAGTCCGCCCGAAACAGGCTTTGCACGACAAGAAGACACGTAGAAATCTTCGGCTGGTTGATTTTCGCCGGATCCGTAATCTGTTTCGGGTTGCTTCTACGAGACGCCGCACGCAGCAGCGCGAGCAATCTTCCCCTGTCCAACGAGGCCATGATCACAAACATCACCTCGTCTATGCTGGGCGCGCTCGTTTTTGTTCCAGTTCTTGTCTATCTCTTGGCGATTCCCACTTGGCTCATACTTCACTACGCATGTCGCGGCGGGGGCGACTACAAGGGGACGGTTGTCGCGGCTTCATGGGCTGCCCTGCTTGGATCCCCAGTACATTTCGCGGGCTCGCTAGCGGGTGCAGGAATCGCTTACCTGCCAGTTTCGCACGGAACAACGGATATAGGAATTCGGATTGCGGAGTTGGCTGCGTTCTTGTTTGCGCTGTCGATCTGGGCCAAATGTATATGTGAGGCACATGGGCTGTCGCGCGACAGGATAGTGTTCTGGAGTGTGCTCGCGGCAATGGGGACGGTGCTGATTCTGGTTTCGACGGCGGAATCGCGGCCGCCGGGTGGGGGAACGTCATGATTGCCTTGTTCGGCAGTCGCGTCTTCGAAGGGTATTTTGCTCCCAGAAGGTCGGCGCGCCGCTTACTTCAGGCCAATCCCGGCTGGCGCAGCACACTGACCCTGGGCTTGCTGGCGTTTGCGCTGCAAGTTGTATTCAGTTCCGCAACAAATATGGCGCTTCGACTCAGCGGATCTGGACTTGAATTCTTGTCAAGTGAGTCCTTTGGCGCCAATGCAATGGGGTCCATAACTGCGCAGTTTGGCCAGCACGCCGGAATTCTCGGACTCGCTTCGGTGCTTGCCTATTGGGTGGGACGGGTCGCCGGAGGCAAGGGAGCGTTTTGGTCGGTCGCGGCAGCGGTCGCATGGCATTCGGTCGTGACCGCGTTTCTGGCGCCACTCTACGCGATCGGATTTCACGAAAGCGGTTCACAGTCCACTTTCGGCGGACTGATTTTCCTGTTTCTGGCTCTGAGCGCGGTAACGATTTGGTTGCTCGCAAACTATCTCGCGGAGGCGCACGGATTTCACAGCGCCTTCAAGGTTGCATTGGCGATCTTCGGCGTGGGGTTGGTAGTCGGGGCGGTGCTGGTCGTGACGTCAAGTTTTCCCGTACCCGTATAGGAGGCGAACCATGTACGACGTTGAAAGTGTGCGGAAGGAATTTCCGATTCTTCATCGCGAAGTATACGGAAAGCCCCTTGTTTACCTGGATAACGGCGCATCGGCTCAGAAACCGCTCGCGGTCATAGAAACCATCAATCGTGTCTATCGCGAGGAATATGCAAATGTCCACCGGGGACTGCATTTCTTGTCCAACACTGCGACAGAGGCCTATGAAGGTGTCCGCGGCAAGATCGCAAAATTCGTTGGCGCGACGCATGAGGAAGAAATCGTATATGTCCGCAGTTCCACGGAGGCAATCAACCTGGTCGCGTATTCCTGGTTGGAGCCCCGCGTGCAGCCTGGCGACGAAATCGTACTGTCCGTAATGGAACATCATGCAAATATCGTTCCCTGGCACTTCATGCGGGAACGACACGGAGCGGTGCTGAAATGGGTGGAAATTGATTCGGACGGAAACTTGGATTTCGATTCGCTGCAAGACGCGATGTCCGAACGAACCCGTCTTGTCGCCGTCACACACATGTCCAATGTACTGGGAACCATCATCGATATTTCCCGAGTTACAGAAGTAGCCCATGCGCAAGGCGTGCCGGTTCTCGTGGATGGCAGTCAGGGAGCCGTGCATTGTCCCTTGGATCTGTCTGAAGTCGACGTCGACTTTTATTGTCTTACGGGCCACAAGCTGTACGGACCGACGGGTTCGGGGGCGCTGTTTGCGCGCCGCGAGCACCTGTCGGAAATGCAACCGTTCCTGGGTGGGGGAGACATGATTCGTGAGGTTCGCAGGGAAGGGATTTCCTATGCGGATCCGCCTCTTCGGTTCGAGGCGGGCACCCCGAACATCGTGCAGATGATCGGCTTGGGATCTGCAATAGATTTCTTGGAACATCTCGGTCTCGATGCGATTTCGGAACATGAAGAGACACTTCGCGACTACGCTGCGGAACAACTGGGACAGTGCGAATGGCTCTTTCTACATGGACATGCCAAGAATCGCGGGTCAATCTTTTCGTTCAACATCCGCGACGCACACCCTCACGACGTATCCACGGTGATTGACCGGCGTGGGGTTGCGGTTCGCGCGGGACACCATTGCGCTCAGCCGCTGATGGAGCACTTGGGGACGACGGCGACCTGCCGAGCGTCGTTCGGATTGTACAATACGCGTGCGGAAATCGATGCGCTGGTGGACGCGTTGGAAGCTGCACATCGAATTCTCGTGTGAAGGCTCCCGCATTCCAGTCTATTGCGGATGAACTGCAGGCCGTCAGTTGGTCGCATTGTCATTTCGGGTTCTGCATACCCGAGCCACGTCTCGGGAGAGGTTTCTGCAAAACCTCGGCGCTACTTCGGGACCAGTTCGACAGTTCCCACGGACCCCGCTTCCACGTCGGCAGGGCTCAATGACATCAACAAATATTCTCCATTCCTCCAAATCTCGGAAAGATCATCGTAGTGGCGCGAAAGAAAATGCCCGCTCTGTCCCGTGGAAATGATGAACTCGGACCGGTTCAATTGTCCGAAATTGTAGATTGCGCGGAATCCGGCGGAGTGAACATTTGCAAATCGTTGCTCGCCCCTTCCGGAAAATTGGGCTCTTTGCAACGTGTAGTTCCCCCCCGAACTCTCGTGCTCGATATTGAAGAAACGACGAAAGGGTCCGAAGACGCCGAACGGCAAGTGCCGGTGCACGGCGACGTGCGCCCGACCCCATCGCCAGCTTACGAGGTCCTCGCCATACTCGTCCTGGAGGGTGGCAATCGCCTCGTCCAGCGCCAAAAGGGAGGCTTGTGCGCAGATTTCCACCGTGGCAGTTCCGCGAACATCGCACCAAACGCCGGCTCCATCCGTATTTCGCAATACTCGCTCCAGAAACTGCGGTCGCTGGCCACGCAATTCATCCGACAATTCGCCCAATTCGTTAGCCAGCAAGCGCTGGGTAAGGGCCTCCAGCCATGTAACAAAGATCAGTGGCTCCGAAAGATCCTGGTTCATGGATCCGTCCCAATGCCGGAATCGCTCCAGAACCCGCGCGCGCAGTGCATTGTCACGAGTTTCGAGCACGCCGTCTCCCGGCAACCCGTTCATCATCAATGGCAAAAGGGTGAGCGCCATTTCGGATATCGTGTCGTTCTGAATCGCCCGAAAACTCTGCTGCGAGTGTATGTCCCGTTGCGCAAGCAGCGCTTGCAGGCGTCGAATTCTGTATGGCGCCGGCCACTCGTGAGTAATGTGCTTCGGAAACGGTTCTTCGGTAGTCCGGTTGTTGGCATTGGCTACAACCCCGCTCTCCGGCCGGACGGCGCGAGGAAGATCTTCGTAAGGCAGATAGCCTTCCCATTCGTTTCGCACATCCCAACCCTGAGACGGCACACGGCCCTCAGTTAGGCTTTCCTGTTTGCGCAAGGGGGCCTTGCCCGCGACCACCAGCGCTACTCCTGTCTCGTCGGCGATAGTCACGTTTTGCATAGGGGCAACATACACAGATAGTGCCGCAATCGCTTCCTCGATGGTCTTCGACTTCATTAGACCGAACGCGGCTTCGTAGGAGCGGTCTCCAGAGTCGGTCGCGGTCCAACGGAGCGCGGCAACGTGTCCTCGTTCGATGATGTTTTCGAGATCGAACACGTCTTCATGCAGCACCGGACCGTGCCGCGTGACAAGGTAGGCATCTTGTTCGGGCTTCTCTCGCCCTCGGATCCGAATTTCTTCTTCGTGCGCCTGGAAGGGCTCCCAGCCTTCAGGGGTTAAATACAGGAACGGATCATCCGTGTTCAGTTTTTCGATATAGAGATCCTGATCGTCAGAGTACGCATGGGAAAGTCCCCACCCGACATTCTGGTTGCGGCCGATGACAACGGCAGGGAGACCGGGGATTGTGGCACCGATCACTCCGCCGCTGCTCCGGAATTCGAGGCGCGCCAGATACCAGATACTCGGCACGGACAGTCCCAAATGTGGGTCGGTCGCCAGCAGTGGCGACCCGGTGGACGTCCGTGCGCCGCTCGCAGCCCAGGCATTGGAAGCGCCGTGCATTTCCGGCGGCCCCAACAACCCGCTCTCCCACCAATCGGTCACGTCCAGTTCCCCACCATTTGGCCGAAATCCCGGGAACAGCATCGAGAGCGAAGGGATTTCCGTTACCCCGGAATCCGGATATGGGGGCATGAGATCGGACAATCGTTCCGGAGACATCCTGAGAGACAGTTTTGCACGCTGAATTTCTGCGTATCTTGCTCCACTGAGTTGAAAGGCCATGAGCTTGATGACGGCAAGGGAATCTTCCGGCGCCCAGCGTTCGACCGGCGCACCTCCAAAGAAGAACAGTTCGGGAGCTCCACGCCCCCGCGGTTCAGTCGACAGGAGATCAAGATACGCGTTGACTCCAGCAGCGTAGGCTCGCAGCGCGTTTCTGGCTTCGTCGGAAAGCAGGGCGACATCCTCGCTAGCGGCCCTGTACAGCCCTAGAATGCGCATCTGCCGGTCGAAGCGAAGGGACCGCTCACCGAAACGCTCGGAAAGGCGCCCCTGCACTGTGGATCGGTTCAGCAGCATCTGCCAAAGGCGATCTTGAGCGTGAGCGTAACCAAGTCCGAATAGTACGTCCTCGTCGGTTTCGCCGAAAACATGTGGAATTGCGAAGGCATCTCGGAGAATTCTCACGGGATGCGCAAGGCCCTCAACCCGCCGTATTCCGTCGTAGTCCGGCAGGGACTGACGGGCAAGAATGTAGGCCCCGATTCCCGCGATCAGAATCAACAGAACAGTCACACCCAGAATTCGAGCAAAAATTCTCAGGAATCTGGAGTATTTGGTTATCGGTTCGGTCAGCACTGGGAAACACCCGGCCGCCCGACCCCGGACCTCAATACACTTTTTCCGGCAACCCAATACAAGAGAAAGTGGCGCATTCGACGTTCAACCTGCAAATGCCGTAGGGAACCGCAAGTCATTTCGTCCCGGACCTTCTGCGAAACAAGTGATTCGCATCGCATCTTGCCGATAGCGATTCATCGATTGCAATCGAAAAGCGGCCGAAGGAAACCATGGAAGTGCTGCGGCGGCAACGACAACCTCATTCCCCACAATTGCCAAAACGAAACCGTATCGGCAAACCGTCGCGCTGAAGTCCAAGTTGAAATATGTTGACGCGCAGTATTGGAAAGCATTTGCGGGGGACATAATGGCGAGAGTAGCGTTCTTGGGTCTCGGGGTCATGGGATACCCTATGGCTGGGCACCTTGTGAAAGCGGGTCACGACGTACGGGTCTACAACCGATCACGCGAAAAGGCCGAAATGTGGACCGGGGAGTATTCCGGGGAAATTGCGGATTCGCCTCGCGAAGCAGCGGAGAACCGCGAGTTTGTCATGTCATGTGTTGGTCAAGATGAAGACTTGCGTGCAGTTGCGCTTGGCGAGTCCGGCGCTCTTGCCGGCCTTGCATCCGGTTCGGTCTACGTCGATCACACCACGACCTCGGCCATGGTGGCGGAAGAGTTGTTCGCTATAGCAGGTGAACGGGGAATTGAATTCGTTGATGCGCCCGTCTCGGGAGGGCAAGCAGGGGCCGAGAACGGCGTACTCACTGTCATGTGCGGTGGCGAGGAAGACGCCTATGCGAGGGCGGAGCCGATCATTTCCGCCTATGCCCGAAGCTGTCGAAGGCTCGGAGGCAGTGGTTCGGGACAACTTACAAAGATGGTGAACCAGATCTGCATCGCCGGCCTGGTGCAGGGATTGGCGGAGGGACTTCATTTTGCGCAGAAAGCGGGCTTGGACGGCCGCGAAGTGATTGAAGTGATTTCCAGAGGCGCAGCCGGGTCCTGGCAAATGGAAAATCGGTACGAAACCATGCTGGATGGGGAATTCGACCATGGGTTTGCCGTAAACTGGATGCGCAAGGATTTGCGGATTTGCCTGGAAGCCGCGAATCGGCTTGGCGCCCGCCTGCCGGTCGCAGCACTCGTCGACCAATTTTACGGCGAAGTCCAAGACATGGGTGGCGGGCGTTGGGACACCTCCAGCCTGCTTAGGCGGCTTGACCGTGAAAGTTGACCGTCGGTTTGCGTCAGATCTTCGCCGCGCCCGATCGGGCACTGGAATCGCGCGCGAAACAGTGTAGTTTCAAGGTAGATGGAAATCGGGCTCCACACGAGATGAAAGGTATGACAGACAACCAGGATTCGGGAGCGCACCGGGTAGCGAAAAAGCTTGGTGTGCCGCTCTTTCCGTCTACACGAGGCGACGGGGCCGCGCCTGTCCTGAGTTTCGGCAGCTTCGACCGTTCCCATTCGCCGAAGAAGCGAACGCAACGTGTCTCTCGGTATGGGAATCCGCCGGCAAACGCCGAACTCAAGGGCGCTCGGCTTTCGCAGAACATGACATTGCGGGATGCCGAACGCGCGGTTTCCATTCGCGCCAACTATATAGAGGCAATCGAAAGCGGGGATACCGACGGGTTACCGGGAGCGCCCTACGACATCGGCTTCGTCCGCACATACGCAAATTTTTTGAACACGCGCAAATACTACGGCAAGGACCCCGAATGGTATGTCGATGAGTATCGTCGAAAGCTTCAGCGCGCGGGGCATATCGTAGCAAGCAATCCTGCTTCGGATAACAGAGATTCCCAGTCAGCGCCGAGTCAAAAGAAGCGCGCGATGACGCCCCTAGTCGCCTGGCGAATTGCGGTGGCATTCTTGGCCGTGCTCGCGCTTGGTTCGGGCTGGTATGGATTTCGCACGATTCAACTGATCGAGGTTGCAGATTCCCCTGACGTCTCAGTTTCTCAGTCGGCCTTGACCGCTGTCGCGCCGCCGCAGCACATCGTGTCATAAAACTCAAGCGACGTTCTGCGAGTTCAAAATTCGCAGCGTCGAAAAAAGGCAGAGTGCATCAGGTCAGAATCGGCATTTTCCCACAAAGACATTCGGACGCTATATACTTGTATTTGGTACTGACCCGAGTTTGAATGTCCGCAGCACAGGAGAGTCCAATGAGCATTCGACCCTGGCGCGACATCGATCGGCGCAAGAGCCGGCAAATCAAAGTTGGCAGTATTGCGGTTGGTGGCGACGCACCCATCGCGGTGCAGACCATGACGAACGCGCGCACTTCCAATGCCGCGGAAACCATTGACCAAATCAAACGGTGCGCGGAAGCGGGCGCCGACATTGTCCGCGTATCCTGTCCCGATCAGGATTCCACCGCCGCCCTGGGCACGATTGTGAAGGAATGCGGTGTTCCAGTGGTCGCGGACATTCATTTTCATCACCGCCGCGCCATCGAAGCGGCGGAGGCGGGCGCCGCTTGTCTTCGGATCAACCCGGGCAACATTGGTTCCAAGCAGCGGGTGCAGGAAGTTATACAAGCAGCGTGCGACCACGGTTGTTCGATGCGCATAGGCGTGAATGGCGGCTCTCTCGAACGGGACCTGCTTGAAAAATACCGGGAACCTTGCCCTGAGGCGCTTGTGGAGAGCGCGCTTCGGCATGCGGCGATCCTGGAGGATAACGACTTTCATGAATTCAAGATAAGCGTGAAGGCCTCTGAAGTATTTCTTGCCACAGAGTCCTACCGCCAGCTAGCCGAAAGTTGCGATCATCCGTTGCATTTGGGAATTACCGAGGCGGGAGCGCGGAGACCCGGAACGGTCAAGAGCGCTTTCGGCATCGGAAGCTTGCTCGCAGCCGGCATCGGTGACACGCTGCGCGTTTCCCTAAGCGATGAACCTGAGGAAGAAGTCCACGTCGGCTTTGAAATCCTTCGTTCCTTGGGACTGCGCAGGCGCGGAGTCACGATCGTCGCTTGCCCTTCATGCGCGCGGCAGGGATTCGATGTCATCAGGACGGTAGGAATTCTGGAGGAGCGCCTGTCACACATTCGCACACCGATGACTCTTTCCGTAATTGGGTGCGTGGTGAACGGTCCGGGAGAAGCGCGAGAAACCGACATTGGGTTTACGGGTGGTGGCGCAGGCTCAGGAATGGTCTACCTCTCCGGCGTAGCAGACCATAAGACTTCGAATCCGCAATTGGTGGATCATTTGATTGAACTGGTAGAGCAAAAGGCCGACGAAATTGAAGCGGCTCGCGGTCAGGAATTGACGGCCGATCTTTGATTCGATCGTCCGTCCTGTGCCATCGTGATCCCGGAAGCCCGGTTGGACCGGATAGTCGAGCGTTCCCAAAGCCTGCAAGAGGCCCTGTCTAGCGCTAGCGACCCGAAGGAAATTGTTCGGTTATCCCAGGCCTATGCGGAGATTGAAAGAGCAGTCCGCCGCATACTTGAATACCGAAAACTGATTTCGGAGTTGGCCGAAGCGGAAGAGTTGCTTGCCGATCCGGAATTGCGAGATATGGCGCAAGCGGAAGCAAATGCGCTTCGCGAACAAATCGAGGTGGCGGAATCGGCGTTGCGCGAAGAACTGGCGCCGCCGAGTCTGCTCGACCGCCGCGCGGCCGTCATAGAGATTCGAGCAGGAGCGGGCGGGCTTGAGGCGGCCCGTTTTGCCGCAGATCTCGTTCGAATGTACGAACGCTACGCTCAATGCAAGGGATGGCTGTTCGAGATCGTCGACGAACATGCAACCGATCTCGGCGGCTCCCGCGAAACGGTCGCGATGGTTCGAGGAAAGGGCGTATTTGCCTGCCTGAAACACGAAGCGGGTGTCCACAGGGTACAACGTGTGCCGGAAACCGAATCGGCCGGCCGCATTCACACTTCTACGGCGACCGTCGCGGTACTGCCGGAACCGGACGAAGTCGAAATTGAAATTCGCCCGGATGACATTCGAATCGATACCATGCGAGCGTCGGGGGCGGGGGGACAGCATGTGAATGTTACCGATTCGGCCGTCCGGATTACGCACATTCCGAGCGGGATCGTGGTGATCTCTTCCGAGAAGTCGCAGCATCGAAATCGCGCGAAGGCCATGCAGGTGTTAAGGGCACGCCTTTTCGAGCGGAAATGCGCGGAATCTGCGGAAGCCCGGGCTACGGACCGGCGAGGACAAATCGGAACGGGAGATCGGTCTGAACGAATTCGAACCTATAACTTTCCCCAGGGACGGGTAACCGATCATCGAATCGGTCTCACGCTTTATGATCTTCCGGCCATTATCTCCGGGTCACTCGGGGAACTTGTCGAGAACTTGAACTCTGCCGAGCGCGCCATACGACTTGCGGAGCTTGAGAGTTGATCTCCATTGCCGAATCGGAATATGCAAATGCGGTACGCCGATTGCGCGAAGCGGGCATTCCTTTTCCTGCTGCCGAAGCGCGCCGTTTGATGCGTTGCCTCGGAAACGGCAAGACTCGGTGCCTGGATTTTGAGAATGCGGTAGCCGCCCGTGCGCGCCGCGTGCCGTTCAGCCACATAACCGGAGAACGGGCCTTTTGGAACAGCGACTTCGAAGTTACTTCGGCAGTCTTGGACCCGCGTCCGGACAGCGAAACGCTAATTCGGGCGACACTCCGAGAACTTGCCGATAAGCGTTGGCGTCCCGTCCGGGTTCTGGATCTGGGGACCGGATCGGGTTGTCTGCTGATTTCCATTCTGGAGGAACTGCCGCAGGCAACCGGACTTGGCATCGACAATGACCGGGAGGCGCTTGAGGTCGCCAATCGAAATGCGATGCGAATCGGCGTTTCGGATCGAAGTGCTTTTTGCTTCGGCAATTGGGCGGAAGGCCTTGCGGAATGCTTTGACATCATTCTCTGCAACCCACCCTACGTCCCGACGGAGGCGTTCGGAACACTTGAACCCGAAGTCGCGCTCGCGGAACCAAGGCGAGCTTTGGACGGGGGAACAGATGGGCTAGACGCGTATCGCGAGATCTTACCGGACATTCGCGGCGTTCTTCGTGACGATGGACTTGCCTGTTTCGAAATTGACCCCGACCGGTTTGCAGAGGTTCGGAAAATTCTCTGGCGAAACGGATTGAAATCAACGAGCGTCTACGCAGATCTCGCAGGCCGAACGCGTTGCCTCGTGGGACGTTGACGCTGTGCAAAGAGTATTTCTGATTCACGAGGAAGCGCATGAACCCCGCAAGTGGAGGAATTTGCATTTCGCCTCAATCGGGAGAGCGGTACGAATCGGAACGACGGAAAACGGGTGTCGCCCGAACTGCGATGTCGGCGCGACCGCGCTGGAGAATGTCGCGATAGGCGCGAACAGGGTGCCATTCCTTTCGCACGAGAGCGTCTGTTTCGCGACTAGCGAAATCGAGTATTATTGAACGGAGAAACTCAATCAGTAACGCATGCTTGGACACTGGTGATCCCGTCGTTCAGGAGGCAAGCATCGGCATCCGCTTGCAATTCTGAATGGAATCAAGCAAAAGGGGGGTTATCCGCTTCGAGCACCGAAGGACAGCAAGCACCTTCCGAAGTGGGTGCAGCCTGATTCGCTAGGTTGCGCGCAACGAATTGCGCGATCGTTTTGGTGCGCCGCCTGCACAACGCAGGAAATGCACACAAGTCAAATGAAATGAGGAAGCATGAGATCGGTACTTAAGACAAATCGATTTCGTTCGAAGTCCAACCGGGGCAATCCCGGAAATCCCGTAAACCGGGTTTACGACAGCGCTGGCCCGGACGGGAAGGTTCGCGGCACTCCGCAACAGATCATCGAGAAGTATCAGCTTCTTTCCAGAGACGCCTCAACCGCGGGGGACCACGTCGCGGCGGAGAGCTACCTGCAACATGCGGAACACTATGCGCGCATCCTCACCAGCGCGCGACGCGCCGCCCAGCAACGACGGGAGGAACGTTTTGGCGACATGCCTCATCCGGATGCCCAGCAGGTCGATGGAGTCTCGATAGATTCCAAGGGAGCGGAACGTCCGATGGACCGTGACGAACCGCAGTTTTCTGATCTGGATGCCGGAGGGCAGGGAGGGGGGCGCCGTCCACGAAATCGGAAGCACATGCCCCCGCCACAGCAGAATGGGGGAGCGAGCCCAACCGCGCGATCTGTCGAGCCTCCCGAAGACCCGGTTTCGAGACCACCCGACTAAGAGACGGGCGCCGTGGAGCGCGATTGTCGGTGGTCGTTGGCGAGAAGTCGGGCGAGGCGGCAATAGTCGGATACCGAAAGTGCATCTGCACGTAACGTAGCATCAATTCCCGCGTTCCCGAGCAATTCCGCCGGATTGTTCACCAGCGAAGTCAGGCTTCGACGCAACATCTTGCGCCGGTTGCCAAAGGTGGCGGCAGTTAAACTCGATAGGTCTGCGGCCAAGAACCCCGACTCCGCCTCGATTCTCGGTTTAATCTGAATCAGGCAGGATTCGACGCGCGGCGGTGGCACGAATACCTCTTCAGGCACGCGCATGATGATCCTGACTTGCGTCCGCCACTGCAGGAGCACCGACAACCTGCCATAGGCCCGCGTCGAAGGTTTCGACACGATTCGCTCTGCCATTTCCCGCTGAATCATCAGTGTTGCATCCGACCACCAAGGCGGCCAGTCGGTTACGGAAACCCATTTGACCAGAAGAGGAGCGGCGATCCCGTAGGGCAAGTTGGAAACGATCTTGAGCGAAGAATCGGCCAACGAACACAGATCCATCCGTAACGCATCGCCTGGTAGCACTTCCAGGCGACCTGGCCAGCGCCGGGAAATTTGATCGAGTGCCACCAAACAGCGATGGTCTCTTTCGACCGCGAAAACCCGCCGGGCGCCCTCAAGAAGGAGTGCTCTGGTCAGGCCACCCGGGCCGGAGCCGATTTCGAGCACATCGCAATCCTTCAGTTCTCCAGCCTGTCGAGCGATGTGCCGGGTGAAGTTGAGGTTCCGAATAAAGTGTTGTCCAAGCGCCCGGTTTGGGCGATGTCCAAGTTGCTCAAGAACTTCCCGAATCGAGGGCAATCCGTCTTCCAATGACGCCACCCCCCTTTACACTGTTCCACCTGCACGATGGCCCGCGAGGCGGAAGGCAAACCGAATAGCGACAACCAGAGACGCAGGATCTGCGGTGCCTGTGCCCGCAATGTCGTATGCAACTCCGTGCGCTGGAGAAGTGCGAACGAATGGAAGGCCAAGCGTGATGTTTGCGCTCTTTCGAAAGTAGAGCGATTTCAGTGGGATCAGTGCTTGGTCATGATACATGCAGAGTACCGCGTCGTAGCGCGGGCGCTGTGCTTCGACAAAAAGCGTATCTGCGGCGAAGGGCCCGACTGCGTTCACCCCTCGGGACCGAAGCGCGGATATCGCCGGGCGAATGATCGTCTCTTCTTCTGTACCGAACATTCCCCCTTCGCCGGCATGCGGATTCAAAGCAGCCACCGCGATACGCGAATTCGGGATTCCAAAATCCACCTCAAGAGCATTGGCCGTTACGCATCCGGAGTGGACGATGGCGGCGGCACTCAGGTGCTCGAATACTTGGCGCAATGCGATATGCACGGTGACTGGTACCACGCGAAACGAGTCCGCAGCGAGCATCATCACCGGCTTCGCGTCATTTTCAGCGAAACACGCAAGAAACTCCGTATGGCCGCAAAAGTCCAGGCCCGTTCCCTCCCGTACGGCCTTCTTGTCGACGGGATTCGTTACAACAGCCGAGGCTTGGGAAGACATGGTATATCCGACCGCCCTCTCTATGGAACGAATGACGGCGCCTGCATTTTCAGGGGATGGTAAGCCTGGCGTAGCGGAGGTTGCCAGGGGTTCCGGCAAGACTGGCAGCGCCCGATCGAAACAGCGATATGCCTCCGCAGGTTCACTGATTTCGATAACGGATACACCGAAGTTTCTTGCGGCAACGCGCAAGCGTTCCGGATCGTCCAAGGAAAAAAAGGCAGGCCCACCGCTTCCCCGCAAGGCTTGCCAAGCGCCGACAACAATTTCGCCGCCTACGCCGCCCGGTTCACCCATCGTTATGGCAATGGGAGGCAGCTCAGAGATCCTTGCGTTCGATGGTTGCATTCATACGAAGTTCTTCGAGGTAGGCATCCCCAATTTGTCCAAGCCTCTCGGCGAGTCGCGCATTCATGATTGCGTTGGTGATGTCCTCAAGCGCATCTTCCCGGATACCGCCCGTGCGTCCGCACAGCACCGCATACCACACGGCATCTTGCCCCACCACGATGGCGATAGATTCGCCGACCTGGAGTCGCAGCACACGGGTCCGCAAGTCGGGGGCAATCTCCGCAACATGGAGGCCTTCGAACTTCTCCCGAACCAATCGCTCGTCCTCGAATGTCTCGCGGGCGCATTCGCCTCCAGTTTCGCGGACATCCTTGAGGACCGCCAGGTAAGCGGATCTGGAACTCTCCTCAACGCCTTCTCCGTATGGAAGCATGATCCGCACGAGATCGTGTCTGAACAAATCCACCCCGTCTGGCAACAAGATTTCCCGGTTGTCCACATGGATAAGCACCACCTCCCCGTCACCCGCTACGATCGGATCGCTGACACCGCCAACAGGAAGAGAGTTGACGATTTCCCCTAATTCTGGCGAAAGGTCCGAATCGGTCCGCCAGCCAATTTCTCCGCCGGTTGCTGCGTCCTCCGAGCGGCTGACCAGCGTGGCGATCTCCGCGAATTCCTCTCCTTGGGTGAGCCGGTTGCGAATGCTGGACACCAACTCACTTGCGCGGTTCATTTCCGAAGCTTGTAAAATGCCGAGCGATATACGGAACAGCCTATGTACAACAATCTGGTTTCTTTCATACTCGATAAGTTGGCGTTCCAGACTTTCCGCGTCCAATCCTTCTCGTGCTTGCCGTCCGAACCGAGCGTTAAGCAATCTCTGCCACAAAATCTGAGTGCGAACCGCTGCGAATAGAGATTCCTTGTCCGCTCCTGCCTCGTTATATGCGGAAATCCACTCGTCTGACTCCAGTGCAGTCCGCTCGGCGAGCACTGCGATCCGCTGCTCGACTTCCTCATCTTCTACGCCAATACCGACCGCAGTTGCCGCTTGTGAAATGAGACGCGAATCGATCAACTGCTCAATAGCAATCTGCCGAACTTCCTCACTGATTTCCCGACCCTGCTCGAAGGCTTGAATGCGGGCATATTGTTCCACCTCATATCCGGTGATGACTTCGTCGCCGACGGATACAACGGTGGCAAATGGGTTCTCGGCTGCAACCCCCGGCCCCACATACAGGATTGCGCAGAGCGCAATTGCGCAAACCCGAATTGGCAGCCGCAAACCGAAACCGCTTCTAGCCCGGCCGGGTCTTGGACTTGTCACTGCCTCAGTGTCTCGATTCATGTTCACTCGTTCCCAATCTGGGTTCAGAAGGCTGGCAGGTTTATCGAAAGGGTGATCTTCGTGTCCGCTGGCGCAACCACGGAGAAATTGTACTTGTGTACAACGTCGAGTTGTGCCCAGAGGCAGTCTGTGGTGTAGCGGAAGGAACCGCTCGCAGAAATGGAACGGTTGCTTACCATATCGTGCCGGGCTTCGATAGAAGCATGCCAAAAATCGGAAATCTGTGCTCCGAGGCGGTTTCGAATTTCGCCACCATCGAGCCGTTCGGGTGCACTCGGCGGCGCGTCCGGATCTCCTTCCAAGAATACGTAAGTTCCGTCAAAAGATACGGTTTCCCATTCGGCCTGAATTGTGATGTCATTTCTCTTGAAGGCGTAATCCCGGTCAAGCCTGCTGCGATGAAGCAAGTGAAACTTCGTGGGCCGGTCGAAGGAAACGCTCCAAGCGAAAACGTAGTCAGATGACTTGCCCCTCAGTCCTGACGCAGGGGTGAAATCTGTGAGTTCGGAAGCACGATAGACTTGTCCCCCAATCCCTTCGAAGCGAATGCCGCTCCGTCCGAGAAACGTGTAACGCATGCCGACCGCTCCGCGATTGCCGGTCTCGATGCGGTCTCTTCCTGTGAACCGGTTTCGAGCGAGCAACGAGAACTCGTCGAACTCCACGTCCAAGCTGTCTTCATTGGGCACGATCGCATCCGAGCGTCGT
This sequence comes from Rhodobacterales bacterium, assembly GCA_965219495.1. Taxonomy (GTDB): domain Bacteria; phylum Pseudomonadota; class Alphaproteobacteria; order Rhodobacterales; family CAZPXZ01; genus CAZPXZ01. The sequence goes on from OZ244777.1 coordinate 600,047, forward strand.
TCCGGAGCGAGAATTAACTGTGCAAATGGCTCAAGCATGTGTGCCCCAACCCGGTTAACTCTGGCGAGCGGCCAGGTTGCTTCGACACCAGCCTGCGGGAGAACTCGAACGACGTTGGAATGCATGATCCCGCTCGGTGTCAACGATTCTCCGCCAAACGTATAGCCGTCCATGCGCACCCGGCCATGAACTCCCACCAGAAATCCACCCGAGAGGAGACGCTCGTGCTCCCACTCGATCTCAACGCCGGCTGAGGATACCCTGCGTCCCTCGATCCGCCGAAGCAGGCGAACATCGCCGCCTAACTGTAGCGTGCCCCCCAGAGGGAATTCTTGCAAGGTACGGGAATAAGCGATCTCGGGAAGCACGTAGGGGAGAGTTCGTCCTCTTTCTTTCAAACGCTGTGTCTGAAACGCGATCATCGTGAGCTCAAATTGGGACTCTTCGCTGAACCGCTCGACATAGAAGCGATTCCGCAAGCGGTCCTCGCTGGAATAGTCGAAATGATTCAGATACCCAGGATGGCTTGATAGATTCAGATCTGCACCGACTGCGGTTCCGCCAGATGCACGGATCTCGGAATCCAGGAAAACATGCCCGCGCAATTGGCTAACCCGCTCGGAAAGCCGGCTGCGGGTCACGCTTCCGCTGACTTCGAGCTCCCCGGACGAAAACAACTGCCGGTATTCGCCATCAAGCAGCGGCCCTTCGCGATTCTTTGCAAGTACCGATACCTTCGCTTCCCGATCGGGGGCCAACGCAAAGTAATAGGGTATGCGTATGCCAAATCCGAGCAGGCTTCCCGCATGAAAGGACGGAGGAAGATACCCGGAGCGCCGTTTGACGGACGGATCGGGATGCCGAAAAACCGGAAGATAGCCTATGGGAACCCCCGCGAATTCGAAAACCGGATTCGCATAGACAACGTCTTGCGCCGATTCATCATGCACGACCCGAGTAGCGCGAATCCGCCAGAGAGGAACTGGATTGGCATCCGAAACAGGGCATGGGCTGTACCAAGCCTGTTCGAGTACGAGGCTTTGCCCGGGACTGCGCACGGCCCGAGCGGCTTTGAATGTGCCGGGTTCCTTTGGAGATTCCACGCGGGCCAGTTCGATCTCGCCATTTGCGATGTGTTCATCAACAACGCCACGGGAACCGAACAGGACCTCTCCGTCGGGAAATACAAGCGAAAACGACCCCGGTACCAGGAATTGCCGCGCCCCACGGTCATAGATCACCTCTTCAGACGTCAGCACATGCCCCATGCGTTCGATACGAACGTTGCCCCGCGCGACCATGTGGCCCCGGACTTCGTCGGACAGGATCCTGTCGGCCAGCAAGAGGGTTCGGTTCCAGCATGCAGGTGAGTGAATCTCATCCGCTCCGCTAACGGACTCTGCCCAGCATATGCCGGAGAAAGCCAAGAGGAACGGAAGTATTCGTGGCCGTCGCCTCGCTCCGATCATCCCGGCTCCCAATTCAGGAACGAACCAACGGCGGCGAGCAATCCCGCTGAAACCGTTCCCCAAATCGCGATTTCAACCGGTATTCGATCGGACCCGGCCAGTGTCTGCATGACATACAGGACGAAAAAAAATGACAGCCCGGCCAACATGGAGGCCGAAACGCGCACCAGCCGGCCTTGCAGAAAAGGATGTCGCATTCCCGCGGTCGCCGCAATCAGGGCCATCACCACCATCACAAGCGGAAGCGCGAGGAGCGCGTGAAGGTGTGTTCGATGGCGACTTGCAGAGAACCCGGAACTGCGCAGCGTGCGTATGAAACCGGGCAACTTCCAGGCTGAAATGGCTTCCGGCGGTGAAACGCTATCAAGAATTCCCTCCGCCGTCAGATGAGTCGGAATTGCGTGGGTCTCCTTGTATTCCTGCGGAGGGAGGCCACCGGGACCGCCTTCGGCGATATCTCGCACGCGAGCGTTCTTGAACACCCAGAATCCGTCCTTGAGTTCGGCGTTCGCCGCGGATATCTGACCAACAAATTCGCCATTGGCGTTGAACCCGAATATTTCCACCCTGTTAAACTTTGTGCCGGCACGGTTCGCATCGTGCGCATGAATGACGGACTGGCCGCCACTGTCTTCCTGACGGAGCCAGATACCTCCCGGAGCCACACTCAGCAGTGATGACGCACCGCGCAAGTAATCCGCCTCCAGCCGTTCCAATCGCTGTATCATTTGAGCGCTCAGCGGATTCAGAAATCCCACGGAGATGAATCCGAGCAGGATACTTACGACAACTGCCGGCATCAGCGTATGCAAGGGGGTGAAACCGGAACTCCGGACGATCACCAGAAAGTTCTGGCGCGCCAAGCGCGCATAGGACCAGAGCACGGAGACTAGGATTATGATGGGAAGCAGCCGGAGCGAAAGATCCGGCGTATGCAGCGCCGCCATTTCCAGAACCGCCGAGAATGGCGCGTCCGAATGCGCGCCTCTTTGAGAAAAATCGGCGAGCCTCAGGCAGAAGATCAGAAATCCGATTCCCGTGAGGACCATCAAGAAGTAGGCCAAGTGGTGACGAATGAGCAGGCGCCAAGCGATCCAGGTCAATGCGCCGCCCTCCGAGCCCCTCGCGAATCAGCAATGTGGAGCGCCGAAATTGCGAGCAACAAGGTAAACAGGGGGATTGCGTAGATCACCGGTATCCATTTCAGCGAAGCAAATATCAGGTTCTTGGCTGCAAAAAACGAAAGGATCAGCACGAAACCCGCCGCGGTGACCGCAACCACCCGAGACGTCGGAAGACTGTCCCGGGCCGGTCCCGCAAGAAGCCCTGCCAAGGCGAGAAAGGGAAGTACGAAGGCGAAGATGGGTGTCGCCAGTTGTCCGTGACCTTCGCCGATATACGTTCTGCGGTTGGCCTCGCCGCGTACAGGCAGGGCGGAGTCCAGCAACTCGGTCGCGACCATCTCCTGGGGACGAGGAAAACGCGATTTGTACTGGGACAGTTCGGAAAGATCGTAGACAAACTGATCGAATCTCAGGAGACTGACCTGATTGCCATCCCAGCCAACCGCGTACGCGGCCCCGTCGAACATGGTGAGTTGAGAACGCGCATCCACCCATTCGAGTACGGCCTGTTGAGCCGAATATGTCGTGGTGGCTTCTCGCCGGGACTTGTCATGTACAAAGATGTCGTGCATGACCCGCTGTTTGTCGATTTGCCGGATGAAAGCGGTCACTCCTTTCGAGGGGCTGAGGAACTGTCCGTCCTTGAGAAGTAACGCACCAATATCATTCTTCAGGAGAAACACTCGCTCCTGTGATTTTGATAATCCGAGGGGGGAAAGATACAAAGCCATTAGAGCCGTCAGGACGGCGATCAGCAGTGCGAAAAGGCACACCGGCCAGGCAAGGCGCAGAGTGCCGGATCCAGCGGCATAGAGTGCGGGAATCTCCGAATCGCCGTGCATCCGGTAGATCACGAAAACGGTTCCCACGAACCCCGCCATCGGCAGGGAAACAACCAGAATCGATGGTCCCAGAAACAGGCAGAGTTCCGCAAAGAGCACGGCGCCTTTGCCATGAAAGGCAACCATATCGACAATTCGAATGGTCTGTGTCAAGAATGCCGCGCAGGTGAGAACCAGCAGGAATCCGGTACCGGCTATACAGAATTGACGATAAATATATCGGTCTACAGTCCGCATGCGTCCTTCCGGTTGCGTGTCGTGCGATCTGCGTGATGCGAATCTCTGTATGCTTGAAGTATACAGCGTTGCCGGCGACCCGCTGCAATCATCTTGGACCTGGCGGGCAACCGTCAACGTGATTGCCGATTCGGAAAATTTTGCAGGAGATGGCGTATGAACGTGCAATTGAGGGATGCGGGGCCGACCGACCTTCGGGAAGATTCGGGAAACGTCGCGGTGCTCGTCGACGAGAGCAAGGAACTGCGCGGTTCGGCCAAGACAGCTGACGAGGCGAGTGGCGGGGCCATTGGCCGCTTGCTGGAGGGCGCGGACTTTCACGCGAAACCGGCTGATTGCGCCGTCCTGCGGTATCCGACCGGGCTCTCCGCGCGTTCGCTCGTTGTCGTGGGCACCGGCAAGTTGGGAGCAGATGCTTCGTCTGCCCGAAAATGCGGGGCTGCCGCCGCGGCCTCGTTCGGAAAGCGGGGAGGGACTATTTTTGCCGACGGCGCCTTTTCCGGCGATGACCAGGCAACACTACTTGCCGAACTTGCGCTCGGGGCGGGGCTGCGCACCTATCGCTTCGACAATTATCGCACGCCGCAGGGCCGGGAACCGGATGACCCCGACGAACTCGAAGCCGGTCCGATAATGGTCGCTGTCGAAGAAACGGCGCCCGTAGAAGCCGCGTTTTCGCCGCGCGCGGCCGTGCTGGCCGGCACGTGCCTTACAAGAGATCTGGTAAACGAGCCCGCAAACGTACTCGGTACGACAGAATTTGCCGGGCGCCTTGATTCACTGGCGGAACACGGCCTGTCTGTCGAAGTCCTTGGCGAACGCGAACTCGAAGAACTTGGTATGCGGACCCTGCTGGCGGTTGGCCAAGGCAGTGCGAGAGAGAGCCATGTAGTGGTAATGCAGTGGAGGGGGGCGGCAGACGCCAACGCTCCCCCCTTTGCCCTTGTGGGAAAGGGGGTTGTGTTCGATACCGGAGGAATTTCAATCAAGCCTGCAAAAGGCATGCAGGAAATGACCATGGACATGGGCGGTGCGGGCGTTGTAGCCGGCGCGATGAAGGCGCTTGCGCTTCGCAAAGCGAGGGCAAACGTCGTGGGATTGGTCGGGCTGGTGGAAAACATGCCCAGCGGACGGGCACTGCGACCGGGTGACATCGTGGTCTCGATGTCCGGGAAGACGGTAGAGGTCATTAATACCGACGCCGAAGGCCGGCTGGTGCTGGCGGACCTTCTTTGGTACGCGCAGGAACGGTTTTCCCCTTCTGGAATGGTGAATCTCGCGACCTTGACGGGCGCCATGATGGTCGCCCTGGGTAAAGTGAATGCCGGCTACTTTTCCAACGACGAGGACTTGGCTGAGGGGCTTCGCGCCGCAGCCGAGACCGAAAGCGAAGGCCTTTGGCGGATGCCTTTGGGCAAGGAGTACGCCAAAACCCTCAAGTCGCGAATAGCCGACCTTAAGAATGTCAGCGACGGACCCTGGGGAGGCGCGATAACCGCCGCCGAATTCTTGCAGGCATTTGTCCGGAAAGATACGCCTTGGGCGCATATCGACATTGCCGGCGTTACGCTTTCCAGTTCCAACCTGCCGCTTTCTCCCAAGGGAGCGACGGGCTGGGGCGTTCGCACGCTCGACCGCCTGATTGCGGACTTCTGCGAAGCGCAGTGACAGAAGTCTATTTTTACCGGGTTGCGTCCGAGAGCCCGGGCCGGGCACTGCTTGAATTGCTTCAGGAGGCGCTGGAGAAGGGGCACAGAACGGTTCTTCGTGCGAAGGATTCCAACCACGCAGAGCAGTTGTGCGATTGGCTTTGGACGTTTGGCGACGGCACATTCCTTCCCCATGGCACCGCCGAGGACGGATTTGAAGAAAAACAGCCGATTTACATCACTGCGGATGCCGAAGTACCGAATGACGCAATATGGATCTTGCTGGCGGAGGGGGCAAGACTCGAGCCCAGCGAGGCAAGCGCGTTCCATCGCGTAAGTGTTCTGGTGAGCGAACATGGTCGCCACGAGGCCAGGCGGGTCTGGAAATCCTTCGTTGCCGCCGGAATGTTACCCGTCCTCTTTGAACGCGATGACACGCACAACTGGAAGCCTGCCGACATCAGTCCTGTCAACAAGAGTTCCGAAAGCCAAAAGGACTAGCCATGGCCCTGGAACGAACGCTCTCCATCATCAAGCCCGACGCCACAGCTCGAAACCTGACCGGTCGAATCAATGCGATGCTGGAAGGGTCGGGCCTCCGAGTCATCGCGCAAAAGCGAATTCGAATGACGAGGCAAAATGCGGAAGCGTTCTACTTCGTTCATCGTGAACGCCCCTTCTACAAGGAGCTATGCGCGTTCATGAGTTCCGGTCCGGTGATCGTGCAGGTGTTGGAAGGAGAGGACGCAGTATCCCTCAACCGGCGGATAATGGGAGATACGGATCCTGCGACCGCGAAAGTCGGTACCATCCGCAAGAAATTCGGACGATCGATTGGGGAAAATTCCGTGCATGGCTCAGACAGCTCGGAAAACGCTGCAAATGAAATCGCATTCTTTTTCTCCGTAGCTGATATCACGGGTTAGCGGACCGTGAATGCGTCCGGGGAGGACGGCGCTCTCTTCTTCCGGCGATCAAGATTGCCGGGTTCGGTCAGCCGAAGGCCGAGTATGGTTGACGGAGTACACGCATATCGAATATTGCAGGCGGCGGGGGCCCGTAGCTCAACGGTTAGAGCGAACCGCTCATAACGGTTTGGTTGGGGGTTCGATTCCTCCCGGGCCCACCAATTCAACTGGAACAATTGCCTTGCGCTCGAGCGACAGGAGCCTTGCCCCACCCATGCGTGCTGCGACAGGCATGAAACCCGCTGCCGGAAAACCGGCAAGAGATTAAACGAATCCTGACCAGGAATTTGTACCTTGGGCGGAAGTAGTTTCCACTTTTGCAAGAAGAAATTTTGCCGTTCTCTTCAATCGAACCTGACCCGTGCCGATTATTGGCAGAACTTCACGGGGGCGACACAAGTCTCCGCGCTACGCAGGAAAACCCGGCGACCCAGTTCGTCGGCCGTGAACTGGTGATTCAGTCGACTACCGTTGCGATCGGGGCGGGTACGGAGCGACTTGCTCTCGACACGCAAACAGTTGGCATCTTGCCGCTCGAACGTTGAACAAAGCGCTTCGATTTCAAGCTCCGCACCCGATTCCCGGATGAGACCGCGCGGCGGAACGCGCGCAGGTTCTTGGGAAACTTGAAGAAGTTCCGACCGCCAAGCCTTCTTCCGTCACAACATTGCGCGGGAGGTGGCCACGCTTGGGTCAGATCTCTTGCGGGCGGGACGTCCGCAAGATGGAAGGCAGGGCAACTACGCGAATGCGTCCAAGTGACGACGGTTTCGAGGTGCGAGAATTCTCTCGTGGCGGCGAGGAATTACATGGGGGTAACCGCTGCGGGCAGACGTCTGCGGGGCTGCTTGGTCAGGCCGATTCGCAGCCGCGCCCAAACTCGTTCGTGAACATAATAAAGAACCAGTTTGGTCAAAATTTCAATGCCGCCAATTGCCGCCGCAGTTTCCAGGCTGCCGGTAAACAGCCACGAGAGCAGGACTGTATCGAGGCTCGCGAGAATGCGCCATGTGGCCGTTTTGACGGCACTTCTACGAACGCGTTCCGCGGACTTTCGTCCGAATGGATGGTGTTTCCGGTACTTGACCGAAATCCCTGATTGCTGACCGAATCCGGCGTAAGCCCAGCCCCGTTCGTGCAGGAAATACAGGATCGTCTTGGTTGCGATTTCCGCGACACCGATCTTGGTGGCAACCAAGAACATTCCCTGCGTCAGGATGGTTGCGAGCAAAATTGTGTCCAGACTGCCGATCATCCGCCAGGAAATTGCCTTCAAGAGGCTGCGCAAGGGAGTTTCTCGGTAGCGGAGCACCTGGTCGCCGCGCCGATGAAGAGAGAACTTTGTCTGCATCATTGTTGTAACACGCGATTGCCTGCCCGGAGAACGATATCCTCTGCACGACTTCGATGGCAGTCGGGTGAATTCATGACCACAAGAATCCCGCGCAAGATCAGCGACCCGGGGACTTGCGCCGCCGCCGACTGTCGTTTCGCCGGGATGCCCGATCGTCAGTTCTCTCCACCGGAAGCGCCACCGTTTGAGCGAGATGAAAAAAGTCGGCCGTCTTGTGCGGGATCGCCATCGCGGAAACGAAATGCTCCTGAAACCTCGGTTCAACCGCCGTCTCGATCTTCTCGATTGTTTCCACCACCTTTTCGATTTCGCGTCGCGCTTTCCGGTTCACGAGGGCAATGCGGGCCCCGGTGCCCGCCGCATTGCCGGCGGAAACGACCTTTTCCAGACTGCAGTCGGGGATCATTCCAAGTACAGCGGCATGAAGCGGGGAGATGTGGGCTCCAAACGCTCCCGCCAAGACCACGCGATCCACTTCCTCGACTTCCAGTCGATCCATCAGCAGCCGCGCTCCAGCGTAGAGCGCGGCCTTCGCCAGCTGGATCGCCCGAACATCGTTCTGGGTTACCGCAATCCGCGGCTCGCCACAGTGCAGCAAGTAAGAATATGTCCGGTCGTCGGCGTAAACTCGGCTTGAACGCTCCGCTAGGGCGCCATTGATTCTACCGTCCATGTCCACGATCCCAGCCATTCGCATTTCCGCGATGGCTTCGATAATTCCGGAACCGCAAATCCCGGTCACGCCAACCGCACCTGCCAATTCTTCAAACCCGGCTTCGTCGGACCAGAGGTCGCCGCCAATGACCCGGAAGCGCGGCTCAAGGGTTTCCTTGTCAATTCTCACGCGCTCGATCGCACCGGGTGCAGCACGTTGACCCGCGCTGATTTGCGCACCCTCAAATGCGGGCCCGGTCGGAGATGAGCAGGCCAGAAGCCGATTCTGATCGCCGAGCACAATTTCAGCATTCGTGCCGACATCCACGATCAACGTCAGGTCTGTTCCACGTTGCGGAGCTTCCGATAACACGACAGCAGCACAGTCGGCCCCCACATGTCCGGCGACGCAAGGAAGCACATACGCCCTTGCGTCCTCATGCAGGTGCAAGCCGAGTCCGCTGGCTGCCAGCGAGATTGCGCTGCCGGTAGCGAGCGCAAAAGGCGCACCGCCGAGTTCTACCGGGTCGAGGCCAAGCAACAAGTGATGCATGACGGGATTTCCGACCAGTACAACTTCAAATATGCGACCGGTCTCAATTCCGGCTTCGTCGCAAGCTTGCTTCGATGCCGCATTAATTGCCTCGCGCACCGCCAATGTCATGTCTGCCGCCCCGCCCTCGTTCAACATTGCGTAGGAAACCCGGGACATCAGGTCCTCGCCGAAACGAATCTGGGGGTTCATGATCCCCGTTGCGGCCTTCACTTCTCCGTCGCTCAGGCTTGTCAGGTGGCAGGCAATGGTCGTGGAGCCGACATCTACGGCCAAGCCGAAGACGGTCTCCTCGTAAAATCCAGGCCAAATCTCAAGAATGCGTGCGGCCCCTGACTTGTGTTCTGTATGGATCGCGCAGGTAATGCTCCAGTCGCCATTCCTCAAGAGATACTGAATGCGAGACAGCAAGCGGGAACCGATAGTTACTTGCTCAATCCCCCATTGTTCGAGCAGGGCCTCTCGCACACGTTCAAGATCTCCCCTCGGATTGTTCATGTCCGGTTCTTCGACACACACATAGTGAAGCCGGGTCGCGGCATCCAAGGTCAGTGGCCGGGCCTCGGCGGACTTGCGTACGACTTGTCGATGCACTTGGCTCTCGGGAGGCACGTCCACGACTACGTCGGACAGGACCTGGGCTTGGCAGCCGAGTCTTCGGTCGTCCCCCATTTCCCGTTTGGACTTGTATCGTGCCTCGACGGAATTCCATCCGGAAATCGAATTCCGGTCCACACGAATTCCGTGTTTTGGAAACTCGCCCAGCGAGGGCACAATTTGGCACCGTCCGCAAATGCCCCGCCCACCGCAAACAGTGTCCAGGTCAACGCCAAGTGCACGTGCCGCAGCGAGGAGGGGGGTTCCCTTCGAAAACCTGCCGCGCCTTCCGGAGGGAGTGAAGACTATCAGCGGATTCTTGGCCATCGAAATGCTATGCCCAGAATACGGGAGGACGTGAGAAAATCCTCAAGACACCTGAACCCGGCGCCGACGCGTGCGGCGTCCTCCCAGACCGGAAGTATCTACGCCCGGGTCGCGATACGTACGTATCCAGTTCACGCAATCCCTGTCGGTTCCCATCAGTACGTCGGCGGCGCGAACCGCAGCCATTTCTTGCGCTCGACACGGGTTCATGATTGCGGATGTCATCCCCGAGGCGAGCGCCATTGGCAGAAAACTGGCGTTGATTCCGTGACGATTAGGCAGGCCGAATGAAATATTGGATGCACCGCAAATGGAGTTGACCCTCAGTTCCTCACGCAGCCTGCGGCACAGCGCAAATACCTGCTTCCCCGCGCTTGCCATTGCTCCAATCGGCATGACCAGCGGATCGATCACCACGTCGTTGGAGGGGATTCCGTGGTCCGCGGCGCGCTCCACAATTTTGCGAGCCACTTCGAATCGAGCGTCCGGGTCCATCGAGATTCCACTTTCATCGTTTGAGATGCCTACGACGCCGACATGGTACTGCCGGACAAGGGGAAGAATCGCTTCGAGTTTCTCCTCTTCGCCGGTGACGGAGTTTACCAACGGCCGCCCTTCGCAGGCCTCCAATCCTGCCCTTATGGCGCCGGTTACAGAAGAATCGATACAGAGCGGGATATCCACGAGGGACTGGACCAGGCGAATCATCTTGGCCAGGAGCGGAGGTTCGCTCTCATTGGGATCAACCGCGGTTACACCCGCATTTATGTCCAAGACATTTGCGCCTGCTGCGACCTGTTCGAATGCGTCCCTTTCGACGGTGGAAAACTGTCCCGAGAGCAACTCGCTTGCCAGCGCTTTGCGCCCTGTCGGATTGATTCGCTCGCCAATCACACAAAATGGCCGCTCGAATCCGATTACGGCGGTTTGGGACTTGGACTCTATAACGGTTCGAACTTCCATTCGCGAAATCTCCGCTATCGGTATCCGTTCACCGACCTTCGTGAGCGCAATGGCCACGCACCCAATCCGCAGCTCCCCGAATTCCGCCGAAGGGAAAAATGTGTATTCCCTGTATGTTGGGGGCCAACCCAGCTGCCGTTGCTTCCGCCAATTCTCCAACCAATGCATCCGGTGGAAACGGACGAAGCAAGTTGGCGGCGTCTCGCGCCCGCCGACGGAGGACACGCAGGCTGTTGCCGACACCGCAGGAGAGTGCGAATTTGAGAAGTGTCTGCAACCTTGCCGGGCCGGCGATCCCAACATGGACTGGAAGGGACACATTCATGCATCGAAGCCGCCCTGCCCAGTCGAGAACGGGCGCCGAGTCAAAGCAGAACTGGGTGACGATTGCCATTGCCGCCCCGGTTTCCGCGGCAAAATCCTGTTTCCAGCGCAGAGCCGCATCCATCTGCCTGGTCTCTCCCCCAGGTTCAATGTCGCGATTTCCTTCCGGATGGCCCGCCACATGCAATCGGTGGAATCCGTAGCGCTCCAAGAGACCTGTCTTCAGCACATCCATCGAACTCAGGAAAGGGCCGGCGGCACTGCGCGCGCCACCCGCGAGCAGGAGAGCCTGAGTCGCACCGGCTTCCTCCCGATATCGCCGGATCCAAGTCTCCAACTCTTCCTCGGATCGAATGAATCGCGCGGGAAGGTGCGGCATCACAGAAAATCCTTCCGCACCAATTCTCTTCACGGTTCTCACCATGTCGTCAATTGGCGTACCCTCGACATGCGCAACGTAGACACGTGTTTCGGCTGGAAGAATCTGCCTTAAATCTGCAATCTTCGCAGCGGTGTTCGGCATCACCTCAATGGAATACCCTTGGAGTAAAGCGCGAACCGGGAGGGGATTCGCGAATTGCGTCGCCGATTCGGGACGGCCTTGAAAAATGTTCCGCACCTGCATTTTCAAGTTCCCGCTAAGCGGGCTCACGCCCCAACGAGGCAATGAGGCTGCGGAGACGCTCGGGAGGGAATTCCGTATCCAAGCGGCTACAATGGAGATCCGCCAGTTGCGCAGGGTCGCCGCTTACATCAACGGGATCGCCGCGCCGCCACTCCTCCAAGTAAGCGTCTTCATCTCTTGCTCCCGCCTTCATTGCTGCACGATCAATTGCCTGTTCGAATCGCTCCGGCAATTTTCGACGCTCTGTCCTGCGTCCTTGACGCACGATGATCTGGGCGGGGATGTCTCGCCAGTAGACCACAATCAACTGTGCCATGCGCGTCTCCCCTTCAATGAAGGGATTCGAATAATGGTTTTAAAGTATTCTGAATGTTCGCCGGCGACCCAAACGGTGTCATTAGCGACTACCGCCCTGTCCTAACACCCTGGGACCTGCCTGCCACGTTAGGATAGCGCGATAGTAGCGAATTATGCGACATTGATCTTCATGAAAAGATACGGGAAGCAGACGGGAACGACGGACGCCAGTCTACCGCGTACGCTTGGTGGTCGAGTGATAGGCGCCAAACGGCGGAAGAGTTCCTCCGTCCGCTGGTTGCAGCGGCAACTCAACGATCCTTATGTTGCTGCGGCCAAGCGGGAAGGCTATCGATCGCGCGCGGCCTTCAAGCTTCTGGAAATTCAAAATCGGATTCATGTTCTCGAACCGAATTTTCGGGTCATCGATCTCGGTTGCGCCCCAGGCGGATGGTGTCAGGTTTCGGTTCGGTGCAATTGCAGCCCCGTGATTGGCGTCGACTTGAACGAAGTTATTCCAATTCCCGGGGCAACGATTATCCGGGGCGACTTCAGGGATCTGGAGGTCCGTCGAGATATATCGGCGCAACTTGGCGGATTGGCGAATTGCGTATTGAGCGACATGGCGGCTCCCGCCACCGGGCACCGGGCGACGGACAGACTGCGCGTTCAGGAACTTGCCGAGGAGGCGGCTCAATTCGCATGCAGTGTGCTGGAGAACGGCGGAAATTTCGTTGCGAAAGTCTTGCGCGCCGGGGTTCCTGATTCGCTTCGAATCGACCTCATCCGCAAGTTCAGGCGAGTTCGACATTTCAAGCCTGCGGCGAGCAGAAGCGATTCAGACGAGATCTATCTTGTCGCGCTTGAATACTGCCCGGAGAAGGCGCGCATTTGAGTATCGAACCCGAAGAGCTTGCTGGTATCCGCGCACTGCTTGTTGGAGGAACCTCCGGCATCGGACTGGAGTGTGCGCGCCTTCTGGCGGAGCGCGGAGCGGCGGCGATTCGCATTGCCGGGCGAAATTCCGAACGTGGTGAAGGGGCCGCAAACGAACTGCGGTCGGCCGGTTTCGCCGCAGAAATTGAGTTCTTGCGCACCGATTGCTCCAAGCCGGAAGATGCCGATTCCATGGCTTCCGTCGCTGAAAGAGATATGGGTGGAATAGATTTTCTGGTCGCCAGCGCCGGCGGAAACCATCTCCCGGAACTCTTGTTTCGAATGTCCACTTCCGAGGTTCGATCTGTAGTTGCCCAGGACTTGCTGCCCAACTTGCTGGCTTGCCGGGCCGTCTTGCCAGGCATGATGAAGCTCCAAGGCGGCAGCATTGTTACGGTCGCTTCTGATGCGGCAAAAATTGCAACCCCAGGCGAATCGGTGATTGGCGCTTCCATGGCCGCCTTGGTCCAGTTCACCCGCGGCTTGGCAATTGAAGGAAAGCGCAACGGAATTCGCGCCAATTGCGTGACGCCTTCCTTGGTGGAGGGTACACCCCTCACGCAGCGTCTTATGAAAGAGGGAACGTTCTCGAACCGATTGTTCGAGAAGGCCCGGACACTTGCTGAACTGGGACCCACAACAGCACGCGATGTTGCGGAAGTCGTGGGATTTCTGGCGAGCCCGCGCGCAGCCAGGGTCACCGGACAGGCGATTTCGGTGAATGGCGGGATCAGTGCCGCGTAAGGTGGGGCAAACGTCGATGGCCGTGACAGAACAAGTGACGAAGCAATCGCGGCGTGGTCTCGGATTGGTCATTTCCTCGCCTTCCGGCGCGGGGAAAACCACACTCTCCAAACGTCTTGCGGAGTCGGATGCGAATGTTTCGATCTCCGTTTCGGTCACCACGCGGCCCCCCCGGACAGGCGAAAGGGACGGCGTCGAATACTGGTTCGTTCATCGCGAACAATTCGATGAACTGGCCAATAGCGGCTCGTTGCTGGAGCACGCGGAGGTTTTTGGACACCGCTATGGAACTCCTGGAGCGTTCGTCCGCGAAAAACTGGATGCCGGCGGAGACCTGGTATTTGACATTGATTGGCAGGGCGCGCGGCAACTCCGCGACTCGCTTGGGGACGATGTGGTCCTGGTCTTCTTGCTCCCTCCCTCGATGTCCGCATTACAAGAAAGGCTCCGTGGACGCGCCCTGGATTCAGCGGCGGCTGTCGGACAGCGGATGGCGCTGGCAAGGAAAGAGATAAGTCACTGGAATGAATACGACTACGTACTGGTCAATGACGATCTTGAAAAGTCTTCTCTCGCACTCCGCAAGATCCTGGAAGTGGAGCGCAAGTCGCTTCATCGTCAGTTCTGGGTCGAGGGGTTTCTGAATTCGCTTGCGTTTACCGGCAATCAGTGATTGGTCTGCGGATCAGGCCGGGGAGGCGGCTCACCTGGGTGACCGGCGTTCACCGGTTGAGACACTACCGCCGGAAGCCGCCCGGCTGTGTTTGGAAGGCGGCTTCCCGTCGAACCATCCCCAGCAATATCCGAAATGCTCACATCCGCGTTCTCTTCGCGGAACTGGGTTCGTTGCATTCGTTCCGCTCCTGCTTCCACTCCACCGCAACCCGTGGCAACATACAAATACGTGACCGTAGTGGCCAATTTGTGCAGTAGCGATCGAGCGTACTCGACCTGACCCCGGAGGAATTTTGAGCACCTATCTTGAGGCTGGAATGATCGTCCGACATCCGGAGGCGCCGGATTGGGGAATTGGACAGGTGCAGTCGGTAGATGGCAGCCGCATCACCGTGAACTTCGTTGAAGCGGGGAAGCAGACGCTTGACAGCGATATTGTCCATCTAGTTGTTGAATCCCGTGACCCGGGGACATTGGGAGAGATGCAAGGTGCGGATTGAAGCAGGGAGGTTCTTGGTCCGGCTCGCGGAATCCGGCCGCGACGTGGACGCCGCACTCCGCTTGCGTCATCGCGTGTTCGTGGAGGAATTGGGCGCACGTTCCAAGAACACCACTGACGGTCTGGAGCACGATGGGTTCGACGAATATTGTGAGCATCTCCTCTTGATCGACCGAAGCGCGGAAACCGACCTCGAGGTGGTGGGCGCCTACCGCATGCTTCCCGGAACCGTGGCACGCTCGGGTCCAGGGTTCTATTCGTCAAGCGAATTCGACCTCGGACCACTGGAAGAACGCGCAGCAGAATGCCTGGAAGTCGGGCGCACATGTGTGGCAAGGCAGTATCGAGGTGGACCGGCCACGCAATTGTTGTGGGCCGGACTTGCGGCGTACGTATTCAATCACGATGTTGGTGTTCTTTTTGGTTGTGCGAGCTATCCGGGAACAGACATCGGATTGCTGGCGCAACCGTTGTCCTATCTGCACCACTTTCATCTTGCCCCAGCGGATCTCCGCGCTCGCGCACGTCCGGAGAACCGCGCAGAGATGAACTTGCTCGCCAAGGACGAACTGAATCGTTCCAAATCTTTGCAGAAAACGCCATCGCTGATCAAAGGATACTTGCGGCTTGGCGGCTTCGTGGGGGATGGAGCAAGCATCGATACAGACTTTGGCGTCACCGACGTTCTGCTGGTAGTCGACGCTGCGCGAATCAGCGAAAAGAAAAAGAGATTCTATCGAGATCAGTTGACCGAATCGCTCGCGCGTCTCACAAATTGAATCATGCCGACCACTTGGAAGGGGCCGCCACCCGTCACATTGCCTCCGATTCCTCCCGTGCTGCAGCTACGCGGTATCCTGCGCGTGGTTCTGTTCGGAATCATGACGCTTGGGCTGCTTCCCATTTTTGCATTGCTACGCGCGACAGGCGGACGTCGAGATCGCTGGGTCGCACTGCTTTGGAGCCGCATCGCGCTCGCTTGCCTGGGTTTGCGATGGCGGCGAACCGGGAAGCCCATCGAGCAAGGGATTCTGGTGTCCAATCATGTGAGTTGGGTCGACCCACTCGCGGTTGGCGCGCTTGCACTGTCTTTCTTTGTGGCCAAACACTCTGTCAGAAGTTGGCCCTTCATCGGACCTCTTTGCCGTTTTGGCCGCGTGGAGTTTGTTGAACGCACCAAGTCGGATACGAGGCGTCAAGTGACGGTGCTTAGGGATCGCCTGGAGCGCGCGCACCTTCTCTGCTTTTTTCCAGAAGGAACCAGCACGGACGGTCTTCGATTGCTTCCATTTCGGTCAACGCTGTTTGAGACTCTCTTCACTTCCGACAATGACGTACTGGTACAACCGATGGTTCTGTTCTACCAGCCCAATGCAACAAGCGGATTGCCGGCTTCGTTCTATGGATGGTGGGGTGACATGACCTTTCCGGAGAGCCTCTGGCAGATCGTGACCCGCTCCGAGAAGGGATCCGTCGACGTGTCCTTCCTGTCGCCGCTTAACGCAAGCAATTATTCCGACCGTAAGGCGCTCGCCACTGCGTGCAGAGTTGCGATCGGCGCGCGGATAAAGGAACTTTACAAGAACGCTGCAATCTAGGACCGTTGCCCCCGCATAAATCCCGCAGATTCCCGAACTTCAACGGGCATAGCGGCTGATTCCAGGTCATGCCAAATTGGCCAGCAGGCAATTTCCCAAAAAGACTGCAACGCTTTCCGACTTCTCCGTCGCCTGCGAATTCACCGGTTTCCTCTTTAGATCTCGCGGGCCGGGGTAACATGCACCTGTCCAATGCATCCCCGGTTCACGTCAACTGGTCGCTGTCATCGCAAGGTTCCGCTTCGACCTATGCCAC
Organism: Rhodobacterales bacterium; assembly: GCA_965219495.1. Classification (GTDB taxonomy): domain Bacteria; phylum Pseudomonadota; class Alphaproteobacteria; order Rhodobacterales; family CAZPXZ01; genus CAZPXZ01. The sequence goes on from OZ244777.1 coordinate 616,738, forward strand.
AATTGTGTTCATCGCTCACCAACGGGAATCATCCGCCGCAAGAATAGATGCAAAGTGAAGCCGCCTCCGACGACAGCCACCGGAGTTGATCGTAACACCGGCCTACTCACCTGGACCTCACCTTTGTGCTGATCCACCGATGAACAAGGATAAGATTGTGACGCACTGCAAGGGCGTCGGATTTGGACAGGTTTGCGAACTACTGGAAAACCTGCAATTAGGGCTGCACGGGGTACAATCCGGCTTTAATCAAAATACGCGGGGACTTTCTTGCCCGACACGACCGAATTGTCCGGCTTCCGGCGTAGTATCTCCCCGAGGACAAAGACAATGAGCAGACGCACGATGCCGCACGACCGGGAATTTGAAATGGAGTTCGGGTATTCGGGGAACGGCGCTATCGAAGACAGCGGTGGAGGCTTGGCACGATGAATGGCGTAGACTTGGGCCGCATCCTGGATAACTATTGCGAAAGGGTAGGGACGGACGCAAATTTCTGGGGCGAACCCCTGAACGCGGTCAGCAATCTTGCCTTTTTTCTCGCTGCCCTTTGGGTGCTTGTGCTCGCGCGTCGCGAAGGAAAACTCGACTGGAGTGTGGGCGCACTGACCGCAACCCTCTTCGCCGTTGGTATCGGATCATTCCTTTTTCATACATTCGCGACTCCGTGGGCCGCAGCGCTCGATGTAATCCCGATTCAGATCTTCATTCTTCTGTATTTCGCAGTGGTTCTAATTCGCGCCTACGAAATCCGCTGGTATTGGTCGACACTCATCGCGATTGCTTTCATTCCATTTGCTGCCGGTTTCGGCTTCTTGGCCAGGAGAGTCTTTCTAGAGGGAGCCAACGCCAATTATGTCGCCGCCTTGACGCTGCTCGTTGTCAATGCAGTCATCCTCAGCGCCCGCGGCCACGGGCTTGCTCGGTGGCTCGGGGCTGGAGCCGGGCTATTCGCGGTGTCGCTCTCTTTCCGCATCGCCGACGAACCGGTTTGCAGCTTCTTCCCCTATGGAACGCATTTTCTCTGGCATGTCCTGAACGGAACAGTTACGGGATTGCTGCTTGCCGGAATTGTTCATCACTGCGTGGGCAAACCGCGCGGAACCTGAGTGGGAATACTACCGAACGTAATTTGCCCTGCCGCGAAACCAGGATACGGGGAACGAGGCGTAAGTTCGGAAGATCGGCAGCCCGCGGGATTGACACGGTCAACTTCGCGCCAGACGCGGGATTCCTGTTCGGTTGGCGGTCAGTCCTCGTCCGCAGGCGCAACCTTTTCTTCGGATCCTCCTGGGCAAAAGTTCCATGAAGGTCTGGTGCCTGACGAATGCGCTATTCGAGATTCTTGTAAATGCGGACCAGTCGTTCCAGCATTGCGCGCGCCTCTGCTTTCGGACGCTGGAACGTGTTGCGGCCTATGATGGAGCCGTTGCCGCCACCGTCGCGGATTGCCCGGGCATCGTCAAAGACAGATTCGGTCCCCCGTTTGGCGCCCCCGGAGAATACCACGATGCGGCGCCCTTCAAATGCAGACTGCATCACGTGACGCACACGTTCCGACGGGCTGGAAATATCGATTCCTTGCGCCTCGTACACCTTTCGCGCCGCGTCCTGTTCCAGATGCGAAGTCGGCAGTTTCACCTTGATGACGTGGGCGCCGAGCAGCGCCGCGATTTGGGCGGCATAGGCGCAAACATCCATCGCCGATTCCCCTTCTTTGGATAGCGATTCGCCTCGCGGGTACGACCAAATCACCACCGCAAGCCCGTATTGCTTTGCTTGTTCGGCCATCGCCGCGATTTCTTCAAACATCTCAAGGGCCGTCGAAGAACCCGGGTAGATTGTGAAACCGATCGCCGCACAACCGAGGCGCAACGCGTCGCCAACCGAACTGGTAATGGCTTGATCCTTCGGAGATGAATTGGGAACCAGCGAATTTGAGGAATTAATCTTTAGAATTGTAGGGATCTGGCCCGCGAAACTGTCGGCGCCAGCTTCCAGCATCCCAAGCGGTGCCGCATAGGCGTTGAGTCCAGCTTCGATTGCCATTCGATAATGATAGTGCGGGTCGTAGGCAGGGGGATTTGCCGCAAAACTTCTCGCTGGACCGTGCTCAAAACCCTGATCGACGGGCAGGATGATCATGCGACCGGATCCCGCCAGACGTCCAGTCATCAGGATTCGACACAGGTTCGACTTCACGCCTGGCGGAACTGCCTCGTAGTTGGAGAGCATTCTCCTCACAGTCGGTGTAACGCGCATGGGGGTTCTCCTTCTCAATGCTCAGCCTCCGACAAGTACCGGACAGTCGACCACTTGTCATATCCCGTCGCAACTGATCAACGGCGCCGGTACTTCGAAATGTCCCTCAGCACACGCTCTCGCGTCGTCTGCGTAAACCGCTGTTTCCCGACCTTGCTACCGCCTTGACCGGGGTCGCACCAATTGCCGTTACCGCATTTCGAGTGCGTGCCCTGGATCGCGGATCACGCTTGACGGCGAACATGCATCTCGGCGACGTCCTTCATCGAACCCGCAGTGCACCATGTGAGACCGCCACCATTGCCTCCCAAGCCCTGAAACTTGCCGCAGCGCGGGCAATTATGTTGCCATATAGGCAACCGTTCCGTAACTTCGACTCTACGCGGAATTGGAACTCCGAACCGCAGTCCGCCAAGGATTTCGATCGCTTTGCCTTTCATCCGACCAGATGAAGCCACTGTTGGATCGGAGATTTGAACGACATGTAGATTCAGAAAAGTTCCGGGAGCGCCAATGATGAACGAATGCCCGTCCTGGATTCCGTTCGGATTCACGCCGGCCTGGGCAGCGCAGGACAAGTATCAGGTCAAATCTGATGGAGGCGCCGACCGGGAACCGTTGCGTCTGGGGATTGTTGGCCTCGGAGGCGTGGCGCTCGGAAAGCACATTCCTGCGATCAATCGCTTGAGAGAGACCGGGGCCGCAGTGGAAATCGTAGCGGCTGCCGAGACGGACGATGCAGTTCGCGCAAAATGCGCGCGGTTGCACGGTTTCAACTGCTATCGCGATTTTCTGGAAATGTTCGATCGAGAAAAGCTGGACGCCATCGAAGTGTTAACCGACCCAGGTGAAAGTCGGCTCGCGGTCTTGGGAGAAGCGGTTCTCCGAGGATTTCACCTGTTCGTGGAAAAGCCGTTTCTGTTCCTTGGCCTGCATCGTCTGGACGAGAGCATTGATCGGGCGCGTGAGATTGTTGCAGACGCCCGCAGCAGGCAAATTGTGGTCGCGACAGGTTTCGTCAAACGCTTTTCCCCTCCCTACATGGTTGCAAAACAGCAAATTGATGCGGGCGCGATCGGTGAACCCTCGCTTGTCGCGATCAAGATGTGCCAAGGGTGGTCGAAGAACATCTTGCTTGAGGGCCAGGCCTGTCATGTATTGCATGTCGCATTGTGGTTGGCGGGGCCGATTTCAGAGGTCCACGCATATGCTGTGAACCGCTTCGCCGAAGCCGGTTACCCGTACGACAATATCGTCGTCAACGTCAAATTTCGGTCGGGGGCAATCGGCACTTTCTACTTCAACTCGTCTTCACCGTCTCTCAAGCCATGGGAACGGGTGGAAGTTTTCGGCAACAAGAAATGGCTGGAAGTAGAGGACGGTTGCAAGGTAGTGCTCCACGATTCCGAAACTGGTCCTTCAAAAGTCTGGGCTCCCGTAATTCCGCATACGCTCATGTTCGATGAAGAGTTTGGGGGATTTACCGGAGAAATCAGCGCGTTTCTGGATGCAGTCCGCGGGAACCGAGAGGCTCCGGTGAGCGGTGAAGACGGAATCGACGCCCTGCACCTCGCAAGAATGATTCATCTTTCAATTGGGGAGAAGAGAGCCGTTTCCTGGTCGTGAAGCTCTGCCATCCGGGTTTCCTGCAGCCGGAATCGAGTGTACAGAATGTTTGTCCGAGGGGCGGATGCGAATGATGCAGGCAACGTTGAAACAGGCGCGAGCCAACTCAGACCGCAATTTCGTTCTTTTCGCTCGAGCCGGGCAATCGGGAAGACGATTGTCCGCTCTCGCTCACTGCGGAGAACGTAGGTGACAAGCATCAAAGTCAGTGCTTGCAGCGCCAACTATGGCCGGTTGGACCTGTTCGAGATCATCGACCGCATCGATGAACTTGGCCTGGATGGAGTCGAGATCACTGTCATGTACCATACCGTTCCGAAATGGACGCCCCGGCAGCGCCGCAAGGAAATACGGAATTATATTCGGGAAAAAGGACTGGAGATCAGCGCGCTTCATTTCATATTCCCAGACGGTATGAGAATGAGCGACAGCAAAAAGGAAGAACGGGAAAGGATCGCCGATCACATGGTTGCGGTCCTGGAACTCGCAGCCGATGTCGAATCCCCCACTATCGTGGTCGGAGGGGGAAGCGTTCGCTCCCTGCCCGATGACATGGCAGCGGAAGACGCGATTACAAATGTCCTCGGTGTCTACGAAGCTGCATTGTGCCGAGGGGAGAAACTCGGAGTGGTTGCCGCATTTGAGGCGCTCAATCGTTACGAAACAAATTTCGGCCTGACGCTGGGCGAATGCTGTGGATACGTTGAGCAAATTGGATCCCCTGCGCTTAAGGTCGCCGGTGATACGTTTCACATGAACATCGAAGAATCTTCCTTGTCGGCGGCCATCACGGAAGCCGGAACAAGACTCGTCCACTTGCACTTGCCGGACAGCCATCGCTTGGCGCCGGGAGGAGGCCATATCAACTTCGAGGAAGTATTCGCAGCGCTGCATGGGATTGGCTACGCGGGATACGTGTCGTTCGAATTCTTCTCGATTGCACCGCAACTGTGGCACCTGCCGACGATCGAAGCGTGTAACAACGAAGTCGCGAAGGGCATCGACTACCTCAGGCGGTCCGGGCTGGTGAGTTGAATCGGTTGCAGGGAGGATTACGCATGCACCAGGTATTGATTATCGTCGGCGATGCCACGGAAACACTCGACACGCTGTATCCGTTTCTTCGGGTGCAGGAAGAAGGGTTCAGGCCCGTCGTCGCCGGGCCGGAAAAACGCAGTTACCAAATGGTGATGCACGAACTGCAATCTGGATGGGACATCACTCGCGAGTGGCAGGGGTATACGATCGAAGCGAATATCGCCTTCAGGGATGTGAACCCGGTAGACTACATCGGCATATTCTTCAGCGGCGGTCGCGCGCCCGAGTACATTCGGGACGACCCGAACCTGATCCGCATCACGCGATACTTCTTCGAACACGACAAACCAATCGCGAGTGTTTGTCACGGGGTCGAGATTCCGGCGCGCGCGGGTTGCGTGAAAGGACGTCGCATGGCTTGCGTGCCCAAATGCCGCTTCGACCTTGAAATTTGCGGGGGAATTTACGAAGACAATGAAGTCTGCGTGGATGGCAATCTGGTAAGCGCTCGAACGTGGCATTCTCATGGAAAATACACTAAGAAATGGATGCGGCTGCTGCACTTGGAAGCCCAGATGCAGGCACGCAAGAGCGCTGCTTGAAATTGCAGCGACAAGAAATGGAGGGGAGAAGACAATGAATCATCACATTGCCAATTTTTGGAAAGGGCTTGGCGCGGTAGCGGGCGGCGTCGCACTCGCGGTTGTTGTTTCCGCTTCGACAGTGCCGACAATCGCCGTGTCGCAGGAATTTGTGTTGATTGCTGCTACTCAGGTACCTGTCGATACACCATTTGACAAGGGTATCAACAAGTTAAAAGAACTTGTTGAAGCACGTTCAAACGGTCGGATTGTAATCAATACATTCCCGAATGCCCAACTCGGCAACGAACCGGAACTGTTCCAGGGGATGACGGAAGGAACGATCGATATTGCGGTGGTTGCTCCCGGTCAAATTGCTGAATGGGTGCCGGAAATTGCCTTGCTTGAGATGCCGTTTGTCATCACCAACATCGGACAGCGAGATCGCGTTGTTGGCGGCGCCCCTGTGGCAAGGCTTTCTGCCATAATGCGAGAAAGAACCGATGTGGAGATCATTGGCGTGTTCGGCGGCGGGGTGCGGAACATGTTCTTCCGCGAACCCGCGAGCAGCCTCGACGATATTCAGGGTCGTCGATTCCGCGTTCAACCGAGCCCGCAGCTGACAGACGCGTATTCGGCACTTGGTTTGGAGCCCACGGTTACATCATACCGCGAACTGTTCAACGCGCTGCAACAAGGCGTTGCGGAAGGCGCGGAAATGGAAGCCATTTACGTCGAAGCAGCCGGATTTCCTCAAGCTGCACCGCACTTCCTGATGACCGGGCACGTGATCACGGTCCGGCCGCTTTGCATGAGTGGCAAGACCCTCGACAAGCTTCCCGAGGATCTGCGGAAGATCGTTCTGGACGCCGCGATGGAAGCCGCTGCGTACGAGCGTTCGGTCGAGGCAACAGACGATCGGGCATCTCTTGATCGAATGGCGCAGATGGAAGGGGTAACGTTCACCGATATCGACGTGGCGCCCATGATTGCGGCTGTCCGTCCGATATGGGAAAAGTACGCGGAAGAATGGGGACTTGTGGATCTCCTGGAAGAGATCGACACAATGCGTTGAGTAGTCTGAAGACTACTGAAACAGCAAGGATCCACATGCACCGCATTTTGGATCTTTGGGCGAGTATACTGGTCAGGCTCATGACCGGCATGCTCGCCCTGTTCACGATTCTCGTAACCTACCAGGTCTTTTCACGGTATGTGGACTTTGTTCCCCGCCTGTTCTGGACCGAGGAAATCTCCCGGTTTTCGTTCATCTGGATGCTCTTTCTGGGAGCGGCGGTGGCCGTGCGCCGCAAATCGCACTTCTTGATCGACATATTGCCACTGTCCATTCACGAACGCTTTGGACGCAATCTGGAGATCGTGGTCTTGCTGGTTGTCCTGATGGTTGCCGCCACCATGGTGATCGGTGGTGTGCATTTTGTAGAAATCGGAACGAAGCGGATTTCCACCGCGGCCGGTCTTCCTTTGGCCTGGATCTATCTCGCCATTCCGGTTGCCGGCGTGTCCATGGTGGCATTCGCGCTTGAACAGCTCCACGCTTCCATCCGACGCTAGCGGTTCCACCTTGAAGCAGCAGTGACGGTTTCGAGTCTCATATGAACAATTCAATCTGACGGCATTTCGAAAGCGAGAATGAGTGGAGAATGACAAGACCGCGCAGCGATCGCCACGAGGGAAAGGTAGCGCTGGTCGTCGGCGCCGGCTCGAGAGGGGGGATCGGATATTCTTGCGCCGTGAGGCTGGCCGTCCTCGGCGCGGACGTCGCCATTGCCGACCTTCCATCCACTACGGTCAAGGCCTTGGCCACGGAGCTTCCCGGGGCAGGTTCACATTCGGCGCATGCCGTTGACATCACGGATCCGGAATCGGTTGAGTCCCTGATCGAGGAAGTGCGCGCGGCGCACGAGCGAATCGATTCGCTCATTTCAACTGCGGGAATCCTGGAAATGGAGCGCTTTCTGGAGATATCCGTCGATTCCTGGGAACGATCTTTCGCAGTCAATGCGACCGGTGTGTTTCTGCTTTGCCAGGCTGTAGCCCGGCGGATGATCCGGCAGGAGAGCGGAGGTAGGATGGTCGTTGTTGCCTCCAATGCAGGAAGGCTTCCCAGGCTCGCAACCGGCGCCTACGGTGCTTCGAAAGCCGCTGTGATTCAGCTCGTGCGCAGCATGGCCCTAGAACTCGCGGAACACGGAATCACGGTTAACGCGCTTTGCCCCGGTTCCACCGCAACCTCCATGATGATAGACGGTCAGGCGCGCGGCGACCCGAAGCGCTTGGAGGAAGTCGTCCAGGGCAGCCTCAAGCAGTGGCGGACCGGTATTCCGCTCGGGCGTCTGGCGGAACCCTCAGAGCAAGCCGCAGTAGCGGCGTTCCTAGTGAGCGATGGCGGACGCCACATCACGGGACAGGCGCTTTGCGTCGACGGCGGCCAGACGTTCTTTTAGCCGGCGGATACGGACTGGATATCGTCAAGGAAATGTGCCGTGGTTCTTGAGGGCATTCTTCTTCTGGGAGTATTCGCATTTCTTCTCGTCTTGCGGGTGCCGGTAGCGTTTGCGCTGCTGTTTTCAAGCATTCTGTTGTTCTTCACAGACGAAAGGCTGGTCGCCTGGACGATTAACCAGAGACTCTATTTCGGAGTCGATTCCTTCGTACTCCTGGCCGTACCGTTATTCATTCTCACCGCGAACATCATGAATGCGGCCGGCGTCACCACCAGGCTGATCAACTTCGCGCATGCGCTGGTCGGCTGGGTTCGTGGCGGTCTTGCGATGATCAACGTAGGCGTCAGCATGATCTTTGCCGGCGTTTCCGGTTCATCCACCGCCGATACCGCCGCCGTGGGCGGCGTGCTGATCCCACAGATGATTCAGCGCGGATACGACAAAGGGTTCACCACCGCCGTAACAGCGGCAAGTTCCGTGATCGGGACGATTATCCCGCCAAGCATCCAGATGATCATTTGGGGGTCGCTGACCAACACGTCGATCGCCGCGATGTTCCTCGGAGGCATCATTCCCGGAATCCTGATCGGCTTCAGTCAACTCGGTATCGTCTACTCCGTTTCCCGGCGTGCCAACTATCCGAAAGAGAAAATGCTCACACTTGGGGAAGCCGCACGCGCCACGCTGGATTCGATTCCGGCACTTGGCGTGCCCCTGGTGGTGATTGGAGGCATCGTCTTCGGTTTCGTTACGGCGACGGAAGCGGCAGTCTTGTCGGTTCTTTATTCGCTTGCACTCGGCCTCTTCGTCTACCGGACGATACGGTTTCGGGATTTGCCGCGAATCTTGCGCGAAACTGCTGAACTCGCCTGCTTGCCGCTCTTTGCCTTGGCTGCCGCATCGGTGTTCGGGTACCTGCTTTCATACTTCCGGATGCCATTGCTACTCGTCGACCTTATGGGTGATCTTCCACCGTATCTCGTGTTGCCGTTCATCACGCTTTGCTGGCTTATTCTTGGGACATTCCTTGACGCGCTTCCAGCGATGGTGCTCATGATTCCGTTCTTCGCACCTCTCATCAAGAGTGTCGGAATTGACCCGGTCCACTACGGCGTTGTTTCGGTGATGGCGCTGGCGCTGGGATTGGTGACGCCGCCATATGGCTTGTGCCTGCTCCTCGCTTCCAAAATAGCCAAGAATCCGATTCTCTCGGGAATTCGAGCTTTGCTGCCATTCTTTCTCGGAATCCTTCTGGTGATCGTCTTGTGCGTCATCTTCCCGCAGTTGACTTTATGGTTGCCGACGCACGTATTGCGGCTGATTCCGTAATGGAAGATTCTCTCATGACTGAGAAAACGCCGCCGCACGCGCGCGGTGGCGCTTGTGGCGAAACATGTTCTGTGCGCATGTCCAGAGACAAAACCACACCTCGGCTCGCCCCACCGAACGCCCCAAGAACACTTGAGAAACAGCTATGAAGACACTTCAGGGACCCGCAATTTTCCTTGCCCAATTCGCCGGTGACGAGGCGCCCTTCAACAGTCTCCCGGCCATTGCAAAGTGGGCTGCAAGCCTGGGATTCAAGGGCCTGCAAATTCCGACCTGGGATTCACGCCTCTTCGATCTGAAAAAGGCTGCCGAAAGTGACGAATACTGCGACCAAATCAAGGGAACGCTCGCCGACGCTGGCGTAGTCGTGACCGAACTTTCCACCCATCTTCAAGGACAACTTGTCGCCGTTCACCCGGCGTATGACAAACTCTTCGACGGTTTCGCGGCGCCGGGAGTAAGGGGCAACCCGAAAGAGCGGCAGGCGTGGGCGGTCGAGCAACTCCTGCTCAGCGCGAAAGCGTCGCGTCGCCTTGGCCTATCGAGCGAAGCGACCTTTTCCGGCGCGCTGGCGTGGCCGTACATCTATCCTTGGCCACAAAGGCCTCCCGGCCTGATCGAGACCGCCTTCAGGGAATTGGCCGACCGGTGGCGCCCAATCCTCGATTCCTTCGATGAAGCAGGAGTCGATCTCTGCTTCGAAATTCATCCCGGGGAAGACCTCCACGACGGAGCATCGTTCGATATGTTCCTGGATCGCTTGGAAGGACATGCGCGCTGCCATATCCTCTATGATCCCAGTCACTTCGTCTTGCAGCAACTGGACTATCTCCCGTTCATCGATCTCTATCACGAACGCATTCGAATGTTTCATGTCAAGGACGCCGAGTTCAATTCCACTGGCAGGCAGGGCGTATACGGCGGATACCAGTCTTGGCTGGACCGGGCTGGGAGGTTCCGGTCGCTGGGTGACGGGCAAGTCGATTTCCGCAGCATCTTTTCAAAGCTTGCATCCTATGATTTCGATGGCTGGGCAGTGCTGGAGTGGGAATGCTGCATCAAACATCCCGAGGATGGCGCACGCGAGGGCGCAATGTTTATCCGCGATCACATCATCCGCGTCACAGAGACGGCGTTTGACGATTTTGCCGATGCGGGTAGCGATGAGTCAGTCCACCGTGGAATTCTCGGCGTCGGGTAGAATGCTGGACCGCCGTGCATGACTGCGAACGAAAACGAAGTTCCGGCGCCGTCACGACGACTGCGTCTTGGGATGGTCGGTGGAGGGCAGGGCGCCTTCATAGGCGCCGTGCACCGCATCGCGGCGCGCATGGATGACCGCTACGAACTTGTCGCGGGCGCGCTTTCCTCCTCGCCCGGTCGGGCGCGAACGTCGGCGATGGAGATCGGTATTGCGCCGGAGCGAGCCTACGGTAGTTGGGAAGAAATGGCGCGCAGCGAGCCGTTGCGCAGCGACCCTGTCGATGTCGTTTCAATCGTAACCCCGAACAACGTTCATCATGCGCCCGCCAAAGCATTCCTCACCGCGGGAATTCACGTTATCTGCGACAAGCCGCTGACCAGCGGGCTTCCCGATGCACTAGAACTGGTCGATATCGTCCGTCACACGGGTCTCGTTTTCGGACTGACATACAATTACACGGGATATCCGATGGTGCGTCAGGCACGCGCCATCATTGAATCCGGAAAACTCGGCGAACTCCGCTTGATTCAAGTCGAGTATGTGCAAGATTGGCTTACCACGCCCCTGGAAGCTTACGGACAAAAGCAGGCGGCCTGGCGGACGGACCCAGCGCAGTCTGGAGCCGGCGGATGCGTCGGCGACATCGGCACCCATGCATATAATCTCGCTGCATTCGTCACCGGCCTGGAAGTGGAAGAGCTTTGCGCCGACCTCACCAGTTTCGTGCCCGGTCGACGGCTGGACGACAACGCACAGATGCTGTTTCGGTACAAGAATGGCGCCCGAGGAATGCTCTGGGCAAGCCAAGTGGCGCCGGGCAATGAAAACGCCCTGCGCATCCGGGCATACGGTGAGAAGGGTGGGCTTGATTGGGCGCAAGAATCGCCAAATGAACTCCTTCTGACGCCATTCGGCGAATCGCCCCGAAGAATTACGCGCGGCAGTCCCGCTGGTCTTCCCAGCTCGCACCGTGTGACGCGTGTTCCAGCGGGACATCCGGAGGGTTATCTTGAAGGATTCGCAAACATTTACAGCGACATAGCCGAAGCGATCACGGCAAGGCTCGAAGACCGGGATCCGGATCCGGCGGCAACGCAATTCCCGACGGTGGAAGACGGCGTTCGAGGCATGGCCTTCATCGAAGCCGCGGTTAAATCGAGCGCCAATGGAGGAGAATGGGTCAGAATCGGAGCGCCGGCCTAACCAAATGCGAGCCGAACCGCCTGTCCGGTTCAATGCGGCAATGACTATTCGATCCAACCGCCTCCCAGCAACCGCGTTCCTCCTTGCTCGTAGAAGACACAAGCTTGGCCTGGCGAGATCGCGCTCATCGGTTCATGGAACTCGACGTCGGCGCGATCGGGCCCGCGCGGAATCACCGAGGCGAGGGCGTTTGGCGCATGAGAGCGAATCCGGGCATCTACCCTCCAACCTTCCGCCGGAGCAACTGCGAACGGGCTTTCCTGAAGCCAGTTCACCGAGTGAATGCGCAAGCGCGTCGCATTGAGCGACTCCCGTGGACCGACAACGACTTCGTGCTGCTCGGCATCAATCCTCACTACATAGAGCGCCGCTTTGGAGGCCAGCCCAAGTCCGCGCCGCTGGCCCACGGTGAAACCCTCAATTCCTGGGTGTCTGCCAAGTTCAGTACCGTCCTCGTGAAGAATTCGGCCAGGCTTTCCCGCGCCCCGGTGCAATTTCGCGAGAACTTGCGTATAGCGGCCAGCGGGAACGAAGCATATGTCCTGACTATCCGGTTTACCCGAAATTCTCAGCCCAGCTTCCGCTGCAATGCGACGGGTTTCCTGCTTGGAAGGCAAATCTCCCAAGGGAAAGCGTAAGCGTCCCAATTGTTCCGGCGTAGTGGCAAACAGGAAGAAAGATTGGTCCCGTTGCCGGTCCAAAGCCTTGTGCAGTTCCACGCCTTCGGCGGTTTCCAAGCGCCGCACATAGTGCCCCGTCGCCAACCAATCGGCTCCCAGATCCATAGCCGTGCCGAGTAGATCGCGAAACTTTATGCGCTGGTTGCACCGGACGCAGGGGAGGGGTGTCCTACCGCTGACATAATTGTCGACAAAATCATCGATGACGTCGGATCGAAATTTCTGTTCATAGTCCAGCACGTAGTGCGGGATGCCTAGGTCGCCGGCGACCTTCCTCGCATCCTCCACATCTCGTCCCGCGCAACAGGCGCCTGGCCGGCCTGTCGCCACTCCGTGGTCATAAAGTTGCAGCGTCAAGCCAAAGGCATTGTACCCCGCCTTGACGAGAAGTGCGGCGGCAACGGAAGAGTCGACGCCACCGGACATCGCTACCGCGACGCGGCGGCCAATTTCGCGAGTCATTGACTATTTCTTCGTGATGCGCGGGAAGTCCCGCAGCCGATTCAGAATGGAACGTCGTCGTCCTCATCATCGAGTGAATCTTGGTCTTGGTTTCCCCGGCCGCCGCCGTCCGCGCCCCGATCATCAGAATCCGTATTACCGCGCGAATAGTTGTCACCACCCTGCTGCCGGGGAAAGTCTCCTCCGTCCGAGCGAGTATCTAGAATTTGGAGTTGGCTGTTAAATCCCTGCAGGACGATTTCAGTCGAAAATCTCTGTTGCCCCGATCGATCCTGCCACTTGCGCGTTCGGATTTGACCTTCCACATACACCTTCGATCCCTTGTGAAGGTGGTTCTCGACAATTCTCACCAAATTCTCATTGAATATGGAAACCCGATGCCATTCCGTGCGCTCGCGGCGCTCGCCAGTATTGCGGTCTCTCCATGTCTCATTGGTAGCCATACTCAGATTGGCAACGGATCGCCCGTCCTGGGTGTTCCGGATCTCCGGGTCCGCACCCAGGTTTCCGATGAGAATTACCTTGTTAACGGAACCGGCCATCGTTCATTCCCCCGATACGTCGAATCTAGTTGCAGAAACGACAATAAAGGTGTCTACCTGTATTCGCCAATTCGCCTGGGCGGACACGCTGGCTGGACAGGTTTGAAGTTCGGTCCTGAAAGAGAGAATACGACCCGTGACCGCAGTCAAGACCATCTCGATTCGTGGAGCTCGCGAACACAATCTCGCATCGATTGACATCGACATTCCCCGCGAGTGCCTGGTGGTGATTACCGGTTTGTCTGGTTCCGGAAAGTCGTCACTGGCCTTCGACACAATTTACGCCGAAGGTCAGCGCCGTTATGTCGAATCCCTGTCTGCTTACGCCCGGCAGTTTCTTGAAACCATGCACAAGCCCGCCGTGGACAGAATTGAAGGGCTTTCACCCGCGATTTCGATTGAGCAAAAGACTACTTCGCGCAATCCACGTTCCACGGTGGGAACGGTGACCGAAGTCTACGACTACCTTCGGTTGTTGTTTGCGCGAGTAGGGACTGCTTATTCCCCTGCTACGGGCCTACCGATCGAGGCGCAGACCGTTCGCCAAATGACCGACCGAATTATGGCGCTTGATGCAGGCACCCGGGCCATTCTGTTCGCGCCGATGGTCCGCGACCGCAAGGGCGAATACAGAGCGGAATTCGCCGCACTGCGCCGCAGCGGATTTCAGCGGGTCCGGGTTGATGGAACCTCGTATGAGATCGACGCCGTGCCTTCACTCGATCGAAAATTCCGGCACAATATTGATGTCGTCGTGGATCGAATCGTCGTGCGCGAAGGCATTGAAAGCCGGCTCGCCGATAGTCTTCAGACTGCGCTCGCATTGGCGAACGGAATTGCCAACCTGGAGACCGCCCCCCATGAGGGCGAGGGAGAGCGAATTGTCTTCTCCGAGAAATTTACTTGTCCGGTGTCCGGCTTCACGATTCCGGAAATCGAACCACGCTTGTTTTCGTTCAATGCACCGTATGGGGCATGTCCTGCCTGCGATGGAATCGGCCGGGAATCGTACTTCGACCCGGGTCAGGTAATCCCGGATCCATCAGCAACCTTGCGGGAGGGAGCGATTCTGCCATTCGCCCGAACGAAATCGCCGTACGTCAAACAGTTGCTTTCAGCTCTTTCGAGGCACTTGGGTTTTTCTCTCGATGTCCCGTGGGAAAGGCTGACCGAGAACGTCAAGACCGCGCTGCTTCATGGAACCGGAAAGGAAAAGATCGAATTCGAATTCACGGATGAGACTGGAATCTCGAAGCGGGTAGCTACGCCGTTTGAGGGAATCCTCCCGAATCTTGAGCGTCGTTATCGGGAAGCGGATTTTCATTGGAAAAGAGAGGAACTCGATCGGTACCGGGGGTCTCGCGCATGTGAAACCTGCAATGGATATCGGCTCAAGCCGGAAGCATTGAGTGTACAGATAGCGGGCCTGCACATTGGTGAAGTCACGGAAAGGAATGTTTCTCAGGCACTCGATTGGATCGGCGGCATTGAGATCACGCTCTCTCCACAGCGCAAGACTATTGCAGAGAGTATCGTCAAAGAGATTGCGGAGCGGCTTCAATTCCTGACGAATGTTGGATTGGAATACCTCACTCTCGCGCGCCGTTCAGGAAGCCTGTCGGGAGGCGAGAGTCAGCGAATCCGCCTTGCTTCGCAAATCGGCTCTGGACTGTCAGGCGTATTGTACGTGCTCGATGAGCCCTCGATCGGATTGCACTCGAGAGACCACGGGCGGCTGTTGAGAACGCTTGAGAGCCTTCGGGACCGGGGCAATAGCGTCATCGTCGTCGAACACGACGAAGAGACCATGCGAGCGGCGGATTTCCTGATCGACCTGGGACCCGGAGCGGGCGTTCACGGCGGAAATCTCGTCGCGTCGGGGTCAATCGAGTGCCTAAAGGCGGCCGCAGACTCGATTACCGGCGATTACCTTGCTGGAAGGCGTCATATTCCAGTGCCGGAGCAGCGCCGGAAATCAAACGGGCGCTTTCTTCGCGTGGAGGGAGCTACCGGCAACAACCTGAAGGAAATCACGATTGATTTTCCGCTTGGCGAATTTGTTTGTGTCACCGGGGTTTCTGGAAGCGGCAAATCAACGCTTGTCGTGGACACGCTTTATTGCACGGTCGCCCAGCGCCTGAACAATTCACGGGTGAATGCGGCGCCATCCAGCCGTATCGAAGGTTTGCCCTATGTCGACAAGGTAATCGACATTGATCAGTCCCCGATCGGACGAACTCCCCGGTCCAACCCGGCTACGTACACCGGGACATTCACGCCCATCCGGGAATGGTTTGCGGGCCTGCCAGAAAGCCGGGCCCGCGGATACAAGCCCGGCCGGTTTTCATTCAACGTACGAGGAGGACGCTGCGCGGCGTGCCAAGGAGAAGGGATGATTCGGGTGGAAATGCACTTCTTACCCGACGTACACGTCATGTGCGATGAATGCAGGGGGCGGCGCTTCAATCGGGAAACGCTGGAGGTGCTCTACAAGGGAAAAAGCATCGCGGATGTCCTGGAAATGACGGTCGAATCCGGGCATGAATTCTTTTCGGCGGTTCCGGCCATTCGCGACAAACTTGCGATGCTACGCAGAGTCGGCCTCGGATACATCCAGATCGGCCAGTCGGCGACTACGCTCTCAGGAGGAGAGGCGCAACGTGTCAAACTCGCAAAGGAGCTATCGCGTCGCGCAACCGGGCGCACGCTCTACATCCTTGATGAGCCGACCACCGGACTTCATTTCTACGACGTCGCAAAATTGTTGGAAGTTCTTCATACACTGGTCGACCAGGGCAACACGGTCCTGGTTATCGAACACAATCTTGATGTCATCAAGACGTCGGACTGGATCATTGACCTGGGACCCGAAGGCGGTGACAGGGGCGGAGAAATCGTCGCTACCGGAACGCCCGAGCAGATTATCGGGTGTGAAGCCAGCCATACAGGACGATCTCTAAGGCCAGTTCTCTCTCGTCAAGTTGCCGGATAGCGTATCGCTTCGTGGGAGCGCGTATGGGTTCGGGTTGTTCGGAATCGATCGTCCCGCAGAATTGCTGAATTGACGAAGGGAAGCCTTCGGTCTAGATAGGCGCAGTGGCCGTGAAAGGGACATGTAACGGTGCGCGGTGGTAGCTCAGTTGGTTAGAGTACCGGCCTGTCACGCCGGGGGTCGCGGGTTCGAGTCCCGTCCACCGCGCCAATCTATTGTGTTAGCGAAAAGGTGCGAATGTCCGAATGGAGAGAGAAGTACCCGTAGTAAATTCTTCGGGTACGGGCCGCCGCGTAGCCTCGAAGCGTACTCAACGGGACTCGAAGAAACTAATCGCATTTGGCTGGTACGGGGAAAAATTCAGCCATCTTGATTTCATTCTTCCGAATATTCCTTTGGACGCGTCACACTTCTGTGACATATTCGGAGGATCGGCGTCAATTCTGCTGAACTTGCCCCCTATCCGGTCGAGACATACAATGACCTTGATTCTGAGTTGGTGAATTTCTTAGCGATTTTGCGGGATCAGGGCGACGCACTGACCGGAGCTATCGGCCTGATGCCTTTTTCCCGCGCAGAACTGGTTAGGGCTTTTGAGTCAGCTTCAAACTTGACAGATCTGGAACGTGCTCGGCGATTCTTCGCCCGAGCCCGTCAAACGAGGACAGATCTCGGCCAAAAAATGCAGTGAAGGACGTTGGCCGCATTGCGTACTGACTTCCGGAGCAGGAATGGCAGGGGCAGTCTCTCGATGGTTGGGCTCTGTCGAAAAATTGCCTGAGTTTGTACAACGCATGCGGCGCGTTCAAATTGAGAACTCCCCTGCAATTGACGTCATTCACCGTTATAACACAAAACAGACGTTATTTTATCTTGATCCGCCCTATGTGCACGCCGCGCGCGGCGATTCATCCGCCTATAGTTATGAAATGACCGATCAGGATCCTACAGAACTAGCGAGAGTGTTGCGAAAGGTGCGTGGTCGCGTCGTACTGTCCGCATACCGGTCTGGTCTATATGAAGACTTGTTTGGAGATTGGCACCGTGTCGATGGGCCGATTCGCAATTGTCATTCAGTGCGAAAGAATCGTCAAGAGTCACTTTGAATGAATTTCAGTTGATGAATGAAACAGAGGCCAAGAAATGGCTGGAGCAAGATTGGTCCAAGAATCTTGAAAAAGGATCAGGGGATACTGACCCCGAAATCGACGCATTTGTGAATTCGAGTATGGTCAGCCTGCGGTACTGCTTCATTACTCAGTTACTTGGCAAAGTTGCGGACCAAGAAAGAAATCTGCACTCCTTACAGGCGGGTGATGTTCACCATGGTTCTTGGAATCCAAGGAGCTTTGCCACCGCAGTAATTGTGCCTTGGGTAGGGAAAAATCATAATGTACTCGGAACCAGCCAAGATCCGTATGTAAGCAAACCACTTCGACAATCTTCTCTCGAAGATCTGACGAATGTGAAAAAGCCCGGCCAATGGAACGCCCTGCGACGATACCTCTCCAACCTAAATGACCAGGAACCGAAACGAATAGAAGAGGAGTTCAGACGCTGTCTTCGAAGTGTACATAGAAAACTGGAGAGCCAATGATTTCAGTATACCGTACGCTTTCGGACGGGGCCGGGTAGGAGGGGTCGTTGCCGAGCCCCTCCCCCCACAGAGCCGGACGTGCGGACATTACCGCATCCGGTTCCTCGCGTGTCGGGTTCGCTCAGGGACGTTGGCGTCCCTGATCCACACGCGCCGAGGACGACAGCCGCCCTCGGCGCGAGCATGGCTATCCGCTGCCGTTGCGTTGACTCGGGTTCGGAGCACAGAGTCTCCCCCGGGTGTCCCGTCAGCGGTTCCGATCACGCGGCGCCCCCCTTCCCTCGGCCGGGTCCCGATGGCCACGGTTCCCCGTCTTCGGCAGTACTATGAAGGCGCTACGACTCCCGACACTGCATCCCTTGAGCTGATTGTTTTCGCCGTTCGGTACCATGTGCGCCCGCTCGGTTTGTGCTGTCGCTCGCGCGCTCCCGATGCCCCGCAGGCAAGGCATCGGACCGGGGTTGAGGTTTCAAGCCGGTGATCCCCCGACCGGCCATCCTGCACATGGACAGTGCCGGACCTCCCAGGTTTCCTGACGATCCATCCTGTGGTTCTGCGGCGTTCCACGACCCCGGACGACCTTCGGCGCCTCGCCTCTAACGGCGCTGTCCGTGCTGCCCCCAGGATCACAAAACTGAAGGCGTCATCATTGTGAATTTCGAGGCTTGCTGCGACGCTTCACCACCTCCTGTTTACGCTTCACGACGTACGTTGCCGCACGCCATGCAAAACTCGGTTCCGGCTGGCGGGCTGCGCCTTTGCCGGGCGGGGGTCGAACCCGCTGGATCGCGGTGAAAGGTTTCAGTTCATGTCATCCCCCTTTCCAGGACTTGGCCTGGCGCAATGCGAGTCTCACATGGAAAAGAATAGTTAGCAACCATATTGGGGGTTTTCCGTTGCAATGGGTGGTCTTCCGGCTCAAAGCGCTGCGCTTTGCTTTCCGCAGGTTCCATTGTCATTTGCCGACGTTTTCCATTGAGCGGCGATGGTCTTCCAGGCGACGTCGAAGCGACCGGATTTCACCAACGCGCGCAACGTCAACACCGCCTGCCCGCCGGCCATTCCCCAGCGTTGACCAGACTTTTTCATGCGCTCGCTGACGAGGGTTCGACATGCGCTCTCGACGACGCCGGAGCCGATCGGCAGGTGGTTCGCCTGGTGCACGGCGTAGCGCATTCGGCGGCGATGTTTGCGGAAGAATTTCAGCTCGCGTTCGAGCGCGGCGACGGATTTGCCATTGGCGGCATGCCGGTAGCGGATGGCGCGGATCACCCTTTCCACGCCGTCCTCGTCGTTGCCCAGAATGCCCCGATACTTTTGGAACCACGTCTCGGCGGCGGCAGGGTCGCCGCCGAAGGCATGATCGGCAACGCATTTGAGGTGCTGGCACGCGTGCCAATAGTCGATCAGTTGCAAATCTCCCGGCGCCAGCGTCGAAAGGAAGGTCCAGTTGTCGGCGGCGGCATCGGCGACCGCCACAGGCTGCAGATCCGGGCGGCGCTCGGCAAGGGCGGCGACCTCGGCCGCGAGTTGCGCCTTGAGGGTGAACTTCCGCGGCTCGGGCATCTGCCCGAAATACAAGGTCTTCAACCGCTCGCCCTCATCATCATAGTAGGACACGGTGCCACAGGACGCTTCCCGGTAAAGGGTTTTCTTGTCTTCCCTCTCTTCCGGCAGCATCGGCGCCATGACCCCATCGAGTGATATGCAGACGGCGGCGGCCTCGACGGGAATCGCCTCGCTCCCGCGGATCTCCGCGAGCCCCTGCCCGGCGCTCGACTCCCACTGTTCCGCCGCCGCCGTGGTCAGCCGCTGAAGGCTGCTCACCGACGCCCCCTCGACGCCAAGTTCACCGTACAGCGACACGCAGTCCCGGGCCGTGTTGTGGCTCATCAGGAACACAGCCTGCCGCGCCGCAAGCGGCGTGAAATACCCGGCGGCAAGCCCCAGCTTCTCATCCACCGGCACAATCGATGCCTCGCCCGCGCGACGGTAGCGAGACCGCGAATACGTCACCGGTCCCGCCGAGGTCATCACCGTGTGCGACGTCGCCTCGACCCGGGTGAAGTTCTTGCCATTCCGCGTCAGAGATCCGGCGCCATCATCCAACTGCTCGATCCCGAACTTCAGCAGGCCACCCAAAACCTCGCGAGATAGCGCCGACGCCTGCCGTTCAAAGCGCTCGAAATCCGTCCCCGCAAGCCCGGAGGCGAGGAGAGCGGCGGTGGAGACGGTGAAGTCCTCGACGATCTTCTCCAATTCCGGGAACTGTGAAATCGTCGAAGCAGTGAGCGCGTGATCCACTGTGGACGCGTCGGAGGGAAACGGTAAAATCGACATGAGAGTGCTCCTTTCTTGAAGCGATTTTCTTCAACTCCAAGATACCACAGCTTGTGGTGGGGAGCCCTCTCAATTCCAGCATATCGGGTGTTTCCTGACAAAACCCGGAGCTTTCGCCCGGTTTTGTCACCAATTGGCCAACCTTGGGCAGAGTCACGTCGCATAACTACTTGCCCTTTCGTGATTCTATCTTGCCATATCAGAAACGCACCCTTTCGGACAAGCATTAGACCAAACCTGTTCCCTCTTATCGGAATTCTTGCAGGAACAGAGTCAGGGACTGCGACCCCTGGTGGTGTCAACGGCACTCTTGTGACTATTCGGAAGCGCGTTTTCCTTGTTTTCAAAGGTAATCGCGCAAGGTCTGAACGAAGCGGACAGCGCATCTGGAACGCCCGGAGACATTGTGTGTTATAGATTGTCTGGTGAGATAGCTTTGGTTGTTGAAGTTAGAGATTTCGCACTTCGGCTTACAGACCTTCGAAGATCTGTTCCAAAGGCAAAGCAAAGTGATCAATCCTCAGCACTTCTGTTCGCTGTTCCTAGTATCAGAAAAGCGGATCAGTCAAACATCGAAGACACAGTCCGTGATGAATGGGCCTCCGGCCTGAATGTGCATTTCCAGAATATTCGGGATTTGGCACAAATGGCGTTTTCATGATTGGGGGAAGATGTTAGAATTGAGTTCATGAGGGAAATCGGCCGTGAATTGGATTTGCGGAGCGAGCACAAGCACCGCGAAGCTTGGCGCCATCTCCTATTGAAATGTGGCAGGCCCGGCAAACCAGATTAGGCTGGCGGCGGTTCGCGACAAACCACCCATCCTCCAACACCATTGCGGCGCCCCGCCGGGAGCCGAAGTTCCGCTCGATGGTCATTTGCTGCCTCCAAAATTTGTCGCTACGAACAACTCGTAAGGGTTCCGCCAAATTCCGAAAGGACCGAAATACGTATCCCCGAACAAACAAGAGAACTACTTGAGGCGCCGCGCTCAATTGCCTTGAAAGATTTGGGGCAGTCCTTTTCCGTATCGCGCTCGACGCTTTAATGCACAATCTTGAATCGAGATTGGTAGCCACCGAAACGCCACCGGCGAGCCCGTTCTCCTCTCTCACTCACGAACTTGCCCCCATGCACGGGATCACGCGAAGAGAATGATTCTTTTCTCAATCCTGCCGGACAGAGTGCCACATCATTCAAGATTGTCCGCCCACCGGTTTGAACGCCTCCTCAAGAGATCAAAGCGAAGTCGCCCGATCGACGAAGGTTTCAAATGGAGGAGCAATTTCGACGCAACCTCGAAACACTTGGTAAATTCCCGTATTTCCCTCTACTGTGTCGAGCGTTCCGAACGCTCGTCCGACACCGCGATCAATCCCGCACCGGCAATCAGCGTCATGCCTGCAATCGCCGCGAGTCCCGGAATTTCGGACCAAACAAGATACCCGGACAACGTAGCGAACAAGACCGCAGAATACTCAAAGGGCGCGATAAGCGGAGCTTTAACCAGCCGGTAACTCTGAAAGATGAAGAATGCGCCGAGGGAAGCGATCATGCCGCAGACCGCGATGAGGAGAATATGGCCCGCGCCTGGGATGCGCCAGGCCCGCAACAGGAATTCCAGCAGGATACTTTCGCCGTCCCAGGAAGCGCCCTTCCAAAGTACCAGTCCTGCGATGGCGCTGACGAACAAGATTCCGATATGTGCGGACAGCACCATCAGGGCGCCGCTGTGAACTTCGCGAGAGTGACGGTTCAGCACCTGAACGGACGCGTAAGACAGGGCGGCGCCGAGTGGCAGGAGGGAACGCAGGTCCGTCTCGTCGCCGAATGGCCTGAACATGACGACTACACCGAGTAGACCGACCGCATTCGCGCTCCAGAGCCTGGGTCCGACCCGTTCCCGGAGCAATATCGCCGACAGGGTAGTAATCAAGACGGGACTGATGAAAAACAGACTGATGGCATTGGCGTAAGGAAGCACGGCCAGGCTGAGCAGGAGACATGCTGTAGCGTTCGCCATGAGAAACGCCCGAAGAACCAAGATCCCCGGTGCACGAAACCGGATTGTGCCAAACGCCCCCAGAAAGAATGCCGCCAGCAAAATGGATGGTATCGAGAACAATCCTCGCAGGAACGTGATTTCGTGGAGTGGGTAGAACGGGGCAAGCCATCGAACGATGCTGTCGGAGACAGTCAGAAAGGCGAGCCCCATGACCACAAAGATGATTCCCTTGCGACGAAAATCCACCATCTGCACCCAATCCGCTTACGGACTCCATATTTCGGCTGCCTTTCGAGACCTGCGGCGTCATAGCGCGTGCCATCCAAAGAAAACAGTATGTGATTTCGTCAACTGCCGCAGCAGAGGGTTACGCATACAGGAATGATTGCCGATCCTTGCCGTGGCAGTGCCCCGGCGGCTTCACGGAAAGCGGATTCAGTTGACCAACCCGGGAGCAAGAGATAGAACAACCGGCGGTAGGGATGCCAATTGGGCGCCGGAGGCGACGACGGATGGAGGAGTTACTCCGGGAATATCTTCCGATCACCATTTTCTTGGGGCTTGCAACCGTTTTGGGGCTGGCCCTGCTGCTGGCCGCAGCGGTGATTGCGGTTCGAAGGCCGGATCCGGAGAAAGTTTCTATCTATGAGTGCGGATTCAATGCGTTCGACGACGCACGTATGCGATTCGACGTACGCTTCTATCTGGTCTCTCTCCTCTTTATCATCTTCGATCTTGAAGTTGCATTCCTGTTTCCCTGGGCAGTCTCCTTTGGAGAGATCGGCGCATTCGGATTCTGGTCGATGATGGTATTCCTTGCCGTACTGACCGTGGGATTTGCGTATGAGTGGCGAAGGGGTGCACTTGAATGGCAATAGCCTCTGCGACAATGGATTCTGCCGGCCCTGCTCCCGAATTGCAGGCACTCTCGGCCGAATTTTCCGACAAGGGTTTTCTTGTCACCTCATCGGAGCAGTTGATCCAATGGGCGAGAACCGGGTCGCTGTTCTGGATGACCTTCGGATTGGCGTGTTGCGCAGTGGAGATGATGCATACCTCGATGCCGCGCTACGATGCAGAGCGCTTCGGTTTCGCACCCCGAGCAAGCCCCCGCCAATCCGACGTAATGATCGTTGCCGGAACGCTGACCAACAAGATGGCGCCGGCGTTGCGCAAGGTTTACGACCAGATGCCCGAACCGCGCTACGTAATCTCCATGGGGTCCTGTGCGAATGGTGGTGGTTACTACCATTACTCCTATTCGGTCGTTCGCGGCTGTGACCGCATCGTGCCGGTGGACATTTACGTGCCAGGCTGTCCTCCGACAGCCGAAGCCTTGCTCTACGGAATCTTGCAACTGCAGCGCAAGATTCGTCGAACCGGAACCCTGGCCCGATAGTGCCCCTGCAGGACTCGGCCGCGGATCGGCCTACGGAATTGCGAGAGGCGGCGGAACTCTGCCTTGAAGAACGGATCAAGCGCACAAGCTTGGCATACGACGAATTAACGCTGGAAATAGCACCCAAGAACATCGTCGAGTCGCTCGCCATCCTGAGATTCGAGCCGGAACTTCGGATGACCACGTTGGTTGACATCTGCGGCGTGGATTATCCCGGTCGCGATCCACGCTTCGATGTCGTGTACCACTTGCTGTCCATGTCACGGGTAGCTCGTCTGCGACTCAAGGTGCAGGTCCCCGAAGGAAGCTCCCTTGCGAGCGCAGTCGAAGTGCATCCTTCCGCAAACTGGTACGAGCGCGAAGCTTTCGACATGTACGGCATTGAATTCTCAGGTCACCCCGACATGCGCCGAATTCTTACGGACTACGGTTTCCGCGGCCATCCGTTGCGCAAGGACTTTCCGTTGACAGGATTTGTCGAGGTTCGTTACGACGAAGCGCGCCAGAGGGTGGCATACGAACCCGTGAAGCTGACGCAAGCGTACCGCAGTTTCGAGTTTCTGAGCCCTTGGGAGGGTGTTGCGGCGGTTGCACGGTCCGAAACTTCTGAGCAGGGCGAAGCGGAGTAGGGGGAATCCATGGATTCGGAGACTGCGCAGTCTGCTCCGCGCGTCCGAAGTTTCAACATCAACTTCGGCCCCCAACATCCTGCGGCGCACGGAGTATTACGGCTGGTCTTGGAGCTGGACGGTGAAATCGTAGAGCGAGTGGACCCGCATATCGGACTCCTGCATCGGGGCACGGAGAAACTGATTGAGTCCAAGACTTACTTGCAGGCGCTTCCGTATTTTGATCGGCTCGATTACGTGGCTCCCATGAACCAGGAGCATTCCTGGTGCTTGGCGATCGAAAAATTGCTGGATGTCGAAATCCCGCGCCGCGCTTCCCTTATTCGCGTTCTCTACTCAGAAATCGGCCGAATCCTCAACCACCTCCTCAACGTTACCACCCAAGCGATGGACGTCGGTGCGTTGACGCCGCCGCTCTGGGGCTTTGAGGAACGGGAAAAACTCATGGTTTTTTACGAGCGCGCCTGCGGAGCGCGGCTGCATGCCGCGTACTTCCGTCCGGGAGGTGTGCATATCGACTTGCCGCCGGGCCTGGAGGAAGATATCGGCGCCTGGTGCCGGTCTTTTCCGGCGGTGCTCGACGACATTGAATCGCTCTTGACCGACAATCGAATTTTCAAGCAGCGGAACGTAGATATCGGAGTCGTGTCCCCCGAGGACGCGCAGGCTTGGGGTTTTTCCGGCGTCATGGTTCGAGGTTCAGGCCTGACTTGGGACCTGCGACGCTCGCAACCCTACGAGTGTTACAGCGAACTCGATTTCCAGATCCCGCTTGGAAAAAACGGTGATTGCTATGACCGCTATCTCTGCCGCATGGAGGAGATGCGGCAATCCGCCTCTATCATGCTCCAAGTGCTCGCACTGCTGAAAGATACTTCGGGCGAACCGGTGATCTTGCGAGAGGGCAAACTTGCTGCCCCTAGCCGCAGTGAGATGAAGCGCTCGATGGAAGCATTGATTCAGCACTTCAAACATTATTCGGAAGGCTTTCACGTTCCCGTCGGCGAGGTATATGCGGCGGTGGAGGCGCCCAAGGGGGAATTCGGAGTTTACCTGGTTTCCGACGGCTCCAACCGTCCATACCGGGTCAAGATTCGAGCGCCAGGGTACCCGCATCTGGCGGCGATGCACTACATGTGCACCGGGCACATGCTCGCCGACGTTTCGGCAGTCCTCGGTTCGCTGGATATCGTTTTCGGAGAAATCGACCGATGAGTGCGCGCAAGCCGGCCAAAGCGCAGCCGGCTTCCTTCGCCTTTCGCGTCGAAAACCTCACCTGGGCACGAGAACGCATCCGCATGTACCCGGAAGGACGCGAGGCATCGGCAATCATTCCGCTGCTTTGGCGCGCTCAGGAACAGGAAGGCTGGCTATCGATCCCGGCAATCGAATATGTCGCCGACCTGCTTGGGATGGCGCACATCCGCGCGCTGGAAGTAGCGACCTTTTACTTTCTGTTTCAGCTATCGCCTGTCGGTAGCTCCGCGCACATCCAAGTGTGCGGTACCACGCCTTGCATGCTTTGCGGGGCCGAATCCCTGGTGAATGTCTGCCGCGACGTCATCTCCCCTGAGCCGCACGCCCTTTCCGGGGACGGCAGTCTTTCTTGGGAAGAGGTTGAATGCCTCGGCGCCTGCGCCAACGCACCCGTCATACAAGTGGGCAAGGACTACTATGAAGACCTGACACCTGAAACGTTTCGAAAGATTCTCAACGCGTTTCAGAGTGGCGGCCGACCCAAGCCCGGTTCCGCAAGCGGGCGGTTTGCGTCCGAGCCCTCGAATGGCGCCGGCACGCTCGCGGCATGCCCTCGGGAATGCACGGCAAACGCTTCCGTGACATTGGCAACGGAAGAACTGGAAGGACCGGCTTCGTGAGCGCGCTTCCGGACTCAGATCGGATCTTTCGCAATCTTTACGGGTCCGCGGACCGCTCCCTCGCGGGAGCGACGTCCCGGGGCGCATGGGACGGGACAGCCTCAATACTCGCCCGGGGAGGGGACGCTCTCATTGCCGAGGTGCGGAATTCAGGCTTGCGCGGCCGCGGAGGCGCCGGATTTCCAACCGCGTTAAAGTGGTCGTTCATGCCCAAGGAATCGGATGGACGCCCCCACTATCTGGTGGTGAATGCGGATGAATCGGAACCGGGCACCTGCAAGGATCGCGAGATTCTCCGTCATGAACCGCATTTGCTGATCGAGGGATGTTTGATCGCCGGTTTCGCAATGGGTGCCAACACTGCGTATATTTATGTACGGGGTGAATTCATCCGGGAACGGGAGGCGCTGGAAGCCGCGGTCGCCGAATCGTACGAGGCCGGATTGCTTGGCAGCAATGCCGCCAGTTCGGGATGGGAATTCGATATCCATGTCCACTTCGGCGCCGGCGCCTATATTTGCGGCGAAGAAACCGGACTGCTCGAGTCCCTCGAGGGCCGAAAGGGAATGCCTCGCCTGAAGCCGCCCTTTCCCGCCAACGCCGGACTCTACGGCTGTCCCACAACGGTAAACAACGTGGAATCTATCGCCGTCGTTCCGGACATACTGCGACGCGGCGCGGATTGGTTTTCGTCGATCGGAAGGCCGAACAACACTGGCACCAAGATCTACGCAATTTCGGGACATGTCGCGCACCCGTGCGTCGTCGAGGATGCAATGTCGATACCACTACGAGAATTGATCGAACGGCATTGCGGCGGCGTGCGCGGAGGCTGGAGCAATTTGAAGGCGGTAATTCCGGGCGGTTCCTCCGTCCCCTGCATGCCGCGGAGCATGTGCGACGAAGCCCTGATGGATTTTGACTGGCTTCGCGACGCGGGATCCGGGCTTGGCACCGCGGCAGTCATCGTAATGGACAACTCGACCGACATCATCAAGGCGATTTGGCGGCTGGCCAAGTTCTATAAGCACGAATCTTGCGGCCAATGCACGCCGTGCCGGGAAGGCACCGGATGGATGATGCGTATGCTCGAGCGCATGATGCGCGGCGAAGCCGACATCGAGGAAATCGACCTGTTGGAGGACGTCTCCAGACGCGTGGAGGGTCATACGATTTGCGCCCTGGGTGACGGCGCCGCCTGGCCGGTACAGGGGCTCATTCGTCACTTCCGCCACGAAATCGAGGATCGCATTCTCTCTCGAAAGACGGGGCGGCACGTCGCGTGAGACCCGGCCGAAACCGCGAATGAAAGAAAACGGTGGTGAACGAGGCGTTCCGCGAAAATTCCCGTCATCGGGAGACATCCGCGCAGTCCGGCGGAGAGCATGCGATTTTTCCGCCGTTACCGGACCGCCTCTACCAGATCATCTACGCCGACCCGCCCTGGGACTACAAAGGTCAGTTGCAGCACGCCGGGACCGGCTCGAAAGACACGGGTGGCGCCGTGCGCCACTACCCAACCGTGACGCTTGCGAATTTGCGGGCGCTCCCGGTCTCCATGATCGCGGACCAAAACTGCCTGCTGTTCATGTGGACGACGAGTCCCCATCTCGACCAGGCGATCAAGCTTGGTAAATGCTGGCAGTTTCACTGGGCAACCGTGGCGTTCGTCTGGGACAAGATCCGCGTGAACCCGGGTCACTACACCATGAGTCAGTGCGAGCTCTGCCTGGTCTTCCGCAAGGGCCGCATACCGCGACCAAGAGGCGCCCGCAATGTCCGGCAGTGGCTCCGGGAAAGGCGAAGCTACCACTCCGCCAAACCGTATGAGGTCCGTCGGCGGATCGAACAAATGTTTCCTGCACAGGATAAGATCGAACTCTTCGCACGCCGAACCTGCCCTGGCTGGGACCCTTGGGGGCTGGATGTGGATCTCCGGGGCGGCTTTTCGCTTGATGGCATGGGCCCAAGCTGAACGCCTCCGGATGACCCGCCAAAACGTGCATGTCCGCTTTCCAGAACCGCATGGTGCGAGAAAGTGGCACGAATTGCTCTAAGATGTGTGCATCCAGGCTCTACCAGAACAGCCGGTTCGGCGGCATCGACAATTTGATGGGGAACGCGTGACCTCAGAACAGCGCATTATTCGAGTCGACGGCGAGGACATTGAGGTCCACGCCAATTTCACTTTGCTTCAGGCCTGCGAAATGGCCGGGCGTGAAATTCCACGCTTCTGTTATCACGAGCGGCTTTCCATCGCCGGCAACTGCCGCATGTGCTTGGTGGAAATCGAGGGCGGCCCCAAGCCGGTCGCCTCTTGCGCCATGCAGGTGCGGGACCTCCGTCCAGGTCCAGACGGCACGCCGCCTTCGGTTCGCACCAGTTCGGAAACCGTTCGCCGCGCACGCGAAGGGGTCATGGAATTCCTGCTGATCAACCACCCATTGGACTGTCCAATTTGCGACCAAGGCGGCGAGTGCGACCTGCAGGACCAGGCCATAGCATATGGGGCAGATTTCTCTCGTTATCGGGAGCCCAAGCGCGCCCAGGAGGAAATCGATCTCGGCCCGTTGGTGAAAACCGAAATGACACGCTGCATCCACTGCACGCGCTGCGTGCGATTCCTCACCGAGGTGGCGGGCGTTCCGGAGATGGGGTTGGTGGGCCGGGGCGAAGATGCGGCAATCGTGTCCTATCTCAACAAGTCCCTGACTTCGGAGTTGCAGGGCAATATCATTGATCTCTGCCCGGTCGGGGCATTGACTTCCAAGCCGTACGCCTTCACCGCGCGTCCTTGGGAACTGTGCTCGGCGGAGACAATCGACGTGATGGATGCGCTGGGCGCCAATATTCGCGTGGACGTTCGCGGCCGCGAGGTCATGCGAATCGTGCCCAGAAACAACGACGACCTGAATGAAGAGTGGATCGCCGACCGAAGCCGTTTTGTATGGGATGGTTTGGGTTGCCAGCGACTCGATCAGCCATATCTCAGAGGCGATGACGGGCGCCTTTGCCCCGCTGCATGGGATGCCGTGCTCGAACAGGTGGCCGGGCGTTTGAAGCAATCCGAGCCCGGCAGGACAGGCGTACTGGCGGGCGACCTCGTCTCCGTCGAAACGATGTGGGCGTGCAAGGAACTCCTGGACGAACTCGGAATCCAGAACCAGGATTGTCGACAGCGCGGCGCGCGCATTCCTTCCGCCAATCCCGCGGCCTGGCGCTTCAACTCCACGGTTGCCGGGATTGATCGGGCCGATGCGATCTTGATGATCGGTTCTGATCCGCGAACGGAATGCCCGGTGCTGAATTCCCGGATCCGGAAGGCGTGGCTCGCCGGCACACGGATTGGCTCGATCGGACCGATACTCGATTCCAGTTTCCCGGTGGAACAGCTCGGAAACGATCCGGACACCCTGAAGCGCGTGCGGGAAACGGCGTTTGGCAAGATCCTGCAACAGGCCGAGCGCCCACTCGTCCTGCTGGGGGAGGGCGCACTTGCGCGGCCGGACGGCGCCGCCGTTCTCGGTGCTTGCATGACGTTGGCGGAGCAACTCGGCGCCATCCAGGATGACTGGTGCGGGTTTTCAGTCTTGCTTCGCGCGGCCTCGACCGCCGGCGGCCTGGAAATCGGCTTTACGCCCGGTCTCGGCGGAAAGAACGCTGTCGAAATGGTCGACGCCGCCGATGCCGGCGAGTTGGACCTGATTGTCTTGCTTGGCGCCGACGAGATTCCGATGAACAGGCTTGGCAGAGCTTATGTCGTGTATCTCGGATCGCATGGCGACGCCGGCGCTTCGCGGGCGGATGCAATTCTGCCGGGGGCTGCGTGGACCGAACAGCCGGGGCTCTTCGTGAATACCGAAGGACGTCCCCAACTGGCTACGCGCGCAACATTCCCTCCCGGCGAGGCGAGGGAGGACTGGCGAATTGTGCGGGCGCTTTCCGAGCGACTCGGCGTACCGCTCTCCTTTGACGATTTTGCGGAACTGCGAGCGTCGTTGTTTGCGAGGCATCCCACTCTCGCCCGGGTCGGAGACATCGCTCCGGCGCCATGGCGAGCGGAGGAACCGGGAGCGCTCGATCCGAGGCCGTTCGAAACGGATGCTGGCGACCCGTACCTGACGAACCCGATTGCCAGGGCAAGCGCAATTCTGTCGGAACTTTCCCGACAACGGGATCTGGCCGTCGCCGGCGCCGCGTGAGGTATTGGCCATGATCCCGTGGATGGATTGGCTGGTCGGCGGCGCCGTCATCCTTGCGCAGTGCCTGGCGGTGACAGTGGGGGTGCTCGTTTCTCTCGCCTTTCTGCTTTATGCCGACCGCAAGATCTGGGCGGCGGTGCAGTTGCGCCGAGGACCCAATGTCGTGGGCCCCTTCGGCCTGTTGCAGAGCTTTGCGGACTTCCTCAAGTTCATCTTCAAGGAAATCGTACTGCCCGCCGGCACCGACCGGGTTGTATTCCTGCTCGCTCCTCTCGCCACCTTCGTGCTGGCGATGGCGGCCTGGGCCGTAATTCCCTTCGCCGAGGGGTGGGTGATTGCGGACCTGAATGTCGGCATCCTCTATATCTTTGCGATCTCCTCACTCGGGGTATACGGCGTGATCATGGGCGGGTGGGCTTCGAATTCCAAATACCCGTTTCTGGGCGGGTTGAGATCGGCTGCGCAAATGATCTCCTACGAGGTCTCCATCGGCTTCATCCTGATTTCGGTGCTGCTGACGGCCGGATCTCTCCGCATTTCGGACATCGTGCTGGCACAGGACCGGTGGGGAGGATTTTGGGGCTGGTACTGGCTTCCACACTTGCCCATGCTGGTGCTCTTTTTCGTATCGGCCCTCGCGGAAACCAACCGCCCGCCCTTCGACTTGCCGGAGGCGGAGTCCGAGCTCGTCGCCGGGTATCAGGTGGAATACAGTTCCACGCCATACCTGCTGTTCATGGTCGGCGAATACGCCAATGTCGTCCTGATGTGCGCACTGACGTCGATCCTGTTCCTGGGTGGCTGGCTGGCGCCAGTGGAGGGAATTCCGGATGGCGCGCTGTGGCTGATCGCCAAGATCGTTGCGATCTTTTTCCTGTTCGCCTTCGTCAAGGCGGTCGTGCCGCGATACCGCTACGATCAATTAATGAGGCTCGGTTGGAAGGTTTTCCTGCCCGTGTCGCTCGCGTGGGTGGCAATTACGGCGGCTGTTCTTCATTTCGCGGATTTGGCGCCCGGTTTTGCCGGCGCAAGCTAGGGAGTGCAGGTGATGGCGTTTTCGGTTCGTACTTTCCTGCGTTACGCATTGCTCCGGGATGTCCTCGGCGGTCTGATCTTGGGCGCCCGTTACTTTTTCCGGCCGAAGGCGACTGTGAATTACCCGCACGAGAAAGGACATCTTTCTCCCCGCTTCCGTGGCGAGCACGCTCTTCGGCGCTATCCGAATGGCGAAGAACGCTGCATCGCCTGCAAGCTCTGCGAAGCGATCTGTCCCGCACAAGCGATCACCATCGAAGCGGAAGTCCGGGAGGATGGCAGCCGGCGGGCCACTCGCTATGACATCGACATGACCAAATGCATTTATTGCGGGTTTTGTCAGGAGTCCTGCCCGGTGGATGCGATTGTCGAAGGGCCAAATTTCGAGTTTGCGACCGAGACCCGCGAGGAACTGCTCTATGACAAGGAGCGCCTGCTCGCGAATGGCGACCGTTGGGAGCGCGAAATTGCCGCCAATCTCGCACGGGACGCGTCGGCGAACTGAAGACGGGTACTCCAGGTGTTGCTCAGCGCCATCGCGTTCTACGTATTCGCCGCGGTCGCCACCGCTGCGGGTCTCCTGGTCGTGCTGTCCCGGAATCCGGTGCATTCGGTACTGTGGCTAATTCTCGCCTTCTTTTCCTCCGCAGGCTTGTTCGTGCTCCTCGGAGCCGAATTGCTCGCCATGCTCTTGGTGATTGTCTATGTCGGCGCGGTCATGGTGCTCTTCCTGTTCGTCGTGATGATGCTTGACATCGACTTCGCGGCCTTGCGCCCGGCCGTCGCCGAGTTCTTTCCGGTTGGTGCACTGATCGCGATCGTGTTGCTCGTCGAGCTCGGTCTTGCGATCGGACATTGGACCTTTGCCGACGCCGCGCAGTTCATGCGCTCCGCGGATCCGGGCGGCGTGACGAACGCAAGGGCGATCGGACGCATCCTCTACACGGACTATTTCGTTCTCTTTCAACTTGCCGGGTTGATCCTCCTGGTCGCGATGATCGGCGCAATTGTGCTCACGCTCCGTCCGCGCACCGGTATTCGCCGGCAGGATGTGCTCCGGCAAATCTACCGCAGTCGCGAGGAGTCCGTGGAAATTCGGGACGTTGAACCGGGAACCGGTATCTAGGTCATGCTCGCAGTCGGACTTTCGCATTATCTGACCGCCGCGGCCGCGCTGTTCGTGATCGGGGTCTTCGGCATCTTTCTCAATCGCAAGAACGTCATCATCATCCTCATGTCCATCGAACTGATGCTCCTCGCGGTCAACATCAATCTGGTCGCCTTTTCCGCATTTCTGAACGACCTGGCCGGCCAGATCTTTGCAATCTTCGTTTTGACCGTTGCGGCCGCTGAAGCAGCAATCGGACTGGCCATTCTGGTTTGCTTTTATCGAAATCGCGGCTCCATCGCGGTCGAGGATGTGAGCCGGATGCGGGGTTAGGTCGTGTATTCTTCGATCGTTCTTCTTCCCCTTGCCGGCGCCGTGATCGCGGGGCTTTTGCCTCGCCTCACGGGAGAGCGCCTCGCCCAATGGATTCCGACCGGACTTCTCTGCATCGCCGCGGTGTTTTCCTGGATCGGGTTTGCACAGGTGCTGAACGGGTTCGAGAGCCGCGTGTCCATTCTGCCCTGGATCGTTTCGGGCGAATTTGTTGCGGAGTGGGCAATTCGGATTGACCCCCTGAGCGTGATCATGATGACCGTGGTCACTACCGTGTCCGCGCTGGTTCACGTCTACTCCGTGGGATACATGCATCGTGATCCGCACAAACCCCGTTTCTTTTCATTTCTTTCGCTCTTCACCTTCGCCATGCTGGCGCTGGTCAGCAGCGACAATTTCCTGCAATTGTTCTTTGGCTGGGAGGGTGTTGGGCTCGCATCCTATCTCCTGATCGGATTCTGGTTCCGACGTCCTGCAGCCAACGCCGCCGCGATCAAGGCATTCATCGTCAATCGGGTGGGGGACTTCGGCTTCGCGCTCGGAGTAATGGCGATCTTTGCGGTATTCGGGTCGCTTGACTTTGACACCGTCTTTGCCGGGGCACCGGACATCGTCGGGCTGGAAATCGGATTCGCGGGCTGGCGATTCGATGCGCTCGGAGCCATCACCCTGCTGCTCTTCATTGGAGCGATGGGCAAGTCTGCGCAATTCCTGCTTCACACCTGGTTGCCGGACGCCATGGAAGGGCCGACTCCGGTGTCGGCGCTCATTCACGCCGCCACCATGGTAACCGCCGGGGTCTATCTTGTCGCCCGGTGCTCACCCCTGCTGGAATATGCGCCCGGCACGCTGGCGATCATAGCCGGGGTCGGCGCCCTGACGGCATTTTTCGCCGCAACGGTCGGCCTTGTGCAAAATGACATCAAGCGGGTGATCGCCTATTCCACTTGTTCGCAGCTTGGCTACATGTTCTTTGCGGCGGGGGTTGGCGCATATGAGGCGGCGATTTTTCACCTGTTCACCCACGCCTATTTCAAGGCGCTGCTGTTTCTCGGCGCAGGTTCCGTCATCCACGCGATGAACCAGGAACAGGACATGCGCAGGATGGGAGGGCTGCGAAGCCGAATCCCCAGGACCTACTGGATGATGGTAATCGGAACGCTTTCCCTTACGGGGGTCGGAATTCCGGGGCTGACCGGGTTCGCGGGCTTCTATTCGAAGGATATCGTGATTGAGTCCGCATTCGCGGCAAAGGGTGGGATCGCAGAATTCGCGTTTGTGGCCGGCGTTGCTGCGGCCGCCATGACGGCGTTTTACAGCTGGCGGCTGATCTTTCTCACCTTCCACGGCAGTCCCCGCTGCGACGAGCACACGCTGCAGCATGTGCACGAAAGCCCAAACGTCATGCTCATACCACTTTATGTGTTGGCGGCGGGGGCGATACTTGCCGGAGGCTTGTTTGCCAGCCTGCTGGTGGGAGAGGATCCTGCTGCCTTCTGGCGTGGTTCAATCTTTGTAGGCCCGGACAACCATACGCTCCACGACGCGCATACCGTGCCGTTCTGGGTCAAGGCTTCGCCGACGGCCGCCATGGCGGCTGGTTTGTTCCTCGCCTGGATCATGTACCTGCGTGCCCCACACATGCCGGCGGCGCTCGCTGCACGCCACCGGACGCTGTACCTGTTCTTGCTGAACAAGTGGTATTTCGACGAGCTTTATGAAATTGCGCTGGTACGTCCGGCAAAATGGATCGGTTACCACTTCTGGCGCAGGGGAGACGGCAGCACGATCGACGGTGCGCTCCACGCGGTGGCTCTGCACGCGGTTCCGGCGCTGACCGCTGCCGCGCGCAGGGCGCAGTCCGGCTACGTCTACCACTATGCTTTCGCGATGATCCTGGGCATCGCGATGTTCGTTACATGGTTTGCGGGACGGGGCGATCTGGGCTGATGGAGAACCTGCTCACCATCACCGTATTCTTTCCGCTCGCGGGAGCGGTGGCGGTGCTCGCCATTCGCGGCGACGGCGAAGCGGAGCGCACCAACGCGCGCCGACTGGCCATGTTTGTCTCACTTGCCACGCTCGCTTTCGCATTGGCGGTGCTGTGGACATTCGATTCCGAGATTGCCGGCTTTCAGTCCGTCGAGGACCACGTGTGGCTCGGAATCTTCTCGTACAAGTTGGGTGTGGACGGTATTTCGCTGCCTTTCGTACTGCTTACTGCCTTCCTGATGCCGATTGTGGTGATGGCCAGTTGGCGTATCGAACACCGCGTCAAGGAATACATGACGGCATTCCTTGTACTTGAGACGCTGATGCTGGGGGTATTCACCGCCCTGGACCTCGTTCTGTTCTATCTGTTCTTTGAAGGCGGATTGATTCCAATGTTCCTGATCATCGGCGTGTGGGGCGGGGCGCGCCGTGTCTATGCCGCATTCAAGTTCTTCTTGTACACCTTGTTCGGGTCGCTGTTGATGCTGGTGGCAATGATCGTCATGTTCGGCCATGCCGGAACTACGGACATCACGGAACTCCTGCGCCACGATTTTCCTACAGAACCCGTCTTGCTTCTGGGCTGGGAAATTCCTGGCGGCTTGCAGACTCTGCTCTGGCTTGCCTTTCTCGCCTCGTTCGCAGTCAAGCTGCCAATGTGGCCAGTGCATACCTGGCTTCCGGACGCGCACGTAGAAGCCCCGACCGCCGGCTCCGTGGTTCTGGCAGCAGTTCTCTTGAAGATGGGTGGATACGGCCTTCTTCGATTCTCCTTGCCCATGTTCCCGGTGGCTTCCGAAATTTTCGCCCCGCTGATGTTCGCGCTCGGTTCCGTGGCCATCGTCTACACTTCGCTGGTGGCACTCATGCAGGAGGACGTGAAAAAACTGATCGCCTACTCATCTGTCGCGCACATGGGATTTGTGACCATCGGCATTTTCGCCGTTAACCGACAGGGAGTAGACGGCGCCGTATTTCAGATGATCAGTCACGGTATCATCTCGGCAGCCCTGTTCCTTTTGGTAGGTGTACTCTACGACCGTACGCACACGCATGAGATCGCGTCGTTCGGCGGCCTGGTAAACCGCATGCCGGTGTTCGCGGCCGTATTCCTGCTCTTCACCCTCGGCAACGTCGGATTGCCCGGAACGTCGGGATTTGTGGGAGAATTCCTCGCCATGGCCGGAACGTTCCGTGTCAACACCCTGGTAGCGGCGCTCGCCGCGACCGGCGTGATTCTTTCCGCGGCTTATGCGTTATGGCTCTATCGCAGGGTCACGCTCGGACCGCTCGAAAACGAGAGTCTGGCGCAAATACCCGACATGAGTCCAAGAGAGCGCGCAATGTTTGTCCCTCTTGTCGCTGGTACGTTGGTGCTGGGCTTCTTTCCATGGCTGGCGATGGACCTGTGGAGTAACTCGGTCGATGCGTTGCTCGACGGCTACCGCGGAGCGGTGGCCGTCGAATTCGCCTTGGCGGAGTAGGAACTTCGATGCCATTTGGAGCGATCCTTCCGGAGTTGGTGCTCGCGGTGGGGGGCATGTTCCTGCTGCTGCTTGGGGCCTTTCGGCAAGGTGAGGCTGGATCCGGTCTCGCGCTCCGGGCTGCCGTGCTGCTGTTGGTCGCAACGGGGTTGGGAGTCGGGCTCCGCGAAGACGAACATGCGGCAAGTTTTGGGGGCGTTCTGGTATTGGACGGCTTCGCAACCTACGCCAAGGTTCTTGCGCTGCTCGGGACGGCGGTGGCGCTCGCAATTTCTCACGACTATCTGCGGCGGAACGACCTCTTGAAGGTCGAGTACCCAGTGTTGTTCGTTTTCGCGGCGCTCGGAATGTCGATCATGGTCTCGGCCTCGGACCTGATCAGCCTGTATATGGGCCTTGAACTTCAGTCCCTGTGCCTCTACGTGCTCGCAGCGTTCCGTCGCGACGCCTTGCGCTCAACCGAGGCGGGATTGAAATACTTTGTCCTCGGAGCGCTGAGCTCCGGACTGCTCCTGTATGGTGCGAGCCTGGTTTACGGCTACACGGGTTCAACGTCGTTCGAGTCCATCGCGGCGGTTATCCGTCTGGAAGGAGCATCGACGGGGCTTGTATTTGGCTTGGTCTTTCTCACTGCGGGGATCGCTTTCAAGGTCTCGGCGGTGCCGTTTCATATGTGGACCCCGGACGTATACGAGGGATCTCCCGGACCGGTCACCGCGTTCTTCGCATCCGCTCCGAAAATTGCCGCAGCGGCGCTCTTCGCGCGACTGCTCTTCGAGCCCTTCGGGGAAGCTGTTCACGAATGGCGGCAGATTCTCATATTCCTATCCGTCGCGTCGATGTTCGTGGGAGCCGTAGCCGCGATCGGGCAAACGAATATCAAGCGGCTGATGGCCTATTCTTCTATCGGGCACATGGGATACGCACTTGTCGGCCTCGCGGCGGGGACCGAGGAAGGTGTCGCCAGCCTCTTGCTCTATTTGACCATCTATCTGGTAATGAACCTGGGCATGTTCGCGTTCATCGTCTCCATGGCACGCGACGGCAATACGAAAGTCCGAATTCAGGACTTGGCGGGGCTCTCGCAAAACCAGCCGGTCGCCGCGCTTTGCCTCGCCGTGCTTTTGTTTTCGCTCGCCGGCTTGCCGCCTTTGGTCGGATTCTTCGGGAAGTTCTTTGTGTTTCGCGCGGCCGTCGATGCGGGACTGGCTCCACTGGCCATCGCCGGTGTGGTAGCGAGTGTGATCGCCGCCTTCTATTACCTGCGCATCGTGAAGGTCATGTATATTGATGAGCCGGGCGAAGCGCTCGACCGGGGTTTGCGCTTGGAACACCGGCTTGTGCTTGTTGGCGCGGCGCTTACGATGACATTTTCCTGGCTTCCTTTTCTGGACGGATTCGGCGTGATCGAGATGTCCGCCAATGCTGCCGCAGCGTTGCTGCGGTAGCCGCTCCACCGTGCAAAGCGCCAGTTGGCCCGAAGGATACGGGCGAATCCTACTTGAAGAGGTCGAGAGCACCAATGCGGAGGCGCGATCGCGGATGGATGCGGGGGCTCAGGTTCCACTCTGGGTCGCGGCCCGGAAACAGACCCGGGGACGCGGACGGGGCGGGCGCAAATGGTCTACGGAATTCGGAAATCTTGCCGCCTCGCTTCTCTTGCCGATGCCTCCCGGCGGTATCCGGCGCGCTGCAACCTTGTCGTTTGTAAGCGGCCTGGCGGTATCCGACATGCTGCAGGAGGTCTGTGGACTGGAAGTCCGACTGAAGTGGCCGAACGACGCACTCGCGTCCGGCGGCAAAATCTCCGGCGTGCTTCTCGAGACCTTCGGCCCTTCGAAAAGCATCATTGTCGGGATAGGTGTTAATCTGGTGCAGGCGCCGAGGCTTGAGAACGGGCTCCTGCGGGCAACTTCCGTGTTGGAAGAAACCGGAGCGTACCCGGAATTTGAATCGGCCTTCAACTCCCTTGCCTGGAACTGGTCCACTTGGCACTCGCGCTGGGAGATCGATTTCGCACCAATCCGCGATGCCTGGCTTGAGCGCGCCGCACTGCTTGGCCAGAGAATTGAGGCCCGACTGCCGGACGTGACCCACGAGGGCCGATTTGACGGAATTGACCTGGACGGGGCGCTTCTCCTTCAGACTCGGCACGGTTTGCAGCGGATTGGCGCCGCCGAAGTGCATGCTGCCTGAGTCCGGGAGGCGAGAAAATGCTGCTTGCCATTGACGCCGGGAACACGAACACCGTATTTGCGCTTCACGACGGTGCCCGGTTCTGCACCGAATGGCGATGCGAGACAGTGGCCAATCGAACAGCGGACGAGTTGTTCGTCTGGCTGCTGAACCTGATGCACAATGCAGGCATCGACCCGGCAAGTATCGAGTCGACGGTAATTGCCTCGGTTGTTCCGGCTGCAACGGAAAATCTGCGAACCCTTTCGCAACGCTATTTCGGCGCCGGACCGCTGGTCGTCGGAGACGCCGACTGCCAGCCGGGCGTCGACCTGAAGGTGGATCGTCCTGCGGTCGTCGGCGCGGACCGAATTGCGAACGCGGTCGGTGCTGGTATGACTTACGGCGCCGACCTGATTGTTGTGGATTTCGGAACCGCCACGACCTTCGACGTGATTGACGAAGACCGTGCGTATGCAGGAGGCGTTATTGCGCCAGGAATTGGGCTTTCACTCGATGCACTGCATCGAGCTGCGGCAAACCTGCCAAAAATCGGGGTGACTCGTCCCGATTATGTAGTTGGCAGGGACACTGTTCCCGCGATGCAGTCGGGTGTCTATTGGGGATACATCTCCCTGATCGACGGCATTTGCGAGCGGATAAAACGAGAAATGAACGCCGAGATGACAGTGATCGCGACGGGGGGACTTGCAGGCCTGTTCGAAGCCGAATGCGGATCGATACAACACGTCGATCCCCAGCTCACCATGCGGGGTCTCGTCGAGATTTACCGGCGCAACCATCAGGAAATGGGATGAAATCATCTGAAATTGACTATGTCGCGGTCGGAGGGGCCGACGAAATCGGCATGAACATGTACCTCTACGGATGCCGGGATGCCGCCCGGCGGCGCTGGATCGCGGTAGATTGCGGAATTGCCTTCGGCGATCCGGAAACCACGCCGGGCATCGAGACCATTGTTCCGAACCCGATTTTCCTGGACCGGTCCGATGAAATTGTGGAGGCGCTGATCCTTACGCACGGTCACGAGGATCATATTGGAGCGCTCGCAGAACTGTGGCCGAGAATCGGCAGACCGCCAATCCTTGCGACCAAGTTTGCCGCCGAACTGGCGCGCCGCAAGTTGGCCGAAGCCGGATATGCCGAGAAGGGTTGCGTCGTTGAAGCCGAAACCGGAAAGGAAATCTCTGCCGGTCCGTTTTCAGTGACGTTCTATGCGGTCGATCATTCCATTCCCAATTCCAATCTTCTTTCGATCCGCACTCCCGAGGGGATCATCGTGCATAGCGGCGACTTTCGCTCGTCAGCTCCGGCGAATTCCGATCGGGAATCGCAACTTCGCGCGCTCGGGGACGAAGGTGTCATCTGCCTCAGTTGTGAATCCACCAATATCTTTGAGGCTGGCGACGAGACGGAAGAGGAGCAGTTGCTTTCCCGGATCGAGGGGATCATCAACCGATGCACAGGCGCCGTCGCGGCAACAACATTTGCGTCCAACGTGCGGCGGCTACGCACATTGGCGCAGGCGGCTGCAGCCTGCGATCGTCAAATTGTGGTAATTGGCCGGGCCATGCTTCGCATGTTGGACGTTGCGCAGACGACCGGCACCTGCGATGGCCTCCCGGAATGGACGCCGAAACTGGCGTCCGATTCCGAGCGCTCGAAGTTGTTCTACCTGGTTACTGGAAGCCAGGGGGAACCTCGGTCCGTCTTGACCAGGGTTGCGGAGGGACAGCATCCAGAGCTCAAACTTGTCGAAGGAGATACCGTGCTTTATTCGTCGAGCACGATCCCGGGCAACGAGCGCGCGGTGCACAGGGTGCAGAATGCGCTGGTTCGCCGGGGAATTCAGGTTGTCGACGGCGAGGCCGCGGGAATTCACATCTCCGGGCATGCGGGTTACCGGGAACTCCGGCGGCTATACGAGATTCTCCGGCCAAATGCCTCGATACCGATTCATGGAGAAGCCCGTCATCTGTTCGAGCATTCCCGCCGGGCCCGCGAATGGGGTATCCGAAACGTGATGATCGCGCCGAACGGTTCCGTTCTTCGAATTTCAAGGAACGATATTCGCAGGGGACCGAAGCTGGAATGCAATCGGATCTACCGGGAGGGCCGACTGCTCCTGCCCGAAGGGCTTGGTGTGATCAAGGAACGCAGGTGGATGTCACAGACCGGCCACGTCGCCGTTTCCCTCGTGCTCGACGAACGCGGAACTCTGCTTTCCCCGCCGCTCGTCGAAAGCCGGGGCGCGCCGCTCGAAGACGCGGCCTGGAACGATTCGCTTCCCGACATGATATCGCTGGAAGTCGAGCGAGCGGTCGAACGGCTTTCCCGCGCGGCCCGCACAGACGAAGACAGACTCGAGCAGGCGGCCCGCAAAGCGACCCATCGAGTGTGCAGGACGTATTGGGGAAGGCGGCCTGTCGTGACTGTGCTTCCCTCGTACATTGAGTAAGTGTTGCGGAAATCAACCTGCATCCGTCGTTTCATGCGAGTGTCGTTGATTGCATCGACTCCGGTTTCTGTTTTGCAGAGCCGGATTACGGGATGCAGGCGATTGCGGGCATTCGCTTGTCCACACGAATTGCACAAGAATAGGGCAGTTCGAATCAACAGAACGGATTCTGTATGGGTCGGGGCTGGGTCGAGAACGGCATCGGTTTCGCCACCGTGCACAACCAAGGAAAAGGGCGACCGGCACCCGGTGTTTGGTTCGGACTTGCGCAAAGCGGGCGTGGTGGAACCGGTAGACACGCGAGATTTAGGATCTCGTGCCTTCTTGGCGTGGGGGTTCGAGTCCCTCCGCCCGCACCATCCAGTCATGCCTTTCAAGGAAGGCGCCGCCATTTCTAGCTGCGTAGGGTCCCTCTCATGACGCCATCCGATCAGACGACCCCCAGCGAACTTTCGCGCGAGCACCAGTTCGTGATCGAGAGTCGACAAATCCGCGAAGCGATCGATTCCCGGGCCAGGGAACTTCAGCCCGGCTACAAGGCCGCAGGATTTCGGCCCGGCAAGGTACCTCTCGGCGTCGTGCGCCGACGACTGGGAAATGAATTGCGCAACGAAGCGATTAACAACCTCGTCGGTCGGGAAGTCGAGAGAATTCTGGCGGAGGAGGGGGCCGGAGAGCCGATCGAAAGCCCGACCGTGCGTATCGGTCTGGCGGGGAGCAAGCCGAATGAACCGGATGAGAGCGACGATTCAGGTGATTTGAGCATTCGGCTTCTCTATGAAGTGTTTCCTGAAGTACCGGTAATTGACCTCAAGACCATGGTGCTCCAGAAGTTTCAGGTAGTCATCGGAGAGGGTGACCTAGCGGAAGAAGTCCGGAAAATGTCCGAACGCAATCCCCAGTTTCAGGAAGCGGATTCATCGCGCAACGCGGTGACCGGAGACCAGGTCGAAGTTGATCTTGTTGTGACTGCGAGAGGCGAGGTGCTGGAAGATACCGGTGAATCCGGCCTGCAACTGATTGTTGGAGGAAAGAATCTCGATTTGGAACTCAACGGGAAACTGACCGGCGCCAAAGAAGGTGGTTCATTTCAGATCGAACGTACGGTCCCGGTGACGGAGCGAAAGGGACAGGCCGGACGCGACAGGAAGTGCACGTTCTCCTACAAGGTTCGCGGAGTCCGGGCGCCGCTACCGACCGAGCCGAACGACACGTCGGCGAAGGCAGCAGGATATGAAAGCTTGGCGCAGTTCCGAGAGCACGTCATGCGCCAACTCGAGGCCGATGCGAGACATGTTGCGCGG
The DNA here is from genome assembly GCA_965219495.1 of Rhodobacterales bacterium. Taxonomy (GTDB): domain Bacteria; phylum Pseudomonadota; class Alphaproteobacteria; order Rhodobacterales; family CAZPXZ01; genus CAZPXZ01. The sequence goes on from OZ244777.1 coordinate 659,084, forward strand.
CGGATGCTGCATATCGGGTTTTACCGTGCGCTTGCGGAAAGCATGAAATTTAACGTTCCCCCCCTGGCGGTCATGAATTTGGCGCGTCGCGCAAAGGAAGATATTCGTGCTGGGAACCCGGAGTCCGGCCCGGAAACGGCTGCCACAACGGAAACGGACGCACATGAAACGGAATTGGACGCCGAACCAACCGAGAAGCAAATTGCCGCCGCAAAGCGCAGGCTTCGGTTCCTGTCCTGGCACCGTTCATTTCGGAAAAGCCTGAAGCTGAGCGTGACACGGGATGATTCTGCTCGTGTGCTCGCAGGATGGGACAACCCGCTTCCGCCGTCGAACAGGAATCTCGAGTTTTTCGACGAAATGTCTCGCAATTATCCTAGATTCGTGCAGGAGACGGAACAGCGAGTCCTCTCTGAAAAAGTGATGGATGCTGTTCTTGAGCGCGCGACCATTGAGGAAAAAGAGATTGGCTACGCGGACGCCCGTGAGGCTCTCCAAAACGAGAGTTCTGAATGGTGAATGGAATCTTGTCGACGGCGCTGCTAGACGCTCCGCCGTCCGGCGCATAGAATTTGCAATTGAAGATTCGAGCAGGAGGCCGCCGCATGAGCGCAGGTGAAAAAACACGCATGAACGCGCTCATTCCATTTGTCATTGAGCATACCGGCAGGGGAGAGCGCTCGTACGACATCTATTCTAGGCTACTCAAGGACCGGATCGTGTTCTTGACTGGTGAAATCTATGACGGACTTGCAAGCCTGGTCATCGCACAGTTGCTGTTTCTTGAATCCGAGGATCCCGTTTCCCCCATTGCCTTCTATATCAATTCGCCGGGAGGCGCGATCAACGCGGGATTGTCGGTCTATGACACCATGCAGTACATCCGGTCGCCGGTCAACACGCTCTGCCTCGGACAAGCCTCCTCCATGGGTTCCTTGCTTCTCGCCGCCGGTGAGCCTGGCCAGAGGCAGGCGACTCCGCACAGCCGGATCATGGTCCATCAGCCCTCAGGCGGATATCGAGGGACAGCGGCGGATATCATGCGGCATACAAAGGAGATCGTCGACCTGCGCGACTGCCTCTTCAAAATTTACTCCAAGCACACGGGGCGGCCCATTGAAGAGGTGCAAGCAGCGCTCGACCGAGATACTTTTATGAGCCCCGAAGAAGCGAAGGACTGGGGGCTGATCGACGAGATCGTCGAAAAGCGCCCGGTTGAAGGCTCGTAACTTCGGCGGCGGGGGAGTACTGGCATGCCTCACAAAAACGACGGAATGAACAAGTCCACCAAGGGCGCCCTCTACTGCTCATTTTGCGGCAAGAGCCAGCACGAAGTGCGCAAGCTTATCGCGGGGCCGACGGTTTTCATTTGCGACGAGTGCGTGGACCTTTGTACCGACATCATCCGGGAGGACGCAAAGAACGCCCATATGAGGCTGACGGATGGCGTTCCGACGCCATCCGAGATTTGCGCAGTACTCGACGACTATGTGATTAGCCAGAATACCGCCAAGCGTGTCCTGTCCGTTGCGGTTCACAATCATTACAAACGCCTCCGGCATGCTGAAAAGGCGACGGATGTCGAGATCGCGAAGTCCAACATTCTCCTCATCGGGCCAACTGGATGCGGCAAGACATTGCTGGCGCAAACCCTCGCCCGGATTCTCGACGTCCCGTTCACTATGGCGGACGCAACCACACTTACCGAGGCGGGTTACGTCGGTGACGATGTCGAAGTCATCATGCTGAAGATGCTTCAGGCGGCCGACTACAACGTCGAACGCGCGCAGCGAGGAATTGTGTACATCGACGAAATCGACAAAATTGGCCGTAAATCCGATAACCCTTCGATCACGCGCGATGTATCCGGAGAGGGCGTTCAGCAGGCGTTGCTCAAACTCATGGAAGGCACCATGGCCTCGGTTCCGCCTCAGGGGGGCCGCAAACACCCACAACAGGAATTCCTGCAAGTGGATACGACGAACATCCTGTTCATCTGCGGAGGAGCTTTCACCGGGCTGGAGGAGATTATCTCGAAGCGGCAGAAGGGCACCGGCATCGGCTACGGAGCCTTGGTCCGGGCAAAGCAAGAACGGCCTACGGGTGAACTCCTGGCGGATTTGCAGTCGGAAGACTTGCTGAAATTCGGCATGATTCCAGAGTTGATCGGGCGACTTCCGGTGGTCGCGCCACTCGAAGACCTCGACGAGGAGGCGCTTCAAAGGATTCTGGTGGAGCCCAAGAATGCGCTGATCCGGCAGTATCAGCGACTCTTCGAAATGGATGGCGCCAAGCTCAGTCTTACGGAGGACGCCATCGAAGCCATATCAACAAGTGTAAGACAGCGTCGTGCCGGAGCGCGTGGACTTCGAGCGGCGATGGAAAAGTTATTGCTCGATACCATGTATGAACTTCCTGATTCCGACATCGTGGAAGTCGTTGTCAACGGCGATGTCGTCAAAAGCGGCAATCGCCCCTTCCTGATTTATTCCGACAAGCAGAAGCCGAAACGTTTGAAGGGGGCGGAGCGCAAGGCGTCCTGAAGACCCGACACCTTGAAATCCCGAACTGCGGCAGCCAAATTCAGACTGTACCGTGTCGGCACGAACCAGCGCCCCGAAGAATGCGAGGTGGGAATGAGTAAACAAAGAACCGTGAACGCGGATATGGTGCATCCGGTACTTGCGCTTCGAGACCTGGTGGTTTTCCCGGGTATGGTGGCGCCATTGTTCGTCGGCCGCGAAAAATCCGTGCGTGCGCTCCAGCATATCGCGACGACCGACAGGCCCATCCTGCTACTGAGCCAGCGCGATGCCTCCGAGGATGATCCCGGCCCGACCGGCCTCTATGAAATTGGGACCCTGGCAAACGTTGTCCAGCTTCTGAAACTGCCTGACGGAACCTACAAGGCGACCGTTGAAGGTGAATCGCGCGCCAAGCTTGTCGGCTATACCGAAAACCCGGCGTTTCTGGAAGCTGCCGCCGAGGTCTTGCCGGACGAACTTGGCGAGCCGGAGACGATGCGCGCGCTCATGCGCGGCATCCTCGACAGCTTCATGCGCTTCGCAAAATCCAATAAGAACTTGCCTCCGGAGGTGGTCCGCGGCGTCGCCATGATTGAAGAGCCCGGCGCACTGGCTGATACCGTCGCGTCGAATCTGTCCGTGAAAATCTCTGAACGCCAAGAATTGCTCGAAATTGCAAATGTTGTAACTCGAATGGAGAAAACGCTCTCATTGGTTGAAAGCGAAATCCAAGTTTCTCAGGTGGAGCACAAGATCAAGGGGCGCATCAAGCGCCAAATGGAACGCTCACAAAAGGAGTACTACCTGAACGAGCAGATGAAGGCCATCCAGCGTGAACTTGGTGAAGGCGACGGCGGCCGCGAGGAACTTGTCGAGATCGAGGAGAAGATCCGCAAGACGCGCCTCTCGAAGGAGGCTCGCGAGAAAGCAGAAATCGAGCTGCGGAAACTTTCCCAGATGGCGATGATATCCGCCGAGGCCACGGTACTCCGCAATTACCTCGACTGGCTCCTGTCGATTCCCTGGGGCAAGCGGTCCCGCGTCAAGACCAGCCTTACCCGGGCCGAGAAGATTCTTGACGCCGACCACTATGGGCTCGAAAAGGTCAAGGAACGGATTGTCGAATATCTGGCTGTTCAGCGGCGCACCGGCACCGTGCGCGGACCGGTCTTGTGCCTCGTTGGTCCGCCTGGAGTCGGAAAGACCTCGCTTGGAAAGTCGATTGCGCGAGCCACCGGGCGGGAATTTATCCGAATCTCTCTTGGCGGCATTCGTGACGAGGCAGAGATTCGCGGCCATCGCCGCACCTATGTGGGTGCAATGCCCGGAAAGATCATTCAGGCGATGCGCAAGGCGAAAACCACCAACCCGCTGATCATGTTCGATGAGATCGACAAGATGGGATTCGACTTTCGGGGTGACCCGTCATCCGCCATGTTGGAAGTTCTGGACCCCGAGCAAAACGCGAACTTCGTCGACCACTATTTGGAAGTACAATACGACTTGTCGGACGTCCTGTTCATCACGACCGCCAATACGACGCTGCATATGACACCGCCGCTGCTTGACCGCATGGAGGTTCTTCATCTCGCCGGATACACCGAAGATGAGAAGGTGGAAATCGCAGCCCGCCACCTGATACCGAAGCAACTTGAACGACATGGACTGGAACGCAAGGAATTCAGCCTGCGGCGGGACGCACTGCGAGAAATCATCCGGGTATATACGCGCGAAGCCGGCGTGCGAAATCTCGAACGCGACATCGCAAAGCTGTGCCGCAAAGCGGTAACGAACATAACCAAACAGAAGTCAAGCAAGATCTCCTACACGAAACCCGTTCTATCGGAGTATCTAGGCGTTCCGAAGTTCAGATACGGCATGGCCGAGCATGAAAACCGAGTTGGAGTTTCCACAGGCCTTGCCTACACGGAAACCGGCGGCGACCTGCTTTCCATCGAAGCTCTCAAACTCCCCGGCCGCGGTCGAATGAAGACTACCGGGAAGCTTGGCGAGGTCATGAAGGAGTCCATCGAGGCCGCTGCGTCCTATGTTCGCGCCAACGCGGCGCGGTTCGGAATATTGCCGGATGCATTCGGAAGTATGGATATTCACGTCCACGTCCCGGAAGGCGCCACGCCCAAGGATGGTCCCTCCGCCGGGGTCGGCATGGTGACGTCCATCGTCTCCGTGCTTACGGGCATCCCTGTCCGTAAAGACGTTGCGATGACCGGCGAAGTTACGTTGCGGGGCGATGTTCTGGCGATCGGCGGGCTGAAAGAGAAACTGCTTGCGGCGCTTCGAGGCGGTATTCAACAAGTGATTATTCCTGAGGAAACCAGCAAGTTCCTTGAAGAAATTCCCGACAATGTGAAGGAAGGTCTGACAATCATTCCGGTGAAGTCTGTCGGCGAAGTGCTTGATATTGCGCTCGATGGTACGTTTCAGCCGATTGAATGGGACGAGACTGCTGCTTTCGCACAAGTTGCGGAAGGCGCTACCAGTCAACAGGGGGAGGAGAGGCGCATCGCTCACTGACCGAGCGTCGGCGCGCTTGAACGCCTTCAGGACAAATGGAGTATTGGGGGCGGGTAGCTCAGGGGCAAGAGCGTCCGGTTTACACCCGGAAGGTCGGGAGTTCGATTCTCTCTCCGCCCACCACGGCAGATGAATTCTGCCAGATGTCCCTGAATGGTATGTCATCCAAAGGATTTGCCGCCGTCCCGAAAATCCACTTCGCCCAAATATGCTCTTAATTCGGCAATTTCGGGCGAACGGAACAGCTTCGTAGTCGGACCTTCAGCCAGAATACGGCCGCGATGCATGAACGCGGTTTTCTCGGCAATTCTGAGCGCGTCCGAGGGGAGATGGCTGACCAGGAGAACGGTCCGTTTGTATTCGCGGCGAATCGAATCCACAAAATCCAGCATCTCCCGCCGAAGCGCAGGGCCAAGCGCGGCGAAGGGCTCGTCCAGCAGCAGCAATGGGCGCCGCTGCACGAGTACACGCGCGAGCGCGGCCCTTTGCCGTTCTCCACCGGAAAGGTCCGCCGGCCTTCGCTTCCGCATCCCACTAAGACCTACGCGTTCAATAGCAGCCATCACGGATTCGCGGTCCGTACGGGACAGTCGCAGTCCCGGATGAACGCCAAGTCCAACGTTCTCGAAAACATTGAGATGGGGAAACAGATTATGTTCCTGAAACATGGTGGCTACGGGCCGCTGGCTCGGCGGCAGGCCGGTGATGTCCCTGCCCTCGAAAAAGACCTGCCCGGATATCAGCCTTTCGAACCCTGCAATTAGGGCAACTAGCGTGCTCTTTCCGGCTCCGCTCGCCCCGATCAGCGCGGAACAGCCTTCAGCCGGAACCGTAAAATTGCAATGCATTTCGAATTCACCGAAACGCAGTATCGCGTCACGTACTTCAAGACCGGGCACGGCCAGCCGTCACGCGTTCAATAGCGGCAAACGATCCCAGGCACAGGAGGGCCAGGGTCGCCGCAACAACCGCCGCCTCTTCCATCCGGTAGGAACCCATCAGGCGATACAAGTAGAGCGAAAGCGTCGAACTTGTCTCCGTTCCGAACAATGCGATCGCGGTCAGGTCTCCCATGGATATACCTGTTGCAAGTGCCAAGGCTCTCCCGGCGTCCGATCGCAGCATGGGCCACTCGATGATCCGAAATCGGTTCCAGCCATGAATCCTCAGGGCAAAGCAGGTCTGGTCGAAATGCTCCGCGACCCGATCCGCGGCGGGACCTAACGTTCTTATTACATAAGGTGTTGTCGCAACGGCATTCACAGCGCAAGCAAGCAACAGGGCGTGCTCGAAGACCAGCCCGAACGGAAGGAGAAGAACGAAAAGGCCGGCCCCGAATACGATGGGAGAAACGACAAGATTCAGCGCCGCAACATTCTCCAGCAGGTTTCCGAGCCGATCCCGCCGGTGGCGTTGCCGAAGGTCGCGCGCCGTCAACACGAGCGCCCACCCGAGGAGCAGCGCTGCGAGTCCCGCAGATGCACCGAGAATCACCGTGCGCCAAAGGGCGTCCCAGAATGCAGGCGCGGCGAACACTTTCGCGACCGGGCCAGCGGCAGCGCGCGCAATAACCGCCACGAGCGGGGCGCCAACGTAGAGTGCCGCAGCGAGAATCAACGCCGCGTCCACGGCAGTGGCGGTCAAACTGCGGGCGTCCGGCCGCGCCTGTCGTCGTCCTTCAGTTCGAGCGATTCGCGCAGGCAAATGGAACTTTTGCCCGGCAAGAACGAGCACCGCGCAGATGCCGATTTGCAGGAGCGCAAGTCCAACCGTTCGCTCGATATCAAAATCGAGTCGAAGTGCCTGATAGATGGCCACTTCCAGTGTCGTCGCCCGTGGCCCACCTCCAAACACCAGAATTACGGCAAAACTTGTGAAGCAGAGCAGAAACACCAGCCCGGCAACTCCGGGGAGCACGCGCCGGAGCAGGGGCCACTCGATCCTTCGAAATATCTGCGGACCCGTCATTCCAATCTGTGAAGCCAGCCGCCAGGTTTCGCCGGGTATCGCCTCGATTGCCGGCAACAGCAAACGTACGGAGAGTGGCAGATTGAAAAAAACATGCGCGACCAAGATTCCAGTCAACCCATAGGGAAAATTCCATTCCACGGACACCAGCCACAGGCTTAGCCGGGCAATCGCCCCACCGCTCCCGAATACACTTGCAATTCCGAAAATTGCGACAATGACCGGCATGACGAGCGGCAGCCCGAATAGCCGCAACAGCAGGGAACGGCCGGGAAACCGCGGGCGGCGCGCGAGAGCCCGCGCAACGAGAATCCCGATCGAGACAGAAAGAAAAGTCGAGAGCGCGGCCTGCAACACGGTGAACCCCGCCACACGCAAGGTGTACGGGGTCAACAGTTCAAGCTCGCCATCGCCTCCCTCGCGCAGGAGGGAGGCGATGGCGAGCGTTACCGAACCGAGAATGATCGCGAGCGAAATCCCTCCCGGCAGCAGCGGCCCTAACGGGATACGTGCTCGACCCACTCGGCGATCCAAGTTTTCCGGTTTTGGGCGATTTCCTCCGGCGCGAACGGTTCCGCCGTGGCAGGAATCTGCAAGTCGCGAAATGCCTCTGGCAGCTTGTCTTCAAGATCGATCACCGGATTCATGATGTTCGTTCCAGGGATGTGTTCCTGAAACGCCTCACTCACCATGAATTCGAGGAATTGGCGCGCAAGGTCGGGATTCCGAGAGGCTCTCGTCCGCGCTGCGACCTCGATCTGCATATAGTGCCCTTCACTGAATACGGCCGCCTTGTACCGTTCGGTATCTTCATACATCTTGTGATAAGCGGGTGATGTCGCGTAGCTCAGCACCATTGGTGCCTCGCCTTTGAGAAACAGTCCGTATGCCTCGCTCCATCCCTTGGTGAAGGTGAGAATTCGCCGGGAGAGCTTGCTCCACGCTTCTCCCGAACGTTTGCCATAAATGCGCTGCATCCAGAGAAGCAGCCCGAGGCCCGGCGTACTGGTGCGGGGATCTTGAAGTATGACCTTCGGGCCGTCGTTTTCAACGAGTTCCGCCAGGCTTTCAGGAGGGTCAGTAAGCCGTTCGGAATCGTACACGAAGGCAAAATGCCCGTAATCGTATGGCAGGAACTCCGTATCCACCCACTTGACCGGAAGCGAAAACTCCAGATCGGACAGTCCGTGCGGAGCGAAGAGGCCGGTCGCCTTGGCTTCCGCCATCAACGACGTGTCGAGGCCCAGGACCACGTCAGCGCGGCTAGCCTTGCCCTCCAGGCGAATCCGCGAAAGAAGTATGCCGGCGTCACCCACTGCGACCCATTGCAGGTCGCACCTGCATGCGGACTCGAACGCCGCTTCTACCGCTGGGCCCGGTCCCCATTCCGCCGCGAAGGAGTCGTAGGTGTAGACGGTCAGGACCGGTTTCGCCTCATCCGCATCCGCTTTGCCAAACAGGACAAATGCCAAAATCGCTAGCGCGAAAGTTCTTGCATGCGTGTACATTCGGAGCCCTCCATTCGATGGCGGAGAGACCGAACTGCTGGATGCTCACGTATTCTTCGCATTTCTCGGTCCCTACGCCGGTATGATCCGGTTCAGGTTCGACGGGTTGGCGAACGCGCCTCTCAGCCCTTGGGCACCCCGTGAGAACAGTGTGACAATAGTACCCGCTTGTTTCGCGGTCAATGCGGCGGTTGCGGCTAGCCTGGCGGTCCGGTCTGGGCGGTGCCGGGCAACCATGTAGCGAGTTCAGGGAAAATGACAAGAATTGCGACCATCAAGACCATGATGCCGAACATCGGCAGCGCGGTTCGCGCGATATAGCCGATATCGAGCCCGGTCATTCCTTGCATAACGAAAAGGTTGAACCCCACGGGTGGAGTGATTTGCGCCATTTCAACCACCACGACTATGAATATGCCAAACCAGATGACGTCGATCCCGGCACCGCGAATCATCGGTTCGATAATTGCCATGGTGAGTACGACGGAAGAAATCCCGTCGAGGAAACAGCCAATTATGATATAGAACACCGTCAGTGCGGCGATGAGCATGAAGGGACTCAGCTCCAGGCTGGCAATCCATTCGGCGATGGCACGCGGCAAGCCGATGAATCCCATCGAAAGCGACAGGAAGGATGCCCCCATCAGGATGAACGCGATCATGCAGGAAGTTCGGGTAGCCCCCATCAAGCTCTCGGCCAACGTCTTCCAGTTGAGGGATCTCTGGCTCGCCGCCAACACCAGCGCTCCGACAACTCCAAAGGCGGCCGCCTCCGTCGCAGTCGCGAGCCCGAGATACATCGACCCAATCACCACGGCAACGAGCAGGAGGACAGGAATGAGATATTGGGATTCGCGGAGCTTCCGCACGAATGGCACGTGCGGCTCGGGCTCCGGGCGTTCTGCAGGACGGAGATAGTGCCAGCCAACCACATATCCCATGAACAGCAGAGAGAGCGTCAATCCGGGAAGTACACCCGCGACAAAGAGTTTGGTGATGGATTCGTTTATGGCGACGCCGTAGACGATCAAGGTCAACGAGGGCGGAATCATCAGGCCAAGCGTGGCGGCTCCGGCCAGTGTCCCCACGGTCATGAAATCCGGATATCCGCGTCGGCGAAGTTCCGGTATCGACATTTTGCCGACCGTTGTCAGTGTTGCTGCGGACGATCCAGATACCGCCGCAAAGATCGTGCAACCCACAATGTTCGTATGCAGCAAACCGCCGGGGAGCCGCGCCATCCAAGGCGCCAAGCTTCGGAACATATCCTCGGACAATCGGGTCCGGTAGAGGATTTCTCCCATCCAGATGAAGAGGGGTAAGGCGGTTAGCGACCAGTTGGAAGCCGACCGCCAGATTGTCGTGATCATCGCGTCGCCGGCTGGGCGGCTCGTGAAGAGTTCCATCCCGACCAGCGCCACACCAAGAAGTGCAAGTGCCACCCAAACTCCGGTCCCCAGGAATAGGAAGAGAACGAACAGGAATATGGAGGTGAGATAGAAGTGCTCCATTGCGGATCAATCGGCAGTGCCGCGAACCGTTTCCGCCTCAATACCGGTTCGGCCAAGCACAATCGCCCGAACCAAATTGTCCAGAAAAGCGATTGCAGCGATTACCGTTCCGAAGGCCATCGCAATCTGCGGGATCCAGATCGGAGTCGCGTCCTGCGCTTGACTGATGTCGCCCAGAAGGTGCGACCAATAGGTGCCGCGTATCGCAAACCAGGCAAAATAAACCGTTAGTCCGCTGGCAATTACGAGACACCAGATTTCCACGACAATTCTTCGCGGCCCAAACATGTTCAACAAGAGATTGACTCGAATATGTGCGCCCCGGTTAAGCGTATAGGCGATGGCCAGGAACGACGCGGTCGCCATGCAATATCCCGCGTAAGCCGTCGAACCCGGGAATACGTTTCCGGTCCAGCGGGCGCCCATCTGAAGGCAGATGACTACAAGCAACGCCACCAAGAACCCCGCTGCGACAATCCCGCTTGCGAGATAAACCGCATCCAACACGCGACAGATTCTACGGAATGCTCTCAGAGCGAGAATCCTCCGGCCCGTTGAAGAACGTAAAGCTCAAACGGGTCGGTAGTAAACACTCTCAGTATCCGTCTGTCTACATGGACTCGTAGTCCGACACGATCTGTTGGCCGATCTCGCCAGCAAGGTCTGACCACTCGCTGGACATGGTCGCGCCGATTTCAGCAAGGTCCGCCTTGAGTTGCTCTCCAGGTGCCTGGACACTCATGCCATTGGCGGCAAGCTCCGCCAAATACCAGCCAGCAAGGTAGCGCGCCTTGTTGGTGGCGGCCTCTTGAACGAGCAAGGCCGCACTCTGCAAGCAGTTGCGCGCCTGATCGGAAACCGATTCGTACGCGGACTTGTTCACGAACACGTAATTCCGAGGTAGCGACGCCTGTGCATCATAAAAGTGACTCAAATGTTCCCAGACCCTGCGGTCATAGCCGGTGGACCCCGAGGACACGAATGCTTCGGCGGTCCCCGTAGCCAATGCCTGAATAAGTTCGGCCGCCTCAATTTGTACCGGCAGCATTCCCGCAAGTTCCGCGAGGCGGGCAGTCGCCGAGTTGTAGACGCGAAACTTGATTCCAGCCATGTCCGATACGCCGTTTACCGCGTTCTTGAAGAAAAAGCCCTGCGGAGGCCAAGGAGCGGAATAAAGCAGTACAAGATTCTGGTCTACTAGGATCTGTTCGAGGTAAGGCTTCGCCGCCTTCCAGAGTTGCTCGGATTCTTCGAATGAAGTCGCGAGGAAGGGCACGGAATCGAAACCGAAAACCGCGTTCTCATTTTGGTGGGCAGAGAGTAGCCGCTCGCCAATCGGCGCCTGACCGGTCTGCACGGCGCGCTTGATATCATTGCCGGAGAATAGTGATCCCCCTCCATGCACGACGATCTCCAATTCTCCGCCAGTGCAAGTATTGACTGCCTGCGCAAAGAGTTTGCCGTTCTGCGTATGATAGTTTGAATCAGCGTAAGCCATTGGCATATCCCATTTCTCGGCTAATGCCGCGGTCGCTGCGAGCCCGGCTATACCTGAAAGCAGGACTATGAATATCATCCTCATTGATTGATCTCCCAACTAGAATCAATCGAAAATCACTCTGCTATAGCAGCTTTATTGGCTGGTTCAAGGGAAGTCGGTCGCAATCGTACCGCTCACTCTGAATGCTATATTACTCCAACCTCGAGATTTCTATTGCGGCCATTACGTAGGTGAATACGATGGGGATTATACGGATAACTTGACAAGAAAGTGGTTTTCGCTTGCGCATTTGCAGAAACGGTGGCACGAATCGCTCAATAAAGCAACACCGATGCAACTCCTATGCAACACAATCCCGCCTCTCCCACCGGCGACACCCGTCCGGTGTTCAAGGTCTTCAAATGCCGGGCACGGCTCACTCCGGCCTCGCACCGCCGTCTCGGCGAGGTGTTGCGGTTGTGTTGCGGTTGTGTTGCGGGTTCTACAACGCCGCGCTTGAGGAGCGCATTGGCGCCTGGATGAAGGCGGGGATTTCGATTTCCTGTTCCGACCAGTGCAAGTCTTTGACGGCGATCCGCAACAACACGCAATTTCCCGAGTTCGCCGCCCTCAGCATTCAGGTGTTCCGGGGTGTCTTGCAGCGACTGGACCGGAGCTTCCGGGATTTCTTCCGGCGCGCGGAAGGCGGCGGCAAGCCTGGCTTTCCGCGCTTCAAGGCGGCGCAGCGGTGGCGAACGGTGGAGATCGCGGAGGTCTCGCGGGGCATGGTGCGGCGGCATGGCCGGCACTGGCGGCTACATGTGAAGGGGCTTCCGCCGCTGCAACTGCGGTCGTCGCGGGCGTTGCCGGAGGGGGCGGAACTGAAGACGCTGCGGGTGGTGCGGAAGCCGCTGCGCACCGAGATTCACTTGGGCTTCGCGTTCCCGCCGGTCGCCCCGAAAGAGGCGATTGTCCGCCCGGTCGGCATCGACGCGGGGGTGGCCAAGCGGCTGACGTTGTCGGATGGCGGGGAGGTCGCGAAACGGGAAGTGGACCGGGGCCGCCTGCGCCGCCTGCAGCGGGCGGTGGCCCGCGCGACGCCAGGGTCCGGCAACCGGCGGAAGAAAGTGGGGTCGCTGGCGCGGGAGTGGCAGCGGATCTCGGACGCCAACCGGCAAGTCCTGCACCGGACGGTGTCGGCGCTCAGCCGGGCCTACGATTTTTTCGCGATCGAAGACTTGCGGATCGCCAACCTATTGCGCTCGGCGAAGGGGACCGCGGCGGAACCCGGACACAATGTGCGGGCCAAGGCGGGGCTGAACCGGGCGATCTCCGAGCAGGGATGGGGAACGTTTTTCACGCTCTTGAAGGAAAAGGCTGCGAGCGCTGGCCTTCAGGTGGCGGAAGTTGCACCGCATGGAACCAGCCAGGCCTGCTCGGGATGCGGCGCCGATGCGCCGAAAACACTGGCTGTTCGCGTCCACGCCTGTCCGGCCTGCGGGCTGGTGCTGGACCGCGATGTCAATGCGGCAAGGAATATCCTGCAACGGGCTTTGGCCCGTTCACGGGTGGGGAGTGGCGGGGTGATCCCGCTTCCCGTGGCGGCGGCAGGAGCGGAGAACCAATCATTCTCCGGAGCAAGCGGGGCAGTGGCGCCGCTCGTCGCAGAACAGTGTCATGTCAAGTTATGTATATAAGCCCCAATACGATCCATACCGGATAAAGAGAAATATGTGTAGGCAATAGGAAATCAGATTCGTCCAAATCGGTCCACGCGAAATGGGGATAGGTCGACATTCGACTTTCGTTCCGTCACCAACTCTGTCAGCAGTCGACCGATACGCGGACCGCATGTGAGACCAACGTGCTGGGTTCCAAACGCAAATAAGATTCCGGGCGCGTTGGGCGCCGCACCGACCACCGGCAAGCAGTCGACCGTCGTGGGGCGATGTCCCATCCAGGACTCTTCGCCGTCCCAAGTCAGTCGAGGGAATGTTCGTCGAATGCATTTGCGCAGGAACCGGATGGGTTGCGGACTAGGATCGGCCTCCAAAGAAGCGAATTCCACCAGGCCAGCGATGCGCAAACCTCGTTTCATCGGAGTTACCGCAGCGCCCGAATCGGCAAGCATGAATGGGACCGGCACTGCGGGAGACGCATTTTTCAGCGTCAGGTGATAACCGCGTTCGCTTTGCATTCTTGAGGCATACCCAAGTTGTTTCATCCATCTCCCTGACCAAATACCTGCACTCACCACCGCCCGGTCCGCATCAATTCGCCCCGCACTGGTTTCCAGCGCCGCGCGACCGCCTTCCAATGGAATGACCGCCCGCGCCTCTGCCCGCAGGGCCGATCCTCCATTTCGAAGAAAATGTGCGGCCAATTCGGCGACAAATTCTCCGGGGTCTGTTATGTAGCCATGATCCGGATGTGCCGCGCCGAAAACATAGCGTTCCGATACACCGGCATCCAAATTTATGATGTCTTCCCTGCTTAGAACTCGGTGCGGGAAACCATTGGAGTGACGAACCTCTCGGGGAAAGGAATCGCGCTCAAAGGAGACCAGGTCGGGATATACAAAATACCAATCCGACTGCCGGATATATTTCGCCGCGCCGGTTCCGCGCGCCAGCAGCAAGTGTTCGGTAAGGGAGTCAAACGTGAGAGAGGCCAGCGCCGCCGCTCTCGATTCAACCGTTTTGCGCTTTGCTCCAGACAGGAACTGGATAAGCCAGGGTGAGATGCGAGGAAAGTATCTCCAGCGCATGAAAACCGGGGCCTCCGGATCCAAGAGGAAGCGGGGAATTCGTGGCAACAGGCTTGGCACCGGCACGGGAATTACGGAACAGGCGGCAATGACTCCTGCGTTACCATACGACGCCTGCGTTGGGTCGCCTGGAGCTACCCGATCTACGAGCGTGACCTGATGGCCGCCACGCCGGAGGTATTCCGCGACGGAAACACCTACAATTCCTGCGCCAACTACCACGATCTTCAGCGATTGAGTCAAGATGAACCTCTTCCTACGATCGGGTATCCATGTGGTCGATCTCCCGCAGGATCAGTTCTGCGCATACCTCACAAGCAGTTGGAACTCCCGGTCGGAACGGCAGTGACGCGTGTGGGCGAAAACTGATTGAGAATCTCAAGCAACCCACTCGCTAACTGGCGCGGCGGACTCTTCCAAGGGCTGACACCAGACGTCGACCAGGGCGGGGCCGTCCTCATTGATTGCGGCGCGCAGGACCGGTTCAAGTCGTTCGGGAGACCGGACCGACCAGGAATTGCAGCTGTAAGCCGCGGCGATTGCAGCGTGATCGGTCCGGGAGAAATCTACGGAATAGTACCGATTTCCGAAACCGTGCTTCTGTCCTGCCTTGATCCAGCCATAGGAGGCATTCGAGAACACCACCATCATGACAGGCAAGCCAAGCCTGCAAAGTGTCTCCAGTTCCCCGACCGCGAACCCGAATGAGCCATCTCCCATCACCGCAATGACCTTGGCTTCAGGGCAGCCGACCTGCGCCCCCAAGGATGCGCCGAGTGCATATCCCAGCGCGCCATGCGCGCGGTTGGTGATGAGGTGCCGCCCAGCCTTTCGGAGTTCGAAATACGCAGAGAAATACGGACACGGTGTCCCCGGGTCGGCGACGAGAATCGTATTGTCGGGAGCGAGCGCGTTGAGCGTCGCCACAACAAGTTCGGGCCGAATGGGAACATCTGTGCTTCGACTCAATTTCCCGAAAGCACCCCACTTCTTTTCTTTTGCGGCAGCGACCAAGGCGGCGCCGAAAAATTTGCGCGTCTCGCCAGATTCTTCAAGCAGTCGGCAGAGTAGGGACAGCCCGAGCCGCGCATCCGAACGCAGCGCGGCTTCCATTGGGTAGTTCGCTCCGATTACGGCCGGGTTGCTGTCCAAGTGAATGAGTTTCTGGTCGGTTCGAGGGCACCGCCAGCGTTCCGTGGTTACGGAACCTCCGCGGCAGCCGGCGAAGAATACCACGTCAGCCTGCTCGACAAGCGCTCGGGTCGCGGGAACACCGCCATTGGACCCTACAACTCCCGCACAATTGGGATGCGTTTCCGCTAGCGCCCCCTTCCCACTGACGCTCGTGCAAAGTGGCAAGTCCAACAATTCCACAAATTTGCGGAGTTCGTCATATGCACCGGAAAGCGCAATGCCACCTCCCACAATCATCACGGGTTTTGCAGCCGACAGAAGGCGGGAAAGGAGTTGGGCCGCGTCTTCCGGATCGGGGCCTGGGCGCAGCGACGGCCACTTGCCGAACTTCGGATCCGCCCAAATTTCCTCTGGCGGCACCGGGTCGCATTGGACATCGAAGGGAAGACCCAGATGGACCGAACCGGATGTTACCGAAGTGGCGGCGCGAAAGGCCGCTCGAACCATTCGCGGAAGCGCATCGGCGCGCCGGACCAAGCAGCAAAATTTGGTAAGCGGGCGAAAAAGCGATTCCTGGTCAAGTTCGGTCAGCGAAAACCTGCCTTCCGAACTCGTGGCGACATCCGAGGTCAAGGCCAGCACCGGCACGGACGACTCGTTTGCTTCAACGACTCCGGGCAAGATGTGTGTCGCGCCACCTCCCGAGGGTCCTTCGCATACCCCAACATCACCAGTGACCCGCGCATATGCGTCGGCAGCGTATCCGGCATGGCGCTCGTCACGCATAAGTATATGGCGCATTCCGTGATCGAGCGTCGCGAGTGCATCATAGAATGGGAGAGAAGTATCGCCGCACAGACCGAAGATATTTCGCACGCGGTGCTTCTCCAGCATGTGAACCATGGCCTCGGCGCCGGTCGGTTGATTGTTTACGGCCATCTACGCTCCGCGCTTCCCCTGTGCTATGCGCTCCGCACGATATATGTTCGTGGCCGTCAAACAAGGCGGGCATTTGCAACGGTCAGGCGGACCGCGCGGCCTCCCGCCTCATCGGCGCGCAAGTCAAGAGGATGGGATGACCGAAAGGCGGAGAAAGAGGAAATCCCCGTCCGGAATGCACCCACCACGAATTGGGCGTGCGTTGGCATATTGATGCTGGAGACCCGGTTTCCACGCCCGCTCGGCGACCTCGGAAACACGCAAACATTTCCGTTTCCTGTTCGCTACCGGGTAGTGCCGGGAGCGAGCCCGGATGCGGTTGTGCGCAGGGGCGCAACCGGCTTCGAAGGGGCATTCATTGCCGGAGCCCAAGACCTGATCAGAGACCACGTGGAGGGGATTGTTGGCAACTGCGGATTCATTTCCTTGCTCCAAAAGACATTGCCGATGCCGTTGGGGTGCCGGTGGCCACTTCGCCTCTCTTTCAGGTGTCGCTGGTCGAGGTTCTCCTGCCAGGAGAGCGTCGTGTCGGAATTCTCACGATTTCCGCATCCACGCTCACGCCTGAGCACCTAATGGCGACGGGGGTATCGACCGATACGCCGATAATGGGAACCGAGAAAGGCCAGGAGTTTTCCCGGATAATTCTCGAAGACCTGGAAGAAATGGACTTTGCGCTGGCGCGCCGCGATGTCACGGAAGCAGCCAAGAAGCTGGTGCAGGATCATCCTGAGGTTGGTGCTATCGTGTTCAAATGCACGAACATGAGCCCGTATGCAGGCAGCGTCCAAAAGGCGACGGGTCTTCCGGTTATCACTCCGTTCGCCTTTGTCTGCTGGTTTCAATCGATGCCGGCCCCCAAGCCAGTTTAAAACTCCCTGCTCGCATCAATCCTGATTTCCGACTTGCGGTTTGTGTCCATGTCCGCAAGCGAAAATTCGAGAAGGGATAGGAAGGGATGAGTGGCGCAACTCTCCCTCTACCTGACCCTTGAATGAGTTTTTTTCAAGGAAGCTGCGTACTTCGGCTACAAAGTCGCCGGGCTGCTTCCATTCACAGGCAATTGGCGCACAGCGATTTCTCTTCCATCCCGACCGTGCGCTCTGGCACAATATGCACCAGACAATTCGTCCCCAGTTCAGTTGTTGCGAGAGGAAGCCCGATCGAAGGCCGTCTCAAGAGAAGGCAGTCAGCTTCGAACCCGCAGCTTTTCTGGATCATAGTGCGGAAACCGTACTACTCTAACAGGAATGCGCTTCTGCTCTCCATCGAGCATTCCAATTTCCAGATCGGTGCCAACCTCCGAATAAAGAATATCTGTTCTTGCAAGCGCGACTACCCTTCCAAGGGAAGGCGAGCGAATCGCCGACGTGATCTCCCCCACCCGCGCTCGTCCGACGAACAAGCCGTCTCCGCTGGCCGGTATCTCTCCTCCTTCCACGTCAAGACCCACAAGTTTCCGGGTTGGATGCGCCTTCCGGCGCTCAAGGGCTTCCCGGCCAATGAATGAGTCCTTCTTGCTCTTGAGGGGCGTCGTAAAACCAATTCCCGCTTCAAACGGGTCTGTCTGATCGTTGAACTCCTGTCCAGCGATGACCAAGCCTGCCTCCACGCGCAGCGTATCCAGCGCTTCCAAGCCGAGCGGAGATAACCGGAACTCTTCACCGGCCTCCCAGATCGCGTCGAAGACTTCGGTTCCATCCCTTGGATTGCAAAATACTTCGTAACCCAGTTCTCCAGTGAAGCCGGTCCGGGAGATGACCATGGCCGTCCCTTCGAATCCGCCTATGCGACCAACCGTGAACCGAAACCAGCCAAGTTCCTCGATGGAGGGTTGCGCAGGGGGAGTCCAAACGAGCTTCTTGAGGATATCCCTGCTTGAAGGACCTTGCAGGGCCACATTGTGCAGTTGGTCGATTGAGGGCTTCACCCATACATTCAGACCTCGCGCATCCGCCTGCTCGCGAAGCCAAAGACCCGACTTGTCGCAACCGCCGATCCATCGAAAGTTGTCCTTGCAGAGTCGGTACACGGTGCCGTCATCGATCATGCCGCCATGCTCGTAACACATGGCCGTATAGACCACCTGTCCCTTCGCAAGCCTTCGCATGTCGCGTGTAACGCAAGACTGCATCAGTGTCTCGGCGTCCGGCCCGAGGACTTCATACTTTCTGAGCGGCGAAAGATCCATGATCGCCGCACGTTCCCGGCAAGCCCAGTACTCGGAGACCGCGCCTTGACCGGGAAAGTCCTGCGATACCCAGTACCCGTTGTATTCGCTAAAGTTTCGTGTCCGCTCCGCGAACCGCTCGTGAAATGCGGTTTCCTTGGTCATATCGGGCTCCGAATCCGGTGTCTTTCGATACGCGGTCGCGCGCGTGAATTTCTGCCTGGCGTCATAGACACGAACTTGAATGTCCGTTGGCTCCCAGGCATTCGCGGAATCGACGTCGCTCGGGCAGGCGGTGGAGAAACAGACCAGATCTGTGAGCGCCCTGAGCAACACGAAATCACCGGGACGCGACCACGGTTCCGCTGCGGCCATTCCGTTGGCCGCGTCAACCATCGTGTTGAAAAAGAAGTTTATCGCCGGCCAACCCGGTCGAGGGGAGATGCCGTACGTTTCCGCTTCCCGGTTTAAATTGTCCGAACAGTTTACGTGACCGGGATAACCGAGGTCTGCATAGTACCGCGCGGTGCAGGCCAGGTTGAAGGCATCGTGGCGACCGACGGTATCCTGGACAATTTCCACCATGGGTTCCTGGCCCACGGAGAAGTACTTGGCGTATATGCCTGGCCCCGGATACGCCCTACCCGTCATGCTGCGTGTCGTAGTCGGATCAATCTCACGCACCTCACCCCGTTCCAGCGCCCGCATGTCCCATGCTTGAAAATCCGAGCATTCGCGGCCCTGGACATCCAGAATCTGAATGAACTGACCAGCCCGAACCTCATATGCCTTCGCACTTCCCGGAACCAGGTTGAAGTCCTCGAGAGGGTCCGCGAGCGGGGAGGGCGGCAAATGGCGTGGTTTGTTCCTGGGGCTTGCCCGGCGAAGATAAAGCACGATCTCGGAAGGAGGATTCCACGCATCCGGAGCCATCGGCGAACCCGGAACGCCGACAACCAGCGAACCGGATTCTCCGGCGGTGAACCGGGATCGTGCCCCCGCACGCGACTCGCCGCCAAATACCTGGCCAAACTCCGCTCGCGCGACATCACATCCGGCCGCCGCCAAAGCCTCCCGCACGCGATTTGCGGACGGAATTCCGGAATGCAGGATTTCCGGAATGGCTCCCGCCACGCCCGACGCCTCAATGCCAAGCGCACCGAGCGCGGAACGTCCCTCGCAGTCGAAGAACATCAATTCACAGGACTGCAGTCCGTATCGATCCTCCAGCAGGATTTCGTCTCCGGCGTCAATCGAAAGCGTGGTCGATCCACCACCCGCAACCGGATGACGTTCCAATCCGGCGGAGAGCACAGGCAAGCCGGGGAGAAGCGTCGAGCCGCGCCGCTTTGCAGTGACCAGAATTTCGTTCAACCGAATCAGTCTCCCTCGTTGCAGCAGCCTAGGCCCAGCCTAACCTTCCCTCCCGACATACGACTCCATCGAATCGTCCATGGCCGTCAACCAAGGCGCAGGATGTACCGGAGCCATATTGCCGGTACAGGGGGACCGGAACGCCTTGTCACGATATGTAGTGATATCATCAATCTTGTCGTGTTCCCACTCCCGAAACGCCTCGACGGTCAGGTCGACGTCGAATTTCGGATAGTCAACATCTTTGAAAAGGTCGCGCATGTAATCGGCCTGAAAATCAATGTCCTGATACGGATCTTCCAGCGCTTCTTCTCGCTTGACCCACGCCGCGATGTCGCTTGCCACTTCTTCTTCTGAGGGTAGCTGAATGCGTCCCATGATTACGTCCCGCGCAAACCAGGCCTGCGCGTCAAACATCGTGAACGTGTAGTACTGGTCCTGCATTCCGAGATAGTGCAAGTGCCGATTGCTTTGAAAAACCACACCCTTGTAAAGCCCGGGCGGATAGAGCCGATTGTGCGTGACCAGTCGCAGATCCTGAGAAAGGAAGGGGAAGTGATGCAGGTAGCCCGTGCACAGGATGATTGCATCAAATTCTTTGCTGGATCCATCCTTGAAGTGTCCGGTTCGGCCGTCGAGTTTCTGCAGGAGAGGCCTCTCATCCATGCTTTCGGGCCATTTGAATCCCATTGCCGCCGTCCGGTAGGTCATGGTCACGGAACGAGAGCCGTACTTGTGGCACTGTAGCGCTATGTCTTCGGCAGAATAGCTCGCGCCTACGACCAGCACGTCTTGACCGGAAAACTGCGCAGCGTCCCGGAAATCATGGGCGTGCAGCACCCGGCCTCCAAACGATTCAATGCCGTCAAAGCTGGGAAAATTCGGAACCGAGAAATGCCCGGTCGCGACCACGAGATCATCGAACAATTCCGTCTTGCTTGCGCCCGAAGCGAGTTCGTCGGCAATAATTACAAATTTCTCTGCGTCGGAATCCCACGAGACATGCCGAACTTCCGTTTCAAAACGCACGCATTCCCGCATCCCGCTATTTTCGGCACGTCCTCGGATGTAGTCCGCCAGTACGCCGCGCGGCGGAAAGGACGGTATCGGCTTGCCAAAGTGCTCCTCGAAGGAATAGTCCGCGAACTCCACGCATTCCTTCGGTCCGTTCGACCAGAGATAACGGTACATGCTGCCGTGCACCGGTTCCCCAAATGCGCCGGTTCCGGTGCGCCATGTATAATTCCAGAGTCCGCCCCAGTTCTCGTGCCTGTCGTAGCAGACGATTTCCGGAATGCTCGATCCCCCGGCCCTGGCCGCGGCGAATGAACACAGTTGGGATAGTCCACACGGGCCGGCACCAATTATGGCGACTCGCTTCATCATCATTCTCCTTCCTGCCAACCAGTTTGCATCCATTCTGGCCAAACTGGTTTACTATTGGTACATTCTGCCTCTTGTAGACAATACTGTTTCGGGTGGCCTAAGGCAACTCGTGGACAGCGCCGCCCGCTCAAGTACACTTTTTCAATCTCCATCCGCATTCGCGCGGCGATCAGGCGAAACCAACACAATTCTTGAAATATCACGCTAGATTGATGACGCAAACGCCGTCCGTTCGCATCCATCCAGCCCTTCTGCCAACGGCCCGGCATGCTTGCCGGGTTCGGAGTTGAGCACACGCTGTTTGCAGGATGCCGCAATCTTCAGTACACTCTCCTGAGTTTCGCAGCGTTTAGGTATAGTTTTGGTATAACCTGGCGTTGCTGGCTATGCGAGGATGTGCAGCATCCACGCACGAGCGATATCAATCGGAGGACAATCCAATGCGCAAATTCCTTTCCAGCCGTCTGAGCAGGCGCCGCGTACTCGGCACCGCTACAGCGGCAACAGGTGCTTTTGCAGCGTCCAGCCTGTTTCCGCATCGCGTGTTCAGCGCGGACCCGGTAGTCAAGATCGGATTCCTGGCCCCGCTGACCGGAGACGTGGCGGCGTGGGGCAAGCCCGGACTCGACGGATGCCGAATCTGGGGCGAGTGGGTAAATGCGGCTGGGGGCATCAATATCGGCGGAACCGCACACATGGTTGAATTCGTCGCATATGACAATGAATACGACCCCGGCAAGGCCCGCGCCGGCGCAACAAAGCTCATACATGAAGACGGCGTCAAGTTCATCATGATGCTCGGCGGCGATACCTGGCCCGGGGTGCAGCCGGTCGCGGAGAATACGGGAATGCTCTTCTCGACTCTGCTGCCGTCCGACCTTTCGCCTGAAACCACGACTCTCCTCGCACCTGCCGAGGTGCATCCCATCTACAACGTAACCGGCGTGGACTGGCTTGCACGGAATCGTCCGGATCTCAAGAACTACGTGATCTGCACGCAGGACGATTCGCTTGGAATTCCTTCGGTCGCGACATATCTGGCCGCGTTTGAAGCAGCGGGAATCGAGCCGTTGGACACACCGTTGCTGTTCGACCTGTCGACGACCGACTTTGCGCCGGTTGTCACGCGAATGCTGTCTTCGAACCCTGATATCGTCTGTCTCGATACCGCCTATACGGACTTCGTGCATCCGCTCTGCGAGCAGTTGTATCTCCAGGGCTTTGAGGGGCAGATCATCTCCTGCACGGCGGACTTTTACGACAAGATCATCGAAAGGACTTCGCAGGAGTTCGTGGAGGGCTTGGTGTTCCAGTTCCCCGATTTCGACGATCCGGCACTCGAGACTCAGGGTGTGAACTTCCGCAATCCCAACAAGTTCTTCGAGGAATACGCCGATCGTCATCCGGGAGAGTGGGGCGCTGTTTCGTGGGAATACGCGTCGATCATGGATCTCTGGACCGCAGGCGCCGAAAAGGCCGGCTCGGCCGAACCGGCAGACGTTCTTGCCGCAATGAAAGAAGGCGGAAAGGGGCTCCACGCCTTTGGCGAAGCCGAGTGGTGGGGGATGGAACTCTTCGGAATCGACAACGCCTTGGTCGGTAACTGGCCGGTTGTGGTCATCGAAAACGGCAAGGCGGTGATCAAGGAGTTCAGCAGCATCCCGGAATGGTGGGCGCGCCATGGCGAACTGCTCGTGAAACATATGGAAGCTTACGGTCAGATGCACTATCAACGCGTCTGAGCACCAACACCCGGCCAAGCCGGCTGACAATCGATACCCCGCCGCCAGTCAATTGGCGGCGGGGTTTCATAGTTGATCCGTGCCCCAATCGCCGCGGG
Source organism: Rhodobacterales bacterium (assembly GCA_965219495.1). Lineage (GTDB taxonomy): Bacteria > Pseudomonadota > Alphaproteobacteria > Rhodobacterales > CAZPXZ01 > CAZPXZ01. Next base: position 682,221 of record OZ244777.1, read on the forward strand.
CCACAATCGCGGGACGACGGAACCCGCCATGACTGAATTGCTGCTCCAGACGGTCGTGAACGCAACCTATGCGGCGAGCTACCTCGCATTGATCGCCGTCGGATTGGTTCTGATATTCGGAGTCATGGGCATCATCAACTTCGCCCACGGCGAATTCTACATGCTGGGCGCATACTGCGTCGTTGCAGTCTACGCCAGCCTCGGGCTTCCATTTCTCCTCTCCGTCGCGGTCGGTCTCGTATTCGTAGGCCTTGTCGGCATCGCCGCAGAGCAGACCCTGTTTCGCCCGATGCGCAACAATCCGCTCGGCGGACTCGTGGTTTCCATTGGGCTGCTGCTTGTACTACAGTCGCTCGCCACGCTCGGTTTCGGCGTTCGCATGGAACATATTCCGCCCCCTTCGCAAGTGGTGATTAAATTTACCGAGGGCGTTGGGATACCCTTGCAGCGTCTGACAGTGGTACTCGCCGCAATTGTCTTTCTCGGCGGACTGTGGGTTTTTCTGCGCCGAACCCGATGGGGATGGGCGCTCCGGGCCAGTGCCCAAGATCCTGAAGCCGCTTCGCTTCAGGGGATCTCGATCTCAGCCGCTTCGCGGATCGCGGTTGCCATTGGTACAGCGCTTGCCGGAGTCGCAGGAGCTCTCACTGCACCGCTGGTGCGCACCTACCCATATATGGGGCACGGCGTAATTATTGCAGCGTTCATCGTCATCATCGTGGGTGGAGTAGGAAGCCTTGAAGGAGCAGTTGTCGCCGCCATTGCCTATGCGTTCGTGCATACGTTTGTGACGACCTTCGTAGACGGTGTGATCGCTGATATCGTCGGTCTGCTGCTAATGCTTGCGGTGCTGATCATCCGACCAACGGGACTGTTCGGCAGCGGTAGCCGTGCTTGATTCGCGAACCTCTCAAATTGCGGCTGCGGGCGTTCTAGCCGCGCTACTGCTTGTCTTACCGCACTTGCTGAGCTTTTCTCAGAAAGAAATTCTGGTGTTTCTCATCATCAACGTGCTGTTGGTCATGAGTTATCGGTTCCTGGCGCTAACCGGAGAATGGTCGCTCGGGCATGTGGTGATGATGGGGGTAGGAGCCTACGCAAGCGCGATCGCGAGCAAGCGGCTGGGTTTTCCGGTTCCGTTGGCAATGTTCTCCGGCGCCGTCGTTGCAGCATTTGTCGCCTGGCTCCTGAGTTTTCCGCTCTTCCGGATGAAGGGGTTCTATTTCCTGATTGGATCTTTCGCCGCAGGAGAGGTGATTCGCCTTCTTTGGAAGAGATTCCGCGATCCTTTCGGCGGCCCGAAGGGTTTGAAGCGAATCGCCGAATTGCCGGACATCGAACTTGGATCGTTTCAGGTCGATTTTTTCAACCCGATTGCCTACTACTACTTTTGCCTCATCGTTGTTGCAGCCTCGCTGTGGTTCCTGTTTCGAATCGAGCGCTCTCCCATCGGCCTCACGTTTCACGCCATCCACTGGAGAGACAATCTCGCGGCTTCGGTCGGAGTCGATACGCGCGGATATCGGACGCTCGCCCTCGTGATCGCCTCGTTCTTTGCGGGGCTATCTGGAACGCTGTTCGCGCATTACGTCGGGGCAATCAATCCGAACCGTTTCAATATCGAGGAGATGGTGTATGTGCTGACATGGGCAATTGTCGGTGGAACCGCAACCTTCTATGGCCCGGTACTCGGTGTTGTGCTCCTCACAATTCTGAACGAAGTTGTGCTTCGCGAAATGGGCTTGGAACAAGCACGACCTCTGATCTATGGGGCAATCCTGATCGCATTCGTAATATTTCTGCCTCGGGGCATCGAGAGCGTCGTTCCGCAATTACTGAAGACGGGTGCCAGACTATTGAGACTCACCAGCAGGGTGGACGGGAATTGACGATGGAACTCCTCCGAATCAATCGTCTCGTCAAGCGATTCGGGGGGATCGTTGCGGTGGACAATTTGGACCTTTCGGTTCACGAAGGCGAGATACGCGGACTGATCGGGCCCAATGGCGCCGGCAAGACAACAACATTCAATGTAATCAGCGGTGAAACCGCGCCGAGTTCGGGAACCGTTCGCTATCGCGATGAAGAGATTTCCGGACTTTCGATGCACGAGGTTGCGGGCAGAGGCCTAGTCCGGACGTTCCAGCATTCAACCCTGTGCCTGGAGATGCGTGTTTTCGAAAATGTCCTGATCGGACGGCATCTTCAGAATCGGCCCGATCCTGTTGCCGTGCTTCTTCGAGGGGGACGCTGGAACATTGCCGAGGATCGCGAGAAGGTCGACGAGATTCTGAAGTTCTTCGAACTGATGCCGTATCGGGATTCGCTCGCCTCGGAACTCCCTTACGGCGCGCAGCGCGCACTTGGGATGGCGATCGCCCTTGCGGCGGAACCGGACACTGTCCTGCTCGATGAGCCATTTGCTGGCATGAACCCGGAAGAAACCCGCAGGATGATGCGGCTCGTAGAATCGCTTCGCGACCGGGGTATCACGATCCTTCTTGTCGAGCACGACATGCAAGCGGTTATGGGTTTGTGCGACAAGATCACGGTCATGAACTTCGGCCGTTTGCTTGCAGAAGGTTCTCCCGCGGAAATTCGTGCAAACCCGAAAGTTATCGAGGCCTATCTCGGGAGTTCCCACAGTGCTGCTTGAGATTCGCGATGCCAGCGTCACCTACAACATGGTGCGCGCTCTAAACAACGTGAGCATGCAGGTGCCTGCTGGCGGCATCGTGACCATTATCGGCGCCAACGGTGCAGGCAAGTCAACCACGCTTCGCGCGATTTCGGGCCTGGCCAGCCTCGCCGAAGGAGAAATTCTGTTCGAAGGAGACCGTATCGACGGCCTCGCGCCCGACCGGATCGCGGCCCGCGGAGTTGGACACGTACCGGAAGGTCGGCGAGTTTTCCCGGATCTGACGGTAGAAGAAAATCTTCGCACCGGCGCGTTCCTCCGACGGGACTTGGATGATGTGCGGAAGGATCTAGCGAGAGTTTATTCAAGGTTTCCGCGACTAGCCGAGCGCCGTACGCAGTATGCGAGAACACTTTCCGGTGGTGAACAACAGATGCTGGCAATTGGCCGTTCGCTCATGCTGCGTCCGCGCGTGCTCCTGCTGGACGAACCGTCCATGGGATTGGCCCCGGTACTTGTAGAGGAAATCGGTCGCATCATACGCGAAATCAGTGAAACCGGCGTGCCAATTGTACTTGTCGAACAGAATGCGGAAATGGCTCTGGAATTGGCGGACTACGCGTACGTCCTGGAGACGGGCTGTGTTGCGCTTCAGGGAGTGGCGGCAGAGTTGCGCGGCAACGAACATGTCCGCCGTGCCTATCTTGGGGGATAACAGGGACAGGGAATCTCGAATTGCACGAGCTGCCGGCTGGCGCAGGTCAGAGATTTTCTGGGAAAGAGTTCAAGTTCGCGCCAAGGAGGAGCAGCTGAAAGGAAACCTCGGGGCAGCAGCGCGCTTCTGGAATTTCGGCTATCTGATTGGATTCCTGGCGTTCTCCAAGAACGATCCTCGCTTCGCCTGCAGCCTGGCCAATGCCGGAGCCGCAGCGAGTATTCGCGGCCGGCATCGAATCGCAAAGGACCGGCTGAGCCGCGCACTTTGCCTGTGGGACGAATTCCCCAATTGGCTGGCCGACATACAACTTGCTCCAAGGGCGCGAAGTTCTCTCCACCACCTCAGAATTTCCAGCCGACATGGTGAAACATTCGAGAACTTTCTCAGGAACAGGCTCGAAAAGCAGGCGCGCGAAGCGCGCAAAAGGCTCGCCGAAGAGGATCTGGAGCCCTTGGGAATTTCCAGCCGATGGACGCAGGAGAAACCGCCTGCGTTCGACGACACACGCAGACTCGCGGCTGCTTGCTTTCTGCTCGCCTACGCCACCCCGAGAAAGTACCCGGACGGAAAATCGGCCGCGTAGTCTACCGTCTGTTCCCGACGGCAACCTCGCCAAACAGCGAGGCTCCGCCCTTCGATTGCAAGACGCCCGGCCCGCGGCCGGAAAACCGCGAGCCGGGCAGTTAGCAGGGAGGTTCGACTAGGCGTCGAGCGCCTTCCGGAGCGATTCCGGATGCGACGCAGCCGCCGTATCGGCCGCCATTTCCTCCGTTTCGTGCCGCATCTGCAGGACGTGGAAGCCGATCCAGCAAACCAGACCGATTATCCAGAGAACGACCTCTGATCCGACAAACGGATAGATGGGCCCGAGCACCGAAATGTCTGTGGCCCAAGTTTCAACAATAGTTGTCGACATGTTCCATGTCTCCTTCCATTCAGGCCGCTACAACAGTCCAAGGCGCCGGGCTTCCGCCTCGGTAGCCTCGCGAACTGTGGCCGCGTCCTTGGCCTCCTTTTCGTGCTCGGCGAGATCCAGGCCCGCGATTTCCGCAGCCTCCGGTACACGCAGCCGGCCCATCCCCTTGAGGATATTGGCGACGATGTACGCCGGGATGAATCCGAGCACGACGAACATGATGATCGCACCGATCAACTGACCCCACGGTGTGATGACGGCGACGTTCTCGTGGTAGCCGGCTGTCGCCGGATGCCCCCAGAGAACAAATCCGCAAATCACCAAGCCGATAAAGCCCGCATATCCGTGAACCGCAACGGCTCCAACGACGTCATCAATCTTGAACCTGCGCTCAACCCAGAAGTGGAGCTTGTAGGCAGCCCAGGCACCGATTCCGCCGATCAACATGGCCTGAATCGGGTGATAGAGATCGTTGCCCGCCGAAGCCGTGATGATACCGGCAAGACCGGCCGAATAGGTCCAAAACGCCTCGCCGCGCGACACGATGTAGCCAACGATCAGACCGCCGGAAAGCGACATCAAGAAGTTGAATACAATCGCCGAGAGGGTAGTCGGAGTCAGGTAAATCGTGGTGGCGGTGTATCCGCCGCTGCTGCCAATATCTTCAGCGCCGATGATCGGGACGTTGCACGCGACATAGAAACCCCAGAACCCGGTGTAAATCAGGAACAGGCCGATCGTAACCAACCACTTGTTGTGGGGATTTATGGTGCGAGGAGTTCCGTCCGGTGCAAATTTACCGATCCGGGCTCCCAGCGGAACCAGCACTCCGAGCGCAGCACCACCTGCAATCGCGTGAATGACCCCGGAAGCATAGGCGTCGTGATAGCCGAGCTGCGTAACCATCCAGCCATCCGGATGCCAACCCCAGGATGCGTCGATGATCCATGCGAATGAACCCACCAGCACCGCGATGATCCAGAACGCGCCCGGACGAATCCGCTCGATGACCGAGCCGGAAACGATCGAAGCCGCTGTCCAGGAAAACAGCAGGAAGGCTGCCCAGAAAACGCCGTTGATACGCGCCCAGTAGGCGTTGTCATCTGCGGTCGTGCTGGAAGTCGACGGTTCGCCGCCCAAATGTGTTCCCATCAATTCGGACCACGGCACCGCGTTCGGTGCGTCGACGATGCCGCCGGTGATCCAGGGGCCATTCGGAAACGCGAAATAAATCCACCAGCCGAAGAAGAAGAATGTGATGGTGACCAAGGGGATCAGCATCGTGTTTTTCAATAGGGTATGGAGCTTGTTCTTGTTACGGGACGCGCCGACCTCGTACATGCAAAACCCGATATGAATCAGGAACATGAGTGGCACGGTGATCCAGTAATAGAACTCCGTGAATATTACGGTTAAAGCACCGATATCCGTATCCATTTGCGCAACCTCCTATGTTGTTGCTCCTACGGACTAGGGCTTGCCTTGCGGGCCGCTTCAAAAACCGCTCAAGAGCGCCCAAAGCGGCAACCCGCAGACACTTCACACGGCTTTCGCCGCGCATGTCATCGCACAGTATAGCAAATGCCCGCGCCAAGTTCTACAGGCACTCCCTACATTTGGTGGGCACACACAAACCCATGTCAATATCTGGAAGAGCACTGTGTCGAGGGAAATGCGGGGCAGGCGTTTCGCTGGTCTCGAATCTCAAGGCAGGCGCGCGTTCGCCGGCGCCTCTGCATATCACTCTTGCCGGTTTGGCTGCTGCCTGCAGATGGAAGCGAGCGACAATTCCACTTTGGAGCGAGGTGCGCGATGATGGGTCAGGATGCGTCATCCGACCATTCGGCGCCAAGAACCCGGGCCGAGGTGGGTTGATGCGACGGCGGCAATTCCGAATGGCAGGATCAACTTAGTTGGACGGCCGCGATCCCACACTAACCCGAATCGCGCAGGTGCGCCTCACGGTGTCGGCCTACCTCGCTTTCCGAGTAGGATGTGCAACTAGAACTTGCGATAGGCGCTCCGAAGTTCAACGAGGGGATGCTGCGGAGACATCTGGAACTTGATCAGGAGTTCGCGGGCAATCATATCCCGGTCCTGCTGATTATCTGGCAACTCGACGTCATCCGGTACGCGCACCCAGCCATTGATGTTGCGGTCAAATACCGCCGCATGTCCTTCCTCATACCCCATGTGGACGTCTTCGAGCCAGTTCAGATCCTTCCATCCCATGATCTCGATGTAGCTTGAAAGGAAAGGAGTCAATCTGTCGTAGTCGGGCAACATATTCACGTCGTAGCGGTAGCCGATGTGCTGGCCGATTTCGTGTTCGCGTTCCGAATCTATGCCGCCACCCTTGAGATAGTGATCAATCTCCGTGACTTCGGCGCCCTTGTAACCGGTTCCCGCCATGTTCTGTCTCCCTACGTTTCCGCACCCAACCATTACAGATGGTGATAATCCTTCACCCCAACCGTGTAGTCCGTTCCGGCCAGAGGAACGCCCGCCATCGCAGAAGCCTCCATACTCAGAGCGGCCAGATCCTCCGGCTCAAGACTGTGTACATTGGTCTTGCCGCAGGCCCGCGCGAACATCTGGCACTCTATGGTGAGGCAGTGCAGGAAGTTGTACACGCGCTCCGCAGCAGCGTCCGGATCAAGCCGCTTCCGCAATTCGGGATCTTGCGTCGCCACGCCGACCGGACAGCGTCCAGTATGGCAATGGTAGCAGTCTCCGGCCTGGACGCCGATTTCGTTGGGAAAGTCCGCCTCGGGAATATCTTTGTTGCAATTGAGCGCCATCATAGCGGAATGACCGATGGCGACCGCATCGGCGCCGAGCGCCAACGCTTTCGCGACATCGCCACCATTTCGAATGCCGCCCGCGTAGACGAGCGAAATCTCTCCGCGCTTCCCCAGGTCGTCAATCGCGCGCCGGGCCTGCCGGACCGCGGCAATCCCCGGGATGCCCGTATCCTCGGTTGCGATATGCGGGCCCGCGCCCGTGCTGCCTTCCATTCCATCAATGTAGACTGAATCCGGACCACATTTCACCGCCATGCGAACGTCGTCGTATACCCGGGCGGCTCCAAGCTTGAGCTGAATCGGTATCTGTCCGTCCGTAGCTTCCCGGATTTCGTTGATTTTCAGCGCCAGATCGTCAGGACCAAGCCAATCCGGGTGCCGTGCCGGTGAGCGCTGGTCAATACCTGCCGGTAACGACCGCATTTCCGCAACCTGGTCCGTAACCTTTTGCCCCATCAAATGGCCGCCGAGACCGACCTTGCAACCCTGTCCGATGAAGAACTCGCACGCGTCGGCAAGCCGCAGATGGTGCGGATTGAACCCATAGCGGGACTGAATGCATTGGTACAGCCATTTGGAGGAATACCGCCGCTCGTCAGGAATCATTCCGCCTTCGCCAGAGCAGGTTGCAGTACCGGCCATTGTGGCGCCGCGGGCCAAGGCAGTCTTCGCTTCGTAGGACAGTGCGCCGAACGACATCCCGGTGATGTAAATAGGTATGTCGAGCTCAAGCGGCTGCTTGGCACGCGGGCCGATGATGGTCTTTGTCTCGCATTTCTCCCGGTATCCCTCGATCACGAAGCGAGTGAGCGTACCGGGCAGGAAGGTCAGGTCGTCCCAATGCGGGATGCGTTTGAAGATGGAAAAACCGCGCATCCTGTAGCGGCCAAGTTCGGCCTTGACATGTATATCGTCGATCACTTCGCGCGAGAATATGAAACTCCTGCCCAGGACATCGGTGTTGCGCGCTTGAGTCACCTCAGGCGCAACCTTGTTCACAGGGTCTTGCTTGGCCATAGCTGACAGTCCTTCTCGTTTGCGTCAGAGCACGATCTTCTTTTCGGTCGGCTCAAGATTGTCGTAATTCCAAAGCTGTTTGCCGGCGACGATCTTCTGGAATTGGGCTACACCGTTCTCCGGCAACATTCTGTAGAGACCGAGCTTGCGCTTCAGCCACTCCTGGTCCGATTCGGTGTTCTCGGCGGGGACCGCATCGACACCCAGCGACTCGATTGCGCCGCCCACAAATATGACGCCGTCGTACATGGAATCGCCGAGATTCTTGCCGGCATTTCCGGACACAACCATGCGGCCCCGCTGCATCATGAATCCGGAAAACGCACCGGTATCTCCGCCGACGAGAATGGTCCCGCCCTTCATGTCGATCCCGGTTCTCGAACCCACGGAACCCTTGCATATTAGATCGCCACCTCGTATCGCGGCGCCAAAGGTCGAACCGGCGTTCTTTTCCACCACAACCGTTCCGGCGATCATATTTTCCCCGCAGGACCACCCGACCCGCCCCTGCACCCGGACATTCGGACCATCAATCAATCCAAGTCCGAAGTAACCGAGCGAACCGTCAAACGTCAGTTTAAGCCGGTTGAGGATGCCCACGCCAAGGGAATGTTTCGCGCCAGGATTTCTCACCGTAACGGTTCCAAATCCTTGCTCCATCGCTTTCCGTATCTGGAGATTTACTTCGCCCGACTCCAGCTTTGCCGCATCGATTTCAATCGATTTTTCGATGTCCACATCGTAAGCCCACGGATAGCTGAATTTCTCCCCTTCGCTCGGGTCGAAAAAGGTTTCCAGACTGCGTCCGCGCAGCCGTTCCGCATGTAATCCCATCTCATGGGAGCGTTGGCTCCCGCTCACGCTTTCCATACCCGCACCTCCTCGTCATACGGATCGCTGGTATCGATCTCGTGCGGCAGGACCGAACGAATCGCCACCTCCTCGGAGGCCAGCGCGATCAGGTCATCGCTCTCGTAAAGAACCAGTGGCTTTGCGGCCATGGTATCCTTGGCCATGCCGAGTTCGTCTTTGGTCGCCACCAGATAGGTGAACACTCCATCGATCTCTTCCACGGACCTGCTAAGGGATTCCTCCAGGCTGACGCCTTCGGACAGGTTGCGGGCGGTGTAAACGGCAAGAAGTTCGGAATCGCAATTCGATACGAAGCGATGGCCCATGCGTTCCATTTCTCGGCGCATGGACCAGTAATTGGTGATCTGGCCATTGTGAACAACACAGATATCGCTGTAAGGAAACGCCCAATAGGGATGCGCGGACCGGATGTCGACATCCGACTCCGTCGCCATTCGCGTATGGCCCACCGCATGGGTTCCGGAAAATCCGTTCAGTCCATAGGCGTCGGAGACTTCATTTGCGTCGCCGAGATCCTTGATCAACTCCAAGGCCCTGCCGAAGGACAGGATTTCCACTTGGTCAAGTTCTTCGAGATAACGAGCAAGCTCCGCCATATCCCCATCAAACTCCAGTACATACCGGCGAGCGTAAGGCGTCGCGACACTCGAGTCGGAAATAATTGCACCTTGATCCCTAATTCGCTTCTCCACCTCTTGCGCGCGCTCGGCGATCAGGGCCCGAATCACATGCCTTCCGTCGAAGTCTTCGCGTTCCGCCAGTTTCAGGCGAACTACGTAACTTGAGTCGCAAGGCGCACGGTAAAGCGCAAAGCCCGTTGAATCCGGACCGCGATGCTTCATGGCCTGCAACATTGCGGTCATTTCGCGGCCTACCCCGGAAGTGGCGCCTCTGTGAATAACCCCTGCAATTCCGCACATGAGTCGGTCCTCCTCTTGCCGCGGCTCAGGGCAGGCAGTCGAGATAGGTCTCGACATCCCACTCGGTCACAGCGTGATTGAATCGTTCCCATTCGTCGCGCTTGTACTCGTCGTACAGGCGATACATTTCGCCCGGCATCGCGGACCGGATGACCTCATTTTCGGCGAGATGGTCGAGTGCTGCCTCCAGCGTCATTGGAAGCTTACGAACTTGCTTTCCTGCCTCCATGGCTTCGTAAATGTTCCGCTCTTCCGGCTCGCCCGGATCCAGGTCCCTTCGAATTCCGTCGTCCGCCGCCCGAATGAGCGCAGCCGCGATCAGATAGGGATTCACCATCGAATCCACTGCACGGTATTCAAACCGCCCCGGCGCCGAAACGCGAAGGCCGGTGGTCCGGTTCTGGTAGCCCCAGTCCGCGAACACGGGCGCCCAAAATCCCGTGTCCCAAAGCCGGCGGTAGGAGTTGACCGTCGAGCAGCCAATTGCGGTGAGCGCGTAGAGATTTTCGACAATGCCGCCGATGACCTGCCGACCGACGTTTCCCGGCATCTGCGGATCATCGCTGTCCGGCAGGAACAGGTTCTCGCCGCCGGTCCGGTAGGTGAATACCTCGTCGGCAGCCGCCTTTTCTCCACGGGCGAAAGTGCCAACCCGATCTTCCCCTCCCTGCCAGAAGGAAATGTTGTGATGACAACCAGAGGCCGAAACCCCCATGAACGGCTTGGACATGAAGCAGGCGATGAGGTCGAATTCCCGGGCGACCTGGGCACAGAGTTGGCGGTAGGTGGTCAGCCTGTCGGCAGTTCGTAGCGAATCGTCAAATACATAGTTCAGTTCCAGTTGCCCCGGAGCGTCCTCGTGGTCTCCCTGAATCATGTCCAGCCCCATGGCGGTAGCGTACTCGATCACCTTCATGTACACCGGACGTAGGCTTTCAAACTGGTCGATATGGTAGCAATAGGGGAGGGAGTATCCACCGGCAGGCTTGCCATCCGCATCACGTTTGAGCCACATCATTTCCGGTTCGGCGCCGTGGCGCATATGCATTCCGTCGTGGTCGGCCTGAAATTGCTCGTGAATTCTCCGCAGATTTCCGCGGCAGTCCGAGGTCAGGAATCCGCCAGGGTTTTCCCGTTCCTCACGATTGCGAAACAGCGTGCAGAAGAGGCGCGCCACGCGCTTGTCCCAAGGCAATTGGCAAAAGGTCTCGGTTTCCGGAATTCCAACCAGTTCCGACGCTTCCGGTCCATAACCCATGTAGTCGCCATGCCGATTGACAAACAAATTAACCGTCGCCCCGTAAACCAACTGGAAACCCTTTTCCGCGATGCTCTCCCAGTGATGCGCTGGAATTCCCTTGCCGCAAATGCGGCCGGTTACGGAAACAAACTGAAGATACAAGTACTCGATTCCGAGTTCGTCAATCCGTTCGCGAATTTCTTTTACCGCTTCAGCCCTGCCCGGCGCCTCCACGAATCTCTCAATGTCCATAGCAGCCACTGTCCCCTCCTTCCGCAGGTTTGCAAATGCTAGAAAGCGCGTGCGCGCCCGCTGATTGCCTCTATTCCCCGTGTACGCAAGTACGGGCGATTTCACCCAGCCTGAAAGGTGATTCTGTTACAGCTTTCTACAAACTTCAACCAGACTGCAAGATATGGTATAATTTTGGGCGATGTCCGTTCAGTTCAGCAAATCCGGAAAAGCCGCACTGGGAGGCGCGGTTGCGGCCCACCGAGGCGAAAGCCGCAGGCTCAGCGCCTCGGACATCGTAATCACGCTTCGCGAGGAAATCGCGTCGCTTCGCTACGTAGAACATGACAGATTGCCTGCAGAGCGTGAACTCGCGGCACGGTTTGAAGTCGCAAGAGGCACCGTTCGCGCCGCACTCGACCGACTCGCACACGTAGGGCTGGTCGAAAAACGGGGAAAAAGCGGAACCTATGTTCGGTACTCTCAGCTAACCGAGACCCAGTCTGTTATCCGGTCCACTGGACCCATGCAGCTAATCGACGCCCGCCTTGCGGTAGAACCTCATGTCACCCGTCTCGCCGCCCTCCATGCAACCGGCAACGCCATTTACGAACTGGAGCGGGCGCTCCGCAAAGTGGAACGGTGCCGCAGCGAAGAGGAGGGGTTCTCCGCCGCAGACGAATCGTTTCATCGGGAAGTCGCGGCATGCACGCGCAACGAAATGCTGATCTGGATTTCCAAATGGATCAACCAGGTTCGCGGACACGGACAATGGACCGAGATGAAGCGTCTGACCCTGGCTCCGGCGGTCATCTCTACTTACAACATGCAGCACCGCACGATCTATGAAGCCATCCGCGGCCGGGACGCCGACGCGGCGGCGAAGGCTGCGACCGTCCACTTGCTGCGCGCCAGGGACTCGCTGGTCGACGCGGGAGCGCGACAGGCTCCGTAATAATTGCGAGCTCTATTTGATCTTCAGCAGTCCAGCGTATGTTCGCGCTCCCACTCCGTAAGGCAGCGTGCATACTCGTTCCAGTCGGCGTGCTTGAGCTTCAGGAACGCGGTGACTGTTTCTTCGCCCAACGACGCCTGGAGAATCCTGTCCGACTCCAGCGCGCGCAGTGCGTCCAACAGGTTGAGCGGCAGTTTCTTTGCGCCTCGCACCTTGTGTCCCTCTGCATACATATCGATGTCGACTCGGCGTCCCGGACCGGTTTGATTCCGCATTCCATCCAAGCCTGCCGAGAGCACGGCGGCAGGGAGGAGATACGGATTCGCGGAACCGTCGCCCAGGCGCAGCTCGAAGCGCCCATGATCCGGTACGCGCACCATATGCGTACGGTTGTTGCCACTCCAGGTGATCGTGTTCGGCGACCAGGTCGCACCCGAAGCGGTTGGGGGAGCGTTCAGCCGCTTGTAGGAATTCACCGTCGGATTCAGGATTGCACAGAGCCCCGGGGCATGCCTGACGATGCCACCCAGAAAATGGTAGCCGAGCGCCGAAATTCCGAGATCGTCTTTGAGATCAAGGAAGAGGTTCTTTTTACCCGCATTGTTCCAGAGGCTGATATGGACGTGACATCCGTTGCCGGTCAGATGCGAGAACGGCTTGGGCATGAACGTCGCGCGCAAGCCATGTTTCTCGGCAAGCGCCTTGACCATGTATTTGAAGAACGCATGACGGTCTGCGGTTATCAGTGCGTCAGCATAATCCCAGTTCATCTCGAACTGGCCGTTGGCGTCTTCATGGTCATTCTGGTACGGCCCCCAGCCCAGCTCCTGCATCGCATCGCAGATTTCAGAAATCACGTCGTAGCGACGCATTAACGCAGACTGGTCGTAACACGGCTTGGACTGGATATCCCGCGCATCCGAGAGCGCGGTTCCGTCCTCCGAGATCAGGAAATACTCGCACTCCACCCCATGCTTGAGGCGGTATCCTTCTTTTTCGGCCGCCGCCACTACCCTGCGAAGCGTATTGCGCGGGGCCTGCGCCACCTCGCTTCCCGACATGTGCAGGTCCGCCGCCAGCCAACCTACTTCGGGCTTCCAAGGCAACGGGATCAGGCTGTCCGGGTCGGGTACCGCAAACATGTCCGGATGCGCTGGCGTCATATCCAGCCAGGCAGCGAAGCCGGCGAATCCCGCGCCCTCCGCCTGCATATCCTCGATAGCGCTCGCCGGAACCAGTTTCGCGCGAACCACTCCGAACAGATCGACAAATGAAATCAGGAAATAACGAATTCCAAGACTCTTTGCCGCTCCCTTGAGAGAATTCCCTGCCTTGGCCATTGGTTGCTTCCTCCCTGTCACCTTTGCGGGCACCTGCGCCCGAGCGTCTTGTAGCGGGTCTGCCCCTGGCAGTGGAGTCCCTGCGCCGGTTCCCGGTGCCGGAGCCTTGCGCAGGAATTTGAATCCGCCACCTGAGGGAATCCTTGTATACCATGCCCGTTGAGTCCAGAAACAGCCGCCTTCTCGACGAGATTTCCCGTGAGCGGTCTTGCTGCTCGCTTGAGCGCCAGCCCCACGTTGTTCCGCATACAGGAGTGAGGAGCTGCGGCATTTCCAACTACACGCAATTCTTTTCATCCCGGAATTGTCGCATACATGTTCACGGTTTCGACGTCCCAGCATTTTTGCATCTGTGCCGACGAGCGAATAGGGAATGCTTCCACAAGACTGAGCACGCCGAATGGACTACTCCGGGAAGTTACACAGACCGACTCCTCCTCGTATGGAACAAATTCCTGTCCGCGCGCAGCACCGGTTTCCTGCCGGTTGTCAGGCGGGCTAGGCAGATTGTTCGGTCGCGTTGAAGCCGAGTTCCCTTGCATGGCGTTTCAGGTGGAGCACCTTACGCTTCCGGCGTTCGTTTTCGGCAGTCTGGATGCCGCGTTCGACGAAGGGCTGACCACGTGTCAGCATCAGGTAGGTCAGCTCCGCCATCTCGCGTGCCGTCGCTTTGATGGCCTTGGGCGTTTCGAGGCGCGCAAGCCGGGCGCGGTGCTTTGCGCCGATGCAGGTCTGGCTTCGCCGCGCATTGACGGCGGCCCTTTGAAGTGCCTGTCCGACCCGATTGACGGGTGCGAGGCCGTTCGGCCGCAGGCGTTTGTCGCCGCTGATGCGGGTGCCTGGCGGCAGGCCGAGCCAAGAGCAGAAATGCTGGACGCTCGGAAACGCCGAGAGATCGGCACCGAGTTTCGATTCAATGGAGAGCGCCGATTCGATACCCATGGTCGGGATGGCGGTGAGGTCGACCCGCATCAGGCAGGTCAATTTCCGGCGTAAGTTTTCCTCCGGTTTCGCCCTGCGGTCCGTCGCCTCGCCCATATCCCCGTCGCCGAAACCTTCGGGAGAAAGGCAGGCATCCAGTTGGGCGTGGATGGCCGCTTCGCATTCGGCAATCTGGGCAGCGAAGAAATCGTAGCGCGCCAGTCCCTGCTTCAAGGCAAACAGATGCTCGACCCGCCAGGTGCCCTCCAGGTTTCGCCGCTATCGTCGCTTCGATCGACCGCACTCGTGCGTCCCGGAGCCCGGCCAAAACCCGCGAATTCCGCTCTCCGACGACAATCGCCCGCAATATCCGCTGCCCGGTCTTGCCTATCAGTTCGCTGATCACCGCGTCTGGATGCACATTCGTTTCGGTCAGCGCGATTTCGATATGCAAGACGCTGCGCGAACGTTCCTCGATCAATCACCGATAATGCCGCACAAGCGAACGGAACGGGAACAACGCGTCCGCCCGGCGGAAGGAGCCGCACAACAATCCGTCGCTGAGCAACTGCCGAATCCACTGGCAGTCCAACATATCGCTCTTCCGCCCGCTGATCCGTCGGGCCATATTCGGCGAAACCAGCGGCACCCTAAGTCCCGCCCGCTCCAGAACCTCGTAGGCCGGGATCCATGACACCGATGTCGACTGCGTCGTTACCTGCCGCAGGCCGATAGCCACTTTGCCATCGCTTCGAAATCCCGGGGGGAGGTACCAAACTTCCGAACCGGATCAGTGTCCCGCGCCGAGTTAACCGCCACGGAATGATGCGACTTCCCTATCTCGATCCAGGCGCATTTCCAGTGGATCACTCGCAGCCGCTCCGACATTCGCTTCTTCCGCGCCATGACACCCTGCCAGAGGTCAACCAAATGGTGAAGCGCGGCAGCGAGGGGCCGCGCAGCAAACTTCAGTTTCCTATGCGGGGTCAAAGGCCGAATGCCCAAGCTACCGGTGTCCAGCGCCGACCGCGGCCCCGGTCAAACTGGGAATCAAGAGACCAGACACGCCAATGAAGAAACGACCTCGGGTACACCACCAAAGCAGGTTCGTCTCGGCCGCTACACACGCGCGGAACAATCCACATGTTCAATTCCTGTCAGCGCACCCGCAAGCGGGGGTGAAAACTGGGAAAGAAATCGGCGCCACCCTATGAACCCGTAGGCGGCCGGTTGACGCTGGCGTGCGCAAGGTCTACCAACAGCATCGGGGCGGTTAGCTCAGTCGGTAGAGCACAGTGTTCACATCGCTGGGGTCACTGGTTCGAATCCAGTACCGCCCACCACCGTCCGCGGGGCAGTTTCGTCCGACCGGTGCGGAAAAACCGGAAGCGCGTCATTGGCTTTCGCTAGCAGCATTTGGACCAGAATGCGCCGAGAATTGACGGGAAGGAAGTTCCGGCCTGCAGCTGCCGAAGATCAGTGGCCGGACGCACGTTTGCTGTGCCGAATTTTGCACGTTGCTGAAAAGTTGCATGTATCCCTTGCATTGGTACGTCCAACGGCACATTCCAAAATTGTAGTCGCGCTGCAATTTGGGAGGCTCTATGCATCTAAACGCCTGCCAACTTGCAAGGAGTGCAAATTCGGACCCAGATTCTATTGCAATCATTTTTGGATCATTGCAATTGGCGTCCGCGCACATCCAACCACAGCAATCGACCGACAAGACCTTTCCGGCCCGGCATTTCGTGCGTTCTTCCGCATTGCCGACCTTTGGGGACTCTCAGTGTCCGATTCAAAAGCGATTTCCCCCTAACCGGCTGCTCCACAAACTCTTACGCGTCGTCCGAGGCGCCGCACCAGAACCCGAATGGCGGCCCTCAGGACCCACGCCGTGGAGTTCTGGATGGTTCGCTTGAAATCCTTCGCCAGGCGTCGGCAGCGGTCCAGCCAGGCGAAGGTACTCTCGATCCCCCGACGTCGCGGTAGAACTGCAAAACCCTTGTTTCCCTTGGGCTTGGAAACAATGATCAGGTCGATATCGAGGCCGCAGTCGTGCAGCGCCTGCTCGAGCTTAGCGCCGCTGTAGCCCCCATCCGCGAACAGCGCCCGCAGCGTCGGGCAGCGTGCCGCCACCTTTTGCAGCAGGTCCGGTGCCTCACCCCGATCCTAGATACTCGCAGCATGCACGTACGCCGCCAGCGGGTTCCCTTCTGTGTCCACAACAAGGTGGCGTTTGCGCCTCTTGACTATTTCGCCGGCATTGTACCCGCACGGGTCCCCCGCTTCGGTGGTCTGGGCGCTCTGGCTGTAGATCGCTCCCGTTGTCGGCTCTTCCGCGCGGCCTGCATCTCGTCGCGCCGGGCACCGGGGAATGCACAAATTTCCTTAAGCAAGTCCCGCTTCGACCACGCGTAGAAGTAGTTCTGAACTGTCGCAAAGGGTGGAATATCCGTGGGTCGGGCAGGCCACTGGCAGCCCGTGCTGGCTCTGTACAGGATGGCGTTCAAGACTTCCCGAATGTCCGTGCTGCGTGGACGAACCCGCGCAGTTGGCGGCGGCAACGACCAATCCGCATCCGTAAAATCAGACTCGTAACGAGCCAAGGGGGCGCTTATGCAGGCAGCGGAGTAGCTTCATTCCAGGACATGTGCGTTCTTCATATCATGCCTGACAATTCATGGAAAATACCACATATCGAAGCCACTCGGAAACTTCAGGTCGAACTCTCAGGGTCTTGGCAAGACCAAAATTGTGCGTGAGTGGGGCTTTGAAGGGAGATCTGTCGGTACTCACGAGCACCCGCACGGTCGATACGCTCTGCTAGGCGCACGCAATCGTGTTGCCGCCTCTTTCTCACATCTCCTCGCAAGATGGTGGAGCCGAGGGGAGTCGAACCCCTGACCTCTGCATTGCGAACGCAGCGCTCTCCCAACTGAGCTACGGCCCCGGAGGCATTTCAAGCGGGGATCGAACCTATAGCCGGCGCGAACTTGGCATCTGCTCCTTGCCGAAAGTCGTTTAGCGCCGGTCTATTGTAATTGCAACGTCGCGGTGAGAACATACGCGAACCGCGGTTGCGCGCGGTCCGGCGACGCTACGGAAACCGGCGCGGAAAATGCGCCGCGATGGACTGCGCGCGACGAACAACACTTGGAGAGACGCGTATGCTGACGCTTGCCGAAGAGCTCGTCCTGCTGGTTCTGGATGATAAGGATGGCACGATGTTGCCGATTCCTCAGCGTTCATTCGACTTTGCACTTTCGGGCGCAGTGCTGATGGATCTGGCTCTTCGCCGCAAGATCGATACCGACCCAGAGAAGATTTGGATTTGCGATACCCATCCTACCGGCGAGCCGTTTCTGGACGCCTATCTGTCTGAGTTGCAAATGGAGGACACGAAGTCCGATAGAATTGGGGAATGGATCGAGTTCTTGGCGCATCAGCCAAGCCGGATTCAGGAGGCTGCGTTGGCACGGCTGGTCGCACGGGGTGTTTTGCGCCGGGAAGACCGGCGCTTCTTCTGGGTTTTCGAAACCCGCCGCTACCCCGTCATCGACGACAAAGAAGAGCGTGAAGTCAAGCTTCGCATCATGAGCGTATTGTTTAGCGAGGAAATTCCGGACCCGCGGGATGTTGCGCTCATTTGCCTCGTGGATGCATGCCATCTAGTCGAGGAAATTCTCGGCGCCCGGGAGGCGGCCTCTGTCCGGGGACGCATCGCGGTGGTTCGCAAGCTGGACCTGATTGGTCAGGTAACCCAGTCCACGGTACGTGAAATTGAGCGTGCGGTCAGTCAGATTCAACCGTTCCTGCATTAGTCTTCCAGCACCTGCCGACGGGAGCCGGGCACGCCGTCCAATTCCCTCCTGACCGCGGCAAGAACGCCTTCGAAGGCCGCCTCCGTGAGTCGTCCCGTATTTGTGTTGTAACGGGAACAGTGATAACTGTCGAAGAGCACGAAACGCGATAGCAGGTATCTCGCGCCATGGTGAAACGGAAAATCCCTTTGCCGGGCGCCAAGCGTTCGAACAAGACTCTCATGCGCGGTGCGTCCGAGCGCAAGGAGCACGCGCAAGCGGCGCATCGACCGGATTTCGTTGCTCAAGAATTCCGCGCAGTTGCGAATCTCTTGTGCAATCGGCCGGTTTTGCGGAGGAACGCAACGGACAGCGTTGGTGATTGCGCAATCCGTCAGCGCTAGGCCATCATCGGCCCTGCGCGAATAGGTCCCCGTCGAGAAACCGAACTTTTCGAGCGCTGGATAAAGAAGCTCCCCCGCGCCATCCCCGGTGAAGGGCCTCCCGGTGCGATTCGCGCCGTTGAGTCCGGGCGCAAGCCCAACGATCAGGAGGCGGCCTTGAGCGTCCCCGAAGCTCGGGACCGGAGCGTTAAACCAATCCGGTTGCACGTGGCAGATTTCGTGGCGGAAGGACTTCAGTCGCTCGCAAAGCGCGCAATTTGCCTGGGGATTCCCACTTTCGAAGGGGAGGGAGCTAGTCAAGGCCGCCCGGGACATGTCCTGCACATTCTTACTTGGTTCGCGCTTCTGGCGCGAATCGGTGTGGCGAAACTCACGCCATTCGTGTAGCGAGACGATAGAGGCGGAACGGTGTTCCCAAGAAAATCGAAGGACAAGTCCATTTTGGCGGCTCACTCCTGTCTCGTTGCGCTCGGCGCAAACCTGCCCTCCTGCATCGGGCCTCCTCAAGCCACCCTTAGGGCTGCGCTGAGGCGCCTCAAGGGCCGTGGCGTTGTTCTTTTGGCGCGAAGCCGGTTCTACGCAAATCCCGCCTTGCCCCCTGGTTCCGGACCTGAGTTTGTCAACGGCGTCGCATTGCTGCGGACAAGCTTGTCCCCAGGCAAGACGCTTCGCGCATTGCAAGCGGTAGAAGCGAGTTTTGGACGCGGTCGACTCGACAGAGCCGGCGCCCGCCCTGCGGATCTCGACTTGCTCGCCCACGGGAACCGTATCCTGCCGGGTCGGGACGCATGGCGCCGTGCGGTAACTCGCGAGAATCGTGGCGGGACAGGGCGTCGCCTCTTAATCGTTCCGCACCCGTCTATGCATCTCCGATCATTTGTTCTCATACCATTAGGTGAAATAGATGACAAATGGGTTCATCCAGTCCTTGGCGCCCGTACCCGGGACTTGATCCGCGTTCTACCGCTTGCAAGCGTGGCAAGCATGGCGCCGGTCGAATGAGCAACCCACGCGGAAAACGAGCCTCCGGAATTCGCGAAGCCATGCATGTCGAGTCCTCTCCGGCCATCCCGCGCGACGCCGCAGCAATGGTGCTGCTTCGACGCGGCCGGAACGCGGAGGAGGTCTTGATGGGCGTGCGCGGACGCCGGGCGGCATTCATGCCGGGGAGGAGAGTGTTTCCTGGCGGATCCGTAGACCCTGTAGACTGCAGCCTCTCCACGCATCGCGAGCTTGCCTGGAAATGCCTGGAACGACTGCGAAAGGAAATCAAGGATCCGGCGCTCCCCGTGCCGCTCGCGCTCGCCGGCATTCGCGAATTGTATGAGGAATCCGGCCTCGCAGTCGGCGTCCCCTCGGCACGGCCGGTTGGCGGACCGGGAGTCCAGGGCACCTGGAAATCGTTCTACGCGGCGGGCCTAGAACCGGCGCTGGATCAGCTCCAATTCTTTTTCCGAGCCATCACCCCACCGGATTATCCGATGCGCTTCGATGCACGATTCTTTCTTGTTTCCGCCACGGCCGTGCACGGGAGCATTGACGATCTGTCGAAGGGATCCGGCGAATTGCAAGATCTCAAGTGGCTCCCGGTCGCGGAAGCGATTGATCTTGGAGATTTGCCATGCATCACCCGGGTCGTGCTCCGGGAAGTGCGCGAGATCATTACATCCGGAAACTCCAATCGTCCAGTTCCGTTTTACGGCGGCGGACGCTTCACCGGTAAAGTGGAATATCTCTGATGGATGTCCGGCCGGCGCAATTCGGCCGGTTCTGGACGGGCCACATTCAGGGAATCGCCGCCGCCATCCTCTACATTACTCTCACTGGGGTTAACTTTGGTCTGCAGTACCCGTTGCTCACCGTAATTCTTGAATCGCAAGGGGTTTCGGGGGCGATGATCGGTGCTTCCACGATGGCCCAGGCGGTGGGCGCAATCGCAATCACCCCGTTCATGCCAGCGATGCTTCGCCGGTCGGGAATTTCCCGGTTGCTGGCTGCCGCCGCACTGATCTCAATCGCATGCCTCTGCCTGCTCAAGGCGAATCCCGATCCCTGGTTCTGGATGTTGGTTCGGCCGATTCTCGGTTCCGCAGGATCCATCGCATTTTACGGTGCCGAATACTGGATCGTTGCGCTTGCGCCAGGTGCATGGCGGGGACGGATCATTGGCGTCTACACTGTTTGCGTGGCCTCTGGATTTGGGGTCGGGCCCTTGATCCTCATCACGACGGGATTCTACGGCTGGTTGCCGTTCCAGATTGCGATGCTGGTCCTCTTGGTATCGGTCATTCCCGTCACGCTGGCCCGGAAGTACGCCCCCTTTTTCGCTGGAGAGGTGAAGATCTCCGAAGTTCCGCGCTTCTTTCTGGCGAATCCGACGATCTGCGTCGCCGTATGCGTTTTTGGTTCGCTTGAATCCGGCTTTCTCGGCCTGGTTCCCGCCTGGGGCGTGCGGGCAGGCCTCATCGCCACGGCGGCGGTTACCCTGGTGGCGATCGCGGGATTTGGCAACATCGGCCTGCAGCTCTTTCTGGGGCCCGCGAGCGACCGGATGAATCGGCGTTTCCTTCTCGGATTCTGCGCCCTGGCGTGCGCGGCATGCACCCTGTCACTGCCGGCGCTCCTGGAAACCCGTTGGGCGCTCTGGCTGGCCGTGTTCCTGCTGGGAGGCCTGGCCGCCGGCCTCTATTCCATCTCCCTTGTTGAACTCGGGCACCGGTTCGAGGGCCGTGATCTGGCCGTCGGCAATGCCGCAATCATACTTTCCTACGGTATCGGAGCGGCAGCAGGGCCGCCTTTCGCGGGCGCGATGATGGATGCTATTCCGCCGCACGGACTCATGTACGCGCTGGCCGCCATTTGCCTCGCGTTTCTCGCCTTGCTTGTCTGGCGCGGGAGCCTGCGCCAGCGCCCCGGACCCTGAATCCCCCTGAGGCGCGACGTTGCGAATATCCCAGCAACTGATTGAATGGAAAATTATATTGTCTGTGCCAAAATACCGGGTTTTGAACCCGGCGCGACGTTTCCGGCCCAGGCGCCCGGCGCGGAATTCGGCCTCTTGCGCCGTGAATGAGCGGTTGGGGACCGGTTTCGCACGAGTTTCGAGGTTGCCGGCGATCTTCCGCCATGGGGAGGGAGCCCAGGCCCAGACCGGGGCGCATGCCGACGGCATTGGCTCGGCCAGCCGCAGTCAGGCGGCGCGGCGGATGCCTCGGCGCCGCTGATTCTGGATTTTTTCCCGCTCGGCTCTCTGCAGCGCCAGGCCGATCCGGTGCAGATTGGCGGCAAGGATTGCGAGAGCGACCGTTCGAGCGAAGCCATCCCCGCCGTGTGCGCGGACCCGGTCCAGGCCGCGGCATTCCAGGTTGTGGATGGCGGATTCGTCGCGGTAGGAGCGCTGGTTGCCCAGCGCCCCTCCGCACAGATCCGAGCGTGCGCGCTAACGCACTCGGCTCCTGCCTCGGGTGTGGACGGCACGAAACCGCTGATCCGGCCATGGGTGAAGGATCCTGATTGGTGGGAAGAAGCGCTGCGTCAACTCCGCCAATTGCTCCCATATGCGAAGGGAATTCCCACGCTGGGAGCGACGGCGCAGTTGCTGGAACCAGAGGCTCCTGACGCTTCGCACGAACGCTTGGAGGAACGCATGGCTGGAGGGAACTGCATAGTATTGCAGCCACCCCCTGAGCACGCGTTGCAGCCATCCGGCTACCTCCTCCGGGTCGTCGTGGCGCCGACGGCGCAGGACCTCACCGATCCGCTGAAGCGTGCGCCGGGCGCGTTTCGCTGCCGGCTTCCGCCCGAGACTGAAACCGCCCTTTCTTGAGGTTCGGCAGTAATGCGTGAACCCCGGAAAATCAAAGGTTTCGGGGCGCCGCTGACCGCGTGAGAGGCGGTCCGCCTTGGCGAAGCGTCCAAACTCGATGCAGCGGGTCTTCCCGGGATGGAGAGCCAGACCGAACTTGCCCAGCCTTCGTTCAAGGTCGTCAAGGAACTGTTCCGCATCCTGCCGGTGTTGAAATCCAACCACGAAGTCATCCGCGTAGCGCACGATAACCGCGTCTCCGTTCGCCTCCTGCGGACGCCATTTCCGGTCAAACCAGAGGTCGAGGACGTAGTGCAGGTAAATATTTGCCAAAATTGGCGAAACAACCGCTCCCTGGGGAGTTCCCCTGAGGTCGTCCTTCCACTCGCCCCCGTCCATGACGCCAGCGTTCAGCCACTTGGTGATCAACCGAATGACCCGCCGGTCTCCGATCCTGTGTTCCAGAAACCGGATCAACCAGTCTCGGTCCAAATTATCGAAGAAACCGCGGATATCGGCGTCAACAATCCAGTTGACCTTCCGCCGCGCTATACAGGTGGCAAGAGCGTCCAGAGCGTCGTGCGCCCCGCGCTCTGGCCGGAACCCATGGCTGAACCCGAGAAATTCGACCTCGTAAATCGGGGTAAGGATCGACTCCACCACTGCCTTCTGGACGATAAATGTTGCGCAGCAAGTTATGTTGCGTAGGCTGGGTAACTTGCTGAATGGCACAGATAGAGCCCGACTCTCCGCAACATAATCTTTTACGCTCACAAAGATTTTCAGCCCCTTCTTCTCCTTCCACGGCCGGTTCGGACCCGGTTCAGCCACGTCGCAAAGCGCCAACGCCCTGGCCTTCATCTCGAGATCAATCTCGGCATAGATGTTGGTCGCGTTGATGTTGACGTGGCCAAGCCACGCGCGGACCGTGTTGATGTCAACCTTCGCTCGCACCAAGGCGCAGGCGGCCGTGTGCCGAACCACGGGCGGAGTTATCTTCCGCCCGGCCAATGCCGGCATGCTGGCCGCACAACGCTCGACAAGGCGATAGACCCCGAACCGGATATAGGCTCTTCGGTGCCTGCTATGGACTGTGTGAATAGTTCTTCGAACATTGTCGTGTCTCCTGATTGTTGGAGCCACGATCATGCAGACAGGGTGCCGTGAAAGAAATTATGTCGCGCAAAATATGTTTGAACTCTTACCAATCAACAGGTTCCGTACTCTCCGCAACATAACTTGCTGCGCAACATTTGACGATCTTGTCCTCCAGGGCGACAATGCCAAGCGGTCGTGTTCCCCCATCCGGCTTCGGGATTTCAACCCGCAGCGATGGGAGCGCTCGATACGCTCCGCTGTGCACACGGTCATGGAGTGCGTGCAAATGCACGTCCAGTTCCTCGCCGTATGCCTCCCAGGTCATCCGGTCAACTCCGGCCGCAGAGTGCGGGTTCAAAGCATGAAAAGCCCCTCTCAGGACCTCCACCGTGATATGGTGCAGAAGCGCCGTGAGGCGTTCCTTCGGATTCCTCGTGGCTGCCTGCCGTATCCGGTCCGCCGCTTGTGACACGCTTGCCCGACCCTGCGTCACTTCGGGTTTTCCCCGGTACGGCTTCAAGCATCAGGCACCCCACAGTTCGGTACGGAGCCTTCCGCAGGTGCGTCGAGGTGAAGACTGACCCGGCCCTACCCTCGATCGGATACTGCGTTTGCTCCGTCCTTCGATGATGCCGCCGCCAAACTGATGGGGGTTTCCGCCACCGTGTGCGGAGCCATCGGCTGCAGCATCGCCACCTGTGCCCTGAGGCCCTCGCTCCAGCCGGGTTGTGTTGTCCCGGCCATCAACGCTTATCGGCCTCATCCGCCAGTCTGGAGATCTCCGTTTCATTTCCCGGCACAGCCGGTTATAGACGCGGTCTTTGACATTCAAGGATCATCCTGTCTGATCCCCAGACCTTCCGGACTTTCGCTGCTGTACTTTCGAGTATTGCCGCCTTCAATATGCCGGAAGCCCCGGTGCGCGCTCCTCAGTTCTTCCGCACCGACACTGGCCATCGGGTAGAAAGGAGACCCTTGGCAACTCCAATTACCCCGCAAATCAGCTTCATGCAGGAAGTCCTTTTCGACGCTTGATCCGTTCACTCTCGTTACGGCCCTACTCTTTGCTCGCCCCCCGGGCTGATCAGACTCAAGCGGAACCATCTCCACTCCGTCTCCCAGGACTTTTACTTCCGGGCTTCCAGGTCACCGGGTCACCCCGTGCGCCTGCCGGATATGACTACGGCGCCAAACTGAGAATTGCGCCGGTGGGACTTGCACCCACTAGTACAGCAGCTAGTCTCGCTGCACCCTTTCCGCCGGACTTGCACCGGCTATCCACACCAGAGTTAGCCTGGCGTACCACCGCCGGATGTTGCCGCCGCGCCGCGGCGAACTCGGCGCGCGCCTCGTGCTCCCGCGCTTTCTGCGAAAGAGCGCCCTTCGCCGGCAGCGCGTTGCAGTCCAGCAGCGCGTCCAGCCGCACCCGGTTGGACGGGCTGTGGAAGCCCCGGTCGAAGCTGCAGCCCCGCACCGACGGAAACAGGGCGAGGGTCTCCGACAGCAGCGGAACCGCCGCATCGACGTCGTCTTCCGCCCACGAGATGCGGTGGTGCAGGACCAATTGATGCGGGTCCTCGACGATGCACACCGGAACCCCGCGTTCGACCATGCGCCCGGCCTTGCCCTTCGCGCACCAGCGGGTATGCGGCTCGAAGATGGAGAACACCTTCTCTTCATGCGGGATCGCTTCGCCCTGCAGCAGCCGCCGGTCGACCTGATCGATCTGGCGAAGCGCATGATCCATAAGTCCTTGCACGGCATCGATGTCCCATGTCTCCGCCCCGGCTGCCTCGAGTTCCCGCCGCAGCCGTTCCGCCCGCGCCACCAGCGACCGGCAAAGCCCCAGGTAAGCGCATACGCGGTCCGGATACCGCCTCTGCCGCCGGGAATTGCGGATCTTGTCGAACAGCCGCTTCACCTGCCGCCGCAGATTCCGGCTCTGCCGCCAGCCACCAAGCCCGAAGCCAGCTGTGCGGAAATCCGGATCAGGCGCCGCATCGCGTCCCACAGCAAGTTGACGTCGGTCGGATCGTGCACGTCGGTTTCCACCACAAAGGAATCGGCCCGCGCCCGGAGCGGCGCTTCCGGCGCCTGCCCGAACAACGCGTGGCCCGCCTTCACCACCAGTTCGTTGATCTCGTTCAGAAGCTCCGGCGTCAGCAGCGAGACATTGCGCACCAGCGTCCGGTGCTCGTACCGGCGATGGTCGTCAAGCCCCGAATGGCCGAGCATCTCCCGAACCGTCTCGTGGCAATTGGCAAGGTCCTGCAGACGGTCGTCGTCGCACCGGATGCCCTGCTTGAGGGTCGCCAGCACGAAAATCCGCCACAAATCCATGCCCGGGCGCCCAAGCCCCCGGTCCACATCCGGAAGAAAATGCGCGTCCAGCAGGTCGAAAACCTGCCGGCGCAACGCTTCGTCGCAGTACAGGTGCTGGATGCCCCGCAACACCGCCGGGATGTCATCCCGGCAGACCGGGTCAATCGCAATGTCCTCGATGGCGATTTCGCCAAGCCGAACAAACGGCTCCTGGATTGCCCTCGCCCTCGTCTCTGCTCCGCCGGAACCAGCGATCCATCGCGAAGATTCCGCCCATCCGACCGATTTCGCCTGAATTTTGCCTGGAATTATACGCTTGGGACCAATCTTCGCAACCCAAAACCGACCACAACCTGTTGATATGTAACGAAATTCGGCCTTTTTGCACAGGCACTATATACTAAAGTAACAATATCCTTGAATTGGCGCTTCGGCGCCTCTATACTCAGTTGTACTGGAAACAAGGCCGAAAGTGCCGGCTCCGGTGATACGTCTTGCAGCGGGTATTAGCCCGTTCACGGGTGGGAAATGGCGGGAAACCGCTTCCCGTGGTGCCGGCAAGGGGAAGGCGAAGGATTGGGGGTTGCCCCGCCTCGGCGTGGAACAGTGTCGGGAGCCCATTGTGACTCTCGTATATAAGTCCCATTAAAGGGAATCCGAAGACCGCGCAAAGAGCGCGGCGCCAAGGAGAAGTTCGATGGCAAAGCCAACCACCGTGAAGATCCGCCTCAATTCTACGGCTGACACCGGGTTTTTCTACGTCACCAAGAAGAATCCTCGGAATCTGACCGAGAAGCTTTCACTTCGAAAATTCGATCCGGTGGCGCGCAGGCACGTGGAGTTCCGCGAAGGCAAGATCAAGTAAGCGCTTCGAACGCGTTCCAGCGCTACCAGTTGCCGGAATTCTCCATGCTCGCCCAAGGTTCTTTCGGGGGAAGCGCCGCGCCCATCTGAATCAATTCGATTGAGATGCCGTCTGGCGATTTCACGAATGCCATGCGGCCGTCGCGCGGGGGACGGTTGATGGTGACGCCCACGTCGCTGAATCTCTGGCACGCTTCGTATATATTCTCGACGCCGTAGGCGAGATGTCCGAAATTGCGCCCCCCGTCGTACGTCTCCTCCGAATCCCAGTTGTATGTGAGTTCGACCGCAGCTTCGTCCTGGCCGGGAGGTGCAAGAAAAACGAGCGTGTAATTCCCGCTCGGATTTTCGCTGCGCCGTATTTCCTCAAGACCGAGAAGGCCGCAATAAAATTGCAGTGATTCGCCGATATCCCTCACGCGCACCATGGTGTGCAAGTATCGAATATCCATTTCTCCATTCCCCTGTTATGTTCTGAACCGGCCCGCGTAAGCAACACGTCCGGCGAAACGCACAGAGTTCATGGTAATGCTATGCGAACTCGCGCAACAGAACCTGCCCCGCAATGACCACATCGCCCGAACAAGAGCATGAGATCCGCGCGCAGCGCGAAAGAAAAACGGATACCGCGCGAGTGTGCGTGACGGCGCTTGACCAGCGTCTCTACGAGGTCTTGCCTGTTCTGGATCACGGTTTTGTCCGTGTCGTCGACTACATGGGAGATGATGGCGCCGTGGTTCAGGCCGCTCGCGTGTCGTATGGGCAGGGGACCCGTAAGGCGCGGGAAGACGAGAACCTCATCCGTTATCTCATGCGGCATCGCCACTCTACGCCGTTCGAGATGTGCGAAATCAAGCTTCATGTGAAACTGCCAATTTTCGTGGCGCGCCAGTGGATTCGTCACCGCACGGCAAATGTCAACGAGTATTCCGCCCGGTACTCCATTCTCGACAGCGAGTTCTACGTGCCGACGGCGGAAGACCTTGCCGCACAGTCCGCCATCAACGCGCAAGGACGCGGCGAAGGAATTGAGGGAAGGGAGGCCGACCGAGTTCTTGAAGTGTTGCGCGAAGGCGGAGCCAGGGCGTACTCGGAATACGAGGAATTGCTGAACGAACGCGGAGGCCAGAAGCTCGATCATTGTCGCAGGGGAATCGCGCGTGAACTTGCGCGAATTCACCTGCCGCTCGGAGTCTATACGCAGTGGTACTGGAAGACCGACCTCCACAACCTGTTGCATTTCTTGGAGTTGCGGGGCGATACCCATGCGCAACATGAGATCCGCGTGTACGCCCAAGCGATCGGGAAGATCGTGGAAGCCTGGACGCCAATGGTCTGGCGCGCATTCGTGGACTATCGCCTCAACGCCGAGACCCTGTCGGGGCCAGCACTTGCTGTGCTTCGGAGAATGCTGGACGGGGAAGAAGTGACGCGCGAAAATTCCGGGATGTCCATTGGCGAATGGAGGGAATTCCGGAAGGTCTTCTCCGAATGAGCTTCACCCGTCCAGGTCAGGAGCCGCTTCCCGCGGGAATTGCCGGAACCGCATTGCGCAGGACAAGCGCGAGGCCGGCGACAACCAGCACAACTCCCAAGATACCCATGGCGCTCATGCGTTCTCCAAGCGCAAATACTGCGAACAGCGTGCTGAGCAGTACGGTTCCGCCTACGATGATTGCAATCGTCATCCCCGCGTTTGGCCGCGGTTCCATCACTCCGAACACATAGAAATACGCGATCTCAGCGGCGCCGATGCAAATGCCCGCAAGCGCAGCCCATAGAAATGCGCCGGTTCCCATTCGGAAAACGTGGCCGCCTTCCATCGCCTGCCAACCGAGGAACAGAGCGGATGTTCCCAATGCAAATACCTGCAATGTGATCGTCGCGAAAATGGTGGTGCTCGCGATCTCCGGCATGGCGCCGCCCGAGAGGCGAATGCAAACATTGTAGCCGGCATAGAACACGGTCACCGCGAGAATGAGCCAGACAACCATGAAACGATCTCCAATCTGCGGAAGGATGCCCGGGATGGTACTGCTTCGCGGGTGCGCCGGCCACAGAAGCGAGAAATATCAACCAGGCGGGATGCAGAGGGCGCCAAGTCCTGATCATCCGGCAAGAAAGCAGCCGAACGGGCTGGCGAGAATCCGGGCGGGGGATCTGGTCGCGAACTGGACCGGGCGCTTCTCGCTCCGCTGCGGTTGGTTCCGGCGGACGCGAGGAAATCGCCTACAGCCGCGGTTTCCTCATCCGTTCCCTCATCTGGTGCGGGAATGACAGGGGTGATTCGGAATTCCGAAAAGCTGGTTTTTGACCAGCCCGTAACGCTGGTGGGGGCGGGAGCGCTTCGAAGGAGCACTCTGAAACTTGCGCTTTCGGTCGCGCCGATGGCCGTTGCGGTGGACGGCGGAGCCAACTGCCTGCGGGCCTGGAGCGCCGACGCGGCGGCCGTTCTCGGGGACTTTGATTCGATTGAAATGCTTGCCTACTGGAAGGAGCGCGGAACGCCGGTCTTTCATATTCCGGAACAGGATACAACCGATCTCGAAAAATGCATGGAGTTCGTGTCCGCGCCGGCCTACGTCCTTGCGGGATTCTTGGGGAGCCGACTGGACCATTCATTGTCCGCTTTCGGAATCATCGCAGACCGGACGGACGCCAACCTGATCCTTCTGGGAGGCGCGGATCTTGCATTCGCGCCTCCCCTTCGTTGGTCGGCGAAACTGGTTTCGGGTTCGCGCCTTTCGATGCATGCGACCCGTCCAGTTCGGATCGTCGAAGGCCGTGGACTGCACTGGCCGCCGGAGGGATTGACGCTGGAACCCGGATCAACCCGCGGGATCGCGAACCGCGTAACTGGCAGCGAAGTGCAGCTAGCCTTCGACCGAAACGGAGTCATCATTGTCACGGAGCGTTCCGGCCTGCCGGCGATCATGCGTTCCATGCTTCCCGCAAGTGGAACGTAGTAAGTCCGGCAGTCCGCTTCGCGGATTCATTTATCTTTACAGATTTTTTTGCCTTGCGAGCATCTCTTCCCTACGAAGAAACCCTCGTTATCGCGTCGACCCGTCCCAACAGCCGCACCCACTCTTATCTGTGGACCGCAAACCCAGCCTTGAAGACTGGCGCGGCCCCTGCGTCAAGGACGCAATGGCCGGGATGAAACACTGCAATTCGAGCACGGCATTTCGCAAACACGCCACCCAGCGCGGGAGTTGTCCCTTCATGCGGCAGTGCGCGTCGCGAACCCTCTTGGCGCGCGCTTCTTTGAGTGAAGCGAAAGGTGTGTTGAGCTGTGCAACAGCTTGCTATTTCCGCTTGACGAAACCACTGCCTTTCTCCACCATGCCGGACGAGCGCCACGTGGGCGCGTAGCCGTCGCAACCGGAACCTGCCGCCGAAAGGGGACGTGTTTCGGTCAAGACAATTTCAACAGGAGGGCATAATATGACCCAGTCTGAACTAAGAGCGTTCGGCAATCCAAGCCGCCGGCGCTTCATGCAGGGCTCGGCGCTGATCGCCGGCGCTACCGCTTTGCCAGCGGCCGGGCTCTCTGCCGAGCCCATGCGCGGAGGAACACTCCGCTATGGCTGTGCCCATGGCGCAACCACGGATTCTCTTGACCCGGGAACG
Organism: Rhodobacterales bacterium; assembly: GCA_965219495.1. Taxonomy (GTDB): domain Bacteria; phylum Pseudomonadota; class Alphaproteobacteria; order Rhodobacterales; family CAZPXZ01; genus CAZPXZ01. The sequence continues at coordinate 712,720 of OZ244777.1, forward strand.
TTTGAAAACGACTTCTCGATTGGATTATCGCATCTCACGCACAACTTCATCTTTGAAATTGGAACGGATTCCGGGCTCCTCCCCGAAGTCGCCGCCAGTTGGGATGTGCTCGAAGGCGGAAAGGTGTGGTCCATTGAGTTACGCCAGGGAATCGAATTCCATAACGGCAAGACCCTTACCGCCGAAGACGTAATCGCGTCGCTGAACCACCATCGCGGGGACGAAGCGACATCGGCCATGAAGACGCAAATTTCCACCATCGTGGACATGCAGGCGGATGGTCCCAATCGAGTGATCCTCACTCTCGATGCCCCGAACGTGGATTACGGTTATGTTCTTGCCGACTACCACATTCCGATCATGCCCTCCAAGGACGGGATGGCAGAGATCGACTCCGGTATCGGATGCGGACCCTATGTCTTGGACGACTTCGATCCCGGCGTGCGCTACACGGGAAGCCGCAATCCCAATTATCACAAGTCGGACCGTGCGCATTTCGACGCCATCGAGATGCTGTCGATCGTCGACCCTGCGGCGCGTACAAATGCGCTCACTTCCGGTGACATCGATGCGATGGGACGTGTTGACCTCAAGACGGTTCACCTCCTGGAACGGAACAACTCAATCGATATCAAGTCGGTTGCGGGCTTCCAGCACTACACATTCCCGATGCGCACCGATACACCGCCATTCGACAACAACCATGTCCGATTAGCTTTGAAATTCGTAATTGACCGGCAGGAAATTGTTGAAAAGATCCTGCGCGGATACGGAACTGTCGGCAACGATCATCCGATTAGTCCGGCCGTCGCATTTTTCAATGCTGAACTGCCAATTCGCGAATACGATCCGGAACAGGCGAAGTGGCACCTGCAGCAGGCGGGAATGACCAGTATCAAGGTGCAGTTAAGTGCGGCGGATGCGGCGTTTGTCGGAGCCGTGGATGCATCGGTTCTCATTGCCGAGAGCGCAAAGGCGGCAGGAATCGACATCGAAGTCATTCGCGAACCGAACGATGGATACTGGGACAATGTGTGGCTTCAGAAGCCTTGGTGCGCCTGCTACTGGGGCGGACGCGTGACGCCGGACGCGATGTTCTCCGTCGCGTATGCGGCAGGCTCGAACTGGAACGACACCTATTGGGAACACGATCGTTTCAACGAGCTCCTGGTGCAGGGAAGGGCCGAAACCGATAACGCCCTCCGGGCAGAAATCTACGGCGAAATGCAACAGATTGTCCGCGATGAGGGTGGGGTTGTCGTACCCATGTTCACGAACCACGTGTACGCCACAAGCAAGAACGTCATGCACGGCGAGCTCGCGCCGAACTGGGATATGGACGGCCAGCGCTTTGGCGAACGCTGGTGGTTTGGCTGATCAAGAAGCGTTCAGGGCGGGCCAACGGCCCGCCCTGTCGTGAACTACACAGGTAGTACCTGAAACCTCGGGAAAATAGTTTTAAATAGGGATCTCTTGGCGGGGTGCCTGAAGGTGTTGCTGGATCGTTAGATCAGAAGGGGGTTCCGGGGGGATATTCCCGCTAAAATTACCAGAAAGGCCTGGTTGGAGGCGAAGACTGAAACCCGATCATCAGGCTAGAGAAGTACAGGGACAAAGAACCAGGATCATGTCCCATCCCTGTGCTCTTGACGCTCTTGCGGCCGCCCGCCGCCTCGAACAAGCCGAGTTTGACCGCAAGCAGGCGGAAGCGGCCGCTTCCGAAATGCGTAGCGTCGCCACTGCCGATACCGAGCACCTGGCTACCAAGGCCGATCACTACCAGACCGCTCTTGCGATCGTACTCGCGAATGCCGCAATCACGTTTGGCCTGATCAAACTGATTTGAACCGTGCCATACTGCGCCGCCTATCTTGCCGCTTGTCTTCTCTGTCTTCCCGGGATGGCCGCCGCGCAATCCGACAGTTCCTCGTCGATTGTGTGGAGCGAAGCGGAAACCCTGACCGGGCTCTCAGGTTTCGACGTGTTATCCACCTATCGGAACCCAAGACCGAAGGCTTAACGGAGGAGATACTGCAAAATTTGGCGGAATTGGAGTTGCGGCGCAATGCAGTTCCAGTCCACCAATCCAACGCAGGCATCGGGATAGCGTTGCGCGTATCTGTGAATCTTCTTCCGCTTGAGCATCAACCCTCAACAATTTGCGTGATCCAAGCGTAATTTCAACTATGGGTCAAGCTCCTTCTCGATGTCGATCCAGCGAACCGTCACACGTTTGCAATTACTTGGAACAAATCTAAAGTCGGCCTCTCTCCAAACAACAACTTGGCAAACGTATTGCGACAGGTCGTCCTGGAATCGATTGATGAGTTTTCTCTCGACCACTTGCGGGCCAACACCCCCGATCCCTGAGCGTCAGCAAGTCGCGCACCATGCGCTTACTCGGTGGGCAGTCGTTCGCCGATCTGCCATGCTGACACCCGCAAGCATTCCAAGATTTATTGCAAATTCAGCCACGGACGCCGCGACCCGCGCCAGAATGGCCCTCAATAAGCGCAATAGCTCGCATGGAGTAGCCGCCCGTAGCCTGACGATCTCTCGAAATTGCTTAGAATCGCCCCCAGAAACCGCCGGGAGCGCGGAATCGCGGTATTCTGCCCCCACCACAACGGCACTCTTGACAAACAGGCCTCTGCGGGCCGCTAAATCGCCGCTCCGGCAAATGCGAATTCACCGTTCGAAGCCTCGATCCCTCCTGCGTTGCGCCTGGCCTGCCCGCTCGTCCTGTGCCACGTGCATCCGTTTGGTTTCCATCTGTTTTTCCCATTGATAGTTACTAGCCCCCATTTCCTTTCTCTCAGCTACCTCCTTGGTCATTTCGTCTCCATACGCCGGCTTCATCTCCCGCCGGATGAACTCCACGAACCGATCCAGAGGTATGCGCTTGGTCTGGAGGAATTTGCCTACATTCACCAACGCCCTTCCGAGCTCTAGCCCGAGTTTACCGAGTTCAGACCGGATTGAAGGCGTAGCACTCGGTAGGGATCGGCGGTTTGTTGTCGTATCGTTTTGCATTGAATGAGTTTTTTCGAGCGTCCGAAGGGCTGCCATGCCGCGTGCACGGACGAGCGGGTGTATGACCTAAGCGGTGCGGAATCGCTCGAGGTTCAGGCTGTCATAGAGGGCCTTTTCGGTTTCTGACATTTGTGACAGGGTGATTTCGATCGCGGGGGTCTTGCGCTTGCGAAGGGTGGTTTGCAGAACGCCGACCTCTCGAATGTTGGCGAGGGTGTCGAGCAGGCTCGCGCCGGAGAGGTCGAAGCCACGCTGTCGGGTTTCGCGTTGCAGGAGGGAGCACAGCATCAGGGCAAGCACACAGCAGCATACGTGGACCCGGATTTTCTGGTCGGTCCAATGGTATTGCGGTCGGATGGCGATATGGCTGGTGTCCTTCCTGTTCTGGAATGCGTGTTCGACGTGGTGCTGCGCCCGGTAGCCACGGACGATTTCCAGGTCGTTCCAGTGGTGGTTGTCCGTGAAGATCAGGGTTTTGCCGAGCAGCGTGTCCTGCAGCTTCTTCCAGGCTTTCCGGTCGAAGCGGAATGTCAGTCTTGGAGCCGGGTCGCCGGGTTCGAGCTGGAACCGGAACAAGTCGGCCATGTGCCGGGCGCCGAGCCATCCTTCGATCTTCTTCCGCGTGCCTTCGAGGGTTGGCGGCCTCCCCTTGCGGATGGCGCCCTTGCGCCACTGCTGGAGTCGCCGCTGCAGCTCGCGCAGGCACTGGCGACGCTTGGCGATCTCCCGTAGCAGGGTGGCGGTCTGGGCATCGAACAGGTTCTGGTTCCATGTGACCAGAACGGTGCGCTCGGCACCGTAAACGGTGCGCAAGGTCCGCCAGACCTTCACGCCTTCGATCCCGTCGAGGGGTTGCAGGCGGCGGTTCGGGGTCGCCAGCAACTCGGGGTGCTGCGTGGGCGCGAGGGAGCCGACGAAGTGGTAGGGGCTCCCCTCGAGTGCGACGAGATTGGCGGCCGAGTTGTTCCCCTTGTCCAGAACCAGTGTGATGTCCTCGCTGCGGAGGGCGAACAACTCTCGCCAGCGGGCCGCAAGAGCGTCGAGAAGGCTGGAGAAGGTCGGGGCGTCCGGCTGGTTTCCCGGATAGACGCTGTGCAGCAGGGGCAGGTGGCTGTCGGCAGCCACCAGCAGGGCAAGGCCGACGATGCGTAGCGACTTGCGTCCCTCCTTGCTGTGGCCGCGCTGTGCGAGGGGGGCCCTGTCGTTGAAGCTGTCGATGAAAGTGAAGAAGTTGGTGGCATCGTACAGTACCTGCCGCAGATCTACTGCAAACCGGTCGATCATCGTTGCGACGATGTCGCGCTCGATGTCGGCAATGGCGGCCTCCGGGACCCGGTTCATGTTGTCCCAGAATCGCTGGCTGGTGAGTTGCCGCGCCTGAACGCCCAACCAATGCGGCAGGATGGTACCCTCGAACCAGTCAGCGATGCTGGCTTTCGAGCAGGGGGCCACACAACGGTTGAGGATGGCGATCAGCAGATAGGTGCCGACGGAGACTTCGCCGGCACGCTTGGGGACATGCCGATCAATGTGTTCCACGATGCGCAACTGACATGCGATGTCATACAGCGCCGCAATCGCGCCGAATTCCCGGACGATGGCGTGTTCAGGCTTGATCCCTTGCACGGCCTGAACAATGTCCTCGGCGCGCCCCAGGTATTTCTGCCAGACGATCCTGGGCTTGCCATTGACGCGTTTGCACTGCCGCGCGTAGTAGTAGGCGTTGCCGTTGATGGATTTCTTGACGATGCTCACCATGACTTAGGTCATACATTGCTCTTTCAGTGCACAAATTGTAGCACATAATCTCCTTTCATACAATAAGTTACGGCTATCCTCGGTTGATCACTATATTAGGTCATACATTTTCGCTGTGCCGTGCCTGCTCGCCTGGCATCCATCGCAGGGGGAAACACGCGCAGAATCAACGGGTTACGAAACAGGCGATCACAGTGGAAAATGCCGTTCCGGCGCCATACCGGCCCGAACTCGGTAAACTCGGGCTAGCGCCTCTCTAAGGAACTTCCCCTGAACTTGCCTGTGCCACGTGCCCGCTGCAGATAGAACTACATGCGCCTGATCGCGTTCAGCGCGAACTTCGTCCCGGTCCCGACACGTCTGGTCTCGCTTCGGCTCCTCAATCTCACGCAACCGCGCCGACCGGTTCCAAATATAGGTGTCCATTGTACAGAGCCTTACTTGGAATTCGCGATTTCATTTCAGACATATAACGCATTTGCAATTATGAAGCTGATCCCATTCCGTCCCTCTTCCATTCTCAATGGAGGCGATGGGCAGTAAAAGGACATCGGCCAACCGCAAGAGTCACAACAGAACAAATCGAATCCCCGACCACTTGATACGAGAGGGCGAGGGACCAATGCTGTAACCCGCTGATGCGCATTGCGTTTGCCGCCAGCAGGGCGTATCACCCGAAGGCGAACAGACCAAGGAGAAACACCATGGAGAGCCGCGCCGCAGTGGCGGTTGCCGCAGGCAAGCCACTTGAGATCACGACCGTCGAACTCGAAGGCCCCAAGCAAGGAGAGGTGCTCGTTGAAATTCACGCGACGGGCATCTGCCATACCGACGAATTCACCCTGTCAGGCGCCGACCCGGAGGGAGCGTTTCCCGCCATTCTCGGACACGAAGGAGCCGGCGTTGTCGTAGACATCGGTTCCGGGGTGACTTCGGTGGCACCGGGGGACCATGTGATTCCGCTCTACACGCCGGAATGCCGTGAGTGCGAGTATTGCCTTCACCCAAAGACCAATCTCTGTCAGGCGATTCGCGAGACTCAGGGCAGGGGAGTCATGCCGGACGGCACATCGCGGTTTTCCACCAACGGTGAAACCATCCTGCACTACATGGGCACCTCCACCTTCTCAAATTTTACGGTGCTTCCGGAAATCGCAGTTGCAAGAATTCGCAAGGACGCTCCGTTCGAAAAGGTTTGCTACATCGGCTGCGGTGTAACCACCGGTCTTGGCGCGGTCATGACAACCGCCAAGGTCGAGCCCGGTTCCCGATGCGTCGTGTTCGGCCTCGGGGGTATCGGACTGAACGTAATCCAGGGCCTCCGCCTAGTTGGCGCGCGTCAGATCGTGGGAGTGGACATCAATCCTGGTAAACGGCAAATGGCCGAGCAGTTCGGAATGACGGAATTTGTGAATCCAAATGAGGCGGAAGGTGATCTTGTCTCCTACATCGTGAACCAAACTCGGGGAGGAGCCGACTACTCGTTTGACTGCACCGGAAACGTGGAAGTCATGCGCGCGGCGCTCGAAAGCTGTCACAAGGGTTGGGGCGAATCCGTGATTATCGGAGTCGCGCCGGCAGGAGCGGAGATTGCGACCCGGCCTTTCCAATTGGTCACTGGACGGGTCTGGCGTGGCACTGCTTTCGGCGGCGCGAGGGGGCGTACGGACGTACCGAAGATCGTTGACTGGTATATGGAAGGGAAAATCGAAATTGACCCGATGATAACCCACACCATGCCCCTGGATGACATCAACAGCGCGTTTGACTTGATGCATGCGGGCGAGAGTATTCGCAGCGTCGTCCTGTATTGAATCAACACGACTTAGAGGCAAGAAACATCATGAATCTGAAAGACAGCAGCCTACTCGCGGAAAATGCTTATGTCGACGGCGCCTGGTGCGGAGCCGGGTCCAACTCCACTTTTGCAGTGACGAATCCAGCGACGGGAGAAACCATCGCCAGAGTCCCCGATCTCGAAGCGGAAGATGTGAGGCGCGCAATTGACGCAGCGCACGCAGCGCAACCGGGCTGGGCAGCAAGGGTGGCCAAGGAACGCTCCGTGCTTCTGAAGGCGTGGAACGACCTGATCCTGGAAAACGCTGACGATCTCGCCGCCATCCTGACGGCAGAAATGGGAAAGCCTCTCGCGGAAGCAAAGGGTGAGATCATCTACGGTGCCAGCTTTGTCGAGTGGTTCGCGGAGGAAGCCAAACGCGTGTATGGCGACGTGATTCCGCAAAACCAAGCCGACCGCCGCCTGCTGGTGATCAAGCAACCCGTCGGCGTAACCGCCTCGATCACACCCTGGAATTTTCCGACCGCCATGATCACGCGCAAACTTGCGCCCGCACTCGCGGTGGGCTGCACAGTTGTTGCGAAGCCGGCGGCAATGACCCCGCTCTCCGCCACGGCGCTTGCCGTGCTTGCAGAGCGCGCCGGATTCCCCAAGGGCGTATTCAATGTTGTGACATCTACCCGGGCGCGGGAAGTCGGCACAGAGTTTTGCGCCAACGAAAAGGTCCGGAAACTCACTTTCACCGGCTCCACCGAAGTTGGTCGCATTTTGATGGCGCAGTGCGCGAATGACATCAAGAAGGTGAGCCTGGAACTCGGCGGAAACGCACCGTTCATCGTGTTCAACGACGCCGATATCGAAGCCGCGGTCGACGGAGCGATGATCTCCAAATTTCGGAACGCCGGGCAAACCTGCGTGTGCGCCAACCGGATCTACGTCCAGAGCGGCGTGCATGACGCATTCGCCGAAAAGTTCGCCGACCGCGTTGCAAAGCTCCGCCTCGGAAATGGTGCCTCCGAGGGCGTGGAGCAGGGACCGCTGATCGAGCCCGCCGCGCTCAAGAAAGTGGAAGAGCACGTAGCGGACGCAATCGGGAAGGGGGCGAATGTCTTGCTCGGCGGAGAGCGATCCTCCCTCGGCGGAACCTTTTACGAGCCTACGGTTCTCACCGGAGTAACCAAGGAAATGCGCATTACACGGGAAGAAACCTTCGGACCTGTTGCGCCGCTCTATCGTTTCGAGGATGAAGCGGATGTGGTCGCACAGGCCAACGACACGGAATTCGGCTTGGCGGCGTATTTTTACGCCCGTGATCTCGGCCGGGTCTGGAGGGTCGCCGAACAGCTTGAATATGGAATCGTCGGTATCAATACCGGGTTGATTTCAACGGAAGTCGCTCCGTTCGGCGGAGTCAAGCAATCGGGGCTGGGGCGTGAGGGTTCCAAGTACGGGACCGAGGAATTCCTCGAGGTCAAATATCTCTGCATGAGCGGCGTCTAACGCCGAACCGCTGCTTGTTTCGCCGCGAGGTCACGCCGCTCGACGAAGCGCGACGCCTCCCATTGTGGCGGCGACCGGAGGCCTGCCTAGTGGTCATGGCGGCCGGCATGCCCTTCGCGTTCTCGGTTTGGATGGCCCTCATCAATAATTTCACCGTCGAAGCAGTGGGTTTCGACGGCTCCGACATCGGCTGGCTGCACACGGTTCGGGAAATTCCGGGATTCTTCTCCATCGCGGTGATCGCCCTGTTGCTGATCTTACGGGAACAGTTCCTCGCCATACTCTCGCTGCTGCTTCTGGGAATCGCCGTCGCCGCCACCGGCATGCTGCCTACCTATTGGGGACTTTGCCTGACGACCATTCTCGGGTCGATCGGGTTTCACTACTACGAGGCGGTAAACCAGTCGCTGCAATTGCAGTGGCTTTCCCGTGACCGGGCACCCCGAATCCTCGGCTGGATTGTCAGCGCCGGGTCCGCTGGAAGCTTGGTCGCGTACAGCGCTATCGTGCTCACCTGGAAGACATTCGACCTATCGTTCGCATTCGTGTTCTTCGCAGGCGGCACGATTACCGCCGCCGTCGCTCTGTTCGTTTGGGTTGCATTTCCGCGCATTGAAGCGCCTGTGCGCCAGGAAACACGCATCATCCTCCGTGCTTCGTACTGGCTCTACTACGCACTGGTTTTCATGGGCGGAGCTCGCCGTCAGATATTTGTGGTTTTTGCCGCATTCATGATGGTGGATCGTTTCGGCCTCGAAGTTCACCAGCTTACCGCACTGTTCCTGCTGAACTACATCGTGAACATGGCCGTGTCCCCGCTTGTCGGGAGAATGATTCAGCGCTACGGCGAACGCCTTGCACTCATTCTCGAATATTCCGGTCTCATCCTGATCTTTGCGGCCTATGCGGTAGTGTCGAATCCAATTCTCGCGGCCACGCTCTACGTATTGGACCACCTGTTCTTCGCGATGGCGTTCGCCCAGCGCACGTACTTTCAGAAGATCGCCCGCCCTGCGGATATTGCGCCCACCGCCGCCGTTTCATTTACTATCAATCATATTGCGGCCGTGTTTCTCCCTGCTGCTCTCGGGTATCTTTACCTGGTGTCACCCGCCGCGGTCTTCTGGACAGGCGTGGCGATTGCAGTCTGCTCGCTGATGCTTTCCTGCCTAGTGCCGCGGCGTCCGAAACGTGGGCAGGAGACCGTATTTGCCTGGAACCGCGCCCGACAATAACGCGGACTGGCGCCTGGAAGCAAGGCGAATTACAGAGAGCCGAGACTCGGAAACCGGGTAGATACATGGCCAAGATCACATACATTGAACACGGTGGCACCCCGCATACTGTCGAAGTCGAGAATGGACTCACGGTAATGGAAGGCGCCGTTCAAAACCTCATCCCCGGCATTGATGCGGATTGCGGAGGATCTTGCGCTTGCTCCACCTGCCATGTCTACGTCGCTCCAGAATGGTATGACCGTCTGCCGGGCATCGGTTTGCTTGAAGCAGACATGTTGGACTTTGCTTGGGAGCCGAGTGAGCGCTCTCGGCTTTCCTGCCAGCTTGAAGTCACACCGGAACTCGACGGCCTAGTCGTGCAGCTTCCGGAACGCCAGATCTGAACAGCGAAACGAAACGCGGGTTGACCCCGCGCGAATCCCCATCGGCGTGTCTTGCCAAGCGACACGTTTCAGCCGGAAAATTCTTTCGCACGCGAATTGCGAAAAAATCTATTACTCCGTATTTTCTTCGAACCAGACGACAAAACGTCCCGATTTCCATCCCTCAGCAATTGGTCGCGTCTCCGGGCCCCGACCCTCGATACGCCTCGCGCATCCAGTCGATGTCGATCTGATGATGCAGGGACGTGAACACTTGATCCGGGTGCCACCTCGCCTGTTCGGTCATCCACTGCTGTTTCGTGTACGTGTTGGCGGAACCCAGGGTTTCCTCCATCGTCGCCCATCAGTGGGTCTGAACAAGTGATGCCTACATTTCCTCCAGGGCGGGTCCCGGCGGACCCGGTTCCCCGCCTGCCGCGGTACCATGAAGGCACCACGACTACCTGCCCTGCATGTCCTTTGGCTTATTGTTTCGCCAGCCGGGTCCATGACCGCCTGCCGGTTCGTGTCCTCTAACCGGAACTTCATGGGATCAATTCGCATATATCCTTTGCCAAACAGATGCTTAGGCAGGATTCAAACTGCCCCGTTCATGGAGTCAGTTTGGTCGGGTCGATTTGCAGGAGTTCGAACGCTTTGGCTTGCAGTTCCGTCGGTTCGGCGAGCAGCGGGAACGCCAGATCCGGGTTCGCCGACAGCGTCACTTCATTGCGGGTCAGCGTGGCGAGGTCCGACAACAGCGTCTCCATGCTGTGCACCGGCAGACCTTCCGGGTTTTCCTTTGTGGCGGCTTTGAACCTGGCGCGGTCGGAGACGTCGGACTTCGCGACCGGGGAAGATCGCTTCCGTCTTGCGCCATCGCGGTCGTCGTCCTCGAACAGGATCGGGGCGAGGCACTTGCGCATGCGCCATTCGACGTGCCAGGCCAGCATGCACAGGAAGACGTGGGCGCGGACGTGGTCCTCGCTGTAGACGTAAACCGGGCGCACGTCGAGGTTGGATTTCATCCCTCGGAACGCGCGTTCCACCGTGGACAACGATTTATAGGCCTCCACCGCCTCCGGCGCGGCGAGGGCGCCGGCCTCGAGGCTGGTGCGGATCACGTAGACGCCGTCGAGGCGTGCTTCGTCGGCGATCCGCTCCGCGTTGCGCGCCCAGGCGATGTGGCCATCCGAGATCTCGATATCGAAGTGCTTGGCCACCTTGCGGCGGTTGATGTCCCGGCCGACCCGGCGGTTGATCGCGTCGCGTCCATGCAAGCGCGCGCGCGGGCTGCGGACGGCCTTGGCGATGTCTTCCAGGACGCGTTCGGTGGCCCGCAGCAGATCCTCCCGCTTGCGCGCCCGCTCCGCCTTCAGGCGCGGATTGAAGCACACGATCAGGCGCTCGCCCGGAAAGTCCGGACTGGAAACCTCCGCCACCCCGTCGGCGACCAGCTCCTCCGGACGAAGCGGTGCCTTCCCGTGGGTTCCGTTCGGGTTCTCCGGACCGGGGGCGCGCGTCAGTTGGCGGATGTGAGGGGTGCGCAGCGCCGAGATCCAGTCCAGCCCGGCCGGAAGCAGGTCGTCGCGGATGCGCGCCGCCGTCACCATGCCGCGATCGCCGACAAAGGCGATGCGGGAGAGCCCGAACCGCTGCTTGACCTTCGCCACCTGGACGGCGACGGTCGCCGGATCCCCGGTACCGCCTGCGAACACCTCCACCGCCACCGGGCAGCCGTTGGCGGCGCACAGCAGCCCGTAAACGATCTGCTTCTTGCCCTTCTTTCCGTCACGGTTGTGGCCGAACCCGGCAAGCGGACAGCAGCGTCCCTCCAGAAAACTCGACGTCACGTCATACAAGAGGAGCGTCCCGTCCCGGAGGTGCCGGGCGGCGAGGCTGCGCTCGATCCATCGCTGGCGGGCCCGCAGCCAGTCCAGCATGCCCAGCATGCCCAGCATCTCGTTGCCGGTGACCGCCCCGAGGCCAAGAACGGCGCCCAGGCTGGAGGAGGCGGTCGCCGGCGACAGCCGCCTTGCGGTGGCCAGTTTCGAGCAGGGTTCGACGACCCGCGCGGCGACCGCAGCGAACGCCAGGCTGCGCTCCCGGCCCGGCTTGCGGTGCAGCAGCCGCTCGAAACCGAGTTTCCGCATGGTGCCGGCCACCGCCGCCACATGTCCATGCGGTAGCGAACGGCGCAGGGACACGGCGTCGTGGATGTCCGGGAAAACGGCGCCACCTTTAAGCACAAGGCGGATGCCCTCGACGAGGTGGGGCTCCAGTTTGGAGAGATTGCAGAGGGTGCGTCGTTTGACGCGTCCGTTTTCCCTCCAGGACTGCCGGATGAGCGGCGTGGGGACGCTTCCGTGGTTGGGAATGTATTCGACGTAGGTTGACTTCATGGAGTCAGTATACGTGAAATGAAAGGCTATATCAAGGGAACCTATCCAGGAAATCACACCACATCGTGTTATTACATGGAGTCCAATGTCAGGAGGAAACGACGTCGCTTCCGTAGAAAACCGTGAAACCTCAATCGAATAGGGTCGTGCTGACAGTTATTTCCTAAACGAAGTTCCGTCTAACGCGGTCCCGCCGCCATGCAGGCCCGGCGACGGGCTTGATGCTTTTGTTCAGCCGGCGCTCCGGTTCCGGCTCCTCGCCCATGAGCAAGTGCAGGTTCTCCCAGGTTTTCTGGCGACCCTTTCCGTGGCTCTGCGCCGGCCTTCGACACCGGACGACCCTTGACGCCTCGCCGGTGGTGTCGCTGCCGGTGCTGCCCCCAAGTGGTTGAAGGTTGAAAAGGCGTCATCATTGTGCATGTCGAGGCTGGTTATCGCCTTTCATCTCCCGCTGTCTACGCTTCACAACGCACGTCGCCATGCGCCATGCAAGACTCGCTCCCGGCTGGCGGGCTGCGCCGTTGCCGAGCGGGCGTCGGTCCCGCTGGGTCGCGTTGAATGGATTCAGCTCATGTCATCCCCCTCCCCAGGACTTATCCTGGCGCAATCAACTATTGCAAGTAATCCCCAATGGAAAAGCCGGCGTCGCACCGGTACTTGTCAAACACATCGATGGCGGAACCGTTGCGCCGCGGGTCGCGGTACGCCATGGCCAATTCAATCTCATCTCTTCGCGGGCGTATCCTCCGATGCTGTTTGATCTGGAGGGCGACCCGTTGGAACTGAGCAACATCGCCGGATCTGTTGAGGCCACGGATGCCGAATCGCACCTCCTTGATCTCGCAAATCACGCCTGGGATCTGGATTCGCTCGCTGAAACGGTGAAACGTGATCTAATCTCGCGGAGAATTGTCCATGAAGGGCTGGGGCAGCGCAGGCGGGAATTTGGGACTTGGTCCCGCGCGCGCTCATCCAGTACACGAACTATGTGCTGCGCGGCGACTCGCTGCCGGTGGCAGAGCGCCAAGAATACTTGCCCTACGCGTGGAACCGGGAATCGGCCCCCAACGCCGTCTCGGTACCGACGATAACGCTCAACGCTATCTTCCTAGTTTACTTGTTCGAAAAGCGGTTCTAAACGTGACCCACTGCGACCGCTGAATTGGCGGACAGGCGGCACCCACGAATTGGCGCGGGCGGAAACGCCGAAACAACAGAAACGAGGAAAGGGCGGCAATGATCAAACTCGCGATTGCCGGGATGGGCCGGTGGGGTCAGACGCTCGTGGAATCCGTACAGGGCAAGAGCGGGCGTGTTAAATTTACCCATGTAGTTTCCCGCTCGCCGGTCCAAGTGCAGCCGCGCGCGGACCGCTTTGGCCTCGCCATCCTCGCCGACCTTGACAGTGCGCTTGCGGCCCGGGACATCGATGGCGTGGTCCTCGCGACGCCCCATTCCCTGCACGCCGATCAAGTTGTGGCTTGTGCCCAGGCCGGCAAGCCGGTCTTCGTAGAAAAGCCCTTCACACTTACCGTCGCGGATGCCGAGCGGGCACTGGTTGCGGTCTCGGCCGCAGGCACCGTGTGTGCGGCGGGGCACAACCGCCGGTTCCTGCCGGCTACGGCCGTTCTCGCCAATTCCATTGAGGCCGGACGACTTGGCAAGATCACGTTTGTGGAATGCAATTACTCTGGAAACGTTGCCGGGCGTTATCACGAAGGCATGTGGCGCGTCGCGCCAAGCGAGAGCCCGGCCGGCGGACTCGCGGGCGCGGGAATTCACTTGATCGACCTGATCGTACATCTCCTAGGCCCGGTCGCGAAGGTGACCGCCATCTCTTCGCGGCAAGTGCTGGATGTGCCCATCGATGATACCACCGCAGCGCTTCTGATGTTGAGGATGGGAACTCGCGCTTCGCTGGTAATGCTGATGGCTTCGGCGCCCGATTTTCGCCTCAAGTTCTTTGGCACAAGAGGAAACGTGGAACTGCCTGATCCAAACACCCTCCGTTTTACCTCCCTCGACGGCGAGACGGAATCGCGCTCATTCGATCCCGTTGACACGGAACGGGCCGAACTTGAAGCTTTTGCGAGCGCCATCTCCGGGGTCTCCACATTTCCGGTCTCGCACGAGGAGATACTCTGGGGAATTGCGGCGTTCGAAGGCATTTGCCGTTCGGTGAATGAACGAAGGCCGGTTGCGCTTGAGCAGTAGCTGCGACGGAGATGCACGCGATTCTCTTCCGGCTGTCTTTGGACGCTGGCCACGGTTGCGGTAATTCTCTCCAGGACGCGCTGGATTTCTTTTGCTTCTGTTCGAACCGGAAATGCTATAGAGACCGGCGTCATTGATATTCGAACTGGCAACCTGCCTTCAGGTCACGCGGCCTGGCCGCAGCCTGACTCGGCGAGCGTTGGTCTCGGAAGCGACTCCCGCCCATCCTGACGTCTGAGAGAGACAGGGAACCACGCCATGTTGAGTTTTCTCGCCCGCAGGTTCGATCAGGCGATCATCTTCATGCTGGCCACGACCGCTATTGCGTTTGTCGTGTTGCGCTATCTCACCGATCCGATGGTCGCCATACTGGCGTGGATTCGACCGAAGCGCAGCGGCGAGCTTTGCGTGCGGAATCGGGCCTCGACCGGAGCCTGCTCGTGCAATTACTTGCCTATCTCGGCAACATTCTTCATGGTGATCGCGGCGCGTTGACGCGTCCGCCCGCCAGCGCGAATTGCGAGCCAACCAGCACAATGGAACCGCCTCCACGCTTGCGCATTGAGCGCACCGCTTCACGGCTCCAAAGGAGGCTACCGGTGAAATTTGTGATAAGTACACCCTCCCATTCGGTTAGCGAAGATTTTGCTACTCCCTTGTCCGTAGAACAGCTGGCGCAAGCAACCAGAACGTCGAATCCCCAAAACGTTCTTCTATTGCCTTGGCATGGCGGCGCACTGTGGCTTCCTCGCCAATATCGCCTCAAGCAGTACCGGCGCACGGCGCGAAACCCTGCATTTCCCACGCAGAAACTCGGCAATTCTTTGGTCGATGATCGCCACTTCAATTCCTTCGCTCACGAACAACCGCGCGCAGGCCAAGCCAATTCCGGAGCACACACCGGCAATCGCCGAGACCTTGCCCTCAAGTTGCTTTGACATGCCGCACACCTCCCGTATTAACCGATCGCTCTCTTGTAAGAGGTAACGGGTACTGCTACCAGAGAACGGATTTCGGACCGACCGAATGAGATGTCCGCCCTTCAAGGGCGCCAATAGCGTCAGGAATTGACATGGCAGGAGAACTTGAGGGCAAACTGGCGCTTGTCTTGGGCGCCAGCAAGGGAATCGGATTTGGAATTGCGAAAGCGTTCGATTCGAACGGAGCGCGAGTAGCCATCGCCAGCAGGAACAGCGAGGGACTGCAACAGGCCGTGGCGTCGCTCGGGCGAGGAACAGAAGCGTTTGTATGCGATACCGGTTCCCTCAAGCAAATTGACGCGCTTCATAAGGCGGTTGTTGCAAGCATGGGCCATCCCGATATACTCGTGCTGAACAGCGGGGGGCCGCCTCCTGGTCCGGCAACGGGCGTCGACTCCGAGAAATGGCGCAAAAACTTCGAGTTCATGTTCGTTGGACTTGTCCGCCTCGCCGATCTGACGCTGCCGGCAATGATACAAGGCGGCTATGGCCGAATTCTCTCGGTTGTCTCTTCAGGCGTCATCGAACCCATTCCGAACCTCTCCATTTCCAACACCATTCGTCCAGCGCTGGTCGGCTGGGGAAAGTCTCTCGCACGAGAAGTCGCGGCTCACGGTGTCACGGTAAATGCAATTGTTCCCGGTAGGATCGAAACGGATCGTCTGAGATCGTTGGATGCTTTGAATGCCAAACGGCGGGGACTCAGCGTGGAAGACGTAAAACGCGACTCTTGCGCCCGCATTCCCGCCGCCCGCTACGGCGGGACGGACGAGTTTGGCGAAGTCGCCTCGTTCCTCGCGAGCCCGCGTGCTTCGTATGTAACCGGGTCGTTGGTGCGCGTAGACGGCGGATTGGTCGCTGCCACGAGCTAATTCACATTTTCGAAGACTGCGGTGCGCGAAGGTTTGCCGGGGCAACGATCTCGGATTTATCTTGTTCCGCCAACCGTCAAATCAAGTGAGCGTAACGGCTGAATAACGTCGATTTCCTGAAATCTGATATCAAGAGCGCGCAATGCGTCAAGGGGAAGACCCCATAACTAGGGCACAGCCGTGATGCTTTTAACCAACGATTTGGGAGGAGTAGCGGAGACTGCGCCGCGGCCATGTATGCCGGACGAATTGTCGACATCGACCACGTAGCGGCGCTGATTGAAGATCCCCTGCACCCGTAAGGCAAGGGTGCCATGGGCGCCGTACCGTCTTTGGATCAGAAAGAGGAATGCCTCGCGCAATTTCCCGGCTCCACGCCAAGGCTTGCATCGCTCCCGTACGGATGCGCATTCCATCCGCGCTGCCCGCACCAGATCGAGGCATGCGAACGCATCCGTCTGCTATCGAGTGAGATTCGCGACCGACGAGTCGCGTGCCATGTATACGGACAATCAGGAAGACCCCAAGCAAATGAATCCTGACCCGGTCGTACAGTTGGACAAGAGCAGCCGTACGTTTCGAAACCGTGCTGACACGCATAATGGCGCGGGAGCCGAACCAGTGACTGCGCGCCGTACAGGACGTGACCTTTGAGATACCGCAAAGCGAGACATTTGAGCTGGTAGGCGAACCCAATTCTGGAAAACCACGCTCGCCTGCATGGCGGTAGGCTTCCTGCCACCGATGAATTTACATGCTTTTCAAGGACCCCTGCGCGAGTGTGAACCCGCGTTGACGGATTGAACGAATCGTTGCCGAGCCTGTCCGGGCATTTGGCCTGGTAGATTCGGACGAGGCGGTCAGCACCCGTGTCGACGAACTTCTCCACTTGGTGGAAATTTGCACCCGGCGGACCAGTCACCTTATCCCCACCAGTTCTCCGGCGGCCAGTTATAGAGCGGGCGGCGATCGCCCAGATCCGCGAGCTAAATTCTGTGAGATACCCGGTTGACCCTTTGTTTACAAAGGGTCATAGAAGGAATGAACATCCCAATTTCTTCACCAACCGGGTGCGATTATGGTCGCAAATCCGAATTCCCCCGTCAACTACCAATTTGCCGCGACTGGACCGGTCTCGACAGCCTATGGCGGCGCCGGGCTGTGGCTTGAGGCGCTCTGGCGCAGCGGCGCGCTGCGCGCTCTTCCGCGGGGTGTGTCGGGCGGTCAGGGCTGGACCGACGGCCAGATGCTGCTTTCGATCGTGTTGCTGAACGTGCCGGGGTTTGATTGCGCGGAAGACCTGGAGCGAATGGAAGCGGACCCGGGGCTTTGCGGGATGGTTCGGCGGTATGAGCCGCGGATTCTGGGCGTGGGGAGGAAATGGCTGGCGCGCCGCCAGCGTGGCGGCCGTCGTCGGACGTTGCCATCTCCGCGGGCCTTGCTCGATTGGCTGCACGGCCACCAGGATGCGGAAGCGGGGCAGGAGCGGCGCAAGGGCGAGGCGATTGTGCCGCGCCCGGCGGCCTCGCTGGCGGTGTTTTGGGAAGCCTCCCGGCGGCTGTTTTCGCAACTGGTGGACCGGCATGGCCTGCGCCGCATCACCCTGGACCTGGATGCGACGATTGTTGCCTCGGGCAAGCGCGAAGCGCTGCCGACTTACCGGGCTTCGACCGGGGTGTGTCCGGGGGAGACGGGGTACCAGCCGCTGAACGTGTTTTGCGCGGAACTGGGGCTGATGGCGCATTCGGAGATGCGCGACGGCAACGTGCCGGCCAGGGAAGGCAACGCCCGGGTGCTGCTGGAGGCGCTGGAACGGCTGCCCGGCGCGGTCGAAGAGGTGACGGTGCGCAGCGACAGCGCCGGACATGCAGTCGGGGTGATCCGGCTCTGCAACCGTCCGGAGGCCGGCGGCGCCCGGCGCCTGGGGGTGGTCGGCTTGGTGATTTCGGCGGTGCATTCCGAGGCGCTGATGAACCAAGTGATGCGAACCCCGGAGACCGCATGGAAGCCGCTCGGGGAGAAGCCGAAAGAACCGGAGGCCGAAGTGGCCTCGATTGAAGGAGCCCGAGATCCTTCGCTACATTGCCGTGCGAAGGCCCCGGCCCGGATCGCTCGGAGTGAAGGCCAACGAGATCCCCGCCCGTGACGGCCACCCAGCCTACGGCATTCGGGCGCTGCTGACCAGCATCCCGGCGCCCGGCGCCCGGCGGCGAGCGGCCGGACGGCCTCGGACCGAAACCGATGCCGGCAGAAGAAGTCCTGTCCTTCGCCAACCGCCGCTGCGGCGACGCCGGGCAGGTCCACGATACGCTCAAGAACAGCCTCGCCGGCGGCATCCTGCCCTGCGGCCGGTTCGGCAGCAACGCGGCCGGGTGGCACGGCGCCATCCTGGCGTTGAACGTCCACGTCTGGCTCGGCCATGGCGCCCTCGAAGCCGACTTGCGCCGGGCCCATTGGAAACGGCTGCGGGCGGTGATCCTGGTCCACGCCGCGCGCCTGGTCTGGCACGCGCGGAGATGGATCCTGGTGTTGCGGCAAGCCGGAACCGAAGAACTTCGCGCCGCCCTGGAACGCCTTTCCAGATGCTCCGCTCCCGGCTGACGCCGGGAGCTCCTCGCTGCAACCGCCGGCAAATCCGAGCCGCCGTCGAACCGTGACTGGAAGCGGGGCGCGCCACCGAGATTCTGCGCAAACGCTCGATGCGTTACGCCTCGGTGATCGCCCGGGGCGCCGGAAATCGAATCACCCGGCTTCTCCGCGCAATTCGCGCCAAAATCTCCGCCAGAACCTCCTCAGACCCCGTTCCATAGCCGTAGCTCGCGGATTTGGGATCGCGCGATCACTTGCCCCGGGCGCGGAATTTGTCGTATACGACGAACCGACATCGTCCCCCGATATTTCTGTGTGGACGAAAGTCCTGAATCTGATGCGAGACTAGCAGGAACGATTCGAACTCACGTATCTCTTCATCAACCACAAATTCACAGTCGTCCGCCACGTGGCGAAACGCATTGGCGTCATGTACGTCGGGTACGTTTGGAAATCGACAACGCCCGATCGCTCTTTCGCTCTCCCCGTCATCCGTATACGCGCATGCTGCTCGACGCCGTACCGGACATCACGATGCGAAATCGCCCTGACCGCGAAATCACTGGGGAAATTCCCAACCCCATCGATCCTCCGAAGGGGTACCCGTTCCACCCTCGTTGTCCGCTCGCTTTCGACCGGTGCCGCGTCGAAATGCCGAGGCTTGTCAGCGGAGTGGCCTGCCACGCAGTTCATGAGGGCAAGCACTGATTCTTGCTGCGCTGCCAAACAAGGATCAGGGGTTGCCCGGATCCCGAAAGACCCAGGTGAATTAGAACTAGAATACCCTTTTGTACTGAGTGTTATCATTGATTATTTATGTTCTACATGAACATTCAACCGCCTCTCGGACCTTTGTGCGAAGGCGCTCCGGCCGTCAGGTTCGGTTTCATCGAATGACGGAATACGTTTTCGAATTGCAAAGCGTATTAGGAGGCAGCGCCTTGCAATTCTTGGCAATACCAACTCGAATTCTGGTGCCGCTTCGGTATACTCCCTTTCCTGCGAATGCCTTGACAGGAGAGGTAGGGGATCCTGTGGAACGCATTGGGAAGACCGCGGCAAGGATGATCAGTCCGGCCGCGGGGGAAATGTCCCTCAGCCCATAGGACGAACCGACTTGCGCGACCGCTTTTTTGAACCGGTATCCGGTCTGGAAATTCCCAGATTTGCAGGTGTGCCTACGTTCATGCGCCTGCCTCACACACCGCCGGACCACGCGCGCTTCTCTGACGTGGAAGTCGGTCTGGTTGGCGTGCCGTGGGACGGCGGCACAACGAACCGGCCGGGCGCCCGCCATGGCCCGCGCCATCTCCGCGACGCATCCACCATGGTGCGAAGGCTTCACCCGGCAACTGGCCAAGATCCATTCCTGACGGCCGCCTGTGCGGACCTTGGCGATGTCGGGGTCAATCCGGCCAATGTTGACGACACGCTGGAGAGGGTCACGAAGTTCTATCGCGAACTTTCTGAATCGGGAATCTTTCCGTTGAGCGCGGGAGGGGACCATCTGGTTTCCCTTCCGGTATTGCGCGCGCTTGCCGCGGACCGGCCGCTAGGAATGATTCACTTCGACGCACACACGGATCTGTTCGAAGGATATTTCGGCGGCTTTCGATTCACGCATGGTACGCCGTTCAGGCGAGCGGTCGAGGAAGGTCTTCTCGATCCGAAACGCGTTGTTCAGATCGGAATTCGTGGCACTTGCTACGATCTGGACGATGTTCAATGGGGAACGGAACGGGGTGTCCGCATAGTTCGCATCGAAGAATTTCGGGAGAAGGGTGGCGCCAGAATCATGGAAGAAGCGCGGACCATCGTCGGCTGCGAGCCGATTTACGTCAGCTTTGATATCGACGTTCTGGACCCCTCTTGCGCACCCGGAACCGGAACACCGGAAATCGGGGGACTGAACACATACGAAGCCCAGGAACTGATCCGCGATCTTCATGGCCTCGACATCGTGGCAGCAGACCTTGTCGAGGTTTCGCCTCCATTCGACTCCGCCGGGATTACCGCCTTTGCCGGAGCGTCGCTAATGTTCGAACTCTTGTGCCCGATCACGGAATCCGTATCCGCGCGGCGAATCAGACAGGTCTGATTGAAAATGCGCTTTCTCGTCTTTCAACACATTGCCTGCGAACATCCAGGGTCGTTTCGCGAGTTCATGGTAGAAGCAGGGGTTAATTGGGACCCGGTGGAACTTGATGAAGGAGAGCCCATTCCCAGCCTCGAAGGGTACGATGCGTTGATCGTCATGGGCGGTCCCATGGATGTCTGGGACACCGAGGATTACCCGTGGCTGATCGCGGAAAAGGATGCGATCCGGCACTGGGTGCGGAACCTTGCCCGTCCTTTCCTCGGCGTGTGTCTGGGCCATCAGTTGCTGGCAGACGCGCTCGGCGGATCGTGCCGAAAAATGGAAACGCCCGATGTCGGGATCACCGAAATTGCGTTGACCCCAAGCGGACAAACGGATCCGCTATTCTCTGGCCTCGAACCGGTAACTCCTACGCTGCAATGGCACGGCGTCGAAGTCGCGGACTTGCCGCCAAACTCCGCCGTCCTGGCAAAATCGCAACAATGCAGCGTTGAAGCGTTCTGCGTAGCCGGCAACGCCTACGGAATTCAGGGGCACGCCGAAGTAACACCAAGCACGGTTCGCGAATGGGGTGAAGTTCCGGCGTACTCGCGTGCGCTGCAAAGCACCCTGGGTCCCGGCGCGCTTGCGCAATTCGACCAGCGCTGCGCCGCCTCCATGCATGCGTTCCGTGACACGGCGCGAAAGATCTTTGCCAACTTCCTGTCCATAGCACAAGACTAAGCTCCTTCCGACATGGTCATGCGTTCCTATCCAGTATTCCCACGTTCTACGGCGCTTGCGAAACATGGAATGGCGGCGACCTCGCATCCCGCAGCAAGCCTCGCCGCGATCGACATGCTTCGGGCAGGCGGCAACGCGATGGATGCGGCAATCGCCGCTTCCGCAGTTCTGGGTGTCGTGGAACCGATGTCCACCGGGATCGGCGGAGATGCCTTCTGCCTTTATGCACCCGCGGGGGCGGAGCAACCGGTTGCCTTCAATGGTTCCGGACGTGCGCCTGGCAGGATCAGCCCTGAACGGCTGCTTTCCAACGGCATGTTGGAAATCACTCCGGAAAGTCCGCATGCAGTTACGATTCCGGGGGCCGTAGACGCCTATTGCAGGCTCCTGCACGATCATGGACGACTGGATATCGCTGAAGTTCTGGAGCCCGCCATCAAGTGCGCCGAGGAAGGATTTGCCGTAACACCGGTCATCGCCCGGGCCTGGGCGGGATCGACCCAGAGGCTGCAGGCAGATGCAGGGGCCAAGTCGATCTTCCTGCGCGACGGCACGGCTCCGAATGCGGGTGATATGCACAGCCAGCCGGAACTCGCCGCCACACTTCGAGAAATTGCGTCGAAGGGGAAGGTCGGTTTCTACGAAGGACGGGTTGCGGAGGAACTGGTCGAATGCCTGGCGACGCGGGGCGGCATGCACTCCTTGGAGGATTTTGCGAACGCGGCGGGGGAGTACGTATCACCCGTTTCGACAACACTCGCCGGTTACCAGGTGTTCGAGTGTCCCCCGAATGGGCAGGGAATAATTGCGCTTCTCATGCTCAACATTCTTACCGGCTTCGATCTCTCCGAAATGGACCCGCTCGGTGCGGACCGGCTGCACCTGACCCTCGAAGCCGGGCGCTTTGCATTTCGCGACCGGGAACTTTACCTGGCGGATCCCGATCATGCGGAGGTACCAACCAGCGCACTCCTGTCGGAGGATTATGCTGCCCGAATTCGGGAGCGTATTTCTCTCGGCCGAGCCGTTGGGAGTTTGCCGGATACCAGCCTGCCAGTTCATCGGGACACCGTATACATTTCGGTAGTCGATCAGGAGAGAAACGCTGCAAGTTTCATCAGTTCGCTCTACTACGCTTTCGGTTCGAGCATTGTGGCTCCGCAGTCCGGAGTCGCCCTCCACTGCCGCGGCGTGGGTTTCGTTCTGAAACCAGGGCATCGCAATTGTCTCGCACCTGGAAAGCGCCCGATGCACACCATCATTCCCGGCATGCTCTACAGGGAGGGACGAGCCGTCATGCCGTTTGGAGTCATGGGGGCAGATTACCAGCCCTGGGGACATGTACAGTTACTTCACAACCTGTTGCTGTATGGAATGAACCCTCAGGAGGCGCTTGACTTGCCCCGATTCACACATGATGGCGGAGTTGCAATTGTCGAAGACGGCGTACCGGACGCCGTCGCAATTGAGCTGGCGCGGCGAGGCCATACGGTGGCTACGGCGGTAGAGCCGCTGGGGGGAGGGCAGGCAATTCTGATCGACTGGGAGCGCGGAACTCTCGCCGGTGGATCTGAACCTCGCAAGGACGGTATCGCGCTTGGCTATTGAAATCCTGATCAAGATCGCTTCGGAAACGCCAACGCCGTCATCCTCAGTCTCGCTGGCCGCCCGGCCCGTAAGCGGGTGAAGACCCCGTCCGGGCGTCGGGCAACCGGACCCAGATGATCGGATCACGACGCCGTTTCGTCCCTCGACAAGCTTGTTGCTCAATTGCGTGTGCGCTCGCTTCGTGACGGTTGACTCGGCCGGCATCTTACACTATGCTATCGGTAACAGGCGCTGCGAGCGCGCCTTCCCGACAACTGTGCAGCTTGCCACCGGACTTGTGACGGTGAGCACAAGGGAGATTCCAACCATGAGAAAGTTACTGCTCGCGGCAGGCCTACTGGTCCTGCCGTTCGCCGCCACTGCGGATGCGCAGGAGCGGGAAGTGCTAACGCATTACACGGCAATCGCTCACGCCATTTACGAGGACTCGCTGACCGCAGCGCACGATTTGGGCGATGCCGTTGATCAATTCCTCGCCAAGCCAACGGAAGAAAACCTGGCCATCGCGCAGACCGCATGGAGGGCTGCACGTGTTCCATACCAGCAGAGCGAGGTCTATCGATTTAGCAATGCGGTCGTTGACGACTGGGAAGGCAAGGTAAACGCATGGCCCCTTGACGAGGGTTTGATAGATTATGTTGCGGCGAGCTACGGAGAACAATCGGAAGAGAATCCAGGATACACCGCAAACGTCATTGCCAGCGCGAACTTCAGTTTTTCCGGCCGAGAAATCGATGCCAGTGTCATTTCCAAGGAATTCCTGTCCGACACGCTTCACGAACTGGGCGGAGTAGAGGCCAACGTCGCAACCGGCTACCACGCCATAGAATTCCTGCTGTGGGGACAAGACCTGAACGGAACATGAGCCGGCGCCGGCGAACGTCCGGCGAGTGACTTCGACTTGGCGAACTGTTCTTCGGGCAATTGCGATCGCAGGGCTGCTTACTTGATGGCGGCTACGGATCTCCTGATCGACGATCTGGAATGGATAACCGCTCAGTGGGCGCCTGAAGGCGATGCGCGCGAAGGATTGCTTGCCGGCGACATCGTTGCAGGTCTTTCCGCCATTGTGACGGGAATGGGCAGCTTGTCTTACGGCGAACTCGCCGGAGAACGCATGCAGCTTGGGCTGCTGCTGAACGATCCGGAGGAAGAACACGACTGCTTCAGCGATAACACGCATTTCTCTCACTATTACGACGCGCTCGGCATCCGAAATGTCTATCTCGGAGAATATCGACGGATAGATGGTTCGGTAGTATCGGGACCGGGGCTGTCGAGCCTCGTCGCCGCCGCTGCGGCGGATGTGGACAATGCCTTGCGTGGTCAGCTCGATGCTACGATCTCGGCCATGGATGAAATCGTGGCAGCAGCAGAGGGTGGAGAAGCGTATGATCAGATGATCGGCGATGGCAATGCGGCGGGCAACGCCCGGGTGCAGGCTGCGATCGACGGCCTCACGGCGCAAACTCGTGAAATCGAAAATGTGGTTGCCGCCCTTCAACTGGATGCGATCGAATTCGAAGGCTCCGATAGCCTGGACGATCCCGAGGCGGTGTTCCAGTAGGCTAACGTGAAGGTTATCGGCGAGTCCGCCCGACTCTCCGCCTCAGCCTGCCCGGTGGCAGGTTTGAGTGTCGTTGCCGGGCTCGCCGTGGCCACCATCTGCAAAAGACAATTCTTCGCAATTCGAATTGCCATCGTTCCGAGTTGATTGAGATTTCGATATTTCAACGCTGCCCTTTTGCGTGGATGCGCTTCGTGGAGGGAGGTGTGAATTGAAACTGCTCCGGTCGGGAACCCGTAGGTGTTCTTTCGTGAAGTGCTTATTCGGATTCGTGGGACTGTCCGCCGTTGCCACTTGCTCTTGGGTTTCCTCGTTCGCCGTGCTCGTGGCGGAAACGGAAAGTGAATGGGCGCGAATTGAGCGAGTCACACGTCCCACGACATCCTTTTCCCAGGTTGAACGATTTGAACTCCGGCCTGGCGGCCTGCCCATTAGTCAGTTTTTAACTGGACGTATCCAATTGTACAGCGGGCTTTCCTCGCCATTCTTGATCAGGCGCTCCATTGCCTGCGTCGCGACAGCCAGGCGGGTGTAGCCTTCCCAGATCACCTGATGACCGGGTGGTGCGTCATGCTTCCGGTTGAGGTAGCCGCCCAGCCGCGCGATCAGCAGGATCGCGCAGCCAAGCGACAGCGGTGGAACCTCCCGGCCTTTGGCAACCGCCGTTGGAGCGCGGTCGCCGGGTTGCGCGGCAGTCGAGGGAAGAGCAATCCCGCGTTCGATCGCAAAATCGCACAACACCGCGATTTCAACCTTCGAGAACATGGTTTCGGCAAGCAGTTCCGGGGTCTCGCGCCCGAGCAGGGTCAGCGCGGCCAGCCGGTAGGCGATGATCGCGTTGATGGTGACCGCGCGCTTGATCCGTTCCGCTGTCGTATGGGCAATCTTCTCGACATCGCAACCGCTCTTGAGGATCCGGTGATAGTCCTCGATGCGCCAGCGAAGGCCATACAGATCCACCACCTCCCGGGCCTGTTGGTCGGTCGTCACCGACACGGTGGTGATCAAGAGCCATTCGATCCCCTCCGCGCCTTTCGGCGGTTCCGCCTCGTGCACATGGACCACCGACAGCGGCGCCGGCGCCGCGCCAAGGCGCGCTTTCTGTTTCGCCGGCATCGGCATCTCGATGCGCTCCCAGCGCAGCGCGACGCGCGCCAGGCGCGCCTCGCGGCCCGCGAACGCTTTCTGACCGCGCGCCGCCTTGCGCGCAGAGGCCCGGTCAACCTTGACCTCCAGCGCCGCCCGAACCGGCGTCGCACGCATCGTCGCGAACAGCTTGCCGCCATCGCCGAGAACACGGTCGTGCTTCGCCCGCACGAGCAGCGCCGCGCCACCCTCATCGCGATGCGCCGCGAACAGTTCAGCCAAGTCACCCTCGCGATCCATGACCGAAATCACCCGCGTATCCGCGAGATCCGCCACCAGCGCATTGGTGTCGCGCCAGCCCCGCAGCCAGCGCTGCGTCTTCTTCTCCGCCGCCGGCTTGTTCTTGTCCGACTTCCCGTCCGGGGCATCGAATTCGATGCGCGGGATGCCGAGCGGCACCCCCTCCGCGTTCACTGCAAAGGTCGTGTGCATATGCAGCCCCAACGTGCCCGAAGCCCCCTTGTTCTTCGAGATCACCCCGAGACCCGAACAGCCATGATGGGTCGCGAAGTTCAGGTCGCTGCCGTCCTGGATGCAAAGCACCGTCGGGTGTCCCCGCATGCGACGCAGCGTCCGCCCCCGGTGCGTCGCCAGCATCGCCTCCGGCGTCAACGCCGACTCGTCAGGCCGCTCGATCATTCGATAATATCCCTGCACCGCCGCCGCATCGCCACAGGCGGCGGAAAAGAACGTCTTCGCCGGCGCCGCCGCCTGGATTGCGGCGCTTTTCACCAGCCGCTTGCACAGCGCCGCATTGCCGACCGGCGCAGCGCCGAATTCATTTGCCGCCCAGTTCTCCCGGTCCAGCCCGTCACCCGGGCCAAGTACCCGCGGGGTCGGCCGCGGCGGCGCAGCGCCCAGCCCGGCAACCCCCAACTGCCGTCGCCAGTTCCGGGCCAGCGGGTACATGTAGATCGCCTTCGCCGGCACGCGGGCGCCCGCCGCAGCGCGCCGGCCGCGGCCCGCCGTCTCGCCGACATAGGTCCAGTTCGCCGCCCGCAGGCTGACCCCGCTCTGTCCCGGCCCGACAAAGGTCTCGACCAGAAGCGGTGCGACACCATAGCGCGCCGCGTAGTCACCGGCCATCGCACGCAGGCACAGGCTGAGCGCCTTCGAGGCCAGGTTCCGGCACCCGGTCCCGGGACGGACAAGAAAACGTGACAGCCCCACTACCCGGTCAAGATGCGCCTCGCGGCGGCCCGCGTCCCATCCGATCCAGCGGTCGCGCGGCTGCAGCGCCAGCGCCGAGGCGGCGAACAGGCAGCCGCCGAGCCAGCCGTGCTCCGAGCCGATCAGATACCGAAGCTGCCGCCCCACATGCACAACCGCCCCCTGCGGATGTTCCCGCCGCATCATCTCGTTGAACCGGCGCCGATCCGCTTCCTCATCGACCCGCAGCGCCACAAGACCGTCGATCCGGTCGACACGATCCGGAACATCGACCGCCGCCGGAACCGGCTCGGCCAAGCCTTGCGCCGTCCGCCCGACACCGGAACCGGGACCTGGCGGCGGCAGCACAATACCCCCCGCACGCTCAAGCTCCCGCAGCGCCGACAGGCATCCCGCCTCCTGCAGCCGGCCACGCGGATCGCGGAAATCGAAACGCGCGCAAACCTCGCGCACCAAAGCCGAGCGACCGGAAAACACATCCGGCGCCGGAAGCGCCGCCAATGTCTCCCGTCCTGCTTCCGAAAACAGGGTGCGGCGAATCAAATTCTGTGCAAGCATGCACCCTGATAACAGGTGAATTAAAAAAAGTCCAGCAGCAAAAAGCGCAATGGGCAGCTGGCGGCGCTGCAACAGTGATCCGGGCAGCAACGAAAAACGCCTTCTCGCATCCATCCGCGAATATGCCGTTCGAACGCCAGCTCGATTTCAAAGTGGGCAATGGAATATTCAAGAAAGTGTGGGTTTCATCCCCGAGTTCGACAAGGTCCTCCGATGGCCTCGGCCCACTGTTCAATGCACGGGCCTGTCAGAGATGCCACCTCAAGGACGGCCGCGGTCACCCACCGGAGCCGGGGGAGCGAGCGGAGTCGATGGTTCTTCAGCTGTCAATCCAACCTCGAAACGCGGATGAACTGGCAGCGCTTCGCGTTCGCCGGAAGGCCGGCGCTCCCGAGCCGACATACGGTGGCCAACTGCAGAACTTTTCCATTCAAAATATTCGCGCAGAAGGTGAAATGACCATTTCCTACCAGGAAGTCCGCGTCCTTTTGGCCGATGATGAAATGGTATTTCTTCGCCAGCCGACTTACGGCATTGCCGGCCTTCACTATGGTCCTCTCCACCCCGATACCACGTTGTCTGCGCGCATCGCTCCACCCATCATCGGAATGGGACTGCTCGAAGCCATCCCGGAATCCGACATCTTGGAACACGCCGATCCGCATGACAGCAACGGTGATGGCATTTCCGGTCGGCCGAACCAGGTATGGAGCGACCAACTCGAACATGTTGTGCTCGGTCGATTTGGATGGAAGGCGGGGCAGCCGACAATTGCGCAACAGGCAGCGAACGCATTCCAGAAAGACATGGGAATTTCCACCCCGATCTACGCGAACCCGTACGGCGACTGCACGGAAACGCAGAACGAATGCCTTTCCGCCGCGCATGGTGGCCCGTCCGCGGACAACACAGTCGAAGCGGGCGCCAAGCTCTTTGAATTGCTCGAGTTTTATGCCCGTAATCTTGGAGTGCCGGCTCGCCGTGACGTTGGCGATACCCAAGTGCTGAAAGGTAAGCAACTCTTTTACGAGTCCAACTGCGTCGGCTGCCACGTCCCCAAATTTGTCACCCGCCGCGATTCGATCGGCGAAGAACAGTCTTTCCAGTTGATCTGGCCGTACACAGATCTCCTGCTTCACGACATGGGCGAGGGACTGGCGGATTCCCGTCCCGAAGGCGAAGCCACGGGCCGCGAGTGGCGTACGCCACCGCTATGGGGCATTGGTCTGACGCAAATGGTAAGCGGTCACACCAGGTTTCTTCATGACGGACGCGCACGCAATCTCCTTGAAGCGGTAATCTGGCATGGAGGTGAGGCCGAGGCGGCAAGGCAACACGTCATTCAAATGACCAAAGAGGAACGTGCGGCGCTACTGACGTTTCTTGGTTCGTTATGACGAACGAACCGTTCCCATGAGGTTGGGCATTCTTCCATTTTGCTGGGCGTTTCTTGTTGTCCTCGCCGCCCCGCCTGTGCCGAGTGCGGGAGAGATTTCGCAGGACGCCTACGCCCGGGTAAACACGGCTCTGGTAACTGCTCATGTGCTGCCGCGATATGCGCGATTATCAGGAGCGACCGGTTCGTTCGCCGACGCTGTTAAGACGCTTTGTGATAGCGTCGACGAAGCTGGGACTGCACAGGCTCGGGAGGATTTTCATCTGGTAATGGATGCCTGGATGGCGGTCCAACACCTGAAATTCGGCCCCATCGAGTGGAACTACCGCTTATTTCGGTTCCATTTCTGGCCTCAGGCGCGTGGAAAGGTCACACGGGCAGTGCGTGCGTTAGTGGAAGCGGGCGATGAAACCGCATTGCAAGTTTCCAGCATCCGGGAAGCCAATGTCGCCCTTCAAGGTTTGCTGGCGGCGGAAGCGCTCTTGTTCGACCACGAATTCCTCGGCGTGGGAGACATACCGGGCGCCGCAGAATGCAGGTTCCTTGTGGCGGTTTCGGAAAACATGCGCGTGATGGCGGACGAGATCGTCACGGAATGGCAGGATGGCGAGCGCCCGTTTTCCACGACGGTTGCAGAACCCGGGCCCGACAACGGATACTTCCAAGATCACAGCGAAGCGACGCTCGCGTTTTTCAGAAGCCTGCACGACGGTCTTCAATTGATCGCAGACGTGAAGTTGAAGCCAATTGTCGGCGATTCGCTTGAGACGGCTCGGCCGTCCTTCGTGGAATCCCGACTGAGCGAACGCTCCCTTCGCAACGTCATCCTAAACCTCGAGGCGCTGGAAGCACTATATGCCGGTTCCGGAGGATTGGGCATCGACGATCTCGCCAAATCCGTCGATCCCAAGCTGGACCGATTGTTGCACAAGGCGTTTCGTCTGACATTGGAAAATGCGCGCTCGTTCGAAATCACCTTGGAGCACGCCGTCACCAATCCAAAAGTTTGGCCCAAGGCCAAGAAACTCGCAACCCAAGTTCAAGCGCTGAGACAGATCGTGAGGGACCGCCTCGCCTCGAAACTTGCCCTGCAAGTCGGATTCAATGCGCTCGACGGAGATTAGCCGCAGAAGCCTGATTTCGCGGCTGGCCAGCGGGTTTCTTGTTCCGCTACTGCCTCAATCGGTAGGCGCCACGCCTACCGGACGGATATATCTCAGCGCCCGGGCCGATGCCACGGGAGAGTTCAGAGTGAGCGGGTTCTGGGCCTCTGGCGCCAGGGCATTTGACTTGCCGTTGCCGGTGCGCGGCCATTCCTTCGCCTTGCATCCGCGCCGGCCGCTTGCGGTGCATTTCGCCCGTAGAAGTGGCCGATTTGGCTACGTCATCGATTTGGAGCGCGGACTTATCGTGCAGGAGTTCGGTACATCTGACAGCCGTCACTTTTACGGGCACGGCGTATTCGGAAGCGATGGAAAGTTCTTGTATGCCAGCGAAAACGATTTCGAAGGAGAACGCGGCGTAATCGGGATCTACGATGCGTTGGGCGATTACTCGCGCGTTGGCGAGTTCTCCACGCATGGGATTGGCCCCCACGACATCCGGTTGCTTTCTGACGGCAATACTCTTGCCGTCGCAAACGGCGGAATCCTCACACGGCCCGAGTTTCCTCGCGTGAAACTCAACCTGCCGACGATGGCGCCCAGCCTTTGCCTGATTGACCGCCGCGATGGCGCCTTGTTGAGAAAGCTTGCGTTCGACCGTGAGCTGCACCAACTCAGCATCCGTCATCTCGCGGTCGGCCGTGACGACACGATTGCAGTCGCGATGCAATATCAGGGACCCGGCGGCGACCTTGTCCCATTGGTTGCCGTGGACCGACAGAAGGCAGAATTGCATCCACTGGAGGGTCCGCCCGGGATTTTGCGCGATTTGAAGCAATATTCCGGAAGCGTTTGCTTCGATTCGAGTGGCGAGGTGATTGCCGTATCAGCTCCACGCGGAGATCGGATCACGTTTTGGAACGCTGAGGCCCGCACCTTCCTTTCGTCCACACGCCTGCGTGACGGTAGCGGCGTTGCGCCGGGAGTCCGCGCGGGCGAGTTCCTTGCGAGCAGTGGCGCCGGCGGTGTAGTCGCCATTGACGCATTGTCGAACGCAACGCGGCCGGTTGCAACCGACTTCCTCGAGGCCGGCAAATGGGACAATCACCTGGTTGCGGCAGCGGGAGAATCGGGCCGAAAGCCGGGAAAACAATGACCGGGCGCAGGATTTCGATGCGTGAAGCGCAACCGGCGCTGCATTCCCGATAATTCCCGTTTTCCCGGGATCGAACGGATTACAGGGGCAGAACTCTCTACGATGGCTGGTCATACATGGCGACAGGCGGGCATGCGCAAACGACATTCCGATCGCCATGCACATTGTCGACTCGCGCAACCGGCGGAAGATATTTGCGGGCCGGGTCTACGCCCGGCGGGCACAGCGCCAGCCCGCGAGGGTAGGGGCGGTCCCAATGCTCCGCTAGTGCGTCCGCCAGCGTATGAGGCGCATTGACAAGCGGATTATTTTCCTTTGGCCAGAAACCGGATTCCACCTGTTCGATTTCCCGCGCAATTTCGAGCATTGCATCGCAAAACCGATCCAATTCAGCCTTGGATTCACTCTCAGTGGGCTCCACCATGAGCGTTCCGAGCACCGGCCATTCCATCGTCGGAGCATGAAATCCGTAATCGATCAACCGCTTGGCAATGTCCTCCGCAGTAATGCCCGCGCGTTCGCGAAACTGTCTCGGATCGAGGATGCACTCGTGGGCAACCAATTTCCCATCACCGTGAAATGCGGTTGGAAATACCGACGCCAGTCGCCTGGAAACATAGTTGGCGTTCAGCATGGCCGTGGCGCTTGCGCGCCGAAGTCCCTTGGCCCCCATCATGCGGATGTACATCCAGGTGATGGGAAGAATCCCCGCCGAACCCAGCGCTGCGGCGGACACCGCGCCGGACGTGCCCAGCGTCCAGTGGCCGGGAAGAAACGGCGCGAGATGCTGCTTGACTCCGATCGGCCCGACCCCGGGACCACCTCCTCCATGCGGAATGCAAAACGTCTTGTGGAGATTCATGTGGCAGACATCCGCCCCAAAATCTCCCGGCCGGGCAATCCCGGCCATTGCGTTCAGGTTCGCCCCGTCGAGATAGACTTGGCCGCCGTTCCGGTGAACCACTTCGCAGAGTTGCTCGATTCCTGCCTCGAACACGCCGCGAGTGGAAGGGTAGGTGACCATGCAGGCCGCAAGCCGGTCCGCGTGCAACTCTGCCTTCACCCGCAAGTCCTTCATATCGATTTCACCGGAATCCTGACTTGCAACAACCACGACCTCCAGCCCCGCAAGTACTGCGCTTGCGGGATTGGTTCCGTGCGCGGAATCCGGAATCAGACACACATTTCGTCCAGATTCGCCCCTGGCTTCATGATATTGGTGGATCACGGCGAGCCCTGCATACTCCCCTTGGCTTCCGGCGTTCGGTTGCAAGGAAACCGCGTCGAACCCGGTAATCTCCGCAAGCCAGGTTTCCAGGTCCCCGGCAAGTTTTCGGTAGCCCTGCGCGCTTTCTTCGGGAACGAAGGGATGGATGTCGGCAAACTCCGGCCATCCGACCGGCTGCATTTCGGCGGCGGCGTTGAGTTTCATCGTGCACGACCCGAGCGGGATCATGGTCCGGTCCAGCGCCAGATCTTTGGCCGCCAGTCCCTGCAGGAAGCGCATCATGTCGGTCTCGGAGCGATGATCGTGAAACACGGATTGAGACAGGAATTGGCTATTGCGTCGTCCCTCCGGCAACATCGAAGCGGCATGACCCGGCGGACGGAATCCCAAGCAATTGGCCACGGCTTGCAAATCTTCTTCCGTCGTAGTCTCGTCAAACGTGACAGATACCCGGTTCGGGTCGAGGGCACGAATCTGATAACCGCTTCGGAGAAACTCCTGGGCCGTTGATTCGCTATTTGCCGTCTTCAGCGACACGGTATCGAACAATGGGCCTGGTTCTGCCAGAATCCCCGCGTCCCGGGCTCCCGAGGCGAGTCGCGCGGCGAATCCGTGCACCCGCCCCGCGATGGCGGCAAGCCCCTCCGGTCCGTGCCAAATCGCGTAGGCGGCTGACATCTCCGCGAGCAACGCCTGCGCCGTGCAAATGTTCGAAGTGGCCTTTTCCCGGCGTATATGTTGCTCCCGTGTCTGAAGTGCGAGCCGATAGGCGACATTTCCGCGCACATCCAACGATTCTCCGACGATTCGGCCGGGAATCAGGCGCACATTCTTTTCGCTGGTCGCGATATACGCTGCGTGCGGTCCTCCAAACCCCATTGACACCCCAAACCGCTGCATGGACCCGACAACAATGTCAGCGCCCCAAGCCGCCGGCGCTTCGAGCAATACCAGCGCAAGCGGGTCGGCCACCGCTATCACGAGCGCGCCCACAGCACGCGCCGCGCCCACGGCGAATTGCGGATGGCGGAAGACTCCACCGGTGTCCGGCCAAGGCAATACAATCGCGGCCGTTTCTTCATCGGGGGGACCATCGGTCAGCTGCAACCCCAGACTCGAAACTCGAGTCTTCATCACATCCAGGTCCTGGGGATGCAGGGCGCCGAGAACCGCAATGCGTTTGCGCCTGCCCCGGAAACGCCGAACGGCCACCATCGCCCCTTCCGCCAAAGCGGTCGCTTCATCCAGCAGAGAGGCATTGGACACGGCGTGACCGGAAAGTTCGCAGACCAGCGTCTGGAAATAGAATAGCAGTTCCAGCCGACCCTGGCTGATTTCGGGTTGGTAGGGCGTATAGGAGGTGTACCAAGCGGGATTCTCGAACAGGTTCCGCTGGATGACCGGGGGCACTATGCAATTGTGATAGCCCAGCCCGATCAACGGTTTCCGAAGCAGATTCTTTGCCGCATGCTGGCGCAGTTCCCGGAGGGCTTCCGCTTCCGTTGCCGGCTCCGGAAGGCGAAGGTCGCTGCGCAATCGAATCCCTTCAGGGACAATTCTGTCGACCAGTTCGTCAAGTGAGGTACAGTCCACTTCCTTGAGAAGCGCCTTCTCGTCATCGCCCCTTGGGCCAATGTGACGATCGGAGAATCCTGGTGCGGCCACGACCGGCATCGACTAGCCTCCGATGAGTTCCTGATAAGACGACTGCTCCAACAACTGCCCGCACTCGGAAGGATCGTGCATGCGCATCCGAAATAGCCACCCTTCGTCAAGCGGGCTCTCGTTGATCAATTGGGGATTATCCACGAGAAGTTCATTTACCGCGAGAATCGTACCGGAAACGGGAGCATAGACTTCCGAAGCTGCCTTTACCGACTCTAGAACGCCGGATTCATCGCCCATCGAAACCTCCGAACCGACTTCGGGCAAGTCGACATAAACCAATTCGCCCAGTGCATCCTGTGCATAGTGGGTGATGCCCACAATCACTTCTTCACCATCCACTCGCAGCCATTCATGATCTTCCGTAAACCGTAACTCGTTCATCTTGCTGTTCCCTTGTTGTATCGATGTCGTACAAAAGGCATTCCCGTCACGTGGCAGGCGATACGCTTTCCCCGAACTTCCGCGTCAATGGTTGTGCCGGGTTCTCCGTAAGCGTGCGAAACATATCCCATTGCGACAGGCGCCCGAAGGCTTGGCGCGAACCCTCCAGACGTAACATGCCCGATTACCTTATCGTTCGGCCCATAAAGGAGGGCGCCGGGACGAACCGGCACGCGACCCGCCGGCGTCATTCCCACGCGAATCCTCCCAGGTTCCTCCTTGCTGGTCGCCCTCAGCGCCTCTGCGCCGATGAACTCCCCGGATTCCAGTATTCTTCGAGGAACCGTCCACATGAGCCCTGCTTCAACCGGATTGGTCTCCTCCGTCAAGTCCTGACCGTACAAACATAGACCGGCTTCAAGCCGAAGCGTATCTCTTGCGCCCAACCCAATCGGCTTGAGCAGTGGATTCGCAAGAATGGAATTAACAAAATTCGCCGCTTCGCTGCGAGGCAGGGCAAGTTCAAATCCGTCCTCTCCCGAATAACCTGTCCGACTGATCACCCGGTCGCCATCGAGTCGTGAGGCCGTCATGAAACGCAGTGTGCCGGCTTCGGGAACTTTGGAACTGAGGACTTCTTCAGCGCGGGGCCCTTGTACGGCGATCATGGCCCGTCCGGGAACAACGATTTCGATGTCAAGGTCATTTGAGTTCGAGCACATTCTCGCAAGGTCGGCTTCCTTTCGGGCTGCATTGCAGATGATCAAGTAACCATCCTCGCTGAGGCGCATAACGACGGCATCGTCCAGGATCCCGGCATCATCGTTGAGGAAGAACGAATACTTGGAGCTCCCTACGATCATGCCTGCGGCATCGATGGGGCAAAGTCGCGCCAGCAGCTTGGCCGAATCGGGTCCCCGGAATTCCACCTGCCCCATATGGGATACATCAAAGAACCCGGCAGAATCGCGAACCTGAAGGTGTTCCGCGATAATTCCCGCAGGATAATTCAGCGGCAGTCGGTACCCGGCGAACGGCACCATTTTTGCGTCTAGTCGCCTGTGAAGGTCGAAAAGCGGTGTCTTTTGCATTATCGGTAGAAGCAATTGAGAAGAACCGGAGAGTTAACGGCGAACTCGATTCCAGTCAATCCCTTCGCGGCTTCTAGCAGTTCGCAGCGCCCCAGCGACGCGGCCTAGAATCAACCGGGGAAAAGCCGTAAGGAGTATCTCGCATGCTGCAAGCAGCAGGCTTGGTCGGCTGACTGAAACTGAATGAAATTCGACGACCTCTCCAGAACAACGATAATGGCGTTCCCCTGATCTGCGAAGAATGACGGTCAGACGAACTAAAAAGAGATAGATTTGCAGTTCGATTGACGGTCAGGAATTCTTACCGTCGGGTCGGCGCGAGAATCAGATCCAGAACGATAACTTGACCAAACCCGAGAGTCGCAACAGAGCCGAACTTCCCCGCACGCAACCAGATGACACCTGCTCTGCACGATCAACATCCTTCAGTTCAGAGCCCGACCTACAACACGAGACTTCCGTTGCGGATTCCGTCAAAGGCACATACCATTGCGCCGAGACGATTGCGCGCCATGGCTGACCGAGGTCCCCTGGAATTCCGCGAGCGGGGCAGGTTCGATCGCGGATCGGCCGAAACAGGGCGCGGAGCGTACGACCTGCGCGTCACCGTTCCCGCAACTTAAACGTATGGCGAGGCGTCGCAACATCTAGACCGAAATTCTTCTCGGTCAGGCTCATGGAACGGTCTATCCTGTCGGATCCGAGCTACATACAGGCGGCTGCAAACATTTCAAAGAAGAAAGGCGAATCGTGACTTCAGAAAGCCTGGACATTTCTTGCACTAACGACCTGCAGGAACTCGCGTTTGTTGCGGAAAGAATTGACGAGTTCTGTGAAGCGCACGACATCGGTTCAGAAATCGCGTTTGCCGTCAACCTGTCTATCGATGAACTGCTGACCAACACCATCAGTTATGGATACGCGGATGACGAACCACACCAGATCGACATTTCGGTTCGCCTGGACAGCAGCGACATGATTATCGAGATCGCCGATGACGGCTTGCCATTTGAATTGTCCAGCGTCGCAAAACCGAATACCGACGCCGATCTCGAAGACCGCCCGGTAGGCGGGCTCGGCGTCTTCCTAGTGTACGAGATGATGGATAGCGTCGAATATCGGCGCAACGAGGATCGAAACGTCGTAACCCTGATCAAGAAGGCGGCGAACGCGAGAATCGCTGGGACATGATCGAATATTCCGTGTTCAAGACCGGGGAAAAACTCGGGTCACGCCGTCTTGGGGCGAGAGTGATCTGGATAAAGGACCACTTGATCCGGCCCAGTCACTCGCCGTATTGTGCCAAACCCTGAAAGGATTTATCGTTTTGTCTCGCCAAACCGGCGAATGAAGCCCCGTGTCAACAGTACCGGACGGAGCGAAGAGGGGTCCAACCAAGGTGATGATCTTCAATATGAACGTGAAGGGCCGCAATCTTCCGGATCGTGGTGCTCAATTCCACAGCTTTATCGGCCCAGGCAGCATTGCCGCCGTTCTCGCGCTGGTTTGCTTGCCTTCAGAGGCGCATGCCGCCTTGAACAATGAAACGCAGTTCGTCCTGAACAGCTTTTCGTTCTTGATCTGGGGCGCGCTGGTAATGTGGATGTGCGCGGGCTTCACGATGCTCGAAGCCGGATCGGTGCGGACGAAAAATGCTTCGGTCATCTGCCTCAAGAATATTGGCCTCTATTCCATTGCCGGCCTGGCTTTCTACTTCATCGGCTACAACATCATGTATGTCGGTGTTGAAGAGGGAGGTTGGTTCGGTTCGGTCCAGTTCCTGTATGGGTCCTCCAGCGACGAGATCGCGCTCTTGCGTGGCAACGAAGAGGCCAGTTCCGCCGTTATCGAGAAGGGCTTTTCCACGATGTCGGATTGGTTCTTTCAGATGGTGTTTGTGGCAACTACCGCGTCGATCGTATCCGGAACGTTGGCCGAGCGTGTGAAACTCTGGTCATTCTTTTTGTTCATCTTGCTTCTGACGGCGGTAATTTACCCGGTAATTGGGTCTTGGACCTGGGGCGGCGGTTGGCTTTCCGTCATGGGATTCCAGGATTTCGCAGGATCAACAATTGTTCATTCCACCGGTGGTTGGGCAGCGCTTGCAGGCGCGCTGATAGTAGGGGCGCGAAAGGGCAAGTTTCGTGAAGACGGTAGCGTCAAGTCGACGCCGCCTTCGAATGTTCCGGCCGTAACACTAGGGGTCTTTATCCTGTGGCTGGGTTGGTTCGGATTCAACGGCGGTTCGCAACTCGCATTGGGCGGAGCATTCGATGCCGTTGCGATCAGCAATATCCTCGCAAACACCAACCTCGCAGCTGCTGCCGGGGTGATGACTGCCATAATACTTTCACGTCCGATCTTGGGTCGCGTAGACTTGCTCGCCGGCCTGAACGGCGCGATTGCGGGACTTGTTGCCATTACTGCAGGACCGGATATTGTCGAACACTATTGGGCTGTTATCATTGGAGCAATCGGCGGGGGCATATGTGTCCTTGGACTTAGAGTCCTGGACTATTTGAAAATTGATGATGTGGTTGGGGCCATCCCAGCGCATCTGTTCGCCGGCATATGGGGGACAATCGCAGTTTCAATCGCTGCCGGGGGGAATTTCCTCGTTCAGCTTCTCGGAGTCCTCGCAATCGGTGCTTTTGTATTCGCGACTTCACTGATAATTTGGTTCATCATTTCGAGGACCATGGGAGCACGAATATCGGCGGTTCACGAGGAATTGGGGCAGGATGTTGCGGAACTGGGTATCGAGGCCTACCCGGAATTTGTACTGATGCCGGAGGTGGACGATTGAGCAACAAGCGGCATTGACCACCGGGAAGCATGGCCAATCGGCGAAGTTCGGCGTATCATGGCCACAGTCTTGAGCATTGGAGACGCAGGAAATGGATTTGAAAACTGAACGGCAGGACGGTGTGCTATCCGCTCGGGTTGGGGGACGGATTGACGGCTCGAACGTGGCCGAATTCGAAGAGGCAATCAGAAACGCTATTGGGCAAGAAGATCGAGCTCTGATCATGGACTTCGAAGAGCTTGTCTACATTAGCAGTGCGGGCCTTCGCGCCATTCTGATGACCGCCAAGAGTCTTTCTGGACGAGGTGCGAAGTTCGCCCTTTGCTCTCTCTCTCAGCAAATCCGTAAAGTTTTTGAAATCAGTGGATTCGATAAATTCATTGCGATCCATCCCAACCAAGTGGAAGCACTCGCTTCGTTCGAAAAATAGTACGCGCCCGCACGTTTCTTTAGCGACCGGCGGTTAGCCGCCAAACAAAGGAAAACGCGAGCCCCAGCGCTATCCGGCAAGCGGTGTTTCGACATTGCGCCGCATATGTGGCGGAATTCACGGGCTGTGCGACCTGATACCTGACCTCTGAAACTGGCGGCCGGTCCATTTGCTTCAAGTATCGGGCGTCGTCGTCACGAAGCCACAACCTTGCCAATATCCTGCAAATCAAACGGGGTCTTCTGATAGACTTCATTGACCCAATTGCCGAGAAGAAGATGGGCATGAGATCGCCACCTGTTCTCAGGTGCCTTCTCGGGATCATCTCCTGGATAATAATTCACCGGAACCGTGATCGGCAGATTCTCTTTGAGATCGCGCCGATACTCGCGGTCGAGGGTGTCCGTGTCGTATTCAATATGGTTGAACATGTACAGTTTGTGCCGGTCAGTTTCCTGCACCAGGCACAATCCGACCTGATCCGATTCGATCAGGACTTCCAGACCCGTCGATTCCGGCACTTCTACGCTGCGTACCTCGGTATGGCGCGAAACCGGGATCAGAAAATCGTCCGAAAATCCCCGAACAAACGGCGAAGTTCGATTCAATATGCGATGTCGAAAGCAACCGAATGCCTTCGCCGAAAGCCGGTGCTTCGGTACTTGGTGACGGTGGTAGAGGAGCGCCTGCGCACCCCAGCATATACCAAGCGTCGCATGCACATGCGTCTCTGCCCAATCGAATAGCTCAGTCAACTCTTCCCAATAGTAAACATCCTCAAATGGAAGGGTCTCGACGGGCGCTCCCGTCACGATCAATCCATCAAACTTCTCGTCACGTATTTCTGTAATCGTTGAGTATGCGCTCAGCACGTCTTCCGGCGGAGGACTCTTCGGCCTGTGCGTGGCCATGCGGAGCAACGTCAGTTCAATCTGCAGAGGCGTTGCGCCGAGAAGGCGGGCGAACTGCGTTTCCGTTCTGGTCCGGGTCGCGGTCGGCATCAGGTTTGCGAGCACGATGCGAAGCGGTCGAATATCCTGACGGACCGCTTCATCCTCGGTCATGACTATGACGCCTTCTTCGATTAGGACATCCTTCGTAGGCAAGTCTTCGGGAATCTTGATGGGCATGAGCTTCTACTTGCCGACGGTGTTTTCATTTCGAGTGTCTCCACGCCCGGCAATAGCTGCGGCGGTCAGATCGTCGAATTTGGTAGCGCTTGCAATTCTTGCGAGATCATCACCTTCGATGCAAACACCCCAGCGCATTGCGAGCGCCTCATATCGGGGCAACCGCCAGTCCAGCAGTCGCTCAAAGGCAAAAACCAGGAAATCTGATGGGTCCACAGCGCACTCCTCCCGGTCACCCAGATACGCCTTCCAAATTTTGTCAAGAAAATTCTCATGAAAGTACATGGGTTTCGGTGCCTTGCGAAATCGATCGATCAGAGTGCTCCGATGCTGCTCGGAAACACGTATGTAGATGGGCAGCATATGTCGCGAGACATGCGTAAATACCGGATCCTCCGGATCCAGATGGTCTGCAAGTTCGCATATGCTGCCACTCGAATCGCAGACGAAATGTTCGTATCCATAAACCCTCCGGGCGCGCTCGATAAATTCTTCCGCGTCCTTCGTGGCGGCTAGCTCGGCGGTCGCGTGTTTGCGTTGCCTCCGACGATACTCTTCGAATGTAAGTCCCCCCTTCGCCGGATCTCCGGGCGCCCCGACGTATTTTGAAAGGGGCACAAGGTTCTCAAACGCAAGTTTCGACCGCACGACAATGGAGTCCGAGCGGAGGAGATCTCGCAGCAACGGCACCTGCATCGCCGCAAGCTTCACCGTATCGGTTATGCGTTCGCCCAAATAGCGCGTTCCGATGCGATAATCGACCGAATAGTGGTACCAGTTCGCGGCTTCGCGGAGCAGAGCGGCCGCGCGGGTCTTGCCCACTCCGGACATCCCGAAGAGTAAGACAGATTTGCGCTTGGAAGCGCGATACGCTTCGCCCGACTCGTAGAGCATATCAACCCCTGCACCTTACTGATGTCCAGCTAGTCAATTGGTGGAATGCACTTTAGGAACCTGAATCATTGAAGACCAGTATTGTAGAGGGGGTCTTCGGTTTTCTCGTTCAAGTCAAGAACCGCCGCCACGGGAAGCGAGCGCATCCCGCCACTCCCCACCCGTGAACGGGACAAGTCCGATCGCAGAATATTCCCGCATTGACATCTCGATCCAGCACCAACTCGCAGGCCGGACAGGCGTGGACGCGAACAGCTAGATCAGCGCCTCGGCGCAGCATCCCGAATTGCGCGAATTCCCGCTCGGGCACCGAACCGAGAGCCACTTGGCCATAGGCAAGGTATGCTTTGCAAGAATGCCAGAAACCAACAAGCACGGAGGGCCACAGCCCAAGCGATCTCTTGATCTGTTACACGCCCATATGCGATGCATCAATCGCGATTACCCCCAAAAAGCATGTGCGAAAATCGCTAGATTTCGGCGATGGAACTCCGGCGCCTGCCGACGACGATTGTAACTGCCCACATGACCAATACGGCCACCACCCAAGTGCCAGTGACGCTCGCCCATGGTATGGACCCATCCGGTCCGCCGATCAAAAGCGTTCGCGTACCCACGGCAATCTCGGGAAGCGGCAACACATTATTCATCCAGGTTGCCCATTCAGGAGCCGCACCAACCGGAACCACTATCCCGGACGCCAGTCCTTGATAAAACGCGAGCGGAAGGGCAACGACCAATGCGAACCAACCAAGAACAGAAAAGAGCGCCGTAAAGAGGGCCATCGCTGCGGCCCCCACTAATCCGCGAAACGCCCAGATTTCCCAGAAGCCGTCCCAGGCTCCTGACACGA
Source organism: Rhodobacterales bacterium (assembly GCA_965219495.1). Classification (GTDB taxonomy): domain Bacteria; phylum Pseudomonadota; class Alphaproteobacteria; order Rhodobacterales; family CAZPXZ01; genus CAZPXZ01. The sequence goes on from OZ244777.1 coordinate 754,472, forward strand.
CTCCGAGGACGAGCACAACCGCAAGTCCAGACAACAAGGAAGCCAACACCGGAACCGACCCTCGAACGGCGGCGATTAGCGGGGCACTTCCACGGTGCAGTTCCGCCTGTGTTCCCTGGAACAGCAAGACTGCGCCCACGAGGCCGGCGAGCCAAGAAGCAAAACCGATGACAATGGGTGCCTGCAGAATCCTCGTGTTCACCACAGTGTGCAGGGATTCCCCCGAAATTTGCACAGGCGGGAGCGGAGGACCCGTGCTTGCGGCGCTCGCACTGGCTGAGCCAGCTGCGGATAGTTGCGCACGGGCAGCAAGAACGGCGGTACTCAGTCCCAATTGAATTTGCGCCGGAAGCGCCCGCGCAAACTGCATCTCCATCAACGACAGGTGATCTGTCTTCCACACTTTAACGTTGGGAGAGTCGCCTGCCAGAATCGCAAGACTAAAATCTTTCTGCAAAACAATTGCTGCCGAGATCTGTCCCATATCGAGCGCATCCAGCGCCGTGGCCTCGTCGGGAAATTCACGCGTCTTCATAGGCAATTGCGTACCAAGACCTGCGACTATCCGTCCACCAATGGCAATCGGGGTTCCGCCTGGACCGGGTGCGCCCTCGTCCAGATTCACGACACCCAGTTCGAGAGTAGCCAAAGCCTTTTCGGGCTCCACTACCGAGGACAGATTAAAGAAGCCGAAGATTAGGGTGATTGCCGCCGGCAACAAGACTGCTCCACGCAGAATTGGCCGTGATTGGAAAAGCTTGAATATGGTCATTGCGCTCTCCCGCGTAAACAACTCTCTACAGCGGTGTCACAGTATCATGGACTCCGACTCGCCGGAAATTTCCATTTCTCTTCGGACCGCTGGTTTCCGCCCGAGCGGCAAGCACCCGCACGGCACTCCATTGGCGCCTGCGTATCCAGAACTGAACTGTGTCACACAAATTACCAAGACGCCCTCCGCCGGCAACAGCCGTCGTTCCATAGAGTTCTTCGCCAAGTCATATTTGACCCTATAAACACTCGGGAGTAACGCGTCATCACCGGGTGAAATCGAACATTCATCACCATTTCTTTGTCGCATCGGTCGAAATGAGAGGCAAGCAAACCGAGTTATCATTCCAATTGCGGTAGCCGAATACTGAGCATGGAACCTCCATTCCGTTACAACCCACTATGCAGAGACGCTGTCAGCAATTGCGCGAGAGAGATCAGGTGCCGCGGCAATGAGCGACATCGTATAGGGGTGTCGGGGCGACTCGAGCACCTGCCGCGTTTCCCCTTCCTCGACAAACTCACCCTCCTTCATCACCAAGACCCGGTCCGCAACTGAACGAACCACGGTCAGGTCGTGGGTTATGAACAAGTAGGCGAGGTTTAGCCGCCGATTGAGATCACCGAGTAGAGCGAGGATCTGCGCGCGGACGGAAACGTCGAGCGCAGAAACCGGTTCGTCCATCACAACAAGTTCTGGTCGAAGCACGAGCGCGCGCGCAATCGCGATGCGTTGACGCTGCCCACCAGAGAATTCGTGGGGGTACTTGCTTGCGTCCCTGGCCTCTAGCCCAACATCTTCAAGTGCGGATGCGACGCGGCGTTCACGATCTCGCGCATCAGGTCGCGGGTCGAGCAGATGAAGCGGCTCCCCAACCACGCGGCCTATTCTGTGCCTCGGGTTGAAACTGCCATACGGATCCTGAAAAACAACTTGCACGCTTCGCCGTAAGCGCCGTCTTTCCCTTGCGTTCGCCGCAAACAACTCAGTTCCGCGTACGCGAATCGTCCCCTTGTCCGGGGCCTCCAGCCCGAGCAAGGTTCGCGTCAGCGTTGATTTTCCACAGCCCGACTCTCCGACCAGGCCAACTCTCTCACCGCGCTCGATCCTGAGGCTAACTCCATTGACTGCATTGAAGATTCGTTTCCGCGAAAGCCTGTAGGTTCGCACAATGCTTTCCGCAGAGACTACGGGAGGATCATGTCGCTCACGTGCTTCATCGAGAGTTTTCCGCGGTAAGGGGGCGGGCATCGCGGCCCGGAGCAAGTCTTTGGAATACGGATGACGAAGTGTGCGGAACATGGCGGGGCAGGGGCCGTGTTCCACGACTTGCCCGTAACGCATGATCGCAACCCGATCTGCCATTCCGGCGACCACCCCAAGGTCATGCGTGATCAGCAGCAAGCTTGTGCCGTATTCTCGCACCAACTCGCGCAACAGATCCAGAATCCTGGCTTGCGTAGTCACGTCCAGCGCGGTGGTTGGTTCGTCCGCAATCAGCAACCTCGGGCGCAACGCCATCGCCATCGCGATCATCGTGCGCTGGCGCTGACCACCAGACAGTTCGTGCGGGTATCTTTCCGGGCCTACCAAGTCGGGAAGTAACCCCACGCGCTCCAGGATCCTCCCGGCACTTGCCCGAGCCTCGCTTCTTGATACCGCATCGTGAATCCTTAGTGCCTCCGCGACTTGATCCCCGATCGAGAGAAGCGGATTGAGCGCGGTCATTGGTTCCTGAAAAACAATTCCTGCGGAACGACCGCGAAAGTCGCACATCAAACGTTCATCCAACGCGATCAAGTCCGTCCCGTCAAACAGTATTCTGCCCTGCATTCGGGCTCCCGGAGGAAGCAGACGCATCACCGCCAACGCTGTCATCGTCTTCCCGGACCCGGACTCACCCACCAATCCCAAGGTTTCACCGCGAGAGATTTCAAGATTGATGCCGCGCAGAATCTCCCGTCCTCTGATCTGAAGGACGAGGTCGCTGATCTGAAGCAAGCTCATTGCTGGCCCCTGAGGCGTGGGTCGAGTGCATCGCGAAGCCCGTCTCCGAGCAAGTTGAGACCCAAGACCGATACTACGATGGCAAGGCCGGGGTAGATCGCGAGTTGGGGTGCGATTGCGATCATGGTCTGCGCGTCGCTCAGCATGCGGCCCCAACTCGGCGCGGGCGGCTGGGCTCCAATCCCGACATAGGAGAGGCCCGCTTCTGCAAGAATTCCGAGCGAGAATTGAATTGTCCCCTGGACAATGAGCAAGTTTGCGATGTTCGGAAGAATGTGCTCCACGGAAATTCGAAACGCTCCCTTGCCCGCGACCCTAGCCGCCAACGTGAATTCCCGAGTCCATAGTGAAAGCGCTCCACTGCGAGATACTCGGGCGAACACCGGAATATTGAAAATGCCGATGGCGATAATGGCGTTTATGGCGCTGGGCCCGAACACCGCCGTTATCATGATCGCCATCAGAAGGGCAGGGAAGGCGAACACAAAATCGTTCGCACGCATGATTGCCTCGCTCACCGTTCCACCGCGGGCTGCCGCTGCCAGTCCAAGTGGAACGCCAACCCCCATGCCCAACCCGACCGCGACCAGTGCGACGGCAATCGAGTTCCGCGCGCCGCCCATGAGCATGGAAACGATATCGCGTCCAAAATGGTCGGTTCCAAGCCAGAATTGTCCGGAGGGGCCTTGAAGGCGCAACGCAATATTGAGTGCAGTCACATCGTGCGGCGTCCAAATCAGCGACACGAATGCCGCCAAAGCCACGATCAAGGTGATGCCCCCACCGGTGAACAGGCTTGGATGCGCTCTTCGATTCGACTTGATGAAGGCGCCAGAATCGCCCGTCATCATCCCCTCCGGGTTCGCAATCGCGGGTCCACGGCAGCATAGGCGAGATCGACAACAAAATTCACGATCACTACGGCCGCTACGAGGAGAAGCACGACGCTTTCCACCACGATCAGGTCGCGCTGCGTAATCGCCTGGAATACCAACCGGCCAAGACCCGGCAAGAAAAACACATTCTCGATGATGACTGCGCCCGCCAACAGGAACGAGAACTGCAACCCCATGATGGTGAGAACCGGGATGAGAGCATTCCGGACGGCATGCACCCACAGAGTGCGCCGCTCGCTCAATCCCTTGGCCCGGGCGGTGCGGATGTAATCTTCGCCCAATTCGTCGATCAAGGCCGACCGCATGACGCGGGCCAGAATGGAGGCTTGAGGCAACGCCAATGAAACCGCGGGGAGCAAGAGCGCCTTCAGACCTGTCACCACTCCTTCATTCCATCCCGGAAAACCGCCAGCGGAAAACCAATGCAGAGTGACCGAAAACAACAGCACGAGAAGCAGTGCGAACCAGAAATTTGGAATGGCGATGCCCAGTTGTGTGACGCCCATCACCGAAGCATCCACCGTGGAATTGCGCCGTGCGGCCGCGAGCACGCCGACCGGAATTGCGATGGCGGTAGAAAGGGCGAGGGCAAGCAGTGCGAGAGGCAGGCTGACTTCGAGGCGCTCGGCGATCAGTCCGCTTACCGGAACCGCATATGTGTAGGAAACACCGAAATTTCCTCGCAGCATTCCGGATACCCAGGAGAAATACCTTTGCAACCGGGGCTGGTCGAGCCCAAGTTCTGAGCGGAGGGCGGCGATACTCTCGTCCGTCGCGCCGATACCGAGCATGTACGCCGCCGAGTCGCCCGGAACAACCTCCATGACCAAAAAAACTAGTACGGAAGCCGCGACGAGAGTTGCGGCAAGCGCCGCTAGGCGGCGAAGCGCGAAGGCTAGCATCGTGCCGGCGAAGAAACCTCCGCCGCCACGAAACATTTCAATAAAACCGAACTGCGCTAGTCGACCCAGCGAACAGCCGTCAGGTCGTTGGCTTGTACCGGGGCGTTGGCCCACAAGCCCTCAATTCCGGCGCGCCGGACACCTGTTCTCGCAAGTTGAAACAGGTAGCCGTTGACCGCGTCCTCCGCGATTCGGCGCTGCGCTGTTTCCTGAAGACGTCGACGCTCGACAGGCTCCGAAGTCACCTTGAGTTCATCCATGATTTGCTTGAACTCGTCGGAACGATAGTTGAAATAGTACTCGTCCCGGGCGTAGATCCCGATGTCCCTCGGTTCCGTATGCGAGACGATGGTAAGATCGTAATCCGTGCCCCGGAACACCTGTTCCAGCCACTGCACCCATTCCACGTTTTCAATTTCGGTTTCGATGCCCACCGCGCGAAGCTGAGAAGCGACAATTTCGCCGCCTCGGCGCGCATAGGCGGGCGGGGGCAACTTAAGAGATAGCGTTAGATGTTCGGCGTAACCTGCTTCGTTCAAAAGGCTTTTTGCTTTTACTGGATCATGCGGATACAGACCGGTCAGGTCGACATACGCGGGATTGTGGGGCGCAAAATGGCTTCCGATCGGTGTGCCGTACCCGAACATGGCTCCGTCGATGATTTCCTGCCGATTGATGGCATGCGCGATTGCCCGTCGAACTCTCACATCGCTCAGCGCCGGTCGATCATTGTTTGTGGAAAGAATGGTTTCACCCTCCGTGGTTCCTACAACAACAACGAACCGGTCATCGGCTTCGAATTGCGGAAGGTTTTCTGGCGCGGGAAAGATTGGAAAAGCGTCCACGTCACCCGCCATCAAGGCCGAAAACGCCGCAGCCGGATCGGCGACGATCTTGATTGTCACCTTCTCGAGATGCACGGGCTCACCCCAATAATCAGGATTGCGGACGAGTTCGAGGCGGTCTCCCCGAACCCATCTGGAGAACTTGAACGGTCCCGTGCCCACAGGATTCGCCTTGTTGTTTTCGGCGCTTTCCGGCGCAACAATTACGGCGTCTCCCCAGCCCATTGAGAAGGTGAAACCACCCGTCGGCCGCTTCAGCACGACTTGGACGGTATGAGCGTCCACCGCGACAACCGACTCAATCGGCTCAAACAGACCCTTCTGCGCGTTGGTGGAATCTGCTGCACGCGCGCGGTCAAGCGAGAAGACGACATCGTCGGCGTTGAAATCCGTGCCGTCGTGGTATTTCGCTCCTTCTTGCAAATTGAATGTGTAAGTCAAGCCATCTTCACTGATCTCCCAGGATTTCGCGAGGGCAGGACGCACCGAACCATCCGGTCCAATGCGGGTAAGGCCTTCCATCACGTTGGCGTATACAACTTCGTCGATTGCGGCCGCCGCACCTGCCGTGGGGTCAAGATGGGGTGGTTCAAGCGCCATGCCGAGCGTAATTTCCGTCTTCGCAGCATGAGAAACGCCTGCGAACAATCCGAGGGACAACACTGCAAGACTCAATATGGTGCAGGTTCGTTTCATATTTCATTCTCCTCTACTCCTGCCAACGACGCGCCGGCGGGACTGGCGGTGAGCAAATTGGCCAGGGCCAGCGCCATGACCTTCGCAGATTCCAATATATCCTCAATCACAATGAATTCGTCCGGTTGATGAGCCAGTTCAAGCTTGCCTGGTCCGTAGGCGATGCAATTCTTCAACCGGCCAATCCGGTCGACATGCTTCTGATCATAGGTTCCCGGAGACAGTACAAAGGCCGGCTGTCGATCGAACACGGACCGAATTGCCTTGGCAACCGCGCGCGTCACCGGCGCACTCGGCGGTGTGGCCGTGGGCGGTACCGACCAAAGTTCGCGAAGGGACCAGTCGAAATTGCCCCGGCTCTTGGCCACGCCCACAAGCAAGTTCATCAGTTCCTGTTCCACCGTCTCCAGCGTTTCCGGATCATGGAAACGCCGGTCTACGGTCAATCGGCACGAATCGGTCACGCAGGAGGCAAGGTAACCTCCACTGCCTTCCGCCTGTCCTCCGTGAATTGCGTTGATGTTCAAGGTCGATGCCCGGGCGTCATCCGGGATTACGGGATGCGCGGTGCGGCGTCGGGCGAGGGCGGGAAACAGTTCCGTTTCGAGCGCATGAAGCACAGCGCCCATGTGCCGCACCGCACAGTCCCCGAGAAACGGCATCGAACCGTGCGCAGTTCGGCCGCGCGTTTCAATTTCGGCCCACCAGCATCCACGATGTCCGAGGCAAATGCGATCCGTTCCTAGCGGCTCCGGGATGATTACATGGTCCACCCTTGGGCTGGCAAGAATGCCCCGTTCAGCCAACCAGGCGACACCCCCGTAGCCACCCGTCTCCTCGTCCGCTGTGCCGGATATCTCAATGACACCGGGATATTCCGGGCAGGCCTCCAGAAATGCCTCGACCGCAATTACGGAGGCGGCAAGGCCTCCTTTCATGTCGCACGCGCCACGCCCGTACAAACGGCCGTCGCGCAGCTCGCCTTCGAAGGGACTCGCTGTCCAGCCGGCGCCAGCCGGCACCACGTCCAGATGCGAATTAAAATGCACGCATGCTCCCGGTGACCTGCCTTGGCGCCGTCCCACAACATTGATGCGCGGATACTTGTCGCAGTCACCCGGGGTTCCCGTCGCACGGTAAACCTGGACTTCAAATCCGTTTGCCTTGAGCCGCGCTCCAAGCATCTCCGCGCATTCTCGGTAGTTCTCTCCGGGAGGATTGACCGTCGGGATACGAACCAGGTCCCGGGCGAAATCCACCAGGGGTTCGGCACGGCTCTCGACGAGCGTACAGAGGAATTCGGGCTCTACCCGCATCAAGCAGCCTTTCCCGGTACGACCGGCCGCCCGCCGAACCGTTCCAGCCCGAGTTCTTGCGAGGCAAGAGACATCAGGGTTTGCGGGGGAAAGGGCGGCTTTTGCTGCAAGTTGTCAAGAATGCGGCGTCGATCCATTAGGCGCATAAGGAATATTATGTTAAATTTTGTGGCGGTTCGCCGCATCGAACTCGCGTGGCGAGTCCAAGCCCCCCGAACTCTCGCCGCGCTCCATGGAACGAATGCCTGCCGAAAAATCTTTGCAAAAACGAACTTGCTCTTCAGGCCCCAGTTCCGCAATCAGACTGACGCATCCTTCGGCGACGAATCGCCGTTCGACTGCGCCGCGCTCATGAAGCCAAGCCAATGCGTCGCCCGCTTCCGGATTAAGCCGAATGAAAAACCGGTCGGTGTTCGCGCGCAGCATGTTCTCCAAACGCCCGAGCAAAGCCGGAATTCCGGTTCCGGTCGCCGCGGAAACCGCGACTTGATTTTCCATACGACTCAACCTGTTCGTTAGCGCTTCCCGCTCCCGCTCGTCCAAGAGATCGCACTTGTTATGCACTGCAAGGACTTGCTGCCCGGGTACTTTTCCGAACCCGATCGCCGCGAGCGTCTTCTCGGTTTCTCGCCGCTGCATTTCCTGTTCCGGAGAACTCGCGTCAATCACGTGCAAGAGTACAGCCGCATCCACCACTTCGCTCAGTGTCGCTCGAAACGCAGCGACGAGCTCGGTCGGCAAATTCGAAACAAAGCCCACGGTGTCTGAAAATGCTGCACGCGTGCCGGCAGGCAGCCTGCAGACCCGAACCGTGGGATCCAAAGTGGTGAAGAGCATGTCCCGCTCGGGAACTGCAGCGCCGCAAATCTGATTGAAGAGCGTGGATTTCCCGGCATTGGTGTATCCGGCCAACGCCAATGCAGGAACGGCATTACGGACACGACTGCGGCGCTGGATTTCCCGACTCCTGCAAATTCTCTCCAGATCGGCATCCAGCTTGCGAAGCCGCATATCAATGGCGCGCCGGTCCGCTTCAATCTGGGTCTCGCCCGGCCCACCCATGAAGCCAAAGCCGCCACGCTGTCGCTCCAAGTGAGTCCAACTGCGAACCAAACGACTCTTTTGATAGGTCAGATGGGCGTGTTCCACCTGAATTCGACCTTCCGCACTGCGCGCTCGCATGCTGAAAATCTCGAGTATCAGGCCGTTCCGGTCCAGTACTTTCGCGTTCCACTCGCGCTCCAGATTGCGCTGCTGCACAGGTGCGAGTGGCCCGTCGACGACGACAAGCCCCGCTCCACATTCTTCCAGCCGTTTCGCCACACGCTGAACCGCTCCCGGGCCAAGAAGCGTGGCGGGCTTCGGTCGGCGAACCGATACGCATTCCGCGCCGGCGACCAAAAGACCGAGTGCACGCACGAGTCGCCCGGCTTCCGCCAGGCGCGATTCGGCTGCACCACCAGATTGGTCTCCGGCTAGAACCGGATGCAGCACCCACGCCGCGCGCATGATTAGATGGCGTCAACCAACACTTGGTTGCACGGATTCCTCGATTTCCAAATCCTCGCTCTCGTTGTCCGATGTCGGATCCTGATCCTCTGATTCGGCGTCAGCATCCTCTGATTCGGCGTCAGCATCCTCTGATTCGGCGTCAGCATCCTCTGATTCGACGTCAGCATCCTCTGATTCGGCGTCAGCATCCTCTGATTCGGCGTCAGCATCCTCTGATTCGGCGTCAGCATGCAGCGAGATGGGCTGGCTGGGCATGATGGTTGAAATAGCATGCTTATAAGCAAGTTGCGAAAGACGATCCCTGCGCAACAGTACACAGAAACTATCAAACCAAGTGACAATTCCTTGCAACTTCACTCCATTCACCAGAAATACAGTGACCGGAATTCGATTCCGGCGAATGTGGTTAAGGAATGTATCCTGCAGATTGCTCTTTACAGGCATGGTGCTCGCCCCCAAGTTACGCGGCAGGTTCTGGATGCCTTGAATTCGCGACACTCGCCTCCTGACGATTGGCTTTGATCATAAGCGAATTCGGCCCAAATGTCCTATGCGCAGGCAAATCGTCGTATCTTGAGTCTATTGGCGCACAAGAGGCGGAAACGCTCGGAAATTTCACACGTTTCTCGCGTGCATAGAGCCGGAATCTCGCACGGACGATCATCGATCACGGCAAGTGCAGGAATATCCCGGCAAAACGGATCATTTCGAACCACGGGATATGCAAAGCACACCCGTTTCCTTGCCGCAAACCTGACCCGGATAGCAGGATGATTCCGAATTTCCGGATTTGTGCCACGAACGCGGTCGTCGAACTGCCGCGCCATCTACTTGCCAAGATCGTACGTGTGGAACGGATAATCCGGTTGTCCGGAGCAGCTTGCCGCGACTCGGGAAACGTGCATGTCCGCGTTCGCCCGTGGGCAACCTGAGCCCTCGTCCAACGCACGCGGTTTCGCAAGAGATTCGTGCGATCTACTTGCCGTCAAGCACCGCCAACTTCTCGACTGCCCGTTGATGGATGATTTCATCGAAGGCGTCCTTGGATTGCAGCTCGATGGCACGAACGAGAGCCTTCTTCGCCTTCTCAAGATTTTTGTTCTTGTTCAATAGCAGCAGGCCCAGTGCGTACTCATAGTGCACCAGTTTTTCACCCGGTTCGAGTTCCAGAGCCATCTCATAATGTACAAGGCCCTTCTTCCCGGAAGCCCCGTATAAAAGGGAACCCATGAACCCCGCATTGCCAATCACTTCAGCGTGCCAAGTGCCCAGACTGAGATGAGCCGCCGCCTTTAGCGGGTCCAGTTCAAGCGCTTTCTCGATCGACTTGCGCACTGTAATCGCATATCCCTCACCGAGTGCTTCCAGCACGCCTATGGTCTGAGAAAAGCGTCCCATGGCATGGGCATGCTGGAGATGCGCCTCAGGATTTTGCGGGTCAAGCCGGATGGCTTCTTCGGCCAACTGCGCCGCCCGATTGAACAAGGACCGCTTCTTGTCGTCTTGTTCAAGGAAGTAGCCGTAAATCGCCAACGATTGTGCCGCGAAAGCAAATCCATCCGTGGTGAGCAGTGCTTCGGCTAGTTCTGCAGCTTCGACAAACCGGCCTTCCGCATATGCTTCTTTCGCCGTCTCAATGGAGTTGGCCTTGACGAGGTCCATCGAAAGGAATGCATATGCGGCTACCAAACCGGCCAGAAATGCTGCTTTGATCATGAAACTATCTCAATTGTTTAACTCGAAGACCCAAGCTTGCACACAGTTGCTACAGCACGTAGTTCCAGTGCCTTGCACTTGGCACCGAGTTATAGCTGTTTCTGTGCAGTGGTATCTAGTCGGAACTTCATGGGGTCAAATCGCATTTATCCTTTGCCAAACAGATGCTTAGGCAGGATTCAAACTGCCCCGCTCATGGAGTCGGTTTGGTCGGGTCGATTTGCAGGAGTTCGAACGCTTTGGCTTGCAGTTCCGTCGGTTCGGCGAGCAGCGGGAACGCCAGATCCGGGTTCGCCGACAGTGTCACTTCATTGCGGGTCAGCGTGGCGAGGTCCGACAACAACGTCTCCATGCTGTGCACCGGCAGACCTTCCGGGTTTTCCTTTGTGGCGGCTTTGAACCTGGCGCGGTCGGAGACGTCGGACTTCGCGACCGGGGAAGATCGCTTTCGTCTTGCGCCTTCGCGGTCGTCGTCCTCGAACAGGATCGGGGCGAGGCGCTTGCGCATGCGCCATTCGACATGCCAGGCCAGCATGCACAGGAACACGTGGGCGCGCACGTGATCCTCGCTGTAGACGTAAACCGGGCGCACGTCGAGGTTGGATTTCATCCCTCGGAACGCGCGTTCCACCGTAGACAGCGATTTATAGGCCTCCACCGCCGCCGGCGCGGCGAGGGCGCCAGCCTCGAGGCTGGTGCGGATCACGTAGACGCCGTCGAGGCGTGCTTCGTCGGCGATCCGCTCCGCGTTGCGCGCCCAGGCGATGTGGCCATCCGAGATCTCGATATCGAAGTGCTTGGCCACCTTGCGGCGGTTGATGTCCCGGCCGACCCGGCGGTTGATCGCGTCGCGTCCACGCAAGCGCGCGCGCGGGTTGCGGACGGCCTTGGCGATGTCTTCCAGGACGCGTTCGGTGGCCCGCAGCAGATCCTCCCGCTTGCGCGCCCGTTCCGCCTTCAGGCGCGGATTGAAGCACACGATCAGGCGCTCGCCCGGAAAGTCCGGACTGGAAACCTCCGCCACCCCGTCGGCAACCAGCTCCTGCGGACGAAGCAGCGCCTTCCTGCGGGTTCCGTTCGGGTTCTCCGGACCGGAGGCGCGCGCCAGTTGGCGGATGTCAGGCGTGCGCAGCGCCGAGATCCAGTCCAGCCCGGCCGGAAGCAGGTCGTCGCGGATGCGCGCCGCCGTCACCATGCCGCGATCGCCGACGAAGGCGATGCGGGAGAGCCCGAACCGCTGCTTGATCTTCGCCACCTGGACAGCGACGGTCGCCGGATCCCCGGTGCCGCCTGCGAACACCTCCACCGCCACCGGGCAGCCGTCGGCGGCGCACAGCAGCCCGTAGACGATCTGCTTCTTGCCCTTCTTTCCGTCACGGTTGTGGCCGAACCCGGCAAGCGGACAGCAGCGTCCCTCCAGATAACTCGAAGTCACGTCATACAAGAGGAGTGTCCCGTCCCGGAGGTGCCGGGCGGCAAGGCTGCGCTCGATCCATCGCTGGCGAGCCCGCAGCCAGTCCAGCATGCCCAGCATCTCGTTGCCGGTGACCGCCCCGAGGCCAAGAACGGCGCCCAGGCTGGAGGAGGCGGTCGCCGGCGACAGCCGCCTTGCGGTGGCCAGTTTCGAGCAGGGTTCGACGACCCGCGCGGCGACCGCAGCGAACGCCAGGCTGCGCTCCCGGCCCGGCTTGCGGTGCAGCAGCCGCTCGAAACCGAGTTTCCGCATGGTGCCGGCCACCGCCGCCACATGTCCATGCGGTAGCGAACGGCGCAGGGACACGGCGTCGTGGATGTCCGGGAAAACGGCGCCACCTTTAAGCACAAGGCGGATGCCCTCGACGAGGTGAGGCTCCAGTTTGGAGAGATTGCAGAGGGTGCGCCGTTTGACGCGTCCGTTTTCCCTCCAGGACTGCCGGATGAGCGGCGTGGGAACGCTTCCGTGGTTGGGAATGTATTCGACGTAGATTGACTTCATGGAGTCAGCATACGTGAAATGAAAAGCTTTATCAAGGGAGCTTATCCAGGAAATCCCACCGCATCGTGTTATTACATGGAGTCACATGACAGGAGGAAAAGACATCGCTTCCGGAGAAAACCCTGAAACCTCAATCGACTAGGGTCGTGCTGACAGATATTTCCTAAATGACGTTCCGTCTAGTGCTTGTGCAAAAAGCTTGAAACGCGTTTCATATCAACCGGTTATGGCCGTTTTGGCGTTGTGTAGATTGGTTCCAGGCGTATGATTCCAAGAAAAATTCAGACGAAATCGGTCGGATGGGTGGAATCTTCGCGATCGGTCGCTGGTTCCGGCGGAGCATGGACGAGGGCGAGGGCATGAGAGCAATCCAGGAACCGAATGATCGGCTTGGCGAAATCGCCATCGAGGATATTGCGATTGACCCGGTCTGCCGGGATGACATCCCGGCGGTGTTGCGGGGCATCCAGCACCTGTACTGCGACGAAGCGTTGCGCCGGCAGGTTTTCTACCTGCTGGACGCGCATTTTCTTCCGGGCGTGGACCGGGGGCTTGGGCGCCCGGGCATGGATTTGTGGCGGATCTTCGTGCAGGCGACGCTGAAGCAGGGCATCCGGTGCGACGACGACCGTCTGCAGGAGCTTGCCAATTGCCACGAGACGATTCGGGAGATGCTCGGCCATTCTGGGCTCGACGATCATCGCCGGTACAAGCACCGGACGCTGGTGCGCAATGTCTCGCTGCTGGCGCCGGAGCTTCTGAACCAGATCAACGAACTGGTGGTGAAGGCGGGCCACGTGCTGTTCGGGCAGGCGCCGGAAGCGCCGCTGCGGGCGCGGGCCGATTCCTTTGTGGTGGAAACCGACGTGCACGATCCGACCGACGTCAACTTGCCGTGGGACGCGATGCGGCGCCTGATCCGGGTTTCCGCGCAGCTGGCTTCGGCCTTCGGGCTTGGCGGCTGGCGGCAGAGCGGGCATCTGCGCCGGCAGGTGAAGCGGCTGTTCGACAAGATCCGCAATTCCCGGCGGCAGAGGCGGCATCCGGACCGCGTATGCGCTTACCTGGGGCTTTGCCGGTCGCTGGTGGCGCGGGCGGAACGGCTGCGGCGCGAACTCGAGGCGGCCGGGGCGGAGACATGGGACATCGATGCCGTGCAAGACCTTATGGATCATGCGCTTCGCCAGATCGACCAGGTCGGCCGGCGGCGGCTGCAGGGCGAAGCGATCCCGCATGAAGAGAAGGTGTTCTCCATCTTCGAGCCGCATACCCGCTGGTGCGCAAAGGGCAAGGCCGGGCGCATGGTCGAACGCGGGGTTCCGGTCTGCATCGTCGAGGACCCGCATCAATTGGTCCTGCACCACCGCATCTCGTGGGCGGAAGACGACGTGGATGCGACGGTTCCGCTGCTGTCGGAGACCCTCGCCCTGTTTCCGTCGGTGCGGGGCTGTAGTTTCGACCGGGACTTCCATAGCCCGTCCAACCGAGTCCGGCTGGACGCACTGTTGGACTGCAACGCGCTGCCGGCGAAGGGCACTCTTTCGCAGAAAGCGCGAGAGCGCGAGGCGAGCCCCGAGTTCGCCGCGGCGCGGCGGCAGCATCCGGCGGTGGTACGCCAGGCTAACTCTGGTGTGGATAGCCGGTGCAAGTCCGGCGGAAAGGAAGGTGTAACGAGCCACTTTCGCCGCGAGCCGTGCGCTTGTCACCGTGAGGTGTCAGGTGAAGTGTCGGTAGCGGTGCGCGTGGGCAGGGCTAGTGAGCATCGAAATAGATGTCTTTCCGGAGTGCCGAGACTTTCACCGCGGTCGAAGGCAACACTGGCCGTCCGTTATCGTGAGGACGGCAGGGCTCCGCGGTGTCCAGGAACCCATGCACGCGCGTAAATCCACACAGGGGACCTGGGAGGGCTTCGCTTCGCCCCGGCAGTCGAGCCGGGGCCGCGAAGGGGAAGGAGAAATCCGAACTGATGATGAACGAAGCGAAGCAATCGGATGCCGTCGTAGTATCGATGAAGGGGGCGAACAAGGGAGCGCCAGCTCCTGCGGAGTCCCTGGAGAGAAGGGCGGCAGCCAAGGGGAATCCGGGAAGCCAAAGCACGCGCCGGACGCAGGGTCGGGCAAGCGTGTCACAAGCGGCGGACCGGATACGGCAGGCAGCCACGAGGAAACCGAAGGAACGCCTCACGGCGCTTCTGCACCATGTCACGGTGGAGGTCCTGAGAGGGGCTTTTCATGCTTTGAACCCGCACTCTGCGGCCGGAGTTGACCGGATGACCTGGGAGGCATACGGCGAGGAACTGGACGTGCATTTGCACGCACTCCATGACCGTGTGCACAGCGGAGCGTATCGAGCGCTCCCATCGCTGCGGGTTGAAATCCCGAAGCCGGATGGGGGAACACGACCGCTTGGCATTGCCGCCCTGGAGGACAAGATCGTCCAGAAGGCAGTGGTGGAGTCGATCCTTACCCCGATTTACGAGGTCGAATTTCTCGGGTTCAGCCATGGGTTCCGGCCAGGGCGCGGGGCGCACGACGCTCTGGACGCTCTTGCCTACTGTATAGCGCGGCGGAAGGTCAACTGGATTGTTGACGCCGATATCCGCGGTTTCTTCGATAATTTGGACCGAGACTGGTTGATCCGGTTTCTGGAACACAGGATCGGGGACCGGCGGGTCATTCGGTTGATCACCAAGTGGCTGAACGCTGGCGTCATGGACGGGGGCGAGTGGAAGGACGACCTCAGGGGAACTCCCCAGGGAGCGGTTGTTTCGCCAATTTTGGCAAATATTTACCTGCACTACGTCCTCGACCTCTGGTTTGACCGGAAATGGCGTCCGCAGGAGGCGAACGGAGACGCGGTCATCGTGCGCTACGCGGATGACTTCGTGGTTGGATTTCAACCCAACTTCGCCACTTTTTCAAGTTTTTGCTGGTTTTTCAATGGGTTGGAAATTTCCTCCGCACTAGCATTGCGGGTTACGCCTCGATTCGATGGACGCTCTTCCGTGTGTGCATGAGGGTCGGCGGGACGCCGAGCTGCCGGTAGATCTCGAGATGCGCCGGCTCCGGAGTGGTCGGCCGGCGGACCCGGATTTCGTTCCGTCGTCGGTGGGCAGCGTCACTGTGACCACCTGGTGGGTGCGGAGCGCATCGCGAACGCTGCTCCAGGAACTGTGCACGCCCTGGTCGAGCAGGGTCTTCTCGATCGCGACGAGCAACCGGTAGGCCATCACCGAGAGGAAGATGTGGGTATCGACGCGGGGTTCGATCTGATGGAACATCGGTCGCATCGCGAGGGAGGATTTCATGTTGCGAAAGGCGTTCTCCGCCCGCGCCAACAAGACATACAGGCGCCAGATTTCCTCGCCCGAGAGGTCCTGGCGGTCGGTCTTCAGCAGGTAGGCGCCGTCGACGCGCTCGGCGATGTCCCTGCGTTCGCTGCGCAGCGCGGCATGCAACTCGCCGGTGTCGGCGCGGTATTCGAGATCGTAATAGCGGGCCACCCGCGGATAGCGCTCGCGGAGGCGGCCGATGGCTTCGGCGATCTTTTCGGGTTTGACCAGGCGGCGGCTGGCGACGCGCTCCTGCAGCCGGTCGAGATCCGCCAGCAGCCGCGCCTCGTGGCTCTCGCGGATGGCGCGATCCTTCTGCCGGCGGCCTTCGCTGATGCACAGCGCCACGGTTTCGGCGCCGTCGCTTGCGCGCTTGACCCAGACCCGGCCCGGCTTTTGCGACGGATTGCGCGGTGAGGGCTTCCGCAGGACCTCTTCGAAGCCCTCGAGTGCCTCGAACTCAGCCAGCCACCCGACCCGTTCGCCCTGGCGGGCGGCAACCAGGTAATGAAGGTTGCGTTCGCGGATCTGCGCAAGGTTCTTCTCCCCCGACATGCCGCGGTCCACCACCACCGTCTGTCCCTCCCGGAAGCCGCCAAGGCGGTGCTCCAGACGGTCCAGCATGCTGGCGCTGTCCCGCAGGTTGCCGCGGAACACTTCGTGCGCCTGCGGAAAGCCGTCGTGATCGATGGCAAGCCCCACCACCACCTGCTTGCAGTCCGACCGCTTGTCGCGCGAGTAGCCGCGGGCCGCCTTCGGGTTGGCCAACGCCGCCCCTTCGAAATAACTGCTGGTCAGGTCGATCAAATACACCGCGGGATCCAGATCGAACAAGTCGCACTGCCGCCGGGTCAGCGATGCCTCGATCGCTTCCCGCTTGTCGTACAGACGGTCGAGGTTGCGGTACAGCGCCGAAAGCGACGGCCACGCGAAATGCACCCCGAGCAGGTCGTCCATCGCCGTCCGCTGCATCCAGTCCCCCATGGCGTGCTCCGATGAGGGCGCGATCAGCCGGTTCATCACCATCGCGCAGGTCAGCTCCCGGCTGCGCGGGCGAAGTCCCGCTTCCCGCAGCACATCGTCGCAGCCCAGCCGCTCCCAAAACGCCAGCCCGACATGCAGCGGCCCCGCCTCCCGCGCCCGCAGCACCTCCACCTGCTCCGGCACAACCGAGACCGCCGCTGCCGGCGGCGCCGACAGCGGCCGCTTGCCGCGCCGGCGCCGCCGGCGCACCCGCTCGATGAGTTCCGCATCTTCGCCCTCGGGCTCGAACAGGAACCGCTTGCCTTCCAGCGCGGCCTGCAACCGGTGGGCCAGCGCCAGCCATTCGTGATGGGGACGGGGCGCCAGGTCGCCGAGGGAGCAGATGGTGCGCTGGCGCGGTCCGTCGGGGGTGTGGCAGGCCTCGACCAGGCGGTAATTGGTGTAGACGCGGTCTTTGTGGCGGCGCGTGTCCTTGCGAATATACATAGGCACGATGATATCGGTTAGTGAACTGCATGTCAAGCTCTGCATCGCCCATACATTCCGCACTATTTGGGCGAATTCCGGGCGTGGATCCGGCCCCGACGCCTTTTCCTGCAAGGCGTTGTGAATTTCTCCATCCTCAAAAACGGACCAAATTCGCCCGAAAATCTTGGCGAAGCGGCGAAGTCGGGTCAATACCGGCAGGATGCGGAACAGTTCCTTGACGACCTTGAACGAAGGCTGGGCAAGTTCGGTCTGGCTCTCCATCCCGGGAAGACCCGCTGCATCGAGTTTGGACGCTTCGCCAAGGCGGACCGTCTCTCACGCGGTCAGCGGCGCCCCGAAACCTTTGATTTTCTGGGGTTCACGCATTACTGCCGAACCACAAGAAAGGGCGGTTTCAGTCTCGGGCGGAAGCCGGTAGCCAAACGCGCCCGGCGCACGCTTCAGCGGATCGGTGAGGTCCTGCGCCGTCGGCGTCACGACGACCCGGAGGAGGTAGCCGGATGGCTGCAACGCGTGCTCAGGGGGTGGCTGCAATACTATGCAGTTCCCTCCAGCCATGCGTCCCTCCAAGCGTTCGTGCGAAGCGTCAGGAGCCTCTGGTTCCAGCAACTGCGCCGTCGCTCCCAGCGTGGGAATTCCCTTCGCATATGGGAGCAATTGGCGGAGTTGACGCAGCGCTTCTTCCCACCCATCAGGATCCTTCACCCATGGCCGGATCAGCGGTTTCGTGCCGTCCACACCCGAGGCAGGAGCCGAGTGCGTTAGCGCGCACGCTCGGATCTGTGCGGAGGGGCGCTGGGCAACCAGCGCTCCTACCGCGACGAATCCGCCATCCACAACCAGGAATGTCGCAGCCTGGACCGGGTCCGCGCGCGCGCCAGGGATGGCTTCGCTCGAACGGTCGCTCTCGCAATTTTTGTTGCCAATCTGCACCGGATCGACCTGGCGCTGCAGAGAGCCAAGCGGGACAATATCCGGAATCACCGGCGCCAAGGCATCCGCCGCGCCGCCTGACTGTGGCCGGCCGAGCCAACGCCGCCGGCATGCACCCCGGCCTTGGCCGGCCCCCCTCCTCATGGCGGAAGATCGCCAGCATCCTCGAAATTCGTGCGAAACCGGCCCCCAACCGCTCATTCACGGCGCAAGGGGCCGAATTCCGCGCCGGGCCGCCTGGGCCGGAAACGTCGCGCCAGCTTCAAAACCCGGCATTTTGGCACAGACACCATATAAGTCCAAAATCCCATCCATGCTTGGCACCAGCGCCAGCGTCGCTAGCGCAAAATCGTTTCGCTTCTGTCTCCCATGGAACAAGTTCTTCAACAGGAATGACGTTGATCTCTTGCCTCCTCGGGCACCCCGCTAAAGCGCACGAATTTTTTCCGCGAAATTTGCGCCAAGCAGAGCAGTTGTTTCATCCACGTCAGCGCCCCCGTGGCCGGAAGTTGAAACTCCTAGCTTGTTCGCAACAGTGCTACAAGCGCGAGCAACCCGATCCGGCCCAGCACCATCAGCGCGCAGCAGACGAGCTGGGCCTCCATCGGAACTCTCGCCCAGGCTCGAATGTCCTGACTCGCCATTGTGTAAAGCGGCCCGGCATTGGACAACGAAGAAATTGCAGCGGTCATGCTCTCCTCAAACCCCATTCCAAAGAACGATATCGCAAGCATTCCGGTAGAAATCGAGAAAACAAATAGCATTGCAGTGATCCAGGCAAGCCGCACATCCGCCTGGCGGTGTGCCTGTCGATCTCGGCCGCGAACCCGTCTGGGCTGACCAATTTTCCCGATCTCCGCGAAACAATGCCCGAGCAAGAGCGCCACGCATCGAAGGCGGATTCCGCCCGCTGTCGAAGCAACTCCACCACCAATCGCGGCCAGTCCGAACAAGAGAACGCTTTGGATTTCCATCCCACTCCATTGAGAGCCCGCACCCTCATACCCGGTCGCAAATCCGGTAGTCGTCAGCAACGAAACCACAAGAAACACTTCCGTCCACATGGTCCGCATTGCTTCCCAAATCATGAAGAGTCTGCCAACTTCATGAGCGTTCGCCGCGTGCTGGACAAATAGTGCGGACGCAGACGCTGCGACAACGAAGACGAACAGCCTGAGTTCGATATCCTTTCCAATTCTCACCCAGTGCCAACGCCAGATTCGCTCGTAGAATCCGATACTCATGGCGCCCAAGAACATTCCAACCATGGCGATCGCTTCCAGGGACCATGACCCGAACGACCCAATTCCTTCGTCTCGAGTGGTGAACCCACCCGTCGAAATCGTGGTCATCGCGAAATTTGCAGCCTCGAAGGAATGCATTCCCCCCGAGGCATAACCGACAAATACGAGACCCGTAAACAAGGTGTAAAACGGGGCGATACGAAGCATCACCCGAAACAGTTGTTGATTTCCTCTGGGCCGAATGCCGCCTTGGATTCCCCTGCTCTGCGCGGTCGCCCAAACCGACGGTTCCGAAATCCCCTCCAGTCCGTAGGTGCCAAGCCTGCGGGGCGCCAGGACCACCAGAATACCAACCAAGGTTGCGAGCCCGCCAAGCCATTGTGACAAGCTTCTCCAGAGCAGGAGCGATCGCGGTCGAGCATCCAATCCCTCAATCAGGGTTCCCCCAGTGGTTGAAAACCCGGAAACCATTTCAAAATATGCGCCAACAAGTCCAATCTCCGGCACCAACGAGAGCACCGGCGGCGCCGCAAGCAAGGGCGCCACGATCCAGAAGAACAAGAGAACCAAGAGGTCGGCGCGAGGATACTGATCCTGGCGGATACCTCGCAGCGCGAGCGCCGCAACAATTCCGAGACCGAGCAGCACGCTTCCCCAAGTGCCGAACTCCCGTGCTGCAACCCCCTCACCGGCAAGAGCCCCGTAGATGGCGACCGACAGCATCGCGACACCGAGCGCCAAGACGATGGCGGCTACGGCGGGTATCGCTCGATTGGGCAAGGCAACTGCCTCAAGACACGAATGGTTCTAGAAAAAGCCGAGTCCGACCCGGAATAAACCTTCTACGAAACGCATGTCCCGACTATCCGCCAAAAGCACGACTCGATCTTTGTTTTCCAAAATGAGATCAGCGCCAAGACTCTTCAGCGAGCCATCGCTGCCGAGAACCGCACCAACACGGCTGTTTTCCGGAAGTTTGGCGTCTCGAAGACGTTTGCCGGCCATTTCAGATGTGGCGAGAACCTCCGCCTCGAGGACATCTCCTTGCATCCCCTGAACCGTGTGTATCGCCTTGATTGAACTATGCCGGATGTGTTTTAGTATCGAAGAAACTGTTGCATTCTCGGGATTTATCGTGGTGTCTATGTCAAGACGGTCTGCGATGGCACTCATATCCTCACTCGTCACAAGCGCAAGAGCGCGCTTCGCTCCAGCCGCCTTGGCCAATGCGCCCGCGAGCAAGTTCACGCGCTGATCATTTGTAACCGCAACGACTGCATCCGCATCCGCAACCTTGCCTTCCTTCAGTACTTCCGGGTCCAGCGCGTCACCCTGAATGATGTCGATTTCTCGCCATTCCTGTGCAACCGACTCGGCGCGGTCGATATCCTGTTCAATCAGGCGGACTTTCGCTTTCCTTCGGTCCTGTGCGGCCAGCATCGCCACGGTAGCGCCAATATTTCCTCCCCCGATTACCAACAGTCGCTTTACGCCCTCCATCTCATGCCCAAAGAGTTCCAGCGTCCTGCCTACTTCTTTTACGGGCGCTACGAACTGAACCTTGTCGCCCACCTGCAAGTCGTCCGCGCCGCTCATCACCAAGAGCCGTTCGCCTCGCTGCACAGCCAGTACGATGGTTCGAAGCCCCTCAAACAACTCCGTAAGCTGCTTCAACGGAGTTTCTACCACGGGGCATTCCTCGCCAAGTTTCAGCCTGACAAATCGCACCGACTCACTCAGGAACGGAACCACCTCCGCGACCGCGGGCATTTCCAACCAGTGAGCGATCGAGACGGCGACGTCTCGTTCAGGATATATGAGCTGATCCACCGGAACCCGTTTGCTGTTAAACATCGAACTCCATCTCTTGTCGAGATAACCACGAGAGCGAATTCGCGCGATCTTTTGTGGAGTCCCGAACACCGAGTGCGCGACCTGGCAGGTCATCATATTCACCTCGTCATATCGGGTCGCTGCAATGATCATGTCCGTATCATTGGCGCCAGCGCGCTCGAGAACCGCCGGATGCGAAGCAAAACCAACGACTCCGGTTACATCAAATGAATCGACGGCAGCGTGCAACCGCGAGGAATCGGTATCGATAACAGTTACCGTGTTGCCCTCGGCCGCCAATCGCCGAGATACCTGATGCCCCACTCGGCCCGCTCCGCACACGATCGCCTTCATGGTACGTTTCCCTTTGCGGAACCTGCGTATCCCGGCCGTTGCAAACGCCTCTCGGCGCCCCCCATTTTGTAGGAACCACGAAGTTCCGAAAGGATGCCGAGTGACTTCAGCTTGCGGTGCAGCGCCGAACGCTCCATGCCGACAATTTCCGCCATTCGCGCCACGTTTCCATTCGTTCTTGCCACCTGCGCCAGCAAGTATTGACGTTCGAAGAGGCTTCGAGCTTCGCGGATTGACAGGTCAACGAATTCGTCGCCGGCAATCTCGGGCACTTGCTCCTTGATACCGCAAATTTCCGAAGGCAACTCCCGAAATCCAACCGGAGCCGCCTGCATCGCATCGTCTACGATCATCAACCTTTCGATAATGTTCTTGAGTTCCCGCAAATTACCGGGCCAGTTATGAGACTGCAGCGCGTTCATGGCTCCGGGTGAGATTTTCCGCGGCAAGCGACCTAGTTCCGCCCCAAGTACTTCCATGAAATGCTGTGCGAGAAGTGGAATATCGCCTCGGCGCTCCGACAATGCGGGCAATTCTACCTCGATCACCGCGAGACGATGAAAGAGATCGTCGCGAAACTTCCCTTCCCGGATCATCGCCCGGAGATCGTGTGCAGTCGCGGCGAGTACACGCACGTCAGCACGTTGTCCGCCAAAACTCCTTGAGCGTGTCTGATCCACCAGCACACGCAGGAGCGCAACTTGCACCTCCCTAGTCAAATCCGCTGCCTCATCGATGAAAAGCGTTCCGCCGTCTGCCTTTTCCAATATATCGGATAAGGACTGGAGAATTCTGTAGTCTCCAGCAGACAGGAATGCGTCTCCAACGCTGAGCACTCCACCAGACACCTGGGCAAATGGTCCCGCTGCTCGCGGCGAGCACACATGCAGGAATCGTGCGGCCTCCTCTTTTCCGGATCCCAATGGCCCCTGAAACAACACTCTAGAATTCCCCTTCGCGACCGATTCCAAGGTGTTGCGAAGCTTGGTCAGCGCGATCGAATTGCCCACAAGGTGCACTGATCGTCGATCCCGCTCGCGATATGCAGCGTTCTCGCGACGCAGGCGCGACACTTCCAGAGCATTCTTAACAACCTCTGTTAATGCGCTAGTGTTTATGGGCTTTTCTACGAATGTGAAGGCACCCTTCTGTATGGCTTGCACGGCGCTTTCGATATTTCCGTGCGCACTAATCATGATCACTGGAGTGAAGGGCAAGTCCTTGCGAACGGCCGTGAGAATATCCATTCCCCCCTGGCTGCTGTCCCGAAGCCAAAGATCGAGTAACAAGAGGTCGGGTTCGCGTGCTTCGATTGCCCGGAAAGCACCGTCGGCGTCTGTCGCCGTGCGTACGAAATAACCGCAGTCCTGGAGAATGTCCTGCATGACCTCCAGGTTTTCCGGACGATCATCGACAATCAAAATGTTGTCCATCCGCCCATTCCCCTACGTCGTACCAACCTCTTTCCGTGGGCCGCTCGTTCCGCCACCAAGAGGCAAGAGCAATCGAACCATGGCCCCGGCCCGCCCTTCCGGAGGGTCGAGCAAGAGAATTTCCCCGCCATGCGCTTCAACAGATCGACTGACCATCGCCAATCCGAGGCCTGACCCCTCGGCGCGAGTAGAGCGATAGGGCTCCAACAACGCGTGCCGGCCTACCTTCGGAAATCCACCTCCATTATCTTCGACATCCACACGTGCCAGTCCAGCGGACTCGGACAAGTAGACCACCACGCGGCCCGGTTGCGACACTTGCCCGGCTTCAGATTCCTTTTCGTTCCGTTCTTCGATCGAATGTACCGCGTTCTTGAGGATGTTCGTAAGGGCTTGCGAGACCAAGGCCCTATCGCAACTGACCACAAGATTGTCCGGCCCCTCCACGTGATATTCGATTCCCTCGTTCGCCGTGGATTCCAACAGCGCAGCGTCATCGAGAATTGCGCGAAGGTTCTCCTTTCGCAACTGCGGAGAGGGTATATTGGCGAGACCCGAAAATTCGTCTACGAGCCGACTGATATCTTGCACCTGTCGAACGATCACGTTGGTGTAACGTTCAAGAAGTTGCCGGGTTTCCTCTTCTTCGGCTGGTATGCGGCTTCGGAGCCGTTCTGCGGCCAACTGAATCGGTGTGAGGGGATTCTTGATTTCGTGTGCGATCCGCCGCGCAATATCTCCCCAAGCGGCTCGTCTCTGGGCGCTGACAAGTTCGGTCAGGTCCTCCATGGTCACGACATAGCCGCGAATTCCTTCGTCGCGACGCCCCGGCGCAATTCGCACGACGATTTCTCGCAGCCCAGTCCCCGAAACCAACTTGACACTCTCCCGCGTCACCTGGGCGGGACGTTCTTGGGCTCGCAAGAGAACGGGAGAGATTTCGGGAAAGATCGACTCGATTTGTGCGCCCCACATGTTTGAAGCAGGTCGCCCGAGAATTCTTGCGGCCGCCCGATTCACTACCTCAACCCGGCGGTTCGCGTCCAAACCAATTACACCCGCCGGCACTCCCCCGAGAACACCCTCCGTGAACTGTCGCCGGATCTCTTCTTTTTCCCGGGCGCGCAGGAGTTCATCGCGTTGGCCGCCAACCCTTTCCGCCATCCGATTGAATGTTCGACTCAACTCGGCGATTTCGTCTGCGGAGGAGGGTTCCGGCACTCTCGCTTCCAAATCTCCCCCGCCTATCCGCTGCGCTGCTTCCGCCAGCCGCCCGATTGGATTCGACATTCGCTCCGCAAACCAGAATCCAAGCCACACGGCGCTCAACGTAATGAACGCGGCAAATGCAACGTAAAACAATCCAAAAGTGAAAAAGATGTTTTGGCTTTCACTTTGCAGGCTGCGATAGAGCGAAACGGTTTCCCTCGTGAGGTCCACATGGCGGAGCGTGGTCGCGTTCGCGAGTCGCGTGACGTACAAGAAACCGTTCCAATTCCCTCCCAAGCGGAGCAGTGCGCGAAATTCCCCGTTTTCCTCGTCGGCGATGATCAGTGGAATATCTGCGCTCGAGCGCTTCAGCATGTCGTCAGGCGGAGGAACATAGTCATAGAGATAACTATTGTATCCGCGAAACATGATCTTGGAATCGGAGTTAACAATGAACGCGTGACTCACGCCACGCGCCCGGCTCTCCAAGTACAGGATGTCCGCCAGGCTGGTCCCCGGCGACTCCGTTGCCGTGCGCTGAAGCGATGCGGCCAAGTCAGCAGTAGCACGCCCGAGTTCATCCGTGTGCTCGTCAATGTAGGATTCCGCGACCTTTTGCGAGTTGTCGATGACAGAAATTACTCGCGTGCTGAACCAATTCTCAAGCCCGAAATTTATGGTTACCGTCGCAAAAATTGCGACCGCAATCGCAGGGGCAACCGCGATGAGGGTGAATGCGCCCGCGAACCGGGCATGCAGCGCCGACCCGGCAAATCGTGCACGCCGTGCGGCGGCCAAACGTGCTGCACGCACCGCAACAAGTCCAACGAGCAACAGGAAGTAGCATGCATCCAGTAGCAAGCACACGGTAACCCAGGTCGAACTGATCACTCCCAGGTTCATTCGATTGAGGACAATGACCGTCGCCAACGCGAGCATCGGTCCGGTCACAGCAAGCACAACCGCAAGTCGTGTATCAATCCTCCCCGGTCGCCCCGCCTCTGCAAGGGAAGCACTCTTCTCTGGCCCAGAAGTGCCAACTTCCGTCCTGATATTCATCATTGGCTTCTAAAGGGGGATACTTGTAACGGGGAGTCTCTCGAGCTGGTTCCAACAGCTTCCAGAACACGAGCAGACAGGTTGCGCCTACGTTTGCTACATGTCAACGATAGATCTGACGCCGATCGCCGATTCACGGCCGTCTCGTCACGGACATGATAGAATCTGTGGACGCAGGAGAGCTTGGCCGCGGCTAGAATTGCAGCATCGAGCGGGTTCCCGTGCTGCCCGACTGCCGCTCACTTCAATGTCCGCGCGATCACCCCAAGATCACGAACAATTTTCGGCCGATCCGGAACCGCGCGATCAGCAACGCAAATTGGGCAATGGGGCTCGCCGGTCAATTTGCCGGACGACAGCAAAATACCCGGCGCTTGCGTTCAGACTCTCCCGTAGCTCACCATCCGAAACCGTTTGGAAGCGGTTCACGGTTCTTGTGCGGCGCAACTGTGCAGCGGACACGCAATTCCCGCTTGGCCGGAATTCGGAATCCTGCTGCTGCTCCGCCTTGCCGAGCACAACTCCGGTCAGGTGCTTCGCTGGCACCGGTCAGCGTGCCGTTCCAGACAAGCCACGACCTCCGCTCACCCACCATTCCTCCAGCTTTGCCGCCATTGCGGCAAGGTTCGAGGCCCACCAATCCGCATTCGTCTGCAATGCGTTGCCCATGTTCTCTGCGGCAGTCGGCAGCATTGCCAAGGTGGAACTTTCTACAAACGCAGCCGATGATGCGCGAGCTGGCCCGTAAGATATGTACTTGGTCTGTTCGGCCAGTTGACGGGAACTGGTGGAAAAGCGAATGAATTGCATTGCCTTTTCCAGATTGTACGTCCCCTTCGGGATGCCCCAGGAATCGATGTCCCACAGCTGGCCATCCCAGAGAATGGCGAGATCCCTACCTTCTTCGACAATCGGACGGTACAGGCGGCCATTCCAGACCGAGGTCATGACCACCTCGCCGGATTCCAGGAGATTCACCGGTTCTTCGCCGGTCGACCACCACACGATGCTGGACTTGATTCCGTCGAGGACTTTAAAGGCCCGCTCCTGTCCGGCTTCGGTATCCAAAGTGGCGTAGACTTCCTCCGGCGCCACTCCATCCGACAACAGCGCCCATTCCAAGACCACGCGCGGGTCGCGCCTGAGGCCTCGTTTACCGGGAAATTCCCTTACATCGAAGAAGTCCGCCAATTGCGACGGGTTTTTTCCCAAGCTCGCGTCGTAACCGACCACGGTGGACCAAATCATTTGCCCCACTCCGCATTCGGTTAGCGCTCCGGCAGTAAAATCCTCAGGCGCGGCAGTGCCGTCCGCTCCGGCGGGCAGAGCGGAGTGATCGATTTTCTCGAGCAGTCCTTCGCGACAGCCTTGGATCAGATCGGACTGTTCGAAATCCACCACATCCCAAACCACATTCTCTGTTCCGACCTGATCGCGAATTTCCGCGAGCCCGCCGCCATACGTCTCCATAACGACCCACTCCCCGCTTTCCGCACGGAATGGCTTGACAAATGCGAGCATCTGACTTCGGGTGTAGCTACCACCCCAAGAAACGATGGTCAGATCCTTCTGCGGTCCGTCCTGGGCCGCTGCGGCGCCGGCATGCAACATCGCCACCGCCAATACCACGCAACCTGTGCGAAAAATCAAACTCATTAAATTGCCCCCCTCCTGTTCGTTGCCGTCGGATCATGCAAATCAGGCTCCTGCTCCTACGCATGCAATTCACCACTGAGGCTCGTGCCATCCGGCGCCTTGGACGCGGAAGACATTGGCGTCGCGCTCGAGTCTTCGTTCAGCGACTTTACGATGCCGTAGGTCATGAAGAGCATGATCACGCTAACCGGCAACGCCGCCGCAATCGAGGCGGTTTGCAGAGCTTTCAACCCACCAGCCATCAGCAACACCGCCGCCACGAACCCTTCACCGAGTCCCCACACAATCCGAAAACGCCGTGGCGGGTCGTCATCGCCCATGCTCAACATCGTCGTGATTACCAGTGTTCCAGAGTCTGATGAGGTGATGAACCAAGTGGCCAGCAAGAAAGTAGCGAGCGCTGCCATCACCCAATTCAACCATGACACGTCTGTAAGCCGCTCAATCGTTCCGTAGAGCGCCGCAGGGAGGTTCCAGTCTCGGACCAACTGCGCGATACCCGCTGTTCCGGCGCCGCCTTCCGCGTTCAGTTCCAGGAATATCGCATTGCCGCCAAATATGCAGAGCCAGAAAAAGGCGATCGTGGTCGGAACAAACATCACTCCCAGCATGAATTCGCGGATGGTCCGGCCCCGGCTGATGCGGGCGATGAACATGCCCACGAACGGCGCCCACGAGATCCACCAGCCCCAGTAGAAGATGGTCCAGCCGCCTTGCCAAGCGGAAGCGCCGGCATCGTTGAAGGTCTGGAAACCCATCGGGATTACGTTCCAGAGATAGTCGCCCACCGAGGTGACGAAGAAGCCCATCAGCCACTTGAACGGGCCGCCAAACAGGAAATATGCAAGCAGCACCACGCTTAACCAGATGTTCCACTCCGAGATGATACGGATTCCATTCCCGACGCCGGACACGGCGGAAATTGTAGCGACGATGGAAATGACAACGATCAGGATCACCTGAGTAGTAATGCCCGGATCGATGTCAAACAGGTAATTGAGTCCCGTCGCCATCTGGCTCACGCCCAAGCCCAGAGACGTTGCGACGCCGAAAACCGTTCCGAAAACCGCCAGCAGATCGACGGCGTGACCGATCGGCCCATAAATTCTCTCGCCGATAACCGGATACAGTGCTGAACGCAGGGTCAGCGGCAGTTTCTTCCGAAATCCAAAATAGGCAAGGCAGAGACCGATCATCACGTACACTGCCCAGCCGTGAAATCCCCAATGAAAATACGTTACGCGCATGGCAAGCACGGCGCGCTGTTCATTCATCGCCCCGACCTGCTCCAAGTCGGCGAAAGGATTGTTCGGGTACCCCCATGGCTGCGTATTGTCGAAGTAGAACATCGGCTCCGCGATGCCAAAAAAGAGCAATCCAATTCCGACACCTGCCGAAAACAACATGGCGAACCAGGAGAAATTGCTGAATTCCGGCCGGCTGTCGTCGTCACCAAGCTTGACCCGCCCGTGGCGGCTGAACATCAGATAGAAACAGACAAACAGCATGATGATCAGGGCGCTGATGTAGTACCAATTGAGCGCCGACTCGATCCAGCCTCGCACCGCGGAATAAATGCTGTTGGCGAAATCGACGTACAGCGCGGTGAAGACGACGAAAGCCGCCACCATGCCTTTCGACGCAATGCCCATAGCCGGATGAAGTCCTTTCCAGAGGCCTTCCGTTGCAACGTGTCCTGATGTTCTGTCAGCCATTGCGTTCATCCTCCCGAACTCGTGGCGTTCCACCTTGCGCCAATTCCGCCGCCAAGCGATGAACATGACGCGGAACCGGGCAAAGTGGAACTGTAGCAGCCAATTAGGCCAATTTCAAAAATATCTCTTGCAACGGGAGTACATCAGAAAAGTTGGGGTTGCGATACTTGCCTGTCAGGCTGCGATGTCTGGCGTATTCTATATACGCCAGTTTTGAAAGGGTGTGCCATGAAACTTTCATCGGATCCGGAGGTCTTGGCCGCGCGTCGCGACGCGCGTCGCGAGGCTCTGTCATCGGTTGGCGATCTTCGTCCGGGGTCTCTTCGCCCCCGCTTTCGCAAGTGTGGGAAGTCGAACTGCCGGTGCAGTCGGGAGGGCGATCGCGGACACGGCCCGAAATGGGTGCTGTCGCGGATGGTCGCGGGGAAGATGCGCATCTGGGCGATCCCCGACGACGCGTTGGAGGAAACGCAGCGGCAGGTCAACGAATGCCGCCGGTTTCGCGACCTGGTTCGGGAGATGATCGAAGTGGGCGGCAAGTTATGCGAAGTTCGGCTTTCTGCGCTGGGGAAGCCGGCCCGGCCGGCGAAAATGGGGGCTTGAAAGAACGGCTCGGGGCGGAGATCGGTCCCGAGGTCGCGGCGCTGGTCGGCGACGGGGCGGCGGACGGCATCGGCTTTGAAGCGATGGAGACGGCGGTTCGCAGGGAGGTATTGCGGATCGCGGACCGGGTGCGGAGTTCTGGCACACTTGACCAAGAATCAGAAAACACTTGACCAAGATTCTTATGACATTTGAACGGTTCATCCGTTTGGAACGGATGCTTTGGGGGCCTCCTTCTTGTTGTGAACGGGAAGGGCGCCGGAGGCGCCCCGGGGCGGCCACGGGCTGCCCCTGACGGACGGAGCGTATGCGACGTCCGCCCGGGTTTCAACGGGTCTTGCGCGGCGGCGGACGAAACCAGCTTCGCCAAAGCCAACGGGTTGATGCGGGTTCTAGCCGGGCTGCGGGTCGACACCAGTCAGGTCGAACGCGCCGCCGAAGCGCCGGGCGCCGAGGACGAGCGGCATCGGGTGGAGAGCACGGGAGCGTTTGCTTCGACCCTGTATCTGGGCATGGACGGAACCGGCGTTCCGGTGCGGCCTTCGGAATGCGCGGGACGTCCCGACAAGCAGCTCGACGGCTGGTCGAAAACTCGGGAGGTCAAGCTGGTCACTCTGTGGACTGCGGAGAAGCGGGATCCGCACGGCGTTCCGATGCGCGACCCCGGGTCGGTCAGCCATTCCGCCGCGATCGAGAGCGCCGCCAGCCGCGATACCGACAAGGAACAATCCGATTTCGCCCAACGCGTTGAGCGGGAAGCGCGCCGGCGCGGGTTCCCGCAAGCGCAACGGCGCGTCATCCTTGGCGATGGCGCACGTTGGATTTGGGGGATCGCCCAGGAGGTCTTCCCCGGAGCCATCCAGATCGTCGATCTGTTTCATACCAAAGAACATCTGTGGGGCGTCGCCAAGGCGATCTATGGCGCCCCCGGCAGTCTCGCCGAAAAGTGGGCGGAAAAACGCTGCAACGAACTCGAACGCGGAGATCTCGATGCTGTCATCAAGGCTCTGCGTCGACTCGGAAACAGGGAAGAAGCCATTACCTGCACCAACTACATCAAGAACAACCGCAGCAGAATGCAATATCACCATTTCCCTCAGCAGGGCTTATGCGTTTCCAGCAGCGTCCTCGAGGCCGGATGCAAAACGCCATCGGTGCCCGGCTCAAGGGCGGCGGAATGCGCAGGACGGTAGATGGCGCAAACGCCATCATTGCGCTCCGCTGTTCCCATCTTCACCATTTTGCCTTTCTCCGGAACGCTAACCGACTGCAACACAAGGCGCCGCGATTTTGTCGCGGGTCCTGTTGGCACTACGTTTGTGGCTCAGTTCGGCTTGTCCGGCATCCGCGCACAGCGCCGCCAGGCCTCCGGCTGCAGGCCAAGGGCGACGGCGATAGCGCGGGCTTCGGCGCCGGGCCGGGCATCCTGGCGGATCACGATGCGGCCGCCTTCGGCGCTCTGCAACGTCGAGGTGATCCGCACCCAGCCGGCCAGCTTGTTGCGGATCGTCCACCAGCTGTCCCGAATGCCGTGCGCCGCCAGCCGGGCGCGCAGCAGGTGGACGGCGTGGTAGGCCAGCACCGCGATAAACAGATGCGCCGAGATCTGCGCGGACTTGCTGTGCCAGATCGGACGCAATCCCATCTCCGACTTCAAACTCCGGAATGTGGCTTCCAGGTCGGTTAATCTCCAGTATTGCCGGACCACGGTCTCCAGGTCCCAGTCGGCATGGCTGGTGCGCAGCGCATAGCTTCCGGCGCCGGCGTCGTGCAGCGCGTGCCGGTCATTGCGGTTCCAGCGGATGGCGGCCGCCAAGCCCTTCGCCCCGGGCTGCACCTCGATATCGTACTGCCGGTGCACCCGCCGGTAGCGTTCCCGCAACCGGCCGAGGCGCTGCAGCACCTTGTCCAGCCGCTTGGTGTGGTTCTTCTTCCCGAGCCCGTCGTGCAGCGCCCCCAGGGCGGCCTCGAACCGCGCCCGGTGGCGGGCGAGAAAGGCGTCGTCCTTGCGCTGGTGTTCCTCGCTCCACACGCAAAGATGCGCCTCGCCGTCCTCCGCCACCAGCCGCCAGGCCTTCGCCTGGCGCCCCGCCCGGGTCTTGAAGGCGGCGTCGGCCTCGCGTTGCGGCGGCGGCCCGCCGCCGCGCCGGACCGTGATCCAGGGATAGCCGCACTGCCGCAGCCAGGCGAGATTCGCCTCGGTGGCGATGCCGGCGTCCATGATGATGGTCGGCTTGTCCGAATCCGACGATGCCGGCTGCCCTTCCAGCCTGCGGATGGCGTCCGCCAGCACCCGCGGTTCGGACACATTGCCGGCCAGCACTTCGCTGTGCCGGGGAAACCCGTCCGCATCCAGCGACAGCGCCAGCGTCGCCAGCGGGCAGTCGTTGCGGTGCTGTTTCGAGCGTCCGAAACGGGCCAGCGGGGAAGCCGGCCGGCCAGTAAAGTGCACGTTCGTCAAGTCGAAAAACACCACCGTCCCGGAAAGCCCCAGCAAGTCCCGCTCCCGCCCAAACAGCGCTGCCTCGATGCCATCGCGGCGCGCCCACAGCATCGCGCAGATCCGGTGCAGCTTGTTCAACCCGAACGGCTTGCCGCCTTCCAGGCCCAGCAACTCCAGCGCCGCGCTCTGCTCCCGCAGCCAGCGGAACGCCTCCCGCTCGCTGCAAGGATGGATCATTCGCGCCAGCACCAGCGCCACCGCGATCCGCGCGTCCCGCTCGCTCATGCCAAGGCCCCGCAGCACCTCCAGGAAGCCGAGCTGCTCCAGTGCCGACAGCGACAGGCGCTCGCAGCCCGAAGAGCGCACCTGCTCGTGCGCAAGACTGTCCAGGCGCACCGCCGCCACCGCGCCGGATTCCCCCGCCGTCGGATCAAGGCTGCGAAGCTGCAGCCGCCGGCCAATCCCCTCGGCTTCCGCCAATAGTTCTGGATCCGGCTCGAACAGGAACGTATCCCTGGCCAGCACCTGCTTCACCAGCAACGTCAACTCCCGCCACCGTTCCGGGGGAACCCCGAAGTCGGCGCCGAGATTGAGCAGCGTTACCTGCCGCACCCGGTCTCCGATCCGTTCGTTGCGAACCAGGCGGCAGGTGGTATAGCGGGCGCCATCGGCCATGCGGCGGGTCTGGGTCCTGCGAATGAACATGGCGGGATTTTGCCGGGGCGGCGCGGGCCTGTCAAGGCGGAATCTGACATATTGTGAAGATTATGGCACTACTTCGGCCTTCCCGGAAATCGCATCGTTACGCTGCAACGACTTATGCTCGGCAAGACCGCCGGAATCGCCGAATTCCGGCCAAATGGAACGGCGAAATGGTGAACTTGGGTGTTGCGTGCTGAACGGGCGCTTTGAAAACTTCTGGAAACACCGGGCAAACGCCGCATGACTAAATCCCGAGAAATCTTTGACGTACACCCTGTTGCAACTGAAATCGGTCGCCTCGAAACAAAACCGCACCATAACAGAGCAAACTTCCTGCGGCTTGACGAAGTAATCGAGTGTAGACCAAACTGGGGCTATCTCTACTCCGAAAATTTCCAATCCTTCTCTGGGGCCGGATTCCAGCGAAATGCCTCACTTGCGTGAAACCGCTGAAATCTGCTTTCCCAAGGCCTGCTCCCGGTCCGATTAGCGCTTCGCCTGGCTCGCAAGAATCTCTTTCAATTTCGGAAGCGAATATGAGCGCAATTGTCCTGGGCGAAGCAAGCCTCCTCGATCGCGCCAGGTAACAGGCGGCCGAGGTCGTCCGACGTCAACCCCGCTCCAAATTGCCGGGCAGCGACCATGTGTACATACGCCGCGGCGGCAGCCGCGCTCATCGGCTCCAGGCACCGTCCCGCGAACCCCGCCACCAATCCCGCCAGCACGTCTCCCGCTCCGGCAGTCGCCAGCCAGGGCACCGCCTCCGGCCCGGTGGCCGTGTTCAGGCAGCATTCTCCTTGCGGATTGGCGATCACACTGCACGCCCCCTTCAGAAGAACTACCGCGCCCGCGCGCCGGGCCGCTTCCACGGCAATCTCCAGCGTGGATTCTTTCTTGCGGTCCAGAGAATCAGACGAACCGAAAAACAATCTCCTGAATTCCCCTTCATGGGGTGTCAGCACGGCGCGCCCGGACGGCAACATCGAGAAAAGGGTTTCTGGATCTCGATTAAACACGCTGAGCGCATCTGCATCGAGAACTACGACCCGTTGTCCGAACCGATAGTTGAGAGACCGCAACGCGGCTTCCACAAACTCGCGAGTCCGGGTTCCCGTTCCAGCTCCAGGGCCAATCAAAATGGACCGAATTCGGTCATCGCCCAGCATCGCTTCAAACTCTGCCGCCTGCGCGACAGACCGCACCATAACGGCGTCGAGACGGGCAGCATTCTCGGGAACTGCGCCGGGTTCCAGTGCAATCGTCACCAGTCCCGCCCCGGCGCGAAGCGCCGCTCCGGCCGCAAGCCGCGCGGCGCCGCCCGCACCGGGCGGACCGCCAACCACAACCGTATGTCCATAGTCATATTTGTGCTTCAGCGGGTCGGACTTCGCCAGCTCGAACGGCCAGCAGGTAGGGTGATTACGATAGATGGCAGGTTTGCTGCTGACTTCTTCAAGAACGACCGGGGGAATTCCGATCGGGATGACCCTGACTTCACCACAGAGACGAGCGCCCTCTCCCAGAAAATGGCCCGGCCTCGCCCGTTCGAAGGCGACTGTGATTGCCGCTCGAAATGCTTCCCCACTCACACGACCGGTATCGCCGTTCAGCCCTGACGGCATATCCGCGCTCACCACCGGCACCTCGTGCGCGGCAACAAATTTCACCAATTCCGCAGCTGCGCCCGCCAGCGATCTCGAGAGTCCTGCACCAAACAATGCATCCACCAAGACGGCACCCCGGTCGAACACGCTACCGACATCCACCGAGTCAAGACCCGATACGGCTCCTCCAGCCTCTCTAAAGCGGACCGCTGCCCATCTGGCTTCGGCCGTCGTCGGGGGCGAAAACGCATAGACTCTAACCTGCCGGCCAGCATCTCGTAGCTCTTGAGCCGCGATGTACCCATCTCCTCCGTTATTGCCCGGCCCGCAAATGACGACGACCGGCCCATCACACCAACATTCCTGAACCACCTCCGCCAAGCCCTTTCCCGCTCGCCCCATAAGTTCCTGTACGGAAATCCCAGCTCTTACCGCCAGTCGGTCTGCACGAGCGCTTGCTTCCACGGACAAAAGCGCTCGCTGGGACTTCGCGCGTTCGATCGCTTGTTTACGCATTTGGCGCTCCCCGCTATGCTGCCGCCTGCAAGCAATCCCTTTCGAAGGGGTTGCCTTGCTCCCAGCCGAAATCATGGAGTTTCGCAGCGATGAAGAAGATCGAAGCGATCGTCAAACCATTTAAGTTGGACGAAGTCAAGGAGGCGCTCCAGGAAATCGGCATTCAGGGACTCACTGTAATCGAGGCAAAAGGCTTCGGTCGCCAAAAGGGACATACAGAGCTCTATCGCGGGGCAGAATATGTTGTCGATTTCCTGCCCAAGGTAAAGATCGAGGTCGTGGTGGCCGATGAACAGATGGATCGCGCCGTGTACGCAATTTCGGAAGTCGCACAAAGTGGAAAGTTCGGCGATGGAAAGATATTTGTTTCTTCCGTGGAACGCGCCCGTCGCATTCGCACAGGGGAAGAAGGTCCGGACGCTCTGTAATGCGGGACATCGGGCCCTCCCGGGATAGCGCAGGTTTGCAGGTGTTGTAACCCTGGCACATTCAGTTCTTGCGGCCGAAATGAAACTTGGCGTGAAACCATGAGGAGAATCCTATATGAGCAACAACATGGACGATGCCGCGCAACTTCTGGAGCGCATCAAATCGGAAAATATCGAGTATGTCGATCTGAGATTTACCGATCCGCGCGGCAAATGGCAGCACCTTACCCTGAGTGCCAATGCACTTGACATGGACGCCATTGAAGACGGCGTCATGTTCGACGGCTCGTCCATTGCCGGCTGGAAGGCGATCAACGAATCGGACATGGCTCTAATGTTGGATCCTTCCAGCGCGTTCATCGACCCGTTTTTCGCACAACCCACTATGGGGGTTGTTTGCGAGATCAACGAGCCCGGCACCGGTGCCCCCTACAGCCGCGACCCGCGCTCCACGGCGCGAAAGGCGGCGGCCTATCTGCGCCAGACGGGAATCGGCGATACAGCCTATTTTGGTCCGGAAGCCGAATTCTTCGTATTCGACGATGTTCGGTTCCAAGTAATTCAGAATCGGGTTTCCTACGAAATTGACTCGGAAGAGGGACCGTACAACAGTGCAACTTCTTACGAAATGGGAAATATGGCGCACCGTCCGGGTCCCAAGGGGGGATACTTCCCGGTACCTCCCGTGGACAGTTGCCAAGACATGCGTTCAGAGATGCTTTCGACCATGGCATCGATGGGCGTGCCGGTCGAGAAGCACCACCATGAGGTCGCCCCGTCGCAGCACGAACTCGGTTACAGCTTCGGTGAGATGATCCAGACCGCCGACCAACTGCAAATCTACAAGTACGTAATTCATAATGTCGCTGCGGCCTACGGAAAGACCGCGACATTCATGCCGAAGCCGGTGCTCGAAGATAACGGTTCGGGAATGCACGTGCATCAATCAATCTGGAAGGATGGAAAACCTCTCTTCGCGGGGTCTCTCTACGCCGATCTATCCGAGTCCTGCCTTTTCTATATCGGTGGCATTTTGAAGCATGCAAAATCGCTTAACGCCTTCACGAATCCAGCCACAAATTCCTATAAACGTCTCATTCCCGGCTTCGAGGCTCCGGTGTTGCTGGCATATTCGGCGCGCAACCGCTCCGCCTCCTGCCGAATTCCTCACACAGCCTCGCCGAATGCAAAGCGTGTCGAAGTGCGCTTTCCCGACCCGACAGCGAATCCGTACCTGGCCTTCTCGGCGATGCTGATGGCGGGGCTGGACGGAATTCGCAACAAGATCCATCCCGGCGACGCCATGGACAAGGACCTGTATGCGTTGCCGCCCGAGGAACTGCAAGATATTCCCACTGTATGCGGCAGCTTGCGCGAGGCTATCGGAGAAATGGAAAAGAGCCATGACTACCTCACGCAGGGCGATGTGTTCACGGAAGACCAGATCGAAGCATATCTCGAACTCAAGTGGGAGGAGGTGTACAGGTTTGAACACACTCCTCACCCGGTGGAGTTTGAACTTTACTATAGCGTTTGATCTTAGTGGACTGTGTGTGTAGCAGGCATGCCCGCGATATAAGCCAATCATGGATATCTATCCGGAAATCGAACTCCGGCGGGGAATATCCGTCAGTCTTGTCCGTGGCGAAATGGACAAGCCGCTCCCCGTCGGACGACCTCCCTTGGACATTGCCAGGCAGTATGCCGAAGAAGGCGCCGAATGGCTTCAGGTCATCGACCTGGACCGTGTCGCGGGAGATGGTGACAACGACGGGATCGTCACTGAAGTTCTGAAGGCAACCGAGGTTCCGGTGCAGGTGGGCGGAGGAATTCGAACCCTCGCCCGGGCCAGGGAATTGATCGATTTGGGCGCAACGCGGATCGTGCTCGGTACCGCCGCGGTTGCTGACCCGGAATTTCTGCGTCAAGTGGTCGCGGCCTACCCGCGGCGCGTCGTGGTCAGCGTGGATGTTTGGCAGGGGAAAATCTCCATCCACGGCTGGAAAGTGACGACGAGCTACGACCCCCTCGACTATGTGCGCCTTCTCAATAGGTTGGATCTTGCAGCGATCATTCTCACCGATATCGACCGTGATGTGGACTTACCGGACAGCAGTCTGGCGCTGACCATGCAAGTGGCCGACGCGGCGAAAGTGCCGGTAATTACCAGCGGCACAATCAAGACGCTGGACGACATTTCCACCGTACGTTTCTTGCGAAATATTTCGGGCGCAGTGGTAGGACGGGCACTGAACAACGGTACATTCAGTCTGAGGGAAGCCCTCGCAGTCGCCCGGCAATAGCCGGAATGCGACAATCCTTGACGCTCCGGGGCGAGAATTCGCCGCCCGCGTTCCTGAGTGACAGCCAATTGAATAATTGGGTTCCTGGAGAGCAAGATCATCATGTATGCGAGAAGCGAGAACCCCTATTCCATCACCCGTCCAAGAATTGATCCTGCGCGCCGCCCGGCGGCGGCGGCGCGTCCGGATGGTTCGCCGGACGACAATGACCGCGTAGAAATCGGACCGACACCGCTCGCTTTCCAAGAATGGCAGGATCTCGGCATTCAGCCGCCGGACCTGGCTGCTCTGCGGCAATACCGCTTGGGGCGGGTACGCGCCGAACTCGCGAGACGTGACTACGCAGGCGTGCTGCTGTGGGATCCCCTGAATGTCCGCTACGCCACCGACAGCACGAACATGCAAGTCTGGTGCACTCATAATGCCGCCCGCGCCTGCTTCGTGCCGACCGAGGGCCCCGTAACAATGTTCGAGTTCGATCGAACTCAATTTCTTTCGGAACACTTGCCCCTGGTGGAAGACATAAGAAAAGTCCTTCCGGTCTTTTACTTTACCGCCGGCGACCGCGTGCCCGAATTCTCCGCCCGGTTTGCCAGTGAATTGGACGACCTTCTGCGCACCCGCTCCGGAAGTAACCGCAGGCTCGCCGTGGACAAGATGGAAATCGAGGGTATTGCCGCGCTTGAGAGGCTCGGAATCCAGATTTGCAGCGGGCAGCAAATGATGGAACATGCCCGGAAAATCAAGGACGCCAATGAACTTTGCGCAATGCGGTGCGCGGTCGCCAGCTGTGAGTCGAGCATGCGCATCATGGAGGGAATCCTTCGGCCGGAGATGACAGAAAACGATATCTGGTCGGTGCTCCATGCCGAGAATATCCGGCGTGGAGGCGAGTGGATCGAGACGCGCCTGCTGACATCTGGACCGCGAACAAACCCCTGGTTTCAGGAATGCGGACCCAGAGTGATTCAAGAGGGTGATATTGTCGCCTTCGACACTGACTTGATCGGTCCGTACGGGTATTGCTGTGATGTTTCCCGCACCTGGATCTGCGGCCGGACGCAGCCCACCAACGAACAACGTACGCTGTACCAGATTGCGAAAGAACACATTGATACCAATGCCGCACTTTTGCGGCCAGGCCTGTCCTTTCTCGAACTGAGCGCAATTAGCCATCGGCTGCCAGAGGAGTATGTCGCGCTCCGTTACGGCGTGCTTGCTCACGGTGTCGGCCTTTGCGACGAGTATCCTGCTATCAAGTATCCGGAAGTTGCCAAGAATGCAGGATATGACGGCGTGTTCGAACCGGGAATGACGGTTTGCGTGGAGGCTTATGTTGGAGCCAAACGCGGAACCTGCGGAGTCAAGCTTGAGGATCAGGTGGTCATCACCGAAGATGGCTGGGAGCCACTCTCGACGTACCCCTTCGAAGACGCGTTTCTCGCATGACAGGATTTCGGGGTCTAGCGGCGCAATCAGACCTTCCCGGATTGCAGGGCTCACACATGTCAACGACTGAGCGCCACTAGACGAGGAGTTGCTCCGGCCCGTCCGCCGGGTTTGAGCAACCTTCTGGCGGCGTCGCTGGGACCTTGCAAATCGGCCTACCCCTGACTTCGACTGCGCCAGCGTGCGTTGCCGTATGGCTGGAATTGTCTACCATGGCAGTTGAGCAGGCAATAAACAGAAGGCAACAGGCATGAGTAGCAAATCCGCCCGACCGAATGGTGGATTGCGGGGCGCCGATTATCGAGCCAAGGACATCGACGTACTAGAGGGGCTGGAGCCGGTGCGCCGCAATCCCGGAATGTTTGTCGGTGGTCGAGATGAACGAGCCGTACACCACCTGGCGGCCGAGGTCATCGACAACGCGATGGATGAAGTCGTTGCGGGCCACGCCTCGCGCATCGACGTCATCCTCCATGAAGACGGATCCCTGGAGGTCCGGGACGATGGGCGCGGCATTCCGGTGGACCCGCATCCAAAATTTCCGGACAAGTCCGCCCTTGAGATTGTCCTGACCACGCTGCACGCGGGCGGCAAGTTCCGACGCGGCGAACAGGGCGCATACGCAACATCCGGGGGACTCCACGGAGTCGGCATTTCAGTTGTGAACGCGCTTTCTGCGTGGCTGGACGTCGAAGTCGCCCGCGACCGCAATCGCTGTGGAATGCGGTTCCGGCAGGGTGAAGCGTTAGGCGGAATCGAGCCACGTGGAGCGATTCAGAACCGCAAGGGCACAATTGTCCGCTTTCGACCGGATTCGGATATCTTTGGGACCAAGTCCTCTTTCCGCCCTTCCCGCCTCCATGCGTTGGCGCGCTCCAAAGCCTATCTGTTCCGGAACGTAACGGTGAATTGGCGGTGCGCTCCGGAACTCCTTGACGCCGCCGGAGACGTACCCGTAAGCGAAAGTTTTCACTTTCCTGGCGGGCTGAAGGAGTTTCTGCTCTTCCGCCTGGGTGATACGGATCTCCTGTGTGACGAACCCTTCGAAGGCCGCGCAAAGCTCACCGAGAACGGAAATGCCGCTTCAAGTGGGTCCGTCGAATGGGCGATCGCCTGGGCGCCCGCCCACGAACCCTTTCTCGAGACCTATGCGAATGCGATTCCGACCCCCGAAGGAGGAACCCATGTGGCCGGGTTGCGGGAGACGCTCCGCAAGGGACTTCGCGCCTACGGAGAACTGATCGGCAACAAGCGCGCATCGATCATCACCTCGGAAGACGTTTTTTCCTGCACCTGCGCTGAATTGTCGGTGTTTCTTGAGCGTCCGGATTTTGCCGGACAGACAAAGGAACGGCTGGGCAACGAGGAGATCCAGCGGCAGGTCGAAAATGCCCTTCGAGATCGTCTTGACAGTTGGTTGGGAAACGACCCGGCAACCGCCCGGCGAATTCTCGAACATATTGTGGATCTCGCGGAGGAACGGTTGCGGCAACGGAAGGAGCGGGAGACACGCCGCAAGTCCGCCACCCGGCGCCTTCGCCTGCCGGGGAAACTCGCGGACTGTTCGGTATCCGGAAGCAGGGGTACCGAACTCTTCCTGGTCGAAGGGGATTCGGCCGGTGGTTCCGCAAAACAGGCGCGCGACCGCCGCACCCAAGCAGTTCTGCCGCTTCGCGGCAAGATCCTGAATGTCGCCAACGCAGGTGTAGCCAAGCTCCAGGCCAACCAAGAATTGCAGGACCT
Organism: Rhodobacterales bacterium; assembly: GCA_965219495.1. GTDB lineage: Bacteria > Pseudomonadota > Alphaproteobacteria > Rhodobacterales > CAZPXZ01 > CAZPXZ01. The sequence goes on from OZ244777.1 coordinate 795,140, forward strand.
GCTGCAGGCACTCGGAGTTGGAACGGGTAACCGCTACGAAGAACGCGGGTTGCGCTACGAGCGCATCATCATCATGACCGATGCAGACGTAGACGGAGCGCATATCGCGGCGCTGCTGATGACATTTTTCTTTCTCCAGATGCCGAAACTTGTTGCGAACGGCCATCTCTATCTTGCGACTCCCCCGCTCTACCGGATCGCCCGGGGCGACCACTTCCGTTATGCGCGTGATGATGCCGACCGCGACAGAATTCTCGACGCCGAGTTTGGCAATGGAAGGAGCAATATCTCCATCAGCCGTTTCAAGGGCTTGGGAGAAATGATGCCGGCACAACTGCGTGAAACAACCATGAACCCGGATACGCGCCAGCTCGTCCGCATCCGGGTGACGGATCCCGGGATCAGAACGGCGGATTGCGTGCAACGGCTGATGGGGCGAAAGCCGGAATTACGTTACAAGTTCATTCAGAAGAACGCCCGCTTCGCAGCGGACTTTGACGCATAGGCCGCTCGGACTCAGTTCTCTATCACCGCTCTCGAACGTGATTGAGTCTCCCGTCGCCGTCGCAAAGCGGCGGCTGGACGGGCTGGTTTTCGACGACGATAGGCCCCTTGTCGACCTATCGCAGTCCGCACCGTCCGGACCTCCTCCTCCATCCCTCTGAGTGCATCTAGCCAAATTGATTCTGTCCGAAGGCCCGCTGCATGGATACGGACCTGTACTTGGCAATCCGGAACTTCGGAATGAAGACGCGTCGGTTGGAGCGCAATATACGAAGCTGATTTTCGCCGCGGGCGAAGTGGGAATCACCGCAAAATGCAACTTGGCATTCTGCGCCGCGATTGCCAGCCTTGCGGCGCCAGGAGACGAAGTGATCCTCCCCTCGCCCTACTATTTCAATGGGGCTTATGTAGTGCCTGTGAAAATAGTTGAATGTCGTTTCATATCAACAGGTTGTGGAGCGTTTTGGGTTGCGAAGATTGGTCCCGGGCGTATAATTCCAGGCAAGCATCAGGCGAAATTGGTCGAATGGGCGGAATCTTCGCGATCGGTCGCTGGTTCCGGCGAAGCATGGACGAGGGCGAGGGCATGAGAGCAATCCAGTAACCGAATGATCGGCTTGGCGAAATCGCCATCGAGGACATTGTGATTGACCCGGGCTGCCGGGATGACATCCCGGCGGTGTTGCGGGGCATCCAGCACCTGTACCGCGACGAAGCGTTGCGCCGGCAGGTTTTCGACCTGCTGGACGCGCATTTTCTTCCGGGCGTGGACCGGGGGCTTGGGCGCCCGGACATGGATTTGTGGCGGATCTTCGTGCTGGCGACCCTCAAGCAGGGCATCCGGTGCGACGACGACCGTCTGCAGGACCTTGCCAATTGCCACGAGACGGTTCGGGAGATGCTCGGCCATTCGGGGCTTGACGACCATCGCCGGTACGAGCACCGGACGCTGGTGCGCAATGTCTCGCTGCTGACGCCGGAGCTTCTGAACGGGATCAACGAACTGGTGGTGAAGGCGGGCCACGCGCTGTTCGGGCAGGAGCCGGAAGCGCCGCTGCGGGCGCGGGCCGATTCCTTTGCGGCACAGGCGGCATCCGGACCGCGTATGCGCTTACCTGGGGCTTTGCCGGTCGCTGGTGGCGCGGGCGGAACGGCTGCGGCGGGAACTCGAGGAGGCCGGGGCGGAGACATGGGATATCGATGCCGTGCAAGACCTTATGGATCATGCGCTTCGCCAGATCGACCAGGTCGACCGGCGGCTGCTGCAGGGCGAAGCGATCCCGCATGAAGAGAAGGTGTTCTCCATCTTCGAGCCGCATACCCGCTGGTGCGAGAAGGGCAAGGCCGGGCGCATGGTCGAACGCGGGGTTCCGGTCTGCATCGTCGAGGACCCGCATCAATTGGTCCTGCACCACCGCATCTCGTGGGCGGAAGACGACATGGATGCGGCGGTTCCGCTGCTGTCGGAGACCCTCGCCCTGTTTCCGTCGGTGCGGGGCTGCAGCTTCGACCGGGGCTTCCACAGCCCGTCCAACCGGGTGCGGCTGGACGCGCTGCTGGAGTGCAACGCGCTGCCGGCGAAGGGCACGCTTTCACAGAAAGCGCGGGAGCGCGAGGCGCGCCCCGAGTTCGTTGCGGCGCGGCGGCAGCATCCGGCGGTGGAATCCGCCATCCACAACCTGGAATGCCGCGGCCTGGACCGGGTCCGCGCGCACGGCAGGGATGGCTTCGCTCGAACGGTCGCTCTCGCAATCCTTGCTGCAAATCTGCACCGGATTGGCCTGGCGCTGCAGAGAGCCGAGCGGGACAAGATCCGGAATCAGCGGCGCCAAGGCATCCGCCGCGCCGCCTGACTGCGGCCGGCCGAGCCAACGCCGTCGGCATGCGCCCCGGCTCTGGCCGGGCCCCCCTTCCTCATGGCGGAAGATCGCCGGCATCCTCGAAATTCGCGCGAAACCGGCCCCCAACCGCTCATTCACGGCGCCAGGGGCCGAATTCCGCGCCGGGCGCCTGGGCCGGAAACGTCGCGCCGGGTTCAAAACCCGCTATTTTGGCACGGACACTATATAAGCCCCATTTCAATCACCAGATGTGGTTGAAGATGGCGGAAATCCGGATCCGACTGCTTCCCGGCAACGACCAAGAGGGATTTGTTCCCGACCCGGAAGCGGCGGCGGAGATGATCACGCCGAGAACACGCGCAATTGTTCTCGTTACTACGAACAATCCGGTGGGCACAGAGATTTTCTCCCGTACGCTAGTCGAATTCCTGGAACTTTCCCGCAGTGCGAATGCCACGCTCCTAGTCGACGAGACCTACCGTGAATTCCGCTCGGAAGCCGGTCCTCCGCACAAGCTATTCAAGAACTCCAGTTGGCGAAGCCACCTGGTACATCTCTGCTGTTTTTCTGAGGTGTGTCGCCTCCCCTGATATCGCGTGGGTGCGATCTCGACGAGTGCGAAGCAATTAGAGGAAATCGAAAGTTTCCTTGATACTGTAACCATTTGCCCTCCCACGATCGGACAAGCGGTAGCGCTTTTCGGATTGCATGAACTTGAATCGTGGGTAGCGGAGGAAAGAACCGCCACGCAAGCGCACCTCGCCCTGCTCAAGCAACTCTTGCAGGATCGGCTAGGTGGATTTCGACTCCCCGCGGCCGGAGCTTACTTTGTGTACAACTGGCATCCCTACCCGGTTTCGTCGGAAACCGTTGCCCGGAAGCTGATCGAGGAGCAGGCTTTGCTCGTGCTAGAGGGAACCATGTTCGGCCCAACGACGTTTGAAGGGGGCGACGGTACGGCCGAGCGGCTTCTCCGGCTGGCATTCGCGAATGCCGTCACCAATCAACTAGAAGAGGCAGCGAGTCGCTTGAAGTTGTTTCGTGCGCCAGACGGTTCGTAGCGCTCAATCCGGCCATTCACATGGAACCGACGCTGGCTGCATCTTTAGCGTTTCGGTCATTCCCCTGTTACGTTACTGCTGCAGTGAGAGCTAAGTCGCTCGCGCGCCGGAACACGGAATGGCCCCTGTGAACCCCAAGAAGTACCTGAATGAGGTCTACGACCTCAAGGATCTGGATTCCACCAAGGATTTTTATCGTCGATGGGCGGAATCCTACGAGCGCGAAGTTGCCGACGGAGGCTACATCACTCCCCAGCGCTGCGCGGCGAAATTGGCCGCAAATTCGCCGGAACAATCGCAACCCGTGCTCGATGTCGGCTGCGGAACGGGGCTTTCCGGGATCGCTCTCCGCGACGCCGGATTCAAAAGAATTGACGGAGTGGACATTTCGGAGGAAATGCTGCAGCGCGCCAGCGAATCCGGCATATACCGAAGGACATTCCTTCATGATTTCTCCGACCCGCTGCCGATTCAGTCCGGCGCTTACGCGCATGCGGTCGCGTCGGGAGCAATTGGATTAGGACACGCACCACCCGCGACCATCGATCACGTGATTGCAATACTTCCTCCCGGCGGAATGTTCGTATTCTCGCTGAACGATCATGCGCTCAAAGAACCGGCATTCGAAGGCTGTATTCACATGCATGTGGATTGCGGCAGCGTCGAAGTCCTGGATAGGAAATACGGAGCTCACCTACCGGGTATCGGCTTGAAGGCCGTCATCTACGCGCTGCGAAAACGGGGCTGAATGACTAGCGACGATTATCATAGCCGTCCGCAACAACTGTGGTGCCGCACTTTCGGGCGGCGCGTTGTCTGAACAGCCTCCGAGTCCTTCCAGGGGCCGCACGGCCCCACCTCCATTCAAAGAAGACCCGCGTCTCGACCTCGGTGAGAGCCGAGACCCGAAGCTTCGGAAATGCCGCGGCGCCCCGCGGCGAACCCGGAGCCAGGAAGCGGTATCGCAGACACTTCTCGTCCGGCGACAAAAACGAGGCACCATCGAGCGCCACTAGTCGGCGCCCTCAAATCCAGGCACCGGCGGTCCGCCGCGTCGCGATCCCGCCCGCGATCGGGCGGCGCAAGTCCATCAGGTGCGCAACCCCAAGCCGAATGCGCGCCACAAAAATTACCGTAACTGCCCAGCACTCAGTCTTGCGCGTACGTGAAGGCTGGGCAAGGCTTGCGTTTGGGATCACGCACGCTTGGGTCGGGATCGGCGTGGCGCCAGCGGGCAGGTCGTATGGAGCGGTCTAGCATTGGAGTTTTCCGATCAGTTGGTCCGGCGATGTCATCAAGGTTTCGATGATGTTCCAGCCCTGCTTTCTGGCGGTGGTGATGGCGCTGCGCAGGGTGGCGAAGTCTTGGGCGCCTTTTGGGGAGCGGAACCCGCCGGAGATTTTCTGGCGCAATTTCCCCATTCGACCATCGCGTTCGGCTTCACTATGCCGATATCGGCATAGTGAAGCATATGCCGACAAACGTTTTATGCCGACAACGCGGCCCAACTCATTGATTCATTGGGCCGCGCGTCGGAATTTGTCGGCATAATCACAGAGCTTCGAGGAATGCGATTAGCGCGTCATTGGGTTGATAGGTACCTTCGGGAGCTTCGGACGGTCGTGTCCGGTCCATCGCTTCTTTCTTTATGCGCATGTCGGCATGAAGGTAGACCTGCGTTGTCTCGAGCGACTCGTGCCCCAGCCAGAGCGCGATGACGGCGCAGCCGACGCCGCGTCCGAGCAGTTCCATGGCGGCCGAGTGTCGCAGCGTATGAGGACTTACCCGCTTGCCGTGCAGTGTCGGAGAGGTTTCGGCCGCCATCCGAGTGTATTTCCGCACGATGCGCTCGATGCCGTCACGGCTGAAGCGTCCGCCGCGATTGCTGACGAACAGCGGCTGGTCCGGCGCTGCGGTCCTTTCCCGGAGCCAGTTGCGGAGTGCCTGCATGCTGTCGCTGCGCAACGGAGTTGCCCGGTCCTTGCGGCCCTTGCCCCGGCAATGAACATGGGCCCGCTCCTGCGGGTCGAGGACCACATCGCCGACATTGAGACCGATCAACTCCGAGACCCTGAGGCCGGTCTGCAGGGCGACAAGCAGCAGGGTTCTGTCGCGCCGGCCGTAGCATGTGGACAGGTCGGGCGCCGCGAGGAGTGCCGCGGATTCCGCCCGGTCCAGATGATCGATCCTCCGTCGCTCATGGCGCTTCGGCGGAATGGCGAGAACCTGCTGGCAGTGATGAAGCAGCGCGGGTTCGCGGATGGCGACATGTTTGAAGAACGACCGGATCGCCGATCTGCGGGCGTTGCGTGTGCGGGCGCAGTTTCGGCGGCTGTCCTCGACGAAGCCCAGGAACCTCCCCACGAGATCGGCGTCGATGTCGGTGACAAGAAGATCGGTCCGCGCCCGGTTGAGCTGTCCGCAGGCGTAGTCGAGCAGCAGAAGGAAGGTGTCGCGGTAGCTCTTGACCGTATGAGGACTGGCCTGCATCTGGGCGATAAGGCGATCGGCGAAGAAGCTCTGCACATGAACAGGCAGGGAATGCATCGTCATGATTCCTCTCCCCGTGCGAACGCCCGTTCGGCGCGTTCAGTGGCCAGGCGCAGGAGTTCGGGCGTTGCCTCCAGATACCAGTACGTGCCGCTTGGGCGCTTGTGTCCGAGCAAAGTGCTCAGCTTGTGCATCTCGCGGTCGGGGTCCAGCGCGGACCGGTGCCAGTCGATGATAGTCTGGACTGCCATGGAGTGGCGCAGGTCGTGAAGCCTTGGGCCGCGACCACGCCCTGCCCGCGGTTCGCGAAGGCCGATGTTCTGGCCGACCTTCGCAAAGTTGTATTCGGCCGAGCAGATGCCTATGCGCCGAAGGTTCTCGCCGACGAAGAACGCCGCCGTATCCACCGCGCCGAGGATCCGCTCACGCCGCGATCGGTATTCCAGAAGGCGCTCGATGGTGCATGGGGTGACCGGGACCACACGACTCCTGTCATTCTTGGCGTGCCGGATGCGCAGCAGGGCTGCGTCCGTGTCAACATCCCCGTCGTCGAGCCCGAGCGCCTCGCTGATCCGCAATCCAGTGACTGCCAGCAGCCCGAACAGTGTCGCATAGGTGCGGCCGCGCAGGCCGGGCTTTGAGGGCAACCGTGCGGCCTCGGTCACGATCGCTGCAATCTCGCCGTCGGTGTAGATGTAGGGTTGCGGCCGTTGTAGACCCGCCGGAATCAGGCCTCGGGGCGGCACTTCGGTCCGTGGATCAACGCCTTGCAGCCAACTGGCGAAGCTGCGCACGTGGCTCAGCCGGCAGGACCATGTTTGTTGCCCGCCCGTCGAGTCGGTCCGCTCTTTCCAGCGCAAGAACAGTTCCGTGGTGACCCATTCGGCGCCCTGGCTGTCGGCGAAGGCGACAAACCGGCGCAGGTCCCGGACGGCGCTGGCCGAAAGGCCGGTTCCGAAACGGTCACGCAGGACGAGGTATTGCTTCATGCGGCCTGTGAGCGGGATCATCGTGCCGCTCCCGGCCACCGCCGCGCGAGCGGCCGCAGCGCTTCAATGTCGCACCGGGCATAGACGGTGGTCGACGCGCGGGACCGGTGGCGCAGAACATCGCCAATCTCGTCGAGGGACGCCCCCTGGTTCAGCATGCTCATGGCCAGGCTGTGCCGCAACGCATGGGTCCGCACCTCGCCCCGGGGTGGGGTCAGACCGGTCCGTTCAAAGGCCCTGCGAAGTGAGTTGCGGATCATCAGGGACGATGTGAACGGTCGGTGTGGCGGATGCGTGGATCCAAACAAATGGCGGGATGCGCCCTTCCGGCCGTTGCGGATCCAGGCGACGACCGTCTCTCCGACATCGGCGGGCAGCGGCATGCGGTCGAAGCGTCCGCCTTTGCCGCGTATGAGAATCGTGCCCGCCCGCCAATCGATGTCGTCGAGGCGGATCGCGATCACTTCCTGCGCACGCAGACCGAGTCTGGCCATCAGCAGCAGCATCGCATGATCGCGCAGCTCGCGCGGGCTGTCGCCGCCGACCGCTTCGATCAGCTTCCGAACCGTGCCGGGCTCGAGATGACGCGGTTGCCCGTCGGGCCGGCGCTGTGCCGACGGCGGAACAATGGCGGCCAGGTCGCACGGGATTCGGCCGCTCCAAAAAAGAAACCTCAGAAGGTTGCGCAAGTAGGGCAGCCGCCAATTGACCTTCCCGGACAGGTGATCCAGGAAGGCGAGGATGTTCTCGGGCGTGACGGCGCCCGGATCGCCCGGCGTCCGGGCGGCGGCGCAGCAGAACGTCATAAAGCTCTTCAGAATGTTCCGGTGTGTGTGCAGCCGCCGCCCGAACAGCCCCCGCTGTTGCCGCAACCAGTCATCGAACTCCGCACTCAATCGTTCCAAGGAGCCCGGCAACGGCAGCGGTTCGCAAGGCGCCGGTGCGATCACGCCGGAATCGACCAGATGGCCGGTGAACCGTCGTGCGACCGACATCAGATCACGCTCAAACGAGGACGATCCTGTTCGCGGGCACGCCGCTGCGAGCACTGCAAGCACGCCTGCGTCAAGCTCGTCGGCCCCGAGGCCGCGGGCCTCAACCTCCGCACAGAGCCGGGTGGTCATGCGTCGGTGGGTGGAAACAGTGCCTGCGGCGTAGCCTTGTGCGGCAAAAGTGTCCAGATATGCGCTGCGATGCGGCGCCAGCCAGAAGCAATCCATCGACGTCGATGTCGACGGGGACAATGCACAGGAAGACATGGTTCATACCTTTCGTTGGAAATGAAAGAAACTACGCCGAACTCTGTGCAACGGAAATCAGGTCGATGCTGTCACCGCACCGGACGACAACAGCGTCAAAAGGGATCAATCAAGCTGCCTGCTGGTCGGCGTGGCCCCGCTCCATCCGCAAGGCCACACCGCATCTCCGCTCCATGATTATGCCGACAAATTTCGGCGTGCGGCCCAATGAATCAATGAGTTGCGCTGCGTTGTCGGCATAAAACGTTTGTCGGCATATGCTTCATTGTTGGTAAACGGAACGTCGGGGTCGGTGAGGAAACGCAAGGTCTCGGTCTTGCAGTCCTGGAGCCGGAGGGCGAGATTGTGTCCGACGCGGCGTTTCTTTCGCCCGCGTTTGCCGGGCTTCGGCGGCGCGAGCGGTGGCTGCGCCTGATGAAAGGCGAGCGCCTCGGCGAGGATCCGGTCGTAGGTTCGCCCGATCCGGTGGAGCAGCGTTTCGGGAGGAGATCTTGCCATCGTTCTGGCGAGATGAACGACCCGATTGGCGCGCGACAGGAGCCGGTGCATGTGCCGGGCCCAGTCCTCTTTTTCGATGTCGATCAGGGCTTGAAGTTCGCGCAGGTGATGGGCGTTGCAGAGCGCGTGCAGGACGCCCTCGATCTTGAAACAGGGCTTCCAATGATCGTGGACGACACAACCGGAGAACCCCGGCAGCAAGTCGCCGCGCTTTTCGTGGACGCGAAACAAGGTCAGCCATGGCGTGCAGGCAATGTGGAGCCACTGCGTGCGCCCGCCAACCCGGAAGCCGGTCTCGTCGAGATGCTTCACCGGCGCCTTGCGGACGATCAGCTCCCGCACATGGTCGACGAAACCCTGCAACCGCTCGGCCATCCGGCGGCTCATCGCCGCCAGCGTCGCGGCGCACACGGGCGCGTTGAACAGGTCGGCCATCAGTTGCGACAAACGATCCTCGGGCAGGAAATGCGCATGGCTCAGATCGGCCGCCACCGCCGCCATGCGCGGACCATACTGCACCGGCGCCGTCACGCCTGCGGGAAACGCCGCCCGTGTCGTCGCGCCGCAATGACCGCAAACGCAACGGTGAGCGCGGTGTTCCGTGGCCTCGAGGGGGCGCGGCTCCGGCAGGTCGAAGACCTGTCTTGCGACATGGCTTCCATCCCCGTCCGCAGCCGACAGCGACGCGCCGCAGCCCGCACAGTGCGACGGATGATGATCCTCGACATGGTCCGGCGTGTCGGTCCGGCGCAAGGTCGCGCCCTACCCATTAGTCATTTCTTAACTGAACGTATCCAATTGTATAGGGGGCTTTCCTCGCCATTCTTGATCAAGCGCTCCGTTGCCTGCGTCGCGACAGCGAGACGGGTGTAGCCTTCCCAGATCACCTGATGACCGGGTGGCGCGTCATGCTTCCGGTTGAGGTAGCCGCCCAGCCGCGCAATCAGCAGGATCGCGCAGCCAAGCGACAGCGGTGGAACCTCCCGGCCTTTGGCAACCGCCGTTGGAGCGCGGTCGCCGGGTTGCGCGGCAGTCGAGGGAAGAGCAATCCCTCGTTCGATCGCGAAATCGCACAACACCGCGATTTCAACCTTCGAGAACATGGTTTCGGCAAGCAGTTCCGCGGTCTCGCGCCCGAGCAGGGTCAGGGCGGCCAGCCGGTAGGCGATGATCGCGTTGATGGTGACCGCGCGCTTGATGCGTTCCGCTGTCGTATGGGCAATCTTCTCGACATCGCAACCGCTCTTGAGGATCCGGTGATCGTCCTCGATGCGCCAGCGAAGGCCATACAGATCCACGACCTCCCGGGCCTGTTGGTTGGTCGTCACCGGCACCGTGGTGATCAGGAGCCATTCAATCCCCTCCGCGCCTTTCGGCGGTTCCGCCTCGTGCACATGGACCACCGACAGCGGCGCCGGCGCCGCGCCAAGGCGCGCTTTCTGTTTCGCCGGCATCGGCATCTCGATGCGGTCCCAGCGCAGCGCAACGCGCGCCAAGCGCGCCTCGCGGCCCGCGAACGCTTTCTGACCGCGCGCCGCCTTGCGCGCAGAGGCCCGGTCAACCTTGACCTCCAGCGCCGCCCGAACCGGCGCCGCGCGCATCGTCGCGAACAGCTTGCCGCCATCGCCGAGGACACGGTCGTGCTTCGCCCGCCGGAGGCCGCGCCAACCCGCCCCGCCGCGAGATCCATTGCGGCGTCCGCGGGAACGCCTCGCGCCACCACCGCCGCCAACGCCGAAGCGTCCGCCGGGCGATGCCGAGCCGCATGCACAGCTTGCGCGCCGCCGCGCCGCAACCGCCGGAAAGCGCCGAAACCACCAGAAAGCATCCGGAGGCGTAAACCCGTGAGCCGAAATAGCGCACCGAGGGCGGCGTCGACCGCCGCCGGCAGCCCTCCGAACCGCAGCAGAAGCTGAACCGCGTGAAGCCTTCACCCTGGCTGAAGCCGAGGCCACGGGGCTTGCGCGCATAATCCGCGACGTGAAGCCGCCCCCCGCAGCGGCCGCAGCCCACCTCGCGAAACGCCTCCGCGATCGACGCGTCAATCCGGGTGAAAAGCGCCCACTCACTGGCGCCGATGAGGATTCCGTGCAACATTGATTCGTCTCTCCTGCGACATAACAAGAGAGACAAACCCCCCGGGGATGCTTGTGCAAGCTCCCCGGGGGAACCGATCGACATTCATGCACGGAATCTGATCGGATCCATCCGATCCGGAATCAATCTATGTGAGCACGCACACCTGCCGGCGGCAGCACAATACCCCCCGCCCGCTCAAGCTCCCGCAGCGCCGACAGGCATCCCGCCTCCTGCAGCCGGCCACGCGGATCGCGGAAATCGAAACGTGCGCAAACCTCACGCACCAAAGCCGAGCGACCGGAAAACGCATCCGGCGCCGGAAGCGCCGCCAATGTCTCCCGTCCTTCGTCCGAAAACAGGGTGCGGCGAATCAGATTCTGTGCAAGCATGCACCCTGATAACAGGCGCAGTACAAAAAGTTCAGTAGCAAAAAGCGCAATGGGCAGGTCGCGCCCGCGTGCCCGGCCTGCCCGATTTGCCGCGCTGGCTCCTTGTCCGGGGCTCCGCCCGCGGCTTCTGCAGCCCGTCACTCGAAGGAGGCTTGCTGCTGTTCCGGCTGTTCCGGCCAAGCTGCCGCTCCAGCTCTTCAAGACGTTGCCGCAGGGTCGCGTTCTCGGCTTGCAAACCAGCGAGCTGCTCGTCCTTTTGTTCGAGTTGCTCCCGCAAAGCCTCAATCTGTTTCGTTCCGCCATCATCATGCGGCGGCGCCCCTTGCGCCAGGTGGGTCGGCGCTGAAAGAGCCCGCAAGAACCGTCGGGGCTGAAAGCGAATCGCCATGACGCTATGAATAGCGCAGGTTGAATCGGGTTACCAGTCCCTGCTGTTACCAGTGATTTTTCGAGACAGAACTGTTCTCGCCCGTGAAACCGTCACAACCGGGCAGCATCGACCTTGCGGCAGTGGCGGGCAATGCACTCCGTGGTGCACCCACTTATCTGGGCAGTTACAAATTACCGCCAAATTCGCAATCGGCACCACTGGAAAATCCTATGCCGCTCCCCGAAGCCCATCCGCAAGGCGGCGCCAGACTTCACCCGTCGAAATCGTCCGAAACAGGTCTAGGCAGATCACGCAATAAATCGTCACATCGGCCGGTTTCAGCCACATCCGTTGACTCTCCCGGACGGTCTCCCGCAACACCGCGCGGACATCATCCAGCAACAAGACACTCGCGATGACCCCAACCAACCTCTACACAATTTGCCGGACGCGCACCGACCGACAGCACCGAGGCCGTTCTCGCCATTATACTGCTCGCTGACTGGCTGCCGCATTTGCAAGACCTTATGGTGGAGCGAAATCAATAAACAACAGCATCAATCAACTAAATGGATAATATTGCATCAAAACCGCTCAATAGCACTGAGAATTCGAAATACAGGTCCTCTGCATTCTCACTTTCATTGAAAAAGCAATTCCGGACGACCACGTTTCTCACGTATTGCCTTCCAATCCCAGGAACGAAGATCCGTGGTCCAACGGAGACAAGTCAAGGAATTCGGCCAAGCTTTGTCCGATGTCGGCGAAACTATCTCGAAAGCCGACCGAGCGCCTCGCCAGTCCGGAACTTCGCACCAGGATCGGTACGTTCTCACGCGTGTGATCTGCGCCGCGCCAAGTCGGGTCGCATCCATGATCCGCGGTAATGATTGCCAAGTCCCGCTGTTTCAAAAGCGATTCCAGCACCGGCAATTTCCGGTCGAAAGCCTCCAGCGCCGCCGCATATCCCGCAACGTCGCGGCGGTGACCAAAAGCCGAGTCGAATTCCACGAAGTTTGCAAAAACAATCGACCTGTCTGGCGCGTTCACCAGTTCTGCCAGTGTGGCGTCGAACAGCGCTTCGTTGCCGATAGCCTTCACACGCTTGCTGATGCCCCTGTCGGCGAATATATCGGCAATCTTGCCGACGGAGATAACGGTTCCGCCGTCGCCAGTCAGCCGATCCAGAAGGGTCTCGGACGGCGGAGACGTAGCATAGTCTCTTCGGTTGCCGGTGCGTTCAAACGTCGCAGCAGAAGTGCCACAGAACGGCCGAGCAATGACCCGGCCCACATTGTAAGCGTCCACGAGTTCCCTGGCGGTCTCGCAAACCCCGAAAAGACGTTGGAGGCCGAAACTCCGTTCGTGGGCGGCAATCTGGAATACGGAATCGGCAGACGTGTAGACAATTGGTTTGCCGGTTCGAAGATGTTCGTCTCCGAGTTCCTCGATAATGGCGGTACCGGATGCGTGCCTGTTTCCGAGAACGCCCGGCAATCGGGCACGCTCAATAAGACTGTCCACCAAGCTGTCTGGGAAGCAGGGATCCTCCCGCGGAAAATAGCCCCAGTCCACGGTCACGGGTACGCCCGCCATCTCCCAGTGACCACTAGGCGTGTCCTTGCCCTTTGAGCGCTCCGAAGCGCAACCGTGGAGGCCCTCCGGCTCAACCTCTCCATTCAGCCCGGCGGGAACATGGCCGGTGCTTATTTCCGCCGCCCGCGCCAGGCCCCATCGTGTCAGGTTAGGCAGATAGAGCATTCCCGACCGCAATTCCTCCTTGTCCGCCAAGCCTTGCGCACATGCCACGGCAATGTTTCCCAATGTATTCGCTCCCTCGTCGCCGAACTTGTCTGCGTCCGGCGCCCCTCCGATGCCGAGGGAGTCCATCATCAATACTGCTGCGCGGGCCATCTGAAGAAGGCTATGCTCGCACAAGATCTTCCGGTCGTACCCGGCTGGCGATGGGCGCAGGCGTCTCCGGCGGATCCGCAACAAGTCTGAATGCATCCTGCAACTGTTCCGCCGCGGCTTCCGCCGCCGAATCCTCCCGCGCATGCACGTAAGCCAAATGCCGGTCACCGTTGATTTCGGTGCCTATGCCTGCGATTTCGCTGAAGCCAACAGCGTGATCGATTGCCTGATCGGCGCGAGTTCTGCCCCCGCCAAGCCTGATGATGGCGAGACCGACGCTTCTGGTGTCTACCGTTCCGACGAATCCTGTGCCCGACGCAAATACCGGCCTCACAATTCTAGCTCGGGGAAAAAGACGGTCCAGCGAACGCAAGAGATCGGAAGGTCCCCCAAGGGCGGCAATCATTCGTTCGAAACATTCGGCCGCTGCCCCGGATGCGAGAGTTCTCTGCACATCCTCCTCCGCTGCGGAGATTGAATGTGATCGACCGCTTCCATGTAGCAGCTCAGCCGCCAAACCGAGCGTAACTTCATGCAAGCGTGGGTCGCATCCATCACCCTTCAGGACTTCGATCGCCTCCCTGACTTCCAGTGCATTGCCTGCTGTGCGACCCAGCACCTGGTTCATGTCGGTCAGCAAGGCAGATGTCTTCATCCCCGCGCCAACTCCGACCGAAACGATGGATTCGGCTAGCTCCCGCGCCGCTTCCGGCGTGACGGCAAAGGCGCCGCTTCCGAACTTCACGTCCATCACCAGCGAGCCGATCCCCGAGGCAAGCTTCTTGGAAAGAATGGAAGCCGTGATCAAAGGAGTGGATTCGACCGTCGCGGTTACGTCTCGAACCGAGTAGATCCGTTTGTCGGCCGGAGCCCAGTCCGCGGTCTGGCCGATGATCGCACACCCCGCAGAAAGTACTGCCGATCGAAACCGATCTATACCGGGCGCCGTGTCATAACCCGGAATGCTGTCTAGTTTGTCCAATGTGCCGCCGGTGTGTCCCAATCCCCGTCCGGATACCATCGGCACGAAGCATCCGTTGGCCGCCAGAATTGGCGCAAGAATCAGGGAAACCTTGTCCCCCACCCCGCCAGTGGAATGTTTGTCGACTACTGGACCGGGAGCCATGCCGCGCCAGTCCAGCACATTGCCTGAATCGCGCATGGCCCGGGTGAGCGCCACCGTCTCCGCCATATCCATGCCGCGAAAATACACGGCCATCGCAAAGGCGGCGGTCTGGCTATCGGAAATCGATTGGTCCGCAATGCCCTTTATGAACAGGCCAATTTCATCCGCGTCCAGCCTGCCGCCATCGCGTTTCTTGCGAATAATCTCCTGCGGCAGGAATCCGGCCCGTCCTCTACTCGCCATATGGAACCCAGATGTTCTTCACCTGCGTCGCCGCCCTGAGATAATCCCTGCCCTCGCCCTGCCGGGAGTCAAACCAGTCGCGCTTCCTCCCGTAGTTCACCCAGGTCTGCTTGAGATTGCCGGTCGACGCTGCTTCGACCATCGCCGAACCCTCCATTGAACCGTCATACCAGAGCGCATCTACATCGTCGTGTTCCGTCAACGTCCTAGCCAAGATGTCTCTTTCGCCCGTTACGATATTGACCACACCCCCAGGCAGGTCGGAAGTTTCGAACACCTGGTAAAGGTCGGTGGCGGACAGAGGATGCGGCTCGCTTGGAACCACGACAACCGTGTTGCCCATCGAGATGGCGGGCGCGACCATCGAGACGAAGCCAAGCAACGGCGGTTCAACCGGGCATACGAGACCGATCACGCCAACCGGTTCGTTCATCGCCAACGTCACATCACGAAGCGGTGGACTGTGCACGATTCCTTCATGCTTGTCCGCCCACGCCGCGTAGGTGAAAAGGCGCCCGGTCGCCGCTTCAACTTCGCGACGGCTGCGGGAACGGCTCGTTCCGGTCATGGCCATGATCCGGTCTTGGAACTCGCGGCCGCGCGCATCCAAGTTTTCCGCGATGTAGTAGAGGATTTGCGCACGGTAGTGCGGCGTCGAACGCGTCCAGGCGCTGGCCTTATGCGCTGCTTCCACCGCGTCGCGGATATCCTTTCGATTGCCTTCGCCTACCTCGCCGACGATCTCGCCCTCCGGCGACAGCACCGGCCGATTGTAGTTGCCGTCCGGTCGTTTCTGTTTCCCACCGATGTACATCTTGGCAGTGCGGTCGACCGCCGGAACGGCCCGGGGCAATGCCGGCATGGGAGTTGGCCGCGGAGCGTCTGCCTCATAGGATGGCAGCGATGATTCCCACGCCGGTTTGAGGTAGGCCAGCAATCCTTCCCTGCCGCCTTCCCTGCCAAAACCGGATTCTCGGTAACCTCCGAATCCGCAGGCCGCGTCAAACAGGTTAGTCGAATTGATCCAGACGACGCCAGCCTTGAGCTTCGGCGCCACGTCCAGCGCCAGATTGATGTTCTCCGACCATACACTTGCCGCCAAGCCGTAACGGGAGTTGTTGGCCAGCGCGACAGCTTCGTCCGGTGTGCGGAAGCTCATTACCGCCAATACAGGACCAAATATCTCAACACTTGCAACCGTTGCCGCCGGCGAAACGCCGGTGAAAAGGCTGGGCGGGTAAAACAGGCCCTCCTTCGGGCAGGCCCAACTCGGCTGCCACAACTCGGCGCCTTCCTCCTGTCCCTGCCGCACCAGGGACTCGATTCGTTCAAGCTGGACCGGCGCGACTATCGCACCGATATCGATGGACTTGTCTAGCGGATCGCCCACCCGCAGCGTCTCCATGCGCGCCTTCAGTTTGGCAACTGTTCGCTCTTCGATTCCTTCTTGCACCAGAAGACGGGATCCGGCGCAGCACACCTGGCCTTGATTGAACCAGATCGCGTCGACAACACCTTCCACTGCGCTGTCCAAGTCGGCGTCTTCAAATACAATGAACGGGGACTTGCCGCCAAGTTCCAACGTCAGCTTCTTGCCGGTCCCGGCTGTCGCGGTTCGAATTTCCCGGCCGACTTGCGTTGATCCAGTGAATGCGATCTTGTCGATTCCGGGATGCCGGACGATCAACTCTCCGGTGGAACCCGGTCCCGTCACGATGTTGACGACACCGCCCGGTAGCCCGGCTTGTCGGCATAGGTCGGAAAACAGCAGCGCTGTCAGGCCGGTGTACTCCGCCGGTTTCAGGACAATCGTGTTGCCCGCGGCAAGTGCGGGTGCGACCTTCCACGCCAGCATCAACAAAGGAAAGTTCCAGGGAATGATCTGGCCAGCCACTCCGACCGGAAGATGGTCCGGGAACTCGCTTCCGAGAAGCTGCGCCCACCCGGCATGATGATAGAAATGCCGAGCCACGAGGGGAATGTCGATATCGCGGGTTTCCCGGATCGGCTTGCCGTTGTCCATGCTCTCCAGAACCGATAGCAGCCGCCCGTGCTTCTGGATGAGCCGCGCCAAGGCGTAGAGGTGCCGAGCCCTTACGTGCCCCGCCAGGCTTCCCCAAGACGGCTGCACGTGACGGGCGGCGGAAACCGCCCGATCCACGTCCTCGGCGTTGCCGATTGCGATTTCTGCAAGCTTTTCACCATTTGCCGGATTGAACGAATTCATCCACTTGCCGCTCTTTGGTTTCGTCCAGTCGCCTCCGATGAAATGCCAGAATGATCCTCCGTACCGTTCGAGCCAGCGGCGGGCCTCGGTATCGGCCTCGGGCGCGGGACCGTATTCCATGCTCTCGAAAACTCTCGCGACATTCATTTGCGGATCTCATCCCATTGGGTGGCGGAAGCCCGCGGAATAGCGGCCAGTGACAAAGTGCTCAAGCTGCCGTTCGATATCTCCGAGCAGGCTGGAGGCTCCGATTCGGAAGAGCCCGGGATCCAGCCAAGGCCGTCCCAACTCATCCTTCATCAAGTAAAGAAAACCAAGCACGGACTTCGCAGTACTGATTCCTCCGGCTGGCTTGAACCCTATTTTGTGTCCGGTTCGTTCGAAGTAGTCACGGATGCTCCGAACCATCACGAGCGACACCGGCAACGTCGCGTTCACCGGCTCCTTTCCGGTCGAAGTCTTCACAAAATCGCTTCCCGCCATCATGCAGACCATTGATGCCTTGGCGACATTGCGAAGTGTCGCCAGTTCGCCTGTGGCCAGAATGGATTTCATATGGGCCGAACCGCAGCGTTCCCGAAACCTGCGCACTTCATCGAAGAGCAACTGCCAATCGCCGGTCAGCACGTGGCGACGCGAAATCACGATGTCGATTTCCTCCGCCCCCTCCGCAACGCTGAATTCGATCTCTGCAAGACGTGATTTCAGTGAGGAAAGGCCAGTCGGAAAACCGGTAGAAACCGCAGCGACCGGAATCCCGCTCCCGGCCATTGCGTCGACTGCGACCGGGACCATTTCGTGATAGACGCAGACTGCGCCCGTAGAGATCCGCCGGTCTCCCATTCCCAGCCGCTGTAACAGTTCAGCGTCTATGGGCTGGCGCGCCTTGGCACAGAGGCGCCGCACGCGTCCATGGGTATCGTCGCCCGATAGCGTCGTCAGATCGATGCAAGAAACCGCTTTCAGCAGCCAAGCGGCCTGCCACTCCTTCTTTACGGAACGCCGGGTCAGGAGCGTCTTCGCCCGCCGCTCCACGGCACTAAGATTGGCATGCACATCCTCAATCCAGTCCGCATGGAACGGCGTGCCTGGATTCCGCACGAGCGGTTCCGGAGGCGCACCGGCCGCTTCGACAATTGAGTGGATCGTCGCTCCGCCCTCGGACACGCTGTCGGTTTTCGGTCGCGTCATTCCCGCGTTCTCCCTCGCAGCGATATGCGTCTGCAATTCGCACGCGATTGGCGGCCGGAACACCCCTGGATGGCTCGCCAGGTCCAGCGAACTGTTGCCGGGAACCGTCGCATTCTACCGCTGCTGACCTTTCAATCGAGAACAAGGCCGGCTATGAACCGAGTCACAAGCCGCAGGAGACGTTCGCCAGCCTTGAAAGTCTGTTCCATGGTTTCTCCGTGGCTGAGCGTCCGATCCTGCAATCCGGCGGCCAGATTCGTGATTACGGAAATTGCTGCGACGCGCATCCCGCAGTGCACCGCCGCCAGACATTCCGGTACCGTCGACATTCCGACTGCACTTGCCCCGAGCGACTGAAATGCCCAAATTTCGGCGGGCGTTTCAAAATTCGGCCCCGGATACCATAGATAGACGCCTTCATACACGTCCACGGATTCTTCTGCGGCCGCCTGCTTGATACTGTTGCGAAGTTCGGAATCGTATGCATTCGACATGTCAAAGAACCGGGGACCAACCGAATCGTCGTTCGGTCCCGTCAGTGGATTGATCCCTGACCAGTTGACGTGGTCCTTGATCACCATCAAGCTGCCCGCGACCTTGGAAGGCAGCAGGGAGCCGGCGGCATTTGTCAGTAGCAGGACCTCACATCCAATGGACCGGCAGGTTCGAATCGGGATTACGAGCCGGTCAGGGGGAATGCCTTCATAGGCGTGCGCCCGCCCCCGCATGCAGGCAATGGTCCGGCCTTCAATTTCGCCCACAACCATTTCGCCCGCATGCCCTTCGACATTTGGCGCCGGGAATCCGGGAAGGTCGGCGTAAGGTATTCTCACCGCATTCGAGAGCACTTCCGACAGACCACCCAGACCGCTGCCCAGCATCAGGGCAATTTTGGGCTTGTGGAGCCCGATCCGCCCCCGGATGCGCTCCGCCGACAACTCGATCTCTTCATTCATGGCAGATTTTCCGGGCCGAACGAGACGGGCAGCAATTCGGCCACCGTCATGGAAGCCCGAATGCCGTTTGGTCCGCAAATGTGCACCAGGGCATCCGGCGCGGCGAATTCCCGGATCTTCTGACGGCATCCGCCGCAAGGAGTTACCAGCGGTTCCCCAATACCGGCAACCGCTATTTCCTTGATTGACGAATCACCTCCCATGACCATCGCAGCGATTGCTGATGCCTCAGAGCAGATGCCTTCGGGATACGCGGCATTTTCTACATTGCACCCCGTATAAAGCCGCCCGCTTTCCGCCCTGAGCGCCGTGCCAACGCGAAACTTCGAATACGGCGCGTAGGCAAGCTCCATGGATGCGACCGCGGCGGCGACAAGTTCTTCCCTGTCGTTCATCGTTCCCTGACGTACACCGTACCGCCCGCTTTCGAAGCAACTACCCGCCAAACAAACTCGGCGAATCCCGGCGCAGCCAAGAGACTGGGAATTGCATCGATGCCGAACGGAACCCCGCTTGTTAAACCCGACGGGCGCGAATGCCCGTGCAAGCGAGGCTCATAGTTCCATAACCGGCGTGGGCCCGCAACGGGACCAGACCGGGAAACGAAATTATCAACCTGCCGCATGGAAACAATTGGTATGAGCAAATCGACGTAACGGATTGTCCAATTGGACGAAACCTACTTCACGATCCTTCGCGACCAGGCAACAGGCAATCACCCGTTTTTGGTTTTTCGAACTCGTTTCGCCAAGAATATGTCAGGTTTGCCCTGTCCATTCGCATCGGGAAGCACCCCGCAAAGCGCGTACCCCAACGCGAGATAGAACTCGTACGGATGCTTCTTCCGGTTCCGTATTGCACGCAGATGCGACAGGGGATTTGGATAGAGATCGACTTCGGAAAGGGAAGTCATCTCGTTCTCGTCGTCGGATGCAACCCACACCGTCAATCCACCGCGATCCGCCACCCGACGTTCAAAATCGGTTAAGAGAACCCGGCCAACTCCTCGTTGCTGGCAGGTTCGCCGCACGACAAGCGGATGCAGCTCCCAGACCGTGCCGTCGTAAATCGGAAATCCTCCCACCCAACCCAAGGCTTGATTCGCTCGTCCACCGCCACGCGGCAGATTCGACTGGAGTCGAACGCCTGCCGCACTTCTTCCCTGGCTGCAACAATATTTGGCCATGCCTTCGGCCAGTTCTCGCGAAAACCCTCCACCAGAAGTTCTGCTGCCTGCTGAACCATGCCGCAGTCCCCTTCAGTCAGGTTGATGAGTCTCATCTTTCGAACTCAAGCACCTTGGCGTGATGGACACCGGCCCGTATCAGGGAACCGGCTTGCAGTTCGTGGCAACAAACAAGGCTTGGGATGCCGGCATGCAATTGATTGGGGCTTATATACATAACTTGACATGACACTGTTCTGCGACGAGCGGCGCCACTGCCCCGCTTGCTCCGGAGAATGATCGGTTCTCCGCTCCTGCCGCCGCCACGGGAAGCGGGATCACCCCGCCACTCCGCACCCGTGAACGGGCCAAAGCCCGTTGCAGGATATTCCTTGCCGCATTGACATCGCGGTCCAGCACCAGCCCGCAGGCCGGACAGGCGTGGACCCGAACAGCCAGTGTTTTCGGCGCATCGGCGCCGCATCCCGAGCAGGCCTGGCTGGTTCCATGCGGTGCAACTTCCGCCACCTGAAGGCCGGCGCTCGCAGCCTTGTCCTTCAAGAGCGTGAAGAACGTTCCCCATCCCTGCTCGGAGATCGCCCGGTTCAGCCCCGCCTTGGCCCGCACATTGCGTCCGGGTTCCGCCGCGGTCCCCTTCGCCGAGCGCAATAGGTTGGCGATCCGCAAGTCTTCGATCGCGAAAAAATCGTAGGCCCGGCTGAGCGCCGACACCGTCCGGTGCAGGACTTGCCGGTTGGCGTCCGAGATCCGCTGCCACTCCCGCGCCAGCGACCCCACTTTCTTCCGCTGGTTGCCGGACCCTGGCGTCGCGCGGGCCACCGCCCGCTGCAGGCGGCGCAGGCGGCCCCGGTCCACTTCCCGTTTCGCGACCTCCCCGCCATCCGACAGCGTCAGCCGCTTGGCTACCCCCGCGTCGATGCCGACCGGGCGGACAATCGCCTCTTTCGGGGCGACCGGCGGGAACGCGAAGCCCAAGTGAACCTCGGTGCGCAGCGGCTTCCGCACCCCCCGCAGCGTCTTCAGTTCCGCCCCCTCCGGCAACGCCCGCGACGTCCGCAGTTGCAGCGGCGGAAGCCCCTTCACATGTAGCCGCCAGTGCCGGCCATGCCGCCGCACCATGCCCCGCGAGACCTCCGCGATCTCCACCGTTCGCCACCGCTGCGCCGCCTTGAAGCGCGGAAAGCCAGGCTTGCCGCCGCCTTCCGCGCGCCGGAAGAAATCCCGGAAGCTCCGGTCCAGTCGCTGCAAGACACCCCGGAACACCTGAATGCTGAGGGCGGCGAACTCGGGAAATTGCGTGTCGTTGCGGATCGCCGTCAAAGACTTGCACTGGTCGTAACAGGAAATCGAAACCCCCGCCTTCATCCAGGCGCCAATGCGCTCCTCAAGCGCGGCGTTGTAGAACCCGCAGCACAGCCGGAACACCTCGCCGAGACGGCGGTGCGAGGCCGGGGTCAGCCGCGCCCGGCATTTGAAGACCTTGAACACCGGACGGGCGTCGCCGGTGGGAGAGGCGGGATCGTGTTGCATAGGGGTTGCATCGTTGTTGCTTTATTGAACGATTCGTACCACCGTTTCTGCAAATGCGCAAGCGAAAACCACTTTCTTGTCAAGTTATCCATATAACCCCCAATTGATTCATATACCGGCGTTCGCGAGATCCCATTCGTCACCCTCACCGGACGCGAGCAAGAGCCTGTAGTTGACGCTATCGAGAAGGGCCTCGAAGGATGCATCGACAATGTTGGCGGATACGCCGACCGTGCACCAATTCCTTCCCTTCTCGTCCGCGCTTTCAATCAACACCCTTGTTATCGCTTCGGTTCCCGCGCTCAAGATCCGCACTTTGTAGTCGGTCAGGCGTATGCCGTCGATCACTCGCTGGTACCTTCCCAAGTCCTTGCGCAACGCCCGCGCCAACGCGTTTACGGGTCCCTGGTCCCCCTTCCCTGCCGGGTCCACGCTTTCCGATGCGGAAATCCGCCGTTCTCCGTCTACCCGCGCAATTACCACCGCCTCCGACGCCGTGACGTACTTTCCGTTCGTCCCACGCCGCCTTTCCACGTTCACCCTGTACCGTTCAATCTCGAAAAAGGACCTCTGCATGCCCAAGTATTCACGTGCCCTGAGCACAAAACTCGCCTCCGCGGCGTCAAAGGCGTAACCCGAGTCCTCCAGCTCCTTAATGCGTTCGAGCAAACCGCCCAAGCGCTCATCGCCGGGATCCACTTCGATGTGCTTGTCCTTGAGAAGGCGGAGCAGGTTCGCGCGTCCCGCCTGGCGGGACATGGGAACGATGCGCTGGTTGCCCACCAACGCCGGGTCAACGTGTTCATAGGTATCGGGCTTTTTTACGAGAGCCGATACGTGCAAACCGGCCTTGTGGGCGAATGCGGCGCTTCCAACGAAGGGCGCCCGACGATTCGGGGCTTCATTCAGCACTTCGTCCAACATTCTGGAAACACCGGTTAAACCTTGCAGCGCATCTTCCGTGATGCCCGTCTCGTAACGGCTCCGGTACGGTTCCTTCAGGGCCAGATTCGCGAGAATGGAGAGCAGATTCGCATTTCCGCATCGCTCCCCGACCCCGTTCAGGGTTCCCTGGATTTGACGGGCTCCGGCATCGACGGCGGCCAAGGAATTCGCTACCGCAACCTCCGAGTCGTTATGCGTATGAATGCCGACTCGTGTTCCCGGTCGCGAAGCACAAATATGCGACACCACCTCCGAAACTTCTCCCGGAAGCACGCCCCCATTGGTGTCGCAAAGAACAACCCACGCGGCTCCGGCTTCGAAGGCTGCATCAATGCATGCCTCCGCATAGAAAGCATCGGCGCGGAAACCGTCAAAAAAGTGTTCGGCATCGAATATTGTCTCCATTCCCCGGGAAACCGCATAGGCGACCGACTCCCGAACGGCGGCGATATTCTGCTCTCGCGAAATTCCCAGCGCGGTTTCCACATGATAGGTGTGCGCCTTTCCCACCAGGCAGACTGCGGACGTGCCGGCATCCAGAACGCGAGCAAGGGTCGGGTCGTTTTCCGCCGACCGGCCGGCGCGCTTGGTCATTCCGAAGGCGACAAGCCGCGTATTCCTGAGTGGCGGCACCGATTGGAAGAAAGCTGTATCCGTCGGATTCGCTCCCGGCCATCCTCCCTCGACATAGTCGACACCGAGCGAATCGAGCACCAGGAGTATGCGTGCCTTCTGCTCCCGGGTGAAATCCACCCCGTGCCCCTGTTGCCCGTCGCGCAATGTCGTGTCGTAGACCGCGACCCGCTCTTTCCCGCTCATCCGCAAACCTCCTTTCGGAGATCCGCGGGGAGTTGCCCGGAGAAATCCGCGCTGGGGCGCCATTTGGTTCCGCTTGCAGTATCGAAAACGTCGATTCCGGCACGCTTCAATCGATCTCTCAATTCATCCGCCTTCCCGAAATCCCCTTCCCGGCGCGCTCGACCGCGCAGAGTCATGAGTTCGTCGACCAGCGCCGCGGTCCGCGGATCGACTGCCGCCTCCCGGGCCCACGCTCCGAGTTCATCGCCCAGGATTCCGAGGAGCGCTCCGGCCGACCGGAGCGCTCCCGCATTTCCCATACGAGCGAGCTTGTGCATTTCCGTAATCGCCCTTGGCGTGTTCAGGTCGTCTGCCAGCGCTGCAAGCACAGATTCCGGAGGTTTCGAGTCCGGCGCCGCCTCTCCCGCCGAGCGTCGCCAGCCGGAGAGAACGACTCGAGCTTCGGCAACGGATCGCGCCGTCCAGTCAAGGGGTTGGCGATAGTGCGTGGCAAGAAACGCAAGCCGGACGACCTCTCCCGGCTGTTCTTCAAGCAGGCTTTCCAGACTGATGACATTGCCGAGCGACTTTGCCATCTTTTTGCCCTCGACCGACAGGAGCCCGTTGTGCATCCAATAGCGCGCAAATTTGGTTTCCGGCACTATTCCAATTGATTGCGCACGTTCGTTCTCGTGATGAGGGAACACTAGGTCCACACCTCCCGCGTGAATATCAAACTCGTCGCCGAGAAGATCGCGAGACATTGCGGAACACTCGATATGCCAACCGGGACGGCCCCTTCCCCAAGGACTGTCCCAGCCCGGTTGATCGCCGCTCGACGGCTTCCAGAGCACGAAATCCGCCGGATCGTTCTTGTATGGAGCTACTTCAACGCGTGCTCCAGCGATCATTTCTTCCCGGGAACGACCGGAAAGCAAGCCGTAGGAATCAAAAGACGAGGTGCGAAACAGGACGTGCCCTTTCGCAACATACGCGTGTCCACGTTCGAGGAGCTGCCGAATCATGGCAACCATTCCTTCCACGAACTCCGTCGCCCGTGGCTCGTGCGTCGGAGAAAGCGCTCCGAGCGCCTGAGCATCCTGGTGAAACCACCGGATCGTCTCTTCGGTGATTTCCTTGGTGGATCTCCCTGATTCCTTCGCCGCCGCGATTATCTTGTCATCGATATCCGTTATATTGCGGACATAAGTGACCGCCTGCTCTCCGTAAACATATCGGAGCAGCCGGAAGAGCACATCGAAAACTACAACCGGGCGCGCGTTGCCAATGTGGGCACGGGAATAGACCGTCGGTCCGCAGACATACATGGTCACATTGCAAGGATCGCGCGGTTCGAATGCGCGCTTCGCGCGCACGGCAGTGTCGTGGAAAACCAGCTTCACCATTTTCCCGTCCTCGGCGAAACTGCTCCGCGGCCCGGAACGATCACAATGTGGTGGATTGCGCTCAATTGCCGCGGACAGAAGTCAGCGGCAAATAATAATTCGGCAAATGAATCCTATCACGCGCATGGCGGCACTATCCCGCCCACCGCGGCATTTGTCAAGCCTACTGTCGAGGCGTCGAGGCGAGGCGATTGCGCTGTTGCGTTTTTCCGTTTCGAAAGTGTCTGATGCAGTAACGCGGAGTTTTCGGCGACGACATTGGACTGGATTGCGACGGCGCCGGAACGCCTGGGTCGACACCAACCGGACGCAATGTCGGCAAGACGGGCGGGTGCGGCGGTTCCGGAGAATTTGGTCCGAACCCACAGGCGGTCCGGATTGGCTGTCCGGCGGCCTTGGTGTCGATTTGGCGGTGGACCCTATCCGGTGCCGAGGGTCGGCATGGTGCGGGGTTACTCCGCAACTCCCTTAGCAGCGATGGTACGGACTCATGCTGGAAGACGATGCCCGCGCCACATCGCCGCCACTGGATCGTCGTCGCGTCCGCGTCCGCGGCGCGTCTCCAAGGCGTCCAGAATGTCGTCGTCCGGCAGCGTGTCCAGCACCAGTTGAAAGAACTGGAGATCCTGCCGCATCTCGTTATCCGTCCAGGAAATGCAGACTGTCCGCGGCCGACATGGTTCACCCTCCATGTAAGCGGGATGCTTTCAAATTCACGCTCACTCCAGCATATGACGGCCACCAACACCAGAAAATTCGCGCATATCTTGTTGAAACTGTTGGAATTGCGCCGAATACCGGGCGCCGGAACGCGTGGGGTGGAAATTGCGACGACCGTGGGCAAATTACCGAAAACGGCCCGTGCGACGGGGGTTTCAGAGGAATTCTGAGGCAAAGGATTCTGGGCTCCCTGCAACGCCCGACAAATCGATGCGTTAGAGTAGCCTAAACGCCTCGGAAACCGGAAATTTGGCACGCAGTCGAGGACCAACCCCTTCGAACTAGGACCCCTCCGATTTCCCTATACAGCGCTCGGTGTAGCGGTTGGTAACCGGGTAGCGCCGTTCCAGCCAGAATGCGCGGCGGGTGAGTTTGGGTCCCGGCGCGGACTGGTACCGCTTGAACTCGGAGTTTCGGAGCATCGATGCGACCCGCTCTGCGGTCGCGGAATCGAAACCACGTTCTTCCACCTCTGCCGCAGACAGGTCCTGTTCGACCAGCAACTCCAGGACGGCGTCAAGTTCCTCGTACGCCGGCAGGGAATCTCGATCACGCTGGTTGGGCCGCAACTCCGCGGTCGGCTCTCGCTTTAATACGGTATCGGGAATTACCTGGCAGGCCGGCCCCCGCATCCACGGGAGATGATTTGCATTCCGCCAGCGCGCAAGCACATAGACGCGAGTCTTGTAAACGTCTTTCAGACAAGCGTAACCGCCGCACATGTCTCCGTACAGCGTTGCATAGCCAACTGCAATTTCGGATTTGTTGCCGGTCGCCAACAATAATTCGCCCCGAGCATTGGCCACGGCCATCAGGAACAGGCCCCGAAAACGGGCCTGGACGTTCTCGCCGGCCGCGCCTTGCGGCGTCGACCCGTAGACCTCGCCGAGCGAAGACTCCACGCATTCAACGCATCGCTCGATCCCGATTTCGTCGAGTCGACATCCCAGCAGCCCCGCGACTTCCTGCGCGCAACGCACACTCTCTTCACTGGTGAACTTTGAAGGGAGAAGAACCGCGCGAACCCGCTCGGAACCCAGCGCATCCACCGCAATCGCCGCTACCAGCGCCGAATCGATGCCGCCGGACAAACCAAGCACGGCAGATGAAAAACCGTTTTTCCTGGCAAAATCCCGGAGCCCGAGCGTGACACAGTGATAATCTAATTCTTCCTGTCCGGGCACACGCGCCAATTCTGCCTTGGAACATGTCCAGCTTCCCGACTGCTCGTTCCAGTCGGTCTGGATCAGCGCTTCTTCAAAGAACGGGGCCTGCGCAGCCAAGCGGCCCCCACGGTTCAGCACAAACGACCCACCGTCATATACCTGATCATCCTGTCCACCGACGAGATTTGCGTAAATGACCGGCAAGTCGGTTTCGATACTGCGCATAACCATCAATTGAATGCGCTCATCGTACTTGTCCAACTCGTAGGGAGATCCATTCGCTACAACAAGCAGTTCGGCGCCGGTCTCCGCCAGCGTTTCGGCGATATCGCCCTTCCAGAAATCCTCGCAAATCGCGAAACCGACTCGCACGCCGCGCAAGGCCACCGGACCGGGCGCGCCTCCCCGCTCGAATGTACGCGGTTCGTCGAATACGCCCGTCCCGGGCAAGTGATGCTTTCGAACGCTGGCGCGAATCATCCCATTCTCTATGACGTAGAGTGCGTTGAAGACCCTGTTGTCCATCGCGAGCGGCCCGCCGACAGCAATGGCGAGGCCGGTATGGTGCGATTCGACGGCGAGTCGCCGCACTGTCGCCATACAATCGCGCACAAAGGCTGGACGAACGACGAGATCCTGCAACGGATACCCAGAGATGAACATTTCCGGCAAAACCAGAAGGTCAGTTCCCCGCTTCGCCGCATTGCCGACCGCTTCAAGGGCCTTGCGGCAGTTGCCCTCAAGGTCGCCTAGCGTTGGATTGAGTTGACCAATCGTAATTCGGAGAGAACGTGACATCTGGCACCAATGCGATTATGCCAATTCGTAAAGCAGACCCGCAGGGATACCCACCTTCGGTGCCCAAGCCAATCTGGCATGCTACAATATCCTTGCTACATTGATCTGGTCGAGCACTATAGAAGAACTATCGCAGAGATGGCCTCGCCAATGCAAAACCTGCAAAGACTGATTCCGTTATTGCTGTGCGCCGCTGTCGTGTATTTTCCGTTGGCGGCACAGACCCAAGAGTCCATACCACCCGAATCTGGCGTACGCGTCGAGTATGCTGACGGCTCGGTATATATCGGCTCGTTCAATGCCGAAGGATTGCAACATGGCCAAGGCAATTATCGGCGCGCGGACGGCTTTATCTATGTTGGCGAATGGCGAAACGGCCGCATGGAAGGAATCGGCCGGGTCAAATGGCCGAGCGGGCAGGAATACGAGGGAGAATTTCAGAACGGGGTTTTTCACGGTATTGGGGAATTGAAAACTGCTGGAGGTGACCAATATACCGGTGGTTGGCAGAACGGCAAGAAATCCGGCGAAGGCAAGTATGTCAACCCGGACGGAACGGAGTATTCGGGACAGTTCGAATCCGACGAATTTCACGGCAAAGGACGAATCGAGTACGCCAACGGCAACGTCTATGAAGGATACTGGGCCAACGGCGAGAAACAGGGAGCGGGTGTATTTTCCTTCCATGAAGGAACCGTCTACGAAGGCGAGTTCCAGGCCGATCACTTCGGCGGCCAAGGCAAGATTACGTTTCCGGATGGAGAAACGTACGAAGGTGATTGGAAAGACAGCCAACCATTTGGCCGAGGCACCCTGACGCGCGCGAACGGCGATGTCCTTACCGGCGCCTTCGACGCCGCGCTCCGATTGCAGGGTTCCGGCACTTTCGTGGGCAGCGATCAGAGCGAGTATAGCGGCGAATGGGTGGACGGCCTCCCGGAGGGACAAGGCAAGTGGACCTCCGGGGAGGGATGGATTTACGAGGGCAGTTTCCTGGCCGGCAAGAGAACGGGTGCGGGAACCCTGCGTAAGGGCGACTACACCTATCGCGGAGATTGGCAAGACGACTTTGAAGATGGCATCGGAACGGCCCAGTTCCCGGATGGATCCGTTTACGATGGAGAATTTCGGGACGGGCGGATGGAAGGCAGGGGTGTCCTTCGCTCGCCCAGTGGCCAGACCTATGAAGGCGACTTCCTTGCAGGCAAGCGACACGGAGACGGCGTTCTCTTGGAAGGCAAATACACCTACGACGGTCAATGGCGCGCCGACGTGCGGCATGGAACCGGCCGGGAGGTGAACTCGGACGGCTCCGTCTACGAGGGTGAATGGAGCAACGGTATCCCGGAGGGCCGGGGAATCTGGACCAATCTCGAAGGCTGGTCGTACGAAGGTAATTTCGTTGCCGGAAAACGGCACGGACAGGGTATCCTGCGGAAGGGAGATTACGTCTACGAAGGCGAATGGCGCGACGACTACAAACATGGTCAGGGCCGGGCAACGTTTGCGGACGGGTCGGTCTACGAAGGCGGCTTCGAAAACGGAATGCTGGCCGGTCAGGGGGAACTGCGCCTGCCTGGCGGCGGACACTACTCCGGCAATTGGCTGGAAGGCAAGAAATCCGGATTTGGCACCAACGTAGACTCTGACGGCACTCGCTATGAAGGGAATTTTGACGCCGACGCATTTCACGGGTCGGGACGAATCGAATATGTCAACGGTGACACATACGTAGGAGACTGGGCCCAAGGAGTGCGCGAGGGAACGGGGACCTATACCTACGCCGCTGGAACCACTTACACTGGAGCATTCCGTCAAGGAGCATTTCACGGAACAGGCACAATGAAATTCCCGGACGGAAGGAGTTTCGAGGGCAACTGGGAAAACAACGAATCCAACGGTGATGGAACGCTCACTTACGCCAACGGAGATCAATTCACAGGCACTTTCGGCGCCGGAATGGTTCTGCAAGGCCAAGGCCTCTACCGCGGACATGACCAGAGCGAGTACGCAGGGGATTGGAAGGACGGACGGCCGGAAGGCGGTGGAACCTGGATTTCCTCTCAGGGCTGGACGTATGAAGGGGAATTCCTGGCGGGCAAACGAAACGGTCAAGGCACTTTCCGCAAGGGCGACTACTCCTATGAAGGAGAATGGCAAGACGATCTCGCGCATGGCACTGGACTCGCCGTCTATCCAGACGGTTCAACCTACCAGGGAGACTTCGTAAACGGCTTGCGCGAAGGAAAGGGGAAGTTTGTCCGGGATGGCGACATAGAATACGAAGGAGACTGGAAGCAGAACGCTATGCACGGAACCGGGAAACTGCATTTTCTGAGTAGTGGCTCGATCTACGAGGGCGAGTTTCAAAACGGCTCCCAGTACGGGAAAGGTTCGCTGCGGCATCCAGACGGAACAGTCGTCAGCGGAACGTGGCGCGACGGCCAGCGAGTGCAATGACCCTGGTTGCCAACCGTGCTCCAACATCCTTTCTGCCACCCATTGGGTAACGTCCGACAATTCGCTCCCCCTGAAGAACTCGTTCAGCGGTTGAGATCATAGGTATACCCTTGGAAATTCACGTCTGGTAAAATGCCGGGAAATGGCGTCCGATGGCGTAATTTCCGGTGATTTCCGATGAAACACTGCGACGGTTCAGGAACAAGCAAACGCCTTTCCGACGGACAACCAGCTATAATTGCATGCGTCGCTTGGCTTGGTCCGGCGAACGAAGTACGCGGAAACCCGGCTCTGCCAAAGCTACACGCCCAGCTCCCCGCGACACGGTCCGGCTGGGCCGATACGCCCATGCGAAACTGCGTCGGCGGCTGTGGAGGATTCTCGGCGGGGTGCTCCGGGACGCAGATCGAAGTATCGCCAGTGACGCGGAGCAATAAGCGAAATTCGTCGAACTCCTGGAACGGGCCCGGATGCTGCTTGCGCAATAACCGGCGGAACGGAACAAGCTCTATTGGTTGCACGCACCGGTAGTGGTTTGCATCACGAAGGGCAATGCCCGCAAGCGGTATAAGTTCGGCTGCAAGGATGCGCTTGCCTCCATCAACCGGGAGCAGTTGTTCTTCCCGGCCAAATCCTCCAGAGCAATCTGTATAACGGGCACATGTTGCAGGCCACCATCGATCGCGTGAAGACGGCGACCGGAACCGCCGTCGAGCAGGTCTGCGCCGACAAGGGATATCGGGGCAATGACGATCGGGAAGGCGCCCCGTCTTTCTCGCACGATAGCGGCGCGGGGTTACGCCAAGCATGCAACTGGAAATGAGATGTGATCTGCGGTCGAAGCGGTATTCGGCCATGCCGGGATCGATGGCCGATTGGACCAGAATTGCCTGCACCGCCGCGAATGCGACCAGATCAACGAATTGCTGGCCGCCGCCGGCCAGAACTGACGCCTCACCCTGAAGAGGTGGACGCTTCTTCTTGTCCGGTTCGGAGATTCCCTCTTCGCACTCGTCTTCTGCAATATTAAATTCAGGTTTGTTTTGCCTCTGAGGCTTGCGATGCACGAAAGGTGCTGTGGGACCACAATTGGCTGTTCCGGGCCAGCTTTCCGTATGGACGCCCGGTTGCCGGTGGCGCGCGAGGTTCACGGGGCCACGCGGTTTTTCTCTCTGGCGGCGGGGAGTTGCCGGATATTGTTCGGCAGGGCGGCACCGGCGCACCGGCAGGTCTTGGCGGCGACGCCTTGAGCCTGGCTGCGAACAACGAAGCGTTTTCCCTGATGGCGGATTTCGATTTCCGTCAAAGCAAGGAGGTCGCGCAGCTAAGCCCAATCCGCCCGGATGACGGCTTTTTGCATGCGCCGGAAGAGTTCCTTTTGCAGGACCAAAACGAGGAATGGGCAAGACACTTGGCCGCGGACGGGCTCGTCGGTCTGGTGGAAGATCGGCCGAATATCCAGTAGCCCTTTCGCCGTCCGGAAGGTTTGCTCCACCATGGAGAATCGCTTGTTTTTCCGCGCGGTGTCGGCGGCGCTAAAGGTAGTATTGGTACGCAGCACCCAGATGCCTTCGAATTTGTGCTCGTCCTCGATCTTGTCCGGGTAGACGCGGAAGGCGCTGGCATCCGCCCGAAGGAACCGCTTGTATCCGTTGTAGCCGATCAGGTTCTTCGGGCCCTGCGAGCACAGTTGTTCGTTGAGCGCCGCGACTATCGCCTCGCGACCGGCGGCATCCTTGCGGGCCTGTGCCGGGTTGCGACACACGACGTAGCGACGCGCATCGTGATTGCCGGCCACGCCCGGCAACCGCATGTCTTTCATCTCCAGCACCAGCGGTTTCTTCCGCCGGCGTTGCAACCGAACAGTCTCGAACGGCACCGGGTCGCTCAGCACCTTCTCCCCCACTTCCTTGGTGTTGCGCGAGCGGGCTCCGAGAATGTTTTGCCAGCCGCGCGCCTCGAGGGTGGCGATGGTTTGCCGGCTGATCATTCCCCAGTGTTGCACCGGAACATGGGGTCCGGATCGAACTGCAGCGCCTTGGACAGGGCGGCGCGATCGGGTCATTGTCGGGAGCAACGGACTTGGGGCTGCAGCATCTCTGCCGGGCGATGGCCTAGCTGGGCGAGGCGCTCGCCAAGAGCGAACAGATGCACCAGACCCATGCGCCGCGCTGCGTCAAGGACGAAATCGAGGAGGATCTGTTCGACCGCCGCGAGGACCTGTTCTCCAACCTCGACATCATTTTCTCCCATACACGTCGCTGTTTTTCCTCGGCTAGGTTGGTGCCATCCCCGACCATCGCGGCCGGAGCGAGAACCGTCGCCCGGATTGCAAGCAGATCATCCTGGGCGTGGCACTGGACGGAGAGGGTTTCCCGGCGTGCTCGGATATCTGGTTCGGCAACATCGCCGATGTGACGACGCTGCAACAGGTTGCCTATCGCCTGCAACATCGCTTCCGCACCCGTTCGGTTTGCCTGTTGGCGAACCGCGGCAGAATCAGCGCTGTCACCCTGCGCGCGATCGAGGCCCGGGGCACCGGCTTTGCCCTCAACCGCAAGAAAATTCGGGAGAAGGAGAAGTTCAACGGCATCTGGGTGCTGCGCACCAACACCGCCACGAATGCCGCCGCCGCGCTCAAGTGCCTGAAACTCTGGTGCGTGGAGCAGGTCTTTCCCACCGCCCAAGCGCTGCTCGACACCGGTCCCATCTTTCACAAGCTCGACGAAACCATTCGCGGCCATGCGCTCTGCTCGTTCCTTGCTCTCGTCCTGCAAAACGTGCTCTTCTGGCGCCTAGCAAGAGACGGTGAGAGCTTTGAAAGGAAGCGCGCCCTCCAGGACCGGGACCTCGATGTCCTGACCGAAACCGTCGTCGAACAGGTCCGCAAACGCTTCGTCCTGCGAAGACGGTGGCAGGGATGCTGTGGAAAGGTTGCCTGTTTCGTCGCCCTACGGCTACCCGCCGCAATCCGCCAGGAAGATCCTCAACGTCGGCCCCGACTCCGCTGTGAGCTGAATCGCACACTTCCTGCCGAAACCGTCGTTCCGACGCGAACATGGTGGTAAGACTTCGCGCGCAGGGCGTAAATCTTTGCAAATTAAGCGCGCAAAACTATAGACTGTCGAAGATCAAGTTGACCGACACTCTGCGACATCCTAATTGTCGTTCTACATGCAAGCATTTTGCCGATGAAGCGCAAGTAGTTACATAAAAAGACAGAAAAATCACCTGTTGCGCCCATATATGGCACCACGCATTCGCCGAAACCGCCGCTACAAAATCATAAGCAACTGAAATGGGCCGGTTTCCCGGTTAGACATCGCGAATTTCGAGGAATTGTTATCGAAGACGAGTCAATCGTCGTTTTCAGTGTAGAGCGACCAAGGCGCCCACTAAGGATCGACTAATCCAATTCCGGCCTGCCTTCGAGGCACAGGCGCGTTTTCGCCGGGACCTGTGTCTCCTTTGACGATTCAGTGTCCGTGTGTTACATTGCTAACGTGTTGGAAATAAAATAGAACCTGTCCGAGAAAGGCCAAACCATGATTTGGCGGGTGCGCTACGCACGATATCAGGCGATCCAACTTCTCACTTAGCGTTCAGTTGTCGAAAGGGATACAACAAAATGATTCACTATGTTCGAAAATTATCGATAGCCGTCGCGGGCGCTTTGGCCCTCACGGCATATGTTACCGCGGTTACAGCACAGACCGTTGTGGAACTGCGGGCGGGCGGATCCAACCCAAAGACGGATCAGGCTTCATTAAGTCTTGACAGATTCGCCGAATTGGTGGCCGAGAAAACCAACGGCGAGGTGGTCGTACGCGTCTTTTATCAGTCGCTCGGAATTGAGCACGATCTGGTCTTGGGCGCACAAGCAGGCACCGTAGACATTGGCATGATCACCAACGGGAACGCCAGCCGATTCACTGACGCCTACCTGGTGCTGGATCTGCCGTTTCTATTCAAGCGCTATGACGACCTGATAGACTTCATGAACGCGCCGCTTGGCCAGGAAGCAATCGGCGTTTTCGAAAAGGATACGGGTCTCAAGCATCTCTACATGATCGGTTTTGGGTCTGGCCGGGATATTCAGACAACGAAAAAGAAGCTGCGCGTTCCCGCAGACATCGAAGGACTAAAAATTCGCACCATAAGCACTCCGGTCGAATTGGCTACCTTTCGGGCGTGGGGGGCGAATCCTACGCCTGTCGCGTGGGGGCAAACCTACACCGCGCTCCAGCAAGGCGTTGTTGAGGGCATGCAGAGCAACATTGCGCCGGTTTGGGCGGCCAAGTTCTACGAGGTGGTGAAGTACGACATCCGCCTGAACTACACCGCGTCCTTTGAACAGGTGTTCATGAGCGGAGCAAAATTCGCCTCGCTCTCACAAGAGCATCAGGATGCAATGCTTGAAGCGGCGGGGGAAGCAGAGGACTGGATTCGCAACTATGCCAATAGCAAGCTGGACGAATACCTGAACGACCTGGAGAAGTTCGGCATGGAGATCTACTATCCAACCGCGGAGGAATATGCACAGTGGACAGCCATTCGAGAGGATGTCTGGCAGCAGGTTGCGGAAGAGCAAGAAGGGAAATTCAATCTCGATCTCGCGAACCAGATCTATGAAGCACAGCCGTAGCGATTCAGTCATACGTACCAATTGAGTTTGATCGGCCACCGGATTCGAACCCGCTGGCCGATCCAATCCGAAGTTCAGTCAACGTATTGCATTGCCGGATAATCGCGCGGATTCCCTACGCGGCCGTATCCTGATCGGCGTCAGCGACGCGGCTGATCGAACCACGGCGGGCTTGGCGGTATGCGCAACCGCTGCGTTTGCCGCGGTGATGTTACTGGGCATCTTCTTTCGCTACGTACTGAACAATTCTCTCGCCTGGTCAGATGAAGTCGCACTCATCATCTTCGGCTGGGCGACATTCCTGTTTATCGCCTCCGCCTACCTTCACGAAAGACACATCAACCTTGATATGCTGGTACGAACGCTCGCGGGCAAATGGCGAACGCGCGCGGCAATCGCAGCCGAGGGACTAACCGGCGGATATTTGCTGGCCTTACTTGTCTCTGCAATTCAGGCAATCGAAATCATTTCGCGGGTGCACACGGATGCGTTGCAGCTGCCCCTGACAGTCAACTTTCTCGCCATACCGATCGCCGCAGCCGTCATGATCATTCATTGGGCGCGCCGCAACCTGTCGGGCGAGTTTAACCGGGCGGCCGTGTACAAGGTGCTGATTTCGGTCGGCTTCCTGTGCATCGTGATGTTGCCCGCAGGCGAATATTTCCGTGTACCTCAAGGCGCGAAGGCCGTGATCCTGGCACTCGCTCTATTCGGTCCGATGTTTGTCGGAGTTCCCGTGGCAATTTGCCTGGGGCTGATGGCAACACTCTATGTCGCGCTCGACGGCAACATCTCGTTCATTTCCGGCGCGCTGCAGACCTTCAACGGCATCAACATATTTGCGCTCATGGCGATACCGCTTCTCATACTCTCCGGGAAACTCATGCATGCGGCGGGAATCGCCGGACTGCTCGTGGAATTCGCGCAAGCGATCGTAGGACGGGTTCGGGGTGGACTCGGAGCTTCCAATGTATTCGCCAGCTTTCTCTTCGGAGACATTTCCGGTTCCGCGGTTTCCGACACAGCCGCCATCGGATCCCTGATGATTCCCCAGATGAAGCAGCGAGGATACCGCGCAGACTTCTGCGCCGCCCTTCAGGGCACGGCCGGCACGCTCGGCATGATGGCGCCCCTGTCCATTACCGTGCTGCTGTATTCGGCCGCCGCGAGCACTTCGGTCAGCCGACTGGCCGCCGCTACCATCTTGCCGTCCTTCCTGCTCGCCGTGAGTTTCATGGCGATGGTTGTGTGGCATGCCAGGCGCCACGGCTATCCACGAGAACATGTGCCCCGCAACTTGATCCTGCCGCGTACGCTGCGCGCAATTCCCGGATTGTCAGCGCTGGTTCTCATCGTAGGCGGAATTCTCGGGGGCGTGTTTACCCCTGCTGAAGTCGGGACGATCCTTCTCGCCTATGTGCTTCTCCTGAGCATATTTCTCTATCGTACCGGAAATCCGCAAACGCTGTACCGTGCATGTATCGAGGCTGGCCACATTACCGGCATGACTCTATTCATGGTATGCACTTCCGGGTTTGTCGGACTTGTGCTGGCTCATGCCCTCGTTTCAATTCATATCGTCGACGTTATCACGCAAATCAGCCTGAACAAGTACTTCGTGCTTTTCGTGCTTAGCGCCGTATTCGTCATCTTGGGGATGTTTCTGGAACCGCCCGCAATGATTTTCGGGTTCTTGCCCACGTTCATGCCATTGCTGGCGTCCGCAAACATCGATTTGATCCACTGGGGTGTATTGCTTGCAATTAACACGGGAATCGGCTGCATTGTGCCGCCGGTCGCACTGAACCTGTTTGTTTCTACTCAACTTGCGGGGGTCCGGTACGGGCATGCGGTTCGAGCCGCGGTTCCGTTCATGGTGATCATGGGCGTCGACCTAGCGATTGTGGCCGTGTTCCCGCACATTTCGCTTACACTGCCAAACCTGCTGTTTGATTACCCGATCCGATGGTGATGGGCGGCAACCGTTTGTCACGTAGATGGCGCCCCGGTGACCAACAGCCAAGGTGCGCGTGCAAGACGGCGATCATGGATGCGCCGATCTTCCATGAGTGCCTTCATATCCGTCTCGCCAAATCCGTGACGTAGGAGCGGAAGGTGCTTCACTACCGTCGCAGTGGTGCAGGCAGAATCCTGCTCTTGCAGCATGGTTTTCTCGCTGGTTCCGGGTATTGGCTGCCCCAGTTCGAAGTTCTGAAGGCCGAATTCGATTTGATCGCACCTGATCTGCCCGGATTTGCCGGAAGCACGAACGAACCATTCCAGAATTCCATTGCGGGAATGGCGCAGTCGGTCATCCGACTGCTGGACGAACTCTCCGTAGACCGCATTTCCCTGCTCGGCCATTCCATGGGCGGAAACGTCGCCCAGCAATTGGCGTTGGATTTCCCCAATCGAATTGAAAGGCTCATACTTTATGGAACCGCGCCAAGCGGCATCTTGCCCCGGCGTTTCGAGCCACTGGAAGAAACCATTCATCGTCTGCGTGAGAAAGGCGTTGAGGCCTGCGCAAACCGAATACTGCCGACATGGTTTATTGAGGGCGCCAACGCTCATTACTACCGGCACTGCTGCCAGGCTGGCAGCGGCGTGAGTGCCGAAGGTGCCATCGCCGCCTTGACCGGTGTTCTGCAATGGGATGTCCGCGACCGGCTACACGAACTTCGCATGCCAGTGCTGGTGATATGCGGCGACAGCGACCGTTCTTGTGCGCCGGACTTGGCGTATGCGCTGTGGACGGGAATCGAAAACAGCCAGCTTTGCATCGCTCCCGGCTGCGCACATTGCGTGCATCTGGAGAAGCCGGAATTCTTCAATCGGGCTGTGACCGAGTTTCTTCAGACAACCCAGGCATGAGCCAAATGGAACTTGCCTGGCGTGATCTTCAGCGGCCTTTGGCGCTATGGTATCCGTGGATGGGGGGAACGAAAGGCGCGTGTCGTCCCGCGGGAGAGGCGTAGGCCGAAGGGAAACCGGGAGGAAGCACCATGGAAATCACGTTGCTGGGCACCGGAACGCCGGCACCATCACTAAAGCGCCTCTGTTCCGGATATGTCGTTGCTCTCGGGAACGAACTGATCGTGTTTGATCATGGCGCGGGAGTTCATCATCGCTTCCTCGAAAGTGGACTCAAGACCGCAGACGTAACGCATGTGTTCTTTTCTCATCTTCATTACGACCACTGCATGGATTATCCACGACTGGTTCTCCAGCGGTGGGACATGGGAGCCGATAAGATTCCCGATTTGAAGGTATTTGGCCCTCCTCCCCTGTTGCGCCTGACAAACCAGCTGTTCGGGGATGGCGGAATATTCGATCCCGACATCACCGCACGGATCAAGCATCAGGGCAGCGTGGACACGTTCAGGGCGAGAGGAGGAATCGCACCGCGCAAACGGCCCAACCCGCAGGTCATGGAGTTGCGCCCGGGGGACGTGGTGGATGGCGGCGTTTGGAAAGTCTCTGTCGGAAGGGCGTCGCACGTTCAGCCCTATCTTGAGTGCTATGCATACCGTCTGGATACCGGAGACGGGTCGCTTTGTTATTCCGGCGACAGTGGCGGCGTCTGTCCAGAATTGGCCGAGTTGGCGGCAGGGACCGACATCTTGGTCCACATGAACCACTTTCGCACCGGCACCGAACCAACGGAATGCTTTCGAGCCACCTGTGGCAATCATCTGGACACGGCAGAACTTGCGAGGCAGACCGGATGCAAGACTCTCGTTCTGACCCATATCCTGGAGGAGATCGACCAACCCCGAACTCGAGAACGGATTCTTCGCGAAATGATGTCAATCTTCGATGGCGACATCGTCTGGGGTGAGGATCTCATGCGGATTTCCGTTAGCGGCCCATAAGATGTTGGAAGGACTACAGATACTTGGTGGCGAGATTTCGGTTGTACGAACGCAACATGGCCTCTATGATTTGAACGAAAGGAGCGTTCCGCCATGAATTCTGATTTGCGGCATCGCCGGGAATTGTTGCCTGTTGCGTGCGGCCAGACTTTGTCCGGAATTCGACTCCATCAGGTTCTCCTCCTTAGCTGCCCCTGAGCGCGATTCATTCGAAAGGCGCGCGTTTAGGGGATCACGAGACGCGCCACGAAACGGAACGCGCAAATCGCACAGCTGAGGAAACCGCACGATGACCCCGCAAGCAGATCAACCAGAGGCAGGTGCCCGGGAATCCGACCGGATATTGATCTTCGATACGACCCTTCGCGACGGAGAACAGTCCCCGGGCGCGTCCATGACTCTCGAGGACAAGGTTCGAATCGCCGAACATCTCGAGGACATGAACGTGGACATCGTGGAAGCGGGATTCCCGATCGCTTCTGAGGGGGATTTCGAGTCCGTTCAGGTAATCGCCTCCAAACTCGAAAACACGCGCGTTTGCGGCCTCGCCCGCGCTTCGGACGCCGATATCGACCGCGCATGGGAAGCGCTCCGCAAGGCCAAGCGGCCGCGCATTCACACGTTCATTGCAACTTCGCCAATTCACATGCGCTATAAGCTTCAACTCAACCCGGAAGAAGTCATCGAGCGCATTGAGCAGAGTGTTTCACTCGCTCGCAACCGATGCGAGGACGTGCAGTGGTCTCCGGAAGACGGAACGCGCAGCGAACACGACTTTCTTTGCCGGGCGGTAGAGACTGCGATTCGCGCAGGCGCCAGCACGATCAACATTCCGGATACGGTCGGGTACGCCGTTCCCCGCGAAAGCGCCAAGATCATCCACATGCTGCGCGAGCGGGTCCCCGACATCGACAAGGTCGTCATTTCGACGCATTGCCATAACGATCTCGGCCTTGCGGTGGCCAATGCCCTGGCCGCCGTGGAAGCCGGGGCGCGCCAGGTGGAATGCACCATCAACGGCCTTGGAGAACGTGCCGGCAACGCGGCGATGGAAGAGATCGTAATGGCGCTGTCGGTACGCCGGGACACCCTACCCTATTGGAGCGGCGTGCGAACGGACCGGATCATTTCGGGTTCGCGGCTGGTGGCTTCCGTTACCGGCTTTCCCGTACAATACAACAAGGCGATCGTAGGCAAGAACGCATTCTCGCACGAAGCGGGCATTCATCAGGATGGCGTACTCAAACACGCCGGCACCTACGAGATCATGCGCCCGGAAGATGTTGGCCTAACCGAGTCAAGCCTGGTTTTCGGAAAGCACTCGGGACGGCACGCGCTGGCTGCGAAGCTCAAGGAACTGGGATACGAGATCGGCGACAACATGCTCGCGGATTTGTTCGCCCGGTTCAAGGCCTTGGCCGACCGGAAGCGGGTGGTCTATGACGACGACATCGTTGCCCTCGTCGAAAACGCGACCGCATCCAAGGGCTCCGGTCGTATTTCACTCGAATCACTCCGGGTGGTCTGTGGCACCGAAGAGCCGAAGTCCGCAGAGATCACGCTTGCGGTTGACGGAGAAGAAATGCACGGCCGGGCAACCGGCGACGGTCCCGTAGACGCGGCATTCAACGCGGTCAAGAATATCTATCCGCACGGAGCGCGATTGGAACTCTATCAGGTCTCTGCAGTAACGCGCGGCACGGATGCACAAGCCGAGGTGGCGGTTCGGCTGGAGGAAGACGGGCACTTTGCCAGCGGTCATTCCGCCGATACGGATACAGTCGTATCTTCCGTCAGGGCTTACATTAACGCACTGAACAATCTGGAGATTCGCCGCAAGAAGCGTACAATTGCAAACACTGCGGGGCTCACCCCCTGAAGCGTGAAGAAAGGTGTCGCGACGCCATAAATCCTCTATAGTCGGCGGGGCGGGCACGACTTGTTGATCTATCGCGCACGATCCGAGTCACGTCAATTCGCAGATGCACTGGAATAACTTGAACTCATGTTTTCCAACCCGCTCAAACTCTTTACTTCGTACATGGCGATCGATCTCGGAACGGCGAATACCCTGGTCAGTGTGAAGGACAAAGGCATCGTCCTCAACGAACCATCGGTGGTCGCGTATCGCAGTGAAGCGGGCCGACGCACGGTTCTCGCCGTAGGGGAAGAAGCCAAGGCCATGCTTGGGCGAACTCCGGAAAACATCCGGACCATCCGACCGTTGAGAGACGGCGTGATCGCCGACTTTGACGTCGCCGAGGAAATGATCAAGTTGTTCCTCCGAAAGACCCGGCGCGGACGATACCTGATGAACCCCATCGTGGTGGTGTGCGTCCCCTCGGGCGCCACAAATGTCGAACAGAGAATCATTCGCGAGTCCGTGCTGCGCGCGGGCGCCCGGCAGGCACACCTGCTTCCGGAACCGATGGCTGCGGCTTTAGGAGCCGGGCTTCCGGTCACGGAAGCCACTGGGTCGATGATCATCGATATCGGTGGCGGGACCACAGAAATCGCGGTGATTTCCCTTGGCGGAATTGTTTACGCAAATTCGATCCGAACGGCGGGCGACCGCATGGACGAAGCCATCATATCTTACGTGCGGCGCCACCACGGGATGTTGATCGGTGAAGCAACGGCGGAACGCGTCAAGAAGGAAATCGGTAGCGCCAAACGGAATTCCGGACCGGACGCAAAGTTCGCTCGGGTTCGAGGCCGGGACACGTCCACCGGCGGTCCCCGCGAGATCGAGATCAGCGATTCACAGGTTGCAGAAGCGCTCTCCGAATGCCTGGTCAATATTGTTGAATCGACTCAGCTCGCGCTGGAAAACACGCCGCCGGAGTTGAGTGCCGATATCATTGACAAAGGGATTGTGCTCACCGGCGGTGGCGCCATGTTGCACGACTTGGATGCCTTGTTCCGGGAAAAGATCGGAATCATGGTTACGGTTGCGGAAGAACCGCTCCATTGTGTGGCGCGTGGCACAGAAAGTACGCTGGATCGGATTGAGGAGTTCCACCCGTTTTTCTGCCGCGTGCAGTAGCGGGGCACCAATCAGGCGGTAAAACAAATGTCACTCGGACGGGAGGCGAATATCGAGCAGCCTAGCCGAAAACGATGGTTCCTAATCGCTCTGCTGGTTGTCCTGGGCTTTGCCATATTGTTGTATTCTCGAATTGATGGTCGGGTGCTGGACCGGGCCAGCGGATGGCTTGTCGACGCCTCCGCTCCCGCCCTTTTTGTCACGAATGCGGTTTCTCGACGGGTAGAATCATGGTGGGTGGACTTTGAAGCGTTCCTGGACGGACAAAGCGAGGTAGCCCGGCTTCGCCGTGAGCTCGAAGTCATGCGCGACTGGCGACGAATTGCGGAAAACCTAGAAGTAGAGAACGCCTCGCTGCGCGCGCTCAACAACGTCAATCTTCCTCCACTCCAGCCAGCGGTAACGGCGCAGATCGTCGCAGGTCCTCAAGGACCGTTCTTGAATTCTGTGATTGTGGACGCTGGTGCCGCTGATGGCATCAGGGACGGCTTTCCGGTTGTCGACGGGCACGGGCTGGTAGGTCGAATCGTTGGAATTGGGAAGCGCGCCTCTCGAATTCTCTTGCTGACCGACCTCAGCAGCAGAGTTCCGGTCTTGATTCTACCAAGCGGCACACAGGCGATTCTCGCTGGAGACGGAAGCGATCAACCGCTCCTGGTTCTATTTGCA
The DNA here is from genome assembly GCA_965219495.1 of Rhodobacterales bacterium. Classification (GTDB taxonomy): domain Bacteria; phylum Pseudomonadota; class Alphaproteobacteria; order Rhodobacterales; family CAZPXZ01; genus CAZPXZ01. The sequence goes on from OZ244777.1 coordinate 837,521, forward strand.
GACCGTACGAATATTACGAAGGGAGAACGGGTGCTAACCTCGGGACAAGGCGACATTTTTGCGCCAGGCTTACCCATTGGGGAGGTTGTCTTGGTCGATCCCGGTGAAATCCGGATTTCGCTTTTCGCACAATACAACAATCTGAGTTTTGTTCGGATTCTGGAATCCACTTCGGCTCCCGCGATCGAGAATCCGACAATTATTTTGCCATCGAGCACCTCCCGGCAATCTTGCGAGTGTGCGCCCGATCCGCCCCGGCAGGCCAATCTAGGCGATGACAGAGATATCTTGCCCGAGGCTGCAGCCACCCGTACTGCAGACGGTGCCGTTCATGCCGAATGATCGCTTGATCGACGCCGTTGTGTTGCCGATTACAGTTGCGCTCTTCGCGATCGCTTCTGCCTCGCTGAGCGCTGGCGGGACTTGGGGCATACTGATCCCCGACCTGACCCCCATCCCGGTTTTCTACTTTGCGCTCTACCGGCCACGGTCGACCGTAATCCTGCTACCGTTCATCCTTGGGCTAGGCGCGGATCTCCTGTACGGACGGCCCCCCGGAACGGGAGCCATCGCACTCGTGCTGTTCTTTGAAATGTCTTCGATCTGGTCTGCTTCGCGGTTCCGCCGCCGGCCCGTGGCAGATCTTGCTGCGCTGACGATCTTCGGAGCCGCGCACGCAACCATCATTTGGTTCGTGTGCAGTCTTGCAATCGGCAAGGTCCCGGCACTCGGGTATATCTTGTGGCAGACTATCGGATGCCTGGTCGCATTTCCGTTCGGGTATGCGCTTCTTCGATACGTTTTCCGGATACCGGCAACACTTGTTCGGACACAGTCCTAGATATGGGGCTTATATACATGACTAGACATGACACTGTTCTGCGACGAGCGGCGCCACTGCCCCGCTTGTTCCGGCGGACCCTCGGTCCCCCGCTCCTGCCGTCGCCACGGGAAGCGGGAACATCCCGCCACTCCCCGCCCCTGAACGGGCCAAGGCCCGTTGCAGGATATTTCTTGCCGCATTGACATCGCGGTCCAGCACCAGCCCACAGGCCGGACAGGCGTGGACGCGAACAGCCAGACACTTCGGCGCCACGGCGCCGCATCCCGAGCAGGACTGGCTGGTTCCACGCGGCGCGACTTCCGCCACCTGAAGGCCGGCGCTCGCGGCCTTGTCCCTCACGAGCGTGAAAAACATTCCCCATCCCTGCTCGGAGATCGCCCGGTTCAGCCCCGCCTTGGCCCGCACATTGCGTCCGGGTTCCGCCGCGGTCCCCTTCGCCGAGCGCATCATATTGGCGATCTGCAAATCCTCGATCGCGAAAAAATCGTAGGCCCGGCTGAGCGCCGACACCGTTCGGTGCAAGGTCTGCCGGTTGGCGTCCGCGATCCGCTTCCATTTCCGCGCCAACGACCCCGCTTTCTTGCGCCGGTTGCCGGACCCCGGCGTCGCGCGGGCCACCGCCCGCTGCAGGCGGCGCAGTGGGCCCCGGTCCACTTCCCGTTTCGCGACCTCCCCGCCATCCGACAGCGTCAGCCGATTGGCCACCCCCGCATCGATGCCGACCGGGCGGGCAATCGCCTCTTTCGGGGCGACGGGCGGGAACGCAAAGCCCAAGTGAACCTCGGTGCGCAGCGGCTTTCGCACCACCCGCAGCGTCTTCAGTTCCGTCCCCTCCGGCAACTCCCGCGACGTCCGCAGTTGCAGCGGCGGAAGCCCCTTCACATGCAGCCGCCAGTCCCGGTCAGGCCGCCGCACCATGCCCCGCGAGACCTCCGCGATCTCCACCGTCCGCCACCGTCGCGCCGCCTTGAAGCGCGGAAAGCCGGGTTTGCCGCCGCCTTCCGTGCGCCGGAAGAAATCCCGGAAACTCCGGTCCAGACGCTGCAGGACACCCCGGAATACCTGAACGCTGAGGGCAGCAAGCTCGGGAAATTGCGTGTTGTTGCGGATCGCCGTCAAAGACTTGCACTGGTCGTAATAGGAAATCGAAACCCCCGCCTTCATCCAGGCGCCAATGCGCGCCTCAAGCGCGGCGTTGTAGAACCCGCAACACCCCGCCAAGACGGCGGTGCGCGGCCGGAGTGAGCCGTGCCCGGCACTTGAAGACCTCGAACACCGGCCGGGCGTCGCCGGTGGGAGAGGCGGGATTGTGTTGCATTGGAGTTTCTTTTTTGTTGCTTTATTAAACCATACGTACCTCCGTTTCTCCAAATATGCAAGCGGAAGCCGCATTCCTGTCAAGTTATCCTTATAATCTCCCTAGTTGTCGTCCCATGCGCAAACATTGGAGAGACGGGATCCGTAATGGCGTTCACGAACCAGAATCCACGTTGTCTGGTGGAACAAGCCGCGATTGCAGTGGAGCCCACGGTCTCCGCCGACTCTCGTGCCTCGCACGATTTTCGATCTGGTCGCATCTGAGAGTCTTGATTCATGGAGGGCAAGAATCCCCGCGGCCCGGAGGATAGGGTTTGAGAGACGACGAATTTCTGCAAAAGGTGTTTACGCGCAGATACGCCCTCTTGTTCGGCGGCCAACTCCTGGTCGCCGCAGGACTTGCCGCGCGGGTTCACAAATTGCAGGTCATATCGTCTCCTGACCTCCGCCGAATCGCAGAAGAGAACCGGGTCAGTTTGCATCCGATTGCTCCGAGGCGAAGCAACATCTTGGACCGACATGGCTCGTTGATTGCGACAGTCCGCTCCGAATATTCGGTGAAGCTGAATCGCCAGAAAAATTCAGATGACGCCGATCCGCTCCGGCAACTGGTCCTGTTGAGAGCCATTCCAGAAGACCATTATATTAAAATTCTTTCATCTATTCGAGACAAGCCCGGTAGAAAGGTCTTTCCCGTAATTGAGAGCGCGGACTGGAAGACGGTGGCGCGTATATCCGCCAATGCCCCAAGTCTGCCTGGAATCGAAATCGAGGAGAGCTGGATTCGAGAGTATCCCGAGGGTGAGGCATTTGCCCATACCGTCGGCTATGTGGGTCCAATATCCGAACAGGACCTGAACCGGGACCCCCTCCTCGTTCCCCTTCGTTCCATGCCGCAGTTGCGGATCGGCAAGCGTGGGGTCGAGAAAACGCAAGATAAGCAACTGCGAGGGCGTCCAGGCGTCGTGACGACCGAGATCAATGCTCTTGGACGCAAAGTTCGTGAATTGCGCCGGAATCCGCCCAGATCCGGCGAGGACATCGTCCTGACACTGGATCGCCACCTGCAGCGATACGCAATCCAGCGCCTCGCCGGCAATGTGGGGGCCGCGATCGTGATGGATGTCCGCACTGGGGGAATTCTCTGCATGGTCTCTTCTCCGGGGTTCGATCCAAACTGGTTCGCGGGGGGAATTTCCCGGCCACAATGGAACGAACTCTTGAACCATCCCAACACGCCGCTTCTGGACCGCGCAATGGACGGCGAGTACGCGCCGGGTTCCACGTTCAAGCTCGTTGTCTCCTTGGCCGCTCTGGAGGCGGGCGTACGCTTACCGCACTACCGGACCACCTGTACGGGCATGACCGAACTCGGAAACCAGCAATTTCACTGCTGGAAGAAATACGGCCACGGTTCGTTGGCCATACGAGAGGCGATCAAGGAATCCTGTGATATCTACTTCTATTGGACCGCTGATGAGTTGGGAATCGACCGCATAGTGGAAATGGCGCACCGAATGGGACTGGGTGAACGATACAGCTTCGGAGTACCTCACTCTCGCGCAGGGCTGGTACCGACACGGGACTGGAAGCGGGCGGAAACCGGCAGAGGATGGCGCCGGGGTGACAGTTTCAACGCCGGTATCGGCCAAGGATTCATGCTGGCAACTCCGATTCAACTTGCGGTGATGACCGCCCGGGTCGCCAATGGGAGGCTGCGTATTCAACCCCGAATCGTCATGAGTCCCGGCTTCGACGCGGAGAAAGAGACCGAACCGCTTGGCATTGGCGAATCCAGCCTGAAAGTGTTGCGCGACGCGTTGTTCGCGGTCTGCAATGAAGAACGGGGAACGGGATACGCATCCAGAATTTCATTGCCCGACGCCACTCTGGCGGGAAAGACCGGCACTTCCCAAGTTCGCCGCATCACCGCTGAACTACGTCGGCGCGGGCTGCCCGACCAGGAAAATATTCCCTGGAAGCTTCGCAATCACGCGATGTTCGTCGGCTATGCGCCGAGTGACCTGCCTCGCTACGCCATCGCAGTCGTTATCGAGCACGGTGGAAGCGGAGCAAGCGGCGCGGCTCCGGTGGCACGGGATCTGATTATTCACGCGTTGAAGAATCGTCCTCCGACGCCTGCAGACTATCCGAACAGCGAACCGGATGTGGAAGAGCGGGAAGCATGACGATAACGCTTCATTCCTCGCTCCAAGAGCGTCTCACCACGCTCGGACGATTGATGCGGGTCAATTGGATGCTGGTCGTGTTGTTGTGTCTGATCGCCGCCGCGGGCTACATCATGCTGGTTTCGGTGGCGGATGGCGATGCGACACGCTGGGCCCGGCCACACGCGGCCAAGTTCAGCGCCGGGCTCATCACCTTGGTAATTGTCGCCATTGTTGACATCCGGATCTGGAAACACCTGGCGATTCCTATGTATCTTGGTTGCCTGATCGTGCTGATCTCGGTGCCCATGTTGGGCATCAGCAGCCAGGGCGCCGTTCGATGGGTCGATTTCGGCTTCGTACGCTTGCAACCATCGGAGCCCATGAAAGTGGCATTGATCGTCATGCTTGCGGCGCTCTACAGTTACGGCTCGGCCAATCGGCAACCCGCCTTTTGGAAACACATCCTGGCGTTGATTCTGATCCTGGTTCCGGCGGCACTCATAATTCGCCAACCGGACCTGGGAACCGCAGTTCTCATCTCTGCTGGAGGAGTGATCATGATGTTTCTCTCCGGATTGCCGGTCTACGTTGTCGTAGCGGGTATTCTCATGGGCGCACTTGGAATTGGCGCAATCCTGATCTCAAGAGAAACTTCATGGCAGTTGTTGGAAGACTATCAATTCGAGCGTATTGACGTCTTTTTTGATCCGTCCCTCGATCCTCTGGGCGCCGGCTACCATCTCATGCAATCGCAGGCTGCGTTCGGCTCGGGCGGATTGTTTGGTGCGGGCTATATGCAGGGTCTGCAGAGCAATTTGAATTTCCTGCCCGAAAAGCACACTGATTTCGTATTCGCATCGCTTGCCGAAGAATTCGGGCTTGCGGGAAGCCTTACGATTCTCGTGCTTCATGTATTGGTTCTGCTTTGGGTCACTTCGATGCTGTACAAGATTCGCGGTCAGTTCTCCAGGTTGCTTGTTGGTGGATTGGCCTGCGTGTTTTTTCTCTATTTCGCTGTCAATATGGGTATGGTGACCGGATTGCTGCCCGTGGTGGGCGTGCCATTGCCCTTGATTTCGCACGGTGGTTCCGCGATGTTGACCGTCCTGTTCGCCTTTGGACTCATCCAAAGCGCCTACGTGCGCGACGACAGGGCTGAGTGACGCTGCCCATTGAGCGCGGGACCGAACCAAATGACTTGCACGGTATTGTACGGCGGCCAGGCGAAGAGCCGCGAAGTGTGGCGGTCTGTGCTGGAAGAGTCATTTGCCGAAATAGATTTGAACGTGAACTTGTACATGCATTCCAGCGAGATCAAGCTGGATCAGGTCGATTACCTCTTGTGCCAAAGCGGCGGCACGGTAGACGATTACTCAGTCTTTCCCCGCCTTAAAGCTCTGCTCAGCTTGTGGGCAGGCGTGGAGTGGCTAGTCTCGAATCCCAGTCTTCCCGAGGGCGTGCCTATCGTCAGGATGGTGGAAGACGGTATGACACTAGGAATGTCTGACTACGTCGCCGGTCACGTCTTGCGTTACCACCTGGATATCGATGCAAACATTGCCGGAACGACAAAGGAACGTTGGGGAGAACCGGATCGCCCGCTTTCAGAACAGCGCCGCGTCGGCATTCTTGGCATGGGCGTGCTCGGAACCGCTTCGGCGAAGGTGCTGCGAGCGATCGGGTTCGATGTCGCGGGCTGGAGCCGCAGCCGAAAGTCGCTGCGGGGCGTGAGGAGCTACGCAGGAACAGCGTCACTCGACAAGTTTCTCGCACGAACCGATATCCTTGTTGTGCTGCTGCCGCTGACACCGGAAACGATAGACCTAGTCGACGCGGCGTTCCTTTCCAAGTTGCCCGAGGGCGCCTGCGTGGTCAATGCGGCTAGAGGCCCGATCATTCATGATGGGGATCTGCTCGCCGCGTTGGACTCAGGTCAGATTGCACACGCTACCCTGGACGTTTTCCGTACCGAACCCCTTCCCCCGAAGCACCCCTACTGGCGGCATCCGCGCGTAACCGTAACACCTCATATCGCCTCCGCCACGCGCTTCGATTCCGCCTCGCGATCCATCGCCCGGCAGATTTCGAGGCTCGAGACCGGCATGGCACTTGAACATGTGGTCGACCGGTCGCTAGGATACTGAAACTCGCTTAGGCCGAAAAACGTGAACGATAAATCCGCTTCAAAGCACAGGAAGCCCGGGACAGGCATGCCTCTATTGCGCCCGGGTCCGAAACCTACGATTCTGCAGCGGATTCGCGGCAATTTCCTAACGGGTTTCGTCGTCGTCGCCCCGGTCATTATCACTGTGTACTTGGCCTGGACGTTTGTGGACTTCGTGGATCAGAGCATCTTTCCCCTGATCCCCAGACGCTATAATCCGGAAACTTACCTGCCGTTTCGCATTCCCGGAATTGGCCTGATCGTCTTCGTAATCGCAACGACGATCATTGGCGCCCTCACCAAAAACATTATCGGACGCACCCTGCTACGCTGGGGAGAGAATCTGCTGCACCGGATGCCCGTCATTCGGACAGTGTACAATGCGGTCAAGCAAATTGCGCAAACCGTTCTCAGCCAGTCTCAGACAAGTTTCCGGCAGGCCTGTCTCATCGAGTATCCGCGCCGTGGCATTTGGGCGATCGCGTTTGTGAGCACGACGACCGGTGGCGAGGTCGCCCGGCGAGTTCCTTCGGACGAAATGATAAGCGTCTTTCTTCCCACGACTCCAAATCCGACCTCTGGATTCTTGCTCTTTGTGCCGAAGGACGATGTCATTTACTTGGACATGACGGTTGAGCAAGCTGCAAAGCTGGTAATTTCAGCGGGTCTTGTCGACCCGGAAACCCTGCCCACACTACCCACCGAGGGAGCAGACCGCATGCCACGAGAGGACCGGCAGAAGACCGAGTAGAATTTTTCTGGACTGTCGGCGCAAGTCCCGAACGTACTCTTAAATTCTCTGTGCCCGTGTTCCACGATTTTTCCTGGTGCGCCCCTCCCTGCACAAGGATACGCTCTACGTGCATTCGCAATTCTGCATGTCCCGAACAGAAGGCCGGCCCGGCCGGATACTTCCGGCGACCCGGAGAAACGGTTCGATTCCGCCGGAAGCGCCGGCGCAAAGCGCGAATTCGCTTTGCGCCGGTTGACCTACGTCTTTCGCACCGCGTCTCTACTGCCCGCAACCGTTGTCCGGTGCATTTCCTTGCGCGAGCGCTCGTGCAAGAAACGCGGCACACTCACTCAAAATTTTTGCGTGACTTATTGCCAGTCCTCCACGGAACTCTGCACGCTACAGGTTATGGCCGAGTTTCCGGATCGCTCCACCAGACCTCGGGTCTGAATCCGTAGATCGAAGCCCGCTCAGGCTTCCGTTGTTCAATCCACCACGCAAAACGGTCGGTTGGAGCGAACCAAAATGGAATTACGTAGACGCCAGCGCTCAGGACTCGATCGATCGCGCGCGCAGCGCCGACGAATTCCTCCTTCGTCTTGGCGCTCGTCAGTGCTTTCACCATCGCGTCGATGGCGGGTGAATTCACGCCCATGTAATTCCGCGTTCCTTCGTTCATCACGCCTTCACTACCCCAGTAGAAGCCCTGCTCCGCTCCCGGCGAGAGCGACGCCCACCAGCTATGAATGATCGCGTCGTAATCGTACGTATTCAGCCGCTCCTGATACTGCGAACTGTCCACAAGCCGCACGCTCGCTTCGATGCCGAGCGGCACAACCGCCTGCGAAAAGATCTCGGCAATTCGCTCGTCACCTGCGCGCCTTACGAGAATTTCAAACGTGAGTTGATCACCCGAAGCGTTCAGGAGTTTGCCATCTTCCACGTTCCAGCCCGCTTCCGCCAACAGATCCCGCGCCGTTCTGAGACGCTGCCGGTCTCGTCCGGAGCCATCGCCTGTGGTCGGACGCCAGCCCTCCTCCAACGTTCCGGCTGGCAATTCGTCGGCAAACGGCATCAGGAGTTCCTTTTCGCGTCCGGTCGCGGTCCCGGAGTGTCCGAGTTCCGAATTTCCGAAATAACTCACGATTCGCTCATACGCGTTCCGGTTGAGCGTCTTGTTGATCCATTCAAAATCAAAGGCGGCCTCAAGCGCGCGCCTAACCCGCAAATTGTCGAACGGACTTCGCCGAGCATTCATCACTAGGCCAGACATTCCGCTCGGTCGGCCGTGTTCGATTTCGCCAAGCACGACCCGGCCGTCCCGGGCTGCGGGAAAGTTGTACCCCTCCTCCCATTGCACGGGGTCAGTTTCCCTGTAGAGGCGCACTTCGCCCGCCTTGAATGCTTCAAATCTGGCGCTCGAATCCTGGAAATAGTCGTATCGGATCTCGTCGAAATTGTTGATCCCTCGATTTACCAGCAGATCCCGCCCCCAATAGTCCGGATTGCGGCCAAAAGTGATGGTCCGGTTCGCTTCGAACGACTCCACAACATAGGGCCCGGACGCGATCGGAGGCACCAGCGTTGATTCATCGAACATTTTTCCTTCCCAATCGGAACGCTTGAGAATTGGCATCAGGCCGATCAGAAGCGGCCGCTCTTGGTGCGGCTCGTCAAATGTGAAGCGAACGCCCCGCTCCCCGACCCGGTCAATTTGGACTACCGGACCGTAGTAACGCCCGTGGCTCGGACGCCCCTTATCCCGAAGCGTCTCAAGCGAGAAGATGACGTCATCCACGGTAACCGGATCGCCGTCGGAGAATCGCGCCTCTGGACGAAGGTGGAATTCCACCCAAGACCGGTCTTCCGGGGTTTCGATGGTTTCTGCAAGAAGGCCGTAAAGTGTGAACGGCTCATCCCGTGATCGCGCCATGAGGCTTTCGAAAACATGCACGCGCATCCCCCACGCATATCGCCCCTTCACAATATGCGGGTTCAGACTGTCGAAACCGCCAGTTTCGCCGTAAACCACCCGGCCTCCCGAAGGCGCATCGGGATTCGCGTAGGGAAGGTGGGTAAATCCTGGTGCAAGCGCCGGCTCTCCGATCATGGCGATCCCATGTTTGGGCGCAGCGGAAAGCGGGCTCGTGCCGAGGACAAGCGCCGTCAATAAGGCCAGCACATGCGCCAGTCGGGGGCGGAGCCCGATTCCAGAAAATACCGAATCACCCGGAGCATCCGCTCCCATTCTCGCCGAACATGCGAAATCGATTCGCGTCATGGTTCCAATTCTTGACATCTCCTTGACCTCCAATTCCTCGCCCGCACTGCTTCCCGGGCAATACGTTATAGTGACACTATTGCTTGTGTATTGCAACAGGAAACCACCCGATATGGTAGAATGGAGACAGACCCGCACCCAATATTGGGGTAGATACACAGGGACTTGGTGCGATATTTGGACGCTGCCGCCACGGGTTTTACGCTAACGAATGTCCAGGTTTGCAATTCAATGCGATTTCCGGTATTTAGCCAGAACTGCTCGATAGGTTTCTTGCCTGTGAGAAACCTGCCTCAATATGCTCTGCGCCTCCGGCCCTGCCGGAGGCCCTTTTTTTTGTGCATACCAATCCCAGATTCTCGCCCCCATCGCGGTAGCCGAACAAGCCGAACCGGAACTTTGGCGCAGAGACAATGCCTTCCAAGATTCGGCGCATCGCTCAATGACGTGCTGGTTCCCAGAACTGGGTTCGTGGAATGTCGATAGGTCGATTCAGATCAATCTCTGATTCGAAATCAATTGCTACGACTGCCGCGTCGAACTAATTTGCATTTGCATTGGTTAGCGCTTCTCGTGTCCTCCGAGCACATAGGTTCAAACCCGCTGTGTCGAAGGTGATGGACACCGATGATCGAAAAGGTACGTCTGCTCGGCAGTGGCGGCGCACCGCAAATTGGGATGGTCACCATGGCCGTGCTGGAACGAACCGTGCTGCCGGGCAAATGCCCGGAACGGGGGGAGCCGCTGGCTCGTTAATTTCCGACCCGGTCGAAATTTGTGTGGCTGTCATTTTGGATACGGAGTCGGTTAGACTCACCAAGCCTACGTATCGAATTGGGATTGCTGTAACATGACTTCGGAGTCCACGGTTCCTTCGCTGTCTCGGGAGCCCCAACAACTTGCCCCAAAGCCGTCTCGAAAGAAAAGACGGATTGCCCGCAATGGTAAGGCCACCAACGACCTAGTCTTCAGTGCATTTACGGTTGGAAACGACCGCGCGTTTCCGCAAATTCTCGCGCTATACGTAAGACCAAACAGTATCGTCGCGGACGGAACCTACGGAAAGGGAGTTTCTTGGCGGTATATCCCCGAAGCCCTTTACCAACTGAGGGCCACTGATATCTTGACGGGGTAGATTGCCGCGAACTACCCTACAAGGATGGAGAAATTGACTGCATAGTCCTTGACCCGCCATATATGCACTCTCCCGGCGGCACCGCGCATCAGGTCCACTCAGCATTTGAGAGTCACTACCGCAACAATTCGTCCGGAAACCAAACGCCTGGCAAGTACTACGAAGCAGTGCCGGATCTTTACAAGGGCGCAGGAAAAGAGGCGCATCGCGTCCTGCGGGAACGCGGCGTCCTGATCGTGAAGTGCTAGGATGAGGTTTGTTCAAACCGCCAGCGCTTCACGCATGTCGAACAAATGGAATGGGGCTTATATACATAACTTGACATGACACTGTTCTGCGACGAGCGGCGCCACTGCCCCGCTTGTTCCGGAGAATGATCGGTTCTCCGCTCCTGCCGCCGCCACGGGAAGCGGGATCACCCCGCCACTCCCCACCCGTGAACGGGCCAAAGCCCGTTGCAGGATATTCCTTGCCGCATTGACATCGCGGTCCAGCACCAGCCCGCAGGCCGGACAGGCGTGGACGCGAACAGCCAGTGTTTTCGGCGCATCGGCGCCGCATCCCGAGCAAGCCTGGCTGGTTCCATGCGGTGCAACTTCCGCCACCTGAAGGCCGGCACTCGCAGCCTTGTCCTTCAAGAGCGTGAAAAACGTTCCCCATCCCTGCTCGGAGATCGCCCGGTTCAGCCCCGCCTTGGCCCGCACATTGCGTCCGGGTTCCGCTGCGGTCCCCTTCGCCGAGCGCAATAGGTTGGCGATCCGCAAGTCTTCGATCGCGAAAAAATCGTAGGCCCGGCTGAGCGCCGACACCGTCCGGTGCAGGGCTTGCCGGTTGGCGTCCGCGATCCGCTGCCACTCCCGCGCCAGCGACCCCACTTTCTTCCGCCGGTTGCCGGACCCTGGCGCCGCGCGGGCCACCGCCCGCTGCAGGCGGCGCAGGCGGCCCCGGTCCACTTCCCGTTTCGCGACCTCCCCGCCATCCGACAGCGTCAGCCGCTTGGCCACCCCCGCGTCGATGCCGACCGGGCGGACAATCGCCTCTTTCGGGGCGACCGGCGGGAACGCGAAGCCCAAGTGAATCTCGGTGCGCAGCGGCTTCCGCACCACCCGCAGCGTCTTCAGTTCCGCCCCCTCCGGCAACGCCCGCGACATCCGCAGTTGCAGCGGCGGAAGCCCCTTCACATGTAGCCGCCAGTGCCGGCCATGCCGCCGCACCATGCCCCGCGAGACCTCCGCGATCTCCACCGTCCGCCACCGCTGCGCCGCCTTGAAGCGCGGAAAGCCGGGCTTGCCGCCGCCTTCCGCGCGCCGGAAGAAATCCCGGAAGCTTCGGTCCAGCCGCTGCAGGACCCCCCGGAACACCTGAACGCTGAGGGCGGCGAACTCGGGAAATTGCGTGTTGTTGCGGATCGCCGTCAAAGACTTGCACTGGTCGTAATAGGAAATCGAAACCCCCGCCTTCATCCAGGCGCCAATGCGCTCCTCAAGCGCGGCGTTGTAGAACCCGCAGCACAACCGGAACACCTCGCCGAGACGGCGGTGCGAGGCCGGGGTCAGCCGCGCCCGGCATTTGAAGACCTTGAACACCGGACGGGCGTCGCCGGTGGGAGAGGCGGGATCGTGTTGCATAGGGGTTGCATCGTTGTTGCTTTATTGAACGATTCGTACCACCGTTTCTGCAAATGCGCAAGCGAAAACCACTTTCTTGTCAAGTTATCCATATAATCCCCAATGGAATCATATCGTGAAATGGGCTTTGTGGCGGTAGATCTGTTTGTCGTCCTGCGGAACAATCGCCCCGGCGTAAGCCGCACTGTCCGGCAGGTTCACGCACGGAAAAACCACTCCTATTTCATGGAATTCTGGAAGAGCGGAATTCGGAGGTCAATTTCGGAGCCACCGATTTGAACGCGGTCAAGATGTTCATGGAGATCATTCGCACACATTCTCCACCGTCGAAATGGACGGATGCACCGCTGGAGAAATTTCAACACGTCGAAACGCCAATCGAGGTGCGATTGGCCAAGCATTCATTCGCAGCTATTTGAGCCAGAACGAGATCGAAGTAGGAGGCGGTTCCCGCGTCACACCTACCGACCTGAGCATCGCGGGCCGCTTATTTGAGGCAAAGACGGCTTCCTAGGATGTCGGCGGCAGCTTTCAGTTTAACCACGTTCGATTGGATCGCGTATACGACTATCTCCTTTGCCTTGGCGTATGCCCGGACCGTATCGTGTTCCACGCCTGGAGCATTGGGGAAGTCGCGGAAAGAAAGGCGGGCACGCTCGTTCGGATGGCGGAAGGTCAAAGCGTCACTTTCAAGCTGACCAATAGGCCGCGGGACATGTTCCCTGTTGAATGCTTGCCGGACTGGATTCGCGAAAAGTCCTTGCAATACGCTGGATATGTATGCGCCCTCATTTACTTTCCCGCGAATTGATCGAGCCGTTCGATTCCCCAATCACCTTGAATTGGCGAACAGTCGGTATCAAGGATGCAGAATTTGCGTTCAGTCAAAATTTCCCGATCGTTTCAAATGCCGAAGGTGAAGTCTTCGATCTCAGTGGCTGCAGGCCCTGCTGATTCTGGGTGCAGCAGCAGGATGCCAAAGCCCATCCCTTTCTTCAAATACGCTGCGCGCGACATTTGCGGGGTGATATCGCGCCTCTTCTAGCGAGAGAACCGGCTCCACACATGCTTCCACTCCGGCGAATTGCTGCACCCAGTCGTCCCGAGTTCGCTCCCGAAACAATTTTGCGAGCCTGGAGGTTTGTCCCGGCCAACGCGCCCGGTCGTGCTGCTCGGTAAAGTGAGGATCGTCTGTGAGTTTCATCACCAGCAAGAAATTCCGATAGAACTTGTCCTCGATCGCACCCACACTCACATAGCCTCCGCAAGCGGCTTCGTAACACCGATAAAATGGAGCCCCTCCATCGAGGAAATTCGAACATCGTTGGAGGCTCCACGCACCTTGCGAAACCCAGCCCTGCACCTGCGCCGACTGGATGGCGGCCCCGTCGATCATTGCCGCGTCTACTACTGCCCCCTCCCCCGTTTTCCGGGCATGAAGAACCGCTGCCGCAATGCCGAACGCCAGCATCATCCCGCCGCCGCCATAGTCCCCGACAAAATTGATCGGCGGCGGAGGAGGAAATTCGGAATCGCCAATCGCATGCAAGCATCCGGACAACGCCAGATAATTGATATCGTGACCGACATCGCCGGCCTTCGGTGAATCCTGTCCCCATCCGGTCATGCGGCCGTATACGAGAGCGGGTTGAACGACATGGCACTGTTCCGGACCGAGCCCAAGCCGTTCCATGACGCCAGGCCGAAATCCTTCTATCAGCGCTTCGGATTCGCGGACGATTGCCAGCGCCTTCTCGCGATCGCCTTTTTCCTTCAGATTGAGCTGGATGCGCTCGGTTCGGCCGCGCCAAGTAACATCCTGCAGGCCAAAAACCTCTCTCCCCGCGCCCGGACGATCAATTCGCGTGATTCGTGCCCCGGCATCCGCGAGCATCATGCCGGCGAATGGACCCGGCCCTATCCCGCCGAACTCCACCACCCGAAGGCCGCGGAGAGGCAGAATTGGCGATTTCTGGGATTTCCCCGGCGCGCATTCCTTGGGCGAGCAAGGATTGCCGCCTTTCGAAACATTCATTAAAGGTCCTGTACTGTTTCCGAGGCCAGCATGCGAACGACTTCCGTGAGCGCCTCTTCACGAGACGCTCCGGCTTCGATGCATTCTCCGAACACATTCCTTTGCCGATGCGCGCTTGTGCCGCGAGCAAGAATCTCCCTCCCGTGAAGCACTTCCTCTCTGCAACACAGCGCATGCATATCTTCGTTGATCAATTCAAGCAGTTCCTCGAAGAGATCCGCGTACGGAACCATTTCTCCGATGCCATAGTCGACCAAGGGTTCGTCGATGCCGTACCGCTGCGCGCGCCAGCGGTTCTCGTTGATCAGGACGTCCGAATATCTCCGCCAACGCTGGTTCTTCGCCCGCAACCTGTACAGCATCCGCAAGATACACATAAATAGCGATGCAATGCAGATCGCGTCGTCGAGTTTCGGCGTCACGTCGCAGATACGCATTTCGAGCGTGGGATAGCGGTCGCTCGGGCGTACGTCCCACCAGAGCTTGGTCCCATCCTCAATGATTCCCGCATCGCACATTGTGGTCAGCAGTATCCGGTATTCGCTCCAGGATTCGAATGAATCCGGCAAGCCGGTCCTTGGCAATTCGTCCCAAACCGCAACTCGATAGGACATCAATCCCGTGTCCCTGCCTCTCCAATAGGGAGACGAGGTGCTGAGCGCCAAGAGATGCGGCAAAAAGTATGTCACCTGCGACATCAGGTCGATTCTCAGATCTTCGTTGAGAATCTCCACATGGACGTGCATTCCGCTGATCAGAAGTCGGCGGGCGACCGCTTGCAGGTCGCGGGCCAAAATCTCGTATCTTTCCTTTTCCGTGTGGGGCTGAAGATCGTGATCGGCCAGCGGATGTGTCGAGGCCGCGATAGGCAGGAGCGAATGGACCGAAGCGGCTTCCGCAACACCCTTGCGAAGCCGGGCAAGTTCGTTGCGCGCCTCCGCGACGCTGCTGCAAGGAACCGTCCCAACTTCGACTTGAGAGCGCAGAAACTCCGGACTCACCTGATCCCCGAGGCGCTCGACGCAATCTTCCATCAGGCTTTCCGGCGGGTCGCTCGCCAGCGAACCGGATTCGCGGTCGACGAGAAGATACTCTTCCTCGATCCCAACGATAAATGATGGCTCCTGAATCGCCATGCGAATACTCCCGTAGTGCCTACGCCGCTCCTCTCGCGGCTTCTGCGATTTCCTGGCAGATTCCGAGCGCCATATCCACGCGGGCGTTCGATGTATCGCAGCGCTTCCGAACCACCAAGGTTCCATCGGGACGCAGGCGCATTGCATCTCTCTGGGACGCAACATATTTCAAGAGGGCGGCCGGATTGGCAATTGCGCGGTTCCGGAATCCCAGGCGCGCGCCCTTTTCTCCCACTTCAATCGACGCAATTCCGCCACTACGGCACAGGGACTTGAGCGCCAACACACGGTACAATGTTTCAACTTCCGGCGGCGGCGCGCCGAAGCGGTCGTGGATTTCGGCGGCAATCCCGTTCATCGTCTCCAACTCCCTGATTCCTGCAAGCCGGCGATAAAGGGTCAGGCGCGTCGACAGATCAGGAATGTAGCTCTCTGGAATGTGAACCGGCAGTCCGAGATCGATTCGAGGAGACCATTCGCCTTCAAGCTCCTCCGCTTCGCCGTCCCCGGCTCCCCCGCGAAGCCGCGTCACTTCGTTCTCAAGCATTTCGCGATACAACTCCGTGCCGACTTCCCGAATGTGTCCCGCCTGCTCGGCGCCCAACAAATTTCCCGCGCCCCGAATATCGAGATCGCGGTTCGCGAGAGCAAAGCCGGCGCCAAGGTCCTCCATCGCAGAAAGCGCTTCAAGACGCCGTTGCGCTGCATCTGTCAGAGGCTTCCGCGGGTCCGTGGTGAAGTATGCGTAAGCGCGCAGCGTCGAACGTCCCACCCTTCCTCGGATCTGATAAAGCTGCGCGAGGCCGAACATGTCCGCACGCAAGACGATCAGCGTATTGACGCGCGGGATATCGAGACCGGAGGCGATAATCGTCGTCGAGAGAAGAAGATCGTAGGCGCCATCGTAGAACGCGTTCATACGCTCTTCCAGATCAGCGCTCGGCAGGCGCCCGTGGGCGACGACAAAACTCACCTCTGGAATGTTGTCGCGAAGAAATGCCGCGGTCGGCTCCAAGTCCGCAATCCTCGGCGCGACGATGAAAGACTGGCCGCCACGAAAATGTTCGCGCAACACTGCTTCACGGATCGTAATCGGGTCGAACGGTAGCACGTAGGTCCGAATCGCCAACCTGTCCACCGGGGGCGTGAGGATCACGCTCATTGGCCGAATTCCGCTCAGCGCAAGATGCAGGGTCCGTGGAATTGGCGTCGCCGTGAGAGCCAAGACATGGACATCCTTGCTCAGGTTCTTCAGCCGTTCTTTTTGCTCCACACCGAATTGCTGCTCCTCATCGACGACCACCAGCCGCAACGCGGCAAACTTTGTAGAACGCGAAAGCAGCCGATGGGTTCCAATCGCAATCGATGTGCTGCCACACTCCAGTCCCTCACGAATTCGGGTCGCTTCCGAATTCCCCGTGAAGCGCGTGAGTTGCTCCACATCCACCGGAAATCCCTCAAACCTCTCTTGAAAGACCCGATGGTGCTGCCGCGCCAACAACGTCGTGGGAACAATTACGGCGACCTGCCCACCTGACATTGCAACCGTGAACGCGGCGCGCAGCGCAACCTCTGTCTTGCCGAAGCCCACGTCTCCGCAAATCAAGCGGTCCATCGGCCGCCCCGCCAAGAGGTCAGCGTGCATTTCGCGGACGGCCGCAAGCTGGTCTTCCGTTTCGAGGTAGGGAAAGCGCGCGCAAAATTCCTCGTAGCCTCCTTCTACCGGCACGATGACCGGCGCGCGCCGCATTTCGCGCTCGGCGGCCGTGCGCACGAGATTCTCCGCAAGTTGCCGGATTCGCTGCCGGGCGCGCGCCTTTCGTGCCTGCCATCCGGCGGCGCCAAGCCGGTCGAGCGATAGAAGCTCTCCCTCTCCATAGCGATAGAGCAGATCGATGTTTTCCACCGGCACGCGCAGGAAATCCCCGCCAGTATATTCCAGCTTCACGCAGTCCCTGGGGGCGCCTCCCGCCACGATCGTTTCAAGATCGCAGAACCGTCCAAGGCCGAATTCGCTGTGTACGACCAGGTCGCCGGGAACCAGATCCTCCGCAGCGCGAACGTAATCCTGCGGCCGGTGCGCTCGCGTCGGACGTGCAACCAGACGGTCTCCGAAAACGTCCTGCTCGGATATGACCGCGTGCTGCGCTGTCTCGTATCCGGCCGAGAGCCGCCAAACCGCCACACCTGTCGCCGGCAGCTCCGAAACGTCCAGAAACTCTTTCCAGAATTTGACCGGAAGAACATCGCAACCCTTCTCCCGGAGCGAGATCATCATTCGCGCGCGCGACCCTTCGGAAAACGAGGCAATCAGGACACTTCTTCTCTCGGCCTGCAAGTACTGGATATGCTTGGCAAGAACCGTGAAAATGTCCTGCTTCTTCGACCCGCGTTCGGCGGCGAAATTTCTGCCCGCCCGTCCGCCAATATCCCGCGTTTGTGGTCCGTCCGGAACCCGGCCTGCAGCAAATTGACACACGGATCTTCGGGAGAGAAACTCCTTCCATTCATCATGGCCGAGATAGAGCATTTCAGGCGGGCACGGCCGGTAAACCGGACTGCCCCCGATTCCTCGCTCGTCCTGCCGCTCCGTGCGCACGCGATAAAGGTCGGCAATTGCGCCAATACGCTCCGCGACGGCGTTTTCCGCCAATTCATCCAGCGCTACGGGCGCACCCGGAACATAGTCAAAAACGGTCTCCAGGCGATTGTGGAAGAAGGGCACCCAATGTTCCATTCCCGGGTGGCGCTTCCCTTCGACAATCGAGGCATAGAGCGGATCGCCATTGCGGGGGATTCCAAAAACTCGCAGATAACGTTCTCTGAACCGAGCGATCGACTCCGGATCCAGGCCCGCCTCGCTCGCGAGATCCAGTTCCACCCGGTCGATTCCCTCGACCGTGCGCTGATCGATGGGATCAAATCGCCTCGCGGTCTCCAAACGGTCCCACGCAAATTCAAGCCGGATGGGTTGAAGCATTCCAGGACCGAATACGTCGAGAATGCCTCCCCGAACCGCGAACTCCCCCGGGGCGCTGACCACTGGAGACCGGATATACCCGTTCCTGGCCAGGTTCTCGGCAAGTTCCTCCAGATCGGCGGGTTCACCCACTGCCCGGCTCCAGTGACCGGAAAGCATGTGCGATTCAGGTGGAACTCGCTGCAAGACCGCATTTACCGTTGTCGCCACGACGCATGGGGTCTGCTGGCCGGAAGCCAGCCGCGTGAGCGCACTGGTGCGGCGGGCGCTGATATCGGGACGTGGCGACACCCGGTCGTATGGCTGGCAATCCCAGGCCGGAAACTCGATGATCTGTAGCGTCGGCGCGTGAAAAGAAAGGGCTTCTACGGTTTCGGCAAGGCGCCGGTCCTGTCGGGTGACCAGGAGAACCGGTTTTCCTGCACGTTCAGCTAATTCCGCGACATATCCCGCATCGTGCCCCCTGGGGGCGCCCCCAACGCGCACGATGCCAGTTGCCGGCTTTCCTGAATGTGTCCCGCCCACGCAGCAAGCTGCTAGATGTCCAACTCGTCCGGCCCAATCGGAGCGAACATCGCGTCCAGCATCTCCTCCTTGACAGCCTCTATGGTCGGTGGTTTCCAGTGCGGATCATTGTCCTTGTCAACAATGACCGCGCGCACCCCTTCGTAAAAATCGTGACCGTCCATGCATGCCCGCGCCAACCGATATTCCATGCGCATGCAGTCCTCGAACTTTAGACCCGCGCCCAGCCGCAACTGGCGAAATGCAACTTTCAAACTTGTCGGAGACTTGGTGGCCAGCAGGCCGAGCAACTGCATGGACCATTCCGTCCCGAGATCCGACAGCGCAGACAAGACTTCTTCCAACGTGGCCGCCTGAAAGCACTGATCGATCATTCGCCGGTTCGCGGCAAGCGGCGCCGGGCCGGGGTCCGCCGAGAATTCCGCCAGACGGTGCGCGATTTTCCGGTCCAACGCCTTTCGGTTCGAAAGCGGCTCCATTGCGCTCAGGGCGAAAAGCACTTCTCGGTGGGACTTGGATGGGACGAAGGCGTCCGCAGCCTTCGCGCATACGCAGTCCGCCACCTTCAAACGTGTGCCTGTCAAGCCGAGAAACAAGCCAATGCCACCCGGCATCCGGGACAGGAAATAGCTCCCCCCAACATCCGGAAACAATCCGATGCCAGTTTCCGGCATCGCAAAGACAGTACGCTCTCCCGCTACGCGATAGGAGGCGTGTACCGACAGCCCCACGCCTCCCCCCATGTTGATCCCGTCTACAAACGATACGTAAGGCTTGGAATACCGCTTGATCAAGATGTTCACACGGTATTCGTCCTCATAGAACCTGTAGTTGAGACTTCCGTCCTTACGCCCGTTCTCATAGAGGTCGCGAATGTCCCCGCCGGCGGCGAACGCGCGGTCGCCGGCCCCAGCGATGGTGACGAGAGCAATCCCCGAATCGGCTTTCCACTCGAGAAGCTTCTGTTCCAGGCGCAGGAGCATGTCATGAGAGACGGCGTTGAGAACATTCGGGCGGTTCAGCACCACGTGCCCACGGCTGCCATCCCGGCAAAAGAGGATATCGTCTCTGGCCACTTCGTTCAGTTCTCCGCCAGCACGTATCGGGCCGCGACCAAACGCATGATCTCGCTCGTTCCTTCCAGGATTCGGTGAACACGTAGGTCGCGAAGCCGCTGCTCCAACCCGAAATCGCGGATATATCCATAACCTCCGTGCACCTGCAGCGCGTCGTCAACGATCCGCCAGCAAGTTTCGGTGGCGAACATCTTGGCCATTGCCGCCTTGCCGGTGGCTCCGGGTTCTCCGGCGTCCAGCGCCGCAGCGGCCCGGCGAACCATCAGGCGCGAGGCCTCCAACCCGGTCGCCATTTCCGCGAGTTTAAACGCGATTGCCTGGTTTTCGGCGATCGGCTTTCCGAACGCCTTGCGCTCCAATGCGTAAACGCGGGCCGCTTCCAGCGCCCAAGCCGCTCCCCCGACCGAACAAGCAGAGATATTTACGCGGCCACCGTCAAGTCCCGCCATTGCGTATTGGAATCCTTCCCCTTCGCGGCCGATTCTGTTGGAAGCGGGAACTCTCGCACTGTCCAGACTGATCATTGCAGTCGGCTGGCTTCGCCATCCCATTTTCTTGTCCTGGGCGCCAAAGGAGAGACCTTCGGTGCCGTTCGGCACCAAAATGCAAGAGATCCCGCCGGCGCCCTCTCCCCCGGTGCGACACATGACTGCGTATACATCCGAGCAACCCGCCCCAGAAATGAACGCCTTCGATCCGCGGAGCACATAGTGTTCGTTGTCATCCGTATGGGCAGTCGTGCGCAGCGCGGAGGCGTCTGATCCGCATTCCGGTTCAGTCAGGCAATAGCTTGCGATTTTGTCCATCGAGGTCAGCGCCGGCAGCCATTCCGCCCGCTGCGCATCGCTGCCAAACGAATCCACCATCCAGGTAACCATGTTGTGAATGCTCAGGAACGCGGCCAACGAAACGTCCCCTCGCGCCAGTTCCTCGAACACGATCGCCGCTTCGAGCCGTCCCATTCCGGAACCGCCGTAGTGGGGGCTCACATAGATTCCCGCGAGGCCGAGGGTGGCAAGTTCCCGCAACACGTCCACCGGAAATTCGCAACTCTCGTCCCAATGACGGCTATGAGGCGCAAGACGCTCGGCGGCAAATTCCGCGACCATCTCGCGTATCTGCCGTTGTTCATCAGTCAGCGTAAAATCCATGTTCATTCATCCCGCAAAAACTTCGGAAAACGGCAGCTCGACATATCCATACTTGCGGCAGGTCTGGTCCGCCCACGTTGCGGCCGGGGCCCTACGCCTATTTGTGAGTTGACGAACCGGTTCGTTCCTCGATTCCAGTAGTTCCGGCAGCCCAATCCCCAAAGGCACGCCGGGCATACTCGGGTATATGTTTCCAGTGTGACAATCTCCGCATGCTGATTAACGCAATGCGCACCGCCCTGGAGATACGCAGGGCGTAATTTCCGTGACCGGGATGATCCTCCATATATGCCTGGAAAACTTCAAGATGCAATTGCACGGCTCTTACCGCTCGATCGACGGAAGTATGGAGATCTTCGGGAAACGGCGCTTCCCAATCTACCATTGGTTTGCGGACATGATCCGCGGATGAGCGGAATCCGTGCATATTTCCGTTCGAGCCTCGCATACGCTGGACCCTGGGATGGCCCGGACAATGCGATTCATATTGCCTCGCGAGTGCGCCGAGGTCGTGGGCCGACACAGGATCTAATTTCTTGACCAGGAATGCGCTCTTCGCGGCCATTTCTGCTGCTTTTTGTGAGCGTGCTGCCGCGCAGACATCCGCACTGTATCCGAATGCAAGTGGAATTGTCGCATCGAATATAGCGTTGCGAATCGGCCTCGCCGCCCGACACATTTGCGCAACGAATCGGTTGTGGGCAATCAGAACGGCTTTTCTGCTTGGCCGCTTCCATTCTCCTGCGAGAAGTTGTCCATCGCGCGCTACCACGAATGCGAAAGAACCCGCATAATTCACTTGTTCCGCCAACTCTTCCGGATCGAGCAATTCGAATTTCACATGCTCGATCTCCGGCAAGCGTTTCCGAACGATTTTCTCCAGATTGCCCGGCGCGAGCACCGCCAGGTCCCAGTCGCTGCCCTGCCGCGCGGTGCCTCGAGCGCGTGAACCATAGAGGACTACCGCTTTCGCCGACGGAACGCTCAACACAATGCGCTCCGCAACTGAACGGATATCCGAGTGCGTGACGGTCGACATGATCGGCGCTCCTGCAATTCAAGCGAACATCCGTGAAATACTGGGGAGCGCGGCGTCCTGCAACAAGTTCACCCGCATCAAACTGGAACAAAGCGCCTCGGAATCCCGCGTCGCGTCACCTTGTCATGGCCGGGCACAGCAGCCGCGAAGGAGAGCGCCGGATTGACGTGCGCGCCGGAAAATGCCCAAGAGAGCAGGTCACGATCCCGGGAGCAAATCCGGATATCAGCCTGGCGCCGATTGGACCGGGAGCGCCTGTGACCGAATCGACAACTACCGGTCCGGCGGCCAAAATTATCGGGCAGAATGTTCCGATGAACTCGCAACGATTTTTCCGCGAAGATCATCGCTCTTCAAGGTCGCCCTCCCGTTTTCTTCCTGCGCTGACCCATGCCGAAAGTCTCACGGCCTCACGGCCTTTTTCCCGAATTTTCTGCGGCCAAGTTCCTGCTCCGCCTTGTCGGAACGGGCATGCTCTTCGACTTGCGCGGCGCCGACGGTCCAGGATTCAAGTTCATGGCGAGCGTATGCGGGAAGACGATCCCAGTATCGGCGTTCCTGAATCTTCTTGACGGAGACGTTTGCGTGTTCGGCCACACGAAGGATGTCATCCAGGCTCTCGGGGTGTTTCCGCGCGTATGTCCGCAGCGCTTCAAGATGTAGCAATGCCGCCCCGGAAGCGCGTTGGATTGAGTTCTCCAGTGATTCGGGCAAACCCTCGCCAAGTTCCGCGTGGCGAAGGACTTCCGTCTTGCCATTCAGCCGCTGCATTCGGACAACCCATTCGTGATCCGGAAACCGGGTGTCGAACTCCTGCGCTAATTCCTCCAGGTTGTGGATCCCGACCGGATCTGCGCCCTCGATCAGGAAAGCGCATTTCGCCGTGAACTCCGCTGCTTTTTCCGAGCGCACAGCCGCCATGTAGTTGGATTCCCGCCCTCGCAACAACGCAAATGCGGCCTCGCGAATCGCATCCCGTACCGCTGCGGACGCCCAGTTCATTTGTCGAACGAATTTCTTATTGTCCAACCGAACGTCGCTTCTCCTCGGCCGCTCCCAATTCCCGGCAAGCACCATACCGTCCCGCGCAATCGCGAATGCAAGCGAACCGGCGAATTTTACTGATTGCGCCAATTGATCCGGATCAAGTGCAAAGACATTCACATTCGCGATCAAAGGCAATCGCTTGCGAACTGACTTCTCCATCCTGTGAGGAGCCAGCACCGCCAAATCCCAGTTGCTGTTCGTCTGCGCAATCCCTCGTGCGCGAGAGCCAAACAAGACCACCGCTTGTACGGGCGGAATGCTCGACATGATACGCTCTGTGGCCGACTGAATTTCTGTGCGCGTAACGAGAAGACACCATCTATCTCCCACCATTCAAAGGGAAAAGGGGAAACGATTGCGGGACAGGACGATCCGCAACGATAGCAGCCGCTTTGAAGGAATCGGAAAATTGCGCATGCGCTATGCACAACACGCCATTGCCTCCCTACGAGCGACGACAAGCACGAACTCGCGGCATCTACACTTTGGCAGGTCGAATCTCTGACGGCGCCGATTGCCCTTGATGCGATGCGCTGCATGTTCGAATCAAACAGGCGGAACGCGCAACTTGCTCCGTCCTTGGACGCGGGTCTGGATCGAGAATTTGGGCCCGCGATACTTGCGCGGACGGCGAAATACCGGCGATTGGAAGCCCCTCGGGATACGGCCAACGAAGCGAACCCCGGAATGGGATGCGGAGAAAACTCCAGCTGAGTTCCGGCGCCGCCGAAACCCTGCTCGGCCAATCCATGTATTGCTTTCCGGCAACGTAATCCAAAGACTGGTCGGAGTGACTGGATTCGAACCAGCGACTTCTGCCTCCCAAAGGCAGCGCTCTGCCAAACTGAGCTACACTCCGATTTGCGCCGAAAACCGGACACGCTTGCCCCACGGTTCGAAAAGTGTACCGATTGGCATCCGGTTCGCAAACAGGTCAGCCGGCGCAATCCAACGGAGGTCCGACCGCCGTCACACCGAAAACGTCTTCTTTCTCTTGCTTCCCTTACAGGCGATCGGATCGTTGTGCTCGTCCAGCTGAAAAGTGAGCAGTCGCCCGCGATGCCAGCCGATCACGTCATCGGTGTAGAGTTGCTCCGAGTCCTCCGAGTCGGGCTCTACGAACGGATCGATCCGCTCGCACGGCGACTCGTCCGCCGACATCAGCCTGCAACTCATCTGACGCGTGTTGTCCCGCCTTCGTCCCCGCCCGAACTCCGCCGCGTAGGCGAGCGACGCTTCATACGATGTCCAGCGGCGTCTCCGCAGCCCCGGTTCCTCGCGGGAGAGCGTTCCCATTGCCGTCAGCCATCCGGGTCCGATGCGCCGCCCGACATGGAGGCCAAAATACCGGCCATGCGGGTCCAGGATCTTGCTCTCCCCGTAGTAGAGGGTGAACCAGAACCGGTAGAATCCTCCCATCCGCCAGTCGCCGGTGATCGCCTGCTCTGCGCCGAGCCGAACCCACAGGCTCGACGCGTACGGGTCGCCGCTGCTCCAGCGCCGTTCCGCGCCCAGGTGCTCCCGGCCCGCGCCGCGTACCCGAGGCGCGGGCCGGCCGACAGGCTTGCCCAGCTCCGGTTATACTCGCTCGCACCAAGGGCCGTGTTGCGGGCCACCGATCCCCGCATCTCGATGTAGGTTTGCTTGTTCTCGGTAATCGGCCTGCACCAACGAAGCTGCATTCCAGTCCGCCCAATCCAGACGCGGACGGGCCGCTCGTTCAGCCGCAACGACAGACGCGAGCCGAACAGCGGCACCTCGACGGTCTCGCGCTCCGGCGCGTTGTTCACGTTTTCGTCGTACCAGAATCCCAAGTCGAGATCGATTTGAAGGCGCTTGCGTGTGCGGATTTACTCCAGATACTGTTCCACGTTTGACCGGACTACCGGCGGCAGGAACTTCCTGCGCCTCATCGCCCGGAAGACGGATTCGGCCTCGCCGTCCCGCCCGAGCGCAAACAACGCCAGCGCGTAATCGAGCTGAAACCGCTCGACCTCGGGCCGGCTCTCCGCCAGTTGACCAAGAATTTGCGCCGCTTCCGCCGGTTCACCGCACCGACCCTCATCACCTTCCATAAGATCCTGTCGTTCCTGCCGGAAGACACCGCTGTATTTCCGTCTATTTCGTCACGGTTTTACCGGATTCAGCCGTTCCAAAATTTGTGAGGGCGAGTTTGATTTAATTCGGGATTCGAATTGATCTCAGTCCACGCCTCACTGCCGAGTGATGCATACCATCCTTCGCCTGCTATCCACGCCAGTTCCTTCTTTCCGAGTAGCAGGGTGTGCCGCCAAGCTGTCATGGGACGCAATTTCGCCACCGAAAAAATTCACGTAATCCGGGAAATCTCCGCTTCTCTGAAACGACGTAACCTTAAAATTTTCCACGAAATAATGTGAAATACAGCACCGGCAAACAACACAGCATGCATCCGAGCGTCCGCATACGTCAGCCCCGCTGCCAGCAACGATCCGGCAGGCAACCGTCCCGGCCGCACTCTGCTTCAAGCCAATCCCGAACACGCCGCCAGAAAAAGTCTGCGCGCTCCGACAGCCGGAAGGCCTCCCGGCAATCCCCCTCGGACCGTCCGCGCGAACCGTCCTCCACAACCGGCGCCGCAAACACGTTCCGCCAAATACGAAACCGCATCGCGAAAACCGCAAGACCGCGTATCCATCACAAGGTCGATCGCGCCGCCGCCGGAACCCGCCAAACGGTCGAAAACTTCGCGCCGTTGAGGCACGGGATCGAACCCGACCGCTTCCAGCGCGGCCGGTCCAACTCGTCCGGGCGGTAGCCGAGCGAAACCGTAACACCCGCAAGCGGAAGATTCCGAACCGACGACGCCACAGAACGCCAGCCGTCACCCGAATCAATCTGCATCTCTTCCCTCACGTAAACACCCCGGTCCGAACAGTCCGGAATTCCGGTCAGAAAATTCTGCCGGGAAGAGAAAACCCCGAAAGATGGGTCATTTTTTGAAAAGAATTACTGGTCCATTTTCGATGAGTTCTGACACGGATTAGGACCGCCCGGTCGACGCGGTCTGCGGCATGGCGAGGGGGCACGTTTCTGATATGGCAAGACAGAATCACGAAAGGGCAAGCAGTTCTGCAACGTGACTCTGCCCGAGATGGGCAATTCGTGACAAAGCCGGGTGAGAGCTCTGGGTTTTGTCAGGATACACCCAACATGCTGGAATTGAGAGGGCTCCCCACCACAAGCTGTGGTATCTTGGAGTTGAGGAAAATCGCTTCAAGAAAGGAGCACTCGCATGTCGATTTTACCGTTTCCCTCCGACGCGTCCACAGTGGATCACGCGCTCACTGGTTCGGCGATTTCACGGTTCCCGGAATTGGAGAAGATCATCGAAGGCTTCACCGGCTCCACCGCCGCTCTCCTCGCTTCCGGGCTTGCGGGGACGGATTTCGAGCGCTTTGAACGGCAGGCGTCGGCGCTATCTCGCGAGGTTTTGGGTGGCCTGCTGAAGTTCGGGATCAAGCAGCTGGATGATTGCGCCGGGTCGCTGACGCGGAATGGCAAGAACTTCACCCGGGTCGAGGCGACATCGCATACGGTGATGACCTCGGCGGGACCGGTGACGTATTCGCGGTCTCGCTCCCGTGGCGCGGGCGAGGCATCGATTGTGCCGGTGGATGAGAAGCCGGGGCTTGCCGCCGGGTAATTCACGCCACTTGCGGCGCGGCAGGCTCTGTTCCTGATGAGCCACAACACGGCCCGGGACTGCGTGTCGCTGTACGGCGAACTTGGCGTCGAGGGGGCGTCGGTGGCAGCCTTCAGCGGCGGACCACGGCGGCGGCGGAGCAATAGGAGTCGAGCGCCGGGCAGGGGCTCGCGGAGATTCGCGGGAGCGAGGCGATTCCCGCCGAGGTCGCCGCCGTCTGCATTTCGCTCGATGGGGTCATGGTGCCGATGCTGCCGGAAGATAGGGAAGACAAGAAAACCCATTACCGGGAAGCGTCCTGTGGCACCGTGTCCTACTTTGACGATCAAGGCGAGCGGTTGAAGACCTTGTATTTCGGGCACATGCCTGAGCGGCGGAAGTTCACCCTCGAGGCGCAACTCGCGGCCGAGGTCGCCGCCCTTGCCGAGCGCCGCCGACAACTGGACCTTCCTTTCGACGCTGGCGCCGGGAGATTTGCAACTGATCGACTACTGGCACGCGTGCCAGCACCTCAAATGCGTTGCCGATCATGCCTTCGGCGGCGGCCCTGCTGCCGCCGAGACGTGGTTCCAAAAGTATCGGGGCATTCTGCGCGACGACGAGGACGGCGTGGAAAGGGTGATCCGCGCCATCCACTACCGGCATGCCGCCAACGGCAAGTCCGTCGCCGAGCTCGAACGCGAGCTGAAATTCTTCTGCAAACATCGTCGCCGAATGCGGTACGCCATGCTCCAGGCGAACCACCTGCCGATCGGCTCCGGCGTCGTCGAGAGCGCATGTCGAACCCTCGTCAGCGAGCGCATGAAAAAGTCTGGTCAACGCTGGGGAATGGCCGGCGGACAGGCGGTGTTGACGTTGCGCGCGTTGGTGAAATCCGGTCGCTTCGACGTCGCCCGGAAGACCATCGCCGCTCAATGGATAACGTCGGCAAATGACAATGGAACCCGCGGGAAGAAAAGCGCAGCGCTTTGAGCCGGAAAACCACCTATTACAACGAAAAACCCCCAATATGGTTGTTCCAATTTCTTTTCCATGCGAGACTCGCACCCTGGCGAAGGGCGACTTCGGTGCCACCGCCCCCCAGGACTGGAAGGGGAGACCCTTGAGGGACTGCCGCTTCGCCAACCGTCCGGCCCGAAGGGAGACGCCAACCCACACCTATTTCGGCCTGGGACGAGTCCACGAACGAGTCGTTTTCTCTTATGCGGGGACCGGACGGGAGCTCCGAGTAGTCGCGGCGGGACATTCTGGCCAATAATTCGTACCGTGAAATCCGTGCCTTGTGCGGAGTTCTCGAAACACGCTGTGTAGCATCCAAAAATCATGTAGAAAGTTCCATGCTAAAAGCGGATATCAGGGCATGGTTCACGATCAGCGATCACCCCTGTCAAGCTATGTCAGCGGTCTGCTCTCCTCGGGCCGGACGGTCTTCACCGCCGAGGAGGCCGAGCAAGCGCTCGGCGGGGATTCTATGTCTTCGTCCCACCGCAATTTGCGTCTTGGGGGGCGCCGCCACCGGCTTGGTATCTCGACTCGCTCATGCGACATGAGGACCAAACCTACACGGCGGGCTTCTCAAGGCCGCGGAGTTGCACGGTGCGACGCATCAGGCCGTCATGGAGTTTCAAGTCATCTCGGCCAAGCGTCTTCCAAAGATCCGCGCCGGCCGCAACCTGATCGTATTCTACTTCCGCAAGGACATGGAAGCGGTGACGGCGGGGATCGAGGACCGTAAGACCGATGCCGACACGATGAAGATTTCGTCGGCCGCGCTGACGGCTCTCGATCTGCCGCGCTATCCTTAGAGTTTGACCTAAAACTATTGAGTGGCTTCGACATGTGGTATTTTCCATACAGCTTAAACACGAAATATGGAGAGCACCCATGCCCTGGAATGAAACCACTCGCGCTGAGTATAAGCGCCCCTCGTCTCGTTACGAGTCGGATTTGACGGATGCGGAATGGTCACTGTTGGACCCCCATCTTCCGGAACCGGCATCGACCGGTCGTCCCCGCACCACGGACCTTCGGGAAGTCTTGAACGCGATCCTGTAGATGGCCAGCACAGGTTGCCAATGGCGCGCCTTACCCAAGGATTTTCCACCGTTTACGACGGTTCAGAACTATTTCTACGGCTGGTCGAGAGGGGGACGGATGGAGGTCATTCTGGCGTCGCTTCGGCGGGCGGCGCGCCTCGATGCGGGACGCGCGGAAGAGCCAACGGCGGGTGCGATTGATAGCCAGAGCGCCAAGACCACCGAGAGCGGAGGACCGCGCGGTTACGACGCCGGCAAGAAGGTGAAGGGCCGCAAGCGCCACCTTGTGGTGGATACGGAAGGGAACCCTCTGACGGTGCAGATTCATGCGGCGAGCATTCAGGATCGGGACGGCGCGCCGGACGTGTTGGAAGAGGCGGTCGCGTGCTGCCCGACATTGCAGGCGTTGTTCGCGGATGGGGGCTACTCGGGGCCGAAACTTGCGGCGTCCCTGTGCGACCGCAGCCTGGATCTGGATCTCATCATCGTTTCCAAGCCCCCGGGAAGCAAGGGTTTTGCGGTTCTCCCCCGCCGCTGGGTGGTGGAACGGACTCTTGCCTGGCTGAACCGCTGCCGACGATTGGCCAAGGCCTTCGAGCGAACCATCGAGAGCGCCAAGGCGTGGGTGCTATGGGCTGCGGTGCGGCTCTTGGTTCGTCGCCTCGGGCGGCGCGTAAGTGCCTGTGCAACAATGGGTTAAATGGACTTGCTAAAGTTTTGATTCAGACACTTAGGCGTCCGGGGGCATGGACAATGTTGCCACGGTCCTCTCCAACCGCAGACACAAGATCGATCCCGAGCAACTCGCCGCCCTTTCGGCGCTTGTGGAGCGACCGGTCGTGCAGCGTCTCGGGCATCTGCTAGAGCGTCTCCGCTATGACGCCCTGACGGGGCCGATGCTGGAGGCGTTGCAGGAGCGGGGATTGCTACCCTGGACCGAGCTCGACCGGCAGGAGGCACGGGACCCGGACTTCGCGCCTGAACTTCGGGAGCGCGATCCCCGACGGCGGGTCATCGTGCGGCGCGTGCCGGAGTTCGACGAATGATCCCGGCAAAAAATATTGTCGCCTGGGGCAATGTCGTTCCCTGGGCCGACCAACGACAGGTCGAGCAGGACCTCATCATCAGCCGCGCTCTGGTCGAGATATTCTCGGACGAAATGCTGCGCGACGCGCTGCGGTTTCGCGGCGGAACGGCGCTCAACAAGCTGCACTTCCCGGCGTCGCTGCGCTATTCAGAGGATATCGACCCGGTCCGCACTTCCACTGGTCCGATAGGTCCGATCCTCGGTCAGCTGCGTGTCGTCTTGGAACCGTCGCTGGGGCAAGCGCAGTTCGATCAGAGCCCTGTCGCGCCGAAGATTCGCTTCCGGGCCGGAGCCGAGGACGGCAGAGTCATGCCGGTCCGGTCGAAGATTGAGATCAACACCCGCGATATCGGAACATTCGATGCGCCGGCGGCCTTGCCGCTTGAAATCGCGAATCCCTGGTTCTCCAATGAGGCGGCCATTCCGACATTCTCCCGCGAGGAAATGCTGGCGACCAAGCTGCGTAGCGCCTTTCCTCGGACTTTGTTCGGGCATACACCGGCGCCGAAGTCCGATAATCCGCCTCTGCGACGCCCGCTCGCCTGCCGAGAGTTGAACCGGGCCGCAATTGTTCATCGACTATTCTCGGGAACTGGGCAGAGCTTGATGAATTATTCTCGTTCCAGCATTTATCCCGTAGCGCTCCGCGAGCCCCGCGGAAATCTCAAGCACCGCGCCCACGGGTCCGTCCGAAGACATGCTGGTGCGGCTCAGCGGGACTGCGTGCGGCTCGACCCGGTGCACCGTGCCATCCGGCCGAACAAAAATGATATCCAGAGGGATGAACGTATTGTACATCCAGAAGTAAACCTCTCTCGGAGACTCGTACAAGAACAGCATCCCATGGTCTTCCTTCAGGCTCCTCCGTCCCGAAAGCCCGCGCGACCTTTCAGATTCATCGTCGGCGATTTCGACAAGAAACACCCGGTCTCCGCGGTCTCCCCGGACGATGAGTCTCTCCAAGACCGTTTCCGGCAAGGCCCTGCTGGAGATGCCGAACGTCGCGACAAGAATGAAAATAGCCCACACGGCCTTTTGAAACAGCGGACTCCGAAGTCGGTCATCGCTCATTGATATACGTCCCGCCCTATCACTTCCCGCACTGGAGCGACTCGTAATTGGTATCGGCCCGAAATTATTGTAGCAATATGCGATGTGGGTTGCGCCGGTCCGGGTCCGCCCCGATGTTGGAAGGGTTGCCCTTGCGCCAAGCAGTTTGAGTTCTTCGCCATGACAACATCAATGCGCTCAAGGCATGCGAAAGGCAGCGTCGACCCCAAGGAAATGGCGCGATTCAAAGAACTGTATGACACCTGGTGGAATCCAGACGGAGAATATGCCGCCTTGCATCGCATGAATCCCGCCCGGCTCGATTTCATTCTCGAACACGTTTCGGCGAACTTTGGTTACGACCTCCGCAATCGTGATGCACTCCGGGGGCTCAGGGTCCTCGACGTTGGATGCGGCGGAGGCTTGCTTGCGGAACCGGTGGCCCGCCTGGGAGCCGAAGTATCTGGCATCGACCCTGTTGTCGAGAATATCACGACAGCGAAACGACACGCAGAACAGTCCGGGCTCTCCATCGACTATCGCGCAACCGCCGTCGAGAGTTTGGGGATTCCCGACAATCCTTACGATGCCGTGCTCTGCATGGATGTCATTGAGCACGTACGTGAACCGGAGGAATTCCTGTGTGTCTTGGCCAAACTCGTGTCGCCTGGCGGTGTCCTAGCAATCTCGACGATCAGCCGAACGCCAAAAAGTTATGCGCTCGCGATTCTCGGTGCGGAACGCGTGCTTCGCTGGGTTCCTCGTGGAACGCACAATTGGCGAAAATTCGTGAGACCGAATGAACTCCGCCGCATGGCAATCAATGCAGGGCTGAGGCCCGTAGCGACAGCGGGCATTGTATTCGACCCGATCCGATACCAGTGGCGACTTCACGAACACAAGACCGATGTCAATTATGCGTTTGCAGCAATTGGCGAGGCGGTTGAACGCAACGATTCTTGAAGTCCCGGTCACGATGCCAGCGGATTTTCCTCGCGCGAACTGGACGGCATCCACGTGTAAATATAATCGAGTCGTCGTCGCCGAGCTCTTTTACTTCATCGGGTCGAAGCAAGGGCCTCTCAACTTCCGAAACGGAGACAGACTGGCGACGGCGCGCGAACAAACCCGGAGATCCAGAGAGCGTGCGTTGTCCAACAGTCCTGGTCCCGAGAAGACTTGAAATCCGAACCGCGTCCTCCATTGCGTTCGGCGCATAAAAGATCCTGCTCGCGCAATTGTCTGCGAGAACCTGCGCTCCTTCGTGTCCGTAAACCGACCGGAGTTGTGCTTCGCTTTGAGCGATTATGCAGAAACGGATTCCGTAAGACGCCATGAACGCAATCCCTTTCTCAACAGATTCCATGCGGCCGATTGCCGGAAATTCGTCGAGCATCAACAGGACCGGAACCGAATGACCGGTATAGAGTCCAAACTCCGCCCGGGTATTCACCATCAACAGTTGCTCGAAGAAGAGTCGCAATACATGCTCCAGGCGCGCCAGGCTTTGCGGCGCAACCCTCACGTATATGGACATTCTGGATCTTCGGAGGTCGCCGAAGTCAAAATCGCTCTCCGCCGTGGCGGCGTCCAGTATCGGTTCCCCCCAAGGTAGGAGCCGCTCACGCGCGCTGGCCAGCACACCGGCCCGGGTGGCGGCAGCATCGCACTTCGCCCACGACAAGAGCCGCGCCTTCCAGCCCGCGGAAAGCTCCCCGGGCAAGTTCTCTGATACGGTTGCTTCTTCTTCTATGATTTCCGCAAGATCGGGGTGCGTAAGCAAACGGTATATCTCTCCAATTGTTGCCTCCCCGTGTCGGCCTTCAAGGAGCAGCAATGCCGCACCGATAAAGAGTTCCCGAGCCTGATTAGCCCAAAATTCATCTCTTCCGCCTATCGCGGGAAAGAGGCTGAAGGCCAACGCTTGCATTTCCCGGGGGATTAACTGCGGGTCCACTGGCAAGTGAGAAAGCGGATTCCACCTGTGCGTGAACTTCGAACCGGGATCGAACAGGAATACCGCTTGCCCGTGTTGGGCGCGATATCCGGAAGTGGCTGCAAAGTTCTCGCCTTTGACATCGAGCACGACCACGGAACCCGGCCAATCCAGCAGATTCGGTATGACGAATCCCACTCCTTTGCCCGACCGGGTCGGGGCGGCGAGCATTACGTGCGTATCGCCATCGATTCGTAGAAATCGGCTGGGCCAACCCCAACGTCCGAGGATTATGCCGCTCGCTCCCGCAAGCCCCGCCTTGCAGACCTCCTTCCGACTGGCCCATCTGGCGCTCCCAGAGACCGGGCGCCATTTCTTGCGCGATGCCGCGGCAGCGAAATACAGAGAAATGAGAACAGCGCAGGACAGCGCAAGACCAATTCCAAATGCCTCTTCGTATACAACAAGACGCCAGTTCCGCAAGAGTTCCGGGATGCTGGCAGGGTTCATTTCGTTCGGCCGCGCGAGCACGAAGAGCAGGCAAGGCGCAGTTGCCAGGAAACACCCTCCAAATACGATTGTGCGAACCATGCTCTCTTCGGGTCATGTGCGGTCCAGCTGGCGGTCATGAATTGCAACCGCCCGCCGGGAATGCATCTGCACCACAACGTCAATCAAGCCCCCGGCGAATTGCCGCATTTCCTGAACGCCGTAGCCGCGACCTTGGTCGGACTGGCGCGCGAGCAGGGCTAGCTGATCGATCGCCCCCTCCGGGCTGTTGGCGTGAATGGAGGTAATTGAACCCGGATGCCCGGAATTCAGATTCCGGAGAAACTGAAAAGCCTCTTCACCACGCAACTCACCAAAGAGAATCCGGTCTGGACGCATACGCAAGCACGCTTCCAGAATTACGCCGGCATCCGCCTCCGCGAGGCCCTGTTCCCCTCTCGAATAGCGTAAGCGAATGGAGTTCCTATGCGGAAGAGTGAGTTCGCGAACGTCTTCGACGGTGACGAGGCGCTCTTGCGCCGGAATTTCATGCGCCAGCGCCTTCAGCAACGTGGTCTTTCCCGAACCCGTGGGACCGGCGACAATAATATTCCGCCAAGCGCGTACCGAGAGCGACAAGTACTCTGCCCAACGGCTCTCTCGATAGGCCTCGCGGATCACGCAGGGAATGCGGTCCCCGACTTCGCTGGAGGCGGTATCGAACACTCCCAACTTCTCCAGGCGACGCAGATTCCACCGGGGCTGCGCTGGCTTGCGGATAACAATGACAGGATGCTCCGAAACCGGCGGACGCACCGTCTGCACCCGTTCTCCTCCAGGCAGCTCCGCGGACAAGATCGGCCGCCGGGCAGACGTGGATTGCCCGGAATAGTTGGCAATCGCGTCAATAGCTGCCAACAGGAATTCCACCGAAAAGCCGGGCGCACGCTCGCAGCGCCATTTGCCATCATCCACCCAGACTTCTGCCGGCCTATGGACGCCAATATCCCGGACCCCTGGACGGTCCAGATACTGGCGGAAGCCCGCCGAAGTTATGTCCGCAAGATGGTCCAACAGTTCATTCTGTGAAGACGAGCAGGCCTTCGCGCCGGGCCGCGAGGTCAAACCGGCTTCGCATCACTTCTTCGAAATCCACGTCTCGCGCGACAATGATGGTGATGCGTTCTCCCTGGTGCTTCGTAATTTCCGGCCGGATTGCCAACTCTGAGCGAACGTATTCCTTCGCCGCCGCCTCCGCTGCCGCTTGCGCCGATTGAAACTCTCCATTCAATTCCGCAATAGAGGCGTCGGATATCAACGAAATCATCATCGCCGCAGCAATGCGGTCGCGCCATTTTCGATCGACCCATCCGGTATGCCCTCCCCTGCCCAGGGGACCCGCCCCGGGAGACGCCAAGGAGACCGCCATTCCGTCCGGCGTAACCAGCCGATTCCAGAGCACGAATATTCGAACTTGGCCATCCTCAATCCCCCCTTGGTATTCGCCCACAATTCGCGAACCGCGGGGAAGAAGCTCAAATTCTCCCGTGGCGGAATACACGGGCGTTCGAGTTCGGCATGTTGTCATCCCCGGCACGGCGGAGGAAATCGCCGTTTCCAGCACACAGGAAATCAGAGTTCCCTGCAGCAGTCGGGTTTCAAGATTTGGAAGAG
Source organism: Rhodobacterales bacterium (assembly GCA_965219495.1). Classification (GTDB taxonomy): domain Bacteria; phylum Pseudomonadota; class Alphaproteobacteria; order Rhodobacterales; family CAZPXZ01; genus CAZPXZ01. The sequence goes on from OZ244777.1 coordinate 872,740, forward strand.
CGAAAGCGCTTTCCGACTTCGCGGACATCGGGACCAACCGTTGCGCAAGTTCAGAAGTCTGCCGAGAGGTCGTCTGCGTGTCGAAACCATTCGCCGTTTGCAGGGCGGTGGAATTGTCCCCGGAAGCGCGCCTTGTCCGATAAACCATGATTTCCGATTCGGTCTTGCGCCGAAATACCTCGTCGATTTCAACCGGTGTCGGCGGCGCGGCAAGCGGCAGTTTCGGCACAATTGGAGGAAATTTCACCAATTCGTCCAAGAGAACTGCCTCAGGAGGTCTCGCATCATTCTGAAGTTTTTTCTCCGTCCCAGAGTCACTGGCCGAGAGCGCGCGCAGAACCGCATCCGCCTCCGGTCCCGTGATCTCGGCTATTTGGCCAAGACCACCCTTTTCTTTCGAATTCGTCGCCGACGAACCGCCATGCCGGAGCAGGAAAGCCAGGAATACCACCAAAATGACCATGATGCCGACGCCGGAAATCCGGAGGATTCGATCGGCCGGACGGTTCCGCGCGCCAACCGGCAGTATTGCGCGAATCTGGGTTTCGGCAGTTTCCGCACTCATCCGCCCGCATCCCGCTCCCGGAAAACACACCCAACATTCTCGCCGTCCCTGAGGACAATTCTCGACGTCACCCTGTGCAGCACTATCCAGGAACCTTGAACGTGATAGTTGGCTATCGTTTCCTGGCCGTCCGCTTCTGCAAAGAATACGGCCGGGAGTGGCGTCCGGTCCCCAAATTTCAAATATGTAAAGCGTCCGTCGTCAAAAGCGCGGATGGGACGAAGAGAGGCGTCACCTTGCCAGCTGTATCCCCAGTAGCGCCCGCGCGTATCCCGGTAGTCCGCCGCAAAGGCCGTCAACCCACGGCGGACTTCTCCCTGAACAGCCGCGAGCGTTCGCCGCGAACCGGTGGAAAGCGCGCCTGCGCCAAGCTGCCGAAGGTGCGCGGTCCTGTCTGTTTCCCGGCCGTCCGCGCGTCCCGAATACCGGAACCGAATTGCAAATGTCATTGCTGACGGGTCACGTTTCCGAGAGGTGCGCAACTCAAAGAAATAGGTCCGGCGATCCGTAAAAACCGTCATGTTCGTGTCCGCCTCGGATATTCCCGCGGCAGATTCAAGATCGCGGTCCGTTCTAGGCTTGATGCTGATCCGGTTGCCCTCAGGGGCAACCTGCCACACGTCGTCACCCAAGGCGACGGAGAGAACGGTTTCCGAGGGTTCGAAAAACACTGTGGTAGTATATCCGACATGGCCGACGACCTCGACAACGTCGTCGCCGCTGTAACGAACGTTTCGAATGCGCGGGTCGGCAGGTTCAGGTGCGGGCAGCAATTCCCCGTACGCCGGAAGGACCGGAATTGCAGCCAGAAGCATGGCACCGATGAGGCGCACCACGATCACTCCAGGTTGACATCGGCGTCCCGTCGATACGAGGACACTTGCAGGCCCAGCGGATTCCTCCAGAGATCCCGTTCTTTCATTTTTGAAGGGCGGAATGCATAACCAATTGTCGCGGTCCAGTGTTCGAGTCGTTCCGAGATTTCGAGACCAGCAATGCGTCGCCGAAATCGAACCGAAGCGATCCCCTCCTCAAGGAAGGTCACCGAGGAAACATCAACGAATATCTCTGCTCCGGAGTCGAGATTCAGGGGAGAATCGGGATTGGACGGCCGGTAGTAGCGCGCCCAAGCCTCCTTCATGGGAGCATCAAGAAAGAGCGAGACGTAAAGGAAATCGTCCTCCGCCCGGACGCGAAGAAACCGTTCGCGCCGCACGACGAACCGGTGCAGAAAGGACTTGGCCAGCGCCTCCTCCGGCGTGTATTCCTCCACTTCGAGAAGGCGGACAGGCCGGTCGACTTCCCCGGTTGTGCGGTCCACCGTAATAACCACGGGTTCCACGGTCTTCAAAGGCGCCAACAGCGCCAGTGCGACTGCTTCGGCAAGCGCCACAACCGATGCGGCCATTGCCACAATCCACGCGCTACGTCGGCTGGCGGCGGTAAGCGCGGACGCCTGTTCGGCGAACGTGATGCTGCGAGCGTCACGCCCTGCGGAGCCATCGCCTCGCCGGTTTGCAAGCGACTTGTTCCATAACAGCATCGGCCTCACGGATAGACGCCAAGGAGATTGTTGATGGCCTGCCGTTTGTCGCCGTCGCAGGACGGAGGAGGCGGTGCGGTGCAAGCGCTGCATAGCATTGCTACGATCAGAAAGTATCCGAGAGAACGGATTTTCCGCGGGCGAAACGTATGCCTGTTCATCCAAGACATGAACATCTAGCCCGGCAACGGACGCCAACGGGTTCGGCCGCGGTAGGCTCCGCCCTGTCGCGTCTCGTAAAGCGAACTTTCCAATCGGTCGGCAAAGTGTGCAGAAGCTCTCGCCATTCGCATATACCCACCGGGCAATCCCAGAATTGCATTCTGAAGCCTTCTGTCGACTCCGGTCGGCGCAAGCTGAAAGCCTCCTGCGATAGACGAGGCGACCACCGGAATTTGCCAATAGAAAAGAATTTGGGCGATGCTGAAGAATACAATTACAATGACGGATCCGATCGCACCTTCGCCGGTACGGAATGTCTCGGCGATCCCATCCAGGTTGTTCAGGAAATAGAAGAGCATGATTTTCGGCACGAGAATCGCGAGAAGAATAACGAGGCTTCGGTTGACGATTTCAATGATCCATCGCTCGAAGTAGCCTCGTGTTCGGTCGAAAAGCGTCAGGGCGATCACGAGCGGACCGAACACCAGCAGCACGCCCATGTAAATCTTGGAAAGGATCAGAAGAAATGCCGCGAGCGCAGTGGGGATTGCTACGCTTATCCAGATCAGGATTGCAAGAAGATACAGTCCCATGTCGCCGAGCAGGAGTCCAGCCTCGCTCCAATACGCCGCTCCTACTTCGAAGCCGCTGGTGAGCACCCGGTCGACCAGCCCGACCAAGCCAAGTTTAGGGTCGGAACCGGTCGCGGCAGACGCCATGTATTCTGGAAGCGTAAACAACGGATCCTTCACGAAGGTGTTGTAATTCTCGAAGTTCGTCACCAGCAACAGGACCGCGCTCAACTTGACGAATTCGAGAAGCAGTCCGCGAACCGGAGCAAGGCCCGCAAGCATCCGATATCCCCAGAGGACGACATATATCGTCATGAGCGCTGAAAGGATATGGTCCATTTCCCGAGCGACATTGGCCGCCCCCCCGACGATGAATTCATCGACGATTTGGACGGCCAACTCGTCAAGGAACTGGACCGCGCTGACCTCGCTTTCCGGCATCGGGAACACCCAGCAGGAACTATCTGTCGAGCGCCGGGTTTACGAAGCGCGGCACGATCATGGCCCGCAAGCGATTGGCACGATCAGCCATGTTGAACTCTCGCCGCGCCCGTCCGAATTCTGACAACGTAAGCACTCGGGCCGCCGTCAGCGCAGACTTGGCATTTTGCGCCATCAAGCGCGCCTGAAGATCCAGCACTGCCTTCGGGTCGGTAGCTGTGTCAATTGATCGAGACAATGCAGTCACGACTTCCAAGTCGCGTGCGAGTTCTTGATAGGCAATTCTCGCAAGCGCCTCAGAGCCCATGCTCATGCGCGCAATCTGGCTGTGAAATTCCTGTCCCGGTCCTCCCGATGAACCAGGCTCGGTAATTTCGAGAGGAAATAGGTCCCGAAGGCGCCGCACAAGCGCATATACGATCCCCTGACCGGTTGCACCCCTGAGAATTCCTGCGACTTCATCGCCTCCGCCCGGCAAGTGCGTTACGAATGCATCGGTACGATAAGCACCGTATCCGCGACTTCCGGTCAGGGAGGCAATCTGGCGTTCTTCGGCATCCCGAATTCGTTGAAGCGCAGACAATTGCTCAGACAGTTGGTGGAGTTGGTTGACACGAGTCGCCTGGGCAGCCCCATCGAATACCGGAAAGCCGGATTCAGCGGGACCCATCGCGAACAGAACCGCGAACAATGTGCTTCCCGTCAAAATTATTATCTGTTTCATTTGTGAAATCTCCTTTTGAATTTGCAATTGCCAGCGCCACTTCCGTGCGGGAGCGCTGGCTCAACGCAGTGGACACTTGGTCGAATTGCTGAAGAGTGGCAGATCGTCCGGACAAGAGGCGGACAATGTCCTCAAGCCCTTCAAGGTCCAGCCTGCAAACACGCGACTCTCCGCCGCGGCGAAATAGAAAGCTGCGGGTAGGCAGATTCCGCACGATCTCGCTTTCCCGGTCATTGAGGCCGAATGCGCCCATGTATTCTTCATCGCGACCGGCCCGGTTGCCGAAGAACACTTTTGTCGGCGTCTGTTCCACGACAGTTCGCCCGATGTCGGAATCAACGATGTCGGATAGATTCTGGGTTGCCAGAACGATGGCGCCATTGAGCTTGCGGATGGTGTTGAGCCGATCCCGGACATACCGGGAAAACCGCGGGTCGCCGAGCACACGCCAGAATTCGTCGACGACAATGAGTGTCGGTGCACCCCCAAGCAACTGATCAATCCTGTGAAACAAGTAACGCAGAACCGGGGCACGAAGATCGTCGCTGTCCAGGAACGCGGTAATATCAAACCCATAGAGTCCAGCCGATTCCCCCATAACAAGTTCATCCGCTCCATTATCAAAGACCCAAGCAAATTCCCCTTGCCGAATCCATTTTCGGAGCGACTGGAACCAGTTGCCTGCGGGATCGAGCGCGTCCGCGACGTATCGCAAGCGCCTCTTCTCCGGTTGGATTGAAAGCACTGCTCGGACCGCGGATTCAAGCTCCCCTGTGTCGGCAGGCACACCCCCTCCCGGACGCAAGAGCAGCTCAACAAAACTGCGCAAGAAGGTCGGATCATTGGTTGACGCAACAGGGTTCATACCCGTCGCCACTCCCGGCTGGAAAGCGACATAGGTGCCCCCAAGCCCTGTGATTGCGAGGTGGGTCCCTCGATCCTTGTCAAACACGACTACGTTTGCGCCTGACGCATGGGCATGGGCAGCCAGCCAGCCGAGCAGCACCGTCTTGCCGGACCCGGTGGGCCCGGCGACAAATGTATTGCCGACATCTGAAGTATGGAGGGACAGCCGGTGTGGAACTCCGAACGGAGTTTCGAGAAATCCAAGATGGCCGCCCCAGGGCGTTGACTTGGAGCCTTCGGAACTGTTTTGCAGTGACGCTAGTGCGGCAAAGTTACGATTGGTGAGAGTGACCACGCGAGGTGCATATCTCCAGCATCCGGGAAACATCGACCAATGGGAACACGCAATTGCCAGGTCTTCGCGAGCTATCGCGAATCCCCGATCGTTTAACGCCCGTTCGATACGACCAACTCCCTTGGTCAACTGCAGCATTCCCCGTGAGGGGCTTGTCCCACGCCCCAAAGCCAAGACCGCGAACCAACATCTTCCCAACAGGGTTCGGCCAGCAACCGCGTCGTCCAGCATCGACGCAATCTCGCCCATCTGGCTGTGAGAATCGTCCTCAGAAGCCACCAGCTTTCGGCGCTGGTGCCGCACTTGTTCGAGTGCGAATTCGCGGCTCACGTACCTCCATGCCGCGCAAGCAACAAATTCGGCGGGTGTCCACAGCAGCTGCACCAGAACGTCCGCGTCCACGATGTCCGGATACTCGGCGACGCCGAGCATGGCGCCATACACGATTTCCGCCGGCAATCGGAATTCGATATGGTCCAAATGGGGATAAACGATGCGGGCCATTCCCATTCGGCTGGACAGAGGAATCTTGCCGATTTCAATCTTGCGCATGCGCGTTTCAAGCAAGTAGTTGAAGAACCGTGCGATTTCGGAATAGGAACGTCCCCCCGAACGCTTGACCGCAAGAGGACGGATTCCAAAAGCGTCCAACGAAGTCGCGAGACCTTCGGCAAAGCGATCGATCTCCCCCTTAACCGAATCGACGTCCGCCGCGACTGCTTCCAAAGACGGCCGGCGCAATTTTGAGAGCAGAGCGCTCTCGAGGCCCCGCGCGTTCTTTTCGATTGCGAGAAAAATGTCGATCCGGTATGTTCCCCGCGATTCCAGCAGGTCGTGGTAGCGCTCGGTCATGCAAAGGGTCGAAACCGTGGGGGCTTCCGAGCGGTCGATCGGGGCTCGTCGCTTCACTGTGTAGACTTTGAGGGCAACGCCTTCACAGGCGAGATTCTTGACCGCGCTTGCCAATAGCCGATATCGGGAGAGCAAGCTCTCGTCCGTGATCGTGCTCGGGTCTAGCCCGCGCACCTTCAGCACTTTGATCACCTGCAGTTCTCTGGTTAGCACCGTGGTATCGTCGAGGTGCTCCGAGAGGCCCATCAGCCGGGAGGTATCATCCTCGCGGGCGGCCATCCTCAAGTCACCGCAAACCATCGCTCGAAATCGGAGCCTGTGCGAGGGAAACACCCTTCCATCGTCGCCTTGCACGCCCCCGCGGAAATGCGACCAAGTACCTCTGTGCGAGCTCAAATGCACGGGGCTCCACCATGCAAACCAGAACGGCAACGACGTGGAACGGGACAGCACACGCCGGAAGTAGCGCCATATTCCCGAACAGCAGGCATACGATGACGCTCAGCATCCCGTTGATCACGACGGAATCGAAAGGCGCCATCAACATCATCGGAGGACGGCAGAGCCCTTTGGCCACAGGATCGAAACTCCGGTCCATCCGCTATCCCTCCGAAGCGGCGTCGATCAACAAGTCCACGATGGACGGCGCGCCGAATACCAGAATCACACCCAGAACAATGAAGATCGCGGTTCTCCGGTCGAACAAATTCACCATCATTCCAAGTCCCGACAGCACGATCGCAATGATCGCAACACCGCGCGCCCAGCCGCTGGTCAGAATCACGATGACCTGAGTGAGCACGGAGTCCCAAGCGGCAGCCTGGACCGGTTCAACTAGCGTCACGGACGCAAGAAGCGCGCAGCACCCGGTGCGCAGGAACTCTCGCAGGATTCGGTGTAGTGTTCTCCGCATTGATTGGTTCCATTAATGGGTGGTTTGGTAGCCTTTTCGATATCATATTTCGATCTGATTGCAACACATTGAGTCACTTTTTCGATTCGTAAGAGTATTTATTCAATACTATTCAACGTGTTAGGGGGATTCGCAGGCGTGTGCATTGCGCAAATTGATGGGAACTGCGAATCGCTCTTGTCAGACTTCAACTCTCACTTTTGCGAATCGGTTTTCGAGAAATGTCCTTCCTAATTCTGAAAAATGCCGTGTTTCGCAGTTTCCGTTGCTGCAAATTCCGTGAATGGGCAGCTTGCTTCCCCGGCCAACATTCCCGCGCGGCAAGACCACATCCGGAAAATGTTCCCAATTTTCGGTGGGGATCTCGACATTGCTTATTCACGCACCGATGCAACAGCAGAAATACCCCATCTGCAGCGACTACGAGAAGTGCCTCCGGCGAACACCACTGAATTCTTCACCCGCACCAAGGTGCAGGTTGAAGTATCCTCACTAACAGTCTGGACGCAAACGTTTCTCTTGCAAGAGAAAGTCCTCCGGGGTGGATTGGAGAGGTTGAATCGGTGACATGCTGCAAAGGAGTCGATTATCCACCGGACACTGCGAGCAGGTCGGCGCCCGGATCCGAGAAAGGCGAGAGAGGTTTGTCTTCTGTTCGGTCGGCGGGGGAATGCGCATCAGTCAGGTACTTGCCGCGTCTCCGCCCTCGGGTCCATGGAAGATGACCCGTGCCGAATAATTATCCGTGAAGGTCTCAAACCGGTGCACCGCACCTGCCAGAACAAAAATCGCATCGCCAAACCGAATTGTTTGGGACTTATATGCGGTAGTGACCGCATACTTTCTTACGCCGTGCTGGGCGCCAATGCTCCCACCGTCCTTCCTGCTCCCGGCATGCCGGCGATAGTCCCGGCCGACCACGAGGCCAAGCCCCACGAGGGCACGTTCCTTGCCGCGTTCACGTCCCGGTCGCCCTCGTATCCGCAGGACAGACACACGAAAAGCCGAATGCCCAAGGTGCGTTTCGTCGGCGGCTTCGCGCCGCACTCCGAGCAAACCTGCGACGTGTTACGGGGGTTCACCTTCCGCACCCAGCCGCCAGCCTCTTCCGATTTGTTGCTGAGGATTCCGTTGAGCGGTTTCTTGTGCGTGCCTCCGTTGCTGGACATTCCCTGTATGTTCAGATCCTCGATACAGAATTTCGAGGAATGGTTGTTCACCAGCGCGCGCGTGGTTTCGTGGATCGCGCCGCGCGCGCACCCGTTGCCAATCTTTCCCAAGCAGGTTCACCATTTTGCGACGGGAGTTCGATCCCTTCCGTGCGCGGGAGACCGCCTGCTGGCGATCCCGGAGCTTCCTGCGGTTCAGCTTCCGCTTCGGGACCGCCGCGCCGTTCGAGAGTGTGAAGCGGCTCTTCACCCCCGCGTCGATGCCGACGGCAACGCGGGAATCGACGGATGCCGGGATTTCCCGTTCCGTCATGAATTGAATCCAGATCCGGACCGGGGCCTTCACGATCCGGATTGCCTTGAACTGGCCGTCTACGTCTCCGCGAAAGCGGAAGTCCCCAATCCCCTTGACATGAATCGGGTTCCCACTGCCAGATCCCGGATCGCCATCGGGGGAATCTCGAAGGACTGGATGCGGCCACCGCCCTTGAACGGGGGAACCCCGGCGCTTCCCCGTCCCGCACCCGGCGAAAGAACGCCTGGAACGCCTTGTCCAGCCGACGGAGCGAGGATCGCTGAGCCGAAACCAGGGAACCACCGTATCCCTTGATCTGTTTCCGATCCTCCGCCAGGGATTTGCACTGATCGTAGAAGGAAATCGGTTTCCCGTATTTTGCGCATGCGTCGACCGGTTCCGCCAATGCGGCGTTGTAGAGTTTTCGCTGCTGTTCGAGGAAATTATCCAGCGTTCCATGTGCTCACGGCGAGAGCTGCGCCTTGCGCCGGATCGTGCGTATAACGACGCTGTTGACAGGAGTGGGCACGGCACACTCATGTTCGGTCCGTCGCGGCGGGTGTTTGAGCACTCCCGCGACTGCCAACGTCGTCACCGATCGTGGCCATCCCGTCAACTGCGCGGTGGTCACTACCGCAAATAAGTCCCAAGAGTTTCTCGTTCGCCGTCACAGAAAAAGACACCACCGCCCGCAACTGCGACGTAAACCTCGTCCCGTGTGTGTGGAGTCTGGGAGTCGACCCCACGCGACGCATAGTGGCGCAGTTCCAATTTCTCGCGCTCCAGCACAAGCGAGGAATGCCGCCCTTCCTGGAGCGGAGTGCGCTCGGCTTCAGCTATTCCGCAAACGCATCGCGTCTGAAAGATCTCCTACGGTACCTTCTCAAGGACATCTGCGCGATTCTACCCGAATGCGGTGATTTGCATCTGCGTTCGGGCAGGCAAAGAAAATTTGTTTGCAGGATACGATGGGCGAGCCTGGTAAGCCGGGCGGACCGCATTGGGATTTCGCACGAATATCGACCTGATTTACCAGTCCCGCGTAAAATACTCGAAAAGGCGCACTTGCCCCGGATGAATCTGGGCAATCGTGAAACGGGCCCCCGGCATTACGGAAGTGTAAGCGGCCCCTGTGTCGATCATCAGCATGTTTGCGAGCCGGACCGGCGCGTTTCCACGCGCATGTCCGCAGATCACGCGCTCTACGCTTCCCTCCACCGAGGGAGCGTCCGCATGGCCGGAAAGAACAAAACGTTCGATTCGACGGCGCGACCAGACCGCGTGATAACTGTCTTCGCGGCTCCCGGAACGCAGCGCGGCCAAAAACTCCCCCCAATCACAGTCCTCCGGCACATCCGCGTGCACAATTCCGACATTTCCGCTCTCGCAATCCACCTCGGCGGCGAAGGGCAACGCGGAGAACGCTTGAACATACAAAGACCGATCTGCCTCCGGCACCGACCGCCACCAGTTTCCGCCGTTGTAATTCACCCACAAATTAAATTCTTCACCCCATTCCTTCGCTGGATCCGCCGCGGCGTCGAGAAGAAACTGGTCGTGATTGCCCCGGACTGCAAAGAACCAGTCCTTCTCGCGCAGCCATTTAAGAACGGTCGGCGATTCCGGGCCGCGGTCAATCAGGTCTCCAACAGAAAATAGCCTGTCTTTCGCGGGATCGAACGAAAGTTTTTCCAAGAATGCTTCAAGCGCTGAATACATCCCGTGAATGTCGCCGACCACAAAGTCCCTTCCCAATTCGTTGCGTGAAAAGCTCCGAACCGCGCCTAATCCTCCCAAAGCCACGGCAACGAAAGTCGATCGTTCTTGAAGAACATGATGCTCCCAAATGGGCCGGGCCGAATTCCACATCTCAGTTCCGCCTAGTTGTTCCTGTACGCCCTGCGAACCACGTATCCCGTCTTCCTAGCCGATCCCCTGACCTACATCAGGATATTCGCGATACTTGGCCTGACGCTCGTTTCATCGTATGGAAGTAGGAGTTCTTGCACCACTTGCGCAGAAATGATTGTGGCGGGATGCATGACGGGTGCAATCCGAATTCTGTATGGCTGACATCTGCAATTTGATGGCGCTTGGACCGAGATCGGCTATTCACCCGAAATCGTGGGCCAGGATAAGACGTCTGGCAGCGGCAAGGTCAAGAACTCCTGCTGAATTGTCCCGAAGTCTCAATTCGTCCTATTCTCGCTGATAGACTTGGAACACGGATTACGCAGCTTTCAACAGGATGCAGTTGCGAACATGATAACAAACTGACGCAGCATTGGTCTTGAGATGACGGAATTGGTTGGAATCCCGGTTTGGGTCGCACTTTGTGTCGGTTTGCTCGCTCTATGGGCGGTATTCGACTTGTTGCTCATTCCCAGCGCAAGATGGATTTTCCGAAGGCAGGTCAACCGAGTGATCGACGAACTGAACGCGCGGCTTCAACTGCAGATTCCGGCATATCATCAGACAAAGAGGCGCGTACTGATTGACCGGCTTACCTACGACCCCGAAGTGATGGAATCCGTGGATGCCGAATCGCGGGAATCCGGTGTCCCGCGAGAGGTATTGATACGGAATGTTGATCGATACGCGCGCGAGATCGTCCCGTCGTTCAACGCATTCATATATTTCCGCCTCGGGTATCATCTGGCGCGCCGCACTGCCCAACTTCTCTATCGCGTGCGCTTGGGATACTCCGATGATGAAGCACTTGCCAGGATTGAAGCCAACGCCAGCGTTGTCTTCGTGATGAACCATCGAAGCAACATGGACTATGTTGTGGTGGCTTATATGGCCGCGAATCGTTCCGCACTTAGTTACGCAGTCGGCGAGTGGGCTCGAATTTGGCCGCTGCAGGCGCTCATCCGATCACTCGGCGCGTATTTCGTACGCCGCAAATCGCCCGGTCGCCTATACCGAAAAGTATTGGCGCGGTTCGTACAGGCGGCAACATCGGGCGGGGTTGTACAGGCAGTTTATCCCGAGGGAGGCCTGAGCCGGGACGGCCGCCTGCAAGACCTGAAGCTTGGTCTGATCAGTTACATGCTGTCGGCGTTCGATCCGGAAGGGGAACGCGACCTGGTATTTGTTCCCGTGGGGATCAACTACGATCGCGTGCTCGAAGACCGTTCCCTGCTGCTGGATGCCGATTCGGAGCCGAGAGGCAGCAGCCGGATCCGGGCAGTGCTGACGCTGCTTCAATTTGTCGCCCACAACGTGGGACTGATGTTGCGGCGACGCTGGTATCGTTTCGGCTATGTGTGCGTAAATTTTGCCGCGCCCATTTCCATGCGCGCTTACACGAGATCCCGCAAATTGGATTACCGCAACCTCAACTCACCCGCCCGACGAGATGCTGTGGCGCAATTGGGGGAAGAGTTGCGCCTGGCCATCGCTGCCGCGGTCCCGGTCCTTCCGGTATCCCTCGTCGCTTCGGTATTCATGGACAACCTGGAGGAATGGAAGAGCGAACTGGAAATCAAGGCCGAAGCCCAAGTGCTGATCGCGCAGTTGGAATCGGTTGGCGCCCACATCCACATCCCGCGCGGAGACCGTGAATACGCAATTCGCGTGGGTCTGCGAACACTGACACTTCGACATTTAATCATTGAATCCGAGGGACTCTTCCGCGTTCGGGACGGCGAACAAAAACTTCTTTCCTTCTACGCCAATTCCATTCGGCACTTTCGCAATGGCCCGAACTGAAGCGCCTTGCAATGGCCAAAGCGTTTGGCGTGGGGGCAACGGCGTCAAGCCAGGGGACCACTGTGACTCGCCTGTGAATTGTCGTTCCCGGTCCCGACACTCGATCCAGAATGCGGACGCAAAGAAATCCGATGCGTCCGCACCAGCACCGCATTGCTTCTGATGAAGTTCATCACATGACTCCGTCCGAGGCCACGAACTCTCCCGAACCCATGCCCGAATTCCTTACGACTAAAGAACTTGCTGCGTTGCTGCGCCTGACGGAGCGCAAGGTCTACGACCTCGCTGCTTCCGGCGAAGTGCCCTGCTATCGGGCAACGGGAAAACTGCTATTTTCGCGCGATTCCATCAACAGTTGGCTGCAAAGTCACAGTTCCGGCCCGCAGCCCTTGGCGATTCCGCCCCTCCCAAACGTATGCCTTGGCAGCCACGACCCGCTTCTCGATTGGGCGCTTCGCGAATCCGAATGCGGGATTGCGACCTATTTCGATGGCAGTGCAGATGGACTCGAGCGGTTTTCGCGTCGGGAAGGCATCGCGACGGGACTGCACATTTATGACGCCGAGAACAGCGATTGGAACACACCCGCCATACGCCGGTCGTGCGGGGGCATGTCTGCCATCGCCATACGTTGGGCCCGGCGCCAGCGGGGGTTGATCGTCAGGAACGGTTCTGAAGTAGCCCCTGCCACAGCGATTGGCGCGCTTGTGGGAAGAAGATTCGTGCTCCGCCAGCCCCAATCGGGAGCCCATAGCCTGTTCCTTCATGTGCTGGACCAAGCTGGCTACCGACTAGACGAGTTCGACCTTACTTCTCCGGTTCGAACCGAAGTGGAAGCCGCGGTAGCGGTGCTCGAAGGCAAGGCCGATGGGGCTTTCGGCTTGGCCGTGCTCGCGACCCAGTTCCAACTGAATTTCATACCGGTTGTGGAAGAGACTTTCGATCTTGTCGTCGACCGCCGTTCGTGGTTCGAAGCGCCGATGCAGACGTTCCTGAAGTTTTGTGGGTCGAAAGCATTCGCTGAACGCGCAGACGAATTCGGCGGCTACGACATCTCGGTTTTTGGCGAAGTCCTGTTCAACGGCTTGTGATCCGATGGGGCTTATATTTTGAGGCTTATACGGAAAACTAGCCAAAAGGTGTTGACGGCATCCCGCAATTGAGTCACAATGCTATCCAGTTTGGAGGCAGGCGATGACACAGAAAGCACCGGGACGCTCGCACCGCACAGGCATGACGGTCATGGAGCTGTTGAAGCGGTTCCCCGACGATGCAGCGGCCGAGAAGTGGTTCGAGGAACAGCGCTGGCCGGGCGGCGCGCGGTATTGCCCGGACTGCGGCTCACTCAATTGCGCCGTCGTCGCCAGCCGCAGGCCCATGCCCTACCGTTGCCGGGATTGCCGGGCGCATTTCTCGGTCCGCAAGGGCACGGCGATGCAGGCCAGCAAGCTCGGCTTCCAGAAGTGGGCCATCGCCTTCTACATGATGACAACCGGCATCAAGGGCACGAGCAGCATGAAGCTCTCCCGCGAAGTCGGTATCCGGCAGGCGACGGCATGGTTTCTCATGCAGCGCATCCGCGAAGGCTTCATGGGCGGCTTCGACCAACCGTTCCCCGGCCCCGTAGAGGCAGACGAAACCGCCGTGGGCGGGAAGCGCAAGAACATGCATGCGAAGAAGCGGAAGCACCTGACGGGGCGCGGGAGCGTCGGGAAGGCCATCGTCGCGGGCGTCAAGGACCGGGAGAGCAAGCAGGTCAGCGCAGCGGTCGTGGAGCGGACGGACGCGGCGACGCTCCAGAAGTTCGTCACCGACCGGACCGAGGCTGCCGCGACCGTCTATACCGACGAATCGACTGCGTATAACCGCCTTCCGCGCCAGCGCGAATCGGTGAACCATAGCGCCGGGGAGTATGTGCGCGGGGAGGCGACGGTGAACGGCATGGAGGCATTCTGGAGCCTGTTCAAGCGCGGCTACCACGGCACTTTCCACCACCTTTCCGACAAGCATCTTGACCGGTATGTGGCCGAGTTCACGGGCCGCAACAACATCCGGGACATGGACACGCTGGACCAAATGGCGTTCCTCGCCCGCGCGATTGTTGGCAAGAGGCTCCGCTATGCCGACTTGGTGGCGTGAGGTGGCGCAGAACACTTCGCACGCCGTCATGGCGCAGCGCGTCGAGGCGTCGGACAGCCTCGACGACTTCCCGACGCCGCCATGAGCGACGCGCGCGCTCATCGAGCATGTCATTCAGGCCGGGGATGAGGCCGATGCGCTCACCGTCTTGGAGCCCGCCTGCGGCCGCGGATACATGTCGCAGGCGCTTGACGAGTATTTCGGCACGGTTGGGTCCAGCGACATTCACGATTACGGCTTCGCCCGAATGGCGGACTTCCTGAAACCGCTCCCTGCGGCCGGGTCGTTCGATTGGGTTATCACGAACCCGCCCTTTCGGCGGGCGGAAGACTTCATTGAGCGGGCGCGGCCGATTGCCCGTCTCGGCGTGGCAATGCTTGTGCGCACGGTCTTCCTCGAAAGCGTGGGGCGCTATGAGCGCCTCTTTTCGGTCTTCCCGCCCGCCGTGGTGGCGCAATTCAGCGAGCGGGTTCCGATGGTGAAAGGGCGCGTGGACCAAAAAGCGTCAACCGCGACCGGCTATGCGTGGATCGTATGGATGCAGGCTCAATCGGACGGTCCGCGCCGATCATGGATACCGCCTTGCCGGAAGGTGCTGGAACGCGACAGCGATTATTGCGACAGCTTCTTGCGAGGCGCGCCGGAAGTAGCGCAACACGGACTGTTCGATCATGCCTGATTTGGTCGCCATCATGGAGCAGGAAGTCGAGGCGACCATTCAACGGCTCAATGCTCGCAAGTTCCGCTCAGACCCGATTGCCGGCCCGCACTTCTCCAAGATCGTGAGCGTGATGAGTTCCGGCTACAAGCGGCACGGCTTCATCATTGAGCGGGCGATCCTCGAACAGCTGAAGCTCAATCCGGCCTTCGAGGCATGGGACGACAGAGCCTTCCAGGTGACAAGCACAGCGGACCATATCGTGGACAGCGCCATAGGCCGCCCGGAAGATGTCTTCGGTTCCGAAACGGCCGATCGGGAGGGGCATAGAGCGCTTCAAGTCGATGCCATCGTCTATGAGGCCAAGAGCCGCCGAATTCGAGCATACGAGGTAAAGCGCGGGTCCGGTTTACATGATGCCGGGAAGCGCCGCTCAATCCTTCGCGACTTGCTCTGCCTGCAAATCCTCTTGCGCTCCTATGGCCAGTCTCGCGGCTTGGAGGTAGCTGAGGCCAGCACGCATATCATCTTCTACTACGGCCAATGCTCGATCCGTAAGCCGTTCAGCCTGACGAAAGACGAGTTGGACGGGCATTTCAACTGGCCCGTCGCCGACGCCGTCGAGCGGGTAAATGCCCGCTTCAAGGAACGGCTGTTTTCGATCCTGACAGGGGAGGCCGGACCATGACGGCGAGGAAGCCGAAGAGCGAGCACAAGCCGAAGGGGCGGCCGCCCACCCGCATCGTCAAGCTGGACGCGACGCCAGAACGCGCCGCGCGGGCCTTCTTCTCCAATGTCAAACAGCCCGATCCGTCGCTGCGGAAGCCGGGCCGGAAACCGCCAGCAGCCGCAACGACTTGAGCGGCGGTTGGCTAGTTAGGCGTATAAGCCCCTATATTTTGCCTGTGCAAAAAGGTAGAATTTCGTTACATATCAACAGGTTGTGGAAGGTCTTGGGTTGCGAAGATTGGTCCCAGACGTATAATTCCAGGCAATATTCAGGCGAAATCGGTCGGATGGGCAAAATTTTCGCGATGGGTCGCTGGTTCCGGCGGAGAAGAGACGAGGGCGAGGGCAATCCAGGAGCCGTTTGTTCGGCTTGGCGAAAGCGCCATCGAGGACATTGCGATTGACCCGGTCTGCCGGGATGACATCCCGGCTGTGTTGCGGGGCATCCAGCACCTGTACTGCGACGAAGCGTTGCGCCGGCAGGTTTTCTACCTGCTGGACGCGCATTTTCTTCCGGGCGTGGACCGGGGGCTTGGGCGCCCGGGCATGGATTTGTGGCGGATCTTCGTGCTGGCGACCCGCAAGCAGGGCATCCGGTGCGACGACGACCGTCTGCAGGACCTTGCCAATTGCCACGAGACGGTTCGGGAGATGCTCGGCCATTCGGGGCTTGACGACCATCGCCGGTACGAGCACCGGACGCTGGTGCGCAATGTCTCGCTGCTGACGCCGGAACTTCTGAACGAGATCAACGAACTGGTGGTGAAGGCGGGCCACGCGCTGTTCGCGCAGGAGCCGGAAGCGCCGCTGCGGGCGCGGACCGATTCCTTTGTGGTGGAAACCGACGTGCACGATCCGACCGACGTCAACTTGCTGTGGGCCGCGATGCGGTGCCTGATCCGGATTTGTCGGGTAGGGCACTGGCGCGCGCGCCCTTAGGTGGAGGCTTATCCGGTTCTGCCCTTTCGGTCGCAGGTGGGTGCGCAGTTCCACCATGAGGCGTTTGCGCTGTAGCCAATTTTTTTGTTCGGGCCGCCCTTCGTGAGGTAGCTGGCGGGGTCTGCATCGACCTTTTGCTGCCTTCCGGCGGCGCCGAGACGCCAGGGTCGGCTTGAGTTCGGCGGCATTCTGGCGAACAAGGCCGTTTTGGCTGCTGCGAGCCCCGCGGGCGGAATCGGGGTGCGGCCCGGTTTCGCTGCGGGGCGGTTTCGGCGGCGATGCAGTGGAGAACCCTATCCGGTGTCGTGGACCGGTATGGCGCCAACCAGGGATCGCATTTGTTGCTTGCGGCCAGCGCGGAGATGGCCGAGCGCCAGGGCCATCATCACCGCCATCGCGAGGCCGACCCGAGCGGTCATCTTCGCCTTGCCGCGAATGGTGTGGCGCTCGAACCGGAAGCCATTGTCGAGGCGGCTGTAGATGCGCTCCATCGCGCTCCGGCGATTGTATCCGCGCCGCCAGGACGGGCTGCCGTGCGGAGTCGGGGTGAAGATGCGGCGGTTGTGCTTCTCCAGGTCGATGCGGACCACCCGGCCGAACGCCCCCGCCTTGCAGCCGGCGCCTTTGTGGCAGTCGTCCCGTCCCTCGCATGCGAAGCCACCGGCGGCGGCCGGGCAACGGTACTTGAGCGTCGAGCGGTCGGCCTCGAACCCCTGGAACGCCATCGAGCGCTCGGTTCCGGTGGCCGGGCACTTGCAGATCACCTCCCCTCTCTCGGTATGGTGAATGCAGTCGTTGCGATCCCGGAAGAGCGGACGCGAAATCGGCTTGGCCGGGTCGTAGCCCGCTTGCTTCTTTTCGGCGCTCCACAGCGCCCGGCTGTCGATCAGCGGGCGGATCCGGTGCTGGTCCCAGAGCGTGGCTTTCAGCGGGCCGCGGTCGGCGCTGAACTCCTTGCAGCGCTCCGCCAGGGCCGGGGTCTCCTCGAAGAGCCGCTCCGAAAGCCGCTCCAGTTCCTTGACTTCCGACACCGAAGCCCGGGTCACGCTGGCCGCCACCGGGATTTCGGTCTGCGTGTCGGCAATCGTATGGACGCGGTAGCCGAACCAGCTCTTGATCTTCTTCCAGGGCTTGCCGGTCTTGGCGTTCATCCCGTGCGTCTCGTGCTTGCCCCAATCCGCGTCCGCATCCGAGGTCTTGCCCGTGACCCGGTTCCTGGCGCCCGTCGAATGGCTCTCCATCGCCTTGCCGTCATAGCCGAGGAATTCGCCGAAATCGTCCGCTTCCTCCATCAGTCGCTCCCGCATCGTCCGGATCATGGCGGCAATCATCCCCTGCTCCTCCTCCAGTTCCACCACCACCCGCAGGAACCGGCTGAAGTTGCAGGCGTCCGGCGCCGGATCGCGCAGCGGCTGCGGAAGGTAGATCACCGTCGAGCCGTCCGCCTCCGACACTCCCCGCTTCGGCGCGCTCTGCCGGGGAAGCGCCGGAAATCCGCAGAGTGCGAGCAGCGGCGGATTGCGCTGCAGCTCGCGCAGCAGCGACTGCGCGGACTCGTGCTGGAAGACGATGCCGGCCAGCATCGCCCGCCACATCGCCACCACCGGATCATCGTCGCGCCCGTGCCCGCGCCGCTCTTCGAGCGCGTCCAGGATGTCGCCGTCCGGCATCGTATCCAGCACCAGTTGCAGGCGCTGGAGTTCGGGGCGCTGTTCGACATCCGCCCAGGAAAAGAGTAGGTTGCTTGAGGCCGTCATGTCGTTCCCTCCGTGGAACCATGCTTCTTTAATTCACACCTATTTTAGCACATGACGGCCGCAAATACCAGGAAATTGTCTCGTATCCGGCTGAAAAATAATGAAACTCTCTGAATTCCGGAGCATGGGCGGCGTGGGGTGGAAATTCCGCCGGCGGGGCGAAATTCGCCGGTTTGACGGCTTATTCAGGGGATTCTTGGGGTGAAGAGAATCTGAACGCTGTGAAACGCTCAACAAGCCAATGGGTTAGAACAGCGCAAAGGCCTCCACCATAGGCCACGTTTCCGGCCGCCCTCCCTGAAAACCGGACTTCGGGTTTTCCCCGGTACGGCTTCAAGCAACAGGCACCTGGCAGTTTGGAGCGGAGCCTTCCGCGTGACCGCCGAGGTTAAGGCCGACCCAGCCATTCCCCCGAGCAGAACCCGCGTTTACTCCGTCCTCAGGCTGCATCGACCACCGTGAGGCTATTCCGCCACTGTGTGCGGGCCTTGGATGCCGTACAGCCGCCTGTGCCCAGAGGTCCTCGCTCCGGGTGGGTTGTGTTGTCCCACCCTTCATCGCCTGGCGACCTCATCCGCCAGTGTGGAGATCTCCGTCTCATGTCCCGGAACAACCGGTTACAGAGACGGTCTTTGACATTCATAGCGTCATCCTGTCCAACCTCCACACCTTCCGGACTTTCGCTGCTGTACTTGCCAGGATTGCCGCCTTCAATACGCCGGGTGACCCGTGCTCTTCTCAGTTCCTTCCGCATCGGCTCTGGCCATCGGATCATACGGACACCCTTTGGCATCACCAACACCCCGCAAGTCAGCTCCATGCGGGAACCCGTTTTCGGCGCTTCATCCGTTCGCTTTCGCTACGGCCCTCCTGTTTACTCGCCCCCTGAACTGACCGGCAGGGCTTTACGTCCCTGCAAGCCTCCCAGGGCTTTTACTTCCGGGCTTCCAGGTCACCAGGTCACCCCGCATGCCTGCCGGATATTACTACGACGCCAAACCGAGAATTGCGTCGGCAGGACTCTCACCTGCAAGCACAGCAGCTAGTCTCGCTGCGCCCGCACGGCTGGCTTCGGCCTTCGGGCTTGGCGGCTGGCGGCAGAGCCGGCATCTGCGGCGGCAGGTGAAGCGTCTGTTCGACAAGATCCGCAATTCCCGGCGGCAGAGGCGGCATCCGGACCGCGTATGCGCTTACCTGGGGCTTTGCCGGTCGCTGGTGGCGCGGGCGGAACGGCTGCGGCGGGAACTCGAGGCGGCCGGGGCGGAGACATGGGATATCGATGCCGTGCAAGGACTTATGGATCATGCGCTTCGCCAGATCGACCAGATCGACCGGCGGCTGCTGCAGGGCGAAGCGATCCCGCATGAAGAGAAGGTGTTCTCCATCTTCGAGCCGCATACCCGCTGGTGCGCGAAGGGCAAGGCCGGACGCATGGTCGAACGCGGGGTTCCGGTCTGCATCGTCGAGGACCAGCATCAATTGGTCCTGCACCACCGCATCTCGTGGGCGGAAGACGACGTCGATGCGGCGGTTCCGCTGCTGTCGGAGATCCTCGCCCTGTTTCCGTCGGTGCGGGGCTGCAGCTTCGACCGGGGCTTCCACAGCGCGTCCAACCGGGTGCGGCTGGACGCGCTGCTGGATTGCAACGCGCTGCCGGCGAAGGGCACTCTTTCGCAGAAGGCGCGGGAGCGCGAGGCGCGCCCCGAGTTCGCCGCGGCGCGGCGGCAGCATCCGGCGATGGAATCCGCCATCCACAACCTGGAATGCCGCGGCCTGGACCGGGTCCGCACGCACGGCAGGGATGGCTTCGCTCGAACGGTCGCTCTCGCAATCCTTGCCGTCAATCTGCACCGGATCGGCCTGGCGCTGCAGAGAGCCGAGCGGGACAAGATCCGGGATCAGCGGCGCCAAGGCATCCGCCGCGCCGCCTGACTGCGGCTGGCCGAGCCAACGCCGTCGGCATGCGCCCCGGCCCTGGCCGGGGCCCCTCCTCATGGCGGAAGATCGCCGGCATCCTCGACATTCGTACGAAACCGGCCACCAACCGCTCATTCACGGCGCCAGGGGCCAAATTCCGCGCCGGGCGACTGGGCCGGAAACGTCGCGCCGGGTTCAAAACCCGGTATTTTGGCATGGACACTATAGAAGTCCCATCAGATGGACCAGGCCCGAGCGACGAAAGTTGCGGACGCTCAATGAATGATGCCGCGCGGTCTTTGGCCAATCCTCGCGACAAGAGGCCACTGGCGGGCGCAAGGCTCCTGTCAAGGCTTTGCGTTCGGAACGAATAACTGCTGGCCATCCACGACGTAGCTTCGAATGGCTTCCTGCCCATGTTCCGAAAGCAGCCAGCGAACGAACTCTTCGGCAAGTTCCGCCCGGACATCGGGGCATTTTTTCCGACTGATAAGAATCACACCGTATTGATTGTGCAGGGCAGGATCGCCGTGGAACAGTATTCGGAAATCCAACTTGTTCTGGAATTTGATCCATGTGGCCCTGTCCGTAAGGACATAAGCTTCCTTGCCGACCGCGAGATTGAGTGTAGTGCCCATGCCAGAACCAGTCTCCAGGTACCATTCTCCGGAGGCGGTTGTAGGGTCGATGCCCGCCCCCTTCCATATCGACATTTCCTTCTTGTGGGTTCCGGAATCGTCGCCGCGCGAAGCAAACGCGACACGCGCGTTCGAGATTATCTCGAATGCCATCGTGGCGGATGATGCTTGCCCGACCCCGGCCGGATCGGATGGGGGACCCACAATGATGAAGTCATTGTACATCAGATCAAACCGTTTGATCCCGTAGCCGCTGACGACAAAAACTTCCTCCGCTGATTTTGCGTGCACGAGCAGCGCGTCTCCGTCGCAATTCTGCGCATTCCAAATAGCTTGACCGGTACCGACCGCGACAACGTGAACAGAGATCTGCGACTCCGCGAAAAACCGCGGGAGCAAGTAATCGTATAGCCCGGAATTCTTCGTTGATGTCGTTGACTGAAGAATGATCGAACGTTCGGCCGCCTGCGAAACCGATGCTGCCGCAAGGACAAGAACAACGGCGGTCGACCGCAGATACCGCAAGTTCAGCACCCTGCTCCCCCTCTTTCTCCGTGATTGCAAAGTGGAATATGTAACAAGATAACAATACCCTTGACGCGCAGCTTTAGCGCCTTTTTCCGTTGCACTGGAAACAAAGCTGAAAGCGCCGGTTCCGGAAGTACGTCTTGCACCGGATGACCCGTCCACGGGTGGGAAGCGGCGGGAAACTGCTTCCCGTGGCGTCGGCAAGGGAAAGACGAGCGTGAGGGATTGCGCTGCCTCGGCGCGAAACAGCGGCATGGTTACTCATCATGCATATGATCCCCATCACAAGACAACCCGGCCTTCAAGGTACGCCTGCGCCGCCTCGGTATCCGGACGCCTGAAGAATCTCTCCGAAGGCGTGTGTTCGCTCAGCTTGCCTCGATGCAGAAAAACCACCTCGTCCGCGAGACGGCGGGCTTGGCCAGCGTCGTGCGTTACAAGGATGATCTTCGTGCCTCCCTGATGCGCTCGCATTACGATGTTCTCGATCATTAGCAAGGAAGCGGAATCGAGACTGGCCGTTGGTTCGTCGAGAAAAAGCACTTCGGGATCGAGCGCCAAGGCGCGAGCCAGTGCGAGGCGCTGCTGTTCTCCCCCTGACAAGAGGCGCGCAGGCTGCTTCGCATGCTGGAGAAGCCCGACACGGGACAAAATTCGATCCCTGTCCGCGCGCTTGGCCGTGCCACGCAATCCAAGAACGAAATCGATGTTGGCGGCGACAGAACGGCGAAGGAGCACGGGCTTTTGGAACACCATCGCCTGGCGCCGGCGCACCTCCCTTGTCATGGGTACGCCGTTCCAGCAAACCGACCCGGCATCCGGGTCGATCATGCCGTGCAGTAACCGCAAGAGAAGTGTCTTGCCTGACCCGTTCGGTCCCATGATCACAGTCAGGAACGCCGGGTAAAGCGTCAAGTCTATCCCGTCGATGAGGCGCTTTCCGTCGGCCTCCAGCTTGAGGCCCCTCGCTTCCAGGATCGGTTGGCGGATTGCAGGCTTTCCGGCTTGCCCGGAATCGAACGCTCTTTGCGAAGTCATCTCTTCGGGGCTGGCCCGCTCTTCAAGCATGCGTAAACCGCTTCTCGGTCATTCGCGAGGCCATGACCAGCGCGTTCACGCCGAGCGCAATGGTCAACAAGACTATCCCCAAGGCCAAGGCCAGAGGCAGGTTTCCTCGTGAGGTTTCCAAGGCGATCGCGGTGGTCATCACGCGCGTGAGGTGATCGATGTTGCCACCAACAATGATGACCGCGCCCACTTCCGCGATCGCGCGCCCAAACCCCGCCAGCGACACCGTGAGAAGCGAGTAACGGGCGTCCCAGATCAGTGCCATGACTGCCGTGTGTTCCGGAACGCAGAGCGAACGGAATGGTTCGGCATATTCGATGTGCATGTCCTCGAGCACTTGCCGGGAGAGCGCCGCGACGATTGGCATAATCAGAACCGTCTGGGCGATAATCATGGCTGTCGGCGTGTACAGCAGGCCCAGCCACCCGAGCGGCCCGGATCGCGACAGGTAGAGATACGCGACAAGTCCGACAACGACTGGCGGCAGCCCCATCAGTGCGTTCACGACGACCAATACCGCACCTCGGCCGGGAAAACGGCTGATCGCCAGTAGGGAACCGAGCGGTATTCCGATTGCGCAGGCTAGCGCCATGGCAATCAGGCTGACCTGCAGGGACAATCCCACGACTTCGAGCAAGTCGGCATCGCCCGTAACGACAAGACGCAGAGCAATCCTGAAAGAGTCTCCAAAATCCAGCATAATTTTTCATTATGCGGAAATTATGCAGTTCCGCAACGCGTAGACGGCCGCATCTGCCGCATTGGCACCGCGGCTCGACCCGGGCAAACATATCCGAGAGCACGCGCGAGACGAAGGCGATGGCACCGAACGGCGGACCTTGTGCTGGAGGCAAGGGAAAAAGCGCAGGAACGTCAGTCGGAGAACAGCAGCGTCACCCTCCGGTTCGATCGTCCCTTCTTTTCGATTTTTCCAATCCTGAGAAGGCCGATTTCAGCCGTACTGCGAACGTGGGTTCCGCCGCAAGGCTGCAGGTCGATCGGAGCCTCGGCAGAACCAATTCTCACCAGACGCACTTTGCCGACGCCGCTCGGGGGACGCACACCCACGGTCTTCACCAGTTCCGGACGGGCGGCAAGTTCATCGGCACCGATCCATTCCTCGCCCACCGGATGGTCGGCGTTGATCAGTTCGTTCAGACGGTCTGCGATCGCCTGCTTATCGCCCGGCGGCTCCGGCATGTTGAAATCGAGGCGCGATTTGTCTTCACCTACGCTTCCGCCGGTCACCGGAAGGGGCAATATGACGGACAAGAGGTGCATGGCGGTATGCATGCGCATCCTGCGATAGCGGATGTCCCAGTCGATCTCCGCAACCAGTTGCGTTCCGGAAGAAAGCGGGCTAATGGCATCCTCCAAGTGATGCAGGATTAGGCCTTCGCTCCCCCAGCTCGCAATTCGCACAGAATATTCCCGGCCATCTTCGCAGGTGAACTTTCCGCAATCTCCAGCTTGTCCGCCGCCGGTGGGGTAAAACACCGTTTGGTCCAATGCCACCGCGCCCTCCGGGGTTGCGGCGCTTACCCGAGCGTTGCACGTCGTTCGATACGAATCCGCGCGGTACAGTGCTTCCGTAGGCGCCATCGCCATTCTCCTCAACCTGCCTATTCGAATACTTCCGGGACGGGGTGCTGGGGACCGTCTAGCCATTCCGGAACCGGCAAACCCTTCTCACGCAAGAACCCTGGATTGAACAGTTTCGACTGGTAGCGCTGCCCAAAATCACACAGCACCGTTGCGATCGTGTGGCCGGGGCCGAGGTCCTCTGCGAGACGGATCGCGCCTGCTACATTGATGCCGGTCGATCCACCCATGCAGAGTCCTTCGTATTGGAGAAGATCGAAAATCACCGGAAGCGCCTCGGCATCCGTTATTCGATACGCATGATCGACACTGAGTCCCTCGAGGTTGGCGGTGACTCGCCCTTGGCCAATTCCCTCCGTGATGGAATCCCCGTCCGCCTTCAGTACACCGCTGAAATAGTAGGAATAGAGTGCTGCTCCTTCCGGGTCTGCGATCGCAATTTGAACACCGGGCTTCCTGGCCCGAAGAGCGTTCGCGACACCTGCTAGCGTCCCGCCGGTGCCAACGGCTGAAACGAAGCCGTCAATCCTGCCACCCGTCTGCTCCCAGATTTCGGGGCCGGTCGTTTCTTCGTGCGCCTTCCGGTTGGCGGTATTGTCGAACTGATTCGCCCAGATCGCGCCTGCCGATTCGGTTTTCGCCAGCCGCTCCGCCAGCCGACCAGAATAGCGGACATAGTTGTTGGGATCCCGGTACGGTACGGCAGGAACTTCAATCAAGTTTGCTCCGGCAAGACGCAGCATGTCCTTTTTTTCCTGGCTCTGCGTATCCGGAATGACAATCACGGTACGAAATCCCATTGCAGCACCCACCAGCGCGAGGCCGATCCCGGTATTGCCTGCAGTTCCCTCCACGACAATGCCACCAGGAGTCAGTTCTCCCCGTTCAACTGCATCGCGAATGATGTAAAGCGCGGCACGATCCTTCACAGACTGGCCCGGATTGACGAACTCGGCCTTGCCAAGGATTTCACAGCCGGTCCGTTCCGAGGCTTTGGTCAGTCGAATCAGGGGAGTATTCCCGATCGCTGCCGGAACATCCCGATAGACGGCTCCTGATCCCATATGCGCGCTCCAAAGTCCACGTCTGGCGGAAGGGGCGTCCGCTATTGCACCATCCGCGCTAGTCCGTAAAAGTCCTTTTTATCCTTTCCTGTCAGTTATTTATATCAACTTTTGTTCCGCCGTAATCCGTAGCGATTTGCCTTTATCCGTGTCGTGAACGTATACGGGAAACGTATATGGTGAATTGACCGATTCGGAAGGAAATAGAAATGACAAGGAAATACAAGAAAGCTGCTCCCCTAACAGACAGGTTCGTTCGAAATGCGCCACCAGGCTTCTACCTCGACACTGGTTGTCCCACGCTCAATCTACGAGTGCAAGACTCTGGTGCGCGGTCATGGGTTCAAAGGCTTGTTTCGAATCGCAAGGAACACGCGCTAGGACTGGGCGGATATCCGGTAGTGTCGCTAGCAAAGGCCCGGGAGAGAGCAATCGCCAACCGGACGCTGCTACGGATGGGCGGCAATCCCTTTGCCCTCGCTAGGCGCGCAAAAGCGGTGCCTACGTTCGAGGCAGCGGCAGAGTCCGTGATCGCGTTCCATTCGGAAGGCTGGAAGGATGCGGGCAAGTCGCGGAAGCAATGGCAAGCGTCCCTCGATACCTATGCAATGCCCTCGCTAGGCGACATGCGGGTTTCCGAGATTGAGCCGCGCGATGTAATCGCGTGTCTGTTGCCGATTTGGCAGGATAAGCGCGAAACCGCGAAACGCGTCCGGCAACGGATAAGCGCCATAATGAAATGGGCAGTAGCGGAAGGCTGGCGCACTGACGATCCAGCTGGCGAAGTTTTATCAGCTGCGCTCCCGAAAAACGGCGCAGTGAAGAAGCACCATGCCGCTCTTCCGCACGCAAAGACCGCAGAATCTTTGAACAAAGTTCGGGACTCGGAGGCTTGGCCGGCAACGAAACTGGCGCTTGAATTTGCCGTGCTCACTGCGGGCCGCTCGGGCGAAGTCCGGGGTGCGCGGTGGGAAGAGATAGACTGGGAAGAGCGAATTTGGACGGTTCCGGGGGAGCGAATGAAAGCGAAGATCGCGCACCGAGTCCCGCTTTCAGGCCGCGCACTCGATATCCTGCGAGAAGCGGAAGGACTGTCTGATGGTAGCGGGCTAGTGTTCCCTTCCGTGAGCGGCAGGGTGCTTTCCGACAGCACCATGAGCAAGCTGCTTCGGGAATTAGGCGTCCAGTGCGTTGTCCACGGTTTCCGTTCTACGTTTCGCGATTGGGCAGCTGAAACGGAGGAGAACCGGGAGACTGCGGAAGCGGCGCTAGCGCATGTCGTAAAGGGAGTCGAGGGCGCGTACTTTCGGAGCGACTTGTTAGAGAAGCGCCGGGGGATGATGCAGCGTTGGGCGGATTACATCGCCGCTCGCTAACCTGCGAATCGATTCGAAGAGGGCGGCCATCGAGCCGCCCTTTTCATTTGTCTGGAAAACATAATAACTATCGAAAAAAGTAAACCCCTTAGATCGCGACAAATAATCCAACTACTCCAAATAGATAGGCCCCTAGAACGGGTTATATTATGCAAAAATCCTATCTCCACCCGACATGCACGCGTATATTATCGACACTTAAAAGCAGCTTAGAGGTGCGACATGCAGAAATCCGAACACAAGCAACGTTGGTTGAGGAAACGCGACGTTCTAGCGCGCTTCGCGATCAGCAATACGTACCTTTACGCCCAGATGAAAAAAGGAGAATTCCCGCGCTCAGTCCAGTTTCCAGGAACAGTCCGGTGGAGGGTTGAGGATATCGAGGCATGGGAAACCAAAATGGAGGAGCAATCGAAATGACGAAATACATTAGCGAGCGGGAAGCGCGGAAGCTGCTGAATGCCTTCCTTCCGAAGGTGAAACTTGGCCCGCGCAATAGCAACATTGTCGAGCTTCAAATCGCAAGCTGGACAGATGAACCTGAGCCGGAGGATGATGATTATCTGATCCTCTTCGCTTATGCCGATATCAAAGACGCTCGCCCGCCGAACGCGGGCACTTCGAACCTTATCGTGGTCTCTCCGGAGGGGAAACTGCGGCATTGGCAAATTCGCAAGGGCACCCCTTTGGGCCGTCTCGCCGCATTAGGAATGTTTGGCAAGACGTTGCAGTCGTTAGATACCAAGGGGCAGTTGCCTAACTGCGGAGACTTGCCCGGTGATCGGATGAGGGGGAAATCCTGATGCATTCCGTTCGACATGTCTTGCCTTACGAATTCCGCTTTTGGCGGGAAGGCGCCAGGTGGCGCTTCGAGGTTCGAGGGCGGGAATATTGCTTGTTGCATTCCGGCCTGTTGCTTCGAGGGCTAACGGAAAGACAAGTCCGCTCAGTCGATCATCGTTCCGAGTATCGCCGAAGCGATGGAGTGGTTCATGCGTATCTGTACGGCGATGCCTGTCTGCCGAGAGACGCGCAAAACTGGCTGGCTTATTGCGAACGCCTAATGCGGCTAGACCGTATCGCGATGCAGGGTGCCCCTCCCGGATACGACCAGTGGCAAGGCATATGCGCAGCGGCTTAAACGAAAAGCCCCTGCCGGGGATGAGTTCGGCAGGGGCGGGTTCCAGTGGGTATGAGGATTTGGAACGATGTCGATTCTAAGGGATTTGCGCAAGCTAGGCAATACCGATTTTAGCAGGTTCTGCGCAAAGGCCCCTGACGGTGAATTATCGTTTTTCGAATACCTTGCGCCTTCCCATATTAGGAGTCAGTCCGACATTCTATGCGTTCGCCGTGACCTGCCGGGGGGTGAGAAGGAAATTCGGTATTTCGTCAGCAGTGGCGACTTCCTGCCTGAGGGAGGCAAGCCCCGCTCCCGGCCGCTGTACAACCTATCTAAGCTAAACAACCGCCAATCAACACAGCCTTCCGGGGGCAAGGAGAGATCGCGGGTGATCGTGGTCGAGGGGGAGAAGTGCGTTGAACCTGCCGAACGCGTATTCCCGAACGATGTAGTTGTTACATGGGCGGGCGGCAGCAAGGCCACCGACTACACGGATTGGAAACCGCTCGAAACGGATGATGTAACCCTTGTTGCGGATGCGGATGCGAACGGGCGCAACGCAATGAAAAGGATCGCGAGGAGGCTGAAAGGCTACGATTGTTTGGTTCATCTCTACTTGCCCCCGGGCGATAGCGGAGAGGACATACACGATTGGGCGAAAGGCTTGGAGGCTGGTTCTAAAGGGATTGCCAAACTCGCAGGCCTTATCGAGGCAGGGCCTGAAGAAAGCGACCCGTCTGCGGGCAAATCTCTCCAGTTTGCAGACCCGGAACCTTGGCCCGAGGAAGTAGACGGCGAAGCCCTCTTAGAGCGACTGTCGGCGCTTGTAGGTGAGCATATGCATATGTCCGGCGCACAAGCGTATGTAGTCGCGCTTTGGATCATAATGTCTTGGATCCACCACCACCCGAACATTGACGTTGCTCCATTCTTGAACATAACCGCACCTACGAAGCGGGCGGGCAAGACAACGCTTTTGGGCATTGCTAAGGAACTGGCTCGCAAACCGCATACGCTGGTTAGTGCTAGCCCCGCATATCTCTTTCGGATTATCGAGTTACACGAGCCGACAATCCTGCTTGATGAGATCGACCTTAAGAGCCTCGATCAAGCGAACGGTGGCAACGGCGAACTAACGGGAATGATCAATGGTTCGCAGACTCGCGATACGGCAAAAGTTGGGCGTGTCGAGCAGCGTTCGATTGACAAGAAAACGGTTCAGGTTCCTGTTGATTTTGCTACTTGGTGCCCGAAAGTTCTATGCGGCATTGGAGGGTTGGCCGATACAACGGTTGATCGGTCGATACAGATTCACTTAGAACGGAAGCCCGCAAGCAAGAAACTACCGCGTTGGCGCGACCGCGACCGGAAGCTGATCGAGGGGCTTTTGCAACAGATATTCCGCTGGTCGAAAGATAACGCGGATTTGATCGTTCGGTCTCGATACAAACTGCGAACTGCCTTCCCGGAAAGCATGAACGACAGGGAGGTTGACTCATGGGAATTGCTATGGGCGGTTGCCTCGGTTGCCGGGGGGGAGTGCTTGAAGAAAGCGCAAGACGCGAGCAAGGAGATACTGAGCAGTACCGGCGATAATCTCTCTAATCCGGAACTGCTGATAAGGGACGTTCGCCGGGCATTCGAAGAAAAGGGCGACCCAAAATTCTTGTCTACTGCGGACATTCTAGAGTGCCTAAATTGGAACAAGGAAAGTCCATGGGGAGATTGGAATAGGGGGAGCGGCATTAGTCCGCACAGGCTCGGGAAGATGCTCGAACCCTTTGGCCTTGGCCCAGGTCGCGGAAAGAACGCAAAAGGCGAGCGGGTGCGAGGGTTCCTGTTAGCGGACATAGATTGCGTTTCCGCGCGCTATGCCTCCCACCCCCCTTTTAAAGCGTCCCAAGCGTCCCAAGGCCCTGAACACCCAGCGGACACAGACATTTAGCATGGGACGCTTACGGTTTCGCAAGACGATTCAAAATACAGTAAGCGTCCCATCGTAACCCATTGACTAGGCTCAACTATTAGCCTTTTGGGACGGTGGGACGCTTTAAAAGGGGGGTGGGAGGGCATATACATATATTCCCGCGATATTCCTGCTATTCGACGTCTAGCCATCCCCCTCCCGAGCGAGTATATTCTAATTGTACCATCACGGGACCCTAAACCAAACTGATAAACACATATGCCAGACCGTAGCCCAAGGTCAACCGCATATAAGGTGCCCAAATGCGCCAGTTCCTCGCTGGTAAGCACCCGTCTCATTCGCGAACTCAAGACCTGCTATCCGCTCGCTCCCTTCCAAGAGCGATTCATCGCCCGCGCATTCGCACCGGAGACTGAGATTGCCGGGTGGTCAATGTCTCGGGGCAACGGCAAATCCTCCATGATCGGATGGATTATCGAGAACGCCCTGACGCCGGGAGCGGCGCTATTCACGCCCGGTCGGGAAGTGATCCTTTGCGCCGCGTCTTTCGCGCAAGCCCGTATCGTTTTCGACGTTGTACGACAGGGGCTGGCCGCGTTCGCTCGCGACTACGCCATTTCCGACAATGCAACGCAAATGCATATCCGCCATCGCGAGTCAGGGACAAGCCTGCGCGCCATCAGTTCCTCCGCGAAGCGCGCCCTCGGACTGCTAAATTTCTCTTTGATTATTGGCGATGAACCCGCGTCTTGGGAAGCCCGAGGCGGTCAACTGATGTTTGACGCGCTTCGAACGTCCGTGGGCAAACTTTCCGGCCAGCGCGTAATCCTGATAGGAACGCAAGCGCCCTCGCTCCCCGGTAGCTGGTGGTTGAACCTAATCGAAAGCGGTTCGACTCCGGGGAGGCATGTTGAAGTGATCGCCGCTCCCGAAGATGAGGAATGGGACAAGTGGCCAACTATCCGCAAGGCGAATCCTCTTATCCTTCGGAACCCGAACCTTCGCCGAACCATCCTCCGGGAGAGAAATGAAGCGCGCAAGAATCCCACTCTCAGGCCATCCTTCGAGGCGTTCAGGCTCAACCGTCCCTCGGGCGATGCGGCAACGGTTCTGCTCACTGTACCGGATTGGCGGAAGGTTCTTGCGCGCCCAGTTCCCCCTCGGGAGGGCGAGCCTGTTGTCGGGCTAGATATCGGAGGGGAGCGGTCGTGGTGCGGGGCATGGGCGATTTGGGCAAATGGCCGTTGCGAAGCCTACGCGTCTATTGGCGGCCTCCCTTCACTCGAAGATCGCGAGAGACAGGATGCGTTGCCGTCCGGTGCGTACACGGATTTGTGCGCGGCGGGAAGCATGATCGTTGACGATGGCCACCGCATAGCGCGCCCGTCCGTGCTGATCGACCATCTAGCGGACATGGGCGTATTTCCCTCCTACGCGGTTTGCGACCGCTTCCTACGCGCCGCCCTCGAAGATGCAATAAATGGTCGGTTCCCCTTGATGGAGCGAAAGACGCGTTGGAGTGAATCGACGGAAGATATCGCCGCTTTTCGCAAGCTGGCAATCGACGGACAACCGCACCTTGCAATGGCGCCAGAGTCCGTGAAGCTCGCAACCTTGAGCCTGTCTCAAGCGACCGTGCTAACAGATGATCAAGGTTCTTGCCGAATCATCAAATCCCGCGCGCACCGCAGTCGCGACGATGTTGCAGTTTGCGGGACTCTGGCGGCGGGTGCCCTAGATCGCGACATGCAAGCGGGCAGTGAGATCGCTGTTGCTATCGCATGAGTACGAAACGCGAACGGCGTGAGGTGTATGCGACCCCCGAGTGGTCAGCAGTCCGCGAAGAGGTAATGTCGCGGGCGGGTAATCTGTGCGAGCGGTGCGCGGCGAACGGCCGCACTGTCGCGGCAACGGACGTGCATCATAAACAGTCAATCCGGGAAAGCCCGGAAAAGGTGTTCGAAGCCTCAAACCTAGAGGCAATTTGCCGAGAATGTCATCGCGCTGAGCATTCGGCAAGGGCTGTCAACCGTGAATGGGAGACATTCACAAGCGCGATTTTCAGAGGAGAGGTATTACCATGAATTTACTTACTAAGAGCGAGAAATTGCGGCAAGAACAGAGCAAGGCTCGGGAGCGCGTGATCGCGCTAAACAAGTTGGAGGAGCTTTCCGAGGAACAGCGAACGGAGCTCAACACGGCGGTCGACAGGCTAGAGGCCATCGAGCCGGAAATTCGAGCAGCGGTTACGGCGGAAGCGGCTGAGCGCGCGGCGCTTGCAGAAGAGGCGCGCACCGACTCGGACGTTGACCCGGAAACTCGGGAGCGAAACGAGCTGGCGAAACAAGCGCGACTCACAAACTTTCTGCAATGCGCGATCACCGGGCGACGGCCCTCCGGCCCGGAAGCGGAATTGCGTGCGGCGGTAGGCCAAGGCGATGCAGATATCCCATTGCTTATGTTCGACGTTCCCCATCGGGAGCGGCTACAGGCTGAGACGCGAGCGGTCACTCCCGCCGGTGCCTCTGTCGGAATTACCATGGGCACTGTGCAACCGTTCATCTTTGCGCCGTCCGTTGCATCTGCCCTTGGCATAGAAATTCGGGACGTACCGAGCGGAACCTATGCCATTCCGACAATCACGACCGCTCCCTCTAGCGCTGCTCCGAAAGCAAAGGCAGGGGTAGCGGACTCTACTGCTGGTGCGCTAACGGTCGCATCTGCGACTCCGAAACGCATTCCGGCGCGGCTGTCGCTGTCTCTCGAAGACATTGCAGCGGTGGGAACGGACAGCTTCGAGGATTCTTTACGGCAAGCCTTGCAGGGACAGCTTTCCAACTCGATGGATAACCAGATTATCAACGGGGACGGCAATGCTCCGAACCTAAACGGAATCATCAACCAATTAGGGAATCCTGGTGCTCCCGCCGCTGCGGTAGAAACTTTCGACAGGTGGGTTTCTTTGGTAGCGGCAGTTGTCGACGGGCTTTGGGCGAATTCCCTGCAAGAGATTTCCTCGATTTGGAACCCGGATGCCTACGTGCAGGCAGCTTCGAAATTCCGGGGGACGGACGGAGATATGACTGCTGCTAGCTATCTAATGGAAAAGACGGCTGGTTTCCGCGCGAATTCTCGCATGCCCGCGAAAGCTGCTCATATTGCTACGGGAATTGCAGCTAGGCTCGGGCAGCCGGGCATTGCGCGTGCGGTTGTTCCGAGTTGGGGACGTTTGACGGTAGATGACATCTACACCGACTCCGGGAAGGGGCAGCGGCATATTACCGTGAGCGCAATCGTGGGCGACCTGCTCTTGGTTCAAAGTTCAGCCTATGTCCAGCTTGCCGCGCGGATATCCGTCTAATGTCTGGCAAGGACTTCGAAACGGTGTGCTTCGGTGCGGAAATTCGCGCCGAAGCGGACACCCGAAAACTGCGGGGAATCGTCATGCCCTATGGTACGGTTAGCCTGAGTCACCGTGAGCGGTTTCTGGCCGGCAGCCTGTCGGTGGCTTCGCGCGGGGTCGTGAACTTGTTGCATGACCGCTCGCAAGCGATTTCCGGCTGGCCGGGAAGTGTAGAGTTTCGAGATACGGGGGAGGGTCTGGAGACAGAAATTTCCGTAGACGATTCACCTGAAGGGAAGGAGGCGATAGCTCGAGTGCTTGCGGGCGAACTGGCCGGATTTTCGGTCGAATTCAACCGGGCGCACTCGAAAATCATCAATGGCATTCGCGAAGTGTCCGGAGCCGTGCTTGTGGGCATTGGACTAGTTCGGGCACCCTCCTATTCGGGCACGGCCGTTAGCCTTCGAGAACGGGAACGGGGGAGGGGCATATGGATTTGTTGAGGCCATTCCGCCGAACTGAGCGACGGACTGAGCGACGGGGGAGCGAGGACGTTACGGATTTAGACACGGTGGTTGCGGGCCGGGCGCTAGAGCTTGCGGCCGGGAAGCGGGTGGACGTGAATCGTTTGGCTGCGGCCGAAAGCTGCGCCGGGCTGTATGCACGTTCATTCGCTTCCGCGATTGTCGATGGAACTAGCCTGCTAGCTCCGGATATTCTGTCCATGATGGGGCGCGCCCTTTTGTTCAAGGGGGAATTTCTGGGCATTTTAGAAGCGTCAGGGATGGTCGTTCCAGCCTCGCTGTCGGAAGTGCTAGGCAAGTCGCCTAACCCTCGTGAATGGGGCTACAGGTTGCATGTCAACACTCCGGCCGGGCAAGAGATGCTCACGGTGCCTGCAAGCTCAATTCTGCATGTCAGGATAAACGCTTCGGTAGGCGCGCCTTGGCGCGGTAGATCGCCGCTTAAGGGGGCGATGAATGAGATCGAACTGGCTGTCGTGGCGGCAACTGCCCTGGCGAATGAAGCCCGGACGAAACCACTTGCGTTTCTGAACATAGATCGGACTGGCCCTGGCTCGCAATCACGACTCACTCCCGAGCAAACTAAGCAGGTCGCTTCAGCCATCAAGACCTTCGGCCCGGGCGATGTGGCGATTCTCGGCGATCCATTTAGCGCCGACCGGATCAAGGCCGATCCTTCATCCTCTCTCAATTCCGCCCGGCAATCGGCCAACTCGGACGTGTGCGGCGCGGCGGGCGTCCCTGCGGTCCTGCTATCCGGGGAGGGTGATGGGACAACCGCGCGGGAAGCCTATCGGAGATTCACGCGAAGCACGATTGAGCCGCTAGGCAGACTGTTGGCTCATGAAGCTAGTCGGAAGCTAGAGGAAACCGTCACGGTTCGATTTGACAACCTGCGGGCCAGTGACGTTGCCATGAACGCGCGGGCATTCGCGGCGCTAGTCGGGAATGACATTCCCGCTTCCGAGGCGCTTGAGCTTTCGGGGCTATTGACGGCGAACTAGGAACGCAATTATCTCTCGACCCGGAACCCCTCGCCTCTAGGTAAACGTTGTCACTGCTAAGCGAAGCGCGGTGCCGGGTCGAGAGTTATTTGCGTTCTCCGGGCGCACGGCCAGCCAGGGAGCACATATCGCATGCTAGGGCGGGTGTCTTTCCACGTTGCAATGCTCATAGGCCCTAGCATGCGTTATGTGCTCCCTCCGAGGATTACCCTATGACCCTTCGCCTACTTCCCGCCGAATATATCCGTTCCTGCGGCGCGCAAGAGGGTATCGCCCTGTACCCTGTGGTACAGCAACCGTCTCTCACAACCAATAAGCTGGAGTTTCCAGCGGTGGTTTATCGGGAGATAGGCAGGGAGGGTGAAGAGGCGATTGACGGCAATCTCACCACCGCTTGCACGTTTCGTTTAGACGCTCGGGCAAAAACGTATGCGGGTGCGGAAGCTGTCGGTTCGCGATTGATCGAGTGTCTTATTCGCGGCGGAAGGTTCAACGGCATTCTCACCAGGGGTGACGATTACGACGGGCGATTGGATATCTACCGCCGAATTCAGACTGTTTCGATAGAACCCTAGTCCGTAGTAATCCGTTGCAGTACCCGGCTATACCGTCCAAAAAACGTATGACAGAACGTAGGCTGAGACTACCAAAATCTATATGTACCAATAGTTTAGGTGGTGTAATCGGCGGAAGGGGCGGGATTCGAACCCGCGGTGGTTTCAACCACGCCGGTTTTCAAGACCGGTGCATTAAGCCAGACTCTGCCACCCTTCCACGTCCCCCGCAGTCTATCCACACAACCGAAGGATGCGCCAGCGGGATGGGGGACGTTGTTCCAAATCCGATTGTGGACTATGTGTCGGGTATGTCCATCCTAAACATATCCCGTCTCCGCCTGAGCATTCTCGCGCTCGCGACGCTGTTCTGGCTAGCTTCTCCCGGCGGCGCTTGGGCGCTTTCCACGAATGCTCGCGCGAGCCATGCCATTCTCGTCGATCTGAGCACCGACGCGATACTTCTCGAGAAAAACGCCGATGCCCCGATTCCACCGGCCTCAATGTCCAAGCTCATGACACTCGAAGTGGTGTTCCGGGCGCTTTCCGAAGGCCGGCTTTCGTTTGATGACCAATTCCTCGTCAGCAGGAAGGCCTACCAGATGGGCGGCTCCAAGATGTTCGTGGGTCTTGAGAAGCTGATCCGCGTCGAAGATCTGATTCGCGGAATCATCATCTCTTCGGGTAACGATGCTTGCATCGTCATTGCCGAAGGCTTTGACGGATCCGAGAAGGCTTTCGCCGAGCGCCTGAACCGCCGCGCCGCTCAGTTGGGGCTCCTGAATTCGCACTTCACCAATTCCAGCGGCTGGCCGGATCCCCAGCATCGCATGAGCGCACGAGATCTTGCTCTGCTGACCGCGCATATCGTCCGAACCTATCCACAGATGTTTCCAATATTCAGTGAAACCGAGTTCACCTGGGAGGGGATCAAGCAGAGCAATCGCAACCCCCTGCTCTACGCCGAAATTGGTGCGGACGGCATGAAGACGGGATACACCCGGGAGTCCGGATACAGCCTAGCGGGCACAGCGGTGCGCGGCGAACGAAGGCTTGTCCTGGTTCTCGCGGGAATCGAAACCCTGAAGGCGCGAACCGCTGAATCCCGTCGCCTGATTGAATGGGGCTTTCGCGAATTCAAGAACGGCACGTTTTACGAGGCTGGCGAAATCGTCGGCAGGGCAAAAGTCTGGATGGGCGAAGAGGGAACCGTCGGTTTGGAAGTCGGTGAGACGGTCCGTGGTACGGTGCCTGCTTCCCATCAGGAAGAGGCGGTCGCAACGATTTCGATACGGGAACCGGTCGAGGCACCGGTAGAAAAAGGCCAGCAGATCGGCACGATAACCGTCGAATTCCCGGACGGCCCTTCCTTCAACGCCCCGCTCGTGGCAAGCGACGCGGTAGGCAAGGGTAACCTTTTCATTCGCGCCCTAACACTTCTGGAACACGCCCTGTTTGGGGAGTCGAAGGAGTGATCCGCGGCGACACCGGCATATTCATCACACTTGAAGGCGGTGATGGCGCGGGAAAATCGACCCAGGTGGAGAATCTCTATCGGCGATTGTTGGCGGGCGGAAAGAAGGTAATCGTCACGCGCGAGCCTGGAGGAACATGCGGAGCGGAAGCAATCCGACGTATTCTCTTGGAGGGCGAACCCGACCGTTGGTCGGGTATGACGGAAGTGCTCTTGTTCTGCGCGGCGCGAAGCGACCACATGGAGAGAGTCATCCGGCCCGCGCTTGAACACGGCACCGTTGTTCTCTGTGACCGTTTTCACGACTCGACAGAGGTGTACCAAGCGGCCGCCGGCGGCGTAGACCCGCGCACGGTCCGCAAGATTCACGAAATGTCCATAGGGCGGTCCCCGGACCTGACACTCGTCCTGCTTCTCGACCCGATGACTGCCGCAGCCCGTTGCGATGGTCGGGCCGGGGGGCATCACAGATTCGAAAAACTGAATGAAGACTTCCGACGGCGCGTTGAGGCGGGCTACCGGGACCTTTGCAAACGGGAACCCGGGCGCTGCCGAGCCATTGACGCGAATGCCAGCGAAGACGCTGTTGCTGCATCCATTTGGGAGGCTGTCGCTCCCTTTCTCCACCGGAGCGAAGCGTGAGCGGAGACGAAGTCTGTCCGGACCAAGTGCCTGGTGCGCCGCATCCTCGCCAAACACTGGCGCTCCACGGGCAGGAACGGCCCGAACGCGAGTTTCTCGAAGCAATTCGCTCCGGCCGACTTCCTCACGCTTGGCTGATACATGGACCGCAAGGCGTCGGAAAGGCCACGCTTGCCTATCGAGTTGCGAGATTCCTGATTTCGGGCGGAGACCCGGACGCGGACTCCCTGGATGTTGCCGGGGACAATCCTGCCAGCCGGAGGATCGCGGCCTATTCGGAACGTAGATTGCGAACCGTGCGCCGAGAGTGGGACAGGTCGAAGGGGCGCCCCTACACGCGGGTACGCGTGGAAGACGTACGCGCGCTCCTGCAATTTTTTCATCTCACATCGGCACTGGGCGGTTGGCGAATTGCCGTTCTCGACGCCGCGGAGGAAATGAATGAAAGTTCTTCCAATGCCTTGTTGAAGATGCTCGAGGAACCGCCGGACCGGGCGGCAATCCTACTGGTCAGCCACGACCCGCACCGCCTGCTGCCGACAATCCGCTCCCGTTGCAGACATCTTCCGCTTCGTCAGCTCGGCGCGAAGGCCTTTGGTCGCGCCGTTCGAGACGCTCTCCCGGAGATCGGCGAGAGCGAACTGCAACTTCTGGAACGCACGTGCGACGGTTCGGCTGGCGAAGCCCTGCGCACGCATTGTTGCGGCGGGGCGAAGCTGCTCCGTGACCTGGAGACCCTTCTCGGAACTCTGCCCCGCCTAGACCGCACTGCGTTCGCGAACTTCTCGGAAACCCTGCAAAAGCGCGACGCAGCCCTGCAGCGCGAAATCGTAGTCCGGGTAACCGGGAACACCTTGTCGAAACTCGCGCGCGCCGCAGCCAATGCGGAAATCGAGCGAAGCGATCTCCTGAATCTCCTGAAACCCCTGACCGGCGCCCCGAGACAGGCAACTGTCTGGGCCGAAGCGGCGTTCGAGTTCCGCAAGACCGTGGAGGAATCCACTGCCGTGAACATTGATCCTGCGACCACGTTACTCGTAGCATTTACGAATATCGAAGCCGCCGCGCTCCGCGCGGAGGCGATGGGCCGGTAGTGTTCCGTGCTGGTGGACAGCCATTGTCATCTGGACTTTCCGGACTTCGAAACGGATCTTCCGGAGGTCGTACGCCGGGCCGGCGAGGCTGGTTTGTCGCGTATCGTCACGATCTGCACGCGACCACGCCTCTTATCAGTCACCAGAAAACTGAGTGAATCCTACGATCCCGTGTATTTTGCCGCCGGTCTGCATCCGCTCCACGCCCACGAGGAACCGGTGCCGTCCGTTGACGAACTGTGTGCGATGGCGGAGCACCCGAAGATGATCGGATTCGGCGAGAGCGGATTGGACTTTTATCGCCGCGCCGAAACAGCGGTGGCGCAGCGGAATTCGTTGCAAGCGCACATCGAAGCCTCCTGGCGCACCGGACTACCTGTGATCATCCACGCGCGTGCGGCCGACCGTGAACTCGGAGACCTGCTCCGAGGCGCCTATGACCAGGCCCCCTTCCGTTGCGTTATGCATTGCTATTCTTCCGGACCCGAACTCGCCCGACTGGCGCTCGATCTTGGGTTTTACTTGTCGATGTCGGGAATCATCACATTTCGCAACGCGGACGCCTTGCGATCGATCTTCGCGGATGCGCCGCTAGAGCGCATTCTCGTGGAAACGGATGCGCCCTACCTCGCCCCCGTGCCATATCGTGGCAAGCGTAACGAATCGGCATATGTGCAGCACACTGCGCGCGCCGGAGCTGAACTCAAGGGACTATCCGACGCCGAATTCGCTCGCGCCACAAGTGAAAACTTCTTTCGCCTGTTCTCCAAAGTGCCGAGACCGGAAATGGAGATCTCACATGACGGTGGCTGACCGTCTCCGCTTCACCATCCTTGGTTGCGGATCCTCTGGCGGCGTCCCGCGAATTGGCGGCGACTGGGGCGCATGCGACCCGCGCGACACCCGAAACCGACGACGGCGCTGCTCGTTGCTAGTCGAACGACTGAATGCCGACGGGCGCGCGACCAACGTGCTTGTGGACGCGGGTCCCGACTTGCGATCCCAGTGTCTCGACGCAGGCATTCAGCGCCTCGACGCTGTGCTGATCACCCATGAACATGCCGATCACATTCACGGACTCGACGAACTGCGGGTGTTGTTCCTTCGAAACGGCAAGCAGAAGATACCGGTCTGGACCGCGCCGGGCACGGCAGATGTGCTTCGCAAGCGTTTTGGCTACGCGTTTGCCGCCGTGCAGGGAAGCGGATACGACCCCTTCCTTTCGCTCCATCTAATCGACGGGCCGATTGAAATTCACGGGCCCGGAGGCTCCTTGCCCGCAATCTCTTATGCCGTTCCCCACGGCGCCCTGAACTCGCTGGGATTTCGTTTCGGCCCGGTGGGCTACACGCCGGATCTCTCGGGAATGTCGGACAGCGCGTGGAAGACGCTCGAAGGCGTTGAGGCTTGGATCGTGGACGCACTTCAACGCCAACCGCATCCGACGCATACGCATTTGAACCAGACGTTGTCCTGGATTGAACGGCTTGCCCCGAGCCGCGCGGTGCTGACAAACATGCACGTGCATCTGGATTACGAGCAGGTGGATGGGGAAACGGCGGACTACATAAGTCCGGCTTTCGACGGTATGATCCTTGAGTATCTGTTCGAGAGTCTCGATCCTCCTGCATACTGAGCACTTCCATGTACGTGCGAATCGCGCTAGTCGGTGCAGCCTTGCTAGGCGCTTTTGGCATTGGATTTGGCGCCGGAATATACGCACTTCCCATTTTGGTCGACTTCCGCAACGCCGGTCCGGAAGAAATTTCAACGGCAAGTCCGGACGACAGGCGGGGCGTCTTCTCGCGAAACCTTGCCGGCTCCGACCCGCTGCACTGGGGAGAAGGTTCCATCAGGCTTGGAATGGGCGGGCTGGTGTTCGAAGAAAATGTCAGGCTCTCGCCCGGTCCGGACTACCGCGTATATCTGACGACGCGGTTCGTCGATACAAAGGAAGCATTCGTGAGAATCAAGCCGAAGGCGATTCAGGTCGGCAAGGTCAAGACGTTCTCCGGTCCTCTGCAATTCGAATTGCCTGCTACCGTCAACCGCGACGCGTACGATAACGTAGTGGTGTGGTGCGAAGCCTTTTCCATGTTCATCACCGGCGCCCGGCTTGACTAGGTAGCCTCCGCAACGTGGTGGAACTCTTCACGATTCTGTTTCCCGTATTTGCGCTCATAAGCCTGGGGTATATCGGAGCACGGACGGGCCTCTGTCCTGACGCAGGCGTCGACGGCATCCTCGCGTTTGTGACAAATCTTGCTGCTCCCTGCCTGTTGATGCGGGCAGTACTGCACGTTTCTTTCGATGCGGCGTTCAATCCAGAACTTCTGCTGTCCTTTTACCTGCCCGTCGTGTTCCTCTTCTTTGTCGCTCTGGGCACATCCCGTTTCGTTTGGCGCCAGCGGCCCGGGGAAAGCGTGGCCATCGGATTTGCCGCGACGTTCGGAAATACGGTCATGCTGGGGATTCCGGTGGTCGTCGGCGCGTTCGGCGACGCTGCCATTACCCCGTTGGTGGGGATCGTCGGCCTGCACGCGGTCGCCATGTATCTGCTGGGCATCACCATGATGGAGGGACTGCGACAGAAGGGATCGGGTTTCCTGGCCGGCCTCCGCCAAACCCTGAAGGCCGTGATAAGGAATGCCCTGTTGATCGGGGTGGCGCTCGGTTTGGCCGGGAACTTGTTCGGACTGGCGCCATTGCCGACGGCATTTGAAACGGCGACGAAGATGTTGGCGGCTTCCGCCATTCCTCTTGGACTATTCGGAGTGGGCGCCACGCTGGTGCGCTACCAATTGCGGGCAGACATACGAATCGCCGGGACCTCTGCGGTGAGCAAGTTGGTCGTGCAGCCAGCCCTGACCTTTGTCCTGGCCCATTGGCTGTTCGGCTTGGACAAGAACTTGATCGCCATTGCGACCATTGTGGCTGCAATGCCTATGGGAATGAACTCCTACTTGTTCGCAGCGATGTACAATCGCGCCAAGGGAACGGCGGCGAGCGGAATCGTACTTACAAGCTTGTTCGCCGCTTTGACTGTTCCCGCATGGCTGCTGATCGTATCCTGAACCGAAGGCGATAAGACACGGGCAATCCCTCCGGCACGAGCGACGATACCCTTGTGCAGTTGCGGAAATCGTAGCGGTTCGTCCGACCGAGCTTCACACTCGTGACCGCAATCGCTTGTCGGACCACCCATTCGCACCCGCGAAATCCATTCGCCAACGAACCACGCACGCCACCGGTTCGATTCGCGCCGAAATCCCCTCGTGTCCGTCTCAACCCCGTTCCCGCGCCGCAGTTCGCGGATCTAGGTTCCTGTTATCTTTGTGACGCCGTGGCACTTTCGGTCAATTTGGTTCGTAAAGATCCGTTTTAAGTGCCGGGCGTAATGTTCAGTGAACCGCGCGGTTTTCATCCCGCACAATTCGTGATCAGAGTCGGCGCAGGAGATAGTACAGCAACCAGGCTGGCGTACTGATGATCGCGGCATAGACCGCAATCGCCACGGGTCCGAGCAATCCTGCAAAAATGGAGGAGCTTGATGTCAACGGCGCCAGCAGCAGAAATGCAACGGCGGAAACTATCGGGTGTCCCCTCAGCCAGAGCTTACGGCAGGCAAGCGCAAGCGGTAGTCCAAATGGCGAAAGCACCACGAGCGACATCCAGGCGTGAGATTCGAGCGGCCAAAGGACGCCCCGGAATACTGAAAAAGCGAGTACCCCTATGGGCAGCCAGAGCAACGAGATCAATAGAAATGGAGCTAGGCGCTGAACCGCTGACATCCGTCTGCCATGTCGTCCTGAAACGTCATCGTGTTGCTTCCACGAAACTCGAAGACATAGCCAACGCAAATCGGACTATGTTGGATCAAGACGATTTCCTGAATTGAGTCGGCATGCTCCCAGTTCGCACTTGTTAGCGGTCGCAGGACAGCGACTTGCATACCACGCCCCTGCCAACTGCTGTAGGCCGAACTGGCCAGTCGAACCGCCAGTTGACAGTGGTCTCTATGTCCGGCCAAACAGCCTATCGAA
This sequence comes from Rhodobacterales bacterium, assembly GCA_965219495.1. Lineage (GTDB taxonomy): Bacteria > Pseudomonadota > Alphaproteobacteria > Rhodobacterales > CAZPXZ01 > CAZPXZ01. The sequence continues at coordinate 915,034 of OZ244777.1, forward strand.
CCAGGAACCGCTGTCCCGCGCTGAACCATCGGCGTCTGCTCTCTCCAGAAGCGCAAATGAATCGGCGTACCATTCGCTTCCCTGAAAATTGTAGCCAAGGATCGCAGCGGCGCGCCGAGCCTCGCTTTCCAGACCCAGCGCAAGATTTGCCTCCACAAGCCGATGTAGGGCCTCCGCAACATGAGACGTCTTGGGATACTCGTCGATCACTCTGCGGAACCGGTTGATGGCGGCCAGGTAATGCCCATGCCGAAGGTAGAAGCGTCCGATATCAATTTCCTTCCCGGCGAGTTGGTCTTCCGCTGCATCAAGCATCAACAGCGCATCCCCGGCATACCCGGAATCGGGATATCGCTGGGCGAGAAACCGTAATTCCCGATGAGCATTTCGCGAGAATGTCTGGTCCCGTTTAACATCGGGAATTTGATCGTAATTGCTTAGTGCGACAATAAACTGCGCGCGCGCTGCATTGTCGTCGCCGGGGAAGAACTGCAGAAACCGCTGGCCCGCCAAGATCGCTCCATCATATTCCCCGGCCTGATAATACGCCTCCCCCGCGCGGATCATCGCGATCCTTGTGAGTGGAGAATAGGGGTAAATTCGCTCCAATTCTTCGAAGATTTCAGCGGCCTCCCCTGGCCGGTCCTCCAGCGCCGCTTCGCCGCGAGCATAGATTTCTTCGGCCGATAACTCCTCCAGCGAGACATCCTCGCTATCCGAACAGGCCGAAATCGCCAACACCATGACGAAAGCGCTGACAGCACCGCCAATATTCTTCATACGCTAAACATCCAAGTTTCCCGCGTTCCGCAGCATGCGCATATACTACACGATTCGACGCAGCCAAACCGAATTCTCGAATACTCCTGATCGGGCGGTGCGCCGCTGACAATTACGGCTGTTCAGGAACTAGGAAGCTGGCCCCTGATATTCTGTGGGTGCGGGAATTCCCTCGTAAAACCACGCTCCCCGGTTTGCAAAGAGAGTTCGCAGGAGCCCGTTATTCAGGCCATGCCCGGGCCGGTGCCCGGTGCAGCGGCCAATAATCGGACACCCGCTCAGAAACAGGTCGCCAAGCGCATCCACCATCTTGTGACGCACGAACTCGTCTTTGAATCGGAGACCTTCCGGATTCAAAATTCTTCCGTGCTCGATCACGATTCCACTGGCCAGCGAAGCGCCGCGCAACTGGCCAAGGCCGCGCAAGCGCTCAACGTCACTCATTGTGCCGAATGTCCTTGCGGGAAGCAGTTCCGCTACTGCCGCACCGTTGCGGACCGGAAGATCCAGGTGTTGTCGGCCGATCGCAGTATCAGTGAAATCGATTTCGAAGGAGATTTCCAAGCGCCCGGCCGGTTCAAGCGCAACCCATGCGCCGTTCATCCTGAATTCGACACGGTCCTGCATACGAATGGCCCTGCGTTCTCCACCTGCGCCACGCAAGCCCGCATGTCTGATCGCTTCAGCATACGGCAATGCGCTGCCGTCGAAAATGGGAAGTTCGGGACCGTCTACCTCCACCAAGAGATTGTCTACGCCGCATACGGAGAAGGCGGCCATGGCGTGTTCGATCATTGAAACCCGCACGCCGTCCGAGTTGGCGATTACCGTACGATTCTTTGTTTCAACGACAGAATCGAATCGGGCCGGCACCTGACCGTCATGGTCTTTGACGTCGACCCGCCGGAACACAATTCCCGTATCAGCCGATGCCGGTCGAAATACTACGCGAACCCAGCCGCCGGTATCCAGACCGAGACCAGAAACCTTCGCCTTCCGTGCAATTGTTGTTTGCATACACGGGTCCGCCCGGACACCATTTCCCGAAACAAGATACGGCACTCCGATTCTCGCACCAACTCACGGAACATTACGTTTTGTGACAAACAAGAGTCCTACTTGGAGGCCAGCATCCGAGATATCAGCCCCCTTCCCCTAGGCGTCGCTTCGCGAATTCGAGATACGTTTTCAGCCTCCCGTTGGTTGGAACCAACGTTTCCAGCTGCACGCTTGGGAGACTGCATTAGAATTTGGGCACCAATAGCAACCACCGAGTTTGATCCTCCCGAACCTTTCACGTAATCTTGCCGTGACCGCACCCGCAGCGGTGGTCGCTGCTCACTGAGCCTTCCCCCTCCGTTGGACTTGGCAGTTCTCGCCATTCGCTCAGCAATCTCCGTCCTGATCGAACGGGCGTTCATGGCGACTTCATCATTCCAAGTGGACCTCGACTCCTTTTCGCGCACTGCGCGGCGGGGCGATACCTGCGATCGAACAGTCCGCTCCGGCGGTTGTCCGGGAGGCTTCTTGGCTGGAGGCCGGCGGGAACCGGTGGGAACCTGGGGCGAAATCCCTTGTGAGGGCATTTTGGACTTCCACTTTTGATTGCCGCTGTGGTCCTTAAGAATTTCGTGCAAAAACTTGTCACCGTTGAGCGAACGCGCGACGCCGACCGAAACGCCGGAAGCTACGAGATACACCCGAACTCGACCCTCCATAGAGGGGTCGCTGGACGCCCCAACCTTGATCCGAGCGTCTGTTCGAGCCTGCAGACCCAGGTAGTTCGCAGCAGCATCCACGTCGTCGAGACCCAGATCCTCGCCTCCGGTCACATTGATCAGCAGGGAAGCCGCACCGTCCACGGACACTCCATCCAGAAGTGGATTGTTCGCTGCCTGTGCGGCCGCCTGGGCTCCCCGGTCTTCGCCTTCGGCATCTCCAGTACCGATTACCGCGGTGCCTCCTTCACGCAGCACCATGCAAAGGTCCGCGAAGTCCATATTGATGATTCCCGGTCGCACCACCAAGTCAACCACACCTCGCACCGCATTAAGCAATACATCGTCCACCATCTGGAACGCGTCCCGAATCCGATACGTCCGCGTGGTGTCGGTAAACAAATTCTGATTCGAAACGACGAGCAGCGTGTCCAAACCGTCTGCACATTCCCCGATGCCGCGCATGGCCGCTTCCATCCTGGCGGGGCCCTCGTACTCGAACGGCTTCGTTACTACGCCAACGGCCAACACACCCATTTCCCGCGCAATGCGCGCGATAACGGGCAGTGCGCCGGTTCCCGTGCCGCCGCCCATGCCGGCGGAGACAAACGCGAGCGAAACGCCACTGAGCGCGGCGCGAATTTCGTCGACGGATTCCTCGGCCGCCTTCTTGCCGATGATTGGATCCGTTCCGGCGCCATATCCGCCGGTTACTTCGCTTCCGAGAGAAATTCGGCAATCCGCGCTGGTTCTCGCAAGAACCTGCGTATCGGTATCCGCCGCCACAAATTCAACACCGGGTATTTCGCCAAGCACCATGGCGTGCACGGCGTTGCAGCCGCCACCGCCAACCCCGACAATTGCGATCCTGGGTTGCGTGCCCTTCGATTCAGGGACGCCAAGCTTGATAGTCATGAACTGCTCCTTGGTCTCCTGCTTTGCCTGTGATGGCATTTCGCCACCGTGCCTCATTTGGCGATTTGTTTTTTGCGACCATAAACAGGTCGTATTCTCAAGTCAATGCAATGTCTTGCTGATTCTTTTCGTTAGCAACACCCCGAGACAAGTGCCCCATGCGCGCGCCCGCTCTTGATCTTCCGACGGCAAAACACCTGAAATTCAAGAACCGCGAACGGGCGGATCTGCGGTCCTCGTCAAATGCCCGGGCGCCTGGAACCTCTCGACCGACACTTTGATGTAGCAATGGCACTTAACGATTTGCAATTCCATCATGAATCACTTCATCTCGCCAATTGCGGCCATCAGAACCTGGCGCGAACGCTTGCGCGCAACTTTGCAATTCGATCCGCCAGGCACCACGCGGCCCTGCCCGCGAGAAATGGTCGATCGGCGCTATTTCGTGGTTGTCGGTTTTCGATGTCCGCTGCATTCCGAAATTCCCCTACCAAGCCTCCCCCATCCACCGGAAGGTGCGGTTGGCGAAGCCGGTAACGCTGCTGGATAGCATCCGGTCGTAATCCCAGATCTCCAGCGTTGCTTCACGCGCGAACCGGGCAAGCCCCGCCAGTGTCGCGTTCTCCGGCTTCGCGGCATCTTCCGAGGGCCACCAGACTCCTCGGGGTGGGCAGGTCTCCACCTTATGGCCGAAGTAAATCGCCATATCTTGAATGTCCGCAATTCGGCTGGCGCCGCCCGTCAGACGGATCGTCCCGCTGCCGACTTCCCGAAAATCGGCCTGGTCGAGAAGAAGCCTGATGCCGCGGAACAACTCTTGCATTTCGCGCGCCATGATCTCTGCGACTTTGGGATCCCCGCCGGTCTTGAGGGCTCGTTTTCTTTGCTCGGCTTCAGCAAAGTCAATCTCAATTCCCTTGGCAATTGCCGCTGTAACGTCGTTGCCGCCTTTGTTCAGACTGGACGCGTACACGCACTGCCCCTTCAAGAAAACGCTTACGCCGGTTGTCGAGGCACCGAAATCGACGCAAGCTCCACCTCTCGCGGTATCCATGTGGCACCCGAGGCCGGTGGCGTAAGGCTTCGCAACGAATCCGGCCGGTTTCAGTCCACACCCCGTGATGCACCTGGACAATTCGTCAATAATGGCCCGACGTATGGAAACCCAGACTACATCCACGGTGAGGCGTTGGCCCGCCAATCGCCGCGGATCGACGATGCCGTCCCGATCATCGATTGTGTAGTGCACCGGCAGCGCGTGCAGCAATACCTTGTCCTTGAAGATATTCGGCTTCGGACAGCACCGCATTGCCCGAAACATGTCTCTCTCGGTTACGACCTGCCCCGAAATCGCCGCGTCGCCCCTCGCATAGTGGCAGTTCAGGTCGCGTCCATCCACCGCTATGAGCACATCGTCAATTCTTCCACAGTTCGCTTGTCCCTCCACCATGTCGATTACCCGGCGAAGCGCACGTTCGAAATCCTCCATGTCAAGAATTTCTCCTGCCGTGTAGCCATCCGGTGGAACGCTTCCGGCCGCCGATATTGAAAGGCGGTCAGTCGCGAATCCGTTGCCGGCATGATCAGGATTCCACGAGGCAATTGCCCAGGCGATCTTTCCGCCCCCCGGATCGAGAAGCGCCACCCGGCCGCGCCGCCGCACTCTTCCGATCCGTTCGCCGATTGCTCGTTCTCCTGGAATCCAGATCATTGAACTCCTGGTCCGCTTGCTACCGGAGGGATCATTTCAAGCTCCCTGCGCTTCCGGTTTGGAATGAGCCCGGTCGAGGAGTCGATGCAGTTCATCACCCGAAAGACGCAGTTGTACAACGTCCGGGTCGCGAAGATCGACGGCCACAATGTTCCCGGCAAACAGTTCGACGGAGAGACTTGTCGAGTGAAATCTTTCAAGCGCTGCGAACAAGCCTTTTTCGGGGAATTGAACGACCGGCCCTTCAGCAAGTGCGACGTTCCAGCGTCTTCCGCCAACGCGATAGTAAATTGTGGACGGATCGGCGAACGCTGAATGCGCCGCACGCAAGAGTCCGATATCGGCGATCGCCAAGCCCGCCCCTCGACCCACCAGCACCAGAAGATCCGTAGGTACGGATTCCTTCTTCACCTGTTCGATCGGCTGACCCTGTATGTTCAGCAACCAGAAACTGTTTCCTTCACGCCATACCGCAACCGGTATTTCCTCCAGAATGATCGCCGAAATTCGACCGGGAAAGTGATACCGAACCTCTGCATCCCGAATCCAGGGAAGACGCACGACCAATCGACGCGCTTCAATCGTATCGAATTCGATCGGAGAACCGACGCGGGGGAGATTTAGTGCATTCGCAACCTGGGTGCGGGTTGCGCGAGCCAAACCGCTCACTTCCCCCAGTTTCAATTCCAGTTGGGTATTCGCAACAACCCAACCCCGCGCCTGCCCGTAGCCCTCCGCAATGGCGTCCTCGAACTCTTGCACGGAAAACCGCGCCAGAAGCATCCACGCAAAGATTGCAAGGAACAGCGTGATGCACGCGGGACGGACACCCGCAACGCGCAGCCATCTGCGGATTCCGAAATAGGCAGGCGAGAAAAATTCGTTCCGGCTGGATGGGAAATTCATTTTCATCTCCTGCATGACGCATCCTCCACTAACCAGGTGACGAGTTCACCAAAAGGTATGCCAACATGTTGGGCCTGTTCCGGAACAAGCGAGGTCGGTGTCATCCCGGGTTGGGTGTTAACCTCGAGGAGCGCGATTTCGCCGGTTTCCGGATCGAATCGCAAATCCGCCCTTGTAACGCCTCGGCAGCCCAGCAGTTCATGCGCCTGCTGCGAGACGGCGAGCACGACTTCGCGAACGCTTTCCGGAATTCTGGCCGGGATCATGTGAATTGACGCTCCGGAAATGTATTTGGCACTGTAGTCGTACCACCCATCGCCAGTGGCCAGGATTTCGGTGATCTCAAGTGCCCGCCCGTCCAGAACCGTTACCGTCAGTTCCATCCCGGCGATGTATCGCTCAACCATCAGCACGGACTGCTTGGAGTCAGTCAGCGGGGGAGGAGAATCGGCAGTCCCTACAATCATGACACCAATGGAAGAACCTTCATTCGTCGGCTTGACCACGTAGGGTGGGTTCATCAGGTGCGAAGCAGCAATCTCCCTTGGCGCCGCAAGAAAGCTCTCCGCCAAAGGCAACCCAGCCTCCCGGAATACTGACTTGGACAGGTTCTTGTCCATGGCGAGGGCGGAAGCTGTAACCCCGGAATGGCTATACGGAATCTCGAGAGTTTCCAACACGCCCTGCATACATCCGTCCTCGCCCCAGCGCCCGTGCAAGATATTGAGGCACGCGTCGGGGCGGGTATCCGCAAGCACTTCGGCGACCCTGCGGTCCACATCAATCTCTTCGACCAAATGCCCCAAGTCGCGAAGCGCGGAAGCGCAGGCAGCGCCGGACACAAGTGAGACTTCACGTTCGTGGGACCATCCGCCAAGGAGTACGGCAATCTTGCTCTTCCCGGCGATCAATTCAGGCACTCTTCCGTCCTTCCTGCATTTCGGATTCCGGATGTTCGCCGATGAGTCGGATTTCCCATGAAAGTTCAACCCCGCTACTCGCACGTACGCGCCGGCGAATTTCCTCGCCAAGCGCTTCCAAGTCCGCCGCGCTGGCGTGCTTGCGATTTACGAGAAAATTCGCGTGCTGCTCGCTAACCGCCGCGCCGCCCTTGCGAAGTCCCCGGCAGCCAGCGGCTTCGATCAACCGCCAGGCGGAGTCCTCCACCCTGCCCCCATTGGAACCGGCGCCCGGACCGCCCCCGGGATTGCGAAATGTCGAACCCCCGGTTCGCTCGCGAACCGGCTGACTTGCTTCGCGACGACGAACCAATTCGTTCATTTTGGTACGGATGGACTGCGTGGCTGCCGGGTATCCCCGAAACACTGCTTCCACAAAGATCCTGTGTTTTGCCGCACGGCAGTGGCGGTAAGAAAATCCCATAGAGGCTGAATCGAACTCCAGCCGCCTACCTTCGCGGTCAACTGCCACAGCGCGTTCGAGAACTGCCGACGTATCAGTGCCATAACATCCCGCATTCATGGCAAGCACGCCGCCAATGGTGCCTGGTATGCCGCGCAAGTAGGCGAGCCCGCCGATGCCGGCTTCCGCGGCAGCTTCAGCGCATCGGGCGGCGAGCGCAAATGCGCCGACGCGAATTCGGAATCCGGACAATGTCTCAATGCTTGCGAACTTGCGGCCCAGTCGAACAGTCACGCCTCGAATTCCTCCATCCCGAACCAGCAAATTCGACCCCACGCCCACGGGCGTAACCGGAACATCGCGGGGAAGCGCACCCAGATAAGCAATTAGGTCCGCTTCGTCCGCGGGCGCAAAAACCACATCGGCAGGTCCTCCAACGCGAAACCACGTGTAACCAGCCAGAGGAGTATCGCGGAGGATGTTTCCACGAACCTCAATGCCTCTCCAAGAACCGCTCATGAATCCCTGCCCGCAGTTTCCAGTGCCGCCGGCAGTCCGTGCGCCCACTGGGTGACCGACCCCGCTCCCAGGCAGAGAACGAGATCTCCCGGACCCGCTTCGTTCAAGACCAGCGCAGGCAGTTGTTCCACCGCTTCGAGCGGAAACACGCGGGGATGTCCGTGCTTCCGAATTCCTTCGACCAAACGGTCTCGATCAAACCCGTCGATCGGGTCTTCCCCGGCCGAGTAGACGTCGGAGATCACGACAGCGTCCGCTTCGTCAAAGCAGGAAACAAAGGAATCGAACAGGCTGGCGAGCCGCGTGTAACGATGGGGTTGGTGAACGGCCAGTATTTTTCCCTGGGCGACGTCGTGCGCCGCCCTGATCGTCGCCGAGATCTCGACCGGATGATGGGCGTAGTCATCGACAACTTCGATTCCGCGCGCCGAACCGATGCGCGTGAAACGCCGGCCCACTCCACCAAACTCGGCCAAGGCGTCGTGAAGCACTGCATCCGAAATCCCGATTTCCAGGCCGACGGCAATCGCCGCAGTTGCATTCAGCACGTTGTGAACGCCAGGCATGGGAAGGTGAAGGCCTGAAATTGTCCGGAATTTGCCGTTCCGATCCCGGATACGCGTATCGAAGGTAACCCCGCCGTCCTCCGCCCGGATGTTTTCGGCGCGAACGTCTGCCTCTTCAACCAGTCCATAACCGATGACGCGGCGACCGGGCGCATGGTCGGCGAGCGCGCGCGTCTCCGGATGATCCATGCAGCACACCACGCTTCCATAGAAGGGAACATTGCCGACGAAATCGGCAAAGGCAGAGCGAATGGCCGCGAAATCCGCGTAATGGTCGAGATGTTCGGGATCGATATTTGTAACTACCGCCACGGTCGACGGGAGACGCACGAATGAACCATCCGATTCATCGGCTTCCACCACCATCCAGGCGCCATCACCCAGCCGGGCATTCGATCCGTAACTGCGGATTACGCCACCGTTAATGACTGTTGGCGACATATGCGCCGCGTCGAGAACTGCCGCGACCAAGGAAGTTGTCGTGGTCTTGCCGTGGGTTCCCGCAACCGCAATATTGCGTTTGAACCGCATGAGTTCGGCGAGCATTTCCGCTCGGCTCACAACCGGTATTCCGGCCTCCCGCGCCGCGCGTATTTCGGGGTTGCCCGGCGGAATCGCCGAAGAGAACACCAACGCTCTGGCGTTGCCCAGATGGACTGCATCGTGCCCGATCGCGACCGGTATGCCGATCCGGCGCAATTCCCCGATCCGTTCGCTTTCACGCTGATCGGATCCCCGGACTTCATATCCGAGATTGCGCAACACCTCCGCAATTCCCGACATGCCGACGCCGCCAACCCCGACGAAATGAACAGGCCCGACCTCGGACGGTGCTGGTATCATGGCGTGGCTCCCCGGCTCTTCCCCGCACAACTCTCAACCAAATCACCCAGCAGGCGTACGGCTCCGGGTCGACCCATTCGGCTGGCGGATTCCGCCATCTCTTGAAGCTGGCCGGGTTCGGAAACCAGCTCCGAAAGCAACCGGGCAAGTTCTCTCGGCGACCCGGCGTTCTCTGGAAAGACTTGCGCCGCTCCTGCGTCCTTGAATGCGCGAGCATTTGCGCTTTGATGATCGTTTGCCGCGGTGGGAAGCGGAATGAGGATGGCGGGCCTGCCGATGGTGGCCAATTCAGCCAGAGTAGACGCCCCCGCCCTCGCGACGGCGAGATGGCACAAATCAAGTCGCTCGGGCAGGTCGCGAAAGAACGGCGCCACTTCGACTTCGACCCCTGCGTCCGCGAAAGCCGCTTCTACCTTCTCCATGTCTTCCGCCCGCGCCTGGCACGAAACGTCCAACCGCGCGCGCATGGCTTCAGAAAGATCCCGGGCGGCCGCCGATACGAGTCGGGAAACTGCGTTTGAGCCTTGGCTGCCGCCGATCACCAACAGGCGGACTCGCCCGTTCCCTCGCGGGGGAACATAAGCGCTGCCGGAACGCACCACGATGGCATGACGCACCGGATTGCCAGTGACTACGGAAGTCGATCCAGGATTCCGCAATTCCCCCAGCCCGCAGGACAACTTTGCCCCAAACTGGAGAAACAATCGATTGGTCTTGCCGAGAACCGCGTTTTGCTCGTGGAGCACCCTCGGAACCCGAACCAAGACCGCTGCTGCGAGCGCCGGCACAGCGGTGTAGCCGCCGAATGCCACCATACAGGACGGCCGTTGCTGCAAGAATCGGTTGGCCAGGACCAGACTCCAGTACAGGTTTTGGAACGGGGCGCGGAAACGCTGCCACAATGTGCCCCGGAAGGGACTAACGGCGGGCAACGCGACGCACTTCGCGGACATCGGAAATCCGTCGAGGAATCGCTTCCCCCGCAGGTCGCTGAACAGTTCAACCTGCCAGCCGCGAGATTCCATTTCTGCGGCGAGAGCCGCCGCGGGAAAGACGTGGCCGCCTGTGCCGCCAGCGGCAAGCGCCAGATACGGTCGGGACATGGATGCAGATTCCCGCTTCACGCGCGTGCGCGCTTGAGGGCCACGGCCGGCAGGCCGCTTGTGCGCGTGAGCGCCAAAAGGACGCCCACTGTAATCCCGGCGGCGAGCAGCGAGGAGCCTCCGTAAGATACGAAGGGAAGCGTCATGCCCGTTGCCGGAAGCAGCCGCAGGTTGACCCCGAAATGCACAAGCGCCTGCAAGCTGATTTGAGCAGCAATGCCGGCAATCGCGAATTGTGCGAACGGGCTACTGACTGTATTCATGCGCCAAGCGACACGTGCAGCAAAGAGGGCGAACAGGGCAAGCAGGACGAAGCAGGCGACCAGTCCGAATTCCTCTGTGGCGACCGCGATCACGAAATCACCATGCGCATCCGGAATGCGCGTGTTCAAACCCTCAACCCCGAAACCGCGTCCGAAGAGTCCGCCCCGTTCGATCGATCGATCGACCAGAGCCAGCTGAGAGAATGCAGGGGTGTTTCCAGAAAGGAACACGTCGATGCGCGACGCCACGTAGGGGTGAAATTGATAGGCGAACGACGCAACCCCCGTAACGATTAACGCCAACAGCAAGACCAGTAGCAGATTGGCGCCGGCAAGCAAATAGGCCACGCCCCACACTGCCATGATCAGGGCGGCCTGCCCGAAATCCGGCTGCACGGCGAGAAGTCCGGCCACCAACAGCGCGATTGCGAAGGAAATGGTTTTCCCGGGAGGCGCCGGCTCACTAACGGTTCCCGAAAGAAACCAGGCGATTGTCAGGATGAAACCAATTTTCACAAACTCCGAGGGTTGCAACGACATGAACCCTAGGGAATACCATCGTATCGACCCCTTCCCGAAATCTGTTCCAAACCAAGGCAGCAAGGCCATCGCCAACAACGCCACTGCGAAGAACAGGATCCCGCACCGACGCACGCCTCGTTCGGTGAGAAGAGATGTGGCGGCCATGAAGATCAGGGCCAGCAAGGCGTGGGCGCCATGACGAAGCGCAAAATGAAAGCTGGCGAGGCCGTGCTTGTCCGCAAGCGCCGGGGAAGAAGCAAACGAAAGCACGGTCCCGGCAACGAGGAGTAATGTGACCGCCGCAACCAGAACCCGGTCCACCGATCGCCACCATTGATCGAAGATCAGGTCCGCCACCGCCGAATTCCTAGCCATTTCGTGCTCCTTCACATTCGCTGCCACCCAGTTTTTGCAAGTGGGCCGACACCAGATTTCGGAACAGGTTTCCGCGTTCTTCATAGTCGGAGAATTGGTCGAAGCTCGCGCAACCGGGACTGAGCAACACCGTTTCGCCTTCCCGGGCTTCCTCTATGGCGCCAGTGGTCGCGGCCTCTAGAGTCCCGACGATTTCGTGCGGTACCATTGCCAGCGTACGGGCGAAATCCTGCGCGGCCTCGCCAATCAGATAGGCCTTGGCGATGCGCGGGAAGAATCCCTCCAGACCGGCAATTCCTCCCGCCTTCGCCCGGCCGCCCGCGATCCATCGAATTCGATTCGACGCAGCCAGGGCGCGCGCCGCGGCTGCTGCATTGGTGGCTTTGGAATCGTTGATATAGCTGATTCCGCAGGCGCTTCCCACGAGCTCAAGTCGATGCGGCAGTCCGGGAAAGTCCAGTAGTGCCTGCCTGAACTGGCGCCGGCCAACCCCGAACCAGCGGCACGCCGCGAACGCGGCAGCGGCGTTCTGGAGATTGTGGTCGCCGTGAAGCGTGTCCGCCCCACGGGTTTCGATACTTCCTAGAGACCGGCCACACCTGTACTCAACGAGTTTCCGCCGTTCACTGACCACCGCAACCGGGTATCCCTTTGCGTCACCTGCCGTGCCGAGCACAACCAGGCGGCGCCTCCCGGAAGGGCGCATTCGATCTGCAAGAAACCTTCCTTCCTGACTCCCGACGCCAATTACGGACAATCGCGGCCGGCCGATTTCGAATATTCGCGCTTTGGCTGCGAAATATCCCCCTCGCCCACCGTGCCGGTCGAGGTGATCGTCTTCAAAATTGAGGAATACCGCCACTTCCGGCGCGAGCGACCGGGCCAACTCCGCCTGATAGGAAGAGATTTCGAGTAACAGGATATCGTCGGGCGACGGCGGATCCATTGCAAGCACCGGCATTCCGATGTTGCCTGCAACCCGAACGCTTCGGCCCGTCGATTTCAGCACGTGGCCGATGAGCGCCGTGGTCGTCGACTTGCCGTTGGATCCTGTAACAAGAACCACGTGCGGCCGCGCCGGCGCCGGTTGTTCGCCAATGCATTCGAACAGCAGACCGAAATCGTTGTCGAGCGGAACGCCAAGCGCCCGGGCTGCCTCTACCGCCGGATGAGGCGCGGGGTACAGATGCGGCACGCCCGGAGAAACGACCAACAGGCGCGCTTCCCGCAGGGCGTCCGCCCGGGTCAGGCGCGAGATCCGAAATCCCTCTGCCTCGGCGCTCTCCCGCGACCCCGGATCGTCATCCCAGAGGATCGGCGCCGCGCCGGAAGCGCGAAGCGACCGGGCCGCCGCCATTCCCGACCGGCCCAGGCCCAACACGCCGACGCGGACGTTTCGGTATGAGTGAAGAGGGATCAAGTTGGCGCTCACCTGAGTTTCAAGGTTGCCAAGCCGACAACCGCCAAGATCACGGCCACGATCCAGAACCGGATTACGATGGTCGGTTCCTTCCAACCGATTTGTTCGAAGTGATGGTGGATCGGAGCCATGCGGAACACGCGCCGGCCGGTCAGCCGGAAACTCGTGACTTGAATCATCACCGAGACTACCTCAAGCACGAAGAGTCCGCCGACAATTGCAAGCACGATTTCGTGCATGGTTGCGACGGCAATCGCGCCCAGCCCTCCTCCAAGCGCCAGCGAGCCGGTGTCCCCCATGAACACCTTGGCCGGCGGCGCATTGAACCAGAGGAATCCAAGTCCGGCGCCTACCAGCGCTCCCGCAAACACGGTGAGTTCACCGGTTCCCGGAACAAAATGCAACTGGAGATAGTCGGAAAAGAGCGCGTTGCCGACCACGTAGGCAATAAAACCGAAAGTCCCGGTGGCGATCATGACCGGGACGATCGCCAATCCGTCGAGCCCGTCTGTCAGGTTTACCGCGTTTGCGCTTCCGACGATGACCAAGGCCGTAAAGAGGAAATAGAATGGGCCGAGATCCAGCAGAATCTCCTTGAAAAAGGGAACGGCCAGTCTTCCGGAGAGGGCTTCCGGCGCGGCTTCGGAGGCAATCCATGTAACGATGACGGCAAACAGGGCGCCCGCGAGCAGGCGGATTCGAGCTGGAACGCCCCTGGTCGTTCCGCCAAGCAGCTTCCTGGCGTCGTCGGCGAATCCGATGCAGCCGAATCCGAGCACCGCCACTACGGCGAGCCAAACATGCGCGACGTCCCAACGCGCCCAGAGAATCATCGAAGACAGCAGGGTACCGAGGATCATCAGTCCGCCCATCGTTGGCGTGCCGGCCTTCTCGACGAGATGCGCACTTGGACCGTCATTCCGGATCGGCTGACCGCTTTTCTGCAACCGCGCCAGCAGCGAAATGAACCAGCCGCCAAAGAAAAGGCTGAGAAAGAGCGCGGTCATCATCGCGCCGCCGGTCCGAAAAGTGATGTACCGGAAGAGGTTGAACACATCGCCGCCATCGCTGAGCGGAGTGAGAAACGCGTACAGCATCACTAACGCCCCAAGTGCCCCGTACGCCGGAGGGCATCGGCCACCTCGTACACGCCGAGCGCCTTAGATCCCTTGACCATCGCCACATCTCCGGGCCGCACAACATGCGGAGCGCGCCGCGCAAGCTCCCTCGCCGTTGGTTTCCAGCCGCCTCTCCTGTGAATTGGCAAGGCATCGAAGAGATTGCGCATGCGCGGACCGCAGGCAAAGACCAAGTCGATGGAACGCATCGCGTCGAGTCCGGCCAACTCCGTGTGAAAGCCATTCTCGTTGGCTCCGAGTTCGAGCATGTCGCCGAGAAACGCGATCCGTCGTCCCATGCGGCCATCCCGTCCAGGACCAGGTTCCTCGCCGGCCAGCCTTTCCAGGGCGGCCCGCATGGAAGCCGGATTGGCGTTGTAGCTGTCGTCCACCAGCAGGAAGTTGCTGATCGAATCCAGGTACACTTCTTCGCGCGTTCCCCGCCGGTCCGGGACGGACCAATGCGCGAATGCGCAGCATCCGCGCGCCAAATCGGCCCCCAAGGCTCGAAGCGCCAACAGCGCCGCCAGGGAATTCATCGCAAGGTGGCGCCCGGGCGCCCCGATCCGGTAGGCGATTTCCTCACCGCACAGGAGCGTTCGCACCGCGGTTGCGGCCCCCCGGGGCACGGCGCGGAGCAGTCGCGCGTCCGCACCCGCTCGTTGGCCAAATGTCAGAATTTCCGCGGCCGAAGCCTCTTCCGCTGCCCGCCTCAGGATGTCGGCCCCAACGCAGTCCGCAGGCAAGATTGCAGAACCGCCGGCACGCAGTCCCGAGAATATCTCCGCTTTCGCCTTCGCCACGCCGAAAAGCGAATCGAACGCCTCCAAATGCGCAGGGGCGATCTCCGTAATCAGGGCTACATCCAACGGCACGAGTTTGACCAGTTCAGCGATCTCGCCGGGCGCGTTCATGCCGATTTCGATCACCGCATATCGTGCGTCGGAAGGAATGCGCGCGAGTGTAAGCGGGACGCCGATGTGGTTGTTTAGGGACCGTGCGGATGCGGTGACCTTGCCCGATGGCGCCAACGCTGCGGACAGCATGCTCTTGGTGCCTGTCTTGCCCACGGATCCGGTGACGCCAATGGTCCGTATGGATTCCGCGCGCACGCAGGCGGCGCGACCTAGGCCGATCAGAGCTTGCAGACAATTCGGTACGATGAAAAGCGGCTTGCCAGCGGGCATCTCGAGCGGCTTTCGTTCCACGAGAGCGGCGGCAGCGCCTCGGCCGAAGGCGTCCTCCACATAGTCATGGCCATCATGATTCGGCCCGGCAAGCGCGACGAACAGATCACCCGGAACCAGATTCCGCGAGTCAATGGAAATGCCCGTCGCGGTCCATTCGCCTTGCAATCTGCCGCCTGCGGCGGCCACAGCTTCGTCCGAGGTCCAGAGAACTTCCATGATCGTTCTCAGATTGCGTCGCCCGTGGCGGTTACGGCCTCACGCACGACTTCGGGGTCATGAAATCCCACGGGTCCTTCCGCCCGCTCCTGAACGGTTTCATGGCCCTTGCCGGCGATCACCAGCGTGTCCCCGCCGTCCAACTCCGCAATCGCGGTGAATATCGCCTCGCGGCGGTCACCGATTTCCCGCGCTCCCGGAGCGCCCCTGCGAATTGCGTGCCGAATCGCCACGGGATTCTCGGTTCGCGGGTTATCGTCAGTGACCGTGACACGGTCGGCCATCCGGGCAGCGACAGCCCCCATTTGCTCCCGCTTTCCCCGATCCCGCAATCCACCCGCGCCAAACACGACATGCACCCGTCCGCCGTACCCGGTATGGCAGCGCGCCGCGTCCAGTACCGCAGAAAGGGCATTGGGCGAATGGGCGTAATCGACGAAGATCTTTGCGCCGTTGCCACACTGGGCAACCAGTTCCATGCGCCCCTTCACCCCAGTGAGACGCGGCAGCGCGTCGAATACCCGTTCCTCTTCGGCACCGGCCCCAACCACTCCCGCCGCTGCGAGAAGCGCGTTCAACGCCTGAAATTTGCCCGCAAGCGGCAGTTCAACCGACCACGATTGTCCTCCATATTCGAAGTGAATCTTCTGACCTTTCGGGGATGGAGCCCAGTCCCGGATCCGGAAGCCCGCACGCGCCTCCGAACCGTGCCCGACAGCAATGCAGCGCACACCCCTGTTCTTCATGGCGGACAGTATGAACAGACCGAATTGGTCGTCCGAATTTAACGCGGCGCAGCCGTCCTGCGGCAGCAACTCCAAGAACAACTTCAATTTGGCCGCCGCGTAAGCGTGCGCATCGCCGTGATAGTCGAGATGATCGCGGGTCAGTCCCGTGAAGACCGCAACCGAAACATTCACAGCATCGACCCGGCGTTGTGCGAGGGCGTGGCTCGACGCTTCCAAGGCAACGTGACTGATGCCTTCATGAGCGAATTCCGCCAGAATTTCGTGCAGGGTAACCGGATCGGGCGTGGTGAGTTTCAGCGGGCGCTGCGAAGACGACCCGCAGGCGCCGAGCGTCCCGATACTCGCGGACTTCGTCCCAAGGCCATCCCAAAGCTTGCGGCTAAACTCGACACAAGATGTCTTTCCGTTCGTGCCGGTGACCAGAACCGCGATTTCGGGCTGAGCGCCCCAGAATCGAGCGGCAATCCGGGCGAGTTGCCCTCTGGGGTCGCTGTTCAGAATGAACGACACCGGCAATTCTCCGAACGCCGATCGAGCCGTCAGTGCACCATCCGGCGTGGTTAGCACCGCAACGGCTCCACGGGATACCGCCTCACCTACGAAGTCGATGCCGTCCGCGTTCTCCCCCTTCAGCGCGATGAAGAGGCTGCCCTGCTCCACTTCTCGGCTGTCCGCTGTGACGGAAGTAATGCCAACTTTCGGTGCGAGCCGGGGACCAACCAAACTACCGGAATCCAGCAGGCCCAATGCCTCCGCACTCCGAATCTCGCTGCCAATTGTTCCAGCCACAACGCACGCACGCCGATTGGAATCCGCCGGACTAGAACCGTGCAAGCCGGAAATCTGGAGTACTTCCCTGTGGCTCCTCGTAGGAAGGCGGCAATCCGAGAATTGGCGCGGCACGGCGAATCAGGTTCGCCGCAATCGGGGCGGCCGTGTTTCCGGCGGTACGCCGCCAAATGCTGTCGCCAGCACCTTGCGGTTCATCAAGGGACACCACCAGCACGTAGACCGGGTCGTATGCCGGAAATACGGAAACAAATGTCGAAACCACTTTCTTCGTCCCGTATCCACGGGCATGCTGCAACGCCTTGTCTGCAGTTCCCGTCTTGCCGGCGACATGGTATCCGGCCACTTCCGCTTTTCGCCCGGTCCCGCGAAGCACAACGTTCCTCAGCGCAATACGAAGGTTCTGAACCGTTTGCGGAGAGACGATTCTTGGACGGTCATCCGTCGAATGCCCGCCAAGCAGCAGAGTGGGAACCACCTTTCGACCGTCGCCAACAAGAGTCGCGTAACCAGCCGCAAGGTGCAAGGGCGTTATGGCGATTCCGTGGCCGTAGGCGATGGTGGCGACGTTCACCTTGCGCCACTTTTCAGGATAGAGCGGTTGACTGGACGTGGCTTCGGAGAGTTCCACGGGCAAACGGTCGAGAAACCCCAAGCCTCCCAGAAATTCTTTTTGGACAAGGAATCCGACTTTGAGCGCAGCCTGGGCCACCGCGATATTGGAGGAACGATAGACTGCTTCGAGCAGCGTCACCGTAGGCTCCCGGATATAGGAATCGCGAATCCAATACCGGCCGATCCGCATTGGTTTGGCAATGTTGTACACGGTATCCAGTTGAGCCCCGCCCCTCTCCATGGCGAGCGCTGCAGTCACGGGCTTGAGCGCTGAACCAAGTTCATAGACGCCCTGCGCCGTCCGATTGAAGGTTGCATGTTCCGCGTGCGAATCTCCCTCGCCGGCAGAGGGCCGAGCGTTGGGATCGAAGTCGGGCAGCGAAACCAAGCCAAGCAACTCGCCGCTTCGCACATCCATCAAGACCGCCGCGCCACCCTTGGCCGTGTAGCGGTCCATCCCCGCCAAGACCTCGTCCCGGAGCATGGACTGCACGCGCAGATCGATCGAGAGCCGAACCGGGTCTCCTCCATTTCGCAAGCGATCGTCCAGAAACCGTTCGACCCCGGATACGCCAATAATATCCGAATGTGTTACGCTCTCGTTGTCGCGGCGCACCCCTCCAAGAACGTGGGCGGCAAGGTTGCCGTCCGGATATACGCGTACATCCTGACTTCCGAAGTAGAGGCCGGGCAGGCCGAGAGCCAGCACTTGCTTCTTTTGTCGCGGAGTGAGTTGTCTCCGCACCCATACAAACCGTTGCTGCTTGGCGAATGCATTTTCAAGCCGTTCCGTATCGAGACTTTCAAGTACGCTTGCAAGGCGCGAGATTGTCTCCCGGGGATCCAGGATTTCGCGTGGATGCGCGTAGAGCGACCAGGCCGGAACCGTGGCGGCCATCAGGCGCCCGCGCCGGTCCAATATGTTGGAACGCTGCGGCGTCTCCAAACGTTCGCTGAAGTGTTGCGGCGGATTCCGCTCCGCGGCAATACTGTCCAGAGCCAGACTGCCGATCCTGACGCCAACGACCGCGAATGCGATCGAGAATCCGCAAACCGCCAGGAAGCCGCCGCGCCGGCAAAGCGACCTGGCGCGCTTCTTTCCACGCGGGCGCTCCGCTGCTCCACTCGTCCGCATCGAACTCAATCCAGATCTCCCACGAGGGCGATGACGGCCCCCTCATCCGTTGAAGCGGCAGCGATCTCGCTATTGCGGAAGACTTCCGTAGCCAGTGTTATTTGATGCGGCGCAACGGGTTCGAGAAGCAACTGATCGTGAAATCGGTCGACCAGCGACAACAGTCTGTCACCGCGATTCAGGTAGGTCCACTCCACCCGAAGAACGGCAATCCGGTCTTCTTCGTTCCCGATTTCCTGAGTCAGAACCTCAAGCCGCTCCCGAGCAACATGAATGCTGTGACTCACGCGATAGGCGGAATACGCTGCCGCCACAAAGCACAGGAGAATTCCGACGTGATGCAGTGGTCGCATGATTGACGCGGTCAGAATCGCTTGTCCGGAGAAAAATCCGGAATCTCGGAAATGCCCGAACGGCTGCAGTGTGACGCAGATTCGGTTCGACGCGCCGCCCGCAAACGCGCCGACCGCGCACGGGGGTTCCTTGCTACCTCTTCTGGAGCGGGTCGTACTGCGCCTTGCGTAATCCAGCCGAACGACGGAGCCTTTCCCGCGGCAACGGGAAGGTGACGGTGACCTCCATCAGTACGGACCCGCGGAGACAAGAAATGCTTGACGATTCGGTCTTCCAGGGAATGGAAACTGACGACGCACAGCACGCCCCCGGGCGCCAACGCAGATTCCGCGGCCGACAGGGCGCGCAGCAACTGCCGGATCTCGTCGTTCACCACGATACGGAGCGCCTGAAACGTTCGGGTGGCGGGATGAATCCGCCCGGGCCTTCGAACGGAAACGGCGTCTGCGACAATCGCCGCCAGGCGTTCGGTGGTTTCAATGGGCGACTGCTCCCGCTCGCGCAAGATTGCCCGAACAATTCGCTGCGCCGAGCGTTCCTCGCCATATGTGGCGAGGATTCCTACAAGTTCCGCCTCCTGCGCTCCATTCACAATTTCCCCGGCCGTCAGCCCTTCCCGGCTCATGCGCATGTCGAGCGGGCCCGAATGGCGAATCGAGAATCCTCTGTCCGGGTCGGCCAACTGCATCGACGACATGCCAAGATCCAGCACTACCCCGTCGAGCGGTCCGGCCGATTCCTGCGCAGCAATTTCCGCGAGGCGGTCGAAACAGGCGTGGTGAAGCACGATTTCCGCATCCGTTTCGGCGGTGCGCTGGAGACCCCGGCGCACCGCCTCTGGATCCCGGTCGATAGCGATCACCTTGCCTGCGCCCGCCCCGGCGAGTGCGAGCGAATAGCCCCCGGCGCCAAACGTACCGTCCAGAAACGTGCCGCCCCTCTCCGGAGCCAAGACTTTTATGGCCTCCTCCAACAGGACCGGTTCGTGGCAAAGGTCACCCAGCGACGGGCGCGCCTGGCCAAGGTTGGCGGCCTGCGCCGGCATCGAGTCCGCCATGGCTAGACCCACCATCAATCACCGTCTCCGCCTGGCGCCGACGTCCATTTGAGCTTGATGTGTTTCAGGTGGACGGGCAGTTCGCCACGCGCCTTCCCGTACTCCTCCTCGAAACGGTCCGGCTCCCAGATCTGGAATGTCCGTCCCAGCCCGGCAAAACAGACCTTTTTCGACAATCCGCAGCCGCTGATCAGATGTTCCGGAAGCACGACGCGGCCCTCGCTGTCGAACGGCAGCGGAGTCGCCGATACCATAAAGCCAACTCCCAGCGCGTGGCCAACGTCATTCAGGGGTCCGAGTTCGTCGATGGAACCCGCGTAACGTTCCATGCGTTCGAAACTGCAACCATGGTAGAAATGAGCCGATTCCACGTGCGGATGGACGATGATGCCGTTGTATTGGCTTCCGCTCAGGGCGGCGCGAAACGTGGAAGGTACCGAAACCCGGCCCTTGGGGTCGAGTTTGTGTACGCTCTTTGAGAAGAACAGGTCGCGCACCGCCCGCCTCCCCGTTTCTGATCCTGCGGAAGCCTCCTTGCACCTGACTCAAACCTGCGCCCGCGCTTTCGCGCTTTTGCGGCGGGGCCCCATTGGGCCCCGCCGACTGCTCTTTGCCTCAAACCACTCTTTGCGCCTGTTTCACGATCCTTGATGCTCGATCTGCTTCCTACTCAAGCCATCCGCCCCCAACACCCAGTTACATGGGCTTTCATGGGATATGATGACATCAGGTGCCATCCTATGCTTGAAAAGCGCTGGCGACAAGTTCCTATTTTCAAACCGGGCACCCAATTTCGAACTTTGCGGAAGCCATCGCGATTCGGATTCTGGTCACCACATCATGTACGAAGAACCCGCGCCGCCTCAGGCCGACTACCACAACATATAGGTTGCACAACAGCAACAATTGATGCAACTGGAGTTGCCCGGCAGGGAAAATACTTACCGAAATTGGTCCGATTTTGTTCCTGAATTTATGCACATATGGAGAACATTTTGCGCATGTCCGGCGACGGACGCCAGGTGGCCTGTAAGCCGGGTTCTGTGCTCCGGGCGACAGACTTGGCGCCCGGGCGATGGCCATTCATCTCGGGCGCCGATTACCCGGCGCCTCATGCGGTCAACCCGGACGACAGACCGGAGGCGGTCCCGCTTTGCAGCATTTCGTCCCTATCCGACCTTGCTCCCGGCGGGGCTTGCCGTGCCGTTGCCGTTACCGGAAACGCGGTGGGCTCTTACCCCACCGTTTCACCCTTGCCCGCGACGCGGGCGGTCTGTTCTCTGTGGCGCTTTCCCTAAGGTTCCCTCCCCGAAGGGAGATCCCTCGCCGGGCGTTACCCGGCGCCGTGCCTCCGAGGAGCCCGGACTTTCCTCACGCCAACAGTCGGCGCGCGGCCATCCGGCCACCTGACGGGAAACAATGTAGCGCGACGAGCCGGCGAATTCGATAGCAAGCAAGGGCAAAATGGATGCGCAGCCATTTGCTTTGAACCTGCGATTCGTGAACGAAACGACGGCGACCGGGGGCGATTCCGCATCCCTGTCGGAAGGTGGCGAAAAGCCCGCAACGTTTCGCGCAGAGCGGAATTGCGGCTTCGTGTCCAGCTCTGACCCATCTTCGGTGCTTCGCTCGCCCGGTAAAACACTTCGTGCGATTTGCCGACCTGCTTTGACCGAACCGTCTGCCGGAGTGAAGAGATTGCGACTGATCCGGATGGCGGATTCCGGTCTCTGGCGTCGTCGGTTCGGAAGCTTCTACTCGAGGGAGTTGGAAATTGGCTTGGCTGCCATCGGGCCACGTTGGACCCGACGCCAGCCGGAGACGCACTTTCGGGTCGACCGGGCAGGTGGTCGGATCCCGACGTCTTTGGCGATGCCTTGCCAGCGGGGCACCCCACCATCGTGATGTCGCCGCCATGCAAGAGTTGGCGAACGAGACGGAGCGAATGGTGCGAAAAGACGGATTGGCGCCGCACTTCGGGAAACCCGGAACTTACGCCAAACGTCCGCAGAGATTCGATGGACGGGCTCCGGAGATGGAGCCGGAAGCGGATGCCAAGCGCATGCCTTCTGCGGTGCGGTCCTTGGACTAACCCGCTTCGGCATCGTGTTGGCGCGTCTAGATGGAAATCTCCATCACACGGGGCGGCGCGCACCCCGGCAATTTCCGGTTCGGGCCACATTCACATCGAAATATCTACGACGATGGCACAGTGATCGGGATGTGAGCCCCGTCGAGGCGCCTCGCGGAATGAATTGGGCACCACCATGCCTTCGGCGCCCCCACCCGTGATTATGTGGTCGATGAATTCCTTGAAACGAGGATCGCATCGAGAGGCGCCAGGCTCCGTGGTCAAATGCATTGACGCGGACGGCACCGAGAGGGTGCGCCACGCCCAGTCCCCGGGCAGGGCGAGGCGTCGGTTGAAGTCTCCCAGAATGGCAAATGCCGTGCTTTCGTTTCGACGCGCTTCCGCCCACGACCCGAGCGATTCCATCTGCCTGCGCAGGACCGCGCAGACCGCCGTGCGCTTGCCGGATTCATCTTCTTTCGCACCCCAGCATCCCGACTTCAGATGCACCGACAGCAACCGCAATTCATTATTTCCTTCGGATACCGAGATCTCGACTCCCCAGCGAAGTCGGGGGTTGCCGGCGGCCAGTGCGGCCTGATCCGGGAGCCGGCGATAGGCCAGGCTCTTTCGAATTGCAAACCCGGTTGCCAGGCGGCCCAACCGCGCTTCGGGCCGGTCCCAGCAAGGCCGCCCAAGGCCCATGGAAGGCCGCGTCGAGACCTCTACATGCCATTCCGCTTCGGAAAATACGCGTCGGGCCGCCTGAACGTTTTCCACTTCCTGGAAGGCCACGATATCCGCACCAAGGTCTTTCACCTGCCGCGCAATCGAATCGTAGTCAGGCTGCTGCCGGGAAATGCATCCGGCATCATCCGTATCGTTCAGGTGTTCCAGATTCCATGTTACCAAGCGCAGTTCACCGGTATGCCCAGCCTGTGCGAAGAGCACAAGGAACAGTACGCACAATGAAGAAAATTTGGAAAAAATTGCCATGTCTTCCTCCTCTGTACTGGCAAAAAACTAGAAAACGGACCGTGCCAACCTAGATCGACCGCCGGTTTCGGGAAGTCCCTCTCGCATTTTCATTTTGGTCGGTTCACCCCATTCGAACAGGTCACCCCAGAAGTTTCCGCAATCCCGTCGACAACGCTCAATCGCCGCGCCGAGCCGACCAATCCGAGGCGACTGCCTGGGCGTGACGAAGAGCGGCGATGTCGGCGGGCGCGCCTAGTTCGCCGGGACGGAAACGCCGCTGGAAGGCGTGAAATGCCGCTCTTGTCGCCGCGTCCGGACGCCCGGTGCTTGGAACGCAGTACCCGATCTCGGAAAGCGCCGCCTGGAGCCGCCGGCATTCCGTTCCCGAAAGCCTTCTCCCCCCTCCCCGCGGTCCTTTTCGCCAAACTGCCAGGTTGGCGGCGGCAAACCGATTCCAAGGAAACCATTCGCCCGGGTCCCGTTTCCTGCACGGCGCGACGTCCGAATGACCAAGCACGCCTTCGGGCGGAATGCCCCATCGCTCCATGATTTCCGAGAGAACAGATTCTAGGGACAGAAGCTGCGCCTCCGCATATGAACGTACCCCGGACCGGTGCCCCGGATGCGCGAGTTCTATGCCGATCGACCGGGCATTCACCTGCGGCCAGCCCCCCCAGCAAGCCTCGCCCGCATGCCAGGCGCGGCGGGATTCATCCACCAGTCGGAATACTTCTCCTGACTCGCGGATCAGGTAGTGACAACTTACCTGCGCCTTCGGACTTCGAAGCCGCTCCAAAGCGGAATGGAAGCTCGCCATTCCAGTGTAATGCAAGATAACCAGTTCAAGTTGAATCCCGCCGCGCGAATTCTGGTTGGGCGAAGGCCACTCGCAAAATTTCACGGTTCACCCGTACGATTCAAGAGTCGATCCCTCTGCCGCCGGGACTTCCGGGAGCCCCGAGCGAACGTACATTTGCGGACGAAATCTCCCGGAGACCGCCTTGGGGTAGTCCGCCGAGCTGGAAAGGGCCGAACGCCACGCGCACCAACCGACTTACCGGAAAGCCGACCACCTGCAGCGCGCGCCGGACTTCCCGGTTTCTCCCTTCCTTGAGTTCCAGCCGAATCCAGGCGTTGGTTGTGCCTTGACGTTCTACGCGGGTCCGCATGGGTCGAAAATGCTCGCCGCCAAGAGCGATTCCCTCGCGCAGCGGCGTAAGGTCCGTTTCCGCCGGACGGCCTCGGACCCGCGCCCGGTACACTCTTACGAAACCATTCGCCGGCAACTCCAAGTGACGCTTCACGGCGCCGTCGTTGGTGAGGAGCAGCAGTCCCTCGGACGCAAAATCCAGGCGCCCGACCGGCATCACCGGTGGCATACCGTCCGGCAGCAAATCATAGAGTGTGACACGCCCCTGTGGGTCGGTACGGGTAACAATGACACCTGTGGGCTTGTGAAATCGCCAGAGCCTCGCCCTTGCAACCTCCGGAATCGGGCGATCGTCGACTTCCACCAGATCAGTTTCCGAAACCCGCTCGGCGGGCGACTGGCATAGGCGGCCGCGAATTCGAACCCGCCCTTCCGATACAAGACGCTCCGCGGCGCGGCGCGAAGCAACACCTGCCCGCGACAAGCGGCGGGCAATCCGTTCCCTCTCTGTGGTGCCGGAAGACTTTACCATGCCCATTGCGCCCCGGCGACAGATGCACCCAAAACCACTAGTAATGTCACACAAGGTGTCTGGCCACTGCGGAACGATCATGCCAATGGATAACTCTCCCATGGAGATCGCGCTCTCCGAAGCACGCGCGGCGGCGCTCGCGGGCGAAGTCCCTGTTGGCGCTGTGGTGCATGATCCTGTCGCCCGAGTCGTCGTCGCGAGTGCCGGAAACGCCACACGCGCGAGGTCCGATCCCACCGCACACGCGGAAATGCTCGCGCTTCGCGCCGCGGCAGCGATCAGGGATGGACGGCTTGACGGGCTGGACCTCCTTGTAACCCTGGAACCCTGCGCCATGTGCACCGGCGCCATCTCGCTTGCACGAATCGGAAGGCTCTATTTTGGGGCGTACGACCCCAAGGGCGGCGCCGTTGAGCACGGTGCGCGCTATTTCTCGCAACCCACCTGCCACCATGTCCCCGAGGTCTACGGCGGGATTCGCGAGTCCGAATGCGGGCGGTTACTGAAGGAGTTCTTCGCCCCTTTCCGTCCGTAGGGATCAAAGATCAAACGGCTCCATCACTTCGGGCACGATGACCCGCGTTCCCTCCATGGCGGCAACAAATTCATCTGCATCCGCCGCCAGCGCGGGAAAGGTCGCGTAGTGGTAAGGAATGGCTGCCTTCAGATTGAAGAACTTCTTGCATGCGTAAGCCGCGCGCCGGGCATCCATAGTGAAATGTCCGCCGATGGGCACGATCGCATAATCGGGCTGGTGCAGGTCTTCGAAAATCGCCATGTCCGCGTGCACGTCGGTATCTCCCATGACATAGAGCGTCTTTCCCTCTGCGGCGAGCATGAAGCCCGCCTCCGGTCCGACATGGAATGCCTTGCCGTTGTCGGGAATGGTGGAACTGTGCACCGCACGAACCATGGTAACGTCCACGCCTGCGCAAGATATGGTGCCACCCATGTTGAAGGCGGTGGCTTCGAGTTGATGCGCGGCTGCGAGCCATTCGGCGAATTCGATGATACATGCGATCTCCGCGCCGGTCTCTTGTGCAACTTCCGGCACGTTCGCGGTGTGATCGACGTGGCCATGCGTGACAAGAATGTGAGTTGCGCCGGCCACCGCCTCATCGAATCGCGCTTCATCGAAAGTCGGATTTCCGCGCAGCCAGGGGTCGATGAGAATCGTTGCATCCGCGGCTTCGATCCGGTAGCCCCCGTGTCCAAGCCAAGTGAGTCTCATTGGATTGTTCCCCCAAATCTTGCGTCTGAATCAGAGTACAACGAAATTCTTCTCCGCGCGCGTCTTGCCGCATCCTTCATGGGGATGTACCTAGCAGCGATGTCCGGCAAAAAGCAGGTGCCAAATGTCCGTCAGTGCTGATGACGTTCGCAAAGTCGCGCACCTGGCCCGCCTCGAGATTTCGATAGAGGAACTCCCGGAAATTGCCAGTGAGCTCTCCGGCATTCTGGACTGGGTTGAGCAGCTCTCCCAAGTCGACACCACCGGCGTGGAACCGATGGCCTCGGCGGTCGATATTGAACTTCGGATACGCGATGATGTCCCGGACAGCGCCACGAATCGCAAGGATATCCTGACAAACGCGCCGGATGCGCGGGGAGCGTTCTTCGCGGTGCCCAAGGTTGTTGAATAACGCCAATGGCAGGTTTGCTGGAATTCACAATTGATGAAGCGGGGGCCCGCCTTCGGGCGGGAGAAGTATCCGCCTGCGAACTCGCCGAAGCGCATATTGCCGCAGCAGAGGCTGCCGCTCCCCTCAACGCATACACCGAAGTGACTGTGGACCGCGCCCGGGAAATGGCGAAAGAGGCGGACCGGCGCCTTGCCGCAGGCGATCCGTCGCCGCTTCTTGGAATCCCGGTCGCGGTCAAGGACTTGTTTTGCACACGCGGCATTCGATCGCACGCTTCATCGCGAATTCTCGAAGGTTTTCTGCCGCCATATGAATCGACCGTGACCGCAAGACTCTGGGGAGCGGGGGCCGTGCTGCTGGGCAAGACCAATATGGATGAATTTGCGATGGGGTCCTCCACCGAGACGGGAGCGGATGGCGCGTCCATTAATCCGCGACGACGGAGTGGAGAAACTGTGCCGCTGAGTCCGGGAGGTTCATCGGGTGGCTCCGCGGTCGCGGTCGCCGCCCGCACCGCAATTGCGGCGCTCGGGACCGATACTGGCGGTTCGATCCGGCAACCGGCTGCGCTCACCGGATCGGTTGGAATCAAGCCGACCTATGGCCGCTGCTCGCGTTGGGGAATAATCGCTTTTGCGTCATCGCTGGACCAAGCCGGTCCCTTCGCCCGCACGGTGGCGGATGCGGCTGAGGTACTCGAAGCGATTTCCGGGCACGATCCAATGGACTCCACCTCCGCCGACCGCCCGGTCCCGCGCTTTCGAGACGCGCTCGGGACCAGTGTCCGCGGATGGCGCGTCGGCGTTCCCAAGGAATACCGTGTCGAAGGCATGCAAGCGGAAACCGCTCAGCTTTGGGAGCATGCGCAGAAGTGGCTGCGCGACGCCGGCGCGAAAGTGATGGAGGTTTCGCTTCCCCATACCGCCTATGCGCTCCCGGCCTACTACATCATCGCTCCCGCGGAGGCTTCTTCGAATCTTGCCCGCTATGACGGCGTCCGTTACGGGCGCCGCGCCGCGCTCGAACCGAAAGATGACATAAATTCCATGTACGAGCGAACGCGTGCGGAAGGCTTCGGGGCCGAGGTGCGGCGCCGTATCCTGATTGGCACGTATGTACTGTCGCACGGATATTACGAAGCCTATTATCTTCGCGCACAGCGTGTTCGGGCCTTAGTGCGGCGCGATTTCGAGACATGCTTTGCCGACGGCATCGATGCCTTGCTCACCC
Organism: Rhodobacterales bacterium; assembly: GCA_965219495.1. Lineage (GTDB taxonomy): Bacteria > Pseudomonadota > Alphaproteobacteria > Rhodobacterales > CAZPXZ01 > CAZPXZ01. The sequence continues at coordinate 942,864 of OZ244777.1, forward strand.
CGACCACACCTTCCCCGGCATTCGCAGTTGGCGAAAAGCTGCATGACCCGATCGAGATGTACTTGAACGATGTGTTTACCGTCACTGCGAATTTGGCGGGACTGCCCGGTATTTCGATTCCGGCCGGGATGACCCAAGGCCTTCCACTCGGCATACAGCTCATCGGCCAGCCTTGGGAGGAGGCCAGAATGCTGTCGCTTGCCGCCCGCGTCGAGGAGGCCGCAGATCCTCTCCCTAGCCCTGAATCCTGGTGGACGAAATGAATCTCCGGATCCGGCAATGACGGACTTTGTTCCGGCGGAAGCTGCCGCCCCGCGAATCAAGGGGGCGAACGGTGCGTGGGAAATGGTGATCGGACTTGAGATCCATGCCCAGGTTACCTCTCGTTCGAAGCTCTTTTCCGGCGCACCCACGGATTTCGGCGCGGCGCCGAACGGCAACGTCTCTCTGGTCGACGCCGCCATGCCCGGTATGCTGCCTGTGCTCAATCGCTACTGCGTGGAGCAGGCCGTGCGCACCGCCCTCGGCCTTGGATCCCGGATCAACCTTCACTCGGTATTCGACCGAAAGAACTATTTCTATCCGGACCTGCCGCAGGGCTATCAAATCAGTCAATACTCGGACCCAATTGCCGGGGCGGGACAGGTGCGCGTCGATCTTCCAAACGGTGAATCGCGCCGAGTGGGAATCGTCCGACTGCATCTCGAACAGGATGCGGGAAAATCGCTTCATGACCAAGAACCCGGCGTCACATTGGTCGACCTGAACCGCACTGGGGTGGCCCTGATGGAAATCGTTACAGAACCGGACCTGCGATCTCCCGAAGAGGCCGGCGAATTTGTGCGGAAGCTGCGGACAATCCTTCGCTATCTCGGCACCTGCGACGGGAACATGGAGGAAGGATCCATGCGGGCCGATATCAATGTTTCCGTCCGGCGTCCGGACTCGGAATATGGCACGCGGTGTGAAATCAAGAACATCAACTCGGTTCGATTCCTTCAACAGGCCATTCGCTTCGAATCCAGCCGCCAGATCGAACATTTGGAAGCCGGCGGAGTAGTCCAGCAGGAAACCCGGCAGTTTGATCCGGTGACAGGACGGACCCGCCCCATGCGCACCAAGGAAGACGCACACGACTATCGGTACTTTCCCGATCCCGATCTCCTGCCGCTCAAACTTGATCCCGAATGGGTCGAAAACATTCGAGCATCGTTGCCTGAACTGCCTGACGAACGGAAGTCGCGGCTTGTCCAAAGCCATGGCATTTCCGAAACAGATGCTTCCATTCTGGTCGAAGAGGCGGCAACGGCCGACTATTTCGAAGAGGCGGCACGGGGGCGCGACCCATTTGCTGCGGCAAACTGGATCGTGAATGAATTGTTCGGGTATCTGAACCGAGATCGGGTTTCCATTGAAGATTGCCCGGTATCGGCCCTCGCATTGGGGTCAATCCTCGACCTGATCTCGGAGGGGACCATATCCGGGAAAATCGCGAAAGAGGTTCTCGGCTTGGTCTGGAGCGAAGGAGGCGATCCCGAAGACATCGTCCGGAAACGCGGGATGAGCCAGGTGAGAGACGAGACGGCGATCGAAACGGCAGTTGACAGGGTGTTCGCCGCAAATCCGGCTGAAGTGGCGCGCGCTCAGCGGAAACCAAGCCTCGCGGGGTGGTTCGTCGGACAGGTAATGAAGGAAACGGCGGGACGCGCGGACCCGAAGAAAGTGAACGCTCTAGTACGGAGAAAGCTAGGTGCCGGTTGATTCACCTCCTTCTCTCGACGGATTGTCTTCAAGAGGAGTAAGCGCGCGAATTGCCAATGCGTGCAGAGAGCTTTGGAACTCGCTCGACAGAACCTCATGCACCCGGCGATGACGCTCGAGTCTGGAAACGCCCTCGAAGTCCGGCGATACGATGCGCACACGAAAATGGGTCCCGCCGCCCTCTCGCCACCCGGAATGCCCGCGATGCGCCTCGCTATCATCCACGACATGAACAATGGCGGAGTCGAAGGCGAGTTCGAGCATCTCCTTGAGTTGTTCGGCCGATATCGTCATCAGTCCTCCAATGGGGAATTGCCTGCATGACGACCCATGCGCCATGACCTTTTTGTCGTCCTCCTGCCCACGAAACGGACAACGGTTTCCCGAAATTCTCCTCCTGCAGATGAATACCTTGCTACGAGACTTCCAATTGGAAGCGGCATTTTCCGCCTCGTTTCCGGACATTGAAGTATTCGTAACTTCAAGCGAATAAACAAGTGCAGAATTTCGCTCTTTCCCCCTTTGGAACAGATTGCAGGCCAGGAGCGGTGTCAATTTCCTGGCGAATGTCAGGCGGCGCGTTCCATACCTGCTGGTGCGCCCGTGAGCGGGAGCCAAGACTTCACAGGAAATATTCCCCGAAAAACGATAGGGACTGCCAAAGAAGTCCAAGTTCACATCGGTCAACTCACGCAGCGAAATCGGCTGCGATTCCAACCACTCACTCTATGAGAAACCCCAGGAGACCCTAGGAGGACCCTAGGAAACCTTGGTCGCCAGCGCCTTATCCTGACGATTTGTTCCAATCGTCCGAAAGAGCAACTCCAGCTTGCTTTCAAGCTTTGCAAACTGCATCCCGAGCGCATCAAGTCGTTCATCGGTTTGTGCTACAAGCTGGAAAAATCTGCGTTCAAACTCATCGATTCGCGATCCCATCGAATCGAAGCGGGAATTTACCTGCTCCAGGCGGGATTTGATTTGTTCGAATCGGGAATCTACCTGGTCGAATCTGGATTCGAGCTTTTTAAATCGCGTTGCGATCTCTTTGAACCTGACTTCATGCATTGCCAACTGTTCACCAAGCGCATCAAACCGCGCCTCGACCCGCGCCTGAAAGTGCTTGAACCGGGCATCGTTCCGGTCGAATTGGTCGTTCATGCGGGCTTCTAGCTGCGCCAATGAGCGCTGCATCCAGCCAAATAGGTTGAGTATCAGCACTCCAAGGCCGACGAATCCTGCGAATTCACCGATCATGTTGCGAGTAGAAGAATTCCCGCTGCGAGTATCAAGTATCGATTTCAGCTACATCGGACTTATATCGGATTACAATCAATTGTATAAGAACTCCATATTGATGTTTATGGAACTGAAAGCTGGCTGACTGTTAAAAGTTATGATGAATAAAAGAATGCTTGATGTCTCCAAGACCGCGAACCTTTTAGTCCAGAAGCAGACAATTCACTCGACATCCCGGCACCTCTTACCGATAGAATCGGCCGCCAGCCCGGACAGGGCTGCAACCCCAAGGGAGAGTGCCGTAGAAGCGCGCCTGCGGCGAGCCGAGCGCGAAAAAGTAAAGAGAATTCGAAGAACCGGAAAGTCCTTTCATCTCCTGCCGGGACGGCTTTCTTCCGCAGCGCAAGAAGCGGGCTTCAGGCCTTCAGGGTTTGGCAATTGCATTGCCCGAAGTGAGATTCTCGGACGTTTGTCTTTTCTGATGTTCTCGGAAGATTCCGGCCAGAAGTTCCGGAGCGTGCGGTAGGCACTCCTGACAGAACTTTCGAAATTCTGGCCAGTCCATCCCATAGGACCACATTCCTGCTTCGGCGGTCAAATCGCCGACACGGACATGATCGGCGTTGAGCGACGCGAGATACGCGGGACAGCGCTCGACGGGAATCAATATTGGAGCGAGGCCAGAGCGAAGCAGGGGGATGTTCGCGAGCATGCGTGCCATGCGCCCATTGCCGTCGTAGAAGGGGTGGATGTTGACGAATGCCAAGTGCAGTTTGGCGAAGTGGATGTGTTCGGTGCCCTGTCCAAACTCCGGTCCGGGAAGTTTCGTTCAGCGTGCCCCGAAAGAGTCTCATGACCTCAGGAACTTTCTCCGGTTCCATGAATATGATCAGGTTCTGCGGCTTACCTTCCGGACGAAGTTGAATTGCATTTGGGCGCACTTTCCAGTTTCGAATGGGACCTTCCTGTCCATCGCGGGTTGGCGGCATCATCCGTTCGTGAAGGGCAAGAAAAGTCCTGCTCCCGAATGTCCCGTCCAAGGATTGACCACAGATGGTCCAGCGCCTCGCCCTGGCCGCCGACCTCCAAGTACTGGCGCATCGGGGGGCAGCCGACGGTGATTCCGGTGGCGAGCAGTTGCCTGCTTTCGAAGAGTGAAAGCTGGTTGCCCTCGATGGCGGTGGAGTGGAGCGACCAGTGAATGCGGAGGTCGTCGAGCGCCCGGGTCCGGGGGTCTTGGTCCAACGCGTTGAGAAAGGGCGGCCAAGCGGCAACAGACCGGGAGCGGTATCCGGGCAGCGGGGTTGTCGGACAGTTGCACGATCGTCTGGTCGCTCTGCTGCGGAAGACCGGGCGCCACAGGAACAAGTATACGCCGTCACCGGACGCAGGCGTAACCCGCAATGGGACTTGTTGAGAAGTGAATCCCGTGGCGGGAATACTGCGCTGCTGGATGCAAGCGAATGCCGATACCACCAGGATTCAGACATGCGACCGCACGACCGAGAATTGCGCTGGTTCAAATCCTTGCGTCAGTAGTGACACATTTCTCAATATCGCCATCCGATATCGGCTGGAGCACGTGTCACCTCGCCATTTGTCGGATGATTCGGCTTGAAAAGAGCACATCCGCCAATACTATGTGCTATCCGCAACGTATCCGAGCGCCCAACAATTCATAGGAAATAGCCGAGGCGTCATGGTCCACACGATTCCCCCCGATCACGATTTCTCGCTTCTCCGTGAACGCCGACGGGAGCGAACCGAATCTGGGACGTTTCGTGTCTGTGACTCGCCCGGGTGTCCTGGTTTTGGTGTCTACCGCGCTCCCAGACAGCGCGATTCTGGAAGGGATTTCTACTGGTTTTGTCTTCGTCACGTCCGAGACTACAACGCCAATTGGAATTACTTTCGCGGAATGAACGAAACGCAGATTCATATGGCCGTTCGCGCAAGCAAAGTCTGGGACTGCAAGACCTGGCGGGGGGGCCGTACACCGCAAGACGGAGAACACTGTCGGCGAAACGGGTCGGGGGCTCGTTTCTCCGACCCGCTCGGGGTTTTTGGCATGGCGACCGGCCAAGGCCGGAACCGACGGCGAAGGATACTCGCCGTCCTTCCCAAGAGGCCGGCGAATCGCGCGCTTTCCATCCTCGGTCTCGCATCGCCCGCAACGCCGCAGGAAATTCGCCGGCGCGCGTTAGCTCTAATCAAGCGCCTCCACCCGGACCGGAACGGAGGACAGCCCGTCGACCCGGGTCGTCTGCGGGAAGTAATCTGGGCCTGGCGAGAGCTTCGTCCACGCAGTCCGATTCGGAAGACTTGAAGCGCCTGCGAATTCGCCCCTAGCTCGACCGGATTGAGCCCAGACCAAAGATCCCACATCATGCTCACAGAGACTCCCGCCACTATCCTGCAAGACACGGACTGCGAAATTGTCGTTCGCGACGCGTTCGGCATTGATATCGATCTCTCGGTTCCCGCGTTTTCCATAGCCAGCGACCTTGTGCCCCTTGTCGAGGAGACCTACTGCTTCGACCCCGAAACGACGCTTGCAATCCTGGCAGGCTTCGCCCACAACCGCCGGGTCCTGATTCAGGGATACCATGGGACCGGGAAGTCCACCCACATCGAGCAGGTTGCTGCGCGCCTGAACTGGCCCTGTGTTCGTATCAATCTGGACAGCCACATCAGCCGGATCGACCTCATCGGGAAAGACGCAATCGTCATCCGCGATGGCAAGCAGGTAACCGAGTTTCGGGACGGAATGCTGCCTTGGGCAGCCCAGAATCCGATCGCGCTCGTATTCGACGAATACGATGCGGGCCGCCCGGACGTGATGTTTGTCATCCAACGTGTGCTAGAGGCGGAAGGAAGACTGACCCTCCTCGACCAGAACCGCGTGATTCGTCCGCACCCTTGTTTTCGGCTGTTCGCCACGACAAACACCGTTGGCCTCGGCGACACGACCGGCCTGTATCACGGCACCCAGCAAATCAACCAGGGACAGATGGACCGTTGGTCAATTGTCTCCACCCTGAACTATCTGCCCCACGCAGCAGAGACGGAAATCGTCCTCTCAAAGGTCCCCCATTACAACACTCCCGAAGGTCGCCGGACTGTGGAACAAATGGTTCGTGTTGCGGACCTGACCAGGAGTGCCTTCATGAACGGCGATCTCGCTACCGTGATGAGCCCTCGAACCGTCATCAACTGGGCGCAAAACGCAGATATTTTTGGTAGCAACGCGTTCGGGTTCCGGGTCACTTTCCTTAACAAGTGCGATGAACTGGAACGCTCAACTGTGGCGGAGTTCTTTCAGCGATGCTTTGACGAAGAGTTGCCGGAATCCACCGCGTTGGCGGCGCCGCTCGCCGAACAATCGGCAGAACCTGAATGACCAAGCCACAGGATGGCGGAGAAGTAGAACCCTTCCGCCGGGCGCTTTCCGCCGCAACGCGCGCGCTCGCCAGAGACCCGGAATTCCATCTGGAATCGCCGGCAGACTCTTCCGACCCCGTTGCGCGGCGAGCGGAAGTGTCGACTCTCGCACAGCGAATGACCCCTGCGGCCGTAGCCCGTTCCCGGGGAAAGGCGGACGCGGTGGGGCTGCGCATTCGGCTTCACGCCAATTCCGTGCACCAGCGATTCAGGCCGCCCGGAACGGAGGCAGCGGCAATATTTGATGCGCTTGAGACCGCCCGCGTCGAGGCGCTCGGCGCCTTGCAGATGCCGGGCGTCGGCACCAACCTCGACGCTTCTCTCGCCGCGGAAATGCGAGGTGCGCGTCCGGATACTGCGAACCAGGACGCCGCTACGGCGTTGGCGATGCGTCTCGCACTCCGCCAGCACGCAACGAACGCCCCGCTCCCGAAGGAAGCAGAGGTTGCGCGCGCCGATTGCCCTGACGTTTCGGGAGTAGATCTCGACCCGCTCGTCGAATCGCTGGAAACGCAAGCGGAATTTGCGCGCTTGGCGCGAGCCGCCATCGCCGAACTCGGCTATTCCGAACAATTGGGGGAAGACGGAGACTGGGACGAGGAAACGGAAGAAGAGCCTCAGGAGGAAGATGCCGAAGGAGGCGAATCTGAGGAAGAGACGGCTGCGGTCGAAACAGCGCCCGAGGATTCGGAAGATGAGGATCAGACCACCGTTGAACAGACCGCCTTGCTCGAGCAGCCGGAGGATGACACCGGGGTCGACGATTCAGACGGGGCGCCCACGGATACACCCGCCCGGAGAAACGGAAGAATCGAAGTTGAAAGCGACTACCGGATCTACAGCAGGGAGTTCGACGAGATCATTCACGCGACGGAGCTCTGCGACGCCGTGGAGATGGAAAGATATCGAAAAACACTGGACTCCCAGTTGGAACCGCTCCGCGGCGCAGTGGGAAGGCTGGCGAACCGCCTCCAGCGGCGGCTGCAAGCCCAACAGACCCGGTCTTGGGTATTCGACCTGGAAGAGGGGATACTCGACACGGGCCGCCTTTCGCGAGTTGTCACGGATCCCTTTTCACCGCTTTCGTTCAAGGCCGAATGCGACAGCGCGTTCAAAGACACCGTCGTCTCTCTGCTGCTGGACAATTCCGGTTCCATGCGCGGCAGGCCGATTACCACCGCCGCCATTTGTGCGGACATGCTCGGACGTACGCTGGAACGCTGCGCCGTGCGCGTGGAGATTCTCGGCTTCACCACGAAAGCATGGAAAGGCGGATCATGTCGGGAAAAATGGCTCTCGCGCAATCGTCCTGCGATGCCGGGCAGGCTCAACGATCTGCGGCACATCGTCTACAAGGACGCCGATGCGCCGTGGCGGCGAGCGAGACGAAGCCTTGGCCTCATGCTGCGGGAGGGGTTGCTCAAGGAAAATATCGACGGGGAAGCGCTGGAATGGGCGCACGATCGGCTCGCCGACCGTCCCGAGCGGCGCAAGATCCTAATGGTGATCTCCGACGGCGCGCCGATTGATGATTCCACGCTCGCGGTGAATGGCTCAGGATATCTCGAGGGACATCTTCGAGATGTGATTTACGCAATCGAGCGGAATCGGGCCGTCGAGCTCATTGCAATCGGTATCGGACATGACGTCACGCGCTACTACCGGCGTGCGGTTACAATTAATTCACCGGATCAACTCGCCGGAGCAATCACGGATCAACTCGCCGAACTGTTCGAAAGCGAAACCGCGGGCGCGGCGACACGGCGGCTTTCCCCTGCCCCGCGGCGTTCTACTGAATGAGACGGCGCTTTCGGCGGCGGCGCTGCCCGAGCAAGATAAAGACTACGCCGATTGCAGCGAGCACGATGGCCAGCGGCCACTGCAGAATCGTGAGAATGACCGGATCCCAGAGCGCCGGAAGCACGTGGCGCTCGATTGCAGGCTGCGCGATGAGCAGGCTGTCCGAGTGCAGTCGAAACCACCAGTCACCAACGGCTCGGGGAAAATCGCCGCCAGCCCCCACGTAGTGAATGATGTCGAAAACCGCGACCACCAGCGCCACAATGAGAATAATCATGCCCAGCCAACGCATTCCGAATCCGCCTCACATTTTCCACACTTGCTATTGCGCAACATTGCCCCTGCAATATATCCGCAATATAGTGATCACCATAAACCCGCAACAGGTCGAGAGCGATTTTAAAGAATTCCGATCAGGATCCCGCAACCAGCCAACCATGGTATTTGTGCTTGCCACGCAATTGCTCATGTCGGCTGCGGTGAATGCCGAGAGCGAGATACGCGAATCCAAACCTGCTCCCTTTGCCGGTGAGTTAGCCTCCGCATCCGTTCAGAGAACAGCGAATCGTATCCCTGCGCGTGATCCCCTCCCGAATGCCCCAAGGACCTGCGGACGCCATCTACGAACTGTGAACTCTATTCACCTCGAACGTGTGTAACAGGCCGTCTCCGAGCGACAAGATGCGGTTCATGCGCTTCGCCAGAGAGAGATTGTGCGTAACCGCGAGGATCGCGAGTCCCTCCAAGGATACCATATCGAGCAGCGCGTCAAGAACTTGCATCCCGGTTTCCGAGTCCAGGTTTCCGGTCGGCTCGTCCGCAAGCAGCACCGAGGGACGATTGGCAACCGCACGGCAAATTGCAACCCGTTGCTGTTCACCGCCCGAGAGTTCGCCGGGTCTCTGGTGAGCGCGGCTGGCGACCCCAACCATGTTCAACAGTTCGATTGCTCGAGTTGCGGCTTTATTCCGGTCTCTGCCGGCAATCAGTTGTGGAACGAGCACGTTTTCCAGCGCCGAAAGTTCGGGCAACAAATGGTGAAATTGATAGACAAATCCAATCCGGTCCCTGCGCAACAGGGTTCGAGCCGAGTCGTTGGCCGATCCGGTATTCTGCCCCTCAATCCAGACCGACCCGTCGTTCGGCCGGTCGAGCAATCCCGCCACATGCAGCAGCGTCGACTTGCCGGAACCGGACGGCCCGGTAAGCGCGACGGTTTCGCCGTGTCCAATTTCCAAATCGATGCCCCGCAGGACCTCCAGCCATTGGCCACCCTGCCGGTACTTTCGGCGAACTCCCCGGAGCTCCAGGGCAGTCGAACCCTGCCTCTGCCTATGCATCGCGCAACGCCGTGACCGGATCAACGCGGGCAGCTCGCCAGGACGGATACAAGGTGGCCAGCAAAGACAAACTGAGCCCCATGCCGGCTACCGCGGCGACATCCGAAACGTGCAGTTCAGCAGGAAGACGGCTGAGATAATACACGTCCGGACTGAACACGTCGGTTCCCGCCAAGCGGGATACAACGTCTTGCAATGCCCCGATATTCAGGCAGAAGATTATGCCGAGAACCACTCCGGCCAACGTGCCGACGACACCGATACTCGCCCCGCAAAGAAAGAATATCCGCATTACCGAACCTGTGCTAGCGCCCATGGTTCTGAGAATCGCGATCCCTGCGAACTTTTCCTTCACCAGCATGATCATGCCCGAAACGATGTTGAGCGCCGCGACAAGGATGATGAGCGTAAGAATCAGAAACATCACGTTTCGCTCTACCGCGAGCGCCTGAAGGTAAGCGTGATTGGAACGCTTCCAGTTCGTGAACCGGAGCGGCGCGTCCCAGGCTGCGGCAATCCGGTCGGGGAAGAGGTCGGCGAATTCCGGATCCTCCACCATTACCTCGACATAGTCCGGTTCCTCGGCGGAAAAGAAGTCCCGCGCCTCGGAAAGCGGCAAGAATGCGAGGGTTCGGTCGAAATTTGACATGCCGATCTTGAATACATAGCTGACCGGATACGTCCGCACTCGAGGAGCAAGGCCAAATGGTGTGCGTTCCCCTTGCGGCCAAAGCAGCGTGATGGAGTCTCCGATATCCGCGCCGAGTCGCCGGGCCAGGCCGTCGCCGAGAGCCAGGCCCCCTTCCGCATCGAACGCTTCTACCGAACCGGCGGCAAATTCCGGATTCGCAACCGCCGGAAGATCCGCCAATTCTCCTGCCCGGATGCTCCTCAACAGCGCGCCCGCGCTTCGCCCATCCAAGGACGCCAGAACCTGGCGTTCCAGAACGGGTGCAACCCGCACCACTCCCTCAATCGCGCCAACCCGGGCCTCCAGTGCGTCGACATCCGCGATCCCTTCCCCGCCGGCAAAAACCACGACATGCGGATTAACCCCGAGAATCCGGTTCACCAACTGCTCGCGAAAGCCATTCATAACCGACATCACGACAATCAACGTCGCGACTCCCAACGCGATCCCGACGAGTGAGAATGCGGCAATTACGGAGATAAAGCTCTCCCGCCGTCGCCCCGCCAGATAGCGCCTGACCAGGAGGCGCTCGAACGCTCCAAAGGGGAAACCGGAGCGCCGCTCAGTATCGGGCATAAGAATCTTGCAGCCGGGTGATCGCCTCTTCTTCGCAAACCCGCTGGGTCTTGCCCGTGCGACGGTAGGTCAGGTCCAGTTTTCCGGCCGCTGCATCGCGTGGCCCGATGGAAACTCGCCAAGGCAGGCCGATCAGTTCCATGGCGGCGTATTTGGCGCCTGGCCGATGGTCGCTGTCATCATAGAGGACTTCGAGCCCAACCCGCTGTGCCGCGGCATAGAATGACTCGCAAGCCGCATCCGAATCGACGCTCCCGGACCTGATGTTGACAAGGCCGACGTGAAACGGCGCCACCGGTTCGGGCCAAACGATTCCGCGTTCGTCGTGATTTGCCTCGATAATGGCCCCGACCAAGCGGGAAACACCGACCCCGTAGGACCCCATATGATAATTGGCCTCGAAGCCGTCGGCGGTGGAGACCTTGCCTTCCATCGGCGCCGAATATTTGTCCGCGAAGTAGAATACGTGGCCCACCTCGATTCCCCGGGCCTCCAGCCGGAATTCCGCGGGCACTTGCGCCTCGAATGCGTCCTGTTCGTGCGTTTCGTCCGTGCGAGCGTAGGCGGTCGTCCAGGCTTTGACGATCCGGCGAAGGTCGGCGGCGTTGTCAAAGTCTACATTGGCGCCGGTCACGTCGACGTCGAAAATCCGCCGATCAAGAAACACTTCCGACTCCCCCGTATCCGCGAGAACAAGGAACTCGTGAGTCATGTCACCGCCGATGGGACCCGGGTCGGCGCGCATCGGAACCGCGGTGAACCCAAGGCGAGCAAACGTGCGCAAGTACGATACAAACATCCGATCGTAGGAGTGCTGCGCCCCCTCTGCATCCACATCAAAGGAGTATGCGTCCTTCATCAGGAATTCCCGTCCCCGCATAACTCCGAATCTTGGCCGGATTTCGTCGCGGAACTTCCACTGGACGTGATAGAGGATCTTCGGCAGGTCGCGATACGAAGTCATCGCCGTCCTCGCAATGTCCGTGATCATTTCCTCGTTGGTTGGTCCGTAGAGAAGATCGCGGTGGTGGCGGTCGGTGATGCGGAGCATTTCCGCGCCATAATCGTCATATCGCCCGGATTCACGCCACAGGTCCGCGGGCTGTATGGTCGGCATCAGCATGGGGATTGCACCCGCTCGCTGCTGCTCCTGATGCACGATTTCCTCGATTTTCTGGAGTACCCGGTAGCCGTACGGGAGCCACGAATATATGCCCGCTGCAGCCTGTCGAACCAGGCCGGCGCGAAGCATCAGCTTGTGCGAAACGATTCCCGCTTCGGCCGGCGATTCACGCAGGATGGGCAGGAAGTAACGGGACAGTCGCATGCTTGCCTCCAAGGGTCCGGCGAGCATCTGGATGCATTTCCGATTATGCTTGGACGGAGAGCCATCATGCGGAAGCTGGCCAGCGGGTCAACCGAATGTCAGACCGCTAAGCGGAAGAGGTTGCAACAGTGAAACTTGTGCGCTGGGGGCCGGCTGGACAGGAGCGGCCCGGAATTCTCGATTCCAATGAAGACGTGCGGGATTTGGGTGACCTAGCCGGCGATCTTGATCCCGAATCCCTGGCCGGCGGCGTTCTGGAAAGGCTGCGCGATACCGACCCTGCTGGACTGCCCAGAATCCCTGCCGGATCCCGTCTCGGCCCCTGCCTGATGCGCGTGGGCGATTTTCATTGCGTGGGCTTGAACTACAGCCGGCATGCGAAGGAATCGGGAGCAGCGATACCGGAAGCGCCCATATTCTTTTCGAAGGCCTCCTCAACGATCTCAGGGCCAGAAGATCCAGTCGTGCTCCCAGGAGACGCGGACCGCGTTGACTGGGAAGTCGAGTTGGGAGTGGTCATCGGCCGCGCGGTTCGGAACGTCTCCACAGCCGACGCCCTGAACGCGGTGGCAGGCTACTGCGTGGTGAATGACGTCTCCGATCGCGGCCGCCAATTCGAGCCCCACGGCCAGTGGTACGCCGCAAAGTCCGGGCCCACCTTCGGCCCCATCGGCCCTTGGCTGGTTACGTCCGACGAAGTTCCGGATCCGCAGGCGCTCCACCTGTGGCTCGATGTGAACGGGGAGCGGAAACAAGACGGGAAAACCTCCGACATGATTTTCTCGGTCGCCGAAATCATTGCGGCGCTCAGCGCACGGGTCGCGCTGTCGCCGGGCGACCTGATTGCAACGGGGACTCCGGAAGGCGTGGGCTCCGGCCGCAATCCTCCCGAGTTCCTGCGTGACGGCGACAGGATGGAACTGGGCGTGGACGGCTTGGGCGTGCAGCGCCTCGAGGTGCGTTGAGAGGCCGTCTAGCAGGGAGCCAAGTCCCCGCCGGCCTGCTGCTCCGCGAATTCCGCTGCGAACGACTCGGTCTTTCCCGACTGGATCGAAACGCGGAGATCCGTCATCAGTTCCTGGAAATAGTGAAGGTTGTGCCAGGACAAGAGAATGGATGCGTGAATTTCCCCGCAGCGGGCCAGATGGTGCAGGTAAGCGCGTGAGAATCCCCTACAGCATCTGCAGGCGCAATCCGGATCCAGAGGACGCGGGTCGCCAGCGTGCCGGGAATTCCGCAAGTTAACCGTTCCGCGCCGCGTGAAGACCTGGCCATTCCTGCCGGACCGCGTTGGAAGCACGCAGTCGAACAGGTCGACCCCACGAAGCACCGCACCCACAATGTCCGCAGGTTTCCCTACGCCCATGAGATACCGCGGCTTGTTTTCCGGCAGCATTCCGGTCAATTGATCGAGTAGCGCGAACATCACGTCCTGAGGTTCGCCGACGGCGAGTCCTCCGATCGCGTAACCATCAAATCCAATTTCCTGAAGATCGTGGCTGCATTCCGCACGGAGGCGTTCGAACGTGCTGCCCTGCTGGATTCCGAATATCGCCCTGCCTTCGCCGCCCGAGAAAGCGGTGCGGGAACGCTCGGCCCAGCGCACTGTTCGTCGCATGGCATCCGCCGCGCGTGTTTCCTCCGCAGGCCAACTAATACATTCATCGAACGCCATGACAATGTCGGCACCGAGCAAGTCCTGTACCTCGATGGATCTTTCGGGACTCAGCACATGCGCACTGCCATCCACATGGTCACGAAACCGCACGGCGTGCTCGTCAACCTTTCGAAGCGCCGCGAGGGAGTAAACTTGATAGCCACCGGAATCAGTGAGGATGGAACCATCCCAGCCGGAAAAACGGTGCAGTCCACCCAACTCCGCCATTCGTTCCGCTCCCGGGCGAAGCATCAGATGATAGGCATTGGCAAGTATCATCCGCGCTCCCGTCGCGCGCACGAATTCGGGCAGCATGCCCTTCACCGCACCGAGCGTTGCAACGGGCATGAAGGCGGGCGTATCCATCGCGCCATGCGCGGTCACCAGTCTCCCGCGGCGCGCAAGCGAATCCCGCGAGGACAGTTGAAACGAGAATTCGCGCTTCACCGGGGCCACCCCTGCGAACCCTTCACTCGATGCTCACTGGAAAATTGCACTTCCCCGTCTCGTTCTTCAAAGGCGCGTTTCCAACGATGGAAACCCATGAAGCGGCCCCGGTCGGCCCCGCCAGATTCTGATTGCCCGCGTCCACGCCTGTCCCGCATAAGGGCTGGTAGCGGACCGCGATGCCAATGCCGCGAGGAATATTCTGCAACGGCCCTTGGCCCGTTCACGGGTGGGGAACGGCGGCGCGCACGAGGGGCGGACCGCAGATCCGTCGTCATGCATGCGCACGCTGCCGTGTCCCAGTTTAGAGTCCTGTTTCTCGCATGCATGAATGTACACCGCGACTTGTAGAACACGGTTTCAATTGTCGGCGCCAATGGAGAGGTCGTTCCAGACGTCTTGCAGGGACTCCACGAGATATGTCATGTCTTCGTCGATATGGAGGGGCGTAGGCGTCAAGCGCAACCGTTCCGTGCCCCTTGGCACGGTTGGATAATTGATCGGCTGGACATACAACCGGTAGCGTTCCAACAATTCGTCCGTTACCCGCTTGCAAAGCACGGGGTCTCCGACAAGCACCGGAACGATATGGGATTCGGACGCCATCACCGGCAAGCCTGCTTCATTCAGCATCCGTTTCAGGGCAGCCGACAGTTCCTGATGGCGTACGCGTTCGGTATCGCTTGCCTTGAGGTGGCGTACGCTCGCCAACGCACCAGCCACGATGGGCGGCGGCAGCGCCGTAGTAAAGATGAAACCCGACGCGTAGGACCGGATGAAATCCACAAGCGCTGCCGATCCTGCGACATAGCCGCCCACCACTCCGAACGCCTTGGCCAGCGTTCCCTGAATTACCGTCAGCCGGTCCATGACACCGTCGCGTGCGGCTACCCCCGCGCCTCGAGGCCCGTACATGCCCACCGCGTGCACCTCATCGAGATAGGTCATCGCGCCATACTTGTCCGCGAGGTTGCAGATGTCCCGAATGGGCGCCATGTCCCCGTCCATCGAATAGACCGACTCGAAGGCGATCCACTTCGGCCGTTCCGGTTCGGTGGCATTCAGCTTGCGCTCCAAATCGCCGAGATCGTTGTGCGCGAAAATGAGTTTTTCCGACATGCTATGGCGGATGCCGGCGATCATGGAAGCATGATTCCGGGCGTCCGAAACAAGGACGCATTGGGGCAAGTGCGCGCCGATGGTGGAGAGCGCGGCCTCGTTCGCCGCGTAGCCGGAAGAGAAAAGTAGCGCCGCTTCGGTCTCGTGGAGGTCGGCGAGTTCTTCCTCCAGCAGCACATGACAGTGCGACGTGCCGGAAATGTTGCGCGTGCCCCCTGCGCTGGCGCCGTACTGATCGATGGCGTCTTTCATCGCCCTGCGCACAACTTCGTGCTGGCTCATGCCAAGGTAATCGTTGGAACACCAGACTGTGACTTCCTTCGCACCGGCTTTCGAGTGGTGAATGGCGCGAGGGAAACTGCTGTCCCGGCGTTCAAGATCGGCGAATATCCGGTACCGGCCCTCGGATTTCAGGTCGGCGATGCGGTCCGAGAAGAATCGTTCGTGGTCCAATATTCCCGCTCCTGCCGCACCTGTAGCTCGCATTCGAAACGAACGGCGGGCTGGAAAGACGGCCTGCCGAGATCGCAGATCTTCCCGACCGCAAGTCCGGAACGGAAGCCAAACTTCGCCAGCTGGCACATCGACCCGCAGTGTAGGAGCGACCCGAACCTCCCCGCAAGACCTCACCGCGGCGACCGCCGCTTAAATTCCGTTTTCAAACCCGGCCTCGACAAGCGAGGAAGACGGCAATCGCAGAAATTTGGCCGTTCTCCGGGCGAGTGCGAGCAACGAGCGGATCCAAGAATCGTTACGTGGCTGTCCAAGAGCCATGACAGGATTCCATGCCGAGGCGGGGCAACCCCCATCCTTCGCCTTCCCCTTGCCGGCGCCACGGGAAGCGGTTTCCCGCGGTTTCCCGCCATTTCCCACCCGTGAACGGGCCAATGCCCGCTGCAAGGCGTATCACCGGAACCGGCACTTTCAGCCTTGTTTCCAGTACAACGGAGTATAGAGGCGCCAAAGCGCCAATTCTAAGGATATTGGTAACTGCCCAGCACTCAGTCTTGCGCGTACGTGAAGGCTGGGCAAGGCTTGCGTTTGGGATCACGCACGCTTGGGTCGGGATCGGCGTGGCGCCAGCGGGCAGGTCGTATGGAGCGGTTTAGCATTGGAGTTTTCCGATCAGTTGGTCCGGCGATGTCATCAAGGTTTCGATGATGTTCCAGCCCTGCTTTCTGGCGGTGGTGATGACGCTGCGCAGGGTGGCGAAGTCTTGGGCGCCTTTTGGGGAGCGGAACCCGCCGGAGATTTTCTGGCGCAATTTCCCCATTCGACCATCGCGTTCGGCCTCATTGTTGGTAAACGGAACGTCGGGGTCGGTGAGGAAACGCAAGGTCTCGGTTTTGTAGTCCTGGAGCCGGAGGGCGAGATTGTGTCCGACGCGGCGTTTCTTTCGCCCGCGTTTGCCGGGCTTCGGCGGCGCGAGCGGTGGCTGCGCCTCATGAAAGGCGAGCGCCTCGGCGAGGATCCGATCATAGGTTCGCCCGATCCGGTCGAGCAGCGTTTCGGGAAGAGGTCTTGCCATCGTTCTGGCGAGATGAACGACCCGATTGGCGCGCGACAGGAGCCGGTGCATGCGCCGGGCCCAGTCCTCTTTTTCGATGTCGATCAGGGCTTGAAGTTCGCGCAGGTGATGGGCGTTGCAGAGCGCGTGTGAAACGCCCTCGATCTTGAAATAGGGCTTCCAATGATCGTGAACGACACAACCGGAGAACCCCGGCAGCAAGTCGCCGCGCTTTTCGTGGACGCGAAACAAGGTCAGCCATGGCGTGCAGGCAATGTGGAGCCACTGCGTGCGCCCGCCAACCCGGAAGCCGGTCTCGTCGAGATGCTTCACCGGCGCCTTGCGGACGATCAGGTCCCGCACATGGTCGACGAAACCCTGGAACTGCTCGGCCATCCGGCGGCTCATCGCCGCCAGCGTCGCGGCGCACACGGGCGCGTTGAACAGGTCGGCCATCAGTTGCGACAAACGATCCTCGGGCAGGAAATGCGCATGGCTCAGATAGGCCGCCACCGCCGCCATGCGCGGACCATACTGCACCGGCGCCGTCACGCCTGCGGGAAACGCCGCCCGTGTCGTCGCGCCGCAATGACCGCAAACGCAACGGTGAGCGCGGTGTTCCGTGGCCTCGAGGGGGCGCGGCTCCGGCAGGTCGAAGACCTGTCTTGCGACAGGGCTTCCATCCCCGTCCGCAGCCGACAGCGGCGCGCCGCAGCCCGCACAGTGCGACGGATGATGATCCTCGACGGGTGCACATTTCATATGGAGTAAAGTAAACCGTTCGTTTGCAATCAGTTAGGCTAGCACCGGCGCATTCCGAGTCGCCGTTTTGTGACACGATTTCCCGGGTTTGACCGCTTTTGCCGGATTTTCGCGAATTTCCTCCGGTTTCCCGGGGCAGGAGGGGGGGGTGAGTGCTCCTACCAACATGTGGTATATGGATTGAAGTCTACAACAATATCCGGGAGCACTCTGATGACAGTATTGCCGTTTCCTGCGCGCGAGTCCAGCATTGCGAGAGATGCGACCGCTGTGGAGATCGAGACGATCCTCTCGAAGTTCGGAACGAATGCGCGGGCGCTGTTTGCGTCCCTTGCGGAGGGGACCCAGTCTGCGGAGGGTTTCGAGCGTTCTCTGGCGGCGGTCTCGAACGCCGCCAGTTGTGCGTTCATGCGCCTGGCAATCGAGTCGGTGGACGAGGAGAGCGACCGATTGGTGGTGGACGGCAACGTGTATCACCGGATCGGCACATCGCCCAACACGATGCTGAGTTCGTTTGGTCCGGTTTGGTATGAGCGTTCCCGCTATCGCCGCCGGGGTTGCGATTCCGTTGTCCCGGCGGACCTCCGGTTCGGCCTGATCAACGGCTTTTGGTCGCCGCTTGCGGCGCGGCGTGGAACGCTGTTGATGGGGCTGGCGCCTGCCGGGGATTGCGTGCGGCTTTCCGAGGAGCTGGGTGGCATGTCGCCGTCTGCGACGGCGCTCAATCACCTCGTGGAAACGGTTGGCGAAGCCTGGAATGTAGTGCAGGACGAGGCCTTGCCCAGCATCCGCGCCGACGAGGACATCCCTGCGGGATCGTCGGCGCTTTCGATTTCGCTGGACGGCGTCATGCTTGGGATGCGCAACGAGAAAGGTGAAGGGCGGCAAGGAGATGCGGCGGCGACGGGTTTCCGCGAGGCGTCCTGCGGCGCGGTGTCGTTGCTGGATGCGGATGGCGAGCGTATCCGCACGGTCTATTCCGGGCGGATGCCGGAAGCCGGCAAGGCGACGCTGAAGCGCGGCCTGCTCGAGGAGGCCGGGCATGTGCTGCACATTCGCCCGGACCTGGAAGTGGTGGTCCTCGCCGATGGGGCCGCCGACAACTGGAACTGGTTCTCCGAGGCCTTTCCGGAAGCCACCGAAATCCTCGATTTCTGGCACGCCGCTCAGCATCTCAAGGCGGCGCTGGACAGCGCCTATGGGACCGACAGCATGGAGGCGCGGCGCCGGTTCGAGAGGCTCCGGGGAAGGTTGCGCGACGAGGAAGACGGCGTCGAGCGGATCGTGCGGGCGCTGCGCCATCTGGCCAGCAAACATCCGCGCCGGAAAGCCATCGCCCGGGAACTGGCCTTCTTCCGCAAGAACCGGCAACGCATGCGCTACGCCGCGTTCCAGAACCGGAAGCTGCCGATCGGCTCGGGGGTGGTCGAGGCTGCCAACAAGGTTCTCGTGACCCAGCGGCTTAAATGCTCCGGGATGCGCTGGAAGCTCGACGGAACCGGCCAATATGTTCTGAGCGTGCGGACCTTATGGAAATCCCACCGATTTGAAGCGGCCTGGAGCGAAATCATGACGGCCCTGGAGCCTCCGGAATTCACATTTCAAAATCGCAATAACGTCGTAATAGCTGAAGGATTGCACTAAGCGCGCCCTTCAACTATTTACTCCATAGAAAATTTTCACCCTCCTCGACATGGTCCGGCCTGTCGGTCCGGCGCAAGGTCGAACCCGCGTGCCCGGGCTGCCCGCCGCTCGGCCTGCCCGATTTGCCGCGCTGGCTCCTTGTCCGGGGCTCCGCCCGCGGCTTCTGCAGCCCGTCGCTCGAAGGAGGCTTGCTGCTGTTCCTGCTGTTCCGGCCAAGCTGCCGCTCCAGCTCTTCAAGACGTTGCCGCAGGGTCGCGTTCTCGGCTTGCAAACCAGCGAGCTGCTCATCCTTTCGTGCGAGTTGCTCCCGCAAAGCCTCAATCTGTTTCGTTCCGCCATCATCATGCGGCGGCGCCCCTTGCGCCAGGTGGGTCGGCGCTGAAAAAGCCCGCAAGAACCGTCGGGGCTGAAAGCGAATCGCCATGACGCTATGAATAGCGCAGGTTGAATCGGGTTACCAGTCCCTGCTGTTACCAGTGATTTTTCGAGAGAAAACTGTCCTCGCCCGTCAAACCGTCACAACCGGGCAGCATCGACCTTGCGGCAGTGGCGGGCAATGCACTCCGTGGTGCACCCACTTACCTGGGCAGTTACGGATATTGTTACATTTGTAAATTTTCCCCTACGCAATCTATGGCTGAGTAGACGGGGTCGGTCGTTATCAAGCCCCTCCTACTTTGCCGCCGGAGTTCGCGTGACAATTAAGACGAAAGCACTATTGGCTCATACGGTTTGGTGTTTATCGCAGTGTCGACCCTCACCCAGCAAGAAGTCCTCGAACTAATCGAAGTCGACCCAGCCAAATTCGCTACCATTATGTTGGTTGGCCTTCTCTGGCCAACTGATTGATCTTGAGGCGCTTTCGGCCGAATTGCCTGCTAAAGTCTTGACTTGAGGGTTGACAGTTGCACGGTTTCGCACCTTGACACAGGAGCAACGTCCCGAGTTGGGAAAATGTTTCTGATCGCGTGATCAGTGCCGACATTGGAAAAAGTCCACGCTTCAATTCAGAGTAGCTCCAATGGACCTGAAGCGCGCATTGGAGACAAAGGAGGAATCAGCTCGAATTTCAACTATTCCATGGCTGAACTCGCGTACTCGCACAATAAATTCGACGAGAATCGAATATTGTCCGCTTACTTGCAATGCCTTGTACCAACTGGGAACGAGCCAGAAATTCAGGATGAGTGCATTCTTGCTTCAATTTTGATGATGGACAACGACAACTCTGGTCGCCTCTGCTGCCTTGCGGAGTCGTTGGTCAAGTGTCGCCAAGGGCAAACTGTGGCGCAAGGCTACTTCCAGATACGCTGCATCGTAGGCGTTCAACTCAAATTGGCGTGCGAATTCAAGAATCTGGAACTCATCATGCTCTTCGTCAATCGAAATGCCCAGTGCGCGACTGTCGGCCAGCGTGTCCGAAACTTGTTGTGTGGAAATACGGCCTCGGCGCTCGTCCATCAAGGGGGCGTTGCGCAGTTCGTACCACCAAATACGTGGCGCAACGCCACCTTCTTCCGCAACATGCCGGATTGCGTCAACCGCCACGGGATCCTCTTCGTCGCCCATGCACCAAGCGTGAAATAGGGAATTTTCGATGACGACGGGTCTGAATAGCGGTGTCCCTCGTGGATCGTGGTGATTAGTTCCGCCAAAGGCGTTCCCCTGAGATGTCGGAGGCGTTCGATTATTCGTTCGGCCGCTTTTCGCGCCCGTTCCCGGTCAGTGGTAACAGGAACTAGATGCGCGACAGGCTTTCCGTGTCGCGTGATGGTCAAGCTTTCGCCACGCGCTACGCGATCGAGCAATTGGGGCAGGTGTGTTTTCGTGTTATTGGCTCCAATAGATTCCATCGTAACCCCCTGAGACAGATTTCAAACCAGATTGTACAACCAGTTTGAACGAGCAGTGATCGGCATTGCTTGCAACGGGGCGTTTGCGCAGTTGCGTCTTCTTCGTTTCGAAAGTTTCTGATGCAGTGACACAGAATCGAGTTGTCGGCATTTGGCAATATTGCGACGGCACCGAAACGACTGGATCGACTTCAACTGGACGCAATCTCGACAAAGCGGACGGTTGCGGCGATTCAAAGGCATTTGGTAACTGCCCAGCACTCAGTCTCGCGCGTACGTGAAGGCTGCGCAAGGCTTGCGTTTGGGATCACGCACGCTTGGGTCGGGATCGGCGTGGCGCCAGCGGGCAGGTGGTATGGAGCGGTTTAGCATTGGAGTTTTCCGATCAGTTGGTTCGGCGATGTCATCGAGGTTTCGATGATGTTCCAGCCCTGCTTTCTGGCGGTGGTGATGGCGCTGCGCAGGGTGGCGAAGTCTTGGGCGCCTTTTGGGGAGCGGAACCCGCCGGAGATTTTCTGGCGCAATTTCCCCATTCGACCATCGCGTTCGGCCTCATTGTTGGTAAACGGAACGTCGGGGTCGGTGAGGAAACGCAAGGTCTCGGTTTTGTAGTCCTGAAGCCGGAGGGCGAGATTGTGTCCGACGCGGCGTTTCTTTCGCCCGCGTTTGCCGGGCTTCGGCGGCGCGAGCGGTGGCTGCGCCTGATGAAAGGCGAGCGCCTCGGCGAGGATCCGATCATAGGTTCGCCCGATCCGGTCGAGCAGCGTTTTGGGAGGAGGTCTTGCCATCGTTCTGGCGAGATGAACGACCCGATTGGCGCGCGACAGGAGCCGGTGCATGTGCCGGGCCCAGTCCTCTTTTTCGATGTCGATCAGGGCTTGAAGTTCGCGCAGGTGATGGGCGTTGCAGAGCGCGTGTGAAACGCCCTCGATCTTGAAACAGGGCTTCCAATGATCGTGGACGACACAACCGGAGAACCCCGGCAGCAAGTCGCCGCGCTTTTCGTGGACGCGAAACAAGGTCAGCCATGGCGTGCAGGCAATGTGGAGCCACTGCGTGCGCCCGCCAACCCGGAAGCCGGTCTCGTCGAGATGCTTCACCGGCGCCTTGCAGACGATCAGCTCCCGCACATGGTCGACGAAACCCTGCAACCGCTCGGTCATCCGGCGGCTCATCGCCGCCAGCGTCGCGGCGCACACGGGCGCGTTGAACAGGTCGGCCATCAGTTGCGACAAACGATCCTCGGGCAGGAAATGCGCATGGTTCAGATAGGCCGCCACCGCCGCCATGCGCGGACCGTACTGCACCGGCGCCGTCACGCCTGCGGGAAACGCCGCCCGTGTCGTCGCGCCGCAATGACCGCAAACGCAACGGTGAGCGCGGTGTTCCGTGGCCTCGAGGGGGCGCGGCTCCGGCAGGTCGAAGACCTGTCTTGCGACATGGCTTCCATCCCCGTCCGCGGCCGACAGCGGCGCGCCGCAGCCCGCACAGTGCGACGGATGATGATCCTCGACATGGTCCGGCCTGTCGGTCCGGCGCAAGGTCGAGCCCGCGTGCCCGGGCTGCCCGCCGCTCGGCCTGCCCGATTTGCCGCGCTGGCTCCTTGTCCGGGGCTCCGCCCGCGGCTTCTGCAGCCCGTCGCTCGAAGGAGGCTTGCTGCTGTTCCGGCTGTTCCGGCCAAGCTGCCGCTCCAGCTCTTCAAGACGTTGCCGCAGGGTCGCGTTCTCGGCTTGCAAACCGGCGAGCTGCTCGTCCTTTTGTTCGAGTTGCTCCCGCAAAGCCTCAATCTGTTTCGTTCCGCCATCATCATGCGGCGGCGCCCCTTGCGCCAGGTGGGTCGGCGCTGAAAAAGCCCGCAAGAACCGTCGGGTCTGAAAGCGAATCGCCATGACGCTATGAATAGCGCAGGTTAAATTCTGTTACCAGTCCCTGGTGTTACCAGTAATTTTTCGAGAGAGAACTGTTCTCGCCCGTGAAACCGTCACAACCGGGCAGCATCGACCTTGCGGCAGTGGCGGGCAATGCACTCCGTGGTGCACGCACTTACCTGGGCAGTTACGGCATTTGGCCCTAATCCGCAAGCGGCCCGGATTCCCTGCCGGGCGGTTTTGGTGTCGATTTGACAGTGGATCCTATCCGGTATCGAGGAGCAGCACAGCGCCAACAAAGGATCGCATCTGCTGCTCGCGCCCGGCCAAACCCATGTGCATGACAAACGATTCTTTATTTGCAATTGCCGGGGCGCACATACAAGCGTCAATTGCGATTGCCATCTCGAGTGTCAATTACGATTGGCATCAGCGACAACTATCATGCCGCATTGTCGAGGGGCGATTTGGCTGACGCATTTTGCGGTTCAGGGTTCCTGGCGGGGTGGCGCTTTGTCGCTGAGCGATCCCGCTCTTCGTGCATGAGCTTCAACATGTCCGTTCCCGAAAGGGCACGGTGTGTCCGAGCGGGCGCAACGCATGTGTTTCTTCGCGGGGGTGGCAGCGCGGGAAGCCGCGAACCGCATCGCCGGCTTGGGGCGGTCCCGAGATCCAAGGGATCGCCCTCGAAAGCCTTCGTTTCCAATCCATGTCCGCCGCCGCCGGCGCGCCCAAGCGGGGGACGGTGCGAAGCGCCGTCTGGCGCACCGAAAGCGCGGCGGCGTCGACGGAAGCTGTCCTGATCACCAACCTGCGACGGCGGGGGCTGCCGGCATTGCGGCTACCCGCCGGGTTCGCATCGACCCACTGCTGCCCGGAGACGGGCCTTCGGGTCGACCGGCAGGAAGTCGGATCGCGCCATCTTTGGCAATGCCCCGCCTGAGGGGCCATCCATCATCGCGATTCCGCCGCCGCGCAGAACCTGGCGCGCGAGGCGGAGCGGGTAGTGCGCGAAGACGGTGTGGCGCCGAGCTTCGCGGAACCCGGAGTCTGACGTCCGGACGTCCGCAGAGATTGGGCGGACGGGGTTCCGGATACGGAACCCGAAACGGACACTGAGCGCATGTCTTCCGCGGAGCGGCCCGCGGGCCGGCCCGTACGGGCAGCGTGTTGGCGTGTCCGGATTGAAATTTCGGACTTTCGATTCAGACTCTTATAGATCTATGCGTTTAGAACAGCGCAAACGCCTCACAACCGCCATTGAAATCAGGAACTTCCGGTTTACGGCCGCTGCACACTGCCCTCACATGCGCTACTATCCGTCGCATTCGAGTTTGCCGCGGGCCGCGCGTCCTGCTGGCTGTGAAACGAGGGCCAAATCCATGAGTGGGATTTCGATCGATCCGGCACGGCTCCTCTTGGACCTCGACCGACTCCGCACGTTTGGCAAAAAGGGAACGGGGGTGGTGCGCCCCGCGTTCACCGTAGCCGACATCGAGGCACGTCAGTGGCTTGCGGCACGCATGGGGGAGGCGGGCCTCGAGCCGGTGTTCGATCCGGTCGCCAATTTATTTGGACTGCGGGCTGGCGGCGTTCGTTCGATCCTTCTCGGTTCTCACAGTGACACCCAGCCTCAGGGAGGCTGGCTCGATGGCGCATTCGGCGTGATCGCGGCACTGGAAGTCGCTCGCGCATGCCAGGAGGCCAATGGACCGCCCGTCTCCGTGGTTTCCTTTCAGGAAGAGGAGGGTCGCTTCGGCGGCGTCACCACCGGCAGCCGCTTCTGGACCGGTGATATTTCCCTTGAAGATGCGGACACGTTGCTGGACAACGAGGGGACGAGTTTCGGACAATGCAGGAAGGATTCGGCCTTCGAAGCGGGTCCACATGTCGACACCGACCGATTTCTCGCATTTGTCGAACCGCATATCGAACAAGGACCGGTTCTCCACGTAAGCGGGGAGTCGGTGGGGGTTGTGGACGCCATCGTCGGGTTGCGTCAGGTAACGGTCACCTTTACAGGCCAGCAAAATCACGCCGGCACCACGCCCATGCCGAATCGACGGGACGCCTTCCGCGGATTGACGCAATTCCTGCAGGAACTGGAACCGCGCTTTCGCGGAGCGGCTAAGGACTCGACCGTTTGGACCGTCGGTTGGGTTGAGGTGCAGCCGAACGCCGCGTCCATCATTCCCGGCCAGGTCTCCTTCACCGTTCAGTGGCGGGATGACGAAATCTCCAGACTCGACGGGCTGGAACAGGTGGTACGCACCCTGACCGAGCAGGTTTCTGCCCGGCTGCGGTTAGAGGCGGGCATTTCCGGCCGGCGCGAACTCGCCCCCACGCGCATGGACCCCCGAGTCGTTGAATCGCTCGCCGCGGCTGCGAACGACATAGCGCCGGGACGCTGGCGGCGAATACGGTCGGGCGCGCTGCACGATGCGACGAATGTCTCCACGCGGATGCCCGGCGGCATGTTGTTCGTTCCCTCTATCGGAGGGATCAGCCACAGTTTTGACGAAGATACGGACCGGGATGACCTGGTTCTCGGCGCGCAAGTCCTGGCCGCGGGCGTAGAGCGCTTTGCGGCCGAGATCTTGTAAGTTCGGAGGCTGGGCGGACCGCGTAAGAATTCCCGCAGCGGGCTTTTCGGTCAGCCGGGAAGCACACGATGGTCCAACATGGGAATCCGTCGTCGAACCGTAGTCAGGTAATCCAGATCCATTTCCGCGGTCGCAAATCCTGTTCCATCGCTGGCTTGTGCGACGATTTGACCCCAGGGATCCACGATCATCGAGTGCCCCCATGTGTGCTGGATTCCATCAGGCACAGGGAATGACCCCCACTGTGCGGCAGCGACCACATACGCCTGGGTCTCGATCGCTCGCGCCCTCAGAAGCACCTCCCAGTGGTCCTTGCCGGTCTGAAGCGTGAATGCCGCGGGCACGGTAATGAGTTCGACGCCTCGTTCCGCGAGCATCCGGTAGAGTTCTCCGAACCGGAGGTCGTAGCAGATGGTGCAACCGACTTTCACGCCGGAAGCGCTGTAGGATACAACGTCTTTTCCTCGCCCGACGACAGCGGATTCCCGGTACTCGGTCCCGTCCGGCGCGACGATGTCAAACAGGTGAATCTTTCTGTAGGTCGCCAGCAATTCACCGAATCGGTCGAAGGCTACGGTGGTATTGAACACGAGATTGCTGTCCGGTGCGCTCTCGTAGTAGCTGCCGCCGTGAACGAATACACGGTGTTCACGGGCAACTTCCCGCAACATGCGAAAGGACTCTCCTCCCGGAATGCCTTCCGCCGCTCCCTGCCGTTCCCCCACGCTCCCCCCAAGATGCGACACCATTTCAGGCAAGACAATCAAGTCGGGATGATCCTTGGCTACCGCCTTGGAACAAAGACGCTTCGCCGTTTCGAGGTTTTTCGTCTTGTCCGTCCCCGAATTCATTTGGATCGCGGTAATTCGCATGGGATTGCCTCCAGTTCTCCACGTGTTTGGGCCGCGTGATTTCGCCGATACGGTAGTCGGCCACGGGCAACCATTCAAAACCTGTTCTGAAACGCCTATATTAGTGTGCAGTTAAGCGATGCGAGGCGAAATGGAACTGGAGCCCAGTGGCGGTGCCGCGCAGGAAGCGGGCGAGGACTTGGTCGCGCCCTCCTCTTCCGGTCACCCGTTGTTTGATGACGTGGTCGAAGCAATTCGCACCGTCTACGATCCCGAAATTCCGGTCAATCTCTACGATCTCGGACTCATTTACCGTATCCAGATCGACGACGAGAATGCCGTCGAGGTTGACATGACCCTGACCGCGCCCGGCTGCCCGGTGGCGGGCGAAATGCCCGGCATGTTGGCGGAAGCGATCGAGCCGCTACCCGGCGTGAAGACCGTTGACGTGCAGCTCGTTTGGGATCCGCCGTGGGACATGTCTCGGATGACCGATGAGGCCCGGATGGAACTTGGATTCTATTGAGCCCCGGAGAAGTCGATTTCTGACCTCGCGCAATAGCGTGTAATCCTGCGGAAAAGGAATGGAGACCGGACATGTTTGCAGCCCTGTCGGGACAGCCGGCGCTTTCACTGACGAATTCGGCAGTCGCCCGGCTAAGAATCCAGCTACGTTCAGAAGGTCGGACACGGTGCATACGCATCGGCGTCAAGCGCGGCGGTTGCGCTGGCATGGAATACACCATGGAGTTCGCGGATGCGCCGGAAGCGCATGACGAAGTCGTGGAACAGGATGGCTTGCAGGTGGCCATCGCGCCGGCCGCCACACTGTTCCTGATCGGCACCGAAATCGATTACGAAGCTGGACTGCTCGAATCCGGCTTCTCGTTCCGCAATCCGAACGTCGTGGAGAGTTGCGGCTGCGGCGAATCCGTGAAATTTTCGCCGGTTGTCCCGGAAACCGCTCCCGCCGACAATTAAGCGCGCAACATGCGCCAGAAGCTCGTAGCCGGCAATTGGAAAATGCACGGCGGGCTCTCCGGCCTGTCCGAGTTCGATTTCATTTGCAAGGAACTCCCGGAACCCGCCGCCGATGTGCTGGTTTGCCCGCCTGCCACGTTGATCGCTCCACTTGCCGTCCGGTCTGCAGGTAGCCCGGTTGCGATCGGCGCCCAGAATTGCCATGCGGATTTGTCCGGCGCGCATACCGGCGACCTGTCGGCCGAGATGCTTGCCGATGTAGGCGCAACTACGGTGATCGTCGGACATTCCGAGCGCCGGTCCTCTTATCGGGAGACGGACGCGGATGTGCGCGCCAAATCCCTGGCTGCCTGGCGCGCGGGACTCACGGCAATCGTCTGCGTGGGGGAAAGCGAAAACGAACGTGAATCCGGCTTGGCTGCGGAAGTGGTTTCACGCCAGATCCTCACGTCCCTGCCCGACAACTCGACCGCTGACAACACTGTTGTCGCCTATGAACCGGTCTGGGCGATCGGCACGGGAAGAACACCTGCGGCAAGCGAGATCGTCGAGATTCATTCGCTGATTCACGGCATCCTGCAAGACCGGTTCTCCGCCGACGGCGACCGAATTCGCATTCTCTACGGAGGCTCGGTCAAGCGTTCCAATGCGTCAGAGGTCTTTTCCCTTGCTCATGTCGACGGCGGCTTGGTCGGCGGAGCGAGTTTGAGAGCCGAGGACTTCCTGCCGATCGTGGCCGCGGCCTCAGGGTAATGGACCTGCCATCAGGTATCCTGCGCGTCCTGGCGGTGGTTACGGCCGCTTTCGCGATCGCCTTTATCCGGCAGCACCGCAGGCGCGCCAATCGGTTGGACTGCCTGCACCGCGGAACCGTTGCCGCGATGGCCGTCGGACTGGCTTACCTGGTGCTGGAGCTCTTGATATTCGAGACCGGAATTCGACTGCCTTAGCCGTCCCCGAGACGAGCAGATTCCCTCAAAACACCCCGGGAAGCGACTCTTCACGCGCTGCCGCGTGCAGCCAGTCCCGCATATAGCGGGCAAAGGAACGGAAGCACATGATTTCGAACCCTTCCGGCGACTCCGAAACCTGGTGGAACGCCGCCGCCACCTGACCGATCCGGGTGCGCCGGAACATGCCGGGCCGAAACGCTTCCGGGTGCATGTCCACGGGCGCGCCCTTTGCAATGACTTCTCTCGCACCGTCCCCCAACAAGCGAAACCGTGACCGAGCATCCGACATGTCCACAACCAGGTGATGCGTGTCGGCCATTGCCTGCGAGAGATGGGAAACTGTTTCCCCCACGTCTCTTACCGCGGTTCGAAGCAAGAGTTCGTCGGGCGACATCCAGAATACACCGCGGTCATCCGCAAGAATGCACTGCCGAATCCCCGGGACTTCAAGCCCGAAGGCATGCCTGACCGCTTCGTGGATGATTTCCTCCCCGAGTTCCGCGCGGAGCGAAATCATCCCGCAGGGCGGCAACGGTTCCACGATCAACGCGAGCCGGTCGGCCTGGGTTTCGGGCGCCGGCAGGACGGGTCGATATTGCAACTCAGACATGCCCGCTCCCCCGCCCGCTTTCAAGAAACGACAACTCGGAGATTGTCGCTCGGACCAGTTTCCGGTTTGCCACCATGAAGGTCACCGTTTCGCCCTTGCGTTCCCTGCCCCGTCGGATCAGTCCCATCGCGATCGAGCGCTTGAGGGTCGGCGAATGGTAGGTCGAGGTAACATGACCGATGATCCGGTACGAATCGCCTCTCTCCTTTTCCACCGCGCAAGCCCCGTCCGGAAGAACGGTCTGCGGATCCTCGGTCAGCAGTCCTACCAATTGCTCCCGATCGTTCGCCGCGAGATGCGGCATCTGCATGCCGCGCTTGCCGATAAAATCCGGCTTCTTCTTCGACACGGCCCAAGAGAGGCCCAGATCGGTCGGAGTCACGGTTCCATCGGTTTCATCCCCGATCATGATGAAGCCCTGCTCCGCCCGCATGACGTGCAGCGCCTCGGTTCCGTAAACCGTAATTCCATATGCCTGACCCGCATCCAGAAGCGTTTCCCATAGCGAGGCGCCGTATTCCGCCGGGACCGCTACTTCATAGGCAAGTTCGCCCGAGAAGGAGATGCGGAATACACGGGCCGGCGCGCCGCGGAGCGTTCCTTCGGCCATTCCCAGATAGGGGAGCGAATCGTCGCCGAAATCCACGCCGTCGCCGAGGTTCTGCAGGAGTTCCCTGGACCGCGGTCCGGCCACCGCAAACTGAGCCCATTGTTCCGTGACATTCGCCACATAGACCCGGAGGGTGAACCATTCTGTCTGCAACCATTCCTCAAGCCAGGCGTGCACGCGTTCGGTTCCTCCGGTCGTCGTATGGCAAAGGAACGAGTCCGCTCCCAAGCGGACCACGACGCCATCGTCGAACAGGTACCCGGCATCGTTGCACATCAAGACGTAACGGCAGCGTCCAACTGCCAGCGTGGAGATGGTGTTCGTATAAATCAGGTCCAGGAATTGCCCGGCATCCGGCCCCTTTACGATCAGCTTGCCCAGCGTGGTGGCGTCGATGATGCCCACTCCGCTCCGCACTGACAAAATCTCGCGCGCCACTGCCTCGGATCGAGATTCGCCCGCCCCGCGGTAGCAGTAGGGCCGGCGCCATTCCCCGACCGGTTCGAAATCGGCGCCGTTTTCCGCGTGCCAGTCGTAGGGTGGAGTCTCGCGAATCGCCCGGAACACCTTCCCCCTGGCGGAACCGGCGATCGCGCCGAGGGTAATGGGCGTGTAAGGCGGCCGGATGGTTGTCGTCCCGCTGGCGTCCAAAGCGCGGCCGGCGGCATCCGCGATGATGGCGTGGCCGGCAACGTTCGAGACCTTGCCCTGATCCGGCGCCATGCCGAGCGTCGTATACCGTTTCGCCAGTTCCGCTTCCGAGTATCCTTCGCGCACCGCGAGTTCGAGGTCTGCAACCGTTACATCGTGCTGAAAATCGACGAAATTCCGCTTGCCGCTCGCGTCGAAACCCTCCCCGGGAACGATCCACAAGACCTCCGCAGGTTCTTCTGCGTGCTCCTCGACGGATGTCTCACCGGGTTCCGGGCAATCGAATCCCAGATCTTCAAGCGCACGGAGCGCGGAGGCCCGTCCGCTTTCCAGCGCATCGCTTGTGCCCAGCAGGCCCGCCGCGGCGCCGGCCGCGTATGCCGAAGTTTCGCCGTCGGCCCCGACCGGCGGGCATTCCGGATCCGGGCGGAACATTGCGGCCCCGACATCCCAGGCAAGACGCCCGCCGGAATGGCAGTAGAGGTGCGCGGTCGGAGACCATCCACCGGATATCGCCACGAGGTCGCAGGCGACACGATCCTTCTGGCTGCCCGGCCGTCCGCTCGCCCGAATTGGTACGATGTCGACCGCGCATACCCGCTTGCCTCGGGTCCTCGCGACGATGCCGGCGCCAGCGGAAACCGGGATTCCCCGGTTTCTCGCTTCGTTCACCAGCGGACCGTTCGGGTCCCTTCGCGCGTCGACGATCCGTCGAACTTCGACACCGGAATCCATCAGCGCGATGGCGGTTTCGTAGGCGCTGTCATTCAGGGTATGAACTACTGCACCCGACCCGGGTGCGACTGCCCACCGCCGGATGTAGTCACGCACCGCCGAGGCGAGCATCACCCCCGGGAAATCGTTTCCCGAGAACACCGTCGGCCGTTCGATCGCGCCAGTGGCCAGAATGACCTTCCTGGCGCGCACCCGCCAAAGACGACGGCGAGGCGCTCCCGGCTCCTGTGAACGTTCGTAGAGCAGGGCGTAATTGTGATCGTACAGCGCGGCAGCCATGGCCGAAGTGCGCACCTGAACGTTTTTTCTGCGTACGAGTTCCGCTACTTCGCTGGAGGCCCATTCGGCGCCCCCCTTCCCGCCGATCCGCACGCGGTCGCCGAGCAGCCGCCCCCCGACCCAGGGTGTCTGCTCGGCCAACAACACCCGCGCGCCGGTATCCGCGAGTGTGCGCGCAGCGGCGATTCCGCTTGGGCCGGCTCCGACAACCAGGACGTCGACCTCGTAGTAGAAGTGCTCGTACCAGTCGGGGTCGCGCCCTCGCGGAACCATTCCCATCCCCGCAACCCGCCGAATGAGCGGTTCATAGATATGCTTCCATGCGAATCGGGGATGAATAAAGGTCTTGTAGTAGAAGCCTGGCGGAAACAACCCGGAGAGATAGTCGTTGATCGCACCCATATCGAAGGCGAGGCTCGGAAACCGGTTTTGACTCTCGGCCTTCATGCCATCCACCAGCAGTGTTTCGGTCGCGCGCTGGTTCGGCGTGGCTTCCGAGCCTTCGCCAATCCTCATATACGCGTTCGGCTCTTCCGCCCCGGAACCCAAAATACCGCGCGGCCGATGGTACTTGTAGGAACGTGCGACCAGTCGCTTTCCGTTGGCGAGCAACGCAGATGCAAGCGTATCGCCCTCGTAGCCCGAGAGTTGCTCTCCATCAAATTCAAAGGAGACTGGCCGGCGGCGATCAATATGCTGGCCCCCCTCGGGCAAACGGCGCATGCCCGCGACCCCTACCGGTTACCCTGTCGGCGCATGCGCGCGAATACAGTTTCCGGCGGCGCGGAGTCTTGGATCCCGTACGAACCGTAAATCTCCTGCGTCACGGTATTGCGTGAAAGGTGGAACCACTTCCCGCAACCGAAGGCATGATGCCAGCGTTCCAAGCGCGGGCCGATGGAATTCTCCCGCTCCGACTGGTACGCGGCCCATTCCGCGTCGCTGGCATGCTCCCCGTCGGGCCGACGGATATGCGCCTCGCCGCCGCAGGCGAATTCCGTCTCCTCCCCGGCAGCGCCGCAGCACGGGCACAGGATCCTCAACATGTTCGCCTCATGATCGGTGCGCGTTTCCGGAGGGAGGCTTGCGCGAGCTTTGCATTACTGCCGCCCGAGAAACGCAGGCTCCTTCCTCGCATCGCTCTTCCTTCGCTAGTGCGCCGCCACGCCGGCAGCAACTGATTCATCGATCACCCGGCCTTCGCGAAAGCGTTCAAGACCAAAGGGAGCGGCCACATCATTCGGTCGTCCACTCGCCAGCGTCGCAGCGAAGCAATGTCCGGACCCGGGGATCGCCTTGAATCCGCCCGTCCCCCAGCCGCAATTGAGAAAAACGCCGTCGACGGGCGAACGGCCGATGATCGGGGACCGGTCCGCCGTCATGTCCACCGCGCCGCCCCATTGCCGCATGAGCCGGAGCCGCGAGAGCATCGGGAACATTTCGATCAGAGCGGAAACGGTCTCCTCGATATGGTGGAACGAGCCGCGGCGCGCAAAATTGACGAAGCCGTCGGCGCCTCCCGCCAGCACCATTTCTCCCTTGTCGGACTGGCTGATGTATCCGTGAACGGTGCTCGCCATTACCACGACATCGAGGCAGGGTTTTACGGGTTCGGAGACGAAAGCCTGAAGCGTTACGGATTCGATCGGCAGGCGAAATCCGGCCATTTCCGCGAGGCGGGTCGAATGGCCGGCCACCACCAATCCGAGCTTGTCGCAATCGATTCGGCCGCGGCTGGTTTCCACCGCCCGAACCCGGCCGCCTTCAATCGTGATCCCGGTCACTTCGCAGTTCTGGATGATATCCACGCCGAGACCGTCCGCAGCGCGCGCGTAGCCCCACGCGACCGCGTCGTGGCGCGCGACCCCTCCCCTCTCCTGCCACAAGGCGCCCAACACGGGATACCGGGCTGCGGGACGAACATCGAGGATCGGGCACAGCTTGCGAATTTCTTCGATTCCCACCATGCGCGACTGAATCCCGTGCACCCGGTTGGCGTGTTCGATTCGCGACATTCCGCGGAGATCGTGTTCGGTCTGGCAGAGCGTCAGCACGCCCCGGGGGCTGAACATCACGTTGAAGTTGAGTTCCTGGCTGAGCGTCTCGTAGAGCTCGTGCGCCAAATGGTAGATCTTTGCGGACGCATCCTGAAGGTAGTTCGAGCGGATGATCGTCGTGTTGCGGCCGGTATTGCCAATCCCGATGCAGCCTTTTTCAAGCACGGCAACGTTTGCAATCCCGTGATTTCGGGCGAGATAGTAGGCGGTAGCGAGGCCATGCCCTCCGCCGCCGACGATGATCGT
This sequence comes from Rhodobacterales bacterium, assembly GCA_965219495.1. Lineage (GTDB taxonomy): Bacteria > Pseudomonadota > Alphaproteobacteria > Rhodobacterales > CAZPXZ01 > CAZPXZ01. The sequence goes on from OZ244777.1 coordinate 976,469, forward strand.
ATCGTAGGACGGTTTCGGTTCCGGCGAACGCCAAGCCCGCTCCCAGCCCTGATGTTGACCGAGAGCATGCCGCGCCAACGCAAATACGGAGTAACGCATTCGACCTTCCAGCATGAACCACTTTGCGCGCAAGATGCAGTGTATGATGAAGGGCAAATGCAGGAAAGGGCACGTGCCGGAGGACGCGTCCATGAAGGATCAATCCGCATCGCGCGAATGCCGCGTCCGGTTTCACGCACCGCCCCGGAAACCGGCGCCGGCAAGGCAAGCGCGGAACCGGATCTCGTCGCTTCCATCGAATCGCTCGGAGGCATGGGATCCATAATTGGCATCGACCCCGGCGCCAAACGCATCGGCGTTGCAATATCGGACCCGGCCCGAAGGGTTGCAACGCCGGTCGGCGTGGTTCACCGCAAGCGATTTGCCGACGACGCCGCTGAAATCCGCAGGTTGACGCAGGGCCGCGCCGCTGACGCAATCGTGGTTGGCCTTCCGCTGAACATGTCGGGAAGCGAGGGTCCGAGGGCGCAATCGGCCCGCGCCCTGGCGCGAAACCTTTCTCGCGAACTCGGACTGCCCGCCGCGCTTTGGGACGAGCGCCTGTCCACCGCGGCAGTGGAAAAGCAGATGCTGGCCGGTGATTTACCGCGTGCGCGGCGGAGCAGACTGAAGGACGGCGCCGCAGCTGCCTACATCCTGCAGGGCGCGTTGGACCGGCTTTCGTCGAAACACGCAAGCGGCACGAATGTGGATTCGCCGGCGCCCGTCTGGAACCGCGACGAACCGGATTCGCCGTGCCTCAGCATTTGTGTGCAACATCCGGGCGCCGGCATCTGCGTGGGCTGCCATCGATCGCCGGAAGAGGTTCTGCATTGGGCGCTCTACTCGCACGCAGAGCGAATGCGGATACGCAGAGAACTCCCCTCGCGGGCGCCGAGGCTGGTCGCGGCGGGCGTCCGGCCTTCGCGAAGGCGGCGACGGCAGCAAGGCGCAAGGGATTCAAAATGAGAGGTCATCCGCTGCTTTGGCTGGCTGGCCTGCTGGGTTTGGCGGCGGTGCTCGGTATCGTATTCGACGATCCCCTCGCCGCGCGTGGCGTCGGTCCGGGTGCAATCGGTCTTTTGGCGTTGCTCGCCGCATTCGCGCTCGGCGCCGCGGGACTATTCCGACGGAAACCCGAATGGATCCTGGTCTGGCTATCGATTGTCGCGGCCTTGGCGCTGGCCTATCGGTATTTTCCCGGCCTTGCCGAGTGGTGGGCAGGCCGCCCATAGCCAACGGAATGCGGTTCGATTTCCGGATTGTGAACCGTGTTCGGCACGGAATGGCCGGGACAAAAGAAAGATCATGTACCAAAGTTATAATTCCCTTGAATTTGCGCTTTGGCGCCTGGATACTCCGTTGCACTGGAATCAAGGCTAAAATCGCCGGTTCCGGTGATACGTCTTACTGTGGTCATTGGCCCGTTCACGGGCGGACAATTACGGGAAACCGCTTCCCGTGGCGTCGGCAAGGGGCCGGCAAAGGATGGTGGTTGCCCCGTCTCGGCGTGGAACAGCGTCGGGAGCCCATTGTAACTCTCGTATATAGATCGCCAAGATTGATCACCTCGCACTCAGTCTCGAGGCGGAAACGGGGTATGATTTCGGCGTACGCCTCATCCTCAATCTTGACCTTTATGCGTGGCATCCACATGTCATATATCTGAATTGAAGACTAGCCGAAGAAATCCTCGGTTGGGAAGGTCAGGGCTGCATGGGCGCACTCGCTGACACGGAGCGCACCCCCCCGGCGCCAACGGCCGCGAGCGGGATCTCGACGATACCAAGACGGTCATCACCGTATCGAGCGAATGGCTCGAACCGGAATCCCGGTATAACTGTGATTTGCTGGTGCAATGCTGGAAGGAGCATCCGATTGGAAGCTGAATATACGCGCGTGCCCTGAGTGGGCAGTAGCAATGCCGTTGGGTCTGTAGCGTGGTTCAATGCATGTCCAGCCACCACTTCGGGGACTCGCAGGGAAAAGGAACCGGTCGAAAGTAGGCCACTGCCCGCGGAGATGCGCTCGCGGACGCGGTCCAGGGGGAGATTCCATGCAAGGCAAGCCGGTGAATCAGGTATGCTTCTCCGGCGTCCGCCCCAATCGTGATGCGCTGCATCTCTTCGAAACAGCGGCGCCGCGTTTCCTGATAATGTTCCGTGATATCCATCTCGTGCCACTTCGTGGGGCTTGTTCCTTCGAACGCTTCCCGAATAACCTTCCGAAATTCCGCGTGACTTCCCTCCCAGACCGAAAGCGGGGATGCGCCTGGATGCGAATCGACCAGCGGAATTCCCAGCAGGAACCCGTGCGCCTCCGAAAAATGACGGCGGCCCGCGCCATCTCTTGCGATCCCGTCCACGTGCGCCGCGTGACGCTTCACCCGATACCGGAATGCCGCCTCGGATTCCTCCCCTGAGGGCTGCGGATATCCCGGATAGCAAACGGATATCTGGGCTCGGTCCCACGCGAAACTCCCGAAGCCCAGGTTTTCCCGCACGAAACTCACCGCCCGTCCCGACAGTGGCGGGACCCCTTCCCTGGGCACCGAACCATCCCCGGAATTGGCAAGAGCGTTCACGCCCGCGAACCAGGTGCCTCCGCATCGAAGCCATTGCGCTTGCAGGTCCTCCCGGTCCGCGAGCGCCATCGCTGGATCCCGAACCGCTTCAACCCACCGGAATAGCTCCGGATCATATGGAAAGCGGAGCCAGCCCCGCCGGCCAAGAACGTTGACCCAAGACTCGCCCTCGTCGCCGGTCTCGCGCGGGCTTTTGGGAATTGCCGCCGATGCCTCCGCCATCACGGGAGCGGCCCAGTGGCTTCAGCGCCCGCCTTTCCGATGGCCTCCAAGAGTCCGCGGTCGACGCCAATTCCTCTTTTCCTGATCAACCGCCGCATTTCTTGGCGCCGCCCTCCAGGCATTCTCGCTCCCTCCAGACTTGCCACGCGGGCAGCCAACTCGGCGATACGCTCTGTGGCCCGGTTCCCACCGAGGTAATCCGGCGCGATCGCCAGCATCAACTGCCCGACACCGGGAGGGTTGCCATCGGCCTCGAAGAACGAAGATGCCTCCCACGCGAAGTTGGCTCCAGTCAGAGCGACCGCAAGCGTTTCCACTGCCAGAGCGAGAACCGCTCCCTTGGCGTCGCCGAGGGGCAGCATGCTGCCCGCCAGTGCGAGGCCCGGATCGGTGGTGGGCTTTCCGTCCGCATCCAGCGCCCAATCTTCCGGGATCGGTTCCCCACGCTGCCGCGCGGCGAGGACCTTGCCGCGCGCGGCCCTGGAAAGAGAAAGATCGATCACCACCGCGTCCCTGCCGGCGGCGGGGGCAGCAAATGCAATCGGGTTGGTGCCGAGAATGGGCTCTTTTGCGCCCCAGGGCGCCATCGCCGCAGGGGTATTCGCGAACAGGAGCCCGACCAGCCCTTGAGCCGCAACGCGTTCGACGGCAAGCCCAAGCGCACCCGCATGATGCGAATTCCGGATGCCCGCTGCGGCGATTCCCAATGACTTCGCCATGGGCGGCAGTTGTTCGATCGCCAGATCCAGCGCCGGATAGGCGAATCCGTGTCCGGCGTCGATCGCCAGCGCGGCAGCGCTGCGCGTTTCCGCGGAAGGGCGCGCGCGGCCATCTATTTTTCCGGACGCCGCCTGGGCTGCATAGCTCGGCAAGCGCCGCAAACCGTGCCCCACCTGCCCGATCAGTTCCGCCTCCACCAGCGCCGTCGCTACGCTTCGCGCTACAGGTTGGTCCGTGGAGCATCGCGCGAGGGTATCGGCGGCAAGCGCCCGGGCGTCCGCTGGGGAGAGCCGCAGCGTCATCCGTCCGGAAGCGATCCCGCCAAACTCCGCCCCGCCTTTTTCCGGCCGGTTTCGCCGCGACGAGCGGCGACCGGCCCGAATGCGAGGGGGATCATGCGCTTCGATACAATTTGGTCATGACGAATTCTCGATGTCCGAGCACTTCCGCAGCGGTGAGCCGGCCATTCGCGACGCGCATAATCATGAAAACAAGGCAATCACCCGCCTCGTCGATTGTCATCTCACGGCGCAAGATCCCCGAAACGTCGAGATCGACATGCTCGCCCATGGTGCGAACCGTCCGCGGATTGCCGGTAATCTTGATGACGGGAAGAATCGGATTGCCGATCACATTTCCCTGGCCGGTCGGAAATGTGTGCACGACGTACCCTGCGGCAGCCATCAGGGTGAGGCATTCCGCCGCCGCCGACGAGGTGTCCATGAAGTAGAGCCCGGGGCCTTTCCGGGGAGGTTCGGCGGGACCCAGCGCGTCGATGTACTGCGAGGTGCGGCCGATCTTTTCGAGATTTCCAAGCGCCTTCTCCTCAATGGTCGACAAGCCTCCGCGGATGTTGCCCTTGGTAGGCTGGCTGTCGGATAGATCCGAGGTCTTGAACGGCTCGATCACTTCGTCCTGATAGGCCTGCCAGATTTGCAAGAACTTCTCTCCGGCCTCCTCCGTAGCCGCGCGCCTGCGGCAAATGTGTTCGGCGCCGGTGATTTCCGAGGTCTCCCCGAAACAGCCGTAAACTCCCTCGGGCAGGAGTTTGTCGTACATGTTGCCCACGGTCGGGCAAGAGGACAGCCCCGTTGTCGTGTCCGATTCACCACACTTCGTCGAAATCCACAGTTCGGAAAGCGAACAAGATTCACGCTGCCGTTCGCTGGCCTGATGGACGAATTCCTTTGCGACCCGGGAAGCATCGGCAATGGTCAAGATATCGCCCTTTTGCTCGATCGAAAAACCCTGTGCGGGTTTGCCGGTTTCCGCAATTCCTTCGACGACCTTCGCAGTCCATTCCGGTTCGATCCCGATTACCACGGCGGCGGCGACATTTGGATTGGCGCCGGTGCCGATCAAGGTTCGAAAATGCAGGTTGAGATCCTCGCCAAACTGCAGGCGCCCGTATGCGTGAGGCAAGGCCATGGCGCCGACAATGTTGCGCGCCACCCCCTCACAGGCCGCGTTCGAAATGTCGTCGACCGGCAGAATGATTACGTGATTTCGAACACCGACTCGTCCGTTCTCGCGTCGGAAAGCGAATACTGTCTTGTCGCCTGTTCCGCTCATCCGCCGACTACCAACGCTTGGTCCTGAGATTGTGAACATGAACATGCTCGCCGCGCCGCGCACTTCCGGTCATCCTCCCGATATCCTCTCCGTACTTGATGACCGTCTCGCCCTCCCGCAGGTCGGAGAGGGCCACCTTGTGCCCGATCGAAATATCTGCGCATGCCGTGAGCGGAAATTCCGAATCATCCTCTGTCTTGATACATTGCATTTCGGTTCCCGCACGCACTCCCTCTACTACCACTACGCCCACGTTGTCCCGCCGGTCGTGCACGAGAAGATGAGGACGAGACATTGCAGATCTCCAATGCACCAGAACCGCCGCCCGCAACTTCATTGTCCGAATTGCGGTCAACAGGCGAGCGGTTAAGCGATCGCGGCGTTACGGTCAAGCACTTCCCTGCCATCGCGTGATGCGCCATACTTTATTCCACCACGAAGCTGGGTGATATCGAAACGGGAGGTTGCCGATGCAGGGCGGCGCGAGAACCGCAGCGGAAACCGGCCGGCAAGTCCAGAACGGCGCGGATCCCGTAGAAATCGTCGAAGACGCGATTTTTCGGGTCAGGGACTGCGAGCCGTCCGTTTTCCTGCTGCACAGCTTCGAGCGGGCGCGCACGGAGGCCAAGGCAACCTGGAAACGGCAGCGGGACGGATCGTTGCTCGGTCCGCTCGACGGCGTACCGATTGCCTGGAAAGACCTGATCGACGTTGCAGGCTCCCCCACAACCTGCGGTTCCGCCATCTTGCGAAACGCAGCCCCTGCAAACAAGGACGCTGCTTGCGTTGCAAACGCTGCAAGAGCGGGAATGGTCAGTATCGGAAAAACCAATCTCACAGAATTCGCGTTTTCCGGGCTTGGACTCAATCCGCATTTCGGCACCCCCGCAAACCCGCACGATTCCGAAATCAAGCGCATCCCCGGCGGGTCTTCGGCCGGGTCCGCCGTGGCGGTTGCCAATCATGTCGTTCCTTGCGCCATCGGCACCGATACCGGCGGGTCCGTTCGGGTTCCCGCAGCGTTCAACGGCATCGCGGGATTCAAGACATCGGACGGGCGAATTCCGATGGAGGGAATCGCTCCCCTCGCACCCACATTCGATACGGTCGGGCCGATGTGCCGGACAGTCGAGGATTGCGCGCTGCTGGACGCGGCGCTTCGTGGCGCATCGTGGTCGCCACCGGAAGCAGTGGAGATCCAGGACCTGGCATTCTTCGTCCCCGATAATCTTCCGCTCGATCGGCTGGAGGACAGTGTTGCGTCGAACTTCGAGCGGTCCGTTCGAGTCCTGCAGAATGCGGGTTCTCGAATCGAGCGCGGACATGCCGAATTCTTTGATTCCTACCGGACCGCGGGTCGCAACCACGGAAAGCTCACGGCGTACCAAGCAAGCCAGAACTGGGCACACATCTTGCAAGGTCCCGAAGCCGAACGCATGGACCAGCGGGTGCGCAGCCGAATGCTATCCGGTGCCGATGTCGGAGAGCGGCTCGATGAGGTTCTCTCCACCCGGCAAGGGCATATTGGGGAATTCGATCGCGAGCTCGGCGACCGTTTTCTTCTCACACCCACGTCTGCGACGGTTGCGCCGGAACTTGCCCCTCTGGATGCCGACAGCGAAGTTTACCGGAGGGTGAACCTGCGGGTGCTTCGAATTACGATGTCGACCAACTATTTCCGGGCATGCGGACTTTCCTTGCCGAACGGAACCAGCGAAGGCGGGTTGCCGACCGGTGCGCTGATCTCGGCCCGGTGGGGTGAAGATGACCGCCTGCTTGCCGCAGGCCTGGCGATAGAGCGAATTCTGAAGGACCCGGCAGCAGATGGGCAATTGCCGTGAAGTCCGTACTTCATAACCAGTTCCACAGGCACCTGAACAGCGGCAGCCTGGAAGTCGTGTATTCGGACGGAGAAGCGGTTACCTACGGGAAGGGCGAAAGAGCGACTCCACGGATTCGCTTTTGCGATTCCGGGGCCGAGCGCGCGATGGTAATCGATCCAGATCTCCGGTTCGGCGAACTCTTTACCGATGGCCGCATCCAATGCGAAAACGGACGCGTATTCGACGTGCTGATGCTTCTTGGCCAACTCAAGACTCGCGAGATGGGATCGACCGCATCAAGACTGCTGGTGATGTTGCGCGCCGTAACCCGGCGAATCCGCCAATTCAATTCGCCGCGCTCCGCGCGAGCCAACATCGCGCACCACTACGACCTGGATTCCGGCCTTTACGAGCTATTTCTGGATCCCGACCGACAGTATTCCTGCGGCTATTTCACGTCCGACCACGCCACACTGGAAGAAGCGCAACTCGCCAAGAAACGCCATATCGCCTCCAAACTGCGCCTGGAACCGGGAATGCGCGTGCTGGATATCGGTTCCGGCTGGGGCGGGCTCGGCCTCTACCTCGCCGAGGTAGCGGATGTCAAGGTCACCGGCATTACCCTTTCCGAACCGCAGCACCGAACTTCAAACGAACGCGCCCGAGAACGCGGACTGGCTGACCGCGCGGCGTTTCAGTTGCGCGACTATCGCCATGTTGAAGGCAGTTTCGACCGGATCGTCTCTGTGGGCATGTTCGAACACGTTGGCGTCGGCTTCTACCGGACTTTCTTCGCCAAGTGCCGCAACCTGCTGAAGGAGGACGGTGCCATGTTGCTGCATACCATCGGTAGGCTGGAAATACGCGGCGGGGCCAATCCCTGGATCCAGAAATACATTTTTCCGGGTGGATACATCCCTTCCCTCTCCGAGGTTGCGGAAGCGGTGGAACGCGAAGACCTCCGGACAACGGACGTGGAAATCCTCCGGGATCATTACGCCCGGACCTTGCGCTGCTGGCGGGACCGGTTCCTGGAGCGGCGCGACGAAGTGAAGAGCATGTTCGGGGATCAGTTTTGCCGAATGTGGGAATTCTACCTGGCGGCCAGCGAAATGGCCTTCGTGCACCGCAATCTCGCGGTGATTCAGTTTCAACTCGCGCGAAGGATTGACGCGCTCCCAATCACACGTGAATACATGCGGGAAGCCACGGACCGAATTCGGCAACTCGAAGCACGCACCTCCGTGTAGAATGGCGACCCCAGCAGGACTCGAACCTGCAACCTGCGGATTCGAAGTCCGCTGCTCTATCCAGTTGAACTATGGGGTCGGAATGTCCGCCTCTCTCGCCCGTCGCACGCAAAATTTCTTCCGTGTTCGGAATTTCGATCATACGTGAATGCATGCGGGAAGCTACGAACCGGATTCGGCAACTCGAAGCACGCACCTGCGTGTAGAATGGCGACCCCAGCAGGACTCGAACCTGCAACCTGCGGATTAGAAATCCGCCGCTCTATCCAGTTGAGCTATGGGGCCCGGCTTCAGTGTGTCCACCCCTCCCGCCGGTCGTACGCAAAATTTCCACCGTATCCGCGCTCCCGAATGTTCATGCCGCGTCCCTGCGGTTCGTGCACCTGGTAAGCAATGCCATGTTTCTCCGCATACCGCACCGCCGATTCCCGATCGTCAAATGTCAGCCGAACCTGTGATCGCATGTCGCGGGAACCCGACCAGCCCATGAGCGGGTCGATTTCATGGCGCGATTCCGGCGAATATTCGAGAACCCATTTCCGGGTGCACGCAGTCCCGGACTGCATCGCAGTCTTCGCGGGCCTGTAGATTCGAGCAAACATACTGCCTTCCATACCCCTCGGTTCAGCAGAATCGAAGCGGCGGCAGACAGGATAGCTTCAAGAACGCCCAAACGCACATGTTCGAGACCCCTGCGGCTGATATGGCGGACAGCCAACCAAACTCCCGCTCCCTTGGGCGTCTGCGGAAAGCTATGATAGTTCTCGCCCGGCCATCGCGAGAGTCCGAAACAGCGTTCAACAATTTGGGAACCAGCGTGCAAAGAGGAAATGGAGCGACGAAGAATGGCGGTTGATATAGCAAGTCCGTTTCCTCGCAGCCTTCCGCAGGACGAAAAGCCCGAAGGCGGAATTCCATTTGCGATGGAAACCGAACTGGAACCGAAGGGAGACCAGCCCCAGGCAATTGAAGAACTGACCGCCGGGATCGGCCGGGGAGAACGCGACCAAGTCCTGCTCGGCGCAACCGGTACAGGGAAGACCTTCACGATGGCGAAAGTCATCGAGGCCACGCAGCGGCCCGCGATTGTACTCGCGCACAACAAGACCCTGGCAGCGCAACTCTACGGCGAATTCAACTCTTTCTTTCCAAACAACGCAGTCGAGTACTTCGTTTCTTATTACGACTACTACCAACCCGAAGCCTATGTCCCCCGGACCGATACCTACATCGAGAAAGAAGCACAGATCAACGAGCAGATCGACCGGATGCGCCATTCGGCCACGCGTGCGCTGCTGGAACGTGACGACGTCCTGATCGTTGCCTCGGTCTCGTGCATTTACGGCATCGGCGCCGCCGAAACCTACACCGCAATGCGCCTAGATATCGGACGGGGTCAGATACTCGACCGGCGATCCATGCTGCGGGAACTGGTTGCGCTTCAATACCGGCGCAATGACACCTTCTTTCAACGCGGCTGCTTCCGCCTGCGAGGCGACACGCTAGACCTTTGGCCGGCTCATCTTGAAGATCGGGCGTGGCGGATTGACTTCTTCGGTGATGAAATTGAATCCATTGGCGAGTTCGACCCGCTCACGGGAGAACGGCTCGGATCGTTGACCGCGACCCGGATTTACGCCAACTCCCATTACGTCACCCCGCGTCCGACGCTCCTGCAGGCGATCAAGGCGATCCGGGCAGAACTTGACGAACGAATCACCGAACTGGAACGAAACGCAAAGCTGATCGAAGCGCAGCGGCTGGGGAACCGCACCGAGCACGACCTGGAAATGCTCGAAGCTGCCGGGGTCTGCCCTGGAATTGAGAACTACTCGCGCTTCTTGACTGGACGCAATCCCGGCGAACCGCCGCCCACACTCTTCGAATACATTCCGGACCACGCGATCGTATTCGTCGATGAATGCCATGTGACCGTTCCCCAGCTGCGCGGCATGTTCAAGGGCGACCGAAGGCGCAAGGCCACGCTAGCCGAGCACGGATTCCGTTTGCCTTCCTGTCTGGATAATCGACCCCTGCAATTTGAGGAATGGGACGCGATGCGTCCGCAATCCGTTTTCGTCTCGGCCACGCCCGGCAACTGGGAAATCGAACGCACTGCGGGCGTGATTGTCGAGCAGGTCATTCGCCCGACCGGTCTTGTCGACCCTCCGGTTTCGGTTCGTCCGGCAACTACGCAGGTCGATGATCTGCTCTTTGAATTGCGTAGGCTCGCCGCCGCCGGGCATCGGGCGCTGGTCACCGTCCTGACCAAGCGCATGGCGGAAGACCTCACCGAACACTTGCACGAGCAAGGGGTCCGGGTGAGATACATGCACTCGGACATCGAAACGCTGGAACGGATCGAAATCATCCGGGATCTTCGACTGGGCGCGTTCGATGCCCTGATTGGCATCAACCTCCTCCGAGAAGGCCTGGACATCCCCGAATGCGCCTTGGTGGCCATTCTCGACGCCGACAAGGAAGGGTTTCTTCGCTCCGAGACCTCCTTGATCCAAACAATCGGGCGTGCCGCTCGGAACGTCGACGGGCAAGTGCTGATGTATGCCGACGCGATCACGGGATCGATGGAGCGGGCAATTTTCGAAACCGAGCGCCGTCGAACAAAACAGGTGGCCTTCAACGAAGAAATGGAAATCACGCCCGAAAGCGTCCGCAAGCAAATTGGAGACATCCTGCAAAGTGTCTACGAACGTGATCACGTGACCGTTGATCTCGGCGAGGCAGCGGGTCCGAAAGTTGAACTCGTGGGCGACAACCTGGCGAAGCATCTCGAACACCTGCGCGAAGAGATGTTCCGCGCGGCCGAGAATCTCGAATTCGAGGAAGCGACCCGTTACCGCGACGAAATTCGCCGCCTTGAAGCCGTGGACCTGACGCTGCGCGAACGGCCTCTCGCCCGGCAATCCGACATCGACGCCATGGCTTCCGGTGCTTCGCCCAAAGGACGTTCGCAGGGAGGCCGGCCCGGAATCCGCACCCGCAAGGGAAAGTCGCGGCGTGACTGACCCCAGCATCACTGGCGCAGCCAGGATCGCAATTCGCCTTCACTGCCAGCTGGCCGCCAATGCCGAACTGCAACGGCTGCGATTCCTTTCGTGTTTCCAGGAAGAGTTTGCAGTCCTTGCGCAAACGTCTGGCCGCAACCGGAAGACGTTGGCCACGTTGGCAAGAAGAGAATACGGCGACTCAATTCGTCCTGCCGGCGCCCAGCGCAATTATCCCGAATAGCAGCCAGCTTCTTTCGCCCGCTGCCGGACCAGCGCCAAAATCGTGTCAAGGTAGGGCGTCTCGACCCCCACCATGCGTCCCAATTCCTGAACCGCCGTGATCACAGCGTCGATTTCCATGGGACGCCCCCGTTGAAGGTCCTGCAGCATGGAGGTCTTGTGTTCTCCGACCGCAACGGCGCCGTCTAAGCGCCGGTCGACATCAATCGGGAAGCGGACACCAAGCGCTTCACCGATCATTTGGCCCTCCAGCATCATTCGCCGCGCGACTTCGCGTGTGCCTGGGTCGGTGCCGATGGTTTTCAGCGTCGAACAGGTCAAAGCGCTAATCGGATTGAAAGACAAGTTGCCCCACAACTTCACCCACAATTCATCGCGAATGCGAGGGCGAACCGGAGCGCGGAAACCCGCAGTGTTCAACGCCCGTGAAAGCGCTGTCACCCGCTCGCTGCGCTCTCCCGACGGTTCTCCCAAGGAAAATCGGTTGCCTTCCACATGCCGGATCACGCCGGGCTCTATGACCTCCGTCGCCAAGTAAACCGCGCAGCCGATCATTCGTTCGGGACCGAGCCGGTCCCAAAGCACGCCTCCCGGGTCGAGGCAATCGATCCGCCGGTCGCGATAATTGCCTTCCAGTTGATAGAAATACCACCAGGGCACCCCGTTGACCGCCCAAACGACCGATGTGCCATCGTGAAACAGCGGAGCAAAGCGATCCGCGACCGGCAGCACGGAATGAGCCTTCAACGTAACAATGACATAGTCCTGCTCTCCAGCTTCGACTGGATTCTCGACGGCCCGTACCCTCGCCGTTCGCGTCTCGCCGTTCGCGATCAGTTTCAGGCCATCCCTCTGCATCGCGGCCAGATGCGGGCCGCGCGCAACCAGCGTGACTTCGGCGCCGGCAAGCGACAGCCCGGCGCCCAGACAGCCGCCGATGGCCCCTGCCCCGTAAATGCAAATCCGCATCAACCCCTCCCTTTACGCAAGACCCAGTTTCGCGGCGAGGCCGATGCGCTGCAATTTGCCGGTCGCGCCCTTCGGAATCTCGTCCAGGACAACCAGCTTCCGCGGAATCTTGAAGTCCGCCAGCCGGGAAGTCGCGAATTCCCGTATTTCGTTTTCTCGCACAACCTGACCTTCGGCAAGCACAACGGCTGCCGCTACCTCTTCGCCGAGTTTTTCATGCGGCATAGCAAATGTCACGACTTGGGCAATTGCCGGATGATCGATCAATACCTCGTCGATCTCTCGTGGCGAGATCTTCTCGCCTCCACGATTGATGATTTCCTTGAGGCGGCCGGTGATGGTGAGGTAGCCGTCGCTGTCCATGAAACCCTGATCGCCCGTACGAAACCAGCCGTCGACGAATGCCGCTGCATTGGCATCGGGGTTGTTCTCGTAGCCAGGCGTGACGTTTTCACCGCGGATGACAATCTCGCCAATTGCGCTCGGGCCGAGGAAGGTGTCTCCGGTTTCGTTCATGACCGCGACCTCGGGCCCCTCAGGCATTCCAACCGATCCCGGTCGGCGAACCGCCGGTGGCAGTGGATTGGATGTCATCTGATGCGCGGCTTCGGTCATGCCGTAGGATTCGATGACCGGAACGTCAAAGGTTTTCTCCAGTTCCGCCATCACCCGCGCAGAAAGGGACGACGAGGAAGATCGTATGAAGCGCAGGGATTCCCGTGCACGGCGCACGCTTTCGCGGTTCCGCGATGCCCGCGCAAGAACGGCCTGATGCATCGTCGGCACGGCGGTATACCAACTTGGTGCGATTTCATCCATCCAGCCAAATACGCGGAGCGCATTGAATCCCGGCGTGCAATGGACGCTGGCTCCGGCCGCCAGGGACGCGAGGACGGCGCCAACCAGGCCGTGGATATGAAATAGCGGCATGATGTTCAGGCACCGGTCGCCAGGAACGAGATCGAGAGACGCGCCGATATTTCGCGCGGAGGCAACGACATTTCGCTGGGTGAGCGGGACGATTTTCGGACGGGACGTGGTTCCGGAAGTATGCAGCACCAGCGCAACGTCCTCCGCGCTGGCCATGCCGTCGGCATTCGTTTCGAAATTCCCGCAGTCACCGGCCTCTAGGGTAAAACCACCTCGAGTGCCGCCCGGGGAAGCAACTAGATGAAGCAACTCGATGCCGAGCTTACGAGCCACAACCGCCGCCAGCGACTTTGAACCCTTCTCGACGATAATCGCCTTGGCGTTAAGATCATTCAGGAAGAACTGAAATTCGTCCTCACGATACGAAGGATTGAGAGGCGCCGTGACGGCGCCGCAGCCTACCGCCACAAACACGGCGGCCATTCGGGGGCCGTTCGGAAGTACAATTGCAACGCGGTCGCCGCGGCCGACGCCCAACCCATTCAAGCGACGGACAGTCGCGTCGGCAAGCGCCCTCAGGCCTGCGAAATCGAGCGCCCCGTCTTCCGGCGAACCGATTGCAGGAGCTTCGTTGGCTCCGAGTTCCAGCAGATTTCTGATGGTTCCGTCTTCCGGCATCCCACCGTTTCCTTTCGTTTTCCAGTACACCCATGTGCACGCAAGAACGCTACGGCAATTTAACGGACTTTCGGGAACAGCCGGGACATCACGCGTCCTCCATCAGTTCCGACACTAGGCCAAGCGGATTTGCAACACCATGCGTCGTAACCGCTCAAGTGGACGAAGCGCGCCGAACCTGGGGGCGGGAATCCGGTCTGAGGAACGCGAGATTGGCGGAAGTTCTGCCCAATGGGCCAGATGCGTAGCTCAATTCCAACCGAGTTACGCCGCCCAGATCCGCGCCGTTCGTGTGATCGTGTCTTCGCGAGCCGGCGAGGTCGACACCAGGGCAACCGGGCAACCCGCCAATTCCTCCACCCGGCGAATATAGGCGGCGGCCTCGGCTGGGAGCGCCTCCCAAGACCGCAAGCCCGCAACCGGACGGCTCCAGCCCTCCAATTCCTCGTAGATCGGAGTCACCCTCGCTTGGGCATCGGGAGCGGGTGGCAATCGTTCCAATCTGGATCCGTCCAACTCGTAGCCGACACAGACGCGTAAGGCTTGAAACCCATCGAGCACGTCAAGCTTGCTAAGCGCGATTCCGTTGATGCCGGACAGGTGGACCGCTTGACGCAACAGAACTGAATCGAGCCAACCGCAACGTCTGCGACGGCCGGTTACGGTGCCGAATTCCTTGCCGCGCTCACCCAGCATCCGCCCCGCTTGATCGTCCAGTTCAGTAGGAAATGGACCGGAACCAACTCGTGTGGTGTAGGCCTTGGCGATCCCAATCACGCGATCAATGGTGCAGGGGCCGGTTCCCGAACCGGTTGCCGCGTGTCCGGCCACCGTGCTTGAGGAAGTCACGAACGGATACGTACCGTAGTCGATATCGAGCATGGCGCCCTGCGCTCCTTCGAAGAGAATTCTCTTTCCCGAGGCCTGCCAGTCCGCAATCTCCTGCCAGACCGGCGCCGCGAACTGCGATATCTCGGCTCCGATGTCATACAGATCCGCGCACAACTTCGCCCGATCAACCGGATCCGCGCCCAAACCCGCTCTTAACGGCTCGTGATGCGCCAGGAGGCGGTCCATGCCGTCCTTGATGCTGTCAGGGTTTCCCAAATCGAGCACGCGAAGCGCTCGGCGGCCAACCTTGTCTTCATAGGCCGGCCCGATCCCCCGGCCTGTCGTACCGATCAACTTTGTGCCCGCGCGTTCTTCGCGAAGCCTGTCAAGATCCCGGTGAATGGGAAGGATGAGCGCCGCCGTCTCGGCGACTCGCAAGTTCTCGGGACCGATACGGATCCCGCGTTCCCGAAGGTTCCGGATTTCATCTGCAAGTCCCCAGGGATCGACGACCACGCCACTTCCGATGGCCGAAATCTTGCCAGGCCGCAGAACGCCCGAAGGAACCAGCGAGAGGCGGTAACTTTCCCCTTCAACGACAAGCGTGTGGCCAGCGTTGTTTCCACCCTGAAACCGCACGACGATGTCCGCGTCGGCACTCAACCAGTCGACAAACTTGCCTTTTCCCTCGTCGCCCCATTGAGCCCCGACGACCACAATTCCCGTCACGAGAATTGCACCACTTTGACCTGCTTCACCAGCTTCAATTCTCGAATCCTGACAACGACCGCATCGCTCGGAAGTTCGTCCAACCCGATGAGCATGATCGCCTCCCCTCCCCGCTCATCGCGACCGAGGGCGAAAGTGGCGATATTCACTCCCGCTTCCCCGAGCGTTGTCCCGATCGCGCCAATGAAGCCCGGTTTGTCGTAGTTGGTCGCATACAGCATGTACGGTTGCGGCTTGGCTTCGAGACCTACACCCTTGATTTGTATGATTCGCGGTTTTCCATCCGAGAATACCGTTCCGGCGATGGAACGGGTTTGGCGCTTCGTTGATACCGACAGGCGCGCATAAGAGCCAAATGCGCCTCGCGCGTCGGTGATGCTCTCCGTAACCCGTACGCCACGGCGTCTCGCGACGTCCGGAGCGGAAACCATGTTCACCTCTCCTCCGAGCCGGGGGCGAAGCAGCGCGGCAATCAACGCGGCCGTGAGCGGCTTGGTGCTGCAAGCGCCAGCCGCACCTGCATATTCAATCCGGATTTCAGCGATCGGTGACTCGGTGACCTGACCGGCAAATGCGCCCAGGGTTTCCACCACTGCCATCCACGGCCGCAGCGTGGCCGCTTCGGCAGCAGTCATGGAAGGCATGTTGATTGCGTTCGCAACTGTGCCATCCAGCAAGAAATCGCTCATCTGTTGGGCAATCTGACGAGCAACCTTGGCTTGCGCCTCGGCGGTCGAGGCGCCCAGATGCGGCGTCGCCACGACGTTCGGCAGATTCAGCAGCGGACTTTCAAGCGCGGGCTCCGTGGCGAATGCGTCGATCGCGGCGCCGGAGAGCCGGCCGCATACCAGCGCTTCGTACAGCGCCAATTCATCGACCAATCCTCCTCTCGCACAATTTACCAGCCGAGCACCGGGTTTCATGCGAGCAATCCTGTCGGCGGAGATCAGGTTGCACGTTTCTTCGGTGCGTGGGAGATGAAGCGTTACAATATCGGAGAGAGCCAGCAACTCGTCAAGATCCTGCACCGGTGTGGCTCCCAATGCCTCAGCCCGTTCCGGCGGAAGATACGGATCGTACGCAACCACACGCATCTGGAGCGCAGCCGCCCGGGCCGCCACCTCCGATCCGACGTTGCCGCAGCCGACCACGCCAAGTGTCTTGCCGGCAATTTCCATGCCGAGAAACCGGTTTCGCTCCCAGTGTCCGGACCGCAATGAACTGTCGGCCTGCGGGATATGACGCACAAGCGCGAATATCATCGCAAGGGTATGTTCCGCGGTGGTCACGATGTTCCCCAAGGGAGCGTTCATCACCAAGATTCCACGTTCGGTGGCAGCCCCGACGTCGATGTTGTCAACGCCGACGCCCGCACGACCAATCACCCGAAGCCGGCCGGCATGCTTGAGAAGTTGCGCATTCACCCTCGTGACAGACCGAACGGCAAGACCCTCCACCTTCGCGATGGATTCCGACAGGCGGGCCTGGTGCTTGCCGAAGTCTGGCTCGTTCAATACCTCCACACCCCGCGAACGAAAGGTGTGCGCAGCCTGCTCATTCAGGTGATCTGCAATCAGCACCCGCGGCATCGCCGTCCCCCGTTCAATACTTGCTGGCCAAGACCGAATGGTATGCCCATTCGAGCCACTGAGTCAGGATCTCCAAGTCTGCCGCCGCAACCGTTGCCCCGCACCATATCCGAAATCCCGGGGGGGCATTCGCGTGGTTCAACACATCGTAAGCCGCTCGTTCTTTGTCCAGCAGACCCGCCATCCGGAGGAGCTTCTCTCGCTGGTCAGATTCCTCCTGCTCCTGGAACCATGGAGCCGTAATTCGCATGCAGACGGAAGTATTGGAACGGATCGCAGCATCCAGAACCAGATTTTCCAACCAATGCATCCGCTCAATCCACGCCTGCAGGATTGCAAAATTCCGATCGGCGAGTTGGCGCATTCCGTCTGCGCCGCCGACAGATTCGGCCCATTCCAACGCCGCAAGGCAGTCTGCGACACAGAGCATGGAAGGCGTATTGATCGTCGCGCCGTCGAAAATTGCTTCGCGCAAGACGCCACCTTCCGTCAACCTGAAAATTCTTGGCAGGCCCCGATTCGGCGAGTCCTTTTCGAGACGCTCCACCGCCCGCGGTCCCAGCACGAGCATTCCATGCGCACCCTCGCCACCTAACACTTTCTGCCAGGAGAAAGTAGTGGCATCGAGCCGTTCCCAATCGAGTTTCTGGGCGAAGATTCCGGAAGTGGCGTCGCAAATCACCAGTCCTTCCCGGTCTTTGGCGATCCAGTCTGCATTTGGAACGCATGCGCCTGAAGTCGTGCCGTTCCAGACAAAGACCACGTCGGCCTCCCGGCGTACAGCCGCCAAGTCGGAAATTCCGCCAAAGTCCGCTTCAAGAATTCGGCAATCCTCCAACTTCAATTCGGACGCGACGTCCCGCGCCCACAGGCTCCCGAAATGTTCCCAGGCCAAAACATCCACCGGACGTGGGCCAAGCAAATTCCAGAGCGCCATCTCCAGCGCGCCTGTGTTCGAAGCCGGAACGATGCCAATTCGGTATTCGCCCGGCAATTCGAGCAAATCGCGGGTGCGCGAGAGAACCTCCCGAATCTGGTTGCGGGGACCGAGGGCGCGATGCGAACGGCCCGGCCAAGCTCGGGCAGCGACAGCTTCCATGCTCCAGCCCGGATGTTTGGCGCACGGACCGGACGAAAATTCCGGATGAACGGGTTTCACACGAGGAATTTCCATGGACTTGACTGCCGCCTATCTCACTACAATTCGGGAATAGAATCTGCCGAGAAATGTCCCGACCGGATCTCGTTTGACTGAACTACGCAGTGACCGCCATCACCAAGCCGAATCCCGGTCAGCGCACTTTCTCAAACCTGCCGGTCCCATGATTCAATGCACGCTTTCGACCGCGCGGCAGGACTGCAAGCCTAGTTTGAATTGGAGACCCTGTACAACATGCGAAGCAATCTCTTCGCCATCGCATTGGTATCACCTCTCAAATTACTCACTTGCCAAGATTGCGACCGTCAGGTGAAGCGTTTATCCTTTTGACTCGGCGCGCACCCCTATGCGTTGTCCAGCGGATTGTCGCGGACCCCTGAAACGCGCTGGGGATGGCGCCTGAGCATCTTCTTCGAGTGTCACGAATTTTAATATCACACGCATTTGCAATTCGCTCCGAGAATGAAATTCTCGGGCCTGTTGCCACTGTCCACGCCAAAATGCCCGAGAGCGTCCGCAGCCCCTGATTCACGGCCATAGATCGGGATGTTCGGTCAGTTGCCGGCGTCGGCAAGCACCCCATCCAGTCTGGACCGTGTAGGACCCCTCGATCTCATCTGGCGAGGGCACATTTGCCTTTCGCGCCACCCCTGGACCGGGCAAGATGACACAATGAACGGCGTATTCCCGCCCACTGCTAAGAGATTGACCTAAAACTATTGAGTGGCTTCGACATGTGGTATTTTCCATACAGCTTAAACACGAAATATGGAGAGCACCCATGCCTTGGAATGAAACCACTCGCGTTGAGTATAAGCGCCCCTCGTCTCGTTACGAGTCGGATTTGACGGATGCGGAATGGTCGCTGTTGGACCCCCATCTTCCGGGACCGGCTTCGACCGGCCGTCCCCGCACCACGGACCTTCGGGAAGTCTTGAACGCGATCCTGTACATGGCCAGCACAGGTTGCCAATGGCGCGCCTTACCCAAGGATTTTCCACCGTTTACGACGGTTCAGAACTATTTCTACGGCTGGTCGAGAGGGGGACGGATGGAGGTCATTCTGGCGTCGCTTCGGCGGGCGGCGCGCCTCGATGCGGGACGCGCGGAAGAGCCAACGGCGGGTGCGATTGATAGCCAGAGCGCCAAGACCACCGAGAGCGGAGGATCGCGCGGTTACGACGCCGGCAAGAAGGTGAAGGGCCGCAAGCGCCACCTTGTGGTGGATACGGAAGGGAACCCGCTGACGGTTCAGATTCATGCGGCGAGCATTCAGGATCGGGACGGCGCGCCGGACGTGTTGGAAGAGGCGGCCGCGTGCTGCCCGACATTGCAGGCGTTGTTCGCGGATGGCGGCTACTCGGGGCCGAAACTTGCGGCGTCCCTGTGCGACCGCAGCCTGGATCTGGATCTCATCATCGTTTCCAAGCCCCCGGGAAGCAAGGGTTTTGCGGTTCTCCCCCGCCGCTGGGTGGTGGAACGGACTCTTGCCTGGCTGAACCGCTGCCGACGATTGGCCAAGGACTTCGAGCGAACCATCGAGAGCGCCAAGGCGTGGGTGCTCTGGGCTGCGGTGCGGCTCTTGGTCCGCCGCCTCGGGCGGCGCGTAAGTGCCTGTGCAACAATGGGTTAACCGGTCCTGCCCTTTCGGTCGCAGGTGGGTGCGCAGTTCCACCATAGGCCACGTTTCCAGCCGCCCTCCCCAAAAACCGGACTTCGGGTTTTCCCCGGTACGGCTTCAAGCAACAGGCACCTGGCAGTTTGGAGCGGAGCCTTCCGCGTGACCGCCGAGGTTAAGGCCGACCCAGCCATTCCCCCGAGCAGAACCCGCGTTTACTCCGTCCTCAGGCTGCATCGACCACCGTGAGGCTATTCCGCCACTGTGTGCGGGCCTTGGATGCCGTACAGCCGCCTGTGCCCAGAGGTCCTCGCTCCGGGTGGGTTGTGTTGTCCCACCCTTCATCGCCTGGCGACCTCATCCGCCAGTGTGGAGATCTCCGTGTGATTTCCCGGAACAACCGGTTATAGAGACGGTCTTTGACAGTCATAGCGTCATCCTGTCCAACCTCCACACCTTCCGGACTTTCGCTCCTGTACTTGCCAAGATTGCCGCCTTCAATACGCCGGGTGACCCGTGCTCTTCTCAGTTCCTTCCGCATCGGCTCTGGCCATCGGATCATACGGACACCCTTGGCATCACCAACACCCCGCAAATCAGCTCCATGCGGGAACCCATTTTCGGCGCTTCATCCGTTCGCTTTCGCTACGGCCCTCCTGTTTGCTCGCCCCCTGAGCTGACCGGACCGGCAGGGCTTTACCTCCCTGCAAGCCTCCCAGGGCTTCTACTTCCGGGCTTCCAGGTCACCAGGTCACTCCGCATGCCTGCCGGATATAACGACGACGCCAAACTGAGAATTGGGTCGGCAGGACTCTCACCCGTAGAGTCGGGGGCTGACGCGCCAGCTTTAGGGTACGGTGGCGGTTCCGTCACTTTCGCTCCGGGCCTCAGTCCGGCTCCCTTGGCCGCGTTTCCAGTCCCCCGCTCTCCGAACCCGGCGTGCCTATTTCCGGCACCGGGATCTCCAGTGGGATCATGCGTCTCGCACACTGATCGCCGGTGCAATCCGGCGGGAGGGGGGGATGTCGGGTCAACCGACATCAACTGCGGAAACTGCACGGTTTCCACTCTCCCGACCGTCTCCTGTCCGGCGAGACGTCAAGCCAGTCTACGCCTCGACGCCATCGATCCTTCCCTTGAGACTTGCATCTCTCGTCGGTCCGACTCCTTCACTTATGCATGTGATGCTTCCAGAATCCTCGCCCTTCACGCGGGGGAATAGGCAGAGCCACTCCCGCAAGCCTTCTTCCTTTCACCATACTGGGAAAACGTTCACAAGGAATCCTGCTGACCGCCCCACCACGGGGTACTCGCTTGGAGAGAACTGAATCTGGCGCCGTTCTCCTATCCATGTCTTCAGATAAAATCTTGCTCGAAATGAATTTCTTGAAAGGATTCGAACGTATGCTGGGCATCTCGCGAAAAACGGGCGTCGTTTTGGTGACGAACAATGATTGCCTGGATGAACAAACGTCACTTGAAGCGCGCCGTTTTCGAAAGAGACCGCACATGCTTCCCTTTCGGATAGGCTGCAAGATGAGTCTATTGCGTTTCCCGATATTTGCGGCTGCACTCTCCGGTTTCATCCTCGCTTGCTTTGAAGCCGCGCATGCGCACGGTGGCGGTCTCGACAGCCTGGGCTGCCACAATCACAAGAAGCGGGGCGAATTCCACTGTCATCAAGGCAAACTCGCCGGAAGATCGTTCGCGTCCAAAGAAGAAGCCGAAATGGCCCTGTCGGATGAGCAGCCAATTTCCAGTGAAACCTCTTCCGGCGCGATTGCCTACAACAGGGATCTCTACGGCAGTTGGATCGACGAGGACGGCGACTGCCAGAATACGCGCCAAGAAGTGCTGATCGCCGAGAGCACCGAACCAGTCATGCTGGCTGCGTCCGGTTGCCGCGTAGTCTCCGGCCGTTGGGAAGACCCCTACACGGGCCGCGTATTTACCGACCCTGCTAGTCTTGACATTGACCACTTCATCCCCTTGGCCGAGGTCCATCGCAGCGGCGGTAGTGCTTGGTCGTCCGAACGCAGGCGTCAATACGCCAACGATCTCTCCAATCCCGACACACTCCAGGCGGTTTCAGCCTCGGTAAATCGCTCGAAAGGCGACCGAGATCCTGTCAACTGGCTTCCTCCAAACCGCGCATACCGCTGCGCCTATCTTGAAACCTGGGTCGGCTTGAAACGCTTCTGGGAACTGTTCGCTGATCCAGCGGAGCGAAAATTCCTGTCGGCGAGCAGATGTCCGGCGCACAAGTGACCGATTTCCTGGCAGGAGCGTTCGCCGTCCAAAGGGGACCGCGTTGCCATGCGCCGCGTACATCCTGGAGGCACAGACCCCCGCCTGCGAACGGCAGGAGTGCATTTTGGCATTCGCGAAACTCGACAGTACTCGACCACGCGCAAACGCTTTAGTCCCGATTCGGAATCCGACAAATGTGCACGGACTCGGCCACCGGGAAAACCGGGGGCTTTCTCACCCCGTCGCGCGAACGATTTCGCCGCAGATTTCCTTCACCGCCGCGACAAGAACGCTTGAGTCCTCCCCTTGCGCCATCACCCGAATGAGAGGTTCCGTCCCGGAGCTGCGTACAACGATTCGCCCTCCGTCGCCTAGTTTGGCTTCCATTTGCTCGATCACACTGCGAACACTTGGATCCTCAAGAACCGCCAGACCATTGGCCCTGACGTTTCGCAGCACCTGAGGTCGGGGCTCGAATGGACGGCACGCTTCGCTGGCCGGCTTCTCGGACGTGACCATGGCGGCGAGAACCTGGAGGGCCACAATGACCCCGTCTCCGGTCGTCACATAATCTCCCAGCATGATATGACCCGACTGTTCGCCACCAAGATTGCACCCTTTTTCCCGCATCCTCTCGATGACGTATCTGTCTCCGACCCGGGTGCGCTCCAAACCGTATCCCATTTCCTTGAGATACTGCTCCAAGCCGAGATTGGACATCACCGTACCCACCACGGAGTTCCCCTTGAGACGATTCCTCTTGGCAAGATTTCCGGCAATGGTCGCGAGAATCTGGTCGCCGTCCACCAACCCGCCTTTCTCGTCGATGATGTGCAAACGGTCCGCATCGCCGTCCAGTGTGATCCCCAGGTCTGCTTCGTTCTCGACGACCACCTGTTGCGCGACTTGGGGAGCTGTGGAACCGCAATTCTTGTTGATGTTGAAACCGTCGGGCTCCACGCCGAGGGGGATGACTTCGGCGCCCAGTTCCCAGAGCACCTGCGGCGCGGTTCGATACGCGGCGCCATTGGCGCAATCCACGACAACTTTCAGGCCATCCAGCCGGAGTGCGCGGGGAAACGTCGCCTTTGCGTATTCAATATAACGGGCCGAGCCTGCCTTGAGCCGCTGAACGTGACCGATGTCATCCGGCCGGGAAAGATGGGGTTCCGCCGGCTCTCCCATGTACTCCTCGATTTGTGCTTCTACCTCGTCCGAAAGCTTGTAGCCATCCGGACCGATCAGTTTGATGCCGTTGTCGTAGTATGGATTGTGAGACGCCGTAATCATGATGCCCACATCGGCGCGCAACGTGCGCGTGAGCATCGCAACTCCAGCCGTCTGCAATGGTCCCAACAGAAAAACGTCCATGCCCATCGACGAAAGGCCTGCAGTCAACGCATTCTCGATCATGTAATTCGATCTTCGGGTGTCCTTTCCGACAATTACTCGGTGCCGATGCTCGCCGCGCCGGAAGTGCCTTCCCGCAGCCATCGCCAACCGAAGCGCCACCTCTGCCGTCATGGGATGCACATTGGCGCGTCCCCGTACGCCGTCGGTTCCAAAGTACTTCTTGTCGTTCATGCGACTCTCACACCCAAATTAATTCCGGCCTGCAATCCGAGACCACACTGCCAACGCCTGTGCGGTTTCGGCGACATCGTGCACACGCAAGATATGCACTCCCGCACCCGCTGCCTGAACCGCCACTGCTACCGAACCGGCAATCCGTCTCGCGGGCTCACTCTCGCCAGACAGTTGTCCGATGAAGCTTTTGCGGGAAGCGCCCAGCAGGACGGCACAACCTAATCCATGAAATATCGAAATGTCCCGCAACAGTGCGAGGTTATGCTCAAGCGTTTTACCAAATCCTATTCCGGGGTCAATTGCGATGCGGTGCATGCCGGTTCCCGACCGCACCGTCTCTCGCACGCGCGCTTCAAGCCAGTCGTAGACATCTAGGACGACATCATCGTAGACCGGAGCCTGTTGCATCGTGGCAGGCTCTCCCTGGGAATGCATCAGGCATACAGATGCTCCCGAATTCGCCACCAGCGCGGGCATTTCCGAGTCCCGCGCCATCGCGGATACATCGTTTACGATGCGGGTTCCCGCTTCAATGGCGGCCGCCGCAATTCGAGCTTTCCGCGTATCAATCGACGCGATCGCATCTGGAGCGGAACGCACGAACTGACGAACCGCTGAAACCACCCGGTCCAATTCCTCTTCGACCCCCATCTCCTCCGCACCGGGCCTGGTGGATTCGCCCCCAAAATCCACAATTTCCGCGCCTTCCCTCGCAAGCCGAACGCCATGCGCAACGACCGCTTCCGTGGACTTCAAGCATCCACCATCCGAAAAGCTGTCCGGTGTCGCGTTGACCACCCCCATGAGCAGCGGTCTGCCGAGGCCCCGACCGGCGAAGGGCATGCGCGGAGCGCAAATCCGCTCCAGGCAATCCCGTTCCCCGGGATCAAGATCGCAATTGGAAAGGTACAGCACTTCGCGGGTAGCCCTGCCCTCCTGGCCGCGAGATATCCGCTCAATTTGGGTAAACACAGCCGGAGATCCCGCGATCTTCCTGCCACAACCGTTTGCAACCGCAGCCGACGCCAGCGTCGGATCAAGAATTGGAATGGGCCGAATGTAGAATTTCATGGCGCGCCGCCGCTGCGCAAGGCGCGTACAGCCCTTGCATCACGCTGCTTTCGCCGCACTGGAACCGTGCAGATACAGCGATTCCCATCTGGTACCAGGGCACAGAGCGACCACAGCCGTAGTTCATGTCATAATTGCTTGCATTTGCGCAACCCTTGAAAAAGGGATTCTCACGCAGATTTCCTGCTCTGCACTGCTCGCAGAACTTGCGGCACGGCGACGTTCCGAATTGCAGCTTCCCTGGCGTGCACGTCGCGATCCAGAGGCGGTTCGCGTCAAGCCCCCTGTTCCGCGGGCCCCGCGCTCTCCGTTTGCGTAGGCTCCGGACCTTGCTTTCGCCTGCGGCTCTTTGGAACGGCCGCAACTCCGGCCGCCTTTTCCGTGCCGGCTGGCTCGTCCAATTCGTCCCTGCGATCAAGCTTTTCGCCGTTGATCACCCTGTGTATTTCGTCCCCCGTCAGCGTTTCGTATTTGAGCAGTCCTTCCGCGAGACGCTCCAGGTCTCTGCGCTTCCCTTTGAGAATTATTCGGGCGGTCCCGGCCCCGTGATCAACAATATCCCGGATTTCCGAATCGATCAGTTGCTGTGTTTCCGGAGATATCGGCGGCGTGCCACGTTGCATCCCGAGAAAAGTATCGCGGTCCTCCGCGTAGTCGATGGCGCCCAATTTATCCGACATCCCGTATTGTGTAACCATTGCACGCGCGATTCGCGTTACTTGTTGAATGTCGGATGCGGCGCCGCTCGTAACCGATTCCGCGTCGAAAACCAGTTCTTCGGCAACGCGCCCCCCCATCGCCATCGCAATTTTCGATTCTAGTTGCTGCTTGGTCATCGATAGGTGGTCCCGTTCCGGTAGCGCGAGGACGAGGCCCAGCGCCCTGCCACGCGGGATAATGGTCGCCTTGTGAATCGGGTCATGATTTGGCACGTTGATCCCGACAATTGCATGTCCGGCTTCATGAAATGCAGTCAGCCGCTTCTCTTCATCCGACATGACAAGCGAGCGGCGTTCCGTACCCATCATTACCCGATCTTTTGCGTTCTCGAAGTCCTCCATCGTCACAAGATTCTTGCCAAGCCGGGCCGCAAGCAGCGCAGCTTCGTTCACCAAATTGGCAAGGTCCGCCCCGGAAAATCCGGGCGTGCCCCGCGCGATGGTGCGAAGGGTTACGTCGGGCGAAAGCGGCACGTTCCGGGAATGCACTTGAAGGATCTTTTCCCGTCCCACCACGTCGGGATTGGGAACCGTGACCTGACGGTCGAACCGCCCGGGCCGCAGCAACGCCGGGTCCAGCACATCGGGCCGGTTCGTCGCGGCAATCAGAATTACGCCCTCGTTCGCTTCGAAACCGTCCATTTCGACCAACAGTTGGTTGAGAGTCTGCTCCCGCTCGTCGTTGCCGCCTCCGTATCCGATACCGCGGTGGCGTCCAACCGCATCGATCTCGTCGATAAATACGATGCACGGCGCACTCTTCTTGGCCTGTTCGAACATGTCGCGCACGCGGCTGGCGCCAACGCCGACGAACATCTCGACAAAATCAGATCCCGAGATCGTGAAGAACGGCACTCCTGCCTCACCAGCGATGGCTCTGGCAAGCAGAGTCTTGCCGGTTCCCGGCGGACCGATCAGCAGAGCTCCCTTGGGTATCTTGCCGCCCAGGCGCATAAACCGTCCCGGGTCCCGAAGGAACTCCACGATTTCCTCCAACTCGTCTTTCGCCTCGTCGATTCCTGCCACATCATCGAACGTCACGGTCGCAGTTTTTTCGGTGAGCATCCGCGCACGGGAACGCCCGAAACTGAGGGGATTGCGGCCACCCGACTGCATGCGGCTGAGAAAGAAAATCCAAATGCCCGCGAGGACGAGCATCGGCAGCCAGAAGCCGAACGTCGAGAAAAACCCGCCGGAATCCTGCGGCTCGACCTCCACAACCGCGCCCTCCGAAACCAGTTGCTCGACTATCGTGGATCCGGGAGGTTGATAGGTTACAAAGGGTTGGCCACTTTTTAGGTGTCCGGAAATCTTGTCGCCCGATATCGTTGCGTCGCGCACGCTCTTGTTTTCCACGGAGGCGACGAAGGAAGAGAATGGCATCCGGACCGCACCGTCGCTCCCCGTGCCCTCCCTGAATATGTTGAACAAGGCGACAAGTAGGCCGATGATGACCACCCACAAGATCAGGTTCTTGTAATTCTTCACGTGATCCCCTTCAAGATAGATGGAGCTTACAGACAAGCATTTACTTCCCACCTAGATAGTTAGAGCTTTGAACGGCAATTTGGAAGGGGACGGCAAGATTCTCTCCACCGACGCTACAATTCTTCAAATCCGCGGATGCGCGCTGCCGCAAGCGCGAAATCATCTTCCAGAGAGGAATCGTCGGAACGGATGAAGAATCCGTGGCCGTCATTCCGATCCAAGCCCGACGTGGTTCCAGCGCCGAACACCGCTTCCCGACCGAGTTCGGCATCCATTCCAGCAATTTCACTCCACGCGAATTCAATGTGGAAATCGCATGGAACTTCCGACCTCCGCCGATTGACAGAGAGTCTGCATTCCGCTTCTTCAGACTTCAGTCCAGCCGTAGAATCCTAGCCATTCTGAATTGCTGAAGGAGACACCCAGCTTCTCAAAATAGGAAAAGACAGCAATGATGCGCGCACGGGCACCTTCACCCGGCGTAACGCGATGGGCTGTATTCTTGCCCATAAACACATTCAGCGAGCCGGGGGTGAGAGCCAAGGTCTGCACTTCTTCATCTTCGCCGGTCAAAAGCCGGCCGACAGCTTCCTAGTTCGGGTTTTTCTCGGATTTCGGATCTCTGCGAAACTGGAACCGGCCGCCCGACACGGGCGCCCGCAGGAGTAGAGTAGACGTAAATTCCGACCGATCGAAATGCCGGTTCAGGGCTTCGCCCCGCAGTAGCACATCACGTTGATGCGTGCGAGCGGGTCCGCCATCTTGTAGAGCCGAGGCTTGTTCATCGCCGCCACGAGGAATTCGATCAACGGCTTCCATTCATAGATTTGCGTAATCGAGCTCGATGGAATTTGATCGGCGCAGACGGTGTGGTTAATCATCCGGAATCGGCGGAGTGCGGGATGGTCCGGTTCCAAGCCTTGAATCGTGTCATCAAGGTAAATTCTGTGGCTTCGGCGTTGGGTGAACGCTGCCGATTCGAACTGCGGTTCGACCTCCTGCACGCAGCGCCGCAACGCCTTCGGCCGCATGAAACCCTGGAGGCTGAACATGCCTACCTCTCAATTCACGCCTGCAACATGCGAGCAATGCCTGCCCGCGGGCGCCGTTGAGATCATCCAGGGGAAAGTGACCGAGATCGAGAATTCTCTTCATGCCACCTCTCCCATCGGGCTGAAATCCCCGGCGCCCCCTCTGCGAACCCGGTTCCCGCAGGCTTTGACTCGCCTCAGCGATTCTGTGCTTCCGGAGAAGAAATGGTTGATTCCGGTCGGAACCGAATGCCGTACAATATGTCCGCTTTTCTGTTCCAGGAAGACGCACCTTCAGGCCCGGGAACCCCGGCCCGCGCACGGTCGCGACGGACTCTGCCACAGGCCGGGCCGTTTTTCAGCATCAATGGTCAGTTGCGCGTCGACGCGCGCTTCCCATCCGTCTCGAAAGAAACCTGCCGGCGGCACGGCGACAATCCGGCCCCCGCAACGAAACGCCGGCAGAACCATGCGGACGACGTGCGGAATTTCACGCCAGCCTTCCGGCTTTGGAAGGAGGCTTCCCTCCCCCCAGTTACCCAGAGCGCCCACTTCGCAGCCACCGTCGGCCGTCAAGCGTACGCGCCACCGATCATCCCAGACACGTTCCTCGCCGGCCGCAAGGCGCACAGGCGGCGCGCAGGCTGACAATTCCCGTATGCCCAGCACCTTGCGGCCTCGCAGACGACGGAACGCGCAACCGTGCAGTGTCCTTCCGACGGAGCCTTCCGAGCGTGCGATCCAGTCCAGTAGCGCTTCGATCTTTTTCGCCTTTGGGACACTCTCCCGGCCGGAAACCGTTCGCAAAATTATGCGCAGTGCGCGAAACGAAATCTCGCGTTCTGCCTTCTCGAACTTCGCGGACTCGACCACTACCTCGCCAAACGCCCCGCAACCGACATCCGACAGGAACCGTCGCGTCTCGCTTTCCAGCGCGCTCCGAACGCGCGCCATGATCCTGGCAGTATCGACCAGCCGCGAACTATCCAGCCCGAGCGGCGAAAGTTGCGCCAGTGCATCCCGCACCCTTGTGCGGGTAAACTGCGGGTCCTGGTTGGACGGATCCTCAATCCACGCTTGACCGCGGTCTTGCAGGGTCGCACGGAGGCGAGCCCGGGAAACCCCCAGGAACGGTCTCAGAATGCGAATTCCGCCGCGCCAGGTCACCGCCGCCATGCCGCAAAGTCCGTCTACTCCCGAGCCGCGCAGGAGATTCATCATGACGGTCTCCGCCTGATCATCCCTGGTATGCGCCACCATGAACGTAATTTGTCCCGCCTCGCGTGCCCAATTGCAAAGCAGTCGATAGCGTTCGTCTCTGGCCCACATTTGGATGCCGGTTTCCGGCGCGGGGCCAGTCGCCGTCAGCACGACATGCGGAACTCCGAGCGACCCGCACCACGCGCCGACCTGTCGCACTTCCACTTTCGCTTCCCGCCGCAAGCCATGATCTACCGTGACCGCAGTAGGCCGCCCCCCCCGCGAACTTGCCCATTCCTGGGAAAGAACCAGAAGCGCAACGCTGTCGCCGCCGCCGGACACGGCGATGGCGAAATCGCCTTCTAAATGAAGCGGCTCGATAAGCGCGGCAAAGTCTTCAGGGGAAACAGGAACCCGGTCGCCCTTGCGGCTCAGTTGCATTCCGCTCGGGTGGCTTCGATCCTGGCACGATTCCGGAGTCGCTCGGGCGCATTCGGAAACAGAACATCCACCTGCTTGAACGCCACGCAAGCGCCGTCCTTCTTTCCTACCCGAATCAGGCTCATGCCCACTCTGAGAAGGCTGTCTGCCGCTCTCGGCTCGCCGGAGTGCTCCCGGAATACGCGAAAATAAGCGTTGGCCGCTTTCGCATAGTCCTCAAGACCGAAGTAACTTTCCGCGAGCCAGAATTTCGCTTTGGCGGTCAATTCGTGCTCCGGGTACATTTCCAGAAACGCCTCGAAGCCCTTAACAGCGTCTTGCTCGAATCCATCCCGCAAATTGTCGAGCGCCGCGTCAAACTGCTCCTGGGGCGCTTGCTCCGCGAGAGCCGCATTCTCCAGGCCTGAGATTTCATCCAACAGACTGAGAACCGTATTCGGGTCTCCGGTAGCTTCGGGACCCGCTCCCGGACCGACGGCATCAGAAGCAGTTCCTGGGGAGGAAGCGCCCGTGGGGACAGCGACCGCCTCTTCCTCGATCAGTTTGCCGGTTTCATCAACGGGAGTTCGGATCACTCCAAACAGGCCCTCCACCGCGTCTTGTTCTTCGCCTGGCGTTTCCGCAACTCCGGTTCCTATGGACGCGATCCCACCGGTTTCAATTCCCTGGCGCAGGTCAGCAATCTGATACCGGATTTCATCGATCATTCCGAGAGTTTGCTGAGAAAGGTCGCCTTGTTCCCGCTTCATTCTTTCCAAAATGTTGGTCAAGCTCTCAATAGATCGTTCGATGGAAGAAAAACGAATGTCAATCTGATCCTGAATCGCCAGCAACCGACGTTCGATCACGGAAGAACTGGATTGCGCCCAGGCAACTTCTGTCAAAACTGCAAACACTACCGCGACAAGGCAAATATTCGGCAAGACGCCACCAGACGCGCGCGCCTGTGCGCCAATATTCAGCGCTCTGAACAAACGGAGAATTCGAGAGCGAACCCTCGAAGCCGCCGCGTGGCTGCTTCTAAGAACGCTGATCAACTGCCGGGTACACCACTAAGGCTGGATACGGCCCGGCGGTTCTGAGACCAGCAGGCTTCTGCTGGGCAGAGTGCGACAGGTCGTTCCTTGCCGTAACTTACCCTGCTCAACCGATCTACCGATACTCCCGCTGCAACTAGGTAGTTCTTCACAGACGCTGCGCGTCGCGCGCCCAGCGCAATGTTGTACTCTCGGGTGCCGCGCTCATCACAGTGGCCTTCGATGATGACGCCTGCGGTTTCGAACAGCGACAACCAGGTAGCCTGCTGCGCCAACACGAGCCGAGCTTCTTCAGTCAGCTCGTGGCTATCGAACGCAAAGAAAACCCGGTCTCCGATTTCCTCTTCGAAGTACTCGACCGTTCCCTTCGGTTGGACCGCCGCAGACTCGTCGGATACCTGTGAATTGTCCGAAGATTCCATGCTGTCGGTTTCATCGACAATCCCCGGTTGCCCGGCAACATCTTCTTCCATTCCCCGCTGCTCGCATGCGGCCAGTGCAAACACCAGCACAATTGCGCCGATGGTACTAATGGTGCGCAACATTTTGCGTCCTCCAATATCATGGTTGCCTCAATATGGGCCGACACGCCGCATACCCAGCGAACCGTCGGCCAAACTCCATATGCGCCGCCAAATTTTGGCAAGCGAATTTAACGCGCACTGTAAGCATAACCTTTGTATGGTGCAATGGTTTTTGTTGTCAAAATGTCTCTCAGTTAATCAAGCAAAGGAGACCAGGCTGGGTCCGAGGCGCCCTGCGGAGTCGCAATCAGGCGCAAATTTCGGCCCGAAACATCTACGCTGAAGAGCTGAGGCTGCCGGTTTGCTCCGGGATACTCCCGGAAGAACATGATTACCCGCCCGTTTGGCGCCCAGGTGGGTCCCTCGTCGTGATAGCTTTCGGTAAGAAGGCGTTCATGTTTACCTTCCGGCGCCATCAAGCCAATATGAAAGTTCCCCCCCAACTGCTTGGTAAACGCAATCAGGTCGCCGCGCGGGGACCAAACCGGTGTAGCGTACTGGCCGTCGCCGAACGTGACGCGGTCCACTCCGCTTCCATCATCGCCCATGACGTAAATTTGCTGGCCGTTGCTCCGGTCCGACTCGAATGCAATCTTCGCGCCGTCCGGAGAGAACGACGGCGCCGTATCGATCGCAGGGTGCTTGGTCAGCCGCGTTCGCTGTCTTGTAGCGAGATTCATGATATAAATGTCCGTGTTGCCGTTCTCTTCCATGCTCATGACCACTCGCCGGCCATCGGGAGAGAATCTCGGTGCAAAAGACATTCCCGAGAACACGCCGAGAAACTCGTTTTCTCCACTATCGATATCCGCCAAATAAACCTGAGCGCGGTCGTCGGCGAATGAAATGTACGCCAACTCCTGCCTTGAAGGTGAAAACCGAGGCGTCATGGACAGGCGACCCGTCCCGGTCAGGTAACGAATGTTTGCGCCGTCCTGATCCATCAGCGCCAGCCGTTTTTGCCTGAGGTTCTTGGGGCCGGTTTCTTCTACAAATGCGATTCGAGTGTCGAAATAAGCCCCTTCCCCGGTGATTTCGATGTAGATCGCGTCCGCAACTCTGTGAGCGATACGGCGCCAAGCGCTAGGCGACCCAAAAAACTGAAGGCCCGTCGCCTGTCGACGGGCGAAGACGTCCCAGAGCCGGAAGCGGACCGTAATCCTGCCATCCGCAGGCTCCAGAATTTCTCCCGTAACCAGCCATTGCACTCGAATCGCGCGCCAGTCCGCAAAATTCGGTCGGGCGGAAAAGTCCTCGATATTCTCGATATACGCTGCGGGCGGAACGTGCCTGAATATGCCGGTGCTTTCCAAGTCAGCAATCGCGACCCGGACCACATTTGTCGCGCGTTCTCTGGAAACGCTCGAATCAACCAGGAAATCGGGAACCGCAATCCGGACCGGCTCAACCACGCCTTCGGTTATTTCGACCCGCTGCACATTGGTTGCAACTCCCTGCGCGTTTCCGGGCGCGATTCCATTGGTGGCCGCCGCAAGAGCGACTGCGGCCCACGAAATCCAATTCCATTTCAGACAATTCATCGCATCACCATACCTTCCGGATCGAACGTGATCTCCAGTCTTCGCCAACGAGCATATTTCTCAGCCGGAAGCCGATCGTACGGCTCGCACTTCTTGACCGCTCGCCCGGCCGTAACAAATGCAACCCTGTAGGCCCGGGTCGTCAGTCTTGCCGGGCGCACCAGTTGAGGCTCCCCCTCCACATAGCCGTCTTTCTTGAGGGCCACCAGAATCGTAACCCGGAGATCGGGTGCAGAACTAACCCCCTGTAAGTTGATCACGTTCCAGCAGCTCGAGATCCTTCTTCGAAGATATTCATACTCCGAGGCGGACAATCGTTTCCCCGCAGCGGAGAAAGCCCGTTGGACGCTCGCCGAATTCGTTTCAATACCCGCCAATGCAGCCTCCAGACTGGCGAGCGTGCGTTCGCCGGGAGTCTTCGGGGACACAGGAGCCTGATCCGAATCGGCGCTCACTTCCGGGGCACGCAAGCGAAGGACTTCGCCACTCACAGCCGCCTGTAGCGAAAGCGCCGCCTGAATTCGTGTACGAGCGATAGACCCGGGAGGATTGGTGCGCTGGACCGGTCGGGGAACAGAGGAAGCGGACCGGTCGATCGGCGTGACGAACGACTTCTCGTCCGGGTCTGCGGCGGATGGCCACTGTATCGCAGCGCTCACCTGCGTAACTGCGGCTTGCGGCCGGGAGGCGGGCCGCGGCGAAAGTTCGTTCGACACGGACGCGACCGGTGCGGGCGGCACCGGATTCTCGGGTGACTCCGGTGCGGAGATCTGAGCGGTCGAAACAGACTGCTCCGGTTCCGGCACTTTATTCGCCGCTACCTCTGGAGCTGGTGAGGCCTCGGAAGTGTCCGGCGATTGCTCAGGCGCAGTTTCCGAATTGCCCGCGAGTTTCCCCGGAACGGGCCTCCTTACCGACTCCGGGGGAGAAGAAAATAGCCTCAAGGCCAGCCGAATCAGGGCGGGAGTCTTCGATTCGGATGGGGCCGACTGGGTTTGATCCTTTGCCAGGGACGACCGGCCCGGAACTTCAGCCATCACTGCTACGGGCTCGGGAGGAGACGGGTCATGCGACGATTCTGGCACCACGGCGGACGCAACCGCATTGGCTCGCGGCATCTCCGGAGCGGACCGTGCGGTGATTTCCGGAGCCGGCGAAGCGGCAGGCGTTTCCGGCAGAGTCGCTGAATCGTGGGCAGGTTCCCTGCGAACCGGCGTCGTCACCGATTCCGCGGGCGATGAGAAAAGCCGCAGGGCCAAGCGCACCAATGTCGGTGGTTCCACTTCGGTTGGAGTCGGTTCCGTTCGATTGTTCAGGTCAGGCGCCTGGGCCGGCACCTCGGCGACAACCTCGACAGGTTCCGGGGGTGCAGCGTCCGGCGGCGATTCCGGCACGGCGGCATGTGCATCCGCATTGGTTTGCGGCATCTCCGGAGCGGACCGGGCTGTGAATTCCGAAGCCGGAGACGCCGCGGGCGTTTCTGGCAAGGTCGCTGAATCGTCAGCAGGTTCCCTGCGAACCGGTGTAGTCTCCGCTTCCGGGGGCGATGAGAAAAGCCGCAAGGCCAAGCGCGCCAATGTCGGTGGTTCCGCTTCGGTTGGAGTCGGCTCCGTTCGATTGTTCAGGTCAGGCGCCTGGGCCGGCACCTCGGCGACAATCTCGACAGGTTCCGGGGGTGCAGCGTCCGGCGGCGACTCCGGCACGGCGGCACGTTCATCCGCATTGGTTTGCGGCATCTCCGGCGCGGACCGGGCTGTGAATTCCGAAGCCGGAGACGCCGCGGGCGTTTCTGGCAAGGTCGCTGAATCGTCAGCAGGTTCCCTGCGAACCGGTGTAGTCTCCGCTTCCGGGGGCGATGAGAAAAGCCGCAAGGCCAAGCGCGCCAGTGTCGGCGGTTCCGCCTCGGTTGGAGTCGGCTCCGTTCGATTGTTCAGGTCAGGCGCCTGGGCCGGCACCTCGGCGACAACCTCGACAGGTTCCGGGGGTGCAGCGTCCGGCGGCGACTCCGGCACGGCGGCACGTGCATCCGCATTGGTTTGCGGCATCTCCGGCGCGGACCGGGCTGTGATTTCCGAAGCCGGAGACGCCGCGGGCGTTTCTGGCAAGGTCGCTGAATCGTCAGCAGGTTCCCTGCGAACCGGTGTAGTCTCCGCTTCCGGGGGCGACGAGAAAAGCCGCAAGGCCAAGCGCGCCAGTGTCGACGGTTCCGCCTCGGTTGGAGTCGGCTCCGTTCGATTGTTCAGTTCCGGCGACAGCGCGGGCGCCTCGGCGACGACCTCGACAGGTTCCGGGGGTGCAGCGTCCGGCGGCGATTCCGGCACGGCGGCATGTGCATCCGCATTGGTTTGCGGCATCTCCGGAGCGGACCGGGCTGTGATTTCCGGAGCCGGAGACGCCGCGGGCGTTTCTGGCAAGGTCGCTGAATCGTCAGCAGGTTCCCTGCGAACCGGTGTAGTCTCCGCTTCCGGGGGCGATGAGAAAAGCCGCAAGGCCAAGCGCGCCAGTGTCGGCGGTTCCGCCTCGGTTGGAGTCGGCTCCGTTCGATTGTTCAGGTCAGGCGCCTGGGCCGGCACCTCGGCGACGACCTCGACAGGTTCCGGGGGTGCAGCGTCCGGCGGCGATTCCGGCACGGCGGCATGTACATCCGCATTGGTTTGCGGCATCTCCGGAGCGGACCGGGCTGTGATTTCCGAAGCCGGGGACGCAGCGGGCGTTTCTGGCAAGGTCGCTGAATCGTCGGCAGGTTCCGGGCGAACCGGCGTAGTCACCGATTCCGGGGGCGACGAGAAAAGCCGCAAGGCCAAGCGCGCCAGTGTCGACGGTTCCGCCTCGGTTGGAGTCGGCTCCGTTCGATTGTTCAGTTCCGGCGACAGCGCGGGCGCCTCGGCGACGACCTCGACAGGTTCCGGGGGTGCAGCGTCCGGCGGCGATTCCGGCACGGCGGCATGTGCATCCGCATTGGTTTGCGGCATCTCCGGAGCGGACTGGGCTGTGATTTCCGAAGCCGGAGACGCAGCGGGCGTTTCTGGCAAGGTCGCTGAATCGTCGGCAGGTTCCGGGCGAACCGGCGTAGTCACCGATTCCGGGGGCGACGAGAAAAGCCGCAAGGCCAAGCGCACCAGTGTCCGCGGTTCCGCCTCGGTTGGAGTCGGCTCCGTTCGATTGTTCAGTTCCGGCGACAGCGCGGGCGCCTTGGCCACCACAGCGACAGGTTCCGGGGGAGCAGCATCCAGCGGCGATTCCGGCACGGCGGTATGCGCATCCGCATTGGTTTGCGGCATCTCCGGAGCGGACCGGGCGGCGATTTCCGGAGCCGGAGACGCCGCCGAAGGATCCGCCGTGAGTGCAGGTGGGTTCGCTGAACTGTCGGCAGGTTCGGTGCGAACCGGCGTAGCCACCGATTCCGAGGGCGATGAGAAGAGTCGCAAGGCCAAGCGCACCAGTGTCGGTGTATCTGCTTCGGTCGGCGCCGCTTCGTTTCGATTGTTCAGCTCGGGCGACTGGGTGGGCGCCTCGGCGACGACTTCCACCGGTTCCGGAGGAACAGCGTTCCGCGGCGATTCCGGAGCGGTCGTACGTAAGAAGGCTTGAGCTCTTTCGGTCTCCGCCCGGACGATTTCCGAGAATTGCGGAGTGGGCGACGCAACGTCCACCACCGCCCCGGAAGGCGTCGTTTCGGGGGCACGAGGCATCGCAAGACTTGTCCGATGTACGACAATTTCGACAGGTTCGGAACCGCTCGGCAAATCAGGCCTCCGCAGTTCGGGCGCAAGAGGTTCTGAGGACACAAATTTTGATCCAGTGTTGACCGGTCGCTCCAAATTCGGCTCTTGGGCCAGCACAGTGACCGGCTCCGGAGGAGATGGTGCGTTAATCGAATCCGGCGTCGACGGGGTTGCACTCGCCAACGGGTCCGGGGTTTCCAAGTCCCGCGGCTTCTCTGGAGCGAGCGGCGCAGTATCCCCACTGGCCATCGCGGCGACATCAGGCTGCTGCTCGGGCGTACGCGTAACGGGTTCGGACCACCCCACTGTGCGCACCGTCGCCGCTGGAGCCTCCTCAAGTTGACGCACCGACGGCGTGTCCACAACCGGTGGCGCCGCTTCCCCCGCCTGCGAAGACACTGCAGCCACAGCCGAGATGTCTACGTCCGGATTTTCCGACAACAGCGCGCCAAATTCCGAGACAGAAATCAGTGTCACTTCGGCAACCGACAGACTCTGTGCGTCGCGGCTCTGGAAAAGCGGGCCTCCAAATACGGCAAGCGCCACCAGAAAGCCATGAACCGTGGCGGAAACGGCGAATCCGACCGGTTCCGCGATCTTCTCTTCCATCGAGCGCACGAGCGGCGCCCCGACCAAGACGGAACCGGCGCTAGTCACGGTATCGATTTTTCCGTTGGTAACCACTGAAGCAGGCCCAGTTTCCGATTTCACTATTGCCGAAGCCCAAGCAGACCGCGTCGCACCATTCCCGGGGGCGTTCCGTATCCTGCGGCCCGAGCAAACGAATCTGCTCCGGTTCCCCAGTGCGTTCGCGTCGACACGCTATGGCGATTCGGGTTCCACATCACTGGGAACTCTTGACCTCGAACTGTCCATGACCAGCCCGAAACTTTGGAAACCACTGGTATTCAGCGCCCCCAGAACCAGCATCGCCCTTCCGTAGGAGATCGACTTGTCCGCGCGTACGTAGACGCGTCCCTCACCTCTCTCGGCGGCAATCGCGCGGAGTTTTGGCATCAGATCATCGTCTTGAATTGGCGTCGACTGTATGAAAATCTGTCCGTCTTCATCGATGTGAATGGTAAGCGGCTCCGCCAAGTCGGTGGGGAGCGATCGTGCAGGCCCTTGCGGTAATTCCAGTGGCACACCCACCGTAAGAAGCGGCGCAGCAATCATGAACACGATCAGTAGCACCAGCATCACATCCACAAACGGAGTGACGTTGATTTCCGACATGGGACTCGCGCGAGCTCTCCGGTTCCGGCGGCGGTAGGACTGCGAAACGGAAATGTCCATCGGACTACTTGATCGCATCGATCTGACGGGAAACCACGGTTACGAATTCGTCCGCGAAATTTTCCAGACGCGCTCCGAGCCGCGTAGCTTCTCCCGTGAATCGGTTGTAGGCAACGACCGCCGGGATCGCCGCCAACAGACCAAGCGCCGTCGCAACAAGCGCTTCCGCGATTCCGGGCGCCACGACGGCGAGGTTCGTGTTCTGGCTGAGGGCAATGGATTCAAAGCTGTTCTTGATCCCCCATACCGTTCCAAAGAGCCCGACAAACGGGGATACCGAGCCTACCGTCGCCAGCACACCGAGCCGTTCCTGCAGGAGGTCCAGTTCGCGCGCGACTGCGACATCGAGCGCCCGTTCGATTCGAAAACTCGAACCGGTTAAGGGATCGCCCCCATCGCCAAACGAACGGTTCCATTCCCGCATGCCCGCGACGAATACGCGTTCCATCGGAGAAGTCGGCGCATCGCCGATGCGCTCATAAAGCCCGTCCAGTGCGGCGCCCGACCAGAACGCGTCTTCAAATGCGAGGGCAGTCCGGCGCGTGCGAACCATGCTGCGGGACTTTTCCAAGATGATCGCCCAGGACCAGACCGAAAAAAGAACGAGAACAACGATGACCGCCTGCACGAACAGATGTGCGCGCAGAAACAGTGCCAAGAACGAGAAATCCGCGCCTCCACCCGAGGCGGCTAGATCACCTACGGTCCCCATGACTCTTCTCTCAATCGCTCTTACCGAAAATTTGCATATGATTGCGGTTCAAATTTGGCGAAATTTGGGAATTCGAACGGAAATTCCATACGGAATCATATCAATGTCGGCGGTTCATCCCCGACTGATCTCGGGACTTCCAGCCCCAGGTGCTCCCAAGCTTTCGCCGTCAGCACCCGCCCCCGGAAGGTGCGCTGTATGTAGCCCTGCTGCAACAGGAACGGCTCAACTACGTCTTCAAGGGAATCCCGCGTTTCCGAAAGCGTGGCCGAGAGTGTCTCAAGGCCGGTCGGTCCACCCCGGTAGAATTCGGCCAGGCATTGCAAATATCGACGGTCGCCGGAATCCAGTCCGGCATCGTCGACCTCCAGGCGCCACAAGGCCCGGTCCGCGAGTTCCCGGGAAATGGATCGAACGTTTTCGACGGTGGCGAAGTCCGCGATGCGCCGGAGCAACCGAATGGCGACCCTCGGCACTCCGCGAGAGCGGCGGGCGATTTCGCGCATTCCATCTTGTTCCACCATGCATCCAATTCGGCGCGCGGCTCGCTCGGCGATGGCCGCAAGTTCTTTCTCGCCGTAGAATTCAAGTCTGAGCGGAATTCCGAACCGGTCCCGCAACGGCGTGGAAACCAGTCCGAGCCGTGTCGTCGCACCCACCAGGGTGAATGGTTGGAGGGCAATTCGCACGGCCCGTGCCGCCGGCCCTTCGCCAATGATGAGGTCCAGTTCATAGTCCTCTAGCGCGGGATACAGCGTTTCTTCCACAGCCGGTCCCAGGCGATGAACCTCATCGATGAACAAGACATCCCGAGCTTCAAGATTGGTGAGAACTGCGGCCAGATCGCCCGCTCGAACGATTGCCGGACCGGATGTAACACGGAGATTGACGCCCAGTTCGGCGGCGAGGATATGCGCGAGTGTAGTCTTGCCCAGACCCGGGGGACCGTACAGGAGCACATGATCCATGGCTTGTCCGCGTTCGCGGGCGGCATTCACAAAAACATTCAAATTTTCGCGAAGACGGTCCTGACCAATGAACTCGGCGAGTTCCCGGGGCCGCGACGTAAGCGCGACATCCCCTTCATTTTCCTCGGGGCACAACAATTGCTGCGTACTGGTTGTGTCCCCGTCAGGCACCCGATCTTCCTAACTGCCCGAGTGCGTTTCGCAGGACTTGCTGAAGGTCGTGCATTTCGGCCGGAATCTCCCGCATCGACCTACGAACCGTCTCTGCCGCCTCGACCGGCCCATACCCAAGATTCACAAGCGCCGAAACTGCGTCCGCGTGGAGGCGCGCCGCAGGACCTGCATCTCTCGTCTCCACCATCGGCATCTCCAAAGAGGGCGCACGATTCTTCAGTTCGTGCACGACTCGCGCCGCAATTCTGGGTCCAACACCGGGCGCCTGCCGCAAAGGAACCGGGTCTCCGAGCGCAACAGCATCGGCGAGTCCCGCCACCCCTGCCGTTCCCAATATCGCGATCGCTCCCTTCGCCCCCACTCCCTGCACACCCGTCAGCAAACGAAACCACGCCCTCTCACGTGGGTCGAGAAATCCATACAAGCGCAAGGATTCCGTGCGCAACTGCAGATCCGTATGGAGTTGCACGCGGCCACCGGGCGGAGGCATCGCGCTCAGCGCGGCAGAGTGACAAAGGACTTCGTAGCCCACACCTCCCACATCCACCACGACGTGGTCCTCGGCGATGTGCTGCAGCGTGCCCGATATCAATCCGATCAAGCCGCATCCTCCCTGGAACCTCCGGCCGGCGTTCTGCCAGTGGAAACAACCCTGCGGACATTTCGGGCGTAGCTTGCATGGCAAATTGCTACGGCCAGCGCATCCGCCGAATTGCCTTCGCTGATATCGCTTCCGGGTAGCAAGGTGCGCACCATAAATGCGATCTGACGCTTGTCCGCGTGACCGGCGCCGACGACAGCCTTCTTCACCTGATTTGGAGCGTACTCGGCAAGAGGCAATCCCGCCATTGCCGGCACGAGCAGGCATACCGCACGGGCGTGGCCCAGCAACAGGGTCGTCGTTGCATTTCGACTAACGAAACTCTCTTCGACGGCGATTTCGTCAGGAGCATGTTCCTTGAGAACAATTTCGAGACCACGGTAGAGAGTCGCGAGCCTTACCGGCAATGTGCCGCGACCGCTTGCGCATTCCCCATGCGCTACGTGGCGAAGTCGGGAACCCGAGACGTCCACAACCCCCCAACCTGTTCGAACCAGGCCCGGATCAAGTCCAAGAATCCGGACGGTAGTGGCCATCCACAGGACTGCGCTCAGGATTGCCCGGAATCTGCAGGCGCCGGGCAAACGACCCCGGTGCCGCCAAGCCCGCAGTAGCCGTCAGGGTTCTTCGCGAGGTACTGTTGATGATACTCTTCGGCGAAATAGAAGGCGGGCATCGAGACAATCTCTGTTGCAATCGGTCCCAAGTTGCGCTTGTTCAGTGCGGAAGCGTACTGGTCACGACTCGCTTCGGCCCCCGAAAGTTGTTCCGGAGTCGAGAAGAATACCACGGATCGATACTGCGAACCGATATCGTTGCCCTGCCGGTTCAACTGCGTCGGATCGTGTCCCTCCCAAAAAGCGACGAGCAGATCTCGATACGGAACAAGTCCCGGGTCGAACAGCACCAGCACAACTTCGGCGTGACCCGTCCGCCCGCTGCACACCTCCCGATAGGTAGCGTTTGGCGTAGTTCCGCCCGCATATCCGGCCGCGGTCACCCAAGCTCCCTCGATTTGCCAGAACTTGCGCTCGGCACCCCAAAAGCAACCCATTCCAAAACAGGCGGTTTCCATATTCTCCGGATATGGTGGGTGCAGGCTGCGACCACTGACCGCATGGGTCATTGCGATAAAGATAGGTTCCTGCCTACCTTGGAGTGTCGGTTCCGAATTCGAACCCTGAAACAACTTTTGCAGCATATGGCGTTCCCCTGCGAACTGCGACGACTGGGTGAAATTGGCTTGCGGAGGCCGGAGGCCGCATACCGTATCTCCAAACCCAAGAGTACTATATCACGGTTTGAAAGCAGAACCGTCGACATGGCCGAAAGCGCCCGGAGGTTTCACCGGCATCGTCATCCGACTTGTTTGTTGGGCGGGCGCCAACGCGGCTTGGCGCCGGCTCGAACCTGTCATGGATGGCAATGGCGCCACTCTGTTCGTCTGGTTCGTCAAAAGTCTGTAGTGACGTAGCCAAACAAGGTGAGACGAATTCAGGCACATATCACTTGAATATCTGTTTGCGCTCTCCCCGGACCTTGCGAGACGGCGGCCCGCCATTCGCCTGTGTCGGCGCGTTGGCGAAGCTGTCGCCGAAATTCTGCCGCCGGAAGACGGTACTTGCCGAAACGACGGGAACCAAGGCGCACGGAATTTGACGGAGTCGGATGTGACCGGCGCCACTTCAACCGCCCTCTATCTTCATCCGCGCATCAATTTCATGTCCCGCAACCGGAATCAAGTCTTTCGATTCATTTGTGCCCGGTTTGCCATCCAGTTAGCGGATTGGCCGACGTACGGACTGTCGCTTGGACAGGCCTCGCTCGTTGCAGAGGAGATCGCCATGCTCCACGACCGAGGGTCCGGACCCCAGGAGGCTGGCGCAGCGCTCTACGATGACGCGCAACTCCCGAGCCAGCCCGTCTGCGGCGCGTCGGCGGCTCCCGCGCTCCCGGCGTTCGCGCAGCGCGGCGGCGGTTGGACCGATGATGGTCTCGTTTGCCGACCAGTCAGCTCACGGGCGATCCGGCAAGTTTCATCGTTCCGGATGTCAAGCTTCATTGTCAATTTGCAGTTGGAGAACATCGCTGGGGATCCGACCGAATTCGCGCATCAACCGCAAGAAGCGCCGGGGTGAGCCGCGCCCGCCATCTGAAAACCTTGTACACCGGCAGGGCATCGTCGGACGGGAAACGGAATCGTGTCGCCCAGGCATCCAAACTTTTTGCCGTATAGAACCGTTCCTGCCATATCTCTTGCATATGCGAAGGCGGATGATGATTTCGTGCCTCAAAATGTAATTGCACCCTCTCCCCGTTCCCCATAGGGGGATCTTGCTCGGACCGAATTCGCAACGCGTCGTTCATAACGCCAAACTGGTAGAACGATCGGTCCCAGACCTTCAACGCTTTCCAGTCTCGCAAAGTGTTTTCCCGTGCGCCAATGCCGATTACAAAGCGCAATTGCGAATTCCATTTGAGAGCTTCTCAAAGTGAGGGAGATCGGTTGACTCCGTTCAAGAATCCCCGGTTCCCCGGAACCATTCGCCCTTTTGGTGATGATGTCGCCCGCGATTCGGTGCTTGACATGGACAATTCGTGTAACCACAATTCCCTGCAGCCCCGAATGACAGCGGAATGAAATCCGGGGCGCAATTCGCCGCGCTTCGGAAACCGCCAGCGGAAAGGCAGAGTCACTGCCATGCGGATCAACTCAACCGATCCTCTGGAATCCGCCCGTTCCGAGCTCGCATCGGTTTACGACCTGACTGTCAGCGACGCGTCATTTGACGCGACGCGCAAGTCTTATGACCGGGCATCGTCCGTTGTGCCCATGGCGGACTGGATGGCGTATGCGCCCTATATCCGGGAGATCGCGCATCTCAAGAAGAAACGGGACGCGGTAGTCCTGGCTCACAACTATATGACCCCGGAAATCTTTTACGGAGTAGCTGACTTTGTCGGTGATAGCCTTCAACTTGCGATTGAAGCAACTCGTGCGTCCCAACAGGTGATCGTGCAGTGCGGCGTGCATTTCATGGCGGAAACATCCAAGATTCTGAATCCGGACAAAACCGTGCTGATCCCCGACCGCCGAGCGGGATGCTCGCTGGCAAGCTCGATCACGGCCTCCGACGTGGTTCGAATGCGGGAAGCCTATCCCGGTGCTCCCGTCATCACCTATGTAAACACATCCGCCGAAGTGAAGGCGGTTTCGGACATTTGTTGCACTTCTTCCAATGCGCTGGATATCGTCGAAGGTCTGGACTCCGAAACGGTCATCATGACGCCTGATGGCTATCTGGCCCAAAACGTAGCCGCGCAATCTTCAAAGCGCATCGTCTACTGGCAAGGCGCCTGCGAGGTTCATGAACGATTCTCTGCGGAAGAAATTCACGCCTACAGAAGGGACAACCCCGGGATCGTGGTGCTCGCGCATCCGGAATGCCCTCCCGAAGTCGTGGCGGAATCGGACTTCACCGGTTCCACCTCGGGCATGATCGCATGGGTGCATGAACACCGGCCTCCGCGAGTCGTGATGGTCACCGAATGCTCGATGTCCGACAATGTTGCGGCCGAGTTGCCGGAAACGGAATTCATTCGACCGTGCAACATTTGCCCGCATATGAAGCGGATTTCTCTGGAAAATATACTCTGGTCGCTCCACAGCATGACCGAGGAAGTTCACGTGGACCCGGAGGTCGCCAAGCGAGCTCGCATTGCGGTCGAGAGAATGATCGAGTTTCCTCGCAGGCCGCAGTGAGCGAAGTTCGCATCACATTCGGCCTCGCCACAAACCGCATCCATGAAAGCCGAACGGATCCTTGAGTCCGAGCAAGTCCTGATTGTCGGCGCCGGACTCGCCGGACTCTTCGCCGCCCTGAAGATGTCGCCCCGTCCCGTAACGGTGCTCTCACCCGAGCCCGTGGGAAGCGGCGCTTCCACGGCCTGGGCACAGGCGGGAATTGCTGCCGCGGTCGGCCAGGGTGATACGCCCCAGCTGCACGCCGCAGATACGCAAGCCGTAGGCTCTGGACTTGTCGATGCCGAGTTGGCGCGTTCGGTAGCAGAAGAAGCCCCGGCGCGGCTGGAGGACTTGGCTCGCCTCGGTGCTCGGTTCGACCGGGATGAGGAAGACAAGTTTGTGTTGTCCCGCGAAGCAGGGCACCGGATGCCCCGGGTTGCAGGTATGCAATCGGACGGTACCGGTCGCGAGATCATGAAGGCTCTC
Source organism: Rhodobacterales bacterium (assembly GCA_965219495.1). Lineage (GTDB taxonomy): Bacteria > Pseudomonadota > Alphaproteobacteria > Rhodobacterales > CAZPXZ01 > CAZPXZ01. Next base: position 1,020,966 of record OZ244777.1, read on the forward strand.
GTATCCGCTGTGAGAAGGACGGAATCCGTTCGCATCGTTGAAGGATTGACGGCGGTGGAACTCGCAATCGAGGACGGGCGCGCTTCGGGAGTATTCGCCGTTCCGAGCGAAGAAACCGGAACAGAACCGAAGCTGGTCCGGGCTGACTTCACGGTTCTGGCCACGGGCGGACTATGCGGTCTGTATTCCGTCACCACGGTACCCTCTCGAATCCGCGGCCACGCTTTGGGAATGGCGGCAAGGGCGGGCACAGTCCTTGCCGATACAGAGTTTGTGCAATTCCACCCGACTGCCATCGCTGCCAGGAAGGACCCCGCACCACTGGCGAGCGAGGCGCTTCGCGGAGCCGGGGCAATCTTGGTAGACCACGCAGGATTGCGCTTCATGGAAGGGTGCCATCCGGATGCGGAACTCGCACCTCGCGACATTGTTGCCCGCGAAATCTTCAAGATACTGGAAGCTGGCGGAATGGCTTTCCTGGATGCCCGTTCGATTTTTGGACAACACACGGATACGTTCCCAAATGTTGCGAAATACTGCCGCGCGAGTGGTATCGACCCTGCGCGCGAGCTAATTCCTGTAGCTCCGGCGGCACATTTTCATATTGGAGGCGTTCGGTCCGACGCACGAGGAAGGACCTCCTTGGCGGGACTCTATGTATGCGGCGAAGCGGCGGCGACGGGACTCCACGGAGCAAATCGCCTGGGATCCAATAGCCTGCTTGAGGCAACCGTTTTTGCCAGCCGAATTGCCGAAGAACTGTCCGGGATGGATGGACCGTCCCGTTCCCGTCACATTGACCTGTCGCCTGACGAGCCCGAAGCAATGCAGCCAAACCGGCACGACGTCGTCAAGGCAATTGTCGAACTCCGCAACATCATGACTGACTTCGTAGGAGTCATTCGAGACGGCGTTGGGCTTGGTCAGGCGATTCAGGCCATTGGTCGCCTGGAGCAAACATTTGGCGGATCCCGCTCGTTCCGAAACCTGACAACGGCGGCAACTCTGGTAGCCGTGGCGGCGTACCGCCGCCGGGAAAGCCGCGGCGCACACTTTCGAAGCGATTTCCCTGCTCCTGTCCATCCATCGCCTTGCAGACGCGAGATTACCTTCAACGAAGCGCTGCAGACCCGGGACCAACTGAAGGAACAGACGGAATGAGCGAGTTCCGTCCGGATTCCGGTTCACTGAAGCCGCTGCCAAGAACATTGGTCGAAGGCACGGTTCGATCCGCACTTCTGGAAGACTTGGGCAGTGCGGGCGACCTTACGAGCGGAGCCGTTATTCCTGCCGGCGACCGTGCCACGGCACTGCTTTCGACCCGAAGGGATGGCGTGCTTGCCGGCGCCGACATTGCCGCCCTGGTCTTCCAACTCATGGATCCGGAACTGACCATCTCGTTGCTGGCTCGGGACGGAGATCGGATGGAAGCCGGCGACCGAATTCTCGAAGTGAGCGGGAATACCTGTTCCATTCTTGCGGCGGAACGCGTCGCAGTGAATTTTGTGCAGCGCCTTTCCGGCATCGCATCCGCGTGCCGGGGCATTGTGGACGCCATTGCGCATACAAAGGCGCGACTGCTCTCGACGCGAAAGACAACACCCAATCTGCGGGCATTGGAAAAGCATGCGGTTCGGGCAGGAGGTGCATTAAATCATCGTATCGGCCTGTATGACGGAATCCTGATCAAGGACAACCATCTTGCCGCACTCGGCGGTGACATCGAAACCGCTCTCGCCCGCGCCAGGAATTTCGCAGGGCACATGGTTTCCGTGGAAATTGAAGTCGAGAGTCTGCATCAGCTCGAGCGCGTGCTGGCTACACGACTCGCGGATGCGGTGTTGCTCGACAACATGAGTGTCGAAACGCTTCGGAAAGCAGTATCGGCAATTGCGGAAAGACTCATTGTCGAGGCTTCAGGTAGCATTACCGCGAACGGGGCTGGCGCAATCGCCGAAACCGGCGTGGACTACATTTCAAGCGGGTGGATTACCCATTCGGCGCCCGCCTTAGATCTCGGCCTCGACATTGGCTGATCCTGACTGTCTGGCCTCCTATCGGTACTTATTCCGATAAAAAACGTGCGACTCAACTCTGCGAACCCTCTGCAATTTGCGTGCCCATCTCGGCCTTACATAGTCCGCGTGGTAATAGGTGGCGCCGCCGGTTAGGGGCCTTACGCTGCTCTTCATCATCTGCCAGGCGAGCGCGCCAATGCTCTCAAATCGATCCCTGTTGCCAATGGATTCGGATTTACCATCGCAATAATAGGAAAACTGACACGCGTGCAATCGCGGCGCGACCGGATCGTAGCCCTGATGCACCACCTCGCAGACCGTGTCCGGAAATTCCTCGGCATCCCGGCGATTGAGAATCACTTCCGCAACGGCGATTTGTCCGAATATTCCTTCGCCGCGGGCTTCAAAATAGATCGCTTCCGTCAAGCACGCGAGTTCGCTTTCGTTGACATCGAGCCAGCTAACACTCGTCGCACCCTGTGCGCTCTCGTTTCTACCGAACGGCGGTTCATTTTCGGCGGCATCCGCGAAACTCAGGCTAAAGCCAATGAATAGCTTGAGAAATATCGCTCGCGAGAACAAGAAGCGCGATACCCGTCCGATTTCCGGCCGCGCCCGGGTCTGGTTGTCCCTCTGCCGTCCGGTGGCCAGAGCGGGGGGGCCCCGCGTCAGAAATAGCTCCTGTCGAAACGGACGAGGAACACTGCCTTTCTCAGCCGTACACATTTGCGTTCGTGGCTCCACCGTGCCTGAATCAATTTTGACAAATGCAAACTCCGTGGGCAGCCCAAATGGTCCTGCCTAACTCCCGGCACCGTCCAGAGAGCGAAGGAGCGGTGTTTCAAGACCGCAATACTTCATCATCCCTTCTGTTCCTGGACATACGGAATTTTCCCGTGTCACAGCGATCGCATCATACCTCATTTCATTTGAACTAGACATGCCCGAAACCAAACAAGCGGACTCAATGCGCCATGTCCTATCCCATTTTTGGCAAACTGTCAGCAGTCGTTGGATCGCGTTTTGCACCAGCCTCGTTCTATGCAAATAGGGAATTCCAAGCAGACCATGTTTGCGAGAGCCAAAAACAGCACGATAAGAATCAGGTGTAGCGGATCGGATCGACGATCAGAATTTTCCCGGTTGAAACCACATGGACATTTTGCCGGGACCGGTTGTTTGAGCTGGAAGTCCTGCAAGAGCGACCCTGAATCTACGGCATCGAGAGGGTTTGTCCGCCGCAACTCAATCACGTCGGCAGCGGATTCCGTTCCGCATGAATCGCCCAAATTTCCAGCCCCCATCGACCGGAAAGCGGTTATTGAATTCTCCGAAGCCAATCCAAGAAATCTCACCTTGCCAATGTGACAGAGTGCCGCTGAACTAACAAGCCAGCGAGAACTGTATCGAAGCTCGATGCTGAGGCGCGCCGTTGACGCGTTCCTGGCGCATCCCCTCGAAACGCAGAAGAGGCGCGAAATCCAGGCGAAGGCACCAACCGAACCGCCACTTCCCCCAGATCCGCGAGCTAAATTCTGTGAGATACCAAGTTTACCCTTTGTTTACAAAGGTTTATAGAAGGAATGAAAACCACTATTTCTTCACCAACCGGGTGCTCTTATGGTCGCAAATCCGAATTCCCCCGTCAACTACCAATTTGCCGTGACCGGACCGGTCTCGACAGCCTATGGCGGCGCCGGGCTGTGGCTTGAGGCGCTCTGGCGCAGCGGCGCGCTGCGCGCTCTTCCGCGGGGGGTGTCGGACGGTCAGGGCTGGACCGACGGCCAGATGCTGCTTTCGATCGTGTTGCTGAACGTGCTGGGGTTTGATTGTGCGGAAGACCTGGAGCGGATGGAAGTGGACCCGGGGCTGATGGCGCATTCGGAGATGCGCGACGGCAACGTGCCGGCCAGGGAAGGCAACGCCCGGGTGCTGCTGGAGGCGCTGGAACGGCTGCCCGGCGCGGTCGAAGAGGTGACGGTGCGCAGCGACAGCGCCGGACATGCAGTCGAGGTGATCCGGCTCTGCAACCGTCCGGAGACACGGCCGGAGGCCGGCGGCGCCCGGCGCTTGGGGGTGGTCGGCTTGGTGATTTCGGCGGTGCATTCCGAGGCGCTGATGAACCAAGTGATGCGAACCCCGGAGACCGCATGGAAGCCGCTCGGGGAGAAGCCGAAAGAACCGGAGGCCGAAGGGGCCTCGATTGCCGAGATCAAATTCGTGTCGAATGCCGACGGCCATCGCAAGGGGGTGTAGTTCTTGTATGGCAAGAGGAAGTTCTTGAGCACCAAGGAGTTAGTGAAATCTCTGGAGCTGGTTTCGGTTTTTTGTGACAAGAGGTGGTTTCGCGGGTGAATTTTGCCACGAAAGGTTGATTTTGACGAGAAATTGGGAGTGCTCCCGACCGCAAGATGCGGTATCTTGGCATTAGCTAATCTCAAGATATGGAGCACTCCGATGCCAGTATTGCAGTTTCCGGCCGACCCGTCCACAGGCGTTTTCGACCTTCTTTCGGTGGACGCGCCGTCGCGTCAGCTTGTTGAGGACGCGGCCTTCCGATTTTCGGGTTTATGCATGGAGTTGCTGGGATCCGGCTTGGCGTTGCGCGACTTTGAAGCTTTCGAGCGGGAACTGGAATCGGTGGGGCGGGAGGTTTGCCGTCCGGTGCTGGCGGCGGCGATTGGAAGCCTGGATGATGGGGCGCCCTCGGTGACGCGCGACGGAAAGAACTACAGCCGGGTTGCGCCGACCCCGAAAACGATCCAAACATCGCTGGGAGCTGTCCGGTTCTGGCGGCCTCGCTACCGCCGGGAGGGCGAGGCTTCGCTGGTTCCGGTGGATGAAGCGCTGGGCCTTGTGGATGACGATTTCACGCCGCTGGCTGGTCGGCGGGCGCTGTTGCTGATGAGCGGCAACACGGCGCGGGAATGCGTGACGCTTTGCGACGAACTGGGGGGCATGCAGCCGTCGGTGAGCAGCTTGCAGCGTTTGACGCAGGAAGCGGCGAGCCGATAGGAAGCGATTTCCGGGGAAGCGCTTGAGGAGGTCCACGCGGGCGAGGTCCCGGAGGCGGCGGTGACGGCTTGCGTCTCGCTGGACGGCGTCATGGTGCCGATGCGGGCGGGAGAGGCCGGCCAAACGGCCGCCGGATACCGCGAAGCGGGTTGCGGAACGGTTTCCTTTCACGATGCCGGGGGAGAGCGGTTGAAAACGCTGTATTTCGGCCGCATGCCTGAAGCCGGCAAGGTCTCGCTCAAGGCGCAGCTTCGCGCCGAAGTCGCATCCATCGCTCGCTTGCGACCCGATATTCGGATTACCACCGTCGCCGACGCCGCCCCCGATAACTGGAGCTTCTTGTCGACCCTCGCGCCCGACGCGCCGCAGGTGATCGACTTCTGGCACGCGGCCCAGCATCTGCGGGCCGCAGCCGATGCTGCGTTCGGAGCCGACTGCGGGAACGGCGGAAAATGGTTTGAGAAATACCGCGGCATCCTGCGCGAGCAAACCCGAGGCATCGACAAAGTCATCCGCGCCTTGCGCTACCTTTGCGGCAAACATCCGAAAGCCCGTCAGAACCTCAAACGGGAGTTGAACTTCTTTCGCAAACATCGCCACCGCATGCGCTACCAAAACTGGGCCGACCAAAACCTGCCGATCGGCTCGGGAATCGTCAAGGCCGCAAATCGCACTCTGATCGCTCAGCGATTGAAACGCTCCGGACAGCGCTGGGGAAAGAACGGGGGGCAGGCAGTGTTGAGCATCCGCGCCCTCGTCGCATCCAACCGCTTCGATGCCGCGTGGAAGGCAATTGTCAGTACATGGAAGACGCCCCAAAACGACAACAACTCAAGAAAGCTCCTCAAATCCGTAGCATGAATGGAACTTTGCCATACTGGACTCGCACCCTCGCAAGGGGCCCGAGATCCTTCGCTACATTGCCGTGCGAAGGCCCCGGCCCGGATCGCTCGGAGTGAAGGCCAACGAGGATCCCCGCCCGTGACGGCCACCCGGCCTACGGCATTCGGGCGCTGCTGACCAACATCCCGGCGCCCGGCGGCGAGCGGCCGGACGGCCTCGGACCGAAACCGATGCCGGCAGAAGAAGTCCTGTCCTTCGCCAACCGCCGCTGCGGCGACGCCGAGCAGGTCCACGATACGCTCAAGAACAGCCTCGCCGGCGGCATCCTGCCCTGCGGCCGTTTCGGCGGTAACGCGGCCGGGTGGCACGGCGCCATCCTGGCGTTGAACGTCCACGTCTGGCTCGGCCATGGCGCCCTCGAAGCCGACTTGCGCCGGGCCCACTGGAAACGGCTGCGGGCGGTGATCCTGGTCCACGCCGCGCGCCTGGTCTGGCACGCGCGGGATGGATCCTGGTGTTGCGGCAAGCCGGAACCGAAGAACTTCGCGCCGCCCTGGAACGCCTTTCCAGATGCTCCGCTGCAACCGCCGGCAAATCCGAGCCGCCGTCGAACCGTGACCGGAAGCGGGGCGCGCCACCGAACTTCTGCGCAAACGCTCGATCCGTTACGCCTCGGTGATCGCCCGGGGCGCCGGAAATCGAATCACCCGGCTTCTCCGCGCAATTCGCGCCAAAATCTCCGCCAGAACCTCCTCAGACCCCGTTCCATAGCCGTAGCTCGCGGATTTGGGACTTCCTCTCCCCCCTTGCCAACAATGCCAAGCCAGCATACGGGGTCAGTAGTCCATAGCCGGAAGACAAACTCTGGCCGTAACCGATTTTTGTTTCGAAGTGCGTGACCTGCGGGGAACCGTAACTCGCCCCTAATCCCAACGATTCTTAAGGAAACAGGGGACGATTTGCGCCGTACGGGGAGGTGCCGCTAGAATTACCCAGGCTGAGAGAGAGTCCCCGCCCAGCGCTGCCCGGATCCAGACGGACGGAACTGCCAATTACCCATTCCCGATCACGCGGTGAAGCGTGGACAAGGAGTTGACGGGCGAACGCTTCTACGGTCAGCCCCAGGTCCGGGTGAAAGTGATGAACCTCGCCGCCCAGATCCAAGCCGGCTCCCTGCTTGGCTTCACCACCGTCCTTCCGCAACCCCAGTTCCTGCATCGCGGCAAGTTCGCCGCCTGATTTCAACGTAAACGTTCGGGAACCCTGCAACATATGGCGAAGTCGGCTCGCGTCGTCCCCAACAAACGGAAGTCCATCTCCGCCGTCCGAGTTCATTTTCATCAGAAAGATATCCGCCTATGTCGCCAAGTCGAAACCGCCGAATTCCTCCGCCGGCAAGAGCACTCTGCGAATGCCTATCGCGGCCAGGGTTCCGCTTACATAAACGGTGCTGGGGGGTCCGGTTCCGCCTCCACTCCATTCCAACTTGCCCCGCGCGCCGCCAAGCATGCCCCCGAGCGAAATCTGTCGATTCGCATCGAACCGAAAATAGGGATAAACGCCCGATTGCGATGCGTTCAACCTGCTCCTCCCCTCGGATCCGCCAAGATCCAAAGTTCCGGTGCCGTCGCTGTGCGCCACGGCAATTCCTGCCAGTCCCCTCCGCCAATGGGTAATCTGCACCATGGGTGCCCGTCGTGACTTGGCCACCGAGCGACAAACCGCGGTCGCCGCTGCTGAACCGAGTCAATTCGCCGCGGTCCCTGGCTGTCCAGCGCATCGAACGGAAGGACCCGTTATCACCCTCTGGAGCAGAAGTGAGGAAAGAACTGCCGGTAAGGAGTGCGCCCGTCGATATCGGCCGAGAAACCGGGCCGGAGTCTCGCAATCCGTCACGCGTGATGTAAGGATCGGCGCCGGCAAATTGAGTCCGAAGTCGGCCATTTGAAGAGTAGGTCGCCGCAGAATTCAGACTTTGCCCACCAATATTCAGATAATCGGCGGTTGTTTCAGCGAGTCGCCAACCAATGGCATCCACAATATGGCTCGCCGCCGTCCTGCCCAATAGCGCAAGCCACACCTTCCAGATTGCTGCGTCACTGTCCAGAATGACGCCCCTCGCGGTTCGCCTGTCGAGCACGACGTTTGCCTCACCGCGCTTTATAAGAGTGAGGAATTCGTCGGCTTCGTAGTTATCGTCGCTGTTGACCCGTGCCGAAATCGCCTTCTACGTCTGGCAAGGCAGGAAGGCAATTGAACCCGACTCGCCCACATAGTCCGCGTCCGCCGAGTTCGCGGTTCCATCGACGTTCGAATAGCTTGCCGAATTGGGCATCCCTTTCGCCGGAGAGCAGTTCAGCGTGATCCTGAATTCAATTTGACCGGCAACCTCAAGCACCCTGCCATCCGTGATGGAAAGAACCAGTTTGACGTCATCTACGGCCGAGTTCCAAACAGCGTCGGCAAATTCGGCCCCGAAATTGCGCACACTTGCCGCTTCGTGATCCTATTCAGCGTCACGACTGTCCCGGTTTCGGATGCTTCCTCCGTTCGTTGACAGGCTGTTTAACACAACGTCAGTTCTGCGAGCGCCGTCTTCCTCAAAGGACACTTCGTAGACAGACACGAGTGTTGTCGCGCCTGAGCTGTGGCGATAATTGGCAGAGCGCAGCTCACCGACCAAGGAGGTGCCAATTGTGAGGTTTCCATTCGCCGAATCCACGAACAGTGGTTCTTGAATCGCGCGGTCACTTCAATGACTTCGCCTGCGATATCGCCATTTCCATCCGTAGATACCGAGGTCGCCGCAATTTCCTCGATTGTCGGCCCGGACGCCCGCGCTTTCCCGGATTTCACAGCGAGAGTTTCCAGCGGCGTTTCTTGTCAAGCACATACTTGAAACCGGACGGGAGCGAGATGGGCAGGTCGATCTCGCCGAGAACCACGCTGATCGCACCGCTGGAACCGGCGATGCGCGTCACCTCCACGGGTTCGCTCTCCCTTCGGCCCGATCCAGTCACGACGGAATGTGTCGCAGAACCGTCGATCCTGCCGTTCACCACATTGACGGCGACCGCCGTTTCGACCGGCGCGGGAGTGTCGACCGTCACACTGAACCGTCCGTTTCCTTCCTTTCGAAGCGAGACTTTCGATATAAGCGGGTCGACAGAATTGTGGTCCAGATAAAACGTCTTCAGATTCAACAGCCCTTCAAACACTCCCGCTGACAATGCCTGCAGCCGATTGTGGTCCAGACAAAGCAGCTGCAGTTGAGAAAGCCCCTTGAATTTGTTCGGCGGCACCTCCTCCAACCGGTTGCTTTCCAAATTGATGTTCTTCAGGTTCGGCGCTTGTCGAAACAGGTCCGGCGGGAGAATTCGCAGTTGCTGGTTGTACGCCAGTGACAGGGTTCCGAGAGATGCAGGCTCGGCGAAGGAACCGGGTAGCACGGTGAAACCGTTGTTGTTCAGGCGAAATCCCCTCGCGCCTTTCAAGTCTTCGAAAATTCCGTCCGGCCAGAATCTCACCACAGCCCAGCTCATATCCAGGACACGCAGGCTCGTGAGCCCGTCGAGGTTGCCGGATTTCGGTCTTTCCAGTTGCAGTTCATAGGTGACGTCCAGATCGGCAATCGACTGGAGGTGCGCCGCCGTCACATCCCCGCAATGCAGAATATCTGGTAGTTGCGCCAATATCGCACGGTGGATTTTCATTCTACGGCCGCAAACGCTGGCGTGAACGACGGACGGCGGATCCATAGTCGCATACGCAACACCTGATGCGGGATCCGTGCCGGTGGCGTTCTGTGCAAAAACCCTGTAGTTAAGCGCTGCCTGCGGCCAGACCATGATGTAGAGAACTGGCGGCGTCATTGCCGGTTTCGGATTCCAGAACTCTCCAATTCTCGCCACCGTCCCCCGATACATCGATGCGGCAGCCCGTGATTCGTGAATTGCCGTTGTCGGCTGGCGCCCGCCACCTCAGGTCGATTCTGGTTTTCCCGTCCCCCGACACGCCTAGCCCATTCGGCGCTCCCGCAATTTTTGGCTGCACCGGTGTTCTGGGATTACCTGGAACGATCGGTTTTGTCGGTCTCCCGGAGTTCATTTGGTTGGTGGTCGTATCTCTGCGCAAGATGTCGCCCGGAGAACCCCGAACGTGGTGCGCACTGCCGAATGGAGTAGTCGCATGGGCTATATTCGATGACGGTCCGTACCCGGCGCGGTTGTTCGCCGAGACCGAAAGTGCCAAGCGCTTCCGGCAACCAGACCGCCGTGCATGTAGGTGGTAGCACTGCTGTCGGATTCCTGATTCCAAAATGCTCCAGATCCTGCCGCCGTCGGTGGAGACCCCAATCCGACAGGCGTCGATCGACGAACCGCCTGTACCGGCCGGCTAGTTCCAGGTCAGTCCGATCCGCGTTTGCCCGAGTGCGTTCGCCGTGAGCCTTTTTGGGGCTCCGGAATCGTCACCAGGTTCCGATTAACCCTGAATTTGAGCACAAACTCGGGATGGGACCAGGATTCGGTGCCACCGGGTGCGCGAAACAGTGCACCGTCAGCGACGCTCCATCCGGCGAAACCTCCCGCATCCTCCCAGGTTGAACCCACGAATGACAGTACTTGCGATCTCCCGGAACCGGAGGAAACGGAAATAGAACATTTTGGGGATTATATGGATAACTTGACAAGAAAGTGGTTTTCGCTTGCACATTTGCAGAAACGGTGGTACGAATCGCTCAATAAAGCAACAACGATGCAACCCCTATGCAACACAATCCCGCCTCTCCCACCGGCGACGCCCGTCCGGTGTTCAAGGTCTTCAAATGCCGGGCACGGCTCACTCCGGCCTCGCACCGCCGTCCCGGCGAGGTGCTGCGGTTGTGTTGCGGGTTCTACAACGCCGCGCTTGAGGAGCGCATTGGCGCCTGGATGAAGGCGGGGATTTCGATTTCCTATTACGACCAGTGCAAGTCTTTGACGGCGATCCGCAACAACACGCAAATTCCCGAGTTCGCCGCCCTCAGCATTCAGGTGTTCCGGGGTGTGCTGCAGCGGCTGGACCGGAGCTTCCGGGATTTCTTCCGGCGCGCGGAAGGCGGCGGCAAGCCCGGCCTTCCGCGCTTCAAGGCGGCGCAGCGGTGGCGAACGGTGGAGATCGCGGAGGTCTCGCGGGGCATGGTGCGGCGGCATGGCCGGCACTGGCGGCTACATGTGAAGGGGCTTCCGCCGCTGCAACTGCGGATGTCGCGGGCGTTGCCGGAGGGGGCGGAACTGAAGACGCCGCGGGTGGTGCGGAAGCCGCTGCGCACCGAAGTTCACTTGGGTTTCGCGTTCCCGCCGGTCGCCGCGAAAGAGGCGATTGTCCGCCCGGTCGGCATCGACGCGGGGGTGGCCAAGCGGCTGACGTTGTCGGATGGCGGGGAGGTCGCGAAACGGGAAGTGGACCGGGGCCGCCTGCGTCGCCTGCAGCGGGCGGTGGCCCGCGCGACGCCAGGGTCCGGCAACCGGCGGAAGAAAGTGGGGTCGCTGGCGCGGGAGTGGCAGCGGATCTCGGACGCCAACCGGCAAGCCCTGCACCGGACGGTGTCGGCGCTCAGCCGGGCCTACGATTTTTTCGTGATCGAAGACTTGCGGATCGCCAACCTATTGCGCTCGGCGAAGGGGACCGCGGCGGAACCCGGACGCAATGTGCGGGCCAAGGCGGGGCTGAACCGGGCGATCTCCGAGCAGGGATGGGGAACGTTTTTCACGCTCTTGAAGGACAAGGCTGCGAGCGCCGGCCTTCAGGTGGCGGAAGTCGCGCCGCATGGAACCAGCCAGGCCTGCTCGGGATGCGGCGCCGATGCGCCGAAAACACTGGCTGTTCGCGTCCACGCCTGTCCGGCCTGCGGGCTGGTGCTGGACCGCGATGTCAATGCGGCAAGGAATATCTTGCAACGGGCTTTGGCCCGTTCACGGGTGGGGAGTGGCGGGGTGATCCCGCTTCCCGTGGCGGCGGCAGGAGCGGAGAACCGATCATTCTCCGGAACAAGCGGGGCAGTGGCGCCGCTCGTCGCAGAACAGTGTCATGTCAAGTTATGTATATAAGCCCCAACATTTTGTATCTGGCTCCAGTACGGTGTCCGGCCGGGAAGAGAACGCAACGCGCCCGGCGACGACGCCGGGCGGACGCTGTATCTTTACGAATTGTTGATCCGGGCTCATTCAGGCGATTTGCGGATTTGACGGCTACCGCGAAGTCTGTTCGGTCCGCCGACACCCTTGTGGCATTGATTTCGCTGCTCGTGATGCTGTAACCGTCTTTCGCTCCAAACAACGTCAGCAAGCGTTCATCAGTGCGCTCGCGGGAACACCGCGGAAAAATCGCCCGATTGCAATCGAGCCGGCCGATCTGCGCCGATTCAAGATATGCCGCCGCGACGCATGTCCGCCCCAGGCCTTCGAATCCGCTGTCTTCCACCCTCCCCGCGCTTCGGACGCCTCCCGAATTCGCGTCATCAAAAAACGGAAACGCGCTTCGTGCTGTAACGCGGCGGCGACAAGTAGAATCGACTCTTCATGCGTCGCCTCAACATGCGGATCATTCTTGGTATAGGCCGGACGGGATTTTGGTCCAGGCCCGTTTGACTGCACGGCCGCACGCAATATCGACCTGCGTCCCAAGGATAACCTCCACGAACGGCTATTTCAAAATTGTTTCAAAGTACGCTTGAGGTTTCGCCTATCTGCAGGCCAAGGTGTCAAGGTGAAATCGAGGGATACGTGATTCGTTCGAATCTCCGCCGCCCGGACGCTCGGCATTCCTTTTCAAGTTCGGCGCCGCAATCGGGGGACGCTTGTGGCGAAAGCCTTCACAGGCGCCGAGCGCGTGCACAACGTAGCAGCAATTTTCCGGTTGAGTCCGTGTAACCGATTGCGGGGTTTGTATTCTCGGTAAGTCCGCTCCTGCAGCGATTGTCGACGCCCGGCGCAGTGGAGCTGCCGCGCGTGAAAACGGAGAAGTCCGTGGAAGCGTGTGCCAAGAACCGGACCACGAAGCGAAAAATCGAAACCGGCGCGGATCAGACTTGATGGGATGCGTATGGTTTGCAGCCCAGCGAGAGATTCGGAGCCACCTGAACCCCGGCCGTGAGAGCGGCAAGGTGAGTCGACCGACTTCACGCATCCAGTGTGAAATTCCCGGCCCGGCCATGCGAATCGCGTTGCGCCGAAACAGCCTCACCAATATACTTGCCGCATTGCCTCAAGAGCATGGCAGGAATCCCAACAAACAAAGGACAGGCCCGAACATGAGCATGTTTTCCAAATCCCGTACCGAACCGTCTGTAGGACATACGCAGCATGGCCGGGAAGAAGAGCCTCTCTACCAACCGCCGAATGAGACGGGCGAGAATTCCCTGATCGGCTCCGGACTCCATGTTTCGGGCACGATAAACACCGAGGGAAATCTGCACGTAGACGGAGTGGTGGACGGTCAGATCCGGGCCAACGTTCTTACCGTTGGAACCGACGCAAGCGTACAGGCGGACATCGTCGCTTCCGATATCGTGGTCAGCGGCACCGTGGTGGGATCGATTCGCAGCGACAAGGTGCGCCTTTCGAATACCGCAAATGTGCGGGGCGAGATTTACCATCGCCTCTTCGCCATCGAGTCTGGTGCCCAGTTCGAAGGAACGGTTCATCACTCGAAGGATCCGCTGGTAATTGGAAACGACCAAGACCCTGAATGGGAATCGGAGACCTCGGAAGAACAAGACGCGGGTGGCGAGGAGCAGGTGGCTGAAGACGCGGGCGCACCCAAGTCAGAAGGCTGGTAAATCGTTACCGACCGGTTCGTTCTGAATGCGAAGCTGCAGACATACGTCGCAATAGTTCGGCGGCCATGAACGAATCGAGTTCCCCGTTCAGCACCGAATCTGTATTGGTTGAGGTTTCGCCCGTGCGGAGATCCTTGACGAACCGGTGAGGCTGCAAAACGTACGATCGAATTTGGTGCCCCCATCCGATGTCGGTCTTGCTCGCTTCGAGCTTCTGTTTTTCCGCATCCCGCTTTTGGCATTCGAGATCGTATAAGCGCGCCCGAAGAATTTTTATTGCCTGAGCACGGTTCTGGTGCTGGGACTTTTCCGACGAAACTGCCACCGTTCCGGTCGGAATGTGCGTGATGCGCACTGCGGAATCGGTCTTGTTGACATGCTGTCCACCGGCACCGGAAGAGCGGAACGTATCCACGCGCAGATCCTTTTCCTGAATGTCGATTTCGATTGTCTCGTCGAGAACCGGAACTACCCATACGCTCGCGAAAGAGGTGTGCCGGCGGCCTTGACTGTCAAATGGAGAAATTCGCACGAGGCGATGTATGCCGCTCTCACTCTTCAGCCAACCATAGGCGTCCTCTCCGGCCACTTGCATGGTTACGGAACGCAACCCGGCTTCTTCACCAGCGGTTTCACTCACAGTCTCGACTGTGAAGCCGCGCTTTTGCGCCCAACGACGGTACATGCGGTCGAGCATCTCTGCCCAGTCACAGGATTCGGTCCCGCCGGCTCCAGCGTTGATCTCAAGATAGGCATCGTTGCCGTCAGTTTCGCCTGAGAGCAGAGCCTCGAGTTCCCGCTTCTGCGCGTGCTCTGACAATGCGAAGAGACCCTGCTCGGCTTCCATTTCCGTATCCGGGTCTCCCTCTTCCTTGCCGAGTCCAGCGAGCGCTTCCAAGTCCTCCAGTTCCTGCTCGAGTTCACGGTAATCGGCGATGAATTTCGCCAGACGCCGCCGTTCCCTCAACATCTTCTGCGCGGCAGCCGGATTGCTCCACAGTTCCGGATCTTCCGCTCGTGCATCGAGGCGCGCCATTCTTTCGTCGACCGTGTCCCAATCCAGACGTGCGCGCAGGAGCTCCAGGGATCGTTGGATTTCCGCAACATACCCAGCTGACTCCGCGCGCATGTCAATCTCCTCCTTGCAGCAACTTCCGTGCCGGATGCAATACAAAAAATATTAGTAGAGACCCCCGGTCCCGGACTGCACGCCACTAACGCCGATACCGACTTTTTCCAGAATCGGACGCACCGGTTCTTCTGCAACCGCCGGCACCGCGCCAGAGCGGAACGCTTCGCGAATGATATCACTGCCGATCACCGAATCCGCGACACGTCTGCCCGTTTGACGCTCGACTTGTGCAAACACGATGCCCGCGGGTTGTGGAAACGAAGCGTTTCGCGCCGACCCGGGAAAAACGGCGAGAAATTCGCCGACCACCGGCCCACACAGCCTCCCGCCGAATCCGAGTCGTCCCAGCGTAAGCGGCGTATCGTACCCAATATAGCATCCGGCAACGATTTCGGGCGTATAGCCGACAAACCAGGCATCCCGCTGCGCATTCGTGGTCCCGGTCTTCCCAGCCATTGCCAGGTTTTCAACCGCCGCAAGGCGGCCTGTCCCACGTTGAACGACGCCCTCTAGCAGCGAAGTGACCTGGTACGCGGTCACGGGATCGAGAACCCGGTCTCCGTCCTCCGGAACATAGGGCTCCTCCTGCCCAATCCATTCTTCGGCTTGGCAGCCAACACATGGCCTGTCATCCCAGCGGTCGATGGTTTTGCCGCGACGGTCTTGAATCCGGTCAATCAGCGACGGTTCGACGCGATTTCCGCCGTTCGCAAATGCGGCATAGGCGCGCACCATTCGCAGCAAGGTGGTCTCCCCGGCGCCCAGCGCATAGGCTGGAAGTCGAGGCATTTGGTCGTAAACGCCCAGTCGTTCGGCGTAATCGGCGACACTCGCCATGCTGATGTCCCGCGCAATTCGAACTGTCATCAGGTTGCGGGATTCTTCGATGCCGCGCCGAAGTGGTGTCGGACCCGAGAATTCAAGCGTGTTGGAGTTTCGCGGCCTCCACTTGTCCAGACCCTCGCCTTGCTCCAGCGTGAGCGGCGCATCTAGAACCAAGGTCGCCGGGGTATATCCGTTATCGAGCGCCGCCGCGTACACAATCGGCTTGATCGAGGAGCCGGGTTGCCGCTTCGCCTGCGTGGCACGATTGAAGGAACTCGATTCAAAGGAAAATCCGCCCTGCATCGCCAAGATCCGGCCGTTCCGCGGGTCCATTGCCAGAAACGCGCCCTGCACTTCAGGAATTTGCCGGAGCGACCAGTGCCGCACGCCTTTCGGCGCGGAATCCCCAGTGGGTGCCACGTATACGACATCGCCGACCGACCAAATATCCGCCGCAGATTCCGGATCAGGACCCAGTTCCACGATTTCCCGAACGGGCTGGCGACTGTCGCTTACGACGCGTTCCTCGATCCCAAGACGCGACCGTGCCCACTCGGCGTCGGTGAACAGAATTCGATGGTCCTGCGCGAATGCCACACCCTCAATGCCAATTCGAACACTCTCGGGTTCCACTTCAAGCACAACGCCCAAACGCCATCCGGGAATGTCCCGCGCTGCGTCAATCTTCGCCAAACGGCGCCTCCATTCCGGTTCCGACATCGAGTCAATATCTTCAAGGCGGCCCACCGGGCCGCTATAGCCGCGCGCCTGGTCAAAACTTTCGAGCGCGTTCCGCAGCGCCTTCTCCGCCCGAACCTGCATTTGCCTTGAGATCGTTGTTCGAATGGAAAGCCCACCCTCGTAAACGGTGTCCTCTCCGAGTTCTTTCAGGAGGGTCCTCCGTACCTCCTCCACAAAGTAGCGTCCAATGAGAGGAGAATTCTCTTTCGCGGGGCGTTCCAATATCGTCCCCAGCGGGAGCCTTGCAGCTTCGTCTGCGGCTTCGGCGCGGACGTAACCGTTTTCCACCATTTGGGAAAGCACGTAAGCCCGGCGCGCACGAGCCTTCTCCGGATGGCGAACCGGATGGTAGTTGTTCGGCCCCTTGGGCAGTGCGGCAAGATATGCGGCTTCGTGCAACTCCAGTTCGTCGAGTGATTTTCCGAAATAAGCCAAGGCCGCCGCGGTAACGCCGAACGACCGCGCTCCCAAATGATTTTCGTTCAGGTACAATTCCAGTATTCGATCCTTGCTCAGAGTTCGGGCGAGGCGCACTGCGAGAATGGCCTCGCGAATTTTCCGGGCGGCGGTGACCTCGCGGGTCAAGAGCATGTTCTTCGCGACCTGCTGGGTGATCGTCGAAGCACCCTGAAGGCGCCGGCCGGTCAGAACGTTCCATACATTGCGGAATGCTGCTTTGACAATTCCCTCGGGATCGACTCCGGTATGCTTGTAATAGTTCTTGTCTTCCGCGCTCACGAATGCGTATTTGATCAAATCCGGAATTTCTTCAATCGGCGTAAATATCCTGCGTTCCCGGGCGAAGGTGGCCAACATGGCGCCGTCTCCCGCATGAACCCGGCTCAGCACAGGCGGTTCGTACTCGCGAAGACTTCGGTGGTCGGGCAGGTCGCGAGACATCCAGTAGATCGCCGTCGCAAGCACCAGACCGGCGCAGATTACCGCGGCGAATCCCGCCCCAAACAAATATATCAAGGCTCTTCGCATGCCGCTCAGCTTTCCATAGAGGACGCACTGCGTATAGCCGCACGGGTTTCATCCACTGGCAACCAAACATGGCGGTTGAATGGCAGTCCAGAATTCCGCGTCTACCGGGATGCCCGGTGCATAATAGTGCAAGGCGAATTATGCTTCGGCAAACTCGACAAATCTTTGAGGTTCCGGATGACTTCCAGCGAATCCGCAAATGCCCCCCTTCTTGAGGAGCGGCACGCCAACGTCGCCATTCTGACCATGAATCGCCCGGAACGGCGCAATACTCTCTCGGACGAGATGATCGGTACACTGGATTGCGCCTTTAAAGCGCTTGCAGACGACAGTGACGTGCACGCGATCATTCTGCGCGCGAACGGACCGGCGTTTTGCGCGGGACACGACCTCCGGGAAATGACCGCCCACCGTGAGGAAGCCGACGGTGGACATGCCGCGTTTTCCGGCCTCTTCGACCGCTGCACTCGCCTGATGACCGGTATCATGCGGCATCCCAAACCTGTGATTGCGGAAATCCAGGGATCTGCCTACGCGGCAGGATGCCAACTCGTTGCCTCCTGCGATCTTGCAGTCGCCTCGGAGCAGGCGTGTTTTTCAACTCCCGGAGTAAATATCGGTTTGTTTTGCTCAACGCCAATGGTCGCCTTGGGTCGCAACGTCCCGCGCAAGCGCGCCATGGAAATGTTGCTCTTTGGCGGCGCCATCGACGCCCAGCGCGCGGCGGAATACGGCTTGGTGAATCGTGTGGTCGCGATTGAAATTCTCAGGAAGGAAACGCTCGCGCTCGCCGAAACCATTGCTTCCAAGTCGCCCGTCGCCATCCGGTTCGGCAAACGGGCATTTCACGATCAGCTTGAGATGACGCTAGACGATGCATACACCCACATGGGACGCATCATGGCTCTGAACATGCTCGACGCGGACGCTTCAGAGGGCATCGACGCCTTCCTGCAAAAGCGGGCGCCAGACTGGCCGACCGCTACCTGAGCGCAGGCGGAGAAACGGCTATTCGCCGGACGCGAGAATCACTCGCCGCGCCACGACCACGATACCGAACATTAGTACGGCGCCGAATTGATGCGCCAACGCGAGACTGAGTGGGGCCGCAAGATACAAGGCGGTCACACCGAGTGCGGATTGCACCAGTGCCGCGCATAGGACGCCGATCGTCCAGGCCTGGACCGGAATGTTCGACCTCTTGCCGCCGACAAAGGCGAACGCGACGACCGCGATGACAATTGCGTAGGCGACAAGCCGATGATTGAACTGCAGGAGGGCAGGATTCTCGATGAAATTTCGCCAGACCGGGCTTAGATCAAATGCCGTTTCCGGCAAGAACAGGCCTGTCATCAGAGGCCAGTCCGTGTAAATCCGGCCAGCTCCCGTACCCGCGACCAAGCCGCCGGAGACTACCTGCAGAAACACCAGCGCCAGCACGAGATTTGCAAGCCGGCGAAGGATATGCGTGTGAACGGCCGGGGCCGTAGAACCACCCAGCAACTGGAGGGCGCAATCAATGAGCAAGCCCAGAATTAGGAAAGCAAACCCTAGATGCACTGCAAGCCGAACCGGGTTCACATCGACCCGGTCCACTAGGCCCGACCGCACCATCCACCAGCCAATCGCCCCCTGAAGGGCTCCAAGGCCGAGAAGAATCAGAAGCCGGCCTCCCCATCCTCTCGGAATGATTCCGCGCATCGCGAAGACCAACAACGGAAAAGCATAGGCGACACCAAGTAATCGGCCAGCGATCCGATGCACCCATTCCCACCAGAAGATTGACCGGAAATCCTTCAATTCCATCCAGGAGTTTTCTTCGGAAAACTCCGGAATCTCCTTATATTTGTCGAACGCCTTCATCCAATCCGATTCGGTAAGCGGCGGTAGGATCCCCCCTATAAGATTCCATTCGACGATGGAAAGCCCGGACCCCGTCAGGCGTGTGATACCGCCCAATATCACTGTAACCGCGACCAACGTGGCCACACCTAGCAGCCAGATCGCCAGCGCCTGGGAAGCCCGCACGGCTTTCATTGCTGTTCATCGCTCGTCGAGCGTCGGGGTCGTCTGGCCAGCGCATGCACCACTCCTCTCAGCATTCGAACCTCGCTATCGGTGATCCGAACCCGGTAGAAGAGGTTGCGAAGGACTGCCAGACTCGCGGGCCTCTTCTCCGGAGGACGGAAGAATTCCACGGAATCCAGTTCCGCCACCAGATGATCCAACAGATGCGTCACCTCCGAATGCTCGGCTCCGCGGACCAACTCCGGCGGTAGAATTTCGCCGGGGGCGCCATTCGTCGCCAACCACCACTCGTACGCAATCAGCAGCACAGCCTGGGCAAGATTCAGCGAGCGGAAGGAGGGTTCGGCGGGGATCGAGATGAGGCATTCGGCACCCAGCAATACCTCGTTCGAGAGTCCGCTGCGTTCACCACCAAATATAAGTCCTGAACGGACAGCCTGGCGTTCGCACATGCGCAGTTTCTCTGCAGCAGTTCGCGGGGAAAGCAACGGTTTCGGCAACTCCCGGAGGCGCGCGGTAGTTGCAAACACACATTGAAGATCGGCAACTGCTTCCGAGGTGTCCTGAAAAACCTTTGCTTCTTCAAGGATGCCGGTCGCGCCGGAAGCCATCGCAATTGCCTTGCGATTCGGCCACCCGTCTCTCGGAGCAACGAGGCGTAGTTCCCGCAGCCCAAAATTCTTCATTGCGCGCGCGGTCGCGCCGATATTCTCGCCGAGTTGCGGTTCGACCAGCACGACTGCCGGAATCGAGCTGAAACTTGTGTCCGACGTATTGGGGCCTATATACATGACTAGACATGACACTGTTCTGCGACGAGCGGCGCCACTGCCCCGCTTGCTCCGGCGGACCCTCGGTCCCCTGCTCCTGCCGTCGCCACGGGAAGCCGGAATATCCCGCTACTCCCCACCCCTGAACGGGCCAAGGCCCGTTGCAGGATATTTCTTGCCGCATTGACATCGCGGCCCATCACCAGCCCGCTGGCCGGACAGGCGTGGACGCGAACAGCCAGACTCTTCTGCGCCACGGCGCCGCATCCCGAGCAGGACTGGCTGGTTCCACGCGGCGTGACTTCCGCCGCCTGAAGGCCGGCGCTCGCAGCCTTGTCCTTCAAGGACGTGAAAAACATTCCCCATCCCTGCTCGGAGATCGCCCGGTTCAGTTCGGCCTTGGCCCGCACATTGCGTCCGGGCTCCGCCGCAATCCCCTTCGCCGAGCGCAATAGGTTGGCGATCCGCAAATCTTCGATCGCGAAGAAACCGTAGGCCCGGTTGTGCGCCGACACCGTCCGGTGCAGGGCTTGCCGGTTGGCGTCCGCGATCCGCTGCCATTCCCGCACTAGTGACCCCACTTTCTTCCGCCGGTTGCCGGACCCAGACGCCGCGCGGGCCACCGCCCGTTGCAGGCGGCCCTGGTCCACTTCCCGTTTCGCGACCTCCCCGCCATCCGACAGCGTCAGCCGCTTGGCCACCCCCGCGTCGATGCCGACCGGGCGGACAATCGCCCCTTTCGGGGCGACCGGCGGGAACGCGAAGCCCAAGTGAACCTCGGTGCGCAGCGGCTTCCGCACCACCCGCAGCGTCTCCAATTCCGCCCCCTCCGGCAACGCCCGCGACGTCCGCAGTTGCAGCGGCGGAAGCCCCTTCACATGCAGCCGCCAGTGCCGGCCATGCCGCCGCACCATGCCCCGCGAGACCTCCGCGATCTCCACCGTTCGCCACCGCCGCGCCGCCTTGAAGCGCGAAAAGCCGGGCTTGCCGCCGCCTTCCGCGCGCCGGAAAAAATCCCGGAAGCTCCGGTCCAGCCGCTGCAGGACACCCCGGAACACCTGAACGCTGAGGGCGACGAACTCGGGAAATTGCGTGTTGTTGCGGATCGCCGTCAAAGACTTGCACTGGTCGGAGCAGGAAATCGAAATCCCCGCCTTCATCCAGGCGCCAATGCGCTCCTCAAGCGCGGCGTTGTAGAACCCGCAACACAGCCGCGACACCTCGCCGGGACGGCGGTGCGAGGCCGGAGTGAGCCGCGCCCGGTATTTGAAGACCTTGAACACCGGACGGGCGTCGCCGGTAGGAGAGGCGGGATTGTGTTGCATGGGCGTTTCTTCTTTGTTGCTTTATTGAGCGATTCGTACCTCCGTTTCTCCAAATATGCAAGCGGAAGCCGCATTGCTGTCAAGTTATATATAGTGTCTGTGCCAAAATACCGGGTTTTGAACCCGGCGCGACGTTTCCGGCCCAGGCGCCCGGCGCGGAATTCGGCCTCTTGCGCCGTGAATGAGCGGTTGGGGACCGGTTTCGTGCGAATGTCGAGGATGCCGGCGATTTTCCGCCATGGGGAGAGAGCGGGGGCGCATGCCGACGGCGTTGGCTCGGCCGGCCGCAGTCAGGCGGCGCGGCGGATGCCGCGGCGCCGCTGATCCCGGATCTTGTCCCGCTCGGCTCTCTGCAGCGCCAGGCCGACCCGGTGCAGATTGGCGGCAAGCACTGCGAGAGCGACCGTTCGAGCAAAGCCATCCCTGCCGTGTGTGCGGACCCGGTCCAGGCCGCGGCATTCCAGGTTGTGAATGGCGGATTTCACCGCCGGATGCTGCCGCCGCGCCGTGGCGAATGCGGGGCGCGCCTCGCGCTCCCGCGCTTTCTGCGAAAGCGTGCCCTTCGCCGGCAGCGCGTTGCAATCCAGCAGCGCGTCCAGCCGCACCCGGTTGGACGGGCTGTGGAAGCCCCCGTCGAAGCTGCAGCCCCGCACCGACGGAAACAGCGCGAGGGTCTCCGACAGCAGCGGAACTGCCGCATCCACGTCGTCTTCCGCCCACGAGATGCGGTGGTGCAGGTCCAATTGATGCTGGTCCTCGACGATGCAGACCGGAACCCCGCGTTCGACCATGCGCCCGGCCTTGCCCTTCGCGCACCAGCGGGTATGCGGCTCGAAGATGGAGAACACCTTCTCTTCATGCGGGATCGCTTCGCCCTGCAGCAGCCGCCGGTCGACCTGGTCGATCTGGCGAAGCGCATGATCCATAAGTCCTTGCACGGCATCGATGTCCCATGTCTCCGCCCCGGCTGCCTCGAGTTCCCGCCGCAGCCGTTCCGCCCGCGCCACCAGCGACCGGCAAAGCTCCAGGTAAGCGCATACGCGGTCCGGATGCCGCCTCTGCCGCCGGGAATTGCGGATCTTGTCGAACAGCCGCTTCACCTGCCGGCGGAGATGTCGGCTCTGCCGCCAGCCGCCAAGCCCGAAGCCAGCTACGCGGAAAGCCGGATCAGGCACCGCATCGCGTCCCACAGCAAGTTGACGTCGGTCGGATCGTGCACGTCGGTTTCCACTACAAAGGAATCGGCCCGCGCCCGCAGCGGCGCTTCCGGCGCCTGCCCGAACAACGCGTGGCCCGCCTTCACCACCAGTTGGCTGATCTCGTTCAGAAGCTCCGGCGTCAGCAGCGAGACATTGCGCACCAGCATCCGGTGCTCGTACCGGCGATGGTCGTCGAGCCCCGAATGGCCGAGCATCTCCCGAACCGTCCCTTGGCAATTGGCAAGGTCCTGCAGACGGTCGTCGTCGCACCGGATGCCCTGCTTCAGCGTCGCCAGCACGAAGATCCGCCACAAATCCATGCCCGGGCGCCCAAGCCCCCGGTCCACGCCCGGAAGAAAATGCGCGTCCAGCAGGTCGAAATCCTGCCGGCGCAACGCTTCGTCGCAGTACAGGTGCTGGAGGCCCCGCAACACCGCCGGGATGTCATCCCGGCAGACCGGGTCAATCGCAATGTCCTCGATGGCAATTTCGCCAAGCCGAACCAACGGCTCCCGGATTGCTCTCATGCTCTCGCCCTCGTCCATGCTCCGCCGGAACCAGCGGCCCATCGCGAAGATTCCGCCCATCCGACCGATTTCGCCTGAATATTGCTTGAAATTATACGCCTGGGACCAATCTTCGCAACCCAAAACCGACCACAACCTATTGATATGAAACGAACTTCAACCTTTTTGCACAGGCACTATATATAAGCCCCGATTTTTTCATACTGTGGAACGCGCAAACAAGTCTGAATGATCGACAACGCTATTCGGACCGCAGACCAATGAGCAGGACGGTCGAGGGCGTGACTCGGCGTGTGCGGTTTGCCGGTGCGGCGGCGAACGGAGGTTCACAGGCAGTAGAACTCCGATTATCCTGTTTGCCTACCACATTTCGCGAAATTTCGAGCCGTGGCCCGCCTCGACAAGCAAAAGGATGGATGCGCATATGCCCAGAATGAAGGTTGCTCGGCCTGTCGTGGAACTCTACGGCGATGAAATGACGCGGATCATATGGGGAATGATCCGGGAAAAACTCATTCTGCCCTATCTGGACATCGAACTGATCGAGTTTGACCTGAGCATTCAGACGCGCGATGCGACAGACGACGGCATTACCGTTGCAGCGGCCGAAGAAATCGGCCGAATTGGAGTTGGGGTGAAGTGCGCGACCATTACACCGGATGAGGCGCGGGTGGAAGAGTTCGGTTTGCAGAGAATGTGGCGAAGCCCGAATGGAACCATTCGAAACATTCTCGGAGGGGTGATCTTCCGAGAACCCATTATTTGCAAGAACATACCCCGACTGGTTCCAGGCTGGACGCAACCGATCGTGATTGGACGCCATGCGCACGGTGACCAGTACCGCGCGACGGATTTCCTGGTGCCTGGGCCCGGTGAACTCACCATCACCTTTAGACCCAAGGACGGGAGTTCGCCGCTTGTCAAACAGATACACGGTTTTGAAGGCTCAGGAGTCGCACTGGGAATGTACAATACGGACGAGTCGATCCGTGATTTTGCGCGAGCGTCCATGAATTTTGGCTTGAAACGCGGCTTTCCCGTGTACCTCTCCACCAAGAACACGATTCTGAAGGCCTATGATGGCCGATTCAAGGATGTGTTTGCCGATGTGTTTGAATCCGAATTCGCCCACCGCTTCGAGAATGCTGGACTGACCTACGAGCACCGGCTGATCGACGACATGGTCGCGGCGGCCCTCAAATGGAGCGGCGGATTTGTGTGGGCGTGCAAGAATTACGATGGTGACGTGCAGTCGGACACGGTTGCGCAAGGGTTCGGTTCCCTGGGGTTGATGTCCTCGGTGCTCCTGACCCCCGATGGCAAAACGGTGTTGTCGGAGGCGGCGCACGGCACGGTTACGCGTCATTACCGGCAGCATCAGGAAGGCAAGCCGACGTCGACAAATTCCACAGCGTCGATTTTCGCGTGGACACGCGCACTGTCCCATCGCGCCGAATTGGATGGCAATCCGGATCTCGGGTTGTTCGCCCGAGCCCTCGAGCGGGCAACCGTCAGTACAATCGAGTCCGGTAAAATGACCAAGGACCTCGCCCTGCTGGTCGGCCCGGATGCCCAATGGCTCACGACGGAGGGATTTCTCGACGCAGTCGAGAAAAGCCTCAAGGCTGCGACCAACAACTAACGAGATTGTGCCTCGGACCGGCAAATCTCACATGCTGAAAGTCGCAGTTCGAAATCCTAACTCTTATCTGCCGAGCCGAGGCTGGATGGGTGCTGGCGAAGCTGCATTTTCGCCTTCGGGAACAGCAGGAAAAACCGCAAATCACCTGAACTTTCCGTGCAAGGGCACGCGTCGGAGACTTCTCCCGTCTTAGACAGCCGAGTCCCGAACAGACCGGTTTTCCAGTATCTTGCGCTCGACTGCGGCAAGCGCCTGACCCAAGTTTGCGACATTTGGACCGCCGGCTTGGGCTAGGTCTGCCCGGCCGCCCCCCCCCTTGCCCCCGAGAGCGCTCGCCGCTTCCTGAACCAGTTCCACGGCTGAAATTCGATCCGACAGGTCTCCGGTAACGCCCACCGCTGCGGCAGCTTTTCCGTTCACATCAGCGACAACTGCAATTACCCCCGATCCGATTTTTTGCTTGTAGGTGTCCACAATTCCACGCAAATCCCGCGCCACCACATTCTCAACGCGCTTTCCAAGAAAACGAATTCCCGCGATCTCCCGTGGTTGCTCCGACTGCTCCAGCGCCTCGCCAGACGCAATCCGTTTCCTGAGGTCGCCGAGTTCATCTGCGAGACGCCTGCGTTCCTCCATCAATCTTTCGATTCGCTTTTCGACTTCTCCGGGCGGGACGCGAAGCATCGAAGCGGTGGCTCGGAGGGCACGGTCGTGCATCGCGAGATGCGAGAATGCCGCTTGCCCGGTAAGCGCCTCGACCCTGCGAATTCCAGCCGCAACCGCCTCCTCGCCTACAATTTTGAAGACACCGATGTCCCCGGTGCGCTCGACATGCGTTCCTCCGCATAGTTCGACGGAATACGCCTGTCCGCCCGCGCATGCGCCCATACTGACGACACGAACTTCGTCGCCATACTTCTCCCCGAAGAGCGCGCGCGCCCCAAGCGCCATGGCTTCATCGGTCTTCATAATCTTGGTCGCGACCGCGCAATTTTCGCGAATTCGTTCGTTAACTTCCGTTTCAACTTCCGAGATGGTGGATTCGGCCACAGGTTTCGGTTGCAAGAAATCGAACCGCAGGCGACCCGGTGCAACCAGCGAACCGCGCTGCTCTATGTGCGAACCCAGGAAAATCCGCAGAGCCTCGTGAAGCAGGTGCGTCGCAGTATGATTGGAGCGAATTCGCGTTCGCCTCTCCACGTCCACAATGAACTCCGCAGCATCTCCAATTGCGACAGCACCTTCCGTTACCTCTGCCTCATGCACGATCAACCCGCCGCGCCGATAGGTATTCGTTACTTCGGCGCTTCCATCGCCGCACCGGATAACGCCCGTATCGCTCACTTGACCTCCCGCTTCGGCATAGAAAGGAGTTTGATTTGCGACAATCGCCACGTTCTCACCGACCCTTCCCGCCTCTGTTCGGGCGCCGCCCTGAATGACGGCGAGAATTTCTCCCTGCGCAACGCCGGTGCTGTACCCGAGGAACTCGGTGGGGGGAAATTCTTCGTTGATCGCCAGCCAGAGCGACGCGAGTTCGTCCCCCGTGCCGGAATCCAGGCGGGAAGCGCGTGAGCGCGCCCGTTGCTCCGCCATCGCAGCCTCGAACCCTCCGAGATCGACACGTCGCCCTTGTTCGCGAAGCGCATCTTCCGTCAGATCAATCGGAAATCCGTAGGTATCAAATAGGCGGAATGCCACCTGGCCGGACAACGGTTCGTTCATGCCCAGTTTCCCCAGTTCCACTTCCAAGAGCCCGAGGCCACGGGAGAGCGTGGACCGAAATTGCGATTCTTCGAATCGAAGCGTCTCCACGGCCAATTCCCGGCACTCGTCCAATTCGGGAAACGCCTGTCCCATATTTCGGACCAGCGTCGGCACCAAGCGCCACATGAGCGGCTCATCCGTTCCCAGCTGATGGGCATGACGCATCGCCCGCCGCAAAATACGCCGGAGCACATAACCTCTCCCCGCGTTCGACGGCAGCACCCCGTCCGCAATCAGGAAACATGCGGCACGCAGATGGTCCGCAATCACGCGGTGATGGACCCGCCCCTCCCCTTCCGGTTCATGACCGAAGACCTCCGCGCTTGCTTCAATCAGCGCGCGAAACAAGTCCGTATCGTAATTGTCGTGCGTTCCTTGCAGCACGGCGCCGATCCGTTCGAGTCCCATGCCGGTATCGATCGACGGGCGCGCCAGCGGCTCGCGGCTGCCATCCGCGAACTGCTCGAACTGCATGAACACCAGATTCCAGATTTCGACGAAGCGGTCTCCGTCCTCTTCAGGAGTTCCAGGCGGCCCGCCGGGAATTGCTTCGCCATGATCGTAGAAAATTTCGGAACATGGCCCACACGGTCCCGTCGGCCCCATGCTCCAGAAATTGTCCGAGGTGGGAATACGCACGATCCGTTCGTCGCCGCAACCGGAGACTTTCTTCCATAGCGACGCGGCTTCTTCGTCTTCGGCGTAGACGGTGAACATTAACCGGTCCTTCGGCAACCCGAATTCTCCGACGACCAGGTTCCACGCAAGCGGGATGGCCTGCTCCTTGAAGTAATCGCCGAAGGAGAAATTACCCATCATTTCGAAAAACGTGTGGTGCCGCGCGGTGTGCCCGACGTTGTCAAGATCGTTGTGCTTGCCCCCGGCGCGCACGCATTTTTGAACGGTTACCGCACATGGCGCTGGCCGCGGCTGGCGTCCGGTAAACACGTCCTTGAATTGGACCATGCCCGAATTCGTGAAGAGAAGGGTGGGATCGTTGAACGGAACGAGCGGTCCGGAGGGTACGGACAAATGATTGTTGTTCTGAAAATACTCGACAAACCCGGCGCGGATGTCGTTCAGGGTTAGCATGGACCTACTCGCTTCGCCTCAAGTTGGGGTCTTCCCCGATCACCGCAATCGCGGTTCGTTCCCCGGTCTTTCCGTGGTCAACTTGCAGTTACTTCCTTCCCGTCGTACCCGGATGCCGACACGGCCGAGTCGAGTTCTTCCAACCCCGGCTGTGCCATGGAAACGCGCAGCCGCGACTCGATCTCGTCTGCGATCTCCTGATTCTCCGTCAGAAAAGCGCGCGCATTTTCTCGGCCTTGTCCGATACGCTGGTTGCCGTACGAATACCACGCGCCACTTTTCTCGATGAGCCTTTGCCGAACGCCGATATCAATGAGTTCACCGGTGCGGGAGATCCCTTCTCCATACAAGATGTCGAACTCCACCTGCCGGAAAGGAGGCGCAACCTTGTTCTTGACGACTTTCACACGGGTGGAGTTGCCGATTGTTTCGTCGCGATGCCGGATGGCGCCAATGCGACGGATATCCAGCCGGACTGAAGCGTAGAACTTCAGTGCGTTCCCGCCCGAGGTCGTTTCCGGGCTTCCAAACATTACGCCAATTTTTATCCGGAGCTGGTTGATGAAGATGACTAGGCAGTTTGTCCGCGAAATTGTGGCGGTGAGTTTTCGCATCGCCTTGCTCATGAGGCGCGCCTGCAGTCCCACCTGGGCATCGCCCATTTCACCTTCGAGTTCCGCCCTTGGCGTGAGGGCTGCAACGGAATCGATTACCACAACCCGAATCGCGCCACTGCTCACCAGCGTGTCTGCGATTTCCAAAGCCTGTTCTCCGCTATCCGGTTGCGAGAGCAGCAGGTCGCCGGCGACCACTCCGAGCCTTTGTGCGTACACGGGATCTAGCGCGTGTTCGGCATCGACAAAGGCGCATTGTCCGCCTTCCTTCTGTGCGTTCGCGACTACGTGAAGTGCGAGGGTGGTCTTTCCGGAACTTTCCGGCCCATAGATTTCTGCGACGCGCCCCGCCGGCAGGCCGCCGATGCCCAGCGCCATGTCGAGTCCGATGGAACCTGTAGGTATCGCTTCGATTGACGAAACCGCGCCTTCGTCGCCCAAGCGCATGATGGAACCTTCGCCAAAGTCGCGGTTGATCCTCGCAACTGCAGCATCAAGCAGTCGCTTTCCGTTGCTTTCGGTTCTGGCGTTCTTGTTAGCCATAATTCAGGTCTTCCCCTCTCCCGGCAGCCGGGCGGACCACCGCGTGAATGCCATTTCTAGGCTGGTGCACAATCGTCCGCAAATGAAACGCGAATTCCTGGATTGCGGCGTGGGGTCGGCAGATCGGAAAACCACTTCATCGGTAACTCTTCCGCTAACGGATTACCTGTAACACAAGAAACCCGATCTTCCATTCCTTGCACAGAATCTGTGCTCGTCATACCTCGCCAAGTTGTCCAAGTTGAACCGGCGCCTTCCCCCGAAATTGCTTCCGTCCCTGGATTTCCCAATCCTTGCAGACTAATGGATCTTTTGTTTTACATTACTTACAACCCATAACTAATGTAAAACATAATGAAGTCCGTCGGAGGCTAATGGTCGAGTTGGTAGTTTGGTGGTTCCCGGGTAACGGTCACGTCGTGAACATGCCCTTCGCCATGCCCAGCATACGTAACACGAACGAACTTGTTGTAGCGCCTGAGTTCATCAATGGTCGCGCACCCCGTATATCCCATTGCAGCTCGAAGCCCGCCGACAAGTTGGTACAACACCGTGCTGGCCGGCCCTTTGTAGGGGACCCTTCCCTCGACGCCTTCTGGCACGAACTTCATGGAATCGCCAACTTCCGCCTGGAAGTACCTGTCGGCGGAACCTCGCGCCATGGCGCCAATGGACCCCATTCCACGGTATACCTTGTAGGAACGCCCCTTGTAGAGAACGACTTCGCCAGGCGATTCATCCGTCCCGGCAAGCAATGATCCGACCATTGCGCAATTCGCTCCCGCGGCGATCGCCTTGGCGAGATCGCCGGAAAACCGGATGCCTCCATCGGCTATGACGGGCACGCCAGCGATTTCGGCGATTTTCACGGAATCGACGACGGCGGTGAACTGCGGGACGCCGACACCGGCTACCACTCGCGTGGTGCAGATCGATCCGGGGCCGATCCCGACCTTTACCGCATCCGCGCCAGCGTCCACCAAAGCCTTTGTGGCCTCTGCCGTCGCCACATTTCCGGCCACGACCTGGACCCGATTGGAGAGCTTCTTGAGACGCTCCACCGCTTCGCTGACACGAACAGAATGTCCGTGAGCCGTGTCGATAACGATCGCGTCCACGCCTGCGTCCACCAGCATTCGCGATCGCGCGAAGCCCGCATCTCCCACCGTCGACGCGGCCGCGACCAAGAGCCGGCCAAGCTCATCCTTGGATGCCTGCGGATTCAGCACCGCCTTCTCAATGTCCTTGACGGTAATCAGTCCCGTGCAACGCATCGAATGGTCGACAACCAGAAGCTTCTCAATGCGTCGTTGCTGCAAAAGGCTCCGAGCCCGTCCATGGTCCACGGGTTCCTCGACCGTCGCGAGCCCTTCCCTGGTCATGAGGTCGCTCACGGGAGCGTTCAGGTTCTCACAGAAGCGCATGTCCCGATTAGTGATGATACCGAGGAGCTTGCCGTTTCGACGGTCCACGACCGGGAAACCCGTAATTTGGCGTTCGTCTTGCAACCTCCTCGCATCTGCGAGCGTATCGTCGGGATACAGTGTAACCGGATTGCTGACGACGCCCGATTCGAACCGCTTCACCCGTGCGACTTCCGCCGCCTGACGTTCAGGATCGAGATTGCGGTGCACGACACCAAGTCCGCCCGCTTGCGCCAGGGCGATCGCCATGTCGGCCTCGGTAATGGTATCCATGGCCGAAGAGATGAGCGGAATATTCAGATTGATCGAGCGCGTAGCCCTAGTCCGCGTGTCGGCTTCCGCGGGCACCACACCGGATTTGGCGGGAACCAGCAGTACATCGTCGAACGTAAGCGCCGTGCGGAGTTCCATTGTACACTCCCGTGCCAGAACCAGCCTGAATTACTACCTTGTTCCGCGCCGCCTGTCTTTGAATCTTGCTGTCGCTTCCGGGCCTGATTCAAAGTTCTCGCTTGCATGTCAGGTTCTTCGGTGCCCTTGTCCACATATTTGATCTACGGGCCTGGACGCTTTCAAAATGCACTCCGTGCAAGATTCCGACCCCGTTTCCGGTTTCAACGCGCGAATCATCATGAGCGTTCCGTCCCCCGATCGGAATTCCCGAGCTTGTCGCCGCTTCACGCTGACGCGTGCAACTCACGGCATCGCGCACGAGGATCGATTACCGCGACCACGATCCCACGTCGCGGGGTGTGGATGTTGAACACAGCCCAAATCACAGGTTACTGGGCTGCCAGCCCGGTTCCTCGATGACAAACAGGTGAAGAAAGTGATGGTGTCTTGGTCTGGCCGCTTTGGTTTCGAGCATAGTGGGCGGCCCATTGACCAGTGGATGGTGATATCGGTTTCGCGGCTGCCGATTTCCGGTCTTTGCGGCGCCGCTAACACTGCGACCGCGGGGGCCCGCCCCCTCATGCCGCCACAAGCCGTCAACAGGCAAGCTCTGCACCGGACGGTGTCGGGACTCAGCCAGATCTACGATTTATTCGCAATCGAAGATTTGCAGATTGCCAAGTTGCTGCGCTCGGCGAAGGGGACCGCGGCGGAGCCCGGACGCATTGTGCAGGCCAAGTCAGGGCTGAACCGGGCGATTTTCGGGCAGGGACGGGGAAAGTTATTCGGACTCCTGAGGTCCGGGCTGCGAGCGCCGGCCTTCAGGTGGTGGAAATCGCGCCGCATGGAACCAGCTAGTCCTGCTCGGGATGCGGAGCCGAAGAGTCTGGTAGTTCGCGTCCACGCCAGTCCGGCCTGCATGCTGATATTGGACCGAGATGTCAATGCGGCAAGAAATTTCCTGCACCGGGCCTTGGCCCGTTTCCGGGTGGGGAGTGGCGGGATGTTTCCGCTTCCCGTGGCGGCGGCAGGACCTTGCCAATTGCCACGGGACGGTTCGGGAGATGCTCGGCCATTCGGGGCTCGACGACCATCGCCGGTACGAGCACCGGACGCTGGTGCGCAATGTCTCGCTGCTGACGCCGGAGCTTCTGAACGAGATCAACGAACTGGTGGTGAAGGCGGGCCACGCGCTGTTCGGGCAGGAGCCGGAAGCGCCGCTGCGGGCGCGGGCCGATTCTTTTGTGGTGGAAACCGACGTGCACTATCCGACCGACGTCAACTTGCTGTGGGACGCGATGCGGTGCCTGATCCGGATTTGCGCACAGCTGGCTTCGGCCTTCGGGCTTGGCCTACCCTTTAGCTATAACTCTTACGAAACAATGGCGATTCGAGAGTTTCTTCTGCCTGCGATCTGGTGTCCCAATGTGGCCATGGACAGGCGCTCCTGCCCCCGCCACATGATCTGATTTCCGGGCGCCGGATCGTGTTTCCGGTTCTGATAGCCTCCGAGCAGCGCGACCAGGCGCACGGCCGCGCCGAGGGTATCGGGCGGCGGCAGCTTGTATTCCGCCGCGTAGTCCCGAAGAAAATCCAACTCCTGATCCGTGAACATGAGATCGGCGCCAGATGCGGGCACCTGCCGCCCGATGAGCGTCATCAACTGGATCCGCCAGGCGATGACACAGTTGATGGCAATCGCGCGTTGCAGCCGGTCGGCGCTGTGAAACGCGAGATACTCGACCCGGCAGCCGGACTTCAGGACGCGGAAGAAGTCCTCCACGCGCCAGCGCTGCAGGTAATGCTCGACGATCTGCACCGAGGTTTCCAAGTCGGTGACCGGGATGCTGGTCAACAGCCTCCACTGCACCGCTTCCTCGCCGGCGGGCGGTTGCGTTTCGACGATCTGCACGCCCCACATTTGGATCGCTTCGGCGCCTGCCAAGGTCGCAGGCAGAAGCAGTTGCCGGTAGCGGATCTCACAAATCGCAAGGCGTTTCGTGCGCGCCAGGCGCGCCTTCTTGCCCCGCGCCTTCGGGCGCTCCGTCAAACCGGCGATTTCCACCTCCACCTCTCCGTCCGGCGCTCCCTTGGCCATCTTTTCGAACAGCTTCGGTCCCTTCGTTTGCAGCCGGCGGTCGTGCTTGGCGCGCACCAGAAGTTCGACCCGTCCCAGCCGGCGCTGTTCGTCGAACAGTTGAAAGAAATCCGCCTCCCGATCCATGACACTGATCACGCGGGTGCTCCGGGTGAGATCCTGGGTCGCCGCCACAATGTCGCGGAAGCCGTCGACCCACCGCTGCATCTTGCCGCTGGCGCCGCGCTTGCCGTTCTTTCCGGCGTCCCCGCTGCGATCCCCCGCAGTTGCCGGCGGCCCGTCGAAGCTGCAGCGCAGCACCCCCAGCGGAAGTCCTTGCGCATTCACCGCAAGGGTCGCATGCAGATGCAGGCCAAGCGTTTTCGCGCCGGTCTGGTTGCGCCCGATAATGCTCAACCCATCGCAGTTCGGCCGGGTGGCGAAGTTGAGGTCGGAGCCGTCCTGAATGCACAGCACGGTCTGCTGAGCGCGCATCCGCTGAATGCTCCGAAGGCGGTGCGGCGCGAGGATGTTCACCACCGTCACTTCCGAACCCGCCGGCTGTTCGATGAACCGGTAGTACCCATCCACCGCCGCCCGGTCGGTCTTCGCGTTGCCGGTGATCGCCTGGCCCGGATACGCCGCCAGCAACCCGGCGCTCTTGATCAAACGCGCCGATAATCTCTTGTCTCCCAAGGCGGCTCCCCCAAACTCGTTCCCGGCCCAGGCCGCGCTATCCAGCCCCGCGCCCGGCTCCAGCGCCGGCGCAGCATCGACATGCGGAACCCGCAGCCGCCGGCGCCAGTCCAGCTGCAAGGCATACATGTAAACCGATTTGACCGGTTTCGCATGCCGCGACTCGCGGTCTTGGCGGCCGCGGCCTGCCCATTAGTCAGTTTTTAACTGGACGTATCCAATTGTACAGCGGGCTTTCCTCGCCATTCTTGATCAGGCGCTCCATTGCCTGCGTCGCGACAGCCAGGCGGGTGTAGCCTTCCCAGATCACCTGATGACCGGGTGGTGCGTCATGCTTCCGGTTGAGGTAGCCGCCCAGCCGCGCGATCAGCAGGATCGCGCAGCCAAGCGACAGCGGTGGAACCTCCCGGCCTTTGGCAACCGCCGTTGGAGCGCGGTCGCCGGGTTGCGCGGCAGTCGAGGGAAGAGCAATCCCGCGTTCGATCGCAAAATCGCACAACACCGCGATTTCAACCTTCGAGAACATGGTTTCGGCAAGCAGTTCCGGGGTCTCGCGCCCGAGCAGGGTCAGCGCGGCCAGCCGGTAGGCGATGATCGCGTTGATGGTGACCGCGCGCTTGATCCGTTCCGCTGTCGTATGGGCAATCTTCTCGACATCGCAACCGCTCTTGAGGATCCGGTGATAGTCCTCGATGCGCCAGCGAAGGCCATACAGATCCACCACCTCCCGGGCCTGTTGGTCGGTCGTCACCGACACGGTGGTGATCAAGAGCCATTCGATCCCCTCCGCGCCTTTCGGCGGTTCCGCCTCGTGCACATGGACCACCGACAGCGGCGCCGGCGCCGCGCCAAGGCGCGCTTTCTGTTTCGCCGGCATCGGCATCTCGATGCGCTCCCAGCGCAGCGCGACGCGCGCCAGGCGCGCCTCGCGGCCCGCGAACGCTTTCTGACCGCGCGCCGCCTTGCGCGCAGAGGCCCGGTCAACCTTGACCTCCAGCGCCGCCCGAACCGGCGTCGCACGCATCGTCGCGAACAGCTTGCCGCCATCGCCGAGAACACGGTCGTGCTTCGCCCGCACGAGCAGCGCCGCGCCACCCTCATCGCGATGCGCCGCGAACAGTTCAGCCAAGTCACCCTCGCGATCCATGACCGAAATCACCCGCGTATCCGCGAGATCCGCCACCAGCGCATTGGTGTCGCGCCAGCCCCGCAGCCAGCGCTGCGTCTTCTTCTCCGCCGCCGGCTTGTTCTTGTCCGACTTCCCGTCCGGGGCATCGAATTCGATGCGCGGGATGCCGAGCGGCACCCCCTCCGCGTTCACTGCAAAGGTCGTGTGCATATGCAGCCCCAACGTGCCCGAAGCCCCCTTGTTCTTCGAGATCACCCCGAGACCCGAACAGCCATGATGGGTCGCGAAGTTCAGGTCGCTGCCGTCCTGGATGCAAAGCACCGTCGGGTGTCCCCGCATGCGACGCAGCGTCCGCCCCCGGTGCGTCGCCAGCATCGCCTCCGGCGTCAACGCCGACTCGTCAGGCCGCTCGATCATTCGATAATATCCCTGCACCGCCGCCGCATCGCCACAGGCGGCGGAAAAGAACGTCTTCGCCGGCGCCGCCGCCTGGATTGCGGCGCTTTTCACCAGCCGCTTGCACAGCGCCGCATTGCCGACCGGCGCAGCGCCGAATTCATTTGCCGCCCAGTTCTCCCGGTCCAGCCCGTCACCCGGGCCAAGTACCCGCGGGGTCGGCCGCGGCGGCGCAGCGCCCAGCCCGGCAACCCCCAACTGCCGTCGCCAGTTCCGGGCCAGCGGGTACATGTAGATCGCCTTCGCCGGCACGCGGGCGCCCGCCGCAGCGCGCCGGCCGCGGCCCGCCGTCTCGCCGACATAGGTCCAGTTCGCCGCCCGCAGGCTGACCCCGCTCTGTCCCGGCCCGACAAAGGTCTCGACCAGAAGCGGTGCGACACCATAGCGCGCCGCGTAGTCACCGGCCATCGCACGCAGGCACAGGCTGAGCGCCTTCGAGGCCAGGTTCCGGCACCCGGTCCCGGGACGGACAAGAAAACGTGACAGCCCCACTACCCGGTCAAGATGCGCCTCGCGGCGGCCCGCGTCCCATCCGATCCAGCGGTCGCGCGGCTGCAGCGCCAGCGCCGAGGCGGCGAACAGGCAGCCGCCGAGCCAGCCGTGCTCCGAGCCGATCAGATACCGAAGCTGCCGCCCCACATGCACAACCGCCCCCTGCGGATGTTCCCGCCGCATCATCTCGTTGAACCGGCGCCGATCCGCTTCCTCATCGACCCGCAGCGCCACAAGACCGTCGATCCGGTCGACACGATCCGGAACATCGACCGCCGCCGGAACCGGCTCGGCCAAGCCTTGCGCCGTCCGCCCGACACCGGAACCGGGACCTGGCGGCGGCAGCACAATACCCCCCGCACGCTCAAGCTCCCGCAGCGCCGACAGGCATCCCGCCTCCTGCAGCCGGCCACGCGGATCGCGGAAATCGAAACGCGCGCAAACCTCGCGCACCAAAGCCGAGCGACCGGAAAACACATCCGGCGCCGGAAGCGCCGCCAATGTCTCCCGTCCTGCTTCCGAAAACAGGGTGCGGCGAATCAAATTCTGTGCAAGCATGCACCCTGATAACAGGTGAATTAAAAAAAGTCCAGCAGCAAAAAGCGCAATGGGCAGGCCGCGGCCCGCGGTCTCCCCGACCCGCAGGAAATTCGCCGCCCGCAGACTGGCGCCGTCATGCTCCAGACCGACAAACGTCTCGACCAGCCACGGTCGATACCCGTAGCGGCGCTCGAAATCCAGCGGCAATCTTCGCAGCACCCGCCCCAGCAGGTGGCTGGCCAAATTGGCGCAGGCAATGCCGGGCCGGATCAGAAACCGGCTCATGCAAACCACCCGGTTCAAATGCGCCCTCCGTTGTGCGCCGCTCCATCCCATCCACCGGTCCCGCGCCGCCAGCTGAAGCGCCGACGCCGAAAAGCCGACCGCCCCCAGATAACCGTGAGCCGACCCCGCCAAATAGCGCATCTGACAGCCCGCGAAGGTCGTCATCCCATGCGGATGCTCGTCCGCGATCAGGGTGTTCCAGATGCTGCGCTGCGCCCGCCCTTCCACCGCCACCACTGCAAGCCCCTGCACCCCACCCAACCGCTCCGGAACAGTCCCGGCGGCCGGCACAGAACCCTCCAGCCGGCACGGCGCCGAGGGTGGAGGCAATCCTTGAGGCGGCGGCAGCGTGATCCGGTCCGATGTCGACGCAAGCATCCGCAGCGCCTGCAGGCAACTCGCCAACTGCAGTTCGCCGCGACCATCCACAAAGCCAAACTCGGAACACACGCGGCGGCCAACCGCGCTGCGGCTATCGAAGGCTTCTTGCGATAGAATCTCGGCGATTCGGTCGAGGGCTCCCGCCTCGTTCAACGTGCGGTGTATCTGATTCTGGGTCATCATGCCGCGTTCTATACACGGCAGAGTTCCCTTTGTTCAGAGGCAAAAAACGCTAAACGGTAGCGCTTGGCGGTTGGCGGCAGGTGAAGCGGCTGTTCGACAAGATCCGCAATTCCCGGCGGCAGAGGCGGCATCCGGACCGCGTATGCGCTTACCTGGAGCTTTGCCGGTCGCTGGTGGCGCGGGCGGAACGGCTGCGGCGGGAACTCGAGGCGGCCGGGGCGGAGACATGGGATATCGATGCCGTGCAAGGCCTTATGGATCATGCGCTTCGCCAGATCGACCAGATCGACCGGCGGCTGCTGCAGGGCGAAGCGATCCCGCATGAAGAGAAGGTGTTCTCCATCTTCGAGCCGCATACCCGCTGGTGCGCGAAGGGCAAGGCCGGGCGCATGGTCCAACTCGGGGTTCCGGTCTGCATCGTCGAGGACCCGCATCAATTGGTCCTGCACCACCGCATCTCGTGGGCGGAAGACAACGTGGATGCGGCGGTTCCGCTGCTGTCGGAGACCCTCGCCCTGTTTCCGTCGGTGCGGGGCTGCAGCTTCGACCGGGGCTTCCACAGCCCGTCCAACCGGGTGCGGCTGGACGCGCTGCTGGATTGCAACGCGCTGCCGGCGAAGGGCACTCTTTCGCAGAAAGCGCGGGAGCACGAGGCGCGCGCCGAGTTCGCCGCGGCGCGGCGGCAGCATCCGGCGGTGGAATCCGCCATCCACAACCTGGAATGCCGCGGCCTGGACCGGGTCCGCGCGCACGGCAGGGATGGCTTCGCTCGAACGGTCGCTCTCGCAATCCTTGGCCGGGTAGGAGGGGTCGTTGCCGAGCCCCTCCCCCCACAGAGCCGGACGTGCGGACACTACCGCATCCGGTTCCTCGCGTGTCGGGTTCGCTCAGGGACGTTGGCGTCCCTGATCCACAGACGCCGAGGACGACAGCCGCCCTCGGCGCGTGCATGGCTATCCGCTGCCGTTGCGTTGACCCGGATTCGGAGCACAGAGTCTCCCCCGGGTGTCCCGTCAGCGGCTCCGATCACGCGGCGCCCCCCTTTCCTCGGCCGGGTCCCGATGGCCACGGTTCCCCGTCTTCGGCAGTACTATGAGGGCGCTACGACTCCCGACACTGCATCCCTTGAGCTGATTGTTTTCGCCGTTCGGCACCATGTGCGCCCGCTCGGTTTGTGCTGTCGCTCGCGCGCTCCCGATGCCCCGCAGGCAAGGCATCGGGCCGGGGTTGAGGTTTAAAGCCGGTGATCCCCCGACCGGCCATCCTGCACATGGACAGTGCCGGACCTCTCAGGTTCCCTGGTGACCCATTCCTTGACTTTGCAGCGTTCTCCGACCCCGGAAGGTCCGGGAAACGCCTCGCCCGTAGCGGCGTTCCCGGTGCTGCCCCCATGATGGCGGAGCACAAAGGCACCCTCGTTCAGCAGATGTCGTGGCTCAATAGCGCTGCTTCATCAACTCCTGTGTACGCTTCGCGACGCACGTTGCCGAACGCCACGCAACACTCGGTTCCGGCTGGCGGGCTGCGCCTTTGCCGGGCGGTAGAGTCGAGGGGAGGCGCGCCGGCGTTAGGGTCCGGTGGCGGTTCCGACGCTTTCGCGTCGGGCCTCAGTCCGGCTCCCATGGCCACGTTTCCTCACCCCCGCTCATCAAACCGGACGTGCCCTACTCAGGCATCCGGCTTTCGGACGAGATCATGTCTTCGCCCACGGATGGCGTCTGCTCGGTTTCGCAAGGCGAGTGAGGCCAAATTCATTCCATAGCCTCATGCCCGGAAAGCGCACGTGCTTCCCGCTCCTCACCTTGTGTTTCCGGCAGAGCCACTGGCGCAGCCGCATCTCCGCGTGCTGGTCGACCGCGTTGTAGGCCGGGCTGACTTGCCCAAGATGGAAATAGTTCGCCCATCCGGACATCGCCCGGTTGATTCGGCGCACGATCTCCTCGACTGGCAAGTGCCCATCCTGCGGTCTCGTCAACACGCTGATCTTGTGGCAGATGCTCTGGACGCTCGCCTTGCTCGGGCGGGTGCCGATATAGGCCCCTTTCCCGCTCGGGCGGTAGTTGCGCCCGACGCGATATCCCAGAAATTCCAATGGTTCTTCCGGGCGCCGCAGGCACCGGGTTTTCCGCTCATTGACCGGCAGCTTCAGAGTTTCCATGAGCCGCTTGACCGCCGCCAGCATATCCGCCGCCGGGGCCTTGCCGAGCACACAGAAGTCGTCCGCGTAGTTCACGATCTCCGCACAGAAGTGCCGGGCATGGCCCCGCACTTTCCAGCCCAGGATGAAGCGCCGCATGTAGAGGTTGCTGAGCAGCGGCGAGATCGGAGACCCCTGCGGGGTTCCTTTCCGTTCCCTGCGCGCACGGTTCGTTCGGCATTTGCCGCCCTGGCCGTCGTCCTCTTCGACAGGCATTTCCAGCCATGCCTTGATGAGTGCAAGCATCCGCCCGTCACTGACGCGACGCGCAACGCTCTTCATCAACTCGGCATGCGGTATTTCGCCGAAGTAGTTGGACAGGTCGCAATCGACCACCTCATTGCGCCCCATGTTCAGGAGGCCATGCACGCGGTGTACCGCATCGTTCGCGCTCCGTTCCGGCCGGTAGGCGTACTGCTCAGGTTGCAGGTCGGCTTCGAATATCGGCTCAAGCACAAGCATGGCCGACGTCTGCGCCACCCGGTCCCGAAGGCAGGGAATGCCCAGTGGCCGGTACTTGCCGGGCTGTTTCTTCGGGATCAGGACTTGCCGCACCGGGTTCGGTGCATAGGTCCTCTCCCGCAGATCCCGCGCCAGTTCCCCAAGCCAACGATCCACGCCGCAGGATTCGATGTCCGCGACGCTCTCCCCATCGACCCCGGCAGCCCCGCCATTGCGGCGAACCTGCTTCCAGGCCACCGTGAGAAAATCCTCGCGCCACACCTTGTCGATCAGCGCGTGAAACCGCAGCTCAGGTTCTTCCTTCGCTTTTACATGTAGCTTGGTCTGGAGTTGCCGAACCCTTTCTGCCCCTGTAAGACCGTGGTCAGTGGACATGCCTTGCTTCCTTTCCAAACTGCTCTCGAACCAGGGCCCCTTTCCTCCACCGGAATTACCCGGCTTCCGCGGTACTACGGGCCCATCCGTCACCCTGCCGACCCAGCCTGTCCCTCGCGGGGCGCCAGTTGGTGCGTGCCACACCACCGGCAGGGCTTCCCGTGTTGCTGCTTTCTTCATCTTCCATGCGTGCCAGCGTCACTACCCCGACGGATATAGGTCGGTGCTTGTGTCGCTCACTTCCCAACCCGTCGTCGGCCTTCCCCTCAACTCCGCAGGGTCGGCATCCGCATCGCGGTTTTCGAGGCCTGTTAACGTTCACTTGCGTTCCGGCCCGCATGGTTGCTGAGCCGCCTTACGCGGCCCTTTGACACCAGAGTGCTTCAGCCCATGTCGTTACCTCCATGAACCGCTCTGGCTGCTACCACCCGGAGCGACAGTTGATGGGCGGGATTCACACCCGCCAGAAGAAAGCGCCTTTCCACGGCGCACGGAGTGGAACCCGCTGGGTCACGGTGAAGGGTTTCAACAAATTCAAGTCATCGTATCCTCCCTTCCAGAGCTTTCCTGACGCAACCGTCAATCTGCACCGGATCGGCCTGGCGCTGCAGAGAGCCGAGCGGGACAAGATCCGGGATCAGCGGCGCCAAGGCATCCGCCGCGCCGCCTGACTGCGGCTGGCCGAGCCAACGCCGTCGGCATGCGCCCCGGCCCTGGCCGGGGCCCCTCCTCATGGCGGAAGATCGCCGGCATCCTCGACATTCGTACGAAACCGGCCACCAACCGCTCATTCACGGCGCCAGGGGCCAAATTCCGCGCCGGGCGACTGGGCCGGAAACGTCGCGCCGGGTTCAAAACCCGGTATTTTGGCACGGACACTATATAATCCCCGATGGTACAGTGTAAGGCGGCGAGCCCCGGTAGCCCAATTGGTAGAGGCACGCGACTCAAAATCGCGCAAGTGCGGGTTCGAATCCCGCCCGGGGTACCAATTCCGCAAGGGCAATTTTCCTGGCCACAATCAGTTGGCGACAATGTATCTTCCGCAATCTGACTGGAGCCGAACGTAATGTCACACTTTGTGCCTTTCGCCGAGCTAACTGAAGCTATCTAGTCCCTTGCCCATAAAGCGAAAATCTAGACCAAAACTGCGTAAGACTGCAACGCGGCACCCGAGGCAGGCAGCCAGGACCGGTCGATTTCAGGAGCGGTTCCTCGCTCTTGCATCTTCCCGCTGGTCACTTTGGGTCCTCGGCCTCGTATCATTCACTGAGAGTTTTGTAATTCCTGTTCCTCCAGACGTACTATTGATTCCCATGGTTCTCGCCTCCCGAGCCAAGGCATGGTTAGTCGCCGGCATCTGCACCTTAACATCAGTTGCCGGCGCACTTGTCGGCTACGCAATCGGGGCCTTCGCTTTCCAAACCGTCGGGGAGCCGCTGCTAGCGATGTACGGCTATACGGAACGATTCGAGAGCTTCGCGTCGGACTACAATTCTTACGGTGCGTGGGCTGTGCTGGTAGCAGGCATTACGCCTTTTCCGTTCAAGGTCATCACCATACTCTCGGGAGCGACGGCGCTCGGCTTGCCGGAATTCGTGCTTTCCTGCTTCATCGCCCGTGGAGCCCGTTTCTTCGTCGTCGCTGGATTGCTCTGGTGGATCGGCCCTCCGATTCGGAGTTTTGTCGAGACCAGGCTTGGAGTTCTTTCCGGTGCGATTGTGGTTGCCGCCGCAGTTGTGGTGGTTGTGCTCCTGCTACTGACGTGATCACGCGCTGGCGGACTCCGGAGCGGGCACTTCTTGCCTACGCCGCAGCGGCGCTGCTGGTACTGATTGGCGCGTTTGCGTTTCAGCACATCGGTGGAATGGTCCCCTGCCCGATTTGCATCTGGCAACGTTGGCCCTACGCGATGGGCACCTTCGCAATTCTGGTTGGATTCCTCCCGTTCGCCAATTCACTTTCCCGGGGTTTGTTTGTGGCCGCGGCCTTGATCTTTCTCGGTGGCGCAGGCCTGAGCGGAT
The DNA here is from genome assembly GCA_965219495.1 of Rhodobacterales bacterium. Taxonomy (GTDB): domain Bacteria; phylum Pseudomonadota; class Alphaproteobacteria; order Rhodobacterales; family CAZPXZ01; genus CAZPXZ01. Next base: position 1,062,967 of record OZ244777.1, read on the forward strand.
GGCACGCTGGAATCGAATACAGCTACTGGGAAGGTCCGAAGTCCTGTGCCGCGCCGCTCCCGGCCAGGGACATGACTTCAGAGGAACTGTTGGAGGCCATCGAGTCGACCCCGGTTGTTCGCTGCGATGTGGCGGCCTGGAGCCTGGCTGGAATTTCTCTCGCCGGCTGGAGCACGTTGATACTGTTGCTACTTGCAGCGTTGACCTTTCATGCTTCGGGCAAGGCCAAGCTCAAGGATCGAGTTCGACGTCCCAGTACAGAAAATCGGCCCAACTCTTGTGCAAAAAATTCGGGGGGAATTTTCGGCCGATCTCCTTGAGTTGATATGCGGTGGGCCGGAACGGCCTGCGGTTCAGTCGAACCCTTGCTTCCCTCACGGTCTTGTTTCCCTTGCGCAAGTTGCAGCGCGAACAGGCGGCAACGACGTTTTCCCACTCGGTCCGCCCTCCTCTCGAGCGCGGCAGGATGTGGTCAAATGTCATTTCTCCTCCGGTACCACAATACTGGCACCTGAATTCGTCCCGCAAGAACAAATTGAACCGCGTAAACGCAGGGTGGGAAGCAGGACGAATATATTCCCGCAGGCACACCACAGACGGGAGGCGCATTTCAACACTCGGGCTCCGAACCACGCGATCATACTCCGCAACGATGGAAACCCGGTCCAGAATTACGGCCTTGAGCGCACCCTGCCATGGCCAAACGGAAAGCGGATAGTAGGAAAGGGGCTGGTAGTCGGCGTTGAGTACGAGCGCAGGATTGCTGCGCGTTCCAAATGATCTCTCAGAGTAATCTGGACTCGCCGTTGCCAGCGCACCCGCGTACATCGGAGTTCCCTCTTTCCTGCTTTCTGGCCCGACAGCATAGCCGCTCGACGCCAATTGCCAATTCTTCAGACAAGTTCGTAAGCATTGGCCTCCAAAGGCTGGCAATTGTGTCACAATACTGATGCGCAAGGTATCTTTCATCACCAGCACGCCAGCAGTCCTACGATTTGCTCGAAGACTCACGTGTATCTTAGGGTACGTAGCGTACGAGGCTGCGCGGGTTCACCGCCGAGAACGCTTGCGATAAGCGGAGCGGCCGGAAGGAATGCGGCCGGTCGATAAACTGCCTCGCTGGGTTCGTGGCCTTTGGAGGAATCGAATTCGAGCAACCCAGGGCCACCCGACCGTTCGATTGTTGATCTGGAAAATTCAAACAATCAGCCGAGTAAGGCGGAGTCTGAGGAGGAAGTTTGAATCTCCGAAGGCGCAACCATCGAAGAACTCGTTCAGACCGTGATGCGTTCGGTCAAACCAAGAAACGTTTGTCAGCCAAAGCGGGAACGCTGATTTTCTGTTTGGGCACTATGCAAAATGATCCCCCAACAACTCCTTGATTTCGATTTGGAAGCGCGGACTTGGAGTCCCTGCCGTGTCCCGTTTGCCGCTTACGGTCGTATCCCGAGCAAATGGCAGAGTCGTCCAGTTCCAACATCATCTGCTCGCACGTCGTCCATATCTTGCCTGCTGCCGGGTGCGGTTCTGCTTCCGCATCAGTCACCGAACGCGAGAACCTCTTGAAATTCTGGGCGTCGGTTGCCGCACCGCACGTCTGCTACAAGAGATAGATCACCAAGTTAGTTGTGAATTGCGCCGCAATCCCCGCAGCAGCAACTCGGCCAAGTCTCGCTGGAAGAGAACCATCCGCCACCGGCGCTCGTCACATCGCCTCCACCAAATCGTGGTAGTGACTACTTCAGCAACCAGAAGAAATGCCGCTCTCCAAAATTCTTGTCGTCAGCGCAAACTCGTAGCCGCAACGATCCAGTCACGCAAAACACCGCGCTGGGAACGCAAACTCCATCGCCCCGCGCAACGGCATGGAACCGAATGTGATTTCCATAGAATTATGACGGCGGCCGGATCGAACTCGCCGCCCCCAACGTTTCCAGCATTCTTCAATTTGTTAAGTGTGCCCCGAGTTACTGAAAGCGGTCCCTCAGAAATTCCCGTCCCGATGCGATCCCGTCCGGCGCTATCCCATGTCCCATTCCCGCTGAGATATGCCACCGCACCGGAACTTCCGCCTCGGCGAGGGCGGCCCGGGCCTCGTGAATGGCTTCAACTGGGATCATTTCGTCCGCGTCACCATGCACAAGCAGCACTTCGGGACGTACGCGAATATCCGCCGCCAACCTTTCCGGTACGAGCAACCGACCGGAAAAACCGATGATTCCGGCAACTGCTTCGTCGCGTCGCAGGCCAACGTGAAGCGACATCATCGTGCCTTGGCTGAAGCCCACAAGCGCAATCTGATCGACCGAAAATGAATATCGAACGGCTTCCTCATCCAGAAATTTGTGCAATTTCGATACCGTTGCCTCAAAACTCCTTGCCATGGCGGATTCGGAAGTGCCGTCGAATGATGGAATGGGGAACCATTGCCGCCCGCCAGGGTTGACCGCACAGACCTCCGGCCCATCCGGCGCCACAAACGCCGTTTCAGGCAGTGCGGAACCAAACACCTCGCTCAGGCCGATCAGGTCGTGGCCATCGGCGCCATAGCCATGAAGGAATACAACCAAGCGGCGCGCAACGCTTGGCTTTGCGCCCGCCCGTGGACCCGTCACACTTGAATTTTGCATCGTTAGTTGCACCCTCTCGAAATTTTAGGGGATTATATACTAAAGTAACAATATCCTTGAATTGGCGCTTCGGCGCCTCTATACTCCGTTGTACTGGAAACAAGGCTGAAAGTGCTGGCTCCGGTGATACGTCTTGCAGCGGGTATTAGCCCGTTCACTTGTGGGAAATGGCGGGAAACCGCTTCCCGTGGCGTCGGCAAGGGGAAGGCGAAGGATGGGGGTTGCCCCGCCTCGGCGTGGAACAGTGTCGGGAGCCCATTGTGACTCTCGTATATAAGTCCCAAATTTTACATCCCGTTTGCAGCATCAACTGGCAGTACGCGCCGCCTTCTCCAAACCGGACCTTTTCGCATTCTGCTCAGCCGCCCGAAAGGGATCCGGAGTGTTTTGCTATTACGGGTCTTTCGCGAGCGAAAGCACCACCGTGCAGTACCGGGCGCGCAACAAACTAATTTCATTCCCATCTACAGGAGTTCCAACATCGAGATCCGTAGGCGCAGGTCCCCCATTCGAAGTAAACTCTTGATCGCAATAAACATTCGCCGAGAATCGGATGAGAATTCCGCAACCGACCGGGTAACGATCGGCAGACTTCCTTACTCCTACTTTCCTTCCGGTGGTTCAGAAATCCGCCATTGCCCACGATTCGCCAGAATCTTCGAGAACACGTCCGGATTGGCAACATGCCGAGGCCAACGTCCCTCCGAGACAGCCTTCACTGCGTCAACCGCACCCATGGCTTCCTGAAAATAGGCTTCTTCTGTATGTCCCGCGATGTGCGGCGTGACAATCGTGTTCCGCGCGGTCATGAGAGGGTTGTTCCGCACCACAGGCTCATCTGAAAAGACATCGACCGCCGCTCCCGCGATCCGCTCCGCATTCAGCAGGTCCGCCAGCGCAGATTCGTCGACGATCTTGCCGCGCGCGGTGTTGATGAAGTAGGTGTCCGGTTTCATCCGTTCCAGCAACTTGCGGCTTACGAGGCCTTCGGTGCGCGGAGTCAAAGGACAGGTCACCACAACGAAACGCGCTTCGGACATGAGGCACTCAAGCGAAACCAGCCGCGCCGCCTGGCGGGGACTGGACAGATTCGGGTCGTGGGCAAGCACTTCCATCCCCCAGCCAGCAGCCATCGTTGCCACCTTGCGTCCGATCCGTCCCAAACCGATCAACCCGATTGCCTTGCCAGCCAGGTCGATGCCCGGACGGCGAATCATGATCGTGCCATCCCGCCGCAGCGCACCCTGCTGTTCCCATATTCCCGTCGCCAGGCAGAGCAGGTAGGCGGAGATCAACTGCACAACGCCTGCCATGTAGCGTTCCGGGATGTGAGCGACGATGATGCCGTTCCGACTCGCCGCCTCCAGGTCGATATTGTTGAGGCGCTCGGCAGCCCGCACGAACAGGCGCAACCGCTTCTGGGCGTCAAAGAACCGGCGGTCGCCGCCGGTATACCACTCGGTCACTACCGCATCGACGTCTTGCGCGGCTTCGCGGAATTCATCGGCCGTCATGCGCCGCTCAAGCGGGTTCCAAATTACCTCCGCGATGCCTTGCAGGCGATTCAGGGCGGCTTCCGGAAAAACGACGCCGATATCTTGCTGCGGATGCGACAGGAGGACGCGCACGGTTATCTCGCGTTCAATCGCTGCATGGACGGGACCTACAGAATCTTGCCGCGGGCAGCGACCGGCCAGACGGCCTCCACATCCCCGCCGCGAATTCCGTAGGCGACATCGTGGATATTGGTCACGGTATTGCAGTAATTGGGAACAATGGTAACCCGTTCGCCAATCGCCGGCGTGCTGCGGGAATCGAGGCGTTCAATCACCCCATGCTCCTCGGATAGCCGGTCAATACGCGCATCGGGCAGTTCGATTACATGCCCGAATCCTTCGACCCACTGGAAGCCGTCATTGGCGAGGGCCTTGGACCCCGCGTCGACGATGCCGCGTGTCGCCGTCGGGCGGCTGACAACGGTAGCGAGCACCCGCATGGCGCAATCTTCCAACGTCGCGACACCGAACGATACCTTCACGCAGTCGTTGTACACGTAGACGCCTGGCCGGCATTCGTTCACGCCATAGGGCGGATGGTCCGGCCACGCGAGCGGAGCATAAACCGTGCCACCTGCACTGATGGTTCGCGATTCAATCCCGCGTTCGCTCAGCGAACCGACAACGGCTTCGAAAAAAGTGCCCGAATTCCTGACATGATCGAGATCCGGCGCACCGCCCTTGAACGTCATCAGGCCGGCGAAGTCCAGTGCTCTCGACGACGCGATGCGCGTGGCAAGATCAACGGCTTCCTCGGGCGTCTGCACACCGGCGCGACCGGCTCCGGTATCGCACTCAACCATGACCGACTGAATGATTCCTGCTTCACTCGCCGCACTTGCAAGCCCATTGACTGTCGTAACGGAATCCGCAACCACAGTAATCTTCGCCTGTCGCGCCAGCCGGACCAGGCGGCGGAGCTTTGCGGCGCCGATGACGTTGTATGCCAGCAGAACATCGCGAATGCCGGCGTTGATCATCACTTCCGCCTCCGAGAGCTTTTGACAAGTGATGCCCTTCGCGCCGGCGCCCAATTGCAGATGAGCAATCGCCGGGATCTTGTGCGTCTTTACGTGCGGACGGCAGACAATGCCGTTCTTGGAAAGATGGAACTGCATCCGTTCGATGTTGCGCTCCAGGATGTCGAGATCGACAACCAGGCAGGGAGTTTCGAGATCGGCGGCATGCATCGGTCCTACGCCCGTCCCGAAGGTTCCGGTCTGGAAAGTTCCTGCAAGACTGCCAGGCACTTGCAAAGTTCCGCGATCTCCAATTCCTCGTCGGTTCCGTGCTGGTACCTATAGCCCACTCCAATGTTGATCATCGTCAATCCCCGGTCGGTCAGTACATTGGCGTCGGAGCCGCCGCCGCGGATTACCGGCTCGGGCTCGACACCGGTCGCCTTCATCGCCTCCATCACCCGCCGGACAGCCGGCAAAGTCACATCATGATGATAGCCGGGATACAACTGTACGTTTTCAACGGTGATCCTGGCGCCGGAATTCCTCGCCGCCCGATTTGCGGCTTCTTCCATCGCCCCCAACTGGGCGCGCAGCTTGGCGGGATCAAGGCTTCGAACCTCGCCTTCAAGCTCGACAAGGTCCGGCACGACATTGTGCGCGCGCCCGCCGCCGATCACGCCGATGTTCGCCGTAGTTTCATGGTCGATCCGCCCGAGGACCATTTCGCTTATGGCCTTGGCGGCCGCTTGAATTGCGTCAATTCCCGCTTCCGGCGCCACCCCGGCATGAGCAGCGCGGCCTTCGACCCGTGCGTTCACACGCCAGTGTTCGGGAGACCCGACCACCAGGCTTGACGCGGCTCCGCCCGCGTCCAGGCATACGCCTTCCCGGGCGCCAATACCAGCGAGGTCCACCCCTTTGGCGCCAGTCATGCCGACCTCTTCGCCGACGGTGAACAGCGCATCTATGGGCCGATGAGGCTCCCCGCACCGCGCAAGATGACGGAGCAATTCCAGAATCGCCGACAAGCCCGCCTTGTCGTCGGCGCCGAGCACGGTCTGACCGGCGCTACGCACAAATCCGTTTTCGACCACCGGTTCAATTCCCAGGCAGGGCTGAACCGTATCCATGTGAGCGGCCACGGCCAAGGCTTCGCCTTCACCGCCAAGGTGGCCGATGACGTTGCCGGTCTCATCTTGAAACACAGCCAATCCCAATTCCGCCAGTTCGCCGCCAAGCACCTCCGCTAGATCTTGCTCTGACCCCGACGGACTATCAACTCGGATGAGCCGGCACAATGTGTCGACCAGCGCTTCCGCCGAAGGATTGTCCGTTGCGTTCATAGGTTCAGTCATCCTGGCAGGATTCCGGCTCGAACAAGCACCCGCCGATTACTGTCGCCACTGTAACCAGCCTGCGCCGGGTGACAAGCGTTTCACCTCCTGCCGCCATCAGTTCGGTGGCCTGATCCAGAACCTTCAGCACGGCGACATCCGCGCATGCATATTTCCCGATGTTCCCGAGGTCGGGCCGGCTTATCGCGCGCGCGGGCGCGCTCGTTGCGCAAGCGAGCACCTCTTCCAGAGGCACGCCGAGCGCCAGAAATTTTGTCAGCGTCGTCGCGAAGTCGAGGACGGGCCCCGCAATGTTGTTTACATGGATGTCGGTGCTGATGGTATCGGGACGAAGGCCGGCATCGAGACACCGTCGAGCAGACTCAAAAGAAAACGCGTTCAGGCCGTGCCCGACATCGAAGAGGACGCCTCGGTCGCGCGCCTCCACGACCTCCGGCAGCAGGCGGTTCTGCCGATCGATCAGGCAATTTGCCGGGGGCCGGAATACGTGTGTCAAGATATCTCCCTCGCCGAGAAGGGGAAGGATGGCCCCGACGGTCGGAGGCGGCTGGCCTATGTGCACCATCAGGGGAATCCGTAGGTCGCGCGCGACCGTGCGCGCAATCCGCACGGGTTCGAGGCTGCTGCAACCCGCGCTGAGGCTTGCCCGGACCTTGATTCCGACGATTTCATCGGCGAAACTTTCCGCGGCGCGTGTAGCGGCCAACGCACTCACCAGCGCGGGATCCGACAATTCGCCGGTGGTCATGCCGGGGCCGACACCGAATATTCCCGCGTAACCGATGTTCAGGAAGGCGAGGATACGGGGAGTAGCCGGATCGATGACGTGCCGCTTGAAACCGGCCATGTTGCCGGCGCCTGCGCTGCCGGCATCTACGAAGGTCGTGGTTCCGCTCCGGGGCGCTATCGCTTCGGCATCAACCCCCAACGCCGTTCCTCCCCAATAGACGTGCGTGTGAAGGTCCACCAAGCCTGGCACGACAATACAATTCCTTGCGTCGTATACCCGTCGCGAAGCACCCGGATCGATCCCGGGTGCGACACGCGCAATCCTGCCGCCGGCAATTGAAACATCCAGCAGGCCGTCGGTTCCGGAAGCGGCGTCGAATACGCGCCCTCCCCGAAGCAGCAAGTCGCAGGACTCGCTCATGATGCCCGGCCCGGATCCCCGCCTGCCCTGCTTCCCGCCGAGGGACGGATATCGATATCCGGAAAGTGGCACCGAACCCGGCGGCTCTTTGAAGCAGCGCGCAAGGCGGGCGCTTCATCCCGGCAGCACTTCTCCGCTGCCGGGCAACGCGGCGCGAAGACACAGCCCGGCCGCGAAACGGCCGGGTCCGGCAGCGGCCCTTGCAACGGCACATGGAGACGCCGGGCGCGCGGGTGCGGGCTGGGGATCGCGGAAAGCAACGCCTGGGTATACGGATGCAGAGGCGTTTCAAAGACCCGGTCGGCCGGACCAGTCTCGACCAGGATCCCCCCGTACATGACGCCCAGCCAGTGGCTCATATAGCGGGCGACCTGCAAGTCATGCGTGATGAACAGATAGGCGTAGTCCTTCTCCGTCTGCAGTTTTCGTAACAGGTTGAGGATCTGCGACTGCACGGATACGTCGAGCGAGGAGGTCGGCTCGTCCAGCACGATCAGTTCCGGCTCCAGCGCCAGCGCCCGGGCGATCGCAATGCGCTGGCGTTGCCCACCACTGAATTCATGCGGAAACCGCTCAAGGTGGTCGGGCGAAAGCTGCACTTCCCCGAGCAACCGGCGCGTCCGCACGGTCGCTTCGGCCCGATTTCGCGCGAGCCCATGCACGAACAAGCCGCGCGCCAGGTTGTCGTATACGCGCATGGCCGGATTCAGCGAACTGTACGGATGCTGAAATACGTACTGAACCCGGCGCCGAACCGATTTCAGCCGCCCTTCCGGCAGCTTCGAGATTTCCACGCCGTCGAGCAAGATGGACCCTTCGTCCGGCTGGTAAAGGCGAACGAGTGATTTCGCCAGGGTGCTCTTGCCGGATCCCGATTCGCCAACGAGTCCGAACGTGCGGCCCCGCTCCAGGGAAAGAGACACCCCGTTGACCACGTTGAGTGTCTGGCCGCGCGCGACGAAACGCTTCCGCAGGCCCCGTGCTTCAAGAATCATGCCGCGTCCCCGAAGTAGAGATGGCACGCGACGGAATGGCCGGGCGCGAGAACGACCGGCGAAGGAGTCCTGCTCGCGCAAACAGGCAGTCGGCGTGGACACCGGTCGCGGAACAGGCAGCCGGTAGTATCGAGACCGACCAGTCCCGGAACGGCGCCGGGAATGGTGCCGAGGTTCTGCCCAGGCCCGACATTCTGCGGCAGGGCGTCGAAGAGGCCTCGCGTATAGGGATGCGCGGGCGAGTCGAATAGGGTCTCTACTTCGGCCGATTCGACGATTCGCCCGGCATACATCACTGCGACATCGTCGCAAAGCTCCGCCACGACTCCGAAATCGTGCGTGATGAAAATCAGTCCCGCGCCCAAGTCCCTTGCGAGCCTGCGCATCAGGTCGAGAATCTGCGCCTGAACCGTAACGTCCAGGGCGGTGGTGGGCTCGTCGGCGATCAGCAGGCTCGGCCCGCAGGCGATTGCCATGGCGATCATGGCGCGCTGCTGCATGCCGCCGCTCAACTGGTGCGGATAGACTCCGGCAACCCGTTTCGGCGCCGGCATTTCCACGGATTCGAGGCTGGCGATCGTTCGCGACCGCAGCGCCTCTCGGGTGGCGCCGGGATTGTGCGCGAATATCGCCTCGGCAATCTGGGCGCCAACGGTGCGCACGGGATTCAGGGCGGCTGCCGGGTCCTGGAAAACCATCGCGATTCGATTGCCGCGCAGCCGCCGCATGTCCGCGTCGGGAACGCCTAGCAGGTCTTCGCCGTCAAAACGGATGGCGCCGCCGGTGATGCAAGCCGTTCGCGGCAGCAATCGCAGCAGGCACCGCGCTGTCAGGGACTTGCCGCATCCGGTCTCACCCACGAGGCCGAGTACCCTTCCCCGAGGCACCGACAGGGTGACCCCATTCAGCACGTATAAGACACCTCGCTCGGTATGCAGTTCCAGCTTCAGGTCCTCTACTTCCAGGAGCGGCGAGGTCATCGCACGACATCTTCCGTTCGCGGGTCCAGCACGTCGCGCATGGTGTCACCGAGTAGGTTGAACGCGAGCGTCACGGCGACGAGGGCAAGTGCGGGAACCACCACGACGTGGGGCGCGGTGAGCATGTATTCCCTGGCGCCACTCAACATGGCGCCCCATTCCGGCATTGGAGGTTGCGCTCCCAGACCGAGGAATCCAAGCGCTGCCGCCGCCATGATCGTGATCGGAATGTCCAAGGTCACCTGGACCAGCAGCGGAGAAGCGCAGTTGGGCAGGATATAGCGATACTGCACGTTGAATCGCGACTCCCCGATCAGCACTGCAGCTTGCACGAACTCGCGTTCGCGCACCGAAAGCGCGAGCCCGCGGGCAAGGCGGATATAGTGCGGGATCATCGCGACGCTCAGCGCAAGAATCACGTTTTCAAGGCCAGGCCCAAGCACGCTGACGATGGTCAAGATCAGCAGGAACCAAGGGAACGCCAGCATCAGGTCTGTCGCCCGCATGATCAGTGCGCTTATCCAGGCCCGGCTCATGGCCGCCGCGATGCCGAGCGCAGTCCCGACGACACAGGCGAATGCAACCGCCACCAAGCCGACCGAAAGGGTGGATTGGGCACCGAAGATGATGCGGGAAGCCAGGTCGCGTCCAAGCGCGTCGGTCCCGAGTGGATGTTCGATACTCGGTGGGTCCAACCGTTCCCGAATGCTTGTCTTGAAGGGATCTTCCGGCGCCAACCATGGACCAAACGCAGCAAGCACCAGCACCGCGATACAGAGCGCGGCGCTGAAAATTCCCACCGGCCGGCGTCGAAAGCGACCCCACAAGAGCCGCGCACGGGTGGGCGCCAGTTCAGTCCCTCGCGTGTTCTGGCTTGAATTCTCGCTCCCGTTAACGGAGCCCGTCCCCGGGGGATCTCCGATTGTGCCCGTCATCCGCGTATTCCACTCACGCCGATGCCGTGTTCGATTGACGGATCCTCGGGTCTATCGCCAGATAGAGAAGATCCACGATGAGATTGATTAGAAAGAACGTAACGAGGAAAAGAATTGCCGCTCCCTGCACGACAGGAAAGTCCCTCTCAAGGATGGCGCTGATCATGAGCCGGCCCATGCCCGGCCAGGCAAAAATCACCTCGGTAACGAAAGTGCCTCCCATCAGGGTTCCGAATTGAAGGCCGAACACTGTCACAACCGGGATCAGGGCGTTGCGCAGGGCGTGATGGAATACCACCCGCCGCTCCGTCAGGCCCTTGGCGCGCGCCGCTTCGACATACTCCCGGCTCAACACGTCGAGCATTGCCGCGCGGGTCATCCGACCAACCATCGCGGCGACGACAATTCCCAGGCTGAAGCTCGGAAGCACGAGGTGCGCCGGAGAACCCGAACCGTAAAGCGGAAACAGGCGCAGCCACGATCCGAAGACGATAATCGCGAGCAGCGCGAGAACGAAATTGGGAAGGGAAACCCCGGCCAGCATGAATAACTTCGCCGTCTCGTCCCTCCACGTCCCCTGATAGACGGCCGCAATCATTCCCAGGGGCACACCCAGCAGCACCGCGACAAGAGCCCCGGCGAGGGTCAGGACAATCGTGTAGGGAAACGCTTCGAGCAGGTCGTCCAGGACCGGCTTGTGCGTGTACCAGGATCGCCCGAGGTCAAATTCCAGCAGGAGACCGGAAAGGAATCTCCCGTACTGGACAAGCAGTGGATCATCCAGGCCGAGTTGCGCGCGGATCGCCTCCGCGGACTGCTCGGTCATGCTTTCCCGAAGAATTACCTGCGCCGGGTCGCCGCCCGCAAAGGACAGGGCGAAGAATACCAGCGACGAAGAAACGACAAGAAGGGCGAGGACGGAAGCCAGCCGCCATGCGAACGCCCGCAAAATCAAGACTTACCGGCCCTGTGATATGTGGCGGGGCCAAGCCGAAGGGCTGGGCCCCGCCCCGGAATTGCACCGATTCCGGCTACTCGTCCAGCCAGACCCCAACATATTGGCGGGGATAGGCCGCGGTCGGGAATGGACTGAAGCCCCTGACGCTCGGCCCGAGAATCCAGACGCGGGTCTTGTCATAAATGGGTAGCGCAATGCTCTGCGCATAGAACTCGCGCTGAAGATCGTGCAGCATCGCGATTCGTTTGCTGTCATCGACCGTCACCCTTGCGGTTGCAATCAGACTGTCGATCGGGTCGCCAGTCCGCCTCGACAGGGTCAGCCCGCCCGGAGACATGTTCGGCCCGTAATAGTGGGCGGAGAAGTAGCCCACCTCATCGAGCAACGAGCCCCATCCCGTGTAGAACATGTCGAAGGGATTCTCGGGTTCGTTCAACATCCCCCACATCGAGCCCCATTCGGCCACGGTCAATTGGACTTGGATGCCAATGGCTACGAGGTCGGCAGCAAGAGCTTCGGCGATATCGTCATTGCGAAGATCCCGCTTCGGGGGCACGCCGATGTGAATGGTCAGAGTCTCTCCGTCCTTGCTCCAGGAACCATCGCCGCCGCGCGTGTACCCCGCCTCTTCGAGAGCGGCGATCGCCGCTTCCGGATTGTGCTCGAGGTACCCCGGCTCGGACAGATAGGACTCATGCACACTCGTCATGATGCTTTGCGCCGGAGAACCGAACGGAGAGATGAGCGCCTCCGTGATTCCTTCGGAGTCCGTCGCCAGCAGCACTGCCCGGCGAAGCGCCTCGTTCTGCCACTTCGGATCCTGGTGATTGAAGTCCAACTTGAGAATTCGGTCGCTGCTGATCGAGGCGACCTGGAAGCCGCCAGATTCGAACCGCGCGAGGGTGTCCGGTGTCGGGTTTGTCAGAACGTGGATATCGCCCCCCTGCAATGCGAGCACGCGCGTGGAGAGTTCGGGAATGATGTCAAACCGCAGTGTTTCGATGTAATTCCCTTCATCCCACCAGTCGGGATTGCGCTTCATCCTTACATTTTGGCGAGGCGCCCATTCTTCAAGCATGAATGCGCCGGTGCCTGACGGGGCCGCCGAAAAACCGTCGCCCAATTCCGCGACCTTGGCCGGATCCAGCATCACGGTATGGCTGGCCACCAGCTTCTCCCAGGAAGCATTCGGACCCTTCAATTCGATGTCCAGGGTATGGGCATCTACGACGCGCACCTCCTTGACCACTGGCGACAAGAACGCGAACTGAATTGCGCCGAAATCGGGATCGATAAGACGATCGATGTTCCATTTTGCCGCAGCCGCGTCGAACGCGGTCCCCGAATGAAACGTAACGCCCTGACGCAATGTAAAGCGCATCGTTGTATCGTTGAGCCACTCGCGATCAGTCGCCAGCGCCGGCGCAACGGATCCATCGTCGCGAAGGACGAGCAGCCGCTCGAACAGTACGGCCGTAAGATCGCCTGCGGCGCCACCATTGCGGGTCGGGTCCAGGCCGGTAATATCGCTGAAGAATCCGACGACCAGTTCCCCGCCGGCTTTCGGCTCATCAGCAGCTGCATCTCCTGCGGCCAAGGCAAATAAGCCAAGTGCCGCAGCGGCAACCGCTTTTCGGAAATTCATGGTTTTCTCCCTTTTCTTTGAAGCTCGGGCACCAGATGCGAAGCCGAGCAATTCTCTTGAATGCTACCAAGCGAGACAACCAGTTACAAGCCGAAGCCGGTGAAACGAACACCTGGCGGCGGGGTTGTTTTGGACTGGTTCGCGCTACCTGCCGGGGCGAATATTCTCCCCTCCGAGAAATCTGTTCGCGGCCAGACGGGCTTGGCCGATGGCGTGACCAGGATCGACGCGCCCGCAAAATTCCGCGAAAGCGTCCCACGGATCCGCGCACATTTGCCGCTAAACTACCAGTGTCCGGATTTCAGCCCGGATGCGGCAAGTAGACGGTGCACCATCCGGAATTGCGCCGACCCTTGCGACTGCGCCCATGCGGCGAGCGCGCGTTTCTCGCACAGCGTCGTCACGGCAGAAGCCCGCGCGCCCAGGAACTCGAACCATCCGATGCTAGGTACTTCCGATGACGCCTGCCCGTTTCTTCTCCTGCCTGTAGAACTGCCACAAAATCCGCGCGGCCACCGACCTCCAGGGACTCCATTTGCCGGCACGCGAACGTAGTTCCTGTTCAAGCGGGCGCCGGGGAAGCCCGAATAGAATCCTCACTGCCTCCTGAAGCGCCAGGTCTCCGGCCGGAAAGACGTCTCTGCGAGCTAGGCCGCTGAGGAGATAGAGTTCCGCCGTCCACCGCCCCACTCCCTTGGCGCGCGTTAGCGCGCCGGCCGCCGCCTCGTCATCCAATTCTTCGAGTTCATCCAGTGGCATTGCGCCATCGAGCACCATGGACGCGATGCCCTTGGCGTATCGAATCTTGGCTTGCGACAATCCGGCCGCCGCCAATGTGCTGGCCGGCGTTTCGTGAATCATCTCCGGCGAAAGACTTTGCTCCGCGTTCAGCCTCTGCCAGATCGAACTAGCGGCCGCCACCGAGAGTTGCTGCGACACGAGAATCCGCAACAGAGTTTCGAACCCCGGGCTTGACAAGCGAAGGGGAAGAGGAGGCAGGTACCGGGCGATGCTATCGAAATTGGGTTCCAGGCTCCGCAAGTAACGCACGCCTTCCGCGATATCGGCATCCGTCCGGATCGCACGGCGCCGGAGAGCGTCCGGCTTATCCCCGTAAGATTTCAGAGGTCGAGGCCTTCGTTCAATCGGATAACCCGAAAAAAGCAATTCCGATTGCCGGTGTGACATGCCGGACCGACCTGGTCTACCAGCAACAGCACGCAGTCGCCGTCACAGTCCGCCTGGATATCCAAAAGCCTCTGCACATGGCCTGAAGTTTCCCCTTTCCGCCAGCGGCCGCGGCGGCGCGACCAATACACCACTTCGCCACTTCGGATGGACTCGCGAATGGTCCCGGCCGTCATCCAGGCCAACATGAGAACTTCTCCGGTATCATGCTGTTGCGCAATTGCGGGAATGAGTCCACGCTCGTCGTAGGTAAGCGAATCCGCATCGATGGATTCGGCCACCTGGCGGGGTTTTTCGGTCATGGGCTCTGAACCTATAATTGGTTTTGGAAATCTGCCTGCTAGTTCGGCAAGTTCCTTATCCCGGAGTGCCCGGTACACTGTCAAGCGAGGCGCGAATGGCACAGGAAACCGCTCTCAGTAACGACGAGCTCCTGAAGCTCTATTCCAAGCGCATCCTGGCGCTTTCCACGGGCCTTGCCGATGCCGGCAGGCTTGAAAATCCGGATGCGACGGCCATGAAGCGTTCTCCGCTCTGCGGGTCCACCGTCACGGTCGATATTCGCATGCGCGAAGGAAAGGTCACGGCCTATGGACAGGACGTAAAGGCTTGCGCGCTCGGCCAGGCGTCCGCGGCCGTGCTTGGCCGCAACGCCGTCGGAAAGACCCCCAGAGAACTTGCAGACGTGCGAGACGCCTTGCAGGCAATGCTGAAAAAGGATGGCCCCGCACCGGGGGGAGACTTCGCGGATCTGGAGGCGCTTCTTCCTGCCCGGGAATTCAAGAATCGGCACGCTTCTATTCTCCTGGCATATGACGCGGTGACCGACGCAGCGGAGACCGTGCGGAATCGGGAAAACGCATGAAGCACGCGCAGCTTCTCGACCAAATGGAGGGATCAGGCGCGCAGTGGTGGGCTGCGCACTATGCGGCGGTTGCCGACGTCGAAGCCGGAAGAGACGCAATTGTTCTTAGTGTCGGCGAAATAAATTTGCCAGCGCCCGAGAAAATGCTGGGACGGGCATCCGCGCGGCTGTTGGAGGGCTGGCACAAGTACAGCCCGGCGCGCGGGGCCATGCCGCTTCGGACCGCTATTGCATCCAAGTATGCCGCCAGGACCGGGCGCGCGGTCGGGCCGGAACATGTCCTTTTCGCGAACGGCGCTCAGGGGTGTCTGGCCCTTATGGTGCAGTCCCTTCTCGACCCGGGAGACGAGATTTTGATTCCGGAACCGCGTTATATCACCTATGGGGGGATTGCCTCGGCAGCCGGCGCCAAGATCGTCCCGATCTCCCTGGAGCCGGAAAATCGTTTTCACCTCACCGCAGATGCGGTCGCTTCGGCGATCACGCCGCGCACCCGGGCGTTGGTGTTGAATTCGCCGCAGAACCCGACCGGCGCCACGCTTTCGCGGGAGGAGGTACTGGAGATCGGCGCCGTAGCGGAGGCCCACGATCTCTGGATTCTCTCTGACGAGGTCTATGAAGAGTTCGTGTACGCGGGGTCCTTTTGGTCCCCGTTCGACGATCCCGTGCTGGCGAAACGGACATTCGTCATCAGTTCCATTTCCAAGTCCCGCGCGGTTCCTGGATGGCGCTGTGGCTGGGTCGTGGGACCGCCGGAGGTGCTGGAACTCGCGAACCGACTTTTCGAGATTGTCATCTTTTGCGCGCCGCCGTTCTTGCAAGATGCGACCGCGTACGCTCTTTCCCGGGATTTCCCGGAATCTGCGGAGGCAAGGCGCATTCTCGCCGAGCGCGCCGCACAGGTGCCCTCTATTCTCTCCGAAGCGCGCGGCATCCGGGCGCCTACACCCGAAGGCGGAATATTCGTGTTCGCGGACGTACGGGAAACCGGGCTTTCGGATCGAGCGTTCGTACGTGAACTCTATGAAGCGGAGATGGTTTCCGTAATGCCCGGCTCCGCCTTTGGCGATGCCGGAGCGGACCATGTCCGTATCTGTATTGCCGGAAACGAGCGGAACATGCGGGAGGCCTGCGTTCGAATATGCCGTTTCGCGAACTCGCGATTCCGAGAGCAATGTCTCACACACGAACCGCGCGCGTAGGAGGGAAACAAAAGGGGATCACATATATCAGTGGACACCCTCCGCCGTGTTGGTCGAATCCTTTATTTGATTCGCGAAGTCCGCGCGCCGTCGATCACGTCTCCACACTTTGTGCCGTGTCACCTGGCGCACATTTGTGCCGCCGATGGATTGCGGGTTCGCGCACTACCAAAAATACCTCTCGCTGCGATGAGCGGTTGCAGCATCGCGGATTCCAAGACTGGTACTCAGATATTCGCGTATCTGATGGCAACGCGGCCGCTGCCCCAATCAAATTGAGAACCAGCCACGCGCCAGAACTTCCGGACCCGCACAAGAAGTGTTGACGAATCCTCGAAAACCGCTCACGTATGCCGCGTGTCTCGCGATTCCCGTCGCTACGCCGAATCCAGATCAGATTGCATTAGACTGGATGGAAAGTCGTTAAGTACTGGCAGGAAGAACCATGAAGGCGGAAGTATTTGTCACCTGTGCTGTCACGGGTTCCGGCGATACGGTCGGCAAGTCCGACAAAGTGCCAATCACGCCCGCGCAAATCGCCGATGCGTCGGTGGAAGCCGCGAAAGCGGGAGCGGCGATTGTGCATTGCCACGTTCGCGATCCGGAGACCGGCGCTCCTGCGCGTGATCCGAAGTTGTTTCGGGAGGTCGTTGCACGCATTCGCGACTCTGGAACCGACATCGTGATCAACCTGACAGCTGGAATGGGAGGCGATCTCGTTCTAGGAGAAATCGAAAATCCATTGCCGCCAAAATCCGCTGGCACGGACCTCGTGGGCGTAACGGAACGTCTTGAGCATGTGCGGGAACTTCTCCCGGAAATCTGCACCCTCGACTGCGGAACCATGAACTTCGGCGAAGGCGACTACGTCATGACCAACACCACCGGGGCAATTCGGGAAATGGCCCGGCAGATCCGCCAACTGGGGGTGCGACCCGAAATCGAGATTTTCGATACCGGCAACCTAGTCATGGCCAAGCGCCTGCAACATGACGGCCTTCTGGAAGAGCCGGTACTGATTCAACTCTGCATGGGCATTCCCTATGGTGCGCCGGACGATCCGGGCACGCTTCTGTCGATGGTCAACAACCTGCCCGATGGCTGGATTTTTTCCGCCTTTTCCATCGGCCGCAGCCAACTGCCATACGCGGCGCTGGCGCCAATCGTCGGGGGAAACGTCCGGGTCGGCCTCGAAGACAACATCTACCTGTCTCGCGGCGTGCTGGCCTCAAACGGTCAGCTCGTCGAGCGCGCCGTCAACATCCTCGAAGCGATGAACGTCAGAATTCTGGGTCCGGACGAAGTGCGAGAGCAGTTGGCGCTTCGCAGGCCAGGTTAGCTCCCGTGCCTCCTGTCAACCGGGCGGCCGTAGTCGGCGGCGGTGTAATCGGCGCGGGCTGGGCGGCGCGCCTTGCCCAGAATGGCATCCGCATCCGGGTCTTCGATCCGGATCCGGAGGCTCCGCGCAAGCTTTGCGAAGTACTGGAGAATGCGGAGCGGGCAATCGGAATGCTCATGCACGGCGCAATTCCGCCACGCGCCGAAGTTTTGTTCGTGGAAAGTTTGGAAGAAGCCGTCACAGATGCCGAACTGATCGTTGAGAGTGTGCCGGAACGAACGGAACTAAAGCGCGAAGTCCACGCTCGCATCGAGGCCGCGATGCCGCAATGCGCCATAGCGACTTCCTCCACCTCTGGACTTCGCCCGACCGAAATTCAACGGGGTATGAAGAACGGCAACCGCTTGCTTGTGGCGCACCCATTCAATCCGGTCTACCTCCTGCCGCTGGTGGAGTTGTGCGGCGGCGAGAAAACAGATCCCTGCGCGATTTCCAGGGCGCGGGAAATTTTTACTGCAGTGGGCATGCGCCCGCTGACCGTTCGCAAGGAAATTGACGGATTTCTCGCGGACCGCCTGATGGAAGCGCTCTGGCGCGAAGCGCTTTGGTTGATCCATGACGACATTGCAACCACAGAAGAAATCGACGATGCGGTGCGTTTTGGGGCCGGTTTGCGCTGGGCCATGATGGGAACTTTCCAGACATTCTGGCTGGCGGGCGGCGAAGGCGGCATGCGGGCAATGCTCGCGCAGTTCGGACCATGCCTGAAGTGGCCATGGACCCATCTCATGGAGGCGCCGGAACTGTCCGAGCCGTTGATTGAAAAAATCGCGACGCAGTGCGACACCCAAGCGGGTAAGCGAAGCCCGCGCGAGTTGGAACGGGTTCGGGACGAAGGTCTGGTCGGCATATTGACGGCGCTGGAAGAGATGAACTGGGGAGCGGGCGAAGCCACGGCGAACTACCGCAAACTGTTGCAGCCAAATATCCGGAGCGCAAGAACTTGACCGACCCGGAGCACTATCTGAGCGGCGAGGATTCTCTCATTGTCCAGACGGTCAGGGAATTTGTGGAACGGGAATTCTACCCGCTGGAAGAGGAAATCGAGCGCGCCGGACGGCTCGATCCCTCTGTCGCTACCGAGATCCGCCGCAAGGTGCGCGACCTGGGGTTCTACGCTCCGAATATTCCATCTGAATTCGGTGGCGGCGGCCTCAACGTGCTCAGCTTCACGCTACTGGAACGGGAGCTTGGCCGTACCTCGCACGCCCTCAGCGTGCATTGGGGGAGGCCGTCAGGAATCCTCTGCGCCTGCACTCCGGAGCAACGCGAACGATTTCTCTTGCCGGCAGCACGGGGCGAAAAACTCGACGCGCTGGCCATGTCGGAACCGGAGGCGGGATCTGACCTCCGCAGCATGCGCACGGCCGCTCTCAGGGACGGCGGCGATTTTGTGATCAACGGTGAAAAGCACTTTATCTCCCACGCCGACATCGCGGATTTCCTGATCGTGTTCGCCGCAACCGGTGTCGACGAATCTCCGCACGGACGAAAAAAGCGCATTACCGCCTTCCTTATAGACCGCGGTCATCCGGGCTTCGAAATCCGTCCCGGATACCAGTCGGTTTCCCATGTGGGGTACCACAATTCCATTCTGACCTTCGAAGACTGTCGGTTGCCGCAAGAACAAGTGCTCGGCGAAGTGGACCAAGGCATGGAACTCGCCGCGGAATGGCTGTTTGCAACGCGTTTGACGGTGGCGGCCGTGTGCGTCGGGCGCGCCCGCCGCGCCTTCGGCTTGGCGCTTGCCCACGCCGCCAACCGGAAGCAATTCGGGCAGACGATCGGTCGATTTCAGGGTGTCGGCTTCAAGCTCGCGGACATGTCCACCGAGATCGACGCGGCAGATCTATTGACTCTGGACGCGGCCCGCCGGGTGGATGCGGGCCTTGATGCCGACCGGCATATCTCCCAGGCGAAGCTCTTCGCCAGCGAAGTGCTCGCCCGCGCGGCCGACGAAGCGCTTCAGATCCATGGTGGAATGGGGCTGATGAAGGACTTGCCGCTGGAGCGGATTTGGCGGGACGCCCGGGTCGAACGCATCTGGGAGGGAACCTCGGAAATCCAGCGCCATATTATTTCCCGCTCGCTGTTGCGTCCCCTGGGATCATGATTTCGAGCAAGGCAGGGGCGCTCGCACGGCTGCTTCGCCCGCGTTCAATCGCCGCCGTGGGCGGGCGCGAAGCGGAGCGTGTCATCGAACAGTGTGATTCTTTCGGATTCCGCGGAAAAGTCTGGCCGGTGAATCCGCGTCGAACGCAGATTCGCGGCCGGAAATGTTTCGCGCGAGTCGCCGATCTCCCGGAAAGCCCCGACGCGGTCTTTGTCGGAATTCCACGGGTGGCCACTATCGAATGCGTGCGGGAACTCGCACGGATCGGCGCAGGCGGAGCGATATGCTACGCGTCAGGATTCCTCGAATCCGAACCGGAGTCCGCCGGAGGCGCAGCGCTTCAACAGGAACTGATATCTGCGGCAGGGGCCATGCCCATCGTTGGGCCCAATTGCTACGGACTCCTCAACGCAACCAGCGGTGCGGCGCTCTGGCCTGATCAGCACGGGCTGAACCGCGTAGAGCAGGGCGCAGCGCTGCTTCTCCAGTCTTCCAATTTGGCAATCAACATTTCCATGCAGCGGCGCGGATTGCCCATCAGCTATCTGGGAACCGTCGGGAACCAGGCGCAGACCGGCATTTCCGAAATGGCCGAAAGCCTCTTGGAGGATCCGAACACGACCGCACTGGGCCTTCACATTGAAGGCATCGATTCCGTTCGAAGTCTTGAACGCATGGCCCTCACGGCGCGAAAGCTGGGAAAACCCATCGTGGCGATTCGCACAGGACGCAGCCGGGCGTCCCGGGAAGCCGTGTTCACGCACACTGCCTCTCTCGCCGGCAACAATGAAGTTGCATTTGCGTTGTTCCGACGACTTGGAATTTCGCTGGTTCAGACCCTCCCGGAGTTGCTGGAAACATTGAAACTTCTTCATGTACATGGTCCGCTTTCCGGGAATTCTCTTTCGTCGATGAGTTGTTCCGGGGGCGAAGCAGCGTTGATTTCGGACACTGCCACAGGTCTGAAGATCCGGTTTCCCCCCCTTGATCCGAAACACAGGAATTTCGTGAAGAGCACGTTGCCTGAACTCGTAACCGCCGCCAACCCGCTGGACTATCATACTTTTTATTGGGCCGACGAGGCGCGCATGCAGGCCACGTTCTCGGCAATGTTGGCGGGCGCGTACGATCTTTCGTTTCTGGTTCTTGACTACCCTCGGACCGACCGATGCGACGGCGCGAAATGGGATATCGCGATCCGTGCATTCGTCGGCGCCGCGAAGGAGACCGGGGCAAAGTCCGCGATCGTAGCCACGCTGAGCGAGAACATTCCGGAAGACTTGCCGAAACGACTGCATGGCGAGGGAATTGCAGCCCTTGGAGGACTCCGCGAAGCGTTGAAGGCGGCGGAGGCCGCTGCTGCGATCGGGAACGCCTACGCACGACCGGTTTCGCCGCCCACCTTCATCCGCAAACTCGTTTCAGGCGCCCCTGCCCTCCTGAACGAGGTCGACTCAAAGTGCCTGCTCGCGAAGGCGGGAATATCGATCCCCAAGGGAATGGTGGCGAATTCCGTCGAAACGGCGGAAGCTGCCGCAGAGGAGATCGGCTATCCGGTTGCGGTCAAGGCGCTCGGCATCCCGCACAAGACCGACGTCCGCGCGGTGAGACTGGAAATTCGCGATGCGCCCATCCTGCGTGAAGCCGCCAGCAGCCTGCTGGCGCTCGGGAACCATCTACTGGTCGAAGAAATGATCATGGATGGGATCGCCGAACTGCGTCTTGGACTAATCCGCGACCCTGCATGCGGTCTGGCGATGGCGATCGGCAGTGGCGGCACGTCAGTGGAGTTGGAAGTTGAGTCGCAAACGCTGATGCTCGCGCCGACGGTTGAGGAAATTCAATTCGCGCTTGCGGAACTCCGCGTGAGCCGTCTCTTGCGAGGATACAGGGGACAACCGCACGGCGACTTGGACGCGACCATTGACGCGGCGATGGCGATGGCCGAATTCGGAATCGCCTACGCCGACCGGGTTGAGGAAGCGGAAGTAAATCCGCTGATCGTACGGCCCAAAGGCCGGGGCGTTGCTGCGGTGGACGCGCTCGTTCAAATTCGTGAGGCGCGAACTTGGAGGCGGCCGCGTGCTTCCAGATGAAACGATGCAATTTCCCCAAACCACGCAGTGCGATTGTCGCGATGCCGTTCCAGGCGCGGGACTTTGAAGGGATTGGGGGTCATATACGTTGTCACCCGTCCAGTGTCGAGTACACTTCGGTCAACTGGAATCGAGGCGGAACGTGCCGGTTCTGGTGATATGCCCTGTAACGATTGATCCGTTCATGGGTTGAAAATGGCGGGAAACCGCTTCCCGCGGCGTCGGCAAGGGGTAGGCGAAGGGTTGCCCCGACACGGCACAAAATACTTTGATAGTTCTTCGGCAGCTATGGATAGAATTCTCCAAAGGAAATGCCATGAGTGAAGCCGTGCGCACGGAACAAAGGGGCGCAGTTCTTGAGGTCACACTCGACCGGCCGAAAGCCAACGCCATCGACGCGGCAACCAGCCGAAAGATGGGTCTTGTTTTCCGCGAGTTCCGCGACGACGATTCACTCCGGGCCGCCATCTTGACCGGCGGAGGCGAACGGTTCTTTTCGGCGGGATGGGATCTCAAGGCAGCCGCTGCCGGCGAGTCGGTCACTGCCGATTACGGCCTTGGCGGGTTTGGCGGCATCCAGGAGCATCCCGGTCTCAACAAGCCCATCATCGCGGCGGTGAATGGTATCGCCGTGGGCGGCGGCTTTGAGGTCGCTCTGAGTTGCGATCTGATCGTTGCGGCGGAAAGCGCGCGATTTGCCCTTCCGGAAATTCGCGCGGGAACCATAGCTGACGCGGCGACCCTCCGGCTCCCCCGCCGGATTCCCTATCACATTGCAATGGAGATGCTGTTTCTCGGACGCTGGATGGAAGCCAGCGAAGCCGCCCGCTGGGGGCTTGTCAACGAAGTCGTACCCTTTGAAGACCTGATGGAACGGGCGCGCGAAATCGCCGATACGCTCGCCTCGGGCCCGCCTCTGGTGTTTGCAGCCATCAAGGAAACGCTTCGTGAGTGCGAGGTGGTTCCCTTTCAATCGGGAATGAACCGCATTGTGCGCCGTCAGCTTCCGGCTATCGACCGGCTCTACGGGAGCGAAGACCACGAAGAAGGCGCAAGAGCGTTCGTCGAGAAGAGAAATCCAGTTTGGAAGGGAGGATAGCTTTGCTGCCTACGCTAAAAGCGTGTCCCCGTACCGTTCCCGGAGTTCCACCTTTTGCACCTTGCCCATCGCGTTTCGGGGCAATCGGTCGACAAAGATCACCCGCTTGGGCACCTTGAAATTGGCAAGCCTTTCCCGGCAGGCCTCAACGACTTCGGGTTCCAGAACTTCCGCGTTCCGACGTACGGCGACCGCAATCACCGCTTCTCCGAAATCCGGGTGGCGAACGCCGACCACCGCCGATTCTTCAATGCCCGGTAAGGAATCCACGACCGCTTCCACTTCGCGGGGATAAACGTTCAGGCCACCCGAAATCACCTGGTCTTTTGAGCGCCCGACGAGTCGAACGCGATTTCCGCCCTCGAACACTGCGATGTCCCCGGTGATGAAGAACCCATCATCGCGAAACGCAGCCAGGTTTTCTTCAGCCCGTTGCCAATACCCTGGAAACACGTTTGGCCCCCGCACCTCCAGCATGCCCTTCTCTCCGGTCGCAACCGGGTTGCCATCCGAACCGACAATCCGAAGCTCGACGCCGGGAAGCGCGCTCCCCACCGTCCCTGAATGCCGCTCTCCTTCGAGCGGATTGGAGGTGTTCATGAGTGTTTCGGTCATGCCGTACCGCTCCAGGATGGTGTGCCCGGTACGTGCCTGAAATACACAAGAATCTTCCTCCCGAAGCGGCGCCGAACCGGAGATAAAGAGCCGAACGGTTCGGGCGGCTTGCCGGTCCAGTCCTTCCTGCGCCAGCAACCGGGTGTAGTACGTGGGTACGCCCATCATGACGGTGCACCTCGGCAACAACCGGAGAACTGCGGCAGCATCGAATCGAGGAAGGAATAGCATCCGGCTTCCGGAAATCAGGGTGCAGTGCGTCGCCACCAGAAGGCCATGCGTATGAAATAGAGGCAGTGCGTGCAAGAGCGCGTCGTTCGCGCGAAAGCCCCACGCCTTCGAGAGTACCCGGGCATTTGAGGCAAGATTTCCATGTGTCAGCATGGCGCCTTTCGGCCGTCCAGTTGTGCCGCTGGTATAGAGCAACGAAGCAACATCGGACTCGTGTGCATGAACCACGTTGGGCTCTCCGCCGCGCTCTTCTGCCGCGGCCCGGAACGAGCCCCAGCCGTTCCGGGCCAGCGTCAGGATTCTGGGAGGCGCGGTTTCCCCGGAATAGTGCGAAGCGCATGTGCCGGCCGACTCCGGGCGACAGACAATGAGCGCCGGCTCCGCATCCCGGAGAAAGTATCCCAGTTCACCAGAAGTGTAGGACGGGTTCAGTGGCACGTAGACAGCGCCCTTGCGAAGGCATGCCAAGTAAAGGAACAGGTTCTCAGGCGACTTGTCGGTCTGCGCAAGCACCCGGTCGCCACGGCAAACACCCATGGCGGAGAGCAAGGATGCGAACCGGGAGGAAACCTTTTCGAGGTCTCCATAGGACCAAATCGTACCGTCTTCCAGTTCGATGAACGGCCGCGTCCGGTCCACGGGGAAGGCCGCCGCAAACACGGCATAGAGATTGGCGTTCATCCGGCCGATTCGGCGCGGTTCCCGCTACGCTTCGCGAGTTCTCCGTCCAACGCCCGGTTAATGAGCGAAACAGTATTTTCAATGCCATACACAGCAACAAATCCGCCAAGTCGCGGCCCTTGCTCCTGGCCGAGCAGCGTCCTGTAGAGCAGACTGAACCAATCACGCAGCTTGCCGCAGCGGGCATTTCCAATATTGTAAATGATTTCCTGGGCCTGTTCGGCGTCAAGGGCACCGGTATGCGCCGCCAGCGCATCGCGAAGCGAACGCAGCGTGCGGGCTTCTTCAGCGCTGGGGCGGTGCCAGCGCCGCTGGGGCGCAATGACCTCCGCAGAAAACCGTACCGCGTTCTCCGCCGCCCGGTCGAGTTCAGGATGGGTTTCAGGTGTCAGCCCATCCTTGTAGCGGCGGAGGAACTCCCAGAGCACATCCTTGCTCGACGCGCCTGTGACCGCGGCGAGATTGATCAGCATTCGAAAGCTCATGCCGAGCCCACCGGCCGGAACTTCTCCGCCGTGCACATGCCATATCGCGCTTGCGAAGCGGCGTTGCGGCGGCATATCCGGATACGCCGCCAGTTCTCGTTGGTAGTCAGCAACGGTGGAGAGGATGCCATCCAGGTGCAGCCTCTTCGCACGCGTGGGGTTGGCATACATGAAATAGGCAAGACTCTCGGGGGGAGCATAGGCGAGCCATTGCTCGATGGAAATGCCGTTTCCCTTTGACTTGGAGATCTTGAGTCCATCCGCATCGAGGAAGTGCTCATAGCTGAACCCCTCCGGCGGTCGGCCACCGATCGCCTTCGCGATCGCAGAGGAATGATGCACGGAATCGATCAGATCCTTCCCGGACATCTCGTAGTCGACGCCGAGCGCAACCCAGCGCATCGCCCAATCCGGCTTCCACTGGAGTTTGACGTTGCCTCCGGTAACTGGAATTTCCACTCGCTCTCCACATTCATCGTCAAACACGATTGTGCCCCGAGAAAGATTGCGTTCGTGAACCCGCGCTTGCAGCACGTGTCCAGTCCTCGGACTGATTGGCAAGAAAGGCGAATAGGTTGCGCGACGCTCCTCGCCAAGCGTGGGAAGCATGATCCGCTGCACGTCTTCGTAGCGGTCGAGAACACGAAGAAGAGTCTCGTCGAACATCCCGGAGCGATAGCACTCGGTGGAGGACAGGAACTCGTACAGAAACCCGAACCCGTCAAGAAACTCGCGGAGCCTGGCGTTGTTGTGATCCCCGAACGATCCGTGTGTGCCGAACGGATCCGGCACCCGCGTCAGCGGTAATCCGATTGCGTCCTCAAGCACCTCCCGATTCGGCACATTTTCCGGAACTTTCCGAAGCGCATCCATGTCGTCGGAAAAGCAGATCAGGCGAGTAGGCCGGTCTGATAATTCCGCGAAGGCGCGGCGCACCATACTCGTGCGCGCCACCTCGCCAAAGGTGCCGATATGAGGAAGACCTGACGGGCCATAGCCGGTCTGCAGCACGACAGGCCGGTCATCTTCCGGCCGAATGCGGGCCAGGAGTTTGCGCGCCTCGGCGAACGGCCAGGCCTTGGCGCTTCCTGCCGCCTTGCACTTGCTGTTCATTGCCTTGGCCCCGGTCTTACCACGCGCTTCAAAAAATTTTACAGGCTGTCACTTGGTCCACGCCAGAACGAGTTCGGTTTTGCAGCTCTCGAATCCGAGATCGATCGTTGGTTCCCACACACCGTAGCAGATCGAGCCAATCGTTTCGCCGCTTTGCATCCGGTGAACCGTCCGGACTACGAACACATGGGACAATCCGCCGCAAGACGCCCAGCATCGAATTCTTCGAGAAGAGTCCTTTCAGCCAACCGCCCATCGACATCGACTTCGCCAAGACATGTTCAGTATCTTTGGTTCCGGAAAGCACCAACGTCTTGCCGAAAGGGAAGAATCGTATGTGTTTGCAACTTTGCGATCCGCCTCTCTTGAGAGATTGGCGCCCCAATTGAATGCTTTGTCCCGATGCCACCAGCCACTGTACGCTTGCCCGAGATAGGGGAATTGACTTGAAAACAAGAATCCGGCGCAATCGCCGGTATGTTTCCCTCCGGCAATTCGATTCGCAGGAAAACTCCATTCCCGAACGCTTCATGAGCGAGTTCCCTGGTCGGCGACCAACGCGGCGCCCGCCAAGATGTAGCGCATCGCCGGCGGAACTTCCCGAAAATGGAGACGCCCGACCTGGGAGGCGCCAAAATATCTTCTGAATAGGACGCCACCTCTGGTCTTGACCACTGCGGTAGAACCGCCTGCAGGTGGTTTGTCGTTAGAGCAGTCTTGCCTTCCAATTTATCTCTCCATGACAAGGTTTCACGATCTGGACGCGCTACGCTGCTTCGCAATGCTGCTGGTGATCGTTGTGCACGCCGGAGCTTTTCTTCTGACCATCGATATCTGGCCGGTGCACGAGGAATACGCTCTCACCACTGAAGGACCAAGAAATCCCAACGCCTATCTGCTCCTCGCCATTCAAGGCTCTGCGACGCCGCTCTTCTTCATGATCAGCGGCTTTTTCGCGGCAATGCTATTGCAGTCGCGAGAATTGTACCGTCCGGCACGGCAACGTTTCAAGCACATAGTTCAGCCACTGGCAGTGTGCCTGTTGACCATTGTTCCAGTTTGCGCCTGGCTCTTCACCGGTAGCGACTTCACGCTACAGTCCTGGCCACAGTGGTATGGCTCGAGGGATTGTATCATCCTTGCGCGTCTGGGTCTGCAATTTGCCCATCCCCTTTGGTGACTTCTGATTCCGCTCACCTTCGTGCCGCAGCATTTCATGCAACTGACGGCGTTCGGCTCCGATACCTTTGACGAAGTTGTTCCTGTTGCCCGTGTGTTCGGCTATTACGCCGTATTCTTTTTCTTCGGAGTCTTCCTATTCCAGGGAAGAATAGCGGTGCGACGTTGGTGGGCCATCGCCCTGCCCCCGGGAAATTCCTATTGGTTTTCCGGCAGCCTTGGCGCTCCTGCACGTTCCAGACCTGTTTCCCGGCTTCAAAGCAGAAACAACCAAGGCCGCTTCCACTTCGCTGAGAATCGCCTATTGGTGGCTAGCGTGCCTCGGACTGATCGCGCTGTTCCACTGGGCCGCTTGGAAAGTGCGTTTCTGGGTGGGCTACTTGTCTGCTGCGTCCTACTGGCTCTATCTGTGCCATCTGCCGCTGGTTGTTGCTGGGCAGATGATCGTTTTGGAATGGCCAGTCAGCGCTCACCTGAAATTCATATTGATACTCGCGGTAGTCCTTGCCCTGTTGCTGCTGATCTACCAGATTGTTGTCCGCAATACCGTGTTGGGGAGAATCCTGAACGGTCCGCGTACACGTCGAGGAACACTGTCGCCCGCACAAAATTCGAACAGCATTGGCGAGCAATAGTGGAAACGACCGCCCAAAGCCAGGGAAGAGGCAATGCGCTCTGGCATATGTGAGGCCGTATTCACACGATTCCGGCACGCGCGTCAGCGGTAGTCCGATTGCATCCTCAAGCATCCTTCGATTGGGTGCATTGTCCGGGACTTTCCGAAGCGCATCCATATCGTCGGAGAAACAGATTACACGAGCGAACCGGTCGGATGGTTCCACAAACGCACGGCGCGCCTTACTCGTCCGCGCTGCCTCGCCAAAGGTGCCGATTTTCGCATTCTATCCGCGCACAAGTTGAAAATTTCGGTTGGAAATGCAGCTACTTGTCGCTATTTTCATGATCATGCGATCAGTGGGAATCAAATTGTTGAATCGTGGGCTGAGCGAGTATGCGCGGCTGCCAGCATCGGGCGAAACCGTCCCGGTGACCGACCATGATCGCGTAGTCGCGGAAATCGGGCCGCCTAGAGAAACCAGAAGCCCAGTTCCTGCGGACGCGCTATTGGCGGAGACGGTGCCCGGGGGCGGTTTGTCGCCGCCAGCGTTGCCGGACACCGAAACGCAACCAGCAGCGAAACCGGTTGCTCGGCTGTGTGGCCCCCTCGACGAATTGGGCGCCGAGAGACGTGAACGGTGATCTACCTCGACACGACCGTCGCGCTCGCCCAACTACTGGTCCAAGACCGACGCCCTCCCACGAAGCGACGGTCGCTTGAGCAGGCCGAAGATTGCTCCGATTCAGCCCGGAACCACGGTTGCGAAATTGCGCGGGAGCGCAGGAGCGGAAATATCCATGCTCAGGATTTTGCCAACCCGCAAATTTTTCGCTCATCCCGAGAACTGGGAAGCTGCGGCGCACTTGTCACGAAACCAGATATCACTTGACCAGAAAGTGTGCTGCGTCCGAACTATTGATTCTGATGCGCCTGTCCCGGGCATGTCGATTTCGACCGTCGCCGAGGATTCCAGCCACTCGCATTTCCCGTCGCCCGAACATTCCGGGAACTTCGCCTTCCGCCGGGTCCATTCATCGAACTGCGTGTGAGGCAACAGGTGTAAGCAGGGCAAATCAATCTCAAACCGGTGTCCACCTGTTGTCATGACGCTCGGCGTCCTGTGAAAGGAACGCCTCACCAGTTTTGAGTTTCTCGATGGCTTCACTCTTTGCCATGGGAGGACAGCTCGCCAAGAGCTCGACCACACCGATCGCCACGGCTGCGATGCGGGAATTCCCGCTGTCGATGCAAATTCCGCCAGCCAGATAGCTCAAGCCGCGAGATCATGCGAACCGCGAGGGCGCAAGCAAGCTTTCAGATAGCCCGAGCTTCGTCAAATCCTCCGGTAGCGCCCGGTCTGTCAAGAGAGCTGCAACCGCCCGACCTGCCGCAGGCGCGGTCTGGATGCCATAGCCGCCCTGCCCCGCACACCAAAAGAAGTCCGGTACTTCCGGATCTTCGCCAATCGCAAGCTCACCGTCGCTTGTGAAACTGCGCAGCCCGGCCCAGCGATGTTCGATTCGAGGAATGGAGAGCGTGGTTGCTTTCTGGAGACGGTCGACGATGATTGCAACGTCGATTTCTTCCGGTTGCGCGTCACAGGGGGGTGAAGGAGTCACGTCGCATGGAGACGCGAGCAATTTTCCTGCGTCCGGCTTGAAAATGAACTCTTCGGAAATGTCTATCGTGAGAGGCCAACAGCTCGTTTCAAACTCCGCTGGAGCAGGCAGCAGCACCGCCGTTCTTCGCTTGGGCGTCAATCCGATGGAACTCGCTCCCGCGACCGCGGCGACTTCGTCGCACCAAGCTCCGGCAGCATTGACGACCGCCCCGCAAGCAAATGTCTCCTTTCCGGCACGAACCTGCCAAGTGCCGTTCAGACGACGAGCTTGGTGTAATTCCGCGTTAAGGAGCAGCTTTGCTCCCCGCTGTTTCGCCATGCCTAGAAAGCCGCGATGAATCGCGTTCACGTCCATGTTCGCGGGGTCGGGCTCGTAGAGACCGCCGGCTACATAGTCCTCTCTCAGGGTTGGCACGCACTGGCGCGTTTCGTGCGAATTCAATCTCTCGATACCCAAGCCCATGCCAGAGACTTCAACTGCGTAGTCCTCAAGATCGTCGAGTTGATTTTCCCGCGCCACCCACAACGCTGCGCAAGGACTGAGCAACGAAACCTCGCTGAAGCCATCTGGTGGCGACTCGAAAAAGGGCCTGCTCGCCTGGGTGAGCATTCGAATTCCCGGCGGACCGTAAGAATCCAGCAGCACGGCTGCCGAGCGGCCTGTCGAGTGGTACCCGGCCTGGGTTTCACGCTCAATTTGCATGACCGTACCGTGCGTGGAGAGGCTTGCGGCAGCCGAAGCGCCGGCGATTCCGCCTCCGACGACCAAGAAATCGAACGTCTGCATACCGCCTGAACTATAGCGTGAAG
Organism: Rhodobacterales bacterium; assembly: GCA_965219495.1. Classification (GTDB taxonomy): domain Bacteria; phylum Pseudomonadota; class Alphaproteobacteria; order Rhodobacterales; family CAZPXZ01; genus CAZPXZ01. Next base: position 1,093,449 of record OZ244777.1, read on the forward strand.
GATTTTCGCCGCTCAAACCATCGGCTCGCGAGCGATTTCGCCGGAATCGAGCACCTGCGGAACGCGACTTTCGACGCTGCCAACGCCATGCACACCAGGACTGATTCGCTTTCCGCGTCTGCAACGCGTCTCAAATCACGCTCCCTTCAACTGTTTGCCACCGGACACAGTCTTTCGCTCCGGACCGAGACTTCATGACGTTGTTCCGCCGAGCGCGAAGCCGGGAGCCAGGAATCCCCGGCAAATCATCTGGTCGCCAAAGAAGTGCATACGCGGCACGCTCGAACTGCCGAATCCGGCGAAGCCACATGCTCCCATGAGCGAAATGCTCGATTTTGGGCTGGCCGCCGCTTTGACCATCCGCCCAGTTCAAACGGACGGCATCAAGAGGGCGATGGGTGGAAAATTTTCGACGATGCCGTGGCCTTTGGATGTGGCCGGAATCCCGGTCCCACTCACGCCGAAGGGCGAATTCCCACAACGGAAACAAGTTTCGCTGATTGCTGCCTGACGAAGGCAAGAAGCGACGCCTCGAATGCCAACAATTCGTCTTCGAGCGAATCTGCCAACCGATGGGGCCTTTTCGCCAAACGGCTACGCGACGAGTCTTTTTTGCCGCCGCGACTGGAGTAGCGCCATCAGTGCGAGAAGCCCCAAGGCCGGAATCCAGATAAGTTCCTTTGGCGGCTGATCTGCAGGGATCCCCAGTCGAACGATTTTCTGATCCCAATCGAAGACCCCGGCCTGATCCGCTGGCGAATCGAAAGAAACGTTGTCGATCAGCACCCCGTTGTCATCCACGATCAACTCCAACCCGTAACTTGCCAGACGATCGTCACCGCTATCGCCTTCTGGAATTTCCATCAGCGCCGTGAAGCTCAGCGGATCCCCGACATCATCCAGTCCCTCGATGGTGACACGCAATTCTGCTCCGGGTTCCAAGGCCCCCATCTGCTCGACGATCGTCGCTGGAGGTACATTTTCTGTTGGGGCGACGATCATGTCCATCCAGAAGCCCGGCCTGAAAAGCGTAAATGCCACGAGAATCAACAGCACGGATTCGTACAGCCGTGAACGGGCGAAGAAATAGCCTTGCAAGCCCGCCGTAAAGATCAGCATTGCCGCTGTCGCTACGACAAACACGATCACCGCCTCCAACAGCGAAACATCAATCAGCAGCAAGTCGGTGTTGAAGATGAAGAGAAACGGCAACAACGCGGTTCGGATCGCATAGAAGAAAGCAATGAATCCAGTCTTGATCGGATCGCCCCCCGAAACCGCAGCGGCAGCGAAGGATGCGAGCCCCACTGGCGGCGTGACGTCCGCCATGATGCCGAAATAAAAGACGAAGAGATGAACCGCGATCAGCGGCACGACGAGCCCGTTTTGCTGCCCCAGTGCCACTACCACTGGCGCCAGCAACGAAGACACGACGATGTAATTCGCCGTAGTTGGCAGCCCCATTCCCAGGACCAGGCTCAACAGCGCCGTCCACACCAAGATCAAGAGCAATTGGCCTGCGGACAACAATTCCACGAGGTCGGCCAGCGCGCTGCCGATCCCGGTCTGGGAAACTGCGCCAACGATAATGCCGGCGGAGGCCGTCGCAATGCCAATCCCGATCATGTTGCGTGCGCCTGCGATCATTCCGTCGACCAAGTCCCTTGCGCCCTGAAGGAGATGGCCACCGGTTCCCTCGCCACGGAAAAAGGCGAACAGCGTGCGCTGGGTAACCAGGATGAAAATCATCAGCATCACCGCCCAGAATGCCGACAGGCTCGGCGATTTGCGCTCGACCATGAGCATCCAGATCAGCACCAGCACCGGCAACAGGAAATGAAGTCCGGACATGATGGTCAGCCTAGGGTCCGGCAGCGTAGTGATCTCGGCGTTCGGATCGTCCGGCTCCAAATCGGGATACCGCGCACAGATCTGTACGAGAATGACGTAGGCCAAGATCACCAGCGCCCCGACCGCCCAGGGAAACAGGGCCAGCGCGCCCACACCCGCTAGCGCGATCTCCAATGATTCGGTCAGATACAGGACGAAGAATCCGCCAACGATGCAGTAACCGATCACCATGGCAAATGCCGAGAAGAACGCCTCCTTGGTTCCTTCGGCGGCACTTGCAGAAACCACCTTGAAGACCGCGATCAGCAGCAGGAGCGAGACCAAGGTCACGCCGAGCAGCTCCGGCGACCCGCGCAGCATCAGGTATGCGTCGGCAAGATAGGCAAGCCCGCCGGCTACCGCGATGAACATCGCTGCCGAACACAGGAACGAAAAAAGCGCAAGTTTCAGCGGTTTCGCCGGCCTCAGCCGGACCAGCGGTGCCATACTTTGCTTCATCGCTTCGAGATGAACGATATAGACCAAGGCGATGTAGCTGATTACCGCCGGGAGAAACGCGTGTTTGACGACATCGAAGTACGGAATATTGACGTACTCAACCATCAGGAAGGCGGCAGCCCCCATCACGGGCGGCATGATCTGCCCGTTGACCGAGGAGGCGACTTCTACCGCGCCCGCTTTCTCGCTCGTGAAACCGACCCGTTTCATCATGGGAATCGTGAATGTTCCGGTTGTCACCACATTTGCGATGGACGACCCGGATATGAGGCCGGTCATGCCCGACGCGACAACCGCCGCTTTCGCCGGACCGCCCCTGAGATGTCCCATTAGCGAAAAGGCAACCTTGATGAAGTACCCCCCGGCTCCCGCCCGGTCCAACAATGCTCCGAAAAGCACGAATAGAAAAACAAGATCCGTCGATACGCCAAGTGCGATTCCGAACACGCCGCTTTGCGACAGCCATTGGTGATAGGCCATGGCGCCGAAGCTCGCGCCCTTCCACTCCAGCAGTCCCGGAAAATACTCGCCAAAATACGTGTAAAGCAGGAAAAGGATGCCGAGGATAGCCAGCGGCGGACCCAGAGTGCGCCGCGTAGCCTCCAGCAAGCAAGCAATTCCGATGCAAAACACCGCAATATCGACTGCGTTGGGGTTGTTGGGCCGGTCGCTCAGCCGGGTCCCGAAAATTTCGTCCACGATCAAGAGATCTGCCGCGAAGTAGTAGAAGGCGCAGCCGGCGCCAAAAATTATCAGCAGCCAATCCGTCGCAGGTATGAAATTCCTCGGGCTGCGTTTCAACGCCGGATAGGCCATGAAGGCCAGAATGAGGGCGAACGTAAGATGGATCGCGCGCGCTTCCTTGCTGGAAAACACTCCGACCCCGAGTTCGAACGGAATCGGCGATGAGATCCAGACCTGGAACAGGGACCAAATGAGCGCAAGGAGCGCCATAGCCTTGACGATGGTGCGGTTGGAGGGGTTTCGGCCTCCGGTATCGGTCGTCGCGACGAGATCGTCGAACTCCTCCTGCCTCAGAGCCTGCTGGGTCTTTTCCACGTTCTCAGTTCACCCCTTTGACCGGGTGCATGTCGTTCTGCGCTCGCCCCGGCCCGCACTCGGCCGACGGGCTGTTCCATTCAGCGGGGCGGGCATCCGATGCCAAGTCGGCACGCCTACCCGCCCCGATTCGGGGCAAAGCTACATCCAGCCTTGCTCTTCGTAGTATCGGACCGCGCCGTCATGCAGCGGTGCGGACAGATTGTTGGTGATCATCTTGGCCTGTTCAAGATTCGCGAACGCGGGATGCATCTTTCGGAAGCGATCGAAATTCTCGAACACTGCCTTGACGATCTGATACACGACTTCCGCATCCGTTGCCGTCGAGGCGACAAAAGTTGCGCCGACGCCGAAGGTGATCACTTCGCTATCCGTGCCCCGGTACATGCCACCCGGGATGGTGGTCATCGCGTAATAGTCGTTGTCGGCCGTCAACTGACGGATGACGTCATTGTCGACGTTGACCAAGACGGAATCACAGGTTGTGGTGGCTTCCTTGATGGAACCCGCGGGATGCCCGACGGTGAAGACGATGGCGTCCACCTTGTTGTCGCAGAGCGCCGCAGCCTGTTCCTTCGAGTTCAGGTCTGACGCGAGAGCGAAGGTCTCCATCGTCCAGCCCATTTTCTCCATCACCACTTCCATGGTGCCACGCTGCCCGGATCCAGGGTTGCCGATGTTCACCCGCTTCCCGGCAAGATCCTCGAAACTGCCGATGCCCGTGTCGGTACGAGCGACCACGGTGAAGGGCTCCGGATGGACCGAAAACACGGCTCGAAGACCCTCGAACGCCCCGTCCGGGAACTTGTCCGGAGCGGTTCCGTTATACGCGTGGTACTGCCAGTCCGATTGCGCGACACCCAGATCCAGATCGCCGCGGCGAATGCCGTTGATGTTCGCGACCGAACCACCGGTAGTGTGGGTGCACTTGATGCCATGATCGCCGCTGCCGCGATTGACCAACCGGCAAATGGCCCCGCCGACCTGATAGTAGACGCCGGTCTCGCCGCCGGTTCCAATGACGATGTTGGTGTCGGCAAGTGCGGCGGAAGAAACCATTGCAGCTCCGGCAATCAAACCGGCCAGCTTCAAAATTTTATTGAATTGCATATCCTAACCTCCTTTGAAATATGGTTGTTTGACATTTGCTTTCGTATCGACTGCGAATCGTGAATCTCGCAAACTTTCCTGATTTCGGGGACGATATCTGGCGTGACCGCCTTCGCCGCCCGCCTTCCCGTTCGCCCGCCGAGACTCTGAAATCCCGTTCTATTGCAAGTCGAGTATCCGCTGCACTCCGGCAATGTCAATGAAAGCCAAGACGCGGACAACCGCCAGCGGCAGGATGCTCCCAGCCTGGCGGAGGGAGATTTCCGGAGGCGCCGGCGGCAGTCGCACGTGATCCGCCTTGCCGGCGACGAGGTTACTGCCCATCGAACCAAAACATCGACACGCCGATATGCCTTGCCAACGCTCCCGGGGAAGTGCACAGAAAGGCGATCATACACATTGCTCCCCGTTCAAGGTTGGGTCTATTTCAGCAGACTGGAAACGAGGCTGAACATGCCCGCTCTGGTAATGCGCCTTGCAACGAACGGTTCGATCAGAGATGGCAAATGGCAGGCAACCGCTTCCCGTGGCGCCGGCAAGGAGCAGGGTTGCCCTGCCGCAGCGCGGAACAGGGTCATGACTCCCGGGTAGCCCGACTTCGCCGCTTCGCCAAGATTTTCGGGCGAATTTGGCCCGTTTTTGAGGATTGAGAATTTCACAACGCCTTGCGGAACAAGGCGTCCGGGCCGGATCCACTCCCGGAATTTGCCCAAATAGTGCGGAATTGATCGGCGATGCCGTGCTTGACATGCAGACCACTAACCGATATCATCGTGCCTATATATATTTGCAAGGACACGCGCCGCCACAAGGACCGTGTCTACACCAATTACCGCCTGGTCGAGGCCTACCACACCCCCGACGGACCGCGTCAGCGCACCGTCTGCTCCCTCGGCGACCTGGCGCCCCGTCCCCACCACGAATGGCTGGCGCTGCCCACCGCCGACGGAACGGAAATCCGGGTCCGCCAGCCGACCACTCCAGAGCCGGCGCATCTCCAGATTGACCGGCAGCTCGGCGTCCCGCCGACCCTCATGCACACCCGGAAGAGCGTCCATCGAATCGAGGCGTAACCCGCAATCCTAGTGCGGAAGACATTTCCAACCCATTGAAAAACCAGCAAAAATTTGAAAAAGTGGCGAAGTTGGAGTAGCCATGCACAGTATTTCCCCAAGAAACGGCGAGCCGAACCCGCGCAATGAGAGCGGTCCCCGGGCGGTGGAAGACTGGCACGCGAAAGTAAGCCGGGAAGCGACGGACCGCGAACACTGGAGCGAAACGCCCTCGTTCCGCATCGAACGGGCAGATGCTCAATCGCTTGCCCCGACTGCGGCAACGAATTTCGCTGGACCAGCTTAGCGCATTCCCAGGAGATTTCTCGCAGCACTCGCGTCCGCGATACAGCGACCGACGAGCGCCGTGTGGTCTGCGACCTGACCCACCAGGGCGGCATTGTCTGGCGCGGTCTGCCCGTTCGCAAGATGAAGATTGTTCTCGAAACCAACCCGGCAGTGCCCGCCAAGCGCTGCCGCGGCCATGCAACACGCAGCTTCTTTGGGGCCAAAGGCGCAAACGCTCCAAAGCGCTTGCAGGCCCTCCTCCGCCTGAACAGCGAGAAACGGCAACAGTTCCGAAGCCCGGGAGCGCATGGCTTTGCTGTAGCGTCCCAGAACATAAATGACGTTCGCGATCTCCCCGGCGATTACACCACGACGACGAAGCTCGGCAAACCTTCGGAGGTCCGGCGTGTCGTAGAGAACGTATTGTGGAAAGACGCCGGCGTCGGACATCCAGGCGGAAAATTCCGCAAACTCCGGTTCTTCCGCCGCCGACGGACACATCTCCCGCACCGCCACCGTAACTGCCTCGGGCCGGACGGCGCGCACCATCGCATGCTGCGCCGCCGGGCCATAAATCCCCGCCGCCTCCGAACTCACCTGGACGATCATCTCCACGCCCGATTCCCGGCGGATTGCCGAAGTAGCCTCCCGGATCAGGTCCGCATCCAGCGAATGGCAGCCGTCTTCCGACCGTGCATGGAAGTGGATCATGACGGCGCCAGCTTCGCCGCAGGCCGCGGCGGCAGCGCCAATCTCCCGCGAGGACATCGGCAGCGCAGGATGATCGGCCTTCGTCTTGCTGGCGCCGTTGATCGCCCCCGAAACGATCAGCGGTTTCCGCGTTCCGGCCCCGGACATTCGTCAAACCATCCGGCAGGCGGCCAGCGACGCATCCACCGCGCCGCCCAGCCGACGAACGATTTCCTCAATTTCCCTTTCTCCCGCAATGAAGGGTGGCGCCAAAAGGATATGATTGCCCCGCTTGCCGTCGATGGTTCCCCCGCCCGGATAGCAAATCAGGCCACGTTGCATCGCTTGCCGCTTTATGGTCACGTGAATCTTCAGTGCGGGGTCCAAGGGTTCCTTGGTGCCGCGGTCGGCGACCAATTCCAATCCGATGAACAGCCCCCGTCCCCGAATATCTCCGATGTTGGGATGGGTTCCGAACCGGCACCGCAATCGCTCGAGAAGCTGCGCGCCGCGTTTCCTGACATTGTCCAAGAGATTTTCCTCGTCGATCGTTCTTTGAACGGCCAGCGCCGCCGCCGCCGCGACCGGATGCCCCATATAGGTATGGCCGTGCTGGAAAAATCCCGATCCGTCTCGGATGGCCTCGTAGATCGAATCCCGGCACAAGGCGGCGCCGATGGGCTGATACCCCGCCCCAAGCCCCTTGGCTACGGCAACGATGTCGGGAACAACGCCTTCCTGTTCGCACGCGAACAAGGTGCCAGTTCGCCCCATGCCGCACATCACTTCGTCCAGAATCAGCAGAATGCCGGACTGGTCGCAAATTTCCCGGATGCGCTTCAGGTAGCCCGGCGCCGGCGCGACCGCCCCGGAAGTCGCGCCGACCACTGGCTCGGCGACGAACGCGATGGCGTTTTCCGGGCCAATTTCGTCCAGCCGGGATGCAAGTTCGTCGGCCGCACGGCGAGAGTACGCTTCGAGCGTCTCATCGTCTCGCTGATAACGATAACTGTAGCAAGGGGAGATAAGGTGGGATTCGATCAGGATGGGCAAGAACTGCTCCCGGCGCCACATGTTCCCTCCCACCGCCAGCGCGCCCAGCGTGTTCCCGTGATAACTCTGACGCCGGGCAATGAAATGCCGCCTGTGGCCTTCCCCCCTCTCCCAAAAGTACTGGTGGGCGAGCTTCAGGGCAGCTTCGACCGCTTCGGAACCGCCGGAAACGAAATATGCGTAGTCAACGCCTTCCGGCGCCCGTTCGGCAAGAAACCCGGCGAGCTGCTCCAACGGTTCATTGGTGAAAAAGCTGGTATGTGCGAACGCGATGGCGTGAAGCTGCCGCTCTATCGCCTCGACGACCCGGGGATGCGAGTGCCCGAGACAGCTTACCGCAGCCCCTCCGGAAGCATCCAAATACCGGTTCCCGCGCTCATCCACGATGTAACAGCCCTCTCCTTTCGCGGCGACCGGCGGCGGTTTTCCGCAGACGCGATGAAACACGTGGGTCATGCTCGCTATTCCTTCCATCGAGAACCAAGCGTTCGGACAGATTTGCTTCCCGCCTGGAATTGTCCAATTTTCGACGGCGCACAGCCCGGTCTGCGAACCCGGGAACCGGGTCACTCTTCGCCGCACCCAAGGTTGAATCGGGGTGTGCGTGCAAAACAGGGCGCAAATATTTGGCACATTGCCGGCGGGAAGGGAAGCAACTTTCCGGGGTTAGCTCACCCGACGACGATATTGGACTTTCGGAATATCCGCGACCAAGTCGTCCGATATCGCGTCGGGAATGCAACGATCCCATGTCGACGAGGTGTCTCATTTCGAAGCAGGATGCATGGCACAAGGCCGCCGTCCGCGCTCTGGCAACTGGAATTGCAGCCCACCCCGATGGCATCCCGAAACTGCCGATGCATGAAAAAGGGGACGATTCGACATCGAAATCGAAGACAGAATTCTGTTTGTGTCAGATGCACTCGAATCTGCGCAGCCAACTTCCGATTAGCTTCTTTTCCAGCCTTTGCGCCCGTTCCCGCCAATCCCTTGGGGCGCGAGGCTGGAGCGCCCAAAGGGGTGAGTCGAGAAAAATCTCCATTTCCTGTCTCTGCACGAGGTCCTCGGACAATATGGCAAAGCCGAAGTTTTGACCGCACGACGCCGCATGCATGTATCCGACGAGCCCATGGACGAAATGCAGCGTGCCTGATTTCGCGTGAACCAACGCCGGAGGAAAGGGTTCGCCCGTTTCCTCATCATTCCCCAGATTGAATATGGGCAAGACAAGGCGGATATCCTCGTGGAACGCATCCTCCGCAGCAAGCTGCAGGAGCAGGTCCCGCAACGCGTAGGGAGTCATGCGCGAATCGATCGACAGTCCAGAGTGGTTGTCCAATCGAATTCCCTCTTCCGGGGGATCGCCGAACAACGACCGAACCGTCACGGATGCTGCATCTTTCAGGTTTTCCGGCATTTTGCCGGCGCCGCTAGCCGCCGCCAAGCCAAGGATTTCTGCTGTTACATTGTTGGAATACAAGAGCATTTCGGCGACGATGCGCGCGAGTGGACGGCTGGAGTGGCGGACCAGGATTTCAGCGTCGGCGGGGGCGCGGGAGCGCGTTGGCGAGGACATTCGAATACCGGATTGCAAGGCGAGCCGGTGAAACGCCGAAGCGGCATAGGCGCCGGGATTGCCCACCGGTAACCAACGCGTCGGATGCTCCATCATGACCACCGATTCCGCACGCCATCGCTCCACGGCCCCGCCGCTCAGATGCTCCAGCGTCGGATCGTCCTCGTCTGGAAAGACCTCAACCTCAATTGAATCGACCTCCACCGTCTTCCCATCGGCGACAGCGAGCAGCCGCACGTCGTATGTGTCGGGACCGGTCCGAGAGGACTCCATCCGTACCCGGTTGAAGTTCAGATTCAGTCCCCCGAATCCCACGTTGGCCGAGATGTGGTCTCGCTGGCGGGGATCGATCCGCGAGCCCCTCGGCAGCGCGTAATCATCGAACAGGAATCGCCCACGAACCCTGCGAACCCCTCTCTCCCGAAGACGATTCACCATGTCGGCGAGGTCCTTGGTATCAAGCGTCGGATCCCCGCCCCCTTGCAGATACAGGTCTCCGTCCAAATCGCCGTCTTCCCCGATACCGCCAGTCACAATGAGGCGGGTTTCAAAACGAAATCGAGTTCCGAGCGCCGTCAACGCATGTGCCGCGGTAGCAATTTTTATGGTTGAGGCTGGTGGAAAGGAATTCTTTGGCATCACCATGTCCAGGACCTTCTTGTCCGAGAGTCTGAAAAGGATTAGCCCCGTTGACCCCGTGAGTTCGGAATTGGCGATAATGGACTCGGAAACTGTAATGATGCCCTGCGAGGGCCGAGAAACCGGCGCCGGCATGCTCGCTTCGGACGGCCGTACGGCCGCGCAAAGGAACCAGACCATGGCCGCGGTTCGGGCGGCCCCCATGGCGAAGTTCACCAGACTTGCCTTGCACGAATTTCAGAAGAGGAATGCGCCACCATCGGACCAATCACATAGGTCCACCTTGGAGGCTGGCGCAATGCAAGTGCAATGGACCGGCGCGCAGACAAACGGGCGCGCGCGAATCGCCTTGCTGCCGGCGAAGTGCTGGCGCGAATCACCGATCCAGGGCGGGCGAATATGGCGATTGGCATTGTATAAAAGATCCTCTCCCAATCCTTCCATCGATGAACCGTAGCAAGATTGTCGGCGCCCATGATCCAGACAAATGGCACCCCCGGATTCAATCTCACCAGATGTTCAAGCGTATCTCCAGTGTAACATGTACCGAGCCGGCTCTCGATGTCCGTCACCCAAATGAACGATTGATTCCGAGTCAACCGTCGGGATGCGTTGAGACGGCTCTTGAAGTCCAATACGGGCGCTGCCTTTAGTGGATTGCCCGGCGAAACCATCCACCAGACCTGTTTCAGCTTCAGATGCCGCCTGGCCAGCTTTGTGATGTGAAGATGCCCGTCGTGAGGGGGGTCGAATGAACCGCCGAGAATGCCAATTCCCCGGCCGGACCGGCTGCTAGTTTGTGGGCCGGGCGCACGCAATTCGTGGCGCGGCACGAATTGCGCCACCGCTTCCGGTTCGTTAGTACGGTAGCGCCCATTTTCCGCAACAATCATGTGCATCCGATCTTCCGGCAAGCGCTCCAATGGCCTCGACCCAGTACATTTACCACATGGACAGCGTCTCCATCGTCAATCCCGGTGGAAAGCGCCTGCTTGACGATATTCGATTGTCATTTCTCCCGGGCGCCAAGATCGGTGTTATCGGTCCGAATGGCGCTGGAAAGTCGACGCTCCTGCGAATCATGGCGGGCCTGGAATCGGCCTTTACAGGCGAGGCATGGGCGGCCAAGGGCGTGCGGGTAGGCTACCTGCCGCAGGAACCGACTCTGGACGCAGAAAGAACGGTTCGGGAAAACATCATGGAGGGGCTTCGCGTCGAACGGTCGCTCATCGAATCTTTTGAAAATGTTTCCGCGAAGCTTGCGGTCGCGTACTCCGAAGAAACGCTTGCGGAAATGTCGCGGCTGCAGGACGAGATCGAGGCCGGGAATCTCTGGGACTTGGATAGCCGGGTGGACATCGCCATGAACGCATTGCGTTGTCCGGAGGATGACACGCCGGTCAGCCGGCTTTCGGGCGGGGAATGGCGACGGGTTGCGCTTTGCCGCCTGCTCCTGGAACGGCCTGACCTGTTGCTGCTAGACGAACCGACAAATCATCTTGACGCCGAAAGCGTCGCATGGCTGCAAAGGCACCTGCAGGAATACCCGGGCACCATCATGCTCGTGACTCACGACCGGTATTTCCTGGACAACATCACCGAATGGACGCTGGAACTCGATCGAGGGCGAGGAATCCCGTTTCGCGGCAATTACTCTTCCTGGATCGAACAGAAGCGGCAACGCCTTGCACGGGAAGGACGGGCGGAAGAGGCCCGGGCGCGCGCACTCGCGCGCGAAATCGAGTGGATGCGACAATCCCCGAGAGCGCAGCACTCCAAGTCTAAGGCGCGCATTGGCGCCTACAACGAGTTGGCTTCGCAGTCCGAACGCGAGCGTATTAGCCGCGCGCAAATCATAATCCCGAGAGGTCCCCGCCTCGGTAATCTGGTTGTCGAGACGCGGGAACTGACCAAAGGCTACGGTGACCGCCTGCTGATCGACAACTTGTCATTTTCGCTCTCTCCCGGAGGAATTGCCGGGGTGATCGGCCCCAACGGGGCAGGCAAGACCACGCTTTGCAGATTGCTCGCAGGGATTGAATACCCGGACTCCGGCGTTCTGCGCATTGGCGAAAGCGTCAAGCTCGCCTATGTGGAACAAAGCCGCGAGGCACTCGACCCGAAGAAACCGGTATGGGAAGAGATCACGGGGGGCGCACCCACGATTACCCTTGGAGACGCGGAAATGAACGCCCGGGCCTATGTCGGAGCATTCAACTTCCGTGGCCCCGACCAGCAGAAGCCGGTAGGCGCGCTGTCCGGCGGAGAACGGAACCGCGTTCATCTCGCCAAGTTGCTCATGTCGGGCGCGAACGTCATCATCCTTGATGAACCGACGAACGACTTGGACATCGATACGCTCCGTGCGTTCGAAGACGCTTTGACCGAGTTCGCGGGTTGCGCGGTCATCGTAAGCCATGACCGATGGTTTCTGGACCGGATCTGCACGCACGTCCTTGCGTTCGAAGGCGAGAGCCATGTCGAGTGGTTTGAAGGAAATTTCGCGACCTATGAAGAAGACAAGATCCGGCGCCTGGGACCCGAATCCATTCAGCCCGGGCGAATTCGCTACCGGAGATTCTCGCGGGACAAGTCGCAATGACTGAACGGCCCGGCACACCAGTGAATTTCCGCCCGCATCATTTCCTTTGCGCGCTTGGATTTGTGGGAAAGGGATATTCCGAACGGTTTGCCGCCAACATGTCGGAAATCGTGGAGGGCAGGCTTCGGGCGCCGGACGGCGACCAGGTCGAAATCCATGTTGCGGAAGCGGCGGACGACATTTGCGCGCCTTGCCCGCACCGGCGCGGAAAGGGGTGTTCCCGGCAAGCGCGAATCGACGGGCTGGACCGCCGTCACGCCGCTGCGCTCGAATACGCCCCCGGCGATACCGTGACCTGGGGAGCGGCAAAGAGGCGCATCGCCGAGCGCCTCACGCCGAACGATCTTGACCGGATCTGCGCGGGTTGCCAGTGGCTCCCTCTTGGAGTCTGCAAGTCCGCCCTGTCCCGGCTTCTCCGCGGCGAAGGAGAATCCGCCTAGTTAGACCGGAGAGCCCTTGGACCTGTCCGTGAACCGATGGGCGGCGTGCAAAATGGCGACGGCCAGCACAAGTTTGATCACGTCGCCAAGCAGGAACGGTACCAGGCCCACCGCAATCGTCTTTTCCCAAGACTGCAGGAATGCGTAGTTCAACCACAGGAGCCCCGGCACGTAGAGCATGATATTGCCCACAAGGGCCGCCAGCGCCAGAAACAGAATGCTGCGATTCCATCCCTGCTCGACGAGGTAACCCACCACCCAGGCGGCGGCGAGGAATCCCCAGAGATATCCTGCGGTCGGTCCTCCAAGGTGCTGAAATCCGCCGGCGCCTCCCGCAAAGACAGGCAGCCCCGCAGCGCCTTCCGCCAAGTAGGCTGCCAGGGTGAGCGCACCGAGGCGGGATCCGTAGGAGAGCCCGATCAAGAGCACCCCGAACGTTTGCAGTGTGATCGGGACTGGCAGCAATGGCACCTTCACCTGCGACAGAAGCGCTAGGACAATGCTCCCGCCGACAATCAAGATCAGGTTTCCAAGCAGTGTGCGCGATGGCCAAATGGAATCCGCAACTGTACCGGTTGGAAACATTGGCTTTCTCCTTTCTGTCTACGGCGAGTGCAGTAAGCCGTGCAATCTGGAGCGGGTGATGGGGATCGAACCCACGACATTCAGCTTGGGAAGCTGACGTTCTGCCACTGAACTACACCCGCATAATCATGAAAATTGACACCCACCGAAAATTTTTGCGGCAGTGTCATTTCTTGCCCTTGCGCCGCGATTTGCATATCCAAGGCGCTTGGAGACGGAGAGCCTCCCACCATCTATCCTTTGCTCAGATTATCGGGGACAGAACCGCGGTCAAGCCTGAACCTGAAACTTGTTCCCCCAAAGGCGATGACAGAGGCATCGATCTCCGCTCCCAAGCCTGCCCGATTTCCTGAACTTGGCGCCGAAGTTACGGCAACGGCGGGGTCGGCATTACCCGCCGATGACCGTCCTTTCCTTCGACGCCTGCTTGGCGGAGTACCGCAGCGTCAGCGCAATCACCGCGTTCTCCGTCCGCTTCACTCGGTACCAACTGAAATCGCTGCACGCCTGCTGCAGTTGCCGCATGAATCGGTCCACCGTGATTCCCATCACCGCCTCCGGGGCTTCGTGTCTTCCCACCCGAAAGTTATCTTGGAGCAAGCGCTGTGCCAATGGAACGATCAGCCAAGTTGCAACCGAGCGGCGTTCGCTCTCACCCGGGACAGGCTGCTCGCACAGGAGCGGGTAGCGGACAAGTGCAAAGGACTTCCCCGCCATCCACGAGCTACAGAGCGCATCGCCGGAGGAAGGCTAAATTTTCATCCTTGGTGTGCTGCGCACGCGGCGAGAAAACTCTTGCGCACGAATCGCAAGAGAGCCGGCCACTTACGGCATGACCGTCGAATACAACCGGCCGCTCCGGCTCGAATACGTCGGCATCATTGACCGGGAAACCCCTGAACGCGATACCGAGGCGCACATCGAATTCGACATAGTCCCCATGTGCGTCAAAACCGCCGCTGCCGTTCCGTTGACCTCACTGATGAAGAATGGAATGGGGCTTATGTACATAACTTGACACGACACTGTTCTGCGACGAGCGGCGCAACTGCCCCGCTTGCTCCGGAAAATGATCGGTTCCCCGCTCCTGCCGCCGCCACGGGAAGCGGGATCATCCCGCCACTCCCCACCCGTGAACGGGCCAAGGCCCGTTGCAGGATATTCCTTGCCGCATTGACATCGCGGTCCAGCACCAGCCCGCAGGCCGGACAGGCGTGGACGCGAACAGCCAGACTCTTCGGCGCCTCGGCGCCGCATCCCGAGCAGGCCTGGCTGGTTCGATGCGGCGCGACTTCCGCCACCTGAAGGCCGGCGCTCGCAGCCTTTTCCTTCAAGAGCGTGAAAAACGTTCAACATCCCTGCTCGGAGATCGCCCGGTTCAGCCTCGCCTTGGCCCGCACATTGCGTCCGGGTTCCGCCGCGGTCCCCTTCGCCGAGCGCAATAGGTTGGCGACCCGCAAGTCTTCGATTGCGAAATAATCGCAGGCCCGGCTGAGCGCCGACACCGTCCGGTGCAGGGCCTGCCGGTTGGCGTCCGAGATCCGCTGCCACTCCCGCGCCAGCGACCCCACTTTCTTCCGCCGGTTGCCGGACCCTGGCGCCGCGCGGGCCACCGCCCGCGGCAGGCGACGCAGGCGGCCCCGGTCCACTTCCCGTTTCGCGACCTCCCCGCCATCCGACAACGTCAGCCGCTTGGCCACCCCCGCGTCGATGCCGACCGGGCGGACAATCGCCTCTTTCGGGGCGACCGGCGGGAACGCGAAGCCCAAGTGAACCTCGGTGCGCAGCGGCTTCCGCACCACCCGCAGCGTCTTCAGTTCCGCCCCCTCCGGCAACGCCCGCGACGTCCGCAGTTGCAGCGGCGGAAGCCCCTTCACATGTAGCCGCCAGTGCCGGCCATGCCGCCGCACCATGCCCCGCGAGACCTCCGCGATCTCCACCGTTCGCCACCGCTGCGCCGCCTTGAAGCGCGGAAAGCCGGGCTTGCCGCCGCCTTCCGCGCGCCGGAAGAAATCCCGGAAGCTCCGGTCCAGTCGCTGCAAGACACCCCGGAACACCTGAATGCTGAGGGCGGCGAACTCGGGAAATTGCGTGTTGTTGCGGATCGCCGTCAAAGACTTGCACTGGTCGGAACAGGAAATCGAAATCCCCGCCTTCATCCAGGCGCCAATGCGCTCCTCAAGCGCGGCGTTGTAGAACCCGCAACACAACCGCAACACCTCGCCGAGACGGCGGTGCGAGGCCGGAGTGAGCCGTGCCCGGCATTTGAAGACCTTGAACACCGGACGGGCGTCGCCGGTGGGAGAGGCGGGATTGGGTTGCATAGGAGTTGCATCGGTGTTGCTTTATTGAGCGATTCGTGCCACCGTTTCTGCAAATGCGCAAGCGAAAACCACTTTCTTGTCAAGTTATCCAAATAATCCCCAATGGAATCAACATGCACAAGTCAGTATCCTGTTGCACGAAAATACGCTGCGCACCGAATGCCTTTGGCTCCTCGCGAATGCCGGCAAACCCACCACTGAAACTGCCGAACGATTTGCCGCACCCGTCCCCGGAGATGCCGACCCAACGCCTGCCCGGTATCTTGCAACACCCCACTTACGTATAGGGACTTGAGATCAGCTCTGTTCGTTTCACTGCGAGATGGCCGAGTGTTGACGATTTCAGGCGTATGTAGCCTTGCGAAACTTTTTGTGATCCTGGCAATGGCTGCTGTCGTCGAGCGTGAAAACCCACGATCCCTGCGAGGTCGATCACGAAGGTGCGAATATCCGGCCGATTGCCCGGCGGCCCTCGTGCGCTCCTTGAGTGCTTTCCACTCGCTGTCCGTCGCCATGACCGCACGCTGTTTTCCCCTGGGTGAGGGTGCGCAACACCACGTGACTAGTTCGCTTTTCTTCGCTGCGCCTTCCCAACCAAACCCACGAAGCCATCGGGCTTCTTCGGCGCCGAACGGCTTCGCCGCGAGCATTCGAAGTGCGCATCCGGTCGCCTCGCGCTTGGCCGTGAGGCGGAAATAGCACATCTCCCAACTTTGCCACCTTTTGTGTTTTTCGCTTTCGCGTCACTGGCTCAAAAATTCTTCCGCACTAGTTTTCCGATTCGCGCCCCGAATGGCCGGGCGCGCCTTCCGGTTCCAGCGAACTCCGATGCGGTTACAGGAAACTTTGTGGATCGACGTCCAGCGCAACCTTTACGCCCTTGGAAGGACGCACGGAATCGCGCCAGGCGGCAAGGTGCCGCTGCATTGCGACTTTGCGCGGCGCGGCCGCCAGGAGCCGCCAGCGCCATCGACCGCGAATTCGCGCAAACGGGGCCGCGACCGGTCCGTACAGTCGAATTCCTGCCCGCGAGAGAATTTCCCCTTTTGAAGCAAGCGCCGAAGCCATGCTGCGGACTTGCGATGCATCCTTCCCGGAAATGATTGCGGCGACATAGCGCCCGAATGGAGGCGCGCCAACCGACCGGCGATCATCGGCGAGTTGATCCAGGAACTTCATTTCATCACCCTCGATAATCGACTGCAATATCGGGTTCTCGGGGTCCACGGTTTGCAAGAGCGCCCGCGACGCCCCGCCTCCCCGTCCGGCGCGTCCGGTGACCTGGCGAACGATCTGGAAGGTTTTCTCACCCGCACGGAGATCCCCCCCGCGAAGACACAGGTCGGTATCGACGACGCCCACCAACGCAATACCCGGGAAGTGGTGGCCTTTGGCGACAATCTGGGTTCCGATGACAATATCGACTTCTCCTTCCGCCACCGCCCTCAGTTCCGCACGGAGCACCTCGCCGCTCCTGACCGTGTCGCTCGACAGCACGACGCTCCGCGCCTCGGGAAACAGCTCGGCGATTTCCTCCGCGATCCGTTCTACCCCCGGCCCGCAGGCTGTCAGGGAACCCGTCTCCCCGCATTCCGGACAAGCTTCCGGCAAAGGCGATTCGTAACCGCAAAGGTGACACGAGAGTCGGGAACGGCGATGATGGGTCACCAGCCAGGTGTCACATTCCGAACAGCCGAGCCTGTGGCCGCATGCGCGGCAGATCGTGAGCGGAGCGTAGCCTCGGCGATTCAGGAACAAGAGCGATTGCCGTCCCTCAGCTAGCGTTTCCCGGGCCGCGTCAACCAATGGAGGAGAGATCCACTTCGAAGATCCAGGCCGGAAAACCCGCAAATCCACAGCCCCGATTTCCGGTAGCGCCGCATCACCGAACCGCTTCGGCAGAGAAAGTCGCAGGTACCGGCCCCGGCAGGCATTTACGTGACTTTCCAGCGACACGGTCGCGGTGGCCAGGACTGCCGGAAACCTGCCGAGCGAGGCGCGCAGCACCGCCAAATCCCTGGCGTTGTAAATGACCCCGTCTTCTTGCTTGTAGCTGCTGTCATGTTCTTCATCGACAACTACGAGACCCAGATTGCAGAACGGCAGGAAGAGCGCCGAACGGGCTCCGGCAACGATTCCGACCTCCCCACGCGCCACAGCCCGCCACAATCTGCCCCGGGCCGCGATTCCAAGCCGCGAATGCCAAACCGCGGGTTCGGTGCCAAGACGGTGCGCGAGGCGGCGCACAATCGCTTCTGTCAACGCGATTTCCGGCAGGAGAATCAGCACCTGCTTCCCCGCGTTCAACCCGGTTTCCACTGCATCAAGGTAAACTTCGGTTTTTCCGGATCCCGTTACGCCCTGCAGGAGGAAGGCCTGGAACTTCGCGTTCCGAACCGCCTCCGAAAGCGTGCCCGCAGCGCGAGCCTGCTGGTCCGTGAGAATTACCGACGCTCTGTCTGGACCCAGGGGCGAACGCGGCAATTCCCCTGCAACGACTTCGATCGAGAGGGTTCCTGCCTTTTCCAATGCGATGATCACCGAGCGGCTGACCCCAGCGCGTGCCGCAAGTTCGGTTGGGGACATCGCCTCCGAATCCCTCGACTCCAGTGTCTCCAATACGGATTTTCGCGCCGGCGTCATGCGCGCCGGCAACGGTCCCGACCGGCTCACAACCTGAAGGGTCCGCGGGGATTCGCGCATCCATTTGGAGCGAAACGCAAGCGCCAGCATCGCCCCCGGAGAGGTCATCGTGTAACGGGACGCACGGTCAAGAAACGTGCGCATTTCTTCGGGCATTCCCGGTAAGTCGTACCGTCCTTGAATTGCCCGAAGCCGGCTAGCAGGAATCTTCCCCGAGCCCCTCCCCCACACGACTCCGGCTTCTTCCTTGCCTCGCAGCGGCACCCGCACGTAATCTCCTGGATTGAGTTCTTCCTGCATCCCCCGCGGTGCGAGATACTCCAAGGGCCCGCGCAGGGGTCTCGGCAGGAGGACGCTAAGAACGCGGGAGGAAGCTAGTTCGGCCACCGCTAGGCCCTCGCGGACGCCTGCCCAGGAATCGGGGAACGCAGCGCTTGAACCTTGCCAGAAGCCGGCGAGCGGGATACCAAAGGCCAGATTCCCGGCGCGCCGAACGCGCGACATTGGCAAATCGAATCGGACAAAATGAAATTCTTTCTTGATACCGCCGACACTGGCGTGATCCGACAACTGGCGGATACGGGTCTGGTGGATGGCATTACCACGAATCCGTCCCTTATTCGCAAGTCGGGTCGGCGAATCGACGACGTCTTGCGTGAGATTTGTGAACTGGTGCCCGGTCCCGTCAGCGCGGAGGTGGTCGCCACCGATGCCGACTCCATGGTCGAAGAAGGCGAGCGGCTTGCTCGGATTGCAGACAATATTGTCATCAAGGTGCCCTTGACGTGGGACGGCCTCAAGGCCTGCGGCAAGCTGGTTCGCGCAGGACGCGCCGTCAATGTCACACTGTGTTTTTCGGCCTCGCAAGGCCTGCTAGCGGCGAAAGCCGGGGCTACTTACGTGTCGCCATTCATTGGTCGGCTAGACGACATCGGACTCGACGGCATGGAACTCATATCGGACATCCGCGACATTTTCGACAATTTTGAGTTTGAAACCAAAATCCTCGCCGCGTCAATTCGCACGGTGAATCATGTTACCGAATGCGCGCGCGCCGGTGCAGACGTGGCGACAATCCCACCCGGCATACTACCCAAACTCGCCCAACATCCACTAACCGACAAGGGCCTTGCGGCATTCCTGGCTGACTGGGCGGAGACTGGGCAAAAGATCTAACGGTGGCCTGCTTTCTCGGGGCAACCGAACATTCATGACGGTTCCAGAGGCACAAAAATTGCTTGGCGACTGGGCCAACCACCTTGCGGCCACTCGTGGTTTCAGCCCTCGGACCGTTGAAGCCTATGTGCGTGACACAACCGGTTTCCTGGAATTTCTCGTGGAACATCGCGGGGAATCCATTTCGCTGACCGCGCTTGAATCCGTGCGCAGCGCGGATTTGCGGGGCTGGATGGCCACCATGCGTCGCCGGGGACTTGCGGCGCAAAGCATGAACCGTGCGGCTTCAGCACTGAAGGGGTTTTACCGTTGGCTTGCCCAAACTCGTGGGATCGACAGTTCGGCGGTCGTCGCGATGCGCGGCCCGCGTCCGCGGAGGCCACTTCCCCGCCCGATCGATGTACGAAGCGCGAGAGCGCTGCTCGACGAAGCGGGCCGCGACGCAAGAGCCTGGATTGGCGCAAGGGACACCGCGGTTCTGACGCTGCTTTACGGCTGCGGCCTGAGAATTTCGGAAGCGCTTGCGCTTCGCGGCCGCGACGCGCCCTTGCCGGAGGTGCTTCGAATACTCGGGAAGGGTGGCAAGGAACGAATCGTGCCGGTGTTGCCGATTGTCCGGGACGCGGTGAACCTGTATTGCGAACTTTGTCCATACGAAATTGAACCGGATTTTGCGCTGTTTCGTGGCGTTCGCGGCGCGTCGCTGCATCCCCGCACCCTGCAGAAGGTCGTGACCGGGCTTCGGCAGAAACTGGGGCTGCCGGCTTCGGCCACGCCGCATGCCTTGCGCCACAGTTTTGCAACACACCTTCTCGACGCGGGAGGTGACCTGCGCACGATTCAGGAATTGCTCGGGCACCGGTCCCTGTCGACGACGCAGCGATACACCGCCGTAGAAACGGAGCGTCTTCTCAGCGTCTATGAACAGGCCCATCCACGAGCGCGCGTCAACCGCTAAGTCGACTCAACATGGGATTCAAATGCGGGATCGTTGGCCTGCCGAATGTTGGCAAGTCCACTCTCTTCAACGCGTTAACCCGAAGTTCGGCCGCGGAGGTTGCAAACTATCCTTTCTCCACCATCGAACCGAAGGCCGCCGAAATACTGGTCCCGGATCACCGCCTTGAGCAAGTTGCGACAGTTGCCGGAATGCAACTCCAGGTGCCGGCACGACTGGAATTCGTCGATATCGCCGGCCTCGTTCAGGGAGCATCCAAAGGAGAAGGACTTGGCAACCGGTTTCTGGCGGGAATTCGCGAGACCGATACAATCGTCCATGTCCTTCGCTGTTTCGAAGACCCCGATGTGGCGCATGTCTCGGGACGCGTCGATCCCACCGAAGACGCGGAAATTGTCGGCACGGAACTGCTGCTCGCCGACCTTGAGCGCGTGGAGCGCCATCTCAAGTCCCTGGAGCGCAGGATTCGAGGGGGCGATTCGGAAGCGAAACGAAGCGCCCGGATTCTGGGATCGGCACTCGAACTCCTGTCTGCCGGGTGCCCTGTCCGCCTTGCGGAAATTCCCGAAGAAGACCGGAAGGAAATCCGCGCTCACGGCCTGATGACCGCCAAACCGGTTCTCTATGTCGCAAACGTCGGAGAGGCCGAAGCCGCCACCGGCAATGCGGCGAGCGAGCGCGTCCGGCAAATTGCCGCAAGTGAAAAGGCGGAATGTATCGTTCTGTCCGCTTCTCTGGAGAAAGAGCTTGCAGAATTGGAGGAGACCGACCGGAAAGCGTTCCAGAATGACCTGGGTCTTGCCGATTCCGGGTTGGAGCGTGTCGTTCGAGCCGGTTACCGCCTCCTGGATCTCATTACTTTCTTCACCGCCGGCCCGAACGAGGCACGCGCCTGGACGCTGCCGGAAGGCACGCGCGCGGTGGACGCTGCCGGAAAAATCCATTCGGACTTCGCACGCGGGTTCATCCGGGCCGAAGTCATTGGCTGGGAAAATTTTGTTGCGTTGGGCGGCGAAAGCGCCGCACGTGAGGCGGGCCTGGCGCGGTTGGAAGGGCAGGACTACCGGGTACAAGACGGCGACGTGATTCGAATTCGATTCAAAGCCTAATTCCGCGGTCGCAACCGGAAATTCATCGAACCAGGCGCCAGAGTTCCAGAAATCGCGACTGAAATGCATTGGCGGCTTCCACCGGCGCCATAGGGTCCAGAACGAGGTCGCGCAGCAGCGCGAGCCGGGGCTTGCCCCAAAGCCGCTCAGCCTCCTTCTCCGCATAGCCCGCGAGCTGGGTCGCTTCCACATGCGCAGCCACCCGGTCAGCGCGCTTGATCAGCGCGGTGATCTCTTCCGGCAGCTCCGTGGGAAGAGCGAACCGCTGGTGAATGGCCTCCTGCAAACGGCTTTCGACATCTGCGCGCGACCTGCCGGCGACGCGTTTCAGCGGTCGGATCATGTCGCCAACAACGTATTCCGGCCCGTCATGAAGGAGCGCTGAAAGCCGCCATTTTGGCTGCAATCCCCGACGATAGGACGCTGCAATGCGCTCGACCAGCAGGGAATGCTCGGCGACCGACATTGCCCACTTTCCGGTCGTCTGGCCGTTCCAGCGCGCCACGCGGGCCAGCCCGTGGGCGATGTCCACGATTTCGATGTCCAAAGGTGACGGATCGACGAGATTCAGTCGTCTTCCGCTGAGCATTCTTTGCCAGACAGCCATACGACTCTTGCTCTTCGATGCAACCGGCATACGATATTCTCCCTGCCGCTCCCGAATATACGCCCACGCTTTGCCACCCGCCCATGCCGAGCCGGAGTGTGCTACGCTGATTCACGAGATTTTCCTGGCAATGTTCTCCGGTCCGAGACAGACAGCCTGGCATTGTGATGCCACAATGCGCTCGAAACATCCCTCCCGTCCGTTCGCGGAAGGGAATCGACCGCCAAGATGCTCGGAATCAACGGGGAGGGATATCATTGAAGGTCGATGGAAAACCATATCGCTCAATCTGGTACGACCGCGAGCGGAGCGAGGTGCGGATCATCGACCAGCGTTGGCTGCCGCATAAATTCCGGGTGGTTTCCCTCAATGCTCTGGAGGATTTTGCCACCGCCATCCGCGACATGTGGGTTCGCGGCGCGCCCCTGATCGGCGCAACCGCAGCCTATGGCGTGGCAGTGCAGATGGCCCGGAATCCGACTGACGCAAGCCTTGATGAAGCCTGGAATCGCCTCCATTCCACCCGCCCAACGGCAATCAATCTGAGGTGGGCGCTCGAACGCTGCCGTACGCGTTTGGCGCCTCTGTCCGAGTCCGAGCGTCCAGCGGCCGCGATGCGGCTGGCGCAGGAACTTTGCGACGAAGATGTGGAAACCAACCGCAATCTCGGCATGCACGGACTGGACATCGTCAAATGCATCGCCTCAAGGATACCTGATGGCCAACCCGTGCGGCTCCTGACGCATTGCAATGCCGGTTGGCTTGCCACCGTAGACTGGGGCACGGCGACCAGTCCGATGTACCAAGCCCATGAACAGGGCATTCCGATCCATGTCTGGGTCGACGAAACCCGACCCCGCAACCAGGGCGCACTGACTTCCTGGGAGCTTGGTAACCATGGAATCAGCCATCAATACATCGTCGACAATGCCGGCGGGCACCTGATGCAGCGCGGTCTCGTCGACATGGTCATTGTCGGCACCGACCGAACAACCGCTTCGGGGGACGTCTGCAACAAGATTGGGACCTATCTCAAGGCGCTCGCCGCCCACGACAATGGCATCCCTTTCTACGTCGCGCTGCCATCGTCGACGATCGACTGGACAGCGGATGACGGAGTCGCGGAAATTCCGATCGAGGAACGCGACCAGCGCGAGATTACCCATGTTCAAGGCAAGGGTGAGTCAGGCGAAATCGCCGAGATTCAACTCTCCCCCGATGGAACGCCCGGCGGCAATCCCGCCTTTGACGTTACGCCCAGCCGGCTGGTAACCGGCCTGATTACAGAACGCGGCGTGGCCGAGCCTTCGAAGCAAGGCCTTGCGAAGCTGTTTCCCGAGTTTCCGAAGAAGTAACATGATCGAAAATTGGTACGAGTTTGAAGAAGCGCAGAAATGCCGCCAAGTTGCCGGCAACGATCCCGCCGACCAGGAACTGGGCGAGCGGGCTTATACTTCCCGGCTTATCGGCCAAAACCCCGACCTGGTGATGCACGGAGGTGGCAATACCTCCGTGAAGGTCGTGCGCCCCGATCTGTTCGGCAGGATGCAGCGCATATTGCACGTCAAGGGATCCGGATGGGACCTGGACGTCATCGAAGCCCCCGGTCTGCCCGGCGTACGCCTCGAACCCCTACTGGAACTACGGCGTCTCGATGCGCTAAGCGACGAAGAAATGGTCAACCTTCAGCGCTGCAACCTGCTCGACAGCACTTCCCCGAACCCATCGGTTGAAACCCTGTTGCACGCATTCCTTCCCCATACCTACGTCGACCACACGCACGCAACCCCGTTTCTCGTTCTCGCCAATCTCCCAAATGCGGAGGGAGTCTGCCGAGAGATCTTCGGCGGCCGCCTGGGAATCGTTCCCTACATCATGCCGGGATTCGGCTTGGCGAAGAAAGCGGCCGAATTCTACGAGAAAGACCCAGAGGTGGAAGGTCTTCTTCTTCTGAATCACGGTCATTTCGCTTTCGGCGCCACGGCCCGGGAAAGTTATGACCGGATTGTGCGCCACACCAACGAAGTGGCCGGGTTTTTCGGCATGAAGAAGCCCACGCCGCTCCGGGTGCGGAGACCGGCGGATGATCTCTCCGTCCTGCCGATCCTTCGCGGAGCAATTGCGGAAGAGACGGGCACGCCGGACTCGGCCATGCCGGTCTTCAACCTCAGAAACGGTGAAAACATTCTCGCATTCTTTGAGCGATCCGACGTCGAGACCTTGTCCACGCGCGGAATGGCGTCGCCCGATCACGTGCTGCGCACCAAGGGGCGACCGCTGGTCCTGCGCAAAGAAACCTGGTCGGGCGGTCGGGAATCGATCCGGGCCGAGGTGTCGAAGTTTTCCACCGAATATCGCGCCTATTTCGTGCCTGTGCAAAAAGGTCATAAATCATTTCATATCAATAGGTTGTGGCCGGTTTTGGGTTGCGAAGATTGGCCCCAGGCGTATAATTCCAGGCAAAATTCAGGCGAAATCGGTCGGATGGGCGGTATCTTCGCGATGGGTCGCTCGTTCCGGCGGAGCAGAGACGAGGGCGAGGGCATGAGAACAATCCGGGAGCCGTTGGTTCGGCTTGGCGAAATTGCCATCGAGGACATTGAGATTGACGCGGTCTGCCGGGATGACATCCCGGCGGTGTTGCGGGGCATCCAGCACCTGTACTGCAACGAAGAGTTGCGCCAGCAGGTTTTCGACCTGCTGGACGCGCATTTTCTTCCGGGCGTGGACCGGGGTCTTGGGCGCCCGGGCATGGATTTGTGGCGGATCTTCGTGCTGGCGACGCTGAAGCAGGGCATCCGGTGCGACTACGACCGTCTGCAGGACCTTGCCAATCGCCACGGGACGGTTCGGGAGATGCTCGGCCATTCGGGGCTTGACGACCACCACCGGTACGAGCACCGAACGCTGGTGCGCAATGTCTCGCTGCTGACGCCGGAGCTTCTGAACAAGATCAACGAACTGGTGGTGAAGGCGGGCCACGCGCTGTTCGGGCAGGAGCCGGAAGCGCCGCTGCGGGCGCGGGCCGATTCCTTTGTGGTGGAAACCGACGTGCACTATCCGACCGACGTCAACTTGCTGTGGGACGCGATGCGGTGCCTGATCCGGGTTTGTGCGGAGCTGGCTTCAGCCTTCGGGCTTGGCGGCTGGCGGCAGAGCCGGCATCTGCGCCGGCAGGTGAAGCGGCTCTTCAACAAGATCCGCAATTCCCGGCGGCAGAGGCGGCATCCGGACCGCGTGCGCGTTTACCTGGAGCTTTGCCGGTCGCTGGTGGCGCGGGCGGAACGGCTGCGGCGGGAACTCGAGGCGGCCGGGGCAGAAGCATGGGACATCGATACCGTGCAAGGACTTATGGATCATGCGCTTCGCCAGATCGACCAGATCGACCGGCGGCTGCTGCAGGGCGAAGTGATCCCGCATGAAGAGAAGGTGTTCTCCATCTTCGAGCCGCACACCCGCTGGTGCGCGAAGGGCAAGGCCGGGCGCCTGGTCGAACTCGGGGTTCCGGTCTGTATCGTCGAGGACCAGCATAAATTTGTCCTTCACCACCGTATCTTGTGGGAGGACGACGACGTGGATGCGGCGGTTCCGTTGCTGTCGGAGACCCTCGCCCTGTTTCCGTCGGTGCGGGGCTGCAGCTTCGACCGGGGCTTCCACAGCCCGTCCAACCGGGTGCGGCTGGACGCGCTGCTGGAGTGCAACGCGCTGCCGGCGAAGGGCACGCTTTCACAGAAAGCGCGGGAGCGCGAGGCGCGCCCCGAGTTCGCTGCGGCGCGGCGGCAGCATCCGGCAGTGGAATCCGCCATCCACAACCTGGAATGCCGCGGCCTGGACCGGGTTCGCGCGCACGGCAGGGATGGCTTCGCTCGAACGGTCGCTCTCGCAATCCTTGCTGCAAATCTGCACCGGATTGGCCTGGCGCTGCAGAGAGCCGAGCGGGACAAGATCCGGAATCAGCGGCGCCAAGGCATCCGCCGCGCCGCCTGACTGCGGCCGGCCGAGCCAACGCCGTCGGCATGCGCCCCGGCTCTGGCCGGGGCCCCTTCCTCATGGCGGAAGATCGCCGGCATCCTCGAAATTCGTGCGAAACCGGCCCCCAACCGTTCATTCACGGCGCAAGGGGCCGAATCCCGTGCCAGGCGCCTGGGCCGGAAACGTCGCGCTGGGTTCAAAACCCGATATTTTGGCACGGACACTATTTCGTTCGCCAGTCGCCAGGGGCGGAACAGCCAAAAACCGCTTTGCGCCCGGACCCCAAACATGCCTGGATCGAAGGGATTGGGATTCTCGGCATTGGCAGCGATTCCAGGGCCGCAGGCGCGGCCGCCGATCTGGCGGAGCAAAATCTGCGCATCCGCGTGTTGGCCGAAGATGCAGGAGGATTTTTTCCACTCGGCGAAAAGGAAATGTTCGACTGCGAATACTGGTCGCTGGAACAGGCCAAGCTCGGCAAGGGAAGTCCGCCGCGCTTCCAGGGGCGTGTGGTCATGATCACGGGGGGAGCCGGCGCACTCGGGCTTGCGACCGCAAGAGCCTTCGCCGCCAAGGGGGCGAACTGCCTGCTCGTCGATCAGGATCAAGAGAAACTCGACGAGGCGATGGCGGCGATGGGCGCGGGGCACGCGGCCCTTGCGGTCGATGTCACCGAACCTGGCGCGCCCGCGGCCGCAATGCACGCAGCGTTCTACAATTTCGGTGGACTGGACATCCTGGTTTCCAATGCCGGGGCGGCGGTGGGCGGCGCGATGCTGGAACTCGACGACCCTGTATTTCGTCAGGCATTCGATCTGAATTTCTTTGCGCACAAGAACTTTGCGATTGCGGCGGCCAAGGTCATGAAAACACAGATGCGTCCTGGGCAAATTCTCTTTAACATCTCCAAGCAATCGGTCAATCCGGGGAGAAATTTTGGCGCCTACGGCCTCCCCAAGGCCACCACCCTGGTTCTGATGCGCCAACTTGCGTTGGAATTGGGGAGTGACGGCATTCGCGTGAACGGTGTGAACGCCGACCGCATTCGTTCGGGGCTGCTGACCGACGACTTCATTCACGAGCGAGCGGCAGTCCGTGGAGTCGACGATGCGACCTACATGGCTGGCAACCTCCTCGAATGCGAGGTCGAACCTCGCCACGTCGGCGAGGCGTTCGTGGCGCTGGCCGAGAGCGAGCGCACTACGGCCCATGTGTTGACCGTGGACGGCGGAAATATCGAGGCGGCGCTGCGATAGTACCGGGGGGACGCAAGGGAGCGCCCGTACCGGCGCGGATTTGCTTCCGGGGTTGGCGCCAGTTCTCCCGCACAAGCGGCGTAGATCGGTCCCGGGAACGCGAAGGAAGGCGAGAAACCAGACGAGCGGAAATGATGCGCGTGCTGGCGGCCATTTCGGGCCGCAATCGCGCAATTGGCCGCGGATAATTTACATGGGCCTTGCCATACGGCGTCACCGTCCAGGCCTACGGCCCATTCCAGTCTCCTGGGGTCGAATTGCCCTCAGCCAAATCACCCGCTAGAAATTTACGCAGTGCATTGCGGGGTTCGCCGGCAGGCGCCTCATAAAGACAGCTTTGGAACCTGGGAAAATGGACCGTACCAAGAAATACGTGGTGCGTGACCTCGGCCTTGCCGAGCGGGGCGAACACGAAATCGACCTTGCCGAGAGCGAAATGCCTGGGCTGATGGCGTGCCGCGAAGAGTTTTCCGCAACCCAACCGCTCGCAGGCGCGCGCATTGCAGGTTGCCTCCACATGACAACCCAGACCGCGGCGCTGATCCGCACACTCGAAGCCTTGGGCGCCGAGGTTCGATGGTCGTCGTGCAATGTGTTTTCGACCCAGGATCATGCAGCTGCGGCGATCGCGGCGAGCGGCACCCCGGTATTCGCCTACAAGGGGGAAACGCTCGTCGAGTACTGGGAATTCGTCGACCAAATCTTCGTATGGCCGGACGGATCCGCTGCAAATTTGATCATCGATGATGGTGGCGATGCGACGCTCTACGCGCTCTACGGCGCGAAGGCGGAGAAAAATCCGGACGCTCTCACGACCGCGCGGAACGAAGAAGAAGCTGCGCTGGAAGCGGCGATCCGTGCCCGCTCCCAGAGACGCCCGGGATGGTTTGCCAAAGTGCGTGAATCAATCCGGGGTGTCAGCGAGGAAACGACCACCGGCGTGAACCGGCTCTACCGTCTCGCCGAGAGGAACGAACTCCCCTTCCCCGCCATCAACGTCAACGACTCGGTCACCAAGCAAAAATTTGACAACCTTTACGGCTGCAGAGAGAGCCTGGTGGACGGTTTGAGACGGGCCACGGAGCAGATGATGGCGGGCAAAGTTGCCGTGGTCGCCGGCTACGGCGATGTCGGCAAGGGTTCTACGGCGTCGCTTCGCGCCGCGGGCGCCCGTGTGATCGTAACCGAGATCGACCCCATCTGCGCACTGCAAGCCGCACTCGAAGGCTATGAAGTTCGCACAATGGAAGAAGCTGCGCCCGCCGGGGATATCTTTGTGACCGCGACGGGAAACCGGGACGTGATCACCATCGATCATATCCGCCAGATGAAAGACCGCGCCGTTGTCTGCAACATCGGCCACTTCGACAACGAGATTCAGGTTGACGCCTTGCGAAACTACCACTGGAAGAACGTCAAACCGCAGGTGGATGAAATCACCCTGTCCGACGGCAAGCGAATTGTCCTTCTCGCCGAGGGGCGGCTTGTCAATCTCGGCTGCGCAACCGGACATCCGAGTTTCGTGATGTCGGCCAGCTTCACGAACCAGGTGCTGGCTCAGATCGAACTCTGGACTCGACCGCACGCATTCGAAAACGCGGTGCACATCCTGCCAAAACATTTGGACGAAAAAGTCGCTCGCCTGCATCTCGCCAAGTTGGGAGCGCGTCTGACCGAACTCTCCGGCGAGCAGGCGAATTACATCGGTGTACCACGGGACGGTCCGTTCAAGGCAAACCACTACCGATATTGAAAACGCCAACTCGTTGAGATACACCAATTTTACAATAAACGTACGTTTCCCGCTTCCGTACGGCAAATCATGTGTTATTGTCGGCTAGAAAGATTTTTCTGTTTCAAGGAGGTCTGAAATGGCAAAAGAGCCAAACCCAGTCAGCGAAGGGGTTGGGCGGGAAATGGTGCTTGGACTCGCGCGCCGCGTGGACGAACACGTCGAGACGCATGTCCAAAACGTCTTCATTAAGCGGACGGGCATCGCGCGCAATCGAATCTTTCGAATTAAGGACAAGCTGAAAGATCCAACCTCGACGGAGGAGATACGGTTTTCACTCCCCGAATTGGTGCGCATAGCCGGTGAACTTCGTTTCCCATCCCTGAGCGCGATGATCGAAGACATCGAAGGCGAAGCGCTGAGGACGCTCAACCAGCATACTGACGAAACCTTGCGCAGGCGCAGGTCCATCGAACTCGCAGCGATGTTTCTGAAACTCTCCGATTCCGAACTCGAACGGATGCGGGAAGCACTCGATCTCGTCACATCACAAAAGGTCTGATCCCTGCTGGGATGGTTGCAGCCCGCCAACGTCCGGGAGTTCCGGCACCGGGCGGAAAACCGCGAATGCACAACACTTGTAACAATTTGGGTGTTCCTATTTTTTTCGATTGCACTTGATGAGAACATTCCGTAACGCTTCTTCTTGAAGCATTCGATCACGTCGAACGGTCGCGGCATTCTCTGCACTATGTGATGCATCTCATAGCCAGTAAATTGTTTGTCTATTTGTTTTTTGTTCTTTTTTGGCGTGTTTTTCAACAGTTCGCGGAAATTACTTCAATATCTGCTTGAATTAGTTCGCCTCAGCCCTTAGACTGCGCGTAGCTCGCGCAAGTGGGCTCACCTACACGCCGTAAACGCAAATTCTGTTCTGTATTGGGAAGTTCAGATGTGCCGCTATTCGTCAAGGTGAACGAATCAATCTAAGCAGCGGAGACTGGATTGACGGATTCCCTTTCCATGCAATCGGCCACGGTTCCTGGTAACAGGCGCTGGCTGAGCGACGCATGGGAGGCAGTTAGACGAGATCTGCGCCGGCCGTTAGGCGAAAACGCGACTCGTTGCTGGATCGACCGTCTGGTTCCTCATTCCGCGACGGACCGGGAAGTCGTGCTGGCGGCGCCGTCCGCCTTTGTCCGCGACCATATACTCGCCAACTTCATGAACCCGTTGCGAACGGCCTGGTCGAAACGCGCCCCGGAAATCCAGCGTGTTCGGATCGTCGTCGGGCAGCCGGACCGACCAACATCGGGGGGCCGGAAGGAAGCTTCCGCCCCCCTTTCTGACTATGGGGCGGCTCCCCAATCTTCAAACCGGCCCGGAGCGACTGCGCTCCGCCCGAGTTTCAAATTCGATTTCTTCGTGTGCGGTCCTACCAACAAATTGGCATGCGCGCTCGCCAAAGAAGTCGCCGAATCCGATGCTCCGCACTTCAGCGCGCCGCTCTATATTTACGCGGATGAAGGCTGCGGAAAATCCCACCTGCTGCATGCGACTGGTCACTTGTTCAAGGAGACATTCCCCGATCGTCCCGTGATGCACTTGTCGGCTGAGGAATTCATGTACCATTACATACGCGCAGTTCAGGATAAGACGGCCATCAAGTTCAAAGAACACGTTCGAAAGGCCGACCTGCTTCTCGTCGATAACATCCAGTCCATTGCAGGCCGCACCGGCACACAAGTGGAATTCTTGCACACCCTGAACGCCATGATTGACGGAAATAAGCGCATTCTCGTCACCGGGGATCGGCCGCCGGAATCCCTGGACGGCATGGAGCGCGGCATACGCTCACGCTTGGCCGGCGGACTTGCGGTGGAAATCCGGCCCGCAGACAAGGCGCTTCGCCGCGAGTTCCTTCGGGTGCGGTCGAAGGAAATGCTGGAAATCTACCCGGAATTGCGAATTGAGGATGAAGCCCTTGAGTTTCTGGCCGCCCGGATGACCTCCAGCATCCGCTCGCTGCAGGGGGCGTTTTCACGCCTTGTCGCGGAGGCCCGGCTGGTCGGCGGATCCATCAGCTCCGAATTGGCGAGCGACCGGCTCCAGGACCTGCTGCGCCACGTCGACCGCCGAATTAGCCTGGCGGCCATTCTTCGTCTCGTCGCGTCCTATTACGAAATTGAGGAAACGAGAATTCTCTCCCGTGAGCGCGGAAGAGAAGTCACCAGCGCCCGACAAGTCGCGATGTACCTTGCAAAGGAATGCACCGGCGATTCCGTGTCAGTGATTGGCGCCAAGCTCGGCGGACGGACCCACGCCACCGTGGTTTACGCGCTCAAGAAGATGCGGGCGCGACGGACGCGCGACCCCCGGTTCGACGGTGAACTGCGATACCTTGTCCGCTCCCTTCGGTCGTGAATTCGGATCGAGCCGCTTCCCGGGTTCCGATATCCGTCTTCGCGAATTTCTGCTTGTTCCGGGCAGATCAACATTGTGAGAACTCGGTCGCGCTTCCCTCTTGCGGACTGGAATTGTGCAAACTGATTTTCGCGATTGAAATGATCTCGACGACAGGCCGCTGGACGGGTATCTTCTTGCACCGCGTTGACGGATCCAAGAACGCGCACTGCAATCCACTGGTACGGCCATGAAAGCAACTGTAAATCAGCAGGACCTGCTCCGCGCCTCCAATCGCACCCACAGCATCGTTGAGGCTGGCGGTCCCTACGAGATCGAGGAGTATGTCCTGATCGAAGCATCGGAGGATCTGGTTTCGCTTCGAAGCGTCGCTGCGGAAACGGACATCGTTGCGATCGCCCCTGCCGAGGTGGCAGAGCCTGGCAGTGTTGTGGTCAAGAGCGGCCTTTTGAATCAGATCGCGCGCCGCATCGTGCCGGATGTTCCGGTGAAACTCTCCACAGCGGACGAAGATGAGGATAACGGCGCATCCAACAGGTTGCGCGTGGATGCTGCGGATTCTCACTTTGCCCTGGATATGCGCTCGCCGCAGGAGTTTCCTCAGCGCCCGGAAGATACCTATGACAGCACATATCCTCTTCCGGGCAAAGATTTGGTGCTCCTGCTGGAAAAGACATTCCGGGCGATCTCGCACGAAGAAACCCGCTATTACCTGACCGGAGTCTATTTGCATTCGGTGGAAGAAAAAGGTGGACCGCGCCTTGCTTCGGTCGCCACGGACGGGCATCGCCTGATGAAGGCCACGATTCCGGTTGGGAAATCCGCCGCCAACGCGCCGGGTGTGATCTTGCCGGAGCGTTCGGTGAATGCGCTTCGGCGCAATATCGATGGCGTGGAGGAGATCGAAATCTCTGTAGCGACCAACAAGATTCGCTTTGCCGCCAAATCCTTTGCGCTGATTTCGCCGGTGATTGATGGCAAGTACCCGGACTATCCCCGCGTCATCCCGACCGACAACAATATCCCGGTCGAAATTGAAGTCAGAGCCCTCAACAACTGTTTGGCGCGAGTCACGGCGATCAGCGACACATCCCACGACCGGGTGATCATTTCTCTTTCCGAAGGCAAGGCCGAATTGTCTGTGCGAACCTTCTCCGGGCACTCCAGGGACTCCATCCCGGTCGCCTATACCGGCAGGGACATGCACTTTGCCCTTTTTGCAACCCATTTGAGGGATGTGCTCTCTCAGGTTCAGGGCGAATTGCTGTCCATGACGATTCGTGATGAGCGTTCTGCGTTCCTCGTAACCGAACAAATTGAAGAAGCGGACTTGGCGTATGTGATGGTGCCGCATAGAACGTGACGCAAGAATCCAGCGAACCGCAAGCGGCCATATCTGTTCTTCAACTCTCCCAATTTCGCTCCCATCTCGTAACGCGCCTCGCATGCGACTCCGGCATCGTGGTGCTTCACGGCGCCAACGGAACCGGAAAGACCAGCATCCTGGAAGCAATCTCGATGCTTGGTCCCGGACGCGGGCTGCGTGGCGGAAGCGCTGACGACGCGGTTCGCCGACCGGACTGCGCTGGTTGGCAGGTCCAGGCCGAACTCACAATCAAGCAATATCCTTGCATCATCAAGACGGAATTTGCCGAGACCGGCGGACGGCGAAGGCGCGCCTATTTGGACAGTGCGCCGATTTCACGCGCGCGCCTTGTCGAATCGTTGCGCGTTTCCTGGCTAACCCCGTCGATGGACAGAATCTGGAACGATCCAGCCACCGAACGACGGCGCCTCATCGATCGCATGACCGCTTTGTTCTTCTCTAACCATGCGCCCGCCTCATCCCGCTACGAACGGGCGATGCGGGAACGCAACTTGCTGCTTCGGGAAGGTGGACGCGACACCGTCTGGCTGGAATCCCTCGAACTTCGGATGGCGGAATACGGATCCGTGGTTTCCGGCAACCGAAGCCGGGCAATGGACAGAATCCGCGCGGAAGCCGACGGCGCAAGACACATGTGTTCGGGCTGCGAATTCGCTATACTGCGGGCACAGGATGGAGGTGAATCGAGCAACGCAAGACGAAGGTCTCACGACGCTCTTGATGACGTCTGGTCCGAGCCGCAACTGCGGGACGCACTTCGCGGGGGGCGGCAACGTGATCTAACCGCGGGAAGAACGCTGCAAGGCCCACATCGAAGCGACCTCGCCGCTTGGCTGCCAAGTTCCGGAACGCCGCTGCGCGGCGCTTCGACAGGAGAACAGAAGTGGGTCTTGATGGGGCTGATGCTCGCATGCGCGCGGGCTCTCTCCCGTGAACCGGTGCCTTCAGTGCTATTGCTGGACGAGGTTGCGGCACATCTGGATGCGTCACGACGGGAGGCGTTGTTTGACGAGATTTCCGGGGTGAAAGCGCAAGTCTGGTTGAGCGGAACCTGCAGGGAACTATTCGAGACCATCAAGTCCGGAGCGGCGTGGTTTGAAATCTTGAAGACGGGAAGGGAATCCAGGGTAATACGGCAACGCTAGAGGGAGTGATTCGACCCTCCCCCGACCCGACAGTCTGGCGGGAATATGCAATGACCAAGAGCCGAGAAACAGGATGAACGCAACAATAGAAAGCAGCAGGACCAACGACAGGTTTGACGAGGACTCGATCAAGGTACTCCGTGGACTCGAGCCGGTTCGCAAGAGACCCGGCATGTTCATCGGCGACACGGACGACGGATCGGGCCTCCACCACATGGTGTACGAAGTGGTGGACAACGCCATCGATGAAGCGCTCCAGGGACACTGCGACCGGGTCGAAGTCACGCTTCGAGCCGATGGAGCGGTATCGGTTGTCGACAACGGGCGCGGAATTCCCACGGGGATCCACGAGGAATCCGGAATTCCGGCAGCCGAACTGATCATGACCCAACTGCATGCCGGCTCGAAGTTCGACCAGAAGGAAAGTGGCGCAACCGGCGGTCTACATGGAGTCGGAGTTTCCGTCGTGAACGCGCTTTCGGATTGGCTGGAACTTGAAATCTGGCGGGATGGCGGCCACCACAAGGCCAGGTTCGAGAAAGGGGACGTTGCGGAGCCCTTGCGGATGGCCGGACCCGCCGGTGATCTCCGTGGAACCCGCGTGACCTTCCTGGCTTCCCGGGAGACGTTCGGCAACCTCAACTACGACCGGTCTATCCTGGAAAACCGACTGCGGGAGCTCGCATTCTTGAATACGGGTATTCGAATTCGCCTGATCGACGAACGTGCCGGCACGCCAATCACCACGGAATTGCACTTCGAAGGAGGCATTGAGTCGTTCGTCCGTCATCTTGACCGGTTCCGTACGCCTCTGTTCGATACGCCGATCACGATCCGCGGGGAACAGGATGACATCCGCGTGGAAGCCAGCCTCTGGTGGAATCATGGTTACCAGGAAAACATTCTCTGTTTCACCAACAACATTCCGCAACGGGATGGCGGGACACACATGGCGGGATTTCGCAATGCGCTAACCCGGATAATCAAGAATCATGCGAATGGGCTCGCCGGAAGCCGCCGCAGCAAGGTTGCGCTTACCGGCGACGACGCGCGGGAAGGGCTGACGTCCGTCCTTTCCATTCGCGTGGCGGACCCGAAGTTTTCTGGTCAAACCAAGGAAAAACTCGTGTCTTCCGAGGTCCGTGCTCCTGTCGAGCAGATTCTCGGGTCCGGACTATCCAACTGGTTCGAGGAAAATCCCGCGCCCGCCAAGATCGTAGTCGGAAAAATTACCGACGCGGCGCTTTCCAGGGAAGCGGCGCGGAAGGCCCGGGAGCTTTCGCGGCGCAAGGGAACGCTTGATGTTGCATCGCTTCCCGGAAAGCTGGCCGACTGCCAGGAAAGGGATCCTGCCCTGAGCGAACTCTTCCTTGTCGAGGGCGATTCGGCTGGCGGCTCCGCGAAACAGGGACGCAACCGCGCCAATCAGGCAGTGCTTCCCATGCGCGGCAAGATCCTGAATGTCGAGCGTGCCCGCCAGGACAAAGTGCTGTCCAACCAGGAAATTGGTTCTCTGATCACTGCTTTGGGCGCGGGAATTGGCCGCGGCGACATCGACCTTTCCAAGCTCCGCTATCACACAATTGTGATCATGACCGACGCGGACGTGGATGGCGCGCATATTCGAACCCTGCTGCTTACATTCTTTTTCCGCCAGATGCCGGAGATCATCAAGGCGGGACACCTCTACATCGCGCAACCCCCGCTCTACAAGATCACCAAGGGGCGTTCCGAAGTCTACCTGCAGGACGACGCGAAACTGGAAGAGCACCTGCTGCGCGAAGGTATCACGGACGCGGTGCTGGAACTCGAAGACGGCGATTTGCTCTCGCGGGACGATTTGTGGAGAGTTGTGAATCAGGCAAGGGAAGCCGTGCAGCGAATCGAGCCGTTTGGCACCCGGCACCCCACTGCGGTGATTGAACAGCTGGCGATCGCTGGGCTCTTCGACGGGCTTACCGGCCGGGAATTGCCTGGCCCGGAAGCCGCGGAACACGCGGCGAAGAGGCTCGATTTAGTCGCGGACCCGAACCAACGCGGCTGGACGGCCAAACGGGGGGAAAACAATTCCATCAAGCTGGCGCGTGCCGTTCGCGGCGTCGAAGAGGCCTATACGCTCGCACCGCCTGTCTTCCTGTCGGCGGAGGCACGCCGTCTGGCTCGAGTGTCGGGGAAACTCGGAGAGGTATATGCGATGCCCGCCAACTTCCGACGGCGTGAAACGACGGTGCGGGTTCTCGGGCCGTCGAGCTTGCTTGCTGCGGCCCGCTCCGAGGGAATCCGCGGCGCTAGCCTGCAGCGCTACAAGGGTCTCGGCGAGATGAATCCGGACCAGCTATGGAACACGACGCTCGACCCGGAAGCCCGCAAGCTCTTCCGCGTGCGTATCGACCAGAATTCCGAAGTCGCGAAGGTTTTCGAACAACTCATGGGCGACGCCGTAGAAGACCGCCGAGAATTCATCCGCAGCAACGCGCTTGAGGTTGCCAACCTGGATACTTGAAGCGAGGCTCCTAGCTGGAGCGATAGGCGCCCAGTTTTCGGCGGAGTCTTGCACCGAGAGCGTCCCGTTCGCCGGGAGAAAGAAACGCGCCAAGTTCAATCGTCCTGCCCTCCGAAGAGAGCGAAAGATACTTCTCGAGATGCCACGTATCCCTGACCCGGACCTGGACCCGGGTCGGGTCCGCCTGCCATTCACGGACGTCCCCGTTGGGCTCCACGCGGCGCACGGTCAGCCGCCCTTCCCGCAGGGTGAGAAATTCTCTCAGATCGCCCGACCTGTAACTCAATTCCAACGCGATCCAAAGTGCAGCGAGCGTGATCAACAGAAATGGAACAAGAATCCAGAACGCGACGGTTCCCGTAACGGCAAAAGCGGGAACGGCCAGGCCCGCGGCAACGGCGCACAGCACCATCCGGAATCCGCTTCGCGGCAGCGAACGGTTTGGCCAGATCTCGGCCGCGTATTCGGGCGGGATCATCAAGATTTCCCCGCCTCCGAAATGTTCCGCTCGGCGATCAGGTGACGCGCGGCAGCGTATCGTAGGTATGGGCGGGCGGCGGCGACGGCAACAGCCATTCCAGCGTGTCCGCGCCTTCTCCCCACGGATTGTCCGCGCATCGCCTGCCAAAAGCGAGGGTCCACGCGATCACCCCCAGGAAGAACAGGAAGGAGGCGCCGGACAGAAATGCGCCAAGCGAAGAAACGTAGTTCCATCCCGCGAACGCCTCCGGATAGTCGACATACCTGCGCGGCATGCCCGCAAGCCCCGAAAAATGCATCGGAAAAAAGGTCACGTTGACGCCGATAAACATGGTCCAGAAATGGAGTTTCCCGGCCCATTCCGGATACTGCCGGCCGGTCATCTTGCCAATCCAGTAGTACACGCCCGCAAAAATGCAGAATATGGCTCCGATGGACATCACGTAGTGAAAATGCGCCACCACGTAGTACGTGTCGTGGAGTTGGCGGTCGATCCCCGCCTGCGACAGCACTATTCCGGTGGCGCCGCCAAAGGTGAACAGAAACAGGAATCCAATCGCCCAGAGAAGCGGAGTCTTGAACTCGATTGATCCGCCCC
The DNA here is from genome assembly GCA_965219495.1 of Rhodobacterales bacterium. Taxonomy (GTDB): domain Bacteria; phylum Pseudomonadota; class Alphaproteobacteria; order Rhodobacterales; family CAZPXZ01; genus CAZPXZ01. Next base: position 1,131,206 of record OZ244777.1, read on the forward strand.
ACATCGTGGCGATCCAGGAAAATATCTTGATCCCTGTCGGCACGGCGATCACCATCGTGGCAAGCATGAAGTACGCCTGCGAAGCGGGTCCGATCCCGACCGTGTACATGTGATGCGCCCACACGACGAAGCCGAGCGCCCCGATCGCCACCATGGCGTAGACCATGCCGAGATATCCGAAAATCGGCTTCTTCGAGAACGTGGCGATCACGTGGCTGACGATGCCGAAGCCCGGCACGATGATGATGTACACCTCCGGATGGCCAAAGAACCAGAGCAGGTGCATGTAGAGAATGGGGTCTCCCCCGCCCGCCGGATCGAAAAACGTGGTGCCGAAATTCCGATCGGTCAGCAGCATGGTTACCGCCCCCGCGAGCACCGGCAGCGCCAACAGGATCAGGAATGCGGTGACGAGAATAGACCAGGCGAAGAGCGGGGTCTTGTGCAGGGTCATGCCCGGCGCGCGCATGTTCAGGAAAGTCGTGATCATGTTTATCGCGCCCAGGATCGAAGAGGCCCCGGAGAGATGGACCGCGAATATTGCGAAATCCATGGCCATACCGGGGCTGCCATAGGTGGAAAGCGGCGCGTACAGCACCCAGCCGACCCCCACGCCGCCATCGACCAACACCGCCAGTGTTGCGAGGGTGGTTCCCGATAGATAGAGCCAATAGCTGAGGTTGTTGAGGCGGGGAAACGCCATGTCGGGCGCCCCGATCATGAGTGGCATGAAGTAATTGCCGAATCCGCCGAATAACGCCGGAATCACGACGAAAAACATCATCAGGATGCCGTGGCCCGTAGTCAGGACATTCCAGAGATGGCCGTCTGGCGATCCGTCCTCCGTGACCATGAACTGCACGCCCGGCTCCATGAGTTCAAGGCGCATGTACATGCTGAATGCCACGGCAATGATGCCGGCGACACTCGCGGTCAGGATGTACAGAATCCCGATGTCCTTGTGGTTGGTCGAGCAGAACCAGCGGGTGAAGAACCCGAGTTTTTCGCCGTGTGTATCGTGTGCGACCGCCTCAGCCATCCCACATTCTCCCTTCATGAATCCGGCAGTGGGCCAAGGCTAGGACTTGAAACCGCCGCCTGCAACCACTCATTCTTCCTTCGAACCCAGAACACCTTCGAAATGGCGCCACAGCGCGGCATCGAGACGCCGCATTCCCGCGGAAATTCCCATCGCGCGCAGGCTCGTAACACCGTGATCGCGAATCCCGCACGGAACAATTCCCTTGAAATGCGCAAGATCCGGATCCACGTTGATCGCGACGCCGTGTGTCGAAACCCAATGCCGAAGCCGCAGCCCGAGCGCAGCGATCTTCGCGTCGCCTCCGTTCCCGTTCACCCAAACGCCGATCCTGCCGTCCCGTCGTTCGCCAGCCACACCAAGATCGGCCAACGCCCGTATCACCCATTCTTCCAGCGACCATACGAACTTGCGCACATCGGAGCCCCGGCGCGAGAGATCGAGAACAACATAGGCAATACGTTGTCCCGGACCGTGATAGGTGTAACGTCCGCCCCTTCCGGTTTCATGGACGGGAAACGCCTGCGCATCGAGCAGTTCGCCGGGAACGGCCCCAGTGCCCCCGGTATAGAGCGGCGGATGTTCGAGCAGCCAGACGCATTCCTTCCACTCTCCGGACCGAACCGCCTCTGCCCGGCTTGCCATGAATTCCGTTGCCGCGTTGTACTCCACCGGCTCTTCGGAAACGATCCATTCCACATTACGCATGGACCGCCCGAATGGCAGCGGACCGTGACCTACACCGATACACAAGTCCGCCGAGCGGCGGTCCGGCGTATCGCCGCCTCCAGGCGCCCTCTTCCCACTGTGGCGCCAAGATGATATATCCGCGGCAGCCTGCGGTCGTGGCGGAATAGGTAGACGCGCAGCGTTGAGGGCGCTGTGGGCATAGCCCGTGGAAGTTCGAGTCTTCTCGACCGCACCAGAATCCCTTGCGATTTTTCGCGCCTCGGAAACCACGGTTTCCGGTCTGATCATGACTCGCTGCCCGCTTCAAACGGCGCGTCTTCCAGCCAGGACATGATGGCGCGGAGCGAAGCGTATCCATGCCCTTTCGGATCGCCCCGTATGACTTCAAAAGGGGATCCCGGCTCGCCCAGATCCGAGAGTACGATTCGCGCCCCGGTGAAATCTTGGTTCCGGGCCAGATCGTTCGGCACGGCGATTACGGGAATGCCCGCCGCCCGAGCCGCCGCCACTCCCCGTTCCGAATCTTCGATGACGACCGCCTCGTCGGCGCGCAACCGCAATTGGCGAAGAACCTTGAGGTAGCCTTCGGGGTGCGGTTTCTTCTGCTTTACATCGTCGCCGGACACCACCGCTTTGAACCAGCTGATGGCCTCGAAACCCAGTGCGTTGATGATCAGGATTTCGAATGTCTGCAATTGCGAGGTCGTACAGACAGCGAGTTTCAGGCCGGCGGATCTCGCGTCGGTGATCAGCCGGCCAACCCCCAGCCGGAGGGACGTTCCACTGTCTTCCAAAAGCCTGCCAAACAGGCGCGTCTTGCACCGGTGGATTTCGGCGAATAGACCTTCTCTTTCGACGCGTTCCAGTTCCCCGGGACGGTACTTCTGGACATAGTGCTGCAAGCGGCTTCCGCCGCCCGGTATATCCATCAACTCCTGGAAGATCTCGTCGTCCCACCGCCAGTGGAGACCCAAGTCCGCGAATGCACCGTTAAACGCTTCCTTGTGAATGGGCTCGGTTTCGCCAAGCGTGCCATCCACATCGAAGATCAGAGCCTTGAGCGCCATCACGCCTCCCTGCGCCTGCCCGGGATCCCGTTCAGCTTTCGAAATACCCTTTCAGCAACATGCTGCGGCTCGGATGCTTCAGCTTGCGCAGGGCCTTCGCCTCGATCTGGCGAATTCTCTCGCGCGTGACATTGAACTGCTTTCCGACCTCCTCAAGCGTATGTTCCTGGCTCACCCCGATTCCGAAGCGCATGCGCAGGACGCGTTCCTCGCGCGGTGTCAGGCATGAGAACATGCCGGTAACAATCGCGTTGAGGTCGTGCTCGACTGCGACATCGACGGGTTGCACGGCATTGTCATCCTCGATGAAATCGCCGCGCTGGCTGTCGTCCTCTTCGCCGACCGGTTGTTCCAGCGACAGGGGTTCCTTGGCAATTTTCATGACCTTGCGAATTTTGTCGATGGGAATCTGGAGCTTCTCGGCAAGCTCCTCCGGAGTGGGCTCCCGGCCATGTTCGTGCAGATAGTGCCGTGAGGTCCGGGTTAGCTTGTTAATTGTCTCGATCAAATGCACCGGAATTCGAATGGTCCGCGCCTGGTCGGCAATGGCGCGCGTGATCGACTGCCGGATCCACCACGTCGCGTAAGTTGAAAACTTGTTTCCGCGCCGCCACTCAAACTTGTCCACCGCCTTCATCAGGCCGATGTTGCCTTCCTGGATGAGATCTTCGATCGGCAGGCCACGATTGGTGTATTTCTTGGCAATGGAAATGACGAGGCGCAAATTCGCCTTCACCATCTCCGTCTTGGCGGTCTGCGCTTCCCGCTCACCCTTGCAAACCGTTCTCGCCGTCTCCCGGAACGGGAGTACTTCCAGTCCTACCGAACTGCAGAACTCTCCGATCTCGATGCGAACCTTCCTGATCTGTTCCCTTTCCTTTTGCACCCAAGTTCGCCAGCGCGGACCGCATTCCTCGGCGACGTGGGTTAGCCACTTCGGATTCAGCTCGTTTCCCCGCCACTGTTCCCGAAACTCCTGCCTCGGCACCCCATAATCGGCGGCGGAGCGCATCATCTGGCCTTCCAACCGCAGCAGGTAGGCTTCGCCTTCACTGGTCCGCTCCACCAAGCTCTCGATCCGCTTGCGATTCAGAAGCAAAGCCCCGACATGCGCCACGAGTTCGCGATTTAGGCGTCGAAGCGTCTTGCGGCGAGATGGAGTCAGGGGAGGGCTTCCCTTGCGCAAGCTCGCGATGTGGTCACGGCGAAGCCGCATGAGGCGCTCGTACTTGCGGGCCACCGACCTGATTTGATCGGCGGCTTCGTCCCGCATTCGCGCGCTCTTGCGGGATCCGGAACTGCCTTCGCGCGGTTCCGCGCCGTCCGCTTCATCGTCGCTACTGGAAAAGGCAAAACTACTGCTGACTTCAATGATTTCTCGCAACGGGATCTGTCCGCTTCCCAAATCACGGTTCCAGTCGGATATCGCCTTGTAGGTAAGCGGATTGACGCACAGGCCCCCCATCATGACCTTGCGCCCGGCTTCGATTCGCTTGGCGATTGCTGTTTCTCCCTCGCGCGACAGCAACTCCACGGTCCCCATCTCTCGGAGGTACATCCGCAGGGTGTCCTCGCGCCGTTCCACGCCAACCGCGGCCGGCTCCCGCGGTGAGGAGGACGAGGAATCTTCCCCTTCCCGTTCCGTTTTTCCTTCCGGTCCGCCGACGCTGATTCCGAGTTCGCCGAGCGCGCTCACGACATCGTCGATTCGATCCGGAGAAATTTCTTGCGGAAGCAAGCGGTTCAGTTCATCGAATCCGATGGACCCCCGCGCTTTCGACTGCGCAACGAGCGTGCTTACCAACTCCATGTCCAAACCCAGTTCCTGCGCCCGGGAATCCTCCGGCGCGCCCATCGTTTCATTTACATTGAATTGCTCAACCATCGTTCAAACCCGTCACTTCCTGCTGCCGGCCGCGGCCCTCGTCGCGTTCCCAAATTCGGCCTTCCAGCATTTCCTGCAGCTTGACCCTCGCTGCTTTCGCTTCTCCGGCCGCGGCGTCATCCCCTGCGGTAGTACGTTGCCGCAAGCTAGCGACCGCGGCCGTAACTTCCCGGATATTTCGGTCCACTTCCGGTCCGGCGTCGCCTGCGGCAACACGCTCTGCAGCCGCCGCAAGCTCGCGCATGTGCGTTTCCAGACTGCGATGGTTCTCCAACAGTTCCAACAGTCCGGCTTTCGCCAAGGCTTCGTTCGCAGATGGATCCGTGAAAGGAGCCAGTTGCGAATGCGGCACCTTCCGGACAATTCGCACGAGACGCGTCCGGAACTCCCCGCCTATTTGCTCTGGAATGTCGCCACATGCTGCCGCCGATATGATATCAGATCGCAAGGAGTCAAGTTCCGATTCCTGAAACACAGTCGCCCCAATCTCCTCGGCGAACTCCAGAATCAATCCCGGCCGGTTCAGAAGTACCAGCAAGATGGCGCATTCCCAGCCTCGAAACGCATATTCCCGATAACCGCCCGTGCGCTGAAGCGCCGAACTCCGCGCTTCAGCGGACACGGGGGGCAATCCCCGGGCGGCTCCGGTGCGCGATCCCCGCCCCATCCTTCCGGTCCGGCCGGAAGCCCGAAGGCTGTTGCGCCTTTCCCGCAAGTAGTCGCGATAGTGAAATCGCAGGGTCTTGTCCGAAATGCGCTCCACGATCGAATCAATGCGACGGTCGAGAGCAGCGGCGCGCTCCGGCGTGTCCAAGTTTCCGCGACGGCTTTCCTGACGCCAGACCATTTCCGCGAGCGGCAGCGAATCTTCGAGAACCGACCGAAGGCCGGCGGCGCCCCGCTCGCGCAACAAGTCATCTGGATCGCACCCCTTGGGAAGCAGGGCGAAGCAAACTTCCTTCCCTGGCTGAATCTTCGGAAGCGCCAGTTGCACGACGCGCCCCGAAGCGCGGAGCCCCGCCTCGTCGCCATCAAGTGCCACGACCACTTCCGGGGCGACGCCCCAGAGCATGTCCAGGTGCGTTTCTCCCAAAGCCGTGCCGAGGGGCGCCACCGCGTGCTCGAATCCTCCTGCCACCAGCGCGATCACGTCCATGTATCCTTCGGTTACGATCAGTTGCCCGGTCCGGCGAGAGGCCTCCCGCGCCGGGCCGAAATGGTAGAGCATGCGGCCTTTCTGAAAAACGACGCTTTCCGCGGAGTTCAGGTATTTGGGACCCCGGCCCTCGCCCAGTTGGCGGGCGCCAAACCCGACGCAACCCCGGCCGGGAACTTCCAGCGGAAACATGATGCGATTCCGAAAAAAATCGTACGGTTCACCGGTCTCGAATTCCCGCACCAAGCCTGCCGCGATCGAATCCGCCGCTTCGACCCCCTCGATGCGAAGGCGCTTGCCCAGCGCACCGGACGCGTTCGGCGCATAGCCGAGGCCAAACCGTTCAATGGTTTGGTCGGAGAGTCCGCGCTCATCGCGAAGATAGGCGAGCGCCCGTGCGCCTTCCGGCTCCCTCAGCCTTTCACGGTAGAACTGCGCGGCAACCGAATTGGCGCGACAAAGGCGTTCCCCTTCTTCGGCCCTCCGCTGTTCTTCCGGAGAAGCTACCGGAACCTCCAGCCCGCACTGCCCCGCAAGAATTCGAACGGCTTCCTCGAAGCCGACCTTTTCCATTTCCCGGACGAAGCCGAACAGGTTTCCCTTCGCCTGGCACCCGAAACAATAGTAAAGACCCCTGCGATCATCGATCTTGAAGCTCGCGGTCTTCTCTTCGTGGAACGGACAGCACGCCCAGTATTCGCCACGGTCTGGCTTGCTTCTGCGGGTATCCCACACGAGTCGTTTCTCGGCGTAACGCGCAAGCGAAGCGCGGCCCTGAAGCTCCTGGATGAATCCGGACGGGATCGCCATCTTCACCTGCGCTCCTCCGGGCGCCACTAAATACGGGAATCGACTCCGCAGCCTCCTGCGTTCCTAACGAAACCGACGCAGGAAGCAAGCGGCAAGGCCAGCAGGAGAGAATATCCGGCCGTACCCTGGCAAGAACACCTAGTCGTTTGAAAGAGTCCAGGACTTGATGTGCCGATCCTCGAGACTGAAGGCGTCATCGAATTCCGGTTCTGCTCGTTGCACGTATCGCTGCTGCGAGACGATTGCCTCTTCGAGGAGCGCTGCGGGGTCCACCGCCCTCTCCGCGATTTCACGAAGCGCCACAACCGGATCCTTGTTTTTGCTGCGTTCCGCGAGCAATGGCGCCCCTTCGGAAATCGCGCGTGCGCGCTGCGAAGCGAGGATCACCAAGTCGAACCGGTTGGGAATGATTTCGGTACAGTCTTCGGTAGTGACGCGAGCCATTTACGCGTTCCTTTCGTGCGACAGGGCTAGAATGCTTGTATGGTAATGTGGAAACAATGCAACGTCAAGTTCCGTGAACGCCCACGGTCGGCTGGCGACCAGGAGAGGCGCGCGCCGCCGGGCGCGCAAGAACCGCAAGGAGAACGATATGCCCAATGGTTACTGGATCGCGCAAGTCGATGTCCACGATTCGGAACGGTACAAGGACTACATTGCAACCGCGCGGCCTGCATTCGAAAGATTTGGCGCCCGGTTCCTGGTGCGCGGCGGCAAGGTAACCAACTTCGAAGGAGCGAACCGGGCGCGAAACGTGGTGATTGAATTTCCGTCCGTCGAGGCTGCGCTCGAATGCTACAACTCGGCGGAATACCAGGCTGCCAAGGCAATTCGTGTCGAAGTCTCGGAAGCTCAAATGATGGTCATCGAAGGATATTCGGAATGAAACGGCGGCATTCGCCGCCGCCGCGGGAGGGTACATCGCCCTCGCCCCTCGCTTGAGCCTTGCAGGAGCGACACCGGATGCATGGACCGAGAAGTCTGGATGACTCCGCTGTCCCGGACCGGACCGGCAGAGTCCGAGGTGCCGGCGCCTCGCGCGCCCCGCGGAACGCCTGGTCGACCAGGAAACTCCGGGAACTTGCCGAATCGATTCGGACCTATGATCCGGGTTTCGATGAAGTGCTCCTCGCACGCGCGCATGAATTGGCTGTGCGTGCGCACGCCGGTCAGACCCGTGCCAGCGGCGAGCCGTTTGTCCACCATCCCCTGGAGGTGGGCAAGATTCTGGCTGGTTACCGCGTGGACCAGGAGACCATCGTCGGAGCCATCCTGCATGACACCGTTGAGGATTCCGCCATCACCCTAGGCGAATCAGGCGCCGTCACGCTCGGGGACATTGAATCCGGCTTCGGCCCCCATGTTGCGCACCTGGTCGACGGAGTCACGAAAGTCTCCCACATCGACTTCAAGCCGGGTCGTGAAATCGATGCCCAGAACCTGCACAAGTTGATGCTGGCCATGGCACAGGACCTCCGTGTGCTGATCATCAAGCTGGCGGACCGGCTTCACAACCTGCGCACCATTCGCGCGCTTGTGAAAGAGCGTCAGGAGGAGATTGCCCGGGAAACCCTCAACATCTATGTCCCTCTCGCCGATCGCATCGGCATGCAGGAACTGAAAGAGGAACTGGAAGATCGCGCATTCGAAGTGCTGAACCCTCACGCCCGCAAGGCGATCATGCGCCGGTTCGTTGCGCTAAGAAAGCGCACCGGCAGGATGACCGAGCGAATCACGGAAGAAATCCGCGCTGTTCTGACCGACCACGACATCAAGGCGGAGGTTACCGGTCGACAAAAAAGACCTTATTCCATCTGGCAAAAACTTGAGCGCAAGCAAATCCAGTTCGGGCAACTCGCGGACATCTCCGCATTTCGGGTGATTGTCCAAGAAACCGCCGACTGCTATCGGGCGCTCGGCGCGCTGCATACCCAATGGCCGTTGGTTCCCGGCCGATTCAAGGATCACGTTTCGGTGCCAAAACCGAATGGTTATCAGTCCCTGCATACCACGCTCGTCGGCCCGGATGCCGGCCGCATCGAAATTCAGATTCGAACCCACGACATGCACGAACGGGCGGAGGCGGGAATCGCCGCGCACTGGCAGTACAAGTCGGGAACCATCGGCACCGTGAAGGATGATCCCTTCTTGCCTCTGCGGGACTGGATCGAAAGCGTGCGCGCGGTCGAATCACCGGATGAATCCGTCGAGTTCGCTGTTTCGGAGAACATTCGCGATAGTGTCTACTGTTTCACCCCCAAGGGAAGAATCATTCACTTGCCTCAGCGGGCGACGGCGCTGGATTTTGCCTATGCGGTCCACACGGAGGTCGGCAACACCTGTGTGGGCGCAAAAGTCGACGGCAAGATGGCGCCGCTCTTCCAGCCCCTCAAGAGTGGGCAGCAAGTTGAAATCCTGCGCTCGCGGTACGCACACCCGAGCGAGCAGCGCCTGGACGACGTGGTGACCGTTCGGGCGCGGAGCGCAATTCGACGGTCGGTCCGCGAGCACCAATTCCGCCGGCATGCGAGTCTGGGGGAACGCGTTGTCAAGGCGGCCTTTCGCCGCGTTGGCCGTGAGCCCACGGCGCGCGCGATTTCGAGCGCTGCTCGTAAGCTCGGTTACAAGAGTGTCTCGCAACTTCTTGGAGCGCTGGGCCGGTCGGACGTTACCGGCGCACAGGTCGTACGGAAAATTTATCCCAACGAATTCCAGGAACGGCAGGTAGCCAGCTACCGACCGCCCAGGCCTCCCCGAAAGGCAATTCTTGGCCTCGAAGGCGGCGACCCTGTTGAAATGGCCATTTGCTGTTACCCGTTGCCCGGCGACAGAATTGTCGGCATCTCGGAAAAGGAGCGGGGTATCGTCGTACACTCCATCGATTGCGAAGTCCTTGAAGCCTATGAAGAAGAGGACGAACGGTGGCTCGATTTGCGGTGGGATGGCAGGGCGAACCGGCGACCTGAGCATCGCGCGGGGATCGAACTCGTCCTCGCAAATCAAAAGCGCGCCCTTGGACGCATTTGCGATTTGATTGGTCGCCTTGAGGCGAATATCGAGGACATCGTGATGGTCGAGCGGCGTCCGGATTACGGGCGCGCCCGGTTCGAAATATCCGTCCGGGATATGAAACACCTCACGACAATTCTGACCGCCGTGGGCGCGGAAACCATCATTGCGGGTGCCCGCCAGATCAGGAATAACCCGCCGGACAAGTCCGGCGCCACATGACACCGGAGCGAATTCTGGCGGAATTTCGCGCCGCAGATGCCTTGATGGAAGGGCATTTCGTTCTATCTTCGGGTTTACATAGCCCACTCTATCTGCAGTGCGCCCGCGTACTCATGGACCCGGCAAGAGCGGAGCGGCTGTGCAAAGCGCTGGCAGACACGGTTCGTGCAGCGCTCGGGGAGACTGGAATGCAGGTCGAACTCTGCGTTTCCCCCGCGCTCGGAGGGGTTGTGGTCGGATATGAAACCGCACGGCAACTAGGCGTGCCGTCGGTTTTTGCGGAGCGGGTTGCCGGGCGTTTCGCGTTCCGTCGCGGCTTTCAAATCCCGAAGGGAGCTGACTGCCTTGTCGTTGAAGATGTCGTAACCACGGGAGGGGCAGTGAAAGAGTGCGTACGAGCGGTTGTGACGGCCGGCGGACGGGTGCCCCTCGCGGCGGCCCTGATCAATCGAAGTGGCGGCAACGCCAGTCCCGGTGCGCCACTCGTTTCGCTTCTCGAACTGGATGCCCCGACCTATTGCGCGGATGCGCTCCCCTCCGAACTTGCCGCGCTCCCGGTTGAATCGCCTGGCAGTCGGCGCCTTCAGGCCTGACCCCGGGGGGAGTCGTCCAACGTGTTCAAACGCCGCCGCGGACCCTTGCATCCGGACCAGATTCGAGAATTCGTGGCGCCCCGAAAGGGCTGGGACCGCGGCTGGAAATATGTGCATGCGCGCATTCGCCGCCTTCCCGGCTCCCCCCACAGCATCGCGCTGGGCGTATCGCTGGGCATTTTCGTTTCCTTCACTCCGCTCTTCGGCCTGCATGTGCTTCTCGCCCTCGCCCTGGCCTGGCTCATGCAAGCCAGTCTCGTTGCAGCCCTTCTGGGCACCTTGTCCGGCAATCCGCTAACGTTTCCCTTCATTGCCGCTGCGAGCATCCGAATCGGCAATTTCCTGCTCGGCACACGGGTCAGCAAAAGCGAGATTGAGGCGGTTCCCACGCTGGACTTGCTTCGGGGCTTTCCGCAACTAGTCGACAGCATATTGTTGCCCTACATCGCCGGAGGATTCATTGCGGGCGCGGTCGGCGGGTCTGTAGCTTATCTGCTTGTGCGTCCGATGATCGTGGCCTACCAAGCGGCACGACGACGACGGATTCGGCGCCGAAGCGGAAAACGGCCATCCAGAGCAACCAAAGTCTTGCAACAATGACCGAACACCAGCGCCTCGGCGTAAACATCGATCATGTCGCAACGATCCGCAACGCAAGGGGCGGAACGATTCCGGATCCGCTGCGGGCGGCAAAGGTCGCGGTGGAAGCGGGAGCAGACGGGATCACTGCACATCTGCGGGAAGACCGAAGGCATATCTCGGAACAGGACGTCGCCCGCCTGTCCCGGGAAATCCCGCTGCCTCTCAATCTTGAGATGGCCATGACTGCGGAGATGCAGCGCATCGCGCTTCACTGGAAGCCACACGCGGTGTGCCTGGTGCCCGAACGCCGCGAGGAACGAACGACCGAGGGCGGCCTCGACGCTGCTGGAGAGGAGTCTGCGCTCCGGAGTTTTATTGCGCCGCTTGCTGCGCAGGGTTCCCGAGTTTCCTTCTTCATTGAAGCGGATCTCTTGCAGGTAGAAGCCTCGGCGCGCGCCGGAGCAAGCGTGGTAGAGTTTCACACGGGCGCCTACTGCCACGCCCATGCGCAGGGCCGCCCGGAGGATCGCGAAGTGGCGCTGGCGCGCATCCGCGAAGGGGTTCGCTATGCCCGCGATCTCGGCCTGGAAGTTCATGCCGGACACGGATTGACGTTCGACTCTGTTGTCCCTTTCGCGGCAATGACAGAAATTGCGGAACTGAATATCGGGCATTTCCTTGTCGGCGAGGCTATTTTTGTCGGATTGGCCGACGCCATACGCCGGATGCGATCCCGCATGGACCAGGCACGAACGGAAAGTGTCGCCAAATGATCGTCGGAACCGGAGTGGACATTTGCGATATTCGCCGGATCGAACGTGTCTTGAGCCGATACGGCGAGCGCTTCCTGAAGCGCGTCTTTACCGAAGCTGAGCGCGCCCGTGCGGAACGACGGCGGGGAAGCGCTGCAACCCTGGCGAAACGCTGGGCGGCAAAGGAAGCGTGCAGTAAGGCGCTCGGCACAGGTTTGGGTATGGGCGCGGCCTGGCGGGAGATTGGAGTGGAGAATTCGCCATCCGGACAGCCCACCCTTCGCCTCTCTGGAACGGCCGCCCGACGACTGGCGGAGTTGGTACCGGAAGGGCATGCGCCACGTATCCATCTGAGCCTGACCGACGATCTCCCCTACGCACAGGCGTGGGTTCTTATCGAATCACTTCCAGAAGGGACCATGCAGTGACAAGCAAGATCACGAATATACGGAAGAAATCGTCGATCGCGGAAACCATACGAACGGTCGTGTACGCCTTGCTGATCGCGTTGGTTTTTCGCACCCTTGCGTACCAGCCGTTTTCGATCCCTTCCGGATCCATGAAGCCGACGCTGCTTGAAGGAGATTATCTCTTTGTATCCAAATTTGCTTACGGTTATTCACGCAATTCCATCCCCTTTTCACCTCCCATTCTGAGCGGACGCTTGTTCGGGCGCGAACCTGAACGAGGCGACATTGCGGTATTTAAACTGCCGAGCGACGGACGAACCGACTACATCAAACGACTCATCGGACTCCCCGGAGACGAGATACAGGTGTTGCGGGGAGTCGTGCATATCAATGGCCAGCCGGTATCGCGGGAAATCGCCGGGGAGTTCCACGAGCCCTTCGGAAGCGAAGGATCCACCCGCTGTCTCCGGATCGACAACTCCGGAAGCGGGCAAATCTGCGCCAACGAACGCCTTCAAGAAACCCTGCCCGACGGGGGGCCAGCCTATTTCACACTTAATTCGAACAACAACCGGGCAATCGGCACGGATAATACGCGTCCATTCGCGGTGCCCGAAGGCCACTACTTCTTTCTGGGGGACAATCGGGACAATTCCGTAGACAGCCGCTTTTCCAATGGTGTGGGATTTGTGCCTGCCGAGAACCTGGTCGGTCGCGCCGAGGTGATCTTCCTTTCTTCGAAGGGTGGCCCACTGCGCTTTTGGAACTGGAGACTGAGCAGGATATTCGATCGAATCCGTTGAGTCCCGATGAACCGGTCGTCCAAACTTCCGCCTGCCAACTCGCTCCAAGATGCCCTTGGCTACGAGTTTCAGGACATTGCACTCCTGGAAGAGGCACTCCGTCATCCGAGCAGCGCGAACCGTGCCGAGCCTGACAACCAGCGCCTGGAGTTTCTTGGCGACCGCGTGCTCAGTCTCACCATCGCGGACCACCTTTACGCAACTCACCCTGAAGCACGCGAAGGTGAACTGCATTCGCGTCATATTGCAATGGTTTGCCGGGGCGCCTGCGCCGCCGCCGCGCGCCTCGCGGGACTCGGCCGGTACCTCGTTCTTTCCACCGGCGAAGAACAATCAGGGGGTCGAGAAAAGGAAACCGTCCTCGCCGACGCCATGGAAGCGGTTGTTGCGGCTGCGTATCTCGACGGCGGAATGCGAGCGGCGCGTTCCATCGTGGAACGGTTCTGGGAGCAAGGCTTGAGGAAGACCGCGCCGCCCGCCCGGAACGCAAAGTCGGAACTCCAGGAATGGACGCAGAAGCGGGGGCTTGGACTTCCGCACTATCAGACCGAACGCGAATCCGACACGGCGTTTTCGGCGCACGTTCGAGTCCCCCCGGACCTGACCGCGATGGCTTCCGGCGAGACGCGCCGCGAAGCGGAACGAAAGGCCGCGCATCAGTTGCTCGGCAAGATCGCAGATGGCGTCTAGCGACACGGAACGCCCGCGGTTCGGAACGGTCGCGGTTCTCGGCGCGCCGAACGCCGGGAAGTCCACCTTGGTCAATTTTCTGGTCGGATCCAAGGTTTCCATCGTCACGCACAAGGCGCAAACCACGCGCACCCGCATTAGAGGAATCGCGAATCTCGGCCCCGCGCAAGTGGTATTCGTAGACACCCCGGGCCTATTTTCTCCGCGTCGAGTTTTGGACCACGCAATGATATCGGCGGCCTGGGCAGGTTTGAAGGACGCGAATGCGGTGCTGTTGCTCGTGGACGTGGCCCGGCGTCCGAACGACCAACGTGACCGGCTCTTTCGGGATTTCAGAAACCGGGTATCGCGTGAAGTACCCGCCGTGCTCGTACTGAACAAGATCGACCGTGTTCGCCGCGACACTCTTTTGGGACTGGCGGCGGAACTGAATGCCTTGGCAAGTTTCGAAGCAACTTTCATGATTTCGGCGATGAACGGCGACGGCACGGACGAACTTGCCCAATGGCTCATTCAGTCCATGCCCGAGGGTCCGTGGCGCTATCCCGAGCAGCAATCCGCCGATTTGCCCCTTCGCCTGCTCGCCGCGGAAATCACCCGGGAAAAGCTGTTGATGCGCCTGCATGACGAAATCCCGCACAACCTTACGGTTGAAACGGTGGCTTGGCGCCGACTGAAGTCCGGCACAACCAGGATCGAACAGGATGTTCTCGTGGCGCGAAACTCGCACCGCCGAATTGCTATCGGCAAGGGCGGCCAAACCCTTGCCGCGGTTGGACGCTCGGCCCGCGAAGAGATCGGCGAAGCTGTCGGGGCGCCAGTGGAGTTGTTTCTTCGTGTGAAGACACGCCCGAACTGGACCGGAAATCCCCGGCACTACACCGACATGGGCCTTGAATTTCCTGTTCTGAAGCCAGGACAGGTCCCATGAATTGGGAGGACGAGGGGATCATTCTTTCCGTGCGTCCGCACGGAGAAACTTCCGCGATCGTAGACGCGTTGACCGAGGAACACGGCCGTCACGCCGGTCTCGTTCGTGGTGGCCAGCGGCCACGTCAATCCGGCTCGCTGCAACCCGGGAGCCGCGCGCGCCTGACGTGGAACGCGCGCCTCTCGGAGCATCTTGGAACTTATCGCGTGGAACCGAGACGCAATGTCTGGGTGTCGATTGGGGAGGATGGGGACGCGCTGTCGGCACTGGCGAGCATGCTGTCGCTGCTGGGGACATTCCTCCCGGACCGCGAACCATGTCCCGGTCTCTACCACGCCTCTGTCACCGCACTGCGGACGTTCAGCGGGCCCCAGGAATGGCCGGGGAGTTACGCGAATTGGGAACTCTGCCTGCTGCGTGAACTGGGATACGGCCTCGATCTCGAGCGATGCGCTGCGACGGGTCAAGCCACCGGGCTGGCCTTTGTCTCCCCGAGGACGGGACGCGCAGTAAGCCGTAGCGCGGGTGTCCCTTTTCGCGACAAGCTCCTGAAAATGCCCGAGTTTCTGAAGCACGGCCGCCCCGCAAAATTGGAAGACCTGCTCGCCGTCATGGACCTTACGGGACATTTTCTTGAACAGGGCATCGTTCGTGCGACTAGCCGAAGCATTCCTGCCGCCCGCGTCAGGTTGGAGGAGCGGCTTCGAGGAAGAATGAAAGCGGGACGGGATTTCACTCCACAATCCGCGGAGCGGAGAGTCGCCACGCCCGTATCCGACGTGAATTTCCGTCCATCCGATCATTAAAGCAGCACGGAACTTTGAGCGTATCCCCGGAAGAATTCGTGAGACAATTTCCTAGCCTGTTTCACATGGCGGAGCGGGGGAGTTGGTCATCGATCGAGAAACATGGGCTGCTCAGCACGGCCATGCTACTTGAGCGCTTCAAGATTTCGGACTGCCGCCGAAAGGAGCTAGAGCGTCGTCCCCGGCGCAGGTCAGTGGACATCCAACATCCGGACTTTGGAAACGCGGTATTGCGAGACCAGAAAACGTTAAGCATCAAGAAGCTCCTCGGACCGGCCAGAGACGGTGAACGGGTTCTGCTAGACGGACTTGCGCCATGCGAATGGTGCAAGATTCTCAACTCGAAGGTCTTCTTTTGGCTAACTCGAGAACGCCTGAAGAAGATGCTCAGCGCCAGGGAGTACAAGGAAAAGCGGCATTTGGTTCTGACCGTCGATACCAAGAGGTTGTTGGATACCCACGCCCAATGCGTGCGCCTCTCCCCAATCAACAGCGGCAGTACGCTCTTTTCTCCCGTAGCGCGCGGCCCGAACACGTTTCTTCCACTCGCCGAATATCCAATCGAATATTGGAAAAGGAAGCGTCAGTCTACGAAGAACTCAGTCGTAGAACTCACCGTAGAGAATTCAATTCCGGACATCCGAGATCATGTCTTGCGTGTCGAAGAACTGGGTTCCGGCGAGTCGGCAAAGATCATCTATCATCTGGACTCGCCCATTCCGGAAACACGCCGTTCAAATTGAACCACGCAAACTGGGCACCCGTGGAAACGGTGCCAGCGGTAGTGGACCTTAAGGATCTGCCCAACCTGGGCAGAACGAACGGGAGATAATGAACTGGCCCTCAACCAAATCGTACACTGCGCGGGGCAGACGGATTTCCAAAGAATCCCCGAAATTTCCGGGTGCTTCTGGACACGCCTATTTCGTCGCCCACAATTGGCGAATCGGTGCCGCGTATGACCGTTCACCGAATCGCACACCGACCTCTCCGTCGTAGAGCACTACGCCTCCCGCAAATCGCTCGCCGACGGCATTCGCAAGCTTGCGCAATCCGCGGAAAGCCGCCGGTCTTACCGTTGCAGCCGCCTTCACTTCCACTGCCGCTAAGGCCCTTACTCCGCGTTCAATGACAACGCCCACTTTCGCGCCATCCTTGTCGCGAAAATGAAAAAATGTCGCGCGTGCGTCATGCCAACTCGCCTGCCGTCGCAGTTCCTGAAACACGAACGTTTCCAGCAACTGTCCGAGTAATTCTCGGTCCGTGGAGAGCGCCGCCGTATCTGCGCCGAGCAAAGCCGCCGCTAGTCCGGTATCGCCGACATGCAGTCTTGGCGTCTTGACCAGTCGACTTAAACGGTTGCTGTGCCAGTGCGGAAGCCGCTCGATCAGAATAAGTCTCTCAAGAATTGCAGTATGGGCGCCGATCGTCGGTCGGCCGCGTTGAAGGGGCGACGAAAGGTCTGCGAGGTTGAACAGCCTGGCTGTCTGAGAGGAGGCGGCGCTAGGAAACCGGGGCAATGCTTCGAGCACTCTGATGCGCGCCCTGTCTTGCATGTCGCGCTGGACCAAAGTTGCAATGTAGTCGCGATACAAGTTCGACCGACGTCTTCCTGATGGGCGTCTCAGGGCAGCCGGGAAGCCGCCTGCAACAATCCTCTCCAAGAGTCCTTTACCAAGCCGCCTAGTACGCCGAGTTTTGAACCTACCTCCAAGAAGGTCATCGAGGAACCCAAAGGGCAGGTGAGAGTTGAATTCGGACCGCGAACCAACCGCCAGTTCACATTGCGCCAGCGGGTGAAGCCGAACAATTTGGAGGCGTCCCGCCAGAGAATCTGACAGGTTGGGTATGAGCAGTACATTGGTAGAGCCCGTCAAAGCGAAACGTCCAGGCGCACGTCTGCGGTCCACTTCCATCTTTAGGGCTGCGAGCACTTCCGGAACGCGCTGTACATCGTCTAGAATCACCCGATCGGGCAAGTCGGCAACAAAGCCCAAAAAGGATCGGCTCGCGTACCTTCTCGCGCTACAGCGTCATCGAAAGTGATGTATGTATAGTGAGGTGTATCGAAGACCTCCCCAAGGCGTTCCGCGGTCGTCCCAAGGGATGTTGTCATCGCCCCGCTTCAGATAACTCGGCACACATACGATTTGGGCCAAGGTCGTCTTGCCACTCTGGCGCGGGCCGTGGATGAGTACGACAGGCGAGTCCTTCAACGATTCCGTGAGTTGGCGTTCGACAAAACGAGGACAAAGTGGATTGGGGGCCATCGGCCAATTGCAACTTCTTGGTCCGGCTGATTGCAAGATTTCAGTGCGGCCAATCGAAAGTTTGGTCCGGAAGCGTGACAATACGAACCTGGAACAGACCGGAACCACGCGAGCAGGCCGAATTCACGCTGCCAGACCAAATCCGTGCCAAGATCTGCACCGGAGCCGGGCTCTCGATTCGCATGCGCGGATACGGAGTCGCCGGTCAAAGAGTTCCTGTGAACCGAATTTCCGAACGCGCCGACTCAAGAGGCCATCCAAATGGCCGGAGGACTTCGCTCAACCAACAGCAAAGAAGGGCCCGATCTTCAGCCGCACAGCAACGGCCCACAGCGGGAACATCCTCGGATGCGATCGCAACGCTTCAGTTTCGGCGTTCCAGCAGTCTCCGCGCGATGATGGTCGCCTGGATTTCCGATGCGCCCTCGAAGATGCTGAGAATACGCGCGTCGCAGAGCACTCGGGAAATCGGAAACTCCAAGGCGAACCCGTTTCCGCCGTGAATCTGCAAGGCGTTATCCGCCGCCGCCCAGGCGATCCGCGCACCCAGCAATTTCGCCATTCCCGCTTCTAGATCGCACCGTTTTCCCGAATCCTTTACCCGCGCCGCGTGGTAGGTCATCTGGCGAGCCACCGCAATCTCCACGGCCATCATCGCAAGCTTTCGATATACCCGCGGAAACGCGATCAGGAGTTTCCCGAATTGCTTGCGTTCACGCGCGTAGGCGCATCCCAAGTCGAGCGCTGACTGCGCGACTCCGATGGATCGAGCGGCAGTCTGGATACGCGCCGACTCGAAAGTTTCCATTAATTGCCGAAAGCCCCGCCCTTCCTTGCCACCTAGAAGCCCGTCGCTACCGACCTCGAACCCGTCGAAGGAAAGCGCAAATTCCCGCATTCCACGATATCCCAGAACACCGATTTCACTGCCGTCGATTCCGCAGTCGGGAAACGCCCCGATTTCGTTACCTCTCCGTTTCGGAGCCAAGAACATCGACAGTCCGCGGTGATCGGAAGTAGTCGGGTCCGTGCGTGCGAGCAGTGTCATCAGGTCAGCGCGTGCTGCGTGGGTAATCCAGGTCTTGGAACCGTTGATTCTCCATCCTCGCCCCGATCGTTCGGCCCGGGTTTGAAGTGCGCCGAGGTCCGAGCCGGTGTCCGGCTCCGTGAAAACCGCAGTGGGCAGCACCTTTCCCGAAGCGATGCCGGGCAGCCAGCGCGCCTGTTGCTCCTTTGTCCCGCCGGCCAGCACGAGTTCCGCGGCAATTTCGGAACGGGTTCCCAGGGACCCCACACCCAAATAGCCACGCGCCAACTCCTCCGAGACGACGCACATCGCAATTTTGCCCATCCCGGAACCGCCATGCGCTTCCGGAATCGTCAGACCAAACACTCCGAGTCCAGCCAATTCAACCAGAATTTCGTCGGGAATCAATTCGTCCCGAAGGTGCCATCCATGGGCGTACGGCACGACTCGCTCCCGCGAGAAGCGGCGGAATTGCGAACGAACCAGGCGGAGTTCCTCCTCCAACCCGTCATCTCCCAAGGTGTCGCCGACTTCATCCGCCAGGAACTTCGTCAACCGGAGATGGGAAGCACCGCATCCCGCAGCCTCCACCAGCGACGCTACAGAAGCGTCCGCGGCAAGACGCGCAGTCCCTTCGCCCATGTCGAAAGCGGAAAGCCGCGCGATTTCGCCTTGATTCATCGGAATACCACCTGCGAATTGGGCCAGGTATTCGCCAAATGCCACCAAGAGCAGGCTGCGCTCCACATCTCCCAGGCGACCGGTTTCCCGAAGCCGGGACGCCCAATTGTACGTTTGGCGCAGGCCCTCGAGAACGCTTGCGCTCCACGCAAGCGAATGTGCTGCGTGCTGGGCCTCGACCGGCAAGACCACCCGAGTGCCCGGCGCGAATCCGACGCGCTCCAATAGCGCCTCTGTTCCATGACCCAGGACACGTTCCGCGGACGCAAGCCCCCCCGCACAGGCTGAAAACAATCCGGAATCGTCGTTATCAAAGTCGGACATGCAACGCTCTTTCACGCGAATGGCTACAGAAGGCCGCGTCAGGCTTATAGTGCCGTCGCCTACTGAGCGCATCCGGACAACACGACATGGTCGACACGATTCTCACTGCATTCGCCGGAATGAGCGCGAATGTCGTTTTCTTTTCCATCGCGGTATTGCTCCTGGCGGGAATCATCAAAGGCGTATCCGGTTTCGCCCTTCCGTTGACAATCCTTGCCGGACTGAGCTTCGTGTTGCCGGCGCAAACGGTAGTCGCGACGATCGCTTTCCCCGCACTGGTCTCAAATTTCCTTCAAGCGCAACGGACCGGTGCGAAACCAGCAATGGAAACTTTTCGTGAGTACTGGCTTCTGAACCTCATCTTGGTCGCAACCGTGTTCGCCTGCACAAGGCTGGTGGTCACCTTGGATGAGCAGTTCTTCTTCCTGATCCTGGGAGTCGGCGCTTTCAGTCTGGGAGTTCTGCAGGCGCTGGGATGGCCTCGCCGAATTCCGGAGAATCTGCACCTTCCGCTGCAGGTTCCATTCGGCTTGGTTGCCGGCTTCTTCGGAGGTCTCGCCGGAATATGGGGCGCCGCGCTTCTGATTTACTATCTGTCGCTCCGCCTGAAAAAGACGGAATTCGTCAGGGCGGTTGGAGTTTCCTACTTCGTCGCCAGCATTCCGTATGTTGTCGGGCATCTCCGGAATGGAGTTTTGAATTTTGAAACGGCGCAGCTTTCGCTGCTGGCGCTCATTCCCACCTTGATCGGGCTCGGCATCGGCCAGGCAATTCAGGATCGACTTAACCAGACGGTCTTTCGCCGGGTGGTCTTGGCAATACTCTTGCTGATGACTTTGAACCTTGTACGTAGAGGTATCTGGGGATAGTCCATGGTTTCAACTTCCGCCGGGCGCAGCACTCCGAATGGAAGCGTCGACGAAACGCTCGAATTTCGAAAAATTTTCCCGAAACCGCCCGATCAGCTTCCTGGCTGCGTCATCGTAATTGTCGCCATTCCTCCAACCTGCCCTGGGATCAAGGAATTTCGTGTCAACGCCCGGCGCTTCCGAAGGAATCTCGAATCCGAAATGGGGATCCTTCCGCATCGGGGCATTCCTGAGCGTTCCGGAAAGCGCCGCCGAAAGGAGTGAACGGGTAACGTTGAGCGGCAAACGATTTCCGGTGCCGGGAACTCCGCCCCACCAGCCGGTATTGATGAGCCAGCACATCGAGCCGCGGCGACGCAGGCATTCTCGAAAGAGTGCCGCGTATTCTGATGGTGGACGAACGAGAAAGGGCGCGGCAAAACCGGCCGAAAATGTCGGCGTGGGTTCTGTCAGTCCACGTTCGGTTCCGGCTACTTTGGCGGTGAACCCGGAAAGGAAGTGATAGACCGCCTGCTCCAAAGTGAGCGACGATATTGGCGGCAATACACTGAATGCATCGCAGGCCAGCATGATCACGTGACGCGGCTCCCCTGCAATGGATTCCGATGAGGCATTGGGAATTGCGTCCAGCGGATAGCCGCAACGACCGTTTTCGGTCAAAGACATGTCATCAAAATCTACGTCTCCCGTTTCGGGGTTGCAGGCCACGTTTTCCAGCACGGATCCAAATCTCTGCGTGGCACCGTAGATTTGCGGTTCGTTTTCCTCCGAAAGCCGAACGGTCTTGGCGTAACAGCCTCCTTCGAAATTGAACAGGACCCCCGGCGCCCATCCGTGCTCATCATCGCCAAGCAAGGTTCGCTCGGGAGAAGCCGACAGAGTCGTCTTGCCGGTGCCCGACAGGCCAAAGAAAACTGCTGAGTCGGAGGGGTCTCCAGGCGCGTGATTCGCCGAGCAGTGCATTGGCATCACTCCCCGCCCGGGAAGCAAGTAATTCAGAACCGTGAAAACCGATTTCTTGATTTCCCCGGCGTATTGCGTCCCCGCAATCAGGACCAACCTTTCGGAAAAGGAAATCGCAATCGCCGTTCCTGACCTGCAACCGTGTCGATTCGGATTTGCCTTGAAACCAGGCAGGTCGATAACAGTGAATTCGGGTTGAAACTCCAACAATTCCTTCTCGTTCGGCCGGCGAAGCAGATGCCGTATGAACAGCGCATGCCAAGCGTATTGCGTAACTACCCGGATATCGAGTTGGTTCGCCCGGTCTGCACACGCAAAAAGGTCCTGCACATGGATAGTGCGGCCCTTTACATATGCCTCCATGTCGTCTCGAAGATCAGCGAACTGTGCGGGTTCGATCGCCGCTATTCCGTCCCACCAGATGCTCCTATCGGTCTCCGAATCCCGGACAAAGAACTTGTCGCGTGGCGACCGCCCGGTGTGTGGGCTCGTCTTCACCAAGATCGCCCCGCCGGCGGTGCGAACGCCCTCTCGGCGCCGAAGCGCAGCTTCCATGAGCGTGGCGACGCCGGCATTTGCAATGACTGATCCCGCCGCACCAGCGAAATCCTTTGCTGGATTTCGCGTGCGCGGTGAATCATGCTCCGGCAAATGGGAGCCCTTCGTTTGGGCGGAGTGCTTCATTCTTATCCGCCTGTCTCACTGACGCATTCATCCCGGCAGCCATAGGCAAACTCAAGATCCCTGTGGAGATGCTGGCTTTCGGAAGCCGTATAGGGCGGTTTCGGGCCTCGCAGCAAGTGGCGGCGACACAATCATCGTAATCCCCTATGAATCAGGGCTTTAAAACCCTGATGAGACTTCTATCCGCTGGAATGTATGATGCATAATGAATTGTGCGATTCGCGCAAGACCGGCAGGCATCCCAGGATTGCGAGAGGGTTGGGGGACGGCCCAAGAACGTGATCCTTGCCGCATCTTTGCCCAAGATCGGTGTTTACTTGCTGGAAATTCAGACGTTTGCCACCCTAACGGACAGGACGCAGCGTTTGCAAAGAACCGCGAGGACAGCCAATGAAGAGAATTGCAATCGTCGACGACAACCGAAATCTCCTTACCACCATGGAGATATTCTTGGGTGAGGCAGGATACGAAATCTCAGTGTTTACGGACCCGATCGCCGCACTGCGGAGTTTCCAGCACCAGGCGCCGGATCTTGTCGTTCTCGATCTGGTGATGCCTCGCATGGACGGCATGGAAGTATTGCGCCGGATCCGGCAAAAATCGGACATTCCTGTAATAATTCTGACGTCGATGGACAGATTGGTTGAGGAGGAGCTAGGTCTGAAACTGGGTGCGGACGATTTTGTCCGAAAGCCCAGTTCGCCAAGCGTTCTCCTCGAACGCATTCGCGCGGTCCTGCGCCGCCTCGACCCCTCGCCCCAAACCGGCGAGGAGGATTCGGAGCGCGTCGTCGTTTGCGGGGATCTGGTCATGGACCGTGCGCGCCATTCCTGCACCTGGAAAGACAAGTCCGTACGCCTGACGGTTACTGAGTTCTTGATTTTGCGCACTCTCGCTCTTCGTCCAGGCCATGTGAAAACGCGCGAACAACTCATGGAATCTGCGTACAGCGACAACGTTTACATTGATGATCGAACCATCGACAGTCACATCAAGCGAATTCGCAAGAAGTTGCGGGCCGTTGATTCCTCGTTCGCGGCGATCCGAACCCTTTACGGAATAGGATACAGTTACGGAGAATCGTGAGGATAGGCGGTACGCGAAGGCAACTTCATGACGAGCGGATTCCTCTCAAGACTATTTGGTTCCCCCTGGAAATTCCGGCGGGCATTTTCCGGTTTGCGAATTACCGGCGGAATTGGACGGCGAATCGTCGCGATCAACATTGTCTGCCTGCTGATTTTCTTTGTCGGCGTGATTTTTCTTGACCAGACCCGGGACCGCTTGATCGATTTCCGAATTCGCGATCTTGAGAGCCACGGGCGAATTGTAGCGCAGTCCATCGCCGACACCGCGGACCCCGACGCAGAGATGCCGAGCTATGATCGGAAAGAAGCCAACCGCCTGCTGCAAAAAATTGAGTTGCCGACCCCGATCCGCATCCGAATTTACGACCTCGACGCTAATCTGACGGGAGATACGCGAAGCCTTCAAGGCGATGCGGCCGCAATTCGACAAAGCGAACTCGCCACCGACTGGTCTGATCCGGAAACGCTTCTCGATCGGTTTGCAGACACTATCGACTGGCTACGGCGAAGCGGACATCCTGAGCCGCCCTTGTACATCGAAGCGCCCACAAGCGGCGTCGCCACCGAAGAGGAAGTATTCTTGGCGCTCGAGGGGCGAGTCGATGCGACCATTCGAGCCAACAGCGCCGGAGAGACCGTAGTTTCGGTTGCAGTCCCCGTGCAGCAACTCAAGGTGATCATGGGCGCCTTGGTGCTTTCCACGGAAGGTGGCGACATCGACGGCATCGTGCGCGAGGAGCGCAAGCAGCTCCTGCGAATTACTGCGCTGGCGCTCCTGGTCTCGATAATTCTCTCCTATTTGCTCGCGCGCTTTATCGCGCGCCCGTTACGGGCGCTTGCGCGGACGGCGAGGAGTGTCAAAATCAGAGGCACGAGCATGCCCAGAATGGAGGGTTCTTCATGGCCCATGCTCTCCACGCGGAAAGATGAAATTGGCCTACTCGCCGGTGCGCTCCAGCACATGACAGGATCACTCTACGACCGAATCATCGCAACGGAATCGTTTGCGGCGGATGTCGCGCACGAACTCAAGAACCCGCTCATGTCGCTTCGCTCCGCAGTGGAGGCATTTCGCCAGGCGAAGTCTCCGGAAACGCGCGAACGGCTACTGCAAGTGATCGAGAGCGACTCCATTCGCCTCGACATGCTGGTGACGGACATTTCCAACGCCTCGCGGCTCGACGCGGAATTGGCTCGCGAAGAAATTGTGCGGTTCGACTTGCGCGAGCCCGCCCGGGTTGTTTGTGAACTTTCCGGTGACAGCGCCGAGTCGCGCGAAGTCCAGGTTCTGGCAGACCTTCCCGAAGAGCCCGTGTGGGTTTCGGGCATCGAAAACCGAATCGCCCAGATGCTGGATAATCTGGTTTCGAACGCGATTTCATTTTCCCCCGATGGAGGCACAGTTATCCTGTGCATTGAGCGACGCCCACGGACCCGCGTTGTCGTGGAGGATGAAGGTCCGGGAATTCCAAACGACCAGCTCGAAAATATCTTTGAGAGATTTCACACTTACAGGCCGGACGCAGAATTCTTCGGACGGCATTCCGGACTCGGCCTCAGTATCTCGCGGCAGATCATCGAGAGCTTCGATGGCAGGATTTGGGCGGAGAATCGTGACGATCGAATTAGCGGGGCGCGCCTGATCGTGGAATTTGAAGAATGACCCGACTTTTTCATTGGCGTCACATTTTAAAGATGCGCCAGACGCCGCGGCGGTATGGAATGTAGAGATGTTCGGAATTCTGATAGTCTCCCACGGCAGTCTGGCCAGCTCACTTCTCGGTTCGCTCCGACATGTTCTCGGACAGGTTCCGCAAATCGGTGCGATCAACTTTCAGGGCGAGAACTGCCTCCAAGCCAAGTGTACGGAAATTCGAGACGCAATCTCCGCGCTGGATGAAGGCGCCGGAGTCGTGGTGATCACCGATATGCATGGGGGATCTCCCTGCAACCTGGCGGTCCGGGCGGTCATGCAGGAATCCGCGAACGCCGTGATACTGACCGGCGCCAATCTTCCCATGCTCGTCTCCCTTGCGAAGGCCCGCGAGCGGCCGCTGACCGAAGCTGCGGATGCCGCCTTGGAGGCCGGACGAAGATATGTCTTATGTGTTGGCAGCGGAGAAGACGCCGGTGAATTCGACTGAGCGTACGCTTCGAATACGAAACGAGAAGGGCTTGCATGCGAGAGCTTCTGCGCGATTTGCCGAGACCGCGGAAAGTTTCGACGCGGACATTACGGTTCGCCGCGGCGAGGTGACCGCAGATGGCACCTCAATCCTGGACCTCTTGCTGCTGGCAGCGCCGCATGGCAGCGAAATTTCCGTGCACGCCTCGGGCACAGATGCCAACGCGGCTCTCGATGCGCTCGCGAAGCTGGTTCGGGAACGCTTCGGAGAGGAAAGTTGAACACGGGGAAAGAGGGAAAGATTCGCAGTTGCTCTTGCAAATCATTATCATTATCATTAATTACTGATTCGCATCTCGGCAACGTCTCGGAGAACCATGACTGCACGGCAACTCGCAATGGGGATCGGCGGCTTCGCGGTTGCCGCGGTTCCCTATGCCAACTGGCGGAGATTCCTGTTTGCGGCGCTGATTGCCGGCGCGGCGCTGTCACCGGGGTCGATCGGCGAGATCACGCGCCGGTCGCTCGTCGACGCGTATATCCAGGTTTCGGTATTCGTCGCCGCAACGCTGTTCCTGTTTTACGGGGTCGAGAAAATATTTCGTATCGATGCCGCGGCGGTGATGAAGCGCAGCCGGCTGTGGCAGGTACCTGTCGCGGCTGCATTCGGCGCCATTCCCGGATGCGGAGGAGCAATCTTTGTCGTCGCGGCCTATTCCCGGGGCCGGCTTGGGTTCGGCGCCGTGATGGCAACCTTGACCGCGACCATGGGAGACGCCGCCTTCCTCTTGATTGCAACGCGTCCCTCAATCGGCGCCCTTGTGATCGCAATCACCTTCGTTGTGGGTGTGATTTCCGGCTGGGTCGCCGACGCAATTTTGAAGGATCCGTTTGATTCCAAAATGAGGGCCTGCGCGCCGCCTCCCTTGATCGGACAATTGCGCTGGCGCGACCTCGCATTCGCGGGATTGGCGGTACCCGGCCTCGTGCTTGGCATCCTCAACCTCGCCCAGGTCCAAGCCACCGGAATATTCGGTTTCGTCTCGACTGTATTCGCGCTCATTGGCGCCGGACTGGCAATTCTCGTGTGGTCGGCCTCACCAGCCGGAACCACGACACGTTCCGAGGAACACACGCTCACGCGAACCGCGGAAGAGACCTCTTTCGTGAGCGTTTGGGTGATCGCCGCGTTTCTGATCTACGAATTTGCGGCAGGACTGCTCGGGCTGGACCTCGCGGTTGTCGCCGAGGCCGCCGCTCCGATCGTCCCCCTCCTCGCCATTGTCGTTGGATTTGTACCCGGATGCGGACCGCAGGTGCTGATGACAACCTTGTATCTGAACGGAGTGATCCCGTTCGCCGCCCTGATAGGGAACGCGATCAGCAACGACGGAGATGCGTTGTTTCCCGCGCTCGCCATCAATCAGCGGGCCGCGGTCCTGGCCACGCTGTACAGCGCGGTTCCGGCTCTTATCGTCGCGTATGGTTTCCTGTTCTTCGGGCCGTCACTCTAGCCAGCGCGTTCGCCAAGCGATTCAGGCGCTCAACTCAACTGCCTGATGAGAGTGGCGCCGGCAACGGATCGAGCCACACCAGCCCCTCCGAACGAGGCTTGTTCGGAATTCGTGATAGCACCCAATGAGCATCTTCGTCGGGCGAATTTCCCCGACGGGTAGGACAAATTTCTCGCGTCAACAAGCTCGCAAACTTGCGGAAAAGCCGCTGCGTCTTATGGTTTGCCGAGCTTGAGCTTGACCCACGCGTCAGCGCTTGGAGTTCAGCAGATGGATTCATTCCCGGCAGTGCGAACCAACGTGCCTGAATGGACTGTGGTCAGCCTCTCGAAGGCGATTCGGGGCAAGCTGGAAGAGGAATTCGGCCGAGTGCGCGTTCGCGGTGAACTCGGTCGCATCTCCCGCCCCCCGTCCGGCCACCTCTACGTCGACCTTCGCGAAGACAACGCGGTGCTTTCGTCGGTAATCTGGCGCAATGCTGCTGAAAGGCTCGGTTTCCAGCCCGAGGAGGGCCTTGAAGTCGTAGCCACCGGCCGCGTATCCGCGTATCAGGGGCAATCGCGTTACCAACTCATTATCGAGCACATGGAATTGGCCGGTATTGGCGCGCTGTTGAAGGCAATCGAACAGCTCCGTCTCCGGTTGCAATCCGAGGGACTTTTCGACTCGGAACGCAAGCGTCCCCTTCCCCGCCTGCCGGAGGTGATCGGGGTGGTCACCTCTCCGTCCGGCGCGGTAATCCGAGACATACTGCATCGGCTTCGCGACCGGTTCCCGCGAAGGGTTGTCGTTTGGCCTGCGGTGGTTCAGGGAGACGCCTGCCCGCGAGAAGTGGTCGCCGCCATTAAGGGATTCAATGCGTTGGCGGCGGGTGGTGCCGTTCCCCGTCCGGATGTGATAGTTGTTGCGCGTGGCGGCGGTTCCGTCGAAGACTTGGCGGGGTTCAGTGAAGAATCGGTGGTACGTGCGGCGGCCGGCAGCGCGATCCCCCTGGTTTCCGCGATCGGGCACGAAACCGACACTACGCTGATCGACTTTGCCGCCGATCTTCGGGCGCCAACCCCTACCGCGGCCGCGGAGCTCGTAGTTCCCGTTCGTGCGGAACTAAGATCTGCAGTCGCGTCGCTCGAAGAGCGGCGGGCGCATGCCTGGTCGCGAATACACGAGAGACTTCGACTTCGCTTGCGCGCCCGAGCAGCCAGTCTGCGTCCTTTACGGGACTATCTCTCACAACACGTTCAGCACCTGGATCACGTAGCCGATCGATTGCCACGCATGCTGCGCTTCCGGGTAAGCGACGCCGGGAACCGGCTGGAAATGGTCCGGAAGAGACTTCGGACCGATATCCTTCGGCGCGGAGTCGCCGTGACTAGCCGCCGCTTGATCGCAGCGAAATTGGCGCTTTCGAGAGTTGTTCTTGCCAGCATCGACCGACGAGAGAATCAACTGAAGGATGCCGCTGCGGGTTTTTCGAAGTCGGCAATCCTGACCGTCGACGAACGGCGAAAACGCCTCGAAAATTTGTTCCGACTCCTCAACTCCGTCAGCTACCGGTCAACCTTGCAGCGTGGATTTGCAGTGATTCGCGATTCCGGGAGCAAGGTTGTCTCGCGGGCCTCGGAAATTACGAATCGCGCGCAACTGGAGATCGAATTTTACGATGGCAAGGTTTCGGCGGAAGCTCAGCCTGTCTCTTCGAGGCGCGAGGCTAGGTGATGCTTGCAATCTTTGCTGCGACGCGCAGTATGCAGCCGCGTAGAGTCTTGCATGGTCCGCAGCGATACCAGGGCCAGCCTCCGAGGGAAGCAGTGCATGTCTGAGTCCAGCGAAGCATTGGGAATTATCGGAGGAAGCGGCCTCTACGAAATTGAAGGACTTGAATCGCCAGAATGGCACGCAGTCGACACTCCGTGGGGCACACCCTCTTCCGAAATATTGACAGGGATACTCGAGGGACGACGGGTGGCGTTCCTGCCGCGTCATGGCCGCGGCCACTTTATTCCCCCCTCCTCCATCAACTACCGCGCCAATATTGACGCACTGAAACGGTGCGGTGTGCGTGAGGTGCTGTCGGTATCCGCATGCGGATCGCTTTCGGAAAATATTGCTCCGGGCGAGTGCGTAATCATTGATCAGTTCCTCGACCGAACCCGTAGCCGGGAAAATTCGTTCTTCGGCACTGGCTGCGTCGGGCACGTATCGCTCGCTTTCCCCATTTGCGAGCGGCTCGCGGACGCCGTCGAGGCGGCGGCCCGCGCCAGCGGTGGAACTGTTCACCGCGGCGGAACCTATGTCACGATCGAAGGGCCGCAGTTTTCCACCTTGGCCGAATCGCGAATGTATCGAGAGACCTTGGACTGCACCGTGATTGGAATGACGAACATGCCGGAAGCGCGCCTCGCCAGGGAAGCGGAACTCTGTTACGCGACCGCGGCCATGGTCACGGATTACGATTGCTGGCACCCCGAGCATGGCGAGGTGGACCTGCCGAGTCTCCTGGCCGTAATGCATCAAAACGTGGAACGCGCTCGCGAGACCATCCGGGAACTTTGCATTTCTCTTCCGAGGGAACGCGAGTCTTGCCCGTCCGGCTGCGAGAAAGCCCTGGACTTTGCGATCATGACCTCGCCGGAGGCACGCGACGCCGACCTGGTCGCCAAACTCGATTCTGTCGCGGGGCGAGTCTTGAGATGACCAAGACGCATCCTGCCGAAGACGTCGCTCCCGGGTCCGGCGGCCGCTCGCCATCCGCCGAAGAGATTGTTCGCTTCATTCGAACGATTCCCGACCATCCAAAGCCGGGGATTCTCTTCCGAGACATATCCACGCTGATCGGCGACCGGGAAGGACTCCGCCTGGCCGTCAAGGGACTCTGCAATGCGTTTCCCGACTGCCGACCGGACAAGGTCGCCGGAATCGAGGCCCGGGGATTCATTCTCGGGGGAGCAGTAGCGAGTTACCTGCGGGCCGGATTCGTGCCACTCCGCAAGAAGGGGAAGCTTCCAGCGGAAACGGTAGAGATTAGTTACGATCTCGAATACGGCACGGAATCCATGGAGATTCACCGTGACGCGATTGAACCCGGCGAACGGGTGCTGCTGGTAGATGACCTGATCGCAACGGGTGGCACCGCGCTGGCGGGCATCGAACTTCTCCGTGGACTGGGAGCCGAAGTTATCGGCTTGGTATCGGTGATCGACCTGCCAGCGCTCGGTGGTAGCGAGAAAATCCGAAGCTACGGAATTTCGGTCGTAACGCTATGCGAGTTTGAAGGTGATTAGCCGGAACTTCCCGTTCTTCGGTTTTGGACCACACGGAAAACGGCTAACTCACAGTAAGGGGATATGTTCACTTACACGTTTAGACGGAACTCTGTACGTTCTTTTGCGACTCATACTCCAACGCGAACCGCGCCTTGCCGCTCAGATTCCAGTACACGAATGTTGATCCCCACATCGTGACCAACCGCCGTCGGCAAGCCCATGAGTCTCTCGACAGAATAATTCCTGAAGTTCCCGCACAGTCGGCGGAAAACGCCCGTTCGAGACAAGCCGAGAAAATTCGCGGCCTCGGTCCGCTTCAGTTTGCGTTGGCGAATCATCTTATCAACGCGGACAACAAGAGTTGCATTTGCTGGTGCTGGTGCTGGTGAACTTCAGCATCCAGAAATCTCGAGTCCGCAAATCCGCTGCTGTTGCAGAATTGGATTGTGGTTTCGCCATTTGTGATTGATCTGCTCTCCCCTGTGGAAATCTGTCTCGCGCCGCGATGCCCTCTCTATCTCCAAGGTTTCAGAATGGATCAACTTCTTGATGAGCAATTTGAAGCTTCATTCCGGACTGATCGAGATCCAAACCAAACTGAACAGACTGCGATAAAGCCAAGACGCGCGGTCAATCAATCGAGCCCCCGAAACGAGATTCCAGTGGAATCAAACACATGCAATTTTTCAGGACTTGCGGAAAGTCGAACTTCGCCTCCAGCGCGAAATTCATGTATGCCGGGAAGTTTTGCGACAACCGGTTCCTGCGCGCCCGGAACCGCGACGTGTATCAGCGTTACTTCGCCAAGAGCCTCGACTACGCTGATCCGCCCCTCAACGAGTGGGGACTCCTTGTCCGCCAATCCCAAGTCCTCGGGCCGAACGCCAACGCGGACTTTCGCGCCAACGCTCGCCGGGACGGAAGCTACAGGAATTTGCGCCATGGGGCCGCTATCCAAATGAAATTCAGTTTCGAAACCAGACTTGGAAACTTTTCCGGGAAGAAGGTTCATCGCCGGCGAGCCGATGAACCGCGCCACGAATTCGTTTGCGGGCCGCTGATACAGTTCCAGTGGCGCACCTACCTGCTCGATATCGCCGCCATTCAGTACGACAATTCGGTTGGCAAGGGTCATCGCTTCCACTTGGTCGTGCGTGACATAAATCATCGTACTCTCAGGCATCTGTTCCTTGAGTTGCGCAATCTCGATACGTGTTGCCACCCGAAGTGCGGCATCAAGATTGGAAAGTGGCTCATCGAAAAGAAAGACCTTTGGATTGCGAACAATGGCGCGGCCGATTGCGACGCGCTGACGCTGACCACCGGAAAGCTGCTTCGGCAACCGGTCAAGAAAGGGCTCGAGTTGCAGAATTCGGGCGGCATTCTCGACGGCGGTCTTGATTTCCGCCTTTGGTCGTTTGGCGATCTGCATACCGAACGCCATATTGTCGCGCACCGTCATGTGGGGATACAGAGCATAGGACTGGAACACCATCGCGATACCGCGTTGCGCCGGCGGCGCATCGTTCACAACCGTGCCCTCGATTTCGAGTGTGCCAGCGGAAATACGTTCCAGACCGGCAATCATGCGCAGCAAAGTTGACTTGCCGCATCCGGATGGACCAACAAACACAACAAACTCGCCCTTCTCGATCTCGAGATTGACGTTGCGAAGAACTTCTACTTCGCCATAGGACTTTCCTATTCCGGTCATGCGCAGTTCGGCCATTTCTGTCTCCGTAGTCTTTACATCTGCGCCGCGACAAATGCTTGGTATGGCGGCAATCGGACAGTGCCATCCCCGTATTCCGCCTCGAAGCCAAGGCCCTGGAATTGGCGCCAATCTCCCGAAGGCACCGAACGCGTCTGCGCTGCGTCGCCAAGATTGACCGCGAGCAAAATCGTTTCCACGCCATTCGTTCTCGTTAAGACAATTGCGGGGCCATCTGCACTGTGAAACTCGATCGTTCCACAGCGCAGCGCCGGATGCGACCGCCGCAGTGCGATGGGCTTCCGATACGAATTCAGCGTGGATGTTGGATCAGACTGTTGCACGCTTACCGCTTTCACAAGATGCTCCTTGGGGACGGGCAGAAACGGTGCCGTATTCGAAAACCCTCCGTACGCATGGTTGGCCGTCCATACCATCGGAGTGCGACATCCGTCACGGCCTTTGAACTCCGGCCAAAATTGCTTTCCATAAGGATCGCGTAGTTGCGCAAAATCGATTTTCGCTTCGGTCAGACCGAGTTCTTCGCCTTGATATATGCAAAGCGTCCCGCGCAAGAAAAGAAAAAGCAGGGCAACCGCCCGCTTGCCAGGATCGTTGAGTCCAAGGCGGGTTGCTTGCCGCACAACATCGTGATTCGACATCGCCCAACAAGGCCAGCCATCGTGCGCAGCATCTTCAAACCGGTTCATGATCCCTGCTAAGGTGGGGCCATCGAGCCGGTTCGCCGAAAGCAGATCGAATCCGTAGCACATGTGGAGAAGATGGGAGCCGGCCGTGTACTGGCTCACAATCTCCAACCCGCGCCGCGCGTCGCCTACCTCTCCAACCGCGGTAGCAGAATACTCGTCCAGCAACGCCCGAAACCGGCGGAGGAAGGTCAGGTTTTCCGGACGATTCTTGTCGTAGATATGATCCTGATTGTTGTACGGATTGACGGAAGGCGCGATAACGGAATTGCGATATTCCGGATCAAGTGGCGGATTGTCGCGCAATCGCTCATCGCAAAAGTAGAAGTTGACGGTGTCGAGTCGGAATCCATCTACTCCCCGGTCCAGCCAATATCGTGCCACCGCACAAACCTCGTCGCGAACTTCCGAACTGTGGAAATTCAGGTCCGGCTGCGAAGCAAGAAAGTTGTGAAGATAGTATTGGCTTCGAACATCGTCCCACTGCCAGGCCGACCCTCCGAATACCGACAACCAATTGTTTGGCGGAACGCCATCCGCCTTCGGATCCGCCCAGACATACCAATCGGAATTTGCATTGGTGCGCGAGGACCGGCTTTCCACGAACCAGGGATGAGCATCGGAAGTATGGGAAAGCACGAGATCAATCATGACGCGAAGCCCCGAACGATGAGTAACGGCAACCAGTTCGTCAAAGTCCGTGAGCGATCCGAACACCGGGTCCACCGCCCGGTAATCCGAAACGTCGTAGCCGCCGTCTTTCATTGGCGACGCGTAAAAGGGAGTTATCCAGATTGCATCCACCCCCAGATCCGCGACATATGGCAGGCGAGATACAATGCCCGAAAGGTCACCGATGCCGTCATCGTTGCTGTCTTGGAAGGAACGAACGTAGATTTGGTAGATCACGGCTCCACGCCACCATTCTCGATCCAATGCCGTGTCTGTAGGCGAAACTCCAGGTCTCACGAATTCAGCCGCCCTTTACCGAACCGGCCAACAAGCCTCGGACGAGATAACGCTGGAGCGCAAAAAACACGATGAGTGGGACTACGATCGAAACAAATGCCGACGCGGTCAGAATTTCCCAGTTGCCTCCACGCGAACCCAGCAACTCGCGCAGTCGTCCCGTCATGACAAGCTGCTCTTCATTATTTCCAAGAAACACGGTGGCAACCAGCAGATCGTTCCACACCCAGAGAAACTGGAAAATCGCGAAAGAAGCCAGCGCCGGAAAGGAGAGCGGCAAGACAATTCGGCGAAAAATTTGAAAATCGCTTGCACCGTCGACCCGTGCGCTCTCAATCACTTCACGCGGTAATCCTGCGATGTAATTGCGCAGCAAGTAAACGGCCAGCGGCAATCCGAATCCCGTATGCGCAAGCCAAATACCGACGTAACTCTTGCCAATCCCTATATCCGTATACAATTTTAACAACGGTATCAGCGACATCTGCAAGGGAACTACGATCAGGCCAACCACAGCCGCGAGAAGCAGCCCGCGCCCCGGAAACTCCATCCAGGCGAGAGCATAGGCAGCAAAGGCGGCAACAAGAATTGGGATGATTGTGGCCGGTATGGTCACGGTCAAGGTGTTCAGAAAGGACTGGCCCAGCCCTTCTGCAAATAGCACCTCCCAATAATTGGCGAATGTGAAGATCGGCGGCTCGATTGACCGCACGAATATTCGCTTTCCTCGGCTGCCTTGAAATGGTTCAGGCGAAGTCATGCGATATCGGCCGTCGGACCAAACGGTCAGCGTTTGTCCGTTCCGCATTTCCGCCGTTTCCCCCGGCATGAACGCAGCAGGTTCCCGTGCGCGCCAGCCAAATGCGACAGCCTCGCCACCCTTCCCAAATACGTTGCCGGCCAACACGAATTCCGAGCCTCCCTCACGCTGAGATTCGGGAAGTTCGGTCCTGGCGATAATGTTCCGCTCGGAACTCGTAAGTGCCGTCCACCAACCGCTTGAAGCAAGCTGATCCTTGTCGCGAAACGACGAAACCAAGAGGCCGAGCGTCGGTATGACCCAAAGTACGACAAGCGCGAGCACCGACAGGTGCACCGCCCACGTTAGTACGGGACGCTGTCCGACAACGCCTTCCATCGTCACACTCCCCTTCGCGTGTTTCGGATGTTCCAGATCATGATCGGTGTGACCAGCGCCATGATGATGATCGCGATGGTGGCCGAGCGTCCAAAGTCCAAGCCGCGAAACATCCAGTCGAACATGAAATTCGCAAGCACCTGGGTGCCCCATTGCCCGTTTGTCATGGCGAGAACGATATCGAACACCTTGAGCACCAGAATGGTGATTGTGGTCCAGACGACGGCAATTGTGCCCCAAATTTGCGGAACTTTGATCCGCATGAATATCTGAATCGGCGAAGCGCCATCCAGAATGGCGGCTTCGATGGTCTCTTCCGGAATTCCCCGCAAGGCCGCCGACAAGATGACCATCGCGAATCCGGTTTGGATCCAGATCAGGATCACCATGAGAAAAAAGGAGTTCCAGAAGGGCACCGTAATCCACGCCTGTGGCTCACCGCCGATGGAAACTACAATGGCGTTCAGCAATCCGATCTGTTCGAGTTCTTCGCCGCGGTAGTCGTAGATGAATTTCCAGATCACGGACGCGCCGACAAAGGAGATTGCCATCGGCATGAAAATCAGGCTCTTGGCGAGATTACCCCATGAAATGCGGTCTGTGAGCGCGGCCGCAACCAGCCCGGCGAGAGTGGAGGCGGCCGGCACCACGAGGAGCCAGAGCATGTTGTTTCGCATGCTTTCGCGAAACTTGTCGTCGCCAACAAGCCAAAGATAATTCCTGCCGCCCACCCAATTGTCGCCGGAAGGTCCGTAGAACGACAATACGATAGAATTGAATACCGGATAGACTAGGTAGACGCTCAGGAAGAAAAGCGCGGGAAAGAGAAATAGCCAAGGCCGGATTGCCGAAGCGCGACGGATGTTCCTGCCGGCATTCGGGCCGCGCGGAACATACACGAGATCAAGTAACCCGTTCGTGCCCCAAAAGTACGCAACGCAACCGAAGACCCCGAGAATAATTACCGCGAGCGCGCTGATAACCTGTTCCATTGCCGGCGTGCTCTAAAAGCTTCAAGGCGCAAGATTTTGCGCGCCAGGCCACACATCGCGGCCTGACGCCTTGCGGGGTTACTTGAGGGACTGCCAGGTCTCTTCTATCGAACTGGCAACATCTCCAGCGTCCTTGCCTCCAGTGTATTCGACCATGCCGGTCCAGAATGCGCCTGCGCCAATCGCGCCCGGCATCAGGTCGGAACCGTCAAATCGGAACGTCGTTGCGCCAAGTAAGATTTCGCCCAGTTTCTTCAGCGTACTGTTTCCATATGCGTCGGTGTTCACGCTCTTGTGCGGCGTTAAGAAGCCCTGCTGGGCCATCCAAATCTCATGCGCAATCGGCGTCTTCAAGAATTCGACAAATGCGCGTGTGGCATCCGAGTCCTTCGTGATGGCAAACAGCGTTCCAGCGCCGAGTACCGGATTGCCGAGTTCTTTCTCGCTGTAGGACGGGAAATAGAAGAAATCGGCGTCCGCCCCCGTCTCAACTCCCTCGGGAAAGAATGCCGGGATAAAGGAAGCCTGACGGTGCATGTAGCACTGCGGGGGAGAACTAAAGAGGCCCTTGGGACTGTCCCGGAAATCCGTAGATGCGACGGCCTCCGCACCCCCGGCCACATAGGCGTCATTCCGCGCAAAGTAACCGAATTCCTCAATCGCGCCCACAATCCGCGGATCATTGAACGGGATTTCGTTCGAAACCCATCCGTCATAGACGTCGGGAGTCTGGGTGCGGAGCAGGAGGTCCTCGACCCAATCCGTTGCGGGCCAGCCCGTCGCAGCGCCAGAGCCCAGGCCAATGCACCAGGGCGTTGCGCCGTCCGCTACGATCTGGTCGGTGAGGGCCTTCAACTCCTCCATGGTCCCTGGAGTTTCATAACCGGCATCTTCAAAGTTCTCGGGCGAGTACCAGACCAGCGATTTCACATCGATCTTGTAGAAGAATGCGTAGAGTGCTTCCTCGCCATTCGCCCCGGCATACGTGCCGAGATCTACCCAGCTCTGACCCGCAGCGTAGTTCTCGCGCACCCAGTCCGCCGTTTCCGGTCCAAGTTCAACAAGGAACCCCTTGCGGGCGAGGTCTGCCGCAAGACCGGGCTGCGGAAACACCGCGATATTCGGCGCGGAGCCTGCTTCCGTATCGATGACGATCTGCTGTTCGAAACTGTCCGAACCGGAATACTCAACATTGGCGCCGGTTGCGGCTTCAAAATACGCAAGCATGTTTTCAACCATTTCCTTGTCGGGACCAAGCCACGGACCGAAAATAGTGATCGTCTCGCCAGTAAGATCCATCGATTTCAATTCCTCGAAGCTGGCCCAGTTGAACCGGGAGTCTTCTCCGGGATTAAGGATAAGGTGACCGTCTGCGAGCGCAGCACCGGTGCCAAAGGCCAAAATGGCGGCGATTGCCAAATTTCTCATTTAATCTCTCCCTGATTCTCCACACGGAGTACGGTTTGTGGCTAATACCAGTTCTACTATGTCTTGACTCGTTCTTATTTTGTCCGCTTGTCGCAACATATAGTGTGCAGCGGGCGGCGATTTCCCCTATGTTGAGTACTTGAAAAACGGCAGCATAGGAGGTTTGGCATGACCGCACCCGTTCCCATCACCCGCGCCGACTGCACATCGGTAGAATTGCACGACTTGGCCCGCGAGTGCAAGAGCGCCCCTCAGGCGCGTCGTCTGCGGGCGATTGCGCTGGTTCTGGATGGCTGGCCGCGCAGCCAGGTTGCCCGCGCGCTGGGGACGGCGGCGCACCGGGCGGCGGTGGCGTCGTGGGTCGAAGGCGGTCCGGACCTCGAAACCGATGGCGTAAGCCGCTGGCGCCTGGCGGAAATCCGCGACAAGGTGCTGGCGAATTTCCACATTGGTTTCTGCCTGGAATCGATCCGCCGCCTGTTGCGCTCTCTCGGCTTTTCGCCTGTTTCGCCGCGTCCCGTCCACCCTTCGGCGGTGGCCGCCAAGCAGGCGGCTTTTCGCCTTGATTTCCGTAGGTTGGCGCCGGATGCGGCGCCCAAGGGAACCGATCCGGAGGGCATCGAAATCTGGTTGCAGGATGAAGCGCGGGCCGGGCAGAAGGGCATGCTGTCGCGGGTCTGGGCGCGCAAGGGAAGTCGCCCGCGCGTGGTCCGGGATCACCGGTACGGCTACGCCGTCCTGTTCGCCGCCGCACGCCCTGCGAACCCGGTGGCGGTGGGCCGTGTTTGCGACCGCGCCAATGCCGATGAGATGAACCGCCATCTCGCCGACATCGCGGCCGCGGTCCCGCCCGGACGCCATGCCGTGCTCGTGCCCGACGGCGCCGGATGGCATCGCGCAAAGCGCCTGGAGGTCCCCGCCAACATCTCCTCGTTGCGGCTGCCGCCCTACAGCCCGGAGCTCAATCCCATGGAAAACGTCTTCGCCTTCCTGAAAGGCACCTTCCTCGCCAACCCGGTATTCGCAACCGTCGAAGAGGTGCGGGACGGCATCGCCAGCGCCTGTCCGAGCTTCCGCTCGGACCCCGAGAGAATCGCATCCATCACGACGCGGAAATGGGCAAACTGCACCGGCGAATCCCCCTCATGAGTCGCTCGCACAGGTCAAGACTCAGTAGAAATGGTATAAGAGGCCCATCCCCGGCCCATTTCCGGAGGTCAAGCCAGTATTCTGATACTGACTACCGGAACCCCCTTCTGCGGCCAACATTTCGCCGGGACTACTGCGCCTGCGACGCCTCCGGAAACGGCCCGAATCCCGGGCACGACTGGAGTGGCTACAAGAGCGAATGGATTGAATGCGCGCGGGAGAGACGCACCCGGATACTCTCTCAAGTGAACGGATTTTCCGACCGGATTCGTATTTGGCGTAGCCACATCCGCCGATCATATCGAAGGACACCGCTTCGAAAACGCGGGAAGAACGCACTGGGACGGCTTTGCAGCCGCCCCGGAGCAATGTCTCAGGTTTGGGAAAACCGGGCCATTGCCTGCGACCACTATCGTCGCGGGAGCGATGACTTGGACCATATTGCTGCGGCTGGCTCCGACGCATACCGGTTTTCGACCTCGTGGACGCGCATAATGCCGGAAGTCCGCGGATCTCCGATTCCGCAGGGAATTGCGTCTTATGACCGGATCATAGACGGCATGCTGTCCCGTGGCATTCTGCCATTCCTGACCCTCTATCATTGGCAATTACCCTCGCCTCTCGCCGACCCAGGAGGATGGCAAAATCGCGACATCGCTGGCTGGTTCGGCGATGACGCGGAAACCGTTCCGCGAGTAATTGGGACAGGGTTCACGCCGTGGCGACCATCTATGAACCCTGGAGCGTCGCCTGTCTTTCATACTTCCTTGGCCGGCATGCGCCTGGAATTAGGTATTACCGTGCCGCTGTTCGCGCGTTGCATCACGTCTTGCTTGCGCACGATCGAGCGGCGGGTATGGCGGGAGGCCGTGGAGCAAGACACGTTGGCGCAGTTCTGAATTTCGAGTTTGCCGCTCCGGCAGATACCTCACAGGAAACACAAGAAGCCGTCGCACTCTACGACGAACTCTGCAATCGCTGATTCCTGGAAGCCCTGTTCAATCGCAGATATCCGCCGCGGTTGCTCGAACTACTCGAACGCCATTTGCCACATGGATGGAACGCAGACCTCAAAGGAATTGCCCGGCCACTTGATTGGGTGGCGTCAACTACTGCATACGCACGCTGTTCTCAGGCGGCGGCAGCCAGTTTCCCCAATTTCTCGAAATTCCCGCACCGCTTCCGCAATCGAGCACGGGATGGGAGGTGTATACCGCCGGTCTGGAGTATTTTCTGACCTGGCTACATGAGAACTACAGCCGCGGGTCGCCCATTTATGTATCCGAGAATGGTATGGCTTTGGATGACCCGTCGCCATCTGAAGGCGGTCCGGATGCAACCCGCATCCAGTTCATCGAAGATCATATTGAAGCGACGCGCCGCGCAATCGCCAAAGGTGCGCCGCTCCAAGGACACATGGTGTGGTCACTGCAGGACAATTTTAAATGGGACCACGGTAACGGTTCCCGCTTCGAAATCGTGAATATTGACTTCAAGATAATGGAACGGCGCCCCGAGGCTTCTACCACGCTCTGCGGGCAATACTGACCGAAACCGGATAGAGCCGATCCTGCACCATGCCCTGCTGCGCCAATTACGCCAAATCACAACCTGGAAAGAGAGATTTCTCGCGTGAATGAGCAAAAATGTCCTTGACACTGAGAGATTTAGCTCTTAACTCCCGGCTCCATACCCGTCGCCCGCAGCGGGATTGAGGCAGCGACGGTAGCAAACGAGCTTTCCCGCCTGTCGCTAAGGCGGATCGAGCAGGAAATTTGGCGGCATCTCAATGGTCCACGATAGGATCAAGCGCAACCAGCGACACACAATCCAGGGACCATCAGGAGAGTGGCGGAATTCGGCGAATTCCGGACCAGGAGATCCATCGAGTTTCTCGCGTGCCCTGGAAGAAATTGACATTCTGGATGTCCTTGAGGTTCGCGCCGGTCCCCAGGCAGGCGTACCGATCCCTCACCCTGTCCGAATTGCATTCTGGAATGTGGAACGATGCAAATTTGTTGAAGCAAGCGCGTCGCTGGTGGAAAACCAAAATTGCAACGTCGCCTTGCTCGCCGAGATGGACCTCGGAATGGCGCGCTCCGGCAACCGGCACACGACACGGGAACTCGCGGGGAAGACGGGACAAGGATACGCACTTGCCGTTGAGTACGTCGAACTGGATCTGGGAGATGCCCGGGAACGCACTTGGCATGCCGGTGAGAAGAACACCCAGGGAATCCATGGCGGCGCGATTCTTTCTCTCCACAGCCTGCTGGATCCCGCGGTCATTCGACTTGAACTGGATGGTGGTTGGTTCGACGGAACACGCGGCGAACGAAGAGTTGGGGGCCGAATCGCGGTAGCGGCCGGGATTGAAACGGAAAAAGGTCCTATCGTTGTTGTGTCGGCGCACTTTGAGAGTCACAGTAGTCCCGGGTTACGCGTGCAACAGATGGAAGTGCTCTGCAAGTCTCTCGACCGTTATGCCAAGAACTCGCCTCTCTTGATCGGTGGCGATTTCAATACGTCCACCATCGACTTTACATCCGGCGAACCTTCCCCCGGCGAGAAGCTGGAAGTAATGCGGGACGGAATTCAACGGCTGCACGATCCGGTTGCTTTCGAACCCATGTTCGGCATCGCAAGATCCTACGGGTTGGACTGGTCCGATTGCAATGCGCCCGGCCCGACTCAACGAACGCGGCCGGACGGAACCCCCGCTCCGCCATTCGGAAAAATCGACTGGTTCTTCACGCGCGGCCTCAAGGCGAGTGCACCAGCTATCGTGCCGGCGGTGGATCACGAGGGCAACACGATTTCCGACCACGAACTCATTCGGGTGGAAGTGGAGTTCTGACATGACTTCGGCCAACGACAGGAACGGTGGCCAATCAATCCTTCTGGACGGACGCACAATTGCATCCAGGGACCGTGAAATACGGCTGAAATGGCACAAGGTGCGCCGCCTTGCCAGCGACTTCCCGTTCGACCGCGAAAATATCGTCCAGGCTCTCGCGACCGGCGCCTGCAGCGAAATAGATATTCGGTGTTCCGCAGGATCGGGATTCGTGCTGTTGCACGACAAGGAACTGCGCCGCGAAACCACCGGCAGGGGGCTGGTCTCGGAAACCAGCGAGGCAACGCTCCGGCATCTCCGTTACTGCCATCCAACTTCTGGCAAGCCAGGAGAGAAGTTGCTCTTGTTCCTGGAATTCGCAGCCATGCTGAACAACGGCGAAACACCCCTTCATAGTGCTGCGGCCGTGCAGCTCGATTTGAAGGATCCCGAAGGCCAATTGACGGATGATGCGCTGACGGTGTTTGCTGACAGCGTTTCGTCCCATGCGTCGCGCCTGGTTGTCAGCGGCTTTTCCTGGCAGGCGGTTCGAACGCTCGCCGACGCTGCCCCGGGTACGGGTAAGGGGTTCGACCCGCTCTATATTGCGCTTGAGCACAGGCCACTGAGTCGAAAGGACTTTGGCAAATTCGTTTCAGCTGTGCGCGCGACTGCCGCGGATGCCAAGATCATCTACCTGCACCACATAATTGTCGCCCGCGCCGCGGCCGCAGGCGCGGCGTTGGTCACGGATTTTCAGCGTGAGGGGGTCGAAGTTGACTGTTGGACGCTGGATCCTGGACTGCCACTATTCGAGGAGCGATTGGAACTTGCCGTTTCGTCGGGCGTAGACCAGATCACCACGAACGCGCCATTCGAGATTCAACGATTCTGGAAGAACCGGAATGCGCGCAGTCGCGGCAAGGCCCAGAGTATCCCGCCGTGAGCGTCCGAACCACAACCATCGGCGCGTATCCGAAGCCGAATTACGCTCCGGTTCCGAATTGGCCGGAAATGGGCGCCAAACGCCGGCACGCGCCGACCGAAGTCTTCGATCGGACGGTTGACCAGGACAGCGAAGATTTCGAAGCGCTCCTGGACGGAGCGACGATCGAAGTAGTCCGGGAACAGGTCGAGTTGGGAATCGACGTACCTACCGATGGCGAGGTTCGCCGCGAACACTACATCTATTACCAATTGCGTCACATGCACGGAATTGACTTCAACTGCCTGTCCAGGCGGGCGATGCGCGATGGCAGTTGGACGGCGCTCGTCCCCACGTTTACCGGTCCAATCTCTGCCGGCGCCTCTTTTCTTGCCCGCGACTGGCGCATCGCGCAATCCAGCACTTGGAGGCCCGTCAAGATTACGCTGCCGGGGCCGATGACAATCATCGACTCCACGGCGGACTCCTGCGGCCGGGACGACCGTACGCTGGCATTCGAATTGGCCGGGGCGCTAAATTGCGAAATTCGCCGACTCGCCGAATCTGGTTGCAAGTGGATTCAGGTAGACGAGCCGGTGTTTGCGCGAAACCCGAATTGCGCACTCTCGTTCGGCATCGAGGCTTTGGCGAAGTGCTTTGAGGGCGTCGACTGCAGGGTAAACAAAGTTGTTCACATTTGCTGTGGATATCCGTCGCAGCTTGATCAGGAGGAGTGCCCGAAGGCGGACGCTACGGCATATCACAGACTCGCAGGGGCGCTGAACTCTTCGCCGCTTGACGCCGTTTCCATTGAGGACGCCCACCGCAAAAACGATCTTGCCCTGTTCCGGAAATTCAGTCGCGTAACCGTGATTCTAGGTTTGATCGATATCGCCTGCTCCAAGGTTGAAGACGTAGATTCGATCTCTAGTCGACTGCGAGCCGTATTGGACAACATTGACACCGAACGGCTGATGGTCGCACCCGATTGTGGCTTGGTGCTTCTGCCGCGCGAACTCGTTAAGGAAAAGCTCCGCAAGCTCGTCGAGGCTGCGCAATCGGTATGAAACACAGGCTGCGCCAAGGATGGTCCGCAGGCACACGCCCGCCAGCATCGAATCAGGATATCCTGGCGCCGCGGGATCGTTTCCCTCTCTTATGGTGTTGTATCACAGACCACGAGCGTAACGAAGCGCTTCGCTCTTCGCTCCAACCGCCAAGCTGGAAACTGCAGGAGAAGAGTCCCTGCTCGCCAAGACGATAACCACTTCCTGGAAACGACCCGCGAGGAATCGAATCAGAACAGGAATGGAAGGCGTTTCCCGGGAATGCACAGGGCAAAACTGTTCTCAGGTTATGCCGAGGATTCCCGGTTCGGATTTGGTTTTCGGGCGTCTGGCCTGGGGAATTTCGATGCCGGGATCGGAAATTTCGGGTGCCGGGGCGCTTGCGGACGGCGCCCGGCGGGGGATTTTCCGGGAGGGTGCGACGTTCGGCCATGGCGAAGGGCTC
Organism: Rhodobacterales bacterium; assembly: GCA_965219495.1. GTDB lineage: Bacteria > Pseudomonadota > Alphaproteobacteria > Rhodobacterales > CAZPXZ01 > CAZPXZ01. The sequence continues at coordinate 1,174,826 of OZ244777.1, forward strand.
CCGCCTTGGACGGGAGCGGCGGCGCCCGGCTTGCCGGGCGGGTTGGATCAGGTGGCGGGCGCGCCGGCCGGTTCGGGGGTCGGCAGGCTGTTGCGGGTCAACTTGAGGAAGTCGAGGACGACGCGGATATTGCGGTTCAGCCGCCGCAGGGTGGGCGCGACCTCGAGGCCGCGGGCCTTGATGAGGCCGATGGCGAAGCGCCGCAGGCGGGTGGTGTTTTCCGGGCCATAGCCGGTGCGGATGCGGCTGCGATCTTCGTCCCAACTCCAATCGAGGCAGAAATGAGCTGCGTTTTCGATACACCAGTGGCTGCGGTTCCAGTGCAGGATCTGCGCCGCGCTGGCGGAATCCGGCGCATGGCTGGTGATGCCGTAGGCGATCTCGGTGCTGGCCTTGCCGGTTCTCTTGTCGGTGCGGAGGCGGCGGATCATGAAGGCTTGGCCGACGCGAGGGAAGGAGAGGTAGCCGTTCAACTCGGAAGTCGTCCAGATGGCGCGCTGCTCGATGCGGCCGTGCGCCAGGTTGGCTTTCTCCTCGAAGTCCGGCGCCCCTGGCGGCGCCGGTGTCGAAATGCAGCAGGATGTCCCCATACAGGGTCGGCTGGTTCTCCTTGACGGTGAACACGAAGTGGGCGCGGCGGTCGCGGAGGTACTCCGCGAGCTTGCGCTGGGTGAGCATGGCGTCGGCGGTGAAGGTCTTGGCGGCGATGTCCGGCAACATGTCGAGTAGCGGAATGACGGTGCCGATCTCGTTGGTGCGGCGGGTCTCGTCATCGGCGCCGGGCTTCAAGCCGACTTTTTTTTGGGCGTAAGTTGCTTTGCTGTCGTGGCCGACCACGCTCATCACGTGCGCTTGGCTGCCGTCGGCGGCGATGGCGCCGCGCAGCGTCTTGCCGTCGATGGACAGCGCCGCGTCCTCGCCGCCATGGGCCTCGTGCCAGCGCCGCAGCGCCTGGTCGAGTTGCGCCGGGTCGACCCGGGTCAGCACATCGCGGAGGGTCGAGCGGCTCGGCCGCTGCGGGACGCCGCCGCGGCGCCGCACCCGGAACCGGATCAGGACTTGCGGGCTGAGGTCGTTGACCCATTCCGACATCGCCTTGTAGCCGCGCATGCCGCACAGCGTGGCGGCGGTGGCCAGCGCCAGCACGCTGGACAGGGTATGGCGCCGTCCGCGGCGCGTGCGGGGGTCGTCGATCTCCCCAAAAAAGGCGGGAAGGGATCGCATCTGCTCTGCTGTGATCATCGCTGTTCGAACGCCATGCTGAAGGGCCGGATCGAGCCGGGCCCGGGATAACTGTTGGCGCGCATCGCGCGCCAGCGGGCGAAGGAACACCTGTTTCGGGGTCGAACCCTCCCGGTAGCCGCCGCCATCGCGCCGGAACCCGCGGGTCTTCCCCACCAGCTGCCAGTTCGCGGCGCGGTACACCGTGCCGCGAAACCGCGCCGGGTCCACAAACGTCTCCAGCAGCAGTAACGGGTGGCCGAAACGCGCTTGCCAGTCCCGCCCCAGACGCCGCGCGCAAAGCCCGAGAACCCGCGACCCCAGATGCGCCGGATGCCGCCCGGGCAGGATCAGGTAGCGCACATTGTTCGTGAGCAGGTGCAGCCGGTTGTACTGCTGCGGGTAGTCCCAGCCGATCCAAGCGTCCCGGGCCCGGCACTTCAGCGCCGCAGACGAAAACGCCAGCAGCGCAAGCCACCGCCGCCGCCCCCGCGCCACATACCAGATGGTCTCGCCGATCTTTGGCGCCGCGCCAAGATAATGGTGGCGATCCAGCAGCGCACGGAAGCGACGCTCTTCCTCCGGCAGGACAATATCCACTACCACTTCCGACAACTGCATCGCGCAACCCTGAACAGCGGTGATTCGCCGCCAATCACCTCATAGCAGGGTTCCGATGGAAACACCAGACCGGCACGGTAACTTGTTGAACCCTCAACACGTCCAGCAATGAATCAATTGGCCCTGCGGGAATGCACCGTAGGCGAGCATTTGCCGACAGAACGTGTTAGTATCTACGCGACAAAATGTTTGATTTGGAGTTCGGCTCGGCAAATTGCCGTTCAAACTCCTCCAACTTTGGGAGAATTCTACTATGTATAGACAAATATTGCTCTCAGCCGCGGCAGCAGTGCTTGCTTTCGCCGCATCGATTCCCGGGATCAGCGCGTCTGCACAAGAAACGATCGAACTGGTACTGTGGTCTCGCGCCGACCCGTCTGGGCCGCTGCGGCCGGGCAACATCCTGAGAGGCGCTGAACGCCTGAACGCTCAACTAGAGAAAGATGGCGCCGACTACCGCGTCTCAATCACCGTGCTCGAACAACCCGATCAGGGCGGGTATGATGGTGATGCGGAAAGGTTGCTGCGTGCCTACGCAATTGGCGAAGGGCCCGACATCTTCCACGCTGCGCACGAGTGGATTTGCGCATTCGCAGACCCCGGATTTCTCTTTGATCTGACGGATTTTACGAACGATAATCCTCAGTATTTTGGTGATGTTTTTCCGTCTCTCTGGGCTTCCACGGAATGCGGAGGTCGCCGTTTCGCCGTTCCCCAGGACGCCGAAGCGCGGATGTTCTTCTTCAACAAGAACCTGATGCGAGCAGCCGGCTTTTCGGATGAAGAAATTGAGAGCCTCGACGAACGGGTGCTCGCGGGAGAAGTCACTCTGGATGACATTTCCGATATCGCTGGTCAGGTCGTCGCGAACACCGACGCCGAGTACGGAATACTCCATCGACCGTCGCGGGGGCCCGACTATCTCATGATCTTCAACCAGTACGGCAGCAGTTTCTTGGATCCGGAAAGTGGCAAGCTGCTTTTGGAAGAAGAGAAGCTTGCCAATGCCTATGGCTGGTACGAACGCAACGTCGCGAATGGTGTGACACCGAGTAACAATACCTCGCTGGAGTGGAGGTTCATTGAAGACCAATTCTACATGGAAAATAACGCTGCGATGTGGATGTACGGCATCTGGAATCTGGGGTCGGCCGCCTTCCCGCGCGGTGTGCCGAGCGATAGGGACGAATTCTTTAAGAATTTTGGCTGGACAGCGGCACCCGCGCCGATGAGTGGTGGGCGGCCGGGCAGCTTGACCCATCCCATCGTTTACGGAGTGGGGGCCGGCGAGAATGCCGAGATCGCGGCGCACGTCGTGGGGTATGCCTCTGATGCCGATCTGAACACGGATCACGCCGTGACAACCACGCATATCGGAATCAAGCGTTCACAGCTCGACGATCCTCGTTACGCCGATCAGTGGACTCTGGCTCTGGCGACAGAACTTCTTGAGTTCACGCATTATATGCCGAACCACGCAGACTTTGGGGCTCTGAACCAAATCATATATGAGGCATTACAGGGTGTGGAAACCGGGCAGCTGTCTTCGGCTGACGCCGCCATCTATGTAATAGAAGAGGCGGGAGCACGCATCCCGGATAGCATTGTCGTGCAATAGTCCGAAATCATGAATTTCTTTCCGGGGGAGACCTCTAGTGTCTCCCCCGGAGGGAATCAACCCCACTTCACCTAGTGCACACGGCAAATGCGCCTAGCGCCTAGCCATATTCTGAGCCGCTTTCGAGGCGTCTAGCAGTTCCATGGGAGCGGTTGCGGAAGATGCGGTGATCCGTGCGTATGCGCGGAGCTCGATGAAGGCACGCGAGCGTGCCAACATGGCGATATTCTTGGGTCCGGCCTTCCTCGTTGTGGGCTTCTTCTTCGTCGTTCCCGTATTCGTCGACATTGCAATTTCGTTCACGGATCTCGGCCGCGAACTTCGCATCGAGGAGATCACGACCAAGAATTACGAACGAGCGTTCGTTAGCGACCGGCAACTCGGCGGAGTCATCGCCCGAACCGTGTTCTATGTCGGTGCCACGCTTTTGATTTTCAACACGACTTTCGGCCTCGTTCTCGCGCTTGCGACAACCTCAATTTCGCGCACCTCCGGAACATTCTTCCGGGCCGTTTGGCTGCTTCCCCGCATGAGCCCGTCTGTGGTTTACGCAATTCTGTGGACCTGGTCCGTGCATGCAGGCGATACCAGCCTGGTAAACCAAATCTTGATGCGCCTGTTCGGTGCGGAAAAACCAATTGACTTGCGTCAGTTGGAACCCATGTGGGTTATCATCTTCGCGAATGGTTTCATCGGCGCCTCTTTTGCCATGATTATCTTGACTTCGGCGATTCGCGGTATTCCTCAACATTTGTATCACGCAGCGCGATGTGATGGCGCCGGTTCGCTGTCAACTGTATGGCACATCACTCTTCCCCAGCTCAAATGGCCACTGACCTACATTTTCATCTGGCAGACTCTTTCGCTGCTAACCAGCTTCGAGTACATCCTCCTGATCACAGGCGGCGGACCATTTCGCGCTACGACAGTCTATGCAATATTCATTTATCAACGCGCGTTTGGTTCATCCGGCCAGTATGCCTATGGCGCCGCTCTGGCGTTCTTCTTGATCATACCCGGCGTGATCCTGGCGCTACTCCTTTGGCGAATTTCCAACATGAGCAGATTGCTCCAAAAGCCCCGAATCGAAGTGCAGTAGGCCATGTCCGCAATCGCAACAGACCGGGATAGCACAGAAGCCCAAGGCCATTGGGACAGACTTGCGTTCAACGCCCGCCGTTCGCGCCGCGCCAAGGACGTTTCCTTATTCACTTTCCTGATCGCGGTATCGATTCCCGTAATTGTTCCCTACTTCTGGTTGTTGACTCTAGCGTTTTCCGCCGGCTTGAAAGGTATCGATACAAAAGTTCTCTGGCTTTCAATTCTCATTCTCGTTCCAGCGGTGGTTGCGACCTGGGTGTGGGCGACACTTGCCGGCACCCGGCGCCAAGCAATGACGGGATGGGGCATTATTTGGCTCGTAACGATCATAATCTACGCGGTGATTGTGGGACCAAGCCTTCATTTATACAACTTCCGATTCCTGTATATTCCCGAATTTAACGCGGCGTACAGGGAAATCGTTGCAGCGGAAGAAAATCCCGAGTTTAGCGTTACTTCCTTCCCATCCGTCTGGTCAGCTTTCTGGAATTCCCTCTTCATCGCAGGCGCCTCTACTTTGATCGTAGCTGTGATCGCCAGTTTGGCAGGCTATTACATCTCGCGATTCCAGTACCGATTCCGCGCCTCCTCGCTAGCGACGATGCTGGTGTTGCATGCGTTTCCAACCACAGTTCTGTTGATTCCGATTTTTATCGTGATCTGGAAGGTCGGTCTGCTGGATACATTGTTTGGAGTGATGCTGGTGATTGTCGGCATCGAAATGCCATTCGCTGTCTTCATCATGAAGGGATTCTTCGACGCCGTACCGTGGGAAATCGAGATGAGTGCGCTTACGGATGGCGCCACCCGGCGCCAGGCATTCGTAAGAGTGGTGCTGCCGCAGGTATCCAACGGCATTATTGCTGTTTCCGTATTCGTGTTTATTCGGGGGTGGGAAGAATTTATTTTCGTGCTGACCCTTTTGTCCTCCAACGTAAGATGGACAATGAGCCTTTATACATTTTTTGTGACCGAGGAAACGAATTTGGGTGTCGATTACGGGATCGTATCCGCAGTTGGCGTGTTCTACATTATTCCAAGCTTTATCCTTTATACGGTAGCGCAGAAGTACTTGCTGCAGATGTCCGTTGGTGGACTGAAGGGCTGATCCATGGCAAAGATTGAATTCCGGCGGATCCAGAAACAGTTCGGGGATGTAGCCATTATTCCGGATATGAGCCTGAAAATTGATGACGGCGAATTCGTCTCGTTGCTGGGTCCGTCCGGTTGCGGAAAATCCACAACGCTCTTCATGCTGGCGGGAATTTACTTGCCGTCGGGTGGCGACCTGTTGTTTGACGGGGCTCGCGTAAACGAAGTCGAGGCGCGTGACCGCAATGTCGGTATTGTCTTCCAGTCGTATGCCCTCTACCCGCATATGACCGTATTTAACAATATCGGCTTCCCTCTGCGATTCCAGAAAACGTCCGCTTCGGAAATCACCCGGCGGGTGAAAGACGTCGCCGAACTGGTGCAGGTCGCGGAACTTCTTGAGCGCCGGCCGGAGCAGTTGTCCGGCGGTCAGCAGCAACGGGTCGCGCTGGCTCGAGCTCTGGTTAAGGACCCGACGCTGCTGCTGCTCGACGAGCCACTTTCAAATCTCGATGCAACGCTCCGATTGACCATGCGCACCGAGATCAAGGCGCTGCAGGAGCGGTTGAGTGTAACTACTGTGCTGGTTACGCACGATCAAGTCGAAGCGACAACAATGGCCGACCGCATTGTTTGCATGTGCGACGGCGAGATTGAACAAATCGGCGCTCCGGACGACCTGTATCGGCGGCCCGCAAGCAAGTTCGTGGCTGGGTTTATCGGTTCTCCGCCGATCAACATGTTCGAGGGCGGGACCGCAGATGGCAAATTTTCAGTCGGTTCAACCACGCTCGGGATTACGGGTGATGCAAGCCCATCCGTTGCGATTGGAATGAGGCCGGAACACTTGTCTTTTGGAGACCGTGGCATTCCAGGTGAAATCGTGCAACTGGAGCCGATGGGCAGGGAAATTCTGTATGTTTGCCAAACCCCACTCGGCCTCGTCCGTGTGCTGGAGGCAGGCGCCATGGCCTCCCACAGAACCGGAACGCAAACTCATATCAAATTCGATGCGGAGAACACATTGGTCTTCGATTCGAAAACGGAACGCCTGATTCCGAACGCCCTTGTCCATGCGCCCGATTCTGGCGCGTAATCCCAAACCGGACGCCGCCCGCTTTCGGCAGATGGCCTGTTCCCGTGAACGGACATCGGCTGCCCGACAATCTGACCGGCAGCCCAAATTCAATGACCGAGGGAATCGACAGGCGAAGCCTCGGTGACCTGGCGGAGCACGGTTTCTGCCGTTCGAGATTCCGAAAGGCCTCTCTCAATCCTCGGCCAAATTCATGTCGGGAACCGAAACTCCGATCATGCTGTCGCGCGTGACAGTCCTCGCGAGGCGTTCTTCTCCCCAGCCGCCGGTACCCTTCGGACGCCGCGGGAGCACGATGTATCGCATATCCGCTGTGGAATCGTGCACGCGAATCCGCGTTTCCCCGGAGATTTCAAGCCCGAATTCGGCCAGAACTTTGCGCGGTTCGCGCACGACTCGGGAACGGTACTCGCGTTGCTTGTACCAGTCGGGAGGAAGTCCCAGCAGGTTGCGCGGATAGCATGAGCACAAGGTGCAAACGATCACGTTGTGCACGTCATCCGTGTTTTCCAAGGCAATAAGCTTCAGGGCGTGGATGTCGATACCGAGTTCGTGACAGGCGGCGGACGCGTCTTGCAGCAGCCGTTCTCGAAATCCCGGATCTACCCAGGCTCGCGCAACGACTCGCGCGCCAAGTGCGGGGCTGCGGGCGTCCATTCGTTCGATGGCCGCGTGGATTTCGGCCGGTGTGAAGATTTCCTTCTCGACCAGCAGTTCGCGAATGGCAATCTCAGTCGCCTGCCACCTGGAGAGCGGGAGATCCTGGTCCGGGTCGCGGGAATGAGGAAGCGGCTCGTGCACGACTTCCCTCCGTCAGGCCGCCGAAACTGGTTCTAACCAATGTTCATAGATTTCCGCGTCCAGCGTATCTCCTGATTCCCCCGGGCCCTGCCAAAGTTCGTTCATGGAGAATCGCACCCGGTAGAGCGGAACTTCTGGAAGCCCATCCCTGTGATAAGCTCGTTCTTCCGGATTCGGAAAGCTTCCGCAGTGCCGTTCGACGACACCGGTTCGCGCGCGAAGATAGGCAGGGGTTCGTGTATGCCCCAAGGGCGCGCCTTTCCGCACGCGAACCAGAGCCCCTGGCAGGAATCGAAACACAACCGTCACTTTGCCGCCCCACGGAGGGAAGCCTCTCCATAGTTGGCGCCGCGCGCTTCCACCTCTGCAACGCGATCGGCAATTTCCGCTTCCGTAAGCACCCCGGTCTCGACAAGATTGCGAGCAATTGCGGCTACCCAGCGCTCGTAGTATGTCAAGCTCTCAAACGCTTCCTCGCCCATGTCCTCCAGCGCACGCCGCAGTGCGTCTACCGTGAAATAGCCGCGTTCACCGGACAGCACCAACAGGGCATCTACCCGCTGCTCCCAAAGCGCATACGCATGTTCATCGAGATTGACTTCACCGGCCGGCCGGCCACCCATATCGTGCCAGCCACGACCTTTGCCGTCGGTTGCGGGACCTGGCACTTCGCCTGCCTGGTTAATTGCGCGCGCCCGCCGGAACCGCGCTATTTCGATGGAGCGACCATCATAACCATTTGGCGTCCCTCCATTTCGGGAACTACCTCGATCTTTGCAATGTCTCCGATATCTCCCGAAACCCGCGTCAGAAGTTCCGCTCCGCGTTCCTGATGCGCAAGCTCACGGCCGCGAAACCGCATGGTCACCTTCACCTTGTCACCATCATCCAGAAACGGCGGATGCTCTTCAGCTTCACGCCATAGTCGTGGTCGTCGATATTCGGTCGGAGCTTGACTTCCTTGACGATGATGACCTTTTGTTTCTTCTTCGCTTCCGACGCGCGTTTCTGTTTTTCGTACTTGAATTTCCCGTAGTCCATGATCTTGCAAACGGGTGGATCGAGCTTTGGCTGAATTTCGACGAGATCGAGTTCGGCAACTTCGGCGCGCACCAGTGCTTCTTCGACATCAAGTATGCCGCAGTTTTCGCCGTTATGGTCTATGAGTCGGATCTTGGGATGTTCAATCTGTTCGTTTACGCGTAATCCGGTATCCCGAACCGGTTGCGCGAGTTGCGGTCTGCGTGCGATGGTCGCTACCTCCTGATCAGATCCCTTGCCACGGAGTCTTCAACTCCGCGCGCCTACTCCGCTTCGCCTCTGGCACGCATCAGGTCCGGGGGCAAAGCTTCCATCGTTAGCATATCTAATGCTGCGTCCAGCGCAACGCATTTTGTCAAGCGTTCCCCAAGCCGCCGAATGGAAACCGTGCGGTCGCCAACCTCCCGCCGTCCGACCGCAAGAATGAACGGCACCAAGCCAGTCGAGTGTTCGCGGACCTTGTAGTTGATTTTCTCATTGCGGAGATCGCACTCCGCTCTCAAGCCGACGCCGCGAAGCAACCGGACGACCTCGCGAGCATACTCGTTCGCGTCCGAAACCACAGTCGCAACAACGACCTGGCGCGGCGCCATCCACATCGGAAGACGCCCCGCGCTACTTTCGACGAGAATGCCGATAAACCTTTCAAAGGAACCGAGAATGGCTCTGTGCAGCATTACGGCGCGCCGCTTCTGGCCATCCGTGGCCACGTAGTCGGCCTCCAGCCTCTCGGGTAGCACGAAATCAACTTGCAACGTTCCACATTGCCATTCGCGGCCGATCGCGTCGGTCAGAACAAATTCAAGCTTTGGCCCGTAGAACGCTCCTTCCCCGGGGTTTTCCTTGAAATCGCACCCTGCCGACTTGGTCGCATCCAGCAGGGACTGCTCCGCGTTTGTCCACACCTCGTCCGAGCCGGCCCGAATCGGGGGACGGTCCGCGTAATTGATCGTGAACTCCGGAAATCCGAGATCGGCGTAGATCGATGACAGCAACTCGATGAATGCCTTCGTCTCCGAAGCAATTTGTTCGCCGGTGCAGAAGATATGAGCGTCGTCCTGCGTAAATCCACGCACGCGCATCAGACCGTGCATGGCGCCGGAGGGTTCGTAGCGGTGGCACGATCCGAATTCCGCCATTCTGAGCGGAAGATCGCGATAGGACTTCAAGCCGCGGTTGAATATTTGCACATGGCACGGGCAATTCATCGGTTTTAACGCGTTAACGCGCTTGGCCGCCGCGTGTTCCTCATCAATCTCGGTGATGAACATGTGCTCCCGGAATTTCTCCCAGTGGCCGGACCGCTCCCAGAGCTTGCGGTCCACTACCTCCGGTGTACGAACCTCCACGTAGTCGGCGGCGTCCAGCCTGCGTCGCATGTAGTCTTCGAGCGCCCTCCAAATCCGCCAACCGTTTGGATGCCAGAACACCATTCCAGGCGCTTCTTCCTGAATATGGAAGAGACTCAGTTTCCGCCCCAACGCGCGGTGGTCCCGCCGCCTCGCCTCTTCGAGAAATTCCAGATACGAGGCGAGTTCCTTGCCCGTCCTCCAGGCGGTTCCGTAAATCCGCTGCAGCATCTGGCGGCTGCTATCGCCGCGCCAGTAGGCGCCAGCCACGGTGGTGAGCTGGAAACAATTCGGTGGAATTTGCCCCACCCGGAACAAGTGTGGACCACGGCAGAGATCAAGCCACGGCCCATGGTAGTACATCCGAATTTCTTCTCCCTCGGGTATTGCGTTCACCAATTCCATCTTGAAGGGCTCGTTGGATTGTTCGTAGTACCGCAACGTTGCGCCCCGGGTCCAGGATTCGCGGCGAATTTCCTCATCGAGCGCAATGATCTCCCGCATACGGGCTTCAATGGGGGCGAAGTCATCTTGCGTGAAGGGTTCCTCGCGATCGAAGTCGTAGTAGAATCCGTTCTCGATCACCGGACCGATCGTTACCTTCGTATCCGGCCACAGCTCCTGGACTGCCCGGGCAAGGACATGTGCACAGTCATGGCGAAGGAGTTCCAACGCCTCCGCCTGGTTCGACATCGTAACGACTGAAAACCGCGCGTCGCGTTCGATCGGAAGCGACAGGTCCGAAAGCGCGCCGTCGATCGTGCAGGCCAACGCCGCGCTTGCCAGTCCTGGTCCGATGTCCGCAGCTACTTCCGCACCCGTTATAGGTGACGAATAGTTCCGTCGTGCGCCATCCGGCAGAGTGAGGACAATTTTCTTGCTGGAAGCCACGAGCCTCAAGGAATTTCGGAAAACTTCAATTCGCATCACATGCGAAGCTGGCACCGTCGCCGCAATGCTCGAATTTGTCAAGAAACGGACGACCCGTGCAACAAATACGCACGACCCGGCAAACCCCATTTGGATTGCCTGTATACTGTGGCCATGAGCGATTTCAGCGTACTGGAAGCCCCCGGTGGCCGTCTTCTCGCCTACCACAGGACGAAAGCGCTCGGCGCGCATATATCCAAGCCAGGTGTCGTGTTCCTGGGAGGACTTTGTTCGGACATGACCGGCACCAAGGCCACCTTTCTTGAAAATTGGGCGCTTGAGACCGGACACGGTTTTCTGCGCTTCGACTACACCGGGCATGGGCAATCTTCCGGAATACTTGAAGAAGGCTGCATCAGCGCCTGGGCTGCCGATGCCCGGGATGCCATTCGTTCCCTGACAAACGGCCCTCAGGTCCTTGTCGGCTCCTCGATGGGAGGCTGGATCTCGCTACTCCTTGCGAAAAACACGGCAGTGAACGTGGCGGGAATTGTCGGAATCGCCGCGGCGCCGGATTTTACCGAGGACTTTCTTCTTCGCGTTGCGTCACCGGCGGAATGGGCGGCGTTGCTAACGGACGGCAGGTTGGAAATCGAGAGCGAATATGCCCCCCCATACATCGTCACTGCGAATCTGATCGCCGACGGCGCGCAGAATCTTCTCCTAAACCAGGAACTGCCGATTCAGGCGCCGATTCGGCTCCTCCACGGCACGGCGGACCGGGAGGTTCCGGTCCGTACAGCACTGCGAATATTGGACCGGGTCGCGAGCGAAGATGCCCGATTGTCGCTTGTGAAGGACGCAGACCATCGAATGAGCGGTCCAGCGGAACTTGCCCTGCTGCGGACTACGCTCGAAGAACTGTTGGCGCGGGTCAGCCCATCGACTTGACGATGCTTTCGCACATCTTCTTGGCGTCTCCGAGCAACATCATGGTGTTCTCACGAAAAAAGAGCTCGTTTTCGATTCCAGCGTAGCCCGAACCCAGCGAACGCTTCACGAATAACACGGTTCTGGAGTTTTCGACATCCATCACCGGCATTCCGAAGATCGGCGAGGACGGGTCGCTCTTGGCTGCGGGATTCGTGACATCGTTCGCGCCTACAACAAAGGCTACATCCGTGGTTCCGAACTCGCTGTTGATATCGTCCAGTTCGAAAACTTCATCGTAGGGAACATTGGCCTCGGCCAAGAGCACATTCATGTGACCGGGCATTCTTCCAGCCACAGGGTGGATGGCATATCGCACGCGAACGCCAGCTTTCTTCAGGAGGTCCGCCATTTCGCGCATGGCATGCTGCGCTTGGGCGACCGCGAGCCCGTAACCCGGCACAACTAGCACCGAACCGGCATTTTTGAGAATGAACGCAGCGTCTTCGGCCGACCCGAGTTTCACCGGCCGTTCTTCTGCTGCGCCGGCTGCCGCCCGTGTTTCCCCTCCGAACCCGCCCAGAATCACGCTGACAAAACTGCGGTTCATGCCGCGGCACATGATGTAACTGAGAATAGCTCCCGACGAGCCCACCAAGGCTCCGGTAATGATCAAGGCGGTATTTCCAAGGGTGAAACCAATTCCGGCGGCCGCCCAGCCAGAGTAGGAATTCAGCATGGAGATCACCACCGGCATATCCGCGCCGCCGATGGGAATGATCATCAGCACGCCGATCACCAGAGAGATAATTGCGATGGCCCAGAACAGGTAGGCCTGCTGAATCGTGGCGAAGGCGGCGATGCACGCGACCAAGGCCAGCCCGAGCGCAATGTTCACTACATGCCGGGCCGGCAACAAAATTGGGGTGCCTGACATGCGTCCGTCGAGCTTGGCGAAGGCAATTACGGACCCGGTGAAAGTGACCGCGCCAATGGCCGTCCCTAGCGCCATCTCTACCAGGGACCCCGCATGTATGGCGCCAGTCTTGCCGATCCCGAAAGCGCTTGGGGAATAGAAGGCGGCGGCTGCAACCAGAATCGCTGCAAGTCCTACGAGGCTGTGAAACGCCGCTACCAGCTGCGGCATTGCCGTCATCGGGATGCGGCGCGCAATCAGCGCTCCGACGGTTCCGCCCGCCACGAGCGCCACCAGCAGCATTGCGGCCCCGTCAATCGCCGGCGGAAACACAATCACCGTTACCGCGACCGCCAACGCCATGCCGAGCATACCGAATACGTTGCCCCGCCGGGAGCTTTCGGGATGACTCAGACCGCGTAGCGCGAGGATGAAGAGGATTCCCGACGCGAGGTACGCGACTGCCGCGAAATTGGCCACAAGACTACCGCTCGCTATTTCTTCGGACTTCTTGTGCGATACATCGAAAGCATCCGCTGCGTAACAAGGAATCCGCCAAAAATGTTGACCGCGGCAATCCCGGCTGCAAATGCTCCAAGAAGCCGGCTGGTCCAACTGGCGCCTTCCGTTACCTCGATGCCCGCAGCCACGAGCGCACCGACAATGATCACCGAGGAGATCGCGTTGGTGACCGACATGAGTGGCGTGTGCAGTGCCGGCGTAACGGACCAAACGACGTAATATCCGACAAAAATCGCGAGCACGAAAATTGCGAGCCGGAAAACGAAGGGATCCACGCCCCCATAGGCGGCTGCGGCGCCAGCAGCCTCGGCAACAGTTTCTGCGTGTGCATGCGTGACCATCTTCGAGTCCCCTATCGTAACATTCCGTACCCGTGGAGCAGGCGCGGGAAAGGCCCCCTTGGGCTTCCGGGAAAGACTACCGAGCCCACTTCTCTCGTACTCGCGCGGGCAATTCTACACATCCGTGATGCCGGCATAATCCGGATGCACAATTTCGCCGTCTCGAGTCAGGTTGGTGCCCTTGATGAGGTGGTCCTCCCAGTCGATATTCAGTTTTGCACTCCCGGCTTCGATCATCGGCGAGATGAAATTCAGGAGGTTGCGCGAAAAGAACGATGAAGCGTCTCCGGCAACTCGGCCGGGCAAATTGGCAAAGCCGATGATCTTTACGCCGTCCACATCGACGATTTTATCAGCCCGCGAGAGCGGACAGTTGCCGCCCTGCTCGACCGCAATGTCAACGACGACGGCCCCGGGGCGCATGGTCCGCACGATATCCTCGCCAAGCAGGACCGGCGCCTTTTTTCCCGGCACGAGCGCGGTCGTAATCACAATGTCCTGGCGAGGAATATGTTCCGCAACAAGCGCGGCCTGCTTTTTCCTGTACGCTTCGGACATCTCCTTGGCATAGCCGCCAGCCGTCTCGGCTTCTCGAAACTCATCATCCTCCACGGCTACAAACCCTGCGCCCAACGAGGCCACTTGTTCCTTCGCGGCGGGGCGCACATCCGTCGCGCTCACGATCGCGCCCAGACGCCGCGCAGTTGCAATGGCCTGCAATCCGGCTACCCCGGCTCCCATTATGAAGACTCTCGCAGGCGCCACGGTTCCCGCGGCGGTCATCATCATCGGCATGACCCGGTCGTATGCATTCACCGCCTCGATGACCGCACGATAACCCGCCAGGTTCGATTGCGAACTCAACACGTCCATGGACTGGGCACGTGTGATCCGGGGCATGAGTTCCATTGCGAAAGCGTCAATCCGCCGATTGGCGCAAGCGGTGACGGTTCCGGGATCCGAGTATGGAGACATCAGACAAAATAGCTGCGTACCCTCGGGCATCGCCGAGATTTCGTCCACGCTGGGACGACGGATCTTCAGAACCGTAGCGGCTTCAGCCAGCGCGGACTCCAGAGACGGAGACAGATACGCTCCGGCATCGGCATATTTGCGGTCGGAATAGCCTGCCCGCATACCCGCGCCCACCTGGATCACCAACTCAGCGCCTGCGGCAACGTAGCGCTTGGCGACTTCCGGTGTGCAAGCTACCCGCGTTTCTCCATCACGGGATTCTACGGGAACTGCGATTTTCACGGGCGGTAGTGGGCCTTTTCCAGTTGTCGATCAAGTAAGGAATGCGGCCATGAAAATCAGAATCATCGCAATTACGATACAGACTTGAACGATAAACTTGATGAATCCTCGAAACAGCTTCTGCTGTGCGCGGACATCCATCTCGCCATGAACGTATTCTTGCATCCGAGCCTCCGCTACGACTGCGCTCCTTTCGTGGGGCATTGCCGCACACGTCGAACGTGGCTTTTACCAACCAATCGCCGCGATCTCAAGCAAATGCCGGGAAGCTCCGCATTTCCTCACCCGCGGCTCTTGCTTGTATACCCTCTCAACTCTTCCAGGTTCTCAATAGTCGCCTGATTGGTCAAAGCACGTACACCGTGTTTCCGTAACATCGCAAACGATCGGGAGAGGCTTTCGGGGAACATTCCGAGTCGGGCGGCAAGCAATCGCTTTTGGTGCGGCAAGTTGATTTGGCACGTTCCCGCTTCTTGATCCGCGAGGTCGAGCAGGAACATCGCCAATCTCTGCGGTCCTGTCCGCGACTCCGTCCGTTCGATTCGCGCGACAAGTTCGCGCAAGAAACGGAAACAGGAAGCGATGATCGCAAGGCCCAGTTCCGGATTCCGGCGAAGTTCGTCTTGAAGTCCCCGCATCGGGATTTTCATGACCCGAGCGTCCGTAGCGGCCTCCGCCGAAACCGGATACCAGGCATTCATGATGGCCAGCGGCTCCGCAAAACTCTCGCCTTCGGTGAGAGCCATTATGACTGTCTCCGCGCCTTCCTCCGTAGTGCGATAGAGCTTCATCCATCCATGCAGCACAAAGAAAAAACTGTCTGCAGGGCTTCCCTGCTCGAACAGAATCTTGCCGCGCGGCAGAGAGATCGCCGATGCCCTCTCGAGTATATCGACGACCACGTCATCCGGGAGCATGCACAACAACTGCGATTTGCGCGCCCGTTCCCGCTCACTCCTGGCAATCGCCGCCGCAGATGCCTCCCATGAAGCCAATCACTTCATTCTACTACTTGTTGCGCTCGCCCGCCCGGAAAACCGATTCAATCGGGAGCAGCGGGCAGCCCAAGCTCTGGGGCGCGCCAACCCACGGCGCCGTTTGCTTCGCCCGGCAACGGCGTATCCCGGGGCACGAAGAAATCGGGCGCCAACTCCTGCGCTGGATCGACCGAATACGAATCAAAACCTCTTTCGCCATCTGCGGCAAGAACCAGATCGTCCAGGCAAAACCAGCCAGTGAACTCGATCGGCCTTGCGAGAACTGCGTGCGCAGCATTGGCCATGATCTCCGGCTTCCGTGAGCGCGCCGCAAGTTCAGCCCCTCCGAGCAAATTGCGAACGGCGGCCGTATCGATTGTCGTTCTCGGCCACAAGCAATTGGAGGCAATACTGCCCTGAAATTCTGCAGCCCAACCATGTGCGAGCACACCCATCCCATACTTCGCCAGACTATATGCGGAATGGTCGCGGAACCAGCCCGCGGAGAAATCGAGCGGCGGCGCGATTGTGAGAATTCTCGGGTAGACCGATTCAAGCAGGTGCGGGAGACAGGCGCGCGTCACAAGAAACGTACCCCGAGCGTTGATTGACGCCATCAAGTCATACCGCTTCATCTCGGTGGCGAGCGTTCCGGTAATGCTGATCGCACTGGCATTGTTGATCACCACGTCAATTCCACCGAAATGGGCCGCCGCGCGCGCCACCGCCTCTTCTGCTGCGGCATCGTCGCGAATGTCGCAGATGACCGGGAGAGCTTCGCCACCCGCTTCGCGCACCGCTTCGGCAGCGGTGTGAATCGTGCCGGAAAGTCTTGGATGCGGTTTGTCGGTCTTGGCCGCGATGGCGATGTTTGCGCCGTCTGCAGCAGCGCGTAGCGCGATCGCCAGTCCGATCCCTCTGGACCCACCGGACAAGAAAACATTCCTCCCGCGCAAAAGAGTCATCCCAACCTCCCCAGGCTTGCTATTCGATCCGATGGCCTGCCATCGACAAATCGGGCGTCACGCGCAAATCCGCAATACAATTGCTGCACCGGCACCGAGATACAACTTCAACTTCCCAAATCAAGACATTTGAAACTTTTGGGGATTATATGGATAACTTGACAAGAAAGTGGTTTTCGCTTGCGCATTTGCAGAAACGGTGGTACGAATCGCTTAATGAAGCAACAGCAATGCAACAACAATGCAACACAATCCTGCCTCTCCCACCGGCGATGCCCGTCCGGTGTTCAAGGTCTTCAAATGCCGGGCGCGGCTCACCCCTGCCTCGCACCGCCGTCTCGGCGAGGTGTTGCGGTTGTGTTGCGGGTTCTACAACGCCGCGCTTGAGGAGCGCATTGGCGCCTGGACGAAGGCGCGGATTTCGATTTCCTGTTACGACCAGTGCAAGTCTTTGACGGCGATCCGCAACAACACGCAATTTCCCGAGTTCGCCGCCCTCAGCGTTCAGGTGTTCCGGGGTGTCCTGCAGCGGCTGGACCGGAGCTTCCGGGATTTCTTCCGGCGCGCGGAAGGCGACGGCAAGCCCGGCTTTCCGCGCTTCAAGGCGGCGCAGCGGTGGCGGACGGTGGAGATCGCGAAGGTCTCGCGGGGCATGGTGCGGCGGCATGGCCGGCACTGGCGGTTGCATGTAAAGGGGCTTCCGCCGATGCAACTGCGGATGTCGCGGGCGTTGCCGGAGGGGGCGGAACTGAAGACGCTGCGGGTGGTGCGGAAGCCGCTGCGCACCGAGGTTCACTTGGGCTTCGCGTTCCCGCGGGTCGCCCCGGTTGACGCTGTCGGATGGCGGGGAGGTCGCGAAACGGGAGGTGAACCGGGGCCGCCTGCGTCGCCTGCAGCGGGCGGTGGCCCGCGCGGCGCCAGGGTCCGGCAACCGGCGGAAGAAAGTGGGGTCGCTGGCGCGGGAGTGGCAGCGGATCTCGGACGCCAACCGGCAAGCCCTGCACTGGACGGTGTCGGCGCTCAGCCGGGCCTACGATTTTTTCGCGATCGAAGACTTGCGGATCGCCAACCTATTGCGCTCGGCGAAGGGGACCGCGGCGGAACCCGGACGCAATGTGCGGGCCAAGGCGGGGCTGAACCGGGCGATCTCCGAGCAGGGATGGGGAACGTTTTTCACGCTCTTGAAGGACAAGGCTGCGAGCGCCGGCCTTCAGGTGGCGGAAGTCGCGCCGCATGGAACCAGCCAGGCCTGCCCGGGATGCGGCGCCGAGGCGCCGAAAAGTCTGGCTGTTCGCGTCCACGCCTGTCCGGCCTGCGGGCTGGTGCTGGACCGCGATGTCAATGCGGCAAGGAATATCCTGCAACGGGCTTTGGCCCGTTCACGGGTGGGGAGTGGCGGGGTGATCCCGCTTCCCGTGGCGGCGGCAGGAGCGGAGAACCGATCATTCTCCGGAGCAAGCGGGGCAGTGGCGCCGCTCGTCGCAGAACAGTGTCATGTCAAGTTATGTATATAGTGCCTGTGCAAAAAGGTCACAAATCGTTTCATATCAATAGGTTGTGGCCGGTTTTGGGTTGCGAAGATTGGTCCCAGGCGTATAATTCCAGTCGAAATTGGTCGAATGGGCGGAATCTTCGCGATGGGTCGCTCGTTCCGGCAGAGCAGAGACGAGGGTGAGGGCATGAGGGCAATCCAGGAACCGTTTGTTCGGCTTGGCGAAATCGCCATCGAGGACATTGCGATTGATCCGGGCTGCCGGGATGACATCCCGGCGGTGTTGCGGGGCATCCAGCACCTGTACTGCGACGAAGCGTTGCGCCGGCAGGTTTTCGACCTGCTGGACGCGCATTTTCTTCCGGGCGTGGACCGGGGTCTTGGGCGCCCGGGCATGGATTTGTGGCGGATCTTCGTGCTGGCGACGCTGAAGCAGGGCATCCGGTGCGACTACGACCGTCTGCAGGACCTTGCCAATTGCCACGGAACGGTTCGGGAGATGCTCGGCCATTCGGGGCTTGACGACCACCACCGGTACGAGCACCGAACGCTGGTGCGCAATGTCTCGCTGCTGACGCCGGAGCTTCTGAACAAGATCAACGAACTGGTGGTGAAGGCGGGCCACGCGCTGTTCGGGCAGGAGCCGGAAGCGCCGCTGCGGGCGCGGGCCGATTCCTTTGTGGTGGAAACCGACGTGCACGATCCGACCGACGTGAACTTGCTGTGGGACGCGATGCGGCGCCTGATCCGGGTTTGTGCGGAGCTGGCTTCGGGCTTGGCGGCTGGCGGCAGAGCCGGCATCTGCGCCGGCAGGTGAAGCGGCTGTTCAACAAGATCCGCAATTCCCGGCGGCAGAGGCGGCATCCGGACCGCGTGCGCGCTTACCTGGAGCTTTGCCGGTCGCTGGTGGCGCGGGCGGAACGGCTGCGGCGGGAACTCGAGGCGGCCGGGGCAGAAGCATGGGACATCGATACCGTGCAAGGACTTATGGATCATGCGCTTCGCCAGATCGACCAGATCGACCGGCGGCTGCTGCAGGGCGAAGTGATCCCGCATGAAGAGAAGGTGTTCTCCATCTTCGAGCCGCACACCCGCTGGTGCGCGAAGGGCAAGGCCGGGCGCCTGGTCGAACTCGGGGTTCCGGTCTGTATCGTCGAGGACCAGCATCAATTTGTCCTTCACCACCGTATCTTGTGGGAGGACGACGACATGGATGCGGCGGTTCCGTTGCTGTCGGAGACCCTCGCCCTGTTTCCGTCGGTGCGGGGCTGCAGCTTCGACCGGGGCTTCCACAGCCCGTCCAACCGGGTGCGGCTGGACGCGCTGCTGGAGTGCAACGCGCTGCCGGCGAAGGGCACGCTTTCACAGAAAGCGCGGGAGCGCGAGGCGCGCCCCGAGTTCGCTGCGGCGCGGCGGCAGCATCCGGCGGTGGAATCCGCCATCCACAACCTGGAATGCCGCGGCCTGGACCGGGTTCGCGCGCACGGCAGGGATGGCTTCGCTCGAACGGTCGCTCTCGCAATCCTTGCTGCAAATCTGCACCGGATTGGCCTGGTGCTGCAGAGAGCCGAGCGGGACAAGATCCGGAATCAGCGGCGCCAAGGCATCCGCCGCGCCGCCTGACTGCGGCCGGCCGAGCCAACGCCGTCGGCATGCGCCCCGGCTCTGGCCGGGGCCCCTTCCTCATGGCGGAAGATCGCCGGCATCCTCGAAATTCGTGCGAAACCGGCCCCCAACCGTTCATTCACGGCGCAAGGGGCCGAATCCCGTGCCAGGCGCCTGGGCCGGAAACGTCGCGCTGGGTTCAAAACCCGGTATTTTGGCACGGACACTATATAAGCCCCAAACTTTTACCGTGCGGTCCGTCGACCCCGTTCAATCGTGTTCGCTTTCGTAACCCGAACATGATTGAACGGCCGTAGACAGGCCAGGCGAACAGTTCGTCCGAGTCCTGCAGATGGTCTCCGCCCCGTACGCCGATGTTCGCGGCAGACGGCCCTGACGGACAATTCTTCGCAAACCCCAGAAAATGTCGTCTTCCGAGATCTCTCGCAACGCTGTGGGCAAGTGCAAGTTTCTCCTTATGTCCAAGAGAATGAAACCGTTGCGCGTTAGTAGATCCAGCGGACACGTTCGTGCTGAGACGAACGGCGCTTGGCGTAGTTTCCGCAGACTGGCATGATAACTGTCGAATGGATTCGATGGGACGGTGCATTTGCTCCACGGGCGGGTCCTGCCCGGGGAGAGCGGGAGAGCGAAAGTGAATCGAATTCGATTGATCCACTGGAACGAGACCGAGGCAGCCGAATTCGGCGACCGCTTGCGGTCAGCGGGCTTTGCCGTGAATCATGCGGTCCCCGCTTCATCGAGTGTCGCAAATCTTGCCGGAGAGAGTTCAGACGCAATTGTCATCGGCATAAGCCGGCTTCCCGCACACGGCCGCCATATCGGCATGATATTGCGGCAGCGAAAGGCAACGCGGCACATACCTATCGTTTTTGCCGGCGGCAAACCCGAGAAGGTTGAACTTGCCCGCCAAGTATTCCCCGATGCCGCTTTCGCCGGCTGGGCCGACCTCGAACGGGAACTTCAATCCGCCCTCGCCCATCCTCCCGAGAATCCGGTCGTTCCGGTTTCTAGATCCGGCGCCTATTCGGGGACGCCCCTGGTGAAAAAACTCGGGATCAAGGCAGGTTCATTCGTTGCGCTGGTTGATGCGCCTGAAGACTTCGTCTCCACGTTGGGGACCCTCCCCAAGGACGCCTCGGTGGGCGCATTGAAAAAGATGCAATGTGATCTGGTGATCTGGTTCGTGACGACGCGCGACAGGCTCGAAAAGGGAATCCAGAAAATTTCGGGCGAAATGCGCCGGGATTCCTCCCTCTGGATCGCCTGGCCGAAAAAGGCATCCGGTGTTGCGACAGATGTATCCCAGGCCGACGTTCGAAGAATTGCCCTCGCCGAGGGCCTTGTCGATTACAAGGTTTGCGCAATTGATGCGGTTTGGTCGGGGCTTCTCTTCACGTATCCCAGAAAGCCCAAGCAATTCTCGTAAGCGGCGGTGCTGAAGGGGAGAAGAACGATACGGAGTCTTGCCGGCTTGGGCCACCATTCTATGAGCCAGCGTAGACTTTCAATTCAGTTTCTTGTGTACGGGTATAGTTGATCCCTGGAATCTCGGCAATGAGCCGGGGGCGTATGCCGAGTTCCTGGACGGCTTGCTGGAAGTCGATCTCAGCCTCCTCCGAGATCACCGCGATTCCGCAGCCGGGATCGCCAGCGAGCGCCAAGGCGGCATTCCGCGGGTCGGAGAATTTGGTGTTTGAACCGCCCAGGAACACAAGGCTGGGTTCGCCGTATCCCACGGCGACGAGCGGCACGCGGGGACAGTCCTGCCGATGTTCTTCCACCACCAAAGCAACGCGCGAAGATAGCCAGTACGCTTCCGTGCCGGGAAGCACTCCGCCATACGCCGCCCCGAAAACCGCGATGCTCGCAACAAGAAGCGGCTTCACAAGACCGGCTGCACAGGATTGGTCGCGCGCCAGTCGAACCACGTGCAGAATCGCAAAAGCGATTCCCGCAACCGCCAACAGGAACCAGAGAGAAAAGCGCCCGCCAACCACCAGCGGCAGGGCAATCACGAACGCTGCAAGCAATGCTGTACCAAGTCCCCATAACCCCAGAAGCAGCCATTCAAGGAACCCGGCGGTCCGGCCTTTCCAGTAGGAAGGATCCTGCAGCGCCCCGGCGGTCAGAATCGCCAGAGCGGGAAAAGTCGGCAAGACATAATGGGGAAGTTTGGTCACGAACAGTTCGAAAGCGAGCCACATCGGAAGAATCCACGACACGCAGAACCGAACAGGGTCGGCGGCGCGGTTTCGCCAAACCCACCTTGCGGAAAGCCCGGTCAGCACCGCGAAGGGCCAAAATGTGAACCAGAACGCAAGAAGGTAATATCCTGGCGGCGCACCGTGCGATTCCTGCCCGGAAAAGATTTTTCCGATGATGTCCAGCCCGACAGCTTCCCGGAAATACTCACCATCGCCCGAGAGCGCCGTCGCAAGGAACCACGGCAACGAGATCGCCAACGCGAGGCAAGCGCCGGATGCGGGCCGAAGGCACCGAAGGAATCCCCAGGCGCGGTCCCAAATGCCGAGCATCAAGATGGTTCCCGCGGAAACCAGCAAGATCACCGGCATCTTGACAAGAATTCCAAGCGCTGTCGCAATCCAGAACAGGTAGGCGCTCAATCTGGAAACCGGGGCGCCCCGGCGCCACCGGAGATACACATATCCAAGAGCGGCCTGAGCACCGACAATTGCCGCCAGCAGCACGGCGTCGGTCTTCGCCTGCCGTGCTTCGAATCCGAGCATCAAGGATCCGGCGAGAATCAAAGCGGCGGTGAAACCGGCTTTTCTCCCGAAGAACTGCCTCCCCAAGCGCCAAGTGAGCAGCACCGCGCAAATTGCGCCGAGAAGCGAAGGAACCCGATACGTCCAGATTCGCGGCGCGTCGGGGTCGCCAAGAAGCGCTGTAGACAACGACTGAAGCCAGTAGATCCCAGGGGGTTTCCGGTTGAATGGCTCGTCCTGAAAACGAAGGTCGAAATAGTCGCCGGTCTCCAGCATTTGTTTTGTGACTTGCGCGAAGAGCGATTCATCCCGGTCGACAGGAGGCAACGCCGCGAAGCCCGGCAGAAACGCCAGAAGGCAAACCGCGATCAAGATGGCCGCCGCCGACGCCCGCCGCGTTTCCAGTCCTCGAACGGCGGGCGAACCTTCAACTGCCTTTCCGCTCGCGAGTCCCAGGCCGCCGCCCGATCCGGTTGCGCGAAACCGGTCCATGACCCTTTTCGCCATGGAAATCATTGTCTGAATTCTGGGTCGCGAATGCCCAGTAAACGGATCGCGGCCCGGACCTCCGGCCGCAGGGCGAACGCGCCATTTCGAAGCCTACGGAACACCCAGCGTCTTTCCACGCAGTACCTGTGCAATAGAAGGGTTACAAGAATTGCCACTGCGCCGCCCGCCAGCACGTCGCTCAGATAGTGGGCGCTCACCAGCACCCTGGTCAGCGCCAGAAACCCTCCGATAAGCAACAAAGGCATCCGATACCTGGGCGCAAAATACGCAATGGACAGCACAAGTGCGAAGCATGTGCTCGCATGTCCCGACGGGAAGGACTGGAACTCGTAATCCACCCCCGGCGGGTTGAAGCCGAAGAAGCCGTCCTCCAGATAAACCCGCGGACGCGCACGGCCAACGGCGAACTTGATGAGGTTCACGACGATACCGGACACTGCGATGGCGGCGAATACGTATGCCAGACTTGCGGCCATCCAATGCAGGCCCGAGCGGATACCCGCTCGCGCGGCACGATTGCCTGCAAACCACAAGAGTGGAGCCACGACCGCGATGGGAACCAGATACCAGGTCGAATTTCCCGCCAATGTTAATTTACCGGCGATTTCCACCAATATTTCGTCCATGTCTGCCGCCCAGCGGAGCAGGCGAAGATCTACTTCCAGGAACGAAAAGACCGCTGCTGCCGCCAGCAGGCAAAGCCAGCTGCCCTCGGCGAGAGGCACGGAATTCCATATCCTCTGAAAGAAAGACATTTTTTGCAGGGACTTGCCGGACACCAACTTCTGTTCAATCTCTATCTCATTTCTACGTGGCGGCGGGGAAGCCTGTCGGAATGGCCCATGGAGCCTTTGGAGGAATTCGAAGCCATACTCCTTCCTACGCCTGCACTCGTGTGATGCGTGTGGTGAAATTGCACGTGTATCCCACGATTGCAAATGGCGCATGGCAGGTCGGCACAGTCTACCGCGATTCACTGTGCAGCAGAACCCGCCACTTTAGCGTCTTCATAGCTGACCAGGATAGAATGAACGCGCGGGGCCTGCCGACTCCAGGACTGGAGCGTGTGATTTGAGCGTCATTTTGCCGGTGCTTCCGAATTGCCGAGAGCAGGCGGTTCATTTGGTCGCCAGCGGTTGCTATGCGTTCAAGTGAGTGAGAAACCAATTGTCGATCCCACCGCCGTGTCGCAAGTTCAGGACTTTTCCATCAATTCCATCAGCCTGAAGACCGTGTTGTGGTTTCTGATGGTCAACTGGCGGTAGGCCGGAGACGCGGGGAGTCGGAGAAATGTCGATTTCTTCAAGTCGGCTTTCGAAATCGACCAAAAGATTGCGCCACTGCCCGCGTTCACCTCCTCTATTTCTGTCTTCGGTGAAACCAATTTCAAGAGTACCTGTTCTGGATTGGCACCACCGAGAGTGAAGAGTGCTTGATGCTGCCGCTGGTCATTCCTTCCCCAATCTCTCGGCGCAGAGTGAATCGCGGATCTGAACATCTTCCGGGAAATCACAACTGCTCTTGCCTTGTAAAAGAATTGGTCTGAAAGACCGATCTCGATGGTTTGCGTCAGTTTTCCAATGCGTCGTTCTTGGGAACGAAACAGGACATTGCCCGATTGAAGGTACGTGCAAACATCGCAAAATCCCATGTCCTGAAAGCATATTTGGAGATCGCCTTTTGCAATAATGTTCCTTCCGCCGACATTGACGCCCCTGAGCAGGGCCAAGAACGGAGAATTGGACCCAATCATATTGAAACCTTTTCGCAATGCCGCGATGCCACGAGTTTCGAGTTGCCAAGGGTGCGAGTCTCACATGGAAAAGAATAGTTAGCAACCATATTGGGGGTTTTCCGTTGCAATGGGTGGTCTTCCGGCTCAAAGCGCTGCGCTTTGCTTTCCGCAGGTTCCATTGTCATTTGCCGACGTTTTCCATTGAGCGGCGATGGTCTTCCAGGCGACGTCGAAGCGACCGGATTTCACCAACGCGCGCAACGTCAACACCGCCTGCCCGCCGGCCATTCCCCAGCGTTGACCAGACTTTTTCATGCGCTCGCTGACGAGGGTTCGACATGCGCTCTCGACGACGCCGGAGCCGATCGGCAGGTGGTTCGCCTGGTGCACGGCGTAGCGCATTCGGCGGCGATGTTTGCGGAAGAATTTCAGCTCGCGTTCGAGCGCGGCGACGGATTTGCCATTGGCGGCATGCCGGTAGCGGATGGCGCGGATCACCCTTTCCACGCCGTCCTCGTCGTTGCCCAGAATGCCCCGATACTTTTGGAACCACGTCTCGGCGGCGGCAGGGTCGCCGCCGAAGGCATGATCGGCAACGCATTTGAGGTGCTGGCACGCGTGCCAATAGTCGATCAGTTGCAAGTCTCCCGGCGCCAGCGTCGAAAGGAAGGTCCAGTTGTCGGCGGCGGCATCGGCGACCGCCACAGGCTGCAGATCCGGGCGGCGCTCGGCAAGGGCGGCGACCTCGGCCGCGAGTTGCGCCTTGAGGGTGAACTTCCGCGGCTCGGGCATCTGCCCGAAATACAAGGTCTTCAACCGCTCGCCCTCATCATCATAGTAGGACACGGCGCCACAGGACGCTTCCCGGTAAAGGGTTTTCTTGTCTTCCCTCTCTTCCGGCAGCATCGGCGCCATGACCCCATCGAGCGAAATGCAGACGGCGGCGGCCTCGACGGGAATCGCCTCGCTCCTGCGGATCTCCGCGAGCCCCTGCCCGGCGCTCGACTCCCACTGTTCCGCCGCCGCCGTGGTCAGCCGCTGAAGGCTGCTCACCGACGCCCCCTCGACGCCAAGTTCACCGTACAGCGACACGCAGTCCCGGGCCGTGTTGTGGCTCATCAGGAACACAGCCTGTCGCGCCGCAAGCGGCGTGAAATACCCGGCGGCAAGCCCCAGCTTCTCATCCACCGGCACAATCGATGCCTCGCCCGCGCGACGGTAGCGAGACCGCGAATACGTCACCGGTCCCGCCGAGGTCATCACCGTGTGCGACGCCGCCTCGACCCGGGTGAAGTTCTTGCCATTCCGCGTCAGAGATCCGGCGCCATCATCCAACTGCTCGATCCCGAACTTCAGCAGGCCACCCAAAACCTCGCGAGATAGCGCCGACGCCTGCCGTTCAAAGCACTCGAAATCCGTCCCCGCAAGCCCGGAGGC
This sequence comes from Rhodobacterales bacterium, assembly GCA_965219495.1. Lineage (GTDB taxonomy): Bacteria > Pseudomonadota > Alphaproteobacteria > Rhodobacterales > CAZPXZ01 > CAZPXZ01. The sequence continues at coordinate 1,201,073 of OZ244777.1, forward strand.
GAGGAGAGCGGCGGTGGAGACGGTGAAGTCCTCGACGATCTTCTCCAATTCCGGGAACTGTGAAATCGTCGAAGCAGTGAGCGCGTGATCCACTGTGGACGCGTCGGAGGGAAACGGTAAAATCGACATGAGAGTGCTCCTTTCTTGAAGCGATTTTCTTCAACTCCAAGATACCACAGCTTGTGGTGGGGAGCCCTCTCAATTCCAGCATATTGGGTGTTTCCTGACAAAACCCGGAGCTTTCGCCCGGTTTTGTCACCAATTGGCCAACCTTGGGCAGAGTCACGTCGCATAACTACTTGCCCTTTCGTGATTCTATCTTGCCATATCAGAAACGCACCCGTTGCCAAGCATCGAAATCCCTCGCCCGAAGAGGAGATTTAGTCCTATCGCGCGGGGACGCGGCAGTGGCGGCGCGCGGCGAACTATCCAGCATTTCAAATGACACCAAAGGTAGAATTGACACCGTAATCAAGATTGCCGCCACTGCCACCACCGAGGGACCGAGTGGGCCGCGCACACCCAAGAATAGCCGGCAGATAGCGAGAAGCGGGTCTGCAGCGCCCAATGTTGTGCGGATGATCTCGAACCTGCCTTGACCTTATTCAGACCGTCTCCCCCCCATCGATGATGAGAGTCTGGCCGGTGATGTAGGCTCCGCCAGCAGCCAGAAACAAAATCCCCTCCGCATAGTCCGCGGGTTCGCCGATGCGCGCGAGTGGAATACTGGAAATCTTCGCAGCTCGCTCTTTTTTCGGCCAGCGGCATTCCCACGGACTATTGACTGTACCGGGCGCGATCGCGTTCACTCGCACTTCGGGAGCCAGTCCCCTTGCGAGAGCTTTCGTCAAATTTATGAGCCCCGCCTTGGAGGCCGCATACGCCGTCGACGAACCTACCCCGAGAAAACCGGCAATTGAGCATGTGTTAACGATCGCGCCCCGGCTAGAGCGAAGAGCATCTGCTGCCGCTTGAACGCAGCGGTACGGTCCGACCAGATTGACCAATAAGGTGCTGCGCCAGACATACGCGTCAACCGCATCAAGATCCGACGGTGGGATCGGGTGTTTTGTCGCCGGAGTTCCGGCGTTATTGATCAAATGATCGAGCCCACCCAAATCCTGAATGGCGCGGAAAACCATACCCTTGCAGGATTCCAGGTCGCCGACGTCTCCTGGCGCCGCGAAAACCTCCAGGCCCTGGTCCCGGAGACGCGTCACCTCTTCCTCGTACCCTTCCTTCTCCGGCATGTCATTCATAGCCACCGCGGCGCCGTACCGAGCGAAGCATTCGGCGGTGGCAAGACCGATGCCAGAGGCGGCACCCGTGATTAGCGTCCGTTTGCCGGAAAGATCGGCTGTAATCATTGGAGGCGCGGGGAACCGGGAATTGCAGCCGCCGCCTCGCACACCGTTTCCGGGAGAATTGGCGCGGAGTTGCGCTTCCACTGCGCCTTCGAAGGGATACCAAGCAACAAGTCACTCCCCTTCAAGCAGACCTTGGACACCCGCGGCATTCGGCGTGCTCGGTTCTTCCCGGCAGTCAAACCGTTGGAAGCGGAGTCGATCCTACTTCGCGGTCGGTTCAATTGCGATGCTCGCGCCGGTTCCTCATGAATTCGCGTGCCCCGTTGTGCGCCGTCATGCCGGTAACGCTTCTGCCAAGATGCGTGCCGGCAACACGGAGATACAGGTGGCCCAAGTCATTTCGACATTCCGCGTATCTCTGCGCCGCACGCATGGAATACCTCTGGTCCAAGTGCGTCGGTCCATGGCATATGTCGCCCCCGAGAAGACCCCGTCCCCGTTCGAAATCCAGCGAATTGATGATTTGCATTCCCGGAATGGATTTCTGAAAGTTGAAAAGCTGTTCATCAAGTACGTCGAATGCGGTTTCGGCGGCCCGAACACTCCAGTCGTTTCTATGCAGCTTCCCGAGAATAATGGACTTATGCTGCCTCCTTCTCGCATTCGAACGAGTATCGGCGTTTCTTCCGCTGGCGCACGTAACTATTTGCCAAGATCCATGCAATCTCCGTACCATCCTCATTGATGGTGTGGAGGATCGATGGGCTGGTGGTTCACCGAGTCGGCCTTTACGGGGGAATCTCCTCCTCCAGAGGTGGAGATGGCGCGCGTGCCGCGCGGGACGGAACGGTCGCAGGAGTCGTTCAATCCCGCTAGACGCCACTGGGGGCGATATGGCCTACACCCGCAACGGGCTCCGTTCTTGCGTCCGCTATCGTTGTCGGGTGATCCGCCGGATACCTGTGACCCGGCTTCTTACGGATACCTGCCGATGCGGATAAGCAAAAGTTGATGTGGGGGCTCGTACCGAAATCAGACGCAAGGCAACGCGAAGTGCAAATCGAAATAAATTTTAAAGCCGAAAAAGCAATGGTAGGGGGCAAGCGCGACGCCCATGGTTGCATGGGATATCCCATGTTTGAATATTCGAACCGGAGAAACGGAACGCATATGTGGTGGGGCGCAAGCCTCCGAAAAAGTTTCAGGTGCCAGAAGACCCGATGCTATCTCCTGTGGGGTCTCATGTTAGCTGACGAATCGCCAAGGTCGTCTGTTGTAAAGATGGCTCCGGCGGTAGGACTCGAACCTACGACCCAGCGGTTAACAGCCGCTTGCTCTGCCAACTGAGCTACGCCGGAACGGCAATCTTCCTGGCAAGCCGACAAAATAACTCGCCCATACCGATGTACAGTCTCGGGCGACAAATGTACATCGAAGACGCGCGTCGCCTAGTGTAAACTCCTGCACCCTTTCCGCCAACTCATCATGAGTCGACTTGCGCTTGGCGCATCATGATGGGCCGGATATTGTGAAATACTCTCATTCCGAGGAGAAACATCATGGGCACTCGATTCTGCATCGCGGCATGCGCCATCCTAGCACTTTTGGTGGTTCCCGCTGCTGCGGCAACCTACAAGATCGGCCTGATCCTGCCATTTTCCGGGGTGTACGCTGGGCTTGGTTCACACATCGAAAACGGGTTCAATCTGGGTCTCGAACATTTTTCGGACGAATTGGGAAACAATTCCATAGAAGTCGTTCGCGAGGATACCGCGGCAAACCCGGCGAACGGCCTCGCCAAGGCACGGAAACTCGTGCTGGATGACCGGGTCGACGCGCTTGCCGGCGTGGTGAGTTCCGGTGTCTTGGGCGGACTCCGCGACTTCGTACATGCGTCCAAGACTCCGATTGTCGTGGCGAATGCCGGCAACGATCTGATGACAGGCGAAAAATGCTCGCCGTATCTGGTGCGCGTATCGTTTTCGAATTCGATGATCGTACGACCGATGGGTCCCTGGATGGCAAACAAGGGTATTCGATCCGCGTACTTGCTGGCTCCGGATTACGCTGCCGGTCACCAGATGATGAATACCTTTCGAGAATCTTTCGAGGCTTCCGGGGGCAAGATCATCGGCGAGGCTTATCCACCTCTCCAGGGCGTCAAGGACTATGGCCCATATCTAACTGCTGCGCAGGCGACAAAACCTGAAGCCATCTTTGTTTTCTTCGCCGGGGGCAGCGCGATTACTTTCGTCAAGCAGTATCATGAATTGGGTCTGAAGGACGCAATTCCGCTCTACGGAGCAGGCTGGATTACCTCACCGGCCTATGTTCACGTACAGGGAGAAGCCGCGGGCGGAATCTTCGGATCGCTCAACTACGTCACTACCATCGACACACCCGAGAATGAACGGTTTCAGCAGGCATACCGCGCGGCGCATGAAGGCAAGCCTGCCTCGGAATTCGCCGTCGCCGGTTACGACGCCGCACGTCTGATCATTCTAGCCGCCGCTGCCGCGGGCGATGACAAGCAAGCCTTCGCCAACAAGTTGCGTGAAGTGCAGTTTAACGGACCGCGCGGTCCCCTCCGCATCGACCCGGCCACGAATAACGTGGTGCAAAACATCTACATTTTCGAAACCCGGGTCCGGAATGGGGCCGCGACACATGCAATTTTGGATACGATTGAAGGCGTTCGCGACGCAGCAAATGGATGCATGCTGAACTAATTCGAACCGCTAAGGGACTTTTCCTGGAGTCGCCCGCCTCGTTCGGCGGACGACAAATTTCGTGTTGACCGTTCTTGCGGACGGGGGGTTTTGGATCACCCAAGCCCTGAACAGCCTGCTGCTAGGCATGCTGCTATTCCTGCTTTCCGTGGGCTTGACCGTGATTCTCGGTTTGATGAACTTCGTGAATCTCGCCCACGGAGCCCTCTATGCTATCGGTGCCTATCTCGGTTACTCGATCGCTATCCTGACCGGAAGCTACTGGCTGGCTCTCCTGCTTGCACCGCTCGCCGTTGCGACCATCGGATTTACCTTGCACGCGGCGTTGCTCTTCCGTCTCGGCCGCGCGGGACCGATGAATCAGGTGCTGGTAACTTTCGGGCTTCTCTTCGCGTTCCTTGACGCCATTCGCTACCTGTGGGGCGCGGATGAACTGGGCCTTGCCGCGCCTCCGATCGCGGGAGCGATCCACTTTCTCGGCATGTCCTATCCCTTGCAGCGACTGTTTTTGATCGTGGTTGGTCTCGTCGTCTATGTCGTCCTGCATTTCCTTCTTGAAAGATCCCGCCTCGGCGCGGAAATTCGGGCGGGCGTGGATAACGCTGAAATCGCGGCCGCAATGGGCATTAACGTCTCGCGGACATTTCTCGTGGTCTTTGCGCTCGGCTGCGGACTTGCGGGGCTCGCGGGCGCGCTTGCCCTCGCCGCCTATCCATTGGAGCCGGGCATGGGAGTTCAGATCCTGGTCCCTACTCTCGTGGTCGTCGTGATTGGCGGTCTCGGTAGCTTGAAGGGAGCGTTCTGGGCCTCTCTCTTGATCGGCGGGACGCTCACCTTCGGACGGGCTCTGGTGCCGGAACTGGCTGCCGTGGCAATGTACCTGCTCCTGCTCCTGGTCCTGGTATTCCGGCCGGCCGGCCTGTATCCGGTTCGGAATTAGCAGAAAGATGGGAAGGCGCTTCCAACCCGAATTGATTCGGCACGCTCTGGCCCTGCTCTTGCTCGCCGGTCTCCTTGCCTGGTGGCCCATGGCGGGGTTCTTTGGACATGAGCTAATTGCCACGGTGGCGATTTTTGCCATCCTCTGTATGAGCCTCGACCTGCTCGCGGGATACGCGGGTCTGGTCTCCCTCGCCCACGCTGCCTTCTTTGGCGCTGGCGCCTATCTCTATGCGCTAGCGACCGTATTCTGGAGTTGGCCGGCGCCTGCCTCGATGGTCACTGCGGTGATCGGATGCGGGCTGATCGCGCTCTTCGTCGGGGCGGTCGCTGTTCGAACGCACGGCCTGTTCTTCATCATGATCACTCTTGCGTTTGGGGAAATCGGCTATGAAATCGTGCTTCGCAACCGCGAATTTGGCGGATCCGACGGACTGTCTGGCGTTCCTAGGCTGGACCTCGGCGGGATCGGCATCGATCTAGTTGACTCTTCGGCATTTTCCCTGACAACGCTGCTCGCGGCGACAGTGATTTACATTCTGCTCGCTTACGTTGTTGGAACGCCCTTCGGCAAGGCCCTTGTTGGAATTCGAGAAAGCGAACGGAGAGCTCGAGCCATTGGAATTCCGGTTCACGCCCATCGTACAGCGGCGTTCGCCGCAGCCGGTGCAATCGCCGGCTTTGCGGGCACATTGACTGCGCAACATATCGGTTTGGTAACTCCGCAACTCCTCCACTGGACTACTTCCGGTGAAATCCTGGTGATGGCGATTCTCGGCGGCCTCGGAACTCTGGCCGGGCCTGCAATCGGCGCGGTCTTTCTCACTCTCCTGCGGCACGAGGTCAGTGCCTACACCGATTATTGGGGGTTCTGGCTTGGTGCAATGCTCGTAGTCGTCGTGATGCTAGGATCGCGCGGCATCGCCGGTTGGATCGAGGATTTTCTGGAACGCCGGATTTGGAAAGGCGATCGTCCGGGCGAGAGCAATGCTGCGCGTTGAGAATATCCGCAAGCGTTTCGGCGCACTTCAGGCGCTGGAAGACGTAAGCCTCAAGGTGGCTGCCGGCGAGCGCCACGCGATCATTGGCCCGAACGGCGCAGGAAAAACGACACTGTTCAATATCATCGCAGGAGAGACTGCCCCGGACCAGGGGCAAGTATTGTTGGATGGCTCGCCGGTCACGAATCTCGGAACTTCCAAGCGGGCGCGTTTGGGTCTGGGACGAAGCTTTCAACAAAACACGCTCTTCGAAGCGCTCAGCGTGAAGGAGAATCTGTTATTGGCTGATCTTGCCCGGCGAGGAAGAACCTGGAGGATGTGGAGATCCCGCCGTCGACAGCGCGAGGCGCAGGACCGGACGGAGGACATCGCCCAAGCAACTGGAATTGCTGACTGGCTTTGCACGCCCGTACATGCGCTCCCCTACGGAATGAAACGCCAACTTGAGATTGCCCTCGCCCGCATGGGTGTCACGAGGATCCTCCTGCTTGACGAACCGACCGCAGGCATGGCGCCGGAAGAAACCCGATACATGCGGCATCTCATCGCGACGGTGTCGGAAGAACTCGCCGTGCTGGTAGTGGAACACGATATGGACATCGTATTCGGCATCGCCCACCAGATTACCGTGCTGAATGCCGGACGAGTGATATTCACAGGGTCTCCGGAGGAGGCGCGTGCCTCGGCGGCGGTTCGCGAGGCATATCTTGGGACGGAAGCGAAATGAACCTCACCATCGAGGAAATCGATGTGTTCCGGGGCGAAAGCCTGGTTCTCCGTCACGTTTCCTTCGAGGCTAGATCCGGAGAAGTCGTCGCCCTTCTCGGACGAAACGGCGCGGGAAAGACCACGGCACTGAGATCCATCATGGGCCTCTCGCCCCCTGCAAGCGGTCGGATCAAGCTCGGCGGCACCGCCGTTTCTGGCCTCCCCCCACACCAGATTGCGCGAATGGGAATTGCCTACCTCCCGGAAACCCGGGGTATCCTCCCTTCCTTCAAGGTTGGAGAAGTCCTTCGACTCGCGTCCGGAAGACGACCGGGACCCTGGACGGTCAGCCGGGTTTTCCAGCTTTTTCCCCGACTCGCCGAGCGGCAAGAGCATCGTGGCGATGAGCTATCGGGGGGTGAGCAACAAATGCTCGGCCTGGCCACCGCCCTCTTGCTGAACCCGAGCGTCCTTCTCCTGGATGAGCCCACGCACGGCCTCGCGCCCCGAATCGTCTCGGACCTTCGGGATCGTATCGCGAACATCGTCACCGAGGGGCTGACCGTGGTTTTTGTAGAACAGAATCTTCGCTTCGCGTCCGCGCTCGCGGACCGGGCGATCCTGCTGGGCAAGGGACGTGTCCGCTGGTCGGGGCCCATGCAGGAACTAGAGGCCGACCCCGAAGCGCAAGGAACCTGGCTCGGCGTGTAGAATCCCCTCTTTTCCTGCCAAAAAATCGGTGGTTGCCGGATTCCTCCAAGAGGCGAGATTCTGCGTCTCCGACCGGCTTCCCGGCCCCTGAACGTTCCCGAAAAAGTCACCGAGCAATCGAAGCAGTGTTGCGGTCAGGAAGCAGACGCTATGCCTTGTCAATCCTGGGCCAGCACGCGGGAGTTCACCGGCCGACCGAGAGATCAGCGGGCTGCTGGCGCACTTCGGAAGAGGCTTCTGCGCCAATCTCCTGAGTTCTGGCAGTGGGCGAGGAGCCGCGCTTCTGGATTGGCTGTCCCGGAATTCTTGAGACAACAATCGAACTCGTTGCGCCGGACTGTATCGAGGGCGAGGCCGAGGTTGGCGCAACCGCAAGTTCCGGCATTTCGAGCCCGTGGCTTCTCGTGGATCAGTGCTTCGTATTTCCCGACAACAGCACTCCGATCGTGTGCGCGCTAGATGGAACAGTCCGAAATTTCCTGGCGAAGTGGAATCGCGAATGGCGGACTGCGAACCCCGGAGATTCCACGTTTCTTCCGAAAGCTTCTCACAGGAAAGAAATTTCACCGGTGCGACTTCAAGCGTGGCGCCATAGCAGGGCGGCCGACGGACGCGTATCCTCTTCCACCGAGAATCTGTATTCGGAAATGCGAATCGAGATTCTGCCGATCCGGCGCTTTGACAGATGGTCGTCTCGCTCGAACGGAGCCTGTGCAATTTCCGAGACTAGACCGGAGGATGCGCCGCGCCCGCTTCCCTGCTGAGGCGGAGTCGCCGGTCCAACTGCGCTTCACGCCGTGCGATGTACGCCGTGGAAGCGACAATGAGCGCTCCGCCCACCCAAATCCATGCAGTAGTCGTTTCATCGAACAAGAGGAAGGCGACAAACGATACGATTGGCAGTCGAATAAACTCGAAGGGCTGCAACTGCGAGACTTCCGCGATCGCCAGCGCGTTCACCCAAAGCAGGTGAGCAACGCTTCCAATTGCGGCAATTGCGAACACCCAGGCAAGTTCTTGCGCGTTCGGCCACTCCCAGAAGAACATCGCTAGCACGAAAGAGATCGGCGTCTGAATGATCACCATCCAGAGCGAAATGCCGAACGGCCGCTCCCAGTCTGTCAGCTGCTTCGCCACCACCGACGAAGCCGCGATAAAGGCCGCGCCCGCGATCGCGAGCATGGCGCCGAACGAAATCGCCTCCGCACCGGGACGCAAGACAAATATCACACCGGCGAAGCCCACAACGAGCGCGGTAATTCTGTGAATTCGTATTCGCTCTCCAAGCACCAAGACTGCGCCTATGGTGGCGAAGAGCGGCATCGTGAAGTTGAGTGCCGTCGCCTCCGCCAACGGAATGAGCGTGATGGCGGTGAATCCGGTGAACATTGCCGCGAAGCCCAACAGCGCCCGGACAGTATGCATTCCCATGTGATGGCTCGAAAGCGCGCGCAATCCGTATCGTGCGAGAAAGGGAAGCAACAGCAGCACCCCGAAGAAATTCCGGAAGAACATCACCTGGGCGACGTGAAGCGCATCAGTGGCAAGACGAATCAGCACTGCCAGCGCGCTGAAGCACAGCATCGCCAATAGAACGTAAATCGTCGCCTTTACGGGAGAGCTGAGTTTTCCAAAAGCAATAGCCATCTGTTGTCCAGTCCGGCGTCCGTCGGCGACGGCGGCCGGACGCTAGTATGCGAGTTGCGGAAGTTCCCGGAACAGCTGCAAGGCCTCAGGATTCGCGAGCGCTTCGAGGTTGCGCACCGGACGGCCGTGCACCGCCTCTCGAACCGCGAGTTCGACAATTTTTCCGGATCGGGTTCGCGGAATGTCTTCCACCGCGATAATGCGCGCCGGCACGTGCCTTGGCGATGCTCCCTTGCGAATTCTGGTTCGAATCCGTTTCTCCAGATCCGCATCAAGCGCCACCCCTCCGGCAAGGCGCGCAAACAGCACGACGCGCACGTCCCCCTCCCAATTCTGGCCGATCACGAGGCATTCGATCACCTCCGGCAAGCGCTCCGCCTGCCGGTAGATTTCGGCCGTGCCAATTCGCACGCCGCCCGGATTGAGCGTGGCGTCCGAACGGCCCTCGATGACATAGCCACCCCGCTCTGTTTCAATGATCCAGTCGCCATGTCTCCAGACTTCTGGCCAGGGTTCGAAATACGCCCTGCGATACCGGCTTCCGTCCGGGTCGTCCCAGAACCCGACCGGCATGGAAGGATGCGCGTTGCGGCAAATCAGTTCGCCGGGCGAGCCAACGACAGGTTTTCCCGCGTCATCGAAAACACGCATGTCCATTCCGAGATAGGGGCACTGGATCTCTCCCGCATACACCGGCAGGGTGGGATTTGCACCAACAAATACTCCGCAAATATCTGTGCCTCCGGATATCGAACCAAGATGCACATCTTGTTTCCAGTTCTTGTAAACGTAGGAGAACCCCGCGGGAGAGAGGGGAGACCCCGTGGAAAAAACACTTCGGACGCTGGAAAGATCGTGCGTTTGAATCGGTGAGATCCCCGCTTTGGAGGCTGCATCCAAGTACTTGGCGGAAGTTCCGAACGTGGTGAGTTTTTCGGATTCCGCGAGTGCGGCAAGGCGGTCTGGCTCGGGATGCATCGGATTCCCGTCGAACAAAACGATCGCCGCACGAGAGGCGAGCGCCGTGGCCAGCCAGTTCCACATCATCCACCCACAGGTCGTGAAATAGAACACCCGGTCCTCCTGCCGAATGTTGCAGTGCAGCCGATGCTCCTTCAGGTGCTGCAGCAGCACACCGCCTCCCGAATGCAGGATGCACTTGGGTTTTCCCGTCGTCCCGGAAGAAAACAAGACGTAGAGTGGATGCGCAAAGCCTGTGCGTTCGAAACAGAATCCTCCGGGCGCATGTTCCCCGATGAAGTCGTCGAGCGTGACGGCGCCTTGCAGACCTGAGGCACCCAGTCCGCCAATTGCATAGTCCCAAACAACCGTGCACCGGAGACCTTCCAGTTTTGATGCCACTTCGGCGATGCGGGCGCGCGTATCGATAGCGCGTCCGCTGTAAAAGTAGGATGTCGACGCGAACAGTGCGGTAGGAGCGATCTGGCCGAAACGATCCAAAATTCCGTCCGCGCCAAAATCCGGGGAACAGGAGGACCACACGGCTCCCAAGGATGCCGTACCCAGCATCGCCGCGATAGATTCGGGCATATTGGCGACTATTCCCGCCACCCGGTCTCCCTTCTTCACTCCTGCCGCCCGTAGTCCGGAAGCAATGCGCGTGGAGAGTTCAAAGAGCTCGCGACGAGTCATTTCCCGCCGGCGGCCGTCTTCTCCAATAAAGATGATTGCCGTCCGGTCGTCCGATCCGCTGAGCAGGTTTTCGGCGAAGTTGAGCCTGGCTTCCGGAAAGAACTCCGCCGAACGAATATCTGCACCCGGACGAAACGCGGCACCGCCTTTTTCTCCTCTTACGCCGCAGTAATCCCAAACTTCCGACCAGAACTCGCCGACATTCGCCAACGACCATTCCCAAAGTTCCCGATATGGACCCGTCACGCCCACTCGCTCCGCGAACTCCGTGATTTGAGCTTTCCGAACCCTGTCGGTTGACGGAACCCAGAGCGGCTGAACCATTTTTCCTTCCCTTTGTTCCCTAGCGTACACGCAAGACGCCCCAAGAACAGACATCACCTTCTACACCGTGCATCGCGCCTTCCTTCAGTTCGCAAGCAAGCACGCGCCTAGGGTCAGTTGGCGGCGGAAAATTCAGGCCTTCCCCCAAGCAACGCCGAAAGCCGAAACGCCCGTAATACGGTTCGTCGCCAACAAGGACGGCGCGGCTCCAGCAGCCCGCTTCTCCTGCATCCAGCGGCATTTCGCAAATCGCGGCGCGAGAAAGAGCTCGACGAATCAGCGCGGCGCCAAGTCCTTCGCCTTGCCTTGTAGGATGAATGCCTACGGGCCCCGCGAGTAACGCGGGAATACCGCCCGCGCCCAGCCGAACGGGCCAGAACCGAATAGCTCCAACCAGCAGGCCTTCCCTCTCCCTGGAAACCATTCCCAATTTCCCAATCGGTTCAGCCCCGGCGCGAAGCCGATAGGAAGAAAGCGCTTTCCGTCCCGGTCCGAATACGAGGTCATAAAGCACCTCGATCTCTTCGGCGTCGGCGGGTGATTCCGGCACGGGTTGGTACTCGGGCGCGCGCATCGGACTATTCTTGCTTTGGAGCAGAGGCGCGCTGCAGCCGATCATTAATCGCCAAACCGACGCCAATCGCGGGAACCCGCGCAACCGCGATGCATCCCCTGCCTCCAAGCCCTTCGTCCAGCGACCGCAAGTCTCCGTAAAGACGATAGGCAGCCTCTACAAGATCCGCACTCGGTGACAAGTTCTCCCGAACGGACGCGATGTTCGCGCCGACGGGCTCCGGTCCGAAGCCCAGCCATCCTTCTCCAGCACTCGGCGCCGCCGCATTGAGACGAAGCTTCGATCCCGTCGCATAGTGACGCATAAAACTGCCTGGCGCGACCGGAACGGGTCCCTGCTCCAATGGAATCGGTTCCTGCCCCAGCACATCGGCGAGCGCCGAGGCCGGAATTCCACCGCTGCGGAGCAGTACGGGCCTGCTCTTGGCGAATCCGACAATCGTGGATTCAATTCCCACTTCGCAGTTTCCGCCGTCGATCACGGCGTCAATCCTGCCGCCAAGATCCCGCAGCACATGCGCCCGACGGGTCGGACTGACGCACCCGGACAAATTGGCGCTCGGTCCCGCAAGCGCACCACCGAATTTTCCGATCAACGCGACCGCAACCGGATTCGCGGGCACTCGGACCGCGACAGTTTCCAACCCCGCGGAGACTTCTGCCGAAAGCGCGGAACCGGCGCGGCGCGGCAAAACCAACGTCAGTGGCCCCGGCCAAAATGCTTCCGCGAGCTCACGCGCGGCGCCGACCAGCTCTGCATATCTGTCCACATCGCTGGCGGCGCTCAGATGCACGATTAGCGGGTTGTGCGGCGGGCGATTCTTTGCGCGGTAAAGAGAGGCGACCGCAGCCGGAGAACATGCATCCGCACCGAGCCCATAAACGGTTTCTGTCGGAAATGCGACGAGGCCTCCGCAGGCGATGATCCCGGCGGCCTGACCAATTCCATTGGCGTCGGCAGCCAGCAGGCGCGTTCGCCGTTCGCCTGGCGGGTTATCTGCGGAGGGTATTTCAGACAAGATTGCGCCCCAAGATGCGATATCCTATTGCATGGTGTGATTGAAAATTGCAGAACGCAGTGTTTTCAGATGCGTACAATGGCAAAATCCGTTACAATGTGCGCGTATCTGAAAGCAGCCCCAGTCGGAACTATAAGGAATTGGAGGTAATCCATGAATTGGTCGAAGAAAGCGATTGCGATCGCTATGGCAACCGTACTGATGGTCCCGGCATGCATGGCGGGACGCGAAAACGAAACCATGGGTGCGTTAATCGGCGGCACGCTTGGAGGTTTGATTGGCTCCGAGATTGGCCAAGGCGAAGGAAATGAAGTTGCAATCGCCGTAGGCGCCATCGCCGGCACCCTGATCGGCGCGCAAATCGGCCGACACCTCGACGAAACTTCTCGAGCAAGGGCGCAGCAAGCCGAGACTCGGGCGATTACTTCCGGGCAAGTAGGCCAGCAAATCGTCTGGGAGAATCCAAACAATTCGTCAGGGCCAGCTTCCGGTTGGGCGAGAGTTGACCGCGACGGGCGAGACAGTTCAGGGCGCACCTGCCGCGAATACACGCAAGAGGTCATGATCGGTGGAGACACCGAAACCATGGTCGGAACCGCTTGCCTGGGCGACGATGGTCGCTGGACCCAAATCTAGAGTTTCCTACCCTGCTCCGCGAGGTACGCGGCTGAGCAGACGCTGAACTACATCCCCGATGGTGGCGGTTCCCGCCGCCACCTCCTTGACTACCTCGCAAATCGGCGCATCGATGCCATGCTTGCGGAAAAGTATGTGTGCCGCCCCCGCGGTTCGCAGACTTTCCGCGAGACCGGCGCGACTGGCTGCGTCCTCCGGCGCAAGACCCTCGCCAAGACCGACTCCAAGCGTAACATTCCGTGACTGCGGACTCGCGCAACTGAGAACAATATCTCCAAGTCCAGAGAGCCCTTCCAGTGTTTTCGGCCTGCTTCCCATGACCTCACCGAGTCGCGTGAGTTCCGCAAACCCTCGCGCCGTGAGCGCGGCTCTCGCGCTATCCCCCAACCCCAGTCCGGTGGCAATTCCGCATGCGATGGCTACAACATTCTTGTAAGCCCCTCCAAGTTGGACGCCGACCATGTCATCCGTCCGATAGACCCGGAACCGAAGGGATGTAAAGAGTTCCTGCAAACGCGCTGCGGCGCTTTCGTCCTCCGCGGCAAGGGACACAGCAACAGGCCGACCCGCTCGAACATCTGCCGCGAAACTCGGCCCGCTCAACACCGCGGCATGCGCCGGCGCCACGATCTCGCCGATCACCTCGGCGAGAAGCATACCGGAGCCGATTTCGATTACCTTGGCGGTGTTCACCAACGCTGCCCCTGGAGGCAATACCGGGGCGAGTTCTGTCAGGACGCCACGAAGAGATTGCGCCGGGACGGCGAGCACGATGGTGGCTGAACCGGCGAGCGCCACCGCATCTCCTGACACCGTCAGATGGGACACCGCCGCCCCTTCCAAGCGCTGGTAAACCGTCGTTGGGTTTCTCGCCCAGAGCGTAACCGGTAATCCTTTCCTCCGCAGGTGCAGCGCCAGCGCGAGTCCCCAGGCGCCACCGACGACGACGCCTACGGGGGGGCGGTCCCGGGCGGGTGCATTTCCGTCATCACTCCTCCCCCATATCCTCTAGAGGCCAACGAGCCCGGACGGGTGCCGGAGCGGCCTCGGCGCTGATCCCGATTCGCTCGATTCCCGCCCAAGCCACCATGGCTCCGTTGTCCGTGCAGAGTTCCGGGTCTGGAAACACTGGTCGAAAACCGTTTTCGGCGGCGGTCTCGGAGAGCGCATGCCGCAAGGCCTGATTCGCCAGTACGCCGCCGGTTCCTGCGAAGGCCGGAACCGCGATGCTCGGATAGTTCGCACAAAATGTCCGCATGGCGGCAGTTGCCCGTTCGACCAGAACATCGCGAACCGCGGCCTGAAAGGATGCAGCCATATCCCGGAGATCGGTTTCATTGGGCTCTTCGCCTGCGGAGTTCAACTCGTTGTGTTTCCGCGCCACCGCCGTCTTGAGGCCCGAAAACGAAAGCGAACAACCTGCCCTTCCCGCAAGCGGTCTTGGGAAATTGAACCGATTCTCTTTTCCCAGCCGCGCCGCGCGTTCTACACAGGGACCGCCGGGAAAGCTGAATCCCAGGAGCCGGGCAACCTTGTCATAGGCTTCCCCCGGAGCATCGTCGAGGGTCGAACCGTACACTCTGTAGCGAAGCGGAGACTCCACCGCCGCAAACAGGCAGTGCCCCCCGGAAGCAAGAAGCAGCAAGTACGGAAATGAAACCCGATCTACGAGCCGAACCGTTAAGGCGTGCGCTTCCAGATGATTGACGCTATGGAGCGGAAGACCGGCGCCTTCCGCGACCCCGCGGGCCGTCATTACACCCGCCAACAGCGCAGGCGCAAGACCAGGTCCCGCGGTCACAGCCACGGCGTCGAGTTCCTGCAGGCACACCCCCGCCTCCGAGAGCGCCGCTTCGATCGCATGGTCCGCGCGCTCCGTATGCGCGCGCGCGGCAATCTCCGGGACTACGCCGCCATACGCTTGATGCAACCTGTCCTGTCCATAGCCAATTTGGGAACGAATGTTTCCCGGTGGAATTGCGCCGAGCGGCCCAAACGCGCCTTCCACCACTGCGGCCGCCGTGTCATCACAGCTTGACTCCAAACCGAGAACTCGAACGGTGCAGGAACGAGGCAAGCTACCTTCCCCTTCGATTGCAGTATGGTTTCGATGTTCGGCTCCGGACCGGTTCGCGCCCTCGAGATGCGCCAAGCCAGCTCGGAGTCCGCAAAGATATCGGACCGAACTAACATGTACATAGCAACGAAAATCGAATTCGGGTATTGGCAGGCGCGACTCGGAACCGAAGGGGCCAGGAATCCCCGTAGGCCTCCCGAAACCAGAGCGACTCAGGCTACAGCGAGCGAAACGCATGGCGAAACCCCATTTCCGGAAGTTCACGACGGGAAATAGAATCTGGAAGCTCGGCACTCGCGCATCACCTCTGGCGCTGGCTCAGGCGGAGGAAGCTCGAAACGCCCTTGCCCGCGCTACCGGGCTTCCGTTGCAACGCATCGAACTCGTTCCAATTCGTACGACCGGGGACCGTAACCGGCACCGGCCGCTTGCCGAAGTAGGGGGAAAGGGATTGTTCTCCCGCGAGATCGACGCAGCAATGCTCAAGGGAGAAATCGATCTTGCAACACATTCCGCCAAGGATCTGCCGGGAATCCTGGATGAGGAGATCGTGATCGCGGCTGCGCTTCCTCGCGCCGACCCTGCCGACGCGCTCATCCATCCGGCGGTCCGTTCGCTGGATGAACTATCGGCGGGCACGCGCGTCGGCACTTCCTCACCGAGACGCCGAGCCCAGTTGCTCCATCGCAGGCCGGATCTAGAAGTCCTGCCACTTCGCGGAAACATCGAAACACGTCTGCAAGTAGTTCTGGATCCGGGCGGACCGGACGCCGCCCTTCTCGCCATGGCCGGCTTGAATCGGTTGCACTGCCGAGACGCTCCAATCCATCGAATTGAACCCGCCGAGCTTCTTCCGGCAGTCGGGCAAGGAATTATCATCATTACCACCCTCGCTTCGGATGCGTCGTGCGTCCAACTCTGCAACGCGGCAAATGACAAGCAAACCAACACGCTCCTGACGGCGGAGCGCGCGTTCATGCGTGGGCTTGGCGGGGATTGCCATACGCCTATCGCCGCACTGGCGGTCCTAGAGGGCGGCGAGATCGAACTGAACGGGGAAATTCTGCGGGTCGACGGTTCGGACCTGCACCGCGACGCCGTCCGCGGCCCCACTGCCAATGCTGAGTCGATCGGCGGCCGGCTGGCCGAGAGGCTGCTTGCGCGAGCGGGTCCTGGTTTCTGGGATTCCTGACCGGTGCGCCTGCTTCTCACCCGCAGCCAACGGGCATCAGCCACGCTTGCCTGGCGTTTGGAATCGGCCGGCCACAATTGCCTCCTTGCCCCGCTTCTTGAAATCGCCCCAACCGGGTTGGACCCAGCGCCCCCCGCCGACACGCAGGCATTTCTTTTCACGAGCACCAATGCGGCAAGCATCTTCGCCGACGCCTGTCCCCGCCGGGACTTGCCGGCGTTTGCGGTCGGCGAAGCGACGGCAGCCGTCCTGCGAAGCTACGGATTTGAAACGGTTCGTTCCGCGCAAGGTGATGCGGACGCACTCATTCGACTGGCGCACCGCTCTCTTTCTCCCGGGAATGGATCGCTCCTCTACATTCGGGCTCGTGACGTACGGCGGGACTTGGCGAACGCGCTGCAAGGACTTGGCTACACGGTCGAGGAAAGGATTCTCTACGCTTCCAACCCGGTTTCCGTGTTTCCCTCCCAGGCGGCGGAAGCCCTCGGCGGTGGAAAGATCGATGCGGTTTTGATCTTTTCGGCTCGGACTGCGAAGGCATTTGCCAGCACGCTGCCTCCCGAGGCGCGCAAGGGCCTTGGCGGCACGCGGGGGATCGTGATCAGCCGCTCGGCGGCAACAGCGGTTCAGGATCTCGGGTTCTTGCGAATAGAAGTTGCGCCAAAGCCGAACGCCGATTCGCTGCTTTCGCTTCTGGAAGTGGAGAACTGATGCCCGTTCCAATGCCAGATCGCGTTGTTCGCAGTTCACCTGTTGCCTATGTTGAAACTGTGAAACCCCCGCTTCCATCGAGGAGCGGATCCCGGAACGCCGGAGAATGGCCAAGAAGAAAAAGAACCCTGTTGAACTGACGGCTGCCGCCTCGACTGCGGAACCGGCGGATGCGCCTTCGGAAGCGCGCGATGTGCGAACGTCTCCGTGGACCGTCGCGCTGTGGCTCATCGTGATTCTGAACACCGTCATCGCAATCGGTGCGGCGGGCGCCTACTTCCTCTTCGGATCGGTGGAAATTGGCCTGGAGCAGCGCCTCGCTGAGAGTAAATCGGAAACCGCCGCACGCATTCAGGAACTTGAAGCTTCGATCCACCAGTCAAACCAGGAGACGGAAGGAATTGATGCGCTTGTCACGAGCATTGAGGAACTTCGGACGAGAATAGAGCAGACCGATCGCAACGTGGAAGAACTCGCTGCCCTCATCGACCGAAACCAGTCCTTGAATGCCCAGGAGCTAGCTGCCTCGGAGAAATCCCGGTCCGAACTTGCGGCCCAAATCGTTGAATCTAGAACGGGAATCGACGACAAATTCCGGTTTCTTCAAACCGAACTGGCGAATCTCGAAGCAGGAATTCTCGCTCTGAAGACCGAGCGCCAAACGAATTCCCCGTCAACCGCCACCCTTGTACAACTCTCCCGCGCAGCCGAGCAATCCTCGCCATTCGCGGAAACGCTTCGCGCATATGAACAGATCACCGGACAGCCCATCGCGCCGCACCTCCGGGAGGCTGCTTCCCGTGGAATCAAGAGCCGGCGTGAGTTGATCGCACTATTTCCCTCCGAAGCAAGGCGCGCCCTGATCTCGATTGCGGGAGTCGGCAAGGATGACAACTTCCTTGGACTGGCGAATAATTGGCTGAGCGGGCTGGTTACCATCAGGCCGGCTCGGGAAACCGCCGGCACCCGGCCGGAGGCGCGTCTCTCGCAGGCTGAGGCGCGCCTGCAAGAGGGTGATCTTGCTGCGGCGCTGACCGTGCTTGAACAACTGCCGTCTGAAGCACTTGATGAAATGTCGGACTGGATTGCCGAGTGCAGGCTGCGGGTAGACTTGGAAGCAGAAATCGACCGGCTGCTCGGAGCGGCGCTGGACGCCGCGTCCTGACCCGCGAAACCGGCCATGCCGCAATTGATTATCAGGGCGGCTTTGCTCCTGCTGCTGATCGGCGGGGGAGGCCTCCTGGCGGCGGGTTTGATTCAGGACCCTGGGCGGGTATCGATTTCCTGGGGAGGCTGGATTGCAGAAGCGCATGCCGCAACGCTCGTACTTGCAGTGGCCGCGCTCTTGGTCGTCTTCTGGCTTACCTGGTCATTTCTTGCGTTCCTGTTCGGATTGCCGGGCGCGTTTGGCCAGTACTCCAGAGAGCGCAGGCACGAAAAGGGCCTCGACGCGCTCGCAAGAGCCTTTATCGCGTATGCTGCAGAGGACGGAAAGACTGCTCTCGCCAATGCCCGCAAGGCCGAACGCCTTCTCGCCAACCCCCACCTGACCCGGGCGCTGATGGCCAAGTCCCTGGAACTCGGCGGCGAGACCAAGGAAGCCCATCGGTATCATCTCGCGCTTGCCGGAGATTCCCTGACTGCCCCGGCGGGCGTACGCGGGCTGCTCGCGGATGCGGTTCGGGAAGGAGATACGTGCGAAGCACTTGAGCAGGCCCGACGTGCCGTGGAATTGGGTCCGCGCGACGTGCATGCGCTTCGCTCACTCCTGAAGTTGCAAACACAGGCCGGCAATTGGGCCGATGTGCGCCGGACGCTTACAGGCTTGGCTCGGACGAAGGCCCTGGCACCGGCAGAAGGACGGCGGAAGGAAGCCGCTGCGTTTACTGCGGAGGCGCTGGAAGCGGAACGAAGAGGCGACAATTCCGGAGCTCGAGGCGCGGCGATGAGCGCGGTGGAACTTGACCGCGGGTTGGCGCCGGCCGTGCAGCTCGCGGCGCGCTTCCTGTCTTACGAGGGCGACCGGCGCCGCGCGGAGCGAATACTTCTCCAGGCATGGCGAAATGATCCGGCCCAGGAACTTGCCGCCGCCTGGGCCGCCCTCGATCCCGAGGAAAACCCCGAAGCGCGAAAGAAGAGGTTTCAGAGACTGACCGACGTCAATCCCTCTCACCCAGAATCGCGACTCCTCATGGCAGAACTCGCAATTTCCCGCCGCGACTGGGCAGAAGCACGGGATGCCCTTGGACCGCTCGCCCGGGAAAATCCCAGTTCACGCGTATGCGCGGTCATGGCGGCTGTCGAAAAAGGTGGGCATGGCAACGACGAGGCAGCGCGAGACTGGCTGGCCCGAGCCCTGTCGGCTCCGCACGGGAAGTATTGGAATTGCGCGGAATGCGGCGCTGCCCGGAACGAGTGGATCGCAGTCTGCCCCGATTGCCAAGCGCTCGGGGCGGTCCGGATGCGGGACCCGCCGGTCGAGGCAGCGACCTCTGCCGGAATCGACCTGTTGCCGGCCCTCCTCAGTGAATCCAGGGCTGCGCAATTGGTGAAGCACTCGGAAGGAACACGTGAAGGCATTCGTTCGATTCCTTCCCCAGCGGAATCTGCACCGCAGGAAACTGCCGGGGTTCCGGAGCGAGTGAAAGAGGCGCGTGCACAAGTCATTCGTCCGGACGCCTAACAAGTAGCGGCGCCGCGCGCCGGCCGTGGGCAGAAATGTTCAAGTCAAGAACCCGCCAAGTCTGACTTTCGCTTGCGGTAGCTTGCCATACACCTATGTTAGATTGCAGGGTTTGCGATGCCGCAGTAGCTCAGCCGGTAGAGCAACGCATTCGTAATGCGTGGGTCGGGGGTTCGAGTCCCTTCTGCGGCACCACCGGAAACCGGGTCTTGCCCGCCGTGATTAAATTCGGGTCGAGCACATCGCACCCTGTGATGGCGCTACCGATATTTTCGCGATTGTCGCGAATCCCGCAGCGACAGCAGCGGCGAAAGAGCAACGACAAGACTGGTCCCCATGCAACTATCCGACAATCCGGCCGACCCGCTGCCCAGATACCGTTCCCGGTCCGCCGCTGCATGGCCCACCTTCCTCAATGCAATGGATCAAGATCTTCGGGAAAGAGCGCTCGACGAGCCGCGAATTCATTGTCGCACAACTCGACCGCCATTGAAGGCAACCTGCTGTCGCTCGTTGAAAGCAGGGTACTGCTTACCACCGAAATTTCCATCTGCGGTCGCCCCGTGCACGAGTACTGGGAGGTAGGCGGACAAGCCGAAGCCTTGGACTACCATTGGACATTGATTGGCCCAGACATCCGACGAGTAGGCCTCTTTGCACTGAACACCCTAGCTGCAGGGGTCAGGACATTCGGGCATCGCGTAGTCCGATCGGCAGCCATGCATCGTGTTCTTGAGGTTGAGCCATTTTCGTATGGACAGTCTTCGGCGTCCACAAATTCTCTAATTCTCTGCTCTCCGCTCCGCCATCCAATCATAAGACTCGAATTGATACCTGCTTGTGCTGGGGTCGCTGATGAGCGCGCCCATGAACAACGGCAAGGCGAAGCCGATCACGCACCGGACCGCAAGACCACGCCGAAGAGCTACCGGCATTCTGACCGGGAAACTGCCGAAACACACGCTTTGCCTTGACGAACTCGACCGGGACATTCAAGCCCGAACAATTGGCGCCAAATCCCTTGCAATGCGTGGCACCCTGCATGTCGAACAAGATCCCACAACTCGCTCGCAAGATCGGACTTTGGGGAGGAGTTGATGCTCTCGCTCCCTGCGTGCACGCCCCTCAACATGCCATCAAGGTGCTGCCGCCCCTTTGTCCGATCCGGGTACTCGCCGTAGGAAAGTCACGCCTATTGATGTGTCTGCGATCACACAACTTGTGTGCTCGACTCGTTGTGTTCTAAGCGGAACTTCATTTAGGAAATATCTGTCAGCACGACCCTAGTCGATTGAGGTTTCAGGGTTTTCTCCGGAAGCGATGTCTTTTCCTCCTGTCATGGCACTCCATGTAATAACACGATGCGGTGGGATTTTCTAAATAGGTTCCCTTGATATAGCTTTTCATTGCACGTATACTGACTCCATGAAGTCAACCTACGTCGAATACATTCCCAACCACGGAAGCGTTCCCACGCCGCTCATCCGGCAGTCCTGGAGGGAAAACGGACGCGTCAAACGGCGCACCCTCTGCAATCTCTCCAAACTGGAGCCTCACCTCGTCGAGGGCATCCGCCTTGTGCTTAAAGGTGGCGCCGTTTTCCCGGACATCCACGACGCCGTGTCCCTGCGCCGTTCGCTACCGCATGGACATGTGGCGGCGGTGGCCGGCACCATGCGGAAACTCGGTTTCGAGCGGCTGCTGCACCGCAAGCCGGGCCGCGAGCGCAGCCTGGCGTTCGCTGCGGTCGCCGCGCGGGTCGTCGAACCCTGCTCGAAACTGGCCACCGCAAGGCGGCTGTCGCCGGCGACCGCCTCCTCCAGCCTGGGCGCCGTTCTTGGCCTCGGGGCGGTCACCGGCAACGAGATGCTGGGCATGCTGGACTGGCTGCGGGCCCGCCAGCGATGGATCGAGCGCAGCCTCGCCGCCCGGCACCTCCGGGACGGGACGCTCATCTTGTATGACGTGACTTCGAGTTATCTGGAGGGACGCTGCTGTCCGCTTGCCGGGTTCGGTCACAACCGCGATGGCAAGTTGGGGAAGAAGCAGATCGTCTACGGGCTGCTGTGCGCCGCCGACGGCTGCCCGGTGGCGGTGTTCGCAGGCGGTACCGGGGATCCGGCGACCGTCGCTGTCCAGGTGGCGAAGATCAAGCAGCGGTTCGGGCTCTCCCACATCGCCTTTGTCGGCGATCGCGGCATGGTGACGGCGGCGCGCATCCGCGACGACCTGCTTCCGGCCGGGCTGGACTGGATCTCGGCGCTGCGCACTCCTGACATCCGCCAACTGGCGCGCGCCCCCGGTCCGGAGAACCCGAACGGAACCCGCAGGAAGGCGCTGCTTCGTCCGCAGGAGCTGGTTGCCGACGGGGTGGCGGAGGTTTCCAGTCCGGACTTTCCGGGCGAGCGCCTGATCGTGTGCTTCAATCCGCGCCTGAAGGCGGAACGGGCGCGCAAGCGGGAGGATCTGCTGCGGGCCACCGAACGCGTCCTGGAAGACATCGCCAAGGCCGTCCGCAACCCGCGCGCGCGCTTGCGTGGACGCGACGCGATCAACCGCCGGGTCGGCCGGGACATCAACCGCCGCAAGGTGGCCAAGCACTTCGATATCGAGATCTCGGATGGCCACATCGCCTGGGCGCGCAACGCGGAGCGGATCGCCGACGAAGCACGCCTCGACGGCGTCTACGTGATCCGCACCAGCCTCGAGGCCGGCGCCCTCGCCGCGCCGGAGGCGGTGGAGGCCTATAAATCGTTGTCCACGGTGGAACGCGCGTTCCGAGGGATGAAATCCAACCTCGACGTGCGCCCGGTTTACGTCTACAGCGAGGATCACGTCCGCGCCCACGTGTTCCTGTGCATGCTGGCCTGGCATGTCGAATGGCACATGCGCAAGCGCCTCGCCCCGATCCTGTTCGAGGACGACGACCGCGAAGGCGCAAGACGGAAGCGATCTTCCCCGGTCGCGAAGTCCGACGTCTCCGACCGCGCCAGGTTCAAAGCCGCTACAAAGGAAAACCCGGAAGGTCTGCCGGTGCACAGCATGGAGACGTTGTTGTCGGACCTCGCCACGCTGACCCGCAATGAAGTGACACTGTCGGCGAACCCGGATCTGGCGTTCCCGCTGCTCGCCGAACCGACGCAACTGCAAGCCAAAGCGTTCGAACTCCTGCAAATCGACCCGACCAAACTGACTCCATGAGCGGGGCAGTTTGAATCCTGCCTAAGCATCTGTTTGGCAAAGGATAAATGCGATTTGACCCCATGAAGTTCCGATTAGGAGTATCCCACGCTTTGGGTTTCTTTTGAATTTCGGATGAATTTGAGAGAATTCGCGGCTTCGGCGTGGATGTGAACGGATTGGGCGCCGTTCGAGGTCTTGCTGCGGAGTGGATCTGCTCCGTTTGGGCTTTCGTGCGGTGCCGTGCCGCGTTTCGACTTGATCGCTATCGGTTTTTGCCGCGGAGCGCGGGCGCCGAGAATTCCGCCGCACGACTTGCGGGATCGAGGGGCGCAGCGGGAAGCGCCGATTTGCGCGGCGGCGGGTTTCGGGGCGCGGCGGCGGGTTCCCCGGCCGGGAGCGGGGATTGGTGGGGAAGGCCGGGTTCAGGTCGACAGCAGCGCCACGAGCGCGTCTGCGCGCTGCACCCAAGTTCACCATTTCGCCGTTCCATTTGGCCGGAATTCGGCGATTCCGGCGGTCTTGCCGAGCATAAGTCGTTGCAGCGTAACGATGCGATTTCCGGGAAGGCCGAAGTAGTGCCATAATCTTCACAATATGTCAGATTCCGCCTTGACAGGCCCGCGCCGCCCCGGCAAAATCCCGCCATGTTCATTCGCAGGACCCAGACCCGCCGCATGGCCGATGGCGCCCGCTATACCACCTGCCGCCTGGTTCGCAACGAACGGATCGGAGACCGGGTGCGGCAGGTAACGCTGCTCAATCTCGGCGCCGACTTCGGGGTTCCCCCGGAACGGTGGCGGGAGTTGACGTTGCTGGTGAAGCAGGTGCTGGCCAGGGATACGTTCCTGTTCGAGCCGGATCCAGAACTATTGGCGGAAGCCGAGGGGATTGGCCGGCGGCTGCAGCTTCGCAGCCTTGATCCGACGGCGGGGGAATCCGGCGCGGTGGCGGCGGTGCGCCTGGACAGTCTTGCGCACGAGCAGGTGCGCTCTTCGGGCTGCGAGCGCCTGTCGCTGTCGGCACTGGAGCAGCTCGGCTTCCTGGAGGTGCTGCGGGGCCTTGGCATGAGCGAGCGGGACGCGCGGATCGCGGTGGCGCTGGCTGCCCATTAGTCAGTTTTTAACTGGACGTATCCAATTGTACAGCGGGCTTTCCTCGCCATTCTTGATCAGGCGCTCCATTGCCTGCGTCGCGACAGCCAGGCGGGTGTAGCCTTCCCAGATCACCTGATGACCGGGTGGTGCGTCATGCTTCCGGTTGAGGTAGCCGCCCAGCCGCGCGATCAGCAGGATCGCGCAGCCAAGCGACAGCGGTGGAACCTCCCGGCCTTTGGCAACCGCCGTTGGAGCGCGGTCGCCGGGTTGCGCGGCAGTCGAGGGAAGAGCAATCCCGCGTTCGATCGCAAAATCGCACAACACCGCGATTTCAACCTTCGAGAACATGGTTTCGGCAAGCAGTTCCGGGGTCTCGCGCCCGAGCAGGGTCAGCGCGGCCAGCCGGTAGGCGATGATCGCGTTGATGGTGACCGCGCGCTTGATCCGTTCCGCTGTCGTATGGGCAATCTTCTCGACATCGCAACCGCTCTTGAGGATCCGGTGATAGTCCTCGATGCGCCAGCGAAGGCCATACAGATCCACCACCTCCCGGGCCTGTTGGTCGGTCGTCACCGACACGGTGGTGATCAAGAGCCATTCGATCCCCTCCGCGCCTTTCGGCGGTTCCGCCTCGTGCACATGGACCACCGACAGCGGCGCCGGCGCCGCGCCAAGGCGCGCTTTCTGTTTCGCCGGCATCGGCATCTCGATGCGCTCCCAGCGCAGCGCGACGCGCGCCAGGCGCGCCTCGCGGCCCGCGAACGCTTTCTGACCGCGCGCCGCCTTGCGCGCAGAGGCCCGGTCAACCTTGACCTCCAGCGCCGCCCGAACCGGCGTCGCACGCATCGTCGCGAACAGCTTGCCGCCATCGCCGAGAACACGGTCGTGCTTCGCCCGCACGAGCAGCGCCGCGCCACCCTCATCGCGATGCGCCGCGAACAGTTCAGCCAAGTCACCCTCGCGATCCATGACCGAAATCACCCGCGTATCCGCGAGATCCGCCACCAGCGCATTGGTGTCGCGCCAGCCCCGCAGCCAGCGCTGCGTCTTCTTCTCCGCCGCCGGCTTGTTCTTGTCCGACTTCCCGTCCGGGGCATCGAATTCGATGCGCGGGATGCCGAGCGGCACCCCCTCCGCGTTCACTGCAAAGGTCGTGTGCATATGCAGCCCCAACGTGCCCGAAGCCCCCTTGTTCTTCGAGATCACCCCGAGACCCGAACAGCCATGATGGGTCGCGAAGTTCAGGTCGCTGCCGTCCTGGATGCAAAGCACCGTCGGGTGTCCCCGCATGCGACGCAGCGTCCGCCCCCGGTGCGTCGCCAGCATCGCCTCCGGCGTCAACGCCGACTCGTCAGGCCGCTCGATCATTCGATAATATCCCTGCACCGCCGCCGCATCGCCACAGGCGGCGGAAAAGAACGTCTTCGCCGGCGCCGCCGCCTGGATTGCGGCGCTTTTCACCAGCCGCTTGCACAGCGCCGCATTGCCGACCGGCGCAGCGCCGAATTCATTTGCCGCCCAGTTCTCCCGGTCCAGCCCGTCACCCGGGCCAAGTACCCGCGGGGTCGGCCGCGGCGGCGCAGCGCCCAGCCCGGCAACCCCCAACTGCCGTCGCCAGTTCCGGGCCAGCGGGTACATGTAGATCGCCTTCGCCGGCACGCGGGCGCCCGCCGCAGCGCGCCGGCCGCGGCCCGCCGTCTCGCCGACATAGGTCCAGTTCGCCGCCCGCAGGCTGACCCCGCTCTGTCCCGGCCCGACAAAGGTCTCGACCAGAAGCGGTGCGACACCATAGCGCGCCGCGTAGTCACCGGCCATCGCACGCAGGCACAGGCTGAGCGCCTTCGAGGCCAGGTTCCGGCACCCGGTCCCGGGACGGACAAGAAAACGTGACAGCCCCACTACCCGGTCAAGATGCGCCTCGCGGCGGCCCGCGTCCCATCCGATCCAGCGGTCGCGCGGCTGCAGCGCCAGCGCCGAGGCGGCGAACAGGCAGCCGCCGAGCCAGCCGTGCTCCGAGCCGATCAGATACCGAAGCTGCCGCCCCACATGCACAACCGCCCCCTGCGGATGTTCCCGCCGCATCATCTCGTTGAACCGGCGCCGATCCGCTTCCTCATCGACCCGCAGCGCCACAAGACCGTCGATCCGGTCGACACGATCCGGAACATCGACCGCCGCCGGAACCGGCTCGGCCAAGCCTTGCGCCGTCCGCCCGACACCGGAACCGGGACCTGGCGGCGGCAGCACAATACCCCCCGCACGCTCAAGCTCCCGCAGCGCCGACAGGCATCCCGCCTCCTGCAGCCGGCCACGCGGATCGCGGAAATCGAAACGCGCGCAAACCTCGCGCACCAAAGCCGAGCGACCGGAAAACACATCCGGCGCCGGAAGCGCCGCCAATGTCTCCCGTCCTGCTTCCGAAAACAGGGTGCGGCGAATCAAATTCTGTGCAAGCATGCACCCTGATAACAGGTGAATTAAAAAAAGTCCAGCAGCAAAAAGCGCAATGGGCAGGGCGCTGGTGCTGGCGCGAATGATCCATCCTTGCAGCGAGCGGGAGGCGTTCCGCTGGCTGCGGGAGCAGAGCGCGGCGCTGGAGTTGCTGGGCCTGGAAGGCGGCAAGCCGTTCGGGTTGAACAAGCTGCACCGGATCTGCGCGATGCTGTGGGCGCGCCGCGATGGCATCGAGGCAGCGCTGTTTGGGCGGGAGCGGGACTTGCTGGGGCTTTCCGGGACGGTGGTGTTTTTCGACTTGACGAACGTGCACTTTACTGGCCGGCCGGCTTCCCCGCTGGCCCGTTTCGGACGCTCGAAACAGCACCGCAACGACTGCCCGCTGGCGACGCTGGCGCTGTCGCTGGATGCGGACGGGTTTCCCCGGCACAGCGAAGTGCTGGCCGGCAATGTGTCCGAACCGCGGGTGCTGGCGGACGCCATCCGCAGGCTGGAAGGGCAGCCGGCATCGTCGGATTCGGACAAGCCGACCATCATCATGGACGCCGGCATCGCCACCGAGGCGAATCTCGCCTGGCTGCGGCAGTGCGGCTATCCCTGGATCACGGTCCGGCGCGGCGGCGGGCCGCCGCCGCAACGCGAGGCCGACGCCGCCTTCAAGACCCGGGCGGGGCGCCAGGCGAAGGCCTGGCGGCTGGTGGCGGAGGACGGCGAGGCGCATCTTTGCGTGTGGAGCGAGGAACACCAGCGCAAGGACGACGCCTTTCTCGCCCGCCACCGGGCGCGGTTCGAGGCCGCCCTGGGGGCGCTGCACGACGGGCTCGGGAAGAAGAACCACACCAAGCGGCTGGACAAGGTGCTGCAGCGCCTCGGCCGGTTGCGGGAACGCTACCGGCGGGTGCACCGGCAGTACGATATCGAGGTGCAGCCCGGGGCGAAGGGCTTGGCGGCCGCCATCCGCTGGAACCGCAATGACCGGCACGCGCTGCACGACGCCGGCGCCGGAAGCTATGCGCTGCGCACCAGCCATGCCGACTGGGACCTGGAGACCGTGGTCCGGCAATACTGGAGATTAACCGACCTGGAAGCCACATTCCGGAGTTTGAAGTCGGAGATGGGATTGCGTCCGATCTGGCACAGCAAGTCCGCGCAGATCTCGGCGCATCTGTTTATCGCGGTGCTGGCCTACCACGCCGTCCACCTGCTGCGCGCCCGGCTGGCGGCGCACGGCATTCGGGACAGCTGGTGGACGATCCGCAACAAGCTGGCCGGCTGGGTGCGGATCACCTCGACGTTGCAGAGCGCCGAAGGCGGCCGCATCGTGATCCGCCAGGATGCCCGGCCCGGCGCCGAAGCCCGCGCTATCGCCGTCGCCCTTGGCCTGCAGCCGGAGGCCTGGCGGCGCTGTGCGCGGATGCCGGACAAGCCGAACTGAGCCACAAACGTAGTGCCAACAGGACCCGCGACAAAATCGCGGCGCCTTGTGTTGCAGTCGGTTAGCGTTCCGGAGAAAGGCAAAATGGTGAAGATGGGTGCAGCGCGAAGTGCCGGGTCGCGGAAGCGATGCTTTCGAACGGGGTCTTGTGGATGATGATGGCGAGCGCGAGGTTGGTGCAAGTGGAATGGTTCGCGGGCGCGAAACCGGCGCGGGCGAGGCAGGCGTCTTCGGCGAAAGTCTGATCGCGGATGTGATGATTGACTTCCACCGACCGGTGGCCGCGGTTCCAGGCGAGGAGCTGTTCCTGAGAAGCGCGTTCCGCCGGCGCCGAGGTGATGCCATAAGCGTGTTCGATGCTGGTTTCCCCGCTTCCGTTGCGCCTTGCGTCGGTGCGTTCGCGGGTGACGCGGAAAATCTGCGCGACGTGCGGGTAGTTGAGCAGGCGCGGTCGAAGCCTTCGCCGGCGACCGGCATGTAGCAGTTACCCGGAAGGTGGGCTTCGATGACGGTCTCGAAGGTGGTTTCGCCGGTCGTCTTCACGGGCCTTACCCGGCCGGTCTGGTAACGGGGAATGGTCGCTCATGGCGAATTCTCCTCCCAAGGAAGCGGAAAACCCAGCGCCTTCGCAACGGCGCTCTGCCGGGCGTCCAGCGTAGCGAACGAGAGGCTGCCGGATTGGGGGGAGACATAGAGGGCCGACGCGATATGCCATAGGTCGGCGCCCCGGAGGTAGCCCGTTTCGAGCACTGTCGCAAACTCGGGCGCAAGCGATCTGTCCGGTAGGATCCATTCGATCCCCGCAATCGCACCATCCTGAAAGAGCAAAGTCTCGCGTGCGAACGCTGCCCGCAGTTCGGCTTCGAGCAGGTTGGAAGAGATCAGGCGAGCAAAATCGTCCAGCCGGCGCGCATGTGCCGCCGCCCCGGGTTCGTCGAAGGCAATGGCCGTCAACACCGAGGTGTCGACATACGCGACGCTCATTCGCCGCGCTCGGCGAGAAACCGCGATAACGCGCCGGGCCGTCGCTCGACCGGCCGGAACGTCCGCCTCGGGAGCGCCGGGCGAACCAGGGAGCCGCTACGTTCGAGATCCTTCAGCCGCTCGTCGAGCGTCGGTTTCGGCCGCTGGCGGATCGAACGGATCTCGGCCACCGGTTCTCCCCGATAAGAGACGGTGACCGTCCTGCCTTCGCGCACTTGCCGAATGACCTCGGAAAACCGCGCCTTCGCTTCGTAAATCGAGTAGTTGAGCGACATGGCGTCAATTTAGCTAGTCAGACTGGTCATCGCAACCGCGCATATCGGGACGTATATCGGCGGTGCGCCTGGCAATATCTGTCCGGCCCGTCACGGTCGCGGCGATTGGCGCCGCTTCGCTGTGCAGGCGCCTGTTGACTTCCTCGGCGGAGGCGGTCTCGATAGCCATTTAAGTATGGTGCACGCCAGCCATCACGGCGTCCGCCCAAGTTTCTGTTGCAGCAACCAGACTGCGATTTGGCTGTAGGGTCTAAACTGGCCGTTAGCGGGGGCATGCCTGTCGATCTCCAGTTCGATCCGATGTCTTGGCACCGGACTATGGCGTCTCCACCAGTCCAGAACGACATCGAGGACTGGCTTACGGTTGTTCTTGAGAATGGCGAGATTGAGGTTCAACACTTCATCGAGTTGTCGATTGAACTCAAAGCCGCCCGACACGATGGCGCCGTCGGTTCCATAGCTCAGCCACGACACGATATCGCGTTTCGGATCGGCGGGGTTCCAGAGAAGATCGGTGTCGTCCTTCCTCGTATCGCAACGCTGAGAACGGGGCGGTTGCCCTTCACCGCCTAGGCAGGCGCCGAGAATGTTGCGATAGTTCAGTTGCTCATGCAAGTAACCAGCCTGACATTGCCGGTGCTCGATCTTCATCGCGTTCGCGTCGGGCTGGATACGTCCCATGCAATAGCAGCATAGTCCACGTTGCTCGGCCGCCAGCGCTTGCCGAAGCGCGCCCTTGTCCTGGTAATTGTCGTAGTCGCAATGTGGGGACTGGCGGTGCACGGTCAGACTCCGCGGTTCCGGCCCCTTGGCGATCACCCTCATGCGTCTTCCGTCATGAAATCGAGCAGGGGCTGGATGCGCGTCACCTCGGGGTCGTTATCTCCCAGACGCGCCGACAGATCGTCCAGACGCACGTGGGTATCGTCGTACCGGTCGTCTCCGATTGTCCGGGATATTTCCGAGAGCAATACGTCTACCTCCTTGGTCCTCGGGCGCGTGTCCATGATTTCCTCCGGCACCCGGCTGGAATCAACGCTGAAGGAATGGGAGGGCGAATAGACCTCGCCATCGGCGATGATGTGGATTCGATCATGCTCGACCTCGCCGATCACCTGCGGCGAATGAGTCGTCGCGATGAACTGGCATTTCGGGAATGTCCCGGTGAGGTTCTTGACGATTCGCCGCTGCCAGCTCGGATGGAGATGGAGCTCGATCTCGTCGATCAGAATGACTACCTCGGCCTCGGCGGCGGGGTCGTTCATTTCCGGGTTGGCCTGCGCCAGCCGGCGGGTCAGGTCCAGCACCATCGCCAACACGCCGCGCTCACCGTCCGAAAGCGGTCGAACCGGCAATGGCTTAGCGTCATGATTGATCACGAGGGAATGGTCGTTGTCGTCCTCCGCTGGCCGCAGGTTGCGATAACCGGGGAGAAAGCGTGTCACGGCCTTGTCGAAAATGGCGAGCATCTTCTTCGCAGTTGGCCGTTCGGAACTCAATGCCTGCTGCGCTTGCATCCAGTCTGTGAATTCGACCAACTGAAGTGGGCGGTTCGATACGGCTTTCGCGAATGCAGCGGCAATGCCACCCGCTGCCGCACCGCGCCGGGAGCGAGCATCGCTTGCCACGGGTCGAACGGTTGAAAAAAGGACAGCCAGGACCTGACCTTCCGGCTTGCCGCCGGCGTCATCGGTCGGAATTCCCCCATGGAATTCTTCGATCACCGGGTCGTTGTATGCGTTTTCGTTCTCGCGCGACCATTCCGTCGCGGGTCAGGACAAAACGGTTCTCAGGGTATGCCGAGGATTCCCGGTTCGGATTTGGTTTCCGGGCGTCTGGCCTCGGGCATTTCTGCTCCGGGATCGGGAATTTCGGGCGCCGGGGCGCTTGCGGACAGCGCTTGGCGGGGGATTTTCCGAGAGGGTGCGGCCCGCCCATTAATCATTTTTCAACTGAACGTATCCAATCGTATAGGGGGCTTTCCTCGCCATTCTTGATCAAGCGCTCCATTGCCTGCGGTCGCGACAGTGAGACGGGTGTAGCCTTCCCAGATCAGCTGATGACCGGGTGGCGCGTCATGCTTCCGGTTGAGGTAGCCGCCCAGCCGCGCAATCAGCAGGATCGCGCAGCCAAGCGACAGCGGAACCCGGTCCGGAACCCGGCATATCCAGGGCGGGCGGGCCGCTCCCCGGACTGCCCTGTATATGGCGGCAACCAGCGCCGCCACCTGGAATCCGGACATGCAGGCATTCTATCAGCGCCTGAGGGGGGAGGGAAAAGAGCACAAGGTCGCGATCGTTGCGGTCATCCGAAAATTGATTGTGCTCGCCAACGTGCTGCTCAATCAGGATCGCCACTGGCTGCCAGTGGCGCCGACCGCAGCCGGGAGTTCCAGCATGTCAATAACTTGTTGATAAATTGTAATGATCGGCGCACCCGATCCGAATCGGGCTTGACAGCAGACACGGATGCTCCCGGGCCTGTTGGTTGGTCGTCACCGGCACGGTGGTGATCAGGAGCCATTCGACCCTCTCCGCGCCTTTCGGCGGTTCCGCCTCGTGCGCATGGACCACCGACAGCGGCGCCGGCGCCGCGCGCATCGTCGCGAACAGCTTGCCGCCATCGCCGAGGACACGGTCGTGCTTCGCCCGCACGAGGAGCGCCGCGCCACCCTCATCGCGATGCGCCGCGAACAGTTCAGCCACGTCACCCTCGCGATCCATGACCGAAATCACCCGCGTATCCGCCAGATCCGCCACCAGCGCATTGGTATCGCGCCAGCCCCGCAGCCAGCGCTGCGTCTTCTTCTCCGCCGCCGGCTTGTTCTTGTCCGACTGCCCGTCCGGGGCATCGAATTCGATGCGCGGGATGCCGAGCGGCACCCCCTCCGCGTTCACTGCAAAGGTCGTGTGCATATGCAGCCCCAACGTGCCCGAAGCCCCCTTGTTCTTCGAGATCACCCCGAGACCCGAACAGCCATGATGGGTCGCGAAGTTCAGGTCGCTGCCGTCCTGGATGCAAAGCACCGTCGGGTGCCCCCGCATGCGGCGCAGCGTCCGCCCCCGGTGCGTCGCCAGCATCGCCTCCGGCGTCAACG
The DNA here is from genome assembly GCA_965219495.1 of Rhodobacterales bacterium. GTDB lineage: Bacteria > Pseudomonadota > Alphaproteobacteria > Rhodobacterales > CAZPXZ01 > CAZPXZ01. The sequence continues at coordinate 1,233,505 of OZ244777.1, forward strand.
CCGACTCGTCAGGCCGCTCGATCATTCGATAATATCCCTGCACCGCCGCCGCATCGCCACAGGCGGCGGAAAAGAACGTCTTCGCCGGCGCCGCCGCCTGGATCGCGGCGCTTTTCACCAGCCGCTTGCACAGCGCCGCATTGCCGACCGGCGCAGCGCCGAATTCATTCGCCGCCCAGTTCTCCCGGTCCAGACCGTCGCCCGGGCCAAGCACCAGCGGTGTCGGCCGCAGCCCGCCGTCTCGCCGACATAGGTCCAGTTCGCCGCCCGCAGGCTGACCCCGCTCTGTCCCGGCCCGAAAAAGGTCTCGACCAGAAGCGGCGCGACACCATAGCGCGCCGCGTAGTCGCCGGCCGTCGCACGCAGGCACAGGCTGAGCGCCTTCGAGGCCAGGTTCCGGCACCCGGTCCCGGGACGGACAAGAAAACGCGACACCCCACTACCCGGTCAAGATGCGCCTCGCGGCGGCCCGCGTCCCATCCGATCCACCGGTCGCGCGGCTGCAGCGCCAGCGCCAAGGCGGCGAACAGGCAGCCGCCGAGCCAGCCATGCTCCGAGCCGATCAGATACCGAAGCTGCCGCCCCACATGCACAACCGCCCCGTGCGGATGCTCCCGCCGCATCATCTCGTTGAACCGGCGCCGATCCGCTTCCTCATCGACCCGCAGCGCCACAAGGCCGTCGATCCGGTAGACACGATCCGGAACATCGACCGCCGCCGGAACCGGGTCGGCGAGGCCTTGCGCCGTCCGCCCGACACCGGAACCGGGACCTGGCGGCGGCAGCGCAATGCCCCCCGCGCTCTCAAGCTCCCGCAGCGCCGACAGGCATCCCGCCTCCTGCAGCCGGCCACGCGGATCGCGGAAATCGAAACGCGCGCAAACTTCGCGCACCAAAGCCGAGCGACCGGAAAATGCTGTCGGCGCCGGAAGCGCCGCCAATTTCTCCCGTCCTTCGTCCGAAAACAGGGTGCGGCGAATCAGATTCTGTGCAAGCCTGCACCCTGATAACAGGCGCATTCCAAAAAGTTCAGTAGCAAAAAGCGCAATGGGCAGGCCGCGCCAGCGCGGAAATCTTCGACCAAATAGTCCCGCTGAACGGATTTCGGATCGCCGAATAATCGCTCTATCCCTCGCTCCATGAGCCAGGGATAGTGAACCGCGTTCAGATCCCAAAGATGGTGATGCGCATCAATTCGCATTTGAGATCCTCCTTGATTCCCTTCCGAAACGATCGACCCATCGCGTTGGGGCGCGAGCTCCAGTTTTACCTGAATTGGTCGTACGAATTCGCGCCTGGAAAGCGGGTGTAAACGTGATTTTCCCGGTAGTTTATGTAGCATCAAGTCCGCCTGCGCCGCGATAAGCGCTTGCACCAAGCAGGAGAGTCCCCGCTCCAGACAAGCAGGCGAAAACGGAAAGGAGACTTCGGATGAAAATCACTTGGTACGGGCAAGCGAGTTTTGCGATGGAATCGGAAGCAGGCCTTCGCGTCGTTACGGATCCGTACGATCCTTCGACATCCGGATTCAAGGCGTTTCCGGACCCGGCCGACATCGTTATCAAGTCGAGTTCCACCGACGCATTCCACTGCAATGATCATCTTGTCCCGAAGAGGACCGGCGCAACGGTGATTGACGCCCTGGAGATTGCCGAGTCGGGGGGCGAAACTGTTTCGCACGGCATCGTCTTCAGGACCATCGAGGCGATGGAGCATGTGGACCACGACATGCATGACCCCGAGCGAGACGCCATGTACCGGTTCAACATTGACGGCTTGGAAATCGGCCATATGGGAGATGTGGGCAATCCGTTTTCGGAGGAACAAGTTGAGTTCTTCCGGGGTGTCAACGTTCTGCTGAGCCTCGCAGGCGGCTTTCCGGTCATCGAACTCGAAGAGTTGAAGCGGATCGTGAACCTGACAAATCCGGAAATCGTCATTCCGATGCATTTCCGAACGCTCTGTTTCAAACTGAGGAACATGCACTGGATTTCCGAATTCCTGAAGCATTTTCCGGAGGAGGATGTCGATTTTGCGTTCGGATGCTCAGCGCATCTCAGCAAGGATCGGTTGCCAGGCAAGACCAGGGCGCTTGTCCTGGACTATCTCTAAAAGGAGTTCCGCCCGGTTTCCGGTTCTCCCTTCCCTCTCCCCGCCGCAACTGCGCTCAATCGGCCGGAACCCGTAGCTCCATGAATTTCCTTGAGCGCGCGGAGCATGGCGAGGCAGTCGATTTCCGGCCGCCGCGCTCTGCGCGCCGTATCTGGCAGGTGATTCGCATGGCTCGAGTAGCGTAGCCCGCTGCTCGGTTGCCGATCCTGTTTCAGCTTTCCCCGGAACGCAAATTCAGCACAAGTAGGCTCCAAAAGTCATTTGCTTTGTAAACTCTCTTCGCGAATCCTCTTTCGTGAAACACGGCCCTTGACATGCCGGCCGCATCGAGACTAAGCCTTTTGCAAACGTATGCAAACTTCGTGTACGCCACTTCCGAGGAGCGAACATGGCGGAAATCCAGCTGCGAAACGGAAACCACTGTGCCCGGTTCCGGTGAAGAACTAATTGATGCCGGTCAGGTCTGCGCCGACAGGGCGTGAGTATTTTTTCGAATTCGCGGTCGGCGAATTCCTCAGTTCCTGCTTGGAGCGAAATTTCGAGAACGTGAGCAAGGGTGTTCCGGTGGCTGCGGGATTGTGACTGCGGGCCAAGGCTGGCAAACGAAGGAGAAAGCTGGATGGCGATTGAATATTTGAAACGTGGCAAGTCCGACGATGAGCGTAGCCGGGACGACGCCCGTGTGCGCCGTGTTGTGGAGGATACTCTTTCCGAAATCCAGGAACACGGAGACGCGGCGGTGCGCCGACTTTCCCGGAAATTCGACAACCACGACTCGGCGAACTTCCGCCTTTCTTCGGGCGAAATCGACGCGCTCGTCAACCGGGTGCCGAGTCGCGACGCCGACGACATCCGGTTCGCGCAATCCCAGATTCGAAATTTTGCGGAGGCGCAACGAGCCTCGATGCGCGATATCGAACTGGAAACACTGCCCGGTGTAATCCTCGGGCACCGGAATATTCCGGTCCAGTCCGTAGGCTGCTACGTCCCGGGCGGAAAGTTCCCCCTCGTGGCTTCCGCCCACATGTCGGTGGTGACAGCATCGGTTGCCGGTGTGCCCCGCATTGCCGCCGCGACCCCGCCCTTCAAGGGCGAACCGAATCCAGCCGTAATCGCGGCCATGCACTGGGGCGGCGCTGACGAAATCTACGTGCTCGGCGGCATTCAGGCGGTTGGCGCCCTGGCGCTTGGAACGCAGTCGATTCCGCCGGTTCACATGCTCGTCGGTCCGGGCAACGCATTTGTTGCCGAAGCGAAACGCCAGCTATTCGGCCGCGTCGGAATTGACCTGCTGGCAGGGCCGACGGAGACGATGCTGATCGTGGACGAAACCGTGGATGCTGAACTCTGCGCGACCGATCTTCTCGGCCAGGCGGAACACGGGTACGATTCTCCCGCTACCCTGATTACGAACTCGAGAAAGCTCGCCCTCGAGACCCTGGCGGAAGTGGATCGCCTGCTTAAACTGTTGCCGACCGCGGGAACCGCGGGCGCAAGCTGGCGTGATTTCGGAGCCGTTATTCTTTGCGCGACTTACGAAGAAATGTTGGAGGTAGCGAACGAAATCGCTTCGGAGCATGTGCAAGTGATGACCGACCGCGACGACTGGTTCCTTGAGAACATGGCCAGTTACGGGGCGCTATTTCTCGGGGCGCGAACAAACGTCGCATATGGCGACAAGATTATCGGCACCAACCATACGCTGCCGACGCGGCGTTCGGGGCGCTATTCCGGTGGGCTATGGGTTGGAAAGTTCCTGAAGACGCATACCTATCAGAAAATCCTGACCGATGAAGCGGCGGTGATGATCGGCGAACGATGCTCGCGCCTGTGCATTCTCGAGGGATTTATTGGCCACGCCGAACAAGCCAATCTCCGCGTTCGGAGGTATGGAAGAAGAAACCTGCCATATGGAGCGGCCGCAACATGACGGAAATACCTGGAACCTCTTCTTTTCGCCTCGATGGACGACTGGCGCTGGTCGCCGGGGCTTCATCCGGAATCGGCCTCGGTGCCTCCGTGGCGCTTGCGGATGCAGGCGCCCGGGTCCTCATGGCATCACGGAATATGGACCGGCTTGAGTCCGCGGCTTCCGCTCTCCGCGAAAGGGACTACAGCGTGGACACTCTTCGCCTTGATGTAACGGATGTCGAGACCGCCGCAGCCACTATCGCCGCGCGCGGCCCCTTTGACATTCTCGTGAACAGCGCGGGAACCAGCCGGCACGCTGCCGCCGTCGATGTCACGCCCAAGGACTTCGACGCGGTCGCGAATCTCAACCTGCGGGGCGCGTTCTTTCTCACCCAGGCTGTCGCGAAGGGCCTGATCGAGGCCGGAAAGCCGGGCTCCCTGATCAACCTTTCTTCCCAGATGGGTCAAGTGGGCGGCATCGAACGCGCCGCATATTGCGCCTCCAAGCACGCGGTAGAGGGCTTCTCCAAGGCGATGGCGTTGGAATTCGCCCCCCATCAGATCCGTGTGAACACCATCTGCCCGACCTTCATTCGCACTCCGCTCATCGAGGCGACGCTTCGAGATCCCGATCAAGTGCGCCGGGTCCAGGAAAAGATCAAGCTCGGGCGCATCGGCGAGGTCGAAGATGTCATGGGAGCCGTTGTCTATCTGGCATCCGATGCCTCTTCGCTCGTTACCGGAACCTCCCTCATCGTGGACGGAGGCTGGACGGCGGACTGATGGCGAACGAGCGCATTACGTCCGAAGATGTCGCCAAGCTGGCCAGCGTAAGCCAATCGGCGGTATCGCGCGTGTTCACGCCCGGCGCCAGTTATTCGGAGCGGACCGCCAGGAGGGTGCGCAAAGCGGCGCGTGAACTCGGCTATCGACCGAATGTCATTGCCCGCTCGCTGATTACCGGACGCAGCCACATGATCGGCTTGGTGGTGGCCTATCTTGAAAACTACTTCTATCCCGACGCCCTGGAGAAACTCTCCAATGCCTTGCAGCGCAAAGGCTATCACGTGCTGTTCTTTCTTGCCCGGCAAACGGCGGGCGATATCGAAGACGTGCTGCAGGAAATCCTCGACTACCAGGTGGACGGAATCATCATGGCTTCCGTCGCCATGTCCTCCGAGCTGGCCACCCGGTGCCAGGCTGCGGGAATTCCAGTCGTTCTCTTCAATCGCAGCCAGGACGACCCGCAGCTGTCGGCGGTGACCTCCGACAATTTCGAAGGCGGACGGGAAGTGGCTAGGCTGCTCGCCGCGGGCAAGCACCGCCGGATCGGCTACATCGCCGGCTGGGAGGGCGCTTCCACGCAGCGGGATCGCGAGTTCGGATTCCGGACCGGACTGCGGGAGGCGGGGATCGAACTCGCTGCGAGGGAAGTCGGCGACTTTGATTTCCAGCGGGCGCAGGAGGCGGCCCGCCGGATGTTCCGCCCGGAGGACCGGCCGGATGCCGTGTTCGTCGCGAACGATCACATGGCGTTCGCGGCCATGGACGTGCTGCGATTTGAACTCGGACTTCAGGTCCCAGGCCAGGTATCCGTTGTGGGGTATGACGATGTCCCCCCCGCTTCCTGGCCGGCTTATGACCTCACGACGGTACGGCAGAACGCGGACAAGATGGTGGCAGAAACCGTCAACCTGCTGATTGCCAGTATCGAGCAGCATGGCGCCACCACCCGCAGCATCCGCGTCCCTTCCCCACTGGTTGCGCGAGGTTCGGCGCAAATTCCGGAAGGATGGGGTCAATGAGAGGATTCGATCGAAGTACAGGGACTTCCCGCATTCCATCCTGGGAGTGACACGGGATGTCTGGGAAAGCCGGCGGATAGAGACACTCCGGTCAACCTACGCTCCGGACATCATCGTGTGATCCCCGGCCTCGGTAAATCGCGGCAACGAGGCCGTTATCGCTGCAACCATGGCTATCTTGGCGGAGTTCCCGGATCGTGTGCTGCTGGGAGAAGACGTGATCTGGAGCGGCTCGCCGGAAGAGGGCATGTTGAGTTCGCACCGGATTCTCTCCACGGCGACCCATGCGGGCGGCGGGGCCTATGGAAGAGCTAGCGGGAAGGAGTTGCGCTATCGAATCATCTCGGACCGCCATGCCCGCGACAACCGGATCGATGACAAATGGCTGATCCGCGACCACGGTGCAATCGTTCGCCAGATTGGCTGGAATCCGGCCGAGCATGCCCGCCATTAGATCGAACTGGTGGGAGGCGCGGAAAGCTGCGCACGTCCTTACCTGCCGGAACTGAACCGCGCCGGACCGTACTCGGGCCGCGGCAACGCCAACGAGTGGGGGATAGATATGCGGAAATCCTGAGCCGCATCATGCAAGCCGACATGTCGGCCATTTCCTCGGAGTTCGTCCGGCCCTGCCATCTCGAATACGCAGCCGGACTGACAGGCAACTCGCATGAATTCGCAATCCAGTTCTGGATGGAACTTCGATCAAGTTTCCCCTCTGCGAATTTCACGATTGACCATCAGGTCGGGCGGGAAGATGCGCTGATGCCGCCTCGCGCCGCGATCCGATGGAGTTTGCGGGGCCGTCACGATGGCTGGGGCAAGTTCGGCGCCCCGGCGGGCGCCGATGTCTACCTCATGGGTGCGTCCCACGCGGAGTTCGGGAGCTGGGGTCTGCGCCGCGAGTACGTGCTCTACGACGAGGTCGCCATCTGGAAACAGGGTTTGCTCCAGTCCGGCTCCGTCGGACACGCAACGGGGTTTCCCGAATCAGGGACTTCTGACGAATCGAGTATAATGGAGAAGAACCATGACAAGTCTTGACATGAATGGGCGGATTGTTCGCTACGGCGAACTGATTCCTTGCCGCACCGCCTTTATCGATACCCACACGCCCGGATCCGATCAAAAGGAGAATTTCACAATCATCGGGGCAGGCGTTTCAGAGAGCGCCGACAAGCATGTCCACCTCCGGGAAACGCCAGGGTTCAATATCGGGGCTGCCGGACAGCCACCGAATTGCCGGAACTCTCTGCATGATCACCGCACAGCCGAAGTTTTCTTCGTCCTGAAGGGGCGATGGCGCTTCTTCTGGGGACGCTGGGGAACCGCGGGCGAGGTCGTGCTTGAGGAAGGAGACGTCTTCAATATCCCGACCGGAATCTTTCGCGGCTTCGAGAATATCGGCACGGATTACGGAATGGTCATGGCGATCCTTGGCGGTGACGATGCCGGCGGCGGTGTAATCTGGGCGCCGCAGGTGCTGCAGGAGGCTGAAGCGTACGGACTGATTCTGGGCGAAAACGGGACCCTTTATGACACGAAGAAGGGTGAACGGCTTCCGGAAGGTATCGGTCCCATGCCCCAACTTGGCGACGAAGCACTCGCCAAAATTGGGGAGCCCGCTGCAAAGGAAGTGGTTACGGAACACGTCGCCCGCTACTGGGATTTGATGGCGCTCGCTCACGGTGAGCCTTGCGAGGTGATCGGCAAAAATGGCGTAATTCGGGACCGGCCAGGCTTCAAGGTAGAGTTTCTCACCCGCGGTTCGATTCCGGACGAACCGTTCGAGACGGACCGTCACGAAGTTCTGATGGTGATGCGGGGCGCCTGGCGCTTTTCCTGGAACGGAAGCAGCACGGTGCTGAATTCCGGGGACACCTGCGCAGTGCCACCGGGGCTGAGGCGGCACTTCGCACCGTCCATGTCCGGGGAAGCGAGCGTGTTTCGCGTAATCGGCACGGATGATCCCGCCGGCCCGACCCGGAAACTGATGCAATAGCCGACCTCTAGGTCTGTAGCGGGCATCGGCGGAAAACAAAGCGACAAGAGACAGTCGCAGGGAGGGGGAGCATGGGCGGATACCTGACAACGCATGTTGGATCATTGCCTCGGTCGCAGGAAGTTGTCGATTACCTTTTCGCGCGAGAACGGGGCGAACCTTACGACACCGAGGCCTTTGATGCCTGCATGACGCGCGCCGTATCGGAGACGGTCCGAAAGCAGGTTGAAGCGGGAATTGATATTGTTTCAGATGGAGAAACTTCCAAGATCTCCTATGCCACCTATGTCAGTGACCGGTACACGGGCTTTTCCGGCGACAGCCCGCGCCAGGCGCCCGCAGACTTGAAAAGGTTTCCGGGTTTCCTGAAGCGACTGGCAGATTCCGGCGGCACCGCCCGATACGCGAGGCCCGTGTGCACCGGAGAGGTCCGGCCCAAGAATTACGCCGAACTGGACAAGGATATCGCCAACCTCTTGGCGGCGATGCAGGCCCATGGCGCCAAGCGCGGATTCATGAATGCCGCCTCCCCTGGTGTCATTTCGTTATTTCAGCCAAACCAGTACTACCCGAGTCGGGACGCTTATCTCGCCGCCCTCGCCGACGCCATGCAGGGCGAATACGGACGCATCGCCTCGTCTGGACTGGACCTTCAGATCGATTGCCCCGATCTCGCCCTCGCCCGGCACATGCAGTTCGCGGATCTCGGGGATGACGAGTTCGCGGCCATTGCGCGAACCAACGTGGAAGCGCTGAATCGCGCACTTCGAGATGTCGATCCCGCCCGCACCAGGGTGCATATCTGCTGGGGCAACTACGAAGGCCCGCACGTATACGACATCGGCATGGAAAAGGTCTTCTCCGTCTTCATGTCTGTGCGGTCACGGTACTTGCTGTTTGAAACCTCCAACCCGCGCCACGGACACGAATGGACGGTGTTCCGCGACCGAAAGGCCGAAATCCCGGATGACAAGATCCTGGTGCCCGGAGTGGTGGATTCGACGACAAACTTCGTCGAGCATCCCGAACTTGTGGCGAGCCGCATCGAGAGCTTCGCACGAATTGTCGGTGCGGACCGGGTCATCGCGGGCTCCGACTGTGGATTTGGCACGTTTGCCGGGTTCGGAGCGATCGACCCGGAAATCGCCTTCGTGAAGCTCCGGGCGATCGCCGATGGGGCCGCGCTGGCGGGCGGTCGCGATCCGGCGCAGAGCTTCGCTTGAAAGAGACGGAAGGCCTTCGACCCTTACAGGCGGACATCGCGCATGAGATTTGGCAGCCCGTCCGGGAGATGCGCAACGGGCTTGTCGCACAACGCTTTCGGCGACATTCCGCGGTTCCGCGGGATTGTCCCGGGAAACTCCCCCTTATCTTCTGCAAGAACGCTTCGAGCGGACGCCAAGTGGGACTTCTCGGGCGCCAGTTGGCGCGGTTCCCGATTGCGCGATGGAGGAGGTGACCAGCTATTGCAGGACATTCAATCCCAGAACAAGAGTCGGCCGCTTCCTCTACGATTCGCGCTATACGACCATGATCCGGATTGCGTGCATTTGGAGTTGACCCGGCCGTTCACTTCGGACGCGGTCCTCCATCTCGCTTGTCCCTTCGAAGACCTGGATGGCCCTCAGGGACTCTTCGAGGAGGCGTTTCAACCCCTCTTCAGCGCCCTCCCCGACCTGGAACGCCGCGATACAATTGTCATGGCTGGACCGGATGCAATCGGTTTCCAAACACGGAACGCAGGAACACCGACGCCATCCTTGAATCGCGGATGCAGCGCGTGCAAGTGATCGATCGAAGCGACGGGTTTCGTTCGTCCAATCCCATGTCGAGTCAGTCTTGAGCCCAAACCGGGGAGGAGGAGGAGCTCCTTGCCGAATTTGCGGTAGCGGATCCCGCGGCCCGCATTCGCAATCCGGTCTCCGAATGCGTTTCTTCGCGTACGCGCAGGCCGGTTTCGTTTTTCCCCGCTGCGCATCGCACCAGGCAGCATGCTGGCGACTTCCTTCGACCGGCTTCAACAACCGTGCCAAAGCTATCCGGCTGGCATGCCAGGTTTGGCGGCGGAAGAACTGTAGATCGGTGAAGCTGTCAAACCGCCGCTTCGGCAACCATCTCGTTGCGCAATTCCGGCAGGCAATCCACTCCAGCAGCTTCAACCAGTTCACGACTCCTAACCTGTTTCGCAACAATTTCAATGTCTGCCGCAAGCGGACGGTCGCCCTTGAGAGCGGCCACATCCCGGCGTAATCGCTTTACTACTCGCTCAAGCGGTGGCGAAGTTCGAAGTGGAGCCCGAAATTCAATTCCTTGCGCAGCACACATGAACTCGATTGCGATGATCCGGGCCAGATTGGCGTTCATCTCAACGAGCCGCCGGGCGCCATGCGCCGCCATGGCGACGTGATCCTCCTGGTTGGCGCTTGTGGGCGTGGAATCCGTCGAACAAGGATTGGCGCGCTGCTTGTTTTCACTCATCAGGGCGGCGCTGGCGATTTCCACTAGCATGAATCCCGAATTGAGACCCGGTTCAGCCGTCAGGAAAGCCGGCAAATCGTGACTGAGCGCCGGATCAACCATGAGCGCAATTCGACGCTGGGAGATGGCGCCGATTTCCGCCAACGCCAGGGCGATCTGATCGGCGGCAAACGCTACGGGCTCGGCGTGGAAGTTTCCTCCCGAAAAAATCTCGCCCTCCGGTGAAACCAGCGGATTGTCGGTCACTGCGTTCGCCTCGATCTCCAGAACGCACGCCGCCTGCCGAATCAAGTCCATGGATGCGCCCGTAACCTGCGGCTGGCACCGCACGCAATACGGGTCTTGTACACGCTGGTCTCCCGTACGGTGGCTCTCGCGGATTTCCGAACCGTCCAGCAACGCGCGAAGACAAGCAGCCGCTTCCGTCTGACCAGGATGTCCTCGCAATTGGTGCACTTCCGGCCGGAATGGTTCCGGCGTTCCCATGATCGCGTCGGTCGTAAGCGCCGATGCAATCAGGCTGTTTTCGGCCGCTCTCCACCCTTCCAGAAGCGATATCAACGCATATGCGGTCGAAAACTGCGTGCCGTTGATCAGGGCGAGCCCTTCCTTCGGGCCGAGCTCGATCGGCACCAGGCCCACTGCCGCCAGCGCCGCTGCGCCCGGCATACGGCTGCCACAGAATTTCGCCTCCCCCTCCCCCATGAGTACGGCGGACATGTGCGCCAGCGGTGCGAGATCGCCGGATGCACCGACCGAGCCCTGTTGCGGCACGACCGGAATCACGCCCCGTATCGGCATTTCCTGCAGAAGTTTGATCAGCTCCCAACGGACTCCCGAAGCGCCGCGTCCCAATGAAACGAGTTTCAACGCCATCATCATCTTGACTACGGAATTCGGAGTGTCGTCTCCGACTCCGCCACAATGGGAACGTATGAGGTTGCGCTGCAACGCATAAATGTCGGCAGGCGGAATCCGTACGCCCGCGAGTTTTCCGAAGCCCGTATTTACCCCGTAAACCGCGCGCTTCCCTGACGCACTTCTTTCAATTACCGCTGCCGACCGCTCCACCCCGTCCCTGCAAGAGCCGTCCAACTCGGCGTCCGCATCCTTCCAGTAGAGCCTTGCGAGGTCAGCAAGCTTTACGCGGCCCGGGACGAGTTTAGCCACCGGTTCAATCTCCGAGAATCCGCTGGAAAAGCGGGCTGAAACCGATTCGATATGAAAGTTCCGCCGGATGATCAACATCCCAGACCGCAAGGTCGGCACGCATGCCCGGGCGGATCGTGCCAGTATCCGTTAGGCCAAGCGCGCGGGCGGCGTTGCGAGTCGCTCCCGCGAGCGCCTCTTCCGGGGTCAGGCGAAACAGCGTGCACGCCATGTTCATCGCGGTCAACAGGGATGCAAGGGGCGAGGAACCAGGATTGCAGTCGGTTGCCACCGCCATTGGAACGCCTGCCGCCCGGAGCGCCTGGACAGGCGGAGGCTGCCTCTCGCGAAGCGTGTAGTACGCCCCGGGAAGAAGCACCGCAACGGATCCCGCCCCGGCGAGCGCGGCGACGCCCTCTTTGTCTAGATACTCCAGGTGGTCGGCGGAAAGCGCGCCGAAGGTCGCCGCAATTTTCGCTCCCCCGAGATTCGAGAGCTGTTCTGCATGAATCTTCACCGGCAGGCCGAGCGAATCCGCCCGCCTGAATACCCGCGCCACTTGAGACGGCGTGAACGCGATCCCCTCGCAGAATGCATCCACCGCGTCCGCCAACGACTCCTTCGCGGCGTCATCCAGGGCGGGCAGCACGATTTCGTCAATATAAGCATCGGCGCGTCCGGTGAACTCCGGCGGAACCGCGTGCGCGCCTAGAAAACTCGTGCGGATTCGAACCGGCCGTAACTCGCCAATCCGCCGGGCAATACGTAGCATCCTGATTTCCGTTTCCCGGTCGAGACCGTATCCCGATTTGATTTCAATCGCAGTTGCGCCTTCGGCGATCAACGCGTCGGTTCGCTTCAGCGCATCGGCGAGAAGAACTTCCGGGTCAGCTTCCCTGGTTGCTCGAACCGTGGAAACGATTCCCCCTCCCGCGCGCGCAATCTCCTCGTACGACGCGCCTTCGAGCCGAAGCTCGAAGTCGCGGGCGCGATTGCCGCCAAACACGAGATGCGTATGGCAGTCAATGAGGCCAGGCGTTACCAAGCGGCCCTCGAAATCCTTGGCATTCCCCGGATTCGTCGGAAAATCCTGCCCGCTTCCTACCCATGCGATTTTGCCGCCCTCGACGATCAGTGCGCCGTCCTCTATGAGGCCGTAGGGGTCACCCGTCATCCCCAGGGTGGCAATTCGGGCATTGCGAATTGAATGACTCTTCGCTTGCAACCAGATTCTCCCTGTTCAACCTGGTCCGGCTACATCACTGAACGCGCAGGAGGCGAAGTCATGCCGTCAAATGAACTCCGCAGCCTCCCCGGAACCAACCTGTTCGCCCGCCGTGCATTCCTGCCCGAGGGCTTTGTTCGAGACCTGCGCATCCGGCTGGATGATAGCGGCCAAATCACCGATGTCGCGAGGGTCGCTTCTCCTGCCAAGGAGGATTTCGATCTGGGCGCCGGAATTCTCCTTCCTGCCGCCTGCAATTTGCATTCCCATACGTTTCAGAGGGCGATGGCCGGGCGGACCGGATTTCGAAAGAACCTTGAAGACGACTTCTGGAGCTGGCGGGAAGAGATGTACCGCTTTGTCGCTCGGTTGACACCGGAGCAAGTGGAGGCGATCGCCGCGCTCGCCTTTGTCGAAATGTTGGAGGCAGGCTACGCAGCGGTTGGAGAATTTCACTACTTGCACCATCAACCGGACGGAAGTTCGTACGCAAATCCTGCCGAATTGTCCTCGCGCATTTTCGCAGCAGCCGCGTCTTCCGGCATCGGACTGACCCATTTGCCTGTACTCTATTCACATGGCAATGCGGGATGTTCTCCTCTTTCGGACCGTCAGTTCCGGTTCGGGTGCGACTTCGACCGGTTCGAAAAGCTGGTTACCGCCGCAAAGCGGGAACTCCAGATGCTTCCCTCCGACACAAGAATTGGAATCGCGCCCCACTCGCTTCGCGCGGTCGCACCGGGCGACCTCGAAGCCGCGGCGACGATGGAGCCGGACGGTCCGGTGCACATCCATGCCGCAGAACAGGAGCGCGAAGTCGCCGAGATCGTTCATGAACTTGGCGCACGCCCGGTCCGGTACCTGCTCGATGCCTGCGATTTGAACCCGCGCTGGTGCGTGGTGCATGCGACGCACATGAACGAGCAGGAAAGCGTGGGGCTCGCCAAGTCCGGGGCGGTGGCGGGGGTCTGCCCGATCACGGAAGCCGATCTGGGTGACGGCACGTTCAACGGAAACGCGTACTGCAATTCTGGTGGAATCCTCGGAGTAGGAACCGACTCCAATGTGCGGATCTCACTCTCTTTGGAACTTGCCCAACTGGAATACAGCCAGCGGCTCGCGCTCAAACGACGCAACGTGCTGACGCAAAGTGGAGAACGGAGCGGTGAAAGCCTGTATCTGCGTGCCCTGCGAGGCGGCGCACAAGCCTTGGCGCGTCCATCCGGTTCGCTTGAACCCGGCCTGCTTGCCGATCTAGTCGTACTCGACGGAGATCACATATCATTTTCCGCCGCAGACGATTCTGAAATCCTCGATTCCTGGATTTTCGGCTCCAGCGGGAACGCGGTTCGCGATGTGTGGTCCGCTGGCCGCCACGTAGTTCAAGGCGGGCGGCACAGGGCAAGGGAGTCGATCGAACGGGACTTCCGAGCGGCCATCGCGGAACTCAGAAAGGATGGATGAATCTTCTGCGATCCGCCCCCCTTCCCGCCCGATTCCCAAGGAGACCGTTGCCTGCGCGCGGTTCCTGCTCTCGGAAGATTCCGCAAGAGGAGTTACAGATAGCGCGGGCGATTGCCCTCAATCCGCGACACGGTAGAGTCGCAACTTCGCTCCCCTAGCGGAGGTAGCAACACATGTCCGAGAACTTTCCGGATCGAGCGGACGCCGTCGTGATCGGAGGAGGAATCATTGGACTTTCGACCGCATATCACTTGTGTAGGCGCGGCATGACAGATGTCGTGCTCCTGGAACGCTGCCAGATCGCCTCCGGCACGACCTGGCACGCTGCCGGCCTGATCGGAAGCGTGCGTCCGAGTGAAGTCCTGCACCAGTTGATTGAGAGAATCTACGAGTTCGTCCGCGGTGTCGAAGAGGAGAGCGGCATGCAGACCGGTTTCCGGGATGTCGGGTCGCTCTGGATCGCGGAGGAAAACGAAAGATGGGCTGAAATTCGGCGGCTGCATGACCAGACCCATATCTGGGGGCCGGAATCCCGGTTGGTTACACCTTCCGAGATCGGCGAACTTTATCCCTTGATGAATGTCGAGGGACTCATCGGCGGCATGTTCGCCCCCAACGAAGGCTGGATTTCGCCTGTGGATTTCGCGCAAGCGGTAGCCCGCGCCGCTTCCCGGCGCGGGGCGCGAATCGTGGAGAATGCGCCGGTATCCGCCATCCATGTTGAGGGGGGACGCGTCCGGGGAGTCAGCACGAAAAACCACAGGATCGAAACCGAGATCGTTGCGAACTGCGCTGGCCTCTGGGGCCGAAAAGTTGGCCAGATGGCTAGTGTAGACGTGCCGCTTCAGGCGGTCGAGCACTACTACGCGGTTACCGAAAAAAGTACCGACATTCCTCGCGAACTACCGGTCCTTCGGGACCAGAATTCTTGCGCATACATCAAGGAGGACGCGGGAGCGCTGCTGGTCGGGGCGTTTGAACGTTCGGCGCGGCCGGTATCCGTGGATTCTCTCGCCGACAACTTCGCCTTCGGTGAACTCGAAGGGGATGTCGAGCAGCAATTTCTGCCCGTCCTCGAAGCAACGACGCGACGTCTTCCGATCCTCGAAACTCTGGGAATCCGCACTTTCTTTTGCGGCCCGGAGAGCTTCACACCGGACGGCCGCGTGCAAATCGGCGCTGTCGACGAAGTGGATGGCTTCTATGTTTGCTGCGGCTGCAATTCGCAGGGAATTCAGTCGAGCGGCGGGTACGGGAGCGCTCTCGCCGACTGGATGGTGGACCGCAGGGCTCCTTGCGACCTCTCAAGTATTGACATCCGGCGAAACGAACCGTTCGTAAACGCACGCGACTATGTCTGGCGTCGTTCCATCGAAACCCTCGGCTTGCTCTATGACCATCATTTTCCGTACCGGCAACTCGCAACCGCACGCGGCGTGCGCCGCGGTCCGGTTCACTCGATCCTAGAACAGCATGGCGCCTGTTTCGGGGAAGTCGCCGGCTGGGAACGAGCCAACTGGTTTGCGCCGGAAGGTGTTGCTCCAGAATACGCTTACACGTTTGGTCGGCAGAACTGGTTTTCGTATTCCGCAAACGAACATCTGGCCATTCGTGATGGCGTAGGAATCATCGACCTATCCAGCTTCGCGGCGTTTCATGTCGCCGGGGCCGACGCATGTGGTCAGTTGCAGCGAATCTGCTCGGCTAATGTCGACGTGAATCCCGGACGAATCGTCTACACCCACTGGCTGAACAACGATGCCGGCGTTGAAGCGGACTTGACCGTTGCGAGGCTTGCCGGCGATCTCTTCCAGGTCACCACGGGAGCTGCGGTGCGGCGAAGGGACTGGGACTGGCTGCGAAGGCAACTCGACCCGCAGGCGCGAGTTACCGCAACGGATGTCAGTTCCGGAAATGCGGTGCTTGGAGTCTTTGGTCCGCTTTCGCGCACGCTGCTGCAAGCGATTTCCGGAACTAGCCTGTCCAACGACACGTGCCCTTTCGGGCACTTCGTCGATCTCGAAATAGGAGCGGCCCCTGCCCGCGCCATGCGGGTAAGCTTCGCCGGCGGACTTGGCTGGGAGTTGCACCTGGGCTCCGAATTTGCCGGCTACACGCTCGAATTCCTGTTGGAGGCGGGAGGACGGCACGACGCCCGGCTCTGTGGCATGCACGCATTGGACTCCTGCCGGGTCGAGCGGGGATACGTGCATTACGGACATGAAGTCAGTCAGGACGAAACGCCTTTTCACGTCGGCCTGGGTTTTGTCTGCGACTTCGGAAAACACGATTTCATCGGCCGGGAGGCCGCGCTCGCGCACAAACAGGCGGGCAGCGACCGCCTTCCTCGCCGCATGGTAAGCGTCCTGTTGAATGATCCGGAGCCACTTCTCTTCGGGCGTGAACCCATTCTGCGCGACGGACATCCCGCAGGATATGTTGCATCCGGAGCCTACGGGCACAAACTCGGCGCGTCGGTCGGGCTCGGCTGGCTTCGAAACGACCATGGGGTAACCCGGGAGTGGGTCGATTCGGGCCGCTATGAAGTCCTGATAGAGGGCGAAAGCGTTTCGGCACGCGCTTCCTTGCGCCCGTTCTTCGATCCCTCCGGAACCGCAAGCCGTGCCTGACCCAACCGTGAACTGGCTTGAACGAAGACCGCGGTTCGCCCCGCCGAATACGAAGCAAATCATACCCATTCGAGTGCTCGACGCCGACGCCGAATTTCCACTTGACCCGCTGGAGGATGCGCAACGCGCTTACGCGACCGTGTCGGGCTGGAAGCCGGTAGCGGGACGGCATCTTGTCATCCGAAATGGATCCGGATTCCCCACCTCCGTGCTTTTCGCAATCGAACGGCGTGACTGGTGGGAAACTGGAGTTCCGTTTGTGTTCGGCGGGCTGCCGGTGGCATTGCGCGGAGTGCTTCCGGCCTCGAATGCCCATTCGAGCGCCTTTCAAATCGAAGGAATCAAGGAAAAGGATCAGCGGGAAGCCGCAGCGCTGGGATGGCTGCTCGGTTCCTACAGCCATCGCCCGGACAACGTCGATGACCAGACATCGGGCCCGTTCCCATTGCTGGTCCCTCCGGCAGAGGTGGACACGGAACGTATTCTGGTCTTGGCCGAAGGCAGTTGGTTGGCCCGGCGACTGGTGGATGCCCCCGCGAATCACCTGGGACCCAATGCTTTGCATTCGGCGGCAGAAGACATCGCAAGACTGCACGGCGCGTCCTGCTCCGGCATCGTCGGCGAGCAACTCGTGCAAAGCAACTGGCCGCTGGTTTACGCGGTTGGCTCCGCCGGGTCGGAATCTCCCCGTGTGGTAGACATTCGCTGGGGTGCAGATGACGCGGATAAAGTCACGCTTGTGGGAAAGGGCGTGACATTTGATTCCGGCGGCCTCGACATCAAGCCCTCCAGAGCGATGCGGCTTATGAAAAAGGACATGGGCGGAGCTGCTGCTGCCCTGGCGCTCGCACACATGATCATGTCCCGGAATCTTCCGGTCCGGCTACGTGTGTTGCTTCCCATCGCCGAAAACGCCATTTCCGCCAATTCGTTCCGCCCTGGCGATGTGCTTCGAAGCCGAAAGGGCATGGAGGTCGAGATTGGCGACACCGATGCCGAGGGTCGTCTCCTGCTCGCCGACGCGCTCACCGAGGCAGACTCTGAATCGCCGTCGTTTCTATTTGACTTTGCCACCCTCACCGGCGCAGCGCGCGTCGCCTTGGGCGCTGACCTGCCCGCGCTATTCGCCACGGACGACGGCTTGGCTTCGGGAATTGAAGGATCGTCGAGACTGGCGCGCGACCCGGTCTGGCGTCTACCTCTTTGGGAACCGTACGCGGAAACTCTCAAGTCCAAGATCGCCGATATTGCCAACACCGGACCGGGAGGTCTCGGTGGCGCGATTACAGCGGCCCTGTTCCTGAGCCGATTCATAGAAAACCGGGAAGCGTGGGCTCACTTCGATATCTTCGCCTGGACGTCGCACGCTTCTCCGGGCCGTCCTGTCGGCGGCGAATGCCAGGCTGCTCGCGCGATCTTCCATTTCATTGAGAGTCGCATCGGCGCCGCATGAGCAGTCATGATCCGCGAATGACTGCTGCTCGCGAGGATCTCGCGGCGGAGTCTCTTCGCGGCACTGTCGAAGCACCTCGATATGTCTCCGCGGATGAACGCGAGGTGTGCGTGGATGCGGCGCCGCTTCTGCCTTCCACCAGCTTGAATTCCTCCCTGGCGAGCCAGCTTCTTTTCGGAGAGCGATTCGCCGTATACGACAGCAGCAAGGGCTTGGCCTGGGGACAGGCATTGCAGGACCGTTATGTGGGATACGTACCTGAGAAATGCCTGGCGGCGGCGGGACCGGGGGCGACGCACAGGGTATCCGCGCGGGTGACACCGATGTACCGCCAGCCGGACGCGAAGGCGCGATCCACAACAAGCGCCTGGTTCGAGAGCAGGCTTACGGGAACCGGGACCGTGCGGAACGGATTCCTTGAACTGACCAACGGATCGTGGGTTCCAGAACAGCTTGTTGCACCGGTCGATGGCTTTGACGCCGACCACGCCGGCGTAGCAAAGCGCCTGATGGGCGCTCCCTATCTCTATGGCGGGCGGACGCCGGCCGGTCTGGATTGTTCTGCGCTAATTCAACTCTCCCTCGCAGCCACTGGTATCTTCGTTCCGAGAGATTCCGATCAGCAGTTCTCGTGGGCAGGCCCCCCTCTACCTGTGGGAGAGACGCTTCAACGAGGCGACATCGCCTTTTGGCGGGGCCATGCCGGGATCCTGCTCTCCAAATCCCGGCTTCTGCACGCAAATGCGCACCACATGGCGGTTGCCGCGGAGCCTTTGGATCGGGCGATCGATCGAATCGCGCGATCCGGACATGAATTGCTTGGCATATGCCGTGTGAATGACCGCATGTGATCTTGGAACTGCTTCCTGTGCGATTGAGCGCTTGGGTTCTCTGTACCAATCGAAGGATTTTCGTATGATCAACCGGAGATTCGAGACTCGATCTCTCCTTAAAAAGGAAGGCCTTCGATGATCCATTACTATTTTCGCTCGATTTCCGTAGCGGTCTTGTTCGCCTTCGTGCAATTGACGGTCACCGGTGCGGCACATGCTCAGTCAGACACTTCAAATATCGAAATCCATGTCCCAACCGACGAGGAATTTGCGAATTGGCTGGATGACTTTCGAAATCGGGCGTTGGAGCAGGGATTCAGCGAAGACCTGCTGAGCCACGCCTTCGACGGAGTACGGTACAACTCAAGAGTCGTCGAGTTGGACCGGTTTCAACCCGAGTTCGTCCGGCCCGTCTGGGACTACCTCCGACGAGCAGTCTCCGCTGAACGCATCGCCACCGGTCGCGCCATGGCGCTGGCGTTCAAGGATACATTGCAGAAGATCGCTGCAGAGCACGGTGTACCACCGGAGATCCTGCTTGCGATTTGGGGAATCGAGAGTTCGTACGGTACGACCTTCGGGGACTACAATGTGTTCGAGGCGCTCGCCACCCTGGCATTTGATGGACGCAGGCGGGAGTTCATCGAGAGCGAGCTTTTCGCCGCATTGCGCATTCTGTCGGAAGAGCAACTCGATGCCGCCAGCATGCGCGGTTCATGGGCGGGCGCCATGGGACATACCCAGTTCATTCCCTCAAGTTACCTGAACTTTGCGGTCGATTTCGACGGAAATAACAGCCGGGACCTCTGGTCCAGCAACCCGGCGGACGCGCTGGCCTCGGCCGCCAACTACCTGGCGAAACACGGTTGGATAAGGGACGCCCGTTGGGGGGCAGAGGTTCGTCTCCCGGAGGAATTCAACTATCACCTGACAGATCTCGGCGTGCAACACCTGGTCGCCAAGTGGCATGAACTGGGTGTCAAGCAGGTGGACGGTTCCGATGTGACGGAACTCGGTGAAGACGCGCAGGGGTCCCTGCTCGTGCCCGCCGGCATCCGGGGTCCCGCATTCCTCATCCTCGAGAACTTCCGCGCGCTTCTGACCTACAATTTTTCTACCGCATACGCGCTTGCGGTCGCCCATCTTTCCGATCGAATCCAGAAAAGGGGCGAATTCATGTCTGCATGGCCGACTTCGGATGGCGCCGTGCGTTCTGCGGAAGTCCTGGAATTGCAGGAATTGCTCACTCGACTTGGATATGACACCAAGGGGATCGACGGAATCGTTGGCCCGGCGACACGGGCAGCGGTGCGCGCATTTCAGGAGAGAATAGGCCAGACTCCCGACGGCTATGTTTCGCCGGCGCTACTGAACGCAATACGCGAGGTGGCGGCTGAATCGTGAACATGCCGGGCGCAATTTACTGCTGAGAAATTCTTGCGGGTTCGCCATGACGACACTCTGCTGAGCAAGTTGCCCAAACTTGGGAATACTGCCGATGCACTCCAGTTCCAGAGCAGCCGAGGAACACCAAAGATAGGCAACGCCTCACCGATTGCCATTCGATTCGATCCCCTTCGCGATCGTGCGACTCGCCCCACACCGGCGCACCCGGCCATCTTCAGCCAGAAATACAAGCCTCGGCGGCGTCGAAACCTTTCCGCGGTTGAGTAGGAATTCTCGCCGGCCGGCGAACGCTGCCAAGAAGCCGTGCCGTACGGCGCAGTCTTCATCGAGACAGCGAACCGTGCGAAATCACTCAGGTTTCGTACGGGGCCGGCCCCTACCCCTTTGCGGATGCGCAACCCTCCAAACACGACCGCGAGAGATCCCGTCCCACCGAAAGTCAGCCTGGATGTGATCTTGTCGAGGCCGGTAGAGGACTTGCTGTCACCCGATACAGCCTATACTTAAGGCACATGGTTCTATCCTCAATTAGCAACAAGCCACCAATTTCGTGGTTGCCCTTTATCGGCAAGCGTGTACCGGCCCCGATGGTTCCGGTGTTGCGGCTGTCCGGCGTTATTTCAACTGGTTCTCGCCTCCGGCGCGGGCTGAATCTGGCCCTGCTCGCACCATTGATCGAGCGAGCGTTCTCAATGCGTCGCGCGTCTGCCGTTGCGTTGGTGATCAACTCACCCGGCGGGTCCGCGGCCCAGTCAGCACTGATCTGCGAGCGGATCCGGACGCTGGCGGCGGAAAAAGAAAAGCCCGTCTATGCGTTTGCCGAAGATGTGGCGGCCTCCGGTGGATACTGGTTGGCCTGCGCCGCTGACGAGATTTACGCCAACGAAAATTCGATCATTGGTTCGATCGGCGTGATCTATGGAGGATTCGGCTTTCAGGACGCGCTTGCCAAACTCGGCGTGGAGCGTCGGCTCCATACGTCGGGGCACAAGAAGTCCATGCTTGATCCGTTTTCGCCACAACAAGAAGCTGACGTCAAGAGGTTAAAATCGCTGCAAAAGGAATTGCATAGGAACTTTATTTCGCTTGTGCGCGATCGGCGCGGAGACCGGTTGAACGGAACTGCGCGACGGTTGTTCTCCGGCGAGTTCTGGACCGGGTCCACCGCCGTTGATCTGGGATTGGTCGATGGGATTGGCGATGTCCGCCAGGTGATGCGGGAAAAATTTGGCGACAATGTCAAACTTCGACCGCTCAAGAGCCGTTTGGGTTGGCTCCCAATCACGTCGAATCGCGCCGGCTTGGCGCGAACTCGCGGAATCGGACAGATCAGCGCAACTGGCAGCGATATTGCGGACGATGTGATGGGCGCGGTCGAGGAACGCCTCTTGTGGAGTCGTTACGGCTTGTAGCGGGGTTCTCAGCCGGGCCGCCAACGCACGCAAATCTTGCAAACCCTGTTAGCGTCTCGGGCGTTCTGGACGGAATGTGTCCGTCGGCCTATCGCCAGACGTGAAACCGGAAAGTTTCACCGTCAATTCGTTAATTGGTCGCGCCGGTCGAATTGCCGGTAGGCCGGCGCACGACACTTGCGTCGTCGTAGTGGGGGGATGGTGGCCATCGTTTTGGCCGGCCCGGAAGTTGGGTCAACTCTTGCGTGCAGACGAGCAACAAGATTCTAGAAATCTTGGTTGTGGAACTTGCTCAAGGGTGATTGCCGCGATGGTCAAAAGCACTACCTTCTGCGCTCCCCACTGCCTCGGCCATCTTCGGCACGGCAGTTTCGAGAATCATGTCAACATGGCTGCCGACGGAACCGCCGAAGCATTGTCGCATGGCGCAAGTTCCAGATTGCGAAACGGGCCGGCTCTCCGTATCCGAAATTCGTCTCCTTCGACATGGTCGAAGTGAAGCCGCAATCACTACGATTGATAGCACACCGCTGTTTCGGCCCATTTGTCCGCTCGTCCGATCATCACCCCTACTGAAGAGGCGCGCTGAGTGTCTCGCCAAGCCTCTCGACTTGCAGGTCGATGACCTGTCGGAACTTGCACCGAGGTGTGGCGAGTGTGTCAGCTTGCCGCCGAAGGCGTAGAAAGTAGAGCAACGACTTCCGCATTCGTGATTTTGGCGAAAGGCCTGCTGTCACAATGGCTGCGAGCCCGAGCGGAGATCGAGCAACGGCATCCGCCGCCCATGTTCGGAGCCGGATTCCGATTCGCCGCGCCGCGTCTGACGTTACAACAAGAAGCAACGCGCAACCGGATGGCGACGTGTCCTTGACCTATACGAACCTCGTATTACAAATTGATCATGGCGATACAGTCGTTCGCGAACCGGGACACGGAGACTGTTTGGCTTGACAAGCGGGTGCGCCGTTTCCAGGGCAACCAAGCCCGGGCCAAACGCAAGTTCAACGTCCTCTACGCGGTGGCCACGCTGGGCGACCTGCGAAACAACCGCAGGGCAGGGCTCCATAGATTTATGGGCGATCGCGCCGGCCAGTGGCCCGTCGCCATCAACGAGCAGTATCGCATCTTGTTTGACTGGAGCGACGAACCAGAAACTGTTGAACTAACAGACTATCACCAATGATCGGACCCATACATCCGGGCGTGACCCTCCGCGAGGACTTCATTAAACCCGACAGGCTCAGCGCCAACAGCCTTTCGAAGGCGCTCGGCGTTCCGCAAAACCGTATTGGCGACATTGTGCACGGGCGGCGCGGCATCACGGCCGATACCGCTCTCAGGCTTGAGCGGGCCTTCGGCGTGTCCGCTTCATTCTGGCTCAACCTCCAATCTCATTACGAGCTTGAGGTTGCCGAACGAGACAGCAGGTCCGCCATCAGGAAGACAGTGAGGCGACTCGCCAAGTTCGCTTGAGCACTCCGGGCAATCATCCTGGAAGCAGCCGAAGTGGCACAGCTCTTGTGAATTCGCGCATGCTCACGTTGATCGGACGGAGTGGTGCGTACGGAAATGATTGATCAAGGCCCTTTGGGTAGCACGGGCGGGAAGATACGAAGAACGAGAGAATGTCTCGCTCGAAAAGAACGTCGCGGTGGTGGGCCGGGATGACGCGTCCGATTCTTCCGGGATCGAGGATTGCGACCAGGTGATGAAACTCTTGACGACCACCTCTCCCTACGAGAACCCGAAGAACGTCAAGAACTGGGAGGCCCAATTGCGTGCCTTCGTTCGGCGGTTTCAGGAACGCGACATTTTCGCACTGCCATTGAAGACTCGATCCACCATTCCTTTTGGGCGGATTGTCGAGAACCATAGATATCCATTTTCCGCATTGTGAGAAATACCGGGGCTCCCTTGCGGGGAAACGCGACGGGTTAGGTCTCGGTGACAGTCTACAGAAGGCTTGGTGGAATTCACGAGTGAAGTTCATCGCGAAGAAGTCTGGCAGTTGCCGCGGTCCGCTGGGGGAGACATCGTGTTCGCGTGACGATGGCAACCATGGCCGCCAGTAAGCAGCCTGGACTTGTTTAACGCTTTCATACTTGCACGCGCATTGAAATTCGGCCCGGTGATCGACGCTTGCCGATCCCTCTTTGGAGGAGTTCCACCGACCACGCAATTCAAACGAGTTGACACCTTCCGTTTTCTGTACTAGTGTACTAGTACACTCATTCAACGAATCGAATTGTGAATCTGGCAATGGTAAAGTTGGAAAATCTCTGTTTCGGTTACGGCGAGCAAACACTTTTCCGAGACGCGAATCTATTCCTCGCACCGGGCAAGATCTACGGCCTTCTCGGCCTGAATGGAGCCGGAAAGTCGACCTTGCTGCGCCTGATGGCGGGTCTCTTGTTCCCGGACTTGGGCAGGGCAAACGTTCTTGGCTACGCGCCCGCCCGCCGCGAACCCGGGTTCCTATCAAAGCTCTTTCTGCTTCCCGAGGAGCTCAATGTCCCCAGCGTTGCCGACCGCGAATTCGTAACCGCTCGCGCTCCCTTCTATCCGGAATTCAATCACGAGCGCATGGAGCGCCTTCTCGGAGCATTCGACGTCCCAAGGGGAAAAATACTTGCCCGCCTTTCGCAGGGCCAGAAGAAAAAATTCCTCCTATCTTTCGGTTTGGCCTCAAACGCCTCCCTCTTGATGCTGGATGAACCGACAAATGGATTGGACATCCCGTCCAAAGGCCTTTTTCGGCGTCTGATCGCGGAAGCGCTGACAAATCAACAGGTAATCGTCACCGCTACCCATCAGGTTCGGGATGTGGATTCGCTCATCGACTCAATCATCATCCTTCACAAAGGCAAGGTTCTTCTAAATCGAGGCGTTGCAGAGATGAGCACCAATATCCGCACCAGCTCTGGCACGAGCCGAGCGGAGGAAGGCACCGGCGAACTGCTCTATCGCGAATCGACGGTTGGCGGCTTTGCCACCGTTCGCAAGGAGAGAAACGAGGGCGGAGGCCAACTGGATCTGGAACTCCTCTTCAAGGCGGCAATCGCAAGCCCGGATTCATTTTCTTCCGACCTTGGCATGAAACAATGAAGGTGAATGAGAACTTCTCCGCGCGCAGGCTCTGGTTGCTGATCCGCGGTGACGCGATCGGCGGCTATCGTTCCGTGCTCATGATTTCCGCGGCGCTGGCGGGCGCCATTCTCCTGACCGCGATCATCACGCGCGACGAATTCGACCCGAATAAGGATTTCTATCTGTCCTGGTTCGGCGGAATGCTGTTTATCTGGGGCCTTGTCGCTTCCAGCCAGGCTTTCAGACAGCTCCACGACAAGACACGGAACGAATCGTATCTTCTTGTTCCCGCATCCGCGTTAGAGAAGACGGTAGCGCGACTGCTTAGCGTAACCGTCGGGATTGCGGGATTCTTGACGGTTTTCACTTTCGCCGTTTCGGTGATAGTCGAAGCGTCAAGCCTGCTGTTCTTCGACTGGCGCATTGCGTTCTTCAACCCCTTCGACCCGCTTGTCTGGAAATGCATCGCAATCTACATCCCCTTCCAGTCCCTCTTCTTCCTTGGAGCAGCGTGGTTCCGCAGGGCTCATTTTATCAAGACCGTACTGGCCGTCACGCTTGCGCTGATGGGATTGATGGTGTTCTTGCTGATTTTGGTTCGAGTTATTTACGCCTCCGACTGGGTCACCTTGTATTTCCTCCTTGTTCCGGAGTTGTTGTACCGGTCAAACACAGTCCTTCTCGAAACGGTCTTGGTCGGTGGCCTTGTGCTGCTGCCGCCGGTCTGCTGGTGCATAGCGTGGCTGCGGGTCAAGGAGGCCCAAGTCAGCGATGGAGTTTAGTGAACCGAAGGGCATCTATATGCAAGTCGCGGACCGCATCCGCGACCAGATTCTCTTGGGGGTCTTGCAAGCCGGAGACCGGATTCCGTCCATCCGGGATTTGGCGGTGGAATTGGGAATCAATCCGAACACTGTCGCAAAGAGCTACCAGACGCTTGTGGACGGGAAAGTCGTAATCAACCAAAGAGGACTCGGCTACTTTGTCTGCGACAACGCGGCAGAACGTGTGCTGTGCGAAATGAAGAATGAATTCTTCCGCGAAGAGTTGCCGAGACTCTTGCGGTCCATGCAGCGACTTGACATTCGCATCGATGAACTTGCCGGCCTTCTCACCCGCCTCCAGACCGAAGGGGAAACACGCAATGAAACCTAGTCAAGTCGCAATCCTGTCAGCGGGAGGGGTGCTCGCCGGCGGCGTCGTCTTGTTGATGGTCGCATCGTTGGAACAGGCAACATGGTCCCGCGGAGATTGGAGAGTCTTCGATCGGGATCAAATCTCGGCGAACCCCGATCTCGCCGAATTCAGCGAGATCGAAGCCGCTGGCGCATGGCAGATTTCCCTGACCCAGGGAGATCAATGGCAGATTGCGCTTTCCTATCCCGATGGTCTGGAGGAAAAGCCAAGAGTTTCTTTGCACGGCGACCGGCTCATTCTGGGCAGCGTACCGCACTACGCTTCAAGAATTGGGTCTGGCCCTCACCCTATCGCGGACATCGTGATGCCCGAACTTGAGCTTCTGAAGCTCAGGGGAAACTGCCAACTCGAAATGTCGGGCTTCCATGGCAATCGACTTGAAATTGACGGCGCGGGCGCAATTCGGATCTTGGGCCGAGAAGGTCGCTACGATGCGTTGAGCCTCGTCCTGGCCGGTGCGGGAAAGATCAACCTGAGCGAAATTCCGGTGACGGCTGCTGAGGTTGACCTGGCAGGTGCTTCGGACATCGTGCTTTCCATGAATGGAGGCGAACTATCGGGTTCCATCTCGGGAACAGGTTCGCTCGAATACTATGGCCAGGTATCCGCGATAACGGTCGATGTCGCCGGTCCTGCTCGTGTCGTTCATGCGCGATAGCGCAAGGCGCAAATCCTCAGTATTGCCGTGCGTCGAAGGAACGGGTCAAAAAGCATTCGGGTCAAGAAATCTGCATCTGCCGGACGCCTTTCTCATTTGCGTGGGGGCCGTTACGCCCAGACTCATCGCTAGACGCGAATGACGCAGGAACACGATTTCGCCTTTGGGAGAATGATGAACGGAGATTCTTGCCGAATTCCGCTCGCCATGCCAAGCAAAGCGCAATAACCACTATTCCAAGTGCTAGCCAGGCGGGCAAGAGAGAGGTGACTTCAAGTCCACTCACCGAATAGGCGTTTCTGCGCGGAAAGCCGAGCCAGTTCCCGCCTTCCACGGGACCGTTCCTCGATACGCGCCGAAGCGAAGGGATACCGTCCGAAATCCGCCGCAGCGCTCCCCCCGTCAGATCGGAAATGGACGATAGCGTCTCCAAAGTCGATGTTCCGTTTCTCAATTCGACCGGATCATGCGCTCCGACGATACCTACGGCTTCGATATCCTCGACCCGCGCGTGATACAAGCCTGCAGCCTCCACTTTCGCAGTGCCGCGCCAGAGACCCGGCGCAATCTCCGCAAGTTGTGGAGAAACAGTTCCGCCAGCCGGGTCCGATACAACCACATGCCCGGGAACGGTTCGCAGAGTTTGCCGCGTCACAATCAGTTCGCCGTCGAGCTCACTGATTTGCAGCGCTTCTTCTTCGAGTTCAGGCTCCTTCATCAACCAATGTGCAAACCGCCGGAAGAGCTCGCCATGCGGTCCGCCTCCCTTGTGCCCGCGAGACCAAAGCCAGGCGTGATCTGAAGTAAGGACCCCCACTCGTCCCAGGCCCACACGCGCGACGGTGAGCAGCGGCCGAGCGCCTGCGCCCACAAGCAAGGTATTTCCGTCTCGTACGCGGACTTCGGCCTGCCAGTACCAAGGCCCGGCGTTCTCGAGCCTGTCTTCTACCGCGGCGGTGAGCGGATGACGTCTGCCTTCTTCCGTCAAGGCAGGTGAGAATGCTGTCGAAATGCTGGCGCCGGTAGGCTCCACGGGCATCACCTCGCGAAGTGAATTTCCGGATAGGCTGGCGGCCCCGGCCAATTCCGCTCCACCTGCAACGAGCAGCGCACCGCCTTCGCGAACGTACCGCGCGATATTCTTGACATATGGATCGGGAAGCAGATCCCTGCTCCGAAACCGATCCAGTACGATCAGATCGAAACCGTCAATCTCCTCGAGAAATAGCCGGTGCACTGGAAACTCGATGAGAGAAATTTCTCTTACCGGGACGGCATCGGTCTTGGTGGGCGGGCGCAATATTGTGAAATGCACCAAGTCGACCGAAGGATCCGCCTTCAGCAGGTTCCTCCAGATTCGCGCAGCCGGATGGGGCGAACCGGAAATCAACAGGACCCTCAACCGGTCTCGTATCCCGTTGATGGTGAATGCAGTGCGATTGTTCCATTCGGTCTCTTCTCCGCCAGCTGAAGCGGCGACCAGTTCCACAACCGTGGGTCCGGCATGCTCAAGACGCAATCGGGCGGACTTGGTCACGCCCACCAATGCCTTGCTGGTCGCGTGAAGCTGTCCGTCCAGGTAGATCTTGACGTCCACTTCTCCGCCGACTACCTGCGAAGCCGGGCCGAATTCGTTCACGACAAACTCCACGCTGGCGCCGGTCCGCACAACGCCGAAGGAGGGAGCCTGAACGAGTTCGATGTTGCGGTCGAATTCGTCTTCACGGCCGCTCACAAGCACATGAACCGGAGCCGGAAACGTCTTCAGCGCCCCGGGATCATGGATACGTCCATCCGTCAGCAGAACAGCACCGGCGATTTGCTCGGGCGATACCTGGCGAGCGGCTTCGTCAAGCGCGCTGAGAAGCCGAGTTCCCTTCTCCGTCCCGCCATTTCCGGCGGCCCTTACAATTCGGAATTCAAAACCGGGTTGGGTTGTGATCGACTCCGGGCCTCCCAACATCTGCCTTTCCACCTGGAGAGTCTGCTCGCTGCGCGAACCGATGGCCTGGCTGCGGCTCTCGTCAACAACTAGAAACGCGATGTCGTTCTGTGGCTCCCGGTTTTCGACAGTCAACTGCGGATTTGCGAGCACGATCAGCAAGACCAACAGGGCGATTCCGCGCCAACCCGTCCCTGGCACGCGTTTCCAAAGACCAACCACCATTGATCCGGCGGATAGCACGACGAAACCGGTGATCCACGGCCACGACATCCGGGGCGCCAGAACAAGCTCCGAAACCGCGAACTCCATCGTGACCTCGCCTATAGTCCCAGGCGTTCCAGAATCGCCGGCAAGTGCACCTGATCCGCCTTGTAGTTTCCCGTCAGCGCGTACATGACGAAATTCACTCCAGCCCTGAGCGCCATTTCCCGCTGGTTCGAATCCTTCCCTCCGAGCACGGCGAGCGGTTGTCCCGTTTCATCTTCCGCCCAGGCCGCGGCCCAGTCGGATCCTCCCAGAATTACCGGTGAAACGCCATCATTGACGACCCCCGATCCAACCTCTTCTCCGCGAGCCACCCAAATTCGGCCTCCACTCCAGCGGCCCGGGAAATCCGACAGGAGGTAGTACGAACGCGTCAGCACATGATCCGGGCCAGCGAGTGTCAGCGGGGGAATATCCAAGCGTCCGGCCAAGCGA
Source organism: Rhodobacterales bacterium (assembly GCA_965219495.1). Classification (GTDB taxonomy): domain Bacteria; phylum Pseudomonadota; class Alphaproteobacteria; order Rhodobacterales; family CAZPXZ01; genus CAZPXZ01. The sequence goes on from OZ244777.1 coordinate 1,262,972, forward strand.
ACAAGGTCCAGTCTTTCCCTGCCGAAGCCGTCTCCTCCGGTCGCCTGGTCCCTGGTGTCGAGGATGAGCAGTCCCCCGGTCTTCAAGAACTGATTCAACGAAACGACCGCGCGATCGGACAGCGTTGTCTGGGCTGAGCCGATCGGCCAGTAAAGCATCGGAATTACCGACAAGTCGTCAAATTCGAGATCTACGCCACGAGGAGGCGCCGGTTCCACCGTGGTTCTCGCCCGTAGCGTGTTTCCGAGTCCCCTGAGACCGGCGCGGCTCAGGCGATCAAGCGCTGGGTCTCCGGTAACGACATAGGCAAACGTGGTTTCGATTGCCGCCCCGGCGATCTCATCTGCTTCTGCGGATTGAAGGACTGCCAAGAAGATGAGCGCGGGCAGAGTGGAGGCAATTCTTCGTAGCCCTCCGCCGGCAAGAACCACCACTAGCAGCGTGTCGCCGGCAATCAAAAGCAGCGCCAGCGCCAAGAGAACTGGCCCGAAATCCTCTTCTTGTTCGTGGCCGAGCGTTTCGAACACCGCACCTGCGGGAAGCATGGAAGATCCGCGCTTCAACGTCTCGGATGCCTCCAGAGAGAGGACACGACTGTCTTCACCGGATGCATAGAGGCCGGGAGGCATGGCCGGACCCGGAATCCCGGTATCGAGCGCAATTCCCATGACGGGTGGGATTCCCGCTTCGGGTGTTTCCAGGTCGCCGTAACCGTTGACCGCCCTTTCCAGCATCCACGGCCCGTCCTCTCCGAATTCCGCACGCGATCCCGGCCCCGCTCTTCGAATGATTCTGCTGAGCATTTCCGAAAACGTTCCGGTGAGTGGCAACGTAGTCCAACTTGCGGTGGCGGTGGTGTGAAAAAGTACAAGCTCCCCATCGCCGAATGGCGCACCCGTAACGATTGGCGTCCCATCTTCAAGGCGCGCCCAAGCACGTTCCGAAAGCTGGGCGTCCGGAGCGGCCAGAAGCTGGCGCGAAACGAGTGCGTCCGGGGACGCCACCATGCCTGCAAGCGGACCGTGGGCGGCGAACCAGCCGATTCTCTGCGGCCGCGTCCAGGAAAGCGCTCCTCCCAAATTGCGCCCTCCGGGAACAGTGTGCACGGGCAGTAACTCATTCGCTCCCGTTTCGGATCCCCTTTCGTTATGTCGAGCCATATGCGGACCGGCAAATCGAATGAGCAGCCCACCCCTTTTCACCCAGTCAGAAAGAGCCGTACGTTCGGATTCGGTCAGTTCTCCACGGTCAACCAAGACCATTGCCTGGACGGCCGCTTGTGTGAGTGCATCGATTTCTCCTTCGACAACCTCGGAAACAGGCCCGATCGCAGAACGAACGTAATGCGCGCCTTGCAGCAGCGGTTGTTCCGGACCGCCGGAACTCCCGGCAACGATTCCGACCCGCGGCCGACGCCATCCATCTCCCAGGAGGCGCAGCGCGGCGGCGGTTCGCTCGCCCGGTATCCGAAACGTTGCGATGCGGTTGACCAGCGGGGCGGGCAATTCAAAGCTTCCTTGCGTTTCCCGTTGGCCGGATTCGAACTGGGTCTCCGCGACCGCGATCGTACGTTCTTCCGAATCTCGCGCCTCAATCCGAATTCGTTCAGCCGGACCCGAAATTGTGCGCAGCAATTCAACTTGGGCACCTTCTGCAGTATGGCTTGCCGCCCCGACTGCGCGCAGCGGCTCCGCGGATTGCAGCACGTGAAGTCGCGAGGGTGGAAGCGAATCGGCAAGAGCACTCTCATAGCCATGATCGAGTCCGTCGTGCAGCCAGTAGAAGACTGCGCCGGCGCGTTCGGCTTCGGCAACCCACTCAATCCAGCTTTCTCGATCCGGAGCCCAGGCAGCGGGTTCAAGCGAGTCCAATTGCGGTCTCCAGAATGCTGCCTCACGCGGTTCCGGCTTGGCGTACGCTGGCGCGGTTCGAGACATGACCGCGAAGAAAACCGATACGTTTTCCCTTTCAGCCCTCGCCAGAATATCCCGGACAGCGCGTTTGCGGGCTTCCCAATCCTTCGCGCTTGCCCATCCTCCGTCCATGAGAATTGCGACAGGGCCTTCCACATCCAGCGGACGCCGGGCGTCGAGCATCGGTCCGGCCAGTCCCACCATTGCCAGCGCAACAGCCAACAGCCTGAGGAACCGGAGCCAGGGCGGCGCGCCCTCGGGCCTTCTCTCTTCACTCTTGAGGCCTGCAAGCAAACGGACGCCGGGAAATTGAATGATCCGCGGGGGGGGAGGCAGCACCCTGATCAAGAGCCACAGGATCGGCAGCGCTGCTAGCGCCAGCAAGAGCCACGGTTCCGCAAACGAGATCGTCATCGCAGATCCCCGATAGCCTCCACGAGCCAGATCAGCGGGGAAAGCGCTGGCTGGTCAGTCCGGTGCACGGTGAAATGCCAATTCATCCGCCTGGAAAAGTCCCGCAACCGGTTGCGAAGACGGGCGAGCGACTGCACGTAATCGCCGACAAGGGCGTCGGCGGCCTCCGTGCGATAGCGCACGCTTCCGCCCATGCTCTCGAATGTGATTCGACCGCCGTAGGGAAACGCTTCTTCATACGGGTCGACAATCTGAACCATATATCCCTGAATCCCATTTCCTACGGCAGCACGGAGCCTGGATTCAATTGTGTCAAACTCGCCGAGGAAATCGCTCAGAAAGACGACATGTCCTCCACGCCCCCGAGGGGGATCCGGAGGCGTCCCGTAGTCGAGCCGATCCGTTGGCCGATCAAGCTGGTTCGCCATCAGAGACAGCTGTCTGGCACCCGACCCGGCCGCCAGAGCCCCCTCTCCAAGCATTCCAACACGTTCACCGCTTCGAGTGAGCAGAATTGCGACAGCAAGCGCAAGCAATGCCGCGCGGCGCTGTTTCGATTCCCTCGCCGCGTCCGACCGAAACCCCATGGACTGCGCGTCGTCCGACCACACCCACACAGTCTCGGCGGCTTCCCACTCGGTTTCCCGCACCAGGAGAACCCGTGATCTCGCCGATCTCCTCCAGTCGATGGTTGAAGAGGGATCACCCTGAACGGCCGCCCTGTATTGCCAGAACGACTCTCCTGGCCCGGCGCGCCTCCGCCCGTGCACCCCGGCAACTACCGAAGCGGCAAGGCGCGACGCAGCCACAAGTAGCGGGGGAAGCGCGGCGACCGTCGCTTCAGCGTCCCTGCGCAGAGCGCCGGCGGATGCGCGCGCTTGATTCATTCAACCGCAAACGTGGGCTACGAGAAGATCGACAACGCTTCCTGTGGTATCGCCTTCGGCCCGCGCCGCATACGTAAGGGACATCCGGTGCGCAAGTGCGGCATGCGCGAGCGTGATTACGTCATCCACGGAAGGCGCGAGACGACCGTCGACTAGGGCGCGAGCCCGAGATGCGAGCGTCAGTGCCTGAACAGCGCGCGGGCCAGGACCCCAGGCGACCCGCCCCGCAATCGCATCCAATTCCTCGCCGGAGCCCGGCCGGCCCGCGCGAACGAGTCTCAGAATTGCCGACAGAACTTCCTCCCCTACTGGCATTGTGCGGACCAGACGTTGTAATCGGATCAATTCCTCTGCTTCGATTACCGGAACGACATCCGGCTCCGGCGCGCCGGTCGTCAGAAGGACAATTTCCCGCTCTGTTTCGGCATCGGGATAAGGAACATCGATCTGCAGCATGAACCGGTCGAGTTGTGCTTCCGGAAGCGGATAGGTGCCGTCCTGTTCAATGGGGTTCTCGGTCGCAAGAACGTGAAATGGCGACGGCAGGTCGCGCCGAACGCCGACTACGGTAACGTGTTGCTCCTGCATGGCTTGCAGCAACGCGGACTGGGTTCGCGGGCTTGCGCGATTGATCTCGTCCGCCATCAGAAGCTGGGCGAATACCGGTCCTTCGATAAAGTGAAAGAAATGTCCGCCGCCGGGTTTCTCTTCAAGCACCTCCGCTCCGAGTATGTCGGCGGGCATCAGATCGGGCGTAAACTGAACACGCCGAACGGACAGGCCCAGCACGGTGCCCACCACCATTACGAGCCGTGTTTTCGCCACGCCCGGGGGGCCTACCAGCCGGCCATGTCCTTGAGAGAGCAAGACCGTCAGTACCAGGTCCACAACTTCCCGCTGGCCTACCACCCGCGCTTCGATGGCGTTGCGGACGTTTTCGAGCACCTGAAGGGCGGATTCCAGTTCAGCCTCGACGTGGTTGTCGCTCAGCTTCAATACTCCGGCCATCGATCTTCCTCTCACTGCCGATAGCAACATAGACGCGCCAGTCGACCAATGACAAGAATGCCAACTACTCGCTATTCCAGCGAACGCGAAACTTTTGCGCGAACAGCTGGCTTCGACCAACGGCAAATATTGCGAGTTCATAACCGTTGCGCCGATTGAAACGATAACAAGGTCGGCAACATTCCTCGAGAACTTCTCGGGAAGGAGAATACCTTGAATCTCTGTCTCCAAGAACCAGGGGCGAAGCACACACCCATCAAACAATTGGCACCTCTGATTGGGCAAACATGTATCGACGTCGATTCGCAGTCCGGAGTTCAAGTTGTCAACTTGAAATACGTACTGGTAGCAGCAATTTGAAACTGGAGTGCCTTCTATTCTTTGCCGAGAGAAGTCCGGTTCTAGGGCGCATCAACATAGCCTCTGAAGCTCGGACATCTCCCGGCGTTGTTCGTCCCGTCCAAAGAGTTCGCGATCCGCTCGGAAATCCGCGCAGTATAGACGCGGCTACCAAGCAAATTCTTCAAGTAGTTCTTCGGATTTCGGAAATTGTCAGGCCGTGAAGTATCGATCTTTCCCAGTGTTTTGCCGAGAAAACACTTGAGATTTTCGGCGTCAGAAAAAATCACGCTTCGAGATGCTGCTGCGCGTACGCCAGTTTTACGCCAGGCTTGATTCCAGTTAACCGAACAGGCAGTTGTTCCTTGAATTCCTCAAGTACTTCAACTGTATCCTTTCCGTCGGTATCGGGGACTACGACGGATTTATCCGGAAGAGTAGACGGGGTCGTTATCGAGCCCCGTCCCTCGCAGTCCCGGACGTGCGGGAACTACCGCATCCGGCTCCTCACATGACTGGTTCGCTCAAGTAACGTAGATCGAGCGCGTGACGTTGGCTTGTGGCAGTGAATACCGTTCGAGAAGTGCGTTCATACGATCCCAACTCAGTCGCCCTGTGCGGCTGCGGCGTGAGAGCCCCCACCGCCGCGAGTGGACGACCTGATGCCGAAAGCGGCTGATTTGTTTGCTGTTCCGTAACTGCCCAGCACCCAGTCTCGTGCGTACGTGGAGGCTGCGCAAGGCTTGCGTGTGGGATCATGCATGCTCGGGTCGGGATCGGCGTGGCGCCAGAGAGGAGGGCGTATGGAGCTGTTCAGTATTGACCGAGTAGGGGCGGTCGTTACCGAGCCGCCCCCCTCGCAGAGCCGGACGTGCCCGCATTAGGGCATCCGGTTCCTCGCAGGTCAGGTTCGCTCAAGCGACGAGCTTCGAGTGCACGGCCTTGGCAGTCGGCAAGGAGTATTGGCGGAGAAGCGTGGCCATCTGGTCCCAGTTGATCCGAGCCGAGCGGCTGCGGCGCGAGAGCCACTTTCGCCACGTTTGGATCACCTGGAAGCGGAAGCTGGACAACCGAGCACTGTTCCCGGTCCGGCCATAGTAGGCGCAGTGGCCCCGGATGACGCGGGCAAGATGCTCGCGCTGGGCGGGCAGCGGAGCGTGGCAATGCCGTCGGCACCAGTCCCGCAGGAGGTGTCCGAGAGGACAAAGCCGACAATGCCCAGGCGCCGCAATGGCATTGACTTTTGAGAGGAAATTTCTGGACTTGCCCGGCATTCCCACAAGGCTTTGAGTTGTTTGGAGAATTTCCGTTCGGCGGGGAGGGCGCGGCGGCTGTTTGCGTCACCGCGCGGTTTCTGGCATCGTATGCGCGAATCGGTTTGATTCGGGAAGGCTGCGATGGATCCGCGGATCGAGAACCTGAAGTCGACGACGTTTTTCGGCAAGCGGCTGCGGCGCCGGCAGATTGCCGACATCCAGACGACGGTGTCGCTGTATCCGGGGCTGAGCCGGCGGGAGTTGGGTTATACGATCTGCGAGCATCTGGGCTGGTTCACGCCGAAGGGCGGCTACCGGGTGCAGTCCTGCCTTCGGATGCTGGAGCAGTTGGAGGAGCTGGGCATTCTGAGGCTTCCGGCGAAGCGGGAATCGATGCGCCGGGGACCACAGAAGCCGCCGGCGGAGCAAGAGTGCGGGGCGCCGGAGGCGGCGATCGCGTGCGGGCTGCAGGAGTTGGCGCCGCTTTCGCTGCGGTTGGCGACGGAAGCGGCGGACATCGAGGCCTGGAACGGGTTGGTTGATCGGCATCATTACCTCGGCTACCGGCGGCCGTTCGGGCGCCACTTGCGGTACTTCCTGCTGGACGGGCAGGGCCGCCGGCTGGGCTGTCTTCTGTTCACGGCCGGCGCGACGCAATTGCCTTGCCGGGACGCGTGGATCGGCTGGGGGGAGCGGGAGCGGGCGAAGCGCCTGGAATGGGTGGTCTGTAACAGCCGGTTCTTGCTGTTTCCGTGGGTCCGGGTGAAGTGCCTGGCTTCGAAGGCGTTGTCGATGGCGCTGCGGCGGCTTGCGGAGGACTGGGCGGCGCAATACGGCTACCGTCCGGCGCTGGTGGAGACCTTTATCGACCCGGAGCGGTTTGACGCCACCTGCTACCGGGCGGCCAATTGGCGGCGCATCGGGCGCAGCAAGGGGCGCCCGGGCGAGGAGGCATCGGGGGGCAAGAGCCGCAAGGAGGTGTACGTCTACCCGCTGGCGAAGCGCTGCCGGGAGGTGTTGCGGAACGGGCCGCCGCCGGTCTTTGCGCCGCAGGATGCGTTTGTGCGGCTGTGGGGCAACGTGATCGGAACGGTGGTCCGGGTCTCGCCAATGAGCACGACCGGCTCTGGCAGCAGCGCCGGCGGGTGCTCAACACGCTGCTGGTGACGCTGTTCGTGTTCCGGCTGGTGTTCTCGAAGGACCGGCAGGGCTACGCGACCACCGTGGCCGCGCTTTGGGAGCAGTGCCGGATGATGGGGATCGCGTTGCCGCAGGCCACTCCGGTTGCGGCGTCGGCGATGTGCCGGGCGCGGGCCAAGCTGGACGAAGGCCTGTTCCGGCGCCTGCACGGCGAGATTCTGCGGGAGGCCGGCGCGGCCGATGCGGGCAAGCGTTGGAAGGGGCGCCGGATATTCGCGGTGGATGGCTCGAAGCTGAACCTGCCGCGGCAGTTGCGGGCGAATGGCTATCGGACGCCGTCCGCGCAAGCCTGGTATCCGCAGGGCCTGTTGAGCTGCCTGTACCAGTTGCGGGCGAAGATGCCGGTGGACTTACCTCCACGCCCACGGCAACGAGCGGGCGGCGGCGCTCGGCCACCTGCCGGCGCTGTCCGAAGGTGACGTCGTGGTTTATGACCGCGGCTACTATTCCTACGAACTGCTGCACGCGCATGCGGCGCGGGGCCTGCATCCGGTGTTCCGGTTGAAGGCGAAGGCCGGCAGCACCTTCGACGCGTTCCTTGCCAGCGACTGCGCCGACAGCGTGGCCGAGATTGCGCCGGGCCCGGACACCTTGCGCGCCTTGCGCACCAAATACCCGGGCGTCCGCTTCGGGCCGCTCCGCCTGCGGCTGGTCAAGTACACCGCCGGCGGCACCCGCTTCGCGCTGGCGACGACGCTGCTGGATGCGGAGACAACCCGCATCGAAGACCTCGCGGCCCTCTACCATGGAAGATGGGGCATCGAGGAGCTGTTCAAGATCAGCAAGGGCGCCCTGAGCGTCGAGGACTTCCACGGCCAAAGCGAGCGCGCGGTGAAACAGGAACTGTTCGCGCACTTCATCCTGATCACCTTGACTCGGCTGTTCGCCAACCAAAGCGAAGACTGGATGAACCGCGGCCGCCAGGGCGGCCCGAAACCGGCGATGGCCGCCAACTTCAAGAACAGCCTGGCGACGGTCGCCAGGAATATCGAGGTCCTGCTGCTCCAGCATGCCACCGCGCTCAGCGAAACCGTCACCCGGATCGTCGAGGGAATCACCGCCTGCCGACAGCGCCTGCGCCCGAACCGGTCGTATCCCCGGCGCTCCCGGAAGCCGCTCGGCAAATGGAGCCGGAGAAAGGTTCCGAAGGCCCGCGCAACCGCATAGCCCGCAAGAAAACGCAGTAATCCGCCCCCGACGAACTGCGATTCCTTAAGTGAATGGATGAATCCGCTAAGTGAATGCCATTGCCCGCCGCCGCCGTGCAAGACCCATTGAAACCCGGGCGGACGTCGCATACGCTCCGTCCGTCAGGGGCGGCCCGTGGCCGCCCCGGGGCGCCTCCGGCGCCCTTTCCGTTTACAACAAGAAGGTGGCCCCCAAAGCATCCTTTCCAAACGGATGAACCGTTCAAATGTCATAAGAATCTTGGTCAAGTGAAATATGATTCCCGTTCAAGTGCGTGAGAATTTTGCATGCCGCCCCGCGCGAACACGGGAACTCCAAAATCGCCCGTTAGAACTGCCTCGTGCATGAAACGAAGTTGGTCGAGAATCGTGCTCTTGCCTGGCGCATTGGCGCCGATAAATACGTTGAGATTGTCAATCTTGATGTATGCATCGCGCAAACTCAGATAACGCTTCGCCCAGAGGCTCAAGAACTTCACTTGTCTCGTCCTTTCTGCAACTATTAGGGAGGTTTGGCATACATTCGGTTCGAAGTGAAGCGGACGACCGCTAGGCTTCCTTGAACTCCACCCAAGTCAACAGCAACCCGGAAAGAAAAACCATGAATGCTCACGAACCGCTTCGCGGCGTATTGGCGCCCAACCTCACCGCATTCGGGAACGATCTTGAATTGGCGGAAGATCTCTTCGCCGAACTTGCAAAGTGGATTCTGGATGACGGTTGCGTCGGACTGGTGCCGTTCGGCACCACGGGCGAAGCGCTATCGCTCGGGATGGAGGAACGGATCTCCGGATTGAAGGCTCTGATTGATGCGGGTATCGACCCGCAGCGACTCATTCCCGGTACCGGGCTCACAAATCTCCCCGATACCGTGCGACTAACCGAAGTTGCGGGTGAACTTGGGTGCAGAGGGGCGCTCGTGTTGCCACCGTTCTTCTACAAAAGCGTCTCGGCTAACGGTCTATACGCGTATTTCTCCAATCTGGCAGAACGAACTGCGCGAAAGGGGTTTGGTATCTATCTCTATCACATACCCCAAGTCTCCGGCGTCGGCATTCCGGTCGAGGTTGTGCGGCGCCTTCACGCGGACTTCCCTGAACTGATCGTCGGCATCAAGGACAGTTCGCGGGACTGGGTCAATACGAGCGCCCTGCTGGAGATTCCCGGATTTCAGGTATATCCTGGCAACGAATTGCAGCTCACGGATGCGCTGGCGCTTGGGGCGCCCGGATGCATTACTGCAACCGCGAACGTGAACGCCGCCGCAATCGCCGAAGTCATTCGACTTTACCGTTCCGGAAATGTCGAGGATGCAAACCTGGCGATGGCGTCCGTCAGGGAATATCAGTTGCTCATGCAGGAATATGCTCCCATCCCGGCAATGAAGTTCTTGCTTTCGCATTGGACCGGCAAGGAACACTGGAAGAACGTGCGGCCCCCCTTGCTGCCAACTGCGACCAAGACCGGCCTGGAGCTGGCGCGCCGAATTACGGAGCGATTTGGCGAACCCATGAAGGGTTAAGAATGTAATTGTTCCCGAATTCCCGTTTGGCGTCCGACTGTTGCTTCGTGTGTGAGCCGGCAGTTGTTCTACTTCCGGGAACGGAATCAAAATCCAACGAAATTCGAAAGCCGCAGGAGTTCCGTTCGGCTGGCGCCGCTCTCCCCTGATGTTCCTTCCCGGACCAGCGCGTCAGCCAAGCCTGCCGCCCACCGATAAACGCATGCCGCGAAGCAGGTCCGCCGCAGGAAGCGCGCGACGTCCTGGCCGCTGCGCCGTCAAAACTCGTACGGCTCCCGTCCCGCAAGCGACTCGGAACCGCTCGTCCAGCAGTTCGCCGGGCTTGCCGCATCCCGGGGATCCACGCGCATCCAGAATGCGCACTCTTTCTTTCTCCAATTCGCACCAAGCGCCGGGCCTTGGTGCAAGCGCCAGTATCCGGCGCAAGACCGCCTCCGCCGGCTCGTTCCAGTTGATCCGCCGGTCCACCGGTTGAATTTTTTCGGCGTAGGTCGCCATTTCCGGTTTTTGCGCTTCCAGCGGACCCTTACTCACCATAATCTTGGGTAGAGAGTCAACCAGCAGTTCTGCTCCGAAAATCGCCAAGCGCTCTCCCAGCTTTCCGGCGGTTTCGTTCTCTCTGATGGAAGTTTCCTTCCGGGCCAACACAGGACCCGCGTCGAGCGCCTGGACGACGCGCATGATAGTTACGCCCGAAACCGAATCGCCAGCAAGCATCGCGCGCTGGATTGGCGCGGCGCCGCGCCAACGGGGCAGCAGGGAAGCATGTACATTGAAGAAGCCAAGTCCAGGCACTGCCAGGAGCGACTCCGGAAGCAGAGACCCGTAGGCCACCACAATTCCGAGGTCGGGAGCAAGCGCAAACAGCTCGGCGAAAACCTCATCACCGGAGAGACATTCCGGGGTGCATACGGTGCAGCCAAGTTCAGCGGCGCGCAGGGAAACCGGCGTCCCGCGCAGCTTCTTGCTGCGTCCCGCGGGCCGTGGCGGGCGCGTATAAACCGCAATGATCTCGGAAACTCCCGCGAGAGCCTCCAGAGACGGAATGGCAAATTCGGAAGAGCCGAAGAAGGCAACCCTGGGGAGCCCGCTGCCGCTCATGAATCGTCCTCGCGTTTCTGGTTACGTTTCCACTTGCGCATCCGATTCGTGATCAACCGCCGCTTCACCGGCCCCAGGTAATCGATGATCAGCTTGCCATCCAGATGATCCAACTCGTGCTGGATGCAAGCAGCCTGAATGCCCTCGAAGCGCTCCTCCGTCTCCGTCCCTTCCCGGTCGAGATATCGAACTTCCACCCAGGCTGGCCTCTCGATTTCTTCGTAGACTTCGGGAATTGAGAGGCAACCTTCTTCGCGGATTTCCAATTCTTCCGCGCGAACCATGATTTCGGGATTGATCATCGGAAGAGGATTCCGTTCTTCGCTCTCCCGGTCGCAGTCGGTAACGAAGACTCGTGATGCGACCCCGACTTGTGTAGCGGCCAAGCCAATACCTCTTGCGTCGTACATGGTTTCCGCAAGGTCATCGACCAGTTTCAAGACCCCGCTGTCAACGGTTGCCACAGGTCGTGCGACTGCGCGTAGGCCACGGTCGGGATGGAATAGAATTCTTCGAACGGCCATTTATCCGTTCTCAGTCCCAACATTCCGACCCTTCCCGATCAAACAAGATCCGCCATTCGCAAGAATGCCGTTCCGCCTTCTCGGAATATGCATTACTTTGACGCCCAGCAATTTTGGCGATTTCGTTTGACAGGATGCGAAGCGGCTTGCCCGTGCCGATGGCGCGAACGGGTATCCGCGACGGTGTCTGTGACCACTGACACACCGTGACCTCCTATGTGCAGCACCCTGATCGTTGGACCGGTGACCAGTCCAAGACAGCCTTCCCCCTGCACATCAAGCGCGAGGCCTCCATAGTCTTCATCAATTGCCATGCGCCCATGAAGAGACGCCGTGTCCTGATCGAACAGTAGCATGGTGCTGTCCGACAAGCTTGCGAGCGCGGTCGAGAACCTCGGATGCAAATGCGTGGCGCAACGGGCACGACAAGCGTTCACGTAAACGGCGTCGTGCAGGCTCGATGCAGTAGAATCGGGCGCAGCCATACGCCGAAACGATTCCGAATCTTCTCCATCGAGTGGCAGAAAGTCACTTGCGCGAGTTCTCTCACAATGCACCGGGTTGGGACTAATCAAGAACCTGCGGCCTCCCGCGATCTACTGCCAGAGAAAATTGACTGGCGGCCCCTTCATGCTGGTTGTGGGCGACCGCCAAGCAAAATGCGATCGACGGGTCTGCCCGTTCGTCTGCACATTCTCCTGTCGGCGTACCCGGGCGGTCGATTTCCAGTGCCGTCATCGAGATCCCCTTCTACCTTCGACAGGCAGTTTGCAATTTATCTCGTACCGGCATTGCGCGCATGCCGCAGCAGAGACTCCTCTGCAAGGATGTGCTTGGAATCCGACGCACGGCTCCATATCTTTCCAGAAGTGCATCTGCGCACAGTAATTATCCAATAGGGAAAAATCCCATGAGCTTCATTACCCAGCCCCGGCCGCCCTCGAGACCCAATCGGTGCCAATTGTTCGGCCCTGCGTCGAGACCCGAACTCTTTCAGAAGATGGCCGCAAGCGCAGCCGATGTGGTCAATTTGGATCTGGAAGATTCCGTTGCGCCGTCCGAGAAACACGCCGCGCGCGAACACGCGATCAAGGCTGTTAACGAAGTGAATTGGGGAGAAAAGTCGCTTTCCGTTCGAATAAACGGGCTGGACACTGAGTTCTGGTACCGTGACGTGGTGGATCTCCTGGAAGGCTGCGGGGAGCGCCTGGATCTGATCATGATCCCCAAAGTTGGCCGGGCGGCTGACCTGTATGCTGTGGAAGCGCTGGTTGCAGCGGTCGAGGCAGCGAAGGGCCGCAAGAAACGAATTGGCTTCGAGCTCATCATCGAAACCGCCGCGGGAATTGCGAACGTTGACGAGATTGCCGCCGCAACCACCCGGCTTGAATCGATGAGTTTTGGCGTTGCGGATTATTCAGCTTCACTGGGCATGCGTGTGACTGGAATCGGCGGGGCACAGCCGGACTACCGCATGCTAGACGATTCTACGGACGGCGGTGAGCGCGCCTCCACACTTGCCGATCCCTGGCATTATCCGATTGTTCGCATGGTCGCGGCCTGCCGCATGCACGGTATCCTTCCGGTCGACGGCCCCTTTGGCGATTTCTCCGATTCTGACGCGTACCGCGCGCATGCCCTTCGCGTCGTCACGCTTGGTTGCGTCGGAAAATGGGCGGTTCACCCCAAGCAAGTCGCCCTTGCCAACGAAGTCTTTACACCTTCCGACGAAGTGTACGAGAAAGCGAAGCGAATTCTCGCGGCAATGAAAGAAGCGGAAGAACGCGGCGAAGGCGCTACGGTCCTCGACGGAAAATTGATCGATATCGCCTCTTGCCGGCAAGCCGAGGGGATCGTTCAACAAGTAGAAACCATTCGGCGCCTCGGATAAATCGCTGCCGGAGGATTCCTCGTGACCGCGTATTTGCCATTTGAGCGAAGCGCCGCGGAACTTGAGGAACGAATTGCGGATCTTCGCGCCAAGGCGCGCGAGGATCCGGAATTTGATGTCGAGAACGAAATTCGCGAACTCGAGAAGAGAGTCGAAGAGCGGCTTGCCGACATCTACACCAAACTGACGCCTTGGCAGCGGTGCCAGATCGCCCGCCATCCGGGACGTCCACACGCCTCAGACTTCGCCAAGGAACTGCTGACCGAATTTGTGCCTCTCGCCGGCGACCGCGCGTTCGCCGAAGATAGCGCAATCATTGGCGGTCCCGCACGATTTCGCGACCAGCCCCTGATGTTCATCGGACAGGAAAAAGGGTTTGACACCCAGTCCCGCCTTGAGCGCAACTTCGGCATGGCGAGGCCTGAAGGGTACCGCAAGATCGGGCGGTTGATGGACTTGGCAGACCGTTTCGACTTGCCGGTCGTCACGATCGTCGACACGCCAGGCGCCTATCCGGGGCGAGGCGCCGAGGAACGGGGGCAAGCGGAGGCCATCGCCCGAACCATCGAAAAGAGCCTTGTCCTGAAGGTACCGACGGTTGCCATTGTCCTTGGCGAGGGAGGATCCGGCGGCGCCGTGGCCTTGGCTACCGCGAACCGGGTGATCATGTTGGAACACGCGTTCTATTCGGTGATTTCGCCCGAGGGCTGTGCTTCGATTCTCTGGCGAGACGCAGAAAAGGCGGAAAGCGCAGCGGCCGCACTTCGGTTGACTGCGCCCGACCTGATCGAGTTTGGTGTCGTTGACCGAATCGTGAACGAGCCCGCCGGCGGCGCGCACCGCGACCCTGCATTCACATTGAAGGCCACCGGTGATGCGCTCGCTGCCGAACTCGAAGAACTCGCAAAATTGCCGTGTGAAAATATTCGCGCCGGGCGAAATGCCAAGTTTCTGGCGATAGGGGCTACTCTACAGTAAGAACGATCGGTTCGAACTGCGCTCCCCCTCTCTGCGCAACGAATCAGAAGCCGATTCCACTGCGGCTTCAATCCGCGCCAATGCCTGATCTTGTTCGAGGCCCGGCCGAATCGGAGGGAGAAACTCCACAACGGCGATTCCGGGCCTGCGCAGTACGCTGTTCCGTCCCCAAAAGACTCCCGTGTTCGTGGCGGCCGGAACGCAAGGCAATCCTGTATCGACATATGCGGCCGCGACTCCGGCCCGGAAAGGCCGACGGGCGCCGGGCGTCACCCGCGTTCCTTGCGGGTAAATCACCAGTTGTCCGAGTTCGCCCTTGGCTTTTCGAATCGCAGCGAGCATCGCCTCCAGCGCTGTGCGGCCGGCCGACCGGTCGACCACTATGCACCCCAACCCCTTGGCGTACCAGCTAAACACAGGTGTGAATCGCAGTTCCTTCTTCATCACGAAGCGCGGTGTATCCAATACCGAGAGCAGGATGAGTACGTCGAGAAAGGACTGATGTTTGCTTGCAATCAGGACTTCGCCTTGGGGAATTTCGCCCCGCACTTCGGTCCGAAGTCCGCAGATCTGCTTCAACGCAAACATCATTGCCTGGCAGAATGTTTGCACGAATTTCGCCGTCAGGCGACGGGACAGAAACGTTACCGGCGCAAGCACGATGCCAAAAAGCGTCATATTGGTATAGAAGAATGCTTCGAAGAGGAGCGAGCGAAACAGCACCATGAGAATTAACCCGATAGCCTGGAGCAAAGCGTCTGCATGAATACAGAGACCGGCACGGAATCTCTTCCAATGATGGTTGTAGCCTGCCCGAACTGCAAGACTCGCTATCGGGTCCGGGCGTTCGAAATCCGCGAGGGCGGGCGGCGGGTGCGCTGCCAGAAATGTTCCAAAACCTGGACACATTATCCCGCCTCTGCGGCTACCACCACGACCGCGGTGGCGGCCAACGCGAAGAGCGATATTGATCGGGACGCGACTGACCGGTTCTGGACAAGATTCTGGTGGACCTACAGTATGCTTTCCGTCGTGCTCGTCCTGGTCGCCATATTCGCGTTCCGCGAAGATATCGCGTCGTCCACACCTGGACTGACAACGGCGGTCAATGCCTATGCGGACTGGATCTGGAGCATTTTGAATTGGCTCAAGTCACAATGGTCCTAGTGACCGGAGGCCGTTCCATCCAGATCTATATTCACCTTGTGCGATAGCTCTTCCAACGCTCGAAAACTTTGCAGTGAATTCTTGAAAATTCGCGTCCTCCAGAATTATTGAACTGGCGAAAACCAACCAGACAACGCGAGGCGAACGGCCCTTCCAGAAGAAGCAATCTACGGCACGAAAACAGCCTTCTGCGTTTCCCGCGCGTGAAACATTCTGAATGCTTCGGCGGCATCATCCAGAGAAAAGCGATGGCTGATCATGCGCTCAACCGGCATTTGGCGCTCAACGATGAACTTCGCAATCTCTGGAAATTCCCACATGGCGAAATACCACCCACCGATGACGGTGAGAAATTTGCGAATCATCTGGTCGCTCGGATTGACGGTGGTTTCACGGGACTCGCCGATCAACGCCACTCTACCCCAGCGCCGCGCCGCATCGAGCAGTGAATTCTGTGCAGCCGGGCTGCCGGAACACTCAATTCCAACGTCGACGCCCTCTCCCCCCGTCAACTCTCTCAATTGCTCAGGCGCATCGCCTAGACGCGCGTCCACACATTCGTCGACGCCCAGACCGTGAGCCATTGCGAGCCTGAAATCGAGTACATCGACAGCAAGGACGCGCGCTCCTCGGGCCAACGCGACAAGTACGGCAGCCGCACCCATTGGGCCAATTCCGGAAACCGCGACCGTATCCCCGCCGGATACGTCCAAACGCTTTTGCGTGCTGTATTGCGTACCGATCATGTCCGTCGAAAGGGATGCCACCTCGAAATTCATTTCGTCAGGTACTGGCATGCAGTTGGCCACCGGAACCACCAGATACTCAGCATCTCCCCCATCGACGTCGAAACCGACGCATTTCCAATCTGCACAGAGCATCCGGTACCCGCGAAGGCACCAACGGCAACTGCCACAACCGATCGCCAGATACACGGCAACTCTGTCTCCCACAGCGAAATTTCCTGTCGTTCCCCCGCCGAGAGCGGCGATTTCACCGGCCGCTTCGTGTCCAGGAATGATCTGGCCGGTTCCCGCGACTGCTCCTCCAACGGGTGTAGTTCTTGTATGGCAAAAGGAAGTTCTTGAGCACCAAGGAGTTAGTGAAATCTCTGGAGCTGGTTTCGGTTTTTTTGTGACAAGGGGTGGTTTCGGGGGTGGATTTTGTCACGAAAGGTTGATTTTGACGAGACATCGGGAGTGCTCCCGACCGCAAGATGCGGTATCTTGGCATTAGCTAATCTCAAGATATGGAGCACTCTGATGCCAGTATTGCAGTTTCCGGCCGACCCGTCCACAGGCGTTTTCGACCTTCCTTCGGTGTACGCGCCGTCGCGTCAGCTTGTTGAGGACGCGGCCTTCCGATTTTCGGGTTTATGCATGGAGTTGCTGGGATCCGGCTTGGCGTTGCGCGACTTTGAAGCCTTCGAGCGGGAACTGGAATCGGTGGGGCGGGAGGTTTGCCGTCCGGTGCTGGCGGCGGCGATTGGAAGCCTGGATGATGGGGCGCCCTCGGTGACGCGCGACGGAAAGAACTACAGCCGGGTTGCGCCGACCCCGAAAACGATCCAGACATCGCTGGGAGCTGTCCGGTTCTGGCGGCCTCGCTACCGCCGGGAGAGCGAGGCTTCGCTGGTTCCGGTGGATGAAGCGCTGGGCCTTGTGGATGACGATTTCACGCCGCTGGCTGGTCGGCGGGCGTTGTTGCTGATGAGCGACAACACGGCGCGGGAATGCGTGACGCTTTGCGACGAACTGGGGGGCATGCAGCCGTCGGTGAGCAGCTTGCAGCGTTTGACGCAGGAAGCGGCGAGCCGATGGGAAGCGGTTTCCGGGGAAGCGCTTGAGCAGGTCCACGCGGGCGAGGTCCCGGAGGCGGCGGTGACGGCTTGCGTCTCGCTGGACGGCGTCATGGTGCCGATGCGGGCGGGAGAGGCCGGCCAAACGGCCGCCGGATACCGTGAAGCGGGTTGCGGAACGGTTTCCTTTCACGATGCCGGGGGAGAGCGGCTGAAAACGCTGTATTTCGGCCGCATGCCTGAAGGCGGCAAGATCTCGCTCAAGGCGCAGCTTCGCGCCGATGTCGCATCCATCGCTCGCTTGCGACCCGATATTCGGATTACCACCGTCGCCGACGCCGCCCCCGATAACTGGAGCTTCTTGTCGACCCTCGCGCCCGACGCGCCGCAGGTGATCGACTTCTGGCACGCGGCCCAGCATCTGCGGGCCGCAGCCGATGCTGCGTTCGGAGCCGACTGCGGGAACGGCGGAAAATGGTTTGAGAAATACCGCGGCATCCTGCGCGAGCAAACCCGAGGCATCGACAAAGTCATCCGCGCCTTGCGCTACCTTTGCGGCAAACATCCGAAAGCCCGTCAGGACCTCAAACGGGAGTTGAACTTCTTTCGCAAACATCGCCACCGCATGCGCTACCAAAACTGGGCCGACCAAAACCTGCCGATTGGCTCGGGAATCGTCGAGGCCGCAAATCGCACTCTGATCGCTCAGCGATTGAAATGCTCCGGACAGCGCTGGGGAAAGAACGGAGGGCAGGCAGTGTTGAGCATCCGCGCCCTCGTCGCATCCAACCGCTTCGATGCCGCGTGGAAGGCAATCGTCAGTACATGGAAGACGCCCCAAAACGACAACAACTCAAGAAAGCTCCTCAAATCCGCAGCATGAATGGAACTTTGCCATACTGGACTCGCACCCCCTCCAACAATAGGGTCACCGTCGTAGAGAGTCATGTCGCTCCGACAAAGCGCCGATACGTGCACGCGAACGAGCGCCTCGCCAGCACCCGGTACCGGGTCTTCCCGTTCCACTACATCAACCTGCTGCGAATCGGGCAAGGGTACTGCCTTCATCTGTCCTCCTACGCGTTGTTACGGAAAAATGGGAAATTTTATCCCGATTTTCGCTCACCAGCCTTGAAAGGAAATTTATTTCGGAAATCCAGGACGCCGGAACTTTGCCCGGCCTTCCTCCACAAACAAGCCGAATGCCACGTCGAATTCTCATAGATTCGGTAACTGGCTACAACCTGTTCGGCTACGAAACACTCGACTGCAGAGTCGTACCTCAGAACCTGCACGCGATACCGGCCATTGGAATGCGTGTAAGCCAGGTGCCGCTCCACCAGCGGTGAATCGATCTCCTAACGTACCTCGATTCCATGCCGTTCGTTCAGTACAAAGCCCTCCCAATGCGGGTCCATGTTGGTTGGCCAACGATCCAGGACGACCTGCTCCTTCATTGGCTCGATTCTCAGGAAGTAGCCCGTCTCAAGGTCGCTTCCCTGCGGTCCGATCAGGATGCCTACAGTTTCGGTTCGCGATGTCGGTTCAATCTCGACGTCAAAAATCACATCGTGCCTTCCCGGTCCCCTCAGGAACGTAAACGCGTAGGTTCCTGTCGCATCGCAACGGATCTCGTCCGCGTTCTCGTTCCAATTTCCCAGTTGTGGATCAAACGAATGTGAAACCGGAACGCTGTAACTCGCGTCAACCTCGGGCACCAAGCGCGAAATCATTGTTCCGTCTTCAAGTGAGACTAACTCTCGCGGGGAACCAAGCTATCCGCCCCATACCCAGTCGCCTTTCGGCTCGTGATAAGCGCGATAAGGAATCCAGGCAAAAGTTGCACGCCTTGTTCCGTCGCTTGCGGACTTGGCTGCACAGAACCGCCGCCCGTCCAGCGTATCGAGCCCTCGGCTTTCCCACGGCCCCTCGGGCGAAGGCGCCACACGATAAGTCGTCTGTGGTCTTTCGGAATAGCGGGACTTCACGATATACCACCAATTGCTCAGTCGAAAGTTTTCCGGGCACTCGGAAAAATGCGTCAGCATCGAGGAAAACATCGGTTCCTGAACTTCCCAGTTGTCGAGATCGTCAAAGTGGGCGATCGCGAGTATTCCGCGCCGGTGCAGCGGTCAGTTATTGGACCGTGCTCCAAGAAACATGGAGAACCGGTTGTTGGCCTCGTCCCAGCACACATAGGGATCACGCCAGTCGATTGTCTCGTACCAACGTTCGTCGGGCACAAGGATCGGGTTGTTCCCGACTTTTTCCCAGGTGATGAGATCGGTGCTTAAGGCCTTGCAAATGGTCTGCCGCGATACTGACCTCCGATCATGGGCGGTGTAATAGAAATGGAAGACGCCCTTGTGGGCAATTACCGACCCCGTCCATATCCCGTCGCCATCGCGCTCGCCGGAATTTCCCGGGCCAAAGGAATCCGGCAGAATTTCCTAGTTCACAAGATCATCGGAAACCAGGTGCGCAGTAGAAACGCAGGCGCGCTCGGGCCATTTCCGGGCATCGACCGGCGGCTGGGAGAAAAATCTGTGCCACTTCCCGTCATGATAGAACGGCGTCGTGTCGCCGGCGGCGGCTCCGCGTTCCGGAGCGTATCCAAAGAGCCTCATTCTGCCTTCCTTTCCTCACTCTTTCCGTTTGGAATATCGAGCCCCGAATCGGCGCGAGCCAATCGATTCATATCCAAGTGCAGACGCCACAGGAGACCGGCGCAAAACGTTCACAACTTGTAGAAGCGCTCCAGCGGCTGAACAGCCACCGCGATGGGATCTTCCATTTTCTCCGCTTCGCCTTCCCAGTCCGGAAACTGCCCATACGCCGACCAGATCGTGGCTCCCGAGGGCATCTCAGGATACTCGTTTTCTCCGTCTGTCCCACAGTTCACCCAACCGGAAACGTACCGCTGGACAATTTGCATTCGCGGGATCGTCCGATTGACGTAACGGACGAATGAGTACCCGGTCACGGGACTGTATTCGCAGGTCTTGCGCGCATTCAAGGGAAATATGGTCTGCGTCGGCTCGCGATTCACGTCGACAAAATCCTCGGTGAACTTCATCAGGGTGTGCTGCGTATCGCTCCAGACAATTTCGTTCGCGGACTTCCAAATTCGTTCCGTTTCTTCGCGCAACACTGACTCCGGCAACAATTCCTCCATCACGCAAAACAGCCGCCAGCAATGTTCCCAACTCCACTGGGACGGATCCTCGCTCGGGTGGATTCCCAGATTCTCCATTGCCTTTGCGATGAGGTCGGGTTCCCGTTTCTGGAGATCCTCTATCCGGGCAAGCAGGATTTCGGCATACAGATCGCCCGCTCGATAACGCGTGCCGTCATGATGCTTGTATGCGGACAGTAACAGGTTACCCTTACCGCTCTCCATTTCGTCTCCCACCGTTATCCGGTTACGGCATTCCCTGCCGTCGATTACCGTTTCGTATTCGTCGGAGTAATAGCTCCGTACGAACCAGTGAGACTTGTGAAAGAAACGCCACCGAACATCGAGATTCTTCGAATGCAGTTCTGGCCGCAGGCCATCCGGAACCCTAACCCGCATGCGATACTCACATACGACAGGCCCTTCCGAGATGGGCTCGAAGCCTGCAATGGCATGGGCAGGCGGATTTACGAGTCCGTTTTCCGGAGTGAAAAATGGGCCGTACACGCCTCCAAAGGCGTTTCCGTTGTTCTCGATCAGGTTGACGCCCTGCCGGTTGCGTTCGAAGTGACGAATGCCCCACTTGCTGCCTCAGTCACCTCCGGCGGTACCAGCGCATAATTCAATCGTGTAGGCGCCCGTATCCAGCCGCCGGTATCCATCCTTCAGTTCGGGCTGCAGCCTGCGAATGCCTTCGGCTCCTTCATCCGGCAGCGAACGGTCCGACAGATAGAGGTAGTAGGTTTGTCGCGCCTGACCTGCAGGTACGTTCGCCAAGAAGCAAACATTGGCAGATTTCATCCGCCCGTCATTCGTTTCGTGCGCGTGGAGAACCTGAACGGGCACCATATTCCCGCTCTCGTCCGTCACGCGAATGCCGCTGGCAACCGGCTGAAAAATCGGAAAATGCAAGGCTACTTCCGTCGGTTCGTCAACGCGCGCGCGCCGGGACTATGTACGTTGATTGAAATCCGATGGCTTGTGGGTTCAATTCTCCAATTCTCCATGAAAGTCATTCCCTCCAGTTAACTCAATGTGTCGTGGCCTGTTCTTCGATGCGTTGCCCGGATTGGGCGTCAAACATATGCACGTCCATAGGATCGACCGACAATTGCACCTGTCCGCCTCCCGCGAAATCAATGCGTTCCAGGGACTGCACCCATCTTCACCATTTTGCCTTTCTCCGGAACGCTAACCGACTGCAACACAAGGCGCCGCGATTTTGTCGCGGGTCCTGTTGGCACTACGTTTGTGGCTCAGTTCGGCTTGTCCGGCATCCGCGCACAGCGCCGCCAGGCCTCCGGCTGCAGGCCAAGGGCGACGGCGATAGCGCGGGCTTCGGCGCCGGGCCGGGCATCCTGGCGGATCACGATGCGGCCGCCTTCGGCGCTCTGCAACGTCGAGGTGATCCGCACCCAGCCGGCCAGCTTGTTGCGGATCGTCCACCAGCTGTCCCGAATGCCGTGCGCCGCCAGCCGGGCGCGCAGCAGGTGGACGGCGTGGTAGGCCAGCACCGCGATAAACAGATGCGCCGAGATCTGCGCGGACTTGCTGTGCCAGATCGGACGCAATCCCATCTCCGACTTCAAACTCCGGAATGTGGCTTCCAGGTCGGTTAATCTCCAGTATTGCCGGACCACGGTCTCCAGGTCCCAGTCGGCATGGCTGGTGCGCAGCGCATAGCTTCCGGCGCCGGCGTCGTGCAGCGCGTGCCGGTCATTGCGGTTCCAGCGGATGGCGGCCGCCAAGCCCTTCGCCCCGGGCTGCACCTCGATATCGTACTGCCGGTGCACCCGCCGGTAGCGTTCCCGCAACCGGCCGAGGCGCTGCAGCACCTTGTCCAGCCGCTTGGTGTGGTTCTTCTTCCCGAGCCCGTCGTGCAGCGCCCCCAGGGCGGCCTCGAACCGCGCCCGGTGGCGGGCGAGAAAGGCGTCGTCCTTGCGCTGGTGTTCCTCGCTCCACACGCAAAGATGCGCCTCGCCGTCCTCCGCCACCAGCCGCCAGGCCTTCGCCTGGCGCCCCGCCCGGGTCTTGAAGGCGGCGTCGGCCTCGCGTTGCGGCGGCGGCCCGCCGCCGCGCCGGACCGTGATCCAGGGATAGCCGCACTGCCGCAGCCAGGCGAGATTCGCCTCGGTGGCGATGCCGGCGTCCATGATGATGGTCGGCTTGTCCGAATCCGACGATGCCGGCTGCCCTTCCAGCCTGCGGATGGCGTCCGCCAGCACCCGCGGTTCGGACACATTGCCGGCCAGCACTTCGCTGTGCCGGGGAAACCCGTCCGCATCCAGCGACAGCGCCAGCGTCGCCAGCGGGCAGTCGTTGCGGTGCTGTTTCGAGCGTCCGAAACGGGCCAGCGGGGAAGCCGGCCGGCCAGTAAAGCGCACGTTCGTCAAGTCGAAAAACACCACCGTCCCGGAAAGCCCCAGCAAGTCCCGCTCCCGCCCAAACAGCGCTGCCTCGATGCCATCGCGGCGCGCCCACAGCATCGCGCAGATCCGGTGCAGCTTGTTCAACCCGAACGGCTTGCCGCCTTCCAGGCCCAGCAACTCCAGCGCCGCGCTCTGCTCCCGCAGCCAGCGGAACGCCTCCCGCTCGCTGCAAGGATGGATCATTCGCGCCAGCACCAGCGCCACCGCGATCCGCGCGTCCCGCTCGCTCATGCCAAGGCCCCGCAGCACCTCCAGGAAGCCGAGCTGCTCCAGTGCCGACAGCGACAGGCGCTCGCAGCCCGAAGAGCGCACCTGCTCGTGCGCAAGACTGTCCAGGCGCACCGCCGCCACCGCGCCGGATTCCCCCGCCGTCGGATCAAGGCTGCGAAGCTGCAGCCGCCGGCCAATCCCCTCGGCTTCCGCCAATAGTTCTGGATCCGGCTCGAACAGGAACGTATCCCTGGCCAGCACCTGCTTCACCAGCAACGTCAACTCCCGCCACCGTTCCGGGGGAACCCCGAAGTCGGCGCCGAGATTGAGCAGCGTTACCTGCCGCACCCGGTCTCCGATCCGTTCGTTGCGAACCAGGCGGCAGGTGGTATAGCGGGCGCCATCGGCCATGCGGCGGGTCTGGGTCCTGCGAATGAACATGGCGGGATTTTGCCGGGGCGGCGCGGGCCTGTCAAGGCGGAATCTGACATATTGTGAAGATTATGGCACTACTTCGGCCTTCCCGGAAATCGCATCGTTACGCTGCAACGACTTATGCTCGGCAAGACCGCCGGAATCGCCGAATTCCGGCCAAATGGAACGGCGAAATGGTGAACTTGGGTGCACCACCACCACCTGATTCCCGGCTTCACAAACGACGATGGTTTCCACGCCCGCCGGCTGAATACTCTTTACGTTGGCAGTCAGGGATCCGCGATCCGAAAACATGAATTGGCGTGGACGATCCCCCACGATCACGGTCTTGCCTTCATGCGAAGCGGGTTGCGGATTCAGTGGAATGTGCCGCTCCGAATCGATGCTCGCTCTTGCACACTCACTGTTAACTGTTAACTGACACCTTCGCTTCCGCGAAATTCATTGCCGGCGATCCAGTAAACCCGGCCACAAACCTGTTCGACGGCTTGTCGAACACTTCGAGCGACGTTCCAACCTGCTCGATCGCTCCCCGATTCATGACAACAATACGATCCGCCATCGTCATTGCTTCTACCTGGTCATGCGTAACGTAGATTGATGTCGCGCCGAGGCGCCGGTGAAGATCCTTGATCTCGCTCCGCATCTGAACCCGCAATTTCGCATCCAAGTTGGAAAACGGTTCATCGAACAGAAAGACCCTCGGCGCCCGTACGATTGCCCGGCACATGGCGACCCGTTGCCGCTGGCCGCCGGAAAGTTTGCGAGGCAAGCGTGAGAGTAATGCCTCCAACCCGAGCATACAGGCCGTTCTGTTCACGATCTCGGCAATAGCGGGTTTCGCATAGCGGGAAAGCTTGAGACTGAACGCTTGGTTTTCGTAGGCCGTCATGTGCGAATACAGCGCATAGTTCTGAAACCCGATCGCCACGTTGCGTTCTTTGGGCTCAAACGCTGTGACGCGTTCGCCTGAAAACAGGACCTCTCTATTTGTCGGTTGTTCGAACCCCGCGACTATGCGAAGCAGCGTTGTCTTGCCGCATCCCGAAGGACCCAATATGACCATGACCTTGCAACCCACAACGCTCAAGTCGATTCCCTTCGGGACCTCTGTACGGCCAATGTTCTCCACCATTACCCTCAGTTCGATGTTGGTTGACGAGCTTTCGTTCACCTGATCCCTCCCGCGACTGCGCCAATGCAAATGACCCGCCGCCACGCCAGGAAGTTTGCGAAGACCCGATCTCGCATCCTGCAAACGGAAGAAGCGATCATTCCAGAGGCGGGAATTTCTGGCAATCTTCGGAAAAGGCTGGACACCACCTGCCAGGACAACGAAACACTCGCACTCTGCAATCACCAATCGCGCATCCGTTTACGGCGCGGGATGATAGAAAGCTGGCTGGTAAAGTTAACCTGACGGGGCCATTTCGACACCCCTCCTCCATTCGTGGCGGTATCCCGCATCCGTGCGAAAGGAACACTCGCCCGGCGGTTGTGGTGGAGCAGGAGCTCCGGCTGCATACGCTTCATCCGATCTGCACCCACGTACCCACACCGCAGTGTCTTACCGGCTCCAGTTCCGTTTCCCCCGGTAACCCGCATGCCAGTTTCAAGGCGCCGGATATTCCACCGTTCGCAGAAAGCGCTCGACCTCGTGACGCTTGGGAATGCCGAGCCGCCCTCCGAAGCGCATGCACTTCATGGCCGCAGAGACGGACGCGAAGCGCAAAGCCGACTTGAGAAGCAGGCCTTCCGCCAGGGCCAAGGCAAATGCGCCGTGAAACACGTCACCGGCGCCGAGTGTATCCACCGCCTTCACTTCGGGCGGTGCCAGATTGCGAAACTCTCCGTTTTCCAGCCAACAAACGCCTTCGTTTCCGCACGTCACCGCAATCCAGGCATCGGTTCCGCTGGCGACAGCGGCGAGACCTGCTTGCACGCCGTCCTCTCCCGAATGCCACTTCAACCCATCTCTTGAGAAAACGGCGTGACTCGCCAGTTCCAGCACTTCAGGCGCAAAGGGTTCCGGCGTCTGTTCGACATCCAGAATTCCGGCAACGCCATGTTCACGGGCTGTTTCCAGCACCGCCACCGCCGCGGCAGGCCAGCGCGTATCGACGAGAACGGCGCCGGCGCTCTCGACCCTCTCCAGAGGCAATTCCGCCGCGTCCCGGAATAGCTCCGGATCGAGGAAATTCACTATTTGGCGTTCGCCGGTCGCATCGACCAGAACGGTCGAAACGGACGAAGAACAACCGGCAATGCGACGTACTCCGGTGGTATCGACTCCGAACTCATTGAGTTCGTGGACGATTGCGTCTCCGCAGCTGTCGTCGCCGACCCGGCTCCACAGTTCCGCCCGGCCCCCAAGCAACGCGACCGCAACCGCCGCGTTGGCGCCGAGGCCGCCCCCCGTGGTCATCACTGAACTCGCGACGATCTTGTCGCCGAGGAGCGGCAAATTCGGAACGAGGAATACGGTGTCGGCGACCGCAGTGCCTGCGCAAATTACTCGGGCCAACCCTTCTGCTCCTTGCTTACGCAAGCACCTTCAACAACCCGCAACCTGCGCAAACTCCGAATGGAGAAATTGCGGAATTCCGCCGCGCCTTCTTGCACGAACAGGCCGAACATGTTGCGGGTTTGCTCGTAGAGCCGGTAGGTCAGTGCAACTTGCTCTCCTGCAAAACACTCCAGCTCCTCCCGGCACTGGATCAGACGAACGCGAACGCGCCCGTTCTCGGGCATGACCGGGATGCACCGTTCAACCAGCAGGGTATCGATCTCGGGTTGCCGGTGATCGCCCGGTGCCATCCGTTGCCAAATGGGATCCTTGGCCATGGGCTGTTTCCCCAAGGTGAGGCGGCCCCGGAGCGGGTTGATCTCGATAAAGTAGCCGCGGGACATGTCATCTTCCGGCTCTATGAGGATGCCGGCAGAAGTCGTACCTGCCCTGCATTGGATTTCCGTGTCGATCAGCATCTCCTGTCTTCGAACATCCAGCAAGCCGTACCCGCAGCTGTTCTCCGCCGCTGCGCGAATTGACGATCCGGACTGCTCCCACTCTCCCTACTTGCCTTCAAATCCGAACTCCACGGGCCGAGAATAGCTGGCCACCACTTCAGGCGGCAAGCGTGTGACCAAAGTCCCGTCGGGCAACGAAACCAGTTCCCGGGGAGACGCAAACCTGCCTCCCCACTCCCAAGGCGCATTCTCCCCGTGATTGGTGCGATCGTGCGCCCAGGCGAATGTTACCCGACGTGTCCCGTCACTTGCCGATCTTGCGGCATAGAACCTTCGATCTTCGATCGAATCGTGCTGCCTGTATTCCCAAGGACCATCAATGGATTTGGCTACCCGGTAACTTGTCTGCGCATGTTCGGAGTAACGCGAAAACACCAGGTACCAGTAGTCGCCCAACTGGAATACTTCCGGGCATTCCATGCAATGCGTTAGCGGCCGCGTCCAAATGGCTTCCACGAGTTCCCAAGACCGCAGCTCCTTTGACTGCGCGACCGCGAGGCATCCCCTCTTCTGTGGCGGGCCGGCGATTTCGCGGGCGGCAATCAGCATGGTGTAACATCCGGTGCTATCGTTCCAGAAAACAAAGGGATCGCGCCAGTCCACGGTTTCGTACTGTTGCGGATCCGGGCTCACTACGGGATTGGAGCCGTCCTTGGTCCAGCGGATCATGTCGTCGCTCGTGGCGTGGCAAATCCGCTGATAGGAGAGTCCGTCTTCCAGCCGATGGCCGGTGTAGAAGAAATGATACTTTCGTTCGTGCTCAACCACGGAGCCCGTCCAAACCCCGTCACCGTCTACCGTGCCGCTTGGACCGCGGCGAATCGCGTCCGGAAGAATTTCGCACTCCACCAGATCTCGCGATGCAAGATGCCCAATCGCATTCCTCTGCCGGGCCGGGCGCTCCCCATGCGCCCTTGGGTGTCTTGAGATAGAATACATGCCTTACGCCATCGTGGTAGAAGGGCATCGCATCGCTGGCTCCCTCGCTATCTTCCGGCCTGAATCCCAGATGTCTCATTCTTTCCTCCTTCCTTCCGGAACCTGCGCCACACTTTGCATCCGGACGTTTGCTCGGTTCAGGTCAACGACCGGTGAACTGCGACAAACCTGACATGACATCTGCGAAATTTTCGCTGGCGGACGACTTCCATAAATCCTGTCCGGCAACGAAAATTGTCGGACAGGATTTGATCTTCCCAAGCGCCAGCCTTCCGACGCCATTTCAATGCGAGAACCACTAGACCTTCCGACCGATCGCCTCTCCCCAACCGATGCAGGCGAATGCACCCGGTTCATCCTTCCACTGCTCAAGTGCATCACGCCAGCCGTCAAACTGCTCCTGAGTCGCCAACCCGAATTTCTTGGCTGCTCCGACCGTAGCCGGCGCAAAAAACCAACCCTTCACGAGGCCCAGATAGAACGCAATGTCCTCGGGCGTGCCGAACGGTTCGAACGAAGCGCTGACCCGAATGTCGGCGAACCCTGCTTCGCAAAACACACCTTTTAGTTCCTTCCCAATATCGGGATGAGCTCCATTACCCTTGAGAAGCTTCGTGAAACTTTCCACGCGTCTTCGAGGTCGCTTGATCTAGGCTCCGTGAAAGAGGAGGCAGCAATTAATTCCCGGGCGGAGATGATTCCACCCGGCTTCAGCACCCGCCTCACCTCGGATAGCGTGGTCGCAGTATCCGGAACGTGCGTGAGCAATGCGTGACAATGGGCAACATCAAAATACCCGTCTTCGAAGACAAGATTGACCACATCCCCAGTCTGGAATTTCGCGTTCTCGTGCCCGCCGGCCGACGCGGCCGCCTTGGCCATTTGAATCTGGGATTCCTCCATGTCGACGCCGTAGAGTTCCCCTGGCTCCACCGCTATCGCGAGACCCACCGAAATCGTTCCGGGACCACAGCCAAAGTCCAGAACACGTAAACCGGATTTCAGGTGCGGCAGCAGATGCGCGGCATTGATCTTCGCATTCCGTCGATAGAGAAGATTCAAGAACTCATCGCTGTAGCCCATGGTGTAACTGCGCGCGGTTGGATTCTCGGACTGGTTCTCTTCCATTGCTTGTTTCTCCTTCATGTTGCCGGCTCACCGTAGCCCGATCACCGCACAAGTGTCCGCCAGCGCAAGGTGTATTCTTCAGAATCCGAAAATCTCAGCGATTGGGCCGCGACGATGCTGCTATTTCATCGCACCAAATGTGATCCCGCGGCGGAAGTTCGCTTGCGAAAACAAGTATAATTCCAGAATTGGCGAGAACATGGTCACACAAGTAGTTGGCACCAGCCCGTAGTTGAAAGTGAATCTGCCCACAAAGTCAATTATCGAAACGCTCAGTGGCATGATTTCCTTTTGGGCGGCAATGACCAGCGGAAAGAAAAAACTGTTCCACGCCCAAAGGAACTCGATCAGGGCCAAGGCCTTGATCGCCGGCATGCGCCCACCGGAATCATGGCATACCAGAGCACCTGGAGGTCTTTGCAGCCGTCGCAGATCGCCGCTTCGACAAGCACCCGCGGAATTTCCTTGAAAAAGGTCGTGACCAGAAAAGTGCCGAATGAAAGCCCGAGGGCCGTCTGCGACAAGATCAGTCCCGCGAATGTGTTCAGGAGTTTCAAGTCCTTGAGGACATTGTAAATCGGAATCAGGATGGAGATTTCGGAAACCATCAGACCGATCAGAACGGCGAGGAACAGGGTCTTCTTCCCGAAATATTCCTTGATCGCGAAGCCGTATCCGGCAATAACCGACAAGACCAGCGCCAGAACCGTCGTCGAACCCGCCAGGATGATGCTGTTGAAAAATTATTTTAGTACTCCCGCTCGATGAATATGAGCGAGAAATTGAACCGTCTCGGGTCGGAGGGAAGCGCGAAGATATGACGAAAGAGTTCCGCCCGCGTCTTCAGCGACGCATTGAACATAAGATCTGACTTCCTGACCCCATACCATTTGAGATGATCCATTTCACAGGGATGGCGAGGTCGAATGGATGGTCGCTATCGAAGTCGAATGCGAGTTCGCACGCCATTGTAAGGTCAGTTCCGGGGAACACGGTCTTGGTTACGTTGAGGGTTTCGAGGAGAGGCCGGAGATGACGGGTGTGCGCCTTGTTGTCGAGATACCGGATGCGGATGGCAAGGGTTTTCCGCGGGCAGTCGGACAGGATGGTCGCTTCGGTGGAGAACAGGGTGCGGAGGTCGGCGCGTGGGTTGCTTTTCTTTCCCTGAGCCTTGGCGATGCAGGGTATCATGGCGGCTTCGACTCGATAGGCGACAAGCCGAGAAGCTTCGCGGTCCGGCGAATTCTCAACCCCTGGGTGCGAAGGCGGCCGGCCTCTCCCGCACACGCCGCGTCAATCGCCGTCCGGCTGCGCGGCATGGGCGGCTTGTGCAAACCGTCGTCTCCTTTTTCGCGACGTGTTCGCGCGGCGCGCGTGACCGTCGCACGGCTGACACCGAATGCGGCCACGATATTCCTTGTGCGACGCCAGCCCGGTGACGGCGAACTGGCCGATCATGCGGTTGCGCGCGTTGCTGTCTTCGTCGGCATGGCTGCAGATGGGTTGCAGATTGAGAGAATACGTCGTGGTTCCATCCCGGCTGATCATGGACATGGTGGAACGGATCGCAATGGCGTCTGCTGGACACATCGGCAAGGGTGAAATGGTCAAGTCGGCCCCCGCGACAGCATCACGGCATATAGGGCGATCCGCATGGAATGTCATGGCCTTTGCCACGGGAAAATCCTTCTGCGACAAAGAAATGGCCTCCATCAGGACGCCCGGATCATCGCATGAGGTCAGGAAATCAGAAGATAGATTGGAAACAGCGAAAGCAGGACAAAAAAAGCAGGATGGCGTGCACAACCAGCGGATTGCCGAATTTTACCAAGGTTTGCGCGGACAGCCACTTCCGTATGCTGGCCGGCTCGCCGACGAACCTGCTACGCAGGCTCACCGCGGAGCCTCCCGCTGCTGACCAACAAAATATCGGATCACCACGATACTGAGTAACAAGATAATGATCGTCAGTGCGGTGCTTACGGCCGATGCGAAATTGACTTCTCCCCTTCTCAGGAAGAGGTCGTACATGTAGACGCTCACCACCTGGCTGCTCTCATTCGGCCCTCCGCCAGTAGTAATGTAGACCAAGTCGAAGAACTTCATGGATCCAATGATCGTGTACACAGTCATGAACAGGATCGTGTTCTTGAGCGAGGGGAGTGTGACGAAGAATTAGCGTTGAAAGGAATTGGCGCGTCGATTCTTGCGGCTTCATGCAGGTCACGGTCGATGTTCTGCAGGCTGGCAAGGAAGATCAGTGTGCAAAAGCCGAAATAGCCCCAACTGCCGATCATGTTCACGGATACGAGAGCAAGTTGCTCGCCTCCCAACCAAAACTGCTGGAGCGCCGACAAGCCGACCATTTCCAGCAGAAGATTGAGCGCGCCATTGTTGGGATTGTGAATCCACCGCCAAACGATGGCGGCGATGATCGAGGCCACGGTTACGGGAACAAAGTAGACCATAGCGCAGAGAAACCATGATCACCGTTCGGCTAGCAAGACTGTCAGCAACAGTCCGATAAAGACGGGAATCGCAATGCTTAGCAACACCCAGATTTATGTTGTGGCTCAACGCCAGCCAAAGGACGTCATCGTCCGCAAGCACCCGAACATTTTGCAAGCCGTTATAAACGCAATCTTTCGATCTTGGCGTCGGGGAGGTCAGGAAACTCAGTGGAAAGTTTCTGGCGATCGGGTAGTAGATCCACAAACCGAGATAGAGCGTGGCGGGAAATACAAACAGCAACGGACTTATTCTTGACGTACGCATGGTGCAAGAAATTCAGACGCACCTGGGGGATGCCGCGCCGCCGGGCGCGGCATCCCCCAAACCGAGAATGCTCTTCTGCGAAAACTACATCGCAGCCGAGATAGCTCCGATTCGAGGATTACATCCTCTCGCCCGGATCCCAGACCTGACCTTTCGACTCGGCGGCGGCGCTTTGTTCGTCCATTCCGTTCAGGAAGTCCTCAATCGAAAGCTCGCCGCCAAGAACCCCCTGCAGTCCCTGATAGAGGTACCGAACGACATTTGGAGCCACGGTGTATGAAATGCGTCGACATTGTTATCCTGCATCGCCTGACCGACGCTAATTACCTTCTTCACTACGTCCGACACGTCATATTCGTCCCAGGGGATCGGGTCTTTCTGGATCGGGATTGCGAATCCGTCTTTGATCCAGCCGCTCAGCTACCTGGGATTGGTCACCTACTCGATATAGACCGCAGCTTCGTCCTTGAGCTGGGATCCCTCCCAAACGTAGTAGGCGGAGCCTTAGGACATATGCGTCGCCTGCGGGAGGTCCGGATAGATCTGCGGGAAATAGAACACGTCGATTGCATCCGCGGGCATGCTTGCTACTACCTCGTGGATAATCCAAGTGCCCGTCCAGAGCGCCGTCGCCTTGCCGGTATACAACTGCCCCAACGAGTCACCGTAATGCATGCCCAAGAAGCCGGGCGAGAAGCAATCCGCATTTACCACGTCAAGAAATTTGTCAAGCGCATCTACAAACTCGGGATTGTTCCATTTCTTGCGGCCCTGGAGAACATCCAGTCCCAACTGGCGGCCGCTGGTAAGCGCCGCCAGATCCGTGAAATTGTTCGCAGCCTGCCGGCCATCCGGTGAATCGCTGAACGCAATCGGATTGTATTCGGCCTCGTTGGCAATCCTGCGCCAGTCGAGAACTTCCTCGAAATTGGTCGGCGGTTCAATGCCGGGTTCGGCGAAGATTTTCTTGTTGTAATAGAGATACTCGAGATTCTGCTCCCAAGGATATGCGTAGAGTTTGCCCTGATACATGTTGCGCTCGATGGCCCATTTGGGAAGCCGACCCCACCAGTCGTACTTGTCGGCATACGGTTTGAGATCCGCAAGATACTCTTCCTTCGCGTAAGCGGTGATACCTGCTCCAGATGGCCACGAGTAGATTACGTCGGGAGCCTCGCCTGAAGTAAGTGCAAGCTCCACTGCGTTGCGAATCGGCCAGCCGCCACCGAAAACGGACCGCGACATGACGATATTTGGGTTTTCTTCCTGATATGATTTGTGGATTTTGTCTACGGCGGGATCGGCACGGTCATCCCATAGTACTCCCGCTGATCCCAAATACTCAGAATCACCTTGTCATCCTGCGCGTTCGCCGATGCGGCGAAGCCGCCAATCACAAGCGCGATTGCTGCTGAAATACGAAATGGCTTAGTCATCAATTTCTCTTATGACTTGTTTAGTGGACTGCCCGAGTGTGTAGACCTCTTGCCTCTTTTGGAACCTGCAAGTCTTAGTGTCTGAATCAAAACTTTAACAAGTTCCTTTAACCGATTGTTGCACAGGCACTTACCCGCCGTCCGAGGCGTCGCACCAGAACCCGGATGGCGGACCAGAGGACCCGTGCCTTGGCGCTCTCAATGGTGCGCTCGAAATCCTTCGCCAAGCGTCGGCAGCGGTTCATTCCGGCAAAGCTCCTCTCCACCACCCACCGGCGGGGGAGAACCGCAAAACCCGTGTTTCCCTTGGGCTTGGAAACAATGATCAGGTCGATATCGAGGCAGCGGTCGCGCATCGCCTGCTCCAATTTGGTGCCGCTATAGCCCCCGCACGACTTGGCCAGTGAGTGCAAGAGCGCCCCTCAGGCGCGTCGCCTGCGGGCGATTGCGCTGGTTCGGCTGGCCGCGCAGCTAGGTTGGCCGCGCGCTGGGGACGGCGGCGCAGCGGGCGGCGGTGTCGTCGTGGGTCGACGACGCCCAGGACCTCGAAACCGACGGCGTAAGCCGCTGGCGCCTGGCGGACATCCGCGACAAGGTGCTGGCGCATTTCCACGTTCGTTTCTGCCTAGAATCGATCCGCCGCCTGTTGCGCTCTCTCGGCTTTTCGCATGTTTCGCCGCGTCCCGTTCACCCTTTGGCGGAAGCCGCCAAGCAGGCGGCTTTTCGCCGTGATTTCCGTAGGTTGGCGCTGGACGCGGCGCCCGAGGGAACCGATCCGGAGGGCATCGAAATCTGGTTTCAGGATGAAGCGCGGGCCGGGCAGAAGGGCATGCTGTCGCGGGTCTGGGCGCGCAAGGGAAGTCGCCCGCGCGTAGTCCGGGATCACCGGTACGGCTACGCCGTCCTGTTCGCCGCCGCCCGCCCTGCGGACCCGGTGGCGGTGGGCCATGTTTGCGACCGCGCCAATGCCGATGAGATGAACCGCCATTTCGCCGACATCACGGCCGCGGTCCCGCCCGGACGCCATGCCGTGCTCGTACTCGACGGAGCCGGATGGCATCGCGCGAAGCGCCCGGAGGTCCCCGCCAACATTTCCTTGTTGCGGCTGCCGCCCTACAGCCCGGAGCTCAATCCCATGGAAAACGTCTTCGCCTTCCTGAAAGGCACCTTCCTCGCCAACCGGGTATTCGCAACCGTCGAAGAGGTGCGGGACGGCATCGCCGGCGCCTGTCCGAGCTTCCGCTCGGACCCCGAGAGAATCGCATCCATCACGACGCGAGAATGGGCAATCTGCTCCGGCGAAACCCCCTCATGAGCCGCTCGAACAGGTCAAGACTTAGTAGAAATGGCATAAGTCCGAATTCCGACCATGGCCTAGGCAACCGTCCATCGCGGACATAGCAGTCGCAGCCAACGTCTGTATCCCGACGGTAGACCGCCTGATCAACCGACGCTAACACGTACACGAGGACGCCGCAGAGCGAGTTTGGCTGGCTGCGGAGGAAATCGGATATTGCGGCGCGTGGCTGATCGAAGGTCGACTGCCAAAATCCCGTCCCGGACGAACCTTGATGTCTCTCCTTCAAGAAGGGGACAGCATTCTTACCAGTCTTTGGGCAAGCATCTCGCCAGGGCGGCCCGGCATAGCGGCCGGATAGGCGGCGCATCGATTGTCGAGCAAATGGAGGAGATGATTCCCTTTGAAGTCGCCCGAACATTGCGCGCTGGAGGCTTGCTGGCGATTCATGTCGCCAACGACGTATTTCGGGTTCCCCGAATTGCAGAACGGATCGTATTACCGGAGAATGGCGGAAGAGTCGCGCACCGATTGAAGGAAGACGTTTCCGCCGAAAGGCTTGCACTGATCTTTGGGGACGGCGGACACGGCGTCGATACCGCCCGTACAGTGATGGCCCATAAAGTGAACCAGTGCCCGGAGGACGATACGCAAGAATGATCGGAATGCGAAAGGCCCGGCGAGACTACAGCTTGCTTGGCCCCGACGGACAACGGGCTATCGAACGGGGATTGGCGGCAGCCGAGTGGTATCACTCCGACCTGCCCCGCAACGAAATGAAGGCCATCATGAAGCGCTCGGACCAGCCGGCAATTCGTGACACCTTGCTTTGGTTGGGCTTGCTGGTCCTTTTCGCGGGCATCGGAATCTGGCTCTGGCCCTCCTACTGGTCGACGCCATTCTGGCTCGCCTACGGCGTGCTCTACGGTTCCGCGGGAGACTCGCGATGGCATGAATGTGGCCACCGCACAGCCTTCCGGACACAGTGGATGAACGACGCCGTGTACCAGATCGCCAGTTTCATGATGATTCGCAACCCGGTTCGATGGCGCTGGAGCCACACCCGCCATCACACCGACACGATCATCGTGGGGCGCGACCCGGAGATCGTGGCCATGCGTCCTCCCGCCGTGCTGCGAATTTTCCTCAACTTCTTTGGAATCGTCGACACCTGGCACGGTCTGAGCAATATGCTGCGGAATGCCTGTGGAATTCTTGACGCCGAAGAAGCGACGTTCATTCCCGAGTCGGAGCAACCCAAGGCGTTCCTAGCGGCGCGAATCTGGACCGTGACTTATGCCGCGACCATTGCGTTGGCACTCTACATGCAGTCCGTCTTGCCTCTGATGGTGATCGGCTTGCCGCGCCTTTACGGCGCCTGGCATCACGTTTTGTGCGGCGTTCTCCAGCATGCGGGACTTGCGGAGGACGTGCTTGATCATCGTCTCAATAGCCGAACCCTGTACATGAACCCCATCAGCCGGTTCGTCTATTGGAACATGAACTACCATGTCGAGCATCACATGTTTCCGATGGTTCCGTACCACGCGCTTCCTCGGTTGCACGCGCGCATTGGTCATGACCTGCCGGCTCCAACCCAGGGGTTCCTGGAGGCCTACCGGGAAGTCTGGCCCGCTTTGAACCGACAGATCCGCTACGAGAACTGGTTTGTACGAAAAGAGTTGCCGCCTACCGCAAAACCATATCGGCCCGAATTCCACGCACTCGTTGAACCGCAAATGACCTCCGCGTGACAGAAGCGGATTTCGTCCAGGAACCGGTCGAGGGAATGGACCGGTCCGGGCCATCGTTTGGTTTGCCTGCGAGGCGAACGCGTTGGCAGCCGTCACCGGCCGGGCCCGCACCTGCTACCCAAGCAGGCTACCAGCGCGTATAGGGGGCCATGCCCTGACGAGCGAGCCAGTCGGCCCTTTCGTTGTCGACGTGTCCGGAATGTCCGGCCACCCAACGCCATTGCACGCGTCGTTTCGCCGTCTCCCGGTCGAGCAACTTCCATAGATCGACGTTTTTTACCGGTGTGCGGGAGCTCGTACGCCAACCGCTGCGTTTCCAGTTTGCCAGCCAGCTCGTGATCCCGCCCCGCACATATTTCGAATCGGTCCAGACCGTCACGGTCGCGCCTTCAGGAAGGGACGCCAGTCCGCGAATCGCAGCGACCAGTTCCATGCGGTTGTTCGTGGTCGCCGGCTCCCCCCCATTGATCTCCCGGCGCCCGTCGCCGGCCGGGCCGGAAATGATGGCAGCCCACCCACCCGGTCCGGGATTCCCGCTGCAGGCGCCATCCGTAAAGACTGTGTATTGAGTCATGAAAGCTGCTCGCGGTCAATATGCAAGAAACGGCGACTGCAACTCTTGGCCGGATATCGTGCCATTTTCAACCGACCCTTCGCCCGCCCCAGCTTCGCCGACAGCCTGTTCCCCGATACACGTGAACTCTTGCGCACATTCTCAGTTTCGGGTGGCTGTACAAGACGATCTCTCGTCTTCCGCATCAACTACCACAACCGGAAAACCCAGCCAACTGCCGACTACTCGCAGACATTCTTGCCGCCCTGCCCTGCACCCGGTATACCGGTTGCCGGGGGGCTGGAGCGGACGGACACCTCGCCAACCCGGTCAGGTCCGGAAGGAAGCAGCCGTAACGAGTTCATGTCCGGGTCGCACGCCAGCCTCTCACAGAAACTTGCCCTCGGTGCCCGCCTTTCAATGACCGACGATCTCACTCTCGATTTGGGCGACGAAAGCGCGGGGGCGTATCAGGTTCTCGCGCGCAGATACCGGCCGCAGGATTTTGATTCGCTCATCGGCCAAGAAGCCATGGTGCGAACGCTTCGAAACGCGTTTCAGACCGACCGAATTGCGCACGCTTTCATTCTCTCGGGAATTCGCGGTGTGGGCAAAACTACAACCGCGCGCATCATCGCAAGGTGCCTGAATTGCGTAGGACCGGACGGAGCCGGCGGTCCCACCGTAACACCATGTGGAACCTGTGAGGCCTGCCGGGGCATCTCTGAATCGCGCTTCGTCGATGTGATCGAGATTGATGCTGCTTCCCATACCCAGGTCGATAAAACCCGTGAGATGATCGAAAGTGCCCGGCATCGCCCGAACTGGGGCAGATATAAGGTGTACATCATCGACGAAGCCCACATGCTCACAAATCAGTCTTTCAATGCCCTCCTGAAAATACTTGAAGAGCCGCCGCCCCATGTAAAGTTCGTGCTTGCCACCACAGAGATTCGCAAAGTGCCCCTGACGGTGCTCTCCCGCTGCCAGAGGTTTGACTTGCGAAGGGTGGAAAGCCACACGCTCACGGAGCATCTTGAATCGGTCGCCTCCGACGAAGGGATCAAGGTCGAAGCCGATGCCGTTGCCCTGATGGTCCGAGCGGCGGAAGGTTCGATTCGAGACGGACTTTCGCTCCTCGACCAAGCCATCGCGCATGGCGGGGAACACGTCACCGCTACGAACTGCCGGGAAATGCTTGGTCTCGCCGATGGTGGACGCGTACTGGACCTTTTTGAGCAAATTTGCAGAGGCCGCACAGCCGAGGCTCTCAGCGAATTCGACAGCCAGTACTCCGGCGGCGCGGACCCCGCAGCCGTGCTCGGTGCTTTGGCCGAAACCTGCCACGGTATTTCGATATTGCGGGTCGCTCCCGGCATGGCGAGAAATCCCGTAATGACGCCGGACGAGGCGGCAAGAGGCAAGAAGCTCGCTGAATCCCTTACGCCGTCCGTACTGGTCCGCTTTTGGCAGATTCTGGAACGTTCTCTCGACGAGATGCGCCGCTCCGGCAGCCCGCGCTTGACGGCCGACATGGCAATTATCCGATTGACGCACGCTTCCACCCTCCCCACTCCCGACAAGCTCGTGCAAGAGCTGTCTGGCAAAGAGGAAGTTCCGCGATCGCCAAGTTCTCCCGGCGGGAACGCGACTCCCGCCCCGAAAACACCGGAAACGCAAGAACAACTGTCACCGGTGACTACAGAAGTACAGGCGGTCGAAGATATCGCGGCGCTCGCACGCCAGAACGGAGAACTCCTTCTCCTTCATGAAATCGAGCATAATCTTCGCGCGGTAGAGGTTTCGGAAGGCAACCTGGTCTTCGTTCCAGGAGAGGAAGCGGCGCCCTCCCTCGCCAAGGATCTCGTGCATCAGTTACAGATTTGGACGGGCCGAAATTGGAATGTTCGCATTGCAAGAGACGGTGGCGGAGAGACAATTCACGAACGCAGAATGACGGTTTCTGAATCGCTCCACGATCAGGTGATGAACCATCCTGAAGTACAGGCCGTGCTCAAAGCCCTTCCGGAGGCAAGGATCACCGGTTTTTCGGCGCACGACAATTTGCAAACGATTTAGTCCGTTTGGAGGCAACATGTTGAAAGGACTCTCGGACCTTGGCGACCTGTTCAAGCAGGCGCAGGAAGCGCAATCCAAACTCACCAAGGTGCAGGAAAACCTGGCATCGATGGAGGTTCACGGCGCATCCGGTGGCGGTATGATCCGCATTACCGCCGACGCAACAGGCCGCATTAAGCAGGTCTTCTTTGACCGCCAGCTCTTGTCCGAGGAAACCGGCATGATCGAAGATCTGATCGCGGCGGCCGTGAACGACGCGCTGGTCAAGGCGCGGGAACGCGCCCAACAGGAAATGGCGGAGGTGGCGAGTGGTTTGCCCATTCCGCCGGGATTGATCAATACAATTCGATGAGCCAAGACGCGAGTTCGCGGACCGCAGAACCAGCGGCGGCGCTACGCCCCGAAGACAGCATTGAACGCCTCCATGCGCTTCTGGCCCGGCTCCCGGGACTTGGGCCGCGTTCGGCGAGGCGCGCGGTCTTGCACCTGCTCCAAAACAAGCCGGGACTCTTGCAGCCACTCGCCGACGCCATGGCACGCGCGGCGGAAACCGTACGGCGATGCGACAACTGCGCAAACTACACTTTCGAACAATTCTGCCAGATTTGCATGAATCCAGAGCGTACACCGGAGAAAATCTGCGTCGTCGAAAGCGTCGCCGACCTTTGGGCGATGGAACGGTCCGGGGCGTTTCGGGGTCGATATCATGTGCTGGACGGTACGCTGACCGCAATCGGCAATGTCCAACCCGAGGATCTCCGGATTCCCGAACTCGTCGCTCGGGCCAAGAAGGAAGCCACGGAAGTGATTCTTGCGCTGAACGCAACGTTCGACGGGCAAACAACCGCCCACTACATTGCGGAATGCCTAACGGGTGGAAACGTGCGGGTCACCCGCATCGGATACGGCGTGCCGGTCGGGGGCGAACTCGATTATCTCGACCCCGATACCATAACCGCGGCTTTTCGGTCCAGACTCGACACCTGATCCGCATTCCGCCTAGTTCATGACCGGAATCTGGAATTCTGCTCCCTCTCGAATTCCGGTTGGCCAACGAGACGTCACCGTCTTGGTGCGGGTCCAAAACCGGATCGAGTCCGGTCCGTGCTGGTTCAGATCGCCAAACACGGACGCCTTCCACCCGCCAAAGGTGTAGTAGGCGAGCGGAACGGGAATGGGTACGTTGACGCCAACCATTCCGATATTGATTCGAGCGGCGAAATCACGCGCGGTATCGCCGTCCCGTGTGAAAATCGCCACCCCGTTTCCAAATTCGTTGTCCATCGGCAGGGACAGCGCCTCATCGTAGGAATTCGCCCGGACCACGCTCAACACTGGCCCGAAGATTTCGGTCTTGTAGATGTCCATGTCCCGCGTTACCCGGTCGAACAGGCAACCGCCCATGAAAAACCCGTCCTCGTAGCCCTGCATGCGGAATTCCCGTCCGTCGACAACAAGCTCCGCCCCCTCCTCAATTCCTCGGTTTACCAATCCTCGGACACGAGTCAACGCCTCGCGCGTCACCAACGGTCCAAAGTCGACGTCATCATCGGCCGAGTAGGGTCCGATTTTCAGGCTTTCGACGCGAGGCGCGAGCTTGGAGACTAGCATATTTGCAGTTTCCTCTCCGACCGGCACTGCTACGGAAATCGCCATGCAGCGCTCGCCGGCCGATCCGTAGCCGGAACCGATCAAGGCGTCGACGGCCTGATCCATGTCGGCGTCCGGCATCACGACCATGTGGTTTTTTGCGCCCCCGAAACACTGCGCGCGCTTCCCGGTGCCCGTTGCGGTTCCATACACATGGCGGGCGATCGGAGTAGACCCGACAAAAGCAACAGCGCCAACATCCGGATCGGTGCAAAGCGAATCGACCGCCTCCTTGTCCCCGTGAACGACGTTCAAGACCCCCGGCGGCAATCCTGCTTCGATCATCAGCTCCGCCAGTCGAACCGGCACGGAGGGATCTCGTTCAGAGGGCTTCAGTATGAAGGAATTCCCGCATGCGATTGCGGGCGCGAACATCCACATCGGTATCATCGCGGGAAAGTTGAACGGTGTGATTCCGACACCCACTCCAACCGGTTGCCGCATCGCATACATGTCGATTCCGGTACCTGCATTCCAAGTGTATTCGCCCTTGGTCAACTCCGGTGCACCACAGACGTATTCGCACACCTCCACGCCGCGCTGAATATCCCCCTTGGCGTCAGGGATGGTCTTGCCGTGCTCTCTGGCGAGCAGTTCCGCAAGTTCTTGCCGATGCTGATCCATCAGATCGATGAACCGCATGAAAACGCGCGCGCGCCGCTGGGGATTGGTCGCTCCCCATCCGGGTTGCGCATCCTTTGCGGATTCTACTGCCGCCCGAACTTCCGCCCTGTTTGCGAGCGGTACGGAACTCTCTACTTCTCCCGTCGCCGGATTGTACACGTCGCCCATTCGCCCGCTCGTTCCCGCGACTCGCTTGCCGCCAATGAAATGGCTGATCACGTTCATGCCTTGCCCCTTCGCCGGTTGCTGTCCGTCCAGAGAATGGTCGCGCCTTCCGGCTGCGTCAATGCCAGCCAGCAAGTTACGGGATGGTTTTCGAATGCGGAAAGCCTGAGGCTTCTGCGATTCTCTAGGGGATTATATCGGATAGTGCCCACAGCACCCGTCACCGGCTCCGGGGCGGGCGTGGCGTACGCACCATCGCCACCGGGGCCGTGAGCATCCGAGCCAGATCGTCCGCCGTCTTCCCCTCCAGGTGGCTCACGTCGATTTCCTTCTTCATATCTGCCTTGGACGGCTGGTAGGACGACTTCACAACCTCCACACGGCGCGGCGGCCTCTTGCGTCGTTCAGTCACATCAGCCTCCCATGCAGCCAGCAAAGGCCGAGATGATGCCGCTCTTTGTTGGGCGCCGATTCATGCCCGCGCTCCTGAATCAAGGCCGTTGTCGGCGATGAGTTGTGTGTACTTCAGGCGCTTGCCGTCCATTCCGAGGACGATCGCGCCCATGATGTCGAGGGTGTCCATGTCTCGCACACTGTGCTTGCCCGCAAACTCCCTCACGTACCGGTCGAGATGCTTTTCGCTCATCTTGTGGAAGGTCCCCTGATAAGCGCGCTTGAGCATCGACCAGAAGCTCTCCATGCCGTTGGTATGCACGTCGCCACGAACATACTCCTGAGCGCTGTGGTTGACGGCCTTGTGTGGATTCGGAAGGGTTTCGCAGACCAACGCATCGTCAGTGTAGACCGTGGCGTCCAGGGCCGTGTGATCGGCGACGAAGCCGTGGATGGTGGCCTTGTTAGTGGACTCGACTGCTCGGGCTCGTACTTGGTTTGTGGTCCGGTCTTTCGCACCAACGACGGCGGTCTTGCCCACGGCCCCGCGGCCGGTGAGCTCTTCGCGCTTCGACTTCGGCATGTTCTTGCGCTTGCCGCCCATGTAGGTTTCATCCACCTCGACCGGGCCAGCGAACAACCCGCTTTCACTCTCAAACGCCTTGCGCAGCCGGTGTGCCAGGTGCCAAGCGGTCTTCTGTGTCACCCCGAGATCCCGATGCAACTTCATGGACGAAACCGACTTCAGGCTCGTCATGAAGAGATAGACCGCGAGCGCCCATTTCTGATAGGGGATGTTCGACGCTTCCATGACGGTTCCGGTCCGGACACTGAATCGTTTGCGGCATTCCTTCTCACGGCACCGATAGGGCATGGTCTTGTGCTTTGCACCACTGAGAACGTTGACGGAGCCACAATACGGGCAAGCCGGGCCGGTCGGCCAGCGGACCTTAACGAACCACGCTTCGGCCGCCGCATTGTCCGCGAACATCCGCATCGCCTCGATAAGGGTCATACCTTGGCGGTAGTGCTTGCCAGGTGCCTTGTGGGCCATCTCCACTTCCTAATCCGTTGACTTGGACCGATTTTAATAAATGGTGCCTGAATCATCAACCCCTATACGGGCACTATCCGATATAATCCCCATTCTCTACTGAGCCTGAATTACCAACCACCGGGAACAAAGTGCATTGTGTGCCCGGTTTCAGAAGAACCGGAGCCGGAGGGTTCGGTTTTCGAGCCACGGGATGGGTTCGCGGTCTTCGGCGTATCCGGCGGCGAGCAGCAGCGGGTTGTTGGTCCGGCGTCCAAGGCTGACGACGATCTCGGTTTCGGTGATCTCGATGCGGGCGCTGGCGCGCACGATTTTTTGGAAGATGGACCGCGCCTTCAGGGTCTCGAAGCCGTTTCCCAGGCGCTTGCCGAGGATGCGATAGAGGCTGCTGGCCATCAGGGTGAGTTGCAGGTCGAGATCGACCTTCATCGGCACCGCGGCCGAGAGCGCGTCCATGTGAAAGAAGTCGATGGCTTCGGCGATGGTGTTCTCGATGATGATGCGGCGGGCGTAGCGGTCGATGAGCTGGCCGGCGGGGGCGGTCATCTGGTTGGTGAGCAGCAGGGTCGGCTTTTCGTGGCCGAGATCGATGATGGCGATCTGCCGGAGTTCGGCGGGATAGTCCTTGAGGCGCACCGTCTGTTCCAGGATCCGCGGCGTCCGGTAGATGCGGCCGACATTGGTGAGAGTGATCTTGCGCCATGCCTCCGGCGGCGCCGCCAGCAACGCGGCTACCATCTTCGGGGTCCGTCGGCGCAGCGTCAGGAAGGCGATGCCCATTGCTTCCAGCCTGGCGAGGTTGGCATAGGTCGTCAGGCGGCTGTCAAACACCAGTTCGGCAGGAAGGGTTCCGGTGCGGGCGCGCCAGTGGTCGACGAAGCGCCGGATCTCGTCGGTGTGATCGGCCTTGCGGAGTTGGGCGTTGGCATAGGCGAACAGGCGGG
The DNA here is from genome assembly GCA_965219495.1 of Rhodobacterales bacterium. Classification (GTDB taxonomy): domain Bacteria; phylum Pseudomonadota; class Alphaproteobacteria; order Rhodobacterales; family CAZPXZ01; genus CAZPXZ01. The sequence goes on from OZ244777.1 coordinate 1,306,224, forward strand.
CGTCGGCGTCGCGGGCGAGAAAGGCGAGGACGCCCTTCTGCCGGCGGCCGCGCTTGGAGACGTAATGCTTCTCGATCAGCGTGTCGTCGCCGTGGTAGGGAATCGTATGAAAATCGAGGTCGAAAGACTGGCCGCCGCAGAGTTCGACGCCGAGGCCGCGCACCGCGTGGTGCCAGCGGTCCATCAGCGCCGGGCGGCCGCGGGGATCGACGCGGCGCGAGTATTCCGTCAGTGTCGCCCGCTTGGGCACGGCGTTGAGGCCGGCGAACAGCGCCAGTCCTTCGTCAAGGGTTTCGCTCATGACGTGCGACGGCCGTCCGATGCCCCACAACTTCAGCGCCAGCAGTGACCGGAAGGCGCATCCGGCCGGGATCTTCGAACTGCCCGGCATGCCGCTCGCCGCCAGGATGCCGTCGAAGCCGAGCCGCGCGAGGTCGCCGGCGAACAGGAACAGGCCGCCGAAGTCGTTGCGCAGCTTGCGCGGACCCAGGTCCAGCTGACGGCGGTCGGCCACCGCCGCCCGCTCCGGATGGGCGGCGCCCGCCCACCACTTGTCCGCGCGCCGCCATAGTTTGGGCAGGCCCGCCCGCCGCAGCACTCGCGCCACCGTGGTCGCGCTGACCGGGAGGTTCTCCCTGGCGCTGAGGCGTTCGGCGATTTCCGCCCGCCGCCGACAGGCCCTGCTCCTTGCGCAACGCCACAATGCGCTGGTCGCGGTCAGGTCCCGGCGCAGGCTTGCGCTTGCCGCGGTGGTCCGGCAGGAAAAACGGTTGCTTCGGACGCTTGCAGAACTCGGCGCGGAGGTTGCGCAAGGTGCCGACCGCGTAGCGGAACCTGCGGGCGGCTTCGGCGAGCGGCTTCGGCGAGCGGCGCCCGGTCGACAAAATGGGCGCGCAGGGCCTCGTATTTGCGGTGGGTGCTGTTCTCGGGAGACAGGAACCGTTCGGCGGGGTCTTGCATCTATTTGTGTATGTTAGCCTGTTTTATCCACTATATGATATATGCGCCTCCATCTCAACCGCAAACGCCACGGAAAAATGAAGGCGCGCCGATCCGGGCAAGAGACTGCGTCAGCAACGAATGATTGCCGCTCCAGAACTCGCCCGCGCGAGGCGCAAGCGAGGGGCCTCTCGGAGATTGCCATCCAAGGCATCATTTGTGGTAGTGTGATACTCACACGCAAATTATCCTAAATACATGCACATTCCTTCAACCCAATGTGCAGGGCTATGACGATCTGGAGGAAAAGCCGCTAATCTGTCACACGATTGGAATTAGTTGGGTATTGGGACTGAGTGACGCTGCCCGCCTTCGGCTGGTTTCTGGCTGCATTTCGGGCCGCATCGGCACTATACTCCGGAGTTGGGGGTCATCCTGATCCGCATCTATGAGCCTTTGGAGCGTTTCGACTGGTTCCACGACAATTTCGTGCTCGCCTCCATCTTCAACAACACCGCAACCGCAACCGTCGAGGAAAAGCGAAAGCTGCTACACCACAAATCCTCACAGTAGTTCTCCCCTTCTTCTTGCGGGCGCCCGTGCAACAGGCAGCCGTGTTGATTCGGCGGTCAGGATGGTGTTCTTGCTTCGAATTCAAAGGAACGTATCCGAAGCCATTATTCCGGAGAGATGCGGCATTCCTTTGCCGCATGCCGTTCAACAGAACCGGAACATCCTCTCGCCTACACGACCAAGCGTGCCCGAACCGCGCATCTGTTATCCCCGATTTCTGCGGCTGTAACCACCCTTCCCTTGAACCGAACTGGGATTTTCTGCCAGCATATGCGAGATATACCAGACGCCTTTCACAGCACTCTTTGGCTAACTGGTTGGTGCAAATGAATTGCAGACATCCTGCCCAGACCATTGTTGACAATCAGCACGGATTCTCTAATTGTGGAACCTCCGTGTTACGCGTATCACTAGAAAAAGTTTAAACCTTGTTGGGGAGGTAGGCGGCGCGTGGCAGAAATGCATGCTCGGCGAGGCCGCGCGAGTCGGGATGTCGCAGATGCGGGCGTCCAGGCTCGTCGTGCAGCGGCGCTCGCGCGCGCGAAATTGATCGGTGCAGACACACGCGGCGATTCATCGCCTTCCAGGCAAGCGTTTCGAAATTTAAAAGCTCGATTCTTGCCACGCAGAATCGTAGCCGCCACGATGCTTGCCGTGGGAGGAGCGACCTTGGCTGCTCTGGCGGCCAATTACCCGACCGAAGACCTGAACGACGCCCTTTCAGGAGGAGATTCCGCTGTCGAGCACGACCAAGCGATCGCCAACGTCGTCACTCCATCGCAGATTTCCCCGCATTCCCTTCCCGGGAACGACAAAGATCAGCTTTCGTCTGCCCCCGTCAAACTCGCGGCGCAAGAACGAGGTTCTCCACCCGTTGTGCCCCTGGAGCCCGAAGCCTTTCTCCTGGAAAACCGTTCAGCACGGCACCTAGAGAATTGGCGTTCCTTGCCAGAACCGCTTGGAGAGAATCACACGATTGCGAGGGTATTCCCAGTGTCATCTGCCGGATCGGATCGGATCGGTGTTGCCAATACCGATTTCTCAGCCTCGCGAACTCCGTTCCTGCCGCCTCATGCCGGCGGTGGCAGTCTCCATAGCGACGCCCACAACCGGGCAACACAAACGAAAGGAATCGTCGAGGAAGTTCTCGCTTCACTTCGTTTGGATTTTGCGGCTCCGACGGACCTTTCTTCGCTGACCTCGTCAGTTCTCCCGCATACGACAGCGGCCAAAAATTATGGACGAGCCGCCGGCACGGCGAATTTCATACCGCGCGCGGCCGATTCCGGGGAATCCGTCGAAACCATCGCCCGAATTAAACCCGAAATTGAACTGCCGGTTACGATGCCGACGGAAGCCGCGCCGCCCGTATTCCGTCACGTCGTCACCATTCGAAAGGGGGATTCGTTAATCGGAATCCTGCGTGGGCATGATGTTTCCGCGGCGGTCGCCCTAACCGCAATCCGCGCTCTGGAGCCCGCGTTCAATACCAGAAAGCTACAGATTGGCGCAAAGCTTGAATTTGTCCTCGATACGCCGCTCCGCAGCGAGGAAGACGAGGCGCCCGCCGATCTGCTTGAGTTCATCGTGATCCCCCGGCCAAAGGTTCCCGGCATTCGGCATGAATGGAGAGGCATGGCGTATGAGGGGCGGGAGGTCCTCAGTATCGTCGATGGCGTTGCCGCCCTCCGGTTGCCCCCACCAACTGAGCAACCGCCCGTCTATTTCTCTGGCGTGATCGAGAATTCTTTTTTCCAGGCTGCGGAGAAGGTCGGTTTGCGGAAATCAGAGCGTTACCAATTCGTGCAGATCCTGGAAGGTTCATTGGATTTTTCGCGTGATATCCGGAAGGGCGACCGCTTCGAGGCCCTGGTGGAACGTCGGGACGATGAATCGATCCTCCACTATGTCGGATTGGTAAATGGGAAGCGGAGACTGGCATACTATCGAGTGGAATTCGTCGACGACCGGTCCGGTTATTTCGACCGCGAAGGCAGTTCCAGCTTGAATCTGCTCGACGCTCGTCCCATTCCGGACGCTCGCATATCTTCCTCCTTCGGCCCAAGGATTCATCCCGTTCGCAAGGTCCGCCATGTTCACAAGGGAATCGATTTCCGGGCAGCATACGGTACCCCGATTCCGGCCGCAGGAAACGGCGTGGTGGTCCAAAAGGGTTGGCGTGGCGGTTACGGCCGCTATTTGCGCGTCCGCCACAACGGGCGCTACATGACCGGTTACGCCCACATGAAGAGTTTCGGAAAAAACATCAGAGTGGGCACCCGGGTGCAGCAGGGTCAGATAATCGGCTACGTCGGTTCCTCGGGCGTCTCAACTGGACCTCATTTGCATTTTGAAGTGATTCAGGACGGCCGTCACACGAATCCACTGAAGCTGCAGCGAATCCCTGCCCCGAGCCTCTCGGAAGACCGAATTGAGGATTTCCAAATCCTGATGGCGCGTGTCGATACCGTGATCGAAAGCAACCGAACGCTCGACTTTGCGAGCCTGCGCTAAAGCGCAACCGAATCGGCCGCCTCTCCGGCACCCGCTGCAAAGGACAGGGCGTCGCGTTCCACCGAGACCGTTAGCCGGTTTCCATCCTGAACGTCGCCGCCGAGAAGCATTCCGGCGAGCGGATTTTCAATTTCGGTGCGGATGACCCGCTGTAGCGGACGGGCGCCATAGTTGGCGTCATATCCGCGATTCGCAAGCCAGGCGCGCGCTTCGTCTTCCACCACAAGATTCAGGTCGCGCTCCCCAAGCCGGTCGCGAAGCTGCGACAACTGGATTTCCACAATTTTTTCCATGTGCTCGCGACCGAGACGGCGGAACAGGAGAGTTTCATCGAGGCGGTTCAAGAACTCAGGCCGGAACGTCATTCGCACTTCGGCCATGATCCTGTCGCGGGCCGCATCCGCGCCCGCATCCTCGGGAAGATCCAACAGGAATTCCGATCCGATGTTTGAAGTCATGACAATCATCGTGTTCCGGAAATCCACTGTGCGGCCGTGCCCGTCCGTCAGCCGTCCGTCGTCTAGCACCTGCAACAAGATATTGAAGACATCGGGATGAGCTTTTTCGATCTCGTCCAGCAAGATGACCTGGTATGGCCGCCTGCGAACCGTCTCGGTCAAGGCGCCGCCTTCTTCATACCCGACATAGCCGGGCGGCGCGCCAATCAATCTGGCGACCGCGTGCTTCTCCAGGTACTCACTCATGTCCAAGCGCAGCAATGCGCGTTCGTCATCGAACAAGAACTCCGCGAGCGCCTTTACGAGTTCCGTCTTGCCGACGCCGGTCGGACCCAAAAAGAGAAACGAGCCCAACGGACGGCGCGGATCGGAAAGACCCGAACGGGAACGGCGAGCCGCGTTCGAAACCGCCCTGATCGCTTCCGCCTGCCCCACGACCCGCCTTTCCAGCACCTCCTCCATCCGCAGCAGCTTTACGCGCTCTCCTTCGAGCATTCGCTCCGCCGGAATTCCCGTCCAGCGCGCCAGCACAGATGCGACCTGTTCCGGTGTTACCGCTTCTTCGATCATTGCGCCCGTCACATCGTGTTCGCGCTCCTGCAGCGCGGTTTCAAGTTCGGGAATTACACCGTGCTGAAGCCTTCCGGCATTCGCGAAATCGCCGGCACGCACCGCGTTTTCAAGTTCGATGCGCGCCTGGTCGAGGCGCTCCTTGCGTTGTCGGGCGGAGCCAAGGCGGTCCTTCTCTGCCTGCCAGCGCGCGGTCAAGTCCGCGGATCGCTGCTCCAGGTCCGCGCATTCCCTTTCCAACCTGCGCAGACGCTCCTTTGAGGCGGTATCCGTCTCTTTCTTGAGCGCCTCCACTTCAATTTTTTTCTGAACGATTTCCCGATCCAGCGCATCCAACTCCTCAGGTTTCGAGTCCACCTGCATGCGCAGTCGCGACGCGGCCTCGTCCATGAGATCAATCGCCTTGTCGGGAAGGAACCGGTCGGAAATATAGCGTTGCGACATCGTGGTGGCCGCAACGAGCGCAGCGTCGCCGATCCTCACCCCATGGTGAACTTCGTACTTTTCCTTGAGTCCGCGCAATATCGAGATCGTATCTTCGACGGATGGTTCCTCGACGAACACGGGCTGGAACCTCCGCGCCAGCGCGGCATCCTTTTCGATGTGCTCACGGTATTCGTTCAGAGTCGTCGCACCCACGCAACGCAACCGGCCACGGGCAAGCGCGGGCTTGAGCAGGTTGGACGCGTCCATCGAGCCTTCCGCCCGGCCAGCACCCACAAGCGTGTGGAGTTCGTCAATGAAAAGCACGACACCGCCGGCTTCCGCGTCGATCTCCGCGAGAACGGCTTTTAGTCGCTCCTCGAATTCTCCGCGGTATTTCGCTCCCGCGACCAGCGAACCCATGTCGAGCGCCATCAGACGCTTTCCCCGCAGGCTCTCCGGAACGTCCCCGTTCACGATGCGAAGCGATAATCCCTCGGCAATCGCCGTCTTGCCCACCCCGGGTTCCCCGATCAGGACGGGATTATTCTTGGTTCTTCGGGATAGCACCTGCACGGCCCTGCGGATTTCTTCGTCGCGCCCGATGACGGGGTCGAGCCGACCTTCCCTGGCCGCTTCGGTCAGGTCCTGTGCGTACCGCTTGAGTGCGTCGTAGGAACTTTCGCTATCCGGGGAATCGGCAGTCCGACCTTTGCGCAACCGCTCAATTGCGGATTCCAGGGCTTCGAGCGTCAGCCCCGACTCCTGCAACGCCCTGCCGGCATCCGTGTCCGGAGAAGCCGCGATGCCCGCCAACACGCGTTCAACGGACAGGAAACGATCTCCTGCGGACTTGGCCATTTCCTCAGCGCGCGACAAGACTCGAGCCGTTTCCGGATGCAGCATGACTTGTTCCACGCCGGGACCATCCACGCGCGGAATTCGGGCAAGAGAGTCGGCGACCAGATTCGTGGCCCGCGATGCATCGCCTCCCGCGTTTTGAATGAGATTGGCGGCAAGACCCTCGGAGTCATCCAGGAGCGCCTTCAGCAAGTGTTCGGGCGCAAGTCGCTGGTGCCCCTCTCGAGTCGCAATGGTGTGTGCGGCCTGGAGAAACCCCCTCAAGCGCTCTGTGTAACGACTCTGGTCCATGAGAACTTCACTTCATGCTCTTCCGGGCGAGACTGGCGCACCACCCGCGTACACGCTATTTGGGATCAGTTGCCGCAAGTTCAAGCGGCAGGAAACACCCGACGGGGCCAAGCATGCCGATGGTGGATCCGCGCGAACGCCTGATTGTCGCTCTCGACACGAAAGAGATCGACGAGGCACGCGCCATGGTCGATCTGCTCGGCGGCATGGTTCGGTTTTACAAGATCGGCCTCGGACACCTTGCACGGCAGGGCGCCAGCCTCGCGCAGGAACTCAAGGGCGCCGGATTGCGGTTATTCCTGGACTACAAGCTCTTCGATATTGCCTCGATCGTGGAAAGAGCCGTATGCGGCATCGCCACAGAAATCGAACCGGACTTCCTGACGGTCCATGGAGACCCCCAAATCGTGGCGGCCGCAGTCAGTGGACGGGGCGGAGCGCCGACCCGGATACTGGCCGTTACCGTCCTGACCAGCCTCGATCGCAATGATCTGGATTCCATGCTGCTTGTGCCCGGGACCGTCAGGAAAATCGTTCTGGAACGCGCCAGGCGCTCTCTGGCAGCGGGCGCCGATGGGTTGATCGCGTCGCCGCTTGAATTGCGATCCCTGCGCGCCCTGCCGGAATGCCGGGACACATTTCTCGTCGTGCCCGGGATTCGCCCAGCGGGTTCCTGCATGGATGACCAGGTCCGAATCGCCTCGCCCGCGCACGCGCTCACGGAAGGCGCGGATCACATCGTAGTCGGTCGCCCAATCCTGAATGCCGCGAATCCTCGTTCCGTCGCGATTCAAATCATGAACGAACTGGCAGGCGAATGACAAACGGGAAAATTTGCCGTTTTTGTTGCGGCGCACAATGAAATTATATTCGCAATTGTTGCAATCGTGCAACAATTGCGAATTGCCCGGGGAATTCGGCAACCTTCGGCCGGACGATGTAGAGAATCAAGAACTTTCTCTTTTCGTAGCAACCATTTGCAATCGAAAAGGGGAATCGTCCCAAGCATCGACTTTGCCGGTTGCCAGCGTTTATTCGGCAAACGAGGCGCCATCCGTCAACGATGACCTCTCGAAAAAACAGGGGTTGCGTCTCATGCAGCGCACAATATGCTTCCGCCTTGCGCTGCTGCGCTCAACGGCGCTGAGCGTTTCCTCCCTTTTCGACTTGGGTCGCGCGGCAATCGTGCGGCCCACTTCTCTTCAGTCGTTGATGCGGTCCGGAACCGGTTTTCCGCCGTTTTCGAATCCTGTGTTCGTTTCGGCCAAATCCAGCTGCGGCGCGCGCGGAACCCGGATGGCGGTTTCCACTCCGCCCGGGGATTCGATGTCCTTTTGCCCGACTTCAAGCGAACGCAGGCGCCGAGCTCCCGGCAATGCCCGGTTTTCAAAACTCCCGACGAATTCATTGTGCGCCCGGACGGCACGATCCAGGGCGCTGCTCAGCTTCCCGAGCCTGTCACCAAGCGATTCCAGACGCTTGTAGAGATCCTCGCCGATCTGCAACACTTGTCGCGCGTTGCGGGAAGCCTGTTCCTGCCGCCAGCCATAGGCAATGGCCTTTGCGAGCGCAAGCAACGTCGTGGGCGTTGCAATGATCACGTGCTGACGGTAGGCGTCGTCGAACAGCGCGGGGTCTCGCTCTACCGCCGCCGCATAGAAGTTGTCGCCAGGGATGAACATCACCACAAAGTCCGGGGTGTCGCTGAACAGGTTCCAATAGGACTTCGACCCCAAGCTGCGCGCATGTTCGCGCAACTGCCGGGCGTGATCGTGCAGCAATCGTTCCGTGTCTTCATCCGTTTCGGCTTCCAGCGCATCAAGATAGGCGGACATCGGCGTCTTCGCGTCGATCACTATGGTCCTCCCTCCCGGCATGGTGAGAACAGCGTCTGGCCGCTGCCTGCCGTTGTCCTGGCGGACCGTCACTTCCAACTCGTAGTCCACGTGTTCCAGCATTCCGGCCATTTCGAGAACCCGGCGCAACTGGTGTTCTCCCCAGCGCCCCCGCGTCTTGGCCTGATACCGGAGCGCATTGACGAGCCCGTCCGTCGTCTCCCGCAGCGTACCGGTTGATTCCACCACTTGCCGGATGTGCTGGTCCAGGCGGCCCTGCCCTTCGCGCCGGTCCTTTTCCATTTCCGCCAGCTTCTCTTGGTACTCCTTCAGTTTTGCGTCGATCGGCTCGACCAGGCCCTTGATACCGGCGCGGCTCTCCTTCTGCTGCTGTTCGAAGACTTCCCGTGCGCGCTTCAGGAACGACTCCGACGTGCCCTTGAGAACATCTTCCGCTAACAACTGCAGATCCTTTTGGATCTGCTCGCGTACCCGCTCGAGCGCCGCCACCCGTTCGGAATTGGCGGCTCGCTCCGATTCGAGACGCGTTTCCGCAGTCCGCAGCGCCAGACTCTCCTCGTGCGCTTTTGCGGACGCTTTCCGGAATTGTTCCCGCTCGGATTCGAGGCTCGATAGCCTCGATCGCAGCGCCAGCCAAGCGAGCGCGCCGCCGGCGACCATCCCGGCCAGCGCCGCCGCCAAAACGAAGTACTCGGTCAATTGTCGGCGCCTGACAAGGCGGCGACCCGTTTGCCCATTCTTTCGAGTTCGGCCTCCCGCACACCGATTTCGGCGAGATGCCGGAGGGTTTCTTCCAGGTAGTCGCGATTGTCACCGCGGTCGCCCCGGCTGCGAGCGACAATGCCCGCGCATTCTTCTTCCGAAATGCCTCCCGCGTACTGGGGATGAGAAGAATCCATTATGTAGCAGAGGGCCGGAACCGATGCCGACGGCCGGCGCTCCTCGTTCAGCAGGGTGACCGACAGCCAGGCCTCCCGGTACGCGTAAGTGATCATCTCCCGTTCCCGGAGGCAGGCCCAGGTATGTTCCGCGTTTTGTGGCGCGATTCTATAGGCGATTCCCGTGCAATCTGCGTCCGGTCTCGCGTCCAGGCCAAGTACAAGCCCCGGGGATTCCGGCGTTCCCCGATAGCGAATCGACCACAGGCAGAGGCTTCGCACATATCCCGACAGGCGGGCGAGGGAACGCTTCTCGTACGGGAACTCCGGATTCCACATCAGGCTTCCATAGGCGAAAACCCAGAATGGTTCCGGGCAGCCGGCACCGGGCGATTCATCCATCTTCCTGTTCCTGCGAACGTGAGGGAGTTCGAACCATGTAGAACGGCCTGCCTGCGGTATCCTGGCCCGCGTCGACGATTTCTCTGCGGATCTCCCGGCCCCGCCGAAGATATTCCTCCAGCCTTGGGCCGTCGCCCCATCTCACCGCCTTTTGCAACGCAAAAAGCTCTTCCGTAAATCGGCCCAGCCCTTCCAGAATAGCCTCCCGATTCGCCAGGAAAATGTCGCGCCACATGACCGGATCGGACGCGGCAATCCGCGTGAAGTCGCGAAAGCCGCTTGCCGAATACTGGATTACCTCGCTTTCATTGACATTGGCCAAGTCGTCCGCAACGCGCACCATCGTGTAGGCGATGGCGTGAGGAAGATGGCTGGTAATGGCCAGTACCTGATCGTGGTGGAAAGGCGTCATTTCTTCCACGCGACTGCCTACTCCCTCCCACAGCGCCCGTACGCGCCCGACCGCTGTGCTGGAATTCGCCACATGGGGAGTCAGAATGAACCATCGATCCTGAAAGAGCTCCGCGAATCCGCTCTCCGGTCCGGACTGTTCGGTGCCGGCAATCGGGTGCCCGGCAACAAACTCGCAGCCCTCCGGGACCAATGGAACCAGAGTCGCGACAATCGAACTCTTGGCGCCACCAACGTCTGTGACAATTGTGCCCTTCGCCAATTGCGGTCGAATCCGCCTCAGGATTTCGGCGAACTTGCCCAGTGGCGTGCAGAACACGACAAGCGCCGCGCCTTCCGCGGTTTCTTCTACGCTTTCGTGAATCGAATCGCAGAGGCCGAGTCGCTGCGCTATGGCGCGAGATTCAGCGGTTCGGGCAGTGCCAGCAATTTCGCGTGCCAGGCCGTACTTCCGAACCGCGAGCGCCAGCGAAGACCCGATCAGACCGAGACCGATCAATGCAATTTTGTCCACGACAGGTGGGTTCATCGTCACTCTTCTCCAATATGCTCCGAAAGGCAGGATAATATTGCGCGAATAGCCTCTTCCGCACCAACCGTAACGCGCAGGCACGCCGGAAGGCCGTACGCATCCATTCGCCGGACAAACACCCGGCGCCGGCGCAGCGCGGCATCCGCTTCCCCGGCCGCATGGGCATCCGCGAACTGAACAAGCACAAAATTGCCCCCGGAAGGAAAGACCTCCAGACCCAAATCCGAAAGGCCACGGGAGAGGAACGCACGGTTGCGAATATTCTCCCCAACACTCGCCTGCACATGCGGGAAGTCGAGCACAGCCGCGGCGGCAGCCGCTTGCGCGGCCGCATTGGCGTTGAAGGGACCGCGAATACGGTGCAAAACCGCCGCCACACGGTCCGGACAGTACGCCCAGCCAATTCGGAGTCCTGCCAGACCGTGGATCTTGGAGAAGGTGCGCGTCATGACGACATTTCTTTGCGATTCAACGAATTCGACGCCTGCTACATATTCCGGTTCCGTGACGTATTCGGCGTAGGCCGCATCGAGAACCAGCAATGCGCGAGCGGGCAACCCGTCCCGGAGACGTCGGAGTTCGTTACGCTTGAGCCAGGAACCGGTCGGGTTGTTCGGATTGGCAAGAAACACGATCCGGGTTTCGTCTCCGGCGGCCTTGAGTATCCGGTCCACGTCCGCCCGAAGGTTCGTTTCAGCAACGGAAACCGGCCGGGCGCCGGCCGCCAAGGTTGCGATCCTGTACATCAGAAAGCCGTGTTCGGAGTGGATGACCTCGTTGCCGGCGCCAGCATAGGCGTGGCAAAGAAGCGCAAGCAATTCGTCGGAACCGTTTCCGCACACGATACGGCCAGCGTCGAGGCCGTGCGCCTCGGCAATCGCATCGCGAAGGAAAGCGGCGGCGCCGTCAGGGTAGATATGGAGTCCGTCAGCCTGTCTCAAATACGCTTCCCGCGCCCTGGCGCCGGCTCCGAGCGGGTTTTCGTTTGACGCAAGCATATAGCCGCCCGCCTCCCCTTCTCCCCCCACATAAGGAGAGATATCAAGAATTCCTGGCTGCGGGACGGGTTCGAGCGCGACACTCACAACAAACTCCTGCCGTCCTTCGCAAGTTCGCCGATCGGTCGCGCATATGCGCCGAGCACGCACCAATTCTTGCAGCTGTCCGCAAGCACTGCATTCATGCGATTCTCGCTTTTCCCGCCGATATGGAACCCTCGAAGCGCCAGCACTATACCCCGCTCGAACGATTCCATTCCCTCTATCACGATTTTCGTCCCTTCCAGCCCGGCGGCAAGGGACGCCGGAACCACGCCCGGCGTTGTTCCTACCGCGATGAGCGTAACGTCATCCGATGTCGCGGCCAGCGACACGTGTCCGAAGGCGTAGGCCTTCGGCAGGTTCGAACCCCAAAAAGGAAGCGCCGCGAAAATGCTTGACCCTTCCCCTTCCCACGCGGCAAACTTGGCATACTCCTTCAGTGTCGGGACAAGGCCCAGCAGCGTCCGTTCCCGGCGCACCGAATGGTGGAGTTCCTTCGGGCTCGGGAAGGACTTTACTGCAGCACCGCTCCCAAAATGCCCGCGGGCAAGAGACCGGAGAAGAGCGCCGCCCCCTTCCTGCATGTGCGAAGTACCGACAACCACCGGCTCCTGCTGCAAAAGCGCTGCGGACATAATCTCCCGCCAGACCCTGGCGACCCCTTCGAAGGATGGCCCGTCCTCCTCGCGACTGCGAGCATAAAGCCGCCTCAGGATTGCCGCTTCGCGCTCCGGACGGAACGCGGACCTTGTCTCTTCCCCGGCTTCGCGCTTGGCGCGCGCGACTTCGTCCACGATCTCCGCCCGTTTCCGCAGGAGATCGAGAATCTGGTCGTCGATGCGGTCGATTCCCGCGCGCGCAATATCCAGCCCCTTAGATACCATCTTCCTCCCCCAGCCCTCCCGACCGGCAAGCGCCTGCGGATCCGGGCCGCCAAATCCGAACGCAACAACGATAGACGGATGCCGCGCGAACTCTCAATAACACTGACCCGCCGGGCGCCCTCTTGCCAATCGAACCCGGATCAGCCTGAATGCCGCGTACAAGCACTTCGACCCGCCGCCGGTCTTGGCTTCGGCGCCGTAATTCCTTCGATCGCGCCAACCAGGTCGCGAACAGGTGTCGCTGCGGCGGGTCCCGGCGGTACGTATACAAGCTTGGTCGCCTCTACAAGAAGCGCCCCTGCGATTTGCCGTGCTCCGAGCCGGGCGCCAAGGGATTCGAATAGTTTCGCGCTGCGCAGCCAGAACCGACGCTGGGTTGGCGGCATGTAAAGGGCCGCCGATTCCGAGCACGGCTCGAACGCATGACCGCGAAGTTCACGACGCAACTGACCACTGCTAAATGGGTGACCCAAACCGAACGGAACGGTATCCCTGCGCGCCCACAAACCGGTTCGGTTCGGAACAACAAACGCCACCCGTCCACCCGGCGCGAGCACCCGATAGATCTCTCGCATGAGTTCGCGCGGTCGCGCCGCCGTTTCGTATCCGTGCAACAGAACCAGCCGGTCTACGAGCCCGGTGGGCAGTGGAAGGCGGTCATCTTCTACGAGTATCGCGGCATTCGGGCCCTCGTTCGGCCACCGGCATACGCCCTGCTCCGACGGCATCAACGCGAGCACGCAGACAGCTTCCGAGCGGTAGGGGCCGAGCACGGGCGGCGCGAATCCGTACCCGGCAACGATCTGGCCGCTGACGTTCGGCCAGAGCGAGCGAAGCGCCCTGCGCAACGCGCTGCGCGTGTGGGCGCCGAGACGCGTCCGATTGTAAAAGCTCCGAAGATCGACAACGTCGCGGTGCATCTCAAGGCTCCGCAGGCTATAGTACCAGCGATCAGACTAACAAAGGAGCCCCGCGCCCGCCATGACCGAATCTCACCTCGATGTCCGTTCCGTATTTTGCTTGGGTAGCAATTACGTCTACTTGATTCGAGACAATCAGACGGGAACCACAGGTGTCGTCGACCCGGCAGAATCGGCGCCCGTACAAGCGGAACTTGACCGGTTGGGATGGCGCCTGGACCATATCCTGCTCACCCACCATCATGCGGACCACGTCGATGGAGTTCCGGACCTGAGAGGACCGGGCGTCACGGTTATCGGGGCCGCAGCGGACCGTCGCCGCCTTCCCCGTCTCGATGTCGAACTCAACGTCGGAGATCGCTGGAGTTTTGGCTCCCGCCCGATCCAGATCATGGATGTTTCGGGACATACTTTAAATCATATCGCACTGTATTTTGACGAGGACAAGGTTGTATTTTGCGGGGACTGCATGTTCGTGATGGGGTGCGGCCGCGTTTTCGAAGGTACGGCGCTGCAAATGTGGGAATCCCTTTCGCGGCTCGCCGCCCTGCCTGGAGACACCCGAGCCTATTGCGGGCACGAACTGACGGAGGGCAACGCCGCCTTCTGCCTGTCGGTCGACCCGGACCACGCGCCCACCGCCGCGCGGGCGCGTGAAATCCGCGCCCAACTCGCCCGGGGTGAACCGACGGTTCCGACCACCGTCCGGCAAGAGCGGGAAACGAACATATTCCTCCGGGCGGCGGAGCCGCACGTGGCGAAAACCGTCGGTCTGGCCGAAGCCGACCCCGCAGCGGTGTTCGCAGAACTCCGGCGCCGAAAGGACGGCGCCTGAAGCAAGTCTCGCTGAATCCCCGAACCCGCAATTGTACCGCTCGATTTGCGCCGAACGTGCCGCGCTCACCGGAAGATCCACTTCAAATGCGATCAAGGGCACGAACATGAAAATCGCCGGCAACGAAATCCGACCCGGTAACGTCATCGAACACAAGGGACACTTGTGGACGGCTGTCCGGGCGCAACACGTGAAGCCCGGCAAGGGCGGCGCCTACGCCCAAGTAGAACTCCGAAACCTTCGAAACGGATCCAAGCTGAACGAAAGGTTCCGGTCTGCCGAAAGTGTGGAACGCGTTCGGCTCGACCAGAGGGAACAGCAATTCCTCTACGCGTCGGGGGAAACGCTCGTATTCATGGACACGGAGAGTTACGAGCAGACGGAACTCAGTTCGGAGTTTCTCGGCCACCGGGTGTCTTTCTTGCAGGAAGGCATGACGGTCCGCATCGAGTACTACGGTGAGGAGTCACTCTCGATCGCTCTTCCCGAACAGGTGGAGTGCACCATCGCCTACACGGAACCCACCGTGAAGGGACAGACCGCGGCATCGTCCTACAAGCCGGCCACTTTGGATAATGGTACGCGGGTGATGGTCCCTCCCTTCCTGGAAAAGGGCGATCGAATCGCGATTGACCCGGAAACCTTGGAATACGCGAGGCGCGCCTGAACCGGGATTTCGTTCCATGAGCGCCTCCGACGCTCCGTTGAATCTGCTGCTCGGCGCCGCACGCCGTGCCGAGCGGGGTCTGGCCCGCGATCTCGGTGAACTCGAGAACCTGCAAGGCGTACCGGAAAGCGCCAAGAAATACGCGCGCGCCGGCCGAAGAAAGGCTCTCGGAATCCTGCGGGAATCATTACTCGAAGCGAGTCCCGCCTATGGCTGGATCGACGATTCCGGTGCGGAGAAAGGCAAGGACCCTCTTCGATACTGGATCGTCGAACCCGTGTCCGGCATGGCGAATTTCGCGCACGGCTCGCCCGGATTCACACTTGTCGCAGGTTTTCTTCAGAAGGGGGAGATGGAGGCCGTGGTTGTTCTCGACCCGGCCACGGGCGAAATGTTCACCGGCCGCCGCGGAAGTGGCGCAAAGCGCGAGAATTTACGGCTGCGGGTCGCCTCACGATCCCGTCTCCTTGATTGCCTGGTTGCGGTTTCCATGCCGGAAGATCAGGAAGAGGCCTCTATTCGGCAACTCGTCATTCGCGATATGGAACGAACCACCGCACTCGGCGCCAATTTGCGAGGAACAGGCTCCCCCGCGCTTGATCTGGCCTGGGTTGCATCTGGTCGCCTCGACGCGGCGTGGCTGCGGCCAGGCCGAACGCCCGCAGCCATCGCAACCGCCCTGCTCGTTCATGAGGCCGGTGGCAAGACCCACATTCCCGACAGGCGTGAACCGAGATCGGAAGGGACACTGGCGGCCAGTCCCCGCGTGTTCGACACACTCGCAAGCGAACTACTCGTCAAGCCAAGCGCCGAATAATCGAAGCAGAAAGGCTCATCTGGAGACAATAGTGGAGTTCATGGAATCAGACACCCGACCCGGTGCGTGCAAGAACAGTTCCGAAATCTGACGATGCCGTCGTCAAGGAAGATCAAACTCACACAGAACCAAGAAGTAAACTCAACCCGCTGCGTCAAGTGCATCAATCCGGTTCAGATGGACTGCTTTCGCATTTCCCTCCAGAAACGAGCCTTCGATCGAGTTTCGCGCCAGGGAGATTATGTCCGTGCGGCGCAGAGCGAGCGCTTCCCAAACAGCGACAAAGTTATCCAGCAAGTATCCTCCGAAATAGGAAGGATCATCGGAATTCACGGTCGCCTTGAGACCGGAATCTAGCATCCGCTTGAGTGGATGCGCCTCCATGTCCGCAACGCCACACAACCGCACGTTCGAAAGCGGACAAACCGTGAGTACTATTCCCATATCCGCGAGACGACGAACCAATTCCGGATCTTCGAGTGCGCGATTGCCGTGATCGATCCTGTGGACCCCGAGCAAGTCAACCGCCGATTCCACGTACGACGCCGGCCCCTCTTCGCCGGCATGTGCGAAGAGCTTCAGTCCGGCGTTCCCGGCGGCTGCGAATAGCCGCTGGAACTTCGCCGGCGGGTTGCCCTTTTCCGTCGAGTCGAGTCCAAGACCCATGATTCTCCGGTCGGCAAAATACGGCTCTGCCTGCCGGAACGTCTCGAACCCTTCTTCCTCCGAAAGGTGCCGCAAGACACAAAGAATGAGCCTGGAAGTCACTCCGAGTTTTTCCCGGCCCTGGGCCAACGCCGACAGTATGCCGTCCGTAGCGACCTCGAAGGGGACGCCCCGTCCCGTATGCCCCTGCGGGTCGTAGAACACCTCGACATGCACGGCTCCGTCCTCGGAGACGCGTTGCAGATACGCCATCGTGAGATCGAAGAAATCTTCTTCCTCGCGCAGTACGTTCATACCCTGGTAGTACACATCCAGAAAGTCCTGCAACTCGCTAAAGTTGTACGCGGCTTGAATCTCTTCGACGGTGCGAAACGGAATCTCGATCTTGTTACGGTTTGCCATGCGCATCATCATGGACGGCTCAAGCGAGCCTTCCAGATGAAGGTGCAGTTCCGCTTTCGGCAGGCTTCGGACAAATTCCCTCATCTTTCTCCCCTTCCATTCACACTTTCGCACCTGCGCGCCTATCGCCTACCCGACATGCCCACCCACGCTAGAACCCTTTCTTCAACCAAGGCCACCGCTTGATAGAATAGTATTGAGAAATTGACCGAGGTCACGGCCAACGCCCAGATCATGCCATAGTCGAGATAGCCTCTCGACTGGTTCATCAGGTTGCCCAGACCGGTCCCGGTCGCCAGCCAATCGGCAATCATCACGCCAAGCAGAGCTCTGGGAACCGCGAGACGGGTTACCGCGAAGACATACGGAAGGGAGCTCGGAATCGCGACCATCCGGAGTTCCTGAATCCAGGAGGCTCCATAGGCCCGGGTCAGATCGAAAGCCGCGCGAGAAACCAGTTGAAGGCCCTGGGCCACGGGTGCAGGTCTCCTATGGCAAGATCGCACTGAGGAATTTCAGGCACTTACGCCAGGAAGCAAGGGCGATGCGGGGGATTTGCTGTGAAACTCTGCGGCCGGAGGCAATTTTTCCCGGGAAACCCGCGATATGGAGCGGATGAGAGTGCTCTCAACCACAAGCCGTGGTATCTTGAATGCAAAAAGCAAAGAACGCACAAGAAAGGAGCACTCTCATGTCCATTCTACCTTTTCCCGACAATCCGTCCAGCTTTCCTGCTTCCGTCCAGCGGTCGGATTCGGCGCCGGGCGCGCTTCCGGCGAAGCTCATCGAAGCCTTCCATTCGCGCCTTGGCGCGGTCTTGCAATCCGGCATGGCGGCGACGGATTTCGAGCAGTTTGAGCGGGACGTGGTGTCCGCGTTGCATGGGTTTGGCCGGGAGATCTTGCACATCAGCATCGAACGTCTTGACGACGGCGCCGCTTCGCTGACGCGGGACGGGCGGGTCTATACGCGGGTGGAGGCGACGTCGAAGACGATCATGACGTCGGTGGGGCAGGTGAGTTTTTGGCGGAGCCGCTACCGGCGTGCGGGAGAGGCATCGGTGGCGCCGGTGGACGAGAAACTCGGCTTGGCGGAGGCCTATTTCACGCCGCTTGGGGCCTGCCAGTCTCTGTATCTGCTGAGCGGCAACACGGCGCGGGATTGCGTTGCGCAGCAGGAGATGTTCGGCATCGGCGGGGCCTCGGTGAGCAGCCTGCAGCGGCTGGGCAAGGCAGCTGCGGAACATTGGGAAGAGGTGGCGGAAGAGGCGATTGAGGAGATCCGGTCGGAAGAGGGGGTTCCGGCGTCGGCGGCGAGCGCCTGCGTCTCCCTCGACGGCGTCATGGCGCCGATGCGGCCGGGGGAGGGGGAAGACCGGAAAACCGTGTACCGGGAAGCATCTTGCGGCAGCCTTACCTACTACGACGAGGCGGGCGAGCGGCTGCACAGCGTGTATTTCGGGCGCATGGCGGAGCCGGGGAAAGCGACCCTCAAGGAGGAGCTGGCGGCCGAAGTCGCCGGCCTTGTCGGACGCCGCCCGGATCTGCGGATCGTCGGCATCGCCGATGCCGCGCCGGACAACTGGAGCTTCCTCGGCACGCTGGTCGCGGAGGAGTGCCAGCTGGTCGACTACTGGCATGCTTGCCAGCACCTGCAATGCGTGGCGGATGCCGCCTTCGGCGGCGGCGCGGCGGCCGGCGCGAAGTGGTTCGAGAAGTACAAGGCCGTCCTGCGCGACGACGAGGACGGCGTCGAGAAGGTAATCGACGCCATCCGCTACCGCCTTCGCCGCGCCGGCGCGGCGAAGGCCGAGGTGAAGCGCGAGCTGCGCTTCTTCCGCAAGCACCGCCGGCGCATGCGCTACGCGGCATTCCATGCCAAGCGCCTGCCCATCGGCTCGGGGGTAATTGAGGCGACCTGCAAATCCCTGGTGAGCGCCAGAATGAAGAAGGCCGGCCAACGCTGGGGGCACAGCGGGGGACAAGCCATCCTGACCTTCCGCAGCTTGGTCAAGTCCGAGCGGTTCGACCGGGCCTGGAGAGCAATTGTGGCGAGATTGAAGGGCGCCGCCATCGACAACGGCGCCGCAATAGAGACACCGAGGAAGGCTGCATGAATGAATATTGAACGAAAAGCTGCTCAATGAACGGACATATTAAGACTTGAGTCTGTTTTCCATATGAGAATCACATTGCGCCAGGCCAAGTCCTGGAAAGGGGGATGACATGAACTGAAACCTTTCACCGCGATCCAGCGGGTTCGACCCCCGCCCGGCAAAGGCGCAGCCCGCCAGCCGGAACCGAGTTTTGCATGGCGTGCGGCAACGTACGTCGTGAAGCGTAAACAGGAGGTGGTGAAGCGTCGCAGCAAGCCTCGAAATTCGCAATGATGACGCCTTCAGCTTTGTGATCCTGGGGGCAGCACGGACAGCGCCGTTAGAGGCGAGGCGCCGAAGGTCGTCCGGGGTCGTGGAACGCCGCAGAACCACAGGATGGATCGTCAGGAAACCTGGGAGGTCCGGCACTGTCCATGTGCAGGATGGCCGGTCGGGGGATTACCGGCTTTAAACCTCAACCCCGGCCCGATGCCTTGCCTGCGGGGCATCGGGAGCGCGCGAGCGACAGCACAAACCGAGCGGGCGCACATGGTACCGAACGGCGCAAACAATTAGCTCAAGGGATGCAGTGTCGGGAGTCGTAGCGCCCTCATAGTACTGCCGAAGACGGGGAACCGTGGCCATCGGGACCCGGCCGAGGGAAGGGGGGCGCCGCGTGATCGGAGCCGCTGACGGGACACCCGGGGGAGACTCTGTACTCCGGAACCCGAGTCAACGTAACGGCAGCGGATAGCCATGCACGCGCCAAGGGCGGCTGTCGTCCTCGGCGCGTGTGGCTCAGGGCCGCCAACGGCCCTGAGCGAACCCGACACGCGAGGAACCGGATGCGGTAATGTCCGCACGTCCGGCTCTGTGGGGGGAGGGGCTCGGCAACGACCCCTCCTACCCGGCCCCGGCCAAGCCCAGATATCTCTCCCAGTGTTACAGTACGTCCGAAGTGTTCGAGACCGTCGAGCCATCCGGCAAAGGTCTCCTTTCCTTCCGGAACCATTCCGGGTTCAAGCAGAACAAGGCCCCGGTAAATGCCATAGGTGGAAACCACCATGGTCAACCCGTCGCGCAGCATTTGGGCGCGCAATGCGGCCAGGCAGTTGTCCGGAGCCACGAAGGCAAGATGGCCAGCCTGATAACAGGGCAATTCATAAATGCGCGCCAGCGCCCGGTCGTTTCCTACAAAATCCGGAACGACTTCCGCGAAATTCAGGTGAAAGCGCGAGTCTGGCAGGGCAACTTCCCTGAGACGGTCCCAAATCTCTTGCCGAACGACCTTGGCTGCCGTCATCGCGTGACGACTCCCAGAATACGGAGGAAAATCTGACGTTTCCCAACCTATCCATGCCCGCAATGTCCGTCAATTTTGCCAGCCGGAAACGGAAACCGTGAGTAGAACGTGCGCTCCATAATTGCGCCGCCGCATGCCCGCGCATTCGATTCGGGCAATTCCCTTGCAGAACTTAGAGTTTGACTTAAAACTCCCGAGTGGCTTCGACATGTGGTATTTTCCATACAGTTCCAAACAAGATATGGAGAACACACATGCCTTGGAATGAAGCCACTCGCCGCCAGTACAGGCGCCCCACAATTCGTTACGAGTCTGATTTGACGGACGAGGAATGGTCGTTGCTGGAACCCCTTCTTCCGGGCCCGGCTTCGACGGGCCGTCCCCGCAGCATGGACCTGCGGGAAGTGTTGAACGCGATCCGGTACCTGGTCAGCGCGGGCTGCCAGTGGCGCGCGTTACCCACTGATTTTCCACCCTTTATGACGGTTCAGAACTATTTCTACGGATGGTCGAAGAGTGGCCTGCTGGACGTCATGCTGTGCGCGCTCCGGCGGGCGGCGCGGGTACGACGCCGGCAAGAAGGTGAAGGGGCGCAAACGCCACCTTGTGGTGGATACGGAAGGGAACCCGCTTGCGGTGCAGGTGCATTGCGCGGGCATTCAGGACCGGGATGGGGCGCCGGACCTTCTGGAAGAGGTGGCGGCGCGCTGTCCGACGCTGCGGGCGTTGTTCGCGGATGGGGGCTATAGCGGCGCCCAATTGGAGCAGGCGATGCGCGACCGCAGCCTCGATATCGACCTGATCATCGTTTCCAAGCCCAAGGGAAACAAGGGTTTTGCGGTTCTCCCCCGCCGGTGGGTGGTGGAGAGAAGCTTTGCCTGGCTGAACCGCTGCCGACGCTTGGCGAAGGATTTCGAGCGCACCATTGAGAGCGCCAAGGCATGGGTCCTCTGGGCCGCCATCCGGGTTCTGGTGCGACGCCTCGGACGGCGGGTAAGTATCTGTGCAACAATCGGTTGAAGGAACTTGTTAAAGTTTTGATTCAGACACTCAGAGAAAAGCACCGAATCGCACGTTCGATTCGGAAATGGACCCCCTGGAGCGTGGATGGATTCGAAGAGCCCTTGTAATCCGCTGCACCATTCGGAGCGAAGTCCTTTCGGATTCAGACCGACGGTGCCGTTTTCCGGCCGCCAGAGATTGCAGGTTCGTCGGAATTTGCTTTCAATTGCTGCCGACCGGTCGCCGCGATGTTGCCCGCAAATCTCGGGAACTGCTTTTCTTATCGGCGGAATCGCTGCATATTGGGGTCGTTCAGTCGTTCCGGCACAATGACTGAGGATGCGCTGCTGTAAAGCCGGAAACATGATGTCCACATCGGAAAGCCTGTGGCTGCCTAATCCTTCCTATACGCGTCCTTACGCGCAATTGTCTTGGATGACTGTGGTGCTGCTTGGTGTGGCGGGCGTCGCTGGAGTTCTTCGCGTACCTCTGACGGAGATTTTCCTCGCGAACAAATGGCTCAACGGCTTGATTGCGGGCGTGTTCGTGATCGGTATTTTCGCCTGCATCTGGCAGGCGGCACGAATCGCGCCTGCTGCGAAATGGGCGGAACGCTTTGCAGCGGGACGGGAGGGGATTGAGGCTCCGCCCCATTTTCTCGCCGCCATGTCTTCGATGCTTGGCGCCAGTCTGGAGCGCCGCCCTCTCACTCCGGTCACGGCGCGTGTCCTGATCGACGCGGTCTACGCCCGGGTTTCCGAAAGCCGCGATATCGCCCGCTATATTGCGGGACTCCTGGTCTTCCTTGGCCTTCTTGGAACATTTTGGGGCCTCGCCCGAACAATTCCCGCGTTGATCGAGACGATTCGCGCATTATCCCCCCGGGAAGGTGAAGAAAGCCTGGACGCATTCGCCCGCCTTACTGCCGGATTCGAGGGTCAACTCTCGGCGATGGGCACCGCTTTTTCGACGTCACTGATGGGGCTCGCTGGTTCGCTGGTGATCGGTCTTCTGGACCTCTTGGCGGGACATGCGCAAAACCGGTTTATTCGCGAATTCGAGCAGTGGGCGACGACCGCCGCGCGGATTGAATCCCAGCACTTCGTCGATCCAGAGCCTCAAGACGCGCCATCATTCGCAGTGAATCGGCGGCTCGAATCGCTCGTCGAACTGAATGCGCGGCAGATCGCTTCCATTATCGACGCGCTGCAGTCGACATCCTCCGCTGACCCGGAGCGAGTGCGCGCCCATATCCAGGCCCTGGAACTGCATCTGTCTCATTTGGCGAAATCGGGTCGCGCCGACCCGGATGAGATTCGGACCATTGCAAAGGACGTGTACGAACTCCGGCATGCTCTTGGTGCCACGCGCGAGAGAAACCCTTCCGGCAGAAACACGCGGGCCTGATACATGTATTCGGCAATCCGCGGACAGCTGCGCCCGGCGATTCCGGCAATGATCTGGCCGGGATTTGTGGATGCCCTCGTAGGTGTGTTGCTCGTCCTGATCTTCACGATTTCCACCTTCATAATCGTCCAGTTTTTTCTCCGTGACGAGCTGACCGGCCAAGGCAGGGCGCTGCGGCTTCTCGAAATTCGCGTTGGCGAACTAGCGGAAACACTTGCCTTTGAGCGAATACGAAGCGCGGAAATCGAAGACGAATTGAAGAGCGCGTTCACTGATCTGGCGATTCTGCGGGAAGAATTGACGTTTGAACGCAATTCGCGCAGCAGGGCCGTAGAGAGGACGCAAGAATTGTCGGAGCGTCTGGCGGCATCCGAAGATCAGGCCATCGCCCTTTCCCTCGATCTCGAAGCTGCAGGGGCGGAGGCGCAGCGCACTTTGCTTCTGCTCGCAGCCGCGGAGGCGGCTCGCGAGAAGCTTACCCACGAATTCGATGATGCTCTTCAGGCGCTTCGTGAAGAGTCGGGCGACGAACGGGAAAGGCACTCCTCCGAGATTGAAATCGAACAGTTGGCGCGCGCCGCCGCGGAAAAAGCGCTGAGCGAACAGGAGGAGATCTCAAGAGCCGACCAGGAACGCCTCGCTGCCGTCAACCTGCAACTTGTGGCGCTGCGGAGCCTGCTCCTCACGCTGCAGAGCCAACTCGATGCGGCGGAAAGACGCGATGAGGAGAATCAAGTGGTGATTCGGAATCTGGGATCGCGACTCAATGCCGCCCTCGCACAGAAGGTGAGCGAGTTGTCGCGCTATCGTTCGGAATTCTTCGGGCGCATGCGGGAGGCGCTCGGGAATCGCGAAGACATCCGAATTGTCGGGGACAGGTTTGTATTCCAGTCCGGGATCCTGTTCGCGACCGCCTCGGCTGAGATTGGCGCGGCCGGAATAGCGGACCTGTCGCAAATCGCGATTGCGATTCGCGACATCGCAGCGGGCATTCCTTCCGATGTTTCCTGGTTGATCCGGGTTGACGGACACACCGATCAGAGGCCGTTACGTTCCAATTTCCTTTACGCCGACAACTGGGAGTTAAGCCAGGCCCGTGCGCTATCCGTGGTCCGGTTCTTCGTCGAAGAACAAGGACTGCCGGCCGAGAGATTTGCGGTGACCGGCTTTGGCGCGCATCAACCGATCGACACCGGCGACACGCCCGAAGCCCACGCACGAAACCGGAGAATTGAACTGACCTTGACGCGGCGCTGACTAGCGGGCTGGCAACAACCGTTTCCGCCGGACCGGTGGCAATTGACGGCGGCGGTCGTCTTCGCATTCAAGGGCGATTTCCCCGTTTCGCATGATCACACGAACGAGTCCTCCTCGCCGAAGCCGGCCGAAAAGCAACTCCTCCGATAGCGGTTGCTTCACTCGCTCCTGAATTACGCGGGCGAGCGGACGCGCACCCAGCAACTCATTGTATCCCAGATCCGCAAGCTTCTCGGAAGCGGCCCGGGTTATCTCGATGGAAACCGCCTGTTCCTGAAGTTGCGCTTCAAGTTCCATGATGAACTTCTCCACAACACACAGAACAGTTGCTCGGGACAGCGGAGCGAATGGAATGACTGCGTCGAGTCGATTTCTGAACTCCGGGGAGAAATGCCGTTTCAGCGCTTCCTCCACCGCACCCGTGCCCCGCCCCTTGCCGTAGCCGATCGCGCGCCGTTCCCGTTCTGCGGCGCCGACATTTGAAGTCATGACCAGCATTGTGTGGCGAAAGTCAACTTCCCTGCCGTTATGGTCCACGAGTTTGCCGTGATCCATCACTTGAAGCAGCAAGTTGAGAATGTCCTGATGCGCCTTTTCAATTTCGTCGAGCAACAGGACGCTGTGAGGATGCTTGTATACGGAATCCGTGAGCAGACCGGCTTGATCGAAACCGACGTAACCTGGTGGGGCGCCGATCAGCCGCGATACTGAGTGTTTCTCCATGTATTCGGACATGTCGAAGCGAATGAGTTCAATGCCGAGTACTTCTGACAGGCGCCGCGCAACTTCCGTCTTGCCGACACCGGTTGGTCCGGTAAACAAGTAGCATCCGACAGGCCGTTCCGGCTCGCGCAATCCGGCGCGGGAAAGCTTCACCGCAGAAGCGAGCGCCTCGATGGCGTGTGACTGCCCGAAAACCACATCCCCAAGACGACCCGGCAATTCGCGAAGCACCGTGGCGTGTTCGCGACTCACTGACTTCACCGGCACCCGCAAAATGCTCGACACGATCCGCTCCACGTCTCGGCGCGTCACAACCTTCCGCCGCTTGGATTCCGGCAGTAATCGCAGCGCGGCTCCGGCTTCATCAATCACGTCGATCGCCTTGTCGGGAAGCTTTCGATCATGGATGTAACGACTGGAAAGCTCGACTGCGGCCAGAAGCGCATCCTGGGAAATTCGAATTGAATGGTGTTGTTCGAAGCCGGTGCGCAGTCCCTCCAGTATCCGAACCGTCTCCTCCAAAGAGGGTTCTTCGATGTCGACCTTCTGAAACCTGCGGTGCAGCGCCCGATCCTTCTCTACATACCGCCTGTAATCGGCGTAAGTTGTGGAGCCAATGCAGCGCAGAGCGCCGGACTGCAAGGCGGGCTTCAGGAGATTGGACGCATCCATTCCCCCGCCGGACGTGGCTCCGGTCCCGACCACGGTGTGCAGTTCGTCCACAAAGAGTATGGCGTCTTCGTGCTCGGCGAGCTCGTTGGTTACGGATTTCAGCCGTTCTTCAAAATCTCCCCGGAAGCGTGTGCCCGCGAGCAGCGCTCCCATATCGAGCGCGAATATGGTCGCTTTCCGCAGAAGCGGGGGTGCCCCGCCCTCCTCGATCATGCGGGCCAAGCCTTCCACGATCGCCGTCTTGCCCACACCCGGCTCGCCGACAAGGAGTGGATTGCTTTTTCGGCGGCGGCACAAGATCTGCACGCAGCGCTCGATTTCCATCGACCGACCGATCAACGGGTCGATCTGTCCCACCGCCGCCAGCGCATTCAGATTGACGCAGTACAACTCGAGCGCGGACTTGCTTTCCTCGCCCTTGCTCTCCCGTTCGCCTCCTGCACCCGCTTCACCGGAGCGATCCGATTTTTCACGTTCGGCCGGGGTTCTATCCCGTGATCCCCCACTGCGAGAAAGAAAGTCCACCACATCCAGACGCGTGATGTTATGCCGGTTCAGGATGTAGACTGCGTGGCTGTCGCGCTCGGAGAACAAGGCGACCAGCACGTTCTCACCAGTAACAACATTCTTCCCGGTGGAGCGAACATGGATTGCGGCGCGTTGGACGACCCGTTGGATGCCGATGGTGAGATGCGTATCCTTTTGGCCCGCCTCGGTTACCAAGTCATCGAGACCTTCGTTCAGATACTCACCGAGTTCTTCAGCGATCGAATCGATGTCGGCCCCCAGCGACCGCAAGATTTCAACGACATCGTTATCGTCCAGCAGCGCGAGCATGAGATGTTCGATGGTAGCAAATTCGTGGCCCCGCTCACGGGCATACGCAAATGCGCTGCCAATCGCAGACTCAACGGAACCGGCGAGCGTAGACACGGTTCGTGCTTCCCTTCACCACGACTTCATTCGGTTTCGACCGCGCATCGCAATGGATGCTGGTTCTTGCGAGCGAACGCTGTGACCTGAGCAACCTTCGTTTCGGCAATTTCGTAGGTGAACACCCCGATCAACGCCTTGCCCTCGTTGTGGATTTGCAACATTAGCTTTACGGCGCGTTCTTCCGACATTTCGAAAAACCTTTGGAGCACATGAACAACGAATTCCATGGGAGTATAGTCGTCGTTCAGCATCAAGAGCTTGTACATCTTGGGACGTTTTACGGATGGCCGGGTCTTCTCCGCAACCTGAATTCCATGCTCCTGCAATCCTGCGGACTGCCCGCGGCGGTCATTTTCGACAGAAACCGCCGGAGGCATCGCGTTTCTGCGATCAAACCAATCTGCGCCTGTTTCTCTTTGACTAGCCATTTCATGACTCGCTTACGAATCGCGCCAACCATCCACAGAACCTGAATATAGCACGCGTCCCGGCAAATGCGCCGCGAATGCCGGATGCACTTGAGGCAATCGGTTGTGGAAGGTAGTTGGAACAGGAAATTGCCCGCTGGCCGACGCGCAGTCAGGCCTAACCGAAATTCACGGTCAAACGAACTACGCGTAAGCCACATCCCTTTCTTGCTTGCCGAACCGGACTTGCGCGCAAAAAATTAGTCCCGCGCAGGAGTGCGAGAAGTCCTCCACTGCGGACCGGCACCACATTTCTCGAGCAACGTAGTTCCGCCGTATTCCCCGAGGATGATCCGGCGATCCATTGAAACGCCGCACCATGCATGGAGGCAGTGAACATCCCGATTGATTGCACGGCGGCAAGAAAAGGAAAAAGGGTATGTCTTTCGGCGAATTCGCGGGACAAGCTCCTTCCCGGTCGTTGAAATGGCCAACCTTCCTTCGACCGTATCGGATTCAAGTAGACGCTTCGAACCGCAACGACGGCAACATGGTTCTGCCTGATGCCACGCAGACGCCAGATGAACCAGAAGAAACAATCGTCAAGTCCAATCCCGCCATAACCCGAATTGACCGTCGCGGCGTTGTTTCAGCAGGCTCCATCCCAGCTCTCGAACAAGGCGAAGTTGAACCAGAACTGGAACGACGGCTTGCCTTCAAGAACCCTATCTCGCGTCTGAGTCTCGGTTTCGCTGCCTGTTGCGTACTGCTCCTGACAAGTTGCAGCAGTTCACCGAGCCCGGGCAGCTGGGCAAAAACGGAGGAATCCTCCATTGCAAGGATCGATCCGAAAATTTCTCCCGATACCCAGGAGGCGGCCATTCTGGCTGAACGAATTCTGCGCGCAGACCGCCGCGAGCTGATATTCGATGCCGTTCGGCGGCAGGCGCTAAGTCAGGAGATTGGCCACGTCCTCGGGCGGATGCGAAATGCATACCCTGAGATTTCAGACATTCGGGCACGGCAATGCGCCAAACCCGGCACACTTCTCCTTGGGCTTGAGCCCGCATTGTACGAGGCCGTCTCGAGTCTTTCGGTCCATAGCAGTGCGTCCGGGCAATTCCAGACCGGTCATCTGGAGTTCAACGCGCTGAATGCACAGCTCGGACTTCAATCCATCGAAACCTACTCTCTTGTGAATGTTGTCCAAGTGCGCCTGAACGAACTCGCAAACTTGGAAGCGGCGAAAGCGGCTTATCTTGAAATCTCCGGCGTAACTTATGCCGAGAAAAACGTGCAATTGGGTGACGGTTCCGATCTCGCGGCATCAAGATCGAATGAAACCTGGCATATTGTCGTTCGAAAAGCGTGGGGAGACTGCCCTGCGGGCTGCTTATTCGAAGAGATCTCTTTCATTGCGGTCAAGGGCGACAATGCCAAACGGATTGACCTTGAAAGAGCGATGGAAAATCCAGAATTTGCAGAACTCCTTGCGAACCTGCGGCCGCGTTAATCCCGGGTTGCGGAAGAGCGGCGCGAATGCGATCGGACTGCTTCACCTGAAACTGGATTTCGGCTCCCCCAAATTTCCACGATTTACGGAAACTCTGAGTTCAG
Source organism: Rhodobacterales bacterium (assembly GCA_965219495.1). Classification (GTDB taxonomy): domain Bacteria; phylum Pseudomonadota; class Alphaproteobacteria; order Rhodobacterales; family CAZPXZ01; genus CAZPXZ01. The sequence continues at coordinate 1,334,582 of OZ244777.1, forward strand.
TCACGTGCGTGTGTATTGCGCTGCAGGCCAATTGCGCGAACCGGGCAAATCCCTCCGGATTCCGCAATGGAAAAAGGGGAGTCGCCAAGCCCCCCCTTCTGAATTTTCGCCTTCCCGATTAGGCAAATTGGGCCTTTGCAAGACTCGCAAACGCGGCCGTTCGATTGGGGACGACTCGGGCGCAACCTGAATTTTCAAGTTTGTCGCCACTGGATTCAAACTTCGACTGACTTTCTGAACAAACTCCGGCAAGTCTAGCGCCAACGGTCGACGCCCTCGTCTCGCCCCGGAAGAACCGAAGCAACCATTCGGTATTCGCGTGATTTGGTTTTTTGGATCAGCGGTTGAGGGTTCTCTTCCACTCTCTCCGGAGCGGGCAGAGCCAGATGTCCTTTCTCGGTTGCCCGCATTGCCAGTTGGCATCGTAGCGCCCGCGTCCTTTCGTGGTTCCGACCCGGATCCATCCGGACGCACGGTAGGTGGCCCCGGTGAAGCGCGGGATTTCGACGAAGGTCTCCACGAGGCACACCCACTGCCATACTTGCACCCCCTGCGGATCTTCCTCGTTTAAAGAGGCGTTTGCTGTCAAACGACAACTATGTCGAAAGGTTTGACCTCGAGAGAGCGATGGAATATCCAGAAATTGTAGAACTACTTTCGAGCCTGCGGCAGCGTTAATTTCGGGTCCCGGAAGAGCGGCGGAGAATTCGATAGGACGGTTTCGCCTGAAACTGGATATTGGCCCCCGCAATTTCCGCAATTTCCGGAATCTCTAATTCGAGACACGCGCGTGTGAATTCGTTGCAGGCCAATCCCGCGAACCGGGCGAATCCCTGCGGATTCTGCAATGGAAAAAGGGGGGACGCCAAGTGTTGTTTTTCACTTTATTTCGGCACGTTTTTCCCAAAATATCCCGTACGCGTTTCTCGCAATACTCCGTAACTGCCGGATGGTGGTGTCACGCACTCGGTGCCGCGTGAACGCGCAAGGCTTCCCTACGGTGCTAGCCTCAATAGCCAACTAATTCCAATCGTATGAGAGATTAGCGGCTTTTCCCGCCAGGGCGTCATATCCCTGCGCATTGGGTTGAAGGAATGTGCATGTCGTTATGGTAGTTTGCGTGTGAGTATCACTCAATCATAAATGACGCTTGGATGACAATCTCCGAGACGCCCCTCGCTTGCGCCTCGCGCGGGCGGGTTCTGGAGTGGAAATCATTCGTTGCTGACGCAGTCTTTTCCCCGGAACGGCGCGCCTCGGTCTTTTCCGCGGCGTTTGCGGTTGACATTTTGCGGTTGACATGGAGGCGCATACATCATATAGTGGATAAAACAGGCTAACAGGCAAGAACAGATGCAAGACCCCGCCGAACGGTTCCTGTCTCCCGAGAACAGCACCCACCGCAAATACGAGACCCTGCGCGCCCATTTTGTCGACCGGACGCCGCTCGCCGAAGCCGCCCGCAGGTTTGGCTACGCGGTCGGCACCTTGCGCAACCTCCGCGCCGAGTTCTGCAAGCGTCCGGAGCAGTCGTTTTTCCTGCCGGACCGCCGCGGCAAGCGCAAGCCCGCGCCGGGACCTGACCGCGACCAGCGCATTGTGGCGTTGCGCAAGGAGCAGGGCCTGTCGGCGGCGGAAATCGCCGAACGCCTCAGCGCCAGGGAGAACCTCCCAGTCAGCGCGACCACGGTGGCGCGGGTGCTGCGGCGGGCGGGCCTGCCCAAACTATGGCGGCGCGCGGACAAGTGGTGGGCGGGCGCCGCCCATCCGGAGCGGGCGGCGGTGGCCGACCGCCGTCAGCTGGATCTGGGTCCGCGCAAGCTGCGCACGGACTTCGGCGGCCTGTTCCTGTTCGCCGGCGACCTCGCGCGGCTCGGCTTCGACGGCATCCTGGCGGCGAGCGGCATGCCGGGCAGTTCGAAGATCCCGGCCGGATGCGCCTTCCGGTCACTGCTGGCGCTGAAGTTGTGGGGCATCGGACGGCCGTCGCACGTCATAAGCGAAACCCTTGACGAAGGACTGGCGCTGTTCGCCGGCCTCAACGCCGTGCCCAAGCGGGCGACACTGACGGAATACTCGTGCCGCGTCGACCACCGCGACCGCCCGGCGCTGATGGACCGCTGGCACCACGCGGTGCGCGGCCTCGGCGTCGAACTCGGCGGCGGCCAGTCTTTCGACCTCGAATTTCATACGATTCCCTACCACGGCGATGACGCGCTGATCGAGAAGCATTACGTCTCCAAGCGCAGCCGCCGGCAGAAGGGCGTTCTCGCCTTTCTCGCCCGCGACGCCGACGCCCGCCTGTTCGCCTATGCCAACGCCCAACTCCGCAAGGCCGATCACACCGACGAGATCCTGCGCTTCGTCGACCACTGGCGCGCCCGCACTGGAACCCTTCCTGCCGAACTGGTGTTCGACAGCCGCCTGACGACCTATGCCAACCTCGCCAGGCTGGAAGCAATGGGCGTCGCCTTCCTGACACTGCGCCGGCGGACCCCGAAGATGGTGGCCGCGTTGCGGGCGGCGCCGCCGGAGGCATGGCGCAAGATCACTCTCACCAATGTCGGCCGCATCTACCGGACGCCGCGGATCCTGGAACAGACGGTGCGCCTCAAGGACTATCCCGCCGAACTCCGGCAGATCGCCATCATCGATCTCGGCCACGAAAAGCCGACCCTGTTGCTCACCAACCAGATGACCGCCCCCGCCGGCCAGCTCATCGACCGCTACGCCCGCCGCATCATCATCGAGAACACCATCGCCGAAGCCATCGACTTCTTTCACATGGACGCGCTCTCGGCCGCGGTGCCCATGAAGGTCGATCTCGACCTGCAACTCACCCTGATGGCCAGCAGCCTCTATCGCATCCTCGGCAAACGCCTGGGAAACGGCTTTGAGACCCTGAAGGCGCAGTCCATCTTCCGCAAAATCGTGCGCGCCAGCGCCCGCATCGAGATCACCGAAACCGAGATCGTCGTCAGCCTTGGACGCCGGACCAACAACCCGCTGCTGCTCGCCGCCGGATACGCCGAAGACCAGCAACCCATCCCGTGGCTCGAAAACCGAACCCTTCGGCTCCGGTTCTTCTGAAACAGGGCGCGCAATGCACATTATTCACGGTGGTTGGTAATTCAGGCTACGGACAAGGACAATAGGCATCGTGCGTACGGCATTCTACTGGCGGACAGCCTACTGGAAAGACGCCCTGCCTGGAGAAGAAGCCTGATCACGCTGTCCCGGATTAATCCAACAGTTCGCGCGCGAAACAATCTGGGAAAATTCGCCCTATTTCTGACGAAATAAAGTGAAAAACAACACCAAGCCCCCCTTTCTGAATTCCGCGCCTTCCCGCTTAGGCAGATTGGGCCTTGGTGAGACTCGCAAACGCCAAGGTTCGATCGGAGGCGACTCGGACGGCGTGTTCAACGGCGCCCTGCACCAGATCGTTGATCGTTCCCGACTTTGCAATCAAGTCTCCATACGCCTTCGAAATGTACGCAGTCTGAAGTTCCACCACATCCGCAACGCTCTTCGCAGCTGCCGCTTCCCTGGCGAACGCAACGCCTTCCTGCACCGAATGACTCGCCAGCGCCAAGGCCTCGGCATTGATCTTCTCCGCCGCCTTGGCAGCAACGCTTGAAGACTTCGCGAATGCCGAAGTCGTTTCCTTCGCGTAGGCAGCGTAGTCCGCGACCCCCTTGACCACGCGATCTGCGCCTTCTTGCCATTTGGTCTTTATATCGGAAGCGAACTGCTCCGCTCCCTCCATCTTGGCTTCCTTTTTCTGCATTTCTCTGCTCCTAAATGGCCGTACCTGCCGGGCCCCACCCCGGTCCGCCTGTCTGGCGGCAACTCTCATATGGGGTCATTTGTGCAACGCAACAAGAGGCATGCGCGTTTGATCCGCCTGGCAGTTCAAGACTCACAACTTCCCGAGCGTAGCCGGAGTCGAAAAAATTCATAAAACCCCATTATTTAGCAATTACTTCGTTCCTGGTTTCAATTCTGGTCATTGCGAACAAACGATTTGTTGCAATGCGATAAATTGGCCTAAGAGTTGCTGCGTTGCAACACATTTTTCCGATATCGCGCTCGTGAAAGCCAATTCCGCCCAGACTCAGTGAGAAACGATTACTGTTACAATTAAGACAAGTCTTGCGCGACAAACCATTTCGCCGTTGTCCGACGCCTATTCGCGACGATGGAACGGACTCGTCCACGGAGCAACGGGAAAGTGGAAGCCTTCCGGGGGCTGGTTGAAAGGCGGCTGCTTCCGATGATCGGCGGCTGTCGGGAGCTGACGCTGTCGGAACTGAACCGCATCACTTCGGTGTGGGCCGAGGGCGACTACAACCGGCGCCGCCACCGCAGCATCGGTTCGACGCCGCTGGAGCGGTTGCTCGCGGGGCCCGATGCCGGTCGCCCGTGTCCCGGCCCGGAGGCCCTGCGGGCGTCGTTCCGCCTGCAGGAGTTCCGCACCCAGCGGCGGACGGATGGCACGGTGTCGCTCCGGGGTGTCCGCTTCGAGGTTCCCTCCCGCTTCCGGCACCTGCGCAAGCTGCGGGTGCGCTTCGCCCGCTGGGACCTGTCGACGGCCACCGCCGTCGACCCGCGCGGCGCGGAGATGCGCCGGCTGCTTCCGGTCGACCTGGCGGCCAACGCCGACGGGCGGCGGCGGATCGATCCCGCAGCGGACGCCCCGGAAGAACTCGCGGACCGCGGCGGCGCCGCGCCGCTGCTGAAACGGATGCTCGAGGAGTTCGCGGCCACCGGCCTGCCGCCGCCCTACGTTCCGTACGACGAGATCGAAGAGGAGGACGGCGATGGATCATAGGCTTCACGCCCGCTTCGGGCTCAAATGGAATCCGTTCCTGCCGGATGTGCCGACCTCGGCCCTGCGCGAGACGCCGCAGATCGCCAGCTTCCGCTGGCAGGTCGAGAACCACCTGCTGGCGCATGGCGGCTTCGCGATGGTGAGCGGCGAACCCGGCGCCGGAAAGAGCGCCGCGCTGCGCATCGTCGGCGAGGCGCTGTCCCCCCGGCGCGCCGACCTCAAGACCGCCTCCCTGAGCCACGCCAGCGCCAGCCTCTCGAACTTCTACCGGGAGATGGCGGAACTGTTCGGCGTCGGCATGCTGGCCGGCAACCTGTGGTCCGGCTTCAAGGGCCTCCGCGAGAGTTGGGCGGCGCATCTCGACGGCACCCGTTTGCGCCCCGTGCTGCTGGTCGACGAGGCCCAGGCGGCAGCCCCGGAAGTGCTGGGCGAGTTGCGGCTGCTGTCCTCCACCGAGTTCGATTCGCGCAACATCCTCGCCGTCATCCTGGCCGGCGACACCCAACTCCTGGCGCGCATGCGCCGGCCCGACCTGCTGCCGCTGCTGTCCCGCGTCCGCCTGCGGCTCAACCTCGGCTTCGCCGAGCCGGCCGACCTCGAGGCCAGCCTCGACCACATGCTGGAGCAGGCCGGAAACCCCGGCCTGATGGACGCCGAACTGAAGCGCACCCTGTGCGCCCACTGCGGCGGCAACCTGCGTTCCCTCACCATCATGGGCGACGCCTTGCTCAGGTCCGCCGCCGAACACGAAGAGGACCGGATCGACATGGCGCTCTACTTCAAGGCCTATCCCGACACCGCCCGGGCGCGGCGATGAGTCCGCCCGGCAATGGCGCCAGGCGGCGCGGCTTCCCCACCTTCCGCCCGGCCGACCTGGAGGCCAGGCCGGAGCCGGAGAAGTGGCTGGTCGAGCAGCTCTGGGGCGACCAGGCGGTGGGCATCATCGGCGGCGAGCCGAAGTGCTGCAAGTCCTTCCTGGCGCTCGACATCGCCGTCGCCGTCGCCACCGGCGCCCGCTGCCTGCGGCGGTTCGCCGTCGCCGCCCCCGGAACCGCGCTGCTGTTCGCCGCCGAGGACGCCCGGCACATTCTCCGCGAACGACTCGCCGGCATCGCCCGCGCCGCCGGCCGCGCCCTCGACAGCCTCGACATCGAGATCATCGACACCCCCCGGCTGCGCCTCGATGTCGCCGCCGACCGGGTCCGGCTGGCCGAAACCGTCGAACGCGTCCGGCCCCGGCTGCTCGCCCTCGACCCGCTGGTCCGGCTGCACGCGGTCGACGAGAACCAGGCCGGCGAGATCGCCCCCCTGCTCGGATCGCTGCGCGAACTCCAGGTCCGCTTCGGATGCGCCGTGCTGCTGGTCCACCACGCCCGCAAGGACGGCCATCGGCGCGGAGGACAGGCGCTGCGCGGCTCCACCGAGATTCACGCCTGGGCCGACTCCCTGCTCTACTCCAGCGCCGCGGAAGCCGCCGCATCCTGCTCAACGCCGAGCACCGGGGGCTGCCCAGCGGCCCCGAACTGGCGCTCGAACTCAGGGCCCGTCCCCCGGAACTCGCGCTCCATGTCGACGACGCAGACGCCGAACAACCCCCCGCCGACACCCCCCGCCAGCGCATCGAGGCCGTGGTCCAGGCGCTCAAGGAACTGGTCGACGAGGGCCGCGTCGAAAGCACCCCGAATGGCTGCCGGATCGCATCCTGAGCGGTTCCGTTTCCCCCGGTCCGCCGGGACCGCAGGGAAACGGAAACCGGAAACACCGCCCACAGCAGCCGCCCGGGCAAGGACCGTCCCGCTCGAAACGGTCGCAAAATCCCTCGGCTTCCGGCCCCACCCGCGCGACCGCGCGAAATGGACCCGCAAAGGCTCCATCGTCAGCATCAACGGATCCAAATTCTTCGATCACATCGCAGGACAGGGCGGCGGCGGCGCCCTCGACTTCGTCATGCATGCGACCGCACGAAGCTTCCCCGAAGCGCTCGAATGGCTCGCCGGAATGCCGGCCGAAACCGCCGCACCCGACAATCCCCCGCAACCCCGCATCCGGCGACCCCGCGCAATGGCCCCGCCTCCGCGACGCCCTCGCCGCTGAACGCGGCATCGATCTCGCGCTCCTCCAGCAGTGCCACAGGCGCAAGCGGCTGCACGCCGACCAGTACGGCCGCGCCGTGTTCGTCTGCGCCGACGCCGAAGGACGCCCGAACGGCGCCGAAATCGCCGAACCCCGGCCCGGAGGACGCAAGACAATGGCGCCAGGTTCCCGCAAAAGCCTCGGCGCATTCTGGATCGCTGCCGGACCGATCCCCCCCGAAACCGTCCTGATCGCCGAAAGCGCCGTTGACGCCCTCGCTGCAAGGCAGCTCGCCAAACAGCCCGTCACCGTCGCATCCACCGCCGGACTCGCACGCCGCATCCCCACCTGGATGAACCAATGGACCCCCAGCCAAATCCTCTGTGGCTACGACGCCGACATCCCCGGAGACCGCGCAGCCCGCCATCTCGCCGAATGCGACCCCAGAATCCGCCGCCTCAGGCCCAAAGGCGCCGCAGACTGGTGCGAACTGCTGCTCAAATCCGAAACCCCCGGCGCCTTCCTTTCCAAGTAGAAAAATCAAACTATCCAACGGACAACGTCCGCAACCCAAGACCGCCGGCGTCCAAACCGCGCAAAATCGGCCCCAACAGCCCTCATTCCATCAGACAGCGTGAAAATACATCCAGCAATCAAACTGAGCGCTCACACGCGGCTCCACCGAGATTCACGCTTGGGCCGACTCCCTGCTCTACCTCAAGCGCCGCGGAATTGGATTGAATCGGAATGGATTTCCCGGATTATTCCGTGCCCACTCCAATCCGTGTCCGAAATAGTCCGGTACAAACCGACCTGCTACTGGCGAAAGAATCTGAGAAACAACACCCCGGCTCTTCTCGCCGAGCGAACCGTCACACTCCCCAACGGCCTCACCGTCCGCGAGATCCGGCGGCTGACCGCGAGCGGCCATCAGGCGCCGGTGATCACCACCCATCCCGGCATGTCGACGGCGGACATCGCCGGCGCCATGTTCTCGCGCTGGTCCCAGGAGAACTGGTTCAAGTACATGCGAACCGAATTCGATCTCGACGCAATGCCCGAACACGCGCTCGCCGCCGTCGACGACGACACCCAGGTAGTCAATCCCGTCCGCCGCGTCCTCGACAAGGCCCTGGCCCGCCTGCGCGGAAAGGCGACGGTGTTGCGCAACCGACTGTTCAAGGCTGGCAAGCAGCCGACAACGGACGCCCTGCTTGCGCAACTCGCCGAGGTCGAATGCGAGATCGGCGAACTGGCCGGAAAACGCCGCTCAATCCCCAAACATGTCGCCGCCGGAAGTCTGGATGAAACGCAACGCCTCGATGCGCTGCCCGAACCCATGCGCCTGTTCTGCGACACCTTGCGCATGATCGCCTATCGAGCCGAAACCGCCATGATGCCCTGCATCGCCAAGGCCCAGGGAAAGAAAAGCAACCCACGCGCCGCCCTCCGCGCCCTGTTCTCCACCGAGGCGACCATCCTGCCAGACTACCCGCGAAAAACTCTCACCATTCGCATCCTGCATCTCGCCAACAAGGCGCACTCCCGTCATCTTCGGCCGCTCCTCGAAACCCTCAACGCAACCAAAACTGTATTCCCCGGGACCGACCTCACAATGCTGTACGAACTTGCGTCCGACATCGACAGCGACAATCCTTTCGAACTCGGCGAACTCGTCGACCCCGCCCTACCTGCGAAATAGCTCATCTCAAATGGTATGGGGTCAGGAAGTCAGAAGTTATTCATGCACGAGCCATGCCGATACCCTGCAATTCTCAACAGGGGAGTCGGTCCTCTCGGAAAGGTAGACAGTTGAGCTTCAACGATCCCAAAGGCTATTGCGGCGCATCGGGACAACGGGCGGAAGCCATGACCGAACGACCAGCGGTGCGGGCAAAGCCGGACAGTTATCAGCCGAGCAAGGCCGAAACGGAGGAGACAATCATCCCGCGCAAGCCGGATGAATAAGTGCCCACGCCGCAGGAACTTGCCCGCGCCGTGCTCCAGCCGGTCTCGGCCAGAAGAACGGCCTGAATAGACTGAGAGATGTAGCACGGACAAAGGCTGGATCAAGAACAGGAAAGCAGCACAGGAGCCGCCAACGCCTAATCCGTCGCCGCGCGCCGGCTCCACTCAACCCAAGAGCCGTCGTAGTTGTGCAGCTTTTCGACGGGGTAGCCCATCAGGTAGAGCGCGAAGAATGGCGTGGCGGATCGCACGCCCGAGTGGCAATAGAATATGTGGTCGTCCCCCGGGTCGAGCCCCGCCTGACGGAGCAACGCGCCGATCTGGGCGGCGGTCTGGAACTCGGAGGGGCGGCCCTCTTCAGCCCTGCGGAATGTCCGCCAGCCGAGGAAGCGAGCCCAGCCGATGCGCCCGGCGGGTAGGCCGCCGACCCGCTCCGACCCGTCCCATTCCCGCGTGTCGCGTGCGTCCCAGACATGAGTTTCCGCATCCGAGCGGGCCTGGGAGACCTCAGCCATGCCGGCCGTCCAGCCGGCGAGCGCGGGAGCGGCGGTAAAGCGTCCGGCGTTCGGGGCCGACCGGCCGGGACCGCGCGCGACGCCGTAGCCTGCCTCTTTCCAGGCTGCCCAGCCGCCGTCCAGCACCCGGACATCGGTCTTTCCGTAAAGGTGGAACAGCCACCAGAGACGCGCGGCGTCATAGGCGTCGTCATAGACGACGACAACGGAATCGCTGTCGATGCCGAGCCCGCGCGCGAATTCCTGGAAGCGCGCGCGGTCTACCGCCATGCCGCCGCGGTCGGTGTAGGCGCGGCGCGGCGCATGGTACGCGCCCGGCACGTGCCCCAGCAGCCAGGAAATCTGCCGGACCGCCGCCAACACGACCGGTTTCTGGCCGTTTCCGTTCAGTAGCGACTTCAACTCGGCAGGGGCAATCAGGGCATGACCGCGCGTGAAGCCCTTGTATTGCTCCGCCTGCACGGAGACGGGCGCGAGCAGAAGGGCGAGCGACAGGAGGATGGTGCAGCAAGCGATCTTTTCCAACAACGTCGCGCGCACTTCCGTCATGGACAAGCTATGCACCGTCGGCTCCACTCCGGTGCGGACATGCCAGCCCTTCCGCTTCCGCCAGTGACGGTTGCGTTCCGTCCACGCGGCGAAGCTCGACCAGTTCTTCCAGTCCGGCTTTCGACGGTTGATAGTCATTGTGCGGGAGCGTGATCGAGCGAGGGTCTGACATTTTCGGCATTTCTCTGCAAGGCACTTCGTATCGGCGCTCCTTGCCTGAGAGTTTGACCTAAAACTCCCGAGTGGCTTCGACATGTGGTATTTTCCATACAGTTCCAATCAAGATATGGAGAACGCACATGTCTTGGAATGAAACCACTCGCCGCCAGTATAGGCGCCCCACGATTCGTTACGAGTCTGATTTGACGGACGAGGAACGGTCGTTGCTGGAACCCCTTCTTCCGGGCCCGGCTTCGACAGGTCGTCCCCGCACCACGGACCTGCGGGAAGTGTTGAACGCGATCCAGCACCTGGACAGCGCGGGCTGCCAGTGGCGCGCGTTACTCACTGATTTTCCACCCTTCACGACGGTTCAGATCTATTCCTACGCATGGTCGAAGAGTGGCCTGCTGGACATCATGCTGTGTGCGCTCCGGCGGGCGGCGCGCGGGGATGCGGGGAAGAGCCGACGGCGGGGGCGATTGACAGCCAGAGCGCCAAGACCACTGAGAACGGCGGGCCGCACGGGTACGACGACGCCAAGAAGGTGAAGGGGCGCAGTGCAGCGAGACTAGCTGCTGTTGTATTTTAGTTTAGGTCGGGATTGATTTCCCGGATTGTTTCGTCCTCTGTTTGGGATTTTTCCCCGGATTGCTCCGTAAGCGTCTTATTTCGGGCCTGCGGTAAGATTGGCGGTTGGTGCGGGGGTTGCGCCGGGCGCTTTCGCATATTCTCCGGCGGCATCCGGTTGGCGCGTCTGGCTGGAGCGGTTGCGGTGGAGCTGGACTCCGTCGCCGATTTCGGCCATGCTGCGGTTGATGACTGATTCGCCACATGTGCTACAGGGCCGCCGGATCGGCGCTTCGGAACTGGCCGAGATCCGGGCGGTGATTGCGGGTCCGGGGTCGGCCAGCCGGTGGCGGATATCCCGGGAGCTTTGCGTTCGCTGGAACTGGCGGACCGAGACGGGGATTTTGAAGGACATGGCGGCTCGTTCGCTTCTTTCGAAGCTGAAGGCGCGCGGCCTGATTGTTCTTCCGCCGCCGCATTCGCGGCGTCCGGGCGTCCGCCGTCGTGCGGCGGCGCCGGAGTGGGATCGAGCGGAGATTTCCTGCGCGCTAGCGGCACTTCGGCCGGTGACGCTGGAGCCGGTTTGGGGTGCGGAGCGGGAGGTTTTGCAGTCGATGCTGGAGGTCTGGCACCCTCTGGGCTTTCGGACCCGGGTGGGAGAGACGGTGGGGCACCTTTTGCGGGACTGCGGGGGCCGTCTTCTGGGCGGCTCGCTGACGGGTTCGAGCGCCTGGCGCTGCGCGGCGCGGGATCGCTGGATCGGCTGGAGCGACGCCGATCGGAGCGCGGGGCTTCGTCTGGTGGTGAATCAGCAACGGTTTTTGATTCTGGACTGGGTGCGGGTTCCGCATCTTGCCAGCCATGCGCTGGGGCTGCTTTCGCGGCGGCTTCCGGGGGACTGGCAGGCAGGCTACGGGCATCCGGTTCACCTGCTGGAGACGTTTGTGGAGCCACGCTTTGCGGGCACCTGCTACCGGGCGGCGGGGTGGACGGAATGCGGCTGGACGACGGGCCGGACGCGGAACGGTCGTCCGGGGCTTTCGGTACCGCGCAAGCGGGTGTTTGCGCGTCCGCTGTCGCGGGACTGGCGGGCGGCGTTGGGCGGGGCGGTGGAATGAACGCCGGACCGGAGAGTCCGCAGGCGCGGCTTTCCGGGGCGCGGGAAGAGTTGTCGATCGCGCAGGACCAGCGGGATCATGCGCTGCGGGCGCTGGAAGAGCGGGATGCGGAGACTACGCGCCTGCGCCGGCAACTGGCGCAGCTGCAGGCGGCGCATGAGCAGTTGCGGGCGACCTGCGAGAGTCTGCAGGACACGCTGCGGGAGAAGCTGCAAGAGGTGGAGTCGTTGAGCGCGAAGGTGGCCGAACTGGCGGCGGCGCTGTTCGGCGCCTCCTCCGAGAAGCGGGGCCGGCCGAAGCCGCCGCCGGACGAGGATGCCCCGGACGGGAATGCGGCGCCGCCGGCGCCGCCGACGGGCAGCAAGAAGCGAGGCCGCCCGTGGAACGCGAAGGGCGGGCGGAAGATCGGCACGCAGGTGCCCCGCTACCGCCATCGGGTGGAACCCGAGAGCCTCGAGTGCCCGGGCTGCCGCCAGCCGATGCAAGAGATCCGCTGCGATCTCTCGACGCGGGTGTTCTACCTTCCGGCCCAGTACCTGGCGCTGGAGATCGAGCGCCCGGTGTTCGCCTGCCGGGGATGCCGCGGCCAGGCGCCGCTGCAAGCGCCGTCGCCGTCGGATCCGCTGATCCGCAACGGCCTGGCGGATGAAACCCTGCTGGCGCATGTGGTGGTGCGCAAATACGCCGATCACCAGCCGTTTTATCGGCAAAGCGGGATCCTGCTTCGTTACGGGCTCGACATCGGCCGGGCGACGCTGTGCCGTTGGGCGGCGGCGGCGGCCTTCCATCTGCTGCCGGTCTGGGAAGCGCTGCAGCGCCATGTACTCGGCGCCGCCCGGCTGTTCCTCGACGAGACCACGTTGCCGATCCTGGAGCCGGGGCGGGGACGGACCCGGACCGGCTATCTGTGGACGGCGTTGCGCGATGACGCCGGCTTCGGCGGCAGGGACCCGCCGGCGATGCTGACCTGGAGCGGCCCCGACCGCAGCCAGGCGCTCCCCAAACGGATGCTGGCGGACTTCACCGGCCGCGCGCAAGTCGACCGCTACGCCGGCTACAACATCCTGCAGGCGCCCGACCGCCCGGGCGGTCCGCTGAAGCTCCAATACTGTCTGGCGCACTGGAGACGGAAATTCCGGCAACTGCCGTCCAACGCGCTGGCGGAGTTTGCCCTCGACCGCTTCCGGGAACTCTACCGGATCGAGAAAGAGATCCGTGGACAACCCCCGGACCAGCGCGTCGCCGTCCGGCAGGCGCAGGCGGCGCCGGTTCTCGAAGACTTGCGCAGCAATCTCGCCGCCGAACGCGACACCATTCCGCCGCCGTCGCCGCTGCGCAAAGCCATCGACTATGGCCTCGCCGATGACAACTGGACCGGCTTCACGCGGTTCCTGAACGACGGCCGCCTGGATATCGATAACAACCCGGTGGAAAATGCCCACCGCGCCACCAGGCTGACCGTCAAGAATGCCCTGTTCGCGGGCTCCGAACAGGGGGCCCGAACCTGGGCCGTATTGGGCTCGCTAATCGCCACCTGCCGGCTGAACGGGATCGATCCGGAAGCCTGGATGGCGCACGCCCTCCTCGAAATCCGCGACGGCTGCAAGAAGCCCGAGACCCTGCTGCCCTGGGAACCGTTCGAGCCGCCCTGGGAAAAGTCCCTCCAGCCCTACGGCGTCGCCTTCCCCATCCGCTTCACCGCCGACGCCCCGCCCGACGCCTGAGCGCCCGCCAGTCGCAGCCGTCGAACAGCGCCGCCAACTGCGGGCGGTTCATCCGCATGACCCCCGCAACCACCGGAGGCCACACAAACCCGCCCGCCTCCAGCCACTTCGTCACCAAGACCATCCCGCTGCCATCCCAGTGCAGCAGCTTCAGACGCCCCGGCCGCTTCGAACGGAAGACAACCACACCGTCCCAGCGCGGGTCCAGCCCCAGCTCTTCCTGCGCGTACAGCGTCAGGCTGAACACCCCGCGCCGGAAATCCACCGGCGCCGTCGCAACATACAGCGGAACCCCGTCCCCGAGCCCGATCATGACGCCCGCCGCATCGCCCGCAGGGCCCGCGCCGCCTGCCCCTCGTCAAAGTCCGCCGGAAGCCGAAGCGACATCCCCGCCACCCAAATCTCCAGCGCCGACCCCCCGTCCCCCGAAACCACAACCGGAACCGCCGCAGGCACGCCGCCCGAAACCGACTGCCGGCGCCAGCGGTGCAATGTCGATGTCGAAATGCCGTGGCGGGCCGCGACCGCCGAAATCCGCGAGCCCGGCTCACAACTCTCCGCAACAACCCGGCGGCGGAACGACGCCGAGTGGGGGCCACAAGCCGAAACGCGTGCCTCCAAATCTCCCATGAATGCCTCCCTGGCAGCTGCAACCAAAGCCAGGAGACTCGCAGATGTCAGCCGAACGCGGCAGGGGTGGGGAAAATAATGCGCTTACATTGCTCCAGCAATTTCTGAGTTTCATTATTTCGCATTTTCACCCGGCGGCGAGTTGCAAAATTCGCAGCAAATCGGCAAGCGAAGTAGCTTGCCATTCGATTTGAACGCAACGTGTGTCTGCTATCCGGAATTCACGGCCAAAGGACTGTCGAACAGTTTCGAGCGAGTCTCAAGATGAGTCGCGATACGGCGTTCAATGCCGTTCCGCAATGACCCCGGTACCGGTACCCGCATTCAACCGAAGTCGGCCTCCGACAGCATGCCGTCAACACAACCGAGATTTTCGACCCGAGCCTTCTCATCGGTGAAAGTGAGGTGGTTGGTATGATCGAATTCGAAGATCTTGCTTCGCCTGCCGTGCGAACGGTCCCTTCAATCGTTCACTCCTGCCTGGCCTGAAGAGCGTGTTCTTCGGACGGGATAGTCCCCAGGTCGATCAACACCGGGATTCAACCCAGGTGGTGTTTCGGACCCCGCAATCGGTCCTGCGTACCGCAAACTCGTCAGCAAATCCTTCACCTTCGTGTTCCTCGCTGACCATGGTCTTGTTCACCGGTGATTCAAGCAGCCATTAATTCAGGATTTCGCCATGTCGTGCGAAGCTCCAACGACCAAGGCTCGGATTATCCATTCCGCATCTGCAGCTTGCGAACCCGCGACCGACTCATCAACCTTGATTTGCCGGGAATTTGCGCATATGCTGCAAGCCAAACACAACAAAACCTATGCTTCATGCGTGATGGGTGGAGTATCGGGCAGTATGCACGGACGGAACAGGGCGATTCGATTTCGCCGTTTTTTGCCAGTTGTTCTGGCAAGTTTTACGGCCATCCTGGCCGTCATGGCGTTCGCACCGGGCGATGCGCAGGCGAGGGTCAAGTCCTTCGCGTTGGCTGACTATGCGACCGGATACATTCTGAGTTCCGCCAATCTCGACGTGCGACTGCACCCGGCTTCCCTCACCAAGATGATGACGCTCTATCTCGTGTACGAAGCCATCCGAGACAAGAAGCTCTCCCTGAACGAGAAAGTGAAAATCTCCAAGCGAGCCGCACAGGTCGCACCATCCCGACTCGGACTCCGCGCCGGCCAACGCGTGCTTGTGCGTCATCTTATCGCTGCCGCTGCCGTTAAATCCGCAAATGATGCCGCAATTGCCCTGGCAGAAGCAGTTGCCGGTTCCGAAGCGAGATTCGCGCGACTCATGACCCGGAAGGCGCAACTTCTCGGCATGACCCGAACGACTTTCAAGAATGCGACCGGTTTCACCAGCCAGGGTCATCTTTCCACCGCCCGGGACATGGTGACCCTCGGGCGAAGACTGATCAGCGACTTTCCCGAACATTATTCCACATTTGAGCGGCGCCAAATCCGTTGGGGAGGCAGGAACCTTGCAGCAACGAATTCCCGGTTTCTCAAAGGCTATAAGGGCGCGGACGGAATCAAGACTGGCTACACGCGCGCGGCAGGATATACCATTGTCGCATCCTCGGTACGAAATAACCACCGTTTGCTGATGAGCTACTTTGGGGCGGACTCCAGCAGCCGCCGAACCACGCGGGTCTCACAAATTCTTGATGAGGGATTCAAATTGGTGAAGAACGGAGGCCTGCTGCTCGCCTCCACGGCTTCCCCGCAGCCACCTCCGCGTCCGGTAGCGGTTGCCGCGTCCGACCAGCCTGTTCTTCTGGCCACGCCCAAGGATTCCGAGGCGCCACCAGTCCGGTTGGCCGCTGGCACGCAGGGAACGACGAACTGGGCGGTTCAGGTCGGAGCGTTCCGGGGTGAGAGCCGGGCAGAATTGCATCTGGCAAGAATTACGCGCGATCACGGTTCCGCGTTGGGCAGCAGTCGGCCACGCGTGCTTCGCCAACGCAAACTCTACATTGCGCGGTTTGATGGATTCGACGAAAAAAGCGCCCGCCAAGCCTGCGAGAGGCTTCGCAATCGCCGCGTGGAGTGTCTGCCCTTGCGCTACAAGCTGGAGGATCAAGTCCCTCGGGCGACCGTTCAGCCTGCCGTACTGAAGTCCGACGAAGGCGACTGGGTTTTGCAGGTAGGCGCGTACGGTCGCGCCAGCCGCGCGCGAATGAGACTCGATGAGCTCCGCAAATCGGACATCGCCTGGCTTCAGGACAGATCGTTCCGTGTTCCCAAGTCCGGCAAGTATTACCTTGCCCAATTCCTGGATTTCGATGAAGCGAGTGCCCGTGCGGCATGCGTTGAACTCAAGAAGCGCCGTATCGACTGTCTGCCCCTTGTGACCCGCGCCAAAGCAAAACCATCGAACCAATCGGCGGCAGATTGGGTGATTCAGGTGGGCGCCTTTCGCAATTCCAGCAACGCGCATCGCGAACTTCGCCGATTGCGAAGCGCAAGAATCGCCGAAGTGGAAGGAAAGAGAGCGCTGATTCCAAAGCGAGGGCGACGCTTTGTCGTACATTTGACCGGATATGATCGGGATTCTGCTTTCGGCGCGTGCGAAGCTGTACGCAAAAAGGGGTTCCAGTGTCTAACGGTGGCGCCTTCTCAACGAAATTCAACCGGCACCGTCCAAGCCCGGCGAACCGATTGGGCGATTCAGGTGGGTGCCTACGCGAAATCGTCTCAAGCTCGAGCGCAACTGAAGCGAATCGAGAAACAAGCCGTAGGGGAACTTGCATCCGCCCGTCCCTGGGTGCCGAAACAGGGCCGATACTTTCTTGCGCAATTCCGCGACCTGAACAAGAACAGCGCGACGGCCGCCTGTGACACATTGAATTCACGCGGTGTCGAGTGCCTGTCCCTGGCCCCGCAACGAAACTAGCAGGAGGATTCGTTCCCGGTATCCCGGACCTCAATTCTCATCGCCTGGACCAAGTCGCGCAATTCTTGACGAGCAGCCACATGGGAAAGGCTGAAACGCGTAAGGCTTTGAGAGGCCTGCACATCCAGCAGCGTCAAGCCGTGCAAGAATAACTCTCGAAAGATCACGCGCTCGCTGAAACCAGGCACGACCCGGAATCCAATTCGTTGGGAGAGATTTTCCATCGAATTTTGAATTCGCTGCTGATTCCGTGCCCCCAAAGTGGCAATCCGATTGCGCATCACGATCCAGTCCATCGCCGGGCGCCCTCGCTTCGCCCGGGACTTTCGGGCATCCCAAACACTTTCCGAGTAAATGGACGGACCCAATACTTTGCCCGTCCCCGCATGCACCTGCGCAAGGAGGTCAAAATCCACAAAGCTGTCATTGATCGGCGAAATCAATATGTCGGCGGCGCCGTGCGCGGCCGTCGACAGGCTCGTCTGCGCCCCTGGACAATCGATGACAACAAACTCGCAGTCCTTGTCGAGCTCCTCAAGCACCCTTTCAAAGGCCGCGCAGTCTTCCTGGTGAGAGACCTCTCGATCGCGGTTTTGACTTTGCGCGACAGTTCGAAATTCGGGTGTCACCAGTTCCATTCCGAGCCTGTCGGCGGTTGCCTTCCGATTTTCCAGATATCGGACGAACGAGCGCTGGCGCACATCGAGGTCTATCGCACCGACCCGCACCTCGCCAAGCGTGAGCCAAATCGCCAAGTGCATGGCGACCGTTGATTTGCCGCTGCCTCCCTTCTCGTTGCCGAGGACAATTACATGGGACATGGAAGGCCCGGGTAGTTCGGCCCGCAGGGTTAAAATGTTTCCGACCCGAACCGCCTTCGAAATCGCGAGACCCGGCCGCCGGTATCAACCAGCTTCTGACGCCCGCCTGTCCAGGCGGGGTGCGTACCCGGGTCCACATCCAAGGTAAGGGTCTCACCTTCGGATCCCCAAGTCGACTTCATTTCCAATTCTTCGCCCGAGGTCAACTTGACCACGATCGGGTGATAATCCGGGTGAATGCCCTTTTTCATATTTGATTCCCTTCTCCGATCGGCATGCTACCGCAAGGTACCGGCAAGTTCACGCCCCCATCGCTTCCCCATACATCGGCGCCAGTGTCGCTTCCTTGAACAGAGAGGAAACCGAAGTGTCGCGCGCGACATTCAGAATTGCCTGAGCAAACATCGGCGCCACCGTAACCGTGCGAATTTTCTTTTCGTCGGCCACCGAAACGGTCGGTTCGATGGAATCGGTCATGACCAGCGCCTCCAAGTCAGAATCGGCAATTCGTTCGATCGCAGGCCCCGATAGCACGCCGTGCGAGACATACGCGTGAATCGAGCGCGCTCCGCGCTGGCGCAACCGAACTGCGGCTTCGCACAGTGTCCCGGCGGTATCGCAGATATCGTCGATCAGTATGCAGTCCCGGTCTTCGACCGAACCTATGACGTTAACCGCCTCCGCCCGGTTCGGCCCCGAGCGGCGCTTGTCGACAATAGCAAGCTCGCTGCCCAGCCTCCCGGCCAATTCGCGAGCACGCAGCACGCCCCCGACGTCGGGAGAAACAATGGTGATTTGGGACAGTTTTTCGAATCGCGCCCGTATGTCGAGAGAGAACACCGGCGCCGCGCTCAAATTGTCGGCGGGAATATCAAAGAAACCCTGGATCTGCCCTGAATGCAGGTCCATCGTCAGAATCCGATCCGCTCCGGCATGCGAAATGAGATTTGCAACCAGCTTCGCTGAAATCGGAGTGCGGGCCGCCGTTTTCCGGTCCTGTCTCGCGTACCCGAAATAGGGAAGCACCGCGGTAATGCGTCGTGCCGATGCGCGCCGCAACGCATCGATGATAATCAGAAGTTCCATCATGTTGTCGTTTGCGGGATTGGACGTCGGCTGAATCACGAAGACGTCCGCTCCACGAATGTTGTCGTAGATTTCGACAAACACCTCGCGATCGCTGAAACATTCGATACGGGCATCCGCGAGAGGACTTGCCGTACCCAGGGCGGCGGCAATTCGACGTGATACCGCTTGGGCAAGCGTCCGATTGGCGTTGCCTGCAACCAGTCGAATGCCTCCGCTGTCGTCCATCCCGGAACGTCTCCTGAAGAACGAACTTCTAGAAGGCGTCGCCTTCAGTTCTTCGCGTAGTATTCGATAACGAGGTTGGGTTCCATGCGAACCGGATACGGAACTTCCGTGATCTCTGGACCGTACAGGAATTTCACTCGCATCTCCTCGTGGTCCACTTCCAGGTAGTCTGGAAGCGGTCTTTCCTCCGAGTGAATTGCGTCGAGCACCAACGACAACTGACGCGAACTTTCCTTGACGACAATCACGTCCCCGTCCTGCACCGAATACGACGCGATGTTTACGCGGCGACCGTTCACAGTCAGGTGTCCATGATTCACGAACTGCCGGGCGGCGAAAATAGTTGGCACGAACTTGGCTCGGTACACCACTGAATCCAACCGGCGCTCCAGGAGTTCAATCAGGTTGGCTCCGGTCTCGCCTTTCCGTCGCTGCGCCTCGTTAAACGTGCGCCGGAATTGCTTTTCGGTGATGTCGCCGTAATGGCCCTTGAGTTTTTGCTTGGCGCGTAAATGGATGCCAAAATCTGACAGCTTGCTCCGCCGCCCGCCACGCACCTGATCCGCAGACATGCCTGGGGGCCCGGACCGCCGCCCATTAAGCGGCGATTTCGCACGCCCCCAAATGTTCTCTCCCATGCGGCGATCGATCTTGTGCTTCGCCGCTGTCCGCTTTGTCATCGGTAGCCTCCCGGAACTCCCTGCCCGGCGATCAAATTCCCCTGCCGTTGCTGCAGGCAACGATTGATCGGTATTTCGCCGCTGAAAATCCTCGTTTTGCCGTCTCAGCAGACGGTAAACGTCGCGACGCCCTTATCCCACCAACCGAACGCCCCGTCAAGGTGGCGCGTGCCGCGACCGAATCGCTACTGCGCCGCGATGAGTTCCCCATCCTTCGATTCCCAGACCGTCCAGTGGCCTTCCCGGTAGCGAAATCGTTCCTCGAATCCGGCAACCGGTTCGACGCCCAACCCGGGTCGACCGGAAACCGACACGGAACTCTCATCGCAAGAAATACCATGATCACACAGACCGGTGGAAAGCTGGTTGTCATACATGCCAGTCCAACGCTCGCACGTATAAGTGGGGTACTCAAACAGCGCGGGCGTCGCTACCGACAACATGATATGGGCGTTGGCGGCCTGGCTGATCATGTCGCAGAAATTGTGGGCCGCGTATTCAAGGCCCGCAATGCCTGCATGGCGCGCGACCTCCATACATTTCGTAATGCCTCCATGCAGGCGAGCGTCCACGATGATGGTATCGCACGCCCCGTTGTCGATGAGCTGGATGTGATCTTCCGGACTTTGTTCGTTCTCTCCGGTTCCTACGCGCATCCGCAGAAGACGGCTCAGTTCGGAGTACGAGTTCCTGTCCCGATAGTCGAGCGGATCCTCCAGCCAATGCAATTCCAGATCATCCAGCTCTCGCGCCAATCCAAAGACAACATCTCGTGTATAGACATCGGGCGCCGCGCGCCACCATGAATGCGCGTCCACCAGCAACGCCATCTCCGGAAGGGCTTCGCGCACTGCCCTGACTGCAACCAAGTCTTCAGCTGGGCTCGCGGCAGGCCGCATCTTGTAGGCTGTAAATCCGGCGGCCGCCAATTCGCGAGCCTCTTTCACGTACCCTTCGGCGGGCATGTACATTCCCGCGCTGGCATAGGCCCGGACCCGGTCCCTCCGGCGCCCCAGCAAGTCACAGAGGGGACGGCCCGCAGCCTTTCCCGCGATATCCCAGAGCGCGATATCGACCCCACCGAATATTTGCGTGAGTTCGACGTTCCCGAGCCCGCTTTCCGCGATTGCCTTCTTCCAGATGAAGTCGATGGCCAGCGGATCTTCGCCGTCAAGAATTTTGCCGATCCTGCCGCCAATCAGCGCTGCTACGGTGCTTGGCGTCCAGGCCCGATTACCCATATCGCCCGGATCCCCGGACCCCCAGCCGGTTATGCCTTCATCGGTCGTCACTTCGATCACCAGCGCATCCCGCTTGAGAACCCTTCGCTTGCCGAGCGCATATTGCATCTCGAACGGTTTTTCGAGTTCGTAGGTGAGCAGATGCGCCTTCACGCCGGTGATTCGCATGGACTTCCCTCCTTCCCGGCCAGCCTCCATTTCTGCGAAGAAACCGTCACGGACCGCTCTCCAGATAGCCCTGCAGCCGATAGGGCTTCCCATCCCGCAGATAGACCTTCGCGAGACGGCGGGAGAGACCGGTGCACAGCGTGCCGCCGCTGAGCCCCGTCCGCAACATCACGTCCAACACCGTGATCCGGGCACTTTCCTGTTTGCCCAAGAGCACCGCAGTGTCCCCGACCACGGCGTCCGGGATGGCGGTCGCGTCTACCAAGGTCTGATCCGAAGCGATTTCGAGAACGGGGGCTGGACGGCCTCGCAACAGTACAAATCCGCGATCGCCATGGAGGAACCTGCCCACGTCGGCAAATCCGAGCGGCAATGTAACGACCCGCGTATCCCGCCCAATGCGATTCGCGCAATCGAATCCGATGCTTTCTCCCTCGGCAACCCACTTCACGAATACCACTTCACAACGAATCGCCAGCGCCGGGCGCAAGCCCAGTTCAGCCGCCAGCCCCGGCTGCCAAGGGGTGATTCCGAAGAGCAGCCGTGCAACGCGCACCATGTCCAAGGCCATTTCGGGATGGGAGACGAGTGGCACGCTGTTGGATAGATGCGCAAGCGGTGGGCACAGATTCTCCTCCTTCATCGCATCCAGCAGGCGCAAGAACGTTCCATGCTGGCACCGGGCGAACGGCGTCGATTCAATGTCGTCGACCAAGACCGAGAACACGCCTTCGACGAGCAGGTTGTGGAGATGCCTCAATTTGCGCGTGAAGGACACGGTTTCGTCCGGCGGCAGGCCGATACGGCGGACCCCGGTATCCACCTTGACGTGAACCCGGGCCGGACGGCCCTGTCTTGCGCCCTCCGCGTCGAGAGTTTCCGCCAGTTCCGCCGTGCACAGGGCCACCGCCAGGTCGTGCTGCACCACCGTCTCGGCAAGCCTTGGCGGAATCGTGCCCAGAACCAGAATGGGAGCGGAAATTCCTGAACGGCGGAGCGCGATGCCTTCCTCTGGAATCGCCACCCCAAGTTGCGTGGCGCCGCCTTCGAGCATGGCCCGGGCCGATTCCACCAGACCGTGACCAAAGCCGTCCGCCTTCACCACGCCCATCAAGGTTGCCGGTTTCGCTAAATCGCGAATCCTTCGGGTGTTCCGGACAATCGCCGATCGATCCACCTCAACCCAAGCCGGTCGAGGCGGATATACCTGCCAGTCGTTCCAGTCCTGTTTCCATTCCACCGTCACGGCTGCCGTTCCCTCGCGACTTCATACTCCAGGGGTTCCCCGGCCAGATAACGCTTCAGGTTGCGTTCCATCAGGGCCGCAACCTTCTCGGGCCATCTTCGCGTATCACCGCCGACATGGGGGGTGATGATCACATTCGAAAGCGACCAGAGGGGATGGTCCCGCGGACACGGCTCCGGATCCGTTACATCCAGGCCGGCGCCACCTAGGTGGCCCTCCCGAAGGGCGCGAACAAGCGCCCCCGTATCCACCACGGTGCCCCTTCCCACGTTGATCAGCAAAGCACCGGCGGGCAGCAGGGCAAACTGCGTTGCGCCCATCTTGTGGCGGGTGTTGGCGCCACCAGGGAGAGTGATGGCCACCACCTCCGCATGCGGGAGGATTCGGTCGAGTTCCGCTCCGCCGTGCACCCGGAACCCGTCCACGCTTCTTGGCCGCCGGGCAAGCCCGAAGACTTCCATCCCGAGCGACCGGGCACCCTTCGCGAGGGTGAGACCGATTTCTCCAAATCCGAGCACAAGGAGCCGTTTCCCTTCCAGGCTGTCAATGCGCCGGGCGGCCGCCGGGTAATCCCAGATACCCTCCTGGCGCTCGCGTTCCGCTTCGGGAAGGCGCCGAGCCAGGGCCAGCATCATGGAAAGCGCGTGCTCTGCCACCGGTCGGTTCCACAAGCCTCCCCCCCGGCAAATGCGAATGTGCGAAGGAATTTCGAATTCGAGCACATGCTCGACGCCGGCGCTGCACATCTGAATCCACCGGAGCGACGGCGATTGCCTGCACGCCTCGGCGACTTCGGACGAAAACGCCCTCCCCGAACAAAGCAACACCTCGCATTCGGCAAGGAGCCTGCGTTGCTCTTCGGGCCGTGAAGAAAAGTGGAAGCGAACCTCGGGAAATCGCCGCGCCAAATCCTCCAGCGGCCCCTCACCCGAATAGACGGCAAGCACGGTGGTCAATTGTGCACCATGGATCAACTGTCGGCAGCGAGCCCGTATACGCGCTCGGCGACTTCCGCGGAGATGAACCCTGCTTTCAAGTCCTTTTCGACCTCGCACCGCGCGCGTTCGGAGGGCTCGCCATAGCCGCCGCCGCCGCCGGTGATGAACTGTACACTGTCGCCTTTCTGCAAGTCGATCGCGGTCTTCGAGGGCAGCGAAAGGACTTCGTTTCCCCGCAGTACCTTCAGGGCGCCGGTCGCACCGTCCGTTCCCCCATGGATTCCCTTGGCCGGGTGGAGAAAGCGATCGCACATTCCGGAGTACGCGACTTCGTTTTCGAGAATCTCGTATTCCTTCAGTTCTCCAAGTCCGCCGCGCTGACGTCCGTGTCCGCAGGAATCCCGGATGATTTCATATCGGTTGACCCGCAGGTAGGGGAACTGGTGCTCGACCCACTCAGCCGGCACATTTGAGCAGTTGGAAAGCGGAAGGGGCAACGCGTCCGCACCATCGCTGCGGGGCCCCGCGCCCCAACCGCCGGCCGTCGTTTCCGACATGATCCGGTAGTCGCCAGCCCCCGGCACCGCGAAGGCGAAGCAGAATGTGGAGTTGTATCCCACCGCGCTGGTTCGCTCCGGAACCACCTTGGCGAGAGCGTCCATGACTGCTTCATAGCAGCGGTAGGCCGTGATGAAGCGCGCGTGAACGCTGGCAGGAGGAAGGGGATTGACCAGGCATCCGAGCGGGGCCGTGATGTTGAGCGGCCGGGTCGAGCCGTCGTTTGCCGGCACCGTGACCCGCGTGTTCACCACCTGGCGGACCGCTGTGTAAGTGGCGGCGAGTGTCGAACCGAACGGACAATTGATCATGCCCTTGGCTTGCCCGTCCGTGCCGGCGAAATCCACCGCGAGTGAGC
Source organism: Rhodobacterales bacterium (assembly GCA_965219495.1). GTDB lineage: Bacteria > Pseudomonadota > Alphaproteobacteria > Rhodobacterales > CAZPXZ01 > CAZPXZ01. The sequence goes on from OZ244777.1 coordinate 1,358,942, forward strand.
TACCATGTATGGAAACCTTTGCCCGGACCACGAAAGGCCCGTTTCCCTGGCTGTCGTCGTCCACCATGGCCTCGCCCGAGAATGTCCCGTCCGGAAAGCTCTCGATCTCCTGGCGCGTCAGGTTTTCCGCATAGTTCTGAAGCCGTTGCATGACCTCCAGGACATCGTCTTTGCCGAATTTTTCGAAGATCGTCCGGAGCCGGGCTTCGGCTGTTCGGTCCGCGACAATTTGCGCGTGCAAATCGCCCACGGTTTCGTCGGGCACCCGAATGTTGGCGCGGATCATGTCCTCCAGTACCGGGTCCAGCTTGCCGTTCCGCATGGCGAACTTGATTCTGGGGAGACGTATGCCATCGTGGAAAATCTCGGTAGCGCCGCCAATGATCCCGGCGTTCACGCCTCCAAGGTCCAGATGGTGGGCAATCGAACCCGCCACGCCGACGAGTTCGTCCTCCAGGAATATCGGCATGAAGAGCGCGATGTCGTTGAGATGCGAGCCGCCGTTGTACGGATCGTTGGTGATCACCATCTCACCCGGTTTCCAGGTAGAAAGGGGATGCTTCTGGATTGCGAACCGGAGCGCAGTGCTCAACGCCGCGACCAGGATCGGAATTTGCTCGGATTGGGTGACCGACTTTCCGTGGCGGTCGAACAGGTTGGTCGCGAAGTCCTTTGCTTCGCGTACGATGCTGGAATAGGCCGCCTTGAGCATGTTGATGCTCATCTCGGCGGGAATGCTCTCCAGCGCTCTGACGATAAGATTGAGCCGGACCGGATCCATTTCCTGCGTCCTTTCTTGAGATCAACCCGATCAGCCGCGGGTCAGTTCCAGATTCCCCGAAACATCCACGCGGGCGCTCCACCCTCGCGGCACGAATGTCGTCGCGGTGTCCTCTTCCAGCACGATCGGGCCGTCCGCAGAAAACTCTGCGGGTAATCGCTCCCGTTCGAAATGTGCGCACTCAACCCAGGCGCTCCCCAAGTACACTGAACCCGATTCCATTTTCGGGGAACCGCTCATTTCCCTCGGTCTTGAAGGCGGCGCCTGGTTCGGCGCGACTACCGTGAGCCGGTAGTTGACAAGTTCGACTTCAGCCTCGGGAAAGCAGTGTCCGCACCGCCGCCGATAGGCCTTGTGGAATTCCTCGGCGGAATCCTGCAACCGCACTTCCGCGACCCGCGCCAGATCAAGTCCGATGTTGAGAGCGAGTTCCTGTCCTAGATAACGGAGGTCGGCGGAAGGTCTCAGAACAAGACCGTTCCTCGACACATGATACCGATCGAATTCCTGCCTCCCCTGGCGCTCGAGTTCGGCGTAGACCTCCAGCATGCGGCTGGAACGAATCTCCGAGTTGCGGGTCAGTTCCGTACGGACGAATTCACGCCGGAAGTCCGATACGAGTAGCCCGTATGCGCTGAGCAGCCCAGGATTCCACGGCACCAAGACCTTGTCGATTTCCAATTCGTCGGCGAGCGAGCACGCGTGCAATCCGCCAGCGCCGCCAAAAGCGACCAGTGCATAGTCTCGCGGGTCATGGCCGCGTTCCAGCGACGCCAGGCGAATGGCATCCATCATGTTGGAGTTGGCCACCTTGATAATCCCTTCCGCCAACGCCAGGGATTCCATTCCCAGTCTGGCGGCGAGCGAAGACAGCGCCGCGGCCGCCAGGTCAGGACGCAGGCGCAGGTTACCGCCGAAAAACTTGTCGGGCCGGATCAGACCGCACAACACATTTGCATCGGTCACGGTGGGGAGGTCCCCGCCCCTTCCGTAGCAACAGGGGCCGGGGTCGGCTCCGGCGCTGGCGGGACCCACCTTCAGCATTCCTCCCGCGTCGGCATAGGCGATAGAGCCGCCGCCCGCGCCCACGGTGATGATCTCCACCATCGGAACCATGATGGGAAGCCCCGCGATCTGGTTATCGGCCGTGATACGGGGGGTGCCTTCGTGAACAAGACAGACATCCGTGCTGGTGCCGCCCATGTCCAGGGTGATGATGTTGCGATGGCCGGCTACATCGGAGACGCGCGTGGCGCCGACAACGCCTGCCGCCGGGCCGGAGAGAATGACGTTCACCGCCTGCCGCTGGGCAGCGGCAACCGGAAATATCCCTCCATTGCTCTGCATGATATGGAGATCGCCGGAAAATTTCCTTTCCGACAGTCCCGATTGCAGGGATTCCATGTACCGTTGTATTACCGGCTTCAGGTATGCGCTCATGACCGTGGTGCTCGCGCGTTCGTACTCGCGAAACTCCGGCAAAACCTCCGATGACAAGGTCACCGGAATTTGCGGGAATGCGCCCCGCAAGGCGTCCCCGAGCGCCTTTTCGTGAACCGAATTCCGGTATGCGTTGAGCAGCACGACTGCCAGCGATTCGACCTTTTCGCTCTCCATCAGGGACTTCAGTGTGCGCAACAGCCTGCTGGTATCCTCAAGAGGCCGAACGATCGAACCATTCGCTGCAATTCGCTCATCCACTTCGAGAACCAGATGGCGCGGAACGATGGGAACGGCCTTCTGGTAGTAGAGATCATAAACGCGGGTTCTCTCGTGCCGCTGAATTTCCAGCACATCGCGGAATCCCTCGGTGATCACCAGTGCCGTGGTTGCTCCCGTTCGCTCCAGTACGGTATTCGTCGCGATAGTTGAGCCGTGCACCAGCACTTCCACGCCGTTCAGCGGTTTTCCCCACTCTTTGAGGGCGTCCAGCGCGCCCTTGGCCGGTGATTCCGGGGTCGAAAGGACCTTGCAAGCCGTGATCCCGCCGATCCGGTCCATGGCGACCAGATCGGTGAAAGTTCCGCCGATTTCGACGCCAACGCGCATCAACTTTCCTGTTCCTTCAACAGACTTGAAAATCCCTTGATCCGAAACCGCTCCACGCCTCCCGCCGCCACGGATTCGTTGCTCACCCTCCGTAACCCATCAAGATTCCGGGCAGCCACAAGACGATTCCGGGAAACAGCGCGAGGATCACAATCACCGCGGCCATGGTCAGGATATACGGCCAGGCCTCGCGGGTGAACTCCATGATCGTGCAACGCGCGATGTTGCACGACAGGAACATCAGCAATCCGAAGGGGGGCGTTAGATTCCCCAGCAGCACCGTCATGGTGATGAGAACGCCCAGGTGAATCATATCGATGTTCGATTCCAGGGCCACCGGCAGCAACATGGGCGTAACCAGGAAAAAGATGGGAAAACCGTCGGTCAGAAAACCCAGAACAAGGAAAGTGGCCAGGACGAAAAACAGGATGACTATGGGATCGCGCGACAGCGAAAGGACAAACGCGGTCAACTGCTGGGGCACCTGAAGCCAGGCCAGCATCACGGAAAAGGCCGACATGGCGATGATGATCAGGAGCGGAGGCGCCGCGTAGAGGATCGTGTCCCGGCATACCTGCGGCAGGTGGTGAAGCTTGAATTCCCGGTAGATGCCGACGCTGACGACAAGGGCGTACCCGCAGGCCACGGCGGCCGCTTCCGTAGGCGTGAAAACGCCGAAACCGATGCCGCCGAGAATCAGGACCGGCATGCCGAGCGCGAGCACAGCGTCCTTCAGGCCCTTAAGGATCACCCGCAACGATGGCGGGGGGCCGTATTCGTAATTTCGCCGCACGGCAATGAATCGCGTAGCCACCATGAGTGCGACGCCAATCAGGAGCCCCGGAATCGCTCCCGCAAGAAAGAGGCTACCGATGGATACGCCCGCAATGCTGCCGTAGATGACGAACGCGATGCTTGGCGGAATTACTGGCCCGATGGTGGCAGAAGCGGCAGTTACGACGGCCGAGAACGCGCGGCTGTATCCCTTTTTGACCATTTCGGGGATCACGATGCCACCCACGCCCGCCGCGTCGGCAAGCGACGAACCGGTGATGCCGCTGTTGATCATGCTGGCGCCGATGTTGACCTGAGCCAGACTTCCCGGCCAGTGACCGATGAGCGAATCCGCGAAGGCGATGATCCTCCGCGTCAGTCCCCCGCTATTCATGATCACAGCGGCAAAAACGAAGAAAGGCACTGCCGTCAGCACAAAATTCTCCGACCCGACCACCGTCCGGTGCGCGAAGCCGACCAGGGAAAGATCGTTGGATACAAAGAAAATGATGGTGGAAGCCATCAATGCGAACGCGATCGGAACACCCAGCAGGATCAGGATCCCCATCACTCCAAAGGAAACCTCAAGCATGGGCTAGTCCGATTCTTCCGCCTCTGCCCCGCCGTGCCGGAGCGCGTGCACATCGTTCCTTAAGATCGGAAACAGCCGGAATGCCATCAGCAAGGCCCCGACCGGCAGGGCAGCGAACGACCACGCCCGGGAAATGGGCATGGATGCAAACTGGTTGCCCGCCTGGCTGAAACAGAGTTGGGCGCCCGTGACAAGCAGCAGAACCGCCGTGCCCAGGACAAATAAATTGCCGAACAGACGCAAAAGCGTCTTGAGTTTCGGTCCGACAAGGTGATCGACGATGTCCACCCTGAGGTGCATGGTGTGCTTGGCGATGACGCTCATGCCGGCGAAGCAGAACCAGGCGAAAACGAGCTTGACCGCCTCGTCGCTCCAGATGAACGGGTCGTTCAGCACGAAGCGGAACACCACCGCCAACAGCGCGATGAACGTCATGACGATGAGCGCGGCGCTTGCCAGATGAAAATCAATATCCGCAGCTTTCCGCAACAGGAATTGGCGCCACATGGAATCCGCCGCGTGCAGGGGAATGGGAACTGATTGCAGGGCCGTCCCGCAGGACGGCCCCATTCTTGATCTAGCCGAAACTAGAAGTTGGGCACGTAGCCGGCGTCCTCAATTACGGCGCGGAAACGCTCCAGCGTGTCGGGCCGCCAGTTTCCCGCCTCGGCAACTTTCTGGGCGACATTGGCGTCTTCGATCGCCTGCTGGAAAGCCGCAAGGTCGATATCATGGATGGTCACACCCTGCTTCTTCATTTCCTCGACGATGCCGGGTTTGATTTCCTGCAACCGGGTGGCGAACTGCTTCTGGAACCATACAAGCTCCTCGTTCAGAACCGCCCGGTCCTCCTCGGCGAGGCCGTCATACCACTTCCGGTTCGCGATCATGGCATTGAGGCCGGTGATGTGGTGCGTGGCCAGATAATGCGTGGCGCCCTCGTAAAACTTCTGGGCCACGATGCTTTGCGTGGCAGAATCGACTCCGTCAATGAGGCCCGCCTTCAATGCGTTGTACACTTCCGGCCAGTCTACCGGCGTCGGCACGGCGCCAAGGCCCTTCATGATTTCCACGTAGAGTGGCGCCGGCACCACGCGAATTTTCACACCCGCCAGGTCCGAGGGCGTGGTCGCGGGATTCTTGACGATGATGTCACGGTGCCCGTAGTACCAGGCGGGCGCGACAACACGCGCCCCGATCTTTTCGGCGAGAGTGTCCTGCCACTCTTCATAGAGTTTGGACTGAGCGACTTTCAGGATCTTGTCGATATCCAGTTCCCGCCCGAAAAGGAACGGAAGTTCCATTGCGCCGAACTCGCTGACGAATGCGCCCAGCGATCCATAGCCGGCATTCGAAAGATGAACGGTGCCCAATTGTACGCCCTCGATGAGGGTCTGGGTGCCGCCGAGGGCACTGTCTCCGAAGACTTGGATCTCAAGGGACGGCGCCCGGGCGTTTACGCGGGCGGCAAATTCGAGGACGGTCTGGCCGTATTCGCTGGCGGTCGCCCCCGTATGTCCGAATTTTCCGATGGTCTTGTCGGCCGCATGTGCGGTCAACAAAGCTCCACCCGCCAATACAAGGCAGGATAGAGCGGCGCTGCGCAACAGTGTCGAAATAGTTCTCATGAATGTATTTCCTTTTCGTTTCTACCTCAGAGCGTTGATCCACACCGGGAGACGTGCTCCTCGTGATTGTGGGTTGCTGTTATCATACGCCGGCAAGACTGTCCACGAAGCGAACGCGCCCCCGCTGGCCGATCGCCAGTTGGAGAAACCGCGCCACGCGCTTGCGTCGGAACCGGTCTTCCGTCCTGGCCCGGCACGGAAGCGCCGGTAGCCGGACGCCGGCGGGGCGGTGCCGGTCGCGCGGGCCTGTCGCGCACTCGTTCGAAGCTATTCCGCTTAAATCTGGCCGACGCGCGCCGGTGCAGACAACACATGCCCGAACCAGAGGGCGAACTAGCGTGTACGCATCGCAGCGAGCCCGGAAGAAGAAGCTCCTGCCCCCTCGCCGGATTGTTGGCAAACCCGGTGGTTTGCGGGTCGGGACGCTGATCGTTCCAAGATTTAGAGCCGCACGCAACGGATGGCTTCAGTTGTTCTTGCGCCGGAGCTTTCTTACCTCGCTCACGATCCCGCGAAGCGACGGCGGAAACGTCCGGCGCGTCGGAATCATTTCCCCTTCAATTGCCTCCAGGGCCGGCGGCTTCGCGTCATCTCCTTCACGTTCCGCACGGATCTCGATAACCGAATCCTGCTTGGCCTGTTCCTCCGTCAACCCCTCGTTTCGCGTGTACTGTGCCGACATTCTGACGAGTTCCTCGGCGTCTTGCTTGCGAAAATCCGCGATCAGTTCCTCGATTGCATCCGATTCACCGAGTAGCTTCAGCCCCTCTTCTGCAAAGGCGACCGCCGATTCGAACACCTCGCGAACCGCGCTATCGGCGCCGACTTCCAGCATTTCCCATTGCGCAAATCGATCCCGCACCCGGGCAATCAAGAGCACGTCCGGATAACGCTCCCGCAATTCCGAGACCGCCTTCAGACAGGCCTCCGCATCGTCGATGCAAACGAACACTGCGCACAGCCCACGCTTGGCGGCCGTCTGTATGAATCCCTGGTGTCCAAAGTCCCCGAAAAACACCTCGTACCCTAGGGAACGAGCCACCTGCACGCGCTGGGGATTGTTATCCACCAGAAGCAGGCTGTATCCGCGGCGGTTCAGGATCTGCGCCACGGTTTGGCCGAACCGGCCGAACCCCACCACCAGTACGGAGGCCTGTGGCGCCTCATTGAAGTCGGGTACGTCCTTACTGCCCATTTTCCGCTCGTACAGCCCGATCCAGCGATCCGCCAGCCGGAGCACCAAGGGCGTGAACGCCATCGACAAGACGGCGACACCCGTCAGTACCGAAGCATCTTCCTGTGAAAAAACGCCACTCGCCGCTGCCAGCCCGAACAGCACGAACCCAAATTCCCCGGCCTGCCCAAGCAATACGCCGATACGGATGGATTCCGGGACCGTCGAACCCCTCACCCTTGCGAGCGCGAAAAGCACGGCTCCCTTCAAAGCAAAAACCCCGAGGGCCGACCCGAGCGCCACATGGAGGGACGACGCGACCGCGAGCCAGTCGATTTCGACGCCAATTCCCATGAAAAACATGCCGAGCAGGAGGCCCCGGAACGGATCAATGGCGCTTTCGATACGGTGTCGGAATTCGGACCCGGCCAGCAAGATTCCAGCGACCACCGCACCCATGGCCATGGACAGTCCCGCGAACTGCATCAGCAAGGCGGCGCCGATCACGACGAGCAGCGCGCCCGCGGTGAATGCTTCATCGGCTCCCGAGCGGGCGATCAGCCGGAAAAACGGATTGATCACGAAGTATCCGACCAGGATGAGCGTCGCGAGCGAAGCCAGGGCGAGAGTAATGGCGCCCGCAGAGAAGGTCCCGCCGCTTTCCCCGCCAAATCCTGCCACCGCAAACAGCGTGATCAGGGCTACAAGCGGGACGAGGGCGAGATCCTGAAAAAGCAATACTGAGATTGCCCTGTCCGCGAACGGGGTGCCGATCGCCCTGCGTTCTTCCAGCAATTGCACGCCAAAGGCGGTCGAGGAGAGTGACAGCGCCGCACCGGCAATCAACGCCGGACCCCAGCCCCAGTCTGCGGCCCAATGAAGCGCCGTGCCAAGCAAGACCGTCGTCAGCAGGAGTTGCACCGCCCCCATGCCGAATATGTCCACCCGCAGCCGCCAAAGCCGGGCCACGCGCAATTCCAAGCCGATGACAAACAGAAGCAGGACGACGCCAAATTCGGCGAGAGTTCGGACCGTTTCGTTTTCGCCCACGATCCCGAGCGCCGCCGGACCGACGATAGCGCCGACGAGCAGGTACCCAAGCGCCGAGCCGAGTCCGAGTCTCCGAAACGCGAGAACGCCCGCCACCAGAGCCGCAAGATAGATCGCGACATTCAACAGGACCGGTTCGATGCGGTGCAGTTCCTCCATTGCGCGGTCCGAAGCATCATCCTACTCCGACCGACTATAGCCTACTTTGCCAATGTCTCTCAGTCCCAGTGATCTCCTTTCAACTTGCCCCAACGCTCCAGCCGGCGGGCGAGCCGGCGGGCAGCGCGGGCGGCAGAGTTCCGTTCATCCGGCTCCAGCTTGCCGCCGAGTTCCTGCCCGATGGCCGTTCCGGTGCCGAGAAATTCCCGCCCGGTTCCAGCGAGCTTCGCCAACGCCTGATCGTATGCGACTTGATCGAACGGTTCGGTCTCGAGCGCCCCGGCTGCTTCCCTGAGTGCCGCCGCCGCGTCCAACTGCATCGACCGGACGGCCGGGCCGTGCTGCCGCCAACTCTCCGCAACCGCCGGATGCGCATCTCCAAACCGCCACCCCTCATGCGCTCCGTAGATCGCCCAGCGTGCGCCCGCCCAACCGATCGCAAAAACGTTGATTCCGAGCGAAACCACGAGACCGATCACCAGCCAACGCCGCCTGCGACGCCTGCGACGCTTACGGGATTTGGCGTCCGAAGCATCCGCATCCGGTTCCATCTTCACATCGTTCACTCGTTGTCCTCCTCCAAGAGTCCCTGCACCAGCAGGTCGATTTCCATTTCGAGACCCGTTCCCGGGTCAATCACTTCGTCCAGCGCCGCGCCTACCGGGGAGACACCCGTCGCGATCCCAAGCGCCAGGGCCACGAGTATTCCGCCGGCCTCACGCCAGCGGCCCAAGGTCCACGCCACCCAGCCATTCGGGACTTGCGGCTCCGGTTCCGGGACGCCTTCGAGCGCCGGAACGGAAGCGATCCGTCGCCGCAAGTCCGGCGAAGGGCCTGGTGCGTGCCAATCATCCAGCGCCAGTTCCAGGCATTCTGCGCGCGCCAACTCCGAAGCTGCCGCACGATCTCGTTCCGCGAAGGCTCTCGCCGCTTCGCGATCCCTCTCTGGCCAGCGTTCGATCCGACCGCCATGCCGGTCCAGCAGTTCCCCAAACCAGGACGTCCACCTGCTCATGCCGACCTCGCCACCGGAATCTCGACCTCCGCAAACCTGGCGCGAAGCGTTCGACGCGCGCGGGCGAGCAGGGACTCGACCGATTCCACCGAACAGGAAAGCACCGATGCGGCTTCACTCATGGTCATTCCCTCCAGTCGGCAGAGCAGCAGCGCCTGCCTCTGGCGCTCCGGCAACTCGTCGACGAATGCCCGGAGCCGATCGACCTCCATTGAATCCGAGACCTGGATTTCAACTCCGGGCGACGGATCCAACTCGTCCTCGGCAAGTTCCGCGATTTTCCGGCGACGGCGCAACGCATCGCGTGCGACGTTTCCCGCCACCCGGTAGAGCCAAGCCTGAACGGGCGCATTCGGCTTCCACGCCGATGCGCTCCGCCAGAGGCGGAGAAACGTTTCCTGCACCACATCCTCCGCCGCATCCCGTTCTCCCAGCAACCGCCAAGCGTAGCGGAAAAGGGGGCCAGAATAGGCATCCACCAGCGTTCGCCAGGCGCGCGCTTCCCCTTCTGCCGCGCGGTGGACAAGCGCGGCATCTTCCGCAATCGCGTCCCGCACGTGCCTGCCGGAATCTCTATCCGGCTGAACGCGTGCTAATTCCGATGTTCGGATTCGCCAGCGTGGTCTTTTCCGGAGGACTTACCATCCCGGTCGTGTCCCCGGAAACCGCCGCGGCGATGCTTACCCCAACGCTTGCTGCGCTTGCCGCGCTGGACTGCTGCCTCGATAAGTTCCGCCTGACTCAGCGCAGCATCGCCGTCGGTGTCAAGCTGCTTGATCATTCGCTCAACCCTCTCTTCGATTGAAGCCTCCATCCAGGCTCGGATTTCCGTAGCGTCAAGTACGCCGTTGCCGTCCAGGTCCGCCTCCGCGAAGTCGAACATCTGGTGTGACTTCTTCTCCTTCGATTCTGCCGCAGCCACTTCCGCCGCCATGGAATTCTCCGCTTTCTCCTGGGCCATGGCGCCGCAAGACGCCACCAGAACCGCAATGGAAAGACCTGTGAGGGCGGGCAGCCTGCCAAACCGGATTCTTGTCCGCAACATTGAATTTCCTTTCGCTCAATTTGCCTGCGCCACTTGTAGAACGTATTCGCCGGGCCAATCCTTCGCTCGTTGCGCGGACGCGCCCGCAAAAGGTGATGCTAGGCAGAATTTGCGAACCCGACAACGGGCAATAGGATAAGGTTTGCAACAATTTCCAACCAGGTGGGTTCCGGCCGTGAAACGCATTGCAATCGCTGCGATTGGTGCATTGGCCGCGTTTTCGGCTCTGCCCGCCGCAGCTGCGGACACCATTGTGCTCGGCGCCGCTGTCTCTCAATCGGGCAAGTATTCCACGAACGGCATGCATACGATGAACGGCTACAACCTGGCCGTGGAATTGATCAATGTCGCAGGTGGCGTAAACGTAGGCGGCACGAATTACATGCTTGAAGTCAAATATTATGACGACGAGTCCACGCCGGCACGCGGCGGCGAACTCGTCGAGAGATTGATCAAGCAGGACGGCGTTGCGTTCTTGCTCGGTCCGTATTCGTCCGGCCTGACAAGGGCAATCGCGCCGATTACCGAGAAACATGGCGTACCCATGGTGGAGGCGAACGGCGCCTCGCGCAGCCTGTTCAACAACGGGTATCGCTATCTCTTCGCCGTACTTTCGACATCCGAACAGTATCTCGGATCGGCGATCGATCTCGCGGCTGAGATCGCGGTCCAAAACGGGCGCGATCCGAGCGAACTCAAGCTCGCCATGGCATTCGAGAACGATCCGTTCAGCCAGGACATCCGGGCCGGGGTCACCGACGATGTCAACCGTCATGGCATGCAGGTCATTGTCGACGACAAGCTGCCGAAGGAACTGAATGACATGACGGCGACCTTGACCAAGGTTCGCGCACTGAAACCCGACATCCTGGTGGTTTCGGGCCATTCAAAGGGCGCCGCTACCGCAATCCGCAGATCGAGGAACAACAGATCTACGTGCCGATGCTGGCCATGACACATTGCGATTCCGCGCAGATAATCAAGAAGTTCGGCGCAGGCGCCGAATACACCTTGTGCACCTCGCAGTGGGCTCCGACGCTCACTTACCGCGATTCGCTGTTCGGCTCAGCGGGGGACTTCGCGAAAACGTTTGAAGAGAAGTTCGGCTATGCGCCACCTTACCAGGCGGCAGAATCCGCTGCGGCGGTGCAGGTGTTTGCCGATGCATTCGAGCGAGCGGAATCACTCGATAAAATGTCGGTGCGCGATGCATTGGCCGCCACTGACATGCAGACGTTCGTGAGAAATGGTGCGCGTACCATTTATCATGAACTTGGCAGAGGAGATCCACGTTCTTGCCAACGGCCGACTCCTTGCCAGTGGCACGCCGGGGGACGTGCAGGCCGACCCACGCGTGCTCGACGCCTATCTCGGTGGGTAGCATGATGTCAGGCAATTCGCGAAGCGACAAGCAAATCGGCGCACTCGCTCAGATATCGGGGCATAGTGGAGGCAACGTCGAATCGGTACTTTCGGTTGAAGCCGTGGCGCGAGAGGCGGCGCAACTCTCCGCAAGTCGACCGGACCGAGCGTCGCTCCGGGATTTGGCTGGAAATGAACCAATTCTGCAAATCGAGTCCTTTGACCGCGGGCTACGGAGCCACGGAGATCGTGCATGAAGTTGACCTCATAGTGGGCCGTGGTCAATCACTCTGCCTGATTGGCCCGAATGGCGTCGGCAAATCAACAATTTTACACGCCATTTACGGACTCGCCGACATACATGGCGGGCGGATAGCCTGTGGCGGGCGGGAAATCACGCGGTTGCTTCCGAACCGGATGCTGGCTGAGGTCGGCGTTGCGTATGTATTGCAGGATAACTCCGTATTTCCGGAAATGACCGTTTGGGAGAACATCCTTATGGGGGGCTACCTGATGCCTTCGCCGGCCGACGCTCGCCAAAAGGGGGAAGAATTGCTGGGGAGGTGCGAAAGGCTGGCCGCCCGACGGAACCAGCCTGCGCGCGTACTTTCCGGAGGGGAACGCCGGCTCCTGGAGATCGCCCGCGCTCTCATGATGGAACCGGAATTACTGCTAATCGACGAGCCCTCGATTGGCCTTGAACCGCGCTATATCGACATGGTCTTCGAGATCCTGGAGGAACTTCAACACGGACAAGGCAAAACCATCATCATGGTTGAGCAGAATGCGAAAAAGGGCCTCAGCACAGCCGATCTGGGGTACGTGCTGGTTGCCGGCAACGTCGCCATGGCTGGGCAAGGAAAGGAACTGCTGGCTGACGCGGAGGTCGGGAGGCTGTTTCTCGGCGGTTAATGGGCAGTCTGAACAACTCCATGCAACGGGGCGCCGTGATCGTTAATCAGATTCCTGCCACGGTTCGGATAATTGCTTCGTTTGCCGTGTGTTCGTCAGCCGCCTTCTCCGGTTCCGCGCCAGACGGCTGTGATCGCAATTCTGCCACGCGAGACGAATTGGATTTCTGCTGAAATATGTTGCCAATGTGTCGGGAACTCGAACACGGGACCACGGAAACGCTACGGTCCGCGCGCCGCTACCCGATATCGCCTTGCGCAACGTGGGTTGCGTTCTATAAGGATTGAGGGTTCTCGACGGGAACCGGCCGCTCCCACGCCAGACCGCAACCAGAAGCAGGCACGCAGGTTACGCCCATGCCAAAGCGAACGGACCTCAGTTCCGTATTGATTGTCGGCGCTGGTCCCATTGTGATCGGTCAAGCTTGCGAATTTGACTATTCGGGTTCACAGGCCTGCAAAGCGCTTCGCGAAGAGGGATATCGCGTCATCCTCGTGAATTCGAACCCCGCCACCATCATGACAGATCCTGAACTGGCGGACGCAACCTACGTCGAGCCGGTGGTTCCTGAATTTGTCGAGCGGGTTATCGAAGCCGAGCGACCGGATGCGCTACTCCCGACCATGGGCGGGCAAACCGCCCTCAACGTAACCGCCGCGTTGGCCGACTCGGGTATACTGGATCGGTACGACGTCCAATTGATCGGCGCCAGCCGAAAAGCCATCGCCATGGCGGAAGACCGGGCTCAATTTCGCGCCGCGATGGACCGAATTGGCCTCGAAAGTCCCCGCTCCGCCATCGCAACTTCGCTCGAGGAAGCGCTTCAGGGTCTCGAGCAGCTCGGACTGCCGGCAATCGTACGACCCGCCTACACCCTCGGTGGTACCGGCGGCGGCATCGCGCGTGAGCCCCAGGAATTCGAGGCCGTAGTCCTTGCGGGCCTCGACACATCTCCTTTAGGACAGGTCCTGATCGATGAATCGCTCATCGGCTGGAAGGAATACGAGATGGAGGTTGTGCGCGACCGCGCCGACAACGCCATCATCATCTGTTCGATCGAAAACGTTGACCCAATGGGGATCCACACCGGAGACTCGATGACCGTCTCCCCTGCCCTCACCCTGACCGATCGCGAGTATCAAGTCATGAGAAACGCGGCGATCGCCATTCTGCGGGAGATCGGTGTCGAAACCGGCGGGTCGAATGTGCAATTTGCTGTCGACCCGGCGACCGGCCGCATGGTGGTGATAGAAATGAACCCCCGGGTAAGCCGCTCCTCCGCACTGGCTTCCAAGGTGACCGGCTTCCCGATCGCCCGGGTCGCCGCCAAGCTTGCCGTCGGGTACACGCTCGACGAACTGTCAAACGAAATCACGCGCGCCACGCCCGCCAGTTTCGAACCGACGCTCGATTACGTGGTGACAAAAATTCCGCGTTTTGCGTTCGAGAAATTCCCGGCAGCGCGTCCGGAACTCGACACCGCAATGAAGTCCGTCGGCGAGGCGATGGCAATCGGACGAAGTTTCCAAGAGAGTCTGCAAAAGGCATACGCCTCTCTGGAAACCGGCCTGAGCGGCCTCGACGAGATCCATCTCAACGGAAAGAGCGCCGCTGACCGGCGTCGAGAACTTCGCGTCTTGCTCGCCAAGCGCACACCCGATCGGCTCCGCGTGTCGGCACAAGCGTTACGGGAAGGGATGACCCTGGTGGAAGTCCACCGGATCACCGGCTACGACCCTTGGTTTCTGGAGCGGGTCCGCGAGATCATCGATGCAGAGATACAACTGCGCGAGGCTGGTTTGCCCGAAACCGCCGAAGAAATGCGGCGGCTCAAGGCAGCAGGGTTTTCTGACGCCCGGATCGCAGAACTCGCGGGCATTCGCGATTCGTCCGTCCGCAACATGCGGCGGAAACTGGGAGTGACATCCGTCTACAAGCGAATCGATACATGTGCCGCGGAATTCGAGGCGGAAACTCCGTACCTTTACTCGACTTACGAGACCAACTTCGGCGATGCGCCCGAATGCGAAGCCCGTCCGACTGATCGTCGCAAAATCATCGTTCTCGGTGGCGGCCCCAACCGTATCGGTCAAGGCATCGAATTCGATTATTGCTGCTGCCACGCGTGCTTCGCGCTCTCGGATGCGGGTTACGAAACGGTGATGATCAACTGCAATCCCGAGACCGTATCGACGGATCCGGACACGTCAGACCGGCTTTATTTCGAGCCACTGTCGGAAGAGGCCGTACTGGAAATCGTCCGGGTGGAAAGCTCCCGGGGGCAACTTGCCGGGGTGCTCGTCCAATTCGGCGGGCAGACTCCTCTCCGGCTTGCCAAGGCGCTCGCCGCAGAGGGAGTTTCGATTCTCGGAACCAGTCCGGACGCCATCGATCTCGCTGAAGACCGCGAACGATTTCAACAGCGCCTCCGTGCACTGAACCTGGTTCAACCCCCGAACCAGACGGCAACAACCGTCGAGGGTGCGATCGAAGCGGCAAGACGGATTGGATATCCGGCCGTCATTCGGCCGTCGTATGTTCTCGGCGGCCAAGCCATGCGCGTTGTACGGGATGAGTCCGATCTGATCGCCTACGTGCAGGCGGCAATCGGGGCATCCGGAGAAAATCCGCTTCTCATCGACGGCTTTTTGGAAGGTGCGATTGAACTCGACGTTGACGCGCTGTCCGACGGTCAAGACGCCTGGGTTGCTGGCATACTCGAACATGTGGAAGAGGCAGGAGTGCACTCTGGAGATTCGGCTTGCGCGCTTCCGCCCCACTCTGTGACAGCTGACCTGATTGATGAAATCCGCCGTCAAACCGTGCTGTTGGCGAAGAATCTGAATGTTGTCGGGTTGATGAACGTGCAATACGCCATTAAGGACGGCACGATCCATGTACTGGAAGTAAACCCCCGCGCATCACGGACCGCGCCCTTCGTGGCGAAGGCAATTGGCGTGCCAATCGTGAAGATTGCCGCCCGGGTTGCGGCAGGCGAACCGCTTGCCTCGTTCGAACTCAGGGATCATCCGATCGCGCACACCGCTGTGAAAGAAGCTGTGTTTCCGTTTGCTCGATTTCCCGGGGTGGATACGCTGCTTGGTCCGGAAATGCGCTCGACCGGCGAGGTAATGGGGCTGGACCGAGACTTTCCGCGCGCCTTCCTGAAAAGCCAACGTGGTGCCGACACGCGATTGCCGGAGGACGGAACCTTGTTTGTTTCGGTGCGAGACGCAGACAAGGGCGCGATTGTTCAGCCAGTCCGCGAACTGTCCGAACTCGGATTCCAAATTCTTGCAACCCGCGGAACCGCGGCATTCCTTTCGCAGCGCGGTCTGGAGGTGCAATCGATCAACAAAGTCTACGAGGGGCCGCCGCACATTCTTGAGCGAATCCACGCGGACGGCGTTGCGCTGGTCTTCAATACCGCCGAAGGAGAGGCGGCTGTTCGCGATTCATTCACGCTGCGCGAGGCGGTCTTGAAACTGCGAATCCCCTATTTCACCACGGTCCCCGGGGCACTAGCCGCTTCCCAGGCAATTCGCACTGCCCGGGAGGAACCGCTTGCTGTGGCGCCACTCCAGTCATACTTTCCGAAACTCTACCAGCGGGAACGGAATGGCTCGTACAGCGTCCGATCAGGTTCCGAGGCGGCTGCCATCAATGATAAACGAAGTCGCAGATGAGTGAGGAGCGGCATCCGATGACGCCGGCTGGATTCGCGCTCCTTACCACAGAGTTGGAGCGGCTACAGAATATGGACCGGCCGGAAACGGTTTCCGCAGTCGCCGATGCGCGTCTGCATGGCGATCTTTCCGAGAACGCCGAATATCACGCGGCTCGCGAACGGTTGCGAATTATGGACCGGCGAATCGCTGAACTATCCGGCAAGATCGCTCGGGCGGATGTCATTGATCCGGCGACGCTTTCCGGAGACACGATTCGATTTGGAGCAAAAGTCCGAGTTTATGACGATACGGCAGACGCCGAACGTGAGTTTCGGATCGTTGGCGAGGACGAAGCGGATGCCAGCAAGGGTAGACTTAGCGTTCGCGCGCCACTGGTGCGAGCGCTCATAGGCAAGCGTCCCGGCGACGAGGTTGAACTTCACGTCTCATATGGTGAACGTTACTACGAAGTTCTTGAGGTATCCTTCAGCTAATCTGCCCCCGTTCCCGTGACAGCATTGATACACGCTCGAATCGAACACTGGCCACTCTTCCGGCCATTTGCGATATCCCGCGGAACGCTCCGCGAAGCCGTTACGCTCGTAGTGGAAATATGTTCGGATGGCGTTACCGGACGCGGAGAATCGGTTCCTTATGAGAGATTTGACGAGACCCCGGAAACTTCGCTTGCCGCGGTAGAGGCGTTGCGCTCTTGGGAAACGCCCCTGGAACGGACCCGAATTCTGGATCGAATGCCAGCAGGCGCCGCACGGAATGCGATCGACTGTGCCCTATGGGACCTCGAAGCCAAGCGGAAAGGCAAATCGGTCTGGGAACTCGCCGGCCTGCCGCCTCCGCAACCCGTGAGCACCGCCTACACGATCAGCCTCGGGTCTCCCGAGGAAATGAGACAACAGGCCGCCGAAGCCCGGAATCGACCGCTGCTCAAAATCAAGATGGGCGGTGCGGCGGAAGAGGAAGCCGCGCGCCTTCAGGCGGTTCGAATCGCCGCTCCCGAATCGCGCCTAGTGGTGGACGCAAACGAGGGCTGGACCGCAGAAATCCTCTCTCAACTTGCGCCATCGCTCGTGGACTCGAGGGTCGAGTTGGTGGAGCAGCCGCTCCCGCAGGAGGTCGAGTACATTTTAGCCGACCTTCCCCGCCCCGTACCGATCTGCGCGGATGAGAGTTGCCATACTCGTTCGGACTTGGACCGCATTCAGCCGCTCTACGACTTCATTAATGTAAAACTCGACAAGACCGGCGGTCTAACCGAGGCGCTGGCGCTTTGTCAGGAAGCTCGCAAACGGGGGTTGGGAATCTTTATCGGATGCATGATGGCCGGATCCCTTGCTATCGCACCGTCACTGCTACTCGCGCCCCTCGCCGATTTTGTCGATCTGGATGGGCCAATCTACATCCGGCACGATCGCATAGGGGGCGTTCGCGCAGAGGGATCCGTTCTTCATCCTCCGGAGGTCGGATTCTGGGGCTAGGTCTTGCGCGATATTGTCCGAACAATCCGGATGTGCCGTGAAGTGTACCGACCTGCGGGCGCAAGAGCGCCGCAGCCAAGTCCGCATCGGCGTTCGCATTCGAAGTTCTCAAGCAACCGACCAACATTCCGCCGGCCCTTGACCAAGACTCCCATGACATTTGAACGGATCATCCGTTTGGTGCGGGTCCTATGGAGTCCTTGATCTTATTGTGAGTGGAAAGAGCGCCGAAGGCGCCTCCGGCGCGGTCGTAGACCACAGCGAGCCTTCGACAGACGCACCGGATCTCCCTTGTCAGTCGATTCCGCCGAGCAACCGATGTGAAATCTCGAGAGGCTGGTGCTCAGGTGGGGCCACAACAAGAACCGATCTTCTTCATGGCATACCGATTTCTAAAACTCAAGAGTGCAAAAACATTCCTAAAACATCGTTATTCAGCAATACGTTATTTTCATATTGCGCGAATGCGATGATGACTAGGAATCGATTTTGGAAATGGACTTTACATTCACAAGAAAAACGCATAGACTTCTCATCATGGAATCGATGGAAGGATTCGTCGGACTCGGGGCGCTCATGCTCGCGTTGTTCAGCTGGATTCTTCATTCCAACAACCGCCTGGAATTCCGATTGAGCCAAAGAATCGAACGGCTGGAAAGCAGGATGGATGTCAAGATCGGGATACTCAAGGACACAATTGACGACTTGGAATCCAAGGTAGATGCGAAATTCCTAGAGGTAGATTCGTGTTTCAAGCAAGTGGACCTGCGCTTTCAGCAAATTGATGAGCGCTTTCAGCAAATTGACGAGCGCTTTCAGCAAATTGACGAGCGCTTTCAGCAAATTGACGAGCGCTTCCAGCAAGTTGATGCGCGCTTCGAGCAAGTAAGTGCGCGCTTCGAGCAAATTGAGAGTCGACTGGCCAGTGTCGAACATGGCTTGGCACAAGTAAAGGGTCTGCTTCAAGGATTCTTCTTGAAATTTGCCGATGAAATTCCCGATTTAGAGGTTTCTCCACAAAACCGCCAAACTGCGTGATCGCCTCAGCCGCTCTTCAATCCGGAACTAAAAGATCTCTGTCAACGCCTCAGAGCGGAGGCAAGAAGCAAGAGTTCGTGCTGGTCGCCAACATGCGCAAGATGATCATGCTCGCCAACCTGCCTGCTGTTCAATCAGGACCGCCGCTGGATGCCGGTTGCCCCGGCTCTAGCCCAACTTCGCCACTTTTTCCAATTCTTGCTGGTTTTTCAATGGATTAGAAATTTTTTCCGCATCAGGATTGCGGGTTATGCCTCGATTCGATGGACGCTCTTCCGTGTGTGCATGTGGGTCGGCGGGACGCCGAGCTGCCGGTAGATCTCGAGATGCGCCGGCTCCGGAGTGGTCGGCCGGCGGACCCGGATTTCCGTTCCGTCGTCGGTGGGCAGCGCCACGGTGACCACCTGGTGGGTGCGGAGCGCATCGCGCACGCTGTTCCAGGAACTGTGCACGCCCTGGTCGAGCAGGGTCTTCTCGATCGCGACGAGCAACCGGTAGGCCATCACCGAGAGGAAGATGTGGGTATCGACGCGGGGTTCGATCTGATGGAACATCGGCCGCATCGCGAGGGAGGATTTCATGTTGCGAAAGGCGTTCTCCGCCCGCGCCAACAAGACATACAGGCGCCGGATTTCCTCGCCCGAGAGGTCCTGGCGGTCGGTCTTCAGCAGGTAGGCGCCGTCGACGGGTTCGGCGATGTCCCTGCGTTCGCTGCGCAGCGCGGCATGCAACTCGCCGGTGTCGGCGCGGTATTCGAAATCGTAATAGCGGGCCACCCGCAGATAGCGCTCACGGAGGCGGCCGATGGCTTCGGCGATCTTTTCGGGTTTGACCAGGCGGCGGCTGGCGCGATCCTTCTGCCGGCGGCCTTCGCTGATGCACAGCGCCACGGTTTCGGCGCCGTCGCTTGCGCGCTTGACCCAGACCCGGCCCGGCTTTTGCGACGGATTGCGCGGTGAGGGCTCCCGCAGGACCTCTTCGAAGCCATCGAGTGCCTCGAACTCAGCCAGCCACCCGACCCGTTCGCCCTGGCGGGCGGCAACCAGGTAATGAAGGTTGCGTTCGCGGATCTGCGCAAGGTTCTTCTCCCCCGACATGCCGCGGTCCACCACCACCGTCTGTCCCTCCCGGAAGCCGCCAAGGCGGTGCTCCAGACGGTCCAGCATGTCCGGCAGGCTGGCGCTGTCCCGCAGGTTGCCACGGAACACTTCGTGCGCCTGCGGAAAGCCGTCGTGATCGATGGCAAGCCCCACCACCACCTGCTTGCAGTCCGACCGCTTGTCGCGCGAGTCGCCGCGGGCCGCCTTCGGGTTGGCCAACGCCGCCCCTTCGAAATAGCTGCTGGTCAGGTTGTCAGTGCCGGGTGAAAACTCCCCAAAAGTGCCGAAGTAAAAATCCCCAGTTTACGGGCTGAAGGTTTCGATCCGGCGGGTATACCCACCGGATCGAAACCCGGCCAAAACAGCCACCTGAACAAAAGCCGAAGGACGAAGAGCCCGCTCCGGGGGGCCGAGTAGGCGGGGTCGTTACCGAGCCCCGCCCCTCACAGACCCGAGCGTGCGCAACTAACGCACTCGGTTCCTCTCCTGCCAGGTTCGCGCAGGGGCAGCGCCGAGGCGCTGCTCAAGCTCCGCAGGCGCAGAGCACCCAAGGGCGCCGCCGCACCTGAACGGCTATCCGCTGCCGTTATGTTGACACACGGCCGGAGATCGGGTCTCCGTCGGTGTTTCCCGTCAGCGGGTCTGAACAGGAGGCACCTCCCTTTCCTCGGACGGGTCCCGGTGGACCCGGTTCCCCGCCGTCAGCAGTACTATGAAGGTGCTACGACTACCTGCCACGCATGGCCTTCGGCTTATTGGTTCGCCAGCCGGCTCCGCAGGTGCCTGCTTCGTTCGTGTCCGCCGACGCGCTCCCGACACCCCGCAGGCAAGATCTCGGGCCAGGGCCTTTGTTCAGCCGGCTCTCCCTGTATCCGGCAGCTCTCCCTACGGGCAATGACAGGTCCTCCCAGGTTCCCCGGCAACCCCCTTCCCGTGACTCTGCGCCGTTCTCCGACCCCGGACGACCCGTAACGCCTCACCCGTAGCGGCGTTTCCGGTGCTGCCCCCAGTCCGTCAAAGCTGAAGGCGTCATCATTGTGAATTTCGAGGCTCAATAGCGCCGCTTCATCACCCCCTGTGTACGCTTCACGACGTCCGTTGCCGGCACGCCATGCAACACTCGGTTCCGGCTGGCGGGCTGCGCCTTTGCCGGGCAGGATTCGAACCTGCTGGGTCGCGACGAAAGGTTTCAGTTCATTTCATCCTGTCGGGTAGGGCACTGGCGCGCGCACCCTTAGGTGGAGGCTTATCCGGTCCTGCCCTTTCGGTCGCAGGTGGGTGCGCAGTTCCACCATAGATCACGTTTCCAGCCGCCCTCCCTAAAATTCCGTACGTCGGGTTTTCCCCAGTACGGCTTCAAGCATCAGGCACCCCACAGTTCGGTACGGAGCCTTCCGCAGGTGCGTCGAGGTTAAGACTGACCCGGCCCTACCCTCGATCGGATACTGCGTTTGCTCCGTCCTACGATGATGCCGCCGCCAAACTGATGGTGGTTTCCGCCACCGTGTGCGGAGCCATCGGCTGCAGCATCGCCACCTGTGCCCTGAGGCCCTCGCTCCAGCCGGGTTGTGTTGTCCCGGCCATCAACGCTTATCGGCCTCATCCGCCAGTCTGAAGATCTCCGTGTCATTTCCCGGCACAGCCGGTTATAGACGCGGTCTTTGACATTCAAGGATCATCCTGTCTGATCCCCAGACCTTCCGGACTTTCGCTGCTGTACTTTCGAGTATTGCCGCCTTCAATACGCCGGAAGCCCCGGTGCGTGCTCCTCAGTTCTTCCGCACCGACACTGGCCATCAGGTAGAAAGGAGACCCTTGGCAACTCCAATTACCCCGCAAATCAGCTTCATGCGGGAAGTCCTTTTCGACGCTTGATCCGTTCACTCTCGTTACGGCCCTACTCTTTGCTCGCCCCCCGGGCTGATCAGACTCAAGCGGAACCATCTCCACTCCGTCTCCCAGGACTTTTACTTCCGGGCTTCCAGGTCACCGGGTCACCCCGTGCGCCTGCCGGATATGACTACGGCGCCAAACTGAGAATTGCGCCGGTGGGACTTGCACCCACTAGTACAGCAGCTAGTCTCGCTGCACCCTTTCCAGGACTTGGCCTGGCGCAACGACGGTCTCACGCAGGCACAGGAACCGGCGTATCCTGGAGTTGCGGAGGGAGCGGCAGATGTCGATCCACCAGATCGCCGCCGTCCTTGCAGCCGAGGACTGTCCTGCCAGCCTGTCGACCGTGGCCAAGGTGATCCGCGAGGCCGGCTTGGCGCGGCTGCCGCGCCGGTCGCCGACCGCCGCGCCTTCCACCTTCAGGCGGGTACGTTCCGCACCCGCTTCGGCGGGCTGTTTGTCTTCGCCCCGATGCTCGCCGCCCTCGATCTCGATCGCCTGCTTGCGGAGACCTCCATGCCGGGCAGCGCCATGATCCCCGCGGACTGTGCCTGGCGTGCCCTGCTGGCTCTCAAGCTCTGGGGCATCGGCCGGCCTGCGCAGGCCATGGCCGAGGTGTTCGATCCCGGCCTGGCGCTGTTTGCCGGCCTCAACGCCATGCCCAAGCGCTCGACGCTCACCGAATACAGCACCCGGGTCGATCCCCGCCTGCTCCCCGGGCTGATGCGCGCGTGGAACCGCGCCGTCCGCGACCACGGTCTCGGCTCCGGCGCCTCCTTCGATCTCGACTTCCACACCATTCCCTACCATGGCGACCAGGCGCTGATCGAGAAGCACTATGTCTCCAAGCGCTCGCGCCGCCAGAACGGCGTCCTCGCCTTCCTGGCCGGCGATGCCGAGGCCCGGGTGTTCTGCTCTGCCGATGCGACCATCCGCAAGGACCGCCAGAACGACGCCATCCTGCGCTTTGTCGAGGATTACCGGGACGAGACCGGCATCCTGTCCGCCGAGCTGGTCTTCGACAGCCGCCTCACGACCCAGGCGGACCTGGCCGGGATCGACCGGCAGGGCATCGCCTTCCTCACCCTGCGCCGGCGTTCGAAGAAAATGATGGCGGAGCTTCGTGCACGCCCCGAGGCCGACTGGCGCCGCATCCGGCTGGCCAACATCGGCCGCCGCTACCGCGCGCCGCGGATCATCGACGACCGCATCCGCCTGCCGCAGTATCCCGGCGAGATCCGCCAGATCGCCGTCGCCGACCTCGGGCACGACGACCCGGTGCTGCTCATGACCAACCAGATGCGGGCCAGGCCCGCCGACCTCGTCGACCGCTATGCGCGCAGAATGGTCGTCGAAAACCAGATCGCCGAGACCATTGACTTCTTCCACATGGACGCGCTCTCCGCCGCCGTGCCCATGCGCATCAACACCGACCTCCAGCTCACCCTCATGGCCAGCGGGCTCTACCGGCTGCTGGCAAACCGGATCGCCAACCGGCAGGCGATCGCGCGGACCAGGACCCTGTTCCGGAACTTCATCGACGCCACTGCCAACGTCACCATCTCTGATCACACCGTCCGCGTCCGCTTTGGGCGCCGGGCCCACAACCCGATGATGATCAATGCCGGATTCGCGGACCAGGTGACCGCGCTGCCGTGGCTGGCAAACCGGTCCCTGAAACTGGAATTCGGCGGATGATCCGCCTCATAGGTCACACCGCCCCTGCGGGTGGGAATTCAGGCTAGGCAGAAGTCCCCGCAAGTCAAAAACTTATTGACAAATTGTAAAGACCGGTACGCATGCACCGAATTGGACTTGACGGAAGACACGGATGCTCGTTTCCAGTCTGCCGAAGCGCCTCCCACTCTGAGCGCGTAACAAAGTAAACTTTCCCTTAGATCTTACTCACATCTATTTCGAATGTGTCCCAAGTTCGTTGGTGAAGGGCGACGGTTCAGATTTGGGACCTATCCGGAAACGGAAATGTTCGTCCCGCTGCTGCGGGTCGACAATCGTTCAGTTCGTTTGTTGCGAATGCGGGAAGCGAACGGTATGTCTTTCCACCCACCGGACGACCGGGCAATGATCATTCTGCGATTGCAAGAACTCTCGGCGTTCCGGCAACTCGCTGACTGTCCTTATCATGCGTCGTGGATCCGCCTTTACGCAAGACATCCGACTTGCGTCATTGCACATGTTTCTGCTGAGGCCCGATGCGGAAACCAGGTGCCCTTCACAGCAGAAATGGAGGTGCGGTGCTCCACTACGCCCGTGCGTCCTCAAGAGCGCGTGTAGCACAGTCTCGCCTCGCAAGACCCTGTACCCCAGACTCCGGGCGCTATGCGAAAACCTTGACGAAAGGCGACAATTCCAAGACCAAGGCGAAAGAACGGTCCGCCGCGTCCCAAAATGGAGATGACAGAAAATTCAGACTTCCAGCCACCGTCTGCGGAAGCCGCTCGGTCGCTAGTTTCGATCGAGTTCCTGCCTTCGGCGTTCGATTACGATCTCCGCTTCTCGAGCATACAGTTCCTGATAATGGTCGTAGTTGTGCCGGTACCGGGCTGCCCCTTGGCTTACGGCGCGAAGTTCCAGGATGATGTCGCTCAACGCGACTTCAGGCATCATGGCGGACACCTCGTCCCATCCCGGTGCGCCCTTCAGCGCATCGAACCCGAGAATTCGGCCTCTCCGGCCGCTGATGATGGCGTTCAGCTTACTCGTAAAGGCAGAAGGCGTTTCAAACCAAACCCTGTGAATCGGCTCAAGCAAGACGGACTGCCCATTAGAAAGGGCGTCTGACATTGCGATCCGGCCGGCGATCTTGAACGCCATCTCCGAACTGTCGACGGAATGATGCTGGCCATCGTAAAGGGTCGCTTTCACGTCGACGACCGGAAATCCGAGAGGACCGCATTCCAAAGCCGCCTCCAGACCCGCCTCGACAGCAGGAACGTACTGGCGAGGAACAACACCTCCAGCAATTTCGCTCTCAAATTTGAATCCCGCGCCTCGCGGCAGCGGAACCACCTTGACCTTGACATCGGCAAAC
Source organism: Rhodobacterales bacterium (assembly GCA_965219495.1). Lineage (GTDB taxonomy): Bacteria > Pseudomonadota > Alphaproteobacteria > Rhodobacterales > CAZPXZ01 > CAZPXZ01. The sequence goes on from OZ244777.1 coordinate 1,383,730, forward strand.
TGGCCCGCACCTCCTGTCTGCTTTTTGTGACGCGCATGCACGTCGACAGTCTTGGATATGGTTTCGCGCCAAGACACCCCTACGGGCCCCGTCTCCACTGCTAAGCCAAAATCCTTTCCCAGTCTGTGTACGACATCGCGCAAGTGCATGTCTCCCTGCCCGTACACTGCGATTCCCCCATCGCTGGAATCGCCGATTGCAATGGAAGCGTCTTCCTCTGCAACACGCTTCAACATGGTGCTCAGCTTCGCATCGTCATCACGTTTGGAGACACGGAATGAATACGCCAAAACCGGGTCGAGCGAACGCCAGCCGCGCGGCGTTTCTCCCTCAAGAACTTCGCCGTGGTTGACCACACTGCCAGTTCTCATGGATTCACTCCGGGTCAAGGCAACGACATCTCCCGCTTCCGCCTGTTCGAGTTTCGAAGCCCCCGTTCCATCGTAGAACGCCAGCCCAGCCACCCGTTGTCCGCCTACCGATTTCGCGGCGTCGAGTTCTCCGCGCCAGATGCGAATTACATTTGTGCGTCCGACATGCTGCAGATAGCGAGTGTCGGTAATTGTCGCTACGAAATCGCCATCGCTCCCGAGTCCATGTCGCTCGGCAGTCTGCTCGAATGAAGGAACGTCGTGCCGCACCGCTTTAAAGACACGCGTGACACCATGGCCATATTCGGCTGCCCCGACTAGAGCCGGCGAAAAGAAGGCGGCGGCGAACGATTCAGTGCCTGTCTTGAATACATCGTCTGTCGTCGGCTCCTCGTCTTCGAGAAGACGCTCAAGCAAGTCGTCGTCAAAATCCGCCAAGTCCTCTAGAAGAGTTTGGCGCGCCGATTCGGCCTCCTCCACAATAGAATCCGGAATCGGGATGACCTCAGAAGGCTCTCCTTCGCGATACCGGAACGCCCGATTGCTGATCAAGTCAACGGCACCTGCGACCGCGTCTCCTTCCGTGAAAGGAAGCTGGCGAAAGAGCAGAGGGCGGGAAAACACCATTCGATAGGTTTCCACAATGTCGGAAATCGAGCCTTCCAGCTGATCCATCTTGTTGATGAACAGAATCGCCGGGATTCCGGTGTCCGCGATCATTCGAATGAAGGGCATCGCCGTGATTTCGTTGTCCGGCTTGGCCTCCACCACAAGCACCGCAACGTCGGCGCAAACCAGTGCGTCCAAGCTTTGTTGCGCAAATTCGATGGAGCCGGGGCAATCGATTATAGTCCAGCGATCACCGAGAAAGTCGCAACGGAGGTAACGGCGAGCGCTCGGAGCGATTTCGCCGTCGACATTGCCGACGTGATCGGTTCCGAGGGACATCAGGGAACGAGAAAGTGTTGATTTGCCAGATCCGAAGGGTCCAATAACGGCTACGCATCGGGGGCCATGTGAAGTAGATATGGTTTGTCTCCTACTCTATCCCAGGCGCAAGAACGCGGGCCGGGTCAATTCTTGATCTTGAAACGATCCTGCATTCTTGTCCAAACCGGTGTCAATTGCTAGCTGAGACGTGAAACCGATCGATTGGTTTCTCCAGGATTGCCCGGACCCCGGGCAGACACTGACCGGCGGAGATTTTTGATCAGACCGCATGCCCGTTTTGCTGATAAGATATTCTTTCCCGAAATGCCGGAAGAGCGACAAGGAAAACACCGGACATGCAAATCGCACGAATACTCGCTTACCGGGTCGATTTGCCCTTGCACGAGGGCAGGTACGCTTGGTCCGGCGGGAAATCCGTAGAGGTATTTGATTCTACAATCGTCGAAATACAAACGGAACAAGGACTCAGCGGCTTCGGGGAAGTTTGTCCGTTAGGTCCAACCTATCTCCCGTCCTACGCTTCGGGCGCGCGCGCCGGCATCGCGGAAGTCGCGCCGTCCCTGATCGGTCTCGACCCTTGTCAACTCGACGTGTTGAACGCGCATATGGATGCCGCGCTGAAAGGGCATCCATACGCCAAGTCCGGTATCGACATGGCTTGCTGGGATTTGTTTGGGAAAGCCGCAAATCTGCCGGTATGCGTGCTGTTAGGCGGCCGGTTTGGTGATGCGGTGGACCTCTACCGGGCGATCTCTCAGGACACCCCCGACAGTATGGCGGCAAGCGTCGAAAAATATCGCCGAGAAGGATACACTAAATTTCAACTCAAATCGGGTTCTGATGTTTCCACCGACATCGCCCGCATTCACGCGGTTTCCGGCTGCCTGAAACAAGATGATATCCTCGTTGCGGACGCCAACACCGGCTGGCTTGCGCACGAGGCCATCCGCATCGCCCAAGCCGTGAGGGATGTGGACGTCTATATCGAACAACCCTGCCTGACCTATGAAGAATGTCTGGTGGTACGGCGCCTTTGCCCGCGCCCGTTCATTCTCGACGAAGTGATCGATGGCGTGGCGCCTGTCATGCGCGCCATGTCCGATCAGGCGGCGGATGTCATCAATCTCAAGATTTCAAAGGTCGGTGGGCTCACTCGGGCGCGGCAGGTGCGAGATATCTGCGTGTCGCTGGGTATCGCCATGACGATCGAAGACAGTTGGGGCGGCGATATTGTGACGGCCGCTATCGCCCATCTGGCGCACAGTACGCCTGAAAGCCTCCGGTTCTCCTCGACCGACTTCAATAGTTACGTGTCCGTGAGCGTCGCCGAAGGCGCCCCAACCCGAGCCGAGGGACGCATGAGTGCTGGCACTGCGCCGGGACTCGGGATCGAGCCGCGGCGCGAAGTGCTGGGAAAACCGTTGATCGAGATTACTTGAACCGAAGACTCAAACGACGCGCAGGTCTCGTGGCAGTTCGGAGAGAATCTCCGGACCGTCGTGCGTTAGAAACACGATTTCTTCCAGCCGAACTCCAAAACGCCCGGGCAAATAGACCCCCGGCTCGATCGAGTGCACCATGCCCTGTTCAAGAACCGTCTCCGAGGTCGCAGTTATGTAGGGAGGCTCGTGCACTTCAATCCCCAGTCCATGGCCAGTGCGATGCACGAAATATTCGCCGTAGCCGGCATCCGCGATCACCCTGCGAGCGGCGTCATCAACCTCTTTCGCCCTCGCACCCGGTCGGGCGGCGTCCAGGGCGGCGCGCACGGCCGCATCGACGGCTGCATGAATCTCGTGGTAGCCCTCCGCTGCGTCACCAATCACCGCCATACGCGTGATGTCGCTCACATAGCCGGAACTACGTGCGCCAATATCGATCACAAGCGCTTCCCCCTCGCGAATTTCACGTTCTCCCGTGCTGTGATGGGGAAATGCGCCATTGGGCCCTGCGCCGATAATTGCGAACTCGGGAGCAGCACCGTTCGACAAGAACTCCTCCTTGGCGACCTGTGCAAGTTCCAGTTCGGTCAGTCCCGGGCGAAGCGCTGCGACCGCCGCCTCCATCGCCTGGTCGGCGATTCGGGCGTTGGCTTTCAGGAGTTCGTACTCTCCGGCATCCTTGCACATGCGCAGCAGGCCCACGGTGTCCTCGGTGAAACGGTGCTTGGCGGAAGGCACGGTGTCCAGAACGAGAAGCGCAAAGTCCGAACGCATGGTTTCGTCCAGTGCTACATTTCCCGCTGACGATACACCCAAATGGATGAGCGCCGCCTTGAGCGCCTCATGAGGCCCGTCAGCGTCCGACCAAGTGAAGAATCTGACGTTTGTGTGTTCGCGTGAACTCTCGGCATTGAGCGCCGGCATCAGGAATGCCTCCTCTTTCCCCCCGACGAACAGCATGCTCGGCCGCTCATCCGGGTGGGGATGAAAACCTGCGAGCCACTGCATATGGGCACCCGGGCCGAGCACAACCAAGTCTGCACCGGTCTCGCGCATTTTCTGACGAACTAACGCAAGTCTTCCTTCAAATGCCTCACTCATTTCCCCATTCCTCCATTGGCCGTTGGCAGATCGAATTCGACAGCGAATCAATTGCTGAAGAGAATTTCCGGATCCGGTTGTGTGTCCCGCATTCTCGCTGCACCGAGGGAGGATTGCACATTCCGGCTCGATTCACGATCACTTTCCCGGTTCCGATTCCCCGCCGAATTTCACCATTCGCCATTCAGCCCAGGACCGCGCCCCGGACGTGCCCAGGTTCTCGTTCCAGATGCGGACATCGGCATTGCGACGACACCTGTCGCCGCCCAATCGAACGAAATGCTTGACATACCCGAAGCCAGAAACAAACCTTGCTCTCGCGTCCATAGCGGCCCGCGGCGTTGCAGGATGGCCAAGACTCTCTTCTCGGAAATGAACCTGAAAAGTCTGGATGTGCCGGTGTCGAACGCCGGATCTTCGGCTCTCTTGCAAGGATCCAAAGAGGATTGCCTTGCGGCCCGCTCCTCGGTCTGCCGAAGTAGCGCAACCGCGTCTGCGAGCCGATTGTTCGGTAGGCGGATCTAAGCCATAAGGCGAAAGTTCAGTCTTGTCCGGCAAAGACGCGTTGGTAGGAAAAGTTTCCATCGAAATAGGAATCGACATGTACACACTTGGAGCGGAGATTCTCCCCTATCACGACTACCCACTGGATGAGTCCTTGCAAGAACTTGCGGGCTTGGGCTTCACGCACGTCAATCTCTGGTCATCTCGCGCCCCCCTTGCCCATCACGTGAATCCAGGAGACGACGTTGGAGCGATCGAGGAGGCGTTACGCAAGTACGGCATGACTTCCACGGCTTTGACGATGTATGGAAAAAACCGGGATGAGATGCAGGAGCGGATTGAATTCTCTGCAGACCTGGGAATTGACACCGTGGCGTTTGACTGTGAGGCAAACTACCCGGACTTTGTGGGCGAGTTTGTGCCGCCACTGTTGGAAACCTGCGAACGGGTGGGGGTTCGAATTGCGGTAGAAAACCATCTCACCGTGCCGTTCACGGAGGACTTCGAGAGCGCAGGGCAGGAGGAAGAACGGCGGGACGAGGGCGTGGATAGTTTGGCGCAAATCAAGCGGCTGGTGATGGATATCGACTCCCCCTATCTCGGTGTGTATGTCGCGCCGCCTCACTTTTGGGTTATGCAGGAAACGATCAGCGAAGTCGTTTCGTTCCTGATGGAGCGGAAAAAGCTGTTCTTTTATTGCGTCTGAGATATCGACCGCGCCTACAAGCGCGGGGAAGACGGACTGGATTTTGGCCCCGGCGAGCAACAGCTTCCACGGCCCAACGGAACCCTTGACTACCGCGTATTGTTGCGCTCGCTCGCCGACGGCGGCTACGACGGAATTGCCAGCCTCAAGTGCCATGGCACTGCGCCCATCTTCACCATTTTGCCTTTCTCCGGAACGCTAACCGACTGCAACACAAGGCGCCGCGATTTTGTCGCGGGTCCTGTTGGCACTACGTTTGTGGCTCAGTTCGGCTTGTCCGGCATCCGCGCACAGCGCCGCCAGGCCTCCGGCTGCAGGCCAAGGGCGACGGCGATAGCGCGGGCTTCGGCGCCGGGCCGGGCATCCTGGCGGATCACGATGCGGCCGCCTTCGGCGCTCTGCAACGTCGAGGTGATCCGCACCCAGCCGGCCAGCTTGTTGCGGATCGTCCACCAGCTGTCCCGAATGCCGTGCGCCGCCAGCCGGGCGCGCAGCAGGTGGACGGCGTGGTAGGCCAGCACCGCGATAAACAGATGCGCCGAGATCTGCGCGGACTTGCTGTGCCAGATCGGACGCAATCCCATCTCCGACTTCAAACTCCGGAATGTGGCTTCCAGGTCGGTTAATCTCCAGTATTGCCGGACCACGGTCTCCAGGTCCCAGTCGGCATGGCTGGTGCGCAGCGCATAGCTTCCGGCGCCGGCGTCGTGCAGCGCGTGCCGGTCATTGCGGTTCCAGCGGATGGCGGCCGCCAAGCCCTTCGCCCCGGGCTGCACCTCGATATCGTACTGCCGGTGCACCCGCCGGTAGCGTTCCCGCAACCGGCCGAGGCGCTGCAGCACCTTGTCCAGCCGCTTGGTGTGGTTCTTCTTCCCGAGCCCGTCGTGCAGCGCCCCCAGGGCGGCCTCGAACCGCGCCCGGTGGCGGGCGAGAAAGGCGTCGTCCTTGCGCTGGTGTTCCTCGCTCCACACGCAAAGATGCGCCTCGCCGTCCTCCGCCACCAGCCGCCAGGCCTTCGCCTGGCGCCCCGCCCGGGTCTTGAAGGCGGCGTCGGCCTCGCGTTGCGGCGGCGGCCCGCCGCCGCGCCGGACCGTGATCCAGGGATAGCCGCACTGCCGCAGCCAGGCGAGATTCGCCTCGGTGGCGATGCCGGCGTCCATGATGATGGTCGGCTTGTCCGAATCCGACGATGCCGGCTGCCCTTCCAGCCTGCGGATGGCGTCCGCCAGCACCCGCGGTTCGGACACATTGCCGGCCAGCACTTCGCTGTGCCGGGGAAACCCGTCCGCATCCAGCGACAGCGCCAGCGTCGCCAGCGGGCAGTCGTTGCGGTGCTGTTTCGAGCGTCCGAAACGGGCCAGCGGGGAAGCCGGCCGGCCAGTAAAGCGCACGTTCGTCAAGTCGAAAAACACCACCGTCCCGGAAAGCCCCAGCAAGTCCCGCTCCCGCCCAAACAGCGCTGCCTCGATGCCATCGCGGCGCGCCCACAGCATCGCGCAGATCCGGTGCAGCTTGTTCAACCCGAACGGCTTGCCGCCTTCCAGGCCCAGCAACTCCAGCGCCGCGCTCTGCTCCCGCAGCCAGCGGAACGCCTCCCGCTCGCTGCAAGGATGGATCATTCGCGCCAGCACCAGCGCCACCGCGATCCGCGCGTCCCGCTCGCTCATGCCAAGGCCCCGCAGCACCTCCAGGAAGCCGAGCTGCTCCAGTGCCGACAGCGACAGGCGCTCGCAGCCCGAAGAGCGCACCTGCTCGTGCGCAAGACTGTCCAGGCGCACCGCCGCCACCGCGCCGGATTCCCCCGCCGTCGGATCAAGGCTGCGAAGCTGCAGCCGCCGGCCAATCCCCTCGGCTTCCGCCAATAGTTCTGGATCCGGCTCGAACAGGAACGTATCCCTGGCCAGCACCTGCTTCACCAGCAACGTCAACTCCCGCCACCGTTCCGGGGGAACCCCGAAGTCGGCGCCGAGATTGAGCAGCGTTACCTGCCGCACCCGGTCTCCGATCCGTTCGTTGCGAACCAGGCGGCAGGTGGTATAGCGGGCGCCATCGGCCATGCGGCGGGTCTGGGTCCTGCGAATGAACATGGCGGGATTTTGCCGGGGCGGCGCGGGCCTGTCAAGGCGGAATCTGACATATTGTGAAGATTATGGCACTACTTCGGCCTTCCCGGAAATCGCATCGTTACGCTGCAACGACTTATGCTCGGCAAGACCGCCGGAATCGCCGAATTCCGGCCAAATGGAACGGCGAAATGGTGAACTTGGGTGCGGGCTGGGCTCGCGACTACGTCACACAACAACTGCGCGCTTCTGCCGAATACGTTCGTGGCTGTTTGCCCGCCTGACATCCGCGGATTTCCGGCGTGCCGTCTGGAAAGAAGTCGAAATGGGCGACGATGGCGGGATAGTTTTTCGAACCTCGTACTGCATTGGCTCTCCGAACCAGACGTTGGGGTCTAGTCGTTCGCGTTCAACAGCTGTCCACCCTCGTTTTCAAATGAATCTTCGTGGCGTCACAGGCCGACTAACGAAGAGGCGCGTGCACGGGAGGATCGAAACCAAAAAGCGGATGACCGACCGGAAACCGACGCAGGTGCATTCGACGAGGTGCTCGCGACCGGGCGCGCGGATGCTACTCTCGCGAGGGATCGACGACGGTTAGAAACGGAAATCGATGAAAGTCGGTATCGCGGGTACAAATCCGGCTTACACCATGTTCACGCATCAAATTTGCGGTATGCAAGTCATGGAACAAATTCCCCGGATACATCCGGTAATTCCGTCAGAGCTCGAGCGAGAACCGGCGCAAGCCGCTGGGTCGCCAATAACAATCGAAACCCTGACGACTCGATTAACGCCGTAAGAAACGTCCAAGACTCCTGCCGCCCGCAAGGAGAATTCGTTGCTCGTGCATGTGTCGTAACTCGAAGGAATTCGTAACAGATGCTCCAGGTCTAGAGTGAAGGTGACGCATCGTCTCGAGCCCGCAAAACTCTTGCACGGCATCGATCATGAAATTGCGATTGACTGTCGAACCCGTAGATCAAGACGTTCGTGTCGAAGACCAGCACCTATTCCTCATCCATGATTCGATAGAGTTCTTCGCGGTCAGCAATGTCAACCGGAAAGCCTTCGCTATTCCAATCCGGTACCGGTGGCGGGGAATCTGTCCCGCGCTCCGAAACATCGCGTACGGCAAGAACGTGTCGGAGCCCTGCCTCAACCAACTCGGACATCGTGGACCCACGCCGTACCGCTTCTTCCCGAAGCCGCTGCTTTACGGTCTCATCGATATTCAATGTAGTCCTCATAGGGTTAGCCATATTGCTTATATGACTATCCTTCAAGGAATTGACCGCGCCTCCAAGGGCATCGAAACAGCAAGGATTCATAGAGCCCGTCGCGCGCGCCGCTCCACCTGCAGTCTCCGAATCAGGATTTGGCCGTTGTTTATTCCAGGCAACCTGCCATTCGAGCGGAGCAAGCCGGAACAGGCATTGCAGTGCGCGCAATTGCCGGAAACATTGAAGCTGGCGATCGCACGACTGCGTAGATGTTGAGGAATTCGAAGGAAAATCAAGGGATGAGCTTCATATCCGAGTCAACGCCGCTACCGCAACTCCGGTTGCACAGAAAGCCGCAGGCGGAACCAATACTGCACAGATTCTCCAGCAAGAAGCTGGAACTGCCTCGGAAGCGGAGAAAGCAGCATCGCGTATGTCTACCTGCAGACCAGCCAGAATATGCCGTAGCGATCGTGGTGCGATACTGTTCCGGTCTGCGAAGATTCTAACAGGCCTGCCTTTGAACTAACGATATTCGAGGCCCTTGCCGGTAAAACGGGAGTCAGAAGAGATGGCCGTGCTCTTCAGCTGGGACGGCGGCGACGCCGGCTTCTGGCGAACCGAAATGACCAAGGTGCTGGGTCCCTTTGACTTTCGGGTATTCCCCAAGACGGGAAACCGCGACGAAATCGAGTACGCGCTGGTTTGGGAACACCCGGTGGGAGATTTCAAGACCTACTCGAATCTGCGCGCCGTATTTTCCATTGCTGCCGGCGTGGAGCACGTGTTGCGAGATCCGGAGTTGCCCCGCGGTGTTCCCATCGTCCGCCTAACTGACGAGATCGGGATTCAGGACATGACCTGCCATGTAATTCACTGGGCGCTTCATTTTCACCGCTCCTATCACCGATATGTTGCGCTTCAGAAATCCGCTCGCTGGGAACCACTTGAACCCGTAGAGAACGGGCTCCGCAGGATCGGTGTCCTGGGCCTCGGCAACAACGGATCAAGTGTTGCGCGCGGGCTAGCGAATTTCGGATTCGATGTCGCGGGTTGGAGTCGCACGCGCAAGGAGCTTTCGGGAATCAGCTGCTATTCCGGTGCAGAGACATTGAGCACGGTACTTGCACGATCGGAAATCCTGATCTGCGCACTACCGCTGACTGGAATGACTGCAAACTTGCTCACCGCACCGCGCTTTGCACGCATGCCGAAAGGAGCCTTCGTCATCAACTGCGGCCGTGGCGAAATTGTAGACGACGGCGACCTGATCGATGCGCTTGATAGAGGGCAGTTGGAAGCGGCTGCGCTTGACGTCTTTCGGGAGGAACCCTTACCAAAACGTCATCCCTTCTGGTCGCATCCAAAGATCTACATCACTCCCCACGCTGCTGCGGCAACGAACCAGCGCTCAGCTTCCCATTGCATCGCCCGAAACATCAAGCGCATGGAAGCCGGGGAGGCTCCGTTCCCTATCGTCAACCTTGACCAGGGATACTGATGGGGAGGGATTCTTGAGTCTAAATATGGCTTGATTCAGACTCGCTTTGCTGCACGCGGCGCCAACCTCGTACCGTCGGCAATCACGTCATGATTGGCCAAGTTGCAATATTCGAACACTGGCGGGTTCCACAATATCCTACGGCAAACCGCGTTGGACCCAGACTGCCTTTCGCCCGAGCAAGAAGATCTCCAAGAAGCAACCTTCGCACATTTGCCCTGGTGTTCAGTGCTTCGGACATTTCCGGTCACGTCATCGAAGGTGCTATAGAACCCACGCATTCCATACGTCTTCCGTTCGGGCCGAATTATTTGGACCTTCAGGAAACCAGGGAGATACCGATCATGGCGGATATTTGCATCAACATGCACAGCGACACCCAATCCCGGCCGACTCAGGAAATGAGGAACGCCATGATGTCGGCCGAACTGGGTGACGAACAATTGATGGAGGATCCGACCACCAATCTCCTCTGCGCAACCGTGGCCGAGTTGCTGGGGAAGGAATCGGCCGTGCTTCTGCCTTCCGGGACAATGTGCAATATCATCGCCATTGCGGTGCATTGCCGAACAGGGGACGAGATCCTCTGCGACCGTACCACACACATCATCAACTCCGAGGCCGGAGCATGCACCATTTTCGGGGCGCTGCCGCGGCCACTTGATGGGCGGCACGGCATATACACCGCGGCGCAACTCGAGGCTGCGATTCGACCGGAATCCCGGTACTCGCCAACCAGCCGATTGGTCGAGGTTGAGCAAACATCGGTAGGGGGCGGCGGCACAGTTTGGCCTCTGGAGAGGCTGTACGAAATCGCCGATGTGGCGAGAAAAAACCATCTGCTCTTGCACATGGACGGCGCAAGATTGTTCAATGCGGTAGTCGCCACAGACATACCCGCCAAAGACCATGCCGCTTCCTTCGATTCGGTGTGGATTGATCTGAGCAAGGGTTTGGGCTGTCCGATCGGCGCAGTATTGGCGGGCTCAGCGGAGTTCATCGGTGAAGCCTGGCGATGGAAACAGCGCTTGGGCGGCGCCATGCGGCAATCCGGCATCATCGCCGCTGCGGGACTGTACGCTCTGGACAATCATGTGGATCGCATGGAGGAAGACCACGCGAACGCCCGGCTCTTCGCGGAGCGAGTCGCCAACTTGCCTGGAATTCTAGTTGACCTTGAAACCGTGCAGACCAACATCATTTACATGGACGTATCCCCGAGCGGACTCTCCGCCCATGCGATGCAAACCGCCCTAGCCGCAAGGGGCGTGAGAATTAGCGCAGTTTCAAAAACCCGGCTTAGAGCCCTCACTCACCTCGACGTCTCCACGCCCGATGTAGAAGAGGCCGCCGTCGCCGTTCGGGCGGTTCTCGAAGCAACAACGATGGACGGATCCAAGCCGGAGGAAGCATGATAGCTCGTTTGCAGCGAAACTCCCGGTCGGGTGTCCCCATTTGCAAGTCTCTCGACTGAACTTTGAAACCTCGGGCAGTGCCACCTGACGCGGCAGCGCGACCCCCACTGGAAGGCCTTCACGGACACATTGCCGACAATCCCGGTCGCCAGCCACCCCGTCCGGCAACCAATCTTCTCAAACGGCACAATGTGAATACAGGCGTAAGTGGCGTACGGCACAAGCCGAAAGATTAAAAATACGACCGGACGGTTTGCCGACAACATCACGTTCCCAGCTGTTTTACTTCGAGGAAATGGACTCTCTTGTGTCTCCCGGCCTGTCCCGGTGCTTGATGGTCCGACACAACAGTCCGGCTTCCACATATTTTCGTCTTGCTACATCCAGTGCTGCCGCGGCCGCAATCACCACACCACTAACCACGAGATCATTGTTCGGCGGCACATTGAGCAGATTCACGGCATTTGGAACCAAGCCGAGCAGGAGAACGCCCAGCAAGACCCCGACGATCTTGCCTTTGCCGCCGAACAGGCTGACGCCCCCGATCACAACCGCCGAAATCACCGTGAGCTCCATCCCGAAGGCAGCGGTTGCCGCGCCGGCCTCCAGTCGCGCCGTAATCATCAGCCCGCCGATCGCGGCCGTAAGGCCGGAGACCACTAAAGCAATTATGGTTACTCGATCCGTCCGAATTCCGGCGAGGCGCGCGGCGACCGGGTTGCCGCCGGTTGCGTAGATCGAACGGCCGAAGCCGGTCCAGGTCAGAATGAAATGCGCCAGGATGGCGAGCGCCAAGGTGAACAGGATCACAACCGGGATTCCCAAGATTCTCGCCGCCAGAATTTCAATGAAAATCTTGGGCACAGGCGCGATGTTGCGGCCGCCGGAATACGGGAACGCTGCACCTCGCGCGATGCTCATCATCGCCAAAGTCGCGATGAGCGGGGGAATTCGAAGAACCGCAGAACATCGGCCGTTTACGAGTCCGATCCCGGCGCCCGCCACCAGCGCGGTCAAAATTCTACCGGTACCGGGAACCCGTTGTTCAGACTCAATCCAACGCCGAGGACGGACGAAAGCGCCAGGACCGCGCCAACGGAGAGGTCGATTCCCGCGACCAGAATCACAAATGCCTGACCGATGTCAACAACGGCGACGATTGTGGCGGTAAACAGCAGATTTTCAATGTTGATTATCGAAAAGAACACCGGAGATGCGAAGCCGAGAACCACGCTGCCTACGACGATTTCGTTGAGCAGGCTCAGGCTTTGAATGGTTTCGAGCAAGGTCGTTCCACCGCCTAGCGCTATTCGGTACCGCGCTAGCCGGTTGTCGCGTAATGCATGATGGTTTCCGGAGATTTGGCGGAACGATCGAGTTTGCCGACAATTCGGCCCGCGCGCATGATCAGGACGCGGTCGCTGAAACTCACGACTTCCGGCAGTTCTGAACTGATGAGAAGGATCGCGAGGGCGCGTTTCTAATATGGCAAGACAGAATCACGAAAGGGCAAGTAGTTATGCAACGTGACTCTGCCCGAGATGGGCAATTCGTGACAAAGCCGGGCGAGAGCCCTGGGTTTTGTCAAGAAACACCCAATATGCTGGATTTGAGAGGGCTCCCCACCACAAGCTGTGGCATCTTGGAGTTGAGGAAAATCGCTTCAAGAAAGGAGCACTCTCATGTCGATTTTACCGTTTCCCTCCCACGCGTCCACAGTGGATCACGCGCTCACTGCTTCGGCGATTTCACGGTTCCCGGAATTGGAGAAGATCGTCGAGGGCTTCACCGGCTCCACCGTCGCCCTTCTCGCCTCCGGTGTTGCGGGGCATCCAGCACCAGTACTGCGACGAAGCGTTGCGCTAGCAGGTTTTCGACCTGCTGGACGCGCATTTTCTTCCGGGCGTGGACCGGGGGCATGGGCGCCCGGGCATGGATTTGTGGCGGATCTTCGTGCTGGCGACCCTCAAGCAGGGCATCCGGTGCGACGACGACCGTCTGCAGGACCTTGCCAATTGCCACGGGACGGTTCGGGAGATGCTCGGCCATTCGGGGCTCGACGACCATCGCCGGTACGAGCACCGGACGCTGGTGCGCAATGTCTCGCTGCTGACGCCGGAGCTTCTGAACGAGATCAACCAACTGGTGATGAAGGCGGGCCACGCGTTGTTCGGGCAGGCGCCGGAAGCGCCGCCGCGGGCGCGGGCCGAATCCCTTGTGGTGGAAACCGACGTGCACGATCCGACCGACGTCAACTTGCTGTGGGACGCGATGCGGTGCCTGATCCGGATTTGTCGGGTAGGGCACTGGCGCGCGCGCCCTTAGGTGGAGGCTTATCCGGTTCTGCCCTTTCGTCGCAGGTGGGTGCGCAGTTCCACCATAGGCCACGTTTCCAGCCGCCCTCCCCAAAAACCGGACTTCGGGTTTTCCCCGGTACGGCTTCAAGCAACAGGCACCTGGCAGTTTGGAGCGGAGCCTTCCGCGTGACCGCCGAGGTTAAGGCCGACCCAGACATTCCCCCGAGCAGAACCCGCGTTTACTCCGTCCTCAGGCTGCATCGACCACCGTGAGGCTAGTCCGCCACTGTGTGCGGGCCTTGGATGCCGTACAGCCGCCTGTGCCCAGAGGTCCTCGCTCCGGGTGGGTTGTGTTGTCCCACCCTTCATCGCCTGGCGACCTCATCCGCCAGTGTGGAGATCTCCGTCTCATGTCCCGGAACAACCGGTTACAGAGACGGTCTTTGACATTCATAGCGTCATCCTGTCCAACCTCCACACCTTCCGGACTTTCGCTGCTGTACTTGCCAGGATTGCCGCCTTCAATACGCCGGGTGACACGTGCTCTTCTCAGTTCCTTCCGCATCGGCTCTGGCCATCGGATCATACGGACACCCTTGGCATCACCAACACCCCGCAAATCAGCTCCATGCGGGAACCCATTTTCGGCGCTTCATCCGTTCGCTTTCGCTACGGCCCTCCTGGTTGCTCGCCCCCTGAGCTGACCGGACCGGCAGGGCTTTACCTCCCTGCAAGCCTCCCGGGGCTTTTACTTCCGGGATTCCCGGTCACCAAGTCACCCCGCATGCCTGCCGGATATGACTACGACGCCAAACTGAGAATTGCGTCGGCAGGACTCTCACCTGCAAGCACAGCAGCTAGTCTCGCTGCGCCCGCACAGCTGGCTTCGGCCTTCGGGCTTGGCGGCTGGCGGCAGAGCCGGCATCTGCGGCGGCAGGTGAAGCGGCTGTTCGACAAGATCCGCAATTCCCGGCGGCAGAGGCGGCATCCGGCGGTGGAATCCGCCATCCACAACCTGGAATGCCGCGGCCTGGACCGGGTCCGCGCGCACGGCAGGGATGGCTTCGCTCGAACGGTCGCTCTCGCAATCCTTGCCGCAAATCTGCACCGGATCGGCTTGGTGCTGCAGAGAACCGAGCGGGACAAGATCCAGAATCAGCGACACCAAGGCATTCGCCGCGCCGCCTGACTGCGGCCGGCCGAGCCAACGCCGTCGGCATGCGCCCCGGCCCTGGCCGGGGCCCCGTCCTCATGGCGGAAGATCGTCGGCATCCTCGACATTCGCGCGAAACCCGCCCCCAACCGCTCATTCACGGCGCCAGGGGCCGAATTCCGCGCCGGGCGCCTGGGCCGGAAACCTCGCGCCGGGTTCAAAACCCGGAATTTTTGCACAGACACTATCTAGGTTTCGTCGATTTCGACAATGAAGCCGGCGGCGCCATGGGTGCGGACGAGTTGGCCCGGCTGGTTGGCAACGAAGGGGTGGTTCTTGAAACCCGGGGATCGGTCGGTTCTGCCCAGGCGCAATTGCGCCACAAGTGCTTTAATGATTGCATGGCATCAGCCTATTCAACTATCGAAGTTCGGTCGTTGAACACGGAATGGGCGGCGGATAACGCATATTCCATGGTTCTTGACGCGTTTACGCAGAACCCCGACATCAAAGGCGTGTTCAGCCACAACGACGAAATGGTTCGTGGAATTGTTTCGGCTCTGCGGCAAATCGGCAAGCTGATTCCGACGGGCGAAGGGGGCCATGTCGCGGTGGTCGGGCTTGACGGCACACCGCTCGGCCTCGATCGCATTCGGGAAGGCACCCAGGATGCTTCGGTCGGGCAAGACCCAATCGCCATGGGTGGCGCGATCCTGGATCAAATGATCGCCTACTTCGAGGGAGAGTCTTACGAGCCGTTTGCGGTCACGCAACCCGTGCTGATCAACGCGGACAACGTCAACGACCCTACTCATTGGGGAAACTTCCAGCAGCCGCTTCGCCAGAACACTGGCGCGAATGAGGCAGCAGCGCTAATGCGTCTCCTTGCGGGGTTCGGACCCGGGTCATTTTGTCCGAATTCCTGTCTTTTGCCATTCGGATGAAAGCCAATGGCGGGCATATTCGGTCGCCACCAGAAACACTCCGCATGATCGCAGCGAAATTGCTCTTTCAAGTCTTTGTCCGGATGAATCCAACGGACTGAATTTCGTGCATGGAACCTGCTTCGTGCCCAGTTTCCCGCTTCCGCGCCGTGATCCGATTCAACAGGTAATTCCAAACTCAGTGTAAGGAATAAATGCCACCGTTTCACCGGCCGCCACTTCCACCGTGTCCTCGTGAAGTTCCACCAACCCCTCCGACCAGCGCAATCCCGAAATCAGCCCAGACCCTTCAGAACGGAATTTCTCCGCAGCGCCGGCCTCGTTCAGCCTTGCGCGCAAGAACTCCCTGCGACCGCGTTTTTTTCGAATATCCGCCGCAAGCGGCACTTGATACCGGCGTGGCTCATTCCAACCCGCTCCAGCGAGACGCAGCAGCGCGGGGCGGGCAAACACCAAGAAACAGACGAACACGGCGACCGGATTGCCAGGCAAGCCGAAAACAGGCATTCCATCCCAGTTTCCCATGATCAGGGGTCGGCCTGGCTTCACTGCAACGCGCCAGACGTGGAGACTTCCCGCTTCTGCAAGCGCCCGCGATATGTGATCCTCATCGCCTCCCGATGCACCGCCCGAAGTCACGACGGCATCGCACCGGTCCCGCGCTTCCTTGAGCGCAGAGCGGACGGTCGCGCCTTCGTCCCCGGCAATTCCTAGATCCACGCATTCGAACCCCTGTTCCTGCACTAACGCTCTCAACATGGGCCGGTTGGCATCCGCGACCGCATCCGGACTCAGGGAAGGCTCCGCTTCACGAATTTCGTCTCCGGTGGAGAGAATCCCGACTCGAAGCCGTTTCTTCACGCGCAGGCTCGACGCGCCTGAGGATGCGGCCTGCGCAAGATCCTGCGGTCGAAGCCGGTTTCCCTCTTCGACAGCCACCGCTCCCCTGGCAAGATCTTCACCGGCGGCGCGCGTATTGGCGCCCGGCCTTGGGGCACGGAGGATTTTCACCCATCCATCTCCCGCTTCGGTTTCTTCCTGCAGTACAACCGTATCTGCACCCGCAGGCACGGGCGCGCCGGTGAGAATTCGAAGCGCTTGTCCACTAGCGAGCGTACCGTTGAACGGATGGCCGGCGGCGGCGCGCCCTTTGGTTAGTGGAAGCCTGCCCGCCTTCTTTCCGGCCAGCGAAGCCGCCGCATAGGCATAGCCATCCACGGCCGCGTTCGGACACCTCGGCACGTCCCAGTACGCGTGCACCGGTTCGGCTGCGATCCTTCCTGCTGCCTCGGACAGCGGAACCTCTTCGACACCGGTGAGCGACTGGAGCCGTTCCTCCAGCACGCGAAGCGCTTCGTCAACTGGTGTCCAATAAACCCCGGGCGGTAGCGCGAAGCAATCGTCGGCCAGAGGACGCTGATTACTCATCAACGGAATTTCCCGCCGAAATCAGGCGGCATTCACCGAGAATGAAGTCGGCGATCCCGGCCACGTCATCCAATTCAAACACCGGCACCGAAATCCCTTCGGGCGGCGAGTCGCAAGCTACTCCCCGCACTGTTGGGTCGGCCACCGCGATCGGCTCCCTCCCGGTCGCATGCCGCCAGGCTTCAAGCTTGGGGTGTGTTTCCCCCTTGAAGCCCTCGACCAAGATGAGATCGACAAGCGACAGGCGCTGCAGAAGTTCGTCAAGCGTCGGTTCTGCCGAGCCCCGCAACTCCGCCATCAAGGCCCAGCGCAGGCGCGAGGAAACCACCACCTCTTGTGCGCCGGCCTTACGATGGCGCCAAGAATCGCGCCCCGGTTGGTCGACGTCGAACCCATGATGTGCATGCTTGACGGTCGAAACCCGGAATCCGCGCGAACTGATTTCCGATACCAGCCGTTCCACCAGCGTGGTCTTGCCGCCGTTCTTCCACCCAACCACACCGAAAACACGCATCAGGCCGACTCAGCGAACATTTGGGCGGACTGGTTCAGGTCGGCGGGCGTATTGACATTGAAGAAAGGGTCGCGATCGCTGATATCGAATTCCGCACGTGCCCAACCATGCGCGTCTGTCCAATCGAGAACTTTGCGGATTCCATGGTCTTCGATCGCCCTTCGCAGGTTTGCTGCCAAGCGGACGGGCCACAATCCAATCACGGGATGGTCCCGGAATTGGCCGCCCTCCCTCGTAGAGGCGAGGGCGATCGGTTTTTCCGCTCGGTTCGCCGCCGCGTGCAAGGATTCCACCAAATCCAAGGGCAAGAACGGGGTGTCTGCCGCGGCCGTTACGATGTGCGTAAACTTGCAGGCGTTATCCCCTGCCCACTCAAGCCCGGCGAGAACCCCGCCGAGCGGGCCGGGATTGCCGGGGATCGTATCCGCCACAACTTCCAGTCCAAACACCGCAAACCGTCCGGAGTCACCGTTTGCATTTAGAACCATCTGCGCACATTGCGGTTGCAACGCCCGAATGACATGCGCAAGAATGGGCTCCCCTCCGAGTTCCAACAAACATTTGTCGCCACCGCCCATCCGCCTCGACAGTCCGCCGGCAAGCACGACCCCGAGAGTCTGCTCCCTGAAGATCATCACTCCGCTCTCCGGCTGCCCTTACGAACCGAACCCGGCGGTTCATCCGCCACTTCTTCTGGCGCCTGATCGTAAACCAGGCGATCCGCACCAGACAGGCACACGAACCTCCGGCCTCTCATTCGGCCGATGAGCGTCATCCCGACCTCCCGGGCAATCTCAACGCCCCACGCGGTAAAGCCGGAGCGTGATGCCAAGGTGGGTATGCCCATCATGGCCGTTTTCAGAATCATCTCGGATGTAAGACGGCCAGTCGTATAGAAGATCTTGTCCGCCGCCGGAATTTTCCGCATCGCCATCAGGCCGGCGATCTTGTCGACCGCATTGTGTCGGCCCACATCTTCCATATAGACCAGGGGCTCGTCAGCGCGACAAAGCACACATCCATGAATCGCTCCCGCGCTCAGATAAAGCGACGGGCGTGTGTTGATCTTGCGGGCAAGGGCGTAGAGCCAGCCGGTTCTTACTTCGTTCCCGGGCAACTGAACGCCGGAAACCATCTCCATCATGTCTCCGAACACGGTGCCCACCGCACACCCGGAGGTACGTGTGGCCCGTCGCAGTTTTTCTTCGTAGTCGGTCGTGCGGGCAGTTCGCACTACCACGACACCGAGCTCCTGGTCGTAATCCGCACCATCTATGCAGTCTTCCACCTGGATCAGCCCCTGATTCAGCAGATAGCCGATGCCCAGATACTCAGGAAAATCGCCAATGGTCATCACGGTAACGATCTCGCGATCGTTCAGGTAAATTGTCAGGCCACGCTCTTCAACAACGCGAATCTCGACGCTGCCTCCTTCATGATCGATTCCCGTTACCGGTCGTGAAAGGCGTGGATTGTCCGGTTCCGGCGCGATCGAAAACTCTTCCATTCTCCCTCTGCCTGCCATTCGACTTCACCGTTCAACCAAATGCGTCAAATTTTGCCCTCGATACTTCCCACCTGTTGTGCTCTCACAATTTCCGCCTGCGATCGGCATTCCCGCAAACGGATACCATAATCTCGCGCACGCCGAATCAAAAAGCGAGTTTCAGATGTCACTGGATCATTGTTCCTTGCGACAATCCAACGCGCATTAATTTCCCCGGAAACGCCTTGGAACCGAAGACAGCGCGATCTCGCCGGTTCTGACCGTCCCGCACTCGCCGGATTGAACACCATTTCCGACTCAATAGGCGGATGAGAAATCCCATGAGCGACGAAGTTTGACCGACATCGGACGCACTGGCAAGAGGGTTCCTTTGGAAATGCTTGCTCGATATCGAGGTCGATTCTTGAGGTATTTGGGTGAAATTCGCTCCTTGCACGGACAGCACAATTGCATGACTGATCGCGCAACTATCGCCGGATTTGTTGGCGAGTTTCGTTTCAAGTATGAGGCGCGACCCGCAGGTCTGATTTCGAAAGGAACCTAGTAGATTCATGAAAAGTTCAAATCGTCCCATTCTGACATCAACAATTCCAGGCGATGCTGATGATCGGATGGACAAGCGGCAAGATGGATCCGACGTACCATCCGAGACGGGCGGATACTCGCCCTTATCGATTGTGTCTCACTGGTCGGCGGCAATCCTCATCGCGGTGTTGTTTCTGACCCACGAAGGCGCTCCCGGCAGCCTGGCGCATTTCCTTCACGTGAGCGGTGGCGCTCTCGCCGGTCTCTTCCTTCTCTGGCGCGTTTGGCATCGCGTGAGTCGAGGCGTGCCTCCTCTGCCGGACCAGGCGTTCATACTCAACGTCCTGGCGAGAAGCGTGCAATGGGGACTCTTGATCACCATTGTCATCGTTGTGATCAGCGGATACTTGCTTCCCTGGACCCAAGGGCGCCCCTTGGAGGCATTCGGCTTGGCAATCCCCTCACCAATGGCGGCAAACGGGGACTTTCACCAACTCGTCGAAACGGCACACGATGTCGCGGGACATCTATTTGTGCCTCTGCTGATCCTCCACATTCTGGGAACGGTCAAACACGCTGTTGTCGACAGGGACGGTATCGCTCGTCGCATGTTCCGGCCGGTGGGCAATGGCCGCTGACTGAATCGACTTTGAGGCCAGCGCCAATGTTGTGCTGGAGCAGTTGAGTTCTCCAGTGCAGACAGGGTTTGCCTTGCTTCGACGCGCCGCTGGCGCGAAACGCGCACTCAACTTCAAGTGCGCAGCACACCACCCGTCGCTTCTTCGACCCTGGATATGATCTTCTTTCCGACACGTTCGATCGCGGATTCAGAAAGTGTCTCGTTCCGGGGCTGCAACCGGACACTGATTGCAATCGACTTTTTCCCTGGACCGAAGTGTTCTTCCGCCTGTGACCCTTCAAATACGTCGAATACATGGACGGATTCGATCAGTTCACGTTCGGCGCCCCGCGCTGCCCGCACCAGGTCTTTTGCCTGAACTTGCTCGTCGAGCGTGAACGCAAAATCACGGTCCACAGCCTGAAAATTTGCAATTTCCAGTGGAGGGCGGGCGCCTCGCCCGCGCTTGGGGAACGGGAGATTCTCAATGTTGAGTTCGAACGCGGCGACCGGTTCTTCGAGTTCGAACTCCTCAACCAACCGGGGATGCAGTTCCCCGAACACCGCCAAAGGCTTTCCCCGAACGAACCCGAGCGTCCCGGACCGCCCTGGATGGTACCAGGCGGGAGCCTCCGCGTGCGCATCCAGCCGGTTCACCGGTCCTCCCAGTGCGGAAACCAGTGCCAGCGCATCGGCCTTCACATCAAACACATCGGCCGGACGACAATGCTCGTTCCACGCCCTTCGTGACGCATCTCCCATACGCAGCGCGGCAGCCATGTTTTGCTGTGCGCCCGGAGCGCCACCGTAAAACTCCGGTCCGACTTCGAACAACCCGAGATCCCGGTATCCCCGCGCACGATTTCGTGCGGCCGCCCTCAACAAAGCCGGCAACAGGGAGGGGCGCATAACCGCGAGATCGTTTGAAATCGGGTTGTCCAGTTGAAGCTCCGAATACTTGCACCCAAATCTCTCCGCATCCTCGGCAGAGACGAACGAATAGCACACGCATTCGTTCAGGCCTCGCGCCGCGAGCGCGCGCCGCGCCAAGGCGACCCGGCGTTGCATTCGGTCCAACGCGGGGACGGCAACTCCGGAGCGCCGCCTAGGAAGCGGGGTTGCCTCGATCCGGGACAAGGACGCAATTCGCGCGACTTCTTCAACGAGGTCCGCCTCGCCTTCGACATCCGGCCTCCAGCTGGGCACCGCTACCCTGAGCACCTCTCCGGCAACCTCGACCTTGAAGCCGAGCGCAGTCAGGATGCGCCGCTGTTCCCGCCCCGGAAGGTCCATCGCCAAGAGCGCCTTGAGACGAGCGGGCCGATAGTCGATCGCGCGAGCGGTGTCCGGAACCGCGCCCGCGACAATCACGTCCGAGGCTTCCCCACCGCAGAATTCCAAGATCATCCTGGTTGCAATTTCAATTCCAAAGGGGGTGAACGCGGGATCGATACCCCGTTCGAACCGGAATCGCGCGTCGGAAGAAATCCCCAACAACCGGCCCGTCGTTGCGGTTCGAACCGGATCGAAATACGCCGACTCCAGTACAATGCTCGCGGTCCCTTCGGTGCACCCCGTCCACTCCCCGCCAATCACCCCGCCCAGCCCCTGCGGCCCGGAGGCGTCGCCGATCACGGTCATGCCCTCGCCAAGGGGATACTCCTTTCCATCGAGCGCCTTCATGGTCTCGCCCGGTTTTGCAAATCGGACAAGAATATCGCCCGTAATGCGATCCGCATCGAACACGTGCAGAGGACGGCAGAGATCATGGGTCATGTAATTGGTGATATCGACCAGCGCGCTGATCGGACGCAGCCCGACGGCGCGAAGGCGCCGCTGCATCCATTCCGGCGACGGACTGTTCTTCAGGCCGCGCAAATGGCGCCCGACGAAGATCGGGCATGCCCGATC
Source organism: Rhodobacterales bacterium (assembly GCA_965219495.1). Lineage (GTDB taxonomy): Bacteria > Pseudomonadota > Alphaproteobacteria > Rhodobacterales > CAZPXZ01 > CAZPXZ01. The sequence goes on from OZ244777.1 coordinate 1,405,905, forward strand.
TGCGACAGCCGAATCCAGCGAGACGGCGATCGGACTCTTGTAAGAGCCCGGAATCCGGTCAATCGACTGCGGGCGCAACGCTCCCACCTTCCGCGCAGCCAGATCCCGCGCAATCCCGCGCACCCCGAGAGCATCCGGCCGGTTGGGCGTGACTCCCACCGTAAACACCGGATCGTCGAGACCCGCGTGACTCGCGTAAGATTCACCGATTCTGGCGCCGCTCTCGAGTTCGATGATTCCTTCGTGTACATCGGATATCCCGAGTTCACGTTCCGAAAGCAACATGCCACGGGATTCCACGCCGCGAATTTTCGCCGCCCTCAGATCCAGGCCTGTCCCGGGAATACGCACGCCCGCGGGAGCGAAAACGCCGATCAAACCAGTGCGAGCGTTCGGCGCGCCGCAGATGACCTGCGCTTTTCCGTTGCCGGTATCGACTTGGCATACCGTGAGCCGGTCCGCATTCGGATGCGATTCCGCGGAGATAACTCTGGCTACGACGAACGAGGCGAACGCCTGAGCCGGATCCGAAATTTCCTCGACCTCCAGGCCGAGATCGGTAAGCGCAGCGGCAACCTCGTCGGCGGAAGACTCGGTTTCCAGGTGCTCGAGCAACCAGTTCAAGGTGAGTCTCATCGGGTGGCTCCCGAATCAACAGAGATTCCGGCGTGCACCGACGGCATCTCGAGCGGATCAAATCCGTAGTGCCGCAGCCACCGAATATCGCATTCGAAAAATGCGCGCAGATCCGGCATGCCGTATTTGAGCATGGTCAGGCGGTCGATGCCGAGTCCGAACGCGAATCCCTGCCATTCGCCGGGATCCACGCCACACGCCCTCAACACGTTCGGATGCACCATTCCGCATCCGAGTATCTCCAACCAGTCCTCCCCTTCGCCGAAAGCGAGGCGACCGCCCTCCCAGGAGCATCGGAGGTCGACCTCCGCGGATGGTTCGGTGAACGGAAAATGCGAGGCCCGAAACCGGAGTTCGACACTCTCCACCTCGAAGAAGGCTCGGCAGAATTCCTCCAGCGTCCAGCGCAATTGCGCCATGGTCACATCCCGGTCGATCGCCATGCCTTCGACCTGGTGAAACATGGGCGAGTGCGTGACATCGCTGTCGCAACGATACGTGCGTCCCGGCGCGATGAAGCGCACCGGCGGACCAAGTTCGAGCGTGCGTATCTGCACTGGAGAAGTATGCGTCCGAAGAACCCGTCTCTCGCCATCCGCCTCGGCGAAGAAGAACGTGTCGTGTTCCTGACGCGCCGGATGTTCGGGAGGCATGTTCAAGGCATCGAAGTTGTAGAACTCACTTTCGACATCCGGTCCTTCGCGCAAGTCAAAACCGAGATCCGCAAAAATCGCGATGATGGACTCCGTTACCTGGTTGACCGGATGGATCGTCCCGGCCGCCTCTGGACGGGTTGGCAGAGTCACGTCGACGCCTTCGGCGACGAGGCGCTCTTCAAGTTCCACCTCGGCGTATTCCGCCTGACGCTTCGCGATTTCAGACTCGATATGAACCCTCAGTCGGTTGAGCACAGTGCCGCGCTGGCGCCGCGCTTCGGGCTCCATCTTTCCAAGCCCGCGGACCAACCGGGTAATCTGCCCCTTTCTGCCAAGGGCAGCCACACGAACCGCTTCGAGAGCGGCGGTGTTTTCCGAAGCCTCGATTGCCTTGAGGTACGAGTTCTGCAGTTCTTCCAGATCGGACATTCGACGAACAGCTTGCGGCTATTCCCCCATCGGGGAGATATTATGCAATGGCTTTTTGGGCGCGCTCAAATATTGCGTCAAAGACTTCGGGCTCCCGAACCGCGAGATCTGCGAGCACTTTCCGGTCGCATTCAATCCCCGATTTCTTCAAGCCCTGTATAAAGCGGGAATAGGGAAAGGCAGGATCCCGAGCCCTCACCGCCGCATTGATACGCTGTATCCACAAGGTGCGAAAGTTGCGTTTGCGGACCTTTCGGTCCCGGGTCTGGTATTCCCGGGCGCGATCCACGGCCTGCATCGCGACCCGGATCGTGTTTTTGCGGCGGCCGGAATATCCCTTCGCGGCATTCAGAATCTTGCGGCGCCGGGCACGGCTGGCGACCGTGTATCTTGCTCGTGTCATCGTCGATTCCCCGCTTCAACCGTACGGAATGAATTTGCGGACGATCTTCTGGTCGGGAGCGGACAGGACTTCCATTCCCCGCGCCTTGCGAATGAACTTCGGCGTTCGCTTGATCATGCCGTGGCGCTTCCCAGTTTGTTGCGCCTTGATGCGCCCGTTTGCGGTTACCTTGAATCGCTTCTTGGCCCCCGACTTTGTCTTCAGCTTGGGCATTTCGTCCTCAAGAATGTGTTTGGACAACAGAAACAGCCGCCTCGGCAGCCCATTGCGAGCCGGGCGGCTCTGCTGATCCCCGAAATACGGGAAATCGGGACGTTTGACAAGGGGGGCCGCCACGCGCCGCCTCCCTCCACAGTCCCAATTCTACTGTCTTGGGCAATCATACCTATCCGCAAGGGTTTCTCGGCGCCATTCCACGCCACTTGTGGCGAAGGCGCCTTCGGGCGATTCAATCCGAAATCAGTTCGGTGATCTCACGCCGGAACGGAACCGTGTCCCCGGTTACGGGAGCGCCGTCCAATTCTTCTGCGAATCGCCTGCCGGCAAAAACCGCATGAGCGATTGTCGCGGGCGCCAGCGCGTCACCGATTGCCTCGACGGTTTCTATACCCGCGTCTTCCCAAGAGTCCCTCACTGCTTTCAATTCGGCGACGATTTGATCCGAAGGAATTCTCGAAGTCACGAGGACGGTCGTGTCGGCTTCGATTGACTCGGCTCGGCCAGTGTGAACGCAAGAGACCGAGGCAACGCCGGGAGCAATTCGGTCGAGTTGGCGAAACGCCTCGATTCGGATGCCCTTTTCCAACATTCGCGCCTGTATGAAGTGCTGTTCCATCGTGTTGCGGGTCCAGGTCGAAGCCTCGGAAGCCGGGGTAATGTATGTCGTTTCGAACCCGCCGTCCGCGAGGCGCTCAGCCAGGACCCCGCCCATATAGAAGTGATCGTCGTCCCAGACCGCCACTTTCTTCCCGCTGGGCAACAGGCCGTCCATCAGATCATCGGGAGTAAGAACCTCAGACCCCTCCGCAATGGGCACCGGTGTCTTCCAGCAGTAGCCGATTCCGTCGATGCGCCATCGGGCGCCGGTCGCTATCGCAACTCGGGGAAAGCCGAACTCCAGAATCGCCGCGGCGTCAAGCTCCGATTCCATGTACATCATGACGTTGGGAAGCTTGTGCAGTTGCCCGACCCGGTAGTCCCGGACCCGAATCCAGGCGGCGAGCCCCGGCAGCCGGCTCTCCCGGGTCACGCGACCGCCCGCCTCCGTGCTTCGTTCCGCCACGGTCACTTCGTAACCGCGCTTGCCCATCGCCTGAGCAGCCTCCAGGCCCGCCGGACCCGCTCCGACAATCAGCACGGCCTTGCCGCTCTCCTTGGGCCGGATGTATTCCGGATGCCATCCGCGCCGCCATTCCTCTCCCATGGAGGGGTTCTGGGTGCAGCGGATCGGCGACATCGTAAAGTCCCCCGACACACAGATATTGCACCCGATGCACTCGCGTATGTCTTCCAGCCGCCCCTCCTCCACCTTCCTGGGCAGAAACGGGTCGGCGATCGACGGGCGTGCGCAACCGATCATGTCGACTATGCCTTTGCGGATGACGGAGACCATGCGATCGGGAGAGGTATAGCGGCCCACGCCAACCACAGGCTTGGTGGTAAGCTGCTTCACGCCCGCGATGAAGGGTTCCTGCCGCCCCTCCTCTCCAAAGCGGGATGTCTGGCTGTCGTTCTCCCACGGAGCAAGGCAAACGTCCCAAAGATCCGGGATTTCGGCAAGGGTGCAGGTCTCCTATGGCAAAATCGCACTGAGGAATTTCAGGCACTTACGTCAGGAAGCAAGGGCGATGCGGGGGATTTGCTGTGAAACTCTGCGGCCGGAGGCAATTTTTCCCGGGAAACCCGCGATATGGAGCGGATGAGAGTGCTCTCAACCACAAGCCGTGGTATCTTGAATGCAAAAAGCAAAGAACGCACAAGAAAGGAGCACTCTCATGTCTATTCTACCTTTTCCCGACAATCCGTCCAGCTTTCCTGCTTCCGTCCAGCGGTCGGATTCGGTGCCGGGCGCGCTTCCGGCGAAGCTCATCGAAGCCTTTCATTGGCGCCTTGGCGCGGTCTTGCAATCCGGCATGGCGGCGACGGATTTCGAGCGGTTTGAGCGGGACGTGGTGTCGGCGTTGCATGGGTTTGGCCGGGAGATATTGCAAGACAGCATCGAACGTCTTGACGATGGCGCCGCTTCGCTGACGCGGGACGGGCGGGTCTATACGCGGGTGGAGGCGACGTCGAAGACGATCATGACGTCGGTGGGGCAGGTGAGTTTTTGGCGGAGCCGCTACCGGCGTGCGGGAGAGGCATCGGTGGCGCCGGTGGACGAGAAACTCGGCTTGGCGGACGCCTTTTTCACGCCGCTTGGGGCCTGCCAGTCTCTGTACCTGCTGAGCGGCAACACGGCGCGGGATTGCGTTGCGCAGCAGGAAATGTTCGGCATCGACGGGGCCTCGGTGAGCAGCCTGCAGCGGCTGGGCAGGGCAGCTGCGGAACATTGGGAAGAGGTGGCGGAAGAGGCGATGGAGGAGATCCGGTTGGAAGAGGGGGTTCCGGCGGCGGCGGCGAGCGCCTGCGTCTCCCTCGACGGCGTCATGGTTCCGATGCGGCCGGGCGAGGGGGAAGACCGGAAAACCGTATACCGGGAAGCATCTTGCGGCAGCCTTACCTACTACGACGAGGCGGGCAAGCGGCTGCACAGCGTGTATTTCGGGCGCATGGCGGAGCCGGGGAAAGCGACCCTCAAGGAGGAGCTGGCGGCCGAAGTCGCCGGCCTTGTCGGACGCCGCCCGGATCTGCGGATCGTCGGCATCGCCGATGCCGCGCCGGACAACTGGAGCTTCCTCGGCACACTGGTCGCGGAGGATTGCCAGCTGGTCGACTACTGGCATGCCTGCCAGCACCTGCAATGCGTGGCGGATGCCGCCTTCGGCGGCGGCGCGGCGGCCGGCGCGAAGTGGTTCGAGAAGTACAAGGCCGTCCTGCGCGACGACGAGGATGGCATCGAGAAGGTGATCGACGCCATCCGCTACCGCCTGCGCCGCGCCGGCGCCGCGAAGGCCGAGGTGAAGCGCGAGCTGCGCTTCTTCCGCAAGCACCGCCGGCGCATGCGCTACGCGGCATTCCATGCCAAGCGCCTGCCCATCGGCTCGGGGGTAATTGAGGCGACCTGCAAATCCCTGGTGAGCGCCAGAATGAAGAAGGCCGGCCAACGCTGGGGGCACAGCGGGGGACAAGCCATCCTGACGTTCCGCAGCTTGGTCAAGTCCGAGCGGTTCGACCGGGCATGGAGAGCAATTGCGGCGAGATTGAAGGGCGCCGCCAACGACAACGGCGCCGCAATCGAGACACCGAGGAAGGCTGCATGAATGAATATTGAACGAAAAGATGCTCAATGAAGGGACATATTAAAACTTGAGTCTGTTTTCCATATGAGAATCACACCCTTTCGGCAATCAACTCGATCATGTCCTCGGCCTCGTGCTTTTCCAGCCCGCCGGGCCCCGCGAGTTCATCTGTGGAAATTCGGCAAGGAACCGCGCAGCGGTCACCCACGGCCTCCTTGGTTTCAACCAGGACTTCCTTCAGGAGACGAACACGGTTTTCCAGCGAGCCGCCGTATTCGTCGCGGCGCTGATTGAGTTGCCTGGACATGAATTGGGAGAGAATTGTCAATGCGTGTCCCGCGTAGACGTAAACGAGGTCGTATCCCGCCCTTTCGGCCCGAAGCGCGGCCGCCTTGTGCCAGCGGCGAACATTGCGGATATCATCCCTGTCCATGCTGCGCGCATGCACCGGATCGTAGCTGAACGATGCAATCGGCAATCCGGTCGGGGCCATCGGCACTTCGCGCGAGTAGAAATTGGAGCCATGCAGCCCGTTGTAGCAAAGCTCCAATCCCGCCAGCGCACCGTGCTCGTGAATCTTGTCCGCCGTCCGGGCGAGAGCCGGGATGTCCCGATCATCCCAAAGCCGCAATTCGATGAAGGGCGTGATCTCGGAAGTGTGATGGAATTCGACCTGCTCCGTGCAAACGACCGCCCATCCACCCTCGGCCTTGACGCCGCGCATATGTGCGAGCGCCGTAGGATCGCGATATCCCATGCCGTTGCAGTGGGGAACCTGGTAAAAGCGGTTCTTCGCGGTGACGGGTCCGATTCTGACGGGTTCGAACAGGATGTCGAAGCGTGAGTCTCTGGGCATGATATCGAGCGCATTCCTGGTTGCGGAAGCCGCATACGGCTTCCGGCTGGCCGGTGGCGGGCTTGCGCCAAGGTCGCCGCCTTGCGCGGCGAGCCGGGCGCGAGCCTTGCCGGGCGGCGGACTCCCGGAGAAGCCCGCCGCTCCATGAGAAGCTAGTTCGCTACTTCTTCAGGCGCGTCCAGATCGTGTCGTACACTTCCCTGGGTTGCCTGGTCGCAAACCGCGATGAATGTGCCCGCAGGCGCATCGGCCGGCGGAACGGACTCGGGCTGGGAACTGAGTTCCGGGTCGAGGAATGGGCCGACGCCCTTCACTCCTGCGGCATACCGGGCGTAATTCGTTACCGCCCCGATATTTTCCGGTTCCAGCAAGAAGTCCATGAACTTGATGGCGCTTGCCCGATTCGGAGCATCCTTTAACAGCACCACGTTATCCATCCAGACGATGTAACCTTCCCTGGGATATGCGTACTCGACATTTGCGCCTTCTTCACGCGCCTTCGCGGAAAAGCCGTTGTAGATCATCCCGGCCGCCGCATCGCCGGAAACAAGGACGTCCTTGGCGATATCGGAGCCGAAGAATGCCCAGTGTGCCTTTGCCGACTGCAGGAGCGCGTCAAGCGCCTTCAACTGCTCCCTGTCATTGGTGCGCTGGGGAATTCCGAGATGCAGCGCCGCAAGGAGCATGACCTCGCCCTGACTGTCGAGCACGTTGATCTTGCCCTTTAGTTCGTCCGGCGGATCAAGAATGACACCGGTGGTGTGGATGTCGCCCTGGTAGACATCACGATTCGCCGAGAAGCTGGTGGAACCCCATTGGTAGGGGACGGAATGCTTGCGTCCCGTGTCAAAGGGCACGTCGACCCACTGCGGCTCGATATTCTGACTTCCTGACCTCATGCGATGATCCGGGCGTCCTGATGGAGGCCATTTCTTTGTCGCAGAAGGATTTTCCCGTGGCAAAGGCCATGACATTCCATGCGGATCGCCCTATATGCCATGATGCTGTCGCGGGGGCCGACTTGACCATTTCACCCTTGCCGATGTGTCCAGCAGACGCCATTGCGATCCGTTCCACCATGTCCATGATCAGCCGGGATGGAACCACGACGTATTCTCTCAATCTGCAACCCATCTGCAGCCATGCCGACGAAGACAGCAACGCGCGCAACCGCATGATCGGCCAGTTCGCCGTCACCGGGCTGGCGTCGCACAAGGAATATCGTGGCCGCATTCGGCGTCAGCCGCGCGACGGTCACGCGCGCCGCGCGAACACGTCGCGAAAAAGGGGACGACGGTTTGCACAAGCCGCCCATGCCGCGCAGCCGGACGGCGATTGACGCGGCGTGCGCGGGAGAGGCCGGCCGCCTTCGCACCCAGGGGTTGAGAATTCGCCGGACCGCGAAGCTTCTCGGCTTGTCGCCTATCGAGCCGAAGCCGCCATGATACCCTGCATCGCCAAGGCTTCAGGGAAAGAAAAGCAACCCACGCGCCGACCTCCGCACCCTGTTCTCCACCGAAGCGACCATCCTGTCCGACTGCCCGCGGAAAACCCTTGCCATCCGCATCCCGTATCTCGACAACAAGGCGCACACCCGTCATCTCCGACCTCTCCTCGAAACCCTCAACGTAACCAAGACCGTGTTCCCCGGAACTGACCTTACAATGGCGTGCGAACTCGCATTCGACTTCGATTGTGACCATCCATTCGACCTCGCCGTCCCTGCGAAATGGATCATCTCAAATGGTATGGGGTCAGGAAGTCAGATATTGGCGATATTGGCGAGTTCGCCCTCTGCGATCATGTTCAGCAGGCCCTCGTCGGCCATGATCTTCGTCATGTAGTCGCCGGGAACCGCCACGTCGTACGACCCGATCTTGCCCGCCTCGAGGGAAGCCAGCAGCGCTTCATTGGAATCGTAGGTGTCCATCGTTACCACGATTCCCGTCTCCGCGGCGAACTTGTCGAGAAGTTCCTGCGGGATGTATTCGAACCAGTGATAGATCGAAATCTTGTCGGTGGCGTTCGCCGCGCTTGCGGCGACGTTGAAGAGCAACGCCGCCAGTCCGAGTTTGAAACAGGATTTCATTGGATTCTCCTTTTCCGGTTTCTGGATTCGGTTGGGAACAAGCCTCAGCTTTCCGTCTTTGTCCCATATTTCCCAATGAAATAGGACAAGGTGACGAGAAACACCGAGACGATGAGCATCAGGGAGCTGAGTGCCATGATGTTGGGCTTGATTCCCTGTTTGACGGAGCCGTAGATCGCCGTAGGCAGCGTTTCCACGCCCGCGCCCTTGATGAAATTGGTGATGATGAAATCGTCGAGAGAAATGATGAACGCCAGCAGGAATCCCGCGAGAATTCCCGGCGCCATCAGTGGAAACAGGACCCGCCGAAACGCTTCCAGGCGGTTGGCGTACAAGTCCTGCGCTGCCTCTTCGTAACTTCCGTCGATCCCCTGCAAGCGGGCGGCGATGGGCAGGTAGGCGAATGGAATGCAGAAGACGATGTGGGCGACGACAATGGACGGATATCCAAGCTCGAACCCGATGGCGCTAAAGAAGATCAGGGTCGCGACCGCGGTGACGATTTCGGGAACCATGATCGGCATGCGGATGAGACCGAGGCTCAGGTACTTGCCGCGAAACGAACCGCCTCGCACCATTGCGATCGCGGCAGCCGTGGCAATGGTTGTGCTGACGGTTGCGGCGGAGACAGCGATCGTCAGCGAATTCCCCGCGGCGGTCTTGAACTTTGCGGCTTCCAGCCCAACAAAGATGTCCGCGTACCAGCGCAAGCTAAACCCACCCCAGCGGGAGATCGAGATGGAATCATTGAAACTGTACGCCATCACGACGAGCAACGGCGCATAAAGCACAAGCAGGCACACGATCGTTACCGGCAGGAAGCCCGGATAGGCCCTGACATCGTGCCGGCGATCCATTTCAGTTGCCGGCGGCCTTCGCGCGGGCCTGCTGCCGCGCGCAAACAAGGAGCGCCAGCAACACGAGTGTCAGGAGAATCATGGATGCTGCGGCGCCGAAGGGACAATTTCCGGCATTTCCCTTGAATTGCTCCTCGATCAGGGACCCGATCAAGAAGGTCTTGACGCCTCCCAGCAGGTCCGGTGCGAGGAATGCCCCCAGGCTCGGCACAAAGACGAGGATGCAACCCGCTACGATCCCCGGGCGAACAATCGGCAGCAGCACCCGTCGGAGGATGGTCCAGCGGCCGCCATACAGGTCGGCCGCCGCTTCGGAGAGAGCGAAATCGTAACGTTCCACGGACGCATAGATCGGAAGCACCATGAACGGCAGGTAGGAATAGAAAAGTCCCAATTGCACGGCGAGATTGGTGTCGACCAGCGCTAGCGGTTCCCCGATCAACCCAAGTGAAAGCAGCGCTTCATTGAGCGGTCCCGTATCGCGAATGAGAAACTTCATCGACACGGTGCGGATGAGCAGGTTCACCCAGTAGGGAACCGTGATCAGAAAGAGCCATGCGGACCGAGTCGCCGCCGAACGAGTCGCGATGAAGTAGGCCGTTGGAAATCCGATTGCCAGGCAAAGAAGCGTCGCCACACCCGCCTGAAGAATCGAACGCACGAAGATAACGATGTAGGTCCACTCGATCTTCGGGGGCTCGTCACCGAACAGGCCGCGGTCAAATACGAACTGGTCGTAGGCGGCAAGCGTAAAGTCCCAGATCACTCCGCCGCGGATTTCCTTCGTCAGGAACGAATAAACCAGCATCAAAAGCACGGGCAGCAGCAGGAAGAAGCCAATTGTCGCCCAGGTTGGAAGCAGGAGCATGGTCCGCACCCGGTGGTAGGTGCGGGAGACCTCCCTGCCGCCGCCCAGTGCATCAGTCATCAGTCCACCAGGAGCCGGGCCGCACCCTCGGCCAGCGCCGGCCCCACCCGTTCCCCGTATCCGACCGGTTTCGAGTCGCCCGCATATTGCGACCGAACGAGGACCTCGGGTCCTTCGTCGAGCTTCACCGAGTACTGGATGTCGGTCCCGAGATATACTGCCTGCCGGATCGTCCCCCTCAGACCTGCCGCGCCATTCGACTCGGGAAGAAGGAGCAGCCGTTCCGGACGAATCAGGACATGCGCCGCGGCGCCTTCCGCAGGCGGCAGGCCCGCCTGACAGGGAAATTCCGCGCCATTAACCAGGCGGCAGGTGTAGGCGCCGTCGGACCCTGTGTCGACGATTGCATCGAGCAGGTTGGTTTCCCCGATAAAATCAGCGACGAAGCGATTGAGGGGAGCTTCATAGACGTCGAACGGCGTCCCGACCTGCTGAATCTCCCCGGCAGACATCACCGCGATCCGATCGGACATGGTGAGCGCCTCTTCCTGGTCGTGGGTAACGAAGACGAACGTGATTCCAGTGTCCCGCTGATTTTGCTTCAACTCGATGAGCATCGACTGCCGGAGTTTGAGATCGAGCGCGGACAGCGGCTCATCCAGAAGCAGGACCTTGGGGCGCGGCGCCATCGCCCGCGCGAGCGCGACGCGCTGTTGCTGTCCGCCGGAGAGTTGGCTTGGCATTCGGCCGGCGAAGTCCCCCAGCTTCACAAGTTCGAGAATCCGGGAAATCTACGACTTGATTTCCGCCTCGCTCCAGTCAAGCCGCTTCATGCCAAAGGCTACGTTTTCCGCGACCGACATGTGCGGAAGCAGGGCGTAATGCTGGAAAACCGTGTTGATCGGACGCTTGTTCCGGGAAAGATGGGCAATGTCCTCGCCCTCCAGGAAAATCTCCCCTCCGGTCAGTTCCTCGAAGCCGGCGATGAGCCGCAGCAAGGTTGTCTTGCCGCAGCCGGAGGGTCCGAGGAGGGTAAAGAACTCGTTCCTCCGAATCTCCAGAGTGGCGCCGTTCAGGGCGGTCACCGCGCCATATTTCTTGATGGCGTTTCTGACTTCGATGGAGTTTGCGGGACCGTTCAACTGGGTTCTCCCAGCCGCACTTCCTCCCGCCGCCCCGTCACCAGGCTCATGTCTCGAACCCAAGTCTTTCGGAAAGGATCGCAGCAACCTCCGAGAGCCGATCCCGGACCCTGGTCCTGGGTATGAGACAAAACCGGTCCGCAAGCCCGGTGATGCCGACGGAATAGAGAACATGGCCACCGCGGACTCGGACGGGTTGCCCGTAGCTGAGCACGCCTGCATCCAGTTCGTTGTCGCAGACGGCCATTCCTTCGGCCCGGATCTGCTCCAGTTCCCTGAGAATTTCGGTTTGCCCGATCTTGGTCCTGGAAGTGAATTGCTCGCGTGGCCTGGTCATAAAACGCGCAATGAAGTCCGGATCCTGGAACGCCAGAATCGCCTTGCCCGAAGCCGCGGCGTGCAGCGGCAACTGGCGGCCGGGCTGCACGAAGGTTCGACCCGAACCAACGGGCTGCGCCATGAGGACGGACTCTGCCACGTCGCCTTTCAGTTGGGCCAGATGCGCGGTCTCGCCAAATTCATTGACCAGTTGATCCAGCGCGGACCGGGCCAGGTCCCCGTACCCGGTCAAGTTCATGGTCTTTTGAAGGAGGGCCTGTAATCGGAAACCAAGCATGAAGCCCTTCGATCCGGAGGAGCGTTGCAGCAGGCCGAGATTCACAAGTCCGTGCACTAGGCGATGCACCGAAGCCGGTTGCAATCCCATTTCGCGGGCGATCTCCGTCAGCGTCAAGCCGGTGTTCGACGCCGCAACCTCTTCCAGCACCCGGACATACCTTCCGAGTGGCTTGTCGTCATGTTCAGTCATTCGGCTCTCGGTCTTGTAGTAAAATCCCCGGGGGACCCGGTCCCGGCGCCTGCGGACCGTTCCGCATCCCGGCGCCTGAGCGCGCGCACGACCCGCTCTGGCGTGATCGGCATCTCGAACACGCGGACTCCAATGGCGTCCGCCACCGCGTTGGCAATCGCCGGGGCGACCGCGGTCATGGCGGGCTCCCCGACGCCCTTGGCGCCGAACGGTCCGACCCCGCTTCGGGACTCGAGCAGGATGCATTCGACCTTGGGCATGTCCATGGCGGTCGGCATCAGGTATTCGCTGAAGGACGGCGTCACTAGGCGGCCCTTCTCGTACAGCATCTCCTCGCTCAATGCGTAACCCTGTCCATTCTGGGCGCCGCCCTGAATCTGGCCTTCAACCGCGGCGGGGTTGATGCACTGGCCAATGTCATGCGCGGCGACGCTCTTCCGCACCTCGACCTCGCCGGTTTCGACGTCTACCGATACCTCCACCGCATGAGCGCCGTAGACATAATCCGGATGGGCCTGGCCCTGGCCCGTCTCTGGATCGAGAAAGTCTGAAAAAGGCGCGCGGAAAATGGCGAGCTCGGAGCGGTGGATGCCTTCGGACGCGCATTTTCGAACGAGTTCCACCAAGGGGAGCGCCTTTCCCGGCTCGTCAGGCGCGAAGACCTTGTTGAACTCCATGTCCACTTCACCGGGTTCCACGCCGAATTCTTCGGCGGCGCGCTTCGCCAGCCGCGCGCGGAGGGTTTCCGCCGCCTGTTTGACCGCATTGCCGGTCATGTACAGCGCCCGGGTCGCCGTTGTCGTGCCGGCGAGCGGCGTTGTCGCGGAATCGCTGTTGTAGACGGCAACGTTGTCCAGGGTGACCCCGAGGACCTCGGCTGCGATCTGGGCCAGGGCCGAGACCTGGCCCGCGCCGATATCCGTTACGCCGGAACGCACGACGACAGTTCCGTCCATCTCGATCCCCACCCAGGCCTCCGACGTGTCGTGCAGGAATGTCAGCCGTCCGTAGCTTTGCTGATAGCAGGCGATTCCGCGCCCGATCCGGATCGACCCATCCGGCCGCGAGGGCGGGCTAAGGGCGGCCCAGGCCTTCTCCGCACATTGTTCGGTCCAAATCGCGCTCGGTGGCACGAACCCCGTCGATATCGGCTCGCCTGTCTTCAGAAAATTGCGCCTCCGCACTTCCATGCGGTCCAGGCCTACCGCCTTGGCCACCTCGTCCATCTGTTGCTCGTACGCGGCGCAGGCCTGCAACGCCCCAAACCCGCGGAACGCGCTGGTGTACATGTTGTTCGTCGCAACCGCCTGGGCGAACACGCGCAAATTGTCGACGCGATAGGGTCCCGGGGCGGCGACCAGCGCGTAGAGGAGGACGTAAGGGCTCAGGAACACGTACGCCCCGGAATCGGCGATCATCCGCACGTCCAGCGCCGTGATCCTGCCGTCCGCCCGAACGCCGGTCCGGTAGGTCAACACGAACGGATGGCGCTTGCCGTGACCTACGAACGAATCCTCGCGGGTGTACTCCAGGCGCACCGGCCGGCGCGTATGCAGGGCGAGAAGCGCAAGGTAGATTTCGACGGTAACGTCTTCCTTGCCGCCAAATCCCCCGCCGACCAGCGCACCGCGAACCCGAATCTTGTTGTGAGGCACGCCGACCGCATCGGCGATGGGCCGGAAGTGCTCGATGACCTGGGTAGACACCCGGATGTTGACGACATCGTTCTCGTCGACCCAGGCGAGACCCACCTCCGGCTCCAGAAAGGCGTGCTCCTGGAACGGTGTGCGGTATGTGTTTTCGACGACGATGTCGGCCTGGGCGAATCCCGCTTCGAAGTCGCCCTTCCTGATCCTGCGCTCCGCGACAATATTGCTGTCGCCCTGGACAATCGGTGCGCCCGGTTTAAGCGCTTCCTCGGGATCGTAGACGCCGGGAATGGCTTCGAGATCCACTTCGATCAGCTCCGCGGCGCAGTCGGCGATGTCGCGGGAATCCGCGGCGATCAGAGCGAGCGGCTCTCCGAAATAGCGGACTTGTTCTCTCACGAGTATCTGCTGGCCCGTATCGAGCCGTTTCTGGCTGACCTGACCAGGAATATCGGTTGACGCGGTTCGGTCGGGAAGTTCGGACGCCGTCAACACGCAGGCCACGCCGGCGAGTTCCCGCGCCTTCGATACATCGATGCGAACAAGCCGCGCACTCGCCTGTTCCGCCCTGAATACCCGTATGTGCAGCGTGTCGAGCATCGAGTAATCGCCCGCATATGGCGTCTTTCCGGTTACCTTTCCGGGCGAGTCGATGCGGGTGAGCGGTTTGCCGACCTGCCGGAACTGAACATTCGGCGGCGCGCCGGAATCCAACCTGGCGGGGCTCATTTCTCGCCTCCCACGGCCCGCAGGCCGGCAGCGGCGTCCGCCACCGCCTCGAAAATTTTGGTGTATCCGGTACAGCGGCACAAATTACCGCTGAGGCCGACGCGAATGTCCTCCTCGCTCGGGGTCGGGTTCTCATCGAGGATCGCCTTTGCAGCGATGATGAATCCGGGCGTGCAGTAACCGCATTGGGCGGCGCCGCTTTCCGCAAATGTCTTCTGCAGGGGATGCTGCTCGGCGCTGTCACCCAGGCCGGAAACCGTGGTGATCTCCTTGCCCCCTGCCGTCCACGCTAGAGTCAGGCAGCTGTCCACGGCAACCCCGTCGAGCAACACGGCGCAGGCGCCGCAATCTCCCTTTTCGCACCCGGACTTCACTTCCACGTGGCCGAGTTGCCTGAGCGCTTCCAGCAAGGTGCGATGCGCCGGAAAGTTCCCTTGCCTCTCTCGCCCATTCACGCGAAGAGCAATCTTTCGATCCGCGAACATGGTTTCGCCCTCCCCTAACTGACCAGCCGATCCCGGGCTTGCGACACCAGCCTCCTGGTCAAGACCTCGATCATTTGACGGCGATAGTCGGCGGACGCCCGAATATCGCTGACGGGACTGCAAGCGGCTGCCGCTTCGATAGCGCAATGGTTGACTCGTTCCGGCGTCAACGGCGCGCCGACGAGGATGGCTTCGGCCTTCCTAGCGCGCAGCACCACGGGCGCGACGGCGCCGAGGGCAATGCGCGCCAAGGCGCACACGCCGTTCTGCACCGATAACGTCACCGCGACACCCGCAATCGTGATCGCATCGCCCTTCCGGCGCGCCAGCTTGTAAAAGGCGTTGCTGGAATTCTCCGGCAAGTGGGGCCAGGAAATGCGGACAATCAGTTCGTCGGAGCGGCGAACGTCTTGCTTGTAATCGAGAAAGTACTCTTCAAGCATCACGGTCCGTGTCCCGGCGGCGCTGGCCAGCGTGATGTCCGCGTCGAGGGAAAGCAGCGGAGGCACCAGATCCGCTGCCGGCGAGCCGCACGCGATGTTGCCGGCAACCGTAGCGGTATTCCGCACCATGAGGCCGGCGAATAGACGAGCCGAATCGATCAGCGAAGGGGCCGTTGCGGCAATTTGCGGTGTGTTCAACAGGTCGCTGACCGTGGTTCGCCCGCCGATCGTGACCCCGTCGTCGCCGAATTGCATGCCCCGCAATTCGTCGATCGCGCCCAAGTCCACGACGCGTTGCGGACGTTCCCGCCGGGCGCGCATGTCAACGATCAGGTTGGTACCTCCAGCGATGGAGACAACCTGCGAAGCGTCACTCCCGGAGAGCAGGCCAAGCGCGCCGGCCAGGTCGGTCGGCATCTGCAAGTCAAACGGTGCGTACATGCCCCATTCCCCGATTCGTGCCCAGAGGACGGCTCACACGTCCCAGCCGCCGTCCACGGTTACGTCTTGCCCGGTGATCTGACGGCTGTCTTCACTGGACAGGAACAGCACCGCATTGGCCACGTCCTGCGGCTCGGTCACCCGCTTCAGGGCCATCTCCTGGACGTATTCGTCGTACACTTCTTCTACCGGCCAGCCGCGCCGGCGGGCCTTTTCCTCGCAAAGCCGTTGCATGCGGGGCGTTTCGACGATACCGGGGCAGACGGCATTCACATTGATGTTGTGTTTGCCGAGCTCCACTGCAACGGTTCGCGTTATGCCGCGCACGGCCCATTTTGATGCACTGTACGCGGTCCGCATGGCATATCCGCGAAGTCCGGCGGTTCCCGCGATATTGATGATTTTCCCGAAATTTTGGGCGATCAGGGTCGGCGCCACGTGTTTGATCGGAAGAAACGTTCCCCGTTCGTTGGAGATGATTACGTGGTCGAAGTCCGAAGCATCGATATCCTGAACCGGTGTCTCGATCGGTCCGGTGACTCCCGCGACATTGACCAGAATGTCGATCCGGCCCTCGAAGAAGTCGAGAGCCGCGCCAACCATCCCCTTGACCTGTTCTTCATTCGTGACATCGCAAGCCACAGCATGGGCGCGCCGGCCGACTGCGCGAACTTGTGTTGCCACCTCTTCCAGCGCCGCCGTATCCCGGGCTGCAAGCACCAGATCGGCGCCCTCCCGGGCCAGCGTCATGCTGATCGCGGACCCCATGCCCTTCGCGGCCCCGGTGACAATTGCTCTTCTATCGACCAGTTTCATTGCGTTACGTTCCCTGTTGTATCGGATCTGTCCGATGATTTCTTTCCTTCCGGCGTTCCGTATCCGCCGCCGCCGCAACTCTCGACCAGCACCACGTCGTTCTTTCCAAGCCGAACGTTCGCCTTGCCCGGCAGTTCGAAAGCGTGGCCCCCCGGCCGGGAAACCGTCACGCGAAACGGCGCGCCTGGCTTCCCGCCCTCCAAACCGTAAGGCGGCACCACGCGCCGCTCGAACATGGCCGTCACGGACATGTCGTCGCAAAGGACCTGGTATTCGCGGTGCAGCCCCTCGCCGCCTCGCCGGAAACCGTCGCCCCCTGAATCACCACGCAGACGCTGGCAATTAACCCGGACGGGATACTCGGATTCGATAATCTCGGCCGGAGTATTCATCACATTGGACATGTGCACGCGGACGACCGGCATTCCGTTGCGGTCGCGCCTCGCGCCCTCTCCTCCGCCGTGCGTTTCGTAGAGCATCGTCCAAGCGCCGTCGGTTCGACGGCCGCCGAACAACACCAGGCCGGATGTGGTTGGACCGCCGGCGGACAGGCGTTCCGGAACGGCTTGCCCCAGGGCTTGGAACAGGGCGTCGGCAATTCGTTGCGACGTCTCGTGATTGCCTCCGACCACTGGACGCTCCGGACCAGGGTCGAGGAGCGACCCCGGTCGCGTGACGATCCTGAGGGGCCGATAGCAACCGCCGCTTGGTTGGATATCCGGTCCGAACAATGCCTTGACCACATAGAATACGGACGCGGCGGCGATATAGGGGGTTGTGTTCACCGGCCCCCGCACTGAGTCCGCGGTCTCGGAGAAGTCGAACGTCGCGCCTCCGTCCCGCACGGAAACCGTCACACGAACGGCGACCGGGCCGCCTCCTGCGGCGTCGTCATCCAGCCAGTCTTCTCCCGAGTACGTCCCATCGGGAATCGCCACAAGCGCCTCGCGCATTTGGGACTCGGCACGGTCATGGATGGCGGCGATCGCGGAGACCGTAGTTTCCGTGCCATGTTCGGCGAATACCTCGCGAAGACGTTGCTCCCCGGACCGGGTTGCCGCCATCTGGGCAAGGATATCGCCTTTGCGTTCTTCGGCCCCGCGGACGTTGGCAAGTATCATGTCGAGCTTCTCGCGATCCGGGCCGTCGACGGAAAACAGCCGGACTGGAGGGATCCGCAAACCCTCCTGCCAGGCATCCGTCGCATTGGCGACATAGCTGCCGGGAACCGCCCCTCCGATATCGGCCCAGTGCGCCAAGCTGACGGCGAATGCCTGAATCTCGCCGTCCGCGAATACCGGGCGAATGGCCTTCACATCCGGCAGGTGATTGCCTCCCAATTCCGGGAGGTTGAGAAACCACACATCCCCCGGAGCAAGCCGCTCCGCCGGTACACGCTTCAAGAACTCCCGAACGGTGAAGCTCAGTACACCCATGTGCATGGGGATGTCCCGTCCCTGGGCGATGAGCGCTCCATCGGCGTCCGTTATCACTGAAGAAAGGTCTCCCGCTTCCCGCAAGAGCGGGGAACGGGCCGAACGCATGACCACCAGCGACATCTCCTCCGCCGTTGCCGTCAAGGCATTGCGAATGACCTCCAGAGTCACCGGATCGATGGAATCAGTCACAATTCGGCTCCGGTCTGGATGTGGAGATGGCCGGTGCGGTCGGCGGTGAGGGCCGCGCCGGGGGGAACCACGACCGTCGACCGGGCATCCTCGACCACGGCAGGGCCGGTCAGTCTCTGACCGGCTGGCAATTCGGCGCGGTCGTAACGCGGCGTCGGCACCGGTCCGTCGGAGTCGAATGTGCAGAGAAGGATCCTGGCCGCATCGGCTCTTCCGGTCGGACAAGGACCCGGACAGGGTTCTTCCCGGGCGCGGGGCGCCGAGACCCGAAGCCGGACGGAAACCAGTTCCCAGGGTTCTGCCGTTGCGAAACCGTAGAGCGACCGGTGCCGATCGTAAAATGCGCGGCCCAGGAGCGCCGGGTCGCCCAGGGAGGGGTTTTCGATTTCGACCGTCCCGCTTTGGCCGCGGTATCGAAGCGATGCCACTTCCTCGAAGTCCAACTCGTCCGCTGAACGGCCCGCCGCCGCCAATGGCTCGATGAGCCGTTCCCGCAATAACCGGCGTTCCCGATCGAGCCGCTCGCTATCCCACTTGTCCACCGGCATCCGGAGCGTGCGTTGCCGCATATGACTCAACTCCGCGCCCACGCATCCCAACGCTGAAAACTCCCCGGAGTGGGCCGGTACGATTACTTTGGCGATGGAAAAGGCGCGCGCCAGTTCGACTGCATGCATCGGGCCGGCGCCGCCATAGGCCAGCAGTGCGCATTGGCGGCCATCAATTCCGAGTTCCACGGTCACCCGGCGAAGCGCCCGCAGCATGGCGGAGTTGGTGACGCGAGCCACGCCCAAGGCCGTTGCGTCGACGGTCATCCCCATGGATGACGCGAGCTCCGCAATTGCGGATCTTGCGGCGGACGAGTCCAGCCGGATTTCGCCGCCGATCTTCCGCTCCGGGTCCATGTAGCCGAGAACCAGATTGGCGTCGCAAACCGTTGGCTGGCTACCGCCCCGGCCATAGCAAGCAGGTCCTGGTTCGGCTCCGGCGCTATCCGGTCCCACTTGGAGCGAGCCGTGATCGAATCGTGCGATTGAACCTCCGCCAGCACCGATGGATTCCACTGCAACCATGGGCTGGCGCACCGGCCGTCCGCCCAGCGAGCGGTCGCTGGAGATATGCGCCTGACCGTTGAGAATCAGACAGACATCCGTTGTGGTGCCGCCCATGTCGAAGGCGATTGCTTTTTCGAGTCCGAGGTCCCGCGCGATGCATCCGGCAGCAGCGACACCGGCTGCCGGTCCCGAGGCGGCGAGGCCGAGTGGAAGGTCCCGCAGCGCTTCCACGGTCGCCATTCCGCCGGCGGAATGGAACAGATGGAGGCCGACTTCGCGCGGTCTTGCAGCGACGAGGTCATCGAGATAGGCCGCGGCAAGCGGCATGACGCTGGCATTCAGCGCTGTTGTTGCTGTTCTCTCGTATTCCCGGGCCTCTGGATTGACCCGATTCGACAGCGTGACAAACGCAAATTCCTTGCGCAACCGCTTACCGAGTTCTTCTTCATGCGAAGAATCGGCGTAGGAATGCAGGAGCGACACGGCGACCGCCTTCGCGCCGCTCTCCTTGACGCGCCGAAACGCCGCTTCCGCGGAGCGCGAATCGAGCTTCTTCAGGACCCTGCCACGGTGGTCGAGGCGTTCGGTCACCTCAAAACGCCGTTCGGACGGCACCAGTGGCGTTACCTTGGGCGGCAAATCGAGACGGTAGAGATAGCGCCGGTTCTGGCGACCGATTTCCAGTGTATCGGCAAACCCCCGGGTCGTGATCAGCGCGATGTCGGCAAGGTCGTTGGCCACGATTGCGTTTGTGACCATGGTGGTGCCGTGAACCAGGTTTTCCACATCCGCCCAAGCGAGATGAACCGCACCCAGCGCCGCAAGCACGCCCTCGATCTGGTCGCCTGCGCGAGAGGGAACCTTGGCGGCCCGGGTTTCATTGCGCGTGCGGTTTATCGCAACGACGTCGGTAAAGGTGCCGCCGACGTCGATTCCGACCTGCCATTTCCCCGGCATGCTGATTCTCCGCCCCCCTTCTGTCAGTCCTCCGCCAGCCCTTCCCCCGCAGCATTCCGGTGCGTGTCATCCAGCGCACGGCCCAAGCGATCGAACATGTCGTCGACTTGGTTCTTGTCGATGATGAGTGGGGGACACAAGCCGATGGTGTCATTCAACAGCGCGCGAACGATCAAGCCGTGTTCGAGCGCCCGGTTCACCGCGAAAGCCCCGACCTTTCTGGCGGAATCGAAGTTCTTTCTGGCAAGCTTGTCGGGTACCAATTCCACCGCACCGATCAGGCCCACTCCCCTCGCCTCTCCGACCAGTGGATGATCCGAAAGCGCCCTGAGGCGTTGCTGGAATCTGGGCGCAACCGACCGCACATGGCCGCCGATGTCGCGCTCTTCGTAAATTCTCTGGCATTCAAGTGCGATTGCGGCGGGAACCGGATGACCGGAATAGGTGAAACCGGTCCCGAAGATTCCAAATTCGCGGCTGCCCTCGACAAGGACTTCGTGAATCCGATCCGTCATGATGACAGCGCCAATGGGTTGATAGGCGGCCGAGAGGGCTTTGGCCATGCTCATCAGGTCCGGCTTCAAATCGTAAGTATCGGCGCCAAACATCTTGCCGGTGCGATAGAAGCCGCTGATCACCTCGTCAACGATGAAAAGGACGTCATAGCGTTGCAGTATCGGCTGGATCTTGTCGAAGTAGCCTTTCGGCGGCGGTATGACGCCGCCGGCGCCAAGAAACGGTTCGGCAATGAATGCCGCGATGGTGTCCGGATCTTCACTGACGATCAGCTCTTCCAGGTTCTCGGCCAGGCGAGCGCCGAAGTCTTCTTCCGTCTCTCCATCCTTGCCGAAGTGGTAATAGTGCGGGCAGTCCGTATGCAGGATGTTGGCAATCGGAACGTCGAATGCGTTATGGGCGTAGGCGAGCCCGGTCAGACTGGCGGAAGCCAGTGTAACGCCGTGATACGCCCCCCTGCGGGCGATGATTTTCTTCTTCTCCGGCCGGCCGAGAATATTGTTGTAATACCATACGAGCTTGACTTGGGTGTCATTGGCCTCCGACCCCGAGCACGTGAAGAACACCTTTGACATCGGCGCCGGCGCCCGCTCCACCAGGAACTCCGCCAATTCGATGGCGGGCTGCACCGTCTTGTGCGCGAAATTGTGATAGAATGGCAGGACTTCGAGCAGCCACGTCGCCGCCGCAACCAGGCGCTCCTCGCTGAAACCGAGAGCGGCGCACCACAGTCCCGCCAGCCCCTCGATGTAGCGCTTGCCGTCCTCGTCATAGACGTAAATGCCCTCGCCCCGAGCAAAGACGTGCGGGCCGCATTTCTTGTGCCAGACAAGATCCGTGAACGGATACAGATGGTGGGCGATGTCCCGCGCTTGCGGGGAATTGACTGGCTCGAACATTTCACCTTGCCGCCTGCCGCAAACATTATTGCGAAAAACGCCAGAATATTTCAATATTTGAAAGATACTGCACGAGCCTGTGCAACCTGTCAAGGGGGCGAATCGCTCCCGGATTCGCGCGTCATGGCGGTGGAACGGGAATCCCACAGGTCTCGGCGGAACCAACATTAGAACTCCCGACATTCCGGCATAAGAAGTGAATCTTTTCAGGCATTTGACTTGACACCTGCGCGGGGAGTCGGAATAATTCGGATTTAGCTAACCACCCCCGCCGAGGAGTTCCGATCATGCTGCCTGCCCGTCTTGGCTTCATTCCCGACAACGCCATCGTCATCAGCGAGCAGTGAGCGTGCTCACATAGATTGATTTCGGATCGGGTGGATCCGATCAGATTCCGTGCATGAATGTCGATCGGTTCCCCCGGGGTGCTTGCAAGACTCCCTGAACGCAAAAGGAAACCTCCTTTTTTGGCGCCTTCACCACCGGAATTCGACGGGCCTTGATTGCCGTTTGCGGCTTTCCCGCCATCGGGATTGAATGGCGAATAGTGATGGTGTCATCGCCAACCAGAACCTCTTTGACCAGAAGCTGAACGATTCGTTGCCGTGCCGGAACGGCGATGTTCTCGGCCGAAGAACGCAATCGCGGCAGAAAGGCTGTCAGGGTTTCCGCGAACCGGAGATAGGTTTCCCGGTCCTGGGCTCGACTCACAACAAATTGCAATGCGGCATGAAGGGTCTTATTTCGTAATGTTGGGTTCAACATTACGAAATTGTGCCCCGCATGCCCGGGAAGAGCCGGTCATTGGCAACACGAGGGTCGTAAATCCCGTCTCCGTCCGACACCAGGCAGCCAACCAGGCCGCAATACTCCAGCAGCGTGTGCCAGTCTCGGCCATTGCGCGCAAGCCGGGAAGCCGCCACCGACAGGATCAATCCAACTTCCTTGCGGCATATGGCGGCCGGCAGTCGGTCAAATCCGGGCCGCGTCACGCCGTCCCCGGAACGGCCAAGGTAGTCGTCAACGGTCTCGATCCGCCGCCACCCCAGTTCCCGCGCACGCTCCATCAGACGGTATTGACGCTGTCGGCTTTCCGGGTGGTTCCGCACCTGGCCCGGCGTGGACTGGCGCACAAACACCCAGGCGGCACGGCTCAAATGCTCGGAGGTGATCCGGGAATCGTCATTCATTCTTCCCCCCTCCCTTCGCGCACCACGCCATCGCTTCCGCAATCGCCTCCGCCAAGAGCGCAACCAGCCGCATCCGTAGTTCCTCCGTCAACGGCTCCAACGGGTTCTTCTGCGGAAACAACTCCGCCAGCCTCTCCTGTCTTCGTCCTGTCATCTCGTTCTCCCGCAGCCACTCCCTCCAGCCCGGAAAGAAACGCATTGACAACTTCACGCGCCGCCAGGAGGCTTCGCAACGAAATCCGTGGCGGGTCGCGAACGTCCAGCGCAGCCATTTCCGCGCGGGCCATCCATTCCGGAAGATAGGCAAGCGCTGCATCCGGTTGCCGGACAATCAGAACACCCTTGCCGCCAACTACCCGACGCGCAACACATTCTTAAGGATTACGCCGGCTCGTCAGAGCCGAGCTTAATCTTTTTGAACGAAGCCGCGTCCCCCTGGGCGGGGTTTTCACGCTATGTGCAAAGTGTGGTTGCCTGGAAGCGTTGGCGGACGTTCAGCGGGCTTGTTCTGTGCTTGAAGCGTGCTGGATTCGAAGCGTTTTGAACGACAGTGGGGTTGCGGGACGGCGGTTTGCCATCGGGCGGAATGGACGAGGGAACGGCGCGAACAGGACGCGGTTGGCCGGCTCGGTTCGGCGCTGGATTGGCCTTGGTTTGTGCGGCGTCTTCATGGCGCGGGGATTTGCGGCGGGGCTGGCGGGGGCGGATCCCGGGATGACGGCGGGCTGGTCTGGCGGGGGATTTCGCGGATCCATTGCAGCTCTGCGCCGCAATGGGGATAGCCGGGCGCGGTGGCCGGCTCCGGCTCGGCATCCTGGCCGGAAGCGTCGGCTTGGCTCCCGGCTTGGGTGTTTTGCGGGGGGGCGGTCTCGAAGTTGTGTTCGAAGCCGCCCAGCGCCTTGCGGGCGCTTGCGAGGGTTTTTGCGCGGCTTCCGTTGGCGAGGATGCCGAAGTGGCGGATGCGGTGCAGGCGCTCGGGCAGGGCATGCAGCAGGAAGCGGCGGATGAACTCGCCGACGTCGAGGGTGGCGATCCCGTAGCGGGGTTTTGGCTGTCCGGGTTTGCGCGGCTTGCGGTAGCGGAAGGAGACTTTGCGGCCATCGAATGCGGTGATGCGGCTGTCGCCGATGGCAATTCTGTGGGTGTAGCGGGAGAGGTAGCGGAACACTTGCTCGGGGCCGCGGAAGGGTCGTTTCGCGTAGATATTCCAGGCCCTTGCGCGGGCGGCGGCGAGGACGGCGCGGAACTCGGCGGGATTGGCGAGGTGGGCGATTCTGTCGTGGAACTCGAGTTCTCCGCGCGCCCAGGCGCGGTCGAGTTCTTCCGGGAAGCGGTTGCGGAAGCGGCTTGCGAGCACCTTGACGGGAGCGAAGAAGGTGCGGCTTCCGTTCTTCCATGTGCCGGTTTCGACATTGAAGCCGGCGTTGGGGACGATGCAGTGGAGGTGGGGATGGAAACCCAGCTTCTGGTTCCAGGTGTGCAGGACGGATGTGCCGCCGATCCGGCATCCGCCATGCCGGGGGTCGGCGGCGATGGCGCGCAGGGCGGCGGCGGCGGCGCGGGACAGGATATCGAAGACGACCGTGCGATTGTAGAACGCGATGTCGGCGATGCTGCGGGGTAGCGTGAAGACCAGGTGGAAGTAGGGAACCGGCAGGATCTCGGCGCTGCGGGCTTGCATCCAGCGCCGTGCCGCGAGGCCCTGGCAGGACGGGCAGTGGCGGTTGCGGCAGGAGTTGTAGAGCGGATGCTCGCGCCCGCAGGACGGGCAGCGGTAGAGATGGCCGCCGAGCAGGCGCGTGCGGCAGGCCTCGATGGCCGACATGATCTTGAGCAGGCCGCCGCCGAGGCGGCCCGCCATCTGCGCGGGCCGGGCCGGGCCGGCGCAACGGAAGATGTCCACCACGCCGGGGTGCGGTTCCTGCATCCGGGGTCGGGCGCGCGACAGCGCGAAGTCCGAAACCGGATGGTTCAGCGACTCGAACATCTTGCCGGTGGCGCGGGCGTAGCCCCGCGTGGTTTCGGCATTGCGATGTCCGAGCGCGTCCTGGATGACATTGATATCGCCGCCGCGTTCATGCATATGAGTCGCCGCCGAATGGCGCCAATGTCGTGTGCGACATTGGCGCCACAATGTCTTGTACTTTTTACGTCGGGTAGCTGGCTTGAGGCCCTGCAAAGTCTCACGCTGAGTGCAGCATCACTCGACATAAGTCCATGCACGCAGTTTGCCCTTGGTATCCCAGACGGCTTGTTCCGAGAGTGATTGCAGAGTTTCTGCGAAGGTCCAAACCATTCTCGCGACAACCCTCACTTCTAATGCATCAAACACTTGCGTTCCTGTTGCGGTCTTGCTGGCGATACGGACCATGAGTCCAGAAGCATCTTGATTCTCCATATCTCGAGTTGAATCTTGCAACGGAAGCCACAAGACCATGTCGAGTGATTTGACCCTTTTCGCCAAGCGGCCCAAGGACTTGAACGCATCGCTCGACATAAAATAATAGTAACCGTTCGGTTTTAGCGTGATGGGGCTGTGTATTCAGCGGTTCAGGATTCGTTTCCGGTCTTTTCGCAGGGGGCGAAGCCAGATTTCCTTTTTGGGCAAGGCGTATTGGTTTTGGGTGTCGTAGCGTCCGCGGCCTTGGGTAGTTCCGACATGGATCCATCCGGCGGCGCGGTAGGCGGTTCCGACGAATCGCGGGGTCTCGACGAAGGTTTCGACGAGGACGGGGTTGATGTTGTACTGGCGCTTCCAATCCTCGGGCAGGCGCTGTCGGGCGCTGGCGAGGATGTGGGAGGCGAGGTTGGGGATGCGGATCCAGGGCAGGATGAGGAACCTTGCATTGTCGCACAGGAGCGGGAGGTTTTTCTCGCGGGTTTGCGGGGACCATCCGATGAAGCGGTCGCGCGGGGCGGTTTTCCATGCCGCGGTGGAGAAGCCGAGCATGGCGAGCGGCGCTCCGTCGCGGTCCTGGACGGCGTAGCGCATCTGGGCGTCGACCAGGGTCTTGTAGCCGAGATAGTGATAGCGTTCGATGAACTCGTTCCACAGGCGGCTGGCGCGGGGGCCGGCGCCGGTGACCGGGACGAAGCGCAGCGGACGGACCGCTTCGAGGGTGGCGGGGGGCGGGAACAGCGGCGGGTCGGTGGCCGCGGTGAAGGGGACCGGCTTGCGCCTGGCGCGCTTGCGGCTTTTCGCCGGCGGCAGGACGATCACCCCGTCGCGATGCATTTTCAGCATGGTGACCTTGGCCATCATGTGCTTGAGGCCGCCATCCGGCTTGCGCCAGCCGATGCGGCGGCAGAACTCCCGGGCCAGCCGGCTGCGGTTCAAGGCCGGCGGCCCGGCGATCATGGCGCGCAGCAGTGCCATCTCCTGGGCGCTGAAATCGCGCCCGTAGTAGCGGCATTCGACCTCACCGGTCATGGCGGTTCTTGCAGCCTGCGCCTTCGCTCTTCGCTCATCGTCCAGGGAAGCCAGATCGCCAGGTGTGCGTGCTCACAAAGATTGATTCCGGATCGGGTGGATCCGATCAGATTCCGTGCATGAATGTCGATCGGTTCCCCCGGGGAGCTTGCACAAGCATCCCCGGGGGGTTTGTCTCTCTTGTTATCCAGCAGGAGAGACCAATCAATGTTGCACGGAATCCTCGTCGGCGCCAGTGAGTGGGCGCATTTCACCCGGATTGACGCGTCGATCGCGGAGGCGTTTCGCGAGGTGGGCTGCGGCCGCTGCGGGGGGCGGCTTCACGTTGCGGATTATGCGCGCGAGCCCCGTGGCCTCGGCTTCCGCCGGGGTGAGGGCTTCACGCGGTTCAGCTTCTGCTGCGGTTCGGAGGGCTGCCGGCGGCGGTCGACGCCGCCCTCGGTGCGCTAATTCGGTTCGCGGGTTTACGCCTCCGGATGCTTTCCGGTGGTTTCGGCGCTTTCCGGCGGTTGCAGCGCCGCGGCGGGTTGCTGCGGGCGCTCCGGTGGCTGTTGCCGTGGCGCTGCGCGAGCGATCGACATGAAACCACACCGCGTCGAGCGAAATCCCCACCCACAGCCAGGCGCGGCGCGAGGCGCCCGCCTCGCCGAGCGCCTGGATCCGCCAGCTGGTCTCGCCGCCCTGGCGCAACCGTTCTGCCGCGCCAGGATCGCTTCCGAAAGCGGCGCGAACAGCGGCAGGAAACGGAGGATGCTGCTCGACAGGGTCCCCGCTGACAGCCGCAGTCCTTGCTCGCTCATCCATGCCGCGATCCGGTTGACCGGCCGGAAACAGGCATAGCACTCGTACAGGAAGCGCGCCCAGAAGCTGACGCCGTATGGCGTGTTCGCGAACAGCCGCGCTACCGGCGGCGCCGACACCTCTCGCGGCGACGACGCGCAGTCGCAGGCCCGCCGCCGAAGCACGCGCCTGTGCGCCCGGACCTCCACTTCGACGATCTCCAAAACGTGCGAACCGTTCGCCACATAGGATGCGCCGCAAGTGCCGCAGACCCGGTCCGTCTGCGGTGGATCGCGCGCTTCCGTCTTCTTCGCCAGCTCCGGCCGCTGCGTGCGGCCATGCCCGGCGGCGCCGAACCGCCGCCGACACCGAAGCCAGCTTCTCGCGGCAACGCTCGAAACCCGAGCGCCAGGAATGCGCCGCTTGCCGCGCGCGACCCGCCTCCCAAAACCGCGCCTCAGCTTCCGCCTGCAGCGCATCCGACCGTCCCTGTTCCCGTGCGTACAACCGCCGCCAGTCCGGCCCCGCCGGCAACGGCGCACACGCCAAAATCGGGTCCACCCCGCCAACCGGCGGGGCCGGCATCGTCCCATGCACATCGTCGCGAATCGCCATGCATCACACATAGCGCATCCTGAAACGGGTTACCAGTGCATCGGCCAATTCGGGATAATGGAAATTAACGGCCGCACGAAAACATCACGTGACAACCGAACGGTTACAATAATACAAGACATTATGGCGCAAACAATGAAAGGTATGGCGCCGATGGATGCCGGCCCGGTCACGGGCCTGGAGGAAGGCGAAGTTCAGGGTCGCCTTCTTGACGGGGGTGTCCGGGGACTTGCCATAGAACAGCCAGCTTGCCGGTCGCGGATAGAGGCGGCTCCAATAGGAGCGCAGATATTCGATCGCCCGCTCCGGCAGCGGCGCCATGCGCTCGTGTCCGCCCTTGCCGGCGCGGATGTGCAGCAGCCGGCGGTCGGCGTGGATGTCGGAGACCTGCAACGAGAGGGTCTCCGAAATCCGCAGGCCGGCAGCATAGGCGGTCAGCATCGCCGCCCGGCAGCGCAGGTCGGGGGTCGCCAGCAGCAAGCGCTCGACCTCTTCCTCTTCGAGATGCCGGGGCAGCTTGCGGGGGATCTTGCGGTTGCGCAGCCCGGCGACCAGGTCGGGACGGCCGAGCGTATCGCGGAAGAAAAACCGCAACGCGGAGAGGCAGACGTTGGTGGAGCCGGGGTGCAGTCCGCGGTCGATCAGTTCCAGGACCCAGGCCCGGATTTGCTCCGTATCCAGTTGCTCAGGCGACTGGCCGTAATGGCGGGCAAGACGCCAGATCTCGCGCAGGTAGGACTGCTGCGTGTTGTCGGCGAGATTGGCGATGCGCATCTGATCGATCAACCGCTGGCGAAGAATGGAACCCTTGTTCTTGGTGCTTGAAGTCATCATCGATCTCCATGGATGGCGATGGCGCGTGGCCGGACAAGCCGGCAACGGTCCATCAACAAGATCGATGATAAATGGGGGCACGCAGGCCAAGGCGATATCAGACTCCGCAGCATTCGCCGCCCTCCAAGACCCGCGCAATGTTCAAACTTGAAACTGCCGCGTAGCGGCTTCGTTCTATGCTGCTATATTCCAGCGCGGCCGAATATTCGGGAACGGAATCGATGGGAGGACCGCATGCAAACACAAAACGACCAAAGGCTTGCAAAAATCATCGGCAGGGTTACGGCGCGCCTCCAGCAGGAGTTGCCCGGCGCGGATTCCAGTGCAGCAGCTAAATTTGCCACTCGTTTTTTCTCCGGCGCACTGCCGGAAGATGTCGAGCATGAAGCGTCGGACAACCTTTTCGGCATGGCCGCCGCTGTGTGGGAGCACATCCGCGTGCGCGAGGCCCACAAGCCCAAGATCCGGGCCTACAACCCGAATATCGAGGCGCACGGTTGGCACAGTCCGCATTCGGTCGTGGAAGTCGTAACTGACAACAGCCCCTTCCTGCTCGATTCTACGGTCGCCGCGCTGAACTTGCTGGATCTCACCATTCACCTCGTGATTCATCCGGTAGTGGAAGTCGAACGCGACCAGGCGGGCCGAGCGGTAAAGATTGCCGATACGGGAAAAGGGGGCGAAAACACCCGCTCTGAGTCCTTCATCCACGTGCAAGTCACGCGTCAGACGGATCCGGACGATTTCCTAGCGATCACCTCCCGGCTTTCCAAAGTGTTCGCAGACGTTCGCGCCGCGGTCGAGGACTGGGAAAGGATGCTGGGCTGGGTGGAGGAACTGATTGAGGATACGCGCATCAAACCTCTCCCGATTGCGCAAGAGGAAGTGGAAGAAGGCCTAGCGTTCCTTGAATGGTTGCGGGACGGAAATTTCACATTTCTCGGAGCGCGCGACTATTCCCTGGAGGAGGATGACGGAGCGTCCTATCTTCGAATTGTCGATACCCAGGGGCTTGGAATTCTTCGGGAAGTTTCCGCCGAGTCGCGGGCCCGGCACGATCTGCCGATTTCAGGGACCTATTCCGATTACCTGCGGCGCCCGGAACTTTTCCTCATTTCCAAGGCGTGGACGCGATCCAATGTCCATCGGCCGGTTTATATGGACTATATCGGGGTCCGGCGATTTGACGAAGTCGGTCGGGTCGTTGGCGAACGGCGGTTTCTGGGACTGCTGACCTCCACCGCCTACAGCACTCGCCCGGTTCGGATTCCGCTGCTTCGGCGCAAGGTGGAAACCGTCTTGCAGCGCTCCGGATTCTCGCCGGGCGATCACGACGCCAAGGCACTCGCCAATATTCTCGACAACTATCCGCGCGACGAACTCTTTCAGGTTGATCTCGAAACACTGGAGAATGCCTCGCGGGAAATTCTCCGCCTTGAGCACCGCCAACGGATCCGGCTCTTCCTGCGACGGGACGGCCATGCCGAGTTCTTTTCCGCCCTGGTCTTCGTGCCGCGCGACGCCTATTCCACCGACCTCCGGCAACGCGTGGAGCGAATCCTGATCGACCGCCTTGGCGGGCATTCTGCGGAAGTCGCCACGCAACTTTCGGAAGCGCCGATGGTTCGCGCGCACTTCATCGTGCACATCGAGGAAGAAACTGCGGTTGACCCGGATATCGCGGAAATCGAGCGTGAAATCGTTGCGTCTGCGAGAAGCTGGGAAGATGAACTGATGGACGCTCTGATCGAGAGCAAGGGGGAAGCCGAAGGCACGCGTCTCCACCGGCGCTACGCCGCCGCCCTTCCGGCAAGCTACAAGGCCGATTTCGCGGCGCGGGCGGCCGTCGAAGATATTTCCCGAATTGAATCCCTCTCCGCGCCAAACGACATCGCCCTAAACCTCTACCGGCGCGTCGCCGCTGAGGAGGGCGAAGTCGACTTCAAGGTCTACCACTGCGGCGATTCCATTCCGCTTAGCCGCATGCTCCCGATGCTCGAACACATGGGCTTCATCGTTCACGAGGAACACCCTTATACCGTTCCGCGCGGCGACGAGCACGCGCAGGTCGTCGTACATGACTTCCGGATGATCAGCGAGTACGGTTGGGCGCTGGACATCGCCGCGTCCCGCGTCCGTCTCGAACAATTGTTCGCGGCAGTCTGGCACGGAACTTTTGAGAGCGACGGCTTCAACGCGCTCATACAGGGCGGCCTCGACGGCAGGGAGATTGCGCTCGTACGCGCCTACGCCAAGTACTTGCGCCAGATCAAGGCCCCCTTCAGCCTCTCCTATATGCAGGAGACTCTTACCGCCAATCCCGAACTGGCTCGGTTGCTGATCCGGTATTTCCGCTCTCTCCACAATCCGAAAGGCGTTACGGACACCGGCCTCTCCTACATGCAAATTCGACGCAGCTTCCTGGCGGGACTCGACAATGTATCGATTCTGGATCAGGACCGAATTCTTCGCCGGTTCCTCAATCTGGTTGACGCTACCTTGCGAACGAACTTTTTCCAGCGCGACTCCGATGGCGATCCCAAGCCGTCCATTGCGCTCAAATTCGATACGGCGGCAGTGGACGAACTCCCCAGTCCCCGGCCGTGGCGGGAAATTTTCGTCTTCCACCCCAAATTCGAGGCCGTGCATCTGCGCGGGGGCTCGGTGGCGCGAGGCGGAATTCGCTGGTCGGACCGACGCGAAGACTTCCGAACCGAAATTCTCGGCCTCGTCAAGGCGCAAATGGTCAAGAACGCCGTAATCGTCCCGGTTGGCGCGAAGGGCGGATTTGTACTGAAGAGCCCCCCCACGGATATCTCGGAATTCCGGCAGGAAGGCGTCGCCTGCTACCGGCTGTTCATGTCCGCCCTCTTGGATATCACGGACAATCTCGTTTCGGGAGAAATACAGACTCGGGACCAGCTGTTCCCTCGGGACGGAGAGGATGCATACCTTGTCGTCGCGGCCGACAAGGGCACCGCAACATTCTCCGATTTCGCGAACGAAGTCGCTGGAGAATATGCGCACTGGCTGGGCGACGCCTACGCAAGCGGCGGCTCCGCGGGCTATGACCACAAGACCATGGGCATTACCGCTCGTGGCGCTTGGGAAGCGGTGAAACGCCATTTCCGGGAGCTCGGCAAGGACATCCAGTCCGAGGCGTTTTCGGCCGTCGGGATTGGAGACATGGCCGGCGACGTGTTCGGCAATGGCATGCTGCTCTCCGAATGCATCCGATTGGTCGCAGCGTTCAATCACCTCCACGTTTTCGTTGACCCGAAACCGGATCCGACCAGGAGTTTCGCCGAACGGAAGCGGCTATTCGAAATGAACGGTTCGAGTTGGGAGGACTATGACCCCGGATTAATTTCGGAAGGCGGCGGTGTGTTCAGCCGTCAGGCGAAGTCGATCGCCGTTACGCCGCAGATGAAAGAACGATTCGGAATATCTTCCGACTACATCACACCGAACCTCCTCATCCGGGCAATTCTGTGCGCGGATGTCGACCTCCTGTGGAACGGCGGGATCGGTACGTATGTCAAGGCGCGCTCGGAGACCAACGCCGAAGTGGACGACCGGGGAAACGACCCGCTCCGCGTCAACGGCGCGGAACTGCGTTGCAAGGTGATCGGAGAAGGCGGAAATCTCGGCATGACGCAGGCGGGCCGGATAGAATTTGCCCTGGCTGGAGGCAGGGTGAACACGGACGCCATCGACAACTCTGCCGGCGTTGATTGCTCCGATCACGAAGTCAATATCAAGATCCTGCTCGGCAGTGTGGTGGACGCAGGCGATATGACCACCAAACAGCGCGACCGCCGGCTCGCCGACATGACCGGCGAAGTGGCCCAGCTTGTTCTCCGTCACAACTACGTTCAGACCCAGTGCCTCTCAATGGTGGAATCCCTCGGAACGACCATGTTCGAGGAGCAGGTGCGATTCCTGCACGCCCAGGAGGCGAGAGGGCTGCTCGACCGCGCGGTAGAAGGGCTGCCGAACGAAGACGAATTGGTGGAATGGCGGACAGCCGGACGCCTGTTTACACGGCCAGAACTCGCAGTGTTACTGGCCTACGCGAAAATGAGCCTGTACGACGACCTGCTGAATTCGGAATTTCCAGACGACCCCTATTTGCGCAGGGAACTGTTCACGTATTTTCCTGCGCCCCTCCGCAAGGACTTTCCCGAGCACATCCAGGAGCATCGCCTCAGCCGGGAAATTGTTGCTACGCGTGCTGCCAACAGCGTGATTGATCGTGCAGGCATCACTTTCGTTCACCGGCACACCGAACATTCCGGTATTGCCCCGGCAGCCGTCGTGCGAGCCTACCTACAGGCGAGAGACGTCTTTGCGTTGCCGTCCATCTGGCGTTCAATCGAGAAGACCGACAATGTGGTTGCCGCCAGGGCACAAGCCGGCATGCACGTTCGGATCATGTCTTTCCTGGACCACATGACTTCCTGGTTCCTGCGTCACGTCCCGATGGACCGTCCGATGGATGGTGTCGTGGAGGAGTACCGCTCAGGTGTAACGTCACTGGAGGAGGCCCTCGACAAGGTTCTCGATGAGGGAAGCCGGGAGACCACGGAGCAGGATGTTGCGGGACTCCTGGAACTGGGAGTGCCTGACGAATTGGCTCTTGCGCTCGCCCGTCTCCAGCTGCTCTCGGTTGCCTGTGACATCGTGCAGGTGGCGCGCGAGGCGGAAGCGGAACCTGCCGCGGTGGGCGGCATTTTCTTTGAGGTCGGCCGCCGCTTTGCCTGTGACTGGCTTCGCAACAGTTCGGAACAGCTTCCGAGATCCGAACACTGGGACATGCTCGCCGCCAAAGCGATTGCCGAGGACAGCTACGCACACCAGCGGTCTTTGACGGCGCACGTGCTGGCTTTCGCTTCCGGCCAGCCAGAGGTAAATGCCGTCGACGAGTGGGCCAAGAAAAATGAAGAACCGATTCGGCGCTTCAAAGTGGTATTCGGAGAATTGAGCAGTACCACCGCGCATTCCCTTGCGATGCTGAATGTCGTCAATCGGTCTCTCCGAGTGCTTACGGAGTCGCTCTAGTTCTACCGATCAGGAATTTGCCCGTGAACAAGCAAGAAACCCGTCCCCCGTTCGAATGGGCCGACCCGCTCGGTCTTGAAGAACAGTTGAAGGAAGAGGAGATCCTGATTCGGGACAGCGCCCGGAGCTTTTGCGTTTCCGTACTTGAGCCCCGCGCTTCGAGGGACTTTCGCGACGAGGGAGCCGGAAAATCCGTTCTTGTGGAAATGGGCGCGGCGGGACTGCTCGGATGCAACCTTCACGGATACGGGTGTGCCGGCGCCAGTTCCGTCGCCTACGGCCTGCTGGCCAGGGAAATCGAGTCCGTGGACAGCGGCTACCGCTCAATGATGAGCGTGCAATCTTCGCTGGTGATGTGGCCAATTCTCGCCTATGGCACAGAAGAACAGAGGGAACGGTATCTTCCCGGCCTGGCGCGGGGCGAAATCGTAGGATGCTTCGGACTCACTGAACCCGAATTCGGCTCCGATGCCGGGGGACTGAGGTGCCAGGCCACGCCGTCCGAGGGCGGCTGGCATCTTTCCGGCAACAAGTCCTGGATCACAAATGCTCCGATCGCCGATCTTTGCTTGGTCTGGGCCAAGGACCCGGAGGGAAAGATCCGTGGTTTCCTGGTCGATACCGCGAGCGAGGGTGTCGAAACGCCGGTCATTCATGGAAAGATGAGCCTTCGCGCATCGCCTACCGGCGAAATCGTGCTGCGTCGCGCATTCGTCCCGGAAGCAAACGTTTTTCCGGAAATCCGCGGTCTCAAGGGTCCGTTCGGATGCCTCAACAATGCCCGGTACGGAATCGCCTGGGGCGCGCTCGGGGCGGCGGAATCCTGCTGGCGAACCGCGAGGGAGTACGTGTTGGACAGGAAACAATTCGGGCGGCCGCTCGCCGCCAACCAGTTGATTCAGAAAAAGCTGGCTGACATGCAGACCGAGATTTCACTCGGTCTTCAGGCCGCTTTCCGGGTAGGACGACTCAAGGACGAGGACCGTGCCGCACCGGAGACGATTTCGCTGATCAAACGCAATGCCTGCGGCAAGGCGCTGGAGATCGCGCGCAACGCAAGGGACATGCTTGGCGCGAACGGGGTTTCAGATGCCTATCCAGTCATGCGGCACATGGTCAATCTGGAAGCGGTCAACACCTATGAAGGAACGCACGACATTCACGCATTAATTCTCGGCCGTGCCCAGACCCAACTCCAGGCATTCACCGGATGATTCTGGTGTCAATGAATTGGGGCGCGCGTAGGCGTTTCGCTTGACGCCACAGGCAGGCAAATCAAATGTCGCGAAAGCTCCAGACTGGCGACAACCGCTTTCCGAGGCCGCTCTCCGCGTCTCGGCCCGCACCTGCGCCCTTGAGGCCACCGCAGAAAATTCGGAGAATTCTACACCAAGGTAACAATATCCTTGAATCGGCGCTTTGGCGCCTCTATACTCCGTTGTACTGGAAACTAGGCTGAAAGCGCCGGTTCCGCTGACACGTCGTGCGGCGGGCATTTGCCGTTCACGGGTGGGGAATGGCGGGAAACCGCTTCCCGTGGCGCCGGCAAGGGGAAGGCGAAGAATGGGGGTTGCCCCGCCTCGGCGTGGAACAGTGTCGGGAGCGCATTGTGCCTCTCGTATGTAAGTCCCAAAGCGTGGGATCATTGAAGCATCGTCTGTTTAAGGGGGGAGTGGCCGATGTCGCGCCGCTGTGAGCTTTCCGGTAAGGGTGTGCTTACCGGCAACAATGTTAGTCATTCTCAGCGGAAGACCCGGAGACGGTTTCTTCCCAATTTGCACGCCGCGACCTTGCATAGCGAGATGCTTGGGCGTTCTTTCCGCCTGCGTGTCACAAACTATGCGCTCCGCGCCGTGGACCATCGTGGAGGGCTTGACGCATACCTCGCGAAAGCGAAAGACAGTCAATTGTCGCCTCGCGCCTTGCGACTGAAAAAGTCGATTTTTGACGCCGCAACGCAAAGCCATTGATCCTGCTTTCTCCCGGCGTCCCTCTTCGCATCCGCACGTCCTCCGGCGGTCTCATCATGTCCGCACTCGCTACTATTTCTCCCGTGCTCGCAGCCGAGTCCGAAATCGCGACCTCCAATTCGTTCGCCTGGATCGCGCCCGCAAGAACCTCCGGAGCAGTATATTTTTCCGTTTCAAACATGGGTGGCAGCAACGACCGAATTGTCTCGGTTCACGCGGACATCGCCAAACGCACCGAACTGCACAAAATGGAAGTCGGGAACGACGGGATCGTTCGCATGCGACGGATCGAAGAAGGAATACCAATCGCAGCAGGGGATACCGTGGAACTTGCGCCCGGAGGCACGCATGTCATGTTGATGGGGTTAGAGGAAGCGCCGGAGATTCACGGAATGGTGAAAGTCACTTTGACGCTGGAAAGCGGAACAGAGATCACCGTCCTGGCCACCGTCCGGCAGCAGGGCGACATGCCCGGCGCGAATTGAGCCACCGCTCACGGTCCGCAGTCGCACGAAAGCCGTCAATAGTTTCGCCGCAGTCGCCCGGTCGTGGGCCTCGAACTGAACCAGTTCTCGGCCGTTTCCGCGTTCATCCCGCCCGCAGTTCCCGGTTGTCCGGATCGTAGGCGGGCTCCCCAAGGACGACCGCCCTCCTTATCTCGCCCAAGACCGGCACGAGCAGTTGCTGACCCGGTTCGGCCAATTCCGGCGGAACATACGCGAAGAACAGGCTCTTGCCGGTTGAATGCCCGTAGCCTCCGGAAGTCGTCACCCCGATATCCCGACCGTCGTGAAACACGGATTCGCCACCGGCAACATCGGCGTCCTCGAACTCCGTGAGTTCGCAATACACGATCTGAACGGCCGGAGGCCGATTGCGCGCCGTTTCAACCGCCTGCTGCCCCGTATACCCGTCGCCCCGCACAAACCGGAGCAATCCGGCTTCGACGGGAGTGATTTCATTGGTCAACTCTGCGCCGATGCCCTTGTAGGCCTTTTCCAGACGAAGACTGTCGACCGCGTATGCTCCAAAATCCGCAATTCCGTGTTCGCCGCCGCTTTCACAAACCGCGTCGTAGACAGTGGGGATCTGTTCCATTGGACAGTGCAGTTCCCATCCCAATGAACCTACATAGTTGACCCGAAGCGCTTGCACCCCCACGCCCGCCAACTCGATCTCGCGTACGGACAACCACGGAAACGCTTCGTTCCCAAGATCCGAATTGGTGAGACCTTGCAGCGTCGGACGCGATTTCGGACCAGCCACCACCAATACTCCGAAATCGTTTGACCGGTTTACGATCTCAACCCGCGCGTTATCCCGCCTAGCACACCTGAACGCGTCCCAATCCCGTGTTTCCCAGGCGGATCCCGAAACCACGTAAAACCGTTCGTCTTCAAGACGAGCGATAGTCGACTCGCTCTGAATACGGCCCGCTTCGGAAAGGCGGTGGGCCAGAGTGAGCCTGCCCTCCGCCGGCGGGCGGTTTGCGTAGACGCGGCCCAGGAATGTTTCCGCGCCGGAACCGGTCACCTCAAATTTTGCAAAACTCGAAAAGTCCATGATCCCGACTCGCTCGCGCACGGCGCGGCATTCCTTCCCCACCACATCGTGCACGTTGGAACGGCGAAAACTGTACGCTTCCTCCTCGCCGTCAACGGAAAACCACTTGGGGCGCTCCCAGCCAAAGGCTTCCGTATGCACGCCGCCCTTCGAGGTGAGCTTGCCGTAAAGCGTGGAAGTTCGCGCGGGCCGCCCGGCCGGCAATTCCTCGCCGGGCAAAGGCACCGCGTACATCAGTGAGTAGTCCTGAATCGACTTGTTACTTGTATACTCCGTAGTAGCCCATTCGCCGAACCGCCGCGGGTCCACCGCGGTCATGTTGATCTGGGAATCCCCATGCACCATCCACTGCGCGAGGTACTTGCCGGAACCGGCGCCCTGCGCAATGCCGATGGACGACCCGCAACACATCCAGAAATTCTGGAGTCCGGGAGCAGGACCCAGCAGGGGATTCGAATCCGGCGTGTGCGAGATGGCGCCATGGACGGCTCGCTTGATGCCCACAGAGGCAAACAGCGGAATTCGCTGGAGGCCGCGTTCAAGCCATGGCCCGACTCGGTCGTATGCGGGTTCGAAGAGTTCGTTCTCGGATTCCCAGTGGGGCTCACCGCCATCCCAGGCTTCCGCTGCCCCCTCTGTTTCGTAGATCCCGATCATCCCGGCCTTCTGTTCCTGCCGCAGGTAATTGGACGCATGGGGATCGCGAATCACGGGCAACTCTTCGTCACGGTCAATGAGTTCGGGTATGGGCGCCGTGACCACGTAATGATGCAGCATGTTGGAAATCGGCACGCTTCCGCCGACCATCGCCTGCACCGCGCGCGCATAGCATCCGGCAGCGTTCACTACATGCTCCGCGATAATGTCGCCCTTGTCCGTCTGAACTCTCCACTCCCCGTTCCGTTCCCGCTGAATGCCCGTTACTCGGCATCGCCTGCGAATGGTTACGCCCATGCGGCGGGCGCCTTTCGCCATGGCGTTCGCCACACCTGCAGGATCGACATGTCCGTCCCCGCGCGTGAGCGCGCCCACGAGCACGCCATCGAGAGAAAGGAACGGATGCAGTTCCCGAATTTCTTCGGGCGTCAGGATTTCAACTTCAAAACCGATTTGCGGCCCGATACTCTTCACGAACCTGAACCAATCCACGAAGTTTTCACTCGTAGCAATCCGGATACTCCCGCATCCGTGCCAACTGACGTATTGACCGGTCAGTTGCTCCAGGCGCGGATAGAATTTGACGCCGTACGCGTGCAACTGCCCGATGGCGTACCCTCCGATGAAATAGGTGCAAAGTCCGGCTGCGTGCCAGGTCGAACCGGAAGTCAACTCGCCCTTCTCCACCAAGGTGACATCCGTCCAGCCTTCCTCTGCGAGGTGATAGGCAAGCCCTGTCCCCATCGCGCCGCCGCCGATGATGACTACTTTGGCGTGAGCATCCATGATGTGCCTCCATTTCCGCCGGAGTGCGATTAACAGTTCCTTGCGGTTCGATCGAGCTAAATCTCCGGGAGACCCGGGCGCTCCGGCGCCCGCGGCGAATTCACTCTAACGAACGTATAGGTGCCCGAAACGGGAAAACAGAACTATCGCTCGCCCTCGCGCTGCGCACGCTTTCGGGCGAGCTTTCTGGCCCGGCGAATGGCTTCAGCACGTTCGCGAGCGCGCCGCTCGGACGGTTTTTCGTACGCCTGCCGAAGTTTCATCTCGCGAAACAAACCTTCGCGTTGCATTTTCTTCTTAAGCGCGCGAAGCGCCTGGTCGACATTGTTTTCGCGAACTACGACTTGCACGTTTCCACCTCGCGGGCGCTGACAACCAACTGTTTATTCCCCTATAGTTGCAGTGCATCCGAATGTCCAACAGTCGAGAGAATCCGGCCCGGCAAGTTGCCATCCGGCCACAAGCCCGCAGAACACCCTTTTCGCTTTCCGGGCTTCCGGAACCGTTCCGGCAACCCTGTGCAGTCTGTCGCCGAACCAAGTCCTGATTTTCGTGCACGGCTTGCCGGTCCAGGCCTCCACTCCGCGGGTCTCGTGCTTGTCCAGTCTGCATCAGATGTCGCGCCCGTGACCCGGTTCTTGCTTCCCGTCGAATGGCTCCAAATCGCCTTGCCGTCGTAACCCAGATTCGCGCCGGAGTCGCCCAGTTCCGCCAGCAACTGTTCGCGTAGCAGGTCGAATGTTAAATCGCGTTCAATATTTTGCGACCAGCAATTCGAACGCAATTCGGCACATAGTGGGCGCCCGAGCCGTCCGACAACGCGGGCTCGAACAGAACGCTCATCCCGTCGGTGATGGTCCATCCGGCGTTGTTGAGCAGGGCGTAGATATTTACCCGGGAGAACGTCTCGCTCGTTTCGCTCACGCGCCGGCCCACAGATCGATGAGGTCGATTCCCATGTCCTCGAAGTTCTGGTCGTTTCTGGTCGCCGCCGCCACGCTGCGCGACCTTGGCAATTGCCGCAATCTCGCAATCGGCCTGCGAGACTGGCGGCCCGGCGGGCCACCGCGAATTCTACGTAGTCGCGTGCCGCGCCACCGTCAAAGAGCAGAACAGAGCCGGGAAACAACGTGCCGCAGGCGCGTTCGACCACCGCCGCGATATCCCAGCGATGCCTGCCCTCCGGCGGAAACGCGACGCCGGTGCCCACCTTCGCTTCCGTCATCGCCGTCACGAACAGCTCGCGCAACAGCGGTCGATTCAGCCAAGTAAGAACGACCAGGCTGGGTCTTCGCGCATCAAGTTCGGAAACGACGTCGGTGTCCAGCACGATCATCGTTGCCGTCACACCCGATCCGGGGCGATTCGCGCATCGGCTCGCGTGGCGGCAACTCCAGTTCAACACCGCCGAAGGGCTTGAAATGTTCGAAAAGCGTCGTCCCCAGTCCTTTCGCCGGCACTGCCTCTCGCCCGACCGCATCGGCCAGGATCGAGCGCGCCTCCTCTTCCATCCAGCGGCCGTGTCCGGCCGCCCGCTTGCGTAGACGGGTCTTCACGTCATCGTCGAGATTGCGAAACGTAATGCTTGCCATGGTCAGAACCTTTTGGACTATGCAATTCTGAATTTGCAGGATGCTTGCATTGCAATCAAAACGATGCAGCGAGAAGCGGAACTCCCCAAACTGCTGCCATTCCTGCCGGAAACACTCAAGAACAGCAAAAAAACGGAACACGCACCGGAACCTGACCGAATTGATATCCGAGGAGGGCTGGTCCGAGAACGAAATGCACTGCATGTCGCCGTTCGGCAGAGCCGCACACATGCTGGTTGACACGACGGCCAAATGCCTACGGGAATTGTCGACGAACAGTGTCGTTCAGTCATGCGGCAGGCGAAGCGGCCGAGTCGTAAGACGAACTGGAAGCGACGTTGCGCCCGGCGCGAAACGTAATCCATGGACACGGCCCGGAACACAAAACGCTGGCCGAGCCACGCTTCCTGTAGCTGACGCAAATTTGCCGACTGGGAGGGATGTCGAAACAAGACCTCGCAGACCGGACGGTAGGAAAATCACTGATGTCCAGACGGCTCTCGAAGAACGCAAGAGGTTCCGCACCATCAAGGAAGCAAACCGGGAAGAAGGCGGCAGGTAGGCGTGACGTGCGCTGCCCGGCTGACTGACGCAACGGAAACGCGGTAATAAGGCGACCGAGGAGGCGAAATCGCTGGCCGACATCGGCAATCTCCACAAGCTGGCGAAGTCAACGCCTGGCTCCTCGCCCGCCGAAGCGGCGACGGCCGGATCCGCAGGACGAGGCTTGAACGCAACGAAGCCGGGTGAGAGTCAGGAAGAACGAGATGAAGAACAAGTTCCGGACAACCGGCTCGCCAAAGGCTGGCCGACCACCGGAAATTGGCGGTTTTTCAGCACGGTCGTGGCGCAACCATCGCCACCGGTCATGCGAACCGCCGCGCCGGCGAAGAATCTCACTGTTATCCCTCCATGCGCGGCGGCCACGAGAGCACCACCAATTCGTTCGACCTTGACCCACAGTTTCTGAACCGAATGCAGCGTGCGAAGCCTGCCGCAGCGGCCAAGCATTCCGCAGCTCGGACAAGACGATTCAGGTGGAAAACAGACCGCAGGCCAAGTCAACGCACAGCGCCCATCCATGCAAAAAGGACAGGACCGAGGTATCCAGCAGCCGAATATTGCCGCAAAATGGTCTTGTGAACGGCCGAGACCGGCCCTGGCGCTGAGAACCGGCGCCGGCGACCGCCACGCGAGCGCCGACCCGGTATGACCTCAAGGAAAAGGAGTTCCCATGAATCGCAGAATGAATCGCCTGTTGATCACAGGCGCAGCCGGCGGGCTGGGAAGCATGGTGCGTGATCGTCTGGGCCATCTGGCAAACATTCTTCGCCTCTCCGATATGGCCCGCATGAAGCCGCCGAACAAGGATGAAGAGGTAGTTGAATGTGATCTCTCGAATTTCTCCGAAGTGAAGGAGTTGGTCAGGGACTGCGATGGCATCGTACAGCTTGGCGCAAAGGGAACAGAGGGTACGTTCGATGAAATCCTGAAGTCCAATCTGATTGGCCACTACAACATCTACGAAGCTTCCCGGCAAGCCGGTGTCCCCAGGATCCTGTTCTCGAGTTCCAATCACACGATCGGGTTTCATACGCGCGAGACAAGACTTGATGCGTTTGCAGACCTTCGGCCCGACAGCCTCTACGGTGTATCCAAGTGCTATGGAGAAGCGGTGGCGCGGCTCTATTACTACAAGTTCGGCCTCGAAACCGCGATTGTTCGAATCGGCTCGTGCTTCGCGGAGCCGGTCGACCACCGGATGCTCGCCACCTGGTTGAGTGCGGATGATTTTGTCGCCCTGATCGAGCGGGTATTTCGCGTTCCCCGTCTAGGATGCCCGATCATCTACGGCGTATCCTGCAACGACGAGTGCTGGTGGGAAAATTCCGGAATCGAGTATCTAGGCTGGCATCCGAAGGACAATGCCGAGGAGTTCCGCGCCAAGCTGGATACAGCCATGTCGCCGCCGCCCGCGGAAGATCCGGCGGTCAAATTCCAGGGTGGATCATTCGCAGGGGCGGGTCACTTCGAGGACAACTAGCGTCCTTTGCACGGACCAAGCAGGACAACTCCTGTCTCTATCCCAGATCTACAAGAACCGCCCCGTTTTCGACCTTTACGGAATACGTATTGAGATCGACGCAAACCGGCGCACCTTTGGCCTGTCCGGTCCGGTAGTCGAACCGTCCGTTGTGCTTCGGACATTCGATGATGTTGTCGATAACCAGGCCGTCGGCCAGATGCGCTTCTTCGTGAGTGCAGTGGCCGTCAGTGCAAAAGAATACGTCGTCTGGAGACCGATAGACGGCGAAAGTGCGGCCTTCGTGATCGAACCTGAAGACATCCTCCAATTCAATGTCTTCTGAATCGCACGCGCGAATCCATTGGCACATTCGAGTGTTCCTTGTACTTGCTAGCCTGAATTCCCACCCGCAGGGGCGGTGTGACCTATGAGGCGGATCATCCGCCGAATTCCAGTTTCAGGGACCGGTTTGCCAGCCACGGCAGCGCGGTCACCTGGTCCGCGAAGCCGGCATTGATCATCATCGGGTTGTGGGCCCGGTGCCCGAAGCGGACGCGGACGGTGTGATCAGAGATGGTGACGTTGGCAGTGGCGTCGATGAAGTTCCGGAACAGGGTCCTGGCCCGCGCGATCGCCTGCCCGTTGCCGATCCGGTTTGCCAGCAGCCGGTAGAGCCCGCTGGCCATGAGGGTGAGCTGGAGGTCGGTGTTGATGCGCATGGGCACGGCGGCGGAGAGCGCGTCCATGTGGAAGAAGTCAATGGTCTCGGCGATCTGGTTTTCGACGACCATTCTGCGCGCATAGCGGTCGACGAGGTCGGCGGGCCTGGCCCGCATCTGGTTGGTCATGAGCAGCACCGGGTCGTCGTGCCCGAGGTCGGCGACGGCGATCTGGCGGATCTCGCCGGGATACTGCGGCAGGCGGATGCGGTCGTCGATGATCCGCGGCGTGCGGTAGCGGCGGCCGATGTTGGCCAGCCGGATGCGGCGCCAGTCGGCCTCGGGACGTGCACGAAGTTCCGCCATCATTTTCTTCGAACGCCGGCGCAGGGTGAGGAAGGCAATGCCCTGCCGGTCGATCCCGGCTAGGTTCACCTGGGTCGTGAGGCGGCTGTCGAAGACCAGTTCGGCGGGCAGGATGCCGGTCTCGTCCCGGTAATCCTCGACAAAGCGCAGGATGGCGTCGTTCTGGCGGTCCTTGCGGATGGTCGCATCGGCAGAGCAGAACACCCGGGCCTCGGCATCGCGGGCCAGGAAAGCGAGGACGCCGTTCTGGCGGCGCGAGCGCTTGGAGACATAATGCTTCTCGATCAGCGCCTGGTCGCCATGGTAGGGAATGGTGTGGAAGTCGAGATCGAAGGAGGCGCCGGAGCCGAGACCGTGGTCGCGGACGGCGCGGTTCCACGCGCGCATCAGCCCGGGGAGCAGGCGGGGATCGACCCGGGTGCTGTATTCGGTGAGCGTCGAGCGCTTGGGCATGGCGTTGAGGCCGGCAAACAGCGCCAGGCCGGGATCGAACACCTCGGCCATGGCCTGCGAGGGCCGGCCGATGCCCCAGAGCTTGAGAGCCAGCAGGGCACGCCAGGCACAGTCCGCGGGGATCATGGCGCTGCCCGGCATGGAGGTCTCCGCAAGCAGGCGATCGAGATCGAGGGCGGCGAGCATCGGGGCGAAGACAAACAGCCCGCCGAAGCGGGTGCGGAACGTGCCCGCCTGAAGGTGGAAGACGCGGCGGTCGGCGACCGGCGCGGCATCCGGGCCGATGATATCGGCCAGCACGGCAGCAGAGCGCCGCGGCAACCGCGCCAGGCCGGCCTCGCGGATCACCTTGGCCACGGTCGACAGGCTGGCAGGACAGTCCTCGGCTGCAAGGACGGCGGCGATCTGGTGGATCGACATCTGCCGCTCCCGCCGCAACTCCAGGATACGCCGGTTCCGGTGCCTGCGTGAGACCGTCGCCCCCGGAGCGGGCTCTTCGTCCTTCGGCTTCTCTGGCGGCTGGAAGAAGGCCCACCCGGGATCTGCATTGAACGCGGAGCAGAGGTTGCGGAAGGAGCCGATGCTGTAGCCGAAGGCCTCCGCGGCAGCCTTGCAGTCCATGCCGTCAACGTAGTGGGCGCGCAGCGCCTCGTAGCGTCTTTGGGCCGGGTTCCGTGGCCTGAGGAATGTGTCCCGGAGTGTCAGAATCTCCAACCCTGCATATAACACACATTGTCACGCTATCATTCAGCACAATCCCCGTCAACCGCTTCATCCGGTGGCAATGCCAATGAGCTTGCGCTCCGGTAGCTGTTTCCAGCCCGCGTTGCGCCAGCGCTTGTGACGATGCGACCAGATACGTC
This sequence comes from Rhodobacterales bacterium, assembly GCA_965219495.1. Classification (GTDB taxonomy): domain Bacteria; phylum Pseudomonadota; class Alphaproteobacteria; order Rhodobacterales; family CAZPXZ01; genus CAZPXZ01. The sequence continues at coordinate 1,450,510 of OZ244777.1, forward strand.
GCAAGATCCAGCCGTCAAGCTGGTGGAAGAGTTGGCGAACATGGGCATTGCAGTAGTATTGGCCCCAGCCGCGAATGACCGGATTGATCTCGTCGATCAACTCCCGCGTACTGACGGGAGACTTGCGCCGCGTGCGCTTGCGGATCTGGTCCTTGAAGTGCCGGACGGATTTCGCACGCGGAACCGCGTAGCGCGTCCCCCTGCGAGCCCCGCTCCTGATCTTCGAGGGATGCAGCCTGAACGGCCGCCGGCCCTGCTTGATCTTGAAGCCGAGAAATTCGAACCCGTACTTCACATGGACAATACGGGTCTTCCCGGCATGCAGGGTCACGCCCAGCTTCGACAGTATCCGCCTGGCTTCCTCCAGTGCCGCCCGGGCTTCCCCGTCTGTGCGGCATGTGATCAGCCAGTCGTCGGCATATCGAGTAAGTCGATAAGCGCGCCGGCGCATTTCCCGATCAGACGGGGTCAGCAAGATATTACTGAGCAACGGATATGGGAACCTTATGATTATGGGAACCTAAGCCGCTGCGGGCGTTGATTTTCAAGGGATTGGACAAGGATCAGGTTCCCATAAAATTGGCGGGTTCAGGTGCCTGCGAGCATCGCGAGCAACTCGTCCTGCACACCCTTGAACATGCCCTTCCGGAGGCTGGGAGGGCGCCATTTGTCGAGCGTATCCAGCTTGTCGGTCGGATCCGCCTGCAGATACATCTCGGTGGTCTGAAGGCTTGAGTGCCCAAGCCAGAGTGAGACCTTCCTGACGTCACCGGTCGCCTCGAGAGTGTGGGTCGCGCAAGCGTGACGCCTATGTCGTGCACGACATAGGCGTCACGCTTGCGCAATGCACATCCTGGAGGCCACAAAAGATATCCGGAAAGTATCCCTCTGGCTGGGCCATGCCAGCATGCAGAGCACCGCAGCCTACCTCCGTGTCGATCCCGTGGAAAAGCTCGAGGTGTTGAACGCAATTGTCCCCCCGGCAATCAAAAAGGGATCGTTCGATGGGGCGCAGGACAAACTGCTTCGGATGCTAGGCGACGCCCCGACTCCACAAATATGTTAAGTGATTCCGGCCCCGAGGCCAGCGCCACAAGGGCGCTCGCCGCCTCACTCAACATATGTCTTTACTCAACATATTGAATAGGCTCTTATCGGTCATGCTGCGCATGACCGATAAGAGCGTTGAGCTGAGCCGCGCGCTCCAGATGGCGCTGTTCAATGGGGAATGGAAAGGCTGGGCCGGGATTGATTGTGCGGAAGCGATGCGTTTAGTGGCTCGCCACGGGTTCGCCGTGACGTCGAGAGCCGGCTCCGGGTAGATTTCTTCCTCCAGGCAGGGGCATTCGAGGTCGCTTTTCAGAATCACGAGCGAGATCGACACAGCAGCGACGCGAGCCGGCGGTGCGTCGCGGCGATATCGGATCGGGATCGGTCGGCACTGGCGCATCGTCATGGTGGTCGGGGCCTTTTCGCTCCTGTCGCGGTCTGGAACCGTGGCCCGGGAATGGGGATCTGTCGCAGTGGACCCTGCCCGCACTGCTGGCACACAGTGATGTCAATTCCCGTCAGGCGTAGCATCATCTCCTGCGTCGTTTCCGGCTCGGACGGTTCCGGATCGGGCTAACCGAGCAGCGCTCGGCATTGGGCAAGCTTGCGAGCCCGGAAGCGATTGGCGAGCAAACCGTAGTGGCGTAGCCGGGTGAATCCGTGCGGGAGAAAGCGGCGGATGAACTCGTCGGGGTTGAGGCGCATGACCTTGGCTTTGTTGCCATGCGCGTAATCGCGCCACCGGAAGCGGACGTGCTGGCCGTCGAAGTCGAGCAGACGGTGGTTGGCGATGGCGGTTTTGTGGGTGTAGCGCCCGAGATAGCCCAGAACCTGTTCCGCGCCGGCGAAGGGGGCCTTGGTGTAGACCACCCAGTCGTGCGACCGCAGCGCAGTTTTCAGCGCTTCGAACACGCGGTCGTCGCCGACGCGATTGGGGCCCGGCATGCCCAGCTCGCGCTTGCGATGGGCGGTGGTGAGGATGTCGAGATACTTTCCCCGAAAGACCTTGGAGAGGGCCGCCGTGGGAAACAGGAATCCCTTCCGGGCCGGGGTGAGCCAGCGTTCGTGGCCCGGGCTCAAGCCGCCGTCGGTGACGATGCAGTGGACATGGATGTGCTGCCCCAAGTTCTGCCCCCAAGGTGTGCAGCACCATGGTGATGCCGAGCTCACCGCCGAGCCAGCGGGGATTGCGCCCGAACTCGAGCAAGGTCTGGGAAGCGGCCTTGAAGAGCAGCTTGTAGAGGAGTTCGGGACGCGCCTGGGCGAGGGGGTTGAGCTCGTGTGGCAGCGTGAACACGACATGCCAGTAGCCGATGTCGAGCAGATCGGCACACTGACGCTCGACCCATCGGGTCTGCGAGAGAGTCTGACACTTGGGGCAGTGCCGGTTCCGGCGCGACGCATATTGAAAGGTCACCGCGCCGCAGTGGTCGCAATGAGCCTTGAATCCGCCGAGAGCGGCGGTACGACACCGCACCAAGTCGTCCACGACCCGCTGTTGCCGGGTCGAGAGCCGATGCGACTCCGCGTAGGCATCGGCACGTTCGCGGAGAATGTCCGCCACTTCCAGTGCCGGCCGAGCGGCCGGCGCTGCGTGGCTGGCATGAGCCACCGGTCAGGACGACGCGGCTCGTGGGAACTCCAACAGATCCAGTGGCGACGGCGTGGCGCTTGTCTTGTTCTGTGCAAGATGCAGGTAGCGCATCGTCGAACGGATCGAGCCGTGCCCGAGCCGGCGCTGAATGACGGGGAGTTCGACCCCGGCCTCGAGGAGCCCGGTGGCGTAGCAGTGCCTCAACGTGTGGATCCCGCCGGCTTTGCGGATCCCGGCCTTCCGCTTGGCACACTTGTAGATGTGTGCGGCCCCCGCGCGGGTCATCGGCCGGCCAAGAAGCTGGCTGGGGAACAGCCAGGGTCGGGGGCGCTCGCGGTGCCAGTACTTGCGCAGCTGCTTGAGCAGCCGGGGCGAGAGCGGAACGTAACGGTCCTTGTTGCCCCTGCCCTAGTCGACGCGCAGACACATCCGCGCGGAGTCGATGTCCGTGAGCTGCAATCGGCCGAGCTCGCTTGCCCGAAGTCCCGCGGCGTAGGCCGTCATCAGCAAGGCGCGATGCTTGGAGTTGGTGGTGACCGCGAACAGCCGCACCAGTTCGTCGTGGTTGAGGATCTCGGGCAGCGTGGAAGGCGTCTTGGCGCCGGGTACCGGGTACATAGAAGTGCGGGTCGGGCAGACCGAGCGTGACGCGGTACAGGAAGCGAATGCCGTGGCGTACGCAGTTGCAGCTCTTCCAGCTCAATCCGCGTTCTTCGTGCAGGTAGATGAGGTAATCCTGGACCTCCTGCGCCGAGATCCTGCCGGGACTGCGGCGGTAGTGTCGCGCGAGCCCGGTGACGGAGTGGAGATAGGAACGCATGGCGTTCTCGGCAAAGGCGCGGACCGTCATGTCGTTTACCATCCGTTTACGCAAAGGTGTCATGAGTCGTCTCCCTTGAAGTGTGATCGATCACGAAGACGCACCAACCATTGCGCCCGCCGGTGCGTCGGTGAACGACTATCGCGAAACGACGGAGAGACGGGAACGGTCTACGATATCCGCGACCGTCAAACAGTCGCGCTGAAACGACTCACCGGAACAAGGAAAATCACTCTGAGCGCGCGGCGGGCACCCTCCCGCCGCGGAACGCGGCTCAGTTCAGTGGGAGATATGTTGTTCTCAACATATCTCCCAGGTCCCTGTGCAGCGCGTACGTGCATCCCTTGGGGGCTTCGACACCGCAGGGTCCCACCCTGCCTCACCCGTTCCGGCAGAGAAGATGTCGCCTTCGACCCTTCACAAAGTCTTGGGACCCCGGACATACCCTTTGTCGGTGCTCAATTCCCACGGCTACACGCTCCCCTGTCAACGCTTGACCGCCATCCTCACGAATGACAGCCCACGACTCGGGGCGAAAGGGGTCGGTTACACCTTGTCGGGTAGGGCACTGGCGCGCGCACCCTTAGGTGGAGGCTTATCCGGTCCTGCCCTTTCGGTCGCAGGTGGGTGCGCAGCTCCACCATAGGCCACGTTTCCAGCCGCCCTCCCCAAAAACCGGACTTCGGGTTTTCCCCGGTACGGCTTCAAGCAACAGGCACCTGGCAGTTTGGAGCGGAGCCTTCCGCGTGACCGCCGAGGTTAAGGCCGACCCAGCCATTCCCCCGAGCAGAACCCGCGTTCACTCCGTCCTCAGGCTGCATCGACCACCGTGAGGCTCCGCCACTGTGTGCGGGCCCCTTGGATGCCGTACAGCCGCCTGTGCCCAGAGGTCCTCGCTCCGGGTGGGTTGTGTTGTCCCACACTTCATCCCTTGGCGACCTCATCCGCCAGTGTGGAGATCTCCGTCTCATGTCCCGGAACAACCGGTTATAGAGACGGTCTTTGACATTCATAGCGTCATCCTGTCCAACCTCCACACCTTCCGGACTTTCGCTGCTGTACTTGCCAGGATTGCCGCCTTCAATACGCCGGGTGACCCGTGCTCTTCTCAGTTCCTTCCGCATCGGCTCTGGCCATCGGATCATACGGACACCCTTGGCATCACCAACACCCCGCAAGTCAGCTCCATGCGGGAACCCGTTTTGGCGCTTCATCCGTTCGCTTTCGCTACGGCCCTCCTGTTTGCTCGCCCCCTGCGCTGACCGGACCGGCAGGGCTTTACGTCCCTGCAAGCCTCCCAGGGCTTTTACTTCCGGGCTTCCAGGTCACCAGGTCACCCCGCATGCCTGCCGGATATTACTACGACGCCAAACTGAGAATTGCGCCGGTGGGACTTTCACCCACTAGTACAGCAGCTAGTCTCGCTGCACCCTTTCTACTGGACGTTCACCAGCTACATTGCACAAGTTAGCCTGGCGCTCGCGAAGTTGGGCTAGGAATAATTGCTGACGGCATTAGCCGAGACCTAAGCCACGCGTTCCAGGTGATGGACGAATTCGATCTTGAATTCGTCGAACTGCAATTCATCTGGGACAAGGAAGTCGGCGACCTCGACAAGCGGGAACTGGAGTGCACGAAGCAGCTTCTCTGCGAGCACGGGAAGAAAGTCTCTTGCCTTTCAAGGCACATATTCGCGGGAACGACAGTCAGGAATCGCGTCGGCGACAAGCTCCACACCCTACACACGGACTCGCTGAAGCGGGTCATGAAGATGGCGCATTCAGTCGGGTCGCCGCTTGTGCGCATCATGACCCCCAAGAAGGAAACCATTCTCTGGGGAGGGCACGGCGCCAAGTTGTGGAACGTGACGCAGGGCGCGTGGGGCGCCCTTCTCCTCCTCATCGAAACCGCAGTCGACCTCGCGCAAAATGAGGTCACTCTCCTGGTCGCGGAAGCGGGAAACGGCACAATGGTGAATTCCTGTTACACGGCCCGAAACCTGATCGACGACCCGGATGCCCGCGATACACTCAAGGTCCTCTGGGACCCTGCCAACAGTTGCTGGTGTCATGAAACCGCATTTCCGGACGGCTATGAGGAAATTCGCGGAGGCTACCTGGGGCACATCCACCTCAAGGACAAAATTGTCGACACGCCGCGCGCAACTCTTGAGGTCTGCCTGATGGGCGAGGGGCAGTTGGGCGCGCAATTCCGGCCCATGGCCAACGCGCTGCGGACAGACGGATATGACGGGGTGATCTCCCTCGATTGCGTCTACCGTCCGGGCAATGGCGACTTCGAGGCAGGCTTCCGGGAGTGCGTCGGTCCGTTCAAGTCGCTCTTCGCCTGATGCGGCCGCGGACAGCAATGCTGGTAATGAGTTCGAAGATCTGATGAAGACGCTCTACACGTGGGCGGCAGGCAAGCCGTCCAAGTGCAACTTGACGGTGGCTGATCTTCGCGCCGGCAAGGGAAAGAGGAAATTCACCCAGGTCACCGCAAATTCCGCGGAAGAGGCGTCCGCAGCGGCCGAGACGGGAATCGACATGATGATCGGTACCTCGTAGAACATTGAAGCCGTGCGCTCCGGCAACGAGATCTGCTTTCTGACGGGCGCCATCGCGCTCGCGCGTTATCTGACGGCGGATGACGTCCTGAGAGAAGTCTTTCGGGCCATGATCCTCGGCGCAGACGCGGTCATGACCCAGCGAAGCCTGGATATTGTCTCCATGCTTGCCCGCGAGGACATTCCGGTAATGGACCACCTGGGACTGGTGCCCCGAAAATCGACCTGGGTTGACGGACATCGGGCAGTCGGCAAAACCGGGCAGGAGGCGTTCGAACTCTATCGACGGTTCCAGCGTCTGGAAGAGGCCGGCGCATTCGCAGTCGAGGCGGAAGTGATACCTGCCCGGGTGATGTCGGAGATCTCCGCGCGAACGGGGCTCATCACCTTTTCCCTGGGTTCCGGGTCCGGCGGCGACGTGAACTATCTGATCATGGTAGACATTTGCGGCGACACCGAATCTCCGCCACGGCACGCCCGCGCTTTCGGCAACCTCAGGCGATTGCGCCGCGAAATCGCCAGGGAACGGGTTCGGGTACTCAAAGCGTTCCGCCAGGCGGCGGAAGACGGGTCCTTTCCTTTAGCAAAGGAAGAAGCCGTCATCCCGGACGAAGCGTTCGAAGGGTTCCTGTCAGAACTGGCTCGCGAAGACGTTTGAGACCGTCCGAAAACCGGCGCCGGAGAACGGGTGTCAATTCGGATTGGCGCAGCCGACAGGGTTCATGAACCGACCCGCGGCGATCCTCGCCGTTCCGTAAGACGCATCTTCAGACACCGCCCCGGACAATTGCAAGCCGAGCGCCCGCGCCCGGATTCGATTCCAAGACTTCGACTTCGCACCTCCCCCGGTAGTATAGATGCTCTTCACACAAGGCGCGCCCAATGCGCTGAGAACGGAGTATCCCCTGGCCTCAATCGCGGCGATTCCTTCCAGCAGGCCCTGAAGGAATCTCGCCTCGCTCTTTGGCCGTGGCGCCAACCGGGGGGGCAGATCCGGGTCATTCACCGGAAACCGCTCGCCTGGCGCGAGAAGTGGATAGTAGTCGAGCCCGGTTGGCCGGTCCGGGTCGAGTTTGGCCTCAAGGCGGTCCATATCGGCGTCGGAAAAATAGGACCGCAGCACGGAACCGCCGGAATTGGACGCGCCGCCCGCGAGCCACATACTGCCGATTCGATGGCTGTAGGCTCCGGAATTCGAGTCCCGTAGTTCCCGGTCACACAAGAGCTTGATCGTGAGCGTCGAACCGAGCGACGAAACGCCGTCGCCAACCCGGGACGCTCCCGAAGCGAGAAACGCCGCGTTGCCATCCGTTGTGCCTGCCACAACAAGCGTCCCCCGGGAAAACCCGAACTCCGAGGCGATCACGCTGCTGACGGACCCGAGCGGGTCGCCCACAGGATGCACTTCCGGAAGGAGTTCGGTTCGAAGCCCGGTCGCCTGCATCCATTCGGGCCATGCGGAAAGGCCCAGGTCATATCCGAGCTTCAGGACGTTGTTTTCATCCGAAACGCCGCCCCAACCCAGGAGCCGCCCGACAATCCAGTCGGCTTGGTGCAGGCAATGCCTGGCCCGGGAATCCTCATCCAAGTCCTGCAAGAACAGAAGCCGCGCCAGCGCGGATCCCGAACCCTGCATGATGGCAGAGTTCGGCGCCACGCGGGCAATTCGATCCGCCTGCTCCAGAAATCCGGCCGAGTTGTACATCATGCCCGGGGTAACCGGATTCAGGGCACGGTCGACGAGAACCATGCTTCCCGAGGTCCCGTCCACGGCGATGGCGTGGATTTCGAGCATCTCAAGTTTTCGCTTGGATAGAGCCTCGGCCTGCGCGTGAATGCACTCCTTGACGCCCGCCCACCAGGTTTCAGAATTCTGACACGGACGCCCACCGATCCTTCCCGGTACCGGCATGTCTACCCGCGCCGCGGAAACCTGGATACCTGATTCGTCGATGACCGAACTGCGTACGCCGCTCGTTCCAATATCAATTCCAAGAAAGAGCGGCACGGAATCAGCGACGGTTCCGCGCCAATTCGATGCGGTATTTCTCCGCATCCCACTCGAGAAGTTCCGCCTCCGCGCGTTCTCCAATTGCCCGCAAGTTCCAGTCATCCGGAACGCGGCGCAATATTTCCCAAAGGCATTCCAGCAACTGGCGCTGTACGCGCGTCGAATTCCGGCGCATGAACACACCGGCGCCGGGCACAAGAACTGCCGGGAGATTGGCGCCGATACCCTCGGCGCCGTCCCAATCTTCCGCATCGGCAACCGGGAGGCCCGGACCGAGAAACGTAACGTGGTCCGGGTAATAGGATCCTTCTGTGGCGCGGGCGAATTCGCGGGGGTCCAGGGCGAGTAACGCAAATCTCGGAATCCGTTCCCATCCTTCCGGAATTCTCACCGTTTCAGCGACATTCACCTTCCGCGTCTTGGGCGCCAAATCGAGCCTTTGCTCCACAGAATCGAGCACAGAGCGAACCGAGGCAACATTCTCGCCTGCGACAATCAGGCCGTGATTCTCCAGGATCACGACCTCGGCTTCGCCGTCAGGCAGGGCCGAACGAATCGCCCGGGAAAGCGGAATGCCGGGCTTGCGATAGCCGACCCCAATCCATTTGTGCCCGGATAGTTTGTCGGGAAGCGCGGCCAATCCTTCGGTCGAAATCGCGTGACAAATGGTGGCCACGGAGTGAACGTGAAAGACGATCCGCTGCGGGAGCAGCGCATGAAATGTCGTTTCTATGGAAGGACGCAACCGGGCGTTGGAGTCGATCACCGCCGCCCGGCATGAGCCATCCCCCTCGCCATCGATTTCCCGTATCGCCCTCTCGCGGTCCACCGCCACGAATATCTCCTGCCGTTCCGCATCGGCGAGTTCCGTGCCGGATGCCTTCACCCACATCGTACCGCCGGACTTGAACGAGGTGTTGCCTCCCGGACCTTGGGTAAGGAGCGGGTCCGCGCCCACCCGTGCGGACAAAGCCAGGAATTCCTCGGGAAGTTTCACGAATCCCGGTCCACCTGAAGTCAGGCTAGAATCGGCAAACTGATGTCGGGGGCGATTCCGCCACCGTGTTCCGTGGCGAATCCCGAAATTGCAGCCACGACTGAAGACCTGTCCATTCCGCTTGGAAACTCTCCGGCAAACAGCCCACCCTGGACAAATGCGGTCGACATGCCTGCCGCCGCCGCGCCGACGATATCATGCTCGAACGAATCCCCGACCATCAGGAACCGTTTCCCCGGAATCTCCGGATACAGGTTTCGAACAGCATCGAAAACCCGCCGATGCGGCTTGCCGTACCAGATTACCTCTCCCCCCATCCGCAGATAATGTTCGGCAAGAATTCCGGGCTCGGTTCTCTGGCCGCCTTCCCGAGGGGATGCCTTGTCCGGGTTCGAACAAATCACCGTTCGCCCGGCGCCAAGCGCGACATCGAGCTCGTGCCGGTGTTCCAACATCCCGTGCCCGTCGCGAACTCCCATGATCAAAACCGCGTCCGAATCCTCGATCCTGTCGCAATTCACGTTCAAGAAATCGATTCCGCGCGCCCAGGCCGTCGCATCTTCGCGGGTCGCGCTGATCGTGTAAAGGCGCCTTGGGCGCCGCCCTTCAACTCGCAAGCTGCCATCGAGCAGGTCTCTCCAAAGCAATTCGCCCGAGGTGATCAGGCAAGAAATTGGCTTCAGCGGGATCCCAAATCTCGAAATGCGCTGAAGATTCGGCGCCGCCCGCTTGCCCGAGTTTGAAAGCACGACCACCGGTTTCCTTGTGCGCAAAAGCATTTCGAGCGCGGCGATTGCCCTGGGATAAGGCCGTTTGCCATCGTGAAGCACGCCCCACTGGTCGAGAACAAAAACGTCATGGTCTTCGACGATTTCGCTCAGGCTCGCGATAACACGGGTCATTCAGAGATCCGGCAATTACCCGCGCGGCATGTCGGCAAAGTAGAACGGGTATCCTGGAATATGTCGCCTGCGGTCCCGAAGCTGCATTCCTTCGAACGGATACACTTCGTGCTCGCCAACCTTCTCATCGTGACAGGGAAGCACGTAATCCGCCCGCTTGTCGATCTCTTCGACGGACCGCCAGCCTTCGATGGAGTTCACGAACCGCGCCGGCACCCAGTAGCGCCATTTCTCCTCTTCGTTCGGCTCGAGATTGCGTGCCTGAAATACCGCGTCTCCCGCCAGAACGATATTGCCGGAGCCGGTTTCCACGGATACCGCCATGTGTCCCGGGGAATGGCCGGGGGTCGGAAACATGGAAATTCCGGGAATGATTTCCGTCTCCCCGTGTACGAGTTCGAAGCTGCAACCGTAGTAGGCCGGTTCAATCCCGAGCACCGGCGATTCGTAGGTCCGGTAGTAAAGTGGAAGCGGGTTGTATGCCCACTTGATCTCGATCTCCGGGCATATGTAGCGGGCCTTCCGGAACTCTTTCATGTTCTGCACGTGGTCCCAATGCAGATGCGTGAAAATGACCATGTCGATTTCATCCGGAACAACACCGAGCTTTTCCTGCAAGTGATCGTGAACTTCCAGGCATCCGCGTTTCTGGCACTTGTGGTGATAGGTTGTCGCCCTCTCCTCGTCGCATAGCCCGGTATCAACCAGGAGCTTCGCGTCTCCCGTGTCGATGAAAAAACAGTACACCGGATTCCAGATCTTCTTTCCGGCGGGCCCCTTCCAGAAAATATATGTGCCGAGATCCGCCTCTAGCCAACCAGTGTTGATGGGATAGATTTGAGTTTCCTTGATTCCCATGGTGATCCTTCCCGCATTCGATTCGCGCTTCCGAAGATTCCAGTGCTTGCCGACGACTCAAGGCTTGAATTCACAAACCCGAACCCCGGTCCGGCGCAAGCAACTCGAAAGATCTGGTGCCTGACGCCGTGTCATCTTCGAAACGGCCAAGTCCGCTTGAAATATGAGAATTGTTGCGCAGAGGTGAGCATTCTATTATGCAAAAATCGCTGTTGCGAATTTGCGCCGTAGCGCAGGCAAACCGCACAACGCCAGGGCAACGACGCCAGGAGGCACCCATGCCCGAAATCCGCCTTGAGGGACTCACCAAGACTTACGGAACGGTAAAGGTAATTCATGGCTTGGACCTCAAAATGGCGGACAACGAACTCACCGTATTGGTCGGACCTTCCTGCTGCGGGAAATCCACCACCATGCGGATGGTGGCAGGGCTGGAAACGGTAACTTCGGGCGAAATCTACATCGGTGACCGGGAGGTAAGCCAGCTTGAGCCGAAAGAACGCGACCTCGCCATGGTGTTTCAGGATTGCGCGCTCTACCCGCACATGAACGTGGCCCGGAACATGTCCTTTGGTTCGCGAATCGCGCGTTACCCCAGAGCCGAAATCGAAGAACGCGTTCAGCGGGTCGCCGGAATGCTCGGGCTGGAAAAACTCCTGCATCGGAAGCCCGGCGAATTGTCCGGCGGACAGCGCCAGCGCGTCGCCATGGGCCGCGCCCTCGTACGCGACACTTCGACCTAGCTGATGGACGAGCCCCTCTCCAATCTCGATGCCAAGTTGCGCGGCCAGATGAGGACCGAACTGGCGCTCATGCTGGGCTGCATGGCTGCGTACGCCATTGTTCGATTCCACTTCATGGGCCGGGATGTCGTATCGACCACCACCCTGCTCATGCGAATGGTCCCGCCGGCGGTGCTGACGGTTCCCGTATTCGCCATCTGGACTTTCCAGTACAACCTCTCGAACAGCCTGCACGGGCTGAACCTGGTCTATATCGCCATCAACCTGCCGTTCGTGATCAGGATCCTTCAGAGCTTCATCCAGCGGGTGCCGATCCGACTGGAAGAAGCGGCCCGCATGGACGGCGCCAATCCGTTCCAGGTCTTTTTCCTGGTGGTGTTGCCAGTGATTCTTCCGGGAGTTGCGGCCGCATCCATTTTCACGTTCCGCATCGCCTGGAACGAGTTCATACTGGCGCTCGTCCTCACCAATCGGGCACCTCGCACGATCCCCGTGAACATCTCGCTCTTCATGTCCGAGCACAATATCGACTGGGGCCAGATCATGACGATCGGAATGCTCATTGCCATTCCACCGATCATCTTCACCTTTGTCGCATCACGGCAGATCATCACCGGAATGACCGCAGGCGCAGTGAAAGGCTGATGGGCAAGTCCGCCCCCGCCCTGCTTCTCGCAACGCTCGACACCAAGCGGGAGGAAATCGAATACCTCGCAGGCCGTTTGTCGGAATGCGGGATCTCCTGCGAAATCCTGGACATCAGCATTTTGCCGGAGGCGCCTGGCTCGAAAACACCCGACAAATTGGAGGCCATGCGGCAAAAGGCGCGGGTGGCACGCGGGACAATTCGAGAGCGCGTGGCAAGCGGCGCACGGGTAATCGTCGGACTAGGCGGCGGCACCGGAGCGCAAATCATCACGGAGTCCATGACCGAATTGCCTTTCGACTTGCCTAAGGTGCTCATCACGCCCATGGCGTTCGACATTCGCCCCAGCATTTCCACAACGTCCATCATTCTCGTTCCTACCGTCGTCGACCTGTTCGGACTGAACCCAACGATTTGCCGTGTGCTGGATAACGCTTCCGCCATTGTGGCGGGGCTGGTCGAACGCACCGCTCCGCTTGGAACGGAAGGGAAGAACACCCCATCGATCGGAGTCAGTGCGCTTGGTGTAACGGCGGCGGGCGTGGAGGCGGTTGTTCGGCACCTGCGGGCGCTCGGCCATGGCGCAACGGTGTTCCACGCGAATGGATTTGGTGGAAACGCGTTGTCGCTTTGGGCGAAACGCGGCAAACTTTCGGGAACAATCGACTATGTGATTCACGAACTGAACTTCCTGATGTCCGGAGAAATGGCAGCGGTTCCGGAGAACCGGTTCACGGCGGCGAGCGAGGCGGGTCTTGCCCAGGTCGTCTTGCCCGGCGGCATCAACTTTCGTACTCGCGGACCGCGGACGGGCCTCACCCGGGAGGATTCCGCGAAGCCGCACTACGCACACAGCCCCAGATTCACCCATGTCGGGCTGAGCCCAGAGGAGATGGCCGACGCTGGCAGGTACCTTGGGGCCGAATTGGCGAAAGCGAATGCGCCCACAACCCTGGTTCTTCCGATGGGAGGGTTCTCGTCCGAGGACAGGCCAGGCGGCGCCATCGAGAACCCCGAGGGAAGGACGGCTTTTGCGGAAGCCGCGCGAAAATCGGCGGGACCGCATATATCCGTGATCGAACTTCGAGAAGTCCACATCAACGATTCGGCGTGCGCGAAGGTTGCGGTCGAAGCGCTTCGGCCTCATCTACCGGCCAACCCTTCCGTTGAAACTGCAACTTTGTGAGGTATCAATCCATGGAAACACTGGACACCAATGACGTTTACGCCAAGAAACTCGCTCTCGTCGCCACTGCGAGCAGGTGTTACGAGCGGGGATTGCAGTCCAATGCAGGGGGCAACCTGTCCGTGCGGCTCTCCTCCGCCGACGCGATTGTCATCAAGCCGAGCGGCGTGGGGTTCAATGAGTGCTGCGTAGACAACCTGATGGTGGCCGATCTCGACGGAAATATCCTCGCCGGTACCGGAATATGCTCATCCGACCTGGAGATCCATATCGACATTTACAAGGTTCGGCCCGATATCGGAGCGATTGTCCACGTCCATTCTCCGTGGGGAACCGCCTGGGCGGCGGCGGGACTTGAGATACCGTGCCCCACCATACAGGCCGTCGCGATGATGGGACGGGTGCCGCTCATTCCCCTCGCTCCAGATGGCACGCGACAGACCGCACGCGAAGTTTCCACGATTATGAGAGACCCAATGGTCAATGCTGCAATTCTCGCGAATCACGGCACCATCGGGGTTGGCAAGACGCTCTTGAACGCGCAGTATATGGTTGAAATCATTGAAGAAACCGCGCATATTTCGTTCGTTCGGGATGTCCTCGCGCAAGTGCACCGAATCAACGAGCTTCCCCTGCCTCAAGTCTGAAGGGAGACATTGTTCGCCCTTTATGTTGTGCTTGCTGAAGATCGGTGGTGCCCGGGTGTGCAACTCTCGGCGCCGCATTCATGTTGCCATGGCGGAAAGATGTCCCGATAATTTCTGTTCACCATTGCCGGAAAGGCGCCGGCGCCATCGAAACGCCGTATCCCCCGCCGCATTCGGTTTCGCGTTCGCATCCCCGATGGGAACGCCCCGGTCCAGTGGCTCCGAATGCGACGGGGCCTCTTTCGGGTCCCCGAATGGATGGTCCGCACCGGTTTCCTGTTTTGGGGGCAACCTCCGAACCCTGAAGTCCCGCCGGCATTTAGGATCGCACCGATGGAAACCCCACACCAAGGCGGAATTACGACCGGTCGGGATGCGTATGAGAAAAGAGGGACTGGTTTTCAAAGGTTTGTCGTTGTCTATCCTCATCACATTTGACTGTAACCGTTCCGTATTCGCGTGATGGTGGTAGCAGTCGGCCTGTTGGCTGCGCATTGTCCTTGTACTCATTGATTGTCATTCCCCTCTGGTAACTGGCTTCGGACTCTGCTATGTCCCGGTGTTGTTTTTCTAATTATCTCGGCAGAAATAGGGCGAATTTTCCCAGATTGTTTCGCGCGCGAACTGTTGAATTAATCCGGGACAGCGTGATCAGGCTTCTTCTCCAGACAGGGCGTCTTTCCAGTAGGCTGTCCGCCAGTAGAATGCCGTACGCACGATGCCGATTGTCCTTGTCCCTGGCACCGTAGCGAAGCTTTGCGCGTTCACGCGGCACCGAGCGGTTGACACCACCATCCGGCAGTCACGGAGCATTGCGAGAAACGCGTACGGTATATTTTGGGAAAAACGTGCCGAAATAAAGTGAAAAACAACACCCGCCCAAAAGGCCGGCTACTGAATCGAACTGCACTACGTGTCCGTGGAGTCGCCCGATCTGGCGTTAAACGTATCCGCAACCGTGTCGCGCTCGGCGGTCACGATGTCCCGGAACCGGACGTGCGGCGGCGCTTCGCGCGGTTGCAGGCCAACCTGCCGTCCGCAATCGCGCTGGCCGACGCGGCCCGTCTCTACGACAACACCGACCATGACCGGCCGCACCGCGAAGTCGCGGTCCTCGCGGGAGCTGCATGGTGGACGGCGGAGCGTCTTCCGGGCTGGGCGGCCGCGGCTATCGCGCGTATGTCGCCGCCGCGCCCGTGATGCTGGCTGGTGATTCCCAACGGACCCTAGCAAACAACACGGCGTCACGTCGCGTCGCCTTCCGCAAAATCTGAAGGTTGCCAAGGATCAGATCGAGATAATCAAAGAATGTCGGTCTCGGTGGTTGCGGGCCCCCGCAACCACCGAGACCGACAGTCCGGGCGCCGACGTGCCGGTCCTGTTCCCCTGGCCGGTATGGGCGGTCGATTCGAGGATGGTGTTGAGATCGCCGTGCAGCGTGGCATGCTGATCGGACATTTCGGGCCAGAGGCAAGCACGATGCGCTCGATCAGGCCCCGGATAGCCCTGGCCGCCTCGTCGCGCTCCTGGGGCTTTCCGAGCGCCTCCGCGAGGCGTTCCCACCTTGCGGCGGTAGATGCCTGCGACGTTTGGGTGAATGTCCGGAAGGTCGGCCAATGTATTGGAGAGACGTTCGGTCAGTTCGTCCTGTTTCGCTTCGAGCTCCCGCAGCCGGTCCATTAGCGTGCGGGTGCAGCCATCGTTCTCGATGGCGGCAACGATATCCACGATCCGCATTTCCGTATTGGCCAGTTCCCTACGGTCCGTCTCCCCTGACGTTCGCCGCTCGCGGTTCAGCCGGTTGGTCTCCTACGCATGCGCCCGCATCGCTTCCGCCGCCGCCTCCGGCGCCATCAGACGCTCCTTGAGAGCGGCAAGCACGCGTTCCTCGATGACGGTTCGGCGAATGCCGCGCCCGTTGGAACAGCTGACGGTCATGATTTGATTAGAGCAGCCGTAGCGGTTCTGGCCTGCATGGCGTAGGGGCCGCCGCAGACGCCGAAGACGAGAAGTCCGGAGAGCAGATGGCGGGGCCGGTGCGCAGGGTTCAGACGGTTGGCGCGCGCGGCCTGCGCGGCTTCGGTGACGGTGGCGTACTTTTCGTTCAGTTCGCCCTGCCGGTCCTTCACCACCCGCCACAGAACGTCTTCGACGATGCGAAGCTCGCGAACCTCGGTTGCGATCCAGTCCTCCGGCGGGTTGATCCGCGAGACCCGCCTGCCGGTCCCCGGGTTCTTGACGTAGCGCAGGCGGTTCCGGACCAGCCTGCCGATGTAGAGTTCGTTGTTGATCAGCCCCGTGCCGCGCTTGGCGTGGCCGCGAAGGGTGGAATCGGCCCAGAGCTTGCCCGACCGACGGGCCGGGCACACCTTCTTCGTTCAGGCACCGCGCGATCGCGCGCGGGCTGACGCCGGATGCGAACTCCCGGAACACCCGGCGCACGATCTCCGCCTCGGCTTCGTTGATACTGCGTTCGCCCCGAACCGGCTCGCCCGCCTCGTCCGTGGCCTTCACTACGTCGTAGCCGTAGAGCAGGCCGCCCCCCGACTTGTCCCGTTCCGCCCGGCCGCGAAGGCCGCGCCCGGTCCTGGCCGCAAGGTCCTTCAGGAACAGCGCGTTCATCGTTCCCTTGAGCCCGACGTGAGGCTCGCTGATCCCGCCTTCGGCCAGAGTGACGATCATCACTCCCGCGAACCGCAAAGGATAGCCCGTGGTGCGATGAAAGAAAGTATTCGGACTTCGCCGAGTCACAAATGCGCACTACCCGATTGTCAACGTTGAGTCCTCGCATAGTCAGCCAGCGTCACCACCGCGTCGCCGTGTTCGGTCGGCGCCAGCGCATTGGCAAAACGAAGGTCCGCGGTTACCACGGGTGCGTCGATACGATGCGCCAGCGCAAGATAGACGCATTCGTAAACTGGCCGGTCCAGTCCCAGCGCGAGACGAACCGCGTCGGCACAGACCGTCTCGTCCGCGCTCCAGTGCACCGGCATCCCCGGCACGGCCGCCATCATGGCACTGGCCTCGCCACGCTCGATTTCGCCCAGCCGCGCCTTGCGCCATAGCGCGTTGGCGATCTCGGACGCCATCAGGCGCGGCGCGTGCATTTCCTCGCCGTTCGCCGCCAGTGCCCGCGCCGTATCCGAGCCGTCTTCCGCGATCAGCCACTTGACCGCCACGCTGGCGTCAACCACCAGACGCATCAGGAATCACGATGGCCGTGGTCGCGATCTTCACGGATCAGTACCTCCGCCGGCGTGTGGGCGCGTCCTTCGGTCGCCCGCCGCAGTCGCGCCGACAGAGCCAGGAAGGAGGCGCGCTTCGCGGACAGATCGTCTTCGATGGCGCTTTCCAGAATATGACGCACCTCGCCTTCCAGGGATCGATTGTTCCCCGAAGCGCGATGCTTGAGACACCGCACCACATCGTCGTGAAGTTGCCGCACGTTGATCGTCGCCATCGGTTTATCCTCAAATCTATGCCATCAAATTGGTAGCATGCCGCGGCGGAACAGACAAGCGCCGCGGCACCGATGCGCATGCCACGTTGCCTGATGCTTCCTTGTTGACGCCTGGATGCCGCGTCGCCGGCCTTTTGCCCACAAGTCTTGTCCGAACGCAGCCTCTGATAAAGATTGCTGGTTCGTCCATGCGGATCAGCCGCTAGTAGGTCTGCGCTGCGACCACGAGGCGAGTGCAGCCTTCCCAGATTTTCTGATGGCCTGGCCATGGATCCTTCTTGCGGTTCAGGTATGCGCCGAGCATCGCCATGGTGAGGACGCCGAGTCCGAGGTTTTCGGGGGGACGAAAGTTGCGGTCCCTGGCGAAGTCCTCGAGGGCCATGATCTCGATGTCGGAGAACAGGATCTAGGCCGGCAGTTCCGGGGTCTCGCGGCCCATCAGCGTCATGGCGGCGAGGCGCCGGGCGATCACCGCGTTGATGGTGACGGCGCGTTCGATGCGGTCGACGGTGCGGTCGCCGAGATACTCGACCTAGCATCCGGCCTTCAGAATCCGGGGCCAATCCTCGATGCGCCAACGCAAGCGATACCAGTCCACAACCTGTTCCGCCTGCCGGGTCGAGGCCACCGGCGGGGTGGTCAGCAGGAACCATTCCAACGGCTCGGCCTGGTCCGGCGCTTGCGGTTGCTGGACATGCACAAAGTTCAGCCGAACCGGGCCTCGCCCCGGAAGCCGCTGTCCCCGGGCGGCGGCAGCGTCACCGCGCGCCAGCGCAGTTTGACCTGGGCGACGCACCGAACTCTTTCTCCGCCCACACCTTCCCATCCAGCCTCTCGCCGGGCCCCCCGCGACGAAAGCGGCTCCCGAGGCGGGATGCCGAGTTGTCGCCGCGCGTCCCACTGAAGAGGGTACAAGTAAATCGACTTCACCGTCACCTGCGCGCCCGCTGCCGCGAACCGACCCGCGCTCGGCCGTCTCGCCGACCCGCTCACAGTTCAACACCGCCAGGCTAGATCCCGCATGCCGGGCCGGGTCGACGAAGGTTTCCAACAGCAACGGACGGCAGCCGTAGCGCTGCTTGCAATCCGCGCTGACCCGCGAAGGGAGAGACCGAGCGCCTTCGAAGCAAGGTTGCGGCAATCAAGCTCCGGGCGGATCAGAAACCGGCTCAGCGCCACCACCCGGTGCAATTGCTTCCACCGCAGCGCCGCGTCCCAGCCGATCCCGTACCCGCGCGCCGCCAGCGCCGACGCCATTGCGCGGCGCCAGCATCGCAATCCGCCCCGCCGCTTCCAACAAGCGCAACGCCTTCGTTCACCCCGCCTGCCGCAGGCCGCCCAAGGTATCGCGAAATCCGAAAACTTCACCTACCCGGCGACCGATTGCGCTGCCGCTGCTAGACAGTTCCGCGAACATCAACTCCTGAACACCGGCCGTGCCCGAAGCGCTGTGGAGCGATGCGAAAAACTGGCTTTGCTGGTGCATGCCGCCTGAAATAGACGCGGTTCATCCCTGTGCGAAGTCAATAGATGGGCAGCATGGGCAGGTCGCGCTTGCCCTGCGTTTTCCGAAATGGCCGCGATCAATGGGCCGCGCGCGAGCGGGTTGTTCCGCAGGAAAATTGAACGCTATTCGAATCCGAACCCAGTGCGGCCAGAGACCATGCCCCACATTTCACGCCCCGCAGCAACGCTTGAACTTTTTGCCTGAACCACACAGACACGGTTCATTCCGGCCAATCTTGCGGCCGCCAGTCCGTTCGAGCCCTGAACCCGTGGCGACCGGGCCAAGTCCGGAAGGAGCCTGCACCTGCCGTTCCCTGGCAGCGGGATTCAAGGGAGGCGGGGCGGTGCGACGCGGTTCGGGGGGGCTGGGAACGGGTTCCAGTTCCCGCACAACCCGGATATGCATCATCTGCCGGGTAACCTCGGTCCTGAGCCTTCCGAGCATACCTTCGAACAGGCTGAATGCTTCTGCCTTGTACTCGTTGAGTGGATTGCGCTGCGCATAGCCCCGAAGCCCCACTACCGAACGCAGGTGATCGAGAGTTCCCAGGTGCTCCCGCCAAAGCGCATCGATGGTGCGAATCACGACGGAGCGCTCGATTTCGCGTGACAGTTCCCCGCCAAACTCGTCTTCCCTGCTTGAAGCCAGCTCATGGACTTCGTCCAGCAGACGCTCCCGAATCGCCTCGTCGTCGGCGCCTTCCTCGGCGGCCCACGTCTCGACGGGAAAGCTGCGACCAAAGATTACCGAGAGGCGCGCGGACAGTCCCTGGACGTCCCATCTCTCCGCGAAGGTGCGGGCGGGCATGTGCACATCCACCAGCGAATCGATCACATCACTCCGCATCTCGTCCACGATTCCCGAGACATCCGGCGATTCCATCATTTCGCGGCGCTGTTCGAAGACGATCTTGCGCTGGTCGTTCATCACATCATCGTACTTCAGGAGGTTCTTGCGAATCTCAAAATTGCGCGCCTCCACCTTGGTTTGCGCCTTCTCGATCGCCTTGTTCACCCAAGGATGCACGATCGCCTCGCCTTCCTCCAGTCCCAGCCGGCGAAGCATGCCGTCCATGCGCTCGGATCCGAAGATCCGCATAAGGTCATCCTGGAGCGACAGGAAAAAGGTCGATCTCCCGGGATCACCCTGCCTGCCCGAGCGGCCACGCAACTGGTTGTCGATTCTACGGGATTCGTGACGCTCCGTTCCGACGATCCAGAGCCCCCCGGCCTCGATCACCTTCTCGCGCGCCTTGCCGATCTCCTCCCGCGCCCGTTCCGCAATGCGTGCGATCTTGCGCTCGTCTTCCACGCCGTCGCGTTCCGAAGCGAGACGCCGCTCGATATTTCCACCGAGCTGGATGTCGGTCCCCCGGCCCGCCATATTGGTCGCGATGGTGATCACCCCGGGCGCACCCGCCTGGGCGACGATTTCCGCTTCCTGTTCGTGGTAACGAGCGTTCAACACGCTGTGCGGCACATGCACCTTCTTCAAGCGCGCCGAAATCGCTTCGGATTTCTCGATTGAAGTCGTGCCGACGAGCACCGGTTGACCGCGTTTGCGGGCATCCCGAATCGCCCGGAGGATCGCATCGTCCTTCTCCTTCAGTGTCCGGAACACCTGATCGTCTTCGTCGTCCCGGATCATCGGCATGTTGGTGGGGATGGCGACGGACTCAAGACCGTAAATCTCCTGAAACTCTTCCGCCTCCGTCATCGCAGTTCCCGTCATGCCCGCCAGCTTGTCGTAGAGCCGGAAGTAATTCTGAAACGTGATCGACGCAAGCGTCACGTTTTCCGGCTGAATCTCCACACGTTCCTTGGCCTCCAGGGCTTGGTGCAATCCCTCCCCATAGCGGCGACCCTCCATCATGCGGCCCGTGAATTCGTCTATAATCACCACGCGGGCGTTCCGTACGATGTAATCCCGGTCCCGCTGATAGAGCTTGTGCGCGCGGAGCCCCTGGTTGATATGATGAACCAACGTTGCGTTTTCCGCGTCGTAGAGATTGCCTTCCTTGAGCAGCCCCTTCTCCAGCAGGACTTCTTCGAGGCGGTCGTTTCCTTCCTCGCTCAGCGTCGCCGTCCGGAGCTTCTCGTCGATTTCGTAGTCGCCCTCTTCCAAGGTCGGAATCAGCGCATCGATTCCGCGATACAGGTCGGTCCGGTCTTCGGTCGGCCCCGAAATGATGAGCGGCGTACGCGCCTCGTCGATCAGAATGGAGTCCACCTCGTCCACGATCGCGTAGGAATGCCTGCGCTGCACCATCGAAGCGAGGCTGTGTTTCATGTTGTCGCGAAGGTAATCGAACCCCAGTTCGTTGTTGGTTCCGTAGGTCACATCGGACGCGTAGGCCTGCCGCCTCGCATCGTCGTCGATCCCGGGCACGATGCACCCGGTGGTCAGCCCCAGGAATCCGTAAATTTCGCCCATCCAGTCGGCGTCGCGCCGGGCCAGGTAGTCATTGACGGTAACCACATGGACGCCGTTTCCCGCGAGGGCGTTCAGGTAAACCGGCAGCGTAGCGACGAGTGTCTTCCCTTCCCCCGTCTTCATCTCGGCGATATTTCCCTGGTGCAGTATCCATCCTCCGAGAATCTGCACGTCGAAATGGCGCTGGCCGAGAGCCCGAACCGAAGCTTCGCGCACGACCGCGAACGCTTCCGCCATCAAGTCTTCGAAGGTCTCGCCCGAGGAAAGGCGCTCCCGAAATTCCCCGGTCTTCGCGCGAAGGGCCTCGTCACCGAGAGACTGAATTTCCGGCTCGAACGCGGCCACCCGCTCGACGATCCTGTGTCCGGCCTTCAGCCGCCGTTCGTTCGCGCTTCCGAACACCTTTTGCGCAACTGAAGCCAACTGAAACATCCGGGACATCCTCAAAGCAACGGAAGACACTGCCATCAATTTGCCGGCAGACCGAAGAGGAAATTTGGCGCTACTTCGTGGCGCCGTCTGTCGCGACCGGACGTATCCTTGCAAGTTAGGTGCCGCTCCCGCCCTGCGCAAGGCCGTTGGGCGGCCGGCTCCTGCGTTGCAAGGGATTGACCCGCGCCTACAGAACCGACACAACGCATCCAGCAATGTACTTCGAGGCAACCATGAACGCGCCAATTTCTCCCTTCGCGCCTAAGAAATTCCCGAAACTGCCGCAGATCAAGGGTCTCCACCTCGCAGCGGGCGAAGCAGGCATCCGGTACTCCGGACGCACGGACCTCATGCTCGCTGTTCTCGATCCCGGAACGACCTTCGCGGGCGTATTTACCCGTTCCTTGACCAGGTCCCCGGCAGTTGCATGGTCCGAGGAACGCATCGCCGAACGTCGCGCGCTGGGCGCGGAGACCCCGCCTGCCGTCATCCTCGTCAATTCCGGCAATGCCAACGCGTTCACCGGCGCCGAAGGCGCAGCGACCACCCGGGAAATGGCAAGAATGGCCGCACTCGCCGGAGACTGCACCCAAAACAATGCCTTTATCGCTTCGACGGGAGTCATTGGCGAGCATCTCCCCGTAGAACGGATCAGGCCGGTTATCGGTTCGCTACGGAACGGACTTGCGCCAGGCAACTGGGAGCCCGCCGCGCGGGCAATCATGACAACGGATACCTTTCCGAAGGGCGCATCCGCCACTTGCGTGATCGACAACAAAGAAGTCCGGGTCGCCGGAATCGCCAAGGGCTCCGGAATGATCGCCCCGAATATGGCGACCATGCTCGGGTTCCTGTTCACGGATGCCGCCGTGTTGCCCGGCGCGCTCCAGTCGCTGCTTGTCGAAGCGATCGACCCGACCATGAACGCAATCACCGTGGATGGCGACTGCTCGACATCCGATACGGTCTTGCTCGCCGCGACCGGGCAGTCGAAAAGCGCCTTGATCGAAAAGCCGGAGGATCCGCGCGCAGCAGGGTTGCGCCAAGCGCTGTTCCACACGCTCCAATCCCTCGCACAGCAAATCATCCGGGATGGCGAAGGCGCATCGAAGTTTGTGACGATTCTTGTGGTAGGCGCGCAGAACGATGTTGACGCGAGGCTGGTTGCGTTCTCGGTAGCGAATTCGCCGATGGTGAAGACTTCAATCGCTGGAGGGGATCCCAATTGGGGCCGAATTGTAATGGCCGTCGGGAAATCCGGCGCCAAAATTTACCCGGACCGACTCACCGTACGTCTGGGCTCCATCCAGGTCACACGCGATGGGGCGGTTGCATCCGGTTACTCGGAAGATGCCGGCGCCGCCTACATGCAAAACCCCGAACTGGAAATCGGGATCGATATCGGACTTGGGGGACCGGGAAAGGCGACGGTCTGGACCTGCGACCTCAGCGCCCGTTACGTCGAGATCAACGCTGACTACAGGAGTTGATCTTCGCCTCGCCGCGGTATGCGCCCTCGTCGACCGCGACGGGCGCGTCCTTCTTGCGCGCCGTCCAGAAGGGCGGGAAATGGCCGGTCTATGGGAGTTTCCGGGTGGGAAATTGCGGGTCGACGAAACCCCGGAAGCGACGGTGATCCGGGAACTCGAGGAGGAAATCGGCATACTGACGGATTCCAGCTGCCTGGCGCCGCTCGCGTTCGCTTCCCATGACTACGGCGAATTTCACTTGCTGATGCATCTCTATGTCTGCCGCATTTGGAGCGGCACACCGAGCGGACGTGAAGGACAGGAACTCGCCTGGGTGCGCTCGAAGGATCTGCCTCGATATGCAATGCCCCCGGCAAACGCCGATCTCATCGCCCTGCTTGCGGACTGGCTCTGAAGGCACCGGGTTCTCAGCGCACCAGCCAAATCAACAAGGACAGACCGAACAGTCCGAGCGCCACTGCGGCAACGATGCGCGCGACAATGTTCAACTCGGTTCGCATGGCGGTTTGAATCATCCGCGCCGCCATGCCGCGCGGCGGACGCAAGTCCTCGTCGAGCAGGATCCAGACTTCGGTTTCCTGCACCGGCTTCCAATGACAGAGCAGGGCCTTGACGTGCAGCACAATCGCGAGAAACAACGAAAGTATGGTTCCGAGTCGCACGGCGAGCGCCGCGTCGAACGCCATCGCGGACATGGCGGCGGCAATGGCGGGCTCGGCAAACGCCGTTCCGCGCCACACACTCAGGGCGGCATGCCTGTCAATCTCATGCACGATGCACCACCTCTCTCTGGGCCGCCCAAGATCTGGACCACGTCAATGCTCAGCGCAATGCCAGCAACAGGAAAATTGCCACGCTCGGAATCACGTAGGCGAGCGCAAAAAAGAGGAACGCGGAATAGAAAGGAACCATTTTCTCGATCAGGAAACCGGGCGTGACCGGGGCCATCAAAGCCAGAAACGGGTCGGTTACACCGCGGAATACCGCAAAGAACGCAATCGGTCGGTCGAAAGAAAAGAACAGTCCAAGCGCCCCCCGGCCCGCCAAAGTATAGGCAACCGCTTTCAGCGCCCACACCGCCGCGGTGACCGCGACCTTGTAGCCGGCCAAGTCACCCGCATCCGGGCCGAGTTGTGCAAGAAAAATCGCACCGTATGCGAAATACAGCACTCCGAAAATGATCAGTGCCCGAAGAATTGGTCCTTGCATCTGGCGCTCCAGTGCGCCCGGCGTTGGAACGAAAAGCGCGGGGCCCGAAGGCCCCGCGCGCAGCTCGTAAATTCAGTGAATCCGTCCAAACAGGATCAGGTATCGCCTCGCTGCGTGAGAAGCTGGCCGCCTCTCGGCTGCCGGAGGCGATCGATCAAGTCCTGCATTTCCTGATCGGGCTCGGGCATCACCAGCGAAACCGCGATGGTGACCACGAACGCCACCGGAATTCCGAAGATACCGGAGGAGATCGTCGCGACGCCCCACCATGGGTCCATACCGAAGTACCGGACCGCTAACAAGTAGAAGAGCGTGGTTCCAAACCCGCAAATTATCCCCAGGATCGCACCCGTTGACGTTGTCCGCTTCCACCACACGCCCAGCACGAGCGCGGCGAATAGCCCGGCAGCGGCGAGGGAGAACGCCCATGCCACCATGGAAAGGATGTCGGACGGTTTCGTCGACGCCGTAAGGGCAGCGCAAGCCGCCACCACCAACAGGATCACCTTCGCCACGGTCAATCGCTTCTTCGCGTCCGCTGCCGGATCAACCATCTTGTAGTAGATGTCGTGGCTCAGCGCGTTCGCAATGGCGAGCAGCAGCCCGTCGGCGGTCGACAGCGCCGCCGCAAATCCGCCGGCGCCGACCAGGCCGACCACAAACCACGGCATTCCAGCCACTTCCGGAGTCGACAGAACGATCATATCCCGATTCAGGTTCAACTCGCCGAGCGGGAATCCGCCGGTAATGCCCTTGGCTTCGCAGGCTGCGCGAACCGCTTCGATCGACACCGCCCTCTCACCGCAAATCAAGACAAGATTGTTGCCCTCGATCGATCCCCAGCGGATCATCCACTGCGGAATGCTCTCGAAGGCGAGCATGCCGCCGCCACTGACGAACAGGTCGTAGACATTCGACTTGGCGAATGCGGCGTAAGCCGGCGCCGTGAAGTACAAGAGGAATATGAAGAATAGCGACCAGCCCACAGACTTGCGCGCCTCACGCACGGTCGGCGTCGTGAAGTACCGCATCAAGATATGCGGCAGCGATGCCGTTCCGACCATCAGGCACAAAATCAGGAAGAAGAAGTCGCGTGGTGAATAGTGGGTGAACGCTTCCGAGTGCGGTTTCGCAACGCCCAGCGTCTGCTCCATCGCGGCGATGTCCGAAAGCACGCTACCATACATCAACTGCGGAATGGGAACACCGGTTTTCACCTGCGACATCCAGATCGCCGGCACCAGATACGCCACGATCAGGATGATGTACTGCGCCACCTGCGTCCAGGTCACTGCGCGCATGCCTCCCAGCATCGAGCAGACCAGGATTCCCGCTAGGCCGCACCATACGGCGATACCGAACGGAATGCCCAGAAAACGCGACGCGATCACGCCAGATGCGTAAACCTGCGCGGTGATATACGTGAACGAGCAGCAGAACAGCACGATAATTCCGACAATCCGCGCCGTGTTCCCACCGTAACGAACGCCCAGGAAATCGGGGACCGTATAGGCTCCGAACTTGCGCAGGTAGGGAGCGAGCAGCACCGCGACAAGCACGTAGCCGCCCGTCCAGCCCAGCACAAAGGCCAGGCCGTCATAACCAAGGATGTATAAAGATCCTGCCATACCGACGAATGAAGCGCCCGACATCCAGTCGGCGCCAGTCGCCATGCCGTTGTACACCGCGGGCACCGATCGTCCGGCTACGTAATATTCCGACACAAGGTTCGTCCGCGAGAGAATGCCGATAAAGGCATAGACCGCGATCGTCAGCGCCATGTAGAGCCAGAGGATTACGCGGGACGGGAGGCCCACCGCCTCGAGAATGGCCATCAGGACCACAAACCCGATGAACCCACCCAAGTAGACACCGTAGATCTTGCCCAGGTTGTCTACAAAGTTTCCTTGAAACATTTGTCGTCTCCTCTACCTACGATCAATCCTCGGCCACGCCGTGTTCTTCGTCAATGCTGTTTTGCCTGGCGGCGTACCAGAAAATCACAACGACGAAGATGATCAGCGAACCTTGCCCCGCCAAGTAAAAGCCGAGCGGAAAACCGATAAACGATACTCCGTTGAGCGGAGTAGCGAAGAAGTGGATGACGAAACTGAATAGAACCCAAATCGTGAGCACGATCCACATCAGGGAGCGTGTCGCAGCCCAATGGCTGGCGCCTGATTCGGGTGATCCAGGCATACTATCAGCCATGAAACACCTCGATTGCTAGTACCCCTTTCACGAGGTTCAGCGAAACCGGCCACCAGACGAAATGCAAGCGCCCTGCCCGTTCAACCTTGCTGCTCCCCACTGGAATTTGGTTGATCCATTTTTGGGGAACTACCGCACTGTTTGGGTACCGTCTAGCCGTGCGGTTGGTCGCCAAGTATCGAGAGAATGATCGGAATGTCAAGCACGGAAAACACGCGGAAATTGAGCCTCTCTCCGCGGACTCGGCCGGGGGTTCGCCGAATCCATTGACCGGCGCCGTTGCGCGGCAATTGCACGGAACGGCGTTCACACATGCAACGATGGCCCTTTGCACGTTGCGTCAGCGCTTCGAATCCACGTCGAGTTTGCCCGGGACACCCCAAGCGGGATCTCACACGCCAAGTTCCGAGCGGTACGCCGTTTCCGGCAGGCTCCACGGCGAAACGACGTTCGCCGATTCGTTCCGAAACCAACCGAGTAGGGAGCCGACGCGAATTGGGATTCCAGCCTGTTGCCCGCGTTGCATTTCGCGTGTCTGATATGATGATTGTCAGGATCGTACTGCGCTTCTGCCGGTGCGGATTTCCTTTCTTGCGAAGGATTCTTGGAGGCGTCCATGAGAAGGCTTGACCAGAAACTTGACCGCATCGTCGCAGGCTCGGGCCTGCGCGAAGACTTTATCCTTGCCGATGCCAAGGACCCGGATGCAGGCGGCGGACGCCGCGCCCCTGGACCGGAGCGCAACCGCAACGGACTACCGAGCGGCAGCTGGCGGCCCTTGAGCGCATTTCTCGACGAAATCCGGGACATCGTGCTCGATGAACGGATCGACGTGATGCTGGTTTCCATCTCCACTCTCGAACGCCTGGAACCGGACATGTTCGCGAATAGCCCCGTTACGCCGGCGATCCGCGCCAATGATGCGACGGATGTCTGGGACGTCCGTGCCGGCCGCTACAAATCACAACCCTCCCGTCCGTTCCGAAGCGCCTCTCTTGCGCAAGCGCGTGAACTTGGCTGCGATCTCGGCCTGTATTCGATTACCTTCAACAACGAGGCGGATGCGGATACCCGGAGCCTGGAGGCATTCAGTCAATTCCGGAACGACGCAGCTTCGACGGGGCTACGCTATTTCCTCGAAGTATTTAATCCGAACGTGGATTGCGGCTTGTCGGAAGAAGAAATCGGCCCGTATGTCGTGGACTGCGTTCTTCGCACGCTCGCCGGCCTGACGGCGCGGGAGCGCCCTCTGTTCCTGAAAGTTCCGTACAACGGCGCGCGCTCCATGGAGGAACTCTGCTCTTACGATCCGTCGGTCATCGTCGGCGTTCTGGGCGGCGCGGCGGGGACCCATCATGACACGTTTCGCCTGCTCGCCGACGTGCAGCAATGTGGCGCGTGGGTGGCGTTGTTCGGACGAAAAATCAAACTCGCGGAGTCTCCACGCGATATGGTCCGGTTCCTGCGGCGGGTAGCGGACGGCGAACTCGATCCGACCCAGGCCGTGCACCTGTACCGGGAGGCCCTGAAGAAGCAGGAGATCGAGCCCTTCCGGAGCCTCCCGGAAGATCTTCGGATTACGGAACCTTCCCTGATCGAAACGTCCTGAGCCGGTTGCGGGCGGTCCGGTTCCGCAACGGTCGGAGGTTTCCGGGGGCAGAATTGACGACCGCTCGAATGCCGTCGTCTTGCTCTTGCTGGCTAGCAGCCGACTTCCGTTCTTTCGCGCCCATTCTCCGGGACTCGCCGATCAATATCGCACGGAACCGGAGAGGTCGCGAACGATCGAATGAGGATTCACGGCATGTCCAATCCGCTTGATGCGCCGCTATGATTGGCTTGGATTTGCACCAGAGGGGAGGTTGGCCGGATGACGATCGCGGGCTGGGGTATTCCAGAACCATCCGAGATCTTTGCCGGTCTGCGGCGAATGCTGTTTGGCAACCAGCGTCAGACCATTCGCGAACTCGCAGCCCTCAAGGACGCGATTTGTTCGGACGCCGCGTATCTCGCCCAGGGTTCGAGTTATTCCTACTTGCGCGCCCGTTCCGGAACCCATGCGGACAGGATGTTTCGGGATCCGGATTTCGCGGCGGCGTTGAATCGATGCAAGTGGGAAGCCTTTGCCGCCGCCGCCGCAGATTTGCTGCTTCTCGTGGAAATAGAACTACGGCCCCATCATCAATTGCCTCCCGGTTTCCTCTCAACGGTGCTCGCGCAACTCTATGAAGAAACCCTGGCGCTCGAACAGACGCCCGAGCACCGCAGGTCGGAGGGATGGACCGCGGACGTGCGGCTGTTTCGCGCCCGCGCCGAAGCGGCGTTGCGCGCCGCCCCGGCGCCGCTAAGGCAGATCTGCGGAAACACTGGAAAACGCCTGATGCAATTTGCGCCAATCACCGACGATGTGCGGAAGGGAGACTGGGACATGGTCACCAACAATGTCGAGTTCCGCTTCATCGAGCGGCTCTCTGCGATGCGTCGAATCATGGACGGCCCCACGCTTTGCAGAAGACTGGCGGCGCGCTGCTCGCAAGTTGCAGCTGCTGAAGTCTGAAGAACAGGCCATTCGCGGCTTGGCCGGCGCCCCCGGGATCGAGCGGGCCGGCCCGGCGGCGCCGCTTTCCGCCCTTGCGGCCATCGCGGTGGACCTTGAGACAACCGGGCTGCATCCGCAGAAGGACCGCATTCTCCAGATCGGCGCCATTGCAATTCGAGACGGGCGCCTTGACGAATCTTCCGCCTACGAACAGTTCGTGGCACCGCCGACGCCGCTGCGCGAAGATACAGTTTCGGTCCACGGAATCTCCGGCGAACACCTGCGTAATGCTCCCCCGTACGCCGCGGTACACGACGAACTCCGTCGACTCCTCAGCACAGGACTGGTGATCGGCTATTCGATCGATTTCGACCTCGCCATGCTTTCCGCCGAGGCTGAACGAGCGGGGTTGGAATACGTCGAACCTCCCCACCTGGACGTGATGCTCCTCGCCATGGGCATTGATCCCCTCCACCGGCAACAATCCCTGGACGATCTCGTTGAGCAACACGGCGTGGCGCGCATTGGCCGACACAGCGCGCTGGGCGATGCCAAAATGACGGCGAGGGTCTATCTCAGGCTGATCCCGGCGATGAGAGAAAGGGGAATTCGCACGCTCGCCCAGGCGCAAGCGCTACAAGAGAGAACCGCGGAGGAGAGCAGGTCGGGTGATCTGGTCGGCTGGATGCGGGCGCGCCGACGGGCATTCTCATCCGCGACTTCCGACGCGTCGAGCCTCGCGCGCACGGCGCTGGACGGATTTGTCTACCGCACCCGCCTACAAGATCTCGCGAACCGACCGGTGGTATCGATTGACGGAAGTGCCACGCTTCAGGAAGCCGCCGGCATCATGCATAAGAGCGGGGTGAGCAGCCTGGTCGTCCGCCCGATGAACGATGCGGCGATCGTCACCCAGACGGATATGACGCGGATGCTCGCCACGCGCGGCGCTTCCGCTGCCGAAATGCGGGTCAACCAGGCCCAGTCCTATCCGCTCGTCTCCTTGCCCGGCGATACCCTGCTTTACCGGGCGATTGGCAGGATGTCGCGGCAGGGCATCCGCCATCTGGCGATCACCGGTCCGGACGGCGGTATTTCCGGAATGGTTTCGCTCAAGGCGATCCTGCGGGAACGTTCATTCGCCACGCTGGCGCTGAGCGACCATATCGAGAATGCCGACACGCCCACCGAACTTGCTGCCGCCCAAGCCCACCTGCCGCGGACCGCCGCCGGACTGCTCGCGGACCGACTGGATGCCCGCGAAGTCGCCGAGATCATCAGCCTGGAGGGCCGCGCCATGACGGCGCGCGCAGCGGAGATGGCGGAACAAGACATGCTGGAGGCCAGCCGCGGCGACGTGCCGGCGCCCTACTGCCTTCTGGTGCTCGGTTCGGGCGGTCGCCGGGAAAGCCTTCTGGCCCCCGACCAGGACAATGCGCTCATCGTCGACGACAATTACACGGGCAATCTGGACGATGCTGACGACTGGTTCGCTGTCTTTTCCAGTCGCCTGAACCAGATTCTGCACGAGGCGGGAATCCCGCGTTGCCCCGGAGAAGTCATGGCTCGTTCGCGCAATTGGCGGCGCACGGAATCGGAATGGAAACGGGAACTTGATCGATGGGTTTCCGTACCGCAGCCCAAAAACCTTCTCAACGTGGATATCTTCTATGACCTCGTCGCGGTCCATGGAGAATCGGCGCTGGCAAACCGCGTGATGCGACATGCGACCGACGTTGCTGCCGGTTCAGTTGCCTTCGTTCGCGCGCTTGGCGACCGGGCAGCCAACCATTCCGCGCCTCTCGGGTTATGGGGGAGACTGCGGACCGGGGATGGCGGCCGAATCGACCTGAAGGCCGGAGGCCTGCTTCCGGTCGTGTCCGGCGCGAGAGCCATGGCACTTCGACACGGAATCGGTGCCCGTTCCACAGGTGAGCGGTTGCGCCGCGCGATTTCCGCGGCCGGAGCGAGCGTGCGGGACGCCGAATCGCTTCGCGAGGTCCACGGATACTTGCTCCGCCTCATACTGGAGCAACAGATCGCAGATATTGACAACGGCATCACCACCGGAAACAAGGTCTTGGTCCGTCGGCTTGGACGCAGCGAACGATCGGCATTGCGTGATTCGCTCAAGCACGTTGAACTCGTCGGCGACATTCTGAAAACGGTCCTGAGGGGCGTAGAAGCGCCTAGAGCGACATAAGGTCGCGCCCAACAAACTTACCGCCGGATTTTCGTTTCTACGCGGCTTCGGCCGTCCACAAATGGCGCCGTCCCGCGCAAATCCGGAGGAACGAGAATATCTTGAACGGCACGGGAAACGTGGGCGGCTCTGAACGCGGGAGAATCGGGATGTACGAACGGATCGAAACCTGGGAAACCAGACGTGCAACGGCGGCGGGAACGGGCGGGGCGATCGCGTCGCAACACTGGCGGGCTTCCGAAGCCGGGTCGGAAATTCTGCGCGCGGGCGGCAATGCTGCGGACGCGGCTGTGGCGTGTGCTTTCGCCGTGGGCGTGTGCGAACCCTGGATGAGCGGACTTGGCGGATCCGGGCTTGCCGTGATCTGGGATGCCGCTTCCCGGCGCGCGACCGCAGTGGACTTCCAAGGCAACCTACCCGCCTCCATCGACATCGCGGACTACCCGTTGGACCCGGCTGAACCGGAAACGCTCCTTTGTTACCCGGGAGTTCGCGGACGGCGCAACATCGAGGGAGGGAGCGCGGCAACTGTTCCGGGCGCCGTTCGCGGCCTCGCGGAACTGCACGCGAATTTCGGCCGCCTGGGATTTGATACCATCCTGAAACCGGCCATCCGCATTGCGGACGAGGGCTTGCCGGTCGACTGGCACGCGACGCTGATGATTGCGATTGCCATGGGCAGCCTTCGCAAGTTTCCGTCCGCCGCGGCGGTTTTCCTGCCGGACGGCGCGCCCCCGGAACCTCCGAATCGCATTTCCGTGCCGGCTTTCGCCAAAACCCTTCGGACGCTCGCGGAGAAGGGACCCGAAGAATTCTACTCCGGCGAATTGTCGGAAACGATCGCTGCGGATCTTGCGTCTGCTGGCAGCAAGATTACCTCGGAAGATCTCGACGCCTACCGTGCGGTCTGGCGCGAGGCCCCCGCCGTCGAACACCGCGGAGCACACCTGCATACGGCGGGAGAAGCGTCGGGCGGCCCCCGCCTTGGCGCTTTCCTGACGCACATCCAGGACAGGCTGCGCCCCGAAGAAGGCCCGCGTCCGACTGCGCACGCGGTCCATGCCGAAGCGCTCCGAGCGGCCTGGATGGAACACAAACAGCGCACCGGTCAAGAAAACGGCGAAGGCGGCTGTACGACCCACCTTTCCGCCTGCGACGCCGAAGGCAGCATGGTCGCGATCACCTATACCCTCCTGAACAGATTCGGCTCCCGCGTGCTCCTGCCCAAGACCGGCATCCTCATGAACAACTCTGTTGGCTATTTCGACCCCCGGCCCGGACGGCCGATTTCCATTGCGCCCGGAAAACGCGTGGGGGTCTCCAACATGTGTCCAGTCGTTGGCGTTCGAGACGGCCGATCCCAGTTTGCATTGGGCGCATCCGGCGCCAATCGGATTGTTCCCGCGGTAGCCCAGATTGTTTCGTTCCTGCTCGACTGGGAAATGGACCTGGAACGCGCATTGCATGCCCCCCGAATCGATGTGGATCCGGACGGCATGGTACGGGTCGACCCGCGGCTGGGCCGCGAAACCCTTGCCCTCATCAAGGGAGAAACAGAATTTGCGCAGCATGGGACGCTACCCAAGAACTATGCGTGTCCGCAGGCAGTCATGCGACAAGGGAAAACGTTCGCAGCTGTGGCAGATCCTTCTCATCCAAGCGCTGGCTCCGCAGCGGCATAGCGTATCAGCTCACCACCCCGGCAACCGTGAATTCCCGTCGAGGCGAATGCAACCACATTTCGACTGAAATCACCCAGGACGCCAACGCATGGCGCTCGCAAGAACGCACTATGTCGGGCGCGTATCGTTCGAAGCCGCGGCCCTCCGCTCGGCAGCAGCCGGCCGTATAGTCAACGGTGGCGTCGGATATTCCGAGATCGCCTTCTCTCCATCCCGGTTTGTCCCGGCCCGCGCCTGGCCAAGATTCCGAGTCGCGGCGAACCAAGGAAACGGGAAGACAGAAAGCGAGGAACGTTTGGCAGAACAGGCCGGTATCCATTCGAACCCGGGACCGCGTCCAAAATCAAAAACGCGGAATGATTTCGATCATCGCAAGAATTCGATTGTGTATGAGCCGACGGCATGCAAGTACCCGACATGCAACAGGAGTGGGAGGAGAGCCTCGCAAGTTTGGCGGTCTCGTTCTCGCCGCCGGCCCGCAAAGGACTGAGGCTCTTGCCCGACTTTTGAATGCGGTCCGAAACAGTTCGAAATTGGCCGTCAACGCGAGTTCGTCAAAGCCCATTTCGATCCGACGCTCGGCTTCCGACGAGGGTCGTCGGGGTGATCGCTGACGGCCGAAATGGCAAAATTTGCGTGGTTGGCGGGGCGTCTCTAGCATTTCCGAGGCAAGCAGACACCGCTGCTCGACACGACTCGCATCACCATGACACTCCTACAGCCCGACCATGGAAAGCTCATCGGCATGTCGCTGATTGCGAGCCGGGACGATCTAGAAACGGCTGCCGCGACCGTCAAGGAACTCGGTTTCGATGGCATGGAGGTGCACACCCTGCATATTGCGCCGGGAATTTCTGGCGAGCCGGTATTCGAGGGCCATGCGGCAGCGGCGGGCGAAGCAATTCAGCGCGCCGGCTTGATGGTCTCCACCTTCAACGTCGTGGGCGACGATTCCTTCGACCCGTTCAGCGGACAAGCGTCGCTTGAAAACACCATCGATCGACTCGCCGAACACCTGCGTTGGGCAGATGCCATGGGTTCTCCGCGAGTCCTGATCTGGGACGGTCGGGTCGAAGACCGTTCCGAGGTTCCCTCCGCCTGCAGAGTCATCGCCCGGGTCATTGAATCCGCCAGAGATCGTTGCGGGATTTCAGATCCTCCTTCGATTTCCTGCAAATTGCATCCGTTCACGTTTGCGCTTCAACACCAGGCGTTGAGTCCACTTGCCGAGACGCTTCTTTCTGTGGAAGCCGGGATCTGCTTTGACTTCTGCCATTTCGGCGTCGCGCTCGGACAGGAATTGCTGGAACATGTCGACGACCAAGTTGTGGCAGCTATCGATCACATTCACTACAGCGATACGGACACGCTGACATCCGCGCTGCACTTTCCTCCCGGCGAAGGCGTCCTCGACCTTCATGCAATTTCCGAACGCCTGTACGGGAAGCCCGTCGCCGCAAGCTGGGACCTGTCCGGCTGGCCCGAGCCCCGCTACGCAGTCCGCTCGGGGATGGAATCGTATCGGAAATTTGTCCAGAGATTGTCGGAATCTGCACAAAGCGGATGATACGCCACCCGCCAGTTCTACGGCAGAAAACCATTCGGCGCGTGGCGTCGAGCGGTCCGCATGCGAACGCCGCGCCATTCCGGTCGACCGACGACTGAACGAAAATGCCGCCCCTGAACACAACGCCCAAAGAATCAACGGTTTTCGCATCTCGCCGTCCGGTGCGAGCATTGGGCCGGGAAGCTTCTGAAGCATGTGGCAGCCGCACCGTGGACCCGTGAGAAACCGAGTCTCTGTTGTGCAGGCCGATTCCAGCGTTTGTGCAGGCCTGACGGCTTATCTGCAAAACCAGACGTCCGCCAGACCTGCTACCTGGTGCCTGTGCAAAAAGGTAGAATGTCGTTACATATCAACAGGTTGTGGTCGGTTTTGGGTTGCGAAGATTGGTCCCAGACGTATAATTCCAGGCAATATTCAGGCGAAATCGGTCGGATGGGCGGTATCTTCGCGATGGGTCGCTGGTTCCGGCGGAGCAGAGACGAGGGCGAGGGCAATCCAGGAGCCGTTTGTTCGGCTTGGCGAAATCGCCATCGAGGACATTGCGATTGACCCGGTCTGCCGGGATGACATCCCGGCGGTGTTGCGGGGCAACCAGCACCTGTACTGCGACGAAGCGTTGCGCCGGCAGGTCTTCGACCTGCTGGACGCGCATTTTCTTCCGGGCGTGGACCGGGGGCTTGGGCGCCCGGGCATGGATTTGTGGCGGATCTTCGTGCTGGCGACGCTCAAGCAGGGCATCCGGTGCGACGACGACCGCCTGCAGGACCTTGCCAATTGCCACGGGACGGTTCGGGAGATGCTCGGCCATTCGGGGCTTGACGACCATCGCCGGTACGAGCACCGAACGCTGGTGCGCAATGTCTCGCTGCTGACGCCGGAGGTTCTGAACGAGATCAACCAACTGGTGGTGAAGGCGGGCCACGCGCTGTTCGGGCAGGAGCCGGAAGCGCCGCTGCGGGCGCGGGCCGAAGCGATGCATCCCTATTTGGCCGGTCACGGTTACTGCTCGATACGGGTGGACCTGCGTGGCAGCGGCGAATCGGACGGGATTCTTCACGACGAATACGTCGCGCAGGAACACGATGATGCCCTGAAGGTCATTGCATGGATCGCAGAGCAGTCCTGGTGCACGGGCGAAGTCGGAATGTTCGGGAAGAGCTGGGGAGGATTCAACAGCCTGCAGGTCGCCGCCCGCCGGCGCTCAAGGCGATCGTCACGGTCTGCTCGACCGATGACCGTTACGCCGACGACATTCATACGATGGGCGGTTGCCAGCTACTCGAAAATCCGAACTGGTCGTTCAGCATGTTCGGGCACAACGCCCGTCCGCCGGACCCGCTCCTGGCCGGCGAGGGCTGGAAAGAACCTTGGATGCAGCGCCTTGAGAACAATGTGCCGTGGATCCTCGAATGGCTTCGCCATCAGCGGCGCGATGCGTACTGGAAACACGGGTCGGTTTGCGAGGACTACTCGGAAATCGCCTGCCCCGTTCTCGCCATCGGCGGGTGGGCGGATCCCTACACCAACCCCGTGCCGCCTCTTATGAAAAATCTCCGAGTGCCCCGGAGAGCGCTCATCGGGCCGTGGGGACACCAGTATCCGCATCAGGCGAATCCGGGACCCATGGCGGGATTCCTGCAGGAAAGCCTCCGCTGGTGGGACCAGTGGCTCAAGAAATTCGACACCGGAGTTCTGGAGGATCCGATGGTGAGGGTGTGGATGCACGAAAGCTACCCTCCTGCGGCAGTCTATGAAGACCTCCCGGGCCATTGGATCGCGGAAAACGACTGGCCGAGCGATGGCATTCACGAGCACGCTTGGTACCTGAACCCGCATGGCCTTGGCGAATCTCCGGGTTCCGAAGAACAGCGGGAAACCGCGGCGCCCGCTACAGTCGGCAGAACCAATCCGTTTTGGGGGAGCAATGGCGCGTGCGCACCGGAATGCGCATTGGACCAGCGTCCCGACGACGCGGTCTCGCTCTGTTTCGATTCTGCTCCACTGGCCGGCCCGTTGGCCTTCCTGGGCACTCCGGTGGCGAAATTGCGTCTCGCAAGCAACCGCCCCGTCGCGCAAGTCAGCGCGCGGCTTTCCGAGGTGCGGGCGGACGGGTCCGTCACCCTGGTGAGTCTTGGACTCCTCAACTTGAACCATGATGCCACGCATGAGCGGGTGAGTCCGCTGGTTCCCGGTGAAGAACTCATGGCGAATGTCCGGCTGAACTACAACGCCTATCGGTTTGCCGCCGGGAGCAGAATTCGGCTGGCGGTCGCGTCCGGGTTGTGGCCGGTCGCATGGCCCTCCCCGGAGTCCGTCCGACTGACTGTCCGCACCGGTCGCTCAAAGCTGGTGCTGCCAGTGCGCCCGGAACGAGAGGAAGACAACGGGATGCTGGATATTCCTCCGCCCGAATGCACGCGCGTTTCTCCGCGGACACACCTCAAGAAAGCCGCCCCAGTCCAAGCTCGTTTCGTGGAAGATGTCATGACGGGCCGCCTGACATTCCTTCACCAAGAGGATAATGGCGTGACGCGTATCGATTCCCACGGCTGGATCCACGGGGGCAAGATTCGCCGGCGATTCGGGCTCCACCCGGGTGATCCGCTGAACGCGAGCGCCGAAATGGAAGGAGAGCATGTGTTCGGCCGCGAAAGTTCATTGGATGTTCGGGTCCGAACCTACCAGCGAATGACTTCAGACCACGAAAACTTCCACATTCAAGCAAGATTGGATGTTGCGGAAGCCGGCCGTTATGTATTCTCGCGCAGTTGGCTGGAGTCTATTCCTCGCGACGGCGTGTGAAGTCCGGGAAATCGAGCGGCGGCGGCGAAGCGCGGGGCGACATCAGTCGAACTTGAGCCAGCCAAGCAGCGAATGCCTGCCGGAGCCAGGCACCGAAGAAATTAGTGGAGTCGCAGGGAACTGCGGCGCCGCAAGAGCGTTAACTCGCTTCCGGCATTTGACAGGTGCGCCGAGCAAAGACAGTTTTTCAGGGGAATCGAACCCAACTGAATCCGAATCCGGGCGCTGCATGAACGTTCTCGTTGTCGAGTCACCTGCCAAGGCCGGGACCATCGGCCGCTATCTGGGCAAGGAATACCAGGTCCTGGCGACCTACGGACATCTCCGCGACCTCAAGGAAAAGACCGGCTCGGTGATCCCCGAAGACGATTTCCGAATGGTCTGGGAAATCGACAGCGAATCCATAAAGCGAATCAGGGAAATTGCAAAATCGTTGAAGGGATCCGAGAGGTTGATCCTAGCAACGGACCCGGATCGCGAAGGCGAAGCAATTTCATGGCATCTGGTAGAGGCACTCAAGGAGCGCAAGGCGCTCGGCAAGAGCGTGGCTGTCGAGCGAATCAGTTTCAACTCGGTGACCAAAGGCGCGGTCACCAACGCCATACGGAATCCCCGAAGCATCAACAGCGAACTCGTGGACGCCTATCTGGCGCGGCGCGCACTGGACTACCTCGTCGGGTTCGGCCTCTCGCCGGTGCTATGGAGGACGCTTCCGGGCGCGCGCTCGGCGGGACGCGTCCAATCGGTCGCACTGCGGCTGGTGGTCGAGAGGGAAAGCGGGATCGAGACTTTCGTTCCGAAGGAATACTGGAGCGTTCTCGCACATCTGAAGACCGAAAACGGCTCCGAGTTCTGGGCCCGGTTGGTTGCGCTCGATGGCGGGAAGATCGGAAAATTCGACATTGCCGACGAAACGAGTGCCCGGAACGCTGAGGATCGCTTGAACCAGGCGGCAGGCTTCCGAGTGGCGGGAGTGGAGGCCAAGCCGATTCGCCAGAAGCCGCCTGCCCCGTTCATCACGTCGACCTTGCAGCAGGAAGCGAGTCGTAAGCTCGGACTTCCCCCGACCCGGACCATGGCCACGGCGCAACGCCTCTACGAGGATGCCCTGATTACGTACATGCGCACCGATGGCGTGGACATGGCGCCGGAAGCGGTCGCCGCCACAAGAGATATCGTCCGCAAGCGTTTTGGACAGGGCTACCTTCCGGAAAAGCCGCGAGCGTACAGGTCCCGCGCCAAGAATGCCCAAGAGGCCCATGAGTGCATTCGACCGACCGACCCATCCCGCACGCCGAACGACATCCCGAAGCTCTCCAGCGTCGAGGGGTCCCTTTACCGTCTGATCTGGGAACGGACGCTCGCAAGCCAGATGGCGGATGCGCAACTGGAGCGCACAACTGCCAGCATCGATGCATTGGGCAAAGAGGGAAAAGCCTTTGCGGGACTTCGCGCCACTGGGCAAGTCGTAAAGTTCGACGGATTCCGCCGCCTGTATCGCGAAGGGCGAGATGATACCGCGAACGAATCCAATTCGATTGCCCCGGAAGAAGACACGTCCCGGCTGCCTGCGCTAGGTGTGGACGGTCGGCTGGAAAACCAGCGGATCGAGGCGAATCAGCATTTTACGGCCCCGCCTCCGCGCTTCACCGAAGCGAGCCTAGTGCGCAGGCTCGAAGAGCTAGGCATCGGACGGCCCTCCACCTACGCCAGCATCCTCTCGGTAATCCAGAACCGAGGCTACGCGGAAATCGTGCACCGTCGAATCACGCCGACATTCCTGGGCCGTGTCGCCACTTCATTCCTGGAGGCGAAGTTTGCACGCTATGTCGCGTACGACTTCACCGCCAACCTCGAGCGGGATTTGGATGAGATTTCCGGGGGGAGAGCCACCCGGAGCGATGTGCTCGGCGCGTTCTGGCGGCAGTTTGAGCCCGCGCTGGGAGAGGCGGGGAAACTCAGTGTCCGCGATGCGGTTGACGCTGTGGAAGAGGTGCTGGAACCGGTGTTGTTTCCTGCGCGGAGCGATGGCGAGGACCCGCGCACCTGTCCCAAATGCGGTGAGGGCCGTCTCGGACTCCGCCCGAGCAGGCGTTCCGGGATGTTTGTCGGTTGCGGTCGATATCCCGACTGCGACTTTACTAGGTCTCTGGAGAACGGCGAAGCGACACCGGTTGACTGGACCGGGGATCGGACGCTTGGCCTCGACGCTGACGGCACTCCGGTCCTCGTTCGAAAGGGGCCGTACGGATTCTATTTTCAGGTCGGCAGTGGAGAAG
The DNA here is from genome assembly GCA_965219495.1 of Rhodobacterales bacterium. Taxonomy (GTDB): domain Bacteria; phylum Pseudomonadota; class Alphaproteobacteria; order Rhodobacterales; family CAZPXZ01; genus CAZPXZ01. Next base: position 1,490,344 of record OZ244777.1, read on the forward strand.
GACGCGAGAAACCGAAGCGCGCGAGCCTGCCGGAAGGTCTGGATCCAGCGATGGTTGAACTCGACCTGGCGCTTCGAATTTTGGCCCTTCCCAGAATCGTGGGCCTGCACCCGGAAACCCGGCAAGAAATTACTGCGGGCGTTGGCCGGTACGGCCCCTACGTGCGCCACGACAGAACGTACGCCAATCTTCCAAAAAACGAAGATGTGCTGGAGATCGGTCTCAACCGCGCCGTCGATCTTCTCGCCGCCAAATCCACGCGCGTCTCCGGCAGCAATCGCTTCCCAGCCCTCCGAGAGCTCGGCGAGCATCCCGAGGGTGGTGGGGTGACAATACGTGCCGGACGCTACGGCCCCTATGTGAATTGGAAACGGCTGAACGCCTCGCTACCCAAAAGCGTCAGTCCGGAAGAACTGACCATGGAAGAGGCCTTAACGCTTCTCGCCAGGCGCAAATCCCGCGAACGCAAGAAATCCTGAAGCCCCGCGGCCGAAACTAGGAACAACGCTGCCCGCGCCGTGCAAAGGGCAGAATTTTCGCGGTGACGGGCTTGCGCTTCCTCGGTTCAAAGGCTCTGAGAACGGATTCGACCTCGCGTCCGCTCCGATAAATTCTTCCATCCGAGGCAATCACCGCGTACGCCCCATTGCGGCGCGCATGAGAAGCGCGCTTTTCGATCCGGAACAGTGGCGAATCCGAGGTGCGGCAAAACGCCGCAAAGCAGGCTACATGACGATCGAAACTCATGGCGTAGTCCCGCCATTCGCCGCTGGCGACCATGCGTCCGTACACATCAAGAATTGCGCGGAGTTCCGGGCGGGAAAAAGTTACAACCGGCCCCTCCCTTCGTACGGGGAGGGACAGCGATATGACCGAAGCGGCATCTTCCATGTGCAAACTTTCGCAGGTACGGAAAGCAATGGCAAGAGGGCAACCGCCAGCTTCGGCACAAGTAATCACTGCAGGAGTCGCGCCGTGCACAGCGGATGACTGGCGAATCCGGGCCAAGAGTTTGAACGGACGGGTTTTTTGTCGAATTCGACCGTGAAAAAGAAGCAATTTTTCGAGGACTGCGCGCACGTGATCCTGACAGGACGGATAGAAAGACAGGATCGACTTCACGTCTGACGCAAATCCGTTGCGGTCTCTCTCGGATCGAAATTCTGCCTGACGAAACTTGTTCGATTTCTTGCGTCTTCAAGGCCGGTTGATCCGGATCCCCCGTTCTTCATATCCACCACAAAGGTGTTTGCGCAGCGCAAAGACCTTGCCGCGGAACTCTCCACATCGACTTCTTCTTTCGGCAGGTCCCGAACTGCGGCGCTGTTGCCGTTCTGGTCGCCCGTGGAAACGCCGCTTCAAGAATATTTCAATGAAGAATGAACATCCTGTTGGATAGTCGAACTCCCTCGCAGCCAGCTACACGCTCGTTTGCGAACGCAGTCACGGGAGGAATCAAGCCGCCTGGCGTTCTCAGTGAGACTTACCGGAACTCCGTGAACGGACGAACGGAACCGGCCATTCTTCGAGAACGCCTTCTATTCGCGCAGCCCGCTGGCACAGTTGCGCGACCTGCGCACGCAGATCTGCGATTTGCGCACGCAGAACCGCAATTTGCAGGCGCAAATCCTGAATGTCCTGTCGCAACCAGGTGAACAGCCCGATGAAAAGCGCGGCAAGCGCGAGAAACCCACCGATCTCAGTCGTCATAGCGGCACCCTAGTATGTCATCTTATTCGCGTCAATTACGCCAATTTCACAATATTCGATACGAAAGCAGAAATCAACCGTCGACAATTTACACCACCGAAACACACCCGCGCCATTGCGGCAACGACCGATCACCCGCCAAACCAAACCCTCAACGCCGCCAAACTCGAACGGTTATCTTCCCACCAAGCGCCCTAGAACTATCGCTTCGCCTTTGGTTCAGATGCGAGTAGATTGCGTCCATTCTACCGGCGAACTTTACAGCCAATCACGGAATCGCCCGAATTCCACCCAGAATTGGCCATGAATCGCCAATAAGTTCCTTTCATGCGCAATCTGCGTGTGTCTCCTCCCTGACTTCGGCGGAACGCCTTGTTCCGCCGAATTTTCTCAGAAAACTTCGTTGGGAAACTCGTCGTCAGTTCAAACGGCTTGTGTGAATTTCGTATTGCCCGTTGGCATGGACGCCAAAGAAATTGGCCACGTCCGGGTGATCGACCGGGTCGCCGGACTCATCGGGAACGAGGTTCTGCTCCGAAACGTACGCCATGTAATAGCTGTGCACATTTTCCGCGAAGAGGTGATAGAACGGCTGGTCCTTCTTGGGGCGGGCCTCTTCGGGAATAGACATCCACCATTCCTCAGTATTCTGGAATTTCGGATCGACGTCGTAAATTACCCCGCGAAACGGGTATACCCGGTGCCGGACAACCTGGCCGATTCGAAACTTCGGATGTTTCTGTTTTCTGGCCATTGATCACTCCCAAGCTGCCCTTGAGTGTTTGCATGATACATGATGTAAGCCGCAGATGCCGCTTGTCCAGTGGGCCGAATTCTGCACTGCTGCAACGTTCGCGCATTTCTACCGCCAAAGGCCCGGTGGCTTCGCCTGAAGCCACCGGGCCGGGAAGAAAACGAGAGGCTTCCGATCATGAAATGGACGGTTTCGACATACGCAGTTCAAGGGATCCTGCGCTTCCGGTAAAGGCTCCCGGTCCGAGGAAATCTGACGGCCACACTCCCAACCGTTTTGATACTTCGGGGCGCTCGAAGCACAGCATGGCAGATCCGCGCCGACAGTACGCACGCGCTGTCAATTTCGCTTGACAAATTTTTCCGTTGACGTAACTAGACTTGGTATTCTAGTGCCAGCAATTCCGCAGATATTCCGGCTGTGAAACGCACCGAATTCACGCGATGTGCGCCTTTGATCGCCGCAATGCTGATTGCGGTGCTTGTGCAGGGTTGCGCGGCCAATCGACAGCCAAGTACCACCACCGATATTTGCCGAATTTTCACCGAGCGCGCGCATTGGTATGGCTCGATGCAGAAATCAGAGCGCAAATGGGGAACGCCCATGCACGTTCAGATGGCGATCATCTGGCGGGAATCCGCGTTTCGTGCCCATGTGCGCGCTCCGCGAAAGCGGATTCTGTGGGTGATCCCCGCAGGCCGAGCCTCTTCTTCGCGAGGGTTCACGCAGGCGATCGACGGCACATGGAACTGGTACAAGGAATCCACCGGAAACACTGGAGCCGATCGCAGCAGTTTCGAGGATTCGGCGGATTTTGTCGGCTGGTATGTTTCCATGACAAGGCGGATCAATGGGGTGCGAAAGACCGACGCCTACAACAATTACCTTGCCTATCACGAAGGTCATGGGAACTTTAAGAAACGCTCTTTCCGCAACAAGCCGAACGTCCGCAAAGCTGCACGAGAAGTCAAGAATATGGCCGACCGCTACGAACGTCAGCTTAGGGGATGCCGCTCACGGCTCCGAACCCGGCGAAGCTGGTTCTAGGCGCGAGGGGATTAGCATCGACCAATAGTTTGCTATACGATGCAATGATTGCCGGCATAGCTCAGATGGTAGAGCAGCGGTTTTGTAAACCGCGGGCCGGGGGTTCGAGTCCCTCTGCCGGCACCGCTGCTACGTGTTGGCAAGTGCTGCCGGATTCCGCGGTGCCGACGGGCGTACCGCAATGGGTCTGGAACCCGACGCCGGATGGGCCAGCCGGACTCTGAGTGTCTGAATCAAAACTTTAACAAGTTCCTTCAACCGATTGTTGCACAGATACTTACCCGCCGTCCGAGGCGTCGCACCAGAACCCGGATGGCGGCCCAGAGGATCCATGCCTTGGCGCTCTCAATGGTGCGCTCGAAATCCTTCGCCAAGCGGCGGCAGCGGTTCAGCCAGGCAAAGCTTCTCTCCACCACCCAGCGGCGGGGGAGAACCGCAAAACCCTTGTTTCGCTTGGGCTTGGAAACGATGATCAGGTCGATATCGAGGCCGCGGTCGCGCATCGCCTGCTCCAATTTGGCGCCGCTATAGCCCCCATCCGCGAACAACGCCCGCAGCGTCGGACAGCGCGCCGCCACCTCTTCCAGAAGGTGCGGCGCCCCATCCCGGTCCTGAATGCCCGCGCAATGCACCTGCACCGCAAGCGGGTTCCCTTCCGTATCCACCACGAGGTGGCGCTTGCGCCCCTTCACCTTCTTGCCGGCGTCGTACCCGCGCGGCCCGCCGCTCTCCCTGGTCTTGGCGCCCTGGCGATCAATCGCACCCGCCGTCGGCTCTTCCGCGCGTCCCGCATCGAGGCGCGCCGCCCGCCGAAGCGACGCCAGAATGACCTCCATCCGTCCCCCTCTCGACCAGCCGTAGAAATGGTTCTGAACCGTCGTAAACGGTGGAAAATCCTTGGGTAAGGCGCGCCATTGGCAACCTGTGCTGGCCATCTACAGGATCGCGTTCAAGACTTCCCGAAGGTCCGTGGTGCGGGGACGGCCGGTCGAAGCCGGTCCCGGAAGATGGGGGTCCAACAGCGACCATTCCGCATCCGTCAAATCCGACTCGTAACGAGACGAGGGGCGCTTATACTCAGCGCGAGTGGTTTCATTCCAAGGCATGGGTGCTCTCCATATTTCGTGTTTAAACTGTATGGAAAATACCACATGTCGAAGCCACTCAACAGTTTTAGGCCAAACTCTTAGGGAGAGGCAAGGCGGAAAACCGGCAGAAAAGGACGAATTGGACTGACCGGGGCCAAACCCGCGCCAATACTCCCAAGTGGCCGGCGGGGATCTGTCCGGCCGACCAGAAGTTGGATCCGTGCACTACGAAGGTGTCGGAATCCGGCGGAGAACGCCGGTTACGTTGGAGGCCACGCGCCCACTGCCGCCAGCGCTGGCAATCGAAGGTTGTGCGCTCCGCTCGTGCGGAGCCGAAAGCGCGTTCGAGTGCGGGGCGACACAAGTTTTCCTTGCCATGGCCGGTCTACAACAGCCGAAATAACACCGGAACAGAGGTCGCCGCCGAAGGCGGGCTGTAATGCGTAGCGGCGGAACACTACCTAAACCCGACTTCGCCACTTTTTCAGATTCTTGCTGATTTTTCAATGGGCTGGAAATTTCTTCCGCACCAGGATTGCGGGCTATGCCTCGATTCGATGGACGCTCTTGCGTGTGTGCATGAGGGTCGGCGGGACGCCGAGCTGTCGGTAAATCTCGATATGCGCCGGCTCCGGAGTGGTCGGCCGGCGGACCCGGATTTCTGTTCCGTCGGCGGTGGCCAGCGCCACGGTGACTACCTGGTGGGTGCGGAGCGCATCGCGAATGCTATTCCAGGAACTGTGCACGCCCTGGTCGAGCAGGGTCTTCTCGATCGCGACGAGCAGCCGGTAGGCCATCACCGAGAGGAAGATGTGGGTATCGACGCGGGGTTCGATCTGATGGAACATCGGCTGCATCGCCAGGGAGGGTTTCATGTTGCGAAAGGCGTTCTCCGCCCGCGTGAACATGACATACAGGCGCCAGAGTTCCTCGCCCGAGAGGTCCTGGCGGTCGGTCTTCAGCAGGTAGGCGCCGTCGACGCGCTCGGCGATGTCCCTGCGTTCGCTGCGTAGCGCGGCATGCAACTCGCCAGTGTCGGCGCGGTATTCGAGATCGTAATAGCGGGCCACCCGCGGCTAGCGCTCACGGAGGCGGCCGATGGCTTCGGCGATCTTTTCGGGTTTGACCAGGCGGCGGCAGGAGCGGGGGATCGAAGGTTCTCTGGAGCAAGCGGGGCAGTGGCGTCGCTCGTCGCAGAACAGTGTCATGTCAAATTGTGAATATAATCCCCAAACAATGTATACGTTGAGAGGCTTCAATCCCCCGACCAGAGAACCCGCATGCAACTTGATGACCCGCAACAAAAGGTGCTCCTGAAAGCCTATGAAGCGCTCCGGCAAAGCATCCCCGGTGAACACCTTTCCATCGGCGGAGGTACCGTCCTCGCCGCGCGGTGGAATCATCGGGTATCGACCGACCTCGACCTATTTTGCGATCCCCACACATACCTGCAACTGGGCCAAAAGGGATACGCGAATCTCGACAATCGGCTTCGACGCGTGGAAGGCATAGACACGGACCGCAGCTGGTGCGAAGACGTCGCAATCTACTGCGTGATCGACGGCATCGAATTGACCCTACTACCAAGAGAAATGGCGGTGGACGGCCCTGAATACGACCAGGTGGAACCGATCGGCCTGCGGGCACACGGCACAGCAGCAATCCTGTATGGCAAGATCGCAAACCGAATGGGCATGACCGGCGAGGCAGCGATCCGCGACTTGTACGACGCCGTACGCGCGGAAGAAATTAATCCCGCCGCGCTTAGCCGAACCATCGCCGCAATCAGCCCCCAGCGGCGCAAGGATATCGCTGCAATGATCCGCCAACTGCCACCCGGCTGGTCGGAACAAGACGCCAAACCGCTGGTCCAGCCCGACCGGGCGTGGACAGAAGTGGAACTGGGCGAAGCGTTCTGCAAGATCCTTGAAGCACCGAAGGCGTTACGCCAAGAACGGCGCAAACCGCAAACCGGCTAGGAACGATGAACAGCGCAATTCCGTGTCGCGGCTCGCCGCCCTGGCGGCAAGCCCACCCCCTGCCCGGTCCGGAAGCCTACGACCGCCACACGGTGTTGCGGCCGCCGCCGCCCCCCGCCGAAAATGCCGAAAAGATCGTCAGCACCTACGTCGGGCGGCACTGCGCTGGCCTGCGCGACCGCGCCAGCGACGCCGAAGTCCTGCGGGCTCTGCAGAGTCCGCAGGACGCCAATCAAGCCGCCGTCAACACCATCCACTGGATGATGGGCAGCCTGGAAATCCACGAATGTATGCGGTTGATGTCGCAATGCGGCGTGCCGGTAGCCAGTCTCGCCCACTACGCGCGGAAGCGAAGCACGCCGCAATGGCCGCGCAAGCGCTTCCTGCGCCAGTTCGCGATTGAAGACCCAGCCTGACGAGGGCGGATGCGCATCAGCCCCGCCCCGGCCTGCAAAGAAAACGAGCACACACACATCGGAATGGCAGTGTCGCCGGGACCTCGAAAGAGAGTCACGCGGGCTTGGGCAATGCCGGGGCTAGGTAAGAGAACCGAGCACAACCCCGCCCATGAATCCTGCCCAAAGCATCCGTATTCAAGCACTCGTTCACGACCGGTCGTGCAATCATCTGTCGTTTTCTCAAATATCAGCTTGATCCATATCAGCGTCCCACGCTATCGCTCGCACACCAACCCTTCAAAACCAAGAAAATCGACCCCATTGCCCAGCTGGAACACGATGGCCAGAAAAATTCATACGCGACAATTAGCACGACACATTTGGTGCCCCGCTTGCGGGGCCACCCACGAACGTCACGCAGCCACACAGCACAATTTCGCGGGCGAAGTCGAGCGGGTGGCAAACGAAGATTGAGTGACGCCGAAATTCGAGGAACTTGGAGTATGGCGCCCGGACTCCCGCTGAAATTCAGCGGCAAGAATTCCGGAGACGGAGTCTGAAACGGACGCGGCGCACAGGTCTTTCGCAGAACCGCCCCCTAACCAGCGCGTCTTGACGGCCTGTTACTGTGTCTTGACCTCTTGAACCACGACATCTAGACATCTGAGTAAAAATTTCCGCAGGGAGCGGCTGGCTTGAGCGCGAACAATGAATCTGGCTACCGAGTTTTCACCCCCGCCCGCGAGCGCGCTGACACGGACGAAACAACTGCACCGCTTCCCGCAAACTTCGGTGCAAAGATGTACGCGCCTTGGCGGTGCATACGAGGCGGCGAGAAATCAATACTACTCCTGTTCAAAAAGTTGTTCCATGAAAGACGGCCAACAAGTCAACCAAGTGCCGACGGTGTTTGCCTGACGAAGGCAGCAGACAGAATGCAGGGGCTAAGGCGCAAAATTGTACGCGGCTGTAGCACAGGACAAGGCGTTTAACAGAACACGCCGTTCCCGCTGGAAACTCTTGGATCGCCCTCGCCGGGCGATTCCAAGCGCTTGCTGTTCATCGAGACGTTCCCGGCGAGGTGACCACTGAAGTCAGGCTGAACGGAGGGTAGTGGTCGGTTACCAGCCAAACCGCATAGGCAAGAACGCGTGTACCCCAGCGGAAAACGCCCACCACGTAGTCGAAGAGCGGCCTCGGGTACGAGCCGGTAATCAGGATCGCCATCCACGCCAGAAGGACGGCAATGATCACCCCGATTGCGAGCAATGCAAGCATCACAAAGTGCGGGATAGCGAGGAGCCATTTGATTAGCGGCAACCATCTGTTGAGATCAGCTTCCGCGTCAGGATAGTCAATTTCAAGGTGAAACGACTGCTCGTCAACCGTGGAAGGATACCGGTCAGTCAAGAGGCATAGATAGCAGCCGACCCTTCCACCAAACCGCGCCAGCTCCCGGATGAATTCGAACCACCAACGGGGATATCTCTGGCGAAAAACGATCATCAGCATTGTAGCCAAAGACATTCCCCCTGACCCAGCAATCAAGCCGAGAATCACAAGTATGGGAATGGCCATGATCAGGCGAATAAACGTCGTGAGCCGATCTAGCTTCTCGGGATAGTCAACCGTTAGCCGGGCAGGATAAGCATCGGTGCTAGGCATGGTTCTTCAACTCCTCAACATGTTTCGTGGACGGAATGTCCGGCTTTTGCTGCGCTTCAATGCAGCAAGCCGGGTCATTGTTGCCCGTTGGTCGAGCATCCGACTCATCGCTACAGACAAAATGGGAGCAATGACACCTCCCATCAATATCAGTGATCCACCCAGTCTCAATCATGCGTGAGAGTTCTCGAACGCGCCAATAGACGCGCCGCTCGTCCGTCTCCCAATGGACGAATTCGCTCCAAGACTCCAAATTCCCTCGGCACTGAGATTTTGATCGAACGCAGCTTGTACCTGCAGTTTCTCTGTTCGGCGCGGCTTCTGATGGCTTGAGCCAGTAAGGCACGCAGATTCCTGAAATACGCTTCCACCTCCGGATGTTCAGGTCCGTTCAATTCTTTGGCAAGGTTTGAGGCGGCCTTTAACCTGAGCCAACGGTCTTCGTAGCGCAGAAAACATCTGCGAAATCCGATGGCACTTGACCAAGAATCAGATTTCACTTGACCAAGAATTCGCGATTGCCTGACCAAGGTTCAGGTGGTGCCTGACCAGAATTTCCTGGTCCGGATCGCGGTTTTTCCCTAGATCGAAGCGGTGCGGCGGGGGTTTGCCCGCGTGGGGCCGCCTCGGGGTTGCCGGTTCTTCGTTTTGGCGGTGCAATTCCATTTCCATGAAACGTTGGAACAGGAGGGCTCCGCAATGAGGAGAACCGACATGCAAGAAATACGGGACATTTTGACGCTGCGCTATGAGTTGGGGCTTTCGTTCGCCCGGATCAGCGGCGCGCTGGGCGTATGCCGGGGCACGGTTTCGAACGTGTTGGCGGCGGCGGGGCTTCCGTGGCCGCTTCGGGCGGCGTTGTCGCCGCCTGGCGGACGTCGCATACGCTCCGTCCGTCAGGGGCGGCCCGTGGCCGCCCCGGGGAGCCTCCGGCGCCCTTTCCGTTCACAGCAAAAAGGAGGCCTCCATAGCATCCGGCCCAAGCCGATGAACCGTTCAAATGAAATGAGAACTTCGTTCAAGTGAAATATGATTCCCGTTCAAGTGCGTGCGAACTTTGCATCGATTGCCATATGCAGTTGGACTACATGTGCTGCATTTGAATGCGAATTCAGCCGAACCTAAACGTCGCCAGCACCAAACCGGGCGTCTTTCAAGCCATCTGCATTCGATGTTTTCGCAATTTTCAGTGTTTTCTGGACGAACGACGGCGAAGGATTGGCGGAAATCCGCCGACCCCGCTTACGCAGAGGTCCTCCACGGATGACCAAAACGAACGCAACCGGTAACAGCGCGATTCGTTCGGTTCAACCTTTCCAAGTGCTCCCTCCCCGATGATAAACGTTTGGTATCAAACATGTTGATCGATAAGAATTGGATTTCCGTCAGGATCGAAGAGCATGCAACTTTCCGGTCCCGATGCGGATTCGTCGGCTTCGCTCGCAAACTTCACGCCGTCTGCCTTGAGTCTTCCCTGGATTTCCCTGACATCGGTGAACTCGTCGAGAGTGTGTCCGTCGGCATCCCAGCCGGGATTGAACGTCAGAGTGTTCCTGTCGAACATACCCTGAAAGAGTCCGATCACACAGCTGGGACATTTCATAATGAGCCAACCCTGGTCTGGGTCGCCGCCAAAAACCTCAAATCCGAGTTTCTTGTAAAACTCTCGCGACACCGAGAGATCCTTGACCGCAAGGCTCACCGAAAAATTTCCGAGTTCCATTTTCCAACTCCGTCCTGTTTTGCGATACGATACCTGCCCGCCGCAGAAAAATTCGCGGAACTCAACACAGCGGAACGCACGTCAACGCGCAACGGAACGCATTTCTGGCTTGCCGCGTTTGAAACTCTCGTGTTCTGCCTGGCTGCCCAGACTCAGGGACCGCAACCGCTACCGACTCCCACTTCAATAGAGCGTACGTGGCGCGCTGTCGTGATACAATGCATTTTCAAGTCGCGCCACAAGTGAGACTTTCTGAATTTTTTCCCGTCAAAATGTCTCAAGGGCATCGTGTCGGTTCGCTTGTCGCCACTGAATCAGAAACAAGCTATTGACGGAAAGACCCCGCGACTGCAAGAGCCTGCCGGTTCCCTGCTCTCTTTCCTTTGGTGGAATTCAGGTCAACGGCCAAATTGGTTTCCATGCCGATATCCGAAGGCGCAACGAAGAGCCTTCTTTCTACCCTCTTGCCGACCCTTACAAAGCGTTCGAAAGGAAACGTGCGCGAAGAAGCGGGAGCAAACACAGATGATCCACCGCTGGCTTCCCAAGGTCTTGGCGCGCACAAGATCCTGTGAGAGACCAGACCTTCCCCCCAATCGGTTCCCCCGTACACAACGCAACCAGACGGCTCTCCCGCGTTCAAAAATTCTTCAATCCTTGCGCAGACGTGAACCTACTCTTCGCGTCCAAGTGCCCGAAGCCAAGCGCGAAGTTCCGCCGCGCGATCGCTCCCTGCTGCCAGAGCCAGCACATACGCTTGAGTGCCAAAGAAGCAGGCGGCGTCCAGCAACTCATTCGCCTCAAGATTGGCTGCGGCATCCGCATAGAGATTGACGAGCGTTGCCTCGTCGCCTTCCGCATGCGCACGGAGAATCCGTCGGTTGCTCTCCTCCAGGAACTTCTCTTGTTTGGCTTCGGCTTCCATCCCTTTACGCTGTCAACCGTTCGGCAACCCAAGCGTGGAAAGCATGCGAGGGCGTATCCATGACCGGAGAGAACTTACCACCGTCGAATCCCGGCGCGTGGCGTCCGAGTTGCATGCCCTCGACCACCTGAAGGTCCTCTTCAAAATTTTCCTTCCACTGCGCTTCATTCAACTTTCGCAGTGTACGGAATTCGTCGCTCGCGGAATCGCGATCTGCGTAGCTGATGACCACGTGCTCTTGAGTACGCTCGGGACCACGCGGAATCAGCAAGATTGCAAAAACATGGTCTCGGTGAACGCCGTACAGAACGTTGGGATAGAGCGCAATGTACTCGGCCGCCGTCAATCATTTTTCCGAGAGCCCGTGGAAGTCGCCGAAGGACCGGGAGCCGTCGCCCAGCGAGGGTCTGTATACGGTCGTACCCTGCCCGGAGAATCCCCGGTATCCAGGATGTGATAATGATCCTCGAGCCTGGAATAGGCATTCAGCCCAGGATGCACCCAGGGAAGATGATAGCTTTGGGGATTATATAGTGTCCGTGCCAATATAACGGGTCTTGAACCCGGCGCGACGTTTCCAGCCTAGGCGCCAGGCGCGGAATTTGGCCCCTGGCGCCGTGAGTGAGCGGTTAGTGGCCGGTTTCGCGCGAATGTCGAGGATGCCGGCGATCTTCCGCCATGAGGAGGAGCCCCGGCCAAGGCCGGGGCGCATGCCGACGGCGTTGGCTCGGCCGGCCGCAGTCAGGCGGCGCGGCGGATGCCTTGGCGCCGCTGATTCTGGATCTTGTCCCTCTCGGCTCTCTGCAGCACCAGGCCAATCCGGTGCAGATTGGCGGCAAGGATGGCGAGAGCGACCGTTCGAGCGAAGCCATCCCTGCCGTGCGCGCGGACCCGGTCCAGGCCGCGGCATTCCAGGTTGTGGATGGCGGATTCGTCGCGGTAGGAGCGCTGGTTGCCCAGCGCCCGTCGCGGTAGGAGCGCTGGTTGCCCAGCGCCCGTCGCGGTAGGAGCGCTGGTTGCCCAGCGCCCCTCCGCACAGATCCGAGCGTGCGCGCTAACGCACTCGGCTCCTGCCTCGGGTGTGGACGGCACGAAACCGCTGATCCGGCCATGGGTGAAGGATCCTGATTGGCGGGAAGAAGCGCTGCGTCAACTCCGCCAATTGCTCCCATATGCGAAGGGAATTCCCACGCTGGGAGCGACGGCGCAGTTGCTGGAACCAGAGGCTCCTGACGCTTCGCACGAACGCTTGGAGGAACGCATGGCTGGAGGGAACTGCATAGTATTGCAGCCACCCCCTGAGCACGCGTTGCAGCCATCCGGCTACCTCCTCCGGGTCGTCGTGGCGCCGACGGCGCAGGACCTCACCGATCCGCTGAAGCGTGCGCCGGGCGCGTTTGGCTACCGGCTTCCGCCCGAGACTGAAACCGCCCTTTCTTGTGGTTCGGCAGTAATGCGTGAACCCCAGAAAATCAAAGGTTTCGGGGCGCCGCTGACCGCGTGAGAGACGGTCCGCCTTGGCGAAGCGTCCAAACTCGATGCAGCGGGTCTTCCCGGGATGGAGAGCCAGACCGAACTTGCCCAGCCTTCGTTCAAGGTCGTCAAGGAACTGTTCCGCATCCTGCCGGTATTGAAATCCAACCACGAAGTCATCCGCGTAGCGCACGATGACCGCGTCTCCGTTCGCCTCCTGCGGACGCCATTTCCGGTCAAACCAGAGGTCGAGGACGTAGTGCAGGTAAATATTTGCCAAAATTGGCGAAACAACCGCTCCCTGGGGAGTTCCCCTGAGGTCGTCCTTCCACTCGCCCCCGTCCATGACGCCAGCGTTCAGCCACTTGGTGATCAACCGAATGACCCGCCGGTCCCCGATCCTGTGTTCCAGAAACCGGATCAACCAGTCTCGGTCCAAATTATCGAAGAAACCGCGGATATCGGCGTCAACAATCCAGTTGACCTTCCGCCGCGCTATACAGTAGGCAAGAGCGTCCAGAGCGTCGTGCGCCCCGCGCCCTGGCCGGAACCCATGGCTGAACCCGAGAAATTCGACCTCGTAGATCGGGGTAAGGATCGACTCCACCACCGCCTTCTGGACGATAAATGTTGCGCAGCAAGTTATGTTGCGGAGAGTACGGAACCTGTTGATTGGTAAGAGTTCAAACATATTTTGCGCGACATAATTTCTTTCACGGCACCCTGTCTGCATGATCGTGGCTCCAACAATCAGGAGACACGACAATGTTCGAAGAACTATTCACACAGTCCATAGCAGGCACCGAAGAGCCTATATCCGGTTCGGGGTCTATCGCCTTGTCGAGCGTTGTGCGGCCAGCATGCCGGCATTGGCCGGGCGGAAGATAACCCCGCCCGTGGTTCGGCACACGGCCGCCTGCGCCTTGGTGCGAGCGAAGGTTGACATCAACACGGTCCGCGCGTGGCTTGGCCACGTCAACATCAACGCGACCAACATCTATGCCGAGATTGATCTCGAGATGAAGGCCAGGGCGTTGGCGCTTTGCGACGTGGCTGAACCGGGTCCGAACCGGCCGTGGAAGGAGAAGAAGGGGCTGAAAATCTTTGTGAGCGTAAAAGATTATGTTGCGGAGAGTCGGGCTCTATCTGTGCCATTCAGCAAGTTACCCAGCCTACGCAACATAACTTGCTGCGCAACATTTATCGTCAAATGTTGCGCGCAACATTTGACGATCTTGTCCTCCAGGGCGGCAATGCCAAGCGGTCGTGTTCCCCCATCCGGCTTCGGGATTTCAACCCGCAGCGATGGGAGCGCTCGATACGCTCCGCTGTGCACACGGTCATGGAGTGCGTGCAAATGCACGTCCAGTTCCTCGCCGTATGCCTCCCAGGTCATCCGGTCAACTCCGGCCGCAGAGTGCGGGTTCAAAGCATGAAAAGCCCCTCTCAGGACCTCCACCGTGACATGGTGCAGAAGCGCCGTGAGGCGTTCCTTCGGATTCCTCGTGGCTGCCTGCCGTATCCGGTCCGCCGCTTGTGACACGCTTGCCCGACCCTGCGTCCGGCGCGTGCTTTGGCTTCCCGGATTCCCCTTGGCTGCCGCCCTTCTCTCCAGGAACTCCGCAGGAGCTGGCGCTCCCTTGTTCGCCCCCTTCATCGATACTATGACGGCATCCGATTGCTTCGCTTGGTTCATCATCAGTTCGGATTTCTCCTTCCCCTTCGCGGCCCCGGCTCGACTGCCGGGGCGAAGCGAAGCCCTCCCAGTTCCCCTGTGTGGATCTACGCGCGTGCATGGGTTCCTGGACACCGCGGAGCCCGGCCGTCCTCACGATAACGGACGGCCAGTGTTGCCTTCGACCGCGGTGAAAGTCTCGGCATTCCGGAAAGACATCTATTTCGATGCTCACTAGCCCTGCCCACGCGCACCGCTACCGACACTTCACCTGACACCTCACGGTGACAAGCGCACGGCTCGCGGCGAAAGTGGCTCGTTACACCTTGTCGGGTAGGGCACTGGCGCGCGCACCCTTAGGTGGAGGCTTATCCGGTCCTGCCCTTTCGGTTGCAGGTGGGTGCGCAGTTCCACCATAGATCACGTTTCCAGCCGCCCTCCCTGAAAACCGGACTTCGGGTTTTCCCCGGTACGGCTTCAAGCATCAGGCACCCCACAGTTCGGTACGGAGCCTTCCGCAGGTGCGTCGAGGTGAAGACTGACCCGGCCCTACCCTCGATCGGATACTGCGTTTGCTCCGTCCTACGATGATGCCGCCGCCAAACTGATGGGGGTTTCCGCCACCGTGTGCGGAGCCATCGGCTGCAGCATCGCCACCTGTGCCCTGAGGCCCTCGCTCCAGCCGGGTTGTGTTGTCCCGGCCATCAACGCTTATCGGCCTCATCCGCCAGTCTGGAGATCTCCGTTTCATTTCCCGGCACAGCCGGTTATAGACGCGGTCTTTGACATTCAAGGATCATCCTGTCCGATCCCCAGACCTTCCGGACTTTCGCTGCTGTGCTTTCGAGTATTGCCGCCTTCAATACGCCGGAAGCCCCGGTGCGTGCTCCTCAGTTCTTCCGCACCGACACTGGCCATCGGGTAGAAAGGAGACCCTTGGCAACTCCAATTACCCCGCAAATCAACTTCATGCAGGAAGTCCTTTTCGACGCTTGATCCGTTCACTCTCGTTACGGCCCTACTCTTTGCTCGCCCCCCGGGCTGATCAGACTCAAGCGGAGCCATCTCCACTCCGTCTCCCAGGGCTTTTACTTCCGGGCTTCCAGGTCACCGGGTCACCCCGTGCGCCTGCCGGATATGACTACGGCGCCAAACTGAGAATTGCGCCGGTGGGACTTGCACCCACTAGTACAGCAGCTAGTCTCGCTGCACGTCGGGTAGGGCACTGGCGCGCGCACCCTTAGGTGGAGGCTTATCCGGTCCTGCCCTTTCGGTTGCAGGTGGGTGCGCAGTTCCACCATAGATCACGTTTCCAGCCGCCCTCCCTAAAAACCGGACTTCGGGTTTTCCCCGGTACGGCTTCAAGCAACAGGCACCTGGCAGTTTGGAGCGGAGCCTTCCGCCTGACCGCCGAGGTTAAGGCCGACCCAGCCATTCCCCCGAGCAGAAACCGCGTTCACTCCGTCCTCAGGCTGCATCGACCACCGTTAGGCTAGTCCGCCACTGGGTGCGGGCCTTGGATGCCGTACAGCCGCCTGTGCCCAGAGGTCCTCGCTCTGGGTGGGTTGTGTTGTCCCACCCTTCATCGCTTGCCGACCTCATCCGCCAGTCTGGAGATCTCCGTTTCATTTCCCGGCACAGCCGGTTATAGACGCGGTCTTTGACATTCAAGGATCATCCTGTCTGATCCCCAGACCTTCCGGACTTTCGCTGCTGTACTTTCGAGTATTGCCGCCTTCAGTACGCCGGGAGCCTCGGTGCGTGCTCCTCAGTTCTTCCGCACCGACACTGGCCATCGGGTGGAAAGGAGACCCTTGGCAACTCCAATTACCCCGCAAATCAGCTTCATGCAGGAAGTCCTTTTCGACGCTTGATCCGTTCACTCTCGTTACGGCCCTACTCTTTGCTCGCCCCCCGGGCTGATCAGACTCAAGCGGAACCATCTCCACTCCGTCTCCCAGGGCTTTTACTTCCGGGCTTCCAGGTCACCGGGTCACCCCGTGCGCCTGCCGGATATGACTACGGCGCCAAACTGAGAATTGCGCCGGTGGGACTTTCACCCACTAGTACAGCAGCTAGTCTCGCTGCACCCTTTCCGCCGGACTTGCACCGGCTATCCACACCAGAGTTAGCCTGGCGTACCACCGCCGGATGCTGCCGCCGCGCCGCGGCGAACTCGGCGCGCGCCTCGCGCTCCCGCGCTTTCTGCGAAAGAGCGCCCTTCGCCGGCAGCGCGTTGCAGTCCAGCAGCGCGTCCAGCCGCACCCGGTTGGACGGGCTGTGGAAGCCCCGGTCGAAGCTGCAGCCCCGCACCGACGGAAACAGGGCGAGGGTCTCCGACAGCAGCGGAACCGCCGCATCGACGTCGTCTTCCGCCCACGAGATGCGGTGGTGCAGGACCAATTGATGCGGGTCCTCGACGATGCACACCGGAACCCCGCGTTCGACCATGCGCCCGGCCTTGCCCTTCGCGCACCAGCGGGTATGCGGCTCGAAGATGGAGAACACCTTCTCTTCATGCGGGATCGCTTCGCCCTGCAGCAGCAGCCGGTCGATCTGGTCGATCTGGCGAAGCGCATGATCCATAAGGTCTTGCACGGCATCGATGTCCCATGCCTCCGCCCCCGCCGCCTCGAGTTCCCGCCGCAGCCGTTCCGCCCGCGCCACCAGCGACCGGCAAAGCCCCAGGTAAGCGCGCACGCGGTCCGGATGCCGCCTCTGCCGCCGGGAATTGCGGATCTTGTCGAACAGCCGCTTCACCTGCCGCCGCAGATGCCGGCTCTGCCGCCAGCCGCCAAGCCCGAAGGCCGAAGCCAGCTGCGCACAAACCCGGATCAGGCGCCGCATCGCGTCCCACAGCAAGTTGACGTCGGTCGGATCGTGCACGTCGGTTTCCACCACAAAGGAATCGGCCCGCGCCCGCAGCGGCGCTTCCGGCTCCTGCCCGAACAGCGCGTGGCCCGCCTTCACCACCAGTTGGTTGATCTCGTTCAGAAGTTCCGGCGTCAGCAGCGAGACATTGCGCACCAGCGTCCGGTGCTCGTACCGGCGATGGTCGTCGAGCCCCGAATGGCCGAGCATCTCCCGAACCGTCCCGTGGCAATTGGCAAGGTCCTGCAGACGGTCGTCGTCGCACCGGATGCCCTGCTTCAGCGTCGCCAGCACGAAGATCCGCCACAAATCCATGCCCGGGCGCCCAAGCCCCCGGTCCACGCCCGGAAGAAAATGCGCGTCCAGCAGGTCAAAAACCTGCCGGCGCAACGCTTCGTCGCAGTACAGGTGCTGGATGCCCCGCAACACCGCCGGGATGTCATCCCGGCAGACCGGGTCAATCGCAATGTCCTCGATGGCGATTTCGCCCAAAAGTCATCCGCGCCTTGCGCTACCTTTGCGGCAAACACCCGAAAGCCCGTCAGGACCTCAAACGGGAGTTGAACTTCTTTCGCAAACATCGCCACCGCATGCGCTTCCAAAACTGGGCCGACCAAAACCTGCCGATCGGCTCGGGAATCGTCGAGGCCGCAAGTCGCACTCTGATCGCTCAGCGATTGAAACGCTCCGGACAGCGCTGGGGAAAGAACGGAGGGCAGGCAGTGTTGAGCATCCGTGCCCTCGTCGCATCCAACCGCTTCGATGCCGCGTGGAAGGCAATTGTCAGTACATGGAAGACGCCCCAAAACGACAACAACTCAAGAAAGCTCCTCAAATCCGCAGCATGAATGGAACTTTGCCATACTGGACTCGCACCCTTCTCTTCCGTTAAAAATCCGGAGCCTTCATATTCTCTTGAGAACCAAGTGAGGTCGCAGTATTTGCGTTTCTATCTCATGCGGTTCGGGCGACCTCGGAAGTGCGACGACAGGCTTTCCTCCTGCGAAGTCATATTCTTGCGACATTCGGAATTCGGAGAGGCGGCTTCGATTGCGTGCGAACGGCAAGCTACTTGGATGGCGCGGCGCGGTGTGGCGGAAAATGAACGCGTGGTTCGGGCGTTCTGAGCTTTCCATTCGGCGTGCTGGGTGTCGTGCAGGCAGGAGTTGGCGATGCAGGAGGGTCAGTCGGAGATTCAGATTCCAAATTCAACGAATTTCACGGACTCGTGCCGATGAGCCCTGCTGCTGGACAAGGCCGAAAAACTCCCAGCCCCTTCGAACACTTCGATCGCTACTGATCGGCCTGTTCAACTCGCGTCCACTTCTCCGACTTGCAGAAGATCAATATGCATCCGGTGACTTTCAAACTGTTCGCGTCGACAAGCTCCATCTTGGAATTGTAAGTTTTCCCGTCCCGGGGATTGTAGATTTTGCCATTCTTCCACTTGCCATCTCCCGCTGCCGACATGTCCCAAATCAAGAAAAGCCCGATGATCGGCTGGTCGCGCAGCGATTCGTCCTTGTTGCGGATGTCCACCTTTGCGTTGCCGTTCTTGTCGAGCGGCTCCTTGAGCCACACAACTTCGCCGCACATTTTTTCGCCGCACGGCTTGATCAAGATATGCGATCCTCCATCCTCACTCAGCCAAGTTCCCTCCACGTCGGCGTAGGCGTTGCCCGCCGCAACCACAGCCAAGACCAGTCCTGTCAATAGGACACGAACGTTGGAACAAATATCCATTCTTGGAATCCCCATTCAATCGGAAAACCGAGTTTCTTGACGCTGCAAACTCTTGTACGTCCTAACCGCGCGTGCCGCAATATGAGAGGCCTACCGCAAATGAGCGGGGTGCGCATTCGCTAGCAAGACGCTTCCATATCTCTCGAACTTCATCTCCCAAACATCGAACAAGCAGTCTGCAGGAAATCCTTCCTCCGGCTTTTTTGCGGGAGCGCCAATTCGGTATCTTCGCACACGAACATTCCCGAAGGCCGGAGAGAAACCGCCTGGAGTTCTCCGCGAGGTCGGCCAGATTTCAATTTCGGACAGGCTCCTCCAATTGCACCGGCGGTGAAAGTCTTACCAATCGTCCGTTGGGTTGATCGGTCAGGAGATAAAGCGCTCCATCGGGTCCCTGGCGAACATCACGTATCCGGCCGAACTCTCCCCTGAGCAGCTGCTCTTCATGAACAATTGCATCGCCAACGAGTTCGAGGCGCGAAAGATACCGGAACTTCAGCGCCCCGACGAAGAGATTCCCTTTCCAGTTCGGAAAGAGATCCCCATCGTAGAACGCGGATCCCGAGGGTGCGATGGAAGGCGTCCAATGAAGGACTGGCTGTTCCAGTCCTGCCTTCGCGGTTCCTTCGCCGATCCGGAACCCGGAATAGGCGCGCCCATAGGTAATCGTTGGCCAGCCGTAATTGGCTCCCGCACGTAACAGGTTCACTTCATCGCCGCCGCGGGGGCCGTGCTCGCTCAGCCATATCTGCCCGGTTTCCGGCCGAACCGCGATACCCTGCGGATTCCGGTGACCAAAGGTATAAACCTCCGGGAGCGCCGGCGGCCGGGCGAAAAACGGGTTGTCCGCCGGCACGGATCCGTCATCCATAAGTCGAACTACAGTTCCATTGTGATTGGACAGGTCTTGCGCCTCATCGGATTCGCCACGATCGCCGACCGTCAAGTACAGCATTCCTTCCGGTCCGAACACGATTCTGGAACCAAAATGCCTGCCTCCCGAGGCTGGATTGTCCGCCTCAAAGAGCACCTCAAGATCGACGAGCGCATGACCTTCGATCCGACCCCGGGCGAGTGCGGTTCTTGCACCACCCCTGTCCGGCACGGCGTAGCTCAAATAGATCCAGCCGTTCGATGCAAATTCCGGATGCGGAACCAGATCCAGCAGGCCGCCCTGGTTCCGGGCATACACCGCCGGTACGTTCGAGACCGGTTCCGGATCCAACGATCCGTCCCGGACAATGCGGATTCTTCCAGGACGCTCGGTAATCAATATGCGTCCATCAGGCAGGAATGCGACCGCCCAGGGATGCTCCAACCCCTTGGCGACTACTTCCGCGCGAATAGTATGTTCTTCGGAATTGAATTCCTGCGACCGCGCTGGAACCGAGAAGGCAGCCGCCAGACTCACAAGTCCCGCGGCTGCCGCCATGGCCGGAGCGAGTTCAAGAACACGCCCCGCTATGTCGATGCTGGAATGGCGAGACGGCACCACTTGCGTCCCGGACCCGCCAGTTCTGGTTAGATTACGGTAGATCTCCGATCAAACCATCAACCCACCAGTCCATGCCCAACAGAAGCCCGTCGGAAGCTGTTTCCCCTTCCGCAATGCGCAGATTTCCGTCGCGATCTTGGATGGGCCCCGTAAATGGATGCACGGCACCGGAACGCACGTCCGATTCCGCCTGCATCGCCACTGCCAATATATCTTCCGTCAGGTGGCGGTACTCGGACATCACCACCTCTTCTTCCGCAATTCCGCCCCAGTTGTCTGCGGACTCCCAAGTTCCATCAAGCGCAGCCTGAACCCGCTTGACGTAGTAGGGCGCCCAATTGTCCTCGATCGCAGTGATCTGCGCATTCGGGCCGAAAGCCACCATGTTCGAAGCCTGTCCGAACGCGAAAGCCCCCTCGGTTTCGGCTACCTGCATGGCTGCGGGGCTGTCCGTATGCTGCATCAGGATATCCGCGCCCTGATTGAGCAGCGCTTTCGCGGCATCCGCTTCCTTGGCCGGATCGTACCAGGAGTTCACCCATACAACCGTGATCGTCACATCGGGATTCACAGATTGCGCGGCCAGTGCTACAGCGTTGATCCCGCGAACCACTTCGGGAATCGGGAAGGACGCGATGTACCCGATGTTGTTGGTCTTGGTCATCAGGCCGGCGATCTTGCCGATCACATACCGGCCCTCATAGAACCGGGCCGAATAGGTGGAGACGTTCGGTGCACGCTTGTAGCCGGTGGCGTGTTCGAACATCACATCCGAAAAATCTTGCGCGACTTTGACAGTCGAATCCATGTATCCGAACGATGTCGTGAAAATCAGGCTGTGGCCGGAAGCGGCGAGCTGCCGGATCACCCTTTCGGCGTCCGGACCCTCCGGCACGCTTTCCACGAAGGTGGTTTCGACGCGATCTCCGAAGGTTTCTTCGACGGCAAGCCTTCCCTGGTTGTGCTGATAGGTCCAGCCGAAATCGCCTACCGGACCCACATATACAAATCCGACCTTCAGCGGATCGGCGGCCATGGTCGAATGGGCGCCGAGCGCCATAACCACAGCTAACGCAATAGCAGCTAATCTGGGCATAGGTATCCCTCCTTTGGTTGTATTGAAATGTCCTTGAAATTCAGCGTTCTGCGCGAAAAGGCATGCCGATAGAAGCAGGTGCGTTCACCTTAGTCAAGTGAATATCGCGTGAAATCAGAACGAGGGCAATCACCGTGGCCAAGTATGGCGCCATGGCGAGAAACTGCGACGGAATTGTGGAGCCCACCGAATGGCCGTAAAACTGAAATTGCGTGACGATGGCGAACAGATAGGCCCCAGCGACCAATCGACCGGGCCGCCAGGTCGCAAACACCACCAGCGCAAGCGAAATCCAGCCACGGCCTGCGGTCATGTTCTCCCCCCAAAGCGGCGTGTATGAGAGGGACATGTATGCGCCGCCGAGCCCCGCCAGCGCCCCACCGAAAATTGTCGCCAAGTAACGGATCCGGATCACCTGGTAACCGAGCGCATGACCGGCCTGCGGATCGTGGCCGATCGCTCGCAACGCCAGTCCTGCCCGTGTTCGGTACAGGAACCACGCGACTCCTATCACAAGCGCCAAGGCGAGATAGACCATTGCGTCGTGGTGCAAAAGGACCCGTCCCGCCGCCCAGCTGTCGGACAGGTAGGGAATTGCCAGTTTCGGGAGCGGCTTCAGCGCCTCGCCCACCAACGACCTGCCGATCAGCCCCGAGGCGCCAATTCCGAATATGGTTAGCGCCAGCCCCACAGCCGGCTGGTTGGCGAGAAAGGAGAGAGCCAGAACGCCGAACAGAAGCGCCATGCCGGCGCCCGCGCCGGCGCCCGCCAGAACCGCAATGGTCGAATTGCCGGTTTGAAAAGAAGCCGTGAACGCGACGACCGCGCCCATCAGCATCATTCCTTCCAGTCCGAGATTCAGTACCCCCGAACGCTCGGCGACCAACTCCCCCGTGGCCGCGAACAGGAACGGGGTGGCGGCAACGATCATGGCGACGAGCAGGTTTTCCATGAGAACTAAGCAATGCGTCCAATCTGAATCCGGTAACGGATCAGCGTGTCGCTGGCCAAGAGCAAGAACAACAACATGCCCTGAAAAATTCCGGTCACGTTCCGGGGCAATTTGAGGAAGATCTGGGCGTTCTCGCCGCCGATGTAGCTCACTGCCAACACCAGCGCCGCAACGAGCGCGCCGAGCGGGTCGAGCCGGCCCACGAACGCGACAATGATGGCGACAAAGCCGTATTCGGCGGAAATCATTGGCTGCAGCTGCCCCACGGTGGCGGAAACCTCGATGGCCCCGGCAAGGCCGGCAAGCGCGCCCGAAAGCAGCATCACAAAGAGGACGGCCCACGCTCCCGAAAAGCCCGCAAAGGCTCCGGCGCGAGGAGCGGTGCCCAGCACGCGAAGCTCAAACCCCTTGATGGTGCGGCCCATCATTACCCACAAGGCCACCGCGGAAATAACGGCGATGAAAAGCCCGGCATGCAGGCGGGTTCCCTCCACTAACCGCGGCAATACGAACGCCTCCGCAAAGTCCCTGGATTCCGGAAACCCGAACCCTTCCGGGTTGCGCCAGGGGCCGCGGACCAGCCAGTCGAGGAGCAGTGCGGCCACGTAGGTGAGCATCAGGCTCACCAGAATTTCGTTGGTGCCAAATCGTATCTTGAGAATTGCGGGTATCGCCGCCCAGAGCGCGCCGCCCAGCATCCCGAACAGAAGAAACACGACAAGCCACGCCCCGCCGGCATCCGCGGGCGCATGCAGCGCGACCCCTCCGGCGAAAATGGCGCCGAGTGTATATTGACCGGCGGCGCCGATGTTCCAGACGTTTGTGCGAAAGCAGATCGCCAATCCTCCTCCCATCAGCGCCAACGGAATTGCCTTGACCAGAAGTTCGGAGCGGCTGTACGCGTCAGCGAAGGGAGAAAGGAAATACACCTGAAGCACCTGCCGGGGATCGAACCCCATGGCTGTCAGCATCGCAGCGCCGAAGACGACCGTGAGGGCGATGGCGATCACGGGTGACAGGACCGACAGGACGCGCGATGGTTGTGCGCGCGGCTCGAGTCGGATCATGCCGCCGCCCCCTCCAGATACCCGGATGCGCCGCCCATCAGAAGTCCCGCCTTCTCGGGCGTCATCTCGCCGGCAGGGTACGGCTCCGACAGCTGTCCCCGATGGATCACCGCGATACGGTCGCAAATTTCAAATATCTCATCGAGATCCTGACTGACAACAAGCACCGCCGACCCTCGCTCGGCCAACCCAACCAGCGCGCGCCGAATCTCCGCCGCCGCCCCCGCATCCACGCCCCAGGTCGGCTGGCCCACGACGAGCACGCCGGGTTCCCGAAGAATCTCGCGCCCTACAATGAACTTCTGAAGATTGCCGCCGGACAGGCTTCCTGCCGTGGGCCGGTCGCTGCCGGCGCGAACCTCGAAAACTTCGCGAACCCGTTCCGCCCAGTCCTGCACCTGATTGAATTTGATCCAGCCCCGAGGCGCAAGACCTTCGGCCTTGTAGTGCGTCAGGAGCAGATTATCTCCGAGAGTCATGTCCCGGATAGAGGCGTGACCGTTCCGCTGTTCCGGCACGAACGCCATCCCGGCCAGCCGCCGGGCAGTGGGACCCCGAGCGCCCATGGCCTTGTCGTCGATCCGGATGGCGCCGGCTTCAACAGCCCGCACCTCGCCAGTGAGCGCGTCCATCAGTGCTGCCTGCCCCTCACCCGCAATGCCGGCAATTCCGACGACTTCACCGCCTCGAACCTCGATCGAAACGTCCCGCAGGCCCGAACCGCGTCCATCGAGTGCGGGTATCGAGAGTCGGTCAATCACCAGGCGCGGCGGGGAATCCGAGGGTGCGGCGCTGGTGCGCTCGACGCTGACCGAAATTTCGCCGATCATCTTCTCCGCAAGGGAACTGGCGCTCTCTTCCCTCGGGTCACAACGCGAAACCACCTCCCCGTCCCTGAGAATGGTCGCCCGGTCACAGAGTTCCCGAACCTCTTCAAGTCGGTGCGAAATGTAGAGAATTGCCCGGCCTTCGGCGGACAGGCGTTCGAGGGTCCGGAAAAGGGCGCTGGCCTCCTGCGGCGTAAGCACCGAAGTGGGCTCATCCATGATCAGGAGTTTCGGATCCTGCAGCAGGCACCGGAGCACTTCCACGCGCTGCCGCTC
This sequence comes from Rhodobacterales bacterium, assembly GCA_965219495.1. GTDB lineage: Bacteria > Pseudomonadota > Alphaproteobacteria > Rhodobacterales > CAZPXZ01 > CAZPXZ01. Next base: position 1,515,108 of record OZ244777.1, read on the forward strand.
CCCCACCGACAACTGGTACACCGGCGCATCCGGTTCCAAGGCCATCCCGTAGTCGGCGGATATCGCCTGAATGCGGCGCACGAGTGAAGGCATCCGTTCATTCGGCAAGACGAGCGCGACGTTTTCGGCAACGGTCAGCGCTTCGAAAACTGAGAAGTCCTGGAAAACCATCCCGATTCCGAGCGCCCGCGCTTCGGCGGGACTGCGCAAGGAAACATGTTCTCCATTCCAGTGGAGCGTTCCGGTGCTCGGCTCCAGGACGCCATACATGATCTTGACGAGGGTCGATTTGCCGGCTCCGTTTTGCCCCAGCAACGCGTGCCGTTCACCCGCGCGGATGGTAAAGTCGATTCCGCGATTGGCTTCAAAATCGCCAAACCGCTTCACGATCCCTCGTGCTTCGAATAGCGGGGGAGACGGTTGCTGTTCGTTCAATTTCGAGTGCCTCCGCATGCCGGGCCCGCCACGCCGCTTGGAACCCGCGCCCGCTACGCAACAATCTCATACGACGCCTCGCCCGCATGGGCAAGATTGCCGACACCCGATTAGCATGAATCGATTGTTGGGTTCGGCATTCCCCAGGTGAGCTTTGGCGACCGTTCCTCGTGCGGATGAGGGGCTGGAGATGAATTATTCGCCCTCTTCCATCACGCAAGCTCAAGGGGAACTTGCTCGTGCTCGCCTGCAGGAATATCCTTGGATGGTGGAGTGGTGGCCGAGTGGACGAAGGCGCTCCCCTGCTAAGGGAGTAGGCGGTGTTGAGCCGCCTCGAGGGTTCGAATCCCTCCCGCTCCGCCACAATGGACTCGGGCTGTTCATGCCGCGGTGATAAGGCGGGTTTTCGCTTTCGGAAGCTGATTGACTTGCCGATAGAACTCGGTCTCCGTTATTTCTGTTGCCCATTCCAAGCGTAACTTGACGATGTAGCTTGTGAGCGCCGAATTCTCACCATCTACATTTCGAACAGTAATTGCCCGCAATCCGGATAGATGGTTCAAATCGCGAATGTATGCTCGAACCGGTTCCTTGAGATTGCCGTACTGCCTCTCCAGAGTCTCGTACATAGCAAACATTTCGAATCCTTGTTCTCGATCCAGCAGTCTGTTCAGGATTTCAATCTGCCGAAGCGCCAATGCCCGCTTCCGTGTAGATCGCAATCTACCGTACAACTGTCCCATGACGTCGCGGAAGAGACTCCTCTGAAGATGGGTTCGAATGTCTCTCAGTAGTCGCTGACACTGGACCGCGATCCCACGGAGGCCAAAAATCAGGAACGGAGTCAGATCGTGGTTGCTCTGCCACGCCTCGCTTAGACAAGCGAGATAATCGTTTTTTTCGTCATAATAGAAATTCGACATGGAAACAAAGAGCGCGTCCTTAAATCGAGCTTGCCGAAGAACCAGAGCCTCGAGTACCCTGGCTGTTCTGCCATTTCCGTCTAGAAACGGATGCATTGCCCCGATGTGATAGTGCAAGGCCAATGCCTGAATCAAGGCATCGTGGCTCCGGAATTCTTGACTCAGCGCATCCACAAGGCACTGCATAGCGGAATTGCAATTCTTGCCACCTTCAACGCCCCGATGCTGCGGACGGCCGAAGCTAACGTTTTGTCCAGATATGCGAAATTGGCCAGGAGGACAATGGTCGTCATCGCAGCCAGTTACAATTCTCCTATGTATTTCCCTGATCAAAGACTCATCAATCGGTCGACCTGCAGGTAATCTCGCTATCCAGCGGTATGTATGGATCGCGGCCCGCGCTTGTCGCTGTGATCGACTCAACTGCTCATCAGGCGCGTCGCCTGATACCGCCTCTTCAAACTCACGTTCGGTGAAGTCCGCGCCTTCAATGCGAGAAGTGCCTGCCACCTCCCGCTTCAATTCGATTTCTTGGAGTCTCTCCGCCCAAGATCGCTGGAACGGCACGGTTGTGAGCGATTGCACGGCCGACTTTGCGTCAGTCAGCACATCAATGATCGCCACCGGATCATACTTGATCCAGCGTTCGGGTACTCGATATTTTATGGCCATTTCGATCTTGTTTCACCAGTCACTTCCATTGTCAAGCCGCAAGATAATTCATAGTGCTTTTGTAAATAATGCATTAAAAGATTCCTTGAACCGGAAATACTCGCTTCGTTTGCCGTTTATTTTTTTTTCATTTCAATTCTGGTAAACTTCCGCCACCTCGATTGCTGGTCTGCTGCATTCGTCATGCGGCTGATTCAAGCTTCCTCAAACTCTCATCGTTCGCCCATTGCACCGCCACATTGCAAAGCAACCATTCCGGGCACGCAAATCGGCTGCAATGCGAGATCCATCACACGATTTGCCGTACGATTCGTTTGTTACAACACGTCGGCGCTACCCTCTCCCCTCCGCGGGAGGAAGCCACTCGATCCAAATACTTCCGCGCTTGCCACGATGGAGCGCATGGGCAACACCATTCAGCCGACTGGACGTGTACAACGAAAACCGGGTATGACGCATATTCCAGTCTGCGGGCCGCGACCCGCAACCGATTCACCCAAACTGAACCAAAGGAAGTCAATATGTCCCTACGGCCCTATCTCTTTTTCGAAGACAACTGCCGGGAAGCTTTCGAATTCTACCGTTCCGTATTCGGTGGAGAATTCTCAATCCTCCAGACATTCGCCGATGGTCCGGCTGAAATGGGCGTCCCGGAGGAGGAAAAAGATCGCATCATGCACGTATCGCTGCCGATTGGCTCGAATGTTCTGATGGGCAGCGACAGCAGTTCCCTAATGGGCGCGCCCCCGGTAGTCGGAACCAATTTTGCAGTTTCAATCGACGGAGAGAGCAAGGAACATTGCGACGACGTATTCGCCAAGCTGTCTGAAGGGGGTTCGGTAACGATGCCTTTGCAGGAAACCTTCTGGGGCGCATATTACGGCATGTGGACGGACAAGTTTGGCATCAAATGGATGATCAACGTCGAGCTCCGAGCGGAATAAGGCGAGGACTCTGCGGTCGTCTGCGGGACCTGCCGCCAGCGTGGTGTGTAATGTCGGCCTGTCCTTACGGCGGCCAGCCGCAATGTTTGCGGTACGGGTCAACCTGGAAAAGCGAAAGATGTGCGGAAACCGCCTGCCCGGACACGTGAATCTTTAACCCCGGCCACGCAAGAGCGTTGAGGGAGAAAACCATGTCGGAAACCCTGTATCGCGGCTTCAGCCGGACTGAACTCGAGGCCTTTTACTCGCATGGAAATCGCATCGAAAACTACGACAGCTACCTTCTGCGCTGGCCCGAGCAAAGCGCCGAAGTCCGCGATGCGCTCCTGTGCGAGTGCGATGTCCCGTATGGCCCGAACGCCGCCGAAACCTATGACGTTTTCCCGGCGGGAAGCGGGTCTCCGATTCATGTCTTCTTTCACGGCGGCTCCTGGTATTCCCATGACAAGTCCGATTTCGAGTTCATGGCGCCGGCCCTGGTCGACAAGGGCATCACTCTCATATGCGCCAATTACCCGTTGTGTCCCGGCGTCCGATTGACGAGCTTGCTCGACTCCTGCCTCCGCTCCCTCGAACATGTGTTTCTCCACGCGCGAGACTATGGCGCCGACCCGGACCGGATCTTCGTCTCGGGACATTCGGCAGGCGGGCATATCGCCGCATGCCTGTTGAACGCGAACTGGCTGAAGCTTGACGATCTTCTCCCTCAGGATCTGGTGAAGGGAGCGGTGGCAATCAGTGGCGTGTACGACCTTGAGCCGATCCGGCTGATCGCAATGAACCAATTCGTTCGCCTGGATTCCGGGGAAGTTCAGGCGCTCTCGCCCATTTTCAATATTTCAAGCACTGCCGGCAGCCTGGTGCTGGCGGTAGGAACCAATGAAGGGGAGGAATTCAATCGGCAGCAGGCCGCGTACGCGGACGCGTGGAGGGCTTCCGGGCATTCCTGCACCGCCCTGGTCCTGGAGGGCGAGGACCACTTTTCCATCATCGACGGCTTGGCGAAACCGGAAAGCAAACTCTTCCAAACGCTGCTCGCGCAAGCCGGCCTCTGATGGCGGACGACGAATTCTCCCTCTACGACCTGAAGGTCGAGTGGCTGCCCGGCGAAAAGCCCTGCTGGTGCGGAGCGAAGGAGGGCGATCATTTTTTCCTTCGCGGTGAACACATCGAAATTCCGCCGGGAGTGAAGTGGTCGATTTATACGCTCTCCGTCCTGCTTCCCCTCCTCCCCGCAAAGCAACGCGAGACGCACCCGAATGACTGGATGACGACCGATGCAGAGGTGGCCTGCCTGGATCCCAACTGCGGCGCGCGGTTCCGCGTCAGCCGCGTTGGAACCCGGACGTTTCGGCACGCGGAAACCACCGCAACCAAACTCGACGGTGCAAGCGAATGACCGTAGCGCGCCTGGAAATCGAGCCCGGATACACGATTTCCCGACTGATCAAGGGGGGCTGGCACCTCGCCGGCGGGCACGGCGGGATCGACCGGACGCAGGCCATTCGGGACATGGCGGCCTTTGTCGAAAAAGGCATCACGACCTTCGACTGCGCCGATCACTACACCGGCGTCGAGGCGATGATCGGCGACTTTCGGGCGGCTTACCCCAGTCTGGAGAAGGAACTGCAAGTCCATACCAAGTTCGTGCCCGATTATGACCGGCTTGGCAGTCTCTCCCGTTCTTATGTAAAGGAAATCATCGATCGGTCCCTGTCGCGGCTCGGTGTGGAAAGGCTGGACCTGGTGCAATTTCACTGGTGGGATCCGGAGGGCGCACCACACTTCGTAGAAGCGGGCCTCGTACTCCGGGATCTCCGGGACGAGGGAAAAATTGCCCGCGTTGGCGTCACCAATTTCAATACCCGACAGTTGAAGTCTCTGGTCGACGCCGGCGTGCCCGTATGCACGAACCAGCCCCAATACTCGCCGGTGGACCTCCGGCCGGAAACTGAACTCATCCCGTACTGCCAGGAACATGACATTCCCCAGCTTTGCTACGGTTCGCTCGCCGGAGGCTTCCTCTCGGAGGCCTGGATCGGCGCGGACGAACCGTTTCCTCCATTTCCCAACCGCTCTCTCACTAAGTACAAGCTCATCATCGAGGACTTCGGCGGGTGGGCCTTATTCCAGGACTTGCTGCGCGTCCTGAACCGCATCGGCAGAAGTCACGGCGCACCACTTCCGCTTGTCGCCCTGCGCTGGCTTCTCGATCGGCCAAATGTCGGGGCGGCGATCGTCGGCGCGACTTCAACCCGGCATCTCGACGACAATCTTGGGGTGTTCTCGATCGCGCTGGACCTGGAAGACCGCGCGGCGATCCGCGACGTGCTGTCTAGGCGTGCGGGACCGTCCGGCGACTGCTACGACCTTGAACGCGACAAGGAAGGCCGTCACGGACGCATCATGCGATACAACCAGAACGCGATGGAACCGCCGAGCAAAGACTAGGCGTGATGCCTGCGGATCGCGCGCCAAAATACGGAATCGGACACACGTTCAAGTTCACCCACATCCGCGGCGAAGCGAGAAAGCCCGACGGAAGCGATCTCTTCCAGATCCTGTTCGCTCAACCGCAACTTGCACGCGGCGAGCAGTTCAGGCAACCGATTCCGCCCCGTCGCGCCGAAAAGCAAGGCCTTACCCGGACCGCATCCGAGCGCCCAACTCAGCGCCACCACCGAAATCGACGACTTTCGCCGCGCGGCAATACCCGAAAGCGCTCGCAGCAGCGCCTGAAGACGGCCCCACCCGCCGACGGCTTCGACCAGGGCCAGATACTCCTGGCTCGCGCCCGTGTGCGATGCGATCGGCTTGGCGGCGCCCAGCCATCGTTCGCTAAGGAGTCCTCCCGCAAGCGGCCCGTATGCCAGGAGGCCGATGCCCCCGCTCGCGCAGAAATCGGCCAAGGCGGTCTCCGCGCGGCGATCGATCAGGGAATGGTGCACTTGGTTTGATGACACGGGAACTCCCGCGTCCAGCAGTTTGCGGAGCGGCGCCACGCCAAAGTTGGTCACGCCGATCCGCCCGATCTTGCCCTGCAACTGAAGGCGAGCCAGCACATGTCCGGTTTCGACCATTCCGGGAAGGTCAAGATTCCACCACTGCAACTGCAACAATTCGAGCCGCTCGACGCCGATGCGGACAAGCGAGCGGTCGACGCTGGCGACGACATCCCCGGGGTTCGGCGGATTTTCGCGCACAGAGGCGGTAAAACGAGTATGCACCTTGATTTCATCCGCCAATTCTGACGGCAATGTTCGTTGGGCGACGTTTAGCAACGCGCCCATGAGGGCTTCGCCACCGGCGTAACTATCGGAAGTTTCGAAGGTAGTGATGCCCGCGCGCACGAATTCGAGCAGGCACTCCACCGCGTCCGCGCCGCGCCCGACAGTCTGCCAGCCACCCTTGATCAAGCGGCTTACCTGGTAGCCGGGACAGAGTTCGACCCGCTCGACCGGCAATTCGGATGCCGCCGAGAAATTCTGCAATCGCCCAGTGCCTGCAGGCGAAGGGGACCCGGCCAGCCCCGCGGCCAGCTGGAACCCTTCGCGAGCAAGCGCTCGGACGGCTAGTTGGAGGCGATCATCTCCTTGATGGTGGCGATCTCCTCGATGCTGATCCCTCGCACCTCTTCGAATTGTCCGTTCCGGACCTGCTGCACGGACATGGTAGCCGACACGTTTCCAAACTGATCGAACACGATCGGCCCCGTCACGCCCACGAAGGCAATGTCTTTCCCTTCCTGCAACAATTTGATGGCGTTCTCATAGCCCTCGACACCCGCGTATACGGGCTCGCCTTCCGGCCCGGTGATTTCCCATACGATCTTCGCGAGATTGGCGCCAGTAGCCTCAATACCGCGAATGTCGGCAGCCACGTTGGCAAGCGCGAGCAGCGCTCCCGCGTCATGTCCCGAGGTACGGCCGGGTCCGCCGTTGATGGTCAGGTCGCAGCATTCCTGCAAATTGGCGTTGACGGTCTTGAAGGACGGCGTAATGGGCGGTGCGGGACTGATGAACCAACCGTCAATCAGCACCTCTTCGCCAACGATTTCCACGAGTTCCGGATCGTTCAGGCCCAGTGCGAAGGCGAACTTCAGCGGACCGCCAAGCGAAATCCAGTCGCGCAATTTTTTCGAGGCGTCCTGCGGCGTGCTGGCGAGATAGAGCGAATCCGGATTACCCTCCATCGCCTTGTTGACTTCGGAGCGGTAGGAAGGCTGATCCATGTTGTAGGCGACCATATTTGTAATCTGTCCGCCCAGCGCCTTGAATCCGTTGGCGACGTCGGCCGCGTTGTTGATTCCCCAGTCGTTGTTTACGTGAATGATCGCCATGTTCCGGAAGCCCGCTTCGTAGGCCATCTTTGCGCTGGCGAACGCCTGATTCGAGTCAACCGGCAACGTCCGGAAGAATAGCCCCTTGGTCGCGCCGGTCCTCGCCATTTCCGTGAATGTCGGAGACGTAGACGCCGCCGGTATCACCAGGACGCCCTTTTCCACCGTTACGGAAGTCAGCAAGGGCCCGGTAAGCCCGGAGGAAACGGGTCCGACGATCGATGTGACGCCGTCGATATCGATCAGTTTCTGTCCAACATCGACTGCGACAGATGGCTGCGTCTGCGCATCCCGAACGTCGTAGACAAGTTCGCAGCCGACACCGAGGTTTGCCCTAGCTTCATTGACCTGTTCAATTGCCAGTCGCGCCACGCGCGAGATCGGAACACCAAAGGTGCCGACGGCGCCGGTGAGCGAAAGCACCCCCCCAATCTTGCGTGAACAATCCTGGGCTTGCGCAACAGGCGCAGCCAGGGCGGAAGCCACCAAGGTAGCTCCGGCCACCATGGCGAGGCCGAAAGAAAATTTTGTTTTCACGAGGTTCTCTCCCCTATGAGCGTTAAGCATTTGCTTGCAATCTCTGAATTACCATAATGCCCGACGGTCTCATGGCAAGGCGCGGTACGATGAGAATAGCCCCATTCCGGTTTCGTTGCGAATATTCCCGGCATGCTGCACGTCGTTGAACTCGTCCGGGAATTCGGGGGACTCCATGCAGTTGACGGGGTTTCGTTCGAGGTTCAGAAGGGAAGCATAACCGGGTTGATCGGCCCGAACGGTGCCGGCAAGACAACCGTCTTTAACGTGATTGCGGGCGCTCTCCCACCCACGCGCGGGAAGATATATTTCAACGGCGCGGAGATTACGGGCAGTCCCGCCCACCGCACCTTTCGCGAGGGGCTGGTTCGCACATTCCAGATCCCTCGTCCGTTCGGACGCATGACCGTTCTCGAAAACCTGATGATGGCGCCAACGAACCAGCTCGGCGAGCGTTTCTGGAACAACTGGATCCATCCCGGCGCCGTCCACGCCGAAGAACTGAAACTCCGGGACAAGGCGATCGATGTTCTCGACTTCCTGGGCCTGACCCGCCTGGGCGAAGAACTGGCCGAAAACCTTTCTGGCGGCCAGACCAAGCTTCTCGAACTGGGACGCGCCCTGATGTCGGATCCGCTGATGGTCCTGCTGGACGAGCCGGGCGCCGGCATCAATCCCACGCTGCTGGGTGAGATCGTCGAACGCATCGCCGAATTGAACAGACGTGGCATCACGTTCCTGATCATCGAGCACAACATGGATCTCGTGATGACGCTCTGCGACCCGATTCTGGTGATGGCGAACGGCGAGCTGCTCATGCAGGGCAGCGCGGAAGAGGTGCAGTCGGACCCGAGCGTACTCGACGCCTATCTGGGCGGTTCGCTGGACCTGGAGCCTGTGCATGCCTGATCCGGTCCTCAGCATCCGGGATCTGGAAGCCGGGTACCGTCCTTCGCTTCCGATCCTCCACGGCATATCGCTGGAAGTGTTCGAAGGCGAAATCGTCACCGTGCTCGGTCCCAACGGTTCCGGAAAATCGACCCTGGTGAAGGCGGTCGCCGGGCTTGTGCGGATCATGAACGGGTCGATTTCCTTCGAGGGCCGCAACATTACCGGAATGGAGACGCACGAGCTCATCCGCGCGCGCGTCGCGTACGTCCCGCAGTCCGACAACGTGTTCGCGCGCTTGTCGGTAAAGGAGAACCTTGTGCTCGGCGCGCTATGCGATCCGGGAGAAAGCGCCGGACGGATGAATCACGTGCTCGGCTTGTTCCCGGATCTCGCGGATGCGTGCGATCTGGCGGTTGGCAAGCTCTCCGGTGGCCAGCGCCAGATGGTTGCGGTCGGACGCGCGCTCATGGCTTCGCCCCGGCTGCTCATGGTCGACGAGCCTTCCGTGGGACTCGCGGGGAAGTTCGCCCGGCAGGTGTTCGGGCAATTACTTCGCGTAAAGGAATCCGGCGTAGCGGTCCTCATGGTCGAGCAGAACGCGCGCGCTGCGCTGGAGATCTCGGACCGGGGATACGTCTTGGCGGAAGGGCGTCAGAAAATTCACGGGACCGCCGCCAACCTCCTGCGCAACCCCGAAATCGGCGCGCTATATCTGGGCGCAAGATCGAGGCTCGCCCGGCAATGATCCAGTTTGTCGCCGATGGAATTGTCAACGGTTCCCTGATCGCGCTCGGTGCGATCGGGCTGAGCATCACCTACAACGTCCTCAGGTTCGCGAACTTCGCGCAGGGCGAAATATTGACGACGGGCGCCTATTTCACCTTGGCCGGCGTGATCGTCTTGGGGGCGGGCGCCGGAGCCATGGGGCCAATCGCTTTCGGCTGGCCGCTCCTGATTTCCCTGGTCTTCGCAATCCCGGCAGCATGCGTTGTCGTGCTTGCCGCCGACTGGCTGCTCTTCCGGCAACTGCGCGACCGAAACGCCTCTCGAATCACTCTGATCATGGCGGCGTTCGGCGTCTCGCTGATGGGCCGGAATCTGACGACGCTATTTGCCGGGGGCAAGCCGCAGTACTACGACTTCTACATTCCCAAGTCTTTCGAGATCGTGGCGGGCGCCCGGGTCCGCCCGGACGACCTTGCGATCGTGGCGGTCGCTCTTGTCGCGGTCGCGCTCTTGAGCGTTCTCGTCTATCGCACCTCGATGGGACGGCAGATGCGCGCGGTCGCAGAGAATCCCACCCTTGCGCGTATCAACGGAGTCGACGTCCGAGCGGTAATTCGGTGGGGCTGGATTCTCGGAACCGCGCTCGCAACGGTGGCCGGGGTGCTGCTTGCGCACAACACGCAACTCCGACCCGAAATGGGTTTCGACATGCTACTGCCCATGTTCGCGGCGCTCATCCTGGGAGGAACGAGAAACCTCTTCGGGACGGTTCTTGGCGCCATGGTGATCGGGATCACCGAATCGTTGGTCGTGGCGGTCAGTCTATCCGGCTACCGGGCCGGGGTGACCTTTCTCATCCTGCTGGCGTTCCTCCTGGTGCGCCCGCAGGGATTGCTCGGGGAGAGCAAGTGATGGAAGGCGTCGCTTCGTACCTCATTTTCTTCCTGATCTTCGTGTCTTTCTATTCGTTGAGCAGCCTGGGGCTGAACCTCCAGTGGGGGTTTACCGGACTCTTCAACGTAGGGATCGTCGGGTTTTTCGCGGTCGGCGCCTACACCTCGGCAATTCTCACGGGCCCGGCCTATCCCGACGTTCTGTTCGGCGGTTTCGGCCTCTGGTTTCCAGTGGGATTCCTGTGTGCCATGCTAACTTCCGGGATTGCGGCATTCGTCATCGGTTTCGTCACGCTCCGATTGCGCGAGGACTTCCTGGCGATCGCAACGTTTGGAATTGCCCTGTCGATCCAACTGGTCACGCTTAATACCGATTCCCTTACGCGCGGTCCGAACGGGCTGTACTCGCTGCCGCGGCCTCTTGCGGGATACTTCGAATCCCGGACCCTCGACAATCTCCTCTATCTTGTAATGTGCGCAGCGATCATCGGCGCGGTGTACTGGGCATTCGAACGCATGGTGCGCTCTCCCTGGGGCCGTGTGCTTCGTTCAATTCGGGAAGACGAAACCGCGGCAGCCGCACTGGGCAAGAATGTTTTTGCGGTCCGCCTCCAGTCCTTCGTCGCCGGGTCAGCGGTCATGGGACTTTCCGGAGCGCTCTATGCGAATTTTCTTGGCTTCATCAGCCCGTCGGATTTCTTCCCGATCTTCACGTTTCAAGTGTTCGTGATGTTGATCGTGGGTGGCAGCGGCAACAACCTCGGCGCGCTGCTTGGCGGTCTCGTTGTCTGGGGAATCTGGTCGGGCAGCGACGTCCTGATCTCCAGCGTATTGCCGCCAGAATTCCAGACCCAGGCGGCGGCTGTCCGGGTGGTTTTCATTGGCCTCGTTCTCGTTCTGGTTCTGCTCTATCGCCCGGCGGGTTTGCTTCGGGAACGGCGAATAGTCTCGCGCGCAGCTCGCCTGACAGATCCGCAGCCCCGGTAGAATCGCCGCGGGCGCCGACGGGCCGCGGAATGAACCAGCCTGTTGGTTGGAGGCGTACGCATCCTCTCCCAGCCAAGGTCTGAACACTCGACAATACGCCGGTACCTTTCTGGAATCGTGACAGGGTGACGGAATCCGTTCCTCCGCCATAAGCCATAGTGAAGAACCGAAGAAAGGTCTTTCCCATTGGAGCGCTGTGTGACTGCCCTCTTGCATGAAGGCGCACGTCTGCGAATCGGCCGTACTTCGTCAAAATTCAGAACCGGGACAAAGATCTGCGCCAAGTGAAGATTGTCCTCGCCAGGTCCGCGGGCGCCCGATTCATGCCCTCTGTCATCAGTCGACAATTTCAAACCAGACGCGAGCCTGGAGTCGATGCGACTCTCTTGTGCCCCGTATGAACGAAAGCGGTGTGTTCGTTGGAAGACAGGGGGGGGGGCGAGTTCCCGGGCGGAACACCCGGTCAAGACCAATCAGAACCTAAAATATTTTTTAAACCGAACTGAACCAAGTATTCTGGATGATTGGGGAACCCGCAATCAGACGGCTGCATGACTCGGCGTCGGACAATAGAGCAGGGACGCTGGAAACGTGATGGCTGGCGCGCCGGTCTCCCTGATCAGGTAAGGCCTTGGGCCAAGTCGCTATGCGGCCCCGGCAGCAGCTTCTTGCAATGATGCGCGGTGCTTGTGCAAGAAGGTTGAAACGCACTTCATATCAATAGGTTATGGACGGTCTTGGGGTGCGAAGCTTCGTCCCGCGCATAAAATTCCAAGCGGAATTTTGGCGAAATCCGCCGAATGGGCGGGATCTTCGCGATGGTTCGCTCGCTTCGGCGCAATGTCGGCGAGGGCATGAAAGCACTCCAGGAACCTTTCGTTCGGCTCGCCAAAATTGCCATCCAGGACATGGCGATTGATTCGAGCTGCCAGGATGACATTCCGGCGATCCTGCGGGGGCCCCCAGCGCCGTTACTGCGACGAAGCGCTGCGCAGGCAAGTTTTCGTCGTTCTGGACGCGCATGTTCTTCCGGGCGTGGACTGGGGCTTGAGCGTCCGAGCTAGGATCTCCGGCGGACTCTCATGCTGACGACGCTGAAGCAGGGCATCAAGTGCGATTTCGAGCGTCTTCAAGACCTTGCCGATTGCCACGGGACAGTTGGGGAGACGCTCGGCCATTCAGGCCTCGACGACACTACCCGGTACGAGCACCGGGCGCTACTGCGCAATGTCTCGCTGGTGAGGCCGGAACTTCTTGGCAAGATCGACGAACCGGTAGTGAAAGCTGGTCACGCTCTTTTCGGGCAGGAACCGGAAACGTTTCGGGTCGCCTGCGCCGATTCCCTTGTGGTGGGAACCGAAGTTCGCTATCCGTCCGACCTGCGCCTGCTATGGGACGCGATGCGACGCCGTATCCGGCTTTCCGCGCGGCTGGCTTCGGGCTTGGCGGCTGGCGGCATTTCCGCCGGCACGTGAAGCGGCGGTTCAACCAGGTCCGCAATGCCTGGCAGCAGAGCGCAAGCGCCTCCTGTCCAGGGCAAAACTGTTCTCAGGTTATGCCGAGGATTCCCGGTTCGGATTTGGTTTTCGGGCGTCTGGCCTGGGGAATTTCGATGCCGGGATCGGAAATTTCGGGTGCCGGGGCGCTTGCGGACGGCGCCCGGCGGGGGATTTTCCGGGAGGGTGCGACGTTCGGCCATGGCGAAGGGCTCCCGCCTTGGACGGGAGCGGCGGCGCGCGGCTTGCCGGGCGGGTTGGATCAGGTGGCGGGCGCGCCGGCCGGTTCGGGGGTCGGCAGGCTGTTGCGGGTCAACTTGAGGAAGTCGAGGACGACGCGGATATTGCGGTTCAGCCGCCGCAGGGTGGGCGCGACCTCGAGGCCGCGGGCCTTGATGAGGCCGATGGCGAAGCGCCGCAGGCGGGTGGTGTTTTCCGGGCCATAGCCGGTGCGGATGCGGCTGCGATCTTCGTCCCAACTCCAATCGAGGCAGAAATGAGCTGCGTTTTCGATACACCAGTGGCTGCGGTTCCAGTGCAGGATCTGCGCCGCGCTGGCGGAATCCGGCGCATGGCTGGTGATGCCGTAGGCGATCTCGGTGCTGGCCTTGCCGGTTCTCTTGTCGGTGCGGAGGCGGCGGATCATGAAGGCTTGGCCGACGCGAGGGAAGGAGAGGTAGCCGTTCAACTCGGAAGTCGTCCAGATGGCGCGCTGCTCGATGCGGCCGTGCGCCAGGTTGGCTTTCTCCTCGAAGTCCGGCGCCCTGGCGGCGCCGGTGTCGAAATGCAGCAGGATGTCCCCATACAGGGTCGGCTGGTTCTCCTTGACGGTGAACACGAAGTGGGCGCGGCGGTCGCGGAGGTACTCCGCGAGCTTGCGCTGGGTGAGCATGGCGTCGGCGGTGAAGGTCTTGGCGGCGATGTCCGGCAACATGTCGAGTAGCGGAATGACGGTGCCGATCTCGTTGGTGCGGCGGGTCTCGTCATCGGCGCCGGGCTTCAAGCCGACTTTTTTTTGGGCGTAAGTTGCTTTGCTGTCGTGGCCGACCACGCTCATCACGTGCGCCTGGCTGCCGTCGGCGGCGATGGCGCCGCGCAGCGTCTTGCCGTCGATGGACAGCGCCGCGTCCTCGCCGCCATGGGCCTCGTGCCAGCGCCGCAGCGCCTGGTCGAGTTGCGCCGGGTCGACCCGGGTCAGCACATCGCGGAGGGTCGAGCGGCTCGGCCGCTGCGGGACGCCGCCGCGGCGCCGCACCCGGAACCGGATCAGGACTTGCGGGCTGAGGTCGTTGACCCATTCCGACATCGCCTTGTAGCCGCGCATGCCGCACAGCGTGGCGGCGGTGGCCAGCGCCAGCACGCTGGACAGGGTATGGCGCCGTCCGCGGCGCGTGCGGGGGTCGTCGATCTCCCGGAAAAAGGCGGGAAGGGATCGCATCTGCTCTGCTGTGATCATCGCTGTTCGAACGCCATGCTGAAGGGCCGGATCGAGCCGGGCCCGGGATAACTGTTGGCGCGCATCGCGCGCCAGCGGGCGAAGGAACACCTGTTTCGGGGTCGAACCCTCCCGGTAGCCGCCGCCATCGCGCCGGAACCCGCGGGTCTTCCCCACCAGCTGCCAGTTCGCGGCGCGGTACACCGTGCCGCGAAACCGCGCCGGGTCCACAAACGTCTCCAGCAGCAGTAACGGGTGGCCGAAACGCGCTTGCCAGTCCCGCCCCAGACGCCGCGCGCAAAGCCCGAGAACCCGCGACCCCAGATGCGCCGGATGCCGCCCGGGCAGGATCAGGTAGCGCACATTGTTCGTGAGCAGGTGCAGCCGGTTGTACTGCTGCGGGTAGTCCCAGCCGATCCAAGCGTCCCGGGCCCGGCACTTCAGCGCCGCAGACGAAAACGCCAGCAGCGCAAGCCACCGCCGCCGCCCCCGCGCCACATACCAGATGGTCTCGCCGATCTTCGGCGCCGCGCCAAGATAATGGTGGCGATCCAGCAGCGCACGGAAGCGACGCTCTTCCTCCGGCAGGACAATATCCACTACCACTTCCGACAACTGCATCGCGCAACCCTGAACAGCGGTGATTCGCCGCCAATCACCTCATAGCAGGGTTCCGACGGAAACACCAGACCGGCACGGTAACTTGTTGAACCCTCAACACCTCCAGCAATGAATCAATTGGCCCTGCCTCCTGTCAGGCAATGCTTGACAAACCTGCCCTTGCCGATCAACTCGCGGCAGTGATCAAGAGCATCCGAAACAAGGTGCCGCGCAACGATTGCACGCTCGGTCGAATCAAGGGGTTGAACGCCGAATGGACCCCAAAGCTTCGCCGAATTCTCGCGGCGCTCGAAGCCGCTGAAGGACCGGAGCAGATGAACTATCCAGGGTCCTGCTTCCATCCCCTGAAAGGGAACAAAAGTGGACGCTACTCCGTTCGCCTGACTGCCAATGTTCGGGTTACCTTCGGTTGGGATGATGACGGTGCCGGTGATGTTGATATTGGGGACTACCACTGATGATGATCAGACACCCTTCCATTCGCCCGGTGCATCCGGGCGAGATACTTCGTGAGGATATTCTCCCTGCGCTCTCCATCAGCAAGACCGCCATCGCCGATGCGCTTCAAATGTCCCGGCAAACGCTCTACGATATCCTTAATGAGAAGCAGCCTGTAACCGCCGAGATGGCGGTCCGCCTCGGCAAGTTGTTCGGAAACGACACCAGTTTTTGGATCAATCTTCAACGGGCGTACGATCTCGCAGTCGCGGAGCGCACCGTCGACGTCTCGGGCACACCCACCATCGAAGCGTATGCGGCGTAGATCCAATCGAAAATTTTGTTCACTGCTTTCACTTTGACGCTCTCAAATACCTGTTCTCCGGCGAAAGACGGAGAGACTCGGTGGTCGGTAATAGGCCTTCGAATCCCTGGCGACCTTTGAGATCCGCCTGTTTCGAATGCAACCCCATCGCCCGACCCAGCAAGCCGTTGGGCTTGGCCACTGTTGATTCTCGACCGTGCGGATTTCGGGGCAGACACAGCGTTCCGTTTCCGCATCCACTATTGCCAACTACTCCCGGTAGTTTGGCATCCGCCGGTGTGCGCTGATGGGCGGGCGCGGCAGGCTGGCGACGACTTGCATCCGCGACTGTCTGAAGTCGACGGGACGGGACTCCTGCTCCAGCGGACAGGATGAAATCAGGTTACGACGGCTGCGAAGGAGGCTCCAAAGGCCACGGCTCCGGCGAAGCCAAGAACAAGATAGGCCAGGAAAACCGTGCGGTTCACAATGGCCCATACCGCAACCATGGCCGGAATGCAGGTAACGGCGCCCGCCACCATGAAGGCCATGGCGGCTCCAGTACCCATACCTTGTCCCATCAGCCCGGAAACCAGCGCCGGCGCGGCATAGCTGTTGACATAGGCCGGAACTCCGACCAATGCTCCGACCACGATTGAGCCGATCCCCTCGCCGCCTACCACCCCTCCGATCAGCTCTGCCGGAACGTATGTAACGAGCAGTGCTTCCAGGACGTATGCGAGAGACAGCCATTTCAACAGGAAAAGCGCGTTCAATGCCGCCTCCAACCGGAACGTGGCCATGCGCTCACCCTCTCTCCAGAATCGCCAGACCGTTCGACCGCCCGGCGAGACCGGCCCGCACCCGCAGAGACCGCCGCTGGCTCGGTCCCGGAGGGGCGTGGCAAATACCGGCCAATGGGAAACCGACCAGATTGCAAATCCTCCAAACAATCCGAGCGCGACGGCCGCGACGATCTTGCCGATCGCAAAGTCCCAATTCAGCGCGGCAGCAGTGATGAGCACGGTCGGCACATCGATCAACGGAGAGGACAACCAGAAAGCCATGATGGCCGAGAGCGGCGCTCCCATCGCCAGGAGGCCTGCGATAAACGGGACCACTTCGCAGGAACAGAACGGGGAAAGCCCACCCACGAATGCGGCAAGAACGATCATCTGGACTTCACGCCCTTCGAACGCCTTCGCTACCATTGCCTCGGCGCCGGTGGCCTTCAGGCAGGCAATCAGAAATACGGCGCTCGCAACGTAAGGAAGGGTTTCCAGCAAGGCGCCGATCGAAGCGTAAAGCACGGGTTCAAATTGCCCGCGATCGAGCGCTGCCACTGCCGCGAGCATGAAGAACACGAGAGCCCAGACCGAGGCTAACCGGTCCGCAATTTTACGGAGGCCGCCAAATCCCCGAAGGATTAGTTCGGTCATGCCGCCGGTTCCTTCAGGCGGACCCGGGACCACGATCCGCGGAACCGGGGAGATCGGCATCCGCGCAACACTCGCTGAGCAGAAAGTCCGCCAGTTCCTGAATCCGTTCGTAGTCGACCCGGTTCACGACCGTTGCCCCCTGCCGATTCTGTTCGATCAATCCGCTCGCCGCAAGAAACCTCAAATGGTGCGCCAAGGTGGACGCCGGCACTCCGATGCGTTCCTGGATGACGCCCACCGAAAGCCCGGCTTCGCCCGCGCGCACCAGGGCCAGAAGGACCTCGAGCCGCGCTTCCGAGCCGGCCGCTGCAAATCCTTGCGCCGCTTCTTCGATCGCCAGCAACAGCCATCTCCGTGATTCGATATAACTAGTACACTAGATATACAGAAGTTTGGCGGATGCAACCACCGACCCGAATTGCAGTCGTGAACCTAGCCGATCGGGGGCGGAATTTGCGGGGACCGTGCAGGAGAGATGCCGCGCGGCTGGACACGGAGACGAGGATGCCGCCGGGCGGCGCACTCCCGGGCGAGCATCGCACGAGTATCGCAAAGGCGGCCGGATTGCGTTATGTAAGTTCGGACAGCAAAACTTTTCGGCATTTCCCATGAATATCGACTGGCTGGAGCTTGCCGCCAATCTCGGCATGGAAGACATCTCCTGGGGACGCACGGCAGCCGCCCTTGGCGTATTCCTGATTTTCCTCCTGCTGCGAAAGCCATTGGCGCGAATGGCGCTCTGGCCGGTAGCGGGAGCGATCGCCCGGCTCTGCAGCACGACCTCGAAGAAGGTCTCCGAGGTGGTCCGGAACCCGCTTTCCCTGGTTCCAGTTCTGATCGGCCTCTATATCGCCGGCCACATACTGCGGATTTCGGGACCGGCAGAGGAAATCCTCAACTTGCTAATGCGCACACTTGGCGTGATCTCCACGACCTGGATGACCGCACGGGCGATTCGGGTGGTCGCCCAGGGCAGTCAGACGCTCCGCAAGGCCATCAGCGAAGAATTCATCGGCTGGGCGACCCGGGCGATCGAGTTCCTGGTCTGGCTGATCGGCGTGGCTGCCGCACTCGAGATCTGGGGCGTGCAAGTGGCACCCCTCATCGCCAGCCTCGGCATTATCGGCGTGGCCGTCGCGCTGGGGGCGCAGGACTTCTTCAAGAACCTGATCTCCGGGCTCGTGGTGCTCTCCGAAAAACGTTATCGCATTGGCGACCGTATCCAGCTGGCCGGTGTCGTCGACGGCAGCGTTGAACAAATCGGGTTCCGGTCCACCCGGGTTCGGCTGTTCGACGGGGCTCCCGTTTCCATTCCCAACGCAATGCTCTCGGATGGAGCCCTGGTCAATTACGGCGAAATCCCTTGGCGGCGCATCCGCTGGTACATCGGCCTCGAGTTCCGCACGACGGCAAAGCAACTCCGGAACATCCGGCAGAAGATCGCGGAGCACATGCTCGGGAACGACGATTTTGTTCCCGGAGAGAAGGCGGCCCAGCAGGTCCGGGTGGACCGGTTCTCCGACTCTTCCATCGACATCCTCGTCTACGGGTTCGCAAATACCACGGACTGGACCAAATGGATGAGAACCAAGGAAGACCTGCTCTTCAGGATCAAGGAAATCGTCGAGGAAGAAGGCGCAGGTTTCGCGTTCCCGAGCCGGTCCGTCTACATCGAAAACTCCCCGCCGGACGGTTCCGGCACGTGAAGACGCGAATTATCGATTCGATCCGCGAATTGCCGAAGACGTATGACGGGGTGCTCTGCGATGTCTGGGGCGTCTATCACAACGGCATAAGGGTTTTTCAGGAGGCTGCGTCCGTACTTCGCGTCATTCGCGCCCAGGGCGGAACAGTCGTCCTGCTCACCAATGCGCCTCGTCCGCGCCATGCCGTCGCCGACCACATCGCGCGGGTTGGCGGAAGCGTGGCGGACTATGATCAAATCGTAACCTCCGGCGATGCCGCGCGGGAAGCGCTGACGTCCGGGAACTGGGGACGCTGGTGCTATCACATCGGGCCGGAGCGCGACCTCGGGCTCGTCGCCGGCACCGAGCTTCACAGGGTCACGCTCGAGAACGCAGAATTCCTGCTCTGTACGGGCCTGTTCGACGATTCCACGGAAACCGCCGCCGATTACCTGGAGACCTTTGATCGCGCACTGGCGCTCGGGCTTCCGATGCTCTGTTCGAATCCCGACCCGTTTGTCGACCGGGGACCGCTGCGAATCCCTTGCGCCGGGTCGCTGGCCATCGCCTACGAACAGGCGGGCGGCTCGGTAACCTATTGCGGCAAGCCCCACGCCCCGATCTATGAAAGCGCGCTGCGCGCGCTGGACCAGTCCGCCGGCAGGTCCATCCCCAGAGCGAGCATTCTCGCCGTCGGCGACGGCATCACCACCGATGTCACCGGCGCGGCAAGAATGGGGCTGGACTGCCTGTTCGTAACCGGCGGCCTTGCGGTTTCCGAAATCGCCCATGACGGGCGACGTCCGGCCCGGAACAGCCTCGAAGCATTTCTCGCCCGGCATGGCGCGGCGCCGCTGGCGGCGGCCCGGCAATTGCGATGAATTCGCTGGAAATTTGTCCCGCGCCGCGCAGTTGATTACACATTGGCGCCCGCACCACGAATTACCCGCCCGAGGGAACCGGAGAGAACACGCAAATGGCAGAAAGCCTCTATCTCGAAGACCTGACGGCAGGCCTGTCGCGAAGCATTTCCCGCACCATTCACGAAGAGGATATCGAATCCTTCGGCGCACTCAGTGGCGACCGGAACCCGGTCCATTTCGACGAGGTCTACGCGGCAAGCACCCAATTCGGCGGGCGCATCGCCCACGGCATGCTGGGGGCTTCCCTGATTTCGACCGTCATCGGCATGCAATTGCCTGGCAAGGGAGCCATCTATCTCGGCCAAACCCTGAAGTTTCGCGCGCCCGTTCGCGCGGGCGATAAGCTCCACGTCGTCTGCACAGTCCGTGAAATCCTGCGGGAAAAGCGCCGTGTAACCATCGACTGCGTGTGCAAGGTAGGGGAAACAACCGTGATCGAAGGCGAAGCGCTCATCCTGGTCCCGTCCAGGTCCGCCTAGGAAGGACTGCTCAAACGACATGCGCATCGTCCGCGGCATCGATGCGGTGGAGATCGGAGACCGGGGAAGTCACGCCGCGATCGGCAATTTTGATGGCGTCCACCGTGGCCACCAGGCGGTGATCGGCGCCGCTGCCGAAGCGGCACGCGAGAAGGGCGGAAAGCTCTCCGTGGTGACGTTTGAGCCACATCCCAGAACATTCTTTGGCCGGGGCGCAAAAGCATTCCGGCTCACGCCTCCCCCCACCAAGGAGCGACGCTTGTCCGCGGTGGGAGTGGACGTGATGTTCGTGTTCGCGTTCGACGCGAATCTTGCCTCACTCCCGGCCGAGACGTTCGCGCGGGAGGTGCTCGGAGACGCCCTCGGGCTGAAGACCGTTGCGGCCGGCGCCGATTTCCGGTTCGGCCACCGACGGAAAGGCGACCTGACACTCCTGCAGTCCATCGGAAAGCAGGCCGGATACGAGATGCGGAGCATGGAAATGGCGGGAGACGGGCCTGAAGCCTGGTCTTCATCCGCCGTGCGGACCGCGCTACGCACGGGAGATCCCGGGGAAGCGGCGCGGCAACTTGGCTACTGGCATTGCATCGAGGGCCGCGTGAGGCGCGGAGAAGGCCGCGGGCGTGGGCTCGGCATGGCAACGGCGAATCTTTCGATTGGTGATATCTGCTTGCCCGCGTTTGGAATTTACGCTGTCGTGACAAGTGTGCTCGACGGTGCGTACGCCGGCGAATACCGGGGCGTGGCCAGCCTGGGCGTGAATCCGACATTCGAAATCGATGCACCATGCTTGGAAACGCACTTGCTGGATTTCGACGGCGATCTTTATGATGCCGAAATCGCCGTGGGCTTATGCGCCTACTTGCGTCCGGAGAAGAAGTTCGAGTCGCTTGACGACCTCGCGCGCAGCATGCGCCGTGATGGAGAAGAGGCCCGCAAGATTCACGATTCCCTTCCCGCTCCCTGGGACGAAGCCATTCCCTAGGAAATTCGCCTCTACACTACGAATAGCCCATGCAGAGTGATTCGGGCCACCGAGCGTTGGTTGCCCCGAGCTGACAAGGAATTCATCCTTGGCGGGTTTCCCCCAGGAGCCATATCAGGAATGGGCGATCCAGGTCATTGGACTGCCAGCAGTCCGGAGGGAGCCCCGACATCCTAAGGATTGCCGCCGGGAAGATTCTGCGGCGGGAAGCTCATGAAGGACCGAATTGACGGCAAAAGGCCCGGTTGCATTGTCTTGCGTGGGATCCCGGCGGCAATACTCCACCAACTCCTATCGAAAGCGAAAGATTCCTGCTATGTGTGCGGCAGGAACAAGCTATTGGAGGAACAGTCATGCTTCGATTCTCTGGGCTCGCACCCCTTGCCCTTGTCGCAGGACTTGCCGCTTGCGCGCAGGTCTACTCGGATCTCTCCGGGAAGTCCATGATGGACTCCATGGACTCCATGGATTCCATGGGCCCGTACACCTACAAGGTGGTGATCACCAACAACCTGGCCGACGAACTTCTTGCGCCGGTCCTGGTCGCGCCTTCGACACACGATGGAAAGATTTTCACCGGAGCGTACGTTTCGCCGGAGGCTGAAAAGCAGATTCTTACCGGCGATCCCGGGGATCTTGCCGCGGCGATTGGGGATGAAGCCACCGTGGCGCACGGAATGGATGGCCCCCCGGGCGTCCTGCTTGCCCCAGGCAGTTCCTTGGAGTTCGAGGTGACCACTTCTGCCTCCACCTGGCGGATCATCGCGATGGTTGCGCCGACCATGGTTCCGGACCACTTTGTTTCGGCGATCGTTTCGCCGGGCGAAATGGTATCCGCGACCTTGAACCGCTTCGATGTCGGGCATGACGAAGAGAGAATGTCGATCCAGCCCGTGGCGAAAGCAGTCGCCGACGTAAGCATTTCACGCATGTAAAGGCGCGGGATCGATTCCATGACGTGGCGGGCGGGGTGGCACGCTTCCGTCCGCCGCGGTGCGCGCAAGCGCACTTTCGCCTAGCCGGAAAAGACTCATTCGAATGCGCCGACCGGATTCCTTTCGTCCCTTCCAGGAAAAATCACAGTGCGTGCCAGCAATCTGAGGCCTGCCGGCGTGCAGTTCCCAAGGAAATTTTCCCGTTCCTTCGAGGTTCCTATTCGAAGTCCGAAACTTCCGCCGGAAGACTGAGCCCGTGTCGAAAACCCGTTCGTCGCTCCGTCTCGGACGATTTCTCCTCCGTCAAGGATTTCCCGCCCACGCCGCCCTGCTTGCGGAGATGGCGACCATTTGGGCCGACGACACCGGGGAGAATATTCTTGATAGACGAAAACGAATACGCCCTTTGAACCCCGGATGCCGGGCCATTCGATACACTGAATTCGCACCGACCCTGGCCGCGCATCACGGATTCCTGGAGGGAGGTTTCCAATGAATTCGGCAGAAGTATTCAGCATGGCGCTGGCCTCACCGGAGAACCAGCCGGATGCAACGTTCGCGGCGCTGGCGCGGTTCAGCGACGGGGTTGTCGGGGCGAAGCTCTTCACGCTGATGGCGCTTGATTTTGAAGAAAGAATCGCCCGGCGCATCTATTCCAACATGCCGGATGCCTATCCCGTTCAGGGCAGCAAGCCATTCCCCGACAACGACTGGATCAACCATGTCGTAGACAAACGCAAGATTTTCGTCGCCAACAGTATTGCGGAAATCGCCCGGGTCTTTTCCGACCATGAACTCATTGCCTCGCTCGGGTGCGAGTCGGTGCTCAACCTGCCCGCCGTTGCCGGAGGACGAGTCCTGGGCACGCTCAACTGCCTCCACGAAGCGGATCACTACACCGAGGCGCGCGTCGAGGCCGCCAGGTTTCTTGCCACGGCGGGAGCGTGTTGCTTCCTGCTATTCGAATACCTTGAATCCCGAAAGATCCGTTCATGAAGACCAAGCGCGTTGTGCCGAGAAAGATGTCAAGGCGAAGCCTCCCTGTTCCATCACGTTCGGCGCCGGCAGGACCGCGGGACGTGACGAAGCTTGCGTTCGACTGCAAGAGACATTGACATCCATGTCTTCCTGTCCCGAAGCATGCAAGACAACAGCCGCAAGACGCGGGAATTCGATCCCCATGCCGGAAGACATGCCCGGGAAGATTGCGGTTCAAGGGTCAAAGTCCAGAAATGATCTTGGCTAGAAAGGAATACTGAAAGATGACAGCAATGCCACATCTCAAGATCATGTATCTGAATCCGGTCGGAATAGACGATTACGATGCTCTCTTCGCGGACATGGCGCGAGACTGCAAACTGCCGGGAACGGAAGTGCATGTCACCAGCCTGCCGGCCTCGGAAGGCCGGTTTTCGCACATCGAATACCGCACCTATGAAGCGGTCGTGACGCGCGGAATCGTCCGGGCCACGCGTGCGGCTTCCCGCGAAGGGTTCGACGCCTTCGCGATCGGATGCTTCTATGACACTGCGCTACATGACGCTCGTGAAATCTCGGGCGAGATGTTCGTGACCGCGCCCTGTCTGGCCGCATGCGAAATCGCGGCGAGCCTTTCCAACCGATTCGGGATCATCGGCCCGCACCACAAGTGTGTCGACCAGATGAGTACGGTTGTCCACCACCACGGATTTGGCCGGCAACTCTCCGGCTTCTATCCCATCGAACTCGCAACTTCCGAGTTCCGGGACGATCAGTCGAGTACTACCGACCTCTTGATCGAGGCCGGACGCCGCGCCGTGGAAGAAGACTACGCGGAGGCCCTGATCCTTGCATGCACGCTCGAACTCGGTTGTCACAAGTTGGTCGAGGAAGCCCTGCACGTTCCCGTTATTGACCCGTCGACAGCGGTCCTGAAGCGCGCCGAATACGGCGCGTTGCTCAAGCATACCTGTGGATGGATTCCGAGCCGCAAGTGGTCCTGCAAACCGCCGCCGGAGGAGGAACTTGCTTCGCTGGGCTTGTTCGAAGGGGAAGAGGCGTTCGGAAACCGGGTAATCGTCGAAGCGGACTAGTTGTCACAAGCGCAGGGCCGCACCGCGGGATCCCGCAAAGCGAACCTCTGCCTGTCCACAACTGACCGCCGGGCCGGGCAGCGTTTCGATTGCCGTTCCCGGCACGAAAACGACATATCGCGATTCGCGATCACTGGCGGGACCGCCCTCGCCTCTCCAAATGGACCGAGACCGCGGAGCACGGAACAACATGCGGGAAACCGATCGAATCACCATTTCCGTAATCCAATCCGCGCTCTCGGCCGCCACCGAGGAAATGTTCGCCGTACTGAAGAAGACGGCGATGAGTCCAATCATTTACGAAGTCCTGGACGCCGGCACAGGGATCATGGACGCCAACGGCAACATGGTGAGTTCCGGTGCAGGAATTCCGACTTTCATCGGGGTGCTGGACAAGGCCGTTCTCCATATCGTCGGGCAGTACGGCCTGGATAACGTCCATGAAGGCGACTTGTTCCTCACCAACGACCCCTATTTCGGCGGCGTTACGCATCTGAGCGACATGGTCATCGCGCTGCCCGTGTTCTACGGCGGGAAGTGCGTCGCCTGGTCGGCTTCCATCGCGCACTGGGGAGATGTCGGCGGCATGACGCCCGGGTCGATGTCGACCGGCGCCACCGAAATTTTCCAGGAAGGCGTCCGGTTGCCGGCGATTCGCCTGTTTGAAAAGGGCACGCTGGTCGAACCGGCGCTGGAGATCATCGCGGTAAACAGCCGACTTCCTGACTTCGTTCGCGGCGATCTTTGGGCGCAGGTCGCCGCCAGCCGGCGAGCCGCCCGCACCATTCGGGAGTTGCTGGACGCCTACGGCCTGGAGGCGTACCAGGCCGCGCTCGCCGAGTTGTTCGAAGAAGGCGAAAGAAGATCCCTTGCCGGTCTCGCGACGCTGCCGGCGGGCGAATACAGCACGGAAGAAGAGCAGGACGACGGCGCGCTATGGCATGCCACCGTCCGCATCACGCAGGACCGCTTTGTCGTGGACCTGAGCGACAACCCCACCCAACGGAGCGCTCCCTACAATACCAGCAGGGACGGCGCGGTCATCGCCGGTCAAATGATCTTCAAGGCGCTGACGGACCCCAGGCTGTTCGCGAACGCGGGTTCGTTTCGACCCCTTGAGGTGATTACGAAGCCCGGCACCATCTTTCATACCACCGGTACAGCGCCGCATGGATACTACTTTGAAACGAGAATACGGCTGACAGACATGCTTTGGCGCTGCATGGCGCGCGCCATGCCGGAAAGATTGCCTGCCGGCCATTTTGCATCGATTTGCAGCACCGTCGTCGCCGGAATTCATCCGGAAACCGGCCGAGCCTACACCATGGTCGAGCCCCAAATGGGCGGATGGGGCGCGACGTCCGAACGGGACGGCCTTAGCGCCATGTATTCGGCGCATCACGGCGACACCTTCAACTGCCCGGTAGAAATCTGTGAAGCACGGTATGGGCTCGATGTCGTTTGGAAGCGGTTGAGCAGCCAGTCGGGGGGCGCCGGACTCTATCGGGGTGGGCGCGGTGTCTCCATGGAGTACCGAGCACGCGGAAAGGCGATCCTTTCGGCGGGATACAGCCGCAACCGGCTTCCGGTCTGGGGTTCGAACGGCGGCGATTCCGGTGGAACCAACGCGCTAACCGTCAAGAGAAGAAACGGGACCGTAGAGGACTACGCCTTCGTCAGCGGCCTTGCGCTTCAGCCGGGCGATTCATTCCATGTCTCCACCGCGGGCGGCGGTGGTTGGGGCAGGCCCGCGGACACACGCGATCGGAAAGGTTAGCGGAAGCCAGCTGGAAAGGTGTTCCATTTTCCCTCGCCGGGATCGTGTTGGCATGCTGCGCAGCCGGACAAGCTTGTTCCGGGAGTCTTTCAAGCCGGAATTCGCAACTTTCAACCGACCTCGGTTCCTCTTGCACCGACGGTGCAAGGCAAGAGTTACGTTGCGCTTGGTGGAGGATTTGAACGGATTCTTGCCGTTGTGGAATTGTATCGTCCGCGAGTGCCTGATCGATCCCTTTGGAATTCGCTCTACATGTCGCTGACCCGCGTCATCGCGATGAGGACGCAGCTGATGGGCACTTCGGAAGCCGCGTACCTCGCATGTTGGATGCAACCTTGCCTTGGAAGCAATACGCGCAAGGAGTTTCTGCTCCCCTCACTTCCACAGTGTGCTTATCAGCACGGCTCCAGCATGCACCTGCTTGTCTACGCCAAAATGTTGCTTCCTCGAAAATCGTATGACTTGGCGATCGAGGCCGTTTTCACGCTAGTACGCCACACACCGTGCCGACCGAGGCAGGATCGAGCCGGTTGCGTCTCATCCTTGAGGGTTCGCGGACATTCGAGTTCGGCGCGGGTGGGACGCTGATACCTTTGGTGGAGTCGGGGGTTCGCAGTGACAGGGGCGACGCGGAAACGGCCTGGAAGTTGGCGCCCGAATTCGCTATGCTGGGGAGGGTGTATCCGTCAAGGGCGCCGCCCGGGCCCCGATCGCACACGCGGACCGCAACCTCAAGAAATGGGGCGCATCCGGCGCAATCCGGATCGACCCGGGAACCTCCGGACTTGGCATCTCGCTCATGCTGGCTCCGGCCTGGGGGATGGCGTCCAGCGGGGTGGAACGCCCGTAGTCTCTCCGGGACACGAACGGCCTCGCGGCGAACGACGACTTCGAGGCGGAGAGACTTTTCAACGCTGAAATCGGCGACGGCCTGGCGTTCCCGTGCAACCGCGACGCGCTCACCCCTTACGCGGGCCTCGGGCTCTCGAACGAAAGTTGGCGCGTCTGGCTTCTTGGCCTCCGATGGAAGTTCGCTCCTGAGCCGGCGTGTTTGCCCTCGTGTATCCGGCGCCCGCCGACCGCATTGCCGCCGCGCACGGGCTTGTCGCCGGGTAAGACCCGCGGTTACTGCGCGGTCCCGCCTCACCATCATCGGTGTACGCACTGCTGCTCGACCACGAGGCCGCGACGACCCTGGCCGTACTGGCGCATGATTTGGCCACAAGGCTCGCGGGGCGGAGGCTCGCCGACGGCGCCCTCCTCTTCAAGGTCGAGCGCGCGGTCCGCGCCGTTCATCGGCGCATCGCCCCTGCGGGATTCCATCACACGCACTGACTTGCCCTGCCTTGCAACGCTTAGCTCGCGTCTCAAGGACTCGCGAAGCCAATTATCAGCCGAAGCGAAGAATCCTGTACGTTGCCCACCACCGAATTCGCCAGGGTCGGGTCGGCAGTCAAATGCGGCGCAGTGTCCATCCGGACGCAAACGATTTCTCCAGAATTTGGATGCTCAGTTTGGGCCGTCGTTCAGTTTCTTGGCTCAAGGCAACGCCTGTTGGTCGAAGTTTGCTATGATTGAGCAGGAATTCTGGCGCCCCGACGAGAGACAGGCCCATGGCGCGAACGCTTTGGAAGCGAATGAAAGATAGCGCACGGCAAAAGGCGCAACTTCACAAGTTCGATGCTTTTCTCGGGTCTATCAGCAACGAAATCGGCGAACGGTCGTTCACCGAGCAGCTGTCATTGCGGCTGTAAGGTGCAACAATCGAAAGATAACCCGGCGATTGTTGCTGGCGCTCGCCAACCGGTTGCCCGACCCGCAAGTCTCGCGTTCCCACATGGCCGTTTCCATTTCAGGCATCAGCGCAACAGATTCTTCGTCTACCCGCCCGAGCTGAAAACATGCAGCGCGGCGGACGTTTCATTTGGCGGGTCTTACCATCGCACCAACCTACTTGTTCCAGCTTGTGCTGGAAAAAGACCGAACAATTCAAGATCGACCGCAGCTGCAACTGAAATCGCCAAGATGAAGCCGGTCCCGTTCACATCCACCCCTCGCATCACGATCTTGCGAGGCAGTCGACGCTGATCGATATGTCGGAGGCAATCCAGTCTACTGCCGTAACGCGGATCAAAGGCGAAGACGAAGCCGCGCTTCGCGTGGAGGATCTCCACAAGAGCTTTGGCGATCTCGAAGTGCTTCGGGGAATTTCGCTGACCGCGGACGAAGGTGATGTCATCTCCATCCTCGGCGCCAGCGGTTCCGGCAAGAGCACCTTCCTGCGCTGTTTGAACTTGCTCGATATTCCCGATTCCGGACGGGTCCATGTCGGAGGTGAGCTGATTCAAATGGGCGTCGATCGACACGGCCGACCGATGCCGACGGATCGTCGGCAGGTCGATCGTATTCGCTCCCGGATCGGCATGGTGTTCCAGCAGTTCAATCTCTGGTCCCACCTGACGGTGCTCCAGAACGTTATTGAGGCCCCAATCCATGTGCTGAAGCTGCCACGGCGGGAAGCG
Source organism: Rhodobacterales bacterium (assembly GCA_965219495.1). Classification (GTDB taxonomy): domain Bacteria; phylum Pseudomonadota; class Alphaproteobacteria; order Rhodobacterales; family CAZPXZ01; genus CAZPXZ01. The sequence goes on from OZ244777.1 coordinate 1,543,566, forward strand.
ATCGAACGAGCTCACGGCCTCCTCCACAAGGTCGGCCTTCAAGACAAGCACGACTACTTTCCCGCCCATCTTTCGGGCGGGCAGGAACAGCGGGCGGCAATTGCGCGCGCGCTGGCAATGGAACCCGAGGTCATGCTATTAGACGAGCCGACCTCGGCCCTTGATCCCGAGCTCGTCAACGAGGTGCTGAGGGTCATCCACGATCTCGCCGAGGAGGGGCGAACGATGCTGATCGTGACCCATGAGATCGGCTTCGCCCGTGAGGTATCGTCACGTACGGTGTTCCTGCATCTAGGGAGAGTCGAGGAACAGGGACCGTCAAGGGCGCTATTCGACAATCCGCGCTCGGACCGGCTCAAGCGGTTCCTGTCAGGAAATTATGGCGGAACTCGAGCCATGAATTCATTAAACAGTCACTAAAGGAGGCAGTTCAAATGAAGAAGTTTATGTCCGCGGCGCTGTGGGCCGCGATTGTACTCGCGGCCGGCACAGCGTCGGCCGATATGAAGAAGGTCACGCTGGGGACGGAAGGAGCGTACCCGCCGTTCAACTGGATCGACGAGGACGGAAACCTGCAGGGATTCGATATCGAAATCGGCAACGCGCTCTGCGCGGCGGCTAAGCTGGACTGCACCTGGGTAGTCCAGGACTGGGATGGCATCATCCCGGGCCTGCTGGCAAAGAAATACGATGCGATCGTCGCCTCGATGTCCATCACCGAGGAGCGCAAGCAGAAGGTGGACTTCACCGCCAGGTATTACAACACACCAGCGAAGTTCGTGCGCAAGAAAGGCTCCGATATCGAAATCTCGAATGCCGGTCTGGACGGCAAGTCCGTCGGCGTGCAACGGGCGACAATCCACGAAAATTTCCTGCGAGACAATTTCGGTGAGATCATCACGATCAAGGCCTATGCCACCCAGGACGAGGCCAATCTCGACTTTAACGCGGGACGGGTCGATCTGCTGCTGGCCGATTCCGTCGCTTTGCTGGAAGGCTTCATCAACACGCCTGAGGGGCGGGACGCGGAGTTCGTCGGACCGGACTTCACCGATCCGCGCTGGTTCGGCGACGGTGTCGGGATCGCGGTGCGCAAGGGCGAAGAAGAACTCCTCGATGCCTTGAACCAAGCCATCGCCGCAATTCGCGAAGACGGAACCTACCAAGAGATAAACGCCTCGTATTTCGATTTCGACGTGTACGGCGACTGACCGCGGCACGCACCTGAATTGGCGACGGTCCCAAGGGGGACCGTCGCTTTCCTTGACTCAGACCGGAGGCAGGCGTGATGCTCGATCTCCGGGGTTACGGCTGGATGCTGTGGCAAGGCCTTGAGCTCTCGCTCCTGGTCGGCCTCAGCGCCATGGCGCTGGCGCTGGTCATGGGTCTGCTCGGCGCCTGGGGGAAACTCTCAAGGCCGCGAGCGGCCCGCTGGATCGCCGACACCTACACAACCGTGATTCGCGGCGTGCCGGAACTGATCCTCATCCTGCTCGTCTATTACGGCGTCCCGACACTGATCCAGGATCTTGCGGCCGGCGCCGGCTACGACCTGATTGTCGACCTCAACCCTTTCGTTGCCGGCGTAATCACAATCGGTTTTATTTACGGCGCCTTCGCAACCGAGGTCTTCCGCGGCGCATTCCTCGCCCTGCCACGCGGCCAAATTGAGGCCGCCAAGGCGATCGGCATGGGACCGGCGCTGACCTTCCGCCGCATTGTTCTACCGCAAATGTGGCGCTTCGCCCTGCCCGGCCTCGGCAATGTGTGGATGGTCCTGTTCAAGGCCACGGCCCTGATCTCGGTGATCCAACTCGAAGAACTCATGCGCAGCGCTGATATCGCGGCGCGGGCAACCCGGCTGCCCTTCACCTTCTTCTTCGCGGCTTCGTTGTTCTATCTCGGCGTTTCCATCGTCTCGATGATCATCCAACGGCGTGCGGAAATGTGGGCCAACCGGGGCGTCCGGCACGCGTGACGCAGTGATGGACCTCTCGATCGTTTGGGAGAGCCTGCCCCGCCTGTTTGGCGGAGCCGCGCTGACCCTGGAAATCACCCTCATCAGCGTTCTGATTGGCCTGTGCCTAGCGGTTCCTCTCTCGGTCGCGCGCCTTTCGCGCAATCCATTTCTACGGATTCCGGTCTATGGTTATATCCTCTACTTCCGCGGAACCCCGCTCCTGGTCCAGCTCTTCCTGATCTACTACGGCTCAGGCCAATTCCAGCCGTTTCTCGACCAAGTCGGCCTATGGGGATTGTTCCGCGAGGCCTATTTCTGCGCCATCCTGACCCTGACCCTGAACACCACGGCCTACACCGCGGAAATCCTGCGCGGGGCGATCCAGGCCGTACCGCGCGGAGAAATCGAGGCGGCGCGCGCCCTCGGCATGTCCGGAGTCCTGCTTTACCGGCGCATCGTCCTGTCCAAGGCCTTCCGCCTGGCGTTGCCGGCCTATACCAACGAGGTCGTGTTCCTTCTCCAGGCGACCTCGCTGGTTTCGATCATTACGCTCCTCGACCTGACGGGGGTCGCCCGCATCATTGTCGCCCGCAGTTTTGAACCCTACAAGCTCTACATCACCGCAGGCCTGATCTATCTCGTGATCACCTATGCTTTCGTGATCGTCTTCCGCCGCATCGAGCACCGCGTTTCTGCCCACATGCGCGAACGGCCTCCTGGTGGACTTGCCATTCCCGGTGGACGGTAGGGCCTGGGAGCGTCAGGCGCTTTCCACTCCGCTTCTCGGTATCATCGTGAGGCTTCCCGCATATCGAAAGCATGCGTAACGTGTTGGAACGATGGATGGAGTCCCCAGTCGACCCGACCCCAACTCTTCCCGGGCACTCTCCAAATGCATTGCGATCGGACTGAATTCAAGTCCAGCACACCCATATGCGCTGTCGTCCGGCAATTTCGTCGGCGCGACAGAATCCGGCACCCCGCGTCGAACCCCCAATCATGCTACGCAGTTCCGCGAAGCCTTCGCCAAGGAAGCCTGTTCCGCCCGTCCGGCAGGAATGCGGCAGTGTTGTTGGAGAAGGCGAAGGCGGTATGGGGAATGACCCCGGTCGCATCGTCGATGAACGCCAGGAGATACGTCTTCCGCCGGCGTCCGCTCCCGTCTCCCGCTTTCGGGCCGTGCAGGACGTCAGCCATCCACAAGTCCCCCGGAAACGCATGCTGAAGCGGCGCCGGTCCCGCACGAGAGTGCTTTCTCCACGGACCATCAATCTCTCCCAAGCAAACAGGCGATGGAGGATCGACGGCGACAACGGAGTGTCCTCGGAAACCTCGCCCGGCGCCGGGCGCGGGCAATCACTTCTCGAATGCTCAACTCCGGAGCGTCGCGCTTGAGGGAAAGCAGGACTTCAATCACTTCCGGCGGTATCCGCCGGGGCTTGGCGCGGTCGATCCGGCGTTTCGGAACCGGACCGGCGATACAGGTGAAGCAAGTCGCGGATCGGCGGCGGCGCAACCCGGGCACAGCGGGATCCGGGAATCACGTAATTCTTTTCGGACAGCTCCCGGACCAGCGCGCCGAGCTTGTCCGCGGGTTTGGACTAGATGCCAGCGATGATGCCGTAGCGAAACAAACGCGACTTCCCGGCCAGGGTCTTCTCTCGTGAAGGACATGGTCTTCCTCCTCGTTGAATCCGATTCGCAGCGGGCAAGGGTCGCGAATTCGAGGCGGCCGGCCTGGTGCCATGGCGTGTTGGCGGCCCCGCTTGCGATCCGGCGCCCGATTCCCAGGGGCCGAATTCTGATCGGAGAAAGCGGAAACGGAAGATGGGTCGAGCAAAATCCCCTGGAGATCCATGAGTGCCGCCAGCATGCCCCGCCGTTCGCTCGCGGAATCCATGCACCTTCGCGCCCATATGCTCGAAGAGCTCCGACAACAAGCCGAGGATGATCTTCAGGCAAACATGCATTTGCGCGAACCGCCGATGAATCGGGCAACGGGCGCTTGACAGATCCAGCGCCTCCGGATCGCGCCGCCGCCCACAGGCTCCCCAGGGCCTCGGCTTCCGCAACCATCTCTCCCATCGCCTGCAGCGTTCCCGGAAACCGCGCCGCCGAGCAGTCCGGAAGCGAGTTGAAGGTGGTGTGGTAGCGGCGGCAATACCAACGGAAAATGCGCATGCCAGCTTGCGTCTTGCGCCCATACGCGCCGTGCCGGACAGCGCCGCTGCAGGCAGCGCGGCGGAGTTGCTTCGCGCCTAGCTTGCCCGCGAACATAGGCCTCGGCGGCCAAGTCCGTTTCGTGGCGAAATTGCACCCAGCCATCAACGGCATGGCGACGGCAATCGCGTGGGCCAACTCTTCCCGCCAAAAAACTGGCGCCATCGCAAGGGGCTGCCCACCGGTCATCCGAAATCCGCGACGCCGCAGGCGCCATCCGAACCCCCTGCCGACCCCGGACGGGCAAGGACAATCGGCGCAAACCCCGGCGAAACAGCCTACTTGGAAAAACACGACCTGCTTGGAAAAGCTGCCCCTACTCGGAAAAGAGAACCGGATCCGAATATCCCACAATATACCGAATTCCCGGTAATCCGAACTCGGTGCAATCCGAAACATTTCGACCCGCCCCATACGGAATTATCCGAGTCACAACACCGTCTCAATGTCGAAAACGAGGTCGCCCCAGACTTCTTCCGCTTTCCCGGGTGCGACGGGAGCAGCAGCTCAGGACGCAACTTCTACCATGGGTGCTCGTGCCCGTCCCAAGTCCAGAACCGGCCGTGTCGGGATTCATCGAGGCTGGCCATGACCTCGTAGATGCCGCGGGCGCTGTCTTCTACCGAGATGGCGGCATGAGGACCGCCCATGTCAGTGCGGACCCACCCCGGATGGATGACGACCGCGAGGCAACCCCGCTGTCGCCAGCTTCCCTCGAGCGCTCGGAACCGGTCGTTGAGCGCCGCCTTTGACTCACCGTACTTCCCAAGGCTGCGACGCGACCCTCGACGCGCGCCCGCCATGCTGGAGATGAGTGCGATCTTTCGCTGCTCACTGCGCACGACGGCGCTCATGAGCTCTTCGGCCATTTCGATTGGGGCCTCCGCGTTGACGCGGCGCACAGCGGCGGCGCTCATCCTGTCGCCATAGACCCCTGCGTTGTGGATGAGGACGTCGATCGCCTCATCCCCTAGAGCGCTGCGAAACGCTTGCACCTGCGCACGATCGGTCACTTCGAGGCCATGGAGGTGCACATCACCGCGCACCTCGCCGAGTGCCCCGGGGCTCTTCCGGGTGCGCGTCGTCGCATGCACCCGCCACCCCTCGTCCGCGTAACGCTTGACCAGTCCAAGACCGATACCCCGGCTCGCGCCGATGACCACCACGGTCGGCATCGCCGTCCTCCTCTTGATTCCTTGCGCTTGGCGTGACCGCAACATCATGAAGAAGCGATTGTGGTGCCGTCAGGTTCAGCCCCTGCATCCAAGAAACTCTCGCGGTAAATCGCTTCGATGTGCGCCACCTCGACGTCTGTCAGCGCCGCGAATTCCCTTTCCCGGCCGCGGCGTGACAGCCTTCCGTTATTCTGGTGGAGGAACCGGAATAGAAGGTCGGACAGCCTCTCCGGCATGTCCACCATCAGGTTCAGCTCACCACAAATCCTGTCGTAACGCCTCAGGAATGCGGCTTCCTCGGGCAGGTCCCGTTCGACGGTCTGTTGCACGCATCCATACAGGAACTCGGTTTGAGGAGTCGCGTCGAAGAACCGGTAACAATCGCCGGTATCGTTGAGCACCCGGATATTGCTGTTTTCAGTCGGCTCCCAGTCCACGACCGGCAGCAATCGCTTCGAATAGTCTTCGAGTGCAGCGCGATATTCGTCGATGCGTTCCAGAAAGGCCGCCGATACAGGGAAGACGACGCCGGACGGGTTGAAGCCGCGCCGGGCCAAGACATGGTGGATCAGGTAGCGGTGAAGCCGGCCGTTACCGTCATCGAGCGGGTGAATATAGACAAAGCCAAAGGCGAGAACCGACGCAGCCACCACGGGGTCGAGTTGCTGCGCAGCCTGACGGTCGAACGCGATCATACCTTCAACGAGCCCGGTCAAGTCCTCCGGCCGAGCGCTGATATGGTCGGGAATCGGCATGCACGACTCGCGATCCCGTTCGCCGACGAAACCGCCCTCCGTGCGCAGTCCGAGATGGACGAACCGGGCATCGCCGATCACGATGCCCTGCAGGCGTAGCAGCTCGTCAAGATCGATCGGCTGCTGGCCGGCCTGGCCGATGGCCCGGCCCCACCGTTGGATGCGGTCCTGGGGCGGATGCAAGCCTTCGATGGCAAAGCTCGACCTGGAATCCTTCAGCAATAGGAAGGCCGCTGTACGCGCCAGCAGGTCCCTCGGGACTGCGCCAACGGCATCAAGAGCGCGCGCCTGTAGCTCCATCGCAGCAAAGCGCTCCAGCGTCTCGGTGCGGAACACCAGCGGACAGAATTCGGGCGTACCCGGCAGGTTGTTCTTCACCCGGTGCCGCCGGGAGGTTTCGGGGTGGGCTGAGAATTGGCGGTCCGGATCGACGATCGGCGTATAGGCGCCACGATCGGCGTTTGGCAGATCGAGCCGGTGTCCGGTTAGCCATTCATAGAGAAACCAAACGCGTCTGGCGTAAGCGCCCGTCGGCTTGGCCTTGACGAAATTCTCGATGGGTGCGGGACCGGTCGCGGCGAACAGGCGCTTGAGGACAGCGAGGTCGAGCCCCTCATACTTCAGGGCGAAGGTGAGGTGTCCTTCGAGGCTGGCATCCGGCTCATGGCGCGGCGAATAGATGCGCCAGTTGTCTTTCTCGACCAACCTGTGTCGCTCCCCCGTGGCGCTCAGAATACGCGGAAGCGGCGCACGCACTCCGTATGCCCCGATCAACGCGGCATACCCGACCGGAGTAGCAATCACCGGAAGCCGCCGTTCCTGAAAAACAGTAACGGGGCCTGAAAAACGATTCAGATTGAGGATGTCCATGTCTAAACTGTTATCCAATGTGACTCGGCTCGGACAGGTCGGCATATCGATGTGAAACAGTGCCAATCTATGAACAACGATAACATAATCCTTCGTTGATGAAATGCGATAACAGTTTGGAGGCGTTTGCGTTGTAGCGTTTTCTTGGTTCGAAAGTGTCTGATGCAATAACACGGAGTCGCCGTCGGCATTTGGCTGCACTGCGACGGCGTCGGAACGCCTGGACCGACTTCAACCGGACGCAATATCGACAAAGCGGGCAGCTGCGACGGTTCCGAAAAATTCGGCTCGAATCCGCAGACTGCCCGGATTCGCTGCCGGGCAGTTCCTGTGTCGATTCGGGGACGGACCCTATCAGCTACCGAGGATCGGCACGGCGCCAACCGGGGATCGCATCTGCTCCTTGCGCCCGGCCCGGAGGTATCCGAAGGCGATCATGACCGCCAGCGCGAGGATGGCCCGGTCGGGCGACGATGATGCGCCTTGCGCACCGCCACGAACTGTGCGTGCCCGGCGCCTCGGCGCGGTTGGATTTGCGTTCATCAGCCGCGCAACTGCACCGCCCAAAATACGTGGGTCCGAGCCAGACTGCTCCGCCGAAGAGCAGGCAAAATGCCTCCGTCACCGTTGCTGATGGCTTTTGCGGCGCGGATTCCTAGATAGTTTTTTGCTCGCGAGGATCGTCATTTTGGCTTGGGTGCTGGGGGTGAGGGAGGTGCAGGCGGAGGTGCAGGCGGTGAATGGGGTCTCGGCGGAAGGCCCAATTCTTGCCCTGGAACAGACTTGTCAGACGGCATAACGCACCGCTTCGGCTTGATACGCCTCCTCTGTGCATTTTTGATCGAGCGATTCGTTCGTGCCAATTTTTGCGATATCGGCAGCAATGTATCTCAGCATTCGATGGATCGTAGAAAGTTGCCTATATGCCTCTTCGTCTTCGATATGTCCGGCGGCAACGCCTTCCCACAAGACTCGATGCTCTGCTTCCAACCGGTCAATATCGCGGCATACCTTACTCAAAACCGCTGCCTCAATTTCTGGATGCCATACCAAATCCCAAACAACCACAATTGCGATGCTTGCGCTCGCAATTGTGGAGAAAACATCCGGTACGATTCCAAGCAATGATATGAATGCGCCTGTGGCGGATAGTCCGAGCAGAAATCGGATGGTATTTCTATACTACCTATATCTTTGCGCCAGTGCGTCGAAATACCGAACGTAACGCGCGATATCCAGCAATCCTTGCCATACAGCATTTCGTGTCTGGTCCGTGATCATCATTCCGCCCCCGCATTACATGGAACCATTATAATGCCCTCAGTGCAAACTTAGGCAGTCACACCAAATGTCAATAGCCGTTCGGCAGAATGGGTGAACACGTAGATGATCCCCGCAGGAATATCGTTCACGCCGACTTACCGAATCCATGACTCCGAGGCTGGCAAAAGGAAATTCAATCTAACCCGCTATCCTCCGAATCGTGTAGCTGCAAGAAGTTCTTCCAGCACCCGTACTGCGCCGCCTTTGGACCAAAATGACTACGCGGTGTAAAGCTGAGAATCGATTCCGCCCGAGAATTTGCCGCAAGACAATTTCGGCGGCTTCAAACTCACCCGGTTCAGATTTTTCGTGTTGGCTACTAATGGGCCGGAGAGACCGGTCCGCCCCTATTCGGCGCCATGCGTCTTTGCCAAGCACCAGACCAGGATGGCCTTTTGAACGTGGAGCCGGTTTTCCGCCTGTTCGAACACTGCGGATTCGGGACCGTCCATCACCTCGTCCGTGACCTCCCGGCCGCGATAGGCGGGAAGGCAATGCAGGAAGATCGCGCCCGGCGCAGCAGAATTCATGAGCGCCCGATTGACTTGATAGGGCCCAAAAAGCGCCAAGTCCCCCTCCCACGCTCCGGCGCCCATGGAACTCCACGTGTCGGTCATCACGCAATCCGCGCCAGCCACCGCTTCGAATGGGTCCGCCACCAGGCGAATGTCGGCGCCGCACGCCCTCGCGTCTTCGAGAATGCCTGCATCCGGCCCGTGGCCCTCCGGACAAGCCAAGGAAAACCGGAAACCGAATTTCGCCGACGCCTGCACGAACGAATTCGACACATTGTTCCCGTCTCCGCACCATGCGAGGCTCCGGCCCTCAATGCTGCCGAGACGTTCCTCAAACGTGAGGATGTCGCCGAGGACCTGACAAGGATGGGTGCGATTGGTAAGCCCATTGATAACCGGCACGCCCGAGTGCGCCGCAAACTCCGTCAGCCTCCGGTAGTCTCCGGTGCGAATCATCACCGCATCGACATACCTGGAGAGCACCCGCGCCGTATCTGCGATGGACTCGCCGCGCCCGAGTTGAGTTTCGGTGAAATTTAGAATCAGGCTGCCCCCGCCGAGCTGGCGTATGGAGAGATCAAACGATACGCGAGTGCGGGTCGACGGCTGCTCGAAGAGCATCGCCAATGTGTGGCCTGAAAGGGGTGAACCGGCATCCGGCAGCCCGGAAGGGGCGCCTCCGCGCGAACACTTCCGATCCCTTGCCTCGCTCAAGATTGCCCGAAGGTCACCCGCGGGAATCTGGTCGATCTCAAGAAAGTGACGAATCCGGGCTTCGTTCATGCCGGAGTTTCCGTCTTCTCTCCGTGTTTGCGTCCGGCCTCCGCGAGTGCGGCGTCAAGCGCACGGCAGGCGATGTCGATGTCCACTTCCGAGATATTCAGCGGCGGAAGAATTCGGACCGTTTCTTCCGCCGCGGGTATCGTGATGACACGGTGTTCGAAACCGCACTCCACCACCTCCGCCGCGGGAATCCTGCACTTGACGCCGATCATCAGTCCTTCGCCGCGAATTTCCTCCACGACATCGGGATGGGAATTTGCCAGGGCAGAAAGACGCTGCCGAAATATTCCGGAACTTCGCCGCACGTTCTCCAGGAAGCCTTCTTCCAGAACCGCGTCGAGCACCGCATTGCCCACCGCCATCGCGAGCGGGTTTCCGCCAAACGTCGATCCATGGGTCCCGGCCGTCATGCCGGCCGCGGCTTCCTCGGTCGCCAGGCAAGCTCCCAGCGGAAACCCACCGCCTATGCCTTTTGCTGAAGCGAGAATGTCCGGGCGGACGCCGGACCATTCATGCGCGAACAACTTGCCGGTGCGCGCCATTCCGCACTGAACCTCGTCGAGGAGGAGGAGAATTCCGTTACGGTCGCAAAGCTCGCGAATGGACTGCAAAGTCGCATCGGAAAACCGCCGGATTCCCCCCTCCCCCTGGATCGGTTCCAGCAATACGCCAGCCGTCTCGTCCGTAATGGCCTCATCGACAGCAGAGGGGTCGTCGAAGGCGACAATGTCAAAACCTTCCAGCATCGGTCCGAAGCCGTCAACCAGATGCGGTTTGCCCGCTGCTGATATGGTCGCGAGTGTCCGACCGTGGAACGCACCGTCAAAGGTGATGATTCGAAACCGCTCCGGTCGTTCGTGAAAACTGTGGAATTTTCTTGCCATCTTGATCGAGGTTTCGATCGCCTCTGCGCCGGAATTGCTGAAGAACACTGTGTCCGAGAAACTGCTGTCCACCAGCCTTTTGGCGAACCGTTCCTGTTCGGGAATCCTGTAAAGATTGGAGGTATGCCAAACTTGCCGTGCCTGGTTCTCCAGCGCCTTCACGAGGCCAGGATGGGCGTGGCCCAAGATATTGACCGCGATGCCCGCACCCAGATCCAGGTAGCGCTCCCCTTGGGCCTCATGAAGCCAACTGCTTTCGCCGCGAACAAATTCGAGGGGGGTGCGGCGATAAGTCGGTAGAACAGGATCGATCATCTTGATTGTCCGGCTAGCGCGCACTGCGGCCACCACTGGCGCGCGCAGTCCAAAAGCCAAGAGCCCGCCACGGTCCGCGGCGGGCGCACGGGCGAAAGTGTCGCGAAACCGCCTGATGAAGTCAACGCAACGCCCGACTTGGCGAGCCGAAACGAAATGCGCAGCGGCCTGCACGTGCGACGCAAGGTATACCCGAAGAGCACGATATCACTCCTTCAGCCGATATCCGATTCGAAACAGGTGCCAGCCGAATAACCACAGCAGGACATTGGCGAAAAGCGTCACCACCAAACCGGTCATCGGTTCCGCATCGGACACGCCAACGACTCCAAATCGAAACCCGTCAATGAGATAGAAGAAGGGATTCCAGCGTGAGACCGTGCTCCATGGCTCGGGCAATGCCGACACCGAAAAGAACGTGCCCGAAAGGAACGAAAGGGGGATGATAAGAAAATTGGTCACGGTGGCCAGGTGATCGAACCTTTCGCCCCATATCCCCGCGACGATTCCGACCGTGGACAGCAGGCAGGCACCGGCCAGAATGAAGTAGGCGGCCCAAAAGGGATGCGCAATCCCGGTGCCGACCAGCGGAAACAGGACCGCCGAAGTCGCGAGCGCCACTGCAACGCCTCTCACGACGCCGCCCACCGCGTACCCGAAATTCAGTTCGCCCGCTGAAAGCGGCGCGACCAGCGTGTCGAAGATGTTTCCCATGATTTTCGCGTGAAGAATGGACGTCGCGGTGTTCTGGAAGGAATTCTGAATCACCGCCATCATCACCATGCCTGGGGCAAGGAACTCGATAAACGGAATCCCGAATATCCCTGGACGGCCCGCGGCGAGCGCGAAATTGAAGACCGTGACGAACAGGCAGGCCGTAACCACCGGCGCGAGCACTGTCTGTATCCAAAGCTTCGAAAATCGAAGCACTTCGCGAACGATCAAGCTCCAGAGCCCCAACCAATTGACACGCCCAAAGCTGCGGGTTCGCACCGGGGGTTCCGATTCAAATTTCGCCGTCATGTGCCAGAACCTTTTCCTGCTATCTTCGCCGAAAATACAGAATAATCGGCTGTTTCCGGCAGTACGAGGACGCATGACTTTTTCGGCCGGTAGATTCGGGCTGGAAAACGCCGCAGCGATTGCTTATGTGTTGCCTGCGGCCAGCCGCAAGACCCGGCCGCTTTCATGCCCACAGCGAGGAGCAGTCTTGTGCCCGCCAGTGATTGGACACCAGAACGCATCGCGAGACTGAAGGAACTCTACGCCACGGGGATTCCGGCTTCCGCGATCGCCAGAGCCCTGGGAGAAAATGTCACCCGCAATGCGGTGATCGGAAAGGTCAACAGGCTCGGTCTGAGTCGGCCGAAGAGCGAGGCGAAGCCCGCAGACAAACAGGGTTCCAATAAAAGCGCCAGAACGCCCGCGGCCGGCAAAAAGACGGAAAAAAGGCCCGCCGCCCGCGTCCCGGCGCAAAGGCTGTCCACCGCCCGTACGAAGTCCCCGCAAGCAAAGCCGGCCGCCGGTAAGAAACCGCTACGGCGCGGTAGCGCGGCGCCAACGGCTGCCCAGAAGTCCAAGGCCTCGGCGGAAGAGATGCGCCACCGTGCGGGACAACCCGCGGGCATCGACGGCACCCGGCGCACCGCGCGATCTTCCTTGGCCGAGCGCCTCGACGCCTATACCGAGTTTGGCGACTCGGCCACGCATCCGGAACGAGTCGGGCTCGCCGGCGCCAGCCTGAGGACAACAGGCGCGCCGGAAAGCCCGGACCATGTGCCACACGAACCGTCACCAGAGCCGGTCCCCCTCATGGTTTCCCTGGTGGAACTTTCCGAACGCTCGTGCAGGTGGCCGATCGGCGATCCCGAGGATCAGGAGTTTGGATTTTGCGGACTGCCTGCCGCGCCGGGGAAACCGTATTGCGCGGGCCATGCGCTGCAGGCGTTTCAACCACTGACGTCGCGCAGGGAACGGGATCGAATTCGGGGCCGCTGAATGCGGGGCCGGCGGGTCTCGTATGCTTCACTGGCAGCGGATCTTGCAGGCCTGCACCTTCCGCGTGACACTGCCGACGGCTTTTCCGCGATTGCTGGGGCCGCAACCATGGGCGCACTAGGGATTTTCGCTTCTTCTCGCAAGCACCCCGCGCCCGAAGTAGATTCGGGCGTACCTGCCGACGATTCCAAAGACGCGCAAGCATTCGCCGAAAGCCTGCCTTTTCCGCTCCTCATCGTCGAGCAAACGCACAACGTGGCTTTCGCCAATCAGCCCGCACGCGACCTCTTCGGCGATGGCCTCGCGGGAGCGCCTTTCGCCGCTGCGCTCCGCGACCCGGACATCCGCTCCGCCGTGGACGCAGCGCTTCATTCCGGCACGGAAAGGGAAGTGGAATTTGAGCTTCAGCGCAATACCGACCGGCATTTTCGGGCGTGGGTCCGCCCCGTTTCGTTGTCCGTCACGAGAAACGCAGCCATGGTATTCCTTGAGGATCAGACGGAAACACAGAGAGCCAGGGATATTCACCGCGACTTTGTCGCCAACGCGAGTCATGAACTTCGAACTCCGCTCGCAACGGTTGCCGGATGCGTCGAAACGTTGCAGCGACATGCCCGAACCGACCCGGAGGCGGCGCAGAGATTCATAGATATCATGCTCCGGGAAACCGGTCGCATGCGCGCGGTTGTCACCGACCTGCTGTCGCTCAACCAGATCGAACTCCGGGAACATCTTCGTCCCACCGACCCGGTAGACGTTTCTTCCCTTGTCAAGGACGCAATCGAACGCCATTCGGTTCCGGGACGGGAGAGCATTGCCTTCACGCCGACCCATGACGCCGTCCACGCGCTTGGAGACAGAACGGAACTCATGCACGCGTTGGACAATCTGCTGTCCAATGCGGAAAACCACGGCGGCGGCGCAAAGCGAATTCACATCCGCTGCAAGAACCAACGGGTGGGCATCATCGTCGAAGACGATGGACCGGGCATTGGGCGGGAGCATCTCCCGAGGCTGACCGAACGGTTTTATCGGGTGGACGTGCCGGAAAGCCGCCGTCGCGGTGGAACCGGGCTCGGGCTTGCGATTGTGAAGCATGTCGTTTCACGCCATCGGGGTGAATTCACCGTCGACAGCAGGCCTGGAGAAGGAAGCAGCTTCGCCATCTGGTTGGAGCGACTGCCAAGCGATTCGGCAACGCCGGAATCCGGAGCCTGACGGGTTCAACTAACCGGATTCACAATTGCGCAATATTATTGCCGCTGCGCCAGGCATCCCTTAACCGCAAACTCCTCCTGGAGCCAGAACCGCCGATGCGGGATCAGTTTCGCGCACTCTAGCCCAATACATTTCTCTGGGAGGGATCCATGAAATTCGTTCGCAATTGTCTTGTCGCCGCAATCGCGGTATCGGCATTGCTCGCAGCGCCCGCGTTGGCCCGCGACCGAATTCGCATCGTCGGATCTTCGACAGTGTTTCCATTCGCAACGGCGGTCGCCGAACGGTTCGGCAAAATCACCGAATTTGAAACGCCCGTGATCGAATCCACCGGGTCCGGGGGTGGCCTGAAACTGTTCTGCGCCGGCGTCGGTCTCAAGCACCCGGACGTCACCAACTCCTCGCGCCGCATCAAGGCCACGGAACTGAAGCTCTGCATGCGCAACGGCGTCGACAAGGTGGTCGAAGCCATCATCGGCTACGACGGCATCGTCATCGCGAACGCGCGCGGGGCAACGGAATTTGACCTGACCCTGGAACAAGTCTACCTCGCGCTGGCCAAGGAAGTTTCGGTGGACGGCAACGTCGTCGCTAATCCGCACAACCGCTGGTCCGACATCGATCCTTCGCTTCCGGACCAGACCATTGAGGTGCTGGGACCTCCCCCCACCTCCGGCACCCGCGACGCCTTTGAGGAACTGGCGATGCAAGGCGGCTGCAAGAAGTCCGAATCCGCAAGGGCGGCAGACATCGACTGCAAGAAAGTCGCGATTCGCGATGATGGCCCCTGGATCGATGCCGGCGAAAACGACAACCTGATCGTGTCCAAGCTTACCGCAAATTCCAACGCGGTTGGCGTTTTCGGATTTTCGTTCCTCGATCAAAACGCCGGCAAGCTCAAGGGCGGCAAGATCAATGGCGTCAATCCGAATTTTGAGAACGTCGCGAATGCCTCGTACCCGATTTCGCGCTCCCTGTTCTTCTACGTGAAGATGGCGCATGTCGGGACGATTCCGGGAATTCAGGAATATGTCAGCTCGTTTCTTTCTCCCGCGGCTTCCGGTCCGGACGGGTACCTGGTTGACAAGGGCCTGATTCCGCTTCCTGACGACGAATTCGCAGCAAACGCCGATCTTGCCATGTCGCTGACGCCCATGACCGGCGAAGAGAACCTCAAATAGGTTCGTTGATTGCGCGGCCGCGTCCCGGATTCGATGTATACCTGGGTCGCGGCCGCAGTAATTCTCGTTTCGCTGGCGGCCGCTGAAGCGGGCCGCCGACGCGCCTTGGGGCTCGCGCTCGGCCCCGAGAACCGGCTTCATTCGAAACCCCGTTATCATGCGGCCCATTGCGGCCTTCGCGCCGCAATTTTCGGGTTCGGCGCGCTGCTCGCCGCCGGCGTGGCCTACGAATGGCACGTGGATTCGGAACTGGAGTCTACCGCACTCACGGCAATGGGTCCGGGCGCGGAATCCATAGAAATCGAACTCGCCATCAGCGACGGCATCGGCCTCGCGGAAGGCGAAATCACTTCCCGTCAGGACGCGGTCCGCGAGAGGATCGCGGAACGATATGAGGAACTGGCTCCGGCCCGAATCTGGCTGGTGGGAACCCTGGCCATGCTGGCGTCCCTGGCCGCTGCGTACTTCGCCTATCGCAGGATTGCGCCGAACTGGCAGGCCCGGAACCGGGTCGAGACGCTGATTCTCCTGTTCCTTCTGGCTTGCGCCGGAGTCGCGGTGCTCACCACGATCGGCATTGTGCTCTCCCTGCTTGGCGAGACCTTGCGCTTCTTTACCGATATTCCGTTTACGGCGTTCCTGTTCGGGTTGGACTGGGCGCCTCTCTCGGGAGTGTTTCACGGCGAACTCAACGTCGAACAGGTCGGAGCGGTGCCGCTGTTCGCGGGGACTGCGATGATTACCCTGATCGCGATCTTCGTAGCCGCCCCGGTCGGGCTGCTATCCGCCATCTATCTCGCCGAATTCGCCAGCCCCCAGATGCGCGGATGGACCAAGCCGTTGCTTGAAATCCTCGCTGGCGTTCCGACTGTAGTATACGGCTTCTTCGCCGCGCTGACGCTGGCACCGATCCTGCGGGACACCGGAGCGCTTGTCGGGGTTTCCGTCGCCTCCGAAAGCGCGTTGGCCGCAGGCCTGGTGATGGGCATCATGATCATTCCCTTCATCTCGTCGCTATCCGACGACGTCATCAATGCGGTTCCGCAGGCGCTCCGCGACGGCTCGATGGCGCTGGGCGCAACCAAGGCAGAAACCGTTCGCAAGGTGATTCTCCCGGCGGCATTGCCGGGAATCGCCTCGGCGATCCTGCTCGGCATTTCCCGGGCCGTCGGGGAAACCATGATCGTGGTGATGGCCGTCGGGCAGGGCGCCAACCTCACAGCCAACCCGCTGCAAACGGTCACGACCGTAACCGTTCAAATTGTCGCGCTCATCACCGGCGATATCGAGGCCGAGACCGCGTCCGGACCCGCGTTTGCGCTCGGTTTCACCTTGTTCTGCATCACCCTTGCGCTCAACGTCGCGGCTCTCCGGTTCGTGCGCCGGTACCGGGAAATGTACGAGTAGGTTGGGCGATGCTGGATTCCAAAAACCAGGCCAGCGCCAGCGAAACCGTCGCGGCCCGCCGACGTCTTGCGCGCCGGTACCGCTCGGAGCGCAGGCTGATTCTTTACGGCCGGCTAGCGATTCTGCTCGCCGCAATTGCCTTGGTCGCCCTGCTCTGGTCGGTTGCATCGCGCGCCGTGCACGCGTTCACCGAAACCTACCTGCTGATCGAATTGGACTTCGGCCACGAGACGCTGGACCGCGCGGACCCGGCGGCGACCGATTACGAGATGTTCCTCCGCGCGAACTTGCGGGCGAATTTCCCGGAAGCCCGGGGACGGACGGCACGCCGGCAACTGACTGGCCTGGTAAGCGATGGCGCGAGTTTCGAGCTCCGGGACCAAATTCTCGGATACCAGGAACTTCCCGCCGGGTCCCGCCGGATGCGGGTTCTCGCTTCTGACGACGCCGACCTGTACGTGAAGAGGCAGCTCGCGGAGACATCCCGTACGCCCGGCCAGTTCCGGGTCGAACTGAGTGCGCTGGAAGAGGGATTCCTGTTGACGCCGGCGGAAGGCGGCGAGTTCGAAACGGCGCTGGCGCCGGTTCGCGCCAATCTCGCGTCGGAATCGGAACGCATCCGGGCCAAGGCGCGGCGGCAGGAGGCTGGGGCGGAGGCGTTCGGACGGATGATGGCAGGGGCGAAGGACGACAAGGACAGGGAAACACTGCTGGAAGAGAGGCAGCGGCGCTATGCCCGCGCCATCGAGTTGCATGCCGGCGCAGATGATCTCCTGTCCCGTTCGAACTCTGCCGACCTTTCGGTGGAAGCCGACCCGGAATTGCCGAGCGCGCTCATCGAGATCGCCGGGGGCATTCTCAAGGCTACCCGCATCGATCGTCAGGGTATGGAGCTCAAGGCGATCACCGCCCCAGCAAGTACCGGGTCCGTGAGCGCTGGCGAGTGGTCGTACCTGCTGAGCACCCTTCCCGAAAATTGGCGTCGGTTTTCCGACAATCAGATTGGCTGGTTGGAGTCCCTGAAAGCCGCGGGCCGCACGGAAACGGTTTTCAACTGGCGCTTCTTTACTTCGGGCAACAGCCGCGAGGCGGAACTCGCGGGAGTTCGAGGCGCTGTCGTCGGGTCGTTCTGGACCATGCTGGTGACTTTCCTCATTTCGTTCCCGATCGGTGTGTTTGCCGCCCTCTACCTGGAGGAATTCGCTCCGCGCAACCGCTATACGGACTTCATCGAGATCAACATCAACAACTTGGCCGCGGTCCCATCGATCGTATTCGGGCTGCTCGGCCTCGCGGCCTTCATCCAGTTCTTTGGCATCCCACGCTCAGTGCCGCTGGTGGGCGGCATGGTGCTCGCGCTCATGACCCTTCCCACCATCATCATCGCAAGCCGAGCCGCAATTCGCGCGGTGCCTTCTTCGATCCGCGATGCAGCCCTCGGGGTTGGCGCGTCCAAAATGCAGACCGTGTTCCATCACGTGCTTCCGCTGGCGCTGCCCGGAATTCTGACCGGCGCCATTATCGGCATGGCCCAGGCGCTGGGAGAAAGCGCTCCGCTCCTGCTGATCGGCATGGTGGCGTTCATCGTGGGCACCACCGGCGGCGTGCTCGTTCCGGCTTCCGCGCTCCCCATCCAGATATTCCAGTGGGCGGGGTTCCCGGAAGCCGCGTTCGCAAACCGGGCTGCCGCCGCAATTCTGGTTCTCATCGTAGTCTTGATCATCATGAACGTGGCCGCAGTCGTGCTACGACGGCACTTTGAGCGACGCTGGTAGGAGACACGCCAAATGCAAGACGAAACGCAACAGGTCCAGGCACCGGTGCCGGTCGTCCGTGACAATGGTTCCGTTAACGGGGAGTCTCTCAAGATCAAGCTTTCGGCACGCGGTTGCACCGTTCTTTACGGAGAAAATGCCGGCATCAAGGATGTCAGCACCGACATTCCGGAACGTTCGGTGACCGCGTTCATTGGTCCCTCGGGATGCGGCAAGACGACATTCCTTCGCTGCCTGAACAGGATGAACGACCCGATTCCGGGATGCGAGGTCTCGGGCGAAATTCTTCTTGACGGCGTAAACATCTACGACACCGATATAGATCCGGTGCAAATTCGCGCCCGGGTCGGCATGGTTTTCCAGAAGCCGAATCCGTTCCCGAAATCGATCTACGAGAATGTTGCCTATGGTCCGCGCATTCACGGTCTCGCCGACAACCGCGCGGAGTTTGACGAAATCGTCGAGAGCGCCCTGCGGCGCGCCTCGCTCTGGGACGAAGTGAAGGACAGGATCGGTGAGCCGGCCACGGGTCTTTCCGGAGGGCAGCAGCAACGGCTATGCATCGCGCGGGCGATTGCCACGTCTCCCGAAGTGCTCCTGATGGACGAACCCTGCTCGGCGCTGGACCCAATCGCCACCGCCCGCATCGAACAGTTGATCGATGAGATCCGGCAGAACTATTCGATTGTGATCGTTACGCATTCGATGCAGCAGGCTGCGCGGGTTTCGCAGCGGGCGGCGTTCTTCCATTTGGGTACGCTGGTGGAGGAAGCGGAGACAAGCAAACTGTTCACCAATCCTTCCGACCCGCGCACGCATGATTACATAACCGGCCGCGCCGGCTGACGCGCCATGGGAGAATTGCACGATGAATGACGAACCAATTAGTCCGCATATTGTATCGGGATTTGACGTGGACCTCCGCGATCTATCGCGGCAGGTTCTCGAAATGGGGGGGCTCGCGGAGCACCAGCTGAAATTGGCGCTCGAAGCGTTGCAGGCTCGCGATGCGGCGGCGGCGGAGTCCATCGTCGCTGGCGATGACCGCATCGACAAGGCGGAAGTCGAACTTGAAGAGCATGCGGTCCGGACGCTCGCGCTCCGTCAGCCGCTTGCACGCGACCTCCGCGAAACCATCGCCGCACTGAAGATCGCCTCCACCCTCGAACGGATCGGCGACCTCGCCAAGAGCATAGCGCGTTGCGTACCCATCATTGCCGCGAAGCCGCCCGTACGGCTTGCGCAGCCCCTGGTGCATATGGGCCATTCGACCCGGCAGCAATTCGGCGACGTGCTCGATGCCTACGGAACGCGCAACGCGGAGAAGGCAATGGAAGTGTGGAACCGGGACATCCAGATCGACGAGACCTACAACAGCCTGTTCCGCGAGATCACCACGTACATGATGGAGGACTCTCGCACGGTCGGCACTTGCGCCTTCTTCATGGCAACCGCGAAGAATCTTGAACGGATTGGAGATCACGCCACGTTCATCGCCGAAATGGTGTATTTTGTCGTCGAGGGCGAACGGCTTGGAGACGACCGCCCGAAGGGCCAGCCGCTCGGGCTGTTTTTCCATGATCGCCAAGGCCGGGGTTCTTAGGCTGGCGCGCCTGGGCGCTACCGGACATGAAACCAACGGGGCAGCGCATTCTGGTCGCCGAAGACGAACCGGCGATGCGCGAACTTCTCGAATACAACCTGCTCCGTGAAGGATTCGCGGTTACCCTTTGTGAAAACGGCGAAGAAGCCGGCCTGGCGATACGAGACACGCCCCCGGATCTCGCTGTGCTGGACTGGATGTTGCCGGCGCGGTCCGGAATTGCCCTGTGCCGCGATATTCGCGCCAATCCCGCGACCGCAAACCTTCCAGTAATCATCCTGACCGCGCGCACCGCGATTGAGGACCGGGTGCGCGGATTTGAATATGGCGCGGACGACTACTTGAGCAAGCCCTTTTCTATGGTCGAACTCATTTCCCGCATCCGGGCGTTGCTGCGGCGGGCCTCGCCACGAAGTCACAGCGGAACCATCACGGTGGGCGAATTCGAGCTGAATCCCGTCACGCGGAGAGTTTGCCGCGGGAAGAATGCCATTCACCTGGGACCAAAGGAATTCGGAATTCTGCAGATCCTGATGAACCAACCGGACCGCGTGTTCTCACGCGAGGAATTGCTCGAATCCGTCTGGGGACCGGGGATCTTTGTGGACCTGCGTACCGTCGATGTAAACATCACCCGGCTCCGCCGCGCACTCGGCGCCAGCAAGAAACGGAATCCGATTCGCACGGTGCGGCTGGGCGGCTACGCTTTCGATGAAAAAATCGCGGAAGGAGCCTAGCGAAACGCTCCCGCGTTCTCGCCCGTTCCCGCAAGGGAATTGCCGGGATTTGACGATAGTTCCGGATCCGCAGGCCATAGCAAACGAGACAGCCGGGTTGGCTCCCGCTTTCGAAAATACATGGAAAGCGGCTGTTCAGTGGTCGCGTGATTCTCCAGAGTGGTACCGGTCCGGGGCGTCCGTCTTATCGCCGAAGCACGCGTTTCTGCTCAAGTCCAGTGGACTTGACGCGGTCCCTCCGCTATCTCATATGATTGAAGAGGCGTACCTTCCGGATTTCGGGCTTGAAAGGACGAGCTAAATGATTTCTTACACGCTTTTGTGTTCGAAGGAGCATTGCTTTGAGGCGAGTTTCCGCGGCTCAGAGGCGTATACCTCGCAGGCCAAGGGCGGCCAGATCGCATGTCCCATTTGCGGAGACACGAAAGTAAAGAAGTCCCCCATGGCGCCCGCCGTCACAGGCGGAAGACGAAGCGAAACCGAACGCGCGAAATCGAAAACGGAAACAGATGTGGACCGCGTCGGAAAGGCGTTGCGCGCCCTGCGCGACCATATCGAAGCCAACGCGTCGAACGTCGGCCGGAGCTTTCCGGAGGAAGCCCGCCGCATTCACTACGGTGAAGCGAATCGCAAGTCCATTTACGGCGAGGCAAATGTTGCCGAAGCGCGCGAATTGCACGAGGAAGGCATTCCCTGTTTGCCTCTTCCCTGGCCGGCACGGCGCAGAAACTAGGCGCCCCGCTCCTTCGCCCGGCGCGGACTGCGTTCGCGCCATAAACTCCCGGAGACCTGCGCGATGCCGCGGCTTGTGATGAAATTCGGTGGCACTTCAGTGGCCAATATCGAGCGAGTGCGAAGCGCTGCCGACCGTGTTCGACGGGAAGTCGAGCGAGGATACGACGTCACCGTCGTGGTTTCCGCCGTGGCTGGAGAAACCGACCGGCTGATCGCCTCGGTCCGTGCCGAAGGCGCGCTGTATGACACGCGCGAATACGACGCGGTGGTCTCCAGCGGCGAACAGGTTACCGCCGGCCTCATGGCGCTGGTCCTGCAGAGCAAGGGCGTTGCGGCCCGCTCCTGGCTGGGTTGGCAAGTGCCCATTCATACCGACGCCACCCATGGCGCCGCTCGTATACGGTCCATCGGCACCACGGTACTGAAAGAGAAGTTTGCGGAAGGACTGCACGCCGTGGTTGCGGGGTTCCAGGGGATCGGACCGAGCAATCGTATCACCACACTGGGACGGGGCGGCTCGGATACCACGGCAGTTGCGCTCGCGGCCGCGCTCCAGGCCGAGCGTTGTGACATTTACACGGATGTCGCAGGCATCTACACGGCGGACCCCCGCATCGTGTCGGCGGCGCGGCAATTACCGCGAATCGCATACGAAGAAATTCTGGAGTTGGCATCGCTGGGAGCAAAGGTGCTGACGTCGCGGGCGGTTGCGCTCGCCGCACAACAGCGGGTCCGCGTGCAGGTCCGCTCGAGCTTCAAGGATCAACCAGGCACGCTGCTCTGCGGAGAGGAGGAAATCTTGGAGGAAAACATCGTTAGCGGCGTCGCCGCATCGCGGGACGAGGCCAAGATTACGATACGCCGGGTCAAGGATCGCCCCGGGGTTGCCGCGGCCGTTTTCGGGCCGCTCGCCGACGGAGGAATTAACGTCGACATGATCGTGCAGAACGTCGCGGAAGACGGGCGTACCGACCTGACCTTCACGCTCACGGCCGGCGATATTCCGGTTGCGCAGGCGGCGCTGGAAAAGATCCGTGAATCGACCGGGTACGAAGACCTGCTGGTCGACGATGACGTGGCCAAGGTATCCATCGTCGGGCTCGGGATGCGAAGCCACGCGGGAGTCGCGAAAACCATGTTCGAAGCCCTGGCGGCGGAGGGCGTGAATATCGAGGTGATCTCCACCTCCGAGATCAAGACCAGCGTGCTCATCCGGCGCCGATACGTCGAACTCGCCGTGCGTGCGCTGCATGCGGCATTTTCGCTCGATCGCCTCTGACGGTCGCGCCGGGTCTGAAGAATGGTGGAATCTGGAGCCGCCGGCGCCCGCGCACTGTTGCGCCAGTTTGCGCGGCGGCTTCCTACGGTCTCCAGCCCGGGTGAACGCCTGGCCATGATCCCCCGCCTGGTGGCGGAATACATGGTCGCCGAAGTCTGCTCCATCTATCTGATCCGGCATCGGGACACGCTTGAACTCTGCGCGACGGAGGGCCTCAATCCCGACGCGGTCCACCGGACCAATCTTAGCCTGGACGAGGGGCTGGTAGGACGCGTCGCCCGCACCGGCGAAGCCGTCTCTACCGCCGATGCGCCAAACGAGCCCGATTTCCGGTATATCCCGGAAATCGGCGAAGAACCGCTCCGCTCCTTCCTCGGCGTCCCCATCCGCCGGCCCGGGCGCACCTTCGGAGTGCTTGTCGTGCAGAACCGAGCAGCGAGAACCTATCTCGAAGAGGATTACGACGCCCTCGCTCTGGTTGCCCTGGTCATTGCCGAGATGGCGGAAACGGGGCAAATCTTGCGGCCGGCGCCACATCGGCAGCACTATTTGGGCGTCGGGGTTCCGGTAAACGCCGGCTTCGCCATCGGCACCCTGTTGCGGCACGAACCCCACTTCGTTGTCACGCAGCCGGTGGCGGAAGATCCCGAGACCGAGTGCTCGCGGCTGCATGGCGCCATCTCCCGGCTGCGCGGCCAGGTGGATGGACTGCTCCTCGCCCGCGAAGATGACCCAACAGGAGTATTCGACGCCTATCGAAGGTTCGCCCACGATCGGAGCTGGCTGCGCCGAATGGAGGAACGGATTCGGGCGGGACTGTCCGCAGAGGCCGCCGTCCACGAGGTGCGGGCTGAAGCGCGGGCGAGAATTGAGAGTGCGGGAGATACATATCTCCGTGGCCGGCTACGGGACCTGGACGACCTCGCCGCTCAACTCATGCGAGAACTGCTTGGACGGTCTGATGATGCGAATTCCGGTTCATCCCTCCCGCCGAATGCAATACTGGTGGCTCGAGACCTTGGACCCGGCGATCTGCTCCGCCGGGACCGCAAGGCAATTCTCGCGGTCGCCCTCGAAGAAGGATCGGCCAACTCCCACGCCGCCATCGTAGCCCGCGGATTCGACCTGCCCATGGTGGTGCAGGTTGCGGATTTACTCCAGGAAGGTGAGAACGGCGATACCATCGTGGTGGACGGCGATCTGGGCCGAATCCACGTTCGCCCCACGGCGGAGGTGGAAGACAGCTATCGCGATAAGCTGGCAATACGCCGGGAAGCGCTTGCCGGTCTTCGCGCACTACGCCGGTTGCCGGCACTAACTTCCGATGGCGTCCGGGTCCGCCTCATGGTGAATGCCGGCCTGCTGGCGGACATCCCGGAAGTGGAGGAAGCGGGAGCCGAGGGAGTTGGACTCTTCCGAACCGAACTGCAGTTCATTGCCAACCGGCGGCTTCCCCGCAGGGATGAACTCACTTCCCTCTACCGCCGGGTGCTGGATACTGCATCCGGTCGCCCTGTTACGTTTCGTACGCTGGACGCCGGAAGCGACAAGCCCCTTCCCGGCGTTCGACGGGACGGTGAAGCCAATCCCGCTCTCGGCTGGCGGGCGCTTCGACTGGGCTTGGACCGGCCCTACCTCCTTAGAATGCAAATGCAGGCGCTGTTGCGCGCGGCCGCTGGGCGGGAATTGAGATTGATGTTTCCCTTGGTGGCGGATTTCGCGGAATACAGGGCGGCAAGAACCCTGGTCGCAAAGGCGCGCGATTCGGATCAGAAAGGCACGGTGCCCGGTCAGGTGGTGATCGGCGCCATGCTGGAAACCCCTTCCCTCGCCTTCGCGCCGGACGAGTTTTTCCGCGAAGTGCCCTTTTTATCCGTTGGCGGCAACGACCTCTTGCAGTTTTTCTTTGCCGCCGACCGCACGAATGAACGCGTGCGGGCGCGATACGACCCCTTGCATGGAGCGTTCCTGCGTTTCCTTCGTTCACTCGCCGCAAGATGCGATACACACGGGGTGCCGGTTTCTTTCTGTGGCGAAGCCGCCGGCGATCCTCTCTTCGCCTTGGCTCTTTCTGCGCTGGGGTTTCGCCAGATTTCGATGCGGCCCGCTTCGATCGGTCATGTGAAACAGACCCTTCGGGCAGCCGACCTGAATGCCGCGACGCGAAAACTGAACGTTCTCCTGGCAACAGGGGAAGACGTTGTCATCCGCGACCGGTTCGCGGAATTCGCGGTCTCCTCAGGCTGGCCAATCTCGTGACCATCAGGTCAAAGCCTGCGGCGCCGGGCGCACGAGGAACCGGCAGTCGAACGGACCGGTAGAGAACCTCGAATTGTCGGGCTGCCGCGAGAGGTCTTGACGCCAGCCAACGCGAACCGGAGAGTTGCGAGAGAAAGCGAGGCGAAACCGATGCGGATGCCCCAGCCAGATCCAGCCATTTTGGCCCGTCGAGCTGAAATCGCCGCGCGTTTGCGAAAGGGACTCGGCGTCGATTCCGTCATGGACGATCCGGTTGAAACTGCCGCTTATGAATGCGACGGACTGATCGCCTATCGGCAGCCCCCGCTGGTCGTCGCACTTCCACGAGACGTGGAGGAAGTCGCTTTCGTCCTGCGGGAAGCCGACACTCTGGGTGTTCCGGTGGTGCCGCGTGGAGCGGGCACATCACTTTCCGGCGGAGCGCTTCCCACTGCGGACAGCATTTTGCTTTGCCTCGCACGCCTCGACCGCGTTCTGGAGATTGGCCTCGCCAACAGGTGCGTGCATGTGGAGGCGGGAATCACGAACCTGGCCGTTACGGAGGCCGTTGCGCCGCACGGCTTCTTTTACGCACCGGATCCGTCCTCTCAGCTCGCCTGCCTGGTGGGCGGCAATATCGCAATGAATGCCGGGGGTGCACACTGCCTGAAATACGGCGTTACCGTCAACAATGTCCTTGGACTCCGAATGGCGCTCGCCGACGGCACGCTGATCGAACTGGGTGGCCCGGCCGGGAGCGAAGCGGGATACGACCTTGTCGGGCTGATCTGCGGGTCGGAGGGACAACTCGGAGTCGTCGTGGATGCCTGGTTGCGAATCGTGCCGGCGCCCGCCGGGACACGTCCGGCGCTGATGGGTTTCAAGACCGCCGAAGCTGCAGGGGCTTGCGTCGTCGCCATCATCCGCTCCGGCGTCCTGCCCGTCGCCCTCGAATACATGGACCGCCCCGCGATTGAGATTACGGAGCAATTTTCGGGCGCCGGTTATCCGCTTGACGTCGAAGCGCTACTGATCGTGGAAGTGGAAGGGACGGAAGCGGAGATCGATGATCAATTCGCGCGCATTCGGGCGGTCGCCTCGCATCATCGCCCGACCGTTGTGCGCGAAAGCACCTCCGTCGAGGAATCGGCTCGAATCTGGATGGGACGAAAGGCAGCGTTCGGCGCCATGGGGCGGCTTTCCGACTACTTGTGCATGGATGGGGTCATCCCTATCGGCCGCTTGCCGGACGCGTTGCGTGGCATATCTGAAATTGGCGATCGATTCGGACTCAAGATCGCCAATATCTTTCATGCGGGAGACGGCAATCTCCACCCGCTGATCATGTTCGATATCAACGACCCCAAGTCGCTCGCAAGGGCGGAGGCGTGCGGGGCGGACATCTTGCGGCTCTGCGTGGAAATGGGCGGCTGCCTGACCGGCGAACACGGTGTGGGCGTGGAAAAACGCGATCTCATGACCGAACAATTCAACCCTGCGGAGTTGCGCCAGCAGGTCGCCGTCAAGAATGTGTTCGATCCCGGCTGGCGGCTCAATCCCGGAAAGGTGTTTCCACTGGAAAACGCCCCGGCAGTCAGCGGTGGCAATGGCGGCTTCTGAACTCGCGCCCGCATGCGAAGACGAACTCGCTGCCGCGGTCCGCGAAGCGCTGAACCGCCAAGAGCCTGTCGAGATCCGCGGCGGTGGCTCCTGGTTCGGACTGGGCAACCCGGTGCAAGCCGCTCGCGTGCTCTCCACTCGGCGAATGACCGGCATCCGGGACTACCGTCCGGGCGAACTTTCGCTCACCGTTGCGGCGGGAGCCGCCCTGACCGATGTGGAGGAAGCACTTCAGGAACAGGACCAGATGCTGGCGTTCGAGCCCGTCGACCCGCGTCCGCTGTTTGGAACTTCTGACTGCATCCCTACGATCGGCGGAACGATCGCCACAGGGCTGTCCGGCCCGCGGCGGATCGTCGCAGGTGGTTGCCGCGACGCGCTCACCGGTTTGCGCTTCGTGAATGGAGCGGGGGAACTCATTCGCACCGGCGGCCGGGTGATGAAGAACGTGACCGGCTACAATCTCGCGCGACTCCTTGCCGGAAGCCACGGAACCCTTGGCGTAATTGCCGGAATTTCCCTGCGCACGGCGCCCCGACCGGAAACCCAGTCAACCCTGAATTTCACCGGGCTCGAACTCGATGACGCGATTCGAGCCATGGCGATTGCGGTGGGCTCGTCCCACCGGGTAAGCGGAGCCGCATTTCTTCCCCGCGAAGGCGATACCGCTTCCGGAACCTGCCTACGGGTTGAAGGCTTCGAGCGGTCGGTAGCCTGCCGGACAGCAGCGCTCCAAACGGCCTTGGCGGCATTCGGTGAAGCGGACATTCTCGACGCCGAGTCCAGTGTTGCCCTCTGGAAGGAAATCCGCGACCTGCGATCATTCGCGTCCGCCCCCGGCGCAATCTGGCGGATTGCGGTCCCGCCGACTTCCGCGCCCGGCCTGTTGAACGCTATCATCGCGGCGCGCCCCGCGGCATATCTGCTGGATCAGGCGGGAGCGGTGGCGTGGTTGCGGATGGACGAAGGGGAGGACGCCGGCGCGGCAACAGTTCGGAATGCGTCGGCGCGAAACGGTGCAGAGTCGCTGCTGGTACGGGCCAGCGCACCCGTAAGGATTGCAATACACCCCTTTCCCGCGCAAGCGGAACCGGTGGCCCGCATTCTCCGGCGTGTACGCGGAAAATTCGACCCTGGCGGCATTCTCAACCCGGCGAAAATGGGAATCTGATCGATGCGCACCGAGTTCTCGCCCCATTTGCGACAAGACCCCGACATTGCGCATTCTGAGGGCATCCTACGGCGTTGCGTGCACTGCGGATTCTGCACCGCGACCTGTCCGAGCTACCTTGTGCTGAAGGACGAACTCGATTCCCCGAGGGGCAGAATCTACCTCATCAAGAACATGCTGGAGAAAGGCCGTCCGGCTGACGCGCGTACGGTACGGCACATCGACCGGTGCCTCTCCTGCCTCAGTTGCGTCACCACCTGTCCTTCGGGGGTGAATTACATGCACCTCGTGGATCACGCGCGGGCACATATCGAGGCCACCTACCGGCGTCCGCTCCTGGACCGGCTGCTCCGCGGTATCCTGCTCCGCGTCCTGCCCTTTACCTGGCGGTTCCGGCTGGCGGCTCTTGGGGGTTCCCTGACGCGGTGGGCGGCGCCGTACCTCCCAGGCCGTCTCGGCGCCCTCCTTGCCGTATCGCCGCGCCAAGTCCATCCACCAGGATGGGCCGAGCTCCCCGGGTCCTTTCCGGCGGAGGGAAAGCGGACCCGGCGTGTCGCCTTGCTTGCCGGATGCGTGCAGCCGGCCCTGGCGCCCGACATCAATGCCGCCACAATACGGCTGCTTCGTCGACGCGGATGCGAAGTGGTGATCGCCAAGGGGTCCGGCTGTTGCGGCGCGCTCGCGCACCATCTCGGAGCGCGCCATCGCTCGCACGCCGCCGCCGAAGCAAACATTCGCGCCTGGACGCAGGAAAAGGAACGGAATGGCCTGGACGCAGTTGTCGTGAATGCCTCCGGCTGCGGGACGACTGTGAAAGACTATGCACACATGTTTCGAACCGACGCCAATTTGGCGGATCGGGCTTCGAACATTTCGAAAATTGCGTACGACATTTCGGAGTTCGTGGAAGAACTCGGCTTCGAAGCAGCGAAGGCGCCCGAGCGTCTCCGGGTCGCCTATCAATCCGCCTGCTCCCTCCAACATGGACAAGGGGTACGGACGGCGCCAGTTGCTCTACTTGAGGCTTCCGGGTTCGAAGTCGTGGAACCGCGGGAGGCGCACATATGTTGCGGGTCCGCCGGGACCTACAATCTCCTTCAGCCCAAGATCGCCGATGCGCTGAGGGACCGCAAAGCGGGACACCTGAACGCGCTTGCCCCCGACGTGATCGCCACCGGAAATGTCGGATGCCTGATGCAGCTGGGCGGCGCGGTTTCCGTGCCCATCG
This sequence comes from Rhodobacterales bacterium, assembly GCA_965219495.1. GTDB lineage: Bacteria > Pseudomonadota > Alphaproteobacteria > Rhodobacterales > CAZPXZ01 > CAZPXZ01. The sequence goes on from OZ244777.1 coordinate 1,572,556, forward strand.
TGCACACGGTTCAACTTCTTGACTGGGCAACCGGCGGGCCGAGGCCGGTCGACATCGTCTGATTCGCACCGCCCCAAGATTGAGAAATGCTTCGGAACTCCACATGCAAGCGCCTCATAAATTTCTGACTTGCCGGGAACGGCAATGACACAATGGTCATAGCGGCGATTGGTTTGCGGCTGCGACGGTAACCGGGATGCGGCAATAGAAGCGGCCTGGATAGAGAAATCCGGTTTGCCGGAATCGAACTGAACGGCTGTACATCCTAAATCGGCACCGCGGCTATTTTGTCCAGAATGACCGCTCTCCAATCTTGCAACCGCCCACCATGAAATGCACGCTTGCGCAAGTCGGAATCACCGCAATATTCTCCATGTCGCCAGCGTTGCGCGCAAAAGGTTAGTTGCTGAAACGCAAGGCAATGTGTTGCTGATCTCTTCGGTGATGAAGAAAGCAGTGATATTGGCCTCGAAGAGATTGACTTGGACCGAGATGATGTGTGGAAAACTACGATCGGCTTCTCCCGGGCGTGAAACCGAAGAGTTGGCGCGATCCTTGGAGGAGGGAATTCTCGATCCTACGAGGTTATACGACCGGGTTACGAAGAAGAACGAATCCTCTCTGTGAAAGATCGCGCCTTGGCCGATTCACCGTAACCTGATGTTTCCGTTTGGTGTTAATATCGACGTCAGCCCTCTCGACCTTTTGGTCGCAGGTGAAACCGGCCGGGAACTGATCGCCAAGAATCGCCGACTGAAGACTTTCCGCATGGAAGACTACGATCGGTTTGGTGAAGTTGATCAATGCAGTCGGCCGGGTCCTTGTAACTCCAAGTACGCTCACGGAAGCGTCCAAATTACTCGCCCAACACGGGGAACCGGAGCGCTCGCGGTTCCTTGATGTGCCCAGGGTTCTTGTCGAACGGCACGAGGAGGTTGTCGTCGCCAGCAAAGACGCAGTTCGCAACAGCGAGTTCAATCTGCTTGGCCTGACCGATGCCGCCCTGCTGGAAGTCGTTTCGACTTCCAGTCCACTGGTCACCGTGGACATCGAGTTGTACCTCGCGGCTTCGTCGAACGAACCGGAGCCCACCTTTGGTTTTCGGCACTATCAATTCCCGTGACGTACAACGCAATTGCGCCAGTTCGGATCCGCTTGAACGTCTCGGGTGCAGTCCAAATTTGATTCCAGATGCGAAGGGCGTTTCGTTGAACTTCGATTTGCGTCAGCGGACGTTCTTTCGCCACACGTGAATTGACTGCGGAACCAACAGCTTTCCGAAACGACTCGCCTTAAATTTGGCGCGGCTTCAGAGCCCGGCATGAACTTATCAGGCGCCGTTGCAGTACTATTGGAGCCTGTCTTTTCCTGTTCGAAACGGTTTTCTCGGTATCGAGGCCCTTCCCCTCACGCGCACATACTTCAAGCGCCACTCGAACGAATTGGCTTGCACTTGCAAATCGTCCGGTCGCTATTCGTATCCGAATGAAGTGCTCCCCATGCGGTCCCAAGCACAAGAATGCGGTGACCGTTTGGCTGGTCCATCATCTTGCAATCGCCGGTTGCGAACAGGCCGGCCTGGCGCCGAATTCATCAGCGAGAGCCGCAAAGCGCCTGCCTCCGATTCTGCTGGCGCAGGGGGACAGCGATAGCGGAAAACAGCACTCTCCACGCCCTTGAAAAATGATTTGACCGTTCCCATCTGATTCCTTGTCGGACGTCGTAATCGAGTCCGGAATGGGTGGGCGAAGGCGTCGGATATGAGCATTCGTCCAAACCATATCGCTTCAAAGGAGGGTATGAACAATGAATATGAGAGCTTTTGATTTTTCCCCGCTTTACCGTGCGACGGTCGGGTTTGACCGCCTGGCGCTCGCCATGGACAGCCTGATGCGAAACGATGCATCCACACCGTCCTATCCGCCGTACAACATCGAAAAGACGGGGGAAGATTCTTACCGGATCTCTCTTGCTGTCGCGGGATTCAACCAGGACGAGATTTCCATCGAGACCTGCAATGGCCAGTTGACCATTTCCGGTGCGCGCAAGAACGGCGGCGGCAAACAGGAAGGCCGCGAAGTCCTTTACCGCGGAATCGCCGAGCGGGCATTCGAGCGCCGCTTCGAGCTGGATGCGCAGGTAAAGGTGATCGGCGCGAGCATGGAGAACGGCCTTCTCCATGTGGACCTGATCCGCGAGGTTCCTGAGGAACTGAAGCCGCGCAAGATCGAGATCCTGAACGGCCGAATCGAAACGATCCAGGCCTGACAACAACCATCGGGAGTTCATGATCCCGTCCATGCGAGCGCCCGTCCCAAAGGCCGGGCGCTCGCGAAAATGCAAGTCGAGTGGATTCAAGAAATGAAATTCGGATACCTAGCCCTGTTCATCGCTCCGTGGCTGACTTACTTGTCGCCATGGCGTCTGCGGAAACAGGCCGGTGACAACCCGCAGGGCGATCCTTCCATTCTGTACTGGCGCCATTGAATCTCGCCGTCGACAGGACGCCAACAACTACGCAATTTCGTAAAGCCGGCGCGGCCCCACCACCAGACCTGTGGCCGTCAGCGCCGCCAGGCGGTCAACCCGGGCTTTCCGGCAACGGTTCAAGGATCTCCGGCGCGTCGTTCCGCGTGGAATTGACGGCCTTCCCGACGCGCCTCGCTTCGAACGGCCCGGCCAGGGACTTGTTCGCAATTTCCACAAGCCGCTCCGGATCCTGGTCGGTCGACAGCCACACGCCGTAATCCGCCTGTGGGATGATCGCTGGCTGGCGATGATGCACGTTGCGGAGTTCGCCTGTGGCGGACTGCGTCACAATGGAGAACTTGCACTGCTCGCTTCCCTCTCCCGGCGTTTCCCAGATGGCGCCGAACGAAAACGGCTTCCCCGATCGCAAGGAAATCCACCAGGGTTGTTTTCCTTCGGGCTGATTCGTCCATTCGAACCAGCCGTTCGCCGGGATCAGGCAGCGGCGACGAAAAAACGCATTCCGAAAAGACGGTTTTGTGTGAATCGTTTCGGCGCGCGCATTGATAAGCGGGCGCTTCGCCCAGCGCGGCGAGATTCCCCACGACATGAGCAGAACTTCGGCCCGGCCATTTTCCCGGCGGAGTATCGCGAACTCTTGCGCGGGCGCGCCGTTCCATCTGGCCCGCAAATTCACCGGCTGGTGCTCGCTGGACAGGTTGTAGAGATCGACCAGTTCGGCCCAGCTCAGTGCCTGCGTGAAGCGTCCGCACATTCGAATTACCTCGCCGCTCCCGGGATTTCTCAGACCCGGGCCTTCCTGGGAACCAAGCGCGATTCGAGAAACCGCATGAACAAGTCGAACACGTAGGCAATCAGGCCAATGATCGCAACTCCGAGAATAACCACTTCGGTAACCAGAAATTCGGCGGCCGACAGCACCATATGTCCCAAGCCCTGTTCAGCAGCCACCTTTTCCGCTGCAACCAGGGTTGTCCATCCGAATCCGATCCCGATTCGCATGCCGGCAAGGATTTCGGGCAGCGCTGCGGGCGCCACAATGTTGCGAATAACCTGCCACCGGGAAGCTCCCGTGGAGTAGGCGGCATGAATCTGTTCGATCGCAACGGACCGGACACCGGCGGGCACAGACAGCGCCAACGGAGCAAATATCGCCAAGTAGATCAGCACGACTTTCTGCGATTCACCGATTCCGGGCCAAATGATCGTGAGGGGCAAATAGCCGAGTGGCGGAATTGGGCGATAGAACTCGTTCGGAGGATCGCACACGCCTCGCGCGATGCGATTGACGCCCATCGCCATTCCGATCGGAATGGCGATGGGGCAGGCCAGCGCGAACGTCAGGAACACCCGATAGAGGCTCCAGATGCCGTGATCGACAATGGTTCCCCCGGAAAAATCCTCCGCCATGAACCGGAAGAGCCTCTCCTGCACGGCGCCGGGAGACGGCAAGAACAGCGGCTTCACCCACCCCTGACTGGTTGATAGCCACTACAGGAAAAAGGCATGATCATCGTAGCGACGCTGATGAGCGCGTTTCGTCCCGCACCGGGAGCTCCATATGACTCACCGGGCATTGCCGGAGGCGTCCCGCAAATACCCCGCAGCAACGAGTATCCTGCCGGGCTATTGTTACGCACGGAGATGCCGAAACTCCTGACCGGCGGACTCCTCGTCCGCATGAATGATGTCGAGGGTTTGTCCGCGCATTTGAATGAATTCCGGAAGCGACTTGATGTCGCGTGGCGCCATCGGACAGGAATTGCCGGCAGAACTCGAGTTCAAACGTCTGTGTGATCCGCCCTGGCCGCGGAGACATGACAATCAGCCGCGTAGCCAAAAACAAGGCCTCTTCAACGCTGTGGGTAATGAAGAACACAATCTTGCCGGTCTTGGACCAGACCCGGAGAATCAATTCCTGCGTGGTTTCCCGGGTAAGTGCGTCAAGCGCGCCGAGCGATTCGTCCATCCGCAGCACTTCCGGCTTGGAGGTCAGCGCTCGCGCGAGGCCGACCCGCTGCTGCATGCCGCCCGAAAGTTCGTAGATTGCCCGGTCGGCGAATTCCTCCAACCCGACAAGCGTCAGGAATCGCGCTGCCGTTTCGCGCCTCTGTGCCGAAGGGATACCCCGGAGTTGCAATCCGAAAGCCACATTGTCGATGACGTTCAGCCAGGGGAGGAGCGCATGCTTCTGAAAGACAACTCCCCGGTCCACCCCGGGGCCGAGGATCGGTTGATCGTCGAGAATTGCTACGCCATCCGACGGCTGGATGAATCCTGCGATCAAATTCAGAAGAGTGGTCTTTCCGCAACCGGAAGCGTCCAAGGCGACAACAAAGTCTCCGTCATTGAGGGTACGTTCGCTCTCCGACAAGGCCCGGATCCCTTCGCCATCCTTGACCGGATAAACGACCGAGGCCCGCCGTACCGCTAGGCTCTTGATCTTGTTCCTTCCTGGCAGGCGGGCCGGAGTTCCGTTCCCGGGGAGTTCGATCCGCCCTGATGGACGCCATTGCAGTCAGCAACCATCCAACGCGGCATTCACATGGCGGTCGTTCACGACCGCTCCATAATCCGGGAGCAACGCATCGATTTTCTTTTCCAAGAGCAGGAATTCTGCGGTGAACTGAAGCGCGCGAGCGCCGCCGCCTTCTCCGCCACCCCCATCCATCTCGTTGAAGCTTGCTCTTGGAGTGTCGGAAAGTCGTAGAGATCCAGGACCGTCTTGACGCCGGTATCATCGCCGCCCACCAGGCTTGCGATCTTGCGGGCATTGTCGGTGCCCGGGCCGAAACTGCCGGGGTCCGACCGATACGCCTCGTCCGCGGCCGCAATCGTCTGAACGAACTTGCACATGAAATCGGGATTGCTGTCCCCGAACTCCTTGTGCACGACCATACCGTCAAAGGTGGCTTTGCCCCAACTCGAAAGCAGTCCGGAGGTAATCAGCACCTTGCCCGACTGCTTGATCCGGCCAAGGGCGGGATCCCAAACAAATGCTGCATCGATATCGCCCCGTTCCCATGCGGCGACGATGTTCGGCGGCTGCATGTTCAGGATTTTCACTTCATTCGGCTCAATGCCGAACTGTTCCAGTGCAAACAGCGTGTGTAAATGCGTGGTTGAGACAAACGGAACGCCCAAGCGCTTACCCTTCAGGTCCTGAGGCGTAACAATTCCGGAGCGTCGCGCACGACCAGCGCTTCCGCCGAAGCGATATCTTCCACGATCCAGAATAATTCAATGGGCAGGCCACGGCTGACGCCGGCGGCGATGGGGCTTGAGCCGGCCAGTGCAATGTGCACATCGCCCGAGGCCATGGCGTTGATGACCTTCGCGCCGGAATCAAATTTCTTCCAACTGATTTTGTGCCCGGTGACCCGTTCGAATTCACCGTCGGAAATGGCGACTTTCCAAGGGTTGTAGACCAACTGGTATCCGATAGTGACTTCCTGCGAGCGTGCGGGAAGCATCAGGGTAATGCAAACGATTGCAGTTGCAGCGAGTGAGATTGGGAGTTTTCGAGACATGAACCTCTTTAGAGTTCGCCTTTTCACGCTTGCGTATATCGTGCCAGATTTCGCTGCGAAGCGGGCACATTGTAGAACAGGAATTACGTTGTGAAGAGAATGTCCGGCGTCTTGCGCAAAATGCTCCCCCGGAGGAATCGAGCAGGCTGGTTGCAAGCCTCATCTGTGATGCTAGATTCGAGATTCAGGATTTCGGCATTGAAATGCCGAAATAATCAAAAATCGGGAGGTCATCCATAATGACTCCTCTTGTACTGTCACTACTCGCAAGCCTCATGATCGCGACAGGCGCGCGCGCTGGTGAGACCCCGTCCGAAGAAGGCGTCTAGCTCTACATTGTCAGCCTGTAGGACGGCGACACGGCAATGAGCCCACTGACGGTCCGCTTTTCCTTGCCGGAATGGGCATCGCGCCGGCCGGCGTCGAGAAAGAGAATACCGGGCATCATCACCTGTTGGTCGATGTACCCCTTCCTCCGATGGACAAACCAATCCTGAGCGACGACAATTACCTCCACTTTGGCGGCGGACAGACCGAGGCCACGATCGAACTCTCGGCTGGGACCCATACACTTCAGTTGCTGCTTGGCGACCAAAACCACATTCCTCACAATCCACCGGTGATTTCCGAGCAAATTACCATTACGATTCAGTAGCAAAACGCCGAGATTCGCGCCCACTGACTCCGGCGGGAACCTCTCCGCCGGAGTCAGTGGGCGTGAACTTTGGAGTTTGGCCGCCAAAAGGAGGACCCACCCATGCCTCGTATGACTCCTTCCGAAGCGATCGTGGAGGTGCTGGCTCGCCAAGGCGTCAAGGACGTCTTCGGGATTGTCGGGTCCGCATACATGGATGCCCTCGATCTCTTCCCCGCCGCCGGCATCCGCTTTATCTCCGTGGCGCATGAGCAAGGCGCCGCGCACATGGCGGACGGTTACGCCCGCATTTCCGGAACGGTTGGAACATGCATCGCCCAGAACGGACCGGGCGTAACCAACTTCGTCACCGGTGTAGCTGCGGCGTACTGGGCTCATACACCGATGGTTGTCTTCACGCCGGAGACCGGATCGAACACACAGGGGCTAGGGGGCTTCCAGGAAACGGAACAACTGCCTTTCTTCGAAAAAATCACCACCTACCAGGCTCACGTCGGCAATCAGGCGAGAGTGGCTGAACTCCTTTCACGATGTTTCGATTACGCCCGGCTGGATCGAGGTCCTACCCAGTTCAACATTCCAAGGGACCTGTTCTACGGAGAAACGGACTACGAAATTCCGGATCCCATCACGATCGAAACCGGGGCGGGCGGCCCCGGCAGCCTTGCCGCGTCGGCAAATCTGTTATCCGAAGCCCGGTTTCCGGTGATCCTGTCGGGAGGTGGCATCGTAATGTCGGAAGGGGTACGGGAGGTCATTCGGCTTGCCGACTATCTCGGGGCGCCCGTGATCAACACCTACCTTCACAATGACAGCTTTCCTTCGGATCATCCTCTCTGGGCCGGACCCATCGGATACCAGGGGTCGAAGGCGGCCATGAAGCTTCTTGCGCAGGCCGATGTCGTACTTTGCCTCGGAACGCGTCTCGGACCCTTCGGTACGCTGCCGCAACACGACATCGACTACTGGCCCAAACACGCCAGCATCATTCAGGTCGATCGGGATCCACGCAAGATCGGTCTGGTCCGGTCCGTAGCGGTTGGGGTGTGCGGAGACGCGAAGGCCGCCGCGACGGATATCCTGCATCGCCTTCAGACCGGAAACCGCGAAATTACCTGTCTCGCCAACCGCGACTCGCGGGAAGCCGAGGTCCGCAAACAGAAATACGGGTGGGAAAGGGAACTCGACCAGTGGGGACAACAGGATAGTTCCCCGATTGCGCCACGCCGCCTGTTGCGTGAACTCGAGAAGGCGATGCCGCAAAATGCGATGGTCAGTACGGACATCGGCAACATCTGCTCGGTCGCGAATTCCTACCTGCGCTTCCGCGATGAAGGACGCTTCCTGGCGGCAATGTCGTTCGGCAATTGCGGATATGCATATCCCACTGCGCTTGGCGCCAAAGTCGCCCGGCCAGACCGGCCCGCCGTCGCGTATGTCGGAGACGGCGCATGGGGAATGAGTCTCCAGGAAACGCTGAGCGCGGTGCGTGAAAACATCCCGGCGGTCGCGGTAGTCTTCAACAACGGCCAGTGGGGAGCCGAGAAGAAGAACCAGGTGGACTTTTACGCCAACCGCTACGTCGGCACCAATCTGCAGAATCCGTCATTTGCCGGCATCGCCCGAGCAATGGGCGCCGACGGCGTAACCGTATCCAGTCCCGATGAAATCGGCGATGCGCTTCACGCCGCGGTCGATTCCGACCGGCCTTCGGTCATCGAAATAATGGCCACCCAAGAACTGGGCGATCCGTTCCGGCGCGATGCTCTCAAGAAACCGCGGCGTATTCTTTCCAAATACGCACACACAAACGTGGATTAGCACCGGCGAACCGCGAGAATGGCCGAGCCCGCCGTCGAGACATCTCCCAAGGTTTCGGACGAGGTCCGAAAGACCACGTGCTACATGTGCGCCGGCCGCTGTGGAATCGACGTCCACCTCCGCGACGGACGCGTTCGTTACATCCAGGGAAACCGCGACCATCCGGTCAATCGGGGCGTGCTCTGCGCGAAGGGTTCGGCCGGCATCCTGCACCACACGTCTCCGGCCCGGCTTCGCGCCCCGCTTCGGCGCACCGGCCCGCGCGGTAGCGGTCAGTTTGAGGAAATCTCCTGGGAAGAGGCGCTGAATACCGCCGCAGCGTGGTTGGCGGACGTTCGAGCGCGCGATCCCGGCAAGCTCGCCTTCTTCACCGGGCGCGACCAGAGCCAGTCCCTGACTGGATGGTGGGCGCAGCAATTCGGAACTCCCAACCACGCTGCCCATGGTGGATTCTGTTCCGTGAACATGGCCGCGGCCGGCATTTACACGATTGGCGGATCGTTCTGGGAGTTTGCCCAGCCCGACTGGGAACGCGCCCGGCTGCTTCTGCTATTCGGTGTTGCCGAGGACCATGACTCCAACCCCATCAAGCTCGGCCTCGCGGAGATTCGAAATCGTGGCGGACGTATCGTCTCCGTGAATCCGGTCCGTACCGGATATTCGGCGGTTGCCGATACCTGGCTCGGAATTGCGCCGGGAACCGACGGACTGCTGGTCCTTTCTCTCATTCGCGAACTCTTGCGGGCCGGAAGAGTAGACATAGAGGGCCTCCGCGACCGCACCAACGCCGCCTGGCTCGTCGAACGGGACACGGGTCTCTTTGCGTGCGAGGATTCCGGCATCCAACTGGTGTTGGACGGGCGAACCGGCAAGATCGTCCCGTTCACGGATCCAGAAGCGGCGCCGCTGCTATCGGGCGAGGCCGAACTGCCAGGTGGAAAGCGCGCCGTGCCAGTCTTTCAGCTCGTGGCGGAAAAATACCTGGACGACCGCTACTCGCCCGAAGCGGCCTCCGCAATCACCGGCATTCCGGCCGGCGCCATCCGTACACTCGCCGTGAACCTCGCGCGCACCGCCTTCGATGAAGCGTTCGAACTCGACCAGCCGTGGGTCGATTGGCGAGGACGCCGACATCCGACGACCCTTGCCCGCCCGGTCGCCATTCATGCGATGCGAGGCATCTCCGCTCACGCAAACGGATTTCAGACCTGCCGAACGCTGCACCTCCTCCAAATCCTTCTCGGGAGCATCGACTGTCCGGGAGGAACCCGATTCAAGCCTCCCTATCCCAAACCCGCCAGTGCGCACCCCCGGCCCGCCGGAACTTCGGCCGCCGGCCAGCCCCTTTCCGGTCCTCCGCTCGGATATCCGCTCGGACCGGAAGACCTGCTGGTAGGCGAGGACGGAGAGGCGATGCGCCTGGACAAGGCGTTCTCCTGGGAAGCGCCGTTGGCGGCTCACGGCATGATGCAGATGGCGATTCCCAATGCCGCGGCCGGAGATCCCTACCCGGTCGATGTCATGTTTCTCTACATGGCGAACATGGCGTGGAATTCTTCGATGAACACCCCCGCCGCGATGGAGGCGCTTACGTCAAGGTCGGAAGGAGGCGAGTACCGTATCCCGCGGCTGATCGTTGCCGATGCCTTCTCTTCGGAAACCGTAGCTTATGCCGATCTCGTTCTGCCCGACACGACCTATCTTGAGCGGCACGACTGCATTTCGCTCCTGGACCGCCCGATCGGGGAACCCGATCACGCAGCCGATGCAATTCGCTATCCGGTCGTCGACCCTGACCGTGATGTCCGGCCGTTTCAGGACGTATTGATTGAACTCGGCGCCCGGTTGAATCTGCCGGGATTTGTCGATTCAAACGGCGCGCCCCGCTGGCGAGACTATGCCCAATATATGGCCGTCCACGAACGGAGGGACGGTGTGGGACCCCTAGCGGGTTGGCGAGGAACAGACGGGTCGGAGTCCGGCCGCGGCGAACCGAACCCGCTGCAACTCGAGCGGTATGTGGCCGCGGGCGGGTTCTGGCGCGAGCCGGTGCCGGACGAAGCGCGTTTCTACAAACACGTGAATGCCGGGTATCAGGATTGGGCGGTATCCATGGGGTTCTATGACAACCCGCAGCCTTTCGCCCTGCAGATCTACTCCGAGCCGCTGAGGCGATTCCAGCGCGCCGCTGAAGGCCAGGGCAAATTGCAACCGCCGGAACGCCTGCGTCTCCGCATCCGGGAACGTTTCGATCCGCTGCCCGACTGGTACCCCGTGCCGGGACCCGATCCGGAAGAATATCCGCTTCACGCGATCACCCAACGGCCCATGGCGATGTACCACTCCTGGGGTTCCCATAATCCGTGGCTTCGCCAAATCCACACCGAAAATCCCCTGTATGTTCCCGGTCCGGTATGCGACCGCGAAGGAATCGGTGATGGCGACTGGGTCTGGCTTGAATCCCCGCATGCCAGGATTCGAGTGTGCGTGAGGCGCATGGAAGCGTTGAACGGGAAAACCGTCTGGACCTGGAACGCAATCGGGAAGCGTGCCGGTGCATGGGGACTGGACGCACATGCTCCGGAAGCGAAGCGCGGCTTTTTGCTTAATCACCTGATCCCCGAACTGCTTCCGGAACAGCGGGATGGCCACCGGTGGGCGAACGCGGATCCCATCACCGGGCAGGCGGCGTGGTATGACCTGAGAGTCCGAATCCGGAAGGCGGCGGCGGCGGAAGCTGGAACGAAACCGGCCTTTGATCCGCAATCTCCTCTTTCCGGACTTCCTTCGCCACCGGCGACGCTCCGATACGGAAAGGAATGGACCGAATGACGACGCTTCCCGGACACACGGAGCGAAAGCTCGGGCTGGTAATCGACCTCGACATCTGTGTCGGCTGCCAGGCTTGCGTCGTCAGCTGCAAGTCCTGGAACACCGGTGGTTACGGTGCTCCGCTTGCCGACACCGAGCCTTGGGGCAGAGAACCTTCGGGCGCCTGGCTGAACCGGGTCCATGGTTTCGAGGTCGGGGAAGGCAGCCGTTCGACCGTGGTGCATTTTCCGAAAAGTTGTTTGCATTGCGAAGATGCACCGTGCGTCACCGTCTGCCCTACCGGTGCATCTTTCAAGCGTTCGGAAGACGGAATCGTCCTGGTGGACGAATCCAAGTGCATGGGCTGCGGACTCTGCGCCTGGGCATGTCCCTATGGAGCGCGAGAGATGGACCCGGCTGAAGGCGTCATGAAGAAGTGCACGCTCTGCGTAGACCGGATCTATAACGAAAACCTGCCCGAGGAGGATCGCGAACCCGCTTGCGTTCGCACTTGCCCGACGAAGGCGCGCCATTTCGGAGATTTGGGCGACTCGAACTCCGAAGTGTCCCGGCTGGTCGCGGAACGCGGCGGCGTCGATCTGATGCCGGAACAGGAAACCCGGCCCGTGAACAAATACCTCCCGCCGCGCGAAAGAACTTGCGCAGAGGACCTTGCGGAGGAACCCGTCCATCTCGCAGCGCTCGCCGACCCGACACCGACGGGAGTCCTCGGCTGGTTGGACCGCGCACTTTCACGACTCGAATAGACGCCCGTGCATCCGGCCACTTCGATCATCCTCTTCACCACGTTTTCCGGGGCCGGATTTGGCCTTTCGGCGATCACCGGGCTTGGCGTCTTGACGGGCAACAAACCGACAGAACAGATCGCTGTGCTTGTTGCGCTGGCCCTCGCCGGTTCCGGACTGGTCTCCTCCGTATTCCACTTGCGCCGGCCCGACCGGGCGTGGCGGGCGTTTTCGCAGTGGCGGTCTTCCTGGCTCTCGCGCGAAGGCATACTCGCTCCCGTAGCGCTCGCGCTCCTCGCCCTCTACGGGGTGATTGCCTGGGCCGAGGGCACGGCCCCACCGGTAATCGGAGTATCGGCAGCGCTTCTCTCCCTCTTTGCAGTGATCGCGACCGGTATGATTTACGCCCAACTGCGGGCCGTGCCCGCTTGGCATACGCCCTTGACCGTGGTGTGTTTCATTCTGCTGGCAGCGGCAGGCGGCCTGCTGTCTTCGGCATTTCTGCTCTCACTTTCCAGCGCCAACTCCGTTTGGGTTTCCGGGCTCGCTCTCCTGCTGAACCTCCTGGCCTGGGGCGCGAAACTATCCTGGTGGAGGCGGTTGGACCGAATGGGAACCGGTGGTTCAAGCATTGAATCCGCAACCGCGCTAACGGAGCGCCGCCCGGTTCGTTTGCTCGAACCCCCACATACCGGTGCGAACTATCTCACGAAGGAAATGGTCCACGTGGTTGGCCGACGCCATGCGAGGCGCTTGCGCGGAATTGCCCTGATCACGGGTTGCATCCTGCCATCCGCGCTGCTTGCCCTGGCGCTCGCCGGGCGACCCGACTCCGTAGCATTCGGAGCAGCAGTTGCGCTGCATCTCCTGGGCGTTGCAATCGAACGATGGTTGTTCTTCGCCGAGGCAACCCACGTGGTTTCCCTGTACTACGGATCCGCGCCGAGGACATAGTTCGGTCATCCAACGCTGCACCGCAATACGCGGTGATTCAGTCTCCGTATTGCAAGGTTTTGGTCAGGTTCTGCGGGCTGTCCAATCAAGTGATCGCCATCACTCTGGCGCGGGGTCCGACGATCCGCCTTCGGCAGTCTCCTCCGATTCCTTGCTGCCGGCGCGAGGCACAATCTGCCCGACCGTACTGGAAAACCGGTCATCCTCTCCTTCGAGAAGCATTTCAAGCGAATCAGAAATGCCGTCGAGAAGTGGCCCCCACCATTTGGAATCTTCGGGCGCAAAATTTCCGAGGACATGGCCAATCACCTGACCGCTCTCGCCCGGACGGCCGACGCCGATCCGCACTCGGCGGAATCCCTCGCCGACATTCGCTCGAATCGATGCAAGCCCGCGGTGTCCCGCCAAGCCGCCGCCGACGCGCACACGCACCTTGCCCGGGGCGAGGTCGATTTCGTCGTGGAACACGATTACCGCAGAAACATCCAATTTAAAGAAGCGGACCGCCGCACCGACGGCGCGACCTGATTCGTTCATGAATGTCAGGGGTTTCTGGAGCAACACCCGGTGCGGGCCGATTCGACCGTCCGCGACAAGGCCCGCAAACCTGCTGCGGAAGGGACCGATACGGTAACGCTCCGCGATGCGGTCAAGCGCATGAAATCCGACGTTGTGCCGGTTCCGAGTGTAGCATTCGCCTGGATTCCCGAGGCCAACCAGCAAATGCATCGATGTTTCGGGCGCGCCCTATATGTGCCTCGGCTTCATTCCCCGGTATCGGTGGCTTCTCGCTGCTCGCCTTCTTCTCCGGCTTCGGCAATCTCTTCGACATCCTCAGCTGCCGCAGCGGCCTCCGCTTCCTGCTCTTCGCGAATCTGCGCTGCAAGCGCCGACGGCGACGCGATGGTCGCAACCGAAAAGTCGCGATCGGTGATGGTCAGCGAAGCGCCCTTGGGAAGCGGGATTGCGGAAATGTGAACCACGTCGCCGATATCCAATCCGGTCAAATCCGCAACCAGGACCTCGGGAATATCGGCTGCTCGTACCTTCAATTCCACCTCGTGCCGAACGATGTTGAGGACGCCGCCCCGCTTGAGGCCAGGCGAAGCCTCTTCGTTAACGAACGTCACGGGAATGTAGACCGCAACCAAGGACCGGGGAGAAAGACGCAGGAAATCCACATGAATTGGAAGATCGCGCACGACATCAAGCTGCATGTCGCGAGGGATGGCGCGAACACGCTTGCCATCCAAATCCAGTTCCACCAACTGCGAAAAGAACCGTCCGCGATTGACGGTCCTGTTCAATTCATTCTCCCGAAGCTTGATGCTCAGGGGTTTCTCTCCCCCGCCATACACGACACCGGGAATATACCCGGCCCTGCGGACTGCACGGGCAGCACCCTTTCCGGATGCTTCCCTGAGTTCAACGGGCAATACTGACGGATCCGCCATGGCGAGTTCCTCTTGTGAGCGGGATGCAAAACAACGGCACGGAAACCGAGATCCGTGCCGGACGGCAATACTGTTAGCACGACTTCGCCACTATAGAAAGAGACCAATCGTATATCGAATCGGCGCGATATAGATTGGCGACAAAAGGTGCGGTTTGCGACCGCGATCCGGATACACCCGATTCTGCACCGAACTGCCCGATGAATCCCGCCAGGGACAGCCGGACATCTTTCTGACTGGAGACGGATCCCACAATCATGTCGATCGCCGAATTCAAGCCTGTGATGACCGCTGACGAGGTCAACACTTTTCTCCGTAACGTCTTTCCGCAGCTGAATGGAGAGTTCTTGGACTATTCCGTGTTGGACATTCGGCAAGGTGGATGCACTGTCCGCCTGAATGCCACCGACCGGCACTTGCGGCCGGGCGGCACGGTTTCCGGCGCATCCCTGTTCGCGCTCGCCGATATCGGCGGCTATGCCTGCGTGCTGTCCCATGTAGGATCGGAAGCGCTGAGTGTTACCACGAATCTCAACATCAATTTCATGCGTAAAGCCGAAGCCGGTTCCATCGACGGACACTGCCGAATTCTGAAATTTGGGAAATCGCTAATGGTTTTCGACGTCGAGATTCGCACCTCCGGGAACGGTTCCATAGTCGCCCACGCGACTGGAACCTATTCGGTACCGCCTCGGAAATAGGCCGCGAATCCTCTCAAACACATTCATGACTCGCGGCAGGATCTCAATCCACCCATTGGGAACTACATGCATCGTTGTCCGCACGCGGGGGACATTGAGGCTAGCGCCTTTCCGAACAAGTTGCGTTCTCTGGCCGTCCGGAACTGCGCGTCCTACCGGTCCGTTTCTTTTCCGTTCCTGTCCCGTGAAATTTCTGCCGATTGGATCCGGTTTTCCGAACCGCGATTGCTCCTATTCCAGGCTGCGAGTACCCTTCTGGAATTCCGTTCCCGCAATTCCAGGTTCCGCCGATGATGAAATTCGCGCCACACTTATTGCGCGCGCCTGCGGGACGGAATTGTTGCTCGTCCGGCCAGGAAGCCCGGTCTTTCGCGTTCGACTCGTATGGAGGCCCTGCTCCAGCCATGGCCGCCAGGACAGCAATGCGAAATGCGCTATAACCAACGGCGCGGGACGGCCGCGAGTTAAACTGGGCGTTGACGCATTCCCAAGGGCGCTTCGAAACACAGCCGGTAGTAAGGCGGGATCCATGCGGGAGGATGATCATCGGCGTCCGCAGAAATTTTGGGGATTATATCGGATAGTGCCCACAGCACCCGTCACCGGCTCCGGGGCGGGCGTGGCGTACGCACCATCGCCACCGGGGCCGTGAGCATCCGAGCCAGATCGTCCGCCGTCTTCCCCTCCAGGTGGCTCACGTCGATTTCCTCCTTCATATCTGCCTTGGACGGCTGGTAGGACGACTTCACAACCTCCACACGGCGCGGCGGCCTCTTGCGTCGTTCAGTCACATCAGCCTCCCATGCAGCCAGCAAAGGCCGAGATGATGCCGCTCTTTGTTGGGCGCCGATTCATGCCCGCGCTCCTGAATCAAGGCCGTTGTCGGCGATGAGTTGTGTGTACTTCAGGCGCTTGCCGTCCATTCCGAGGACGATCGCGCCCATGATGTCGAGGGTGTCCATGTCTCGCACACTGTGCTTGCCCGCAAACTCCCTCACGTACCGGTCGAGATGCTTTTCGCTCATCTTGTGGAAGGTCCCCTGATAAGCGCGCTTGAGCATCGACCAGAAGCTCTCCATGCCGTTGGTATGCACGTCGCCACGAACATACTCCTGAGCGCTGTGGTTGACGGCCTTGTGTGGATTCGGAAGGGTTTCGTAGACCAACGCATCGTCAGTGTAGACCGAGGCGTCCAGGGCCGTGTGATCGGCGACGAAGCCGTGGATGGTGGCCTTGTTAGTGGACTCGACTGCTCGGGCTCGTACTTGGTTTGTGGTCCGGTCTTTCGCACCAACGACGGCGGTCTTGCCCACGGCCCCGCGGCCGGTGAGCTCTTCGCGCTTCGACTTCGGCATGTTCTTGCGCTTGCCGCCCATGTAGGTTTCATCCACCTCGACCGGGCCAGCGAACAACCCGCTTTCACTCTCAAACGCCTTGCGCAGCCGGTGTGCCAGGTGCCAAGCGGTCTTCTGTGTCACCCCGAGATCCCGATGCAACTTCATGGACGAAACCGACTTCAGGCTCGTCATGAAGAGATAGACCGCGAGCGCCCATTTCTGATAGGGGATGTTCGACGCTTCCATGACGGTTCCGGTCCGGACACTGAATCGTTTGCGGCATTCCTTCTCACGGCACCGATAGGGCATGGTCTTGTGCTTTGCACCACTGAGAACGTTGACGGAGCCACAAAACGGGCAAGCCGGGCCGGTCGGCCAGCGGACCTTAACGAACCACGCTTCGGCCGCCGCATTGTCCGCGAACATCCGCATCGCCTCGATAAGGGTCATACCTTGGCGGTAGTGCTTGCCAGGTGCCTTGTGGGCCATCTCCACTTCCTAATCCGTTGACTTGGACCGATTTTAATAAATGGTGCCTGAATCATCAACCCCTATACGGGCACTATCCGATATAATCCCCGAAATTTTCTCTGGATCGCAACGGCAATCAAACCGGTCTCTCCGCGTCTTGCGACTTTATCGAACCGTCCGGTTTGGCGAAGAATGCCGTCAAGAGTGCTTGGTTCGGCATAAGCGATGCGTGCCGCGCACGGCGCGAAGGACAGCTTGCGGGGCGGAGGCGCGGCAGCAAGTCAATAACTGGACCCGAGCGATGATGCCGGTGGACAAGATTCCTGCGCGTAGTCACTTTGCGCCGCCGGTCAAGTCCGAATACGTTGCATGTCGCACGAAGTGAAAAACCGGTAGTGGATTTCCAATGGCCATTCAGGGCGCCGACCGGGCTATCGAGAACCTCGCCAAATGGTGCGAAAGAGATGATTGGGCGCCGCTCCAAGCCCAAGTATTCGCCGAACACATCGGACCGGTTGAGGAAATGCTGGATCTCGACGAAGAAGAAATTATCGATCTTCTCGGCGAGGAATTTGGCCCGTTGTTCATTTTCATCCTGGAGGATTTCTATACCGTCCGGTTCGACGAGAATGGTGAACTGAACGTCGTCGACGACTACCTCAAGCGGCGTGGCTGGAGGGAAAAAGGGCCAGCCAGGCTCTACCTCCAAGCGCTCAGGGATTCGTCCGTGTCGCTTTACGAGGTTGTCGGAATGGATCCGGGACGAACCGTGACGGTGCGCGATCTGATCCTTGGGGGCGATCCTGTAAAAGTGTGGGACAAGTTGGGTTCGCAAACCGCGGCACGTTGGGATCGCATCGCGGGGCGCATCGTGACTGTTGTAGGGAAACGGTATTTCACGAGTTCGCTGCTCCACTTTCCCCACGATGTAGCGAACTTCTTTCTCCAAATTCTTGAAGAGGCAACCAAGCATGTGAAGGCGGAATTCCGCAAGGAAGCCAGGAAACAGCGTGAAAAGAGGGAATTCACCGACCAACTAGTGCGAGAACTGCTTCTGTCCACCTCGCTCGGTTGTCAGCTTTTGACGCGGGCTTGGATGGTCAGCACATTGGGGCGAGCTTTGGCGCCCCCGCCAGAATTGTACAACTCAGACCGCGACGAAATTCTGATTTCTGCGGTCCATTTCCCTATCAAGGAAGCCGAGTCGGAAGTTGCTGCGGCTCTTGATGAAATCGACTCGTTCGAACGAGATTGTGCCGACGCGCCACGCTGGACGTGGCAAGGTCTGGGCTCGCCATCGCAACGAATGTCGGAAAGCTGGCAAGAGAGTGGAGACTTCGAATCGGGAAGCGAAATCGGCCGGACGAGCCTGGGCACCGCAGAAATCGCGAATGGCGAACTCGTCCTAAATACCAACTCCAGAGCTCGTGCGGAAAGGGGACGGGACCTTCTGGCCCCGCATCTGGGAGAGATGGTGGGAAGTCCTTTAATTTCTCACCAGGATGTGCAGCAAGCGCGCAAGGAGATGACAGAGCCGATACCTGAGGAACCTGAAATCCCGCCAAGGATAGCGGAACAAGCAATCCACGCCTATCTGGAACGGCACTACCGGCGGTCTCTGGATGACCCGATTCCCATGTTGAACGGCAAAACGCCCCGCCAAGCGGTTGCAACCAAGAAGGGACGCGCGCTGGTCATCGACTGGCTAAAGCAAGTTGAAAACTCCGAGCACCGCCGCGCCGCCGCACAGGGGCAGAAGCCCTACGATACGGCCTGGATGTGGGACGAACTGAAAATCCAGGAGCCCGGTTGACGACTCATTCGCAAAGAGTGGGAGAACGTCTACGTCCCCGACAGATTCCCGAATTCGCAGGAGCGAGCACGAAGAGCCGACCAGATTGCCCGTTTCACAGACAAAGGACAGATTGCCGGCGTCCACGGACTGAAATCCGGATCAAATTCTGGCTTCACTCCGGACAGAACCAAGCCCTTGCAACGGAACTTCGATGGTGCGTGCGTGAAGGACACGCTTGCAATTCCAGTCTCTCGTCGTTGATCGACTCAATTCCAAAAGTGACACATAGCCTTCATCCGCCGTGGTGACATGGAAGGAGATTCGTGTAAGCAGATTTTTCCCGGAAGCACTTTTCAATCTTGCGTTCCCAAATCGGGAAGTTGAGCATCCCTTTCCCTTCGTCCCTGGCAGGCATCCCATGCTCGACATAAATGTGCCGGTGAAACAATCGCTGTGTTTCGAAATTTCAACAGTAACGATGCCGACCGCATCGCTCACTCGCTCACTTGCACCGTCTTGGCGGCCGCATTTGCTCGCATAAGAAACACCGCGAGACGCAAGAATGCGGTGCATTTCGAGTCAAGAATCACTCAAGTTCTTATCAAAGGCGACTTCGACCGCAGTCACATATATTTCGTTACGCAGCCGCCTTTCGACTTCATCGGCGGGGACGGCCTCGAAGAACAGGATAAATGTTTCTCCCAACTGGTCGCGCGCTTCAGGGACGGTGTTTCCTTGGCTGGCTACACTCACCTTAGCTTACCAGGCGACGAATCGGTCAACTTCGCGTTCGACTATCGCGCTGAAGCACATATTCACGTGGTGGTCTCTTCCTATTTGCCGTCGGAGCACCCTTCCGGCGCTTTCTTGTCTGCACCAACTGAAATTGGCGGCTGTGTCTGCGTGCTTTCCATCTTGAACCTGATGCGCTAGGCGATGCCACGAACGTCAACATCAACTTTCTACGAAGAATTGAAGCCGGACCGGTCGACAAATCTTGTCGAGAATTGAATTCTCCAAAGTTGATGGGTGGTGTCGCAAGTCGCAAGAAGTGGCGATTCGTCCATACGGGGACGAACTCATGGGTTCCCGCGCCACCGGCGACTACTGCTACATATTGCCTTGAGAATACGACGGGATGCCACGAAAGCGGACTCAAAGAACTTGGTCAAAAATATCTTGAGAGCTGATGCGCATTGCGCATTTTGCGCAGAACCTCAGAGAAGTGGCTCAACTCTGTAACTCCTGAATAACTTCTCCGTTCTTCGACTCACCCGCGATCTTTGTATTTGGGGAAGATACGATGGAAGCCGAGCGTACGTAATGCTCGTCACTCAATTCTACGGCTGTACTCCAAGTACCAGGACACAAACTTTGGAATTCCTTCCTCGATCGGTGTTTTCGGATCAAAGCCAAGATCGCGGTTCGCAGATCTGATGTCGGCGCAAGTCGCCAGCATCTCGCCCGGCGCCGGGTCCACCGGAATGCACTTGGCACGTTTTCCCAGCGCTTCTTCGATTACTGATACGAACCTCCGCAAATCCGCGGATTCCGAATTGCCGAGATTGTAGAAGGCGTGCCGAAATCCTTCCTTATCCACTGGCGGCGTTCGTTCATGCGCCGCGAGCACCCCTTCTACGATATCATCAATGAACGTGAAGCTCCGCCGCATTTCTCCACCAGCATGGAGCCGGATTGGACGGTTTTCCGCGATCGCCTCGGTAAACAGCCAGGTCGCCATGTCGGGCCGACCCCAAGGACCGTACACCGTGAAGAAGCGAAGCGATGTCACCGGCAATCCGTGCAGGGAAGACCACGCCCTGGACATCAGCTCGCCTCCGCGTTTTGTAGCCGCATAAAAGGAGAGAGGATCATCTACACGATCATCGACGGAAAACGTCTGCTCCGAATTAGCCCCATACACTGCGCTGGTGCTTGCCTGGACGAGATGCTGAACATCCCGCTCCCGGCAAAATTCCAGAACTTCCATTTGCCCCACCAGATTGTCCCGAACGTGGGCGCGAGGATCCAGAAAGGAACTCCGCACCCCTACCTGTGAAGCGAGATGAATCACGGTTTTCACATCTCGTCCCGCCATGACATCCGCAAGGTTATCGCGCTCGGCGATGTCAATTCTTTGAAATCTAAAGTCGGGAAAATCTTCGAGTTCGGCGAGGCGTGCGCGCTTCAGTTGCGAGTCATAATACTCGTTCAAGTTGTCGACTCCCTCCACGCTGGCGCCACGCTCGACGAGTGCCCTGGCAACGTGGAAACCGATGAATCCCGCTGCGCCCGTGACCAATACTGACATGATGCGCTCACGTTTCTCCGGTTCTCGCCGGTTGCGTCATAGCCCGCCGGAAAGCCAAAGGCTACATTATTGCATTCGCGCGTTCGGTGCGGCGATCGTTATCGCAGTCCTGCGTGACCGAAGCGCGAGCAAGGGCTGGAAAGGATTCGCATGCCTATTGCCATGATCGGAGCCGGCTATGTGGGGTTGGTTTCCGCCGCTTGTTTCTCGGAGTTTGGAACCAAGGTTGTCTGCGTTGAAGCCGATGAAGGTCGCCTCGGCATGCTCCGTGAAGGCGGGATTCCCTTTTACGAGCCAGGACTCGCGTCGCTCGTTTCCCGCAACGTCGAAGCTGAGCGGCTCCTCTTCAGCGGAGACCTGGAAGATGCCGTCTCGGCATCGAATCTCGTGCTGATCGCGGTTGGCACTCCCATGCGCCGGGAAGACGGGAATGCCGACCTTTCGCACGTAACGTCGGCCACCGCAGCGATCGCGCGCGCCCTCCCCGGCGACCGGCGCACGGTGGTGGCCACCAAGTCCACGGTACCGGTCGGAACTGCCCGCAGCATTGAATCGGCAATCGCCGAAGTTCGGCCGGATCTCACGCCTGGTGAGGACTTTGACGTGGCTTCGAACCCGGAATTCCTTCGCGAAGGTACGGCGATCGGCGATTTCATGCGGCCGGACCGTGTGATCTTGGGCGTCAATTCCGAACATGCCCGAAACCTGCTTTCCGATCTCTACCGGCCATTGAGCTTGCGCGACGTACCAATTCTTTCGACCGACCGAGAGACTGCCGAATTGGTCAAATACGCTACCAATGGCTTCCTCGCGACCAAGATCGCATTTATCAATGAGATCGCCGACATCTGCGAAAAAATCGGTGCGGATGTGAAGGATGTGGCCCGCGGCCTCGGCATGGACCGGCGAATCGGCTCCAAATTCCTTCATCCCGGCCCTGGCTTCGGGGGAAGCTGCCTGCCCAAGGATGCGGCTGCCCTCGCAGAAACAGCGCGCGGCCAAGGCGTTCGCTCGCGCATTGTCGAGGCCGTTCTCGAATCCAATGCTTCCCGAAAGATGGCGGTCGCCGATCGCCTGGCCGCAGCCCTTTACGGGAGAATTCGGAGCCAAACGGTTGCGGTCCTCGGACTCACGTTCAAGCCCGAGACCGACGATCTCCGCGAAGCACCGAGCCGAACGGTGCTTCCCGAATTGATCCGGCGCGGAGCGTTTGTTCGCGCATACGACCCGATAGGAATGGAAGCTGCCAAAAGGATTCCTGAATTCTCCGGCGTAGAGTTCGCGGACACCGCGCAAACCGCGATGAGTGGCGCCGACGCACTGCTGATCCTCACGGAGTGGAATGAGTTTCGCGGGATCGCGCCGAACCTGATTCGCCAATGCCTGCGCCAACCTGTGGTCGTGGACATGCGCAATATTTACGACGCCCATGCGATGCGCTCGGCGGGTCTTGAGTACCACGCAGTGGGACTCGCTTCCCCAAGTTGAAAATTCTTCCGGGGTTCGCACCGTTTCAGCGAAGGCGCGGAAGACGCGTGCGATCCGGTTTCCCGGCCTCTTGCAGGTGCGACAAAATATCGGGCTTCCGGTAACGGCGCCCGGTGTTGAAATGTGTCGAGGACAAGCCGAAACGCGAACCGCTGCACACCGTTCGAGGAAATCGATTCCAATTCCCGGCAAGACCGGTGTGGGCCACGCGAATTCGGATCCCGTCCCGCCTTCGCGATTCCCGCAACGGATCGGGCTACGGGTTCCCGGACAACTCCGGCCAAGCGACGTCGCCTTCAAAACGGCAGCCTGGCTATTCCGGCGGAAGTCGATGGCTATTCCGTTCCCCGATAATTTGCATCCGGACGCGACGAGCGGGAACGACCGGTCCGCTGCATTGCTGGTTCGACACGCTGCCGTCTGGTAAAATCCAGTTTCATGCCCTCCACAAGACGAGATGTGATTTGCGGACTGGCCGGCCTAGCGGCAGCCAGTTCAGGGGGCATGCTTGCCCGGCCCGCATGCGCCCGCGATGTTCCAGCCGACGTACTTGAGGCGCGGCCTGGCCTGGCGCGACTGGCGCCCGCCGAATATCCGGAGACACCGATCTGGGGTTACGGCGGCGGCGTCCCGGGACCGGTCATCCGACTCCGCCAGGGAGACCGAGTCATTCGCCGGTTCCTCAATAACCTGCCCCAAGCATCAACCGTGCACTGGCACGGTATCCGCATCGACAACGCAATGGATGGTGTCGCGGGGCTGACACAATCGGCCGTACCCTCGGCGGATGAATTCCTGTACGACTTCTTGCCGCCAGACGCCGGCACCTATTGGTACCACCCGCACAATCGGAGCTGGGAGCAAATGGCGCGGGGGTTGTACGGCGCGTTGATTGTCGAGGAACCGGACCCCCCCGAGGTGGACCGCGACGCAGTTCTGCTTATTGACGATTGGCGCCTGGATGCAGATGCGAGCATACACGAGAGCTTTGGCAACCTTCATGACTGGGCGCATGCCGGTCGAATTGGCAATTGGATCACCGTCAACGGCAAAGCGGCCTGGAAACAGGCCGTTTCGATACACGAACGGATTCGGCTCCGCTTGGCAAACACCGCCAATTCCAGGATTTTCACGCTGGAGCTGCTCGGCCTGGAAGGTTGGGTCGTCGCTCTCGACGGTCAACCGCTCCCGGCGCCGCAACTCGCGGACCGCCTGATCCTCGCACCGGCGCAACGAGTGGATCTGATCGTCGATGTGCTCGCGAGCGAGAGCGGCGAAGCGTTCGTGATCTCAAGCGAACGCGACGGCGGTTATGCGGTTGCGACTTTCACCATCGACGAGACTTTGCGCGGAACCAGGCTTGCAGCACCGGCCGCGCTACCTCCGAACCCGATGCATCCGCTTGGAAATTTGGGTGAAGCGCGGCGGGAAACGCTGCTCATGGAAGGTGGGGCCATGGGAAGCATGCGTAGCGCAATGATGGACGGTCGAATTACGAGCGTGCAGGAATTGGCCGAGAACGGAAAGGCATGGGCGATGAACGGAATGACGGATCTGCCGGACTCTCCGCTCCTCAGCGCTTCGCTCGGCGAAACCGTGATAATCAGGATGGTCAATGACACGGCATGGCCGCACGCGATGCACTTGCACGGACATCATTTCAGGAAGATTGGGGAGGATGGCGCGCCAGGGCCGCTCAGGGATACAATCCTCATTGAGCGCGGGGAAAGTGCGGATATCGCGTTCGTTGCCGAGAATCCGGGCGATTGGCTGCTGCATTGCCACATGCTTGAACATTCCCCTGCGGGAATGATGACGTGGATTGTTGTCGCATGAGTGCCAAGTTGACCCGGTTACCGATCAGGCTTGCGGACAAGAACCACGGAGGTATCCGGGCGCATCACAGAGAATTCCTGCTGGCGTTTGCCTGCGCGCCTTTTGCCGTACAAAGCGGGACGGCGGCAGCGCCGGACAAGATCGTTTCAAAGTCGCCGTCCTGTGGTTGTCGATCCGCCTGGACCGAGCACGCGGCGAGCTTCGAGGTCAAGGCCAATGACATGTCCCAGGAACTGCTCTGGAAGCTGAAGCCACGACCCGGCATCTCTACTCGGCACGCCACCCGCCATACCGCAAGGACTGATCGGTGCTTTGTCGAGGATCACGTTCCGGCGAGCGACATTCGTCGCCTCATTGCCGAGCGTCCCGATGGCCTCGGCGTCACGGTTTCCGGGATTCCGGTAGTCTCGCCGGGAATGGAGACGGAAGCGCGACGCGACCGTTTCGATACGCTTCTATTCCGCCGTACGGGTGCGGCGGAGATTCTTGCGTATCACGAATGAGAATACCCGACCCCCTTACCCGGACATCTTCCCTGATGGAAGACCGAGGGGAACAACCGGAAACTTGCTGAGTAACGACACAGGCTCGGCGCCCGCTCTCAACGACATCCCGACACAGCCGCATTGAAACGCATTGGTGCTACATGGCCGTCAACGTTCTTACGATGAAATGGGGTGACTTCTACGGCCCCGAATATGTCAACCGGCTCTACTGTGGCGTAGAGCGGAACTTGACACTTCCTTTCCGGTTTCTCTGTTTCACGGACCATTCGGATGGACTGAACCCCGGGATCGAGTGCTATCCCATTCCGGGACTCGACATACCGGCGGGCATGCGCCCCGATGTCGTCCGGCGAGGAGCCTGGTTCAAATTGGGTGTCTTCCAAAGTGGTCTTGCGGATCTGAATGGATCCTGCCTGTTTCTCGACTTGGATATTCTGGTCCTGCGCTCATTGGACCGATTGTTCGAATTGCGCGAGAAGGACTTTTGCCTGATTCGAGACTGGCAGCAGCCACACCAGCGACTGACGCATCTCGGGCAAACCCCGGTCGGCAACACCTCCGTATTCCGCTTCCAGGCCGGCGGCACGGACTACATCCTCGATGCTTTCGGCAAGACTTCCGGACAGGCTCTGAACCGGATTCGCAACGACCAGCGATTTGTCAGTTTTCACGCAAAGTCCATCACCTGGTGGCCGAAATCCTGGGTGGTCAGCTTCAAGCGCCACTGCTTGCCGGCCTTTCCGGTCAACCTTCTCAGGTCGGCGCCGGAGCCGGCCTTGGCCAGCATCGTCGCCTTTCATGGCCGCCCGAACCCGCACGAAGCCATGGCTGGCCACCGGCAAGGCCCCCTGCACAGATGGACCCGCCCCACTCTCTGGATTGCGGAAAACTGGAAAGAGAACCGTTCCTGTTCGAACGCCGACCGCTAACCAGTTCCCCTCGCTCGGCGGCTTCCTGCTGCGCCGCCAGCCGGGCGCGACGCACGTGGACTGCATGATGCGCCAGCACCGCGAAAAACATATGCGCAGCTATCTTCGAGGACTTGCAGTGCCGGATCGGGCGCAGGCCGATCTCCGAATTCAGAACGCGAAAGATGCCCTCCAGATCCGTCAACTTCCAGGACTGCCGGACTACGGTTTCCGGATCCCAATCCGTACGGCTGATCTGCCGGGCAACCCAAACCGGAACCGGGCACCCCTGTTCCCGATCATGGGCTTGCGGAGCGCAATACTGTGCTCGGCGGCAGCATCTCCGACGATGCGGCACGGCAGCACTGTTTCGCCACGCAGTTGGGCAAGCACCTCGCCCAAGGCTGTTTCCAACTCGTGTCCAACTCTAGTTCGTTCCGCCACCATCGGTTCTTGACCTCAACCGTCGATGCGCTTGTCGTGCCAGGGGCGGCTCAGGCTTCGACACTGAGCCTCCCCTGTCCCTCCGAACGGGACTCTCGAATGACAGTCCACATCGCGCCCCAGGGCCCTCAGCAGGCGCAGGAGGCGTTCCATGGAGTACTCCCGAAAGTTGCCCCGCAGCAGACGCGATACGTCGGGTTGGGACAGCCCGAGCAGCTGCGCCGCCTCGACCTGCTTGAGGCCGCGCTGGCGAATGATCTTGTCGATCCGGGTGACCAGTTCAGCCTTGAGCACGTGCGTTTCTGCGTCCGGGAGTCCCAGGTCCGCGAACACGTTTCCGCTGCCGCGTTCGATCTTCGCTTTGTCGGTCTTCATCGACCTACCCCCCGCCATGGTTCTCGCTGTCGTGCCGCTGCGCCGCACTGAGCCTGCGCCTGACCAGATCGATCTCCTGCTTCGGCGTCGCGATGCCCTGCTTGGCCTTCTTCTGGAAGGCGTGCAGGACATCGACTGCGGCCTTGAACCGGACGGTATACAGCGCCCGGAAGGTATCGCCGTCGGCACGCGAGACGACCTCCAGGATATTTTCGCCCAGGCCTCTGCGCAGCACTGCGTCGCGGTGTTTGAGTCCGACTTCGGCCGAATACAGCGCACAGCCCACCACGTTCTGCACGACGGCCGGAAACGTCTTACGGTCCGCTTTGCTGGAGCCGATTCACTCGACAGGCTTCGGCACGTCCGTGGCCATGCCTGATTGATGTGGTTCCGCCATATATGCGCAAGCGCACTCTTGGCTGCCGATCCTGTCCCCGCTGCTCGAACCTACGCACCCGGCGCCTCATCCCACCGCACCGATTACTAATCGACGTAGGCCACCCCCTGGGTGGTGGTCCAAGCGGAGACCTGTGCGAATCGAGCTCAACACGTTCAAGCCAGCGTTCCTCATCCAGATCGCAGGATAGACACTATCGCGGACCTCACCCGCGAGATCACCTCGTTCGTCTTCGAGGACAACGAGGAGGAGTTCGCCGCGACGGCGGTGTCCGCACACGACCGCCGACCGCGGTTCGTGGACCGCCCGCTCTTCCGGGAGGGCATCGAGATCGTCGCCCGCTTGACGCGCATCAATCAAGTTGTGACTCCGCGACATCCAGGATGAGACACGGGAGCGCGCCGGCCGGGTGACCAGTTACGCCTTCTCCGTCGAGGACGACAACCGTACCTCCCCCGCCGCGGGCTCACGCAGGCATCCCCTGTCCTTTCGTATTTAGCCGATCGCCAGGCCATGCCGCGTTCCTTCCGAACGTGCATTGACCGAATCGCAAGGGGCCAAAGGGGCGGTATCCAGATCCGGATCATCGGCATTGATCCGCTCCGCAACGCCGCGCCCGAACACGTCGCCGACAACGAGACCACGCCCGAGCGGACCGCGCCCGGCAGGCGCGCCCATCCTTTGGTGGAGTGCAATTCCGGCGAGGCCGCCTACCGGGAGCAGGGGTCCGGGCGCACCGTAGAGTCGTCGCGCCACTGACTGGGCGGACATGCGAGGCAAGAACTGAGATAATTTATGACAGAGTTACAGACCTTATCAGCATCTTGTTCTGAAATCCATAATCCCTTGAAAAAACGAACCCGCACCGCCTATATATGTCAAGTGAACTGTCAATGTAAAGTCTATTGTCAATCTTGAATCGCGAAGTTTTTCTATTCCCGGTTCTTGCAGGCGGACGGTTCTTCGCTATAAGTGTGCAAAGTGGCCTGTAAAGGCCGCACCCTCGCAGGCAAGCCGGGAACGCGGGAATGAGTCGGAAACTGGACAATGCGCCCGTATTCTTCGTCGCGCTTCAGGCCGACTTCAACTCCGTCATGGCGCTCGAATCCTATGCTCCGCAGATCCAGGAAAAGTTCCGACGTGCTGGATTTGCTGACACTCAGGTAGAGGTCCTTCCCACCGTGGATCTTCGGGCATCCAACCCCGACTCCGCACGGGCGGGGATGCTGCCCGTCCTGCCCCGGACGCAGTACGTCTTTCGCAATCTGCAACGCACTCACGGATTCGTTCTCGAACGGGGTTCGCTTGCCCTGCAGACAGTCGAGTACGACGTGTTCGAGACCTTCGCGAACACGTTTCAGAGCGGTCTCAAGGCCCTGCACGAAACAGTCGATCTGGCGTTCGTCGACCGCCTGGGAATCCGGTATCTTGATGCCGTATATCCAAAATCAAATGAAACGCTTTCACATTACCTGCACTCAACCGTGCCCGGTCTCCTGGAGCAGTTGGGGGGCCAAGTGATTCACGCCTTTACGGAATCCAGGCTCAGGTTCGGAACGGTTGACGTTCTCTCGCGCATCGTTCTCCAGCGGGGAGAAGTCCTCTATCCCCCGGACCTGACGTCCACGCCCTTGCGGATTGCCGACCGCTTTCGCCAGTTCCACGGTGCCCACGCGATCCTGGATACGGATGGCGCGCTGGAAGGCCGAATGGCATTTGACATGCCTAGAATTCGCGATCGCCTGAACACCGTTCACGACGAAACTGAGCGGGCGTTTTACGCGATCGCGACACCATTCGCGTTCCAGGCCTGGAAATAGGCGGCCCACGCGCCCGGGTCGATCGAGTGAGCCCCGACCATTCTTCCGGCTTTGGGGGAGCAGGAGGTCCGCCCGCCGCGCTCTCGCCCGGGCGAATTTACGCCTTCACGGTTGGAACGGGCGGCATCGCGACGCTTTCTTACCTGCGCTCTCGCGGCAGCAGAGGTTATCCGTACTTGAGATTGATCAGTGGCCACAGTGCGCCTTCCGGAGTCGCAACGGCAGCAAATGCCGAAAATCCGGTTAATCGGTTCCAGCGCGTATTGGGAGCAAGTATAACGGACCTCTCCCGGGCATTCGGAGTTTCGAGGCAGACCATTTACAACTGGAAGTCCGGCGAATCCATCTCCGCAGAAAATGTTGCCCGCCTCAATGAACTCAGCAAGATCGTCGACGTACTGGCACAGGAGGGCATCGAGTCTTCGACTTCGCTGATGCGGCTTCCCATCAGCGGCAATCTCGATCTGCGCGAACTTGTTCGCCAGGGAAGGCCTCCGGAGTTCGCCGCCCGAAGGCTGATCGAAATCGTGCAAAGGAAACCCAAGCCCCGGCGGCTTCGCGTTGATTAGCCGGCCTCGGCGAAACCTTCGGACTGACGGGCAAACGAACACCCCCGGCCAAGGCGACTTCACGCTCGCCGCAACGACCGGCAGCCCCTGCATGAGCGGCATTGCCACGCGCCGTGCCTGTGCTTCAATCGCCGCTTCGTAGCAGGGCGGAACGGGCGGGTCGCCAGCCGACTGCGGACATTGCGTTTGGAGACGCGGCAAGGCATGGTCGATTCATGACGAACGGCGCCAACAGTGTACCGAAACCGCATGTTGCGCTGTTCGCGACTTGCCTGGTTGATCTCTTTCGACCGACGGTTGGGTTTGCGGCGCTGAAACTCCTGCGCGACGCCGGTTGCCGTGTGAGCATTCCGCGCTCCCAGACCTGCTGCGGACAGCCGGCGCTCAACTCGGGGGACCGCCGCACGGCAACTGCGTTCGCACGCTCGGTCGTGAAGGAATTCGAAGAATTCGATTACGTCGTCGTCCCCTCCGGATCTTGTGCCGGGACAATCGTGAAAGATTTTCCGGACCTGCTGTCCGATGATGCGGAGTGGGGGCCAGCCGTCAGCAAGTTTGCGGAAAAGACGCACGAGCTGGTTTCGTTCCTGGTCGACGTGATCGGAGTTGAACAGGTCGACGCACACTGCGAAATCACCGCGACGTACCACGATTCCTGTTCAAGCCTGCGAACGCTGGGAATCCGGGAACAGCCCCGAAAGCTCCTCGCTTCGGTCAAGGGACTGGAACTCCGCCCTCTCCGGGAGGAGGAAGTCTGCTGCGGGTTTGGCGGCATGTTCTGCGTAAAATACCCGGAGATTTCGAACGCGATGGTGGAAGCCAAAGCGCAATGTATCGAAGATACCGGCGTCGAACTGTTGCTCGCAGGCGACCTGGGTTGCCTGATCAATATGGCGGGCAAGCTCCACCGGCGCGAATCGCCGGTGCGCGCCAGGCACGTGGCGGAAGTTCTCGCCGGATTGGTCGATGAACCGGCGATTGGCGAGAGCAGTTGAACATGAGCGATCTTTCCGCCAGCACCTTTCCCGCCAACGCCAGGGCAGCCCTCAGGAACGCACAACTGCAAACTGCTCTTGCCCGCGTGCCGGAGGGATTCATCGCCAAGCGCACCCAGGCACGGGAAGCCTTGCCCGAGTTCGATGCCATCCGGGATGCCGCGCGCGACATGAAGGACCACACGCTTGAGCATCTGGATCTGTATCTCGAAGAGTTCGAAGCGCGGGCTCGGGAGGCGGGCGGCGCTGTGCATTGGGCGTCAACCCCGGAAGATGCCCGCCAAATAATTCTCAAAATCTGCCGTGATGCGGGAGCAAAATCCCTCACCAAGGGCAAGTCCATGGTAAGCGAGGAAATCGACCTGAATGAAGCCCTGGAATCCGCCGGCATCACCCCGGTCGAAACCGACCTCGGCGAGTACATAATCCAGCTCCGCCGTGAGGCTCCCAGTCACATCATCGCTCCGGCAATTCATGTGACTCGCCAGCAGATCGAGGACAGCTTCCGTGCGGCGCATACGAACAGAGATCCCGACCGGAACTTGCCGGACGCGGGCGCCTTGCTTGCTGAAGCGCGAAGCGAGTTGCGAGAGAAGTACTTCCGGGCGGAAGTGGGACTCGTAGGTGCGAACTTCCTGGTTGCGGAGACCGGACAAGCGGGCCTGGTAACCAACGAAGGGAACGGCGACCTGACGCAGAACCTCGCACGGGTCCAGATCGTCCTCGCGGGAATCGAGAAAGTTGTGCCAACGCTGGAAGATGCGGCCGCCCAGCTTCGCATTCTTGCCCGGTCCGCGACCGGGCAGGAGATGTCCGTGTACTCCACCCTGTCCTGCGGACCACGAAGAGCGGGCGACTCGGACGGGCCGGAGGAATATCACGTCGTTCTGCTCGACAACGGCCGTTCGGAAATGCTTGCGAGCGAGTTCCGCGACGCGCTGCGATGCATCCGGTGCGGCGCCTGCCTGAATCACTGCCCCGTCTACAAGTCGATTGGCGGGCATGCCTACGGAACCACTTATTCGGGGCCCATTGGGGCCGTGGTTTCTCCCGCACTATTCGGGCTGGAGCAAACCGCGCACCTCCCGAATGCGTCATCCTTCTGCGGCCGGTGCGAAGAGGTCTGCCCGATGCGAATCCCGCTTCCAAAAATGATGCGCGCATGGCGGACGCGCGAATTTGATCGAAAGCTTTCTCCGGCGACCGTCCGGACGGGTCTCGCCCTGTGGAGCTGGCTGGCCCGGCGCCCGCGCCTCTATCAGTTGGTGACAGGTTTCGCGATCCGGATGTGGGGATTGGCAGGACTGCGGAACGGCTCGCTTCGGTACATGCCCTTTGCCGGCGGTTGGACCGCGCACCGCGACTTGCCGCTTCCACAGGGACGCACATTCCTGTGGCACGTGATTACCCGCGGCGAAGAGGTGAAGTGGTGAACGGCAGGGATATCATTCTCTCGCGATTGCGCGACGCGCGGCATGCAAGCACGCACGCCTCCAGGGACGACTCCCTTGCGCGAACCAAGATCCGGCAGAAGCTCACGAACCGGTCGCCCACGGGCCCGGTCCCCGCCATGCGCCAGGAACGAGACGCCCGCATTACCCATTTCGCTCGAAAGGCCAAATCCGCCAGCGCCGAGGTGCTGCGTGTCGAGAATCTTTCGCAACTTCCGGGATTGCTCAGGGAAGCGCTCCGTTCTCGCAACCTTCCCCCCGCGCTCCGAATGGGCGACGAGCCTGTGCTCGGGGGCCTGGACTGGACCGGTTTTGAAACCAGCCGGGGACCCGGAAGGCTGGACGAGCCGGCGACGATTTCGCGGGCCGCGTTCGGCGTGGCGGAGACAGGCACGATTGTCCTGCTGTCCGGTGCGGAAAATCCGATCACCCTCGCATTGCTCGGCGAACACCACTATGCGGTACTTCGAGAGTCAGATGTCGTCTGCACCTACGAGGAAGTCTGGAACCAAATGCGAAAAGACGGGCTTGATCCCCGCACGGTAAACTTGGTGACCGGGCCTTCCCGCTCTGCGGATATCGAACAGAAGCTGGAGCTTGGCGCGCACGGCCCGATCTCGTTGACAATCATTCTCGCGGGCGGCGCTTGATTGCGAGGATGCCACATTCAGGTTCGCTGGTTCGCTCGAACGGAAACGAATTTGCGAATCTGCTTCATTCAATCGTTGGACCCAATCGAAAGGCAGAACGGTCGCGGAACTGCACTGCGGATTTCGATATGCTGCCGGCAATTCTGGCTTCCCTGCGCACAGTGTCCTTGCAGCGACGTGGGCTGGCGGCAAGCTGAATTCTCACCGAAATGCCCTGAAACTCGGAGGGGATTGTGCAAAGAGCCTTGTTCATAGGTCGGTCGACAATCGACGTGATCAGCGTCGTCGAAGAGTTCCCCGAACGGGACGTCAAGGTTCGGGCAATCGCCAATCATATCGCCCCCGGAGGTTCCGCGCTGAACGCCGCTGTCGCATTCGCTTCCCTCGGCGGGACAGCCAGTCTTGCCTCTTCGCTTGGACCGGAAAGCACGCACAAACGCCTCATTCGTTCGAGCTTGGCCCGACACAAGGTGCATGTTCAAGATGTCTGCGCCGACCCCGGCTACGAGATTCCGGTGTCCACGGTGATCTCGACCACGAGCACATCCAGCCGACTGGTCATTAATTCCAGTTCGGATGAATGCCGAAAGGCAAGGCGAATGCCCGGTTTGCTGTCTTCGGGTTTTGACCTGATTCAGCTGGATCAATACGAAAGGAACTTTGTCTTTGCTCACAGTTCCGAAATTCGGTCGTTCAACGGTCCGATTGTTCTGGATGGCGGCGGCTGGAGGGACTGGTCGGACGACTATCTGTGTCTGGCGACGATTCCCATAGTCTCGGCACGGTTCTTTCCGGGAGGACAAGCAGAATTCGCGGACCGTTGCGGTCAACTGGGCATCCGGAGGTGGGCGATAACCATGGGTGCGGACGGCGTGGTCTTTTCAGACAACGGACAGACGGGATCCATACCCGCACCGGCAGTCAAGGCGATCGATTCGCTGGGTTCGGGCGATATCTTCCATGGAAGCTTCTGCAACTTCTACTTGCGGACGCGGGACTTCCCGAACTCCCTGTCTCAAGCCTCTGAATTCGCCGCGCAGTCCTGCGAGAAGATCGGAACACTGACCTGAAGTCAGGAATATGAACTGGCGTTGCGCCTTGACTGAACGTCTCGCGAACGAGGTCGCCGCACGCTATCGGACATCCGGCTTCCGGCCATTTCTCGTTGGAATTTGCGGTCCACCCGGTTCCGAAAAATCAACAGTTGCAGAGAGACTCCTGCACGAATTGACTGAAAGGCGCGGCTTTCAGACTCGGTATTGCCCGATGGACGGCTTTCATTGCACGAACGCCCATCTGCAGGCGCTTTGCCTAAAGCAAGCGAAGGGGCGAATGGACACCTTCGATGCACGCGCTATGAAAGACGCAACCATAAGGCTGCTCGGTGCAGAGTGCGGAGAAACCGTTCTACTGGCCGTACTACTCACGCGAACTGCATGAACCGGCGGCGGAAGACGTTCTGATTCTCGCCGATACGCGGGTCTTTCTTGTGAAAGGGAACTACATTCTCGCCGACGCCCCGCATCCGGCCGATGTGGCGAAAGCGCTGCACTACAAAGTCTTTCTTGATGCGCCTGAGCATTGTCTTCGCGAGCGCCTATTGAATCGGCATCGGGCTTCGGGAAGCACAAGGCGCGAGGCCGAAAGAAGAGTGGTGGAGACTGATTCTCCGAACATGCGGGAGATCCCAAGATTTGCGTCCACCGCGGATCAGGTATGCGGTACATCCGCCGAAGCGTACAGCTGGAAAATTGCCCGCCTGGCTGAATTTCTTTCCTGCTACGGCCTGACCGCACGATCGAAAATCCTTCCGCGTCGCTCAACGGCAAACTGCACCTCGGTCTCGCGTCGACCGTCTTCGACGGCGTTGATGCCCGTCCAAAGCAAGGCTTCCTGAACTCCTTACCTTTCAATCGGGTTCAAGCGGAGTTTCCCGATGAGTGGCGGCAAGCGCGATTCCTCGACCGAACTCAAACTCCCGTCGAGAGCCGATTTCTCGGGAGCGGTGTGAATATTCGGTTCCGGAAACCCAGATCACGCAGGAATCTGCCCGGAGCAACCCGAAAGATATTCCTTCAGATTGAGAGATACTGAGAGTTCCAATGAGTTGTAGAAGACTTCGGAATGCGCCACCCGCCGGCGCCGATACAACAACTGCCGAAAACGGGGATGCCGGGCGGGATTACCGTTAATGGAGCCGAACAACAGGAGCATATTCCTGCATGTAGTCCATCAGGCTCGGCACGCCCGCTTCCCATGTCGGCCTGCCTTCGGGCCGCCATACAAAACCGAGATCGCGAAACGTTTCTTTCACCTCCGCCGTGCGCTCCGGACCGCACGCTGGATCCAGTCCCAGCCGGATCGCAGTTTCGAGTTGCTCTTCGTCCAGTAAGGACTGCCCTTCAAAAGCCTCCGCCACCGTTCGCGCCACTGGCAGAAGGCGCAGTTTCTCCAATTCCTCGTGTCGATCCAAGTAGTAATCGTTCTTCTCGCGGTCGAAGGTTGCTTGGGCGATGCTACCTCCGCCCGAGTGACACGCCGCCGCGCCGCTTCCGGTACGCCGTCCGCGGCCAGTCGCCACACTGCTGCTCCCCAAAGTTGCAAGAAATAAGGATAACCATGACTCTCACGAACCAAGTCTGCCAGCGCATCTTCGTCGATACCGATTTTTTCACTGCGAAGCGGCCTTTCGATCGCCGCCGCTGCCGCCGGCGCGTCCAATCTCTCGATCGGGCGCCGCCTGCCCATTAGTCAGCTTTTACTGAACTAATGATACTGTAGAGGTTGTTCTTGTCGCCAATCTTGACAGCCCTTTCCATGGCCTGTGCGACGGCGGCGGGGGGCGTGTAGCCTTCCCAGATGACTTGATGGCCGGGTGGTGCGTCACTCTTTCGGTTGAGATAGCCTCCCAGCCTCGCAATCAGCAGGATGGCGCCCCCGAGCGACATCGGCGGAGCCGCCGCACCGTCCCCGGGTGGAGGTTCGATCCGGCGTTCGATGGCGAAATCGCGCAGGATGGCGATCTCGATCTTCGAGAACATGGTTTCGGCGAGGAGTTCCGGGGTTTCGCGGCCCATCAGCGTCAGGGTAGCCAGTCGCCAGGCGATCACCGCATTGATGGTCACCGTGCGCTTGATGCGTTCGACCCTCGTATGGGCAATCTTCTCGACGTCGCAACCGGATTTCAGGATCCTGTGATAATCCTTGATGCGCCAGCGCAGACCATACAGCTCAAGGATCTCCTGGGCCTGGTCGTTGCTCGCGACCGGCAGGGTCGTGATCAGGAGCCATTGCAGCCTCTCGGCTCCTTTCAGCGGCGCCTCCTCCTCGCAGACATGGACCAGCGAGAGCCGGACCGGGTCGGGTCCCAGGCGCTTCCGTTGCGCTTTCGGCACCGGCAGCGCAATCTCCCGCCAGTGCAGCGCCACCCGCGCCATCCGGGCCTCGCGGCCAGCGAAGGCCTTCTGAGCGCGGGCCGCCCTGCGTGCAGAGGCGCGATCGACCTTGATGTCGAGATGGGTCCGTGGCGGCGCCGCGCGGATCGTATCGAACAACTTGCCGCCATCCGCGAGAACCCGGTTGTGCTTCGCACGCACTCGACACGGAACCGCACCCAGCGCCGCGCTCCCCCGGGGTCGATATGGCGCCCCGGACGCATCCGCCGGGATGACGGGCGACACGAACTCCCAGTACCCCGAGGTCGCAAATGTCTCCACGAAGGCCGACAGAAGCAACGCCCCCCGCAGAAGCAACGCCCCTCCCTCGCATGACAAGGAGGCGCCGTTATCGTAGTTGTAGTTCATCGCGTGGTGGCCGCGTATACCGAAGGTGCCCCATCCGTGGTCGTCGGGGTCGTAGCCGGGGTCGCTGCCGCCGTCGGAGGTGAAATGGTGGTTGCGAATGTTCGTCAGCTTGACCCGGTAGCGGAACGTCCCGCCCGCGGTGATCGTGTCGATGTCGCTGCCGTTCCCGTCAACGACCTGCAGGCTCATGATCGGCTTGCCCGGCTGCTCCGCCCCGGTGCGCTCCCTCGCCACCTCCGACCACGCGCCCCCGCCGATGGCGTTCCTCGCCCGCACCCGCAGCTTGTACTCGGTGTTCGCGTCCAGGAAGGGATAGAGCAGCATGCTCTTGTCCGTGCTCCCGGTCAGATGGGTCCGGAACGATTCGCCTTCGGGATCGGCGGCCTTCCAGTACTTCACCTCGTAGCCAGTGATCGACTGGGCCGAGGCCGGCGCCGTCCAGCTCACCTCCAGCAGCCCCCCGTGTTCGCGGGCGCGGCCGCCGTCACCGCGGTCGGGGCCGAGGGCAGCTCCGCCCTCACCCTGCACTGAACCGCCGCCATCGCTCCGGCCGGCAGTGGGGAAAGGATCGGACATGCGGTCCCGGTCCGACGGAGGGCCGACGCGCTCCCAGCCACGGGGCTAGGAATCCTCGCCGGCGCCCGACATCCGCGCGTTGATCCGGTCCTTCAGTATCCGAGAGGGCTGGAACGTCACCATACGGCGGGCGGCGATGAGCGCCGGCTCGCCGGTCTTCGGATTTCGGCCCATGCGCGGACCCTTGTGGCGCGGCGTGAAATTGCCGAACGACGAGATCTTCACTACCTCCCCGGCGACCAGCCGTTCCGAGATCGCCTCGATCACCGCACCGACGAAGCGCGCCGCCTCAAGGCGCGACAGACCCACCTCCTCATGCACGGCCTCCGTCAGATCGCCCCGCGTCACCGTCGCCATCTCGTAACACCCCTCCAGCGTAGCCCGAGCGAGAGATCGGCGAGACCGAGCCGCGCTCATGCGCGGGCTCTCCAACCGGCGCCGCGCGGTCCGGCGATGCCGGCGCGCCGCTGTCGGATCGATTGCCAAAGCATAACTATCTCTTGAATGAGAAACGCCAGATTTTATCATAGCTTAGGAGGTTATATTATGCCTGCGCGTGGCCGCGCCGTTACCGTCTTCGCAGCCGGGTCGATGGAGGCGCGATTCGATGACGGCGCGGCCGGCGCGGCGAACTACTACCGCTTCACGCTGAGCGAAGCGAAACAGATCTGCCTCGGGCTGCGCCGCCAGGACGCCGACGCCGACCTGATTCGGGAGGACGCCGACAGCAACGTGCTCCACAGCAGCGCCAAACGGGGCACGGCGAACGAGTGGCTGCGCGAGACGCTGCGGGTGGGGAGGTACTACGTGCCCGGACGTGACGTCGCGGAGCAACGTTAGAAGGAGATTCATCGATGGGATTGACGTCCTCGAAACCGAGCAAGATCCGATGATTGCAGGCAGCGACATTTGTGCGCGCGGAGACCGCGGTCTTCGTACCCGACGCTCCCGGCGTGCGGATGGCGTCGTTCAACGACGGCAAGGCGCTCAGCGACGCGGCGGGGCGAACGCGTCGACCCCGGCACCGGAATCGCCCGATCCATGAGCGAACTCATCGCAGGCATCGTCGGGGGGTTTGGACTGTTCATCGTGGGTATGTGGCTCCTCACGGAGAATCTCAAAGCGCTGACGACCAGGCGGCTGCGCAGGAACGCGGGCCGGTTGACGGAGAACCGGTTTTCTGCCCTCGCCTGGGGAACCCTCGCGGGCGCCATCACCCAGAGCATGTCCGCGATGACATTCATCGTGATGAGCCTTCTGCGATCCCGGCTGATCACGCCCCGGGGGTCGCTCGCCCTGATCCTCGGCGGGTGCCTCGGCCTGACCGGCCTGGTCGTGATCGTCACCTTCGACATCAAGGTGGTTTCGCTCTACGTGCTCGGGCTCGCCGGCGCTGTGGTGGCGAGCGAACGCTTGTCGAGTTTCAGGCGCGTGGCGGCGTCGTTCCTCGGCGGCGCCATGCTCATTCTCGGACTCGTCCTTCTCAAGGACGCCGCGGCACCGCTTGCCGAACAGCCCTGGTTCCAGGACATGCTGGAAAGCACCGGGGAATCGATCGCGCTTGCCTTTGCGGTCGCCGCGTTCCTGACGTTCGTTATCCAGTCCTCGAGCGTGGTCACCGTGCTCGGCATCAATCTCGCGGCGGTCGGGCTCGTCTCGGTCGATCAGGCCATCATGATCACGTATGGGAGTATCTTCGGTTCGGGCGCGATTCTCTATGTGCTGTCAGCCAGTGTTGCGGGCCAGGCGCGTCAGGTGGCGATGTACCTCGTGGGCTACAACGCGCTCACCTGCGCGGTGCTGGTTCCGCTGCTGTACTGCGAGATCCACTTCGGCATCCCCCTGGTGAAGGCGGCAGTCCTCGCGTTGGACCTGGAGGTCGACCAGCAGCTCGCCGCCATCTATGTCTTTCTCAACCTGTTTCTGTTGCCGGTGATGCTCGCAGGGCTCGAGTGGTCGGTCTCGGTGCTCGAGCGGTTCTGGCCGACCTCGCAGGCCGAGGAGCTTTCACGGCCGCAGTTCATTCACGACCATGCGTCGGTGGACGTCGACACCTCCCTGGTGCTCGTCGACCTGGAGCAGCGCCGTGCCGCAAGAAACCTGTCCCGGTTCTTCGATGCGGTGCGCCGGGGCGAGAGGATCGGGCCGCTGCGTGCTGCAACGCGAAAACTGCTCACCGACGTCACGGAGTTCCTCGACAACCTTCAGACACTTCATTCCATGTACGATGTCGAGCGCCACAATTCGATGCGGAATCGTCAGAAGCTCCTTGTCTGGCTGGAGGACTCGCTCGGAGCGCTGTGCGAGACCCTGGCCGCTGGCGACGACCAGCCGGCTCTCGCTCAGTTCCGGATCACCATTTGCGAAAGCGTCGACAGCGTGTTGCTTTCGCTGGTCGATGCGATGGAGTCCGATGACCGGGTGAGCTGGGACATCGCGAGGCGCCTCACCGGAGATCGCGGCGAAATGATGCGCGAGATCCGGACGGATTTTCTGAGAAGGGACCCGCCGTTGCAGCACACGGAGTTCAGCGACGTCATGCGGATCACCAATTCCGTGGAGGAGACATTCTTCCTGTTCTCCAAGATGGAGAAGGAGTTCAACCCGGCCCCCATCGCGGAGGACCATGTCGCCCAGGCATGATCCCGGCGGTCGCGAAGACGTTCAGGCCATGCTTGCCCCGGGAGAGGTGCGACAGATGCAGGGACCGGGGCCGCATGGACCCCCCGAACACACCGGCTCGGGCTCTGCGGGAAGAAGCGAGGAAGCGGCGTCACCATCGCGTTTGTCGGCATTTGTCCGGGCATCCGTTGGTCGCGCCGGAAGGGCGGTGTAGCCGTTTCGCCAGGCCGTGGAATAGTTCAGCATCACCGGACGGGGCGTCTCGATGCGCCTGCCCGCGACCGGAAGGTTGGTGATCTGACGGCATACCGTCTTCGCCAGAAACCGCCCGCAATTGCCCGGATCATGGGGAGAAGGTTACTCCCCCGGACCTGCGTCCCCCAGTGCCGCTCCTCCGCCCCGCCGTCGATCGGGGTCGTCCGGGGCCGCTCGCACTCGCGAGCAGGTCCAGCGCCCGTTCCAGGGTCATCATGTCGTTGGCGGTCATCGTGGTTCTCCTCCGGTCGGGTGGACTCTGCAAGCCCAACCCTAAACCGGTGCCGCGATGGCCTCCGCTGTGGATAAGCAGCCCGCCGCCGCCAGACTCTCGACGGTCGCTGCTGCGGGCTGCTTACCCACAGCTACCAGAGGCAACCAGAGCTCCTACACCACGCTGTGGGACACGACCGCCGGGAGCTGGCGGGCCGTATGCCAGGCTATTCGCACGGTGTCGTGATCGAGGCTCAGTCTGACAGCAGGCGTCTCAGTTGCTGCTTTTCCTCGTGGATGACCCGTTCCTGTTCGCTCTCGCCTCGTCCCTGGTTCAGGGAGAGCATGTGGCCGGCGCATTGCGCACCAATTTCCAGCAGCGCCACGAGGTCGCCGCTTATCTGTTCGTCATTGTGAATCACGGCGCCGTACTCGTTAGACCATCCCATCCACGCGCTCCTCGCGGACATGTGGGTAGAATCGTTCCACCAATCCTTCTTGCCCTTCATCCAGCGCACGGTGTCTTCCATGATCTTGCACTTGTCGAGATCGCTCCACATCTTGGCCAGTCCGGGAGAATTCCGCTTGCTGGCCAAGGTCGTCCAGTCGCGTTCTGCGTCGCCGGGGCTTCTGGACAGGAAGCTCTCGGCGAAGTCTGCGTCTGCGACGAATTCGAGCCACATGCCCCTTGTGTAGCTCGCGAACATCGGTCGCTTGGTCAGTCCGAACAAGAGGCCGTCCCGGCGATTATCCAGGCTGCTTTCGAGCAGGGATGCTCCCAGACGGGCAGTCCGCAGCGAGATGTTGTACTGCAGCAGGGCGGCCATTCCCTTCCACCCGATGGTGTTGGTATATCGAGAGGGTGGCCCCTTTGCACGGTCGACCGCATCCTCCCAAGTCGACAGTCTTCCCTGAATCTGCCGTAGCACGTCGCGAAATGGAGGTGAATTCGCCATGATCTCCGTCATCGCCACTGCTGGAGGGCTCGATACCTGACGGGGCGCAGGGAGAGCTATCCGCCGCCCTTGCCGGCGTGCGGATCCTCGTAGAGATCGAAGAGAAAGACGTGGACCGTCACCCGTCGCCCCTCGTCTTCTTCGCTCCGCATGAGGACGCGCCATTCCCCGGTCTCTTCGCACGGCAGATCGCGCACGAATAGAGCATGGCCCCGGATCGCATCGGGAATCGCCGGCAATATCTTCGAGAAATTCCTGTTTCGAGTATTGAAGACAATGACGGACGCCTTGCTGTCTCTCCATGTGAGGTAACGCAGCAGCTGGTCCAGCGCACCGGTCAGGCTCGCGGGACCGGTCCACAGTTTGCACTCGCCGACAAATGCGGCTCGGCTGTCGGTTTCGATACAGATGTCGGTCTTTCCGTTTCCACGAAAGACCTCGCCCATTGCAGCGCCCTCGAAATGGCCGTTCAACTGGGCCAGGATGATGTTCCGCAACCCCTCCTCGTCATGTAAGGCGTATG
Source organism: Rhodobacterales bacterium (assembly GCA_965219495.1). Lineage (GTDB taxonomy): Bacteria > Pseudomonadota > Alphaproteobacteria > Rhodobacterales > CAZPXZ01 > CAZPXZ01. The sequence goes on from OZ244777.1 coordinate 1,614,019, forward strand.
TGCCGGGCGTTCTTTCGAATGTTCGTCCCTGGTGGCGAATGAAGTGAAGGATTCGCTCATAGGTTTCGTCGGTTATTCCAGGTTCCGGCGTGAGACCGGTTCTTGGCGGGACGGGCAGCGCCGACGGGCGGCGTACTTCGATCCGTACCGGCGCAATTGAGGGCGCGCCGTGCTTCGCGGCGAGAGGAATGTCCAGCAAGCCTGCGATACCTGCATGCTTGCCGAGGCGGTTTCGGCGGTCGGCGATGGTCTGATGTACTAGGGACTCCAGGCTCTCGTTGTAGGCTGCGATCTGGGTATGCGCGCGGTCGACATATTCCCTGATCAGGCCGAGCTCGCGGTCGTAGGTTTCCTTGAACTGCTCCGGCGCGGCATCGTGGGGCAGCGAGATTGAAATGCGAAGAGATCCCCGTTTCACTTCGGCGCGAGGAAACACGGTAGACCATGGATTGGTGCGGTAGCTGAATATCTAGTCCTCACCGGTGTATGGAACGTCTATGTCCACGCGCGTACCCGGAATATCTGACTTCCTGACCCCATACCATTTGAGATGAGCTATTTCGCAGGTAGGGCGGGGTCGACGCGTTCGAAAGGATTCTCGCTGTCGATGTCGGATGCCAGTTCGTACAGCATTGTGAGGTCGGTCCCGGGGAATACGGTTTTGGTTGCGTTGAGGGTTTCGAGGAGCGGCCGGAGATGACGGGAGTGCGCCTTGTTGGCGAGATGCAGGATGCGAATGGTGAGGGTTTTCCGCGGGTAGTCTGGCAAGATGGTCGCCTCGGTGGAGAACAGGGCGCGGAGGGCGGCGCGTGGGTTGCGTTTCTTTCCCTGGGCCTTGGCGATGCAGGGCATCATGGCGGTTTCGGCTCGATAGGCGATCATGCGCAGGGTGTCGCAGAACCGGCGCATGGGTTGGGGCAGCGCGTCGAGGCGTTGCGTTTCATCCAGGCTTCCGGCGGCGACATGTTTGGGGATTGAGCGGCGTTTTCCGGCCAGTTCGCCGATCTCGCATTCGACCTCGGCGAGTTGCGCAAGCAGGGCGTCCGTTGTGGGCTGCTTGCCAGCCTTGAACAGCCGGTTGCGCAACACCGTCGCCTTGCCGCGCAGGCGGCCCAGGGCCTTGTCGAGGGCGCGGCGGACGGGATTGACCACCTGGGTGTCGTCGTCGACGGCGGCGAGCGCGTGTTCGGGCATTGCGTCGAGATCGAATTCGGTTCGCATGGTCTTGAACCAGTTCTCCTGGGACCAGCGCGAGAACATGGCGCCGGCGATTTCCGCCGTCGACATGCCGGGATGGGTGGTGATCACCGGCGCCTGATGGCCGCTCGCGGTCAGCCGCCGGATCTCGCGAACGTCGAGGCCGTTGGGGAGTGTGACGGTTCGCTCGGCGAGAAGAGCCGGGGCCTCGCGCATGCCGCCCGGCCCATGCAAGGGCACGGCGTGCCGGCTGAACTCGTCGGCCGGCCAGTCGGGCTGCTTGCGGCCCTTGCGCCAGGTGATGCAGGCGATGCCGCAGGAAGCGAGATGACGGAACAGCGCCGGGCTCCAGCCCTCCCGGTCGAACACCAGGGTCAACGCCGGCGCTGCAGGGTCGGCTTCGGCGGGCAGCACGCCCATTTCGTGCAGTTCCGGCAGAATCGTCTCGCGCAGGATCCGCACCATGCCGGGATCGACCTCTTGGTGCAGGCACAGGAAGGGCGCGCCGTCGAGGGCGTGGATCCAATAGCTGGTCGCCGCCGGCAAGCAGAGCTTTTGACGCGGAACAAAGTGCTTGGGAAGATGGCCCTTGCGCCCGGCATAGACCTTGACGTGGCCGTCCACGCACAAGCTTGCGGCCAGTTCCGGGTCGCGCGCCGCCCAATCCCGGGCCAGCGCCGCCTGCCACGCCCCAACCGCTTGCTCATCGGAACTGAACGCCTGCAGCTTGCGGCGCAACGTCTTGACTTCCGGGCAACGGTCGAGGCCGAGCAGCGCACCCCATTCCCCCGGCGCCTCGAAGCGCAGATGCTCAGGGGCGCGCAACCGGGCCAGAAACAGGAAGCACAGAAACAGCAGCATCGTCGCGGCGCCGTAGCACCCCTTGGGAAGACCGGGCGCCGCATGTCGAAACAAGCCGTTCTCCAGAAGCGCCGGCAACGCCGTCAGAACGCCGCCGCAGGCCACCGCGGAAGCCGCCTCGAAACGGGGTTGAACCTCCGCCATCCCGCCCACACTCGCCGCAACCCGGCCCGCAACGTCGTGCGCCGCCATGCCCATCGGCGCCTCGGCATCGCGCCCGTTGCGGGCCTCCTTGTCCAACACTTCCGCCGCTTCGCCCGCCGCCAAAGCCGGCGTCCCGCCCGGCGACCATCCCGGGATCCGGCCTTCCTGGAAATGACGGTGCAGCGTCGACTGCGACAAGCCGAGAAGTTTCGCGATCCGCCGAATGCTCAACCCCTCGGACCGAAGCCGGCCGGCCTCCGCCGCGCACGACCCGTCAATCGCCGTCCGGCTGCGCGGCTTGCGCGGCTTGTGGAAACCGGCGTCCCCTTCTTCGCGAAGCCTGCGCACGGCGCGGGTGACCGTCGCCCGGCTGACGCCAAAGGCGGCGATGATTTCCTTGGCCGACGCCAGTCCGCCATCGACGAACTGGCCGATCATGCGGTTGCGCGCCCTGTGGTCCGCGTCGGCATGGCTGTAGATCGGCTGCAGATAGACGAAATAGGCCGTGGCTCCGTCCCGGCTGATCATGGACAGGACGGAACTGATCGGAATGGCGTCTGCCGGACACATCGGCAAGGGTGAAAAGGTCATGGCGCCCCCCGAGTATGGCATCAATATATATAGGGCGACCCCGGGGGAATGTCAAGGCCTTTGCCGGGGAAAAAACCTTCCGCAGCAAGGAAATGGCGTCCATCAGGACACCCGAATTAGCTCATGAGATCAGCAAGTCTGAAAATACGTTGTGGTTCCATCCCGGCTGATCATGGACACGGTGGAACGGATCGCAATGGCGTCTGCTGGACACATCGGCAAGGGTGAAATGGTCAAGGCGGCCCCCGCGACAGCATCACGGCATATAGGGCGATCCGCATGGCATGTCATGGCCTTTGCCACGGGAAAATCCTTCTGCGACAAAGAAATGGCGTCCATCAGGAAGCTCGGATCATCGCATGAGGTCAGGAAGTCAGAATATAGATGGGGCCACGGCGGCCCGAACTAAAGAACCTCATCGGGTCGCCCGAGACATCGACCTGCGTCTCGGCCTTGCTCATGGTCGTGGCATCCATCTGGAGCATGATCGGTTCCACGACCAGCTTTGGAATTGCGTGCTCAACAACCTCTTGGTCGCTGGAGATCAGAAACTGACTCTCGGGTATGGCATCCACCTTGGCGGTGACCTGGAGTTGCCGTTCGCGCAATTGATTATCCAGGTCGAGTTCGGTGAACAGGTAATCTCGGGTTCCCATGGCGCAACCATGTCATGGAGGTGGTTCTTCGGCCGCGCGACCTGCCAATTAGTCAGAGTTTACTGGACCAATGATACTGTAGAGGTTGTTCTTGTCGCCAATCTTGACAGCCCTTTCCATGGCCTGTGCGACGGCGGCAAGCCGCGCGTAGCCTTCCCAGATGACTTGATGGCCGGGTGGCGCGTCACTCTTTCGGTTGAGATAGCCTCCCAGCCTCGCGATCAGCAGGATGGCGCCCCCGAGCGACATCGGCGGAGCCGCCGCACCGTCCCCGGGTGGAGGTTCGATCCGGCGTTCGATGGCGAAATCGCGCAGGATGGCGATCTCGATCTTCGAGAACATGGTTTCGGCGAGGAGTTCCGGGGTTGCGCGGCCCATCAGCGTCAGGGTAGCCAGTCGCCAGGCGATCACCGCATTGATGGTCACCGCGCGCTTGATGCGTTCGACCGTCGTATGGGCAATCTTCTCGACGTCGCAACCGGATTTCAGGATCCTGTGATAATCCTCGATGCGCCAGCGCAGACCATACAGCTCAAGGATCTCCTGGGCCTGGTCGTTGCTCGCGACCGGCAGGGTCGTGATCAGGAGCCATTCCAGCCTCTCGGCTCCTTTCAGCGGCGCCTCCTCCTCGCAGACATGGACCAGCGAGAGCCGGACCGGGTCGGGTCCCAGGCGCTTCCGTTGCGCTTTCGGCGCCGGCAGCGCAATCTCCCGCCAGTGCAGCGCCACCCGCGCCATCCGGGCCTCGCGGCCAGCGAAGGCCTTCTGAGCGCGGGCCGCCCTGCGTGCAGAGGCGCGATCGACCTTGATGTCGAGATGGGTCCGTGGCGGCGCCGCGCGGATCGTATCGAACAGCTTGCCGCCATCCGCGAGAACCCGGTTGTGCTTCGCACGCACGATCAGCGCGGCGCCGCCCTCGTCGCGATGGGCGCAAAACAGATCCGCGATGTCGCTCTCGCGATCCATCACCGCGATCACCCGCGTCTCCGGGAGTTCCGCCGCCAGCGCACCGATATCACGCCAACCCCGCAGCCAGCGCTGCGTCTTCTTCTCTTCAATCGGCTTGTTCTTGTCCGACTTCCCGTCCGGCGCATCGAACTCGATGCGCGGAATGCCGAGCGGAATGCCGTCCTCGTTCACCACCAACGTCGTGTGCATATGCAATCCCAGTGTCCCCGAAGATCCCTTGTTCTTCGAGATGACGCCAAGACCCGCACAAGCCTGATGGGTCGCAAAGTTGAGGTCACTGCCGTCCATGATGCATGCGGCCGCACCGGCGGTCTCGAAGCCGGTGTCAGGCCCCGCCCGGCAACCCCCAGTTGCGCCCGCCAGTCCCGGGCCAGCGGGATCACGTAAACCGACTTCACCGGAACCTTGGCGCCCTTCGCCGCGCGCCGGCCGCGACCGGCCGTCTCGCCCACATAGACCCAATTCGCCGCCCGCAGGCTGGCGCCGTCATAGCCCGGCCCGACAAAGGTTTCGGCCAGCAGCGGCACAATGCCATAGCGCGCCTCGAAGTCACCGACCATCGCTTGCAAACACAGGCTCAGCACCTTCGAGGCCAGGTTCCGGCACTGCCCGTGCGGGCGCACAAGAAACCGTGTCAGCCCGACCACCCGGTGAAGCCGCTGCTCACGCTCATCGGCATTCCAGCCAATCCAGCGGTCGCGTGGCTGCAGCACCAGGGCCGAGGCCGCGAACAGACAGCCGCCAAGCCAGCCGTGATCCGAGCCGATCAGATAACCAAGCTGACGTCCGAAAGGCAACACCGCGCCTTGCGGATGTTCCCGCTCCATCAGCTCATTGAAAATCCGGCGATGGCCGGGGTCTTCAACCCGAACCACGGCAAGCCCTTCGATCCGGTCGACCCGGTCGGGAACCCCGACTGCCGGTGGAACCGGCTGGCCAAGTCGTTGCGGCCGGTGCCGCGCACCCGCCGCAGCACCCGCAGGCGGCAGCACAAGGACGCCGCGGCGTTCAAGCTCCCGCAAGGCGGCCAGACATCCCGCAACCTGCGGTCGACCACGGCAATCGCAAAAGTCGAAGATCGTGCAAACCTTGCGTGCGAAAGCCAGACGACCGGGCGCTGCCTCCGATGCCGGTAGGGCCGCGAGTTTCTCCCGTCCTTCATCCGAGAACAGGGTGCGGCGAATCAGATTTTGTGTGTTCATACCTCCCGGATAACAGGTTCCGATTCAATTGTTCAGTGAAATTTACCCAATGGGTAGGCCGCCGCGCAGCGCGATTCCAGAAGTACGCATTCATCGCATTCAAGTGAGAACGCAGGCTCGGCGTGCCCGCCAGCACCAGCAAGAAGGGGAACTCTCTTCCCACCTGCTGACCCGCGTTCAACAATGCGCAGCCAATTCCTTCCTCCAGCGTATGCGCTTCGTCGAGCAGCAATATTAGCGGCCTCCTTCGCGCGCGCGGCAAGCGCTTCATGTAGGGGCGGCGGATCGCCTTGACCTGGGCGCCAAATGATCCCGTGAAGAGTGATTTCTCCGGGCGCAAACTTGCGTATCCACGACGCCGGCAACAATTGTTCGACGAATTTTGAGATCGACGGAATTTCCGAGGGAGTGAGGCGGACTACGTCGATACCAGGGAACAACGCGGCTTCCTGCTGCAGCCAGACCAGCAACGCCGTCTTTCCGTTTCCGCGCGGTCCGTGAAACACAATTTCGCGCGGCGGCGCCAATCCGTTGCGCAGGTCGTACAATATGTCACGGCAGAGCGCCTGCTCGGATTCCCGGCCTGCCAAGTAAGGTGGCAATCCTCCAGGACCGGGTCGAAAGGGTCCCTGCCTACTCCGCTTATTCATCGCATATAGAAGTTTATGACGGCATCACCCTTCCGCAAACTGCACCATCCTCCTTGTTTGGCGCCGACATTCCATCGCTCCTTCGAAAAGAAGCAACACACCACTCAGAAATCGTCAACACTCCGAAGGACTGGTTCGCAGCGAGTGCTACAATCTTTGTTTACAAGGCACTTGTCTCCCAAGACGTATCCAACCGAAACCTCCCCCTGTTCTGGCCAGGACCCTCAAACCTTCCGACCAACGCGGAATTCCTTGCCGCGCCCTTCTGCCCCGGCCACAGCACCGGGCACCTGCCTCTCTCTCATTGAAAGAGACAAGCACACAGAGTGTTTGGGCGAGACCAGGAAACCGGAGCATTCCCTCATTGCTCGCCGACCCAGCTGCTCCGCTGCTTGATCCACATTTAGATCTCCGCCCGCTCTTGTTCGAACGCGACAAACACTTCGACCGAATTCCCGGATATTCATGCACCCGAAATTCGAAAGGTCACCGCTCGGATACATACGTTATTGATGCGAACTGCGAAATATTATACAGTATCTTTCCTCGTCCCTTTTGCTCCAACGTTTATCACTTGCAATCACTGAAATGAGTTACGTATCCAATCTCTGCATTGCAACATCGTTGATTGCGACATTTTTCAACTCACCAAATGTTTGATTTATTAAGGAATGAATATGAATTGCGATGAACAAGTGATCCTCAGGATAGGAAAGACCGACAATGTCGGTATCGCGTTGACGCCCATTGCCAGCGGTCAAGAAATTCCGGCGCATGACATAGTTGCGCGGAACAATATCCGGCGTGGTCACAAGATTGCACTGGAATCAATATCCGTTGGTCAACTTGCCCGCAAGTACAATCAAGCCATCGGTATTTCATCTGCTGACATCGCCCCGGGTGATCATGTGCATATTCATAACCTAACCGGCGACGGACTAAACGCCCGACTTGCCGCGAACCAACCTCTAGTGCCTCTCCTGAATCTTGATGATCTCCCCGATCACTTTATGGGTTACAGCCGTCCCGATGGCGCCATTGGAACGCGCAATTATATCGCCCTGCTTTCAACTGTGAATTGCTCGGCTACGGTGTGCCGGGCAGTTGTTGAACATTTCAATAGAGATAGCGTGTCGAAAGCTTACCCGAACGTGGATGGGGTAATTGCGTTTACACACGGACTGGGATGTGGAGTTGATTCCAGGAGTCTTGGCTATGATGTGTTGCAGCGTACTCTAATGGGCAGTGCATTCAATCCAAATGTCGGGGCGACTGTCATCATCGGGCTCGGATGCGAAACCAATCAAGCGCGCTTTATGATGGAACGGTGCGGCATGAGTGAGTGCAATACGCTGCGCAGCTTCAACATCCAGCAGGCTGGGGGAACCCGCGCATCGATTGACAAGGCAGTCGCCCACATCGAAGAAATGCTGCCTGAAGTCAATGCCCAACAACGCATCTCGCTTCCCGTCAGCGGCTTGCGTGTCGCATTGCAATGTGGCGGGTCTGACGCTTATTCGGGATTTACCGCCAATCCCGCCCTCGGTGTTGCTTCCGACATCCTGGTGGCAATGGGCGGCACCGCAATTCTGTCCGAAACTCCCGAAATCTACGGCGCCGAACACATGCTGGCCGGTCGGGCGAAATCTCCCGACGTCAGCGACAAGCTGATGGATTTGATCGACTGGTGGCGGAATTACTGTGAAAACGCGGGTACAAGCATGGACAATAACCCGTCCTACGGAAACAAGATCGGCGGCCTCACGACCATATACGAGAAATCCCTTGGCGCAGTAGCCAAGTCCGGCCAGAGTCCGTTGCAAGCGGTCTACGGCTATGGCGAGCGCGTAACCGAGACAGGTCTCGTTTTCGTCGACACTCCCGGGTATGACCCCGTTTGTTCAACCGGCCAAATTGCTTCGGGCGCAAACCTCATGTGCTTTACTACTGGACGCGGATCCGTTTCAGGGTTCAAGCCGGTTCCCACGCTCAAACTCGCCACCAACACGCCAATGTATCAAAGAATGCAGGGCGACATGGACATAAACTGCGGCACAATTCTTCAGGGCGAAACCATCGAATCCGCCGGAAGAGACATTTTCCACGCGATGGTTGCCACTGCGTCCGGTCGCAGGACACTGAGTGAAATTAACGGATTTGGCGATAACGAATTTGTTCCCTGGCAAATTGGACCAACCCTCTAATCTTCAATCCTCTCTCGATGTGTTCAAAGACTTTTACCAGAACCGCATGATTTACCCCTCATCAACCGAATAAGTACTACGTATCTTCAACATTCCGGCCTGCGCTTCACATATTTGCCGGCCACATGTTGGCGACGCGCGAGCTTCCAATTTTCGCTATCAATACTTTCCCGCGAATTCGTCACCATTAATCCATTCGCACCTCTGCGCAATCAAGCTAAAACTACCGCAAAGGATTCGAAACTCTAGAACAGCCTTCCAATTCAGTAATCCGATATGATGGAATGCGCATCTTTTGTCAGACACAATTTGTTATATGCATTCGAAAGCGATTCTTGATCTCAGTCTTCGATCATTGCTCGGAGACGTTATGGAGCGCGCCTGCATTTTCCCGTTTAATTAGTTGATGAGCGGCACATTGTCGCACTCCACACATTTTTCGACGGACGTGTAACTTTGTTATACAACCTGTCAAGAGTCATGAACAGCCCGCCGGGGATGCGCGCAAGTTCTTAAGGCCGCGGGTAAGGATTGCCGCGAAAGCCTCTATTCACATGGAGCGGGGGTTCAAATCGAAACGGGAGGCTGAGAAGGTCGGGACAGGGCCCTTTGAGTAGATGTCCGACTCTCGGTTTGTTATTCCGAAACCATCAAATTTGAGACTCCGACTGCCGTTCGGTTGTGTTCAAAGCGTCGCGGCGAACCGTGGGAAGTTCGGGATCTGCCACAAGTAGACTGGAAGCTACCTTTGCGAATTCAGCTGAACGACTGCGGTAGGCAGGCAGCGGGACAGCCTCCAGTGGCGTTGCGCCATGCCAACTCCCAACGGGCTGTTCGCCGGTGCGGAGGATCAGCCGGCGGTGACTGGGCTGTCCCCGCCGCCTAGGGAGAAAAACTCACGAAAACCGGTTCAGTAGGCGTCGGCCGCAAATTCGAAGTCGAGCAGTCCCCGAGACGCATCCCGTTTGCAAGGCTGGTCAACAAAACCTACCGGTCGAGAAGACCGTCCCCGTCGTCGAACCCCCCTCTCGCCGCTGCGGCTCGCGATATTCGACCGCCCGTTGCCCGCTTGCCAATCGACAGCAGGCAGGAGGCCCGGTTACCATGCCGCTTCCGGTCTCATCGTCAATGCCATGTTCATTCATCGGCCTCTCCCGAACGTGGCGGCCACGCAGGACGATGGCCGGTTGCGCCCAAGACCTCTTCGACCGCACTTGCCACTGGAACCAACAAACCCTCCTCCAAAGGGCGCACGACGATTTGAAGGCCAACGGGCAGGCCATTTTCGGTGAAGCCACAGGGCACACTCGCAGCCGGCTGGCCGGTCAGGTTGAATGGATAGGTGAAAAATACCCAGACCAGATAATTGCCATAGCCCGGCGGCACACCGGTACCGACCCGCCAAGCGGGCACCGGCGTAGTTGGGGTCAACAGCACGTCGTAGAAGCCGAAAAACTCGTACAGGCGCTTGCGATGCTCCAGCCGCTCTCGCTGAACCGCCGCAAGGCGGGAGGCCGGCAGCCGGCGAAATTCTTCGATCGCCCCTACGACAACCGGATCGATTCTTTCCGGTTGGCTATCGACCAAGCCGCCGAGCCGGGCGCTGCAGCCAGCCACGAATTCCGTATGCAGTATTTCTGCGGGATCCGGACAAACACTTTCTACCTGGGAGATATTCGGCAGGAGCTGTTGCAACTTTTGTATTCCCGCGTCGACGATTTCTGCAACCTCCGGGGCAACCCTCGCATAGCCCAGAGTCGGGCTATAGGCGACACGCAAGCGCGAAAAATCGATTGGGCTCGAAGTCGCTACTTCGCCCAACTCCGGCAGCAGCGACGTGTGGTCCCGCAGGTCCCGGCCCGCGATCACAGAGAGAACCAGCGCTGCATCGGCCATGGTCCTGGCGATGGGCCCGACATGCGCAAGCGTCGGTGTTGCGCTTGGAGGGGAGATGGGCACGCGACCGTGCTGGGCCTTGATGCCGCTCAATCCGGTGAGGGCGCAGGGCGCGCGTATGGACCCTCCGCCATCGGTGCCGAGTGCGATCGGCGTGACACCCGCGGCCACCGAAGTGACGGCACCGCCGCTTGAGCCACCCGGGGTCAGCGCGGGGTCCCAGACATTGCGCGTCACCCCATGGACAAGGCTATCGGTGTACCCACGCAGGCCAAATTCCGATGTCGCGGTCTTGCCGATCACGATGGCGCCCGCGGCGCGCAGACGGGCAACGCTGGGCGCGTCCTCCGAAGGCTTGTAATCGGCCATCGTGAGCGATCCATACTTGCAGGGCATGCCCGCAACATCAATGAGGTCCTTGACCGATACCGGCACACCCAGCAACGGCCCTATCGCTTCGCTCCTCAAGGCCGCCTGCTCCGCTGCCTGCGCCGCAGCGAGCGATTCCTCGTCGCAGCGCGCCACAAACGCGTTCAGATAGGGTTCCGTCTCGTCAAGCCGTTCCAGTGCGCGGCTGACGACTTCGACAGGTGACACCTGTCGGTTTCGGATCAGCCGTGCGAGATCGCCGGCAGATGCATAGTCGAGTTCATGGGTCATGGTGTCAGTCTATCGTGGCCAAAGCCCTTACGGGCGAACCGCTGCCGCCCTTGAGGTACAACGGCAAGCCCTGAAAGTGAAATACCCCCCGCCCGACGAGTTCCTCCAGATTGCAGAGCCACTCGTAGTGCGAAATGCCACGGTCGCGGCAAACGCGGTGATTGGGAAACGTCGGATCGTTCGGTCGATCGGTCGACGGACCTTCGACCCCGTGCAAGAGCGATCCGCGGTCCGCCAGCAAATGGGTGGCTGCGGCCGTCACTCCGGGGTTGGTATGGGAAATTGCTTCGTCCGGAAAGTGGCGCCTGTGGAGACCGGTGCACAGCAAGGTGATGTGCCCGTCGATTCTCACCCCGGCGTCACGCTCCGCCTTCTCCAGATCGTCGACATCAATGTCACCCAGATCGGGGATATGCCGCAGGTCCAGAACCACTGCCTCGCCCATGAACATCTCGATCGGCATTTCGTCGATCGGCGCACCTTCGGGATTGGTATGGAGAAAGGCGTCAACGTGAGTACCCATGTGTTCGATCATGCCCATGTAGCAAGTCTGAAAGGTAAGCGGGTCCTCAGGCGTACCAAGATTCAGTTTCTTTGCCTCCTCGTGACGCAGGTGGGGCACGAATACCGGGCGCTGGATATTCTTGTGCGAGGGCATGAAGTCTTCCAGCTTGACGGTCAGATCAATGATTCGCGGCATCGGTTTCTCCTCCCTTTTTCAGTTTGTCCTGTTCAACGATAAAGAAGGTTGGGCAAGAAAAGCGGTATTTCCGGGAATACGGAAATCGCGATCAACACGACAAACAACGGCAGTATGAACGGTAGTATGGCCTTGGTGGCCGTCAGCAGGTCGATCTGGCCGATGCGCGCCATGACGAACAAGAGCAGGCCAATCGGCGGAGTCATCAGGCCGATCATCAAATTGAGCACCATGACGACTCCAAATTGTACGGGATCAATGGCGAAGACGGTGAGAGTCGGCGCGAGAATAGGCGTCAGGATCAGGATCACCGCGATGGTCTCCATGAACATGCCGGCAATCAACAGAATTGCATTGAGAACCAAGATCGCCTGCCAGGGTTCTCTGGCGAACGCGAGCATTGCCTCGGCGAACTGGCTCGCCACATTTTCGCGCACCAGGATCCAGCCGAACAGCACCGACGCCGCCACCATGATCATGGTGACGGCGGTCGTCTCGAAGGCCTCGCGTAACACCGCGAGAACATTGTCGACGTTCAATGTACGATAGACAAACGCGCCGATGATAAGGGCGTAAATCACCGCGACAACAGCCGCTTCGGTCGGCGTCACGACACCGCCGAAGATGCCGCCGAGAATGATGACCGGCATCATAAGGGCGAGGAAGCTCGAACGAAACGTGTGCGCGACCCGGCGCAAGGACGCCCGCTTGTCCCGCGGGTAGCCACGTCGCAGCGCGAAGTAGTACACCATCACATGAAGGCATGCTGCCATCAGCAGCCCCGGCAAGACACCGGCGACGAACAGCTGCCCGATCGAGACATTGCCGACGACTCCGTAGACGATCATCGCCAAACTGGGCGGAATGATCGGACCGATCGTGCTGGACGCCGCGGTAATGCCAACCGCGAATCCGGTGTCGTATCCCTGGTCGCGCATTGCCTTGAGCTCGACTGTGCCGAGACCGGCAGCGTCGGCGACGGCAGTGCCGCTCATGCCGGAAAAGATCAGGCTGGCAATTATGTTCACATGGCCCAGGCCGCCGCGCACGTGGCCAACCAGGCTGCGCGCGAACGAGAACAACCTGGCGGTAATCCCCGCCGCGTTCATCAGGTTGCCCGCCAGAATAAAGAACGGCACCGCCATCAATGGAAACTTGTCGATGCCATCGAACATTTGCTGGACGCTGATCATCGCCGGGATGCCGTTGGCTACCAGATAGATTGCCGATGCGAGGCCGATCGCGGCAAAGACTGGAACGCCCAGAAACAGGAAGACCGCGAGCGATGCGAAAAGGACGATCATCGGTTCTCGGGTCTCTGCCGGGACAAGTAACGAGCGCCTAACCGCAGGATTGAAAGAGAGAAGCCGAACAGTATCGCTGCGTAGACATAATTGATCGGTAGGCCTATCGCGGCGCTGCGACTGGTCCGCAGCACGTCCATGATGCGGAAAGTGGTGACGACCATGAACGCGAAGAACGCGAGCACCAACAAATCAACGACGACGGCGAGTACACGCTCGCCAGCCGGTGGCAGCATACGTCCGATGACGTCGACGCGAATATGGCTGCGACGGCGCACGGCCGTCGCGCAGCCAATGTAGGTTATGTAGACGAGCCCGTACCGGGAAATCTCTTCGGTCCAGGTCAGGCTGTCATTGAGTACGTAGCGGAAAAAAACTCCAAGCCCCATGACCACCAGCACACCAACAAGCAGGAAGACACAAAGCGCGTCCTCTACAGCCAAACCGCGGAACACACCGATGTATCGCAGCTCGTTCCGCGATTCCATTTGGTCTTGCCCCAGGCAGCGAAGCGGCCCCAACGGGTTACCGGGGCCGCTCCGAATCTCTGTCTAGAGGTTGCGAATACGCTCGACGATTCCTGCCGGAACGTTCAAGTCGGCCTCCATCTCCTTCAAAACGTCTTGCGTCACCGCCTGGAAAGCCGCGACATCAGGCTCGATGAACTCGATCAGCCCGTCCTTTGTCATCTGGTCGCGCAAACTGTCCTCCTGACCGACGACCAGTTCGGTGGATTTCCCACCGAAGACATCGGCCGCCTGCTGCATGCAGGACTGCTCGCTCTCCGCGAGCGCGCTCCAAATGTGATCGCCGACGATCCAAAACACGTATTCGATGAGGTGGCCAGTCAGGTTCACATATTTCTGGACCTCGTAGAACTTCTTCGCATATGTAACCGGCAGCGGGTTCACCGATGCACTGGCGACCCCTTGCTGCAACGCCACATAAACTTCGGCGAAGGCAATCGGCGTCGGATTGGCCCCGGCGGCGCGCGGAAACGCCATCCAGATCGGCGCGTCCGGTACGCGGACTTTTACGCCCTCCAGATCGGCAGGCGTCCGCACCGGTTCGTTCGAAGAAACATTGAACGCACCAAAATAACCGGCCGACAAGATGTGCGCTCCGGTTGCAGCATTCCATCCCTGCCACAGTTCCTTGAATACGTCGCTGGTGCGGTAACGCAGCGCATGGTCGCGGTCATTGAAAATGTAGGGCGCGGCACTGATGGCAAGCGGGGCGTAGGCGCTCGAACCGAAGATCGCACCGGTGAACATGATGTCGACGCCACCAAAGCGGATCTGTTCGTTGAGTGCCGTTTCCTTACCCAGTTGCGAAGACGGAAACACGTCGATGGAAACAGCACCGTCCGTACAACTCTTCAAGAGTTCGGCCGCTTCAACGGCTCCGATATGCATAGGGTGGCCAGTCTCGTAGACATGACCGAGCTTCAGGACGCGCTGCGCCGAAGCTTCACTCCCGGCGGCAGCTACCAGGACGACTCCCAGAAAGGCGTACGTCACTGGCCTGAGAATAGACGAAAACATGGTTACCTCCCTGCCCGAAATTCTGGACAATTGGTCATAATAGGTTGTTAGATATACCATTTCTGGAAACCGCGTTCAACAACAGCGTATTGACAACGTTCCACCTGCTGCAACACAGGAACTGCCTTGCTTACCCTCTGCTTACCATCGCTTCGCTCGCGTTGAATCGAATACATTTGCGAAGTGGCGAAGGGCGGCTGGAATTTCGTCTGATTGTCAGTGGATATCCGTAGACTACGGAGGCTCACTCCGGCATGACTGCAAGAAACTTCCTCTTGGCCTGCCCTTCCGGCCCCGTTAGTAGCCGGGTTCATTTCCGGCGTAGCTGCAATATCGCCGTGACACCATTGCTCGGGATCAAATTTGGAAGCAAAAATTTAGCCGAATCTCTCCGTCAACGCACCCGATTGCGCCTGCGGCACGGCCTCGGATCGCTCCCGCACCGGCTCGCCAGCGCGGTTCTTCTCTAGCCGTTCAGGCGATTTCCGACGATCCAGCCAAGGCGCCGGCCGCTGGAAAACGGTCGGGCGACAAGTTGATCAACTTCAGTTTCCCGGTCGCGGACCGGCGGAAGTCCCGCAGTGGATTGGAACTCGAAGCGCCTCTCCGTCCAAGAAGACGTGCGATCCGGTCCCCCGCCTCAAGCTTCAGAATGTCATTTTGGCAGCCAGGAAGATCATGCGTCCCCGGACGGAATCCAGCGTTTCGCCAGCGCCTTCCGCACCTGGGAATGTCGGATCCGTGGATGGACCGCGGTCGCCGACATTCAGGACGCCTCCGGTCAGCTGCATCCCGTTCAATCCGAATGCATCGCGCCAGAGGAAGGTAATGTCGTGCCCCGTCCATGCCTTGTAGTAGCCGGTTCTCCGCACATTCCAATAGCCTGCAACCGCGCAGACACTCCAGTTCGCGGTTACGCCGCCTCTACTTGCGCGAAGCGAAGCGTGGACACGGTCGCGCGGGAAATCGCCTGGTTGAATCTCGCCGGCCACCCAGGTATCGAAGTGAGTCGCGCGCGTCCAGCGCGTGTCCAGAACCATGTCCGCTCAATCGGCTTCCCAGTCGACGCGAGCCCGCATTTCCAATCCTCGGACGTCGGTTTCCCCGCTGTTGACCACCGGACTGGTGATCCGACGGATGACGCCTCCTTCGCGTTCAACTTCCACGCCAGTCGGCAACATTCCCGCCGCTTCGAGGCCGATGACTTTCTGCGCGCTCAATCGGGCTGGCGAATTTTCAAGCCATATCCGGAACCAGTCCGCGCTCAATGAAACGGGGCCGAAGTCCGTTGCGACGCCGATACTGGAGCTCTCTGCTTTATCCGGCTTCAAATCCGGGTTCCCGCCGGTCACCCGCTCCACCTGACCTTCATCGCAATCTTCCAGATCGCCGGTGAAATTCTTGGTGTCGCAGACATATGGATAATCGATCGATTCGTCGAAGTGCAATAAGGACAGATCGGGCGCCCTGAAACCCTTGCTCAATGATCCGCGAACCGTGATTGCATCGTGCAGCCGGAACGAACTCGCAATCTGGCGAGAAAATGTTGGGCCGACATCGTTGCAACCGTCGTGTCGTCCGGCGAGAACGACATTCCAATCCCCACTCACCGGAAGGGACACTTCCGAAAATGTCGACAGGCAACGTCGCTTGCCCACGGACGTATCGCCGCCCGTACCGAGCCTTTCAAGGATCCTCACTTGTATTAGCGTTTTGATGTGTCTATATGGAGGGCATGCAGGTTGGTCTTCATCAGTTTCGTTCCGCGACCATCGAGTGGCTGCAGGGTGCGCTCCGGGAAGAGGGTATCACGCGGAATGTTCTGACGCATTCGTTGTGCGTGCATGAAGACTGGCGCAATCGCTGCGGGCAGTTGTGCGTATCGGCGGCGGCGAAGGCGTTGCCGGTTCTTGCGTCGAAGCTTGGGCTGGCTTTGCCGGCGGCGCGGTCGGCGCCGAATTTCGAGGCGGACGCGCGGCGGCCGGCGCCTTCAACGGATTTCCCGGACCTTGCGCTTCGGTGTTCGTTGCGGGCTTGTGGCGAGCTGACGCTGGAGCCGTTGGGCGGAGATGCGGATCGGCGGCGGTGGGAGTCGATGATGGAGACGCATCATCCGCAGGGCTGGGCGCGGGCTCCGGGCGGTCAGTTGCGGTATTGGATCCGGTCGGCGACGCATGGCTGCCTCGGCGGCATCGGGTTTTCGTCGGCGGGCTGGCATCAGCAGGCGCGCGACGCCTTCATCGGCTGGTCGCCGGATGCGCGAGCCGCCAACCTGCCGCGGGTGGTCTGCAATCACCGGTTCCTGATTCTTCCGGGGGTGCGGGTGCACGGCCTCGCTTCCCGGGTGTTGCGGATGGCGAGCGATCGGTTGGCCGAAGACTGGCAAGCGGCGTACGCGGTGCGGCCGGTGATGGCCTTCACCTATATCAGCCCCGGCTATTCCGGTCGTTGTTATCGGGCGGCGCGGTGGCGCTGCTGTCCGCAGCGCACCGAGGGACGGCGGCCGGATTGCGCCGGCGAGGCGCCGGGGGTAAGACGAAGCGTCTGGATGAAGCCGCTGTCGGCCGGCTGGCGCGAAGCGTTGCGCCGGGCGCCGAAGCGGACGATCGGCACGGCTCCTTCCCTGTACCTGGACGCAGACACGGATTGGGCCTGCCGGGAGTATGGCCGCAGCACCCATACCGATGGCCGGATTCGGGACCGGATTGTGCGCATGGGCCGGGCGTGGCTGCGGCATCTCGGCGAGTCGCTTCCGGTGATCTTTCCGGCCCGGGCGGAGCAGAAGGCGGCCTATCGCTTGCTGTCGAACGAGAAGGTGAGCATGGAACACATCCTGGAGCCGCACCGGGAGATGCTGGTCGAGCGTTGCCGGCTGGAACCGACGGTTCTTGCCATCCAGGACACCACCACGCTCAATTATGACGGGCTGGAGGCGACTGGCGGCCTTGACGGGCTGGGCGGCGGCGGCAAGGGAACCTCCGGCATTCTCGCCCATACCGGCCTTGCGGTCACCCTGGCCGGACGCCCGTTGGGCCTGTTTGAATTGAACGCGACGTTCCGCAGCGGCATGACCGCCGACGGCATGGAACCCGATCCGGAAGTCAACGACAAGGAGAGCGCCCGCTGGTTGCGCGGCCTCGACCGGGCACAGGAACTGGCCGCCGTCTGCCCCGGAACGCGGGTGGTCAATATCTGCGATCGAGAGGGTGATTTTTGGGAACTGCTGGGCAAGGCGGCATCCGACGGCGCCAGGCTGCTGGTGCGCGCCAGCCGTTCGGCGCAGCGGCAAGTGATCCTCAAGGACGGACGGAAAGCGGATCTGTGGGAGCACCTCGCCGGGCAGCCGCGATTGGCGACACAGACGCTGGAACTGGCCGCGTGCGGTGGCAAGCGCACCCGCAAAAAGCGCACCGTGCACATCGACATCCGCGCCACCGAAGTGATGCTGGCGCCGCCGCAGGCCGCCGCAGGCCAGCCGCCGGTCCGCATGCTCGCGGTGTCGGCCACCGAAACGCCCAACAGGAAGAACGCCCTGCACTGGCTGTTGCTCACCACCGAAGGCCTCGACAGCGCCGGCGCCGAAAGCCGCCCTGAAGCGGAGGCCGCCGGGGTTGGCAATCTTGTGGAGACCGCGAAGACCGCCATCCGCTGGTATGTGCTGCGATGGACCATCGAGCTTTTCTTCAAGGCGTTGAAGACCGGCACCCGCATCGAGGATCGCCGGCTCGACCATGCCGACGACCTGCGCAAGTGTCTCGTCTTCGACGCCATCACCGCCTGCCATGTCTTCGATCTCGAACGCATGGCCCGCGACAAGCCCGACACCCCGGCCGGCGAAGTCGTCAGCCAGGAGGAAATCGACGTTCTGTATGCCTTGCTCAAGGCGCAGGGCGGCCCCCGGGCGCGAGCGCCGCCGGGCCATCGGCCGGATATCCGCACTTTCGTGATCGACCTCGCAGGGATCGTTGGGTTTCACGCTCGACGACAGCAGCCCCTACCGGGAACCCAAAAAGTCTGGCAAGCCTACGTACGCCTGAAATGGGCGACACTCGGCCATCTCGCAATGAAAGGAACAGACCTGATCTGAAATCCACATACATGAGTGGGGTGTTGCAAGGGGCCGAGCACGTCGCCCATTTGGTGGGACAGACCATCTGCGCTCAAATAGTCATGGACGTCACGCCAATCTTCCCACGCGACCTCGACGCCCGCCGCCCATCGGACATTGCCGCCTCCAAGCGCAAGCGCCTTTCCGTCAAGGGACGCGCGCGCCGTCTTGTAGTGCGTGTCCCTGTCGCCGACCCTCCGCAGCCCAGTCTCGCGAACGACCGCCAGATGCTTGGGGTCCGTCGAGTACGGGTTTTCAAAATCGTAACGCTCTTCGCGAATCGCCTTCTGGACCAAGCTCTCGCTTACAAAGGTCTTGGCGGTTTCAGCCACATCGTGACGATAGTACCGGAGGTGCGCGTCATAACCGATACCGCGCTCAAACTGTCCCTGAACGCCAATCGTGAGATCGTATTCCTCATGCGCCTCGTGATAATCGCGATTTCCGTGGCCAACGAACCGATGGGCCAAGCCAAGAACCCTCGGGGCACCTTGATATCAGGATCCTTTGCCAGTCGCCGCGCAAGCTCCTCTGAGGGTGCAAAGAAGAAAGTGTCAACTGAGGGAGCATGGCGCACCGCGGATTTGTTCCCTGTGACCCTCGCATCTACGTACATGTCCCCTTCATCTCCGAGCGGATGATCGAGGTTGAAAAACAGGTTGTCTCGCTCGCGACGCTCCCAGCCCCACATGATGTCCGCCCAGGCGAAGCCACAGCCCGTGCCGGGGAATCCCCGGGGATTTGCAAGCGGGCCGGCATACCCATCTCCCTTGCAATCGCCGAAGGGACGAGCGACCGCACCGCCGTCACCGGTGGGAATGAAGAGTGTGTTTCCGCCCAGCGCTACGCCGGATGCGACCGCGAAGGTACCGTCTGGCGTCCACGAGGCGCGACTGTAGTCCCGGTCCGCATAGAGTAAATTTCCTGCCTGCGAAACATGTCCGCGCCGATAACCAGGTGGCCATCTCCGATCGCCCCTCCCCACAGGACGCTACTATGTTCGGTATCGCCGCCCAGACCCCTCGGACCTTCACCGCCTGCCTGGACCTCGATGCCTTCGAAACCGCGCCTGAGCACAATGTTAATTGCACCGGAGATGGCGTGGCCACCGTGCGAGGCGGAGACACTATCGCTCATGACCTCAATCCGTTCCACAGCCGATATCGGCAAGGCATCGAAGTATACAGTCGAATCGAAATTCGGCGGCCGTTGATCAGGATGGCAAGTCTGCCGCTCCCGAGGAGGAACGGCCGATAGAGGCCGAAGCCGCTGTATTTCAAGCGACTTGCCGGCAGGTCCCAAAGATTTCTCGCACCGGACAATTTGATTTCTGTAAGATCCATCACGGCGAAGGGACGTGTCACGCCCGCCCCCGCAGCGGGAATGTGGCTGGACACCCAGCGACTTCTGTCCGCCGCCTCGAGCTGCATCGGGACTGTCAACATTGCCGCGAAGATGGTCAAACCAGCCACCTGCCGGAGAATTGCGACGGCATCGCGTTTGCAAACCGGCAAACTCGAATGCCTGGGAATTGGCGCCACAGTCATGGGAAACCCCTCTCTCGCTCAATTGGTGTTCTGACGCGCTGGAGCGCTGGATCTCCACCAGACACAATCTTGCGTTCAGAGTTCAGGTTCGGGACCGGACGCCGCGCCGGCGCGGCATCCGATACCGCCGTTTCAAGCTTTGGACCATGGTCGCGAACCGCTCGCATTCGGTCCGACGCGGAATCGTCCTGACTATCCTTTGGCAGTTGCGCACAAAGGCGAAATCACAACTTTCTTGCATTACGGACGCCGCCAAACTGCCTCCGGCGTTCACTTTCGTCACAATCTCGTCTGCAGGCTTCATGGTTCGAAAAGAGTTCGGGCCGGACGGCTGCAAAATGCGCTTCCCGCCCCACTGCGCCGCCCCAGGCCGACGGTTCTATACCGGACCCCGAGCCTTCCCCATGGACAGCTGCGCCAAGACTTCAGACTCTGGACGGGCTCCCGGACCATCCCACCATTCAATCTGCGCCCTGCGTGTCGGACACGCCGACGGCAATCAGGTCGGCTACCGCCCCCCGGCGACCGGAGGGTCTACGCCCCTGCATTTTGGGGAAGAGTGGCAGGACCTGGCCGCGACGACCTGCTGCACGAGAGCGATCGGAAACCGCGTACATGGCGTCGATTTCGCACCAATTGAGATATTTGGCGGCAGACGCGGTGGAAGCGCGTGTGTCCGGGCAACGTGATCGATGAAGCCGGGAATTCGGCGGGCGAAGGACTGGAACAGTGAATGAAGCGCCGCCAGTCACTGATTTCGTTTGAATATCTCGCTGCGCCTGTACTCTTCCCAGCGGGCGCGGAACCACCACGCGATAACCGCGCTGATCTGCTCGACCGTGAACTGAAACGGAGGGACGCATGTTGTTTGACGATATGGCAGGACAGCACATGGGTCTTCTCGCCGCGATTTCCCGGGTGTCAGGGCGGTCGTTTCAATCCACCAGCAATTCCCGGGAGATGAACCCGCGAACGAAGGGCTCCTCCACGCAGTGGCGTTCAGGCGTTTTACGACCTCGCATCCCCGACGGCGGCGTTTCGCAAGAAGCATTTCGATGTCAAGAAAAGTGGCTTGAGAAGCCTGGTCGTAAACCACTGGATCCAAGAATAATTGACGCAATCCGGACAGGCCTCCAGAAGTGACCGGGACAGCGTAAGAACTTCCACGTTCGATCGCTTCGGGCGTCGGCACGCGACGAAACTCTTCGTCGGCGTTAGCGTGTTCGGCCGCCAGGAAGAAATTTCTCGTCAAGAACAGCCTAACAAACGCAATACTCTTCATTAGGCTGGCGATTTCTTGTTGCTTCCCGGCGCAATGCGAACAGCCCGTCGCGATGATGCCGAACGGGGCAAGGGCGTCCCTGTGATCTTCTCGCCAAACGGCCTTTCCTGGTGGAACCCCATTTTCGAGGGGCGCGAGTCCGGTCTGCACCGGGTCTTCGCGGCGAACTCTCCCAAATGCCAAGACCACCGGGCGCGACCCGATGATCACAGCTGCCAATGAATTGCCAGAAATTTGTCGGGAGATGGCGGGATCCGACAAAGCGGCCCGGAATCTGGGTTGACGAAAGTCACCGATGCTTGCTCTAAACTGCCAATCCTGTTTGTTCTCATTCGAAGGCTGGCAATCCGATGGGCAAATTCAACAAGATTCTTGTCGCCAACCGCAGCGAAATTGCCATTCGGGTCCTGCGCGCTGCAAACGAACTGGGTTCTTTCACCGTCGCCATTTTCGCCGAAGAAGACAAACTGTCGTTGCACAGGTTCAAGGCAGATGAATCCTACCAGGTCGGCAGCGGGATGGGACCGGTCGCGGCATACTTGTCGATCGACGAAATCATCCGCGTGGCGTGCGATACGGGCGCCGACGCCATCCATCCGGGATACGGATTTCTTGCTGAATCCCCGGAACTCGCGGAAGCCTGCCAATCTGCCGGAAAAGTTTTTATCGGTCCGCCGGCCGAAGTTCTCCGCAAGTTGGGAGACAAGGTTTCGGCTCGGAAAATCGCCGAATCCGCAGGTGTGCGCACCATTCCGGCAACCGGCCCGTTGCCCGAGGATGCCGCCGCGGCGCGGCGGCAGGCGCTCGAAATCGGGTTTCCTGCGTTCCTGAAGGCGAGCTGGGGCGGCGGCGGGCGCGGCATGCGCAGGGTCGGCAGCCCGGAAGAGTTCGACAGCGCCCTGCCCCTCGCCCGGCGCGAGGCGGCAGCGGCATTCGGTAAGGACGAGGTGTTCCTGGAGCGGTTTGTGGAACAAGCGCAGCATGTCGAGGTGCAGGTGCTGGCCGACCATCAGGGCGGGTTGGTTCACTTGTTCGAACGGGACTGCTCGGTTCAGCGCCGAAATCAGAAGATCGTGGAGTGTGCGCCTGCCCCCTGCCTGGACGCCGCTGCCCGGGAAAAACTGTGCGCCGAGGCGCTTGCGGTCGCACGGGAGGTCGACTACCGCAATGCCGGCACCGTCGAGTTCCTCTTTGACCTCGATTCACGGGAATTCTACTTCATCGAGGTCAATCCGCGCATCCAGGTCGAGCACACAGTGACCGAGCAGGTTACGGGCGTCGACCTGGTTCGCGCGCAGATCCGTGTGGCGGAAGGAGCGTCGATCGGGACTCACCCGGCGGACGCTTGCCCGCCTCAGGGATGCCTTGCGCTTCGTGGCCACGCGGTGCAATGCCGGATCACTACGGAGGATCCACACAATCACTTCATCCCGGATTACGGCCGGATCACGGCCTATCGTGGCGCGACAGGATTCGGCATCAGGCTGGATGGCGGCACCGCGTATTCCGGCGCGGTAATTACCCGCCACTACGATTCACTGCTCGAAAAGGTCACGGCCTGGGGCGCGAACCGCGACGCGGCGATCGCACGTATGCACCGTGCGCTTCGCGAATATCGGATTCGAGGCGTGGCAACCAACATTGCCTTCCTCGAACGGGTGGTTTCCCACGAGGAATTCCGGCTCGGCCGCTGCACCACCCGGTTCATTGACGACCATCCGGAACTGCTGGATTTTCCCCGTCCCCGCGACCGGGCCACCCGGCTCCTGCGGCACATTGCTGAAATCACCGTGAACGGTCATCCCGAGGTCCGCGGACGTCCTCGACCGCAAGCGCGCGCTCCCATGCCCCGAACGCCGCAACCGCAGCGAGCCGTTCCTCAGCCCGGTCCGAAAGCTTTGCTGGATTCGAAAGGCGCACGAGCAGTCGCGAACTGGATGCTCTCCCAGGAACGCCTTCTCGTCACCGACACGACCATGCGTGACGCGCATCAGTCGCTTCTCGCCACGCGAATGAGAACCTACGACCTGGTGGGAGTTGCCGAAGCGTATTCGCGCAACCTGCCCGGACTCTTTTCTCTTGAATGCTGGGGTGGCGCTACATTCGATGTCGCGATGCGGTTCCTGTCGGAGTGCCCGTGGGAACGTCTCCGGCTGCTTCGCGAACGGATCCCGAACCATCTCCTGCAAATGCTGCTCCGGGCCTCCAATGCCGTTGGTTACACGAATTACCCCGACAATGTGGTCCAGGCGTTTGTCGCAAGAGCGGCCGCATCGGGCATCGACCTGTTTCGCGTATTCGATCCGTTGAACTGGGCCGAGAACATGCGGATCGCCATCGACGCCGTCCGGCGGAGCGGCCGAATCTGCGAAGCGGCGATTTGTTATACCGGCGACCTGCATAACCCGGAACGTCCAAAATACGACCTCCAGTACTACCTCGATACCGCCCGCCAGCTTCAGGAAGCCGGCGCGCACATCCTGGGCATCAAGGACATGGCGGGACTGCTCAAGCCTGCCGCGGCGGCTGAACTGGTTGCCAAGCTGAAGGAAGAAACCGGACTGCCTATTCACCTTCACACGCATGATACGGGCGGCATTTCCGCCGCGACCGTTCTGTCCGCCACCGACGCAGGAGTAGACGCGGTGGACTTGTCCATGGACAGCCTGTCCGGGCTTACGTCCCAGCCTCCACTCGGCTCCATTGTCGAGGCGCTTCGCCGCCAGCCCCGGGACACGGGACTTGATCCTGGTGTCGTTCGGGAAGTCTGTGAATACTGGGAGCAGGTGCGCATGCAATACGCCGCGTTCGAGGCGGACCTGCGCTCGCCAGCCTCGGAAGTCTACCTGCACGAGATGCCGGGCGGCCAATTCACCAATCTGCGCGAGCAGGCGCGTTCGCTTGGATTGATGGAGCGCTGGCACGAGGTCGCGGCGGCGTACGCCGAAGTCAACCGCATGTTCGGCGATATCATTAAGGTCACGCCGACATCGAAGGTTGTTGGCGACCTTGCCCTGGCAATGGTTGCCGGGGATCTCTCGCGCAAGGATATCGAAGATCCCGACCGGGAGGTGGCGTTTCCCGAGTCCGTAATTGGCTTGTTTCGCGGCGATCTTGGACAGGCGCCTGGCGGATTTCCCGAAAAACTCTCGAAAAAGATCCTCAAGGACCGGAAACCGAGTCTTGAGAGGCCGGGCGCACTTCTCGCGCCAATTGACCTTGATACGCTTCGGCTGGAAGCGGAGCGGCGAACCGGTGGCGAACTCACCGAGGAAGAACTCTGTTCCTATTTGATGTATCCCAAGGTCTTCGCCGAATATTCCGAGCGTTACAAGACGTATGGCCCTGTCTCCACGCTGCCAACGGACGTGTATTTCTACGGCCTTGATCCGGGACGGGAAATTACCGTCGACCTGGAGCGTGGGCTGACGCTTGTGATCCGCTGTCTCGCGATTGGGGAGACCGACGAAGACGGCGAGGTTCGGGTTTTCTTCGAACTGAACGGGCAGCCGCGCACGGTCCGTGTGAAGAACCGCGCCGTCACGGCCAGCCTTGAACGGCGGTCCCGGGCCGAGCCCGGCAACCCGCTCCACGTTGCCGCGCCGATGCCCGGGGTCATCGCGACGCTGGCGGTGACGGAAGGACGCCAGGTTGCTGCCGGGGATCTCCTGATGACCATCGAAGCGATGAAAATGGAAACTTCGCTGGTCGCGGAACGACAGGGGGTCGTCGAACGGCTGCACGTGTCGGCCGGCCAGCAGGTGGAACCCAAGGACCTGCTTCTCGAGTATTCGAGGGATTGAAATGTCCGTCGTGACACCATTGCAACCGTTCAACGGAACTTTGCGAATTCGCTCCGAAGAGGACATGGCCGGGTTTGGCCAGGCGCTGGCCAAAGTTCTCGGACCGAGCGACACGGTCCTTCTCAAGGGAACGCTCGGCGCCGGGAAGACCGTGCTGGCGCGATCGATCATTCGTTCGCTTGCCGGCGATCCTGCGCTGAAGGTTCCAAGCCCGACCTATACCCTCGTTCAAACCTATGATTCTCCTCGCGGCCCGATTCATCATTTCGATCTGTTTCGCGTTCGGGAGTCGTCGGAGTGCCAGGAACTCGGCATGGAAGAACTCCTGGGATTTGAACTCTCGCTCGTCGAGTGGCCGGAGAGGTTGGGCTCGTTTGCGCCACGACTGTTCATCGAGATCGAACTCTCCATATCCACAGAATCTGCAGGCGAGCGTCGCGCCGTTCTCAGACATTCCGCTGAATTTGCTGCATTTCCACACTTGTCGGGATTGGCGGCGTTCGCTTCGTGAACGCGGCCTCGAAATCCGCCCGGTGGACGGAAATCGAGGCGTTCCTCCGGACCGTCGGCCGGGCCGGCTTGCGCATTGCCCCACTTGCCGGGGACGCATCGCCCCGACGCTACTATCGCGTGGGCGAACGGGATGACCGGCCCACCGCGGTTCTCATGGATGCGCCTCCGGAAACCGGCGAAGAGGTGTTGCGGTTTGCCGCGATCACCTTGCACTTGCTTGACTTGGGGTTGAGCGCGCCCGACATCCTGTCCCATGACCTGCCGCGCGGCCTCTTGCTATTGGAAGATCTCGGGGACGCGCTATTCGCGCGCGAAATTGCCCGCCGGCCTTCGCTTGAATGTCCCTGCTATGAGGCTGCGGTCGATCTTCTTTGCGCGGTCCATCGCTTCGAGCCGCCAGAACATTTCAATTTTGAAGGCAAAAGAATTCCGCTTCCTGCTTACGACAACGGCCCGCTCTGGGAGGAGGCATCCCTGCTAACCAGTTGGTGGCTGCCGACTGCGACGGGAAAGTCTCCGGGAGAGGATCAGGTTGCCGAGTTCCGGCAACTGCTTCTCGACGCCTGTTCCGAGGCCGCTGCACATCCCCGAACGCTTGTGCTTCGGGACTATCACGCTGAGAACCTGATTTGGCTGCCGCAACGAAGCGGAGTCGGGCGAGTGGGACTTCTGGATTACCAGGACGCCCTTGCCGGCCACCCTGCCTACGATCTCGTTTCATTGCTGGAAGATGCCCGGCGGGATACTTCCCACGCGTTGCAGTACACCATGATCGACCATTACCTCGAAAAATCCAATGCGGCCGGCGGGAGCCGGAACGAGTTCCGCCGTGGCTACGCCGCGCTTGGCGCCCAGAGAAACCTGAAGATCATCGGGATTTTCGCACGGCTATGTCTTCGGGACCGCAAACCGGACTACCTCGGTTTGATCCCTCGCGTATGGCGTCACCTGCAACATGACCTTGCCCATCCCGCTCTGGCGCCGCTGCGGCGGTGGGTGAAACGTCATGTTCCCACACCGGAACCCGGAATCCTGGAACGATTTCGCGGCGCCCAATCCCACGAATGAAGCCCGGGCGGAATTCGCCGGAGGCGGCGCTTGTTCTCGCCGCCGGGCTCGGGCGCAGGATGCTGCCGCTCACGAAAACGCAGCCAAAGGCCCTGCTGAAAGTTTGCGGGCGAACCCTGCTCGACCATGCGATCGCGCGCGCCTGCGAAGCCGGCGCCCGGAGAGTCGTGGTCAACACGCACCATTTTGCGGAGAAAATGCGCCTTCATGTTTCGGCCCGCACCGGAATATCAGTAGCGATTTCGGAGGAAATCGAACTCCTGGACACCGGTGGCGGCACCAAGGCTGCCCTGCCACTCCTGGGCACAGATCCTTTCCTGGTGATCAACTGCGATGCGATCTGGACCGGTTCTCGTCCCCTTGAGCCGCTTGTCGGTGGCTGGCTAGAGACCGATGCCGATGCCTTGCTGCTGCTCGTTCCACACGGGCGCGCCGTGGCCCACGCGGGCGAAGGGGATTTTGAACTCGATCGAAACGGGCGCATCCGGCGCGCGGGGAACCGCGCCGCCGCCTACATTTATACAGGTGCACAGATTCTGAATCCCTCGCTCTTCGAAGAAATGCCGGAAGGCGCATGGTCAATTAATCGACTTTGGGACGCAGCCATGGCCGAGAGCCGCGCCGGCGGCGTCCTCCAGGAGAAATTCGAGTGGGTCGACACTGGAACTCCCGCGGGCCTGGAGGCCGCGGGAAGCGCACTCGCAGCAGATCATCCGGCAGTGACAAAGTGGCCCTAAGCGGAGTGCTGGGCAGAAACAAGGTCGATTTCAATCCTGTCGCCGTTGCGGGCGGCAGCAGCCTTCACATTAATCCGGGCAAGATGAGCGTACCCTGCGGTCGCGCACCCGCCGCCGCCGCGCAATTCCCATTGAAACCCGGGCGGACGTCGCATACGCTCCGTCCGTCAGGGGCGGCCTGCGGCGCCCTTTCCGTTCACAACAAGTATGAGGCCCCCAGAGCATCCGTTCCAGACGGATGAACCGTTCAAATGTCATAAGAATCTTGGTCAAGTGAAATCTGATTCTTGGTCAAGTGTGCCAGAACTCCGCAATCGGATTCAAAGCTCGCGCGCCAAACGAGCATCTGTCACGCAGAAGTCGGGGCTGTCGGTCCGATATGGCTGGTTGTCACATCCCAGCCCCAATTGCCCAATCTACCTACTACAATTGCATAGCGCATTCGCCTTCTATGAGAAAAGGTCTTCGCAGCCAACTCCGAGAGCGAGGCCCTAGCCGGAAAATTCGAAAAGGCAGCGCACGCAATTCTGACCGCAATCCACGAATCTGAACTGGAATTGCCGAAGTGGCAGATGCGCCCTGGAAAGGTGGAGTTCCGCAATTGCTGGTCCCAAGTTCGGGAGATTTACCTCGAACTCACGGGATATATGCGTCCTGACGAAATGCCTCCGAAGGAGCGCAGAATTCTAGACGCCGCGTACCTTGGTACGGGCGGCCGACCCTTTATCTTCGAACTTGGCGAGAAACTGCACTTCAATGCCTACTCTGCACCCACGCTTGGATTGTATCCCGCAAACCTCGTGGTTGGTTTTCCCATTGGCCGGTGGATTAAGCAGTGCAATCGGAAGTCAAAGCTGGAGGGCGGAGGGTTCGCAAGACCAAGCGCACCCCTGTTTCCCGGCGAGAATGGACGCCGCCGCCAACAGGCATTTCGCGATGCTTTAACGGATATATTACCTCTTGAGTTCGAATTCCTCCCGATGCTGCGGCTCGGGGACTTCGAAAAGCGCGACTGGTTTTTCCAGTCTGACGCGCATGATCGCATAGAGGCCTTGATTGAATTCCGATGCAGCCTGTGGGCGTATTGAACGAAGACTGCTTCTCGGCGATCCCGACAAAGCGGAAGACTTGACGGCAGAAATGGCCCGTCGTCCGACGTATCGAGGTCGGAAACACGCCGAATGCCCGTCGACGCCGCGGTCAAGAAAGCGGCAGCCCGCTACTCCAGAAGGTTCTCCCCGCCATCATCCATCTTCGCGGGGCGAGTCCAATAGCGATACTGGGGAGTCCATTCGGCTTCGCCAATGCCGGCGAGCGCAAGCAGATTCCACATGGTGCAGTAGAGATCGCCAGGGCCGAAGACGGCACTGTTCTTCCGAAACACCAAGTCTCCTTGGCGCTCGTAGACCACGGTGCCGGGCATGTTGTTGAAATCCGCCACCACCGCTTGTTCGCGGATGTAGTCGCCGCCTCCGTGAGAGGCGAGCCGGAAGCTCCAATTGCGGGAATTGGCAAAGTCACGTTGGAGTTGGGGCGCGTCCTTGGACAGCAGCACGACAGACATCACGGACTCCAGATGCTCGAGAATACCGTTGAATCCATCCGCCCACAGGGTGCAATAGCGGCATCCCTGGCCCATGTTATGGATAGCCAGCAACCGCTGCTTGCCACCGAACAGATCGAGCAAGGTGACTTCGCCGTTCAGCGACGCAAAGCGGTAGTTCGGCACCGCTTCTGGCGCCGCGGCCATACGCAACTTGTTCAGCTCGACGGTGAGATTGGTGATCTGTTGTTCAAGAGCCGTGATTGCCTGGATTGACATGGTGAAACCTCCTTGCGTTTGCCAATCGAACGGGGATGTGTGGAAACGGTACTTGAAGCGAGTTCATTAAGTAACCGTTGAGCGATGGCGTATCGAAAGAAACCGCAGCCATCACGCTTCCGGATAACGGATGCCAGCTGCAACTGCCGTATGCACGATCGAAGGTCTCGTGCCAAGCCCTGCCAAGCAATCGCCCCTGAAAACATCTGAACGCCGCCTGGCAAACTTGGCCCGCGTTGAAGCCGGGTTTCTCCGGCGAGGCCGTGCAAGTCGGCGCCCCACTCACAGACGCAAAACGGGGTTGATCACATCCAGAAATGACATGAAACGGCGCTTCGGTTATCCGGAAGCCGTCAAAACAATTATTGGGCAGGAAGGTTCGACGCGACGGTCGGAGTCCGTGCCCATAACACCGGCGGCGTGCTGCTGCTCGAACGGGAAGCGATACAGGATTGCGATGTGGTCAACGCGGTGGACTGTTGCCTTAAAGCTTGACGCAACTATGGACGGTACGAAAGGGCGAGCCTGAAGACCAGACTCGAACCGGGGAAACCGCGCGGACAGTTTGATCGAAACGGGTGCGGAATTAACCAAGTCGGGAAACCTTCCGCGCAAACTGCACGAACAATGCGGGCGGCTTTCGCGCCGAATTCGGTGACGCCGGATCATTTGAACGGGAAGAATACCGTGCCCGCGACGGCCGACAATCGTTGGTTCTTGGCGGTAAGGATGAGTGGCATTTCTGCGTTTCCCGCTGGCTCCGTATCCAAGCCTGAGCAGGGCCCGTTTCGTGCAGTACATGCCAATCGCAACCGCCAACGGACTACGCCGTGCACGGGCCACTCCGGAGATGCCGCTGCTCTCCTGAAATTGGTCTCATGGCAATGTGGACGTTCGGAGAGCCAGGAAACCCGGTTGAAGGTTGGACGAATAGCGGGCGTAGAGGACAGCGCGGGTCACGACGAGTTTCCTGCCGGTCTCCGGTTTCAACGACCGGGGCATTGTCATTGGCGCCAATGAGCCGTCCGAATTCCTCGGGCACGATCTGGCGTCCGAGCAGGCGGGCGAGAAGCATCACGGCGAAGTTGATGCAGTCCTCAGCCGTTCCGCCGTCACTGATCGCGACCGCGCCAACGGCAACACGGCTTTCCCCGGTTTCGAACTTCATTCCGCACCCTCCCGCAAGTCACCCCGGCAACGGGCGGGGAGAGAAACTCAGTCAACAAGTTTCGGTATCTGATTCAATACGTTGATAACTACCGCAGCGCATCTTATGCAGCGCGAAAAGGACCGTGACTGCGATCGGCGACACGAAAAGGAACTTGCTACGCGCTCCCATTGACCGTGGTCGCCAACGAATGACCGGCAAGCCGCTGGTCGGCGATGAAAAAACTAAGTCCTTCTCCCTGGGCCTGAATGAGAAGCAGTTCGTCGAACGGGTCTTTGTGACCAAGGGGCATGTCAAACGCCCGCGCCATGTGGTTCATGGTCATCGGCATGAAAATCACATCCTGCCCGTCCAGCACCGCGACTACGTCGTTCGTGTCGAAAAGGCTCTTGCGCGCACTCGACGGATGGCGGGCGCCGAACTTCAGTCGCATCTCCCAGATCGACACTGCGCCGACATGGATCCGCATCTCCTGCCTCGTGAAGAACTGGCGCTCGGTGTCAAGGAGTTTCTTTGGCGCTTCCATAGGGTCGTGGAGATAGGACGTGTCCAGAAGAACGCGCACCGTTCGCCCGCCTATTCGCCGTCAAGTCCGAGTACGCGCCGGCTGAAGGAGGGATCGACGAACTCCGACGGCCACCGCGTTCCGTTCCCTTCGATCCCGAGGCATCGCCGCCCCGCGTTCAGCTTGTCGAAGTCGGTCCCGCCGAGCCGGTTGCAGCGTACTAGCTCCACCGTCGGCCGGCCATGTTTCGTGATGATGACGCGTTCGCCGTTGCGGGCGGCGGCGATGAGTTCCGAGAGACGCGCTTTCCCCTCGCGCAACGCAAATTCCACGATGTGTTGCTCCCGAGTGCCGTTTCGTTTTCCGGCACTATGCGTAACTATGAATCGCGGTTCTTGACCACTCCGTGACTACACTGGGCTCGGCAGTATGGTCGACACCATTGTCGCGGTGTTCGCAGGCAGATACGGGATTTTCAGCTCCCGAACCGTATCGACTCGGAGTTGCTTTCACGTTTATTCGGGAGATTGTATTGGCGAACTATGCAAACAAACGGGAATCATGAACCACGCGCGCCGCTGGTCACCTGGCATGCAGATACTTCCGGGGTTCACCACAGCACGCGCGGCGGTGAACCCTGATCAATCCCGCGCCATCGACGACTGAATGTGAAAGAAATCTTGAATCGCGCTCAAAACGTCGATGCGTTCGGAAAGGAGAGCGCCGTGCGCGATCCGGTTGCGGAAGTTGTAGAGCTGCATCGTTCTCCTGCACTCGCCGCTTCCCTTCTCGAAGACCAGCGTCAGACGGATCTCGAAGCTCAGGCCCGAAAGCCGACGGTCGTCCGGATTGTACAGGGACCAGGCACGGCGATACCGCCAGTCGCCGTGCGTTTGCGCGTGACGAATGGCCTCCCGGCATGCCTCCTCAATGTCCGCCTCCAATTGGCCTCATGCAAGCACGAAGCAGGCCTGGTCGTTGATCTTCTGCTTGTGCGCGACACGATCCCGCACCGCCTCATCGCCGGCCGTTGCAGTCGTGTCACGCAAGGTCCGAGATAGTTGTCGACCTGTTCGTACAAGGCCGCGATGACCTGAAGGTCGCTCACTGAAGGATGCGCTTCAACGATTTGCGCGTAACGGTCTCGCGGTCGCAGCACTGCTCGGCGCATGCGGACCGCCAATTGGGCCGCGCAAAGTTCTCGGACCTATCGAAAATGAGGTAGCGACGGTCCTTGCGCTTCAGATCGACCCGGTCGTTGCCGCCGATGATCCACAGTGCGCGCGGTTCGAACTTGACCCTATCACCCGACCGGCCAAGGAGTTCGAACGTCGGCATCCGTTTCGCCGCGATACCGAATTTCCGCATCAACTCCTCGTGCATGATGCCCGGCGCGCCCCGGCAGGCCTCCCATCCGTCCGGCAACCAGTCACCGATCGCGACGTAGAGCCCGTTCAGACGCTCTCCCCGGTCATCGACGCGCCGCAGTATGTGCGTCGCATCGACCGTTTCGCTCGTGATGTCGTCGAGAACCGTACCCGTCGAACTGATCCGCGATTCCGCCTGACTAACTGAGCCATCGATTATCGGGGACGCGGCGGCGTTTGAACACCTTAACCTTTTGGGAGGCGCCGAACGGTGTTTCAACATTGCGATACAGATTTTCACGGCAAAACCGGGCCGCACTTGAATATCCGGAGTCGCCCCCCAAAACCGTTGCCGGTGCGCGCCCCAACAGCCCCAACGGGTGCAGGTCTCCTATGGCAAAATCGCACTGAGGAATTTCAGGCACTTACGCCAGGAAGCAAGGGCGATGCGGGGGATTTGCTGTGAAACTCTGCGGCCGGAGGCAATTTTTACCGGGAAACCTGCAATATGGAGCGGATGAGAGTGCTCTCAACCACAAGCCGTGGTATCTTGAATGCAAAAAGCAAAGAACGCACAAGAAAGGAGCACTCTCATGTCTATTCTACCTTTTCCCGACAATCCGTCCAGCTTTCCTGCTTCCGTCCAGCGGTCGGATTCGGTGTCGGGCGCGCTTCCGGCGAAGCTCATCGAAGCCTTTCATTCGCGCCTTGGCGCGGTCTTGCAATCCGGCATGGCGGCGACGGATTTCGAGCGGTTTGAGCGGGACGTGGTGTCGGCGTTGCATGGGTTTGGCCGGGAGATATTGCAAGACAGCATCGAACGTCTTGACGATGGCGCCGCTTCGCTGACGCGGGACGGGCGGGTCTATACGCGGGTGGAGGCGACGTCGAAGACGATCATGACGTCGGTGGGGCAGGTGAGTTTTTGGCGGAGCCGCTACCGGCGTGCGGGAGAGGCATCGGTGGCGCCGGTGGACGAGAAACTCGGCTTGGCGGAGGCCTTTTTCACGCCGCTTGGGGCCTGCCAGTCTCTGTACCTGCTGAGCGGCAACACGGCGCGGGATTGCGTTGCGCAGCAGGAAATGTTCGGCATCGACGGGGCCTCGGTGAGCAGCCTGCAGCGGCTGGGCAGGGCAGCTGCGGAACATTGGGAAGAGGTGGCGGAAGAGGCGATGGAGGAGATCCGGTTGGAAGAGGGGGTTCCGGCGGCGGCGGCGAGCGCCTGCGTCTCCCTCGACGGCGTCATGGTTCCGATGCGGCCGGGCGAGGGGGAAGACCGGAAAACCGTATACCGGGAAGCATCTTGCGGCAGCCTTACCTACTACGACGAGGCGGGCAAGCGGCTGCACAGCGTGTATTTCGGGCGCATGGCGGAGCCGGGGAAAGCGACCCTCAAGGAGGAGCTGGCGGCCGAAGTCGCCGGCCTTGTCGGACGCCGCCCGGATCTGCGGATCGTCGGCATCGCCGATGCCGCGCCGGACAACTGGAGCTTCCTCGGCACACTGGTCGCGGAGGATTGCCAGCTGGTCGACTACTGGCATGCCTGCCAGCACCTGCAATGCGTGGCGGATGCCGCCTTCGGCGGCGGCGCGGCGGCCGGCGCGAAGTGGTTCGAGAAGTACAAGGCCGTCCTGCGCGACGACGAGGATGGCATCGAGAAGGTGATCGACGCCATCCGCTACCGCCTGCGCCGCGCCGGCGCCGCGAAGGCCGAGGTGAAGCGCGAGCTGCGCTTCTTCCGCAAGCACCGCCGGCGCATGCGCTACGCGGCATTCCATGCCAAGCGCCTGCCCATCGGCTCGGGGGTAATTGAGGCGACCTGCAAATCCCTGGTGAGCGCCAGAATGAAGAAGGCCGGCCAACGCTGGGGGCACAGCGGGGGACAAGCCATCCTGACGTTCCGCAGCTTGCTCAAGTCCGAGCGGTTCGACCGGGCATGGAGAGCAATTGCGGCGAGATTGAAGGGCGCCGCCAACGACAACGGCGCCGCAATCGAGACACCGAGGAAGGCTGCATGAATGAATATTGAACGAAAAGATGCTCAATGAAGGGACATATTAAAACTTGAGTCTGTTTTCCATATGAGAATCACACCCGCCCCAACCCGCGGTCGACACACTTCGGCTACCACGCTTTCCCCACTTCCGGCCCGGACGTCCGTTCTGGCTGCCGCGATCTGGAGGCATCGCTTTCACGACCCGCGCTCGGGTCCGCGACCTGTCCGGACTCGCGGCTACTCGTCAATACGGTCGAGCTCTCCCGTCGCAATCATCCAGTCGAGCGCCCGTTCCCACTCCTTTACGGTAGCGCCCTTCTCAAAATCGGAGGAGGAGGAGCATGAAGGTTTCTTCCGGTCTGGAATCCCGTAGACAAATGCGCGCACACGGCACCGGTGTCTCCGCCCGCAGCGATCTCGCGTCTCATCCGGATTGTCGCGTTGGTCTCAATTTGACTGGGACGCGGTAGGCTGAGCCTCGGAAACCATTCCGATGAGCGGACAGCGACTAGCTGAACATCGCCGCCGCCGAATCAGTCGGTTTGAGAGGTTGGTGTGGACGGACTGTCATGGAGACAGTAACGCGCGCCTGACGGCTTCCGGTTCTTTCTGGATCACGCGCAGAAGCGTCGCCGCGGGTCCGCTGACTCTTCGCGTTCCCTGCTCCCATTTCCGGTAGCCAGATAGGCTCATACCCATGAGGGGCGCCATCTGCGCCTGGTTGAGGTTTGCTTGTTTCCGAACCTCGCGCGGGGTCACCGAAGCGTGGACAATTGTGGAGGCTTCGCCCCTCGCGGGTGCCAGAGCTTCTTCAAGGGACTGAATCAGATCTTCACCAAGAGTGTTCATTTCCTTCCCTATCCCGCGGCCTTGAGCGCATCCGGGAGCGCGGCAACCGTGCGCTTTTCTCCCGGAGTCAAATCGGTCTTTGCAGACTTTGCGCAAGTTAGCAACGCATAGGTGGGCATCGCCTCGTCCCGATATTAGTAGATCACCCGCGCACCGCCCCGCTTGCCCCGACCTAGTGGCGCGAAGCGCATTTTCCGAACACCAAAATTTTTGGAGCACATTTTCACCCCGCCCCGGCGACTAGGTTTGCAGGATTGCTGCAATGCGCCGCGCGATATTGGCGAAGTGCTGGACTTCTTCCGGCCTGAGCATCCGCCCCAAGACCCTGCGTTCTCTATAAGACAGCCATTTCTTGAGAACCTGGTATCCACCGAGCCTATAGTTCCAAACAGCGGCTGGTATGTTGCGCCAAAAGGCATGGGCGTTGAGGTACACGTCACATGTTGTTTCACCAAGTACTGACAACGCATCTCCCATGACCGTCCGTTCCTGAGGAGCAAATGGCCGCTCCACGAGATACCCCTTGCCCGGCATCACATTGTCGTTTTGGCCAAAATGCCCCCAGCCAGCGTTGATGGCGAAGTCCTCGTTCGCCATGTTGCGGCCGCTGATGGTGGCGGGGACGGCGATAGCGGCGATTTCCGGTCTCAGTGGCGCCTGCGTGACGCCGGGAACCGGGGAGTCGAGATTGAGCAGCGCGGCGAGTTCGCGCCCCCTCGTCGCCGACCGGGCGAGTTCTTCCGGCTCACCTTCGGCCACTCCGTCCGACCAGCCGGGCAACGGGATGCGCGGCCACTCCATCCGTAGCGCCCCGGCATTGGCTTCGCGGTAGGCGGGATCGTGCAGCACGCTAAGAACATGGTGGAACAGATCTTCGACACCCGCGCCGAGGCGGTCGAGGTAGCGCTGCGCGGTTGCCGAAAGATTAGGGCGGCGTGCGCGGTCACCGTTGCTGCCTAGGCCGTCACCGAGGAGCCAAGCGGGGAAGAGATGGACTCCCCAGAAACCGTATTTCCAATTCGCAAGGTCATGAACCCAAGTGCCGTGTGTGAAATCGGCTTGAATCTCCCGCTTGCTGGACCCGAGCCACATATTGCCCTCGGACACATGCGACCTGTAGTCGGCCCGCTTCTCGTCGAGCAGCTTCGTATCCTTCTCCCAATAGAGCCAACGGTTATCGAAGGGCCGATAGGCG
This sequence comes from Rhodobacterales bacterium, assembly GCA_965219495.1. Taxonomy (GTDB): domain Bacteria; phylum Pseudomonadota; class Alphaproteobacteria; order Rhodobacterales; family CAZPXZ01; genus CAZPXZ01. The sequence goes on from OZ244777.1 coordinate 1,650,557, forward strand.
AAGCGAATGAAACCGGCTTCGTCCGGCCCGCCGCGCGCAAGAAGAACATTGCGTACCGCATGGGCGTTGTATCGCGTTGTAGTGTTCATCACCCCCGGATAGCGCCGTCCGATTTCTTCGTGGCTCAAAGCCGCGTCGAAGTAATCTCCAATACGCTCCCGGAGCCGGTCGAGATCGACATCCACAAGGAATCCGTCGCGGCTGGTCTTGACGCCAGGAAAGGACACCGGGAACAAGTCGAGCAGCGCTGGCCAGTCGAACCACTCATCGTTCACCGCCATAGGCTTAAACGGCAGGCCGAGTCGGAGATTTGGTTCCAGTATTGAATAACCGTCATCTATTTGAGCTGCATTAAGACTATTCAAAAGTGCCCGCCGCCTTTCGTCGGCTCTTGCCTGATGAAAATCACGATACCGAACGCGTCCGCCTGTCAAAGGATTGGCATCGGCTCCCCACTTGGAAAGCAGGGTTATGCTCGTGCCGACCTTTATTCCCGGTGATTGACCCCGTAGCGCGAAAACCGTTTCACTTGTTCTCCCGCCCGGCGCATATTCTGAGATTATGCGGTCACCGTGCAGATTATCGATGCGAACCGCGTCGAACGCCTCAAGGTAGTGCTCCCGCATTCCAGTGAAGGATAGACCGTCGAGCCAGGAATAGTTGGAAATGAAACAAACCACGCCTTGGCCTGTCTTCTCCGCGATGCGCCGTTCCGCCATGCGGAAGAAACGGACATAGAGATCGTTCAGTCCCTGACCTTCGGGCCTACGGACGCGCTTCGTCGAGCGGTACGCATCCGACAATTCCCGTTCTTCGTCCACCGCCATGCCCGCGAAACCGTTGTAGGGCGGATTGCCGAGGATCACGAGGATCGGCTTTTCTTGCTTCACTCGTTCCGCCCGGTCGCGTTCTTCCTCCAGTTCAGGGAACAGCAGGGGTTTGGTCGTGCTCGGTTCCCATCCGGTGAGCGCATTGGTGAGGAAAATGCCGGCGCGTTCACTTCCGTCGTCCGTTAGCGGCGCGTCGAGGTCCTGCATGGTAAGTCCGACCTGCAAGTGGGCGACGACGAAGGGCGCGGGCATGATCTCAAACCCGAAAACCCGCTCGGTCGCCGCGCGCTTCACCCGCGCGCCGGTTAGAGCGCCGAGGCCCTGTCCTTCGAGATTGGTGGCGATACGGCGCAGCACTTCCGCCAGATAAGCCCCGGTCCCGCAGCACGGGTCGAGCACATAGACGTTTTCCGCCGCCAAACCGTCCGAGATGCCAAGATCGTCCTTCAGCGCCCGGTCCACACGGGCCACCATGTAGCGGACCACTTCGGCAGGCGTGTACCAGACGCCAAGTTGCTTGCGCAGGTCGGGATCGAAGGCTTCCAGGAACGGTTCGTAGAAGTAGGGCACAGCCTCGCCTTCCACGAACCGGCTGAAGAAGACGGATCGGTCCACGCGGTCGAGCGCTGCTTCCGTCCAGTCCAGTACTTCGACAAGGCCTAGCGGCTTCAGTTGACCCGGCTGGGACAGCTGTTGAAACAGCGCTTGCAACACCGGCGCCCGAAGATGCCAGACCGTTTCGCGCCAATTGAATTTCGCGGTGTCATAGCCGCCCTCGAACAGGGGTCCGTCATCGGATTTCGCGTCTCTCGACCATAGGACCCAAGCAGAGAAGACGCCGTAGAACAGAGTTTGCACCAAGGTCGAATGGAAAAATCGAGCGCCTTTCTCGCCCTCAAACCGAACGCCCAGCGCTTCCTCCAGTGCCGAGCGCACCGTTTCGAGCGACGGAGCGTCGCCCGCTGCCTCGACTCGCGCCAGGCCGTCGCGTGCATACGATGCGAGCAGCCATGCCAAGTCACTCGGCTCGGTGAGCGCCGCCCGATGCGTGAGACCGCGTGCAAGATATTCGCCGAGGCCTGCACCGGATTTGCGCGCGAAAGCGCGCGGTTTCTCCAATCTGCGATTGAAGTCGTCTGCGCTCTTCGCCAATCGGAAGGTCTCGAGTTTCTCGGGACGGCCCAACCCGTCCTCGCCCACCAGAACAAAATCGCGCGTGTTCGTTACAAGCACCAGCCGGTAACGGTTCCAGTAACGGCTAACCTGATCGCCCGCCGCCGTGAGCCAAGCATCATCTTCGACAGGCTTCACCTCGACCACGCCGCGCTCTGGCGCCTGGCCCTTGCGCGGTCGGCCCTTCTGCACTTGATTCGCGGCAAAAAGGCCGAAATCCGGATGGCCCGCACCCTGATCGGCGAGTTCTCCGACACAAAATACCTTCGGCCTGAGCGCCGCGCCGACGGCGTTCAACAGATTGGCGAGGGGCCCGTAGAATGACCGCTCGCCCGTCGCGCCGCCCGATGCGCGCACCCGTCCGAGATCGGCGAAGTACGCTTCGACCGCCATTGCCAGTTTCGTGTTTGATCCCGTCATAATCCTTGTTGTCGCCGAGCGCAGCGCCGTATGCAAGCGTGTATTCCGTTCCGCACCATAAGAGCCGAAATCTGCACACCTGAGCGTCGCCGCTCTGCACTATGCATCGCGCGCATTGAATGAACCCGAAGATCGTCGGATGCAATGGTGCTGGTCGCGTCGCGCCAGACGCCTCGCAAGCTACGGTTCACACTGATATTTGGGGCGCGCAGGTATCGTATTCACGAGACACGATGTGGAAAGCAAAATGTTGAACGACCAACCGGTGTCGGTGAGTCCCGCGGGGCCGGTTCTGTAAAATTTGTGGACGCCCGGATATCCGTTGCAAGACGCTCTGCTATTGAAATATCCGTAGGGCAATGTGGAGCACTGGATGGTTTCTGACCGGTAGCCTCGTTTGAACTCTGGAATTGTTCCGAGCACTTGCCGCACCGCTTTCTTGGCTCGTGATCTTGCATCGGGCACAATCAGCCCTCAAGACTTCATGCGGAGTGTTCCAGCAACAGCGCACGCACCTGACTTCTGCCAAGCACTCGCCGCATAGCGCCAAATCTTCCCGTACGCCGCATTGCCGGGGAACGAGTTTGGTCTTCACGGCAAACAATTCTGCGGAAACCGCCAGACTTGCTCAAGGCTTCTTCGGCTTGTCTCGCATTCTGATCCGAAATCGCGAGCCGTACATGGTTTTCAGTCCAAGAACTTGGCTTGGGCCGGTCCTCAGCGTGCTCCAGATGGAATTTGCTTCAATATCTCATGATCATTTGCATCTGTCGGCAAACCGGACCCCCGAACGAGCCGGAGAACTTGAAAATCCAAAATCAAGTCTCTACGACGATGGTCGAACCCGATTCATCGAACAAATGGCAGTATTCGGACGACGCCGCGGCGGAGATCGACTCCCCTCGCCTGAGCGCCGTTTCGCCTTCGATTTTCACGATGATCACGTCGCCGCTGCTGAGCGCCAAATGCACCAGGCTGTGATCTCCCAGCTTTTCCGTCACCAGCACCTGCCCAGATAGGGCCACGTCGCCCTCCTCTGCCAGAACCAGATGCTCCGGACGAACGCCAAGTGTAACGCGCGTTCCGGAAGCGGGTGAACCCGCCCCGGTGGGTGGCTTCACCGTGGTGCCGTCGACCAGCCGCAGGCGCGCCTCTCCGTTCGCCCCGGTCACAGTGCCGCCAAGGAAATTCATCTGCGGCGAGCCGAGGAAACCTGCCACGAAGAGGTTCGCGGGCTGATTGTAGAGGTCCATCGGGCGTCCCACCTGTTCCACGGTTCCGGCGTTCAGAACCACGATCTTGTCGGCAAGCGTCATCGCTTCGACCTGATCGTGCGTGACGTAAATCATCGTCGCGTCCAGGCGATCATGCAGCCTGGCGACTTCGATGCGGGTCTGCACCCTGAGCTTGGCATCCAGATTGGAAAGCGGTTCGTCGAACAGGAATACTCTCGGTTCCCGGACGATCGCACGGCCGATGGCGACACGCTGGCGCTGCCCGCCCGAGAGCTGCCGCGGCTTCCGGCCGAGAAGCTCGTCAAGCTGCAGGATTGCCGCCGCCTTCTGCACGCGCACCTGAATTTCCTTCTTGCTGAATTTGGCAAGCTTCAGACCGAAGGCCATGTTGTCGAACACCGTCATGTGGGGATAGAGCGCATAGGACTGAAAGACCATCGCGATCCCGCGCCGTGCGGGCGGCAAGTCATTCACCCGGTCGCCCCCGATCCAGATTTCGCCGGCGGTGATGGTCTCAAGGCCGGCGATCAAACGGAGCAGAGTGGACTTGCCGCATCCGGAGGGGCCGACAAAGACCGCGAACTCGCCTTCTTCGATATCCAGGTCGACGCCATGAACGGCTTCGATTTCGCCAAACGACTTGCTGACTTCACGGAGTTCCACGGTGGCCATGTAGCGTTCCCTCACAAATGAGCAGACCGGCGTTTCCCAGCCAAAATGCTACGTTACATACAGTATAGGTCAAGCCGAAAAGGATTCCTCCGAACCCTTTCCGTTCCGAAACATGCTCAACTCGAACAAGGAATGCGAATCGTCTTTCGGCGAGCCGAAAGTCCGCCGACGATCGCAATGGACGATTTCGGCAGCCCCAAGAACTTCGAGAGCGTCCGAATGACCTGGACATTGGCCTTTCCCTTTTCCGGCGCCGCCGTCACCTTGACGCGCAGGCGCAAGGCACCGCGCTCGTCGCGGTCCACGATCACCTGATTCGCGGTGGATCTCGGCGTAACCTGCACGTGGAAGATTTCGCCCAGTTCTCGCCGTAGCGTATTTGGGTCCTGTTGCACGGCTTTGTCACCTTGCTACTGCGGAATCTTTGCGAGTTCGGTTGCGTGATCGCTGGATTCCCGCGCGCAATGACCATACACGGAAAAACAGGGAACCGGATACCGTGTTCTCTTCGCGGAAGATCAATCACGGAGTCTTGACAGTGGCCGACGCCGGTTACTTCGATCTGGGACCCTGGTTCCGGCAAATCTCCACGCGTTCGCCGGAAGCCCAGGTCTGGTTCAACCGGGGGCTCAATTGGACTTACGGGTTCAACCAGGAAGAAGCCGTGGCCTGTTTCAAGGAAGCGTTGGCGCACGATCCGGATTGCGCCATGGCCTGGTGGGGAATCGCCTATTGCGCAGGGCCCTTCTACAACCGGACATGGGCGCACTGCACGCCCGCGGAACTCCGGGAAATCCTGTCCGTCTGCTATCCGGCCGCGCGGCGCGCCGTTGCGCTTTCGGAGAATTGCACCCCTGCCGAGCGGGCGCTCATCCGCGCCATCCCATTCCGGTACCAGCAGCCCTCTCCGCAGCCGCTCGTTGAACTCAATCGCTGGCTGGACGACTTCGCATCCGAAATGCGCAAAGCCTGCCGCGCGATTCCCGAGGATCTCGATATCGCTTCGCTCTACGCCGAAGCCGCGCTCACCCGAACGCCGCGGCAACTCTGGGACGTCTGGACAGGAGATCCGAAACCGCATGCCGATACGGAAAAGGCGCTGGAGGTCCTGGAGACCGCCCTGGCGCAAGCATACAGGGACAACACCCCGCATCCCGGAGTACTCCACATGTATATCCACCTCATGGAAATGTCGGTGGTACCGGAGAAGGCGCTGGAGGCAGCCGACCGCCTGCGCGGCCTCGCGCCGGATGCCGGCCACCTCCAGCACATGCCCGCGCACATTTACGTGCTCTGCGGCGACTACATGCAGGCGGTCGAATTCAGCCGGAAAGCCTTGGAAGCAAACGCAAAATACGTCGACCATGCCGGCGCCGACAACTTCTACACAACGTCCCGCTGCCACGACCTGCACCTCTACATGCATGCCGCAATGCTGCTCGGTCACTATGGATACGCCTGCCACGCCGACCGCGGCATCCGCGAAATTGCAACCACCGGACTTGTGGAACGCAGCCAACCCTACATGTCCTGGATCCTTGACGGCTACAGGTCCATGCGAACGCACATGCTGGTGCGCTTTGGCCGTTGGCGCGAACTCGCTCTCGAACCCGCCCCGGAGGAACCCGATCTCTTTCCCTTCCTTCGCACCATGCGCGCCTATGGATGCGGCATTGCGCATTCCGCGCTTGGAAATCTCGAGGAGGCCGAGGCTTCCCTCCGGTCCTTCCACGCGGCCCAGGCCAGAATCGACGGGGACTCCATCCTGCTCAACAATCCGGCGCTCGACGTATTTGCGGTCGGCGAGGCGATGCTTCGAGGCGAACTGGAGTACCGGAAGCGGAACTATTCCGCAGCTTTCTGCCACCTCCGCCGCGCTGTCGAACTCGACGACGATTTGAACTACACCGAACCTTGGGCCTGGATGCATCCGCCTCGCCACGCGCTCGGCGCCCTGCTCTGCGAACAGGAACAATTCGCGGAAGCGGAGGGGGTTTACCGCGCCGATCTCGGATATGACCGATCCATTCCCCGATGCGTGCAGCACCCCGAAAACATTTGGGCGCTGCGAGGGCTTGTGGAATGCGTCGAGCAGGCCGGCCGCGACGATGAGGCCCGGGAATTGCGCCAACGGCTCGATGCGGTCCGCGCGCATGCCGACATCGACATTCACTCTTCCTGCGCCTGCCGCGGGCTGCAGTTCCCCACCCCGCCCAATGGCCCCCTGCCGGCGGCGATGGCCGAAACCGGCGCGCCACAAAGCCCGTTCTGCCCCGGCCTCGGCGAATCGTGACGGTCCGTGGTTCCGCCTATCCGTGCGAAGACTGAACGCAGTCGGCGATTCGACCGGCTCACCGGATTTTGTTTGCAATTTCGGAAACATACGGACCCGACTGCAATAATTCGCCGAAGTGGATCGTAAGTCGGCTTTAATTGGGATGAAATAATCTGCAAATGGGAGAATTGTTCCTCACGGAGTGGCGCTCGGTCAAGGCATGGGTTAGGTTTGCCCGGATTTCCGGTGCGTTCCTGACCTCCTCCCAAAGCGAATCAAGCCGGAAATCGCTGCGGTCGCCGGACCTGTTGCCGACCAGTTTCGTGGCGCCGGCCCCGGAGTTTCGAAGTTGACCCCGCAAGCAGCATGACGGCCCGTCTCATGCAGAAGAAGCCGCTCTTTCCGGACTCTCCCGCCACTCCCCGGGTGTACTTCGTGAGTTTGGGGCTGCCATTCGCGTGGAATTTCGCGAACGGCCTTCGCGCACGATTGGGCGGCGCGCCCTCCGATATCCTGGCCCGGACCAAGGTGTTCGTTTCCGGAAGGAGGGAGGTCGGCCTCCTGCAGGCCGCTTTCCGCGACACGACAGGATCAGGATGCGGATTCACGCCTTCCATCCATTCGCTTCGAGAGGTCGCCTTCGACCCCTCCATAACGGTTCACGCGCCCAAGAGTGTGGATACGCTGCACCGGACGCTGACGCTCGCCCGGCTGGTTGACGCGTTTCATTCCAGGAATTCCACTCCTGCGAATGGCGACGGCGTCGTCGCCCTAGCCGATGCGCTCGGCAAACTTCTGGACGAGTTGCATGCCGCAGGCATTCAGCCGTCGTCGCTCGGCGGGATCGTACCGGACCAGCTCGCCGACCATTGGCGGCGGGCCTCCAGGTTTCTCGATATCATCGGCGAGGCGTGGCCCGCCTATCTGCGCGAGAACGATCTGGAGGATCCGGAACGATGCCGTGCGGTCGCCGTCGATGCGTTGATCGAGAACTGGAGCCGGTTCCCTCCCGCGGACCCGATACTGGTTGCAGGTTCCACCGCGACCGATGCAACGACCGCGCGCCTCATGTCCGCCATCGCTTCGCTGCCGGCGGGCGCTGTTGTCCTTCCAGGATTGGACCGCTCGCTGGACCTCGACGCATGGAACGCGATTGCAGGACCGGACCGGCTGGCGCCAGAGCATCCGCAATTCACGATGAAGCTCTTCCTGGAACGAATCGGCGTCAACCGAAAGAACGTTCCCCCCTGGACGGACGACACTCAGCTCCGCCTTGAACGCACGCGTTTCATCGGCCAGGCCTTGCGTCCGGCGCCCGTCACGGAGGCTTGGCGAATGCAGGCGGCCACCTACGACGAGATTGCCGCCAAGGCCATGGCGGATGTGGACCTGATCGAAGCCAGGAACGCGGACGAAGAAGCATCTGCAATCGCGTTCGTGCTTCGGGAATCGCTGGAAACCGAAGGCCTGCACGCAATGTTCGTGACCGAGGACAACGAACTCCGGGCGCGCGTGATCGCCAAGTGCGCACGCTGGGGCCTGGTCCCCGACGACTCCCGCGGGCAATCGCTGGCCCGGACTCCAGAGGGCAGGTTCGCGATCTTGAGCGCCCGCGTAGCGCTCGGACCGCCGGATTCCGCCGTCCTTCTGGCACTCTTGAAAAGCCCGCGCTGCCGGTCCGGTCCGGAGCAGGATGTCCATTTGAAGCTCCTGTCACGCACCGAGCGGATCTTGCGAAGCAGGACCGTGCAGACGCCGGGATTCGAGGGAATTCGCCGGGCGCTTGAGGAGTGGGAAGAGGATGGCCCGGAGCGCGGTGAAACAGCAGCCGAACTGTTGGAATGGCTTGCATCTCTTGAGGCAGACCTTGCCCCGCTCTCCGGACACGCCAAAACGCAGGAAGTCCCGCTATCCGTTCTTCTCGAAAGCCACCGGAAAGCGATGGCAGGGCTGGAACGCACCGGCTCCATCGCCCGAAAGCGCAGCGAACGCGAACGGTTCTTCGAGAGGCTGGAAGCCGAAGCGGGCGCGTATGCATCCATGCGCCCGAAGCAGTACGCCCTGTTCCTCTCCGAACTCCTTCGCTCCCAGCCGGTATTCCTTGTTCCGCTGCATCCGCGGATCGCGATCCGAGGCACTCTCGAAGCCCGTTTCGCGCCAATGGACATGATCGTTCTCGGGGGACTCAACGAGGATACCGCCCCGGGAAAACGCGCCGAGGATCCCTGGCTGAACCGGGCCATGCGGACGGAACTGGGCCTGCCCCCGCCGGAGCGCGCGGTCGGCACGCTGGCGCACGACATGGCGGAATTGTTCGCAGCAAGGAAGGTCGTGCTCAGCCGTTCCGAAAACACCCGGGGCGAAATACGCGTTCCAAGCCGCTGGTTGCTACGGCTGACCAACCTGCTGGAGGGGGTCGGCGAAGAGGGCGAGCAGGCGCTCGCCGGCATACGCGCGCGAGGCAAGTCGAGGCTTTCGGCAGCCATGCTTCTGGACCGGCCCGGCGGTCCGCCAACCCCGGTTTCCCGTCCCGAGCCTCGGCCCCCGATTGCCGCCCGGCCGCGCAAGCTGTCCGCAACCGCGTTCGAAACCCTGCTCAAGGACCCCTACGCAATCTACGCGCGATACGTTCTCGGCTTGCGGCCGCTCGAATCGCTCGGCTCCGGTCCCGACGCCCGCATTCGCGGGATCATTTTCCACGCGGTGCTCGCAGATTTTTGTTCCCGCATCCGGTCCACGCGAGTTCCCCGCAGCGAATTATCCACCTTTCTCGACAAGGCCCTGGAGGGCGCATTCGACGAAGTGAACGACTGGCCCTGGCTAGCGGACCTGTGGGCCGGCAGTTTCGCCGAAAAGAGAAACTGGCTGCTTTCCGAAGAACTCCATTCGCTTCAAGACAACTGGCTGCCCACCGCCCTGGAAGCTGAAGGGGCAATCTCCCTCGCCGCCCCGGAAGGGCCGTTTGAAATCACTGCGCGCGCCGATCGGCTGGATTCCCGAACCTCGGACTCGGGCGTCTTGCAGTACAGGCTCCGCGATTACAAGTCCGGAAGGGCGCCGACCAAGGCGAGCATTGAGGAATACGCCTGGCAACTCCGGATCGGCGCTCTGATCGCCAGCGAGGGCGGCTTCAGCGAAGTTGAACCCGGCGAAATCCAGAGCGCCGAATACGCCGGCTTTCAGGGCGGCCGCTTCGCCGACGAGGGACGGGTCCAGCCCGATCCGCTCCCTGACCTGCGGGAATTTCGGGCGGAGCTCGAAGCGCAGGTTGCCCGCTACGATTCGCCCGAAACAGGCTACCTTTCGCACGCGATTCCCTCGGCGGCGCGCCAAGGCGACTTCGACCACCTGGCCCGGGTGGCGGAATGGTCGACCCCTGCGCTCGAGGACGAAAATGACTGAGCGGATCGGCGGGACCGGACATCCGCGGCTCGCGCCCGAGCAGGCGGCCGCCGCCAATCCCCTCCGCTCCGCATGGATCACCGCGAACGCGGGCTCCGGAAAAACCCGCGTACTCACCACCCGTGTCGCCCGCCTGCTGATTGCGGGAGTGGATCCCGACCGGATCCTGTGCCTCACCTATACGCGCGCAGCTGCCGGAGAAATGAAGACCCGGCTCTTTGAAACCTTGGGCCGGTGGGCAATGCTCGACGATGACGCGCTCGCGGCGGAGTTGAACGGCCTGCTGGAATCGACGGAGTCGCCCTTCGACACGTCGGACGCCAATGCGCTCAACCGGGCGAGGAGGCTCTTTGCGAAGGCCCTGGAATTTCCGGGCGGCCTTCGAATCCAGACGATTCACGCTTTCGGGCTGGCGCTGCTGCAATGTTTTCCGCTCGAAGCCGGCTTGAGCCCCGGTATCCGCATGCTCAACGACCGCCACACCGCCCAACTCGCCCTGCGCGCTTTCGAGGAAACAGTGCGCCACGCGAAGGAAGACCGGGGATCGCTGGGCGGCGCCTACCGGTGCCTGGTGTCGGGGGCGACGGAACAGCTGCTCCAGACCCTCCAGCAGGTAATGCTCGAAAACCGGGAACTGTATCGTTCCTTCACGGAACGGGGGAACCGGCCGAGCGTAGACGCGGCGATGCAGGCCTTCCTCGGGACCGACGGCCTGTCTCCGGCCGCATCTGTCGCCAGCATGCTAGGCCCCGTTGAGAAATTTGCCCCCGGACTCTACGAGATTCGGGACGCAATGTCCGAAGCGGGCGGCGTTCGGGATCGTCAATACGCCGCTGCCATCGATGCCGGCCTCAGCGCGCTCGGCGAAGGCCATCGGCTGCACGCCCTGCGCCTGCTGAGAGAGGCGTTCTTCACGCAGACAAGCGGACCCCGCCAAAACTTCCCTTCGCGAAAAGTCAAGGAGCTGCTGGGAGCAAATCGCGCGGCAAAGCTTGCCGATGAATACACCAGAATCCTCGACGAAGCCGAGACGGCGCGCCGGCTCGCCGCGGTGACGGAATCGAGCGTCGCCGCGGCCCAGTTCGCCGCCGCGTATGTCGACGAATACGAAGCCGCCAAATCCGCCGAGGCCGGCCTCGACTACCAGGATGTCGTCGAGCGGGCTCGCCTGCTGCTAGCCGATGGGGAAGCCGGAGAGTGGATTCGGTACCGTCTCGATGGCGGCATCGAACACATCCTTGTCGATGAAGCGCAGGATACCAGCCCGTCGCAATGGCAGACGGTGCAGAAGCTGGCGGAAGAGTTCTTTGCCGGCGAATCTCCTGCGGGCGGGCGGCGGACGCTGTTCGCCGTCGGCGACGAGAAACAGTCGATTTTCTCCTTTCAGGGCGCGGATCTTCGATCGTTTCGCAAGACTCGCGAATGGCTTGAACGCCATCTTCATGGGGCTGGCGAACCGCTGATGCGGGGCGAACTTGCGACTTCCTACCGGTCGTCCCCGGCCGTACTGCGGTTTGTCGACGAAACTTTCAGTCCAGCGAGCTTCGAAATCGAAGGGAACGAGGATACCGGAGAGGATCCGGGCTGGGCGGAAACGCTCCTCGGCATGGAATCCTCCCCTCGGCATGCGGCTTTCCGGCAATCCGCGCCGGGACGGGTGGAAGTCTGGGACCTGGTGGAACCCGATCAACCCAAACCTTCGGGCGGGTCGAACAACGGCCAGCCGGACAGGGAAGCCGTTCCTGCGGACCAGCGACTTGCGGCGCAGATCGCGCGAAGAATCAGTTCGTGGCTCGGGGAAGGCACGCCCCTGCCCGGAGCCGGACGCGCCATCCGGCCGGAGGACATCCTGGTTCTGGTCCAGCGCCGCAACGCCCTGCCACGGGAATTGCTGCGGCTCTTGCGCGAAGCGGGCATCCCCGCGACCGGCAATGACCAGGCCGCGATCCGGGATCATCTCGCCGTGCAAGACTGCCTGGCACTCGCGCGGTTCGCGCTGCTGCCCGAGGACGACCTGACCGTTGCCGTGGTGCTACGCTCCCCGTTTTGCGGGATTTCCGAGGACGCGCTGTTCGATCTGGCCTGGGGCCGGCGTGGAGAGAGCCTCTATTCCCGACTGGAAAAGGCCGCGCGGCGGGAGCCGGAACGGTTTGGGGTATGCCACGGCTTTCTCTCGGACATGCGCGCGGCGGCATTCGGGCTCGGACCATTCGCCTTCCTCCAGCGAGCGCTGGTCCGGCATGACGGCCGCAGGCGGCTTCTCCAACGCCTGGGCAACGACGCCATCGGGCCCCTGGATGAACTGGTCAGCGAAGCTCTCGAGTTCGAGGACCGCGAATACGGCTCGCTTGAGGAATTCGTGGACTACGTAGAACGTGGACCGACTGAACTGAAGGCGAGCGCGAATGTAAGTGAAGCCAGCGTGCGGGTGCTCACGATACACGGAGCCAAGGGATTGGAGGCGCCGATTGTCATCGTCCCCGACACGGTGCGAACGCCCAATTTCGCCGGCTACCAGCGCCTGCTCCTCGCGAAGGACAAGACGGGCGGCATCATGCCGCTCTACGTTCGCAGGAGGGAGGACGATATTCCGGTCACCGAACTTCTTCGGAACGAGTACTCGCTGCGGGAGAGAGAGGAGAGCTACCGCCTCTTCTATGTTGCGCTGACGAGAGCGCGGGACTGGCTGATCGTCGCGGGATGGCGCGGGAAACGGAAGCCGGACAGCAAGAGCTGGTATTTTCGCGCCCTGTCCGCCGCAAACCGGATTTGTGCGCCCATCGACCGGGAGGACGAGGAACTACGGAAGAGACTCGGCGCGGTTTTCCCCGGTTGGTTGCTCGAAGAGATGGAAACCGGTTCCGCGATTTCGCGAGAGACCGCCCGGACTCCCGAGCCCAGCGCCACGCTGCCGGCCTGGGCGCGCCTTCCGGCACCCGCCGACGCCGCCGCGCCCAAATGGCTCGCCCCCTCCCGAATTGGAGAAGCACTGCCAAGAGAAGCTTCATCCGATGCAGCGAAGGACGGGGAATCTCCGGAAATCGGCGCGCCGGACCAGGAACCGGAGACCACCGCGGCGCCGGCGCTGGAACGGGGACTCCTGATTCACCTCCTCCTGGAACGCCTTCCGGGCGTGCCGCCGGGAGCGGGCCGCGCGCAGCTGGCAAGCGATCTCACCGGCCTTTTCGGCGGATCGCTTTCCCCTCCGCAACGCACCGAGATTGCGAACATCGCCAACCGCATACTCTGCGATGACTCGCTTGCGTGGCTGTTTGGGCCGGACTCCGCCGCCGAGGCGGGATTTGCGACCGCCCTTCCCGCCCCGCACGGAGGAATGACCGGCCGAATCGATCGGATCGCATTCGATGGAACCCGGGTGCTCGCCGTCGACTTCAAGAGCGACAGGAATCTTCCGAGACGCCCGGCGGAAACGAATGACCGCTACCTGGCCCAACTCGGCGCCTATCGGAACGCGCTCGGGAGCATCTACTCAGGACAACGGGTGCAGACGGCGATCCTGTGGACGGGGAGCAAGGAGCCCAGCTACATGGAAATGCCGGACGATCTGGTGGACGATGCGTTTGCACGCGCACTCGCGGCCCTGGCTGCGGGGGTCTGATCCGGACTTGCTTTTGGCCGCAAGTTTGCCTCCGGCTCGCCGACCATCCAGAGAATCGAGCCCTTGCTACTGGCATCTTTACCAAGCTCCGAATTCGCTGCGCAGGAAAAACCTCTCGCCCGACGGACCTCGGCGGACACGGTGAGAAACCGATGAACGAAGCCGCCTCTGGCGCCTTCGCACTCCAGTGCGCGCCAGAATTGGAAGCGCCGCGAGACACGCGATAGACTGCGCTTCTGGGAAGTGCCCCGCACTTCAAGAACCAAGTATCAGGGAGAAGAAACATGCTGCAATTCAACAAGTGTATGCTCGGTGTCGCGGCGGCGGCCATTTTGTTGGCGGCCACACCGTCCTTTGCCGCGATGACGTTGCGGGCGGGCAGCGTCCTGCCTCCGAATTCCGATCAGGGCCAGGCGGCCGATTTTTTTGCCCAGCGCGTAAATGAGCTTTCCGGCGGAGAGATTACGGTTGAAGTGTTCCATTCGGGTGAACTGGGTTCACCGCCCACGCAATTCGAGAATGCGATTGCCGGAGCGCAGGACCTGGTCATCGACACCCTGGACTACTTCAAGTCCTACGATGATCAGTTCGGCGTAATCAACACTCCGTTCGTTTTCCGGAGTCGGGATCACTTCCAGAAATTCCTGAACAGTGACGCGTTCGCTGACATCGCCAAGAAGGTCGATGAGCGTGGCCTGGTCTTCCTGGGTAACTACAACTGGATGCGCCAGCAGGACCGCGGCATTCTGAGCCGCACGCCGATCTTCACTCCAGAGGACCTGCAGGGCTACAAGATGCGGATGTTCCAGGCCGAGATGCCCATCCAGGCATGGTCCGGCATGGGCGCGAATATCCAGGTAATGGCATGGGCCGACGTGTATACCGCCCTGGCCACCGGCGCCGTCGACTCTCTGACTACGGTTGTCAGCGCTTCCTACCTGAACAAACACATCGAAGTGCTGAAGTACTTCACCAATCTGAAGGAGTATTTCCAGATCGTGCTGCCGGTGATCAGCAAGCGAACCTGGGAAAAACTCTCGGACGAGCAAAAGGCAATCATGCACCAGGCGGCAAACGAGGCGGGAGAAGTTTACGTGCGCATCAGCCGCGAGAACGATCTTGGCCACATCCAGGCCGCGCAGGATGATCTCGGCCTGACGATCATCCTGCCGCCGCTTGGCCCCTGGCATGAGCATGCGAAGGCCGTGCACAGCTCGCTGGAGGAGAAAGGCCTGCTACCCGCCGGCATTATCGCCAAGGCGAAGGCCATCCAGTAAGGCCTTTCGGGGCTTCGCCCCGCATGCCCGCTGAGCGGCCGGCGCCCCCCGCCGCCGCTTGCGGCGCACCCGAGCTTCCCGGAGGGCTGGCGGCATTCCGCCGGGCCCTCCGGGCGTGGGGCCGCGTGGAGTTGCTGGTTGCGGTAGCGGCGTTTGTTTTTGTCGTTCTCATCAATATTGCACAGATCACCGTACGATACGGGTTTGAGGGCTCGATCTTCTGGGTGCAGGAGTTCTCCCTCCTGCTGATGCTGGTGGCCTATTTCATCGGCGCCAGCTGCGTGTTCCGCTTGCGCCACTACGTCATTGTCGACTTCTTCATGCAGCGGGTTTCCCCCGCTTGGCAACACCGCGCGTACTGGCTGGCGCAAATTCTAACCGTCGTGTTCTGTGCAGTGATTGTCATGGAAACGCTCGCCGAGGCGCCCCGACAAATGCGAACCTATTCGGTGATCTTGCACTTCCCCCGTTTTTACAACTACTTGCCCCTGATCATTGCTTCACTCTCAATGATCGTAACGAGCATCTACTTCGCATTGGCAGTGTACAGCCTCCGCACGCAGAATCCGGACCGCACGATTGCCGATATCGAGTCGGACGTCCGGGTCGGCTAACCGGGTCGGGATTCGTTCATGCTTTCTGCCTTAATATTGATCATCATGGTCGCGCTCATGGCGCTGCGCGTCCCCGTGAGCATAGCCATCGGCATCGCTGCCCTGATTGCGCTCACCATCGCGGATATTCCGCTGAGCGTGATTCCCAGAATGATGGTCGACGGCCTCGACAAGTTCGCCCTGCTCGCCGTTCCGTTCTTCGTCCTGGCGGGAAACCTGATGAATGCCGGCGGCGTCACGGAAAGAATTTTCGGCTTCGCCCGCACACTCTTCAGCCCCATCCGCGGCGGCCTCGCCCAGGTGAATGTCGGCGCCAGCATGATCTTCGCCGGCATGTCGGGCGCCGCGCTTGCCGATCTCGCAGGGCTCGGCGCCGTGGAAATGCGCGCCATGCGCAAGAACGGGTACCCGGTGGATATATCGGCCGCCATTACCCTGGCCTCATGCACGATCGGCCCAATCATTCCGCCTTCGATCGTGCTTATCGTGTACGGCCTGGCGACGCATACATCTGTGGGACGCCTGTTCCTTGGGGGGATCGTCCCCGGCCTGATAATCGGGCTCATCATGATGATGTTCATCTCGGGCTGGGTCCGCGTGCGAAAGACGAGCTGGGGTCAACCGGAACCCTTCCGGATCAAGGATGTCTGGACGTCCTTCCAGCGCGGCGCGCTGGCGCTACTTTCCCCGGTGCTCATTATCGGAGCGCTCATAACCGGCGTGACCACCCCGACCGAAGTCGGCGCGCTCGCCGCGGTCTATGCGCTCTTCGTAGGCTTTGTCTACCGGGAACTGACCTGGCGCCGGCTCTGGGACTGCATTGTCGAGTCGGTGCACACCACGGCGGTAATCATGTACATCATCGCGGTTTCCGTCGTCATGGGCTGGCTGATTACCACCGAACGCATTCCCCACGACGCGGCAGCGGCAATCTCCGAATATATTCAGCACCCGCTCGTCGGGCTGCTGGTCATCAACATCTTCCTGATCGTGGTCGGCATGTTCCTGGAAACGCTGCCAGCGCTCCTGATCTTGTCACCCATTCTGCTGCCGGTAGTGAACGTGTTCGGAATCGATCCGGTTCACTTCGGCATCATCATTTGCTTCAACCTGATTATCGGCATCATCACGCCACCCATGGGCATCGGACTGTTCGTCGCGGCGAGAGTGGCCGGCATCACGCCAGAGGCCGTGTTGCGGGCGACCATTCCCTTTTTCGCTCCGCTCCTCCTTGGACTCCTGATCGTTTCCGCGTTTCCCCAACTGACCTTGTGGCTACCGGATTTGGTCTTCGGCAAGAGTCCCGGATAGACGGGCCGGAAGAGACCGGCTTCGCGGACACTGGACGCAGACTCGCCGAAAGGCATGTCCGTGCGCGGGGCGGCGCGGCGCGCCATTCAGCCCGGCCCGTTCCCACAAGTCGGAGCGGCGAGCGCAGAGCGGATTGAACTGCGATTCAATTCCGGATCGAGGCTGTGGAGGCCAGGATCCGGAAACTGATCCATCGGATCATCGTCTCAAGAGCGTCATGAGCGGGCGAATCGAGGATGCCTCATCCAGAGCCTTCACCGCGTCAATGACCCGTTCGCAGCGCTCCTTGCCAAGTACCGCGTCCCCCATCGCGTGAAATTTGGACGCGACTTCATCCCAGGCGGGCGGAATTCGGGGGGACCATTTAACCCGGTCGATGCGGCGGCTTCGCCGGCTGCCGTCCCTGAACAGGATCTCGACCTCGACCGGCCACTCCCAGGGGTACATGGCGTTCATCTCGTCCACTTCGATCACCCGGATTCTCCCCGCCAGTTCGTGGACAACGGGATCCTGCAGGCGCTCATCGGTGAGTTGACCGGGCGTCATCTCCTTGTCCGTCAAGGTCACCGCAACGCAATACGGCATGGACAAATGCGCATCCACGAAGTTGCTGCGCGTGGTCGTGTACTTTTCTCCCGTGAACTTGCGAGCGTCGTGATACGTGCGGATGGTAACCGCTTCTATCGCTCCGGGATCAATCGCCTGTTCCGCGATCATGTCCAGGCAGACTTCGACCGGTCCGTTGATGAAAAGGCCGACCGGGTACGGCTTGAAGCCGACCTCCAGGCTGTGCCAGTGCTCGCCGATGCCGCGCACTGCCTCTTCCAGGTCCGGCTCGGGCTGGCCCAGGATCCAGAGAGGCGCGTGGTAGCGAGGCGGTTCTCCTTCAAGCAACCCGCCCCGGTAGCCGGCCTTTGCCAGGTACGCCGCCGAAAGCCCGCACATGGCAGGCTGGCCGCCGTGAATCGGCTTGATGCTGTGTCCCTTGAACACGTTGTCTCCATTGCTCACGGGAATGATGAAACCGGAAATCCCCAGCGCATCCGCCAGTTTTCCTGAATCAAATCCCAGCAGGCGGCCGGCTGTCGCCGCGGCGCCGCAAGTGTTGTACGTGCCGGTGATCTGAAACCCGGAGTACCAGTGGGCCGGCTGGGTTGCCTTACCCAGGCGGCAACCGACTTCATACCCGGCCACGGCGGCGGCCAGTACGTCGCTGCCGCTGGCGTCGACCACTTCTCCCATGGCGAGCGCCGCCGGAATGATCGCGGCGCCATTGTGAATACGGCAATCGATGTTCGTATCCTGGCAGTCGAGTACTTCGCTCAATGTGCCGTTCGCGAACGCCGCCATCATCGGAGTCGTGGAGCGCGCCATTCCGACAATGGTTGAGTCCCCCGGGGGAGCGGCCATGTCCAGGTAGTTTTCGAGGCATCGGTCGCGGTTGGACTCTGCAAATGCGACAGCGCCGAGCATCACCGAAATGCCGTCCAGCACAAACAGCCTTGCCCGCGACTGCACTTCTTCTGGAAGGTCCGCGAACCGGAGATTGGCCGACAATTCCGCCAATTGCCGCGTCACGTCCACGATCTGACCGTTGCTATCTGCCATGGAAGCCTCCTGATTCTACTGCGCACATGCCTGTCGATTGCAAGGACCTGTAATGCTGCGCAAGTCCCGGGAAGGACCTGATGGGTCCGATCCTCCCCGTCACGGTGTCGGACCGAAGACCAGATTTGGCAGCCACAGGCTGAGCTGCGGGAATACGGTAATGATCACCAGACTGACGAGCAGCGGAACCAGGAACGGGATCGTGGCCCGCAACACCATCTCCACCGGTATGCCGGCGACACGCGCGGCGACAAACAGCCCGATACCCATCGGAGGCGTGATGATTCCCAGAATGAGATTGAAACAAATTACCACCCCGAAGTGAACCGGGTCGATTCCCACGGAAGTAACTACTGGATGGAGTATCGAAGCGGTGATCAGCAACGCCGGCAGCCCCTCCATAACCGTGCCGACCAGCAGCAGGAAAACGTTGATCAAGAGGAGCGCGGCAAGCGGGCTTCCAACGGAATCCGCGATCGCCTGCACGGCATCGTGCGCGGTGCGCTCCGATGTAATCACCCATCCCATCACCGCTGCGACCGCGATGATGTACATGATCAGGGCAGTGGTCGTCGCCGATTCAATCAACGTGCGCCGAAGCCGGGGCCAACTCTGTTCCCGGTAGACGAAGCCCATGGCAAGCGCGTAGAGGCACGCGATGACTCCGACCTCCGTGGGTGTCGCGATGCCCAGCAACAGGGATCCGAGAATCAGCACCGGAAGCAACAGTGCGAAACCGGCTCTCCTCGTCGCTCGGAACAGCAACATGGCGTTGAAGGGTTCGGGAGCACGAAAGTTCGGACTTCCCAGGCGCGCCCAGACGTATACAAAAATCATCAGACACGCGCCGATCATGGTCCCCGGCACGATGCCGGCGACGAACAGGCGGCCCGTGGATTCACCCGTAACCAGCGAATAGAAGATAAATGAAATGCTTGGCGGAATGATCACGCCGATCGTGCAAGACGCCAGCGTCAATCCGGCCGCGAAAGGAGCGGCATAACCGTTCTTGCGCATGGCCTTCATTTCCACCGCGCCCAGCCCGGCGAGGTCGGCCAGAGCCGCGCCAGACATGCCCGCAAAAATCATGCTCGCACCCACATTCACGTGGGCGAGCCCCCCATGCATGTGGCCGAGCAACCGCCGGGCGAATTCGAAAATTCGGTCGGTCATGCCGCTCGTATTCATGAGATTGCCGGCAAGAACGAAGAACGGCACCGCGAGCAGTGTGAAGCTGTTGACCGCACTCGTCATGTTCCGGGGAATGATTTCCAGCGGAACCCCCGCGAGCCAGACGCCCGCAGCCGCGGCCACGCCAATGGAGATGCTGACGGGCACCCGCAGGAGCATCAGGCCGAACATGACCGCCATCATGATGACCGTGATCACTCGTACGTCCTCGGCCGATGCTCGGGGAACAGGTCCATTGCAGCCTCAATCGCGTCCAGACCCGAACCGTGTTCCAGGCGAGCGGCCGCCCCTATGGAAACCCACGCGTAATAGAGGGCCGTAATCGCCATCGACACGGACGCGATCAGCAGCGGCAACGAGGAATAGAATCTCGGGATGTGAAGAATGTACGTTTTCATGTACAGCTGGCCGGGAGCAATTCGTATGAGCTCCACGAACAGCACGGTGCAAAAGGCCGCGGTGAGCAATTGTGCGAACACATAGAGCGGCAGCTTCCATCCTTCCGGAAACCGGTCGAACAGGAAAGAGATCAGAAGGTATTGGCGAGACTTGAATACAAAGCTGGTCCCGAAGAAATACGCAATCAATATGAGGAGCTGCGCGACCTCCTGCACCCAGACAAGACCGATGTCGAAGGTATAGCGAAAGATTACCTGCACCGAGACCAAGGCCACCACGCTACAGAACGCGGTGACCGTGATGAAAAGTTCGGTGCGCCCGAGAACGCGAAGAACCTGCCAGACAGGGCCTCGCGCTCTCGGACTGCTTACGTCGTGACCGGTTTGCGTCACTGGATGGCTTTGACCTGCGCGACCAGTCCCGCCGGCAGAATTCCGTCTGCCTCAAACTGCTCCAGCACGGGAGCCATCTTGTCATGCCAGGGTTTCAAGGGAACTTCGATAAAGCTCACGCCGTAATCGTCGATCCCGGATCTCCTGAATGTTGTCACAAAGCCGGCGCTCGCCGACACAAACGCTTCGCCTGCGTCTTCCGCCGCCTGCTGCAACGCCGCCTGATGCTCCGGACTCAGGCTGTTCCAGGTCGAAACGCCTATGACCGGAGCGATGGGCTGGAAGTATTCCTTGAGGTTCGTGAAGTACTTCGCGAATTCGACGTGTTTCGCCGTATACGGAAATGTGAATGCAGCCGTTACCGCATCGACCTGTCCGGTGGCGAACGCCGTATAGACGTCTGCCCACGGCATCACGTGCAGGCTCGCACCCAGCGCCGTCCAGGACTTGATCGGCATTTCAGACTGGAACATCCGAAGCCGAAGCCCCTCCAGATCGTCGGGGGTGAAAATGGGCTTGCGCGCGAGGATCCCGCGATCTCCCTGACGAATCCAGTTGAAATCCTTCGGGACGAATCGAAGTCCCCTGTCCGCCAAGGTCTGCGCCATGTCCGCGAAAAGTTCGCTCCGCAGGAAGCTCTTCAGGTGCTCACGGTCCCGGAACACGAACGGTGTGCTGAGAATGCCAAACCGGTCGTCCCAGGCCTTGTACCACTCCATTCCGGTGATGAAGAACCCTTGGGCGCCAGAAATTACGTTCTCAAGCTGGTCAGGATCCGACTTGCCCAGTTGCCCGTCCGGAAACACCCGAATTTCAATCTCCCCATTGGTCAGTTCGGCAACGCGGGCCGCGAAGGCTTCCGCCGCCTGACCCTGGTCGGTATTGACCGACGTTACGTGGCCCGCGTTGAGCACGATTTGGGCATGGCCTGTAGCGGCCCACAATAGTGCCGTCGCGAGAACTGCGCATAGCGTTAGAAATGATCGCATTCTGATCTCCCCTTTTAATCTGTTTTGAGTTTGTGTGAGCTTGCTTTCGTTCCCGGCTCTGCCGACCCGAACCATCCGGCATTTGCGAATGGCGACCGTGTTGTACTGGTCGGTCGTTCAATGTCTGCTGTCACGATTCAATTCACTCAATTCGGAGGCTTGCCGCTCTCGGCAAACGCTTAGCCGTTCGCCAAGTACGACTGTCGATTCGACCGCCAATGCCAGAAAGCCGGCGAGTCTGTGACGCATGCCGTTCGGTGTTCAGGGCAGCCAATGCGGTTTCCGCAAGCGCCGCCTCCCTTCGGCACTTTCGCTCACACATCGACTATTGCACAGCAACCATGTGGCAGCAAGCGTTGAATACGGCCGCACATGCGGCCATTTCGATTGTCGACTTGCAGGACGAAATGATCACGGTCCCGGCAACATCCAGATCTGCCCGATGACTTATTGCAAGGTCCGGACCGGATTGAACAGCCATGGCTCCCGGAAAGGAAGCCTGGTCAAAGGATTAGCGAGCGGGTTGACGGGATGCCCTACTCCTTGTTGGCGCTCTCGGCTCCTTCCACTCCCGAAGTTCTGCCCTTCGCATGCTTGACGACCTCACTCTCGGCAAGGCACACGGAGAGAATCCGCGCATCTTCGTCGCCCACGGCAACAAAACCATGAGGCATGATGCCATCGAAGCGCACAGAATCGCCTTGCTTCAGGACTGTCGGACTATAGGGCTCCATAAGGAACTCCAGGGATCCGTGAATGACACAGAGGAATTCCCCCCCCTGTGGCTGCTCAGGATCTCGGGCGTCCGCCTTCTCGTCGATACGCGAACCAACATGGGTTGGAGGGCTTTCTTGGCAAGTTCGCCGCTCAAAGCATGGTACTCGCCGAGTGGCGTCTGATCGCAAAGGGTGTCGCCGCCCCGATTGACCGTTCGAGAACCACGTGCGAACGTGGAGAAACTTCTGCCCTTGAAAAGCTCGACAGAACCAATCCCGAGACTTTCGGCGAGACGAACCAACACATCATAGTTCGGCGAAGACTGATTGTTCTCGATCTCGGAAAGAGTCGAAATTGAAACGCCTGTTTTCGAACTGACGGTCGAAAGGGTCCAGTTGTTTGCCCTTCTGAACCGCTGCAAGGCCCTGCCCATATCATAGTTATCGTTCTGATTTGCGGCCCTTTCGTTCCCACATGTCAATTTTATCCGCTTTGAAAAGTAATTCCTAGTATCTCACATTAACCGGCGCAACCTCAACTGCTTTGACTGCCGCAATGACATCTCCCAGGATAATTGGGAAAAATAAGAGACCGTGTCAGTCGCGCGGGGCGCGGGTCTTGGGGCCTGCCCGCATCTGTCTTCGAAATATGCGTGGCAATGACCTGATGCTCCTTGGACTTGCCGAAATTCGGTCCCGCCGGGTTTCGCCTATTTGTAGATAGCGCGGTTACTCCCGCGCAACGCCGTTCAGTGGGTTCGCGATGATGAGCGATCCTGGTTCGCGCATGTTCGGGACATGTACAGTTCCATTCGCACCGAGCATGGTACTGTTGATTGGACCACCGAAATCCTGGTGGGCAGAATCTGCATAGTCACCCGACAGGATCGATCACGGGTGCCGAACAGTGTGAAGCGCCACAAATTGCGCGTCAGATTTTAGGTCACGGCTTCCCGGCGTCGTCGCGATGGCGAGATCGCCAAGACCGGGTGATTGACCGGCTGCTCGCATCTTGTCCGTCAATTCCCCTGTTAGACGTGTGGTGGAGTAGATCGAGCGGAAATACGCGCCGGCCATAGAGATGAAGCACTGTTTCAAACCGATATCCAAGGTTAGTAGCGTTGGCTCAAGAGCCAATCCGCCGCTTCCTGGCAATGCCGTTGGAAATCTCCGCCACCGTTCTTGCAGACAGGAATAGTTCGCCTGAATGGGTCTCCATCCAGTCCATCAGCTATGCATGCCGATCCCGTGGCCCAGGAGCGGCGATTGAAAGCGCGTCGGTATGTACGTGATACATGCGCCGTCCTAGAGCATGCCGTGTCATGCAGTTGGTTCGTGTCGCGCCGCACAACGTTCCCATCCTCCGAAGGCGCGGCAACCGGCGGCCCGCCAAAGGACAGCACATGTCGGACCCGGTTCCACCCCTCGATCCCAAGGAGAACGTCCCCCGGGCTTGCCGTGGCGGGTGACGATGGCCGTCTCTCCCCCGCCGCCGCTCCCACCAGGCCGAAAGCCGGGCCTTGGCATCGCGCAGCTGGACTTCTCGCATGATGGCCTTCAAAGGAACCTACCTGGTCTCAATTGATCAAAGAGCGAGACAAAGCAATAACGGATTTAGTGTATGGAACTGCGTGCAAACGCTCCAAAACCTCTCCTCGGTCATAGCTTGGCATGTTCGACAACACGATTGAATTGCGCGCCCACCCGTCGACCCCGACCTGGCCGCGGATACGCCAACACTGGTTGCCGGATTCAGACCGGAAACCGCTACAGTTCCGGCAACTGACGGGAACGCCAAGTGGCCTTTTGAAAGATGTGGCCCAGATTGAAAAGTAGTGGCTCGCTGAAAGGAGGCCCGATCAGTTGAAAGGAAACGGGCATCCCATCAGGCGAACGGCCGCAAGGGACCGTCAGCGCGGGAATGCCCATGAAGTTCGCCGGCTTGGTATTGCGCGCCAGATCCAGCGGCAGCCGGGACTGGTTTTCCAGGTACCTGTCCACGTCCGACATCTTCGGAGCGCATCCGGAAAGAGTCGGGGTCAGGAGCGCGTCCACGCGCGAGAATACCCTCTCGCGATACTCCGCCAATGCCGGAGCCCGGCAGGCAAGCGCCTCGATATACCGGGTGGCCGGACAGCAGAGCCCGTATTCCAGGGCGTGCCGGGTAACAGGCGTGTATAGATCCGCATGGTCCCGCAACCACTTCTTATGGACTCGCGCTCCTTCGGCGAAAATGATCACGTTCCCCATTACATCCATTGGCGCCGGGTCGGGGACGGGGAGTTCCACGATTTCGGCTCCCTCCGCTCGGAATACTTCCCGACTGGCCGCCAGTACTTGCTCGACTTCCGAGTCGAGACCCTCCCAGAAGTAATTGGAGGGAATACCGACGCGGCGGCCGGACATCGACCGTTCCAGGTCATCGAGATAGGCGGGAACATCGTGCTGGAAACTCGCGCCGTCCAATCGATCGAACCCGGCAACAACGCCCGTCACCAGCGCGCAATCGGCGACAGTGCGAGTCAAGGGTCCCGAGCAGTCCAGCGTGTCGCTCAAGGGCAGGATTCCATACCTGCTGATCAGACCCTCCGTCGGTTTCAGGCCGACGGCTCCACACATGCTGGCCGGCAGGCGAATGGACCCGCCGGAATCGCTTCCCATGCTCGCATAGACGAGGCCGCCCGCGACCGCCGCGGCGGAACCGCTGGACGACCCACCGGTGACCCGATCCGGGTCCCACGGATTGCGGGCTCGCCCGACCAGGACATTGAGCCCGAAAGGATTGCAGCCGCTATCCGAAGTGTTGACCCCGCCAAGGTCGATGGCGCCAGCCCGGTCCAGCCGGTCGATCGTGGTCGCCGTGCGGTCCGGCCGGAATTCGGCGTGGATGCGGGATCCGCAAGTGGCAAGGCGTCCCTGGCGGAAGTAGGTGTCCTTGTGCGCCACCGGAACGCCATGCAGAGCCCCGGAACTCTCGCCACGCGAAAGAGTTTCATCCGCGCGACGCGCTCCTGCGAGCGCCTGTTCGTGCTCCACATGTATGAATGCGTTCCAGGCCTGCTGGGAACGATCAACCCGTTCCAGGCAGGCGCTCACAACCTCCAGACTGGAGTATTCCTTTTTTCGAATGCCCTCCGCTACTTCGCTGAGGCTGAGACCGCAAGGCGCCTCGCTTGCCTCAGACCCTTTCATCGTCCTGCCTCTGCAAGGCGCGGCGAAAAATTGTGGGCTGATCCTGTGGCGTGAGTCTGCTGGCCTTCTCGGATACGACCCCCGCGACGGCGGCCTCAATTCTCGCGAGATCTTCCGCCCGTTCCTTGGAAATGCGGATTCCGTGCCACGCCTCCACAATGCGGCGCATCATCGGCCCTGTGATATGCACATCCCTTCCTCCGCGCTGCGGGTTTCTGGGGCAAGACCGCAATCCTGCCCCGCCGCCCGGTCAAGACTAGGCGAGGGCGTAGCGCCGCAAGGCCCCGCGATCCAGTTCCACGCCCAGGCCGGGCCGGTTCGGCGGCGCCACACCGCCATCTCTGACCAGCCAAGTTTCTCCGAGTATCAGGTCGTCCTCGATCCAGTCAATCAGGGCTTGAGCGGGACGGTTCAACTCCGGACAGGCCAACCCCAGGTGGCACATGACAGCCCAGGCGATGCCCAGTTCCCAACGTGCGCGAAGCCAGAAACGCTTTCCGGTCGCATTGACCTGATGCATGAAGGAAATCGTCCTGGAAATCCCGCCGAGGAGCGAAGGATCGCTTACCACGGAGTCGATGGCCGGATGCGCCGACAACGCGTCCAAGTCAATGCAATGCGTGGACACGGGCACCCCGAATTCGGTTCTGAGCCGACCGACGAACGACAAGCCTGCGACCGGCTCTTCGATGTTGGCAACCCTTGCGCCTGCCGCTCCGGCAAGAAACCGCCTCGCCTGTTCCAAGCTGAAACCCATGTTCGCGTCGACCGCAATTTCGACGTCGGGCCCGAGCGCTTCCCGCACAGCGTGAACAACCCTGATTTCGCATTCCGGAGTGTGCAGGCCCACCTTGTACTCGAACATGCGCGCTCCGGTCTTCGCAACGTTTGCGGACGCAATCTCCGCCATCTCGGATGCGATTACCTCGCCGGATTTACCCTCGCGCGGGTCGACCGAGTAGGCATAGGCCACGAAAGGCGCCCGCTCTCGGCAAGCTCCTCCCAGAAGCTGGAATAGCGGACGTCCTGTTTCCTTCCCGAGGATGTCCCAAAGCGCGATCTCGATTCCGGCGAACGCGTTCCGCTCGCATAGGAACTCGGGATACCCGTAATCGAACGGCTCCTTGGCCAGGCAAATGTCCGTCATCGCCCGCCGGTCGCTGACCTGCATGCCCACCAATTTCGGCGTGAATTTCTCGTTGATGATCTCCGCACACCAGTCGCCTCTCGCTTCGCCCAGCCCGCTGATTCCCGCATCGGTTTCAACTTCGACGACGGTTGCAAGCATGTGATCCATGGTTCGCTTGGAGTAGGCAGCGATCCGGGTGACCGGCACCCGGACAGGTGTGGCGCGGATTGAAGCGATGATCATGTTGCCGAACCTGCCCAATCCCGGTTCATGGCTTTCCCGCGCCGTTTTTCCCGGAGCGCCGTCGTGGCAGGGTCATCCACCCGGAAGCCCTGCAAGCCCTCCGTGATCACGACCCCATAGGCCTCGCGGGCCTGATCGGAAGAGACTTTCTCTTCTCGAACATCCTTGAGCACACGTTCCGGATCGCGGTCCATGGGATTGCCGTAGCCGCCGCCACCGGACATCACATGGTAGAACACGTCTCCCCGCTTGAGTTTCCGTACCTCCATCATCAGAACCGGCAGGATCCGTTTCTCGCCTGCGGGATTGAGAATATTCCATGAAGGGGATCCGTCTTTCCCGCCAAAGAGCCCGTGAGGCGGATACTTTCGCTTGTCCGACCGGACATTCAGAATCGCTTTCTCGGCCCGGACCTGGTATTCGCGGCATAACGCCAACCCGCCCCGGAATTTGCCGGGGCCGCCCGTATCCGCCACCAATGCATACTGATTCATGCGTATGGGAAAATCGCTTTCAATCATTTCTATCGACACGTTGGACTGGTTCGCGCCCATGTGCGGGACGCCTTCCTGCCCGTCATGGGCAGCGGTGCCACCCCAGTTCCCCATGAAGGTCTCGCAGAACACGAACGCCTTTCCATTCTGGTAACCGGCGATGGTCGGCAAAGTGGAACCGCCGCTGCCATCCGCGGGCACCCTGTCGGGTACGACCTTGGCCAACGCGCCGAATAGGCAGTCAACCATTCGATATCCCGTTATGCCGCGTGCGCCGGAAGGCGCGGGAAAACGTGGATTAATCAAGGTGCCCTCCGGCGCTGTAACCGTGACGGGGACGGTGAATCCGTGGCAATTCGGAATGTCCGAACGCATCACCGAACGAATGGCGGTGTAGGTGGCTGCCTTGGAGAACGGAAACGAGGGGTTGATGCCTCCCGCGACCTGCGGCGAGGAACCGGACCAGTCAACCAGAATCGAACTGCCCTTCACGGTAACGGTGGCATTCACGACGATTGTTTCGGGATCATCGCCAAGCCCGTCAATGTGATCGCAAAAACCGAACGTGCCGTCCGGGAACTCTTCGATTTCGGTCCTAGTCAGCCGTTCCGCGTAAGACTGGAGGTGCGCCCCGTAATGCCGGACCAATTCCTCTCCATATCTCTCGATCAGGGCAAGAAATTCCCTTTCACCACTCTTGCAGGCGGCAACCTGGGCCTGTAAATCGCCGATAACCTTGTCCGGAGTGCGCACATTCAGTGCAATGATTTCCCATAGCGCCTGATTGGCCCTTCCCCTTTCCGTGAACTTGACGAGCGGGATGCGCAGTCCTTCCTGGTAGATCTCCTCGACCCCCAGAGAATTGCTGCCCGCAACGATGCCGCCGACATCGGAGTGGTGCGCTACGGTCGTCGCCCAGGCTACGACGCGGTCCCCCAAGAAAATCGGCATGGCGATGTAAATGTCCGGCAGGTGCTGCGCCGCCGCCGCATACGGATCATTGAAAATGAAGGTATCATCTGGATCAATCCGCCCCGCATATTCGCGGATGAGATTTCGCATGGCGTCATAGAAACTGCCCATGTGCATCGGCGTGCAGATTCCCTGCGCAAGGGTTTTTCCATCTGCGTCGCAGATCGCGGTGGAGAAATCGAGCGAGTCCCGTACGATCCCCGAATGCGCCGTGCGCATGAGTGTCAGGGCCATGTCATCGGCAATGGCGTCGAAGCTGTTCTTGATCACTTCGAGCTGAAACGGGTCGATGTCCTGTGCCATGTCCGTCTGCTCCGTCAGCTATTGGCGCCGACTTTAATTATAACGTTTCCGATCTGGTCGACCGCGGCCGTGCAGTCGGGCGGAACCACGATGGTTCCTTCGTATTCTTCGACAATGATCGGCCCCGGCTCTGGCGTATCGCCAAGCCCTTCGCGGCCCATCACCCGGGTATCCGCCAAGCCCAGATCCGCTCCGAAATACGCGGACCGGATTTCTTCCTTCCCCGACGATGTTTCCGGAACGAACACGGGATCCACTTGTCCGTTGGGCTGGCGGGTGGCGACCAGCCGCAGGTTCACGACTTCCACCGGGAACTCTCCGGAGAAGGCATGCCCGTAGCGCGCGAGATGCATCGCCTCGAAGCGTTTGCAGAGATCCTCCGCCGCGGACGGACCCAGCGGCGCATCCGCGAACGGAATTGTCAATTCGTAGGCCTGGCCCCGAAATCGCACATCGGCCTGCCGGCTGAAAGCCACCACAGACGGGTCGCCGCCGATGACCGGCGTGATCCGCCCTGCGAGTTCTCCGTAAATCGCTTCCGCCTTGTCGAGCGGCATGTCCTTCGCCGGGTGAAGAAATGGCGCAGTCTCGTTCATTTCGAGGTTGGAGAACAACAGGCCCAGTGAACTGAAGACCCCGGCCGCCATGGGTACGACGACCTGCCCGACCTGAAGGACGCGGGCGAGGTCCACCGCGTGCACGCCACCGCTTCCTCCGAACGCGAACAGCGCGAAGTCCCTGGGGTCCCGGCCGCGATAGGTCGTCACCGCCTTGACCGCCCTCATCATGTTCGCGTTGGCCACGGTGTGAATGCCGTGTGCCGCCTCCAGCAGCCCGCAACCGATCGGCCGGGCGACGCCGCTCTCCACCGCTCGGTGGGCCAGTTCCGCATGCACCGCGACCGATCCTCCCGCCAGCGCTCTCGGGTTCAGGAAGCCGAGCACCAGGTTGGCATCCGTAACCGTCGGCTCCGGGTTTCCCAGTCCGTAACATGCCGGACCGGGAGAAGCGCCGGCACTCTTCGGGCCAACCTTCAATGAACCCGCCTTGTCCAGCCAGGCGATGCTTCCACCTCCCGCGCCGACCTCCGAGATGTCGATCACCGGCAGGCTCAGCGAATATCCTCCCCCGCTGAGGAGCGCGCTCCCACTCGACATCCCGAATCCCACCTCGTATTCCTCCGCGAACAAGAGTTCGCCTGCCTGAATGATGGATGCCTTCGCGGTTGTCCCGCCCATGTCGAGGGTGATCACGTCCCTGAACCCCGATAGCCGGGCCACATGTGCTGCGCCAATGACACCTGCGGCGGGTCCGCACTCGACGATCTGGGCCGGCCTTCGGGTCGCGGACCTCGCGTCCAGGATGCCGCCGCTCGACTGCATGACCATCAGATCTCCGCCGACGTTCGCGGTGCGAAGCTGCTCGACCATGGAATCCAGGTAGCGCCGGACGGGCGGTCCGACATAGGAGTTGATGACGGTCGTGCTCGTTCGTTCGTACTCGCGTTTCTGGGGCAGTACATCCACCGAGAGCGAAACAAATTTTCCGGGCATGACCTTGTCGAGAATTTCTCCCATCCGCCGCTCATGGGACGGATTGGCGTAGGCGTGCAGGAAGCAGACCGCGACAGCCTCGACACCGGAGTCCCGGATACGCTCGGCCGTCCGCAACGCATCCTCTTCTACTAGCGGCTCCCAGATTTCACCATCCGGTCCCATGCGTTCGCTGACTTCGAACCGCAGGTTTCGCGGCACCAATGGTTCAGGCTTTTCGTAGAGCGGGTCGTACAGGGCCGGCACGCGAATCCGGCGCAGTTCGAGCACATCGCGAAACCCGCGCGTGGTGACCAACGCGGTAGACGCCCCCTCATGTTCCAGGATGGCGTTGGTGGCCACCGTGCAGCCGTGCAGCACCATCTCCAACTCGCCGAGAGGAGAATCGAGTTCTTCCATCAGGCTTTGGATCCCGTCGATCACGGCATCCGCGTAATTGGCGGGGGTGGAAGAAACCTTCCGGGTCGCCAGCCTCCCCTCACCGGTGATTACGGCGATATCCGTGAATGTGCCGCCGATGTCCGCCGCAATCCGCCGAACGGCTTCGGATGCCGAATCCGATCTCAAAGAACTCTCCCGCGACTCAGGGCCTGATTTGGACGGCAAACATGTGAATCCTGCATGATCCGAAAGTCCCGCTTTCCGACGACACGGCGCATTCCGGAAGGGTTCTGTCCTCCGGCAGGCGAGTCGCAGGCCGGAGAAAGGGTATTGAATTCCCGCACGATCACGGGCAACCCGCTCATCTTGCAAACCTTAGAACGCGTCCGGCTCGGGGAGCCCCAAGAGTTCGACGGTTGATCTTCCCGCGTCGATTCCGGTTTCAATTCGGCTCTCCATGGCCATACGGTCCATGCATCGCTGCAACAAGCCATCTGCCGCGTTTCGGGGCACGATCACTACCCCGTCACCGTCGCCGCAAACCAGATCGCCCGGGGCCACCGCGCGTCCTCCACACTGGATCACGCCGTTGATCTCGCCACCCCAACCCTTGTGCGGGCCGGCCGGCACGATGCCTCGGCAATACACCGGAACCTCGCTCGCCCGGAGTTCAGAACTGTCGCGCACGCTCCCGTCAATCACTATTCCCGTCACTCCCTTTCGGATGGCGGCACGCTGTAGAATCGCTCCCCACACCGCGGTATCCAGATACCCTCCGGCATCCACGACGATGGCCGCACCAGGCCATGCACGCGAAACCGCGTAGTGCAGCGCGGAATTGTCGCCGGCCATCACCCGAACGGTCAGAGCCTGTCCGGCAAACGCGCTCTCCGGCGCAACGGGAGAAATTTCCGCGGTCATGGCGCCAAATCGATTGAGTTCATCGCTGATGATGGAAGTGGGCACCGAGCGCCAGGCTGACATCGCCTTGGCGGAAACCTGCTTCCACTTGGGTTCGTAAATCTTGAGTGCCATGAAGCCTCTTGTTGCGATGGGATGTTCCGACATCGGATAGCCGGGAACTGCTGCGCGCATAAACTACGTTCGTACGGTCCGTCATGCTAGCATCATCACGCGTTCATCAAACCGGAAGGGAGTGTTCCATGAATGATGCAGGCTTTTTCAATGTTGCCGACCAGAGCCGAGGAATCCCCCGGGAACTGGCGGAAGGCCTCACCGCAAGAATTTATGTGGGCGACCGCGCCATGGTGTCCGTCGTTACCGTAGCGCCCCATGCCGAAAGCCAAGTGCATGACCATCCAGAGGAACAGTGGGGCGTGTTGGTGGAGGGCAACGGCGTGCGAATTCAGGGTGGGCGCGAGATCCCCATCAGCGCGGGAGACTTTTGGCTGACGCCGGGCGGCGTCCCGCATGGCCTGAGAGCGGGCGCTCAAGGCGCCCGGGTCCTCGACTTCTTCGCCCCTCCTCGCCTGGCGTATACCCGGCCAGGAACGGGATTCGGATGATTCAAAGAGCACATTCTCGGTGATTCGCCCCGGCCGAGATCACTCTAACTTTGGTGGTTCCTTGCGGGTCATTTCCGGCTCGCTCGCGTTGGTCGAATTTCGAATGCGGATATATGAAAACATCGCATACGTTTCGAAAAAGCTATAATGGAAACATGAAACAGCTTGAGAGCGAACTTCTTTGTCCAGGACGCCAGGAATGATCTCCTCTGTACCGACAATGGCAGCATGTCCAGAGAAAGCGTAATCCCAGGGTTTGGCAAGATCGTTTTCCGGTTCGGCAAAGCAATGGCCGATCCGTTAACCATGCAAATGCCGAACGCCTTGTGCCGAAACCTGCGTGAAGTATGCGAAATCGTTCCTTTCGTTCAGAAGCCGGGACCGGAAATCCCGTTCCGGAATGCCACAACCATCGGCTGCGATGTTCGGCGCAAGCCGGCACGACAGTCTTCCAATCGGACATGAGCAGATCTCCGCAACATTCGTGCGCCGTGCCCTCCGCAGCCCAGCGCTCCAGTGCTGCGCTCAGCGAATGGTACGTGTCTTGCGGGTCGCCCCCGGCCGGGAGCCTGACCTGGAGCGACTATGACGAAATTGTCGAAACCATTCTCCGCTCCCTCGGACGCCTGCCCTCTCGCCGACAATTCCACTATGAACATCCCGTGGAAGCTCAGGACCCGGAATTCGGAGTGGGCAAGTCCTATACAACCCGGCTTTCTTATTCAGACATGGGGGGAAGCGGGGAACCGGTAATTGCCGTCGGTGGCATCGTAAACGTAAACCAGCGGTTCGACTTCTTCGCGCTCGACGCGGAACCGGCAGTTCGCCTGATCGCGCTGGAATTCGCCGGCCGCGGACGAAGCGGTTGGCTCGCGGAGATGTCCGACTACCATCTCGATGCCTATGCTGCACAACTGATCCAGTGCATGGATCATCTCGGACTTCCGTCCTGCACGATTCTCGGATCGTCGCTTGGAGGATCCGCCGTCATTCGGTTGGCTTCAAGATGCCCGGAGCGAGTGCGCAGAATCGTGCTCAACGACAGCGGCCCGTATATTCCCGTGGAACGCAGGAGACGGCGGGCCAAAGCCGTCGCCAGGCATTACGTGTTCAGCAGCCCAGCCGAGATGTTTCGCCGGACCGGCGCCGCAAAGAAACACGTCGGACCGACTCCCGAAACGGTGTTGCTGCATACCGCCCACCATCAGACGCGCTGGTCCGAAGCGGAATCCGGGCGGGTCTATCGACACGATCTTCGCGCCTTGCTTGCCTACCGCGCGGAGGCGCAAACCAGTCTTGATCTCTGGAGCGACTGGAAAAAGGTGAAGTGCCCCGTGTTGTTGCTTCACGGCGAGTTGAGCGATGCCACCTCGAACGAAACCGTCGAAGAGATGCGCGGCCACGGCGGACTCTCCGTCATTCACGTGTCTCTGACCGGTCATACACCGTCGCTAAGCGATCCGGTTCTCTGTGAGCAACTGCTTGAGTGGATAACCGACGACCAAACCTTCCCTCGCGACCGCATCCATCATCCGGTAGCCGACGGGCAAGAGAGATACCTGTATCCTGTTGAAGCACGTCAGACCTGAATGCGGCTTCTATTTTATCCGTCACGGTGAAACGACGGCGAACCGTGACGGCGTGCGATCGGGCGGCGACGCCGATCCGGTATTGACTCCACTCGGGCAGGAGCAAGCCTGTAAGGTCCTGAAGTTCCTGCGCCTGACGGACCTGGCGCCAGGCCTGATCATTACATCTCCCTTGCAGCGAACCCTGGAGACAGTGCGAATCCTGAACTCGAATTCAAGGCTAGATGTCCTAGAGGAGGACGGACTGAAGGAACGCCGTCTCGGCGCCTGGAACGGGCGGAGCGTGGACGAAACCCAACCACTTCTAACCGCGGGAGAGACGCCGCCCGGCGGTGAATCCGCACCCGAGTTTCGTGACCGCATGCTGCGGGTTTTCTGCAAGTTCGCCCCGCTCTACGCAAAATGGCCTCTGATCGTGGCGAGTCGCGGTGTTGCCAGAATCGTGCTTGAACGCGCAGGATCGGAAACCACCGACCTGGCGAACTGCTCTTTGCTTCGCATCACGCTGGCAAGCACGGAATCGTTCAAAATTTCCGAAATCGAGCACCTCTTTCCGAAGCAAGTCGGCAACTGAATGGCCCGGCAGCCGCGTGAAAATTCTGGAAGTCGCCATATGACCGGATCTGCCGCCGCGTAGCGGCCGACGGGCCGGACCGACGCGATTTGTCGCGGAATCCGAATTGTTCCCGAAACGGTTGCCGGCCATTCAGTCGCGGCGAGAGGGTCCATTGTAGAATCCGGAGCGCCCACGGCAGTTCAGCGACGGGAACAATGCGGCTTCGGTCAGATCGTCGGCATGCGAACGTGTCAGCCGCTTGCAGTTCCGTTTGGACCTTGTCTGCCGCCAATTCCGGCGGTGCGGCTTCCCGTGCCCACAGCTTGGATTGTCCGGACGCGGCGGGGTCTATGCCGTTCGTCCGTGCGCCTCCCGGCTCAGGACCACCATGGTGATATCGTCGAATTGTGGCTCGTCCTGGACGAATGCCTGAATGTCTCTCAAGACCGCTTCCATGATTTCATTCGGACTCAGCGTTCCGCATTGCATGAGTCTCGCCGTTAACCGTTCATCGCCGAATTCCTTGCCCTCCGCATCGCAGGATTCGGTGACTCCGTCTGTAAAAAGAAACAGCTTGCCGCCCTTCGGAATTCTGATCCGGCTTTCCTCGTAGGAAAGATCCTTGAACATGGCGAGTGCGACTCCGCCGGTCAGCGGTAGTTCTTCCACACTCCCCTGCGCCATCAGCAAGGGCGGATTGTGGCCGCCGTTTGCGTAGACCAAGGTACCGTCGCGCTGGTCGTAAATGCCCAGAAACACCGTGACAAAAACCTGCTCCCGAGAAGAATCGGCCAGGAGGTTGTTGACCACGGCCAGGCAATTCCCCGGCGTGTCATCAAGTCCGGTCACTGCCGCGCGAATGAGCGTACGAGCAACCGCCATGAACAGCGCCGCTGGCACTCCCTTGCCGGCGACGTCAGCAATGACAACGCAGATTCGATTCTCATCGATGACGAAATAGTCGAAGAAATCCCCGCCTACTTCCTTGGCGGCCTGCATGGACGCTCGAATTTCCACACGCGGAGTTTCCAGGCTCTCGTCCGGAAGAAACGATCGCTGCACGTTTTCCGCAATGCGGAGTTCTTCCTGAATCGCCAAGAATGACATTTTGGCCTGAAGCGCCTCCTGAAGCTCGGTAACCAGTTGCGTCAACCGGGTTTGTTGGGAAGAAACGCGGTCAATCATCTTGTGGAATGCCAGTCCCATAATCTGCAGGTCGCCCGCGTGCCCGGCATCCCCGCCCTGTCCCGCGGATTTATCCTGTGCTTCCCGTGTTCCAGCTTCGATTTCGGCGAGATCTTCGAGGATGTCACTGCGCGCGGTCTCGTCCAGCGTGGCGACAAGCCGGTTCATTTCACTTCGAATGAAGCGTTCCTGCTGC
The DNA here is from genome assembly GCA_965219495.1 of Rhodobacterales bacterium. Classification (GTDB taxonomy): domain Bacteria; phylum Pseudomonadota; class Alphaproteobacteria; order Rhodobacterales; family CAZPXZ01; genus CAZPXZ01. The sequence goes on from OZ244777.1 coordinate 1,685,999, forward strand.
CGCCGCCTGCGCTCCTGCAAACGCCTGTGCCGATGAACGGCAAGGGTCTGCGCCCGGAATGTATTTACCGCTCGAGCAATTCGCGCCAGTTCATCGCTGCCTGCCTCCCCGCCGACCTTCACGTCGGCGCGGGTGTCGCCGCGTGAAAGGGCGTGCAGCACCTCAACTCCATCCGTGAGGGGTGAAAGTGCGCGATGCAGATAGAACGAAAGACCGACGAGCAGCAAGAGGAGAAATCCGCTGATGGATGCTACGGTGATCCGCTCGACCCTGGTCTGCTCCGCATATGCCGCGCCCACGTCCTGCACGCTGACAAGCTTTGCGACCAGATTGCCGAGATCGGCGCGCAACGAATAGGTTGTCAATGAGTAGACGTCATCCCCGGCCCGCACGACCTGGCTGGAGTCCTCCGCGAGTTCCGCCTCACCGCGAACCGCGGACCAGATCTCTGGTTCGGTTCCCACCAGTAGACGGCCGCGTCGATTGACAATGAGAATTTCTGCCCCGGTTCCTGCTTTCAACTCCTCCAGAGACCGCAGAATTTCCGTCGAGTAAATGGCCGCCCCAAGCACTTCGCCGACCTCGTCGTAGAGAGGCCCACCCAAGGAAAGCGTAACGTTTCGCTCGGCATCTATCGCGACACCGCTACCGGTCCAACCTTCCTCGATCATCCTGTGAACCGCCGACTGACTCGCCGCCGCGGCTGGCGTGAAGGCATGAGCAGACGAATAAAGCACTTCCTCGGTCGGGGAAATGATATCCAGCCGTGCAACATCCCCGGTCGCGCGCAGGCTCTGCAGGAGGGCGCTCGACGCCGCCTCGATCTGGTCCCGGTTGCCATCGCTCAGGGCGGCTCGCAACTCCGCGTCCTCCTCGATGATGATTCTGTGCCCCCGCATGCGCTGCACGCCGGTTTCGACGATTTTGGTCCAAAGCGCCTGGTTGCCGGCGGCGAAGGACCGGGAGAGTTGATCGCGCAGAGACTCCTCGCGGACATGACCGGTGAAAACGAGAGCAGCAACCAGCACTGCCACGAAGCAAGCAACAATCAGGCAAATCGAAATTCGCAGGCTCATAGCTCAGTCGACAACTTTCGCGATCCGCAGGAGTCCGAGGGGGGGATAGATTTCCAGTTTGCGCACCACGGGCATGCGGAGCAGCAGCGAGTACCGCGCCAGCGACGCGACCGGAATATCCTCCGGTCTTTCCTTGCCGAGCAGAATCCGTTCCGCTTGCGCTCCCGCGAGCTTGCCCACGAGATAGTAATTACTGACCAGCCCGAGCATCGCCTCGGATTGGTCGAACGCGTTCTCGGTGGCGGCGAATGCCGGCACGCCGTTTTCCGCCGCGAGCGTGGTGATCTCGGCGCTGTTGATTCCGACGAAGGAATCGGGGCCTAGATACAGAAACTTTGCACCCTGCTCAGCAATCTTCTTGACAAGTCCGGGCAAGCTCCCCACGTCGGGCCGTTCTTCGTCGTCAAGCGGAACCGGCTCTTCAATCAGTACGATCCCGCGTGCTTCCGCCGCTTCGCGCAAGTCCTCCACATTGATCCTGGAATTCCGTTCCAACGGATTGTAGATCACCGCGAGGCGATCGAATTTCCGATACGCGCGCATGGTCTCTAGCTGCGTTTCCACGGGAGGCAGGAAGGATGTGCCCGTGACCGCACGACCCGTGGATTTGAAACTCTGTACGATGCCCGCCTCGACGGGATAGGCGACCAGCGAAAACACACCGGGTATCCCTTCGACGTGCGCCTGGTCCCCCTCAGACTTCTCCACTGGTCCTAGAATGCCGAGCGTGGTGGATGTGCCCCAACTGTGCACCAAGTCCGGTTGGACTTCCTGAATTTCGGCGACAATTCCTGGAATTCGGCTGCGATCCCGACCAAGGTCGCGAAGCGTATAGCGCGCACGTACGCCACGCTCCCGCAGATGCGCTCGAAATCCCAGTTCAACGTCGGTTTCCCCGCGCCAGACCACCATGAAAATATGCAACGGCTCGTCCACCGATTGGGCAAGAACGGGTCCCGCAAGAGAAAGCAGAACGACGGCAAGTGTCGTACGCAGGAATCGGCCACTCATTGAGCTTTCCGTAGTTCGCCTCCCTGCCAAACAAGGACGAAATATGTTGCGGTGCACAGAAGCGAAATTACACCCGTGATTGCTACTGCCTGCCCAAATCCCGCAACCGCGACAATTCCGCCGACCACAACCGCACCCAACGCGGTTCCAATGCGTTCGACCGTCCGAAATGCGCCGACGATGGCGCCGGGGCCAATGTTCAGTTCATCCCCTGCGCTCTCGGCGATCTCCTGGATGACGGCGAGTTGCGGCGCTGTCAGCAGCGCATGCCCCACGCCCATGACCGCCACTGCGGCAAGCACCAGTGAGGTCGAGTCTTCAATGCCCGGCAACAGACATCCAATTCCCGCTACCAGCCCGCCCGCAATCACGAAGAATTCGTGCCGGCCGTGCCGGTCGGATCCGCGAGCGGCGAGCGGCGTGATCAACACACAGGCGACGCCATAGACCATCATGATACGGCCGATATTCGACTGCGTATTTTCTAGGTCGAACAGGTAGAGCGGGATCAAATAGAAGTACAAGCCGGCCAGGACGAGCTTTGCGGGCAGGGAGGACAGTACCGTGAGAGCAAAAAACCGGCGATTTGCGAACAGCCGCGCCCACGCCTCCAAGCTGCTCAATCCGCTTCCACCCGCTCGCCCGACGCGCGGCGCGCCACCGTCCACCACAATTATGGCAACCACGGCGGAAAACGCCGCGAGAACGCCGGCAACGACCAGTGTCCATTCGTATCCCAGGCGATCAGCAAGGATGCCGCCCACCGCGGGGCCGCATACGAACGCCGCGTATACGGCTCCGGCGAATGTCGCCATTCCGCCAGCCCGGCGCCTCCGGTCCGTATGGTGCGCAACATAGGCTTGCGCGGAGATGAAAATGACTCCGTAACCGAGGCCCGAGAGGACCCACCAGAATAGCACCTCGACGATGCTCTCGGAAAACGCGGCGCCGAAGTGCCCCACAACTGACGGAATCGCTCCCGCGAGGAAAATTGCCCGGGGCGCAAATCGATCCGTCAGGGCGCCTGTAACAGGGGTTGCAACGAGTGCCGTGAGCATGAACGCCGTAATCGGCAATCCAATCGCGACTTCACGAGACAGCCCTGCGATCGGGGTGTAGATCTGGTCGAAGAACAGTGGCAGAAACGGGCGCGACAACTCCTGGGACAGCATGAATATGAACAACGGAATTCGCACGTCCATCGGCGAACGCACCGGCACGGCTTCTTCCGATCCCGGGGGCGAGAATTGGAAGCGAGCGCGAACTTCCGCGACAATGCTGCTGATGCGGTCCTGCACGCTGCGTTCGAGTTGCACCGACTGCGCGTCTTCGGCCTCGTTCAACAACTCCGCAAATGCATTGTTGATGCGCCGCACCGCAGCGTTGTAAGCGCTGGCGAATTTACCTACTTCGTCGCGGCTCCGGATTCCAATTTGATAGGCGAAATTTCCCCGTGCGCCCATCGCGAGCACATTGTAGCTGTGCTGGATCGGACCCGAGATCTTTACGACGACAAATGCGACCAGCAGTTCGACGGCTACAAACAGCGTGCCGAGCAGGACCGTCAGAATATCGAACCTGAGTTCGGAAAACACCTCAAGCACCGAACCCTCGCGAACGCCAATTCTCAGTTCCCCGACCCGCTCGCTCTCCGCCAATATGGGGACACTGAGTTCGAGAGAATTCGGGCGCGCGTCCGGGGCGGAAAGGTCTGGCATGGCCTCCGCGCCTCGAGCATAAAGCACGGCTTCCTCGGTGTCGGCGACAGCCAGGAACAGCAGATCCGGATTTCGCTGGAGCACCCCATCCAGGAAAGCGTCCATCTCCACAAGCGAATCCAGGGGAATGCCAATCGAGACTGCGTAGCCGATCTGCGCCGCTACCAGCTCACCCGCCACCTCCGCATTTGCAAGTATCTCGGGAAAAAGGCTTTCTTCGAACGCTTCAGCCGACAAGTACGATACCACGCCCTGGGCGACGATAAGCAGTACAGCGGTGAGTGCGCCCAGCCGAATGATCAAGCTCCGGAGAATCTGGTCTGAAGATACGGCTCCGGGCGCCGCGCCGTTGGCGGTTGAATTCGGTGCTACCCTTTGCGTCATCGGGTAGCGCCGCCGGCGTTGAACTGACTTTCTGCTTCGGTTTCCAGCTGGCGGATGGTCTGCTCCGCCTTGGTAATCGAGTTCCTTGCTGCCTGCACCGTATCGGAGAAATGCATGGACGGAGCGTCTATGGAAGACTCGTCTACCGGGATCTTGCCGTCAACCGTCTCCCGCATAGTTTGCAGTCGCTCCCGCGGGCCACGCGTGAAGACCAAGATCAAGCCGGCTCCGATCGCGGCAAATACGACTAGGGCGCCGGCGCACAAGCCAGCGATGCGCCACGCCATCGCAAGAACCTGTGAATCGAATGCCTCGCGCGAGTATCTCAGCGCCAGAGATCCAACTTCGCGGCCAAGGCTGTCGTGAACGCGAACCCCCACGACATGCGCGTCTTTTTCTATTCGCGCCCAGACCGGTTCGCGGCCCGCGCTCCAGGCATCAACCCATTCCTCGGATACCAGATCGCCGAGAAGGCTTTCGTCTGCAGTATAGAGTATCCTGCCCCTTTCATCGAACATTTCGATGGACAGAATTCGCGGGTCCCGCGCGATATTGGCTTCTACAGTCGCGTTCACGCCAGGCAACGCATCGAGCGGCAGGTTGAGCGCAAGCGATGTTTCAATCGAGTCGCGAATATCCTCCAGTACAAGAGCATGCCGGTCGCGCAATAGTTCCGAAAGGAAATTTCTGTGTTTGTATTGGTTCAATAGCCCCGTAAGGGCAATCGCCAAGGCAAGGATCAGGAAAACGCTGAATGCAATGCGCGCAGAAAAGCCGAAAGGCATCGACCGCTATTCCTAACCTATCTTGTCGACATGGAGAGGCTGCTACGGATGCATTGCCGACGCCGACTCCGGACCATCATCAGACCGAAGGAGAACACTGACCTTCCCACTGCCAACCGCCAAACATTCAAGAAAACGGGCAGGGCAATGTCAATCGCTGGCGCTAGCGCGATTTTCGACAATATCCAGAATCTGGCTAAAACCACTTATTCTGAACACTTCCGAGACATTCGCCGGAACTGAACAAACCTTGAAGGTGCGCGCCTGCGACTTGAGGGACTTTGCGATGGTTAAAATGACCCGTAATCCAGCGCTGCTGACATACTCCAGTTCCGAAAGGTCCAGAAGCACGTTTCCTTCGTCTTTTTCGATCTCCGTATTGCACTGTCGTTCAAACATCGAAGCGTTTGCTCCGTCCAGCCGGCCGCTGGGGGCTATCACCAGTCCATTCGCCGACTGCTCAACTCCGACCTGCATTTACTTGCCATCCAATTGCGGAATTTGCGAAATGCACGATAAGTAAGCGAAGTCTTTAGCGCAAGTTGCCGAGCGATAACAGCAATTCCGCAGGCTATGCTTTCGCAAGAGATTGCTCAAAACGATTGCGCCGGGTTATTTTACCATTGTACAGACCTGGTTGGGAGAGAACTCCGATCAGACAAACGATTGCGCTGGTCCTGATCCTGCTGGTGGTCCCGGCGTGATCGGCGAATTACCGCGACCCCGAGCGGTTTCGGACAACGATCGACGAATTCCTCGCGTCGAAGGCCGAGTCGTCGGCGCCGATCGGTGCCATCGGCAGTTCGAGCATACGCAGCTGGCATGGGCGCGTCGCCGAAAATCTGGCACCGCTCACCGTTGTTCCGCGGGGTTTCGGTGGCAGCAACATGAACGATGTACGCCGTTTCCTGAACGAACTCGTGCTGCGCGATCGTCCGCGGGCCGTGCTGCTCTACGAGGGCGACAATGATGCCGTGCTAGGCGCCGAGCGCGAACAGGTCCTCGCTCATTTCGACGCAATCGTAGCAGGCATCCACAAGCGCCTTCCGACGGCGCATCTGCATCCTGTTGGTAGATCCGAGCACCGCCTGCTGCAAATTGTGTGATGTCATGCAGAAGACCGACGGCTTGCTGGCACGGCTCCCGGCGGCCGATGCCCGGCTGACCCTCATTGACGTCGCGACCCCGATGCTACACGACGTCGGCGAACCGCGCGAGACCATTTTCATCTCCGACGGCCTGCACATGACCCAAGCCGGCTACGACATCTGGCGCGATTGCGTCTGGGCGGATCCAATCGATCCCGAATCCGCTTTGGCAAATGCCTCTATGCCTTGAAGACCGTCTGATTGGCCCCGACGTGCCGGAATGTGACCGGAAATTTCGCCGGGGCGCGCTTTGGCGCCGCCGCGCCGTCCTGCACGTCGCCAACGTATCGCCGACAGGATCATTGCCTGCATGAAGCGGTGTGAGCGCGTCACGGCAGTGTGCCCCAAATCGCAGTTCGGTCTTGCGGAACCTGACGGGGGCTCTCTTCGTGGCCACTATGAATTCGACTGAAGGCAATCGCCCCGATCATTTGGTCTTCGCGATGCATGGCTCGTACAAACTGGCCGCCCGCCTCCTTCGCAGCCCGGGCGTCCAAGATTGGTCTTTCACAGGCATCCCCGGACCGCCTTGCGGAAGGGGACGTGCGCCTGGAACGAATTCGTTTTCGGCAAGCGAGGCGAGCAGCCGGCAAAGCGGCGGAAAGAGTCGTGATTCGAGGACGAAAGCTGTGCCGCTGTCAGTTCCGGCATGGTGTAGGCAGCGTAGACTGATGCCTGCCTGGAGTCGGAAATTTCGCGTGCGGAACCCGGCTTGGACACCGAAAGCACGCAAAGCGATTCAGTGCATCCGGTCGGTGCTGACGCAGCCCATCTCGGGATGGGCAAATTAGTGCACCTCGATTCCCGATATTTGCGCTAACTGACTCGGCGTCATGCTTCCCCGTCCACCCCCTCCAGTTTCAAAGTTCGGCAGAGCGCAGGTTGCAACCACCGCATTGGCAGCCGACGCCCGTGTCGCACTGGAGAGCCTCCCCGATACCTTCCTTGTCCCCATCTAGAGGGCTCCGGTCGGCAGCGGTTCCGAGTCCAACGACGTCTGTGAAGAACTGCTGCGAGAGTGCGGCATCCCGATGCAGTTCATCGACGTCCGAAGTCCCAATCATGACGATCACTTGGAGTGGAATCGAAGATCATGGCGGGAAGAGTTTCATGAAACTGTCTCGGAATCGCGAACCGCTGAAGAGCAAAACAATTTTACCACGGAACGGTTCACGCAGCATCGCAACCAGTTCTATCTCCATTTCGCCCTTGGCGGATTCACGCCAATGGAGAAACTGGAGTTACGCCACAAAGGACGCCCTCGACATGACAAAGGCGAACCAAGCTTTGGCCAGCAGGTATTCTGGAACCACGACTGCGCGCAGTGCCATACGCCTTGATCGTCCAGGTCTTGACGAAAGGCTATTGCGCAAGGATGATTCTCGCCCTTGAGTGGTATGAATTTCGAGCTACGCGGCACTGTCGCCCTTCGTCGAGATTCGTTCCATGACCAATCGAACACAAGTCTCCGCGCATCGGAAGACAGGTAGGCACGCATGACAACTCTCAAGACACAACCAACCGATGCCAGCGTAGACGAGTTTCTCGAGAGTGTTTCGAACGCCCAACGTCGGGAAGACGCGTACGCCACTAAGAAACTTATGGAAGATATCACCGGCCTGGAGCCAAGGATGTGGGGTAGCAGCCTCGTCGGCTTCGGCCACTACGAGTACCAGTATTCGAGCGGCCGCAGGGGTGAATGGTTCATTACCGGCTTTTCGCCACGTAAGCAGGCCCTGACGATTTACATCATGCCGGGCTTCGGGCGTTTTGACGCCATTATGAGTCGTTTGGGAAAGTACAAGACCGGAGTTTCGTGCCTGTACATCAAGAATCTCGAAGACGTTGATCTCAAGTTATTGGAAGAACTTATCCGACTCTCGATTGTCCGAATGAAGGAGATCTACGAAACGTAGTCTGCGGTTCGACCGACGTAATAGACTTTCACAATTTCAGAGCTCCTGACATTCCGGCATAAGAAGTGAATATTTCCAGGCATTTGACTTGACACCTGCGTGGGGAATCGGCATAATTCGGATTTATCCAATCATCCCCGCCGAGGAATTCCGATCATGCTGCCTGCCCGTCTTGGCTTCATTCCCGACAACGCCATCGTCATCAGCGACCAGTGCGCCATCGCCTGGGAGGACGGCCGCCTGGCGGTGTTCAACTCGGGCGGGGTGATTTTCTCGGCTCCCGACGGCGACCGCCAGGGCGTTCGGACGGCGATGGGGATGCTGGCTTCCCTTGGGTTGGCAAGCGTGACGCAGTTGGCGGAAGCGTTCGGGGTTTCGCGCAACACCATTTACAACAACCGGGATGCGTATGAGCGGGGCGGGGTGGCGGCGCTTGCGGACGCCCGGGGTCCGCGCGGCGGCTACAAGCTGACGGCGGAGAAGCTGGCGGCGGCGCAGGGTCTGCTGGACGCGGGCGGCTCGGTGCGGGGGACGGCGCGGGCGCTGGGTGTTTCGCACACGGCGCTGCAGTACGCGCTGCGGCAGGTCTGGCTGCGCAGGGGCGGCGCGGCGGATTCGGCGGATCCGGCGGATCCGGGATCGCAGCCGTCGGCGCGCTCGGCGGCGGACGCGACCTGCGAAGGGGGCATCGGCGTCAAGCGCTCGGAGGAGCGGCTGCTGGCGCGGACGGGGGCGCTGGACGAGGCTCCGGCGGTGTTCGAAGCGGTGGAGGCGGTTTCCGGCGCGGGCGTGCTTCTGGCTTTGCCTGCGTTGCTGGGCGAGGGACTGGTGGAGGCGGCGGAGACGATCTTCGGGCGGCTGAAGAACGGTTTTTTCGGCCTTCGCAGCGTGCTGTTGACGCTGGCGTTCATGGCGCTGCTGCGGATCCGGAGCGCCGAGCAACTGAAGGGCCATGCGCCGGGGGAGCTGGGGCTTGTCCTGGGCCTGGACCGGGCGCCGGAGATGAAGACGCTGCGCCGCAAGCTGCGGGAGATCGGCGCCCGGGGGCTGGTGCGGCGACTGGCGGAAGCGCTGGCGCGGCGCTGGATGTCGGCGTCGCCCGGGCTGGTGGGGATGTTGTATATCGACGGGCATGTGCGGCCGTACCACGGCCGCAAGCACCGGCTTCCGAAGACCTTCGTGCCGCGTCGGCGGCTGTGCCTTCCGGCCACCACCGATGTCTGGGTGCACGATGCCGCGGCGCAACCGTGGCTCTTTGTGACGGCGGCCGCCAACGACGGGCTGCTGTCGATGCTGAACAAGGAGATTCTGCCGGACGTGCGGGCGCAGGTTGGCGCCGGCCGGCGGGTGACCCTGGTGTTCGACCGTGAAGGCTGGAGCCCGGAGACGTTCCAGCGCTGGTTCAAGGCCGGCTTCGACGTGCTGACCTACCGCAAGGGGCGCTACGCGCCGTGGCCGGAAGCGGCGTTCGATGCCTTCGAAGATCCGGCCCAGGCCGGCGCTTCGAAGCCGGCCGTCTACCGCCTTGCCGAAGGCGAGGCCCGGTTCGGCAAAGGCGGGTCGTTCCGCATGCGGGAAGTCCGCAGGCTGTGCGCCAACGGCCATCAGACTTCGGTGCTGACGACGCGCCGGGACCTGCCGATCGCCGAGGTGGCCTCGCGGATGTTCGCGCGCTGGCGGCAGGAGAACTTCTTCCGGTACATGCGCCACGAGTTCGCGCTGGACCATCTGTGCTGCCGGGCGGTGGAGCCGGACGATCCGGTCCGCCTCGTGCCCAATCCGCTGCGCAGGCAGTTGAAGAAGGACCGCGAACGCCTCGAGCGCCAGGCCGGGCGCCTGGAGCGGAAGAAGAAGAAGATGCAGGATCTGCGGGAAGCCGACGCCGGCAGCGCCCGGCGCCAGGCGAAGCGCGCCGCCGCCCTCGCCGCCCTTGAGCAGCAGATCCAGGAGGTCGAAACCCGGATCGAGGAATGCCGTGCCCGCTTCGCCGAGGCCCCGGAAAAAGTGCCCTTCGCAGACACGTTGGACGGACAGCAAGCCGTCAAACTCGAAACCGAGCGAAAAATCTTCACCGACCTCATCCGCACCATCGCCTACCGGGCCGAAAGCGCCATGCTCGCCGCCGCCGGGCCGCTGCTCAGCCGCGACGCCGAAGAAGGGCGCGCTTTCCTGAAGGCGGTGTTCCAGACCCCGGCAGACCTGATCCCCAGCGAGGACGGCGAAGAACTCCTCGTGCGCTTCCACTCCATGGCGCAGCCGCGCTTCAACCGAGCCTTGCGGGCCCTGTGCGAAGCTGCCACTGCCCAGCAAATCAACTATCCGGGAACCCGCCGGCGAATGGTCTATCAAGGCCCGCCCGGTTCAACTTGAAATGTGCCTATGTCAGGAGCTCTGAATTTACTTGGCCGATATCCAGGCTGAGGCGCCGCACCGACCCGTCGCCAGTCAACTTCTGCCAACTCTCAAGGGAGCCGGGCTCCGCCGACAGCACGAATTGTGGCCCGGCCGGCTTGGATTTGGGCGCAAGCCCGCCAAGCCCCAAGTCGCGCGCGACGCGTAGTCCCGAGCGAAAGATGGAGTCGTCGATGACGACTACCGTTACGGTCGCCCCGGAAATTATGTCCAATTCGTGTGCGGATTCGGTGGCTTCTTCCCGGAGATCGAGACCTGCATAGTGCTCGGTCAGGGCGCGAATCTTCGATTCCGGGATTCCGACGAGAACGATCGGCTCCGAGTGATCCACGAGGCGCGCCCCCGTGAGGCGCGCGTCATCGTCAATTGCCACGAGCACATGGATCGGCTTGCCGGAGTATCCGGTAGTTCCCACAAAATCAGAGGTCAGAAAGGCCCAGGCGAGGCGCTCCCCGCCGCGTAGGACCGGGGCAACAGGAATATCCTCTCGAACAGGCCCGTACACTTCGGCTCCCGGCACAAGGTCGCCGGGACTGGTCTTGGAAAGGTAACGCTCGATATACGGCTTGCTGGTTGCACTCTGAGCCAGAGTGGCCGTCGCGTACGCCGTAAACCACGCCGCGAAGAGCGCGACGAAGAATACGCAGCTTTGCAGTCGGCAAGTCATCGCAGTCCACGCCGGACTATCGCGGCGCCCGCGTTGCGTCCTTGACGATTATCAATTCCGGCGCCCTGCAAATCCCTCCAGCGGCAATTCCCGGATTGCCGCTTGGTCGATTTGCCGGCAATTCATGGTTCCGCGCCTGGTTTTCGACGCGCACACCCGCTCCTACACTCGCACGGAATCAGCAGAGATCGAACCAGACCGCCTCTGCCGGGGAATGGCGCATTGAACACACCTGCCCATGTGCTGATGGGAGCTGCCGCGTTCGGCAAGCGCGAGGCTCCCTCGAGTACCGCCGCTGCGATACTGGGCAGCCTTCTTCCGGACTCGACCATTTTCTTCATGGTTGCTTGGCAAGGATGGATCGTAGGGCGCACCGGAGCGCAAATATTCGGGGTGGACTATTACTCCCCGCTCTGGCAGGAAGCGTTCGCCGTTTCGAACTCCCTTCCCGTCTATCTTCTGATCGCGGTTGCAGGATACCGGCTAAAGCGTCACTGGCTTCTCGCCTTCGGCGCAGCTGCCATGTTGCATATCCTTGCGGATGTTCCCTTGCACGTGGATGACGGCCACCCGCCGTTCTGGCCGTTCTCGGATTGGATCTTTGAAAGCCAGTATTCCTATTGGGACGTTCGGCACGGTGCCCGCTACATTGCGCCCGCGGAGTTCCTGCTTTCGCTGCTGCTGGCGGCATGGGCCTGGCGGCGCTTTTCGCACTGGCTCATGCGCGCCACGATCGCACTGCTGCTGGCATCGGAGGCATACTTTTCGCTAGGAGGGTTCTGGATATATGGGAACTAATGGCCGCATCGTGGGCGAGAGTCCACTCGTTCCTGTTCACTATCTCAATCGCTTCGATAGCAACCGATTGGCGCTCAGCGATGCGGAAATCCTGGGTGCCGCCAAGAATGCCCTGGTGATGTAGGGACTCGGCGAAACGGTGATCGGCGAGCGGACTCACTTGCACCCCAAGGCCGGGGTCGAGGGCCACTTCAACGTTTCGCGCGGCTGGATCGTCGATCCCACCGGTCTGACGGGTGTGAATGTTGTCCGGGACTTCCATGACAACTATAAGGAAAACCGGCCTTCCGAATACGGGATTCTCGCATTTTCCTGTCCCGAGACCGACGAACCCCGCGGCCTCCTGGACGCCACCGCACGCACCGCAATGCGCACGGGCGCGATCATGGCGCTCGGCGCCAAGTATCTCGCGCGCAGAAAACCCCTCGTGTTCGGTCATATCGGCACCCCGGGGTTTCGCCTACTGGAACATCCGGCTGCTCAGTTGGTTGTTTCACTTTGATGAATTCCACGTCCACTCAAGGCGAAAGACAAGCCGCACCCGGTTCGTGGCAAGGCTTGAAGAAGAACTCGGCCTGCGTGCCTTTGCACCAGACAATTGGCGCGTGGCGTTCCGCTTCGAGGACCGCGAGAACGTGGACCTGCTCGACTGCCATTGAGCGCAAGGGAGCACTGAGCCATGAACGAGAACAGCAGCAAACGTGTGGGCTCCATGCTGAACCCGCCGCACCTTGGCGAACTGATCCGCGAGAACATGGAAGAGGTCGGCTGGAACGTTTCCGAGACGGCGGACTGTCTGCATTGCGAGCGGGCACGCTGTCGCGCTTGCTGAACGGCAAGGCCGGCCCGTCCGCGAACATGGCGCCGGCGCTGGAGGATATCGGCTGGGGCACCGCAGGCCACTGGGTGCGGATGCACGCAAGCTACGAGCTTGCGCAGGCGCGCCGGGAGCGGGCTGACGCGCAGCGCCAGGTGGAATTGAGGTTCGCGTGAGGTAATGTCCTGCACGCACCGGAGATGAGGCGCACACGTTCCCGCGGCGCGGTGTCCGCATCCGTGCTTCGCACGGCGCCCGAAATTGGCGCGGCGGGAAACGCACGGGCGCGGACGGCGGTAGCGGTTTCTGAGCCGGCAGGTGACGAAGACAACCGTATCGTGCGGTTCGACCCGATAGTGGAGCAGGCCGAATCGCAAACGCCTGAACCCCGCCGTTACCGCGCCGGCTTGTTCGCGAAGTCGCCGGCGCGGAATATCGACATCTTCTCCGGATCGATGTGCCGACGCATCGCCGCAAGGAGTTCGTCGGGCGTCAGCGCCTCGATGGCCGCTTCCTGTTGCGCGACGTACTCCATGGTTCGGTCGAGGAACAGGTTGTTATTGAGAATCGACGCGACCGCTTCGTCGCTTGATCGTTGGCGTTGCGCGCCGTCCAGGTAGCCGCGCTTGGCTGCCACCACCTCCTCGGCGGTGAAGCCCCACGTCAACGCCGTGGCGACTTCCTCTCTGAACGCCGCCACCACCCTGTCTGCGTTTTCCGGCGCGAAAATCGCGTGGCCGAAGAAGAGGGCGATCTCGTCGATCGAATTGGCTCCGAATTCCGAACCCACGGCATACGAGAGCCCTTCCTGCTTGCGGATGCGATCGCCGAGCCGGGCATCCAGCATGTGGTTGGCGAGGACCAGCGCCGGGTAGTCCGCGTGGTTGTCGCGCATCCGAATCGTCAGGTACACGCCCATCCCGGCATTCGCCTTGTCGGGCATCTCGATGTCGACGGAAACGGCGGCGATGTCCGAGTAAGGACGGTCGACCCAAGCGTAGACTTCCTTGGCGCTCCAGTCGCCCAGAGCCTCTTCGAGGACCGGGATGATCTCGTCGGGATCGAAGTCGCCGACGATCGATACCGTTCCTCCTTCCGCGCCGTAGAACGACGCCCAGAAGTCCCGCGCCTGCTCGACCGTGACCGCCTGGTAGTGGCCGATCATCTCGTCGAAGGTCGGCGTGTAGAACACATGGCCCTCGTCGTAGCCGCCATTGACGTGGCGATCGGCGGCGTTCTCGATGCGCGCCATGAGATCGGAGCGTTGCGCTTCAACGTTTGCCAGGAGCGCCTCGCGCAGCAGTTCAAACTCCGCCGGGTCGAAGGCCGGCTGGCGCAGCATCTCGGCGGTAAGGCGCAACACGTCGGGCAGGTTCTCGCGCACTGTGGTCGCGGAGCCGTTGACGGAGCCCCAGCCGGCGTTCAGGTTGATTCTGGCCTTGAGGCGAGACGCCTCGTCGATGAGCTCCTGCCGCGATAGCCGGGTGGTGCCGTACGTCAGCATGGGACCGGCAAACAGTGCCGCCATGCTCCGGCCCATCAGGGCGTTCTCCGTGCCATGCCGGAACGAGAAGCTGACGCTCACAGCATCGCCCCGGCTCTCCTTCGGCAAGAGCGCCACCTCGACGATGCCCGCGAGGGTGAGCCTTGTGGTGCGGCTCTCGATGTTCCCGGGCGTCGGTTCGAACGCTTCGCCCTGGGCCACCGCCTTGCCCCCGGTGTATCCCGAAATCAGCGCCGCGACATCGGGCGGCGTGGGGATCTCGGCCCGAGGCGGCGCTTCGTCCGTCGAATAGAAATAACCGACCGTGCGGTTCGAGGTCTGCAGATACGCCTTCGCAACGGCCAGGACATCGGCGGGCGTGACCTCCGCCCAGCGATCCCGATGCAAGAACATGAGCCGCCAGTCGCCCATCGACGCCCATTGGCCCAAGTTCCCGCCGATGACGCCCGAGTGGTTGAACGCACGCTCGAATGCTGCCGCGAATTCCGTCTTGGCTCGGTCCACCTCCTCTGCCGTCGGAGGCTCATCCGCGAGGCCCTGCAATGTTGCGAGCATGGCCTCGACGGCCTCGCTCAGGTCGCCTTTCCGGCGCACCTGGGCACCGGCAAGCAGCACGCCCGGTTCCTTTAGCCGGTAGGTGGAAATCCACGTTTCGGCGGCGAGGCCGGTCTCGACCACGTTCTTGTAGAGTCGCCCCGCGGGTTGCGTGCCCAACAGATGCGCCAGCACCTCGACCGCGGCGAATTGTTCGTGGGAGCCGCTCGGCACGTGATAGGCGGCAATGGCGTACTGAACGTCACCCACCCGCCGCAGCGTCACCGTGCGCTCTCCGTCCTGGGTGGGCTCGGCGGTATAGGTTGTGAAGAGTTGGTTCGCGCCCGTGCGTTCGGGACGCGGGATCACGCCGAACTTCTCCTTGATGATATCTACCGCCCGCCGCGGGTCGAAACGGCCCGCGACCACGAGGACCGCGTTGTCGGGCTGGTAGTATTTCCGGTAGAACGCCTGTAGGCGTTCGATGGGCACGTTCTCGATGTCGGTGCGGGCGCCGATGGTCGTGTTGCCGTAGTTGTGCCACAGGAAGGCAGTGGACAGGACGCGCTCCTTCAGAATCCCAGAGGGACTGTTTTCCCCGCGCTCCCACTCGTTGCGGACCACGGTCATCTCGGACCCAAGGTCTTCGGCGGAGATGTACGAATTGACCATGCGGTCTGCTTCGAGGTCGAGCGCCCAGGCGAGGTTGTCTTCGTCGGCCGGGAACGTCTCGTAGTAGCTGGTGAGGTCAAACCAAGTTGTCGCGTTGTAAGACGCGCCACGCTCGGTGAGTTCGTTGGGGATACCGGGATGGTTCGGCGTGCCTTTGAAGACGAGGTGTTCGAGCAGGTGCGCCATGCCGGTTTCGCCGTAGCCTTCGTGCCGCGAACCCACCAGGTAGGAGATGTTGACGGTGATCTGCTGCTGGCTCCGGTCGGGAAAAAGCAGGAACCGAAGGCCGTTGTCGAGTAAGTACTCAGTGATGCCTTCCACTGTCGCCACCTTGGTTGCGGTGGCCGGCGGCGACCCGGTGGGCGTATCGTCCGCTTCCGCTGTCGCGCCGTCCGGGGCGATCCAGAGGGCAAACGCACCGAGGATGAGGACTTGGATCGTTTTCATGATGTGTGTTCGCGTGGCAGGCTCGTTACGATTGTGCGCCTTGGCGCGGTGGCAGGGCCGACATCGCCCCTGTAACAGTTCGGAACCGTTCCCGCAGTTCGCGCATCGAGATCATACCGGCCCGGGGAACCGGAGCTTCCCGGGATTGGGATATTCCTCTTGGCGCCCATTGAATTGTTGCTGCCAGGACGCGTCCCGGAACTCGCATGTGTCGCTGAAGACAGAAACGTCCATGTGCCGTCTAAAGACACGTTTGACCTGAAGGTCGAATGGGGTGGTCCTGTCCCGCTCCGTTCACCGGCGGACCCACTCATCGACCACCACATCTGCCCGGATCATCGTCGTCTCGTTCCACATATCGAGCCTCTCGTGGGCCGGGATCGTCGTCTTTACCGCCGTGTCATTGTATTTCATGGCGTACTTCACGTTGCGCGCGGCGATCAGCAGGCAGGCCGCTATCGTCAGGATTCATACGGGTTTCTCCCCGTGCTTCGGTCCAGCAGGTGCCGGGCCGTTGTAGGAACCAAAAAGTGTATTTTGCACCTTACTCCCGGTCAAGATTGTCGGCCTCCGCCGACGCTTGAAGATTCACTCAACCGGAGTACACGCCCCTCCAAAAACATCCAGCACTTTTACGACATCACCCAAAGACGGCGCGATCAGACCTCCTGCTGGTCGACCCGAAGGCACGTCTCCGGGCAGCGGCGGGTCGATGCGAACCCGGCGGGTAGCTGCAATGCCGGCAGCCCCAGTCGTCGCAGGTTGGTGATCAGGACAGCTTCCGCCGCCGCGCCTTCGGTGCGCCCGGCGCTGCCCACGCCGGGACGGCGCAAGATGGCGCGCCCCCCCGCACCGCCTTTGGGCATTTCGCGTCCTGGCGCCCCTGACGGGCCTGCAGGTTCCTGCGGCACCGGGCATTGCGCCCGGTCTCCGCGCGATGCCGCGCCCGGATTTTCGGGACGGCGGCATGCAAGCCGCCATCCACCGCGTTCAGGTCCAGCGAACCCGTGTTCTGGCCGATGCCCACAAACCGCGCCACGGCGGTCGGCGTGATCGCCTGTTTATGCTTGTTAGTCGCAGTGCTTTCGCGGAACATCGCCAAAGCTCCCGATTGGGTGCCGGGACGTCAAATTGCAGCATATTTGCTGGCGATGTTGATTATCGGACCCGGAAACGCGGTTAACATGGGCTTCAAGGACAACTGGGGCCGGGCGCGACCGATTCATGTCACGGAATTCGGTGGAGAGAGGCAGTTTTCCCCGGCTCCGGTGCCCGGCGACCAGTGCAAGCGCGACTGTTCCTTC
Source organism: Rhodobacterales bacterium (assembly GCA_965219495.1). Classification (GTDB taxonomy): domain Bacteria; phylum Pseudomonadota; class Alphaproteobacteria; order Rhodobacterales; family CAZPXZ01; genus CAZPXZ01. The sequence goes on from OZ244777.1 coordinate 1,703,192, forward strand.
GTTTGGGGCTTATATACATAACTTGACATGACACTGTTCTGCGACGAGCGGCGCCACTGCCCCGCTTGCTCCGGAGAATGATCGGTTCTTCGCTCCTGCCGCCGCCACGGGAAGCGGGATCACCCCGCCACTCCCCACCCTTGAACGGGCCAAAGCCCGTTGCAGGATATTCCTTGCCGCATTGACATCGCGGTCCAGCACCAGCCCGCAGGCCGGACAGGCGTGGACGCGAACAGCCAGACTCTTCGGCGCATCGGCGCCGCATCCCGAGCAGGCCTGGCTGGTTCCATGCGGTGCAACTTCCGCCACCTGAAGGCCGGCGCTCGCAGCCTTGTCCTTCAAGAGCGTGAAAAACGTTCCCCATCCCTGCTCGGAGATCGCCCGGTTCAGCCCCGCCTTGGCCCGCACATTGCGTCCGGGTTCCGCCGCGGTCCCCTTCGCCGAGCGCAATAGGTTGGCGATCCGCAAGTCTTCGATCGCGAAAAAATCGTAGGCCCGGCCGAGCGCCGACACCGTCCGGTGCAGGGCTTGCCGGTTGGCGTCCGAGATCCGCTGCCACTCCCGCGCCAGCGACCCCACTTTCTTCCGCCGGTTGCCGGACCCTGGCGTCGCGCGGGCCACCGCCCGCTGCAGGCGGCCCCGGTCCACTTCCCGTTTCGCGACCTCCCCGCCATCCGACAACGTCAGCCGCTTGGCCACCCCCGCGTCGATGCCGACCGGGCGGACAATCGCCTCTTTCGGGGCGACCGGTGGGAACGCGAAGCCCAAGTGAACCTCGGTGCGCAGCGGCTTCCGCACCACCCGCAGCGTCTTCAGTTCCGCCCCCTCCGGCAACGCCCGCGACATCCGCAGTTGCAGCGGCGGAAGCCCCTTCACATGGAGCCGCCAGTGCCGGGCTTGCCGCCGCCTTCCGCGCGCCGGAAGAAATCCCGGAAGCTCCGGTCCAGCCGCCGCAGAACACCCCGAAACACCTGAATGCTGAGGGCGGCAAACTCGGGAAATTGCGTGTCGTTGCGGATCGCCGTCAAAGACTTGCACTGGTCGGAACAGGAAATCGAAATCCCCGCCTTCATCCAGGCGCCAATGCGCTCCTCAAGCGCGGCGTTGTAGAACCCGCAACACAACCGCAACACCTCGCCGAGACGGCGGTGCGAGGCCGGAGTGAGCCGTGCCCGGCATTTGAAGACCTTGAACACCGGACGGGCGTCGCCGGTGGGAGAGGCGGGATTGTGTTGCATTGGTGTTGCATTGGTGTTGCTTCATTGAGCGATTCGTACCACCGTTTCTGCAAATGCGCAAGCGAAAACCACTTTCTTGTCAAGTTATCCATATAATCCCCCTTCGTTTCGAGTGATTCATCTCCCGGCTTTACCCTTGTTGCACTCGGACTCGCATTCTCGCACCGGCGACGGTTCGGGATTGTACCCGGATTCCTCGCAGGCACCGGAAGCGGAGCAGCCCGGGTGTCGATTGGAGCACATTTCGTGAACGACATTGTCTTTGCCGGCACACTTGTGCCGCCGGGGACGGCATTGCTCTACCTGAGCATGACGCAAACTCGCGTGTTACGGGGTAGGTACGCCGCTTGGAACCAGAAAAGTTCCTTGTGCGTCTCCCCGTGCGCAGAAATCTTCGCGCCAGAGTAGAGATTGGCTCCAGGGATTTCGGTGTATCTTGGGTGCGGTCACGTAGTTTGACAACCTCAATCCCGCACAGCAATAGTGTGCATCAATATTTCTTCTGTGCAAATTTCGCGCAGATCAAGAAGTTGCTAATAGAATTGGGAGAATAAAATGCTGAAACGTGTGTTCGGTGCCCTCTGTACCGGAATAGCGGGGCTCATCCTTGTTGCAACCGTTTTTGCCTCTGGGGCTGTCGCCCAAGAGAAGGCCAGATACGCGCTGTTGGTGCGGGTTCTCGGAAACACCGCTTTTGAACTTGCTCGCGTAGGCGCTGAAGAGGCGGCCGAAGAGCTCGGAATTGAACTGATTTATGTCGGTCCGACAGAGAACACTGCGGAGGGTCAAATCCAGCTGATAGATTCACTTATTGCGCAGCGCGTAGACGCGATCATGATCACCGCGAACGACGCCACCGCACTGGTGCCGTCACTGGAACGGGCGATGCGCCGGGGGATTACCGTCGTATCTTGGGATCAGGATTTGGCGTCCGAGGGACGCTCCCTTTATGTGGGCGCATCGACGAATGCGCTGATCGCTTTGGGGCCGGTCAAGATCGTGAATGACCTCATTGGCGGATCAGGCCAAGTGGGAATTATCTCCGGCCCGGCGAATTCGACAACCCAGAACGAATGGGTCGATGAAATGGTTCGTCTGACCAAGGAAGATCCGCAGTTTCAGGGCATTGAGGTTGTCGAAGTCGCGTACGGCGACGAGAAATCCGACAAGGGATACAACGAGGCGCTGGGCTTGGTGAGCAAGTATCCCGAATTGGAGGGAATCGTCGCGTACACCTCAATCGGGATTGCCGCTTCCGCACAAATGGTGCGTGACGAGGGTCTGGTCGGAAAAGTGAACGTTACGGGCCTGGGATTTCCGAACGAAATGGTTGACCACGTCATGTCTGGGGCAGTTCCCGCGTTCGCGATTTGGAACATGATCGACCTCGGTTATGCCACTACGGTGGCGACTTACCGGCTGGTAAATGACGATGCGACTGGTGCCCCCGGCGAGACCATAGATGTCGGGCGCTTGGGAATGCTCACGGTCGGAGAGAACAATGTCACCATTCTCGGGGAGCTTTTCGTCTACGATCAGTCGAATATTGAAGAAGCAGCCGCATTAATCGAATCTCTTTCAAAGTGACCTTTCCAGGGGGCGGCCGCGCGTAGTTCTTAGTGGCCGCCCTCCAAGAATATCTGCTGGTCCGTTGACCATGTGATGACAGCAGTCGTGCAGCCCTTTGGCGCCGAAAACGGCGGTGAGCCCGTCTTGCGCCTCAATGGCGTGTCGAAGCGCTTCTCCGGAGTGCAGGCGCTGAAAGATGTGCGACTCGGCGTTCGCGCAGGCGAGGTCATGGCACTGATTGGCGAGAACGGTGCGGGAAAGTCAACGCTTGTCAAGATCTTGACCGGAATCTACCAGCCGGATGCAGGAGATATTTTCCTAGGCGGTGAGGTGACGAGGTTCGACACTCCACTGGACGCCGCAACCGCGGGCATTACCGCAATTCACCAGGAAGCAGTCATGTTCGAAGAACTGACTGTGGCCGAAAATATATTCTTGGGACATCAGCCCGTTCGCGGGCCATTTCGGCTTGTCGACTGGCGGGGCATGCGGCGGCGGGCTCGGTCATTGCTTGAGGAACTGGAAATCGAGATTGCTCCGGACGCGGAGGTCAAATCCCTCAGCATCGCCGAGCGGCATCTGGTGTCCGTCGCCAAGGCGTTATCGCGGGATGCGCGGGTACTAATACTGGATGAACCAACGGCATCGCTTTCAAAGCGCGAAATCGAAAGTCTGTTTCAAATCGTTCGCCGCCTGAAAGATTCGGGGAAGGCGATAATTTTCATTTCTCATAAATTCGAAGAGATATTCGCAATCGCTGACCGATACACGGTATTGCGAGACAGCCGGCATGTAGGCGAAGGAAATATCGCCGAAATCGACCAGGAATCTTTGGTGAGTCTCATGGTCGGCCGCACCTTGGAGGAGGTTTTTCCTAAGGTGGAAGCGCAGCTTGGCGATACGGTTCTCAAAGTAAATCGATTGGGACATGACACCGAATTTGACGACATATCTTTCGAACTACGTCGAGGCGAGATATTGGGCTTTTACGGGCTTGTGGGAGCCGGTCGCACGGAGCTAATGCAGGCCCTGTTCGGACTGTCCCGTGTAAAAACTGGCACGATTCAGGTCGACAATCGCTATGTGCGCCTGAAGAGCCCTCAGGATGCAATCCGTCATGGATTTGCCTATTTGCCCGAGAGTCGACAGGAGCACGGGGTGATCTTGCCACTGTCAGTGCGAGTCAATGTGACTTTGCCAAGTCTTCCATTCTTGTCGCGAGGCCTATTCTTGAGTCATGCGCGAGAACTGGAATTGACAGAACAATTCGGCCGGGAACTCTCGATCAAAGCGGCGTCCTGGGAACAACCGGTTGACGAACTGTCGGGCGGCAATCAGCAGAAGGTAGTGATTAGCAAGTGGTTGGCGACCGAACCCAAGATCATGATCTTGGACGAACCGACAAAGGGCATTGACATTGGTTCGAAAGCGGCCGTTCATGCCTTCATGGGCAAATTGGTGAAGGCGGGTCTAGCGTTGATCATGGTAACTTCGGAATTGGAAGAAGTTCTTGGTATGGCGGACTCCATCATTGTCATGCACCGTGGACGCATTCGCGGTCGTTTTGCTCGCAACGATGCATCCGCAGAGGCAATCATGCGTTGCGCAGCGGGTTCCTGAGAGGATGCGGTGACATCAAGCCTGTTGTGGAATCGCTTGACCGGACACCGGGGTGGGGTATTGGGCGCATTGACGGTCATCCTTCTACTTGTGATCGGACTCCGTGCACCGCAGTACCTTGCATTTGAAAACCTCGACAACGTTTTGACCAATGCAAGTGTCCTCGTAATGCTCGCTGTCGGGCAGCTTCTCGTAATTCTCACACGGGGAATTGATCTATCGCCGGCTGCTGCGCTCGCGTTCACCGGGATGTTTTTGGCATTGCTTTCGGAAGCCTATCCATGGCTGCCGGCCGGCGTTTTCTTGACGCTCGCGGCCCTTATGGGCATCGGTCTTGGGGCGATCAATGGATTTTTCGTCGCAATCGTAGGAATTCCACCAATAATCGTAACACTGGGCACGATGAGCGTGTTTCGCGGCATGATATTCGTGTTGAGCGGCGGCCAGTGGGTATCTGCCCATGAAATGTCAGCGAAGTTCAAGGCATTTCCACTCGAACGTCTGGTATTCCTCCCAAACATAATTTGGGTGGCTGCGCTGACCGCACTGATGGCCTTCATTTTTCTTGGCTACAGCAGAACAGGGCGCGCAATTTACGCTGTTGGAGGCAGTCCACTTGCCGCACGTTATGCAGGGATTTCGGTCAAACGAATTGAAATCTTGGTTTACTGCCTTTCTGGACTGATTGCGGGGTTGGCGGGATATCTATGGACTGCGAGGTTCGCTATTGCTTTCCCCGAGGCGGCGGCCGGACTGGAGTTCACTATTATCGCCGCTTGCGTAGTAGGGGGAGTCAGCATTGCTGGCGGGCGCGGAACCGCGGTCGGGGTTGTGCTCGGTGCTCTGTTCATCTCGATTATTCAAAGTGCCTTACCGTTCGTACGGGTTAGTCCATTTGTACAGACCGCGATTTCCGGTGCGATCATTTTAACTGCAGTGGTCATCAACTCCAGGGCCGAGCGCCAGGGCGGCAAGATGATACTGCCACCTGCTGGAGAAGCGCTAGCAGGACCTTCCTCGAGATCTGTTGCAGGCAATTGATGTTGCGCGCGAAATCGATAAGTGAGTTCGACTTGCGGGCGGCGCTCATCGGACTCGTACAAAGTTGGGAAACCGCGCTTCTGGTTCTTCTCCTCGGGGTCATTGTCCTCAATTCGTTGCTTTCACCGTATTTCCTTGACTTGCTGAACCTGATCGACAGCACGCTGAATTTCTCGGAGAAAGCAATTATGGCATTGCCGCTGGCGCTGCTGATTATCTCCCGGGAGATTGATGTTTCCGTTGCTTCTATTGTCGCATTGGCGGCTACATGCATAGGTCTGGCGGCTGAAGTCACAACGAACTTGCCCGTTCTCGTATTTGTCGGATTGGCGGCAGGTGCCGCGGCGGGACTGGTGAATGGCACAATTGTGAATTTGCTGGGAATCCATTCCATAGTCGTGACAATCGGCACGATGTCGCTATACCGCGGCATCGTCGAAGCGATTGTTCAAGATGAAGCCTTGCAAGCCTTTCCCAAGGCATATTTCTTTTTCGGGCGTCACTATATCGCCGGCTGGGTTCCGTTCGAATTCGTACTGTACATCGTGCTGACGATAGTTTTCGCGGTAGTTCTGCATGCGACGGTTCTGGGCCGAAGAATCTACGCGATCGGCAACAATCCAGACGCTGCCAGATTTTCGGGCATACCGGTTAACTTTTATCGCCTGATGCTTTTTGCACTCACCGGACTGATGTGCGGACTGGCTGCAGTGCTGCTCACTTCCCGCATCGGAAGTGTCCGGTTGAATATTGCAGTTGGCTGGGAACTGCAGGTGATCACGATGGTAGTGCTTGGGGGAGTCAGCATCATGGGCGGGGTCGGCACGATACTTGGGGTGACGATCGCAGTCTTCTTGATCGGACTGGTTACCTTTGGCCTGCAATTGATCAATGTGCCTGGCGTAGTCATTAACGTCATTTTGGGAGCGTTGCTAATCGGCGCCATCGCTGTACCGGTGCTCACCCGAAAATTAACACGAGCGAATTGGTAACGGGAGAAAGCGATGGTTACCTATTTCTTGACGGAAACAATCACCCGCGAAGGCATGATCACGGTGAAAGAAGCGCCAACGCGCTCCGATGGAATTCCAAAATTGGCGGAAAGATTTGGAGTCAATATCGAAGAGTGGTTCTATACGGTGGGCCCCTTTGATTTCATTATGAAGGTTACTGCTCCCGACGACGAGTCCGTTGCAGCGTTCGTAATGGCGTTGCGCGCTTCCGGAAACGTGCTAGCGCAGTCGGCGAAAGCCTATACACCTGACGCCTGGAAGGCGATTGTCGCACGCATTCCGTGAATCGAAAAAGTAGGAGTGGCCAGATGGGCACGAGTGTTCGAAGGGTTGTGACGGCGACAAGCGAGCATGGGAAATCGTATTTCATGATTGACGAAGTGGCGGGCAACATATTGGAACAGCCCGGGCGGGGCCTCGTATTCCATGAGTTATGGGTGACCGATGGCCCTTTTGCGAGCAACGAAGGCAACGAAGACGCGGGAAATAGGCCCGTGGAGCACCACCCACCCGAGGGTGGCACGCGATTGCGAATTGTGGAATTCCTCCCGGATGAGCAGCAGCTTGCGGAGCGCGCCTACGAGGACTTCGAAAGGATCAGCGCGGCAGGAATCGTCACCGGTGATGAGGATGACCCCTCGATGCATCGAAATGAATCCGTGGACTACAACATTATTCTGTCGGGGGAGATTTATGCGAAGACGGAGTCCGGGGAAGTGCTACTCAAACCCGGAGATGTCTTGGTCCAAAGGGGCACGGCACATACTTGGCACAATCGCAGTGACTCAGCGTGCGTCTTCGCTTCGATCATGGTCAGCGCAGCCCCGCTAGCCCGATTCGCGCACAAGAGTGCGTCAGATTGAGATTTTCTTTGTCAGACCGCTCTCTTCAGGTAGAGCGTCCGGATGAACATTGAGCCCGGTTCGATCTAGATTCACGACTTTGTTCGAATTCGAATACAGGATATTCGGCGAATTGAGGTATTTGCCGATGGACGGGGGCGACATTCAATTTCAGTTTCTATGCGGCGAATCCGCATTTGCCGGGCCGCGGTGTGGTGGCTTTTGCTGACGCTCAGGGAGCGGAGCCGCGAGAACGAACAGCAAGCAAATTTCTGGTTGACACCCCAAGTACGTTCAATTGGCCGTGAACTGTTGCACACTAGTCTTTTCTGGAAGTCGGATATTCGAGGGGAACTTCAATTGGCGGGCTGCTTTTGCAAGCCATGTATCGATGAGATCTCCGAATGCCTTGGCATCGTTCAACGATACCACTGCGTCACGCGACGGAAATGCTCCTCTCGATTGGCCGCGAAAGATCGACCACTAGCATCCTGCGGTATCGCTGGAAAACTGTCTTGCACGGCGCTCGATACGAATAATTGCCGGAATAGACTCAAACATTGCTTGCCTCTTTGTTCGCGAATGTGCCGATGTCTTTCGGACATGGCGCCCTTGCTCGCCGATCTTGATCCTATCCGCTCACGCACGTGGGTTGTCGCGAACGGACAAATCCAGAATAGAATTGTCTCCATTGCCGTGGTGGTTCGCGGAGGCCGCTACGATGTCGTTGGCGCAAAGCGTTACGCTTAGCACAGAATGCAATTCTCAATTTGTCTGAACATACGGGAGATGCGGCGGATCCTGGAAGAGGGCAAGCGAAAAGGATCAGGCTTGCTCGCACGCTCCAAATCTTTCGGTGGGCCGGCTGGGAAACCCTGTTACATTCCATTTGAATGTCGATGGGGCGTCGCAATCCAATGACAACTGAAACCAGAATATCCGCGTGCGATTTGCGCAGCTTCTTGCAGGCGCTGTTCGAGGCTGTCGGCATGAATGGTTCGAATGCCAGTATTTGTGCCTGTGCCTTGGTCACGACCAACCTGTGGGGAATTGATTCTCATGGCGTCCTGCGAGTCCCGATCTACGTAAGACGACTTCAGGAAAGGGCCGTGAATGCAAATCCGAAACCGCGTGTAATTGCAGACGGCGGCGCGTTTCGCGTGCTGAACGGCGACAATGGAATGGGCTTTCTGGTGGGAAGAGAAGCGACAGTACAAGCGACAGCCTTGGCCGAGCGGCAAGGTATCGGAGCGGTTGCGGTAAGAGGCAGCAATCATTTTGGCGCTGCCTCGCTTTACGCGGAGCTGGCGGCAAGTCGCGGGTTCATTGGAATCGTGATGAGCAATGTAAGGCCCAATCTTGTTTTTCCGGGAGGAAAAGCACCAATTACCGGAAACAATCCCATTGCTGTTGGCGCACCCACCAAGCAAGGCTTCCCGTTCCTTCTTGACATTTCGATGTCGACGGTGGCGGGAGGGAAATTGCTGTTGGCAGCGCAACGCGGTGAGTCCATTCCCTTTGACTGGGCGACCGACAAGGATGGCCGCTTTACAGACGATCCCCAGAAAGGGTTTGAAGGGTTTCTCTTGCCTTTTGCTGGGCACAAGGGATTTGGCCTGTCACTCGCGGTCGATTTGCTCTGCGGAGTGATCACGGGCGGGGCATTCCAGTACGCGATCAAGAGCATGTACGCCCATCCCGATTCAGCTAGTGAAACGGGACACGTCATGATTGCGATTGATCCGACCATTGTACTGGAACGTTCCGAGTATAACGAACGGATGGCGGCATTCTATTCCACGGTGAAATCCGCACCGATGTGGAAGAAGGAAAGTGAAATGCTCTTGCCGGGGGAAATTGAACACAGATCCAGATGCGATCGTGAAACTAATGGCATTCCTCTGCCCGCAAGACTCTTGGAGGAGTTGCTGGAGTTGGGCGATGAGCTCAATGTTGAGGCTCGCATTTCCGAGGCGAGGACTCGCCGCCATAGAAATGCAGGTAGTGCGGGTCCGCACTGCAAGAAGGAATCGTAGCCAACAGATTCATCAACAATGTGACTGGCAAATCCCCGAAAGAAATGGGCTCGCGTGGAACTGCGACAGAGTGACCGCGCTTGCAGCAGGAGACCATTATTGAAGCCGATGGAGCTTGAGTACATATACTGTAAATCCCTCAAAGTAGTGGACTGTTGTTTCTTGGCGCCCGGTGGGAGTGGGCTTTCGGGTGAACTTGCTGCGGTAGAGATTTGGGAATCTCTGCACCTATCTTCACCAATTATTCGTTTTGTGGAGAGGTAACTTGCTGTGAAACAAGGCTCCGCGATTTTGTCGCGCCCCCTGTTGGCACTATGTTTCTGGCTCCGGTCGATTTGTTGGGCATTTGCGCGCAGCGTCGCCAGGCCTCCAAGAGTTGTCGTACCCCTGTTCAGGATATATAATGTAGATATGTGAGGAGGTGTTCCCATGGGCGCGAACCTGCAAGTCGGGAAGTGGGGAAGTAGTCTGGCTGTGCGCATCCCCAAAGCGGTCGCCGAGCAATGCGGGATCTCGGAAGGGTCCGCGATGGAGATGGATGTGCAGTCCGGCCGGATCGTGATGTGGAAACGGAATTACGATCTCAAGGACATGGTAAGTCGGATCACGGTGGAGAACCTGCATCCGGAAGAGGACATGGGGCCTTCGCGAGGCAATGAGCGGTGGTAGCCAGCGACTACGTTCCGGTTAGAGGGGATCTCGTGTGGCTGGAGTTCACGCCTCAAGCAGGCCACGAGCAAGCTGGGCGACGCCCCGCTCTGGTTCTGAGTCCGCGGAACTATAACGAAAGAAGCAGCCTGGCGCTGTTTTGCCCGGTCACCTCCAAGGTCAGTGGCTACCCCTTCGAGGTGCAGCTTCCCCCGTCGGGGCCTATCATGGGTGTCGTGCTCGCAGATCAGCTCAGGAGTCAGGACTGGCGGGCGCGTCACGCGAAATTCGTGGTGCAGGCTTCGCCGCAGATCGTATCCGAGGTGCAGGAGAAAATTGACGTTCTCATGTTTCCGAAGCGTCCCGAATTAGCTCTATCGATAAAAATGGCGGAGCTTCTCAGAGCCACAGATCTGTTTGCCAGTATGTTCGAACTGGTCTTCGACAACGATTGGTCAACAACCCAAGCAAATATACCGGATTCCGCTCATCTCATCGACGAACAAGGGACTTTCATTCGCCCCCTGGTAGAGGATGAAGGCGACAACTGGGCCAATCGCGGGGCTCTGCTCAGCGCCTATCGCGATCTACTGCAGTGCATGGAGGAGTGTGGCGTGCAGCGGGAAGGGTTGTGGTAAAGGATTTTGACCGCGCGCAGCGGCTTGGCCGGAGGCTGCACTATGGAAATGAACCGAGCAGGGCAGAAATCAGGCCGGCAGAAGGGCGCAAGGGGTGCCTGCTTGCTCTCGATCTGTTGACCCGTCTCGTCGGGAATGGGCGAGATTTGCAGTATGGCAGAAAGCCGTGACCATCTGTACACGCCTTCCGGCTTCCCCGGAGCGCGGAGGGGAAGCCGGAAGGAGGCCACCCAGCATTCACAGAAGTGTTGAGAAAGGTACAGAGAGGCGTTTGCGCTGTAGCCATTTTTTTGTTCGGGGCGCCTTTCGTGAGGTAGCTGGCGGGGTCGGCATCAACCTTTTGCAGCCTTCCGGCGGCGCCGAGGCGCCAGGGTCGGCTTGAGTTCGGCGGCATTCTGGCGAACAAGGCCGTATTGGCGGTCGCGAGCCCCGCGGGCGGAATCGGGGCGCGGCCCGGTTTCGCTGCCGGGCGGTTTCGGCGGCGAAGCAGTGGGGAACTCTATCCGGTGTCGTGGAGCGGTATGGCGCCAACCAAGGATCGCATTTGTTGCTTGCAGCCAGCGCGAAGATGGCCGAGCGCCAAGGCCATTTCGCCCGCCCGTCCGGCAATCTCCAGAGCGGCCGTACCGGCAATGCGGGCTCCAGAAGCACCCAGTGGGTGGCCGAGCGCGATTGCACCGCCATTGACATTCACATGCGAGGCATCGTCGGGAATCCCGAAATCCCGCAGTACCGCCAAGCCTTGGGAAGCGAAGGCCTCGTTCAACTCGACCACGGCGAAGTCCCTCGGCGAACAACCGAGCCTTGCGCGAAGCTTTCTTGTTGCAGGCGCGGGACCAAACACCATGATTCGAGGCGCAACTCAGGCCGTCGCTCCGCCCAGCACCCGTGCGATTGGCGTGAGGCCATGTTTCCTCGCCGCGGCTTCCGCCGCGATAATTAAGGCCGCGGCGCCGTCATTGACCCCGGAGGCATTGCCTGCGGTTATCGATCCGCCTTCCCCGAAGAGAGCCGGCAACTTGCCCAGACCTTCCAGAGTTGTCGAAGATCTCGGATGCTCGTCCTTCTCCACGACTACCGGCCCGCCCTTCCGCTGGGGCGCCGCCACCGGCGTAATCTCTTGCGCCAAACGCCCGTTTTCCATGGCAGCAACAGCCCGCTGCTGACTGCGCAACGCGAAAGCGCCCTGATCTTTGCGGCTGACCGCAAATTCCTCGGCAACATTCTCCGCCGTTTCCGGCATGGAATCGATTCCGAATTTCTGCTCCATCAACGGGTTCACGAGGCGCCAGCCGATCGTTGTTTCCTGCATTGCGGCGCACCGCGACCAGGCGGATTCGGCCTTCGGAACGACGAACGGAGCGCGGGACATGTTCTCGACACGGCCCGCGATCACCAATTGCGCTTCTCCCGCACGGGCAGCGGTAACGACGGCATCCATGCCTGAACTGCAAAGACGATTCATCGTCGAACCCGCGACCACTTCCGGCAAGCCGGCAAGCAATTGAGACATGCGAGCTACATTGCGGTTGTCTTCTCCAGCCTGATTGACGCAGCAGAAGATCACCTCGTCCACGGCTGCCCAATCGATTCCGCCATGACGCTCCATCAGGGCCGCCCGCGGGACAGCGCCCAAGTCGTCCGCACGCACGGAAGCCAGCGCTCCGCCGAATCGGCCGAATGGCGTCCGGATGTAATCGCAGATGAACGCTTCAGCCATCGGCCCGTTCCCGGATTCCGTGTTCCCTGTGGGCGTCTTCGGTCCGGGCGTGCAGTTCGCGCAGCACTGCCAATTCTTCAACACTTGGAACCGGAGTCTCGTCGACGTGTTCGGCGTATCGGATTTCCCAGCCGACGGTTTCGGCCATTTGACCGCGCATCACACCCGCGTGCAGGGAGACCACCGTGAATTCCCTTGTTTTCGGTTCCGGTTGCCAGATCGCCAAATCGGTAAACAAGAATGTCGGTCCTTTCGTGGTGAAACCCATCTCCTGCCGCGCCGCCCCGCCTCTGCCGTGACCGTACGAGGTCAAGAAATCGAGCTTCTCGACAAATCCCCGTTTCGACTGACTGACGATGATAAAGACATGGTCACAGGAACTTGCGATTTCGGGTGCGCCCCCGCCTCCGGGCAACCGCACCTTCGGATGACGGTAGTCACCGACGACCGTCGTGTTGATATTTGCGAAACGATCAATTTGCGCGGCGCCCAGCACGCCGATGGGAATGCGTCCGCCTTGCAGCCAGTAGCGGAACATCTCGACTACTGAAACGGTTGCAAGCGCCGATTCGCAGAGTTCGCCATCCCCCACCGACAATGGCAACACAAGCGGCCGGGCGCCAATCGCGCCTGATTCGTAGATCAACGTGATATTCGGCGCATGGATCAGCCGCGCCAGATTGCACGCTTCGGACGGCGGCCCGACGCCGGCAAAGCAGACCTCGCCATCGGAGAGCGCACGCGACGCGGCAATGGTCATCATTTCAATGGGAGTAAAGTGCATCACAATGATGTTTCCAGTCTTGAGACGCGGGAAGCGAACACCTCCGGCGTCTCTCCGAGAACATGCAGGTCCATCCAGGACAGGAACTCTTCCCGATTAGCCGAAATCCTGTCCCATTCCATATAGGAGGCGTTGTCGCGCCTGTAGTAGCCGTGCGCATAGGACGGGTGGGCTCCGCCGGGCACGGTACAGATCGCGTTCACCGTCCAGTTGGGCGGAACACATGCATTCGCATGGGCATTCAATTCTTCCACGATCTCTTCAACGGTGACGATGGAGCGCTTGACGGCAAGAACCGCTTCCTTTTGCACCCCCACAACTCCTTCGATCAGCACGTTCCCTCTTCAGTCGGCCTTCTGGGCGTGAATGATTGCGAGATCTGGGTGCACTGCGTGGACCGCCGTCAATTCCTCGCCGCCAAGGGGACACCGAACGGTTCGAATTTCGGGATTCATCCCGGAGAGATCTACGCCCCGATTCCCACGCAATGCCGCAAACGGGAGCCCGGGCGCGCCGGCTTCATAGGCATTGGCAAAAGCGGCATGCGAATGCTCGGAAATCTCGACCGAACCTGGTCAGGAATTTTCAATCGCGCTGCGCATGCGACGCAGGAGGCCAACCCCGGGGTTGCCCGCATAGGAGAATACTACGCGGCGCGCGCACCCTATCCCGATCATCTAGTCGTAGACAAGATCCGGCGTCATACGAAACAAGACGAGGTTTCTTCGCTTCTGCCGAATTGCCTCGTGGGCGACGGCAAAGGGAATTAGATGGGAAAACCCTTCGAACGCCACATGGTCGCCATCGCGAAGGTATTCGGCCAGTGCATCGTCGAGCGTCGTGAATTTTGCCATGTCTACGTGTCCCGGACGCCGCCTAACACGGTCTCGATTTCCCCGAGTCGGGCGCGAATCTAGCAGCTGTTCCACTAAACGCTCCGCGTAGCCAGAATCCTTCCGAATACGGCTAATTCGACGCATGCGCTCGAGTAGCACGGCAACGACGCCGATATCCCCGTTGTTCAACGTCTTCCAATATACGAAATGCTTCTCGTACCGGACGACATAGCCATCCACCCCGAACTCAGCCGAAACTGGACACGAGGCAACACCGCCAGCCGCGATCCGGTGGAACGCTTCGGACATGCCAGTGACGTAGGCGCCCGCTTGGACTTTCCCCCACCGGTTCCGGAAGTATCGGCTGATTTCATCGATTTGGAGAGCGGCCGCCTCTTTCTTGGACGCGGACTGATGTCATGCGTTGGTTCGCGCTTTGTTCCTCTCGATCACGTCTGAAGCGGAGAGCGGATGGAACGAGGCATCCGACACCTAGAAGGCGCGTGCCAGTTCGGCTTTGAGGCGCTCGAAGGCCTCGCGCTCCGATCGCTCCTTGTCGCGTCGAATGAGGTCGCGAATGTATTCGCTGACGTTCTCATAAGACCCAGTCTCGCCGACATTGGCCGACACGAATTCGTTGAGCGCACCGCTGAGGCGTACCGTTATCTACCGTTGTCGCACGTGGCATGAGCCGGTCTCCTTGCAGACTCTGTATTCAATATGACCCAAGTTGCACACGATCACAAACGCCCGGGATCGACAATTCAACACCTGCCCTCGCCCCAGATCATGGCGACTAGCAACGCGCTGGGATTGTGTCGAGATTTCTCAGACCATTTGCCATTGCCAGGCAACTCACCGCGCCATCGATGGTCATAGTCGGTTCGCCCCGCTACCAAGACGACGATCAGATGGCCCTCTCGTCGAAGCGTTCGTCAATGGTGAAACAAGGAGTTCCATCGGCGCCATCCGGCGTGCCGTCCATTTGGAATGCTCCAGCCGAAAGTTGGAGTGCGACGAATTGAGCGGACTGTAGAATACAAGACGCCCGAATCAGCTACGGCTATTCGATTCTCTGCAGGCAGGAAATTTCACGGTGGCTGTCATGGCGGAGCGCCCCCAAAATACCAGAACTCAAGCGGGCATCGAGTGGCAATACCAGCTACGCGTCACTCTCGCGCGAGAAGTTGCCAAGACCGTGCGCAACGATGGCGATGGTTCGAACATCCGGCCACTCTACGAAATCCTTCGAAAGCACAACGCGACGTTGAAGTGCCAATACGACTTGTTCGCAGACTATTGCGCGGAAGCGGAACGAACAGGCGCCGACAAACTCCCGCTTTACTCTTGGACCAAGGCCACAATCAAAAATCCCGTAAAGAAGGCAAAGTATCTCAAATCCTTCACGATCTACATCGAAGGAAAAGAAGTCTATGCCAGGGAAAAGGCCGAGGCGCTCGAGGCGGACTTGCGACCCATGGCAGTTGGCCCGATTGTGACGGGGATGTCAAAGCACGACACCAATCCTGCAAGTAACCCGCAACCGCCAAAGCGTTTTCGCTCATGAATGTTGAAGTGGCGCCCACTTTCCACCAAAGCTGACTCGTCGGATTCAGCGGGCTGCCGGACCATGCGGGACGTGTCAATACCGGAAATTTTTTGCGGAAGCGCGCTCCATCATTTTGGGCGCCCGGCGCTCGTGCCCTCGAAGCGGTCAAGTCGTGATCCTTGGTCACCCGGCCGTAAGAGGCCCCGTTCCGGGCGGAGAACCAAAAATTTCTCCCATGTTGAGTGGAGAGACTTTCCAATCGGAACAAATTTGGATAAGTCTCTGTCGCAGCGTGAAAAAGTTCGCAACCCGGTTGAACACCTTCAAAAAGATTGAGGCGCCCTTGCAATCTCTCCTTGGCGACAGGGCCAGGCGATCAGCCGAGTTGGCCTCACCCCCCTCACGATGCTACGCCGACGAGATTAACTGCCATATTCGCGCCGGTGTCATGGGCATGTCGACATGCCGGATGCCCAATTCCCAAAGCGCGTCGAGAACCGAATTGGCCACCGCAGGCAACGCGCCAACGGTTCCCGCTTCGCCGCATCCCTTCATCCCCAGAGGGTTCGTGGTGGATGGAATGGGCTCGCTTCGGAAAACCATATTCGGCATGGAGTCCGCTCGCGGAAGGGCGTAATCCATAAACGACCCGGTAATGAGTTGTCCGTCATTGTCATAGAACGCATGTTCCAGAATCGCTTGGCCAATTCCCTGAACGACGCCGCCATGGACCTGTCCTTCGACCAGCAGAGGATTGATCAGCAAGCCAAAATCGTCCACCGCCGCGTAACGAACGACCCTGACTTCTCCGGTTTCCGGGTCGATCTCCACCTCGCAGATATGGCATCCGTTCGGGAAGGCGCGTTCGGGCAGCGTGGCGAGCACCCGGGCCGAAAGCGATGGCGCCCGGCCCTGCTGAATGGCCCGCTCCGCAATGGAGTCCACGGAAACCGTTCTGTCCGAGCCAACAACCCGAAACAATCCTGGTTCGAACTCGATGTCCGCCGAATCCGCTTCGAGAGCCTCCTCCGCTTCTTTCCTAAGCAGTTCCACGAGAGCGTCACTCGCTCGAATGAGCGCAAATCCTTGCGCGGTGACCGAACGCGACCCGCCGGTTCCGCCGCCGGCCGGGATCCGCTCCGAATCCCCCTCGACAACACGAACCTTCTTCGGCGAGATACCGATCGCGTCATGCAAAATCTGCTTGTAGGAGGTCGCATGTCCCTGACCGTTCGACTGGGTGCCGACGAGAAGCTCCCAGCATCCGTCCTCCATCAGTCGAAGTTCCGCGTGTTCGTCTCGATCCCCGAGAATGCACTCGACGTAATACGCGACGCCGAGACCGCGTAGCTTGCCGCGTCCGGCGGAAACCTTGCGGCGTTCCGCGAACCCCTCGATGTCCGCCTCCTGCCCGGCGCGAGTCAGAACGCGCTTGAATTCTCCCACATCGTAGATTTCGCCGGCTGCGGAGCGGTATGGAAAGGAATCGGGTGAAACGAAGTTTCGCCGGCGCAGTTCCATCGGACACAGCCCGAATTCGCGGGACGCGATATCCATGAGGCGTTCAATCACGTAATTCGCTTCCGGGCGTCCGGCTCCACGATACGCATCGACCGGTGCGGTATTCGTGTACACCCCGTGCACCGAATAGAAGAGGTGCTGGAAGTCGTAAGCGCCGGGAAGCACCTTGACCAGAAGCACCGAAGGAATGATCGCGCCGTGGGGCGACAGGTAGGCGCCCATGGCGACGGTGCTGTCCACCCGCAGCGCCTGCAGACGAAATTCATTGTCGAACGCCCCAACCGCGCACGTCACATGGTCGCGCCCCATCGCGTCCGAGAGAAATGCTTCCGACCGGTCGGCGATCCATCGCACCGGAAACCCCGTCTTGCGGCACGCGTAGGCAACCGCGGTGTATTCCGGATAGGTCATGGCCTTGGTGCCAAAGCCGCCGCCGACGTCGCCAATTGTCACGCGCACGTGCTCGGGCTTCAGTCCGAGCCGGACGGAGACTTCATCCCGTGTCCGCCAAACATTCTGGCCGCTGATCGCAAGGTGCAGTTTTTGTTCGTTCGCGTCCCAATGTCCGATGGCGCCACGCGGTTCCATGGGCGAACCGACGATGCGATTGTTCACCAGTTCGATTTCTACGCGATGCGCCGCCTGCGCTATCCGTGCGTCGACCTCCGTCTCGTTCCCGTATGCCCAGTCGAAAGCGAGGTTCCCGGGTGCGCCAGCGTGGAGGGCCGATCCTTCCGCATGCTCGGCTTGCGCGGTATCGACCACGGCCGGAAGCTCTTCGTAATCGACTTCGACGAGTTCTGCTGCGTCCACCGCTTCCGCGCGCGTGCGGGCGAGCACCATCGCAACCGGCTCCCCGGCAAAGCGCACGCGATCGGCGGCAATGAGTGGACGCTGGGGACGGGGCGCGCGGGCGCCATCTCGATTGGGAACCGTGACGGCGTCGATATCGTTCACGCCTTCCGCTTCCAATTCATCTCCGAGCAGCACCGCTAAGACACCGGGCGCGGCCCGCGCCG
This sequence comes from Rhodobacterales bacterium, assembly GCA_965219495.1. Classification (GTDB taxonomy): domain Bacteria; phylum Pseudomonadota; class Alphaproteobacteria; order Rhodobacterales; family CAZPXZ01; genus CAZPXZ01. The sequence continues at coordinate 1,721,266 of OZ244777.1, forward strand.
CGGTCGCATCCACATCGAGTATGCGCGCATGCGGGATGGGAGAGCGCACGAATATCGCGCGAAGAGCGCCTGCCGCCGGCTGGTCGTCCAAATAGGCGCCCAGCCCCTTGAGCAAACGGGGGTCCTCCTCGCGCCGGACGGATTGGCCGATGCCGAATTTCATTCCGCAGGACTCGCCCGGTTCAGCGGTGCGGCAAAGGATCTGGCGCGCGCTCCAGCGCTTGCAACCTTAAGATGACCGCGAGCCACCTCACCGCCATCACCGGTTCAAGCGCGCATCTTCTCGCCGCGGGGATCGAAGAGCGGTTCGGAAAACAGTTTTGCCGAACAGCGATCGGCGAGAATTTCGATTTCCCAGCCTTCCGTCCTATCCACAAATGCCTTCGGCACGTAACCAAGCGCGACCGATTTTCCGGATTCGTGGGCGTAACCACCAGAAGTTACCCGACCACGGATTTCGCCATCCAGCCAGATCGGCTCATCTCCGAGTACGTCGATGTCTTCCGTCTCCACGGCGAATGTACACAAGCGAACCGATCCCCCGGATTCCCGTTCCGCTCGTGCCGCCTCCCGGCCAATGAAGTCGACGTTCTTCTCGTAAGAAACGAATCTGTCCATGCCCGCCTCAAGAGGTCCGTAAACCGGGCGATACTCTGTAACCCAGGAACCAAATCCTTTTTCGAGCCGAAGGCCGTTCAGAGCCCGGCCGCCGAAGTGCCGGATCCCGAATTCCTCTCCTGCTTCGAGAAGTTGCTCGTAGAGGCGCAACTGGAACTCCGCTGGGCACCAGATCTCGTATCCGAGATCGCCCGTATAGCTCACTCGGCCGACCCGGCAGGGCACAACGCCTACATCCATCTCCCGAATGTCGAGGAAGCGGAATGCCTTTCCCGAGACATCCATCGGAGTCAATGCGGCCAGCACATCACCAGACCGCGGACCGGCGATGGCAAGACCGACGGTGGCGAGTCCCAAGGCCCGGACGCTCGCGCCTTCCTTTGCGGGCTCCTGCTCGAAGAACCATCGCATATGGTAGTCCTCCGCTGCCCCCGAGCCCACGAGAAAGAAAACCGAATCGTTCAGATTCGCAGTCGTGAAATCGCCGATCAGCTTTCCTTGTTCGTTGAGCATCGGGGTAAGCGACATGCGCCCGGACTTTGGCATGCGCCCCGCAAGAATGTGGTCGAGCCATTCCCGCGCGCCTTCGCCTGCGACTTCGTACTTGGCAAAACCGGAGATCTCCGAAATACCGACGGACTTTCGGACTGCGCGGCACTCGGCAGCGACATGCTCGAAATCCGTAGAACGCCGAAATGAAAGCACGTCTTCCACGCCTTCGGGGGCATACCAGAGCGGGACCTCAAGCCCCGAGGCGTCTCCCATCACGGCTCCCTTGGCAAGAAGGCGATCGTAAATCGGCGTCGTCCGCAGGGGTCGACCCGCCGGAAGCTCCTCATTCGGAAAGCTGATTTCGAAACGCCGCGCATAATTCTCGCGGACCTTTGCGTTGGTATAGGCCATTGTTGACCAGTCACCATAACGCGCGACATCCATGCCCCAGACATCGGCGCCGGGGTCGCCATCGAGGATCCAGTTCGCAAGCGCAAAACCGACACCGCCGCCCTGGGAGAATCCCGCCATTACGCCACAGGCGCACCAGTAATTCCGGAGCCCGCGCACGGGGCCGACCAGGGGATTGCCGTCCGGCGCAAACGTGAAAGGGCCGTTGATCGCTTCCCGGATGCCCGCCCTCGAAAAAGCGGGAAAATGCTCGAACCCTATTTCGAGCGAAGGAGTGATCCGATCAAAGTCCGGCTGGAGCAATTCCGGTCCGAAATCCCAAGGCGTTTCCTGTTCCGACCAGGGCACGCAAGCTTTTTCGTACGTACCCAGCAACATCCCGTCCCGTTCTTGCCGCATGTACAGCTCTCCGGAGAAATCTGTCGCATGCATCAGTTCGCGACCGGTCCTTTCCCGGTGTTCGATCACTTCGGGCATTGCCTCTGTCAGGATGTAGTGATGCTCCATCGCAAGCACCGGCAACTCCAGCCCGGCCATGCGCCCCACTTCCCGAGCCCACAACCCGGCGGCGTTGACCACATGCCCCGCGCGGATGGCGCCCTCTTCCGTGACGACATCCCAGTCCCCATTCTCCCTCTGAACAGTGTCCACCACCCTGTTGCGGAGCTTGACTCTTGCGCCCAGGGCCTGCGCCGCTTTCGCGTAGGCCCGAGTGGTGCCGGCGGGATCGACATGCGCCGTCACCTGGTCGTGCATGGCGCCGACAAAATAGGAGGGATCCGCGAGCGGCATCAGTTCCGCCGCTTCCGCAGGCGAGATTATCCTGTGTTCGACGCCATGGTACCGCGCCCGAGCGACCACCATCTTCAGCCAGTCAAGCCGCGATTCGCTGCTGGCGAAGAGAACGTTGCCGGTCACGTGCACACTGCAGTTCTGGCCCGACAACTCCTCGATCTCCGACATAACCTCCATGGTGTATTTCTGCAGGCCGGCAATGTCCGGATTTCCGTTCAACATGTGCATGCCGCCGGCCGCGTGCCAGGATGAGCCTGAAGTCAGTTCATCCCGCTCAATGAGCAGCGCGTCCCTGCAACCATTCTTCGCGAGGTGGTAGAGAACGGAGCAACCGACAACACCGCCGCCGATCACCACAACTTCTGCATGCGTATTCACCCTGCCAAACTCCTTTCTCCTTGCCCCAGCCGCTAGAAATCGGTCGGAGCGCCACCTTCCTCGACGCGTTTGGCGACAAACGCTTCGAGCTCTTCGCGAACGCCCGGATCGATCGGGGCAGGCTCAATTTCCTTCAGGATTTGCTTCCAGATTCCGTTGGCGCGACGGGTGGCGTCCACGGCGCCGGTTTCCTGCCAGGTTTCGAAGTTGCGCCAGTCGCTTAGAAATGGCATGTGAAACGCGTTTTCGTATCGTTCCTGCGTATGGGCGCATCCGAAGAAATGACCGCCCGGACCGACTTCCCGCACGGCTTCGATGCCGAGGGCATCTTCACTGAATTCGAAGCCGTCATAATACGCTCTCAACCATTCCAGAATCTCGCAGTCAATAATGTATTTTTCGTAGCTTGCCGACAGTCCGCCTTCCAGCCAGCCGGCCGCGTGAATGATGATGTTCACGCCGCCCGTCAACACTCCCCAGAGTGCAAACACGGACTCCCATACGCTTTGCGCGTCCGGCGCGTTCGAAGCGTTCACGTTTGAAGCCCGGTACGGCAGCTTGTAGAACCGCGCCATCTGTCCGCCGAGCTGGGCGCCACGCATGTATTCGGGAGTCCCGAATGCGGGTGCTCCGGATTTCATGTCGACGTTGGAAACAAATCCCCCGTAAACGCAGCGTGCGCCCGGCGCCAGTAGCTGGCACACGGCGATCCCTGCAAGCGCCTCGGCGGTCTGCTGCGTTACGGCGCCCGCGATGGTGACCGGCGCCATGGCTCCTGAGAGCGTGAATGGAGTGATGATCACGCCCTGCCCGCGTTCCGCGCAACGCATGGCGCCGTCCATCATCGGCCCGTCAATTTTCATTGGCGAGTTGGTATTGATGTTGGTGAATACACGTGCAACGGAGGGAAATTCATCCTCGCTCACCCGGGAGGCGATACGGACCATTTCCAAGACATCGAGCACGCGTTCGCGCCCGAGACTGTAGGCGTGGGTTACCTTGTCCGAAATCAGCAACTTGTCGAGATGCGCTTCGAGATGCCGTATGGATGGGTGCAAGTCGATCGGTTCAACGGGATAACCGCCGATCAGGTGAATGCAATTGAAGTGCTGACCGAGTTGAAGGAGTTTGCGGTAGTCCTCGCGATTGCCGGTGCGGCGTCCGCGGTCCAAATCCTGAACGTTCGGCGCGCTTCCGACTGGGGCGAAGGCGACATGCCGGCCACCGATGGTGATCTTTCTTTCCGGGTTGCGCGGAACCACTTCGAAGGTTTCGGGGGCGTGCCGGATCGATTCCTCTATGATTTCCCGGCCGATGCGCACATGCTTGCGCTCGAAATCGACGACCGCGCCCGCGTTCCGCAACAGGCCGAGTGCTTCGTCGTGGAGGATTTCCAGTCCCACCTCTTCCAGCATCCGCATTGCGCCATCATGAATGGCCCGAATGCCTTCCTCGTTCAGCGGCTCGATATAGTGGTCCGTGTTGAACGGTTGACCCCAAGGCCGTTGCGCAACGGTCGGAGCAGAACGGCGGACATTGCCGCTCCGTCCACCGTGTCGACCCCTCGTTCTCCCGGATGTTGGCATGAAGTCCTCGCGAACTGATCAGACGGGAATGCACAATCATGGCAAAGTTTCTGAAAGGCAAGTAGCTGCAACAAAATTTTTGAGTGCAGAGCGCTGAACGAAGGAACGCATGGTGCAATCGTTCATCATGGCCGGCCAATTCTCGCGGGCATGCGAAGCGCACGGGAAGGCGCCTACGCGACATGGAGGCACCGAAAGCCGGAATGGAATTCCTCTCGGGACTTCTCCCGAACTGTTCCGGTCTGGCGTGGCAGTTCCGCCAGCGCTTGGCGATGGACGAGATGCCGGAAGTCCGGGTCACGCTTCCGCATGACCGAAAATGCTTGCTTCTGGCCGACCGGTCCGCTTGACCGGCCCCAGCGCCTGGCAGACCTAGGAAAACTCGACGGCACGGAATTCGGGTATCAGGAAAGAAGTGCTCGCCAACTGCAACCGGACTCATCTGAAAGCAATTCATTCGACGGCACTCTGACAAACATCCCGAACGATTTCCGGAATGCGTTTCCGCATCGAAATTCACTTGCGCGAATTTCGGTTAACTCGAGACAACCGGTCGAGACCATCGAATTACGACTGCCTTGACGCCAACGTCCAATCTGGCCAACGCACGGTCAGCGGCAATCACGGGTGATCCTTCCGACACCGCCGGCGCCAAGCAGAAGCGGTCCCCAACCGATAGGCCGTTGCTGCGCGTTTGACGCCGCAGCAATCCGGCTCTTCGCGCCTGTTCAACATCTACCGGACGAATGGCGGGTGGAAGCGCATCCAGCGCTTCTGCGGCTTCGCGATTGTCGAAGCCATGATCCACTCGTTTGGATACCGCGTCCGAAAATTTTGCAGCGCTTATCAAGCCACCTGCAAGGCGTCAGCAACTTCCGCTGCGCCCGATTCCCGGTCGATCAGCGCGAGTAACGCGGAGGAACCAACCACAGCGCTGATTCGTCCGCTTCTTTCCGCGCCTCGGCGCGCCTTTCATCGATGAGTTCGTCAACCAGCGGCACACCTTCGGGAACTTTCTCCCTCGCCATATCTTGCAGCTTGAGTATCGCAACTCTCCGCGACACCACTTTCCGTTCCCCTTGGACCACACGCGCTGTCAGATGGCCGGCCTCGTCAATCAACATTGCCGCCCTCATTCTTGCAGGGATGACGATTCGACCGTTTCTCGCGACGCGAATGTCCTGCGGCGCAACCATTCCCGGCTCTTCAGGCGCGGCACGTCCGGGTCTCCAGGCAACCGCAATTCACGGGGCCGAACCCGCCTTCCCGCAATTGAACTGCGCTGAACCGGTAAAGAACTCTCGGAATTCATCCAACTGCACAACGTGGCAGTAGATCATGTTAATGATCTTGAGTTCCGCTTCGTGCAATTCCATGGTTGCGGCCGCGCAGCAGTCCTCAACTACCACCACCCCAAAACTTTCATCTGCGAGGCTTCGCACGGTGGAAGAAACGCATTGGTCGGTAAAGATTCCGACGGCGATAATGTTTTCGATTTCCATGTTGCGCAGAAGGAGGCGGAGGTTCGTTCCTGTAATGGCGCTGTCGGTCGTCTTGAGCATGACGATGTCGTCCGCCTCCGGCGCCAATTCCGGTACGATCTGTCCGGGTTCCTGATCCTTTGGCAGCAGCAAGTAATTGAAACCGGGCTTCTTCTGACTCAGCGAACGATCGCGACCATCTTTCTTGTGGCAGGCGATCCGGGCGAAGATGATTTCCACGCCTTTCTCGCGGCATTCGTCGATCAACCGACGCGTGTTCGGGATGACGGTGTCGCGCATGCGTGCGAAGAATGGCTGCCAGGCTTCGGTTTCTTCCGGCGTAGCCTTGTCCGCCAGATACGTATTCTGGATGTCAATCACCAGAACGGCGGTCGTGGCGGGATCGAGATGAATGTCCTCCGGTTCTTCCGCGTTGGCGTAGTAGAACGAGCGATGTGCAGTCTTCCAACTCATGTTTTCCTTCTCCCTGCTCGGATCAAATAGTATCCAATCTCCCTTGTGGGAACGATTCCTCCAGGCCGAATCGCGAGGATTGCGATCATCGATACGGCGAGAACGAACTCCGTTATGCCCACGACCGGTTCGGAGAACATGTTGGCCCTGTTGATCGCTCCCTCAAGCGCCCGCAGTCCTTCGAAAGCGCCGATAACAACAAACGCCCCGATTACGGCGCCGGTCACCGTATTTGTTCCTCCAATCACCAGCATGCCGAGAATTACGAAAGTTTCCTTCAAATAGAACGCTTTCGGAGAAAATGACGTGATGAAATGGCCCCAGAGCGCGCCGCCAATACCCGCCATGAGCGCCGAAAGAATAAATGCCTGCCAACGCAACCGGGGAACATGCATGCCGCTTGCCGCGGCGGCGGTTTCGTCGTCTCGGCTCGCACGCAGCAGTATTCCGACCCGGGACTCCTTGAATGCCAGAGCCAGGGCGAGCGCAAGAAACGCGACGACGCCCGCGAGCGGCATGGTCGTCGCCTTGGGCAACCCGAACAACGTCCGCGGTCCATTGGTTACATCGCTCCAGTGGCTCATGATGGTATGAAGCACCACGAGAAGCGCGAAGGAAGTGATGACCGCGGCGGCATCGGACAACCGCATGAGCGGATAGGCGACCACCGCGGCGACCACCGCCGCCACAATGCCGCCGGCAAGCATGCCCGCATAAGGAGAAAGCTCGATGTCCGCGAGCACCGGATACAAGTCCGGCAATGCCATGCCCTTCATCTGCGCCGGAATGGTCAGGACGGCCGAGGTGTACGCTCCAATTCCCATGAAGCCGATATGGGCGAAGGAAAGAATTCCCGAGTTCCCCATGAAGACCTGGAGGCCGAGCACGAGAATGAGCGAAATAAACAGGTTGGTGGCGATCCGGTCGAAGAGTCGGATTCCAATCAGTTCCACGATCACTCCGGCTGCCAGGACAAGGCCACCCAAAGCCAGAAGCGTGGCCAGATTGCGCGGCGCGGTCATGACCGCTGCCCCGAAGCCGGTCCCTTGACCAACCCCGCCGGCCGCCAGAGCAGGATCAGGATCACCAGCGAAAATGTGAATGCGTCGCGAAATTTCAGCAAGTCCTGTGGAAGCGTGTAGTTGAGGCTGGTATCGATGAGCGCCAGGAGAAAGCCTCCGAGCACCGCGCCGGACAGACTCCGCATTCCTCCGATCACCGTGGCAATAAACGCGATCAGCAACGGTTCAAGCCCGATGCCGGGAACAACCGTCCCGATCCGTCCGATCCAGAGCAGCGAGACCACCCCGCCAAGCAGGCCGGAGATGGCGAACGCGGCGGATATGATGAGGTTTGCCGGCACGCCGACCATTCGGGTCATGGTGAAATTGGTAGCCGCGGCACGCATGGCGATCCCCAGCACGGTGGTCCGCATGAGCCAGGAAAACAGGACGAGAAGGAGAACGGCAACCGCAATCGTGATCAAGTTCCTTGCTGGCGTGATCACGCCGGCGATTTCGAGGGTTTCGGAAAACACTTCCGGCAGCGGGACGGTTCGCGGGCGTGGAGAGATGAAGAGAAGGGCCGCGTTCTGGAGCAACGTCGAAAACGCGAAGGACGTGATCAGTACCGCTGTTACCGACTTGGCGCGAACCGGCCGGAAGGCGGCATAGTCCGTCGCAATGCCGGCAAGAATCGTTGAGATGATTGCAAAGAACGCCATGACGAGCCATGGCAGGCCGGAACCGCTCACCAGGTACATTGTGTAGCCGCCCACCATGATGAATTCGCCATAGGCGAAGTTCACAAGGCGCAGAATGCCGTAGACGATGACCAGGCCCAGCGCCATGAGCGCATACGCGCCTCCGAGGCTCAAGGCGTCAATCGCGAACTGCAGCCAGTTCATGCTTCGCTCCCGAGATAAAGCGATTTCAACTCGGTCGCCGCCGCGATTTCCGAGGCTGCACCCTCCGCCTCGATACGGCCAAGCCGCATGACATATGCTCGATCGCTGACCGCCAGTCCCTTCCGCGCGTTTTGCTCGACCAGCAGGATCGTCAGCCTGGATTGCTTGAGCATTTCGATCATTTCGAATACGCGATCTACAACGACCGGGGCAAGCCCGAGTGAGGGTTCATCCAACAGGAGCACTCTCGGCCGGGACATCAAGGCGCGAGCGACCACCAGCATCTGCTGCTCGCCACCCGATAGCGTCCCGGCAGCCTGTTCCGCGCGTTCCTTCAGAACCGGAAAACGCTCGAACAGTCCTTCCAGATCCTGGGCGACTTCGGCGCGGTGGCGACGGCGCACAAAGGCGCCGAGGCGCAGGTTTTCGTCCACGGTAAGATCAGGAAAGACATCCCGCGTTTCCGGCACGGTCGCGGCGCCTAGGCGGACCATGCGTTCCGGCGTAGCGCCGGTCACGTCATCGCCGCCAAGCCGTATTCGTCCACTGGCGGTGCGTACCGCACCCGCGATCGCCATCAAGGTGGATGACTTGCCGGCGCCGTTGGCCCCCAAGAGCGTAACAAGCTCGCCTTCCGCCACCCGCAGGGATACGCCGCGCACCGCCCTCGCCGCGCCATAGCGGACCTCCAGGTTCTCTACTTCAAGCATCGGCTGCTTCGCGGCCGAGATACGCCTCGATCACAGCCGGATCGTTGCGTACCGTCTGCCGGTTCCCTTCCGCGATGGTGCGCCCGGATGCCAGCACATGCAGTTGCTCGCAGAGGCGCATGATCAGTCCCATATCGTGATCGATGATCAGGAGACCCAGGCTGCGGGCTGTCGGCAGGCCCGCGAGTATCTCCAAGAGGTTTTCCGTCTCCCTGTCGTTCATGCCCGCGGCTGGCTCATCGAGCAACAGGAAACTCGGATCGCCGGCAAGCGCCCGGGCTACTTCCACCCGGCGCTTGTCGCCAAAACTGAGTTCGCGAACGAGATCGTCGTCGCGTGCGGCAAGATCGAATTCATTCAACAGTTCCCCCGCGCGCGCCCTCGCGACGCGCATCCCCGAACCATGGCTGAGCGCTGCGGCCGCCACGTTTTCCAATACGGTGAGATTGCCGAAGTGGCGGCCGATCTGAAACGTTCTCGCGACACCTGCCCGCGCAACCTCGCGAGGCAGGCGCCCGGTCAAGTCGATATCTCCGAACTCTATCCTGCCGCCCGACAGGGGAACTTCGCCGGTGATCGCATTGACGAGCGTCGTCTTGCCGGAGCCGTTCGGCCCGATCAATCCCAGAATGTGCCCGCGCTGCAGGGAAAGCGTGACGCCAGCGAGCGCACGAAGGCCAGCAAATTCAACCGTAACTTCGGTCGCAGCGAGGATATTTGCTTGCATCGCGCAACCGGAACGGATGCGGAGCAGGCGCGCCTGCCCCGCACTCTGTTAGGTTACGGCGCCGGGACGTTCGCCGGACGGCGCCAGCCGAGGAAACTGGGCTTGCCGCCCGAGACTTCGATCAGCACCGCCGCCTTGTCCGGGGCATGGCCACCCGCCGCATCAGAATAGCTCAAGCTGCCGGTCAGGAGTTCAAACTCTCCTTCTTCCAGCGCCTTCGCTACTGCGGCGCCGTCGGTCGTGCCGGCAATCCTCACCGCTTCCGCCAGCACCATGACGGCATCCCAGCCCGTCGCCACGAAGGACGTGTCAGGCGGAGAACCATGCATTTCCGTATACAATTCGATGAAGTTCGGCATGTCCGGGTGCGCTTCGGGTCCCATCCAGGTGTGAGTCACGAAATAGACGTCGTTTCCGAGCTTCTCCCCGAGCGCGGCGATCATCGCCGGATCATCGTAGGAATCGCCGCCCAGCACGGGCGCATCGTAGCCCACCTCGCGCAACGAGCGGATGATGACGCCGATATCCTGCCCGTAAGAGGAAATGAAGATCACGTCCGGCTTCGTCTCAAGAGCCTGAAGCCGCGCCAGCTGCGCCGAAAAATCGTTGTCGCCGTTGGTGTAGGTGTCTTCCAGCAGGATCGTGCCGCCACGCGCCTGAAAGTGCTCGATGAAGTATTTCGACAGCGACTTCGTGTAGGCGATGAATTGGTCGGTGACGACATAAGCCGTCCGCCAGCCACGCTCGTCATAGGCGTAATCCGCCGCGGTCGCCCCCATGGTCGTATTCCACATCGACAGCGTGAATTGCTTGTCGCCAAGCGACCAGGAGCTGTAGAGCGGGTCGGATGCGCAAAGCGACATACCGACGATTCCGGCGTCCTGCGCTTCCCGGCTCGCCGGGCCGCCAAAATCAAAGTCGCAGGGCGCAAGAACGAGATCGGCCCCCTTGTCTATAAGTTCGACTGCTGCGTTGCCGACTGTCACCGGATCGGACTTGCCGTCGATGTTCACAAATTCAACTTCCTTGCCGAGAAGTCCTCCAGCGTCATTCAGCGCCTTTACAGCCACCTGCGCTCCGTTGTAGCCGGGCGTATCAAGCGGCGCCTGAACGCCGGTCAGGCACAAGGCACCAGCGAAGGTGATCTTGTGACCATCCGCGTACGCGGGAATGGCCAGCAAGAACGCCGTCATGCTTGCCGCCAAGATCATTGCCAGTTTTTTCATTGCCTCCTCCATATTTCGTATTTGTTCGGCAGTTCGCGGGGCAAAGTCCCCGCCATGAATTCTGAACCTATCCGATTGCCGGGCGTTGTCCAACAGGAAGCATTGTAAAGTTGTGCGTGTTGTTTCGATTGGGCTTGTATACATAGTGCCTGTGCAAAAAGGTCATAAATCATTTCATATCAATAGGTTGTGGCCGGTTTTGGGTTGCGAAGATTGGCCCCAGGCGTATAATTCCAGGCAAAATTCAGGCGAAATCGGTCGGATGGGCGGTATCTTCGCGATGGGTCGCTCGTTCCGGCGGAGCAGAGACGAGGGCGAGGGCATGAGAACAATCCGGGAGCCGTTGGTTCGGCTTGGCGAAATTGCCATCGAGGACATTGAGATTGACGCGGTCTGCCGGGATGACATCCCGGCGGTGTTGCGGGGCATCCAGCACCTGTACTGCAACGAAGAGTTGCGCCAGCAGGTTTTCGACCTGCTGGACGCGCATTTTCTTCCGGGCGTGGACCGGGGTCTTGGGCGCCCGGGCATGGATTTGTGGCGGATCTTCGTGCTGGCGACGCTGAAGCAGGGCATCCGGTGCGACTACGACCGTCTGCAGGACCTTGCCAATCGCCACGGGACGGTTCGGGAGATGCTCGGCCATTCGGGGCTTGACGACCACCACCGGTACGAGCACCGAACGCTGGTGCGCAATGTCTCGCTGCTGACGCCGGAGCTTCTGAACAAGATCAACGAACTGGTGGTGAAGGCGGGCCACGCGCTGTTCGGGCAGGAGCCGGAAGCGCCGCTGCGGGCGCGGGCCGATTCCTTTGTGGTGGAAACCGACGTGCACTATCCGACCGACGTGAACTTGCTGTGGGACGCGATGCGTTGCCTGATCCGGGTTTGTGCGGAGCTGGCTTCAGCCTTCGGGCTTGGCGGCTGGCGGCAGAGCCGGCATCTGCGCCGGCAGGTGAAGCGGCTATTCAACAAGATCCGCAATTCCCGGCGGCAGAGGCGGCATCCGGACCGCGTATGCGCTTACCTGGTGCTTTGCCGGTCGCTGGCGGCGCGGGCGGAACGGCTGCGGCGGGAACTCGAGGCGGCCGGGGCAGAAGCATGGGACATCGATACCGTGCAAGGACTTATGGATCATGCGCTTCGCCAGATCGACCAGATCGACCGGCGGCTGCTGCAAGGCGAAGTGATCCCGCATGAAGAGAAGGTGTTCTCCATCTTCGAGCCGCATACGCGCTGGTGCGCGAAGGGCAAGGCCGGGCGCATGGTCGAACTCGGGGTTCCGGTCTGCATCGTCGAGGACCAGCATCAATTTGTCCTTCACCACCGTATCTTGTGGGAGGACGACGACGTGGATGCGGCGGTTCCGCTGCTGTCGGAGACCCTCGCCCTGTTTCCGTCGGTGCGGGGCTGCAGCTTCGACCGGGGCTTCCACAGCGCGTCCAACCGGGTGCGGCTGGACGCGCTGCTGGAGTGCAACGCGCTGCCGGCGAAGGGCACGCTTTCGCAGAAAGCGCGGGAGCGCGAGGCGAGCCCCGAGTTCGCTGCGGCGCGGCGGCAGCATCCGGCGGTGGAATCCGCCATCCACAACCTGGAATGCCGCGGCCTGGACCGGGTTCGCGCGCACGGCAGGGATGGCTTCGCTCGAACGGTCGCTCTCGCAATCCTTGCTGCAAATCTGCACCGGATTGGCCTGGCGCTGCAGAGAGCCGAGCGGGACAAGATCCGGAATCAGCGGCGCCAAGGCATCCGCCGCGCCGCCTGACTGCGGCCGGCCGAGCCAACGCCGTCGGCATGCGCCCCGGCTCTGGCCGGGGACCCCTTCTCATGGCGGAAGATCGCCGGCATCCTCGAAATTCGTGCGAAACCGGCCCCCAACCGTTCATTCACGGCGCAGGGGGCCGAATCTCGCGCCGGGCGCCTGGGCCGGTAACGTCGCGCTGGGTTCAAAACCCGGTATTTTGGCACGGACACTACATAGATAGACATAACACGGTTCTCCGACGAGCGGCGCCACTGCCCCACTTGCTCCGGCGGACCCTCGGTCCACCGCTCCTGCCGCTGCCAAGGGAAACGGGAACATCCCGCCATCCCCCCACCCGTGAACGGGCCAAGGGCCGTTGCAGGATATTCCTTGTCGCATTGACATCGCGGTCCGGCAGCAATTCGCAGGCCGGGCAGGCGTGGACGCGAATCGCCAGACTGCTCGGCGCCTCGGCAACGCATCCCGAGCAGGACTGGCTGACTCCATGCGGCGCGATTTTCACCATCTGAAGGCCGGCGCTCGCAATCTTGTCTTTCAGGAGGGCAAGAAACCTTCCCCATCCCTGCTCGGAGATCGCCCGGCTGAGCGCCGACACCGTCGGATGCAGGGTCTGCCGGTTGGCGTCCGCGATCCGCTGTCATTCCCGTGCCAACGACCCCACTTTCTTGCGCCAGTTGCAGGACCCTGGCGCCGCACGGATGTGATGCCGGCCCAAACTCCCCATTTCTGGCGGATGAATATTCCCCAAAACGGGCGGACGAAAATTTCCCAGTCGGCGGAGTCTGCCCGGCCCCCGTCGGTCGGCGGGGCCGGTGAAAATCTTCTTGTTTCCCGAGTATTTTCGGCCCTTCAACAACCAGGTTTCGAGGCCGAGCCATGACCAAACTTGAGGAGATCATCGTGATGGTGGGCCTATACCGGAGGCGAGACAGCGTTCAAACGGAGCCAACCTGTGAAAGACGATCAAGAATTGACCGCCGGACTCTCCCACGGTCAGCCGTCGTATGGCAGCCCTCCAGATCGCTGCCATCTTCGATCAGCCGCGAAACATACTCGGCCACCTCCAACGAAATTCTCGGAAGGAAGCGTAAATGCAGGATGCCGGCAGGAGCCGACAATCGGCGGTGAGAAATCAGCACTCCATAGTCCCGGTCAAAAGTGATGATGACTCGGTTCCCCGTGTGTGCGATCCGCACAACGTCTTCGTCGGAGAGTCAGGGAGACCACTCGCCAGTCGAGACAACATCATGCCGGTCATTCCGGAAGGCCTCGCACACTCGCCAGCGGTATGTTCTCGTTTGCGAGCAGATTCAACGCGTTACCCCGTCGCTGACGGTATGGACTTGTTCGTCCCGCGTGCATTCCACCGCAGGGGCATACGTGGCCCTCAACGCCTCTTGGGAAAGCTGGGGATAACTCTCCAGAATTTCTTGCACAGTCCGGCCTTCCGCGAGCAGGCCGGGCAGATACTCCACGGATAGCCGGGTACCCTTGATCACCGGCTTTCCTACCAGGACGGACGGGTCGCCATGAATGCGATCATGCCAATTCATAGGGTCACCCCTGATGGATACGATGAACACACCTCGTCGCTCCGAAAATCGGCCTAGTTTCCGTGTTGTCAGCCCTGTTTGCCGCTTGCACGTCGTTCGAGTCGATCCGGTTGGGGGCCGGCCCTTGATCACGACCTCTTGCGCCTTCGCTACTCTTCAAGACAGCAGCCGCTTCGGGCGACATCCCATTTACATCGCGGTTCTCGCCTGCGTGTACCGCGCTTCAAATCTCGTTGGTTGCAGACATGGTTTCGGTGTGGAAATCCAAACGAGTGGCGAAGCCCGTGCCTTCGTTCACATTCTCGCGGCTTCACACGAAGTTCGGAAAAATGCAGCCGTCGCGCAGGCGCAGATTGCGCCGCTGGTGAGCATGAGCCGATCCGGGAACAGGCGATGGGAGCAGGGAACGCGCCGGGCTGGCATGCGTCTGCCCGCCGCAATCCGCAAAGACACCGCTCTGTCCTCTGATCTCCCCTTTGAATCGAGTTGTTCACGTCCTGCCAAACCGGTCAACTCGCCACAAACCTGGTAGCAAGTCATCGCACGCAAGGCGCGCCACATTGCAAAGCCGGCGCGCAATATTCGGAACTGTCGAATATCAGCCACGCATACAATCCCCAGGAACTCCTAATAGGACAGCTGGTACATTTCACAAATCTCAGCTTCATCCCGACCTTCAAGACCCAGGATTTCCTGCCGCTTATGGGCAAGATAGATTTCTGCAAAGTCATCGGGAAACCACTGCCAAACCTCCTTGGCGGCCTCAAATTCATCAAGCGCCGCAGAAAGCGACTCCGGCAAGCGGCGAAATCCCCTTGCTTCGAGTTCCTCGCCAGAAAGCAGGGACAAGTCCTCCGATGTCACTTCCGGTTCGTCCAAGTCCTCCTCCATGCCCGCTACCCCCGCATGTATAATTGCGGCCAGGGCCAGATGCGGACTCGCCGCCGCATCGCAGGCACGGACTTCGAAGTTGAACTGCGAAGCGGCGCCGATCGAATGATCCGTGCGGATGGGGCATAGCCGCACTGCGGCTTCGCGATCCTGCGCCCCGAGATTGTTGTAGGCGGCGCTCCAGCAATGCGGCACAAGACGGCTGTAAGATACCACGCTGGGCGCAAGCAACGATACGATGGCCGGAAGTTGCTTGAGCACGCCCGCAATGAAGCTGCCCGTTTCCCTGCTCATGCCGGCCGGACCTGCCGCATCGTAGGCCGCAGGACAATCCGAACTGTCCCGAAAGCTGAGGTGAATGTGAACCCCGTTGCCGATACCGCCCGGTTCGATGAGCGGAGCAAACGACACCCGCTGCCCTTCCCTTTCTCCAACGCCGCGAACGATCTCCCTCAGAACCGCCGCGTCATCCGCGATCTTGACTCCGCTTACTGGCCGCACCGTGACTTCGAACTGGTTTGGCCCGTACTCCTTCATGATGGATTCCGTCGCGATTCCGGATTCTTCAAGTGCGGCCATGACGGACTCGCAGAATCCCCGCACGCTTCGGAATGCGCCAAAAGCATATCCCTCTCCCTTGCCGCCCCGCCGTTCGGGAAGATGGAACTCGTGCTCAAATGCGCCGTACAGCGTATATCCGCCTACATTCTTCAGGCGATCGAGCGCATTCTCCAGAATCGAGCGCGTGCAGCACTCCCACGGACGGCCATCAAGATGGCGAACATTGCCCAGGGCAAAGTCCTCGTGCGACCTTGTGCCGCATTGGTCGTTTGCTGGGCCATATTCGATTCGTGCGCGAGTCTTGGGGTCGCCGACAAGCACGAGATCGCCCAAAGCGCCATAGGGACTTTCCGCAATTTCATCGAAGCAGGTAATCTGGACATTGGTGGGCGTCCAACCGACTTCCGGCTCTGCGCCCGCGTCCACCCGGTCAGCCAATATCCCCTTTCCGCGAAGTTTGCCTGAAATATCGCTTGTACAAATATAGATGATCGGCTTACGGTCCACCTCTTGAACCCTCCCCTGCAAGACAACGCAACAGTCTCCACGCCCACCATCGGATAATACACCATCCATGACCACCGATGCTCAGCCCGACGCCGCGCCGGGATTTTCGATCTGCAGCGCCGACCCGGAACCGGTCGAACGGGTTTGCGCACGGGGCGGCGCGCCGCTTGTGCTCACTTGTGAGCATGGCGGACGAGCGGTTCCGGCCTCGCTGGCTGGTGGAGTTCCGGCTCCCAAGGACATGGACCGGCATATCGCCTGGGATATCGGAGCGGCGGAAGTGGCGCGCGGCGTTGCGAAGAAACTGGATTCCGCGCTCGTAATTCAGCGCTATTCCCGGCTCGTCATCGACTGCAACCGCCCTCGTCATGCATCCGACCTGACTCCCGAAATCAGTGACGGAACCCGAATCCCGTTCAACGTCAATCTCGGTGAAACGGATATTGACGCGCGATGGAGGTCAATCCACCAGCCTTTTCACCAAGCGGTCGCGAGACTGCTGGACGCCCGCGGGAAAGTCGCGTTGGTCGCGGTTCACAGCTTCACCCGGAAACTCCGCAATGGCGCACCGCGCCCCATGGAAGTCGGTCTGTCGGCGCGGAAGGACCTGGAACTTGCCCATACGCTCGGACGAGAACTCTTGAGGGAGGAGCCGGAACTGCATGTCGCCTTTGACGCTCCGTACCGTATTCGTAGCGATTCGGACTATACGATCCCCGTGCATGCGGAGGCGCGCCGGCTTCCATATGTGCTATTGGAGGTTCGAAATGACTTGATAGCTGACGCGGCCGGCGTTTCAAGATGGATTGTCATGCTTTCGACAGCGCTCACCCGCGCGCTCAGATCGACGGCCGGAAAGACGAATGACAATGGACTTTGACCGCCTGACGACTCGCGAAGTTCCTCTGGTTCCGGAACGAACCGCGTTACTCATCGTCGACGTGCAGAACTTCTGCACGCGCAGGGAGGGGGGCGAGTTCCGTGCACTGCCGGAGAACGTATTCAACGAGAAATACTTGCAATTCATCCGGCACTTCGAGTCGGAAACCCTGCCCAACCTGGTCCGCCTGGTCAACGCCTGCCGGAAGGCTTCCATCGAAGTGCTGTATACGGTAATTGAAAGCCTCACCGAAGATGGCCGCGACCGCAGCCTTGACTACCGGATTACCGGTTTTCATGTCCCGAAGGGATCGTGGGACGCCAAGGTTCGGGAAGAAATCTTTCCGGTCGGCGACGAAATCGTCCTTCCGAAAACGTCTTCGAACGTGTTCGTCTCGACGAATATCGATTATCTTCTGCGGAATCTGGGCAAGCGCCAACTCTGCGTCGCCGGGCTGGTCACAGACCAGTGCGTCAATTCGGCGGTGCGCGACGCATGCGATTTGGGATATCTCGTCACGCTCGTCGTGGATGCTTGCGCGTCCTACTCCGCCGAGCGGCATGACAATTCCCTCTCTTCCCTTTCAGGGTATTGCAGGCAACGGACGACCGGCCAACTCGTCTCCGAACTCCAGAACCCCAAATAAAGGACAGATTCTTCCGCGGGAACGTCCGGCGGACACGTCGGGTCGCCCAGATTTCCGCCTCCGGCCTTCGAGAGATACCGGAAATGCGGCTGGCGCCGAAACTCGGTCCGGGCAAACCCCTGTACGAGGGACCGCCTACCCCCCGGTCAGCCGCGGAAGCAGAACGACCTCACTCTCGGGACCGATGGGCGTGAACCAGGAATCCCGGTACATCTTGCCGTCAATCGACACCGAAACGCCGCGTTCGATTTGCGACTTGAACCCCGGGTGAACGTCTACCAGCCGGTCCAGCAACTCGCGAATATTCGAAGCTTCGACCTGGACTTCCGCTGCGCCGCCGGTGGCGGCCCGAAGCGAGCCCCAAATCTCGACTCGCACCATGCTCAGCTCAGGCGCGCGCCGCTTCAAGCGCCGCCAGCAGGGATGGGGGAGACATTGGAACTTCCGTCATCCGTACCCCGGTGGCTCCCGAAACCGCATTTCCGATTGCGGCCAAGGGCGGCACGATGGAGGTTTCGCCCACCCCGCGAACACCGTACGGATGGCCTGGATTGGGCACTTCGATGATGACCGTGTCGATCATCGGAAGGTCTGAGGCCACCGGCACGCGATAGTCGAGGAAGCCCGGATTCTGCAGGCATCCGTCCTCGCCATAGAAATAACCCTCGTTGAGAGCCCAGCCGATTCCCTGCGCGGCGCCGCCCTGGAACTGCCCTTCGACATAACTGGGGTGCACGGCCTTTCCCGCGTCCTGGAACACCGTGTAGCGGAGCACTTTCACGGCGCCGGTTTCCGGGTCGACCTCGACATCCACGAGATGCACCGCGAAGCTGACACCCGCGCCTTCCGCCGTCACTTCGTAGTGCCCGGCAATCGGACCGCCGGTGCTCGCTGCAGTCGCCGCAATTTCGGCGAGGGAGAGCGGCTCGTGATCGCCGGCGTTCGCACCTGCGGGCCGGGCGCGCCCGTCAACCCACTCGACCGCTTCCTCGGGAATATTCCAGATTTTCGCCGCCCGCGCGCATAGCTTCTTGATTGCATCGCGAGCCGCCTGGATGGTTGCAAGCCCGCTGGCGAACGTTACCCGCGAACCGTCCGATATCGCGTTGTAGCCAAGCGAGCCCGTATCGGCGACAATCGTGTGAATCTTCTCGTACGGAATGCCAAGTTCTTCCGCCGCCATTTGGGTCATTGAGGCGCGCGAACCACCGATATCGGGCGTGCCGACCGAGAGGCCTACCGTTCCATCGTCGTTCAGGTTCATGGAGACGCAAGTTTCTCCGCCGAAGTTGAACCAGAATCCGCAGGCAAGGCCCCTTCCCTGGTTTTTTCCGAGCGGCGCGGTGCGGTGCGGATGCTTTTCGACAGCCTCCAGGATCGTCGGCAGGCCAACCCTGTTGTATCTCGGCCCGTAGGACGAACGGCATCCATCGCTGGTCGCGTTCTTCCGCCGTACTTCGAGCGGCTCCAGGTCCAGTTTCTGGCACAACTCGTCGATCGCGCTTTCCACCGCGAACGCCGCCATCGGCGCGCCCGGCGCCCGATACGCCGCCTGCTTGGGCCGGTTGGCCACCACATCCCATCCGACCGTCTGCACGTGCTCAAGATTGTATGCCGCGAACGCGCTCATGGCGCCGAGCCAAGCCGGCGACCCCGGATAAGCGCCGCCCTGATAGCGCAACTCGGCGCGCCCGGCGGTGATGCGGCCACCCCGCGTCATGCCGATCTTGACGTCGATGCTGGTCGAGGAAGTCGGGCCCGTACCGCGGAACACCTCTTCGCGGGTCATCGTGATTTTCACCGGCCGTCCCGCTTTCCGGGACAGCGCAAGCGCTACGGGCTCAATGAACACCGTGGTCTTGCCGCCGAACCCTCCTCCGATTTCAGAAGCGGTTACGCGCAGGTGGCTGAAGTCGATCCCGATCAGCGCGGCCGAAAAATTGCGAACCATGTAGTGGCCCTGCGTGCAGCACCAAAGTTCCCCCTGCCCGTCCGGCCCCATCGAAGCGAGGCACGCATGGGGTTCGATATACCCTTGGTGCGCGGCTTCCGTGCGGAATGTACGCTCGACAATCGCATCGGCCTTCGCAAATCCCGCTTCCATGTCTCCGTGCCCGAACTCGTGCCTGCCGACAACATTCCTCGGCATTCCTTCGGGAACGGTGTCGTCCGCGATGGAGTCGTGCAGCACCGGCGCCTCCGGCTTCATGGCTTCATCCACATCCAGGACATGGGGAAGAATCTCGTAATCCACCTCGATTAAATTGAGGGCCCGGCGCGCCTCCCCTTCGCTCGCCGCCGCAACCGCCGCTACGGCGTGCCCGTCATACAGCGCCTTTTCTCCCGCCATCAGATTGTCGAGAACGAACCCGAGTTCCCGGTCCTCGACGCTGGCGAAATCCGCGCGCGTCACGACCGCCTTCACGCCTGGCGCCTGTTCCGCCTTCGACGCGTCGATGGATCGAATTCGGGCATGCGGGTGCGGACTGCGCAGGATCTTGCCGATCAGCATTCCGGGTGCGACCGCGTCGGCCCCAAACCGCGCTCGTCCGGTGACCTTGTCGACTCCGTCCGGCCGGAGCGGCCGCTTGCCGACGATGGTGAATTCGCGGGTTTCTGCGTCCGCTGGAATTTCTACGTTCATCCTGCTTCTCCCCGTAATTCGCTGGCCGCGTCCGAAACCGCGCGAACAATCTTGTCGTATCCGGTGCAGCGGCAGAGATTTCCTGCGAGCCAGTATCGGATCTCGGTCTCGCTGGGATCCGGGTTCCGATCCAGAAGCGCCTTCGCGGCGATCAGGAAACCGGGTGTGCAAATCCCGCATTGCAGAGCCGCATGTTCGAGGAACTTCCGCTGCAATGGATGGAGCTCCTCGCCGTTGGCCATTCCCTCGATTGTGCCAATCTCCCTGCCCTCGGCTTCCGCGCCCAGCACCAGGCAGGAACAGACCAAGCGGCCATCGAGCGTAACGCTGCAGGCCCCGCAATCTCCGGTAGCGCAGCCCTCCTTGGCGCCGGTAAGTCCGAGCCTGTTTCGGAGGACATCCAAGAGAGTCTCCTCCGGTTCGCAGAGATACTCGATGGCATCTCCGTTGATCGTTGTCGAAATGTGGAACTGACTCATGATATGCCTCGTGCGCGATCAAACGCGATTTTCGCCGCCCGCTTTGCGAGCACCCCTGCAACCCTCGTGCGAAACGCCACGGTTCCCCGCTTGTCGTCGATGGGCCGGCAGGCGGCGGAGCAGGCTTCGGAGAGATTGTGGAGCGCTCCTTCATCGAGAAAAGTCCCGATCAGGGCCTCGCCAGCCTCTTCCACCAGCAATACCGTTGCCGCCACCGCACCGAGCGAAACGCGCGCCGCCGAACATTTTCCGTCGCCGTCGAGCGTAAGGCTAACGCCCACGCCGACCACCGCGATATCCATTTCCGTGCGCGGAATGAACCGAAGATATGCGTCTCCGGAGCGTTCCGGCCGCACCGGCAGATAAATGGACTCGATGATTTCACCCCTTGCGAGCGAGGTCTGGCCCGGTCCGATCGCGACCTCCGCAACCGGAATTTCCCGGTTGCCTTCCGGACCGGCGATCGTTGCCTGAGCCTCTGCCGCGATCATGGCGGGAACGCTGTCGGCGGCGGGCGACGCGTTGCAGATATTGCCCGCGAGCGTTGCCCGTTCCTGAATTTGCGTAGAGCCGACCAGGCCCATCGCCTCGACCACGCCGGGCCACTGCGAACGGAGTTCCTCGTGCTCCCCGAGCCTTGCAGAGGGCACCGCCGCGCCAATGCGAATGCCTCCGTTCTCGCGCTGAATCGTCTTCAGCGACGAGATGCAATTGAGGTTAACCACCAATTCCGGCTCGACCATTCCCGAGCGCAGTTGTACGAGCAAGTCCGTTCCGCCCGCCAAAGGATGGGCGGAGCCGGCCGCCTCCGCCAGAAGGACTACGGCACGCTCGCACGTGCCAGGTGATTCATAATGCATGCTTCCTGCTCCGCTCCAGACTTTTCGGCCATACCGAATGGCATGCCATCAAGACATAGGTCCGTTCGATGACGGACGCAATTGTTCCCAAGAACCAACCGGCAAACCGCGGAAAGTTGCGCAATTCCACAGAATTCCCGTGCGACTCTTGCAACCCGCCAAGGGTGCGGAAACGGTTCCCGCGTACGCGGCGAAAACCGGCGCGCAGCCCGGCAAAAAGCGCTCTAAATAGTCTCACTGCTCGCTAGTGCAACCGAACGTTTGCTCCCGCAGTGGCTTCAGCGCTGGTTGTCCGAGCGAGTTCCAGCCCGACGACCCCAGCCCCGGTCAGAATTACGATCGCCGCCATTGCAGCAATGAACGCCTTCATGGATCGCTTCCCTTTGCTACCACTGCCGTAGCGTGCCTCAAGAACTCGATCAGGTCAATGCGGTCCGCGTCGCTGGCAATTCGCTGGGCCGGCATCTTGGTGCCTGGAACGTAGATTTCGGGGCCGATATCAAAGAGTTGGTTGATGGTTTCCTCCGACCAGATGAACTCGGCTTCGGCCAGCGTATCCGAATAGGCGTAACCGTCGAGTCCGCCGACCTTGCGACCGAATACCCCGTACAGGGTCGGTCCGGCCCTCCGTCTCGGCTCTCCCTGAAGCGTATGGCAGACCGAACACCGTTTCGCGAACTGCAACTCGCCGTTTGACATTTCCACTTGACTGCCGGAGGGCTCCCTGCCGCCCCTCGCGGGCGTCAGCGAAACCGCGTCCAGCGGCCATACTTCCGCTTCGTCCCGAGCGCTTCCGGTGATCAGCTGGCGGCCGTCCTTGGTAAAGTCCATCGCCCAGACGGGGCTGCCGAAGACCGCCCGGAATCCCCGTTTGGTCTCCCATCCGTCGCTCGCCACAACATGCACGTATCCCTGGCCGTCTCCGATCGCGACCAGCGCCCCGTCGCTCGAGCGCGCCAGCGCCTGAATGGGCGCGTCATCCAGGGTAAGGTCGGCAATTTTCCGGGAAGTGGCGAGATCCAGGACCCCGACCTGCCCGTTGACCGCGCCGAAGATGATCCACCCGCCTTCTTCATCGATCATGATCCGGGTTACACCGAAACCGTTCTGATGTTCGACGCGCACAAGCTCGCCCCGGGAAACGTTCCACCGGCGGACCGTCCCGTCCTGCCCGGCCGACAGGAGCTCTTCACCCCCGGAAAGAAAAGTGACGTCGTTCACCGGGCTGCCGGCATCGAGAAAGCCCATGCCCTGGCCACTTTCAAGATCCCAGATTCCGACCGTTCCATCCCACGAAGCCGAAGCCGCAAGCCGCCGCCCGGGGTGCGTCGCCAACGCAACAACCTTGCCTCGATGACCCTCGAACCGGTGAAGCGCCATTCCGGAGGACACGTCCCAGTGAATCACCGCGAAATCGTCTCCTCCGGAAACGGCGCGACCTTCTCCAAGCGCAACCACCGCGTTTACCGCGGCGTCATGCCCTTCGAGCCACCCCAGTACTTCACCCGTTTCCAGGTCCCAGCGCCCGAGGGACGTATCGAAGCTCGCGGTCAGAGCCTCGCGTCCGCCCGGCATGACGACCGCTCCCTTTACCGGGCCGCCATGGCCTTCAAGAAGGTGGTAATCGGCCGCGGAGGCGGAAACACCCAATGCCGCCGCCCAAGCGGCGCACGCAAGCGCGATGGTGGATGGCGGGCGCGAGGGCATCGTGCCGCTCGCCGGTTTCAGTTGCGCCTAGCCGCCGGAACTCTTCGCTGAGTCTGCCTTGTCAAGGTCGGCAACCCAGAGGCTGTGATGCTCTTTGGCCCAATTGCGGTCCACATCGCCCGTTCCCATGGCGTCAAACGCGCCTTCCATGCCGAGCGAACCAATATAGATATGGGCGATGACCACCGCGATGAGCGCGATCGCCACCATCGAGTGCCACAACTGCGCGAATTGCATTTCCTGCATCGGGGTCACGCCCGTCGGCAGTTCGAACCCGATCATGTTGAGGGCGACGAATGTCTTCTCGAACATGGTCGTCTGGAAGGGGAAGAGAAGCGCGATCCCCGACATCGAAAGGCTGAGTCCGAGCAAAATGACCGCCCAGAAAACGAGCTTCTGACCGGCATTGAACTTGTGCGCGGGGGGATGCGAGCCCTTGACCAGAAGCCCGCCGCCTTTCAAGACCCACAAGAAGTCGACCATTCTCGGAAAATTGTGCCGCACCCAGAGCACGAACACCAGCGCCAGGCCAGCCATGAAGGCGAAGGCCACATAGTTGTGCAGCCACTTTCCGGCCTGGGTGATCATGGCAAATGCCTCGGGGCCGACCAACGGCAGGAGGACATATTTGCCATACAGGATATTGAGGCCACTCAGTCCCAGGATGATGAAGCTCACGGCAAGGAGCCAGTGGCCGAACCGCTCCAGGTCGGAGAACCTCTGGATGGTGGTGTTGGCCCTTCCCGATTCAATGCGGATGCGACCCCGCAGGAAATAGAAGATCGCGATCAGCCCAACGGTGACGCCGAGCGCGGATCCACCCCAGTTGGAAAGCGGGCCGTTCCGAAACGCGCGCCAGTTGTCGCCTTCCGACTGCACGAGCACGGCGGCGCGGCGGTCGGGAATGGAGACCGAGAACTGTCCGCCTTCCCGGATCTGGCGCCAGAATACGCTGTCGGACTGTTGTCCAAGCGCTCCGCCGGGCACCTGGCCGCCAGGCTGTGTTTCTGTTGCTCCGGCGTTCTGCGCTTCCGCCTGACCGGACGGGAGAACGAAACCGCTCAGCGTAGCGGCAAACACCACCGCCGCGACCGCCAGCGCCGGGATGCCAATCAAGATGGGTAGACGCGATTTCGACATGGCAAAATTCCTGCTTAACTGTCTGCACTTGCTCCTGGGAAACAGCCTAAAGGCCGAAATTCTGTCGCCGGTGCCGCAGCCGGATCTCGTTGCGCGTGGCCAAATCGAGATTCTCGTCCACCTCGCCGCCATATACGCCTTTTTCATAATGAAGCGGACGGTTCTGCTCGGATTTACGGCAACCGCCGAGCAGAATGGCGACTAACAACAAGCTGAGAAGGGCGAACCCGGAAAACGAATGTCTGCAAAAGAGCCGCTCAATTGCGTGCATGGGCAGACTCCGACGGCTGCCGCCTGCTCAGTGCGAGCAGGCGGCAGAGAATAAGGAGAGTGTGCGGACGGGGCAGATGTCCCGTCCGCCGGTTCCAAACGGACGCTTACGTGCCCTTCTGGTTGTACGCTGTTCCCCAGCCCCAGGCGCCCGATCCGAATCCGCGGGCGACTACGCGCTCACGGAAAATGTTGGACACCTGGTCGCCGTCGCCAGCGAGCAGAGCCTTCGTCGAGCACATTTCCGCGCAAAGCGGAAGCTTGCCCTCGGCGAGGCGGTTCGTCCCGTACTTCTGGAACTCCATGTCGGAATGGGCGATCTCCGGTCCACCGGCGCAGAAGGTGCATTTGTCCATCTTGCCGCGAGAACCGTAGTTGCCTGCCTGCGGGAACTGCGGTGCGCCGAACGGGCACGCGTAGAAGCAGTAACCGCAGCCGATGCAGAGATCCTTCGAGTGAAGAACGACACCCTGCTCCGTCTCGTAGATGCAGTCCACCGGGCAAACCGCCATGCACGGCGCATCCGAACAATGCATGCATGCCACCGAGATGGAACGTTCTCCGGGGCTGCCGTCATTGATGGTGACGACGCGCCGCCGGTTCACACCCCACGGTACTTCATGCTCGTTCTTACACGCCGTGACGCAAGCGTTGCATTCGATGCAGCGCTCGGCGTCGCAGAGGAACTTCATCCGTGCCTGATTACCTGTAGCCATCGTATTGTTCCTCCCTTACGCCAACTCGATCCGGCAGAGCGTGGATTTGGTTTCCTGCATCTGCGTGACCGAATCGTAGCCGTAGGTCTGCGCCGTGTTCGACGCTTCGCCCAGTACGTAGGGGTCGGCCCCCTTCGGATACTTGCTCCTCAAGTCCGCACCCATGAAGTGCCCGGCGAAGTGGAAAGGCATGAACGCCACCCCGGCGCCAACGCGCGGCGTGACCATGGCCATGACCTTTACGCTTCCGCCTTCCGGACCGTGCACCCAGACCATTGCGCCGTCCCGCACGCCAAGATCGTTGGCGTCGCGCGGGTTGATTTCGACGAACATGTCCTGCTGCAATTCGGCCAGCCACGGATTCGACCTGGTCTCGTCGCCGCCGCCTTCGTACTCGACCAGCCGTCCGGAAGTCAGGATCAACGGATAATCCGTGGAGAAATCCTGTTTCTGGATGGAGGCGTAGAGCGTCGGCAGACGATACGCCTTGCGGTCTTCGTAGGTCGGATAGTCGGCCACGAGATCACGACGGTTGGTGTAGAGCGGTTCGCGGTGAATCGGCACCGGATCCGGGAAGTTCCACACCACGCAGCGCGCCTTCGCGTTGCCGAACGGAGCACAACCATGCGCGATCGCAACCCGCTGGATGCCGCCCGAAAGGTCGGTCTTCCAGTTGGTCTTGTCGCCGGCAATGCCTTCGATGGTTGCCAGTTCGTCCGCGGTCAGGTCGGAATCCCAGCCGAGTTCCTTGAGCATTTTCATGGTGAACTCGGGATACCCGTCCTGGAGCTCGGAGCCAGCGGAGAACGAGCCCTCGGCGAGCAGATTCTCGCCTTCGCGCTCCACCCCGAACCGGGCGCGGAACGTAAGGCCGCCTTCCGCAACGGGCTTCGACGGATCGTAGAGCACGGGCGTACCCGGATGCCCCATTTCCGGCGGTCCCCAACTCGGCCACGGCATGCCGTAGTACTCGCCGTCGCACGGCCCGCCCAATGCCAGGAGGGTCGTCCGATCGAACGTGTGCTGGTTCTCCATGTGCTTCCGCAACCGCTCCGGAGACTGCCCCGTGTAGCCGATGGTCCACATGCCGCGATTGATCTCGCGGGTAATGTCCTCGACCAGCGGTTCGTCGCCATTCACGGCAATGTTGCGAAACAGACGGTCGGCAAAACCGAACTTGTTGGCGAAAAGCCCGATGATGGTCTGGTCCGGCAAACTCTCGAACACCGGGTCCACGATTTTCTCGCGCCACTGGATCGAACGGTTGGACGCCGTTACCGATCCATAGGTCTCGAACTGCGTGGCGGCCGGCAAGAGATAGGTTCCGTCGGTGCGATCATGCATGACTGCAGTCGCCGTCGGATACGGATCAATCACCACCAGGAGATCCAGCATCTCCATGGCCTTCTTCATCTCGGGTCCGCGCGTCTGCGAGTTCGGCGCATGACCCCAGAATACCATGGCCCGGACATTTTCCGGCTGATCAATGTTGGCCTTGTCTTCAAGAACCCCATCGATCCACCGGCTGACCGGGATGCCCCGGGTCTCCATCAGCTCCTGGGAGCCGAATTGGTCGAGGAGCCAGTCATAGTCCTCTTCCCAGACCCGCGACCAGTGCTTCCAGGCACCGGTTGACGTCCCGTAGTAACCCGGGAGAGTGTGGGAAAGCACGCCAAGATCCGTCGCGCCCTGCACATTGTCGTGTCCGCGGAAGATGTTGGTTCCACCTCCTTGACGTCCCATGTTGCCAAGGGCCAACTGCAGCACGCAGTATGCCCGCGTGTTGTTGTTGCCGGTGGTGTGCTGGGTACCGCCCATGCACCAGATCACGGTGCCTGGACGATTGTTCGCGAGGGTTCGCGCAACACGGCGAAGCTGTGACCCCGGCACGCCGGTTACACGTTCCGTTTCCTCGGGGGTCCAATTGGCGACCTCCGTCCGGATCCGGTCCATGCCCCAAACGCGCTGGCGAATGAACTCCTTGTCTTCCCAACCATTTTCGAAGATGTGCCAGAGCAAGCCCCAGATCAGCCCGACGTCGGAGCCCGGACGCAGCCGGACATATTCGTCGGCATGCGCCGCGGTCCGCGTGAAGCGGGGATCGCAAACGATCAGCGGAGCATTGTTCTGTTCCTTCGCCTTCAGCAGATGCAGCAGCGACACGGGATGCGCCTCCGCCGGATTTCCGCCAATGAGGAAGATCGCCTTCGAGTTATGGATGTCGTTGTAGGAGTTGGTCATTGCGCCGTAGCCCCAGGTGTTGGCAACGCCCGCGACCGTGGTCGAATGGCAGATGCGCGCCTGGTGATCAACGTTGTTGGAGCCCCAGTAGGCGGCGAACTTCCTGAACAGGTATGCCTGCTCGTTGGAATGCTTCGCGGAACCGAGCCAGTAGACGGAGTCCGGGCCGGACTGGCCGCGAATTTCCATCATCTTGTCCCCGATTTCGTCGATGGCCTGTGCCCAAGACATTCGGACCCAGTTACCGCCAACCTGCTTCATCGGGTACTTAAGGCGTCGTTCCCCATGCGCATGTTCGCGCACCGAGGCGCCTTTGGCGCAGTGCGCTCCCAGATTGAACGGGCCGTCCCAGCCAGGTTCCTGCCCGACCCACACGCCCTGTTCGACCTCTGCGATCACCGAACATCCGACCGAACAATGGGTGCAGACAGACTTGATCGTATCCGTCCCTCCCATGGTTGCGGCTTCGGCCCGCGTGATGGTCCCGGCAGATAGAGCGCCAACCGCTGCAAGTCCGCCTGCGGCGAGACCCGAACGAGCAAGGAACGTGCGCCGGTCGACGGCTTGTTCCGCGACACCCTGGAAAGCCGGTTGCAACCGGGGGCGGCTCGCCGCCCCGTTGCGGGTTTTCCTCAGCATCATAAATCCCTTTCTAAACTACTACTTCCGTTCCGTTCCCCTCGGGGATCAGAATCGGCAAGTCTCGTAATAGGTCCGGACGTGATCCGTCTCGACGTATCCCGTCCCTGCCACCGGGATGGCCGCCTGTGTGGGCGCGGCCACGGACCCGGCTGCCACTGCAGTCGCGGTTCCGGCCGCCGCGACCTTCAAGAAGTCACGCCGGTCCTTGCGCACTGCCTTCGGCTGTTTCTTGACTTTCAATTTCTCCCTCCTTTTCTACGAATACCCTTAAGCGCTAGATAGACCTAGCCCGAATCTACACTATTTATCATGTACAGCAGCGTCACGCAACCATCCGGAAGGCTTCCGATTCAATCTCCACGAAGGTCCGGCCGACGGCTCCGACCGGCGCATAGAAGTCCGCATTGTGCGCCGTCTCCAGATCCGAAAAAAAGTGCCCTGCCCAAGGGGATATGTGGGTCTCGAAAAATGCTTTCTGGTGCTCGATCCCGAGCGGCGAACCGAAGGATCCCAGAATCAGTCCCTGCATGGCCTCGCAGAGCGACGAAATATGGTCTTCGGGCTCCCGGACCGATTCGGCCCGGGTGATGCCCAGGCTGCTGAGCTCGTTCCGAAGCTTGGCGAGCGGCTTCTCGTGCAGGAACCCCGTCAGATAGTAGCTCCCATACGGAAGGAGTTCCCCGCGGCCAAGCCCCACGAACAACTCATGAAACTCCCGCTTCACTGCAGCCGCGTCGGCGTTCGCCGCACGCAAGGCCAGCCCGTTCACGGCACGCCCCATTTCCGTCTCGCTGCCCTTGATCTCCGCGACGAGGCGCATTGTTTCGGGCGCCGGAGGCCGCGCCAGAAGCACCGAGAGGAGACCGTACAGTCCTGCCCGGCTTTTCTCTTCCTCGGGTTCGGATCCGGACAATTCACTTTGGCCAAGATCTTTGGGCGCACCGGAATTCATCGAAAATTCTCCCACGCCAGTGGACGGAACGCAAAAACGCTACCATGCCATGGGGAAAACGGTCAACAATCGCGCCGGCCAGCGACAGGTTCACCGAAACGCGGCGCACCCGGCCGCCGTTCCGAAACCGTGCTGGATTCCTTGTGCGCCCTGCCTATGATTCACCGAAGCAACCGTACATCGCTTGGAACAACGCGCAACCTCCATGACCGCCAAAGTTGATCTCAAGAAAACCTACAAGCCACTGTTCAGCGCCGGACCCGAACCCGCGCTGGTCGACGTGCCTTCGCTCCCCTACCTGATGGTCGACGGCTGCGGCGTACCCGCCAATGCAGCCTTTCACCAAGCGATCCAAGCGCTCTATTCTGTTGCGTACACGATAAAATTTGCCCGGAAACGGGCCGGGCAAGGACCGGACTACGGCGTGACCCCGCTTGAGTCGCTTTGGTGGAGCAGCGATTCCCTGGAGATCTGCATGGAATCGAGGCCGGATGCCGTTCGCTGGACGGTGATGATCTTGCAGCCGGATTGCGTGACCCGGGACGACATCGCCTCCGCAGCCGCGGTATCGACCGAGAAGCGGGAAAAGAAAAAGACGCCGCAAAACCCCTTCCTCGCAGAATTGCGTCTTGAGACTCGCCGGGGATGCCGCGCCGCCCAACTGCTGCATGTCGGACCGTATTCCGATCAAGGCCCGAGCGTTCAACGATTGAAGGACTTCATCGACGACAGCGAACTTCGCATCTGCGGCAGGCACCACGAAATCTACCTCAACGATCCGAACCGGGTCGCGCCCGCAAAACTGAAGACGATCCTCAGGTTTGCAGTGCACTAATTGCGAGAATTGGCGATCCTGACGGATCGCGGACTTCCGAATTCGGGTATATTCTGTTTTCCGCGCGTTCCGACCCGTGAACCACCGAGGAAGCAGTGGCCGAGCGCGAATCGCAACCGCACTATTCGGAGGAATAGACCATGGCACTCACTTCGACAACCATTTGTGATTTCGGATGGAAGGCGCCTCAGTTTGAACTTCCGGGCGTGGATGGCAGGACCTACGCGCTTGAGGGAATTGCGGGGCAGAGCGGAACGCTGGTCGTGTTTATCTGCAACCACTGCCCCTATGTGATCGGGGCGGTCGAGCGCATGGTTTCAGACGTGGAAGAACTCATGGATGCCCGCATTGGCGTTGCGGCGATTTGCTCAAACGACGCGGAAAACTATCCCGAGGATTCTTTCGAGAACATGCGCGCTTTTTCCGACCGGCACGATTTTTCCTTTCCCTACCTGCATGACGCAAGCCAGGAGGTAGCCAAGGCGTATGGCGCCGTCTGCACGCCGGACTTCTTCGGTTTCGATTCGGATCTTGGCCTTCAGTTCCGTGGCAGACTTGACGCCGCGGGGCGCGACCCGCGGCCGCCGGGCATGCGGCGCGAGTTGGTCGATGCCATGCTCCGGGTCGCGAAAACCGGCGACGGGCCCAGCGAACAGACCCCTTCCATGGGCTGCTCAATCAAGTGGAAGGATTGAGAAACCCTCGCTCGTCTCATTCAAGCGCAGTCTTTGCATCGCTCCAGAACTGTTCCATCTCCCGAAGGCTTGCCTCAGCTGGAGACCGGCCTTGGGTGCCAAGCCGGCGCTCTACTTCACGGAATCGCCGCTCAAATTTTTCATTGGCCCTTCGAAGCGCGGAATCGGGGTCCAGTCGCAGGTGCCGGGCCAGGTTGACCAAAGCAAACATCAAGTCGCCAAATTCCTCGAACTGCCGGTTCCTGTCTCCTGTCTGCCGCAACTCTTCCAACTCTTCCTTGATCTTTTGGATTACGCCGTCGCGGTCAGACCAATCGAAGCCAACTCTCGCGGCGCGATGCCCCAAAGTGACGGCGCGCGCGAGCGGGGCGCTCTTACCGGCGGCGCCGTCGAGCGCACTGCGGGAAACTCCTTCCGTTTCCCGATCTTTCTGACGTTCCCAGTCCACAACATCGAAACTTCCATCGTTTTCCTCGCCCGCAAAAACATGCGGATGCCGGCGGATCATCTTGGAAGTGATCGAGTCAACCACATCCTCGAAGGTGAATTTGCCCGCTTCCTCCGCCATTCGAGCGTGGTAGGCGACCTGCAACAGCAGGTCACCCAATTCGCATCGAAGCGCTTCGAAGTCTTCGCGGTGAATCGCATCCGCGACTTCGTAAGCTTCCTCAATGGTGTAGGGAGCGATGGAGGCGAAATCCTGCCGGATATCCCACGGGCAACCGGAATCGGGATCGCGGAGCTGCCGCATGACCTCCAGCAAGCGCTCTATCCCTCCGGGCGCAAACTCCGACATTTGCCTGTCCCGAGCACCCCGGCCGATGCCGCTATCCGGATGCCGCTTCTAAGGAGCGGACCAGGATGGCCTCGGCTTCCTTGCGGTCTCCCCATCCTGTGACTTTCACCCATTTTCCTTCTTCGAGATCCTTGTACCGTTCGAAGAAATGCCGGATGCGATCCCGTTCAATTTCCGGCAAATCTCCAATCTCAACGATGTTTGACTGGAATGGGTCTACTTTGGCTACGGGAACGGCAACGATCTTGTCATCAATTCCCGACTCGTCCTCCATGTTGAGGACGCCGATCGGCCGGCAGGCTATGACTGCGCCCGGCAGTAGCGTCACATCCGTGCGAACCAGGACATCCGTCGGATCTCCGTCATCGTGGAGCGTGTTGGGTACGAACCCGTAGTTGCAAGGATAGAACATCGACGTGTTGACGATCCGATCGACCTTCACTGCCCCCGAGTCCTTGTCAATCTCGTACTTGACCGGAGATCCACCCCCGGCGCCCCCGGGTATTTCGATCACCACGTTGATGTCGAAGGGTGGATTCTCTCCGGGCGGGATCCTGCTGATATCCATTCAATTCCTCCTTGAAAACCGCAAACTCGCAATCCTGCATTGCCGGAATTGCCGGTCAATCCCATTGCGACGGTCTTTCGGTTGGACGGACCGGAGCCTTATCCTTACTCAACCGACGGTTGAGCGCCACCTGAAGTCGATCCAGATAGCGCCCATCTTCTTCGTCCGCACATTGACCGACGCCGCTTTCCAACCGGGAATGCGCCAAGACAATCAAAGGTATCTCCGCTTGCTGCATTTCCAACCGTTCGATTGCGTCCGACAAGGCGCAGAGGGGAGGCTCCGGATGCTCGTCAATGAATGCAAGCGTTGGAAGCGATTCTTAGCCACTTGATTCTTGACTACTGCTCATTGAAACATATCCGGTTGACGGATCGAAGGTTACAGCCAAGTGTACAAGCACTTGGGGATCGCAGATTGATTTCCGCGCAAAAACCGGAAGATTTGTCCCGCCAATTCTCCTTGCCGAGGGAGCGAGTAAAGCGTCCAGACGGATTCTGACCGCCTCCCCTCCCAATGAGTCGCAAAACTTGTAATCTCTCTTGTCTGTCAGATCGGGCCAATCAACCTGCCTCGGCCGTAGATCCTTCGTTGATCCTTCGAATTTGCAGGCAAAACACAGGTAGTAGGCGGTTCTTGGCTTGACCGGTTTGCCAACAAGCTTCGGAAACCAGTGCTAAACTTCGGATTTGGCTGTTTCTGCTTCCAGCGAACTATAGAAAACGGGAAAAGAACCATTCGGAAAACGAGTCGCAAGACCTTTTTTTCGCAAGCCCGGCTTGGGCCGGAACGGCGCGTCACAGAGTTCTTCTAGCGAATCGGAAAGAGGGTATGACGGCAGCAAGTCTCTCATCTCTTTGGCGCTTTCCCTGTCGAGTCCTGGTTCTTGAATAAAGCTAGAAACTGAAGTCTGATTGGCCAGTCGAAACGCTCTTTTCGTAATGTTCACCGTGGGAATCGAACCGAGCACGTTCACCTACCCGCAGCAAAAACAACGTATTCCTTGACAAGCAACATGTTCTCCATGCCTCCGTCCAGCAGCAAGTCCAAGGGCGTTCGGTTATCCAGCAACGAGTGCGGTTCTCTGAGCCATTCGTTCTCGACATCCTCGCTTCGGAACAAATCGGACAGCGTCTTTCGGATCTCGAATAGATAGGCGATACGATCCTTTGCGTCACGGCCCCTGAGCGTGGTGAGTCCTTCCAATAGTGCTTCAACATGGGACTGATCCGAGCGCTCGAACCCGAGCAGGGAAACGACATCAGTCGGTTCGAGTTTCCAAACTCCCATTAGTATTTTCAAGAAACGAATCAGGTCGGCCACTCGACCTTGGTAACTGGATGATCGGGCAGCCATTGTGGACCTAGCCCATGACCCCTCCCGATGGACGGCGACTTGTTGCGAATACCATTGAATCGTCTCTAAATCGTCCTTTCGACCGGCATCATACCCCGTCTTCGAACCCAAGAGACACTGCGCCGAAGGCGAAAACTGGGCGCCAATCGTTTGCGCGCGGGCCAAGATCGCGAAATGGTTGAGCGGGTGCGGAAGTCCGTCCCCATTGTACCGGCCTTCCAGGCTTCCAAGTGTTCTCATCGATCGCTAGCTTCCGCTTCGACCAAGAAACGAAACCTCCAGTCCAGTCTTCCCAAGAAACACTCGCGTCAAGCGTTCCAGGTGGTTGCCCCGGTCTTCGAGTCCGCGAATCGCCCCCCCTTTCACCATGGACCGCATGACATGAAACAATTAGGGAAGACACGTCTCCATGAACTCGAAACGCATTGAAGATCGCATTCCAGTCTTCTGTCTCGTTCTCTATTTCGACATTCAAACCGGAGTATTGAACGGCACCTTCAAACTCCCCCAGGTCAAGTTCAGAATTCGCGCCCGCAACCCTTGCCAAATGTTTGCTCGCGTTATCGACTTCACCGCAAATCCCACGGAATAGCGTGGGACTGATCGCCACAGTACGCAACTGCGTCTCTGGCAGAGCTGTAGCGACCCCCTTTCCGCCAAGAGAAATGCAATCTCTGCATACACTAGAATCCTCTTCGCTTCGCAAATTGTTGAAAGTTATCGACCATTTGTCGGCCGTAACATCAATCTGAGCGTTCCTGCCAAACAGAGCAACTCTCACTCGAACTTCCGACAGTGAATTGCCACCAAACACATGCATTTCATTCGAAGCAATCACAAACCGCGGACCGATGCTCTCGTGAATTGATTTCAGTATCGCCGGTCCACGCAAGGGCAGATCAAAGGCAGGCGCGGAAAAGTTTGCCTCATAAATCAAGTCCATCCGACCAAGCGTCGCTTTCATCAAAGCATCTCCGGCCAATTCGTAGGGAGAGAAGCGATTACTATTCAACTAGCAGGCGCCAATGGTTCCGACGGAGTTCCGCAGCCATCCTCATCTACTCTCTCGCCTACTGCCGCGTCAATATCTCACGGACCGGCTCTACAGTGCGATGCCGCCGCCAGCAGCATGCGCATACGGAAAAACGAGTAGTCATCTATTCCCATTCGATCGTCGCCGGCGGTTTTGAACTGACGTCATAAACAACCCGATTGATACCTGGAACTTCATTGACAATGCGCGTGGCGACGCGAGACAAGAAACCCGGTTCGAATGGAAAACACTCCGCGGTCATTCCATCCGTTGCCCGAACCGCCCGGAGCGCGCAAACACGCTCGTAGGTGCGTGAGTCTCCCATCACCCCAACGCTTCGCACTGGGAGCAGGACGGCGAACGCCTGCCAAATTTCGTCGTAGAGACCCGCCCCACGGATTTCATCGAGAAAGATTGCGTCCGCTGCACGAAGCGTACCGAGGGCTTCCTCGGTGACTTCTCCCGGAATACGAACGGCCAGCCCCGGGCCGGGAAACGGATGCCGTCCAACAAACGCTTCGGGCAGGTCCAGTTCCGCGCCCAACGCACGGACTTCGTCCTTGAACAATTCCCGGAGCGGTTCCAGCAGCCGAAACGGCAACAGTCCGGGAAGTCCGCCGACATTGTGATGCGACTTGATGGTCGCCGAGGGCCCGCCGTGAACCGTGGCGCTTTCGATTGCGTCCGGATACAGGGTGCCCTGCGCAAGAAAATCAGCCGGCCCCGCTTCATGCATCGCAGCCTGGAATGCTTCGACAAACATCCTTCCGATCGTCTTCCGCTTTTCTTCCGGATCAATGACACCGGCAAGTCCGGCAAGAAACGCCTCCGACGCATCATGATGCACGAGCGGCAGGTGAAATGAATCTCGAAACGCCCGGATCACTTCCCGCGCTTCGTCCTTGCGCAGCAGCCCGGTATCCACGAACACGCAAGTGAGTTGATCGCCCACGGCTTCGTGGATCAGCGCTGCGGCCACGGCGCTGTCGACTCCCCCCGAAAGGCCGCAGATTACGGATTGCCCGCCTACGGTTTCCCGAATCCTTCGAACCGCGACCTGCCGGTACTCGGACATGGACCAGTCCCC
The DNA here is from genome assembly GCA_965219495.1 of Rhodobacterales bacterium. Taxonomy (GTDB): domain Bacteria; phylum Pseudomonadota; class Alphaproteobacteria; order Rhodobacterales; family CAZPXZ01; genus CAZPXZ01. The sequence goes on from OZ244777.1 coordinate 1,756,894, forward strand.
GCGGCAACCTGCGATGGAAATGGCGAAGTTCCGCAGAAGCCGGGCGCCGTCCGGTGTGTGCGCCACTTCGGGATGAAACTGCAGGCCGTAGAGTTTGCGCGCTTCATCAGATATCGCCGCAAAGGGAGCGCCTTCGGAGGATCCGATGACGTCGAATCCTTTCGGCAAGGACCGGACCTCGTCTCCATGGGACATCCAGACGGGTTGCCGGGCGCCGGGTTCGGCAAAGCCCTCGAACAGGGGCGACGGACTACCGGCAATCATGACGGCGGGCCCAAACTCTCGGCTTCCACCGGATGCGACCCGTCCGCCCAGTGTTTGCACCAACAACTGCTGCCCATAACAGATTCCGAGCACGGGAAGGCCGGCTTCCAGGAGGCCGACAGGCAACGCGGGCGCGTCGGGTTCCGTTACGGAGCACGGACCGCCCGAAAGAATTACGCCCTTGAGGGACCCGCTGGACAGAATGCCGCCGTCGACACGGGCGGGTGGAAGGATTTCGCTGTACACCCCGATTTCCCGAAGGCGCCGCGCGATCAATTGCGTTACCTGTGAGCCGAAATCAATGATCAGAATTCGCTCGTCTTGCATGGTTCGGCTCGGATGGATTGACAGTGAGAAACTCCCAAAACTATGCAGGGACGGCGAGCCTGTCGACATGCTCGACGGTGGGTGTCCGTTGCCGTGGAATGGTTACAGCCGGGATTGCCCGGATGGATTCCGGATTGAAACGGTTTCCTGCAAGCGGCTGTCACGTCGGATGAGTTCGACGATCCGGTCCAGCCCCGCCTCCAGATCGGCGTGCGAAATAATCAGAGGCGGCGCCAGCATCAGGCAATTGCCGTGACGCCCGCCTGCATAGACGAGCATGCGTTCTCCCAGGCATGCAAGCTGCAATTCCCTGACCCGGTTGCTGTCCGGCCGATCCCGACTGTCGGCAAGTTCGACCGCGGCTTGCGCCCCCACAATACGAACGTCCGAAACGCCGACGCATCCCGGCAAGGAACGCAGACGTTTCCGGAACATGGGGGCGATGATGCGTGCGACCCGCTCCAGTAGCTTCTCGTCGCGTATGGTCCTGATGGTCGCAACGGCCATGGCGCAAGACAGCGGGTTGCCCTGAAATGTGCTGGTGTGCATGCCGGGCGGCCAGGCCTTCAGGATTTCCGGGGAGCCGGCCACGGCGGAAAGCGGCAGGCCCCCGGAGAGCCCCTTTCCCATCACCACGAGATCGGGTTCGATTTTTGCATCCTGGAACGAGAACCAGCGGCCGCATCTTCCAAAACCGGACCAGATTTCGTCCACGATGAACAGCACGCCGCGATCACGACAGAGAGCTCCCAAGCCGGTCAGGAATTCGCTGTCCAGAGTCATAACGCCGCCAACACCCTGAACAGGTTCTACAATCACGGCAGCCGGCGGGTCGCCTTTCCTGCTCAATCTCGAAAAACTGGATTCCAGTTTCTCCAGGCTGGACCCGTCGTCCGAATTGGCGCTGGCCGACCTTCTCTCCTCCGGATACGGAGCAAATGTGACAACGTGATCGAGGGTAGAGAAAGGTGAACGAATCCGATCGCCATGCGTGACCGAAAGGGCGCCCAGAGTCCGTCCATGATAGCCCCCTTCAAACGCGATGATCCGCTTTCGACCCGTTGTGAACTGCGCCGCCTTGATGGCTGCCTCCACGGCCTCCGCACCTGAATTCGCAAGCTGAATGCAGGAGAGGCGCTCGGGAAGAATTGAAGCCAATTCTTGGTAGAGTTCCGCCCGGAACGGAGATGGAAGGCGTGTGCCAGTATGAATGATCCCTGTGGCAAGCACCCGTTCAATGGCGTCGCGGTGCGCGGGATGGCCATGACCGAGGTTGCTCGTGGCCGATCCGCAAACGAGATCCAGGTATTTCTCCCCAGTCTCCGAAACGAGCCAAGCCCCCTCGCCTGACGTGAAAACCGGAGGCGAACGGGAAATGCGAAAGGTGTTCGCGGCGGAACTTTCCCGCTCGCGGGTAAGGGCGAGCACATCCTTGCCCGAAAGCATGCGCTTGTCTAACCGGGCCCCGACCGCAGTGGCTTCAACGCGTCGTTCGCCCATTGCACGGTAATGGTGTCGCCCGGAGCGGGCAACCTGCCGGCCGCCTCCTTGCGGCTCAACTCCATTTCGAGATGACGGCCGTCCGCCGCTTCCAGACTCAACGCATAGGCCGAACCCGTAAAATGGACCTCGACGGCGCGCAATTCGGCGCGGTTGCCGGCCTCCGCGCCGCCATGGCGCGACAAGTCGATCGCCTCGGGGCGTAGTGCAAGCATTACGCGCTGACCCTTCCGCATTTGGGGAGTGGAGGAAAAATTTAGCTGGCCGAGCGCGCCAGCCTCGCATAGAGTGATCCCCTCCGAGATTTGAAGCACGTTTGCGGAGACGATGTTGCAATGACCGATGAAGCGAGCGACGAACTCGGTATCGGGATCATCGTAGATGGACTGGGGCGTTCCCAGTTGCTCGATGGAACCCTTGTTCATTACGGCGATCCGATCACTCATTGTAATCGCCTCTTCCTGGTCGTGCGTTACATAGATGAACGTCAAACCCACTTCCTTGTGCAGGCGCCTAAGTTCCTTTTGGAGTTGCTTTCGCAGGTTCGCATCAAGCGCTCCAAGGGGTTCGTCCAACAATAGCACCCCCGGACTGATAATCAGAGACCTCGCCAGCGCCACGCGCTGGCGCTGGCCACCGGAGAGTTGATGAGGAAAGCGCCCTTCCAGTTCCGCGAGTCCCATGCGCGCCAGCCATTCGCGGGCGCCAGTTTCGCGGTGAGATTTTCCTGCCTTCCGCATTTTCAACCCGTACGCAACATTCTCAAGCAGCGTCTTGTGGGGAAACAGCGCGTAATCCTGAAACATGATACTGGTGTCGCGCCGGTGCGGAGGCGACTCCGTGACGTCCACGCCGCCGACATGCACGGAACCGCCCGTTACGGCTTCGAGACCTGCGATCAGGCGCAGGAGTGTTGTCTTGCCGCAACCGGATGGGCCCAGCAAGGTGAGGAACTCTCCGGATTCTACGCGAAGGTCCAACGGTCGGATGGCCACGACTGCACCGAACCGCTTGGAGACCGACCGAAGCTCGACGTCTTTCGCCTGCATGATCCTTGCCTACCGTCGTGACCGCGCAATATGCTGCGTCAGGTGGCGCATGGCAGCAGCCCGACCCGGACCCCGATCATGTATGACGAAGACGAAAAACTCCCGCAGACCATTTCCTACTTCATTTTGAGCAAGTTGAGATGGCGTATCATTATTGGCGAGCTCAAGCCGGGCCAAGCCTTGCGGGAAATGGAAATCGAGGCGGATTACGGATCGAGCCGGGGGCCGGTCCGGGAGAGCCTGCGCATGCTCCTGCAAAGCGGACTGGTCGAAACGCAGCCTCGCCGGGGATTTCGAGTCCGAGACTATTCCGCCGCCGACATTCGCAATCTCTATGAACTTCGCGCCGCACTGGAAGAAATGGTGGTGGCGGCTCTGGAAGGACGGGATCTGACGCCGCTCTGCGAAACGCTCCGCGGCCGGCTGAAGGTAATGGAATCGTATTACAAGCAGGAGGACATGGACGAATACTTCCTGGAAAACAGCCGCTTCCACCAGTGCGTAATCGACTTTACGGGAAACAAGCCGATTTCCCAGGTCCTGTTCTACGTAAACGAGATTTCGTTGCCCGTGCGATACAGGTTGCTGCATGGGGGCTTTCCCTCTCGCCGTTCCCTCGACTACCACGAGGAGATCACCAGCCTGCTCGAAAACCGCGACATCCCCGGGGCGAAAAAGGTCACAAGGGACCATATCCTCGAAAACCTGGAATTGGCCATTTCTTCCTTCACCCCGGAGCAAAGCGGTGACAGTTGAACGCCGCTCAAGCAAGGGCGATCAGTCCGATTTCCACAACCGCGTCCTCCCCGATTTCTTTTACGGCGACCAGGTTGCGCGCCGGGGGATTGTCGCCAAACGCTTCTTCGAACGCCCGATTGACGGCATCCTTTGCCGACAAGTCCGTCACATAGACGATCGCCAGCAACACATTTTCCGGCGCCGACCCGCCCGCTTCGAGGATGCTGAGGCCGTGCCGGAGCGAGAGCCGCGCTTGCGCAAGGTGGCCGGCCACGATCTCCCCGCTTTCCGTGTCCCGGGGCATTTGCCCACCCACGAATACGAGCCCGCCACCTTTCGTCGCCTGCGAAACCGGCGACGTGGAGGCCGGGGCATTCGGATCGATAACAATTTCTTTCATCATTCCTCCGATTTCTCCCGATCCGGCTGCACCCGGAAATTGATCGTGGCGAGGTACTCACGCACTCCCCAGATGCCGCCCTCGCGTCCGATCCCGGCTTGCCAAAAGCCGCCGGTCGGCACGTCCCCACCCTGTATTCCGGTCGCGTTCACACCGATGCTGCCAAAGCGCAGCCGGCGCAGGCGCCCGGTAAGCGAAGACGCTTTCTCCGTATAGAAATACGCCGCCAGCGAATGGCGCTCTCCCGCCAGCTCGTCCATCAATCCGTCCAGGGAATCAAACGGGCGAAGCGACAGCGCAGGGCCAAAACTCTCTTCACGGTCAAACACGCCCCGCTCGCCGCCTTCCAGAATGCTGAAAGGAAAGAGAAACGGCTGGGCGCTCGCCGGGGGAACGGGTCGTTCCGTGAGCAGCTTCTCCCCGGACTCCTGCGCACGCTTGACCAGCCTGCACAATGCCTCCGCAGCCCCCCGCGTGCGCACGGGGCCGAGATCGGTCTTTGGCCAGTCCGAACGTCCGAGCCGCGCGCGCGCCGCGCGTTCCACCAGCCGGTCCCGGAACTCCGCGAATCGCGGAGCGGCAACCAGAACCCGGTTGACCGACGAACAAGCCTGTCCCGCGAACTTCAGTTTGCGGACCAGAAGGTCTTCGAGCGCAAGTTCGAGATCGGCGTCCTCGCACACCACAAAGGGGCAGTTGCCGCCGAGTTCCAGGATCGCCTTCTTACCTTCCTTCGCCGCCAGAACCGCCAATTCGTGACCCACTCGCGTGGACCCCGTAAAGCTGACCGCACCCACGCGAAGGTCCGTCACCAGCCGGCGAACCGTTTCGTTGCCTTCGGGCGCGACAAAGCGGACGTAGTCGCCGGCCCCCGCGTTCTCGAATGCCTCGCGGAGCAAGCGGGCGCAAAGCATGCCAAGACGCGACGGTTTCACGAGCACCGTGGCGCCGGCCGCGATGGCCGGGCCGATCTTGCGCGTCAGGCCTGCGAGGGGATCGTTGAAGGGCGCAATGAGTAGCGCCGGCCCGTAGGGAACTTCCACGATGGAGCGCCCGACGCCTGGACGCCGCTCTGCTTCCAGTTCGTCAATCGCAGATTCCGATTCCCGCAGGAAAGAGACCGCGTACTCGACTTCGTCCTCTGCTTCCTTCCGTTTCTTGCCGACCTCGGCAACCGCAAGTGAAACAAGTTCCGGACCCCGGATCTCGATCTCCCGACTGCACTGCTGGAGCAGCTGGCGCCGCGTTGCCACGTCCGCGAGCGCATGCAGATTGCGATGCGCGGCTTCAACCGAACTTTCCACCTCCGATTCCGGCGTCGGCACCCAGCGGTCGAACACCTGGCCCGTATTTGGCGACCAGATTGGAAAGCCCTCGATCATGCCCGGTTTCAGCGCTGGTGATTGCCGCTGTTCAAGAGTCCGAAAATCTGCCGCAATTCCGCAGCCGGTTTTCCGAAGCAAAGCCGGATGTGGTTGTCGTAAGCAGCACCGAATATGCCGCCGCGCAGCAAGAGCACGCTGGACGCCCGGCCTTCCGCTTCAAACCTGTCAACATCCGCCAGCCTGGGAAACATGTAAAAGGTGCCTTCCGACGGATGGCACGGCCATTCGCGCTCGCGAACGAACTCCATCGCCAGCGCCCGTCCTTCTTCGTAGCCGGGCGGGTTGTGGTTCGATCTCAGCATTGCCAGCACGGCTTCCTGGGAAAGACTTGGCGCCGCGCTGATCGCCGCCTGATGGGCGGACACGATTTCACCAAGCAAGTCCGCATGCGCGGCGCACATCCCGACCCGCAGGCCTTGAAGGTGGTAGTTCTTGGAGAAGGAGTTCACCACAACCAGCCGCTCGTAGGTGCTGCAAGTGCTTTGCCGCCATTTGTCGGGCTCGAACACAATGCCGGAAAAGCTTTCGTCGATCAGCAACAGCGATTCGAATTCGCGGGCGATATCGGCAATCGCCTGAATTTCCCCCCCGGGATGAATCCGGCCCACCGGATTGTTCGGATTGCTGAATATGATTGCCTTGGCCCTGGTCCTCTTCAGGGTCTCCGAAAGGGCCGCGTGGTCGACGGCAAAATTGTCTTCCGCGCGACTCTCGAAAACAACCGGCTCCATGAAGAGGAGCCGGGCGACAGCCGCGTAAGAAGGCCAATAAGGCGCGAATATGAGAATTCGATCCCCGGCGGAACAGGCTGCGCGCAGCGCCGAGAGAATGGCGGACTTCGCACCGACGGTAATCAGCACATCGTGCTCCGGCAGGTCCCAGCGGTCCAGGAATACGCTGCGAGTCCATTCGCGAAGTTCCGCCGCACCCATGGCCGGGGGCAAGAAGGTTGCGCCAGACAACGGCCGTATGGCGTCGGAACGGTCGAAGAATGTCGGCGTGCTGAGCGAATACATGGATTGGCCGGATTGCCGCGCGACTTCGATTGCGGCGGCCAGGTCCAAGGTCGGCGATCGGCGCAGATTCACTGGGCTTCCCGCCGAAGGAACAGGAACTGCGCGGCAACGCCCATGCCCATGGAAAACACGAAGACGCACACGCCCACCGCGTTGATCGTGGGATCGAAGCCGGTGACCAGCGTAGTCCAGATCTTGATCGGCAGCGTGATTTCGAAGTTGGTCAGGAAGTACGCGATGACGAATTCATCGAATGCGAAGGTGAAGGTGATAATGAGTGTGGCGACAATCGCGAAACGGCAGGAAGGAACGACTATCTCAAGAATCGCGCGAAGCCTTGACGCTCCAAGCGCCCAGGCGGCTTCTTCGTAGCTTCGGGGAATCTGCGCAATGCGGTTTCGCAGGTTGAGCACCGCCAGCGGAAGCACGAACAACGTCTGCCCGATGAAGACCAGCGCGAGGGATGGCTCCAGTCCAAGCAAAACAAAATACAGCCTCAGGCTAATTCCGATCAGCACCAGCGGCACCGCCAGCGGCGCCAGAACGAACAATGTCACCGCGGTCTTGCCCGGGAAGCGCGCGTTGACCAGCGAATACGCGCAGGCGAAAGCGATGGCGGTCGCCGTCAGGCTCACGGCGGATGCGATCAACAGACTGTTCGCCAGCCCCGAAATGTACTGCGTGTCCAAGAGGAGGCGCTGGTACCACTGCAGCGTGAGTTCCCGGAAGGGCATGACTTGATAGCGGCCGCTGTTGAACGAAAACAGGAACATCACGGCAATCGGCAGATAAACGACCACGATCACGGCGGCGAAAACCGCGCCAAGGGCCGCCGTCATCCAGGCCGGTTTTCTCATGGCGGCGCCTACGCCTGCAGCCGGACCTGCCGCACCAGAAGCAGGAACGGAATCGCCCCGAGGACAATCACCGATACCAGCACCACCGCGAAGGTTGCCGCCATGGCGAGATCGTAGGTTCCTTTCAGCGTCGAAAGCATGATCTGGGCGAGCACGGGTTTGAAACCGCCTCCGAGCAGGGTCGGCACCGCGTAATCGCCGACACACACGATGAATGTCAGAAGCGACCCGATCAGCCACCCCGGCGCGCTGAGCGGGAGGACCACTTCACGGAAACCGCTCCAGTGCGATCCGCCCAGTGCTGCATTCGCCTCAAGCAACCGGGGATCGATGGTGACCATCGCGGTAAAAAGCGTGAGCGTGGTCAGCATGACCCCGAAGAGCGTCAGGCCGAAGACCGATGCGTACATCGTGTACAGGAAGCCGAGCGCAACCGGAGAGCCCAGCGCCTTGCCCAGGAGATAGGCGATCAATCCGCCGTCCGAGAGCACCAGTTGCCACGCGAATGCTCGGATCAGAAAACTCGTCCAGAACGGCGCGACAAGCGCGAACAACAGCAAGAGCCGCTGTTTCGGTCCCGCGACAAAGGCAAGAAAATAGGCTAGCGGATAGGCCAGGACCGACGACAGTGTCACCACGGCGGTCGACAGCAGCAACGTCCTTCCCAGCGCATCCGTGAGGCGGTCGGTCGAGAAGAAAATTGCGTAGTTGGAAAGGGTGATGCCTTCGGATGCCGGCGAGGTCAGGCTGAGTCCCGCCGTATAGCCGATCGGCAGCGCGAAGAAACCGGCAATCAGCAGGACCGCGAGAACCGTCCCGTGCCAGAGGTTCCTGACCGGCTGGCGACGCGACGGGCTTCGGAGCCCTACCATTCCACTGTCACGACCCGCATGGGTGCGCCATCCGGACAGACCGTCTTCAGGGGAATCGCCATCACGAACGGTCGTTCGACGCTGATGGCGCCGAGATTCTGCAGGTCTTCCACGAAAGGGATGTGCGCCCGGAAGAGGGCGTGGTGCGCGACAAATTCCTCGTTCCGCACATGCCGGGTGGGCATCTCCCGGGCTACAAAGTCCTGGGGAAAGTCCAGGCAGACGGCGGAGGGACGCCGGTCGGCAAGCCACCGCGCCGCACCTTCTTCCAGGTGGGGCGCGTGCAGATGCCAGTCCCTGCTCTCATATCCCAGTTTGCCGTTGAGATCGCTACGCAGAATCACCAGGTCGCCGCGGCGGATGTGGGCGCCACGCCGCTCCATCAACCGGAGCGTGATCGGCTGGGGCAGTTTCAAGTCGGAGAAGTCGACAACGCATCCGTTGCCCACAAACATGTCGAGCCCGCGGTTCGGCAATTCGTGAATTCCCGGGCCATCGCGGGACATATGGCAGGGCGCATCGCAATGGGTGAAACCGTGTCCCCGGAAGACAAAATGCTGTTCCTCGCAGCCGTCTCCATTCTCGAAGCTTCTTCCCTCGAATACATTGAAACGCCAGCGCCAATGGTTGAAAAGCGGAGTTGAGACATCGTGGAGCACCGGCCGCGCGGAATGCCAGTAGGTAGCCGCCACCGGCCGGGTCGGTCCCGTGGTGGCGCGCGGCAATGCCAGCGGAAGGGATGCGAAAAACACCTCGTCCTGGTGAATGCCTGTGAGGTTCTCGCAGTTTTCCGTCAACAGCAGGCCGAGCGCGTGTAGTTGCCGCCGCAATTCCTCGTTCGGATTCTTGAAATGGCGCCCGTCTTCCAGTTCGCCCTCCTCGATATGATCGCAAGGCAGGTCGACCGCGAGATGAACGACGCCGCGGGCCTTGAGCAGTTCGGCAATTCCGGGCTGCACTCGCGGCGCTCGTTCCCAGTAGTCCGGGTCCCGGCGGGAAATCCGGTCGGCGTGCCCGGTTTTGAGAACCAGGATTCGGCGTTTCACGCGGTCTTGGAGTCGCTCCTCGACCGCCTTCCGGGAAATCCTGCGGGCGCCGGAAAAGTCCAGTACCGTCGCGACCCCGACAAACGCCCGCAACGGATAGTCGTCAAGTCGGCGCGCCCCGGGGATCCGCCAGGCGGGAGAGGTGATGTACGAAAACCCGGTGCCATACCACTTGAGCCCGAACTCCTGGAACTCGTCGCCCTGGTGGTAGGTCTGCGAGACAAACGGAAAGGAATCCCACTTCCAGTGGGGTTCGATCATGGCTGCGCAATCGATGATCGCCACTTCACGCTCCGGTTCGGTTTGCCATCCCGGTGAGTTCGCGCAACGGGTTCCGGAATGGAATCGGCTGGCGCAAAGCGTGACTCGGGGCAGGCAGGCCGAAACCGGCCTGCCCCGTCAACCGTGCCGCTTCGTTCGCCGACGTTCCGGCAGTCACTAGACGTTCTTGAACTCTTCCCAGGCATTCAACCAGTCAGCCCGGTTATCGGGATCCTTCCGGGGCGAGAGGTTGGCCATGAAGACATCCGAGAACTTGTCGAGATCCGCCAGATTGAGCAATTCACGCTTGTCCTGCGGCAGCATTTCCGCGGCCTGCTTGTTCGGCACCATGCTGTAATAGGTCTTGGCCACGGCGAGCCTGGCCTGGAATTCCGGACCGCACACGTAACGCAGGAACTCTTTCGCCGCATCCGGGCGCGGGGTGTTGGCCGCGATGCAGACCGCCTGATCCCAGGTCACGCCGCCCTCCTTCGGCACCACCGCCTTGAACGGCAGGCCGTCATCATACATGCCGGCCTGCACCCATTCTCCGGCAATCGCCAGATCGTAACTGCCGCCGGCCATGGCCTGGATCACCTGCGAGGTGTTCCCCACGAGGCCCACCTGCGGGCGAAGGCCCAGGAGGGTCTCCTTCAGCTTGCCGAACTGCTCCGCCGTAAGGTCATAGGGCGCGGCATTTCCGTTGTACTTGGAAAGGCATCCCATGTTCGGAAGGAACCAGTCGAAGAGCGCCACCCTTCCCTTTGCATCCGCTTCCCACAACGCGCTGTAGCTGGAAACATCGCTCTCGGAATACTTGTTGTGATTATACGTAATTCCGTAGTAGCCAAAGCGGTTCACGATGGCGTAGAGCTTGCCGTCCATCCATACGGGCGGCCAGTTCGCGATGAGTTCGAAGTAGTCGTCCAGCGGATAGTCCGAGGGATTGAGTTCCAGCAACAAGCCGTCCTTGACCGCCCGCGGGATATAGGCGCTGGTCGGCGTGATCAGATCGAAGGTGCCGGCCGGCGACGACCGCACCAGGGCGACCATTTCCTCGTCCGAACCGTCATGGATTTTCAAATTCACCTTGATGCCGGTGGACTGCTCGAAAGGCTCGAGCATGCCGGGCTCCTCGTAGCCGCCGAAGGCGAGGACATTTACTTCGCCGGCCGCCCATGCCGGCGTCCGCCAGACCCACGGCGTGGCCAGGATCGTGCCGGCGGCCAAGGCGCCCTTGCCTGACGTCGCAAGCAAGCGCCGCCGGGTTACCGGCAAAAGGGATTTCTGTTTCTCAGTCATGTATTTCACTCCCAAGTTGGTTCCCGCCCGCATTGCGAATGGCGGGCACGATTGTATATTGTCGACAATTCTTGAATTTGCAATACGATTCGCGCCGGCGCCGGCAGCCGAAACCCCCGACGGCCCGGCGCGAGGAAGTCTTGGAAGCAATGCAGGTCATTCCGATCTCCCATCCGATTGCCGAGCACTGGAACTGGCTGGGCGGCGCGCGGCGCGCCGGAACCGGCCCGGGGAACCTGGAGGAAACCTGTGTCGAATGGCCGAAACACGGTTTTACCCATGTCGACGCCCCTTCGCACATTCTGCACGGAGGACGCAGCCTGGACAATTGCAGTCTCGACCGGCTCTGCGGTGAAGCGGCGATGGTCGACGTTTCCGACCTCGTCCCTTCCCGGGCTGTCAGCGCCAACGAACTCGAGGCGCGGGGCAGGCATGTGGCCGCTGGGGACATCCTGATTCTCAGGTCAAACCTGCACCGGCGATTTCCGACTTCAACGGATGCCTATTGGCAGAATTCGCCCTGGCTCGACGAAAGCGGCTCGCAGTGGGTTGTCGACCGGGGATGCAAGGCGCTGGCAGTCGACTTTCCTCAGGATTTCTGCGCACGTGAAATGAATTGCCGCACCGTTCTGAACGAGGAATTCGTCGAGCATCACATCGTTCTGGGTGCAGGCCTCATGCATCTTGAACACGTGACAAACCTTTGGAGGACTGACCAAGGGCGCGTATTCCTGATCGCCTTGCCGCTGCGCCTGCCCGGCGCCGATGGCGGCCCTTCCGGTGCGGTGATGATGTGCGGGTGGCCTTCGCGCAGGCCACGAATTGCAGACCTTTCGCTGCCGGTCCGGGCAGACTGGCGGGAACGCGCCGCGACCCGCCTTGCAAAGTCCTTTGAAAACGGCGACCCGGTCCAGGAAACCGGCGTGCGGTTCGACGGACATTCCCATACGCATGTGCTCACACCGCGCTATCTCGACCCGGAAGGCGTCGGGCTGGAGCAGTTCCACGGTGCGCCGCTGGTGGGACCTGCCGACATTGCCGCACTGGCGCCGGTCGATGACTGCCGCCGCATCGCCACGGAGGACCTGCAAGAATGCCTTCCCGGGGAACGTTCGAGCCATATTCTGATCCTGCGGAGCGGCTTCATGGACCGGGTGCCCTACGACGACCCGGACTGGACCCGCCGCTCTCCCTGGCTCGCAGAGGAAGCCGCCGCGTGGATCGTGGACCGTGGCTATTCCGTGCTGGGCGCCGATTTTGAAATTGACCCGGGTCGGAAGCGGCAACCCGGTGCCGGCGCGCGGGCCGGAGACCTGTGCGCGGAAGCCCTGCTCCTTCGTTCCGGCGCCGCCATTCTCAAGAATCTCGCCAATCTCGCTGCGCTCGGCGCCGGAGGCGCGTGGGTCGCGGCGACGCCGCTCAACTTGCCGGGAGCGGAAGCGGCGCCGGCCCGGGTACTGGGACTCGAATGGTGAGCCGGAAAAAAGAATCACGCGCATTGCCGATGCCGTCAGGACGGAAGGGGCACGGCATCGCCATGCCTGAACCCTGTGACCTGAGCGCGGTTGCCGCCCGGCGGCTGATCGGGGCGAAGCGGCTTTCGCCCGTCGAACTGCTGGACAGTTGCGTTCGGCGCATCGAGTCGGTGAACCCTGTTCTGAACGCAATCGTGAACCCCTGCCTGGAACAGGCGCGGGAGGAGTCAAAGGCCGCTGAGCAGTCGGTGATGCGGGGCAATCTCTCTTGGGAGCGCTGCACGGCCTGCCTCTTGGCGTCAAGGATCTGAACCATATGGGCGGACTGAAAACCACCTACGGCTCACCGCTTTTTGCCGAGTTTGTGCCCGGCGAAGACGAAGACGTGGTAGCCCGGATGCGAACCGCGGGAGCCATCGTGGTCGGCAAGACGAACGTCCCCGAACACGGGTTCGACGCCACAATCGACAATCCGCTCTACGGGACCACCAACAATCCGTTCGATCCGGGTCTGAGCGCCGGCGCCTCTTCCAGCGGAACCGCGGTGGCGCTCGCCACGGGCATGACGCCCCTGGCCATGGCATCGGATTTTGCGGGCAGCCTGCGCACGCCTGCTTCGTTCTGCGGGATCGCAGCATTCCGGCCCTCGCCCGGTACGGTCGCGCAGGTCCGCCGCCCTTTCGCGTTCAGTCCGTTCGATGTGGAAGGACCCATGGGAAGGACGGAAGGACGGCTGCGGATTGCAAGCTGCTGCTGTCGGCGATGGCGGGACAGGACCCCCGCGATCCGCTTTCCTGCATGCCGAAATTCCTCCTGCGGAAACCGGCCAACACGGTCGACCTGTCCCGCCTCCGGGTGGCGGTATCCGAAGATCTGGGATTCGCGCCCGTATCGCGCGCCATGCGCAGTGCCTTTCGCGAGAAACTCGCCCTATTTTCCGGCATCTTCCATTCCTGCAGAGAAGGGGCGCCGGAAATGACCGGCGCCGACCGCGCCTTCTACATTCTCCGGGGGGGTCGGATTCGTCGCCGACTTCAAGCCGATGTTCCGGGAAAACCCGACCGCATTCGGGCCAACCATCGCAGACGAGTTGGAACGCGCCGAGAAACTGACCATCGAGGATATCGGCTGGGCCGAGAAGCAGCGCACGCAAATCCTCGCCGGCGCGCAGGAGTTCTTCGAGGCCCACGACCTCCTGATCACCCCTGCCGCCTCGGTTCCGCCATTCCCGCATGCAGAACAGTATCCCCATGAAATCGAGGGCGAGGACATGGGCGGATACCTGCGCTGGGAGGCGATTGCCTACGACGTGACGCTCCTCGCGAATCCTGCCGCAGTCATTCCATGCGGTAGCGGACCGGGCGGCCTCCCGATGGGCCTGCAGTTGGTCGGGCCGCTGCGCAGGGACGCCTGGATTCTCGACTTCGCGCATTCCCTTGAGGCTCTTTTTGCCGAGTCCCCGGAGTTGAAGCGCCCCCTGCCGGATATCAGCCGGCTGGCGCATCACTGATCCGAACGACGGTGGAGGAGCGGCCGAACGTTCCGCAATTTCCGGCAATCGCCACCCTTGATGCCGGCGGATTCATGCCAACGGACCGGCCAGACCGGGCCGAACCTGCGCCCCGGGCAGCCCGGGGTGTCCATTATCCAAAACTGAAGACTCGAAAGGAGAACTCAAAGATGAACCTGAAGCAACTTAGGCTTTCCGGCTGCACCGCCGGATTGACCGCCTTGATGGCCGGAGCGTTCCTGGCCGGATCCGCGGCGCCGGCGCTGTCGGAGGGACTCGACGACGTGAAAAGCCGCGGCGAATTCACGTTCGGGCTCGAAACCCAATAGCGTCCCTTCGAATTCCGCGACGACAACAACATTGTCGGCTACGACATCGATGTGGCCAATGAGATCGCAAGCCGCCTGGGCGTAGCCGCAACTCCGGTGGACACCAAATTGGGCGACGGTCATCCAGTCGCTGAACACCGGCACTTTCGACCTGATCCTCGGGGGGATGACGGCAACAGCCGAGCGCTACAAGCGGGTGAACTTCTCGTTCCCCTACATGGACGCGAGTTCCGGCCTGATCGTCCGGTCGGACAGCGGGATCATGGGGCCTGCCGATCTGGGAGGCAAGGTGGTTTCCGCTGGCTCAGGAACGCCGCAAATCAATCAGTTGGAAATCGCCGCGGACGAACACGGGATTTCCTACGAGGGCGATATCAAGACCTATGACGACGACACGGTTGCCTACGAAGCCATGCGCGCCGGGCGGATCGATGCCTACGCTTCGACGCTCGTAAGCCTGCTCGAGTTCTTGAAAACCGCGGACGGATTTTCGGTGGTGCCGTTTTCCTCGTCCCGCTGGAGCCAGGAATTCACCTCGATGGCATTCCGCAAGAAAGACGCTCAATTGCGGGCGGTGTTCAACGGCCTGATCGCCGACATGAAAGCCGACGGCACGCTGGCGTCCTTGCAGGAGAAGTGGTTCGGGCAGTCCTTCGTGGGCATTCTGCCCAATGTCGCCCCTTCTTGGTAACGCAACGGCGTAGAAGGATTCCGCCCAAGGCGGAAGAAAACGCTGCCGGAGGGCCGCTCACATGCGGCCCCCCTACTTGTGTATGGGACTTAGATTCAAGAGTCACAATGGGCTCCCGACACGGTTCCACGCCGAGGCGGGGCAACCCCCATCCCTCGTCTTCCCCTTGCCGACGCCACGAGAAGCGGTTTCCCGCCATATCCCACCTGTGTAGGGGGCAATGCCCGCTGCAAGACGTATCACCGGAACCGGCGCTTTCAGCCCTGTTTCCAGTGCACCGGAGTACAGCGGTGCTGAAGCGCCGATTCAAGGACATTGTTACATTGGCATATAATCCCCTTGTGTGTCGTACTTCAATTCGAGGTCCGCGAGGTAAACGGCGAGACGCACTGCCGTGGATTAGCCTACATGGCCGAGGTGGTTCCGAGGTTGATGCCGGGACTGTGGATCACCATAAAGGTCAGCTTCATCTCCCTTCTTCTCGCGATCCTGATCGGAATCAGCCTGGGAACCGTTCGGGCATTCTCCAGCGGGCGCAACCAGCTCTCCTGGTTGCTCGATTCTTACGTGTTCTTCGTGCGTGGCACCCCGATCATCGTCCAGATCTACGGGTTTTTCTTCATCCTCCCGGAAGCCGGGCTTCGGCTTGACGTCTTCTGGATCGGCGTGATCGCCTTGGTCTTCAATTCGGCGGGCTACCAGATCGAAATCGCCCGGACGGCGGTGCAATCAGTTGATTCCGGCCAATTCGATGCTGCGCTTGCGCTCGGCCTCGGCCAGCGGAAGACGATTTGGCTGATCATCCTGCCGCAGGCCGTTCGCCGCATGATTCCTCCCGTCGCCAACGAGATCTGGATATTTCCTTCATGCAATCCATCCTGCCCAAGATGATGTGGACGGCGTGGATCACGATCGAAATTGGTGTGCTCACGGTTTTTCTGAGCTGCGTCCTGGGCGGCCTTCTCTCCGCAGTACGTATTCTGGGCGGGCGGCTCGCACAGTGAGCGGTGGTCAGATTTGTGGAATTCACGCGTGGCGTGCCGCCGCTTGTGCAGATCGCGATCGTCTATTTCGCCCTTCCCCGCGTAGGCCTCGTGCTGAACGAATTCTGGACCGGTGTCGCCTCGCTGACCTTTATCGGTGCGGGCTACACGGTTGAAATCGTCCGCGCTTCCATAGAATCCCTCGACAAGGGCCAAAGGGAGAACGCGTTGGCCCTGGGCCTGAACGAAATGCGGACGCTGTTCCTGGTGTTGCTGCCGAAAGCGCTCCGCCGGATACTGCCTCCGCTCACAAACGAATTGGCCAATGTGATCAAGGCGTCCGCCCTTCTCTCGGTCATCTCGGTGAATGAACTCACCAAGGTGGCAAACGACCTGATTTTTGTCCACTTTGTCGTCATCGAGCTCATCATCGAGTTGACGGTTCTCTATCTCCTAGTCGTCGGCAGCCTGATGTGGTTTGCGCGCTGGCTTGAGAAGCGCAATCCCGCATGACCCGGGGAGACTGACGATGGCGAGAGCCGGCAATCGCCGCAACATGATCGGTTTCCTGTGGCCGGAGGACGGGCGGAACGAGGACGAATACTGGCGTTGCCTTCCGAAAGGTTTCGGACTTTCTACGAAGCGATACCCGGCGTCCTGCGGTTTGAGCGTGGTCGAACTCGAAGGAGACGCGGATTTGGATCAGATATCGGATTCGTTGGGAAAGTGGGACCCAGGCGAAGTAGATGCCGTGGCGCTCGGGGACAGCGCCAGCAGCTTAATCCTGGGGCGCGAACACGAAAGGAGGATATTGCGCATGGCCGCCCGAACCACCGGGAGACCGGTAACCGCTATCGGAGAAGCGAAAGTGACGGCGCTCCGCACGCTCGGTGCGCGCCGGATCACCCTGATTTCACCTTACCTGGATGAAGTTACCGAAAGGTTTGAGAATTATCTGATCAAGCGGGGATTCGAAGTCTTGAGCGCTGCATGCGTCCAGGCTCGCGACGAATCTGTTATCGCGTCGTATCGGGTGGAAGAATGGCGGCGAATGACCCGCCGCAATTTGGCTCCCGACGCCGAAGCCGTCGTCGTTGCGGGAGGCGGAATCCGGATTTCTGAAGGAATTGACGCGATGGAAGTCGACTTCCAGTTGCCGGTCGTAGCGGGTCCTGCGGCGTTGATCTGGCACGCGTGCCGCCTGATCTCGGCAGATGCGACCCATTCCGGGCTTGGGGTGCTGTATTCCGGCCATGGAAACGTGGAACTGGGTACATGAACGGTTCGCGAAACGACACTGCGGTTTTCGAGCAAGTTGAATCGAGGGGAACAAAAACCTTCAGCCTGAGCAAGAATCCGCCGATCTTCCTGTCTGGACAAGGGGTCCACTTGGTGGCCGGCCGACGGCCGCAAATACCTGGATTTCGCTTCGGGATCCGGAACAACGAATGTCGGCCACGGCAATCCGAAGGTCCTTGCCGCGGTGCGTTCGCAACTCGACCAGGGTATCACCCACATCGGGCCGCATTTTCACACCCGCTCAGAAGCGCGCTTTTACGAAGAGCTTCTCGGAATCCTGCCGAAGCACCTGCGCAGGCTTCACCCGACGACGAACGGCACGGAAGCGACGGAAGCCGCGCTCCAGGCCTGCATGCATTTTACGGGGAGGCGCTCGTTTCTCGGCTTCAAGGGCGGGTATCACGGACGCACGCTCGGATCGCTCGCTGTTTCGGCGGCGCGCGGCGCCAACGCCGGATTGGTCGAATTCAGGCCGACCACCTGGTTTGCGCCATATCCCGCAAACGTTGCAGAACTGGCGGAAGCGATGTCGGAGGCAAGGCGCATTATCGCCGAACTCGCCAGTTCTTCCGATGCGCTGGCGGGGATCATTGTAGAGCCGATTCAAGCGACGGGCGGAGTGATCATTCCACCGGACGATTTCCTCCGAGTGATAGAGACTGAAGCGCACGCTCATCGCATCCCCCTGATCGTGGGCGAGATCTATACCGGATTCGGACGAACCGGAAGATATTTTGCGTTCGAACATGCGGGAATTCAGCCTGATGTTCTGCTCATGGGAAAGAGCATGGGGGGAGGATTTCCGGGAGGCCTCGTCGCGGCAAGCGAGGAGATACTGAGTGCATGGCCGGGTGGGGCGCAATCCTCGACGTTTCAATTGCATCCGGTCACTGCGGCGGCGGGAAACGCGGCTCTCCGCGATCTGTTGGACGAAGATCTTTGCGCCCGCGCAAAGTCCATCGGTGGCTGGATGGAGAATTACCGGAATAACCTTGAAGCATGTTCGCTTGTGTTTGAATTCCTTGGAACTGGCGCAATGTATGGGATCGAGCTTCGACCAGTGGAACCGCATTCTTCGTCTCGCCTGTGCCGGCGCGTCCGTTTGGCGGCGCTGAAGCAAGGCCTGATTACTTGGGAATACGGGATTGCGGGGGAAGTTATCGGCTTGATGCCGCCGCTGATTGCATCCAGGGACGACGTGGACAGGGCTTGCGCAATGCTGCTTGAATCCTTGCTTGCCTTTCAAAGAGCAATTGCCGGTTCCTGACGAATCAAGAAGAGAGAAACCAGGGACAAGATGCAATCTGACTCGGTGTATGTTGGAGTACTTCAACGACTCTCGCATGGATGAAGAACTGTCATCCGTTTCCCAATGCGCCGGCTGCATAGACTGCAATGGAAATCGTGACCGCAATTAACCGAATGCCTTGGGAATGAAGCACCACTCGCCGCTGAGGAGCAAGAGCCCGTAGTTGAACCCAAAACTACCGAATTGGAAGTGTCTCTGACTGACGCTTTGCGGCATCGCAATTGTCGCGCTGCAAGAGGGAAGGATCGGCGCCTAAGTCATTGAAGAAAGCTACGAAACACAACCTGCTGGGCTGATCGAGCGGGGGAGCCTGGAATTCAAGCGGAACTTGGGTTCACGAGGGCGAGCACTCTTCCCCTACATAGTTGACTACGAGGAAATCCGACTGGCCCGCGAAACCGATCTTGTCGGTTTGTTGGTAGCGTAAAATGCCACAATCTAACTTTATGGCGTTGTAAACAACCAACCCTCTTGATCCTCTCGAATCATTCACTTATCGTCAATGGAACCGCCAATTTCCTTCGCAGTGGAGATTTACCATACCATGGCCGCCCGCAATCCCCTCCTGATCGCACCGCCCTATCCAGTTGAGCAGACGCTGAAGACCTTGGGGGCCAACCTTCGCTTGGCCCGTCTGCGACGCAATTTCACGCTTCAGGAAGTTGCTGAAAAGATCGGCGTGGAGAGGCATGTTGTTTCGGCTGCGGAAAAGGGCAAACCGTCCACCGGCATCGCAATCTACACCGCCATGCTTTGGTCGATGGGTCTTGTCCACCAACTCGCGGAAGTTGCGGATCCGGCTCGAGACGAAGAAGGAAGCACATTGGCGCTTTCGCGTGAAAGAGTGCGTGCGCGCGCATCGAATGAGTTGAGCGATGAATTCTGATATCCAAGCTAGGAGGTGCTATGTTTACATCACCTTGCCGGGCCAGTCGGAAGCCGTGACGGCCGGCCTGTTCGAACTCACGACTGACCGCCACGGGATTCCAGTGGGCAGATTTGTCTACGGAAAAAGTTATCGTGAGAGGCCGGGTGCCGTCTCCATCGACCCGGTCGAACTCAGGCTGGCGCCCGGAACGTTTACGACCACCAAATTGGGCGGAATTTTCGGAGCGCTACGCGATGCCGGTCCGGACTACTGGGGCCGACAGATCATCGAGCGGTCTTCCGGTTCGGTGCAACTAGGTGAACTCGACTACCTTCTGAACTCACCTGACGACCGCGCTGGTGCGCTAGGCTTTGGTCCTGACCTAATTCCAGCGGCTAAGAGCCGAGAATTCAACCAGACGCTGAACTTGGGCAGGCTGCAGAAACTCGCGGACATCATCATCAGAGAGGAGGAGCGACCTGATCACGCGACTGCAATTCAAATCGAAGATTTGCTGCTGCTAAGAACCTCAATGGGAGGGGCGCGTCCGAAAGCCATTGTCGAAGATGGAAATGCGCTTTGGATCGCCAAGTTCAATCGCCCGGATGACCGATGGAACTCCGCAAGAGTCGAGCAATCCATGCTGACGCTTGGCCGAGCTTGCGGATTCGCGACGGCCGAAAGCAAAGTCGTTTCCGTCGCCGGACGCGACGTGCTTCTGGTCAAGCGATTTGATCGCGAGCAATCAAAAAATGGATACCTTCGAGCCCGCATGGTGAGTGGCCTCACTCTGCTCAGGGCGGAAGACAGCCATCGGTCGCGAGATCAATGGTCCTATCTGCTGTTGGGAGAAGAAATTCGCCGCGTCTGCGCCGAACCGCGAAATCAGGCGAACGAGCTCTTCCGGCGAATGTGTTTCAATGCGCTCATTTCGAATACCGACGATCACCCGCGCAATCACGCAATCCTGGCAAGGAACCAGGAATGGATTCTATCTCCGGCATACGATCTCACGCCGTCCACGCCGATCAGCCTTGAGCATCGCGATCTGGCGCTCGTTTGCGGCGACCATGGGCGGTTCGCCAACGCTGAAAACCTCTTGTCGCAGTGCGAACGGTTTCTCGTGAACCGCGGTGCGGCAGAGGCGATCATGAAGAATATGGAGGAACATGTGCGGCGGAACTGGTACAGGGTTGCCCGTTCCGAGGGTGTATCCGAGCGGGACTGCGAGGCGATCAGCGGCGCATTCGCGTATCCCGGGTTTCGGTTCTAACAATCCCATGCCACCTGCAGCCGCCCGAAGCTCGGGGAGGCTGCAGGTGGGCGGAGCCGCGGACAAGCGCGGCGCCGCCGGTTGTCAATTCAGATCAGCTCTTCGCCCAGGTGCGGAAATCAAACAGATGACTGAAGAAATATTCGGTCACCCGATTGCTCAGAACCGTCAGATACTGATCCGCATAAACATGGATCTTCGGCGAATTCGCCGACCACAGAACCGCGATCTCGTCGTAAAGCGCTTGCCGTTTTTCGTCGTCGATCGTTCCCCTCGCTTCCGCGAGAAGCGCATCGGCTTCGGCAATGCAGACTTCCGTCAGATTGAACTGCATTCCACAAGTCATGTCGTAACCGAGGAAATAGCCCGCCTCCGGCACGCCCGGTCCGTCATTCCGGATGTAGGCCTGCGCGGTGTGGCTCTGCATGCTGTCATGATAATCCGTAGAGGACAGCTTGTTGATCTTCAGGTCGATCCCCAGTTCTTTCCAGGTCGCCTGAATGATCGTCGCGATCTGCTCATGAATTGGGCTTCCCTCAGAAATGTTTATGGCCACTTCGACGGGTGTCTCAACCCCTGATTCCGCCATCAGGCTCTTGGCCTTCTCCATGTCGAAAGTCGGGATATCGATGAGACCCGGATTGAATACACCGAGTAGCGGGAAATAGGGTCCGCCGAAGAGCGAACCGTATCCGAACGCGACGCTATCCAGAATTTCCTCATAGGGAACCGCATGACTTACCGCTTCACGAACCTTCACATTGTCCCACGGAAACTTCGAGTTGGGCAGTCCGATTTGTTCGGAGGCCGCCAAGTCGTTAGCGATAATCCGTACGTTCTCGTTGTCCACAAGGCTCGAGACCAAGGACCTCGACATGGCCAACGTTACGTCGGCCTCTCCGGTTCGAGCCTGCATCAACAGCGTGGGGTCGGAACTAACGAAGTTTACGAGGATATTCTCCGACGCGGGCCGCAGATCTTCCGGAAAATCCGGATTCGCGACAAGAACCGCGCGCTGGTTCGGTTCGTATTCCGCAAGGATAAACGGACCGGGTCCGGTAACATTGCCCGCCATCCATTCGCTCATCGTACTTGCCTGGATGCCGCCATGGGCCTCAACCATTTCGCGATCAACCACGGAAGTCCACGGCTGGGCATGGAGCTGGAGAATGTTTGGGTCCGGCCTGCTCAGCGTTACCACCAGGGTGTAGGGATCGGGAACATCAAGCGAGTCGATAAGCGGCGGATCCAGGAATCCGTCCTGAATCACATATGAGCCACACCCCGCCATGGTAAGCACGCGCTCCCAGGAATACTTTACGTCCTCGGCGGTCAACGGCCGGCCATTGGCAAACTTCACGTCATCGCGCAGATAGTACGTGTAGACAAGCCCGTCGTCGCTGATCTCCCAGGATTTGGCGAGATAGGGCTCGATATTCGTGATGTCTACCTGCTGGGTTCCATCCGGCCCTGGCTTGGTGCCGTATTGGGTCAGGCGGATGTAGAAATTTTGTACAAAGCTAACCTCGACGAAACCGCAGCCCATCGAAGGATCGATCGTGGCGGGTGCTTTGGGCATGTTTACGATCAGCGGATCATCCTGCGATGCGGCGGGAGCCGTCAACCCGGCCGCCAAAACAAGGCCAACAGCCAATCCGCCGAACGAGAGTGCCGCTCGTTTCAGATTACTATATATGCGCACGGTAATACCTCCTTGTATTCCTTTGCTATTCGGCCAAGCTCGCATGCGGTTATCTGTTTCAAGTAAAGAACAGAACGCCTCCGCCGCCCGACCTGCTTCCTCCCCGTCTCCGTGAATGCCCGCCGTTGGAAGTTCCGTGAAAGGCTAGTCCTTCTCGGTTTCCCGATCGAAACGCACGGTGGCCGGGGTGTTCGGTTGACACCTTAATATCACGGCAGCAAGTGCCGGTAAAATTCTTGCTTTCCCTTGATCCGCGTTGAAGTCCGAGAACGCATGCATTACCGGCCCCGGAGTTTCTGCGCCGCTACCCAAGAGAATCGCGCTCAATGGCCAACGGCAACTCCCCGGACACGCTTTGCGGACTGTTGACTTTCGGGATCTCAATCACCTCGGGATCGGGCACCTTGCCCGCTTTCCCAGCCCTCTATCGCGTACTTCGGCCGATCTAAATTGCCGTCTTCAACTCTCCGGGATAGTGGCAGGCCACCCAGTGCCCTGGCGATCTTTCCGCCAGTTGCGGAGCCTCTTCTCGGCACAGACTGCGATCGCACCCAACCGGACAGCGAGCCCGGAAACGACAGCCCTTTGGCCGCGCGCCGACCGGCGAAACTTCCCCGGAGAGCACGATCCGGCGGCCCCGCCCGCGGCTTTCAGGATCCGGAACCGGCACTGCCGAAACGAGTGAGACAGTGTATGGATGCAGTGGTTCCCGGAAGAGAGTCCTGCTATCCGCCATTTCCGCTACCGCGCCCAAATAGAGTACGGCGATCCTGTCGCAGAAATACTCGGCAACCACGAGATCGTGCACGATAAAAAAGTACGTCAGGGAGAACCGATCCTGAATGTCGCGCAAGAAGTTCAGCACCTGCGCCTGGATCGATACGTCGAGGGCCGAAACCGGTTCGTCGAGTACCAACAGATCCGGATTGAGCACCAGCGCCCTTGCCAGCGCGATACGCTGCGCCTGTCCTCCAGAAAACGCGTGCGGCTTCCTGCCTCCTTGCTCCGGCGCTATGCCGACGAGGGAAAGCACTTCGTCGACCCTTTCGCGCCGTTCCGACGAGGATCGCCCGATACCGTGAATGATCAACGGCTCTTCGATGATCTGCCTGGCCGACATTCGGGAATCGAGCGACGCGTGCGGATCCTGAAACACCATCTGCATGTGGCGGCGCACCCGCCTCAATTCCCGGCGCGGCATGGCGGATATGTCCATGTCCCGAAATACAACACTTCCGGATGTCGGTTGAGCCAGGCGCATGAGGCAGCGCGCAATTGTTGTCTTTCCGCAACCGGACTCCCCGACCAGTCCAAAAGTCTCGCCGCTCCGCACTTCGAGTGTCACGTCGTCGACCGCACGGAGTACGGGGGGACTGCGGCCGAATCCCGTCGGACCGAGAAGGTAGTCTTTGACCAGGCGGTCTACCTTGACCAACACGCCGGCCCCTCCGGCCCCTCTAGTCATTTGCTCGCGTTTCCCGAAAGCCGTTCTTCCGCAAGATGGCACTCCGCAAACCGGCGTTCACCATCTTGGTTCAGCCAGGATGGCTCGGGAGGTTCCAGTTGGCAGCGGAGATTGCCGGAACCCGCAAAACAACGTGGCTCGAACGAGCAACCCGGTGGAAGCGCGGCCAGGCTTGGCGGCAGCCCCGCCACGGAAAACAACCGCCCTCGTTCGGCTTCGTCCGGACGGGGAACGGCTTTCAACAGCGATTCCGTGTAAGGGTGGACGGGACGGCGGAATATCTGCCCGGTTGTGGCGCTTTCCACGATGCGCCCGGCATACATGACCTGAACGTAGTCGCAGAATTCCGCGACAATTCCCAGATTGTGGGTAATGAGGATCACCGCCGTCCCCCTCGACTGCACCAGCCGCTCGAACACATCCAGAACCTGCGCTTGTGTGGTCACGTCGAGCGCAGTCGTCGGCTCGTCGGCAATGATGAGGTCGGGTTCATTGGCCAGCGCAATCGCAATCATCACGCGCTGGCGCATACCTCCCGAGTATTGATGCGGAAAGCTGTCGAGGCGCTGCGCGGCCGACGGTACCTCGACGTCGTCGAGCAACTGCACCGCACGGCGGCGTGCCTCCTTTCGCTCAAGGCCGGGATTGTGATGCCGAATGCCTTCGATGATTTGCGTGCCGATGGTTTTCACCGGATCCAGCGCTGTCATCGGATCCTGGAAAATGAGCGATACTTCCTTGCCCCGGACCCGGCTCAATTGCGTTTCGTTAAGAGGACGCAAGTCCCGTCCATTCAACAGGACTTCACCATCCATGATCCGCCCGGGCGGCCGAACCAGCCCGAGAATCGACAAGGCAAGCGCGGACTTGCCGGAACCGGACTCCCCAACAATGCCGACCTGGCCGCCTCGGCGGACATCGAAAGTGACGTCGCGGACCGCCGGGAATATCCCTTCCAACGTATGAAACTCGGTTCGCAAGTTGCGCACCGACAGGACGACGTCGCGATCCGCGATTCTGCCATCTCCGGTCGGGCCGCCAGACGGATTCATTCCCGACGCGCCTTCACCGCATCAACTCCGGACACGCGGATCGATGACCCCGTAAAGGAGATCGACAAACAGATTGATCATGACGTAAATCGCGGCGCTCACAATGATGAAGGCTTGGACTACCGCAAAATCCTTTCGCAATATGGAGTCGACCACGAGCGATCCGATCCCGGGCCAGTTGAAAACCTTTTCCACCAGCACACTGCCCCCCAGAAGCTGTGCGAATATCATTCCACTTGCAGTGAGAGTCGGAAGGAAGGCGTTCGGCAGGGCGTGCCGTGAGTAGGTCCGCCAGAGGCCGATGCCCTTGCTTCGCACAACGAGAATGAACGGTTCGTTCGTCACATCGAGAAGGTTGGCGCGCAGCAGCCGCACGAGATACCCGAAAGGAAGCATTCCGAGAGCGATTGCAGGGAGAACAAGATGTCGGAAGGCGTCGGCGCACGCTTGCAATTCGCCGGCAATGAGCGTGTCAAAAGTAAGGAACCCGGTAACCGTGGGCGGGAAAGCGATGGAACGGCTGAGTTGCAAGCCCGGACCCGGAAAAATTCCCAGCGCTTCGTAAAACACCACGAGCAAAAGAAGCGCCAGCCAGAAGGGCGGCATCCCCATTCCGAAAATTGAGAGTCCACGCACCGTGGCGTCGACAGCGGGACGCCGCTTGTAGGTGGCGACCAGCGCCAGTGCAACGGCGGCTACGAATGCAAACAGGAACGCGTAGAAGCCCAACTCGATGCTCGCCGGAAACCGCGATTGAAACTGTTGGATGACGGGCTGACCGGAACCGAACGAAAACCCCCAGTCGCCTTGCAACAGGCCCGTGATGTACCGCCAATATTGGTCGGGAATCGAAAGATGGAGACCCATCTTTTCCGTTTGCGCCTGAACTGCTTCCTCGGTCGCAAGAGGACCTACGATCAGCCGAGCCGGATTCCCCGGCAACACGCGCAGGAACAGGAATGAGATTACTGACGCTCCGAATATGGCGAACAGGGACCCGAGAAACCTCTCGACAACCGCCCGTACCATCAAACCTCTCCCCTCACAGCGTCGCGTACTGTCCGCGGGGGTCGAGCAGGTCCCGCACCTTGTCGGCCAGGATGCTCGTCGCCGCGACCGCCGTCAGTAAGCCCAGCCCAGGAAACACGCCAATCCACCATTGTCCGATCAACGCATACTGCAAGCCTTCGGTAATCATGACGCCCCATTCGGGTGTCGGGATTTGCGTGCCCAAACCGACGAAGCCGAGCGCGGCAAGCGCCAGCACGGAATATCCGAAGAGAGCCGCAGCCTGAATCAGCAATGTCGAAACCGTGTGCGGCACGATGTGGCGAAGAATAATTCGCGCGGGTCCGGCGCCTGCGGTTTCCGCGGCTTCGATGAAAGGAAGGTTCCGGATGCGAAGAACGTCGCTCCGAATGAGGCGGGCGTAGTAGGGAACCGAGGTCAACATGATGCCCAAAGCGGCCGTTGAGAGTCCTCCACCGAGGCCTACCGTTACGGCCATGGCGAGGATCAAGGGGGGAAAAGCGAGAATCGCGTCCATGAATCGCATGAGGGCGTTGTCGAGCAATCCGCCGACCGTGCCGGACACCAAGCCGATCACACCTCCCACGAGCGCGCCCGTAACGACGACCGCGACGCCGACGCCAAGCGAGATCAACGCGCCCGTGTTGAACCGGGCGAAAACATCGCGCCCAATGTGGTCCGTTCCCATCGGGTGCGCCAAAGAAGGCGGCTGCAGCACCTCCCGCAAGCTGATTGCAAGCGGATCGTGTGCCCAGAATACTGGGCCCAAAGCGGCCAGAAGGATCAAGACCGCAAGAATGGCCAGCGAAACTGCCAGATCCGGATTGGCGCGCAACAATCTTGCGAAGGCGCGGAGGCGCGAATCGCCGCGAAATTCAACCCCGCGAGGGACTGAAGGCGGTTCCGCCTTTTCCCCGACGCCGTCTGCGATCGCCGATTTCATCCCGCCTTGGTGGCATCCTCCTGAGCGAAAGCGTGAGGGTAATGCTCGCGCGCATGACGCTCGGTGACATAGCCTTCCCGAACATCCACATGCACTTTCTCGGGATCGCGTTCCGAGGAAGGACCATAGCCCCCGCCGCCCGCGGTGTAGAGTTCGAGAGTCGCACCCTTCGGAACCTTGAGCCGGGTGGCCTTGGCAAACTTCTCGCCATGCGTGCCGTCCGCGAATCGAAGGCGCACGCTGTTGGCGCGACCGCTTCCGCCGTCGGCAAGTCCCCACGGCTGGTTGCGACTTCGCTCCACTGCGGAAGTCACATATGCGTCCTCGAACATGTGGAAATGCAGGTCGATGCCGAGGCCGCTGCGGTGTTTTCCCGGCCCGCAACTGTCTGGCGCGAATTCCAGCTTCTCCATCAGCCAGGGGTTCTTGGCCTCCCAGATTTCCGTCGCCGAAAACCGCGTTGCGGCTTCGGCGGCGTGCATCATGGTTGCCCCGTCGCCGCCGACATGGGCTCCAGCGCCAAGCGGATGCGGAGATCCGTCGGCCCAGGGCTCGCCGGTGGCTTCCCTGACCCCCCACCAAACGAGCGCGGCCAGATCGCCGCCGCTGCAGGCCGGCACCGCGTCCGGCATCGCCTTGGAAATCGCGTTGTAGATGACTTCAATGGACTGCAACGCGGGCCAACCGTAGAGGAAACACGGCGATGGCGAACGGGGATGAAACATGGTGCCAGGGCGTGTCGCAATTTCGATCGGCCGGAAATGGCCTTCGCAAGGCGCTTCCCCACCACCTGCAAGCATTGTGATGGCGATGCGGCTGGCGGATACCGACGATGGAAGCGGACAATTGACCGGGCCGGGCTGGGCCGGGGGCGCATTCGAGTAATCCACACGCACCGTCGACCCCTTCACATCCACGATGACCTCGAATGGCAGCCGATTGTCGTCCACTCCGTTATTGTCCATTTCGCCCTGGCCCACATATCGCCCGTCGGGAATCTTCTCGAAGTAACTTCGAACGATTGCCTCGCCGTGGTCGAACATCGCTTCCACGCATTCATAGAATTTGTCGATGCCGAACCGGTCGACGACACGGAGCAGTTCACGCTCGCCGGCGCGAACCCCCGCCACCTGCGCATTGATATCGCCGGAAACCATTTTCGGAACCCGCGTATTTGCCAGGATCATCCGAAAGAGTTCGGTGTCGCGCTCGCCCCGTTTGAAAATCTTGATGCCGGGATAAATCGTCCCTTCCTGGAACACATCGACGGTATCCGTGGAATACGGTTCCTTGCCCCCGATATCGAGCCAGTGCCCTTTGATCGTCGTGTAGCCGACCAGGGTTTCGCCCTTGTGGAACACCGGCAGGATTACCGCCGCGTCCTGCGGATGCGAACCGGTTCCGTAAGGATCCGTAAGTAACAGAACGTCCCCCGGTTCCAGCGCCTCAACGCCGCCAGCGGCCTTGACGGCCGCTTCCACGCAGAAGTTCATCGTCCCCATGAAGAGTGGCAGGCTTGGCGCCTGGGCAAGCAGACGGAGATGCACATCGTAGATGGCAGTCGCGAAGTCGAGCACCTCGTAAATGACCGGGGAAAAAGCGGTGCGCACCAGCGTACGCTTCATGTGATTGGCGGCGGAATTCAGCGAGTGACGTACGACCTCCGTTGTGACCGGGTCGACTTCCGCGTTCGGCGCCAAGCGCTTCGACGCGGCGCGATAGACTCTTACTTCCTCATTCAACATGAATCTACTCCTGCTTAATCATCAAACATCCTGACTCGTGAACGCTGGCGGCGTGGCCGGAATCGAGATACGTGGTGGTGGTTTGTTCGAGAATGATGGCCGGTCCCCGCAGTCCCGCCTCGCGGTCGATCGCGCCTCGTTCCAGCACCGCAAACTCCAGCCAGTCGCCACTGTCGAATGACCAGCATCTTGCGCTCCCGGATTCGCCGCTGCCGCTTGCGATCACCTCGCCCCACTGCCGCTCAGGAAGTGGGGATCGAACGGTGGCCCGCATCGACACGATCTCGACGGCCTCCTCCATCGTAACGGCGAATGCGCGTTCATAATCGTGGGTGAATGCCTCGCGGACCTGGTCCGTATCCCACAAGATGCGCCCGATTTCGTCGCTTTCCATATCGACCGTGATGGAATGCTCCTGACCAGCATACCGCATGTCTAGACCGACATGGCGAGAGCGCCCGGCCGGTCCCGCGGCGCCCTGACGCGCCTCGAGTTCCTCGAACATGGAGTCGAGAATCTCGTTCGCCTTCTCCAGGCCGGCGTCCGATAGACGCATGATGCTGGTGCGGGCCGAAGCCTGCATCAGGTCCGCGCCAAGCAGTCCTGAAGCCGAAAAATTGCCCGCGTGCGGCGGAATGACGATACCACGAACCCCCAGTTCCTGCGCCAGCAGTGTCGCGAGCATCGGACCGGCCCCGCCAAAGGCAAGCAACCACAATTCCCTCGGGTCCGTTCCCTGTTCGATGGTGATTTCGCGCATCAGGTTGGACATGGTTGCCGTGACAACCTCCAGCACGCCTCGCGCGGCCTCGTCGACGGTGAAACCCAGCCGTTCGGCGATCGGTTCAAGACTGTTGCGCGCCTTTTCCCGGTCGAGGCCGATTCCATGCGCGAGCGTTCCGTCCGCGAACATGCCGAGCACATGCGCGGCATCTGTAACCGTCGGTTCGATGCCGCCGCGTCCGTAGGCGACCGGGCCGGGGACTGCGCCAGCGCTCTGCGGTCCGACTCGCAGGAGGCCCCCGGCATCCACATGGGCGATGGATCCTCCGCCCGCGCCGATGGAGCGGACGTCCACCCAGGGCGTCTGGACGGGCAGTCCTACGACGCTGCCCTCGTAGAGCAGCCTGGGCCGTCCCCCGACAATGAGCGACGTGTCGAAACTCGTCCCGCCGACATCCGCCGCGACAAAATCCCCCATATCGAGGTACCGGGCCATTTCACCGGTTCCTTCTGCGCCGGCGACCGGTCCGGACATGATGGTCTCGAACGGGCGTTCCTCCGCTTCCGCAAAGGTGAAGGAACCGCCGCCAGAACGTGTGACCAGTAAGCTGCCGTTGAATCCGGCGTCTCGAAGCCCGGAACCCAATTCCGCGAGATACCGGATCATCCGCGGACGCACGAAGGCGTCGATCACGGTCGTTGTGGTCCGTTCGTACTCGCGGTATTCGCCGGAAACCTGGTGGGACAAGGATATTTCGCCATCGAAGCCAGCCTCGCGAAGCGCGTTCATGGCGGAAAGCTCATGCGACGGGTCAGCGAACGAATTGAGAAATGCGATGGCGATCGTGCCGACTTCTTCCTCGCGGAAAATCTCCAGTGCCTTGGTCACATCCTCCGTACGTATGGGCACGTGAATGGTTCCGTCGGCGCGCACCCTTTCTTCGACCGGCAAGCGGAGCCGACGCGGAACCAGGGCGGGATTCGGCGCCCAGAAGAGGTTGTACATTTCGTCGCGATCGCCGCGGCGGATTTCCAGGATGTCTCGGAACCCGAGCGTGCAAAGAAGGCCGACCTTGGCGCCCCTGCGTTGCAGGAGCGAATTCAACCCGACAGTCGTGCCATGCAGGAAGTACTCGGAAGCGCCGATTTCATCTGGGGAAAGCACTTCGGAAACCGCCGATAGCGCACCCTGTTCGGGGCTCGCAGGCGTTGTTGGAACCTTCGTGACCCGCATGCTTGCGGTTGCGTCGTCATAGTAGACAAGGTCGGTGAACGTACCACCGACATCAATTGCGATTCTGGAAACCATGATAAACCTAGATTCTGGTGTCTTCAGGATTGCAGGGACCTGTCTTCCCCGCTGGCTCGGCAGCCGGGGGCACCCCGCCGAACGCCCCTAAATGGCCGATTCCCGATCTTTCGTAAAGTGGCTCTCGTTCTACCGGTGCGTTCATTCTCTTCAATTTCCTCCCCGTCCGGCCGCCGTGGAGTACAATTCTACGTCTCCACGCTATGAATTCCGTCCCGCGTAATATACGGGCAGGCACCCGTGCCGCAAGCGCGTTCCGCAGTCGGAATCCAGGAGCCTCGGAGCCGATTTGAACCGTACTCCATCAAAATGAATTGCGCCAAGAGGATCGCATGCAAACATATTTTGCAAATCGTCACCTGAAGTCCCGTTGAAACGAACCGCAGACAAACGCCGGTTTCCGTGGAAGGGCGAAACAACCCCTCCAGGGAAAAGTTTGTCTCTCTTCATGGCCCAACCCAGCCTGCGGTTCAGAAGATGGGGCCTACATCCGGTTCGCAGGCGTGGCGAGAGTCCGGGATCAGGATCCCTGGCGGCCCGCAAGCAAATCCTTGCTAATGTTAGACGCGCAATTCCGGTTGGTGAAGGCGTAGGCGAAAACTCAAACTGTGCCAACCCGGCTCGCGCCGATTCATTCCTCTTGAAGGGGATAGAAATACGTCAGTTCGAAGTGAGAGAAGCCATAGGGTTTTCTGGCCACTACCGTCGGTCGACGAACCCTTCTTTTCGCGGGAACGGGCGTGTGCGACGGAAATTTTGGCATGCCATGCAGGATGCCCTTTCGCTCCTTGCATGCGGCGACAACAATCATCAGCATGGCGCCAACTGCGGCCGCCGCCCGAGGCGCGCCATCACTTATTTCGCTTGATCGCCCTCGCGCACATGCTCTCTGCCGAACCGAAATTCACCCATGAAGGCGATCGGCTGGAACAACAGTCATTCGGGATCCCCCTCGCCCCAATTCGAATCTCTGTTGGGAGAGATTCGGACGACGAAATTCTGAAACAATCCGGAAATTTGAAGGATACAATCCTTTACTCAGACGCCAGATTATTGCGCTGGCACTTGCACGTAGTCTAGTCTCCAGCGTTTCGGCCCGTGTCTTCCATGCGAAGAGCGGTTCCTTCAAGTCTGGTCTGGCTCATTCCCGGGTTGAAGCTTCAAAACACACTTCCGCAGCGCCAATGGGACCAAAGTCCGCCGTCACCCTATCCCCAGGCTTACACTGGACGATGGCAGTCGTGCTGCCCGTGCTTACAACTTGACCCGCTTCCAATGTTATCCCTCGCTCGCTGAGATGGTTGGCAACCCAAACCAGCGCATTCCACGGATCGCCAAGCACATTGCTGCCAGTCCCCTTGCTTGTGATCTCCTCGTTCACCCGTACGACAACCTCTTGACGGGAAAGATTCCTGGAAAGGCCGTCCACTGCCGGCGAACCCAGGCACAGCAGGCATCCGATGGCATTGTCGGCAATCAGGTCTTCAACCTTCATGGACAACCAGTCTGAATAGCGTGAATCCGGCACCTCGATTACGGGATGCACACTTACAATTGCTTCAGCAAGGTCCTCACGAGAAAATGGGGCCTGATCCGGGGCAAGCGACCGACCCATCAGAAAGCCGAACTCGGGTTCAATCGCGTAAAAGTTGACGTGGTGCGCCGGTACACGAGCAGGGCTCATGCTTACGAAGTCCTTGAATATTCGTCCTGAAAATGGTTCGTCCACGCCAAACTGGGACTGTATCTGGGTGTTGGTTGCCCCGATCTTGAAGCCGGCGACCGAAAGACCGGCGCTGGCAACGAGATTGTCTTGAACCTCGTAGGCCGCCACAATTGTTCCTGGTCGGCAATCCGCGGGCAGGGCATCGATTTGCCGGCAAGTCTGCCACGCCTCCCATAACAATAAACCACCTCGCTTCGTCGCCGCTTGATCCATCGCCCTCAACCCGTTCCGCTACTGCGCAAATGCCTTGGCCGCACTCCTCGTGCCAGATTCTTTGTCGCGCGACAAGAGTTGGGCCAAATGTCCAATCCTTGAGCGAACCAAGTTTGGAATGCGGATACAGGTATAGATCGAGACTGCATGCCTGGTCCAGAGTCAACAGTTTCAACAAGAAGTTGAGTCCCGAACACTATTTCAAAACGTGGCAGTTCAGTCCCCGCAGGCCCCGGGTCTGTGCAACATCTCCCAAGCGTATTCTATGGATCCGGGAATTCGGCAATAAATAGGATCCCGGCGATTTGGTGCACGAACTGCACTGGCTCCAATTTTGAGAGGCGCCGGTGCTCGTTGCAGGAGGTTGTTCGAATTTTAACCCAAACTTCACAAGCGGAATTGGCCGAAAGCGGCTTGCTGTCAGGTAGTTAGCAGGAATCATCCTGCCAGTTTACTGGCAACAAATTTGGTCGGGTCCACGTCGAGCAGTTCGAAGGCCTTTTGCTGGCAAGGGGTCGGCACGGCGAACAACGGAAAACTGTGCTCGGGCGCGCCCGGCAGGGAGACATCATTCAGGGTGAGGGTGGCAAGATCGTTCATCAGGGTGGTGAAGCCATGCACCGTCCCGGCCTCGGCGGCGAGCTTGGTTTCGGCTTTCCACCGGGCGCTTTCGGAGATCTCGGCCTTCTCGACCGGCGAGTTGCGCTGACCGCGGGCGGCGGCCGGATCGTCATCCTGCAACAGCATCGGCGCCAGGTGCTGTCGCAAATTCCATTCCAGGTAATAGGCCAGCATGCACAGGAAGACATGGGCGCGGACGCGTTCGGCCTTGTCGACGTAGATCGGGCGCACTTCGAGCTGGCCCAGTTTCAGGGAACGGAATGCCCGCTCTACGCGGGTCAGGCACTTGTAGGCTTCCACCGCCTGTTCGGCGCCAAGATCGGTCGCTTCCAGGGAGGTGCGAACGACATAGACGCCATCCAGCCTCGCCTCGCGCGCGATCTTTGCGGCGTCGCGCGACCAGCGAAAGTCGTCATCGGAGATCTCCAGGTCGAAATGCTTCTCCATCCGCCGGCGGTTGGCCATGCGCCCGACCTGGTGCGCAATCCGCTCCCGCCCGCGCAAGGGCGCCTGGCGACGGCGCACGGCGCCGGCGATCCCTTCGAGGGTTTTCTCCGTTACCCGCAACAAAGCTTCGCGTTCGCGGGCGCGTTCCGCCCGAAGCCGGGGGTTCAGGCACACGATCAGCCGTTCGCCCGGATCGTCCGGGCTGAACATCTCCGCCACCCCGTCCGCCATCAGCGTTTCCGGACAAAGCGGCGCTTCCGGCCCCCGCAGCAGCTTGCGCAGGTCCGAGGTCTTCAGCGCCGAAATCCAGTCCAGACCCGCCGGCGCCACATCCTCCCGGATGCGGGTCGTCGCCAACATGCCGCGGTCGCCCACCAGCGCCACCCGCGAGATGCCGAACCGGCCCCGGATCTTCCGGACCTGCGCCCCCACCGTGGCCGGGTCCGCGGTGTTGCCGGCAAACACTTCCACCGCCACCGGACAGCCCTCGGACGAGCACAGAAGACCGAATACGATCTGCTTCTTGCCCCGCTTGCCGTCGCGGTTGCAGCCGAACGCCGCCAGCGGGCAGCACGCACCTTCCAGGTAGCTGGAGCTTACGTCATATAGAATCAGGGCTCCGTCGCCCCGCAGATGGCGGTTGGCGAGGCTCCCCTCGATCCAGCGCTGGCGCTCCCCCAGCCAGTCCAGCATGTCGAGCATCTCGTTGCCGGAGACATCCCCCAGCCCCAGCACTGCGCCCAGGCTCGAAGCCGCCGTCTCCTCCGAGAGTTGCCGCGCCGTCGCCAGCTTCGATCCCGGCTCCAATACCCGCGCCACCACCGCAGCCAGCGCCAGATTCCGCATGCGGCTGGCATTGCGGTGCAGAATCCGCTCCAGGCCGAGTTGCCGGCAGACCCCGAGCACCGCCGCGACATGGCCGTGCGGCAGGGAGCGGCGGATCGAGACCGCCTGCTGCAGGCTGGCAAACACCACGCCGCCTTTCAGCATGGCGCGAATGCCGTCCACGATCGGCGGGGGCAGCTTCGAGAGATTGGCGAGGGTGCGGCGGCGAATGCGCTTGCCCTCCCGCCATGCCTGCCGGAAGAGGATGGCGGGCGGACTGTTGCGATTGGGAATGACGTCGACGTGAAAGGACATGGCAGCCTGGCGAATACATGGCATCATATCGTTTCCCACTATATCCTGTTGAATATTCATATGTCAACCACATATTCGGCATGATACATGGCAACTTAATGGCAAAAAGGGAAATCACGCGCAGAGCGGAAGAGAACTCAATGACCGTAGTTACTTACGACAAATTTTGGGCTTTAAATTCACGTGTAATTCGGTTTAGCGAGAACAATATTGAATGATGCGTCAGAACCCGGCTAGCGCAGGACGGTTATGTGTCGAATCGGCACACATGACTGGCGTCACTATCACGGTCGGCTATTGTCAGAGATATCTCTCAGAGCACTTGATCGGAAATGTTGAGCGGCCTCCATCCGTGGTCCTACGAGGTAAGTAGCAACACCACATCTGGAGGATACCATGGCTTGGACCGAGACCGCTCGTGAGAAGTTTAGCCGCCATACGTCATTCTGATGCTGTTCGTTAGTCTACGGCCTGCGAGTCGGCGAGGATGGCAGCTTGGATTGTTTCATTGCCGGAATTCCCGAGATGCCGGACCAATTTTAGTTGACACGACCCAGTTTTGAAGCGGCGGGCCCATCGGCGCTGTCAAGTTCGTTCGCGGCGGGCTCTAGCGCGTCCCGAAGGAGCGATTCGAGGAGGCGCCGGCGGGCGGTGTCAGTGGTGCCAAGACTTGTCTCAATGCAGTCACAAAGCGCCATCAGCTCATCAACTTTGGCAACGATTCGGTGTTGCTCGGCCAAGGGGGGGGAGAGGAAAAGGCGAGCTTGTGAAATATTCCGACGGGACGCGCTTTTGGCCCGCCGTGCCGGTCATTTTCACGATTCCGTTTTCGATGAAATGGGGACTCTTCAAATAGAGAACTATGTAGGCGGCATTCGTCAGCAATGGGCGAACGACATGTAACTCTGTAGTTCCGCTCCCAATGCCGCCTGTCAG
This sequence comes from Rhodobacterales bacterium, assembly GCA_965219495.1. GTDB lineage: Bacteria > Pseudomonadota > Alphaproteobacteria > Rhodobacterales > CAZPXZ01 > CAZPXZ01. Next base: position 1,792,699 of record OZ244777.1, read on the forward strand.
ATTGCGGAAGATAGTTGATTTTCCGTTTTCGAAGCAGGGAGTAATTTTTGCAAGTCCAACATCGCCCTCAGCGAAATGCGTATAGCCTTTCTTGATTTCACCCCATGCGCGTAGTTGATGCTGGCTCCTAAGTCCATATTCAGCCGGGATCATTGGCATCGGCATGAAGGACGCGTCGCAATCGTCGGACGCTTCGTTACGCGGTCTGACGACACCAAGGTGTGCAATCTGTGTCCACGACCATCCTGTCGGCAGAGGGAAAGGAAATTCATCAGGATCAAGCGGCGCGACGGATTTTCGTGTTCCTAGCTTCCCCGTCCTGGCCAGACGAGATTTCTCTGCCGCGATCATCTTCAACAATTTCGACGCCGGTTCATCCTCCGGATTCTGCCCCACCAGCTTGCCCCGCACGGCGAGGTTGAGAATGGCCTGGCGTAGGCGTTTGACCTGATCGGCACGAACTGTGAGTGCAGGTAAAGCATTTATGGCAAAACGCGCATTGGATCGAAAAGTCGCGTCGTCTGTATCGGGTGCGCTCAGGCGAGCATAGCTCGCTTGGGTCAGCCGGTCGCGGGTCTCCTCGCGCACGGTGCGGGCTTTCTTTAGTTGATCGCAGAGAGTCATCAATTCATCGACCTGCGTGAAAATGCGGTTCTGTTCAGCGAGAGGGGGAAGGCAACACCGGCAAGGACCTTGCCCGAGACTTCCTTGAATGTGGTGCCGGGCGCGTTGGCGTCGATGTCTCGCGCAAAAGCCTGCATTGCCAAAGCAATGAAGCGTGAACAGTCGGCAACATAAGGAACTATGGATTTAAAACCCTGATTGGTGGCAATCGGGTTCGCGGCAATCGCGACATAGCCAATCGGCGCGCGGCTGGTAAACAGCACGGTCCCAGCGGGCATCATCGTCGCTGACGAAGATTGCAGTCCCTTCTCTGTAAGGTCACGTGCGCCGTGCTTGATGAATAGGTCTTTGTGACCGCCGAGATCGGCCGGTGTCAGCCATGGGACTCCATTTCCCGGCTCGGAGAAGTTCGCTGGTTCAGCGGCCGGCGGCGTACCCCCTCCAATGATTGCCCCAACAGTATGGAGACGGCACCAGCGCCAGGTGGCGGGAAGGTCGAATGGTGGATCTTCGACCTCACCGTAGGACAGATCATGACGCGTTCTGATCTTGCCCGCCTTCACCAACCGCTCTTTCTCCGCCACAATTCGCTTCAGTAGCTGCGAGGCCGGTTCGTCCGTCGGGTCTTGTTCCACCAGCCTCCCTCGCACGGCGTGGTCCAGCACGAAACGTCGCAGGCGGCCGACGGCATCCGGCGCGGCAGCCACTCGGTCGTAGAGGCCAAGCAGCCGTTCGGCGTTCATTCGTTGGGTGGCCTGAACTCGGCAAGCAACGCCTGCACTATCCGGCGCAGTTGCGGCAGGTGGTTCTCGGCATAGTCCCAGACGCGTTCAGGCATCACGCTTGCGTAGCCATGGATCAACAAGTTGCGGAAGTCGATGATCCGGCGCAGCCGGGGAATCCGTTCGGCGAGTTCCGGGTGGGTCTTCCGCAGGCGGTTCAGTGCCTCGCCAATGATCTCGAATTTGCGTTCGACCGCAGCCTGCGTCAGCGCGTCGCCGGCGTACGCGTCGCTGTCCATACCTTTGGTGAAGCGCGCGATATCCGCCGCCGCCCGGTCGATATCCGCCAGCAGGACGCGAGGGTCAGGATGCATAGACAAGCTCGCGCGACCTGTCGATGGCCGCGCGCAAGTACGGGTTTTGGACCGTGCCGGATTCGACCAGATCGACTGGGCGGCCCAGGGCATCGCGTAGTGCCTCGGCAAGATCGAAGAATTGGTCGAACGGCGCCAGGCCGCTGTCGCGATTGAATTCCACAAGGAAGTCGGCGTCGCTGGTCTGTGGATCGAAGTCCGTGCCGCGCGACGCCGAGCCGAAGATTTCGAGCCGCGCGACGCCATAGCGCCGACAGAGTGCGGCCAATACTTCCCTCTTGTCAGCGATTGCGGCGTGCATTGCCGACTCTCCCGCTCCGGCGGCAAACGGTACCCTTCCTCGACGTCATCGTAACAGCGCCTCCGCCAGAACCCATTTCAACTTGTCGCGTACGGATGTCACTTCCGCCTCCGCGACGTTCAGTTCTTTGAGCAGCACCTCAGGATCGCCGTAGTCTTCCCCCGCTGTGTGAGGATTCTTGATGTCGAGGTTGTAGCCGCGCGCCTTGATCTCTTCGGCGCCCACCTTCCAGGCGCGGCCGCCTTCTTCGCGTCCCTTGCGTTCCGCCCCGCCCCACCAGCCGGCGCAGTCGGCCAGATGCTCCAGCCTGATAGGCCGGGTCATCGAATAGGCCTTCTGCCCCTCTGGCGCGAGGTGCTCCCAGAACCAGATGTACTTCGTCGGTTCTTCCTTCTCGAAGAACAGCAGGTTCGTTCCGATCGAGGCATAGGGGCGGAATACCGAGTTCGGCAGGCGCACGATAGTGTGAAGGTTGCATTCCTCCATCAGGTGCTCCTTGAGCCGAGTCTTGATTCCCTCGCCGAAGAGCGAGCCGTCGGGAAGGACCACGGCGGCTCGGCCGCCGGGTTTGAGAATTCGGATGATCAGAGCGAGAAACAGATCCGCCGTCTCGCGCGTTTGGAAATGCTTCGGGAAATTGGATTCGATGCCATCCTCCTCCTTTCCGCCGAAGGGAGGATTGGTCAAAACGATGTCCACGCGCTCGTCCTGCCCCCAAGAGATGTAGGGGCGCGCCAACGTATTGTCGTGCCGAAGGAAGGACGGAGCCTCGATGCCGTGCAGCAGCATATTCGTGACGGCGAGCATGTGAGGAAGCGGCTTCTTCTCCACCGCACGGAGCGCGGTTTGCATCCTGGCCTCGTCTTCGGGCCGCTTCACGTAGCGTTCGCGTATATGGCGGATAGCGCAGGTGAGGAAGCCGCCGGTGCCGCAGGCCGGGTCGAACAGCGTCTCGCCGGGTTTCGGATCGATCATCCGGGCCATGAAGGAGGTCACGGCGCGCGGCGTGTAGTATTCGCCCGCGTTGCCGGCCGATTGCAAGCCGTTCAGGATTTGCTCGTAGATGTCGCCGAAGTGCTGGCGTTCGGCCAGGTCGTTGAAGTCGATGCCGTTGATCTTGTTGACGACCTGCCGCATCAGCTGGCCGGATTTCATGTAGTTGTGGGCATCCTCGAACACAGCGCGCACGACGTTGGCGCGGGGGCCGCTCCCGGGCGGGAGCCTCTTCAACTCCGGAAAAAGATCGCCGTCGACGAAGGCGAGGAGTTCCTCGCCAGTGATGCCTTCCGGGTCGGCGGCCCAGTCGCGCCATTGCAGGTGGGCGGGGATGGGCGAGCGATAAGCGTCCCGGAACTCTTCGAGTTCCTGGTCCTGATCGTCGATGATCTTGAGAAAGAACATCCAGCACAGTTGACTGATGCGCTGGGCGTCGCCATCGACGCCCACGTCCTGACGCATGATGTCCTGAATGGATTTCACGAGAGTGCTGACGGCCATGCTCAGGCGGTATCCCTGTAGAGAGCGGATTGAAGATCGTGCACGGCCCGTTCGAACCCGGGCCTGCCGCCGAGCGCACGAACCAGCTCGAGCGGCGTGCCGAGCCTGTCGAGCGGCGGGATCTTGAGGACGTTTGCGTCGTCGAGGTTGAGCAAGCCTTCGTCGGCGTACTTGTCGAGCAACGCGTCGAGTACGGCGCGGGCCCGCTCTCCGTATTTTGTGAACACGTCGCGTTTCTTGACCTCGTCGGCCCGCTCGCGACGAGTAAGCGGCCTAGCATCGAACGCGACGTGGCAGATGAGATCGAAGGGATCGAGATTCTTGCCCAGCTCGTCGACCAGCACGGTCATCGGCAGGCCCTCGGCCGCCATTTCCTCGATGATCGCCTGCTTACGCTCGGCGGCATTCCAGCGCCTCAGAAAGTCGTCGAGGCTCGCGAAACGTCTGCGCAGGGCCTTCCTGGTGAAGTCGCGCAGTGATTCGGTGACGAGCTTGCCCTGCTCGTCGAGATATTCGACCCGCTCGGCGACGATGGCCGCGCCGATGCCGTCGACATAGACCTTCTTTCGCGGCCCGCCCCCGGGCGGCAGTGGAAAGTCCGAATCAGAGAAGACTGTCTCACCGTCGCCAGGGCCGTGGGGAAACGGGACACCGTCGTCATCGGCCGGCTGCGCATCGGGCGGATCGATGGGATCGCCCTCCCCGGGTTCGTAGATCTGCACCGGCTCGCCGTCGAACGCCGGGTCCGCGAAATGACTGGTCGCGCCCCGGAAGTCGATCAGCGTGAAATAGAACTTGCGCGTGTCCTCGTGCACGCGGGTGCCGCGGCCGACGATCTGCTTGAACTCGGTCATTGAGCCGACTTCGCGGTCGAGCACGATCAGCCGGCAGGTCTGCACGTCGACGCCGGTGGACAGCAGGCGCGACGTGGTGACAAGGACAGGGTACTTCGATTCCGGGTCGATGAAATTGCCGAGCTCGGCCTGTCCCTCGGCGTCGCTGCCTGTAATGCGCATGACATAGCGGGGGTTGCCGTCCAGGACGTCGGCGTTCTCGTTGATGAGCGCCTGGCGCATGCGCGCGGCGTGTTCCTGATCGACGCAGAAGACGATCGCCTTCGGAAAGCGGTCTCCGCTCTCCTTCAGGAACTGCGTGACCTTCTGGGCCACCAGTATCGTGCGCCCGTCGATGACAAGCGTGCGGTCGAAGTCCCTGGCGTTGTAGATGCGGTCCTCGACTTCCTCGCCGTCACGGTCGAGCTGACCCCTTTCCGAGCGGTAGCCCTCGACATCGCGGTCGATATGGACCTTGACCACCTTGTACGGCGCGAGAAAACCGTCTCGAATTCCCTGCTTCAACGAGTAGGAGAACACCCGCTCTCCGAAATAAGCGAGGTTGGAAGCGTATTTCGTCTCTTTCGGCGTGGCGGTGAGGCCGATCTGGGTGGCGGAAGAGAAGTACTCGAGGATCTCGCGCCAGGCCGAGTCCTCGGCGGCGCTGCCCCGGTGGCATTCGTCGATGACGATCAGGTCGAAGAAGCCGGAAGAGAACTCGCGGTAGATTTTCTGATGTTCCTCGGGGCCGGTGATCGCCTGATACAGGCCGAGATAGACCTCGTAGGCCGTATCGATGCGGAGAACGCCACCGGCATCGCGCTGTATGGTCCTGGCTTGCGTGGATAGCTTAGTCATCGCTCCGCCGAAGGGACGGAAATCGTTGACCATCGTCTGGTCGACCAGCACGTTGCGGTCGGCGAGGAACAGGATGCGCTTCCTGTGTCCCGCCTTCCACAACCGCCAGATGATCTGAAAGGCGGTGTAGGTCTTGCCCGTGCCGGTGGCCATGACGAGCAGGATGCGTTCCTGCCCCTTCGCGATGGCCTCGATTGCAGCGTTGACGGCGTTGATCTGGTAATAGCGTGGGGCTTTGCCGCCGCCATCATCGTGATAGTCCTGAAGGACGATCTTCTCGGCTTCCGGGGTCAAGCCCTTCCAGGCGCGGTAGCGCGCCCACAGGTCGGCGGGAGGCGGAAATCCGTTTAGAGCGAGATCCGTCTCTCGCGGCGTGCTCGCGCCGGTGCGGTCGTGAAACACGAAGCCGTCGCCGTTGGAAGAGAACACGAAGGGTACGTTCAGCGTCTCGGCGTAGTCGAGCGCTTGCTGCATGCCGTCGGCGACGCCGTGGGAATTGTCCTTGGCTTCGATGACCGCAATGGGAATGTTGGGCTTGTAGTAGAGGATGTAGTCGGCGCGCCGGGCCTGCCCGCGCGTCACCAGCTTGCCGCGAACGATGATGCGGCCCTTGGTGAAGCTCACTTCCTCGCGGATTTGCAGCATCTCGTCCCACCCCGCCCCACGCAGGGCGGGTGTGATGAACTTCGTGCAAATGTCACGTTCCGAGAGGCTTCGCTTGTCCATAGCGGTCAACGGCCTCTCGATCCGTGGCTACTCATTCGCGTCTTCCTGTTCCTCGCTTGACGGGGGTGCTTCGGACGTGTCCAGCGATTTTAGCCGTTTGTATTCCTCTACGGAGAGCACAACAACGACCGGCCGCCCATGCTTGGCCACCGTGACGGGTTCGGCGCGGGCGAGGTCGATCAGCCGCCCGAAACCGTATTTTGCGTCCTTGGCGCTCAGGGTCCGCATGGACCTCCTCGTTGGTGGCCGCGCCAGTTTTGGCCAATTTGGCCGAAGATGCAATAGAGACGGGATGTCGACTGGCTAGGCGGCGACCCGCTCGAGGAGAATTCCGATTCCGCAGCCAAGGAACTCGGAGAGCTTTCCACCCCACACGACACGCATTTCTATTGAGAAATGCTCTCCGGCCCGGCCTGTCGCCGGATCGGACCAGCCTGCCGATTCACAGCACACACATCTTGTACTGTTCCTCTTGGCAGCCGGCACTAATGGCGACGCGCTCAGGGCCACAGCAGTTCTGTGACTAGTGCCTCGGTCGCATTCAACGGATCGCGCAGACTTGGCCGCTTGTGGGACTTGGTCGCGAGCAAGTTCCGGGACGGCGCGGTCTAGGGGAAATGCTCCAAGAGCCTGCGACCACCGTAGTCATTGTTCGTCTATCTCTGCAAAGCCACTGCGCCCGGTGCTCTTGGGTGCCGAGTATGCTGAACTATCTGAAGTGAGGGTAATGAGGGACGTTCATGGAGGATTGGCCGGCAGTTTACCGGTACGGGATTTCAGAGATCATGATTCCAATCTTTTGCTAGGGCTTGCAGGCAAGGCTCACAATGACATCAAGTGATCGACGTCACTCCACTTAGCAATCTCTACGGTCAGAAAAATCTGGGGAGGCGGCTCGACGCTTGACGTGAGAAAATTCGCTGACGAGTCACCCTGTTCTTCATCCACGCTTGGACCGTTCTTTGCTCCGCCGAGGACCATGATTGGTAGAGCGACTCCCTCATTCCGATTTCATTGAAATTCCAGATTTTTTGGGAGATCCTCTGCTTCAAATGCTCTTCGGCCTAGTACGGTTCGTTGGGGTTCGCGCACACCGGGATGTACTTGTGGATTCTAACGATCTCCGGTACACGTAATCGCAAGTCTGGCTCGCAGGCTGTGATCATAGCGTGTCCCTCTTGTTGGGGAATTACGATCATGTAGCCCAACTCGATATGATTATCCCAGTGTCTCCGTGGATCATCAGGGTGCAAGCCGCTCAAATCGAGCTTCATCATCCAACAACCCCATCCCGCCACCGTGGGATTTGATTTCAGCAAGAGCGCTCGATACTCAAGCGAGTTCCATTCTTTCCTTGCTAACCGCCCCTCGAGATCGCGCATCTTCCACATGACCGCGTGTGCTGCGTTCCTCCATTCGTCTTCGGCATTGATCGCTTGATCGTCGCTCGCTGCCGTCTCGAATGCTGTGTCTTTGAACCGTTTCGACCCCTCATTCGTTTTGGTTCCTATTGAGTGTGCGTGCCATCTTGCCGCCATCAGATGGTTTTGGCGCAGAACCACTCGGTAGACCGCTTTGAACAGGTTCTCCGGTTCCGAGAGATCAATGCGTCGCGAGTCGATTCCGGCAAATCTCTGATCGTGCCTCTGGCATGACCACTTCCCTGCGCTGAACCGGCTGATCGGCACACGCTGAAGATCGTCGTGTTGCTCTGGCCATACCGCGAATGTTCCGCTTTCCCTGTTCGCTCGAATTCGGCTCTCGGCGTCCGCAATCAGTTGCAAGTGTCTCTTCGCAATCGCGTGACGGTGTCCGATTGGCCCTTCGCATGGGTTGGTCGAGTCTTCGTCATCCGCCCGGATTGTTGCCATACAGATTCCGTTGGCCACGAAGCGGTAGTGCTCCCACAGGTCATTCAGCCACTTGCTCTGTTGCTCACTATAGGGGGTCTTCATCGTTCTTGGTTCCTGATCGCGCTGGCAACGATAGTCCGTTTGTCCGCTGACTTTACTCTGCTCAGGCGAGCGATTCTGCGACGGCTGGTGGTCGTCCATGAACGGAGATGGCCATGTCCGTCGGTCATTTGGGAAGGGTTCGCCGCCCGTGTCGTCGTGCCGCAATGACCGCAAACGCAACGGTGAGCGCGGTGTTCCGTGGCCTGGAGGGCGCGCGGCTCCGGCAGGTCGAAGACCTGTCTTGCAACATGGCTTCCATCCCCGTCCGCGGCCGACAGCGGCGCGCCGCAGCCCGCACAGTGCGACGGATGATAATCCTCGACACGGTCCGGCGTGTCGGTCCGGCGCAAGGTCGAGCCCCGGGCCCGGGCTGCCCGCCGCTCGGCCTGCCCGATTTGCCGCGCTGGCTCCTTGTCCGGGGCTCCGCCCGCGGCTTGCTCAGCCCGTCACTCGAAGGAGGCTTGCTGCTGTTCCGGCTGTTCCAGTCAAGCTGGCGCTCCAGCTCTTCAAGACGTTGCCGCAGGGTCGCGTTCTCGGCTTGCAAACGGGCGAACTGCTCATCCTCCTGTGCGAGTTGCTCCCGCAAAGCCTCAATCTGTTTCGTTACGCCATCATCATGCGGCGGCGTCCCTTGCGCCAGATGGGCCGGCGCTGAAAGGGTTCGCAAGAACGGTCGGATCTGAAGTCGAATCGCCGTGTCGCCATAAATAGAGCAGATTGGATTTCGTTATCAGTCGCCATTGTGACCAGCAACTTTTCGTGAGAGAACCTTTCTCGCCCGTGAATTCGTCACAACCGGGCAGCATCGCAATTGCGGCAGTAGCATGCAATGCACTCCATGGTGCACGCACTTACCTGAGCAGATACGCGTAACAAGGCTGGGGGGCGGCTGTCAACAGGAATACGTCCGACTTGAACTTGCAGAACTTGTCTGCAGCCATCGCGGTTCTTCAGGCGCAACACGTCGCCATTTCACACGTCGCCATTTCATACAATTGCATTCGGGAGGATCCTATGCGCAATGTTTCTATTCATCGGCCGGTATCCGTGTTCACCGGCCTTGCTGCCCTGCTGATCTTGGCGCTGCCTCAAAGCGCTGCATCGGACGAAATCACCGTCGGCTGGACATCGTATCCGGCGGATTTCCCCGTGATTGCGGATGCGGTGCTCGGTGGCGACGAAGAAGGCAAACGGCTCGGCGTCAACGTTGAATTCGCTTTGGCGGCAGGCCCCTCGGCGCAGGCCAATGCGGTAGACAATCTTCTGGCCCTGGGTGTCGATATCATCGCCATCGATCCGGAGGACTCGCACGCCGTTGGTGCTTCTGTGGTGAAAGCCAACGAGGCCGGCGTCCCTGTTGTCATGTGGATTGGCGACAATCTCGGCGAAGGCGAAACCGTCTCGCTGATATCCAGCGACGAGGAACTGGGCGGTTACACCGTCGCCAAATGGGGATTTGAACTCCTGGGCGGTTCTGGACGCGTAGCCCTCATCCAAGGGACCAAGGCGCATCAGGCTGGACTTCTTCGCGAGAACGGCTTCCGGAGGGCGATGGAAGAATTTCCGAATATCGAATTGGCGGCGTACGGCGAAGCGAATTGGATGCGCGAACGTGCGAACGTGCTGGCTTCGGACATGCTCACGCGCGATCCGGATCTGGATTTCATCTTCGCAATGAGCGACGCCATGGCGAAAGGCGTGTTGTCCTCTGCGAATCAGGCCGGTGCGGATCCGATGATCACCGGGTACAACGGCGACTGCGAGACGTTGAACAGCGTCTGGAACGGCGGAATTACTGCAACGCTTTACCAAGGCTGGAGAGCGATCGGTGCGCAAGTCATCCAGACAAGCAAAGATATCGCGGAAGGCAAGGAAGTGGATGAGGTTATCATCATGCCGATTTTCGTGGTCGACCGCGCTGCAATGGAGCAGGTTTCCGCGGGGACCTATGAGGGTGCAACTTCGAGCCTGATGGCCGACGTGGAACGCGCGATCGGCGGCTGCGGATAAGCAACCAGCCAACGAATGTGGTAAGGGCCGCCTACACGGCCCTTACCATGAATTAAACCTGATTCGGATGGCTTCGGGCCAGAGTTTTGTCGCACAGGGCGTATCCAGGCGTTTCGGGGCAACCCAGGCGCTGGAGGACGTCTCCTTTTCCGTGCGCAAGGGCGAAATTCATGCCGTTCTTGGCGAGAATGGCGCCGGCAAGAGCACCTTGGTCAAGATCTTGAGCGGGTATCTGCAACCGGATAGCGGCAATCTCGAACTGGATGGCGCGCTCTTCGAAGCCCCGAATCCGAAGGCTACATTCGATCGGGGTATTGTCGTCGTCCACTAGGAACTTTCGCTTCTGCCGACTCTCACAGTTGCGGAGAACATCCTGATCAATAATCCGCCTCTCGGGAGCAATGCCGCAGCGCGGGCGATCGGATTCTTGAACCGGCGCGAAATGACGGAGCGGGCCAAGAGAAACCTCGCTCTTCTTGCTGCGGACATTGATCCCCAGGCGAAAATCGATTCTCTCAGCCAAGCCCAACGCCAACTTGTGGAAATCGTCCGGGCACTCGTCCATTCGGCCCGTATCATCCTGCTGGATGAACCGACTTCATCGCTGCCTCCCGACGAGCGCAACGAATTATTCAGCCGCTTGCGTCTCATTCGCGAACAAGGTGTGGGAATTGTCTTTATCACGCATCTTCTGGAGGAGGCTCTGAATCTCTCGGACCGAATCACGGTACTCCGAGACGGTCGCAACGTCGGTACGCGCATTGCGAAAGAGACCACGGTAACCCAGTTGGTCGCCCTGATGACGGGCCGACCCCCGGGAAGCGTATTTCCCAAGCGGGCCGCAACCACCCGGTCGGGTGAACCATTGCTGTCTGTCGAAAACCTAGCGAGTTACCCGCGCCTTGCAGACGGGACTCTTGATGTACGCGAAGGCGAAATCATCGGGCTTGCAGGACTTGTAGGCTCCGGCAGAACGGAAGTTCTCAAGGCAGTGTTCGGCGCATTGCCGATCGACGCCGGTACGGTTCGAATCGGAGGGCGGGACGTCTCTTTTTCCTCGCCATACGACGCGATCAAACGAGGCATCGCCTTCATTCCAGAGGATCGGCAGGACGAGAGCATTTTCGCAGATCACTCGGTGCTCACGAATATCTGCGTGGCGGCTGCGAATTGCTCCGCAGGCGAACGCTTGAGCGGAAGGTTCATGCTGGACGGACGGCAGATGGGCGTTGTAGCTGAAAAAATGCGGAAAGCCCTCCAAATCAAGACCAGATCCATCGGGAGTCTGGTTTCCAGCCTTTCCGGGGGCAATCAGCAAAAGACCATTCTCGGAAGATGGGTGGCGACGCAGCCCAAGATCATCCTTGCGGACGAGCCGACACGCGGGGTCTCGATTGGCAGCAAGATCGAGATCTATCGCCTGTTTCAGCAACTGGCGGCCGACGGTACCGCGATCGTGCTGGTTTCTTCGGAATTCGAGGAACTGGTGGGCCTCTGCGACCGCGTTTTCATCCTTTCTTCCGGCCAAACCGTCGACGAAATCGACCCCGAGGGGCTGGAGGCGGAAGATCTGCTGCAACTGGTTCTATCCAAATCCACTACGCAGGCGGCGCATGAGCCGCATCCGGAAGTACGGGGGCACGCATGAGTCAGGAATCCGAAGTTTCTTCCGTCTTCTCCCGAGTCTGGCGCAGCGCAGGGACGCTCGTCGTGAGTTCCGGGATCGCTATGCCCCTTGTGCTGTTGTGGATAATCCTTGCGGTCACTACGCTGCGGTTCCTGTCGGTGATCAATCTGGGCAATCTGTCCGTTCAATTCGCGGTCATCGGGGCGCTGGCGATCGGCACCACCGCGGTGATCATATGCCGGGAAATCGATCTCTCGATTGGCGCCATCGAAGGATTCTGCGCCGTCATTGCGGCCATTGCAGCCGTCAAGATCGGTCTTCCATGGCCGCTCGCCGTGCTTGCGGCAATTCTCGCGGGAGGCCTGATCGGATCGTTCAACGGGTTCATGGTGGCAAAGGTGGGCGTGCCCTCGTTCGTCGTTACCTTGGGTACGCTGGGAATCGTCGGCGGTATTGCTCTCGTCATCAGCGGTGGCCAGTCGATCTACGGCTTCCCAAAGCCGTATCAGTGGATTGGCCAGGGAAACCTGTTCGGCATTCGCTCGCCGATCCTGTTCACCGGACTTCTGCTGATCATGATGCATATCGCGCTCCGCCACACCAAGCTGGGCCTGGGGTTCTATGCCGTGGGCGGCAACGAACGAGCCGCGGCGCTCGTGGGCATTTCCACCGTACGCACGAAACTCATCGCCCTGGCGATCAGCGGGGCCTCGGCCGGTCTCGCCGGGGTTCTCGTGAGCGCCCGCCTGAATGCGGCCAACCCCACGCTCGGCGCGCTTGATCTGCTCGACGCCATCGCCGCGGTCGTAATCGGCGGCGCCGCGCTGACGGGAGGCACCGGCAGCATACTGGGCACGGCGGCGGGAGTACTGCTGATCGTAACGATACGAAACGGGCTGAATTTACAGGGGGTCAATCCATTCTGGCAGCAGACCGCAATCGGATCAAATATCATCATCGCGGCCGTGATCGACCACTTCAGCCGTACCCGGCAGCAGCGATCCTGACAGTTCGCCATGCCCGTTCGGAGACCTGCCCCTGGCGACCTTTTCGCGATTGCGCGCGATTTTGGAATGCGGATCGAGAAATCCGAAATCGCCGATTACGAATGTTCCATGGCGGGAATTCTGGAAACCTATGACCGCGTCGAGGAGATGCCGGACAACCTTCCAGAAGTGAAGTTCAGCGAGAACCGCGATGCGGGTTATCGCCCGGAAGGCAAGCAAAACCGCTACAACGCCTGGGCCAGAAAAGCGCGCATCCACGGGGAGTCTTCCGGCTCGCTGGCCGACAAGACGGTTGTCTTGAAGGACAGCATACTCGTGGCCGGCGTGCCGATGTCCGTCGGTGCCGAATTCCTGGAAGGGTATACCCCCGAAATCGACGCCACCGTGGTTACGCGAATCCTGGTTGCGGGCGGAACCATCGTCGGCAAGGCAGTTTGCGAATGCCTTTGCATCGGAGGCGGAAGCCACACGAGTTGGCCGGCGCCAGTGCTGAATCCCCTGGATGTTACCCGTTCCGCGGGCGGCTCTTCATCGGGATCCGCGGCGCTGGTGGCGGCGGGGGAAGCGGACATGTCGCTTGGAGGCGATCAAGGCGGCTCCATCCGCATACCGGCAGCCTGGTGCGGTATTGTCGGTTTCAAGCCGACCTACGGACTGATCCCCTACACCGGCATCCTCCCCATCGAATTGACGGCCGATCACACAGGTCCGATGACCCGGGATGTCAGCGACAACGCGCTCCTGCTGGAAGTCGTGGCCGGCGCGGATGGCCTGGACCCCCGGCAATGCGGAGCGAAAGCCGCGCCTTACCGGCGATCGCTTTCCCAAGGGGTGAACGGCCTGCGAATTGCCGTTGTACGGGAAGGATTCGAAACGCCTGAATCCGAACCCGGCGTCGACGCGGCGGTTCGCAACGCCGCATCCAAACTGGAAGGCCACGGAGCGGTTGTTCGGGAAATCTCGTTGCCGGCGCACGCGGCCGGACGTACGGTCTGGACGCCTTCCATTCTGGAGGGATGGCTAGACTTGGCGATGCGAAGGAACGGCTGCGGGACCAACCGGGCAGACGTCTTTGTAGCCAGCGCATCCCGGGCGCTCTCCGCCTGGAGAAACAACGCGGACGAACTTCCCTATCCCATCAAGGTTCAGCTCCTCGCCGGGGAATATTTGCATCGGCAATACAACGGCTTCTTTTACGGGAAATCCCAGAATCTCTTGCGCCAGTTGCGTGCGGCATACGATAGCCGACTCGCGGACTTTGACCTGTTGCTCATGCCCACGACGCCCCAGGTGGCGACCCCTCTTCCTGACTCCGGCGCGTCCTTGCAGGAAATCTGGCAGGTAGCGCTCAACATGAACCGGAACACCGCACCATTCTGCGGCACTGGCCATCCCGCGATATCCGTGCCCTGCGGCAGGAGCGAAAACCTGCCCGTGGGCCTCATGCTGGTGGGCAGGCACTGGGACGAAGGGACGATCTACCGGGCGGCATACGCCATTGAACAATCAAACCGGTAAAGTGGACAGCCTCTCCCCCAACTACCCGCCGATAGTTGTGTGGCGCACTTTCTGACGAAAGCGAGGAAATTTGGTTCGCGGGGAAACTTACGTGGAATCCTCCGGAAGAGTTGTGTCAAATCTCTGTCAGGGTTCTCCCGGTGTGGCGACGACGGCGAGGCGCATACCTCCCTCCACAAGCGTCGGCCCCTGCCGGACGAGTGCGAGTCCGCCGATCTTGAACTTCAAGACGCGCGGAGCATCGAAGGGCTCATCCAGCGAGTAAAGATAACCCGCCACTTGTCCCTTCTTGATTTCTTCGCCAATTTCGAAACAGGGCTGAAAAAGCCCGCGGGTGGGCGCATAAACGTTGTTGTCATGACTCTCGACTTTGACAAAGCGCGAATGTGGGCGTTGTGAATTCCCCCCGGCTTGTTTCAGGAAGCCCACATGATTCAACAGGCGCCTGATCCCCGCCTCCGCAAGTTCAAGTCCCGTCCTGTTGAGCGTACCCAATCCCCCGAGTTCAGTCGCAACGCAAGGCACGGACTGCCGCGCCGCCGCGGTGGAAAAGGTGCGATCGTCGCTCATGCCGGAGAGCAGATAGGTGACAGGCGCACCGAAAACAGCAGCGAATTCCAGATTCGCGCGATACAGTTCCTCGTCCTGGGGCCGGTAGACAAGCGCGCACCGGCCATACTCCGATACATTGCCCCCGGAATGAAGATCCACAGCGAGATCGGAGCCCGGCAAGAGCACGTGTTCCACCATGTGTGCGATCATGCTGGTAGGGCCGCCATCCGGATCGCCGGGAAACGCCCGGTTCAGGTTCACCTGGTCGATCGGCGAACAACGCTCGGCGGCACGAACTGCCGGCGCGTTGAGAAATGGAATGACGATCAGTCGCCCCGATACCTCGGTCCACTCAAGTTCGCGCACCAACCGCAATAGCGCAATCAGCCCTTCATACTCGTCTCCGTGATTGCCAGAAGTCAGCAGCACTCTTGGTCCGATTCCGTTTTGTATCACCGCGACCGGAACCGGTGCGTAGGCGGGCGCTGTGTTTTGGTTTGTGTCGGGTACGCGCAATATTCCAATTCGCGCCCCATCGCGATGGAAATCGATGTCGGCGCTGATCCGGGTGAGCGTCCAGTCCATGCGAAGCTCCTCCGATGCGGAGGGCGGTTACCCGACACTCTGTTTGGTGACCGGGTCAAACACATAGATCTTGTCGGCAGGGAAGTTGAAACACAGCCTCTCCCCGCTTCTGAATTTCCGATCGTCGATGACACGCGCGACCAGGTTTTCATCGTCCGTCTCCGTGCCGATATTTTCGCCATATCCGGAAAGGCGCTGGTCCGGCGGCAACTGCACGTGAACAATCTTCTCCGAGCCCAGGCTCTCCATTAGTGCGACCTCAAATTCAACCTCGTTCCCCTGCCCGCCCAAACCGATATGTTCCGGTCTGATGCCAAAGATGGTTGGCTTGCCGGACCGTTCCGCCATGAGTGCAGATGGCAAGGCGAGTTCCAGGCGGCGGTCGGCAAGAGTCGTATAGACGTGTCCGTCTTCCAAGCTGACGGTTCCAGAAAAGAAGTTCATTGCCGGGGAACCGATGAAACCCGCGACGAACAGGTTGGCCGGCCGGTGGAAGAGATCGTCCGGGGTGCCGGTTTGTTGGATCCGACCGCCACGCATCACGACAATCTTGTCCGACATGGTCAGTGCTTCGGTTTGGTCGTGGGTAACATAGATTGTCGTCACGCCGAGCCGGCGTTGCAGCCTCACAATTTCGGAACGCGTCTGCACACGCAGTTTGGCGTCGAGGTTCGACAACGGCTCGTCCATCAGGAACGCCTTCGGTTCGCGGACGATGGCACGTCCGAGCGCCACGCGTTGACGCTGGCCGCCGGACAGGGAACGCGGCTTCCTGTCAAGAAACTCGGACAGTTCCAGCATGTTCGCCGCTACGGCGACTCTCCGCCGGACTTCCGACCGATTGACGCCTCGCATTTTCAAGCCGAAACCAATGTTGGAAGCGACAGTCATGTGCGGATAAAGGGCGTAGTTTTGGAACACCATCGCGATATCCCGCTTGCCGGGACCCAGATCGGTTACGTCGTTACCGTCAATCATGATCGTGCCGGCCGTCGCCAATTCCAGCCCTGCTAAGATCTTCAACGCAGTCGACTTGCCGCAGCCGGACGGCCCGACGAGAACGCAGAACTCGCCATCCTCGACGGCAAGGCTGAAATTCGCCAAGGCATCCACCTTGCCATCGTAGGTCTTGGCAAGGTCATGGATTTCAATTCGCGCCAACCGCCCCTCCTACTTCTGCGCTCCCGAAGCGAGCCCGCTGACCAAGAAGCGCTCGAGAAACAGATAGATCACGATGATTGGGGCGGCAGCGATGAGCGAACCGGCCATCATGATGTTCCAGTCGACAAAATACTCGTCACGCATCGCCTCGATGCCCATCGACAACGTCCAGTTCGACGCCGTTCTCAGCACGAAAGTGCGCGCGAAAAGAAAATCCGACCATGAAATGACCAACGCGTAGAGTGCTGTTGCCGCAATTCCCGGGGCCGACACCGGCAGCACGACGCGCCATAGCGCGCCCAACGGCGAGCAGCCATCGACCATGGCCGCCTGATCCAATTCGCGCGGAATGGTATCGAAGTAGCCTTTCAGCATCCAAGCCGCAAACGGCACGATTGCAGTCGCCTGCGCGAGCACCACGGACCATTTCGATTCCAGCAATCCGCTGGCGCGAAAGATCACGAACAGCGGAATCACCAGAAGCGTGCCTGGCAGCATCTTGGCGATCAGGATAAACAGCCCGAAACTCCGCGCTCCGCGCACTGAGAACCGTGAGAGCGAATAGGCTGCCGGCACTGCGACGGCGAGCGATAGAATAAGGGCGGCGAATGCGATCATCGCCGTGTTGACCATCCAGATCGCCATGTCGTGTGTCTGAAAAAGGTTGAAGAAAACGTCCCATTGAGGGTCTTCCGGCCACAGTCTCGGTGGAAAGGTGCGCAAGGACGTGCCCGGGGACATGGCCGTCACCGTCATCCAGTAGATCGGAAAGAGCACTGTCGCGCAGGTCAGTATCACCGTGACGTAGAGAATCAGCTTCACCAAATGTCGTTTCAGGACCGGACTCATCAGTCGATCCTCTTTACGAATCGCGAGGTCAGCATGGCGCTCACTGCCAGCGAAAGAAGCAGTGTTACCATGCCGAGCGCAGCGCCGTGCCCCATGCGGAAAAAACTGAATGCCTCCGCCCAAACCATGAATCCGAGCGCATTGGTTGCCCCGATCGGACCACCCTTGGTCAGCACGTAGATGATGGTGAAGTCCTTGAACACCCATAGCGTGATGATGATTGTTACGACCGCCATGACGGGCGCCAGGCAAGGAATGGTGACGTAGATCAACCGCTGCAGCGCGGACGCGCCGTCAACCTTGGCCGCTTGGTAATACTCTTCCGGGATCGCCTGCAGCGCCGCTAACAGCATGATGGACATGAAGGGATAGCTCTTCCAGATGAACACCGCGCACACCGCGGCGAAGGCTGAAACCGGATCGTCGCCGATCTGGATCGGTCCTGAGAGCAGTCCGACATGGACCAGAACGTAGTTGAACAGGCCGAACGAACCATCGAGCAACCACGCCCAGATTACAACGGCCATTACCTCCGGCACCGCCCAAGGCAGCACAACGAAAAGACGGGCGATGGACCGTCCCCTGAATTTCAGATTGAGAAGGAGCGCAGTCGAGAGACCGATGGCCATCGCGACCGCACAGACGAAAAAGATTAGCCGGGCCGAGACCCAGAGCGCATGCCAGAACTCGCCAGAGTGGAGCAGCCACTCGAAATTGGCGAGCGTCCAAGGTTTCGACGCCCCGCCGATCCGCGGGATCCTGACCTCCTGCAGGCTAAGATCGACGGACAGGAATATAGGATAAACGATGAGCGTTCCGACAAACAGCACGGCGGGCGCCAGCAGCAGGTAACCGAATTTCGGAAGGTGCCGCGGACTCGAAAGATCTATTGGACCTGGTTTTCGATTGGGTGAGAATTGGCCGGCAAACACTCCCGGCCAATTCTTTAGGTTCAAATTCACTGCTGGATCTTACCGGCGTCGGCTTGGTTCAAAGCGTTCCCGGCCAATAACCTCGCGAATTCAATCTCACTACTTCAGCGCCAAAGCGCCGGCCTGGATCGCGGCGCCGGTCTCCTCTGGGCTCACATCGTTGATCATCATTTTCTGAATTTCAGTGAAGATAATTTTGTTGAGCTCGTTCGACTCGATCTCGAATCCTTTGAGGATGCGGTCTACGCCCGCCGCGGCGGCCCTATTCATTGCATCTTCGGTGATCGCGAAATTGGGATTGGCGGCGCGAATCTCGGTGTAGTCGAGCCCCGGCATGGGCGCCGGCGACGCAGAGATCTGCGCCCAGCGCAACTGCATTTCCTCGGAAGCTGCGGTCAAGATGAATTCCCACACCAACTCCTTCTTTTCATCGGAAATGTCTACCGGCATCGCGAAGATGTTTGATGTTCCCCCGACCGGCGGATCCAGTGGGTCGCGCGCAAGCCTGAGATGCTGCCCGACTTCGGGAGCGGCTCTCTGCATGATCCCCTCGATCCAAGGACCATCGATTATGATGGCCAACCGTCCTTCGTTGAGGAAAGTGCGCATGTCCTCTGTGGAAGCCCCTTTCGGAGCATAGCCATTTCCGACAATGAACTTGTAGCGCCTGAGCGCCTCGATAACTGCAGGAGAATCGAACGCCGGCTGTCCGTCAGGAGTCACCAGGCTGCCGCCGGCGTCAAGCGCCAGGCCAAGCAATTGTTCCCGTATGTCCCGGAGCGTCAGGTTCAACGCCGCGCCGTAGACGTCGGTGATTCCGTCACCGTCCACGTCCTTTGTGGTTTTCATGACGGCTTCCAAATAGGATTCGAAATCAGTTGGCACAGCTACTCCAGCGTCATTGAGCAGTTTTTCGTTGTAGCCCATCACGTAGCCGGCATAGAGCAGCATCAGGCAATTGGTCTTGCCCTTCCATTGGCAGGTTCCCTGGCCGGCCCATCCAGTGAGGTCGAGTCCGGACTTCTCGATCCACGGATCGAGATCCTCCAGAAATCCTTCGTCCGCGAAGGGCTGGTACTCGCGCGCGGCGAGATGGGTGATGTCAGAGGGCGTTCCGGCGACCATCAGCGAATAATTCGTGGTGAAGCGATTATTGCCAGCGACTTTCGTCTTGTTGATCGTAACGCCCGGATGTTCCGCTTCGAATTTCACAACGACTTCTTCGAGCCAATCGCCATAGGTCGCCGCACCCCAGAACCAGCTCACCAGAGTGAGTTCGGTTTGTGCCATCGCGGAAGCCGGCAAAAGCATCACGCCCGCAATGGCTGCGGCGGCCAGTTTCTTCGACAGGATTTTCATCGATTTTCTCCCTAATTCTTGTGCTACTCGGTGCTTTTTCTTTTTCTTCAGGGTAATTCCCAGCCGGTATGCCGTCAAATTTCCTGCGGTCCCGAACCACAATTCAGACGCAGCGAGTCGCCCGAACTCAATCAGCAATTGAAAGTTTTGGGGATTATATGGATAACTTGACAAGAAAGTGGTTTTCGCTTGCGCATTTGCAGAAACGGTGGTACGAATCGTTCAATGAAGCAACAACGATGCAATCTATATGCAACACAGTCCCGCCTCTCCCACCGGCGACGCCCGTCCGGTGTTCAAGGTCTTCAAATGCCGGGCGCGGCTGACCCCGGCCTCGCACCGCTGTCTCGGCGAGGTGTTCCGGCTGTGCTGCGGGTTCTACAACGCCGCGCTTGAGGAGCGCATTGGCGCCTGGATGAAGGCGGGGGTTTCGATTTCCTATTACGACCAGTGCAGGTCTTTGACGGCGATCCGCAACAACACGCAATTTCCCGAGTTCGCCGCCCTCAGCGTTCAGGTGTTCCGGGGGGTCCTGCAGCGGCTGGACCGAAGCTTCCGGGATTTCTTCCGGCGCGCGGAAGGCGGCGGCAAGCCCGGCTTTCCGCGCTTCAAGGCGGCGCGGCGGTGGCGGACGGTGGAGATCGCGGAGGTCTCGCGGGGCATGGTGCGGCGGCATGGCCGGCACTGGCGGCTACATGTGAAGGGGCTTCCGCCGCTGCAACTGCGGACGTCGCGGGCGTTGCCGGAGGGGGCGGAACTGAAGACGCTGCGGGTGGTGCGGAAGCCGCTGCGCACCGAGGTTCACTTGGGCTTCGCGTTCCCGCCGGTCGCCCCGAAAGAGGCGATTGTCCGCCCGGTCGGCATCGATGCGGGGGTGGCCAAGCGGCTGACGTTGTCGGATGGCGGGGAGGTCGCGAAACGGGAAGTGGACCGGGGCCGCCTGCGCCGCCTGCAGCGGGCGGTGGCCCGCGCGGCGCCAGGGTCCGGCAACCGGCGGAAGAAAGTGGGGTCGCTGGCGCGGGAGTGGCAGCGGATCGCGGACGCCAACCGGCAAGCCCTGCACCGGACGGTGTCGGCGCTCAGCCGGGCCTACGATTTTTTCGCGATCGAAGACTTGCGGATCGCCAACCTATTGCGCTCGGCGAAGGGGACCGCGGCGGAACCCGGACGCAATGTGCGGGCCAAGGCGGGGCTGAACCGGGCGATCTCCGAGCAGGGATGGGGAACGTTTTTCACGCTCTTGAAGGACAAGGCTGCGAGCGCCGGCCTTCAGGTGGCGGAAGTCGCGCCGCATGGAACCAGCCAGGCCTGCTCGGGATGCGGCGCCGAGGCGCCGAAAACACTGGCTGTTCGCGTCCACGCCTGTCCGGCCTGCGGGCTGGTGCTGGACCGCGATGTCAATGCGGCAAGGAATATCCTGCAACGGGCTTTGGCCCGTTCACGGGTCGGGAGTGGCGGGGTGATCCCGCTTCCCGTGGCGGCGGCAGGAGCGGAGAACCGATCATTCTCCGGAGCAAGCGGGGCAGTGGCGCCGCTCGTCGCAGAACAGTGTCATGTCGAGTTATGTAGATAAGCCCCAAAGCTTTCAGCCTCAATGGCGTCGCCGGGCACCGGCAAGGAAATTGACGCTAGCGGCTTCCTGACATGAGAGCCATCCTGCTCAACCCCTCCTCGGAGGGCTCCACGCCGTGCCCGGAACCCGTTGGAAGCGTGTAAGCGCCGCGCTCGCAGTTAAAGCCTCCTTCAAGAAATTTCTGGTTTCGGCCCATGACGGTGTGCTGAAACTCATGCCACTCCAATCCTGCGGCTGCGCTCACCTGCAGGCTCGCTGTCAGGAAGACGCCCATGCCGACGGTTGCGTGCGGAATTACTTGCAGGCCGAGACGCTTCGCCAATTCGCAAATGCGAACAAATTCGGTGACGCCTGTGTGCCCCATCTCCGGCTGCAAGATGGCGATCCCCGACCCCACGCGCGCGCGGGCGTCGTGGACAGTGCGCCATTCCTCGCCGATCGCAATCGGCAAGTCGGTGCTGGCGCAAATGCGTTTCAGGTCGTCCAATTCCTCCGGCATGCATGGCGCCTCGACAAACCATGGCCGGAAACCGGCTAAAGCTTCACAAACACGCAGCGGGAGGTCGGCGTCGTCAATCCAGTGCAGATCGACGGAGATCTCGGCATCCGGCCCAACACCGGAACGGATAGCCGAGAATTCCTCGCATACACCTTCGACCATTGCGTCGCCCTGAATGAAGGATTCCAGTTTGATCTTGAAGCGCTCAAATCCCCGGTCTGCAAGCTGCCTCCCCAAGGCAACGCGCTCGTCCAGCGTTCCACCGGGAAGTCCGGAAACGTAGGCGCCAACATGAGATGCGGGACTCTCCGCAATCAATCTCGAAAGGCTGCTGCCGCTGGCCTTGCCCTTGATATCCCAGAGCGCGATATCGAGCCCCGCCAGCGCGTCGAGCCAGAACCCCCCGCTATACCCCCGCACACGCATGAGCCCGTAAAGGAATTCGTGGATTTCCTCGGGCTCGCAAGCGTCTCGGCCGCGGACGAAACCGAAGATCAAATCGTTGGTCAGTTCGGCGATCACACGCGGCGCCACCAACCCGTAGGTTTCTCCCCAGCCGACGAACCCGTTTTTTGTGGTCACTTTGATGATCACGGAACGGTCGGCGACCGGGTAGACGGTACCGCTGAATTGGCGAATGAGATAACCGCGGTCGGTCATTACGTCTCCTGGGCCTAGTGGACCGAGGAATAGATCTTCGCGCGGCGCTTCGAAGAAGTAG
This sequence comes from Rhodobacterales bacterium, assembly GCA_965219495.1. Classification (GTDB taxonomy): domain Bacteria; phylum Pseudomonadota; class Alphaproteobacteria; order Rhodobacterales; family CAZPXZ01; genus CAZPXZ01. Next base: position 1,814,982 of record OZ244777.1, read on the forward strand.
GTCTCGATGCTTTCAATGGGTTCTCGCATGACAGTTCCTCCCGGTCCCGAGTATTTTGTCTATTCAAACGAACACTAGCGGGACATGGCAAGTTCGGTTAAACGAAGAATTCCTTCCGCAGACGGCTCAACTCCATGCCCCGGCCCAGTTGGCGCGACAAACAGACCTGCCTCGCACTTTGGCGAACCAACGAGAAAACGCTCGTTCGAGCAGAGCACGGAATGCTGGAATTCGTGGCATCGAACTCCGGCGGCCAGACTCGCCTGCAGGCTCGCCGAAAGGAAGATTCCCATTCCCACCGTGGAATGCGGGATTACCTGTTTGCCCAGGCGGGCGGCAAGGCCTGCAATTCGCAGAAATTCCGTGATACCGGCGTGCCCCATTTCCGGTTGCACGATGGCAATGCCTGTTTCCATCCGGAGTCGCGCATCGTGAACCGTGCGCCATTCCTCCCCGACCGCAATGGGCAAATCGGACCCGGCGCAAACGTTCGCAAGCCCCTCGATATCCTCCGGCATGCAGGGCGCCTCTACAAACCAGGGACGGTAAGGCACAATCCGGCGGCAATCAGCCAATGCCGCTTCCGCCGTTGCAAGCCAATGCATGTCGATGGAAATCTCTGCATCTTCGCCGAGCGCCTCGCGCAGACCAGCAAATTCGGCGGCTGCATCGTCCGCAACTGCGAGCGCGAATTTGAACTTGTCGAAGCCCCGCTCCGCCCAGCCCGCAGCTCCGACAACGCGTTCATCAAGAGTTGCGCCGGGTAGGCCGGAAACGTAGCCATGGATGGCGCCCGTGGGCCCATTATTCAACAATTTGGCGAGGTTCAGGCCCTTTGCCTTCGCGGCGATATCCCAGAGAGCAATATCGATGGCCGACAGGGCGTCGAGCCAGAAGCCGCCCGTATAGCCGCGCACGCGCATCAGGCCGTAGAGCCGATCATGCAGCGCCGCCGGATCTCGGGTGTCCTCGCCACGAATGAAATCGAACGCAATATCGTGGATCAGTTCGGCGATGACGCGAGGTGCAACGAGTCCGTAAGTCTCTCCCCAGCCAACTATCCCGCCGTCGGTAACAACCCTGACCACTACGGAGCGGTCTACGGCCGGATAAATCGTTCCCGAATGACCGCGTACAATGTAACCTCGGGAAGTCACGAAGTCCTTGGGTCCAAGCGGCCCGAGATAAGGTTCGTCGCGCTCCGTCTCGAAAAGCAGCGTTGTGACTTCCGCTACACGCTCCGCCACGCCGCAACCTCCTGCCCGATATCCGCAAGCCTTTCTTCCAGATACTGGACCCAGTTGCCGGCCTCCTGAATGTCGGTTTCATCCATAAGCGGGAAGTCCGCCCGTATGTGCGTGTGCTCGATGACACCCCGAAGCCGGAGAACATGTTTCGTGAGACCCGTGCGGAATACGGCCTGCATCATCAACAACGGGAGTGTTGTGTCGTAAAGCAGGCGAACAAGATTGAGGTCGTTCGCCAGGAACGCTTTGTACAATTGGACGTGAACATCAACGAGTTCCACGGCCGGCATGGCGCCCGACGATCCGCGAATCAGTTCATCCATGATGTAGCGAGCGCCGCCACCGCCAAAGACACCCTTGAGGGATTCCCCCGCCACCGCAAGCGCCCTGGCGACCGGATGCCCCGAAGGAAGGCCTTCCTCCTTGATGTAATGAACCGCATCTACCGCCAAGACCAATTTGCTGAGATCGTCCGCACTTAGATTGACGCCGACCGGCGCCGGAACGTTCTGCAGCATCAAGGGTATGCCACCTGTATCCAATGAACGCAGATTTCCAATCAATTCCTTGAGCGAAGCGCCAAACGCCTTGCCGGGAACAAGCATCAATGCTTGCGAACCAATTTTCCGGGCAATTCCGATATGTTTCTTGACTTCTGCAATTGACTGGCCGGATACGCCCGCGACGATGGGGACGCGACCGTCGACAATCTCAGCAAGGCGGAACGCAAGTCGTTCCCGTTCCTCGCTAGTCAGGAATGACGCTTCGCTGGCAGTGCCGGGATAGACGACACCATGCGCTCCGGAAGCGAGCGCGAATCGGACGGCAGCTTCAAAATCCGGAAATGCCACCGTACCGCCGGGAGCGAAGGGGGTAGGAAGTACCGGGAAAATTCCCTTGAGCATGAGAGGCGAATGGCTGCGCCTTGGTCCATAAAGACTGCTCTCATCATACATTTGTTCAGAATTGGCACAAGCCTCAGCAAAATTTTGCGTGAGCGCATTGGAAAACCCAGTCGAAAGAAATGCGCTTCCTACCGTATGGAATCTGCGGAGAACAAACTGAATGCTGTATGCTGGGCACACCGGAATAAAACGGGGGTAGCAAATGTTCGAAAGCAGGATCGATGCCGAAACGTAGTCAAGGCCGGCGGACGCGGGGCGGGGCGGGCGCCCGGCGGGCTGCGCGTAAGAGGCGCAAACCGGTTGCCGCACCGGTGATCACCCGCAAAATCCCGATTTACGAAGTGCTGAACGAAGAAGCGCTCCAGACGATTGAGCGCAATGCGGAAACTGTGCTCGAAGAAATCGGCGTCAACTTTACCGACAACTCCACTGGATTGAATCTTTGGAAGAAGGCCGGAGCCGAAGTCGACGGAGATCGATTGCGCCTACCCCGAGGGCTTGCCCGGCAACTCGCATCGACCGCGCCGTCGCAGTTTGTGCAGCATGCGCGGAACCCGGAACGTTCGGTTCCGGTCGGCGCTTCCAGCACGGTTTTCGCGCCGGTCTATGGTCCTCCATTCGTCCGAGACCTCGAAGGCAATCGCCGCTACGCGACGCTTTCGGATTTCGATGACCTGGTAAAGCTCACCTATCTCTCGTCTTCTCTTCATCACTCCGGAGGCACCGTTTGCGAGCCGACCGACGTCGCCGTCAACAAACGGCATCTCGACATGGTCTACAGCCATATCCGGCACTCCGACAAACCGTTCATGGGTTCCGTGACGGCGCCGAAGCGGGCCGAGGATTCCGTGGAGATGGCCCGACTCTTGTTTGGGCGGGAGTTTGTCGACAAGAACACGGTCCTCTTGAATCTCATCAACCTCAACTCGCCTCTCACCCTGGACGACACCATGATGGGCGCGCTCGAGGTTTACGCGGCGGCAAACCAGGCTTCCATCGTCTCGCCGTTCATTGTCGGAGGGGCGATGTCGCCGGTCGCGGTCGCCGGCACCCTCACCCAGATTCTCGCCGAAGTGCTGGTCTCGGTCGCCTATTCGCAGTTGATCCGGGCCGGCTCGCCGGTTGTGTTTGGCGCGTTCGTCGCCACGATTGACATGAATTCCGGCGCACCGACATTTGGAACGCCCGAGGCCGCCCATATTCTCTACGGCGCGGCCCAATTGGCCAGACGAATGAACTTGCCCTTCCGCTCTGGCGGCGCCCTCTGCGGCTCGAAGCTCCCGGACGCGCAGGCAGCGTATGAGAGCGCCAACACCCTATTTCCGACACTGACCGCCGGAACGAATTTCGTGCTTCACGCCGCGGGCTGGCTGGAAGGCGGGCTAGTGGCTTCGCCGGAGAAACTGGTCATGGACGCAGACCAGCTCGGCGCGCTGCAGCGATTCTCGGAGGGGGTCGATTTGTCGGAAAACGGGCAAGCGATGAGCGCAATTCGCGAGGTAGGTCCCGGGCAGCACTATCTTGGCTGCGCGCATACGCAGGCGAATTTCCTGTCCGGTTTCTGGCGCTCGGAAATTGCCGACTATCGTCCGTACGAAACGTGGTCCGAAGAGGGGTCACCGGACACGCAAGCGATTGCCCGCGCGCGCTGCCGATCCCTCCTGAAAGAATACGAGCCGCCGCCCCTGGACCCGGGGATTGACGAAGCCGTCCGTGACTTCATTGCGCGGCGAAAAAGCGAGGAGCCGGACGCAATTGCTTGATTGCGCGAACGGAGATGAATTTGCAATTCCTTCGAATGGCAGAGGACAGGACTGTTCGCCTCAGCGGTACTCGACGGGGCACAAGAAACGAAAGACCTTGCTCCTCCAGATCTCTGGGTCCGCGCTCATACGCCTTGCCACAAGACCACTGAGCCATTCGAATTTCTTGAAGGCTGCGCCTCAACTTTGGAGCGGAAGGAAATGGCGCCATAGATATCGACTGCTGCTTCCTGAATTGCGCATGAAATGACAATTCCGCAGAAGCTGATGTTGATTTCTCCCAGTGCATCGGGGGTTCGGCACTTGGCTTCGAATTAATGCACTACCCTTCGCTGCGGGTCAGCTCGGCCGAAACGGCTCACGATGCACCTCGCAAATCTCAAAGCCCGCTACCTCGCGTCACTCTGATGTTCATCGGAAACTGAACCGAACGCTTGGCGCATCGCGTCCGAAGGGGCACGCACGAATATTCTCTTCGATTACCGGCCCGGTTCATCGACACCGGCGATCACCATACCGCGTATTCCAATATGATCGGGATAGGGGGCACTTCACAGTGCCACCCCTCCCACACCACCGGGCATACGGGTTCGTACCTCGGCGGTTCGACCGGATTAAGCGGAACTTCATGGGGTCAAATCGCATTTATCCTTTGCCAAACAGATGCTTAGGCAGGATTCAAACTGCCCCGCTCATGGAGTCGGTTTGGTCGGGTCGATTTGCAGGAGTTCGAACGCTTTGGCTTGCAGTTCCGTCGGTTCGGCGAGCAGCGGGAACGCCAGATCCGGGTTCGCCGACAGTGTCACTTCATTGCGGGTCAGCGTGGCGAGGTCCGACAACAACGTCTCCATGCTGTGCACCGGCAGACCTTCCGGGTTTTCCTTTGTAGCGGCTTTGAACCTGGCGCGGTCGGAGACGTCGGACTTCGCGACCGGGGAAGATCGCTTCCGTCTTGCGCCTTCGCGGTCGTCGTCCTCGAACAGGATCGGGGCGAGGCGCTTGCGCATGTGCCATTCGACATGCCAGGCCAGCATGCACAGGAACACGTGGGCGCGCACGTGATCCTCGCTGTAGACGTAAACCGGGCGCACGTCGAGGTTGGATTTCATCCCTCGGAACGCGCGTTCCACCGTAGACAGCGATTTATAGGCCTCCACCGCCGCCGGCGCGGCGAGGGCGCCGGCCTCGAGGCTGGTGCGGATCACGTAGACGCCGTCGAGGCGTGCTTCGTCGGCGATCCGCTCCGCGTTGCGCGCCCAGGCGATGTGGCCATCCGAGATCTCGATATCGAAGTGCTTGGCCACCTTGCGGCGGTTGATGTCCCGGCCGACCCGGCGGTTGATCGCGTCGCGTCCACGCAAGCGCGCGCGCGGGTTGCGGACGGCCTTGGCGATGTCTTCCAGGACGCATTCGGTGGCCCGCAGCAGATCCTCCCGCTTGCGCGCCCGTTCCGCCTTCAGGCGCGGATTGAAGCACACGATCAGGCGCTCGCCCGGAAAGTCCGGACTGGAAACCTCCGCCACCCCGTCGGCAACCAGCTCCTGCGGACGAAGCAGCGCCTTCCTGCGGGTTCCGTTCGGGTTCTCCGGACCGGGGGCGCGCGCCAGTTGGCGGATGTCAGGAGTGCGCAGCGCCGAGATCCAGTCCAGCCCGGCCGGAAGCAGGTCGTCGCGGATGCGCGCCGCCGTCACCATGCCGCGATCGCCGACGAAGGCGATGCGGGAGAGCCCGAACCGCTGCTTGACCTTCGCCACCTGGACAGCGACGGTCGCCGGATCCCCGGTACCGCCTGCGAACACCTCCACCGCCACCGGGCAGCCGTCGGCGGCGCACAGCAGCCCGTAGACGATCTGCTTCTTGCCCTTTTTTCCGTCACGGTTGTGGCCGAACCCGGCAAGCGGACAGCAGCGTCCCTCCAGATAACTCGAAGTCACGTCATACAAGAGGAGTGTCCCGTCCCGGAGGTGCCGGGCGGCAAGGCTGCGCTCGATCCATCGCTGGCGAGCCCGCAGCCAGTCCAGCATGCCCAGCATCTCGTTGCCGGTGACCGCCCCGAGGCCAAGAACAGCGCCCAGGCTGGAGGAGGCGGTCGCCGGCGACAGCCGCCTTGCGGTGGCCAGTTTCGAGCAGGGTTCGACGACCCGCGCGGCGACCGCAGCGAACGCCAGGCTGCGCTCGCGGCCCGGCTTGCGGTGCAGCAGCCGCTCGAAACCGAGTTTCCGCATGGTGCCGGCCACCGCCGCCACATGTCCATGCGGTAGCGAACGGCGCAGGGACACGGCGTCGTGGATGTCCGGGAAAACGGCGCCACCTTTAAGCACAAGGCGGATGCCCTCGACGAGGTGAGGCTCCAGTTTGGAGAGATTGCAGAGGGTGCGCCGTTTGACGCGTCCGTTTTCCCTCCAGGACTGCCGGATGAGCGGCGTGGGAACGCTTCCGTGGTTGGGAATGTATTCGACGTAGGTTGACTTCATGGAGTCAGCATACGTGAAATGAAAAGCTATATCAAGGGAGCCTATCCAGGAAATCCCACCGCATCGTGTTATTACATGGAGTGCCATGACAGGAGGAAAAGACATCTCTCCCGGAGAAAACCCTGAAACCTCAATCGACTAGGGTCGTGCTGACAGATATTTCCTAAATGAAGTTCCGATTAAGTGTTGACAGGAACGAAGAGTCGCGGGAGCCCGAGATCGTCGAAGTCCCGGTTTTTCAGCGCCTGCTGCACCGCAGGGTGTCCGGCCATGCGCCCCGTTCCCGTCGGTGAACCGGCGGCAACGGCGGCCCGAAAGTGCGGGACGCCCCGGCGGCGCAGCTCCTCGAAGCGGTTGGGTCCGGTCCGCCACTGGCGCCAGAGATAGGCGCGCAGGCGGCGGCGTGTCCATGCTTCCAGGCTCGTGAGCCCCCGGGGGGTCTGACAGAAGGCGAAGTAGCTGCGCCAACCGATCAGGTATGGCGTCAGCTCTTCGATTACCGTCGTCAGGCTTACCCCACGGGTTCGGCGTGTGAGGTCCCGGACCCGCGCCTTGAACGTCTCAAGGGCGCTCGGCGCGATGCGCCGCTCACTCCCGTCGTTCGCGATGCGGAAGCCCAGGAACTTGCGCTCCTCCGGTCGTGCAACCGCGCTCTTCGTTTCGTTGACCTTCAGCCGCAGCTTGTGGGTCAGGAACCGGGTTACGGAGACCATGACCCGTTCCCCGGCGCGCTGGCAGCCGACATAGATATGACAGTCGTCGGCATACCGGCAGAACCGGTGTCCGCGTCGTTCCAGTTCCTTGTCGAGTTCGTCGAGCACGAGATTGCTGAGCAGAGGATATGGGAACCTTATGATTATGGGAACCTAAGCCGGGGCGGGTGTTGATTTTCAAGGGATTGGACAAGGATCAGGTTCCCATAAAGATATGCTTTTTTCCTACCGGTTTTGACCCTGAACAGGAGAATCAGCATGTCTTCCATGATCACAAACGTAGCGTCGCCCGAAGCGAGTGGTGGACCGGACCCGGGCATCGTCCAGAACTACAAGGCGCGTTTGCAGGCCCTGGGATATTCCCCGGGCCTGATTGGCAAGTGTATCCGAACGATCCTGCACCTCATCACATGGTTGTCAGCGAACGGGACAGGGATCGAGATGCTCGACATTCGCGTCTTGCATCAATTCCTGAACCATGACTGTGCCTGTGCCGGTCCGCGCGGTTACCGCAAGAACCTCGAACGCGGCAGATGGCATCTGCACCGGTTTCTCGGCTTCCTCATGGAAACGGGACGCGTGCGAATGCCTCCGGAGATCGAGACCGGCGGCCGGGTGGTGGAGTCGTTCCTTCAAACGCTCGTGGCACAAGGATATGTGCACGAGTCGATTGCCGCATACCGGAAGCGCTGTCGACACTTCATCGTCTGGCTTTACTTGCACGATGTCGCACTCGTCGAGATCGATGATGATGTCTTGTCCCGTTTCCTTTCGCATGACTGCACCTGTGTGCATCCACACTTCTTCATCAGGCCCGGCAAATTCGCTGGTCGCAACAACAGCAGATCAAAAATCGGGTTGTTCATCGATGACCTGATCTGCACGGGCATCGCCCCGCCGCGCCCGACGCTGGCGTGCGAGGAACCAGGACAATATCTGGCGCGTTTCCTGATCTGGTTGCGGCGCTATCGCGGTATCGGGGATGGGACAATACAGAGTTACCACAAGGCCATGCGGGTGCTTCTTCCCCATCTTGGCGATGATCCCGATCGATACAGCGCGACACTGATCAGGAATACGGTGCGGTACCGCCTTGAGACGGCATCGCGTGATCTTGTCAGACGCGAGACGTCAGCGCTTCGGTTGTATCTGCGCTTCCTCGTGCTGGACGGACTTTGCCAGCCGGGGCTTGTCGGTGCGGTTCCGACGGTTCCCCTACAGAGGTTCTCGACGTTGCCCCGTCATTTGCCGCGGGAAGATATCGAACACATCATCGCATCCTGCGACCGGGCGACGCCCATGGGAATGCGGGACCGCGCCATCCTGCTGCTCCTCGCCCGGCTCGCCCTGCGTGCCGGCGATGTCGCCAATCTTCGGTTGAACGATATCGACTGGGACAATGCGGTCGTTCGGGTCAGCGGCAAATCGCGCCGCGCCGCGGTCTTGCCGCTGCCGCAGGATGTCGGCGCCGCGGTCAAGGATTACATCCTCCATGCCCGGCCTGTCGTGGATGCCGAGAAGGTGTTCCTGCGCATGATGCCGCCGCTCCATCAGCCCCTGGCCAGCGGTGGCGTGTCGGCGGTCGCGCAAGCTGCGATCAAGCGGTCCGGCGTCAAGGCAGAGGGACTGGCGGCGGCGCATGTCTTCCGGCATTCCGCGGCGACGAATCTGCTGCGCGACGGCACGCCGCTGGAAGTCATCAGCACCCTGCTGCGTCATCAGTCCACGCAGACAACGGCGATTTATGCACGGGTCGATATCCGAATGCTCCGGGAAGTGGCCCAGCCCTGGCCGGTCGCCGGAGAAGAAAGATGACCCTGGCGGAGCATGTGGAGCACTACGTTACATTCCGCAGGGCGCTGGGCCATGCTTATGTGGAACAGGCGCGGTGCCTGCAGGATTACGCGACCCATGCCGAGGCCTGTGGTGACAGCTTCGTGCGCAGCAGCAAGGGACTCGACTGGGCATCGACAACGCCGTCTCCCCGACAGGCGCAAGTCAAACTGCGCTACGTGGGCGATCTTGCCAGCGTCTTGCACGCCGACGACGAACGTCACGAGGTGCCTGACCGCGACGCCTTGGGCAAGGCAATATCACGGCGGCCATCGCCGCATCTGCTGTCATTGACCGAGATCAGGCAGATCATGGATGCGGCGCTGGAGCTGCCGCCGGCCGGTTCGATCACGCCCCTGACGTTCCATTCCATACTCGGACTGATCGCCGCGACCGGTTTGCGGCGCTCGGAAGCGACCGGCCTCCTGCTGACCGACCTGACGGCGGATGGCTTGCTGATCAGGAATGCGAAGTTCGGCAAGCGCCGCCTCATCCCGCTGGATGACAGCGTCCATCGGGCGATGGATGCGTATCTCCGGGAGAGGAAGCGCAGCAGCGGGCCCGACGAACACCTGTTCGTGCTCTCGACTGGCCGGCCCATGCACCCGGTCTATCTCTCTAGCGTCTTCGTCAAGCTGGCACGGCGGGTCGGGCTTCGAGCCGGGCCAGGCAAGCCTGGGCCGCGCCTTCATGACCTTCGACACGGATTCGCAGTTCGCGCGCTCGAAAGCACGCTCTCGGCCGAGCGGCGGGATGTCGGCCGCCACATGCTGACGCTGTCGACCTATCTGGGCCATTCCAACACCGCCGACAGCTACTGTAATCGGGAGCTCCCGATTACAGTAGTAATGCCGACAACTTGGTAATGCCGAGCGAGGTGTGACAGAGCGTTGAATCAGCGGGATTCGGGGTCGTTCTCACTCGGCATTAATCTTGCTGCGATTCCGGGCAGAGTGTGTCTCTCACTCAAGAAACGGAGAGCATGCAATGCCTGCAATGTCCAAGTGCCGTCCCCTTGCGCGGACCCTTCTGGCCGATTTCAACGGCCTCCCTCTTTCCTTCGTCGACGACCTTCGGCGTCAGCGCCAAGGAAGGATCTCGGAGGGTCGACTCGAAAACTACCGGTGCATAGCCCGTCACCTCCTGGTCTGGCTCAATCTCACCGGCATGGAGCTGCGAACGGTCGACGGCTCGATCATCCACCGTTTCCTGCAGCACGATTGCCGTTGCGGTGCATCCTGTGCGTCCGTTCGCCTCAAACGCTGGAGTAGACGCCGGACGTCGCCCGAACTCATGAGGTTCGTCCGTTTCCTCGAGCATGCGGGGCACGTCGACACCACCGGCGAACTGGAAGACAATCTGCGTCTGCTGGATGCGTTCCTCGCGGGGTTACGCGACGCCGGCTACACGGCCGGCACCATCAGCTCGTTCCGGTTCGCATGCACCGGTCTCGTCGTCTGGTTGCATCTGTCGCGCATCCGACTTCGCGATCTGACATCGGATGTCTTCGCGCAACATCTGGACAGGGAGTTCGTCTGCTCGATCCCGGGACTGTTCTGCCGCCGCCGGAAGCAGGGCGCGGAGGCCTGCGACGGCCAGCTACGCGGCTTCGTTCAAAAAGATTAAGCTCGGCTCTGACGAGCCGGCGTAATCCTTAATACTATGTCGCGTTCCGGACTATGTCGGGTCGTGGCGTAAAAGGATTGTTTTTCAAGCGGAAAAGCGGTTGTGGAATCGCGTTGAAAATTGACCCACTTGTTGGGGTGATTCGCGTCCAAAATTGACCCACCCCGATTCGCTGCCACAACGGTACCTCGCAACAACAGAGCGAGGTACATGAGATGCTTACAGTGGAGTCAATTGGGAAGATTCAGCGGGCCGGACGAGTTCACAAGAAGTCGATCCGGTCGATCTCGAAGTCGATGGGAGTGTCGCGGAACACGGTGCGGCGGATTTTGCGCTCGGACGTCACGGACGCGCAGTACGTTCGTTCCATTCAGCCGCATCCGATGCTGGGGGATTTCATTCCGGCCCTGGAACGAATGCTGGAAGTCAATGCGAGAAAGCGGCGGCGCGACCGGCGCAGCGTGAAGCGCCTTTGGCAGTTGCTTGCCGATCAGGGCTGCGAGGCGAGCTACAGCGCGGTGGCCGGCTCCGGCTCGGCATCCTGGCCGGAAGCGTCGGCTTGGCTCCCGGCTTGGGTGTTTTGCGGGGGGGCGGTCTCAAAGTTGTGCTCGAAGCCGCTCAGCGCCTTGCGGGCGGCTGCGAGGGTTTTTGCGCGGCTTGCGTTGGCGAGGATGCCGAAGTGGCGGATGCGGTGCAGGCGCTCGGGCAGGGTATGCAGCAGGAAGCGGCGGATGAACTCGCCGGCGTCGAGGGTGGCGATCTCGTAGCAAGGTTTTGGCTGTCCGGGTTTGCGCGGCTTGCGGTAGCGGAAGCAGACTTTGCGGCCATCGAATGCGGTGATGCGGCTGTCGCCGATGGCAATTCTGTGGGTGTAGCGGGAGAGGTAGCGGAACACTTGCTCGGGGCCGCGGAAGGGTCGTTTCGCGTAGATCTTCCTGGTCCTTGCGCGGGCGGCGGCGAGGACGGCGCGGAACTCGGCGGGATTGGCGAGGTGGGCGATGCCGCCGTGGAACTCGAGTTCTCCGCGCGCCCAGGCGCGGTCGAGTTCCTCCAGGAAGCGGTTGCGGAAGCGGCTTGCGAGCACCTTGACGGGAGCGAAGAAGGCGCGGCTTCCGTTCTTCCATGTGCCGGTTTCGACATCGAAGCCGGCGTTGGGGACGATGCAGTGGAGGTGGGGATGGAAGCCCAGCTTCTGGTTCCAGGTATGCAGGACGGATGTGCCGCCGATCCGGCATCCGCCATGCCGGCGGTCGGCGGCGATGACGCGCAGGGCGGCGACGGCGGCGCGGAACAGGATGTTGAATACGACCGCGCGATTGTAGAAGGCGATGTCGGCGATGCTGCGGGGTAGCGTGAAGACCAGGTGGAAGTAGGGAACTGGCAGGATCTCGGCGCTGCGGGCTTGCATCCAGCGCCGCGCCGCGAGGCCCTGGCAGGACGGGCAGTGGCGGTTGCGGCAGGAGTTGTAGAGCGGATGCTCGCGCCCGCAGGACGGGCAGCGGTAGAGATGGCCGCCGAGCAGGCGCGTGCGGCAGGCCTCGATGGCCGACATGATCTTGAGCAGGCCGCCGCCGAGGCGGCCCGCCATCTGCGCGGGCCGGGCCGGGCCGGCGCAACGGAAGATGTCCACCACGCCGGGGTGCGGTTCCTGCATCCGGGGTCGGGCGCGCGACAGCGCGAAGTCCGAAACCGGATGGTTCAGCGACTCGAACATCTTGCCGGTGGCGCGGGCGTAGCCCCGCGTGGTTTCGGCATTGCGATGTCCGAGCGCGTCCTGGATGACATTGATATCGCCGCCGCGTTCATGCATATGAGTCGCCGCCGAATGGCGCCAATGTCGTGTGCGACATTGGCGCCACAATGTCTTGTACTTTTTACGTCGGGTAGCTGGCTTGAGGCCCTGCAAAGTCTCGCGCTGAGTGCAGCATCACTCGACATAAGTCCATGCACGCAGTTTGCCCTTGGTATCCCAGACGGCTTGTTCCGAGAGTGATTGCAGAGTTTCTGCGAAGGTCCAAACCATTCTCGCGACAACCCTCACTTCTAATGCATCAAACACTTGCGTTCCTGTTGCGGTCTTGCTGGCGATACGGACCATGAGTCCAGAAGCATCTTGATTCTCCATATCTCGAGTTGAATCTTGCAACGGAAGCCACAAAACTATGTCGAGTGAATTGACCCTTTTCGCCAAGCGATCCAGAGACTTAAACGCATCGCTCGACACAAAAAAGTACAAGATATAATGCCGCAGCGAATGAAAGGTATGGCGCCGATGGATGCCGGCCCGGTCACGGGCCCGGAGGAAGGCGAAGTTCAGGGTCGCCGTCTTGACGGGGGTGTCCGGGGACTTGCCATGGAACAGCCAGCTTGCCGGTCGCGGATACAGGCTGCGCCAATAGGAGCGCAGATATGCGATCGCCCACTCCGGCAGCGGCGCCATGCGCTCGTGTCCGCCCTTGCCGGCGCGGATGTGCAGCAGCCGGCGGTCGGCGTGGATGTCGGAGACCTGCAACGAGAGGGTCTCCGAGATCCGCAGGCCGGCGGCATAGGCGGTCAGCATCGCTGCCCGGTAGCGCAGGTCGGGCGCCGCCAGCAGCAAGCGCTCGACCTCTTCCTCCTCGAGATGCCGGGGCAGCTTGCGGGGGATCTTGCGGTTGCGCAGCCCGGCGACCAGGTCGGGACGGCCGAGCGTATCACGGAAGAAAAACCGCAACGCGGAAAGGCAGACGTTGGTGGAGCCGGGGTGCAGTCCGCGGTCGATCAGCTCCAGTACCCAGGCGCGAATTTGCTCCGCATCCAGTTGCTCTGGCGACTGGCCGTAATGGCGGGCAAGACGCTCGATCTCGCGCAGGTAGGACTGCTGCGTGTTGTCGGCGAGATTGGCGATGCGCATCTGATCGATCAACCGCTGGCGCAGAAGGGAATCCTTGTGTTTGGTGCTTGAAGTCATCATCGATCTCCATGGATGGCGACGGCGCGTGGCCGGACAATCCGGCAACGGTCCATCAACAAATTCGATGATAAATGGGGGAACGCTGGCCCAGCGATATCAGACGCCGCAGCACTCGCCGCCCTACAAGATCCGCGAGATGCTCCAACTTGAAACTGCCGCGTAGCGGCTTCGTTCAATGCCTCCTATGTCGTGCACGACATAGGAGGCACGCTTGCGCGACCCACACTCTCGAGGCGACCGGTGACGTCAGGAAGGTCGCACTCTGGCTTGGGCACTCAAGCCTTCAGACCACCGAGATGTATCTGCAGGCGGATCCGACCGACAAGCTGGATACGCTCGACAAATGGCGCCCTCCCAGCCTCCGGAAGGGCATGTTCAAGGGTATGCAGGACGAGTTGCTCGCGATGCTCGCAGGCACCTGAACCCGCCAATTTTATGGGAACCTGATCCTTGTCCAATCCCTTGAAAATCAACACCCGCCCCGGCTTAGGTTCCCATAATCATAAGGTTCCCATATCCTCTGCTCAGCAATCTCGTGCTCGACGAACTCGACAAGGAACTGGAACGACGCGGACACCGGTTCTGCCGGTATGCCGACGACTGTCATATCTATGTCGGCTGCCAGCGCGCCGGGGAACGGGTCATGGTCTCCGTAACCCGGTTCCTGACCCACAAGCTGCGGCTGAAGGTCAACGAAACGAAGAGCGCGGTTGCACGACCGGAGGAGCGCAAGTTCCTGGGCTTCCGCATCGCGAACGACGGGAGTGAGCGGCGCATCGCGCCGAGCGCCCTTGAGACGTTCAAGGCGCGGGTCCGGGACCTCACACGCCGAACCCGTGGGGTAAGCCTGACGACGGTAATCGAAGAGCTGACGCCATACCTGATCGGTTGGCGCAGCTACTTCGCCTTCTGTCAGACCCCCCGGGTGCTCACGAGCCTGGAAGCATGGACACGCCACCGCCTGCGCGCCTATCTTTGGCGCCAGTGGCGGACCGGACCCAACCGCTTCCAGGAGCTGCGCCGGCCGGGGCGTCCCGCACTTTCGGGCCGCCGTTGCCGCCGGTTCACCGACGGGAACGTGGCGCATGGCCGGACACCCTGCGGTGCAGCAGGCGCTGAAAATCCGCGACTTCGACGATCTCGGGCTCCCGCGACTCTTCGTTCCTGTCAACACTCAATCCGGTCGAACCGCCGTGGTACGGATCCGTATGCCCGGTGGTATGGGAGGAGTGGCACTGTGAATTGCCCCCCTATCCCGATCAATGGCGTTTATTCCTGAAACGGAATAAGCGCCATACCATTGCGTCCAGCGCCCTTGCCCTTTGTGAGAGCCTTCCAAGAGGCCTTTGCGCTGTTCTAACCCATTGACTTGTCGAGCGTTTCACAGCGTTCAGATTCTCTTCACCCCAGGAATTCCCTGAATATGCCGTCAAACCGGCGAATTTCGCCCGGCCGGCGGAATTTCCACCCCACGCCGCCCATGCTCCGGAATTCAGAGAGTTGCATTATTTTTCAGCCGGATACGAGACAAATGCCTAGCGTTTGCGGCCGTCATGTGCTAAAATAGGTGTGAAATTAAGAACCCCTGTTCCACGGAGGGAACGACATGACGGCCTCAAGCAACCTACTCTTTTCCTGGGCGGATGTCGAACAGCGCCCCGAACTCCAGCGCCTGCAACTGGTGCTGGATACGATGCCGGACGGCGACATCCTGAACGCGCTCGAAGCGCGGCGCGGGCATGGGCGCGATGACTATCCGGTGGTGGCGATGTGGCGGGCGATGCTGGCCGGCATCGTCTTTCAGCACGAGTCCGCGCAATCGCTGCAGCGCGAGCTGCAGCGCAATTCGGCGCTGCTCGCACTCTGCGGATTTCCGGCGCTTCCCCGGCAGAGCGCGCCGAAGCGGGGAGTGTCGGAGGCGGACGGCTCGACGGTGATCTACCTTCCGCAGCCGCTGCGCGATCCGGCGCCGGACGCCTGCAACTTCAGCCGGTTCCTGCGGGTGGTGGTGGAACTGGAGGAGGAGCAGGGGATGATCGCCGCCATGATCCGGACGATGCGCGAGCAGCTGATGGAGGAAGCGGACGATTTCGGCGAATTCCTCGGCTATGACGGCAAGGCGATGGAGAGCCATTCGACGGGCGCCAGGAACCGGGTCACGGGCAAGACCTCGGATGCGGACGCGGATTGGGGCAAGCACGAGACGCACGGGATGAACGCCAAGACCGGCAAGCCCTGGAAGAAGATCAAGAGTTGGTTCGGCTACCGCGTCCATACGATTGCCGACACGCAGACCGAAATCCCGGTGGCGGCCAGCGTGACCCGGGCTTCGGTGTCGGAAGTCAAGGAACTGGAGCGGCTTTCGGAGCGGCTCTTCGAGGAGACGCCGGCCCTGGCGGAGCGCTGCAAGGAGTTCAGCGCCGACCGCGGCCTCGACAGCGGCCCGCTGAAAGCCACGCTCTGGGACCAGCACCGGATCCGCCCGCTGATCGACAGCCGGGCGCTGTGGAGCGCCGAAAAGAAGCAAGCGGGCTACGACCCGGCCAAGCCGATTTCGCGTCCGCTCTTCCGGGATCGCAACGACTGCATTCACCATACCGAGAGAGGGGAGGTGATCTGCAAGTGCCCGGCCACCGGAACCGAGCGCTCGATGGCGTTCCAGGGGTTCGAGGCCGACCGCTCGACGCTCAAGTACCGTTGCCCGGCCGCCGCCTGTGGCTTCGCATGCGAGGGACGGGACGACTGCCACAAAGGCGCCGGCTGCAAGGCGGGCGCGTTCGGTCGGGTGGTCCGCATCGACCTGAAGAAGCACAGCCGCCGCATCTTCACCCCGACTCCGCACGGCAGCCCGTCCTGGCGGCGCGGATACAATCGCCGGAGCGCGATGGAGCGCATCTACAGCCGCCTCGACAATGGCTTCCGGTTCGAGCGCCACACCATTCGCGGCAAGGCGAAGATGACCGCCCGGGTCGGCCTCGCGATGGCGGTGATGATGGCCCTGGCGCTCGGCCATCTCCGCGCTGGCCGCAAGCAACAAATGCGATCCCTGGTTGGCGCCATACCGGTCCACGACACCGGATAGGGTTCCCCACTGCATCGCCGCCGAAACCGCCCGGCAGCGAAACCGGGCTGCGCCCCGATTCCGCCCGCGAGGCTCGCGGGCGCCAAAACAGACTTGTTCGCCGGAATGCCGCCGAACTCAAGCCGACCCTGGCGCCTCGGCGCCGTCGGAAGGCAGCAAAAGGTCGATGCAGACCCCGCCAGCTACCTCACGAAGGGCGGCCCGAACAAAAAAATTGGCTACAGCGCAAACGCCTCTCCAATGATCGGGAACCTTTTCGATCACACGCAAGTCCAGACCACTGTGCCGTACGCGCACCTAGCGAACGAATCGGTGAAGGCGTCCGGTTCTCGGGTCGGAGACAGCATCGGTACGCAAACCGCTACTAGCGAGCCGTCACGGCCCAGCCGTAGCACTGTTCGGCAGAGGCGCGAAACCCTTGAGGCAGGCATCCCGACACGTTAGAGCTAGGTTCGGAGGCTCTGGACTTGGACGTAGTAACACCTGAACGGCGCTCAGCGATAATGTCGAAGATTCGCGGCCGCAACACCCGGCCTGAACTCCGGGTGAGGAAAACCGCGCATCGCCTGGGACTGCGATTCCGGATCCATCGAAGAGATCTGCCCGGCACCCCCGATCTGATATTCCCCGCACGGCGTAAGGCGGTATTCGTTCATGGTTGCTTCTGGCATAGCCATAGCGGCTGCAAGTATGCCTACAAGCCAAAGTCCAACGTCGCGTTCTGGCAAGACAAACTTCAGAAAAACATTGACCGGGACATCCGCGCGGCGCGGGACCTGAAAGCCCTTGGATGGGACGTAATCGTCATCTGGGAATGCGAGACAACGAACGACGACCGGCTTGTCGGCATTCTGAACGGCCGGGTCTCTGATGCTTCCGGCTGACCGCTTCGCAGCCCGGCGTCGAAAGGCCGCGCGACTTCGAACCGGAGCGCCCCCTCGGGTGCTCGAAATCTGCTCGGGGTGCGGCGGTCTTTCCCTCGGGCTGGCCTCGGCCGGCCTTGAGCTTTCGGCTCATGTCGAGAGCGACCCGGACACTGCGGCGAGCTATGCGCTCAACTTCGGCGGCAAACGGTCAGCCGACGACCCATGGGCGCTCCCGCGAGACATGGAACACTGTTCAGCCGCCGACCTGACGACCGATCTCGGACTGCTCGAACCGGCGGCATCCGCGTTCGACGTACTGGCCGCCGGCTTGCCCTGTCAGGCTTTCGCCCGCATCGGCCGTTCCAAGCTCCGTGCGGTCGCAGGCAAGGACGACGCTTTCCGGACCGACCCGCGCGCCGCCCTATACCTCCGCTTCCTTGACTTCGTCAATGATACACAACCTCTGGCGATCATCATCGAGAACGTGCCGGACATTCTCAATTTCGGTGGCCACAATGTCCCGGAAGAGATTTGCGTCACGCTTGAAGAAGCCGGCTACCGGCCTGCCTATACGATCCTGAACGCGGCCTTCTTCGGCGTACCTCAGGTGCGCGAACGACTCTTCATCGTTGCGATCACCAAGACGCTCGATTCCGCCCCGACATTTCCCGATCCCACGCACTTCCTCGAACTACCCCGCGGCTATCAAGCCTCGCGCCGCGTCGCTCTCAAGCATGTCGACGCCGACAGCCGGTATTTCCGCGAGATCCGCAAACCGCCGGACACGCTGCCGACCGGCGTTACCGTCCGGGAAGCTCTCGACGATCTGCCGCAGATCACCGAACACCGAACGGATCCTCGTTCAATGCGCCGTCGGAAGATCGACCGGATGATCCCCTACAGCAGACCTACAGGGGATCTCTCCGGATATGCGCGCGCCATGCGCGAATGGTCCGACTTCGAGACCGACGCGGCATCCGATGGCCATCTTGTGCGAATTACGCCGCGCGACTTCCCTATATTCGAGCGCCTCCCCCACGGCGCCGACTATCCCCAGGCCAGGAAGCTGGCCGAGCGCATGCTCTCGGAGGCCGCGCGTGCGTGCGGCCTTGACGCGGATGACCGGAATTCAGATGACTGGAACGCTCTCCGTCGTTCCATCGTACCGCCCTATGATCCCAGCAAATTCCCGAACAAATGGTGGAAACTGGATCCTGTTAAGCCCTCCCGGACACTGACCGCTCACATCGGCAAGGACACCTACTCTCACATTCATTACGACAGCCGTCAGAGCCGCACGATATCCGTTCGAGAAGCGGCGCGCCTGCAGTCCTTCCCTGACGGCTTTCGATTCTCCGGTGCCATGAACTCGGCTTTCCGGCAAATCGGCAACGCCGTGCCACCGCTGCTTGGCCGGGCCGTTGCCGAAGCGCTCAAACGGCAAATTGACATCGGTCTCGCCACGCCCGGCGCGACAACCGATATGGAGGCCGCTTGACCGCAGGAAACGACAAGGAGGCTGAACCCGAATTCGATCACGCCCCGCCAAGCGCGAGCGCCATGCTCGAATCCCTGCGCGGCATCGGATACACGCCGGCATCGGCCATCGCCGACCTCATCGACAACAGCATCGCCGCCAGAGCGACCCGCGTCCGTGTCGACTTCCTGTGGCGCGGCTCCGAATCGATCATCCGGATCTCCGACGACGGTCACGGCATGAACCATGACGCGCTTGTAGCGGCAATGCGTCCGGCAGGCCGCCATATGCTCGAACCGCGAGACCCGGAGGACCTCGGCCGTTTCGGTCTGGGCCTCAAGACGGCTTCTCTGTCACAGGGAAGTCTGCTCGCCGTCGCTTCCCGCATCGACGGCGGCGATGTAGCGGTCCGCTGCTGGGATCTGGCTCATGTCGCGGAAACCGACGAATGGCAGCTGCTGCGTGGCATGCCGGAGAACATTGCTGCCGACGCGGACCTGCTCGACAGCAGAACGAGCGGTACGGTTGTAATCATTGCCCGACTCGATCGAATGCTCGGGGACGAACTCACCGACAGTACGACCGACCGTTCACGCTTCTACTCCCTCGCCAGGACCGTTGAGCGACACCTCTCGATGACCTTTCATCGCTATCTCGAAGGTCTCGAGCCGCGGCTGACCATCACCGTCAACGACGATGACGACGCGTCAAGGATAGTGCCGTGGGATCCCTTCATGACCGCCCACCCCACCACCGCACCCACTCCGGTTGAACCCATCCCGCACAGCGGCGGTGCCATCGAGGTTCAGGGGTTCGTGCTACCGCACCGCGACCGCATGACCAGCGCCGAGTTTGAAAACGCGGAGGGACCCCTGGGCTGGCAGGCGCATGAAGGATTCTTCGTCTATCGCGGCCAGCGTCTCCTCGTCCCGGGAGGCTGGCTCGGTCTTGGACCTGGCCGCGGCTGGGCGCAGAGCGGCATACACCGACTTGCGCGCATCCGCCTCGATCTTCCGACAAGCGGAGATCTGGACTGGAAGGTCGATATCCGCAAGTCATCGGCCGTCCCCCCGCCATCGCTGCGCGGCCGCCTTCAATCGCTCGCGGAGAACGTCAGACGCGACGCACGCGAGGTCTTTGCTCAGCGGGCAGGTTCCGGAACCCGACGGCAGCGGGAACAGCTCGTGCGCGCCTGGGTCCCGGTGCATACGAGCCGAGGCGTTTCCTACAAGATCGACCGGTCACACCCTTCGGTCCTTCACGCCCTCGATGCGGTAGGCGAAAAACGTCACTTGGTCGAAGGCATGCTCGCCGTAATCGAAGCAACCGTACCGGTCCAGCGCATCTGGATCGATGTGAGCGAGTCCGCCGACTCCACGGCGCCCGGGACCGAATCGACACTCTCGACCGACGAAACCGCCGCACTATCGTCTCTCTACCGCCACATGCGCATCGACCTGAAACTGGGTGCCGACCAGGCCCGCGCGCGCCTGATGGCATTGGAGCCCTTCGCATCATATCCGAAAGCCGTCCGGAAGCTTCCCGATACGGTCTCGCCCTGACATGGCGATCAATCCAGACTTCCAACGCGAACTGGTCCAGATGGCCCAGCTCAGGCTGTCGCAGCGCGCAGCGGATACGCCGCTCCCGCGCGACGAGATCGGTGACACGCTCGACCGGCTGCTCGACGCCTTTCCCGAATGGAGGGATGGCATATCGCGCGACGCCGCGATTGCGGAGCTGGGAACGATATTCAGCACGTTTGTCGGCGACGAGTCCGTCCTGCAGGCCGATGACGATCACGTTCCATGGATCAACAGGCGGCGCGATGAAATCAACTGGAAGTTCTGGGAACGCTATCGCAGCTTCCTCATTCTCGAACGGCTCCCGCAGCAGGCGATCAATTCGCGCGACCGCATAACCGACCGGCTTCTCGACCTGCTCGGCGACCCGGCCGGCGATCGACCATTCAACCGCCGCGGAATGGTGGTCGGCGATGTTCAGGCAGGCAAGACGGGCAACTACACCGGTTTGATCTGCAAGGCGACTGACGCCGGCTACAAGGTCATCATCATCCTCACCGGGCTCAACAACAATCTGCGAAGCCAGACCCAGATCCGCATGGACGAGGGGTTCATCGGCAAGATCAGCGTACCGATCGGTGAGGAAGGATCCCGCCTCATCGGTACCGGGCGGATCGACCCGTCCGCCGTTGTCGACTGGGCGACCAACCGAACCGAGAAGGGCGACTTCAACTGGAAGACAATGTCGCAGTTCGGTGTCCATCCTGGCGGGCGTCCGCTGCTCCTGGTGCTCAAGAAGAACGTCAGCGTGTTGAAGGGCGTGCTCGAATGGATCCGGCTCACGGCCAACACGCACAAAGATGGCCGACCCCACTTTGCCGGCATGCCGCTGCTCGTCATCGACGACGAGGCCGACAACGCCTCCGTCGACACGCGCCCTCTGACCTTCGTCGACGGGGTAGCCGATGCCGACCACCAGCCGACCGCGATCAACTCCAGAATCCGGCAAATCCTCGGCAGCTTCGACCAAGCCTCGTATGTCGGGTATACTGCGACGCCGTTCGCCAACATCTTCATCCATCCCGATGCAGAGACGGGGAAGGATTTCCAGGACCTCTTTCCGCGCGATTTCATCGTCAACATGCCGACACCCGACAACTATGTCGGCGCATCCCGGATCTTTGGACATCTGCGCGACGACGAAGACGACGCCGAGGAATCGGCCCTGGGCCTCCCACACCTGATCATCCCGGTCGAGGATCATGCCTCCAGCCTTTCGCGACGGGAAACCCGGGGCTGGATGCCGCCGGTGCACAAGGTCTTCCACGTTCCCCTGGTCGACGGGAACGGCGTCATTCCCGAATCGCTGCTGACCGCGGTCCGCTGCTTTGCCCTGGTCGTCGCTTCACGGCGTGAACGCGGTCTGGGGCGCGAACACAACAGCATGCTGATCCATGTCACCCGCTTTCAAGCTGTCCAACGCCAAGTCGTAGCGCAGGTTCAGGAGGCAATGGACGCACTCGCCAACGCCGTGCGCTATGGCGGAAAGGACGACTTGGCCCCCTTCAAGTCTCTCTGGGAAAGCGAATTCGAGCCTGTGACGGCAGCCTTCGATCTGCAGGACTGCCCGCCCGTCGCCTGGGCCGACCTGGTAGTCGCGCTACGCGCCACGATCAGTTCGATAGCCGTCCGCGAGATCAACGGCAGCTCGGCCGACGTGCTCGACTACGACCTCAACAGAGATCCGGGACTGAACGTCATCGCCGTGGGCGGCGACAAGCTGGCGCGGGGACTAACACTCGAAGGGCTGTCGATCACCTACTTTCTCCGCGGATCGACCATGTACGACACGCTCATGCAGATGGGGCGCTGGTTCGGTTACCGCCAAGGATATCTCGACCTCTGCCGTCTCTTCACCACCCAGGACCACATCGATTGGTACGGCCACATCGCCCAGGCGAGCGATGAACTGCGGCGTGAGTTCGACCGGATGGAGGCTATCGGCGCAGACCCGATCCAGTTCGGACTGCGCGTACGCAGCCATCCGAGCCTTACCGTCACCTCACGCGCAAAAATGCGACATGGCACCGAATTGCAGGTCTCATTCGCGGGGGACGTCTCCGAGACGACCGTCTTTTCCACGAACAAGCGCGTACTGGCGCAGAACCGGTTCGCCGTGGAAGACTTCCTTGGCCGGCTTGCGGCCGACGGCATCAGACATATCCAGGATCCCCGGCAGGACAGGGCGGACGGGCGCGCGCACCGCTGGCAGGGTTCGCACATGTGGGCCGGCGTTCCGGCTGAGCACGTCCTTTCCTTCCTCGGCCTGTTTTCGACACATGAAGACGCGGCACGAGCCAACGCCCCCGTGCTTGCGAAATACATACGCCAGCAGGTCCAGCGCGGAGAGCTACTTGACTGGTCGGTCCTGCTGGTCGGCGGGGACGGCGGAGATCATGCCACGTTCGGATCCTGGACCGTAAAAACCGTCATCCGGCAGCCCAAGGGCGGTTACGGCGATCCTGCAAACCCGAGAGTGATCAACGCTGGCGACCGTTTCGTCATACGACGCCTCCTCAACCCTCGCGATGAAGCGGTCGATCTGGGCAGCGAATCCTACGATGCCGCAATGGCCGAAACACTGGCAAATCCGTCCAAACGACGACGCAGGACCGACCGACCGCCGCGGGCGCCTTCAGGCGTGTACCTGAGGAAGCAACGACACGTGCGGCGGGGGCTTCTTCTTCTCTATCCACTGGCACGCAGACAGGACCTCCAACACGAAGGCCGGACATTCGACCATGTGTTCCTGCCCCTCGAACCCGCTCCCATCGGTCTCGGCATCAGTTTCCCCGACACGGCCAACGCGGAGTCCGTCAGCTACGTCGTCAACAGCATGTACAGCGACGCCGACGATTACGGCGGCGATGCATGAGCGGGATCGACGTCACCTGGAACGCGCTGCGCGCCGAGAATCGATCCGAGGCGGGCTGGCATCTGCGCCGGATCCACCCCGAGGCGCCGTGCGAGATCTTTGCCGCCATTCATCAACCGGACTCCACGCCCGGGCTGATCATCGAGGTGGATGCCGCCTCGGTCGCCCCGGACCTTCGCATGCCCAAATCGGCCGGCTTCCGTCTGGACACGCTGCTGCACGGTCACGCTCACCACGGTCGGGTGCGGGTCGCGCTGTCCCTGGCACAGCCCGCCTATGCGGCCGTCTTCGCCGTCCTGGCCGCCGATACCGCCGCCTGCGCCGCGGCCGAGCCGGATGAGCGCCCAGCGCTGTCCAGCTTTATCCGCCGTCTGCACGTCTGGCAGGACTTCATGGCCCGGCACGGGCCCGGCGGGTTGTCCGAGAGCGCGGTTCTCGGGCTCATGGGAGAACTCTACGTCCTCAAGGACTATATCACGCCGGCCCTGGGGCCGGAGTACGCTCTGGCCGCCTGGTCGGGTCCAACAGGAGAGCCGAACGATTTCACCCTGCCGGGAGGATTTCTCGAGGTGAAGGCGACCGCGCGGCAAGCCCCCGAAGCGATCATGATTTCCAGTGCCGACCAGCTCGACATTTCACGCGGGCGAATTCTTCTCGCTCATCTTCGCTTTCGCGTCTCTCCCGACGGTACGACGTTGCCCGAACTGGTCGAGGCCGTTCGAACACGGACGGCGGAGGAAGCGCCATCCAGCCTGTCCGCCTTCACGACTCTCCTTTTGTCCGCAGGTTATGTCGACGTTCACGCCGAGAACTACGTCGTTCGACTGTTGCTGGATGCCGTCAGGTTCTACGAAGTCGGGGCCGAGTTTCCATACATCGGCCGTGATGACCTTCGTCCGGGCATTCTCGACTGCACCTATCGCATCGGCGTCGACAATTGTGCGCCCTGGGCCGTATCCGATGAGGTGTTTTCCTCCCTCATGACGGTTGGCGGCTGATGGCCGACGATCGCGATCTACAGCAGTTCGCTGTCGAACTCCGATCCGAGGTTTCCGACCGCGCACTGGGCGACATGGACGCCGGCGAGTTTTCAGAAAACACCTTCGTCGACGTCGTGTCGGAACACCTCGCCGATATCGGCGTGATCGAAAATCCCGTCACATGTCATTTCCCGGGTCGGATCGGAAAGGGCATCATCAAGGTTAGCGGCTACGCCATTCCTGACGATGGCGAGCGCATCGACATACTTGTCGCGATATACAGCGGGTCCGGCGCGCCCGCCACAATATCGACTGCCGACATGACCCGGATCGCCGGGCAGGGAGCGCGTTCCCTTCTCGCCGCCAGCCGCAACCTTCACTTGCAACTCGAGACGGCGGACGACCGCTTCGCCATGATGCAACGCATCTCGGAACTGCTTGCGGCCGGTACTCGACAGGCACAGGTCATCGTCGTGACCGATGGTCTCTCGGCCGTGCGCGAGCTTCCAGCCACGACGGTCGCCGACGTAGCGGTGACGTTTCAGATCTACGACGTCCGCCGTCTCATGCGAACGATGCGGTCCGGTCAGACGCGCGAAGCCATCGACATCGACCTCGCCGCCATGAAACTTGCTCCCATACCTTGCGTTGCAATGCCGAGAGGCGGAGAGCCCTACGACACCTACCTCGCCATCTTTTCCGGCGAGACGCTGTACGAACTTTACGAAGCATACGGCCCCCGGATTCTCGAGTACAACGTACGGGCCTTTCTTCAGACCAGAGGCAAGGTGAACCGCCGTATTCGCGAAACCATCCGCGACCACCCCGGCCATTTCATGGCCTACAACAACGGCATCTCGGTCACCGCTGACGAAGTCCGCACCTCCACATCGAACGCCAGCACGATCATCACCGGTTTCAAGGGCCTTCAGATCGTCAACGGCGGCCAGACCACCGCCTCGATTCATCGTGCCCGCAAGCGCGACAGATTCGACCTTTCACGCGTTCACGTACCGGCGAAGGTCACAAGACTGCGCCCGGAAAACGTCGAGATAATGGTTCCCCAAATCTCGCGGTTCGCCAACACCCAGAACGTGATTCAGGAAGCGGACTTCTCCTCGAATGAACCGTTTCACATCGCCGTGGAACGGCTCTCCAAGGAAACTTGGGCTCCCGCAGAACAGACACGCTGGTTCTATGAACGATCCCGCGGGCAGTATCAGACCGCCATGAACATCGAAGGTTCGACACCACCCAGGCTCCGCGCTTTCCGCGAGCGCACCCCGCCTTCACAGAAGATTTCAAAGACCGATCTCGCCAGGTTCCAGAACAGCTGGAACCGGTTGCCGCACGTCGTCAGCGGCGGCCTCCAGAAAAACTTCATCGCCTATATGGGAAGGCTCCGCGAGACACGAGGCGCGCGCTGGGAACCCGACCATGCCTTCTACCGTGAAGCAATCGCGCAGGCGATACTGTTTCGCGCGGCACAGCGCATTGTGCGAAGCGAGGGCTTCCCGGCCTACCGCATCAACATCGCGACCTATCTTGTTTCCTATCTTTCGCATCGAACAGGCGGACACCTCCGTCTCGATCTTGTCTGGCAACGCCAGTCGATCGGCTCCGATCTGGAAGCTTTGCTTCGGGCATGGTCACACAAGATCGATCAAAAAATTCAGGCGAGTGCAGCGGGCAGGAATGTCACCGAATGGTGCAAGAAAGAGACCTGCTGGTCGGCAATCCGACAACTCGACCTGCCGGTTGAAGATCCCCTGCCTGAAGAATGGGGCAAATTCGACCTAACGGCATCCTGCGCAGACATTCCCGCTCCGCAGGACGACTATGCGTCGGTTGCCGCCTGCATGCGACTCTCCGCCGAACAATGGTTCGCACTTCACCTCTGGGGCACCCGCACGGGCCAACTTGCAAAATGGCAGGCCGGCATCGCCCACACGCTCAGCAGCTATGCCGGCAACAGTTGGGAAAGGGCGCCGTCGCAAAAACAGGCGAAGCATGGCATGCGCATACTTGAGATCGCGGCCGAGAACGGATTTGAACCCGGCTCGAGCGAACCGCCCGAAAGCTGAGAAGGCGCTCAGTAAAGCGTTGCATTTAATTCCTGGAGTCGCCTCAGGACTACGATATCGCTCGCATCCATCGGAAGGCCGTACCATTCCAGGATCATTTCGTTCAGCCGGTCCATGGCCCGCCCCGTCGCGCCCAGCTCATGCGCGGCCTTCCAGCTCCGTGAGTGGAGGCGCCCCAGTTGACGTTCGATCTGCCGGCCGACTTCATCGGCAAGCGTGTGAAGACGGCGCGGCGCCCCGACTGCGACGAGTGCCGCAAGGTTGCCCTCCTGACCGACAATCCGGAAGGGCTCAACGATCGGGAATCCGCCGAACGTGCCGGTCACCGAGAATCGAGCCATCCAGCTACTGGCGCTCG
Source organism: Rhodobacterales bacterium (assembly GCA_965219495.1). GTDB lineage: Bacteria > Pseudomonadota > Alphaproteobacteria > Rhodobacterales > CAZPXZ01 > CAZPXZ01. Next base: position 1,841,801 of record OZ244777.1, read on the forward strand.
GCAGCGTCGCCCCCGCCCAGATACTGAACACTCTCGACCGGAACAGCGCCGGCACCGCCTCGTCTCCGTCGACGACGAACAAGTCCTCGACGGGCACCTCATTCGATCTCAGTTCGACGACGATGACCGGGATCGAACCATCGACCAGCGCATAGCGTCGGAACCCTTCGGAAGGCGTCGTCCAGCACCGCCTCAGATCGGCTCCGCGCTTCAAGGCCCTCGCATCCAGCGAGGCCCCTCTCTCACGCCGCAACAGTCCCACGAGCTCCCGTACCGCAGGATCGTCCCTGCTCCACACATACTCGCGCATCACCAAATAATCGCCGTCGAGCTCGCCGTGGAGCCGGGTAGCCGACCGCATCGGGCGCGCGGCTTCCTGCGCCTGATGCCTCATGCCCACAGGCAGCGCACTCAACCATTCGTGAAGCAGGTTGTGGCTGATTCGGAATACGTCGCGCTGATCGACGCCACGGGTCGCAAGCCGGCGGTTGACTTCGCTCGAACGAACCGTCCCGATGTCGATTTCGTCTGGAAGAACGTCGTCTCCGCTGGATTCCTCCGCAATGCGCCTGATCGTTGCTGCATCCGTGTATCTGGCGATCCGCCATCCGAGACGATCGGCGGCAGCTACAGCGTCGACCGTCGGTGTCTCACCCACAACGGCCAGGTTGATGACATCGGCAACATCGCCTTTGACACGGAATGCTCGGGATTGCCGGGGAAACGCGAGGCTTTGAGCGATCGAATCCGGAATCGACGGTCCTTCACTCACCCGCAGAGATGACGTCCCCGGCCTGCGTCGCCCTCCACCCAGCACATGCGCTACGATCGCGCCGGCAAAATCGGCAAATCGCTGCACATTCCGTCGGCCCTCGGCCAAGATTTGGCCTTCCACACCCTCAAGGCCCACATCGTCCGGATTGACGCTTAACGAGAACAGGATGGCGGAGTCGCCGCGGTTGGGATCGCCCGACACCCAGGTCGCTTCCGATCCCAGCCAGATGGCATCAGACCCGCCGTCGTATTGTCGGCCGCCGCCATCCCCGGGCACCAGCCCGACCGCCAGGATCGGCGGCGACCCGCTGGCGCGATGCGCGTGCAGTTCCTCCCTGAGCCCGCGAGAACGGCAAGCCGCGGCCGCAACCGCGATTACGTCCGCGATGCGACGGTCGAAGGATCGTTTCGACCTTCCCCACCAGAACGGTGAACGGGCTATGGCAGAGTCCAGTATCGCGTGAAACCGCCCGGGCAGTTCCGGCGCGCCCCCGCCATCAAGAATACGCGAAGGATGTCTGACCGGCAGCGCGGGCACGAGGATCACGACGGCCCCCGCATCCGCCTGTTCATGCAGATACCGGTCAAGCCTCCCGGACCCGGCCCACTCCGGATCGTTCTCATCCAGCAGAACCACGATCGTCGATGCCCACAGCCCGGACCGATCCAGGATTCCGTCCTCCTCGCGAGCGCCTGAGACGATCAGCCAGTCATCGTTCGGCGCCGACTGCGCTACGGCCCCGGGTACCTTCAAGGAGCGCCTCACATGCCTGACGATGTCCCGTGATCGTTTTCCCACTGCGATCACGGAAACATCGATTGAGGAGTCGGCCGATTCTGTCAGAGGCGCAGCGGGCGGCGAATCCGACGCTGCGGCGAATTCACCCGACGTCGCATCAACGTCGAACGCATCGGGCAAATCGATGTCGGCTCTAAGCGCGCCGGCCAAGCCCGCGAGGCGCTCAGACATCTGGCCGATGGCGCCCGTTTCGATCAATGTCCTCAGCAGTGAATCCGGCGGGACAGCGGTCAGTGCGTCCGCCGCGTTCTCCTTGACCGCCACGGATCGGAAAGCCTCCTCGTCATGACAATGCCCAGCGAGCTTCCGCCGTATTTCTGTCTCCAGCCATTGTCGGAGAAACTGTCTTCGCCAACGTCGCGCCACGGCGCGCTCGAAGCGCTCATTGACATAGGCGAACGCGAGCGGTGCGAGCTGCTGCACCTCGTCACGGTCCGCATACAGCGCCAAGTCCAGAAAACTGAGCGGCACCATTTCTGCGAGGTCACTGTGAAACGGTTCCAGCTCCGCCCACAACGCGTCGGGCGTGCCGACATAACCGATGTCGTTCCAGACGAAGACATCATGCCACGGGTCGCCGACCGCAAGTGGAACCGCCTCGCCGGCGGGAAGCCAGTCGTAATCATGAACGTTTACCGGATCGAATCCCGCAATCGTGCCTCGATGGTCGCCTGAGATTGAGCACCGCGCGGTATAGAGCGTGTTGGCCCTTTCGCTCTGTCCGAAAAGCGGCACGGAAAATCCATGGCCTTCACTCCCGTACCAGCCTATTAGCCGCAGGCCGGGATGCTCGTCGGTCACAGAACCCTCCACTCTCCGAGATGCTCGCGCACAATTAGATTGATCTCGCTGCGAAAGTCGGCCGGCGTCCGGTTGGATTGCCATTCGTAGGTCTTCCACTCCACCCCCGCTCTCGCAAGGCTGTCGATCATCTCGGTGTTGTCGCCGCCAGGATGTTCCATGAACTGCTTCGGCAGGATCATCAGCCGGATACTGTCGAGTCGAACATGCGCGTCGAACGCCAACTCGATCGCCGACGCACGGCGGTCGGGACGATTGCTGCCGACCGATGCAAGCCCGGCAATCTTCGCAAACGTCAGAGGACCCACGTCCCACGGCGGAAACTGCTCGGCAAAGCCCGGCTTCAGCTTACCGTCATAGTAGTCCGCTCGGGTCTCAAAAGCCCAAAATATATGGTCGCTTGCCGCCTGGAGGCTGCTGTCGAGTTCGTAATCCTCGAGATAGACATGCTCGCTCGCGCCATCGTCGAATGCTTCCTCAACCGCGCCTCCAGTATCAAATGGATATACATGAAAAGGCGCATCCATGCGTTCCGTATTAACGAGCATGACCGAAGGGAAGAAGTCGATTATCGACTGCTTCTTTTCACTTACGTTCAGCTTGTATGCTGGCCGCAACGCAAAGAAGTAAACAAGATTACGGTTGAACAGCCTGCAGTTTCGCGTCTCAATCTGCTCCGCCCTGATAATTTCTCTGGCCGCCCCTACCGACGTAACATGGACCAAATAGTAGCTGTCCGTCGGACCGTTGGCCCTGTCACGCAGCATGCGGTTGTGGTCACCGCTTCTCCGCTTTTTCAGTATCGACACGTATTCAAATTCCCGCTATTGCGGTCCCTGTACACTAATGCGACATATGTGTTTCACTTCGCTGATCTCATGTTTCTGCCATTTTTGCCGGCGATTCTAACATCTGTCCAGGCAATGCCAGCCATTCCCTTGTCCGCGTTCGATTTCCACCGTCACCGCCAGGATCGCCGCACGAAGGCCGTAATCGCGTCGTAATCGCCCGGTTTCAATCTTCGCGACCTGTCCGCCCCCTCTTGTCTCCGATCCCCGACCATTCCCGGTCTACGAGGCGTTGCCGCCATTCACGGCGTCCCTCAGCCCCTTGCCCGCCTTGAACATCGGCGCGGTCGAGGCCGGTATCGACAGGCTCTCGCCGGTCCGCGGGTTGCGCCCGGTCCGGGCCGGACGGTTCCTGGTGCCGAAGGTTCCGAAGCTGGCGATTCTCACCTCCTGGCCGTTCGCAAGTGCCTCGAACACGGCGTCCACTGCTTCTCCGGCCGCCGACCGACTCAATCCCGTCCGGTCCGCCACCCGGCCGGCGATATCCGACTTCTTCATCCGGGCTCTCCCCAGGATAGATCCTCCGCGACCGTCCTTTGGTCGTTCGACCGATCGTCGGCAAACCGTTCACAGGTAGCACGAAACACCCGCCTTATCGATCCCGGTCCGGCGACTTTCCCGCCGTGCCCGTCCCGGTCCGGCCTGGCCACGCTCCCGCGGTTCCGGTCGCCACGCGCCCGCGGCCCGCCTTCGGGAGGTTGCGTCCCGCGTCTTCCCGGCGAACGGGAGGACTGGAGCGAGGTCCTCCCGCGCCGCTGCCCGGGAGACCGCCACCATGTCCACCCACATTGCCGACGAGCTCCGGTGCCCGTTCCACGCGCCGTTCCTGTCCGCAGCGCCGGGCACGGCCCCGGTCGAGCGCAACAGGCGGCAGGCATGAGGCGCGCATCGCCGGGCCGCCGCAACCCGTATCGCGTTCCCCGCTCCGCCGTCGTCAGCTTCTCGGGTGGGCGCACCAGCGGCTACATGCTCAAGCACATCGTCGACGCCCATGGCGGCCGCCTGCCGGAGGACATCACGGTGGTATATGCGAACACAGGCCTGAAACGACCCGAGACGCTGGACTTCGTGGACACCTGCGCCATCGCCTGTGGCGTCCCGATCGCCTGGGCCGAGTACGACTGAGACGCGCCGCACCGCACGCGCCTCGTCGATCACCGCAACGCGTCACGCCACGGCGAGCCCTACGCGGCCCTCATCAAGCGGAAGGGCTTCGTGCCGAACTCAACGCTGCGCTACTGCACGGGGTTTCTTAAGAGAGGCCTTTGCGCTGTTCTAACCCATTGACTTGTCGAGCGTTTCACCGCTTTCAGATTCTCTTCACCCCAGGAATCCCCTGAATAAGCCGTCAAACCGGCGAATTTCACCCCGCCGGCGGAATTTCCACCCCACACCGCCCATGCTCCGGAATTCAGAGAATTGCAATATTTTTCAGCCGGATACAAGACAATTCTCTGGTATTTGCGGCCGTCATATGCTAGAATAGGTGCAAATTAAAGAACCTCGATTCCACGCAGGAAATGACATGACGGCCTCAAACAACCTACTCTTTATCCTGGGCGGATGTTGAATAGCGCCCCGAACTCCAGCGCCTGCAACTGGTGCTGGATGCGATGCCGGACGGCGACATCCTGGAGGCGCTCGAAGAGCGGCGCGGGCATGGGCGCGACGATTATCCGGTGGTGGCGATGTGGCGGGCGATGCTGGCCGGCATCGTCTTCCAGCACGAGTCCGCGCAATCGCTGCTGCGCTAGCTGCAGCGCAATCCGGCGCTGCTCGCACTCTGCGGATTTCCGGCGCTTCCCCGGCAGAGCTCGCCGAAGCGGGTGGTGTCGGAGGCGGACGGCTCGACGGTGATCTACCTTCCGCAGCCGCTGCGCGATCCGGCGCCGGACGCCTGCAACTTCAGCCGGTTCCTGCGGGCGGTGGTGGAACTGGAGGAGGAGCAGGGGATGATCGCCGCCATGATCCGGACGAGGCGGGAGCAACTGATGGAGGAAGCGGACGATTTCGGCGAATTCCTCGGCTATGACGGCAAGGCGATGGAGAGCCATTCGACGAGCGCCAAGAACCGGGTCACGGGCAAGACCTCGGATGCGGACGCGGATTGGGGCAAGCACGAGACGCACGGGATCAACGCCAAGACCGGCAAGCCCTGGAAGAAGATCAAGACCTGGTTCGGCTACCGTGTCCATACGATTGCCGACACGCAGTACGAAATCCCGGTGGCGGCCAGCGTGACCCAGGCTTCGGTGTCGGAAGTCAAGGAGCTGGAGCGGCTTTCGGAGCGGCTCTTCGAGGAGACCCCGGCCCTGGCGGAGCGCTGCAAGGAGTTCAGCGCCGACAGCGGCCTCGACAGCGGCCCGCTGAAAGCCACGCTCTGGGACCAGCACCGGATCCGCCCGCTGATCGACAGCCGGGCGCTGTGGAGCGCCGAAAAGAAGCAAGCGGGCTACGACCCGGCCAAGCCGATTTCGCGCCCGCTTTTCCGGGGCCGCAACGACTGCATTCACCATACCGAGAGAGGGGAGGTGATCTGCAAGTGCCCGGCCACCGGAACCGAGCGCCCGATGGCGTTCCAGGGGTTCGAGGCCGACCGCTCGACGCTCAAATACCGTTGCCCGGCCGCCGACCAATGGCATTCACTTAGCGGATTCATCCATTCACTTAAGGAATCGCAGTTCGGCGGGGGCGGATTACTGCGTTTTCTTGCGGGCTATGCGGTTGCGCGGGCCTTCGGAACCTTTCTCCGGCTCCATTTGCCGACCGGCTTCCGGGAGCGCCGGGGATACGACCGGTTCGGGCGCAGGCGCTGTCGGCAGGCGGTGATTCCCTCGACGATCCGGGTGACGGTTTCGCTGAGCGCGGTGGCGTGCTGGAGCAACAGGACCTCGATATTCCTGGCCACCGTCGCCAGGCTGTTCTTGAAGTTGGCGGCCATCGCCGGTTTCGGGCTGCCTTGGCGGCCGCGGTTCATCCAGTCTTCGCTTTGGTTGGCGAACAGCCGGGTCAAGGTGATCAGGATGAAGTGCGCGAACAGTTCCTGTTTCACCGCGCGCTCGCTTTGGCCGTGGAAGTCGTCGACGCTCAGGGCGCCCTTGCTGATCTTGAACAACTCCTCGATGCCCCATCTTCCATGGTAGAGGGCCGCGAGGTCTTCGATGCGGATTGTCTGCGCATCAAGCAGCGTCGTCGCCAGCGCGAAGCGGGTGCCGCCAGCGGTGTACTTGACCAGCCGCAGGCGGAGCGGCCCGAAGCGGACGCCCGGGTATTTGGCGCGCAAGGCGCGCAAGGTGTCCGGGCCCGGCGCGACCTCGGCCCGGATAAAAGCCTCTACCTCCGCGTCGAGCTGCGACTGCCCGTGCCCCGATTCCTGCGTGTTTACTGGGTCCAGTGTGCCAGTCAGTCCCGCGACCGTGATGGCACAAACATCCGCCTCTGGTATCGTTCTAGTTGACCTTCCCGGGATGGTGTGCCCAACGCGTGAAGGCTTCACAGCGTTGAGCCCGGACTCGTAGTACCTTCCCTCTCTTCGGAACGGGACCACCACGTCGAACGACAGAAAGTCGGCCACATATGCGTAGGACGAACCTGCATCCGATGTATCCGGCTCGACCCGCGTCACACGACCACGACGCACCCCTTCCTTCCGCGGCCGCGCTGACCCTCCTTGTATACGATCCAATCCCCGATGCACCTTCGAGTCTCGGAAAGGTATCTATTTGGGAAGTGGTAGCGACGTACTATGTCGTCGTTGTACCCCGTGTCGGGTCGGGTATCGAAAACGGACTTCATGCACCTACCGCACCTGTCTCTTGAGACATGTCCGTCTCCGAAGGTATCCGCTAGCTGCTGCTCAGTTCGGCCAGATGTTCCGCACTACATTCCCCACGTCGCCTTTCTGAATCTAGACCAGGAACTCGTCACACCACCGCAGGGCCTTCCCGCTAGTCCACCTAAGCAACCCAACCACACCGCACTATGCACCGTCCCAATGCACTCCTGAGACATTGTCTTTCTTCCCATACTCCAGGAAATCATCTATACACCAGAACTGCTAGACGCGAAATCATCAATTCCCTGAAATATCTTCCAAAGCCGATCAATCTTCTTGTGTTCCTCAAGATAGTCAGCGTATCCTCTCCGCGAATTTTCCAACAACTGATTGTAAAACAGCAACCTCGCATCGACACTCGCCAACGTACGCTCCACATCCTCTCTACCAGAACCGGTGTCCCACTCCGGAGGTGGCGTCCCAACTATACATATGATATCCAACGGCCAGTCCGGATATATCGTTTGTAAAATCAATTCCTTTGCACCAGCCCGATACTTTCGAATTTGCCTGGCCAATTCATCAACCGGCGTTGACACACTAGCCCGTTTCAACTCAATTATGACGTGCCGACCTGACGCAGTCCTATAGCCAATGTCGATTCTGGCATTTCTCTGCTCCGTCGTAAGCTTTTTTGAGGTCTCCTTCAAGAACGTCGTAATCCTCCGCTCAGACGCTTCCGAACCCTTTACGCGTTCCCAAGATGGATCGACTAGCCATAGGTGCCTATATATGTGATCTCTAATGACTGTCTCTTTGTCATCAGCACTAAGTTTTTGTTCAAGCGTCGTCAACACGCCTAAGCGCAATTTCACAATTTGTCCGTAATAACTGAGTTCCAATTCATCAATGTCGTCAAACACTCTCAGTATAGGTTCGATACGCTCATCAGTGAGATTCTCTAGAAAATCAATTTGCTCCTTCCGACGGTAACTCTCGAACGCCAGAATTGATGCCTTGAGAAGCTCCCTCCTCTCCATATCCCTATCAACACGTATTACATTTAGTCGTCCAATCCATCGCTCGGCTTTCTTCTTTGTGTCTCCCTGAAGTTGATCCAACCATTCCACCACCTCTGGAACTACACCGACCAAGGCCCGAGTTCCGTCGGTGCGACGCCAGTCACTCCACTTCCCAGCGATATATCTCAGTTCTTGCAGAACAATTCTCCGAATCGTTTCAAACCTTGGATCGTCATATTTTATGGCTTGCCGACTGCTGGTCGCGATATCGTCGTCGTCATCACGGTCAAGGTCATCGCAATAAATTTCTCCCACAACGTAGTCGGCGTATATTTCCTTCTGTCCGAAGTCATCCAATACATCTTCTTGGGCCAGTTTTCCACGCATGAAAACTGCAATACGATTTAGATTTTCACCTTCCTCGTCTTTAAGAGATCCGGGATGCTTTACTGTTCCTATCCAACCCGATACCTTTACATTTGCTTCAGTATCCACAATCGCAATTTCCGCCGAGCGATCGTCCGGCTGCCTTTCCTTGTTGAGATTCGTGAAAGACCGGATCCGCTCAGCTTGATCACCGTATGTCCAAAGATACTCGACGTGTCCATAGTAGCCGCGGTCATCGGGTACGATTGCATGTCCATCCACATACACTTCAAATTCAAACTTCGGCCCAATTACTAAAAATCGTCTAGCGAGCCGCTGACGAAGGGCTCTATGTGTCATTCGTGTAGTTTTTCTCTTTAGCTCATGCAGTACAATACGAGTACCTTTCTCCATTCCTCTTGGCCAATCATCTAGTTCATCTGGCCGGTATGGCACAGACCGCTCTCTAGCTTCGTCCTCTGCCTCAATCGCCTTTTTGATCTTTTCGGCATCCATGCGAAACGCTGTTTTTTGACCTTCATTTATCGTATATACAGAAACTTTATCTGCGATTGAAAACGAAGACAACTTGCCAATTCCCTTCCGGCCCATCGGTTGTCTGCTTCGAATTGGCGTCGTAGTGCCTACCGCCACTCGACGACGAAATCCAACTGTCAAGAACCGATCAATTACCTCATCTCGTGTCATTCCAATACCGTCATCACAAATGGAAATTTGGTGTGAGTCTTTGTCTAGGTGCACATCCACACGCGATGCGTCAGCGTCCCAGGCATTCGCAACCACCTCGGATAGAACTGCAGGTATAGTGCTGTACAAGTTCATTCCCAAATGCTCAAGGGCACTCAGGTTAATTCTCATCTCAAGGGGACGTGTCATAGAACTTCCTCCAAATGAGTAGTAACAGCACGAGCTATCGCCTTCGCTAGTGCAACCGGCACTGCGTTGCCAATCATTCGACCAACCCTCTTGAATGTAATTGGTTCATTAAGTTCCACAAATCTGTAATTCCGAGGAAACGTTTGGAGCATCGCTCCTTCCCGAAGAGAAAGTGCGCGGTCCTGTTCGGGATGACCAAAACGACCATTTCCGAATCCGTAGAATTGTGTAGTAATGGTCGGCGCGGCCTGATTCCACTTCATTCTTCCATAAACGCTTGCGTAGCCTTGACCCGTTTCCCGCTTGTGACAATGTGTTACCAATGCGTTCTCCCAATCGCGCCACGTTCCCCCAGGAGACGACGCTCGAATGCGCCTTAGGTTCGTGTCGGACATAGAGCTTGCTCTATGCAGCGGATCATGGGGATCACTTGACCCTGCTGCCAATGCTGGCATATCTCCGATAGCCTTCCATACGGTCACCCGGCAACCATCCTTGTGGGTGGGCTCGGGGAGGCACGGCGTACCATGCTTTGATGCTATCAGCACCAGACGGGAACGTGTCTGGGGCACCCCATAGTCCTGGCAGTCGACTGTGGTCCAGCGTACGCTGTATCCGACGTTCTCTAGATGTTGAACGAAGGCATCAAATATTTCTCCGTCCTTAAATCGAGTTAGTTGAGGAACGTTTTCCATCGATACAATGTCCGGCAAAATCGCGGCGGCCAGGTGACCAAAATCCTTGAGTAATTTCCACGCCTGGTTCTCCCGTCCTTGAGAATAGCTTGAAAATGGCTGGCATGGTGCGCATCCAACGAGGACGCTTGGTATCCCGGTGAGGAATTCGCCACTGATCTCTCGTGGCTCCAAGGTTGCGACATCTCTCCGGACAAAGGGCGCATTATTATTTGCTTCGAACGCGAATCGACACGATTCATCGGTGTCATATCCGCATGAGATATCGAACTGTTCAAGTAGAAACCCATGCGATAAAGCACCGGCGCCACAAAACAAGTCAATTACGCTTGCAACCGGCCCTGACCTTCCGTTTGCTGGCGATGGGTCGACTGGCTGGGCTACTCTATCGCTCGTCGTGTGCATTTCGCCGTCTCCGGTCTGTCAATTCGCCCTCCTCTACATCTATACCGTAGGCTCGGAGCGCTTTGAGTACGCAAGTGCGCATTGTGTCGCCGTCTGCTGCTGCCCGAATCCTCACGGAACGTCTCACTCGGATTGGAATCTCTACCTGAAGTGGGACATCTTCACTTGTCATCGCCATAGGTCTTCTCACCGAAGTTTGCTCACCATAAGGCACTGAGGTCATGACCTTTATGACACAATGAAGTCATGCCAGTCAAGAATCCCACATGGCGACAAGTAACATATTGAACTTTCTAATAATGTACTGCAGGCAGTCGACCCATATTCGCCCATCGTGGGAGAGTCGCCAAGTGTTATTGCAACTACCACACCGCCTGCTCTCCAGAAAGAACCGTGAGTGCTTGACCGCAAGGTGAGGAGCGGGTGGCATGTTTGGGATGTACGTCGTGAGTGGGGCCCTCGAGCCAGCGACGGCACATGCAACCCATTGGCTTCATGTGGATTCCTTCCGATCACGCGCTGTGCCGCGAACAACGTGTAAGCGCCGCCTGAAGCATTTCGGAAACCGCCCCGTTCCAAAGCCTGCGCGTCGCTGGGGTTCGAGACGTTGAGACGGTTCAGACGTCGGTGCGTCCTTGTACGGGGCCGGTCCCCCGGTAGGCCATTCACCCCCCGCCTCCACCATAGCACCCGCAATTGCCTTCCGTAGCTGCCAGCGCGAGTGACTTCGCTCGCGCGCCTTCGCGCGGCTGGATTCCTCTGAACCTGCCGATCCCCGCGGACAGGCCGAGGCCCGCTCGCGGTCTACCGCACCCTCCGGGGCCGGTTCCGCCCACTGACGACACCGGCCTCTGGCTCATCAACCTCGAAGAGCTGCCCTCCTGCGTGCCGATGGTCCAGGCGGCGCTCTACCAGCTCGCGCTCGAACGCAAGGTCGGCGAATACGCGCTGCCCGAGGGTGCGTCGCTCATCGCCTACGGCAACCGCGAGGGCGACCGCGGCGTGGTCCACCGCATGCCGACCCCGCTCGCCTCGCGCTTCGTCCACCTCGAGCTCCGCGTTGACGCCGAGTGTTGTTTCCCAGAGTCTTTCGCCAGTAGCAGGTCCGTTTGTACCGGACTATTTCGGACACGGATTGGAGTGGGCACGGAATAATCCGGCACGGGATTGGTGGACTTCTTTTCCCGGCAGGCTGCGTTCCGAGCAGGGGGATTCCGAGTAGTCTGGACGCGGTTTGTTGCGCTGGCCGTCCGGCAAGCGCGGCGATGTTTTTTCCATGCAGAGGGTCGGCCCGCGCGATTGCAGTCGCCGGGCCGTGGGCAGCTGTTGCAATATCGCCATGAGATCGACTTGACCGCGCAGCCCGGCCGCGCCCCGCCGGTCGCCCGACTCCACGCTGAGGGTCTGGGTGCGAGATTGCCGAGCGCGCGTCGCGCTCATGGAGCGGCCGTTGTTAGGCGGCTTCGCGAGTGGTGTCCGGCAGAGCAGAGTGGTCGGTCAGGCGGCCGACGCGAATCCGGTCGAGCCAAGCGCCGGAGCGGGCTGCCGGGTCGTGATCGCGAAGCTGCCGGAGAAGCTTCGTCCAGAGCCGTCCGAGGACGTTCCAGCCCTCGTAGCGGTCGGCGACGGGCCGCGCACCTCATCGCCCCGCACGTACCCTCCTCCGGCTTGGCTCTCGCCAAATGGTAGACTTGGTTGGACAGGAAGCAGCGGTGTCATAATGGGCGCGGCACAGTGACAGTCGCTGCTGGCCGTGGACCGGATCGCAGGAGTTGTTGAGGATGACGGTCGTGGGAGGTCCAGGGAAGCTCCTTCAGAAGGTATCGACCAGCGCCTATGTCAACTGCGCCAATTCGATGCGGGACGGCGTACTCTTCGGTCGGCTCATGGTCGGCCGCCAACACAGGTCTCGGGCGCTCTACGGCCTTTTCCGCTCGCAACCTGAACATTCGGTCGGAACGCGCGGCTTCGGAGTGGTTGGCATGCTCGTACCCGCAGGTAATCGACTGCATACCGAACAGCAGCATCGCGACCACCGTGTGGACGTCCGGCGCCATGCTGCGCCGATCCCCGATTGCCTTGCCCAACGTCTCGGCCAAGCCGAGACGCCGTTCTGTCTTGCGTGGATGCATCAAGCCGACGTCGGTGGAGATCAGGTGCTTTCGAAGCCCGCCGTCACTTTCTTGCGCCGCATGACTGGAACATCGAAAGAGAGAGGGCTATGGTCGGGCGTGGCAGGCGTGAGGCTTTCGTTGTTAGTGAAGAAGGACTCTTCGACGACGAATCTTCACACAGGGGAAACGCATACTCCCGCGCGCGCCAACCCAAGACTAGGACTAGGACTAGGACAAATAGTCCGGAATCGAAGATTGGCCTGCAGTAGCAAGTTTTTTGAACGCAATCGCTCGCAATGAAACCGAGATGACTCCCGAACAACGTGAAGAACTTGTCCGCCTGCTGCAGAAAGGCGAGGAACTATCGCCGGCATGGTCCCGGGTTCTGTTCCCCCCCGAAAAACGGGAGTACGAGCTTGTCTATCACGGCAAGGAACGGGAGGAAGACATCCTTGCCGACACGCTCGCAGTACCGCTGCAACCTGTTCGCACCTTCGGTAACAACGGTGCTGACTGGCACAACATGCTCATCTTCGGCGACAACCTTCAGGCCATGAAGACGTTGCTGGACATGAGGAAAGCCGGCAGTCTCCGCAACACTGATGGCACAGACGGTGTGCGACTTGTCTATATCGATCCACCCTTCTCAACGCGAAAGGACTTTCTCGGCACAGAAGACCAAAAGGCCTACCAGGATAAACTCGGAGGCGCCGTGTACCTGGAGTTCCTTAGAAGGAGGCTGGTCCTGATCAGGGAACTTCTTAGCGATGATGGTACGTTGTTTATACATCTCGATTTGAAGAAGATCCATCATACCAAGCTCCTTCTTGACGAGCTCTTCGGCGAGAGCAGAATACTCAACGAAATCGTCTGGCATTACGAAAACAAACTTGGTACAGGAGGCGACCTACTTGATCGCCGACATGACACGCTTCTGTGGTATGGAGTTGGCAAGAAACATATGTTCAATGTTCTGTATGAGCCAGTCAAAAAACGCAAGCTCCAGCCCGTTACACAGAAAGTCAACGGGGAGAGGATCTGGCTACGCGATGACGACGGGAAGCGGCGTTACCAACCTAGTCGCCCTACAAGACCCGTCGGTGACACGTGGACATTACCGATCATCAACCCCGTCGCTGGTGAGCGTCTCGGTTACCCAACACAGAAACCCGAGGTGTTACTGAGTCGCGTGATAGGGATGGCTTCAGCCGAGGGCGACATCGTCCTCGATGCTTTCGCGGGCTCGGGAACTACGTGCAGCGTGGCCGAGAAGCTTGGTCGGCGTTGGATTGGAATAGACTGCGGCAAGCTTGCGGTCTACACAATCCAGAAACGGATGTTGAACCTGCGCGAGAAGATTGGCAACAAGGGACCCAAGTTGACACCGAAGCCGTTCACCCTCTTCAATGCAGGGTTGTACGATTTCTCGAAGCTCCGGAACCTCTCTTGGAATGACTGGCGATTCTTCGCGTTGCAGTTATTCCAGTGTCGCGACCAACCTCACAAAGTTGGCGGTGTCGCGTTCGATGGTTACCGCCAGGGTGCCGACGTGATGGTGTTTAACCATTTTATCCACAAGAATGCGGTCATCAGTGAGGAGACAATTCAGGAGATACACGAGGCCGTTGGAACCCGCGTCGGTAATAAGGTGTTCATAGTCGCTCCAGCGTTGACGTTCGATTTCCAGCAGGACTATATCACACACGGCGCAGTACGCTACTACGCGCTACGTATTCCTTACTCGATCATCCACGAGTTACACCGACGGGAGTTTACCGCCCTGAAGCAGCCCGCGGATGAGATGGCAGTGAACGACACGGTCGAAGCAGTTGGGTTTGACTTCATCCGAACGCCAGAGCTGGAATACCAACTCGGGCGTATGGAATCAAAGGGTGATTCGTTCGAGGGAGTCTTCATTGATATCAAGGTGTTCCGAAGCGACCTTGTGGTGAGTGAGCCGTTTCAGAAGAGGGGCAATCGGGAAACGCTTTCCATGGTCATGCTTGACTTCAACTATGACGAAAAGAGCCAGGTCTTTGAGCTCGACGCGGTTCAGTACGCGGATGCCATTAGGGAGGCGGGTTGGAAGGTTACGCTCCGCCGCGATTTGCTAGGCGAGAAGCTAATGGTGGTGTTCCTCGACATCTATGGAAATGAGGCCCGGGTTCTGATCGATTCAGGTGAATTTTAGAAGGCTGGGATAAAAGCACCAGCGAGGCTGCGGAATGCAACGTCCACGGAGCAAGCGGCACAGACGGTAGTGAGACTATGAGCCGCACACATGGCGACCGCCAGACATTTAGAAACGAGGATCTTGTTCTTCGGGTCACAACCGACATCGACCCGGCTGTTTGGAATGAGGCCCGCTACGAGCCTTTCTTGAGTGAACTATGCGGCTCACGAGAGTACCAGGTGGACGCCATCTTGACCGTCATGCGCTACATGGCGGGCGGAAAGTATGCCAACCTGCGGGAGTTAGCGGCCGCTAACTTCAAGGTCAATGATGAACTACAGCCGAGATATGGATCGTGGACTGGAATGGAGGCTCACCTCCAGATGCCCGACCATCTCGCGTGTTCGCTCGACATGGCTACAGGGACTGGCAAGAGCTATGTGCTCTACGGTGTGGCCGTCATCTTGCTCAGCGAGGGGCTGGTTGACCGTGTGCTTGTGCTGTGTCCCTCCAATACCATCGAGACCGGTCTGCTGGCGAAGTTCCGCGACCTGGCGGGCAATGCTGATTTACGGGAACTACTCCCGGTCAACGCGAAGGTACGAGCGCCGAAAATCATCAACGCCTCAGAGACGATCGTGGACGGTTCTATCTGTGTGGAGAACTATCATGCGATATTAAAGCATGTAAAGTCCTCGATTCGCGACAGCCTAAGCGGCAAAGGTGAAAGGGTAGCGGTCCTCAATGACGAAGCTCATCACGTGGCTAACGAGACCGGTACTAACGTGAAACGATGGAAGGAGTTTCTACTAGATCCCGAATTTGGTTTTCGGTACATCTTGGGTTTATCAGGAACTTGCTACATTGGTGACAAGTACTTCGCCGACGTAGTGAACCGCTACTCCTTGCGTCAAGCGATTGAGCAGCGTTTCGTCAAAACAGTAAAATACGTGGCAGACATGCCGCAGACAGACAATCCAGACGAGAAGTGGCAGCTCATTTATAACCGCCACCAGGCATGGAAGGACGAGCTGAAGCGGCGGGACATCCGTCCGCTGACGATCATTGTCACAAGGGATATTAAGACCTGCAAGCGAGTTGCTGAAGAGCTCCAGGACTTTCTAGAGGAACGGGAGTCGGTTGAGAGCTCGCAGGCGGGGGCGAAAGTGTTGCTGGTGACATCAGCAAGAGAACATCAGCCCAACATCGCGAAACTTAGGAGTGTAGACAGTCCAACGGGCACGGTGGAGTGGATCGTGTCGGTGTCTATGTTGAGCGAGGGGTGGGATGTAAAGAACGTGTTCCAGATTGTGCCGCACGAGGAACGTGCGTTCAACAGCAAGCTACTGATCGCCCAAGTTCTCGGCCGCGGACTTCGCCGCCCAGATGGCTGGCAGGGTGCGGATCCGGTGGTCACCATATTTAATCATGATGCCTGGGCCGGTCGGATTAAGCACTTGGTTAATGAGATCCTCGAATTGGAGCGACGACTTGGATCGCGTGTGGTTGACGACACTCCCTATCATTTTGATCTTCACAATCTGAATTACACGCGGGAAACCGACACTACTCACTTCGCCAAGACGGGCGAGTATCGTTTGTTGCAACAGGGCTATGTGGAACTGCCGTCACAAGTTGAAATTGAGGACGTCACGATTGACTATGAGGCCGCCGTTACGGGAGTGCACACGAAATTTAGAACTCGAATTGCACACAAGACATATTCACTCGCCGAAGTTGGCGAAGAAATGTACCGACGCCTCCAGTCCATTGACGATGAATCGCAAGCGGTGGAAGATCCAAAGGGTCGGACACACTACACGCGGAATTTCACAAGGAAACGCTGTCTAGAGATTGTCGAAGCGTCGGCCACTCGAGCGAGAATCACGAGCGGGCGAATAACCGAGGAGAATCGCCAAAAGATCCTGCAGGCCCTGGGGCCGCTTCGGCGTAAGGCGGCAAAGCGCGTAGTTTACACGTTGACACCGAGGGCGTTAACAACCGTGAATACCAGTGATCGCGCAGCTATTAGCTGCAGCGCCGCCGAGCTCCGTCGGGGTGACAAAACGGTTTTTATTCCACTAGGGTGCGAGAAAACGATTCCGGATGAACAACTCGATTTTTTCCGGGAAGTTGAAGATCCTGATGGTGATTTTCGGGTTGGACGCGAGATTCTAGCTAACACGCACGACTTCAAGACTCCGTGCAACATGGTTATTGCGGATTCCACGCCCGAGCGCAGATTTATTCGGCAGTTGTGCGAGCGGCAGAATGCCGTTGCACTGGATGGATGGCTGAAAAACGTGCCTCAGAGATACTATTCGATCGAGTATGCATGGAAGAAGGGCGAGCATCCTAAACGGGGCGAATTCAGTCCGGATTTCTTTGTCAAAGTTGGGGACATGATCTATGTCTCGGAAATCAAGGACGATTCCGAGATCGTTGACCCTTCGTTGGAGAACCAAAAGAAGTATGAGTACGCCCAAGCCCATTTTGACCGACTCAACCAGTGGCTTGAAGGCTCGGGCGTTGCCACCCGCTACCAGCACAATTGGCTATCGCCAAAGTCGTTCAACCGGTTCTCTCAGTCATTACGTGAGGGCACGGTAAAGGGGTTCCGGTCGGAGTTGGACGTTGCGCTTGCGCAGCAAATGGGAACACGGTGACACTGGATGGCTACGACCATCGGAACTCCCAACCGCCACCCCGTTACAGACACCGTCTCAGTTGCGGTCCGGGGCGCGCCGGTGGCGGACATACCTACAAGCGCGGCGAGGGGATCGAGATCGCGCTCACCTACGGCGTGGCGGTGCCGGCGAAGGAACCGAAACCAACGGCGGCGCAATCTTGGGCGCGGACGGCGGCTCGGCGCTGTTCAACCATAGGGGAACTCGGTGCGTCGTTTGAAACCGTGCGAAATCCGGCATCTACGGGCTTGGCGGCAGCGAAAAAGAGGTGAGGCGGCGCACGTTCACAGTGGGCACCATCTAGAGTCGTGGCGGCCTCTGGAGCGGGGGAAGCGATGGATCGTGACAATGAACTGACGGCGTGCGCAAGGGCAGCGGCAGAGCGCCTCTTCGATGAAACGGGCGAGACCAGCGACATCTTCGAGCCAACCGATGAGCACACGGCCGAGGCAGCCGTTCGGAGATTCGGTGAGCTATACGCTGGCCTTCCTGGAATCGCGAAGACCGTCATGGAGAGTGCTCAAAGCAGCGGGGATCTGGTGTCGAGCGACCCACTGCAGGGGTTAGCCGAGATCGTACAGAACGCCGACGATGTTGAGGCGACGGAAATTCGGGTCCTGCTCGAACCGGCCGAGCTTCTCGTTAGCCACAATGGCAGTCCGGTGCGCCTACCCCACGTACTCGCTCTGGCGACGCCATGGCTCACGACTAAGGGTTCGCAAGCGGCGCTGATGGGGCGCTTCGGGATAGGACTTACGACGCTGAGGTCGCTGTCAGAGACGCTAGAGGTTCACTGCGCGCCCTACCATGTCTGTTTCGGGGATCCTTTCGTTTCGCCAATCCTTCCGCGGAGGCAAACTCCCGGATTGGACGCAGCAGGATGGACCACCTTTCGGGTTCCGCTGGCGGAGGGCAAGGTCAGTCCGGCGGAGTTATCGGCCTGGCTGGATCGGTGGGATGACTCGGCAATGCTGTTTCTTCGCACCGTATCCAGGATTGCACTGCGAGACCGAAGGGGGGCCATAACCAGCGAATTGGCTATCTCGCGGATTGACCAAGGGAAGGTCGCACTCCATCGTTCGTCATCAATCGGCGGTGTGTCGCGGGAGCAAGTGACCGCGCATGATGGCCGTTCATGGATGGTCTATAGGGCCGAATGTCCGACGCCCCTAGGCTTGTCTCGCGCCCACAAGGCAACTGAGTCCACTACTCCCATCAGCGTCGCGCTTCCGCTGTACGAGGTCGAGTTAGGACAGATCCATGCGGGGCTGCCAGTGGCACCGACGAACATGGCAGTTTTCGCGAATGCGCAATTCGATCCAACGACGAGTCGACAGGACTTCCCCGACAATGAATGGAACAAGGCGCTGGCCCCGCTGGTGGCGGAGTTATGGTCAGCGGCAGTGCTCGACTCCTTCGACCGCGATCCCAGATCTGCTTGGCAGGCAATACCTAGGGTGGACGGGACGGACGAGCCATCGCAGATGCCGCTCATTCGCAGGCTAGAGGCTGAGGTAATTGACAGTGCGAGGCTACGAGTAGGGTCCCGGCTGGCACTAGCCGTCCCCGGTAAGGGCAGATTGCCTATCCGGGAACTTGCAGTTGAGGAGAGACCTCTTGAGCGAATTTTGACGCCGAGTGAGACCGCTGAGCTCGCGGAACTCGAAGCGACGTTACCAGTGGAAGTAAGGGACCGGCGCGGAAGATGGAGAGAAGTGCTAGAGGATTGGCGGCGGGCCGGCGTGGATCTCCCGAAGCCGGTTACCGTGGATCAAGCGCTCGATCTTCTCCAGGACAAGACGCGGGCGCCTGTTGCCGTGATTTTTCTCAGTGCGGTCGCGCTAAAGGAAGGTCTGCGCGAGAGGCTACTTGAGCTGCCCTGCGTGGTTGCACGTGACGGCCGGCGGCTGGTGCCGCCGCTGGAAGACGCTCCGGAGGCCGTCGCGTTGGATGTTTCGCCACTGGCGCAGCAACTTGGTGTCGTTACGCCGCTGCACCCGGCGCATCTCGCCAACGAGGCATGCGCCCGAAGGGTACTTGATTGGCTTCGAGCCTGCGGAGCGGTGGTGGATGGTACGGATGATCGAGAGGTAGTGAACCGACTGGCGGTGGCTGGCCGTTCGGATCGTTGCGTTGCTCGTCCCCTCCGAGTCGAACAGCTACAGGCCCTTCGCGCGGTCTTTGAACAGTTGGAGCCACAGGAGCGCGAACGCCTTGGAGCTGATGTCGGACGTGCAGTCGAACTTGAAGCCTACAAATACGAGTTCAAGGGCGGGAGGAAACGCCGCAAGACGACCACTGCTCAGGCGGCAGATGCTTATCTGCCGCGCGCGGTTGAGCGAGAAGAGAGGAGCTTCGCGGTGGCTGCCGATAAGGCGCCGGGTCTCGTCTGGATAGGCGGCCTCTATGCCCGCCATCTCCGTTCGTCCCGGGGACGCCAAGGGGTTGGACCGCAGCGCTTCCTGCGACTGTTGGGGGCGGAGACGGCACCGAGGATCCGACTGCACCCGCAACTTAAGCAACCTTATGTCGTCGATCCGAGGCGGGCTCTTGAGGCGATGATCGACGGAGGAGTGCCAGCACATGCTGAGGAACTGGATGAGCGAGGCGCGACACATACACTGGAGGATCGAGACTCGCCAGCCTTGGAAATCGTGATCGAGGACATAGCGCGCGTTCGAAGCGGTCGGCAAAGACGGAGCCGCGCGGCGGCACTGGTATCCACGTTGGCGCGAGCGTGGGACCGACTGGGCGATTACGCGGAAGTTCAATCCGCCTATGCCTATAACGGTTGGCGCGAAAAAGGGCCGATGCCGGCCTACTGGCTTTGGCAGGCGCATGATGTCGAGTGGCTTGATGACGAGCGAGGAACTCCCCGAAAGCCCTCCGAGTTGCGCGAGCGTAATTCTGGCACGGAGGCGATCTACGGCCCGAACTCGTCGGACTTCCTTCACGCGGAGCTCTTCAGCCCGAACTGGCAACCGGTATTGCGGGCTCTAGGCGTATCGGGCGATCCAAGTTGTGGGCAGCTTGTGGGGCGGCTAAAGGAACTGCGTGCTGCCATGCAAGCAGGCACGTGCTCACCGCAGGATGCGGTGAAAGAGACCGCGATCGTATACAAAGCCCTCGCTCGATCGCTCAAGGGCGCGAGCTCACGGTCAGATCTTAGCCGGACAAAAGTGCGACTGGAGTTCTCGAGTGGTGATGGCCTGATACTTACGGAATTCGGCTGGCGCACACCCGAACGCGTCTTCGGCGGGGATCCGGTTCTTGGTCAGTACGGCGCGTTTGCACCCGCCGTGGCCGATACGAGCGCACTCTGGGAGGCGCTTGAATTGAATCGGCCATCGGTCATGGACTGCGTGAGGGTGATACGCAAGATCGCGCAGCGCTTCCCCTTGGATTCCAGTGACACCGTGATCCTACTTGAAGCGCTTCGAGTCATCGCAAGCGAGCGCAATGCGAACGCCACAGCACGGGAACGCCGGGCGCTTCGAGAATTGCCCCTGTTGACGCGTGGGGGGTGGGTCCGTCGGCGCCCGGTTTACGCGACCAACGACCCTTTGCTGGCGGATAGTTTGGGGGATCGTGTGGCGATATGGCAGCCGGGTGGAGATCTTGAGCAGTTTAGCTCCATCCTAGAGGCGCTCCGAGTGCGACCGATAGACGCCGCTAACTCCGAAGTGATCGAGCCAGAGTTGGCCGAGGAAGACCAGGACTCCACGGAATTCTTTCGCGCAGCGATCCAGCAACTGCATGAAGATCTGGTTCGAAATGAGCCGGATCTCGCATACGGGCCAACTGTGCCTTGGGAACGCCTAGGCGGCCTCAGCGTGCGCGTCCACCCATCGCTAGCGCTACGAGTGCCGGTCGAGGATGGCACCGGGGCAAAGTACGAATGCACGGTTGCAGTCAAGGTGGACGCAAATCGCGGCGCCGTGTTCGTTAGAATGCCCAGGGACTTGGCTAGCGTGGATCGTGGCGGCCGAGCGTTGGCCATGCTCTTCAAGGGTGATGGTCGACGTCTTGCGCATGCTTGGCGTGGGGCCTGCGACCGGACGGAGGAAGGGCGTCCGGCTACCGTCTTGGAGCTCGCTCAAGAGCGCGCAGCAAGGGAGGAGAGAGAGAAAGAGGTCGGCATTGAGGAGCGCATGGAGGCGTTTCGAGAAGGCACGTCACACCGGCACCGGACTGGCAGCCGACCGGGCGGACGGCAGAAAGGGGGAGGCAAGGCGCAATCGGGCGTCGGGCGGCCCGGCGGAACTGGGAACGGCTATGACACGTCGCCCATTGCAGTGCGCCGGGAGTTGGTAGATCCCAGTACGCTGCGGCTGCGCGATCCACGGGGGCGCGTAACTGGAAAGGCGAACAGCAGTAAGGTGCGTACCAGATACCGTGGTGTAGGCCTCGAGGAGCCAGGCGGCCCCGCGCCACCAAGGCATCCAACGCCACCCCCGAGCTACACCGGTGAGGAGAGGGAGCGAGTTGGTCTGGAGCTCCTCGAGATGGTGCTCGGCAGCGACATAGTCGACGTTCGCGCTCAGCGACGAGTGGGTGCGGACGCGGTCGACGACCAAGAGCGATACTTCGAGCTAAAGGTAAGTGCTGGAAGCGAGCCCGACGTGGTTACACTGACGGCGTCTGAAGTGATGCGGGCTGCCATCGATCCCAACTTCGTGCTGGTCGTGGTGTCTGGGATTGAAGGAACAGATGCGCGGCCGACTGTGCGCCTGTTCCTCGAACCTCTAAAGCAACTCCAGCCGGGGACGGACGAGGGAAAGATCAACCTCTCGGGTGTACGAGGGTCGCAGAGTCTCGTCTATGAATTCGAACAGGGTGACGTCGCTGGCGGAGCTAACGACGACAATCGGCCAACTCGCCAAGAGTAGGCGGTCGGCGCAAGAGTGACCTGCCCGGAGAACGGCGCGTAGTCTCGCATATCGATCCAAGCCCGCGCGGTGTCGGTCTTGCCCTTGGCCAGCATCAAGACCGGCGTGTCATCACCGTGCAGCCGCTGCGCGCCCAGCACAAACGCCGCAATCAGCTCATACAACGGCCGCAGCGCCACGGCGCACGCGCCGACCTCGTCGGCCAGCGCCGAGACGGTGAACTCGACAGCTTCCCTCGCGTATCGTTCGTTCCGCCGGTTCAGCGGCTGATGCTGCCCGTATTTCTGAAACACCTTGGTGGCGCGAATCGGGAAATCGTAGTGTAGGGGCCGCGAGTCACGACAGTTCTTGAGTTGAATCCGGTGACTGCTTGTGCACGGAATGACGTTGAGGGGATTTTCGAGGATGCGCGATATTAGGACAAGTCATTATATTACAATACGTTAATGCCGTTCGAGCGGCCCAACGATAGAGAAAACTAGCACAAGAATGACGAAGGTCATGAAAGCGCACGTCCTTGATCCCGGCACGGCAGCGGATGCGGTGCCACTGATCATAGACGTCGCTCAACGGCTCGCCCGGCTTCGGGCTCGTGATCACCCACGGATTGCCGTCCTCGCGCGTCAAGCCCCGCAGCACCGCGAACGCCGGGACGCCCAGATGGACGATCTTCGCCCCGGTCTTGGAGTCCGGCAGGCGCAGCTCGCTGCGGTCCAGATCCACGTACTCCCACCGCAGTGTCAGGATCTCCGCCTTCCGGCATCCCGTCAGCATCAACAGGCGGATTGCGGCGGTCGCCGAGGGTCGTTCCGATCCCTCCCGCTCGACCTCCCGTAGCACCTCGGCTAGGCGGCGGTATTCCTCGTCAGAAAGAAACCGCTCGCGCCGCTCTTCCCGAAAGTGCTTGATGTTCCGGCACGGGTTGGAGCCATCCGGGCGCATCTGCCAGAGTTCGGCCACCGCGAACATGCGCGACAGTGTCGCCAGCATCCGGTTGGCGTTCGTCGGGGTCGCGCGCATGTCGTGGTGCAGGGAGGCCACATCGATGCGCTGGATATCCGGCACTCGGCGCGTGCCCAGCCGGGGCAGGATATAGCCCTCGACCATCTTGCGGTATTGCCGTTTCGTATTGGGCTTGCAATGGTCCGACACGTATTCATCGAAAAAACGCCGTCCCAGTTCGGCGACGGTCGGCGCCTTGGCGTCCCGCAGGTCGCGTCCCGACAGGTCCTTGCCGGTCTTGGCGGCGGTGACGATCTCGGCGGCCCTGGCCCCTGGCGGCAGCCGGGGAGATCGCCCCGTGCGGCCCGATGGTGACTTTCACGGCCCGTCCGCGCTCGCGGTACTTCACGATATAGGTCTTGCGTCCCGAGGGACGGACGCGGACGCCGAAGCCCTTTATCTCGTCATCCCAGAGGACATGCTCGCGGTTCCGGGGTTCGAGGGCGTCGACGGTTCGCTTGGTGATCTTGGCCATTCCACACTCCGTTTCTCTTTGCTTGGTGGGAACCATATGGGTACCCATAGGATGCAAATCGGAGTGTATTATTGTCGGCTACTGTCAGGTCGAAAAGACCCTAATACAATGAAATATCACAACTATCGTATGACATGTACCGACTTGTCGCGACATCCGTTGATGATTGCCGACCGGGGGCAGGTTCTCGCCCGATATGACGGCATGACTGGCGGCGGTATGTCGCTTATTCCTGAAACGGCATAAGCGGCACAGCCATGCGGCGGTCGCGGTGGGCACCGGCGAGGGTCTGCGGATCGTCGCCGATCTTCTCGGCCACGCCGATATCGAAACCACCTTCGGTTACGCCCATCTCGCGGAGGACGCCGTCTTCGAGACGGCGAGCGGCCGAGCCGCGCCAGCTCGTCCGCGTCGAGGAACCGGGCAATGCGGTTCCTCGGGTTCTTCTTGATGCCGAAACAGGGATTGGTGCCGCGTTCGCGCAAGCCCCATTCCTCGGCCCGGAACATCATCGAGCGCAGAATCTCGAAGGCGCGATTGGCCGCGCCAGGTGGTCCCGGCTCGCCGTGTCGAACCACGCGGCCACGTCCTCGGGGCCGATGTGGTTGAGCGGCATCTTGCCGAAGGCGTGCAGGTTGCGGGACTTGAGATTGGCGCGCACGGTCTTGCGCCTGGAAGGCTTCCAGTGCCGCTCGCAGCGGCGCAGAAACTCGACCGCGAACTCCCGGAAAGTCGGCGTCTCCTTCTCCCGGCGAATGTCCTTGGCGGGTTACCCGCCCCCGCGGATGCGGTCGAGGATGTCGCGGGCGCGACGGCGGGATTGTCTTCGAGTTCCGTCCCGTCGAGCCGTTCGCGGCTGGCCGGTTAGCGCGGTTCCGGCAGCTCAATTCGCGAAGCTGCGATCAATCAGGAGTCGCGGCCATCAGCAAGAGGCAGTCTCGAAGATCGAGTGCTGCGACGGGCGTCACCCCCCGGGCCTTCCCCTTCGCGGGATGGACAACGTAGCGAGCCGTAATTCGCGCCAGCTTTCCTAACGCGAGATCGTGCGGTGCCAGTTCGCCCTTCTCTACAACGTAGCCGAGCCGGACTATTTCTTTTCGCAGCGCGCGGTCAAACCCACGTGAAATAGAATCGGGCAAGTCGGGTGTCTGGCCGGCGGAGGCGGCGTCCCTTCTTTGCTGGTCGAGTTCGCGGATACGGTCGTAAATGCGCGACGTCTTCACGCCCGCCTCCACCGCGGCCAGGAGATTGTCATATCGACGATCCAGATCCGCGACCCGCGCTTCGCATTCGCGCCGTGCGCGCTTGCATTCGGCGCGCAACCCGCGTAGCTCGGCCTCCCAATCGGGCGGGTGCTGCCGCAAGTGTTTCACAAGCAATTCGGCAAGAGACTCTTCAAGCAGGGCCACCGGCGCAGTTCGGGCGGATGGACAAGTGCTCCGTCCCTTCCTCCGGACTGTAGAGCATCGGAACCGTTCACTGCCCAGAACCTGCATGGGCCTGCCGCAACCGGCGCAAGTAACCAGGCCAGTCAGGGGTTTCGGGCGGCGCGGCCCTAATCCGGACCTGCGAAGATACTCGGCATCTCGTCGTTCCCGTACCTTGTTCCAGAGTTCTTGCGGCACAATCCTCAGTTGCGGGACGGAGCTCGTAATCCAGGTTTCCTCGGGTTGCGGCGTATAGCGAAGACGGCCGGTGTCGGAGTGGCGTTCCAGGCGCGTCAAACCGTGCCGCAGGAGCCCGATATACGCAGGATGGTCGAGAATTCCGGGGCCGTGGAGGCGCGGGTTGATGAGGCGTGCGGGCCGCCACTTTCCTCCACTTGGCGCAGGGATTTCATCGGCATTGAGGCTGTCGGCGATCTCGCTGGTAGCGGCGCCCGCCGTGTACTCCTCAAATATCCGCAGGATCACCGCCGCGGCTTCGGGCACAATTCGCCGGCGCCCGCGCAAGGGCTGTCCGGACGCATCCACGCCGTACCATGCCTCATAGCCATAGGGAGGGCGCCCAACTGTAATGCCGTCGCGGACGCGGCCCGCGAGCCCCCCTCCGCGTCTTCTCGGCGATGTTTCGCCGGTACACGGCGGCAAAGGCGCCCGATAACCCGATGTGGACCTCCTCGATCATGCCTTCGAATAGCGTCACTACGTCAACATGTTGCCAGCGCAGCGACTGCCAGATCCCTGCGACGTGGGCCTGGTTCCGGGATATCCGGTCCAACGCCTCCGCCAGCACCGTATCGAAGCGCCCTTCTTCCGAATGCTGAATGAGGCGCTGCAGGCCTTTCCGCTCGATCATCGTCGTGCCGGTCGCTTCGGGATCCGTGTACATTTCGACGACTTCCCAACCCTGCCGTTCGGCATGCTCGCGGCAAATTG
Source organism: Rhodobacterales bacterium (assembly GCA_965219495.1). Taxonomy (GTDB): domain Bacteria; phylum Pseudomonadota; class Alphaproteobacteria; order Rhodobacterales; family CAZPXZ01; genus CAZPXZ01. The sequence continues at coordinate 1,867,901 of OZ244777.1, forward strand.
CGATCTGGTCCGCCAGCGAACGCCACGGTTGGGAAGGCTTCGAATAGCGTGCGTAGATGGCCACGCGGCGCAGGTCGTCCATGCGATTGCCGGCGTGTTGCCCGCCCTCCATCGGACTACGCCCGGTCGGGGCGCTCGGTAACCCGCTTTCTATCGCAATTCGAACGCGCTCGGCAACAGCGGCAGGCGTCAGCTTCGCTCGAACCGTGCCGGGAGTACTGGCATCGGTCCCTTTTCAAGAAGCCAGCGCCAAGCGGCTGGCGGCGCATCAGTAAGGCCGACGAACAGGGGTTTTGTGTCCTCGGCGGTGTCCAGAAGCCAGGCAGCAGGTCCACCAGGCGAAAGTGCTATCCGAAACTCGCGTCCCTGTTCAATCAGCGAACTCGCCAGTTTGCCCTGCGGGACGAAGCGCCAAGGGACAAACTCGCGTGTAACCGCAAGCCCGGCCAGGGCGCGGACATCCCCGACGCAATCTCCTTCCGGCGATCGGCGAGGCGCGGCCCGAAGCAGCGCCACTGCCCTGCGGCTGTCCGGGGCGGACGGCGCCTCACGGGACAACGCCATTCGAACGGCCTCGTCCTCCTGCAGCGTGTGCAGTCAATCCGGGCGCGCAAACAGGGTCAGCCGGTACTGCCGTCCGCACTAGAGCGGAATGCGCACAGCGCGCGGCCCTGCAACCGGAAGGCGGTGGAGTTGCCCGAGCACATAGACCTCGCATCCCGTCCCGGATGCAGCTTCGAGAAGGGCGCCACACCTTCGGTTAGGGTATGTGGGAAATTCATGCCGCGGGATCATCACGAGCTGGTCTGCAAGACAGTCGCCGCCAACTGCGAGTTTCGACGCCGCGCTGGCCAGCCGGGAAGTGGCTGTCGACCAGGTCCGCGGATGGAATGCCGGTTTCCACTCGTCGAGGGCCGCGTTCCGCCAGAGCGCCGCCAGCAGCTACCGCTCGCCGGGCAGTTCGGGGTCGGATCGCGCCGCCATGATCGAGGGCGGGTCGCCGACAAACGGGCAATCCTCCGCGTGGTCTGGCCCGCCGCCCGGATACCGCGCAAGCGTCGAGGTGCTGCCGAGCTGCCGGATCGAAAGTTTCGGGGCGCATTCTCCCTGCAGGCACAAGCATTCCGCGTATCCGCGCCGGCGACGCGCTATGGAAAGCGCAAGTTGAACTTCGTGCGCCATTTCGCGGAACTGCCATGGTTCGAAGGTGGAGTCCTCGTTTCCGGGGACGACAATTCGAATTGGATAACGCGGAATCACGGCGAAGCCTCCGTTTGCAGACGCAGGCCGGCGCGTTTCAAGAAGCGCCGCCGTTCGCCGGGACTTGCTGCTTCCCAGGCCTTCTCCAGCCGATGGGCGCCATCGCGCCGGGACCGGCGTCCGGGTGGTGGGGTCCGGGAGTCCTCCGGGCCGCCACGGGAGAGCAGGCGATCAACCTCGCATTGCTGTCGATCGGCCGGTAAACCTGCGAGCCGATGCAACTCGCCTTCCTTGCCGGCCAGCTCCGTGCCACGGATGCGTTCGCGCAGTTCCGGCGCGAGATTCCGGTGAATGCGGACTGCCCGCTGAACCGCGCGCACCGACATGCCGGTTTGCTCGGATGCGTCCGCCGCAAATGCCCGGACCGCGCAAGTCTCGCGGCCATTCCGCCGCGTCTCTCCGTGACAGGACTGTGGAAACAGCGCCTGGTAGAGCGCCTGGCGCTCCGCCAGGAAGTGGGCGCGGTCGAGCGCGGTGAGTTCGGCCCGGATCAGGTTCTCATCGATTTCCAGCAGGCGGGTCTCCCGTGGCGGCATGTTCCGCACGAAGGCATCAATGTGAGCCATCCCCAACCGCCTGCAGGCCTCCAGCCGGTGGGCGCCAGCGACGAGGATGAACAGACCGGGCGTCTCCGGTCCCCAGCGCGAAGGATCTTCCCGATCCAGCATGGCGTGCGGGCGCACGACAACCGGTTGCTGGAGGCCTCGCCGCGAGATGCTTTCCATCAGGCCTTCGACCGCGCCGGGATCAAGATTTCGCCGCAGCCGTAGGTGGACCCGAATCTGCTGCAGCGGGATCGGGACCGGCCTTGCGCCGGGCCGCCGCAGCGATCCGCTCTCAACAGCGGCCTGGGCGGCGCGCAGGCTCCGGGCGGGCATCACTCCAGACTCCGTGCGATTCGCGTCTCCGCCGGCAGGCCCAGCCGACCGGCGATCTCCCGCCAGAGAGCGAACAATTCCGCGGCAGCCTTGCCACGCGGTTCATACTCGGCGACCAGATGCCCGGCCACCAGCGCGTGACGCAAGGCCATCCTTTGACCGATCTCGGAAACCGCGATGTCCAGGTCGAACCCGCAGAGTTCCTCCCGGACTTCTTCCTTCAAGCGCCCTCGAGGAGGGACCGCGTTCAGAATGCCGAGGGCAGGACTGTTGGCCATCGCCGCGAGCTCGATGGAAGCGGTGACTGCCTGCAGGTCGAGAATCGATACGCCGCAAGGAATGGCGACGAGGTCCGCTGCATGTGCGGCGGAGAGCGCAACGCCTTCGGAATGGGGCGCCGTGTCGATGACGGCGAGATCGGTGCCGTCCCGCGACGCGTCGCCTAGCGGGTCCGACAGCCCAGAGACCTCGACCGGGAGGATATCCGGGCCGGGCGACATCCGCAGGTCGGCCCAGAGCGCAGCGGAGCCTTGCGGATCGAGATCGAGAACAGCGGTCCGGGCCCCCGCCGCATGCCCCGCTCCCGCCAAGTGCAAATCCAGCGTGGTCTTGCCGGTGCCGCCCTTCTGGCTAATCTGAGACAGCACGCGCATGGAAGTCGTCCGTGCTTCCGGACGAATGGCGCGAATGCGCTCCAGGCGCTGGTCGGCGCCGGTTGTCAGAGTCAGCATGAGGTTTTTCCTTTCATTTCTGGGTTGGGATTACTGAAGGCGCCGACTCGCCGGCCGTGCGAGAATGCCCTGCACGGAGGCCTCCAGATTGACGGGGTCTCCCCGGGAGAACTTTCGCGTGATTCCGCGGAGCGCGCCGCCCGGGCTTCGAACCGGAGCGGCCGGATGTGCTTGGTTGCGGTCGAGCACGACCACTGCCGCGGCGGCGGCATAGGGGCCGAGACAGTCCATCGCCTGTTCCCAGGCGCTGTGGCTGATGCCGAGATCGCCGATGCGCATTCGCGCTGCCTGGATCACGCTCCTCTCGGAGGTGGAACCATCCGCTTCAGGGAGTCGCTCGATCAGCCAGCGCACTTCGTCGGTCGCGACATGGCAGAGATCGCTCGGCGCGGGAAGCACCGGCTTTGGCTGGGGGGTGACGGTTCTCGTTTCGGACCGGCCCCCTGTTCTTCTTCCCGGCCCTCCGACCGATTCCTTGCGCCGGACGGGCCGGAGGACGTTCGGAGAATCTATCTTGTAGGATTCAACTACAGAGTCCTTTTCTTTGTAATTTGTATGGCGGCGGACCTTTTTGTCCGCCGCGCCGGACATTTTTGACCGCCCGGCGTTGCACGCCAACGATTTAGCTGCGGCGTTGTCCGAACTGGAAAACGCCTTCAACAAGGTGGATTTTGCGGTGAGTGCCCGCTCCAGCGCCGCCTGGAGGACCGCCGGGTTCGAGATGCGGGAGGGGCGAGAAGGTAGCGCCAAGAGCACTTTCTCGGCTGCCGCCACCGCTTTCGCCGCCGGATGATCATCGGGCATTGAGCCAATTAGGCAGCGCAGTTCGCCAGTCTCCTGGCTCAGTCGCAGCCGCGCAACGCGAAGTGCATCGAGCTCATCCTCGCGTCGGCGTTTGGCTTCCTCCAAATTCGGGTAGAACGCGATCAGTGGCGCTAGGTTGAGGCCAAACACATGCAGCACGCCGGCGGAGCCGCGGAGGCAGCCACGGTGGCCGTCTCCCCGCGACTGCTTATGAATCGCTCCAAGTTCGATCAACTCGCGTTCGGCGCGGCGCACGGACCGTGAATCCAGCCGCAGCGCATCCGCAATGGCGCACTGCGACAGGTAGCAGACCGGTTCCGGCGCGGTGCCCTCCCAATCGCGTGGATCCGTGCGGCGGACCAGGAACGAAAAGAGGCGAATCGCCGGGCGGCTGAAACCGATCTCCGGGCCGGCACACTCCACGAGTTTCAAGAGATCCCAGCATGTCTTTCCGTTCGGAAGCGCTGGCGGCGCGTTGGCGGCGATCGCGGCGCGTATTATCGGCGGATGTGAGAAATCCGTGAGTTCACATATTTGCATGTTCCTTCAGGCCCGGGTGACGCGAGTCGAATCGAATCGACCGCGCCGCTCGGACTTGACAGGGAGAAAGAGCTGCGATACATTCAACCAAGGTTCACTGGTTGGGTTGCTTGCTTCCTCGTTCTGCTGTGTCGTCCGAGTGTGGTGGTCAACTCGATTTCTTGGGAAAGCCGTCTCGCAAGGACGGCTTTCTTTTTTGGCTTGCGCTCTGCCCCGTAATGAATTAGCCTGTCCTCCAGTTTGATTTGCACTGGAGGATCCCGAGCGGGAATTCGGTAATAGCAGTTCCGAGCGGAACCAAGTCTTGCACACGGCAGAGAGCATGTTTCATGACCACGCTCCGGCGAAGAGTTTCAATTTGAGCAATTGCTGGATTAACCGGCGTCACGGAAAAGCAGGATTTGGCGCAACGATGCGGCCGGAAAAACTGCCGGAATACGACTTGGTCTTCCCCAGCATGGCCGATATGGTGAAAGCCCACCAGAGGGAATTGGAGGGCTAAGTCCGGTTGCAGTGAAAGCTGGTTTTCGCAGCGAATCAGTGCCGGATCTTTCATTCGCATCGCTCCGAAAATGCGCGCGGAATCGCAATGGAACCGCCAATTGATCTGTCCCGGACATGGCATGAATTTTGCGAACCGCTCCACGTTCCACGCAACCAGGGCGCTTGTCCGACTCACGGAGTCCTTTCTTTCGGCGATCCGCGATCCACGCACAGCAGGAATGCTGGTCGCTTCGCGGGCGCCGCTCCCGGTCAGAGTGCTTCGCGGGGGTTCTCGCCATTGCCCGCAAACACGTGCGTCCAAGCGATTGGGCTCGGCGCGCGCATGCGCGATGATCTGATCTGCTGCCCTCAGCGCCAATGCCTGCGCGATAGCGGTCGGATGCAGCACACTCGACGTCACAAATACGCCGGCATCGGCGATGTAAAGGTTTGGCGCTTCGTGGCAGCGGCTGAAGCGGTCCACAACCGAGGTTTCGGGATTTTCGCCCATCCTCGCGGCACCCATCGGGTGAAAGCCCGCCTCGGACTTGAGCGGCGTGCGACGGATTTCAACTGCGCACGCCGCTTCAAGCACTTTCACCGCGCGCTCGATCCCGAATTCGAGTATCCGCCGGCTATTGAATGAAACCCGATACACCATACGAGGCGCCGGTACGCCGTCATTGTCCGACCGGGTGTCGGAAAGAACGATCCGGTTTTCCGGATCCGGCAGGTCTTTCGCACAGACACTCAAGCCCGCTGCGTGCGCGAGCAGACTGCCACCGGTCGATCCCGTGCCTGGAACCGGACCCCGCGAGCAGACGAACCGATGGAGAGTTGCAGCTCGCAGCCGCGAATGAATCCCCGTTCTTCTCGGGTGGATGCGAACTCGAGCGAAATAATGCCCGCCGCTTGGCCCTTCCACACGTCAAAGGGTTCCGCGAACCAGCCATCCACCGAGCCATAGGGATGCAGCATGAGCTTCCGTCCGACGAGCCCGCTGCCGTTTGCGAAGCCGTTTGGAAGATGCTTCGAGGAAGACGCCAGCAACAACCGCGGCGTTCCGACCCCGTTGGCCGCCAGGACGAAACGGGAGGCGCGAACCCGCAATTGTCCCCCGGGTCCCGCGCCTTGCAACATCCCACTTATGTATATGGATTTCAGATCAGGTTTGTTCCTTTCATTGCGAGATGGCCGAGTGTCGCCCATTTCAGGCGTACGTAGCCTTGCCAGACTTTTTGGGTTCCCGGCAAGGGCTGCTGTCGTCGAGCGTGAAACCCAACGATGCCTGCGAGGTCGATCACGAAGATGCGGATATCCGGCCGATGGCCCGGCGGCGCTCGCGCCCGGGGGCCGCCCTGCGCCTTGAGCAGGGCATACAAGACGTCGATTTCCTCCTGGCTGACGACTTCGTCGGCCGGGGTGTCGGGCTTGTCGCGGGCCATGCGTTCGAGATCGAAGACATGGCAGGCGGTGATGGCGTCGAAGACGAGACACTTGCGCAGGTCGTCGGCATGGTCGAGCCGGCGATCCTCGATGCGGGTGCCGGTCTTCAACGCCTTGAAGAAAAGCTCGATGGTCCATCGCAGCACATACCAGCGGATGGCGGTCTTCGCGGTCTCCACAAGATTGCCAACCCCGGCGGCCTCCGCTTCGGGGCGGCTTTCGGCGCCGGCGCTGTCGAGGCCTTCGGTGGTGAGCAACAGCCAGTGCAGGGCGTTCTTCCTGTTGGGCGTTTCGGTTGCCGACACCGCGAGCATGCGGACCGGCGGCTGGCCTGCGGCGGCCTGCGGCGCCGCCAGCCTCACTTCGGTGGCGCGGATGTCGATGTGCACTGTGCGCTTTTTGCGGGTGCGCTTGCCACCGCAAGCGGCCAGTTCCAGCGTCTGCGTCGCCAATCGCGGCTGCCCGGCGAGGTGCTCCCACAGATCCGCTTTCTGGCCGTCTTCCAGGACCACCTGCCGTTGCGCCGAACGGCTGGCGCGCACCAGCAGCCTGGCGCCGTCGGATGCCGCCTTGCATAGCAGTTCCCAAAAATCACCCTCTCGATCGCAGATATTGACCACCCGCGTTCCGGGGCAGGCGGCGGCCAGTTCCTGGGCCCGGTCGAGGCCGCGCAACCAGCGGGCGCTCTCCTTGTCGTTGACTTCCGGACCCGGTTCCATGCCGTCGGCGGTCTTGCCGCTGCGGAACGCCGCGTTCAATTCAAACAGGCCCAACGGGCGTCCGGCCAGGGTGACCGCAAGTCCGGTATGGGCGAGAATGCCGGAGGCTCCCTTGCCGCCGCCGCCCAGCCCGTCAAGGCCGCCAGTCGCCTCCAGCCCGTCATAATTGAGCGTGGTGGTGTCCTGGATGGCAAGAACCGTCGGTTCCAGCCGGCAACGCTCGACCAGCATCTCCCGGTGCGGCTCCAGGATGTGTTCCATGCTCACCTTCTCGTTCGACAGCAAGCGATAGGCCGCCTTCTGCTCCGCCCGGGCCGGAAAGATCACCGGAAGCGACTCGCCGAGATGCCGCAGCCACGCCCGGCCCATGCGCACAATCCGGTCCCGAATCCGGCCATCGGTATGGGTGCTGCGGCCATACTCCCGGCAGGCCCAATCCGTGTCTGCGTCCAGGTACAGGGAAGGAGCCGTGCCGATCGCCCGCTTCGGCGCCCGGCGCAACGCTTCGCGCCAGCCGGCCGACAGCGGCTTCATCCAGACGCTTCGTCTTACCCCCGGCGCGCCGCCGGCGCAATCCGGCCGCCGTCCCTCGGTGCGCTGCGGACAGCAGCGCCACCGCGCTGCCCGATAACAACGACCGGAATAGCCGGGGCTGATATAGGTGAAGGCCATCACCGGCCGCACCGCGTACGCCGCTTGCCAGTCTTCGGCCAACCGATCGCTCGCCATCCGCAACACCCGGGAAGCGAGGCCGTGCACCCGCACCCCCGGAAGAATCAGGAACCGGTGATTGCAGACCACCCGCGGCAGGTTGGCGGCTCGCGCATCCGGCGACCAGCCGATGAAGGCGTCGCGCGCCTGCTGATGCCAGCCCGCCGACGAAAACCCGATGCCGCCGAGGCAGCCATGCGTCGCCGACCGGATCCAATACCGCAACTGACCGCCCGGAGCCCGCGCCCAGCCCTGCGGATGATGCGTCTCCATCATCGACTCCCACCGCCGACGGTCCGCATCTCCGCCCAACGGCTCCAGCGTCAGCTCGCCACAAGCCCGCAACGAACACTGAAGCGCAAGGTCCGGGAAATCCGTCGAAGGCGCCGGCCGCCGCGCGTCCGCCTCGAAATTCGGCGCCGACCGCGCCGCCGGCAAAGCCAGCCCAAGCTTCGACGCAAGAACCGGCAACGCCTTCGCCGCCGCCGAAACGCACAGCTGCCCGCAGCGATTGCGCCAGTCTTCATGCTGGCATAACGAACGCGTCAGAACATTCCGCGTGATACCCTGTTCCCGGAGCGCACCCTTCAGCCACTCGATGGTGGTGGAACGAAACTGATGAAGACCAACCTGCATACCCTCCATATAGATGAATCACATGGCTGATACAAGTACGGATCCTTGAAAGGTCCCGCGCATGGCGCCGCCCTGACCTGTCCGCGCGCATCGTGATCCAGCCTGTGCGCCCGGGTATGGGTTCGCAACTCCATTCCAGCGGATTGGGCGTCGCGCACGTATGCTCTGTCGGCCCGCGCGCGCACCCGTGCGGGACAACCGATATGAGAATTCCCGGGTGCGTGCACGGCGTGGCGGCAGGCGCGAGCGCATCGCGTCCGACCACGATCTCCACTGGCCAGCAATGCCAGCCCAGCGCCCTGCATTCCCCTGCGATCTGCTTGCCCATGGAACCGACGGGCGGCATCGGATCATGCCGACGTGCGGGCGCCCCCGGACCGCCGGACTTTCAGGCCAAGCCGATGCGTTCTTCGTTGACCCGGTAGTACGGTTCCAACGAATCGTAGGCAAGCGGCCAGTCGTCCCCTGCCCCGCCTTCGGAACCAACTCGAGAATCCTCCGGCTGGAAACGGGGCGCATGGGCCGCCCGGTAGATCGAGCTTCCTCCCACTCCATTCCCGAACATGGGCTGGATCGGCGATTCGCTTTCATCCACCGGGAAATCCGCGGCGATTCGGCGCACGTTCGGGTTGGCGCTCAGGGCGCCGCGCTGGAGGCGGCGACGCTTGGCCGAGCCCGCCGGTACGCTGGCGTGATCGAACCAACCCCCTCGTTCGATGCAAAGCACCCGAAGTCCTGCAGACGCGAGCCGCCAGGCGGCGGCAGCACCGGTTGGACCGGCTCCAATTACCGCTACGTCCGCTTCCAACTCTTGCTTTGCCGAGTGAGATCCGACGCTCGGAACGAATGCCAACTCCCACCAACCGGCCAGGCTACCTCAACTTCGAGAGCACTGAATTGAGCGCCACCAGAGACGCCGCGCCCAGCCTTCGGCACCGTTCGGACGAAAAGCCTTTCTCCGCGTCGAGCGCGTGCTCGCAGTCCTTGAACGGCAACTCCACGAGCACGGTGAGGCACTGGAAGGTCTCGCCTACGTAGTTCCACGACATCTGCAGGTTCGCGGTTTCCGGGGCGCCGCCGGGATAGGCATAGCCCATCTTGTAGTCCGGATTGGCCTGCATCATGGCGCGCTCGAATGACCGGAAGTTGGAACGCATTGCCTGGGTGAGCGACGGGACTTCGAGCGGTCCGCCCAGGAACATGTAGGGCAGTTCCTCGTCTCCGTGCGCATCCATATAGAAGTCGACTCCGGTCTCATGCATGAGGTTGCGGACGCAGAATACTTCCGGGCTCGTGTCGGGGTCGGGTTCGACCCACGCGCGGTTCAAATCGATCTTTTTGGCGTTCCGTCGAGTAAAACCGCGCCGCACTCCGTCCGGATTCATGCAGGGCACGACATACCACACCGTTTCCTTGAGCACCTTCCGCGCGAGAAAATCATCCGGATCGATCAAGCGTTCGATCAGTCCTTCCAAGTACCACCCGGCCATCGACTCGGACGGGTGCTGGCGTCCCGTAATCCAGCAGACCCTTCGGTCCCCGCCCGGTTCGCCGAAGCGCAACAGGTCCATGTCGTTTCCGTCCGTGCTGCGTCCGATCACGCTGGCCTTGACTCCGCTTGACGCCGCTGCCCGCGCAATAAGCTTGCGGTAGCGCTCATACCCGTACGGCGGGAAACTCGCCAGATAGACGCAATCGCTTGCGGGAGTCAGACGAAGGACGAGACAGTTGTTCTCGACCGAGGTGGGAATGCGGATCCAATTGTCGAGATCGTAGGAAACGCATCCTCGATAGTCCTCCCAAGGATCCGGTATGTCGGACTCCATTCGCTCCGGCAACCGGAAGGCATCGCAAGCATTCTCCAGGATCATGCAACACGGCACGCCCCGCGCTCCGGATACCCGGAAATAAAACCAGTACTTCTCGTCCGTATCCGGGTCTGCTTTCAACCGCAGGCGAATCCTCGACGGATCGGAGGCATCGACAATATCGATACTGCCCCCTTCGAACCCACTGCTAATGGTGATCATGCTGTTTTCCTCCCTAAGACGTGGCGCGAATGAACTCTCTTACCTGTTCCGTCCACCAACTGCCGGTCTCGCCATTGCACAGATTTGCGCCGTAGTGGTCAAGTCCCTTGAGCGCCCTGCCCGCATGCAGGGAATCAACGCCCCCAAGCGCCTCGATGAACTCCAGATTCTCGCGAACAATCCGGTCGTAATCCCGCTCCCCGTATGTCACAAGGAAAGGGATATCGGCGTTTTCCGCCCAACTGCACGGGCTCGCTTCCCGGAGGTCCTGCGCTTGCGTAGGATCTTCCCTTTCGACCCGAAACAAACCACTTACAGGAATGCATCCCTTGATCGCCACTGCTGGAATTGCGTGCGTTGAACGCATGTCGGGACGAAGCGCGATCATTGCAGAGATATGGCCGCCTACGGAATGGCCGCCGACATACATGCGCCCCGGCGCCGCGCCGTACCGCGACGCATTCCGCTGCATGAATGCGAGTGCGGTCAGGCAGTCGGTAACGGGGACAGGATGAGCGCATTCGGGCGCCAAACCATAATTCGGCACGGCGAACACGGCTGGATAGCCGGTGATTGCCGGCGCCATAAATGACATCCACTCCTTCGATCCATGGACCCATCCGCCGCCATGAATGTAGAGAAAAACCGGCAGCCCGCCTTTCGGCGCTTCGAGAGGGGCGTGAATATCCATGACCTGGCGGGATGCGGGTCCATAGGTCACGTTTCGCCAACTTCGCATGCTTGCCCAGTCCACGGCGCGGGCGCGCCTGCCGCATTCGGCGACATATTCCTGCGCCTCGGCGGGCATCGCAGGATCGGATTCATGTTCACCCTGCGCCGCGTTTTCCAATGCCGCCCTCCTCTCGCTGCCGGATGCTTCCCGTTCGCCGCGGTTCGGCGAACCATTGCAGCCAACGTACCCGGCCAACCCGGATTTGCAAAGAAACTCGGCAAGCGGGAAACAGCAAAGCCTTCGGCGATTGACACAGAGTTCGATTGGAACGGTCCGATTTTCCATCCAGGCACGTCAACACGCCGCCAATGCGGGCCGGCACGTGGGCCGCGCCGCCGAAGACATGCGCCCGGCACCCGATTCGGACTCTGTCTCCGGAACTCCGTCCGCCCGATCTCCGCGGACATCCAGACGCCAGACTCCGGGTTCCCCAAGTTCGTCGCCACTTGCTCCCGTATGGACCCGGGAGACCCCTATCCGCCGCAGGACATCGGGAAATTCGTGAAGCGCAAATGGAAACCTCTTGGGAAACCAATGCCACATTCGCTGCCGAAGCCTGTGGTTCCCCTCCCCGCCGCGCATCACCGCTGGACACCACATCGTTTTCGCTTCTCGCGGCAACGAAACAAGTCTTGCCACCAAGCACTTGAACCAAGCATGCGGGTTCCGTACCTCGCAAGATTCTGGCTCTTCCTTCTTGACAGGAGATGAAGGCAGCGCACAATCCCCTCTCACGGTTTGAGAACGCAGATGCCCACTCGTTATTGAGGGCGCGCGGCCGCATTTGAGGGAGGACAAAGTGACGCATCGAATGAACAAAGGCGAAGCCGGACTGGCATGCGACCGGGAAGGTCCCTCGCGCAGACAGATTCTGGAGTTGACGGCCGGCCTCGGGCTGGCGCTAACGGTAACGCCCTCTGGAGCGTTCGCCCAAGGCAAGGACGAGTTGACGGTCGCGGTTCCCGCGGATCTCGGTGGTTGGGATCAGGACTACCTTGCCTTTGACCTCGTCGGCCTCGCTGTCATGAAGAACTGCTATCCGTACTTGCTTGAGTACGGCGTCAAGGAATTGTCCGGCGCCCGGGTCATGGATACCAGCCAGATCGTGCCGGTGATTGCGGAATCCTGGTCGGGCGATGCGGAAGGAAAGGTCTGGACGTTACGCCTGCGAAAGGGCCTGAAATTCCCGAGCGGCAACGAGATAACCGCGCAAGACGTCAAATGGTCGAAGGACCGCGCATTTGCCGCCCAGGCGAACGTCGCCGGGATCTACCGGCTTATCGGCCTTACGGAAGCGGACCAGGTCCAGATCGTGGACGATTACACCGTCCAGTTCACGCAGTCTCAACCCAGTGATCTGTCCAGCCACATTCAGATCATTTGCCTTTACCTGTTCGACTCGGAGGAACTGAAGAAACACGCCACGGCCGACGATCCCTGGGCGAAGGAATGGACAGGCAAGAATCCGCAAAGCGGCGGCGCCTACAATGTCGTTTCCTACAAGCCGGGGCAGGAAATCGTCATGGAGGCAAATCCGGAGTTCCCGCTGGATGCGCCTCGCGTGAACCGGGTTCGCCTGCAGATCATCCCCGCTCCCGCCAACCGGCGATTGCTTCTCGAGAAGGGCGAGGTCGACATTGCCCTCGGCTTGTCGCGCCGGGACATCGACGATCTGCGAGACATGGACGGCGTCAAGGTGATCTCAAGCCCGAGCAACGAGTTCGTGTTCGTGCCGATGGCCATGGGCACGCCGCCGTTCGACAACCCGAAAGTCCGTCAGGCGATGGCGCATCTCGTCCCGTACGATGCAATCGTCAAGAACGCGTACAACGGACGGGCGCGACGCTCGACGAGCCCGGTGCCGCTCGATATGCCGGGCCATTCCGCGGCGGGCTATCCGTTCGCATACGATATCGATCGGGCAAAGTCGCTGCTGGCCGAAGCGGGAATGCCCGACGGCTTTGAGTCGGAATTCGTGATTCTTGCGGGCGATGTACAGCAGGAGCGGATCGCGGTCCTGGTCTCCAACGCCGCCAAACAGGCAGGCGTAACGCTCAAGATTACGCCACTCGACCCGGGCACGCTGTTTCAGCGCCGCACCGAGAAGGCGATTCCGCTGCAGGTCGCAGCCGGACAGATGTGGGTGAACGATATCGAGTACCTGCTGGCGGTGTGCTTGACTCCGGCCGGATTCCTCAACTACGCCGGGTATGACAGCGCGCGCATCCAGGAAATATTCCTGACACTCAACAAGACGTCCGACCAGGCTGCACGGGCCCAGTTGTTCACCGAGGCACAGGAAATTCTGGCCAAGGACATCCCCTGGCTTGTCCTCGCCCAACCGGATTTCGATTTGCCAGTCTCGAGCGGCGTCTCGGGATGGGTCCAGCCCGTGGATGGTCTATTTCGACTGCGGTATCTCGATCACGCGTAGTTTGCGGTAGCCCATAGGTGCGGCTGGGCCTCTATATCGTACGCAGACTCCTGATGCTGGCGCCCGTATTGCTCGGCGTCAGCATCTTGTGCTTTCTGCTCGTCCGCGTGCTGCCGGGCGATCCAATCCTCTCCATCGTCCCGGAAACCGCCACCCCGGAAGACATCGAACGCGTGCGGGAACGGTATGGTCTCGATCGGCCGATCGTCGCGCAATACGCGGACTATATGGCTGGCGTCATCCAGGGCGACTTCGGCGACTCGATCCAGACCAACCGTCCGGTCATCGAGCAGGTTGCGCTGCGCCTGCCCCGTACGCTGGAACTCGTCGTGCTCGGATTCCTCCTCGCGCTCGGACTTTCCATCTCCCTTGGCCTCCTTGCTGCGCTGAACGCGGGACGAATTGGCGATCACGTCGCCCGAATGGGGGCGCTTGCCTGCAATTCGCTTCCGGAGTTCTGGCTCGGACTCGTGTTGATCCTTGTGCTTTACGCCTATCTCGACATCGCGCCACCGCCCAGCGGGAGGATCGACTCAGCGATCGACGTCCAGTTCATCACCGGATTCCTGCTGGTCGATTCTGTCCTGACCCGGAACGGAGAAGCGCTGCTCTCGGCGCTCCATCACCTGTGGCTGCCGGTATTCACCCTGGGGCTCATTGTCACGGCGCCAATGATGCGAAGCGTGCGGGCGTCCGCGCTCCAGGTCATGCGTTCCGACAGTTACCGTTGCGCCGTCGCGCACGGGCTGGACCGCCGCCGGTTGCTCTCCGGTTACCTAATCCGGGAAACCATGGTGCGGGTGCCGACGCTCGCGGCCCTGGTGCTCGGCAACCTCATAGGCGGCAGCGTCCTGGTGGAGTTCGTGTTTTCCTGGCAAGGGTTTGGGCAATGGGCGCTCCGGGGACTGCTGCTGCGGGACTATCCCGTAATCCAGGCGTACGCGCTCGTGACCGCGTCCTTCTATGTTGTCGCATTCCTGGTCGCCGATATCGTCCAGGCCGCACTGGACCCGAGGATCCGGGTTTGATGCAGTCCGCAATGCCGAATCCGATCGCCAATCCGCGCGCCTGGCATCGCCGCAAACCGCGGAACGAGATCAGCCGTCCGCTGATCATCGCAGGCAGCTGCATGCTTTCCCTGGTAATCCTGGCGGCGCTGCTGGCGCCGTTGCTATCTCCCTGGGGACCCGAAGAAATCGACTTCTCCGCCTTCCTCATGCCGCCCTCGGGCGCACACCCGCTCGGAACCGACGGCAACGGCATGGACTTGTGGAGCCGCGTGCTGTTCGCCGCGCGGATTGACATCGGAATCGCGGTCGCGGCCGTCGCAATCGCCGTCATTTCAGGTTGCATGATCGGCGGCCTCGTGGGCTACGCGGGAGGCTGGATCGACGAAATCGCCATGCGCCTCACGGACATCGTGCAGGCGTTCCCCGCATTCGTACTCGCCCTGATCGTAGCGGCCATGTTCGGGACGGGCTTGCTCAATCTGACGCTCGCGATCGGGCTGATTTTTGCGCCGGCCTACGTACGCATCATGCGAAGCGAACTTCGCGCCCTTCGCGTGCGGGGTTTCGTCGAGGCGGCGGAATGCGCCGGCAACTCCCGCATATCGATTTTCTTCCGGCATCTTCTCCCCAATGCGCTGACACCGGTTCTGGTCATCGCGCCGTTGAACTGCGGTTGGGCAATGCTGACATTGGCCGGTCTTTCCTTCCTGGGATTGGGCGTTCCAGTCCCGCAGGCCGAATGGGGCGCGATGATCAGCGCCGGAGCCGCGGACGTGATCGGCGGCCGTTGGTGGACTTCCATATTCCCCGGAATCAGCCTCTTCGCCTGCGTGCTCGCTTTCAATCTCGTTGGCGAGGGATTCCTTGAGAGTTCGGAGGCGGTGTGAGCGATCTTCCATTCCTCGAACTGGATCGGGTCCGCGTCTCCCTGCACAACCGGGCGGGAACGGTCGCGGCGCTGAACGGCATTGAACTGAGCGTCGGGCGAGGAGAAATTCTGGGACTCGTCGGGGAGAGCGGCGGCGGAAAGAGCATGATGGCGCAAACCATCGCCGGCATGCTGCCGGACGGCGCGCAACTCTCCGGTCGGGTTGCCGTGCAGGGTCGCGACATTGTCGATTGCGAGGAAGCGGCAATGCACGGCCATCGCGGGGGCGGCGCCGCGATCTGCTTTCAGAATCCGCGAGGTGCGCTCAGCCCGACGCGCCGGGTCGGCAAGCAATTGGTGGATCGCCTGGTGCGCTGGCAGGGCCTGGAGCGCAACGCGGCTTGGGAAGCTGCGCGCGGGATATTTGCCGAGGTGGGAATTCGCGATCCGGAGCGGCGGCTTCGCGCCTTTCCCCATGAATTGTCAGGAGGAATGTGCCAGCGCGTGATGATCGCGCTGGCGCTGGCCTGCCGGCCGAAGATCCTGTTGGCGGACGAGCCGACGACGGGGCTGGATTCCACCCTGTCCCGCGACATCCTGCAGTTGTTTCGCACGGCTGCGCAGCGGGAACGCTGCGCGGTCATCATCGTCTCCCATGACATCGCCTCCATCGCCAAGGTATGCGACAGGATCGCGGTGCTCTATGCCGGCGTTCTCGTGGAATCGGGTCCGACGCAAGCCATCATTTCGGAACCGCGACATCCCTATACCCGGGCGCTTCTCGACGCAGTGCCCGACCTGGATGGCCGCATGCCGGATGCTGTCCGGGGCACCATGCCGCGTCTTGATGCTCCTCCCGCCTCCTGCCCGTTCGCGGATCGATGCGCACTCGTGGAATCGATCTGCCGGAGAGAACTGCCTGCCTGGGAATGGGATCGTTCCGGTCGCGGCGTGCGCTGTTTCCGCGCGGGAAAGAGCCCGTCCGCTTCACCAGCCAGGGCGCCGGCAGGCCCGAACCGGCCAAGTCCTTCAGATGATCCCGTTGTCAAGCTCGAGCAGGTGAAAGTGCGCTATGCGGGCCAGTACGGACGGCAGGATTCCTTGGCGCTGCGCGGGGTCTCGCTCGAACTCAGGCGCGCGGAAACGCTTGGCGTTGTGGGCGAAAGCGGTTGCGGCAAGAGCACGCTGGCGCGCGCGATCATGGGGCTTGTCACGCCTGAATCGGGGAGCGTGGTTGTGAACGGCCGTGACTACGCGCACACGTCGTCCCGGGACATGCGCGCGCTGCGCCGGGATATCCAGATGGTCTTTCAGGATCCAGTCGATTCCCTCAGCCCGCGGATGACCGTGGAACAGAACGTGCGGGACCCGCTCAGGGCGCATGGCGGACGATCGCGGAAGGAAGACGCCCTTGTCGCGGAAATCCTGTCGCGCGTTGGCCTGGGTGCGGAATTCCGCAAGCTCTATCCCAGCCAACTGTCCGGCGGCCAAGCGCAACGTGTCGCGATCGCACGCGCGCTGATTGTGGACCCGTTACTCATCGTGTTCGACGAACCGACCTCCGCACTCGACGTGACGATCCAGGCGCAGATACTTGACCTGCTGCGAGAACTCATGGCCGAAGGCAGGCGTTCCTACGTGTTTGTATCGCACGACCTGGCGACCGTTCGCGGGCTTTGCGACCGCGTTGCGGTTCTGTATCTCGGCAAGATCGTGGAATTGGGAACGGCCGCCGAAGTACTGACGCGCCCGCGGCACCCGTATACGCAGGCACTGGTTGAATCTTCACCCAGCCTGACCGGACAGGAGGCCGTTTCGGGGACAAGGTTGCGCCGCGACCTGGACGAAGCATATGAAGTGGCGGGCTGCGCGCTGGCGCCGCGATGTCCCTATGCTGAGTCGACCTGTGAACAGCCACAAATACTTGAGGAATTGGATGACTTGCATTTTGTCGCATGCTGGAAGGCGGGAGGCGGAAAGAGGCGGCGGGAGGCGGGGCCTTGAGTAACGGGCGCCTCCGCCTCGCGGTCGATATCGGCGGCACATTTGTCGACGCCACGGAACTGGATTCCGTGACCGGCGAATTCCGGTTCGAGAAGGCGCCCGCAACTCCGGCCAATCCTTCCGATGGCGTCGTCGCCGCAATGGCGGCCCTGGGCACGCACTTGACGGAGCTCGACTACTTCATTCATGGCACGACTCTGGGCCTGAACGCCGTACTGGAACGCGCCGGCGCCAGGGTCGGAATTATCACCAATGCGGGGTTCCGGGACATCTTCCTGATCGGGCGCGCGAATGTGCCGGATGCGCACATGTACAACTTCACTTACGCGCGGCCGCAACCCCTGGTTCGCCGGCATCGCATCGAGGGCGTCCGGTGCCGGCTGAACTACAGGGGCGAGGTCGTGGACGAACTTGTCGAATCCGAAGTCGTTGAGGCGGCAAGGCGCCTTGTGGAGAACCATGGAGTCGAAGCCATCGCGATCTGTTTCCTGTTTTCCTATCTCAATCCCGATCATGAACGACGGACCGCTGGACTGATTCACCGGGAATATCCCGATATGCGGGTTTCTTTCTCGAGTGAAATCACCCGGGAGCACCGCGAGTACGAACGCACCAGCACCGCCGTGTTGGACGCCTATATTCGCCCGATATTCGAACGCTATATCGATGAACTGCAGGAGCACCTGGACGCGCAATCGTTCCGCGGGCAGTTCCTGGTCACGCGCTCCGGCGGCGGCGCCATGACCGCGACCGCCGCGAGGCGGTCGCCGACAAACACCATCGTTTCGGGACCCGCCGGGGGGATAACCGGGGCCGCCTTTCTGGCCAGCGCTCTCGGCCGCAAGGACCTGATTTCATTCGACGTTGGCGGGACATCCCTGGACGTCTGCCTGATCGAGAACGGCCGGGCCGCACCGGCATTCGAGGCGACGCTCGAGAACCATCCCATCCTCATCCCGATCTACGATATCCATACCATCGGCGCCGGAGGCGGTTCGATCGCCTGGATGGATGAAGGATTGCTCAACGTGGGGCCGCAGAGCGCCGGCGCGGAACCGGGGCCGATCTGCTACCGCCGGGGCGGGACAAGGCCGACTGTAACAGACGCTTGCCTGCTTCTCGGATACATCGAACCCAAGTCGTTCCTGGGCGGCAACATGCCGCTGGATGCGGCGGCGGCTCATGACGGCATCAGGGACTCCATCGCCCGGGAAATGGGCCTCGGCGTTACCAGGGCGTCCGCCGGGGTGCTCGACGTGCTGATGGCGAAAACCGTCGGCGCCGTCCGGCGCATCACCGTGGAGCGCGGCCGCGACCCGCGGGATTCGGCGCTCCTCGCTTTCGGCGGCGCCGGTCCGCTGCTCGGCTCCATGGTTGCCGCGGAAATGGGTTTAAGGGAGGTGATTGTTCCCAATGCGCCGTCCGCGTTTTCGGCGTGGGGCATGTTGAGCGCCGATGTCGTGGACGATTTCTCGCGGACGCGAATTGCGCTCCTGGATGATATCGGGCCGGAATTGCTGGAATCGATTTTCCGCGAGATCGAACAGGAGGCGCTGGGTTCGCTTCAAGGACAGGAAATTTCGAAGAGTGGCGCCGTGCTCCTGCGCCAGCTGGAACTTCGCTATCTCGGGCAAGAACACACGCTTCCCGTCGAAGTCGCCGCTCCCATCGAACCGGAAGCCATTCGGGTTCGCTTCGGCGAACTGCACGAGGCCCGGTACGGTCATCGCATGGAAGCAGCCGTCCAGATCGTGAACATCCGAATCCGCGCAACCGGAAAGATTTCAAAACCGCCCCTGCCCGAACGTTCCGTCCGGGCGCCCGGGGAGCGGGCCGCCGGCGCCGGCATCCGTTCCGCATATTGCTACACCACGCGCGCGATGACGGAATTCGACCTCTACTGGCGTGATTCCCTGGCGCCCGGAGACGAGATTCCAGGGCCGGCGCTTGTCGAGGAGGCCACGTCAGTCACGGTGGTCCATTGCGGCCAGCAACTCAACGTGGACCCCTACGGCCACCTGATTGTCGCCACAGGAAAGCGGTATGACACCCATGAAACATGAAGTCGACGGCGCCACCGCGGAGGTGATCCGCAACTACCTGCTCGCCGCCGCCCAGGAAATGCGGGCGACGCTCGTTCGCACGGCCTTCAACCCGGTCATTTACGAAGTCCTGGATTTTGGAATCTCGATTTATGACCATGAACTCGACCTGGTCGCGGAGGCGCCGGGCCTGACCAACTTTCTCGGCGCCAACGACTACAGCGTCAGGCGGGTTGCCGAGTATCTCGGAAAGGAGGGATTCGAGGACGGAGATGTGATCATTTCGAATTACCCCTACTGGAATGCGGCGCATACCTATGACGCGAGTTTGATTTCGGCGGCCTTCCTACCGGGTTCCGATCGGGCGTTCGGATTCCTCTGCGTCCGGGCGCATCTGGCCGACCTTGGCGCCAAGGACCCGGGCTACGTGCTCGATTCGACCGACATGCACCAGGAAGGACTGATTCTTCCCGCGACCAAACTGTTCAAGCGCGGCAAGCTCGACAACGAGATCATGGAACTCATACGGTTCAATTCCCGGATGCCGGAACTTGTGACCGGCGACCTCCACGCGATGGTGGCATCCTTGCGGACCGGCGAGCGGCGACTCCGGGAACTGACCGGCAAATTTGGCCGCGAGGTGGTAACGGAGGCGATCGCCGTCATCCTGGACCACGGCGAGAGGGCGACTGCGCGAGCGCTGGAATTGCTTCCCCGCGGCGCCTGGTCCGCAGAGGATTTCATCGACGACGACGGCATCGGCGACGAGTCCATTCCAATGAAGGCGACCGTGACCATTTCGGATTCGGAGTTCACGGTTGACTTTGCGGGGTCGGCCGGAACCCAGAACGGTCCGGTCAACATGCCCTTCGGCTCGACGCTCGCCATGTGCAAGGTTGCGTTCAAGGCGCTCACTACGCCCGACACGCCCTCGAATGCGGGGCACACCCGAGCGTTGCGGGTGCTGGCCGAGCCCGGCAACCTCTTCCATGCGGTCTACCCTTCACCGACATTTACGCTCTGGACCGGAATCGTTGGCCTTGAACTGATATTCAAGGCGCTTTCGAAAGCGATGCCCGGCAAGCTCGCGGCCTCTTCGGGAGGGGACGTGCCGGGTTTCATGATGCTGGGCACGCATCCGGATACGGGAAAGTTCTTTGCGCTGAGCAATAACGATCCGGTGGGATGGGGTGCGACGCATGATCACGACGGCTCGAACTCGTTGATTCACTTGTCGGAGAGCATCGTCCGCAACACACCGCTCGAAGTTCTCGAAACGAATACGACAATGTTCTTCGAACGTTGCGAAATGCGCCGGGACTCCGGCGGAGAAGGCAGGCATCGCGGCGGCCTAGGCCTGCACCGGGATATCCGGTTCCTGACGGACGGTGAATTCCTGACTGTCATGAAAAAGTCAAAGAGCCGGCCCTGGGCGGTTGCAGGAGGATCGGAACCGGATGCCAACACGATGATCGCTTTCCCGGGAACCAAACGGGAAATCCGCATGAGCACCAAGCGCGTGCCGGTCCGGGCGGGTGATCGGATCACCGTGCTGACGGCGGGGGGCGGAGGCTACGGACCGCCCTCGGAGCGGGACCCCGCGCTGGTGGAAGAGGACTTGTTGGACGGTTTCATTTCCGAGCAGGCGGCGCGCGAGGTGTACGGCAGGAAGTAGAGCGGCCGGAAGCGGCGCCATTTGCGGTTTTCATTCTCGCCTTGCCACGCAAGACCGGGACTCCCGCGGGCTGTTCGCGCCCTTGGGACGCTCCGGCAGGAATTGGGCGATTCACCTGGCTTAAGGAAATCCCGGCATCGCCGCCATGAACTTCGAGCGAGACTCCTTCGCCGCATGAAGACTCGCTTGGGGCTTGCTATCGCTCACTTATCGATGACAATATGGGCGATTGAGGGGGAATGTATCGCCCATGTCGTGGATTTGGCAACATGGAAACTGGCCCAACTTTGATTGGGACAAGTCGAAGCTTGCCCCATTTGAGGCGAGATTCTTGCACGAATCCGGTCGCAGCATCGGAGCTTGGCGCCATCTCACAGGCGAATGCCAGACCGAGGTTCGGATTGATCGGCTTTGCGACGAAGCGGTGGAAACCTCGGCAATCGAAGGCGAAATTCTTGATCGTGCTTCGGTTCAGTCTTCCATTCGCCGTCACTTTGGTCTGCGCACAGGCCAGCGGAACATTTCGCCCGCCGAAGCAGGCGTAGCAGACATGATGGTGGCGCTCTTTCGCGAATTCGACCGGCCCTTGGACCATGCTACCCTGTGGAACTGGTACAGAATGCTGATGCGCGAGCGCCGCGACTTCGCCGTGGCTGGCGGTTACCGACAACATCCCGAGGCGATGCTGGTTGTTTCCGGACCCGACTATCGGCAAAGAATTCATTACGCAGCGCCTCCTTCCGCAAGCGTCCGAAAGGAGATGAACCGATTCGTTTCTTGGTATGGCCAGACCGCAGCCGGGAAGAATGGACTGCCTGCCCTGACTTGGTCGGGAATCGCGCACCTCTATTTCGTTTTCATCCATCCGTACGAAGATGGAAATGGGAGAATCGGCCGCGCCCTCGCTGAGAAGGCGCTTGCCCAGTCGCTCGGCAAACCCAGTCTGATTGCCCTCTCCCGGATGATCGCGCAACGACGGCGAGCCTATTACGACAATCTCGAAGCAGCCAACCGGAAACTCGATATCACCGATTGGCTGGTCTGGTTTGCTGAAACGGTGCTGGACGCCCAACTCTGGAGCGAACGCCGGATAATCCGGTTGATTGAACAAACCCGGCTTTTCGACCGGTTGCGCGGCCAGTTGAATCCGCGTCAGGAGAAAGCGCTCTTGGGGCTGTTCCAAGCCGAACCGGATGGATTCAAGGGAGGACTCAGCGCACAAAACTACCATCGCATGACCGGAGCGCCGGCTTCGACAGCAACCCGCGACCTCGCCGACCTGGTCGCAAGGGGCGCACTTCGCAGAACCGGGGAGCGCCGCCACACACGCTATTGGCTCGATCTGCCCTCATTCAGCGACCTGGATCACGAAGTATCGGAACGGGGCAGATCCACCCGAAAATGGAGATGAGCGAAAAGTACCCCAGCCCTTACCTCCGCTAACGAATAGATTTACTTGGCGTTTCCGCATCGAACCCAACCCCTAGGCGCGAACGATTTTCGTGTCTGGTAATCCTCGCATCGCTGTTCACCGGTCTCCAAGACCCCGCTCCGCAACGGCAGCAGCCCGTCCTCCCCTCGGGTCACACCCTCGATGTCGCGAACGCTCAGACCCCGCGCAAACATCTCCGCCGCGAGCGCTTCCGATCGATCCGTGTTGCCCTTGAATTCGGATGGCAATTGCCGAGCATGCCGTCCTCCGAATACGCGGCGGTGATGCGTTTGCGAAGCGCCCATTTCAGGACGCGGCCGACCGCAGCGACCGGGATGCCGACCGCCCTGATCTCGAACGAACCGTTCCTGCGCGCGGCACGGATGATTTCGCTTGTCACACCGGCGAGACTCCCTGCGAACCCGCGCGACCGCATGTCCTCAACCGCGATCCGCTGGACCAGGCCTCCTCTTGCTCGTATCCACGATGCTCGACCGGCCGCGGCATCAATTCTCCGCATCTTGAATCTGCAGCCGTCGGGCATGGACGATCACAGGTGATCTGGCGGAAAGACTCAGCAGGCCAAGTTCGTAGAATCCAATGTCATGCATTCCGAATCGGGAGAACCACCCGAGGTCGTGACTTTGGGTCGCCAGGATGCGTACCAGGCATCGCGAGAATGTATCGTCCGGAAGGTGGCTTCCCGTCCGGACCATCAGCACCTTCGGGTAAACCGCGCCGGCTTCGGCTACGCTTCGGCGAAATACCGCCGCCACTCCCAATCGGTGACCGCGGACCGCGACGCCGCAAGCTCCCGGCGAGCGTGCCCCAGCAAATGGTCCCGAACCTGCGGGCCGAAGCATTCCACGGCAATGGACGAGCCAGAAAAATTTGCGATCGCTTCGCCGAGATCGCCGGGCACGGAACCCAACTCGGCTTCTTCGCTGTCGCCCTGTCGCTCCGGTCGAATCTGCCTGCTCTCACTCACACCCCGCATTCCCGACGCCAAGATCGCCGCGATTGCGTGATACGGGTTCATATCGGCGCCCGGCAAACGAAATTCGAATCGTCGTCCGCGCTCGTCGACAACGCGGCGTACCATCGCCGTACGATCATCCTCGCCCCAGGTCGGTTTGGCCGCTACGAAACTGTTTGACGCGAAGCGCCGGAAACTGTTCACGAGTGGGCAATACATCAGCGTAACCGCGGGTGCGTCGTGTAGAACACCCGCGATGAACGCGTCGGCGATTTGTTGTGACTCGTCGCGTCCCTCCTCCATCGGTTCACCGCGCCGAACGCCGACATGAATGTGTCCACCCGATCCGGCCCAGTCTGCGCGCGGTTTCGCCATGAAGGTCACCGCGACGCCCGCTCGACCCGCAACATGCCGCACGATGTGTTTGAAAATCACGTGCCGGTCTGCAGCTTCCAGCGGGTCCCCGGGGCCGATGTTGATTTCGAACTGGCCGGGCCCGCCTTCACCCTGGATCGACTCGACAGGGATCCCCGCTACATCGAGACACACACAAATCTCGTCGAGCACAGGCGCCGCAAAGTCGGTGAGAAGGACATCGTTGTCCGCGTTGCGAATCCAGTACGGCCGGGCTTGGGCAGGCAAGACGGCAACCGCGTCGCGGAGCGGCATGTCGAAGAGGTAGAATTCGAGTTCCGTCGCGACCGTGACTGCGAGGCCGGACTCGACAAGACGCTCGGTCTGGCGCTCAAGAACACGCCGCGGCGATTCTTCGTAGGCGCAACCGTCCGATCGTATCGCGCGGGAAAGATGGATCTCCACCTCTGGTCGGTCGGGCAGCCGGAAAGACCGCCCAGGGATCGGTTTCAACAGCCCGTTCCGGAATCCGCTTGCCATGCCCGTGACTGCCATGTCGGAATAGGGAACATTCTCCGCGCCGGTCACCAGATGGAAGTCCGGAACAGCCAGGCCGCGATCACGAACAGCCGGGAAACGCCACGCGGGAATACGCTTGCCGATCAAGCGGCCGAAGTGGTCGCCCGTACAGAGTGTCACCCACCGCGGTTCCGCGGAGAGCTTCTGAAGTCCGTCTCCACTCATCGCGTGAGTTCTCCTCCGTCCACGACAAATGCAGTCCCATGGACAAAGGAAGAGAGCGGCGACATCAACAAGAGACAGGCATGGGCCACCTCCTTGAGACTCGCCGGACGGCCCAGGGGAATTTTGCGACGGTAGCGTTCCCGGATCGACGTTTCGGTCTGGCCGGTAGCCTCGGACAGGGCCGCGACGGACCGATCCATCATGGGACTGTCAACGCTCCCCGGACAAAGCGCGTTTACCCGGATTCCCTGTTCGGCCGCTTCCTCCGCAAGACAATCCACAAGTCGATTCACGCCTCCTTTGGAGGCCGCGTAGGCCGACCAGCAGGCGCCCCCTTTCAATCCCGCTTGTGAGGAAACGAGCGTGAGCGTGGAACCTGGAGCGAGATGCCGGACCGACGCGCGCGCCACGATATAGCTGCCGACGAGGTTAAGCTCGATGACTCGCCGAAACTCCGCCGCCGGCGTTTCACTTACGGTACCGACCACGACGGTTCCCGCTGCATGAACGACATCGGTAACTCCCTCCTCCGCCACTGCTTCGGCGATAATTCGCTCGGTTGCGCACTCATCCGTTACATCACAGCTTCGAATAGCGGAGCCCGGAGCCAAGTCCAGGCCAATCACTCCGGCGCCGGCGCGGCGAAGCGCATCCGCGATGGAGGATCCCATCGCTCCCGCCGCACCGGTCAATAGCACCGTGCGGCCTGCGAGCCCGAGGTCGACATTCTCCGGTTTCATCTCCAGATCCCCACTGCCGTGCCTGCTTCCAGTGCAGTCCCTGCTCGGGCGTTCCCTGACGCGTGAAACCGAATTGCCGGACGCGCGTTCACCGCCTCCTCTGTAGCGCGGCCCGTCAGCAACTGCACACCCCGGTTCACCGGCTCCAGAATTGCTGCCGGAACAACGCGAACGGAACCAATATCCGGATCCGTCGCACAGCCCAGCTGCCGCTGCCGCCCCGGTCGTCCATTCTGAAACCGCCGTAGGCCGGTAGCGTCGATACGAAAATCGGGAAACTTCCCGGTGTCTCGAATCCTCGCCGTACCAGGCTGGCCCGCATTCCATTATCCGATCATCTGACCGCCGTCGACCGTGAGCGTTGCACCGGTAATCGCGGTCGCGTCCGGCGTGCAGAGAAACCAGCACGCCGCCGCAACTTCGTCCGGACGGACCAGGCGGTGAGCCCCGCCGGCGCGAACCAGACGTTCGCGTATCGCGTCGGCATCGATGCCTTCATAAGTTGCAATCTGCCGGACGACCTCTTCCAGCATAGGGGTATCGACATTTCCGGGACACACCGCATTCACCCGAATGTGACTCCCCGCGAGTTCGGCCGCCAGACTCTCCGCGAGACCTATCAACCCAAATTTCGAGGCGCAGTAGGCGGTTGCGCCCGCCTCGCCCCGGCGGCCCGCGGTCGAGGATATCAATATGATCGAGCCAACTCCGTTCTGCCTCCCGATCGCCGACACGAAAGCGGCGGATGCATAAAACGCACCATCAAGGTTCACCGCCATGAGACGGCGATACGCGGCCCAGTCGATTCGATCGATCGCGGAGGTGATCACGACTCCAGGTGCGTAAATCAGATCCCGGAGAACGCCCAATCTTTCCGCATCCTTCAAGAGAGCCTCCATCATGGCTGGATCGGTCACATCCGACACGCGCGCAACCGGCTCACCCGCAACCCCCGCGACAGCCGCACGTGCCGCATCGACATTCTTGTCGCCAGCAACCACGCGTCGGCCGCGCGCGGCGAACATGCGGACGCACGCGCGACCGATGCCTCCTCCGGCGCCAAGCACTACCGAAACCTCGTCGACCATGTGGATATCCCTCTCGACTTACCCAAGGAATGTCATGGTACCCGGTGGTGCACCGGCCCGACGAATGCGGTGAAGCCGAACCCTTGACCGCGGGTCACCTTTCGAGATGCGGCCGCTCGACCCTCCCGTGCGCAAGACAGCAGTCTCTGCAGACGATTCGGCGCATCGACCACGCGCCCGCGCCAGAGGCTTGAAGGGTGCGCGTCGGGGCGTTTCAAATTGACTCAGACTCGGTGAATTCCTATTGTTCCCGAACCAAAGAGAAAAGCCCGCATCGTGGGCTGCATGGAGGAATAGAATGAACACCAAGAAAGCATTTACGCAGGCTGTGACCCGTCGAAAAATTCTGGGCACGACAATGGCATTTGCGGGCGGTCTCGCCGCTCCATCCATCGTTCGAACGGCGCACGCCCAATCGGACGGCATCGTGTTCTGGCAATACAAGAACCCTCCCGGTACTCCGGCTGACACGTACTATGCCGCCGCGGCCGAGAGGTTTCGCGAGGCGACCGGAACTTCCGTCACCGTAGAGTTCAAGAGCGCCGAAGGCATCGAGCAAGCGGTTGCCGCCGCAGCCAATGCCGGCCAAGGATTTGACGCCATGCTGTGGTGGGGCGGTCCCACCGCGCGCAATCAGGCCAGCCTCGGCAACATCATTCCCCTCGGCGAACACTTCTCGGAGGAGTTCTGGAGCCACCGGCAGGGCGCCGCGACCATGCGTTACAAGGGACAGCAATATGGACTGCCTTTTGACGTGAGCCCGTGGTTTCTGGTCTACAACAAGACCGTGCTCGAGCAGGCTGGAGTCGACCGCGATGCCTTCCCGTCGCCGACCGACCCGCCGATTGAGTGGGCGGACTTCCTTGACATCTGCGACAAGATCAAAGCCGGTGGCGCCGCGCCCCTGGCGTGGTCCAACCAGCAGGGCTACTTCAACGAATGGTACTTCTACAACTTCGAGGCGCAGTCCTTCGACGATCCGAACGTGATCATCGACATCAACCTGGGTGACGCCAGTTGGCAGAACTCCCGCATTTATGATGCGCTCGCGGCATATCGGGAACTCTACCAGGCCGGCTACTTCGTGGAAGGCGGTGAGGTCGTTCCCTATGAGCAGCATGTTCGCCAACTCGTTTCGGGTCAGGCAGCAATGAGTGTCTACTTCGACATGAGTGGCGCTACGTCTGCCTCGGTGGAGGCCTACGGACAGGAGAATATCAGCCTTACCAAGATCCCCGCTTATCGTCGCGACACGGCGCTTTTCGACCATATCTGCCAGGAACCGAACGCCCTCTATGTAGCCTCCTTCTCCTCGAAGCAGGAAGCCGCGATCCAGTGGCTCGGGTTCCTGACCACCGTCGACGAAATGAACGCCTTTGCGGCTACGACACAGCAAGGACCGGCCGACGATCGCTGGGACCTCGGCAACATCCAGAATCCCGTCATTCGGGCGGTGTTCGAGGCGGCGAACGCGAAGAACCAGCCGTATCCTTACAATTTCGTGACCCAGGCGCAGTACACCTCGCTGCTTGAGGACGGCATCCTCTATCTGCGTGGCGACATGACGGCCGAGGCGCTGACCGCGAAATGGGATGAGGTAGACGCCGAGTACAAGGAACAGCAGGGCTGAGCCGCGCAACGCTATGAAACGGAGCGTCCGCTTTGGAATTCATCGATGCACACTGCCACGTCGGCAGTTTCGAACCGGTCATCAGCGGCGGCGACCATGACGAAGCCGAGATGCTCGCGCAGCACAGGGATGCCGGCATCGCGAGCGGAGTCCTGTCGGTGCTCAACACCTACGACCCTGTTGCCGCCAACGATCGGGCACGCGCGGCCTGCGCGGGAGCGGAGGGGCTTCTCTACGCCTATATCTACCTGAATCCGTTTGATCCGCCGGCAGCGCTCGAGGAACTTGAGCGCTGCCGGCAGTATTCCTGTTTCCGCGCCGTCAAGCTGCATCCGGCATTCGATCAGTACTACCCGTTCATGGAACACTATTTTCCGGTGTACCGGCGAATCGAGGAGCTTCGCCTGCCAACGCTCTGGCACAGCGGAACCTCGCCAACAACCCATCCACTGCAAATTTCCTACGTGGCGGAACGGTTCCCGAAGGCGCCGCACATTCTCGCCCATTTCGGCCTCTCCGATTTAACATGGGAGTGTTTTCCCGCTGCTGAGCAAGCCTCCAACGTCTTCGTCGACACGACCGCAAACCCGATCATACCTGTGATGAGTGACTGGATTGCCAGGTTCGGCGCGGAGCGAATGCTGTGGGGCTCGGACTTTCCGTTCTACGATGTCGGATACGAGCGCGAAAAGGTGAATCGACTTCGCGCCAGTGACGCGGAAAAAGCGCTGATTGCCGGGGGAAATGCGCGCCGGCTCTTCGACCTCTGAATCCGCACACGCGGTGGCGGGGTGGAGACCGCAGAAGGCCCGCAGCGGCAAACTGAACGACCGGGAACAGTGGACGGCGCTGGGATTCCTCGTGCCCGCGCTGATTGTCGTGTGTGCGGTTTTCGTCGTTCCGATCTTCCAGACCGTCGGCTTCAGCCTCACAGACTGGCGCGGAGGCGTGCGGGCCGCCTCGTTCATCGGTCTCGACAACTACGTGCGTGCAATCGACGACCCGCGCGTCCGTATCGCCGTCGTCCACAACGTGCTGCTGCTGGTCGTTATCCCAATTGAAGTGCTGCTCGGCGCTTTCCTCGCTTCCATTCTACGCGAACGCATCGCGGGATGGCGGATCTACCGCTTCCTGCTGATGGTTCCCTGGATCATCTCGATCACGATTGCGGGATATGTCTGGATCTTTTTCCTCAGTCCCACCGGTATCGTGAACGCTTTGCTGCGCCTGGTCGGGCTCGGCGACTGGGTCCGCCCGTGGCTTGCTGAACCCGATATAGCGCTTGGGGCGATCATGCTGGTTCTGGTATGGCGGGATACCGGCTTCGCGGGGTTGCTGTTCTACAGTCGACTCCTGGCCGTAGACGCCAGCATCTACGAGGCGGCGGCGCTGGACGGCGCAAAACGCTGGCGGCGTTTCCTGTTCATTGACCTGCCGCTGCTGGCCCCGGCGATCCGTCTCTTCGTCGTGCTGATGTCGATCTGGTTGTTCAGCTTCGTCTTCAACTATGTCTATGTCATGACTGGCGGCGGTCCCGGGCACGCGACAACGGTTGTCGAACTCGAGGTCTTCCGAAATGCTTTCAAGCTCTCGCAAATGGGTTACGGCGCCGCAATATCCATCATTCTGCTCTTGGTGGCGCTTCCCGTGCTGGTGTTGCAGGTGCGCCTGCAACTCCGCTCCAGGAGCAAGACATGAGCCGATTCCGAACCCGGCTTGCGCGTGTCGCGGCAGATCTTCCCGTTCACGCCTTCCTGTTCATCCCCAACGCCTCCGTTCTCTTTGTCGGCTACTACCTGGCCAGTAACGCGCTGAAACCCACGTTTGAGTTCTACCGCAGCGAGTTCGCGCTGCCGACAAGGTTGAGTTTCGACGCCGTCATCCGCGCGATCGAGGACGGAGGCATGCTCC
This sequence comes from Rhodobacterales bacterium, assembly GCA_965219495.1. Classification (GTDB taxonomy): domain Bacteria; phylum Pseudomonadota; class Alphaproteobacteria; order Rhodobacterales; family CAZPXZ01; genus CAZPXZ01. The sequence goes on from OZ244777.1 coordinate 1,897,780, forward strand.
TCGCTCTCCGCAACTCGATGATTCTCGCCGGGTCCAGCACGATCATCGCACTGTTCTTCGGCGCCTGTGCGGCCTTCGCCTTCTCCCGGCTGAGGCTTCGGTTCAAACAGGTTCTGTTTATCGGCATGCTGGTGCCGATGTCCATTTCACCGATCGTTGTGACGATTCCGCTATTCGCGCAGATGGCGGAGTTGGGACTCGTGAATACGTTCGCAGGCGGAATCCTCATCTATTCCGGGTTGCGGATTTCCTTCGTGATCTACGTTCTGGAGGGTGCGTTTCGGGATCTGCCGGACGAAGTCTTCGAGGCGGCGCGAATTGACGGCGCCAAGCCGCCGATGGTCTTCTTCCTGGTTCTCCTGCCCATGGCCGCACCGAGCCTTGCGGCAGTCGGCCTCTTTTGCATACTCGAAACTTGGAATGATCTGCTGATCGGACTCCTGTTTCTCAGCAGCCCCGATGTCATCCCGATTACCACCAATGTCGTCGCCTTCCAGCAAAAATTTTCGGCGGATCCGCAGATCATTTTCGCCGGGTTGCTGATGTCGGCATTGCCACTGCTGATCGTCTACGTATTCGCGCAACGGTTATTCATCCAGGGCCTGAGCGGCGCCTTTCGATAATCGGTGCCACAAACGACAATCCGGAACTGGAAGTGATCAATGGCGAATGTCGTTTTCGACAGTGTAACCAAGGAGTTTCCCGACGGAACCATTGCCGTTCGGTCCCTCGACCTTGTCGTGGACGACGGCGAGCTTGTTGTGCTTGTCGGCCCTTCGGGCTGCGGCAAGACGACGGCGCTTCGTATGTTGGCCGGTTTGGAGACGATTTCGCAGGGCGAAATCCGGGTCGGAGGTCGCCTCGTGAACGACGTCGACCCGAGCGATCGGGACATCGCGATGGTCTTTCAAAACTACGCACTTTATCCGCACATGTCGGCGCGGGGAAACATGGCATTTCCGCTTCGCATGCTCGGCATGCCGCGAAACGAGCGCGACGAGCGCGTGCGCCGCGTCGCCCGCATTCTGGCGATTGATCGGTTTCTGCAACGCCTCCCCTCGCAACTCTCCGGCGGCCAGCGTCAACGGGTCGCGATGGGCCGTGCGCTCGTCCGCGAACCCCAAGTGTTTCTCATGGACGAACCACTTTCGAACCTCGATGCCAAACTGCGGCTGCAGATGCGCGCAGAACTCGCCGAAATCCAGCGACACCTCGGAATTACCACTGTCTATGTCACCCATGATCAGGTCGAGGCAATGACACTTGGATCCCGGGTCGCGGTTCTTCGCAACGGCATCCTTCAGCAGGTCGCCACGCCGGACCGGATCTACCGTGAACCGTCCAACATGTTCGTAGCAGCGTTCATTGGCTCGCCCCCCATGAACCTTCTGGACGCAACCTTCACGGTCGACAACGGCCATCCTGCGCTTCAAATCGGCGACCAGTCGATCACCATCGACGCGGTGGAACTCGAAGCGGCGGGGTCTCTCCTTCCCTGGCGGAACCGCTCCCTCATCGTTGGTGTCCGGCCTGAAAAACTCCTTCCACACACCTCAATCGATTCCGTCCAGCAACCCGGCCCTATGGCTCTCAATCGCACGATCCGGGCCGTCGTCAAATTTTGGGAGAGCCTGGGTTCGGACGCCCTGATTCACCTCTCGCTGCCCAGCGCCCGGCCATTGCCCGCGAATCTCGCTGTGCTCGCGCAATATGTCGAGGAACCGGAACTCGCCGAAAGCCACGCTTCGGACAGCACGACCATTGTTGGCCGGTACCCTCCGGATACGCATGCCCGCCCCGGACAGGAATTCGTTACCGCGATCGCCCGGGGTTCGCTGTCATTCTTCGATCCTTCGACCGGTCATCGCATTCATCCCGGCTCCGAAACAAGCTTCTCCACGTAGAGGCTGCCCGAAACCCTCTCGTTCGGGATGCGGCAATTTCCCCGTAGTCGTCCTGCAGGCAGACTCCGAGCGACGTCGACTAGGCAGACGCCTGCACCATGGAACGCACCGCCGCCTCGATCCCCTGCACCGAGGGAATAACCGCCTGTTCCAGCGTGAGAGCAGCGGGAACCGGAATGTCCGGCACGGCGAGACGCCGGTATTGCCGCACGGCCTGCGGACCCACCGCTTCGACCACTTGGGCGAGCACCTCGGCGCTCAGTCCGTAGCTCAAATAGTCCTCGTCCACCACCAGCAACCGACCGGTCCTCGCGACGGACTTCGCGACGGTCTCGCAATCGAACGGCTTGAGTGAGACGAGATCCACGACCTCGACCTCGATCCCTTGTTTGGCGAGCGATGCGGCCGCATTCAAACTGTCGTTCACTTGCAGGCTGACGGATACCACCGTTACATCCGAACCGGAACGGACGATGCGCGCCCGGCCGAGTGGCAAGGCGTATGGCTCAACCGGCGGGGCTTCCGGTTGCGGAAACGCCGAGGCCCGACGCCGCATGAACGCCTTGTGTTCGATGAAGACAACCGGATCGTCGGACCGCAGACTGGCCGTCATCAGCCCCTTCGCTGTGAACGGCGAAGACGGACAGACGACGCGCATGCCCGGAAGATGTGCAAAGGTCGCCCACAAGCACTGGGAATGCTGCGCCGCAGCCCCGATGCAACCCGCTGCGGTCTTTACGACTACCGGCATCCGCACCCGGCCCCCACTCATATACGGAATCTTTGCGATGGCGTTGAAAATCTGCTCCAGGCAGACACCGACAAAGTCCGCGAACATGATTTCCACAACCGGTCGATACCCCTTCATGGCGAGGCCCACGCACATGCCGGTAAACGCCATCTCCGAAATCGGCATGTCCCGGACGCGCCGATCGCCGAACCGCGCAAGCAACCCTTCCGTCGCTCCGAACACGCCGCCATAGGTCGCGACATCCTCGCCAAGCACCAGAACCCGCTCGTCTCGCTCCATCTCCTGTCCGATGGCCTCGCAAATGGCGCCGGAAACGGTAACTTCTGATCGGTCGGAGGATGCCACAACGAAATCGGTCATGTGTCCGCCTCCGCGTAAAGGTAGCGTTCGGCGCCGGAGGCGTCGGGCCGCGATGCGGCAAGTACCCGGGCGAAAATTTCCTGGATCTCTTCGCGAACCTCTTCTTCCAGGTCCTGAAGCGCCGCTTCCCCAGATATCCCCTCCGCAAGGAGACGCCTTCGCGCGACGGGGATCGGGTCCTGATTCTCGCGCATCTCCCGACGAGACTCCCGGCTGCGATACCCGTCGTGATCTCCTTCGTAATGACCGCGAAACCGGCAGCAGGTAGCCTCCAGGATCGCGGGCCCCGAACCGATCCGAGCGTGTTCCACAGCCTCCGCGAACGCATCCGCCACCTCTTCCACATCCACGCCGTTGACCTTCCGCCCCCACGCCCCGTAGGCAGCGGCCCGCGCGGCAATGTCGAACGGCGGCATCGCATGTTCGGCCGGGACGGAAATCGCCCAGCCATTGTTCTCGACCAGTACGACAAGCGGCAACTTCCACGCGGCGGCCATGTTGAGACATTCGTGAAACGCACCGGCGCTCGCTCCGCCCTCGCCGGTAACCCCTACCGCGATACTGTCTGTCCCTTCCATCCAATGGGCATAGGCGTAACCGAGCGCGACCGGCAACGCACCTCCGACGATGCCTGTCGCCGAAAAATGGGTGACCGCATCGAAGGGATGCATGTGTCCGCCGCGACCTTGGCACAATCCGGTCTCGCGCTCGAAGATTTCCGCCATGAACGCCTCGAGATCGACCCCCTTGGCGATCCCGTGACAGTGGTTGCGATGGGTGCTGACGACGGCGTCCTCCGGCCTGAGCGTCCCGACCATGCCGGCTGCTACGGCCTCCTGGCCGATACCGAGGTGCAATTCGCCGTGAATCTCGCGCGTCTGCGAACCCCGGAGGCAGGCTTCTTCGAACTGCCGCATGACCAGCATCGCCCGGTAGCGCCGCAGGGAAGCAGAATTGATCATGTCTCACGCTCCTCTTCCAATTCGAAGAACGAACCCGCAGGCTCGCGATAATAGACGCAGCGGCCCTCCTCGAACAGAGTCACTTCGCCAAGCCGTTCCGCCCCCAGCGCCTCGACCTTTGTCATCATGGCGTCAAGATCGTCGATCACAAAAGCAACATGCCCCGCGCCCGAGACGAAGGGCTTGCCGAGTGGAACCGGACGGTCACGACCGGGACGGAACGCAATGAGTTCAAGAACATGATCGCTTGCGGGATGCCGCAGCTGGGCGATATCGCAGGTCAATGCCGGTTCGCCGGCGATCGACGCGATCTGTTCTGTCATGCCATCCTCGCGAAAGGCAAGCTCGAATCCGAAGGCGGCAGAATAGAACCGGATTGCATCGTCCAGGTTCCGTACCGCGAGGGAGCTATGGTGCCAATCGCGAAACATCCGATCTTTCCCTCACATCCCGGCATGTCGGCGGCGCGCGCCTCCGAGGCGGGCCGAAGCCTTTATCCGGGGTCCGCCACCTCGACCGCGGCATTTTCCGCCCAGTTCGGAATCCCTCGCCCCACGCAATCATACAGATGATCGCCAACAGCTCCCGCTCGACCCGGCGCTCCCCTTGCAAGGGAAAGCGTTCCGGAGATCGGGTATAGAACATCCAGAACCGATTTCCGCCGACCTCCGGGGCGAATCTCCCGAACTGAAACGCAACAACGACAATTCCGGCTGATCCACAGGTGAAGTTCCGGATCCATTCCGACTGTCATCCTTGATCATAGCGTCGATCTTGAACTCGGGAGCAGGTTTCGATCGTTTCGCTCATACCTTCGTCCATGAATTGTGGATGTCGATGACCATGTCTTCGAAATCCCTGACGTTGTGCGTCGCCACCGCCATGCCGCGCGAACGGGCAATCGCCGCGACTTGGCAATCAGCCCGGGAGACCGGTCGCCTCGCTAGGCGGCGTGTGGTCGCGACATCCGCGCGGGCACGTGCGGCGCCTCTGTCCGACGGTACTACCCGGTTCGCGAAATCTTCGGGCAGCATCGCATGAATCTCTGGCGAAAGCGTGTCCTCGCGACAGGCCACCGGATTCCTCTCTTGGCCATCTGCCCGAGCGATCGACTGAAACCTTCCCGGAAGGGGCGTGTAGACCGCACGGCTCTTCAAATTTGAGGATAGGACCGCGAGCACCAAGGAAGTCATGCGAGCCTGGAATGGAATGGCGGATGGGCGAATCCGAATTTTGCCAGCCGTACCCTGCCTGTTCGGCCGCCATCTTCCGCGTCGGCGCAAGAAACTCGGCTTCCCAATTCGAAAGCATGCGGAAGAAATGTTCGATCTTGCGGACCGTCCCGTTGTGCTGATCCATACGCGCCTGTTTCAGGGTTCCGTAGAATTTGCGTTAGAATACTTTGCTGCATCAGAAGTGGAGCGATTTCTCTTACGCCGCACAATGGTGGCGCGCGCGAACGGCCATAGCCAGCGCGAGACCGAAGCCTTGGGCGCTGCGGGCTGCGGAATCGCCGCGGTCGCTCGGACTCACGAACAACTGTGGTACGAGCGGCGCCAATTGCCGAGTCGGTGAAAGCTGGAGTCAGTGTCGCGATCACCACGGACGGCGTGACAGCCAATTGCGGATTCGATTTCTGGCGCGAACTCGACCGTGCGCCTTGGAATCAATGGCTGCGTCACGAAACGAAGACAGCATTGCCGCCTGGCCAAGTCTTGCGGATGGTCACTTCGGAAGCCGCCGCCGCGTTAGGTATGGTCGAAAGCGTGGGTTTACTTGAAGCCGACAAGCAAGCGGATGTGATTTCGGTCGATCCCTGTGCAACGCGCCTGACACCCACTATGTCGGTCGAACACCTGCTGATATTCATGATACACGCCGGAATGTTCGGGATGTTATCGTCGATGGCCGATGCGGAACCGGCGCCTCCAGACCGTGGATGTCGACGAAGCGATTGAATTTGCGCAAAAACGGGATCTTCGCACCGCGCCAACTTGGGGCTACAAGAATGCAGGTTCTGACAAAACGGAGAGATGCGTGTCAATGGCTGTAACCGCTGGACAAGAGGGGGGATGCCAGTGTGGCGCCATTCGCTACCGCCTGTTGCGTCCACCGATCGCCCTTTACGCCTGTCACTGCTTGGATTGCCAGAAACAATCATCGAGCGCATTCGGAATGTCGCTATGGGTGGAACGGGACTCAATCGAGTTTGCGGGCAAGGAACCTCGCATTTTCCACGCACGGGGAGGCAGCGGAAAACCGAAACAATGCGCGTTTTGCCCCGACTGCGGAACAAGGCTCTATCACGCATCCAGCGCTGTAGGTCCTGCTGGCGCCCTGAGCGTCAAGGCGGGTTCGCTGGACGATACCTCCCGCCTGAAACCAACGAGCCATTTATGGACGAAGCGCGCACAAGTCTGGTTGCGAGCGCTCATCAATGCCGAAACCCACTACCAACAAGAACCCGAGAGTGGAGCCAGTCTCATCGCGCAGTGGAAGCAACAAGCGCAGACAAAGAAAAAGTAGTTGCTGACGAGTTCGGAGAATCGCGTTTGGCCAGCGACTTGCCAGTTGCATCACATTTCCAATTCTTCGAATGTGCGGCGCTGCAGCGCGTATTCCATTACTTTTCCGGCTCCTCGCGCCGGAACGATTCCCGAGTTCGAACACGAATCCGCCAAACGGGATGAAGAACCTCGCGGGACAACTGTTCCAAGCAACAGCGCAACGACACCCAGTGATCGGCAAGTCTCCTGCCAACTGTTTGAATCGCCTGGCCTTTCCGCACGGAATCAACTCCCGAAGCAGGAAAGGCCTGCAAGTCTGCGCATCCGGCCAGCGCGCCAATTTCGCACCATCGCCATCTCGCGACACGAACCCGGCGCCAAATTGAATTGGCGTGCCACCGCATTTCAGGCAAGCTTCCGGAACCGGCTTTTCCGTATTCCGTCTTCGGCTTGAAGAATATTTTCAGACGGGTGCAAAGAGACTTCCGCGCGCCGGCATCCTCATAATATGCGCCGCAACGCTGCCGCAAATTTTGCGGGCTTGACAAACCCCGGATTTGAACCGGCAGACGGCCCGACACCGCGGGCTAAATGAGCTTCTCCAGGAATTCCCGCGTTCGCGCATCGCGGCGTGTCTTGAAAAATTCGCCCGTGGATGCCTGTTCAACGATCCGGCCGTCCGACATGAAAACGAACCTGTCGGCAATTTCGCGCGCGAACCCGATCTCATGCGTGACCAGGACAATTGTCATGCCGTCTTTCACCAACGCACGGATCACATCCAGGACTTCGTGCACGGTTTCCGGGTCGAGAGCTGACGTGGGTTCGTCAAACAGCATCAACCGCGGTTTCATCGCCAGCGCCCTCGCAATCGCAACGCGTTGCTGTTGTCCGCCGCTCAGGTGATGAGGATAGGAATCCACCTTTTCGCCAAGCCCCACCTTCGCGAGAAGTTCGAATGCGCGCGCATTCGCCTCCTTCCGCGGCAAGCCAAGCACCGAGCGCAGCGCCAGGGACACGTTTCCCAGGGCGGTGAGATGCCGGAACAGGTGGAACCGCTGGAAAACAAACCCGATCTCCCGCCGTTGCCGGTTCATCTCCCCCGTTGAAATCGGAGTAAGGCCGCCGCCATCATCCGGACGGGCGCCGACAATCTCGCCTCCTATGGCAACCGCGCCGCCGTCAGGCACAACGAGCGAATTCAGACAGCGAAGCAACGTGGTCTTGCCACACCCGCTGGGCCCGATGATCGCGATAACCTCACCGGGTTGAACGGCAAAATCGACATCGTTCAGGGCGGCGTGCCCGCCGAACCGCTTGCGCAGGCCGCAGGTTTCCACGAGTGCGGATTCCTCGGGGCGATCGGCCGGACGGGCGACGCGCGCTACGAAACTTTTCAGTTCCGGCTTGAGATCGGCGTGACGGATCCGGCGCTGCCAGAGTTGTTGTCCGGGCCTTTCCCGGGTTGGAGACGACCACGCCTCCAGGCGGCGTTGCGCCGTGTCCCAGACGCTGGTCATCGCGAGATAGTAGATCGTTGCGGCGCTGTAAATCTCGAGTGGGCGAGTCGTGAACTGCGCCATCTGTTGAGATACCCGCAACAATTCCTCGAAAGAGATCGCGGCGAGCAGCGATGTCGCCTTAAGCATGTAGTTGAAGTTGTTCCCGAGCGGCGGAATGATGACTTTCACTGCCTGAGGCAGGACGATCAGGATAAAGATCTGCCACCGATTAAGGCCCAGTGAACGTGCGGCTTCTCGCTGGCCTGCATCAACGGAAATCAATCCAGCGCGGGTGATCTCCGCCATTCTCGCCCCTTCGTTGATGCCAAGGGCCAGTAATCCGGAGGCGATGATGCCGAGAGGCACGCCGAGTTGCGGTAGCACCGCAAAAAAAGCAAGGATCTGGACCAGTAGCGGCGTGCCCTGGAACAACCAGCGGTATCCCCAGGCGGGGGCGCGCACCAGCAAATTTGTCGACAGCATGGTCGGCGCAACGAGTACGCCGATGACGGTGCCGATTGTTTGTGCGACGACGGCAACCCAGATTGTCGTCCAGGACGCCCGAACCACTTGCGGCGAAGTCAGGGCGTGGATGAAAAAGGACCAGTCCCAACCCATTGGAGATCCCTATGCCGCGCCGGGCGTTAGGTGCTGGACCGGGGAACCAGCCAGGTGGTGCTGGGCAAGGGCGGCCGGGACGGATCCAGCACCAGTTCGAAGCCGCCACGCCGACGGCCGCCCATCGAAAAATCGAGTACGCTGCAAAGACCGGGCGGAGCTGCGATCACGTCGTGTGTGGCGTTCATGATCAACAGTCCGGCGCCTTGAATCGATACCGCTGCCGGCGTCAACATGGCGTGAACGCGATGCGTTCCCTCAATGACGATGTCATCGATTTGTTCACGGCCGAACCGTTCCGGACCGTAGAACATCTCGAGCGTCATGCGGATCGCGATCCTGTCCCCGACATAGCCTTCGCCGTTTTGGGTGATGCCGACAACCCGTCCGGGTTCGATGATCCCGAGATCGGAACCCGAGTCGACGGATTCCTGAACGGTGTGGGCCTTCCAGCTCTCTTCAATTCGATCCACCAGGAGACCGAAGCGCTCGCCGAGTGCTGCGATCGATTCCGGCATCGCCATATGGCCGACGATGCGGCCGGTCTTGAGCTTCGCCTCAAACTCCTCGGTAGGAAGTCCAAATCCGACATGGTCGATATCGTGCAAGCCCGTCCCGGTCACTTCGATAACGCGCGAAATCGAGATTGAAGTGACCGCAGTGGTAACGCGTCCGAGAACCAGAACGAGGGAATCGAATACGAACCCCGGGTTGATGCCGCATCCGACAACGCTGACGCCATTTTCCACCGCGCACGCGTGGAGAGCCCGGGCGACCGCGGGAAAGCGCAGGCCCGGATGAAACATCCCCTCCGAAGCCGAAATGACGTCAAGTCCCGCTCGCATTCCCTCTTCCAACTGCGGTTGAATTGCCGGAACGTACGACTCGGTCATGTGGAAGAGGACGTCGGCGGGCCGGTCGAGCCGCGCGAGACAGGAAGCCAGGCTCGGATGAATAACTACCTCCGGTGCGGAGGTTTCCGGAAAGGCGTCCGCCAAGCGCTTGTTGGCCAAGCGCGGATCGTGATCGATGGCGCCGGCGATTTCCAGGTCCGGCGCCCCGGCCGCGAACGCCTTCACGACCCGGCTGCCCAAGGCGCCAAGGCCCCACAAAATCACTCTTGCTCGATGGGTATCCTGCATGTCGTTTCTCCCAGACTAGATTTTCAGCGCAAACCAGCGGCTTCGGCGCGGCGTGGGGGTGGCGGACCATCCAGCGGCAAACCGCCGTTCCAGCCCGGCCTGGATGAGTGTCCAGACCGTCGTCATCGCCAAGTAGTAGAGTGCCGCCACGGAATAGAGTTCGATCGGACGGAAAGTCTCGTTGATCGCGAGGGTAGTCACTCTCAGCAGTTCCTCGAACGAGATCACGGAGAGCAATGAGGTCGTCCGCAGATTGGAAAGAAATTCGTTGCCGAGAGGTGGAATGATGACCCGAAACGCCTGCGGCAGGATGACATACCACATGGTCTTACCCCGGCTGATGCCGAGCGATCGGGCGGCTTCGATTTCGCCCCGGTCTACCGAGAGGATCGCACCTCGAATGATTTCGGCCATGAATCCGGATGCATTCAGGCCCAGTCCGATGAGCCCGGCCTCGATGACATTGAACCGGATTCCCAATTGTGGCAGACCGAAATACAGCAGAAACAGCTGTACCAGCAATGGCGAACCGCGCCAGAACCAGACATGGACGTTGGCGGCCCAGCGAAGCGCGGGGTTCTGGGACAGCTGCATGAGGGCGACCCCGAAGCCGACGACGACGCCGATGATCTGGCTGACCACCGCGACCCAGATGGTCACAATGGCCGCGTTCACGAACAGGGGATCGCCGATATAGGCGAAGAATGTTTCCGACGACCAGTTCATTGCGAGAACGACCGCCGGCAATCCAGGGATTGAATCAGAAACTCGTCCTTCATGCAGCGCGCACTACGCCAAGTTGGACCGCCCCGCCGATCGGGCGGAGCGGTTCCGGGCAAGTCGATTGAGTGTCTCCGAAACGGAGTTACGGATTCATTACAAACTCCGAAACACCGGCCACGCCCCACTTCCCGACGATATCCTGGTAGTCGCCGTCGGCTTTCATCGCTTCGAGCGCAGCCTGGATTGCCTCGGCCAAGGGAAGATTGTCCTTCAGCGTCGCGATCGCGAGGGTGTTCGGATAGGCGGCGGCAAACGGCATCACGTAGCCGGGGTTGCGGCTCAGATAGAAGTGCGCCTGGGGATCGTTCAGATACACTCCATCGGCCTGACCGCTGGCCAGCGCCTGGATCGAATCCGCATTTGTGTCGAATGCGCGGATATCGACAGCTTCCAGTCCCGCAGCCTCCATCCTCTCGCTTTCCGCGATGAGATGCTGGTTCGTGGTTCCCGCTGCCGCTACCGCAATGGTGCGTCCAGCCAATTGGTCGAAGCAGGCATTGTAGCTCTCCATGTCTCCGATCATTGGGCTGCAATCAACAACCAGCGAGTCGTCGGTCCTCACCATGAGGCCTTCCCCCCACTGCACGTAAGCAACCATGTGCATGATTTCCTTGCGCTTGGGGTTGATGAAGATCGAAGTGCAAATCCCGTCAAACCGATTGGCCTGAAGGCCTGGAACCAGCCCCGGAAAAGACAGATTGGTCCATTCGACCTCGACTCCGAGCCGTGACCCGATCTCTCCGCACATGTCGACGTTGAGACCGTCCTTTTCGCCGTCTGCATTGATGAACTGATTGGGCGCGGCCGCAAAGTCCGCCCCCAGATGAAGAACACCCGGATTCTTCAAGGAGGCATCCGGGATCATGAGGTGCGAATCGGCAAGCGCCGCACCGGAAATGACAACTGCGCCTGCTGTCATCAAGACAGAACGCAAAACTCTCGAAAGATTTAACAACTACGTTTCCTCCCGTATTCTAAAATTGGCTAGGTAGACCGCACCGTACATGCCGCATACTGCCGTTTCAACATTGCTTGGCTTCAATTGCGCGCCGCTTCACTCTTCACTCTTCTTGCGCTCGCTTCAATCGATTGCCGACCATCTTCGCACAAGGGAGTTGGCGCCAAGCCACCGAATGTACCAGTATGAAACGAGACGATTGTCACCAAACCGGAGCCGGTTTGAAGAGGGGCGGTCGATACCGGTCCCGAAGCGGACGCGTGAACATCGGAAGCAATGAGAATCGATTCACTTCGAAACACGCTGTGGAGCGCGAGCGCCGGACCCGCGCCGGAGTATCCTCGCTGGAAGGAGGATGCCGAGGCAGACGTCGCGATCATCGGAGCCGGATATCTCGGCCTCTCGACCGCGCTGCATCTGGCGGAGATGGGGGTTCGGGTTATCGTGCTGGAGGCAATCAGCCCTGGCCATGGCGCGTCCGGCCGCAACAGCGGATTTGTTGTACCGAGCTTTGTGACTCCCCTCGGGCCAAGCCGCGTCCGAAGTGTTCTCGGCAGCGAGCTTGCGGAGCGTTTGTGCCTGCTGGCGGGTGATTCCGGAAACCTGGTCTTCGACCTGATCCGCAAGCGACACATCGAATGCGACGCCGAACAGTCGGGCTGGTTGCAGCCGGCGCACTCTGCAACGCGCATCGGCTTTCTTGAACGGCGGCAGGCCGAATGGGCCAGGCTGGGCAAGACGTTGGAACTGCTGGACCGGGACGAAACCATCCGGCTCACCGGCGTTCCGTCCTATTCGGCGGCGTTGCTTGATCGTACCGGAGGACAACTCAATCCCCTCGGTTTTGCGCTCGGACTGGCGCGGGCCGCGATGTCCGCCGGCGCGACGATCTGGATCGACGCTCCGGTTACGGAAGTGCGGCGGGACGGGAGGCGATGGAGGCTTCGCTGCCGTGGCGGCCGTGTGTCCGTGGAGTCTGTCCTTCTTGCCACGAACGTCTTGGACGGCACGCTGGCCCCCCGGGTTGCGCGCAGCCGGGTTCCCCTGGTTGTCTATCAGATCGCCACCGAGGCACTGGACGAAGCCAACCGGGAAAGGATCCTGCCGGAAAACCAGTGCGCCTCGGACACACGCCGGGACATATTCGCGTACCGCTGGACCCGGGACGGGCGCCTCGTAACCGGCGGCGCCGGTTTCTCCACAATCGGTTCCTCGCAGCAGGTGTACCTCTCGCTCTTACGGCGACTCCAGTCCATGGTATCCATTTCCGGTCCCTGCAATGTGGCGTACGGGTGGAATGGCGTAATCGCGATTACACGGAATTTTCTTCCCCAGGTATCCGAAATCGGAAACGGTCTATTCGCGGCGGTCGGCTGTTGCGGTCGGGGACTTGCCCTTTCTACGGCGTTGGGCCGCGAATTGGCGACATATCTCCAGACCGGCGACTCAGGAGCACTGAGCGTCCCTGTCGGCCCACCCTCGCCCATTCCTGGACACGCCTTCATCAAGCATCTCCCGGCACTTCTCCTCCCCTGGTCGAGAATGCGGGACCGGATCGAAACCGGCAAAACCACGCAAGCGCCTTGACACTGATTGTGCGTACCGGCGACTGTCGCCGAGTGGAAGGGTGCCGGCAGCAAAGGAAGGATTCGCGATGAGCAAGTTAAACGAAGATACGAAAGGCGTTCTTGTCATCTCGGCAACGCCGTTTTGTCCCGACGGTTCCCTGGATCTTGAGGGCACGGAACAGCTATTGGACTTCTATCTCGGCTGCGGGGCCAGCGGAATCACGATCCTCGGCGTCATGGGCGAGGCCAACAAGATGACCGGCGAGGAGGCCGTCGAATTTGCGGAACGCGTCCTGCGGCATCTTGTCGGTCGCGTTCCCGTAATCGTTGGCGTGACGCATTCCGCTCTCACGGCGCTACGCTCCCTGTCGCATCTGGTCATGGACAAGGGCGCTTCGGGCGTAATGCTGCAACCGATCACCGGCCTGAAAGGCGATGACGCGGTCTTTCGCTATTTTGAGCAAGTGTTCGAAACCCTGGGCCCCGGGATTCCCGTGGTCTACCAGGACTTTCCGCAGGCAAGCGCGGTCCACCTCTCGCCAGCCGCCTGGTCCCGGATGGTGCAGGCATTTCCCGATCTCGTCATGCTCAAGCACGAGGACTGCCCCGGGCTCCCGAAACTCACCCAGATCCGGGAGATGGAACGCAAGGGGATGCAGCGCCGGATAAGTATTCTGGTCGGAAACAACTGTCTCTATTTTCCGCAAGAGCTTCATCGGGGAGCCGACGGAGCCATGACTGGCTTCGCCTATCCGGACGTATTGGTCAAGGTGTACGGCCTCTTCACCGAAGGCCTCACGGAAGAAGCCGAAGATCTTTTCGACCGGTACCTGCCGCTGATCCGCCATGAGCAGCAACTGGGATTCGGGCTCCCGGTGCGCAAGGAAATCCTTCACCGGCGCGGCGCCTTGCGCCATGCCACGGCGCGCAAGCCCGTCTACCGGATGACGGAAACCGATACTGCGGAAATTGACCGATTCATGAGAAGAGCGGAAAGGGAAAGCCGGGAATCGCGATGACCGGTTTCGACATCGTCCTGCGCGGGGGATCCATCGCAAGCGCGTCGGATATCGTGCATTGCGATGTGGGTATTCGAGGCGGCAAAATCGCCGCGCTCGGCAGCAATCTCCAAGGCGCCTCCCACGACATCGACGTGTCCGGCAAGTGGGTCCTGCCCGGTGGGATCGACAGCCACTGCCATATCGAACAGGAATCTTCCTCCGGCGTGTGGACGGCCGACGATTTCTACACCGGCACGCTCGCCGCAGCCTGCGGCGGTACGACAACCATCATTCCCTTCGCCGCGCAATACAAGGGGCAGTCCCTGCGGCAAATTGTGCAGGACTATCACGCCCGCGCCGCGCCCAAGGCGGTGGTCGACTACGCCTTTCACCTGATTGTTTCAGACCCGACCGCCGCCGTCCTGGGCCAGGAGTTGCCGGCGCTGATCCGGGATGGATACACCTCGTTCAAGATTTACATGACCTACGATTCCCTGAAGCTCGACGACAGGGAAATTCTTTCGGTTCTTGCCGTCGCCCGGCGGGAAGGCGCCATGGTCATGGTGCATGCCGAGAATCACGACATCATCGCCTGGCTGAGCGAAAAGCTGCTGGAAGCAGGCAACTCGGCGCCCAAGCACCACGGAATCGCGCATGCGGCCGTAGCCGAACGCGAGGCCACGCACCGCGCCATCGCCCTCGCCGAAATCGTCGATGTCCCCTTGCTCGTGGTGCATGTGTCCGGCCATGAGGCGATCGAGCAAATTCGATGGGCGCAATCGAAGGGCCTGCGCATCTATGGCGAGACCTGTCCGCAATACCTCTTCCTGACGGCCGACGACATGGACCGCCCCGGATTCGAGGGGGCGATGTGGATGTGCAGCCCGCCGCCACGGGACGCGTCCAACCAGGAAGCTGTCTGGCGCGGTCTGCAATCAAGGGTCTTCCAGGTGTTTTCGTCGGATCACGCCCCCTACCGGTACAATGATCCGGAAGGAAAGCTGCGCGCCGGAAACCGGACAACCTTCAAGACCGTGGCGAACGGCGTTCCGGGCATCGAACTCCGATTGCCCCTGCTGTTTTCCGAGGGCGTCTTGAAGGAGCGGATTTCCATGCCGCACTTTGTCGAACTCACCGCGACCAATGCCGCCAAGCTCTACGGCCTTTACCCCCGCAAAGGCGTCATCGCGGTGGGTTCCGATGCCGACATCGTCGTTTGGGACGAGACACGGGAAACCGAAATTCGCCTCGATCACCTGCACGAGAACATGGACTACAGCCCTTACGAGGGGAGAATGCTCCGCGGATGGCCGGTCACCGTGCTTTCCCGCGGTGAAATCATCGTGAACGACGGCGAGGTCATGGCGGAACGGGGCCGCGGGGAGTTCCTGCCTTGCGAACTCCCGGAACCGGCCAAGCCCGCTCCCGGACAACGATGGGCCGCCACGCGCGGGTTCGACCCGACCGGGTAGAAATGGCGATTTGGGCCTCTTTGTCCGTGCGGTTCTTGGCTACCCGGAACAGCCGATCTTGACTACGTCGAGAGCAAACCCGGTTGCGGCTTGTGCGGGATCGACCACCGGGATACCGGTCGAATCCTGCAGTCTCGTCCGGTATCGCGCCATCCCGGCGCACGCCAGCACGAGCACATCCGCCCCGGCGTCATCACGAAGAAAATGTCCCGCGCCGGTGAGCCGGCGCATGGTTTCCTCTTCGTCCCCCAAACCGGCGACGCCCGTTTCGACAGAGCGCTCTCCCGCAATTCGACTTTCGACGCCCATTCTCCTGTATTGACGCACATGACGGTCGCGCGAACTCTCGAGTATGGAGATCACGCCGACCCGGTCGCCAAGGGCCATGGACGCGAGGATCCCGCACTCGCCGATCCCGAAGACCGGCGCCCTTCCCAAGGCCCGCGCCTCCTGCAGGCCCGGGTCGGAGAAACATGCGATAACAAACGCGCCGGCTTCCTGTCCTTGCTCCTGGATGTAGCGGCAGACCCGTCCGGCGGCATCGTCGACGTCCTCCTGGCTTTCGATCGCTGGGGGACCGTCGCTCAGGGTTCGGCATACGACGGGAGTACCTTCCGGTGTGCGCAATGGCGCCAGGGCGGCGTCGATATCCCGCGTAACGGAATCCGAGCTGTTCGGATTGATGACGAGGATTTGCTTTGCCATTCTCAGAACCGGATCTCTTTCGGATGAATGTACATTACCACGTGACGGATCTCGATTGCGCGAACTTGCGAGGAAACAGCTGATGGCACGCATTGTAAAGGTTGGAGGGGCTCAATTGGGGCCGATTCTTCGAAAAGATACGCGGGAAAAGACCGTCAAGCGCCTGCTCGCCCTGCTCCGCCAGGGCAGCGAGGCGGGCTGCGACCTGGTCGTTTTTCCAGAAGCCGCGCTCTGCAGTTTTTTCCCGCACTGGGAAATAGACGACGAAGCCGAACTGGATTCCTGTTTCGAAGCCGAGATGCCGGGACCGGCCACCCGGCCACTTTTCGAGGAAGCCCGCCGCCTTGGCGTCGGGTTCGTGCTGGGCTACACCGAACTCGCGCAATCCGGCGGGGAGAAGCGGTACTTCAATACCTCCGTCATGGTGGATCGGAGCGGACAGACGATCGGGAAGTTCCGCAAGGTCCACTTGCCCGGCACCGATCAGGCGCACCCGGAACATCCTTTTCAGAACCTGGAGAAACGCTACTTCTCGGTTGGCGATCTCGGCTTTCCGGTGTGGGATGCCTTCGGGGGACGTACGGGAATGTTGATCTGCAATGACCGCCGCTGGCCGGAGGCGTTCCGAATGCTGTGCCTGCAAGGCGCGGAATTGATCGTTCTCGGTTACAACACGCCCCGTCACCTGCCGACGCTCCCGGAAGCGGATCACCTTGCCGAATGGCACAACACCCTGTGCCTGCAAGCTGGCGCCTATCAGAATGCAACCTGGGTCGTGGGCGTCGCCAAGGCCGGACTCGAGGAGAACTGCGACATGATCGGCGGCAGCGCGATCATTGCCCCTTCGGGCGAAATCGTAGCGCAGGCGTATTCCCTTGGCGATGAGTTGATCACGGCCGCATGCGACCTGGACTTCGCCCAGCGTTACAAGGCGCGGTGGAGTTTTGAACGCAATCGCCGACCGGAACTTTACGGGAAGATCGCCGGACTCGAGTAGGGAGCGGGCGACGGGCGCGCCCGCAAATATCCACTTGGCTGCGAGAACCTGCACTCATGCGGGGGCCGCAATTCCGTGGAGGAAGCCGGGCACTCGCCAAGTCGGCCGGTCTTGAAGCGCAAGCGAAAGCTGCCCTGTGGCCCCATGAAAGGCCCTCTGCCGATCCGGTAAAAGTATGACATTCTCGCCACGCAGAACGCGTGATCCCTCGACCGGCGCCAATCCGACACGTCGCTCCGGCGCAGGCGCACGGCCTGTCCCGAATTCGAACAGGCCCCTCGTGTGACGTCAACGCCAGGAACCCGCCACGCTGCCCGGCGGCAGCTTCTGCCTCGCAAGGAAGATCGGGACCGAAGTCTTCTTCGGCAACATTGCACGGTTCGTCTTCGAAGTCTGACCCATTTCATATCCGGGCCAGGAATTCCTCCGATTCCGAGTCCTCGATCCCGACAACATGTTCCGGCGCCGGATAGATGCCGGAGGCGACGTCGGCTTTGAACTCGGAAAACGCGGCGACGCGTTCGTCTTGCCGGCGTGCGTATTCGGACGCAATATCCCGATAGGTCTTGGCGTGGCGTGGCTTGTGAACGCGGGTATAACCAAGCACGTGCTCGGCGAAAAGGTACTGAGCATCGACATGGGGACCGGCGCCCATGCCGAGCATGATGAGGCTGGTGGGTTTCGAAATCTCGGCGGCGACGCGATCGGGCGCAACTTCCAACTCCGTCCCGAAAGCGCCAGTTTCTTCGAGCGCCTTGACATGGTTCCAGACTTCCACTGCCTGCCCCGCGGTCTTGCCGGCGGGCTTGAACCCGCCAGTCCGGGTGGCCTTGGATGGAATCAGCCCGACATGGAAAATCACCGGAATTCCCTCATCGGCGAGCGCGCGGACCGTCGTCAGCGAAGCAGCGCAGTAGACGCAGGCGCCGCCGATCGACATCGCCTGATGGGCAGCGCGGAGGTAGTCCTCCGTGGTTGCCAGCTCCCCGTAGAGCGGGCCGACCTGGACGAAGCAATCGCCGGCGGCAGCACGCATTTCCCGCGTCCAAACCGGCGTGATAATCGAGAGCATGTCAATGTCGGCGGTGGCCGCGGACCGCGCCTCTTCGGAGAATTCGACATAGAGCATGGAAAGTCGGCGCACTCCCTTGAGGGCGCGGATATCGGCAACGGTTGGTCGTGATACTTCGTTTTAATCCCTGTTCCTGCGAGGGGCTCCACCCGGAAACCCCGTGCAGACTTTGGCCCCGATGGCGACGCTAGTCTTCGTCAGGACTTCCTACACCCTATCTGCACGGATATGCGCCACCTTCCTCCCGCGTCCGGCAGGCCGAATGATCGTCGCGGAACCGCGCGTGCTCGGCCTTCCCTCTGCGGGTATTGAACTGGCCATTCTGCCAGGAGCATTCGATGACGTGATCCATGACAAACCCACTGGCGAGATTCACGGCCTCATGGGTGCGGAGAACATTCATGCATCAGAATTTGTCCTCGGGAAACGATCGATGGCGTAGGCCTGCCCGTCGCGATCAATCAGGATCACATCTTCCTCCTGGATGTCGTCCACCACGCAAGCGTCAATTCAGCCGGTCCCGATTCAAATATCCTGCAGTCTGTAGTCGCTGGCTTCGGCCGGCAACACGCCCCGCAACAGATTCACTGACTTTTCCAGCCCTTCCAGCGAGTTGAGCAGTACGTCCTCGTGCTCAACCGACAGCCAACCGTCATAGCCCTCCATCCGGAGGCGATAGCAGAACTGCCGCCACCATTCCTCGCCATGGCCAAAGCCGAGCGTGATGTACGACCAGCTTCGTGCGGAAACATCCAGCAGCGAGCCGTTTTCCAGCAGCGACGTCGTTGCCTGAACCGGGGCATTCAGCGCCGTGTCCTTGGCGTGGACATGATGGACTGCTTCGCCAAGGTCCTTGGCGGCGATCAGCGGGTCAGCGCCCATCCAGAAAAGATGACTGGGATCGAGATTGGCGCCGATCATTGGACCAATGGCGGCGCGGAGTTTCAGAAGCGACGGAACATTATAGACGAACTGATTGCCATGAAGCTCCAGCGCAAAGCGTTCTACGCCACATTCCCGCCCGAGATCCGCGAGCTCCCGCCAGGCGGGGAGCAGAACCTCGTTCCATTGATAGGCGAGGATAGCCTGGGTTTCCGGCGGCCAGGAGGAAACGATCCAATTGGGGGTTCTGTCACCGGGCGCGCCGGCGGGCAGGCCGGACATGCAACAGACAGTCGCTATGCCCATCTCGCCAGCGATGCGCATTGTATCTCGCAGGCAGTCCATTTGCTCGGCGCCGTGGGTCGGATGAAGCTGGTTGCCGTTGGCGTTCAGCGCAATGATTTCCAGCCCGCGGGTTTCGAATGCATTGCGGAAGGTGGCGCGGGCCTTGGCGCTTTCCTTCATGCGGGAGAGATCAAAATGCGGGGCAGTGGACCAGCCGCCGGTGTTGATTTCGACGCCGGAAACGCCGAGGCGCACGGCCTGATCCAGCATCTCCTCAAAACCAAGGTTGCCGAGACTGTCGGACACGAAGCCGAGTTTCATCGATCCCTACTCCCAATGCTCGCGCGACCGATCTTTAGCGAATTATAGGCACCCTCGGTCCAAATCCATTCCTCGCGACCGTACGAGCCATTGCCCGAATGATCCTCTTGCATAAATGTGGCTCTCGGACCCGGGCCAAACCCCCTTACCGGCGTTCCGCGGCATCGTAGTTGTCGCACAGGTGGGCAAGCTCTCGCAATATCCATCAACTGCGTATGATTTGTCCGAATAGTGCATGGACGTGTGTGGATTGAAATTCAAGACTTTCCAGCCAGACTCTGACAGGAACAATTGTCCCTGGGCCGACTGTACGGTCTCACTGGGCGCACTTGGCTCATCGAATTCATTGCCGCCGAGGTAGGATGCATTCCAAACTTCGTCCACCGAAAACAAATACTATTCTCATTTCATCGACTCCAATAGGGAGGGCTCGGCGTTGCGTCTGATTCGTCTACTCAAGAAGGACTTCGCGATGGAGATCTCCACCTGGGTGGACCAGCAGTTGATATCCGCCGAGCAAGCCCGGTCGATCTGCAAACTTTACGGCGTCGAGTTCGATGAATTGGGAAGACGTTCCACCGCTTACCGCATTCTGGTCATTCTGGGTTTCCTGTTTGTCGGGCTTGCCCTGATCACGTTGATCGGCGCGAACTGGGAAACGATTCCACGCGGGGTGCGAATGGCCGGTTTGCTCGCCCTGACCGCCGGAACGCATGGCCTTGCGACCTGGCATTATGGTTCCGCCAGAACATCGCTTGCTGTCGGGCTATTCATGCTTGGCAATTTGTTCTACGGCGCATCGATAATCCTGATCGCCCAGATCTATCATCTTGGTGAGCACATTCCAGATGGCGTGTTCTGGTGGGCGCTCGGCAGTCTGCCATTCGCAGTCTTGCTCCATAGCGCCGTACTCATGCTCTTCACCGGACTGCTCGCGTTGCTCTGGTATTATCTGGAATTCAGCACAGGATTCCTGACCCCCGTTTTCTTGTTGACGGCGTTTCCGCTGTTCATCGCCGCGGAACTGTACGTGTTGACGAAATCCCGAACGAACACACCACTGTTCTTGATCTTTGTGATCAGCCTTGGCCTGTGGTTTGAGATCCTGCTTTCCATGATCTGGATGGATAGCCGAGGACGACTGGAATTCTTTGCAGAGCACGTCTTCGTCAGCGTCGCGTTGTTCATTCTGGCCTATTCGGTCAGCCGCTGGCTGCACCTGAGGGAGGGCGCCAAAGAGAAAGACTACGGTGCGGTGTTGTCGCTCTGGACGCTGCGTTTCGCATTGCTTGGACTGCTGGCACTGAGCTTCGAGTATCCCTGGACCCAATTGATCGAAGCCGAATGGAACAACCAGCTCTCAATGTGGTTCGTCGTGACCGGATTGGCGGCAACCGCGCTCTGGATTGGCTGGAAGACCGCAAAGTTGCCAGTTGTTCTCTCGCTGACCATCCTCTCTGGCTGCACCATGATCGCGGTAATTGTGGCGGACGTCGAAGTTCACGCGGTCTACTTGCAGGTACTCGCGAACATCGCCCTCATCACAGCGGGAATCGGATTGATCGTTCGGGGCACGGTCGGTGGAGTTTCCCATTATTTCTTTCTGGGAGTCGCCGTCATTTTGCTGACTGCGTTCGTGCGTTACGTGGACCTGATCGGTGACTACGTCAATAGCGCAATCCTGTTCATGGGACTTGCCGCACTGCTGCTCGGGGCAGCACGGTATTGGAAGGTCCGTCAGAGCAAGGAGGCCAGAGGATGACCCGCACACCGATCGTAGTTCCTTTGGGCATTGCAATTGCATTTCAGCTTCTCGTGCTGACCGGCATGGTCGCCAAGGCGGCTATCCCCTTGTGGGTCGGCACGGAAATTCAAGTCAAGACGGAGCCCGTCGATCCTCGTTCCATGTTTCGGGGCAACTACGCGCGGTTGCGTTATGAATTTGGAACGCTTCCGGAAGATGCGCTGGAGGAAGAGCATAGTTTGCGCATGGGTGAGTTTGTGTATGTCAGCCTTCAGCGGGGCGAAGAAGGTCAGTACGAGTTCGCGGCAGCATCCACTACGCGGCCAACGGATGGCATTTTCCTGCGTGGCCGTCTCCAGAACAATTTTCCCCCTTATTTTGTCAAGTACGGGATCGAAGCGTTCTTTGCACCCGAAGAAAAGGCGCAGCAATTGGAAAGGAATCTCCGCGAAGGAGGAACCGCGATCTTGATGGTTACCGGCAGCGGCCAGGCCGCGCTCCAGGATGTCATTTCTGGCCCGAACACGGAATAACTCATTGACAATTAGAATTGAAGAGCAATTTCCCGGGGTGCCTTCTTTCGCGCGAGGCCCGGGACAGGCCGCGTGCGACGAGGCGCTGCGCAGGCGCACCCCATCGGGGCGATGCTGGCTTCCGGTTGCCCGATAGGCACCCATCCGTCCGAAAGCATCTCGGGGTGGGCGCCCTCGCCGATTAGCAGAGGATGGGATTCCAGTGTCTTCGGCAATGCTCCGAGTGCGGGGCCACGCTACCATCGCGATGCGGCGCCCGCACGCAATGTCAAGCGTGAATCCAACCCCCTGGTGAGGGAAGGCGGACTGCCGCCAGACTTTGCAGAACCCGGAGCACGGCGCCGAGACGTTCGTAAGAGTTGGACAGACAGGGAGCCAAGGACGGAATTCACAACGAATGCGGTGCACATGTCTTCCGCAACAGAGCGTGCGCGCGAAGCAATATTGGCCGCGTGAAGAGGGGGTTGGTTCCAAGAATGGCGCTCTCGAATCAGACCCGAAGGCCCCGCCACACACTCATGGGAATTGCATTTGTTCCCCTGCACACGGGGTAGAATTCCCGTGAAAAAAAATCCACGGCACCTCGCATGACCGCAGCATGATGGGAACCCGACATTTTGATCGCCCTCACGAAAAGAAGAGTGTTCGCAGCGTTTGGCGTCCTCGAAACTGAATCTGCTCATTTGGCCTGTGGACAGAATCCAATTGTTCACGATCGCCGGATTTGATGCGTGACGCATAATGCGGTATTGCCATTGATCTGGTGTGAATTCTTGGGTTGCCGCACGGGTCGGAAACTTTTCTTCGTTGATTACTTGTGTGTCTGATGCGTGATGCGATTTGTTGCACCATCCCTCGCTCCCGGTTCTTGGGTGAACAAACCATGCGGGCGACACTGAACATCGATAACGACCTGTTGATCGCAATTGACGAACTGGCAAGCCGGAATTCTAAATCCGCCGACGCGATTGTGTCCGGCTTGCTCCGGCAGTCGCTTCGGCAAGGCGGACTGAACCGCCCGAAAATGCAGGAAGATGCGTCGGCCGCAGCATTCGGATTTCGTCCGCTTCCCGAGCGTGGCGGAGTTGTCACCAAGAAACTGATCGACCGACCGGGCGAGAACACGATAGACTGATTTGAGCGTCACTGGATGCCCAGCAGTTGCATCACGAGATTGCGGAAAGTTGGTAAAGGGAATACATCCAATTCCGCTCGGCGACTTCTCCCATCACCCAGAACGGCTGTTTGAGGTTCCTGTCGCAACCCGCGTACCCGAACCACCTGCCCGCTTCTGCCGGCGCAAATCGATTACCTGGGGCACCCGCTTGTGAACGTTGCCAGTTTTGACCCGTCGCGGCGAGTCTTCCCGGGACAGGCGGGGTCAACCCTTTGTGACGATCTTTCCGTAATGGGAACACGCCTGTATGGGTTGCGGAGTTGCAAATTACCCAATGCCAGAGTCAGTGACTGGAGGGTAGAACTAGCAGACACCCGTTCGACGCGGTAGAAAGACTGCAATTCAGATGAGTTGCAGTTGCAACAAATCCAACGAAAGGAGGTACAGTATGTTCAGAACACTGGCGATAGCCCTAGTCCTGGCGATTGCCTGGGGCTCGCACGCACTCGCGCAGATGGAGGTCACGTTCGCGCTCGACTGGAAATTCGAGGGACCGAGCGCCGCCTATTTTGCCGCCATCGACAACGGCCATTTTGCAGCGGAGGGTCTGGAGGTGGAAATCTCCGCAGGACAGGGGTCGCTTGATGCAATCCCAAAGGTCGCGACCGGTGCGTACCCAGTCGGTTTTGCCGACATCAACAGCCTGATCAAATTCCTGGACCAGAACCCCGGAGCGCCGGTCATCGCCGTCATGATGATTTACGACAAGCCGCCCTTCGCGGTTGTCGGGCGCGTTTCGCAAGGCGTAAGTTCGCCAAAGGATCTGGAGGGCCGCATTCTGGGAGCGCCGCCACCGGACGGCGCGTGGGCGCAATTTCCTGCTTTCGCTTCCGCCAACGACCTTGACGTCTCGAAGATCACCGTTGAGCCCGTCGGCTTTCCCACCCGGGAACCCATGCTCGCGGAACGTAAGGTGGACGCCATCACCGGTTTCTCGTTTTCGAGCTTCCTGAACCTCGTGCGACTCGGAATCCCCGAGGAAGACATTTCGGTCATTCTGATGGCGGACCATGGCCTTGATCTCTATGGCAATACCATCATCGTCAATACCGACTTTGCTGCTGCGAATCCCGAGGCGGTCACCGGCTTCATCCGCGCCGTCGCGAAGGGGTGGAATGACGTGATTGCCGATCCTGCCGCAGGCGCGGCCATGGTGGCCAAGCGAAATCCGGCCTCGGACGTTGCGCTTGAGACACGCCGGCTGCAACTCTCCATCGACGCAAACGTTGTTACCGACTACACGCGCGCGAACGGCATCGGCGGCATCGACCCGACGCAGTTCGCGAATTCACTCGCGCAGCTTGCCGAAAACTATGAGTTTAAGAATGAGCCGGACGCCAGTCTTTACTTCACGGATGCGTATCTGCCGACTGATGGCAGCTTGATGTTGAAGTGAATGCATGCTGCCGGCGGCGCCGGCCGCCGGCAGCGCCGAGCCACGGCGCAAGTCGACCCTCCCCGAAACCGGTGCTGATCTCTCCTGCGCAGCACTCGTGAAATACGCAAGTGCGGCGCATGAATTTTTCCCCGCATATCGAGATCTCGGAAGTTACCCACGCCTACCGGATGGCCGAGGGACCTCCCCTTCCGGTTCTGAAAAGGTTGAGCATTTCCTGCGCCAAGGAGACGTTCACGGCAGTCGTGGGACCGTCCGGTTGCGGCAAATCGACTCTGGCCCGGTTGGTTGCAGGACTGATGATTCCGGACAGCGGGAAAGTGTTCCTGAATGGCGAACAGGTAAAATCACCGCGATCCTCTGTGGGCATGGCCTTTCAGAACCCCGTGCTGCTGGAATGGCGATCGATTCTCAAGAATACGATTCTCCCCTTGGAGATCGTCCCGAACAAGCTGACAAACCGGGAGCGTGAGGACCGCGCGCTATCACTTCTCTCGCTCGTCGGCCTCGAAGGCTTTGAAGGTAAACGGCCCTCGGAACTTTCCGGAGGCATGCGCCAGCGCGCCTCACTTTGCCGTGCGCTCGCTCACCGGCCGGAAATCCTGATTCTCGATGAACCGTTTGGCGCGCTCGACGCGTTTACCCGGGAAGACCTTTGGCAGACCATGCACGCGTTACGGGAAGAGGAGGCCTTCACATGCCTCTTCATTACGCATGATCTACGCGAGGCGCTATTTCTTGCCGACCAGATCATTGTGCTGTCCGACCGCCCTGCAACCGCGCAGTACACGATGGATGTTTCCCTGGGTCCAAATCGGAGTCTCAATGATCTCTATACGCCGGAGTCCACCGGGATGCTCGCGGAACTTCGCCATCAGATCGAGATTGCGCAGGGCCATATCGATTCAAGAGCAGAACCGGAGACCGAGTCGTGAAAGTTCTTCGTGAAAGCGCCATTCCAATTGCGGCAATGGCGGTATTTCTCGTCTTCTGGGAATGGCTCGTATGGGTGAATGACTGGCCGAATTACAAAATGGCGTCGCCTTCCGATCTTGGCCCTGCTTTCTGGAAGTTTCGCTGGCTGTTTCTTGAATACGCCTGGGACACGCTTTGGCGGACGGTCGCCGGCCTCGCGTTGTCAGTCGTCGTGGGAACGTTGCTCGGAATGATCATGGGCAATTCGAAAGTCATGCGGGACGCCCTTTATCCGCTGCTGGTGGGCTTCAACGCCATCCCGAAGGCGACCGTGGTGCCAGTGATCGCGCTCATGTTCGTGGGCGCGCACAACATGAACACGATCCTTATCGCGTTCATGATTTCGTTCTTTCCGATCGCGGTCTCAATCTCGATCGGTCTCTCGACCCTGGAACCGGAATATCGCGACATCTTGCGGTCCCTCGGAGCGAGCCGATTCACCGTCTTCTACAAGATCGCCCTTCCGAAAACCCTTCCCGAGTTCTTTGGCGCCCTTAAAGTGTCCGTAACACTGGCTTTCATCGGTACAAACCTGATGGAAATCGTGGAGCCGCATGGACGGGGGCTGGGGCATCTGTTCGACAGCGGCAAGATCAGCGCGGACTATCCACTGATGTTCGCCGTGCTGATCGCGCTCGCCTTTCTCGGAATCTTCCTCTACTACATCGTTGTGGTGCTGGAGAGGATTTTTGCCGGTTGGGCGGAGCGCGCAGAAACCTGACAATCCGAATTGTTGGATTGCGGCGCAAATCCAAATTTTCCTTCACACACTTCTCTTTGCGGCGCCAGCATCCAAGCAACCGACATAGCCCGGCATTTGGCGCCAGATATTTCCGGATCAACGAATTGGTGGAACGCCCCGATCACACCCGGTGCGGGTTCGCTGTCTGGCGAATATTTCTTCGAAATTGACCATGCCTCTTGGTGCTTCCCAAACATTTTATCGACACACAGCCTGAGATGAAAACCGCGTCAAAGAGCACAATCTAGACCTGTTCGCCAGACGCCGCTCGTGCAACCTGTTCAATGCCAATACCCTCCGCCCGTACTTCTCGACCTTCGCGCACGCGTTGTTCGAACGCGTGCGCCGGGCCTTTTCCGACACGCCCCTTGCCGGGGCCAGTATCGACACGATTTGATTGCGCTTGCTGAAGATCGGTGCCCGGGTGCGCATCTCTCGACACAGCATCCACGTGGCCATGGCGGAAGGATGCCCCGATAATTTCACGTTCGCGTGCCTTGCAGGCGCCGCAACGCCGTATCCCCCGCCGCATTCCGTTCCGCGTACGCATCCCCGATGCGAACGCCCCGGCGCTCTGGCTCCGAATGGCAACAGGGCCTCCTCACGTTCCCGAATGGATGGTCCAGACCGGTTTCCAGTTTCAATGGTAGCCTCCGAACACAAAAGTCCCGTCCGCATGTACGAACACACCGATGGAAGCCCCGCAGCAACGCAGAATCACGACCGGTTGGGCCGCGTATGAGAAAAGGGGGATAGTCCAGTGGCGCCGCCGAAATCGCCACCGAACCCGATACCGAATTTTGGAGGTATGGCTGCCCACTTGTCGTCTGAGGCAGCATTTCTTGTACTTCTTACCGCTGCCACAGGGGCATTGTTCATTTCTTCCAATACTTCACTTTCCGGTCTTTGCCTGGGCAACCGCTATCCTACGCAATTGGTCTGCTTCAGCATGTAATTCTGGCAACATGTCCTGTGGAATTCCGGGTAGACCCACCCAACGCCACGCAACAACTTGGAGCACACCTTTGTCCGCGAATGTCAGCTGAAGCGAGAGCCGCTGCGGATCATCTCTGATCGAATGCACTCTCCGCGCCTGTTCAAGAGCCGGCGTGGCGTTTCGCTGTACCCAATCCACCGTCCAGCAAAACACATTCAGGCTGACCTCACCGTGCGTTGAAAACGGCTTCGCTCGTTTCGTGGTAGGTTACCTCGCTAGCTCTTCATCAATGTTCAATGATCTCGCGCCAATCTCCATCAAGATCGAGCAAATAGCTAGCAATTTCGGCTCGGCCCAGTTCCTTCGTCCCGTCCGCTGTAATCGGCTCCGCCGGGCACGGCGGTATTCGCCGAGCCATAGAACTGGTCGGCGAACCATTCGCCGGACGGTGCATCGGGCTGGGCGATGAGGATACGCCAAGCGCCTCAGAGAGGACCGCATCTCGGACCATCAACAAGAACGTACGATGAACATATAGCTCCCGCAACATGGTCGAGAAGCGCGTTTCCAGCGGAATTGCGACAGAGTCACGCGGGCTTACGACCGAACCCGACCGGGTGCGAAAAAATTTTCCGGCTTCCGCCTGCTGGGCGGGGAATTTGAGCGTCTTCAGGCGATGCACTCTCCCTAAACGCGTCGTTACCTTACGGCCGGCTTCCAATAGTCATATAAGTAGTCAGAGACATCGGCGCCGGGGGGCAACATGAGCAAGACATGGCAGGTTCAGGAAGCGAAAGCCCGGTTCAGCGAGTTTCTCGAAGCGAGTTCCAAGGAAGGACCGCAAATTGTGACCAAGCGTGGCGTGGAGGCGGCGGTGCTTCTGCCGATCAAGCAATGGCGAAGATTGCGCAGATTGGCGCAACCCGATCTGAAGGAACTGCTGCTCGCGCCGGAAGCCCGGACCGACACCCTCACGCCGCTACGTGCACGGCACGATTGTCGCCCGACAATGGCCTTCGAGTAGGCTGGTGTACCTTCTGGACACGCACGTTGTTGGCACAATTAACCCATTGTTACAACAAGCATTTTTGTCTCGCCACAGAATCCGAAAGCGTTTAGGCAACGATTGTACTTCTCAAACAGGCGCGTTTTCGGATCGCCTCCAGGCATCCCTGTCGAATCCGTCCTGAATACGTCACGTTCCTCCATCCCGATTCTCCGGACGCGAACACGGTCATCGGACCGAGTTCACATGTCCAAAGGCACCTATCCCGTGAAGCGCGAGTACTCCGACTGCCGCCGCGCGTCGGGGCCAAAGCAACCGCGCAGCACGATTTCACGACCTACGCCACACTTGTGCTTCTCTACCTTATAGCTTGGCTGCTTGAGTGACTATATCTTGCTGTAATTATTATATTGTTTACTCCCTTCCGAAGCTTCCAAAAATCGCAGAATTCCAATCCGTGTACAAGCGGTCAGCGAATTGGACTCAATAGAGGGGGTGACATGTCCACCCTGGGCTATCATTTTCCGGAATTCGCGACATCGGCGCATCGGCGCATCGACGCATCGGCGGGCCGGGCAGGGGGTAGGAGTATCCGTTCGGCCAAGCTTTCAATTACCCACAAAGTCAGACTGAAGGGTGGCCCCGAGGGCCGCCTTCACTGGCCGGAGCGGGCGAACACCCCGGTTTGGGCGCCGACAGCGCCATCCTCGGCCTGCAGCGCATCTGGCTCGATCCGCGCCGGCACGCCGTGCGTTTCGGCTCACCTCCTAGCCATTTGTCAGAGCATCGCCGATCGTCGCGAACACGCGGTCCAACGCGTCCCTTGAAGCGACCTTGTTCATGTCGGACTTGGCGGCCAGACGATCGGCCATTTCCGACTTGTTCATGTCTTCCCCTCACCGACGGACCCCGACCTGCATCGCGGCGGCATTGACGCCGATAAGCCCCCGCCGGAGTTTCTCCGGCGCGAACGCCTCCTCGACCTGACCGCCGGCATCGTCGCTTGGTACTATCGTCCGCTGTTCGCTGGCAAAATTGCCCCGAAAACCTCGCGCAGGCATGGTCAAGTTAACTGATTGTAGACTGTTTTCGGCATTTCTCCATGAGGCTAAGCCATTGAAATTGCGTAGAGAAGCCACCCAAAATTTACCGAGATTTCGAAGTGAATCCGGTTAAACTGACAAAGCCGACTGCCACGTTCCGGCTTCTCATGGTCTTCATCGTTTTGCACCACGAACGCAGGCAGATCGTCCACTTTGGCGTGACGGCACACCCGACGGCAGCATGTGTGGTGCCAGGGATCGGCCAATCACAGACTTGTTCGACGCTCATAGGCAAGCTGCGACAAATCCTTGAGAAAATCTGACTTTGATTCTATGTCGTCCTTTGTCAGCCGAAGACGGTAGAGCCCCCATCTTTTATTGTATTCGAGAGTGTCGAGGCCGGCATCGTCGATTTTGATGTCCAGATCATCGGTCTGAGGCAACTTAATCTCGAAATTGAGCTGGTTCTTCTTGGGCCTGAAAGTCACAAAATTATACGCCTGACCATTCTTCTCTAGGCCTATGTAAAACTTGTTGAATTTTAGATTCAAAGTTGGATCGAATCCCCGGAGGATTTCCAGCATCTGGTCGGCCAGACCCACGGTCGCCTTTGTGGCGCGTTTCTCCCAGTAGGCGCGGTCTGTTGGTTCGGCGTCAGCATCTTCATCCTCGTCGACGAGTCCCCGCGAAAGCTCGTCCAAGACCTGCGTGAAGACAAGCGTCAGGTTGTTGCCTACCTTGAGTGCCTGCATCTGAATTGCGATCAGAGGCATCGTGCCGTTAAAAAGAGAAATAACGTTCAGGAACCGACTCGTTATGTCTTCTGCTACGAGAACAGCACAATGATCATATTGCGGATAACGCTTTTTCTCGATATCCCAATACTCGATCGTACGGATAATGTGAGCTTCATCCGTTGACCCAAGTTGAAGCTCTACCTCGTACCTGCGTTGGGTCTCGGAGTCTTGAAGCAAAAGATCAAGACGGCCTGCACGGGGCTGTACCCTCTCCACATCTCTGAGCACCAGATCGCCAAGCCCGAGGACAGAGGGATCGTCCGCAATAATGTTTTGAACCCACTTTTCGTTAAGCTCGGGATGATTCTTCAACTGCATCCGGGTCGGCTTCAGGTAGTTGCTGCACATTTCATATCATCCACTGCTTCGGCTAGTCGTACAGCCTAACGGCTTATCGTTAACGCTTTCCGATTGTTGCCCATGGTGCCAGAATGCTCTCGGTTAAGTTACCTGCCGCATCTGCGCGGCTTGTACGTATGCATTCAAGGGCAAGGCCGGTCGCGACCAAGGCGATCAGCCAGATTCGTTGGATCATCACGGTCAATCTAGTTGTGGGACTCGCGTCGGTTGTCATCGGCGTGACGGGCCGCTACCGGGCCTGATTCACCGAGGTCTTGCGCCAGACCGTGGCGAGCCACGGCTGCTGCGCCCGCGGCCGGCCCGGCGGGCGATAATAGTGGTGTAGTTCCAGAAAGCCCGCGACGGTGACGTAGGCGCGCCACGTTTCGAGATCATGGAAGCAGCCGTAGCGCCCACCGGCCCAGCCTTCCTCGTTGTCGCCCCGTGGGTTCGAGCAGAACAGGACACCGCTGGGCTTGAGGGTCGCGGCGAGGTCGCCAAGGACCCGGGCCAGCTGGCTGCTCGGCACGTGGAACAGCGAGGCATTTGCGAAGATTCCGTCGAAGCGGGCGGATGGCAGGTCAAGCGCGAGAAAGTCTTGGTGCAGCACCTCACAATCCGTCTTGGCGCGCGCCATGGCGGCGAGCTCGGCCGATCCGTCGAGGCCGACCGCCTCGTGGCCGAGCGCGGTGAACCCGCGGAGATCCCGGCCGGGCCCGCAGCCCAGATCGAGAATGACGTGGGGCGCCGTGCCTTCGATCGCTTCGAGCAGGGCCGCGATGTTCTGGCTGACGTCATGGTCGGCCGTGCCGCGACGGTACGCCGCTGCCATACGGTCATATTCCGCGATGGTAGTGGCTGCGATCTCTTGCGCCTGCACCGCGTCTTGCACCGGAGTGGGCTCGCTCATCGCGCGAGAATGCCACCGGGGGTCGACGAGCACCACCGATGTTGCATCGCCTCGACCAAAGTGCCCTCCTTGCAGCGTGGCGGCGGATGGGTCGCCTTGTCCACGATCTCTGGATCGCGCAACCACGGGCCTCCCTGTCCAACCAGGGATCCGTCGTCGCGCCGCGCCGGACGGCCGACGGCCCAGCTGAGACAGCCATGGCGCCCGTGATCAAGAGGCGTTTGAGATCGCGCTGGCCCATCTTCCATATCCTGCCGAGCCGCGGCTTACCTCCTTGATCTCCAGCAGCAGATCTGCCAGCGCATTCTCATCGAGAACGAATACGCGACCCGGGGATCCCGGCTCGTGGGCAAGAGCTTCGAATGAAAGCGCCCGTGCAGTCTAACCGGGATTTCCCATGTGGCACCCTTCAGCCAAGTTGAGCGTGGCTCGAAATCGCTCAAAGGGCAAGTCCGATGGGTTGTGCCACCAAGATCATGCCCGACAACACGAAATTGAGAGTGAATGGGGCATGGTGGCATTCGATATTGCCGGTCGACAGTGCGGGCCTTGGATGCAGTACAGCCGCCTGTGCCCAGAGGTCCTCGCTCCGGGTGGGTTGTGTTGTCCCACCCTTCATCGCCTGGCGACCTCATCCGCCAGTGTGGAGATCTCCGTCTGATTTCCCGGAACAACCGGTTATAGAGACGGTCTTTGACATTCATAGCGTCATCCTGTCCAACCTCCACACCTTCCGGACTTTCGCTGCTGTACTTGCCAGGATTGCCGCCTTCAATACGCCGGGTGACCCGATGCGTGCTCTTCTCAGTTCCTTCCGCATCGGCTCTGGCCATCAGATCATACGGACACCCTTGGCATCACCAACACCCCGCAAATCAGCTCCATGCGGGAACCCGTTTTCGGCGCTTCATCCGTTCGCTTTCGCTACGGCCCTCCTGTTTGCTCGCCCCCTGCGCTGACCGGCAGGGCTTTACCTCCCTGCAAGCCTCCCAGGGCTTTTACTTCCGGGCTTCCAGGTCACCAGGTCACCCCGCATGCCTGCCGGATATAACGACGACGCCAAACTGAGAATTGCGTCGGCAGGACTCTCACCTGCAACCACAGCAGCTAGTCTCGCTGCGCCCGTACGTCGGGTTTTCCCCAGTACGGCTTCAAGCATCAGGCACCCCACAGTTCGGTACGGAGCCTTCCGCAGGTGCGTCGAGGTGAAGACTGACCCGGCCCTACCCTCGATCGGATACTGCGTTTGCTCCGTCCTTCGATGATGCCGCCGCCAAACTGATGGGGGTTTCCGCCACCGTGTGCGGAGCCATCGGCTGCAGCATCGCCACCTGTGCCCTGAGGCCCTCGCTCCAGCCGGGTTGTGTTGTCCCCGCCATCAACGCTTATCGGCCTCATCCGCCAGTCTGGAGATCTCCGTTTCATTTCCCGGCACAGCCGGTTATAGACGCGGTCTTTGACATTCAAGGATCATCCTGTCCGATCCCCAGACCTTCCGGACTTTCGCTGCTGTACTTTCGAGTATTGCCGCCTTCAATACGCCGGAAGCCCCGGTGCGTGCTCCTCAGTTCTTCCGCACCGACACTGGCCATCAGGTGGAAAGGAGACCCTTGGCAACTCCAATTACCCCGCAAATCAGCTTCATGCAGGAAGTCCTTTTCGACGCTTGATCCGTTCACTCTCGTTACGGCCCTACTCTTTGCTCGCCCCCCGGGCTGATCAGACTCAAGCGGAACCATCTCCACTCCGTCTCCCAGGACTTTTACTTCCGGGCTTCCAGGTCACCGGGTCACCCCGTGCGCCTGCCGGATATGACTACGGCGCCAAACTGAGAATTGCGCCGGTGGGACTTTCACCCACTAGTACAGCAGCTAGTCTCGCTGCACGTCGGGTAGGGCACTGGCGCGCGCACCCTTAGGTGGAGGCTTATCCGGTCCTGCCCTTTCGGTTGCAGGTGGGTGCGCAGTTCCACCATAGGCCACGTTTCCAGCCGCCCTCCCTAAAAACCGGACTTCGGGTTTTCCCCGGTACGGCTTCAAGCAACAGGCACCTGGCAGTTTGGAGCGGAGCCTTCCGCGTGACCGCCGAGGTTAAGGCCGACCCAGCCATTCCCCCGAGCAGAACCCGCGTTCACTCCGTCCTCAGGCTGCATCGACCACCGTTAGGCTAGTCCGCCACTGTGTGCGGGCCTTGGATGCCGTACAGCCGCCTGTGCCCTGAGGCCCTCACTCCAGCCGGGTTGTGTTGTCCCGGCCATCAACGCTTATCGGCCTCATCCGCCAGTCTGAAGATCTCCGTTTCATTTCCCGGCACAGCCGGTTATTGACGCGGTCTTTGACATTCAAGGATCATCCTGTCTGATCCCCAGACCTTCCGGACTTTCGCTGCTGTACTTTCGAGTATTGCCGCCTTCAGTACGCCGGGAGCCCCGGTGCGTGCTCCTCAGTTCTTCCGCACCGACACTGGCCATCAGGTAGAAAGGAGACCCTTGGCAACTCCAATTACCCCGCAAATCAACTTCATGCAGGAAGTCCTTTTCGACGCTTGATCCGTTCACTCTCGTTACGGCCCTACTCTTTGCTCGCCCCCCGGGCTGATCAGACTCAAGCGGAACCATCTCCACTCCGTCTCCCAGGACTTTTACTTCCGGGCTTCCAGGTCACCGGGTCACCCCGTGCGCCTGCCGGATATGACTACGGCGCCAAACTGAGAATTGCGCCGGTGGGACTTTCACCCACTAGTACAGCAGCTAGTCTCGCTGCACGTCGGGTAGGGCACTGGCGCGCGCACCCTTAGGTGGAGGCTTATCCGGTCCTGCCCTTTCGGTTGCAGGTGGGTGCGCAGTTCCACCATAGGCCACGTTTCCAGCCGCCCTCCCTAAAAACCGGACTTCGGGTTTTCCCCGGTACGGCTTCAAGCAACAGGCACCTGGCAGTTTGGAGCGGAGCCTTCCGCGTGACCGCCGAGGTTAAGGCCGACCCAGCCATTCCCCCGAGCAGAACCCGCGTTCACTCCGTCCTCAGGCTGCATCGACCACCGTTAGGCTAGTCCGCCACTGTGTGCGGGCCTTGGATGCCGTACAGCCGCCTGTGCCCTGAGGCCCTCACTCCAGCCGGGTTGTGTTGTCCCGGCCATCAACGCTTATCGGCCTCATCCGCCAGTCTGAAGATCTCCGTTTCATTTCCCGGCACAGCCGGTTATTGACGCGGTCTTTGACATTCAAGGATCATCCTGTCTGTTCCCCAGACCTTCCGGACTTTCGCTGCTGTACTTTCGAGTATTGCCGCCTTCAGTACGCCGGGAGCCCCGGTGCGTGCTCCTCAGTTCTTCCGCACCGACACTGGCCATCAGGTAGAAAGGAGACCCTTGGCAACTCCAATTACCCCGCAAATCAACTTCATGCAGGAAGTCCTTTTCGACGCTTGATCCGTTCACTCTCGTTACGGCCCTACTCTTTGCTCGCCCCCCGGGCTGATCAGACTCAAGCGGAACCATCTCCACTCCGTCTCCCAGGACTTTTACTTCCGGGCTTCCAGGTCACCGGGTCACCCCGTGCGCCTGCCGGATATGACTACGGCGCCAAACTGAGAATTGCGCCGGTGGGACTTTCACCCACTAGTACAGCAGCTAGTCTCGCTGCACCCTTTCTACTGGACTTTCACCAGCTACATTGGGGGCTTACAAAGAAAGGTTTACACCGCGAGGGAGGCCGGCCAAATGAGGAGCAAGAACGATGGTCACGCCAAATGAACAATTGCAGGGCCTTACAGCCTTGGTCGAGGAGCAGAAAAAACGCCTGGACGCTCTCGAACGGAAACATGACAGGTTATGTCGTATAGTAGATCACAAAAATCGTATTATCTACGGTAGGGCCAGTAGTCATGGCGTACTCGATATCCTGGATGTGTTTTCTCCGTTCTAACCTGGGAACGCCGCCCCGGAAGCGTCAACCTTTCTTTGTAAGCCCCCTACATTGCACAAGTTAGCCTGGCGCTCGCGAAGTCGGGTTAGCAAGGAACCAATTGCTGGAAACTCAAGGACAACGGCGCTAGAATTCGGAACAGCGTCGTCGCGGCAAGCCGGTGAACGGTGCTTCCATCGTTATGCCTGATTCCAGAATTTGACTTGCGAGCGCCACGAGCGTGCACTGGATCGTCAACCACCTAAGAACAACGCTCTTGGTGCTCACACCGGTGGAACTTCTAGACGCGCGACACAAGTTTCTCGAGCTGGGTCGCAGAATTAGGCGAGAAACCGAAACTTCCAACATAGACCCCCCGGCATGGATGCAGTTGACATAACCTCGAAATAACGCTCGGCGCTCTCTCGTTGCAGGACCCTGACAAGGGAACGCGGGTGTCTTGCTCGTGAGTTTGAATTGGGGATTATATCGGATAGTGCCCACAGCACCCGTCACCGGCTCCGGGGCGGGCGTGGCGTACGCACCATCGCCACCGGGGCCGTGAGCATCCGAGCCAGATCGTCCGCCGTCTTCCCCTCCAGGTGGCTCACGTCGATTTCCTTCTTCATATCTGCCTTGGACGGCTGGTAGGACGACTTCACAACCTCCACACGGCGCGGCGGCCTCTTGCGTCGTTCAGTCACATCAGCCTCCCATGCAGCCAGCAAAGGCCGAGATGATGCCGCTCTTTGTTGGGCGCCGATTCATGCCCGCGCTCCTGAATCAAGGCCGTTGTCGGCGATGAGTTGTGTGTACTTCAGGCGCTTGCCGTCCATTCCGAGGACGATCGCGCCCATGATGTCGAGGGTGTCCATGTCTCGCACACTGTGCTTGCCCGCAAACTCCCTCACGTACCGGTCGAGATGCTTTTCGCTCATCTTGTGGAAGGTCCCCTGATAAGCGCGCTTGAGCATCGACCAGAAGCTCTCCATGCCGTTGGTATGCACGTCGCCACGAACATACTCCTGAGCGCTGTGGTTGACGGCCTTGTGTGGATTCGGAAGGGTTTCGTAGACCAACGCATCGTCAGTGTAGACCGTGGCGTCCAGGGCCGTGTGATCGGCGACGAAGCCGTGGATGGTGGCCTTGTTAGTGGACTCGACTGCTCGGGCTCGTACTTGGTTTGTGGTCCGGTCTTTCGCACCAACGACGGCGGTCTTGCCCACGGCCCCGCGGCCGGTGAGCTCTTCGCGCTTCGACTTCGGCATGTTCTTGCGCTTGCCGCCCATGTAGGTTTCATCCACCTCGACCGGGCCAGCGAACAACCCGCTTTCACTCTCAAACGCCTTGCGCAGCCGGTGTGCCAGGTGCCAAGCGGTCTTCTGTGTCACCCCGAGATCCCGATGCAACTTCATGGACGAAACCGACTTCAGGCTCGTCATGAAGAGATAGACCGCGAGCGCCCATTTCTGATAGGGGATGTTCGACGCTTCCATGACGGTTCCGGTCCGGACACTGAATCGTTTGCGGCATTCCTTCTCACGGCACCGATAGGGCATGGTCTTGTGCTTTGCACCACTGAGAACGTTGACGGAGCCACAAAACGGGCAAGCCGGGCCGGTCGGCCAGCGGACCTTAACGAACCACGCTTCGGCCGCCGCATTGTCCGCGAACATCCGCATCGCCTCGATAAGGGTCATACCTTGGCGGTAGTGCTTGCCAGGTGCCTTGTGGGCCATCTCCACTTCCTAATCCGTTGACTTGGACCGATTTTAATAAATGGTGCCTGAATCATCAACCCCTATACGGGCACTATCCGATATAATCCCCTTTGAATTGAACGACTTCAAAACGGCGGTTCGCGCCTTTTCGGTCGCGCTTACCCCTTGACGCTTCGACCGATAGCACCTACATCATTCTGCGAGTTGTTAGCAATCGGTGCCGGTGAGTGCTAATCGGGTCCTGCGGCCTTGCAGCCGGCGTGGTTTGCTAGTCAGTCAGAAGCAACAAAGGAGAGGCCCAGATGACGACGAAATTCCGTCCGCTGCACGATCGGGTTCTCGTTCGACGGATCGAAGAGGACGAGAAGACCGCTGGCGGGCTCATTATTCCGGATACCGCGAAGGAAAAGCCGCAAGAAGGCGAAGTTGTCGCGGTGGGAGAGGGAGCCCGCAAGGATTCGGGAGAATTGATCCCGATGTCCGTCAACGACAAGGACCGCATCCTGTTCGGGAAGTGGTCCGGAACCGAAGTCAAGCTCGATGGCGAGGAACTCCTGATCATGAAGGAGTCAGACATCCTCGGCATCATCAACTGATTTGACTCGCCGGTGCCCGGCGGCTCCGGCCACGAACCAATACCCGTCACACGAGAGGAACCAAAATGCCTGCAAAAGAGGTAAAATTCTCCACAGACGCCCGGGATCGCATGCTCCGCGGCGTCAACATTCTCGCCGACGCCGTCCGCTACACACTCGGTCCCAAGGGCCGAAACGTCGTCCTGGACAAGTCGTTCGGCGCACCGCGCATCACCAAGGACGGCGTCGCCGTCGCCAAGGAAATCGAACTCGAGAACAAGTTCGAGAACATGGGTGCGCAAATGGTCCGCGAGGTCGCATCGAAAACCAACGATGTTGCCGGAGACGGAACCACTACCGCCACGGTACTCGCCCAGTCCATCGTCAACGAGGGACTGAAAGCGGTCGCCGCGGGCATGAACCCGATGGATCTCAAGCGCGGCGTGGACCTTGCGGTCCTGAAGACCATCGAAACCATCGAATCGACGTCGCGTCCCGTCAAAAGTTCAGAGGAAGTTTCCCAGGTCGGCTCGATTTCCGCCAACGGCGAAAAGGAAATCGGCCAGAAGATCGCCGACGCCATGCAGAAGGTCGGCAATGAGGGCGTGATTACCGTCGAAGAGAACAAGGGCCTCGAGACCGAGGTCGATATCGTCGAAGGTATGCAGTTCGACCGCGGCTACCTGTCGCCGTACTTCATCACCAACGCCGAAAAGATGAATTGCGAGCTCGAGGATGTCTACATCCTGCTGCACGAGAAGAAGCTCTCCTCGCTGCAGCCGATGGTTCCGCTTCTCGAATCCATCATCCAGTCGGGCCGGCCCCTCTTGATCGTCGCCGAAGACGTCGAGGGCGAAGCCCTTGCCACTCTCGTGGTGAACAAGCTCCGCGGCGGACTGAAGATCGCGGCGGTCAAAGCCCCCGGTTTTGGCGACCGGCGCAAGGCCATGCTGCAGGACGTCGCGATCCTGACCAGTGGCCAGGTGATTTCCGACGATCTCGGCATGAAGCTCGAGAATGTCGGTCTCGACATGCTCGGCCGCGCCAAGAAGGTTCTCATTACCAAGGATGACACCACAATCGTAGATGGCGGCGGAGTACGCTCCGACATTGACGGCCGTGTCGCCCAGATCCGCCAGCAGATCGAGGAGACCACCTCCGAGTATGACAAGGAGAAGCTCCAGGAAAGGCTCGCGAAGCTCGCCGGCGGCGTTGCCGTCATCAAGGTGGGTGGCGCAACCGAGATCGAGGTGAAGGAGCGCAAGGACCGCGTGGACGACGCGCTCAATTCCACCCGTGCAGCGGTCCAGGAAGGCGTGGTCGCCGGCGGCGGCGTTTCCTTGCTGCATGCCGCGAAGGCGCTCGAAGGACTGGAAGGGGAGAACCCGGACCAGAATGCGGGAATCAAGATTGTGATCCGCGCCCTGCAGACTCCGACTCGTCAGATTGCCGAGAATGCCGGCGTGGACGGAGCGGTGGTCGCGGGCAAATTGCTCGAACACAAAAGCTACAACTACGGGTTTGATGCGCAACTGGAGGAGTATGGCGATCTCGTCAAGAAGGGGATCATCGACCCCACGAAGGTCGTGCGCACCGCACTTGAAGATGCCGCGTCGGTTGCCGGACTGCTGATTACCACGGAAGCAATGGTCGCCGAGAAGCCGAAGCCGGAGTCGGCAGCGCCTCCGGGAGGCGGCATGCCCGACATGGGTGGCATGATGTAACCAATTCGACCGCCCGAAAGGGACGGATCGAATTCTGCCGGGGCGCCCCCATGGGCGCCCCGGTTTCTCTTTGGACACACGCGCAACCGGATCCGACCGCTGCACCCAGACCACGGCAATTCAACCTTGAGCGCATTCCGGCATGGCGAACGACCTGCCTCGCTGCCGTACGCCGATGAGTCGAACCGGATTCAGCAAGTCGTTCGGTAAAACCCGGGTAGCATTGCCGCTGAATCGTCTTTACGCCCGCAAATGAGCGGCAGACCGGTCGCAAGCAATTCCCTGTGCCGGACCCGGAAATTTCTTCCGGGACATTTCAAGCCTTATCCTGCCAAGCTCGGGCTTGCTTGCGGGGCGAGCGGCTTCATCCGTGGCGGCGCTTGGTCATAATGGACGAGACGGAAAACCGCGCGAAAAGCTTTATGCAGAAGACATGACGGAACCTGTGATTCTTGCGGTGGACGGCGGCGCGACCGAATCCCGGGGTGAACTATTCACCCGTTCCGGCGTGTCGCTGGCGCGCGTGAAGGGACAGGCGGCGAACGCCTGGTGGGGCATTCCAAAAACCATTGCCGCAGTCGATGGAATGTGGCGCGACGTGGCCAGCGCAACGGGCCGGAATCCGGAGAATCGCCGGGGAGTGCGATTGTGCGCAGCGCTCGCAGGAGCTGAACATCCCGAGACGAAGGCGGAGATTCTTACGGGGCTCCGAGGCTTTGACTCGCCCGAAATCGTATCCGACGGATACGCGGCGCTGGTGGGCGCCTCTGGCGGTTCTCCCGCAGCCCTGGTGATCGTGGGCACCGGCACCGTCGCGCATCGGCTGCACGCAGACGGATTCTCCTCCGTTCGTGGCGGCTGGGGCGCAGTAGCGGGAGACCAGGGCGGCGGTGCCTGGATCGGCCTCCTGGCGTTACGCGAATGGCTGCAATGGCGCGACGGGATCCTGCCTGAATTCGGAAAATCTTCCCTCGCCGAGCGCATCGAAGGCGCGCTGGGCCGCACGCGCGCGGAAGTCTATCTCTGGCTCGCGAAGGCGCGACCGGAAAACTACGCAAGTCTGGCGCCCCTCGTCTGGACTGCGGCGGAAGAAGGCGATTCGCGTGCCCGCTATTTCACCATGGAGGCCGCTGCCGCGATCTACCGTTTGATCCGCGTGATTGCAGGCGATCCTCCCGAATGCCCGGTCTACACAGCCGGCGGCCTTGCCGGATCCCTGCGTCCGCTTCTCGCACACGATCACGGGATCGCAGTTCTGGAACCGAAATCGGACGCCAACCACGGGGCTTACCTGATTGCCTCGGGAAAGGCTCCTGCCGAGCGGATGTGCGAAGCCCCTGCCGGCGGAGACTGAGCAGCGGATCCCATGGCGCGAACCGATCAGCCGGTTCTTGTTGTTTGCGGAG
Source organism: Rhodobacterales bacterium (assembly GCA_965219495.1). Classification (GTDB taxonomy): domain Bacteria; phylum Pseudomonadota; class Alphaproteobacteria; order Rhodobacterales; family CAZPXZ01; genus CAZPXZ01. The sequence goes on from OZ244777.1 coordinate 1,938,496, forward strand.
AGGCGCTCTGGGATTTCTTTCTTGGCGGCGCTCCCGCCAATGACCTGCCGGACCTTGCGTTCGACGCGAGGGCGGGTGGTTCTCCCTTCAATGTCGCGCGCGCCCTGGCGCGTTTGGGATCAACGGTCTCATTGTTTTCAGGAATATCGAACGATTTTCTGGGTGAACGCCTGGAGGCGATTCTCGCTGCCGACGGCGTTGCAACACATCATCTCGTCCACAAGGAAGCTCCCACGACGATTGCCTTGGTAACCGTGGATGCCCAGGGCGCGGCGCGGTACGCGTTCCATGGACACGGCGCAGCCGACCGTTCCCTCGGTTCCGGCGATCTTCCCAAGGATCTCGGCGATGCGGCCGGGCTGCATTTCGGTTCCTATTCCATTGTCGCTCCACCGACCGCCGATGCCTTCGCTGAACTCGCTATCCGGGAAGCCGGGAAGCGGCTGATTTCTCTTGATCCGAATGTTCGCCCGGCCGTGGAGCCCGACCTTGAAATCTGGAGACAGCGAACCGCCAGGCTCGGCGCGCATGCCGATATCGTCAAGGCCAGCACGGAAGACCTTGCGCTGCTGTATTCAGGCGCCGAACCGGCAGATGTTGCGAAGCGCTGGCTGGAGAACGGTACGGCTATGGTCGCGGTTACCCGCGGAGCGGAGGGCGCCGACATCTGGAACCGGGTGGCACATGCCAGCATTCCCTCCCCTAAAGTGAGAATTGCGGATACGGTTGGAGCGGGAGACAGTTTTCAGGCAGCCCTCTTGCACGGAATTGCGGCGCGGGGAATTCGTGAGCGCCGTACGATCGCCAAACTGACAGAAGAAGAACTTCGGGAACTTGGGCGTTTCGCTACTTCTGCCGCCGCGCTCACTTGCACCCGGCCGGGCGCGGACACTCCCCGGCTGGCGGAAGTCGAGGCGTTTGTTTTCGGAGCAACATCGTGACAAGCCGAGTCATTCCCGTTAAGCCGTTCGATCTCGTAATTCTCGGCGCGACCGGGGATCTCGCGCATCGCAAGATCCTGCCCGCCCTGTTTCAGCGAGACCGCGACGGTCAGATTCCGAAGAATGCGCGAATCATCGGCGCCGCTCGAAGCGATCGAACGAATGAAGCGTACCGCCAGGAAGCCCGCCGTACGCTGGAACATGGTACGGCGGATGAACCCCCCACCGCAGACATGCTCGAACGCTTCTTGCGGCGGATCCAGTATGTCTCAATGGATGCAGCGGGAGACCACGGCTGGGATGCGCTTCGCGAAGTCCTCGAAGGGCGTGAAAATGTGGTTCGTGCGTTCTACTTCGCCGTCGCACCGGATCTTTTTGCAACCATCGTAAGCCGCGTGGGATCGCGGGGGCTCATTCACGAGAAAACGCGCGCCGTGCTTGAAAAGCCGATTGGCCGCGACCTGAATTCCGCCATAGCGGTCAACCGGGCTGCCGGCCAGGTTTTCCGGGAAAACCAAGTCTTTCGAATCGATCACTACCTCGGAAAGGAGACGGTTCAAAACCTGATGGCGCTCCGTTTCGCCAACACGCTCTTCGAACCGCTGTGGAATTCCACCTGGATCGACCACGTGCAGATCACCGTCGCGGAATCGGACGGCGTAAAAGGACGCGGCGCCTATTACGACCATGCGGGCGCCCTTCGGGACATGGTGCAAAACCACCTGCTCCAATTGCTCTGCCTGATCGCGATCGAGCCGCCCGACACGATGAATGCAGACGGCATTCGCGACGAAAAACTGAAAGTATTGCGTGCGCTCCGGCCGCTGGCGGGAGAAGAAGCGAATACCAAGGCTGTGCGGGGCCAGTATCGCCCCGGCGCCGACAGCGAGGGTCCTGTTCCCGGGTACCTGGACGACATTGCAAGCGAAGAAAGCGATACCGAAACCTTCGTGGCGCTTCGCGTGGAAGTGCAGAACTGGCGCTGGGCGGGGGTTCCGTTCTATCTCCGCACCGGCAAGCGGCTCAGACAACGGGTCTCGGAGATCGTGGTGGCGTTTCGACCGATCCCGCATTCGATCTTTGGCGAAAACGCGGGTCGAATCGCCGCGAACCGGCTGGTTCTGCGGTTGCAGCCAAACGAGGGCGTCCGCCTCGAAATCATGATCAAGGATCCGGGGCTCGGCGGTATGCGCCTTCGCCACGTGCCGCTGGACATGACTTTTGCAGAGTCCTTCGGCGCCCACAATCCCGACGCATATGAAAGGCTCATCATGGATGTGGTCCGCGGCGACCAAACCCTCTTCATGCGCCGGGACGAAGTCGAAGCGGCCTGGAAGTGGATCGATCCAATTCGCGCCGCATGGAACTCCGCCGACGATACACCCCGGCCCTACACCGCCGGAAGCTGGGGACCGACAGCCGCGATCGCACTCATCGAGCGGGACGGAAGGACCTGGCTCGAGGATGAAGACGCATGACATGCGGCCGCCCCGACTTCCGTACGCATCGGGACGCGGGCGCCGCGGCCAAATCATTGTCCAGAATCGTGGCGGCGGAACTGGAGAGGATTCTTCGCAAGAAGGACCGAGCAACGGTCGCGGTTCCGGGCGGACGCACGCCCGTTCTCTTTTTCCGGGTTCTTCGAAGCGAACCGGTCGATTGGAGCAAAGTTACAATTACGCTCACGGACGAAAGGTGCGTTGAAGCAGGCCACCCCAATTCAAACCAGGGCCTGATCCAGCGCGAGTTGCTGGTGGGGGCGGCCGCCCGGGGAAAGTTCGCGGGATTGCTTCCCGACCCGAACGGCAATGAGATGGATATCGGAGATGTGGAGCGGCGGGTTCGCCGACAGGTTTTGCCGATTGACGTGCTTGTGCTTGGCATGGGCGCCGACGGCCATGTGGCTTCGTTGTTCCCCGGAGACCCGGGGTCAGCGGCAGCGCTCGATCCGGACGGCCGGCGGTTGCTCGCGGCAACATGCGCTCCAGGAATTGCGTCAAGGCGAATCAGCTTGACCCTGTCGGCCATCTGCGAGGCAGGCCGGCTGTTCCTGCTCTTTTCGGGCGCAGATAAACTGGCAATCTGGCAAAAAGCGGAATCCGAGCGGAATTCGAGCACGCTCCCCGTCGCCAAGCTGATCGACCGAGCCGGCGCGGCGGTCGAATGTCATTTTTTTCCGGTGGACCGATAGCCCCATGGCGCAACGGATCAAATGGAGGTCGGATTTTCGCCGGGCGCCAACCGGACGATACCGCTGTTACGTTCGGTCTATCGGAAAACCTGCGCAGACATTGAAACCTTGCACGATCCGGTCAGTTTCTGGCTCGACGCGGACGGCAGGTTCCGCCGCAAGACCTGTCGGACGATCTCGACGCCCGCCGAGATCCCGCCGTGCTGGGGGGTCGGCATTGAGGCCGAAGTCCACGACCTCGTGATCCGGGACGCGCTGGGGTTCGCTCTATATGCCGGCACGCTCCGTGATGAGGTCCTGACCCTGAACTGGAAACGGGTCGACATGAAAGCACTCACCTTCAGGGTTGTTCACACGCGAGGAGGCTTCTCGCCAGAACTTCCCTTCACAAGTCAGCTCGCCACCATCCTCGACCGGCGGCGAGCCGCCAGCGGAAACTTGGTTGCCGGTGTCCGCGCTTGGGTGTTTCCGTCACCGACAAGCGCCTCCCGTCATCTCAAGGATCCGCACCATCTGTACCGCCGGATCGACGAAGCGGTTGGGGCGAAGTTCCGGTTCCGGGGAATGCGGAACTGCTTCCTCGCCGTGGCGGAGCGTGAACTGAAACTGCCGTCCTCCCTCGCCAGTCGGCTGCTCAATCGTACGCCGACCTGCGGATTCGCTGTCGGCCATCCTACAGACTCGACCATTCAGCGGCTCAGGGAGCCCGCTCAGCGAATCGCCGACCGGATCGAAGAACTGATCAACGCCGCCGCGCCGCAATGACGGACGGGTGGAACGGATGCTATCGAAGAGCCGGCACGAGACAGAACAATGCCGCTTGGACGCCATCGAGGCAGGCGAGACATGGCCCGGGCGCCGTCCCTGCAATTCTCCAGGGGTGGTGGCGTGAAAGGGGAGCGACGGCAATCTGGCGCTGAAGACACTCGGCGCTGGTCCGGGCTTTGAATGAATCCCCTCTCGGTTTACTCATCAGCCCTCGATTGATTTCTTGTAACGGTTCGTCGACGTCCGGCAGGTAGCGGTTTGATGGTGGTGGACGCCCGTCAGTAAGAATCAGAAGACCACCGCAAATTCGGCCTGAAGATGAATCCCTCTTCCATCGTCGGGATCCATCGTCATGATGTCCTGCGCCGAGGCTCTATCAACAAACTGAAAGCCATCGACAGGAGCGGCGCCCGACTGTGAACAGAGAATGCGGCATTCATTTTGATAGGCAAACCGAAAATCTTTGGACATTGCCAAATCGAAATACTCGTTCCTCTTCCGCTCATTCGAATCAAAGTATTGGACCGGACAGTCGCGAAAGCACCAGCCAGGAAACACAGGTCTTCCCGCTTCTTCAAGGCGCCTTGCAAATTTTCGAGGATCGCTCGCGCGATGGCGCGATAGCCTTATTCGTCGTTAACATCCGGCGCGTAGGCGATGAGGTCGATCTCGACGTCCATTCCCGGCTGCTCGGGTGTGCCGGCGGTTCCCAACGTGGCTCCGATCGTAGTCCGAGGGGGCGGGTCATCCTGGAAATAGTTCCTGAAGACCGCGTCCACGGCGGCAATGTCCTCCATCCGTCTCAGGTAAACGGTGATCTTCAGGACGTTGGCGAGGGAGCTTCCCGCCGCTTCCAGCAGGTGCTTGAGATTCTCCAATGTCTGCCTGGCCTGCTCGGAGATATCGTGCGACGTGATCGTGTGCGTTTTCGGGTCTATGGGTCCCTGACCGGATGTGAAGATGAGCTGGCCGAAGCGGCTGGCCTGCGAGAAATGGCGTTTTGGCGTTGGGACAAGATCGGTGCGGATCGTCATGTGTTTCATTTGCCTGGATGCTCCTTTCAAGCGCAGCCAATAATATAGCAGAGGCTTTTGCGCTGTTCTAACACATCGGTTTTGTGGACGCTTCGCAGCGTTTAGAATCGCTTCACCCCACGATTTCACTGAAACCCCCGTCAAACGGGCGATTTTCGGGGATTTGTGCTCGGCCGACGGAATGTCCACCCCACGCTGTCCATGCCCGGGAAATCAGCGTGCGCCAAACGTTTTCAACAAGATACGATCATTTTTCCTGGTGATTTCGGCCGTCATGTGATCGAATAAGTGTGACAAGAACCATCCTGGTTCCACGGAGGGAACAACATGGCGGCCGCGAACAGTGTTCTCTTTTCCTGGGCGGATATCGAACAGCGTCCCGAACTCAAGCGCCTGCAACGGGTGCTGGAGGCGTTGCCGGACGGCGACATGCTGGATGCCCTGGAAGCGCGGCGCGGGCACGGGCGCGACAACGATCCGGTGGCGGCGATGTGGCGGGCATCGTCTCCCCGCACGAGTCCGCGCAATCGCCGCTGCATGAACTGCAGCGCAATCCGGCCTTGCTCGTACTCTGCGGATTTCCGGCGTTTCCCCGGCAGGGCGCGCCGAAGCAGGTGGTGTCGGAGGCGGACGGATCGACGGTGATCGTTCTTCCGCAGCCGCTGCGCGACCCGGCGCCGGACGCCCGGAACTTCAGCCGGTTCCTGCGGGCAGTGATGGAACTGGAGGAGGAGCAGGAGATGATCTCCGGCATGATCCCGACGACGCGGGAGCAGTTGATGGAGGAAGCGGACGATTTCGGCGTGTTCCTCGGCTACGGCGGCAAGGCGATGGAGAGCCATTCGACGGGCGCCGGGAACAAGGCCACGGGCGAGACTTTGGATCCGGACGCGGACTTGGCAAGCACGAGACGCACGGGATCAACGCCAAGACCGGCAAGCCGTGGAAGAAGATCAAGTCCTGGTTCGGCTGCCGCGTCCAAGCCATTGCCGATACGCAGTACGAGATGTCGGTGGCGGCCAGCGTGACCCGGGCTTTGGTGTCGGAAGTCAAGGAACTGGAGCGGCTTTCCGAACAACTCTTCGAGGAGACGCCGGCCCTGGCGGAGCGCTGCAGGGAGTTCACCGCCGACCGCGGTCTCTGCCGCGGCCCGCTGAAAGCCATGCTCTGGGACCAGCACCGGATCCCCCCGCTGGTCGACAGTCGGGCGTCGGGCGATGTGGAGCGCAAATATGAAACAACCGGACTACGACTCGGCCAAGCCGATTTCGCGGCCGCTCTTCCGGAACCGCGACGACTGCATCACCCATTCCGAGAGGGGGGAGGTGATCTGCAAGTGCCCGGCCACTGGGAGCGAGCGCACGATGGCGTTCCAGGCGTTCGAGGCCGGCCGCTCGACGCTCAAATACCGCTGCCCGGCCGCCGCCGCCGGCTTCGAATGCCTTGGGCGCGATGCCTGCCACAAAGGCGCCGGCTGCAGGGCCGGCGCGTTCGGCCGGGTGGTCCGCATCGACCTGGAGAACCACAGTCACCACATCTTCTCCCCGACCCGGCAGGACAGTCCGTCCTGGCGGCGCGGATCCAATCGCCGGAGCGCGCTGGAGCGCATCTACATCCGACTCGACAATGGCTTCCGTTTCGAGTGCCACACCATTCGCGGCAAGGCCAAGATGACCGCCCGGGTCGGCCTCGCGCTGGCAGTGATGCTGGCCCTGGAAATGATGCGCGCATCATTTCCAGGGATGTTATGTTGCAGAGACTCTGTCTTTTCCTTTGCTAGACAACGGAAAACGGGATCTCTGCAACATATTTCGCACCGCAACATATCGCTCGCCCTCGGCCTCCCCTGGGCTCGGCGCAAGCAGCAAATGCGATCCCCGGTCGGGGCCGTGCCGATCTGCGATACCGGATAGAATCCCCTGCTGCATCGCCGCCACCAGCGCCCGGCGGGAAAACCGGGCGGCGCCCGGACTCGGGTCGGATTGTTCGAATTCGCCGAAACCCTCCGCTCTACCGACACTTTTTCCGGATCAAGTCGTTCCAGGCATCGTGGCGCCATCGGAATGCAAGTAAAAATCGTTGCCGGTGTCTCCAGTCAGTTCACGAAACACATTCGAATCATGAAAACTGGCTATAGCGCGAACGCCTCGATCAGGATCGGATTCGCCGTCGACCGCCGTATTTGGTACGCTTTCGCTAACCGCAAGTGATCATCCGGGGATTCTCGGATAGATGGTCTGTCAGCAGTTAAGGGGGGGGCTGAAATCCAAGGGGGTTGTGCCTGACGCGGCCGCAGCCGCTAACGGAGATACAGTCGAGCCATGCGCATCACCAACATCGAACCGCTCCATCTTCGCATGCCCGTCGTGCGCGAGATCGCGGACGGCACACAAGATGTCCTGTTGGTTCGGGTGCGGACCAGTGAGGGGCTTGTTGGATACGGCGAGGTGGTGTCGTCGTCCCACATCGCCAAGGCGGTGATCGAGGCGCCGAAATCCGCCCCCAGGAGGCACGGCCTGGCAACCGTGCTGATTGGCTCCGACCCGCTCGATCCCGAGGCCCGGTGGCGAGACATGTACGAGGCAAGTCGGTGGTACGGGCGATCGGGGGTGGCGCTGCACGCCATCAGCGGCATCGACACCGCACTCTGGGACATCGTCGGCAAGGCGCGGGGGAAGTCGGTGTCCGCGACCTGGGGACGAAAACGGGACCGGGTTCGAGCTTATGCCAGCGTGCTGTTTCCTGATACCCGGAACGACGCGGCCGCGCTGACCGGGCAGGTGCTCGAGAAGGGCGTGACGGCGATCAAGTACGGCTGGGGTCCCTTCGGCCGCGATCGTCAACTCGACCTCGAGCTAATGAGCGCAATTCGCGAAACCGCCGGGGACGAGATCGAGATCATGGTCGACGCTGGCCGCGTGTGGGATGCCGCAACCGCCATCGATCGCGGACGCGAGCTATTCGAGCGCTTCAACATCACCTGGCTGGAAGAGCCGCTGCACGACGAAGACATCGCCGGGTATAAGGCACTGGCTGCCGCATTCGATGGGCGCATCGCCGCAGGAGAGGCCGAGGATACCTTGAGCGCGTTTGAGACCTTAATGGATTGCGGGGTGCGCGTTGTCCAACCCGATGTGGGCCGCGCCGGCGGCCTGACCGTGTGCCGCCGGGTTTCCGAAGCGGCCGCTGCCAGGAACGTCTGGGCGGTACCGCACTGCTTCGGCACCGGCATTAACCTGGCCTCGTCCCTGCAGTGGATGGCAAGCGCCCCGGAGGCTGTCTTCAACGAGTTTCCGCTGACGGAGTCGCCTCTTCGCAACGACTTGGTGACAAATCTGCCCAGAATCGAGCAGGGTTGGGTGCGGATTCCGGACGAGCCCGGGCTGGGCGTCGGCCTGAACGAGTCAGTCGTTGAGCAATACCGGGTCGGCTGACCTCTGCGTGACCCGAAATGTGTTCGCGCGCCTGCCGTGAGTGCGGCGCATTTGGACAAACAAGTTTACCGCTCCGGCGGAGCACACGGTCAGAAAGAGGAGTGAGACCTTCATGCGCGACCTGACGAAGCTTTATCGATACAGCGACCATACCTGGCCTGAGATTGGCGAGGCCGTTACGCTGAACAAGGTAATTCTGCTGCCCACCGGATCTGTGGAGGATCACGGTTACCACCTACCGCTCGATATGGACAACCAAGTCGAGAAGATCTGTCTGGAGGCCGGCCGGCGTCGCCCGGATCTGTTCTTGGTGGCGCCACTCATCCCCTATGGCTTCAACCTGCACCACCTGGACTTCCCGGGAACGGTTCACGTGGCATCGGAGCACTTTATCGGCTACTGCGCCGACGTCTGCAAGAGCTTCGCGCACCACGGCTTCCGAAAAATCCTGATCGTGAACGGCCACGGGTCCAATATGCCAAACCTCGATCTCGTGGCTCGCAAGGTTGTGCTCGAGAGCGACGCTCACTGCGCTGCTCTAATATGGACGAACCTCTGTCGCGACGCGTACGGCGATATTCGCGAGACCCCTTGGCCGGGAAGCAGCCACGCCGAGGAAATCGAGACTTCGCTCTACTTGTACATCGACGAGTCAAGGGTGCAGATGGACAAGGCGGTCAAAGAAATCCCTCAGCAATGGACCGAATCAAAGTTTTTCTATCGTGACTTGCAGAAGGGACCGCCCATTGCATTCATGGATTGGTGGAGCCGTTGGAACGAAAGCGGCGTGGCGGGTGATTCGACGGTGGCGACCAAGGAAAAGGGCAAGATCCTTTGGGAGACGACTATCGAAAACCTGGTCGCGCTGGCCGAAGAGTACCGGAACATACCGATCGCGGACCGAGTGGATTACCACAAGCACGGGTCCGGCCAGGCAGACCAGCAGTTCTGAGGGTTGCGAATACCGTCGGCTCGGAGGACGAAATAGATCCCCGATGGCTCGACACTACTTACCAGCGAGAAGGGCCGAAGAGTGAGCACCTATATATTAAGGCGCCTTGTTCTCATGATCCCGACCCTCGCTCTCATTTCGGTCATCTCTTTTCTGATTATGCAAGCCCCTCCGGGCGACTTCCTGACCTCCTACCTGGCCCAACTGGCGGGCACGGGGGAATCGGTCGACATGGCCACGATCGAGGCCCTGCGGGTACGGTACGGGCTCGATCGTCCGTGGTACGTGCAATACTGGAAGTGGATTTCCGGCTTCGTCGTGGGAGATTTCGGCTTCTCCTTCGAATGGAACCGGCCGGTTCGCGAACTGCTCGGCCAGCGTCTCGTTCTGACGATCGCAGTGTCACTTGCTTCCCTGTTGTTCACTTGGGTGGTAGCACTGGTGATTGGAGTCCTCTCCGCCGTTCGCCAGTACTCGGTGTTTGATTACGTTTTCACTCTGCTCGGCTTCCTCGGCCTGGCAACTCCGAACTTCATGCTGGCCCTGGTCCTGATGTACGTCTCGTTTGCCTGGTTCGGTCAGGTCGCGGGAGGTCTGTTCTCCCCAGAGTACCTGGATGCTACCTGGAGCTGGGCGAAATTTGTCGACTTCCTCCAGCATCTGTGGATCCCGGTGATCGTTATCGGGACCGCCGGTACGGCCGGTCTCATTCGCATCATGCGGGCCAATCTGCTCGACGAACTCAACCAACCGTATGTCGAGACGGCCCTGGCGAAGGGGGTCTCCTACTGGCGCACTTTGTTCAAATATCCCTTCCGCGTCGCCATCAACCCGTTTCTGAGCACCATCGGCTGGCTACTGCCCGCCTTGATCGGCGGCGAAATCATCGCGTCAATCGTACTGGATCTCCCGACCATGGGGCCGCTGTTCCTGCGCGCCTTGCAAAATCAGGACATGTTCCTCGCAGGGAGCATGCTGATGCTTATTTCCGCCCTCACGGTGATCGGCACGCTGCTTTCGGACCTGTTGCTGGCCTGGGTAGACCCGCGGGTACAGTATCAATGACCGTCGGCCTGGAAGAGAAAGCGGTGGCGGTTAACGAATCACGCCAACAAATGCGGCCAGGCGCCATGAGCGAGACGGCAATCCCGTCACCCGACACCGGGTATGCCACGGCATCGCAATGGCAACTCGTCGTTCGGAAGTTTCGCAAGCACCGGCTCGCCCGATTCAGCCTGGCGGTGCTGATCGCCTTCTACCTTGGCGCCTTGTTCGCTCCACTCATTGCTCCCTATGACCCGCTCGAGAACGATCAGGAACTGTCGGGCGCCCCGCCAATGAAACTCCGCTTGTTCGAAGACGGACGTCTCGAGTGGCCCTTTGTCTACGGCTACAAGAGAGAATTTGATCTAGCGACCATGCGACCCAGTTACACCGTCGATCGCAACCAGAAGCACAAGTTGTTGCTCCTGACGCGGGGGCATGAATACGAACTGTTGGGCCTCGTCACGCTGGACCGCCATCTGTTCGGCGCACGGGACGGCAAGATGTATATTCTAGGCGCCGACCGCCTCGGGCGAGACATGTTTTCCCGAATTCTCTACGGCACGCGCATATCGCTCACCATCGGCCTGGTCGGCGTTCTGCTCAGTTTCTTTCTGGGCCTGTTGATGGGAGGGATCTCCGGTCTGCTGGGGGGGATCGTCGACGATGCCGTGCAGCGGCTCATCGAAGTATTGCGCTCCTTCCCCACCATTCCTCTCTGGATGGCGCTCGCCGCGGCCCTGCCCCGCAGTTGGCCGCAGCTATGGGTATTCTTCGGCATAACCGTCATCCTCTCGCTGATCGGCTGGACGGAATTGGCGCGAGTAATACGAGGCAAGTTCCTCGCCTTGCGCAACGAAGACTACGTGACCGCGGCGCGACAGGCCGGTGCGGGCCATGGCTGGGTCATACGCCGGCATCTTCTGCCTGCATTCACGAGCCACATCATCGCCTCACTCACTCTGTCCTTCCCGGCGATGATTCTGGCGGAGACGGCCCTGAGCTTTTTGGGACTGGGCCTACAGCAGCCCCTAATCAGTTGGGGCGTTCTCCTGCAAGAAGCCCAGAACATTCGCAGCGTGGCTCTCATGCCCTGGGTGCTGTCGCCCGTGTTCTTCGTGATTACAGCGGTGCTGGCATTCAACTTTGTTGGCGATGGTCTCAGAGATGCCGCCGACCCGTACAGCTGATCCGGCGGCGGCCGCTCGGGTGGCGCGGGCGGCCTCGCGCGATACGACGATGCCGGGAGGCAGCGAACTGCTGCTGGAAGTAAGAGACCTGCGAACACATCTCCGGACCGATGACGGGGTGATCCGCGCCGTCGATGGCGTTGACTTGGCTGTGCATCGTGGCCGGACGCTGGGGATCGTGGGCGAGAGCGGCTGCGGCAAGACCATCCTTTGCCGCTCCATCATCCGCACCGTGCCCGAACCGCCGGCAGAAATATCGGGGAATATCCTGTGGCATCGAAAGGATGCCAGTGTCGTTGACCTCGCAAGTTGCCGCCCCAACGGAAATGAGATCCGTAGCATTCGCGGCAAAGAGATCGCCATGATCTTCCAGGAGCCAATGCGCTCCCTGAGCCCAGTCCACACGATCGGCAATCAGGTGGCGGAAGCACTCTTGGCGCATGAGAAAGTCGCACCCAAGGACGCGCGCGCTCAGGCGATCGATATGCTCGTAGTAGTGGGCATACCAAATGCCAAGGCGATGTTCCACGCTTACCCATTCGAGCTGAGCGGAGGCATGCGCCAGCGGGCCATGATCGCCATGGCGCTGATGTGCCATCCCGACCTGTTAATCGCAGACGAGCCATCAACGGCGCTCGACGTCACCGTCGAGGCGGCGATTCTGCGGCTCCTCAAGCGGCTGCAAGCCCGCATGGGAATGTCGATCATGATTATCACCCATGACCTCGGCGTGGTGGCGACCATGGCCGACGACGTGGTCGTAATGTACCTTGGCCAAGTCGTCGAACAGGGACCGGTTGAGACGATCTTCGCCAACCCTCAGCACCCATATACGCAGGCCCTGATGCGCTCGATGCCCCGGATTGGCGCCGGCCAGGAACGGTTGGCGGCGATCCGCGGTAGCGTGCCCGATCCCTATGCAGTGATCCCGGGGTGCTCCTTCTCTCCGCGCTGTCCCGAAGCGGAGCCTGGTCGGTGCAACGTCCATGCACCGCATCTCATCGAGATGGCGCCAGGGCACAGCGCGCGATGCCTGTTGCGCGAAGGGGGCGCCAAGTGACGAACGGCCAACCGCTCCTGGAGGTGAAACACCTCAAGAAGCACTTTCCCGTGCGGACCGGGCTGCTCCGTCGAAGCACGGAGAGTGTGAAGGCCGTGGACGGCATATCGTTCCAGATCGGACCCGGAGAAACGTTAGCCCTTGTCGGCGAAAGCGGCTGCGGGAAAAGCACCACGGGCAGGCTCATTCTGCGGTCGCTCCAGCCGACGGCGGGGGAGATCATTCTGCGCGACGGTGACGAAGTCTGGCCGATCCACGCGCTCACGAACAGGGAACTGAATCCCGTCCGACGGAAGGTCCAGATGGTGTTCCAGGACCCATACTCGTCGCTGAGCCCGCGCATGAGCGTGTTCGACATCATCAGCGAGCCGCTGACGCTCAACGGCGTTGGTAGCCGCAAGGCCCGTGAGATGCGCGTTCTTGAACTGATGGAAGTGGTGGGACTGCCGCAGCAACACCTGCGTCGCTATCCGCATGCCTTTAGTGGCGGCCAGCGCCAACGCATTGGGATCGCTCGGGCCTTGGCCCTAAATCCAAAGCTAATCGTCGCCGATGAGCCCGTTTCGGCGCTGGACGTCTCAGTCCAGGCGCAAATCCTGAACCTGCTGCGGGACCTGCAACGGGACTTCGGGCTCAGCTATCTGTTCATCTCGCACGACATGCGGGTGGTCGACCACCTCGGCTCCCGCGTCGCGGTCATGTATGCGGGCCGCCTCGTCGAGATCGGTTCTACCCGTAAGGTCTTTTGCAAGCCCGTTCACCCTTATACCGAAGCTCTCTTGGCCTCGATCCCTTCGCCGGTCCCGCGCCAGGCACGCAAGGAGATCGAGATGACCGGAGAGGTACCGGACCCTGCCCGTCCGCCGTCCGGTTGCGCCTTCCACCCACGGTGCGCGTACGCGACGGATGTTTGTCGGGTACATGTGCCGGCGCTCGGCAGTGTCCCCGGCGACAACGGCGCCGGGCGCCAGGTCGCATGCCACCACGCGAGTGACCTGGACCTGGAAGGGGTCGAAGCACTTGGAACGAACGGAAAGGAAGTGAGGCCGCATTAACTGGTTGTGAAATCTCGCTAAGAATGCTAGTCTGGTTTGATGTACACAAGAGGAACTACGGGAGGAAACCATGACACGGAAGCAAACGCCAATACTGCGAGCGATGCGAGGGATACTCACCTTCGCCGTGGCCGCTGCGCTGCCGCTGATCGCTGCCAAGGCTCAGAACGAAGCCCCTATGCTCGCCGCCAAAGTGGCGGCGGGCGAACTTCTACCGGTGGCCGAACGCCTGCCGGAAAATCCGTTGGTGGCGGAGCCAGTCCATCAGATCGGCAATTACGGCGGGACCCTCAGACGTGCGCTCACGGGCACGGCCGATTTCTGGGGCTGGCGTACAATCGTACGCGCGTCGCTGGTCGAGTTCGCCCCCGGCGAAGCGCGACCAGCACCGGCGCTCGCCGAATCCTGGAGCGTTAGCGATGACGACAAGACTTACACCTTCAACCTGAGGAAGGGGCTTCGCTGGTCGGACGGCGAGCCGTTCACCGCCGACGATCTGGTCTTCTATTACGAGGGGATCGCCAGCAATCCCGAACTAACGCCCAACTTCCCGCCATGGCTGCGGACCAGTGGCGAGCCTGTCGTCATCAGCAAAGTCGACGATCAGACGGTGGAGTTCCGCTTTGCTGCGCCGCATGCCATCCTGCTCGAGCAAATGGCGTTCACCCCGGGCAGCGAGATCATTCGCCCGAAGCATTACCTCAGCCAATTCCATCCCGACTTTGCCTCTCCTGAGGATCTGCAAGCGCGGATGGATGAAGCTGGCTTCGACCAGTGGTTTGCGCTCTTTCAGGCCAAGAACGACATCTACCTTAACCCCGATCTGCCGGTCATGTCGGCGTGGAAGGTCTCCCAGGCGTTCCCGGCCAACCGCATGATCGCCGAGCGGAACCCCTACTACTGGAAGGTGGATACTGAGGGGAACCAGCTTCCCTATCTCGACTTCGTCAGCTCCGACCTGCTCGCCAACGCCCAAGTTATCACCTTGCGAGCGGCCGGCGGCGGAATCGACATGCAGTATCGGCACATCAATTTTCTTGATGTTCCCGTGCTGCTAGATGGATCCCAGGAAAACAATTTCAGGGTCCTACGCTGGGCAGTTGAGGGCGGCTGGATCGCGCTCCACATGAACCAGACCCACAAGGACCCGGTGGTGCGCGAGCTGATGCAGAACGTCGACTTCCGAGCAGGAATCTCACACGCGATCAACCGCGATGAGGTGAATGGGTTGCTTTACAATGGCCTGGGCAGCATTGGCCACCCAATTGCGCGCGATGGCGATCCGTTCCACGTCGAAGGACGGGGGCAGCGCTTCCTTGCCTATGATACCGATATTGCCAATCAGCGACTGGACAAAGCCGGGTTGGACAAGCGCGATGGTGATGGCTACCGGTTACGTTCCGACGGCCAACGCCTTGAGCTCGAAATCCTGAGCTTCCCCGATCCCACCGGGATTTCGGTCGCCGATGCGTACGAGCTTGTGGCCCAATACATGGAAGCAGTCGGTTTGCGGACCACGCTCAGGGTGCTTGAGCGGGCGCTGTGGTTTGAGCGGATGCTCGCGGGCGACTTCGACATCAGCGGGACTGACATCACCACGTTCCTGTGGATCCTGTCGCCGGACTGGTACGTTCCGACCCTCGCCCGGACTTTCTGGGCGCCACTGTACGGCCTCTGGTACGAATCACAGGGCAAGGCCGGTGAGGAACCGCCGGCACCATACCGGACTCTTCAGAAGTTGTTCGATCAGGCGGTCATCACGGTGGACCCGAATGAACGGGGCGAGTTAGGACGCGAGATCATGCGCCTGCACGACGAGAACGTGTGGGTGATCGGCGTCGTCCAGCTGCCATTCCAGCCGGTGGTGGTAAACGGCGATCTCATTAACGTCCTCGAAGAGGGAATCGCCTCGTTCCGGCTTCAGCATATGGGACAGACTTGGCCGGAGCAGGTCTCGTTCAAGGCCGGGAGTAGTCGCCTGACTGAGTAGAATCCTCCGAATCCGCGAGGGACGGTCCTCGAAAACCGCTGCGGGTTCCTGCACGCACGTATCAGGCCAAAGGGATGGCGTGCAGGAGCCCCAGCGGCGCGACACTGAATCAATTCAGGAATTGGGATGCATGCCGAAGAACGGTGACGAGGAAAGCGCGCGGATGCGGTCGCTCTACCACATACCGGGGCCCAAGACGCTGCTCGAGATGTCGTGGACTGAGGTCCGGGAGGAACAACGAGCGGGGACCAACATCGCGTTGGTTCCGATCGGCTCGGTCGAACCTCACGGACCGCACGCGCCTCTCGGTAACGACGCGCTACTCTCCCGCGAGTACGCGCGGCGCACCCTCCTGCACCTGGCGAAGATAAACGTGCGCGCGGTCATTGCGCCGCCCATCGTGTTTGGCCTTGCGCCACAGATGATGAGCTTCCCTGGCGCGATCAACATCCGCACCGAGACGCTGTTCGCGCTGCTGTGCGACATCTGCCGCAGTCTGTACAGGCACGGTTTCATCAAGCAGGCGCTGATGACGGCACACGCGGAAAATTGGCCGTTGATGCTACTGGCGGCCCAGGACTTGCGGCATGATCCCGGCATCGACATCATCGCCCTGAACTGGGGACGGGCACTCTACGCGCACCACGAGGAGATTCTCGATTCCAGACGCTTCGAGGGTCATGGTGGCGAAGGAGAGACCTCCCGACTGATGGCGGTCCATCCCGAGCTCGTGGATCTGACAAAGGCCGAGCCGTTCTATGTTGAAGAGCACGGCACCCCGGCGCAGCGCGAGAATGCAGCACGCCGGCAGCGCGATCCAATCCCCTTTGATGATTTTTTCGACGGCGGGGGTTTATTCTCCCCACCGCGCGACTTCGGCGAGGATCAGACTACGCTGGGGCACTTCGGCGATCCCAGGCTCGCGACACGTGAGAAGGGCGAGGCCGCGCTCGAGATCGTCGGCGAGTGGCAAGCGCGCCTCATTCGACGGGAGCTTGCGTCCAGCAATGCCGAAGCCGGTGGAGACAGTTGATCCCTCCTTTCATAGCACATACCGGCGCGGTGCGGCCGACGGCGGCCAGCCAGAAAGAGATCCCATGAAGCTACGAACCCATGTTTGGAATCATCTGCGCAGCCCGGAAATAGCGGCGGCGCAGCGCGCAGGCGCGGTCGTTCTCATCCCGACCGGGGCGACCGAGCAGCATGGCGCGCATCTTCCGATGGACACCGATACCCTGTCGGCTACCACGATCGCCCTGCGGGCCGCAGAACAGGTCGAAGACATCCCTGTTCTAGTCGCAAATATCAGCCACATCGGGTATTCGCCAGAGTGCATGGAGCATCCGGGAACGCTGAGCGTGCGCCTGGAGACGTTCGTCGCCATCATCACCGACGTGGTGAAGTGCATCTCGACTCATGGGTTCCGCAAGATCATGATCGTAAACGGGCATGGCGGGAACATCGCGCCGCTGAAGTCGGCGGCGTGGCAACTCACCACCGACGGCTACCCACTGGCCATCTGCACCTATTGGGAGTTGATCACCGAGGAACAGGCCAAGCTCCTGAACGGGCCTCTCAGCCATGTTCGCCACGCCTGCGAGTTCGAGACGTCCGTCATGCTCCACCTTCGTCCCGAAGGGATTGAGATGGACGAGGCGGTCGACGATCTCAGTCCGCCTTGGAATCCGCAACTGAGCCGGGATCCGCTGCTAGCCGAGGGCATCTTCTTCCCCTCCGTGTTTCGCCGGGAGGGGCATGGGCTGGTCGGTGGGCCGACGTTTGCCAATCCAGAGACGGGCCAGAAACTAGTTGCGGCGGCAGCGACGAGGCTCGCGCACGCGGTTCGCGTGTTCCACGAGACCGACCTGGGTCAGTAGCGCGCGCGTCGGGCTGGTTCGCCGCTGCCTGCGACGGGCCAAGTGCGACCTTACAATTCGGAGGTCCGAACCCATGGAGCGAATCGTAATGCTCTTGGGGCAGGACAATGCGTTCCAGCAGCAATGTCCGCGCGCCTATCTTGAGAAAAAGCGGCTTCAACACGCGGTCGAGCTCGAAATTGTCGCAGACCTGCAGCAGGTACGAGAGGCCCTGAGGTCGGCCGATATCTTTGTCGGCAGCGAGGTCCCGGGGGACGCGATTGGCCGGGCTATGCGCCTCGTCTGGATCCATGCGCTCTCTGCCGGTGTCGAGCGGATTATGGTACCCGAAGTCTGCGCCTCCGACATTCGTGTCACGAATAGCGCCGGCACGATGGTGCGCGAAGTGGCGGAACACGCGTTCGCACTGATGCTGGCCCTGACCAGGCGAGTGGACCTCGCGGCGCAGATGCAGATGCGTCGGCGATGGGCGAACATCCGGCGCGACCAGCCGCCGATCAGCCTGAACGGCCTCACGCTGGGCATCGTCGGCTACGGCCGCATCGGCAAGGAGCTCGCGAAACTGGCCAAGCCGTTCGGGATGCGCGTCCTCGGCCTCCGGCGCCTGGCGAGCGAGCCCGACCAATGGGTGGACAGCATTCTTGGCAGTCGTCAGCTGCCGCAGCTGCTGGCGAACAGCGATATCGTCGTCGTCACGCTTCCGCTCACGCCAGAGACGGAGGGTCTCTTTTCGACCGAGCAGTTCCGCGCCATGAGACGGCACGCCTACTTCATCAATGTAGCGCGAGGAGCGATCGTGAGCGAGCCGGCTCTACTGTGGGCGCTTCGCAAGCGAGTAATCGCAGGCGCCGCCAACGACGTCTTCGTCACAGAGCCCCTGCCACCAGAGAGCGAACTATGGGACGTACCCGGCCTGCTGATGACACCGCATCTCGGCGGGGCTTCGCAGCACGTTTGGTTCCAAGTCATCGACCTCTTCTTCGACAACCTCACTCGGCTGCGGGAAGGGAAGGCGCTGAGGAACCTGATCGACAAGAGATGGGGATACTAAGCTCCAGGAACGAGACCATCGCGGCTCTCCGTCTGGCGGCTTCTCAGTGACTGGTAGGGCAATCCTTGATCCGTAAGCCGGCAGCACATGGATAGTCGCATAGCTGCAGCGAAACATGGCGGACCGTAGTTGCTTTGCGCGCCAATATCGTTCCCTGCCATTGCGAAAAAATTGTAGGATAAGTCTTTCCGTTAACTTTCAATTCGGTGCCTCTTGACTTGGATTGCACACGGATCCGAGCACTATGGCGGAGACGGTGACGCTTTGAATGCCGCATCTATCGTCATGTAAGCCCCGAGGTAACTGCCCAGCACTCAGTCTTGCGCGTACGTGAAGGCTGGGCAAGGCTTGCGTTTGGGATCACGCACGCTTGGGTCGGGATCGGCGTGGCGCCAGCGGGCAGGTCGTATGGAGCGGTTTAGCATTGGAGTTTTCCGATCAGTTGGTGCGGCGATGTCATCAAGGTTTCGATGATGTTCCAGCCCTGCTTTCTGGCGGTGGTGATGACGCTGCGCAGGGTGGCGAAGTCTTGGGCGCCTTTTGGGGAGCGGAACCCGCCGGAGATTTTCTGGCGCAATTTCCCCATTCGACCATCGCGTTCGGCCTCATTGTTGGTAAACGGAACGTCGGGGTCGGTGAGGAAACGCAAGGTCTCGGTCTTGCAGTCCTGGAGCCGGAGGGCGAGATTGTGTCCGACGCGGCGTTTCTTTCGCCCGCGTTTGCCGGGCTTCGGCGGCGCGAGCGGTGGCTGCGCCTGATGAAAGGCGAGCGCCTCGGCGAGGATCCGGTCGTAGGTTCGCCCGATCCGGTGGAGCAGCGTTTCGGGAGGAGATCTTGCCATCGTTCTGGCGAGATGAACGACCCGATTGGCGCGCGACAGGAGCCGGTGCATGTGCCGGGCCCAGTCCTCTTTTTCGATGTCGATCAGGGCTTGAAGTTCGCGCAGGTGATGGGCGTTGCAGAGCGCGTGTGAAACGCCCTCGATCTTGAAACAGGGCTTCCAATGATCGTGAACGACACAACCGGAGAACCCCGGCAGCAAGTCGCCGCGCTTTTCGTGGACGCGAAACAAGGTCAGCCATGGCGTGCAGGCAATGTGGAGCCACTGCGTGCGCCCGCCAACCCGGAAGCCGGTCTCGTCGAGATGCTTCACCGGCGCCTTGCGGACGATCAGGTCCCGCACATGGTCGACGAAACCCTGGAACTGCTCGGCCATCCGGCGGCTCATCGCCGCCAGCGTCGCGGCGCACACGGGCGCGTTGAACAGGTCGGCCATCAGTTGCGACAAACGATCCTCGGGCAGGAAATGCGCATGGCTCAGATAGGCCGCCACCGCCGCCATGCGCGGACCATACTGCACCGGCGCCGTCACGCCTGCGGGAAACGCCGCCCGTGTCGTCGCGCCGCAATGACCGCAAACGCAACGGTGAGCGCGGTGTTCCGTGGCCTCGAGGGGGCGCGGCTCCGGCAGGTCGAAGACCTGTCTTGCGACAGGGCTTCCATCCCCGTCCGCAGCCGACAGCGGCGCGCCGCAGCCCGCACAGTGCGACGGATGATGATCCTCGACATGGTCCGGCCTGTCGGTCCGGCGCAAGGTCGAACCCGCGTGCCCGGGCTGCCCGCCGCTCGGCCTGCCCGATTTGCCGCGCTGGCTCCTTGTCCGGGGCTCCGCCCGCGGCTTCTGCAGCCCGTCGCTCGAAGGAGGCTTGCTGCTGTTCCTGCTGTTCCGGCCAAGCTGCCGCTCCAGCTCTTCAAGACGTTGCCGCAGGGTCGCGTTCTCGGCTTGCAAACCAGCGAGCTGCTCGTCCTTTCGTGCGAGTTGCTCCCGCAAAGCCTCAATCTGTTTCGTTCCGCCATCATCATGCGGCGGCGCCCCTTGCGCCAGGTGGGTCGGCGCTGAAAGAGCCCGCAAGAACCGTCGGGGCTGAAAGCGAATCGCCATGACGCTATGAATAGCGCAGGTTGAATCGGGTTACCAGTCCCTGCTGTTACCAGTGATTTTTCGAGAGAAAACTGTCCTCGCCCGTCAAACCGTCACAACCGGGCAGCATCGACCTTGCGGCAGTGGCGGGCAATGCACTCCGTGGTGCACCCACTTACCTGGGCAGTTACGCCCCGAGACCGAAAAGCATCGCGACCAAAGGACGCATTCGCGCCGCAAGAATCTCCGCTCATCAGGAGGGCTGCTCGCCTGTTCCACAGGACCCACGCATTTCCTGATGATCTGCCAACCAAAATCATCCAGAAGAAATTGGGCACGTGCAGATCCACTATCGCGACGAATTCAAGGTTTGGCGCGAACGAGGAATCGAAGGGTCAATTTCCAGAAATTCTTGTGCGACTATTTCGACCGGCGAAGATATCATGGCCGCATGCAGGAAATAGTTTGACAGATCATGGCGCAATCCTGGACCAGCAGCGAAATCGATGCGGCAGTCAAGGATTATCTTACAATGCTCCGGCTTGAGCAGTCCGGGCAGGCATTCAACAAGTCTGTGCACAGGCAGGCGCTGATGGAGCAAATTGGCCGGTCCGAAGCAGCGATCGAATACAAACGCGCAAACA
This sequence comes from Rhodobacterales bacterium, assembly GCA_965219495.1. Classification (GTDB taxonomy): domain Bacteria; phylum Pseudomonadota; class Alphaproteobacteria; order Rhodobacterales; family CAZPXZ01; genus CAZPXZ01. The sequence goes on from OZ244777.1 coordinate 1,959,648, forward strand.
TCAGCGCCGTGCTGGCCGAACTCGGCTTTCCGTACATCGCTGGCTATCAGCCACGCAGGCATTACCAGCAGAAGCTGTTCGAGGCGGTTGCGGAACGAATCCGCGAAGACCGTGGCCTCTACGCGCTCCTGGCGGCGGAAACCGTGGCGCCTGACCGTGAATCTTCTGAAGTTATGCAGGACGGATACTCAGAACTCCCAATCGACTCGCCGCCGCCGCCACGCGCGGCGCGGGAAAAAGATGTCCCGGAACTCGTTCGCCGGATTGTCGGCAAATTCGAGCCACCAGCCGAGCGGGATGCACGGAACCGGGAACTCGGGAAAGCGGGCGAAGCACTGGTTTTCCATGCGGAAAAACGCCGTCTCCAAGATATCGGTCAGACAGCCCTCTCAAGAAGCGTTCGGTGGATTGCGCGCGACGACGGCGACGGTTATGGATACGATATTTTGTCCTTCCAGGGGACGGGTGACTATCCCGACCAGAAACGCTGGCTGGAAATCAAGACGACAAACGGTCCCAAGGAGACTCCCTTCTATGTCACAACCAACGAACTGCGTGTTTCGAGAAATCATCCCGACACGTACCGAATTGTCCGGCTATATGATTTCCGGCGTCAAGCGCGGGCTTACTGCCTTGCGCCGCCGCTTGAACATCATGTCCGGCTTGCACCGACAATTTTCAGGGCCTCTCCATGAAATCGTGCTCCTGAAGTTGCGCCAGCGCGCGGCATGGCTTTCCGCAGTTGTCATCGTATCCATCCTGGCAATCCCCTTGTCGGGAAACGCATCAGTGCAGACGGCCGACGGTGTCGTCAAAATCGCGACCGCGCAGACTGTTACGCTGGCGCAGTTGTCCGACAGCACCGAGAACGCGGAATCCTCTACTTCCCGGCCGGCGTCTTCGCACGACTTCTATGTTCGGGCAGGGGTCACGCTCGACGCTTCCGGAAAAACCCGGTTCCTGGATGAGGACTGTTCCAGTGCTTCGCCGAAAGCCCTCTATGGTTGCGGGCGCGGCAATGACGGCGCACCCTTGAGTTCGCACGGAGACTTCGGAACGATGGGCGGCTTCGAATTGGGACTCGGTTACGCCGTGTCGACGGATGTTCGACTGGAGGCCTTCTTGCAGTATCGCCCAAGCTTTTCGTTCAAAGGGCGCGCTAATTTCAGTCAATTGCCGCCAAACAGGAAACAGAACATTGCAGCAAACCTGTCGTCTCTTACTGGTATGCTCGCCGCATATGTGGACTTTCCCGAAGTCGGCCTTTCCTGGCTGGGCTCGCTAAATCCATACATCGGCGCGGGCGTTGGCGTATCGCGCATCAACATAGGCGAAATGCGCCAGGATTTCCCGTTGACGTATACAATTGTTCCGGGCGGACAACACACAAGCGCCGCCTGGATGGTGACGGCAGGCGTGGCAACACCGATCGCTGACCGCCTAACGCTCGAATTCGCCTGGCGATACACGGATTCCGGCATTGTAAAAACCGGTATAGGCAGGGGCCGCGTTGATTGGCAGGACGGCAGTAAAACGATCCCTCTGAACCTCGCCGCCACCAGCTCCAGACTCTCAAGTCATGGAATACAGGTGTCTTTGCGCTACAGCTTTTGACGCCGCTGGATACCATGTCGTGCGATGACATCGCATTTGTGGGACTCGTTCGCTTGCATGGCCAAGGCCGATATCGGCACTTCTCAGGCGAGAAAAAGCCAAAGAATCTCGGGCTGCTAGGCCGAATGCAGGCCCGGATAATCGGTGGAAAGGTCTGCATCGGCGATTCCGTTTTGAGCAAGAGAAATTTCAGACAATGTTGCAGGCGGAAGGAGTTCGTCCGAAACCTTTCTCGATGAACGCAAACGAACGGACTCTATTCGGGAAACGAGACCCATGCGTCCAAACGGATTCTTGAAATCGGTCTACAATTTCCGCGAGACCTGACCCGAGCCGCAACATTGCCCCGGAACGCTGGCCGCGTCACTCAAGGGACGATTCGGCCGACCAGACGGCATCCCGTTGAAGTGGTCTGTTTTCTTCGCTCCCGGATTGGTCCGCGCGAAACGACAGCCAGTCTACCTACCACCAATGCGAAGTCTCGTGAGCTGCTTCGAGATGAACACGCGTAGCGAGTGGCAATTCCCGGGCGGGCTTGATCGCGACAGAACTCGATAGTCATTGGGCGCCATTGAAATTACGGGGGATTACATACTAAAGTGACAATATCCTTGAATTGGCGCTTCGGCGCCTCTCTCCTCCGTTGTACTGGAAACAAGGCTGAAAGTGCCGGCTCCGGTGATACGTCTTGCAGCGAGTATTGGCTCGTTCACGGGTGGGAAATGGCGGGAAACCGCTTCCCGTGGCGCCGGCAAGGGGAAGGCGAAGGATGGGGGTTGCCCCGCCTCGGCGTGGAACAGTGTCGGGAGCCCATTGTGACTCTCGTATACAAGTCCCAAATTGCGAGAGAATCCATCTCGCCATGAGCCAGAAATCCGCACTCGCTTGCCGGACCCGGCGATCACGGCGATCAACCCGGATGCAAGACGCTTGAATTGCAGCGGGGCGGAGATCATCCGCCAAGGAGTCGAACGATGTCTCGTAGACTTTGGCGGCCTTTCGACGGCGGTGGAACGACACCACGACCCGGACGGTTCTGCAGTGGATTGGGATTCGGTAATGGGTGAGCGAATTGAAAAAGATGGGGAACGGCGTAGCCAAGGAGTTGAGACGCGTGGACAAGCTGAACCGGCAGCGCCTCCGTGGCGCCATTGACCGGCTGGCGGAGTATCCTTTCTTGAGCAATGCGTCAAAGGGCTGATTTGGCGGCTTGCGGCGTCTTCGGATCGGCAAATTCCGATTGCTGTAAAATGTTCAAGACGAGGAACTGGTCGTGCTGATCTTATGTGTTGCCCTCAAGAGCCGAGTGTGTCGCTGGGGATAGGAGTGAAACTCCCCTGCCGCACGCCAAATGGAAGCGCTCAGGCAGATTCTGTTCATGCATGGGGATTGCGCGAATGGCTTCGGCGGCGATGCGCACGGCATGGAATCCGATCTATACTGCCGGGCGCATTATTGGACGAATTTTCAGTCTGTATCGATTGCTATTTCACCGATTGCGGAATGTAGTCTCCGCATGTCAACCCCGCGCATGCGTTGAGCAAGGCTCTCTCTACGACGCCAAGTCCCCTGTCAGCCCAAGTTCCTGCGCTCATACGACGCACACCCAACTCATCTGAATTGGCGTTTCAGGAGGAATTGTTGTCCTGAAATTCTGGCTGTGTCGCCCCTTTCCAGAAGCGCTTTGGCTACAAAGCGGCATGATCGATTGGATGAACCCGACTACTGCGAGTCGATAAGCGCGCTGGCCACAGTGGCTTTTTCGGCGAGAGACTCAACTTGCGAATCATTATCGCAATCCCACGAAGTCACGTTTTTGGCCCAGCGGACATTGTTGTGCAAGTTACCGAACGGCTTACCTTCCCTCGGCAACGGAAGCGGCGCCGGGCCGGGCAATGGAAGACCGCTCGACCAGCGGGCACTCCAGTTTGACGATCCGGAAATTTCCCGAAGTCGCCTGTTCGCCGTAAAACAGTTGTTCCACTACCCAACGGCCCATCGCCCGGTGGGGCAGGATCAAGGTCGTCAGGGGCGGAAACAGGTGACGTGAAATCTCTTCGTCGTCGTAACCGATAACTGATATGTCATCTGGTATCGTCAGCCCCCATTCCTTCAATGCCTCATAGCAGCCAATGGCCGTCCGATCATTTTGACAGAAGATGGCCGTCGGCGGTTTTGCGGAATCAAGCAGCGCCTTCGTACCCCGATAGCCGGCGCTTGCCGACCAGTCTCCGTCGATCACCAGCAACGGGTCAAAAGGAATATCCGCCGATGCCAGGGCGCGGCGGTATCCCGCCAGCCGGTCGCGTGTCGCATCCATGAATTGCTCGCCCGTGATGGTTCCGATGCGTCTGTGGCCCGCGTCGATGAGAGCTTCGGTTGCACGCTGTCCGCCGGCGATTTCACTCGGCACAACAGCTGGCCGGCTCATGTCGTCGTTGTAGCAATTCAAGAGGAATACCGGGATGTGTGTCTGACTCAGAATTTCTGGCAGTACAATTTTGCGCGTGAATATGCACGCGTAAACGATCGCCTCAACATTCTGGTCGACGAGCATCTGCAGCGTTTTGGGCTCGATATCCGGGTCATTTTGGGTTTCCACCACAAGGACGATATTGCCAGTCGCGCGCACCGCCTGCTGGATGCCGTCGATGGCAACAATACCTTCCGGACTGGTGGAAAGATGGTCGATGACAAAGGCAATCGTCCCGTCGGCAACAACAGGGGCCGGAAATTCAAGGCCGCGCAATGTCGGCGCTTCGTAGTTGAGCTTTCGTGCGACTCGCAGGACCCGCTTGCGAGTATTCTCAGAGATTTGCACGGATTTGTTCGCGTTGAGAACGATGGAAACCGTGGACTGCGAGCAACCTGCGGCTCGAGCCACGTCGCTCATGGTTACACGGCGCCTGTAGTCCGCACCTTGGGCTTTTGCATGGGAGGCAATTTTCGGGATGATCGGAGTTTGATCTTTCATGACAGGTGCTTCTATTCCTTCCCTTGCGAAAAGATACGGACAGCATCGGCCAATAAGAGGTGAACTCCCCGCAGGAAAACGGACCGAATCAGCAACGAACCAATTGACAAATGTTACATGAGAAGTTGGTTTTCGGCGCGAAAATTCTTTAAGAATGCGCAATAGGCTGGTCGCTAGTGATCAATGATGACACGGGTAGCGACAGTGATTACGCTCGCAGACGCGAAACGCAGTGAGTTAGAGCAATTCTCACGAGGACAGAATGTCTGGCAGAGTGTCGGCCCGCAGGCACGTGCTGTATTGCTAACCGCCGAAGGACTGACCAACCTTGCGATTTCGTTCGAAAAGACCCCCAAACGTTTCCGCTGGCACGAGTCCGCCGACGAGATATTTGTCTCCATCAAACGCTTCTTCCTCAGAACCCGGGAATCTGCACGGTTGGGACGGAATTATGGAATCTGGACACTAGCCTTGCCGCCGCAGCAGCAGTGCGTACGTGGCGACTGATAGAGTGATCAACAGACCGTAAAGGAACTGCACGTAGAAACCCGTAAGGCCAATTGCCACGATTCCCGCTTCCAGAGAACCTATGATCAACACGCCGACCAAAGTGCCATATATCGTGCCTCTGCCACCGAAGACCGAGGTGCCGCCCATGAAGACAGCTGCTAGTGCAGTAAGCAGCATTCCGTCACCTTGACTGGGCCAGAAGTAAGTCACTTCTGAGGTCAGAAAGACCCCTGCCAGAGCTGCGGACCCACCCATCAACATGAAGCAGATGATTTTTATTCGATCCACCTTGATGCCCATCATTGCCGCGGAAGCCGGATTGTCACCAACCAAAAGCACATGACTGCCGAAGCGATGGCGCCGGTAGAACAACCCCAACAACAAGGCAATCGCCAACATCCAGACGAACTGCATGGGGAGCGCATCGCCGAAAAGGCGGCCGACGAAAACCGCGTGCAGCGGCGAGTCCCGAAGGGAGACCAGAGCAATTCCCTTGCCTTCTGCCGCCATGTTCACTAACCCGCGCCAGAGGAACATGGTGCCGATGGTTGTGACGATGGAGGGGATGCCGACTTTCGCTATGAGCAAACCATTGACCAGGCCGGCAATAATCCCCACTAGGAGACAAGTAGCCAGCGCAAGCAGAAAGCTCTCACTTGAAACGTAGACGGTTCCAAAGACCCAGGAGGAAAAACCCAGCACCGAAGGAAAGGAAAGGTCAATTTCCCCTAACGTGACGACTAAGGTCATTGATAGCGCCAAGATGCCGAAAAAGGGCATGGTCGACATGAACGAGCGATAGATGTCGTAGCGTAGGAAGACTTCCGGATTACCGATGAGAAACAGCAGATAAAGACCCGCCAATATCAGAGTTATGGCGATCTGGATATTGTAAGCCGATGCAAGCGCCACCCAATCGCGGAATCCAGCACCTCTTTGCGGACCTCGGTACGCGTTGTCCGCCGATCTGGTCGTTTCGCTGATCATTCTTCAATTCTTCCTGTCGTTGCCAGCCGCAACATCTTGCGCACCAATTCCTCCTGACTTAGTTCCTCCTTGCGGAAGTCACCGGCGATGCGCCCGCGGTCGAGAATTACGAAACGATCAGAAACGTCATAGACATGAAAGATGTTGTGGTCGATGAAGATCGCCGATTTGCCACGGTGCCGGATATCTTTGACGAATTCCAACACACGTGCGGTTTCTTTCAGAGACAAACCCATGGTTGGTTCGTCCAGTATGATCAAGTCCGCATCAAAATGAAGAGCGCGGCCGATTGCCACGCCCTGTTTCTCGCCGCCAGAAAGACTGCGTACTGCAGATTCAACGTTGATGGCCTTGGAGGTAAAGCCCATTTGGTGGCGCAGCAGTCGCTCCGTTTCCGCCTTTTGCCGCTTCACGTCCAAGAAGCCAAAATAGTTGGTAATCTCACGCCCGGCAAACATATTGCGCCACAACGTCTGCTGATCGGCAAGGGCGCGTTCCTGGTACACGGTTTCAATTCCGATTTCGCGCGAGCGTTTCACCGAATGCTCGGTGCGCCGTTCACCCTTGAACCAGATCTCGCCCGCACTTGGGCTGTGCAATCCGACGATGACCTTGATCAGTGTCGACTTTCCGGCGCCGTTGTCGCCTACAAGGGCGACGATTTCGTTGCTGCCGATTTCCAAATCGATGTCATGCAAGACCGAAACAGAACCAAATTCCTTGCAAACCTGGTGAAGCAACAAGAGGCTCTCGTTTGTGTCCATGTGTGGCTCTTTCAGCAGGATGTTCGGGGACGGTGTCACCGCCCCCGAACAGTGAGAAGCTAGCGTATCCCTTCCGCAGCAAGCGGGGCGACCATTCCAATATTTTTGGAGGTGATGAGGGCCGCACCGGTATCGATGTTCATCCCAGCAAATCCAAACTTTGAAGTCAGAAAGAGTTGTATGATCGGCAGATAGCCTTGCAGGAACGGCTGCTGGTCGAGAACCACGTCAATGTAGCCTTCGTCGATGCCCTGAGCGGTCACCGCTGAGAGATCGAAGCCAGCCCCGCAGACTTCGTCCGGCTGCTTGCCGGCGCTACGAAGGAAGGTGCCTAGTGTCGCGGTCAAAGCACCGTGATCGGTGATCACGGCCTTGAGGCCTGGATTGCTAGCGGCAAAGCTCGTGAATACCGGTGTGCCAGTGGCGGCATCCTTGTTTGTCGCATCGGAGATTTCCAGGTACTTGACCTGAATGCCGACAGATTCCAGTGCGTCAATCACTCCCTTGGTACGTTGGCCGCGCGCTTCCTGACCCAGAAGACCCCACACAAGTGCCTGGTCGCCTAACCGGAGACCACACTCCCGAACTGTGCCCAGCCCTAGGGACCTTCCGGCCTCGTAAAGTGTCGCGCCGACATAGCCCATGCCATCGGCCTTGTACTTCCCTTCGGAAACCGGCAGGTCGACGTTCTGCGTGGTGACAATTATGCCATTGGCACGCGCTTCGTCCACCAGGTTGCTGAGCGCCGCTTCGCCGGGATGGCCCATCAAGGCGATGCCGTCCGGGCGCCGAGCTATAGCTTCCTTGAACTGTTGGACCATTTTGGCAGGATTCCAGTCGGACCAGACATACTCAACTTGACAACTCGTGTGCTCGGCCGCCAAGACCGCACCGTTGTAAACGATGGATGCAAAGGCACCGCCTTCTGGGCCGCCAGGGAAAAATACGAATCGCTTGCCCTCGCACGAAAGGTCGGCTGCTGCTACCGGTGCCGAAATTACCAGACCGAACGCCAGCAATCCTATAGCTGGCAGCTGCAGCCACAAGCGCCGCACTCGGGCAGATGCTAGACAAATCGTACTCCCGATGTTTTCAAATTCCATTTGATCCTCCTTCTCACCACGTTGCCTGAATGGACAACGCGAACTACATACTAAACTACAATACTAGTGCACTGATACTTTAGCGCCCAACAGTGTAAGGATTTCCTCAGCAAAAGACTAATATCTATTAGGCATGTTCTCTGACACTCCCGGCAAACGCCGCCCAGGAAATAGGATTCTTCGCCATGAATAAGCTTGTCGGCATTCCCACCGCCGTAGATTGGTTTGCAGCGCAAGATCCGCGGCGCTCGCCCAGGGCTTGCCGAAATTGGAGCAAATGGACTGTGACAGGGTCTGTTGCGCCCAGATGGAAAGCAAGAATTCCTGACGCATCGCCGAAACCCGCAGATCCTAGGAAACCGCTGAGACTTACGGCCGGGATCTCGTCTATACCGACAATGCTCGTTCCGCGGCCAATAGAATTGCCGAGGTCGATTCGATGATCGCGCAGGGTGTGGATGACACTTTCCTGCCGCCGTGCGAGGAAAATCCGCGCCTCCCGGCCGTGATTCCCGCCATGGCCGGAGGAGTCCCAGTCGTCCTGGTGGACCGCTCGGCTTTCCTGAACGTGGCCAAACCCGGAGTGGGCTCCGTAACCTTTATGGGATCACCTCTTGTTGATGAGGTCCGGCGGGCCAGACGTTCGCTCGCCGACAACTCGGACCGTGCAGAGATCATCATCGAACTCGAAGGCACAACCGGATCCTCTCCCGCCTACGACTGGATAAATGTCCTCGATGGCCTGATCGGCACGCAACCGGACATGCAGATCGCAGCTTCGCAATCCGGCGATTTCGCCTGAGACACGGGCCGGCAGGTGATAGAGACTCCGCTTCAGTCCCATCCGGACGTGAATGTGGTGAACGCCCACAATAACGAGTTGGCGATCGGAGCGATACCGGCGCTCGAAGCCACCAGTCGCGAGCCGGGCATGGACGTTCCTATCGTCTCGATTGACGGGACGCGGGACACGCTTGCAGGCAATCATCGATGAAAATTTGGGAGTCATGGTTGAAGATTCGCTTTTCTTCGATCCCCTTGCCTGCAAGACCATGTAGGCCTGTGGCGCAGGCGAAGGATTTCCGGCTTGAGTCAAAGTCGATGATCGCATTGTCGCGGCGGACAACGCAGCCGACCGCATTGACGAAGCCTACATATTCCTGTCAGTTTTACCGCTATTCGGAAAGCGAGCGGGCGCAACGCACCGCTTTCCGCCTCCATTGGCCGAATGGGACAAGCAGATGGCCGCTCGGAGCAAGCCCTTCCTCGAAATGCGAGGAATCACCAAGACGTTCACGGGCGTGCCCGCCATTGGGGACGGAAAATTTTCCATTGACCGCGATGAAGTTCATGCCAATTCGGATCGAACGGAGCTGAGAAATCTACTCTGGTCAAGATTCTGGACGGAGCATATACGCGGAATGCCGGGGAAAGTTGATACGGATTCAGGCCAAATGCATACTAGCGAGTTTCCATGTCCTTACTGGCGGCGGCTCCGAACGGGCGGGCCTCATACTCGTTTCAGGCTCCAGCGCCGGACATCCGCTGAAACCCACCGACCCGGAACTCTTGGCAATTGCGTCGGTCGGCAGCGACGGAACGTTGCTGACCGGGGCGTGGGTTCGATGTCCGCCACCCTGATGGGGGAACTGCTCCTCAGACTGAATTTCAGCATGCAGAATTTCGAGAATGGAAAGGGGCTGATTTCCTTTTCTGCATATTGGCAGTCGGTGATCCGAGGAATCTGCCTTCTTGCGGTCGTGATTCTGCAGGCGCGAACGTTGCGCCTCTTCGGGCGGCGCCAGGTAGCACCAGACGGACCGGCTGAGCAATAGCGCTTTTGCCTCGCACCCCCGAGATGATCCTACAGCCATTGCCGATCACGCATTGCCTTCGGGCTGCATCGACAAATTACACAGGGGCGCAGGCAACGGCGTTTCATCCGGCTGATGATGAGAGAAGGCAATGAACCCTCAGCCGGACAGCATATGCTGGGTCGCCGTCGATTGGGGAACTTCGCGCATGCGCGCGTGGGCTATGGACCCAGACTTCCAGATACGGCACCGAACCGATTCCGACAAGGGCGCGGATCGGCTGGTTCGCACCCAATACGAAACCGCGTTGCTGGAGCTTGTTGGCGGCTGGCTGCCGGCTAACAGAGCCACACCGATAATCGCATGCGGCATGGTCGGCTCACCGCATGGCTGGGTGGAAGCCGGTTATGCGGCAATTGACGGCGAGTCCACGACGGAGGCGCGGACAGTCGAAGCACTGACAAACGACCCGCGCCTCCTGGTCCGGATTGTTCCGGGACTCAAGCAACTCCATCCCCCGGATGTCATGCGCGGCGAGGAAACCCAGGTTCGAGGATTCGCGGCGGAAAACGAGGATTTTGACGGCGTCCTGTGCCTACCCGGAACGCATACGAAATGGGTTCGCGTCCGCGCAAGAAGAATTTTGCGATTCCAAACGTTCATGACCGGTGAACTATTTGCGCTTCTCGCCGGCCAATCCATTCTCCGTCACACGGTAAGCGGCAAGGGCTGGAACGACCGGGCATTCGCGAACGCCGTCAAGGATTCGATGGCGCACCCCGAGTCGGTAGCGTCGCGGCTGTTTTCACTCCGCTCGGAAGCGCTTCTCGCCGGGCTGTCCGGCGGTACGGCGCGCGCGCGCCTGTCCGGCCTGCTCATCGGCGCCGAACTGGCTGCCGCCAAAACCTTTTGGCATGGCCGGAATGTTACCGTCGTCGGCGAAAACGGGGTCGCGGAAGCTTACGGGCAAGCCCTGGCCGCCTTGGACATCGCCGCCCGGAAGGCCAGTGCCGAGGCTTTGACACTGGCGGGACTCGCCGCCGCCTATCGGTCTTGGATCCAAGACTCTGATCGCACAGACAATTGATCGTTTCGAGATCTGCCATCGGCAAAGCGGTTAGTCCTACTTCGGAAGCGGCGCCATCGTGACCTTGGCGTATCGAGCGGAGTTTCCCCCGACCGAAACGGCGTTTCAGTCGACTCCCAACGAGAGCGCGAAAGGAACGCATCCCTCCGAGGAGGTATCGGCGGCCCATTCCGGTCGCAATTTCAGCCCCACCGTAAATAGTCGCCATGCCGGATTCGCAATCGTACACAATTCAGATTCCGGCAAACACGTCGGCCGGGCCAAGCGTTGCGTTCACGCGAAGTTCAAGAGCGTCCCGATATGTTTCCCGGTGTTGAAGGTCCTCGGATATTTCGCAATTGCGGACAGCGACGGGTTCTCCGCAGGACATGTGCAGAGATCTCGGCCCGCGCTCGCTTTTTTAGGCGTATATGGTATCACGGTCCGCTTTGAGGCATTCCTCTCGAGGGCAAGATCGCAACTGCCGAAGCTGAAGGTTCGATCCGCCATACGTGCATGCCACGAACCACCTTCGCCGCTGCTGTCCACCCGGTCAGTCCGGAACGTTGCGGACCAAGTTTCCGAACGCCAGAATGACTCTTGTCCCGGAAAGCCTTTGAACGCTTCGCAGCCGAATTTGCGCGATCGCAAGTTATGATCGGATTCGCGTGGGCGAAAGCAGGTGGCCTCGGACATTCGCTTCACGGAAACAGGCATCCCGGCGGGACCGCCAAATCAGGAAGAACACCATGACGGAACTGCATGATCGAATCGGAACGATTACCGAGCGCATACAGTCGCGAAGCCGGGATTGCCGCAGCCGGTACCTGGAGCAAATTCGGCTCGAAGCACAGGAAGGATTAGTCCGCGGCGGGCTCTCCTGTTCCAATCTCGCGCACGGGTTCGCTGCATGCGCTCCATCGGAAAAGGAGGCGCTCGCCGGGGAGCAGGTACCCAATCTCGGCATCATCACCGCCTACAATGACATGCTTTCCGCCCATCAGCCGTTCGCGAAATTCCCCGAATTGATCAAGGAGCGAGCGCGCGAACTCGGAGGCGTGGCGCAGGTCGCAGGCGGAGTGCCGGCAATGTGCGACGGTGTGACGCAAGGGCGCGTGGGCATGGAACTGTCGCTCTTCTCGCGGGATGTGATCGCCATGTCGACAGCGGTTGGCCTCTCCCACCGCATGTTCGATTCTGCCGTGTTTCTCGGGGTCTGCGACAAGATCGTCCCAGGACAACTGATTGGCGCGCTCTCCTTCGGCAGCCTTCCCGCAGTCTTCATTCCAGCAGGACCGATGCCCTCCGGCATATCCAATGTGGAGAAGATCAAGACGCGCCAACTGTTTCTCGAAGGAAAAGCCGGACGCAAGGAACTTCTGCAGTCGGAAGCCGCCGCATACCATGCGCCTGGCACTTGCACCTTTTACGGAACCGCAAATTCCAACCAGATGCTCATGGAACTGATGGGATTGCATGTGCCAGGCTCAAGTTTTGCGAATCCGAACACGCCGCTCCGCGACGCGCTCACGCGCCTGGCCGTTTCGAGAGCGTTGGCAATTACCGCGCTCGGCAACGAATACACCCCGGTGGGAAAAGTGATCAACGAACGGGCGATCGTGAATGGAGTGGTCGGGTTGCACGCTACGGGAGGCTCCACCAATCACACGCTGCACTTGGTGGCAATCGCAAGAGCGGCGGGCATCGATCTCAGATGGGATGATTTTGCGGACCTTTCTGAGGTGGTGCCGCTTCTTGCGCGTGTCTATCCCAACGGCATCGCGGACGTGAACCGGTTCAGGGATGCGGGCAGCATCGGCTTCCTGGTCCAGGAGCTGCTGAACGCCGGGCTCGTGCATGAAAACGTCACGACCATATGGGGAACCGGACTGGGCGGTTATGCGATGGAAGCGGATCTGGACGCGCAAGGAACCCTGCAGCTCGCCCCGGCGCGAGAGGATAGCGGGGATAAATCCGTGCTGGCATCGGCAAGACGGCCGTTTCGCGCAGACGGCGGGTTGAAGCTCCTGGACGGCAATCTCGGCCGTGCTGTCATCAAGGTCTCCTCCGTGCCGCCAGACCGCCAGGTGATCGAGGCGCCGGCGCGGGTGTTTCATTCGCAGGCATCATTCAATCTGGCGTTTGAGGAAGGAACGCTCGATCAGGATGTCGTCGCAATTGTCCGCTTTCAGGGTCCACGCGCCAACGGCATGCCCGAGTTGCACGGGCTCACCCCGGCGCTGGGCGTCTTGCAAGATCGTGGATATCGCGTCGCGCTCGTAACCGATGGTCGCATGTCTGGTGCGTCTGGACGGGTTCCCGCGGCGATTCATGTAACTCCGGAAGCGGTAGGCGGTGGCGCGATTTCGCGCTTGCAGGATGGCGACATTATCCGGCTCGATGCAGGCGCCGGAACGCTGCAGGCTTGCGTCAGTTCTTCGGAATGGGATTCACGCGAACCGGCAAGGGAGAACCTTGCTGCCAACGAAGCAGGCTACGGACGCGAACTCTTCGCGCAAATGCGGATGACCGCGGGTCCTGCCGACCAAGGCGCTTGTGCCTACTGATGATGGCGGCCGCGTCCACCGCCGAAGCAATGAACCGGGTGCTGAATTCGGCGCCCGTCATACCGGTCCTCACGATAGAGGATGCCAGTGTTGTAGAGCCGCTCGTCACCGCGCTGGTCGAGGGTGGCCTCGGCGCTGTGGAGATTACACTCCGCACACCGTCTGCGCTCGCCGCAATCCGCGCCGCTTCCCGAATCGAACCGGCGATTATCGGCGCTGGAACCGTTCGCACGGCTGAACAGGTTCGCGCCGCCGCCGGAGAGGGCGCCAAGTTTCTCGTTTCTCCGGGAGCAACCGATGCGCTGCTTGATGCCGTCGAACGGGTTGAGATCCCGTTCCTGCCGGGCGCAGAAACGATCAGCGAGACGATGCGACTGACCGAAAGGGATTATTGGCGGCAGAAGTTCTTCCCGGCGGATAGCGCGGGCGGCATCGGTTTCCTGCAGTCCGTTCGCGCAGTGCTTCCCGAGGTCCGGTTTTGTCCGACGGGCGGCATAACCGAGGCCAACGCGGGGGAATACCTTGCGGAGCCCAACGTTGCCTGTGTCGGCGGTTCCTGGGTCGCGCCAGCTTCGATGATCGAGGACCGCAACTGGAAAGGCATACGAAACCGGGCGGAGCGGGCTGCAAATTTCGCCCGGAGCAGCCGAGCATGAATTCTTCGGTCAACGAAGCACGCGAAGCGCTTCGAAAGCACGCGGAGGAACTCGCTACAGTTCGGATAGAAGACCTCTTCGACGCAGACCCCGATCGTTTCGAGTCCCTTTGTGTTCATCATGACGGCATCCTTCTCGATTGCACCCGAAATCGATGGACGGCGGAAACGCTTGAACGACTCATCCGCTTGGTGCGCGCCGGCGGCTTGGCGGAAGCCCGAGAAGCGATGTTCCGGGGAGAGCCCGTAAACATAACCGAGTGCCGACCGGCCTTGCACACGTCGCTCCGCCATCCCTGTGGCGGAGAAACCGGTGCAGCGAAGCTAATCGTTGATGCGCGGGAACGAATGCTCCATTTCGCGGAAGCGGTGCGCTCGGGCCTAGTTGCCGCTTCCGACGGAAAGCCCTTTACGCATGTAGTCAATCTTGGAATCGGGGGGTCGGGACTGGGTCCTGAAATGGCCCTTCGCGCATTTGCGCCCTGGCATGACGGGCCTGCCGTGCATGCGCTCTCCAATGTCGACGGGGGCGCGGTCGCCGATACGCTTGCTCGTCTCATCCCAAACCGGACCCTGGTGATCGTAGCGTCCAAGACCTTCACCACGCTGGAGACCCTGACGAACGCAGCGACAATCAGATCCTGGCTTTCCGACGCAGTCGGCGAATCCAATGTCCCGATGCACTTTGCCGCTACCACGGCGGCGCCGGACCGGGCACGCGCGTGGGGTGTTGGCGAGGAACGGATATTCCAGTTTGGCGAATGGGTTGGGGGCCGGACTTCTCTCTGGTCGTCAGTCGGACTGCCGGTTGCCATTGCCGTGGGAAGCATTGAGTTCCGGAATTTCCTCTCGGGCGGCCATCAAATGGACGAACATTTCCGGGTTGCGCCTTTGGAAAGAAACCTTCCTGTCGCACTGGCGATGATCGGTATCTGGAACCGGGAATTCCTGGGATATCCAGCGCTCGCAATTCTTCCTTATGACCAGCGCCTCGCGCGCTTTCCGGCCTATCTCCAGCAATTGTTCATGGAATCGAACGGAAAGTCGGTTACGGCGGATGGCCATCCGGTCCGCACGCCGACTGCGCCACTGGTGTGGGGCGAACCAGGAACGGAAGCGCAGCACAGCTTCTTCCAATTCCTGCACCAGGGGACGGACCCCGTGCCCTGCGAGTTTCTGGTCGCCCGGTCCGGCATTGAGCCCCTTTTCACCCGCCATCACGACATTTTGCTCGCCAATTGCCTTGCCCAGTGCGAAGCTCTCATGCGCGGCCGAAGCGCCGAAGCCACACGCGAGCAATTGATCGAAGCGGGAATGGCTCCCGAGGAAGCCAGGAACATTGCGTTTCACAAGTCCTTTCCTGGAAACCGGCCTTCCACCTTGATTGCCTATCGCAGGCTCGATCCATACACGCTCGGTCGGCTGGTCGCTCTATATGAACACCGGGTGTTTGCGGAAGCCGTGCTCTGGGGAATCAATCCCTTCGATCAGATGGGCGTGGAACTCGGCAAGGAACTCGCGGACTCCCTGCTGCCAATTGTGGTAGGGCGAAGTTCCGCGAGTGATTCGCCAGGATCGATTTCGGGAACGTTCCGGCAGTTCGATCGATTTCTTGCCTAAAGCCCCTGTTCGCCGCCACTGCTGGAACGTACTGAGACCCAAGACACCTGTCCGCGCACTACGATGCGTAGCGACACAGTTACCTTGGTTCAAGTCTCGCGTTTGACTCTCCGGCATCCCTCGAAAGGATGAGTCATCTCCTGCCTAGCTCTTCACTTTTCCCGTTTGCAATTCAGCGGCCTCGCCACCCGCTTCTCCGCGTACTTTCGCCATGTCATGCCAAGTTTGCGCTTGGATAAACAAGAACCGTCTCATTTCCGACTGAATGCCAACTCCGCCATGCGTCGCCCTATTTCCTGTTGCGCCATGACCTGCAAATTCCAGCTCCAGATCTGCGCCGTGAACAACGACTTAAGTACTGAACTTTCCAAGAACCTGGAACCCCTGCGCACCCCAAAAGCAGACACTTTCACCGCTTTCAAAAATCATGGATTCAATTGGTAGCGCGATGGCCTGGCCTCTATCCCACTTCACCGAATTGTGAACCCGATACCATACATTTTGTCCGCACGATCCTATTGGTCTTGCTTCAATTTCTTCCAGGATCTCCGCGTTGCATTGCGGTGTTTCACGCGCCATTCATCCAACTGCATTAGCGCTTCTCCAATGCAAGCATCGAAAGATACTATTCCCTTCCTGAAACGGCCGGAACGCGACTTCTATAGAACGGACTTTTGCCATCTATTTAGACCGGTAATCATGCTGTCGTCCAGCCAATTCCTGAATCTGCCGCTTATTTGATCGAGATCTTCCTTATAGTTTATTTGGAATAGGTCGTCAGACAAAGCGGTTGCCGATGTAACTTCGCGCTCTCCGTCTTCCGTATTCACGCGTTGAAACCATGTGGCCGTACAGGCGAGTTTTCCACGAAATTCATGACCGATGCCGTGAAACGATATCAAGATTTCACCGTGACCATCCGTCTTCAGTACGATTCTGACCCATGATCGATACGTACTGGTATTTGCAAGATAATTGAGCGTTTTTGCTGTTTCGACAATTTGCCGGTGGAAATAGTGACTTTTCGTTTGGTGATCCGCCGCACCATCGACAAAGAAGACACTCTTCTCTACCGCTGGTTCAGTCTGGCTTTCCAGCGTGTGAACAAGTTTCTCCAAGCTATCCTTTGCCTCAATCCTTAAAGCCTCCGCTTTATCTTTGGCAGTTTCCCATTCTTTCTTCAAAGCGTCCTTGCGGCGCGCCAGTTCTTTGCCAGTCCTGACAATTATCTCCTCCGCACGATTCTCTTGAAGCACATCTCTCGCAAGTCCTAACGCAAGAACAAACTGCTCCTTTTGCAACGCGGCAAAAAGAGCAATCAGTTCATCAAGCTTTCCATGGTCTGCTGCTTCGAGAGTCGCCATGTATCTATCTCGGTCGCTGTATTTAATGACCAAAGGAAACCAGCGTTCCTTGAGAAAAACCAGGGTTGCGAGTGCCCGGGCAACGCGTCCGTTTCCGTCGTGAACTGGCCCTACCGAATTCCCAGTCGGGATCCTCCAGTGCAAATCAAACTAGGGGACAGGCTAATTCATTACGGGGCCGAGCGCAAGCCAAAAAAGAAAGCCGTCCTTGCAAGACGGCTTTCCCAAGAAATCGAGCTGACCACACTCGGACACAGCAGAACGAGGAAGCAAGCAACCCAATCCGTAAATCTTGGTTGGATGTATCGCAACTCTTCCTCCCTGTCAAGTCCGAGTGGCGCGGTCGATTCGATTCGACTCGCGTCGCCCGGGCCTGACGGAACATGCAAGTATCTGAACTCACGGATTTCTCACATCCGCCGATAATACGCGCCGCGATCGCCGCCAATGCGCCGCCAGCGCTTCCGAACGGAAAGACATGCTGGGATCTCTTGAAACTCGTGGAGTGTGCCGGCCTGGAGATTGGTTTCAGCCACCCGGCGATTCGCCTCTTGTCGTTCCTGGTCCGCCGCACGGATCCACGCGATTGGGAGGGCACCGCGCCTGAACCGGTTTGCTACCTGTCGCAGTGCGCCATTGCGGATGCGCTGCGGCTGGATTCACGGTCCGTGCGCCGCGCCGAACGCGAGTTGATCGAACTCGGAGCGATTCATAAGCAATCGCGGGGAGACGGCCACCGTGGCTGCCTCCGCGGCTCTGCCGGCGTGCTGCATGTGTTTGGCCTCAACCTGGCGCCACTGATCGCGTTCTACCAGAATTTGGAGGAAGCCAAACGCCAACGCGAGGATGAGCTCGCTGCCCTTCGCGCTGCGCGGCTGCGACTGAGCCAGGAGACTGGCGAACTGCGCTGCTTAATTGGCTCGATGTCCGATGATCATCCGGCGGCGAACGCGGTGGCGGCCGCCGAGAAAGTGCTCTTGGCGCTACCTTCTCGGCCCTCCCGCATCTCGAACCCGGCGGTTCTCCAGGCGGCGCTGGAGCGGGCACTCACCGCAAAATCCACCTTGCTGAAGGCGCTTTCCAGTTCGGACAACGCCGCAGCTAAATCGTTGGCGCGCAACGCCGGGCGGTCACAAATGTCCGGCGCGGCGGACAAAAATGTCCGCCGCCATACAAATTACAAAGAAAAGGACTCTGTAATTGAATCCTACAAGATGGATTCTCCGAACGTCCTCCGGCCCGTCCGGCGCAAGGAACCGGTCGGAGGGCCGGGAAGAAGAACAGGGGGCCGGTCCGAAACGAGAACCGTCACCCCCCAGCCAAAGCCGGTGCTTCCCGCGCCGAGCGATCTCTGCCACGTCGCGACCGACGAAGTGCGCTGGCTGATCGAGCGACTCCCGGAAGCGGATGGTTCCACCTCCGAGAGGAGCGTGATCCAGGCAGCGCGAATGCGCATCGGCGATCTCGGCATCAGCCACAGCGCCTGGGAACAGGCGATGGACTGTCTCGGCCCCTATGCCGCCGCCGCGGCAGTGGTCGTGCTCGACCGCAACCAGGCACATCCGGCCGCTCCGGTTCGAAGCCCGGGCGGCGCGCTCCGCGGCATCACGCGAAAGTTCTCCCGCGGAGACCCCGTCAATCTGGAGGCCTCCGTGCAGGGCATTCTCGCACGGCCGGCGAGTCGGCGCCTTCAGTAATCCCAACCCAGAAATGAAAGGAAAAACCTCATGCTGACTCTGACAACCGGCGCCGACCAGCGCTTGGAGCGCATTCGCGCCATCCGTCCGGAAGCACGGACGACTTCCATGCGCGTGCTGTCTCTGATTAGCCAGAAGGGCGGCACCGGTAAGACCACGCTGGCGTTGCACCTGGCGGGAGCGGGGCATGCGGCGGGGGCTCGGACCGCTGTTCTCGATCTCGATCCGCAAGGCTCCGCTGCGCTCTGGGCCGACCTGCGGATGTCGCCCGGCCCAGACATCGTCCCGGTCGAGGTCTCTGGGCTGTCGGACGCGCTAGGCGACGCGTCGCGGGACGGCATCGAACTCGCCGTCATCGACACGGCTCCCCATTCCGAAGGCGTTGCGCTCTCCGCCGCACATGCAGCGGACCTCGTCGCCATTCCTTGCGGCGTATCGATTCTCGACCTGCAGGCAGTCACCGCTTCCATCGAGCTCGCGGCGATGGCCAACAGTCCTGCCCTCGGCATTCTGAACGCGGTCCCTCCTCGAGGGCGCTTGAAGGAAGAAGTCCGGGAGGAACTCTGCGGGTTCGACCTGGACGTCGCGGTTTCCGAGATCGGTCAAAGGATGGCCTTGCGTCACGCGCTGGTGGCCGGGCATCTGGTCGCCGAGTATGAACCGCGTGGCAAGGCCGCCGCGGAATTGTCCGCTCTCTGGCGGGAGATCGCCGGTTGGCTGGGCCTGCCGGCGGAGACGCGAACCGCACGGAGTCTGGAGTGATGCCCGCCCGGAGCCTGCGCGCCGCCCAGGCCGCTGTTGAGAGCGGATCGCTGCGGCGGCCCGGCGCAAGGCCGGTCCCGATCCTTCTGCAGCAGATTCGGGTCCACCAACGGCTGCGAAATCTCGATCCCGGCGCGGTCGAAGGCCTGATGGAAAGCATCTCGCGGCGAGGCCTCCAGCAACCGGTTGTCGTGCGCCCGCACGCCATGCCGGATCGCGACAATCCTTCGTGCTGGGGACCGGAGACACCCGGCCTGTTCATCCTGGTCGCCGGCGCCCACCGGCTGGAGGCGTGCAAGCGGTTGGGCATGGTTCACATTGATGCCTTCGTGCGGAACCTGCCGCCGCGGGAAACCCGCCTCCTGGAGATCGATGAGAACCTGATCCGGGCCGAACTCACCGCGCTCGACCGCGCCCACTTCCTGGCGGAACGCCAGGCGCTCTACCAGGCGCTGTTTCCACAGTCCCGTCACGGAGGGGCGCGGCGGAATGGCCGCGAGACCTGGCGCCCCGGATCATTCGCGGCGGATGCATCCGAGCAAACCGGTATGTCGGTGCGCGCGGTTCAGCGGGCGGTCCGCATTCACCGGAATCTCGCGCCGGAACTGCGCGAACGCATCAGTGGCACGGAGCTGGCCGGCAAGGAAGGCGAATTGCATCGGCTCGCAGGTTTACCGGCCGATCGACAGCAATGCGAGGTTGATCGCCTGCTCTCCCGTGGCGGCCCGGAGGACTCCCGGACCCCACCACCCGGACGCCGGTCCCGGCGCGATGGCGCCCATCGGCTGGAGCAGGCCTGGGAAGCGGCAAGTCCCGGCGAACGGCGGCGCTTCATGAAGCGTGTCCGCTTGCAGCTGAAAGTGGAGGCGTCCCATTGATTCCGCGTTATCCAATTCGGATTGTCGTCCCCGGACAAGCAGCTTCCACCTTCGAACCATGGCAGTTCCGCGAAATGCCCCACGAAGTGCAGCTCTCCCTGTCCATGGCCCGGCGTCTGCATGGACACGCGGAATGCCTTTGCCAGCAGGGCGATTGCGTTCCGAAACTCTCGATCCGGCAACTCGGCAGCATGTCGACGCTGGCGCGGTATCCCGGAGGAGGCCCGGACCACGCAGAGGATTGCCCGTTTACCGGCGACCCGCCTTCGATCATGGCGAGCCGTTCAGATCCAGAGCTGCCGAGCGAACGGGAACTGCTGGAGGCGCTCTGGGAGAAAGCGGGCCTCGACCAGTGGAAACCCGCATTCGATCCGCGAACCTGGTCGACGGCCACTTCTCGGCTGGTTGGCGCGGCATCGACGCTCGATGTCGGCGGCACCGGTCTTTCGGATCAGCTCGTGGTGATCCCGTGGCATGAGTTCGGATTGCACCCGGACCAAAAGGCTGGAGCTGTTCTGGAAGCCGCATCCGCGAAGGGAAGCGAAGTTTATGTCCTCGGACAACTCCATCGCCTTCCCGTTGCAGGGCCGCGCGCTGTGCGCATTCCGCTCTGGCGCGGACGGCAGTACCGGCTGACCCTGTTTGCGCGCCCGGATTGCCTGCACACGCTGCAGGAGGACGAGGCCGTTCGAATGGCGTTGTCCCGTGAGGCGCCGTCCGCCCCGGACAGCCGCAGGGCAGTGGCGCTGCTTCGGGCCGCGCCGCGCCGATCGCCGAAAGGAGATTGCGTCGGGGATGTCCGCGCCCTGGCCGCGCTCGCGGTTACACGCGAGTTTGTCCCCTGGCACTCGGCGCCGCAGGGCAAGCTGGCGAGTTCGCTGATCGAACGGGGACGCGAGTTTCGGATAGCGCTTTCGCCTGGTGGACCCGCTGCCTGGCTTCTGGACACCGCCGAGGATGCAAAGCCCCTGTTCGTCGGCCTTTCCGATGCGCCGCCGGCCGCTTGGCGGTGGCTTCCTGAAACGGGGGAGATCCCTACTTTTCCAACGAGCCGGTCCAACCGGATCTGAGGCCTGCTCCCTTAGCTCGCTCCGCCTATGCGCTGACTTCAAAGCTGCCAATCACTTCGCATTGCGTTAGAACGAGCTGAACTGATCGTTCCAGATCGCCGCGGCCGGCGGCGAGGCAACAGGCGAGCGGATTCATGGACGACCACCGTCGCGTAGCGATCTACGCGCGTTATTCGACTCCTTTCCAACCACGACGCTCGCTGTCGGACCAGATACAGATCTGCCGCGAGCACGCGGATCGGGAGGGCTGGAAGGTCGTGGGAGTGTACACGGATCCCGAAGCAACCGGCGCGACACTGATGGAGCGCGACGGGATTCAGCGCCTCATTCAAGATTCCGAAGTCGACCACTTTGATATTGTACTGTCCGAGGCTCTGGACCGGATATCCCGGAACCAGGCCCACGTCGCAGGGATCTGGCAATCGCTTCGCTGGCAGCATATCGATGTAGTGACGCTCTTCGAGGGTATTGTCGAGGAGGTTCACATCGGGCTGTCCGGCGCCTTCGCCGCGATTTACCGCCGCAACATCGCTGAAAAAGTGCGGAGAGGACTCGCGGGCCGCGTCCGCGACGGCATTACAGTTGGGCGCCCTCCCTATGGCTATGAGGCATGGTACGGCGTGGACGCTTCGGGCCTCCCGATCCGAGGGCGTCGACGAATCGTGCCTGAGAAAGCGGCCGTCGTGCTGCGAATTTTCGAGGAGTACGCAGCGGGTGCCCTTCCCAAGCACATCGCGGACAAACTGAACGCCGAGGGAATCCCTACATCAATGGGCGGTAAGTGGTCCCGACCAATCCTTACACGCGTTCGGCTCCATGGTCCCGGTGTTCTCAACAATCCCGCGTATATCGGCCGCCTGCGATATGGAATGACACGGATGGAGCGACACCCGGAAACCGGCCATATCCGATACACGCCGCAACCGGAGGAGACTTGGATTTCGACTTACGTTCCGGAACTGCGGATCATTCCGCAGAACCTCTGGGAGAGAGTTCGGAATCGCCGGCATGCCGAGTATCTGATCCGGGCCGGACGGGGATCGCGGCGTCGGAAGCCGCTGACCGGTCTTGTCACTTGTGCTGGCTGTGGCAAACCCGTGCACGTGCTAGGCCGGGAACGATACCAGTGTTCGACGCTCCGTAAGGAAGGGCGCGCTGCCTGTCCATCAGCCCGACCCGCTGGGGTGGCGCTGATCGAAGACGCTCTGGCCGGACTACTTCTGGAAGCGTTGCGACGGCAACCGCCCGACTGGGAAGCCGAGTTGCGAAAGCTGCACGCCGATGACGAACGAACACGACGCGAACGCGACGAGCGCATCGCCGATCTCGACCGACGGTACGAAAACCTCCTGGCCGCTGTGGAAGCAGGCGTCAAGACGCCGCGCATTTACGAACGAATAAGCGAACTCGAGCGACTGCAGGGTGAAGCCGCCAAGTCTGCCGATCCGGCTCTGAACCTGCCCCAATCCCTTTCACGGGGTTTCGACCGCCGGGTGCAAGAACACATCATGCAGATCGGCACAATCGTGCAGAAAGGTGAACCGCCGAAGCGTGTCACCGCGTTACGAGAGTTGGCCAAACTGACGGCGCGATATGTTGTTCACCCCGCCAAGGGGAAGGCTCGCGGAGTCACGCTGGACGCAGCACCTGATTCTCGAGCCTGCCTCCTATTGATGGCCCGGCCAAGGGATTGAGCCCCTCGCCTGGACGCCCGCAACCGGCTCTCCGATGCCGGGCTGGACCTTTCACATGCCCGCCTTTGTACGATAGAGCCAAAGCCTGATAGGATCGGATCGTCGACCCGTACGTCACTGTCTCTCGGAAACGGCTTTCCTGCCAAATTGGAGTTCCACATGCCTGACGTCGATGAAATCAACCGTTACCTTCAGAAACGTCTTCAAAGCGACTCGTTGGAGGAGGTTCCTGCCGTGAAAGCCGCAAAGTGGCTGGACGGTGCCGCTCTCCTACGCGACCGGAAGGAAGGACTTCCTCTACGAGACTTGCTCCGCAGTGGTCTTAATCGCCGGCCAGGAACAGCGTCCCAATCGCCCATTTGGACGATGGTGGATTTGCCGCGTTTCCGCAAAACGCTGGCGTGATCCGAAGCCCGAAACACTGTGATCGTCAACCGCACTCATCCGGTCGCGGCAGTCCGATTCCTCAGTGCCGCGTTCCCCTTGTTCTTCGCCAATGACGCCACACTTGCGATTCACACCGTCTCCTCTCCCAGGAATGGCATGTTCCGCGATTTGCCCACGCAGCGCAGTGCGTTGAAACAGATTGGTCAGGTGTTCGGTTCCAGGACGTGCTGACTCCGGAGTCACTTGAGCCGCTGGTATGGGAACTCGCCAAGCGACCCGGCCATGAGAAGGTCCGTGCGTTGTTGTATCGCCTACTCGTGGAAGGACTCGGCGCCGACAGCCAGGACATCGATTTCGAGAAAACTGCACCCGAGGTGCACGGCCGTATCGATGCCTTGCTCGGCCGAACCGTTTTCGAGCTGAAGTCTGACTTGCGGCGCGAACGGCGCGACGCAAAAGACGGACTGGCTAGATACCTTACCGAACGCGAAGGCCAAACCGGAGAGAGATTCGTTGGCATTGCCACCGATGGTGCCGATTTCATCGCCTTCTTCCTACGTGGCGACCAGCTTCTCGAACTGGGAGCCTATCAAACCGACAAGAATAGACCGCGGGACTTGTTGGCGTGGTTGCAGAGTTCCATCGCGCTCGGCGAGGATCTGCTACCGGACCCGGAGACGATCGAGCGAGAGTTTGGGCGGGAGAGCCTCGCTGCACGACGTGCCCTCGATGCCCTCGATGAACTCTGGGCACGCGCAGAACGCTTGCCTCATGTGCGTCTGAAACGCGAGTTATGGAACAGGCTCCTGAGCCTCGCCTATGGAGCCGACGTCGGCGACGACGCGCTGTTTCTCCAACATACGTATCTCGTCGTTGTCGCCAAGGCGACCGCTTGGGCTTCGATGATCGACACGTCGCCTCCAGACGCCGAAGCGCTTCTTCACGGCAAGGCCTTTTCCGAACGTGGCGTCGCCGGCCACAGCGAACCCGACTTTTTCGACTGGGTGCTCGTTCCCGAAGGGGGTTCCGAGTTGGTGATACGGATCTGTCGGCAGGTCGAACGGTTCCGATTGCACGACATTCGCGTAGATATCCTGAAAGCACTCTACGAGAGCCTGATCGATCCAGAAACTCGCCACGACCTCGGCGAATATTACACTCCGGACTGGCTGGCGGCCCGTATCGTTACGACAGCCGTGACTGACCCGTTAAGCCAGCGAGTGATGGATCCAGCCTGTGGTTCGGGAACCTTCCTGTTCCATGCGGTGCGAGCAGTGCTTGAGGCGGCGGAGACCTCCGGTCTGACTCCGGCCGAAGCAGTCAGTCGGGCGGCCGACAACATAGCGGGGATCGATATCCACCCGGTGGCTGTCATTTTCGCCCGTGTAACTTGGTTGCTGGCGCTGATGCCGGCGCTGCGCACCGGTCGCCTAGGCACCATAACCCTGCCGGTTTATCTAGGTGATGCGCTGCAGTGGAACCTCACGCGGACGGGTGGGGATGAGGCGGAACTCGAACTGTTCGCCGGCAGGGAAGCGTTGGAAATCTATGTTCCCCCCGTACAGGTCCGAGATCCAGAACCCCGCACTCTCGGTCCGAAAACTCTTATCTTTCCGGCCACGGTTGCCGCCGATCCGCAACTATTGGACACAATTCTCACCAACATGATCGACTTCGGCGGGCGCTCCGAACCGGCGTCCGCTTTTACCGCCTGGATGAAACATGAGAACTCCGTATCGGACGAGGACGCTCTCGTCCTCCATGAGACCTATGACGTTATGCGCGGCTTGCAAGGCGAGGGACGCAATCATATTTGGGGCTACATCGCCCGCAATCTCGCCAGGCCCGTTTGGCTCTCCTGTGACTCACAGAAAGCCGATGTCGTGATTGGAAACCCGCCTTGGGTTTCGTATCGCTACATGAGCGCGACTTTCCAAGAACGATTTCGCTACGAATGCCGCACCGCTGGGCTGTGGGTTGGCGGCAACGTCGCGACCCAGCAAGATCTCTCAAGCTACTTCTACATGCGCACCGCCAACCTGTATATGCGGCGAGATGGGCGTATCGCCCTGGTGATGCCCTACGCTGCGCTGTCCCGGAAGGCCTATAATAAATTTCGAAAAGGTGAGTTCTCGCGCTTCGCCCGTGTCGAATTTCGGCTCCGCTTCACCAAGGCTTGGGCGTTTGGACCGGAAGTGTCGCCGCTATTTCCGGTGCCCAGTTCCACATTGTTCGCAGAGTTCGACGCGACTCCATTCTCCGCGCCGTTGCCGCCACAGGTACTGCGGTTTGCCGGCACGCTGCCAAGACGTGACGCAGACCGTTCCGAAGCAGATACAAACTTGACGGAGGCGACGGCTCCTTGGCCCACGGAGGCCTCCGACCGAGGCGGGTCACTCTATCGGGAAGCTTTTCGGCAAGGCGCAACTCTTACTCCAAGACGCTTTGTGCTTGTGGAACCGCAACCGATAACGGGGATGCTCCCGCCCAACCCCCAGTTTCCTCTGATCCGCGGACGAGTCGGCAACCACGACAAAGCGCCTTGGAAAACCCTTAATCCCCCAAAGGGCACAGTAGAGAACAAGTTCTTGCGCCCCGTGTTGCTCGGCGAGTGCATCGGGCCGTTTCGCATTCTGAAACACCTTCAAGCAGTCATCCCTTGGGACGAGAAACGCGGCAGACTCATGGACGCAAACGAGGCTGCAGAACACGGCTACTCACGGCTGGCGCAATGGCTTGAGAAAACCGAATCGATTTGGGAACAGCACAAGAAAAGTTCCATGAGCTTACTTGCGCGATGGGACTATAATAAAGGACTATCCTGCCAGTTTCCCATTGCGCCACTTCGGGTTGTGTACACGAAGGCGGGCACTACGCTTGCGGCAGCGGTGACTTGGGATGACTCCGTAGTCATTGATCACACATTGTATTGGGCAGCAGTCGAGAGCCCCGAGGAAGCTCGATTTCTCTGTGGAATTCTCAATAGCGAAGCCTTGCGCATCCGTGTGAAACAGTACCAGTCACAAGGACAGTGGGGTGCGCGGCATTTCGACAAGTACGTTTTCAACCTGCGGATTCCGCGCTTCAGCGAGAATGATGCGCTTCATCGTCTGCTGGCCGAGGCGACCGAAACTGCGGAAGATGTGGCCAACGACGTTCCAAAGTACGACGGTGAGTCCTTCACGAAAACTCGTAATCGCATCCGCGCCGCACTTCGCGGACACGGGATCGCCGCACAGCTGGAGCAACTCGCGGTACAATTGCTCACTAAGCAGTAGATTCCATTTGTAGGCGGTGAATTTCGCGGGATCATGTTGCTTGAGAATTCGATGAACGCATTAGGCTTCGCCAGTAATTCGAAGAATCATCTGGATAAAGCTGAAGAGACGATGAAAGCAATAATCGACATGTTCGCTTCTGGCGAGTTCTTCTTGGCTTGTTTCGGCATGACGTATTCCCAGATTGTTGCCAATCCATGTAAGTGCCCTGGCTTCTTTTTCCAGTGCGCTGCGAAACTGGGGAGATGATCCGCCCGAGACGTCGTCGAGTAATGCCGCCACTTGAGCCTTCTTGTCGGATCCTTCGCCAAGGGTCTTCA
The DNA here is from genome assembly GCA_965219495.1 of Rhodobacterales bacterium. Lineage (GTDB taxonomy): Bacteria > Pseudomonadota > Alphaproteobacteria > Rhodobacterales > CAZPXZ01 > CAZPXZ01. The sequence continues at coordinate 1,986,772 of OZ244777.1, forward strand.
AGCGCTCCCATCCGTTCCACAATGTTTCCAACGATTCGCGCCGGGTTGTCGCGTCGGGATCGAGGAACTTTCTATGCGCCGTTTCAAGCAAGCGGTCGAGTTCTACGTCGCCGGTTAGGAATTGGGCCGACACCAGTTGTTCACGCAATACTGGTGGCGCGAGCCGTTCGATACCCCCCTTTTCCGTGAGTTGGTAAGCGATCCCGTTACGACGAAATATGCGATTGATGTCTTCTCGGAATTGCTCCCGACCTGTTTCGATATTATACCGAAGATGGATATGCTTCAAGCAGTTATCATTCTTGGAGTAGATAGGTTTGCCGATGCAGTGCCAGCAGAACTCGATCATGTCGAGAATGGACACGGTTGAAGGCTTTTCCTCCGCATACAGCAACGTGTATTCAGAGAGATTTGGTATCTCGGCTCGCATGGCGTGTTGAAACGCCGTTCGGTCGGTGCCGATCGGGCCTGCTCCATCGTAGCAGGTGCTCACGTAGGTCGCACCGAACGAACCGTCCTCGATCCGCGCATCCACAAGCGCTTGAACGCCACGCCATGCGATCTCACTGATCTCCTCAATGTTTCGAGGGCGTTCGCCCATTTCCTTCTCGCTGTAATACATTGGCTCACCAACCTCTATTATGAATGTGATTATCCCCTTGACACAACACCGCGCGATCCCTATATTCAGGACATAGGAGATCGCCATGACCACGTTCTACGAGTTTCAGCACCAATATCCGAATGATGAGGCGTGCCTGGAGCGGATAATGATTGACCGCTATGGCGGCACTGAACTGGACTGCCCGAAGTGCGGCGCTCACGGCAAGTTCTATCGCATGACGCGCGAGCGTGCCTATGTCTGCCAGCACTGCAAATACCAATTGCACCCGACCGTAGGTACGATCATGGAGCGGTCACGCACGCCTCTGCACAAGTGGTTCTATGCAATGCACCTGTTCTCCAATTCCCGGCATGGTGTGGCCGCGAAGGAACTGCAACGAGAGCTTGGCGTGACGTATAAGACCGCATGGCGCATGGCGCACGAAATCCGCAAGTACATGGCTTCTGTGGACGGGGAATGGCCGCTCGACGGAGATATTGAGGCGGACGAAACCTATGTCGGCGGGCGCACGACTGGCGGCAAGCGCGGTCGCGGCGTCCCGAACAAAATCGTCGTGTTCGGGATGTTGGAGCGCGGCGGAGATGTTATGGCGAACGTGGTCCCGAACGTCCGCAAGCGGACTCTGCTTCCGATCGTTATCGAGAACGTCGACCAGGGAAGCACGGTTCACACCGACGAACTGCGGTCCTATCGTGGGCTGGACCGGGCCGGCTACAAGCACCGGACCGTCAACCACGGCGCGGTTGAGTATGTGAACCGAGGTAGCCACGTCAACTCGATTGAGGGGTTTTGGGCTCGGTTGAAGTTGTCGATTCGCGGGACGCACGTTCACGTTTCCCGGAAGGACCTTCAGAAGTACGTGAAGGAGTTCGAGTATCGCTACAATCGCCGGAAGCGGCAAGACGCGATTTTCGGCGATTTGATGGCGAGCCTTTAGTCAGGACGGCGCGCAACAGAGCATCAAACCGGCTCATTGCCATCGACTATCTCACATTTTTCCAACCAAAGTATATCTTCTGAAATGTTATGAATCCGACCTATCACGTTTATTTTGTCCCCACGATCAAGTGCTTTCAATTTTTCAACCCACTCTTTCTTGTCAAACGAAAGCGAAATTCCCGGCCGTGCATAGGATGGAATATCATCAACAAGCACGACATCGTCACTCATTGCGATGTTATAGACGGGAAGGTCTGGAACTCGCATCCATGTTCCAGTATGTCGGTCCACAATGGGCTTGGCCGCTATATCTGTAAGACCGTCTATTAGTTCTACTAATTCACTCGCTGATCTCTGAGAGAACACACGGTCAACGGGCTTAGATTCATGGCCCTGTATGAGCAATAATACAAATGCCGTTATTACTCCACTGAGCAGGCCCGCCGACAGTGGCACCACTCCTGATGCCCCGCCACTCATCATATACTCGAAAATGCCTGCCAAAGCGGCTGGGAACAAGGTCGCAACCCAGACAGTTGGCCAGTACCGCCTTCGCAGAAGTCTGAGACTTTTTCGCATCCGCCCATCATGCCGACCTTCCGTGTTGGGTCAAGGGGATAAAGGCGATTATGAACGATGTCTTGCTGTACCCTCGCCCGTGGCAGCGCCGGTCGGAAAGCGGTTGTTTCCCCAAGACGTATTGAAGATGTTATGCCCTTCTGCAGCCGATGGAGATCATGATCCGCAAAGGCTGCGCGCAAGCTGTTTGTCAGCCCTGAAAATAGTTCTGGCTTGGACAGCTTGGCGCCCCCGATCCGAATTACGATTGTAGCTTTATCGGCAACTTAAAGATGTCAATCCAGCCCACGATTCTCGCAAGAAAACCCAGTACTTCACGGGACGAGTATACTGATCATCTCTGTTCTTACGTTGTTCTGAACATGGCTTGCCTCCAAGGAACCACAAGCGCAACCACTGATCATCGGCATAGTACGTGGTGTCGAGGTATGGCGGTGACGAGACGACGAGCTTTACTTGGCCCAAAAACTCAGCGAATACTGATCCTGCGGCCCGAGCATCCGCCTTCCAGACCACATTCTTCCTTCACGCCTGAGGCCATCGCGTGCCGATCTTCGCGTCCAGGTCGAACCCACTCTTCTCCTTGCTCTTCAATTCTTATCGCTTTGTTTCTGCTTCCGGCTTTCTGGCCCACTCCTCCTTCTCCGGCACCCTGCTCGATTCCTTGCCCCATACGCTCGCACCATCGGCAGAGCTGTCCAGATGGTCCAGGAAACGCCAGCGACCTTTGAACACTAGAAAGAAATCCTCGGCTGGGCACTATCGTGCATAAAGGCGAACTGCTGGAGCGTGACACTGCATTGCGAGAGTTGGCAAAACTGACGGCGCGATTTGTTGTTGTTCCCACGAAAGGAAAGGGGATTATATACCATAGTAACCAAGCGGCTTCCAAGTTCGGGCCGGGGAAGCACTTGCCTTATGAGGATCTGATCGGCTAATCGACGTAAGACGTGGACAAAGAATCTGTTGTAGTTATAGAAGGGAACTACCAGCCTATTTAGCCAAGAAACTGCGCGATGCGGTCCCGCAGCCCATCACGTGATTCCCTCAGTTCACATTCCCAGACCGTCAACGCCCGCCATCCAAGCGCTTGGAGGCTCACGATGTTCTCGGCGTCTCGCTCAACGTTGCGAGCGATCTTGGGAAGCCAGTAGCCTGTGTTGGATGGTGGTCTTCGTAAGCCGTTCTTGCATGAGTGCCCATGCCAGAAGCATCCGTTGACGAAAATCACCTTCTTGCGACCGGGGAACACCAGATCGGGCGATCCCGGTAAGTCCGCACGATGCAGGCGATATCTGTAGCCCTGTGCATGCAGCATCCGCCGGACGGCTATTTCAGGTTTCGTGTTCTTGCTCCGCACTGCCGATATGCCGCGTCTACTCACTCCGGCGTCGCTCGTCATTCGCCCATTCTCCGTCGAACAATTCGCGAGAAGGCGTCCAATCCGTCGCGTGCTCATCTGCCATCCGAAGCCATACAGGGATGCGATGAACGGGCAGGCACGGGAAGCTCCAGTACTCCTCAAACAACCGCTCATCCAATCTGCGGGCGGCGTCGACCATCTCCCGTTGGATGTCGCGCAAGGCGGCAACGATGTACTTATGGCCGCGCTCTCCGTCGCGCGCCCCTACGCTGCCTGCGCTGTACAGATCTCGCAGTTGTGGGGCGAACACCGCGTATTGCGTGATGAGATAGAGTCCGGCCCGATCATACTTGCCACGGCGGCTGCCTGGCTGAACAACCTCCGGGCATAGAAGCGTGGCCTCCGCGCGTAGCTTACGCTTTTCGTGCTCCGCTAGGGTCCGGTAGACCCTCACCGCGACGGGAAGAGTGTGAGAGGTCTCGAGCCACCAGAGACGCTCTCCATCCTTGAGACGGTTGCGGGAGTACTCCCGGACATGTTGCATTTTCGCGTCATCATCCAGTTTCGCGAACTCGTCATATCCAACAGTGAGATGCTCGAACAGCGAAGAGCGATCGCCCTCCATCTCGATCACGAAGCGAGGTGAGTTGGACACGCGAACGTGTGTTACGCATTCCTCGTAGCGACCCCACCGGACTTCCGACTCACCGCCGATCTTCCCGAGCACGACGTAGACGCACTTGACGTCTGGATCGCGCATCCCCTCGAAGATGCTGTTACCGACAGCAAGCCATGTGTCTTGTTTGGTGTACTTGACCTCGACGCCGTAGCCGTTAACGCGAATATCTGGGAAGGCGTGCTTATGGAACGTTGGGTAAACTGAGAAGCCCGTGTCCTTGGCCGCCACGCGCAGCATATCCTGAACGCCTTGCTCGAAGGAATCCGGGCTGTGATAGAGCGTGCTGGATCTGACGTTCTCGGTCAGTATTTCGACGGCGCGATCAAGGATGCGCTCAAAGTCCTCCGGGCTCAAGACATTTCCTCACGGCTTTCGCGATATGCCACGCGAGCACCGGAGGAACGGCATTGCCAATCTGACGCTCCGTCTCACGCATTCCGGCGTGAAAGGTGAACGCATCGGGGAATGATTGCAACCGCGCGGCCTCACGCAAGGAGATACGCCGGTCCAGACTATAGTGCCATTGGATGTTGCCATGATGCTCAGCCCGAATCGTGGTTGCAGGCTTGTCGGCCGTCAGTTGCCGGCTTCCCTGTTCTGGGCTCCGGCCTGCCTTGCTCCACACGTGCTCGAATTCTGGTGTTTCCGGTCTGCTCTCAAGATCGGCCAGCGCCTCGCCCGCCGTCATGTGGGTCAGGTTGGGTTCGGGATGGACAAATGCCGCTGATCCCTTGACGCCAATGATGAACAGCCGCTCTCGCATCTGCGGTACGCCGTAGTCCGCCGCTAGGTAGAGGCGATGACTTATCCCATAGCCAGTCGCCGCGAACTCGCTGAGCATCTGATTGAAAAACTCGCGCCCATGCGACTGCAACAGGCCCTTCACGTTCTCCGCGACGAAGACACGCGGCTTCGTGCGGCAGATCGCTTCGATCATGTAACGATAGAGAATGGTGCGCTCACCTTCGGCCCCTTGCTTCCCACCGTTGATCGACACGTCCTGACATGGAAAGCCGCCGATCACCACATCGGCGGCCTTGGGGAGGGTTGGCATCGCTTCGGCGATATCGCCCACATGAATGTTGTGCTTCAGGTTCGCAGCATAGGTTCGACACGCGGCCGCGTTGTTGTCGTTGCCCCAAATGATCTCGAAATGCAGCCGATCATAGTACTTGCCGCCGAACGGGAAACCGCCGACGAACCCGAGGTCCATGCCTCCGCAACCGGAGAACAGACTCACCACCTTGTATGTTTCCACGCTCGCGCCGACCGTCTTGGCCGCGATCTGTGGGACGCTGGCGGGGGTGTGACGGATCGCGGGTTCAGCGCTCATGCCGCGTCTCCGTCCACGCGGCCCCGTTTCAAGTATTTCCACTCATCCTCTCGCCGTGGTGGCGAGTTCAGAACCGCTTTCGCAATGTTCTCAAGGGTGTCTGGAATCGGTTCCGGCATGGGACGTGGCGGCCGTCCGACGGGGCGCTTTTCGGAACGCAAGTCCTTGCCAGAGAATCGATTTTGCTTTGACACAAGCACCATATCTCGCTAAAAACTTCCGTGTCTCACCCTAGATGGTGAAAACGGTAAACACAGACGACTTGGAATCGTCCGGGCTCTGTTGCGAGCCCAACATCCCTTGCGGGTTCGATCCCCGCCGGCGGCACCAGCCCTTGTCATGTTCTACCAGAGCAAGACATTGAAACGGGGGTAGCAGGTTTGCCAGCTTTCGTCTTGAGAACCCAAGCTGGTCGGTTCAAGTCCGACTGCATCCACCATCTCTCCTCAACAGTGCCACCTTATTTCGAGCCTGTCAAGTCTTTGTAGCGCAACCGTTTTCCGACCATCGCCCTGGCCATCCCGGCCATCTGGTCGATGGTGTCCTGACTGCGGTTGTTCTGCCGTCCGGAGAACTCCGTGACGTACCGATGCAGATGCTTCGCGGACATCTGATGATAGGTGCCTTGATAACCCCGCTTGAGCATAGCCCAGAAGGACTCGATCCCATTCGTGTGAACTTTGCCTTTGACGTATTCACCGGCGCTGTGGTTTACGCTCTCATGGTCGAACGGCATTGCCTTGTAGCCCCTGTGATCGTCCGTGTAGACAGTTGACCCGTCCGCAACGCGGTCCACAATAAAGCCATGCAGTGTTGCCTTGTCGGTCGCTTCGATGACCGTGGCGCTCACGTTCTTCGTCGCCCGGTCCTTCGCTCCCGCTACGATGCTCTTGCCGGCCGCACCGCGTCCGGTCAGTTCGGCTCGCTTGTGCTTGGGCATGTTCTTCCGCTTCCCACCGATATAGGTTTCATCTGCTTCAACCGGGCCTGGGAACGGTGGCTTGGCGCTGTCTGTCCATACCTCACGAATACGGTGAGCCAGATGCCATGCAGCTTTTTGCGTGATGCCGAAGTCGCGATGCAACTTCATGCTTGACTGGCCCTTGAGTCCAGTCTGTAGAAGATACATGGCAAGCGCCCAAATTTGATATCCAAGGTTTGACCCTTCCATGACGCTGCCGGTCTTGACCGAAAAATACTTGCGGCAATCGCGGCAACGGTGCGGCATGGTGGGATGCGTGGTTCCGGAATGAATGTTCAGGGAACCGCAACGCGGGCAATGAATATTGTCTCCCCACCGCTGTTTCTCGAACCACTTTTCAGTGGTCTTGTCATCGGGGAACATGTGCTTCGCCGCGATTAGCGTTAGGCCCTTGCGGAACGATTTACCTGGTGCTTTCTGCGCCATTTGTCTCTCCCTTGATAAGAGAGATATAGTAACCATAAGGCAGAATTGCAAGGGGTCAAAACGATTGACGAAATCTTCGTGAAACCGTAAAAGCAGAGATCGTCGCGAGCATCATCAGGAAGCGGTTGCGGTACAGCGACCTGACCGCCGAAAACGGACTGGAAAATGGAGCACGGAGCTAATGCGCATGACGACGCAACAGAAGCTGGATTGCTTGCTCAAGCAATTTGACACGCTCGCCGAAAGTCAGGGGGACGGTGTATCCCTGAGGGCGCAAGATCTGACCCTACTGATGGAGCAGTGCGGCTTCGCAAACCGGAACGAAATCGGCTTCTACATACGAGCTCTTGCTGAAAGGCGCCTTGTGATCGCGGATTGCGCGGCGGACAACACTATTCTGCAAGCTTACATCACCATTGATGGTTACTGCCATCTCGATACACTCAATCGCCCTTGATGCCTGCCAACTTCCCTAGAGATCGGCTTGGCTGACCCGCCGATCTTCGGCCAGCGAACCACGGGGCGGAATTTCAAGGCGTTTGGTTACTATTGTATATAATTCCCAAAGGAAAGGCCATTGGCGTGAAGCCGAATGCTGAGCCCGATTTTCGCGCTTGCCCGTTTCTGATGGCCGGGAACGACGACTGATCGCCCGGCCACGCGGGCCGAGAGATGGCGCCAAGGCCTAGTTTGCTACGATCGTGAAGCGGGCGGCGCGATCGTGACAAGTGGGTAAGGACTGCGATACATGCTTCCCGATTCCGAATCCGGACACTTCGACCACGTGCACACTCAGTCCCTGAGGCGGAGGAAACAGGACCCCTACTCGCGTCATTAGAGAACGATTGGATGTTCCGGGAACGGAAAGAAATACACCCGGTCAAATCCATACGAACTGCCGATCCGTAGTTCGTCGATTGCCACTTGGCCATAGCTCCACATTTGATTTGCGACTAACAGTAACCGGACATCCACATCTTTCGAACTTCCCACTCCCAGCTCACTTTCAACATTTTTCCGGTATTGGATTAATTTATTTGATTTCGACTCGATCTCGCCCCTGATTTTCTCCGCATTCCTTTCCACCCACCCCACGGTGTCGCTGACGCTGAACCAGTCGGGCCTAGACAGTTGGTCGCGTGGCCAACCGTTCGGGAGCCTTGTGACAAATATTTTCAGGCGGACCGGGTCACTTGTCACGACACGTTCTTCACAATACAGAGGCTCCTTATTTCGCAGATGCATGCTCCGGAGCGCCGAAATCACCTGCTCAATATGGCAGTCTCTCAGGGGACCGGGACAGAGAAACTTCACGTATAGAGCAATCCCTTTTTCACTGTCTTCAAACAGACGACGAATCCTGTCAACTATCTTCTGGGTTTCCGACTGCCGCCGCCTTTCACTTGAACCCTTTTGCCCTGTCATCAAACCCGCAAATACTTCCATAACCTCCAACCCGAATCGGTGCGCTCCTTCCCGGACGATAAAGTCCGGTCCACCATCCTGTTCCTGTCGCGGTTCGAGTTCCCACTGCACACCCATTAATTGTGCGGCCTCTCTGGCAAACAAGGACTCCATGTTCTTTTGCTGTTCGCGTATCATTACTTCTCACCGCCCCGCCTTCCCTTTCGCGTACCTCACATCCCCATTCCGCAACCAGTATCCTGCGCTGCACCGCTAACCATTTCCAGCCGTCGGTCTTCTATGGACCGGGTACGGGACGGCAATTGTTCACTTATGCCTGCGACGGTCTGTTCAAATGCCTGATCGTTGTTAAGTTCGTGCCGAATGCGCTGAACCGTGTACGAAAGGCCTGAGCGCGCCATCCGATCTGCGAAATACCGGAGGGCGGATCGATCTTGATCGCCTGGCTTCTCCGGAAGCCAGGCGATCAAGGCCCATCGATACATGTTCCAGCTCCCCTCCAGATCCGATGCGCGCTTCATCATCGCGGCGTTGGCGCTCAAAACGAAATCGCCCCCCGGGGCATCAAACCCGAGTCCGCCCGCCACCGGTTCAGGCGGAGGTGATCTACGCTGAGAATGGTGTCCGTGATCACCGACTCGAAACCCAGCACGATTCCCTCGGAGATTATCCGCCGGTCGTTGAATGTCTGTGAATATTGGCGCGCTGGAAAGCAGGAATCCGGCATTCGCTCGGCTATCCCTGTGGCCTCATTCAGTTCTGCTTCCGAAGGTGTCGCCACCTGGATTCCGCTTTCCTCCCGGTCTCGTTCCTCCTGGAGCCACTCCAGCGCCGCATTCCAGGCCGCTTGCAGGGTGCGCGCCTCGGTCGCTTCCGAAATCGGCGTCCTGCGTTTGCGTTCCGCGTCGATTGCCCGGATCCAATTTCGCCGCTCCGACGCTGGCACCGTGCGCAACATCTCCTCGTACACGGTTGGCAGGACATGCAGGCTGCGCCCACCATCTTCCAGCATCCTGGAGAAAAATGGGCGAGGTGTCGGTGTCGTGATCTGGTCCGTGTCGAAGGCGGGCGCGCCGACGTCAATCAAGCCTGACTCCTTGGGTTGACACGTTCCTGCGGTATTTCCCCGTTCTGCACCATTCGCTCCACCAGCCCGCGGGTGATCTCTTCGCGCCACATTCGCACCGGTGGGGGTTCCTCCGGCTCCATGTCGACGCACTCGCCATACACCGCCATCAGCTTTCCGGCCAAGTCTTCCGGCAGGCCCGCGTCAAGAACAAGCGCCTTTTGGAGCTTGTTCATTCTCCGTTCCTCGGTGCGCCGCGTCTTGATCGGCGCGCCTGCCCGTTCTGCCGTCCGCCCGCGTGAGGCCACTGGAATCTTCATGATATTGCCTCGGTTTCCACTATCCGTCCGATGCGCGCCACAGCCGCACCCCGTTCGCGCCGACTGTTCACTCGTACGGACGTAGCGCCACTCGCGTTCCGGGTCAAGGCCACGCCTCCCGCCTTGCCGACCGCGGCTCGGTCGTTCGCTCCGCTCGCTCCCTGCGCCCGCACCATCGGCTGCGGCATCCGGCTCTCGGCTCGCCGGCCGTGGCTCACTCCCTCCGCTTGGCTCCGGTCGTTGCGCCCGCACCACCCGTCCGCCTCGAACCTTGACCCTGCCCGCTCGCGGCGCCTGTCAGGCCTCTGGCCTGGCCGGGAAGGAAAGCAGTGCCGCCGATGTCCGGTGGCAAGCAACGGAGGGTCTCGTGAACGACACGCATCATCAGATCGTCGCGGATATTGTCGCGGCAATGGAGGAAGGCGTCATGCCGTGGCTGCAGCCTTGGACCGCTGGTGAGGCGCCGGGCATGCCCACGAATGGCGACACCGGCCGGGTATATTCCGGCGTCAACATTCTTGTGCTCTGGACCGCCGCGTCACGGCGCCGTTTCACCTGCCATCGCTGGGTCACCTTCCGGCAGGCCCGCAATGTCGCCGGCGGCGTTCGCAAGGGAGCACGCGGGACCCGCGCGGTCTTCGCGAAGCAGTTTGTGTCGGAGACCGAACGGGAGCGCATCGCTGCCGGGGAAATCACGGAATGCGAGGCACGCCGCATCTGGCGCCTCCGCCAGTACGTGGTCTTCAATCTCGACCAGGTTCGCGATGTTCCCCCCGAGCTCCTGGCGCCAGAGGGTGCGGCAGGGTTCGCTGCCGACCTCGACGCGGAAGCCTTCATGAAGACGACGGGCGCCGACATTCGCACCGGCGGCGGCCACGCCTACTACCGGCCCCATGACGATTACGTGGTGCTTCCGGACGTCTCCCGGTTCGGTTCGTCCGAAGAATACTATTGCGTCGCGTTTCACGAACTCACGCACTGGACCGGCCACCCGGCGCGCCTCGACCGGGGGCTGAACGGCGACAGGTCGGAGCGCTCGTATGCATTCGAAGAACTGGTCGCCGAGCTCGCGGCGACGTTCCTCTGCGCAGCCCTTGGCGTGCCGCCGCAGCCGCGGTCCCGGGACTATCTCGGAAGCTGGCTCTCCGAAATCCGCGAGGACCCGCGCTATCTTTTCGTCGCGGCCCGTCACGCATCCGCCGCATCCGAGTACCTTCTCCGGCGCTCGCGCGAGGCCTCGGCCATCCGCTGACTGTCACCCGGTCGCAGCGCCTCCGTCCCGCCGCGGCCGGGCCCGGGCTTTCGTTCCCGTTCGAGGTCCGCGCCGATTCCAGTCCCTTCTTCCCGCCCCGTTCCTCCCCTCGATTTCCCGTTCCCTCCGTTTCATGCCGGTTCCGGCTTTTGCCCTCGCACCAGCTCCCTCGGCGCCGGTTCTTCATGCCGCTCCACCCCGATCTGAGACCCGGTTCTCCGTCCGTGATCCTGGTCCTCCGTTTCCCGCCTATCCCCAATTTCGCTCCTCACACCATTGCATTGAAAATGCGGGCGCAATTTGCACGGACATTTCGGGCAGTATAGAACCGAAGCATGACGCATTCCGAGACAGGTGATTCGCAGGGCCGGAAACGGGGTCGGCCGCGCTCCGGCGAGCGGGTCGTCCACCTGCGGATTCCGCTGGAAATCGCTGCGCATCTTGAGCGCCTGGGCTCCGGAAACCTGGAGGCTGGCGCGCTTGCCGCGATCCTTGCGCATGTACGGTTCGAGCAGAATCTGGAAGCAACCGTGCGCGAAGAACGCGAGATTCTTCGCTCTCTCGCAAGCACTCTCCAAACGCAGGTGAAGCTCTACGAGTCGGAACGGCAGCGATGGCTCGGCGATCTTCTGGCCGTCGCGAAATCCCAGGAGCGACCGGGCCGGGGTCCGGCGGCGGAGGGGAGCGGCTAGGCATGGTGGCGTCCATTCACCAGGCCGCGGAGGCCTCGTACTATCTCTCGTGCATGCGCTCCTACCGGCTCCCGCTGGAGTCGGAAGAGGAGCTTTCGATCCTGGCGGCCGGCCAATCCACGATTCAGATACCGGGGCAAACCGGCGTCCTGGCGCCGGGCGCCGGTCCGGGCGGATCCTCCCAGGTCCCGGGCCAATTTGCGGTCCCGGCGCCAGGCGCTTTAGCGAGCGGATCTGCGCCGCTTTCTGGAGGTCCTCTTGGAGGCGGGGGCGGCGGGGGAGCGCCCAGCCAGTACTACCTGGGCGGCGAGGAGCCGGATGGCCGCTGGTGGAATCCGCACGGGCTCTTCGATCTTCAGGATGAAGCGACCATCGAGATTGCGGGTTTCCGGAGGCTCTACCAGGGCTTCTCGCCCGACGGTTCCGAACGTCTCACGCGGAACGCCGGATCCCCCGACCGGAGCGCCGGGTTGGACGTCGTGTTCAGCGCCGACAAGACGGCCAGCGTGCTCTGGCTGATGTCCGACCCGGAGTTGCGCGAACGCATCGAAGGGGTCCACCACCGCGCGGTCCGCGATGCGCTGGCGCACGTCTATGACGGAAATTGCGCGTACACCCGGCGCGGATTGAACGGCAAGGAAGTGGTCCCCGCCCAGATCCTTGGCGCGACGTTCCAGCATGGCGCGACCCGCGAGAACGAGCCGCAGCTGCACACCCATGCGGTGATCTTCAACGTCGCCCTGGCGGAGGACGACGGGAAGTGGCGCGCCCTTCACCAGAAGCCCTTCCACTACTGGATCAAGGCGGCGGGAGCGGTCTACCGGAACGCCCTCGCATTCGGCCTGCGGCGGGAGCTCGGCGTCGAAATCGAGCGGCATGGCGAGCGCGGGGAATTCGTTCGCGTCGCCGGCGTTCCGGAGGAACTGTGCGAGGACTGGAGCACGCGGCGGCGGCAAATCCTGTCGGCCGCCCGGGAACTCGGATTCAATGTTTCGACAGGTGGAGCGCGGACCGCGGCCATCGTGTTGACCACCCGGAAGAGCAAGCCTTCGGACGGCGACCCCGACGCCCGCATCGAGCGCTGGCGGAAGGAAATGGCGGGCTGGGGCTACGACCGCGAAACCATCCTTGCGGAGGCCGTCGGCCGCATGCAGGAACTCTCCGCCGCGGAACGGGCGCAGGAGCTGCAGGCGCTGATTACCGCCTGCGCGGATGTACCGGACCACTTGACCGCCAACGAAGCGGTGTTTCGCATGCCCGACATCCTGCGCCGGGTCGCGGAACTGTCGGCGGGAGGCGTCGACACCGCCGCGCTGCAGACGCTGGTCGCCCGTGTCCTTCGCCATGAAACCGTGCTCCGGATGGAAGCGGCGGACCCGACCGCGGAAGGAAGGGCGGGCATGGCGCACACGGCGGTCTGGTCGAACCGCCACGAAGTAACCCAGGAAATCGAAGTCGCCGACCTCGCCCGTTCGCTGGCGGAGCGCCCGGGCGCCGCCATCGCGCCGGCGTCTCTCGATCTGACCGTCGCGAAGCCGGGCGAAAGCGCGGCGCCGCTCAGCGAGGAGCAGGTTGCGGCGGTCCGCCACGTTTGCGCAAGCGGCAGCATTGCAGTTGTCGAGGGTGCCGCCGGCTCCGGCAAGAGCGTAACCCTCCGGCCGGTCGCGGACCTGCACCGGGAGGCCGGATACCGCGTGATCGCCGCGGCCGTCGCCTGGCGGGCCGCGCTTGAGACCGGCGCGGATTGCGATGCGCGCCCCTTCGCCATCGAGAAGCTCCTTCGCGCCGCCGCCAAGGGGCAGGTTGCGCTCGACGATCGCACGCTCCTGATCGTGGACGAGGCCGGCATGCTTCCGGTGCGGAGCATGCACCGCCTGCTTTCGCTGGTCGAGCAGAGCGGCGCAAAGCTGGTCCTGACCGGCGATACCCAGCAGCTCCAGCCGATCGAGGCCGGTCCCGGGCTGCGGCTGGTCACCGACGCGATCGGTTCGATCCGCGTCGACGAAATCCGTCGCCAGCGTGCCGATCTCGAGGACCTGGTCGCCTGGCGCGATGGCGTTGGGCGGGAAGATGCGCTTCTTCGCGCGGGCCTGATGCCGGAAGCCGAACGCGAAACGCTGCTGGAATCCCGCGACGATTTCGAAGGCGAGACCTGGCAGGCAGAAGCATCCCGCGCGCTGAAGGATCGGCGCGCCGGAGAAGCGATCGCGGCCTATGCGCAGCGCGGCCGCTTCCATCTCTGCGCCGATCACGGCGACACGCTCCGGCGCCTGGTGGGCGACTGGATGACGCACTGGCGGGACAGTCCCGGGGAATCCCGCCTGGCGCTGGCCCGGACCAATCGCGAGGTGAGCGAGTTGTCGACCCAATTGCGCATCGCAGTCATGTCCGAGCGGGCAGACGCCGGGGAAAGCGTGGACAGCGTTTCCGTGCGAACAGCGGGCGTCACCCAGGGGGCGCGTATGCGCCAACTCGAAATCGCGCCCGGCGACCTGCTGCGGATCGGGGCGACTTGCTGGAAACGGGGCCTCTTCAACGGATCGATCGTAGAGGTCGAAAGCGCTGTGGAAGAGATCGATCCGGAAACGGGCCAGTCCCGCGTGCGCGTCGCCGGCCGTACGCAGCAGGGCCGCGAGACCATGTTCTTCGCGGATGAAATCGTCGACTGGTGGGGGCGCGTCCGGCTGGACTATGGGTACGCACTCACGATCGCCGCGGCGCAGGGCACGACCGCGGACCGGGCGTTCCTCTGGACGGACGACCGGCCCGCGCGCGAGACCATATATCCGGCCGCCACGCGTCACCGGGATCGACTGGACTGGTACCTGAACCGGCGCCTCCTGGCCGTGACCGTGACGGAGAGCCTTCCGGAGGACCGCCATGGAACGCCGGTCCGGGACGAGGAAATCCACAGCTACCTGGCTCGGCTCTGGTCGCGGCAAGGCCCAAAGGTGGCGGCGCTGGATCACGCCTCATGGAGCCAGCGGCGGAAGCTGGAAGCCGACGCGGCGGAGAAACGCCGGCGCGAGGAGCGCGCCAGGTTCGCGAGCTGGCTACGCGGACCAGTTCCCGGCGCGGAGCCTGACGGCGGCAGGGAAGTCCTCCATTCCGCGATCGAGCAGATCACAAGATGGCAGAGCGTGTTTTCCCGCGCCGACATTGAATCGGCTCTTCGCCGCCTCGACGTTCCGGAGGAATCGATTGCGACGGAGGCGGAGCGCCTTCTCACGGACCCGCGTGTCCTGCCGCTCTATGGCGGCGATCCGTCGGAAGCCCGGCGCCCCCTCTACACGACTGTCGCCGTCTGGGCCGAGGAACGCACGCTCGCCAACTACGCCTCGAAACTGGAGGCGGCGCGATCCACGGTGCCGGCGAGCTGGCGGGCGCGGGCGCTCCGCCGGACGCTGGAGCGCCATGGACTGGTCGGCAGTGAAGCGCTCCTGGCGGAACGGATCGCGGCCGGAGAAGGCCTCGCAATCGCCCGCACGGTCGAGGGGGGCGCTCGCGAGCGGGCGATTGCCGCAGCCGCCGATGCCGGCGCCGATGCCGGCGGTGAGGTCTGGGCCCTGGCGCCCGACAACGCCGGGTTCGCCGCTTTCGAGGGCAACGTGCGGAGGCGGATGACGGTCCGGCATTTTCTGCAGGCGCTTTCCTCCGGGCGCATCCGCCTCGCCCGGGAAAGCGTGGCAATCGTCGCCGGCGCCGGGGCGCTCGACAATACGACGATCCTCTCGCTCCTGAAGGCGGCCGACGAAGCCGGGTTCCGCGTCGCGCTCACCGACGACACTCGGCTCGCGCCCGGCCCGGGCCGCGCGGAAGCCTGGCAATGGCTCGCGGAGCGGGCCGATCCGGACGGCGGCCACAGCGCGATCGAACTGCCCGGGCACCTGCCGGAGGATGACCATGCCCCGCTCCGGCTGGCCGTTCAGGGCGACTGGCCGGGCTCGATGGCAGCGCTTGATGCGGCCGACCGGGTGCGGATTTTCGCGGATCAGGAAGCCGTTCACGGCGCCATCGCCGAAGATTGGGCCCGGAATCCCCCCGCGATCGGAGAAAGCCGCTTCGCGATCACCGCCGGCCGCGCCGACGCACTGGCGCTTTCGGCCACGATTCAGGCGGCGCGGCATGCGGCGGGCCATCTGGGCCCGGCCGTCGATGTTCGCCTGCCGGAAGGCGACGAAACGCTCAGAGTCCACGTTGGCGACCGCGTGCGCATCCGCCGCAGCGAATCCGGCGTCTCCGCCGGCGCCACCGGAATCGTGACGGCCGCCACGGAGAAGCGCCTGGCGGTGGACTTCGATGGCGAAACCGTGCTTCTCGATCCGCGGTCTCCCCCGCCCCTGGAACTCGGTTACGCGATTGGGCTTCACGCCGCCCGGCACCGCGTCGCGGACCAGGTCGATGTCGCGGTCGCCCCCGGCTGGAACACCCGGTCCCTCTATACGGCGCTCAGCAGGCATCGCCAGCAGGTGACGCTCTATGCACAAGCGGAACGCACGCCGGACGCACGCTCGATCGGCGTGATCGCCAGCCGCCAGGCTGAACGGCCGTTCTCGCGAGATCGCATGACTCGCTGGGAGGCGCTGGACTCCTCCGCCCCGGGCCAGACCGCCGAAGTGTTGCGCGGGGCCTGGCGGCGCTTGCAGGAGGATGATCGCGCGCAACTGGAAGAACGGGATCGAGTCGCCCGGGAGGCCGCCGGCGGCGTACAGCACGCACTCGAGGACCGGGTCGAGGCCTGGATTTCCGCGAACGATAATCGACAGGGCGCGATCCGCCGCCTTGCGGCCGGAATGCGCGAAGCCCGCTCCGTCGCGAAAATGAGCGTTCCCGCCACGATCCACGCGGGCAAGACGGAAGAGAACCAGGCCAGGTGGCGCGCCCTCCGGCGGGAAGCGCGAACCACCGGGATTCCTCTTCGCGACCTTGCGGGTTACGCCGAAGTCGCGGCACGAATGCAGCGCCTGGGCGCGGCCGCGGGCGAGCTTCTCGAAGCTGGCACGGACGCGGCGGCCGCAATCCGGGCGCACGGCGGCCGAACCTTGGGCGATCTTACGAGGCAGCGCGAAGAAGCCTTGCGGGAACAGGACGCGGCGGCCGCCTGGAGGGCCGGCGGCGAGGACCGCGAAATCCGGGCGCTGGCCGACGCCTGGAAGGAGGCGCGCGAAGAATCCCTCGATCTGCGCGCCCGCCTCCGGGCGAACGCCATGCGACAGCATCGCCGGTTTTTCTTCGCCGCAGGGTACGGCGAATGGCTCGACAGCGTTCGCGAGCTCGATGCGCTGGCGGAGCGCCTGCAGGATGCCGGCGAGTCGGCGGAAACCGCGCTCGGCGACCACGGCAGCCTGGTCCGGGTCGCGAAGGCGCGCAAGCGCTTCGCCGGCTGGCTCGGAAAGGATGCCCGGGAGCGCGATGCGGCGGAACAGGCCCGGCGCTACGCCGCGCGGTCCGTGCAGGCAGAAGGCGGCGATGGAAGCGAACAGGAAGACGCCGCGCGAAGAATGACGGCGGATCGGCGCTTCTTCGGCCCGCATTTGCGCGCCGCCGGCGTCGATCCCAACGAAGTTGCCCGCCTGGGACGTCTCCGTTCGGCGCGTACCGAAGAATGGCAGCGCAAGCGCCTGGAACTGGAGGCGCGCGGTCCCGAAGGTTGGGCCGGAATGAACCCGGATCAGCGTCGGGAATGGGTGCAACGCTTGTCGGCCGATCTCGCGATCCGCGCGCCCGAGGTCTGCGCCCGGTTCCTGTCCGGCGGACGCCGGGACGGGCGTTACTGGACAGCCGGGAACGTGTCGGGCGAAGCCGGCGATTCCCTGAAGGTGCATCTTGAGGGTCCCCGCACCGGCAAGTGGCGGGACTTCGCCACCGGCGAGCACGGCGACCTTCTCGATCTTTTCAAGATGCGCCACACGGAAGCGATCGACGCTTACGCGGAGGCGACCAAGTTTACCAACACGCCGCCCGTGGAGACTCCGGAGCAGATTCAAGATCGCAGTGCGCGCCGGGCCGAACGGTCCGCCGAGGCGGACCACGAAGCGCGGCGCAAGTCGCAGGCCGCGCGCAACCTCTGGAACCACCGGCTGGCGATCGACGAGCTGCAGGGAACGCCCGTCGACCTGTATCTGGCCGGGCGCGGGATCCAGGGCGCCAGCCGGTGGGAATCGCTGCGCTTCCATCCGTCCGCTTGGCTGCAGGCGGGCGACGCCAGGCACGAGCTGCCGGCCATGGTCGCCGCCGTCAGCGACAACGAGGGAAAGGTGCAGGCGGTGCACCGGACCTTCCTGGAGAAAGACGGCGAAACCTGGGACAAGGCTTCGCGTTTGACCGACAAACCGCGCTGGATGCTCGGTCCCACCCTCGGTTACGGCGTGCGGTTCGGAACGCTTCGAGACGACGGTGTCCTAGTCGTCGGCGAAGGCATCGAAACCGTGCTTTCCGTGCTGGAGTTTCGTTCGGAACTTCCCGGAGTCGCCTGCGGGTCCGCGGCACACCTTGCAGGGTTCGAGCCGCCCGAAGAAACGCGGCGCCTGTTCATCGCAGCTGATCGCGGCGAGGCCGGCATGAACGCGGCCGATCAGTTGCAAGAACGCTGCAAAGAGCGGGGCATTGAGGTCATCGTGGCTCCGCCTCCGGAAGGAATGAACGACTGGAACGATGCGTTGCAGGAACTCGGCCGCGAGGAGACGAAGGCCGCGGTTGACCAGGTGTTCAAGCAAGCGATCGGCCGGCAACTGGCGCGCGTGCCGGAGCCTCCGGATTCAGCTGAGACCGTCAGGCAGTATGCCGAGAGCTATGCCCGCTACCGCAGTCTTGCGAACGAAATGCTTGCTCATATCGGCACGCCGGGCGCAGACGAAGAGTTTCGCGCCGCCCGCGACAATATGGCGAGAATGGCGGGCGAGCTCGACAGGGCGGCAGCGCTCATCCTTGCATCGGGTGAGGGCGTGCTTGAGCACCTTGCGGATCATTCGCTCTCTGCAGAGGAAATCGAACGACACCGCAAGAACGACTACAGGATCACGCTGGAAGGTGAGCGCAAGCGATTAAAGGAGCGTCAGAAAATCGCGGAGCGGACGGCCCGAGAGACCGCTGCACAAGTGGGATTCGAAGAGAAGCCTCAAAACCCGGCCGAGTTCGTCAAGCAGTATGCCGAGGATCATGCACGTTACCGCAACCTTGCCACCCGAATGCTCGCTCATCTCGAGACATCGGGAGCCGAAGCAGAGTTTCGTGCTGCTCGAGACTTGATGGTGACCCTTGCCCGAAGGCTGGACAGGTCTGCAGCACGCATTCTGGCATCGAGAGAAGACATGCTGGTGCACCTTCCGGATCATTCGCTCTCTGCGGAGGACATCGAACGACACCGCGAGAACGACTACGGGATCACGCTGGAAGGCGAGCGTAGGCGGCAACAGGATCGGCAGAAACTCGCACAGCGGACAACCCAGGCAAACGTTGCCCAGGTCGAGACCGAAGAGGCGCCCCGGAATCTGTCCCTGTTCGTCAAGGAGTATGCCGCGGACCGCGCGCGCTATCGCAGCCTTTCCACCGAAATGCTTGCTCATCTCGAAATACCAGGCGCCGAAGCGAAGTTTCGCGCCGCCAGAGATTCGATGGCGAAGATGGCGCAAGAACTGGACAAGTCCGCAGCGCGCATTCTGGCGTCAGGTAAGGACGTCTTGGTGCACCTTCAGGATCATTCGCTCTCCGCAAAAGACATCGAACGGCACAGGGACGACGACTACAGGATCACACTGGAAGGAGAGCGCAAGCGGCGCCTCGAACGGCAGCACCACGCAAATCGCGAACGCCAGCAACGCGACTCGGATTAGCAACTTGGAGAAGCTTGGTTCTCAGTCCTTCACGTTCGAGAGCCCGTGGCGCCAGAATTCCTTTCAACCTAGAATTTGCTCTACTGCGCCACAGTAAAATGTCCGCCAGCGCGCGAAGTCACACTTCCGACGTCTCTTCCTCGCGGGCAATGTTTCGGCCTTCTGGTGGCGATCTATGAAGCGCTGTCATGGACGGGCTGATTCCGTCAGCGCGATTCCTGAATCAAGTCTACGCGCCTATGTCAATCATGTTGCACTCTTCCGGAGCACGTATGGATTCGCACCCGCGAGTTCGCGGAGGTCGGCACGCTCCCAGTA
Source organism: Rhodobacterales bacterium (assembly GCA_965219495.1). GTDB lineage: Bacteria > Pseudomonadota > Alphaproteobacteria > Rhodobacterales > CAZPXZ01 > CAZPXZ01. Next base: position 2,006,603 of record OZ244777.1, read on the forward strand.
CCGCGCATGTGACAGCCGAATTGCGTCGTGCGAAATGCCGCGGGGCGACCCGACGACAAATTGCGTGTCCGCACTCATCGACATGAAGTCATGAGCCGACACCAGGCGCTCCCGCACCAGGCTCTCGGAAGTGCTGTCCCGCGCGCCGGAGCGAGAAAGTGATTTCGACCGGAACGTTGCTGTGCCGAGAGCCGCTGAGAACCGCTCCGCGTCGCGGGCTGCTGTCGCGGGAAAGCCTAAAATCTGGATTACTTCCGAATTGTCAACGAGTGTCTCCGCGCTCTTTTGTCCGTAGGCCTCTTCCAGTGCCGAAAGCGTTTGCGCAATTCCCCAGAAGTGAACGCCGGCGCCCGCCGCCGTGGTGTAGGCGTCCATGACAGGCTTCAGATATCCCAGCCTTGGCATCTCGTCGATTACAATCAGCAACTCACTGCGCTCTGCCGCGAGGCTGCGAATGGCGACCGCATTGGGAATGGCGATCCACAGGCGGATCCACGCACGCACTTGCTCGACCAGATTGGAAGGAACGACGACATAAATGTCCGTATTTCCATCGGCGATATCCGCTGCGTCATAATCACTGGCGGCGGTTTGCTCCGAGATCGCCGGATATCGAAGCCAGTCCAACTGATTGGCGATTGTCGCGAAATTCGATCCCGCTTCCTGGGCTCCGACCCTTCCCATACGCTCGGCCGCTTCCCGCGCCAGTCCGTGGGCGAGGTCCCAGTGCTTCCGCATTTCCTCGGAAAGGGACGACAGCTTCTCTTGGTCGGCCAGCAGGAGGCTGCGCACCCGGGATAGCGTTCGTTCCACTCCGCCGCCGGAAAACCGGACCCACGCGATAAATCCCGTGATGATTCCCCGGGCGCTAGCGTAGAAGTGCTTCGAATTATCGGATGCGCCCGCACTCGGCGGCGTGAGCAGGGCGTCCATCAGGATATCGATATCGCCGACGCATTCTGCTCCATCACGGATGAAATCCAGAGGATTGTAGCGCACGGATTCGGCAGGCAGATCGGCGAGTTCCGGCCAGGCGCTCTTGAGGTTTGCGACGACACCGAAAGGATCTGCCAGCAGCACCCTGCGTCCCAGGTCCACTCTCCTTCGGGCTGTGATGCACCAAAGTTCGCCGCGCGGGTCTACGATGATTGTTGACCCTCGAAAACCAAAATCTCCAGGCCTGAGCAAGTTCAGCGCAACTACCGCAGTCTTTCCCGTTCGAGGCGGAGCCAGCGTCAGCGCAGCGCCTTCCAAGGGGTAGGAAACCAGACGCGATCGCTTCGACTTGTCCTCGGCGCCCAGAATCATGCCTCCGGCCGTCTTCGAGAGTTTGCGCATGTTTTCCCGGGGCATGAACCGCGCCGCGCCATAGAGATTGGTCTTCGCGCGTTCGCGCTGCGTTGCCCTGGCGTTGGCTTTTCGCGCCAACCCTACGATCGAGTCTCCGGCGAAAAGCCCGGAGAGGATGGCAAGTCCTCCCGCCGCATACGGAACCAGGCGCGCCCCTTCGCCATAGTTCCGCTTCAACCACTGGCTGTGGTCGGCCAGCAATGCCGGCAGGTAAAGCGCCGCCCGCAACGGGTTTTCGGGCAGGAATGAGTGCCACAACGCCAGGTAGTCCCAGGCGATACTGCCTGCCGCCAGTGCGCACGCCGCGTACACACCCAGCTGGAACGGGGCAAGCCACTCAAGCTTGTGCAAGAAGAGCCAGGTAGGAATTGCGGCGCATGCTGCCACAATCAGCGCGGCGAACTGCGCGTCCGGCCTGTCCGATCCAAACACGCAGTATGCGCCGGCCAAGGCTACCGGCACGGCCACAGCGCTAAGCTGCACCAATATGGAAATCGCGAGTTCGCGCTTGCCTTCGTCCATGGGTGCACAATACCACGTTGCGGGGCGGGGGGGGGACGCCCAAGCGTTTTCTCTTTGCTTCGAAGTGATTGTCTTCGTTGCAAATGGCCGCGCTGCGCACTACGTTTTCGCTATCCAACTGGCCTCCATTCTCGATAGAGTGTGCACTCAAGCCGCAAGCGGCAGATTCACGCTCTCCCGCCGGTCACGCCAATCGCAACTCCGCAGGACGTATTGAAGTCCGCCAAATGTAACGCTAGTTTTTCCCGTGTTCCCAGTGTGTTGGGGGGACGACCATGGATGCCGTGACGCGCACCGAACTCCGATCTGCTGCCAAACATATTGTGTCCAACATTCCGCCCGTACAAGCGGTAGTGCTGTTCGGTTCGCGTGCGAGGGGGGGAGGAAGGGCTGACAGCGACTGGGACGTAGCAGTCTTGGCACCGAAGAGCGAGGTGAAATCGGTTGAGAGTGAACTGCCGTGCATGGCCAACGTTAACTTCGTTGTGCTTGACCCAAAACAAATCGCTAGGCGTATTGACTATTCTGGCTCATTCGCCTTTTCAGTAACTCGAGACGGGATAATTCTTGCTGGAGAATGGGCCCGTCCCACGAGGAGGGCTATACTCATGAATCACGGTCGGTTCCTGGTGCAAATGCGGGCGGCGAGCACTGCGATCGAACATGCGAGTACAAGTGCCGCGAGGGCGCTGGCACACGAAGATGAGGGAGATGTAAGCGCCGCCGACCGATCCCAAGAAGCGGCAGAATTAGCGGCCAAGAGTGCCTTTCTGGTCATGGAACTTGATCCGGAGCCAGTGCATGATCTTGACAAACTAGCGGATCAGTTCGCGAAGTCATATCCGGGCCACAAGTGGGTTTCCGAAATTCGAAGGCTGAACAGCGATTCTCATCGCCTTCACCTCGCCAAGTACAACCCGGAGGATGAACCGATCGACTATGAAGGCGACTATCCCGAGGACATAGACGACACCATTCACCGAACAACGGGTGCTGCGCGCTTGCAACTTGAGGTACTTCGTGCTTACGCGCAAAAATATCCGGAGTACCCCGCCAACATCATTCGCGTTGCGGATAGGGTGAAACACGCGCTTCGTTACATGCAAGCCGCCCCCGACTGGAATCGGCTACCGCACGACATCCGACGGGAATTGCAAGAATGGCGTGAAGGGACGGGCCGAATTGAAGAGCGGGCCCGGGCGGCCAATTTAAAGCAGACGGCCGACCGCGGACTCTCGCCGGACGACCCGGACCAGTCTCAAGGGTTTGGCTATTAGAGCAGAACCGGGCACGAGAAACTGGGTATTGACCATGTGACTCTCCACGTGTCTCATCGCTCGTTCGTATCCCATCGTCGCCATCTTCCCTCGCGGAACTCGCTTTGCGCGCCGAATTCTGCCCGAATTTCTTTGCGCAAGGTGCCATAGCTTGCATGGAATCGTACTCCCCATCGGTTCTCGGTGTTTCAAAGCACATCTCGCGACCTTCTTTTCGAGAAATCGGCAATTCCCCCGTGTTTCGGACCTTTCGGCCGGCCTTTGCAAGTGGATTTTCGCGAATTCACCGTGCCGAAGCGGTCCCGATCCTGCCACCAGCAGCGATTCCTGGTCCTTCAAAGCAAATCTCGCTACCTTGGTTCTGGAGGAATCCGTGCATTTCTTGAGTTTCGGCCTTTCACAACACTCCGCCAAAGTGAAATTCCCCTGCCAATTCCATCCCTATCCTTTCTCTAGCCCTTCCATTCCCGACTATTTTACTTGGCCTCACTGGGCATCTCTTTTTCGTCGCCTGTTGCCATCGAGGCACTGTTCAATTCCGTCGAGCAAATCACCAGATGTCGAAACACTTACGGCTTGCTCGGCGATAGATACCGCGCATTCGCATTTAGCTCGCTTGGAGCAGTACGTGAAATTTGGATCCCGCTCTTTCAAAGCACATCTCGCAACCTCTTCTTCTGGAAGTCCTGCATTGCACCTGCTTCTCCGAGCCTCCAATCCCTTTTCCTAAACTCGTTTGTGAGTTTTCCCCAGCGTAGGAAATGAGTTCCGCGCTCAAATGAACTTTGAGGCCAATCATAAATCCCTATCGGATCAGAGAAAACGGATGCCTTACAAAATGCTCGTCCAATGCTTTGCCAATGGCGGTGAGCCTTAGTTTTGTGCTCGCGCGGCGAACTGCCCTGCCGTTCTTCCATTTAATCGGATATTTGGTACGCTTTTCCTTTTCAAACTCTAGCAATCGGAGTGCGTCTCCTTCAAACTCGCTTGAGGTCCAAAACTCGTACAACTGCCTGCGCTCGCGCAGGTGCTCTTGGCTAGCGACATAGTTCCGCATAGTGCCAAGCTTTCGCAACCAGCATTGCACTTCATCACGTTTTACTTCGCTGCTAGGACTTTTTCCTCTACATTCGATCACACGGATTTCGTTCCTATCCGTTTCGCAGACAACATCCATTTCAACTTGGTTGCCGTTTTCGGGTTCGGCGTGCACTATTCCAATAGCGGTTTTGCCGCCGTATTTCCTCCTGGCGATTTCTGCCACAATCAGCTCAAAGAGTATTCCCCGCAAATTTCCTGCGCGACCTTCGATCTCCGAAAGCTTTTCAATTAGATGACATAAACGGTGGAAATCCACCGCCGTATTCGTTGCCGCCGTGTTCAAGGTTTCCACGAGTCCACCCAGCGCCCGTGCAATCGTCCTTCCGAAGAGATTCTCTGGTGTGGTAAGCATCAGTCCATTCCTGTGGCCCGCTGTGAATGCGTCTGTGGTAAACTCGTCTGCCATAATGATTGGGAAGAGCGTGCAGTTCTGGGAAGCCTTTTGGCACGTCTGAACCTTGCGAACGAAATACCGTATCGAATGCTTGTTTAATTGCCCACCACAAAACACGTCCGCCACTACAAACCCATTTTTCTTGCTGTTTCGCTTCACGGCATGCAAATAACTGGGTGCCGTCAAATCCCAAAGATATTGTCCGACCTCAAGCGGATAGCGATCTCCACGAATTTCAATTGAATCGTAGCTCCCGATTCCGTTATTGCCTATCCATTTTCTCAGGCCATCCAAAATGATTTTTTCTGTGAGGCGGCGCACTCGCGCTTGTTTCACGGAAATAGGTGGCGGAAGTGCTTGCGGATTTGTGGTGAAGCAACTTCCGAACTTGTCCAAATCCTTTTCGAAAATGAATCCAAGCCGAATCAATCTCTGTGCGACCAAGCGTGTTGTTACTTGATTTTTTAGCGCGAGAGGTGCTCCGCTGACGATGGGAAACTCAGCCTTGCTTACGATTCCTCCCCGTGCCGCAAGTCCGTCAATAGCGCACGCGTAGATTGAGCCCGTCTCACGCAAATCGCGCAAAAGATTGCACCAATAGCGTTCTGACCAAAATTGACCTTGCAGGTAGAAAAATGCTTCACGCTTGGGCAGGCAGTCCCTAGAATGACGCGCTACAGGTATATTAGCTCTCGAGAGTCGTTTCCGAGCGGCGACTGGAGTGATGCCTTCAGCCCCAGCAAGGTATTTGACCAGCTTGCTGCTTCGCGTTGGACCAATCCTGCTAAGCGCCTCGATGATGGATGGCATTGCCTGTCACACTCCTCCCTTAATAAAGATCTTAATAATCTAGTGTGTATAATACACTAGATTGCGACGCGATTCACTGCAACGTGTCTCAATCACCAACTTCATCCACGCTCGCACGATTTCCTTTTTCTCTCAACGCCTTACCATCCCCACAACATCTTTCCCCCCTCCTTTCCTTCCCCCATCCCCAAACCGCAATTCCAGCAACAGATGTCACACATACTTTTCAACACGTCTCAGTAGCAGAACCAAATCATCTCCTTTTTTCTCTACCATTCCCTCCCCCAATCCGACTTGCACCGCATCCCCACAACTCCCACCCGACTTCCTCCCCCACGACAATGAATCCTCCCCCGGGCCGATCCCCCAGTCAGCGGCCGCGTACAAGCCACCTTGCGGCACCCGTTGCCATGGTGGCGCCGCGCGTCCCCGCCGAGGAAATCGACCCCAGCACTCCACCAGCTTCCAACCCCGTACCACCCTGCGCGCCGATCCAGCGCAGCGCCGCAGCCGGGAGCCGATCGATCGCCTGAAACGCCGTATTCGCCAACCCCCAAACGATGAGCGTGTAGATCACGAGAAACACCACCCAGTTCACTGGCGAGACCGTCGGCGTGCCGTCCGCGGAGGTCACCGCGGCCGCCCACAGGCGGTTCAGCAGTGCCACACCCGCCGCGAATGCCAGGTAGCCGAGGACCAGTCCCAGAACCATCAGCGCAGGGCGGATCGCGATGCCCAGCAGCAGCATCCACCCGCCGCGCGCACCGCTAGGCACGAGCTCGTCCCTTCCGCGGCCGATATGGGCCGTAAGCCAGAGTGGCACGGCGATCACCGCCTCGACAATGTCCAGCACCCAGCTGAGCACGCCGAACAGGAACCGAATGAACGGGATTGCCGGCAACAGGAAAGCGAGAACGGCGCCGGCCACGAACACGACTCCGATCAGGCTGGTTACGAGCCCACCCACCACTTGCCAGGTGTCGCTGAACTTGTCGAGCCCCGAACCGAAGAGAGGCACAGACTTCAGGAACCCGCTGCCCGCCGCGGTAGCCGCAAGCGCGGACATGGCGCCGAATGCCGAGTTGATCATGGTCTGCCCGAGCGAGGCCAGGTCCGCGAGCGGAGCGCCGGTGCTGCCGATCCGGAACGCCCGCACGTCCAGGAACCCGAATATGCGGTTGGCCAGCGAACCACTGCCGCTCACCGCCGCGGTAAGATCGGGCGGTCGCAGCGACAGTTCCGTCTCGGAGAGACGATTCTCGGTGTCGGCAACGGCCGCCGCCGCTACCCTCGACCAAGATGCCAGATCGGCCGAAGGTCCCTGCGCAACCGGCCCGGACGCCGCGCCGAGCACCGCGAAGTTGCTCGCAAAAATCGAATGAAAGTAAGTTCCGGCCGTAAGCCAGCCGCCGGCCCGGATCGCCGCCTCGATTTCCGTCCTGCGTTCGGCGCTATTGGCGCTGGCGGCAGCCGCGATCCCCTGCAGGGCGAGGGACTCGTAGGCACCCGAAATGCTCGCCGTGCGGGCGGCAAAATCCGGCGCCTCCCCGCCGTAGCTCACGCTTCCCGGCAAATGAATGCCCGCAAGCTCCCTGGCGAGTCCGCCGATTTCCGGCTGCACCGCAAGAAGCGCATTCCAGTGCGCCCCGGCGACGCGCGCGGCGCCGGGATCGCCGGAATCCTCCACCGTGACTTCTCCGCAGGCCCGGACGGGATAGGAGCGCAGCCTCCGCACATGCCGCTTGATCCCGTCGTAGCCGATCCGGTAGAAGGCGCCACCGGAGGAATGAAACTTGCCGAGCACCGGATCGCTCCCCGCCTCCGTGTTCATGACCAGGTAGCAAACCTCGTTCAGAACGTTCCGTCCGAGCGCCGGCCGGTACGCAGGCGGCAGGCTGCCCGGGGCGCCGAACTCGCCGTCCGCGAGGGTGGAAACCGCGAAGGGCTCCCAGACAAGGCTCGCCGCACGCCCCCCGATATCGCCGATCCCGATCACCAGGTGCTGGCCTGCCCCGAGTCCGCTCGCCGGCGACGGCCAGAGCAGCGCGACGGCGCCGACGATGCGAATGGCGTCCCAGCCTCCAACACCTGCGCGGCCCGCGCGCGCTGTTTCGACCGCGGCCTCGACGACACGCCAGACGACCAGAAGGCCTGCGTAGGCCAGAACTGCGCCGTTGAAAACCCGGAGCATCTCGGTCAGGGCGCCCCCGAATCCGCCCGCGATCCCGCGGAGAAATCCCAACAGCGTGCGCGTTTCCTGATGCCCGCCTGCAAACAAGTCTCCCGGCACCGCCTGGGCGCCGACAGGGGACGCCAGAAGCGTAACTGTCCCTGCGACGACGCTCGCCGCGCCCCAGGCGACCGCCGCCGCGGCAACCGCCACGCCGAGTACAAGTAGCGGGCTCCGGCCTCCTACGCGGATCGCCACCCAAACGGGAACGAGTGCCGGAAGACCCGGAAGAATCCCGAGCAGGTCCCGGAGCCGCGCAAACCGGACGCCAACGCCATCTTCGCCACCGAACGCCCGGGAGAGGCCGAGGCCGTAGACGGCGAGCAGGACCCGGATCACGGCGCCGCGAGTCCCGCCGCGCCCGCCGGTCCCAGCACCTCGCGCCGGTCCTCCGCCGCCATCGCCAGCCGGGCAGCTTCCATCGCGGCCCGGCGCTGGTCCAGGATCCATCGTTCGTATGCGACCGTCAGATCCACCGCCTGCAAGTGCACGAGTTCGCGAAGCAGGTTTTCCGGCGTCATGGACTGCAGGCGCACATGCCAGTCCGGATTCTCGAAGCGCCGAGAAGCCAGGATCTCCAGGAGTTCCTGCCTGGAGAGCGGGCCGTCCGGCCGTTTGGCGCCGATTGGCAGGACCGCGCCGGCCCAGTCCTCGAGCCGGACCGCGGGCACGCGAAGTCCGTAAAGCGACGCCAGGGTTCCGGCCGCAAGCGCCGCCCGCGCGGAATTGGCCCGATGGTCCAGGATGAGTTGCCGAGCTACGGAGCTCTCCGCCCTCCCGAGCGGAAGCGGGTCCGGGGCCGACGCCGAGGCAATGTTCGCCCCCCAGCTCCTGGCGGCGGCGCGAGAGAATCCATCCGAAAGCGTGGGCGTTCCGAAGAGCGATTCCGGCATAAGGTCGCGGTCATGGAGTTCCGCCGGTCCCGAACATGCGTTCGAGGCGGACGGTCCCCCGACGGCCGGACTGCACCAGGTCGACGCCCAGGCATCCCACCGCGCCTCGGTATCCCGGAGTGCGCCCGCGGGAGGCCCGGCGAGCCGGCGGGTTTCGGCAGCGCTCACACGTTGGGTTTCCGCCCGGGCGGAGGAAGCGGCCACGCCAAGGCCGGTAGCGCCGGTGACGCTCTCGCATCCCGCCGCGGACGGCATGTGCGCAGCGACCCGGCGCGATTCCTCGGTTTCCCGGGTGAGCTGGGCCAGCTGCCGGGTCTGGCCGTCCAGGGATTGTGTCGTGGCGTTGGAAGCCTGCACGATAAATGTGGACGTCTGTTCCGCATGCGCCTTCAGCGTCTCGATCAGGGCTGCCTCGAGCGAATCGATGCGGCCGTTGATCTCCGAGATCGTCCGCGCGGCGGCGTTGTCTACGTCGATCGGTTGTGCGCAGGCGACCGCGAACAACGCTTGCGCCGGAGAGGCGGATGACGCCACAATCGCGGCGGCCGCCAGGAAAGGCAGGACCAGACGGGTCACGGGCTCGCTCCCCCGCCCAGGATCGTGCGCATGGATCCGCCGCCGCTCCGGTTGTCCGATTCCGTTCCGGTCCTGCGGCGCGGCACCGCCTCCACCGGAGCGCGCAGGCCCGGCAACAGCGTTCGCCGCCGGAAGACTGTCCGGTGAAAATCCCGGGAGACGCTTTCGCGATACGCCTGCCGGGCACCGGCACAGACGCGGCGCTGCAGCAACCGAAGCAGGTCCGCGAGGCTGCTCGTGGGTGGAGACAACAGCCCCGCGTACGGGATGGAGAAGAGATCGGCAATGCAGCCCAGATCCAGGAGCGGCGCGGGCTCGCGAATGCCGGTCTCCTGCGAGCGGATGACTCGGAACCCGCGGTCGACGCCCAGTTCCCCGGCAGCGGCGATCGCGTCGCGCACGTCCGGCGGGCAGCCGGGATCCACGGCGTCTTCCGGCGCCTGGGCAATCGCGATGCCGGTCGCCAGGCCGGCCGCGATCGCGCCAGCGATCATCGCGTACATGCGATTTCGTTTCATGCCATCCTCCTATTGCCCCGAGCCAGACCGGGCCCGGAGCCACTCTTCCGCCGAAACCGAAACTCTCCCGGGTGCAGGAGGCGGTCCGGGAATCTCGACCGTTCCCGCGGCGCCGCCCAAGCTCGACTGCAGCGCCGCTCCTCCTTCCGCTGGCGACACGGTGCGCTCCAAAATCCTTTCCGACGCCCGGATGGATGCGCGCCCATCCAGCAGCCAGATCGCTATTCCGACGCAGGCGGCCAGGCTCAACGCAAGCACCATTCCCATACCCAGCAAAGCCCGGCGCCAGCGCTGTTCCCGGTAACGAAGCCCCGCGTACCTCGCCGCTTCCAGGTCCGGTTCCTGCAGGGTGAGTGGTCCGATCGCCGCGGTATTTCCTCCCGGCAGGAAATAGCCCGAGCCGCCCTTTCCCGGCGCGCCCTCGCGATGCCAGATCAACTCGACACTTCCGAGCCGCACCCGGCCGCTTTTCGGTTCGCTCGCTTCCATCCCGGTCTCCCGCGTCAGCCGTCCGCCACGAGTTCGGCCGCGATCGCATCCAGCACCCTGGCCTCGGTCCACCTGTCGCCCGCTTCTTCCAGTCGCCGCCGTCGGCGTTCGATTTCCGGCGCTGCGGTTCCGTTCGGAAAACGCCTCGCCAGCCGCCGCCGCGCCGCGCCCGGATCCATTGCGGCATAGACCCGCCGGCGAAGCGCCGCGTCCAACGGAGTCGTGGCGAGCGCCCAGAGTTCCACCGGGCCGAGCGCATTCACGATCAGCGCTTCCCGGCGCTGGTCGCCGGCGCCGCTTACAAGAAGCACCGGCGCGCCCTCGGGTCCCGGACCCACGAGCCGGTCCCGCGCTGCTTCCCGCGCGCCCGGCGAGAATGCGAAGGCCCGGGCGAGTTCTTCGAGTTCGGCGGGACGTCCGCCGGTCCCCAGCGTCCAGATTCTTCCGGCGAGGGCGACGAGGCCGGGAGGAAAATCGCCGAGTATCTGGCTCGCCAGCGCGACCTGCACGCCGGCCTTCCGGCCTTCGCGGACGTCGCGTTCCACCTGGTCGAGGGCCGCCTGCACCCCCCGCAGGCGATGGAATTCGTCGTAAACCAGGCGCTTTCGCTCCTCGGCCATGCTCCGCGTCCGTTCGGTATGAAGGTCGCGGTACATCGCGGGTGCACTGGCTGTCTCGAGCGCACTCGTCCACCATCCGGCGGTCAGAGCCTGCCGGGCCAGCAGGTAGGCGATCGCGGCGTTCCGGGCGGCTTCCGCCGATCCGCCCGCAGCGACGCCCGAAACGTCCACGGCAACCACACGCGCTTCCGCGAGATCGATCCTCGTGGGACGAAACAGGATCGGCAGCCGCGCCTGTCCCGCCGTCAGGATCCGCGTGAACGCATCGATGACGGTCGAACCGTCCGCATGCCGGGCGCCGCCGGCGAGGTCCGCGACTTCCGGCGAGCGCGCCGCCGAAATGAGATCGGTCGCGACCGGAACCGCGTAGCGTTGCGCCAGTTCGGCCGCGCGGATCTCCCCGGCTTCGAAGAGCCGGTCGACCACCTCCCACCACGGCGTTCTCGGATCGGGCGAGTCCCCCGTGCGTAAAAGCGCCTCGTCGGCCTCCGGACATCGTTTCGGCTGGTACATCGCGGGCTCCGAACCGGCGGCGCGATCGTCTCTCAGCCGGTACGCCGCGTCGATCGCCGCATGCAGCAGGTCCCGGAGCCCCTCGGCGGGAACGTCCGCGTCCGGCGCTGCCAGCAGCAGCGAGAGCACATTGGAGAGGAGCGCCCGGCCCGCCGGTCCGGGAGTCCGGCATCCGAGTGGCGTGTCGAAGGAATTGATCGCGCTCTGTTCCGCGTTCGCAAGCTGCAGCCAGGCCGCCTCGTGCCGCCGAAGCGGCGGCAGCGCCTCGCGCAGCACCGAGACCAGACCCGACGAAGAGGAACCGACATCGATCGTGGCGAGCAGCGGCAGCCGTTCCGTGCCGCCGCCCAGGCACCAGGCGAGCGATAGCGCGTTCAGGAGCACCGACTTTCCGCGCCCAGGCAGCCCGTGAATGAGCTCCAGTCCCTGGCTGCCGGCGCCCGGATCGTGGGGCAGCAGCCGGCCGTCCGCGGTCCGAAAGAGGTGCGCGCCCCGATCCGCCTCGCGGGCGGGCCGCTCCAGCGGCGCCAGCGTGACAGCCGCTTCGAGGGGCGCGGCGGAGGTTTCGGCGGTGGAATACACGCCCATTCCGGGAACCGTCCCGCAGATGGTTTCCAGGGGATCCCCGGTGAGCGGAGTCGCGGACATTTCGCCCCAGGCCTCCACCGCCTGGACGAGGCGGCTCCGCCGACGGTCGAGCAAGGACTGATTGCAACCGGCCGGCGCCCAGGTCGCAAAAGTCATGCGAAGAGCGACCACGGCCTCGCCTTCGGCGCGAAGTCCCTCCAGGAATTCGAGCGACTCGCGCCGGAGCGCCGTGCCGGCATCGGAGAACGCCAGCAACTGCGCGGCCACCCGCGCCACCGAGAACCGTTCCAGCCCGCCGCCCTCGATGAGCAGCGAGTACCGGAACGGGATCCGCGCCTCCGCGATCCGGCGCAGCAACTCCCCGAACGGGCGCGGATAGCGGGGACACAGCGTGACGTCGACCGGGGCATAGACTCTGCCTCCGAGCCGGACACGGTCCGCACCCCGTTCCGGTTCAACCTGGATCAGCTGTTCGGCGAGCGGGAGATGCAGCAGACCCGCGGCGCCTTCGCCGCGGAGCCGGCAAGGGTGCGGCGCCATTCCCGGGATATCCGGCTTCCAGTCCCGTGGCGCCGCTTCGCCGTTCAGCAACTGCCGCATCATCCGGAGCGCGCCGCAGGCACCCAGCTCGGTCATTTCGAGACCGGCCGCGCGCGCGGCTTCCGGAATCGCCGCGGCCAGCGCCTCGTGGCGAGGCGGCAGCGAATCCGCAATCCGGCTTTCCACCTGGGCATCGACCGGCCGGCCCGGCCAGCCCTTCAGTCTCGAACGGATCAACCTCCGGTCGCGCCGCAGCTGATCGCGTGGAAGCGCGGCGGGCCGCGTCCAGGCCACCAGCACGGTTTGCTCTTCGGCGACTTCCGGTCCCAGCCTCGCGGTTCGCTCCTGGAACAGGTCCTCCAGGTCGAGCTGCAGCGCCCGCGCTGCGGACCGCGCTCCGGCGAGCTCCCGTTCGACCGCTTCCGAACCGGCGTCGGGATCCCGTTCGAATACGAACTGGAGTGCGTGCCCGGATTCCCGGAAGAGGGGCCCGAGCTGCTCCGCAATCACGCCGGCAATTCGCTGCCGTTCCGCCTGATCGGCGATCCGCAGCGCACCGTCGATTCGCCAGGCGGTGGCGAGCGATCCGTCCTTCGCAACCAGCGGACCGTCCGGGCCGATCGCAGTTTCCAGTTCCAGGTGCGACTCCACCGACTTCCGGAGCAGCGTCCAGCCCCAGGCCAGCCACTCCTCAAGCATGCCGGGCAAATTCACTGCAAGGTGGGCGCAGCGATGGATCCCGTGGTCTGCGCGCCGAACGTTCCGGCGACAAGGTCGAATACCCAGGGCAGGACGAGCAGCGCGACCCCGACCAGCACGACGCCGGCGGCGCCCCAGAACGACTCCCCGCCCTGGATTTTCCGGAACCGGTAGATGCCGATGATGATCAGCACGATTCCGGCGATGTAGATCACCGCGCTGATCAGCACCGGCACCTGCGCCAGGTCGGCGGCAGCGGTGTCCGCCATGTCGCCCAGCGACTGGGCCGCGGCCGGCATGGCGGCTGATGCAAGGATCGTGCCGGCCAGGGAAGCCGGCGGGTGTTCGCGAATTCGAGTCATGGATTTGCTCCCGATTGCACATGGCCCTAACGGACCTGGAGAATGGAAACGCCGAGCGTCTGCTGCAGCGCGGCGACCACCGGCACGACATGCCAGCAGAGAATTCCGCCGGTGATCCGCCAGAGACCGGTGGCATAGGAGTCCTTGCCGTCGGAGGCGGCGCGCAGCGTCCACCAGCCGTTCACGAACGCGAACAGCCCGACGACGTTGACGACGACCACCACGGCTGCGATTGCGGACTCGAACGCGCCCGGACCGGAACCGCTGGTCCAGGCGAGCGCCTGTCCGGGCGCCGGCGGCGTTCCGAAGAAGGTGGCGGCGGCTCCGTCCAGCCAGGCCGGCAAGGTGAGCAGCACCAGGGCGAGGACAAAGGTCCAGAGCGTGCCCCAGGCGCTCGGTGCGCCCGCCCCCTCGGAATGGCGCCGCAGCCGCAGGAGGCCCTGCGCGCCGACCAGCATCCCGGCGATCCAGCAGACGGCGAGGAAAAGCCGCAGGAGGCCGGGAACGACGTCGCCGAACACGTTGACGAGGATGTCTTCGAAGGTCATCGGGCGCTCCCCTGTCGGCGGATTACCGGCGCAACGAAGGCCAGCCCCAGTTCCGTGCCGGCCGGCAGGCGCAAGGTCGTCCGCCTCGGCGCGTCCTCGCCCAGCATGCGCCCGGCCGTCGTGATCGCCTCCGCGCCGGCGCCGTAGAGTTGCTGCCGCGTGGTCGAGGCGCTGCGTTCGACGACAGTCCCTTCATTGATTGTCACCCGCACCGGAGGCGCCGCCGCGGCCCGGAGGTATCCGGCCGCAAAGCTCACCGCCGTGGGCAGGATCACGCGCGACCACCAGTGCCGGTCGGTTTCGCCCTCCAGGCGCATGCAGTCGCAATCCGGGCCCACGCCCCACGCTTCGATTTCATAATCGACGTCCCGGTGCGTCACCCGGTGGAACCGGAGTGCCAGCCCGGCGCCCGCCTCCTCGAAGTCGCCGATCGCGACCGCTCCCTGGAGCGGCGGCTCCAGGATCTCCGCAACCACCGGCGCCGCGGCATCCGAGGAGACTTCGTACCGGAGGACGGCGTAGAGGTCGGCGCCGGCCGGAAGAAGCGCGCGAGCGCCCGGTGTTTCAGGATCGGGGGCGCCGGAATCCTCCGCAGGGTCTTGCTCCTGCTGCCTGCGCTTGGCCAGCACGTAGTCCGGCGGACGCGCCCAGCTCTCGATCAGGGCCTCGACCGCGCCCGACAGATCCGCCGTGGCCGGCGCGCCGCCAATGGGCTCCGAGTCGTAGTCGCCGTAGAGATCCTCCCGGGGGAGGCTTACGGTTTCGCCGAGGGGCAGCCGTTCTGTTTCCACAAAATCCCTTTCCACGGATTCCGTCTCCGGTTCCGGACGGAGTTCCAGCGCCTCCGCCGCCACCGGCGCGGTTTCGTCCTGGACGGGATCAAGTTCCGGAAGCGTTTCCTCCGGCCCCGGCAATACGCCCTCCGGGATCTGCCAGTTCGACACCGGCGCGGGGTCCGCTGCGGCAGGCGGTTCGTCCGCCTGGCCGTAGGGCTCCGGCAGAAAGCTTCCGCCGCCCTGCCGCGCCTCCTCGCTCCGCTCGACGTCCCGCGTCTCCAGGCTCCGTCCGTACTCGGGTGATACCGGTTCCACCGGATCTCGGGCGGGGACGTTCGACGGCAGGAGCTGCGATTCCAGCGGCGGACCCCGGTCGGGCATGAGCGCGACATAGGCGCCCACGGCTGCCACGCCAGCGACCGGGATCAGTGCGAGGAACAGCCACCTGCGTGAGAGTGAGAACCGGCGGCGCGGTTGCGGACCGGCTTCCGGTTGCGGCGATTCAGCGTCCGGCTGAGAGATGTTTGCCTGTTCGCTCATGACCCGTTACCGGCGCCGGCGTCCCGCCTGTGCAGGGCGACTCTCCGCGTTCCGTCCGCGCCGGCGGCGAGCAGCGCGAACGGCACGTCCGGAATGGCGTAGACGTAATCCCCGCTCGCGGTCCGTTCCATCGCCTCCGCAGCGGGCGACAGCAGGGGCGCCGGCGTGCGGAGGTAAATTCGCCCCTCCAGCAGCCACGCGCGCTCGCCGATCCGCACCGGCTCCAGGACGAGTTCGATCGCGTCCAGGGGCGGCGCGCCGTCCACGAAGAAAGCTGCGTAGGGATCCCGCACTTCCAGGCGCGCCGGCTGCGCCAGCTGCAAGGGATCGGCGTTCGGACCCCGGAGCGGCAGCCGGATTTCCACGCGGTAGTCTGCGACCTCGCCCCCTTCCGAGAGCGTCAGCGCCACCGGCGTGTCCAGGCCCGCGAGGGAGACCAGCGCGTTGCCGGCCAAAAACGGCCGCGCCGGCGCAAGATAGACGACGTGCCCGCGTTCCTTTGGCGTTTCACCGCCCTCCCCGCGGTCCGCCAGGAATTCCGCGTCGGCCAGGGTTTCCACCACCGGCCACGGACGTCCGGTCAAATCCAGGAAGACGAGCGCCGTCGCATACCCCTTCCGGGTATGGATGCGCGGAGGCGGCGCGGTCGCTTCCAGCGAGAGCCGGATTGCCCGCATTCCGGGGATCGGCGGCGGGCCGGATGCTTTCGCAGAGGCCCGTTGCGCCTCGCGTACGATCTCGCCGATGATCCGGATCTGCTCCGGCGTGAACGGTACCGCCGCCCTCGCCGCTGCTGCAGCCTCCTCGTCCGTCGCCGCCGAATCCAGCCACGGGCCGGCGCCCGGCCGCCCCTGCGCATGCGCATCGGCGCCGACGATTGCCAGAACGATACCTGCGACAATTCCGGCGAAGCGCCGCCGCCACCCGGCCATCGTCAGAGGCCCCTCCGCTCGGCGATGATCTGTTCGATCCCGATGCCGGCCGGGCGCTCTTCGCGCGCGGTCCGCGCCACCAGGACCCGGAGCGCCAGGTCCTCATTCAACTCGCGGGATCCCGTCGAATAAGTCAGCAGCACCGGAAACTGCAGTTCCCATGCCGCCCGTCCGCCTCGAATTTGGGTGTCCACGATCACCGGCGCGCCGCGCGCCACCGCGGTGAGCACCTGGCGGCCGTCGCGCACGCGGGCCAGGATCTGGGATTCGTCGAGCTCGGCCAGGAAAGCCGCATAGCCCCGGTCGGTAAAGTTTTCCCGGGCTTTGCCCAGCCGTAGCCGGTAGTCGTGATGCCCGAAGGTCAGGCTCTCGACCACCGCCGAGAGCGTCCATTGCGCCAGCGCGGCGCCGGTCATGATCGGCTCGTCGAGCGGCGTCAGCGGAATGAGCTTTCCGTCCGGCAGCGCCGCATAGGCGCGGTCCTGCGGCCGGTCCTTGATCGCCAGCGCCACGACCCCGACGCTGAGCGCCGTCGTCGTACACAAGAGCGCGATCGCGACCCTCCGCCACGCGGCATGGGCGTCGGCCTGGAAGCGCGACCGCTTGCGCGCGGCGGCCACCGCCTCCCGGACGTTCATCGTTCGACTCCCGCCTCGCGCAGTAACGCGCCGACCTCGACGGCCCCGATCGCAATCCGGATCCCGTTCGCACTCCGAAACACCGTGAACGGAACCGCCGGCGCGCGCCAGGTTTCGAAAATCGCCGTTGCTTCCGCCACCGCCCGTGCGCCTGCCTTCGCTTCCGAGGAATCGGCCCGGCCGGGAGCCAGCCATGCGGAGGCGGGATCTGCCGCTCCGGCGATCGCGGCCGCCTCCGCGACGGACCGCGAACCCAGGATGGCGACCGGAATCACATGCGCCCGCAAGGCGCCTTCCGCGGCCTGCTTGCCGAGGCCGGCCACCAGGCTTCGCGACCACGGACAGCCCGGATCCGCGAAGACGTGCAGCACGGGACCGGCGGCGCCAAGCTTGAAACCCGCCAAAGATTCGGTTCGCGCCAGCAGATCTTCCGCACCCAGCGGCCCCGCTGCCTCGGTTGCAGTCGCCGATTTGATTTCCGGGGATTCCGGTTCCGCGGCAACGCCGATTCCGGCGGCTTCCAGCTGCCCGGCCGTGACCAGGCCGCCGCCGGCGTCGTACAGAAGGCCCGCAACAAACCCGCCCTCCGGAAGCGCGTAGAGCGCGTATCCGCTGGCGCCCGGCAACTGCACATGCCAGCCGTCGACGTCGTGGCTGCGTTCCAGGGCGGCAATCTCCGCGCCTTCCTTTCGGAGCGCCTCGATCAGCGCCGGCTCTTCCCCGAACGCGGCCGTCGCGGAGAGCATTGCCGCCAAGGCCAGTGTGAACCTGGCCATCTCAGATGGCTCCCCGATCCAGCAGGCGGCGGTACCTCCGCGGATCCACCGCTCGGGATTTGCCCCCCAGGCGGCGGCGCAGGACCCGCAGCGCGGCGCCCGGCCGGTAGCCCCTCCGCTCCGCAATCGCCAGAAATGCCATGACCGTAGCCGACGCGGCGAACATCGCCAGCGAAGGGAAAAGCAACCAGGCGAAGAGCGCCACCGCCACCCGCGCATCGATGCCCCAGAGGCGTGTCGGCCGGGCGCTGTCGCGCCAGCGATATATCCGCCGTTCCATCACCCGACCCTCGTGAACCGGTCGCGTTGCCGCTGATCGATCGCTCCGCGGGCATGCGACTCGACTGCCGCCGCCGCCAGCGTCGTGCCGGCTTGCTGCAGCGCCTCGCGCACAATTCCCGTCCAGCGGTCGGATGCAGCTTCGATCAGGGCGGCCCGGAGTTCCGAACCGAATTCCAGCCATTCCCGAAGCGCGACGCGTCCTCCCCGGGCGGAAGGCGCGAGCGCCTGGGTCACCACGAGGCGGAGCGTGTCGGCGAGCGCCGCGCCCCGCTCGTCCCGGTTCTCTCGCGGCAGCTCCGCCAGCAACCTCCGCAGGGTTTCGGCGACTCCCACCGTATGCGTTGTGGTGAAGACCGCGATTCCAGTATCCGCCGCGCGGATCGCGGTCTCGACGGTCTCCCGGTCCCGCGCTTCGCCGATCACCACAGCCGCGGGCTTCCGGCGCAGGCTCGAGCGGAGCCCGTCCGCGAACGACTGGCAGTGCCGCCCGATCTCAGCCGAGGAAACCAGTGCGCCAGTCTGCGGCAGCGCGTCGAAGACGAACTCCACCGGCGCCTCGTAGGTCTGAATCCTTCCGAGATTCCCTTCCACCATGCACCGGATGCCGGCCGCCAGCAGGGTCGACTTTCCGGAACCGGGAACGCCGGTCACCAGCGTCAGCCCGCGTGGCTCTTCCCAGGCCCTGCGAATTCCCGGCTCTACCCCGAGCTCGTCGAAGGACGGCGGATATCCGGGCAGGACCCGAAGCGTGATGTTGAGCGCGAACGCGCCCCAGGCCAGCACCGGCGCGCAATTGACGCGGAACCGGACTCGGTCGCGCGTGCCGGCGAGGCGCGCTTCGTGCGAGCAGTCGATGTCTCGGCCCGAACGCAGTTGGCCTTCCGCCGTCGGACCGTAGATCGCCTCCGCGATCCGCGCCAGCGCCGGCGTATCGAGCGCCGTTCCGGTAGCCGCAAACAACACGCCGTCCACTTCCAGATAGGCTGCCCGCCCGGACTGAAAGGAGATATCCGAGGCGCCTTCCGCCGCAGCCCAGAGCAGGAAATCGTCCAGCAGCTCCGGACGCAGGTCGCCCGCACCTGTCGGCCAGGGCTTTGCCCCGGAACTCATCTTCCCTCTCCCGGAACCGGTGCCACCCAGCCTGTCCAGGCCGGATCCAGGCGGCTTTCCTTGCGGATGAAAACGCGCCGCTCATCCAGCGTCATCTCTTTGCCGCCGCCCACGACCGACGCGTGTTTCACGTCGAGTTCCGGCGCGGTCGCGATCCCCTGCAGCCGCAGCAGCCGCCAGGCAACCATGCCGCTGAAGTCGCGCTCCAGCCGCGCGAGGTCCGAAAGAAACGTATCCTCGGCCAGGCGCACGCCTTCCCGCCAGCCGTCCCGGAGCGCCTCTTGCCAGATCCCTCGTTCCTCGTCCGTCCGAGGCCAGAGCGGCCCCTGTGGAGGCTGCGGCTCCGCCCAGTCGCGTGTCAGCCAGTCCCGCCAGTCGGGAGGCGCCGTTGCGATCCGTGCGTGCCGCAGGATCCGGATCAGGCGCCGGGCGGATACGCCGGTCCGCCCGTCCGCGCTCACCCGCAGGGCGGCGCCGGTTTCCGACGCCACCGGAGGCACCAGCACGAAGCCGTCCGCCTCGTCGACCAGCGCCCGGAACCGGTACACCCGGGAAAGCGCCTCGGCATGCGTCTCCAGCATCCGGGAGATTTCCCAGCTGCGCCGCGCCAGTCCCGACTGCGACCCCCAGCTTCGGGCCGCGAAACGAATGGCGCCCCGGCGCCGCGCTCCTTCGAGAACCGCCTCGCCCTCTTCGAGAGGAGCAACCCGGGCGAGCAAGTCCTGGAGCGGCGCCGGCGCGCCGGGTTCCGCCGCGCCCGTAACGGTTGCCAGCACGGCCAGCAAGGCAGCGGCGATCGAGCAAGACGCAAACCTTGCGTCTTGAAACTTCCAGCGTGCTTTCAATGTCTTCCGGGTCATGGCCGGAAGTCCGCGGAAATGGCGCAGTGATCGGGATGGGCGCTCTGCCGGGGCGACTCCTGGAAAGAACCGGGAAGGAGCATCGCCTCCGCATCGCCTCCCGCCACGATGTGGTCGATGAACTCCGGAAAACGGCGATCGCATTGCGAAGCCCCGGGCGACATCGCCAGGCGCATCGAAGCCGGCGGCTTCGACAGGGTCCGCCACGCCCAGTCGCCGCGCATCGCAAGCCGCCGGTTGAAGTCCCCCAGGATGACGTATGCCGCGCCCTGGCTCCGCCGCAGCGAAGCCCAGTCCCGGAGTTGCAGGAACTGGTTCCCGAGGACGGCGCAGATCGCTCTGCGTTTGGCGTCCCGGTCCTCGCGCGCTCCCCAGCATCCGGATTTCAGATGGACGGAGAGCAGCCGCAGTTCGCGGCCTCGTGCGCGCACCAGGATCTCGACTCCCCACCGGAGCCCGGGGTTTCCGCCGGCCAGTTCGGCGAAATCGTCAAGCCGGCGATAGGGGATGCCCTTCCGGATCGCGAACCCCGTGGCAAGCCGGCCCAGCCTTGCCGTCCGCCGTTCCCGGCACGGCCGCCCCGGACCGGCGGACGGCCGCCTCGACACTTCCACATTCCAGCCGCTCTCGGGAAAGACCCGCCGCGCCGCGGTCGCGTTTTCCACTTCCTGGAAGGCAACGATGTCAGCCCCGAGACGCTCCACCTGCCGCCGGATGCGCTCGTAGTCTGCGCGACGCCGCGGCACGCATCCGGCGCCGTCGGTATCGTCGAGTTGCTCCAGGTTCCATGCGGCCAATCGCAGGACCATACCGGCGCCATCGCCTGGCGCCGCGCTTGCGACGGTTGCCAGAAGCGCCAGCAGCAGGGCGGCGATCGAGCAAGACGCAAACTTTGCGTCTTGAAAATACGGATGCGTTTTCAATGCCTTATGTCTCACGGTCCGGCCTCCCGCACGACGATCCAGCGGTTCAACGGATAGAGCTCCGCGCGCAGCCGCGATCCCAGTTCCGGAGACGCCAGCAGCGCCTCCACCGCTTCCTCCAGGCTGCCGGCGAAGGCCGCATCCGCGGTCGGCCGGAAGTCGACGCCCGGGGCCCGCCAGTCGAGCTTCCAGCCGGCGTTCCCGGCCCATTCCGCAAGCACCGCTACGAGGGATTCGTGGCGGGCCGGTGCGATTTCCCAGGAGGCGATGCGCTCTTCGCTTTCGCCCGCGGTTTCCTCCGTCGGCGCCGACGGTATCGAGCTTTCCGGAGCCGTCTGGGCAATACCTTCCATATCGTCTTTCGAAGTCTCGGCATCGGCAGCCTCCACATCCTGCGCTTCCGCCGACTCCGCGGAGCCTTCCTCCGGTTCGGCGCCCAGCACCTCCTCCAACGCGTCCTCCACTGCGGTCATTTCCGACTCTTCCTCCATTGCGTCCGGCGGGGGCGGCTCCAGCAGCGTCGCCCGCACCCAGAACCGGTCGCTCTCGGTCAGCGGCGGCAAGACCGCCGGGCGCCCAGACGCCTCCACCCGCGCCGAAGGCCTGTCGGGCTGCAGCCAGTCGGGAAGGCAGCCGGAGACCCCTGTGGCGAGAACCGCGCCTGCCAGCGCCGCAATCGGCCGGTAGCCGATTGTCATTCGCGGCCTCCTTCGGCGGCCCGCACCAGCAGCACCGCGCCGTCCTGCACCAACTCGCCCACCGGCGCCGGATCCGTTCCGGCCAACGCCTCGAAAAGGCTGCGCACGGCCCAGCGCCAGCTGCCGCCCGCCCGCACCGGATCCTCGAATCGCCAGTCGAGATCGGTTTCGAAAACGACTTCGCGGTTCGCGGCCGCCGCCCAGCGTTCCAGCGCCTCCCGGAGCGTCTCGCCAGCTTCGGCCGTCCAGCGCGTCGGTGCGCGAACCACCTCGTAGACATGCGCATGCAACGGGCTGCCCCGGGGCCAGATCCGAACAAGCACTTCCTGCCCGGGCGCCACGGATACGTCGTGAGTCACGGCCAGCGACCAGCAGATCTCGGCCAGCCGGGCCTGCCAGCTCCGCCCCGGAAAGGCGGATGTCGCGGCCGCCGGCACCGGCGCCTCCGGATCCAGTCCGATCGCGAGCAACACCCGGGCATCGGGCGGAAGGATCGTCTCCAGCGCCTCTGAGAGTGCGATCGACACGGCGTGCGGATTCGAGCCCGGCGGCACGTAGACGAATGCCGCGACCGCCGGCGCGCCTCCCGGATTCAGGAGAGCGATCCCTGCGGAGAGCACGATTCCCCGAAGACGGCATCGCGATGTCCTACTCGGCATAGATCACCTCGATCAACCGTCGCTCCGGAGAGACCCGGAGTGTCGCCCGCGCCCCGGCCTGCAACCCCGCTTCCCGAAATAGCGTGATCAAAGGAACCTGCGACCCTTTCAGCGTCACCAGGACCGGCGAAGCGGGCTTTCCGGCGACGGAGAGCTCGTAGTTCGCCTTCCCGGCCAGTGAGCGGGCGGCGGCTTCGAGTGGTCCCGTCCAGGAGAAATCCACCGGCTGCAGGAGAGCAGAAGGGACATGCCCCGACGGTTCCGGCCCCGGAACCGGGCCGGTGGCGGCCTCGGCATCCGCCAGGCGCTCCAGCGCTTCCGCCGCGCGTTCCGCGGCCGCCGCCAGGGCGCGCGACAGCATTTCGTCGGTGTTCGCACTGTTCGCACTGAACGGTTCGCCCGACCTCTGCACGGCCGCACAGCCCGTCAGGATCGCCGCCGTGAGAACCAGACCGGAAGCAAGCCGCGCCGTCATGCCGGCATCCCCGCCGCCAGGCGGAATTGCGTCCACGTCTCCACACCGAGCACGGCGGCGGCGGCAAATCCGAAGCCGGGAAGCATGGGCGCTCGCGCCAGCCAGAACCTCCGGGCTCCCCGCTTCCTCACGCGCCTCACCCGGTACCAGGTGATCCCGATCAGGCCCAGCACGCCGCCAACCAGGATCACCGGACTGATTTCCGGCCACCCCGCCGCCCAGCCGATCGCCCCCATTGCCCACCAGTCGCCGCGGGCGCACACCCGCCGCCGGAGAATTCCCTCCAGGATCAGCGCCACGGATGCGAGAGCCGCAAGCGCAACGCCGAGGCCGAACAGGCTGCCGCCAACGGCCGGCCATCCGCCGCTCAACGCCGCGGCACCCCCCGAAAGCACCATCAGCGCTGCGCATTCCTCAATACGAACCCGGGCAGTCATGGCGTCCCGCACGCCAATCACGAACGCAAAACCGGCGGCCGAGAAGAACAGGGCGGCCGCCGCCGTGGAAATCGCCGCCGCCGCCGTCATGGCGACGCATTCCGGTTCTTTTCGCCGAAGCCGCCCGGCATCCGTGTTCCGCCCGTAAGCAGCGGCGCGGCCGCTTCCCGCCGCGCTTCCACCCGGTCCACCATGTGGGCGAGCGAGTCCATGACTTCGGCTTGCCGGCGCACGAGGCTCGTGTATCTTTTCAACGTCTCGGCATCGCAATCCACAAGCGCTTCAGCGCGTGAATCGCCTGCGCTCTCGAAGCGGGCCAACGCCGATTCACAACCTGGCGCCGTCCCCGCGTCCACGGCCCGGTCAAGCATCTTCTGGCGCGCCTCATCCAGTTCGACCGCGCGTTCGAGCAGCCCGCAGAGCCGTTCGATCTCGCTCACCAGTTTGTGGAGCTGCTCCAGCGCCTCGGCGTCAAAGTCCCGCGGCCCCGGCGTTTCCGCCCTCATCGCACCACACTCCTTCGGACCTCGGCGGGCCAGCGAGGCAGAGAGGGGGGAGCCGTCTGGAGACCGCTTTCCTTGGTGATCGCGTCCACGGCGGCCCCGATCAGGCTTGTAGCCTCGCCGCCCGCGCTGCCCAGGCTGGAACGCAGCTTCCCGGGCGGGACCCCGAACTGGAGCGCCAGCGAGAGCAGGATGGCGGCATCGTCGCAAAGGCCGTCGAGGTCGCTGCCGATCGGCGCTCCCCCGGTCGGACGAAGAAAGACCTCCCGGATCTCGCCCGTGTCGTCCACGCTGATGGTGCAGTGCGCGGCCATCGTTCCCGACTCGATTCGGACGGTCGCCGAGAGCCGCCGGGGCCGGAGCCGCATTCGTTCCGGCCCCCTGCTCACCGGACGCTCTCCGAAATTTCCGCGCACAACGCCTTGAGCGCCGGTGTCGAGGCGCATGCATCGGCGTCTGCGGCGAGATCGTGGTTCTCCGCCTCCGCGAGCGCCGCCTGGAGGGCGCGAAGCGCTTCTTCCAATTCCCGAAACGCCGCGATGTCCGCCTCCAGCGATGCCCGGAACGGTTCCGCGATCGCGCGCGGCAGTTCGGCGGCAGGCGCCTCGAACGGAGCGAGCAACAGGAGGATGCCCGGAACGATCAGCAGCCGGTGCATGTGCCCAACACCGTCAGCCGCTGGAATTCGCCGGTGGATGCGCGAATCTCCCCGAGCGTGACCGAAATCCGCGTGGCGTCCAGGTCGCCCGTCACTCGGGCGGTTCCGATGGTGGCGGTTCCGTTCGCCTGGAAATCGGTCTCCGCCACCAGCGCGCCGCGGAAGGTGGAACGGCCGGTCACTTCGAGCTCGCCTCCCACCGTCAGCCTGTCGGCGATCTCCAGCGTCTGCGCCTCGACGGCATCCACCCCGAGCAGGTCGTTTCCGCCCAGTTCCAGGTCGGCGTCCATCCGGTTGAGTTCCGGACGCCCGGGCACCACGACGCGGTAGAGCGCGTCGCCGAAGAGCACGGACGGATGGTGCGAGGCGAAAAAGGCAACGTCGCCGTCGGCCGGCGCGGCGACGCCCCAAAGCGCCGTGGCCGCCGTTCTCCAGACAGCCGCCGGCAGGTCGAGGCCGGCGCCGCGAATGCGTCCGGGAGCGAGCTGCGCGGAAGTCGCAGCCGCTCCGAACGGGCCGTTGGCCGCCGCGAACAGCGCCTCGGCCTCCGAAAAATCTCCCTCACGCGCGATCACCAGGGTTTCCAGGCGGCTGTCGCCGACGATCGGCACCTCGCGAACCAAAATCCCCCAGGTGCCGAACGCCCGGGTTGCGTTTTCGAAACCGGCCGCAAGTTCGCCATTCGTCACCAGGTCCGCGAGCGGGATCTCCGCAATTCGCCCCGGATTGGCCGCGGCCTGGGTGCGAAGGGTCTCCCAGTTCGCCCGCAGATGCGCCTCTGCCGCCGTCGAGACCGTTTCGGCGGCCGCGACAGCCTGCAGCACGAGCGACCGGCGCGCGCCGCGTTCCGCGACGGCACCCACGGAAACCAGCAGGGCGCCCATGACCGTCATCGCGACGAGCGAACCGACGAGTGCGAAACCCCGTTCCGTCCGGCGGAATCGGATGAACTCTCTCAGCAGCCCGTGCACAGGAAGATTTCCAGGCTGGTGGTGGAACGGAGTTCCGGACCGGCAATCCTCGCCGTCTCGACCCGGGCCTCGGGCCGGAGGTCGGTAGCCGTCAATCCGTTTTGGAAGGCCGCGTTGCCCTGCAGGTTCACCAGCGCCAACGCTCGGACCCGGCCGCGAAGCCGCGCCAGGGTTGCGACCGCGGTCCCCGCGTTCACGTCCGCCGCCGCCCGGGCCGATACCGCCTCGATCGCGCTGCCCGGCCCGCCCACGACATCGTTGCCGCTCATCTCCAGCGCCACCGTGAGCGCCGGATTCCGGTTCCCGGAGTCTGTGCGCCGGCTGAGCGTTCCGGCCGTTCGGGCGATTTCGCGCCAGGTCGCAAAAGCCTCGCCCGGCGCGATGGGAGGACGTCCGGCCGCGGCGCGCGCGGCGGCCACCACTGCCCGAGCTTCCGCAAATCCCGGATCCGCCGTGCTCTCACCCTCGATCCAGATGCGCGTGGCGCCCAGGGTGCGGGCACCCTTGTTCATTTCGGCGCCGCGATCGATCCTTAGGTCGGCCCCGCCTTCGGTCCAGGCGGCGCCGCGCCCTGCGGCCCCCGGCCAGGCGGGAGCGACGATCGCCGCGACCTCGATCCGGCTGCGGTTGGCGCTGGCGCGGGTGAAGTCCGGCGGCAGGCAGGAAGCGGCGGGCTGCCCGTCCCGTGCGCAGGCGTCCGCCGACAGGAGCGCCAGCGCCAATTGCCCGCCCTCGGATCGGGCGCGCGCGTTCGATTCCGCGCGCGCCGCGTATCCGTCCAGCGCCACAAGCGCCGCCCCGGTAGCCGCGAGAAGGGCGAGCACCAGCGCCATTGCCAGTCCCCGTTCCTCGCGCCGCCGGGGCGGCCTCCGAATTGTGCCGCTGGTCATGTCGTTTACGCGATCATGGATCGCGCTCCGATCATCTGAAACGGAACGTCAGGTCGTTCGCGCCATCGCCGTCAACGCAACCTGCCACGACATCCGCCGGCGAAATCGTGTTCGGGTTTTCCGCCGCGACCGAGGCGACGGCGATCGTGCGCAGTTCGCCGCGCCGCCACGAGCGCTGCATGACCGCCACGCATTCGTCATCGTCCAGGTCCGCGACCACCACGTCGAATTCGGCCGCTTGGCCGACCACCGTAAACGGCTGGTTGAAGGGCGATTCCGCCGTCGCCGCGGTGATCCGGTAGTCCGGTGGAATGATCTCCAGCCCGATCACCGTGGCGGTCAGCGCGGTGCCCGCCGCCCCGTACCCCGCCTGCGTGCGGTACGCCGCCTGCACGTCGCCGGCCACCTGCGTCACCAGCGCCCGCGTCTCGTTGGCGTTCAGGTCGATCTGCAGCTCGTCGTACTGCTGCAGGCCGAAGACCGCCGCGGCCGCGACGATCACCATCCCGAGGATGACTCCAAAAAGTCCCATGACTGTCTCCTTTCCTTCTGCTTTGTTCCGGTCACCCCACCACCGTGTAGAGCTCGAACATGACCTTCATCATCCCGAGCAGGACGACCCCCAAGATCGATATGAAGAAATACTGAAGCAGCATCGCCGCGGCCCGGACGTCCACCGCGATCCGGCCCAGCCACCGGTCGGCGGCATTGGCGAACGCCGCGTCGAAGTTCCGGTTGCCGGCAAGCGCGCCGGCCACCGTCGCAATCTTCGGATTCGGAAATCCGCCGGAGGCGGCCAGCGCCGCCCCAAACCCGGCGCCCCCTTCCATGCGCCGTTCCAGGCCGCGGATTTTTGCTCGCAGCCAGGGCGACGCATGTGTCCGCAGGCGCGCGAAGGTGTCCGGCGACGGCGCGATCCCCATCCCCGCCAGCGCGCGGAGCGCCAGGACGAATGCGGCGCCCTGGGTCAGTCCGTAAAGCGACCATGGCGGGATGCGGTCCAGCTGATCGCGGCCGGCGCCTGTCCACCAGGTGACGGATGCCCCAATCACCGCGATGACCGTAGCGGTCGAAGACGCCACCAGCAGCGTGTTGCCGTGAATGGCGAAGGAGATCCGGCCCAGGCGTTGCGACAGGTTCGACCAGGTCTCGATCGGCGCGATTTCCGCGAAGGGCGCCAGGAAGAATCCGCCCGCCATCCAGAGCATGGCCACCACCGCCAGCGCGTACAGCGTCGGTTCCCCGAGCGCCCGAAGCGCCGCCGCGCGGATTTCCGCGCCGAGTTCCGCCACCCGCGCGGCCGCAGTGAAGGCCGCATCGCCGGGCACTTCGCCCAGGTAGCCCAGCAACACGCGCTCGTCCGAAGGCGCGAGCGCTTCGAACGCCGATTCCGCACGGCCGGCCCGGACCGTGCGCGCGCAGCCCGCGAGCGCCGCCCGACGGATCCGGCCCGCCGCGCCGCGATGCTCGGCTTCCTGCCGCCCCACCGCCTCCAGCGCGTCCGGCAACTGCACGTCGCTCCCCACCAGCGTCGCCAGCGCGTGATAGAGCTCGATCCGCTCGCGCCGGGAATAGACGAGTCGCTCCCAGATCACGGCAGCGCCTCCGCCGGTGGCCGATGCAGCCGGAAATGCTTGGCCTCGGCGTCGCGCGGATCAACTTTGCCGCCGACCACCAGCGCCTCGATCCGGCGGACCAGCGCAACCCCGTCCAGGTGCTGCCGCCAGTATTCCGATGCCCCCAGGGGATCGCGGTCCCGAATCCGCTGCATGTAGGCAACGTCGGGACGGATCGTTTCCGCCACGATCCGCCGCGCACGGTAGCCCGCCTGCGCCTTCCGCAGCACCGGCTCCATGTCGGCGCGCAGGCAATGCGCGCAGCCGTCCTCGTTTCGGAGCAGGATGGTCGTCAGCAGATCGGCGGGCCACGCTTCCAGCCGGTTCCGCAGGCCGTCGCGGACCTGGCTGCGCCCCTCGGACCAGGAGATCGCGCATTCCGGACAGAGGATCGGCATCAGCTTCTGGTGGCAGCAGAGCGCCAGCCGGCCCGGATAGCAGACGTCGTGAGGTTCGACGCCGAGATTCAGCAGCCGCAGGGGAATCGCGTGCAGGTCGTCGACATGGATCGTCGTCCAGATCGGCGTGCCGGTCTCCACGAAGCTGAATACGGCGCGGGCCGTCGCCCGGTCCCGCACTTCCTGGATCATGCCGATATGCGGCGCGACCCGAACAAAATGGTTCCTCCACTTGTTGAAGCCTGCCTCGCGCTGCTCGTCCGATGCATACCCGGAGGCGACGGGAATCTGCACGGTTCCCGGGATGGTCAATTCGGGCGGATCCTCGAAGGTCACGATATGGTCCCGCCCGCCGCGCTCCCGATAGGCAAGCGCCAGGTTGTGGGCGAGCGTCGTCGACTTCCCCTCGCCCTTGTCGCCGGCGAGCACCACCAGCCCGGCGCGCTCGGCCCGGGCGTCCGCGAACTGCGCGCACTGTTCGGCCAGGAAGCCGAGGCCCTCCAGGTCCGGCTCGATCTCGCCCTCGTCGTAGAGCAGGCGGATCATCGCGACGTCGCCGGATTTCTCCGGCCCGCGCTGGATCCGCAATCCCGAGACGATGTGCGGCAGGGGCATTTCCAGGGTCCCGCGGACGCTGAATCCCTGCGGTTCGCTCCGTACGTACCCGGTCTCGCCGGTGCCGCCCTCCTGCAGGTAGAAGAGCGCGTGCATGAGCTCGTTGCCGGTCTCGGTGTTGATTTCCTCCTCGATCGCCACCAGCTGGCCGAACACCAGGCACATGACTTCGCAGCCGGAGGACATCACCCGGATCCGCACGTCGCTGGCCCGCGCTGCGGCGGCGCGTCGAACGATTCGCGATACCAGGTCCTGCGCCCGGGTGCGGTCCGCCGTTTTCGCGCCCCGGGCGGATTCACCCGCTGTGCCGGCGGCGTCATAGATTCGCTCAATGGCTTGCGCCTGGCACCGGCGGATCACGGCGTTCGGCGCGATGTACTTGCGCCGCCGGCATTCGGCCATCGCGTTCTGGATCTCGATGGAATCCGCCACGTCTTCCGCCAGGAGCACATTTCCGTCCGCGAGAACGGCCAGCTTCCTGCGGTGCCCGGACACCCGCGATACGATGGCCAGCGCCGCCGTCTGCAAGACCGTGCCAACCGGCGACGGACGCACCGAGGCACCATTGATCGCCGCCGTCAGCGCCATGGCAGGACCTCCGCTGCGAGGCCGCCGGTGCGCACCAGGACACTGTCCAGGTCGATCCGGTCCACTTCCAGGCCTCCGGGAAGCGGCGCGCCGGCCGACACGACGTACGGTTTCTCCTCGCTCCAGAGCACCGCGCGAAGCGCCCCGGCCAGGCCGTAGATGGAGCCCACCGCATAGTCCGGCAGTTCCGGTTCCGGACAGGAGAGCGCAGCAATCGGGAAACCGGGGGCCTCTCCAACTCCCGCTGCAGGCGTCCCGGTCTCCGATTCCCCGAAATAGGTGGAGAACGGCGCCGGCTGCGTCCCTGGTTCGGAACCGGACGTCGACGAGGTTGCCCATGCGGGAAGGCGGATGCCTGCGCCGGACGGCGACTCGGCTTCCAGGGCGCGGCGCGCCCGCGCTTCCTCGCGAAGCGATGCGATCTCCTCGTTCGACTTCAGCAGCGCCGATGCCGCATCCGCGCGTTCCGCGCAGAGCGTCAGAATCTCCTGCTCGATCACCATCAGCGCCGCGACGTCGCCAGGATCCACGGCGTCGCGCCGGTAGGCGGCCCGCAGTTCCTCGATTGGGCACCGCAGCCAGTCCGGGCCGTTTGCGGCCGCCAGCGCCGGATGGGCCCACGCGAAGCCGACGGAGAACGTGATTGCGGCGGCAATGGCCACGCCAGGGCAAGACGCAAACTTTGCGTCTTGAACGCAACGTGCTGACAGGGCGACGTTCTTTGCCGCGTTTCGCGGAACATTCGCCTTGCGGCGCGTGGCTGCAGGTCCGCGCCTGGTGGCGGGGCGCTCCAGCGACGACAGCGCCCCGCCATACTGCTCGACCGGCCAACCCGACCGGCACATTATTCATGCTCTCCGCGATTGCGCCGCCGGCCCCAAGGGAGGAATCGGCCGGCGGCGCTTGCGCCCGGCAAACGGACAATCGAAAACAGGGATTTCGTGTCGGACGCGATCCGTTGAACCAGCGACCGGACGCCAGCCGCCAGTCGGCGGTCCAGCCGCTTCCAGGCCTCCGAGAAACGGCGAAGCATGCCGCTCACGGCGCTCATTCGAGGAGCCCCGCCGCTTGCAGCCAGATCTTCAGCGATGGCACGTACCAGGCCGGAATGTCGCCTCGGTTGGGTACAGACAGCACGATCTCCGCGGCATCCATCCTCCAGGTGCCCTTCGCACGGGATCCGTCCGGGAAGACAACGGTTGCGGTCAGGTCCGGGCGGAATCGCACTTCCAACATGGACAGGCGTTTCGTCGACCGGTCCGGTAGCGGTATCGCCGGGGCATCCGCCGCTGTCATTATCGCGAGATACTGCGCAACCGGATGGCGACGACCAGTGGGGAAAAAGCGCACCGGATCGTCGAACCGGGTCTCTTGAATACGGCCGTCGTTGTTCCACGCTATGCGGTACAGTTCCTTGGTCGCGTCGACCTCGACAGTGCCCGTCCAGTGGCCCGTGGGACCTCCAACTATTGTGGAGTGCGCAACAAGGACGGCGTATTGAGCGCCTTTCTCATCCGTCCAGATTTCCCCGTCGTGCTTCGACAACCACCTCAGGAATTCCCGACCCGACATCCGAGACGCTTTGATCGGCGCTTCCGGATCCTGAAGACGGAGCTGTTCAAGGGTTCGCGCGGTCTGCTTTTCGTTGATTTGGAGTGAGATGGGCAACGGCAGGTTGGGGCAGACCTTGAGAGCAACTGCCGGCCACGTGTCCTGCACCCACCCCGAGCTGTGCAAGTACCAGGGAACACCTTTCTGGAGAAAGTGGTTGGAATAAATCCTAAGTTCACCGCTCTCGGGATCGAACGTCGGCACGCCTGGGCCATAAGCCGTACGGAGCTCACGGTCCGCTTCAAGTCTGGTTTCCTGTACTTCTCCTGGCCCGCCATCCCAACAGTGGATAATTTTCCGCCGTCCAGTTGGGGATTCCCCCCGCGGGTATATGTACACTGCCTTGACGGTGTCTCTCAGCCATGTGCCTGATTTCCAGGAATGTACCCGAGTGACATCGACTCGCCCGGTCAGAAGCTGGTCAAAGAATCCAAAACCGTGACTTGCCACTGGAACGCCGTCGTACCGCTTGTAACCAAAACTCTTGATATCTTTCTCTTCCGTCGCCCCGTTTGTCGCAACGAGTGTCACCGCTGCAAGCCCTAGCATTCCAAGGATTGCATTTCGTGTTAATTGCATGGGATGTTCCCTTCCATTGCCAATTACCAGTTATGGACCCGCCATCCGTCCGCGACGTATGTGCCGAGTCCCTCGACGGTTATGTCATAGACAGGCATCACGCCCACCGGAACGATTACGGGAGCAGGACGATCCGTCCCATCAGAGACGATCAGCCGACCTTCTGCGCCAATCTCTCCTATCGGAGTGAATGAACCGTCCGGACGCAGGAACGGATGATCGGCAGTGGCGAGCGTGCCACCGACCGAGACAACTTCACGGATCTGCTCACGCCGACCGATTACGGCTCGTGGTTCCAGCGGCCCCAACCCCTCGAATGCCATGACGACATCCCCGAGGCGGATGTGCTCAATGGGCCGAGAGGAACCATCTCCCATCAAAACGAGCGTTCCGGCGCCGAAGCAGACACCGGGCCGTTCTTCGGCAGATGTGTCGCCGGGGGGTGGACATCCTCCGGCACAAGGATCTTGCGAGCCTCCGGAACCCGGAGGAGGCACCCACGGGCCATCGTCGTCGTCGTCGTCGTCGCTGTTGCCCAAGTTTTGTCGACTCGCGTGATACTCATGCCGTGCTTCCTCAAATTCCCGCGCATCCTCCGAGTCTTCGTCGACTTCCAATGCATACGCCGCTTCGTCGGGATCGCCTGTGACGTTTCCATCCTCGTCGTACCAGACCGTGACGACCTCTTCGGGGTCCGGATCGTTGCCGTTCTGATCCAACGTGCCTCCGATGCGGCAGGTATCGCTGACAGTTTGCCAGGTACCCCAAGTGACGATCGACCGCAGGAGGTGATCGTTCCCATCCAATACACGGCGATCGTTTCCTGACCGTTCCTGGCGAATTATGCCGGTTTCTCCAGGTTGGCAGGGCAGGTACCGCGTGTCCGCCAAAGCGACGTTTTCCACGCGCAAGTTCCATTGTGGCTGGCAATCGTTCGCGACGGTTCGCCAACCGAGCAATTGCGCGATTTCGACGCCGGTATCGCGGTCGAAGCGGGCATAGCGAATCTGACGGATGCCTGTGCCAATCTGCCCGGAGGGGCAGGCAAGCGTTTGCGTGAGTTCGCGGATTTCCCCGGGGAGCGGTGGCGCGGGACGGATTTGCGCGAAGACCGCTGCGCGGTCCGCAGGAACCACGGCTGTGAGGCAGGCGGGCAGAGCCTCGCTTTGGCCGCGAAGGGATACGGTTCCGCCGGTTTCCGTGCGATGCGCGCCCAACGCCGAAATCCTCACCGCCGCGCCATCGCCCAATCCGCGAGGGGCAGCGTCAGCCAGCCAGACAATCAGCGCATTTCCGCAATAGTGTCCGCGGATGCCGTACGGCGCCCAGTCGGTCAACTGCGCGTTTAGCGGCCCGACCGGAAATCCCGAACCGCGCAGGAAGGCTTCGGCGGCTTGAAACGCTCCCCGCAACCGATACAGGTAATCGCCGGCAATGGCCGCTCGGGTTGTCTCGGACTCACGAGCTTCCGCAACTCCGCCGTCTGGCGGGATGATTGTCGTGGCTGCATGCCCGATAACTGGAACCAGGAGCGCGAGTCCCATTGCCGCTCCAACGGCTGCGGACCAAGACGCAAACTTTGCGTCTTGAACGCAACGTTTTGTCCCACCTGCGTTTAGGGCGTTCATTCGGCGTCCTTTCCACCGTCCGCGAACCCGGTCGCGATCCGGATTCGCCCTTCTGCGCGCAAGCCTCCCCCGGCCGGCCAGACCACCCGCAGCCATTCCACGTGATCCACCGGACGCGCGGCCAGTTCCGCGATCGGGTGCCGGGTCTCAACCGCGATGGTCCATTCCTCGAACGCGATGGTGTTCGGTGGACTCGCACTCGGCGCGGCGGACGCCTGCATCTGCAGCCGGTCGGCGATCGGACCCAGGCGCTCGTCTACGTTGCGCCGTACCCGGGTCAGGCTTTGCGCCAGCGGCAGTTCCGCGATCCCATATTCCGCGATCGGCGCCGCGGCGATCGCGTTTCGTGCGTCCACGATGCCACGTGCCCCATCCAAGCCGGCCAGACGGCGTTCCGCCACCCGGCGCATGAAAGGATCGCGTTCCCGGTTGTGCCGCCAGTTGACCAACAACGTCCCGTCACCTGCCTCAACGAGCCCTTGGCTGCTCAGTCCGTGGCCGCAGTCCGTTTCGACCCGCCGCCAGCCCGGAATCGGCATTTCGGCCCGGAGCCGCGCTTGCGCACAGGCCAACAAGAATGCGACGCCGTCGACGCCAGGCGGAGGAGCCGGCGGCGGCAGTTCAACGACCTTCGGAGGAGGAGGCGGGGGTGGCCGGAACCACTCAAGCGCGATGGGCAGCGCGAACGATGCCGCGGCGATCACCGCTCCCGCAATCGCCGCATAGCGCACGGGCCGGGGGATCTTCGCCGTTTCCTGCAGGCGCGGCGCTCGCCGCGCGGCCCGCGGCCAGTTGCCCATTGGAAACGGTTTCGCAGACTCGATGCCAAAGGCTTCGGGAGCGTAGAGCGCGTCCCAGATTCTGGTGGAGCGCATTCTCTCGAACGGTTCCAACGCGCCCGCAATGTCGGGATGCACGACGTCGCCGGCATCCGGTTCAATGAGACCGCCGTTCACCCGGACATGCAGCGCCCGACCGTCGTCGCAGGGGATCAGGCCTTGCCAAGTCTGTACGCCAGGAGGCGCCGATGCGGCAGAAATCGCAGCGGCGGCCCGCAACCCGGGGCGAAGGCCATCGCCTGCCGAGCCGAACGCCGCCTGCGCATAGTCGCCCTTTCGCACTGCGGCCAGGCCGTATTCCAATTCCCGCGCGTACCGCAGCCAACCGAAGGCGCCGGTCGCCTCGTCGCGCGGCAGGTACCAGTCAAGGCCCGCCGCGTAGGACTTGCCATTGATTTGAATGGCGGTCCCGGCCACGGTCAGTATCCCTCGCTCCACTCCGGGCGCCGGTCGATCGCGACCGTGACCAAGAGGACTTGCTCCACGTTTTTGACCGAGGCCGCCCGCTCACCGCCAAGCGGATTCCTTGCGTGAAATGGTCCGGAACGCGCCGCCGCGCTAGCTACGTCCGAGAAACCGGAAACCACCAGCGTCTCGCCGGGAGAAAGCGTTTGCTCCAGCGTCAAAGCGCGGGAGAGTTGCTCCGGCAGCTGGATCGTGTTGTCGCCGGACGAAAACTCCCGGAGCGCGAGCAACGCCGTATGCGAGAACTGCAATCGGAGCAGGACCCGGTCGGGCGCCACAATTTGTGGATGCGCCGTAAAGAAATACCCGCTGCTCACCGAGCCCGGCTCCAGCGTGATTGTCGTGCCGGACTGCGATTCCTCGCGGCTTACGGATGCGAGATAGGCCTGACTCTGAAGGTCATGGCTGCTAACCGGCAGCCCGTTGAGCGTGCCTACACTCGTTCGCAGCCGACGCGCCGTCTCCGAGTAGGAGGCGATCGCGGCAACCGTCAAGTCCAGGGTGTCCTGTGCAGTTGCAAAGGGTGAGGGCCGAACAATGCCGATGGCGCCACCCCCGCCCGCCACAGCAAAGGCAACGGAGCTGCCCAGGAATTTCCGGAAGTAAGCTGCCAAGTCGGCCCGGAAATCGATTCCGTCGCTGGTGGACACTTCCATCAACTCAAGCGTCACCACCACCGGGCGCAGCACTTCGCGGTTCTGCTCGCCCAGTATGTCCCGCACCCGGCGGACCTCGGCGGGTCGACCGTGGATGGTGACCGTCCCCGTCGCCGGCGTAACCGTTACGGCAGTGTTTTCGGATACCAGGCCCTCGATTTGTTCCTGCACCTGGAGCCAGAAGTTTTCGCCGTATTCCACCCGCAAGCGCTGCGAGGAGGACGCGCCTGCCGACGCCCCGGTCCCTCCGGACGCTTCCGATTGCGTTCCAATGCTGGTGGAGAGTTGCCGGCTGCCTGCCAGGGCGTTCACGCGCAGCAGCGCCGTGACGGTTCGCAGGATACGAATTGTGCCCTCTTCGTACCGCCATTCGTAACCGTACGCGGAGGTCCAGGCGTTCAGCAATTCGTCGAGCGGACCCGACCACTGTACGGGAGCGCCCTCGGCCGGTTCCGCTTCCGGGCGCCAGGAAGCAGGGACTGTGCTGGCGCCGTCCGTAGAGGTCGGTGCGTCACCGACCAAAACGACCGGAACTCCGATGACGGCGGTGAGCCGCCCGGCCAATTCCTCCGGAAAGAGCTCCGCTTCAAATGGAAGCGCGATCGCGCCAGGTTTTGTTAAATCTGCAGGTAGAGGATTACCGTGTTCAGACCTCAGGCGATGCAGTCCTAGCCAAGGGCGCGCCTCGACAATGTGAACGCGATTGTCGATCCGGCGCAATGCCTCCAGGGCGGGGCCAAGCCGTTCGCTGGAGGCCGAGACGTCTTGATCGACGCGTTCGTCGATGGCTTCCGAGCATCCTGCCAGAATAAGAACCCCGAACAGGCATGCCGTGCTTCGTCTTGCGCGACTTGACTCTTTGCGCCGCTGCCCCATACTCGGTCCTCATCGTCGAGGATCCCGAATTGGTGGGAATATACTTTGCGGTAGTGCCAGTTCCGTCTTGAAACGGATGAATCTGTACAAATCTATGATGTAACCACGCCGATTCCACTTCTGGCATGACCTTGACATGAGTCAAGTGCATATCAATCAGACGGTCCATTTCCGCGCTTACGTGCTCCGGCGGGCAATAACAATGCACGGTTCCATCAGGCCGTGTCGGATTATTGTGTTGCTTCTTGTAGTCACCCCGGGAGAAAATTTTCTATGGAGTAAATAGTTGAAGGGCGCGCTTAGTGCAATCCTTCAGCTATTACGACGTTATTGCGATTTTGAAACGTGAATTCCGGAGGCTCCAGGGCGGTCATGATTTCGCTCCAGGCCGCTTCAAATCGTTGGGATTTCCATAAGGCCCGCACGCTCAGAACATATTGGCCGGTTCCGTCGAGCTTCCAGCGCATCCCGGAGCATTTAAGCCGCTGGGTCACGAGAACCTTGTTGGCAGCCTCGACCACCCCCGAGCCGATCGGCAGCTTCCGGTTCTGGAACGCGGCGTAGCGCATGCGTTGCCGGTTCTTGCGGAAGAAGGCCAGTTCCCGGGCGATGGCTTTCCGGCGCGGATGTTTGCTGGCCAGATGGCGCAGCGCCCGCACGATCCGCTCGACGCCGTCTTCCTCGTCGCGCAACCTTCCCCGGAGCCTCTCGAACCGGCGCCGCGCCTCCATGCTGTCGGTCCCATAGGCGCTGTCCAGCGCCGCCTTGAGATGCTGAGCGGCGTGCCAGAAATCGAGGATTTCGGTGGCTTCCGGAAAGGCCTCGGAGAACCAGTTCCAGTTGTCGGCGGCCCCATCGGCGAGGACCACCACTTCCAGGTCCGGGCGGATGTGCAGCACATGCCCGGCCTCCTCGAGCAGGCCGCGCTTCAGCGTCGCCTTGCCGGCTTCCGGCATCCGCCCGGAATAGACCGTGCGGATACGCTCGCCATCCGCATCCAGCAACGACACCGCGCCGCAGGACGCCTCGCGGAAACCCGTCGCCGCCGCATCGCCTTGCCGCCCTTCACCTTTCTCGTTGCGCATCCCCAGCATGACGCCGTCCAGCGAAATCGAAAGCGCCGACGATCCCGCAGGGATGTCCTCGTCGCCGCGGATGCTGGGCAAGGCCTTGACCTGCACGACATTCCAGGCTTCGCCAACCGTTTCCACGAGGTGATTGAGCGCCGTCGCAGACGGCGACATGCCGCCCAGCTCCTCGGAAAGCCGCACGCATTCCCCGGCAGGCGCCAGCCCCATCAACAGCGTCCCACGCCGCGCCGCAAGTGGCGACCAAAAGCCGTTGATCAGGCCAAACCGGAGGTCCGCCGGGACAACGGAATCGCAACCCCGGCGGCGATAGCGGGAACGCTCATACCAAACCGGACCAAACGAACTCAGCATCGTGTGGGGCGATGTGCCGATCCGGTGATACACGTTGCCGTCCACCACCAATCGGTCGCTCTCCTCGTCCACCGACTCGATCGCCAGGCGCATGAACGCACAACTGGCGGCGTTCGAGACCGCCGCCAGAGAACGCTCGAAACCCTCCGCAGACTGGGTCCCCTCCGCAAGGGACGCAAACAGCGCCCGCGCATTCGTTCCGAACTTCGAGAGGATCGTCTCGATCTCCACAGCGGTCGCATCTCTCGCAATGCTGGACTCGCGCGCAGGAAACGGCAATACTGTCATCGGAGTGCTCCCGGATATTGTTGTAGACTTCAATCCATATACCACATGTTGGCAGGAGCACTCACCCCCCCTCCTGCCCCGGGAAACCGGAGGAAATTCGCGAAAATCCGGCAAAAGCGGTCAAACCCGGGAAATCGTGTCACAAAACGGCGACTCGGAATGCGCCGGTGCTAGCCTGACTGATTGCAAACGAACGGTTTACTTTACTCCATATGAAATGTGCACCCGTCACCCCGTCACCCCGTCACCCCGTCACCCCGTCACCCCGTCACCCCGTCACCCCGTCACCCCGTCACCCCGTCACCCCGTCACCCCGGTTAAGGGGCGACTCGATTCGATTCCCAAACTGATCCTGGCCCTCTGAAAACTCTTGATTGCGGGTAAGCAGTGCGTGGATTTCCTTCACGTAGCTTGTGGATAAGGCGCGCTCCTGTTTCACATAGTCAAAAACACTTTCTATGGCTTCCTTTTGATCCCTTATAATTGAAATTACTTTTTCAGGCATTTCAATGCGCCCGTGCGGCAGAAACGCGGAGTCAAATCCCCGTTCAATCAAAACTTCCGTTATTCCGCGGTCAAATTCGTAGAGACGTTCGATCAAGCCTGTTTCAATCGCCCACTCCCGTTTTAATTTCTCGGTGAACCGCCCCAATGCCTCTTGATCCGAGAGCAAATCTCGCTGCTCTTCCCACACCGCAGATAGCGATCGCAATTCGATCTCCTGCAATTTCTCGTGTTCGTCCTCATAGTCGCAAACATATTGCCATTCTCGTATCTTTGATTGCATCCCAGCCGTCCCCCTCACAACCGCCCGTATCTCTGGTCAATGAGGCCATTCTGGTGCTCATCAATCACCAATGGACTGTTTTCTTTGTTCTCGATCCAATTGGTTCATGCATCGTTACGCTTGAAGAGAACGAACCAAGCTCCATCGATGTTTCTGGCACCATAACAATAAGCCAATCCCATTCCAACCGAACGGCAGACCAACTTATTCTAGCCATCTGTGAGTTCGAAACCCCCGTTTTGCTAATTGTGCCTGAAGTGAGAGCAACGTGTGATCAAGGGCCGAATTTGCTTGAGTTTCTTCTCTTTGAATTACTTGATGCGCAGTTAAAACCTATTCGAACGGCCACTGCCGCTTGCCCAAGACTCCATCGAATACAAATCGCGGTATGGAACGGCAAGACCTGCGCGCCGCTCTATATGGAGTTGAGATCAACCCGAATTTCGGCATTTTCATTCCTCGCCTTATGTATCGAGGGACGTGATACGCAGACAATCCGGCCTGATTATGCCAAACAGGCTTGAGGAACCCATACCGCATCGATAAGAGTTTCTGGTTGGCGGGATGCGCACGGAATCCGCCAAAGAACCTCGCCAAGCACAATGGGCAACCGGATGCAACAGGACAATTGCAAACCACTGGACCTCCTGATCGTGGGTGGCGGGATCAACGGTTGCGGAATCGCCCGTGATGCCGCCGGGCGCGGAATCTCGGTCCTCTTGGCGGAACGCGGAGATCTCGGGTCCGGCACGTCTTCCGCATCTACGAAACTGATCCATGGCGGCCTTCGCTATCTGGAGCAGTTCCGATTCGGTCTTGTTCGCGAATCCCTCCTCGAACGTGAAGT
The DNA here is from genome assembly GCA_965219495.1 of Rhodobacterales bacterium. Taxonomy (GTDB): domain Bacteria; phylum Pseudomonadota; class Alphaproteobacteria; order Rhodobacterales; family CAZPXZ01; genus CAZPXZ01. Next base: position 2,045,996 of record OZ244777.1, read on the forward strand.
TCTCTGGCGCGCAGCCCCTCACATCATCCGCCCGATGCGGTTCGTCGTGCCAGTTCGGGACGGTGCTCGACCGGCATCCATCATCCGAGCCGGACTATGGATCTACGACCATCTCGGCGGTCGGGTTCAGTTGCCTGCTTCACGCGCAGTCAATCTGAAAAACGAAGCCGTTGGCCGGCCTCTCAAGCCGCATCTTCGCCGGGGATTCGCATATTCTGATTGCTGGGTCGACGACGCACGCCTGGTCGTGCTGAACGCAATGGACGCGGCCGCAAAGGGCGCCACCATTTGCGTGCGCGCAGAGGTTGTGTCGGCTGCACCGGAAGGTTCAATTTGGCGCGCAAATCTTCGGAACCGCTCGAACGGCAAAACTACTACCGTTGCGGCGCGCTGCCTCGTGAATGCCGCTGGACCCTGGGCTCCAGATGTGATCCAGCGATGCGGGCGCCATCATCCGCCGGCCCCGGTGCGCCTGCTGAAAGGAAGTCACATTGTCGTCCGGAGCTTGTTCGAGCACGATTGCGCCTACCTCTTTCAGCACGGGGACGGGCGCGTCATCTTCGCGATTCCGTTCGAATCGGACTTTACGCTGATCGGAACCACGGACATGGATCACGAAGGAGCGCCGGAAAGCGCCTCCATCCAACGGGATGAAATCACCTATCTTTGCCGGGCCGTAAGCCGGTTTCTGGAGAACGAGGTGCGGCCCAACGATGTCGTATGGAGCTATTGCGGCGTACGGCCCATTCATGACCTGAAGGAAGTGCCGGCGAGCGAAGCGAGCCGCGGGTACACGCTAGAGCGTGTGGGACCGCCGGGAAGAGCGGTGCTCTTGAATGTATTCGGCGGGAAGATCACGACTTACCGGAGCTTGGCCGAAGCGGCGCTTGACAAGCTGTCGGACTTGTTCCCGCGTGCGGGAAAACCGTGGACGCGGCATGAGCCGCTCCCCGGGGGCGCATTTCCCGTCGAAGGCGTTCCGAAGCTGGTTGCGGAACTGCAAAAGGATTACAAGGAAATTGAGGATGCTCTTGCGTTCAGGCTTGTTCGCGCCTACGGCACGTACGCAAGGGAAGTTGCCGCCGCGATCTTCAGTTCCACGAACCCAGGAGAGTGTTTCGGAGCGGACCTTTCTGCGCATGAAGTTGCGTATCTCATGAAAAAGGAATGGGCCAGAACCGCGGAAGATGTTCTCTGGCGGCGTTCGAAGCTCGGTCTTCGCGTCAGTCCCGAAGTGGCGGAACGGCTCGACCACTGGATGAAAGAACGCGCGGTCGAATGACCGTAGGACGGAACAGGAGAAATAATCACCGATGCTGGAGTACATTCTCGCACTCGACCAGGGCACCACCTCGTCCCGGGCAATTCTGTTCGACCGGTCTGCTCGGAACGTTGCAATGGCGCAGCAGGAATTCGAACAGCACTTTCCGCGTTCTGGCTGGGTAGAACACGATCCCGAGGACATCTGGGCAACGACCCTCTCCACCGCCCGCGAAGCGCTTGCCAAAGCTGGCGTGGAATCCGGACAGGTCGCGGCGATTGGAATCGCGAACCAGCGTGAAACCGTGGTGATTTGGGAACGTTCCACCGGACAACCGGTTCATCGGGCCATTGTCTGGCAGGACCGGCGGACAGCGGAAGCCTGCTCCATGCTTAAGGCGGAAGGGGTCGAGGACTCCGTGCAGGCAAAGACGGGACTCCTTCTCGACCCTTACTTCTCCGCCACGAAAATCGCCTGGATTCTCGACAATTTGGACGGCGTCCGCGAGGCGGCCGAATACGGCGAGCTCGCATTTGGTACGATCGACACATATCTCCTCTGGCGGCTCACCGGCGGAAAGGTGCACGCAACAGATGCTACGAACGCCTGCCGCACGCTGCTCTACGACATCCGGCGGGGCGAGTGGTCGGACGAGTTGCTCCGCCTGTTCCGGGTTCCGCGCGCCCTGCTTCCTGAAGTACGGGATTGCGCGGCGAGTTTTGGTGAAACCCTCCCCGGGATCTTCGGCAGCAACATTTCCGTGGCCGGAATTGCCGGAGACCAGCAGGCCGCGACCATCGGGCAGGCCTGTTTTCTGCCGGGCATGATGAAATCGACCTACGGGACCGGCTGTTTCGCATTGCTCAATACGGGCGAGGACCTGGTACCTTCGCGAAACAGGCTGCTGACCACCATTGCCTATCAGCTCGGCGGGCGCGTCACGTACGCGCTCGAGGGTTCCATCTTCGTCGCAGGAGCAGCAGTTCAATGGCTGCGGGACGGCCTTCAAATCATTGATACCGCAGCGCAGTCGGGTGAACTCGCAGCGGCGGCGAATCCAGAGGAGCGCATCTATCTGGTGCCTGCGTTCGTTGGGCTTGGCGCCCCTCATTGGAATTCCGAGTGCAGGGGGGCGATCTACGGACTGACGCGCGCTACGACCCGGCGGGAACTTGCGCGCGCTGCATTGGATAGCGTGTGTTTTCAGACTCACGATCTCCTCGAAGCGATGCAAGGGGACTGGAAGAGAACGGACCAGATGGTCCTTCGCGTTGATGGCGGCATGGTTGCTTCGGATTGGACCATGCAACGACTCGCCGATCTTTTGAACGCGGAGGTAGACCGGCCCAAGATACCGGAGACAACGGCGCTCGGAGCCGCCTACCTCGCCGGACTCCAGAAGGATCTTTATCCCGCGCCAAAGGAATTCGCCAAAATGTGGCAACGGGAACGCCGCTTCAGTTCCTCAATGAACCAACAAGATCGCAAATGCCTGTTAGACGGTTGGAAGGACGCGGTCCATCGCACCATTGCTCCCACTGTTTGCTCTCGGTGACCCGACCTTCTGGTACAACCGAAAACCAGATTCCAATTCGTCAGCCGAAATATTCGATGCGTCTCGGGAACGCGCTAAGCGAAACCGGAGAACGTGCCGATGGGATACCGTATGGGTGTCGCACCAAGGGGATGATACGCACCGACCGATTTTGGACGCGCGCGATTCGCAGTTCGTGTCGTCCGGAATCCTCTCCCAGTCCTCGTACCAGTATTCAAGACAAGGTGCTCGGAAGCCACATCGCGATTTCCGGCGCGACGACAATGATCGCGGCAAACGAAAGCATCAGCAGAAAGAAAGGAGAACGCGCCCCCTGGCGATTCTGTAGGTCGGACGACCGGTGATGCCTTGGCGGACGAAAAGGTTCCGTCCAATGGGCAGAATCAAAGGGCCCGACTCGATCTTGATAACCAGGTAGACACCGAACCGGATAGGATCCCAGCCCGCCGAAACGATCAGAGAAAGCGTAATCGGCAGCGTCATCACCGTGATCGACAGGCCGTGGAGAAACATTCCGAAGAGTACATGGCGCCTGTGTGAAAATGCCGCCTTTTGAACTGGAAGCGGCTTCCACGACAAAGGAATCTGGAGCGTAATTCGGCCGCAAGGACCACAAGTGTCTGGGTCGAGGCGGGTTCCGCGCGAAATCTGCGGATGCCGGCAATCTTCCGCCATGGCGACCGATCCTTGGCCGAGGCCGAGTGGCAGGCCGGCATTATTGGAGCGGCCGACAGCGGCTACGCGGACCGCCGGATGATGTCTCTCCGCGGTGCCAAGGCACCAAAGGGTCTGGCTGTTCTCATCCACGCTTGTCCCGCATGAGGGCTGCTGTTGGACCGCCACGTCAATGCGGCAACGAATATCCTGCAACGGGCATTGGCCCGTTCACGGGTGGGGAGCGGCGGGAAATTTCCGCGTCACGTGGTGGCGGCAGGAACGGGAATCCGAAGGTCCGCTGGAACAGTGGCGCCGCGCATCGCAGAACAGCGTCATGCCGGCCGATGTATATGATCCAATTGAATGGTTGACTCGCGTTGCCGACCGAAATGCTGAAAAGAATTTCAGGTTATTTGAGGAGACGCCGTCCCGATTCTGCAGAAGCATTCGGGCTTCGTCCGGGCTATATTGCTTGCCGCCCTAGACGATACACCGAGAATCGCCCGCGACTTCTGGAGTTCACGGGAGAGTTGTCAGGGTTTGCCGCCAGTCCGGATCTCAAAAGTATCAAACGCATGGTCGATCACATGTACATTGATGAGGAACCGCCTGTGCTGGCAGCGTTCATAGTACAAGCGCAAGGGATGGCGCAATAAGTTCGGGGAAGGAGCCAATTTTCATGGGATCGCTCTTGGACCTGTCCACTGCCGCGAGGTACAACGCGTGGGCGAACATTCGCATTTACATCGCGCTCAGGGAACTGACCGACGAACAACGCAAGCGCGACCGCAGGGCGTTTTTCAAGTCGATTCATAACACGATGAACCACATTCTGCTCGCCGATCTCATCTACCGCCAACGTCTGGAAAAAAAGCCCACAACGTATACGTCTCTCGACGAAATGCTGCACGAGGCATTCAATGATCTGGAAGCCGCCCATCGCGAAAATGACGTCTGGTACGCCGGCTTTTGCGATTCTCTGGATGACGAGGAACTTGCAGGCGAGCTTTCGTTCACGGCAGTCGGCCTCGACGAAGAGGAACGATTCTCTCTCCCGCTTCGTTTGTGTCTGACCAACCTGTTCCAGCATCAAATTCATCACCGAGGCCAAGTGCATCACATGATCAGCGATGCCGGTGCCGATCCCCCTCCCCTCGATGTCGTGAAGTTCGGCCGTGGCGATACGGACAAGTGGAGTGACCCAAGCTGAGTTCCGATATTCACGACGTCGTCATCATCGGTGCGGGACAGGGCGGGCTTTCCGTCAGCTATTTTCTTACCCGGAACGGAATTCCGCACCAGATACTCGACCGTGGCGGTGTCGCCTATGCATGGAAGGCCCACCGGTGGGATTCGTTCTGCCTGGTAACTCCAAACTGGACCGTAAAGCTGCCAGGTGCGCATTACGACGGCAGCGAACCGGGAGGATTCATGCCGCGGGACGAATTGGTGGCGTACATGACCGATTGGGCGAATTCCTTCTCTGCGCCGGTTCAAAGCGGAGTGGATGTTGTCCGCGTTCGGAAGCAGCAAAACGTCTTTCGTCTTTCTACAAGCAAGGGGGAAATGGCCGCTCGTTGTCTCGTCGTTGCGACAGCGACGTACCAGTGCCCAAAAACCCCCGCGATTGCAGCCAGCATTTCCCCGGAAATCCGGCAACTGCACGCCGAGGGCTACAAGAACCCGGGGCAAGCGGATGAAGGTGCGGTGCTGGTCGTCGGCTCGGGACAGACTGGCTGCCAAGTCACCGAAGATTTCCTCCGCGCAGGCCGCAAGGTCCATCTTTGCGTTTCAAGGACGGGCCGGTTGCCGCGCCGCTATCGCGGTCGCGACTGCCTTGAATGGCAAGCAGACATGGGTCTGTTGGACCGAACACCGGACATGCTGCCGCGGTCAGGAGACCGGTTTCTGGGAGATCCCCATGTTACAGGCAGGGATGGGGGCGCGACCGTCAATCTGCACGACTTCCGCGACAGGGGAACAAACTTGCTGGGTCGGCTGAAAGATATTGAAGGCAAAAGGCTCCGGTTCTCCGATGACCTCCAGACCAATCTGAAATTTGCGGATGACTTTGCAGAGGATTTTTTGCGGAGGATTGACAGGCACATCGCGGAAAACCGAATTTCCTGTCCGCCCCCGGCTGTCTCGGATCCAGCGAATAATTCGTGTCCGCCGACCCGACAAACGTCTGCCCCTGCGTTGCTCGATCTCGAAGAGGCTGGGATCGCTACCATCATTTGGGCGACCGGGTTCGGATTCGACTTCTCCTGGATCGAAGGGGTCCCTACCGACGCATTCGGGTATCCCGTCACTTCTGCCGGAGCCAGTCCTATGGAGGGCCTGTTTTTCTGCGGACTGAATTGGATGACCAAACGCAAGTCGGGCATTCTGTACGGTGTGGAAGAAGATGCCCGCTCGGTGGCGGCCGGACTTGCTCGGCAACTCGGATCGCCGCGACGACACGTCGCATAGGCGCGCACGGGAACGTCCAAATGTAATTTGGCCGCGATTTCGGAGGCACGTTCACGGACTTCGCCATGCACAAGCACGATGGGGACCCCCTGCACTTGTACAAGCTACCGTCTACCGCGAAAGCTCCGGAGCGGACCATCGTAGAGGGCTTCCGTCTGATTCTGGAGAACAACGGTCTGCCGGCATTTGGATTGAAACGCTTTGCGCATGGAACAACCGACGGCGCCAATGCCCGGATCCAACGGAAGTGCGTGAAATTCGCGTTGGTCACGCGCGAAGGATTCCGCGACCTGCTTGAAATCGGCCGATAACGCGCTCGGCTGTGTACAACATGTATCTCGACCATCCGGCGCCCTTGGTTGCTCGGCATCTCCATCCGGAATTGCCCGAGGGGAGGCTCGCGAACGGAACCGCGCGGGCGGCGCCAGCGCCGATGTGGCGCTGCTGCACGATGCCGGGCCCGGTGTTCTTCAATCTGCCGAAGGCAAAGCGGATGTGCCGCTCATGTCTCCTCGATTTGACGCCGCAACAGGGTTAGCCCAGCGACCAGCAACTGGTCGACCGCGCCGGAGGTCAGCCACGCGGAATGCGGTGTAAGCGTGACGTTTGCCATCTTCAGCAGCGGGTGATCTGCAGGCACGGGTTCTTCGTGAAAAACATCCAGGCCAGCGTGTCCGATCCGCTTCCGATTCAAAGCGCCTACCAGTGCCGACTCGACGACGATTTCCGCTCGCGCCGTGTTGACCAAGACGACACCGGGCTTCAACTTGCCGATCCGTCCGGCATCGAGAAATCCTTCGGTTTCGGGTGTAAGCGCAAGGTGCAAGGACAGCATGTCGGAGCATCGAAGGACGGTATCGAGATCCGCCAATTCAATCGGAACGGCCCCGGTACGGCCCGACCGGCTCCAGCCTATCGTCCGCGCCCCGAGCGCATGCGCCAATCGCGCGGTCTCCTTCCCAATCCCGCCAAGACCGATCACGCCGAAAGTCTTGCCCTGGAAATTCTCGGACCGCATCAGGCGCCAACTGCCACCGCGTACCGCACGGTCCATTTCAGCCAGACGCTTCAATCCCGCGAGAGCGAGCGTTACAGCATGTTCCGCGACGGAACGGTCACTGTAGCCCTTGACGCCTTCAAATCGAATCCCGAGTCGGCCCGCCTCGGCAAGGTCTCCGTGTGTCGCCAACCCGGTGGAAAGGTATGCAATTGACTTGAGGCCGTCACACGCGTTCAAAACCCGCGCCGATATATATGCCATGTACACGAGGGCATTCCGCCGTCCGTAAAGCCGGCGGATCAGTTCATATTCGTTTGCAGGTTTTCCGCGGCACACCTCCAGTTCGGGCACGAGTTCGTGCATGCGGTCAGTGAATTGCCGCTCCACATCTCCGTAGCAGTCCACAAATACCGGCGCTGGATCGCCCATACCTATCCTACAACCGAAAAACTGCTTTCTCGATTGATCTCCCGCTTCCGCGAGCAGAAGCGCATATCGAGCGTGAAGTCCATGTTCGGAAGCTTGTACTGAAGCTGTTCCGCATCGTGGTCATTGCCGCTTTCCACGCAGTCAATCAAGGCCGCCATCATCTTTCCTACGACCGGCGCATTCTTGAACTGGTTTCCGCTGGTTCCAACTGTCACATAGAACCCCGGCAAATCGGACTGATCGGTTATCGGGATCCAATTGTCTGAGGCGTCGTACAAGTCCGCAATTCCCTGAACACGGTTCGGGACCCCCATCGACGGAAACCGCTGCGCCCCTCGCAGTGCTTGCGTGCGGGCCTGATCCGTAACCTCGGTGTTGTAATCATCGGGATCAACCCACTCCAGTGAGTCGCATTCCGGCTCTTCGCTACCGATCGGGATCTTGTTGCCTACTTCCGGCCTCCAATAGCCTCCAGTATCGGCGTCTGAACAGATCCATCCATTCGCTTCAAAGTCAAACCCCCTGGGTGACGGCCCGTGCGCCACTTCAACCCTCAGGACCGGCGTCTTGATCCTCATACCTCCTGTAACGCCCGCCATTTTGTTCACTTTGTAAGAATGTGGTCCGGAGGCGTTTACGACAATTGCTGCATTCAGTACGCGGCCCGACTCGAGTGCGACTCCCGAAACCCGGCCACGATTCCGGCAAATCCCGGTGACGCGCTGGCCCATCTCGAACCGTGCGCCGTGTTGCATTGCAGCTGACTGGATGTTCTGGGTCGCAAGCGCGGGATCGCTGACATATCCCGCTTTCGGGAAGAAATGCACCTACCGCAATTCCCCACTCTGCGTGCCGAACGCTGGATCATCCACCGATTTGGCCCGATGAAAGTGCCCGGGATCCATGATGGACAAGTTCGCCCTGATCTTGGCGGGGGTCCACACCTCATAGGGAATATCGATCTCGTTGGCGATCTGCTCAAGCTCGAGACCATAATTGTTGCTTTCGAAGCATGTATAGCAACCGCCGATCCCGGTAGTGCGCAAGCGTTTCCCCGTTTTCCGCACCCAAATATCCTTGCCGGTCCTCCCAGAATGGATAGTTGGATGTCGCCAACCCGACGCCGTTCAGGGTCGAGTTGTGCCTTCGAATGATCGCGCAGGAATTCCCCGTAGATCCGGTGCCGGCTGCGGCGTTTTTCTCCAAGCAGACAACCCGTCTTCCGTCCTTGGCCAATTCGAAAGCAATGGCGCAGCCGCGTATTCCCGCTCCGATAGTCGCGACGTCATATGTATCCGACATGCGTGTCCGACGTGAATGTTCTGTTTCTTCTTCGTATTCCGAATACACAATTGCGCCGCGCAATTGCAAGCCCGTTTGCGCAATCGGGATGAGGCAGTTCTGAAAGCGAACGTCAAGACGCGCATTCGCCCATGTCCCCGGCGAAGAAATTTCAGGGCAGCGCCATGATCGCGGCGGCATGGCGCCAACCCCGCTTGCTCCAGTGGCCAAGTACCGGTTCGATCCCAGCGGTTCCGCAAGTTCCGGACTTTGGACGCGTTGGAAGCGTTCGCCGCTCCGCATATTCATCAAATTGCAGATTGCGGTTCCTCCAGCGTCCACCCCGGAGTGGCTTACGGCCACATTTGCTTCTTGACGACAGAGCCTTCCTCCAGAAGCTCGGGTATACAAGCGCCTGCAAAAAACCGGACAATTTGAAAACAGGCGGCAGTCTACAAGCGGATTCGGACGGCTGTGATTTGCGCGACTTCCAGGGCCGGCTTTCACGGTATGCTGAGCAGAGCTGAGACCATGGGCCGCACCGCACAACACACCTTTCGTGGACCGCCGGTTCCCCGGGCTGGCCGAGGACCCGGTCCTCGGGGCGCAAGGAGACAATGCAAATGAACCGCTCGATGGACCTGACAAGCTGGCTGCTCTTGTTCACGGTCGGCTTCCTCTGGTCCACAAGTTTTCTCTTCATCGAAATTGCGCTCGAAGAACTGAACGTGCTGGCCATTGTCTTTACACGGGTTGCGATCGCCGCCTCTGCCCTATGGGCATTCGCTTTCGCGACGGGCCACATCATTCCTTCGTCCCTTAAATTGTGGAGTGCTTTCGCCGGGCTTGCGCTGGTGAGCAACGTCGTTCCCTTCTCGCTTGTGACCTGGGGCCAGATCCAGATCCTGAGCGGCGAAGCCGCAATCCTGAGCGCCACCACTCCGTTATTCACCGTGATTCTTGGACACTTCTTCACAAGGGATGATCGGATCACATGGAACCGGGTCGCAGGATTGATGATCGGAATCACCGGAATCGCCATTCTGATAGGTTTTGAAGTTACCGACGCGGGCAAGGGGGCGGGGGCGGGATATCTCGCGGTTCTCGTGGCGGCATTCATCTACGGTGTTGGAGTTCACCTCGCACGACGCCTGTCCGCCGGGGTTTCCGGTGTTGTCGCAGCTACCTGCACCGCTACAGCGAGTGCGCTTTGGCTGCTGCCGGCGGTGATTTTCACAGATGTCCCCATTCCTTCCCCTGCCGAACTTAGGGCGAGCACGGTTCTAGCGATCTTGGGTCTTGGCCTGCCGTGCGCCGCTCTTTCCTACATCCTGTTCTTCGCGCTGGTTCGGCGTGCCGGGGCCACCAACACCATGTTGATGACCTTGGTATTTCCCGGCGTCACCATGATTCTTGGGCTGGTTTTTCTGAACGAGCGATTCGGCTTCAACGACCTTGCGGGACTGGTGCTCATCCTGGCCGCCTTGCTCTTCATCGACGGACGGCTGCTCCGATTCTCGCGCCGCCGCCTGCGAACCGAAAGCGGGCGTACCGGGCACTGAACGATGTCGCGGCCCCATGCAACAAGCGCCGCAGCGCGCACAATTCCGCTATCTGCATTGCGGGAAATGCGGAACGCCGCCGGCAAGTAACGGGATCGTTCCATGAAGGCCGCCATCCTCCGGGATTTCTCCTCTCCACTCAGTGTTGAAGACCTGCGCCTGGCGCCGCCCGGTCCTCGCGAAGTGCGCGTTGCCGTCACCGCCTGCGCAATTTGCCAAAGCGACTTGCACGCCATTCGAGGAGACTGGGAGAAGTCCCTGCCTGCCGTTTTCGGGCACGACGCCGCCGGAACCGTTATCGAGACCGGCGCCGGAGTACCCGGTCTCGCCGCTGGCGACTCGGTAGTGGTTACCCTGATTCGCTATTGCGGGTCTTGCGCGGCTTGTGCGAGATCCGAACCGGGCTTTTGCTGCGGGCAGTTTTCCCTGGATGATCCCGGTCCTCTCGCGGAAGCTGGCGGCGCGCCGATCGCCCAAGGGTTTCGAACCGGCGCATTCGCCGAGGAAGTCGTGGTGCATGCGTCCCAAGCGGTGCGCATGCCGGAGAGCGTACCGCCCGAACATGCCGCTCTCCTCGCCTGCGGAGCGTTGACCGGCTTCGGCGCGGTCGCCAATACGGCCAACTTGCAACCAGGCGAAAACGCAGCCGTATTCGGAGTCGGGGGCGTTGGAATGAACAGCGTACAAGCGGCCAGGATTCGCGGCGCGGAGATTGTGATCACGGTGGACCCGTCCGAAGAAAAGCGCGCCATGGCGCGGGATCTCGGCGCCACGCATGCGGTCGACCCGACCCGGGAAGATCCGGTTCGGCGAATTCGCTCGATTGCCGGGGGAGGAGGCGTCGACTGCACCATCACCACGGTCGCAACCGGGGAGGGCTCAATGCGGCGGTGAACTCCGTGCGCAGGGGCGGTGTTGCGGTGGCGGTTGGAATGGCCCGCGACGGCGCCGAGGTCGCGCTCGATCCCACGGACATTGCTGAACGGGGAATTCGAATTCACGGCTCCAAAATGGGTTCCGGACGGCCAGCAATCGATATTCCCGCGCTCGTTCGGCACTACGAAGCGGGCAAATTGCGGCTTGCTGAGTGGGTGAGCGGGCGGTATCCGCTCCGGTCGATCAACGAAGCCATCGGTTCCGCCGAAGGCGGCCGCGCGGTGCGGAACGTCATCATCTTCTGAAAGGGCGCTTCGGAATTGCGAATCACCGATGTCAAGACTTGCGCGGTCGCCAATGCGCGGCCTTCCCGCGGGGGCAGGTTCTGGGTCTTTCTCAAGCTGGTAACCGACGACGGGATCGAAGGAATTGGGGAAGTCTACGCCGCAGCCTTTGGGCCGGAAACGATTCGCGCGATGATCCGGGACGTGGCCGAGCGTCATCTCGTCGGCTCGGATCCCTTTCGAATCGAGCAGTTCTGGCGGTGCGCGTACGGACGCGGTTATTCGCTCCGTCCTGAAATCTCGCTGCTTGCGGTGATAAGCGGGCTGGAGATGGCGTGCTGGGACATCATCGGCGAGAAAATGGCGCGAGTCGCCGGCGCTACGAGCATCCCCGTCGCGACCGGAGAACGCCTGGCGACCCGGCATGAGTTTGCCCGGGTGCTGGAATTTGGCGCCGCCTCGATCCTGCAACTGAATCTCGGCCGCGCCGGGGGCCTCCTCGAAGCAAAGAAAATTGCCGGAATGGCGGAGGCGCGCTACGCGCAAATCGCCTCCCACCTTTACTGCGGTCCGGTGGTGGGCGCGGCCAACATCCAGCTCGCCGCCTGTTCTCCCAATTTCCTGATTCTGGAAAGCATTTTTGATTGGTCCGGATTCAGCGCCGATGTGCTGGTGCGGCCCATTCGCTGGGAAGACAGCTACGTAACGCCTCCAAACGATCCGGGGCTCGGTGTGGAACTCGACGAAGATGTGCTCGAAGCCCATCCGTACACGGGTTCGGAATTGCGTCTCGAAGCGCTGGAGCGCCCGTACCCGGATCCGGACGAGATTTCCCTGGCGCGGAACTGCGCGCCAAAGGCCGACTTGCGGTCCTTTGCCTGGAGAACTTGATGATGAAGCATGCATTCATCGGCGTCGGCACATTGGGCCGGCGCCTGGCCGGCAACCTGCTCTGCGCAGGCTTCCCGCTCAAGGTGCACGATCTCGAACCGTCGGCTGCAGAGGAACTCGTGAAGAATGGAGCCATCTGGGCCGATACCGCCGGAATCGCGGCGGAAGGCGTAAATGCCGTCATCACCTGCCTGCCCTCCCCAGCCGCGACACACGCCGCGCTTGAGGGGGAAAAGGCGCCTTCGAAACCATGGAGCCCGGCGGAACCTGGATCGAAATGAGCACCAACGACCCGGCGGAAATCCGAGGCATCGCCGCGCCGGCCGAGGCGCGCGGGGTGGATACGCTGGAGGCGCCGGTCACCGGCGGAGTCCATCTCGCCGCCTCCGGCGAGATCACCGTCCTCGCGGGGGGAAAGCGGGCGGTATTCGAGCACCACCTCCCTGCCCTCTCCGCCATGGGCGATCCCGTCCTGCATACGGGCGAACTTGGCAGCGCGTCGATCATGAAGGTGGTTACCAACATGCTGGCTTTCCTGCATCTCGTCGGCGCGGGGGAAGCGCTCATGCTCGCCAAACGCGCGGGGATCGACCTCGGCGTCGCCTTTGAGGCGATCCGGCAAAGTTCCGGAAACAGCTTCGTTCACGAAACCGAAAGCCAGGTCATTCTGAACGGCAGCTACAATATCGGGTTCACGCTGGACCTGGCATGCAAAGACGCAGGCCTCGCCGCCGGGCTCGGCAGGTACCACGGGATCCCGCTGGCGCTCGGAGAGAAAACCCGGGAAATCCTCGAGGAAGCGCGCTCCCGCTATGGCGGAGACGCATGGTCCCCGATGGCGGTGCGGCTCCTTGAAGACGCTGTCGGCAAAACGCTGCGGGCGCCCGGATTCCCGGAAACCCTGGAGCAAGACTGAATTTCAGTGGGCGCCGGCCGCCTCCAGCGTGTCCTCGTAGGTGCGGAGTCCGGTCGTCGGCGCCGACACCAGAACCGCCATGTTGCCCGGTTTGTGGACGTTCTCGAGCATCTTGTTGTGCGCAAGCGGTATGTCGTTCCACGCGAAGACCTCGGACATACAAGGATCGATCCGCCGCTCCAGCATCAACTGGTTCGCCTGACTCGCTTGCAGGAGATTGGCAAAGTGCGATCCCTGAATGCGCTTCTGGTGCATCCAGACATAGCGGGCGTCAAACGTCAGATTGTAGCCGGTGGTGCCGGCGCAAAAGACGACCATTCCTCCCCGCTTCACCACAAGCGCGGAAACGGGGAAGGTCGCCTCGCCGGGGTGCTCGAACACGACATCCACGTTCACCCCTTTGCCGGTGATTTCCCAGATCGCCTTCCCGAACCGGCGGGCTTCCCCAAGCCATCCCGCGTATTCGGGCGAGTTGACGGTCGGCAACTGCCCCCAGCAATTGAATTGCTTTCGGTTGATGACGCCCTTGGCGCCGAGCCCGAGAACAAACTCTCGCTTTGCCTCATCGGAGATCACGCCGATGGCGCTGGCGCCCGCGGTGTTCACCAGCTGGATCGCGTAGGAGCCAAGCCCGCCCGACGCGCCCCAGACCAACACGTTGTGGCCGGGCCGGAGAATATGCGGCCGGTGGCCAAACAGCATGCGGTACGCGGTAGCCAGGGTTAGCGTGTAACAGGCGGACTCTTCCCAGGTCAGGTGCGGGGGCCGCCGCATCAACTGCTGCGCCTGCACGCGGGCAAACTGGGCGAAGGATCCGTCCGGCGTTTCGTACCCCCAGATTCGTTGCGAGGGCGAGTACATCGGATCTCCTCCGTTGCATTCCTCGTCGTCTCCGTCGTCCTGGTTGCAATGCACGACCACTTCGTCGCCCACTTTGAACCGCTTCACCTTCTCCCCGACCTTCCAGACAATTCCCGCCGCGTCCGAACCCGCCACGTGGTACGGCGCGCCATGCACATCGAAAGGCGAGATCGGCTTTCCGAGCGCCGCCCATACGCCGTTGTAGTTGACGCCTGCCGCCAGAACGAAAATCAGGACTTGATGCGAGTCGATCTCGGGAACTTCGACGACTTCCAGCTGCATCGCCTTGTCGGGGTTTCCGTGGCGTTCCGGTCGAATCGTCCACGCGTACATCTCCTTCGGAACGTGTCCGAGCGGCGGAATCCTTCCCACCTCGTAGAGTTCCGCGCCATCAATTTCGGCGACCGACTCGGTCACCATTTCCGCCACCGCCGCCATGTTCAGACTCCTCGTCAAATGCCGCGCAACATTTCCGTCTATGTTGCATCGCAATAGTATTCGGCGCGGCGGCCTGGGCAATGCGCAATTTCGGGACGCCCAGATACTTGGAACCCCCATTGCGCTTTCTGAGCGCCTTGATGCGCTCTAGTATTTTGCGACGCACCAGTGGAGAAGGGTTTTGCAATGACCGTTGAGCCAACCCGCTCCCGCCGGGATCCCCCGTGGCTGTTTCGAACCTACGCCGGGCATTCGAGCGCGAAGGCGTCCAACGCGCTCTTTCGCTCCAATCTGGAGAAAGGACAGACGGGCCTCTCCGTCGCCTTCGATCTTCCCACGCAGACTGGATACGACCCCGACCACCCCTTCGCGAAAGGCGAAGTCGGACGTGTCGGAGTTCCGGTGTCCCATCTGGGAGACATGCGCGAACTTCTGGAAGGCATACCGCTTGAGCGCATGAATACCTCCATGACCATCAACGCGACGGCGCCTTGGCTCCTTGCACTCTACGCGGCGCTCGCGGACGAGGCCGGGGTTCCCGGAACGACTCTCCGAGGAACCACGCAGAACGACGTCGTCAAGGAATATCTCTCGCGAGGAACCTACATTTTTCCGCCGGCGGCCTCTATCCGGCTCTCGGCGGATGTTGCGGTTTGGGCAAGCCGGGAACTGCCGCATTGGAATCCGATCAACGTCTGCTCGTACCACTTGCAGGAAGCGGGTGCGACGCCGCCCCAAGAAGTCGCTTTCGCGCTCGCCACTGCGATTGCCTTCCTCGACGAAATCCGCAGCCGCCCGGAAACTCGCGAGCAGGACTTCCCTGCCATGGTCGGGCGCATATCGTTCTTCGTGAACTCCGGCATCCGGTTCGTCGAAGAGATGTGCAAGCTCCGGGCGTTCGCAGAACTCTGGGAAGAGATCTGCCGCTCGCGTTACGACGTCTCCGATCCGAAGCTGCGGCGGTTCCGCTACGGCGTACAGGTCAACTCGCTCGGGCTTACCGAGCAGCAACCAGAGAACAATATTGCTCGAATCCTGCTCGAAGCGCTCGCCGTCACACTTTCCAAGCGCGCCCGCGCTCGGGCGGTGCAATTGCCGGCCTGGAATGAAGCGCTCGGCTTGCCGACCTCCTGGGACCAACAGTGGTCCCTGCGGTTGCAGCAGATTCTCGCCCATGAGACCGATCTCCTGGAGCATGAAGACATTTTCGACGGGTCCGAGATCGTCAATGCCAAGGTGGCCGAAATCCGCGAAGTCACCGCACGCGAACTTGCGGAGGTGCAAGCAGAAGGGGGCGCTATTGACGCGATCGAGTACATGAAATCCCGCTTGGTCGCCTCAAATGCCGAACGGATCGCAAGAATCGAATCCGGGGAGCAAGTTGTGGTTGGAGTTAACGCGTTCATGAAGTCCGAACCGGGTCCCTTGAACGCGGAGAGCGCGCGGGTTGTAACCGTCGACCCGTCTGAAGAAGAACGCGCTTGCGCACGGATCGGGGCGTGGCGGCGGGAAAGAGACGGGGGCGCCGTCGAGAAAGCGCTGGAACGGCTCGAGACGGATGCCCGCGCGGGACGAAACATCATGCCCGCTTCGGTTTCGGCCGCCCGGGCCGGAGCAACGACGGGGGAATGGGCGGCAGCCATGCGCACAGTGTTCGGCGAATACCGCGCGCCGACAGGGGTCAGCCAGGCGCCCCGGCGCCGCGATCCGGAAATGGCCGCCATCTCCGCGAGGGTAGAGAGGCTGTCCGAACGCCTGGGCAGGCCGATGACGTTCGTGCTCGGCAAGCCGGGTCTGGATGGTCATTCGAACGGCGCCGAACAGGTGGCTGTGCGGGCGCGGGACTGCGGGATGAAGGTGATCTACGAGGGCATCCGGTTCTCGCCCGAAGATATTGTGGAGAGCGTCCAGACCGAACGGGCTCACCTCGTGGGACTCTCGATTCTCTCGGGTTCCCACCTTCGACTGGCGCGTGATGTCGTTGCAGGGCTCCGAGGCGCCGGACTCCGGGACATTCCCGTAGTGGCGGGCGGCATCATTCCCGAGGAAGATGCCAGGGCGCTTCGGGATTGTGGCGTGGACAGAATTTACACACCCAAGGACTTTGCGCTGAACCGAATCATGTCGGATCTCGTGGAACTGGTGGACTCGCGAACGCCGGAGTAGTCCGGCCATTCCGCACGATAGTCTTGCGGTTGTCACCAGTCCCGGGTTTCCGACGCCTCGAAAAGACTCAATGGGATGGCGAGAGTTTGCTCGCCGTGAACGAAATCCGGAAGACTGCGAATGACCAGCGGGAGTTGGCGCGCGAAACGCCTTCAATCCGGAATCCCTGTGTCCGATATCGCGTCATTCGTGCGCGCCGCATTGCTGTCTTGGTCTTTGTCCGCTTCGGCCAAGGACGAACGCAACGTTTGCGCCTACCGGCGCCCGTCCCTGATCGGACCCGTGCAAGACCGTTTCGTGGCAGAAACAGGGATCAGGATCAATTTGTTCCAGCCACGATTCAGCTGAACGGCAGGAGGCGCAAGCCGAACTTCAGGCGAAGCCGTCCGGCCATATGGGAAGCGTTCGCGTACTTCGCAGACCGCGCGGATTCCTGTTGCTCGGCAAACGGTTAGAACGCCCGTTCTTGCGATCTTAGCGTTTCGCAACACCCGCTCCGCAGGGAGCCTAGCGTACCGCCATTGCGCAAGCCCCTTTCCATGGGTTGCGTATTCCTGAGTTAATCGCTAGGGTAAAAGCCTTAGTGATTCGATCAGGTAAAAGCCTTAGTGATTCGTTAAGGTTTAATCGCCTGGTGCGGGCCACCGAAAGAAGAACCGAAATACAGGTGAGGTGCCACATGCAATTCCTGCCGAACGCAAGCCGGATGTTGCGCGTCGCGATCGTCGCGATCGCCGTGCAGATCTTTTCGACCGCAGCCGTTTCAGCGGACGGCGAGGTCAATGTCTATTCCTCTCGCCAGGGTTTCCTGATCGAACCACTGCTCGAGCAATTCGAAGCCGAGACCGGAATCAAGGTCAACCTGCTCAGCCTGCAGGACGGCTTGGTCGAGCGCATCAAGCTCGAAGACGAACTAAGCCCCGCAGACGTCATCATGACCGTGGACATCGGCCGTCTCGCATCGGCCGTCTCGGAAGGCGTAACCCAACCGGTGGTGGATGCCGAAGTCAACGCAAACGTGCCGGAAACGCTTCGAGATCCGGACGGCGACTGGATCGGGCTTACCACCAGAGCCCGCATTGTCTATGCCTCCAAGGAGCGCGTAGCGGACGGTGAAGTCACCACTTACGAAGATCTTGCCAATCCACGATGGAAGGGAAGAATTTGCACACGGTCCGGGAGACATCGCTACAACCTCGCGCTGATTTCCGCCTTCATCGAACACAAGGGAGTGGAAGCGGCGGAAACCTGGCTTCGAGGCGTCAAAGCCAATCTGGCGCGCCGCCCGCAGGGCAACGACCGCGCTCAGGTCAAGGCAATCTGGGCCGGCGAATGCGATATTTCCATCGGAAACACGTATTACATGGGCAAAATGCTCAGCGACCCGGAACAGCGCGCCTGGGCCGAGTCCGTGGGCGTCGAGTTTCCGGTGTTCGAAGGCGGCGGCACACATGTGAACATCTCGGGAACAGCGATGGCGCGCCATTCGCCCAATCCCGAGAACGCGTTGAAGTTCATTCGCTTCCTCGCGTCAGAAACCGCACAGCGGATTTACGCGGAAACCAATCACGAATACCCGGTTAAGCCCGGTGTCCCGATTTCCGCAACCGTTGCGGAATGGGGGTCGTTCGAACCCGATCCGATAAGGCTCGCCGACATTGCGGAACGCCGCGCGGAGGCGCTCCGAATTGTCGACCGGGTTGCGTTCGACGACTGATCCCCGGCATCGGCGGACTGGTCCTAGCGGAGTATCCCCGCAGGCTGTTCGAAACCGGGCAGCAGCGCACAGGGCATGTAGCACAGATTGTGCGATCCTGGTTACGGTTTCCCCAGTCATGCGAGAATATCCGGCCAGTCCGCCGATGCAAACCCTTCTCGCCGTCACCCCATATCGGTTTTGGCCGGTGCTTCTCTCGGGATCGCCTCCCAAAATCGCCGTTCATTCCAACGTCTTGAAAAAGATCGCGGCCAAGAAGCCCATGAATGTTGAGAGGCTGACGACCGATCCCGCCTTGATATAGGCCTCCGGCGCCATGGTCTGCGCGATCATGGTGAGCATTGCGCCGGCGGCGACGCCTTCTACAAGCGCCACCACGGCCGGGTCGGCGCCCACGAAAAAACACGTTGCCGAGCGCCGCGCCTATGCCGGTAAACAGAGTCCGGGAACTCCACATGAACAGCACGCGCGCAAAACTCATTCCCTGCTGGCGCATGCCGACCGAACTTGACAAGGCTTCCGGATAGTTCGACAGAAACAATCCCGCGATCAGCGACATGCTGACCTGGGCATGGATCATGGAACTGCCGACGACCAGGGATTCGGGAATGCCGTCCAGCATGATCCCCAGCCAAATGGCCATAGGCGCTCCGCGATGCTGTCCGATTTGCCGAATGACGCTCGTAACCGATGGAATCAAGCGGCCGCTATCCACATTTCGCGTTGCGTGCCGGATCCGGCGCGCCGCCTTCTGCGGGTCGAATCCGTGCTTGCTTTCCAGGTACCTGCTGATCTCTTCGCCTTCGAGAAATTTCCGAACTCGCCGATGCAAATCCGGATTGCGCCCTATCAGCACGTCGAAATCCGACTTGCGCAACACCCAAAGCTCGGAGTCCACGGTCGCAATTGCGCTCTTCGCGCGATGCGCGCTGGTGATGAAGGATTTTCCGCCGAACGCCTCGCCGTCTTCCATCGTTAGGCGGCGCCCAAGCGTGTCCGAAGGATCGATCCGGGCTACCTGGCCGGACTCGACAATGTATAACCGGTCGGCAGGGTCGCCCCGGCGAAAAATCATGTCCCCGCGTTCGAACAGGACGCAAAACAGGCGGTCGGCGACACTTCGCAATTCATCGGCGGACAGGCCGCGAAAGATCGGCATGCGCCGAATGCCATCAGAAATGCGCACGAACTCGTTACGGTGACGATCTACAGCGACGGCGTTCGGGATCGCTTCGCCTCCCCTGAGGCTTCCCACCGCGTTCTCGCGCCACTCGGCGATTTGCCCCGTGGTCAGGCCCTGACGAGACTCAAGGTATTCGGTGATCGCTTGGCTGGATACGATTTCCAGCAAGGACTCCGCCAGCGTTGCCGAAGCCTCCAGCACTTGGTCAAAATCATCCCGCGGCAGCAGCCAGACATCGGATTCCGCCGTGGCGACCGCGTTGAAGGCATGCGGCGAACCAGTGATGAAGGCCCGCCACCCGAAACTGGATCCCGCTCCAAGCACGTCGGCGCGGTGCCGCCCGGCGCGGTGATCCGTGCGCGTAATCTCTCCCTTTTCGAGAATATAGAAGAAGTCCGAAGGATCGCCGGCGCTGTAGATCGTGGCCCCCATCCTGAAGTTCTCGTGCACCACCATGGAGGCAAGATCTTCAATTTGCTCCGAGGACAAGTCCTGAAGGACGCCGATCCGTTCGAGTTCACCTATGGCCCGTTTGAACCGTTCCCGGCGCATGCGCCGGAGGTACTGAATGACGGTCGACGACTTGCGCAGGAATCCGCCGCGATTGTTGACCGCTTGATCCAGGACCACGAAAGCGATGCCGCCCAAGGTGCAGCCGACCACCAGCGCTTCGAAATGCGCCTTCGCAGGCGCCGAGGCCACAAGATCGATGGTCAGCGCGGCAAGCAGGGCGCCACCGCCGAAGGCCGTCAGGACGCCAACCGCGCGGTCGTTCGGGCTCCAGACCAGTATTGCGAGCGTGCCTAGAGGCAGCGAAGCGGCGCTGAGAATGCCGAACGCAAAGGCCATCTACGTTACGGACTCCAAGATTCTCGGCCCCCCGGAAACGTCCTGCTCAGTTTCTCCGGTAGAGGCAGGCGTAGCAAGGTCTCGCGTTCTTGGTGGAAGCTGACTGCCAGCCGCCAATAGAGCCCCGGCTCACGATCATCGCGCCGCAGCACCGCAAGGGTCATGGCCCTACTCGCGGAGGCCGGGCGCGCCAGCGGCGCTGGAACCCTGCGCGCATTTGAGGTTGGCAGAGAGGTCTCGGAGGAACCAGCGACCCTGATCCCAGCTGGAATCGGCGCCGCCGCGGGACAGGGATCAGGCGCATCCACGGCGGCCTGCTATTGAATGGGTCAAGCGGTCCCGCGTCCACGACAGGGTTGTCGTGAGGCGTATCCTGCCTGTTCGCCGCACGATTGCGAGAATTTCCTCAAAGGCTCCGCGTCGCAGGTGGTGTCGGTCGGGTGCTCCCTGCCCCGGTGCCAAACGAGTCCTTCTATCATCTCGCTTCTTTCCCGGCGATCAAAAGTCCCTACCTTTGGCGGAGGAGTCACTCGCGCCACCACGCCGACACAAACGTTGTCGGGGGCGACCCGGAGATTGACTACCCGCATCCTCCCGATCTTCACGGCATGGTCTTCAACATCCTTCACCTGAATACGGGCGCGGCAGAGTTCCTCGATCTCTCCTGGCGTTCCGCGGGCCAGTCAGGCCCTGACGAAGAGGAATCCGTTCCCCAAAGCGAACGCCCGAATTCCGCCCGGGTGGCCCGTGTATCGGCGGCGACCCTGATGGCCGTCGCACTGGTGTCGCGGGCGCTGGGCAGTTGGCTGCCCCGGATCTTGTCGGACCGTCGTCCTTCCATGGATCGCGGCTCCACAGCCTGATGTCGGCGACGGAACGTGCCGGGTTGATCGAGGACGCGCCCGACCACCGGCCGCACTCGCAGACGACCTGTCTCAACCCGTTCTTGCGCTTCCCCAACTTGAACATGAACACGTACACCGAGCGCTACCTGTTCCCGATGGCGCCGTTCGTCGCGCAGTCCGCGCTGCATGGGGTGACCAAGCGCGATCTTGCTGGCAACTACGCCGGCTTGTGGGACGTCTACTGTGCAACGATTCCAGCGCTAATCGAGCAGCGTAAGGATCTGAACCAATTTGTGGCCCGCCACCACCCTCAGGCGGCCTGAACTGTATGGGAAGCGGAATTAAACTTGACAGGTTGGATCAGAAACTTGTCGGCCGACGAAGTCGAACAGCGAAACGATTCTCGGTTTGAATACCGGGGCGCCTGTTCGCGGTCTACCATTCGGCGGACGACACGTATTTCGCCAAGGACGGATTCTGCGCACTTGAGAAAGCCGACCAAGGCGGAGGGCTGGTCATCGATCCCATCATCGAATGACCAGTTCGCAATGGGCAGTTGGAACATCGGACCGCGAAGACTCAGGGGCGCCGGTCCGCGTTGATCTCGAGACGTATCCAGTCAAGGTCGCTTGACAGAGCGGTTTTAGTCGAGCTTTCATAGGTCATGGCTGATGATTTCAAGGTAGCCGTCGTCGGGGCGGGGCTGGCAGGCAGGCGCCACGCTCATGCCGCGAGGTCGGTGTCCGGAATCGAACTGACCGCCCTGGTCGACCCGTCCGAGGAGGCCCGAGCATTCGCCGACTCCCTGGATGCGCCGTGGTGCCCCGACATTCAGGTCTTGCTCAGGCGCTTTAGCCCCCATGGCGTCGTCATTGCCACGCCGAACCATCTCCACCTCGAACACGGACTGACATGTATCGAAGCGGGCATTCCCGTTCTGGTCGAGAAGCCGATCGCGGTGGATGTCGTCTCCGCCCATAAACTGGTTGTCGCGGCCGAAGCCGCCGGGGTCGGCCTTCTGGTTGGCCATCACCGCCGGTACAACCCGGTCATTGCAGCGGCCCGGGACTTGATCGACGACGGGGCGATCGGGCGAATCACCGCCATCCATGCAAGCTGCTGGCTGTTCAAACCCGAAGAGTATTTCGAGACATCATGGCGTCGGCGCCCAGGGGCCGGCCCCGTCTACATCAACCTCATTCACGACATCGATGTGCTGCGACACCTTTGCGGAGAGATCATTTCGGTCGTCGGGCAGGAGTCTAACACGTCGCGAGGCTTCGACGTGGAAGACACAGCTGCGATCCTCCTGCGGTTCGAGAACGGCGCGCTTGGAACGTTGACGGTCTCCGACACCATCGTAGGTCCGTGGAGCTGGGAGATGACGGCGAGCGAAAATCCTGTTTATCCGGCTACCAACCAGGCGTGCTACTTCATCGGCGGCACCCGCGGCTCACTCGAACTGCCCAAGCTGAAGGTGTGGCATCAACCGAAGCGCGGCTGGTGGGAGCCCATGGAGCATAGAGCGATTGACGTTGTTCAGTCAGACCCGATCACCGACCAGATGGCCCATTTCCGCGAGGTCGCTCAGGGCAAGACCGCGCCATTGGTATCCGGACGAGAAGGCCTCAAGTCGCTCGCCGTCATCGAGGCGATCAAGAAGTCGGCGTCCACTGTTCCGCCGAGGTCGGAGCCTGAGTCCGGGGCCGCGTGGCGAACATCTCGCTCGTGACGAGCGCGTTGCCGCCGATGAATCAGCGGGAGGACCAGTTCGCGCCTGTCGGATAACGCCAACACTTCGTCGAATATCGTGTTGCGGGAGCGGCGGATTTTTCCCTGGAGGCCCAACGATATCTCAGCCGAAAGTTCCGGCGACTGAGCGTGCATTGAACAAGAACTGGCGCCCAAACTGCTGCCTGGCGCCAAGACGAAGGGATCTCATCCCTTCGGAATTCGGCGACTCCGCCCAGCGGCCCTTCCTGCAGGAAGAGGTGCAAGCGCTATCGGAGCGCCGATCAATCCCGATTCCATACACATCCTCCTTCCCGCGCAATTTCACTTTCCGCATTTGCTCGCGCGCATTCGAAACTCTCGATCCAATGGTTTCGACAAGGGTGATGCCCCCGGAAAACCGCGCGACGGGCTGAAGTTCAGAAATGACAATGGTCCCCCTTCAAATGCGGATGAACGGCGTTCAGGCTAGAATAACGGACGTGCGATTCACCAACTGCGCAACTGTGACCGAATCCGGCAGTTGATGATTCCCTTCCTCAACACCGGTTTCAGGTACAGGCATGAATCCCATTCACACTGACCACGCTTTTGCCACTCGCGGGCCGTACGGCACGCTGCAAGAACCAACATATTCGGGAGCGCTCAGCCTGCTTCGTCGGCCCTATTCCAAGGACCCGGCCGACGCCGACGTGGCCATTCTTGGCGTCCCGTTCGATCTCGCCGTAACAAACCGTCCCGGAACACGCCTGGGGCCACGCGCCGTGCGCGCCGCGTCGACGCTGCTTTCGTGGCGGGGCGCCGCGTGGAGATGGGATTTCGATCCCTTCGAAAGACTGAATGTCGTCGACACCGGAGACTGCTACTTCGACTGGGGAATGCCCGAAAATGTTGCGGCGGAGATTGAAGCGGAAGCTACGCGAATTCTGGACGCCGACGCGAAGCTGCTGTCGATCGGCGGCGACCATTTCATCTCCTACCCCCTGCTCAAGGCGCATGCCGCGAAGCATGGTTCCCTTGCCCTCGTACAGTTCGATTCGCATAGCGATACCTGGCGCGAAGAGGGAAAACGGATCGACCACGGAACCATGTTCTTTCACGCCGTGCAGGAGGGCGTCATTGATCCATCGCGATCCGTTCAGCTTGGAATTCGATCGGCCAACTCCGAGACGCATGGAATTGAAATTCTGGACGCCGACGCCGTGATCGACCGGAAACCGAAGGAGATCGCCGATCGCATTCGCGAACGCGTGGGCGCCGGTCCCGCTTACCTGACGTTCGACATCGATTTCTTCGATCCGGCTCACGCGCCGGGAACGGGAACGCCCGTTTGCGGAGGACCTTCCTTCAACCGGGGAGAGCGAATACTTTGCGCTCTGACGGGAATTGATTTCGTGGGCATGGATATCGTTGAAGTGTCGCCTGCCTACGACACCGGCGAAATAACTGCGCTCGCCGCGGCTACCGTAGCCCTGAACATGCTATGCGTCTGGGCGGCGGCAGCCGCGCCGTAGAAACCTTCCGGCCTTTCCTCATGCCGGCGGGTTCGGCGACGGTGCGCCCGCAGCTCCTCCTGAGAAGCCGGCGCCAATCTTCCGTCCCAAGGAGTCCGCACATGATCAATCGCCTGCCGGCCAGCAACGCGGGTTCATGCCTGTTGAAGACAGTCGCGACCTTGGCGGGGACTTGAAACAAGGGATCGCATGATGCGTACCGTCTACTCCGAACGCCATCGGCTTCGGAACGCGCAAACCGAACTTCATGGCGGGCGACTGGTGCCGCCGTTCGAATGTCCGGAACGAATGGACCGAATTCTCTCGGCCGTCCACGACCGGAAGCTCGGCGAAGTGATCGAACCCCACGCGTTCGGCCGGATGCCAATCCTCCGTGTGCACGATAGGCAATACGTCGAGTTCCTTGATGAATGCTGGGAAGAATGGTCGTCGGCCGGCTACGAGGGAGAAGCGATCGCCACCTGCTGGCCCTCCCGCCGCATGACGCGCGAGGTTCCGCCGCGCGAGATCGACGGCCGGATCGGCTACTACTGCCTCGCCAGCGAGACTTCGATTTCTTCGGGAACTTTCGAAGCGGCGGAGGCCGCGTCGGATGTGGCGATGACCGCGCAACAACTCGTCGCGGGCGGCGAACCCGCGGCATTTGCGCTTTGCCGCCCTCCAGGCCACCACGCGGCATACGACATGTTCGGCGGTTATTGCTTCTTCAATAATGCCGCGATCGCCGCCCAGGCATTTCTTGACGCAGGCTCCCCGCGCATCGCAATCCTCGACATCGACTTTCATCATGGAAACGGAACGCAGCAGATTTTCTACGATCGTGGAGACGTATACTACGCTTCAATTCACGGAGATCCGCTTCACGCCTTTCCCTATTTTCTTGGTGGGGCGGACGAGACCGGAACGGGTCCTGGAGAAGGATGCAACGCAAACTACCCGCTGCCACCTGGAACGAATTTCGATGCCTGGAGTGAAGCGCTCGACGACGCGCTGCAGCGGATCGCCCGCTACGCGCCGAATGCACTGGTCGTTTCTCTTGGCGTGGACGCGTACCGAGAAGATCCGATTTCGTTCTTTCGACTCGAGAACGAAGACTTCCGGTCCTGTGGCGCCCGGATCGCGCGCTTGCGCCTACCGACGCTCTTCGTGATGGAGGGCGGATACGCCGTTGACGAAATTGGTGTAAACACCGTCAACGTGCTTGAGGGATTCGAAGGAATGTAGTTTTGCGAGCGCCTGGAACCGGCGGAATTCCCTCGGGCGGCGCGAACACGAGCCTTCGCCGCGCCTTCCAGGGCATGCTCGCGGCTCCTGGTTCCTCACGACGCGATGTGGTTCGAGACGCCCACTTGCAAACACCCGGCGGAGCACTCACAGTCTCGGTCCTTGCGTGGCTTGAAGAAATATCCTGCGGTTCCACAGTTCGATTTTGCGAAGGATTGCGAGCATGGAAGTTCCCATCTGCAAGACGCCCGGAGTCCTGGATGATGCGATCCCTGTCCCGCGCCGGGATCTTGAGTTGACAGCCCTTTGGCCGGCACCTATTGGTGCATCGCGGCACCCCGTCAGGGGATGGGTGTGACGCCCAACGGAGGAACTGTGCCGGATCTGGATTCTCTCGGAGACCGTATCCGGCGCGCTCGAAATGCTGAGCGCAAGAAGGACCTCGCTCCGGTACGAGACCGCGCTTCGCTTTCCGCGGCGGCGCTTGCTTGGCGCATGTTCGCGGATCTTCTTGCGGGCATACTGGTCGGATTTGGGCTTGGTTGGGGCGTCGACACCCTGTTCGGAACCGCTCCGCTGTTCCTGGTCATAATTGGACTGCTGGGGATGGCCGGCGGCATTCGACTCGCGATGCGGACTGCGAAGGAAGTGGAGAAGATGGAGGACAACGGGAAAGTTGGCTGAGCCTGCAAGCAAGTCGGGCGGTATTCACATCGACCCGATGCACCAGTTCGAGATTTATCCCGCGTTCGACCCCACCGCGGAGGTCGGCCCGCTTACCTTTACAAATTCCGCGCTCTTCATGTGGGTGGTTGTGGCTGCAATCATGCTGCTGCTCCTGCTTGGAACTCGCAGCCGCGCGCTGGTACCCACGCGAATGCAATCGGTTGTGGAGATACTTTTCGAACTGGTGCGCGACATGATCCGCAACACGGCGGGCAATGAGGGGCTCCGATATTTTCCCTACATTTTCACGATCTTCACGTTTGTGCTGTTCGCGAACCTCATCGGCATGATTCCCTACGCGTTCTCGGTCACCAGTCATTTCTCGGTCACGGCCGCCCTCGCAGTATCCATATTTGTCACCGTTACCGTCATCGGATTCTGGAAACACGGGCTGGGGTTCCTCAAGTTCTTTTGGCCGGAAACCGCGCCACTGGCGCTCCGTCCCGCCCTGTGCCTGATTGAACTCATCTCCTATTTCATTCGACCGGTAAGCCATTCCATCCGTCTCGGCGCGAACATGATCGCCGGGCATTCCATGCTCAAGGTCTTCGCCGGCTTTGTGCCGGCGATGGGATTCTTCGGATTCCTTCCGGTGGCGATGATGGTCGGCGTGACCGCCCTCGAATTCCTGGTCGCATTTCTTCAAGCGTATGTATTTGCGATCCTGACCTGCATTTATCTGAATGATGCGCTCCACATGCATTGATGCCGGATGAACTGCAACAACCAACGACAGATTGACAGGAGAACGAATTATGGAAGCCGAAGCAGCCTCTTTTCTGGGCAAATATATCGGTGCCGGCCTTGCGACCCTCACCATGGGCGGCGCGGCAATCGGTGTCGGTCATGTTGCAGGCAATTATCTTAGCGGCGCGTTGCGAAACCCGTCGGCCGCAAACGAACAGCTTGGAATGTTCTTCATCGGTATCGCGTTTGCCGAGGCGCTCGGCCTGATCGGCTTTGTGGTGGCGATGATCCTGATTTTCGTGGTCTGAACCCCACACCCCGCTTCATCATGTTTGTGTTCGCCGCGCCCGCCGCCGCCGCGACCGCGGAATCCGGCACCGCCGGAATGCCGCAGTTCGACGCCAGCACAATTCCGTCTCAAATCGTCTGGCTGGTCATCGCGGTGGTCGTGCTGCATTTCCTGCTCTCGAGAGTCGTACTGCCCCGTATTGCCGATATCATCTCGACCCGCGAACAGGCTATTTCTGGGGACTTGGACCGCGCCGCGGAACTGCATGAACGGGCGGAAGGGTTGCGGGAGGAAATTGAAGCCAATACCGCGGAGGCGCACGCGGAAGCACAGAAGATCGCAGCGGCGAGCCGGGCAGAATTTCTTCGTGTTATCGATGCGGAGCAGGCTGAAGCGGACGCGCGAATTTCCGCTGCGGCGAAAGAAGGTGAAACGCGAATTCAAGCAATCCGCGAAACGGCCTTGGCCGATATCGACCTGGTGGCACGAGAAGTCGCGGCGATCCTTGCAGAGACAATCCTGAAGGATCGCGCCAGCCAGGACACGGTTGATGCGGCGGTGACGAAGCGGTTGCAAACGAGTTGAGGGGCGCCACCATGGACTTCCTTCACGTGCCGGAGACCTGGGTCACATTAAGCCTGCTGCTCTTCTTCGGCATTCTCGCGTATTTCGGAGTTCATCGCTTTGTACTGGGTTCGTTGGACCGGCGGGCCGACGGCATCCGCCGGCGAATTGAAGAAGCCGGCGCGCTCCTGGAAGCAGCGAGCGAAGAAGTATCCAAGATCGAGCGCGCCCTCGCGGAAGCCAAGGCCACCGCCAGCAAGATCGCCTTGCAAGCCAAGAAGGACGCGGAACTCGCCCGAGAAACAGCGCTCGCCGAATTCCGCGCCTCGCTGGAACGGAAGATGCAAGCGGCGGAACAGCGCATCATCCAGGCACAGGCCGCCGCCCAGCGCGCGGTCCGCGACCGCGCCGTAGATATTGCTGTTGCGGCCGCACGAGAGGTCATTGACGCCCGGATTTCCGATTCGCAACGGAAAGAATTCACGGACCGGGGAATCGAACAGGTGCGCGCGAGGTTGCACTAACCCCGGAAACCGGGACTTCCGAATTTCGGCTCGGCTGAAAGGCGTGCTACGGGCGCCGCAAACAGTTTCTTGCCGCCCGCGCGCTCACTTTCCGCGGCGCAACAACCGTTCTTTCTGGCGTTGCCAGTCGCGGCGCTTTTGCGTTTCGCGCCGGTCGTGCGTTTTCTTGCCGACCGCGAGGGCGATTTCGATCTTTGCGAGCCCGCGCGAATTGAAATACATCCGTAGAGGGACGACCGTCATGCCCTTACGGTCGACACCCGCCGCAAACCGGTTGATTTCGCGCCGCGACAACAGGAGTTTGCGATTCCTCCGCTCTTCATGGGCGAAATGCGCCGCGTTTCCGTAGGAAGGAATGTGAGCATTCACGAGATGCGCGTCGTCTCCGGAAAAGGACACGTAGGCTTCCGCGATATTCGCCCTGCCGGAACGGAGCGACTTCACCTCGGAACCCAGCAGGATCAGTCCGGCCTCCAGGGTTTCGCCAAAGCTGTAATCTCGGCGGGCCCGGCGATTTTCTGCCAGGATCCTGCGCGCAGCTTCGCCATCGCGCTTCGCGGACATCCTGGCAGCCGGCTAGTTCAGGAGCCCGGCATGGCGCATGGCGTCTTCGACTACGGCGCGGGTCTTTGGCCGCACCTCGACAAGCGGGGAGCGGATCTCCGGAGAACATCGGCCGAGCACGGAAAGCGCATATTTTACGGGGGCGGGGCTCGTTTCCACGAACAGCGCCCGGTGAAGCGGCATGAGCCGGTCCTGCCACTCCAGCGCTTGCGCATAGTCGCCTGCTGCGCACGCGTCCTGGAAAGACGCGCATTCCCGTGGGGCGACATTTGCGGTAACGGAAATGCATCCGACTCCGCCATGCGCGTTGAACCCGAGCGCGGTGGCGTCTTCGCCCGAGAGCTGTACGAAGTCTTTTCCACACGCGTGACGCTGCAGCGAAACCCTCGTAAGATCGCCAACCGCATCCTTGACACCCACAATTCGCGGAAGCTTCGCAAGCTCCGCCATGGTTTCCACGGTCATGTCCACCGCGCTGCGTCCGGGAATATTGTAAATGACGATCGGGATATCGGCGCAATCATGAACCGCGGTGTAATGCGCGATCAGCCCTTCCGGCGTCGGACGGTTGTAGTAGGGCGTGACCACGAGAGCCGCGTTCGCGCCCACTTTCGCGGCGTGCTCCGTCAGGCGGATGGCCTCGTCCGTATTGTTCGACCCGGTCCCCGCTACCACCGGAACCCGTCCTTCCACCTTGCGAACAACCACCTCCACGACCTCTTCGTGCTCCCCATGGGACAATGTGGGCGACTCTCCGGTTGTTCCGACAGGCACGATCCCCCGTGTGCCGCACTCCAGATGCCAGTCAACGAGTCCGGTGAGCGCGTCACGGTCTACTTCTCCGCCGCGGAACGGTGTGACAATCGCCACGATCGATCCACCCAGCATTCCTTCCTCCTGCAGTAACGCCCGCCTTCTTGGGCGCGCGTCGAAACGGTATCGCCCCGGCGCGCATCTAGCAAGATGCTTCGGTCCATATCTCTTCGGGGTTGCTTCAATTTATGGTCCAGTTATACTGGACCATATTGGAGGAGCGAAGATGGAAGATTCCAGCGGCGGCGGCAAGAAACTTGGCGTGACCGCCTTCAAGCCAAACTGCCTCGCCCATATTGGCGACGTCGCGAGCGGCCGGACCCCCCGCATCGTGCTCACCCGGCACGGCCGACCGGTCGCGGCAGTCGTGCCCATTGCGAATGAAGGCCCTGGTGAAGCCTGGGGTGCGCTCCGGGGACGCGCCTGGATCGCCGAGGATTTCAACCCGGACGCATGAACCCGCCCCTCCTGCTTGACAGCATGTCCGCCCTGCGGCTTGCCAATGGAGATGACATTCATTCGAAGAGCCTGGATGCGATCCGAACGGCGCGAGAAGCCGGGCGCATGACGCTGGTTTCTCCAGTTGCCGCCTGGGAGTTGGCAACCCTCGCCAGACTCGGGCGAATCCGGCTCGCTCCATCATCGGAGACCTGGTTTCGAGCGTTGCTGGAGCTTCCCGGAATCGCCCTGGCGCCAATGCCAATAGAGATTCTGTTGGGTTCCGCAGCGTTGCCGGGGCACCTGTCTCCAGACCCGGCCAAGCGGATCGTCGCCGCCACCGCCCGCATGCGTGGCTATCGCGTCCTGACCCGCAGTGCGGCGCTGCTCAAATATGCAGGGGAAGGGCATATTGACGCCATGGCTTGCTGAGTTGGAAACAGCCGCAGGCCTTTCCGCCGCGAAGCGCGACGCCGAGTTCAAACACCAATACGTCGATGAACGGAGATTTGTGCTCTTGCGATCGCTTCCGTGATTGCGTGTACCGTCAAAGTATCCAAAACCTGCGCTTTCGGCGGCGCAAGGACTATGGCGCCACCTGTCGAGGAGAATTGCGTAAGGAAGCCATGGTCGCCGAGATTAGAGCGACTGCCGAATGCGTGGATCATCCCCCTTGGTTGCGTAGTGGACTCCTTGGACTTCGGACATTTCCTCGTGCATTGTCCTTCCTATCCCCCCGGCGCTTGGGGGCCAAGGTGCGCGGCAGTTCATAAGGGCCGCCGCCGCTTTTTCACGGGTTCAGCAATGTGCACAAGAGTGTAGGTCGACGGATTCAATTCAGACCTTGGGCGCCTCAAAGGAACGTCCTACAAGTAGATTGAATATACACACCTTGCGTTGCAACCTCATACTGCGCAATTCGATCGAATTAGTCCGTAGCTTCGCAGCGCGGGTGCGCGCGCGCGCCAACGACCCGAATCAATACAATAGGCGGCAGACCTATTTTCGCGCACTCCGCACCGTCTCCGAAATAGAAATCTATCTCGGGTCTTTCCTCTCGCACGAAGTAACAATGCCGGATGCCGTAGCGTGGGCAAAAAGGGCAGTTTGTTGGCCGTCAGGCAATCAAGACTGAAGATGAGGGCTCAGACGTTAACGTTGCAACCTATCTTCTTATGGACTTATGGACGCATTCGACATTGCCTTCGATGTCGCAGTCATGATAAGCAACGTCTCCAACTTTAAGGGGCCGATATCCTTCGTTCGCGAAAGGTTCCGCAACGTTTTCGGTATCTTGATCCCGCATAAGCGAGTCAGGCGGAAACTTCAGCCTCTTGCCCATTTCATCAAACCAATCCGACCGAGCGCGGAGGCAACTGCGCAGTTTCCGGATTGATTCCAAGATGCGCAGAACGTCATACATACGCCAGTTCGTTGGTAGCGACTTCCGGTCGATACAAACTGCAAGACAGATCCGGTCATTGCAAAAAGGGACATCGCTATGAAATTTGTCACCGAGCGCGAGCCGCCACCGAATCGAGCGGCAAAATGCAACGGACCTCTTGAGCGACATTTTTCTGAGGCAGCCGTGATGCTCGCAATGGCGACTTGGTTATTTGGCACGGGCGCGACCAAAGTAAGCGTTCACCTGGACGGTATGCATACCAAGAACTTCGACATTCGCGGATGGCTCAAAGGCGCAGGATTCAAGAAGATCGCCGACAAGGGAAAGAACCCGCATGGCGGAACCTACGAACGCAATACACAGATTCTAGTTGTAGATTTCAAGTCCGGGGTCGGAGATGTCGTTGCGGAAATTGACGGCAAACGCATCTTGATAGAGGCCAAGGGCGGTTGCATAAACACGCGCCATCCGGGACAACTTTCGATTCTCCGAAAGCGCCTTTACGAGGCGGTCGGAATGTTGCTCGATGACCGCATACGAGCGAACCGCCTAATCGCTGCAGTCCCTCACCATTTCGAGACTGAAAGGATCGCCCGGAGAATTGCCAAACGATGCCGTGGCTCGGGCATTGAAGTTGCGCTTGTATATGGCGACGGCAATATTCAGTTCGCCGAATAGCTGAACCGGACGTTGCGTGTCGCCACCGCCATTCCGCGGGCGATCGCAGCGATCTGGCGACCGGCTTGGGAGACAAGCCGCCCTGCGCCACGCAGCTGCGATTTCGGCGTGGGTGTGTCGCTGCCTGGTTGTCGAACGGCAATACGCGGACGACAAACATCTCGCCGAAGGCGCGTTCGGCGAGATTCCGGCGGTGCCTACTCTCGGCCAAGATCGCGTGCTGGCCAGCCAAGCGATTAGGGCGAACTGGGGCTCCCCGCGCATCAATCCCGGAGCGACATTGGTGTCCGGCGCAAGAGTCGTCGGCCAGCGCAATCATGAATTTTCGGTTTCTTCCTGATCGTCCCATCCACACGGTAGGCGGCATGCGACGGACGGAAGCTGGGCGCTAAAGCCTCCGTAAAAAGAATTGCCTCCCCATTCAGAATCTACGGCCCAACAAATTCCCTTTACTTGCAGGGATCGCGCAAGGGATAAGTCGCCGCTACCGAACTTGGCGACCGCCACTACTCCGCAGCCCGGTAGGTCGGGCTTCTCATTTCGTGCAGGCGACTCGCCGTGCGGCGGAATTCCTGCGAACCGTGCCCCTTCGGAAACAGCTCTTCCGGTTCTCCGTCCGCGGAGCAGACGAGATTTCTTTGTGCTTCATAGAGCGCATCGATCAGGATCATGAACCGCTTTGCCGCATCCCTGCGATCCGGCGGAATGCGCGGAACCCCATCCAGAAACAGCGTCTCGAAAGCCTCTGCAATCACAAGAAAATCTCCGGGACCATGCGGTACACCGCAGAGCCCTTCAAAATCCGCCCTTCCAAGGGCGCCGTTCGCGTGGGGAAACTCGATTTCCCTGCCATGAACGCGCAGCACGCGGCGCGTGGATGCGGCCGGCCCTGCCATGCGTCGCCACGCCTCTTCCATGGCCGCGTCGGCGGCGCTGCCGAGCGGCGAGAAATACACCTCTCCGCTCCAGGCTCCCATGCGAAAGTCCTTGGGCCCTTCCAGGTGATGCAGATCGAGGCGCTCCTGGATCAGCGCCACGAACGGCAGGAACAGGTCTCGATTGAGTCCGTCGCGGTAGAGTTGGTCAGGAGGAAGGTTGGAGGTGAGGACGATGGTCACTACCGACGAACAGAGCGACTCGAACAGTTGGCCGAGGATCATGGCATCCGCGATGTTCTCGACCTGAAACTCGTCGAAGCACAACAGACGGGTTTCCGAAGCGACCCCGGCGGCAACTTCCTGCACCAGGTTGCCAGCGCCATGCGCTCGAGCCTGCCGTATGGCGGCATGGATTTCCTCCATGAATGCATGGAAGTGAACGCGGCGCTTTCCGGGCAGCGGCACCGTGTCAAAGAAGATGTCCATCAACATGGACTTGCCGCGGCCAACCCCGCCATAGAGATAGAGTCCGCCGTCGCCGGCTTCCTTGCGTCGGCGACGGAACAAGTCGCTGAACCGTATCGCGGGCCGGACGGATTCGAGCCGGCGATAAATCAGTTGCAGCTTTTCAATCGCCGCACGCTGCGCGTTGTCATCATCGATCGCTCCTTCCCGGACAAGCCGGCGGTAGCGGCCGATTGTGTCTTCATTCATGGGCGGATCGCGACCTCGTCAAGTCAGGCAGAGAAAAACGTCGCGGTTGATGAGAACTCCGGAATCCATCGAACGCTGCATCGAATCGGCCTGACCGGGATCTAGTTCTTCGCCGCATGCAACCATTCGCCAAGCTTTGTCCATCTCTTGCGGGCGGCGGCGTTCCGGATCGCCATCGCCACCGCCTTCTTCTGCCCGACCAGCACCGCAAGCCGCCTCGCACGGGTGACGCCGGTATAGAGCAGGTTGCGCTGCAGCATCACGTAATGCTGAGAAAGAATGGGGATCACGATGGCAGGATATTCAGAGCCCTGACTCTTGTGAATCGTTGTCGCGTAGGCCGGAACCAGGGAATCCAACTCTCCGAACGAGTAGGTGATCAAATTTCCATCGAATTCCACGCCGATCTCTCCGAGTCCTTCGTCGACACCCCGGACAAAGCCAATGTCGCCGTTATACACGCCTTTGTCATAGTCGTTCTCGACCTGCATCACCTTGTCGCCCGGAGCGAACGTCCAGCCGAAACGCTCGACCTTGACGCCCGTGGAAGGATTCAGGGCTGCCTGCAGTTTCAGGTTGAGGGAGATTGCGCCGGCGGCGCCGCGATTCATGGGACAGAGAACCTGGATGTCGCGTACCGCATCCAGGCTGAATCGCCTCGGAATCCTGGAAGAAACCAGGTCGAGAACGCGCTCCGCGGCTGTATCGGGATGGTCCGCTTCAACGAAATAGAAATCGGAGTCGCCTTCCGGACGGCGAAGGTCGATCATGACGCCCCGGTTGATCTCATGCGCATTCACGATGATCTGGCTCTGCGCGGCCTGCCGAAATACCTCCGTGAGCTGGATTACCGGAAGAAACTGGCTCCCGATCATGTCCGCCAGCACCCGCCCGGGTCCCACCGAAGGCAACTGATCGACATCCCCCACCAGGAGCAGGGCGGCATGCGGTGGAACCGCCCGGAGGAGAGCGTGCGCCAGCGGCACGTCGACCATGGACATCTCGTCCACCACAAGCAGGTCGCATTCAAGCGGATTCTCCGCATCGCGCCGAAACCCGCCTGATCTCGGATCGATTTCGAGCAGCCGGTGAATGGTCTTGGCGGCTCTGCCGGAAACTTCGCTCATCTGCTTGGCGGCGCGGCCAGTCGGCGCGCACAGCAGCATCCGGATATTCTTTGCGGCGAGGATTTTCAGGATCCCGTTGACGATCGTTGTCTTGCCCACTCCGGGTCCGCCGGTAATCACCATGGCCTTTTCGCGAAGCGCCATGCGCACCGCCTTCCGCTGGCTCTCGGCCAGACTCAATCCGGTGCGCTTTTCCACCCACGGGATGGCATTGTCGGCGTCGATCGACGGCCAAGGCGGACGGCCGTGAATTCGAGCCGTCAACTCCCTTGAAATGCCCGCTTCCGCCCGGTGAAGCCCGGACAGGAAAATGCACTCCGTCCGCTCGACTTCATCGGCTACCAACGTGTTCTCGGAAACCTCCGCCGCCAGCGCCTGTTCGACCAGATCTTCCGGCACTTCGAGCAATTCCGAAGCGAAGTGCAGGAGTTCCCCGCGGGGCAGTCCACAATGCCCTTCCTGGAGCGCGCGCGTCAACGCAAAGGAAATCCCGGCGCGAACCCGGATCATGGCGGTCTTTTCGAACCCGAGTTTCATTGCGATGGCGTCGCCCGTCTTGAACCCGATGCCGCGAATGTCCTTGACGAGCTGGTACGGGTTCTCCGACATCACCTGCACGGCCCTTTCCCCGTATGTCCGGTAGATGCGGACCGCGCGCGCGGTCCCGACGCCGTGACCGTGCAGGAACACCATGATCTCGCGGATGGATTTCTGCTCCGCCCAGGCGGCGGTAATTCTCTCCGTGCGCCAAGGGCCTATTCCCGGGATTTCTCCGAGCCGGTCCGGCTCGCGATCAATGATGTCGAAGACATCCTCTCCGAAGGCCTCGACGAGTTTCCGTGCGTAGACGGGCCCGACCCCGCGAACCATTCCCGAACCGAGGTATTTTTCGATTCCGCTCCGGGTATTGGGGGTCGCCGTTTCCAGTACGCTCGCCCGGAATTGGCGCCCGTAATTGCGATCGTTGATCCATTCCCCGGTTGCGTTGATCCACTCGCCGGCCGAGACCGAGGCGGTATGGCCAACAACGCTTTCGAGTTCCCGCCGCCCCCGGACCTTGACCCGAAGCACGCAGAACCCGTTTTCCGCGTTGTGAAACGTCACACGTTCCACATGACCCGCAATTTCCGAATTGCCGGCGGACCTGGAAGAAATGTGTTTACGGTAGTTCAATGTCAAAAAAGAAATCTGAGCGAGCTTGTTCGAGGGGCCAGTTTAGGGAGAGTCCCGATTGCTTCTCAACCTTCAGACGGCATTGCGCCGGATCCGGAAAATTCCTTTCGCCCTGTTCTTGACGATGCGCGCCAGCCCGGCGCGGTAAGCAAGGACGGCGAATTCACTGTAGTTTGCCACCATGACGATTCGAGTGGAACGACCAAGCCCGATGTCGACGGCGCTTCCCGTCATCCTGGGCGGGATGATTGTCCTCGCGCTTTCGTTTGGTTTTCGCTCCAGTTTTGGCGTATTCCTCCAGCCCATTTCGGACGGCATGGGCTGGCCGCGCGAGACCTTTTCTTTTTCGCTTGCCATCCAGAACATCGCCTGGGGCCTTGGTGGCCCCCTGTTCGGCGCGTTTGCCGATCGATTCGGCGAGCGCCGCGGGCTGTTCTTCGGCGCGGCTTGTTACACATTGGGTCTCTTCGTCGCCGCCTACGGAATTACCCCTTCCGCTCAACATCTGGGATCGGGGCTGCTGGTCGGCCTCGGCTGCGCGGGAACGGGATTCGGCCTCGTGCTCGCCATCGTCGGGCGCTCGGTGCCCGAGGAAAAGCGCAGCCGAGTGCTGGCGGTCGTTTCGGCCGCCGGTTCCTTCGGCCAATTCGCAATCGTTCCCATTTCGCGACAGCTTGAAGTGGCCTTTGGCTGGGATGGAGCGATGTGGTTTCTCGGGATTGCGAGCCTTGTCTGTTTCCTCTGCATTCCGTTCATGCGGGTGCGGCCGCAGGCAAGCGAATCCACCTCGAACGCCTCCCTCGGTGGCGCGGTCACTGCGGCCGGAATGGACTCCAGCTTTTGGCTCTTGACGCTGGGGTTTTTCACTTGCGGCTTTCATGTCGCGTTCATCGGCGCGCATCTTCCGGCCTATGTCACCGAAGTCTGCGGGTCGGCAGCGCTCGGCTCCTGGGCAATCGGGATTATCGGGCTCGGGAACATCGTCGGCGTACTGATCGCTGGCGAACTCGGATCGCGATGGCGGAAGAAGCACGTGCTTTCCGGAATTTACGCCTTGCGAGCGGTAGTCATTCTTGCATTTCTGGCGTTGCCGCCAACCCCGGTAACCGTGATCGTGTTCGCGGTGGCGGCAGGTCTGGTCTGGCTGGCGACGGTTCCCCTTACCATTCATCTTGTCGCATATCTTCACGGCGCGCGGTTCATGGCTACGCTCTACGGATTCGTTTTTCTGGGCCACCAACTGGGCGGGTTCTTGGGGGCATGGTTCGGAGGATACGTGTATGACCGGACTGGCAGCTACGATATCGCTTGGTGGATCGCGATATTTCTCGGCATCCTTTCCGCGATCGCTCACCTGCCGATTCGCGAAAGGGCGCCGCGGCTCCAGTCCGCCTGACTGCACCGCTTTCTCTTCTCGAAGTCCCCCGCGCGATCTGGCGCGCAACTGAACGAGAAAGTTTGCATCGGACGCACACCGCAATTGCGGCTGCCCCCCGCGGATTCGCGATCGTCAGTTCGGGTTTGCCCTCGTGTCCAATCGCAGTTGTCTTTTCCACTTCGTGAACCCGAAACTCCCGTCCTCCCGGAAGCAAGGTTGTCCCTGTCCGAACCAACGATGGCGCGACTCGATCATTCGTCTCGCTCGTCGTGATATTTCCGTATATGCAATGCGTTCGGAAGCGCACTCGGTTGTTCGATGTCGGATCAGTTTGCGGTATCGCAAGACGAATTCCAGGCTCCTGCACTAATCGTTGGCGACCGGAGAGTATTGCAATGTCTCGGCGTGCGCTCAACGACCAGGCACTGGCTCGCGTCAAGAATGGAAGCGATTGATCCCAAGCCTTATACGGAGGGCAAGAAATTCGGATTCTTGCATGGAACGGATCGCGGCCTTGGCGCCCGCATGAAATTTGGCATGGACGATCTCGACCACAACTAGGGATGCGCGTGAAGTCCCCATTCAAATCCCGGAACATGTATGCGTCAACTGCATTTCCTTCTTCTTCGGCATGTTCGGCAAGAGCTGCCAGACCCCGGGCCGTGGAGGACTGTTGCTCAAATCCAGATTCGAGGATCCTGAAGAGCAATGGCCGCAGATTGAGCAAGGCTTGGAGTGGTTCTCCAACGAGTGTGAGCCGCCATTGAGGACAGCGAACTAGCTCTCCAAATCTGTCCGGCGTCACCGACCGGTGACCGCAATTGAGTTTTTCTCCGGTTGAACACGACCGAATGGACTGATCCTCGCATTCTCGTTGCTCACGGCACGGGCGCGATAGGAGCAATCTCGGGAATGGAGAACATCGCGTTCAGCGCCTCCATCTATTCAGGGCAAAGGAAACGCGCCCAAGACAATTTCGCGTGGGAAGAGTATCGGGAATCGGTCTATGACAATCTCACCGCCTACCTGCAAGAAGTTGAGGAAATCGCAAGACAACGCCGCAGGTCCCGCAACAACCCGAACGGAAAGCCGCAACAACTGCGCATTCGAGATTTGGGTGAACGCATGAACAAAGTCACAATGGCGTACGCAAGGACCGACGAACGTGAAGCCCCAATTTGCACGGACTGGGTTCCGTTGGCCAACCCGAGAACATACAAATCCTTGAACTCATTGGAACCGCCCACGTTCGCGAGAAGAAATACAGCCAGGCTGACGCCCGCTCGGAGAAACTCTACGAGGACCTGCCGAACCGCCTACATTTCTTTGAGTCTCGTCTCCGAAAGCAGCGGAAGACGATGCTGAACTTCTGAACTCAAACGCAGCCTGCCGCGACACGCAGTCTTGCCGACGAAACCGATTCTGTCGGCTATGACGCTGGGTGAGAGACGCAGGGCTCGTGGTGCCGAAGGCACGCAAACGCTTGACCTGCGTGGCTGCCGCAAGTAGAAATCGCACATCATTCAAGGTTCCATGACCTTCGGTGCCGGGCCAGCCCGGGATCGCCACCCGTCAGCGAGGATTCGCCCGCGGGTGCTTGTGGAGTTTGTGCGGACAGCACTTGCCGGAAGGGCCGCATGTTCGAATCCCTGTCCTCGCGTTTCGGCGCGATTTTCGATTCCCTGCGGGGGCGCGGCGCACTAACGGAACGCGATGTCGACGCAGCGCTCAGGGAAATCCGCCAGGCGTTGCTTGAGGCGGACGTCGCGTTGCCGGTTGCCCGCGACTTTGCGGAGCGGGTTCGCACGAAAGCGGTCGGGCGCGCGGTTCTTTCTTCCATTTCACCGGGCCAACAGGTTGTCAAGATCGTTCATGATGAACTCGTCGAGGCCTTGGGCGACAAGAATGCCGGAGAGCTGAAAATCGATTCCCCTCCTGCAATCATCCTCTTCGTGGGGCTGCAGGGTTCGGGAAAGACCACCACCGCCGCCAAGATCGCAAAGCGGCTTTCGGAACGCGAAGGCAAGAAAGCGCTGATGGCCTCGCTCGACAACCGGAGGCCTGCCGCAATGGAGCAGTTGGCGATGCTCGGAGAATCGGCGGGGATCGACACACTCGAAATTGTGCCGGGGCAGGACGCCATCCGGATCGCAAACCGCGCGCGAGACCGCGCCGAACGCGGAGCCTACGACGTGTTGCTGCTGGACACCGCCGGGCGAATGACCGTCGACGACGAACTGATGGCGGAAACCGTCGCCATCCGGGACGCGGTGCGGCCTCGAGAGACCCTGCTGGTCGCCGACAGCCTGACCGGCCAGACCGCAGCACAGGTTGCCGACGGTTTTCACAAGACGCTCGGGATCACCGGCGTCGTGCTCACCCGGCTCGACGGGGACGGCCGAGGAGGCGCCGCGCTCTCAATGCGGGCGCTGACCGGCCAACCGATTCGCTTCGCGGGTGTCGGAGAACGCCTGGAAGACCTTGAGGCGTTTCATCCGGATCGGATCGCCTCCCGCATTGTCGGCATGGGGGATATGGCTACGCTGCTGGAGACGGCCCGGGAAAGCACCGGGGAAGAAACCGAAACCCGTACCGTACGCCGGATTCAGAAGGGGAAGTTCGACCTGAACGATATGCGGAGCCAACTGGAAAACGTCACGCGGATGGGTGGGCTCGAGAAAACACTGAGCATGCTGCCCGGCCTTGGCGCCCTGCAGCGGAAAGTTGCCGAAGAAGCGCCCCTTCTCCGCCAAGTCGCGATCATTCAATCGATGACCGAAAATGAGCGCCGCGAGCCCGACATCCTGAAGGCCAGCCGCAAGCGGCGGGTTGCCTCGGGAGCGGGCGTGTCCGTGCAGGAAGTAAACCGCCTGCTCCGCGGATATTGGCACATGCATTCCGCCGTCCGCGGATTGGCCAAACCGGCGGGCGCCGCCGCAGGAAGTTCCTCACCACCGAGCATGGCGCCCTCCGAT
The DNA here is from genome assembly GCA_965219495.1 of Rhodobacterales bacterium. Classification (GTDB taxonomy): domain Bacteria; phylum Pseudomonadota; class Alphaproteobacteria; order Rhodobacterales; family CAZPXZ01; genus CAZPXZ01. Next base: position 2,086,641 of record OZ244777.1, read on the forward strand.
CTCATGCAAGCACTCGGGTCGCCGCCCAAACGGAAGAAGCGTCGCACGGCCCGCTGGTAAATGAACCCGGAACCAGACAAGGAATTGAATTATGGCAGTAAAACTCAGGCTCGCGCGCACCGGCGCAAAGAAACGCCCGCATTACCGGATCGTAGCGGCGGACAGCCGCATGCCCCGGGATGGCAGGTACATCGAACAGGTGGGCGCCTACCACCCGCTGTTCGCGAAAGATGACGAACGGAGAGTTCGGCTCGATCTCGAAAAAACCCGGAGTTGGCTCCAAAGGGGAGCGCAGCCAACAGACCGGGTGCAACGGATTCTCGAAGCGTCCGGATTGGCGGAAGCGACCGAACGTTCCAACCCCAAGAAAGGTCTTCCCCGAAAGAAAGCGCTGGAGCGGGCGGCGGCGGCGGAAAAGGCCGCTGCAGCATCTGGTGCGGACGCGGCGTCCCCGGCCGGGGAAAGCGCCAGCGAGTCACCCGGTTCAGAGGCGTGAGACTCTGCGGGCCTCGTGCCGCGACTTGGATCGGACCGCGCAACCTTGAGGCGAAATGGAACCCCCGAACCGGATATGCGTAGCCAGGATTCGGGGCGCGGTCGGAGTTCGCGGAGAGGTGCGCCTCGCCACATTCGTGGAGCGTCTCGAATCGCTTTCCGCGTATGGGGAACTGGAAAGCGGCTGCGGAACTCGAAGATTTGCGGTTCGCGCAATCCGACCCGTCAAAGGCGGAGCCGTGGCGAGGCTGGAGGGCATCCGGACCCGAAATGAAGCGGAAGTCCTGAAGGGCCTCCAGCTTTACGTTCCGCGCAACCGGCTGCCGGAACCCGGGAAGGATGAACACTACCACGCCGACCTCATCGGGATGCTGTCCGTGGACCTGGACGGAAACGCCATTGGCCGGGTGCAGGGAGTTCACAATTTCGGAGCGGGCGACGTGCTGGAAATTCTGCCGGACGGGCGCGATTCTACCGAGTTCGTCCCCTTCACTCGGGAAGCCGTGCCCCGAATCGAGCCCGGCCGGATTGTCCTCAAGGAGAATCCGGTAGTCGAAAATTGGGGAGATCCGTGAATGGCTCAACAGCCATGGTGCGCAACGGTGCTTACCCTTTTTCCGGAGACGTTCCCAGGACCGCTTGAAGCGAGCCTTGCCGGAGCCGCACGTGCGAGAAACCTCTGGCGCCTGAATGTGCTGGACATTCGATCCTTTGCAGGCGATAAGCACCGCGCCGTTGACGATGCGCCATTTGGTGGAGGCCCGGGCATGGTGCTCCGGCCCGATGTCGCGGCCGCCGCCATTGACGCCGCGACCATCGGGGAACACCCTTTGCCGGTGCTTTGTCCATCGCCGCGTGGCCGGCCGCTCACGCAATCCCGCGTCCGCGCACTGGCGTCGGGTCCCGGGGTGGTGATACTGTGCGGCAGGTACGAGGGCATTGACGCGCGCGTGATCGAGGCGCGTGCGGTGGAAGAAGTTTGCGTCGGGGACTTTGTACTCGCCGGAGGCGAAATTCCCGCAATGGCGATTGTCGAGGCCGCGGTGCGGTTGCTGCCGGGAGTACTCGGCAATATGGAGTCGGCCGAAGAGGAGAGTTTTTCCGGCGGACTGCTGGAGTATCCCCAGTATACGCGTCCGGCGGAATGGGAAGGCTATCCGGTCCCCGAACCGCTGCTATCGGGCCATCACGAGCGAATTGAGGCTTGGCGGCGGGAAAAGTCGGAACAGACGACCTTGGAGCGGCGGCCCGATCTTTGGGCTGCATATGTCGCGAAACAGGCAACCGGCAATCGGCCGGTGAGCCAGAAATGACGGGATTTGGACGATGAACATGTTGCAGACCATTGAACGGGAACACGCCGCCACGTTGAAGTCCGGGCGGGAAATCCCGGAATTTGCGCCCGGCGATACGATTCGCGTAGGCGTACGCGTGGTCGAAGGCGAAAAGACCCGCGTGCAGGCGTTCGAGGGCGTGTGCATTGCGCGAAAAGGCGCCGGTTTGAACGAGAGCTTCACGGTTCGCAAAATTTCGTTTGGCGAAGGCGTCGAACGCGTTTTCCCCCTTCTCGCTCCAGTGATCGATTACATTCAGGTCGTCCGGCGAGGCCGGGTGCGCCGCGCAAAGCTCTACTATTTGCGGGGTCGAACGGGAAAGGCGGCAAGAATCCGCGAGAAAACCGGACCGGGCCGGACGGCGCGCGCGCCGAAACGCACCAAGCCGGGACCAAGTAGCGCATAACCGCCGCTGAGCACGCAGCCTCACGCGTTGCGAATGTCGCGGGAGGAGCGAGATGACGGAACCCAGGACGCTTTACGATAAGATCTGGAGCGCGCATCTGGTGGATGAAGCAGAGGACGGCACGTGCCTCCTTTATATCGACCGGCATCTCGTCCACGAGGTAACGAGCCCACAAGCGTTTGAGGGTCTCCGTCTTTCCGGCCGTGCCGTGCGCCGACCCGATGCAACGCTCGCGGTTCCCGATCACAATGTCCCGACCGAGGGGCGCGCCCGCGGTATTTCGGACCCGGAATCCCGCATCCAGGTCGATACCCTTCGCGAAAATGCGGAAGAGTTCGGGATCGAACTTTTCGACATGAACGACATTCGCCAGGGAATTGTCCACATCATCGGCCCCGAACAAGGATTCACGCAGCCGGGAATGACGATCGTCTGTGGAGACAGTCACACCGCGACCCATGGCGCGTTCGGCGCACTGGCGCATGGCATCGGAACTTCCGAGGTCGAGCACGTTCTCGCCACGCAAACACTGATCCAGAAGAAATCAAAGAACATGCTCGTTCGCGTAGACGGTACGTTGCCGAACGGCGTCACCGCCAAGGACATCACCCTCTCCGTCATCGGCAAGACCGGAACCGCCGGCGGAACCGGCCATGTAATCGAGTATGCGGGGGACGCCATTCGTTCCCTGTCGCTCGAAGGACGGATGACAGTATGCAACATGGCCATCGAGGGCGGCGCCCGTGCGGGCCTCGTGGCTCCCGACGAAAAGACCTTTGCCTATCTCGCAGGCCGCCCGAAGGCGCCGAGGGGGGCAGCCTGGGAAATAGCGCTGGACCACTGGAAAACCCTCAAGAGCGACCCCGGAGCAATTTACGACAGGACGGTCGATCTCGACGCCGGTGCAATCGTTCCGGTGGTCACCTGGGGCACAAGCCCCGAAGATGTCTTGCCGATCACGGAAGAGATCCCGGATCCGGATTCCTTCGAAGATCCCGGAAAATCCGCGGCCGTTCGCCGTTCGCTCGACTACATGGGGCTTGAGCCCGGACAAAGGCTGAACGAGATACCGATTGACACGGTTTTCATCGGCTCTTGCACCAATTCGCGAATCGAGGATTTGCGTGAGGTTGCGCTGATCGTGAAAGGACGGCGCGTGGCGGAGGGTGTATCCGCCATGGTGGTGCCGGGATCCGGCCTCGTGCGCGCCCAGGCCGAAGAGGAAGGTATCGCCGCGGTGCTGGTCGAGGCCGGTTTTGACTGGCGCGAACCGGGCTGTTCCATGTGCCTCGCGATGAATGCCGACCGGCTCCTGCCGGGCGAACGATGCGCTTCGACCTCCAACAGGAATTTCGAGGGCCGCCAGGGCCGCGGCGGCCGCACGCATCTCATGAGCCCGGCGATGGCAGCCGCGGCTGCGGTGACCGGCCGGCTAGCCGACGTACGGGAACTTGGCTGATCGACCCCGAAATCCCGATTCTTTCCGCCGTGTAGTCCTCGTCCTTGCCGGCTGCGCATTTGCCGGCGCTCTCGGTTCCGCAGCCGTGCTGCTGGTCCTCGACGATCCCGAAACCTGCGGAGGAACCGCTACCGCAGACGCCTCGATCGGGGGCGTCCTGCCGCCGGTCGAACATACCGGCCGACGCCGGGACCCGGACGCCCCTCTCGGAGAACCGGCGCTGGTGTATTTTGGATACACGTTCTGTCCGGACATTTGCCCGCTCGACGTCTCCTACATGAGCGACGCAGGTTATGAACTCGATGAGCGGGGAATCGCCGTCACGCCGGTCTTCGTCACCATAGATCCCGCCCGCGATACCGCGGAAACGCTCGCGGACTTCGTGGTTCCGTTTCACCCGCGCATGCTTGCCCTGACCGGAAGCGATGCGGAAATCGCGGCGGCGGCGGCGGCCTGGCGCGTGTATTACGCCCGCGGGGAAGGGGAGGACGAATACTACCTGATGAACCACTCCGCGATTACCTACCTCGCCGATGAAGACGGAGACTACGTCGCGCATTTCTCGCACGGTACCCCTCCGGACGTAATCGCGGAAGCGGTCGCGTGCCATTCGCGCGCGGGCCGGATTTGAACGTTCCCGGGAACACGCATCCCGGACAAGGAGTTGGCGCGGAATGCAACCCGTGCATGCGCAGCTGATCGGCGGCCTCCACCAGTCGTTGCGCGATCAGGCGGACAGCGGCCATGCCCGCAAGATGCGGGCATATCTCAAATCGGAAATGCCGCTCCTTGGAATCCGGACGGGTCCGCTCCGGCAGACGTGCCGCCCATTCACTTCGGAATCTCCGCTCGCCGAGTTCGAGGAATGGAGGGAGTGCATTCTCCGGCTGTGGCGGGAGGCGGAGTTCCGCGAAGAACGGCATGCCGCAATCGAAATCGCGCGGAGCCGCCGATATCGCCACTTCCAAGTCATGTATGCGCTCGCCGTCTACGAGGAAATGATCGTCAGCGGCGCCTAGTGGGACTTCGTGGACCCGATTGCCGCGCACCTGGTGGGGGGATTGCTCGCCCGGTTGCCGGCACGAATGAAACCCGAGATGCGGAAATGGGCGATATCCGAGGACATGTGGAAACGCCGTTCCGCCATCCTGTGCCAACTGCGTTTCAAGGAGAATACCGACCTCCGGCTTCTGGCCGACTGCATCGATCCTTCGCTGGAAAGCCGCGAGTTCTTTCTGCAGAAAGCGACGGGATGGGCGCTTCGGGAGCATGCGAGAATGGATCTGGTTGAGATCCTCCGGTTTGTGGAGGCGCGGGAAGACCTCATCAGCAGTCTGGCGAGACGAGAGGCGCTCAAGCACTTCTGAGAAGGAATTGCATGGGCGCCTCTTTCGGGAGTTGAACCCGGCTTGATGGCGCCGGCGCCTTCCCGGGTGCCGCGAATCATCTGGAGGTACATTGAAACCCCGACGGGAAGTCCGTAACCCGTTTGCAGCACTGAACGAAGCCCCGGTTCCCGGCCAGTTCAGATCACCGAACTGCTCTTCTCGGCGGCACTCCCACAGTTGCAATCCGCCTCATGCCCACGTCGCGAAATTTCGACAAGTTCGAATTCGCTTGGTCGCGCGCATGCGCATCTGTAACCCGCAATGGACAGTAGGACATTGAATTTCTCTACGCGTTCTCGGGTTTCGGAAATCTGCGAGAACCGATTTCAAGCGGTCAAACCGAATATTTAGGGGATTATATACTAAAGTAACAATATCCTTGAAGTGGCGCTTCGGCGCCTCTATCCTCCGTTGAACTGGAAACAAGGCTGAAAGTGCCGGCTCCGGTGATACGTCTTGCAGCGGGTATTGGCCCGTTCACGGGTGGGAAATGGCGGGAAACCGCTTCCCGTGGCGCCGGCAAGGGGAAGGCGAAGGATGGGGGTTGCCCCGCCTCGGCGTGGAACAGTGTCGGGAGCCCATTGTGACTCTCGTATATAAGTCCCAATATTTAAGCGTTGACAGGTGGGGCCGATTTTGCGACTTTACGTTCGACCTTTCGGGCGGTCCCTACTTTGGATGGCCGCTGCGCCCTTTTTCCGAGCCGCAAAGCTCAAGAAACTAAAGGAGGCATGCGATGCGTAAGATCGCTTTTTACGCTTTTGTTGGAATTTTTTCGATCGCCGCGACCGGCGCCAGCCAGGCGGGCACCCTTGACGATATCCAGGCTGCCGGCGTGCTGAAATGCGGAATTAACACGGGTCTGCCTGGATTCGCGTATACTGACGATGAAGGCAGGTGGACAGGTTTCGATGTCGCTTACTGCCGGGCGCTTTCGGCCGCAGTCTTCGGCGACCCCGACAACGTGGAATACGTCAATCTGACGGGCAAGAACCGCTTCCCCGCCCTCCAGACTGGCGAGATCGACGTGCTCTCGCGGAACACGACCTGGACGTTTTCGCGCGACGTTGATCTTGGCTTCACTTTTATCGGCGTCAGCTACTATGACGGACAGGGATTCATCGGGCGCAATTCGCTCGGGATCTCATCCGCCAAGGAACTTGACGGTGCGTCGGTCTGCATCCAGACCGGAACCACCACCGAACTGAACCTCGCAGACTTCTTCCGGGTCAACAATATCAGCTACGAGCCGGTTCCGATCGAGACGAATGAAGAAGCCCGCAAGGCCTACGTGGCCGAGCGTTGTGACGTCTACACAACGGATGCGTCCGGCCTCGCCGCCACCAAGACAACTTTCGCGGATGCGGATGCGCACATGGTGTTCCCCGAAATCATTTCGAAAGAGCCCTTGGGGCCGCTGGTTCGCCAGGGCGACGATCAATGGGCCGACGTCGCCCGTTGGACATTGAATGTCCTGATCAATGCCGAGGAGTATGGCGTTACTTCGGAGAATCTCGCCTCGATGATGGAAGGCACCAACAACCCCGAAATCAATCGCATGCTCGGGACCGAGGGATCGCTTGGCGGCATGCTGGGCCTGAGCCAGGATTGGGCGGTGAACGTGCTCAAGGCGGAGGGCAACTACGCCGAGATTTTTGACCGCTATCTTGGCGCCGACACGCCGCTCGGACTCGCGCGCGGCCTGAACGCGCTTTACACGGACGGCGGCATTCTCTACGCGCCGCCGATGCGTTAAGCCTTAGAGTGACAAGGAGCCCGCCCCGCCTGACGGTTTGGCGGGCTCCACTTTTTTTGACGCTGAGAGCGCCATAGCGCGAGCAAAAATATGGCTCGTTCCGGGGTAGCCGCGGAAAGCGCGAAACCTGGCTTGCGGGGGCTTTGGACCGACGAACGGTCGCGCGGCCTGATCTTTCAAATTCTCGTTGTATTGGGACTGGCGATATTTGTCGCGTTTATCGTTTCCAACACCATTGCCAACTTGCAAAACGCGGGCCTGGCTTCGGGATTTGGATTTCTCGTCGACCCGGCGTTTTTCGATATCAATCAAAAGCTGATTGAATACAGCTCCACGTCGACGTTCGGGCGTGCCCTGGTTGTCGGCATTCTCAACACCATCCTTGTTTCATCCATGGGAATCGTGGCCGCGACCCTGATCGGGTTCTTTGCCGGTGTGATCCGACTTTCCCCCAACTTCCTGTTGAGTCGGATGACTGGCGTCTATGTCGAGATCACCCGCAATGTGCCGGTGCTTCTCCAGATCATTTTCTGGTGGGTGGTGCTGAGCGGCCTTCCCAAGGTAAGGGAGAGCGTTTCCGTCGGTGAGACCGTCTTTCTCAACAACCGCGGCGTGAGATTGCCTTCACCTATATTGGAAACAGGGTTCCAATGGGTCACCGTGGCGTTCATCACCGGAATCGTTGCGACCGTCATCATTGGCCGATGGGCCCAAAGCCGACAGAACATTTCCGGTGAACGATTCCCCGTCGCCTTGTGCGGGTTGGCCCTCATCGTGGGACTTCCGTCAGCGGTTTACTGGATAGCGGGCACGCCTGTCTCCTGGGATGTGCCGGAACTGACACGCTTCAACTTCCGCGGCGGCTTCAACATTACGCCAGAACTGGTCGCCCTGTGGTTTGCGCTCTCCACCTACACCGGAGCGTTCATCTCCGAAATTGTCCGGGCCGGAATCCTTTCGGTCAGCAAGGGGCAGACCGAAGCGGCAGGCTCCCTGGGCCTGCGTCCGCGCCAGACCATGCGACTGGTCATCATTCCACAGGCGCTCCGCGTGATCATCCCGCCGCTTACCAGCCAGTATCTGAACCTGACCAAGAACTCTTCGCTCGCCATTGCGATCGGCTACCAGGACCTGGTTTCGATTGGCGGCACTATTCTCAATCAATCCGGCCAAGCGCTTGAGGTCGTCGGCATCTGGATGGTGATCTATTTGAGCCTCAGCCTGCTCACCTCGACATTCATGAACTGGTACAATAAGCGCATTGCCCTGATAGAACGATGACGGCAAAGTCCTTTTATCGCAGCCAAGCAGATCTGCTTCCCGAGCGTGCAGCGCCGGTGGCCACCGTCGGCATCCTTGGTTGGCTGCGGAACAACCTGTTCTCGAGCTGGCCGAACACCGCATTGACGATCATCGCCGCATACCTCCTCTGGATCATCATTCCGGCGATTGTGAATTGGGCTTTCATCGACGCCGACTTTGCGGGCGACGACCGCTTCGCTTGCACGAGCGCCGGCGCCTGCTGGGCCTGGTTCGACCAACGTATCAACCAATTCCTCTATGGCTTTTATACGCCCGACCAGACATGGCGGGTCGACATTGCCGTTGTTCTCTTGATTCCGGCGCTGGCGCCTCTGCTGTTCGAAGGCGTGCCCTTCGCCCGCTATCTCCGATTCTTTTCCCTCGCCTATCCGGTCATCGCGGCAATCCTGCTGGTCGGCGGCCTGGGCCTCGAGGGCGTACCGACCCAGAGGTTCGGCGGCTTCATGCTAAACCTGACCGTCGGCCTTGCGGGGATCGTACTGTCGCTTCCGATCGGCATCGTGCTCGCGCTGGGCCGGCGCTCTCGCCTGCCGATCATCCGCATGTTCTGCATCGGCTTTATCGAGGTGGTTCGGGGCGTTCCGCTCATCACACTACTTTTCGTTTCCAACATCATCCTGCCAATTTTCCTGCCGCCGGAAGTGACCTTCGATTCCCTGATCCGCGTCATCATTATGGTGACCGCTTTTGCCTCGGCCTATATGGCCGAAGTTATCCGCGGCGGACTGCAGGCAATTCCCCGGGGCCAATACGAGGCCGCGCAGGCGCTCGGTTTCCGCTACTGGCCGTCCATGAGCATGATCATCCTTCCGCAGGCGCTGAAAATCTCGATCCCCGGCATCGTCAATACGTTTATCGGCCTCTTCAAGGATACTACCCTGGTGATCGTAATCGGGCTGTTCGACATTCTCGGCATCGGCAACGCGATGGTGTCGAACCCGGACTGGCTGGGACTGGCGACGGAAGCCTATGTTCTCATCGCATTCTTCTTTTTCATCGCGTGCTTCTCGATGTCCCGCTACTCGATCCACCTCGAAAAACGCCTCGATACCGACGAAAGGCTATGACCATGACCGACGTAACCGCGGCCCTCGTTGCCGACGAATCCCAGCCGATCATTCAGATTGCTTCGCTGAACAAGTGGTTCGGATCGTTTCACGTGCTTCGGGACATCAATCTGACTGTAGGTCGCCAGGAAAAAATCGTCATTTGCGGGCCTTCCGGTTCCGGGAAGTCGACCCTGATTCGCTGCATCAACCGCCTGGAAGACCATCAGGAGGGCAGCATCGAGGTGGATGGAACGAAACTTACCCACGATCTCAAGAACATCGACACCATCCGACGCGAGGTTGGAATGGTGTTCCAGCAATTCAACCTGTTTCCGCACCTGACCGTTCTGGAAAACCTCTGTATCGCGCCAATTTGGGTGCGCAAGACGCCCCGCGATCAGGCGGAATCATTGGCTCACCAGTATCTCGAACGCGTCAAGATCCCGGAACAGGCGGACAAGTATCCAGGTCAGCTCTCCGGCGGACAGCAGCAGCGCGTGGCCATCGCCCGCAGCCTCTGCATGCAACCGAATATCATGTTGTTCGATGAACCGACTTCGGCCCTCGATCCCGAGATGATCAAGGAAGTGCTGGACGTCATGGTCGACTTGGCCGAGTCCGGCATGACCATGCTGGTGGTAACCCACGAAATGGGATTTGCCTCCCAGGTGGCGGACCGAGTGATCTTCATGGACCAGGGCCAGATCGTTGAGCAAAACACCCCGTCCGAGTTTTTCAACAACCCGCAGTCCGACCGCACGAAACTCTTCCTGAGTCAGATTCTTGAGAAATAGCGAACGCCTCTCTTTCGCACCCCCCAAGCCGGGTTGCCGTTGCTGGACGATCCCGCCGACCGCAGGTCGGCATACTCCTGCGCCACCACCGAAAATCGCTTCGGTCTTTGAACGGGGAATATCGCTCCGAGAAAATAGCTGAGGACGCAAGGCGCAACCATCAGAATTGTGCACACCATGATTCAGGACGGTTCGTCTACGCCGTAGGACACGACGGGTTGCAACGCATGCACGCTTTGAATTCATTGCCAAGAAACTTGCCAGTTCCTGAAGCGGATGGAGTAGCCAACCACCTGATGGGTGCAATTTTTCCGAATTTCGCTCTGCCATCCACAAATGGTTCTTCGATCGACCCGATGTCGATCGCCGGTAGAATCGTATTGTGCTGCTATCCCATGACTGCGAGGACAGACGTGCCTTTGCGCGCCGGTTGGCAGGCGAATCCGGGCACACGAGGATGCGGTATGCACGTCGCAAAGTTGCTCCTGCAGGGGTCATCATGACGAGTTGAGAGCGCTTGGGGCGAAAGTTTTTGGATTGAGCACGCAAACGACGGAATATCAAAGAGAAATGGTTGGCATACTTCAGTTGCCATTTCCGGTTCTGAACGATTCAGAATTGCGGCTAACAGGGCGATGCGCCTACCCGCTCTTTTGGTCGGAGGAATGACATTACTGAAGAGGTTGATGATTATTGTCGAAGACGCGGTCATTCAGACGGTTCATTACCCGGTATTTCCGAGTAACAAGAATCCCGGGTGGGTTTTGAATTGACTGGGAGTAAAGTTAGCTGTACGTCCCGACACTCACCCAACCAAGTCCTTGAAACATTGTGGTTCTGGTCAGTGATTAACCGTCCCAGACGCCAAGACTGGCGAAGTAGTTCAGGCGCTAGTCTCACCCCAGACGGAGCGAGGCAGTGGGCATTCGTTCGTGCATCGATTGCGGTTCTCAAGTAAGCCATACACCACACGGAGGCCGACGAAACTGTTGATTTAGATTTTCGCTCTCCTGTGAGCCACAAGCATTTTTGCCGTAAACCTATATTGCCATGATCGCTGCGCTTTCCTGCATGAGGAAACACCCCCTGGGCGACACCGGGGGCAATACTCTCCAGAGTGGAATCGAAAGCAGGCGCGCCTTGCTGTAGTTCGAGGGAGTTGCAGCTTGCCAGAGGAATTCCTACGGCGCCAGTGAGTCATTCTCGCCACAGCCACAATTTCCCGCTTCCTGACAGCAATCCAAACGTGTAGTCCTTCAACGCCTCATATGGCAAGAGTGTCAAGGATAAGGCATCATTTGAGAATCCTTTTTCGCCCTCATGGCGATGGATCAAGCAGCGATGATTCTTGCGACGATCTCAAGAACGGAAAAAAGGTAACGGCGCCACGGAACAAAAGGTAGCGAGAACAGGATATGCGCAGCTTCTATGAGTTTTTTGCGGGAGGAGGAATGGTCCGCGCCGGTCTCGGTGATGGGTGGTCATGCTTGTTCGCAAACGACATGGACCCGAAGAAAGGCGCTTGTTATTTCCGAAACTGGGGCTGTTCAAAGTTGCGTGTTGCGGATGTGGCGCAGTTGAGAACAGCCGACTTGCCGGGAACTGCAGACTTGGCGTGGGCGTCTTTCCCTTGCCAAGATCTCTCGCTCGCAGGCAGTGGCGCCGGTCTGCAGGGCAAGCGATCCAGCACGTTCTGGCCATTCTGGAGGCTAATGGAAGCACTAATGGAAGAAGGTCGAGCGCCAAAGTTAATCGCTCTGGAAAATGTGTGCGGTGCTTTGACGTCACACGGCGGAAAGGATTTTGCCGCGCTCAGTGCCGCGATCACAAGAGGGGGCTATCGATTCGGAGCTCTTGTAATTGATGCAGTTCATTTTGTGCCGCAGTCACGACCCCGGCTATTCATAATCGCCGTAGATAAGAACCACCCTATTCCCGAAAGTATGGTATCCGTAACGCCGACCGAAAATTGGCGCACTCGGGCGCTGATAGCAGCGCACGGCAAGCTGTCAGGCTGGGAGCAAAACAATTGGCTCTGGTGGAGCCTCGCCCCGCCGCCGAAACGAAATACGGTACTAACGACCCTGATCGAGGATCAACCGAAGGGAGTACGGTGGCACACTGCGGCCGAAACCCGGAAACTACTTCACATGATGAGCCCGGTGAACTTGGCGAAGGTCACGAAGGCCAAGAAAACGGGGCGGCGAGTCGTTGGCGCGATTTACAAGCGCACGCGCCCGGATGAGAGTGGCATCAAGAAGCAGAGGGCGGAAATTCGCTTCGACAATATTGCCGGATGTTTACGTACTCCCGTGGGTGGCTCAAGCCGCCAGACAATCATGATTGTCGAGGGAAACAAACTGCGATCGCGCCTGCTCTCTCCACGTGAAGCCGCAAGGTTGATGGGGCTACCTGACGAATATGCATTGCCGGAAAACTACAACGAAGCTTATCACTTGGCTGGCGACGGTGTCGTAGTTCCCGTGATACGGCATATCGCAGAAGGTATCTTGGAGCCGATTTTGTCTGCTCCCAAGCGTGAGCAAGCATCGGTGTCCAGAGTTCATGCCGACTGATCTCAATGAAATCCTGAGGGAGTTTGCTTCCGAGCACAAGTTCAAAGGTAAGGGGCCGCTGTGCGTGGCGCTCGTAGTTACAGAGCACGCGCGTAAGAGAGGGGTCCCTCTTGATTCGGAAACGCTGGTTACCCAAGGCGGTGGTCAGGTTCTTGGGCTCGGGAAAGCTGCAGTTCAAGCCGTGTTGAAAAGACACGGAATAGAACGGGTGTTGGCGCAGGAGGGCGGGCGCACCAGCCGAGGCAGCCTGAAAAATATGCGGGACTACGTAGCCCTCCTGAATGAACTTCATGAAAACGGGCTGGCCGATATCGATGCGATAGAGAAATACTGGATCGATGGTGTTCGCGCCTTCTTTGCAGCCAAACCGTTCACAATCAAATTGGATGCATCACGCGGCCTCAGCGACGTAGTTCGAAACATCCTCAAGCAAGCAGTCAAACGACAGGAGGACGCACCAGGCATGAACTATGCCGGGGCGATGCTGCAACACTTGGTCGGCGCGAAGCTGTCCCATGAACTTGGGATAGATAGAATAGAGCACAACAGCTATTCAACGGCGGACGCACCGAGCAACCGCCCCGGCGACTTCACTGTTGGCGATGTAGTGATCCATGTTACCATGGCCGCCGGTGAAGCGGTCATTGAACGATGTCACGATAATCTAGACAGCGGCTACAGGCCGATTTTAATCACTACAAGGGAAGGGATTGCGGTCGCCGAAGGCCTGGCTCGGAACAAGGAATTGGCTCATCGGATTGACATTTTTGATATTGAGCAGTTCGTGGCGCTAAACCTGTATGAATGGGGAAAGTTCGCAACGGAACATCGGCGCGCGATGGTTGTAATATTGGCGAAACGGTACAACGAAATCATCGACAGTGTGGAGACTGATCCAAGCTTGAAGATCAAAGTAAAATCGTGACGCAACGCCCCGATGATCGCAGTCGAATAATGCGCGCGGTCAAGTGCCGGGATACGCGGCCAGAAATGATCGTGCGAAGCTTGGCGCACAGAATGGGCTACCGCTACCGTCTGCATCGCAAGGATCTTCCTGGCAAGCCCGACCTCGTATTCGCAGCGCGGCGTAAGGTGATCTTCGTCCATGGGTGTTTCTGGCACCAACATCACTGTCCACGGGGAGCGCGGTTTCCGAAGTCAAACCGCGACTATTGGATCCCAAAGCTGCAGCGCAATCAGCAACGCGACGAAATTCACCAAGCCCATCTTCGTAACATGGGCTGGGATGTGCTGGTGATCTGGGAATGTGAACTGAAGAATCGTGGCGCTCTCGTCAAGCGCCTGAGACAGTTTGTGGGCTGATTTGACCACTACACACCGGCTCATGCACGCTGCCTGAATTTCCTTTTCGATCGCCGGAATCGTACGAACCAATCCGTTTCCCTGCCGTCAACCGGCATGCAAGCCTTGATTCCTGCTTGTCCTATCTGTGTCTGGCATTGTCGAACATATGGCTACTGAAGAGAGACCCACGTCCTACGACATTCACCAAACAGATGGTGGCCTATGTTCAGAGCCACATCAGGACAGAAACCTGCGCCAATTTGAGTGAAGTGGAGCGGGCAAAATTCCGGCTTATGTTGGACCGGGATGGAGTGCGTGCGGCCGTTTCCGTCCGTAAGGCCGACCCGGAACAGGCTTTGCGGGGCGCAGAGGCAGGTGAGTTCTCTGACTTAGAACCTCCGCGCCGATGAGCCAGACGCCTACCTGTCGTCATAACGATCCGATTATTCCGTTTGGCAAAACATAATTTGGCGGAAATCCACCGGCATGTCGTGGAAACTTCAGGCCGCCAACCATGCTAAGAGTTCCGTCGCACACCGGTGCACGCTTTCGAAGGCAACGCGAGCAATCCTGATGGCGGACGGGACCGAGGCCTACTCGCGCCAGGCTTATGCTCGATCAATAATGAAAATCATGTCACTCGCTTCGCCGGGGTTGCCACGGCCGGAGATGCCCGGCGATCGTGCGGATTGTTCGCCAACGCAGCCAATTACTGGCACTGGCCTATTTCGGGGACTTGGGTGGTGGACAGAGCGAAAGGGATTTCAGAAGCCAAATTTCCTCCAACAAATGCTGAAGATCATGATGTATGATGCAGATCCACAGCCGGAAATACGAAGCACATACCATGCATACAAACCAAGGCTTCTTAGCGGATTCTCCTGAAATCCTCGCAATCTCCTTCAGCGATACGAGCATTGATTGATCGCATCCCTGTTTCTGACCTGCGACATACTGCATGCCGGGTGCACGACAAATTTGTGAGATTTCGGTCATTCTCCGATTGCGCGTCGCTCCCAGAAGTCGTCGAAGCGGTTGCTCAGAGTGGCGCAGCGCAGCGCGATGATGGCGTTGGCGCCGTTGACGGTCCAGTGCATTCCGCCACGTTTGAGTCGGCTTCCGACGACGTTTTTGCAGCCGCCTTCGACGACACCGGTTGCGACACAAAGACCCATGGCGCGGAACTTGGGATATTGCATCCTGCTCCGGTTGTTGGCGATGTAGTCGATGCACTTTTTGGCCTCCTCGCAGGTTCCGGCATGGTCGCGAAGGGCGGCAAGGATATCGCTGATACGGCCTTGATCGAGTTCGTCGCGCCGTTGCTTTCCCCATTGCCTGGCGAGGTCGCTGCCGGCTCCGTAGACTGCCTTGGCGGCATCGAACAAATGGCCCTTGGCATGAAAGATGTCGACGACCTGGATGGCTTCCGGGAAGTGCTCATCGGCAAGCCGCCAGATCCAGGCGGCTCCGTCGCCGAGGATGACGCTTTGCGGTGCTTGGTCGAAGCGACGGCGCTCGGATTCGCGCAGGACGCGCCGGGTGAACGGCGCGGGAATGGGGTCGGTGTCGCGGCTGGCGGCGGTCTCGATGGCGGCGTTGTAGCTGGCGGAGTGCGGGTCGCGGATCGGGCTGCCGTCCTTGTCGGGGGTTTCGGCGGACCAGACGGCCGCGATCTTGGCCTCGCGCGTCTTGGCGGAGCCGTCGGGCTGCTTGCCCCTGCGGCCCCGGGCGGCGTCCTTGCGGACCGGCGCGCCGGTGCCGTCGAGACCGAGATAGAGGGTCTGCGCCGCAGAGGGCTCCGGCTCGATGACGTGGCGTTCGTCCTCCGCGATTTCCTGCCCGAGCCCCTCGGCCTGGCGCTCGACCCGCTTGGGATGGATGCCGAGCCCGGCCAGTTCACGCAACAATTCGCTGCTCTCGGCGAAGCTGACCCTCGCCGCCGCCGCGCCGGTCATGCGCAACGCCGCCGGCGACAGGGAGCCACCTTGCAAGCCGAGTGCGCGGTCCCGCGGACTGAACCCGGCATGGCAGCGTGCGCAGTGATACCAGGCGCGCTCCAGCGTCATCGCGCCGAGCGCCGTAACAAACGTCTTCGGCCTGCGGCCCGCGTAACGGGCCTTCCCTCCGCAGGCGCAAGACTGCCAGGCGCCCGCATGATCCGAGTGATCGCGGTTGAGGCGCCGGGCCATGGCTTGTCCCATGATCCGCAGCGCCGCCCGCCGGGCCTCGGTCTCCGCCACCTCAAAGTCGAGGCCGGCAAGAACGCCGCCGCCAATCAGCCGCTCGGCTTCGGACGCAACCTCCGCCGAGACCGTGGCCTCGAGTACCCCCTTTTTTCCGGCAGAGCCGGCTTCTGCCCCTCCACCAGACGTTGCTGGCACAATCGCTCACTCACCTCGATCAAATTCCGGGCGAGCTCCCGAAATCGCCGGCACACGGCAATCTGCGCCTGCGTCTCCGCAACCGCTTCGTCGGGAATGCTCCAACTCCGGGTCTTGCCGCCCGCCGGGCGGGTCAGCACCCATTTGGGCCCGTGCCCCGGATCCCCCTCTCGCGCGCAACGGCAGTTGGGCTTGCCGCACTTGCGGTAGCGGGGCCGAAGCGTTCCAGGCCGGAAATCACCGATCGACGCAAGCGCCCGGCAAAGCGCGGCGCGCTGTTTCAAGAGGACGTCGACGTCTTGGGATGCAGGCATGCGATCTCTCCCTATCTGGCCGCGCATATAACGGCCAGATATCATGCCCAAAACCAATCACAAAATCAAGCATCATATTTTTGTCGTGCACCCCTGCATGCCGGTTCGGTTGCGGGCCGAGTTGCAGGCACGTACAATGGATGTGACATGCGGCGCCGGTCGCATCGACCGGCGACGGGTTACCGGCGGGCCGCGAGGCCCGTTTTTCAATTTTGATAGCCAGGAGACCAAAGCGCCGTGGACTTGGTTGCTAAATCACCGGCGGACCGACGCGTCGCCGAGATCGTTGAACCGGCAATCGCGAATCTCGGTTTCGACCTGGTTCGCGTGCGAGTATGGGAGTCCAGCGCTCCGAAGCTCCAGATCATGGCGGAACGCAGAGAAGGCCAAATCGACATGCAAGACTGCGTGGATCTTTCCCGCGTCTTGTCCCCTCTGCTAGAGGAAGCCGACCCGGTGGGAATTAAGTATGTGCTCGAAATATCCTCTCCCGGGATCGATCGCCCTCTCACGCGCGTCCGGGATTTCGAGACCTATACGGGGAGCCGGGTTAAGATTGAACTTGGCGAACCGTTCGAGGGGCAAAAACGCTTCCGGGGAAGACTGCTTGGCCTCCGGGGAGAGCCGGACGACCGGCAAGTCGCGCTCAGCGTCCCTGATATCGGGGAAGTCGCGCTGCCGTTCTCCATGCTGGCGGCTGCCCGCGTGACCCCGGACGCATCCCTTTACGAGGCCGCTCTGTCGCACGCAAAAGCTCAAGAGGAGAACTGAAATGGCGGTAAGCGTCCCCCCGAGAGACATCATCAGCGCCAACCGCTTGGAACTGCTTCAAATCGCGGACTCGGTGGCTCGGGAAAAGTCCGTTGACCGCGCCACGGTATTCGCAGCGATCGAGGAAACCATCGCGAAAGCGATGCGGTCACGGTACGGGGCGCAACAAGACATTCGAGCGCATATCGACGCCGACTCTGGCGAGATTCGCGTGTACCGCTACCGGGAAATCGTGGAAGAGATTGAGGAACCGGCGACGCAGATGACGCTATCCGAGGCGCGACTGCGGGATCCAAATGCATCGCTCGGCGACTACCGTATCGAGGAACTGCCACTGAGCGAACTGGAACGGTCAGGCTCCCAGGCCGGCAAACAGGTTATGCACCAGAAAGTCCGCGAAGCGGAACGAAAGGGGCAATACGAGGAGTTCAAGGACCGGGTCGGCGACATCATCACGGGCACGGTAAAGCTCGTTGAACGCGGAAACGTGATCGTCGATATTCAGCGTGGCGAGGCAACCATGCGCCGCGACCAGGCAATCCCGCGAGAAAATTTTCGAATTGGCGACCGCATCCGCGCCCTCATCATCGAAGTTCAGAACGAGAATCCTGGTCCGCAAATCTTGCTTTCCCGCTCGTCACCCGAATACATGCTGCGGCTCTTCGCCCAGGAAGTGCCTGAAGTCTACGACGGGGTGATCGAAATCCGCGCCATCGCGCGCGACCCGGGTTCCCGCGCCAAGATCGCCGTGATCTCCAACAACTCCTCCATCGATCCCGTGGGCGCATGCGTTGGCATGCGCGGATCCCGTGTGCAGACCATAGTGAACGAACTTCACGGCGAGAGGATTGACGTGATTCCCTGGTCGTCGGATCCGGAGGTATTCATCACCGCATCCCTGCAGCCCGCCCGCGTTGTCGATGTCATTCTAAGTCGAGAGGCCCAGCGCGCCGAAGTAATCGTTCCGGACGAGGACGACAACCAGAGCAAGGCGATCGGCCGG
Source organism: Rhodobacterales bacterium (assembly GCA_965219495.1). GTDB lineage: Bacteria > Pseudomonadota > Alphaproteobacteria > Rhodobacterales > CAZPXZ01 > CAZPXZ01. The sequence goes on from OZ244777.1 coordinate 2,104,995, forward strand.
CGCGGCCAAAACGTTCGCCTCGCATCCAAACTGACAGACTGGCATATCGATATCCTCACGGAGGAAATGTATTCGGAACGCGAAACCACGGAGCGAGCAAAGCGTATCGCGGAATTCGTCGAGCGTCTCGGTATCGATGAGCATGACGCGATGATCCTCAGTGCCGCCGGATTGCACTCCTTGCTCGACATTGCAGAGATCGACCTCGAGGAATTGAACATGAATGAAGGCATCTCGCCTTCCCAGCTTGCCGCGATACAGGACCGGGCGCGGCAGAGTCTGGCCCAAGAGATGGATGCAAGGATCGGCACGCTGCGCGATCTCGGCATGGAGGACGCATTGATCGAGTACTTGACCGAAGCGGGACTTCCGATCGAGGCCATTGAAGCGGTTGCCAACCATGAGGACCGCTCGAAAGCCGAGTCCAGAATCCGAACCTTGCGACAATTTGCCGACCTCAATACCGACGAGCTCTGCGGCGAGGAAATCCGGGTTGGCGGGCGCATTCGACGACGGGTCGGCATCCTTTCCCGTTTTGCAATCGACGAGGACGACGCGGGCACGATAATCATGCATGCGCGCATTCAACTTGGGGATTTCACGGTAGAGCAAGTGTTTGGTACGAGTGAGGAAGCGGCGGGGCCTCCGGACGAGCCGGATTCCGCGCAGGTGGCGGAGGAATCCGGCGTAAAGATCGCCGCGACTTCATAGAGGGAATCAGAAGAGTGTCCCGAGGGCGAGTTCGCAAACGCCGTATGGAACCGGAACGCCGCTGCGCCGTCACCGGAGACCGCGACAGTCGGGATGGTATGGTCCGATTTGTTGTGACTCCCGACGGTGGAGTCGTGCCGGACCTGGCCGAGAGGCTGCCTGGGCGCGGTGTCTGGATCGGGTCGCAACGCGATCTCGTACGCGAAGGAGTTCGCAAGAACGTCTTTGCCCGTCACACGAGAAGGACGGACGCCCGACCGGAAAAGGACTTGGAGTGTCATGTCGAACGAGCCTTGGCACGACGTCTCAGGGAGGTCTTGAGTTTGACGAACCGCTCAGGCAACATTGTCGTCGGATTTGAACGAACCCGCGCCCGGCTCCTTCGGGGGGCCGTCGGTGTGCTATTGTCGGCGTTCGACGGCGCTGAGGAAGGACGCCGCAAGCTCCGCTCACTTCAGCCGGAAGCCCCCGTATTGGATTGCCTCGATTCGACGGAGCTTGGCGCAGCATTTGGCCGCGAGCGCCTGATTCACGGAGCCGTGGAGCCGGGAAGACTGGCCCGGATGATCCTGCGAGAGGCGAGCCGCCTGGAGGGTTTCCGATCAATCAGCACCGTTCACGCACGGAAAGGTGTTGGCGACTGCCATGGGCGCGCAAACATGGTATTGTAGCAACTACTTGGGAAAGAAAGCGTTTCAATGGACAAAGAAACGGAAACATCGGTCGCTAGCAAGCCCGCGCGAGCAGGACTCGGAAGCAAGCCGCGCTTTGCTGCAGGCTCGCCGCGAATCAAAATTAGCACGAAATTCCGGCGATGGCACGGCGCTAGCGAGGCGAAAGAAACTCAGGCAGAGGAACGGTCATCGGCGCAAACCCAGGAACGGAAGTCCGCCGAAGGAACGGCTGCCGACCGACCGGTGGATGCCCAGGGACTTGAGGACCGCCTGCGGAAGCTCCAGACCGCGAAGAAGCAGACGGAACTGGAAGACGCCCGGCGACAGGAAGCAGATGAACGCCACATGCAGACAATTGCCGAACAGGAGGAAACGCGCCGCGCGGAGGAAGAACGCGAACGAGAGAGCGAGCGCGAACGGGAACGGGAGAGGGAACGTGAAAAGGACCTGAAGCGCCAGGCGGAAGCGGCCGAACCGCTTGCGACTACCGAACCGGCACCCGTCGCTGAAGTGCCGCCGAGCAAGAAGCCGGTCACTGAAGAGACAGAGGCGGCCGAGGAGGAATCAACGGGCAAGCGGCCTCGGAAGGGGCGCTCAGAGCTCCGGCGCTCCGCAACGCGTGAAAGAGAAATTCGCCGGCGCGATCGCCGTCTCACCGTAACGGAAGCGCTATCCCAGGAAGACCAGGAGGGCCGGCAACGATCGCTGGCCGCCCTGCGCCGCCGCAACGAACGGGAGCGGCGCCTTCGCCAGCGGGCCAGCGGCGCCGAGACGGAACGCTCCAAGGTCTTCCGCGATGTCCAGATCCCCGATGTGATCACCGTTCAGGAACTCGCAAATCGAATGGCCGAACCGGGAGGCGAAGTCATCAAGAAGCTGATGTCGCTGGGTCAGATGTCCACCATCAACGAGGTTCTGGATGGTGACACCGCAGAGGTCTTGGTCCGGGAATTTGGCCACCGTCCGTCCCGGGTGTCTGCATCGGACGTCGAACTGGGCTTGGCCGGGAAAGAAGATATTGCAGAGTCCCTGCGGCCGCGGGCGCCGGTAGTCACGGTCATGGGCCACGTGGATCACGGCAAGACTTCCCTCCTCGACGCAATCCGCGACACCAAGGTCACCCAGAGCGAAGCCGGATCCATTACGCAACACATCGGCGCATACTCGGTGGAAACGCCGGATGGTACGATCACGTTCCTCGATACTCCCGGTCACGCAGCGTTCAGCGCCATGCGGGCGCGCGGTGCAAAAATCACCGATCTCGTGGTGCTGGTGGTTGCCGCGGACGACGGGCTCATGCCGCAAACCGAGGAAGCGATCGATCACGCTCGGGCTGCGGACGTTCCTATTGTCGTCGCCATCAACAAGACCGACCTGGAAAGGGCCGATCCGGATCGCGTACGGGACCATCTGCTTCGCAAGGGACTAGTTGTAGAAGCTCGCGGCGGGGAAACCCTGGATGTCGAAGTTTCCGCAAAGCTTGGCGACGGCATTCCCGCGCTGCTTGAAGCGATCCTGCTGCAAGCCGGGTTGCTCGACCTGAAGGCAAATGCGGACCGTACGGCGGAAGGAATTGTGGTTGAAGCCCGGCTCGATCGCGGGCGTGGCGCGGTTGCGACCGTACTGGTGAAACGGGGAACATTGAATCGCGGCGATATTTTCGTGGTCGGATCGCACTGGGGCCGGGCGCGTTCGATTCGCAACGACCGGCTTGAATCTGTCGCGAGCGCCGGTCCTTCCGTTCCCGTCGAAATCGACGGGCTGGACGGAACGCCGGAAGCCGGCGATCAGCTGGTTGTAGTGGATTCGGAGGCGCGGGCCAGGGAAATTGCCAAATACAGGGCCGACGCGGGAAAATTGACCGAGCTTTTCCCTGCAATCCGAGGCACGTTGGAAACCATGCTGAGCCGTGCAAAAGCACAGCGCGAATCCGGCCCCACCCGGCAGTTGCCGTTAGTGCTGAAGGCGGACGTGCGGGGCTCTGCCGAAGCGATTCTCCAGGCGTTGGCGAAAATCGGCAACGAAGACGTGGAAGTCGTGGTGCTGAGCTCGGGAGTGGGGGCAATTAACATTTCGGACATCACCCTTGCCGCCGCATCCGACGCACATGTGCTGGGCTTCAACGTGCGTCCGGACGCCCAGGCCAGGGAAACGGCCCGGCAGTACCAGACCGTAGTTTCTTATCACTCGGTGATTTACGAACTGCTCGACCAGGTCACCGGCCTGGCCTCCAACTTGCTCGCGCCGGAGATTCGCGAGAAAACGCTTGGGAATGCGGAGGTTCTCAAGGTGTTTTCGGTCAACCGCATCGGCTCGGTGGCGGGTTGCCGTGTTACAAGAGGCATTGTGCGTAAAGGCGCAAGTGTCCGGCTGCTCCGCGGTTCCGCCGTGCTCTACAGCGGCAACCTAGCCTCGCTGAAGCACCACAAGGACGATGTTCCTTCCGTGAACGCGGGCATGGAATGCGGCATGTCGTTGCAGAACCACAACGACATTCGCGAGGGAGACGCGATCGAGATTTTTGAAACAGAGGAAATCGCGCGTTCGCTTTGACCCGCCTCCGCGGCCGCATTGTTGGGTTCCCACATAGCATCGAGCCTGGCTTGCGGCCAAGTCAGAGATTGCGCGAATCGACGATCCGGCAGAAAACGCCGCCGCTCGTTTGCGTGGGAGAGTCCCGAACAGCGAAATGCGACTGCCGCGTTTCTTGCAAGCCCTCAGATCGCTGGTGGCCGAATCGAAGCGGGCCGGGCGGAACGTTCGCGGGCGGGAAACCATTCGATCCACGCGCCACCCATCCCGCCGTTCACACGCTCCCACCGCAAGACGCCGGAAAGGCAGTTGCGCGCATACGGGAATACGGTACAGGATAAACGAGGACGGAGCCCAAGCGGAAGCCCGCTGGAGAACTACGATGATCGCAAGGCAGTCGCGCGAAGGTGGAACAACTCGCCGGCAGAAGCGCGCTGGCGAATACATTCGCCGAACAATCGGCGAAATGCTTGTAGGCTCGGAGTTCAGCGACCGCGAACTGGACGCGCTTTCGATCACGATTACCGAGGTGAGGGTTAGCGCGGACCTCCGGGAAGCGAAAGTGTTTTTCCTGCCGCTTGGCGGCGGAGATATCGAAGTCGCCAGGAAGGCGCTCGAGAGGAACCGCGGGGCCATGCAGCGCGCCGCAGCGTTCAAATTTGCTCCCCGGCTCAAATTTGTCGCGGATGCTTCTTTCGATCGTTCCGACCGAATTGACACGCTGATCGACGAGGTGTCCGCCCGCTGACCTTGGCATAGGACTGCGCTTCGACACGCTCGCCTGCAGCAAGCACTGCAATGACACTGTCCGCAAATGACAACGTTGCGTGCAAGTTCCCCGCCAGAGCAATTCCACGTCTCCCTCTGGCACCGGAGAAGGCTGCATCAATTCCCCGATCGGCCCCGCATCGTTTCTCACATGGACACGAAGCATTGATGAAGCCCGCTCCAGCGGCAATCGACCTCCGGGATCGTGCGATCAAAAGCAAACTGCAAGGATGTTCCCTGGCGGCTTCCGCCGCGCTGACTCCTATTGGCGTCTTGCAACGGGCCATGCAAATCGATCTCAGACAGCGAGCTACATCGCTCTTGGAATTTCCCTATGGGAGGAGGAACCAAGATTCCAACCCAATTCGCATCGGAATGCCTGGAGAGTAGGACAACCATGTCTTCAAATGCCTATTGTGACTTCCTCTGCTTTCCGTCACATTGCAATGTTACAAGATAAAGAAGGTTGCGATAAACTAGTTGTATAAACTAGTTGCATTGAAATTGGAGACATGATTGAGGTTGGGGCGTTTGACGCAAAAACGAATCTGTCTTCCTTGCTTGACAAGGTCAGTCGGGGTGAAGAAGTGCTCATCACCCGACACGGTCTCCCCGTCGCCCGCCTCGTTTCCGCTGCTCAAGTGAAACGGGACAGGACCGAGAGCGCCATTGAGAAGTTGCGCGTTCTTCGCGCAGACCTGAAGTTAAGTGGCCTCGACTGGAAAGAACTGCGTGATTGCCAGAGGCGATGAGCACGTTTGTTCTCGACTGTTCAGTTACCGTTGCCTGGTTGTTTGATCACGAGGCGACCCCTGAAACTCGAGGCAATTTTGGACCGACTGAAGGATGAAAGCGCCATCGTTCCTGATCACTGGCGCTTGCAAATTGGCAACGTGTTGGTGCAAGCAGAACGACGGAAACGTATCGCCGTGGCGCAGATTGCCGCCTACTTGGATCTCTTGAACCAGCTAACAATCCATGTTGACTCTGAAACGGGAGATCGCGCGTTCCGAGAGATCTTGACGCTCGCAAGAACAGAAGGATTGACTACCTACGAGGCGGCGTATCTTGAACTGGCGATGCGGCGTGGAGTGCAGCTAGCAACGCAAGATGTGGCGCTTGTCCAAGCCGCCCATCGTGTCGGAGTCGAGACGCTACCAAAATAAAGTACGAACTCCGTTCAATTTCGCGGTGGGCCCGGACCAAATCTGAATCGGTATACCCAAGGAAGAAGGCGCGATTTCTGAGGCGCATCGCTAGTTTTCCGCCGGCTCCCGCAGCGCAAGCACAGGTCGGTGAGGAGCTGGTTCCGGGGCGCCTCAAGCGGCAGATTCCGATAGACTTCCATGCACGGCAGATCATCGATTTCCTCCCGATTTTCCGGAAGTCGCAATCTGAACATTCGAAAATAGGCTTCGCGAAAATCTTCGTATGGACCACGCGACGGATTGGATTGCATAGCCCCCCTTGCACAAAGTCGAGAGAAATTCTGTGTGGCGGCACAGCATTTGTGAAGAACTCAACGCAAGTATCCAAGCGCAGATCTTCTTGTGCTACGGTGTCGGGATCATCGCAGGAAAGAGTGAGAATGCTGCCTGTTCGGATGCCAGCGTTTGCGGTCCACCCGAACAGGCGTTCCAAGCAAGGACCAATCTCACGGTAAGGGCCGACGTGGCGCACCCGCACTACGTCAATTTGTTCAAGATCCTCAACACGAATTCTCGTGTGGCCCATTCCTCTCAAAGGATGAATTTCCACACTGCTGGAACTTGGAAAGTACCTCACACTGACGTCCCCTTTGCCAAAGTTTGGAAGCGACCAGGCATTCCAGTATTGGCTGGGACTCAGCCCACAGGCTTGGCGGAGTGCGCATGAGAATTCTTCCGCCAATTTTTAACCGGCATCCAGCGTGCTTCAAGGATACCAACCGACTCGCCACGGAGGCGATATACTGCGCGTCAAGTCGCAGTCGCCATACGATCCGCCGACAGATTTTCCGGTCTTGGCGCGGAACATGCGCCGGCACTGAAAGCGTGAGAGAGCAGCTTCGGCCACTACCTCTTCCGTCGAAAAGTCTAATCGAGGTTGCAAACGATGAATCCCGAAGTTCGATCGAGCCGGCGGTCGTTGGCCTCGGCAGTGGCAGACCGCATGGCCGGACCGAATCATTCCAGACGGTACCGTGCCTGACCAATCGTGCGTTTATTTGCACAGGACGAATTCCCGGCCATACCCAATCCGGCGCTCGGTAGCCCGCTAGAAGGGACACGGCGGGAATCTGCATTCCCTGCGACGCAATCAAGATCGAGAGGCGGCAATGAACAGTGGCTGGCTCGTGCTCGACAAGCCCGAGGGTATCAGTTCCACCCGTGCGCTGGCGCGTGTTCGCAAGCTCCTCGGCATTCAAAAGGCAGGTCACGCCGGAACCCTCGATCCGTTTGCCAGCGGTGTGCTGCCGGTCGCATTCGGCGAAGCCACCAAGACTGTCCCCTACGCGATGGCAGGAAAGAAGCGGTATCGCTTCACGATCGTTTGGGGCGAGTCCCGCGACACGGACGACGCTACGGGCGAGACGTTGGAAAGTTCTACGGTCCGGCCTCCTCGCGAAGCGATTGAAGAATGCCTCGTCCGGTTTACGGGCTGCATCCTTCAGCGTCCCCCTTCCTATTCTGCAGTGCATGTCTCCGGCAAGCGGGCTTACGAACTTGCCCGCCAGGGCGAGCGGCCTGAATTGAAACCTCGGCAAGTTCAAGTGGACTCGCTTCGACTCCTTGCTCTCGAAGACGGAACCCGGACCACATTCGAGATGCTGTGCGGCAAGGGTGTGTATGTCCGTTCGATCGCCCGGGACATGGGAATGGAGCTTGGATGTTTCGGATACGCGGCGGAGTTGCGGCGTCTCGCGTCTGGACCATTTACCGAAGACATGGCGATGACACTGGACGAAATCGAAAAAATCTGGGATAGTGCCGCCCGGCGCGAGAATCTTCTCCCGGTTTCGACAGGGCTGGACGACATCCCGGCTCTGCCGGTGACCAGTGAGGAGGCGCGCCTTCTTAGACGAGGACAGTCCGTTCGAGGCATGGATCCGGGGGTTCCGTGCGGTACGACCGCATGGGCGTCTCTGCTGGGTCAGCCAGTAGCGATTGGCGTTGTCCGGGAGGGACGGTTGCATCCGTCTCGCGTGTTTAATTTGCTGAGCGAGAAACAGGAGTAACTGATGTCGATACAACCAGCGCGCAAGCAGGAACTCATTGGCGAGTTCGGCGCACGGGAAGGCGATACAGGATCTTCGGAAGTGCAGATTTCCATTCTGACCGAGCGAATCTCAAACCTGACCGGACACTTCAAGGTGCATAAGCGGGACAATCACTCGCGACGTGGACTTCTAAGGCTCGTCTCGCGCCGGCGGCGCCTGCTCGACTACCTGAAGCGCCGTGACGAGGAACGATATCGCGCGATCATTTCCAGGCTCAACCTCCGCCGATAGTCGCGAACTGCGACCCCGTGGTACGAATGAGGCGTAGCTGCACGCCTTGGTTAGCCGCAACTGGATGCCCCAGTTAAACCATTCGCAGCGCATGCAAGGATATTCTGATGTTCAATATTACCAGGAAGGAACTGGACTGGGGCGGCCGCGCACTTGTCCTCGAAACGGGCCGCGTCGCAAGGCAAGCTGACGGAGCTGTACTCGCCTCCTACGGAGAAACTTCCGTTCTGGCGACAGTCGTCGCGAGCCGAAGCGCTTCGCCCGGCGTCGATTTCTTTCCCCTTACGGTCAACTACCAGGAAAAATACTTCGCCGCAGGCAAGATCCCCGGCGGCTTTTTCAAGCGGGAAGCGAGGCCGACCGAGAAAGAGGTGCTGACCTCCCGACTGATTGACCGGCCCATCCGGCCGCTTTTCGCGGACGGCTTCCAAAATGAGGTCCAGATCGTGGCGACCGTTTTGAGCCATGATCTGGACAACGATCCTGACATCGTCGCCATGATCGGCACTTCGGCGGCGATTGCGCTCGCAGGCCTGCCCTTCCAGGGGCCCATTGGCGCCGCCCGGGTCGGATACGCCAACGATGCGTACCTCCTTAATCCGTCGATTTCACTCCTGACGGGAAGCCTCCTCGATCTCGTGGTCGCGGGAACGGAAGGCGCGGTCATGATGGTGGAATCCGAGGCGCATGAACTCACCGAAGACGAGATGCTTGACGCAGTGATGTTCGGCCACGAGTCGATGCAACCGGTGATTTCAATGATCCGGGAATTGGCGCAGGATGCGGGAGTGGAACTATGGGAGCACGAGGCACCCGACCAGTCCGAGTTGATGCGCAAAGTCGAAGGACTGGCGGAAGCTGGCATCCGCCAAGCGGTCGGAACGAATGAAAAAAGGGCCCGCCGCGAACAGCTTTCCGAGACTCAGGAAAACACGACGGCCGCCCTCGTCGAGGAAGCCGGAGAAGATTCGAACGCGGTCGGAGACTGCCTGAAGGAACTCGAAAAGAAGATTGTTCGGAGCAACATCCTGAATTCCGGCCAGAGAATCGACGGGCGCGATCTTACGACGGTGCGGCCGATTGTCTGCGACGTCGGAGAATTGCCCCGACCGCACGGGTCGGCGCTCTTCACTCGGGGTGAAACCCAAGCCCTTGTCGTTACGACTCTTGGCACCGGCGAAGACGAGCAGATCATGGATTCGCTGCACGCGAATTACCGGGAACGGTTCCTCCTGCACTATAATTTCCCGCCCTATTCCGTAGGCGAAGCGCGCCGGATGGGACCTCCCGGCCGCCGGGAAATCGGTCATGGCAAGCTCGCGTGGCGCGCGCTTCGGCCCATGCTTCCGGAAGTCGAGGAATTTCCCTACACCATTCGCGTGGTGTCGGAGATCCTGGAGTCGAACGGTTCGTCTTCCATGGCAACGGTCTGCGGGAGTTCGCTCTCGATGATGGATGCCGGAATTCCGCTCCGGAGACCCGTCGCCGGAATCGCGATGGGCCTGATTCTTGACGGCGGAGAATTCGCCATTCTGACCGATATTCTCGGGGATGAGGACCACTTGGGCGACATGGACTTCAAGGTCGCGGGAACCGAACGTGGCGTTACTTCGCTACAGATGGATATCAAGGTTTCCGGCATCACCAGCGAGATCATGCGCGCTGCACTTGCTCAGGCAAAGGACGCCCGCATGCATATCCTGCGGGAAATGGCGAAAGCGCTTTCGGAAGGCCGCAAGGAGTTTTCGGCCTACGCGCCCCGGATCGAAATGATCACGATCCCGGTTGACAAGATTCGCGATGTCATCGGCGCGGGTGGAAAGACCATTCGGGCGATCGTCGACGAGACCGGCGCGAAGGTCGATGTCAACGACGATGGCATCGTGAAAATCGCCTCGGCCAACAAGGAGCAAATCGATGCGGCAAGACAGCGCATTCGCGCGCTTACCTCGGAACCTGAAGACGGCATAGTCTACGACGGCACCGTCGTGAAGGTTATGGACTTTGGAGCATTTGTGAATTTCTTCGGTCCGAAGGATGGCCTGGTTCATGTTTCGCAAATGGCCGATCACAGGGTTGGCTCCCCGTCGGAAGTCGTCGAGGAGGGACAAAGGGTCAAGGTCTTGAACATGGGCACGGACGACCGCGGCCGGATCAGCCTTTCGATGAAAGCCGTCGACCAGGTAACCGGAGAAAAGATATCCAGATCTGGAGATTCGGATCGCCAGCGACGAGAATTCAAGCCGTCCAGGGACGACGAACACCGCAGGGATCGCGGCCCCCGGGGGGATCGGGGAGACCGGGGGGACCGAGGAGACCGGGGAGACCGGGGAGATCGAGGAGATCGAGGAGACCGGGGAGATCGAGGAGATCGAGGAGACCGGGGAGATCGAGGAGACCGGGGAGATCGGGGAGACGGCGCGTTTCGGCGGCGACGGCGAAACCGAAACCCGCGATTCGACGACTGAAATCGGGGGCCGCCAATGGATGGCATGCAGCATCGGGAACACAAAGTGAAGCCTGTTTCAGAGACGGATGCAGTTCCCGAGCCTGCGGCGCCTCGCTCCCAGGCGCATGGTTCTCTTGCGCCGCCGACCCGGCAGCTACTACTTTTTCTGCATGGGAAAGCGTTCGGCAACGAATATGGAGGTTGACCATGAACGATGAATTCAACATGTCTTTGCGAAAATTCCTCAAGCGTCTCGGCGTAACCGGCCAGCAGGCGATCGAGGAAGCCGTCCGTACCGCGCGATCCGGTGGCGGACTTGAGGAGGGCGAATCTCTTCCGGTCAAGGCGTCGATCCGAATCGAGTCGATCGGACTGGACCATACCATTGAAGGCGAGATCCGCACCGGCGACCGAAACTAGAGTTCGTTCCATCATGTCCGCCGACGGCGTCAGCCAGGAAGAAGTTCTCAAAGCGCTCGGCACGGTAATTGATCCGGCGCAAGGGACCGACATTGTTTCGGCCAACATGGTTCAGGGCCTGGCGGTTTCCGGAACCGCAGTCGGGTTTTCCATAGAAGTCGACCCGGCACGGGGCGCAGCGCTCGAGCCGCTTCGAAAGGCGGCCGAAGAAGCAGTGAAGACCCTTCCAGGAGTGGAATCCGCCACCGTAGTGCTTACGGCGCATTCCACAGCGCAGGGCGCCGCGGCACGAGATCCCGGTCCACCACCCGACATTCGAGGCGCCGCTGCGCCTGGCACGCCAATCGCGCAGCCTGCCAAGCAGTCCGGACCGATCGAGGGAGTCCGCAAGATTTTCGCCATTGGCTCCGGCAAGGGCGGTGTCGGAAAATCCACGGTAGCTTCAAATCTCGCGCTCGCGCTCGCGAAGAAGGGCCGCAAGGTCGGACTCCTCGATGCGGATGTCTACGGACCCTCGCAGCCCCGCATGCTTGGAGTCTCCGGCCGTCCTTCGACTCCGGACGGGCAGACGATATTGCCGCTTCGGAACTACGGGGTAACGGTAATGTCAATGGGTTTCATGCTTGAAGAGGACCAGTCCGTAGTCTGGCGAGGTCCCATGCTGATGTCGGCGCTTCAACAGATGCTGCGGCAGGTCCAATGGGGAAAACTGGACGAATTGATCGTCGACCTGCCGCCGGGAACCGGCGACGTGCAGCTGACCCTTTGCCAGCGAACGGAAGTGAGCGGCGCAATCGTGGTCTCGACCCCTCAGGACGTAGCGCTGCTCGACGCAAGGAAAGCAATCGACATGTTCCGCAAGCTCGAGACGCCGATCATCGGGATCATCGAGAACATGTCAGGCTATGTCTGCCCCAACTGCGGAAATTCCGCGGAAATTTTCGGATATGGAGGCGCCCGGCGCGAAGCGGAACGTCTTGAGATTCCGTTCCTGGGTGAGATTCCCATAGATATCGATATTCGCCTCGCATCGGACTCCGGCGCACCGCTGGTCGCAGCGAAGCCAAATAGCCCGCAGGCGGTGCGATTCACGGAAATCGCGGACCGGCTCTTGGCGGAAAGTTGATCCTTGACGGGCGCGGCCATGGACGATTCTCCGTCCTTCCCGCCGCTTCTCAACGGTATCGAGGTGGGATCGGAGGAAGCTCCGCTTGCCCGGGCGGTAGACGACGCGGAATCGGGCCGCTCGGAACCCGGAAATCTTTACTGGTCTTCGCGCCAGGACGCGATGCGGACGGCGCTCATGCTGGCCCCGGACCGCACGCTAACCGATGCGATGCCGGCCGTATTCGCCGTCGCCTGCGGCGTGCATGACTCCCTTGGAGCCCTGGCCCCCCCCGAGACCGGTGTAACCCACCTCTGGCCGGATACGGTGATCGTGAACGGGGCGGCCTGCGGGGTGCTTTCCGCCGCCGCCTCGACCCGCGAGAGGCTGGACATTCCGGAATGGCTGGCGGTTTCCGTTGATCTCATGCTGGGTCCCGTGGAAGAGGATCCGGGCAACCAGCCTGGGAGGACAACGCTGACGGAAGAGGGTTGCGCGGCCCTGACCTCACGGGAACTCATCGAGAGCTGGGCGCGCCATTCACTCGTCTGGATTCACCGGTGGATGGAGGACGGTTTTCGCCCGCTTCACGATGCCTGGTTCGACCACGCCGAGAAACGCGGCGAACCGGTAAGGATTCGCCACCGGGGCGAAGTACTGGGCGGAAAGCTTCTGGGCGTCGATGAGCGGGGCGACCTGCTGTTGGAGGTTGACGAAGAATCGCGCCAGCTGGAGTTGGCGGACATGCTGGACTATCCCGCCGTCTTTCCGCCGGAGCCCATCCCTTGAAGCTCGCCCGCACCATTCGGTTCGACCAAACCGATACCCAGGTATTCGAAGACGCAGCCGAGCCCGGCGAATGGGCCGTCTCCGGCGCTTTCGAGTTTTCGGACTGGACGGCGCTGGACCTTGAAGGCAAGCGACGGCAAGCGTTCGTCAACGGCTGGCTGTCACTGGAGAGCTTCGGGCGGGCAACATTCGTGGCGGTGGCGCCGGCGACGGTTTTGGAATACGACGCGCTTGTCATGCAATTGGCGGCGCGGTTTGTCTCGCATTTTGGCGCACCGGAACTGGGGGCCGCACTGCCCGTCGCACAGCATGAACTGGAGTTCATGGCAGGGCTTTGCGAAGAGTATTCAACCAACACTCTCCTGGTGGTTGAGCGAACGCTACAAGATAACGGCGTTCATGAGGCATTCCGCATGATCGAGCCGACCGACACGACCATCCTGGATCTGGTCCCTGAACACGGTCACTGAATCGTGGGCGGGACGTTGCCGTTTCCATCCACGTCATCGTCGGTCAGGCGTCCCTCCAGATAGTCCTCCGTAGTTCGCACCCTTGGCCGCTCGCCCATTCGGAAGGGCGAATCCTTTTGGTGGAACTGCGCCTGCACACGGCAATCCGCGCACATCTGAATCATTCGCGCCCGTTCGTCGTCCGGGAACATCCAATGCTGTCCGCCAAGTTGCTGGAGTATTCTTTCAATGGCGCCCCGCGAGCCGAAAGGCTGGCCGCAGGAGACGCAAGCGAAGGGTTCATCTGCCTTCAGGGACAAGGGACGGCGCGCGGACTCGTCCAGCAGGTATCGCGGTTCCAGCACTAGTGCGCTTTCGGGGCAGGTGCTGGTGCAGATTCCGCACTGCACGCATGCATCTTCCTCGAATCTGAGTTCGGGCCGGTCCGGATTGTCACGAAGCGCGCCCGTCGGGCATTGCCCCACGCAGGCCAGGCAGAGCGTACAGCGATCCTGGTTGAGCACGACCCGCCCGTAAGGGGCGCCTTCGGGAAGGGGAATTTCGGTGATCTCTTCTTTAAGGTTCGCCGCGGCCGCACCAAGGGCGAGGCGAGTAACCGCGCGCCGCCCGCCAAGTGGAGACACTCTTTCCCAACCGGTCGCCGCCGGGGCTTCCTCATAGAGCGCATCGGACAGCGCATCCGGATCATCCGTTTCCACCACCAGAATCCGTTCTTCCGGCTGTTTCAGGCCCGCCAGCATCGAACGAACCAGATCGACCTGGCCATCCAGGCCGACGGCCTCTCCCGCCCTGCGAATCCGGGTGGGCAGGTATAACGCGACTTGCCGGGCGCCCGCAGCGAGCGCAGCGAGGAATTCCGCGTGGCCGGTCTGCGTCGGCTCGTTCAACTCGACGGGCAGAACGTCGGCGGGCAGCCCGCGGCCGAAGCGGGCGGCGGCCGAGAGCAGCGATGCGCCACTTTCGGAACCATAGAGGAGAATTCGCGCCCCCTTGCCACCAGCGTTTTCAAATGCCGCCAGCATCGCTTCGATCCGGCTGCGGTACGCATCCCTGCCCGGTAGCGCATAGGACGCCGCTCCCGTCGGGCAGACGGAGGCGCAGGCGCCGCATCCTGCGCAGATTCCGGGATCAATCGCCACGGTGTCCCCATCCGGCGTAATCGCCCCCGCCGGGCAGACATCGAGGCAACGGGTGCACCCGGACTGACCGGACCGGGAATGCGCGCAGAGCGACTTGTCGAACTGCACGTAAAGCGGCTTTTCGAACGTGCCGACGAAGCCCGAAATATCAAACAAGGCCCTCGACAAGGCCGCCGCATCGACGGGGTCCACATGGAAGTATCCGTCGCGTCTTTCGTGACCGGTAAACCACGGCGCGCCGCCGGAGAGATCCAGAATCAAATCGCAGTCCGACCGGCCTTTGTCCCGCGCCTTGCCGAATTGGAACCCGCCCCTGCCCCCGGGAATCAAATCGGCCACGCCGTCGGCGATGATCTCGAAGCGCCCGAGCGCGCCCGACGCCGACCGGACACGGCCCGCGAGGATCGGAAAACTGCGTAGCGCGGGCGGAATGGCATCGCCCGGATCAGCCAGCATCAGCGTAACGGCGAGGCGATCGGACAATTCCTCGGCGGCCTGCATGGAAGCGGCGCCACTGCCGTATACCAGGCACACGCCTTCCGATTCCAGGCTCAACGAACCCACGGGAGGGAGGTCGGCCTTTGCCGCCGCCAAAAGCGCGGCCATCTTTGGAACGGCGCGGCTCCCTTCTTCCGACCAGCCGGCGCGGTCGCGGATGTCGACGTTGCGGAGGCGATTTGCAGCGCCCAATTCCTCGGCGAGTTCCAGAAAGAACGGCGCCTCCTGCCCGCAGGCGACGGTTACCTCCCCGCCTGCTTCCAGCGCCTCCCGGACTCGGCCGGCTTCAGACAGGCAGAACGCGGAGCCGAACCGGCAGGTGGATTCCTTTGCAGCCCTTTGAAGTTTCTTCCGGTCGAGGGACATGCTTCCCTCGCAATCGCAAAGAAACAGGGTTTCACCTTCGGACATCTGCCCACCTCCCGCTGAACTCCCCGACAGGCCGGAGTCGTCCCCGATTCACTATAGTTTACACGGGCCTATAATACCGTGCAGATGATGAAGCATGTCGCAGAGCCGGAAGGCGTGCGCAAAGCGCAATTGCCCCGGGAAATATCCATGCCGGTGGGAATTGTAATCCGCCGGACCCCGAGCAGCAGCCGCTGGGTTGACTGGCACTGGAAGACCAGCGCACTGCTGCCCGGCGCCGCGCCCGCGCACTGGCGTGTGTTGCGCTCCGAAGGAGAAACAGTCGAATACCACGCCGCGACCCTTCCCCTGGAACTGCATCGATCCGAAACCGAGGCGTATCGGATGGCGCTCTCGAGCGATCCGCCCACGGCTTACGTCATCCTGACTCCGGACGATGAAGCGGAAGGAGAATTTGCGCACCGCCTGCGGCTGGTAACGGCTTCTCCCTTTGAGGCGCAGGATTGTCTGGATTCCGGGGAAGAACTCGTGGAACCCGTGCCCATGCCCGCCGGACTGGTCGCCTGGATACAGGAATTCGTCGAAGCGCATCACGTCGACGAACCGTTCCGGAAGCGCCGCCGCGATGAGGTCGATACCGGCCGGGTAGAGGAAGGAAAGGGCGATCCGCGCATCCGCCAGGCATCGGATGTGTACCGCGCGCCCGGCGCAAGAAGGCGGGAAAGTTGAATCGGCGAACCGAAGCGGGCGCACTGTCCCGATGGTCCCGGCGCAAGACGAAGGCGCGCGCTGGCCGGCCGGAAACCGACCCGGTTCCCGAACCTGCGCGGGAACGCCGCGCCACCGCATCTCCAGAGCCTGAGGAAACACCCCTTGACCCGGAGGCCGAAGCCGAACTTCTCCGAAAACTGGATTTGCCGGATCCCGAAACACTGAAAACCGGAGACGACTTCAAGTCCTTCTTGCGAAAGGAGGTGCCCGAGCGGATTCGCCGGCGTGCGCTGGCGCGGCTCTGGAGATCCCATCCTCTTCTCGCCACCGTTGATGATCTCGTGGAATATGGCGAGGACTTCACGGATTCCGCCCTCGTTGTGGACAATTTGAAGACGATCTACCAAGTTGGTCGCGGCATGGTTCTGCCAGACGAAGAAGAAACTGCCGCCGCGAAAGAGGCCCCCGCCGGCGATCTCCCGGAACAGGGAACGGCGGCGGTGGAAGAACAGCAAGAAGAGCCGGCAATGGTGGAACCGGAACAAGCGTTACCCTCGGAAGAGCAGGAAGTTGCCGTGGTAGGCGAAGCAACGCCAGCTCCCGGAACTGAAGCGGATTCCTACGAGCCGCCGCGCAGGCGTGCAATGGCGTTTCGCTTTGAAGGGGACGAGACCTAGACCCCGGCGGAATGCTGGCGGTTTGCTAACCGGTGGCTTACGACCTGTTATTCTATCATTGCTGGCTCCGCCGACCAAGACCCGGCAATCTGAAAAGCAAGGGATGGACGAGGTCCGCACTGCGCGGGTTCCCTTCGCGAGTCTGCCGGATGCCAGCGCCGAGCAACGGATTACGCGGTACGAAGAGTACGTCGACATGGACCCGGAAAAGCCGCCTGCGGGATATGAATGGAGACCGAAAATCGAATGGCGGCAACCGGCAGGAATGGTTCAAAGTGGAATGACAACCAGGGAAGCGGCCCACCTTGGAGAATGAGAATGGTCCCGATTGCATGCGATACGAACAGGATTGCAGATCTCACACCGGGCCGTTTCATTGGGAGCATGATCGAGAACCGGCGGCCAGGGGCGGTGGATGACGCCGCACGAGGAGCCGGTTTCCGATTGGAGATGTAATTCGCTTCCGGCAATTTGGATCACGCGACGGATGCGCGATCGTTCAACAACTGCCTCCGTATTTGAAACGGAACCGGGGAGCGCCGACCCCTCTCGGGAAACGGCCTCGCGGCTTCGCCCGCGCGAACCTATTCCGTGCTCCCGTTTGCAGCCGCAACAACGGGCATGCCTGATCTTCCGGACTCGACGAAGAAGCCCTGAGAGATATCGCAAGAATTGCATTCGTCCCCTGCATTGGGGAGGACTGAGCGTTCACATCTCTGTCTCTATCCCCAGAGACATTCGTTCTCCATATGTGTTACATCCGATCAATTTCGAGACGGGCTGTTCCGTGAACGTCGTTGCAAACGTTCGCGCGATGCCCGGGGTGGCGCTAGTGAAATAGCGGAAAAATGAAGATCTCGAAATCGGCGTTGACGGTTCTCCCGTGCAGCATCCTGGGATTCATCGTTGTCGTCTCTGATGCGCGTTCCGTTCTTGCTGAAGATCCAAGACCAACCGCCAGCGAGGTGGTAGTTCGGACACCCTTGAAGGCCTTTGTGCAGGCGGCGGCCGAGGCTTTCCACAAAGCCCTGTTGAACGGCGACGACAATCAAATCGCACAGGTCAAGAATGAGTTCAAGGTCGAAGGAGGAGATTGGAAGACCGGATCGATATATGTGTTTGTCTTGGACGGCGAAGGTTCCGTGCTCCTCCACGGAGGCGACTTGTCCCAAGAGGGCCGAAACGTGTCGGATATCCGGGATATCAATCGGGTCAAGTTCATCAGGGCGCTCTTGGATGCGGCGGCGGCGGATGGAGGCTATGTCGAGTATTCTTGGGACGATCCGTCGGTGGAAGGGGACGAAGTTACCGGCTCGCCCAAGGTGAGCTATGCCATAGGCGTCTGTTCGCCCGGCAGTGAAGCGACTTTCGTGGTAAGTGCAGGCATTTACAAGAAAACACAGTGAATCGTTCCCGGATTAAACCGGACCGTGTGAGCCAGTTTCACCGGACGTGACCAGGGTTTTGGCCAAGATTCTGTTTCCTCGGGGCAGCCAAGGCGCCCGAACCCAAGCGAACCTGCAATCCAGCTGAGAGATTGGAGAGATCAGCCTTCCGTGCAGTCCAAAGACCATGTTTGTCGTCAATGTACGCCATGCCAAGACCCGTTTCTCACCGCTATTTGCGCGAGTCGAAGCGAGCGACAATATCGTGATCGCTCATCGCGGTGAACCGGGAGCACGCCTCGTCTGCTGCAGACCCCGATGCAAGCAGTAGCCCGACACCTGACAGTCGAAGGTCTTTGTTCCCGATCGCATCTTCGACCCGCTACCGGAGGAGGAACCGAGAGTCCCGGTAGCCAGTTTGCGGCGCGGGCATTTCTCGGCACCATAATTGTCGCCGATGGCCATGATCATTATTGACATACAAAGCTCCGGTGATCCGCGGAGATTACTGTTCGTGCGGCCAATTCTCGGCTACAGCATCGGCACGGCATCCGCGTGTTCTTCGAGCGCCGACCGGCCCTTCGGAGTTAGGTCGTAGACCCCGCGGGAGGCGCCCGGCGGACGTTCGAACCAGCCATAGTGGTCGGCGTACATGATGGCCCTTGCCTTCGAAACGCCGACGGCCTCGGCGACCCGGGCAGCTCTTGTCGGACCATGGAAGCGAAGATATGAGGCGCAGCGCAAAGCGTCCTGCCGGTACGCCGTCATGATGTTGCGACGGCTCGAACCACCCAAGTTCGGGTCGCCAACCCGGCGCTGGAATTCCCGCAGCAGCCGCCCGAGACCAGGCTGACGCTTGCGCGGCCGGTACTCTGCCGGATCGAGCAACGCTTTCACGCAGGGTGTTGACCCAAGTCGAACCGTCAGGAGCCCAAGCCCGAGGCGACGGCAAAGCGCCAGAGCGTTGTTCCGTCGCGCCGTGCCGCCGGAGAACGGTGGAACCGCAAGGTAGACGTCGTCGGAGAGGCGCTGTCGCGCGATCCCCTGGAAAACCAAGACCAGGGAGAAAACGGATTTGAGTTCGACGATAACGGGCGGTTCTTCGCCCCGCATCGCAAGCAAATCGCAACCTTCGACCTCACCCTTCACGACATATCCCTGCGCCTTCAGGAAAGCCTTGACTGGCGGATAGAGCTCGGTTTCGCGCATGGGACGGACTCTGGCACAGTCCGCCGAGACAGAAAAGCGGTCCGCTGGCGCGGCGACCGCTTGGAGAGTTGCCTCTCGATTGAGGGTGCTGCCCAACGCGAATACGACCAGGGCAGGCGTGCTCCATGATCGAGCCTGTCGCGCAAAGCCGATTTGAACCGCAGGAATTTGAGCCGGAGGTGTGGAGGCGCATCACCGTATTGAACTCTTCGACGCCAAGCGCGTTTCAAGACGTCATCCAGGTCGCTGTTGGGCCAATGGATTTCCACATGCGCGGGTTTGAGACCCATGACCAATCCCATGACGATTCCATGACGAGCGTGGACACGTACAGAGTCATGTTTCGCAAGACACGGAGCCTTGGCCCGAATACCGTGTTCAGGCTCTGCGTGAAGCGGTTCCCTTACTTCTGCGGGCTCCGTGACTATTTGTGACACGACGTTTTCATCGACAAAGCCCGTGATGGAAATATTGCGGCCGGGTCATCCACCTTCGGCGATAGCACGCATCCGAAGTTGTCGACGAGACTGGCGGCTTCAGGGATTTTCCCGAAGCAGTGCTCGACTCACGTAACGAGAACCATCGACGGATGAGCGGGTGGTATGGGGAGCGCCCTGATCCGGACAATTTCGATGAGAAGCGAATCCGGATGGACTCGCGGTTTCTCCGCCTGTCGCCAAGGGAAGGGAAGCGACCGGAACCTGCAACGTGTCAATCGGAACGGCACACAGGAAAGCGTAGACTGGCAGGGGATGGACTAGCGGTCTTGCTGTTGATGTTGCCGAGGGGGGATTCGTCCAGCGGGACGGTCTTTCTAACCTACCGAAAATAAAAGAGAAATCGAAACCACAACCAGACCGCTGGACCGTTCAAGAAGAAAATCAACACTGTTGCAACACCGCGTCCAAACCGCCGACCGGCGACCTCAGGTGAGCACCCGCAGGGCCGTCTCGGGCGCCTTGTCGAGAATCCTGAGCAAGGCCCTGGCCGCGCCCGTCGGCCCGCGCTTGCCCTGCTCCCAGTTGCGGATTGTCTCGTGCGGCACGTCGATGCGGCGCGCGAACTCCACCTGCGTGAGCCCCAGACGCCTGCGCACCCGGCGGGCGAACCGCGCCATGTCCTGCATCGCCTCGGCGTCGTCTTCGCCCGCTTGGCGCGCGATATCCTCCTCGGTCGTCGCGTCCAACACCCCGTAATCGATCCGTCCCGGGGGAAGGCTTCGCGGGTCGTCCGGGTCAATCCTGACGCGTGTTCTGCTCATACTCCCGAACCTCCCTGACGTTAGCCTTGCGCGCCGAAATGATGCGCATGACCGAACCGCGCATCGTGTAGATCACGACGAACACCCGGCCCTCGATCGCCCCGAGCAACTGGTAGCGGTCCTCGCCGTAGTCCCAGCGCCCGTCCCGGCCAACGATCCGGTCGCCGTCCAGGAACGCGCGGATGGCGTAGGCGAAATCGAAGCCGCGGTGCGTGAAACACGCATCGCTCTTGGCGTCTCCCACTCGAACTTCATGGCGTTATGTAGGCCAATGGCCTACCGATGTCAACGCCAGGCGCGCTGCCGCCGCCCGCCACACGTATCGCCGGCCGCTCGGCCGCCAACGCTTCGACACTCCAGAGCCGCAAGCCGCCTTTCGCCTCGCCCCGCTTCCGTGCTGCGCTCCGTTGACGCGCACCTCGCGCCACCGAGAGCAAGAGCGTGGCCGTGAGGGGGGGCGGCGGCCCAATGGCATTCGGATAGGTGTACCGGTCCTGGAGCGATTTGTCCCGTTGCCGGCAACCTGTTGATATGAATGGCGTATCGGAGTGCGGCCATTCTTGTTCCGCAGAGGTGTTGACAAGCGCCCGTCGATTCGTATGCTGTCCTTGAATAGCTGCGGGAATTGCCCATGGATCCGCGAATCACCGACCTGAAGTCGACCACGTTTTCCGGTCGCCGCCTGACCCGGCGGCAGATTGCGGACATCCAGAAGACCGTGGCGCTGTTTCCCAACCACAGTCGCAACGAGCTCGCGAAGACCCTCTGCGAGCATCTCAACTGGGTGTCGGCGAAGGGCGCTTACAGGGTCGGGGCGTGCATGA
The DNA here is from genome assembly GCA_965219495.1 of Rhodobacterales bacterium. Taxonomy (GTDB): domain Bacteria; phylum Pseudomonadota; class Alphaproteobacteria; order Rhodobacterales; family CAZPXZ01; genus CAZPXZ01. The sequence continues at coordinate 2,126,476 of OZ244777.1, forward strand.
AGCTGCTGGAGGCGCTGGAGCGGCATGGCATCCTGACGCTGCCGCCGAAGCGGGAGGCCCAGGTCCGGGACATGACGTCCGGGCCGGTCTGGACCTCTGCCTCCGACTGGCGACCGGCGTTGTGCGCCGACCTTTCCGACCTGCGTCCGCTGCGCCTCGAGCCTGTCACCGACACGGACGGACGGCAGCTGTGGAACGCCTTCGTCGACCGCCACCACTACCTCGGCTACAGACGCCCGTTTGGGGCGCACATCCGTTATTTTGTCGCCGACCGGGAGGGACGCAAGCTGGGATGCCTGCTGTTCGAGGCGGCGACGAAGACGCTCCCGTGCCGGGACAACTGGATCGGATGGACCGACCGGGCCCGCGGCCGCAGCCGACACCTGATGGTGGTCAACTCGCGCTTCCTGGTTTTTCCCTGGGTGCGCTCGAAGAATCTCGCGTCCTCGGCCCTCGCCCTGGCGACGCGCCGGCTCGCCGACGACTGGCAGCGCCTGCATGGCTACCGCCCCGTTCTCTGCGAAACGTTCGTCGACGAGACCCGGTTCCGGGCCTCGTGCTACCGCGCCGCCAACTGGGAGCGCATTGGCTCGACCGGCGGACAGTCGGTCAAGGGGGTGTACGTGCTGCCGTTGTGCGGGGGCGCCCGTGAGATCCTGCGCGGCGAACGGGACGCCGGAACGCCCGCGAAGCCGCCGACACGGGCCGAACGGGGGCGTTCCGCCGCCAGCGACCGCCGCTTCTCCCGGCGGTGGGAGACGCTCGTCGCCGCCGCCACGGCGGTCGCGGCGCGTGAGGATGCGCGCTGGCAGAAGCGCCGGCGCGTGTTCAACAGCCTGCTGATCATGCTGTTCGTGCTCCGCCTCGTCGTCGCGCCGCGCGGGCAGGGCTACCGTGCCACGCTGTGCGAACTCTGGGAGCAGTGCGCGGCGGCAGGCGTCGAACTGCCACAGGACGAGCCTCCGGCGGCTTCGACAGCCTGCGAGGCGCGTGAGAAGCTCGACGAAAGCGCGTTCCGGGCCCTGCACCGGGAGATCCTCGCCAACAGCCCCGACGGACGGCTCTGGAAAGACCACAGGGTCCTCGCCGTCGACGGATCCAAAATTACCCTGCCGAGGGAACTGGCACAGCGCGGCTACCGCATCCCCAACGGCGCCCACTACCCCCAGGGTATGGTCAGCGCCATGTACCGGCTCAACGACCGGGTCCCGGTCGACTTCGACCTGTTCAGCCATGAAAACGAACGCACGGCTGCACTCACCCATCTCGACCATGCCGCCGAAGGCGACGTCATCGTCTACGACCGCGGCTATTTCTCGTTCGCGATGGCTCTCGCCCACTGGCAGCGCGGGCTTCACTTCGTGTTCCGCATTGCCCGCAACACCAGCCCCGCCTTCGACACGTTCATCGCCTCGCGGGAAACCGACCTGACCGCCACCCTCGAACCGCCCAGGGACGGCCCGCCCGGTCCGAGCCACCGCATCCGCCTGGCCAAGTATGCCATCGGAGACACCGAATACTGTCTCGCCACGTCCCTGCTCGACAGCGGCCGCTATCCCATCCCGGCACTCAGCGACCTCTATCATGGCCGATGGGGGATCGAGGAACTCTACAAAACCAGCAAGGCCGTGATCGAGCACTTCCATGCAAAGTCCGAGCGCGGCGTCCGCCAGGAACTCTACGCGGCGTTCACGCTGGTCACCCTCGCGCGCCAGTTCGTCAACCGCTGCGACAGCGACCTCAACCGCGGCGACAGCGAGGACCTGCCGGCCATGCGCACCAACTTCAAGAACGGCCTGCGTCTGGTCGGACGGGAGATCGAAGCCATCTTCCTGAGACAAAACGAGATGGTCAACCAGTCCGTCAGGCGGATCATGGCCGGCCTGTCCCGGTGTATACAGCGCCAGAGGCCGGGCCGAAGCTACAGACGGGAATCAAAGCAGCCAAGGTCCAAATGGCTCAGGCGATCCAACGCCTGACATCTGAACCGAACCCAAAATCAGCCCCCCGGCTTCCGGCAACCGCCCGAAGCACCGGATTCTCTTATCCGAACGCAGCAAATCCTTATCCGAATGCCATTGGGCGGCGGCCGGATGCCCGCGAGGGTGTCGCCGCCGCTCCCGACCAGCGGCAAGGAGACGGCGCCATGCACACGGCCAGGGCGCTTCCCGGCGATTCCCGTACATTTGTTGTATTTTGGTTTAAGTCGTGATTGATTTCCCGGATTGTTTCGTCCCCCGTTTGGGATTTTTTGCCGGATTGCTCCAGCAATTTCTGAACTTCATTGCTCCGCATTTTCACTTGGCGGCGAGTTTCTCTTCCAAGCGGCGAACCGGGTTTGCAGCGGCAAGTTTTGGGTTGGGAGAGGCGCTGCTGCCCAGTGTGATTTGGGGGTTCGGGCGGGTGCGCTCTGTTGGAGGGCTGATGCGGTCGATTGCGGCCGGCTACGCCGCTTTCGCTCAGAAGTCGATATCGTCGTTTTCCGGCGTGTAGCCGCAGTAGCCGCAAAGCGTATCCGGGCGGCACGCGCTTTCATATTCCTTGATTTCGGCAGCGCAGGCGTTCTCGATGGCATTGATGAAGTCGTCCAGGACCCGGGTAAGTTGCGCCGCCGCTTCGCCGCTCAATGCCGTCGGCAGGTGGACGAGGCATCCCCTGCCTTGTTCGTTCCAGCTCACGGCGCGCCGCCTTCCGTCGGGACGCCAGCCTTGCGGAGCATGTCGTTCCAGTCTTTCGCGCCTTCGGGCCGGATGCGCCGAACCCGGGCGTCGCTCCCGGCCAACCCCGGCCGGGCATCGGCAATCGGCGCCAACCCCGCCAAAAGCCCTGCTTGGAAAAAACCCCGCTACTCGGAAAAAGAACCGGTTCCCAATTTCCCGCAATATACCGATTTCCCGGCAATCCACGCGCGGCGCATTCCGGGAAATTCCGGCACGCCTCCTACGGAATAAATCGAGTTACAACAGCAGCCTGTGTGCCGATCACGAGTCGTCGTCCGAGTATCCGCAACGCCGCCTCGACTTGGCCGATGTGCGAACGGTGGTCCGGGTCGATGAGACGCCGAACCGTACCCTCCGTGACTCCGAGCCGCTCGGCCAGCGCGGTGTTGCCGATACCCTCCACGCGCATCGCGCGGTAAAGGGCCAATTTGGCGGCAATGAGGGCTGGAAGCGGAACGAGCGCACGACCATGCCCCGGCGACGGTCGCGGGATGGTGCGTCGGGCGCGAATGTATCCGCCAAGGGCGGCCATGAGACAGTCCTCGGCTTCCGCCAGCGCCTCTTGCTCCGTCGCGCCTTCTGTCAGCGCCTCCGGAATGTCCGGGAACGAGACCAGGACCGATCCGTCCTTCTGCCTCTCCAAGCTCACCGGATATGCCAGCCGTTGCGTCATCCTGCTCTTCCCTTGCTCAGTATCAGATGTCCTCGCGGGATACCCCGAGTTGCCGGAGCATGGCCTCCAAGAGCCCTGCGTCGATCTCCTTGCGGCGATCCTTGACCGTCGCGAAGCGCTCCCCGAAATACAACCGCCCGTGACTCCCCTTGCCCTTGCGAGCCTCGAAACGCACCGCGATGCCACGTTTCCGGCCAAGGCGCCGAATGCGCCTGACGAACTCGTCACCGGTCATGGTAGACGTACAGATATGTACGACGCAATGTCACCTTGCATCGCCGTGGAACGGCGAGCGTTGTGCGTCGGCAACACCCATAGCTGGCGCTGCGTGCATCAGCTCGTCAATGCGGTCGGCGATGCGCTGGGCGGGTTCGCGGAGCTGCTCGACTGTCCAGTCGGCAGCGTAACCCTCGGTCACGTCGGAAGGCCGGGCATGGTTGACCAGCCGCTCGGTCAGCGAGCGCGGCAGCATCAGCTCGCGTTCGGCCACGGTGATGAAACAGTTGCGTAGTGCGTGAAACCAGAACTTCGCGCCCCCGGCCTTGGTGATCCTGGCGTGGAGATGCTGAAGCTCTTCCACATGCCCGGACACGCTCAGCGGCGACGGGAACACCCACGCGCCAAGATGGTCCGGCAATTCCCGGCACTCCGCGCGGCGGCGCTCGAAGATCGCGGCCAGTTGCCGGGTCATGGGAAGCTCCAGCGGCTCCCCGGTCTTGGTCTCCTCGACCCGGAACAGCCGCGCCGCCATGTCTACCCGCTCCCACCGTAGCGGCAAGATCTCGCCCCGCCGCATGCCCGTGTAGAGCCCGAACCAGAAGATGTCGCGCGTCAGGGGAAGCACAACCTCCGCCTCGATGCCGGCGCGCCAGCAGGGCAGGACTTCGGCCGGCGAGGAGATCCTGCGCCGCCGCTTGCGGTGGTAGCGCCCACCGCCGGCCAGCCATTGCTCAACCGGATTGCGCAAGTCGTCATAGTCGACGCAGGGACGGCGGTAGACCGAGCGCAGCAGCGAGATTGTATGGTTGGCTACCTCCCGGCCGTGCTCTTCGGTGAGGCGGTGGAAGCACGCCTCCACGTCGCGGCGGGTGATGGCATCAAGCGGGCGGGCGAGCCAGTCCGCGAGGTGGAGGTCGCGGTGAGAACGGTAGGCCCGCTTGGTGCTTTCCGCCCGGCTTGGGTCGGCTCCGATGTAGTCGTCGAACGCATCGCGCAAGGTCGGCATCCCGCGCGCGGCGGCGCGGTCGCCAGCGGGGTCGTCCCCGCCCGCGACCCGGCCGAGCAGCTCCTGGGCCATGCGCCGTGCCCGGTCGGGCGTAACGCGTCCGTAACGGCCGATGACGACGCGCTTGTTGGGCGCCTTGCGCCCGCCGTCCCCGGCCCGGTAGTTGACGATGAAGGACCGGGTCCCGGAGGGCTGGACGCGGCACCCGAACCCGGTGAGCTTGTCGTCCCAGGCGATCCAGGGATTGTCCGCGGGCTCGAGGGCCTCGACGGTGCGCTTGGTCAGCGTGAGCTTGGCCTTGGCGGTGCGTTTTGCGGTGCGATGATTTTTCATGGCCCCATGATGCGGCAGACGCCCGATAGTCAACCCGACGATCAACACATGAAAAGAAACCGAGGCGCACGGGCGCGCTCGCGTGGCGCCGCCTGGCTGTTCCAAATCAAACTTAACAACTTGATATAGAAGTATTAATGGCATCGTGAGCGCAGTCGTACGTGCACGCGCACCGGTACACGGTAAAGCTGTTCATGATTCCGAGTCTTGCACCGTTCCGGATTCAGGAAATTCGACCGTTCCCGCAATGTTCGATCATTCCTGCGTGGCAGACTTTATACCGCCGTTCTTGCCGCGAACCTGTCTGGCTTCCAAGTGACGGTCACGTCATTTTACCCCGCGGATTTCACATTGGTGATCTCTTGACCCGCACTGCAGCGCGCAGCTTGCGATGCGCCTTTTTGACCCCAGGCTGTTCACAAGGTGCTGGCATTCAAGCCGAATTCCCGCACTTCCCGGGCCGGGCATTCGCCATGAGCGGATTGCTGCAAAACGCGGTTGGCCAAGCATTGTTGCGAATCATTGAAACAATGTGCATTCTATATTCATGTTTTGTTCTCCTAATATCCCAATTGCCGAACTCCGCGCCCGCATCAAGAGCCTGGAACAGTTCCAAACCGGCGACGCACTGCCCCTGGGACTCAAGACGATCGACTCTGCCTTGCCGGGCGGCGGCCTGACGCGCGGAGCGCTTCATGAGTTCCTGGGCGTCGGTCCTGCGGATGGCGCCGCAACTGCGTTTCTCGCATTCGTGCTGGGGAAGCTCCTGGCAACCACGGAAGGCCCGGCGCTTTGGGTGACGTTCCGCGACGACCTTTTCCCTCCCGGCCTTCTCAGTTTTGGATGTCCTCCGCACCGGCTTCTCCTGGCGCGCTGTCAAACCGCCAGCGAAGCCTTGTGGGCCATGGAAGAAGGACTGCGTTGTCCGGCGCTGGCCGGGGTTGCCGGGAACGCGGATCCTCTGAGTTTCACCTGGACAAGGCGCCTGCAACTTGCCGCCATCCGCGCCCGCCGTCCACTTTTCCTGTCCCGTCACCATGCGGCCTCCTCCGAGGCAAGCGCGGCGGTCACGCGCTGGCATGTCGCATCGACACCTTCCATGACCGCCGCAGGACCGGGGCCGGGGGCGCCCTGCTGGCGCCTTGACCTCATCCGGTGCCGGGGCGGCACGCCGCGTTCCTGGACAGTCCGTTTCGACCCGATGCATGCCGCTCTTGCAGGAATTTCCAATCCGGCTGGCGAAACCGCCGGGAGCAGTGTTTCGGCTGCAAATCACGAACGCTGATCAACCCATGCGGCGGCGCATTATTCATATTCGCATGCCCCGGCTCGGCATGGATCGCTTCCTCCGCGGATGCGCCAGCCTGCGCGATGCTCCATTGGCGGTCGTGGCCCCGGTACGCGGAAAACCGGTCATCGCCGGGCTCAGCCGACAGGCTGCGCTCAAGGGCGTGGATGCCGGGCAGACACTTGCCGATGCCCGGGCCCTGCTCCCAAGCTTGTCCGCCATACCCGCGGATCCGGAAGCAGACAGGCAATTCCTGATGGCGCTTGCCTGGCAATGCCAGCGCTTCACGCCCTGGGTCGGAATCGACCGGGCGGCGGACATAGGCTCCGGGGGACTGTTTCTGGACAGCACCGGATGCAGCCATCTCTTCGGCGGCGAGAAAGGGATGATTCAAGCGCTGATGGACATGCTTGCGGCACGCTCCGTGCATGCCCGTACCGCAATGGCCGATACGCCGGGCGCCGCATGGGCCTGGTCTTGCGCATCCGGCGAGGCAGCAGAACCCGTTCTTCCGTCGGATGCGCAAGACCAGGCTCTGGGACCGCTTCCGGTCCATGCGCTGCGGCTGCCAGCGGCCGACGCTGCTGTTCTCGAGCGCCTGGGGATCGCCACGATCGGCGCGCTTGCCTCGATTTCGCGTCCGGCGCTTGCTGCGCGATTTGGCGCCGAAATCGGCCGCCGGCTTGACCAGGCAATGGGACGGACAGCCGAATCGATTGAACCGCTGCCGCAATACGCGCCCGTAGCTGTGTGCGAGGATTTTGCAGAACCGGTCGCTACGCGTGAAGGAATGATCGCAGCCCTGGAGGGATTGCTGGGACGTTTGTCGAAGCGGCTTGAGCGCGATACCGCTGGCGCACGGCGCCTGTCGCTGGCGCTTCGCCGCATGGACAGAAGCCGGGAACACGCAGCTATTGGGGCGGCGCGGCCCACGCGCGATACCCGGCATCTTGCGGATCTTTTCGCTCCCCGCCTCGAACGGCTCGACCCCTGGCCGGGCATCGAGCGGATGCAACTGGAAGCCACGGAAACGGAACCCTTCGAGGGCGACACGCAGGTTCTGGCCATCGCGCCGGAAAGCCGGAGCGGATTCCGGATGGATTCCGGACCGGTGGCGCTGTGCATCCCGGAAAGCGGCGTCCTTTCCGCATTGATTGACCGGCTGGCCAATCGCCTGGGTACGGAACGCGTAGTCTGGCCCACGCTTCAGGAAGCATACCTTCCCGAAGAGCAGTTGCGGCACCGCCGGGCCGTCGAGGCGCCGGACGGAGTGCCTGCGGAGACGGACCCGCCGCTATTGCCGGACCGGCCCGTGCAATTGTTCCATTCTGCGGAATGGGTCGACCCTGTCCGGGGTTCTCGCGGAACCGTCCAGGATCTGCCAATTGCTTTTGCCTGGCGCGGAACGCTCTGGCATCTCTCCCGAATTGGAGACCTCGAGCGAATTGCCGCCCCATGGTGGCGCGCGCCGGAGACCGGGGGGGAAATCCGCGACTGTTTCCGCGTCGAGGACAGCACCGGGCGCCGCCTGTGGCTGACCCGGGAGCGGAGCCACGAAAAATCGACGCATTGGCGCGTGCATGGGCTCTTCGGATGAGCGCGCCACCGGCCTACGCGGAGTTGCAAGTCACGAGCAACTTCTCGTTCCTGCGTGGCGGCTCCCATCCGGAGGAACTGGTCTTCCGCGCAGCGGAACTCGGCTATCGCGCAATCGCGATCACGGACCGGAATACTTTCGCGGGCGTCGTACGCGCCCATGCCGCGGCGCGCGAAACGGGAATCAAGCTTCTGCCGGGCGTTCGGCTGGATCTCATGGACGGCAACGCATTGATCTGCCTGCCCATGGACCGGCCCGCATGGGGCAGGCTTTCAAGCCTGCTTACCATTGGCAAGCTCCGGGCTGGCAAGGGCGACTGCCAGCTCACGCCCGGCGACCTGGAAAATTATGCCGCAGGCCAGATTGCCATCGCGCTTCCACCCGGAATGCCGTCTCCCGGCAACAAGGGTGCGGAAAGGGACTGGAAGCGTTTCGAGGCGTTTGCCGCCTTTGCGGCGGGAATTTTTCCCGGGCGAGCCTACCTGGCCGCGCACCGGCTCCATCGTGGCGGCGACACCGCGCAATTGGCGCGGCTTGAACGGCTGGCGCAAAGGGCCGGCGCGCCGCTGGTCGCCACCAACGACGTCCACTACCACGATCCCGGGCGGCGCTTCCTGCAGGAGGTGCTGACCTGCATTCGCGAAGGCGTGACGCTGGAAGAAGCTGGGTTCCGGCTGTTCGCGAATGCAGAGCGATACCTCAAGCCCGTAAGCGAGATCCGGCGATTGTTCGCGGATTATCCGGAAGCTGTCGCCCGGAGTGTCGAAATCGCCGATGCCGTGTCCTTTTCCCTCGACGAGTTGCGCTACGAGTACCCCGCCGATCCCGTGCCCGGCGGGCGCACGCCCGACGAGGAGCTGGCATGGCAGGTCGAAGACGGAACCCGGGTCTACTACCCGAACGGAACGCCGGAGCCTGTGCAGGCCCAAATCCGGAGCGAACTTGCGCTGGTCGCGGAACTCGGGTACGCGCGGTATTTCCTGACGGTGAGCGATATCGTCGCGTTCGCGCGTTCCCGCGGCATCCTCTGCCAGGGCCGCGGTTCAGCGGCAAACTCCGCGATCTGCTTCTGCCTCGGCATCACGGCGGTCGATCCATCGCGGTTCGACCTGCTGTTCGAACGGTTCATCTCGCGGGAACGCAACGAGCCGCCGGACATCGATGTGGATTTCGAGCACGAGCGGCGCGAAGAAGTCATTCAATACATCTACGAAAAATACGGACGCGACAGGGCCGGTCTCGCCGCAACGGTGATTTCGTACCGTTCCCGGAGCGCAATTCGGGAGGTCGGCAAGGTTTTCGGCCTTGGCGAAGACATTCTCACCTCCCTTTCCATGTCCACCCGCTTGCGCCGTGAAACCCCGTTTGCCCAGGATGGCCTGCGCAAGATGGGGCTTGACCCGGACGACCGGAAACTGACCCAGACCGTGCGCCTGGCCCGGGAACTTGCCGGTTTCCCCCGACATCTTTCGCAGCATCCCGGGGGCTTCGTGATTACCCGGGGACCGCTGCACGAACTCTGTCCCATCGCCAATGCGGCCATGGAGAATCGCACCGTGGTGGAGTGGGACAAGGACGATCTCGATACGCTTGGAATCCTGAAGATCGACGTGCTTGGCCTCGGCATGCTCACCTGCATCCGCAAGGCATTCGAGCTGATTTCCGACCATCACGGCCGGCGCCTCAGCCTGGCAACCCTGCCAGTGGAAGATCCCGCCGTTTACGACATGCTCTGCAAGGCGGATGCAGTGGGCGTTTTCCAGGTGGAAAGCCGCGCGCAGATGGCGATGCTTCCCCGGCTTCGGCCGCGCCGGTTCTACGACCTGGTGATCGAAGTCGCCATCGTGCGCCCGGGACCCATCCAGGGCGACATGGTGCATCCTTACCTGCGGCGCCGGAGCGGCGAGGAAAAAGTATCCTATCCATCCGCGGAACTGGAGCAGGTGCTTGGCAAGACTCTGGGCATCCCGCTGTTTCAGGAACAGGCGATGAAAATTGCCATCGTCGCTGCCGGCTTCTCGCCGGGAGAAGCCGACCGCCTGCGGCGCGCCATGGCCGCATTTCGGCGCAAGGGTTCCCTCCAGCAATTCCGGGACAAGTTCATCGACGGGATGACGGCCCGCGGATACGACAAGGAATTCGCCGAGCGTTGCTTTCGCCAAATCGAGGGATTTGGGGACTACGGCTTTCCGGAAAGCCACGCCGCTTCCTTTGCCCACCTGGTTTACGCCTCGGCCTGGCTCAAATGCCATCATCCGGCAGTTTTCGCTTGCGCCCTGCTGAACAGCCAGCCCATGGGATTCTACGCCCCGGCCCAGATCGTGCGCGACGCCCGGGAACATGGCGTCGAGGTATATCCGGTCGATGTCAACGCCAGCAACTGGGATTGCACCCTGGAGCCTGCCGGGGACGGGCAACTGGCGCTGCGTTTGGGCCTTCGCAGCATGCGCGGCTTTGCGGAGGCGCACGCGGAGCGGCTTGTCGCGGTCCGGAACAACGGGTATCCGGATCCGCTCACCTTGCAGCGTCGCGCTCGACTGCCGGCCTCCGCGCTTGAACGTCTTGCCGAAGCGGACGCTTTCGCATCGATGGGGCTTCAGCGGCGCGAAGCCCTCTGGACGGTAAAGGGCCTGCCGGACGCGCCGGGGCCGCTCTTTGCCGCCGCCATGGAAGAAGAGCGCGGACAAGAGGAACCCGTATGCCTGCCAAAGGCAACGCCGGCCGAGGAAGTGGCCGAAGATTACGCCGCAATCCGCCTCTCGCTTCGGCATCACCCTCTTGCGTTGCTGAAAAACGATTCCGGCGCCGCCGCCCACCGCCTTGCCCGGACCGTATGCGCTGCCAAGCTCTCCGAGACTCCGAATGGCGCGCGGCTGGAAGTCGCCGGAATCGTGCTCATGCGCCAGCGGCCGGGCACCGCGAGCGGCGTATTGTTCATGACCATTGAGGACGAAACCGGAGCTGCGAACATCATCGTCTGGCCACAGGTACTGGAGCGTTTCCGGCGCCAGGCAATTGCTTCCACGATGGTTGCGGTTCGCGGGAAACTGCAACGCGAGGGAATCGTTTCCCATGTGATCGCGAACCGCCTCGATGACCTGTCGCATCTCCTGGAAGGGATTGCCGTGCCCGGAACGCGAAAAGGCGGACGGAAACGCGCCGCATTGACCCGGTCGCGGGACTTCCGCTGAACGGCAGGAATCCAGCCTGACGCTGCAGAAAAACGAAAGAACGGAACCGCACAGCGTTCGCTCCACCCATCCACCCGGACTGCGAAACCGGAACCGGGCACAGCCGGGAAACAAAAAGTGCGACACTGAACCGCGTGGGATCGCTTGCAATTTCGCTGGTCGGGAACTAGCCCGGAATCCCATGGTTCCCGGGCTTCGCGGCAAATCACCCTGAATTGCCGGCAATCGCCGCGGGAAGGAACGGGCAGACCTGTCAGGCCAGCGCAAGTCCGTGCCGCTTCGCATCGCCGCAAACTGCTTCCCCGGGTTCGGCGCCGAAACGGGACGCGCGTGAAAAAGGAGACGTGACATGCAGCTTTCCGGAATGATCCAGGCGGTGGATCTCCACGCCTGCGGCGAACATGGCCGTGTCATTGTCGGGGGAGTCCTCGACGTGCCCGGCGAAAGCATGTTCGAAAAGATGCAATTCCTTGCGAACGAGGCGGATGGAATACGGAAACGCATGCTTCGCGAACCGCGCGGCTATCCCGCCGCCAACTGCAATCTCATCCTGCCGCCGACGCGCTCCGAAGCGGATGCGGGCTTCGTGATCATGGAACAAACGGAATATCCCCCCATGTCCGGATCCAACACGATATGCGTGACCACCGCGCTGATTGAAACGGGAATGGTTCCGGCGCGAGAGCCGGTAACGAAACTTGTCCTGGAAAGCCCAGCCGGCTTGATCCCGGTCGAAGCGGAAGTTCGTGGCAACAAGGTCAGGCAGGTGACTTTCGAAAACGTGCCGGCGTTCGCCGTACACATCGAGCAGGCGATCGAGGTGCCGGAGATCGGGGAAGTCGTTGTCGATGTAGCGTATGGCGGCATGTTTTACGCGATCGTCGAAGCCGACCTCCTGGGAATCACTTTAGCGCCGGAACATGGCGGCGAAATCGTCCGCCTGGGCGAAATGGTCAAGGCGGCCGCCCGCGAGCAACTGCCCGTCGTTCATCCGGAGAATCCGGACATCGAGGGCATTACCATCATCGTCGTATCCGGGCCACCGACCCGCGCGGACGCCACGCTGAAGAACGCGGTAGTCGTTTCGACCGGAGAACTGGATTGGGACAGGCCCGCGACCTGGACCGGCGCAATCGACCGTTCGCCCTGCGGCACCGGGACCTGCGCAAAGATGGCAAGCCTCCATGCAAAGGGAATGCTGGACCTGGAGGAGGAATTCCGTCATGAAGGCATCCTCGGCACGATATTCACCGGACGGCTGGTCCGTGAAACAAGAATCGGTGAATTCCCTGCCGTGGTTCCCACCTTGAGCGGGCAGGCCTGGATAACCGGTTTCGCTCAGTACGTTCTGGATCCCGATGACCCGTTTCCGGAAGGATTTACGGTCGGTGACATCTGGGGCAACTGAAGCGACGCGATCGCCAACCAAACCTCCGACTTCTCAGGTTTGAAAGCGAACCATTCTTCAACCACCGGAATCCCGCAGAAACCTCATTGCGGCGCAACCCATGGCGCCGCTTGGGCCGACGAAGCGTACTTCGTCCGCGAGAGCCTGAAAGCTTCCGTCATCAGCACCGGGGAAACGGTGAGAGCGCAACAAGCCTCACCGACCTTGGAGCGCGTCTTGGCCCGCCATTCGCGGTAGCGGCGCCGGTGTCGTTCGCTCTTGACTTCCGACGCGTCGCGTTGACCCCCATCTGCATATCGGCCCGGCGCCAGCCCGATCCCGGAATGTCGCCCCTATTGGCCCAGCGCACGCGGACGGTATCAATTGACGGTGTAACAGGATGAGGATCTTGTCGCATGTGTGCGGCATCCTGACCGGCACGAACGCCGGTGTTGAAGGGAAGACGACGAGTTCCCCGTAAGGCGGGAGCAACCCGTATGGCCGGTACGGTTGAACGTGACCGAGGCGGCGCGAACCGTCTTCGCGCCAGACACGCTCCGTTTCCTCGGCGACCCGGTCTTGTCCTTGATCCATCCTGTGGGCTCACGCAGTGGTCTATGGGTCCACGACGACCTACATATTGAATTCGTTGTTGGGCCGGGCGTTGCTTGTCTGTCGACTGGAAGAGAATTTGACGGTATCAAATGGCTTTCCGCAACAATGATCAACCAGTTGCGCAGAGCATGGCGCCCGATCTGCGAACGGTCCCGCTTCTGCGGCGCTTGATCCTCCATGCTTCATGTTCAATGCAACAAGAAATCGCGCACCTGCAGGATCGCCTTCGACTTGCGGGAGATCCCCTGACCCGTCGCTGAAACCCTGCTTTCCAGGCAACGCCATCCGAATTCATCACACAATTTCCGGTGAAACGACTAAGATCACGCTTCGATAGAATCGCGCATGGGGCCGTCGACCGGCGCACACGTACTCGGGGAATTTTCATGCACACAAAATCAGTTCAGCACTGGCAACACAATCACTCCTTCGGCCAGGAGATTCCTCGCGCCGGGGAGCATAGGACGCTCCTCGTTATCGCCATCACCACAATTACGATGATTGTCGAAATCGTCGCCGGCATTGCCTACGGCTCCATGGCGCTCCTTGCCGACGGGTTGCACATGGCGTCGCACACGGTGGCCCTTGGAATCGCGGCCTTTGCCTACATCTACGCTCGCAAGCATGCCCATGACGAGCGGTACAGTTTCGGCACCGGCAAGGTCAACGTACTGGGTGGATTCACAGGTGCGGTCCTGCTGGCCCTGTTTGCCACTCTCATGGCTTGGGAAAGCGTCGGGCGACTGCTCTTTCCCGTCGAAATCCTCTTCGACCGGGCCATCGTGGTCGCCGTCCTGGGTCTCGTGGTCAATGGAGCCAGTCTTTTCATACTCGGCCGACGCCAAGATGACGAAAGCCATTCCCACGATCACGGGCACGGACACAGCCACAGTCACGCCCTTGGTGGTCACGGCGACCACAACCTGCGGGCTGCTACACTGCACGTCCTGGCAGATGCGATGACCTCGCTCTTCGCCATTTTTGCGCTGCTCGCCGGCAAATATTTCGGGTTGAACTGGTTGGATCCGGTCATGGGGATCGTGGGGGCAATTCTGGTGGCAAGATGGTCATGGGGACTGTTGCGGGACACCAGCAAGGTCCTGTTGGACAGGCAGGCGCCGAAGCGCGTTCGCGATGCCGTGAAGACAGCGGTGGAAACCCGGGACAACGATCGGGTTGCCGACCTGCACGTCTGGTCGATCGGTCCCAACATGTACGCGGCGGCGATCTCGCTGGTCGCCGACAACCCCCAGAATCCCGACCATTACAGATCGCTACTGCCACACGACGTAGGCCTGGTGCACGCGACGATCGAGGTTCACCACTGCCGGCACTGAGCCGGCAGAAACCATCCGGGTCGCCTCGAACCACGGGCGCAGCCCCGAAGCCCTCTCATCGGGCACGTGGGCGACCCCGGGATCCCGGTCATCCGATTGGCGACTCGAGAAGAGCAGGAAGAGCGACCAAGCCGATCAACGCCGCCAAGAAGGCGCCGACGTTCCTGAACGTGGGACAGGACTTGGGCGCCGCCTGCCGGCGGGGCCTCTTCGATATTCGGTCTTGAACGCCTCTCCTGCGACGGAGCGAATGACGCGCCGCTGAAAGGAGTCAGGGGCGTCGGCTCCTGCGACCGTACCGAGCGACGCCCTGCCAGCCCTGCCAATCCCTTCCGGAGGGCAATTGTTCGCAAATGCGCCATCGCCAGGGCAAGCCTCCAACTGCGCGTCCCCCGTCGACACCGCCGGTATTCGAGCCGCGCAATTGCTCTTCGTGCTTTTTCATCGCAAAGGAGTCACTTAAATGACCGTCAATCTGACATATTTAATACTATAGGAGCGCTTTCTTGCGAGTCTGCAATTCGGAAACCAGCTGGCGGGTCAGCTGTATTTGACACGGAAAACAAGATTGTTACGTTTGACATGCCAAACAACCTGTCAAGAACCCCGAGTTCACCGGGGTGGCATAGCGAACAAACGGGAGGTACCCATGCGACTCTTACATCCTGCAAGCGCCTTGATATTGGCGGCGGTCTTCGCCATCGTCGCGCCCCTTGTCTCCTACGCTGAGACAAACAAGATCGTCATGGCGGATCCCTTTCCACCGAAAGCCGACTGGGCAATGGAGACCGATGACGCCTTCTCGCTTTCAAGGGTCGGCTGCATTGAAGGCTTGGCGCGGATCGATTTCTCGGGCAAGCTGCAGCCATCGCTCGCGACCTCGTGGAAGCAATCGAGCCCGACGTCGTGGGATTTTTCGATTCGCCAGAGCGTCACATTTCATGATGGCCAAGAGCTGAATGCGGCCGCCGTCGTCAATTCTCTGAATCATGTTCTGTCCGCGGATGCGCCCGCCCGCGCATTCAACTCGAAAATTGTCAGTTCGGTCGAAGAGATCGACGCGAATACCGTCCGCATCAGCACCCACAGTCCGAGCGTGCTGTTGCCGTACCGCCTCGCCGCGCCAAACACGGGCATATTGTCGCCGGCAGCGTACTCGGAGAGAAAGGTCAACCCCGTCGAGGCTTGCACGGGCCCCTTTGTCGTGAAGGAAATTGTGCAAGATCAATACTTGAATTTGGTGCGCAACGAATCCTACTGGGGTGGTCCGGTCGCGATCGCCGAGGCCGAGGTGCGATACATTACGGACGCCAACGCGCGGGCCACGCAGGCGCGAAGCGGTGAGGTCCATATCGGCAGAATTATTCCGATCGCGGCGCGCCAGAGTCTGGCTGCAGTACCGGAACTCAAGGTCCATGTCCGTGAAGTTCCGCGTACGATGTCCATGTACCTGAATAACAAGCGACCCCCGTTCGACGACGCTCGAATCCGCAAGGCGGTTCAGGCGGCGGTGGATATCCGGGCGATTGCCGCCAGTATCTATGAGGGTTTCGCACGGCCCGCCATCGGTCCTTTTGCACCCGACGAGCCTTGGGCCGCGGATATTGAGCCCGCCGCCTACGATGTGGACCGCGCCAAGGCCCTGTTGGCGGAGGCGGGGATCCAGCCGGGCGATCTCAAGCTCGAAATCCGCACCTATTCGTCGCGCGCGGAATTGAAAGACGTGGCGGCAGTCATCCAGCAGCAGTTGAAGCAAGTCGGGATCGAGGCCGAAGTCATCGTGACCGACTGGTCGGGCGCAGAGCCGCACTTGTTCGACGCCACCTACGACATGTTCCTGATGTCACGCGGCCACCAGCTCGATGTCGCGGATCCGGTCGGATTCCTGCAAGCCGACTACACTTGCGAGGGCGGCTTCAACGTCACGCATTTCTGTGATCCCGAAGTCGACGCACTTCTGGAAAAGGCCACGGGGTTGGCCGATGAGCTCGAACGTCATGACATCTACCGCAACGTCTCGCGGATGCTGCAGGAGGAAGCTGTCAACGTCTTCATCGTGCACGAGCAGTCCAGCGATGCGGTCAGAACTGAGGTTCAGAACTACCGGATCCATCCGCTCAACCACTACTACCTGACGCGAGAGCTTTCGCTCACTCCAATGTGAGCTTTCGCGGGGCGACGTTCCGTGCATCCGAACGCATTGCAGCCAAAGTACATCACGTTCGACTGTTACGGAACGCTTGTCCATTTCCAGATGTCGGACCTCACCCGGCGGTTGATCTCCGACCGGGTGGGGCGAGATCGCATGGAAATGTTCCTGGACGACTTCGAAGCCTATCGGATGGACGAGGTCCTCGGAGCGTACAAACCGTATCCCTGGGTGATCAAGGACGCCTTGCGGCGAACCTGTGAGCGATGGCGAATCGAGTACCGTGACGGCGACGGCAATGAGATTGCCGCGGCAGTCCCGAGTTGGGGCTCGCACCCCGAGGTTCCCGAGGCGCTGGCCACGCTTGCCGAGCATTATCCCCTCGTCATTCTCTCGAATGCCGCCGACGACCAGATCCATTCCAATGTCGAAAAGCTCGGCGCTCCGTTTCACGCCGTCTACACGGCGGAGCAGGCCCGCGCCTATAAGCCCCGGTTCCAAGCCTTCGAATACATGCTCGAAAAGCTGGGCTGCGAAAGGTCGGAGATCCTGCATGTGTCGTCCAGCCTGTATTACGACCTCATCCCGGCGCATTTTCTGCGGATCCCGCACAAGGTTTACGTCAATCGCAGCTATGAACCGTCGAATCCGTATTATGGCTACCATGAAGTAAAGGACCTGAGCGGTTTGCCGGGTTTGCTGGGACTCTAGATGCGCCGCCGGAGCGGCGAAGGCCGTTGGCGCAGGAAAACAGGGTGAGGATGAAATCCGTACCGTACTGGCTCGACACCGCGCCTCCCTTCGAAGATGGCGCGTCGGAGCCCGTCTCCGGCCGCACCGACGCGGCAATCATCGGCGCCGGCCTGACGGGACTTTCCGCCGCAGTTGCGCTTGCTCGCAAGGGAGCCAGGGTCGTCGTCTTTGAGAAGGATCAGGTCGGTTGGAGCGCCTCCGGCCGCAACGGCGGAATGTGCACGCCGGGCCTGGTCATTTCCTTTGTCGTCGCTGTCAAGCGCTATGGCGCGTCGACCGCCAAAGCGATCTATCTTTCGTACAACACCGCCATCGAACTCGTCGAGAAGCTGATCTCCGAGGAGGGAATTGACTGTGATTTCAAGCGCACGGGCAAGCTCTCCCTTGCCTCCAAGCCCAGCCACTACGATCGGCTCGCTCGCAACCACGAGGCCCTTGCCAAACACCTGGGATACGAAACGATCTTGATTCCCCGCTCCGAAATTGGCGCGGAGATCGGGTCGGAGAACTATCATGGCGGTTTGCTCGACCGGCAGGGAGCCGGATTTCACGTCGGCAAATTCGTGCGGGGACTTGCTCGCGTAGCCCATGGGCTTGGCGTTCGCATCTACGAGGAGACGCCCGTCACAAGGCTCAGCCGGGTTGCCGGATTTGAGCACGACGTAACGACACCCAAGGGTTCGCTGCGCGCGTCTCAAGTGCTGCTCGCCACCGGCAGCACGACCGGTACGCCATTCCACTGGTTTCGGCGCCGCATCGTTCCGATTGGCAGCTTCGTCATCGTAACCGAGCCCCTTTCAGAGGCGGTGGCGGATCAACTCTTGCCGACTCGGCGCATGGCCTCGGATACCAAGAACATGACCCACTATTTCCGTATTACCCCCGACAACCGGCTGCTATTCGGCGGACGGGCGCGGTTTGCATTGTCGAATGCGATTTCCGATCAAAAGAGCGGCCGCATCCTGAAAAGGGACATGGTGTCGGATTTTCCGCAACTGCGTGAAACGCGAATCGACTATTGCTGGGGAGGACTGGTCGATATGACGGCTGACCGGCTTCCGCGGGCGGGCGAACGAAACGGACTTTTCTATTCGCTGGGGTACAGCGGTCACGGTACCCAGATGTCAACCTACATGGGCGCCCAGATGGCCGAAGTCATGGATGGCAACGTCGAAGCCAACGTTTGGCGCGACTTTCCGTGGCCCGCGATCCCGGGGCATTTTGGCCCGCCCTGGTTTTTGCCGGCCGTCGGCGTGTATTACCGTTTCAAGGACATCGTGCACTGACATCCGGCCGGCGATCCTCACCAAGGAGCGCGTCATGCGCACATTCCTACTGAGACGGTTCATCGTTCTTCTCGTGGCGCTCGTGCTGGTGTCCGTGCTGGCCTTTCTCCTGCCCTATATGAGTGAAGCCGACCCCGTCCGCGCGATCATCCATAGCCGCGTTTCCAACCGGGCCATCGATCCGGACACGGTCGAGAAGCTTCGTATTGCTCTGGGCCTCGACCGGCCGCTGGCGATCCAGTATCTGGAATGGCTCTGGAATGCGGTTCGGGGGGACTTCGGCCTTTCCTTCAGAAGCCGGGTTCCGGTGGGCGTGTATATCGGTGGCGCGGTCATGGTCTCGATCACGCTCGCGCTCGCCGCGCTCGCCGTTGCGCTCGCGGTGGCCCTGCCATTGGGCATGGTGGCGGCGCTCAAGCCAGGCGGAAGGGTCGACAACCTGGTCACCTTCCTGACGCAAAGTCTCGTGGCGATTCCCGAATACTGGTTCGCGCCGTTCGCAGCGCTCTTCTTCGCCGTGCACCTGGGGTGGCTGCCTTCTGCAGGATGGCGGGGACCCGAATACGTCATCTTGCCCGCCCTCGCATTGGCGCTCCGCCCGATGGCGTATTTCACGCGAGTCATGAGAGCCGCGATGATCGATGTGCTGCAAGCGCCGTACATCATCGCCGCGCGCAGCCGCGGACTGGGAATGGGCCAGACGGTGTTGCGCCACGGCGTCCGCAATTCCCTGCCGCCGGTCCTCACGCTGTTTGCGTTGTGGCTGGCCGGCCTGATTGGCGGAGCCGTGGTCGTCGAGGTGATCTTCGCAATCCCCGGTATGGGGCGACTGCTCTACGAAGCGGTCGTCGACCATGACGTTCCGATGATTCAAGGCGCGATCGTGTGCCTGGTAGCGTTCGCGGTCCTCTTGAGCACGCTCACCGATCTTCTCTATGTCGCACTCAACCCGGCGGTCAGGATCACCAATGCTTCGGTTTGACTCGACGGCCTCGGCCCCTGGGCCCGCCATTCTCGACCGCAGGACCCTGGGGGAGTGGATCGGCCGAGCCTTGAGGGCTGTCCACACCCGGCACTGGTCGTTCGCGGTTGGCAGCGGGATTTTCCTCATGATCGTGGGCATTCTCGCGCTGACCCCATGGATCGCCCCCTACGATCCGGCTGCGCAAGATTTGCTGAAACGGCTGTCGTCCCCGAGCGCCGAGCACTGGCTGGGCGCCGACCAGCTCGGACGGGATGTCCTCAGCCGCCTGCTCTTCGGCGGACAGTTTTCTGTCACCGTTGCAGCAATCACCGTTGCGATTGCGGCGGTCTTCGGAACAATTCTCGGAGCCGTCAGCGCCCGCACCGGCGGCATTCTGGACGAAGTGACCATGCGAGCTGCGACCTGCTGATCTGTTTTCCGATCGTCCTCGTCGCGCTTTTCCTGATCGCAATCGTCGGACCCGGCCACGGAACCCTGATCGTGGCGTTGTCCATTGTCGGATGGACGCCCTTCGCTCGAATGGCGCGTGGCCTGGCTCTCGAGATCAACACCAAGGATTACATCATGGCGGCCGAGGTCCTAGGATGCTCCCGCGCATTCATCATCTTCCGGCATATCATCCCGAACGCCTATCGTCCGATTGCGGCAATCACGTTTCTGAGGTTCGGCCACAAGCTGATTACAGTCGGCGCCTTGTCCTTCCTCGGCCTCGGCGTTCAACCGCCGCATTCGGACTGGGGCCAGATGCTTGCGGACGCGCTCCCGTTCGTTGAACGAGCGCCGCTGCTTGCATTCGTTCCCGGTCTCGCGATCTTCATCACCGCCCTCAGCGTCACGTTGATCGGACAGGGCCTGGAGATCGAGGTGAAGACCGGAAAGAAGGATGCGGAATTGGTTTCCGCATCCTGAAGCAGGGACGGAAAGGACCGCAAGGCGTGATTCGTTCCGGGCAAGGCCTGCCAAATTGCGAAGGCAGACATTCGGGGACAATTGGCGCTTGCCCGGGTTCGTCTCAGTTCAAGGCGTGGTCCGGCGCGAACGGGGACATGAACAATTGGCGACCGGACAAAACACTCGGGAATGGTGATGAAACCGTTCCGGCAGGGAGAAGTGCTCAACGTGGAATCCGAGCGTAGCCGGACGGTAGTTCCGCATCGAAAATCCTCTCCGGCGGGTCCGCTCCTGGAGGTCGAAGGATTGTCTATCGGCTTCCCGGAATCGGAAGGCGGAGAGCTGGTAGTGGAAAACCTGGATCTGCAAATCGGCCCTGGCGAAGTTGTCGCCTTGGTCGGTGAGTCGGGATCGGGCAAGACCATGACGGCGTTGTCGCTGGTCCGGTTGCTGCCCGCCGTGTTCGCCATAAACGGAGGCGCCATACGGTTTGACGGCGAAGAGGTCCGCGACATGACTGCGGCCGAACTCAACAAGTTGCGGGGCGGACGCATCGCAATGATCTTCCAGCAACCGCAGGCGATGCTCGATCCGACCGCCACGGTGAGTTCGCAAGTCGCCGAGCCACTGCGGCTGCACCGGCAACTGGACCGGCGGGCGGCGAGTTCGCGCGTGATTGAACTGTTGCGGGAGGTCGGGATCCCGGAACCGGTGGAACGGGCCCGCAGCTACGCGCATCAGTTGTCCGGAGGCATGGCGCAACGAGTGATGATTGCTGCGGCCTTGAGCGCGGATCCGGACCTTCTGATCGCGGACGAGCCGACCACCGCGCTCGATGTCACGGTGCAGACGCAGATTCTGCAACTACTGGATCGCGAGCGCCGCGAACGGCGATTGGCGATCCTGCTCATTTCCCACGACCTGACCGTCGTCTCGTCCTTGGCGGACCGCGTCGCGGTCATGTATGCGGGCCGCGTCGTTGAAGAGGGGCCAACCCGGGCCATTCTCAACAAGCCGCGCCACCCCTACACGCAGGCTCTTCTGCGCTGCTCGATTCTCCAGTCGGGCGACGACCAGATGTTGTACTCCATACCTCAAAGCGCCGAACCCGGAAAGGAGAGGATCTTGGGCTGCCGGTTCCGGCCGCGCTGCACTACCGCCGACAAACACGGTATTGCCGGACAGTGCGAACAACTGGAACCGCAGCTCAGCGCCTATGCCGAGCATTGCCGGTGCCGGTGCTGGGCGGTAGCGCCCTCCGAACCCGGCCGGACCGAATCCGACCGCACGGCTCCGGCCGGATGGGAGTCAACGGCGTGAACCCCCGCAGTATTCCAGAAGTGGAAGCGGCGAAACCGGAGGCGCCTCACATTGCCGTGGAAGGAATCGTCAAGCACTTTCCGGTCCGGGCTGGCGCGGGTGTCCGCGGGGGCCTGGTTCGCGCGGTGGACGGTGTGTCGATTTCCATCCGCAAGAACGAGGTTCTCGGCCTGGTTGGCGAGTCCGGGTGCGGAAAGAGCACGCTGGCCCGGCTGCTCCTGAAGCTCATACCGCCCGACGACGGCAAGGTCGCAATCGCGGGCCGCGACATTCTGGCCCTGGATGGCGGGGAGCTAAGAAAGCTGCGCCGGTCGATGCAGTTGATTTTTCAGGATTCGCTTTCGGCAATGGATCCGCGAATGCGAATCGGAACGAGTCTTGAAGCCCCGCTCGCTCAGCATCGCATCGGCGATCGGCAAGAGCGCCGGGAACGAGTTTTCCGCATGCTTTCCGAGGTGGGTCTTGACGAGTCGATTTATGACCGCATGCCGAGCCAATGCTCGGGCGGTCAGTTGCAGCGCGCGGCGATCGCCCGGGCGCTCCTGCTTGAGCCGAGTTTCCTGATCTGCGACGAGCCGACATCGTCGCTCGACGCATCGGTCCGCGCCCAGGTACTTAACCTGCTGATCAAGCTCAAGAACCGGTTCGGCCTGACCGTGTTGATGATTTCCCATGATCTTCGAGTCATCAAGTATTTTTGTGATCGCGTGGCCGTCATGTATCTCGGCCAGATCGTCGAGATCGCCGATCGCGATATCCTCTTCAGCAAACCCGCCCATCCCTATACCCGCGCCCTGATCGCGGCGTCCTGGCTCGAGGAATTTGAACTCGCAACCAATGGCGAAACCGTGCGGGGGGAGCCGCCGAGTCCCGTGGATCCCCCGGGCGGCTGCCGTTTTCATCCCCGATGTCCGATGGCCGAGAAACGATGCATTCAGGAGGCCCCGATGTTGGAAGCTGCAGGTCCAAGCCATTTGGCGCGATGCCATTTCCGGCACAGGAGATTGGACCCGAAAAGCGAAGAAATCATGCGGAGATTGGGCTGAAGGCGAGGTCTGCCGGTCGCTCCACGCCAGACTGACTGGAATTGGCGGAAGGAATGAACTCGCTCACCGATCTCCGGAAACCCGGATTCATTCACCAGGCGCCGCAGTTTCGGGCCGGTTCAATCTGTTCAGGCTCCTCGATGATTGCTCCCGCGATTCCCCTTCGGGGCGCCGAGTCCGATCAAGAGAACCGAGCGTGCTGCTGCGCGAGTTGCAACCCAATCCGGCCTTGCTCGCACTCTGCGGATTTTCGGCGCTTCCCCAGGAGAGCGCGCCGAAGCGGGTGGTGTCGGAGGCGGACGTATCGTCGGGTGATGTCCTGAAGTTGCTGGATATTCTTGGAGGGGCGTGCATTCCGGTTGAGTGAATGCTCCACCGCCGGCGAAGGCCGACAGTCCACCGGGGGACACACCCCATGACGAAGGGAATGCCCGGACCCATGCGGACACGCCAGTCCCTTTCGGAGTTGATTGAGGGCTGACTTTCCTTGCCCGATGGCCGCAGCGAGTTGGTGCAGCTGGCGACCCGCCTGATTCTTGAGGAAGCGCTGGAGGCGGAGAGCTGCGACGCGATCGGGCGCGAGTACTGCGAAAACGGTGCGGCGCCGGGACAGGGCTATCGTAACGGCGTGCGCACGGGACGTCTGAAGACAGCGGAGGGATCGATCGAGTATTCGGCTCCGCAGGTTGCCGGGCGGGAGGCGCCGTTCCGTTCGCGCATCCGTTGAGGAAGGAAGCTCCCGAGCCATCGTTAGGCGGATTGGTCGGTCTCGTCCCAAATGGTCGGACGCGTGAGCTGAGTTGCTGCTACGCATAGGGGAGCGTCACCATTCGCGGCAAGGCGAAGATGACCGCCCGGGTCGGCCTCGCGATGGCGGTTATGATGGCCTTGGCGCTCGGCCATCTCCGCGCTGGCCGCAAGCAACAAATGCGATCCCTGGTTGGCGCCATACCGGTCCACGACACCGGATAGGGTTGCCCACCGCATCGCCGCCGAAACCGCCCGACAGCGAAACCGAGCCGCGCCTGATTCGGCCCGCGGGGCTCGCGGCCGCCCATACGACCTTGTTCGCCAGAATGCCGCCGAACTCAAGCCGACCCTGGCGCCTCGGCGCCGCCGGAAGGCAGCAAAAGGTCGATGCCGACCCCGCCAGTTACCTCTCAAGAGGCTGCCCGAACAAAAAAATGGCTACAGCGCAAACCCCTCTGAATATAGGGGGAGACGGGAGCCGAGCGGCAGCGGACCCACAGAAATACCGGAGCTCGTCTGGTAGGTGGTCGACGCAGATTTACGCATCGTGCCGGACGGCAAGTGCAGTTGGCTGCGCAACGCGAATCTGGTACATTCGCACAATCAAGAATCTACAGCGAGGCTGATCGATGAGAACGCTGGTCGTCCCCCGTTTCGAGCCTTCGACAATCGAAGCTGAAGCAAGAATGAAGTGGCGTGGCGACCACCAAAGGGTTTCCACAACGCCGACCAGTCACTTGGAGATAGACGGTGTCTCGATCACCAGCCGTTACGACAAGGCTCACGAATTCGATTCCATGGCTGGCATGGTGAGAGGCGTAGACGAACACTTGCGGCCGCTGATTGAGAGCATATGGTGCGATAGCAAGGCAAATGCATGCTACTCTGTCAAGCTGCGAGCGTGTTCCAATCGGCAAGCTCAGGCCATTGCCGATCAAATCGACAGAAATTGTCGTGACCATGACGGTGGTCACAATGGTATATCGCTTGAACGGACTGATGGCAGTCAATTGGTCGTAGATCCTTGGTGGTTAGACGATCTTCAATAAAAGTTCGATCGTCAACAGCGAATGATTAACTATTGATTGTCCGTACAGTCGAGGGAGGAAAAGTCCAGTTCCACCGTGAATGTCTTGACCGGCGTGTCTGTCAATTCACAGAAACGAACGACGTCGATCCAAAGTGCCCAGCCACTAACAAATATTTGAAGGCGGATTGCGGGCTTGTGTCCAAGATCAGTGTCGATTTCGTCGAGTCCACCTATTCCGTATGAACCCAATTGAGCTAGTCTAACTTCGCGAGCGCCAGACTAACTTGTGCAATGTAGCTGGCCATCGCGGACGATCCGTTGCATGAGCCGGTCGTAGCGGGTCTCGCCGCCCTAGCGGGGCGAGCGCTTGTTGCGAAAATTGTGCGACTCGTCGATGACGATGAGGTCGTAGTTGCCCCAATTCACATGAGCTAGGTCGATGTCGCCTGACAGGCCGCCGTCGCGCGACAGATCGGTATGGTTGAGAATGTCGTAGTTGAAACGGTCGCCGGCGAGGAAGTTACGGCGGTCGTTGGCGCGATTGAGGCTCCAGTTGTCGCGCAGCCGCTTGGGGCAGAGTACCAGGACGCGGTCGTTGCGTAGCTCGTGATATTTGATGATGGCCAGCGGCTCGAAGGTTTTGCCGAGGCCGACGCTGTCGGCGATGATGCATCCGCCGAACCGTTCGAGTTTGTCAATGGCGCCGACAACCCCGTCGCGCTGGAACTTGAACAGTCTATTCCAGACTTCCGTGTCGCGAATTCCGGTCGCCGACTTGACGACCTGCTATTCGTCGAGCTCGCCGCCCTCGGTCCGGAAGCGGTTGTGCAGGATCTGCGCGTAGAGCCTGGACGGACCGCGGTGCGCGGCGTGGTCGCGCAGCGTCGCCACAATATCCGCCTTCGCGGCGCTACTTCCGGTCAGCGCAGACCATTGCGCATCGAACCTTGCCCCCAAGCGATCACATTCCTCGGGCGTTTCGGAAGCCTGAATCAGATTGAGCGGGTTGCCCAGCGCGAGGCCGAGCCCGTCGGTGCTGAACGAAAATGAACCGAGCAGGGATTGCCTTGGGTGGCCGTCGCCACTGCGCAGCACGACCGCCCCTTGGGGAACCGCACCGTTCGCTCTGCGCACCTCGGCCGCTTTCTCGATCCATTCGGCACAACGGCCAGCCAGCCAGCGACCCTGGAGCCGATTGCGGGCGGCTCGGTCCGCGGCGGATCCCAAAAGATCGAGCTCCGTATTGTCGGGAGGCAGAACGAGGTGCACACCCGCCATGCGCGCCAGATTTCCCGCAAGCTCGCCGAATGCGAAAAGAGACAGTGCTCCAGACGCAAGATTGATGCGATGGCCTGCCTGGATCCAAGGCCAAATGAGATCGACCACACGGTCTGTTCCCGTGTTGGGAACAATCCTCATCGCGGTCCGGCGGTCCAGGGGTCGACCGTTTCGACCCCGGTATTGCGGAATTCACCGGTGTTTCGCGTGACCACGGCGAGCCCGCGGGAGGCCGCCGCCGCCGCGAGAAACGCATCCGGAATGTGATCGTCAAGCGGCTCTCCACGCCGGCGCTTTTCTTCCATGATTCGGGCACACGCCTGGGCATCGGCCAGAGACCAGTCAACGATCCGGTCTTCGAACAGCTCGTCAAGAAGATCGTGGAACCGATGGGCGAGGCTGTCCCGACGTCGGCCAGGAGCGAGACGGCCGATACCGTCGAGGACCTCCCAGACGGTGATGGACGCGAGTCCGATGCCCTCGGCCGCGATCGAATCGAGAAAGGCGGCAACGCGCGGTTCCGGCTGCGGTCGCATCATTTCGGAGATGACGTTCGTATCTATGAGCCAAGCAAGCTGAGCGGTCATTCCTCGTCCTTGTTGGAGAACGACAGTGGCCTGTAGCCGCAACGCGCCGGTGGCGGCAGTTCGACCCCGTGTTCCGCCCCAAAATGCCGCGCGAAGGCCTCGGATGGCTTCGGCCGGCGCTCGGTCTTCGTGCGCTTCTCGTGAATCAGGCGACGCACGAGCTCTTCCATCGAGACGCCGACCTGCCGGGCCTCACGCTTCAGCCAGGACTTGTCCGTAGGATCGATGTCGCGGACGGTGATGCTGGAACTCATGTCAGCGCCTCTTCTTCGGTTGGCGGCCGGTTTGCAGGACCGACGATGCCAGCAAATTATGCAATCAAGGCAGGGAAATCAAAAGTCTGGTGCCGCGAGAGCGGTTGCGCCAGTACCGCCGGCACCCACCCGCCATAAGCGACGCAAGCGGACCCACGGGCGCTGGATCTGATGGTCGCCTCGATCGGTACGGTCGCAAGTCCGTCCCAGGGCACCAGCTATTACGAGCGGGACGGCTACTACGCGAAGGACGATCCCGAGCACCGTGAGGCGAGCGCCGGGGCGGGCCGGGGCGCGGCCGAACTCGGGCTCGAAGGCCCGGTCTACCCGGACGTGTTCAGGGCGGTGCTGAAGGGCGATGTGCCCAAGGGGCCGGCGCCTCGGCCGCAAGGGCAAGGACGGCGAGATCCATTACCATCCCGGCCGCGACCTCACGTTCTCGGCCCCCGCGTCTGTATCTCTGGCGGCGTTGATCGACGGCGACGTGCGCATCGTCGAAGCCCATGGCCGGGCCGTGATGCCTCGCCGCCGCCGGGGTTGTTGTATTTCGGATTAGATCGTTGAGATTGGACCAATTTTTCCCGGAATAAACCATTTATGAAATGGTTGGGAAGTTGGAATTGTCCGGTAAAACCTGACGTGATTTCTCTCTCCAGGCAACTTCTTTCGAGCAGCTGCACACGGCCCCACCGGTAGCGCTGTTCGCGGTTCCATGGCGCATTCCGGGCGCTTGCATCTTGTTCCGGGAACTACTGCATGTACGGTGCGGGGTCTCGACGCGGTGCCGAACCGGAGCCTGAACATGCAGATCCGGTTGCGGACATCCCTGAACGACCAAGAGTACGTCGTCACGCAGGCGTGGCGCCACATGCAGCTGAAGGCCTGCGATGGCGTCGCGGGTCGACGACGGCCCGGACCTGGAAACCGACGGCGTAAGCCGCTGGCGCCTGGCGGACATCCGCGACAAGGTGCTGGCGCATTTCCACGTTCGTTTGTGCCTGGAATCGATCCGCTGCCTGTTGCGCTCTCTCGGCTATTCGCATGTTTCGCCGCGTCCCGTTTCACCCTTGGGCGGCGGCCGCCAAGCAGGCGGCTTTGCACCGAGATTTCCGTAGGTTGGCGCCGGACGCGGCACCCGAGGGAACCGATCCGGAGGGCATCGAATTCTGTTTTCAGGATGAAGCGCGGGCCGGGCAGAAGGGCATGCTGTCGCGGGTCTGGACGCGCAAGGGAAGTCGCCCGCGCGTGGTCCGGGATCACCGGTAGGGCTACGCCTACTTGTTCGCCGCCGTCCGCCCTGCGAACCCGGTGGCGGTGGGCCATATTTGCGACCGCGCCAATGCCGATGAGATGAACCGCCATCTCGCCAACATCGCGGCCGCGGTCCCGCCCGGACGCCATACCGTGCTCGTGCCCGACGGCGCCGGGTGGCATCGCGCAAAGCGCCTGGAGGTCCCCGCCAACATCTCCTTGTTGCGGTTACCGCTCTACAGCCTGGAGCTCAATCCCATGGAAAACGTCTTCGCGTTCCTGAAAGGCACCTTCCTCGCCAACCGGGTATTCGCAACCGTCGAAGAGGTGCGGGATAGCATCGCCAGCGCCTGGACGAGCTTCCGCTCGGACCCCGAGAGAATCGCATCCATCACGATGCGGGAATGGGCAAACTGCACCGGCGAGACCCCTTCATGAGCCCCTCGCACAGGTCAAGACTTAGTAGAAATGGTCTGAGTTGGTACCCTTGGATTCAATCCACTCTAAATCTGCTGGCATCGGCGAGAACGCGAACGCTCGATCATAGTCGCAGGGATTCTCCACGCGAATCCCAGTCCGTCGCGCTCGGTCAACGGCATTGCGCGCAGCTACAGGACCCCCATTAATCCCAGCACACGCAGGAACTTCTCGCGGTCCGCGTCCGCCAGCGGCAGAGAGGCGAGGATTGCCGCGCGCGATACCACCAAAGGCCGCCGCGCCCACCAAACGTGCAAGTAGTAGGTTGGCGGCAACGCTGCCATAGAACGCCGTTCGCGAATGCTCTCTTCACCCGGTTCCGCGATCGGCAGCCAGCGCTCAATCAGGCGTCTGTCGGGCACCTTCTCAATCGCCATTGCCAGTTCTCACCGCTTCGTAATTTTGGGGATTACATACTTGACTGCGCAATGGTTGTTGTTGGCACTCCGTAACTGCCCAGGTAAGTGGGTGCACCACGGAGTGCATTGCCCTCCACTGCCGCAAGGTCGATGCTGCCCGGTTGTGACGGTTTGACGGGCGAGAACAGTTCTCTCTCGAAAAATCACTGGTAACAGCAGGGACTGGTAACCCGATTCAACCTGCGCTATTCATAGCGTCATGGCGATTCGCTTTCAGCCCCGACGGTTCTTGCAGGCTTTTTCAGCGCCGACCCACCTGGCGCAAGGGGCGCTGCCGCATGATGATGGCGGAACGAAACAGATTGAGGCTTTGCGGGAGCAACTCGAACAAAAGGACGAGCAACTCGCGGCGCAAAGCGATCAGCTCGCTGGTTTGCAAGCCGAGAACGCGACCCTGCGGCAACGTCTTGAAGAGCTGGAGCGGCAGCTTGGCCGGAACAGCCGGAACAGCAGCAAGCCTCCTTCGAGTGACGGGCTGCAGAAGCCGCGGGCGGAGCCCCGGACAAGGAGCCAGCGCGGCAAATCGGGCAGGCCGAGCGGCGGGCAGCCCGGGCACGCGGGTTCGACCTTGCGCCGGACCGACAGGCCGGACCATGTCGAGGATCATCATCCGTCGCACTGTGCGGGCTGCGGCGCGCCGCTGTCGGCTGCGGACGGGGATGGAAGCCATGTCGCAAGACAGGTCTTCGACCTGCCGGAGCCGCGCCCCCTCGAGGCCACGGAACACCGCGCTCACCGTTGCGTTTGCGGTCATTGCGGCGCGACGACACGGGCGGCGTTTCCCGCAGGCGTGACGGCGCCGGTGCAGTATGGTCCGCGCATGGCGGCGGTGGCGGCCTATCTGAGCCATGCGCATTTCCTGCCCGAGGATCGTTTGTCGCAACTGATGGCCGACCTGTTCAACGCGCCCGTGTGCGCCGCGACGCTGGCGGCGATGAGCCGCCGGATGACCGAGCGGTTGCAGGGTTTCGTCGACCATGTGCGGGAGCTGATCGTCCGCAAGGCGCCGGTGAAGCATCTCGACGAGACCGGCTTCCGGGTTGGCGGGCGCACGCAGTGGCTCCACATTGCCTGCACGCCATGGCTGACCTTGTTTCGCGTCCACGAAAAGCGCGGCGACTTGCTGCCGGGGTTCTCCGGTTGTGTCGTCCACGATCATTGGAAGCCTTATTTCAAGATCGAGGGCGTTTCACACGCCCTCTGCAACGCCCATCACCTGCGCGAACTTCAAGCCCTGATCGACATCGAAAAAGAGGACTGGGCCCGGCACATGCACCGGCTCCTGTCGCGCGCCAATCGGGTCGTTCATCTCGCCAGAACAATGGCAAGACCTCTCCCCGAAACGCTGCTCGACCGGATCGGGCGAACCTATGATCGGATCCTCGCCGAGGCGCTCGCCTTTCATGAGGCGCAGCCACCGCTCGCGCCACCGGAGCCCGGCAAACGCGGGCGAAAGAAACGCCGCGTCGGACACAATCTCGCCCTTCGGCTCCAGGACTACAAAACCGAGACCTTGCGTTTCCTCACCGACCCCGACGTTCCGTTTACCAACAATGAAGCCGAACGCGATGGTCGAATGGGGAAATTGCGCCAGAAAATCTCCGGCGGGTTCCGCTCCCCAAAAGGCGCCCAAGACTTCGCCACCCTGCGCAGCGTCATCACCACCGCCAGAAAGCAGGGCTGGAACATCATCGAAACCTTGATGACATCGCCGGACCAACTGATCGGAAAACTCCAATGCTAAACCGCTCCATACCACCTGCCCGCTGGCGCCACGCCGATCCCGACCCAAGCGTGCGTGATCCCAAACGCAAGCCTTGCCCAGCCTTCACATACGCGCGAGACTGAGTGCTGGGCAGTTACGGCACTCCGTGCGATTCCGGCGTTTCTTTCTGTTGTATGGGCATAGCGTAGAGTTTACACTCCGAGAAAAAGAAATAGGAGGGAACCAACAATGAGAGACTATTCACATGACTTTCGGGGAGCTACCCCGGACTCCCTTGCGCGGGCGATGTTGCGGCCGGTGAACAAGGAAGCGCGGGAACGCGAGAGAGCACACAAACAGCGAAACAAGGCGGGCCGGAACACAAATCAGGCGGATGGCGGCACCTCTTCTGAGCGACCAGCGCCAGATGCGGATTCGGGATGACTGTTCATGTATTTTCAGCCGCCAAGCGTGTTGGCAGCCAGTCTGGTTGGAGCGTGACAAATCTGGTCATGCAAAAGCTGATTTATCTCGCCCATATGGTCTGGCTCGGCACACATCACGAACCGTTGGTGAATGGCAATTTTGAAGCGTGGGATCTCGGGCCAGTTCATCCGACGCTGTATCATCATGTCAAGTTTTTTGGATCCAGTCCGGTGCAGAATATCTTCTCGAACTGTTCCGACATGCCAGATCGCATGGCTAGGGTTAGCGGACTGGATCATTTCACGGAAAAATGGGCCGACAACGCACCAAAGCTGATTGCAATCACGCATTCCGAAACGGGAGCGTGGGCGAGTTTTTATAGCAGTGGGAAGCGACAAGTGATCATTCCCGATGACGCCATCCGTCAGGAGTATGAGCGACGTGCAAGACAACCTACCAATTAATCTGGATGACGCAATCTCCCAGAAGGATCAGCAGATACGGGAACTACAAGATAAACTACACCTGGTCGAAACACATTTGGTAAAGGAGCGTATTAGGCAAAACTATTTCCTGAAATGGTTGGTGCCTGGAGTTTCTCTTGTAGTCGTGATCCTGTTGTTTGGATACTTGATTATCTTTGCGTGGCGGCTGTGGTGTATCCCCTTGTCATCGCTGCTTGAGGCCGATCCTATATTTCTCGTGTCACTTGTGGTCGCGCCCATTGCATCTCTGACGGTTCTACTTGCTATTGCGATTTCTGGCGTATTCCGTGTAACGACTTCCAGTGTCCCCGGTTCAGCTGCCTTGGATGTGGCCGACGCAGCAATTGGAAACTAACCACTTTCACTTGATCCGATCGTCATGGTTAAGGGTGGTGCTCCCGATTGTACGGCCATAGCGCAGGGTTTACACTCCCCGGGTATCCGGCGCAGCAACACGAGACCGGACAGAACGGGGAGAACCAATCATGCCAGACGATGCACAGCCGAAAGCGGTTGCGAGATGACGGGCGGGCCAAACTGGGGCAACCGCACGATTTGGACAGGGGATAATCTAGACATCATGCGAGGCATGAACAGTGCCTCCGTTGACCTGATCTATCTGGACCCGCCTTTCAACAGCAAGGCCAACTACGCTGCGCCCATAGGGTCCAAAGCCGCCGGAGCTGCGTTCAAGGACACGTGGGGACTGGACGATATCAATCTCGCGTGGCATGGCGAGATCAAGCACGACAATCCCGGCCTATATGCGTTGCTGACCGCCACGCGCCAAATCCACGGTGACTCCATGATGAGTTACCTGATCTACATGGCGATACGAATTATGGAGATGAAGAGGCTGTTGAAACCCACCGGAAGCATCTATCTCCACTGCGATCCGACGGCCTCCCACTATCTCAAGATGCTTATGGATGCGGTATTCGGCTCGGGGATATTTCAAAGCGAAATCGTTTGGCGGCGGACCTCAAGCCATAACCGCGCCAAACGGTGGGGTCCCATCCACGATACAATCCTGTTCTATTCAGCAGGGGTCACGTTCACATGGAACCGCGTTCTACAGCCGTTGGAGAATGACTATGTAGAAAAGCATTATCGCTACAAAGACGGCAAGGGGTGCTATCGAGTTGACAATTTGACTGGGCCCGGCCCGCGCGACGGCGATACCGGTCAGCCTTGGCGAGAGATTGATCCCACATCTCGCGGTCGCCATTGGGAGTTGCCGCCAGACCGCGCATTGCCCGATTGGTTTGTCTTCCCGCCCGGATATTCGGAATTAAGCGCCCGTGATCGGTTGACTGTACTGGACTGCCAAGGACTGATCTATTGGCCATCGAAAGGATTGATGCCTAGTTTCAAACGCTATCTTGGCGACAACAGCGGATCACCGGTACAAGACATGATCCTGGACATAAAGTCACTTTCCGCGGCGGCCAAAGAACGCGTCGGTTATCCAACGCAGAAGCCTCTTGCCCTACTCCATCGCATCATCAAAGCCAGCAGCAATCGTGGCGATTTGGTGTTTGATCCCTTTTGCGGATGCGCCACGGCATGTATTGCGGCTGAGCAGCTTCAGCGTGAATGGATCGGGATTGATATATCCCCGAAAGCGGCAGACCTCGTAAGCGACCGAATGAATAGCGAAGTGGGGAAGCTGTTTTCGGGAACGCACCGGACGGACATTCCACAACGCACTGATCTAGGTCGGATTCTCAGCTATCGCGATGCAAGTAACAGGAAATTCCTTTACGGGGAGCAAGGAGGTTACTGCAACGGCTGTGAATTGCACTTCCCGCCCAAGAACATGACGGTCGATCACATTATCGCCCGTGCCAAGGGTGGCACGGATCACATTAGCAATCTTCAACTGCTTTGCGGCGCCTGCAATTCTCTCAAGGGCACGAAGTCGCATGAGGAATTGCTTGTGCTCTTGACGGACAAGGGTTGGCTCAAGCGGAAGATGGCAGCCTGACGTTATGATCACGCGGTAGGACTCTGCCCATTGTCGGCGGTTAGTTGCGAGTACATCAGACGCTTGCCGACCATTCCCGCAACCACGGAAGTCATTTGGGCCAGCGTGTCTTCTTCGCGAAGGTTATGCTTGCCGGCGAATTCCTGAACGTAGCGGTTCAGGTGTTTGGCGCTCATCTTGTGGAATGTTCCCTTGTGGGCGCGTTTCAACATGCTCCAGAACGATTCCACGCCGTTTGTGTGGACTTGTCCGCGAACGTATTCAGCAACGCTATGCTTCACAGTGTCATGGTTGAACGGCAAGCCTTCGTAGGCTTTCGCATCATCGGTATAGACGGTAGCTCCATCGGCCGCGCAATCCGCTACGAAGGCGTGCAGCGTATCCTTGTCGGTGCTTTCAACCACCTTGGCGGATACCTGATTGCTGGCGCGATCTTTCGCGCCCACAACCGCAACCTTGCCGACCGACCCGCGACCAGACAGGATCTCGCGCTTCGCTTTCGGCATGTTCTTACGCTTCCCGCCCACGTAGGTTTCGTCCACCTCAATCGGACCGTGAAATGCCTCGCCGATTTCGTCGGCCCACGCTTCCCGAAGACGGTGCAGCATGAACCATGATGTTTTCTGTGTAACGCCCAAGTCTCGATGCAACTTCATGCTGGACACGCTTTTCAAGTTGGTCAAGATCAGGTAGATCGCAATCGCCCACTTGCGAAGCGGAATCTTGGAACGCTCGAAAGCGGTTCCAGTGCGCACACTGAAACGGCGGCGGCAAGCGGGGCACCAGAATGCCATAACCCCGCCGTTGCTGGTTGTGTTGCACGATCCGCAACGGGGGCAATGCCGAGCCTCCGGCCACCGTTCCCTGACAAACCACTCATGCGCCGCTTCCTCTGTTGGAAACATGTCCATAACTTCGATCAGGGTAATGCCCTTGCGGTAGTGTTTTCCGGGGGCTTTGTATGACATGACGCGCTCCGTTCTTGTTCCTATCATATATATAGGTCAGATTTCTGCGCAGTCAAGTATATAATCCCCGTAATTTTCGGGCCAGCGTACACGACATATACCGGCTTCCCCGCCTCGATCGGCCAGGAAAAATGGAGGCGGAGCGTCAAGTGCGACACCTTGCCGTGCCACGTGCAGAACAGCGACCCAACCGGATTCTCCGGATGGGCAAAGGTCAGCTGTCGGCGGAAATCCCGTTTTTCTGAATCCGACGAGTCGGAAAACAGCGCCCGGTCGCCTGTGAAGTGATCCTGATATATCCGGTTACCTTCCGCATTGCGCGCACCGCCTTCTTCAAAGGCTCGCGCGAAGCGGTCGAGAACGTCGAGCAAGACGATAAAGCGATCCGCGGCGCTCCTGGCGAACGGAACCCCTGCAAGCGGCCCGAAACAATCCTCCGCGAATGTCAACCTTCTGAATCTGTTTCTCGATGCCTCACGTAAGTCGTCCCACGAACCGATGGGGGGCGGCCTTTGGCGCAATGCCTCCCTGAGCGCTTCCGCGTCCCACCAGTTTTCGAGCGCCGCGCTTCGATTGTCCAGCCCCTCCGCTTCTCGGAGCCAAGTCACCTCGAGAGGAGCATGACTCCACGCCGACGGAGAGAAGCTGACAAGCCCACAGTTAACGCCGTGCAGCGTTCTGAACGCGGCTTCCCCGACCGCGGTATCGGTAACGACCTCGCCTTCACATTCCAGCCAGTCATCCCCCCCGTGCCGGCGTACATCGTCCCAGAACGGGCCGGCACCGGTAAGCCAGACCATCACGGCGCGGCGCTCGCTCTCGACTCGAATCCTCCGGATAACCTGTTGCATCGGAATGCCCGGCATCGGCTTCGCGTTCAGGAGTGTCCTGTGGCAATGCACTTCTCGGCCGAAGAGTCTGGCTGCTCTGCGCATGGCCATCAGCCGCGATAGTGCACCTCGAAAGCCGGCCATGTCGTGGAACTGTTCATGGACCGACAGGTCATTGGCCAAGAGTTCCATATCAACTCCAGCCAGCGAAGTAATTCATGTCACTGTCGAATTGATCAAAAAAGCCATCAGGCCAACTGTCAATGTTGCCATTGGCGTCGATTGCCGGGCTTTCGACCTGCGGTCCACCGTCGTCCTTCTCCTCCCTTCGCGGCCTGAAGAAATGAAGCGCGACATTCTCGTTCGACAGCACGCCCTTCCTGACGGCGCGGCGAATGCCGTTCAACACATGGTCGCTGTGTGTCTCGATCATGACCTGCACATCCTCTGAAGCGACTTCTGCCAGGAACTCACCGATTGCCGCTTGTCCGGCCGGATGCATATGTACTTCGGGATTCTCAATCAGCAACAAAGCGCCGGTATCCGCCGACAGCGCCGATACCACGATCGGAAAAACCTGAGTCAGCCCGAAGCCTGTATGAACGGGCCGGTGAAAATCGGTACTGGTAGAAGTGCGAAGTCCCAAAGTAGCGGCATTCGTACGGGGGACTCGCTCGACTGTTAGTCCACAACCCGGAAAAATCCGCGCCATCCTTGCCTCAACCTGCCGGAGCAGCGTAGGAGGCGCTTCCGAAACCACAAGATTACCCGATAATATTGTGTCTCGTTCTGCGTAAAGAACGCTAACCGCGCGTTCGCCCCTTGGACCAACCACCCGTGCGTCTCGGGGATCCTCCAGCACATACGTCTCCTGTGGCCCCAGCCTCTCCGCATTGAGGTAGGTTAGCCCTCGGAGACGTTGGGCCAACGAACCGTCTCCATGTGGATGAGGCAACAGATTTCGGAGAGGACCAGGGTTTGACCTCTCCACCCCATCAACGCCGACATGCGCCACATGCATGGCCATGTCTTCGCGCTCACCTACAAACACCCAACTGAAAGACTTGTCGTCGTCCAGTAATTCAATTCCACACTCGCGGCGACCGTGAACCTTATCGATTACATCGGCTGCTGTTCCGAGTCGCATGGCGGCACCGTTGAGCATCAACTGCAATGACCATTCATATTCACGTATCGTCTGATGCAACAAAACAAGCGCTTGCATGACAGCCGATTTCCCGGTTGCATTCGCTCCGCTAAGCAGCGTCAGCGGGCGCAACGGTAGCTTCAGCATGTCGAAGCACTTAAAGTGCCACAAATCAATCCGGTTGAGCACCCAAAGTCTCCCTCAGTATTGTCCCACTCATCTCAAACCGTACTTCCACTCTTTTTGTGTCGTTCGTACCGTAGGTTATCGCATTATTGAACTCTTCATCGTTGAGTAATTCATAAATCGCCTCACGAAGAGGTCCTGCGCAGGATTCAACATGTTGCTCAGAGTAATGCGACAATCCGGTGCACATAACGTCCCAAAGTGAAGCGTTAAGTACGCTGCGTCTGCTCTGTTGGGGAACATGTTTCCTGAATGCATGGCGATCGAAGAGCAATAGGCTATTGGACAAACCTCTGTGAAACTCGTCCGACAATCGGCACAGATCCGATTTACTCGATTGGTTCATCTCGGTTAAGCATTTAGCTAAGAACTCATCCATATCTCCGCGATATTCGGCGAGACCGAGAAGCTGAAATGCACAAAACCGATTGACAAACTCACGGTCCCGCATGGTCTTCTTGTTCAAGCTGTAGCCGGTCGCCTCCAAAAAAATATTGGTTTGCGTTTCGTCTTTGAGGAAGCGCGTCGCTCTTCCCATGAACAGACAATTGCGCATCTGTTGCCGGGTAAGCGGCTCCCCACTATTTACTCTTTCAAATATGTCCAGTCGCGCGCGCTCCGGCGCCTTCGAGTCGATGATGTACAAAATCAGGTTGCAGTCCTCCACCCGATTCTGGATCTTGGAAGGCAGTTCGGAGAACCGCCGACCATCGAGTTCAC
Organism: Rhodobacterales bacterium; assembly: GCA_965219495.1. Taxonomy (GTDB): domain Bacteria; phylum Pseudomonadota; class Alphaproteobacteria; order Rhodobacterales; family CAZPXZ01; genus CAZPXZ01. The sequence continues at coordinate 2,163,772 of OZ244777.1, forward strand.
TTCTGTCGGGAAGCCTCAGCCGCAGTTCATTCTTGACGAAACGTTGGAAGGTGGACAGACGCTGCAATCCGTCCACAACTATCATGCGTCCTTCCTGGTCCTCTGCTAAATAAAACACAGGCAGAGGGATCCTCATTATCACCGACTCGATAAGCTTGCTTTGTTTGTCCTCCGGCCAGATGAAGTCGCGCTGAAAATCCGGGTCCATTACGTAGCTTGACTGATCAATGCGCCGTATTATGTCATGGATCGTCCGGTTCTCGTGCCGGATCAGAAGATCGTCGAGAGGGTAGTCGCCCCACGATCCGCTCGTCGGATCCAGACCTTCGACTTCATCGCCATTGTCCAGACCACCATGGTGTTCGGTATTCATGGAGTCGTTTCTCTGTGTTTCTTGCATGGCAGTCTGCCGTCTACCGTTTCGGCTCCGTCAACAAGCACCTCAACGTGGTCAACACCCGCCAGGATGCCTGCGGTGCATCGTCATTCCCAGCCAATAGGCCGCCTCTTCGCGCCCCATCGCATCAATTCCTTCGGCCACCGCCCTCATGTTGTCGCGACTGCGCATTGGTGCGAGTGTCCGAAAGAAGAGTCCGAGCACCAGTGCGAGATCCTCCGTCAATGCATAGCCCCGTTTCATTGCATCCGCCCGCCGACCCAGCTTGACGCCGGCTTGCGACAGCCGTCTCAGGACCCGGTGCTCCACCAGTTCGAGATTGCGGCCACGAAGCCCGGCAACGCGCAGCGCGCAAGTCACATGAGCCGAAGCGGGCGCTGGCAATTACCAGATCTCATATACGGTATCCACCAGACCGTGACGCCGCACCCGCAACTTGTCGCACAGCGCGGAATCATGGGGCTCGGTCTGCGATATTCGTTCCAGCCGCGTCATCTATGCCTTGACCTCTGCTGTGGCTGAAACGTAAGCCGCACCAGTCGCAAACCGGCTTAGCCGTTCGGTCAGCTTGTCCGCGGCGTCGCCTTCCATCGATAGCCCGTCTTCGAAGGTCAACTCGAAGCCCGCTTCCAGGTTGCTAGTGCTAGCATCCCGCAACTGCGGCTTGAGGAATTCGCGAACCGGCTGTGCATCCGGCACCGGTCCACGTAATACCAGTTCTACTAAGTCTTGACTCGTTCTTATTTTGTCCGCTTTTTGCAACATATAGTGTGCAGCGGGCGGCGATTTCCCCTATGTTGAGTAGTAGAATTTGTCAGCATAAGAGGTTTGGCATGACCGCACCCGTTTCCATCACCACGCGGGAATGGGCAAACTGCACCGGCGAAACCCCCTCATGAGCCCCCTCGTACAGGTCAAGACTTAGTAGAAATGGTATAACTCCAATTCGAACGACCCGCCTTCAAGGGTCTCATAGCCACCCGTGTGGAGACGATCCTTTCCGCACCAGAGATGGCACCTATCGCGCCGAGAAGGCGGAACGCATCGCCGGCCTCGAACATGCGGATGGTCAGCACATGGATGATCTCTACGTTCTTCGCGTGAGCCTGTTCCCAGAGCCTGACAAGCGCTTCCCGGAGCACGCCCTCCGCGGTGAACGAGCCGGGCGCCGCCCCAACAGGGCGGTCGCCAACGGGTGCCATACCGGAGGCCGCGCCGAAACCGTCGTCTGTCGACTTGCCTGTGTCGCCGCCCGCGGTATCGTCTGGCTGCCGTTCAGGAGATTCAACGGGCTTCCGAGGCCAGAGCCCAACGTTTTTCGCGTAGGCCATCGTGAAGATCATGGACTGCTCGTCGATCTCGATCCCAGCCGCCGGATCGCCTGGGCCGAACAGCAGGTCTCCGCGCTGGTGCACATATTCGCCCTGTTCGATGCCGCGCCTTGCACTGCGAACGAATATGTCCTCACCTACCAGGATCGGCAGCGCCGCATCGCGGCGGAATTCGTTCCGCAGTGACAACGTCGAAATTTGACCCTTCTTGAGCGGCGTTCGATCACGCACGTAGGCGGGCGAATCGGGCTCGTCTTCGGACAGACGCAGTTTGTTCAAATCGCGCAATGCCCGCACGATTCGTTGCTGCCCCGCGCCCGGCCGGTCGGACGTGAGATGGGTGGGGTGCACATTTCATATGGAGTAAAGTAAACCGTTCATTTGCAATCAGTTAGGCTAGCACCGGCGCATTCCGAGTCGCCGTTTGGTGACACGATTTCCCGAGTTTGACCGCTTATGCCGGATTTTCGCGAATTTCCTCCGGTTTCCCGAGGCAGGAGGGGGGTGAGTGCTCCTACCAACATGTGGTATATGGATTGAAGTCTACAACAATATCCGGGAGCACTCCGATGACAGTATTGCCGTTTCCTGCGCGCGAGTCCAGCATTGCGAGAGATGCGACCGCTGTGGAGATCGAGACGATCCTCTCGAAGTTCGGAACGAATGCGCGGGCGCTGTTTGCGTCGCTTGCGGACGGGACCCAGTCTGCGGAGGGTTTCGAGCGTTCTCTGGCGGCGGCCTCGAACGCCGCCAGTTGTGAGTTCATGCGCCTGGCGATCGAATCGGTGGACGAGGAGAGCGACCGATTGGTGGTGGACGGCAACGTGTATCACTGGGTCGGCACATCGCCCCACACGATGCTGAGTTCGTTTGGTCCGGTTTGGTATGAGCGTTCCCGCTATCGCCGCCGGGGTTGCGATTCCGTTGTCCCGGCGGACCTCCGGTTCGGCCTGATCAACGGCTTTTGGTCGCCGCTTGCGGCGCGGCGTGGGACGCTGTTGATGGGGCTGGGGCCGGCCGGGAATTGCGTGCGGCTTTTCGAGGAGCTGGGCGGCATGTCGCCGTCTGCGACGGCGCTCAATCACCTCGTGGAAACGGTTGGCGAAGCCTGGAATGTAGTGCAGGACGAGGCCTTGCCCAGCATCCGCGCCGACGAGGAAATCCCTGCCGGATCGTTGGCGCTTTCGATTTCGCTGGACGGCGTCATGCTGGGGATGCGCAACGAGAAAGGTGGAGGGCGGCAAGGAGATGCGGCGGCGACGGGTTTCCGCGAGGCGTCCTGCGGCGCGGTGTCGTTGCTGGATGCGGATGGCGAGCGTATCCGCACGGTCGATTCCGGGCGGATGCCGGAAGCCGGCAAGGCGACGCTGAAGCACGGCCTGATCGAGGAGGCCGGGCATGTGCTGCAGATCCGCCCGGACCTGGAAGTGGTGATCCTCGCCGATGGGGCCGCCGACAACTGGAACTGGTTCTCCGAGGCCTTTCCGGAAGCCACCGAAATCCTCGATTTCTGGCACGCCGCCCAGCATCTCAAGGCGGCGCTGGACAGCGCCTATGGGACCGACAGCATGGAGGCGCGGCGCCGGTTCGAGAGGCTCCGGGGAAGGCTGCGCGACGAGGAAGACGGCGTCGAGCGGATCGTGCGGGCGCTGCGCCATCTGGCCAGCAAACATCCGCGCCGGAAAGCCATCGCCCGGGAACTGGCCTTCTTCCGCAAGAACCGGCAACGCATGCGCTACGCCGCGTTCCAGAACCGGAAGCTGCCGATCGGCTCGGGGGTGGTCGAGGCTGCCAACAAGGTTCTCGTGACCCAGCGGCTTAAATGCTCCGGGATGCGCTGGAAGCTCGACGGAACCGGCCAATATGTTCTGAGCGTGCGGGCCTTATGGAAATCCCAACGATTTGAAGCGGCCTGGAGCGAAATCATGACCGCCCTGGAGCCTCCGGAATTCACGTTTCAAAATCGCAATAATGTCGTAATAGCTGAAGTATTGCACTAAGCGCGCCCTTCAACTATTTACTCCATAGAAAATTTTCACCCAGACTGACAGTACCCAATGGAACATTTGAGTTCTACACAAATCGGTCGAATTCTGACTTATGCCGGGTTTGTCCTACTATCGTATGAGCTAATCAAAAGCATGATTGTGCATCCCATTAGGGTGTTTTATCAAGATACTGAATTCGGTGAAGGGCTTCCATTTAAGAGCTATGAAGAAGATGTCCTCTCCCGCAATGGGAACGAATTCGAGGCATGCCTCTTGTATTTGAGAGATTTTATGGAAGCGATTGACAACAAGGATCTTGACACAATTCAGAAACTAAGAAAACACAGAAACGACTTGGCGCACAATCTGCCAGAGAGGTTGACAACTTTGAAAATAGAAGATTATCACGAATTATTTGGAAACGTGCGTCGTACGCTATTCAAGCTCAGCAATTACAGAGCATACATTGAAGTTGGATCCGATCCCCAACTTCGCGGCCTCAATTGGGAAACAGCAAAGGGACACGAATATCTCTTATATGAACAGATTGTACGGGAATTGGAGAAACTGTGAAGTATTGCAGGGTATGCTCGCTGGTCGCGGTGGAGGTGGGAGGTTCTAATGCATATCGCCGAGCGATTGGAATCCTACCGTAAGATGTCTGATGCGCACCGTGCCGGGGTCGGCCTGTGTGGCGTGCCAGGAGGTCGTACATGACACTCTTACGAAAAGAGTCGCTGTCTGAGGAAGAAGTTGGGCGCCTCTTTGGCGTTCTCCTTGCGGAGCTTCACACTTTGTCCCTTACCAACGCGCGCACCGTAGTCGCGAAAGCCGGAATCACCGGCATCAATGCTCCTATGCAGTACTGGGACCCGTTCCTGACCGGTGTCGAGCAAGCGTTCTATCGGTTGGAGCCCGATGCGCGTCAAACTGCGCTGCGCATATTGGCGGATCAGTTTTCCGATAGTGAGTGTGTTCGCCTACTCTTCTCACAGCATGGTTATGAATATGTAAATGGCACCTACGTGCCCGTAGCCCTCCTTGATCAGCGAGAAGCCCCTTACCTTCCACCCTCGTCGGCCACCGAACTCGCTAAGGCGATGAAGCGGCTCGTCGACGGAGACGAGACCGGGGCAGTAACAGCGGCGTGCGGTGCTGTCGATACGTTGATGCAAGCACTCTACGAGACGCATGACCTCGGCGAACCGGGAAAGGTAGGCTTTGCAGCCAAAGTCAACACTGCAGCGCAAGAGCTCGGCATTTTCGAAGAAATAAAAGGCGCGTTTATCGACCTTGGGATGACTGATACAGACGCAGAAACTATTGTCGCCGAGACCCGAAAGGCGACTAATCATGCCGCTCAGATGTTACAGGCGCTACGTAGAACTATGGGCGATGTACATGGCTCCAAACCGGCTCTCCGCCACACCGCCTATGCCGCAGTTAAGTGGGCGTCGGCAATTGCTGGGTTGTTCGAGGGTCGATAGGCGCAGCACTACGTCCGTTTCCACTCTTGCGCTCCCTCCAAGCCTAGATTAAGTCGCCCGCGATATCGTCGGATATCCGCTGGGCCGGCCTCCTCAACGTCTCCTTGGAAGGTATGGCCCGGGACGCCTCGAGGTCGAGTTCGACATCGTCGAGAACAGCAATCTTGTTTGGCTCATGGACATGATCTTGGGTGAGCCGAGGGAGACGGCGCTCCTGTCCGGACCTGATTCCGGAGATGATGAGTGCCGTTCTGCACGGAGCCTCTCCCGCCAATATCGCCTTCTAAGTGGCACCTTCACCCGCTTCTCCTTTGACCAGGGCCCTCGGGGTTGGACGATGTAGGATTTCCTTCCCACGAGGATAGATGCGGACCCCAAATCTGACGAAATGCCCGTCTTGGTACACCATGTCGATTCAAGGATGTAGCTGACCAGACAAACTGAACCCAAGTTCACCATTTCGCCGTTCCATTTGGCCGGAATTCGGCGATTCCGGCGGTCTTGCCGAGCATAAGTCGTTGCAGCGTAACGATGCGATTTCCGGGAAGGCCGAAGTAGTGCCATAATCTTCACAATATGTCAGATTCCGCCTTGACAGGCCCGCGCCGCCCCGGCAAAATCCCGCCATGTTCATTCGCAGGACCCAGACCCGCCGCATGGCCGATGGCGCCCGCTATACCACCTGCCGCCTGGTTCGCAACGAACGGATCGGAGACCGGGTGCGGCAGGTAACGCTGCTCAATCTCGGCGCCGACTTCGGGGTTCCCCCGGAACGGTGGCGGGAGTTGACGTTGCTGGTGAAGCAGGTGCTGGCCAGGGATACGTTCCTGTTCGAGCCGGATCCAGAACTATTGGCGGAAGCCGAGGGGATTGGCCGGCGGCTGCAGCTTCGCAGCCTTGATCCGACGGCGGGGGAATCCGGCGCGGTGGCGGCGGTGCGCCTGGACAGTCTTGCGCACGAGCAGGTGCGCTCTTCGGGCTGCGAGCGCCTGTCGCTGTCGGCACTGGAGCAGCTCGGCTTCCTGGAGGTGCTGCGGGGCCTTGGCATGAGCGAGCGGGACGCGCGGATCGCGGTGGCGCTGGTGCTGGCGCGAATGATCCATCCTTGCAGCGAGCGGGAGGCGTTCCGCTGGCTGCGGGAGCAGAGCGCGGCGCTGGAGTTGCTGGGCCTGGAAGGCGGCAAGCCGTTCGGGTTGAACAAGCTGCACCGGATCTGCGCGATGCTGTGGGCGCGCCGCGATGGCATCGAGGCAGCGCTGTTTGGGCGGGAGCGGGACTTGCTGGGGCTTTCCGGGACGGTGGTGTTTTTCGACTTGACGAACGTGCGCTTTACTGGCCGGCCGGCTTCCCCGCTGGCCCGTTTCGGACGCTCGAAACAGCACCGCAACGACTGCCCGCTGGCGACGCTGGCGCTGTCGCTGGATGCGGACGGGTTTCCCCGGCACAGCGAAGTGCTGGCCGGCAATGTGTCCGAACCGCGGGTGCTGGCGGACGCCATCCGCAGGCTGGAAGGGCAGCCGGCATCGTCGGATTCGGACAAGCCGACCATCATCATGGACGCCGGCATCGCCACCGAGGCGAATCTCGCCTGGCTGCGGCAGTGCGGCTATCCCTGGATCACGGTCCGGCGCGGCGGCGGGCCGCCGCCGCAACGCGAGGCCGACGCCGCCTTCAAGACCCGGGCGGGGCGCCAGGCGAAGGCCTGGCGGCTGGTGGCGGAGGACGGCGAGGCGCATCTTTGCGTGTGGAGCGAGGAACACCAGCGCAAGGACGACGCCTTTCTCGCCCGCCACCGGGCGCGGTTCGAGGCCGCCCTGGGGGCGCTGCACGACGGGCTCGGGAAGAAGAACCACACCAAGCGGCTGGACAAGGTGCTGCAGCGCCTCGGCCGGTTGCGGGAACGCTACCGGCGGGTGCACCGGCAGTACGATATCGAGGTGCAGCCCGGGGCGAAGGGCTTGGCGGCCGCCATCCGCTGGAACCGCAATGACCGGCACGCGCTGCACGACGCCGGCGCCGGAAGCTATGCGCTGCGCACCAGCCATGCCGACTGGGACCTGGAGACCGTGGTCCGGCAATACTGGAGATTAACCGACCTGGAAGCCACATTCCGGAGTTTGAAGTCGGAGATGGGATTGCGTCCGATCTGGCACAGCAAGTCCGCGCAGATCTCGGCGCATCTGTTTATCGCGGTGCTGGCCTACCACGCCGTCCACCTGCTGCGCGCCCGGCTGGCGGCGCACGGCATTCGGGACAGCTGGTGGACGATCCGCAACAAGCTGGCCGGCTGGGTGCGGATCACCTCGACGTTGCAGAGCGCCGAAGGCGGCCGCATCGTGATCCGCCAGGATGCCCGGCCCGCCGCCGAAGCCCGCGCTATCGCCGTCGCCCTTGGCCTGCAGCCGGAGGCCTGGCGGCGCTGTGCGCGGATGCCGGACAAGCCGAACTGAGCCACAAACGTAGTGCCAACAGGACCCGCGACAAAATCGCGGCGCCTTGTGTTGCAGTCGGTTAGCGTTCCGGAGAAAGGCAAAATGGTGAAGATGGGCATAGGCCGACTGCCGAAGGCGCGTCACGATCTCCTGCCGGATCGGCTCATGCCCCGGGTCTATGTCGTGGAGGTGAATGGCGGTCGCGTCGGCGGTTTTTCCGCCCAGAGATGCGACACGGTGCGCGCCAGAAGCCGCAATATGCCGCGCACCGGCTGGAAACTGCTGAGCGTCGCCGTCTTCCCCGTCAGGGTCTCCAGGACCTCCCGATGCAGGGGATAGCTCGAACGGAACACCTCGCTGGCCTCCGGCCGAATTGCGAGATCCGGCAATGCTTCCCTATGGGCGTTCCACTGCGTCCGATAGGCTCCCGCGGCGGCGTCCGCCGCCGACTGGTCGATGGATTCGCACAGCCGTCGGCGAAGCACCTTATCCGTCTCATCCTCTTCCGTGGGGTTCAGCAGTGTCGCCTTGCGTGCCGAAACGCTTTCCGCTTCGGCCATCTGATCCGAGATGAACTGGTTTTCATCGCTATATGCATCGGTCGCCCGCCTATCCTTGCCGATCGCCAGGGTGTAGACGAGGACTGCATTGACGGCGCTCTCCACAGCCTTGAACAGGGAGGTCAGGAATGCCGTCAACTGGTCGCGGGCATTCCCAAGCTTGTTGACCTTGCGCAGGCAAGCCGAAAGCTCGTCGAGAAGGATCAGCGCCCGTTCGCCACCGAATAGTTCGCGTAACGTTTCTGCCCCGGGCGCGACACCGTTCTCATCGCTACTTCGCACCTGGTCGTACCGGTCTTTGCCGCCCAGCGCGGAGGCGATTTCGCCCCACGGGGTATAATACCATTTCTACTAAGTCTTGACCTGTGCGAGGGGGCTCACGAGGGGGTTTCGCCAGTGCAGTTTGCCCATTCTCGCGTGGTGGTGGAAACGTGTGCGGTCATGCCAAACCTTTTATGCTGACAAATTCTACTACTCAACATAGGGAAAATCGCCGCCCGCTGCACACTATGTGTTGCAAAAAGCGGACAAAATAAGAACGAGTCAAGACTTAGTAGAACTGGTATAAGTCAGATGCCCCCCCTCCATCCGGCGGCCATTTGCCGGGTCGGCATTCTCGCCATCAAAAGCAGCAATGCGCACGCGGCCACGCGGCACAGGCGCGGGGTCGACAAACTCAGCCATGCCCGGCACATCAAGCCCGCTGCGCGCGGCGTGGCAGAGCGCAATCAAGCCGCGCGATTTCCCGTCACCATACGAGGTATCGAGGCGGAATATCGACGCAAATTCGCCGCCCGCGCCGCTCAATCGGCCGCACACGTTCGCGAGCAGATTCTTGAGACTCCTCGTCGGGTATGTGTTGGCGAAGAACAGTGCTGGATCGAGATAATCGGCGGTTCCCTCACCGACAATCACTTGCGCTAGGTCGGCCGCGAAATCGGCCTCCGTCACCGCCCCCCCAGAACGTCCGGCCGCGGGCGGCACGCGTCGAAAATCGTCGGGATAGTCATCGCTCGCTCAACACCAGCTTGTCTTCCTCACCCGGACCGACCACGTTCGCCTCGATCCATCGGTCGATCTTGGCCCTCCTGAACCGCCACGAGCCACCGACCTTGAAGCCCGGCATCTCTCCGTTGGCGACCAGACGGTAAATTGTACGGTCCTTGACCTTCAAGTAGTCGGCCACTTCTCTTACCGTCATGACGTCGCTGGCGGTCATCATCACTCTCGCCCTCTACCGTGTCCTTGGACACGCGTGCGGAAAATACGACAAAATCGGCAAGCCTGTCCAACGGATTGCGATCTCGTCATAGCAGCAAACAGTCACATATTCCCGCACGCGCGCATGAGTGGCGGGCAGCCGGAGCCGTTCACTCGTCAGCGCCGCCGAAGCCTTGACCGAGTCCCGCGCCAGGTACGCGCAGCGCGCCCTAGTCTCGACCTGCCTGTGACCGAGCAGCCGCAGGACACCGTAAAGTTCATGATCTGCCGAAGAACAGCGAGCGCGCGTTTGGTGTTGTCCGAGCCGGTCGGGGCTGAATGCGTCGGTCCGGCGCGTCACCTGGCCCGGGGCGAAACTCTTGTCTGCGGATTCTCGTTTGCAGCAGGCGTCAACGCTTGGATCGGCTTTGTAGGTGCTTCTGTTTCGGCGGCCGCGGGACCGAGACTTCGGACAGGTCGATATTGTAGTCGGCGAAGAAAACAGGCAGCCGGCCAGTGTTCGCGGTTGCCATCATGCCGGCGAACCAGTCCGCATATGCTTTGTCGTGCCCGAGCCCGCGCTGCGCCATTTCGGGAAACCGTTCAACGAACATGCGCGCTGACTGTCCTGCGCTCTTGCCGCCGACATCCTCCCACTCGAACAACCTGTTGCCGGTATCATTGCCGAAGGACGTGCCCACAACATCCGAGTAGCTGTCGACGATGCTCCACCCATCCGCTTCCACATTGTCAGCGGTGGCGATGTAGCATCGCCAGTGCAACCCCGACGGGGACATGCCGGCGCTGATTCTCATCCGTTGATATCCGGCGTCGTGCAACGAGCGCACGACCAACAAGAATCGCAGCGCGCGGAGAAGCTCCGGGTTGCCAAGCGATGCAAGCGGGTGGGTGGACGCAAACGCCGACTCTCCCATGTCGAACCATTTGCCCTTCCGCTCCCGCGACTTCCCGGCGGGAAGGGCGACCTCGACTGCGTCTTCGCCTTCGTGCCGTTTCGGCTTTTTCATACCTCCCATGGAACCTGTTCCCTGAAAGCCGCTGGCCGAACCGATCTACGATCGAACCTCAATCGGACGACGTGAACATACCAGACGATGCGTTGCCCGATTGCCCAAGGAAGCGGTTGGCAGTGAGCCACACGCTTTGGTCGAATGCAGTTCAGTGTTCACGGCACTCGATCACCTCATCGATCCGATCCGCGACCTCTTGTTGTTTTTCACTTTATTTCGGCACGTTTTTCCCAAAATATACCGTACGCGTTTCTCGCAATGCTCCGTAACTGCCGGATGGTGGTTTCACGCGCTCAGGGCCGCGTGAACGCGCAAGGCTTCGCTACCGTGCCAGGGACAAGGACAATCGGCATCGTGCGTACGGCATTCTACTGGAAAGACGCCCTGCCTGGAGAAGAAGCCTGATCACGCTGTCCCGGATTAATCCAACAGTTCGCGCGCGAAACAATCTGGGAAAATTCGCCCTATTTCTGCCGAGATAAAATGAAAAACAACACGGGTACATCGAACGCAACAGCGAGATCGTGTGGTTGGCCACCTCGCGGCTGTGCTCCGCGGTGAGGCGGTTGAAATAGGCCCCCACGTCCCGGCGGGTGATGGAATCGATCGGACGGGAGAGCCAGTCCCTCGGATGGAGGTCCCGGTGGGAGCGGTAGGCCTTCTTGGTGCTATCCGCCCGGTTGGGACCGACCTTCATGTAGTCCTCGAACGCCTCGGCCAGGGTCGGCATGCCGCGCGCCTCGGCGCGCTCGCCGGCCGGATCATCGCCCCGGGCGATGCGTCCGTAGCGACCGACGACGACGCGCTTGTTTGGCGCCTTGCGCCCGCCGTCTCCGGCGCGGTAGTTGACGATGAAGGCCTTGGTACCCGAGGGCTGGACGCGGCATCCGAAGCCGGACAGCCGGTCGTCCCATGCGATCCAAGGCTTGTCGGCGGGCTCGAGGGCCTCGACGGTGCGCTTGGTCAGCGTCAGCTTGACCTTCGCGGTGCGTTTTGCTGTCCGAATTGCCATGAGCGGATGATTGCGGCACATTCCTGATAGTCAACCCTACAATCAACACCTGAAAGGAAATCTGGGCGCATGCAAGAGTGCGCATGTCGCCCGATGAATTGGCGAGTTCAATTTATCTTATTGAAATAAATCGGTATATGTCGTCACCAGCGCATCCCTGAGCATTCCTGCGCACAATACTCTGTCTGGCTGTTGACTAGCCCAAGTTCGGCATCGTTGCGGGTCCAGCGCGTGCGCTCGCCGGCCCGGAGTTCCATGCTCTCGGTCCTGTAAACCTCGATCCCGCCCACCCGCGCCGCGAGCCCGACCGATTTCCGGGCGACCATTTCAGCGTTCTGTCCTGGAGTTTACCAAGCCGAACGAACAGAGGGGCCTGCATGCACGTGCAACACAGCGGAGCAATCAGGGCCCGACCTCGAATCCCGCGTGACGAACGGCGTCTTCCAGAGCTCCCTTCCCCACAATCTCATGCCGGAATTCCACGACCACGATTGCCTCTCGAAGCGAGGCCTTTGCCGACTCCACACCGTTTTGTTGAGACAGCGCTCTTTCGATTCCGTTTACGCAACCTTCGCAGAACATGCCTTGGACCGGAATTGTGATTCGTTCCATTCGACCGATCTCCTTTCCCTAGTTTCGAGCCGGATTCCACCTTTTCAACAGCAACGAATTTGTCACAACGCTCACGCTGCTCAGGGCCATGGCCGCGCCCGCGATGGCGGGACTCAAGAATCCCAGCGCCGCTAGTGGAATACCGATCAAGTTCAGAGCTCCTGACATTCCGGCATAAGAAGTGAATATTTCCAGGCATTTGACTTGACATCTGCGTGGGGAATCGGCATAATTCGGATTTATCCAATCATCCCCGCCAAGGAATTCCGATCATGCTGCCTGCCCGTCTTGGCTTCATTCCCGACAACGCCATCGTCATCAGCGACCAGTGCGCCATCGCCTGGGAGGACGGCCGCCTGGCGGTGTTCAACTCGGGCGGGGTGATTTTCTCGGCTCCCGACGGCGACCGCCAGGGCGTTCGGACGGCGATGGGGATGCTGGCTTCCCTTGGGTTGGCAAGCGTGACGCAGTTGGCGGAAGCGTTCGGGGTTTCGCGCAACACCATTTACAACAACCGGGATGCGTATGAGCGGGGCGGGGTGGCGGCGCTTGCGGACGCCCGGGGTCCGCGCGGCGGCTACAAGCTGACGGCGGAGAAGCTGGCGGAGGCGCAGGGTCTGCTGGACGCGGGCGGCTCGGTGCGGGGGACGGCGCGGGCGCTGGGTGTTTCGCACACGGCGCTGCAGTACGCGCTGCGGCAGGTCTGGCTGCGCAGGGGCGGCGCGGCGGATTCGGCGGATCCGGGATCGCAGCCGTCGGCGCGCTCGGCGGCGGACGCGACCTGCGAAGGGGGCATCGGCGTCAAGCGCTCGGAGGAGCGGCTGCTGGCGCGGACGGGGGCGCTGGACGAGGCTCCGGCGGTGTTCGAAGCGGCGGAGGCGGTTTCCGGCGCGGGCGTGCTTCTGGCTTTGCCTGCGTTGCTGGGCGAGGGACTGGTGGAGGCGGCGGAGACGATCTTCGGGCGGCTGAAGAACGGTTTTTTCGGCCTTCGCAGCGTGCTGTTGACGCTGGCGTTCATGGCGCTGCTGCGGATCCGGAGCGCCGAGCAACTGAAGGGCCATGCGCCGGGGGAGCTGGGGCTTGTCCTGGGCCTGGACCGGGCGCCGGAGATGAAGACGCTGCGCCGCAAGCTGCGGGAGATCGGCGCCCGGGGGCTGGTGCGGCGACTGGCGGAAGCGCTGGCGCGGCGCTGGATGTCGGCGTCGCCCGGGCTGGTGGGGATGTTGTATATCGACGGGCATGTGCGGCCGTACCACGGCCGCAAGCACCGGCTTCCGAAGACCTTCGTGCCGCGTCGGCGGCTGTGCCTTCCGGCCACCACCGATGTCTGGGTGCACGATGCCGCGGCGCAACCGTGGCTGTTTGTGACGGCGGCCGCCAACGACGGGCTGCTGTCGATGCTGAACAAGGAGATTCTGCCGGACGTGCGAGCGCAGGTTGGCGCCGGCCGGCGGGTGACCCTGGTGTTCGACCGTGAAGGCTGGAGCCCGGAGACGTTCCAGCGCTGGTTCAAGGCCGGCTTCGACGTGCTGACCTACCGCAAGGGGCGCTACGCGCCGTGGCCGGAAGCGGCGTTCGATGCCTTCGAAGATCCGGCCCAAGCCGGCGCTTCGAAGCCGGCGGTCTACCGCCTTGCCGAAGGCGAGGCCCGGTTCGGCAAAGGCGGGTCGTTCCGCATGCGGGAAGTCCGCAGGCTGTGCGCCAACGGCCATCAGACTTCGGTGCTGACGACGCGCCGGGACCTGCCGATCGCCGAGGTGGCCTCGCGGATGTTCGCGCGCTGGCGGCAGGAGAACTTCTTCCGGTACATGCGCCACGAGTTCGCGCTGGACCATCTGTGCTGCCGGGCGGTGGAGCCGGACGATGCGGCTCGCCTCGTGCCCAACCCGCTGCGCAGGCAGTTGAAGAAGGACCGTGAACGCCTGGAGCGCCAGGCCGGGCGCCTGGAGCGGAAGAAGAAGAAGATGCAGGATCTGCGGGAAGCCGACGCCGGCAGCGCCCGGCGCCAGGCGAAGCGCGCCGCCGCCCTCGCCGCCCTTGAGCAGCAGATCCAGGAGGTCGAAACCCGGATCGAGGAATGCCGCGCCCGCTTCGCCGAGGCCCCGGAAAAAGTGCCCTTCGCAGACACGTTGGACGGACAGCAAGCCGTCAAACTCGAAACCGAGCGGAAAATCTTCACCGACCTCATCCGCACCATCGCCTACCGGGCCGAAAGCGCCATGCTCGCCGCCGCCGGGCCGCTGCTCAGCCGCGACGCCGAAGAAGGGCGCGCTTTCCTGAAGGCGGTGTTCCAGACCCCGGCAGACCTGATCCCCAGCGAGGACGGCGAAGAACTCCTCGTGCGCTTCCACTCCATGGCGCAGCCGCGCTTCAACCGAGCCTTGCGGGCCCTGTGCGAAGCTGCCACTGCCCAGCAAATCAACTATCCGGGAACCCGCCGGCGAATGGTCTATCAAGGCCCGCCCGGTTCAACTTGAAATGTGCCTATGTCAGGAGCTCTGAAGTTATAGATAAAGGCCCAAAAGAGATTTTGGCGGATCTTGCTCCAGGTCGCCCGGCTTACGGAAATTGCTGCAGATACAAGACGGGGATCCGACCTCATCAAGGTCACCGCCGCAGTCTCAATCGCGATATCGGCGCCGGTACCCATGGCGATCCCGACATCCGAGGCGGCCAGCGCCGGCGCATCATTGATGCCGTCGCCGACCATTCCGACCACGTGGCCACTCGTTCGAAGCGACTCCACTTCGCTGGCCTTGTCCTCGGGATGGACCGGCACCTTGGCCCGGTCAATACCGACTTGCAGCGCCACGGCCGCCGCCACTTCGGACGCATCGCCGCTGAGCATGAGGGTCTTCACGCCCATGCTGGATAGGGTCTGCGCCGCCTCTCTGGCCTCGGACCTGACCGGATCGGCAATCGCCATCAGGCCTGCCAGTTGACCGTCAACCGCTATCCAGATCGTGGTCTTGGCCTCTTTTTCCCATCGCGCCGCGCGGTTCTCGCCTGGCCCCGTTTCCACGTCTTGATCCAGCATCAGACCCCGGTTCCCGATCACGACATTCGAATTCCCGACACGGCCACGCACGCCTCGGCCGGTGTAGCTGCGAAAATCCGAAACCGGATCCAGTCTAATTGGTGCCTGTGCAAAAAGGTCACAAATCGTTTCATATCAATAGGTTGTGGCCGGTTTTGGGTTGCGAAGATTGGTCCCAGGCGTAAAATTCCAGGCAAAATTCAGGCGAAATCGGTCGGATGGGCGGTATCTTCGCGATGGGTCGCTCGTTCCGGCAGAGCAGAGACGAGGGTGAGGGCATGAGGGCAATCCAGGAACCGTTTGTTCGGCTTGGCGAAATCGCCATCGAGGACATTGCGATTGATCCGGGCTGCCGGGATGACATCCCGGCGGTGTTGCGGGGCATCCAGCACCTGTACTGCGACGAAGCGTTGCGCCGGCAGGTTTTCGACCTGCTGGACGCGCATTTTCTTCCGGGCGTGGACCGGGGTCTTGGGCGCCCGGGCATGGATTTGTGGCGGATCTTCGTGCTGGCGACGCTGAAGCAGGGCATCCGGTGCGACTACGACCGTCTGCAGGATCTTGCCAATTGCCATGGGACGGTTCGGGAGATGCTCGGCCATTCGGGGCTTGACGACCATCGCCGGTACGAGCACCGGACGCTGGTGCGCAATGTCTCGCTGCTGACGCCGGAACTTCTGAACGAGATCAACGCACTGGTGGTGAAGGCGGGCCACGCGCTGTTCGGGCAGGAGCCGGAAGCGCCGCTGCGGGCGCGGGCCGATTCCTTTGTGGTGGAAACCGACGTGCACGATCCGACCGACGTCAACTTGCTGTGGGACGCGATGCGGCGCCTGATCCGGGTTTCCGCGCAGCTGGCTTCGGCCTTCGGGCTTGGCGGCTGGCGGCAGAGCCGGCATCTGCGCCGGCAGGTGAAGCGGCTATTCAACAAGATCCGCAATTCCCGGCGGCAGAGGCGGCATCCGGACCGCGTGCGCGCTTACCTGGAGCTTTGCCGGTCGCTGGTGGCGCGGGCGGAACGGCTGCGGCGGGAACTCGAGGCGGCCGGGGCAGAAGCATGGGACATCGATACCGTGCAAGGACTTATGGATCATGCGCTTCGCCAGATCGACCAGATCGACCGGCGGCTGCTGCAGGGCGAAGCGATCCCGCATGAAGAGAAGGTGTTCTCCATCTTCGAGCCGCACACCCGCTGGTGCGCGAAGGGCAAGGCCGGGCGCCTGGTCGAACTCGGGGTTCCGGTCTGTATCGTCGAGGACCAGCATCAATTTGTCCTTCACCACCGTATCTTGTGGGAGGACGACGACGTGGATGCGGCGGTTCCGTTGCTGTCGGAGACCCTCGCCCTGTTTCCGTCGGTGCGGGGCTGCAGCTTCGACCGGGGCTTCCACAGCCCGTCCAACCGGGTGCGGCTGGACGCGCTGCTGGAGTGCAACGCGCTGCCGGCGAAGGGCACGCTTTCACAGAAAGCGCGGGAGCGCGAGGCGCGCCCCGAGTTCGCTGCGGCGCGGCGGCAGCATCCGGCGGTGGAATCCGCCATCCACAACCTGGAATGCCGCGGCCTGGACCGGGTTCGCGCGCACGGCAGGGATGGCTTCGCTCGAACGGTCGCTCTCGCAATCCTTGCTGCAAATCTGCACCGGATTGGCCTGGCGCTGCAGAGAGCCGAGCGGGACAAGATCCGGAATCAGCGGCGCCAAGGCATCCGCCGCGCCGCCTGACTGCGGCCGGCCGAGCCAACGCCGTCGGCATGCGCCCCGGCTCTGGCCGGGGGCCCTTCCTCATGGCGGAAGATCGCCGGCATCCTCGAAATTCGTGCGAAACCGGCCCCCAACCGTTCATTCACGGCGCAAGGGGCCGAATCCCGTGCCAGGCGCCTGGGCCGGAAACGTCGCGCTGGGTTCAAAACCCGGTATTTTGGCACGGACACTAATTGACCTTTGTTTGGCGCCATCGGTGATGGCGCGCGCCAGGGGATGCTCGCTGCCAGCCTGAACGGAGCCGGCCAGCGACCATAGTTCTTTCTCCACGCTTTCCAGGGAATCCATATCCACGACCATCGGGCGGCCCTCGGTCAAGGTGCCGGTCTTGTCAAAGACGACGGTGTCGATGCGATGGGCGCGTTCCAAGGCTTCGACATCCTTGATCAGAATACCGGCTCGGGCGGCGGCTCCCGTTCCGGTTACGATCGCCGTCGGCGTGGCCAATCCAAGGGCGCAGGGACAGGCGATGACGAGAACGGATACGGCAGCAATCAAGGCCGATTCAAAGTTCCCCGTGACCAGCACCCAAGCCGCGAATGTTACAAGTGCAATGGATACGACAACCGGCACGAAGATGGCGCTCACCCGATCAACGAGGCGCTGCAGGGGCGCTTTGCCGCTCTGGGCGTTTTCCACCAGCTGAATAATTCTGGACAGGGTCGAATCCTTGCCAACGGCGGTCGCGCGAATGCGCAGAAGTCCGGTTCCGTTGACGGCGCCGCCGGTTACCTTGTCGCCTTTGTTTTTCGGTACAGGAAGGCTTTCGCCGGTGATGAGCGCCTCGTCCATTTCGGTCGCGCCGTCTTCAATCTGTCCGTCAACCGGAACCCGCTCACCCGGCTTTACAATCACGATATCGCCGACAACCACTTCGTCGACGGACAATTCCATCTCCGCGCCGTCCCGCACTACCCGCGCAGTCTCCGGACGGAGTTCCATGAGCTGGCGGATCGCAGCGGTAGTGCCGCGTTTGGCGCGAACCTCAAGCCACTTTCCGGTCAAGACCAGGGTAATGATGACCGCGGAAGCCTCAAAGTAGAGCTGGCCGGCGGCGCCCTGCCCGAAGCTCAGAACGAGATACAGGCTGTAGAGGTAGGCCGCGCTGGTTCCCATGACCACCAGGACATCCATGTTGCCCGCCCCGGCCCTCAAGGCCCAAAAAGCGGACCGGTAGAATCGGGCTCCCACAAAGACTTGCACAGGGGTGGCAAGGGCCAGTTCGACCCAGGGAGAAAGACGAAACGCCAGACCCAAACCGTGCCCGATCATCTGTGCGACGAGCGGCGCTGTGAGGACCACCGAAAACAACAACACCAGACTGTTATGCCGGTTTTCCAGCCTTTCCTTGGCCTGATGCTCAACGCCGGCCTGCACCTTGGACCGGGACTCGGAAGCGGCCTTGGCGGTGAATCCGGCGCTCCCAAGCGCCCGAATCAGCGCCGTCCGGTCGGCAGCACCCTCGGCGACACGAATGTCCGTTCGTTCCAGGGCAAAATTCACCGTGGCGTCGATGACTCCGGGTACACTCTTCAGTGCCTTCTCGGCGCGAACGGCACAGGCGGCGCAGGTCATGCCCTCTATACCGAAGGAATAATGCGTGCTTGAAACAGAAAAACCCGCGTTTTGGATCGCTTGCAGAATCGGCGATACCGGCATCTGATCCGAATCGAACTGGATGTCCGCGCGTTCCAAAGCGAAGTTGACCGACGCGTCCGCTACGCCGGATACGCGCTTCAAGGCCTTTTCCAGCCGCGTCGCACAGGCCGCACAGGTCATGCCGCCGACAACGAGCCCGATCGCAGCCCGCACTGGCTTTCCCTCATCGGCTACCGCTTCACGGCCGCCCGCGTGCAACAGTTCAGCCATTGCTTCCCTGACCACCCTTACCGAACAGCAATTGAAATATAAGGCTTCCAGTTACTGGATAGTCAATGCATGCGGACTGAGGCGGGTGTTTTTAATCAAGCCGCACAGGCCCAGTCAGTTCAGCAGGAACCGGAAATCATTTCCATCAATGCATTTGAAATGTGCGAGCAGATTGAGATAAGCCTCTTGATACTCGTCAATATCTGCTCCGGGATGTAGACCGAGTAAGTCACACTAGCGAAGCCGGCTTCCGAAAATCTGCGAATTCTTGCACGTATTTGCGGACTAGGTCAGCGTGCTCGGAAACCCGCATGTCATTTCTGTATAGGGAGTTCTGGATCGTAAAGGAGGTGATCTCCAGACACAGTTTCCCGAACTGCCGAAATTTAATCAGCCAGGAATTAAGCCGCACCGGGAGACGGTTATCTCGATGTCGCTGGAAATCCTCAGCCGTTCCGGCATTGAAGTAATTGCCGCCGGAGCGGGACAAATTCACCGTGTGCCCGTACCGGCCATTCTTGGGCTCCTCGAATGCCAATGTGCCCAAGACCGAACAGAGACCATGTTCACGGCTAGGCCTACCGTGTAGTCAATAATTGGGCCGGACAACTGGGAATTGGCCGTGTATATGACACGGCATGATACCCCAGAATCAAATCCACCGCACCCTGAGTGATTCGGCTTGCTGCGACCGGATTGCCCGGATTCTGTCGCAAGAGACCTTTGAGTGTCTGAATCAAAACTTTAGCAAGTCCATTTAACCCATTGTTGCACAGGCACTTATGCGCCGCCCGAGGCGGCGGACCAAGAGCCGCACCGCAGCCCAGAGCACCCACGCCTTGGCGCTCTCGATGGTTCGCTCGAAGTCCTTGGCCAATCGTCGGCAGCGGTTCAGCCAGGCAAAAGTCCGTTCCACCACCCAGCGGCGGGGGAGAACCGCAAAACCCTTGCTTCCCGGGGGCTTGGAAACGATGATGAGATTCAGATCCAGGCTGCGGTCGCGCAGGGACGCCGCAAGTTTCGGGCCCGAGTAGCCCCCATCCGCGAACAACGCCTGCAATGTCGGGCAGCACGCGGCCGCCTCTTCCAACAGGTCCGGTGCGCCGTCCCGATCCTGAATGCTCGCCGCATGAATCTGAACCGTCAGCGGGTTCCCTTCCGTATCCACCACAAGGTGGCGCTTGCGGCCCTTCACCTTCTTGCCGGCGTCGTATCCGCGCGGTCCTCCGCTCTCGGTGGTCCTGGCGCTCTGGCTATCAATTGCACCCGCCGTCGGCTCTTCCGCGCGTCCCGCATCGAGACGCGCCGCCCGCCGAAGCGACCGCAGAATGACCTCCATCCGTCCCCCTTTCGACCAGCCGTAGAAATAGTTCTGAACCGTCGTAAACGGTGGAAAATCCTTGGGTAAGGCGCGCCATTGGCAACCTGTGCTGGCCATGTACAGGATCGCGTTCAAGACTTCCCGAAGGTCCGTGGTGCGGGGACGACCGGTCGAAGCCGGTCCCGGAAGATGGGGGTCCAACAGCGACCATTCCGCATCCGTCAAATCCGTCTCGTAACGAGACGAGGGGCGCTTATACTCAGCGCGAGTGGTTTCATTCCAAGGCATGGGTGCTCTCCATATTTCGTGTTTATGCTATATGGAAAATACCACATGTCGAAGCCGCTCAATAGTTTTAGGTCAAACTCTGAGAGCCGGACGGCGGCGGGTCGCCGCATTTGCGCGGAGTTCGGCTTCGTGGACAGCCGAGGCCGGTTGCAGTTGGCGGGTTGCCTGCAGGCATTGAACGGGCTGGCGGCCACTTCGGCGCGGATTGTCCTGCCGCCGCGGCAACGGCCGCCGCCTCGACCGGCGCCGTGCCGGCTGGACGGCTTGCTGGCGTCGGCGGGGCCGGTTCCGGCGCGGTTGGCGGAGGTGCAAGGCCTGGAGTTGCTGGCGGTGGCTGACCGGCCGCAGCGGCAGATTTGGAACACGATGATCGCGGATGAGCATCCGCATGGGATGACGATCTTCGCGGGGTGTCAGATGCGCTATCTTGTGGCTTCCGCCCACGGCTATCTGGGGGCGGTGGGTTTTTCGGCTTCGGCGCTTCGGCTGGCGGCGCGCGAGCGGTGGATGGGGTGGAGCGGCGAACAACGCCGGGCGCATCTCGGGCGGGTGGTTTGCATGAGCCGCTTTCTGATCCGTCCGGGCATTGGGTGCGCGAATCTGGCCAGTCATGTGCTGGGCCGGGTGTTGCGCCGCTTGCCGCGAGACTTCGAAGACCGCTACGGATACCGGCCCTGGCTGGTGGAGACGTTTGTCGGTCCGGAGCATGACGGCGGGTGCTTGCGGGCCGCCAATTTCCTTCGCATCGGGGAGACCGCCGGCCGGGGCCGCCAGGATCGCAGCCACCGGCATGCAAAAGCGGTGAAATCGGTCTACATGTATGCGTTGCGGTCGGACTGGCGGCGTCGGCTGGGGGTTCCGCATGTCGACCCGGCGCCGAGCCTGGAGCCGGGCGCGGGACTGGATCGCGAGGTCTGGGCCGGGAACGAGTTTGGAGGCGCGGCTTTGGGAGACAAGAGATTATCGGCCCGCCTGGTCAAGAGCGCCGGGTTGCTGGCGGCGTATCCGGGGCGGGCGATCAACGGCAACACACAGAGCGATGCGGCGGCGGTGGACGGGTACTACCGGTTTATCGAACAACCGGCGGACTCGGAGGTGACGGTTTCGAACATTCTGGCGCCGCACCGGGCGCGCAGCATTCAGCGGATGCGCAGCCAGAACACCGTGCTTTGCATTCAGGATGGCTCCGACCTGAACTTCGCCACCCGTCCGAACTGCGAGGGTCTCGGCATTATCGGACGCAACCAGACGGCGTCGAAGACTTTGGGTCTGCACCTGCACCTGACGCTGGCGGTGAACGCGCAGGGGCTTCCCCTGGGGTGCTGCGTTGCGCGATGGACGCGCCCGCTGCCGACAGCGGGAAGCGGGCGGCAAACACGCAAAGCGATTCGGCGGGCAGCAAGACCCAGCGGTGGATCGATGGCCTTCACGATATCGCGGGCGCGGCGCGCGAACTCACCCGCAGCACGCGTGTGATCGGCGTTATGGATCGGGAAGCGGATTTTTTTCGACTGTTCGACGCACAGCGGCATCTGCGGCGGGTCGAGCTTTTGGTCCGCGCCAAACACGACCGCTGCCTGCATGCCAAGGGAAAGAAGCTGTTTGCGACGATGCGCGGCGGGGCTGCCGATGGACAGGTCGAAGTCGAGATCAAGGGATTGACGGAACGTCCCAAATCCAGTGGCAAGAAGGCGCGCCCGGCACGTCGCAAACGCCTTGCGGCCTGTGAGCTCCGCTTCCGCAAGCTGCGCCTTCCTTCGACCTTGGCGGGGGCCGAACCGATTGCGATGTCGGGGGTGCATATCGTCGAAACGCAACCGCCCGAAGGCGAGGACGCAGTCCAGTGGTTCCTGTTGACCAGCCTCCCCGTCGAAGACCGCGCAACGGCTGCGGCAATCGTCGAACACTACCTGCAGCGCTGGCGGATCGAGGACTTTTTCCGGGTGCTGAAATCCGGCTGCCGGGTCGAGTACCTTGCCTTCCGCACTGCCGACCGGCTGGAACGCGCCATTGCCATCAACAGTGTGATCGCGTGGCGCATCATGTTGATGGCGCTTCTTGGCCGCCAGGTGCCGGAATGCGATGCCGAACTGATGTTCACGGATCACGAGTTGAGCTTTCTGCGGGATTATGCGGCGGAAGTCGGGCTGCCGCCTCCCGAAAATCTTGGAGATGCTGTCCGCCTGGTGGCGAATCTCGGCGGTCATCGGCACCGGAAGCATGATCCTTCGCCGGGAAATCAGATCATGTGGCAGGGATACGATACTCTGTCAAAAGCCACATTGGGGCACCGAATTGGCGTTGCGGGAGCGGCAAAGCTCGCCATGGCGAACTCGGAATGAGACATTGTCTTGGAATAGTTCTAGCTACTCGGTAGCGCTAGGCTGTGTCTTCCTTGACTTGATATGACCTCTGGCGAGCGGTCCATCGCCCCCGATCAAAAGAGCGCCGGATTTCTCCGGGCTAGGGTGCAGACCGGCGAGATCCTTGCGCAAGGTCGACATGCCGGGGCTCATCGTATCTCCCGCATCCGGGATAACGCAGCCCATCCTGCATCAAAAATCAGCTACGTGCCTGCAAATTAGGCGACTTTCATTCGGGGCAGTTCCGCTAGCACAACTGCCGAAACAGTGACGGCCCATGGCTCGATATTTGTTTCTGTTTAGATTCTGATGGTTTCTCTATTTCGATCTACAGTAACATAACCGAGGTTTGAGTGTCAGATTCCAACACACTCCATTCATATGCACCGGTTTCCGGTGATACGGGCGGGTTGGACCTTTTGCTTCGGCCCAGCGACTTCGCCGCAGACGAGGTTTCGCCTTGCCGACACGAGATGAGCGCTCCCTTTTTTGAAATGTCGATCTTGCGCAGCAGTCAACAGACATGGTTATAGTTTGTTCGGGAATTCGAAACTGGCGAGTACCGAGTAAATGAATGAAGCCAATACGCAGTTCACTTCGATCCTTTCCGAGGAGGCGAAGTGGAGATCGCGCAAAGTGCGTTACTTTTCAGGTGACTGGAACGCGATTCAAACGATCTTACCTGAGTTCGATCTCGTGCCGTTTGCTGCAGGCCAGAACGAACCTGCCAACCCGTTTCTGCAAACCGTAATGCGCAGGCCCCTGTCACCCACTGAACGTGCCATGCCGGTAGGTGTCGTATCTAACAGCTATTCGCTCGCACCGCACAAGCAAATTGCAAACCAGTGCCGCAAAGTCTTGATCGATTCAGGTATTAAACCGAACGAGTTGCGTTACGAGGTAGGGTTGTCCGAACTCGGGGAGTGGATGAACTTTCGCATCCACCTTCCGGAACGCTTTGCCTATATCCGCACGTGGGGCGATAAACTCGACCTGAAGCTCGAATGCTTCAACTCCGTCGATGGCTCGTCACGCCTCGTCATTCTGTTCGGTTGGAATCGTCTCATTTGCAAGAACGGCTTGGTCATCCGTGAGACGAAAATCGAAATCAGCGAGCGCCATGGTCAGGGTCTGGATCTTGTGACGATATCCGATCGCATTCGATCCGCCTTTGAGGCAGTTGAAACCGATCGCGCTAGGATGGAGAGATGGCAAGCTGAAGAAGTCGATATCGATGACGTCGCGAAATGGTCGGACAATGACGTCACGAAGAAGTGGGGCAAGAAAGCGGCCGCGCGCGTATTCCATATCTGTGAATCCGGCAGGGATATCAAGATTACCAATCCCTTCGCTCCTGGCGCTGCAACCGCAAAACCTGTAATGCGTCTGGACCGTGTGCCCGGATCGCCAGAATGTGCCAAGAATAGATACGATGCCTCGCAAGCCCTATCGTTTGTCGCGACGCGCCGCAGCAATGCCGAGGAACGCATTAATTGGCAGTCCGACATTCCACTACTCGTGGAGCGCCTTCCTGTATCGATTCCAGCCCGCAGGAATGAACCTTAAGTGTCTGAATCAAAACATTAACAAGTTCCTTTAACCTATTGTTTCACATTCACTTATGCGTCGACCGAGGCACCGGACCAGAACCCGGATGACGGCCCGGAGCACCCATGCCTTGGCGCTCTGAATGGTGCGCTCGAAATCCTTCGCCAATCGTCGGGAGTGGTCCAGCCAGGCCAAGGTTTTTTCAACCACCCTACGCCGGGGCAGGACGGAAAAACCTTGGTTCCCTTGGGCTTGGAAACGATGATGAGGTCAATATCGAGGCCGCGCTCGCGCATGGCATGCTCCAGCTTGGCGCGGCTGTAGCCCCCATCCGCGAACAGCGCCTGCAGCGAGGGGTAGCATGCGGCCGCCTCTTCCAATAAGTCCGGTGCCCCGTTTCAGTCCTGAATACTCGCCGCGTGCAGGTGCACCGCCAGCGGGTTGCCTTCCGTGTCCACAACAAGATGGCGCTTGCACCCTTGACTTTCTTGCCTCCGTTGTAACCGTGGACCCTCCGCTCTCGGTGGTCTTGACGCTCCGGCTGTCAATCGCCCCCGCTGTCGGCTCTTCCGCGCGGCCTGCATCCCGTCGCGCCTCGCACCGCAGCACGCGCAAAAGGTCCTCCAGAAGGCCCCGCTTCGACCAAGTGTAGAAACCGTTTTGAACCGTCGTAATGGGTGGAAAATCCGTTGGTAAGGCGCGCCACTGGCAGCCCATGCTGGTCAGACACGGGTTTACGTTCAAAACTTCCCGAAGATCCGTGCGGCGGCGGCGGCCGGTGGAAGCCGCCAACGGCGAAAGAGGCTCCAGCAACGACCATTCCGCATGCGTAAAATCGGACTCGTAACGAAACAGCGGACGCCTATACTGGCGGTGGGTGGCTTCATTTCAAGGCATGTGAAATCTCCATATTTCGTTGAATACTCCATGGAAAATACCACATGTCGAAGCCACTCGGGAGTTTTGGGTCAAACTTTAACACATCAATCGCGCCCGTTCGCGAGTTCCCGCCAAGGATGCGTCCTATGCCAAGCGTATCAGAGTACTACCGGAAGAGATTCTGCACCCGGCGAGCGAATAACTTCTACGTCCACCGAGAATTGCGACAGACGAACATATCGCCATCCATGTCACATCGGGCAGCATGGTGCGAGATATCCATGGAGCCGGTTCGGGTATGTGTGCACATCAAGAAGAACTCGGCTTCGGAGTTGGGTAAGCTCCGTCTCATCCTTTTCGCATCGGATTTCTTGAAGTCTGCGCCCAATCGTGCCAACGAAGCAGAGACCCCGTATTGCATCCCTTTGTCAGGAGCGATCGTTGCCGTGCCATGAGCGACAACGCAACATCAATCCAGGCACCAGAGGCAACGCTTGCCGAAACAGGCACCATCGTCGACAACAGGCGACGCCGGGTCGGGGATTTTCTGCGGGAACAGATCGTTGTCGGCTCCCGCCTGTCAATAGTGTCAGCCTATTTCACGATTTATGCCTACGAATCGCTGCGTGAAGCTCTGGAAAATGCTGTCGGCACACGTTTTCTCTATGGCGAACCGCGCGGTGTTGGTTCGATGGACCCCGACGAGGACAAGACAAAATCCTTCCGGCTGAATGAGGACAGGGGAATCGATCTGAACAACATTCTGACGCAAAAGCCCCTTGCAAGGGCTTGTGCCGCCTGGATCGAAAGACAGGTCGAGATTCGGACTGTCAGACAAGCCAATTTTCTGCATGGCAAGCTATATCACATCGCAAACAAGAGCAGAGCCAGCGCGGTCTTGTCAGGGAGCTCCAACTTCACCCGGCGCGGATTGGGGTTCGGAAGATCACCAAACATCGAGCTCAATATCGATGTCCGCGACGAAACCGATCACGACCAACTCATCCGGTGGTTTGATGAACTGTGGAACGACGAAACTCTCACCAGGGATGCCAAACCGGATGTTCTGGCAGCCCTCGAGCGCCTCGGAAGAGCTTATGCGCCGGAGTTTGTCTATTACAAGACCCTGTTTCACGTCTTTGAAGACAAGCTCCTAGAGCGGGGTGCCCAGGACAGGCTGCTGCAAGACATTAATCTCTATGACACGGAAATCTGGAAAACTCTCTACGAATTCCAGAAGGATGGAGCGACCAGCGCCATCAACCGTCTTCTGCGTCACAATGGCTGCATCATTGCTGACAGTGTAGGCCTAGGAAAAACATGGACGGCGCTTGCGGTCATCAAATTCTTCGAATTACGCAACGAACGGGTGCTGATTCTCTGTCCGAAGAAACTGGAGGACAACTGGGTGCGCTACGCTTCCTGGGCGAATCTGCGAAATAATCCGTTCGAGAAGGATCGCCTGAACTATACGGTGCTCGCTCACACCGACCTCAGCCGCTACAAAGGAAGGTCGGCACAGATCAACCTTGCAAATTTCAACTGGGGCGCATTCGATCTCATCGTCATCGACGAATCACACAATTTCCGCAACGAGGGCCGCGACCGCACCGACGAGGTCGGCAACATTGTCAGGCGCAGCCGCTACAACCGGCTGCTGGAAGAAGTCATCAAGGATGGCATCCGAACCAAGGTGCTGATGCTCTCGGCGACTCCAGTCAATACCAGTCTCCGAGATCTTCGCAACCAGATCTATCTGATGACGGAGAAACGCCAGAATGCGTTTCAAGAAACGCTCCGAATTGGTGACATTCAGACGATGTTCGGTGTCGCTCAGCGGGAGTTTCAGCAATGGGAAACGGAACGGAGCGGCAATGGAAAGGCCGACAAGGCCGCCCTTCTCCAAAGGCTGGGCGCGGATTTCTTGTCTCTCCTTGATGCCGTCAGCATAGCGCGTTCGCGCGCACACATTAGCCGTTTCTATCCAAAGGTCGCGGAGGAGATCGGCGGTTTTCCAAAACGAGCGACTCCAGAGAACCTGTATCCGACGGCCGACGAGGAGGGCGAGCTTACATACGATGACTTGCACGACCGGATCGGAGACTTCCGGCTGGCGGTATACATGCCTTCGCAATATCTGAAGGATCCGTCCGTGCTGGAAGAAGAGAAAAAGGAACATTTTTTCGACCAACGCGACCGCGAACGATGGCTCATCGGCATGTTACGCGTGAACCTACTGAAGCGGCTGGAAAGCTCCGTGCATGCACTCATGCTCACAACGGAACGTATTCTCAAAAAGATGGACGATATTGACCGACTCATAGAGGCTTGGCGTGTGCGGGGCGAAAATGGAGAGTTTGATTCCCGACCCGACGAGGACGAAGAGGACGAAGAGTTCGTAGTCGGCAGGGGCCGGCAATACCGACTTGACGACCTAAATGTCGACCGATGGCAACATGACCTACGCGAAGATAGGCGTGTATTCCGGGAGTTACATCGTCTGGTGCGACGGGTCACACCAGAACGCGATTTTAAGCTGGCCGAACTCAAGGAAGTTCTGCGACGCAAGACAGAGAGAGCGCCCGAAGACAAGGACGGGCACGCCAACCGCAAGGCACTTGTGTTTACGACATTCGCCGACACCGCACGCTATCTGTACGATCATCTTGAAAGTTGGGCACGTGACAATTTGGGCGTCCAAATTGCATTGATTACAGGTGGCGATGGGAACAGAAGCACATCGGGCATTACCGGTTTTGTAGAAATCTTGGAGCAGTTCGCTCCCGTTGCGCAACAGGGATACGGGATCGACGGGAAAATCGACATCCTGATCGCGACCGATTGCCTGTCGGAGGGGCAGAATCTCCAAGACTGCGATCTGGTGGTGAATTACGACATCCACTGGAACCCGGTGCGTCTGATGCAGCGGTTTGGACGGATCGACCGGCTCGGCAGCCGCAACAAGCAGGTCTCTATGATCAATTTCTGGCCAACAGAAGATTTGGATCGATACCTCAATCTGAAGAACAGGGTCGAGGCACGCATGGCTCTCGCGAACGCGGCCGCGACCGGCCTCGACGATCCGCTAGAGAAGGATGCCAATACCACCGCGGGAACCGAAGGGGAATGGGTGCACGGAGAGCTCGCATTCCGAGATGAGCAGCTGATTCGCCTCCGTGACGAAATTCTGAATTTCGACGAGGTAGATGACGGAATTTCCATGAGCGACCTGACGCTCGACGATTTCCTAGCAGATCTGTTGCAGTACGTTCAGCAAAACCGGGCAGAGCTTGAAGCCGCGCCTTTTGGCATTTATGCCGTCGCGGCTGCCGATGTGGCAGGCAATAGAAAATCTGCGCGCAACGATGCTCCGTCGGATCAGCAACTCCATTCGTTCAGCCCCGGGGCAATCTTCTGTCTAAAGCAACGAACCGACACTGCCGAGCGAACTCCGAATGTCCTTCAGCCTTATTTCCTCGTCTATGTTCGCGAAGACGGAACTGTACGCTATACGTTCCGGCAAGCCAAACACAGTCTCACCCTGTTTCGCCAACTCGCTGCCGGACAGCCGGACGTCCGGGTGGATCTCGAGGACGCTTTTGACGAGGAAACGGAACACGGTCAATACATGGACAAGTATGACGGGTTCATCGATGCCGCTCTGAGAAACATCGCCGGTACATTCAGGGCAGTGGAATTGCAACAACTGAAGCGGGATCGTGGTGCAAAGCTAACGAGGAAGCCTAAGTGGCCTGACCCCTCCAAGGAATTCGAATTGATCACATGGTTCGTAATTATGGACAGAAAACGAGCAGCCGGAAATGGATCCGACAACGATACGTGAAGCCCTGAGGGATGCGCTGGGGGGATTCGCCGGGGAAACATCACTGCGCGATTGGACGACCGTACTGTTGGAGGTGCTTGGCTACCGTAGCGAGCGGGTGCAGGATGTTGGGAGTCCAGTGGAGTTTATGGATCTGCTGGAAGAAAGCGGCCCGCTGCCACTGACCGAAAAACAGCGCGAACAGTTCGATCATTGGCAAACAGTTGACATCGTGTTTCAGATCACTGACGACGAAATCGGTAAGCAGACAAGTTCCTTCAGGAAAAGTGGATTCGATCGGGGACGAATCCAATCCTTCGTGTTTCTGGCGGTGGAACTGGAGGACGTTTCTTACAACCGGATGTTCCTTGCGGAAACGACGCGCACAGTCAATCGCCGACTGCCGATGCCGGTCATCATTCTGTTCCGGCATGGTTCGACCCTAACGCTGTCCATTATCCATCGCCGTGTCCACAAGGCGGACGAGGATCGAGATGTGCTGGAGAAGGTCACCCAAATCAAGGATATTCAAATAGACGAACCGCATCGAGCTCATATTGATATTCTTTCGGAACTTGCGTTGCCCCGCCTGATCGATACGGGTGTTCGGGATTTCGACGGACTGCACGCCGCCTGGGAAAGAACGCTCGATATCGAAGGGCTGAATCGCCGCTTTTACGGCGATCTTTTTCGGTGGTTTGAACGGGCAGCAAAGGAATGCTGTTTTCCGGACGATGGGGCCGGAGGAGGCAACCTAGAACGGCACGTCATCCGGCTGATCACGCGACTCTTGTTCATTTGGTTTCTAAAGGAAAAGGGACTGGTGCCGGAGCAACTGTTTGACGACGACTTTGCCCGAGGCGCACTCAAATTTCACGGTCCCGACAAAACGGATTACTATCGTGCCGTACTCCAGAATCTGTTCTTTGCCACTCTTAATACCGAGATCGACAAACGCTCGTTCAGTGAGAAGACCGCCAGCGCTCACCGAGATTTCAGCAAATACCGATATCACGGACTACTAACCGATCCGGACACGTTCCTCGATATGTTGAAGTCCGTGCCCTTCGTCAATGGCGGCCTGTTCGACTGCCTTGACGATTTCACGGGCACTCGCGCGGATGGTCGGCGCATCGATGCTTTTACCGACGACATCGCGACACAGGGCACGGAACTGGATGTGCCGGCACGCCTATTCATGGACCAAGAAGAGGGACTGTTCCCCCTGTTCCGTCGCTACAAATTCACGGTCGAGGAGAACACGCCGCTCGACCGGGAGGTTGCTCTCGACCCCGAACTGCTTGGCCGGGTCTTTGAGAATCTTCTCGCAGCTTACAACCCGGAAACGCGTGAAAACGCTCGAAGAACTACCGGCTCCTACTATACACCGCGCCATGTCGTGGACTACATGATCCACGAGACGCTGGCTAGGGCGCTGACAGAGAACAGTCGCCCCGCCGACGAAAACATGGAATTCTGGGAAGATCGGCTACGCTACCTCCTCGACCCCGAGGACGCGTTCGACGATGCATGGGATCTTTTCTATTCTCAGGAGCGCGAGTCTGCGGTTCAGGCAATCGCCAGACTGCGCGTTCTGGATCCGGCAGTCGGCTCTGGCGCCTTCCCCATGGGCGCGCTTCACAAACTGACCATGGCGCTGAGGCGACTAGATCCCGACAACAAGCTGTGGGAACAGTTGCAAAAGGAGCGTGCCAGCGCGAGGGCGAGCGCGGCGTTCAATGTAAGGGACGAAAAGTCACGGGATGAGGAACTGCTGGACATCAGCAGGATCTTCGAAACCTATCGCGACTCCGACTTCGGCCGCAAGTTGTATCTGATACAAAACGGGATCTTCGGCGTGGACATTCAGCCTATCGCCTGTCAGATCGCCAAGCTGCGCTTCTTCATCTCTTTGGTCGTCGAGCAGGAAACCAACAAGGACCCGGGCGACAATTACGGTATTCGGCCGCTTCCCAACCTGGAGACCCGTTTCGTCGCCGCTGACACCCTAATCGGCCTGGGAGGCCACAAGATGAGGGTCCTTGGCGACCAGATCTTGGGCACAATGGAAGAACGCTTGCGAAAAGTGCGTGAGGGCTATTTCAACGCCCGCACTCGGCAGGAGAAACTCCGGCTTCGCGCTGCGGATGACAATCTCCGGGCAGAACTGGCGAGCGAACTGGAGGGCCTTGGTCTCGGACACGACAACGCCGAGGCCGTCGCCGAATGGGATCCTTACGACCAAAACACACATGCCGTCTGGTTTGACCCTGAGTGGATGTTCGGAGTGTCCAACGGTTTCGATGTCGTGATCGGAAATCCACCATATATCCGGGGCGAAAATATCCCTAACAAAGCCAAGCTGCCCGCCGAGTTCGGCGATTTCTATAAGGGAACGGCCGATATCTACACCTATTTCTTCTACAAGGGAGTTGTGGAGCACCTGCGCGAAGGTGGGTTGCTCTGCTTCATAACCTCTAACAAATTCATGAGGGCAGACTACGGAGAATCCCTGCGGAAATTCCTTAGAACGACGGCACCTCCGGTTCTCTTTCTTGATCTCGGACGCACAGGCACCTTTGACGCTACAGTCCGTCCCTCGGTCCTTCTGGCGCGGAAGGGTGGCTCCCACAAGACCCTGCGCGCTGGCACCGTGCGGGACACGAGCGGCATGACAAATCCCGGTAAATTCATGCAAGAGAGCGGGTTTGACCTATCCATGGCCGATATGCGGGATACCGGATGGTCCATTGCAAAAAAAGACTTGCTAAGTCTGCGCGATCGGATTGAAGGCATTGGAACACCGCTCCGCGAATTTCTGAAGAGTGGCCTCTATCGAGGAATTTTGACAGGTTTGAACGATGCTTTCATCATCGACGAGGAAACGCGCGCACGATTGATCGACGAGGATCCGAACTGCAAGAATCTTATCAGGCCGTGGTTGCGCGGCAGGGATATTCGACGCTGGCGTACGGAGTTGTCCAATTGCTTCGTGATCGCTATCGCCAGCAGTGCCAATGTTTTGTGGCCGTGGTCGGAAGAGGAAATTGAGGCCAAAGCCGTTGCCATTTTTGAGGAAACCTATCCTTCCATTCGAAGTCACTTGTCTAAATTCGAAAGCAGGCTTCGCAAACGACACGATCAAGGTAAGTATTTCTGGGAACTGCGTTCCTGTACCTATTATGAGGCGTTCGATCGCCCGAAGATCATATATTCCAACCTAGCAAAAGAAATGCGAGCGGTGATTGATCGGATGGGCCTACTGACCAATCAAAAGTGCTACATAATTCCAGATGATGACAGTTTTCTTCTCGCGCTCCTGAACTCAAAGGTCTTGGATTTCTATTTCCGTCTCGCCATGCCGTGTCTGGACGACCCATTCAATGGTGGAGATATGGAATTTAGTGGAGTTTTCATGCAGCGAGTACCCATCGCTCCGGCGAAACCGAAAACGAGAAAGTATTTGTCCCGACTCGCTGGCGATATTCAGTCCGCGAAGAAAGCGGACCCCGACGCCGATGTTACATCCCTCGAACACCGTACGGACGAAATCGTCTACTCCCTCTACGGGCTTGACGATAAAGATGTCGCTCTAATCGACGAAGCTTTGCTGCCGTGAAAACGATGAGAAGGTCAGCTAAATTCCCGGCGACAACCTAGTGGTCTGACATCGTTGAAGTGATCGATAGAGTGACTTCAGCCGGATGCGGGCGTCTTCTGCTTTGAAGCGCAAGTCGACGGATGCTGCCTCCCGGTTGTGTCGTTTCTGCATGTTGCGGTTTCGCGGCACAATGTGCAAAATTCGCACGCACTTGAACGGGATTCATATTTCACTTGAACGCAGTTCTCATTTCATTTGAACGGTTCATCCGCTTGGGCCGGATGCTATGGAGGCCTCCTTCTTGCTCTGATCGGGATAGGGGGGCACTTCACAGTGCCACCTCTCCCACACCACCGGGCATACGGGTCCGTAACACGGCGGTTCGACCGGATTAACCTAACTTCGCCACTTTTTCAAATTTTTGCTGATTTTTCAATGGGTTGGAAATTTCTTCCGCACTAGAATTGCGGGTTACGCCTCGATTCGATGGACGCTCTTCCGGGTGTGCATGAGGGTCGGCGGGACGCCGAGCTGCCGGTAAATCTCGAGATGCGCCGGCTCCGGAGTGGTCGGCCGGCGGACCCGGATTTCCGTTCCGTCGTCGGTGGGCAGCGCCACGGTGACCACCTGGTGGGTGCGGAGCGCATCGCGCACGCTGTTCCAGGAACTGTGCACGCCCTGGTCGAGCAGGGTCTTCTCGATCGCGACGAGCAGCCGGTAGGCCATCACCGAGAGGAAGATGTGGGTATCGACGCGGGGTTCGATCTGATGGAACATCGGCCGCATCGCGAGGGAGGATTTCATGTTGCGAAAGGCGTTCTCCGCCCGCGCCAACAAGACATACAGGCGCCAGATTTCCTCACCCGAGAGGTCCTGGCGGTCGGTCTTCAGCAGGTAGGCGCCGTCGACGCGCTCGGCGATGTCCCGACGTTCGCTGCGCAGCGCGGCATGCAACTCGCCGGTGTCGGCGCGGTATTCGAGATCGTAATAACGGGCCACCCGCGGATAGCGCTCACGGAGGCGGCCGATGGCTTCGGCGATCTTCTCGGGTTTGACCAGGCGGCGGCTGGCGACGCGCTCCTGCAGCCGGTCGAGATCCGCCAGCAGCCGCGCCTCGTGGCTCTCGCGGATGGCGCGATCCTTCTGCCGGCGGCCTTCGCTGATGCACAGCGCCACGGTTTCGGCGCCATCGCTTGCGCGCTTGACCCAGACCCGGCCCGGCTTTTGCGACGGATTGCGCGGTGAGGGCTCCCGCAGGACCTCTTCGAAGCCCTCGAGTGCCTCGAACTGCGCCAGCCACCCGACCCTTTCGCCCTGGCGGGCGGCAACCAGGTAATGAAGGTTGCGTTCGCGGATCTGCGCAAGGTTCTTCTCCCCCGACATGCCGCGGTCCACCACCACCGTCTGTCCCTCCCGGAAGCCGCCAAGGCGGTGCTCCAGACGGTCCGGCAGGCTGGCGCTGTCCCGCAGGTTGCCGCGGAACACTTCGTGCGCCTGCGGAAAGCCGTCGTGATCGATGGCAAGCCCCACCACCACCTGCTTGCAGTCCGGCCGCTTGTCACGCGAGTAGCCGCGGGCCGCCTTCGGGTTGGCCAACGCCGCCCCTTCGAAATAACTGCTGGTCAGGTCGATCAAATACACCGCAGGATCCAGATCGAACAAGCCGCACTGCCGCCGGGTCAGCGATGCCTCGATCTCTTCCCGCTTGTCGTACAGCCGGTCGAGGTTGCGGTACAGCGCCGAAAGCGACGGCCACGCGAAATGCACCCCGAGCAGGTCGTCCATCGCCGTCCGCCGCATCCAGTCCCCCATGGCGTGCTCCGATGAGGGCGCGATCAGCCGGTTCATCACCATCGCGCAGGTCAGCTCCCGGCTGCGCGGGCGAAGTCCCGCTTCCCGCAGCACATCGTCGCAGCCCAGCCGCTCCCAGAACGCCAGCCCGACATGCAACCGGTGGGCCAGCGCCAGCCATTCGTGATGGGGTCGGGGCGCCAGGTCGCCGAGGGAGCAGATGGTGCGCTGGCGCGGTCCGTCGGGGGTGTGGTAGGCCTCGACCAGGCGGTAATTGGTGTAGACGCGGTCTTTGTGGCGGCGCGTGTCCTTGCGAATATACATAGGCACGATGGTATCGGTTAGTGGACTGCATGTCAAGTGCTGCATCGCCCATATATTCCGCACTATTTGGGCGAATTCCGGGAGTACATCCGGCCCGGACGCCTTGTCCCGCAAGGCATTGTGAATTTCTCAATCCTCAAAAACGGGCCAAATTCGTCTGAAAATCGTGGCGAACCGGCGAAGTCGGGTTAAGTGTTGACAGGAGCGAGGAGTCGCGGGAGCCCGAGATCGTCGAAGTCGTGGTTTTTCAGCGCCTGCTGCACCGCATGGTGTCCGGCCATGCGCCACGTTCCCGTCGGTGAACCGGCGGCAACGGCGGCCCGAAATTGCGGGACGCCCCGGCGGCGCAGCTCCTGGAAGCGGTTGGGTCCGGTCCGCCACTGGCGCCAGAGATAGGCGCGCAGGCGGCGGCGTGTCCATGCTTCCAGGTTCGTGAGCACCCGGGGAGTCTGACAGAAGGCGAAGTAGCTGCGCCAACCGATCAGGTATGGCGTCAGGTCTTCGATCACCGTCGTCAGGCTTACCCCACGGGTTCGGCGTGTGAGGTCCCGGATCCGCACCCTATCCATTAGTCATTGTTTAACTGGACGTATTCAATTGTACAGGGGGCTTTCCTCGCCATTCTTGATCAAGCGCTCCATTGCCTACGTCGCGACAGACAGGCGGGTGTAGCCTTCCCAGATCACCTGATGACCGGGTGGCGCGTCATGCTTCCGGTTGAGGTAGCCGCCCAACCGCGCAATCAGCAGGATCGCGCAGCCGCCAAGCGACAGCGGTGGAACCTCCCAGCCTTTGGCAACCGCCGTTGGAGCGCGGTCCCCGTGTTGCGCGGCAGTCGAGGGAAGAGCAATCCCGCGTTCGATCGCGAAATCGCACAACACCGCGACTTCAACCTTCGAGAACATGGTTTCGGCAAGCAGTTCCGGGGTCTCGCGCCCGAGCAGGGTCAGGGCGGACAGCCGGTAGGCGATGATCGCGTTGATGGTGACCGCGCGCTTGATGCGTTCCGCTGTCGTATGGGCAATCTTCTCGACATCGCAACCGCTCTTGAGGATCCGGTGATCGTCCTCGATGCGCCAGCGAAGGCCATACAGATCCACCACCTCCCGGGCCTGTTGGTTGGTCGACACCGGCACCGTGGTGATCAGGAGCCATTCGATCCCCTCCGCGCCTTTCGGCGGTTCCGCCTCGTGCGCATGGACCACCGACAGCGGCGCCGGCGCCGCGCCAAGGCGCGCTTTCTGTTTCGCCGGCATCGGCATCTCGATGCGCTCCCAGCGCAGCGCAACGCGCGCCAAGCGCGCCTCGCGGCCCGCGAACGCTTTCTGACCGCGCGCCGCCTTGCGCGCAGAGGCCCGGTCAACCTTGACCTCCAGCGCCGCCCGAACCGGCGCCGCGCGCATCGTCGCGAACAGCTTGCCGCCATCGCCGAGGACACGGTCGTGCTTCGCCCGCACGAGGAGCGCCGCGCCACCCTCATCGCGATGCGCCGCGAACAGTTCAGCCACGTCACCCTCGCGATCCATGACCGAAATCACCCGCGTATCCGCGAGATCCGCCACCAGCACATTGGTATCGCGCCAGCCCCGCAGCCAGCGCTGCGTCTTCTTCTCCGCCGCCGGCTTGTTGTTGTCCGACTTCCCGTCCGGGGCATCGAATTCGATGCGCGGGATGCCGAGCGGCACCCCCTCCGCGTTCACTGCAAAGGTCGTGTGCATATGCAGCCCCAACGTGCCCGAAGCCCCCTTATTCTTCGAGATCACCCCAAGACCTGAACAGCCATGATGGGTCGCGAAATTCAGGTCGCTGCCGTCCTGGATGCGAAGCACCGTCGGTTGCCCCCGCATGCGGCGCAGCGTCCGCCCCCGGTGCGTCGCCAGCATCGCCTCCGGCGTCAACGCCGACTCGTCAGGCCGCTCGATCATTCGATAATATCCCTGCACCGCCGCCGCCGCCTGGATCGCGGCGCTTTTCACCAGCCGCTTGCACAGCGCCGCATTGCCGACCGGCGCAGCGCCGAATTCATTCGCCGCCCAGTTCTCCCGGTCCAGGCCGTCACCCGGGCCAAGCACCCGCGGGGTCGGCCGCGGCGGCGCCGCGCCCAGCCCAACAACCCCCAACTGCCGCCGCCAGTTCCGGGCCAGCGCGTACAGGTAGATCGCCTTCGCCGGCACGCGGCCGCCCGCCGCAGCGCGCTGGCCGCGGCCCGCCGTCTCGCCGACATAGGTACAGTTCGCCGCCCGCAGGCTGACCCCGCTCTGTCCCGGCCCGACTAAGGTCTCGACCAGAAGCGGCGCGACACCATAGCGCGCCGCGTAGTCACCGGCCATCGCACGCAGGCACAGGCTGAGCGCCTTCGAGGCCAAGTTCCGGCACCCGGTCCCGGGACGGACAAGAAAACGCGACAGCCCCACTACCCGGTCAAGATGCGCCTCGCGGCGGCCCGCGTCCCATCCGATCCACCGGTCGCGCGGCTGCAGCGCCAGCGCCGAGGCGGCGAACAGGCAGCCGCCGAGCCAGCCGTGCTCCGAGCCGATCAGATACCGAAGCTGCCGCCCCACATGCACAACCGCCCCATGCGGATGTTCCCGCCGCATCATCTCGTTGAACCGGCGCCGATCCGCTTCCTCATCGACCCGCAGCGCCACAAGACCGTCGATCCGGTCGACACGATCCGGAACATCGACCGCCGCCGGAACCGCCTCGGCCAGGCCTTGCGCCATCCGCCCGACACCGGAACCGGGACCTGGCGGCGGCAGCACAATGCCCCCCGCACGCTCAAGCTCCCGCAGCGCCGACAGGCATCCCGCCTCCTGCAGCCGGCCACGCGGATCGCGGAAATCGAAACGCGCGCAAACCTCACGCACCAAAGCCGAGCGACCGGAAAACGCATCCGGCGCCGGAAGCGCCGCCAATGTCTCCCGTCCTTCGTCCGAAAACAGGGTGCGGCGAATCAGATTCTGTGCAAGCATGCACCCTGATAACAGGCGCAGTACAAAAAGTTCAGTAGCAAAAAGCGCAATGGGCAGGCCGCGGCCCCAAGGTCCAGGACGGGTGATCGCAGCCACAGACCTAACAAAGAAGCCATTTGCCGGGAATGTACGGCGGCAACGTCCAGCCGCGACCACAGCATCATCGCTGACCTTTCGGCGCCCTGCCTATAGGTCCTATACACAGAGAGCCTTCAATGGGAAGATTCTAAGGTAGATCCCGCAAGGAATTCTTCTCTTCATGTTCAGCTTGAAGGGTCAGCGTTCCAAGCTGCCGCGCGGGATGCCATGGGCGCGGATGATCGAGCCACGGCTGGGCGCGTAAGATACTTACCTACTGCACCGTCTGCAGGAACGATCTCAAGCCCCCGCCCCCCAAGATCCCGAAACGCTCTTTGTCGACACGAGAGCACGATGATCTGGAGATCTTGTGCCTGCCGCGTCAAAGCATCGAACATCCGTTCGATGCGATCGTCGTCCGTGAAGACAATCGCGTCATCGAGGATAACGGGTGCCGGCGCACCGCTTCGAGCCAGCATCCGGGCAAAGGCCAATCGAACGAGAAGCGCAATCTGCTCCTTTGTTCCGCCCGATAAAACCTCGAATTTCTCTTCCGTGCCGGCCCGTTCCAGGGCAGCAGGCAGTACCTGCTCTGCATCAATGCGCAATACTGCCTCTGGCCATAGCAAGCGCAAAAGCGGCTCAAGTTCGGTCAACACAGGCTCCACATAGCGGTCTCGCGCAGACGCTCGAGCGTTTTCCAAGGCTCCCTCAAGCCTTGTAAGAACGGCAATCTCGAATTTGAACTCAGCGAGGACGCGTTCTGCATCATCCCCGCGTATGATGACGTCAGATAGTTCTTCCTCGACCGCCTCGCCAGCTAACAGGTCAATCATCGTGTCAAGTTTTCCGAGTTCGACGCGAATACGCTGCCTATCCCTCTCGGTACGACCCATGATCGACCGGGCCCTCTCAAGCGCAGCCTGAGCCGCGTCGAGATCCGGCGCCATCGCAGCGATCTCTTCGCGGCGGCGCGTGGCCTCTGCTTGTGCGGATGTGAGTTCACGAACCTTCGTCCTCAGGCGGCTCCTCGCTGCCTCAGGATCATCAATTCCGGCAATTTGTGCCTTCGCCCTGGTCCGTCGACCCTCGGCGCTCTCAACAGCCGCGGCGGCACGGGCGGCCTTCGTCTGGGCATCCCCCAACTCTAGGCGACAAGCTTCCAGCCGTTCGCTCGCCGTGGTCAGCGTCGACCTTGCAGCAACTTCTCTTTCCTGTGCTTCTTCCACGGTCGGAAGCTCATCATGTTCTTCCATCGGTTCCGGCATAGCAGCGATCTGCTCTCTAAGTGCTTCGATCCCCTTTGGAGCGATACCTCTGAGCGCGGCTTGCGCATCCCGCCCATGGTCCTCCGCTCGCCGGCGCCGCAGTTCCGATTCACGTGCCTCTGCCATACTCTCGACGCCGGCGGCCTCAAGCGCCGCGGCCAGCTTTGCCTCGCCTTCTACAAGCCTGCCGTCACTCGCCTTCCTGCCCGGGCGGATGACCAACCTACCCAGACTGTCAATGTCCAGTTCGGCGCCGTCGGGGATCGGCTTCGACTCCCGATCCGGAAGGGCGACACCGTCAAGAGAAATGCCGTCCTGACAACCCGACGCGTACTGCATCTTGATCGCTGCCGCTTCCAGATCGCGCGTTCTCTTCATGACGCGAAGGTCTTCGTCGAGCCTCTCGATTTCGGTGAGACAGCGGTCGGATATCTCCTTCTTAGCATCGGCCGATGCCTGTTCCGACTGCTGCCGCAGTTTCTCTGCTCTTTCAAGCCTCTCGTTCAGTTCCTTACGGCGATCTGCAGCCGAGACCGACGCCTGGACGCGCAACATTCTCTGCAAAACATCCGCCGCCGCCTCGGCACCCTTTCGCGCTGCTTCATATGCTCTTGCGGCGTCTGACACCGTCGAATCTGCCGCGCGCACTTCCGATTTCCTTCGCCCTTCTTCCTCCTCTGCGGCTACGAGAGCCGCATTCGCCTCCGCTAATTCAACGAGATTTTTCTCCAGGACTTCTAACTTTTCGGCTGCACGGTCTCGATCGACGCCCTTTGCGCGCTCCAGTTCCAATGCCCTCTCAAGCGCCTCGTGATGGCGGCCGGCCTCGGCATGAGCCGCTTCCGCCTCGGCAAGGCGTCCCCTGCGGGCTTCTTCCTCTTCCGGGTCCTCCAATTCGACGAACTCCCGCCTGAGCTCCCCACGTCGGTTCAGCTCCCGTCGCAGGTCATTGGATTTCCTTTCGAGTTCCTCGCGTTTCTCCCAAAGCGTGGCCGCATCATCCTCTGCGCGCTTTAGCGGACCGTCGGATTTCACCCGACCGGTCGCCGTCAGGTAGCGGTCCAGCGCTTTCCGGCACATGTCGCGAGCCATATCCATTCGCCGCCCGCCGGTCATTGCTTCGACTTCTCCGGCGACCGACGTCAGAAGATCGCGTCTCCCACGATGCGTGTCGTCGCCTTCATCAAGCCCGGACTGTCCCTGACGAACCCAAAGAAGTCCCGCCGGCCCCCCATCCTTTGGCGATTTCAACGTGCCAGCGATCCATGCCTGAGCATCGTCAGCCTGCTTGATCAACCGGCCCTCTGAGATAATTCGAGCATCGCCGCTGCGCCTGCTGTTCCAGCGCTTCTCGATCCGGAACACACCCTCCGGTAGTTCGATCTCCACCGCCACCGCCGGATCGCCGCCCGCATAGGGAACAAGAGCCCTGATCTCCCTGTCCCAGGAATTTCTGTCCTTGAAGAAGACGGCGTGCAACGCGTCGAAGAACGTCGACTTGCCACGCTCATTGGAAGCTGTGAGGACATTCAGCCCGTCGCCAATGCCCGATATCTCCACGGGGTCTACGAAACGGCGGACATTTTCGAGACGAATTGCACGGATCTTCATTGCGCCTGTCCCCGCACGAAGCTGTAGAGCCGGCTGAGCGTGGCATCTGCGACGCGCCGATCAAGATCGCTCGCCCCGTCCTTTCGAGCATCCTCGTACAACCCCTCGGCGGCCACCCGGAGCGCGCCACCCGCCGCAATCTCATCCAGGTCCTCGGCAACACACTCCGTCATCAATTCTCTGTCGCTGAATTCGAAATGAGCGAACTCTGGCAATGCGTGCTCAATCGCCATTTCCAGGGCCATACGTTCGGGAAGCCTGACCCAACCATTTGCGAACAACCGGATAAGCGTGTCCCGTCGGCCGGTGCCAGTCTTCGGCAAAACGGCCGCGAGAGCCTGTGTTGCAACCTGCTCCGGTGTCAGATGCAATTCCACTTCGAACCAGTCGAACCTTCCTGTTTCGACCTCATCGATCTGGGGTACAGCGCCCGGCCCTGCAATTGTCACAGCAAGGCAAATCCCGCGCCCTTGGTGTTTGAAGCGGTCCCGTTCCGGGGAGCCTGAATAGAAGGCCCGATCCATGAGCTTCATGAACCCGTGCCAATCGCCCAGCGCCAGGTAGTCGAGCCCGGCGGAACGTGCTCGATCAATCGGTATAGTTTCCCTGCCATCGTCCTCGCTACCGAACGTCACGACGCCGCCATGCGCAAGACCAATTCGTAGATGCCCTTCCAGTGTCGCGCAGTCCGGCATCCATTCGGTCAGGTCCCGGCCTGGGAACCGGCTCGGCACGGGTGAGGGCAGAAGCGACACGCCTGGGGCTACCTCGACCGGTGCCGCTTCATCGACAACCCGCACGGATTCCGGAGCTTTGTCGCAAAACCGCTTCCAAAGCGTTTCGGCAGCGAGGCTGTCGTGATTTCCTGGAATGATCCACCAACGAAGCTCTGGCGTCGCACCCATTGCCGCTAGCGCCTGGCGCCAGACTCGCTCCGAGGGCGTCTCTGTGTCGAACAAGTCGCCGGCGATGAAGATGTCATTGGCTCCGTGCTCTTTGGCTGCCGCCGCCAACGCGTCGATTGCCAAGTGACGGGCCTCCACCAGCCGACCCCGAATGTCCTCCGGCAGATTGCTGAATCTTCTCCCCAAGTGGAGATCCGATGAATGGATAAAGCGGAATCCAGGCATTTCCCTATCCTACGCAGAGCATTGATATTGGCCTGGACGGCACGCTGAAACTTGCTTCACCGCTTCCGTCCTCGGTTCGACACCCAATTCCAGGCTCGCCGCCACCAGTTTGTCCCGACTGAGCCATCTCGCGCGTCTCCTGACCATTCCTTATCCAGATCGCTCTTCGCTGCCGTTCCGTAGTAGCGTGCCTTCGCTGCCCGATCACGCCGTCGCTCCGCTGCGATCTCTTCGTCTGTCCAAGGCCCTGCCTCGATAACGACGCCTTCCCTGACAACGTAGTGAGACCGACACGGCAACGTCCAATTGCCGACCGATGGCCAAAGCGAGATCGCCTGTCCATCAAAGGTCATTTTCCAATCCGTCGGAGTGAACGGCGTCACGACTTCCTCGCCACACCCGCAGCAGCAACTATGCGCCGCGGTGGCATACTCCATTGAGACATAGAGTACGCCCCGCTCCAGGGACTCGGGAATGTGCGTGCAGAAACGGTGCTCCAGGTGCCTGAACCGCATCAAGCCAACTCCGCATTGTCCAACGCGTTCCCGTCGGTGGTGTACGTACAGTGATGCTCCCGTTCCAGATCGCGGTAGAAACCCCGAATCTTTTTCCACTTTACGACCGCAAGCACGGCATTCAGCGCATTCAGATCCGCCACCTGGATGTTGGAGGCATATATGTCGTCCTTGCCACCTCCCGCGAACGGAATACGCCCGTGGTGCACGTGATCGCGCCTGTCCGGCGTGCTCGCTGTCACTCGCAGAATGCCGCCCAGCGATCCATCATCGAGCTCCAGGCCCATGCCAACGTCGACGAACGCCGCACCGCTCTCCTCAAGCCAAAGCACGATCAGCCGCTTCGCCTCCCCGGCATCCATGCATAGAAAAGCGAATGTCACGCCATCCAGTAGATGGATGTTGCTCGCATCCAAGTTCAATGCGTGCGCAACGATTCCTCGATGCATGTTCGAATACATGGCCTTCAGATATTCGACCTTCTTCGGCGCTTCCCGCAGTTCGTCGAGCGTAGGCGCTCCCGGTGATCGAAACGCGTTGTGCTGCAGGAATTCGTCGTCATCGAAAAGCCGGATTTCCCGGACCGGTGTCTTCGCGACCATGTCCAAGACGTAAGAGCCGGTTCCGCCAAGCCCGATAATGGCTACCCGTTCTCGAACCAGCTTCTCCGTCAGCGCACCGATGCCAACCCGATCGGACGCTGTTTCCGTGTAGTTGAAGACGCTGTCTTCCTCCTGCTCCGGCTCCCGGAACACGTGCGGCGAAACGCTTGGTTTTAGCACTTCCGCCGGTCCCGACAGGATGTTCGCGTAACTCGTCATCTTGTGGTGGTAGTCGGCGTATCCGCCGTCGGGCTTGCTGGAGAACCTGTGTCGCCCCATCAAGCCATGGCCGAGATCATTGTTGCGGCTTCGTTGGCCGATGCCTTGGATTGCGCTGCCATCCGCGTTGCAGGGACAATCCCCGTCGAAATAGACGACGTGCGTATCAGGGGCGCGAGTCTGATCTCCAGCCATGTTTAGACTAGAGATCAAAGTCCCTGTCAGGACCTCTCTACGCTCGTTGACGTAGGGCACTTCGCGCATGACCAGGAGCCCGCCCCTGATCTGCACGAAGTAGCCTTCGTCGCGGAGCCGTTTCAGGTCGGGACTACGACTGAACGGTTTGGGTGACATTGAAGACCGTCCCCTCCGGCTTGACTTCGACCACCCCGCCCTTGCCGAGCTCTCCGGCGTGGGGCTTCGAGGCGGCATGCCGATACGTCATCGAAAAGACAACATTGGCAGCGTGCTGCCCCGGAAAGGCGAGCTGAACGACCTGCTCGAAAGTCACCTTGCGCTCCGAAACTGTTTTGGGTCGGGAGTTGACGATGATCTCGAACGTCGCTGCCTCCTTCGGCGCCGTAATGAACCGCTCGATACCCGGCTCGGCCAAATCGATAGCCTCCCCCGGGTCGATCAGCTGGTCTTTCCCCCCTCGCACTTCGAGAAAGACCGCCTCCTCATTGCTGAGCTTCGCGAGCTCGTAGAGCACCGCTCCGTTCATGACCGGCTCGCCCCATTCGATCTGGGCGTCATCCAGCGTCAGCTTGAAAGTACGGTCGGTGAGGAAGGCGACGAAGCGTTCGACGCCCTTCTGGCGCAGGTCGAAGGCCTCGTCGAGGCGCACATCCTCGAAGTCGCCGGACGGCAAGATGCCGAACAGGCTGTAGCCGGCCTCCGGCTTGAGGCCTGCGGCTTCCAGGATCTGACGCCCCAGCGGCACCGGATCGGGCACCGCCAGCGGTTGAAATTCGAGGTTGCCCTGCGTGAAGAGAATCCGGTAGCTTCGGGCGCGCCGTAGCGGCCGGCCCTCGCGCAGGGCTTCTCCGAGGTCGTCGCAATCGATAATATGTTCGGTGTCCATGACCCGATCTCCTTTGTTTGCACCGGCTGATGACCGGCCTCAAAGGGTCAATCGCCACGGTGCCGGGAAACCGGTAATTCAGACCAAACTTTTATTCGTGAGCCTGCCTCCCGGCGGCTGAGTGCAGATAAAGAAGTATGGGCACCGCGGGCAGGTGCGCGATGGCTGCTTCGGATTTGCGGGAAATTCTCCGGCCCTGATCTTCGCGCCTGCGGTTTCGATCCGAAACTTCCGGGCGTTGAGCTTCCGATCCCTCATCTCGATCGGGGTACGGCTTTCATCGCTCAGGAACACGAACTCAATCTCGCCGTGGGGGCCAGCCGCCAGCTGATAGGCTGCGGCATCCAGTGCATCAGTTGAGTCGGACGTCTTGCGGCCGGTGCGAACCCGGCGAAGCACGAGCTTTCCATCGCCCGTGCG
The DNA here is from genome assembly GCA_965219495.1 of Rhodobacterales bacterium. Taxonomy (GTDB): domain Bacteria; phylum Pseudomonadota; class Alphaproteobacteria; order Rhodobacterales; family CAZPXZ01; genus CAZPXZ01. The sequence goes on from OZ244777.1 coordinate 2,208,325, forward strand.
CGTGCGCTCATCCGGCCGAACGACGATCCGCGCATCGCCAACATCGAACACGAAGCTTTCCCTCGGCTCCGGCTTCTCCCCAGCGCGTAGCTCCATAAGGAACGCAATCAACCGTCTCGCAGCGCGCTCATAGGAATCGGCATAGCCGTGATCGGTCGGACCGCGCGCCGTCCAGTGACGTCCAAACAGCGCGTCTAATTCCGTCTCGCTCAGCGATACGTGCTCTGGCGCCAGCAGATCGTCCACCATCGCCTGAACGGCCGAATGCATTTTCATGAACGCTGTCTCGGTGCGCCGCCCACCGAGCTTCAACACATGGGCGTAAAGGAACCGCCTCGCACACTTCTCATAGAGCGCAAGTTGAGACGGTGAGATCCGAACGGGTGCCTCAAATGACACCTCGACGACCTCGGCTCTGGAAGGTCTCCGCGTCAAGTCTACGATCGGATTCTGTGTTTCAAGCCAAGTTTCTATGCGGTCAACGAAGGGAGATCGAGTTTGTTTCCTGTCGTCGGCTTGGCGTGACGGAGCATATAGAGTCACTTGGTCTTCGGCCCGAGACAAAGCAACAAAGAACAAGCATTCCTGTTCCTCTTCGTGACCCTCCTTTTGTGCGGCCAATCCACTGTGTGGGGCACCCTCAATCATGCCGTCAGGCGGAGGCAAGCCGGGATTTACGTTTGCTGAAGAAGGCAGGGACGCCTTCGTCAGGCTCGGTACATGCAACACCTTAAATTCAAGGCCCTTGCTTCCGTGGATGGTCATCAGTCGCACCGCATCATGTGCCTGTGCGGCTGAGGGCAGGTCGCGTAACTCCCGTTCGTCGGACAAAATGGCAAGACGGCGGACATGATTCAGAAGATCGGTTACCGGATAGCCCTTCCGTTCAATCCTGACGGATCGCAAGAAGTTCTGAAGCTGCCATAGCGCGATCGCTGGTAGCGGTTGGCCTTCTCGTGCCTGTTCTGCTATCGCCGCCGCAAGACGCGTGTTGTTCAGAAACACAGTGGCAAATGCCCGCCATATTGTCGACTCTGCGGACAGCCCTTGGAGCGCGCCTACGACAGCCGCAAAGCCTGAGCGACCTTGATTAGACAGACCCGTCAGGCCGCTGAGTTTCCTCTTCCAGTCGAGCGGTTGCAACGTAGAAGCTTTGGCTAGATGCGCTGCACACTTCGCGACATCGTCCGCGGTCATCGCGAACTTTGACATGGCAGCGGTGCACGCCAGTCCCATTGCCCTCGGATCTGTCAACAAAGAAAGGATTGCGAGTGCCTCTTTAATTTCGGGCCTATCAAAAAGAGGTCCCAGATAGAGTACCGGTATTTCGCGTTCTTCAAGTCCCCGTGCTATCGCGGATACGCGGTCATTGCCTTTGCAAAGAACGGCTTGGTCCTTGTAGGCACATCCCTCTGCATGGGCCCGCCGGATACGAGCAGCGATCTCGTCGATCTCATCGTCCCTCGTTCCAACCGAAACGAAAATCGCTTCGCTTCCGGACTTTCCTCGAAAGGCATTGGCATGAACGTCCGGCTCCGCAGCGACCATGCCTCCCTGCGCAAATCCAACAAATTGGTCGCAGATCTCTTGGTACGAACGGTAGTTGGTCTTTAGGCTCTTGATCTGACCCTTGGAAAAGTCTTCTGATCCGAATCTCGAAATACTGAAGGATGAGGCACCTCGAAAACGATAAATCGACTGTTTGGCATCACCGACAACCCACAATCCGTCTCCATCTGGCTTCAAAGCCTTAAGCAAACGCACGCTTGCACGGTTCACGTCTTGATATTCGTCGACGAGCACATGCGCATAACGGAGGCGTAACTGACCGCGAACGCTCGCGTCACTTTCCAGCAAAATTGTTGGCAATGCCACAAGGTCTCCGAAGTCGACGCCGCCACGCGATGCCTTCAACCCCTCATAGGCCTCATAAACGCGTGCGACTTCTATGCAACGTTCCGCAGCCGCAATTTCCTCATCTGTATTGGCCGACTTAAGCATTGCCTTGCTAAGCGCCAAATACCGTTCAGCGTTGACGACTTCATCCTTGGCCCGGGAGATTGCCGCCAGGATGCCCCGAAGCTTGTCCGTTGGGTCCCAAAGGTCTTTGAAGTGCTGAAGGTCAAGCCGCGCGAACTCATCCTCGAGAAGCGCTATAGCCTCCGTAGAGTCAATCAGCCTAGGCTCAACCGGCAGATCCAGGCGGTCATGGAACCGCCGCACAATATCGAGCCCAAAGGAATGAAAGGTCCCGATCCAAGCCGCGCCGGCCGCTTCAGGCCAGATAGCCAACGCCCGGTCGGACATCTCTTCGGCGGCCTTGTTGGAGAAAGTGAGCACAAGAACAGACTCTGGATCGACCTCCTGTTTCTTCAGAAATTCCAGCCGCCCGACCAAGGTTTGGGTTTTCCCAGTTCCAGGGCCTGCCCTCACAAGTAGGGGACCACCGAGATACTCGGCTGCATCTTGTTGCTCCGGGTTCAGATCATTCGACTTGGTCTGTTTCGTCTTCGCCGCCGGAACGGGCGGCAAGAACAATGCATCGAACAATTGGATTGCAACCATATCAAATGGTGCCTGAAGTCTGTCTGCGATTTGCGATGCAGACAAACCCTCGTCCAAGTGCCACTGTCGCGCGAGCGCCCTCGGGAACAGGAGTTCGCGCGCAAACAGATCCATCTGGATCTCTTGCCGTGCCTTTCTGCTGTAATCGACGACGCGATCGGCTCCCGTCGCCGCAGGGTCAGCCGAGCGGGCCCAATCCACGTCGCGGGTTGGGCTTAGCTCGACGTGCCCACCGAATTCGGCATGGCCGATCTCATGGGCGACCAGGAAGGCACTGAGAAACACATCACCTGTTTCCTCATGCCTAATCGCGCCTGCGTCTACATCGTATAGGGCCCGCCCGCCGCCAAGCATCACATCGCCAGGCCGATAGGCACGGACCTCGATGTCACGCCGATTGGCTTCGCACCGAACAAACTCATATGGTTCCGTCGGGTCTGCACCCAGATGAACGAGAGCATCATGGAGTTCCGCCGCCCGCTGCCTGGCCAGCTCAATGGCGTCCATCGGGTTCTGCCAAGCGTTCCAAGGCTGCGGCCTCATTGTCGTCCAGATCAAGGCTCTTGATAAACTCGTCATACTCCAGCACCGACGGCCCTTGCGGCTTGGCATCTGCCTTGAATGCCACCGCTCCGGTGGTCGCGGATTGCCGTTGGAGGTAAGCGATAAAGTACTGGATCTTTACGTCGATAGCCCGCGCCAAGTTGAGCAGCACGCTCGAGGGCACCGACCCGAGACGGATCCTCGCGTCCCGAAATCCCGCAACAAAATCTCTCGGCAGTTCCAATCGGCGCGCCAAGTCGCGCAGGCCCGGTCCAGAAAGGGCAGCCCCTACTTTGGCAACCCTCTCTCCAATCTTTGCGCCTTCAAATTCTTCCCCCCCCAAAGTCGATCCCGCTGCGTTTGCCAGATCGACCATGGTGAGCTCGTGGAACAGGTCCGTGAGTTCCAGAGCAAGGTCCGGGTATCGCTGTATGTACGCTCTGAGCACATTCAGCGTGAGGTCAGCTTCCATTGCGAAATCGGAAAGGATGTTCTTCCTGTCGGTGTCAGTTGGCATCGCAAGCCTCCACGCCGAGTGTCTCCCGAATTCTCTGAACGGCTCGGTCACGCCGATTGCGAACAGTCTTGGGCGTGCATCCGAGCAGACCTGCGATGGACGGTTCATAGGAGTTCTTGCTCTCGATGGGAATCTCGGCTTCGAGCATGTCCATAACCCTCCTTTCCATCTCTGGTAGGGAGTCAATCGCTCGACGGATCTGAAACCGGTAAGTGATTTCCTCTTCCAGTGTCATCGACGGCGCATTTAGTAGAGCAGAATATTCTTCGACATCTTCCGGAATATCGCCACTCTCGTCATATTCCAGCGGCACCAGGCGTTTCTCTTGCCGCCAGATCTTGCGAAAGGCGTCCTTCCTCAAGAGCCTTACCGCTCGATCAAATCTGGCTTCGAAAATATCCAGTCTTTCTGCGTACCCGTCCCTGTCCTTCACGATCAATGTTACGAATCGGTCCACTACATATTCTCTTACATCCATTAGATTTCCGACTTCTCCGGTTCCTCCATCTACACGAATAACTGCACGCGGGCAGCTTCGACTGATACGTTCGCACAACACTGTATAGAGTGCGTTGAACTGATCGTCTGAGTTGTTGTAGCGAGTCGCCCGTATTCGATGAACAAGGACTTCCGACGGCAAATACTCTGGATGATTGCGGTTCTTGTGTTTCGCTCGCTCTATGAAGTCGTCGAAGGGAAGCTCTAACGTTTCAACAATGAATTTCTCGATTTCTACAGGCCTAGTATAAAGGACCCCTTCTTTTGTGCGTTTTCTGAGAGGAGGGATGTCGATATTCATGAAGTTTATCTTTTATTCCAGATCTGCGGCGCAGGTACGATTTGCAGGTCAATCCGGAAAGTAGAGCAAACTCCACAATCCACGTACAAAATAACCGTCTTCGCTCTCAGCTTTTCTGCGTGCAACTTATCATCGCAAGTTTCTCCGAGAATACCTATTCGTAACAGTCTGTGGGCGGTGGGATGAGCCCGCCCGCATTTTCGGAAGCACAATTTTCTGCCTGATTTACAGGCGTCCCTCGCTCAGGTTCCCGGCTATCGCTACCATCCCGCTGTCCTCACTGCGGAGTTCTGGCACACTTGACCAAGAATTAGATTTCACTTGACCAAGATTCTTATGACATTTGAACGGTTCATCCGTTTGGAACGGATGCTTTGGGGGCCTCCTTCTTGTTGTAAACGGAAAGGGCGCCGGAGGCGGCCACGGGCCGCCCCTGACGGACGGAGCGTATGCGACGTCCGCCCGGGTTTCAACGGGTCTTGCGCGGTGGCGGCGGGCGCGCGACCGCAAGAGTCTGGCGCGCCTGTCCCGCCGCCGGTTGGCCGCGCCGACACCGAACATCACCTCGCGCGGCACGGCGCCGCAGGCGCCGCGGAACCGGCCGCAGGCCGGCCATCGATTCGTGGCCTCACGCGCTGACATCCTTGGCAAGGTCCGGGGGCTCCGCCCTGCGCCGCATCGATTCCCCGGCGAGATCGATCCGGTAGGCGTAATGCACCATCCGGTCGAGCATGGCGTCGGCAATGGTGCCTTCGCCGATCACGCCATGCCAGTGATCCGGCGGGACTTGTCCGGCGACCAGCAGCGAGGCGCGGCGTTCGCGGAATTCGACGATTTCGAAGATATCCCGGCGGCTTTCGGGCGCGAACGGCTGCAGCCCCCAGTCATCCAGCACCAGCAGGTCGACGCGCTTGAGGCGCCGCATCAGCCGGGCATGGGCGCCGGTTCCGCGGATGGCGGCGAACTCCTCGACGAGTTCCGGCATGCGCCGGTAGAGAACGGAGTGGTGCTGCCGGCAGGCCTGGTTGGCGAGCGCACAGGCGATCCAGGTCTTGCCCGCGCCGGTCGAGTGGGTCTCACACTGCTCATTTTCCCCCTGACGAGGTGAAGGTTCACTACCGATTTTATCCGCGGGCGGGTCGTTACGTTGAATGTGTTGCGCGTCGGGTAGTTGGCGGCAAGGGTGTTCTGATTGTCCGGCAACCGGATGCAACGCTTGCCTATCTTCCGGAATGGATGGCCCGCGCGGAAACGGCTGCGCTGGACATTCGCGACCCACCACGGATTTCGTTGCGAAGCCTGCTGGCGGCGCGTGAAGTTGTCAATGCGTTTCTTTCCGGGCTGGAGGAAGTGGCTGCGGGAGAACGAGATGACAGGAGAGGCTGGCGGAGTTGTTTCCGCCGAAGAACCCATTGGAGCCGTTGAAGGAGGAACTACGGATGCGGCTGGTTGCGCTCTTAGCGGAGGCCATTGCGGAAGCGATGGCGTGGCGCGCGAAGGGAGGGGGGAAGAATGAATGACAATTCCCGGATCACCTCCGAGCATTTGAGCCGCGCCGCCTGGGTGTATGTGCGCCAGTCGACGCCGGGCCAGGTGCAGAACCACCCGGAAAGCCGACAGCGTAAATACCGTCTGATGGAGCGCGCGGGCACTGGGGTGGCGGCGGATCGAGACCGTCGACGACGACCTTGGCCGTTCCGGGGACGGCGTGGCGCGGCCCGGATTTGACCGCCTGCTGGCCGCCATATGCCGCAAGGAAGTTGGACTGATCCTGTCGGTGGAGGCTTCCCGGCTTGCGCGCAATGGCCGGGACTGGCACACGCTGCTGGAGTATTGCGGCCTGGTAGGCTGCCTGGTGTCGGACGGGGACGGGATTTACGACCCTCGTGTTGCCAATGACCGACTCTTCCTGGGCATGCGGGGCACACTGTTCGAGATGGAGCATTCGATGTTGCGCGATCGATGCCTCGAGGCGCTGCGCCAGAAGGCGCAGCGCGGAGATCTGTTCACCACGGTGGCGGTTGGCTACGTCCGCGTCGGGCGGGACCGCATCGAGATGCACCCCGATCAACGAGTGCGGGACGCGATTCGGCTGGTGTTCGCCCGGTTCGCGGTCTTTCAAAGTATCCGGCAGACGCATTTGTGGCTTCGGCAGGAAGGGATTCGGGTTCCGACCATGTGCTTTGGCCCGGCGGAGCGGCAGATCGTACGGAAAACGCCGATTTACCGGAGAGTCCATAGCATCCTGACCAATCCGGTGTATGCGGGCGCCCATGTCTTCGGGCGCACGGGCATGTGAGCGCTCACGATAAATGAGGGACCACCATTCACATTGTTCAATGGGTTCGTTCCGGTGCCGTTTCCCGTTTCCGGTTCCTTGCCTGCTTGGGGAGTCGGCAAGCGGAAACGCGCTTCTGGGCAGTCTTGCACACGAATGCCCTCAAGAAGCAGGTTGTCAGCGTGACTGCTCTGCATCCAGGCGCACAATGCCCCTGCGTTTTCTACTTGGAGAAGTAGAGTCGGGGGGAGGCGCGTCCGGGCTTAGGTATAGGGAGTAGCAGTTTGCCGACGGCTTTCGCACGTTGTCGGTGCCTCAATCTTTACCGTATCCGCGTTTCCTCACCCCCGCTCATCAAACTGAGCGTGCGGTTTTCCCGCACTCAGCTTTCGGACGAGATCATGCCTTCGCCCACGGAAGGCGCCTGACCGTCTGCGCAAGGATGGTGAGGCCATAGCTTCGTGTCCGGGAAGCGCACGTACTTCCCGGACCTCACCTTGTGCTTTCGGCAGAGCCACTGTCGCAGCCGCGCGGTGGCGTGTCGATCGACCGACTGGTAGGCCGGTCCGACTTGTCCGAGGTGGAAGTAGTTCGCCCAACCGGACATGGCCCGGTTCAGGCGGTGCACCGTGTCCTCCACGGATAGCTTCTCGTACCTCGGCGTCGTCATCGCACTTATCCGGCGGCAGATGCTTTGGACGCTCGCCTTGCTCGGACGGGTGCCGGTGTAGGCCCCTTTGCCGTGCGGGCGGTAGTTGCGTCCGATGCGGTATCCAAGAAACTCAAGAGCTTCGTCCGGGCACCGCAAGCACCGGGTTTTCCGTTCGTTGACCGGCAGCTTCAGACCCGCCATGAGTCGCTTGGCCGCCACCAGCATCTCTGCCGCCGGGGCCTTGCCGAGAACACAGAGGTCATCCGCGTAATTCACGATCTCCGAACGAAAGCGCCGGGCATAGCCCAGCACTTCCCAGCCCAGTATGAAGCGTCGCATGTAGAGGTTGCTGAGCAGGGGCGAGATCGGGGATCCCTGGGGAGTCCCTTTCCGTTCCCTGCGCGCCCGGTTCGTACGGCGTTTGCCGCCCTTGCCGTCATCCTCCTCGACAGGCATTTCCAGCCACGCCTTGATGAGGCCGAGCATCCGTCCATCGCTCACGCGACGTGCGATGCTCGTCATCAGTTCGGCATGGGGAATCTCCCCGAAGTAGTTGGACAGGTCGCAGTCGACCACCTCGTTATGCCCCCTGTTCAGGAGGCGGTGGACGCGTCTCACCGCGTCGTTCGCGCTCCGCCCCGGCCGGTAGGCATACTGCTCCGGTTGCAGGTCAGCTGCGATGATCGGCTCCAGCACGAGCATGGCCGATGTCTGCGCTACCCGGTCCCGTATGCAGGGAATGCCCAAGGGCCGGAACTGGCCGGGCTGTTTCTTCGGGATCAGCACCTGTCGCACCGGTTCCGGTGTATAGGTCCCGTCCCTCAGGTCCTGCGATAGTTCCCCAAGCCACCGCTCCAAGCCGTTCAACTCAATGTCCTGGAAGCTCTCCCCGTCAACCCCGGCGGAGCCGCCGTTACGGCGTACCCTGAACCAGGCCTCAGCCAGAAAGTCTGCTCGCCACACCTTGTCGATCAGTGCGTGGAACCGTCGCTTGGGTTCTTCCTTCGCTTTCACATGTAGCATGGTCTGGAGTTTCCGAACTCCTGTTGACCCTGTTAGGCTCTTGCCAGTGGTCATGCCTTGCTTCCTTTCCATACCGCTCTCGAACCAGGGCCCCTTCCCTCCGCCGGCATTACCCGGCCTCCAAGGTAGTACGGGCCCATCCGCCACCCTGCCGGCCCAGACTGGCCCTCACGGGTTTCCGGTTGACGCGTGCCACGCCACCGACAGGGCTTCCCGTGTTGCTGCTTTCTTCCCCTTCCATGCGTGCCAGCGTCCTTACCCCGGCGGAAACAGATCGGTGCATATGTCGCTCACTTCCCGGTCTGCCATCGGCTTTCCCCCAAGTTCCGCAGGGTCAGCTTCCGCATTAGAGGTTTCGAGGCCTGCATGACGTTCACTTGCGTTCCGGCCCGCATGGTTGCTGGACCGCCTTATGCGGTCCTTTGTCACCAGGGTGCTTCAGTCCATGTCGTTACCTCCATGACCCGCCCTGGCTGCTACCAACCGGAGCGACAGCTATTGCGCGGGATTCGCACCCGCTAGAAGAAAGCGCCTTTCCACGGCGCACGAAGCTCCCTCTCTTAATGAACGTGACCGAAATGTCCTAATGTTCCATCAATTAATAGGGGATTATATCGGATAGTGCCCACAGCACCCGTCACCGGCTCCGGGGCGGGCGTGGCGTACGCACCATCGCCACCGGGGCCGTGAGCATCCGAGCCAGATCGTCCGCCGTCTTCCCCTCCAGGTGGCTCACGTCGATTTCCTCCTTCATATCTGCCTTGGACGGCTGGTAGGACGACTTCACAACCTCCACACGGCGCGGCGGCCTCTTGCGTCGTTCAGTCACATCAGCCTCCCATGCAGCCAGCAAAGGCCGAGATGATGCCGCTCTTTGTTGGGCGCCGATTCATGCCCGCGCTCCTGAATCAAGGCCGTTGTCGGCGATGAGTTGTGTGTACTTCAGGCGCTTGCCGTCCATTCCGAGGACGATCGCGCCCATGATGTCGAGGGTGTCCATGTCTCGCACACTGTGCTTGCCCGCAAACTCCCTCACGTACCGGTCGAGATGCTTTTCGCTCATCTTGTGGAAGGTCCCCTGATAAGCGCGCTTGAGCATCGACCAGAAGCTCTCCATGCCGTTGGTATGCACGTCGCCACGAACATACTCCTGAGCGCTGTGGTTGACGGCCTTGTGTGGATTCGGAAGGGTTTCGTAGACCAACGCATCGTCAGTGTAGACCGTGGCGTCCAGGGCCGTGTGATCGGCGACGAAGCCGTGGATGGTGGCCTTGTTAGTGGACTCGACTGCTCGGGCTCGTACTTGGTTTGTGGTCCGGTCTTTCGCACCAACGACGGCGGTCTTGCCCACGGCCCCGCGGCCGGTGAGCTCTTCGCGCTTCGACTTCGGCATGTTCTTGCGCTTGCCGCCCATGTAGGTTTCATCCACCTCGACCGGGCCAGCGAACAACCCGCTTTCACTCTCAAACGCCTTGCGCAGCCGGTGTGCCAGGTGCCAAGCGGTCTTCTGTGTCACCCCGAGATCCCGATGCAACTTCATGGACGAAACCGACTTCAGGCTCGTCATGAAGAGATAGACCGCGAGCGCCCATTTCTGATAGGGGATGTTCGACGCTTCCATGACGGTTCCGGTCCGGACACTGAATCGTTTGCGGCATTCCTTCTCACGGCACCGATAGGGCATGGTCTTGTGCTTTGCACCACTGAGAACGTTGACGGAGCCACAAAACGGGCAAGCCGGGCCGGTCGGCCAGCGGACCTTAACGAACCACGCTTCGGCCGCCGCATTGTCCGCGAACATCCGCATCGCCTCGATAAGGGTCATACCTTGGCGGTAGTGCTTGCCAGGTGCCTTGTGGGCCATCTCCACTTCCTAATCCGTTGACTTGGACCGATTTTAATAAATGGTGCCTGAATCATCAACCCCTATACGGGCACTATCCGATATAATCCCCAATTAATAAGATTGCGCACAACCCCTTGTCGGGTAGGGCACTGGCGCGCGCACCCTTAGCCCAACTTCGCCACTTTTTCAAGTTTTTGCTGGTTTTTCAATGGGTTGGAAATTTCCTCCGCACTAGCATTGCGGGTTACGCCTCGATTCGATGGACGCTCTTCCGTGTGTGCATGAGGGTCGGCGGGACGCCGAGCTGCCGGTAGATCTCGAGATGCGCCGGCTCCGGAGTGGTCGGCCGGCGGACCCGGATTTCGTTCCGTCGTCGGTGGGCAGCGTCACTGTGACCACCTGGTGGGTGCGGAGCGCATCGCGAACGCTGCTCCAGGAACTGTGCACGCCCTGGTCGAGCAGGGTCTTCTCGATCGCGACGAGCAACCGGTAGGCCATCACCGAGAGGAAGATGTGGGTATCGACGCGGGGTTCGATCTGATGGAACATCGGTCGCATCGCGAGGGAGGATTTCATGTTGCGAAAGGCGTTCTCCGCCCGCGCCAACAAGACATACAGGCGCCAGATTTCCTCGCCCGAGAGGTCCTGGCGGTCGGTCTTCAGCAGGTAGGCGCCGTCGACGCGCTCGGCGATGTCCCTGCGTTCGCTGCGCAGCGCGGCATGCAACTCGCCGGTGTCGGCGCGGTATTCGAGATCGTAATAGCGGGCCACCCGCGGATAGCGCTCGCGGAGGCGGCCGATGGCTTCGGCGATCTTTTCGGGTTTGACCAGGCGGCGGCTGGCGACGCGCTCCTGCAGCCGGTCGAGATCCGCCAGCAGCCGCGCCTCGTGGCTCTCGCGGATGGCGCGATCCTTCTGCCGGCGGCCTTCGCTGATGCACAGCGCCACGGTTTCGGCGCCGTCGCTTGCGCGCTTGACCCAGACCCGGCCCGGCTTTTGCGACGGATTGCGCGGTGAGGGCTTCCGCAGGACCTCTTCGAAGCCCTCGAGTGCCTCGAACTCAGCCAGCCACCCGACCCGTTCGCCCTGGCGGGCGGCAACCAGGTAATGAAGGTTGCGTTCGCGGATCTGCGCAAGGTTCTTCTCCCCCGACATGCCGCGGTCCACCACCACCGTCTGTCCCTCCCGGAAGCCGCCAAGGCGGTGCTCCAGACGGTCCAGCATGCTGGCGCTGTCCCGCAGGTTGCCGCGGAACACTTCGTGCGCCTGCGGAAAGCCGTCGTGATCGATGGCAAGCCCCACCACCACCTGCTTGCAGTCCGACCGCTTGTCGCGCGAGTAGCCGCGGGCCGCCTTCGGGTTGGCCAACGCCGCCCCTTCGAAATAACTGCTGGTCAGGTCGATCAAATACACCGCGGGATCCAGATCGAACAAGTCGCACTGCCGCCGGGTCAGCGATGCCTCGATCGCTTCCCGCTTGTCGTACAGACGGTCGAGGTTGCGGTACAGCGCCGAAAGCGACGGCCACGCGAAATGCACCCCGAGCAGGTCGTCCATCGCCGTCCGCTGCATCCAGTCCCCCATGGCGTGCTCCGATGAGGGCGCGATCAGCCGGTTCATCACCATCGCGCAGGTCAGCTCCCGGCTGCGCGGGCGAAGTCCCGCTTCCCGCAGCACATCGTCGCAGCCCAGCCGCTCCCAAAACGCCAGCCCGACATGCAGCGGCCCCGCCTCCCGCGCCCGCAGCACCTCCACCTGCTCCGGCACAACCGAGACCGCCGCTGCCGGCGGCGCCGACAGCGGCCGCTTGCCGCGCCGGCGCCGCCGGCGCACCCGCTCGATGAGTTCCGCATCTTCGCCCTCGGGCTCGAACAGGAACCGCTTGCCTTCCAGCGCGGCCTGCAACCGGTGGGCCAGCGCCAGCCATTCGTGATGGGGACGGGGCGCCAGGTCGCCGAGGGAGCAGATGGTGCGCTGGCGCGGTCCGTCGGGGGTGTGGCAGGCCTCGACCAGGCGGTAATTGGTGTAGACGCGGTCTTTGTGGCGGCGCGTGTCCTTGCGAATATACATAGGCACGATGATATCGGTTAGTGAACTGCATGTCAAGCTCTGCATCGCCCATACATTCCGCACTATTTGGGCGAATTCCGGGCGTGGATCCGGCCCCGACGCCTTTTCCTGCAAGGCGTTGTGAATTTCTCCATCCTCAAAAACGGACCAAATTCGCCCGAAAATCTTGGCGAAGCGGCGAAGTCGGGTTAGGTGGAGGCTTATCCGGTCCTGCCCTTTCGGTTGCAGGTGGGTGCGCAGTTCCACCATAGGCCACGTTTCCAGCCGCCCTCCCTGAAAACCGGACTTCGGGTTTTCCCCGGTACGGCTTCAAGCATCAGGCACCCCACAGTTCGGTACGAAGCCTTCCGCAGGTGCGTCGAGGTTAAGACTGACCCGGCCCTATCCTCGATCGGATACTGCGTTTGCTCCGTCCTTCGATGATGCCGCCGCCAAACTGATGGGGGTTTCCGCCACCGTGTGCGGAGCCATCGGCTGCAGCATCGCCACCTGTGCCCTGAGGCCCTCGCTCCAGCCGGGTTGTGTTGTCCCCGCCATCAACGCTTATCGGCCTCATCCGCCAGTCTGGAGATCTCCGTTTCATTTCCCGGCACAGCCGGTTATAGACGCGGTCTTTGACATTCAAGGATCATCCTGTCCGATCCCCAGACCTTCCGGACTTTCGCTGCTGTGCTTTCGAGGATTGCCGCCTTCAATACGCCGGAAGCCCCGGTGCGTGCTCCTCAGTTCTTCCGCACCGACACTGGCCATCAGGTAGAAAGGAGACCCTTGGCAACTCCAATTACCCCGCAAATCAGCTTCATGCGGGAAGTCCTTTTCGACGCTTGATCCGTTCACTCTCGTTACGGCCCTACTCTTTGCTCGCCCCCCGGGCTGATCAGACTCAAGCGGAACCATCTCCACTCCGTCTCCCAGGACTTTTACTTCCGGGCTTCCAGGTCACCGGGTCACCCCGTGCGCCTGCCGGATATGACTACGGCGCCAAACTGAGAATTGCGCCGGTGGGACTTGCACCCACTAGTACAGCAGCTAGTCTCGCTGCACGTCGGGTAGGGCACTGGCGCGCGCACCCTTAGGTGGAGGCTTATCCGGTCCTGCCCTTTCGGTTGCAGGTGGGTGCGCAGTTCCACCATAGATCACGTTTCCAGCCGCCCTCCCTAAAAACCGGACTTCGGGTTTTCCCCGGTACGGCTTCAAGCATCAGGCACCCCACAGTTCGGTACGGAGCCTTCCGCAGGTGCGTCGAGGTTAAGACTGACCCGGCCCTACCCTCGATCGGATACTGCGTTTGCTCCGTCCTTCGATGATGCCGCCGCCAAACTGATGGTGGTTTCCGCCACCGTGTGCGGAGCCATCGGCTGCAGCATCGCCACCTGTGCCCTGAGGCCCTCGCTCCAGCCGGGTTGTGTTGTCCCCGCCATCAACGCTTTTCGGCCTCATCCGCCAGTCTGAAGATCTCCGTTTCATTTCCCGGCACAGCCGGTTATAGACGCGGTCTTTGACATGCAAGGATCATCCTGTCTGATCCCCAGACCTTCCGGACTTTCGCTGCTGTACTTTCGAGTATTGCCGCCTTCAGTACGCCGGAAGCCCCGGTGCGTGCTCCTCAGTTCTTCCGCACCGGCACTGGCCATCGGGTGGAAAGGAGACCCTTGGCAACTCCAATTACCCCGCAAATCAGCTTCATGCAGGAAGTCCTTTTCGACGTTTGATCCGTTCACTCTCGTTACGGCCCTACTCTTTGCTCGCCCCCCCGGGCTGATCAGACTCAAGCGGAACCATGTCCACTCCGTCTCCCAGGGCTTTTACTTCCGGGCTTCCAGGTCACCGGGTCACCCCATGCGCCTGCCGGATATGACTACGGCGCCAAACTGAGAATTGCGCCGGTGGGACTTTCACCCACTAGTACAGCAGCTAGTCTCGCTGCACCCTTTCCGCCGGACTTGCACCGGCTATCCACACCAGAGTTAGCCTGGCGTACCACCGCCGGATGCTGCCGCCGCGCCGCGGCGAATTCGGGGCGCGCCTCGCGCTCCCGCGCTTTCTGCGAAAGAGCGCCCTTCGCCGGCAGCGCGTTGCAATCCAGCAGCGCGTCCAGCCGCACCCGGTTGGACGGGCTGTGGAAGCCCCGGTCGAAGCTGCAGCCCCGCACCGACGGAAACAGGGCGAGGGTCTCCGACAGCAGCGGAGCCGCCGCATCCACGTCGTCGTCCGCCCACCAGATGCGGTGGTGCAGGACCAATTGATGCTGGTCCTCGACGATGCAGACCGGAACCCCGAGTTCGACCATGCGCCCGGCCTTGCCCTTCGCGCACCAGCGGGTATGCGGCTCGAAGATGGAAAACACCTTCTCTTCATGCGGGATCGCTTCGCCTTGCAGCAGCCGCCGGTCGATCTGGTCGATCTGGCGAAGCGCATGATCCATAAGGTCTTGCACGGCATCGATATCCCATGTTTCCGCCCCCGCCGCCTCAAGTTCCCGCCGCAGCCGTTCCGCCCGCGCCACCAGCGACCGGCAAAGCTCCAGGTAAGCGCGCACGCGGTCCGGATGCCGCCTCTGCCGCCGCAGATGCCGGCTCTGCCGCCAGCCGCCAAGCCCGAAGGCCGAAGCCAGCTGTGCGGAAATCCGGATCAGGCACCGCATCGCATCCCACAGCAAGTTGACGTCGGTCGGATCGTGCACGTCGGTTTCCACCACAAAGGAATCGGCCCGCGCCCGCAGCGGCGCTTCCGGCTCCTGCCCGAACAGCGCGTGGCCCGCCTTCACCACCAGTTCGTTGATCTCGTTCAGAAGCTCCGGCGTCAGCAGCGAGACATTGCGCACCAGCGTCCGGTGCTCGTACCGGCGATGGTCGTCGAGCCCCGAATGGCCGAGCATCTCCCGAACCGTCCCGTGGCAATTGGCAAGGTCCTGCAGACGGTCGTAGTCGCACCCGTTGCCCTGCTTGAGCGTCGCCAGCACGAAGATCCGCCACAAATCCATGCCCGGGCGCCCAAGCCCCCGGTCCACGCCCGGAAGAAAATGCGCGTCCAGCAGGTCGAAAACCTGCCGGCGCAAATTTTCGTCGCAGTACAGGTGCTGGATGCCCCGCAACACCGCCGGGATGTCATCCCCGCAGAGCGGGTCAATCGCAATGTCCTCGATGGCGATTTCGCCAAGCCGAACAAACGGCTCCTGGATTGTCCTCATGCCCTCGCCCTCGTCTCTGCTCCGCCGGAACGAGCGACCCATCGCGAAGATTCCGCCCATCCGACCGATTTCGCCTGAATTTTGCTTGGAATTATACGCCTGGGGCCAATCTTCGCAACCCAAAACCGGCCACAACCTCTTGATATGAAACGAATTGCGACCTTTTTGCACAGGCACAAATTATCTCGTCAGAAATAGGGCGAATTTTCTCAGATTGTTTCGCGCGCGAACTGTTGGATTAATCCGGGACAGCGTGATCAGGCTTCTTCTCCAGGCAGGGCGTCTTTCCAGTAGGCTGTCCGCCAGTAGAATGCCGTACGCACGATGCCTATTGTCCTTGTCCCTGGCACCGTAGCGAAGCCTTGCGCGTTCACGCGGCACCGAGCGCGTGACACCACCATCCGGCAGTCACGGAGCATTGCGAGAAACGCGTACAGTATATTTTGGAAAAAACGTGCCGAAATAAGTAACTGCCCAGCACTCAGTCTCGCGCGTACGTAAAGGCTGCGCAAGGCTTGCGTTTGAAATTATACATGCTCGGGGCGGGACCGGCGTGGCGTCAGCGGGCAGGTGGTATGGAGCGGTTTAGCATTGGAGTTTTCCGATCAGTTGGTCCGGCGATGTCATCAAGGTTTCGATGATGTTCCAGCCCTGCTTTCTGGCGGTGGTGATGGCGCTGCGCAGGGTGGCGAAGTCTTGGGCGCCTTTTGGGGAGCGGAACCCGCCGGAGATTTTCTGGCGCAATTTCCCCATTCGACCATCGCGTTCGGCTTCACTATGCCGACAAACGTTTTATGCCGACAACGCAGCCCAACTCATTGATTCACTGGGCCGCGCCCCGGAATTTGTCGGCATAATCATGGAGCGGAGATGCGGTGTGGCCTTGCGGATGGAGCGGGGGCCACGCCGACCAGCACGCAGCTTGATTGATCCCTTTTGACGCTGTTGTCGTCCGGTGCGGTGACAGCATCGACCTGATTTCCGTTGCACAGAGTTCGGCGTAGTTTCTTTTATTTCCCAACGATTTGATGTCGGTCGCACGATGGTTCACCGGCCATCCGGCTGGGGCACGTGTCACTCGAGACAACGCAGGTCTCCCTTCATGCCGACATGCGCATAAAGAAAGAAGCGATGGACCGGATACGACTGTCCGAAGCTCCCGAAGGCGCCTATCAACCCAATGACGCGTTAATGGCATTCCTCGAAGCTCTGTGATTATGCCGACAAATTCCGGCGCGCGGCCCAATGAATCAATGAGTTGGGATGCGTTGTCGGCATAAAACGTTTGTCGGCATATGCTTCATTGTTGGTAAACGGAACGTCGGGGTCGGTGAGGAAACGCAAGGTCTCGGTTTTGTAGTCCTGGAGCCGAAGGGCGAGATTGTGTCCGACGCGGCGTTTCTTTCGCCCGCGTTTGCCGGGCTCCGGTGGCGCGAGCGGTGGCTGCGCCTGATGAAAGGCGAGCGCCTCGGCGAGGATCCGATCATAGGTTCGCCCGATCCGGTCGAGCAGCGTTTCGGGGAGAGGTCTTGCCATTGTTCTGGCGAGATGAACGACCCGATTGGCGCGCGACAGGAGCCGGTGCATGTGCCGGGCCCAGTCCTCTTTTTCGATGTCGATCAGGGCTTGAAGTTCGCGCAGGTGATGGGCGTTGCAGAGGGCGTGTGAAACGCCCTCGATCTTGAAATAAGACTTCCAATGATCGTGGACGACACAACCGGAGAACCCCGGCAGCAAGTCGCCGCGCTTTTCGTGGACGCGAAACAAGGTCAGCCATGGCGTGCAGGCAATGTGGAGCCACTGCGTGCGCCCGCCAACCCGGAAGCCGGTCTCGTCGAGATGCTTCACCGGCGCCTTGCGGACGATCAGCTCCCGCACATGGTCGACGAAACCCTGCAACTGCTCGGCCATCCGGCGGCTCATCGCCGCCAGCGTCGCGGCGCACACGGGCGCGTTGAACAGGTCGGCCATCAGTTGCGACAAACGATCCTCGGGCAGGAAATGCGCATCGCTCAGATCGGCCGCCACCGCCGCCATGCGCGGACCATACTGCACCGGCGCCGTCACGCCTGCGGGAAACGCCGCCCGTGTCGTCGCGCCGCAATGACCGCAAACGCAACGGTGAGCGCGGTGTTCCGTGGCCTCGAGGGGGCGCGGCTCCGGCAGGTCGAAGACCTGTCTTGCGACAGGGCTTCCATCCCCGTCCGCAGCCGAAAGCGGCGCGCCGCAGCCCGCACAGTGCGACGGATGATGATCCTCGACATGGTCCGGCCTGTCGGTCCGGCGCAAGGTCGAACCCGCGTGCCCGGGCTGCCCGCCGCTCGGCCTGCCCGATTTGCCGCGCTGGCTCCTTGTCCGGGGCTCCGCCCGCGGCTTCTGCAGCCCGTCACTCGAAGGAGGCTTGCTGCTGTTCCGGCTGTTCCGGCCAAGCTGCCGCTCCAGCTCTTCAAGACGTTGCCGCAGGGTCGCGTTCTCGGCTTGCAAACCAGCGAGCTGCTCGCCTTGCGCCGCGAGTTGCTCGTCCTTTTGTTCGAGTTGCTCCCGCAAAGCCTCAATCTGTTTCGTTCCGCCATCATCATGCGGCAGCACCCCTTGCGCCAGGTGGGTCGGCGCTGAAAAAGCCCGCAAGAACGGTCGGGGCTGAAAGCGAATCGCCATGACGCTATGAATAGCGCAGGTTGAATTCTGTTACCAGTCCCTGGTGTTATCAGTGATTTTTCGAGAGAGAACTGTTCTCGCCCGTGAAACCGTCACAACCGGGCAGCATCGACTTTGCGGCAGTGGCGGGCAATGCACTCCGTGGTGCACGCACCTACCTGGACAGTTACCGAAATAAAGTGAAACACAACACTTCCCAAGCGCCCGCCTCGCGGTGCGCCCCGTCGTCCTTCGCGTAGTAGCCGTCCTTCTCGAAATAGCCCACCCCCTGCGCCGGCGAGGCGATCTTGCCGATGCAGGCTACCATCGGATGCGAGCCCCGGCGGAGGCGGGAATGCGGGAATCGTGCCTGTCCATACAGCCCAGATATGCGCTCGCGGGCCGCGGAACAAGGGACGAACGGACGGTCTCGTAGTCCTGGCGCCGCATGGCGTCGATTGGTGCCGATTGTCCCTCCAGGGCGATCCGACCGGACGCGCCATGCCGGACGGCATGCTTGACGAGAGTGGGCCACTGGCCTATGGTATCGAGATGGAGTTCGAATGGGACGAGGCCACGAACGGTGCCTGTTTCGAGCGTCGCGGCTTCGACTTCGCCTATGCGGTCCGTGCCTTCCTCGATCCGCGCCGGATCATCATGCAGGGCCGCCGGCGCGACTATGGCGAGGACCGCTACCGGCTGCTCGGCACCATCGACGGGCGGACCTATGTCGTCGTCTATACGATACGGGGTTCGGCCGTTCGCATCATTTCGGCCCGCAAGGCCAACCCGAAGGAGGTTGCGGACTATGAGCACAACGCGCGTCAGGATTGATCCCGACGATCCGTCCACGCTGCCCGAGGGGCGGATCGACCCTGCGAGGGTGGACGCCACCACCGAGGCGGAGATTGCGGCGCAGGAGCGGGAGGACGAGGCCGAGGCCATGCAGGACATGGCGCGATACGCGCGCCGGGTGCGCCGGCGGCTCGGTCTCTCCCAGACCGAGCTGGCGCGGCGCATCGACGTGCCGCACGAGACGATCCGCAACTGGGAACAGGGCAAGCGCTGCCCGACCGGCGCGGCGCGCGCCCTGTTGCGCGTGCTCGACAAGGCTCCCGAGACCGCGCTCCGCGTCCTGACCTGAAAAAGGGCGGGAACGATTCCGATCCGCGAATTTTTTTCGTGGTACGCCAGTCCCCGCCTGTCATGACAGGGAGTGACAGGAGGTGACAAGTGTATGATTCCATGCAGGAAATCCCCTTGCCCGACCGTTTGACATCCCTTGTCCACATGTTCAAATCCCCTTTCCAGGGTCACGGATACCGGGAAGGCGGAGGCGATGCGGCGAGATGGGAACGGGCGCGAACGCGGGCAATCGCACGACGCGGCCGCGAACGACAACGGCGGGCCGGAAGCCCGGATCGAGGACGCCGTGATGCGCCTCGCCCGGCTGCTCGGGCGGCAGATCGCGCGCGAGCGGTTCCGGCAGTCGGAAGCCGCCAACGACAATGCGCCGGAAACGGAGGCGCACGACCGATAGGAGACCCGAGACCATGACCCTGCGTGCCGCGCTCTACGCCCGCTATTCGTCCGACCAGCAGCGAGCCGCTTCCATCGAGGACCAGTTCCGCATCTGCCGCGAACACGCCGAGCGCGAGGAATGGAAGATCGCCGGCGCCTACCGCGACGCGGCTGTCTCGGGCGCGAGCGTGATCCTGCGGCCCGGCGTCCAGGCGCTGCTGGAGGACGCGCGACGGGGCCTGTTCGAGATCGTGGTCGCCGAGGCGCTCGACCGGGTGAGC
Organism: Rhodobacterales bacterium; assembly: GCA_965219495.1. Lineage (GTDB taxonomy): Bacteria > Pseudomonadota > Alphaproteobacteria > Rhodobacterales > CAZPXZ01 > CAZPXZ01. The sequence continues at coordinate 2,228,247 of OZ244777.1, forward strand.
CGCGACCAGGCGGACGTGGCGGTGCTCTACAAGCACCTGCGGTTCGCGGGCGTGATGATCGTCACCCTGTCGGAAGGCGAGATCAACGAGCTTCACGTCGGCCTCAAGGGCGCCATGAACGCGCTGTTCCTCAAGGACCTCGCGGCAAAGACGCACCGGGGCCTTCGGGGCCGTGTGGAGGCCGGCAAGTCGGGCGGCGGGCGGAGCTACGGCTACGACGTGGTGAAGCACCACGACGACGCCGGCGAGCCCGTCCGGGGCGAGCGGCAGATCAACGAGGCGGAAGCCGAGATCGTGCGGCGCATCTTCCGGGAGTTCGCTTCCGGCACCAGCCCGCGCGCGATTGCGCGGCGCCTGAACGAAGACGGCATCCCCGGCCCCAAGGGCAGGCTCTGGACCGACTCCGCCCTTCGCGGCCACGCGGGGCGCGGCACCGGCATCGTCAACAACGAGCTCTATGTCGGCCGGCTGGTGTGGAACCGCCAGCGCTTCATGAAGAACCCCGAGACCGGCAAGCGGGTGGCGCGCATCAACCCGCCCGAGGACTGGATCGTGACCGAGGTTCCCGAGCTCCGCATCGTGGACGACGCGCTGTGGCAGGCGGCCAAGGCCCGGCAGGGGGAAATCTCGGAGAGATACGCCACGACCATCGCGGCGACGCGGAAGGCGCACGCCAACAGGCTGAACAGCACCCACCGGCCCCGTCACCTGCTGTCGGGCCTGCTCAAATACGGCGTCTGCGGCGGCCCCTACGCGATGCGCGGCCAGGACCGCTATGGATGCTCCAACCACGTCATGACGGGCTCGTGCTCCAACGGCAGGAGCATCCGCCGGGCCGTCATCGAGGAACGCGTCTTTGCGGGGCTGAAGGACAAGCTGATGGCCCCCGAGGCCGCCGCCGAGGCGATGAAGGCGTATGCCGAGGAGACCAACCGGCTCAACCGCGAGCGCCGCGCATCGGGCGCGACGGACCGGAAGGAACTTGCCGCCATCGAGAAGAAGATCAAGGCCATGGTCGCGGTGATCGAGGACGGCGGCTATGCGCGGGGCATGCTGGACCGCATGCGCGAACTGGAGGCCCGCCAGGACGAGCTCGACGAGCGGCTATCCGCCGTCCCGGCCGACCTCCCGGACATTCACCCCAACATCGCCATCGTTTACCGCCGCAAGGTCGAGCGGCTTGCCGAGGCGCTCGCCGACCCCCGCGACCGCGACGAGGCCGCGGACGCCATCCGGGGCTTGATCGAGCGCATCGTGCTCACTCCCGGCGACAAGCGCGGCGAGATGCACGCCGCGCTGCACGGCGATCTCGGCACCATCCTCGAATGGGCCGGGAGCTGGGCCGGAAAGAAAGCGACCGACATCCCGCGAAGCGGAATGTCGGTCTCGGTGGTAACGGGGGCAAGATTTGAACCTGCGACCTTCAGGCTATGAACCTGACCGGCCATTCTCGCCATGTCCTCCATGCATGCGAAGACGCTGCATGGCGCCATCTCCGGCGAGCTCGCACCGAAATCCGCTCCCCGGTAAGCGCTTCGAGCTGCTCGCGCGGCGCCGCCTTGTCGTCGGTGAACAGCTCTGCCCTGTCCCGGGCGTGGCTGATCTTGACGTAAAACTTCTTCAGATTCTTAAGGTTCGATGGTTCGCCTCCATCGCGGCGATCACGGTATCGACGGTGCGGCCCTGAAACGCGTGGACCGTCGAGGCCTAGGCGCGGTCGATCAGGCGAAGCTGCGGATCGCCAGGGCGCATGTCGAGTACCCGCCCCTTCCCGAGACGGAACGTCACCTTGCCTCCGCCCACGGCGGCGACCTCGGCGGTCTGGCTGTTGACTAGCCCAAGTTCGACATCGTTGCGGGTCCAGCGCGTGCGCTCGCCGGCCCGGAGTTTCATGCTCTCGGTCCTGTAAACCTCGATCCCGCCCACCCGCGCCGCGAGCCCGACCGATTTCCGGGCGACCATTTCGGCGTTCTGTCCTGGAGTTCACCGAGCCGAACGGCCAGAGGGACCTGCATGCACGCGCAACTCAGCGGAGCACAGTGGAGCAATCAGGGGCCGACCTCGAACCCCGCGTGATGAATGGCGTCTTCCAGGGCTCCCTTCCCCACAATCTCAGGCCGAAATTTCACGACCACGATTGCCTCTCGAAGCGAGGCCTTTGCCGACTCCACACCGTTTTGTTGAGACAGCGCTCTTTCGATTCCATTTACGCAACCTTCGCAGGACATGCCTTGGACCGGAATTGTGATTCGTTCCATGCGACCGATCTCCTTTCCCTAGTTTCGAGCCGGATTCCACCTTTTCAACAGCAACGAATTTGTCACGACGCTCACGCTGCTCATGGCCATGGCCGCGCCCGCAATGGCGGGACTCAAGAATCCCAGCGCCGCTAGTGGAATACCGATCAAGTTATAGATAAAGGCCCAAAAGAGGTTTTGGCGGATCTTGCTCCAGGTCGCCCGGCTTACGGAAATTGCTGCAGATACGAGACGGGGATCCGACCTCATCAAGGTCACCGCCGCGGTCTCAATCGCGATATCGGCGCCGGTGCCCATGGCGATCCCGACATCCGAGGCGGCCAGCGCCGGCGCATCATTGATGCCGTCGCCGACCATTCCGACCACGTGGCCACTCGTTCGAAGCGACTCCACTTCGCTGGCCTTGTCCTCGGGACGGACCGGCGCCTTGGCCCGGTCAATACCGACTTGCAGCGCCACGGCCGCCGCCACTTCGGACGCATCGCCGCTGAGCATGATGGTCTTCACGCCCATGCTGGACAGGGTCTGCGCCGCCTCTCTGGCCTCGGACCTGACCGGATCGGCAATCGCCATCAGGCCTGCCAGTTGACCGTCAACTGCTATCCAGATCGTGGTCTTGGCCTCTTTTTCCCATTGCGCCGCGCGGTCCTCGCCTGGCCCCGTTTCCACGTCTTGATCCAGCATCAGACCCCGGTTCCCGATCACGACATTCGAATTCCCGACACGGCCACGCACGCCTCGACCGGTGTAGCTGCGAAAATCCGAAACCGGATCCAGTCTGATTGACCTTTGTTTGGCGCCATCCGTGATGGCGCGCGCCAGGGGATGCTCGCTGCCAGCCTGAACAGAGCCGGCCAGCGACCATAGTTCTTTCTCCACGCTTTCCAGGGAATCCATATCCACGACCATCGGGCGGCCCTCGGTCAAGGTGCCGGTCTTGTCAAAGACGACGGTGTCGATGCGGTGGGCGCGTTCCAAGGCTTCGACATCCTTGATCAGAATGCCGGCTCGGGCGGCAGCTCCCGTTCCGGTTACGATCGCCGTCGGCGTGGCCAATCCAAGGGCGCAGGGACAGGCGATGACGAGAACGGATACGGCAGCAATCAAGGCCGATTCAAAGTTTCCCGTGATCAGCACCCAAGCCACGAATGTTACAAGTGCAATGGATACTACAACGGGCACGAAGATGGCGCTCACCCGATCAACGAGGCGCTGCAGGGGCGCTTTGCCGCTCTGGGCGTTTTCCACCAGTTGAATAATTCTGGACAGGGTCGAATCCTTGCCGACGGCGGTCGCGCGAATGCGCAGAAGTCCGGTTCCGTTGACGGCGCCGCCGGTTACCATGTCGCCATTGTTTTTCGGTACAGGAAGACTTTCGCCGGTGATGAGCGCCTCGTCCATTTCGGTCGCGCCGTCTTCAATCTGTCCGTCAACCGGAACCCGCTCACCCGGCTTTACAATCACGATATCGCCGACAACCACTTCGTCGACGGACAATTCCATCTCCGTACCGTCCCGCACTACCCGCGCAGTCTCCGGACGGAGTTCCATGAGCTGGCGGATCGCAGCGGTAGTGCCGCGTTTGGCGCGAACCTCAAGCCACTTTCCGGTCAAGACCAGGGTAATGATGACCGCGGAAGCCTCGAAGTAGAGCTGGCCGGCGGCGCCCTGCCCGAAGCTCAGAACGAGATACAGGCTGTAGAGGTAGGCCGCGCTGGTTCCCATGACCACCAGGACATCCATGTTGCCCGCCCCGGCTCTCAAGGCCCAGAAAGCGGACCGGTAGAATCGGGCTCCCACAAAGACTTGCACAGGGGTGGCAAGGGCCAGTTCGACCCAGGGAGAAAGACGAAACGCCAGACCCAAACCGTGCCCGATCATCTGTGCGACGAGCGGCGCTGTGAGGACCACCGAAAACAACAACACCAGACTGTTATGCCGGTTTTCCAGCCTTTCCCTGGCCTGATGCTCAACACCGGCCTGCGCCCTGGACCGGGACTCGGAAGCGGCCTTGGCGGTGAATCCGGCGCTCTCAAGCGCCCGGATCAACGCCGTCCGGTCGGCAGCACCCTCGGCGACACGAATGTCCGTTCGTTCCAGGGCAAAATTCACCGTGGCGTCGATGACTCCGGGTACTCTCTTCAGTGCCTTCTCGGCGCGAACGGCACAGGCGGCGCAGGTCATGCCCTCTACACCGAAGGAATAATGCGTGCTTGAAACAGAAAATCCCGCTTTTTGGATCGCTTGCAGAATCGGCGATACCGGCATCTGATCCGAATCGAACTGAATATCCGCGCGTTCCAAAGCAAAGTTGACCGACGCGTCCGCTACGCCGGATACGCGCTTCAAGGCCTTTTCCAGCCGCGTCGCACAGGCCGCACAGGTCATGCCGCCGACAACGAGCCCGATCGCAGCCCGCACTGGCTTTCCATCATCGGCTGCGGCTTCACGGCCGCCCGCGTGCAACAGTTCAGCCATCGCTTCCCTGACCACCCTTGCTGTACAGCAATTGTAATATAACGATTCCAGTTACTGGAAGGTCAATGCCCGCAATCTGAAGGCTTTGTCGCACTGCGGCGTTCCCCGGTGCGGAACTCCATGAAGTGCGTTCGGCAGTTTTGGACCGTGGACTTGCGCCAAGGCGAATATCCCCTTTTGGAAACCGCCTGTCGTTTGCCGGCGACAGCCTGCCCAGTCCGTCTTGCGGCCAATGCGGCCTGTTCCGTCATGGAACATGCGCCAGCCGCGGTTGCCGTCGTGATGACCTGCGAAACCATAACCGGATCGCGGCCTTGCGTTGGTTCCAGACGGAACGCTCGATCCATCGGAATCAACGGCGCCGGGACTGCAATCCCGAGCGGCGTATGGACTTTCGACCCCACTTGCCAAGCGGGAAGAAAACACAAGGCCGCGTTACTGTCCGAGCGTACGCGGCAGCCAAGTCGCCAGCCCGGGAAGCAGCGTGATCAGAATCAGGAATGCGAAAAGCCCCAGCAGGAAGGGCGTGTTCGCCCGCATGACGTGCACCAAGTCTTCTTTCGCTATGGCGCTCGCTACGACGAGCGCAATGGCGACCGGCGGGGTTACCTGCCCGATCACCACGGCGATCACGATCAGCACCCCGAAATGCACGAGGTCGATATCGAAGATCAGGAGCGTCGGCAAAATGATCGGCATGATCACCGGGATCAGGGGATCCAGAATCATGCCCGCCAAGATCGCCAGGACGAGCAGTACCAGAATTCGGAGCGTAATGCTGTCGAAGACAACCAGCACATCTACCGTTTCGGCAAGAACGAAGGGCACCTTTGCATTTGAAAGCGCCCATCCGAGCGCCGTCGAGAGTCCCACGATCAGCATCACTTCGCCGGTTATAGTGGCCGCGTTGGCTGCCACCCGATAGAGGCCGCGCAGATCAAGCCGGCGGTACACGGGGCCCGCCAGAAACAAGGCATATGCGACGGCAAAGGCGCCAGCTTCAGTAGGCGTAAAGACGCCGAACACGAACCCACCAAGAATGATCGCCGGCATGCCCAGCGGGAGAATCGCGCGAAGGCCGGTGCGCAAGACCTCGCGCATCGAGAAGCTGCCCATCGGCGTCCACCCGTGCCGGCGCGCAAGCAAGGCGACAATTCCCATCAGAGTCAGTCCAAGCAAGAGTCCCGGAATGAGACCCGCCAGAAACAAGGCGCCAAGCGAAGTGCCGGTAACCGCCGAGTACAGAATCATGGGCGAACTGGGGGGAATAAGCGGACCGATCCCGGAGGATGAGGCGGAGAGAGCCGCCGCGAACGGCGCGGGATATTTCTGCTCCTTCATCGATGGGATCAGCACCGACCCGGTGCCGGCCAAGTCGGCTACCGAGGTGCCGATCATGCCGCCGAACATGATGCTGGTCGCAACGTTGACGTGCGCCAGTCCCCCTCGCATGAAGCCCACGAGCGCAACGGCGAATTCCACCAGGCGCTTGGTGATGCCGCCGGCGTTCATGATGTTCCCGGCAAAGATGAAGAGTGGAAGGGCAAGCAACACAAAATCGTTCATGCCGCTGATGATCTGCTGTGGAAGCGATAGGCCCCAGCCGCCGCTCACCGCCAGATAGACCGCAACACTTGCAGCAAGCGAGACGAGTACGGGCACGCCCAACAGGACGAGAAGGCAAAGAAGCGCGACGACCAGCCCAGCGATCAGCATCGCAGTCAGCGCCTCGGAAACCTCGAAGAGAAAACGGGCAGCAAACAGGCGATCGCCATGGCCCCGATGCCGACCGGAACGGCTGCCATGTAGAAAGCCTTGGGAAAACCGAAGAACGGAGTGGTGTCCTCGCCGAACAATCCCATGTACCGCCAACCCAGCCATGCGAGATAACCGAGGACGAATGCGGAGCCGAGTTGCACGGCGATACCGAGAGCGGTGCGCACATCCGGCGGCAGCCTGTTGGTTACGACTTCAATGGTAATGAGTTGGCGACGTCGCAGGGCGAGAAATGCCCCTGCGACGGCCAGCCAGATGATGAGGCTGGAAACAATCTCTTCGGTCCACACCAGCGGGTTCGCGAACAAGTAGCGAAAGAACGCGTTCAGAAACACCAGCAATACGATCGTCCCGAGCAGAACCACCGCCACCAGTTCCGCCACCCGGTTAACGTAGCCGCCAAATTTGGAATCGGTCTCTGCGCCCGGCTCGAATTCACCGGCGCGGACCTGCTCGTCAACTCGTTCGGCGAGATCCCGGTCCGTGTCAGGCTGTGGCATGGACCAGCAACTCCGATGCCGCCTCTTCCGAGGACGCGCCCGTCGCGATGCTGTCGTTCAGGAGACGCCCATAACCGCGGCGGGCGCCCGCCACCCCGGCCAACGCCAATGAATGCCAGAACGACGCCTGCACTGCCGAAATTACCGGTTTGCCGAGCGCGGCCTCCAGGGCGGCGATCGCGCCAACGGATCGAAAATTTGTGCAGCTGATGAATACGGCCGATGCATCCACATGGTCCACCGCGCATGCAAGGTCGTAAACCTCTTCGAGCGGCACTTCCGCAAGGGCCTGATCGGTATCGATGCCGAGATTGTCACCCTTCACTACAGGGTGTCCGTTCTCCTCAAGGAAGCAGATTGCCCGTTCGTGCACTTCATCGATGTAGGGTGTCGCAAGCGCAACGGGTCCTGCGTCTACCGTCTTGAGCGCAGCGAGGGTCGCAGTGGAGGCCGTCGTTACGGGAATTCCCGGAGCCCAGTCCCGCATCTTGACGACCAACGCCTCGTCAAACGCCGTCCCGTGCAGGAAAGACGCGCTGGTGCCGCCAAAACACAGGACGTCTATGGGTGCGCCGGCAACCAGTCGGGCCGAATGCTCCAGTTCAGGCGAACGCATCATGGCGTCAATGGCTTCGACCGTGATCTTCTGCACTTTCAGCCTGGACGTGTGAATCGACACGCCCGGGGCGGCCATCGCCCACATCTCGCCCTCCATGACGATGCTGGAGTGCAGGTTGATGAGCCCGATTTTGGCGAGTGAACCGAAGCCGTCCCAGACAAATCGGGGCGTGCTGTTCATGAACGTCTCAGGGTCGAAGCATGAAGAACCGCCCGGTGGCTTCGCCACCGGGCGGAAAAACGAACTCGAACGAAGTCCGAGCCGCGGTTAATTAATGGCCGCCAAGGTCTTCTCGACAAAATCGGGGCCGGCGATCTCGCCAATCTTCTCGTAAATTGGCCCGGTGACCGCTTTGAACGACTCGACGTCCGCCTGGTTTACCTCGACGCCTTGCGCTTCGAACTCCGAAACCAGGGACGCGTCACTATCAGCGCTCAGGCGCCGCGTTTCCGCAGCCGCGTCGACCGCTGCGGCCTTGGCCGCTTCCTGGAGTTCAGGCGACAGCGCGTCCCAAGTCTCGCCGTGCATGGTCAACGTGATCGGCGTGTAAACGTGCCGCGTGATCGAGATGTATTTCTGAACCTCGAAGAAGGAAAACTCCTTGACCACCGAAAGCGGATTCTCCTGACCGTCCAGGGCACCCTGCTTGAGCGCCAGGTAGACCTCGCCCAAATTCATCGGAGTCGGCGCCGCGCCGAGTTCCTGGAACGCCAGGATGCGTGTCTTGCTTCCCGGTGTCCGCAACTTCAACCCATCCAGGTCTGCGGGAGTGTTGATCGGCCGCTTGTTGTTCGAGATCACCCGGAACCCGAGTTCGCCGAAAGCCAGCACCTCGACGCCGGCCGCCTCGCGCAGCGAATCCGCGAGCAGCGCGCCGAGTTCACCGTCCAACGCACGATGCGCGGTCGCTGCATCCGGAAACAGGAACGGCAAATCGAATATGGCGAAATGCTTGTCGATCTCGACCACATCGGAGCCCATCGGCACCACGTCGACTTCGCCAGCGCGAACGAGTTCCATCTGGGCGATTTCATCACCGAGCACCCCACCGTCGAAGATTTCGATTGAAACCTGATCCCCGACGCGATTCTCCAACGATTCGGCGAAAGCGCGCAACATGACATTGAGCGGGTCGCCCTGCGGAGTCTCAACCGAAAGCTTCAGATTGACCGATTCCGCCGACACCGAACCCACGGTCGACAGGGCGGCAAAGGAAGCCAACGCCAGGCCCGTGAAAATCCGTCTGCATATACGAGTACTCATCACTCCTCCTTCCATTTCTATCGGCTCGGGACGCTTTGGTCCTTCAGCACCGATTGCATGTTTCATTGACAGGTCTAATGACATGTAACAAATTGAAAAGGCGAAGTCAAAATAACGATCTAGGCGACGGTTTCCGTGAAACGATCGCTACGGAATCCCCTGCTTGCGGGCCCGCGATTCCGGTCTGCTTGCATCGACCACGGACCGAAGATCTACGCCCCGCCTCAACGTTTTGGGCTCCGCTTCGCGCGGCAAGATTCGCAGCAGGATTGAATGCGCAGAAGACCTGGCGCGCAAAACAGAACGTTCGCTTCACGCCACAAGGATCCAAGCGGCCATCGATCCGAATTGCCGGGAGACCCGCTTTCGCGGTTCCTGCCCATTCCAACACGGGGCTGGTTTGATCAGGGAACCCCGGCCCGACGGGTTCAAGAGTCCCAGGTTCGATTGCCGGTGACCACAACGTGATCCGGGCGCCCGGTCCGCGTGAAGTTGATGATGTTCTCGATCGCCCGGCGACGCGCCTCTTCGTCGGACTCCACCGAGAAGAAGGCCGCATGCGGACTCACACATACCCGCGGGTGGCGCCGAAGCCGGTCGTCCGCATCCGGAGGCTCCTTCTCGAACACATCCAGCGCCGCTCCGGCGAGTCGCCCGCCATCGAGAGCCGCCAGCAGGGCGTGCGGGTCGACCACGGGTCCGCGCGAAGCATTGACCAGGTAAGCGCCTGGCCGCGCCTCGGCCAACAACTCGCTCCCCACGAGGTGGCGGGTCTCTGCCGTCAGCGGAACGTGGAACGTAAGCACGTCGCTCTGCCTGAACAGGTTTGTCAAACTGTCCACGCGCTCCACGCCGTGAACCCATTGCTCTGCCTGGACCATCGGATCGAAGCCGAGGATCCGGCCGAAGACCGGTGCGGCGCAGGACGCCACGTGGCGTCCGATATTGCCGAGGCCGACGATCCCGAGGGTGAGATTTGCGGGGCGCCGCAGGTTGCCGGTCGCCTCGTAGCCCCAGCCTCCGTCCCGCACCATCCGATCGAAGAACGGGAGATGACGTATCAGCCCGAGCGCCATCGCCACCGCATGCACGGCGGTCTCCGTGACGCACGCATCCGGCACATTCGCGACCCACACACCGTGGCGGCGCGCCGCTTCGGTATCGACCGCGTCAACGCCGATCAAGGGCAAACTGACGATGCGCAACCGTGGAAGCGCCGCCAGCACCTCTTCGGTCACGGGCGCGTACTGCAATACCATTGCGTCCGCGTCGGCGGCGGCGCAAATGACGTCGTCGGGCGTACGGCATTGGGGTTCAGCCACGGCCAAAGACATTCCGGCCTCCTTGAGCAGACCTTCCTCCAGGCTCAAGTCCTCCTGCGGGTGATCAGCAACGACAACTTTCATCGAAAAGACCTTCTCCCGTGGTGGCAATCGGCGAGGCCGCCGCGCCTCTTGCTATTGTCCGAGCCGGAACACGCGCCGAAGCCACCCGGTAAACCGTGCCCACAGGCCCTGCGCGGCGATCCTGCCAACATCCAGTTCGTCCGCCCGCGGCGCCGGCGAAGACTCGGAGGCCGCCGCGCCGCCGGCTTCCGCAGCGGGGCTTGGCGTCAGTCGCTCCCGGACTTTCGCGGCAAATTCCTCCGTCAGTCTGGCCGCGACATCCTCCAGAATGCCCGTGCGGCCCACCTGAGCCAGTCTGCCGCTCAACTTGACGTCCGATCGAATTTCGATGGCGGTTTGCTCACCTTCCGCCCGAACCGCATAGGTGATGGCCGCGGTAACACGCGAACCGCCACGCTTGTCCACTCCCTTGCCGGTAATGGTGCCCACACGCGACGCATCATCGCGTTCGAGGGAGCCTTCTCCCTCCAGGTGGGTTGAGACGGGACCAAGCCTGGCTTTGAACTCGCCTCGATACCGGCCGCCGCCGAGATCCTCGGTAAGCCTGGCGCCCGGGATGCATTCGACGACGGCCTCCGTGTCTGCCAAAAACGCCCAGACGTCTTCGACCGACCGCGGAACGCAGGCTCGTTGCTGTATCTCCATGCTCACAATCCCGGCGCACGCTCAACACTTGATGGTGATCACCATGCTCACGCTGTCGGCGTCGCCTTCGTTGAGGGTCGCGTGCGACTCCCTGGGCTGGAAGGTCACGCTTTCACCTTCCCGAAGCGTAAAGCGCTCGTTGCCGGTATCGAAGGTGAGTTCGCCCTTCATGATGTAAAAGACCTGCTCCCAGGTGTCATGGTGGTGGAGTTCACCGCCACCTCCCGGAGGCGCGTACGAAACTTGCACCGAATAGTTGCGGCCCTCGAAAGGCACGACGTTCGCAACTTCGAGGCCGCCAAAATGCCCGTCGGGAACGAAGGTCTCACGTTCGTCGCTGCGCCAGATTTTCATAACCGTATCCTCCTCAGCCCGAGATCGCCGCCATGTACGGACTGATCACGGAGCGAACGGGCACCTGCACGACGGCGGGCTTGCCGCTCGCCACCGCCGCGCGCATCGCTTCACCGATCTCCGGCCCGGTGCGCGCCAGCGCCCCGAATCCGCCCATGGCCCCGGCCATCTCCGGCCAGTTGCGCCGCGGCAGATCCATCTCGAACTCGCCGCCGTAGGAATCGCGTTGCGGCAGCGCGATGGCGCCCCACTTCTCGTCGTCAAGCACGACCACCACCACCGGACACGCGTAGCGGGCGGCGGTATCCAGTTCGCTGAAATGGTAGCCGGCGCCCCCGTCGCCCACAAACACGACCACCGGTTGAGCAGGTCTGGCAAATTTTGCGCCCACTCCATACGGAATCTCGGCGCCCAGCGCGCCGGCTTGGCCTGCCCGCAAGTACTGGTCGGGCGCAGGCATTTGCAAGCGGGCATCCGCCCAGAAATCCACGTTGCCATGCGAGCTGACGTAAATGGTATCGGCCGGCATGGCTTCAAGAACGGCGTCAACCGCCGCAACCGGATGCAGCGGCTCGGCCCAGCCGTCCGCGTCCAACTGCCGCTCGCGTTCAGCCCGCCAGCCCGATAGGACGTTCTCTATCCATTCGCTGTCGGCGCGGCCCGTCTCCACCGAGCGCAGGTACGAGACAACACTGGAGGGAGACGCAAGGAGCTTTACATCCGGGCGGCGATTCTTGCCGAGCAACGCAGCATCCTCAGAACTCTGGACAATCACGGCGTCCGCTGCAACGCCATCGCCGAAACCCAGGTCGAATTCGAAATGATGGCCGAGAACCAGCACGAGATCGGCCTCTGAAAGCGACCGCTTCAATGTCTCGTTGGCCGGCACATACCCGACCCCCGCCCACAATGCGTGGCGCTCGTCGACCGCGCCTCGCGCCAGGCGAGCGGTGAAGAACGGCCATCCCAAGTGCTCAATTGCGGCAGCCAACTCCGCCGGACGGTCCCAATGCACATCATCGCCGAGCACGATCATGGGGCGCCGGACGCCCGCAAGCGCCGAGGCCAGTTTGTCTCGCGCGGCCTCCTCCAGTCCCGGATGCTGCCGCGCGAACTCGACGCGCGACGCCGGCGATGTCGGAGCGGCCAGCACGTCCACCGGAATCTCCAGGAACACCGGCCCCGGCCGACCGGCCCACATGATCCGCCAGGCCGCCTCGAGGTACTCCGGAATGCGTTCCGTCTGGAGCACGCGTGCGGCCCATTTGGTGACGGGCGCCATGATCGGGATATGGTCGGCCGACATGCCGGCGCCGCGGTCGAACGAGGCGGTCTTCGCCTGGCCGCCGAGAATCAGCACAGGCGTCCCGGCCATCTTTGAAACCAGCGCTGCTGTCACCGTGTTGGTGACGCCCGGTCCAAGGGTTACCGCCGCCACTCCCGGCGTGCCGCTCACGCGCGCGACCGCTTCCGCCATGAACGTGGCTGCTGCTTCATGCCGGGTGTGCACGATAGCGAGGTCCCGCGCCGCTGCCGCGTGATAGAGGGAATTCAGCGGTCCCCCGGAAACCGAGAAGACCTGCCGTACACCGAACTGCGCGAGCGCCTCCACGACAAGGTCGCCGCCTTCGAAACGATTTGTTGCTTGCATTCCGATCAAGGAACCTCCTGAGTCATTTTCTCGCTTGCCATCGTCCCGGTACGCTGGCCACTCCGACTTCCCGGTTTCAATAGGCGCGCGATTTTCCTCCGTCGACCGCAACCGCCGCGCCGGTCATGAAGGACGCGGGTCCGGAGGCCAGTACCGCGACCAGATCTCCAAAATCTTCGGGCCGCCCCATTCGCCCGAGCGGCACTTCGTCGAGCCATACAGCGGCCGCCTCCTCCTCGCTCAACCCCTCCCGTTCCCGGGTCGCCTCAATGAGTTCGCGCATCCGGTCCGTCGCGATGGGACCTGGACAGAGGGCATTGACGAGAATGTTGCGCGGCGCGAGTTCCACCGAGAGCGCCTTCGCCATGCCGATGATCGCAAGCCTTGTGGCGTCGGAGAGAACCATGTTGGGCTGTGTGATCTTGACCCCGACGGTAGTGATGAAGAGGATCCGGCCTCCCGTTTCCGGCATCACCGGGATCGCAGCCCGCGCAAGGCCCGCCATGGCGATCACGGTACCTTCCAGCGCGGTTCGCCAGCCTTCGAGATCAATACCCATGAACGGCCCCGAAGCCGGACCCGGGCCGTTCGCGACCAGGATATCGATGCCGCCCCAGCGTTCGGCAATGGCCTCGATGCCCGCTCGGACCGAATCCGCGTCAAGGAGGTCCATGGCGAGCGACATGGTCCGATCCTGCCCATTTCTCCCGATTTCGCGCACGACTTTCTCAAGGGCCGGCAGGTCCCGGCTCGCAAGTGCGACCTTCGCCCCCTCGCGCCCGAGCGACAGAGCCGCCGCCCGGCCGAGCCCGCGCGATGCTGCGGAAATCAGGGCGCACTTGCCCCTGAGTTTTAAATCCATCTCGTAAATCTCCCCGGCGTTTGCCGGTTCGGCAAGGCGCAACGCTCGCAAGAGTAACAACAGTCCCATGTGGAGGCCACCCGTTCTCTCCTCAAGAGTGCGGCAGGATAGTTGTCTCTCGTGGCCATCGTAGTTGACGCTCGACAGGACCCGAAGCTGGGCCGTATTGGGCTCGCTGAGAAATGAAGCGCGAGGCGCCGGACAGGGCGGCAGAGGTAACGCGGAGCACAGAAGCGCGGCAGGGTCGTGAAAAGGGAGCGGGCGTCGCGCGGGGACTCGAAGGTGCCGCGGGCACCGCGAAGGAGCGTGAGACGCTGGTACCGGAGCGCGGCCGAGGGGCGGGAATGGACCTCGGATTGTGACGGGGGCCGGCACGGCGGGCGACGTCGTCGCGTGCGACCGTGGCAATTCTGCGGTATCCGAGTTGACGATCGGCGCCAGCGAGCCTATAGAATAGTCTGCAATTGCTCCCCGCCGGACTCGCCGAAAGGCCCCGGCGGGGTTATATGTGCGCGAGTCATGCCGGAAGAGCCAAGAAGAAAGCGCGCCGTCTCGTTCATCGACGGCCAGAACCTGTTCCGGCACGCCAAGGACGCCTTCGGCCACCATCACCCCAATTACGATCCGGTCAAACTTGCGGCCGCCGTCTGCGCCGCCAACGGTTGGGATGCCGCAGGCATCCGCTTCTATACGGGCGTTCCGGACGCCGCGAGTTCCGCTTTGAGCACGCTCAACGAAGGCCGGGGCCTGAACCCCGGCGACACGCGGGATGCGGCGCAAGCCACGTTGCGGGACTCCACGCTCAACGAAGGCCGGGGCCTGAACCCCGGCGACACGTGCGGCGCCCGCGTCCTCGAAGCCAAACCATCCCATCGCTCAAAGAAGGCCGGGGCCTGAACCCCGGCGACACTCGTGGTATGGTTCGCTTTCCGCGCGGCGCTGCGTGCGCTCAACGAAGGCCGGCGCCTGAACCCCGGCGACACACGTCGAGTCAAACTGACTGCCATGACCGTCCTGAACGACGCTCAACGAAGGCCGGGGCCTGAACCCCGGCGACACTCTTTGTAGTTCCTTACCATTGCCCTTGAGACAGCCTCGCTCAACGAAGGCCGGGGCCTGAACCCCGGCGACACGCGCCAGGGGAGCGCGGCCATTTCGTTCATCCACGTCTCCGCTCAACGAAGGCCGGGGCCTGAACCCCGGCGACACGTCCCGCCGTGGCGCGTCACTCACCTCTCGTTAGCCGCTCAACGAAGGCCGGGGCCTGAACCCCGGCGACACTTCGCGAGGTAGAGATTGCCGTCGAACCAGCTCATCGCTCAACGAAGGCCGGGGCCTGAACCCCGGCGACACCTTTGGAGAGACACCATGAAACTTCCCTATGACGACGCTCAACGAAGGCCGGGGCCTGAACCCCGGCGACACTTGACTGATCGCCAAGCGGTGCCCGGATTGGTACAGCGCTCAACGAAGGCCGGGGCCTGAACCCCGGCGACACCAGACATTCGCGTATCCGGCCCCCCAATCCTCCGGCAACGCTCAACGAAGGCCGGGGCCTGAACCCCGGCGACACCTTAATCTGAGGGGCAATAATCTGACGAGTAACCACGCTCAACGAAGGCCGGAGCCTGAATCCCGGCGACACGTGCCGGCGAATATCTGCCGCGCGATCCAGTCCAGCGCTCAACGAAGGCCGGGGCCTGAACCCCGGCGACACGATCGGGTGGTTCAGGACGAACAGGATTTTGACCCGCGCTCAACGAAGGCCGGGGCCTGAACCCCGGCGACACCCGGGATACATCAGCCGGTTTCCTAGTCCGGTAATCGCTCAACGAAGGCCGGGGCCTGAACCCCGGCGACACGTGAGCGGCTACGTGACGTTTATTCCAGAGTCAGAGCGCTCAACGAAGGCCGGGGCCTGAACCCCGGCGACACTTGCCGCAGGCGACGATGCGTGCGCCGGCAGGGAGCTGCGCTCAACGAAGGCCGGGGCCTGAACCCCGGCGACACCGGGTACGTGCGGTCGCCTCAGTGCTTGTGCTTCGGCGCTCAACGAAGGCCGGGGCCTGAACCCCGGCGACACGTCGCGGAACTCCGCGCGATGCTGGCCGGCAAGAACGCTCAACGAAGGCCGGGGCCTGAACCCCGGCGACACTTGTGAAAATGGACGGCCAGGCATTCAACGATCGCCGCTCAACGAAGGCCGGGGCCTGAACCCCGGCGACACAAGTCGAATTCATCCACTTCCTCCACATCGATCATCGCTCAACGAAGGCCGGGGCCTGAACCCCGGCGACACTTCCAGCGACATCAACGGCGTTCAGGACGATGGCGACGCTCAACGAAGGCCGGGGCCTGAACCCCGGCGACACCTTTCCCTGTCTGTCGTTCCGCATCGGGATATTTCTCCGCTCAACGAAGGCCGGGGCCTGAACCCCGGCGACACTAGCAAGGGTCACCGTGACCCGCTCGACATGGGAGCGCTCAACGAAGGCCGGGGCCTGAACCCCGGCGACACGCGCCCTCAAGGGAAACAGGCGTCAGGCTTCGAACGCGCTCAACGAAGGCCGGGGCCTGAACCCCGGCGACACGTGAAAATAGCCAACGCGTACGAGCCAAGCATTTGTTACGCTCAACGAAGGCCGGGGCCTGAACCCCGGCGACACGTGTGCGTGTTTTGCGCGCTGTCTACGAGCCTTTGACGCTCAACGAAGGCCGGGGCCTGAACCCCGGCGACACGCGCCCAGGACGGCTGGAGACTGGCGCTTGGATCCGGACGCTCAACGAAGGCCGGGGCCTGAACCCCGGCGACACCCCTAATTTCACAAATGGACCAATCCCGAGAGCAAATATAACCTCTTTGGCCAAAATTACTGCCATTCCTGGTGCGAATGACAACACAATTCATCCAAAAACACCTCTGCCACCCAGCCGCACCACGCCTGATGGGCCGCTCCGGCACGACGTTCCCAGGATCACTAGAGGCTCGCAAACCGGTCAAAGTATCCAAGGCTGCCCGATCCCGTGCTTCTGACTTCTCCCAAACTGGCGTTTGGAATCTTCCATGCGCCCCGGAAAGCGATATACGATTACCGAATCTCGGCGACTGTCAATAACATCTTGAATCTCACCAATCAGACGAGCCAACCGCGCAGGCAACAGCCGGCACTCAAAGACAGAGAACTGCACCCGCTGGCCGTACTTTTCGCACACTTGGGCAACACGTCTGAGACGAGAGGCTCCCGAGCCTTCCGTTTCGGCGATGTCGTAAGTCACCAGGATATCCATGTCTCAACGCATAACGAACGGCGGATACGCTGGAAGGTCACCGCGCAGATGCCGAGCAAGCAGCGTCGCCTGCACCGATGGCAGCGCCCACCGACCGATCTTCCGGTTCGAGATTCGGTGGCAGATCTCCACTTCCTTGTGACTTTCCCACGCCTTGATCAGGTTGGTTCGACCCTCGTCGCTCATGTAGACACCGCCCCCCGGCGTTCGCACGAAATCGTCGGGGCCTACTTGTCGACGGCGAACCCGGGACACGACAAACCGGTCTGTCAGCGCGCGCAGTTCTTCAGCGAGGTCAAGAGCCAACGATGGCCTGCCGGACCGTGGCCGGTGCAGGAATCCCATTTGGTAGTCCAGACCAACGCTCTCGGCGGCGCCGATAAACTCGGTTACCAGAAGTGCGTAGCAGAACCCCAGCATGGCATTGACCGGATCGCGGGGCGGCCGCCGGGTTCTCTGCGAAAACCCCATCTCGCTCTTCGAGACAGCGTGACTCACTCCACGAAAATAAATTCTCGCGGCGTCTCCTTCAATTCCCCGAACCCGGTCGCCAGTGTCCGCATCCGCAAGTCGCGATACCCGATCCGCAATTTGGGCTGCGCTCGCAGCAAGGTGGTTTGTATCCGCACTGTCCCTTTCATCTCGGGCCCACCGGTCGACCACCTTGCTGCTGTTTTGAAGTTTCGCGGCTACAATGGCCCTGGACAGCGCAAGCGAGTGTTCTTCATCCGCCACCGCGCGGTACTGGGACATGCGAAGGTGTACGTTGCCGCCGGCCGCAGCGCCAACGACGAACCGTACCGAACCACCCGTGCGCAAGGCCGTCACGCGAATGCCATGTCGAACACACGCCTCCAGCGCTTGCGTGGACACCTGGGCACTGCCCAATAGCACGACCGAGTCGACGGCTTTGAGGGGAATCCGCTGACTCCCCTCTGGCGAAGTCACCAGCAATGAACCACGGCGGTGCTGCACCCGGGCGCGATAATCGCGTACGTAAACGGTGCTCAGGTAGCGCATCGGAATACGACGTCAGCCATGTACCTGCTCACCTTCCGCGGTGCGCTGGTCATGTCCGGCATGCAGTGATGCCGCAGTTGGCACTCCTTACAACGATTATCGTTGGGCGCTTCCGGCAGCATGCCGCCGAGCAACTGCTGGCGGATGTCTCGGATGACTTCCTCTACGTCCCTCCGCAATTCCGGCGTGAATACGACCGGAACCCGCCGCCGCGGTCCGCCATACCAAACAAATCCCTCTGGGATGCAAACGTCGAGCATCTCTTCCAGGCACAACGCCTGAGCGCATAACTGCAGATCAGCCGCAACTCCGTGCCGGACGCCCGACTTGTACTCGACTGGCCGAACCGTGTCCCCCTCGATCTCAACCGCATCGGCGCGCCCGGACAGCCCCAGCCTCTCCGACCAGAGCGGAATGCTCCGAAGCACCCGCCGTCCCCGTTCGCGCCGGTGCCGACCGCCATCGACCCGCCGGTGTGCGCGTGCGCCCCGCACCGTGTGCGCATTATCACTCCAGACACCGTCCCCATGGATGAGAGCGCACTGGCGTTTACAGTACGCATAGTGCTCGATGGCCGAAATGGTGACGATCAACTCCTCCGTCACAGTGGTTCCGATCCAAACGCTCTTGTCGAGTCGGCCGAACCTCTCGGCCTGAACTGCACACTTTGCCAAGCCGCGTGCACGCCCATGCGTGGCCAGGAGGCTCTCGAAAGCGGCCTCCAGACGTCCATCAGGGCATCAATGCCGGCACGATCGAGAGGCTGATGCCATGCCGGCCACGTGAAACGGCGCCCCCTGTTCCCCGAGACTGTCAGCCAGCCTTTCTGAATTTCACGCGACCGGGATCGATCCAGGCGCTGATCGCTTCCGCGGCCGCGAACCGGCAGAATAGCGAGACCGAAAAACGCGAGTACTTCAACCACCGGGTCGACCCACTTCCCAGCATCATCCGCCTGCGCTCCCAGCCTGGTGTGGTCAAACCCCAGTCCGTTGTCCTTGATGCGGATTGCTCGACCCGCAAGCGACTCCATGATGCGGTCACGGGACGGTTCTACCTGCTTGTGAACCTTCAGCAACCGATGATGCAGCCACTTGATTGTTCCCGGACCTGCCGGATCGAACGACGAATGCGCCACCTCGCCCTTCTTATCTACGCAGAGATCGGTCATCGTGGAAGACAGGGTCCACACATGCCGGTGACCGCGCGCCGCGCGAACCCGTTCCACGAATGCATCAACAGGAACCTTGCGACGCAGCGGACCGGTGTCTGACCCCCAGTGCTCCGCGATCGGAAGGTCCTGCAGCAATGCCGTATCCGGCCAGGCAGTGGTGAGAACTGCAACCGGGTCGCCCTCCTTGACCGAAAGAACGGCTATGGGCGTATCTGCCCTCCAATGTAGCCGAATCCGCGAGTCGAGCACCGTCGCTCCCACCGCCGCCAGCCAGCCGTTGACCCAGTCCGCCGGCAGACCGGGACAGTTCACGCAGGCCATCAGTGCACCTCCCGGGCGCGACCATCGGAGCCCGCCGACACCGCGATGTCGGCCTGACGGACGATGGCCTCGAGCAGCGCCAGCCCCCAGGGACTGAATTGTTCGCTGAGCCGCCAAAAGCGGGCAGGCTGGTCCCAATCCACATCGGAAAGGCTAGCCGGAACCTCGACCGATGCGCCCGCAATGACCGCCGACACCGTTTCAGCGGTGTCGTTGGCGACAGGCAGCACCAACGGTCGGCCATTGCCATGATGGGTGATGATCAGGTGCAGCAGCAAATCCTGTGCGGGAAGTTCAACCGGGCCAGGACGGCTCTCCAGCCATCGCTGTACGAGCCGTGCGGACAAGGCTTCGTGGCGTCCGCCTCCAGGCCATCCAGCGGCCGTGCGCGCAGCGTTCCACCGGTGGCGCGGCATGTTCGACTTGGCAATCAGGACGCCGTCGCCTTGCTCGTCGGGATCGAGCCAGCGCTGGAAGCGGCGGTCTGCCTTGCCGATATCGTGCAGCCGTCCAGCGCATTCGACAGCCCCGGAGAGATCGGCCTTCATGCCGAGGCGCTCCGCGATCGTTCGGGCCCGCACGGCCACGGCCTTGCAGTGGACGTCCAGATTGACGGCCACCGGGACCAGCGATCCCTCGTCAAGATTGTCAATTCGCGGACTGCGGTCGACCGTCCTCGCTGGCAATCTGGGCACTTCGTTCCGAGCTGTGACGACATGCTTCCGCAAGTCCAGGACATCCTTCCATTCCGCGGGTTCCCAACCCGGCGGCGTTACGGCCAAGGCGGCCAGGATCTGCTCCACCGAAGCAGCCTGCCCAGTGGCGTCAATGTCTTCCGTGTCGCAGCCGACACCCAGCGCTGTGTCGACACGTTCTCCGACAGAAAGGTTGCGGTACAGATCCCCGTAGAGCCGTCGAAGCGCCCCCGTATCCAGAGGCAGGCCATGCCCGGCGAGAGACATGTCCACTACGGGCGACCTGGAGTCCGGAGCCCAGCCAAACGAGTCGAGCAATCCCCGATCGCATGGCAGCACCACGGTGTCGCCGGGGCGCAGATCCTTCCCTGAGACCCTTTCCACAGTTGCACCGTCGGCGCCCATGCGGCGGAGGTCCTCGTCTTCGCCGAGCGCGTCGCGCACCTCACCGATCGGAACCTCGACGGCTTCCCGATCGGTGGCCCGCGGCCACAGCGATCCCCCCTCGCCGGGAACATACGCCCGCCACAGCAGCGAAACCTGATAGTCCGCGCCAGCGATCCCCGAAAAGTACGGTTCGACGGGGGCTTCGTCGGCGGGTGGAGTCGTCGTCTTCGTCCATTCCCACAGGATCCCCTGCAATACTTCCGGCGCCCGGCCGGGATCGTCTTCCGGGACTCCGAGGATTTCCGCAATCCGCCGAGGCGACAGGTTCACAGTGTTTGTCCCGCCGTCGCGAGCCCGCTCCAGCATCTTGAGAACACGCTCGGGTTCCGATCCGTACACCGGCCATACCCCGGCAGCCGCACGGCCTGCCTGCGGCGGCAGATGGACGTAGACCGCGCGGGCATGCGCATGACGACCCAGCCGGTTCAGCCGGCCAAGGCGCTGCGTGAGCGCCCGCACCCCGCACGCTTCGGTTACGAGGTACTCCGCGTCAATATCGGCACCCACCTCCAGAGTCTGCGTGGCGACCGCGATCAGATGACGCTGGCGGCCGTTCCCGGCGGGCCGCGTGGCCGCCATGCCGTGCACCGGGTCAAGGATTCGCGACCGGGTTCGCTCTGCCTCCCGTTCCCGGGTCCTGCCGGTCAACAACACCACTTCTGCCGCTCCGCTTGCGACCAGCTTCTCGAAGACCCGCCTTGCTGTCGCTGGCGTGTTGGCGAACACAACGCAGGCCGCCGGTGCCAGTGCCTCCCGGATCAGACCGAGCGTCGCCTCGGTCAGCCGCCAGGCGCTGTCGCCGGACGCCATGACGCGCACTTCTGTCGGCTTGACCGCATCCAGCCGCCGCCTCACTTCCGGATGCGCCGCATCGTCGGCATCAAGGTCGAAGCGGCCGCTGCGGCCGGCATCACCGGTAGCAGTCAGCGCCACCACCCCTGGCCGTGAGCGTGTCGTGCCGAGAATCTCTCGGGCGCCCGGAGTGCACTCAGCCAGAGCAGGCACCAAATCCTGCAGGTGGGGCGCCAGATGCGCCTCGTCCAGAATGACCAGGCTGTCGGTACCCGCGAGAGCAGCGTCGACCGGGCGCATCGAGCGCGATGACCCGTAGCCGCGAAAGAGCAGCCGGGAACCGTACATCGGAAGGGTAGACAGCAGCACCGCGGGCTTCGCGGGGTCGACCGGCCGACCCGAGGCGATCCCCCCACGCAAACGGATCACTTCCAGAGGGATGCCGGCCACATCCGCCAACAGAGACCTGAGCCGCGCGGCGACCAATGCAATGATGTCCGCCGACGGGCGGGACCGCTTCTCCCCAAACGGATCGCACAGCGCCTCGCTGATCGCCTCGGCATGCTCGTTAGCCGCGTCAACCAGGAGTCGCCGGTTGACCACCCACCAGATGCGGGTCGGTGCGGTGCGGGACGCGGGAGCACGATCGGCCTGCGATGCCAGCCACCAGACGGCAATGTCCAGACAGGCCGTCTTGCCCAGACCCGTCGGAACACCGACTTCGACAGGCCAGCGCTCAGTCCTCGCTACCTCGATCGCCAGTCGTCTCTGCCAGGGAAACGGATCATGCCCGTTGATTGCGTGATAGAACGCCTCAAAGGAGGGCATCGGCGCCAGCAGCGTCCGGTCAGGCATCTCCGCCACCGTCTTCCTGATGCCGTTCCGCCGCCCAGTCGTCGAGCGGAACGCACAACCCGAAACCGCGCTGTCGTCCGGCACCGATCACGACTGGCCCCGAAACCCTTGTGGCGAACCGGAGCTCAACATGGGAATAGGGTAGCGCCGGCCGCCCGGGCCGGTTCACCTCCGCGGGAGCCAGATCGACAGCGCCCGGAACCAGCGGCCCGCGCGCAACCCGAAACGCGTCCGGAGCAGGCAGTCCCGCGTGCCTGCACCACCGCCCAACTTCCGCCAGACTGACGAGCCCCCGCCGCTCATGGATCGCCGGAAACGCCGTCGCCCAGCGGTACGCCGCCCGGCACCACCGCTTCGGGGAAGCGGCCACGGGGTGCTGCTCGTTCTCTCGGGGCGCAACCGACACGTCGAGGCCGCGACCGGTCAACCGCCGCACGGCGAACGCAGCGTCGTGCGCCCGCAAACACACGACCGGGTCGGTCCCAGTGGGAATCCACAGCGCCAAGCCGTGAATCCGCCCGCGCGACCGCGGAAATCCGACATCGGGCAAGGCCAGGAAGCGCGCGAGATCATACCCGTTCGCCCCGAAACCGTGGCCGTGCAGCACCGCCGGCGGTTCGCCGTGCATCTGCTGATGCCGACTGAGCACAGCTTCCTTGAACGTCGCGGTCAACGCCGATATGCGACGCCCTGACACCGCCGTGCCGAGACGGAGCCAAGCAACGGCGGGCTTGTCAACGCTGGCCGACTGTGGACAGCGGTACCTGGTCTCGTGGCGGAGCGCCGGATACTGTGCCCGACCGCTACTCGCTCCCCGCTCGCACCACGCGTCGAACATCCGGTCGAGGATCCTGACGTCGCCGGGTGCGAACACATTGACGGCCAGCTTTCCGCGCGGGTCGGGCGTGTAAGCATCCTCGGGAAGAGCCACTTCCGGCAGCCGCGTCATCACCCGAACCCGAACCGGCGAATCCGCCGTTCCAAGATACCCGATCCGCGCGGCCCGGCGCTGCAGCGCTCTGAGCGTTGCCTCGGACGCGGATTCGTCCCATACGTAGACCACGTGGGGATAGCGCGGCGCAACCCGTGCACCAAGCCAGATCCGAACACCGTTGCGGCCGACGTACTCCTGATGTGTACGCTTGGCGGCAGTACCCTTATGCTCCACTACGTACCGCGGGTTCAGTTCCTGGTGCCGCGGCTGCGAATGTGCATGAATGATCGGCGCCGGCAACCGCTCAAACCACTCGAGTTCGCCGCCGTCTGTCACCCGGCAGCGCTCCCGTGTGCCATCTGCCGCCACCAGTGCGGCGAACAGCCGAGCAGGCGACGGCGGCCACTCTCCCCAGGTCAAACGGCCAGTGTTGGCCGCGCCAACGCCATCCCCGCGAAAGATCCCGTGAAGGAATTCGACGGACACTGCCAGCACTAGCCGTGGACCTCCGGCCATGTCGAGCGGATCGCCGCGAGGAGATTGTTCTTCGGCGTGAGCCTTTTCGGCGGCTGGCCCCACCCGTCGAGCGGGACGCCGAGCGACCTGGCATGTGCGATGGTCTCCGCCAGGAGCGCTAAGGTTGTCGCGGCATCACCGATTTCACAAATCTCGTCGCCCGCACTGTCGAGCCATGTGGCGGTGGTTTCCCTGGGCCGCAGATCCGCCCCCGAGCGCAACGCGAAACCCCCGGCAAAGGCACTCTGGTGGGCGTGTAGGCCGAGCGCCACGAGGAGGGCCCGCGCGGCAGCGTCCGCGTCTGCGGTATACTGCTCGCCCAGGCTGACTCGCCGGAGTTGGGCAAACGACACAGAGCTCTTCTGCGTAATCCGCGCGAACGAGACGCCAGCTGCGGCTGCGTCGTTTCCCATGAACGGTACCTGGCCATGTCCGATCTCGGATAGTTTGTCCCGCTTGCCACCCTCGACATTCTCGCCACCGACCGCCCATTCCACCCGGTCATCGGGGTTCGAGACGACCGCATCGTCAGTATTGAGATTCAATGGATCGCCCTTGAGCCCCAAGGCCCTGGTAACCGTCGTCGCCGGCTGCCAACCGATGATCTCGGATACCCACGCTCGGGCATGCTTGGTGTTCGCCCTCTTCTTGCCCAAGTGCGATTGCCAGAATCCGTACAACAGCGCCTGTGGAAACCAGGACACCAGCGGCCCGCATTCCTGCGCCGTCGCATCGAAGATCGCTCGTCCGAGATCGGTCCTGATGAAGTCATCATCGCCCAGTAGGGCATCCCGTAGATAGGCATCCGCATTGCGATGCGGAAATTCCAGGCTCGACAGGTGATTGGGCAGATGGGGCGGAAGCCCGGGCACTTCAGTTAGATCAAGCACCAGTTCAGGCACTCCTGTCGACTCACGGCCCCGGCGCAGGGCAGCTTCCAGGCGATTGGCCTGGGATGGCGTGTTGTCGATCACAATCACCGCCGTGGGCTCGGCATCGCCAGATGTGGCCCAACGGCGATCCTGCTGGTACACCCCGCCTTCGTAGACGGCGGGCTTGACCGCACTGCCGGACCCCGACAGCGGTTCAAGTTCGACATCGATTCGAATCCCGTCAGCGAATGCGTCGTTTGCACAGGCCGTCCGAAGAACGTCTCCGGTCAATTGCTTGGCCATCCAACTGTCTCCCAAAAAGTTATTGCATCATGCAAGTACGGACTTCGTACACCGTGCGAGCCTTATCCAAGTGTGAATCCGTGTTGTCAAACAGCGGTCGGGGACGAGGCCTGGCGAGCCAACGACGGGTTGCCGATCCGTTGGCGGTGCGGACGGCCTCTTCGCCACGGATACGCTGCTGGCTCCAGATTCGCCTACTGTTTTCCACCGTCAGCACACTCGATGATCCGCTCGCCCACGACCGCCAGCGGCACCGAATTTCCATGTGGCCACACGGCACAGCTGGGGCTGCCAAAACGGTTCCAACCCAACCAAGGTACGTGTTTCCTACATGAGTCAATGCGCCTACACGCCATCTTCAATCACCACAACGGGAGGCACACCAAAGTCCATTCCAGATACAGCGAACGCGGAACACAGGATGTCTTTATTCCGCATCTTCAGCCCCTCCCTGTCTACGATTCTTCCCGTGTCGCTTTCACCCCAGGCAACACTTCGCAGCTTCGAAACATCATCTGCGTGCGAGGAAGTCACTCCCTTTGACTTGAAGGACGCAAAGCCTTCGAAAAGCCGGATCTCTCTCGTTGGTTGCATGTCATAGAGCCAACGCAGAAGGTACGTGGTGGCCAGCAACGTCACAGCCCCGGCTCCCACGTACCAGTAACGGGTATCTCTACCGCGCCTCTCTATCCTGCGGCCCGTGGGATTCCCATGTGCGTTGAATGCCACGGAAAGTGGCGCTTCGATCAGCAGATTCAACGGGGACGAACCTTTCTTCAGCTCATCAGTAATTCGAGATTCGAGGTCGCCATAGCAGATGTCACAAGGATCGGAATCTCCAACCGCGATACCACAACTCTTCGAGGATTGCGAAAAGCCGATATCGACAAATACCCATTCCCCAGAATCACGGCTCGCCCTATCGCATGTTCCCGGTTCGATCATGGAGGCAATAGCTCCTTATCAGATTGGGCGTATGGCCGATCCGCACGAGCTTTGCGCCCAGCGCCTTGTCCTTCTTCACGCCATGCTTCGGCTCCAGCCGAACAGCAGAATTCCAAGCACCACCAATCGCTGCTTCACGACCGCTAGCGCCAACTTCCCCGTAAGTTCCTCGATGCAGGTGACGATCATCAATCGCGAAGAATCTCCGCTGCTAACGTAAACCAAGCAACATCCCCTGACAGCGACGGCGTATCAGATACTCGGTCAGGTTGATATGTATCAGCATCCAATCTCCGAATTCGCTCTGCGAAAACCCGGTGCAAATCATTTCTTGTTTTTCACTTTATCTTGTCAGAAATAGGGCGAATTTTCCCAGATTGTTTCGCGCGCGAACTGTTGAATTAATCCGGAACAGCGTGATCCGTGCAAAATTCGCACGCACTTGAACGGAATTCGCAAAACATTTGGACGATTCATCCGCTTTGGCCGGATGCTATGGAGGCCTCCTTCTTGTTGTGAACGGAAAGGGCGCCGGAGGCGCCCCGGGGCGGCCACGGGCCGCCCCCATGATGGCGGAGCACAAAGGCACCCTCGTTCAGCAGATTTCGTGGCTCAATCGCGCTGCTTCATCAACTCCTGTGTACGCTTCGCGACGCACGTTGCCGAACGCCACGCAACACTCGGTTCCGGCTGGCGGGCTGCGCCTTTGCCGGGCGGTAGAGTCGAGGGGAGGCGCGCCGGCGTTAGGGTCCGGTGGCGGTTCCGACGCTTTCGCGTCGGGCCTCAGTCCGGCTCCCATGGCCACGTTTCCTCACCCCCGCTCATCAAACCGGACGTGCCCTACTCAGGCATCCGGCTTTCGGACGAGATCATGTCTTCGCCCACGGATGGCGTCTGCTCGGTTTCGCAAGGCGAGTGAGGCCAAATTCATTCCATAGCCTCATGCCCGGAAAGCGCACGTGCTTCCCGCTCCTCACCTTGTGTTTCCGGCAGAGCCACTGGCGCAGCCGCATCTCCGCGTGCTGGTCGACCGCGTTGTAGGCCGGGCTGACTTGCCCAAGATGGAAATAGTTCGCCCATCCGGACATCGCCCGGTTGATTCGGCGCACGATCTCCTCGACTGGCAAGTGCCCATCCTGCGGTCTCGTCAACACGCTGATCTTGTGGCAGAGGCTCTGGACGCTCGCCTTGCTCGGGCGGGTGCCGATATAGGCCCCTTTCCCGCTCGGGCGGTAGTGGCGTCCGACGCGATATCCCAGAAATTCCAATGGTTCTTCCGGGCGCCGCAGGCACCGGGTTTTCCGCTCATTGACCGGCAGCTTCAGAGTTTCCATGAGCCGCTTGACCGCCGCCAGCATATCCGCCGCCGGGGCCTTGCCGAGCACACAGAAGTCGTCCGCGTAGTTCACGATCTCCGCACAGAAGTGCCGGGCATGGCCCCGCACTTTCCAGCCCAGGATGAAGCGCCGCATGTAGAGGTTGCTGAGCAGCGGCGAGATCGGAGACCCCTGCGGGGTTCCTGTCCGTTCCCTGCGCGCACGGTTCGTTCGGCATTTGCCGCCCTGGCCGTCGTCCTCTTCGACAGGCATTTCCAGCCATGCCTTGATGAGTGCAAGCATCCGCCCGTCACTGACGCGACGCGCAACGCTCTTCATCAACTCGGCATGCGGTATGTCGCCGAAGTAGTTGGACAGGTCGCAATCGACCACCTCATTGCGCCCCATGTTCAGGAGGCCATGCACGCGGTTTACCGCATCGTTCGCGCTCCGTTCCGGCCGGTAGGCGTACTGCTCAGGTTGCAGGTCGGCTTCGAATATCGGCTCAAGCACAAGCATGGCCGACGTCTGCGCCACCCGGTCCCGAAGGCAGGGAATGCCCAGTGGCCGGTACTTGCCGGGCTGTTTCTTCGGGATCAGGACTTGCCGCACCGGGTTCGGTGCATAGGTCCTCTCCCGCAGATCCCGCGCCAGTTCCCCAAGCCAACGATCCACGCCGCAGGATTCGATGTCCGCGACGCTCTCCCCATCGACCCCGGCAGCCCCGCCATTGCGGCGAACCTGCTTCCAGGCCTCCGTGAGAAAATCCTCGCGCCACACCTTGTCGATCATTGCGGCGAATGCTGCTGCTCATGCGCCTCTCGGGCCAGATGCAAGACGGCGCATGCTATGCGCCATCAGGGCATTTGGACGGAACCGAAGGGCGATCCGGTGGCCTGTCGGCGATCAGCTTCCACACTTGGTGCATCGAGAACGGCGTAGCGTTCGCCGGGGTTCCGAGCGCATCGGCAATCGCATTGCCGATCGCTGCCGCCGGTCCGATGGCGCCCCCTTCTCCCATGCCCTTCATGCCCAGAGGAGTCAGCGGAGAAGGCGTTGCCAAGTGATGGATTTCGATGTCGGGAATATCGGTGGCGCCCGGCATCAGATAGTCGGCAAAATTCGTGGTGAGTGGTTGTCCTTCGTCGTCATATACGAAATGCTCAAGTAGCGCCGAGCCGATCCCCTGTGTCACACCGCCGCGTACCTGGCCTTCGACAATGGTCGGATTGATCACGGTGCCGCAGTCTTCGACCACGATGAAGCGCTTCAAGTGCACGCGTCCCATGCGCATATCGATCTCGACCACCGCGCCGTGGCAAGCGTTCGAGTAGGTGCCGTCCGGCGGCCCGTCGAGAAACGAGATGCCGGCAAGGCCCGGGAACATTCCGCTTGGCAGGTTCTCCACGTTGCGGTTCGCCCAGCGGGCGAGACGAGGAATCGGGATCGCAACGCCCTGTTGATCGCGGCGCCGCGCCTCCCCCCCGACGAGCTCGATCTGATCCGGTTCGGCCTGCAGATGCTGGGCCGCAATCGCTCGCAACTTCTCGCGTATCTGCACCGCCGCCGCGCGCACGCTGCCACCGCCGAGCACAGCGCCGCGGCTTCCCCAGGTCCCGACGGAATAAGGCGCCGTCAAGGTATCGCCGTGAATGACGTCCACCTGATCCGGAGCGATGCCAAGCACATCGG
The DNA here is from genome assembly GCA_965219495.1 of Rhodobacterales bacterium. Lineage (GTDB taxonomy): Bacteria > Pseudomonadota > Alphaproteobacteria > Rhodobacterales > CAZPXZ01 > CAZPXZ01. The sequence continues at coordinate 2,257,229 of OZ244777.1, forward strand.
CAGCGATCTGCGCGAACGTCGTCTCGTGGCCTTGCCCATGGCATTGAAGACCCGTAAAGACCAACACGCCTCCATCGGGCGCCATCTCCACCCTTGCCGCTTCGTAGCCGGTCTCGATCGGCACGCGCCGCCGCGCAAAATCGGGCGTGCCGTGGCCGCTTTGCTCAAGAAAGAGGGCGAGGCCGACCCCTGTGCGCCAATTCGAGTGGCCGTTTGCAGCTGCCGCCTCCCGTTCGGGCGCCAGCAACTCCGCTACCTTGTCGAGCGATTCTGCATAGGACCCTTGATCATAGGTAATCCCGAGCGCGTTCTTGTAGGGGAACTGCCGAATCACGTTGCGCCGGCGGATTTCGATTGGGTCCAGTCCCAGCTCGAGGGCGATCTCATCCATCAACCGTTCCTGGGAGAACACCGCCGACGGACGTCCGACGCCGCGATAGGTGCCGACGGGGCATTTATTGGTGGCCACCGCCCGGAAGGTCGCCTCGTAGGCCTGAAAATCATAGGGACCGGGCAAGACCTTCGCCACCATGCCGGGGTCGCTCGAAGCCGTGAACGGCCAGACCGAGTATGCGCCGGCATCCACCGTGATATCCGCCTTGAGCCCGAGGAGCCGTCCCTCCGTATCGACATACGCTTCGAGCATGTGGCGGTGATCGCGCGCGTGGATGCTCGCAATCAAGTGCTCACGGCGATCCTCGATCCATTTCACGGGTTGCCCGATCTTGATCGCGAGCCAGGCAACCAGCACCTCCTCGACGAACACGTGGCCCTTGACTCCGAAGCCGCCGCCGACCTCCGGCGCTCGAACGCGGATGCGTGACTCGGGCCAACCGAGTTCTTCCGCAAGGTAGGTGCGAAGAAGGTGTGGAATCTGCGTCGAGGAGTGAACCGTGAGCCACCGCCCGGTGCTGTCGAGTTCGGCGATGACGCCGCGGCATTCCATCGGCACGCCTGCTTGTCGGTGGGTCGTATAGGTGCGGGTGATGACGCGCGATGCGGCCCGGCGCGCCGCGCCGAGGTCGCCGCCTTTCATCTGCCGCTCGACAAAAAGGTTGTTGCGCCAGCCCGGGTGCATGCGTGGCGCGCCTTCCGCGAGCGCACCGTCCACGTCCGCGAGCACCGGAAGCGGTTCGTAATCAACGAACACCAACTCGGCAGCATCTTCGGACCCGTAAGGGTCGGACGTGAGCACCGCGGCCACGGGTTCCCCAACGAACCGGACTCTTCCTTGAGCCAGCAACGGTTGACTGGAGGCCTGCGCTTCCGGGACGTCCTGCGCGGCGCGCACGCCGAGACCGTCAACGTCGTCGCCGGTAAAGAGATATGCGCCGGGGTACTCGTCCGACAAGGCGGAAGAATCGATCGCCGTGATTTCCGCGTGCGCCAGTTCGGAGCGCACGAGCCTCAAATGCAGGACGCCCGGCGGCGTAATATCTTCGAGATAGCGCGCCTGGCCGGTCACCATGCGGGGATCTTCCCGGCGCGTAATGCGGGCGCCGACGTGCCGGGCGCGCGAAGGGGTCTCAGCCATCTCGGTTCCTGTTGCCTTCCCGGTCGCCGATGGCGCGGCGCACTGCATTGACGATGGTCTGGTAGCCCGTGCAACGGCAAATGTTTCCCGCCATGGCCCGGCGTATCTCGGAATCGTTCGGCTCCAGCGCGTTCTCGACGAATCCGGTGAGCGCCATGATGTAGCCAGGGGTGCAGTAGCCGCACTGCAGTGCGTGTTCCTCGATAAAGGCGCTCTGCAGGGGATGGTATTCCCCCTTCCCCGCAAGTCCTTCCACAGTGGTGATTTCCGCGCCTTCGCATTGCACCGCGAACAGTAGGCAGGAAAGCGCGGGTCTTCCGTTCACGTGCACCGTGCAGCAACCGCACGCGCCATGCGAGCAACCGAAATGCACGCCGTAGCAACCGAGACCCTGGCGCAGGACATCGCAGAGAAGCCGACGCGGCTCGACTTCCACCACGCGCTTGGCGCCGTTCACAGTGAGTGTCACCTCCGTCATGGTGTGGCGCCCGCTCGCACGCCGGCCTCCTGAATTGCGTCCTCGACGAGCACCGAAAGGAGATGCCGCCGATACCTGGCGCTCCCGCGGATGTCGCCGTAGGCGTCGATCCCCTCCAGGGCCGCGCGAGCCGCAACGCGGCTGAGTTCGGCGCCCGGACGTTTGCCTGCCAAGAGCGACTCTGCGGCGGAGGCGCGAACGGGCGTCGAGTGCGCACCCGAGAGCACAATGGCGGCATCACCGATCAAGCCGTCTGAAAGCTCGACGCGCGCCCCGGCCGCGGCCAGCGCGAAATCGCCCTCGCGCTCGGCCGCCTCCCGGAAGCAGGCGCCCCAGGGATGCGACGGGACCCGCAGGTGAACCGCGACGATGAGTTCCCCGGATTCGAGACGAGTGACAAATGCGCCTTGGAAAAAATCTGTCGCCGAAATCCGACGCGCACTGGTTAGCGAGCGGACCTCGATCTCGCCGTCCAGGAGCATCGCGAGGACGGCCAGTTCCGCGGTCGGGTCCGCATGGGCGAGGCTCCCCCCTATCGTGCCGCGTTCGCGTATGGTCGGGTGCGCGATGCAGCGCACGACTTCTGCAACCACCGGTGCCCGCTTCGCGAGTTGCCCATGACGCAGGAGTTCGGCCTGCCGCACCAGCGCGCCGATTGAAATCCGCTCGGTTTCGATGCCGATACCGTTGGCATCGAGCCCGTTGATGTCGACCAGCACAGACGGGCGAGCCAGGCGGAGGTTCATCATCGGCACGAGACTCTGTCCGCCCGCGAGGGGCCGCGCCTCGTCCCCATGTTCCGCGAGGGCCGCCAGCGCCTCTTCCGTGGTGGCGGCCCGGATGTATTCGAATGGCGCTGGCTTCATCGCGCTTCAGGCGTCCGGTTCGAGATCCCCGTTCCCGGCCGCATTTTCCGGAATGTGATTCCGACTGTGTTGGACGGCACGATTAGCGAGAACCGGGGCGAGACGGGCGCACTCTCCTCGAAACCCCTCTACTGAGGCGCGCCATAACCGCCGCCCCCTGGAGTCTCGATCACGAACACGTCGTTCGGGTTCATGTCGGCCATGTCCGTGCCGGAAAGATCTTCGATGTTTCCGTTCGCGCGCTCGACGTAGTTTCTTCCGATTCGGCCCGGCTTGCCGCCCGCCATGCCGTAGGGCGGAACCCTTCGGTGACCTGAAACGATAGCCGCCGTCATGGCTTCCCGGAAACGAACCCGCCGGATGATTCCGTTGCCGCCACGGTGCTGCCCCGCTCCGCCGGAACCGTGCCGGATCGAGAACGACTCGAGAACGACCGGAAAGCGCCATTCGAGGATTTCCGGATCCGTCGCCCGCGTGTTGGTCATGTGGGTATGCACGGCGCTGGTGCCATCGAAGTTCGGTCCGGCCCCGGCGCCGCCGCAAATCGTCTCGTAATTCTGGTATCCCGAATTGTTGCCGAAGGTGAAATTGTTCATCGTGCCCTGGCAGGCTCCCATCAGTCCAAGCGCGCCCAACAACGTGTCGGTAATCGCCTGGGAGGTCTCCACATTCCCCGCGACCACTGCTGCCGGATAGGACGGGTTCAACATGCAGTCCTGCGGGATGATCACCTTGAGCGGCTTCAGGCAACCGCTGTTCAACGGGATGTCGTCGTCCACCATGAGCCGGAATACGTACAGGACCGCCGCCATGCAGACGGCCGATGGCGCATTGAAATTGCTGTCCAACTGGGGCGCGGTTCCGGTGAAATCGACGACGGCTTCGCGGACCTCCCGGTCGACCCTGATGGACACGCAGATCTTCGCGCCCGAATCCATCTCGTAACAGAAGCTGCCATCGGAAAGCACATCGAGGACACGGCGTACCGATTCTTCGGCATTGTCCTGGACGTGCTTCATGTACGCGTGCACCACCTCCAGTCCGAAATGCTCAACCATCTTGCGCAGTTCTTGCACGCCCTTTTCGTTTGCCGCGATTTGAGCCTTGAGATCGGCCAGATTGTGATGAAAGTTCCGGGTCGGATAAGGCGCGGTGGTGAACAGCGTTTCCGTTTCCGCTTCCATGAGCCGGTTGTCGGCAACGAGTTGGAAGTTGTCGATCAGCACGCCTTCCTCGTCGATATGCCTGCTGTTGGGCGGAACGGAGCCGGGGGTGATCCCACCGACTTCCGCGTGATGTCCGCGCGAGGCCACATAGAAGAGGATGTCTTCGCCGGCGTGATCGAACACCGGCGTGATTACGGTGATATCGGGTAGATGGGTGCCCCCGTTGTACGGCGTGTTGAGCATGAACACGTCGCCGGGCCGGATCGTCCCGCGGCGCTGTTCGGCGACCGTCTTGACGCTGTCGCTCATGGATCCGAGATGCACCGGGATATGCGGCGCGTTGGCAACCAGGTCGCCGTCCGGGTCGAATACGGCGCAAGAGAAATCGAGCCGCTCCTTCAGGTTCACGGAATAGGCCGTGTTTCGCAGCACCACCCCGGTCTGTTCCGCCACCGACATGAACAGATTGTTGAACACTTCGAGCATCACCGGGTCCGACTCGGTGCCGACAGCGGCCTGGCCGGGTCGCGGTACCACCCGCGTCAGTATCATGTGATCGCGGACGGTGATCTCCGCCATCCAGCCGGGTTCGACGACCGTGGTCGCGTTTGCTTCGATGATCACGGCAGGTCCGTCGACCCCGGCGCCCGGCTGCAAGCCCTCCCGGTCGTAAACCTGCGTGGGACGGGTAGCGCCTTCCATGTAGGTCTCCACCTCAGAGAGGCTCTTGGCGACACCGGGTTCCGAGACGATTTCGAGTTGCGGGTCCGACACCTCGGGCGCGCCGCCAACGACCTCGACCGTCACCGCCTCCACCATGTGCCTCTTCTCCGGCGCAATAAAGCCATATTGCAGTTGGTGGGCCTCCTCGAACGCGGCGACGATGCTGGCCCGGTCCGCATAATCCAGCATCAGCGGTGAATCGGTGCCCTCGTAGCGCAGATGCACTTTCTTGTGCGCCGTTATGCGTGATTCTTCCGCCCCTTGCCGGATGATCCGCTCGGTTCCGTCAACCTGCATCACCTGCAGGATTTCGCCCAACTCGTCGATCAGTTCGTCCGTCAAAATCGCCTCGACCGCGCGCTCGCGCAGGACCCTGAGGTCGGCGAGTCCCATTCCGTAAGCCGACAGCACGCCGGCGAAGGGATGGATGAACACACGCGTCATGCCCAGCGCATCGGCAACCAGGCAAGCGTGCTGGCCGCCCGCTCCGCCGAAGCAATTGAGCGTATATTCGGTCACGTCGTGGCCACGCTGGATCGAGATCTGCTTGATGGCGTTGGCCATGTTGTCGACCGCGATCTTGAGAAATCCGTCGGCCACCTGTACTGGCGTGCGCGCGTTTCCCGTCGCGGCAGTGATTTCCGCCGCCAACCGTTCGAACTTTTCATGGACGACTCCCGCGTCCAACGCTTCGTCGCCATTCGGACCGAAGAGCTTGGGAAAGAACCGGGGCTGGATCTTTCCGACCATCAGGTTGGCGTCCGTCACCGTCAACGGTCCGCCGCGGCGGTAGCTGGCGGGTCCAGGGTCGGCTCCCGCGGAATCGGGTCCCACCCGGTAGCGGGCTCCGTCGAAATGCAGGATCGAGCCGCCGCCCGCGGCCACGGTGTGAATCTGCAGCATCGGCGCCCGCATGCGCACTCCGGCGACCAGTGTCTCGAAGGAGCGTTCGTATTCGCCCCTGAAATGGGCCACGTCGGTCGAAGTTCCGCCCATGTCGAAACTGATGATCTTGTCGAACCCCGCCAGGTCCGCGGTGCGCACGGCGCCCACCACGCCGCCGGCCGGCCCCGACAGGATGCTGTCCTTGCCCTGAAAATAGTTCGCGTCCGCGAGTCCGCCGTTGGACTGCATGAACATCAGGCGCACGCCAGCGAGGTCGGACGCGATGCGATCCACGTAGCGGCGCAGAATCGGCGAAACGTAAGCGTCGACCACTGTCGTGTCGCCGCGCCCGACAAGCTTCATGAGCGGGCTGACCTCGTGGGAAACCGAAACCTGCGTGAAGCCGATATCCCGGGCGAGCGCGGCAACCGCGTCTTCATGGCCGTGATACCGATAGCCGTGGACAAACACGATGGCCACGGAGGCTATGCCGTCATGGAATGCCGCTTCCAGGGCGGACCGCGCCGCCTCGAGATCGACGGGAACGAGTTCTTCGCCTTCGGCGGAGTAACGCTCTTCAACCTCGATGACCCTCTCATACAGGAGATCGGGAAGAAGGATCTGGCGGGCGAAGAGGTGCGGCCGATTCTGATAGCCGATACGCAGCGCGTCCTTGAAACCCTTGGTGATGAAGAGCGCGGTGCGATCGCCTTTGCGCTCAAGAAGCGCATTGGTGGCGACGGTGGTGCCCATCTTGACCGCATTGATGGCGGAGGCAGGAAATCTCCCTTCTCCATTCAGACCGAGCAGGTCACGCATGCCCTGCAGCGCCGCATCCTCGTAACGATCGGGATCTTCCGAAAGCAACTTGTGGGTGATGAGCTGGCCATCGGGCGCCGAGGCCACAATGTCGGTAAACGTACCGCCGCGATCGATCCAGAATTGCCAGTTCGCGGTAACGGGGGAATTGTTGCTCACTTAATCAACCTTTTCCATCCACTCAAATCTTTTGTTCCGGAAAGCCCCCGCCCTTGAATTGAGGCGATGACCCCAGTGTGCGGGAACCAGTATGAACGAACCCCGGTTCATGTGACAACCCGGCGGCTCGCCTGAGGCGCATGCGGGTTGTCGACTTTGCGCGAAAGGCCTCTGCCGGAGTTCGCGTTCGCGCGCTAATTACCGCCGTGCGACCCGCATGAATTTCGGACGCCGTCCCCGAGGAGGTTCAAATGGACCGCCTCGAACGCATAAGAGGTCCACCGCCCTCCGGGAAGGCCTTTTCCCAGGCATTTCCTCATGCCGGACATTCAAATTCGGAACTCGGGATTCCGCTCACGCCAACGGCACGTCAAGGAACGCCACGAAGGAAACCAGGCCGATTAACATCACGATGGTAGCGCCGGCATAGTTGAACGTGTGGCGCAGGACGTTGGCTCCACCGCTACCGACGTTGCTTTCCATGAGTTGCAAGGCGGTACGGCGCGCCACAATGGCGCCGACGCCAAGAGAACAGATGGTAAACCCGATACCGATCGACATGGCGGCAACGAGTATGAAGCCTGGATAGATCATGTCGTTGGCGATTGCATACAGCATGATAAGGACGGCCCCGGGACAAGGCACCACACCCGCCGCGAAGGCCAGGACGCCCCCCTCCAGACCGTGGCTGTGCCCGTGGCCGTGACTATGCTCATGCCCATGGCTGTGGCTGTGGTCGTGCCCGTGGCTGTGGTCGTGCCCGTGATCGTGCTCATGCCCATGGCTGTGCCCGTGGCCGTGGCCGGCACCAGCGGAAAAGCCGAATGAGGCGCGAAACGCCTGGAAAAGCATGTAGATGCCGATACAGGCGATGATCAGGAAACTTCCCGCCCGCACCCCGGGAACTTCGGAAAGGCCGATTCCAAAACCTGCCTTCAGCACAATATCGGCGAGCCACACGATGACGATGGCGGAAATCACGTGAACGACGGCGACCTGGACCGCCATGATCATGCCGCGGGCAATGCGAACCTCCCGTCCCATAAAGTAGGAAATGATGATGAACTTGCCGTGGCCGGGGCCAAAAGCGTGAATGACGCCGTAGGCGAATGCGATCGCCAGACCGAGAAAGAAAGCACTCAGGTCTTCGCCGCTTTCAATGGCATTCATGTGCTTGGCGACTTCGGCGTTGGCTCGCCGCTGAAACTCGATCAGGTACTCCGTGAAACGCGCAAAAGTGCTCAACTCCCGGTCGTCCACGATCTCAACCGTGGGTGCGGTGACAGTTGAATCGGTCTGCGTATCGGCTGCAGGCGCCATCAGAACCGCTACGAGAAGAATAGTGAGGGCAACGAAAAACTCGGTGCGGAATGACCGCAAGCTGCAGGCCCTGCGAATAAACGTCATGATGATTCTCCACACTTGAGTGTGACGGGTTGTCGATGTCCGGACAGTTCTCCGCTACCGCGTGAAACACTGAACTTGCAGCCCGGACGCATCGTCCCGCTGACGAGCAGGAATTCCTTTTCCATGAAGCGGAAATCGACATAGATCGACTTGTCGTACAGGCTGGCGACAAGGTCGCCGGCGGCCGGGTCTGCCGGCGGCTCCAGTCCGACCGTGAATCGATAGACCAGCAGGCCGCCGTCGATGCGGGCGCCGAATTCCGTGATATCCGGGTTCTCCAGCCGCTTCCCGGCTACCCAGACGTGCACGTAATAGCCAAACTTCTCGAGCGGGTCGAATGCCTCCTCGCGAAGACGCGCTACTTCCGCTGGTTCCAGCGATCCGCTTCGATCTGCGTCGTAGGCCCCAATCGTGCGGGAACTGAAGAATGGGTCAAACCGCCATTCGAAGGTAATGGAGGAGATCTTGTGGTCTTCGAACCGGTAGGTCATGCCGGCTTCGACCCAGACATCCGGATTGGCGTGCGCGCCTGACGTTCCCAGGGCAATGAGTGCCGCCGCGACAAGCAACCACCTGTTCATAGTGCGGATCACCCGATCTCATGAGCCAAAAAGAGAAATGTCTTTTTGACAGGTCAACTAACATTTTTGAGAGTATCGGTGCCAGTCGGAGTGTCAAGGACAATCTGCGAGGAATGGTCCGGATTGTCCGGTTTGAGACGCGACTGGATCAAGAATCTCAATACCCCTTTCCCGCCAAGCGACCATCACCCATCCAGAGATGCGATGCTGCCTGCCGATGACACTTGTCTGACTTTGGAACTTGTACGCCCTCGACAGGATCGGGCAAACGGCGTTTTCCGGAAAGGATTTCTGCGGAGTGCCAACCTACTCTGCTGAATGCCCGAAAAGCCCCGGGGGCCGGACCCGCCACCGAAACGGAAAGCTCAGTCCAGGCTGACCGCAGCTTCCCGTCCCGAGATGTCTTCAGCCGAGGATAGCAACACTTCCAGCACTTTCTTCTGACCGCCCCGCAGGGACTGTTCCGTCAACTCGGCTGCACGCTTTTCGTCGCCTTCGATCAATGCGGCGACCAGGTCGTCATGGAAATGGAGGAACTCATGTTCCCGATGCTGCAAGGCAAGGCCGAGATGTACGATTCGCTCGTGCTGTTCCATCAGGTGGATGACCAAGGCGGCGAGGCGCTGGTTGCCGGACGCCTCCGCGATATAGCGGTGAAATTCGCGGTTCGCGCGCAGGTAGGCGGATTCGCCGGTCTTGTCTCCGATCGAGTACCCCGACAGCACGGCTTGGTTCAGTTCCTGGATACGCTGACCGTCAACTTTCCCGGCAGCGAGCCGAATTGCGACAACTTCGAGAACGAGGCGGAGCTGAAAGATTTCCTGAACATCGCGAAATGTGATTTGAGATACCTTGTTCCCCAGGCGGCCTCGCGAAACCACCAGGCCTTCCTGCCGCAACCGCATGAGTGCGCTTCGAATGGGCGCCTTGCTGAAACCATAGCGGGCGCGAAGCGTTGACTCGGAAATGTTCTCCCCGGGGTTCAACGAGCAGGAGATTATATCTTCCTTGATCGTCCGGTACGCGAAATCGTTGAGACTCTCGTCGGCGGATTGAACGGCTCCCTTCCATTGGCGCCTGGCGACGTCCTGTCTGTCTTTCCCGCGTGGCGCCATGGATTGCCTACGTCCTCAGGTTGCGGCCCCTCAATACGAAGGGGAGCGGCCAGCGTGTTGATGGGCTCGCATGAATTCCGACAATTGAACTATTACCGCCCCATTCCAATTGCGCAAATGACGGATCGGGAGATCGTCGCCGCAGCAACTCCCCCTACTCCCGGAAAAGACGCGCGGTTTCCCTGGTTTTCGACACACCGCGTCGACCCGCTGCGAAGTTCTCGATGGCCCAGCGACCGAATTGCGCATCGAGCCGTCGGCCGAACGGAATGGCGGCCATCGCATATTCCTGGTTCCGTTGGATCATGCCAGCTTCGACCTCCAAGCTCCTCGTTGGCGCGTGGGCCTCGTGCCTGAAATGTCCGGCGGCGCTGTGGCGAAACCCGACCGGCCCCTGGCCCCGATCATGCTTTCAACCGAACCGGCGGCAAGGAGCATTCATTGACAGGTCGCCTCGCGCCCTGAAATTATCGGCGCCGGTCCCGGGGACAACTGCAGGCGGCAAAGGTCTTGAATATGGTATCCGGTTTGCTCTGGGACGGCATCAGGTACTGGGTGACCCCGTTCCCCCATCACCTGATGGTCATGGGATACGCCAGGGGGCTCAAGGAACTCGGCGCCCGACAGCGGCGCTGCCGATCCGCCTGGCAACCGCACCTGGTGCGGAGCCGGTCGCTAATTCTCGAAGCCGCGGACCGAAGCGTCCAAAACGGGAAAGCGCTGATCCTTGGATCCGGACTGCTCTTCGATATTCCGCTCGCCGAACTGAGCTGGCGTTTCCGCGAAGTCACGCTCGTGGACATCCTGCATTTCTGGAGGGTTCGCCAGGCGGTGAGGCGCTATTCCAATGTGCATCTCCATCGCCTCGATATCACCGGGATCGTCAAAATGGTGCACGCCATGGCGCGCCGCGGGCGGGGGCTGGACGTACCGGAGCGCACGCCGGAGTTCTTTCTCGAAGACGGGTTCGATCTGGTCGTCTCGGCAAATGTCCTGTCCCAACTTCCTTTGGCGCCGGTCAATTATGCAACCCACCGGAACAGGAAGCTTACGCCCGAGGAGACCAAGGCCTTTTCCCGAAGGCTGGTGATCAACCATCTGGATTGGCTGGCGTCGTTTGCAGGCAATGTCTGCCTGATGTCGGATCTGGAACGCCAGTATTCCGATGGTGAAAACGTCGTCTGCCGGGAGAGATCTCTTTGGGGTGTCGAACTGCCCGAAGGAGGTCGGGAATGGCTCTGGGATCTGGCGCCGATGCCGGAAATTGAGCCAAAATTCGATGTTCGCCACCGGGTTGTCGGCTATTCTGCGTTTCCCAAGCAGATTTGGCTCGAACAGCGGGATGCCTTGACGGGATCGTGAGATTGCCGACGGTCCCTCCGCCAGACGCATGGCGCAAGCGTTCTTCCGTCTCCGACGAAGCCCGGAGGAAGCCGGGACTTCTGCAACATGAATCCCGTCGACGCTGCGCCGGGATCTCTTGATAGTCCGTTCCTTCCATTGTCGTTCATTCCGGACTCTCAACTCGTCTCCGGAAAGACGCTGGCGCATGCGTGCGCCATTTCGGCCTGGACCTCGGACCGGGCCCGTTCCTCAATCGGGAAAAGCGGGATCGATCGTTTGCCACGAGTGAGTGGGATCTGCCCGGAATCAGTGAGCCTCGATGCAACGGGATTGCTGAACCGAGATGAGAAGTGCTTCTCCGAACGCGTTCTCTGATTTGGATCTCCAGATGGCTCGTTCGCCACGCGCGGTTGGAGAGTTCTGCGCATCGGTTTCCATGCCGGCCGGCCGGAGAGGCATCGTCCGCGCAGCACTTGAGAATCCGACTGCAGATCGTCCCGTTCAGGAGGAGCCGGGTGGGGGTGACGTTCCGAGCCGATTCGGGACAAGGCGTCCCGCGGCTCACGCGGGCGGCACCAACGGCGGAATCACAACCGCCGCCGCAAGGTTCGATACCGCCTCGATAAACCGGGAGGGAAAATCGGCTGGCGCCCCGCATTTTCGATGGATGAATCATGCAGGGGTCGTTGCCGGATCATTCCCCCAAAACGGTGCCCGGAAGCGGCATTATCAGGGTATCCTCGGCGGCCCAGGCCAATGTCACCTGCGTGCCCCCGGGCGGCAATGCCGCCCCGACTTGGTCAGTTGCTGCACGACCATGGTGGCGCCGTCGGCGAGGCGCGCGTAGCACTTGATCACACTGCCAAAGGAGATGGTGTCCGTCGCCTGCGCCGGCAACTGGTTGGCCAGTTTACTGGTTTCCCCTTCCGCCAGCATGGTCACGTCTTCCGGCCGCACCATTACCTTGACCGCTTCGCCCTCCGCAACGACGATCGTTGACTGGCAGGAAATCTTGTGACCCGCATCCGTCTCGACCGAAACCGTCGGGCCCCTTTCGCGCACATTGCCGGCCAGAATGATCGAATCACCAAGGAATTCCGCCGCGAACGAGGACCGAGGTTGAAAATAGAGCTCGTCCGGCGCGCCCATCTGCTCGATTCTGCCCGCTATCAAGAGCACGATGCGATCCGACATGGTCAGGGCTTTTTCCTGATCGTAGGTGACATGGAGCGCGGTGACCCCGAGCGTGGTGTGCAGCCGCTTGAACTTGAGGTGCATCTCCTCGCGCAGTTTCTTGTCGAGCGCGCCAAGAGGCTCGCCCATGAGAATGATCGACGGGTTGTAAACGAGGCAGCGGGCGATCGAGACGCACTGCTGCTATCCGCCGGAGAGTTTGCTGGGCTTGCGCCGGCCGATATCGGGGAGCCGCACCATGTCCAGCACTTCCGCGAACTTGCGCCTGATCTCATCCTTCGAGAATTTGCGCACCCGGAGCGGAAAGGCGATGTTGTCGAACACCGTCATGTGCGGCATCAGCGCAAAATTCTGGAACATCATGCCCGGTCCGCGCTTATTCGGTTGCAGCCTGGTGCTGTCGCGGCCATCAAGTCATATCCGGCCCGACGTTGGCCCCACCTTCCCGGCGACCAGGTTGAGAAGCGTGGTTTTGCCGGAGCCACCCGGCCCCACAGAGTTAGAAACTCTCCGCGAATTACATCGAGATCAATTTCGGCCACCGCCACCACGGAACCGTAGTTCTTGGTTGCGTTCTCGAGCCAGACCTTGGACTCGCTGGGTCCGGCGGTCGCAGCCGATTCCGGGTCTTGCATCATCGCGCAAAATTCCAGACGCTCCGCGGACGGACGAACATCGCGTGACCTCCCGCGCACCCGCCCTCTACACCTCGCGGCTCCAATCCGCGGAAACTCCCGGCCAAGGCGGCGAGCGCATCTGCTGCTTGCCGGCGGGTCATGCCGCCGCGCATCCTCGCTCCCGTCACGTCGTAAAGACCTCGACTTCCAGATACCGGTCCCGGCTGTCGGGCAACACTGTCACCACACGCTTGTCGGCCCCAAGCTCCTCGGCAAGACGGAGACAGCCGATGACGATCGCGCCCGACGACATGCCGCAGAAGATCCCTTCTTCCTCCGCCAGCTGACGAGCCATGGCGATGGCTTCGGCGTCGCTCACGGTGATGTACTTGTCGACGAGTCCGCTCTCAAAAATCTCCAGGTGAATTCCGTCCGTGACGCCGGGAATTATGGGATAGGTGTCCGGACTCGTCATCATCGGCCGGCTGGCGGGTTCGACGCCCCAAATGGCGATCTTCGGATCATGCTGCCTGAGGGCCTGCGCTGCGCCCAGGATCGTGCCGCCCGTGCCCACCGCGGCCACGAACCCATCCAGGCGGCCATCCGTCATCTCGAGGATTTCCTTCGCCGTCCAATCCCTGTGGGCGCCGGTATTCTGTGCGCTGGAGAACTGCCTGGCCCACCAGACGTCTTGCTGGACGCGCTCCAATTCCAAGCAGATCTGGCGCCCGGCCGGCTCCACAAATCCACCATGTTCGCTTGTGTCCTCGTGCTGCTTGCCGGAGTCCACTGCCTCGTATTTGCATCCAAAGGCCAGCATAATCGCCAAACGGGACTTGTTGGCGACCCTGTCCGGCACGTAAGAAACGAAATCGTATCCCTTGACCGCCGAAACGAACGCCAGCGCAGTGCCCGTGTTGCCGGTGGTGGCCTCGACGATCTTGCTGCCCTTCTTGAGGAATCCCTTTTCTTCGGCATCCTCGATCATGATTTTCGCGATGCGATCCTTGATGCTTCCACTGGGATTGAGGAACTCGGGCTTGACCAGGATTTCGGCGCCGGTTTCCTTGCCAATGCGATTGAGTCGCACCAGGGGAATGTCGCCGATCAATTCGAGCATGCTGTCTGCAATCTTCATATCTGGCCTCATTTCCGGAGCCCTCCAGCTTATCTAGTGTCTGTGCCAAAATACCGGGTTTTGAACCCGGTGCGACGTTTCCGGCCCAGGCGCCCGGCGCGGAATTCGGCCCCTGGCGCCGTGAATGAGCGGTTGGGGGCGGGTTACGCGCGAATGTCAAGGATGCCGGCGATCTTCCGCCATGAGGACGGGCCCCGGCCAGGGCCGGGGCGCATGCCGACGGCGTTGGCTCGGCCGGCCGCAGTCAGGCGGCGCGGCGGATGCCTTGGCGTCGCTGAATCTGGATCTTGTCCCGCTCGGCTCCCTGCAGCACCAGGCCGATCCGGTGCAGATTGGCGGCAAGGATTGCGAGAGCGACCGTTCGAGCGAAGCCATCCCTGCCGTGCGCGCGGACCCGGTCCAGGCCGCGGCATTCCAGGTTGTGGATGGCGGATTTCACCGCCGGATGCTGCCGCCGCGCTGCGGCAAACTTGGGGCGCGCCTCGCGCTCCCGCGCTTTCTGCGAAAGCGTGCCCTTCGCCGGCAGCGCGTTGCAATCCAGCAGCGCGTCCAGCCGCACCCGGTTGGACGGGCCGTGGAAGCCCCGGTCGAAGCTGCAGCCCCGCACCGACGGAAACAGGGCGAGGGTCTCCGACAGCAGCGCAACCGCCGCATCCACGTCGTCTTCCGCCCACGAGATGCGGTGGTACAGGACCAATTGATGCGGGTCCTCGACGATGCAAACCGGAACCCCGAGTTCGACCATGCGCCCGGCCTCGCCCTTCGCGCACCAGCGCGTATGCGGCTCGAAGATGGAGAACACCTTCTCTTCATGCGGGATCGCTTCGCCCTGCAGCAGCCGCTGGTCGATCTGGCGAAGCGCATGATCCATAAGTCCTTGCACGGCATCGATGTCCCATGCCTCCGCCCCGGCCGCCTCGAGTTCCCGCCGCAGCCGTTCCGCCTGCGCCACCAGCGACCGGCAAAGCCACAGGCAAGCGCGCACGCGGTCCGGATGCCGGCTCTGCCGCCGGGAATTGCGGATCTTGTCGAACCGCCGCTTCACCTGCCGCCGCAGACGCCGGCTCTGCCGCCAGCCGCCAAGCCCGAAGGCTGAAGCCAGTTGCGCGGAAACCCGGATCAGGCACCGCA
Organism: Rhodobacterales bacterium; assembly: GCA_965219495.1. Lineage (GTDB taxonomy): Bacteria > Pseudomonadota > Alphaproteobacteria > Rhodobacterales > CAZPXZ01 > CAZPXZ01. The sequence goes on from OZ244777.1 coordinate 2,272,386, forward strand.
TCGCGTCCCACACTGTTGTATTTCTGTTTATTTCGTTCTGGTTATGCCGCATTCCTCCGGGCCGATTCGTCCGGAAAAACGGATTTATTCGAGACACTGCATGCGAGTCTTTTCTTTCCAAGTAGTTGTCAGCCCGACATTCAGGGGCCGTCATCGACGACCAGAGCACGCACGCAATGTGAGAAACTTCTTTATCCGTTGCACGGCGGAATTCGAGAACTGCCACTGATTCAATGTGAAATACAACACCACAGCAAGTTGACGTCGGTCGGATCGTGCACGTCGGTCTCCACCACAAAGGAATCGGCCCGCGCCCGCAGCTGCGCTTCCGGCTCCTGCCCGAACAGCGCGTGGCCCGCCTTCACCACCAGTGCGTTGATCTCGTTCAGAAGTTCCGGCGTCAGCAGCGAGACATTGCGCACCAGCGTCCGGTGCTCGTACCGGCGATGGTCGTCAAGCCCCGAATGGCCGAGCATCTCCCGAACCGTCCCATGGCAATTGGCAAGATCCTGCAGACGGTCGTAGTCGCACCGGATGCCCTGCTTCAGCGTCGCCAGCACGAAGATCCGCCACAAATCCATGCCCGGGCGCCCAAGCCCCCGGTCCACGCCCGGAAGAAAATGCGCGTCCAGCAGGTCGAAAACCTGCCGGCGCAACGCTTCGTCGCAGTACAGGTGCTGGATGCCCCGCAACACCGCCGGGATGTCATCCCGGCAGACCGGGTCAATCGCAATGTCCTCGATGGCGATTTCGCCAAGCCGAACAAACGGTTCCTGGATTGCCCTCATGCTCTCGCCCTCGTCTCTGCTCTGCCGGAACGAGCGACCCATCGCGAAGATTCCGCCCATTCGACCAATTTCGCCTGAATTTTCCTTGGAATTATACGCCTGGGACCAATCTTCGCAACCCAAAACCGGCCACAACCTATTGATATAAAACGATTTGTGACCTTTTTGCACAGGCACTACTTAACGCGCAGTATGGTTCATCACCACGAGCCTTTGTGCAAGCGAGCCAAGCCCAGGGCGGTGTGCTCACTGAGTGCAGGGACGGACTGGAAGAGGACGAGCAACATGTGGCGCCCGCATTGGGCAAGCTTCTTCAGGACGGTGGCATGCTTTCGAAACGATGTTTGGACTTCCCAGGTGAGGGGCTTCGTAGGCTCACGTCACTTCGCTTTCGGTGCTGAAGTCATCCGCTAGGTCTCCGCCATGATCTGACGCTTCTGCACCGCGCTCCACCGACGGCGACGGCGGCGAACCAGACCACCGCCCTCCGCGCCCGGCCTCTCCTCGGCAATCGACATCAGCTAAGCGTCCACCAAGAAATAGGTGGACACTTCGCAAGCGCCCACTTCCCGATCGCTCACCGTTCCAAGGCTCTCGTGATCGGAGCAGACGGCCTGCGCCGGATGGATACGGTTGATCTGGTCGAATCAGGCGTGAATCCGATGAACTCGCGGCATGAACTGTGTCAAATCTAGCCAGTTGCTGATACAATTACGCAAAAAGTCGGACAATGAATATTTCGCCCTGCTCCACTAGGTCTGCCTCGGACCCATTGTGTTCCTTCATACCCTTAACAATTTTTCTCGGCGCCCCCACCAGCAGCCCCCACTTCCACCCGAACCGACGCCCGCGCATGTCGAGCGCATCGCGTCCGGGGTGATCACGCCGCGAACGCGCCGCTGGAAATGACCCAGCCCTCCGGCGTACGCGAGAACCGGGCCCGCACCAGCTCAACCCCCTACCGGGGGCAACCCGGCACCGCCCCCGCTGCCGACCGGCAGCCATGCCGGCCTCTCCGCAAGCCGCCACATCGCGGCCATCCGAAGCACCTGCCAAGCGGTGGCGCCATCAAGTTCCGTGAACCCGGCTACGCCTCATCCACCCACCCGGCCAGGCAGCAGGCCGCCAGCCCGCGAGCAAGCCAACCCCCGCAGGCAGGGTGCCATACGCCGAAACCCGGGCACCGCTCCGGCAATCGGCGTCACCGAATCCTGACCCCGCGAAGAAACGCACGCATTGCGCACGGTCGCCCGCATGGCTCTCTTCAGGGAACCGGCACAGCGAACGTCATGCACGAATAATAGGATCGCACGGCGACAAGACGCCAACCCACCGGGAACCGGGATAAACGCCGGACAAATCACCCCGCAAATGTGCGGCATGATAGTTGTCGCTGGTGGCCATCATAGTTGTCGTTTGACATCACCTTTCGATCTTGCATGTCCAGGGGACAACCGCCCCGCTGATCATGGGTCACGCCCTGCTGACCACTCCGTTTGTCATCGTGATCATCATGGCCGGCTTGTGCGACATCGACGCCAACCTTGAAGCCGCCGCCAGGATCATGGGCGCTTGCAGCGTCTACACGTTCCACAAGGTGACGTTGCCGCTGCTGGCGCCATCTCTGGTGATCGCGTCTCTGATCGCATTCCAGTTGTCTTTCGACGAGCTGATCAACGCTGTGTTCTTGGCGGGATTCGGGAACCACACGTTTCCCGTCAAGATGTACGAAAACGTGACGGAGGAGGTTTCCCCCGTTCTCTCGGCCATTTCGATCCTCCTCACATTCCTGGCTCTCGTGATTCGCGCGTCGATCACAAGGCTCCAAAGAAAGAAGCCGCAAGAGTAGGTCGGTAGAAAACTGGCCAAGGCTTGCTGAGGGCCTGCCCAGACATGAGGAACCATTTGGCACCGGCTGATGGCGCGGCGCCTGGGTTCCCGCGAGTCGCCATCGCGGTCGATGCTTCACAGGAGTTCCGGGGCCGGCGCAGCGAACCGAGTGACCCCCCGAATGAACGGCCCCATCCTGAAGGATTTCCGGGGCGCAAAGTCCACGCGTGAAATCGCAAGCCTTCGACGTGACACCCAGTCGGCAGCATGCAAGAATTCAAGACTATTCACGATGGGCCGCGACCGGGAGGGCCTTGAGCCCGCGCAGCACAATGTTGTTGTGGAATGCCGGGTTGCCGTTGAGCAGGCGTATCGAGGAAAACCGCTCCAGCAGCATCTCCAGGAAGGCCCTGCCTTCAAGGCGCGCCAGGGGGGCGCCAAGACAATGGTGGATGCCGCGGCCGAACGACAAGTGGCTTCCGCTGCTGCGGCCGACATCGAGACGGTCCGGATCTTCGAACACTTCCGGATCTCGATTGGCCGCGCCAAGCAAGATCATTACGCCCTGTCGCTGCCGCAAAGGAAATCCGTTCACCTCGCAATCCGACAGCGCACGGCGAAAATCCGCTTGCACGGGTGAGTCGAAGCGCAGCAACTCTTCAACCGCCGTGGGAATCAAGCCCGGATCCTCCCTGAGCCTTTCGAGTTGATCGGGATGACGGAGCAGGGCAAGTGTGCCGTTGCCGATCAGATTGGTGGTTGTCTCGTTACCGGCGACCAGAAGCAACCGCAGCATGTTCAGCATTTCGCGCTCGGTAAGTTTGTCGCTTGCTTCTTCCGCATGCGCCAAAGCGCTCAAAATATCGTCTCGTGGATCCGCCAGCCGCGCTTCGATGATGGGGCGGAAATACCCATCGAGTTCTCTCGCGGCCACCTCGCCGTTCGCCCGTTCTTCGGCGCTGATCGTCGGCTCAAGCATGCGCGCCCGGAGGTTTGACCAGACTTTGAATTGCGCCCGATCTTTCGGCGGCACGCCCAGCATCTCGGCGATGACAATCACCGGCAAAGGGCGGGCTAAGGTTTCCATGAGATCGAAATTCGATGGATCGTCGATATCATCCAGCAAGTCATTGAGAATACTGCGGATGCGCGGTTCCAGGGATCTGATCGCCCGCGGGGTGAACGCCTTGTTGACAAGAGACCGCAATCGCTTGTGGTCCGGGGGATCCAGGAACAGCATGGTGAAATCGTCTCGCGACGGCAGGGCGGCGCGCTGCCGGCCCGTCAGTTCCCCCTTGCGCGGGTCGTTGCTGAAACGCTGGTAGTCGCGCAATATGACATCCGCGTCCGCGTGACGCGTGAAAATCCAGGATTTTGTCAGCCGGCTGCGGTGCACCGGGTCGCGTGCGCGCAACTCGGAATAAGTGGGGTACGGGTCCTGGGCCATCTCGGCCGACAGCGGATTGTATACCACTCCGCTCTGCCATCGTTCCCGCAGGAGCATGGCGTTGATCACGGCAGAACGTATCGCCCCTTTCATCGAGAATTTCATCGCCCTTCCCTCACAAGACACCGTGTATTTCCGGCCTCCGCCATCCACTGGGCCAGAGGCTCTCCCGTTACGGAAGAAGCGCCTGTCCGATCGGCCTCCCCTCTATGCTCCCGCGGAAATCTGACGGGAATACGGCTTGCGCTGTCATCGGTATGCGCCGCTTGCTCCGGCATTCATGATCGCGCCCGCGATGTCTTGCAAGAGTGTAAGATCTGAATCCGCAAAGTCTCGTTTTGGCCGGCGCTGCTCGGCCATCCATTTGCGCCAAGGATACCTTCGAGTGCGCGCGAGAGTAATTGTTCCTGCCGCAAGAAAGACGATTGTCTCGACCACAAGTTCCAAATCGGACGTAATCGCATTCCGAATTGGGCGACACAAGAATCCGGATCAGACGTGTATCCATGCCGAATCCGACGATCAGCGCAGGCAGCTTTATCGCACGGCACGCCGAGCAACGAATTTGCGCGGCGCTCACGGATATCCGCATTGTAGCGATCGTCTGACCGCGCCAATCGGGCAAGACGACGCTCGCCCGCCGGATTGCAGACAATGATGGCCGACCTTTCATCACGCTCGACGACGAACAGTTCAGGAGGTTCGCGGAAAGCGACCCCGTAGCCTTCATGCGCGATCTGCAGACCGCGGTAATCGACGAAATCCAGCGCGCGCCCAGCCTCATTCTGGAACTCAAGAAAAGAGTGGATGAATATCCGCGCCCCGGGCGCTACCTGATCACCGGTTCCGTCGATCTGTTCAGAGGCTCGAACTCTCCTGATTCACTTGCGGGCCGAGTTGAGACGATTGAACTCCTGCCTTTCTCGCAAGCGGAAATTGCCGGCACAGGTCTCCCGTGTTTCCTTGAACGGGCTTTCTCACCGCGATTTTCCCGGCCTCGCAATATCGGGACCGACGGATGCCTTGATCCAACGCGTCATTTCGGGCGGCTTTCCCGAAGCCGTTTCCCGCACCGTTCTAGACAGACAACAAGATTGGCTACGCGCCCATGGCCGCGCGTTTGCCGAACGCGATGTTGCCGACATCGCCGCGGTCGGCAAACGCGACGAATTCGTTCGCCTGATCAACCTTGCGGCCGAGTCTTCCGGCCAGTTGCCGAATGCATCGAATTGGGGAGCGCATTTCGGTGTTGACGGAAAACTGTCGATCGATGGCTTGCCTTGTTTGAGCATATGTTCTTGGTCCGCCGCATTCTCGCCTGGCGCCGCAACGAACTGAAGCGACTTGTCGAGGCGCCAAAGCTGCAATTCCTGGATTCTGGAATGCTCGCAGCGCTGAAGCGAGTGGGACCCAAGCAAATCGCAAGGGACCCTCAAAGGCTGGGTCCGCTTCTTGAGAGTTTTGTATACGGGGAACTTGCCAAGGCCGTATCCCTTACCGGCGAGACAACAACGATACGTCACTGTCGCGACAAGGGTCAGGTTGAATTTGACCTGGTCCTGGAACGCTCGACGGAGGAAATCGTCGGGATTGAAGTAGAATCAAGCGCTACCGTAAGTCCGAAGGACTGCTGCGGACTCAAGCGCATTGAAAAAGCGACCGGCGATCGCTTCGTTTGCGGAATCATCCTCCATGACGGCGAGCGCGTTCAGAAAATCGCCCCCAAGCTCTTCGCGATGCCTTTCGAGATGCAGTGGGAGGCGTGAAGACATGGAAGCGCATTCGGGTGCGGCCGCAGTCGCAAGGGATTCTCAACCGTTCGGCGTGAAATCGTTCTCGCTCTTCACCCGGCCATCACCGCGCGATGAAGCCTCCCGACACGTTTCACCATCCAGATGCCGGACGGCATATTCGGCATTTTCCCTGTCATCTGCGCATCCGTTTTCCGAAATCCACAGTCCCCCGTCCCGGCGGGAGAAACGTCCCACGATCAGCCAATCTTCGCCACTTTTTCCGATTTTTGCTTGTATTCCAATGACTTGAATTTTTCTTCCGCACTAGAATTCCGGATCACGCCTCGTTTCGCCGGACGCACTTCCCGAATTTCATGCGGGTTGGCGGGACGCCGAGCCGCCCGTAGTTCTCGAGTTGTTCCGGCTGGGAATTGCTCGGCCGGCGGAAGCGAGACTTGCTGTCGCCGACGATGCGCGGCGCGAGAGCGGCCACTTGGTCGGCGCTGCGCGCATCGCAAACGTTTCTCCCGGAAATGCGCACGCCTTCGAGCAACGCCCGGGCGGATGCGGTGCGCTGGCGACAGGCTGTCACCGCGTAGAAGATGTGGGTATCGACGCGAAATTCGGGCTCATGCCGTACCGGAAACGTCACGCGTGAGATTTTCGTATTGCGAAAAGAGAGAAATGCTCAACCCCCATCTTCGCGGATGGCGACGCCTGACTCCGGGGGGAACGCGGCCGACTGCCCTTTCCTCCCACCGGACTCCCGCCAGGCTGCGCCGGCGCCAGCCAGCCTGGCGCTCGCGAAGTTCCGTTCGCGAAATCGGGTGCTGTCCGTGACGCCATTTCGAACTCCCGGGAACCCGAACAGGCCGGGCGCTGGTTCGCTGCCGTTTGCGCCTCGATTTGGTTGCTTCGACAGATGTCTGGTGATCAGCTGCCGAAGAAGTCGCGCTGTATCACCGCAGTTAGCCAGTCAACGATGACGTTGTAACCCTTTTCCCCGGTCTCTTCCTTTGCGATCGTCGGATCTCCAATATGCCCGTAAGGAGTATGATCTCTGTAGCTTCTCGTTCCGTAGTAGATGGCGCCACCCGTCTTGATGTGCTCCGGTCCCTGTATTCTTCGCATCTGTTCGGGAGGCACATAATGCGCGCGTCCGCGCTCGGGATGCACAAGTTCGGGGTGCGTGACCAGCAAGCGTGAAGTTTCTCCTTCGCCGCCATGGCCTTCGCCCTTCGCCGATGTTTGGACCGTGTGATACACCTCGCTGAGCGGAGCCAGCCAATTGAGCACAACCGCACGCGTATCTTGCCGCGCGTCGACAATCTCCTGGGCCGACACCATCATCGATGGCAAGTTGCCGTCATGTCCATGAATTAGAACGAAGTCTCGAAAGCCTCCGTCGTAGAGGCTCATGCATACTTCAAACAGCAGTCTCTTCAGCGTCCCCGAACGAATGGATACGGTGCCGGGAAAGGCCATGTGAAAGCTGGACGTCCCGAAAGGAATAACCGGTCCGACAACAACCGGACAATCCATCCTTGCAAGACGCACTGCGGTTCGACGGCAAATCTCCCGCGCCTCCATTGTGTCGGTGCCCAGCGGAAGATGTGGACCATGATCTTCGGTTGCCCCAACCGGAATCAGTATCGCCCGGGTTTGATTCAGGGCCTCCTGAACTTCTTCCCCGCTCATTTCCGTCAGCGTCGCTGGCCCCTTCTGGACGTAAAGAATAGTGTCCTCTTCTTTCCCTACGGACATGGTTCCCTCCGAACGTTTCGCCGCCGTCATCTGCGGCGAGGAGACTTGTCACTGGCAACTGAAGTCGAATTATCCAGTTTCCAGACGAGTATTCGTGCAGATTTTGGAATTTTTGTCAAGGAACTTGACAGATCGTCAAGCTTGAATTATCCTCGACCCCAGCCCTGACGACATGATCCATCGAGTCGAATGAGGAGTGAGTGATGAGCGGTCAAGACGGCCGCAGTCGATTCGAAAGCAGCTGCTCGGCGCTGCGTTTGCTCCCGGCCAAATCTCATTTGCCGACAGTCGAAATCGCGAAATCTTGGCTGACCCGTTGTCAGGCGGATAGGAAGTGGAATACGGGACCGGCCCTCGACGGAAAAGATGAGGCGCGCAGTTGGCTCGTCGGCGGACCGGGAAAGCCAACGCCGGACCCGATTGAAATGTCGATGACAGGCGCCGCCCGCAAGGACTTGTTCGGGTTCGGTCCCGCCGATGTCGATCGAGTGGACATCGTCGGAACCCGCCACTTCGACGATTGCAGTCGTCTGGCCGGCGGGTTTGAAGCGAGTCTTTACCACTGGACGGCCTCGAGCGGTCGAGAGCCGCCGCGACACAGAGGAAATTCCGGTTGCGAGAAGCAGGTTCGTGATGCAGGGCGCTGACAAGGGGAACAATACGAAGGATTCGGAGTGGCAAGCTACGCTTCCCTTGCTACGACAATTCGCCAAGGCGATTGAACGCATGTTCGCTCCGAATTGCGAGGTCGTGATTCATGACTTCTCGAACCTCGAACATTCAATCATTCACCTGGAAGGGGGACTGAGCGATCGCTCCATCGGCGGCGCCGCAACGGATCTCCTGCTGAGGCGGGTGCGCGCCGGCGAGACCGGAGAGGATCTTTACAACTATCGGAACGAACTCCCGAACAACCGGTTGTTGAAGTCAAGCACGATCTTCCTGCGGAATCAAGACGGGGAAGCGTATGGAGCGTTGTGCATAAATTATGACATGAGCGCCTTTTTGCGGTTTCAGAAGGTCTTGGGCGAATTCACCAGTGTCGAAAACGAGAATTCGGTTCGAGAAAGACTTTCCGATGACGTGCATCAGACAATCAGCGGGATCATTTCGGACACGATCGAGGAAACGGGCATCGGCGGCGCGGTTTTGACCCGGGAAGAAAAGGTGAATCTCATCGCCCGACTGGAAGAAAGAGGCGTTTTTCAGGTGAAGAATGCAGCGCCCATCGTCGCGGACAAATTCGGGTTCAGCAGGGCGACCATTTACAACTATCTCCAAGAGGCGCGCGGCGAAAAGGCGCAGCGGAGCGGCAATGCAGGCCGACGGAAACAATCGAACTGAGCGTAAGGGAGTTGACGCCATGCATCGCGCACATTCGGCCGGTTTGGTGTGAAATGACCGAATTTGAAACTGTTCTGAGCAAGCAGGCGCCACAACCCTCAAGCGCCTACAGTCAAGGAATCTGCTGGGGCGATTTTCTCGTGACATCCGGATACCTCGGAACAAGTCCCGATGGGTCCGGCGTGGTGAAGGGCGGATTTGAAGCGGAACTGCGTCAAGCGCTGGATAACGTCACATCCGTCCTGACCGCTGGGGGGTGTTCCTGGTCGGACGTAATCCGCATCAATGTTTCGCTGACGGATATCGCAAAGTTCAGTGAGATGGATCGAATATTCCGGGAATACGCCCGCCCACCCTATCCAACTCGGAACACGATAGGAATCAAGGAATTATGGGGAGGAGCGCTGGTTGGAATTGATGTCCTGGCAGTCAGACGGAGCGGTTCCGCAGGTAGGGATTCGAACGAATGATCGGGAGAAGATCCGACCGGCAGGCGTCGGAAGTCTTGTCATCTTTCGAACCCGGCGAGGTCATCAAGCTTACGCAACAGTTGATCGCCATTCCTTCTCCGCTCTGGCATGAAACTGGGGTCGCCGAATGGATTGCAGACTGGATGCAAGCCCGGGGATTTTCGGTCGAATTACAAACCGTGCCGCTCGCCGGAAATGAAACCACGAGTCAGGCGATAGGCACGCTCAAGGGCGACGGGTCCGGCAAGACTCTGATGCTTTGCGGCCACACCGACACATCCGATTGGAATGGCGAGCCCTATCGCGAAAGCGAGTGGCGCTTTGATCCTTATGGAGGCGAGATCGCGGAAGGAAAGCTCTACGGCCTCGGCGCCATCAACATGAAGGCGGGCGTGGCCTCCATCATGATGGCGGCCGACGCCGTCCGCCGAACCGGCAGACCTCTGAAAGGAGATCTGGTGGTGGCATGCGTGGCTGCGGAGACCGGCGGGGGAGTCGGCGCCGTTCACCTGGTGAACTCGGGATTCAGACCCGACGATTGCATCGTCACGGAGGCAAGCAACCTGGATGTCGGCGTGGTTTCCGTCGGTTATGTTCAGGGCAAGGTTCGTGTTCAGGGAGAATTCAGGGCGCGCTTCCCCTATATCAATCCAATCGAAAAGGCCGCCAAGGTCATCTCCGCATTTGGTCCTGCCTACGAGCCCCTCAAACCCGCTGCGGAGGGTGGATGGCTCCGCTTCGACCCGCACCCCCTTATTCCGGGTTATCCGCGCATGGCCGCGCGAGGCATCGAACATTTCCAGGACGTGACAACCGTCAGTTTCGATCTTCGCATTGTTCCAGGCATGAGCGAAGCGGAAGTCTGCAAGGACTTGCGGGAATTGCTTGATTCAGTTTCGGAATCGGACCCCGATTTCCAGTACGAATTGGTGGTGCCGATGAACGACCGGCAGCCCAACATGCCTGCAAGAGAGGCAACCGATGTCAATGAACCGGTTGTTGTGGAACTCGTTGCGGCGCATTCCCACGTTCTGGGTCACGAGCCACCGGTCGGCGCCGGTCACAGGATTGGCGCAACCGCTGACACCTGCCACTTCAAAGGAGCCGGCATTACCTGCGTAGAATACGGTCCGGGCTACATCCCGACCTGGCCGATGGTCGATGAATGCATCGAAGTCGATCAGATTGTCGCGGCGACAAGGACATTGGCTTTAACCGCTGCGGCAATGGTTGCTTGATCTTCTGCAAGGCCCGGCAATTATAGAATTGTACGGACGAGGAAATGAACAAAGAACAGATCCCGCCAGCGAAGATTCTCGACATCTACGCTCGGGTCCTGCGAATCCGACGATTCGAAGAACGGGTCGGCCAGTTGTTTTCCCAGGGCCAATTGCCCGGATTTGTCCATCTGTACATTGGAGAAGAAGCCGTGGCGGCAGGCGTTTGCGCATCGCTTCGCGACGATGACTACATCGTCAGCACGCATCGCGGACATGGCCATGTCATCGCCAAGGGAGGCGATATCGATCGCATGATGGCGGAATTGTTCGGGAAATCGGGCGGGTATTGCAAGGGAAAGGGCGGCTCCATGCATATCGCCGATTTCGACATCGGAATTCTCGGCGCGTGCGGCATTGTCGGAGGCGGAATCCCGATTGCGACGGGTGCGGCGCTGAGCGCTTCCTACCGGAATACGGACCAAGTCGCCGTCAGCTTCTTCGGCGACGGCGCGGCGAACGAAGGCAGTTTTCACGAATCGCTCAATCTTGCCTCAACTCTTCGCCTTCCCGTCTTGTTCGTGTGCGAAAACAACCAGTACGGCGAGTTCACGCCGGCCGAAAAGGCGATGAACATCAAGGATATTGCCGAAAGGGCGGCGGGTTACGGAATTGACGGTGTCATTGCTGACGGTTCGAACCCGCTGGCGATGTACGAAGTATCCGTCAAGGCTGTCGAGAAAGCTCGCAATGGCGACGGACCTTCGCTGATCGAAGCAAAGACGCATCGGCGCGGCGATCACGCGGAAGGGGAATCGGCCTTTCTCGCAGGACAGAACTACCGGCCGGAGCCCGAGCGCATGGCGGCAGCAGAAAAGGATCCGCTCGTCATTCTTGAAACGGCCATTGCCAGTCGCGGAATTGCCTCTGCGGAGGAATTGAACGAGTTGAACGCGCGAACTCGAACAGCGGTGGCGAATGCAATCGAGTTTGCGCGCAATAGCCCTGAGCCGGAAATCGAGACGGCGCTTTCCGACATGTGGGCGTGAGACAGGTCGACCCGGAGGTCATCGCGGGAGTCAAGTAGTCGTGCCAAGGAAGACGTACATTACGGCGATCAATGAAGCGCTCCGGGAAGAAATGCGCCGTGACGAAACCGTCTTCTTGATGGGCGAAGATGTCCGCATCGGTGTCTTCGCCGGGACGCGGGGACTGCACGAGGTGTTCGGCGGCCAACGTGTGATCGACACGCCAATTTCTGAACTGGCGGTCGCCGGGGCAGGCGTGGGCGCGGCGGTCACGGGACTGCGGCCGGTAGTCGATCTCATGTTCGGCACGTTCCTTTACCTCGCATTCGATCAGATCGCCAATCAGGCGGGCGCGATGCGGTACATGTTTGGCGGCCAGACCAAAGTGCCGATCGTATTCATGGCGCAAAACGGTGGCGGGATTGGCGCCGGGGCGCATCATAGCCAATCGGTCCACCCCTATTTCATGCACATGCCATTGATAAAGGTCGTGGCGCCAAGCACGCCATACGATGTCAAGGGCCTGCTGAAATCCGCGATCCGCGACGATAATCCCGTAGTCTTTCTCAATCAGCTTTCCCTGGGAGGAAAACGCGGAGAGGTGCCCGACGAGGAGTACCTGATTCCGCTATCCAAAGGCGACATCAAGCGCGCCGGGTCCGACGTCACCATCTGTTGCGCCGGACTGATGCTCCACCATGCGCTGGATGCCGCCAAACGCCTTGAGGCCGAGGGAATCGATGTTGAGGTGATCGACCTGCGGACGCTTTCACCCTGGGATGAGAACCTGGTCCTGCAAAGCGTCGCGAAGACGAGACGGTTCGTAGCCGTCGACGAAAGTTCTCCTACTTGCGGCGCAGCGAGCGAATGGGCGGCGACCGTAGCGGAAAAGGCGTTTGGCGATCTTCGCTCTCCCGTGCAGAGAGTGAGCAGCAAGCCGGTGCCCATTCCGTTCAGTCCGGCGCTCGAAAAGGCAGTCATTCCTTCGGTTGATAGAATCGTCGCCGCCGTGAAACGAACGATGTGACGCGCTTCTCGTGTGAGCAAGCCAGGGAATAGCCAGATGTCACGCGTTCCGGTTTACATGCCAAAGTTTGGATTAACCATGGAAGCAGGCACGATCGTCGAGTGGAAACTCGACGTGGGCGCGCAGGTGGCGGAAGGGGAAACCCTTCTGAGCATCGAGACTGAAAAGTCGGTTGCAGAGATTCCCGCGCCGGTGGGCGGCATCATCGTCGAGAGGCGGTTCAATGTTGGCGACGAAGTGCCCGTCGGCACCGTGCTCGCGTACCTCGAGGAAGGCTAGACGGCGTCATCCCGGCGGCGTGACAAGGAAAGGACGGACGATCCAGTGAGCCGAGCCGAAGCCCTCAATATTGCGACGCCAGGCGTGAGGGGAATTCTGCTGAACCGCACATTCATGCTGCTCGTTCCGCCAGCCGCGCTCTTCATGGTGTTCCTGCTACTCCCGCTCCTCCTTCTCTTCGCGATCGCCTTCAATCCGTCCGTTCGAGGAGCGATCGAACTGCAAGGCACGGTGTCGATCGAGAACTTCCAGCGTTTCTTTACCGTTCCGCTGTTCTACAAGTCTCTGCTGACCAGCCTGCAGCTTGGCGTTGTCACGGTAATTGCTGACATCATCATCGGGTATCCGCTCGCCTACATCATGGCGCGCACGAGGAGCCTGCGCCTCTTCACCGGACTGGCAATCCTTGTGCTCGCTTCCATGCAGCTCGACATGACCGTTCGCCTGTATGGAATGATCACCATATTCGGCAACAACAATGGCCTGATCAACCAGTTTCTCGGCGCAGTGGGAATACCCAAGCTCAAGCTGGTCTACAATTCTACAGGAATTTCTCTGGGACTGGTGCAGTTTACGCTTCCGTTCATGGTGTTCTCGTTGATCGGGGTTCTGCGGAATATCGATACGACCTATGAACAGGCGGCCCGCAGCCTCGGGGCTGGTCGCTGGAGAGCATTCTTCGACATTACCTTCCCGCTGAGCGTTCCGGCCATTGTTTCGGGCTCGGTAATTGTCTTTGCCCTCGCCATTAGCACTTACATAGTCCCGGTCTTGCTCGGCAGTTCCCGCGTCATGACCATCTCAATGCACCTCTATCAACAGGTCAGCGAGATGGGATTCTGGCAGTTCGGGTCGGCGATCGCGCTTGTGCTGCTGCTGGTCAGCCTGTTGTCGGTATTCCTGTTCTACCGCCTTAGCCAGCGATACATCGGGGGCCGCTTCTGATGCCTGAAGTCCGTTCCGAGGAGAGGGAATTTCCGGCCGTCTTCGTCGCCCTGGCGGCGTTGGCGCTGACGGTAATGCTCGCGCCGGTCGCTGTAACCGTGCTCGCCGCCTTCAACGCCGGCAACTATCTTCAGTTTCCGCCAGACGGACTCTCGATGCGGTGGATCAACGCGTATCTGGAATCGCCACTGTTCCAGGAGAACTTTCTTTTCAGTTTCCGGCTGGCGTTACTGGTCACGGTGATCTCGACAGTCCTCGGAACGTGCGCTTCCATCACCTTGACCCGTGTCGATTTTGCCGGACGAGATACGGTGCGGGCGATGTTTCTCGCACCCATCGTGCTGCCCGGCATGGTGCTCGGATTGGCGCTACTGTCTTTCTATGCAACCGTTGATCTGGGTTTGTTCCGGACATTCTGGGGATTGGTGCTCGGTCACGTGCTGGTAACGATGCCATTTGTCATCGGAACTGTCGGCGCGTCGCTTGCCCGATTCGATCTTTCGCTGGAAGAGGCGGCGCGAAGTCTGGGGGCCGGGCCGGTCCGGGCGTTCTGGGACGTCACGGCGCGGGTGATTTCGCAGGGCATGCTGGCGGGCGCAACATTCGCCTTCATCGTCTCCTTCGGTCAGTTCGATGTCTCGCTGTTCCTGTCCACCATAGAGTTCCGGCCACTCCCAGTGGCGCTCTACGATTCCATTCGATTTCGAACGGATCCAACGATTGCCGCAGCCGGCGTGTTCGCCATCGCGACGGTCGTTACCAGCATGCTCATCGGTTACAGCGTGTCGAACTGGATTCGGACGCCAAGAAAGAAGGCGACAGCTCGGAGCATCGCACCGACCGCGGTCCGTTCCGAAGGCCGGGCTCCGAATACGTGAGAACGTGCAGATCCCGTGAAGAGGAGGCGCTTCAGATGCGTGCAAAAATTGGGAATAGATCCGTACGTCCGATTCTGAGAGCGTCAGGAGTCGATCCAAATGCCGGGACCAGGGTAGGCCCGGATCGAGCAAGCCGCACGCACCGGTTTGTTGGCATCAGACAAGTATTTCAACATCCAAATTTAGGAGGAATTCGATATGAAACGGCATGAAACCAAAGACTTGGAACTCATCGACAAGGTGGAGGCATTGCGTTCCCGATTCATGAACGGTGACCTGCCCAGGCGCAGATTCTTGCAGGGCTTGTTTGCCATGGGGCTTACGGGCACCGCGGTTTCCGCGGTCATGGCGAACAGCGTGCGAGCGCAAAGCAGCGGTGGCGGAGATCCGGAAGTTGTATGGGATGGCGAAGTCTTCGATGCCGGCGGTGAAACCGTAACTGTCGCGCACTGGGGCGGCGAGCTGCAGGATCTGGCGAATCGCGCGGTGATCAAGCAGTTTGAGCAGGACTTCAACGCGAAGGTCCGCTACGATGCCGATTGGCCCTGGTTTACCAAGATGTCATTGGCGGGGCCGGATAATCCGCCAATCGATCTCTACAACGGCAATTTGCCCGAGTCTTTCAATCTTGAATCTCGGGGCTTTTTCGTAAGCCAGGACGACTTGGCGGCCAATGTTCCTTCGATCGCGGAAATGTGGAAGGAAATCGCGTTCTATGGCCCGGGCGTGATCTGGGCGTTGCACGTCATGGGCATAGCCTATCGAACGGACCAGGTGAGCGAGCCGCCGACTTCGATTGCCGATCTCTGGAAGGAAGAGTACGCCGGGGTGCGCGCCATATACGTGCCTTTGAACGATCTCCAGGCGATCTTCTTCATGTCCATAAACAAGGTGTTCGGCAAGGATCAATACGACATGCAGACCGGTTTCGACAAACTCGCCGAAGGGACGCCCTGGATCGCCAGTCCGTTCACCGGCGAGACCATGAACTTGATGGAACGCGGCGAGGTCGTAATCGCGTGGCAGACCGATGGTGAGGCTTTGTTGCAAAAGGAACGAGGTCTACCGATCGATTGGGTGCAGGCAAAGGAGATTGCTCCATTCAACCAGATGCATTCGGCCGTTTCACGCGGATCTCCCCCGCTCCAGAAGAAACTCGCCTACGCATTGCTCGAACGGTATGTCTCGGCCGATGCCGGAACGGTCTGGTCGGATGGCTTGTTCTTCCATCCGGTGAACCTGAAGTCGACATTGTCGCCAAAGATGTATCAGCTTGGCTACAAGGGCACGGCAGACGATTTTGAGAACCTCTTCTTGCCGGACTGGAAATGGTACATCGCCAACCAGTCGCAAATTGTCGACACCACAAACGCCATCCTGGCAGGGTAATGCAAACTGAGTTCCGCGGCGCGACATCTCGTTCGCGCCGCGGGTCGTGACGCCGAGCCTGGACTGGACCATGCACCAGGTTGAAATCAGAAATGTAAGCAAGCTGTTCGGCTCGTTCTGCGCTGTCTCGGACTGCAACATCTCGGTTGGAAAAGGGGAGTTCTTTTCGCTTCTCGGACCGAGCGGTTGCGGCAAGACGACCACGCTGCGGATGCTTGCCGGTTTTATTCCACCGAGCGCCGGGCAGATTCTCCTGCAAGGAGACGACGTCACGGGGCTGCCTCCCGAACGGAGGAACATTGGAATCGTCTTCCAGAATTATGCGGTATTCCCGCACATGACGGTGGCCGCCAACGTTGGGTACGGTCTCAAGCTAAGAAAAGAACCGAAGACCGAGATCGAAAGGAGGGTGAAGGAAGCGCTAACCCAGGTCGATCTGGACGGCTACGAGAACCGGACGCCAAACGAATTGAGCGGGGGCGAACTGCAACGAGTCGCATTGGCCCGGGTGATCGTCCTCGAGCCCCGCCTGCTGTTGCTCGACGAACCGCTTAGCGCATTGGACAAGCGGCTTCGGGACGAGATGCGGGTATGGCTGAAACAGCTGCAGAATGACCTCGGAATCACCACGATCTACGTTACGCACGACCAGGACGAAGCCCTGTCGCTGTCGGACAGGCTGGCGGTCATGAGAAGTGGAAAGGTGCAACAGATTGGGGCGCCGTTGGAAATCTACGAAAAACCGTCCAACCGGTTTGTCGCGAATTTCATCGGCGAGTCCAATTTCCTATCCGCGCGCGTTCTCGGCGCCGACGAGTCGCATCTCAAGCTGGAATTGGAGGGGGGAAGCACTTGCTTGACGCCAAGGCGAGAGGACTTGCCGACGGAAATTGGAACGCGAATCACGGTGATGATCCGTCCGGAACAGGTGAGGCTGCATGCGCCGGACACGGACGCGTTCAATCGGTTTTCCGGAGAACTCGACTCCGCATCTTTTCACGGATCGATGATACGATTTCGCGCGAAGCTGGCAGGAGGCATCTCGGTCCAGGGCGAGTTCCCCAATCTGGGCAGGGAGGACCTGACCACCGGTCGGCAGGTAACCATCGGCTGGAACCGCGATCATTCGGTGCTGTTCCCGGAGACGGATTGATGCGGAAGAGCAGAGGCTCGCCGACGGTCTGGAACGAAGTAAAGCGTCGTTGAGGTAGTTCCATGCGAATCGACGTGGTGCAGGCCACCGTTCCGGCGGCCGGGGCGCTTGACGGTGGTCGAGCCCGCGCGATCCGGGCCGCCGGATCGCCAACAACGGAAATCAGGATCCGGCTGCCGCGAAACGCGCCAACCTCCATTTCCAGCCGGTTTGAAAATGCCGTCGCCGCGCCGGGCGTCTTGCGCCAGGTGATTGAGGCGGAGAACGAGGGCGCCGATGCGGTCGTCATCAACTGCACTGCAGACACGGCCGTGCAGGCGGCGCGCGAGGCAGTGCGCATTCCAGTCATCGGAGTTTCGGAAGCCTCGTTTCATCTGGCCTCCCAACTGTCAGACAGGTTTTCCGTGCTCACCTTCGCCAAGCGGATCGCTCCGAGGTTCTACGCAATGGCGCGCGAATGGGGTCTCTCGCACAAACTGGTTTCGGTGAAATCGATCGAAACGCCGCTTGAGAAGATCGCCGACCCGGGCAAGCTGGCCGATGACCTGGCGGCGGGAGTTCGCTCCTCTGTAACGGAGGACGGAGCTCAACTCGTAATCCTGGGCTGCACGGACTTCGAACTTGCCGCAGAAAACGTGTCGGCCCAATCACGGGCTGGCGGACTGGACATACCGCTATTGAAACCATTCAAAACGGGCGTTTGCCTGGCGGAAAACCTGGTGGCGATGGGCATTTCACACAGCAGGCTGACTTACCCGCTACCGTGCGGCAAGCCTCCCGTTGAACATCTGTCATGATTGAACAACAGCTCCAGGGACACTGCCCCGGAAGCTCCGGAATTGCTTGTTTCGATCCGTCCGCCGACTTGGTGAGAGAAAACCCGTATCCATTCTACGATTGGCTGCGCAGCCACGACCCGGTCCATTGGGGCGCATCGGGCGATCCAGCGGTTTCGGGGTGTTGGTACATCACCCGATACCAGGATGCCGTCGCGGTGCTGAAGGACGGCCGGTTCGGGCACGAACCCCCGATTGAAGGATGGAACGGGCGCGGGACAGGCCCGCGGCGAATCGAGAGCGTCGCTTGCCGACGGGCGATCAATCAGGCCACCAAGCACTGGATGTTCATGCGTGATCCGCCAGCGCACACGCGCCTGCGCGGATATGCCGCCAGGTACTTCACTCCTGCCGCCATCAGGAGGCATGGCGGGCGCATTCAAGCCATCATAGACGAGCTCTTGGACAGGTTGGCGGACAACAACCGCATGGATGCCGTAGGCCAACTCGGCGAACCTTTATCGGTGATTTCCGTTGCGGAAATAATCGGCGTTCCGTCCCAGGATCGCGACCGATTCATACCCTGGACCCGTGCGCTTTCCGCCATGATCGAGTTCGACAAGACGGACGCGGTCATGCAGCGCGGCTTGGAGGCGATTCACGAACTGAACGACTATCTTCTCGATTTGATCCAGAAACGTCGAACGGAGCCCGGCCATGACTTGATTTCCGCACTGGTCGCGAGATCTGAAGCGGAGAACATCGGCGATGACGAGCTATTGGGAACGTGCACGCAACTATTGTTCGGCGGCAACGAGCCAGTCGCGCATCTGATCAGCTTAGGCTTGGTTTCCCTGCTCCGAAATCCCGGGGAACTGGCGCGTTGGCGCGCGGAACCGGGAATTGACAAGACCGCCGTGGAAGAACTGATGCGCTATGACAGTTCCGTGCAAATGACGTTTCGCCGGGGGCTTGTTGACTGTGAAATTCGGGGCCGGAATATCCGGCAGGGCGATTTGGTCGCAGTCGTATTTGGTTCCGCAAACCGCGACCCGCAAATGTTCGCGGATCCGGACCGGCTGAATCTATCTCGGCGACCGAACCGGCATTTGTCGCTCGGCAAGGGACGGCATGTTTGCTTGGGGGCGGCCCTGGCCCGGCTCGTCGGCCGGTTCGCGTTTTCGTCCATGCTGAACAGATTGCCGGAAATGTCTTTGGCATCCAGTCGACTCGATTGGGCGGCATCGGTTGCAGTGCGTGGCCTGCGGCGTCTTGATGTCGATTTCTCATGAAACGAACTCGAAACGCGGGAGTGCGTCACACGGCGTTTGACCGAAAGAAACGTTGAACTGAAATAACGAATTGGAACTGGGAAATGCGGAAGTCTCGCTTGTCGAACAAGGTGGCGCTGGTCACCGGAGCGGCCCGTGGAATTGGCCGGGCGATCGCGCTCAAATTTGCGGAAGAGGGATGCAATCTGGGGGTTCTGGATCTCAACCTTGAGGGAGCCGCAGAAACTGCCTGTTCGGCGGAAGTTCTAGGCGTGCGGGCCATCCCCATTCGCCTGGACGTCACCAACCGGACCGAAGTGGAAGAGGCTACGCATCGTGCAGTCGATGAATTCGGAGCGCTGGATATTCTCGTCAACAATGCCGGGATATTGGAGGTCGTTCAGTTCGAAGAAATGACGACCGGCCAATGGCAACGAATGCTGGACGTCAACCTCACCGGTGTCTTTCATGCGACCCAGTGCTTTGTTCGCCACCTGCTGAGCGAAAACCGCCCCGGCGCCATCGTGAACCTTTCCTCCATCTCCGGGCAGGTCGCCTTTAACGGTTCCTCGCACTACTGCGTGTCCAAAGCCGGCATTGCGCAACTCACCAGATGCCTGGCAATGGAGTACGGGCAATTCGGAATTCGCGCCAACGCGATGGCGCCGGGAATCATCGAAACGGAGATGACCAAGCCGGCGCTTTCTGAAGCGGAAATGTCCGAAGAGTGGATAAAGCGAATTCCGATGCGCAGGTTCGGAACGGTCAAAGAGGTTGCCGATTTGGCGCTCTTTCTGGCTTCGGATGAATCCAGCTACCTGAACGGAGAAACCATCTCCTTGGACGGGGGCGCCGTGCCCGCCTGGAGCAAACCTGGTGAGGCCGAACGACCGATGCGACGAAACTGGCCCTGACGGGGGATGCGCGCGATGGCGGATCCTCACCCGCCGCCAAAGCCGGCGCCCTTGGACACCAAGCCGGGTTGACGCGGGCGCAACTCTCCCGAATGGCGTCACGGGGGTGAGGAACGGGCGCCAGGATCTGATGGCGACTTGCCGTTTTTTTCGGCTCTCGCCCGGGTGATTGGGTTGGAATCATTCCTGCGCGAGGCGAAGGCTTCCGGGGTGGATGTCCGTTCGACCCGGGCCCTCAAGACCGACTGCAAGGAAGGATCCCGGTGCGGCCAGTCTTCACCCAAGCGAATGCGAAAGCGGTTGGCGAGCGCCCGGGACATCCCGATAATCAATTTTGCACAGCCTGAATGATGGTGTTTCTTGCCCATTTCAGAATTCGGCCCAAGGGATGTGTTGCGAAGCTGACGAAATGGCTCGCTGATTCAGACAAGTCAGGAACGGAGTCCCTTCATGATCGAAATTGAAGAATTCGAAGTCGACTGGTTGTTCGAGCACCCTGGCGTCAAGGCTCCGAAGCCTGACGCGGTTCTCTGCATTGCGAACGGGAAAATATCTTCTGTGAGGTCATCGCACCGGCGCAAAAAGCGCGGGCGGGTGGCTCTTCCCGCCCTTGTGAACGCGCACGATCATGGGCGGTGCTTCAGGCCGATTGCTTACGGGGTAGGCGATCAACCTTTGGAATGCTGGCTCTCGATGCTGGGACACATGCCGTCCGTTGATTTGTATACCCAAAGCGTCGTTGCGTTTGGCAGAATGGCGCTGAGCGGGATTGCCGCGGTATCCCAAGTACATATTCCGGGCGGCGATGACCCGGTCGTCGAGGCCGAAGCCGTCACCAGGGCGGCGATGGACGTTGGCGTTCGTCTCGCCTATGCGGCGCCAATCGTGGATACCAACGCTTTCGTGTACGGCGGCGCTTCAGCAATTCGTAGCCACCATACTCCGGCGGACTGGAAAATTGTGCGGAATTGGGATAGCCGGCCAGATACCGCAGAAGCCCAGGTCGAGGCGGTTGACGCAATTGCGGACGCATGCTCGGGACCGATGGTCAACGTTCAGTATGGTCCGGCGGGGCCCCAGTGGGTGACCGAGAACGGGTGGCGCCTGCTGGCCGAGCGCGCCGCCGAAACCGGGCGGCGGATCCACACGCACCTACTGGAAACAAAGACCCAGAGGCAGTGGGCGGATGCGCACTATCCGAACGGGATTCTCGGTTTTCTTGATTCCATCGGTGCGTTGTCACCGCAACTGACGGTAGCGCACTGCGTCTGGCCAACGAATGAAGAAATCGATCTCCTCGCGGATCGCAATGTCGCAGTTGTAATCAATTCGTCCTCGAATCTCCGGCTGAAGTCGGGAATTGCTCCGGTTCGAGAATTCCTTGAAGCTGGCCTTTCGTTCGGGTTTGGCCTTGACGGAATGGCGTTCAACGATGACGAGGATGCATTGTTTGAACTTCGTTTGTTGGCAAGTCTTCATTCGCAATTCGGTTTTGAGGGTACGGGGATCACAGAGGCGCAGGCCTGGTGGGCGGCGACCGGCGGCGGCAGGCGTACGATTGACAATTCCGAATCATCCGGATTGCTCAAGGATGGTTTCGACGCCGATGTCATGGTCCTTGATTTGGAAGCGCTGTCGAAAGACGTGATCCCAGGTCTCGCCGATCCTCTGGATCTCATCATGACGCGTTCGCGCAAAGCCCATGTTACGGATCTCTACGTCGCGGGACGCCACGTCGTGTCGGAGGGCCGCCTGACAGGCGTAGATCTGGACGCGGCGGAAAGCGAGATAGGCGATGCTGCAGTTTTGAAGGCGGCGGGACTGAAGGCTGAAAGGAACCTGTTGCTGCATCACCGCGACATGGTGGGAAACTATTATCGGACTGGCCACCATCTCCACCGGCGCGATGGGTAGCGAATTGCAGCTGAATTCCTTCTCGCCACGAAGAAAACTGAAGAACGCCGCCTGCGGGCTGGAGAACCAGAACACATGAAAGCACTGCTGAACCGATCGGTTTTCGTCACCGGTCCCGCGAAGGGAATGGGAAGCGCCATTTCTCTGGCGCTCGCCAGATCCGGAGCGGATCTTGTGCTCGCCGGTCGAGACATTTCCGCCATCGAAAATGTTGCAGAAAAGGTTGAAGCCATGGGTCAAGCTGCCTGCGTGCAGCAGTGCGACGTCACGGATGATGATTCGGTCGCAAGCGCCGTGAACAGGGGTCGAGCGGCGATCGGCGGCAGGCTCGACGGGCTGGTTTGCGTCGCTGGTATTGCGGGTCCATCGGGCAAAACGCTTTGGCAGAGCACGGTAGAAGATTATCGCAGGGTATTTGACGTCAACGTGTTGGGGATCATCTTGGCAATGCGCCACGTTCTCCCGCATCTGATAAATCAGGAGTCTGGAAGTGTCGTAAACATCGGCGGAACGTACGGGTTCAGAGGCGCACCCTTTGATTCGCTATATGCCGGAACCAAGTGGGCGGTGCGCGGCCTGACCAAATCGGCAGCTCTCGAGGCCGGGCCTCACGGCGTCCGGGTGAATTGCGTTTGTCCCGGCGGCGTTGACGGACCGCGGCTGAGGCGTCAACTGACGGAGCGAGCCGAGCAGGAAAACCGGACCTTCCAGGAAGCTTATGATCGCTTTTGTGCTTCCACGGCGCTTGGGCGCGTGAGTAGCCCCACCGATGTGGCGGAATCGGTGGTGTTTCTGCTCTCCGACGCCGCCCGCAACATAACCGGGCAGGATCTTGTTGTTGACGGTGGAACGATCATCTGACCGATTGTTGAAAATTTCCGCATGCATTTGTCGTGAGGTTTTCGGGACGGCCATTGCCGTTCACGGAATTGGATTCCTGCAGAACCGCTTGCTCTGCAATTTCCGTGGCAATGCCGGGGTCTGGCTTCAGGACCGCAAGAGCAAAGGAATTCCCGGTCCGAAATTGGCATTGCCGTGCCGACGAAGCGCCTCACTTTCATTCGTTCCGAGTTCACCGGCGGATACGCTCTACCATTGGATCGCTCAACGAAAACCATGGAAGCATTCCCCGCGAAGCATGTGGATGGATTCGCATCAACATTTCCGGCTGCAATCCGAGTGGAGAAGAATACGGACAACTTGAAAGAGTCCGGGGAGCCTGAGGCTCGCCGGTATTCTTGCACAAGGCGCAATATTGCATCCGCTCGAATGCGCCAAGCGGAGAAAGCGGAACCCCTGCTTCACATGAACCATTTGGCCTCTCGTCGAGCGAGCGGAGCGATAGAGATTTCCAAAGAATTGTTTGAAGGGTCTTCAAGTTACGCCGGTCACGCCAAGAGAAACAGATGTCGCAACCACGCTGCGGCAAGGGCGTGGATTCGCCCCGCAGAATTCAAGGCCCATGCCGCACCGCCATGCTTCCGCTGGTCCAATTCGACAACCGTGGGGCGGTTGGCTGAAGAAAGGGCGGCTGGTTTCCCCAGATCTTCAGGCCTTTTCGTTGGTTTCATCCGGATGCCAAACTCCGTTCTTGTGCTCTCGCTGGAAACGCACACAACGAGTGGACCGGTTCGGGGTGACCTGAACGAGTTCGGCCGGGAGATCCGAACAGATGGGCCGTGCGTACGGGCAGCGGGGCACCAGCCGGCAGTGGCGAGGCGGATCGATGGGCGATGTCGGCTCCCCTTCGAGTGTGATGCGCTGTTTGACCTGGCGCGGATGATCCACCGGCGTCGCCGACGCCAAGGCGCGGGTATAAGGATGATAACTATCCGAAAGCACCTCGCGGGTCGGTCCGGATTCCACAATCTGCCCCAGGTACATCACGGCGACACGGCTCGCGAGCATGGATACGACCGCCAGATCGTGAGAAATGAACAGGTAGGCGAGCTGAAGGCGCTTTTGCAGGTCTTGCAGCAAGTTCAGGATCTGGGCCTCCACGGACACGTCGAGCGCCGAAGTCGGCTCATCCAAGATCATGAGCTTGGGGTTGGTGGCCAGAGCCCTGGCGATTCCAACGCGCTGTTGCTGCCCGCCCGAGAGGGAATGCGCGTACCGGTCCACTTGCTCCTCGCTCAGGCCGACCAACTCGAAAAGCTCAACGACGCGCTTTCGGGCCTGCCGCTTGGGAACCAGCCCATGCAGCCACAGGGGCTCGGCGACCAGTTCCCCTACCCGATGCCGCGGATTCAGGGAATCCAGGGGCTCCTGGTAGACCATCTGCATGTGGGGACGGAGCTTGCGGACTTCGGAATCGGTCAACTCGGTGATCGTGTGTTCGTCGATGACCACCCGCCCGCTGGTTGGCGTCTCGAGGCGCAGCACGCAACGGCCCACGGTAGATTTTCCGCTCCCGCTCTCGCCCACCAGGGCAAGCGTTTCGCCAGCGCGAACTGTCAGTGAAATGTCGTCCGCGGCTACCAGATCGCGAAACCGAAACAGTCCGCTCCTGACGGAATAACGCTTCTCCAGCCCGTTCACGTCAAGCACCGGCCGGGTCACGCGATTTCCTTCCAGCGCAGGCAGGCTACCTTGTGCCTCGGGCCCGAATCTTCAAGCGCCGGAACGGTTGCCCGGCACGAGTCTGTCGCGAATGCGCACCGCGGATGAAACGGGCATCCCGAAGGTCGTTGCCGCAGGTCCGGAACTTGCCCGGGAATGCTCTCCAATTCGCCAGTGCTCTCGGTCCGCGCCCGGGCGACGAGCAGGCCGCGGGTATAGGGGTGGCGGGGTTCGTCGAATATCGCATGCACCGGCCCCTCTTCGAGGATCGTGCCGGCATACATGACCGCAACGCGGTCGCAGAGTTCCGCGACTACCCCGAGATTATGGGTGATCACGATCTGAGCCAGGTTTCGTTCTTCCCGAAGGCGGGAAAGCAACCGGATGATCTGGTACTGAATGGTTACATCAAGCGCAGTGCTTGGTTCATCGGCCAACAGCAGTTCCGGTGAGGAGGCAAGCGCCAGCGCGATCATAACGCGCTGCGCCATGCCCCCGGAGAGCTGGTGTGGATATCGGCGCAGAATTGCCACCGGATCGGAAAGGCCCACATCCGTCAAGAGTTCGATCGCCCGGAATTTCGCTGCCGAGCCCCGGAGGCCCGAATGAACCAGCAACACTTCGCGGAGAACCTTGCCCACCGTGAAGACCGGATTGAGCGAAGCTCGGGGATTCTGAAAGATCATCGAAATTCGATCGCCGCGGATCTCGCGCATTTTCCCGGGTTCCAGCTCAAGGAGGTTTGTGCCGGCGAAGAGAACCCGCCCCCCGGCGATGCGCCCCGGGTGCTGCAAGAGCCCGACAATCGAGAGCGCGGTTACCGACTTTCCGGAACCGCTCTCGCCCACAAGGCCTACGATTTCGCCGGTGCCCACCACGAGATCGATGCCCACCAACACTTTCACCGTACCCGCAGGTGGATGGAACTCCACTTGCAGATCCTCCACCCGGAGCAGTTCGGGTCCGGCTTCACGCGGTTCGCGTTCGGCAGCCGCCACACGCGCGTTTCCAGCCGCAATGGTAGTTGGCTGCGCTGGCATTGCTTCAGCGTTCATCGGCGTTTCGGATCGAGAAGATCCTGCAAACCATCTCCGATCAGGTTGAATCCCATTACGGTTATCGCAATGGCCAGCCCTGGAAAAAACGATATCCACCACTGACCCGCCATGATGCGCTGCGCGCCCAGCCCAATCATCACGCCCCATTCAGGAGTCGGAAGGTGAACCCCGAGCCCGATGAAGCTCAAACCGGCCGCGTCGAGGATCGCCCAGCCACACTGAAGCGTGGACTGCACAAATATCGGCGCGAGGCTGTTGGGGAGAAGGTGCCAGGTGAGAATTCGCCAGTCCGAAGCCCCAACACCGCGGGCCGCCATCGCATAAAGGGAGTGCCGGATAACCAGAAATCGGCTTCGCGAAAGGCGCGCATATACCGGCACATTTACGAAGGAGATGGCGATGATCAGATTCGGGATGCTGGGACCGAGCACACCGGCGATCGCCATCGCCAGGATGAAACCGGGAAACGCCGCGACAATGTCCATCGCGCGCATGCAGATTTCGTCGATCTTGCCGCCGTAGTATCCCGCGATCACACCAACGGATGAACCGGTGATCAAGCCAATCGCTACCGCGCCCAGCGCGATCCCGAAGTCGATCCGGATGCCGTAGAGCACCCGGGAAAACAGGTCCTCGCCAAAAAGGCCGGTGCCGAAGAGATGGTTCCATGACGGCTCCTGCAACCTTTCGCGCGGATTCAGTGCATACGGATCGTACGGGGCGATCAAGGGAGCGAGGATCCCCAATATTCCAAGTCCGAGGATGATCCCAAAGCCAAACGCGGTTACTGGATTCCGGCGGCACCACCGGAACAGAATACCGGCCCGCGCACCAGCAATCTGCACAGCCACCGACATCTTAAATTCGAATCCTGGGATCGAGCAACACGTAGACAATGTCCACCAGCAAGAAAAGCAGCACGTAGACACTCGTCGAGTAAAGAATGAACCCCTGCAATGCCGGATAATCGCTCGATGCGATGGCGATATAGACGTACCGCCCCAATCCAGGCCAGGCGAAGACATTTTCCACCAGAACTACCCCGCCCAGCATATAACCATACACGAGCGCGATCATGGTGATTACCGGGAGAATTGCGTTTCGGAGCGCGTGACGAAATACAATTGACCGTTCAGAAAGGCCCAAGGCCCGTGCCGCGCGC
Source organism: Rhodobacterales bacterium (assembly GCA_965219495.1). Lineage (GTDB taxonomy): Bacteria > Pseudomonadota > Alphaproteobacteria > Rhodobacterales > CAZPXZ01 > CAZPXZ01. The sequence goes on from OZ244777.1 coordinate 2,299,335, forward strand.
GTGTAGTCCGCCTCCAGGGCTTCGATCATGCTTGCCCGTGTCATTCTTGCCAGCGGCGCCATTGCCGCGAATGCCAGGACCGCGGCCGGCATGGTGATGGATTGAATCGAACTTCGAAACACCGCCCAGTTGCCGGTGATCAGGGAATCGATCGTAAAGAACCCGGTGATACCCTCTGGAGGGAAAAGGGCTACGTTGATTCTCCCTTGGGGCGCCGGGAGCCAGTGCAGCACAAAGAAGAATATGTAAATTGCGACCAAGCTAACCCAGAACACGGGCATCGCCACGCCGAAGACCGCAAGCAGGCGGGAAATGTGGTCGACCCAGGTCCCGCGCCATACCGCGGATGCAATGCCAAGAGGAACTGCCAGGAGAATCGCCAGCAGCATGGCGAACACGGTCAATTCAAATGTCGGCATGAAACGCGACGTCAGATCACTCAGCACCGGCTGGTTGGTGACGAAGGAGTTCCCGAAGTCGCCGCGGGTTACTCCTTCAATATATCGGAAATACTGGACCCATAGAGGGTCGTTCAAGCCCGCGTTTTCAGCAATTCGATCACGAGTTTCCTGGCTTGAAAGCGGGCTGACCATGAGGTCGATCGGGTTGCCCGGGATGATGCGCGTCAGCGCAAATGTGACGATCGTCACCCCGAGCAACACCGGTACAAGCAGGAGCAGGCGCCGCGCTATGAATACAATCATTCCGCAACTATCGAACCTGGGTCAATCGGTGACTGTCGCCAACGCCGACCCGCCACACCCTCAGATGCGGCGGTTGGGCAATAGCGAGCAGCACCGCACCTGCACTGCTGGTTTTTCGAACTCTACTCCTTGTACAAGAAATTGTACCGCGTGAACTCATCGGACGGATAGAACACGTAGCCTTTCACGTTCGAACGCATCGCCAAGATGCTCTCAGGCTGGTACAGCAGCACCCATGGCGCCTCATTCACGGCAATCTCCTGAACCCGTCTGGAAGCGGCGTTTCGCGCCATCTCATCCGTGTTGATCGTAAATTCGTCGATCAACGCATTCACTTCATCGTTGACGTAGTTGGCATAGTTGCAGCAAGCATGCTGAAGCTTCCAGTACACATGATAGAACGGATCGTTGTTGATCGATACCCAGAAGTCCAAGAAAAAGAATGCCAATTCGTGCTTCTGAAGCTTCCCAAAAAACGCTGCGTTTGGCAGTTCCTGAATCGTGAGGTCAATACCGATCTCACCAAGAGACTGTTTCAGGAAAACGGCGGATTCTTTCGCCTCCGGATCACCGATTGCGATCTCGAAGATCGTCGAGAATCCGTCCGGATAGCCCGCTTCTGCAAGCAGCGCCCGCGCTTTTTCCGGATTGTGCTCATATTGCCAGAATTCGCCGGTGTGCGTAGGAGTTCCGAACGGAATGGGACTCTTCAACTGCGCGGCATAACCGTTCATCACGCTATCCACGATCGTCTCGTAGGGTACCGCATATGAAATCGCCTGTCGCACAAGCATGTTGTCAAACGGGGCGACTTCATTGTTCATTCCGATGTACGCAACCGTACGGCTGGAATTGCGATGTACGGTTATGTCCGGATTGGCTTCGAGCGCTGGGATATCGATCGTCGGCAACCCCAGAGCGATATCAACCGCGCCGCTGACAAGCTGCGCCAGCCGACTCGATGGGTCCGGAATTACCTTGAAGACGACGCGCTCTGTCTTGGCAGGCTCTCCATGATAATTCTCGTTTCTCACCAGCACCCACTGGTTGCCTGGATCCCGACTCCCAAGTCGGTAAGGTCCTTGTTCAGTGCCGCGAGAATCAGACTTGAGCCACTCGTGCGCGTAGGGATCATCTTCGGTCATGTACGGCCCTACCACATCGGGATTGAGAATGGAGTTGCCTGCCTGCGCCATGTTTCCGAAAAGTAGCCCGTTTGCCTCATCCAGTGTAATTTCGATCGTTTTCGAGTCGATCATCTGAATGTGGTCCGCGTCTGGAACTGCGGACAGAGCCATGTTTCCAACGGTCACGCCCTGTTGACCGAAAATGCGATCGAATGTGAATTTGACGTCAGTCGCATCAAGCGGGTCGCCATTCGAGAACTTCAACCCGTCACGCATGGTGAACGTCACCTTCGTACCGTCTTCGTTCCATTCGAATTTTTCTGCCAAGCCGCCGACAAAGCTGTTCGCATCGGCGAAGCGAGATCCGTCATCCCGCGTCACAAGTTCATAATCGATCAACCAACCGTAAACACTGGTCAAGAACTCCCAAGTGCCGATATCGGCACTGTTAAGAGTGGGATCAAGATTACTTATATCCCCCGGCACCGCGACAACCAGCGTGTTCTGGTCAGATTGCGCGTGGCCATTTCCGACAACACCTGCGTAACAAAACGCTGCCGCAAGCAATACAATTGCGCCTCGGCCAGCTGTTGCTCCAAAGGCTTTCATGAGCTTTACCTCCTAAAAAATTGGGTGATCGCCAGGCGTACGCGGGCAATCCGAGCGATGGGCGACCGACCACTGGGCGGGAAAGCCAGCCCGCCGGAGTGCAGGTGGCCACCTCACAAGAAGGTTTGCCCTTTCGGCCATTTCCGCACCGGTTTCACCACGGCCGCTGCCTGACGGTGTATGGTTGGCTGGGACTGTATGTCACAAAGTGATTGTGCGCAACCGTTACGGTCCCTTATTTGCGGGCGGGTTCGAGTGGTCCGCCTGCGAATTCGCTTCTTGAGACCTGCCCCATACGCCGAACTCCATCGCTGCGAACGGAGCCACGGAATTCGCGCCGTTTCCCGCGATAGAATTTCTCTCGCTTGGCCGCAGTTGAATGCCCTAGCGGACTTTCCGTCGCATTGTTGGACGCTATTTGCGTATTCTACTTCCCAAAAATTCATTGATTCGGCATTTATGTGGAACAATGGAGGCTCTTGCAAGACTCTCCGTCAGCGGGGGTTTTTCTCGATTCAAGGGAGTTCTTCAGGTACAGGCCGATCCTCCATTTGGTATCATGAGCCGTACTTCCGGCGACGGATCGATTGGCCCTGTATATCTATGTGCCCACCGGCGCCCAAGACCCTGTTGCCTTCATCAGGTCTCGGTGTTTACGCATTCACACGGGCCCTCCAATCAAAGTCCCACGTTCATGCCGAATTGCAAATTCCGAACTGGACCACCAATGGGACCCCGGTCACAGCGCCCAGACGCTTTCAGGCAAGTCATGGCTTAACGGTATTTATGGACCCCGAACCGCTGCCGCACTGGACGGTCTGGCAACCGGCGCCTGCAAGTAAAAGATTGCTTGTTCTCGCTCCGCAACCCGGGTGGTCGGGTACTGGTGCTCCGTTCCCTATGGTAGCGATGGATTAGTCGTCCTTGATTGCAGATGTCCTTAGTTCAGGCAATTGGAGAGTATTCAGTTTCCCGAACCCATCCCTTGGCAAACTCTCGGTGAATGAAATGCTTTTCGGCATTTGCTCTGCAGAGAGTAGCGACAAACAGAATGTGCGAAGATGCAACAGATTCAAGCCTGCCGACGAGGACTTTGGTACGATCAGGGCATGTACTCGTTGCCCCCAGTCGCGATCGTCAACACCGAATACGGCAACATCCACAATTGCAGGATGCTTGAGGAGGGCGGCTTCAACCCTCTCCGGATGGATCTTTACCCCTCCACTGATAATGATGTCGTCTCGTCTTCCTTCCAAGAATACGAAACCGTCGTCGTCGACCCAGCCGATGTCGCCGAAGCACTGGTATCCGTCTCGATCCCGTTGAGCCTGCACCTCGGGATCCAAATATTCCGCTGTCTGGGCGCCGTGAGTCTGCTTCATGTAAATTGCTCCAACCGTCCCCGCAGGCAGCAATTGCTGGTTCTCATCATAAATCCGGACATCGCATTCAAATGGTCTGCCGACGGATCCACGTTTCTGCAGCCACTCCTTGCCGGTGATAATTGTCTGCCCGGCATTTTCGCCGGAACCGTACATTTCGAAGACGCGGTCAGGTCCGAGGATTTCTATCCACGCTTCCTTCAGCCAAATGGGACAAGGCGCTCCGGTGTGGTAGAGGGATTCAATGCTGCCGAAGCTGCACGTGCATGTCTTCAGACAATCGAGCATTCTCACCATCATGGTGGGAACAACCACCATGAATTGCACCTTATAAACGTCGATGGCCTTCAAGGCTTCGAATGAATCGAATTTTTCCATCAGGATCAGTCGCTGCCGTTCAAAAAGACCCATATGCGCCCAGGTCAAAGGAGCGTTGTGCGACATGCTTCCCGTGACCAACTGCACCTGTCCGGGACGAAATCCCAGCGCCGGCGCGACGTTTCCCCAAGCGCAGCCGGGTTCGTGCAACCACGGGCGATTGTCCGCCATGAACTTCGGGATACCCGTGGATCCGCCAGACAGAATTAACTTTCCAGGCAGCGCAACCTTGTCGTCTACTGGCGTACGGTCACCTTTCTCCATTGCCCGCAAGATTTCGGATTCTTTGATCGTTCTCGCAACATCGCATTCGAACGCATCTTTGCAGATGACGATTCGCACGCCCGCTTTGACGAACAAGGCCTCCATCTGGGATGCAGGCGCTGTCGGATCGACGGCCAAGATCGTTGAGCCCATCCGCCAGACCGCCAGCACGGATGCGATGTGCGATAAACCGTTTTGCAACGCGACCGCGATGATGGCGTGACCTTCTCGATACTCTTCAGCTCTCCGTTCGAGGAGGTTGGCTATGCGGTCTATCTTCTTATCCAACTCGGTCCAAGTGACATCGAATGATCGCCCGCGAGTTAGAACTGTAATCGCTGGCTGGGAACCATGTATTATTGCGCGGTGCCGGATGCGCTCGCTGAATGAAATTACGCGCCGTGGACGGGTCATATCGGTCGGGCCCTACAAGACGGTTGGATTACCGGCCGGTGAAGCGAGGTTGCCTTTTCTCGATGAAGGCCTGGATGCCCTCGTCATGATCGTCGGTTTGCCACAAAATCAACTTGCGTTCCAAACTGAGGCTTTCGTCAAGCGGATACCGAAAGGAATCGAGCACTTCCTGTTTGATCATCCTTATCGCAATCGGGGACATTGCGGCGATAGTCTCGGCGATTTCCACGGATCTCGAAACAGTCGCACCTGCCGGACACACTTCCACCGCCAATCCCCAGTCCAATGCCGTGGCGGCATCGATGAATGCACCGGTCATCATCATCCACAAGGCGCGTGTCTTGCCGATTGCGCGTGGCAGTCGTTGCGTGCCGCCATCGCCGGGAAACGCCGCGATTCGCACTTCTGGAAAGCCTAGCCTGGCGGTCTCTCCGAGAATGACGACGTCACACAGCAACATGAGTTCGCATCCACCACCCAGCGCAAATCCATTGACTGCCGCAATGATCGGCTTGGAATACCCTTCTATAGTCTTCCAGGCCTCGAGGCGGTCACGTTGGCCCCACATAGGAATCCCATCTTGGGGCATTTCCTTTATATCAGCACCTGCGGAGAATGCTGTTGCGTCACCGGTCAGGACAATCGAGCGAATATCATCGTTGTTTTCCGCATCCCGCAGGACCTGGGCGAATTCCCACAGCAATTTCCGGTTGAGCGCGTTCCGGGCAGCTGGCCGATCGAATTGAATCAACAATACACCCGGCGCAGGCTGGGATGTGACGATGCATTCCATGGTCAACGAACTCCAACCTTCGATTTCACGGGCAGGTCGCCCGCAAGGCAGCCGCCCGCTTGCAACCCCGACTGCACCGCGGCGAGAATGCGAGTCTTATCCGCTGGAGCCGGAAGTAGAAGAGGCAGACGCGGCATCGCCTCGGCAATAACGCCGAGTTCCTTCAGCGCGACTTTCATGCGCGTATGCATGTCCATTGACGGCGGATGACCGTAGATCGCGTCGATGAATGGCTGCATCGTCTCGTTCACGGCCCTCATTCTTCCGAGATCCATCGCCTCGGCCGCATCCCACAATTCAATGAGCGCGTCGGGGAGAAGGCTCGTTAGCCCGGACAGAATGCCGTCGGCCCCAAAAGCTGCCTGAGCGAAGAGCCACCTGAAATTCGAGGCAAGTACCGCCGTGTCAGGCGCTTCTTGTCGAATTCGACGTACATTTTCCTCGTAGACCGAGATATCGTTGCTGCCTTCCTTGATGGCGACAACAGATGGGTGTTTTGCAATCTCCATCAAGACTTCCGTGGAGTATCCGGCTCCTGACTGTATCGGATACTGGAAAATGGAAATCGGCAGCTTCGTCTTGCATGCAACGGCATCGACATACGATGTAGCTATCCGGGCGATACTACCGGCGCCGCCGGAGAACTGCGGAAATGGAAACAAGACCGCGATATCGGCTCCCGCCGCTTCCACCGCTTTGGCCCGATCAATGGCGTCTTGCGTGTTGTAGCAGACAATCCCGCCCATCAACGTGACGCTGTCGCCGATATGCTTGCGTGTCACCTCGATAACATGATCCTGTTCCCCGTCGGTCAGGGCGGCAGCTTCACCGGCGTGGCCATTGACGAAAACTGCCGTGATGCCCGGTCTCAGGGCGCAATAGTCCAGCAAACGTTTGAAACTATCCCAATCGATCTCGCCGGAGCGATCGAATGGCATCAGAGTTGCGACGACAACGCCTCTTATCTTATCTCTCTGCATGGTTTCTCCTCCGTTTGACCGGGTGCCAGCGTTCCCTATCGAGGCCCATTCTCTCGTCCGCGAACAGGCGCGGGTCCATCGGTTTCAGCGAGTCCGAGATGACGGGCTGGAAGCCCATTCGTTCGATCACGTCCTGATGAAGTCGCACGCCCGGCGCGATTTCGATCAGCGTCAAACCGGCCTCGGAAAGCTCGAAGACCGCTCGTTCGGTGATGTACAGCGCTTTCTTTCCCTGTTTGACCGCCCGCCCGGCGCTAAAGCTGACTTGCCCTACAGAACCGACGAACTTGTTGAAGTTTCCGTCCGTCCGGATAAGTAGTTTTCCATCCTCGATTAGGATATCGCTCTTGCCGCCCGTCAGCAGACCGCTAAACACCACGCGTTCGGCATTCTGAGTGATGTTGATGAAGCCTCCGGCTCCATCGGCGCGGTCGCCGAAGCGGGTGACGTTGACATTCCCCTCCCTATCGACTTCAGCGAACGACACGAAAGCACAATCGAGGCCGCCGCCATCGTAGAAGTCAAATTGGTAGGGCTGGTCGATTATGGCGCGCGGATTGACGGCCGAACCGAATTCGCGTCCATAGCCGGGCACGCCGCCGATCACGCCGGACTCGACGGTTAAAGTCAGGTCGTCAGAGATTCCTTCCTCGGCCACCACGTTGGGAATCATTGCTGAGACGCCGACGCCGAGATTCACGACATCGCCAGGTCGCAGCTCCAATGCCGCCCGCCGAGCGATAATCCTTTTCAGACTAAGCGGATCAGGACTGATATCCGTGAGCGGCGCCTTGGTTTCCCCCGATCTACTCGGTTCGTAGGAGGTCGAATATGTTTGCATCTGTTCTGAATCGATCACGAAATGATCGATCAGATATCCCGGAATCTTTACCAGCTGGGGGTGTAGCGCGCCACGCCGGGCGAGGCGCTTGACTTGGCAAATCACTATCCCGCCATTCGACCTGACGGCCTGTGCGATCGAGAGATCTTCCCGTGTCGTGGCTTCGTGTTCCATGGACACATACCCGTCTTCGTCCGCCGTCGTTCCACGGATGAATGCGACATTGGGGCGAGGCATCCGGTAAAACAGCCACTCCTGGCCGACCATACTTATGACCTCGATCAGGTCGTCTTTCGTAGCATCATTCATCTTGCCGCCCTCGAGGCGAGGATCGACATATGTATCGAGGCCGACATGCGTGATCACGCCGGGCTGGCCCGATGCGAGCGCCCGAGTCATCTGCGAAATGACGCCTTGTGGAAAATTGTAGGCGCGAAGTCGGTCGTTGCGTATAAGCTCCATAAACGGGAGCTGCAGCCCGAAATTACCGCCAATCACGCATCCGACAAGACCATCTTGCGCCAAGTGACAAAGTCCCTTTTCGGTGACCGCGCCGATGCCAGTGACATGAGCGAGCGTGATCGCGCGTGGCTCTCGGGAGTGCAGGAAACGTTGTCCCAGAGCTGACAGAAGCGCTTCCGGGACTCCCATTCCGCCGTTGCCTCCGACAAAAAGGACATCGTTGGATCTCACGAGTTTCACCGCATCATGCGAATTCAATATGTTGATCATGGCACGTTATTCCGGTCTATTTTCGAAGGGTCGTCTGATCGCAAGACGCCGGCGTGCGCCACTTCATTTTGCTCTCTTTCGATAAAGTGGATTGCGATGTCTTGTTCCGGCCACTTCAAAACGCATGAAGCAGCCCGGTTCAAAGCCTCAGCCAGGCGGCGGCGACTCTCGACATCACCGGACAGGGCGTAGACCTCGATGAAGATTCGACATCGTTCTTCCTACCCGAGAACGCCGCAGCGGGAGTACAGATCATTGTCGAATTGGTGCACGTGGATCGTCACGATGTCAGGCGAGACATTCGGAGTCTTGACGATCGCGTCCGTTGCCTTTGCGCACAATTCGCGACGCCGCGCCTCGTTGGTACTGGCACTTGGGATTTCCAAGAAGGGCATGCCAGCACGCAGCCCCTGAAATCGGCGATGTTTCCGAACGCTTGCCGTGCTGGACTAGAACCGACATTTGCTCTCTATACTCTTCCACTGCGAATGACTCGCCCTCGCGACCGAGTCCGCTTTCGCTGAATTCGCCAAACGGAACTTCGGGAAATCCGTCCATCCATGCGTCAACCCGGACGCTACCCGCCCGGATCTTCTTGATTGCGCAGAATTCGGCGTCGGCATCCGCCGTCCATGCTCCCCCTGAATGACCGTAGCGTGTGGAATTGATGGCGCCGATCGCTTCATCAAGCCCGGAAAACGGAATCATCGAAACCACCGGCCCGAATATCTCGTCGTGACTTTCCCTGTGCTCCGCGCCTGTCGGCGAATTTACCATCGGCTTGCAACACAGTCCTTTGGAACCATCCTGACGCTCTCCGCCGGTGAGAAAAGCCCGATCTTCTTCACGAGCGCGGCCGACATATTGATCGATCTCGTTGATCCGGAATTCGTTGACAACGGCTCCAACCTTTACAAGAGCGTTAAGAGGTTCGCCGAAGGGAGCCCTTGCAGCGCGTTCAGCGACGAGATTCGAGAACGCATGCAGCACATCCTCGTGAACCAGTACCGGACTGGACGATTGACAGCATTGTCCAGCGTTGAACAAGAAGCCATGCACGACGGCGTCAGCTGCAAGCTCCATGTCCGTGTCCCGGCACACGGTCAATGCGTTCTTGCCGCCGAGTTCCAGCGCAACTTTCTTTATGGGACCCATTTACGAGAGTCAAAAGGGACTCCCGACACTGTTCCACGCCGAGGCGGGGCAACCCCCCATCCTTCGTCTTCCCCCCGGCCGGCGCCACGGGAAGCGGTTTCCCGCCATTTCCCACCCATGAACGGGCCAATGCCCGCTGCAAGTCGTATCACCGGTTCCGGCGCTTTCAGCCTTGTTTCCAGTACAAGGGAGGATAGAGGCGCCAAAGCGCCAATTCAAGGATATTGTTACTTTGACAATCCCCTATCCATTCGGCGATGCAGAGGAGTATGCCTGCCCCCGCACTGGCTGGCATGTTGGGCCGGACACCATGGTCGAAGGCCTTCCTCGCGGCGCGAACGGCATTCTCGACATTCTCTTTTGTGGTAAGTGCATATCGAGTGTCTTCCTGCCGATGCGTGGGACTGGAACGGACTATCCGTTCTCTCTCTTCAACCGGAATCAACGATCCATCTATCAGCATTGAATGGTCGCTCACGGCTTTGTCGAGCGGTTGCACCGGTACGAAATGCATCATTATTGACCTTGAGGTTCTAGATCCCGGCTGAAATGAAGTGCGCTGCGCGTTCGGCGATCATGATCGTCGGGGCATTCGTATTGCCGCTGATCTGGGTGGGCATGATGGAGGAATCGCACACGCGAACGTTGGCGGCGCCGTGAAGACGGAGCTTCTGGTCGACGACGGACATGTCATCTTCGCCCATCTTGCATGTTCCGACCGGGTGATAATCCATTTTCCCCCAATTACGGGCATGCCGGATCAGATCGTCTGTACTCTCCAGGTTTTCACCGGGCAGAATTTCCCGACTGATGTATTTGGAGAGTATCGGTGTGCGGATGACCTGGCGAGCAAACTCCAGGCCAGCGATGCCGTGTTCCAGGTCATAGGGATCCGTCAGGAATTGCGGATCAATCAGCGGAGGCGTGTCGGGCTTGGAGTCTTTCAGAGTCACCGTTCCTCGGCTGCGCGGACGAAGCACATTGCTTGCGACCGTAACGCCATAGGCCGAGATCCTCTCGATTCCGTGCGGCATGACAGGAGCCGCCATCAAATGAATTTGGACATCGGGTTCCGTCAGGTCTGATGTGGTGCGCACGAAAGCGCCGGCTTCACCGAGCGTGGATGTCAAGGGTCCGGTACGATTGTGCAGGTACTGTAACGCCCACAGCGCTTGTTGGACGTACTTGTCATCTCCAAAGAAGCCATAAGGCCCGTTGAGTTCCGCGACCACGGGCAGATTGAAATGCTCCTGAAGGTTCATTCCAACACCGGGCAGATCGATAAGCGGGTTGATTCCGAGCGCCGAAAGCTCTTCGCCACGGCCGACGCCGCTGAGCATCAGAAGCTTCGGAGAACCGATCGCGCCGGATGTGACCAATAGCTCACGTACGATACGAACCTCTTCCCGGCGGCCGGACGTCCGAGACTGCAGGCTGACCGCGCGATCGCCGTCAAATATGATCCTGTCGGCGGTAGCGTTGCTTGTAACCGTAAGATTCGGGCGCCCCAGCACCGGCTTCAAGTAGCACGTCGCTGCACTGGCCCGCCTGCCACGGTAAGTCGTCGTCTGATGAAGACCTACCCCTTCCTGCCGCTCACCGTTGAAGTCGGCTGTGAAGGGCACACCCAACTGCTGCACTGCCTGAACCATCTTGCGGGTTATTGGTTGAATCCCCACCGGATCCGACACCCGAAGCGGCCCGTCAGTGCCGTGATAGCTGTCGGCAAGTCGATTGTTGGCCTCTGCCTTCTTGAAGAAGGGAATCACGTGCTTGTAGGACCACTCGTTACACCCCAATCGGGACCATTCGTCATAGTCCGACCGTGCGCCCCGGGTGTAGATCATCGCATTGATGGACGACGCCCCTCCGACTACGCGCCCCTGCGGGTACCAGAGTTCTCGATCGTTCAGCTCTTTCTGCGGAACGGTTGAATATCCCCAGTTAAATTCGGAGGGCTTCAGTTTCGCATAGCCAGCGGGAATGTGGAGATAGGGATGTCGATCCCGCGGTCCGGCTTCGAGCAGCAGTACCGAAACTCCGGCGTCCGCCGAGAGTCTATTCGCCAGGACGCACCCGGCCGGCCCCGCGCCGGCAATCACATAGTCAAAAGTCCGCACCTTAAACCCTGCGCTCGATATTCGTCATTTCTAGCGGAGCCGTTGCTATCCTACAAGCGCTTGCAAGAAACATGCAGGTCCCTCACACCTCTCACGATACCAAAGCACGAGATCGCCGGACATCCAATCGATTTTCACGAATTTCCTCACAATAAAGCCTGCGAGCGCATTGCAAACGATTGTAAGAAATGCTACGGTTCAAGCGTTTGAAAACATGGAGGGTTTCTTAATGTCGATCAAATCACTCAACGCAAATATCAATCGTCGTAACCTAATAAAATTGGGATTGCTTGGAGGGGCCGCGGTCAGCGGACTGCCTTCCTTGGCGCCTATAGCCGCTGCGCAAGATCTGCCCAACATCGATCTTGGGAACAAGACGGTGCGGTGGGGGTCTTTGCCTTCAACAAACCAGGCTTGGGTCGTGCTGGGTTCACGCAAAGGATTCCTGGAAGACGTGGGCCTTTCCATGGCCAACGGCGTTCCCAAGATCGTGCAGGAGCCTCAGGCTATCGCCCAGGTAAACAACAATGAGCTCGACATCTGCGGCCATTATTTTGGCGGCATCATTCAGGCCTTAAATCGCGTCGATAACATTCGGCCATTCTTCTGCTACAGTTTTTTCCAGGGGCGAACCATCCTTTCTCCTCCCGATGCCGGCATCAAGTCAGTGGAAGAATTCCTGGCCGAGGGGATGTCATGGAAGGAAGCGGCCACTGCCGCCATCGCCCAGATGAAGGGCCAACAATTCGCGATCATGAATGCGCCCAGCGTGCTTCCCTGGATCAATCTCGCGCTCGAACAGGGCGGTCTCAAGCTCGAGGACACCGAGGCGATCCCGCTAGAAGATCCGCGCGTGGTGCAGCTTGCATTGAGCGGACGGGTGAACTACGCCTCCCCGGCGGGCGCCGTTCAGATTTATCAGCTCCAGCACCAGGCCGGCTGGAAGTCGGTGATCGACATGCCCCTGATGGTGCGATCAATGCCGAGTGGGAAAGCGGCCCTCAGCGACTTCTTGCATTATGACCTCATCATGTGCACAGAGGATTATCTCAACAACAATACAGAGACCATTTATCGCGCGACTACGGCAATGTTCCGCACGCTCGACTACATGTTCGGGTCAGACCGCATGATGGCTTATTCGGAATACGCGCCGTTTATCAACGCGGCAAACGGTTCGAACCTTGACGCGGAAGCGATCAGATACATCTTTGACGTGATGGATCCGTTCTTCCCCTTCTCCGAGCAGGAGGAAATCTGGGAAAACGCGGAGAGCCCGCTCTATTACAAGAACATCTACGAACCGCAGATCAAGCGCCTCGTCGAGACCGGTGCCTTGCCGGACCGGGTCTACGATCTGGACAAAATGTTCGTGGCAAAATCGATCTTCGAGGACCTTCGTGAAATGAAGAAATCTTCGGAGGCATTTCTGGCGAAGGTCGATGACAGCCTTGAGGGCGAAAAGCTCGCAATCGCTAAAGCTGCCACCGAACACTTCAAGAATTTCAACTACTATGACTCTGATCGCTTGCTTCGGGCGTTGTATGGCTGATGCGCATTGATGCGCCGAAAGTTGGTCGCAAAGCGCTATTCAACACCAAATCCTCTGCCGCCCTTCTTGGGGCGGCAGAGTGGGTGCTCTTGTACCTTGGCGGCATCATCGCCTTCCTCGGGCTGTGGTACCTTTGCAGCCTGGCGATAGGTGAGTATTTTGCGCCGCCCCATATGGTGGGTGCGGCGATTTTGGAAAATCTGACCTCAAGCCGCTACTTCTCAAGCATCGGACTGCCGTCAGGCGGTTATGGACCCCATCTGGTCGCTACGACCAAGACTGTTGTCGGCGGGGTGCTTTTTGGCGTGTTCTGCGGATGCGTGACAGGTTTCGCGAGCGCCTATTCCACGGTGACCAAGAATGTGCTGGCGCCGGTCGTCTGGCTCTTCGGGGCCTCGCCCATCATGGTCGTGGCCCCGTTCTCGCTAATCTGGTTCGGCGTCAGCGCAGCATCCAAGATTTTCCTCATCTCACTGTACACAGCAGTCACGATTCACGTTTTTGCGCTGCAGGCATCCGAAACGGCGAACGTCAAGCTTGTGGAATATGCGCGAACACAAGGGGCGTCGAAGCTCTTCTGCCTCGTAAATGTTAGCGTTCCCGCAGCTGTTCCGCAGATTTTCGGGGGAATACGCATAGCATTGGCAGCCGCCTGGGGCCTTGCGGCAATCACTGAATTGCTTGGCTCCGTCGAAGGGATCGGTCGCGTCATTATCGCCACCTGGGGAATGTATGATCTTGCATCCATGATGGGCGGAATCACACTGATTGGACTGATGGCCGTATTGCTTGATGCGCTGGTCGTCCTCGCCCGCTCCCGCATCGTGCACTGGACGTAGAAGGACCAGGGTAAACAACGCCATGATCAAGTTTGACAACGCGTTTTGCCAGTTCGATCACGGAAAAGGCACTATCGTGACGCCCATGCAGCACATCAATCTCGAAATCGCCGATGGAAATTTTGTTTGCGTACTTGGCCGGTCCGGTCATGGCAAATCTACACTGGTCCGTGCGCTGGCCGGACTTCAGTCGCTGACTGATGGCTCGATCACTGTCAGTGGTGAAGAGGTCAAGGGGCCGGGCCGCGATCGGGGCATGGTGTTTCAAGAGGATACAGTATTCCCCTGGCTCACGGTCCGCCGGAACGTCGAATTCGGCATGAGAGCGCAGCGAGTCCCCGCGAAGGAAAGGCGGCAAACCGCCAAGCGGTGGATCAAAGAGGTCGGTCTGGCGGGTTTCGAGGATAGCTGGCCGAATCAGATGTCTGGCGGCATGAGGAAAAGGGTGGCAATCGCGAACGTTTTCGCCAACGGGTCGCCGATACTGTTGATGGATGAACCGTTCGGCCCGCTCGATTACATCACGCGGCGGGAGTTGCAGGACCTCATCTCGAAACTGTGGGAGGAAACCGGCAGAACGATTATCTTCATCACGCATGATGTCGAGGAAGCGCTGATTCTCGCCCAACGCATTCTCGTTCTGCAAGGCGGTAGCATCAGCGAAGATATCGAAGTCAATCTGCCATATCCACGAGACGGAGAGGTGCGCGCCTCTCACGAAGCGGTGCAGATCTCCCGGCGCATCTTTGCATCGCTGGAACTCAGCGAGGGCAGCCTGTTCAAGGCTAGTCAGGGAGAAGACGCGTGAAGGTTCGCATACTGGACTGGATCGCCGAAAATTGGATCAGTTTGCTGACAGTCGCTGTACTGCTAACGATATGGGAAGTCATCTCTCATATTGTGCCGAAGAGCCCGTTGCAGGATGCGCCGATCGTACCGCCTTGGGAGTATGTGTTCGGCAGGGCATTTGTCGGGCTCTCCGATTACTGGAAATTGGACATGCTGGCTCCAGTTCCCGAGCGAGGAGGGGCGCAAACAATCCTGGGCGCTACACTCGCGCTCACTTTGCATACTTCGATCACGCTCTTCAGAGTCATGAGCGGGCTGCTGATCGGCTGCTTGGTCGGGACGGGGTTGGGCTTGATCATTTCCTGCTCGAAACGCGTCAGTACGGCAGCTTCTACGCCACTGCACTTCCTTCGAATGACCCCGCTATTGGCGATGATCCCGCTGTTTCAGTTTTGGTTCGGAGCGACAAACCTCACGGCCATCATCTACGTTGCGTACGGCGTCGGGGTGGCGTTCCTCGCAGGATCAATCAACGCCGTCTCCAACGTACCCTCGGTCTATGTGGACTTTGCCAGAACGCAAGGGCTCACACTGTTTGGCACCTATGGACGGGTGATCGTGCCTGCAATCATCCCGGAGTTGTTCTCCACGGCGTATCTGAGTGTCGGAATTGCCTGGGCGGCAGTGATCGGCGCAGAGTTTATCGGCGTGAACAGCGGCTTGGGGAGAATTGTCATTTGGGCAAATTTCTTTAGCAATACCGGACGCATGGTCTTGGCTGCATGCGTGATTGTCCTGTTCTGTGGCGTTTCGATTGCCCTGGTGAGGAAATTGCAGAACAAGGCATTGATGTGGGCGTAAGCGGCTATTTGGGCCGGTCATAGCTCATCATATTTAGTGATGAGGCGATTGCATGATGCGCGAACTTCGAAGCAAGAACGGGGGTATTGTCACCCTTAAGGAGGTTGCATGCGCTGCAGATGTTTCTGTCAGCACAGTTTCGCGGGCGCTGTCAGGAACCGGGCTGGTCAACGGCAAAACCGAAGCGCGAATCCTCAAAACAGCTGAAAAGCTTGGATATCGCACCAACACGTTGGCGCGCGGCCTAGCGACAAGATCTTCGAGGTTGATCGGGCTGGTTCTACACAATCTGGTGAACGCTTCTTTCAACATGATCGCGGAAATGGCTCAGGCGCGCCTCCGCCATTTCAATTACCAGATGATCCTATGCATAAGCGATGACGACCCCGAGGCTGAAGCTTCGTTCATCGATACGCTGTTTGATCATCGAATCGATGGGCTGCTCATCACGCCGACTGGCAAGAACGGAGCCAAACTGGAAGAGCTAAGAAAGGCCGGCATTCCTCTGGTGACCATGATGCGGCACCAACCGGGCCTGGTCTCGGACGCAGTTCTGCCTGACGACATGGATGGTGCTTACAAAGGTACAAGCTATCTGATATCGCGGGGTCACCAGCGGATCGGTCTGATTGTCGGTCTAGAAGAGACGACTTCCGGGCGCGAGCGATTGGCGGGATATTTGCGCGCGCTTCGCGAAAACGGGATTGAGGTGAATGCCGACCTCATTCGAAAAGTACCCTACAAACCTGAGTACGGCCGAAAAGCCGGAGAGGAACTATTCAAGTCGGCGGAGCCGCCGTCCGCCATATTCGCAGCAAATCACGAAGGCTCGTTTGGCGTCATGCAAGCGCTGGCTGACCACAAATTGCATATCCCGGATGACATAAGTCTTCTCTGCTATGAGGATGCTCCTTGGTATCGTTGGAACCGGCCCGGAATCAGCGTGGTAAATGTCGGCGCTGAATCCATGGCGACTTTGGCGGTGGATCGTCTGGTCGAACACTTGAGGGTAAAAGACGATCCAACGTTGCCGCATCAGTTCGGTCAGGAGTTTCGAATTGGGGCCAACCTCGAGCACCGCGATTCGATTGCCTCGCACTCTGCCACTGAGGCTTGTGGAAAGTGCCGCTGTAGCGGTGCGAAATCCGCTGGCGCTTGACCGAAGCGAGGCTTCGCTTGGCCCTGACGAAATACCTGTCGAAAGCTGATTGCCGGCGCCAGACACGATAGCGCATGTGGACGCCTTCGATGAATTGATGCGAATCGGGCAGCGGTTCCACCGGGCAAGATCTCTGACTTGATTGCAGCGCAAGAACTTCAGTGAGGAGTCTCGCTGCCTCGGCCTGCATGAAGATCATAGGGTCCCGGTTGCGGCCGCGACTACAGCAATACACTTGACACTTGGCCAGGGACATTTGCGCCCGTGAGAGTAGCCGATGGGAGTTCCTTCAGCGGAGAGAATAGTCCGCGAAGCAACGTGACTCGCCGGTAAGGCAGGTAACGGTTCACAAGCGTACGGGAAACCGCCGTCTATCTTGCAATTATTTTTGCTGAGTTCATGGTGCTTGACCTCCGGACAAAGCGCGCCTGGAATAGTTCAAGTCCAGTTGTGCACTCTTAATCCCTTGAAGCTGAGAAACTCGAGCTTTCTCCCCGTTACCAGCGTCAATCCGTTGACCTGCGCGATCGCCGCGACCTGCCCGTCAACAATGGACGGTGTTCGTCCGGTCGCCGCCAGCCGGGCGTGTTCACGCGCGTGCCAATCCGCCGCCACGCGGTCATAATCGAGTACCGGAAAACATTCCATCACCACCTCTCTAATGTATCGTCGCACCGCCTCCTGCTGCCGCGAAACCGGCAGCCTTGCGCATCCGGCCTGAAGTTCCTGCCAGACCGGCGCGGGTATCCCGGCCTCACCGTCATGCTCCAAGAAATTCCGCATCAAGTTCGGGTCTGGTTTTGGCCGAAGCGGTTCCGTAACCACATCCGTATCGAGCAAGAATTTCAACGGCATGCTTACGCTCCCTGGCCCCTACCCCGCGCGGCCCTCCGCCCGAATACTTCCTTCGGATCAATTCCCAAATCTTCCAAATCGCACTCTCCCTCGAATTCGCCAAAGGTCCGGGCGAAGGACCGGCCCCCCGAAACCAGACGCTCGTATTCCCGACGGCCGATCAAGAACGCAACGCCGGTTCCATGCCTCGTCAACTCCGCCACTCCGCCTTCCTCCGCCTTGCGGACAAGCTCCGGAAACCGGCTGCGCGCTTCCGTAATCGAGTAACGTTCCACCATGCTCCCAAGTTCCAATATGCGCATTTTTCTGTACATATACCCGTTTCCGCCGTGCATTGCAATTCCGGCATGCTCGGCCACCTCGGCCCTCAGTCGATTGCATCTCGGCCTGCTTGTGAATGGGGACGCCCCGGAAACGGGTTTCCAAGGAACTCGCAAATTTCGAAAGATGAGAACGCCGTCTTTTCAACGTGTTACTTTGTATATGCACATCTCTTTGTACATTTGCAGGAGTGGTCCGGTCCTGGCGAGCAAGTTGGAGCAGCATTGCCGCGAATCCCGTCGCAGAAGGCCTTCTACCGCAATGGAATGCTTGTCATGGGCGCGTCGCCATTCGCGAATGCCGCATGACTGGCCAAGCCCGTTCGAGTTCTTGCTTCGCAAATCTGCCATCCTCCATGATTGCGGAAATGTTGCGGCTTTGCTCTTCCGGAGGCCCGAGTTCTCGAGCGGATTTCCTCGCGCGATCAGGTGATCGGCCTTCGCTTCCGGAGCGATAACGCCAGGCGTTCTTCCGCAATTCAGGATCTCGGCATTCGCCAAGATCGTCGAACTCGGCAACGCGGGCGCGGGATGCGTCTCCGCTTACAGCGGCAGGCTGCGGGGATGCTACATCCCTCGCTGACCAGGCGGCTCATCAATCATGCCCGCCCCAACGGTGTCACTGAAGACTATGCAGCCGACTGAACCGTTTGTGACCGGGCTCCGCGAGCCTGTGTAATAGGACTGCCCATCATTTTGAAGCATTGTGAGCGGCAAGCTCCTGAAACCAAACGCAGGTGCAAGTAATCGCCTGTACCGCACCCCTGCCGTTGTCACCGAGAAAATGTCCACCGCCTGCATCGGTGACCGCATCGAACGGGACCTGCAAGTACCAGGAGATTTTCGCCGGCCCAGTGATTGGCCAAGAACCGTGATCTCGGCAGCCCTTCTCACTGGTGGTCTATCCGGCCCGATAATTTCAATTGGTTGACATTCCACTTTCCATTCGTCGGCCATCGACTTTCCAATCGTCGAGAGCCATTCCGGACAGTGGCGCGTATCCTCGTTTCTGTCGAACAGTGGGTCCAGGTAGCCCTCGTGGACACAAGGATCATGCTGCTTTGTGGCCCCAGACAATCGGGAAAGACAGCCGGCTGCGAAACAGGAGGACGGGGCGAACGGCGTTGCAGCGGAATCCTCAATCCAGACCGGAAGGATGGTGTCCGCTCGGCGACACGCGTTCCGGCGGAGGGCGGTGCGGACAAGACGGCACCATGCTGCGGATTGATCCCTATAGCACTTGGCGCTGCATCCATCAAAATATTCGGAAGCGTTCGCGGGGATCGGGTTCCGCACGTTCGAGACCAGACCCTTTGCGCGTTTCGCCGATTGAGAGGGGTAGCGGATGCGGACTTGGGCGATGCGGTCCGGCGCGCCAGAAGCGGCTTGATCGATGCCGACCTCATCGGCGGCGGCATCAAGCAGCGCATTGCCCGGCGGGGACAAGGCAGGTCCCGCGAAATTTCTTCGATCGTGCTGTTTCGCCGGGGCGAATGCTGATTCTTCCTCTACGGGTTCGCGAAGAGCGGCCGGGACAACCTTCGCCGGGACGAGCTGCCGGGGACGAAATGCTTGCCATGGACGAAGCCGGCCTTCGGGCGGCGCTTTCGAATGAGACGATCATGGAAGTGGCCTGCGATGCCCAAGCAGTACAGGAGCGACGCCGTGGCGGCGGCGCGCGAGACCGCGCAGGGTCTTACGGAAGCGGGCGTCATGGCGAAACGGACCATGAAGGCATTCGACGAGATGTACCGTCGCCAGTGGAAGAGATGATGCCCGAGAGGATCCGGGAACTGCGGTTGCGGGAGAATGCGAGCCAGGCGGTGTTCGCGCACTATCTGAACGTAACCGCGGGTCTGATAAGTCAGTGGGAGCGGGGCGAGAAGCGCCCGCAGGGCGCTTCCCTGAAACTACTGACGCTGGTCGCAAAGAACGGTCCTGGGGCGATCGCCTGACCCGCGCATCGGTCGTACGGGCCACGGGCCCGCGCGGCATCTCGAAGAAGGGTCTGGCCCGGGAAAACAGCGCAATGCGGTGTTTGGAGACCAGCTCTCCCGGGGTGGAGGAAGGCGCCGGTCAGTGGAACCCTTTGTCCTCGGCGCGCATGAATCCGGCCGACAAGATCAACCAGGCTTCGTGATCGAGGCCCAGCTTTGCACTGAGCTGGCCACAGGTTCGTTCGGCATCCGCGCCGGTCAAGGCGACCACCGCGGTCGGTATGCAACCGGCCTGTCAAACGGCAATCGCTATGGCCATCAGCGACGACTCCCATCGAATTTTCTCACACGTGACCCGGCCGGTCCATGTTTTCGCTTGGTGCACAACTTCATCGGCGCGATCGCGAACAAGGACGCGACTCTTGTTGTCGGAGCCTGACGCCGGGAGCGAAAACCGGTCCGGACCGTTCATCCGGAACCCCTGCGCAGGCTCCGTCGCCAGTTGGAGCCACAGCGCCGGGGCGTTCCCATCGGGGGTGCGAACGCGGAAGGGAAGACACCGGGGGGATGCGGTGCTGCGTAATCGGCGGAAATCGTTGTCGAGAATTGCCAGGTCGAAGCAATTCGCCATGCGCCCGATCCGATGCACGATCCGCCCTGGTAAGCCTGTCGGCTCGGCCGCCGCGCCTTCAACGATCTTGCTCTCCTTCGCCCGCGCCCCATCCTGCCGCCTCCGCGCAGGCCCGGATCTTTGCCATCGCCTCGCGAATGTCTTCCAAGGAGGCCGCGTAGGAGAAACGAATGTAGCCCTCTCCGAACGCCCCAAAACTCGTCCCGGAAACCGTGGCAATGCCGAGCTCGTCAAGCAGAAAATCCTGCATCGGAGTAGAGCCGAGCCCGGTCCCCGTGATGTTAGGCATCACGTAGAACGCCCCTTCCGGACGCGACACCGAAAATCCGGGCATTGATGCGAGCTCGGCCGCAATGACCCGCCGGCGCTCATCGAATGCCTCGACCATCCGGTCCACGCTGTCCTGCGGCCCCCGTAAGGCGGCGATGGCTGCGTGCTGGGTCGGCGCATTGGTGCAGCTCACAGAGTTGATGTTGAGGCGCACAGCATGCTCGACGAGCGCCTCGGGCCACACCGCATATCCAATTCGCCACCCGGTCATGGCATAGGTTTTTGACCAGCCGTCGAGAAGGATCAGCCGCTCCCGCAAGTTGGGGTACGCAAGCATTGTTGCTGGGGGCTCGGGGCCATACGAGATTCGGGAATAGATCTCGTCGGAGAGAATCATGACCTGGGGATGCGCCTCCAGCCCGTCCGCAAGCCGGTCGAGCACAGTGCGCGGCAGCACGCCTCCGGTGGGGTTTGCCGGGCTGTTCAGAATAAGCAGTCGTGTGCGTGGGGTGATCCGGCCAAGCACAAACTCGACATCGAACGCGAAATCGTGCGCTTCCTCCAGCGCGATGGGAACCGGCTCAGCGCCCGTGAACCGGATGGCGGATTCGTAGATAGGGAACCCGGGATTGGGATACAGAATTTCCACCCCTGGCTCCCCGAACATCAGGATCGCATGCCACATCGTTACCTTGCCCCCCGGCACGATCACGACCGTGTCCGGGTCGACCTCAACTCCACGACGCAGCGCGAGGTCTTCCGCGACCGCTTCGCGCAGGGGCAGGATGCCGTTGGCCGGCGTGTATCCGTGATGGCCGTCGGCGAGCGCCTTCTTGGCCGCCTCGACGATGTGCCCTGGCGTGCGGAAGTCCGGCTGACCGATTCCCAGATTGATCACCCGGCGGCCAGCACGCACAAGTTCCTCGGCGCGCCCGAGAACCACGAAAGCGCTCTCCGTTCCCAACCGGCGCATCGCGCCTGCAGGCTGCGGAAACTGGCTGCGCGCCACGGAATTCGAGTGTCGTCCCGACATGTTGCCGATTCTGTTATTCAGCTTTTTCAATACGAATTGCCCGATGCGGCGCCGTGCTCAACCCCGAATTGCACGTTAGCTGTTTCCGGGACGCAAATAACTCCGGGTTTGCGAAATTCCTCGCAGTCCCTTGCGGAACCACCGGGTAAATCCACACAAAAACCAGTAAGAAACTCCTCCACTATCAGTCTATTGCGTAAGACTGTACATACTTCTGCACATATTCAAGTCCGCCTGTTTCCCGGCGATCGACGCGAATTTGCCTTCCTGTGAATCCTTGCCCAGCTGCATACCCCGCCGCAGCGGACTGTGGGCAACAAAGGTACGACGCCTTCTGTGCTCGCCGCACCCAGACGCAGTTCATCAGTCAAGTTCAAGCTTCGCGAAGTTGCCATCCTTCATGATCGCGGACAAGTGACGGCCCTGATCTTCAAGAAGCCCGAGATCCTCAAGCGGATTGCCTCGCACAATCAGGATATCGGCCTTGGCCCCTGGAGCGATTACGCCGAGCCTTCCAGTACGATTCAAAATCTCCGCATTCACCAAGGTGGCGGAGCTCAGCAATTCATGCGCGGGTTGCGCTTCCGCCTGAAGGAGCAGGCTGCGGGACTGCTGATCGCGCAAGTCGCCCAGGAGATCGGTTCCGAAACCGATCTTGGCGCCGGACGCGCGGCAATACTCAACGGCATGCACGCCAGCTCCCTTGACGTTTTGCAGCTTGGCAATGCTGACGGCCGGAAGTCCCAGCTCTTTCCCCGAACGATCAAGCGCATCGTAGGCAATGAGAGTCGGAACCAGGTAGGCGCCGTGATCCGCCATCAACTTCGCAGTGCTTTCGTCAATCAGGTTGCCGTGCTCGATGGTCCGGATGCCGCTCTCGACCGCGAGCACCGTCGAGCGTGAAGTGTAGGAGTGCGCCGCGACATAAGTATTCCAGGCTTTCGCCTCTTCCACGATCGCGCGCAGTTCTTCCGCAGAGTACTGCGTGTTTTCGATCGGGTCGGTCGGGGACGCGACCCCTCCCGAGACCATGACCTTTACCTGGTCCGCTCCCCTCCGAAGCTCGTCGCGCGCCGCGGCCCGCACTTCCGGCACCCCGTCCGCCAGATGGCTCTGCTGGCTGATGGCAGTGCAGCTTTCAAATGCTTCGCGTCCGCCCTGCGTGCGGAGTCGAAAATCTCCATGTCCGCCGGTCTGGGTGAGCGCACGGCCCGAAACGAAGATCCTTGGCCCTTCCAGGAGACCCTGCTCCACCGCGGCGGCCAGTCCCCAGTCGGCGCCGGCGCAATCCCGAATGGTGGTGAATCCGCGCATCAGGGTCTCCCGCATGTTGCGGGCGGCGAGCGCGGTCATCATCGTCAGGGGAACATTCGCGAGATTGCCGTAATTGAGTTCCGAAGCCGTCACATGACAGTGGCAGTCGATCAGGCCCGGCATCAGCACCCCGCCCCCGCCGTCGATTTCCCGTGCGGAACTCGCACGAATCCGCCGGTCGGATACCTCCTTGATGCAATCGCCTTCCACAAGAAGCTCGGCATCCTCCGGAGCCGGCCGGGAACCATCCCAAATGCGTACATTTCGGAATACCGTGCTGGTCAAAATCCTTCCTCCTCGCAATCGGACGCGGCCTGAATGCCTTTCGCTGAACCGTTCAACTGGCGGTTACGCCATACACTTCCCGGGCGCGTTCCGCCGTAATCAGCCCGTTCTTCAAGTCTTGTCGAACGAGTTCCGGATCCCGGTCCCCGGGATTTCCGAGACCACCGCCCTTCCCCGTTACGACCCGGATAATGTCGTTCGTGTGCGTCGTGAAGTTGGACGCAAACGTGATCTTGCGGCGTTCGCCGCTGCTTGGGATGTAATGGACATAGTTCGGAGAACCTTCCATCCCTCCGTCCAGCGACCAAGCGGGAAACTTGGAGCGCGTGTACCAGATGGTGAGAAAACCGTTATCGGTGCGCAGCCGGTAATCCATGACGATGCCGTGGCCTCCCCGGTAGCGGCCCTCGCCCCCGGGTTCGAGATTCAGTTCCATCCGGTCCACGTAGAGGCCGTTCCGGGCCTCGTTGATTTCCGCGGGACAATTGAACGTGTCGCCATGAAATCCGGAGAACATGGCGTTGTTGCCGTCCTTGCCCTGGCGGGCGCCCCATCCCCCGAGTTGCGGCTCGATTATGGTGTATTGCCGGCCGGTATCCGGGTGAACGCCACCGATAAACGTGCCGCACACGGAAGCGAAATGACCCGATCCCAGGCGCTCCGGCAAATGCTGGGCGAGGCAGCGCCACATCAGATCGTAAACCCGGAGTTCCAGTTCGTAATAGAAGCCGATGGCGGCAGGTTCCTTTGCGTGGAAGATCGTGCCTTCCCGGGTCAGCACCTTCAGCGGCCGGAATGACCCCGCGTTACAGGGCGAATAAGGATCCGTCAGGGATTTCAGAATGATCTGCGCCGCAACGATCACGCCGTCCCGGCTGGTGTTGACAGGATCGGAAGCCTGTTCGGGATTGTCGCGAAGATCGACGACGAACTCGTCATTGGAAATGGTGATCGCGACATTGAATACGCGCCCGTCTTCCTGTTCTTCGGAGAGTTCAAAGGTGCCGTTCGGCAGTTTGGCGAGTTCGGAGAGAGAAACCTTTTCCCCGAAATCCATGAATGTGGACATCGCTTCCTCGAAGGCGTGCACGCCATATTTCTCGGCGATTTCCTGAAGCCGTTCGGCCCCGATACGCACGGATGCAATCGCCGCCCAGACGTCGCCTTCCAGCACTTCGGGCATGCGCGAATTCACCTTGATGATGTCGAGAACGGGCCGAATCGCCTCTCCCTTCGAGATCATCCGGATGGCAGGCAACCGCAGGCCTTCCTGGAATATCTCCGTCGCCTCTCCGGTCAGCGACCCCGGCGCCATGCCGCCGACATCGGAGTTGTGCGCGATGTTTGCCGTCCACGCGATCACGCGGTCCTCCGCGAAGACCGGCATGGCGACGATAATGTCGTTGAGATGCGTGACGCCCCCGTAGTAGGGATCGTTGGTCGCGAATACATCGCCAGGGAAAACATCCCCGGATTCCAGAAACTTATCCGCGATGACCTTCGTCGCCTTGTCGAGGACCCCGATGAACGCGGGAATTCCGGCGCCGGAGCAGGCGATCTCGCCTTTCGCGTCCATCACGCCGGTTCCCATGTCGAGGACTTCGTAAATGATCGAACTCATGGAAGTCTTTTTCATTGCCGCGAACATTTCATCCGCGGCCGACTGCAGGGAGTTCTGGATGATCTCGAGTGTGACCGGATCGTTCGTCTGTGTTTTCATTTCTGGTTACCGCCGTTCGTTACGAGAGTGCGATGTGAATATTGCCGAATCCGTCCATGCGCACATGATTACCTGGATGTACGACAATTGTCATGACCGGATCCTCGATGATCGCGGGCCCTTCCAAGTTCATTCCCGGCTCTAGCCTGGCGCCGTCATAGAGCGCAGCCATGTGGACCCCCTCAAGGGCGTAATCCACATTCCTCTGCCCCTTCCCTGCGACGTCCGCGCTCCGTTCACTTGAGTCTCGCTCGATGACTTCAAATTTGCCGGCTTCGGCCGAGGCGATCAAATGAATGCCAACCATCTCGACCGGGGCGTCGAGGCGGTAGGTATATTCACGCTCATAAGTGTCGTGAAATTTCGCTTCGATCGCCGGAATATGCTCCTCTTCGATCCTTGAGAGATCGATCGGTACGTCCGTCGTATGTTCTTGATTCTGATACCGGAATCGTCCGTTTCGCTTGAACCCGACCCGGTCGGGGTCGATTCCTTCCTGCTTGAACTGCTGCCGTGCAAGTTCTTCGACCTCCCGGAAGACTTCTTCGATGGTCGCGGCGACGCCCGGCACCAGATCCACCAGTCGGGTCACGAAATAATCGCGCCGCAGGTCCGACATCACCATGCCCCAGGCGGAAAACACGGCTGCCGCCGGCGGAACGACAACCTTGCGAATTCCCAGCTCCTGCGCCAGGGCAACGCCGTGCATGGGACCGCCGCCGCCAAAGGCGACGAGGCTGAAATCCCGCGGGTCGTATCCCCGGTTGACGGAAACGAGCTTTAACGCATTTACCATGTTGTTGTTCGCGATGCGTACAATTCCGCGCGCAACTTCCGTGGCATCCGCGCCGAGTTTGGCCCCCAGGGCTTCGATCGACTTCTGAACGGCTGCCATGTCGGCTTCGATGGTCCCGCCACAGAAATACTCGCGATTGATGCGTCCGAGCCAAAGGTTCGCGTCGGTGGTGGTCGCCTCCGTACCACCTCGCCCGTAGGAAGCGGGACCGGGAATCGCGCCCGCCGACTGCGGTCCGACATAGAGCTTCCCGAAATCGTCCACATGCGCGATCGAGCCGCCACCGTTGCCGATTTCCACCATGTCGACGACGGGGACCATGATGGGATAGCCGGATGATTTTCGGGTCCGCTCGATCCAGTAGTCGGTAACGATTTTCACCTGCCCGTCATGCACCAGTGAGCACTTCGCCGTGGTTCCCCCGATATCGAGAGCGATGATATTGCGTTCGCCGGTAAGCTTGCCCAACTCCGCGGCGCCCCAGACCCCCGAGGCCGGACCTGATTCCACCATGGTGATCGGAATCCGTGAAGCGGATTCGACCGTGTCGACACCGCAGTTCGACTGCATGACGTAGAGTGCGCCCGAGAATCCCAAGTCCCGGATGCCCGCATTCAGGCGTTGCAGGTATCGCTCCGCCACCGGCTGCACAAAGGCGGAGAGCACGGCAGTGTTCGTCCGCTCGTATTCCCGCCATTCCCGGGTGATCTGGTGGGAAGCAACCGAAAATACCTCGGGCCAAAGCCGCCCGACCTCTTCTTGCACCCTTCGCTCATGAGAAGGATCGGCGTAGGAATGCAACAGGCAGATGGCTATGGCCTCCACTCCTTCTTCCTTGAAGCCTTCGATGATGGAAGGAAGCGGCGAAAGGTCCAGCGGCTGCAATTCCTCTCCCCGATACGTCAAGCGGCCGGGGACTTCCTTTCGCAGGTAACGCGGCACGAACGGTGGCGGCTTCTGGTAGTGGAGATTGAAGAAATCCGGGCGGTTTCCTCGCGCGATTTCCAGCACATCGCGGAAGCCATCCGTGGTGATCAGTCCAACCGTTACCCCTTTGCGCTCGGCGAGCGCATTGATGACGACCGTTGTGCCGTGGGCCAGGAAATTGATTTCGGTCGGATCCACATCCGATTTTTCGAGGACGTCCAGCACGCCGACCTCATAATCCGGCGGTGTCGTGTCCGTCTTCGCGGTATGGAGCGTGGACTGGCCAGTTCTGGGGTCCGTTTCGAAACAAACCAGGTCGGTAAACGTTCCCCCGACATCGGTCGCGACACGAATAATTTTTTCCGTCATATATCAACTCCAACTACGGTCCGTTCCCGGCCTCTGAAAGTCCGGAATATGCCGGGCACTGATCCGAGGCCCTGCCCCGCGGCATGGTCGAACCGCAAAACGGTCCTACGGTGAGCAAGACCAGAAAGCTTTACCGTGAATCAGCGAATGGCAAGACGGCTTTTTAGCGCAAGTTTGGTTTCTACGCACCCTATTCAACGCCATTCGCTGGATGCTTTGGTGATTCTCCAGGCCGGGATCCCAGCACCAGTTCGATTGACCGCTCGCGAACACTCAAGTCAGCATACCGGTCCTCCCCTTCGGCGCCAGACAAGCAGAACGATCGGAACGACACTCCCGCATCGAACCTCCGGCGCTTCACCACCATCTCGTCCGGAATTCGGTGGAACACGCACTGTACTCCCACGCGCGCGGCCGAAGCGTGACGGGCGCCCCCAACAAATGCCCTGAATCCGCCCAACGCTGAACACTGCACGGGAAACGCGATCAGCCTGACAGGATCGAGTTCATCGCGTTCGGCCCGGCACCGAGCGGACGTGTTCCGCTCTGGAATTTCACTGAAGTGGAGGTCATCCTCCCTTGTGGCTGCGGTCCGGGCAAACGTATGCGGCCTTTCTCGTCGGTTCATCCTGCGACGATCTTTCAAGCGGGATGTCGAAAGCACGAAACACCATCGAGTATACCCTGCCCGAGAGCGCGGAAAACGACATTCTACACCCTGCAATCCGCGCGTCCGGTTCTGGTACCCGGTCTCCTCACGAACCTTGCGACGGCCCGGCCGGGTCAAGTCCGGCGCTTCGGAAGATCGTCCTGCTTTGCCGAATCGAAATCGCGTCTCCCGGCTCCGATTCCCTCCTTGAATTTGTTCCGCTCGGACTCCGGTGTTCTGTATTGTAAACCCATGTTTTTTGGTTCCTGTTCAATTGGGCCAGGCGGGGTCAGGCGCATGCCGGTCTCCGGCTAGCGCTACCGTGTAGTCAATAATTGGGCTGGACAACTGGGAGTTGGCCGTGTATATGGCACGGCATGCTACCCCAGAATCTAATCCACCGCACCCTGAGTGATTCGGCTTGCTGCGACCGGATTGCCCGGATTCTGTCGCAAGAGACCTTTGAGAGCCGCACGGCGGCGGGTCGTCGCATTTGCGCGGAGTTCGGCTTCGTGGACAGCCGGGGCCGGTTGCAGCTGGCGGGTTGCCTGAAGGCATTGAACGCGCTGGCGGCCACTTCGGCGCGGATTGTCTTGCCGCCGCGGCAACGGCCGCCTCCTCGACCGACGCCGTGCCGGCTGGAAGGCTTGTTGGCGTCGGCGGCGCCGGTTCCGGCGCGGTTGGCGGAGGTGAAGGGCCTGGAGTTGCTGGCGGTGGCTGACCGGCCGCAGCGGCGGATTTGGAACACGATGATCGCGGATGAGCATCCGCATGGGATGACGATCTTCGCGGGGTGTCAGATGCGCTATCTTGTGGCCTCCGCCCACGGCTATCTGGGTGCGGTGGGTTTTTCGGCTTCGGCGCTTCGGCTGGCGGCGCGCGAGCGGTGGATGGGGTGGAGCGGCGAACAACGCCGGGCGCATCTCGGGCGGGTGGTTTGCATGAGCCGCTTTCTGATCCGTCCGGGCATTGGGTGCGCGAATCTGGCCAGTCATGTGCTGGGCCGGGTGTTGCGCCGCTTGCCGCGGGACTTCGAAGAGCGCTACGGATACCGGCCCTGGCTGGTGGAGACGTTTGTTGGTCCGGAGCATGACGGCGGGTGCTTGCGGGCCGCCAATTTCCTTCGGATCGGGGAGACCGCCGGCCGGGGCCGCCAGGACCGCAGCCACCGGCATGCAAAAGCGGTGAAATCGGTCTACATGTATGCGTTGCGGTCGGACTGGCGGCGCCGGCTGGGGGTTCCGGATGTCGACCCGGCGCCGAGCCTGGAGCCGGGCGCGGGACTGGATAGCGAGGTCTGGGCCGGGAACGAGTTTGGAGGCGCGGCTTTGGGAGACAAGAGATTATCGGCCCGCCTGGTCAAGAGCGCCGGGTTGCTGGCGGCGTATCCGGGGCGGGCGATCAACGGCAACACACAGAGCGATGCGGCGGCGGTGGACGGGTACTACCGGTTTATCGAACAACCGGCGGACTCGGAGGTGACGGTTTCGAACATTCTGGCGCCGCACCGGGCGCGCAGCATTCAGCGGATGCGCAGCCAGGACACCGTGCTTTGCATTCAGGATGGCTCCGACCTGAACTTCGCCACCCGTCCGAACTGCGAGGGTCTCGGCATTATCGGACGCAACCAGACGGCGTCGAAGACTTTGGGTCTGCACCTGCACCTGACGCTGGCGGTGAACGCGCAGGGGCTTCCCCTGGGGGTGCTGCGTTGCGCGATGGACGCGCCCGCTGCCGACAGCGGGAAGCGGGCGGCAAACACGCAAAGCGATTCGGCGGGGAGCAAGACGCAGCGGTGGATCGATGGCCTTCACGATATCGCGGTCGCGGCGCGCGAACTCACCCGCAGCACGCGTGTGATCGGCGTCATGGATCGGGAAGCGGATTTTTTTCGACTGTTCGACGCACAGCGGCATCTGCGGCGTGTCGAGCTTTTGGTCCGCGCCAAACACGATCGCTGCCTGCATGCCAAGGGAAAAAAGCTGTTTGCGACGATGCGCGGCGGGGCTGCCGATGGACAGGTCGAAGTCGAGATCAAGGGATTGACGGAACGTCCCAAATCCAGTGGCAAGAAGGCGCGCCCGGCGCGTCGCAAACGCCTTGCGGCCTGTGAGCTCCGCTTCCGCAAGCTGCGCCTCCCTTCAACCTTGGCGGGGGCCGAACCGGTTGCGATGTCGGGGGTGCATATCGTCGAAACGGAACCGCCCGAAGGCGAGGACGCAGTCCAGTGGTTCCTGTTGACCAGCCTCCCCGTCGAAGACCGCACAACGGCTGCGGCAATCGTCGAACACTACCTGCAGCGCTGGCGGATCGAGAACTTTTTCCGGGTGCTGAAATCCGGCTGCCGGGTCGAGTACCTCGCATTCCGCACTGCCGACCGGCTGCAACGCGCCATTGCCATCAACAGTGTGATCGCGTGGCGCATCATGTTGATGGCGCTTCTCGGCCGTCAGGTGCCGGAATGCGATGCCGAACTGATGTTCACGGATCACGAGTTGAGCTTTCTGCGGGATTATGCGGCGGAGGTCGGGCTGCCGCCTCCCGAACATCTTGGAGATGCCGTCCGCCTGGTGGCGAATCTCGGCGGTCATCGGGACCGGAAGCATGATCCTTCGCCAGGAAATCAGATCATGTGGCAGGGATACGATACTCTGTCAAAAGCCACATTGGGGCACCGAATTGGCGTTGCGGGAGCGACAAGACTTGCCATGGCGAACTCTGAATGAGACGTTGTCCGGAAATAGTTCTAGCTACTCGGTAGGGCTAGCGTCGTTTACGACTGCCCCACCCATGAAGGGCGCACCGCGTTCCACATGCCATGCGAACCCGACACCACGAATTCCGCCCGCCCAGACGAGGCTGCGACCACCCGAAATGGCCACAACTCCATGTGCCCGACAGAGAAAACCGTGCACGCTGCGGAAGACCTTGGCATTTGGGCGCATGATTGAGGTGCCGGATGCGTGCACGGTAGCTTCCGGCCTCCGGAAAGCGCTACCACTCAATCACTCCGCATGCGATACGCGGGCCCGCGGCACCCGCTGGATCGAACCGGTAGTCATCGGGCCCCTCATGAATCACAATCGCCGCGCCGTCGCTATCGAGTAGAAAGGTACCCAGCGCAAACCGGGAGTTCAGAACCTCGATTTCCAATTCGCCCGACGCCGGCACATGGATGTTGGGCATATCGCCGACATGCATTCCATATTCGCTCAGGATGCCGTGCATGCGGTCATCCGGGTTATAATGACCGCCCGCGGATTCAAAAGGCGGCTCGCGCACTCGCCAACCGCGTGGATGTGGAACGCATGCGCGCCTTCCGGCAGGTCCTGCAGCCAAGCATGAAGGAGCGTACCATTGGGTGTCTGTCGGAGCGCGATCACCCCGACGAATCCTCCATTTTCGTTTGTCATCGTGGTCCGTACCTGTTCTACCAACATTGCTGCCTGGACCGCAGTGGCGGCGAACACAAATCCGGTCAAAATGCCGATGACGTTGGCAATTCTCATGCGTTCCTCCTCTCATTTCGGTTTGGCTACTTGAACCGAGATGGATTCGCTCGTTCCAATTCGGTGATTCCGTCATGCAGGCCCAAGGCTTGGCCCCCAGGGGGTGGCTGCCGGCCAAGGCAACCCTCCTCCCGGTCTCGGTGCCGAACGGGCGGTGCAGGCCCACAAGTGCCTGACACGGGTGGAACGGGCATTCCGAGCCTTGAAACTGAGCCAACTCGAGGTGCGCCCGGTCTACGTCTACAAATTCGAAAGGGGCCGCGCCCAGGTGTTCCTGTGCATGCTGGCCTACTACCTGGAATGGCATTTGCGGCGGCGCCCGGCGCCGATGTTGCTTCAGGACAACGATCCGGTCGCTGGAAGGGCCCGGTGCAATTCGCCGGTCGACAAAGGCGAGGTTTCCGACAGCGCCCGGAGGAAGGCAGGTACCAGGATCACCGCCGCCGGACGCCACTCCCAGGTCACCGCGTTGATGCTCCGCCGCTCCGCAGACGCGGCCACCGCCTCCGCGCTCGCCAGACTGCCCGGAAGACGCGCCGCCAGACAGTCCGGCAAGGCGCTGAATGTCCGCTGACAACGACCGCAATACCAACGCGCGACCCGCATGCCGCAAGGCGTCTTGCGGCCATACGTCCCATGCCCCGCCATACCGCAACCCACCGCAAGACCTCGCAGGCACAGCGGCCGACTTGCTTCCCGCCAAAAGCTTGCCTGATAACGTAGTCTTCGGCGGTCAAGTCAGTCTCATGGCGAAATTGCAACAGCTGCCCACGGCCCGGCGACTGCAATCGCGCGGGCCGACCCTCTGCATGGAAAAAACATCGCCGCGCTCGCCGGACGCCCAGCGCAACAAACCGCCTCCAGACTACTCGGAATCCCCCTGCCTGGAACGCAGCCTGCCGGGAAAAGAAGTCCACCAATCCCGTGCCGGATTATTCCGTGCCCACTCCAATCCGTGTCCGAAATAGTCCGGTACAAACCGACCTGCTACTGGCGAAAAAATCTGAGAAACAACACCGGGGAGGCGCTTCCGAATTGGCGCGCATCGGCGCCGTTTCCCTTCACTCGTTGCGATCCTGCCTCGCCTGTACCAGGCAGTCATTAAACGATGCAGCCATGTTGCGGAGCAGGTTAAAGTACAACTCGGGTCCGCTCTCGATGGTTGAGCCCAAGGGATCGATAGTGCCGGCCCGCGCCGGCGTGCCTTCGATGATGGTATTGACGAGGCGCGGTTCGAACTGGGGTTCAGCGAACACACAGGTCACGGCCAGCTCGCGCACCTTGTCGCGGAGCTCCAAAATACGCCGGGCGCCAGGCGATCGCTCCGGGCTGACCACGACCGAACCGGCGGCGGTCAGCCCGAAGCGATCCTCGAAATACCTGTAGCCGTCATGAAAAACAATGAACGGCTTGCCGCGAACCGAAGCTATATCAGCGGCGATCTGCGTGGTCAGTTCGTCCAACCGGTGCCCGAGCGCTAGAGCATTGGCCGCGTACACCGCGCTATTCGCAGGGTCGACCTCGGACAGGGTACCCGCGATCATGCGTGCCATCACCTGGGCATTCACCGGATCAAGCCAGACGTGCATGTCGAATGCACTGTGCGCATCGTCATGGTCATCATCCCGATGCGCGACCGCGTCCTCGCCGGAGTGGTCTTCATCGTTCGCGTAGCCGTGGCTTTCGAACGTTCCTCCCTCGCGGAGCGGCCTGCGGATCAGGCCCTTCGCCTCGGATAACGCGATCACACGGGCGTTGCCGGCGAGGGTGTCTATCGGACCGGCGAGAGAGGTCTCCAATGACTCGCCGATCAGGAAGATAACATGGGCTTCCTCAAGCACCCGGGCGTCAGATGGACGCAAGCTGAAAGTGTGCGGTGACGCCGTGCCCCGCATTATCAGGTGAGGCTCGCCCACGCCGGCCATCACGGCGCTCACCAGCGAATGCACCGGCTTGATCGTGGCGACGACCCGAACAGCGGCGTCAGCCGCCGCGGGACCGGCGATCACGCAATTGAAAAGCGCCGCCGCAGCGAGTGCGAAACGGAAGTGCCGAGGTACCAGTGGTAGATGTTCCATGGGTGACACTCCCTAAATGTGCACGTAGAGTCGCGATTGTTTTGAATATGGCCTCGCTGACGGATTTGCGCAAACTATCGAAGTCGATTCCGGACATGACCCGCAGGAGCGGAGTCTGCCGATGGGGATGCCATCGGGGACGTATTTTTCCACGCGGCGTGCTTCATCGATAAATTCTGGTGGGGATTGCAATGAAACGTTCCGCGCCGGTTCCCGCGAAAGATGTGACCACGGGAAACATGCAGCCCGGTGGTTCCGGCCCGCTCATCCATGCCCGTGACATTGGAGTGCGGCGCGGCAAGCGCTGGATCATCCGGCATGTCGACCTCAAGGTGGTTCGGGGCGAACTGGTCTACCTGATCGGCGCCAACGGCGCCGGCAAGTCGACCTGTGCGAAGGCCGTCCTCGGCTTGATCGAGACCGACGAGGGGACGGTCGAGCGGGCGCCGTCGCTGGAGGTGGGTTATGTGCCGCAGCGACTGACGGTAAGCCCCACGCTGCCCCTGACCTTGCGCCGTCTGATGACGCTGACCGGCCCGTTTGCGGCCCGCGACATCGACGCAGCGCTTGCCGCCGTCGGTCTGGAGCGACTCGGCGACCCTCCGGTCACGACTCTCTCAGGCGGCGAGTTTCAGCGGCTGCTGCTGGCCCGGGCGCTGATACACCGGCCCGATCTGCTGGTCCTGGACGAACCGGTCCAGGGCGTCGATATCGCGGAGTCGGACGTGCTCCATGAACTGATCGACGAGATTCGCCATGATCTCGGCTGCGGTGTCCTGTTGATCTCGCATGACCTCAAATTTGCCGTGGATACCGGCGACGACTTCGTGGTCCTGGTGCCCCACGAGCATGACGAGCATGCCCATGGCGGTGGCTCCGCGCTCGTTACCGGGTATCACGGCGACGAGTCGCCGGACTGAGCCATGCTGGACGACTTTCTCGCGCGCGCTGCTCGCCGGCATCGGGCTGGCACTGGTCACCGGACCGGCGGGATGTTTTATCGTCTGGCGGCGTCTCGCCTAATTTGGCGAGACGATTGCGCATTCGGCTCTGCTCGGCGTTGCGCTCGCCATCCTGGTCGACCTCCACTTGGCGATCGGAATATTTATCACCGCCTCCATGGTCGTGTTGACGATGTTTTATCTCGAACGGCGAGACACGCTTCCGGCCGACACATTGCTCGGCTTGCTCGCCCATGGTGGGCTCGCCCTCGGCCTCGTCATCCTGTCTTTCTTTCCGAACATGCGGCTGGACCTGCAGGCGCTGCTCTTCGGAGATATTCTTGCCGTATCACGCATCGATCTGGCTGTGATCTGGGTGGGTGCCGCCGTCGCGCTGGGGGTGTTGTGGTGGATCTGGCGCCCGCTGCTGGCGGCGACCGTCAGTGCCGATCTGGCCACCGTGGCGAGGCTGCGGCCGGAGCGCGCACGCCTGGTGTTCGGGATCCTCGTGGCGGCGGTCATCGCCGCCGCCATCAAGATCGTCGGGGTTTTGCTGATCGTCGCGTTGCTGGTGATACCGGCGGCGTCGGTGCGGCGCTTTGCCTCGAGCCCCGAGAGGATGGCCGCCGGTGCTGCTGCGGTGGGCATTGTCGCGGTTTTGGGGGGATTGTTCGCCTCGGCGAGATTCGACACGCCGGCTGGTCCCTCGATCGTCGTGACTGCATTGGCGCTGTTCATGGTCACCCGCATACGCCGTCCCGGGTAGGCAGGAAGCGCTCGCTGAATTCCGCTCCATGGCCTTCACCGTTGCCGAATTTGCGAGGCTGGTCGTTGGGCCCAAATGGTAAACCGAAGCAAGATCCCGCAACCAACATCAGAACCCCGGTCTTGTGACAGGCGAGGCTGCCATGGCGGGCGAATGGTACGAAACGGCGCGATGTTCAACCAGGCGCGGCGCCGGAATCGTCGGTGCAACCCTCCAACTCGATTTGCACCGTGACGTGGCTGACATCGAAGCGTTTGGCCAAGCGGGCTTGAATTTCGGCAGTGGCTGAATCCGGGTTGGCGCCCTCAATGATTCGTGCTTCAGGGTCTGCAATGAGCGCTCTTGCGACAAGGACCAAACATGCACATGATGCACATCCTCGACGATGGCGATGTGCGAAACCAGATCCGGACCGATCTCGCGGACCTCCAATTTCCCGGGAACGCCTTCAAGCAGCACATGCGCCGCATCCTTCACCAGAAACCAGGCGCTGCGCAGCACCAGCAGCCCGACCAGGACCGAGAGAAGCGGGTCGATCAGCATCCAGCCGATCGTCAGGATGATCATCGCCGCGCCGACGGCCGCAGCCGAACCGAGCATGTCGCCCAGCACGTGCAAGAGGGCGCTGCGGAAATTCAGGTTGTTTCGGTCGGCTCCCTGGAGCACGATGAACGCGGCGACGTTGACAACAAGGCCAAGGCCCGCCACCGCCAGCATCGGGCCGGGGAGCACCTCAGTCGGGTTGACGAGCCGGTCGGCTGCTTCGGCGAAGATCCAGCCCACGATGAATATAAGGTAATGCCGTTGGTAAAGGCGGCGAGAACCGGAAAGCGGTGGTAGCCGTAAGTGCCTGCCTTGTCGGCGGGGCGGCGGCTCAGCCGGAAGGCGATCCAGGCAAACAGCAGGGCCACCGTATCGACAAGCATGTGGGCGGCATCGGCCAGCAACGCTAGAGATCCCGAGATCACGCTGCCGATCACCTCGGCGAACATGATGCCCCCGGTCGCAGCAGGGCCCAAAAGATGCCCCGTGCGTTGCTGCCATGCCCGGTCCCGGCATGTCCAAGGCCGTGCATATTGCGATTGCCGGTCATGGGCAAGCTCTCGCCAACCGACGACCCCGCCGCCGGAAAAGGTGGTTGCATCATTTTCGTCCGAATTGCAGCAAGTGCCGGGACAATCCTAGGGCTTACCCTATGATGCTTCCCGCCGGCGTGGCCATGCTCATCAAGCGTCGGCGATCCGCTCAGCGAGCTCGCGGAACTGCTCGATGGTCCAAATTGGCGGCGTAATCTGAGTCGCGCGGGCCGGCCATTGTTGATTAGCGGGGTGCGGTGCGATATCCGCAGTTGCGGCCGCACCAATGCGGGAACCGGTGCAGCGGCGCGTACCGCGAACGCCGAACGACCATCGTCGGCGACGAGCGAGATGTCCGGTAGGACCGGCTACGGAAACCGGCGAACACCGGCGGAGTGGATGAAAATCCCAATGTCGCCGATCCCGGCACGACCCGAATTATTGCCGTCAGCTGCACGGATTCCACGGCCTGTCGGAACGATTTCGTTCGGATTTAGGCGTTCGCTCGCGGTGTGATGGCGTCGGTTTGGAGTCCGATCCAGATATAGTCGGCCCTGTCTAGCGCTTTCGCCATCTTCGTTGGCGGCAGGATGTTCAGACGAACCCGGTGTATGACCGGCATCCTCATCTTGGCGAGCGCATCGTTGATCCCGCCATCAAGTTTCGCCCAGCCGGGGCTGTGATTTGCTCCGTCACCGTGCGACCGAACGTTTTCGTTCGGATCAAAGGAATCTTGGTCAAGTGTACCAGAACTTCGCAAACGGACTGAGAAGCGCGGTTCTCGAAGCCTTCAAGAATCGCTTCGATCGGCCGAGACCGCGAATATTTCGCTTGGAATCTGCGTATGTAGTCACCGAAGACTACGGGTTGCAGATTGACTTGCTCAGGCATTTCGGCATTCAAGGAACACAGGTAGCGGAAGATATCATGGTTGCCGTCCAGGAAGCGCGAATGAAACCAGAGACGAGGAAAGCACGAACATCGCAATCGAATTGATCAGAGTACCTGTTCGGGGTAAGACCGGCGTCAACCAAGGGAGGGAGCGCCGACATGGCGGCAAAGGCGCGCATCGGTTTTCTCGGCACCGGTATCATGGGGTTCCAGATGGCCCGCCTTCTGGCTGAAGCGAAACACCCGCTGACGGCGTGGAA
Source organism: Rhodobacterales bacterium (assembly GCA_965219495.1). Classification (GTDB taxonomy): domain Bacteria; phylum Pseudomonadota; class Alphaproteobacteria; order Rhodobacterales; family CAZPXZ01; genus CAZPXZ01. The sequence continues at coordinate 2,336,661 of OZ244777.1, forward strand.
TCGGACCCGGGAGAAGGCGGAGCGGCTCCGCAGCCATGGCGCCGACGTCGCCGACACCGCCGCCGACGCCGCCCGGGAAAGCGACATCGTCATCTGCATGTTGAGCGATGGGCCGATCTGTGATCAAGTGCTGATCGGCCAGGGTGTCGACGACGGTGCGGCCCTGCAAGCGATGATGCGCGGTACGACACTGGTGGTGATGAGTTCCATCCCCGTAGAGACGGTGCAGAATCAGGCTGCAGCCGCGGCGGCCGAGGGGATCCACTACATGGACGCACCCGTTTCCGGCGGCGAACGCGGTGCAACTGAAGGGACCCTCGCGATCATGGCTGGCGGGGACGAGTCGACGTTCCATCGTCTGGCACCAGTGTTCGGCGCAATGGGCCATCCCACCCTCGTCGGGCCTGCCGGCAGCGGCCAGCTCGCAAAGCTGGCCAACCAGATAATCGTCGGCAATACGATCGCGGCCGTGGCTGAGGCCCTACTGTTGGCGAAGAAAGGCGGGGCCGACCCGGCCGCCGTGCGCTCGGCATTGATGGGCGGTTTTGCGGATTCCACAATCCTCCAATTGCACGGCGAGCGCATGCTCAATGGCAACTGGGTTCCGGGCGGTGCGGCGAAGAACCAGCTGAAGGACCACAATACCGCCGCCGACCTCGCGAACAAGCTGGACCTGGATCTGCCGGTGACCGTGCTGTGCCGCCAGCTCCTGGACGACCTCATCGCACATGGAGACGGCGACAAGGACCATAGCGCGCTCTACTTGGAACTGGCCCGCCGCAACCACATGGCCTGAGTGTGCAACTTTGAATGCATTGATGGAGGCGCCGACCAAGCCGCCCTCGACATCGCTTTCCCGACGCCGCCGCTTTCGTGGCCCATTTCAGTGCGGTCCCAGGACCGAAGGGCTTCAGCTGGTTCGCCCGTGGACGCTACTGAACCGGGTATAACCAAGCCGTAGGGCGCTTCCCACCTACGACGGCAACGAATCGGCATTACATCGTAGAGTTATCCGAGACAGGAACCAGGCGCCCCTTCAACGAAGGGCTTATTCATCCTCCGTGACGGATGCCAGACGAGTCACGGTCTTGTCGGCGCCAGTCGAATGCGGCAAAATTCTTTGGTTCGCTATCATCGACCATCTTGGGCAAGCGGCGCGATAGCGTGTTGCTACGCTGATGCTGCACACCATCTGAGCTGAACACTCAATGCATAGAACTTGCTTTTCGCCACGAGTGAACATTCCGGCATGAAAACCACTGTCGATATTGCAGAACGGGATCTGCGCGACTGGCCTCGCAGCAACGAGGTGAGCCGGCGGCTGGAAGCGATCTCCGGTGTCGGTGTGCTCACCGCGACCGCACTGGCGGCGAACTTGGGCGATGGCGCCCAGTTCCGCAACGGCCGGAAGTTCTCGGATTTTCTCGGCCTGGTTCCACGCCGGAGTGACGCCGTCGGACCCCTGAAGCTGGGCCGGATCTCGAATCGGGGAAATCGCTACTTGCGGACCAACCTCGTGCACGGGGCACGGTCGGCGAGTTTCTGGCGACTGCGCAGGGGCGGACCCGGTGCGCTGCGTCCCCGAACCGGAAGTGAATCCACGGCATGCAGACGCATTCTCGCGGACTACTGCAGGGGACGAGGTGCGAGTTATTCAGAATTCGGATCGCCCCAAATAGAGAACCGTCTCTCTTTGGCAAGTTAACCAACCGCGACCAACTTCTACAATTCGACGGCGGAATCCTTGCGCAAGAATGTAATTTGCACCTCTTGGACCAATTCCATTGGGGATTATATACCTGTTTACCCAAATAGCAAATTAGGGACACTATATACGAAAGTGACCATGGAGGCGGGTGTCAAGGGGTGTTGTCAAGATCAGGAACGGAAATTATCATTGCCCTCGCGAACATTGAATCAGCGGGGGAGGGGCTACAGATGGCAGATGTGTCTGCTATTGATTCATCGACGAGGGCGAGCCGTGGGCAGGCGACGCTGGGGCATTCTCGAACTCCGTCATCTATATTTCCGCCATTCCCCGAAGGAGAGTTTGACATAATCTACGCAGACCCGCCTTGGCACTACAAAGGTCAGATGCAACATGCCGGTTCGGGGAATGGGACTACGGGCGGGGCCGTCGCGCACTACAACACCGTTTCTTGGGAAGAACTGTCGAAACTAGATGTGAAGTCTATCGCCGCTAAAAACTGTCTCCTATTCATGTGGTCTTCTAGTCCTCATTTAGACCAAGCCATTCGGCTTGGAATGGCGTGGGGGTTCAAATGGGGTACGGTTGCATTCGTATGGGACAAGAAACGAGTCAATCCCGGGTACTATACTATGAGCCAATGTGAACTTTGCCTCGTCTTCAAGATAGGATGCATTCCAAAGCCGCGAGGAGGTAGGAATGTAGAGCAATTAATTTCTGAAAAACGTACGGTTCATTCCCAGAAGCCGGATGAGGTCAGAAATCGCATTGATACCATGTTTCCGTGGTCTCAGAAATTAGAACTGTTTGCGCGCGAAACTTCTGACAACTGGCAAAGCTGGGGGCTTGAGTGCAATGGCTGACATGGAAAATCGCACGAACGAACAGGAAATGGCTCTTTTCATAATGTTGATTCTAGGGAAGGCCCGTGAAGATTGCTTGAACTTGGACCAGTTACGCACTAAAATCGAGCGGTCTGGCATCTTGACAGAAGAAGATTGCGAACCATCTCCTTCTATACCTACTCAGCCCAAGTGGCATCAAATACTCCGAAATATAAATTGCAATCGAGAAAAAGGGAACAATTTTGTCCATGCCGGCCGCCTAGAACACATGAAGGGCGGAGGGTATTGTCTTACTGAAGACGGACGCAAGTTTCTCAAACGGCTGCAACTGTGACGGCGGCCCGAAGGCTATGCCCTTCGGGTGGCGGCTTGGTCACTTTCGTATATAATTCCCCAAATTAGGGGCTTGACATTTCCGCAAAGATTGGGTAAACTGCTTCCAGAAATGGAGGCCCAAATGATTCAAAAAGCCCCTGGAAAGAGTTTCCGCACCGGACTCTCCCTGATCGAAGTCATGCGCATGTTCCCCGATGACGAAACCGCCGAAGCGTGGTTCGTCGAGAACCGATGGCCCGAGGGTGTCCATTGCATCGAGTGCGGAAGCAAGAACATTCAAGCCAGACCGACCCGCAAGCCGCAGCCCTACCGCTGCCGGGATTGCCGCAAAGACTTCTCGGTAAAGACGGATAGCCTGATGCACAACTCCAAGCTCGGCTTCCAGATTTGGGCTATCGCGATCTACTTGTTGGCGACCAACCTGAAAGGCGTGTCCAGCATGAAGTTGCATCGCGATTTCAACATCACACAAAAATCCGCCTGGCATTTGGCCATGCGCATCCGCGAGACGTGGCAGAAGGACTCGGACATGTTCGGCGGACCGGTCGAGGCCGACGAAACCTATGTCGGCGGCAAGCGCAAGAACATGCCTCTCTCGAAGCGGCTGAAACTGAACGGTCGAGGCCCGGTAGGCAAGACGGCCGTGGCCGGGATCAAGGACCGGGACACAAACCATGTCGTCGCGGAAGTCGTCGAGAGGACGGATGCCGAAACCCTGCAAGGATTCGTCCGGGAGCATGTCGAGGAAGGCGCGGCGGTTTATACAGATGATGCCAAGGCATATCGAGGAATCCGGCGCGACTATCACCATGAATTCGTCAAGCACTCTCACGGCCAGTACGTCCGCGATGGCGGCGAAGTTCACACCAACGGCATGGAGTCCTTCTGGTCGATGCTCAAGCGGGCGCACAAAGGGACGTTCCACAAAATGAGCGCCAAGCATCTGAACCGCTACGTTCGGGAGTTTGCTGGACGGCATAACGAGCGCCCGAAGGACACGATCGAGCAGATCGAAGGAATGTCGAAGGCGATGGCCGGGAAGCGGCTGCGATACAAAGACTTGATCCGCTAGCCCTTTTGCTCTAAAAGCAAGACGCTCAGGTGGTAGCCTGAGCGTCTTCACATGCCGCAACCCGAAGAGGCGCGCGGCACCGAAAAACAATGTGTGATTCCCAGAATACAGGGTTTCACGCTTCGGTCAAGTGTGCCTCGATTCCAAGGAAAGGAATTGGGGACATGAGTACAAAACCTCTAGTTGACGAGAGAGAGTTGGAAGACTCCATTAAGATTTTGACGTTCTTCGCGGATCCTGATCCAATTCTCAGGCACGAACTACTGGAACTAGCAAATTCCGCAATCCGCAAATCACCGGATTACGGCAAGAAACTTTCAAGCTTCATTCGCAAATACGAGACCGTGCATTAGCAGTTCTCGACGGAGAAGTCCGGGCCCCTACAGTCCAGGCTTCTCCGTAAAAGCGGCTTGCCTAAGCCGCATTTAGCTATATCCTACAACCAGCAATCACATTCGGGCACCCGCTATGTCGGGTCTCCCGTTGAATAGAACAGCCTGTTCCCGTGTCGGTTTGATCACCCGCACCAAGGCAAATAGGCGGGATCCTCACAAAGCCTGTGTGTGATTGCTATGGCCCGACGCCTCGTCGCGCCATACTTGGCTTGTGGGAGAAATCGAATGAAAATAACACACATTTGCACAATTCTGGTCTTGACCATGTTGCTCACCGGATGCGGTGGCCTCGATAAGCTGGTGGATGCCGTCACAGATACACTTGAAGGAGATGAGGATGACACTCCGGTCTTGGTGCGCCCAACAACGCTCATAAATTTCCCATTGAACGCGGCTAACGTTCAATCCTTGATCAACGGGAGTGCTCCACCGAACCTGACGGATGCAGAGGCCGAGAGAATCGCGCAGCGAATTAGGGACAATGCAGACACGCTGTTGGTCACTGATGTGCATCCGCTCGGATATGCTGCTGTGGGAAATATAGATGCAAAGTGCCGAGGTCGGATTTGCACCACACGTCTTGGTCAAGTGTCTCTGAACACGGAAATATCTCCCGATTTGGAAGACCTTCAAATCATCACAACCCGAAACAATGTTCCGATTGTGCAAGGAGTGTCGTTGCTTCAAGGGGAAAACGGATTCGTTGATGCGCTCGCCTTCGGCGGGTGGTTGGATTACAGCGCATTTGTTGTGGACACCGCCTTTGCCTATTTCGAATCCAGACAAATCGGGTGGGATGAAGCCTATGCTGGCGCCGGATCATACGGCGACGCCACCGAGAGCAGGCCAACCAGCGGCAGCGCAACATGGTCTGGTGTGATGGTGGGCGGCGATATGGAGTTTCTTCATCCTGTGATAGGTGATGCAGGACTCGTGATGGATTTTGCCGATACAACGCTGGATGTGTCTTTCACCAACATCATGGACCTTACTGCGGCAACCCGTTTGCCATCTATGGAATGGAACGATGTGCAGGTCGCTAATGACGGCAGTTTCGTAGACAACGAGAATCGCACAACACTCCGGGGAACCTTCTACGGGCCGGCGCATCAGGAAGCTGGCGGCGTGTTCGAGCGCAACAACATCATCGGAGCGTTCGGCGCGAAGCGATAAGGAATCTGTTGATTGTCTGATGAACAGACGCTATTTTCTAGTAGCAGTCTGTTTGTCGGACTGTCCGACCAGACAGAAAGGGAAACAATGAGCCATGCCAAGAATGATGTGATCCCGCACATCCCGGACACGCCCGAGAACATTGCGAAGGCAATCATGAAGGGGCCGCCGAAGCGGGAATGGGATTACCTCAAGCGCGACCGGAAACCGAGTGCGCCTAGTCGGCGCAAGGTGACGTCCCACACTACCGCCACCCCGAAGTAGTGTCTGTGCCAAAATGCGGTAGTGGGTCAGTTTGAATTTCCTGGTTCGCCGGTGGCATCCCAGCGTCGGGCGTGCCATATTCAGGGCATGGCCAGAACGAAGAGACCTCGCGACACCAATCAGCTCGGCAAGCTCATCGTGGACGTGGCGACGGGTGAGAGCAAGGAGAGCTTGGCTGCTGAGCCGGTCAACGAGTTTGCCCGGGCGGGCGGGCTTGAGGGGTGGAAAAGCTCGTGCCCAGCGCCTCACCCCCGAGCGGCGCTCTGAAATCGCGAAAGCAGCGGCTAAAGCTCGTTGGCAAACTGATGTCGATTCCTAGGGAGGCCATCGAAGCCGCTAACGCTGTCGCCGAATCGCTTGATGCGGCGGTGTTCGTCTACAGCGGTACGATCGATAGCAAGGGATTTGGCCGTCTAGTAGAGGCTATACACCCGTCGGATGATCATCCTGCCCGCCGGAACTCAGTCATGTTCTTGACGACACATGGCGGGCAGGCTGATCAAGCATATCGGATTGCGAGGCTTCTTCAAACCATTACCGAGAAATTCTACCTCTGCGTTCCTACACATTGCAAAAGTGCGGGGACGCTGATCGCGCTTGGGGCCAACGAAATCTTCATGCAGTCAGTATCGGAGTTGGGTCCTCTGGATGTGCAACTAAGGCGGCGTGACGAAATTGGTCAGCGCCGATCCGGCATGGTCGTGCGCACCGCGCTGGACGGCCTCGCTGAGGAGACCTTCAAGGTTTTTGAGCAGGCAATGCTCCGGATCACGGTAAGCAGCGGCTTTACGATCAGCTTCGACGTTGCATCTCGTGTGGCTTCTGAGATTGCCACAGGTGTCATGGCTCCAGTGTACGCACAGGTAGACCCAGAATCGCTCGGCAATGATCTTCGGGATTTGTCTGTGGCTACCGCGTATGGAGAACGTCTCGTAGAACATGGCGGCAATGCTACTAACGAGACAGTGCGAAAATTGGTAGAAGACTATCCTACACATGAATTCATTATTGATCGTGAGGAAGTTAGAAATATATTCAAGACTGTAAGGGAACCAAATGAAGAAATGGTCAACTTTATTACTTCTATCGGTGATATCATCTATTCTGTGCAATCTCCCCATGTCATTCTTAGAGCCGACAGAAACCTAGAACGAGAGGAGGATCATGATGGCGACGAAGAGACCAGTCACGAAACAACCACCGTTGCTGCCGACGTGGATCAAGGACGCAAAGCGGCGCGGCGCGGCGATCGTCAGAGAAAGCGAGAAGGAAAGGCACCAAGTCAGACGGGCCAAGGAGACAGCGATATCTAGTGTCTGTGCCAAAATGCCGGTTTTTTGATGCGATGCGGCGTCCACGGCAGAATTCCTGGTCCGCAAAGGCGTTTCAACCTTTTTGCACGGGCACGAAGTAATTGATCGGGACTGGAACTAGGTTCGAGTCGGGGCTACGGCTCTGGCCGATTTGGGTAAACAGGTATATAATCCCCATTCCATTCGGTTCAGTCCAAATCAAGTGGCGCCACAGTGCCCCTCTTGCATTTCTGACGGATTGAGGCGTTGACGCGAGACCAAGTGCCGACTCATGCGAATTCGATGGATTGATCTCCTAGGTGGATTGATTCTGCGCGGGTGAAATCGGCTACGAGGCACTACATCAGGCGGCGCCTTGGCATCCATGTCCGGTGTGAAGGCGGGGTGGGCTTGGAATCAAGGGTGTTGTGAACAAGAGTAATCTGATGGCGGCACAGACGCGTTGTGTGTTGGCAGACGGGTTCTTGGGAAAAGATTCGCGTTTGCCGGATTACGGGCACCAGTGTATCGAGCCCTGCGAGTGCGCAGACGCGAAGCGGATCACTTCGAGAGACTTGCAGCGTCTGTACGGAGCCACATGACAGGCAAGTCAACGCCAGCATTGGAAGTCCAGAAAGGCAATGGCAAGTTGAACGGGTCTTCGGCCCGCGGTTCGGTGGTTGACGGGCCGCGCCCGGCGAGCCTGTCGAAGACTTGGAAGCTCCACTTGACGTGGCGGAAATCGTAAAATCGGGACAGCGCGCCCGCGGCGGCAATGTCGCGAAAATCAGGTGCCGATCCGAGGCCTCGCCCCGTGGCATGATCGAACCGGAAACCGGTCCTACGGAGCGCAAGACCAGGAAGCCTTGCCGTGAACCAGCGAATGGCAAGACGGCATTTCAGCGCAAGATCGGCTTCGGCGCACCCTATTTGTCGGCTCTCGACGGAAGCCACGCCGTTCCGCCTCTCCGAGAAACCTGCGGCATTCCGAACGACTGGACGCGAATTCTCCAGTCTGCTTGCTGTCCAAACTTCCTCACTGAGCAAGACGAACGATCCGGACGGTTCGCCGGCGCCCGACTTCAAGACGCCCTGCCGTGCGCCTATCTGGTCTCCTGTTGCGCTCGCACGTAGCTTTCGAGCACGCGATTAATCCGCGTCTGGTATCCTCTTCCCGATGCCTTGAAATAGGCCAGCACCGAACGCTTTACGCGCAATGTGATCTGCTCGGTAAGATCGGGGTCAACGAGTTTGACCTGGCGCCAAAAGGACTCGTCCAGCTCCGGAATATCGCTGAAATCGATGTCATCGTCCTTCGTGGCCGCGATTTGATCAGGTGTGAGCGGTTTTTCGTATCGATTCACGATAAGCCTTCCTTTACTTTCGGCACGCCGGACGGACGGAAATCGGGCGTGTTCGACCGTTTCGAAGGGTATGGTCGACGACGATCAACACAACGCTCCCCACGCGGCCGATGCTGATGCAGCGTTCCTCGCCATAGTCCCTACGAAGGTCCTGCCGGGTCAGAATGGGTCCTTCAAAAATTCGTTGCGCCGCATCGAAACTGACGCCGTGTTTCCGAATGTTGGCCTGGTTCTTGAATTCATCCCACTCAAACTCCATCCCACAGTGTACCTATAAAGTGTAGTTGCAACAAGGCGGAAAAGACGATCCTTTCCCGGAGCGAGCCGATATGCATGGAACCAGGAACTGGAAGCGCCCCTCCCATGATCCGGCGCGTATTGCGGCCGATATCGCCCTTGTGACGCGCGTCAATCTTCCCCGTCCCGGACACTCCATCCCGAAGGTCGGGAGCGCAGGCAGAAACCCTGCGCTTCGCAAGCCAAACCTCTTCATTCGTCCATGTTTTCGTCGCGCCGCCTATTGGCGAGTAACTCCGGGTAATTCGCGCGTTCGAACCAAGAACGTTTGACCAACTCACGGGCGTGTCTCCCCAACTCACCCTTTATCCCTTCCCATATTTTCCAAAGCCTTTGACCACGTCCATTTGGTGCGGATCTTGAGTTGCTTGGTCTTGCATGCAAATTTCGTGCTGTGATCGTGTTTCGTTCAAAACGTACGCGCGAGACTGAGTGCTGGGTAGTTACGGCCGTGTGTACCGGGATGCGGGTCGGAAGATCGCCGGCGACGAGGAACGACAAGCGAGAATTGGCATTTGACCGATGTCGGCATAGTGCCATCAAGAAGTACGATATTCCGATAGCGTGCAGCGTGACGCAGACTTCGGCGCCGGAAATGAAAGAGCTGGAACGGCTTTCCGACCGACTGTTTCACGAGACGTCCGCCTTGGCCGAGCAGTGCAAGGACTTCTGCGCTGACCGCGGGCTGGATAGCGGACCGCCGAAGGCCAAACGCTGGGACCACTACCGCATCCGTCCGCTGATCGATAACCAGGAGATATGGCAGGAAGAAAAGCCGCAGTTGGGCTACAACTCCTCCAAGCCGCCCACCCGCTCGCTGTTTCTGGACTGCGTCGGCAATGTGGTACATGCCGAAAAGGGGGCCGTAATCCGCCACTGTCCCAAATTGCGCGTGCTACGCCACATGGTGTTCCAGAGCTTCGAGCGGACCGCGGCACGCTCAAGCATCGCCGCCCTGCGGCCGCCTACGGTCTGCAGTGCGCCGGGCGAGTAGCCTGCCAAAAGGTGGCGGGCTGCAAGGCGCTACTTCGGACGCATCCTGCGCACCGACCTGAACAAGGGTGGCCATCGAAACTCTACCGCGGTCCCGCGCGGCGGCCTGTCCTGGCGGAGCGGCTACAAGCGCCGCGGCGTGACGCAACGCATCAATAGCGGAATCGACAACAATTTCGGCTTCGAGCGACACTACCTCCGCGGATGAGCCATGGTGACCGCGAAGGCCAAACTCGCGCTGGTAGTGACGACGGCGCTCTGCCTCCGACATGCCGGATCCGTGCACAAGCCGCAAATGCGCTTACTGGTCGGCGCCGTCTCTTTCCTCAACTCCGGATAACCGCCGCTCCCGCCCGCCTTTGAAACCGGGCCGCGCCCGCATGCGGACAGCAATGCTCCGCGCATTCCGCTACTGCCCCCTTCCAGGAAAACGCGCCTCCGACACCTCCCGCAGCGCTCCGGCTGACTCCAAGCAAATCAAGACACTGACACCGCCGATCCCGGATCACGCCCCAACACAAGCGCAGGGCAAAAAAATTTCCACGGCGCACACACCTCGGAAATTGTATTGACAACTCTCTCTAATTTCTCTCTGTTTAACCCCAATTAATTGTTGCTTAAATCAATGGGGAGACAGGAAAATGACCAAGTTGGACAAGCTACGTCGCGAGTTCGAGGCAGGTAAGCTATCCCGCCGGGATTTTACCAGCGGACTTGCCACCCTGGGGCTATCGTTGTCGGCCGCCAACGCGCTTCTCGTCGCACCTGCCGAAGCGCAGGAGACGCCGCAAAAAGGTGGTCGCTTGAGGGTGGGGTCATTGCAAGCATCTCCCGCTGAGACACTGGACACGCACGCTGCACTTAGCAGCATCGACGCGATGCGAGGGATGCAGATCTTTAGTCCCCTCGTGCAAACCACCGCCGAGCTCGGGGTTGTCGGCGAGTTGGCCGAGTCGTGGGAGGCCAACAATACGGCGGACGAGTGGGTCTTCAGGCTCAGGAAGGGCGTTGAGTTCCATGATGGTCGCGACTTCGGGGCGAAGGACGTGATCTATTCGATTCGGCGCATGCAAGATCCGAAGACTGGATCGCCCGCACGGTCTTTCCTTGCCGATATCGAGGACATCGTTGCCGATGATGCACACACGGTGCGCATGAAACTCAGCGCACCGAACGTCGGGCTGCCCTCGCTGTTCGCCGAATACCACATGAAAATGTATGCGGACGGATGGACCGACTTTGCCAATCCAATCGGCACCGGCCCATTCAAGCTCAAATCCTTCAAGCCCGGTGTCCGTTCGGTCACCGAACGCAATCCCAACTACTTCAAGAGCGGCGTGCCGCATCTGGATGAGATCGAGCTCTTTAGCATTCCCGACACGACCGCGCGGACGAGCGCCTTCCTTGCCGGAGAAATTCACCTGATGGAAGACATCGACCCGACGACCATAGACCTGATCGAGCAGGCCCCAGGCGTCGAGGTGGTTTCTGTGCCGACGGCGCTGTACATCCCGTTTTCGATGAATGTTGAAGTGCCGCCGTATGACAATGCTGACGTGCGGCTTGCGTTGAAGCTCATCGTCGATCGCGAAAGGTATGTCCAGATCGTGTACAAGGGCCATGGTCAGATCGGCAACGACCATCCCATCCCGGCGAACTACCCGGAGCATTGTGCCGATCTACCGATTCAGGAATATGATCCCGAGAAGGCGAGTTCCCTGCTCAAGAAGGCCGGATACGCAGACTACACGTTCGAACTGCACGGTTCGGAGGGGCTCCAAGGCGGCATGAACACGGCCTTGACATACTCCGAAATGGCCAAGGCCGCCGGAATCAACATCAAGGTGATCCGTAACCCGGCCGACGGTTTTTGGGACGCCGTATGGATGCAAAAGCCGTTCTTCGGCAGTGCATGGAACATGCGCCCGAGCGCCGATGTGATCCTGACGACGGTGTTCAAATCCGACGCGCCGTGGAACGAGTGCCGATGGAAACGGCCGGAGTTCGATAAGCTGTTGCTCGAGGCGCGGCGAACCTTTGATGAGGCCGAGCGTCAGGCGATGTTCTGCGATATGCAGCGACTGATCAAAGAAGATGGCGGGTCTGTAATTCCGGCGCATGGTAACCTACTCGACGCCCGCTCGAGCAGAGTCAAGGGGCTGGTCCCCCATCCGGGGGGGAGCCTCGGTTACTATCGCTTCGGCGAAACGTGCTGGCTTGAGAGTTAATGGCGGCGCTTTTCGTTCGGCGTTTTTTTTCAGGCCTGATCACGCTTTGGGTGGTTTCGGTCCTCGTGTTTGCGGGGACCGAAATTCTTCCAGGGGATGTCGTATCGGCGCGTCTCGGCCAGTCCGCGACGCCCGAGACCCTCGCTGCGATGCGTCAAGAGCTCGGGCTCGAAAGGCCGGCGATTGTACGTTATTTCAGCTGGCTGTCCGGCTTTGTGCGGGGTGACCTCGGGACATCTCTCGCCCTCAACCGTCCGGTTGCCGAACTCGTTGCGGACCGCGCCTGGAACACCTTCTTGCTCACCGCGCTCACCGCGTCGGTCGCGATTCCGCTATCGATCGGATTGGGCTTGTTCGCCGCCGCGTTCCCGCGGCGTTTCATCGATAACGCCATATCGATTTCGTCTCTGATCGCCATTTCACTTCCAGAGTTCTTTACGGGTGCGCTGCTGGTCGTGATCTTCGCGGTAAACTTCGGATGGTTCCCGGCGATGAGCTACGTACCGGAGACGGAAAATTGGGGGACCGTTCTCTACGCCTTGTTCCTGCCGACGGTGACGCTCACATTGGCCTTGATGGCGCATGCCATTCGAATGACCCGCGCGACCGTACTCGACGTGCTGCAATCACCATATGTCGAGATGGCGGTCCTCAAAGGCGTCTCCAAGCGCCGCATCATCCTGCGACATGCCCTGCCCAATGCATTCGGGCCGATCGCCAATGTGATTGCTCTCTCGCTTGGGTACTTGGTGACAAGCGTCGTAGTCGTCGAGGCGGTCTTCGCCTATCCGGGGCTTGGCCGGCAGATGGTCGATGCTGTGGTAACGCGAGATCTAGCGATGGTCCAGGCAATCGCAATGATCTTCTGCACCGTCTACGTCGTGGTCAATCTGCTGGCTGACTTCGCGGCCATGGCTGCAAATCCTCGAATCCGCATGCCGAAATGATGGCGCGAGCAACGACCGCCCCCGATCCTGCCACGGCAACGCCGGAAATGGCGGAGACAGCAAACCGGACGAGAACACGGATTCCGTTTTCCGCGTGCGTCGGCCTTGTCATCCTCGCGACCTACGCCGCCGTCATGATCGTCGGACCCTACGTCGCGCCGTATTCAACCGGCGAAATCATCAGTGTCAAAGCCTATGCGCAGCAGAGCGAAGATGCGTTTCTGGGCACCGATGCCCTGGGGCGGGACCTGCTGTCCCGTATGTTGCACGGCGCCCGCCTGACCATCCTGCTGGCGTTTGCCGCGACGGCGCTCGGCTTCGTCGGCGGTGTGGTCTTGGGATTTGCGTGCGCCGAATATCGCGGCTGGTTCGACGGCATCATGATGCGCCTGATTGACGTCATTATCTCGATCCCGCCAATCATGTTTGCCCTGGTGGTCATTGCCGCAATCGGCAGTTCCATCCCCTCCCTGATTGGTATCGTGGCGGTGGTGCAGGCGCCGCGTGTCGCACGTGTGGCACGGGCCGTGGCTATGGACATTTCGGTCCTCGATTTCGTGGAGGTTGCGCGGGCGCGGGGTGAAAGCGTATCGTCTCTGCTCCAGCGGGAGATCTTGCCGAATTCGATCCGCCCGTTGGCGGCGGATTTTGGCATGCGCTTCACGTACTCGATCCTCTACCTTGCTGCGTTGAGTTTTCTTGGTCTCGGCATACAGCCGCCCGAGTCGGATTGGGGCGGCATGGTTCGGGAGAACTTGGTGGGGCTGTATTTCGGCGCCTCGGCTGCGTTGGTGCCTGCCGCGGCGATCGCCACCCTTACCGTGGGAATAAACCTCGTTTGCGATTGGCTGGCGGGCGGACGGGACATTTCGCGAGAGCTGTTGCGCTGAGCGCGACGCTTGAGATTCAAGGTCTGACGGTCGAAGCCGTATCGGCGTCGGGCGGATGGAATCGGATCGTCCGAAACGTTAGCGTCTGCGTCGACCGGGGCGAGGTGGTAGCGCTGATCGGCGAATCCGGAGCGGGTAAGAGCACCGTCGCCTTGTCAGCCTTGGGCTATGCCCGGAGTGGCTGCCGGATCACGGGCGGTCAGGTGTATTTCCGCGACACCGACTTTCTGTCACTCGGTCCGGCCGAGCAAAGGGCCTTGCGGGGTAGACGCATCGCATATGTCGCGCAAAGCGCGGCCGGTTCCTTGAACCCGGCGATCACCATTGGCAAGCAGGTCGCGGAAGGACCTGTAGTTCATAAGATCGCGGGATTTCGCGAGGCAAGGCGGCGCGCGGTCGAACTCTTCCGACGCCTCGATCTTCCCCAGCCGGAGTCACTCAGCAGACGCTATCCACACCAGATCAGCGGCGGCCAGCAACAAAGGGTCATCCTGGCGATGGCCCTGTCCTGCTCGCCGGAGGTGCTGGTGCTCGATGAGCCGACGACGGCGCTGGACGTCACCACGCAGATCGAGGTGCTCAAGGTCGTCAAGTCCGTCATTCGCGACGAAGGTTCCGCGGCGATCTACGTTTCGCACGATCTCGCCGTCGTGGCGCAGATTGCCGACAGGATCGTCGTGATGAACGGCGGCGAGATCGTCGAGCAGGGAACGACGCACGAAATCCTCACCGTGCCGCGCGAACCATATACGAAACTGCTGATGGGGGCGGTGCGACCGCCGCCGCGGAATGTCATCGGCAGTTCGTCGCCACGGACCCCGGCATCTCCAGTCCTGGCCGTGCGGGACGTCCGGGCGAGCTACAAGAAGAAGGGACGTCTCTGGAAAAGCGGCGAGGCCGACGTCAATTACGTCCTTCACGACATCGAGTTTTCGATCAAGCGCAGCGAAGTAGTCGCGGTGGTCGGAGAATCGGGGAGCGGAAAGAGTACGCTTGCGCGCGTCGTCGCGGGCCTTCATCGACCCGACGCCGGCGCGATCGAATTCGAGGGCGAGGTTCTTGCGCCGATGGTGCGTCAGCGCGTGGTCGACCGGCTACGGCAAATACAGCTCGTCGTGCAGAGCCCCGACACATCCCTCAACCCGGCGCAACGGATCGAGAGGGTCCTCGGCCGACCGCTCGACTTGTACTTTTCACTCGACGCCGGCAGTCGAGGCGTCCGGGTCAGTGACCTGCTGCAGCTTGTCGGTCTGCCCACCGAATATGCAGCGCGCTATCCGCTGCAATTGTCCGGCGGCGAGAAGCAACGCGTATCGCTCGCGCGCGCACTGGCGGCGGATCCGGCGATCGTCCTGTGTGACGAAGTCCTGTCGTCGCTTGACACCGTGGTCGCCGCGTCGGTGCTCGAGTTGCTACAGGACCTGCAGACTCGATTGGGGGTTGCGATCCTATTCATCTCGCACGACCTTGCGACGGTTGCGTCGATCGCCGATCGAGTGATGGTGCTCTATGCTGGCCGCATCTGTGAAGTCGGACCGACAGAAGAGGTCTTCTCACCACCCTATCACCCGTATACGGCGCTCCTCATTTCGTCGGTCCCCGAATTGCGGCAAGGTTGGCTGGAAGATGTCCTCAGTTCCCGAATAGTCGCCTCGGTCGTCGATCGCGACGCGCTCGCAAGCGCTGCGGGTTGCCCATTTTTCAACCGTTGTCCTCTCGCCATCGACGGCGTATGCGACCGCGAGCTGCCTCCGGCCCACAAGGTGGCTGACGACGATGTCATCTATTGTCATCGCGATCTGGCGGACCTCATGGGCATCAGCGCCATCAAGGTGGCCGAGGATAGGGTAACCCGTCGATGAAACGCTATTCAGCGCATATGCCCGCGACCGGCATCGCGTCATTCATGAGGGCGCCGATTTGCGAAGACCTGCGGCGCCTTGAAACCGATGTCGCGGTGCTCGGCGTGCCGTACGACGCAGGTACCGGCAACCGGCCCGGAACGCGTTTCGGACCACGCGAAATCCGCAACAACTCGTCATACTTCGGAGGATGGGGCGGCGGGGCGGTCAGCAGCTACTGGGATATCGACAAACAGAAACGGATGATGGAGGGCGTGAAGGTCGTCGATTGCGGAGACGTCGACATTGCCTATTACGACATTGAACAGAATTTCAGGAGGATCACCGAAACCGTGGGCGCGTTGCTGGATCGCGATGCACTTCCCGTCATGCTCGGCGGCGACCATTCGATCACCTTTCCGATCGTCCGGGCGTTCGAACGATTCGCTTCCTTGGACATCGTTCATATCGACGCCCACATGGACTGGATCGACCACGTCGACGGCATCCGCTATGGCAACGGCAGCAACATGCGCCGCTGCATGGAGCTGCCGTTCGTGCGCGAGATGACCCATGTCGGCATTCGCGACGCCCGTTCGCGCGAAGGGGATGACGCCGACGCCGTTGCGGCGGGCGCCCGTGTCTTCACCCGCAGAAACGTGCGGAACTGGGGAACTGCAAGGGTTGTCGAACAGATCCCCGCAATGGAATACGTCTACGTGACGATCGATATCGACAGCCTCGACCCGTCGATCGCGCCAGGCACGAGTTCACCCGCAGTCGACGGTCTCCTCTACCACGAACTCAGCGAAATCCTCGAAGGAGTGGCCGCAAAGGGTCGTGTCGTCGGGTTCGATCTCACCGAGGTCAACCCGCACCTCGATCTGCACGGAATGACCAGCCTCGTAGCAGTCTCGGTGATCCTGGAGTTTCTCGGCGCCATCTTCGAGCACTCGCGTCAATCGGTCGAGGACGGTCCCAGCGACCGGCCGCGTATTGGTCGAGCCGGTTCGTAGCCAGCCGCGCGAAGGGAAATCCATTGCGTACGGGGGCCATGCGATGAACACTTCCACGCTGCACGACGACCTTGTCATCGTCGATGGCTTGCTCATCTCGAGATGGAGCCACGACGTGTTCGCGGACATGCTCCGGGGTGGCCTGACTGCCGCCAACTGCAGCTGCCTGGTCTGGGAGAATTTGCGTGGCGCAATGGACAATATTGCCGAATGGAAGGCTTGGTTCAGGGTGCATGAAGATCTCATTCTTCAAGTTCACTCCACGACCGATATCTTTCGGGCAAAGGAGGAAGGCAAGGTCGGCATTATGCTGGGTTGGCAGAACACCAGCGGATTTGAGGACCGGATCGGATACCTGGAGCTCTTCAAGGCGCTCGGGATTGGCGTCATGCAGTTGACCTACAACACCCAGAATATGTGCGGCAGCGGATGCTACGAGTCGCGTGACGGCGGTCTTTCCGATTTTGGCCGCGAAGTCGTCGACGAGATGAACCGTGTCGGCATTGTTTGCGACCTGTCGCATGTCGGTCCCGAGACGAGCGCAGATGCAATCCGACACTCGAAGAAGCCGGTGGCGTTCACACATTGCTTGCCGGCGGGTCTCAAGGCCCACCCACGCAACAAGACCGACGAGCAACTCAAGCTGATTGTCGACAATGGTGGTTTCGTCGGCGTCACCATGTATCCGTGGTTTCTGGCCCGCGGCAACGAGTCGACGGTCGACGATTATGTTGTGGCCATCGAGTACGTGCTAAACCTGGTCGGCGAGAACCAGGTCGGTATCGGCACCGATTTTACGCAGGATCAGGGGCCCGGTTTTCTCGAATGGCTCGCTCGTGACAAAGGATGCGGCCGTCTTGTGTTTGAAGTCGGGGACGCGGTGTTCCCCGATGGTATTGAAGCCATCGGGGACATGCCGAATTTGACACTGGCGATGGAGCGCCGCGGCTGGTCCGAAATCCGGATCCGCAAAGTGATGGGAGAAAACTGGATCCGTTTTCTTGCAGATGTTTGGGGCGAATGACGACATCGGCTGACGCCAGATGGTTGTTCCCGCACCAAACCTCACGGACGATTGCGAGAACCGAATTACGCGGAAGGCAGGTGAACCTCTGCCATTCCGTGATTCGTCAGTTCTGCCTGCCAACTCTTCTTGAACTTGCTCGAAAGGCCTCCGAATTCGCGTCGAAAGCATCGTGTGAAATGTGCGCCATCCGATCATCCGAACTCGAGTGCGGCCCCGGCAATTGAATGGCGGAGTTTGCCGGCGGCCAACGGCCATGTCGCGGGCGCATCTTCCGATCAAGTGCTCCCGGCTTGAATCTCCGGCGTTTACTGAATTGCACGTTCCCGCTACCGGACGCTGGTGTCGAGCCGCCCCGCGATAGCGGCGATCTGAAGCGGCTCGCTCACTTGTTGCTCCATGAGAAAGATTGAGCGACGCACGCGATGATCGTTGACGTGCGCATGATCGAATGCAAGCGGCCTTTGCGCATGAGATGGTGGATCTCGTCGACGACGAAGATTTTGTCCATGGCCGGCGTCAACTTGGGAAATACCCCGATAAGATCTCTTTATTGGCAGCTGTGTACGCAGCAGCGTCGTCCGTCCATCAAGCCGACACGCGCCGGCACGAATCTACCCGTGCACACGCCGACCAGGGCGATGCCGTAGCGCGCTACCAACTGTAAAGTTTTGCCAAGACCGGATCGATGGATTCGATCGCCAGTAATCGCCCGCCGCCGCCATTGCGGCAGTCGAACTCGCACGGCTCGCGAAGCGGCCCCCACGGGTTCACTTCCACGCCGTAGCCCGCGCGAATGGGATCGGTCGTTGGCGCCATCACCGTCCGTGCGCAGCGGACTCGGCTGCTCCTGTCGCCGAAGTCCGGCGCATGACGCAGCGCGTCAAAGATGCGTGCGAGGGGAGAAAGGCGAACTTCTACCATAGGATAAAACCTTCGCGAAGAGCAGGTCGGTTTCCCCCATCTTTGCCCTCCCGCGACTCGGTCTGCTCGACGGACTTTTCGTACTGGCGCCAGTCGTCGGGATTGACGGTCCACTCGACAACGCCGCCCTATAGGCGGCGAAGCGAAGAACACCGCGCGTTCCGGCTGAACGAGCGATCCAGCGTGTTGCTCCCGGCAGAACCGGGACGGGTCGAACGGGTGGCTCGTCACACGCGGTGATCCCTTGGGGAACTTCGGAACGACCGGCCTCTCGTCTGCGCGCTTCCGCTTTCACGTCGGCCGAACGAATTTCCACGGACCGATGACAGGTTCAAACAACGAACCAGACCAGTGCGCTCGAAGGCAGCGTGACATTGGATGGGTGCGCCGAACGAACACGCGGTCCGACGCCGTTTATCTGCCGATGGGGAAGTTCCGGGTGTGCGCTTCGGGGGACATCGCCAAGACTTCCGCCTCGAAGATCATTCCTGGGAGTGGCAGCGAGGGGAGGGGAATGCCGGTCGACGCGGGTCCGGGATAGCTGAAGTACGTGTTGCGTATGCCGATGTTGGCGAACAGATCACTCTGAGCGTCTGAGCCCTTGTAGAAGGCATTGATCCTGACGACATCCTTCGTCGACAGGCCGAAATCGGCCAGGACGCTGACGACATGGTCCATTGACGCTTTCGTCTGGGCGGCAACGTCGCCTGGACAGACGACCTTTCCGTCACGGGTGAACGGTGGCTGGGCGCCGACAAAGAACAGATCCCCGCACTGCACGCCTTGGGCGTACGGCAAGTGAACTGGCCAAGTCCAATGGGCGTCGGGCCCGACATGACGTCGCGGCAGCCGGCTCCCGTCGGTATCCAGCATGGCGATGAGATCGATCTTCACCATTGCGCCGTCGGGAAGCAGGCGCTGTACGGGCACCTCGGTGGCGACCGGTCCAGGATCACCGAAATGTCGCGCCGCCGCGGTGACACCCGCCAGCCAATCGGCCGTCGCACCCCGGGCGACGAAGTACCGGCGAAGTTTGACCGCATCATCGAGGGTCGCGCCAAATTCACCGAGGATTTGCGCGAGGTTGCCCATGACGACGTCGCTCTGCGCGACGATGTCTCCAGGGTGTCTTGGAACGCCGGACGCATCGCATGCCACCTGACCGCTGACGAAGATCATCTGGCCGCAACGAACGGCATGCGAAAACGGCTGGGGCAAGGGACCAGCGCCGTGCCCTGTCGCATAGGTGCGCGGCAGCGTCGATCCATCCTGGCCGAGCATCGCGTCGGCGTCGATCTCGACGGCGAGGCCGGGGAGAGCGAGGTGCGGTAGCGGCACCGCGGTGACCGCCGGCCCGGGTCCGGAACCGAACGCCGTCCCCACGGTCGTCAGGAACTCTCCCTCGTCGACGCTGCCGTCGTTGGCGTAATAGGCGACGAGCCGGGTGACGGCTTCAGGTCCGACACCGAATTCAGCAACGACCGTGCGGATGTGCGCCGCGGCGTTGCGAGCCTGAACCATGAGGTCGCCCGAATTGAGCACCTTGCCCTTGGTGTCGAGATCGACCTGGCCGCGGACCGAGATCAGATCGCCGCAATGCACGGCGTCGTGGTAGATGTCCGAAACCAGGTCGGCCAAGTCCCAGTGCCCTGGTGGCTTTCCAAATGTTCGCTTCATCTCGCCGTCTCCAGTATGATACTGTCCGCAACGCGCGGATCGTGCCCATGTCGGCGCATGAGGAACGAAGCGCCACGCAGGCGTTATCATTAAATCGATGAACCCGTCTGAATAGAATGGGGAGGACAACTTTCTGAATCAATGTGTCCTCGCCGCTGTCGGGCAACAACCGAAGGGGTCACGATGATGGAGAAGGTGCGGCAGAGCCGCCGTGTTGCGGCCGGATCCGGCCACGGTTTCGAGGTAACACACGGGGACCTCGTCCGGATCATCGACCTTGAGGGAGCGCAGCCTGTCGATTTCTGGGCGTTCAGCAGGCGCGATGCCCTTGAATTCCTGTCATGCGAGCATACCCGGCCGGCGATCATGAAACTCGTCCCCGGGGTCGGCGAGTCCCTCTACACGAACCGGCGTCGGCCGATCGTGACTGTCGTGGCCGATCATTCGCCCGGGCAGCACGACATGTTGTTCGCCGCCTGCGACGCAGTCCGTTTCGAGCAGCTCGGCCGACAGGGCCCGCACGCCAATTGCAGGGACAATCTGCACGCGGCGTTGCGGGATCTTGGCATCGTCCTCGACTTCACACCCCAGCCCTGGAACCTGTTCACCAACAATGTGATCAGGCCCGACGGAACGTTCGTCCAGGCGGCGCCCGATACCCGATCCGGCGACAACATTGTCCTCAGGGCCGAAATCGACGCCTGCATCGTCGTCTCGGCCTGTCCTCAGGACTTGACGGGCTCCTGCGGCGAGAGGGCGACCGACATTCGGGTGGAGGTCGGCCGCTGACGGAACGATGATGTCAGGGCTGCAAATCGAACGCCGGGCGATCGATGCAGACGCGGCTAGCGGTCCTCGGCAGCAGCTTGTACGATCGATCGTCGCAATCCCAATTCGAGGAAGCCGATGTCTGGAACGGAAAGCGTCATCGCGACGCATCATGTGCCCGCCTGCACGGGAATGACCCTGAAGGTCAACGATGGCGACCTCATACAAATCACCGATTTGGAGGGGCAGCAGCCGGTCGACTTCTGGGCGTTCAATTCGGACGACCCCAAGGAGCTTCTCTCCTGCGAGCACACCAAGGTTTTAATTGGGAGATTGTCACCGCTGGCTGGTGAAGCGGCCTACACCAACCGGCGCCGACCGATTGTAACCGTCGTCGAGGACAATTCGCCCGGCGAGCACGACATGGAGTGCGCCGCCTGCGACATCCTGCGTTATCGTTTGCTTGGAGTCGAAGGCTACCATGCGAACTGTCAGGACAACCTGCAGGGTGAACTAAAGACACTCGGCCTCGAATTCGATGTCGCGCCGCAACCCTGGAACCTGTTCACGAACGTTGTGGTTCACCCTGATCGGACGATGACGATCGAAGCGCCGACCAACAAGGCCGGCGACAACATCGTGCTGCGCGCCGAGATGAATGCCTACATCGTGGTGTCCCCGTGCCCCCAGGATATCGCGCCGACTTGCGGCGGGCGCCCGACCGACATCCAGGTCGAGGTCAGGCGGTGATCGTGCAGGCGCTGACTCAGCTGCGAAGCGGGTTCACTGTCGCCACTTGATCCGGTGCCGCAGCGCCGCCAAGCGTCGTCCGCCCCACACCTCGACGAGATCGCGTAACCGGTTCTCGCCGAGAACCTCGCAAATTCGCGTCTCCGACCAGCCGCGGCGCTCCATTGCCGCCGTGTCGTTCAGGTGCTTGCCCAAGGCCCCGAGCCCTGTGCCAACGGGACTCGCGACAAAATCGCGGCGCCTTGTATTGCAGTCGATTGGCTCTTCGAAGAACGAAAAATTGGTGAAGATGGGTGCAACTTGTCGTGCCCTTTGGTCAGAAATAGGCGTGTTTCAGTCGTCCGCCGAATGACATCAGGGTGGCGAGCGGAGTGATCCCGAACCATCGGGCGAGGTCAACGATTTGGACTTCATCGTCGCCGTCGGCTCCAAGGGCACGCACTTCTTCCCCTTCCTTCGGCGCATCAATGCCCGAGAGATCCAGGATCGTGTTCTCCAGGCACACGCGCAGGACCGGCACGCGCCGTCCGCGCAAGAGCATGAAGGCCTCCTCACCTGCGACGGGCTGCCGATATCCATGGGCGATGCCGAGCGGCACCGTCCCGGTCGCGGACACACCTCCGTGAAGGTAGGGCGCGCAAGCGGCAACGCCGCGCTTTAAAAGCTGGCCCGCAGTTCCAAGAAGCCGTGTGTGAATCGCGGACGCAACGAATTTGTTTTCCACCTGGCTTCGGATCCCGGGTTCCAGCGAACGCAAGCCGTACAGCAGGCTCCCGCAAGCGACGGTGTTGCAGCGATCGATCAGGCCTGTTTCCAGGCCCGGGCTCGAAACCGCCTGAGTCACGGAAATATTCAGGCCGGTAGCGGCTAATCCGCCGATCAGCCGGTCAAATTCTCTGTGCCGCGCTGCTGCCCAGTCCCGTCCCTCCGCGTTGCTGAACGGCAAGTGCGTGTAGACGCCCTGGAGCCGCATCCCCGGCAATGTTGCGACCCACCGGATGAAATCGGCCGCTTCATCGAGTGGGATTCCGAGGCGGCCGAATCCCGCATCGACCTTGACGTAGACGGGGAGAGGCTCGCCGCTGCTCGCCGCCGCAGCCGCGACGGCATGCGCGGCAGGGTGGCTTGCCACCGAGGGCGTCAGCAGATGGGCAATCATCGGCGCCAGGTTTGCCGGCTCAACGTTGCCGAGCATGAGAATCGGTGTCTTGACGCCGGCGCGCCGCATCGCAAGGGCATCATCGAGCGAGCCGGTGGCAAGCCCTCGAATGGGCTTGTCCGCAAGCGCCTGGCCAATCTCAACGGCGCCATGGCCGTAGGCATCGCCTTTGACGACAGCAATCACTCCACGTGCGCCCGCCGCGGCCGCGATACGTCCAAGATTGGTTGCCAGGCGGCCGAGGTCCACGGCCATCCAGGTTCCCGGACTCCCGTTGGCCTTATCCACGGCGCCCCCGGCCTTCTGCAGGCGACGGCGCTTCCAGTGAAGGCGCGAAGGCATGACGCACTGCGCTTGAGACGATGTCCATGTACTCGATCGTAACCGGCGCCTTGGCGCCCCAGCCGACAAACGGATGGGCCATGCCTTCGATGCAGACATATTCCACCGGAACGCCGGCAAGCGCCAGCCGGTCCGCGTAGGCGCGGCCGTCATCCCGCAGGGGATCGAAGCCGGCCGTGATGACCAGGGCCGGAGCCAGGCCTTCCAGCGATTCCGCCTTCAGCGGCGCGGCGCGCGGGTCGTCATAGTCCTGCTCGCCGTTCAGGTAGTTGGCGCGGAAATACTCCAGCCCCGAACGCTCCAGGCCATAGCCAGCTGCATAGGTCGTAAAGGATGGCGCTGTGAACCGGAAGTCGAGCACCGGCACCGACAGCACTTGCAGCCGGAGTGGGGGACCGGATTCGCGGGAAAGCTGGGCAACGACCGCGGCAAGGTTTCCGCCGGCGCTCTCACCGGCGACAGCGATACGCGCCGCGTCACCGCCGAACGCGCCAGCGTTTCCGGCGACCCATTCCGTCGCCGCGTAACAGTCCTCGACTGCGGCCGGGAACTTGGCCTCGGGCGCCAGCCGGTAGTCCACGGACACGACGATGCAACCGGCGTGATTGGCCCAGTAGCGATTCTGCGGATCGTGGCTCTCGCTACTGCACAAGATGAAGCCGCCGCCATGAAAATGCAGCAGAACCGGCAACGGACCGGCATGCGGCGCATTGGCGGGCGTATAGATCCAGAGCGGGAACGCGCCTCCGGGTCCGGAGATCTCGCGCCGCTCGACCTTGTTCACCGGCTCCGGCGCGAGGTTGAGATGCACGCGGCGCGCGAGGGCGACCCGGCGTGCTTCCTCGGGAGGCAATTCACTGTATTTCCTCCGGATCGACGGTTCCCGCTGGATGTACGCAAGCACGGACGCGGCCTGGGGATGCAAGCGCAAGTCTGTCGGTCGCATGCGGAAATCCTTCTTGCTCGGCGACAGTTCGGCAACTTCGAATTGGTGTCGGCTTGAACGGAAGATCCGGTTTGGACAGATCGCCGCGGCCCCGTTTCAAAGTTTCAGCCGCGGCGTCAACAAACGCTTCGAAACACCGGCCGACTTCAGGAGATCGACGTATTTCGCATGCAGGTCGATGGCGACATCCGGATTCTCGGCGAACACGTCGTTCTCTTGGGCCGGATCCTTGTCGAGATTGTAAAGTTCCGTTCTTTCGCCTTCACACGCATAGATCATCTGCCAGTTAGCCGAGGTGATGGTCGCAGGCAGCGGTTCCGAAACCTGGCGCTCATAGTGATCGACGGCGCGCGTACGCTCTCCGACATTGTAGAGAGGCCAGGATGTGACGGTGTACTCCCTGCCTCGTTGGTCTGCACCCTCGAGAATGGGCGCGAGCGACCGGCCATGCACGGTATCGGGAATTTCGGCGCCTGACAGGTCGAGCAGTGTCGGGAAGATATCGACCAGGGAGACCAGCGCATCGGTTGCACGCGGCGCAAATCCGGGCGCGTAGATCATGAGCGGAATGTTGGCCACTTCCTGGTAGATCGGCGAGCGCCGGAACACCATCGGCGAGTCTTTGGGCAGCGGAACGGCGCCCTGGAAAGGCGCTCCGGACACGACGGTCTTTCCGTACTGCCCGTGCTCCCCGAAATAATATCCGTGATCGGAGGCAAAAACGATGATCGTCTCATCCATCAGGCCGAGAACTTCGATCGTGTCCAGCAGGCGCCCGACCCAACGATCGACCATCGTCACCTGCCCGCAATAGGCAGCGTAGCCCTTCCGCAAGTCCTCTTCGGTCATCCCGCGATCCCGGTAGTAACCGTAAGCCGGATAGGGTGTGGAGCCATCGAAATCCGGGTCGTAAAGTTCCACGTACCAGGCAGGAGGATCCCACGGTTCATGTGGATCCCAGGTATCTGCGTAGAGGAAGAATTTCTCCTTGTAATGCCGCTGCAGCCAGCGCTCGGCGGTGAACATGGTGCCGGGGGCAGGCCAGTCGGTCTCCAGCACCCGGTAACGCCGCACGTCGATTCCGTCGGGCTGGGTCTCGTAGTTGCCGCGGATGAAGATAAAATCCTGAAACCCCTGATCGTAGTTGAAGGCGTCGCGCTGGAAGAACGGGGTGTCGGTAACCGCCATGGTGTTGTAACCAGCGGCAGTCAACAGGTCGGCCAGCGTCGTCTCCGAGACGGCAAGCGGCTCCCATCCCCGGTAGGCGAAGGTGAACTTGCCGGTCATGAAATCCGCGCGCGCGGGCATGGTCGGAAACGAGCCTGCATACGCGCGGTTGAAGACAACGCACTTGTCGGCGAACCGATCGAGATGCGGCGTGCGCACCTCGCGCCGGGCGTAGCAGCCAAGATTGTCCTTCCGGAACGTGTCCGAGACGATGAACACGATATTCATACTCGACTCCGTTCCAGGCAATGCCACGCGTTGAGATCACCCCCCGAGGGCTCGATACTCGGAACGTTCATGCGGACGCCTCCCCGTTCCCGCTGGCCGACGTATCCAGGAAACTATAGGCTTCGCCGGCATGGGCGGCCGTGATCTTGCCATCCGCCAGATCATCCCGGATGCTTTGCCGATCGCGTTCAGCCGGTTTGGCAAAACCGCCGCCGCCCGGAGTCTCGACGCGCAG
The DNA here is from genome assembly GCA_965219495.1 of Rhodobacterales bacterium. GTDB lineage: Bacteria > Pseudomonadota > Alphaproteobacteria > Rhodobacterales > CAZPXZ01 > CAZPXZ01. The sequence continues at coordinate 2,362,602 of OZ244777.1, forward strand.
CATCCCGCCCTTCGGGATGCCTACCGTGAATTTGGAAGACATCTCTTTGGCGTCATCGTCCGGATCGAGAATGTAATGGGCGGGGCGGCCCGGTCCGCCGCCAGCCAGTCCCCAGGGACCCTCGTTGCAACCGTCCGACAGCACCGTGCAGGATACGTCGCTGTAGGGAAATCGAAAGTCGCGGCGGACGCCGAGCCCGCCCCGGAATCGGCCCGCGCCACAGCTGTCTGGAATCAGTTCATACCGCTCGATCACGACGGGATAGTTGAGTTCGACCTCTTCGATCGGCGCATTCTCCGTGTTCTGGATCGTGGTCTGCACGGCATCGGGGCCATCCTGCCGGGGCCGCGCGCCACCGCCGCCCGCAACGGTCTCCATGTAACAGAAATACTCGCCGGTGTGGGGGTCGTCGCCGCCGAAGCCGAGATTGACGATCAGGGCCTTGCCACAGGCGGGAACCCGCTCCTTGATTGCGGGATGCAGCGCCTTGAATGTCAACTCGGTCAGCAACGTCACCACTTCCCATCCGCCGACGACCGGCGCCGGCGGCCCTGCCGTTACGGCGAGTCCGTCGGGTCCGTCAAGATGAATGCGGTCGATGAACCCCTCGTTGACCGGCAACCGTCGGTCGACCAGGCACTTGATCACGAACGCCAGCGCGCAACGGGCCATCGGACGGGTGCAGTTCATGGAGCTTGGCCGCTGCGCCGATGAGCCGGTCACGTCGAGGCGGACTTCGCCGTCCCGGATGGTAACCTTCGTATGAAGCCGCACGGGCTCGTCGGTAAATCCGTCGTTGTCACGGAACGCCTCCGCCTCGAATTCGCCCTCTGGAAGCGCCCGGATCTCGCGCTCGGCCCAGCGGTCCGTATAGGCGATCAATTCGTCGTAGAAGTCCACCAGCGTGCGCGCCGAATACCGCCGTACGATATCGGCGATACGCCTGGCGCCGACCACGTTCGCCGACATCTGCGCCCGCAAATCGCCGCCGGTTTCGCGCGGCGCCCGGATATTGGCGAGAATGATCTTGAAGGCGCTTTCGTCGATGTTGCCGCCGCTGGCCAGCCTGACCGGCGGCAGGACTATTCCCTCCTGGATGAGTTCGCGGCTGAGGCCGAGGCTGGCCGGCGCGGTCCCACCGACATCAACGTGATGGGCCATGTTGGCGAGATAGCCGACGCGTACGCCATCGACGTCGACAGGCATGACGACGGTGATGTCATTGAGGTGGCTCGAACCGAGATGCGGGTCGTTCACGACGTAGCAATCGCCGGAACGCGTGTTTTCGATTCCGATCATCCGCACCGAGATGGGGACGATGGACGACATTGCGATCAGATGGGCTGGCTGGGAGAAGGAGTGCGCTACGCAACGCAAATCCGAATCGAAAAAAGCGCAGGAAAAATCGGATCGCGTCTTGATGTTGGTGGAATAGGCGGCGCGCCGGATCGTAACCGACATCTCTTCCGTCACGTTCAAGAGCGCATTGCGTATCACCTCAAACGTGACTGGATGGAATCCGCCCGCTTGCCGTTGTCCCTGTGTCGACATCCCCGCCTCCTCAGGAACCCGCCCCGGGATGTGCGTCGTTCTCGACGGCCGGACGCCCGGCTCCGGATTCACCCAAGGTCATCTTCAGGCATCCCTGCGCATCGCATTCGACTTCTGCGCCGATCGGCACAAATACCGTGGAATCCATCTGCTCGATGACGGCCGGCCCATCGATCCGGTGGCCGGAGAGCAGTTTTGCGCGGTCGAATATCTCGATTTCGACCAGTTCGTTGCTGTCGCCAAGATTCACCTTGCGCCGCGCCTTGACTGCTACGCAGCTGCCGTCTTGCGCCTCTTCGAGGCGGCGCGGCCTCGGGCGATCGATCCTGCCGATGCCGAGGACACGCAGGCTGACCAACTGCACCTCTTCTCCCGGACTGTTGAAGCCGTAGGCAGATTCGTGCTCGGCATGGAATTTCGCGACCGCTTCCGCCAGCGCACCGGTATCAAACGGGTCGCGGACGGCGATCTTCAGCCGGAACGCCTGTCCCACATAGCACATGTCCATCTGCCGCGAGATCGCGACGCTTTCCTCGGCGGCGCCTTCGCCCAGCAACATGCTGCTGGCTCCGGCGGTCAGGACCGTGAAACGGTTTTAGATATCGGCAGCTTCGGAAGCGGACGCACGCCGCATGTAGGTCTGCACCGTTTCATGCTTCAGGTCGCTTGCCAGCATTCCAAGCGCCGAGTTGAGTCCCGGCGTCGGTGGGATGAGGACAGTGCGGACCTCAAGCGCACGCGCGATTTCCGCCACATGCAGGGGACCGGCGCCGCCCGAGGGCACCAGCACGTATGCGCGCGGGTCGATGCCCTGCTCGACCGATATGAAATGCAGCGCGCCGGTCATCTTGGCATTGGCGATGTCGAGGATCGCGCGGGCCGCCTCGACTACGCTCATTCCCAGCGGACCGGCGACCTTCCCGACGGCCTCCCGCGCCAGCCCAACATCCAGCTTCGTTTCGCCGCCAAGGAAGAAATCGGGATTGATACGGCCAAGCACGAGATTTGCGTCCGTGACGGTCGGCTCCCTGCCGCCCTGGGAATAGCACGCCGGACCGGGGTCGGCGCCCGCACTCCGTGGACCCACCGCCAGCGCGCCGCCGGGGTCCAATTCGGCGATGCTGCCGCCGCCAGCGCCGATCTCAACGAGGTCGATTACCGGAGTGAGAACCGGATAGCCCTGACCGCGCGGCGACATGATGCTCGAAACGGCGTGGGAGCCAACTTCGAACTGCTCAGTGACTCGCGGTTCTCCAGAGGTGACGAGGCAAGCCTTGGCGGTGGTGCCGCCCATGTCGAGCGAGAGGATGTCGCCGTATCCGGAGGCCTGCGCTACAAATATGGCGCCGATTACGCCGCCGGCCGGCCCCGATTCGATCAGATGCACGGGAAACTGCTTGGCATGGGCGGCGCTCGCGATGCCGCCCGCGGAGGTCATGATGTGGAGCGGCGGCGTTATGCTCCGCTCGGCGAGGCGCAGTTCCAGCTGCTCGATGTACGGGCCGACCCGGGGCAGCAGCACGGCGTTGACGACCGCGGTGCTGGTGCGGGGGTATTCGCGAAACTCGGAACTCACCTCGGAAGACAGTACGACTGGAATGCCCGGGCAGGTTTCCGACAGAATCTCGCGTGTCCGCACTTCATGTGCCGGATTGCCGTAGGCATGCAGGTAGCCGACGGCGATCGCCTCCACACCCTCCTGCGCCAACTGCCGCCCTGCCTTGCGGACGGCGCTTTCGTCCAAAGGAGTCCGAATCGATCCGTCCGCCCAGATGCGCCCCGGAATCCCGATGCAACGCCGCCGCGGAATCAGCGGCGGAGGTTTAGAGTAGTCGAGTTCGTAGAGATCCGGACGGGTCTGGTAGGCGATTTCCAGGACGTCCCGAAATCCCTCCGTGGTCAGCAGCCCCGCGGCCGCGCCACAGCCCTGGATGATCGTATTGGTTGCAACCGTCGTGCCATGGACAGCGAATGAGAGCTGCCGGGGTTGAATCTCCAGCGCATTGAGCGCCTTGTCGATCCCGGAGATGCAGCCGCGCGAAGGATCCGCAGGCACCGTCGGAACCTTGGTAACCAAAATCCTTCCCGTGCCCTCTTCGACCAGAACGACATCGGTGAACGTGCCGCCTACATCAACACCAATTCGGTACGCCGCGTCCCGCTCGCGTGTCATCGGCTGATTCTGCATCAATTCCGCGTTCCTCCGATGTCGCGTGACGGGACGAAAGCGTCGCCCCCACTCTAATAACCGGCCGCCATGCAACTTCCAAATGCACTCCGTTTGATCGAATCAAGACGCTGGCTCCCAAGACCGGACCGAAACCGGCTTCGTTTTGTTGATGGCATTCGCCTCCGTTCGAATCCGCCGCCGCATCACCGGTTCGCTCCGATCCTGGAAGTACCCGGCACCCCGGCGCTCTGTGCCCGGCAGCGCCGCGATCTTCGTTCCGCAGCCCGTTCCGTCGTCCGGCGCAGCTCCAGACGCACCAGCCAATGCGCATACAATCGTTGACGCCGTTCCCGCGCTGGGGGTAAAGTCATGGTCGGCCACTTGCATGCGCGCCGGTAACAGCAATTCGGATCGGGGAATGGTCGACCGCCACGTCATACTTGTCATCGGCGCCGCCGGGCAAATCGGCACGGATCTGGTGATGGCGCTGCGCGCGGCCCATGGCGACGAGCGCGTGATCGCAGGATGCCACGAGACTCCTCCTGATCCGTCGATCGCCGACTCCGGCCCCGTCGTCTTTCTCGATGCCACCGTCCGCCAACAGGTCGACGAAGTGATTGCCCGCCACGGCGTCACGGATATCTACAATCTGGCGACGATCCTGTCGGGCGAGGCGGAGCAGAAACCCCGTCTCGCCTGGCACGTCAATCTCGGCTCGCACAAGACGGTTCTCGATGCCGCGGTCGATCAGGGGTTGTCGCAGGTTTTCTGGCCGAGTTCGATCGCTGTTTTCGGCGCCAACGCACCGTTGGACAGCACGCCCCAACACACCGTTCTCGAGCCGAAAACGATGTACGGCGTTACCAAGGTCGCCGGCGAGAACCTGTCGAACTACTACTTCACCAAGTTTGGCCTCGACGTCCGAAGCCTGCGCTATCCGGGACTGATCACGGTGAAGCAGTTTTCCGGCGGCGGCACTTCGGACTATACCGTCGAGATGCTTCTGAGCGCCCTTGCGGGCGAGCGGTATTGCTGTTTCGTACGGCCCGACACCGTCATGCCGCTGATGGCGATGGAGGACGCCATCGACGCGACGGTCACGCTCATGCAGGCGCCCGCCAGCCAGATTACCGTACGCACCAGTTACAACCTTGCGGCCCTGTCGTTCACTGCCCAAGAGCTCCAGGAAGAGATCCGAAAGCACATGCCCGAATTTTCCTGCAGCTACGAGCCCGACTTCCGGCAAGCGATCGCCGACTCCTGGCCTAACACCGTTGACGACGCACCGGCGCGGCAAGACTGGGGCTGGCGGGAGCGGGTAGGACTTGCGGCACTGGTCGCCAACATCCTGAAGCCGGATCAGAGGCAGTGAGGCGTCAGCGCGACCAACACCGGCATGGATAGCGTGACGGGGAACGCCGTGCACGAAACGGAGTGGACTGGTCCAAACGGCGCCGTCGGCGCTCATGCAGGCGGAACCGCGGCGGCCCGTGCGAGAAAACGCGAGACAGCCTTCCTGCGGCCCGGTCAGCAACGACGACGGATGCAGCGCCGCACGCAATGCCTCTCTGGCTTCGGGACGGGTGCTCAGGGGGTACTATCTTGATTGCAATGCAATCGCCACGTAAGGTGGGCCTCGCTGCAAACAGGTAGGCGCAACCATGGCGAGCATCACGATCCGCAATCTTGAAGACGATGTAAAGACCCGGCTTCGCAAGCGGGCTGCCGGGAATGGCCGGTCGATGGAAGAGGAGGCGCGTCTGATCCTGGCCGAAGCGGTCGAGCGGGAGGCCGTGCCGGCGAAGGGCCTGGGGACGGCGATTCACGAACTTTTCAAGCCGTTCGGGGGCGTGGAACAGAAGCTGCCGATGCGCGAACTGCCGCGCTGAGACTGAGGCGATGGTCGTGCTCAATGCAAAATTAGTTTAGCCGTTACTGTATTCTTCAACTATATGAAATAGAAGACTTTTTGTTTTTCTGATTTTCTGCCGTAAGCAATTCGGAAGCGGTTGAACTACAATGCGGGGCCCCGCTCCGGGTCCCCTCCGCGTAGCATTGTCGAAATACCCCTGACCGGCCCGCCTCCTCGAAACGCCGTCCGCTGTCAATCGGGGAGGGAACAATCCAGGATGCCACATTCGTGGACCGGAATGGCGAACCGGATTTGATGCCGACGATTGGCGAGTATTACCTAGCAGCTTTACGGACGGTGATGCCCAATGGACGGTTTCCCAATTCGGCAGCAGAAATTTTGCCGCCACTCTCTTATCTCCTGCAGACGGCCGCCGAACTTGTGATGAAAGCAGACTGGACGTGACCGGTGCGCTCTTGGGGACGTCCCGCCGACCCGCACTCGCAAATCCACCAAGTGCAGAGTCAGGCGGAACCGAACACGTCCTCCCGGAGCTCACCGTACACGTTAGGCGTTTGACCGAGCGCCGGCACCAAGAACTGCAACGCAAACTCCTCACGGTTGTTCCCGAGGTTCGGTAATCCCGTAGCACTGCGAATCGCCGTGAATAAGTCTCGCGACACATCCTTAATGTTCTTTGGTCCAAGCTGACCGTTCACCAGCGACCCCCGCTCGTTCAGGACCTTCTCCACCACTGTCTCCTCACACCTCTGAGTCAGGACGAACGTGCGTAAGACCTCCGGATCGTAGAGATACTCCTCAAGCTCCCGTCGACGCAGCACATGAATTCCCTGCCTGATCTTCTGTGCCCTCTCCCCGTCAGTCATGTCGTCCCTGTCGATCAACTGCCGCACGTCGATACCGCGTGCGATGGAATTCAGAATGGAGATCAAGTGCTCCGAGCGGATTACTTCGCCGGATCCACCTTGGGATATGAAGAGTGTTTCCGGAGATTCACTGGCGAACAACTGGTTATAGCATCGCGCGTCAAACGCATTCACATGCTTGTTCTTACCGCCCTCGCATATGACGACGCAGTGTGGTGCGACAAGTGAGGACAGATCGTCGAGGGCGACCTCGTACATGTTCGCCCTGAACACTCTGTTGGGAGTGCTGGGCGTTATGGTGAACGGGCCATCGAAGTCCCTACCCAAAAACTCCAGAAACACGACCTGCCCCGGCTGGTTTACTAGCATCTTGTATGCTTCCCTGACGACTCCGATCGAGTGCGTTGCGATCCACAACTGCGATGTCTCCCGAAGCAGCTTGAGGACCGACGCGATCAGCGGCCCCTGAAGACCCGTCGCCACGTGAAGCTCCGGTTCGTCGATGCAGAAGACCGCGTCCTTGGCCTCGTCCCGCTTGAGGAACACATCAAGGAGGATATCGAACGCAGCCTTCTCTCCACCGGAAAGATTCTTGTAGTGGAAGTCGGCGACGTTGCCCTTGGAGAAGCGGAATGAACCCGCTTCGATCCCGCCGAAGTCCTGTAGCGAGAGGGTTGGGTCCGAAAAAAGGTCTTGCAGGGTCTACTGCAAGTCGCCGAGGGATTTCCTCCGATCCTCGCCGAACGTCACATCCTCAGGAGCGACGTGGTCCAAATCATGCATCCTCTTCCACGCCATGCGCTGGTAGTTCTTCGAGACGGATGCGTTGGGATCAATTATCCGAGCGATGTGGGGCCTTGCATCTTCCGGCCTCGTTGCTCGCAGGTGCTCGATGCGAAAGTCCGCTTCGTTCCGGTACGCCGACCGCACCTGGAACGTGGCCCCCCAGTCCACTTCACCCTCACCGGCGTCATGGAATTCAATTTGCACGCGGTTCGCGACCTCATGGGTGGTCTGGGATTGCAGCACCTTCTCGTAGTACTGTTCGAGGTTCCAATTCCCGGAGAGACTGTAGTTACCGACGGCCGCCCTAGCCTTCAACAAGAACGAGTCGAAAACCGACGATTTGCCAGTTCCGTTCGGGCCCGACGAGCACCACGAGCCTCGCAGTTGCCGGTAGGCCGGCTATCGTGAGATCGGTGAATCGCTTGTAGTTCTTCAAGCTTATGTTCTTTATCCGCATCAGATCATCCTAGGCGCACACCGCACCGGTAGCTCAAGCGACCCGTCCAATCGTCGCTACCCGTCACTCGAATAAGCCCATAGCCCAACCTTACTCCGACGCCCCTCATGTCGTCGGCTCACAAATCTCCACCTCGCCGTCGCCCGAGACCAGGGCGATTTCGATTCCTATGCGAGAGCATCGTCGGCTCATGCGTTGCGCGATGCTCTCCGTCACCTTGTGCCTTGGAACGGCCGCGATCAGCCGATCAGCGCCCGCGTGGTCGTCAACTAGCCTGCCGACCGCTTCATAGAGGTGTTTCCTGAGCTTCGAAACCTGTCCCGGATGGCGCGTGTTGATGCAGCCGCCCTTCGCTTCCACCACAATTTGGCAACCCCGGACATCTCCAGCAACATCACCCCGACCGGGCGGAAAATCCACTGTGAGGCTTTGGCGATTACGCGCGTAGCGCCCCGCCTCTCGAGTCCGGCCGCTCGCAGCCACCTTCTCGAACCCCGCACTGGCAAGCCATTCGCACATGTCGAAGTGTTGGACGTGCATACCATCGGGGTGGATCTCCACCCCCTCGGCGCCAAGCCCGAAGCTCCATTCCGCCACCGCGAGCATCACGCCCGCCTCCGTGAGGTGCCGTTCCAACGGCCCGTCGCAATGCGCCGCCCGCCCTTCTGGTGGCTCGCGGTCGGTCGTGAAGCCGGACGTGCCACGGTTCGGATGACACTGGATGGGGACGGTGCGCTCCGTCACGCCACGGCGCCCAGACCGTTCTTCGCAACCAGCGTCAGCAGCTTCAACGACGCGCCACGCGGCCGTTTCTCTCCGCGTTCCCATTGGCTTACCAAGCCCGTGGTCACGTTGAGGTAGCGCGCAAATACCGCCTGGCTCGCGTGCTCGCGCAGCCGCAATTCGCGAATGTCCTCCGGCGTCATCTCCTCGACCGGCGTGAGACACATTTCGTCGAACGCCCGCATGGTCCGCTTTGACATTACACCCGCCTCCGCCAGACCGAGCGCCGCCTCATGTGCGGCCGCCAGTGCCTCACTCTTGTACTGCTTGGTCATTGCATTTCACCTCGATAATCGCTCCGACCGCCTGCGCTGCCGCAAGGCCCGCTCGGTCTAGTGCCAGATACTCGTCGGCCAGTAGCCGGAAGGTCTCAAGCTCGTCCCGGCGGAGGTTCTCCCGGCTGCTTTTGGCGAAGGCGTAGACGAAAAACGCCAGTTCGCCCCGGCGAAACAGCACGATCGTGCGGAACCCGCCGGACCTGCCGCCTCCCTTCCGGGCGATCCGCTACTTGATGACGCCGCCGCCGAGATCGGCATCGATCAGGCCTCTCCGGGCGCGCCGGACGGCCTCGCACAACGCCGCATCCTCCAGTCACTCGCGATCGGCGAAACGGGCGAACGCCTTGGTCTTGAACGTCTGCAATCCGGACCTCGCGAACGCCTTGCTTCATATGCCACTATAACACCAAGTGTGGCCTTATCAATTCACCCACACGGATTGCGGCGTTCTTCGCGCCCTGTCAATTCCCGGCCCGGAATAACCGCAGTCCCAACCCGCCGAGAGCGCTGGCCGGGATCATGCTCCGCTTGTACGTATCCGTATAGCCGTCAAGATGGTCTCCGTTCACCTGCATCCACGCAGCGCCGTGCGCCGCGGCGAGCGAGAGCCGGGCCGTGAGCGGGGCGGCGGTCGGCGCTCCGGAGAGCAGCAGGGCGCTGCCGCCGTCCCCTTTCACCTGTCCGAAGGAGCACTGCACGATGTAGGCGGCAATCGCACCGCGCGGCGACGCGCGCACATTTCTCACCCATTTCGTCGGAAGCGGTCTCGACGACGACCGCTATGTCGTGGAGAAGTTTTGTTCGCTCGCAAACGGCGACATCGTCCCCGTCCACACCGACGGCACGAATCCGAATGGCAGGCGCAGGGTGTGGGGCACGATCCTGACGCTGAAGGCGGTCGAGAAGATGCGGCCGGCCCGCGACGAGATCATCATCGCGACGGGGGTCAAGCTGCGCGACTGCGGGGTGCAGCTGTGGGGCTGGCGAAGCCTGGAGATTTTCGCCGATCGCCGGCAGAAGGGCTGACCGGCGCGCTCCTGCGGACGTCCTGCCGGCCCGCCGCCGGCCGGGCGCTCGTTGTCCGTTTCCCCACCCCGACCTGGAGCAGACGATGGCACACCGCGACCCACAGCAGGGCCGTGCGCGCGACCGCCAGCGAACGTGCCCGCGATCGCCGGTGCGTCGCCGAGCGGATTGCGCGGGGGCTCTGCATGAAGTGCGGCAGGGAGCCCGCGGCGCCGGCCCGCCGCCGGTGCGTCGGATGCAGCGAAAGCACCGCGCTGCCGACCGCGCCCGATATGCCGAAGCCAAGGCCAAGGGCGCACCGTACGGCGGCAGAGACCCGGAACCCAAACGCCGCAATGCCCGAGAGCGGAGCCGTAGGCGCCATCGCGACCGGATCGGGTCGGCACTCTGCACCCGGTGCGGGCTGTGTTCTATCTCGGATTAAATCGTTGAGATCGAGCCAAATGTTCCCGGAATAAACCGTTGATGAAATGGTTGGGAAGTTGGAATTATCCGGAAAACCAGACGTGATTTCTCTCTCCTGGCAACTCCTTTCGAGCAGCTGTACACGGCCCCACCGGTAGCGCTGTCCGCCGTTCCATGGCGCATTCCGGGCGCTTGCCTCTTGTTTCGGGAACTGCTGCGTGTACGGTGCGGGTCTCAACGCGACGCCGAACCGGAGCCTGAACATGCAGATCCGGTTGCGGACATCCCTGAACGACCAAGAGTACGTTGTCACGCAGGCGTGGCGCCACGTGCAGTTGAAGGCCTGCCCACAGCACCCGAAGGGCGGCTGTTCGTTTGCCCGCCGTGGCAGCTACGCACGCAAGACGCCCTACGGGGAGGCGCGCATCGTGCGCTGGTACTGCGCGGCAAGCCATGCGACTTTTTCCCGGTTGCCGGACTGCTTGGCGGCGCGCCTTCCGGGCACCCTCACCGAACTGGAGCGGCCGGTGCTGATCGGCGAGCGGGAAGCGGACCCGGCGCGCCAGGCGCATGCCAATCCCCGGGTCACGCCGAAGGCCGCCCGGCGCTGGCTACGGCGGCGCCAGGAGATAGTGTCAAAATTCCTGCGGACGATTGTGGGGCTGTTGCCCGACCTGTTCGCTGGCTGCCCACCGACGGTGGGGGCGCTGCGGGCGCCTCTCGGATTCTTTTGGCACGAATTTGGAGTGTCGAGTCGCAAACCGACCCTTCAACACAAGTTGGGCCGGGATGCTCCACGTCTTTGGCGATAGGGGGTCTTGCTGCCGGGCGAAAGCGGAGGACGGCAGGGAGCGGCCACCCGGGAGGAGGCCGAGGCAGACGATTTCCGACAGGACTTGGCGCCGTTTCGTTGCGTGGCAAGAGTCGACCTGTTGTCGGCGCAGCTTCCCGTGAACTCATCGCGGATATCGTCGAAAGGCTGGAAAACACGGACATTTCTCCAGCACTGACGTCCTGCCTGTCACCCCAGTCGGGTCGGTCCTCCGCTTTCTTGCGCCGTCGGACAGCTGCCGACGTCCGGGCAGGTACGGATCACGCCGACCGGCGGCCAAGCGCCGATGTGCCGCTCCAACACCGTTGTCCGTCCTCCCTGGCGGCCATCTGCCAGCAAGTATCCGGCGAACCTCCGTCAACTTGTGCACCAGAGACAACCAGCGCCTTGTGCCGGAGCATGCCGTACGGACAAGCGCCCGTTCCCTGCCCACGGGAGCCGAAAGCGGGGAACGCAAAGACTGCCAACCTAGCCCATCTTCTTTTCCCGGCAGCCGAGATTCCCATCGGTCGCCACGCAATTGGACGGAGAGCATAGCGCATGGACTCTGGGACTTGGGAAGATCGCGGGCGGTCTTTCCTGATTCGGAATCGGGCTCGTTATGCCCAAATCCGGGAGCCGGGCAGCCCCGGCCGAGATTCACGTTAAGCCAGTCACGCGGGCTTAAGCCGAGAGGAGTTCAACCCGACGAGTCTTCCGAAGAAACTGAAGCAGTGTGGGAAAATTCTCTCCGGCGAGGCAGAAATAGTTCGGGAAATCAGTTACGAACAAATGCAGAATACAACAGCAAGCCGCAATGCCGTTGTCCAGCACCTCGAAGCCGATGTCACACTTTGCGAACAGCCGGATTTCCGTACGCACCAATTACAGCCTGGCGGCTCTGTCGCTCACTGCCCAGGAACATCAGGAAGAGATCCGAAAGCACCTGCCCGAATTTTCCTGCATCTACGAGCCGGACTTCCGGCGGGCAATCGCCGACTCCCGGCCAAACACCGTTGACGACGCGCCGGCACGGGAAGATTGGGGCTGACGGGAGCGGGTCAGCCTTACGGAACTGGCCATGATACTCAAGCCGGCGCAGAGGCAGTGAGATGTCAACGCAGCCGGAGCGTTCACACGAATTCGAGCGCACGCTCGGGATTGCGGATCAGGAGATCTTCGATAACCGGCTCGGAGAACATTCTGCCGCGCATCCAGCTTTGCACATAACGCGGAATATGGGCGTAGCCCTGCCCCCCGAACGCCGCCAGCCGTGTCTTGAATGCCACATCCTGTGAAAGAAGCACCCGCTTTCCGAAGCCCTTCGAAACCAGGAACTCGATCGTATCCAGCCGCTCGCCGTCGCTCGGTACATTAACGATGCCGTAGGGATAGGCGGGCCGGACTTCCCCGAACCAGTCGAATTCGAGGTAGCAGCCTGTTCTCGCCAAGTTGATCAGTTGATCGCGATTGAATCCCGTGCGCTCGATGTGCCCCATGACAATTCGGTCGGCTTGCGCACCGGCGGAAACCAGTATTTCGATGATTTGAACCGGCGAATTCACGTGAAGCCCGGGATGCACGGTGATCGGGGCGCCTGTAAGAGCCTGGGCTTTCGCGCTCGCGCGCAGAATCTTTTCCTCGTTCGGCGCGAGCGGCCAGCTGCAACCGACCTCGCCGATGATCCCGGCACGTATCCCAGTGCCGTCCACCCCGTCCGTGAGATCATTCACGATTTCTTCGCAGATCTCGTCCTCGCTCTTTTCGCCCATGCCGGGCGGATGAAAGAGCGCATGGTAGTAGCTTGCCCCCATCACGATATTGAGGCCGGTCTCCCGGGCGATCCGGCGCAACGCAACGGGCTGGCGCCCCAACCCCACGCTGATAACGTCGACGATCGTACCACCCTCAGCCCGCTTGAAATGCATCGCCTCCTGTATGGCCAGCTCGACATTGTCGAGCAGGAGATTGTCCTTGCACTTGCACCAATTCATTGTCGCCCAAGAGAGGTTCTCAAGTCCGAGCGGCGCGTGCGCCAATGCTCTTTCTTCTTCGTCTTCCGGCTCGACGAATACGCGCCGCAAGTCGAGGAGGAAATGCTCATGCATCAACGTGATGCCGAGGCACCCGGACGGCACCGGCCCAAGTACGGTTTGGATCTCTCCAGTGGCGGCGCTGGTCATGATATCCAGCCTTCCGAACTAGACATTGCAGACAGGGAGCGAGCTGACCGCTAACCCCGACGGAATACGAACCGGGAAAATTCCTCGAAGTCTGGAGTGGGGCCGGAAGGTGCTCCATAACTCATTGCGATGAAACCATAAATGCGAGTCACAAGAGCGCGCCTCCCGAAGTGCAAACAGTATCGCTCCCTAACTTCCCTGTCTATCTCCTACGGCGCTTTCTCCGCGCCAGACCATCGCTGCCTCTCCCGGCGGCCACGCAGATTCGAGCGCTGGTGCGCAGATTTTGGACCAAGAGTCTCGCAGTCGTATTCTTGCGACAGAAGCGGAACCCGGAGGACCGAACGCATGCCTGGCACCTACAACTATCCTGCCGAGATCGAACGCGACGAGGACGGTCGGCATGTTGTCGTGTTTCCGGATTTCGGGTGGGGCCACCCGGGACGAGGCGCTCCTCGAAGCCAAGGACCTGCTTCACTGGCCGATACAGGGCGGCTCGATTGGCATCGGACCAATCCAGAACTTCTGTTTTGGCGCTCGTATCGATCTTCTCGCTGGGGAGGGCTGCGAGCGTTTCGATCTCCACCTCTCGCTGTATGCTGAGTTCTCTGGAAACCTCCTTCTTCATCGGCTCTCCTTGCATGCGCAGTGGCCTTCCTGGCGCCGAAGATGCGCACCTCCGCAGCGCTGGTTCCGTGTTTCGGTTCGGGTCAAGCCGATGCTGCAATTGTGGCGACATTGCCGAAAACGCTGATGGTGCGCCATCTGTCTTCTTCCGAATTCGGATCCGGTCGTTGCGCCATTAACGGTTCCACGAACTCGAACCATGCTGTCTCGAAGCCGAGGCCGTACTTCCGTCTGTTGAGTCGGTTCATGCTTTCGTCCCGTGTCCAGCGCAATTATTTCAAATTTGCAACTACATTAATGCAACTTCGAACGGCAATTATTGTGTTGGATGCGTCGATCCTGATCAATTTCCTCCGAATCGCCCGGATGGATCTCAGCGCCGGTCACTCCCACGGCTTTATCGCCACCGATCATGTCGCCGCGAAAATTTCCAAACAATTTCCCGATCAACAAGAACGGCTCGTTTAGCGATGGACGCAGGCGCCGTTTCCCGAACGAACATCACGAACCCCGTGGAGATATCTCTCTTCGGGTCGTTGTCCGCGTCCGTGCGCTTGGGTGCTGGTGAGTGTTCCGCGATTGTCATGGCCGTGCGCCGGCGGCGCATCTTGGCAATTGACGACCGCCAAGCCATGATGCAGGCTCGGCGAACCGATCAAACATGTAGGGCGTCGCCGTGGTGATCCCGAAGCGCCGCGCAAGCTCCCAGGCATTGGTTTCGCGATCCTCCATGGCGGTCAACGCCATGACCAGCAAGGCGCGATCCATCCTACGCGGCCGGCCGTCCAAGCGACCCCGCGTTCGGGCGGCGGCGAGGCCGATGCGGGCGCGGTCGGCGATCAGTTCACGCTCGAATTCAGCGAGCGCCGCAAAGATGCCGAAGACCACCCGAACATCGGCGGTGGCCGTGTCGATCTCGTCGCCGGCTCCGGCGAGCACGCGAAGGCCAACATGCCAGGTGCGGAGTTCGTCCACGGCGCCACCAGGTGCTTGAGGTCGCGCCCCGGCCGGTCGAACTTCCGGACGACGGGCGTGTTTCCCGGTTGCAGCGTATTCAGACAGGCCTCCAGGTCCGGCCGGCAATCTCGGCGTCCTGGGCGCCCTCGGGCGTGTTCCATGCCCTCCCCCAGGCGCAGTCCTTCGCGGCGCGCACCGTATCTCGTTGCGTTACCGGCGCCGACTCAAGGTCCGCTAATCCGCCAGCGCTAAACACTCGACAGCGGTTCAACCTGAAGGGGAACGCTTTAATAGGAGACAAAGCTCCGGTGCACCAAGGGACCGATCTGGTGCCGGAATTCGGTGTACAGCATCATCTCCGTCTCGCGCGTTTCCAGGCTCATGTGGCCTGGCATGGGCTTGCTGACGGGCTCTGCGCCACGCGCCCCGTCAATGAACGCGGCGACCTCGGCGAGCGATGGTTGGTCGAGGATCGGCGCGATTTCCTCCGAAATGGCTTCCGTCGATGCGGCCGCCAGTTGCCGCAGCCAGAGTTTCCGGAACAGGCCTGCGCTGCCGAATTCGTCGCCACTATTGATCTTGCCGCCGACGGCGAAAACATAGCCCACCGCGTTCGGATGCTCTTGCGGTAGCCTGCCCAGGGTTACCCCGAAATCCTCCAGTGCCGAGGTGAGGACCGTGTTCTCGAGCGATAACTGCAGGCTTGAGCGCGAGCGCTCGTCGGCGAAGTCCAAATTCATGGCTTGGCCCAGATTCACCTGCATCTCGCGAACCGAATCCCACACCCGGCTCTGAAGGCTTTCGTCTTCCGACCACTGCCTTCCGCTGTTCGGCCATGCAGTGTGGCCGGTCACAAATATCATCTCGCGTCGCGACCGCTCGATGATCGCAATCTTGCCGGCCTTCGACGGCAAACGCGCCGTTGATGCCGAAAACTCGGTTGTTTCCTCCTGACCGCGCCCGAACCACCGACCGTACTCTACACAATAGGCGCTGATTGGAAGGTCCCCCGAATTCGGGGGAACGATCATGCTGGCAGTCAACACGCGGTCTTGCTTGCCGCCCTTGACGATATCGCCCGACTGGATGAAGACATCGTGCTCGCCCAGATTGCGGATAACGAGTTCCTCGACGTCGCCGGTCTCGATGACCTTGACCAAGCCCTGTCCCATCGCCTCGCCCAGAGTGAGCGGCACGGGCCGATCGTCTCTGCCTTCGCGGTGAATCAAATAGATGGCGAGGTTGTTGTGTGTGTAGGGGCCAGTAAGCCAGTAGCCCTCTTCCGCCGCGACCGCTGTTGCCGCCGCTGTCCACCCAATTGCAATGACACCGGCGGCCAGAACGGCGGCCGGCAGGAATCTGTGTCGGCGCATACTGAAGCCCTCCTCTCCGAATCTGCCCTGATTCGGATCGAGACTAAGCGATGAATGCGGTGGCAAAGCGGTGCAACTGGGGCAAATTCCGGGCAATCGTCTTCGATCCGGCAGTCGGTCTCCGCATCCGGCGAATACCTTCCAACAGCGCGGAAGACCTTCGCCCCTGCCTTTCTCCATCAAACCCTGCGTATCCTGACAACGCAGCATCTCATGGTCTCCACGATTTGCGAAGGTTTGCTCGGCATCGCAGAGGCCATTTCCATCAGAAATGACTGAAACACCCGGCACCGATTTCAACTGAATCTGCCCAGCTTCCGAAAACTTTGCGCCGAATTCGGAATTCCTGCCTGAACGCCGGCGCGGGGCCGGGAAACGCCCCATTACTCTCTGCAATAAATGCATAAAAGCGAGTCTCAGGAGCGTTTCCCTGACCAGAATCTATCGAAACTCGGCTTTCCAGTCCATCGACTGCAGAAATTTTTCCTCGCCGGATTGATGCAGGTTCTTTCGGCGGCCGACTGGCACCTTCCTCAGGGAGTTCGATGGGACCAGCCATCCGGTAAGTCGTCCCTCGCCGACACGCCGATTGCCCACGCCCGAACAACGCGAAACCGCTGCGGCACGCAGGTCAATTGCAGATCAGCGACCGGCGCCCATGAACAAACTCTTCCAACGCCTCGGCCAGCCGGTCGCATTCGGGGTCGCCGATCGCCAGGGAGAGCGCCATCATGCCGCGCCGCGCGATCCAAATGCCCTGCTCGATCATGTCCAGAAAGAACAGTTCGCGAAGGTCCGTGTCGCCCCGCGCAGCGTCCGCGTGGTTCTGGACCGGCTCACAGTGCATGTGCGCGGCGAGCATTGAGCCTACGCCCGTGAATTGCATGTTGGCGCCGTTCCGCCGCAGAATTTCGTTCAGTCGGCCGCGCAGCGAGTCGCCGCGCCCGTTATGGCTCCGGACCACTTCGGGGGCATACACGGCGAGGCCGGCGAGGCCGGCCGACATCGACAGGACGTTGTTGTTGAAGGTGCCGGCATGGGGAAACGCGCCCGCGCGGCGGGCGTCGAATCGCGCCATGAGATCGGCGCGGCCGCCGAACGCGCCGAAGCTCATTCCGCCGCCGAGATACTTCCCGAGCGTGGTCAGATCCGGAAGGATGCCGTGCGCCTCCTGCAAGCCGCCGGGCGACAGGCGGGAGGTCATGACTTCGTCGAAAACAAGCAACGCGTGGTGGCGGCTGGCCGCCTGCCGCAGCGCTTGCAGGAAGGCCCGATGCCCCGGAATGCAGCCCGCATTGCCCATCATCGGCTCGACGATCACCGCGGCGAGATCGCTTTCGTTCGTCCCGATCATGTTCACGGCGCGGTCCACGTCGTTGTACGGCGCGACGAGGAATTCGAACGGGGCATTGATTGGACTGCCGCCGTCTCCGAACAGGAACACGCCGCCATGATAGGCGCCGTCGAAGACGAGGATTTTCGAGCGGCCGGTTATGGCGCGGGCTGCGCTGAGCGCCATCAGGTTCGCTTCGGTGCCGCTGTTGGTGAAACGGACCCGTTCGACGGACGGGAAGCGGGCGCAGATTTCGGCGGCAAGCCTGGCCTCCAGCGCACTGTGGCCGCCAAGGTCGATGCCATCGTCCAGTGCCCGTTCGATCGCGGCCCGGATGGCGGGATGCGAATGTCCGAACAAGCCCGCCGAATACTCCCCGAGAAAATCGATGTATTCGTGCCCGTCGGCGTCCCAGAGGCGCGATCCCTCACCCTTGACCAAGGTAACGGGAAACGGTGGATAGAACAGCACCGTCCGCGTATTGCCGCCCGGAAGCACGGCGCACGCCTGATCATAGAGTTCGCCGCTTCTTCGGTTGCGGGCGGCGTATTCCGTTCGCGCCCTTTCGAGCGCAGCCTTCAGATCGGCATTCGCAGTGATGGCAGCACTCATGCTTCCCTTCCACGGCCGGCGGCGCTTTCGGGCTGCGCCAGGCAGCCGGTGGGCGCCCAAGGCGCCCCGCCTGCCGCCAACCGGGTTGCCCCAAGCGCAACTACGCCCTAAACGAGAAGAAATATAGAGTGGCGATTGTATTCGTGACAAGCCACATTCGCATTCAATGGGAGAGAAAGCCATGAAACTTTCCGCACGCTTTTTCGCGGCCGCACTCGCGGCCTGCTTGGCGGCCGTGCCGCTGATGGGCGGCATGCCCGCGCAAGCCCAGGACAAGACCACCTTGACGGTCTCCTGGGGGTCGCTGGAGAATCTCGATCCGATCTGGACGACTGCCGGTCAGACGAGATACCACGCGTTCCTGGTCTATGACTTCCTGTTCGGCCTGGACGAGAACAACGACATCCAACCGCAGATGGTCGACACCTACACGGTGAGCGACGACGGCCTCGCGTACAGTTTCACGCTGCGCGATGGACTGAAGTTCCACAATGGCGCGTCTGTGACCACGCAGGACGTGGTGGCGTCCCTCACGCGCTGGGGCAAGAAGGACGGCACCGGCCGCGAGATCTTCGCGCGCACCGCCGAACTTTCGGCGGTCGACGACAAGACCTTCACCTGGACGCTGACGAAACCCTTTGGCAAGCTCCTGCACGCCCTTGGCAAGGTCACGCCCTACGTGCCGATCATCGTGCCCGAAGCGCTGGCGCAAACCGATCCGGCGGAGCAGATGCCGGAAGTGATCGGCTCCGGCCCGTTCCGGTTCGTTGCCGACGAGTGGGTGCCGAACGCCTTGGCGGTCTACGAAAAGTTCGAGGACTATGTGCCGCGCAGCGAGCCGCCCGACATGTTCTCCGGGGGCAAGAACGTATATGTCGACCGGGTGGAAGCGCCCTATATCGCCGACGTGCAGACCAATCTCGCGGCCCTGCAGGCGGGCGAAATCGACTACACGGTGAACACCCAGTACGACCTTCTGCCGATCCTGGAGGCGGATCCCAATGTCACGACCGCCGCCCACGACGACACCGGGTTGCTCGGAATCATTCGTCTCAATCACCTGCATCCGCCGTTCGACGACCCGCGTGCGCGGGAAGCGATGCAGTGGCTTGTCGACCAGAAGCAGTACCTGCATGCCATCGCCGGCAGCGAGAACTACTACGCGACCTGCGCGGCGCTCTTTGGATGCGGCACGGTCAACGGCTCCGAAGGCAACTCGGAAAGGCTCATGGAGCATAACCTGGATCGCGCCAGGCAACTCTTCGAGGAAGCAGGGTATGACGGACGGCCGATCGTAATCCTGCACCGCATCGATCATCCCCGGGAAAAGGGAGCGGGCGAGGTCACCGCGCAGTTGCTGCGGCAGGCCGGCGTCAACGTGGACCTGCAGGAGATGGATTGGGGAACGGTCACGACCCGCCGGGCAATGGTGGAGCCGCCCGCGGAAGGCGGCTGGAACATCTTCCACACCGCCGGGGCCGGCATCGTCATGGACGATCCGCTGTTCATCCTGAACCGGACGAGCTGCGACAACGCGTGGTACGGCTGGCCGTGTGACGAGGAATACGAGAAACTCGCCGCCGCCTATGCGGACGCCACTTCGCCGGAGGAATCCCTCGGCATCGCGGAACAGATGCAAAACCGCGGCATGGACGTGGTTGTGCAGATCCCGTACGGGACGCTGTTCGCCATGGTCGCCTACCGGGCGGAACTGGAGGGCGTGCTGAACGCCCGGGGCGGCTATCCGTTGTGGAATATCCGCAAGAAGTAACCCGGAACCAGACGGGGACGACGCCCGGGGATGGTCGCCTACGCCATCCGAAGGTTGCTCGGGGTCATCCCCGTGATGGGCGTCGTCGCCGTCTTCGTTTTCCTGCTGCTGCACCTGACGCCGGGAGACCCGGCGGTCATCATCGGCAGCGATTTCGCCACCCAGGAAGACATCGAACGCATTCGCGTCGCCCTGGGACTTGACCGCCCGCTCTACGAACAGTTTTTCATCTGGATCGGTCACCTGCTGCAAGGCGACCTCGGCACGTCCATCATGAGCAGGCTTCCCGTCACGCACCTGATCGCGCAGCGGATCGAGCCGACGCTGGTCCTCGCCGTTACGACGATGGTGTTCGCCGTTACCTTCGCCGTGCCGATGGGGATCGTCGCGGGATGGAAAGCCGGGTCCTGGGTCGATCGCGCGGTGATGGTGTTTGCGGTGTTCGGCTTCTCGGTGCCGGTCTTCGTGATCGCCTATCTCATCATGTACCTCTTTGCGATCGAACTGCGCTGGCTGCCGGTGCAGGGATACACACCCATTTCGGAAAGCTTCCTTCTGGCCATGCGCAGTGTGCTGCTGCCGACGGTCGCGCTGGGCCTCGCCTTCATGGCCCTGATCGCCCGGATCACCCGCGCAACGCTGATCGAAGTGCTGGCGGAGGACTACATACGGACCGCGCATGCCAAGGGTCTGGCAACGCCCCGGATTCTTCTGCGGCACGCGCTAAAGAACGCCGCCGTGCCGATTGTGACGGTGATCGGAATTGGCGTCGCGCTGCTCCTTGGCGGCGTGGTCATCACCGAGACCGTATTCAACATCCCGGGCCTCGGCCGCCTGATGGTGGAGGCCATCCTGGCCCGCGACTACCCGATCATCCAGGCCATCATCCTCATCTTCTCGGGGGTCTATGTCGTCATCAACGTGCTGATCGACATTCTCTACACGATGCTCGACCCCCGCATTCGGTACTAGGCCCGCAGGCCGTGCAGCTGGCCGACCCCCAACCGGCGGACGCCGCCTCGAAATCCGGCTCCCGGAAGATTGCATGGTACCTGCGGCGGCACCCGACGATGATCGCGGGAGGCGCGCTGTTCGCTGTGGTCGCACTCTGCGCCGTCGTGGCGCCGCTGATCGCGGGCGACCCGATCGGGTTTTCCAGCTTTGACCGGCTGCAAGCGCCGTCGTCCGAATTCTGGTTCGGCAGCGACCTGCTCGGGCGCGACATCTACAGCCGCACCGTTTACGGCGCGCGCGTTTCCCTGATCGTCGGGTTGAGCGTTGGGGTACTGTCCACGGGAATCGGACTTGGCCTGGGACTGGTATCCGGGTTCACCCGCGCGCTTGATCCCGTCATCATGCGGATTATGGACGGGCTCATGGCCATTCCGTCGATCCTGATCGCCATGGCGCTGGTCGCGCTTACCGAGACGAGTGTCCGCAACGTGATCTTCGCGATCACCGTCGCCGAAATCCCCCGCGTGGTGCGCCTTGTCCGCAGCGTCGTCCTGACGATCCGTGAACAGCCATATGTCGAAGCCGCCATCGCGATCGGCGGCGGATACGCGAAAATCCTGTTCCGCCATATCCTGCCGAACACGATGGCGCCGCTCATCGTGCAGGCCACCTTCATCTGTGCGCAAGCGATTCTGATCGAGGCGGCGCTGAGTTTTCTCGGAGCCGGCACGCCCAGCGAAGTGCCGACCTGGGGCAACATCATCTCCGAGGGCCGAGTTGTCTTCCAGGTTGCCCCCTGGATCATCATCTTTCCGGGCGTCGCCCTGTCGGTCACCGTCCTCGCCGTGAACCTGCTGGGCGACGGACTGCGCGACACGCTGGATCCCCGCCTGGCGCGCCGCATGTGATGACCGGCAGCGACGTACCCATCCTCGAGGTGAAGGACCTCAAGACCCAGTTCTTCACGCGCGACGGCGTGGTCCGCGCGGTGGACGGAGTCTCGTTTCATCTCGAACCGGGCGAGACCCTGGGCATCGTGGGCGAATCGGGATGCGGAAAAAGCGTGACGGCGCTTTCGATCCTGCGCCTGATCCCCCAGAAACTCGGGCGCATCGTATCCGGATCGGTACGCTTCGAGGGTGGCGATCTCAGCCAGTTCTCGGAGCGGGAGATGCGCCATATTCGGGGCAACGCGATTTCCATGATCTTCCAGGAACCGATGACGTCCCTCAACCCCGTGCTCACCGTCGGGGACCAGATCGCGGAATCCATCGCGGTCCACCAGAAGCTGCCGCGCCGGGCGGCGACGGAGCGGGCGGTGGAGATGCTGAAACTGGTCGACATCGCCGAGGCCGAACGCCGAGCCCGCGAGTATCCGCACCAGTATTCCGGAGGCATGCGCCAGCGCGCCATGATTGCGATGGCCCTGTCGTGCGAGCCCCGGGTGCTGATCGCGGACGAGCCGACCACGGCGCTCGACGTGACCATCCAGGCGCAGATCCTGCGGCTCATCGTGGAACTCAAGCAGCGCCTCGGCACGGCCGTCATCATGATCACCCACAATCTCGGCGTTGTCGCCGAAACCGCGCAGCGCGTCGTGGTCATGTATGCCGGCCGCAAGGTGGAAGAAGCGCCCGTCGGCGAACTCTTCGCCAGGCCCCTGCATCCCTACACCCGCGGCCTGATGGCCTCGATCCCCCGCCTCGCCGACGCCGTCCACCAGGCCGAGCGCCGGCGGCTGCACGAAATCCAGGGCTCTGTGCCGACGCTGCGGGAGGAAATCGTCGGGTGCGCGTTTGCGCCGCGCTGCAACTTCGCGACGGAACGCTGCCGAAGCCGGACGCCGGAACTCCGCCCGCTCGGGCCGTCCCACGTGGTTGCTTGCTGGGAGGCCGAGGCCGTTGCCGGCCGGTAGAGCCGCAGGCCCTACGGTCCCACCGCCGGTCGATGGCGAACCGGTGCTGGAGGTTTCCGGGCTGACCAAGCATTTCGAGATCCGTGGCGGCCTGCTTTCCCGGGTGCGGGCGCATGTGCACGCCGTCGACGGCGTCAGCTTCCAGATCGCCGAAGGCGAAACGCTTGGCCTGGTCGGCGAATCCGGATGCGGCAAGACGACCGTCGCCCGGGTGATCCTGCGGCTCCTGAATCCGACGTCCGGCAAGATCCGGCTGTTCGGAACCGACATCACGCGCATGTCGCGCCGGGCGATGCGCCCCCATCGTCAGCGCGTCCAGGTCGTGTTCCAGGATCCCTACGCTTCGCTGAACCCGCGCCTCTCGATCGGCGGCATCGTGGGTGAACCCCTGATCAATTACGGCCTCGCCAGCGGCCGGGAATGGCGCGAGCGCGTCGCTGCGCTGCTGACGCAGGTGGGGCTGCCCGTCGACGCAATGAATCGGTATCCGCACGAGTTTTCCGGGGGCCAGCGCCAGCGCATCGGCATCGCCCGGGCGCTGGCGCTCAATCCCGGCCTGATTATTGCCGACGAACCGGTGTCGGCGCTCGACGTGTCGGTTCAGGCCCAGGTGCTCAACCTGATGATCGAACTCCAGGAAAGGCTGGGCCTCTCCTACCTGTTCGTTTCCCATGATCTGGGCGTAATGGCGCATATCAGCCACCGCGTCGCGGTCATGTATCTGGGGCGGATTGTCGAACTCTCGGAGAAGAGCGCCCTGTTCGGGCGTCCCCTGCACCCCTACACGCAGGCGCTGCTCGACTCCGCCCCGGCGCCCGATCCCGAGGCTGCGCGCCGGAGCCGGGTACTCCGCGGAGATGTCCCGAGCCCCGTGAAGCCGCCGCCCGGCTGCCATTTCCATACCCGCTGCCCGCTGGCCGAGAAGCGCTGCCGCATCGAGACCCCGGCCTTGCGCGAGGTCGAAACCGGCCGGCTGGTCGCCTGCCACCTGCGTTGACCACGCCGCTTCCGGGGGATCGTTCAAGGGAAGGCGCGGGCGCGGCATTGCGGAGGACGATCAGGAGGTTGCCATGAATGGTTCCAGACCCGAATTCGGCATGGTCGTTTCGTATGACCTGATGGTGGAAATGCGCGACGGCGTGAAGCTGGCGACCGACGTCTACCGTCCGGCGCTGCCGGACGGTTCGCCGGCGCCCGGAAGCTTTCCCGCGATTCTGGGCCGGACGTCCTACAACAAGTCCGACCCGGTGATGTGGGTGGACCCGGTGGCCAAGTATTTCACCCCGCGGGGCTATGTCACCGTGCTGCAGGACCTCCGCGGGCGCGGCCTTTCGGAAGGCGTCGGCCAGTACTTCCATTCCGCCAACGTCAACGAGGGCAAGGACGGCTACGACACGATCGAGTGGATCGCCGCACAGCCCTGGTCCAGTGGCCGCGTCGGCATGACCGGCAGTTCGCACGGCGGATCCGTCCAGAACATGGCCGCGCTCTACCGGCCGCCGCATTTGAGCGCGCTATGGGTCGATGTCGCCCCGACCAAGGCATTTGACGGCACCTGCCGGCAAGGCGGGGCCATGGCCCTCCATATGTACGGCGCGCTCTACCTGCACGGACATGACGCGCCGGAGATCCGCGACGATGCGCCGGCGCGGCTCCGCATTGCCCGTGGCGTGGAGACGCTCCGGGAGCAGGTTCAGAAGATGCCGTTCCGTCCGGGACTCACGGCCGTTTCAGCAGTGCCGAACATGGAGAAGATGCTCTTCCACTACTATTACGACGGCGTCTACAACGAATTCTGGCAGCAGGAATGCCTTGACCAGACGCGCCACTGGCCGCGATTTGCGGACATTCCCGCCGTCTTCTCGAGCGGATGGTACGATCCCTTCCCCCGCGATGCTTCCGAACAGTTCATGCACCTCGCCCGCCGGAACCGGGCGCCGCAACGGCTGATCCTCGGCCCGTGGAACCATCTCACCATGCGCGGAGATGGAGCGAGCAATGTGCGCGAAGTGGAATTCGGCCCCGCCGCCAAGTGGGGGGACGAAGTTTACTGCGCCGAACGCCTGCGTTGGTTCGACCGCTGGCTCAAGGACATCGATACCGGCGTCGAGGACGATCCTCCGGTGCGGATCTTCGTCATGGGCGACGGCGATGGAACGCGGACCCCGGAGGGCCGGCTGAACCATGGAGGGGCGTGGCGAAGCGAGTCGGCATGGCCGATCGCGCGCACCCGGTCCGTTCCCCACTACCTGCGCGGCGGGGGCATCCTGTCGACGGCGGCGCCGGAGGAAGACGAGGGTTCGGTTAGCTGGTCGCATGACCCCGGACACCCGGTTCCGACCATCGGCGCCGCAGTTACCGGCTTTTACGAATGGGCTCCTCCCCCCGAAGGCGTGGATGCCAACTACATTCCGCCGCGTGGCCGGATGCGAACCATCGTGCCCGATGGCCCCATGCATCAGCGCGAACGCCCGGGTCTGGTCGGCTGCCGACCGCCCTATCCGCTGCTTTCGGAACGCGCGGACGTGATGGTCTTTCAGACGAAGCCCCTGGCCGAGGACATCGAGGTAACCGGCCCGTCCACGATCGCTCTATGGGTTTCTTCGACCGCCAGGGACACCGACTTCACCGCCAAGCTGCTTGATGTCCATCCGCCGAGCATGGCCTGGCCGGAGGGCTTTCACATGCCTCTCTGCGATTCCATCCTGCGGGCGCGGTTTCGCGAGGGTTACGACAAGGAAGTTCTGATGGAACCGGGCGCGCTCTACGAGATCGTGATCGAACTACCGCCGGTTTCGAACCTGTTCAAGACAGGGCACCGAATTCGCCTCGACGTGGCGTCGAGCAATTTCCCGCGCTTCGATGTGAACCCCAATACGGGCGAGCTGCTCGGCCGACACAGCGGCCAGATTCCGGCGCGTAATACGGTTTGTCTTGATGCGCGCCATCCCTCCCGTATCTCGTTGCCGGTCGTCTCCCCAGCCAGGCCGAAGGCCTGAACTCCGGGGGAAGCCCGATTCAACCGGCCGGTATGACCGGCAGCGTAAGGAACGAAGGCCGGTCGCCGCCGAAGAAGAGCGTGTTGTGCGCTAGCACCTTGTGCGTGTGTCGCGCCAGGGGTTCACCGGTGTTCGGATTGATGTCGAATCGCGGGAAATTGCTCGACGCCACGTCGAGGCGAATCCGATGACCGGCTGCGAAGCGGTTCGAGATGGGCGGCAATCTCAGCGTGATTTGATAAATCGTACCGGGCTCCATCAGCACCTCTGTTTCGTATCCTTCCCGGAAGCGCATGCGCTGGATCGTGTCGGCGAGTTGCATGTGAAACCCTTCCGGCCAATCGGCGGACCGGGGATGCTCTTCGATCAGCTTTACCGTGAAGTCGGTATCCACCGCGGAGGAGGCGACCCATAGCCGGATCTCGACGGCGCCCGTGACCTCGATATGCCGGTCAAGCGGTCTGCTGCGGAACACCACGACGTCGCTGCGCTCGGCCAAGAGCCGATAGGGCGGACGACAGGCCATCTGATCCGGGCGCTCGCGCTGATGCAACGGTCCGTCGGGCACCACGCTCCGCATGCGGGCGCGCGGCAGGATGTGTTCCGGGTTGAGTTCGGGCGAGAGTTTCGCCCACTCGTAGAATCCCGTCACGGGGCCGCCGAGCGTCGGAACGGGATGCGCGGGATCGTGGACCCAGGTGACGGATCCGGCGTCGGGTACAGTGCCCTCCTCCGATAACAAGCCATCGGCAGCTATGCGCCAGCTCACCGATTCGGCCCGCGACAGCGGCCATTCCGTTTCTTCGCGCCAGCAGCCTCCGTGCTCCAGATTTCCGTTCGGGCTCTTGCCCCCGGGGCCGCCGCCCATGACGAACAGGCGCACGGGAGCGTCGTCTTCGACGCCATTGTCGGCGTCCTTCAGCCACCGGTCGAACCAGCGCAACCGTTCCTCGTTGTAGGCGGAATCGCCCCAGAGAGCGTCGGCTCCGTACTCGATTTCCCCGACGGCGGAACTCCCCGCGCCACGCATCGTGTAGTGGTTCCAGGGCCCGACTATGAGCCGCGACGACGATTCGTTTCGAGCGCTGATGACGGCGTACTGCTCCGTGTTCTCGGCGACGAACGGATCGTTCCATCCGCAGGAAATCGTTACCGGGATGTCGGCGAAGCGATCGAGATGCGCCATCTGGCCGACCGATTCGTCGCGCCACCAGTCGGAGATCGTATTGTCGTGAACGTAGTGGAAATAGACATCCTCCAGCGAGGGGACCAGCGACAACGGGCTCTCGCCACGCTTGAAGTGCGGCAGCCACAGGTGGCTTCGGAGATTCTCGAGCGTGTTCTCGATCCAGGCCTGGGCCGCCGGATCGTCCCGCACTTCCTGGGCGTCGTGAAGATGCAGGAAGATTGCTCCGACGACCGTCAGTGACAGGGCGCCGCCCGGACGCAGGCTTTCGAATCCCCGGACACGCGTGACGTCGATCCAGAGCGCCGAGAGATGCGGAGGACGGTGAAGGGCGGCGATCGCCTGCACGTTGCCGCCGTGCGAACTGCCGACCATGCCGACGCGGCCGTTCGACCAGTCCTGAGCCGCGACCCATTCGATGGTGTCGTAGCCGTCCCGTCCCTCGTTCGGATTGTAGATATGCCCATATGTACCCGTGCCCTCGGAATTGCCGCGCCCGCGCAGGTCCTGCAGCACCGTGGCGTATCCCCGCGGAGTGAAATACCGGGCGACCGGGTCGACCCACATCCATTGGCTACCCTTGTCATAGGAGGTGCGGCCGAGGATCACGGAGAACGGGCCATCGGCCGGGCGGCCATCAGGCCCGGCCGGCCAATAGATATCGGTCGCCAACCGCACGCCGTCACGCATTTCAACCATGACATCGAATGCGGTGGTAACGCCGAATTCGGGCTTGCTGTTTTCCATGGTTTTCTCCTTGGGTGACCGAACTTTGGTGAAGCCGCGCCTCAAGCCAGAATAGAAGATTTTCTTCTCACAGACATCTGCCAGTTCCTTTGCGCGCCGAAGGATTCCTTGCGCCGTTCGATCAAACGCGAATTGTCGACGGCAGGATCTTCACTTATCCCACCGACGTTTGATTATCGAATACCCGGCCTGAACAAGCGCTCCTCGAACCACTGCGCGAGTTCGTCGTAGTCTGTTTCGCCACGCGCGACGCTTGTAATGATATCTGCGACTACCTCGTCATCCTCATCGAACTCATAGCCGCTTCTCCGCACCAACAATTCCACCAGATAAAGGGACGTTCGCTTGTTGCCGTCCGAAAATCCGTAATTTGATACGATTCCGTGAACCATCGCCGCCGCCTTCTGATGGATCAAGCGGTGGTAACCATGATACGGACGAGCAAGAGCCGACCGAACCCCATGTTCGTTTACGATGCCTGGGGCCCCACCATATCGCAGCGCTTCCTCGTGGCCGCGAACCGCGTCTGCCCAGGTAACGCGGTAGTGACGCCTACCGATTGGCCAGTACCGTCATGGCCTTTCGGCGCTTCACCGAGGTCTCTTTAATGATCCGCTCCGAAGTCGGGGTCACAGCGCGCACGCCGCTGGCCGTAGTCATCGCCTGCGCTCGTGAACCATCGCGAGTCGCCTTGACGGACTGCTTCGAGTGCTTGCTCGCTGATCGCGACGTTTTCTGTTTCGTCGTCATCACGTCGCCCCTCGGGGCCGGCCGGATGGAAATTAATTCATAGCATATCAAGTCAAGGCTACAAATCCACACTTCTCAAGCCGATGGCCAGGAGTATCCCACGCTTTGAAATTCTTGTGAATTGCGGACGGATTTGAGCGAATTCGCAACGCTGGCGTGAATCTGAACGGCTTGGGCGCCGTTCGAGCTCTTGCTGCGGAGCTGATCTGTCCCGTTTTGGCTTCCCTGCGTCGCCGTGCCGAGTTTCCGCTCGATCGTTGTCGGTGTTTGCCCCGGAGCGCTGCCGCCGGTGATTCCCTGGCGCGGTTTGCGGGATCGAGGGGCGCAGCGAAAGGCGTCGATTTACGCGGCGGCGGGCTTCGGGGCGCTCTGGCGGGTTCCCCGACCGGGAGGCGGGGATTGGCGGGGAAGGCCGGGTTCAGGGCGACAGCAGCGCCGTGAGCGCGTCCCGGCGCTGCAGCGCGAAGTGCCGGGGCGCGGAAGCGAAGCTTTCGAACGGGGTCTTGTGGATGATGATGGCGAGCGCGAGGTTGGTGCAGATGGCATTGTTGGCGGGCGTGAAACCGGCGCGGGCGAGGCAGGCGTCTTCGGCGAAGGTCTGGTCGCGGATGTGATGATTGACTTTGACCGACCCGTGGCCGCGGTTCCAGGCGAGGAGCTGTTCCGGGGAGGCGCGTTCCGCCGGCGCCGAGGTGATGCCATAGGCGTGTTCGATGCTGGTTTCCCCGGTTCCGTTGCGCCTTGCGTCGGTGCGTTCGCGGGTGACGCGGAACATCTGCGCGACGTGCGGGTAGTTGATCAGGCGCGGCAGCGGCGTCAGCACCTCGATGCGGCGTTGCTCGATGCGGCCGTGCGCCTTCTCGATCTTCTCCTCGAACCGGCCGCTCGCGGCGCGCTCCCAGTCGACCGTTTCGAGAGCCTTGCGGGTTTCCGGAGCGTTGTCCTTGACGGTCATCAGATAGTCGGCGCGATGGGTTTCGACGATGGCGCGGGCGGTGTCGCGGGTGGTGTGCAGCGCGTCAAGGGTGATCATCCGGCCCTCCACCGGCGCCTGTTCGAGCAGCGTCCGCACGGCCGCGATCTCGCCGCCGTCGTCGTGATCGTTGAGGGTCGCAACCGGCATCCGGGTCGCGTGTTCGACCAGGGTCGCGGTCTCGAAGTGCCCGTCTCCATTGCGGTTCGCGCCGCGAAGGCGCTTGCCGTCGATGGCGATGGCGCGCGCGAGCTGCAGCCGCGGCGTCGTGTACCGCTGCAATGCAGCCTCGACCTCTTCGGGGTCGAGGGAAGCGATCACCCGGTGCAGGGTCGACTTCGAGACCGGAACGTAGAGTCCAGTCTTCGGGTTCTTCCAGGCGCCGATCGCCTCCAACTCCCGCTGGCTCAGCTTCTGCGCGTACTCGGCGGCGGCGACCGGCCCGCGCATGTTCGCGAGCCGCGCCAGAATGTAGACCGCAAGCACCGAGGCGACCGTGTGCTTGCGGCCCTGGCCGCGCCGGAAGTCCGGGATGCCGGCAAACTCTTGGTACAGCGAGCGCATCTCGCCCGGCGCCCGGCCGGCAGCGCCCTTCGGCTCCCACCCGGCCGGCAGCGGCGCAGGGTCGCGCAGGCGTCGGCAGGCGTCGCGCCGCAACGGGTAGATGTAGAACTCCTTGGGGCGCCCGTGGGCGTCGGTGTAGCGGCCATTGTGGCGCGCGAACCCCCGGGTCAGGCCGAGATACCGCCAGTTCCCGGCCGCGTACACCGTGCCCTCGAACCGCGCCGGGTCCACGAACGTCTCCGCGAGAAGCACCGGGTGCCCATACTGCTCTTGCCAGTCGTCGCTCAGGCGGCGCAGCATCGCCGCCATCGCAAACGAACCGAGGCGCGGGAAAACCCCCTTGCCGCCAAGCACAACGAACCGGGAATTGTTCGCTATCAAGTGCAGACGCCGCCAACGGACAGCGCCCTTCCACCCGACCCAGAGGTCCCGGTGCCGGCTCTTCAGCGCGCAGGACTGCCAGCCGGCCAGCGCGATCCACTGCCCCGCCCACTCGATAACGTAGCGCAGGCCGCGGCCCGCAAACCGCTTGAAGCCAAGGTAATGATGCGCCTCAACCAGCGCGTCCCAGCGCACCCGCTCGTCCGGCCGCGCAAGGCGCACCACCACATCGCGCAGGGAAAACCCTTCCGGCGTCTCCCGAAACAGCGCCTCGCCATCGATTTGTTCTTCCATGCGCTCATTCGTACACCAACCGGCATGAAAAAGCCAGCAACAAATGCAACCGTCGATCAATACAGGGGCGAAACGTCGCAAACTCGTAGCGTGGGATCACCCTGAGCCGATGGCGCCCTGAACACGGCCTGCAACGCCCCTCTCTGATAGCACTCCAGTTCCTCCGACCGGCGACACTCCCGATGGCAAAGGCCGGGATTTCCTGTGGTCCCGTAATGACCACTCGGTTGTGTTTGAACTCCGGAGCGGGGCGGGCGCGCGCCGGCCGGAGAGGGCCGCATTCGCCCCGTCAATCCGTTCATCCATGGAGACTCGCATGAACCACATCGCACCCCCGCCCGAGCCTCTCATTCGGGAGATCCTGCTGAGCTGCCTCGCGCTCGCGCCCGAGAACGTGCGCAAGGCCCCTGCCAACGATTTCGCCGAGGCCGAGCTCATCGCCTCCATCAAGGCCCACGGCCTGCTGGAGAACCTCGTCGCCCGCGCCGACGATCCCGGCCCGGACGGCGCAGAACGGTTCGCCGTCGTAGCCGGCACGCGCCGCCTCGCGGCATTGAAGGCGCTCGCCGGGAACGGCACGCTCGACGCCGACCATCTGGTGACCTGCAAGATTGCCGCGAACGGCAACGCGGGCGAGCTGTCGCTCGCCGAGAACGTCATCCGCATCGCGATGCACCCCTCCGACCAGGTGGTCGCGTTCTCGAAGCTCGCCCAGACCGGTGTCACGGTGGCCGCCAGCGCCGCGCGCTTCGGCATTATCGAGCACCTGGTGGAGCAGCGGCTTCGCCTCGGCAACGCCGCGCCCGAGCTGCTCGACGCATACCGCGCGGACGACATCGACCTCGAAACGCTGAAGGCGTTCTCCGTCACCACCGATCACGACCGCCAGCGTGCGATTTGGGAGCGGGTGGCGGGCCAGAGCTACCGCCCGTCGGCCTGGCAGGTGAAGCGCCTGCTGACCGAAGAGCGGGTGCCGGCCGGCTCGCCCATGGCGCGCTTCGTCGGCGTCGACGCCTACGAGGCCGCGGGCGGACCCGTCCTGCGCAACTTCTTCGCCGACTAGCACAAAAACGGCGTCTCGCTCGAGGCCCCGGAGTTGCTCATCGAACTCGCCATGAAGAAGCTCCTGGTGGCCGCCGACGAGCTCTCGACCCGCTGGAAGTGGGCCGAGGCGATGGTGGACGTCGACTGGAGCGCCACCGCGCGTTTCGGGCGTATCCATTCCGAGCCTGACGAGCCGACCGACACCGAGAAGACCGAGATCGAGCGGTTCCGCATCCGCCACGACGAACTCGCCAATCTCGACGAAGAGGACTGGACCGACACGCTGGTCGAAGAGGCCGAGGGCATCGAGGCGCGCCTCGACGCGATCGAAGCTGTCTTCCGACACGCCGTGGGGCTGACCGGGTGGCTCGCGAGCAATTCCAATGACTCGCTTCAAATGGGGAAATCGTTCCAATATGCCGTTCGCGTATATGTGTGCGGCGTTCGTTCTTGCCATCCGATACTGTTTGTAGTCTCGCCCTTCGAGAGACGATTCCTTGTAACGGAATGTAAGTATGAAATAAGCATTCTCGTTGTACTTGGCTCCCGCTGGCCTAATCATCATTCGGAAGAATATGTCCTCGGTGGCTCCGGCCTCCAAGGCTCCCTTTACAGATTCTGCATGACCGCGGCGGAGAAAGCGGCGTTCCAGTGCCATGTAACGGACGCCCAGTTCGTTCTTTTCAAGTTTGAATATTTAATTGCCGAACGTGACTGATGTGCCGTCAAGCATGTGACTGGCAAGAGTTTCGATCAACTCATCCCAAAGATAGGATAATCCGTCGGCCTCTTTCTTGGCGACGTACCGGGCGTCGTTTGTGAAGCGCGCATAATGGGAGTTGTCGATTTCGAGGGCGTCGCCGGTGTTTACAAAGTCATGCTCTCCATTCTCGTTTATCCTGATAGCGTAGTAGGTCAGCAGGTTTTCCTCGCAATTCGCTTGAAGAAGACGACCGGATCGAATGAATCTTGCCTTCTTGTCCAAGTGGTCGACGAAATCTCCGATCGTATCCAGTTCATGCACTATCACGTCGAGAGAAAGTTCATTAAGCACGTGAATAAAGGATCCAGATGGGTAAATGTCGCCGATTGCGAACGGCAAGACTCGTTCAGATTCGTTAGGCCACTGCGCATCACCCTTGATATTGGGCCTAGTGATCAGACTTCCCGAACCTCCAGGGATATGTTCTTTACACGATTGCGCGGCGCCGCCGGCTACCACAACTCTATGAACGATCCTGTCTTCTGCTGACGGAAGGGAAATTGGAAAGCGCTCATTGCAGGCCCGGTCCAGATATATTTTGTCGGGAATTTCAGTAATCCAGCGCTCAACTCCCCTTGCCTGCTTCGCAGCGTCTCGGATCGCTCGCTTTGCCCATCTGGTCCAAGCAACATGGAGATAACCACTTGGCCATGAGACTGCTTTTTCACTAAGAACAATGGTGTAGGGGCCGCAGACGACGAGGAGATCGCGCACCTCTTTACCGTCGCCATGTCCTCCCCGTTCTTGATCTCGGAAGGGGCTTGGATATGACCAAAGGATTAGGAAGAATTTTTCGGCGAGCCGTGCAATATAGCGTTCGGAGGGTGTAACACCCTCTGCCTTTATCAAAGGAGGTCGCAATCGCTTCATCGGCTATGTATTTGTCCTGAACACCAAGGTCGCCTCCACAAAGACGGCCGGAGGACTGGAGCGCAAATTTTCTGCTAGAATTGCCGTACTTTTGCAAGCAATTCTGCATTGGGGCGTCCCTCAATGGTTGCGGCCCAACCAATCAGGTCTGGGCGTGGACCGAAGAGGGCGAAGACCTTGCCGTCTCGGGGCGGGCCTGGTTGGAAGCCGCCGTCCACGCGTAAACCGCTGGCGCCGTCCGGATTGAGCGCCGCCGAGGGCGCGGTGATACCGTCCGCGCGCTCCCGATACGGTTGAGCGAGTTCCTGGCACGCGGGCCAAGTCTCAGGGCCGCCGATCAGTACCTGAAGCGGCGCGGCGGGCTGAAGCGAGGGTGCTTCGCCGATGTCGACGGCCCAAAGCGCGCGGCGAATGGTGAAAAGTTCCTGCGGATCGTTGATTTCCTCATGACGAAGGAACTCGGCCCAGGCGCCGTCCGGGGTGTCGCAGAAATAGTGGGTCAGTTGGCCGGCCGCATTCCATCGGCCCGCAGACTGCGATGAATCCTCCCGCAGAAAGGGAAAGCGGGGATCGACGTGGCGGAAGGCGATCACGTTGCGGGAGACGAGGCGAGCGCGCGGGCGAGTTCACGCACCCGACGCGGAGCATCGTCGTCCGGCGACCACTCATCAGTGAGTATTTGGGCAGGCGTTTCGCCGTCAAGCCGCTTGCGTCGGCGGTCGAACCAGCGGCGGACGCCGATATCGTTGTACGCACCCGCTAGATCGCCTACCACGAAAGCCAGGAAATGAAGTCGTGCTGCAACCGCGTCAGGCGTGGAGCGATTGCCCGACAGGTAGCGTCGAGCACTGGACTGGGAGACGCCCAAGAGGCGGGCTAGCAGGTCGAGTCCCAGGACACTCTGCAAGGAGCGCCATTCATAAGCGGGGGCGGGTGATTGGTCCAGGGCTTCGTTAATCTTTTCCAACAGGGTGGAGAGCCGAGTTGGGTCGGAGCACGGCAGTCGCTGGAGTTCCGAAAGGAAAGATTGGCCGATGCCGGCCTCGGCCATGCCCGTCTCTAGCCCACGCATGGCGGAATCGTCCAGGCAGGTGATCTGTCGAGACAGCAAGCCCATTGCGTCGGCGCGGCTCAATGCTGCGATGGCCGCGGATGCGAGCTTCGGATCATCGAATGGACTGCGAACGGATTGGATATGGAGATTGTTCATGATCCAAGTACTATCCGACCGCATCAGTTCGATCAACCGTGGAATGTATTTCTTCTGATAAATATGTGGACGGTGCAGACATGCTTTGCCCGGCCTTCATCAGGTTGCCGCCAATGCTTTCGGTGATCCGTCCAGCGGCATTCTGGATGGAATAGCGTGCGCGGGAACCTCCGGCATTGTCGCCCATACCGGACTTGCGGTCACCCTGGCCGGATGCCCGTTGGGCTTGTTTGGATTGAACGCGGCGTTCCGAGACGTCAAGACCGTCGACGGCGTGGAACCCGGCCTGGAAGTCAATGAGAAGGAGAGCACCTGCTGGTTGCGAGGCCTGGACTGGGCGGCGGCGCTTTCCGCCGCCTGTCCCGGAATGCAGGTGGTCAATTTCTGCGATCGAGAGGGGGATTTCTGAGAACTGCTATGTAAGGTAGCATCCGACCGCGCCGCGCTGCTGGTGCGGGCCAGCCGTTCGGCGCAACGGCAGGTGGTCCTGGAAGGCGGCCGGAAAGCGGATCTGTGGGAGCACCTCGCCGGGCAGCCGCAATTGGCGACGCAGACGCTGGAACTGGCCGCTTGCGGTGGCAAGCGATCCCGCAAAAAGCGCAAGGTGCACATCGACATCCGCGCCACCGAAGTGATGCTGGCGCCGCCGCAGGCCAGTCGCCGGTCCGCATGCTCGCAGTGTCGGCAACCGAAACGCCCAACAGGAAGAACGCCCTGCACTGGCTGTTGCTCACCACCGAAGGCCTCGACAGCGGCGGCGCCGAAAGCCGCTCGGAAGCGGGTGCCGTCGGGGTTGGCAATCTCGTGGAGACCGCGAAGACCGCCATCCGATGGTATGTGCTGCGATGGACCATCGAGCTTTTCTTCAAGGCGTTGAAGACCGGCATCCGCATCGAGGATCGCCAGCTTGACCATACCGACGACCTGCGCAAGTGTCTCGTCTTCGACGCCATCACCGCGTGCGATGTCTTCGATCTCGAACGCATGGCCCGCGACAAGCCCGACACCCCGGCCGACGAAGTCGTCACCCAGGAGGAAATCGACGTCTTGTCTGCCCTGCTCAAGGCGCAGGGCGGCCCCCGGGCGCGAGCGCTGCCGGGCCATCGGCCGGATATCCGCACCTTTGTGATCGACCTCGCAGGGACCGTTGGGTTTCACCCTCGACGACAGCAGCCCTTGCCGGGAAGCCAAAAAGTTTGGCAAGGCTACGTACGCCTGAAATTGGCAACACTCACCTATCAAGCAATGAAAGGAACAGACCTGATCTGCATCCATATACATAAGTGGGGTGTTGCAAGGTCCGGAACCCGGCATATACAAGGCGGGCGGGCCGCTCCCCGGACTGCCGTATATATGGCGGCAACCAGCGCCGCCACCTGGAATCCGGACATGCAGGCATTCTATCAGTGCCTGAGGGGGGAGGGAAAAGAGCACAAGGTCGCGATCGTTGCGGTCATCCGAAAATTGATTGTGCTCGCCAACGTGCTGCTCAACCAGGATCGCCACTGGCTGCCAATGGCGCCGACTGCAGCCGGGGGTTCCAACATGTCAATAACTTGTTGATAAATTGTAATGATCGGCGCGCCCGATCCGAATCGGGCTTGACAGCAGACACGGATGCTCCAGATCCGGACGCCGCCCTGTGGCATGCCGCGCTTCCGCCACAAGGTCCCGTTTCAGGCTTGCCTTGCCCGCTTCCGGCATCCGGCCGAAAAAGACCGTGCGCAGCCGTTCGCCGTCTCCGCCGTGATAGGAAACCGTGCCCGATGACGCCTCCCGGAAACCGGTCGCCGCCGCGCGAACCGGTTCTTCCTGCAGCGCTTCATCTTTCTCGTTTCGCATCCCCAGCATGACGCCCTCCAGCGAAATCGATAGCGTCGCAGCTTCCGCCGGAATGACCTCCGCCAAACGCATGCTCTCCAGCGCCTCTTCCTCCAGCACCTCCCAGGCCGCGCCCACCGTTTCCACAAGGTGATTCAAGGCGGTCGCCGACAGCGACATGCCTCCCAACTCGCCGAACACCCCGCGCAATCCCCGGCCGGCGCCAGCGCCAGCGCCCGCAGCCCCAGGCGCGCCGCCAATGGCGACCAGAACCCGTTCACGATCCCGAACCGGTCATCCGCCGGAGCAATCGAGGCGCAGCCGCGACGCTGGTATCGACGCCGTTCATAGGGGACCAGCCCGAACGAACTCATCATCGTCGTCGGCGTTCGCGGGCCGCAATGATACACCTGCCCATCCGAGATCAGTTGCTCGTCCGCCGCGTCAAGCCACTCAATCACAAGGCGGAGAACCGAACAGTTCGCCTCGTTGGAAACCGCCGCAAGGGAACGCTCGAAATCTTCCCGGCAACCCGCTCTGCCAGTTTCGACGAAACAAGCGCCAGAACCTGGCTGCGCAAATCCGAAAGGATCGCGTCCACCTGCGGCGCAAGGGCATCTTCCGCGCGATTGGACTCGGCGGCGGCAAATGGCAATACTGTCAGGTGAGTGCTCCCGGATTTGGGTTGGAATTCTAATCCGTATACCACATGTTGGGAGGGACACTCACTTCCGCCTCTACTCCGGCGAAAGCAAGCGAAGAATGACAAAGCCGGGCAAACCTCCCCAACTGTGTCACAAAACTACCTTCTCAAACTGCGCAGATTAGCGTAACTCGTTGCAAAATAAGGCGCGGGAATACTCCATGCAAAAATTGCACCCTACCGAGATCGTGCGGTGAGATTTTACAGCAGGTGGAGAACGCACCCACTTAATCGGCTCCACGAAATCAAGTCAGCGCACCACACTACAGCTACTGCAATAGCCATTCAGCGATTTTATTGACAGCAGAAAGCGCTTCCAGAAATCCGCCATGCCATATTGCCACTCGATCCTTGTTGTCTGTCTCGAAGTTCTCTTGTTCAATAAATTCGGCGACTGTACGATGATCTTGCAACGAGAGTTTCGATCCATCAGAGAATCTCGTTTTCAACGTATGTGTTAACTCCCAAGGCCAAAATCTATTAATCTCAAGACGCCCAGTCCGAGGTCTCTGTGAGCATGATTTTTCCAGTATGATCACCCGAGGGTATGGTTTATGGTCGTCATGTCCTTCGAACCTGTTCCGCAGCACGCGGTTAACGTGAAGGTCGCCAAATCCGTATCCGGCAATCAGAATTGCATCGGCCTCATGCACATGTCGGACCAAAGTCGAATAGAATGTTTGATATGGTTCGGCCAAAAGTTGATCCAATTTAGACCCGCCGGTGATCAGTGTTGTCAGCGGTATTGATTTGAAATCCTGTGCCATGTCGATTTGCGGAATGCCGTGATCCGAAAACTCTTCGGCAAGATCCTTTTTCCATACAATCCAGGGCCTCGCAACTTCGTGACAAATACTATGATGTACGCTGCCATGGAGATGATAGATGAATCCCCAATCCTGGCGTTGGCTAACGCATAACGGGTCGAAGCGCCCCCAACAATCGAAGCCGTTGAACGCCTCAGGCCAAGCGGTGCGGACAACAATATCGTAGTTGAGGTTGTAAATCCCAAGATGAAATTGATCTCGGAGTTTCATAAAAAACTTCTTGTAGTGCCCAAATGCGGGCGACTTGGGATCGAAGTTCCTGCTGCGCTCACGCATGTAACTGGCCAGTCTTTCGAGAAGAAAGGTGTGCTGGTTCAGTACCCGTATGCGAGCGGCATGCTCGTTTGAGCGGCTGAGAAGCGATTCGAGTTCGCCAACTGGCCTACCGTCCTTCACTGCTCCAATAAGCGGGATTCCGAAGGGAGGGGATGACAGCCAACTCGCCAACATCGTCATGTCGCCCAAGACACGCTCGTAATTCGGGCCAATGCCGTAATGGTTCGTACCGTAATAGCACTTGGACGCTTGCCAAAGAATGTTGAATACATCGCTCTCGGAATCGACGGATCCCTCTGGTGCCCTTCCCTGGCTCCAGCTACCCATGAGTTTGTCGATTTCGGCGACACTCGGCATTTCGCAGGGGATGGAACTTCCGGCACCCAAGACGACGAGGAGTTTCGGCTTATTTCGGTCCATGACTACTCACCTTCGACGGCTTCATCAATTCCCTCTCTTATCTGTAACAGTGCACAACCTGCGTCATCCTGTGCCTCGCGGATATATTCTTTTCTGCACGCTATCCAGTTTTCAAGTTCAAATTTGTAGCTTTCAATCTCCCAGTCACTACAATTTCTCGACATGGCGCACGGGGGTTCCCATGGTTTGAAGCAATTCGGCCCATCATAACCGGAGAAAGTGTTCAGGTTCCGATTCAAGCTACACCATCCGTATTTGTCGTTGATCCATCCGTATCGATCTTCATACCTCTTCGCTATCGCTTCCCACTTCTTTGCTTCAGATTTCCATTTCTCCACATCGGCTTTCCAGTTTTCGGAAGCCATTGTTGGAGTGATCAGGAGCCACCCCGCAAGTGTCGCAACGGTCATTTCCTTAAGTCTCATTTGACCTCCCCGATTGGATCGGCATCTACTGCCTGCTAGCACCATAAGGCAGCAAGTCGAATAAATCCGCTCAGTCAACGACGCGAGCGGAACGGCTTGCCGTTGGCCGCAGACGCGCGCAAGCGCCCTGCGGCACCCAGGGCCAACACCCCGTCCAGCAGCGCCGGCGCGAGACCGCATCATGCTTGTCAACACCGATGTAAATTTCCCCAGAAGTGCCGAAGTAATTTTCCCCACTTTTGGGTTCTGGTGACGAGCCAGATCTATTCGTCCTTGCTCCTTTTCCTTGATGGCCGGCCACGCTTTTTCGGCGGCGGTGAGATGGGGGCGGTTGCCCGGATGTGCTCGGGGATCAGGTCGGCATGGTTACGCAGCCGGAAGCTGGCCCCTTCGATCTGCATGACGATGGCATGGTGGAGCAGCCTGTCGAGCAGCGCCGTTGCCACGACGGGATCGCCGAAGATCTCACCCCATTCCGCAAATTCGCGATGAGAGGTCAAGATCATGGGGCCCTTTTTCGTACCGTGCGTTGATGAGTTGGAAGAACAGGTTGCCGCCACCCTCGGTGATCGGCAGGTAGCCGATCTCGTCGACGATGAGCAGTGACGCCCGGATATAGAAGCGGATCTTCTCGACCAAGTGTCCTTCCCGCTCGGCCTTCAGGAGGGCATTGATCAGCTCGGCCAGAGTGACCCTGTAGACGCTCTTTCCGGCCTTGACCGCGTTCACGCCGAGGGCCCCCGCAAGATGCGATTTCCCCACGCCGGGCGGGCCGATCAGGTGCAGGACTTCGGCCCGGTCGATGAACTCGAGCTGGGCCAGGGCCATGACCCGGTTGCGATCGAGCGACGGCTGGAACGAGAAGTCGAAGCTCTCCAGCGTCTTGACCGGGGTCAGCCGCGCCGTGTGCAGCGCCATGGCCACCCTGCGGCCCTCGCGCGAGGCGTATTCCTCGATCAGCAGTTCGCCGATGGCCTCGACCGCGGTGATCTCGCCCCGTTCCAGGCGCTGCAGAACAAGGTCGAGGACTTCCAGGGCACGCGGCATGCGCAGGCCCACGAGGCTTTCAAGGATCCGTACTCAAATCAGCCATTTGATTCGTCTATATGGAGGGTATGCAGGTTGGTCTTCATCAGTTTCGTTCCACCACCATCGAGTGGCTGAAGGGTGCGCTCCGGGAACAGGGTATCACGCGGAATGTTCTGACGCGTTCGTTGTGCGAGCATGAAGACTGGCGCAATCGCTGCGGGCAGCTGTGCGAATTTTGCACCGAAACGGCTCGCCATGTGGTGTTGTCAATTTTGCTCTCTGTTCGCAGGCGTGAACCGTTCCGCAGATCTATGCATAAACGCCTCCCGCTTGCCAGCTCGAAATTTTGCTGCCTAGTATACACGGACAATCAGCTGCACAGTGGTCCTTGCTCCAGCCTCTTGTATCGCAGGGCCTGTCGCGGCCGATTCGTGCGGTAAGGAAATCGCCTGAACCCGCGGTTGTTTCGCCGCCATTGGATCGCGATCGCAAACCCCTGGGAGGGAACAAATATGAAGGTATTTATCAGCGCTGATATCGAGGGGACCGCGGGAATCACGGACTGGGATGAGGCGTTGAAAGGAGACGCAAACTATCCCGAATTCCGAGAGCTGATGACTGCAGAGTTGATCGCTGCCTGCGAAGGAGCGCACGCGGCCGGGGCAAGTGAAATCATCGTGAAAGACGCCCACGAGACCGGGCGCAACGTTTTGGTCGCCAGACTGCCGGAATATGTGAGGATTGTTCGGGGCTGGAGCGGGCATCCACATTCGATGATGGCGGGGATAGATGCGGAATGTTCTGCGGCCCTGTTCACGGGCTATCACAACAAGGCCGGGTCAGACAGCAACCCTCTCGCACATACTTTCACCGGCAAGGTCGCCCGACTGTCGATTAACGGCGAGGTGGCCTCGGAATTCACTGTTAATGCACTTTGCGCAGCGATGGCCGGTGTCCCGCCTGTGTTCATTTCCGGGGATAAGGGGATCTGCGACGCGGCGCGGAAGCTTGTGCCTGCAATCACCACAGTTCCGGTCAGCGAAGGCGTCGGCCCCTCCACCATTTCGATGACCCCGCGCCGCGCGGTTGCAGAGATTCGTGAAAAAGTTGAGCAGGCGCTTTCGCAGGATCTTCAGGCCTGCAAGCTTGGGCTGCCGAAATCGTTTGATCTGGCATTGGAATTTTCCAATCCGACCGACGCCTATCGGGTCAGCTGGTATCCAGGCGCAGAACAGGCGGGACCGAATTCTGTTCGCTTTTCCTCTGATGATTATTTCGAGATCCTGCGATCACTGCGCTTCTTGCTGAAATAGAGGCCGGAACCAGCAGCCGCAAAGGGATGAGTGAGGCCATGAATGCCAATTCGATCGTAGAAGTCAAAGATCTCCATGTGTCTTTTCCGTTGGAAAAGGGGGAGATTTTGAATGCGGTAAAAGGGGTATCTTTCCAGATTGCAGAGGGGGAAACTCTGGTGCTTGTCGGGGAATCGGGAAGCGGAAAATCAGTGACGGCAATGACGATCCTGCGGCTAACCGAGCATGACAGCGCGATTATTGACGGCGGCAAAATTGACCTGCGCCTGCGTAACGGCGAAACCGTTGATGTTTTGTCGCTGCCGCTCGGCGAAATGAACGACATCCGGGGGGCGGATGTTTCGATCGTATTTCAAGACCCGATGTCGAGCCTCAATCCGGTCTTCAAGATTGGCGATCAGATTTCCGAGGCGATTGTCCGCCACCAGAATAAGACCGAAAAGCAAGCGTGGAACATTGCATTGAATGCGTTGAAATTGGTGCGTGTGCCGGATGCGGAACGACGTATGCGGCAATATCCGCACCAGCTTTCCGGAGGCATGCGACAGCGGGTCGTGATTGCAATCGCTCTTTGTTGTCGCCCATCGCTGTTGATTGCGGACGAGCCAACAACGGCACTAGACGTGACGATCCAGGCGCAAATCCTCGACCTAATCCGCAACCTTCAGAACGAAATCGGCATGTCGGTATTGTTCATCACCCATGACATGGGGGTCGTGGCCGAAGTTGCTGATCTTGTCTGCGTGATGAAACACGGGAAGATTGTTGAAACCGGCACTGTGTTTGAGGTTTTTGAGGCGCCAAAGCATCCCCATACGCGGGCCCTGATCTCTGCTGTGCCAAAGCTTGGCAGCATGATCGACAAGGACCAGCCCGAAAAGTTCCCGGTGGTCGAAATTGCTGAATCTGAGGCGTGAAGGTGTCGGAGCACGACATGACCAATCAGATCGAAACCCGAAATCCGCTGCTTGAAGTCAAGGATTTGGTCACGCGGTTTGACCTTAAGACCGGATTATTTGGCAGGGTCTATGGCAGGGTCTTTGCTGTAGAGGATGTGTCGTTCAAAATCTATCCCGGCGAAACGCTGGCGCTGGTCGGGGAATCCGGTTGCGGCAAGTCCACCATCGCGCGCAGCATCATGCAGCTTGACCGGCCCGTATCGGGGTCGATCAAGTTTGAAGGCCACGAGACGCTCGGGCTATCATCGAAGAAGCTAAAGGCCTTTCGCCGCAACGCGCAGATGGTGTTTCAGGATCCCTTCAGCTCACTCAATCCGCGGATGACAATCGGCAAAGCGATTGCCGACCCGATTCTTGTGAACAAACTTCTGCCTCCGTCAAGAGTGGAACAGCGG
The DNA here is from genome assembly GCA_965219495.1 of Rhodobacterales bacterium. GTDB lineage: Bacteria > Pseudomonadota > Alphaproteobacteria > Rhodobacterales > CAZPXZ01 > CAZPXZ01. The sequence goes on from OZ244777.1 coordinate 2,405,282, forward strand.
GTTTGCGAATTGTTGGAACGGGTGGGGCTATTGCGCGAACATATGGATCGCTATCCACATGCGTTTTCCGGTGGGCAGCGGCAGCGGATTTGCATCTCGCGCGTGTTGGGCCTTGATCCAAAGCTGATCATCGCGGACGAAGCCGTGGCCTCGCTCGATGTGACGATTCAAGCGCAGGTGATCAATCTGCTGATGGATTTGCAGGCGGAACTCGGGATTTCGCTGTTGTTCATTTCGCACGACGTGGCCGTCGTGGAACGCATCGCCCATCGCGTCGCGGTGATGTATTTGGGTGAGATTGTCGAGATTGGCGATCGGAAGTCGATTTTTCGCAATCCGCAGCACCCCTACACACAAAAACTGTTCAGTTCCGTGCCGGTGCCGGACCCGCGCCTTCGCAGGTCGGAGTTGAACCTCAACGTCGACGAGATCCCAAGCGCCTTGCACGCACCGGATTTTGTGCCAGTGCATCTTCCGATGCACGAGGTGTCGGAGACGCATTTCGTGCGGGAAACCGCCTAGGCGTCAACTGTAAAATCTCTGTACCCGCATTTCCCAGGCAGCCCGGCGATTTCCATGCTCTGACACCCAGTAACGTGGTGTATTGCAGCACGTTACGGCGGCAGGATGTGGGGCTTCATGAACACCTTACTGATGCGGGCGAAACGGGTGATGTCCGGCCCGGTCTTGACCCACGGGTGCGGCTGGAATTCTATGGTTCAAAGATCGGCTCGGAGGGCGGACTGCTGTTGTTCCGGAAACTGGACGCGGTGCTCGGCCTCACGATCTCGCGGACGGTGTTCTGCGCGACAGCCGCACAGGTCACAATCGACTGCATTCCCTGGTCTGTCGGTTTTCGGTCGGTTGGCCGGATATGAGGATGTCAATGACGCGGATCGTCCGGCGCTCGATCCTGTGATGCGGCAGGTTGTCGATGGGAGGGCTGTTGACGCCAAGGCCGCATTCGCGAGCCGGATGGGGCGGTTCGAGACCGTGGTTCTGGCGACACCCGACACTCGCAGGGCACTGGATCGACCGGGTTCATGAGCGCAAGCCTCCCAAATGGATTGCGATCGATACGGACAGTTCGGTCAGCCCGACCCACGGTGCACGGGAGGGCGCCGCCCGGAACGGGCATTTCGGCTGCACTTGCTATCACCGGCTGTTCGTCTTCTACCAATTCGGCCATCTGGAACGCTGCGCCCTGCGCTCCGGCAATGTGCACGGCGCCGATGGATGGGACGACGTTCTGAAGCCGGACATAGCGCGATACTCGGATCGTCAACTGATGCGATTTTTTCGGGCAGACGCCCCGTTCGCCATCCCCAAGCTCTACCAAACATTGGAAGATGCGGGCTATTTCCATGCGATCCGCCTGCCCGCCAATCATGTTCTTCAGAGAAAGATTGCGCATCTGCTCAAGCGCCCGGTGGGACGCCCGCCGAACCATGTTCGTCGCCTCCAAGCGGACTTCGAAAATCAGGCGGCGTCTTGGGAGAAGCCGATGCCGTTGCGGACAGGCGCTCCATGAATCCTGGCGACGAATGCGAAGGCCAAAATGCTGCCCCTGGCGCAGAATTTGGAATTCCGGTAAGGCCGCGATCATAAACAATACTGCACCCGTAACGACAAAAGGCTTGCGCTATTTAATGGCTGATCAACCCAATTCTTGACGATTGGCAAAACCGTTGCATGTCAGTCGGATGTCCGCTTTCCACCTCGCCATTGCAGCACCTCAGAATGGATTGAATTCCTGCCTTGGGCCGAGAGCTGAGGCGTTCGTTCCGGGCGGACACCAGACATTCGCGGCACCGGCGAACTGGTCGATCGCGCCTCCAAGTGCGGAGGTTTTGTACGAATTGTATCTTTGCCGTGCGGTCATTGCCTGAGGGCGAATGTCGCGTGCGGTGAAGCTGAAAAACAGACGGCCAAGACGCCATATGTTTGGACGGACGTCTCGCTGAGCGGATTTTCGGTGGGTGTCTGATCTCGGTCGATGTTGCAACTTCTCAGAGAACTGCGGGTGCCGACGCCCGGCGCACGTAATCCACAAGACGCTCTCTTGAGCCATCTATGGTGTCGGCTCTCCAGATCGCCATCGTTTGCAGCCGTTCCGAGACATCCTCGAGCGGGATCATCACTAGCCCGGAACCGAACGAACCGCGCACGCGGTCAGTCAGGACCGAAACACCCATTCCGTACGCGACAAGCCCGAAAATGCCAGCTCTATTGAAGGCTTCTTGCACAATTCGCGGAACAAAGCCCGGTTTTCGGCGAAGAGGGCTAAGGTACGAACAGAAATGTTCCCGGTCCTTTGAAGATCCCTGCACGAAATCTTCATGTGCCCGTTCCTCTAGCCGAATGCTGTCCCGCAGGGCGAAGCGATAGTTGTCGTAGATGACGCAAACAAACTCTTCGGACTGGATCAGGCATTGTTCATAGCTTGAGCGGTTGATCGGGCCGGTGGCAAGACCGATATCCGACTCGCCTTCAACCAGTTTCTGAAGTTGCGTGACGGTCACGCCATGATGGGGCTTCGGGACAATTCCGGGCTGTTGGTCCTGAAGATCTTTCGGCGGGCCGGGCAGTGTGTCCGCTATCGCGTTGTCCGCATATCCAATGCGAAGTGAACCGCCCTGCCCCTTATGCACAAGCCCTGCTTTTTTGATCGTGCGCTCGACCGAATTCACGATACCAAGGCATCCCTCCTAGAGTTCTTGCCCGCGTTCGCAATCTGAACATTGCGATTGGTCCTGACAAAAAGCGCAACACCCAGCTCGCTTTCGAGGTTGCCGATCGTCCGGATTAACGCCGGCTGGTCTGCGCCAAGCTTTTCGCCCGCGCGCCAAAAGTGAAGCTCTTCAGCGACCGCGACGAAGTATCGGATATGGCGAAGACCAATATTCTTGATGCAACAATGGAATCCAACATGACCGATCTTGATATTATTCACGCAAGACCGATTTGATATTATTCGTTCAAGACCGACTATTTCATGCTTGGTCCAAAAATAGACGGCAAATCCAACGCGGAGAAGCCGATTCAACATCTCGGATTCAAATCTGCTGCCATGTCCTTGATGGCGCTGTCCATTTCGACCACTACGGCGCTGGCCGCGGGCGCGACCATGAACCTCGGTTTTGGCGCGCCTGAGGTTGCTCTATATGGCCGCTTCGCCAAGATCTTCGAGGAACTTGAATGTTGCGGAGCCGCGGTGCCCGGAATATCGTTTGAGCCACCTGAGCCGTTTGTCAGCTATTCAAAATCACGGGCGGCCGCGGTCGACGTCCGGCAATTGTGAGTTTCGTGAGGCAAGAGCCCCGAAGGTCTCACTGTCAATGGCTGCAACAAACTACAGGGAGAAATTGGATGAAGAGATATCTTTTGCCGGTGTTGGCAGTCGCTTTGGCGGCGCTGACAGGAACCGCGAGTGCGGAGATCAAGAACCCGGACACGCTGGTGTTCCTCTGGACCTCCAACATTTCCTCACTTGATCCAGCCTATATCGGGGATACGCCCAGCACCTATTCATCAATGAACACATACAGCCGACTGCTGGACAATGACGGATCGAATATTTCGGAGTTTGTTCCGTCACTGTCGTCTGAGGTGCCGAGCCTCGCCAACGGCTTGATCGAGGAACTGGATGGCGGGGCGATCCGTTACACCTTTCCGATTCGCGACGGCGTCTTCGCGCATCGGGTTGGACTAAAAGGGGATGACGGATCGATCACCTGGCATCTTTACGATGAATTGAGCGAGGAGAACCGCGCCAAGATTGAATCTGGCTATGGGCAGATTACGGCCGAAGACGCACGCTACAGCCTGATGCGGGCCATCCTGCAAGGCGAAAGCTGGATGGCGAACGCGGTGACAGAGATGATCACCTCCGGCAAATACACCAATATTGAAAAATGGGCGACCGGGCTTGCCGGGGTGGAAAATTTTGAGGATGTGGATGCGGCAGGGCTTGCTGCAACGCACGCCGCGCTCGCAGAGAGAATCCGGGTTGAGGGCGAGAACCTGATTGTCACGCTTGATTCGTCCTTTCCGGCGACGCTTGGCATCATGGCGCTGCCTTTCGCAACCTCGATCCTTGATCGGGAATGGGCGATTGAGCAAGGCGCATGGCCAGATACGGCGGAAACTTGGATCGACCATCACAAACCAAGGCTCGAAGATAATCCGTTGTTTGAATTGGAAAACGGAACGGGCCCCTTCATGGTGGAAAGCTGGGATCAAGCCGAACAGCGCATCACGCTCAAGCGATTTGATGGGTACTTCCGCGATCCGGCGCCGCTCGTACGGGTGGTGCTGAGGACGGTGCCGGAATGGACAAACCGCCGCCTGCAATTGCTTGCGGGGGATGCGGATTTTGCCGCTACGCCGCCAGAATTCATCGAGGAAATGCGCGCAACCGAAGGCATCAAGGTTGAGGATCTTGAGCAAGTTTACGGGCGCTCGCTGTTCTTTGGCTGGCCCGTGGTGGCCGAGGATAACCCGGCAATTGGCTCAGGTCAGTTGGATGGCGAAGGTGTGCCGCCGGATTTCTTTGCCGACCTGGACGTGCGCAAGGGCTTCAACTATGCCCAGAATTACGACATCCTTCTGGAACAGGTCCAGAATGGACGCACCGTGCAACTGCGTGGCCCGACCGTACGGGGATTGATGGGATATCGCCCCGACAGTCCGGTCTATGTCCATGACCCAGCCAAAGCGGAGGAACATTTCCGTGCCGCATTCGACGGCCAGCTCTGGGAAGTCGGGTTTGAAATGACCGCCTATTATTCCGAAGGCTCGACCGAAGCCGGCAGCTCGCTTGCGGTGCTGCAACAGAGTTTGGCACGGATCAATCCGAAGTTCCGTTTGAGGATTCAGGCGCTGACGAGTTCGTCATTCCGGGAAAAATCCTATGGCGCCAGCAACCCGGAAAGCCCGCTGTCCTACATGGGGTGGGGGCCGGACTATTCTGATCCGGGCGGACCGCTTGGCGCAGCATCCTATTTTCTGGCGAGCACCGGGCTGGTCGCCGGGTTCAGCGGCGATGGCTACCGCGCGTTGATGCGCGAGAAGTTCGACCCGTTGCTGGCGGAAGCCTGGGCGCTGAACGACCCTGCGTTGCGGGAGCCGATCTATGCTCGCTTGCAGGAAATGAGCCATGAATTTGCGACGACCCAGTTCATGTGGGAAGCGGTCACGGCCAACGTCAGCCGTGACTGGGTGCATGGGTATGTGCATAACAAGGTGCTGTATGGGGCTTGGAATTTCTACAACATTTCCAAGCATGAGTAACGCAGACACTTTGGGCGCGGCGCAGGGGATTGCGCCGCGCCAACCGAAACTCCCGACAGCAAAACCTGAACCGAACACACGGGAACCCGGATGCTGAGCTACATGCTGCGCAGGCTGCTTTTCCTGCCTTTCGTCTTTCTGGCCTTGTCCTTGATGATCTTCAGCCTGCAAATGCTGCTGACGCCGCTGCAACGCATTTCGGCCTATGTCTCGGATTTTTCTGAACTGAAAGGCGGGCGGGAGCAGATTGCACATCTGATCAAGAAATATGGATTGGATGAACCTTTTCTCGCCCAATACTGGAATTGGGTGCAAGGTGTCGTGCAGGGCAATCTTGGCTGGTCCGAAACCGCGCGCGGACCGGTGTCGGAAGTCTTGCTGAACCTGTTTCCCGCCACCGCAGAACTCGTTGTGTTGGCCTTTATCCCAAGCTTTCTGGGCGCAGTCTGGCTTGGCACGCGGGCAGGTGCGAACCACAACAAGGTGGTGGATCACATCATCCGGTTCTTCACGGTTCTGGGCTGGTCCTTTCCGACCTTCGTGTTCGGTTTGATCATGCTGATGCTGTTTTACGGCTTTCTTGACTGGCTGCCGCCGGGGCGGCTTTCACAGTGGGCGATGACCGATGTGGGGAGCACTGATTTCATCCGTTACACCGGGGCGAATCTGATTGATTCCGTGATGAACTGGCGTTGGGACATATTCTTTGATTCCTTGCGCCACATGATCGCACCGGTGATCACGCTGACCTATGTGAACCTGGCCAATATGACGCGGGTGATGCGCACAAGCATGCTGGAAACCCTTCGTCAGGACTATATCCGCACCGCCAGGGCCAAGGGACTGTCACGCCGGGTGATTGAAAACAAACACGCCCGGCGCAATGCGATGTTGCCGGTCACGACGATGGCAGGGATGGAGTTGGCCTATATGATGGGCGGGGTCGTCATCGCCGAAACAATCTTTGACTATCACGGTCTTGGCCAGTTTGCGGCAACTGCCGCAGCGAGCCTCGATTTTCCGGCTGTCCTTGGCTTTGCGCTCTACTTTGCCGTGGTTCTGGTGCTGCTCAACCTGATCGTTGACCTGCTGTATCCCTTCATTGATCCGCGGGTGGTGCTGAAATGAAATTCCTGAGTTATTTGCTTCGCAATCCACTTTCCTTGCTAGGCATCCTGCTGCTGCTGTTCTTTGTCACAGTCGCAATACTTGCACCCCACATTGCCCCGCCGGAGTCCTTCCAGATTTCTCCTTATGATACGCCGCGCTCCTCGTTCTGGGCAACGCCTGGGCCGATGTCAGAAGAGCACTTCTTTGGGACGACCCAAGGGCAGTATGACATCTATTATGGTCTGGTCTGGGGCACACGCACGGCGTTCAAGATCGGTCTGGGAGTCGTATGCGTGTCGTCGTTTGTCGGGCTGTTCATCGGCTCTGTCGCGGCATTTTACGGCGGGATCGTGGATGAAATCCTGATGCGCGTCGTTGATGTTTTCATGGCGGTTCCCTTCCTTGTTGCGGCGATGGTTCTGACAACCCTGCTTGGCAAAGGGATCGGTCCAATGATTATCGCGCTTTCGGCGTTTGGCTGGATGACTTACGCGCGGGTGATCCGGAGCGAAATCTTGCGGATCAAGGAAATGAATTACATTCATGCCGCACGCACCTACGGGACCAGCGATTTTCTACTGATCTTTCGCCACATCCTACCAAATGCCTTTTTTCCGGTCTTGGTGCTCGCGACGATGGCGACAGGTTCGATGGTGCTTGCAGCCTCTGCGCTCAGCTTTCTCGGGGTGGGGACGGAGCAGGGCTATGCCGATTGGGGGCAGTTCATCAGCTATTCGCGAAACTGGATTGTGGGACAAGGGGATGCGCCGTTCAAATACTGGTATACGCTCTTCTTTCCCGGCATGGCGATATTCCTTTTTGTCTTTTCCTGGAATCTGGTCGGTGATGCACTGCGCGATATTCTCGACCCGTATATTGTGCGCAAATAGAGGGATCATTCATGATCATCGACATTGCGGCTTTGAAACAAGAGATTGAAACTCGTATCGCGTTTGAGGTGGCAGACAAGGAAATCCCGTCGATCTCATACGCGCTGGTCGGGCGTGATGGGCCGATTTCGCGGGGGCACGTCCAGCGGGCTGACCTTGCATATGCGTTTTCTGACAAGACCACCTTTCGAATTGCTTCCCAGACCAAGATGTTCACCTCGATCTGCCTGATGCAACTTGTCGAGCGTGGTTTGGTTGACCTTGACGTGCCCGTATCGACCTATCTGCCGGGATTTGCGCCTGAAAATCCATTTCACGGCAATCACCAAGGGCCGCGTGGCGGGGATGTCACCTTGCGAAAACTGCTCAGCCACACCTCCGGGCTGATTAGGGAACCGAGAAGCGGCCACTACCTTGACGACAGTTTTCCGCCCTTGTCCCAGACAGTGGAGGAGGTCGGTCATTCTATCCTGAAGATCGACCCTTCCCTCGGGATGTTCAGCTATTCGAACGCCGGGATTGGTGTTGTTGGTGCGGTGGTGGAAAAGGTTTCAGGCCAGCCCTTTGCAGACTATCTGACGGATCATGTTCTGGCGCCGCTGGGCATGAAGGACACTGCGATCGTGTCCGACGCCAGGATTCTGGCAGACCTCGCCCCCGCCTTCATGTGGTCGCTTGAAGGTGACACACCCGCTCCGGTCTTTGACCTTGGCGGAGTACCCGCCGGCAATATCTACGCAACCTTGCCGGATATGGAACGTTTTATTGCCGCGCTCTTGCGGGGGGGTGGGCTCACACCCGACGGGGTGGGCGTCGTTTCGCCGTCTTCCCTGTCAGAGATGTGGCGGGCGATCGGCGTAAGACCTACGGGCTATGCCGGGTTGAAGGACTATGGCCTGGGATTCGGCGTCGGTCGGCTTGATGACTGGCTGACGGTTGGACACGGTGGCGCAGTTTATGGTTATGCCTCGCAACTTTCTGTGCTGCCTAAGGCGGGGCTGGGCATCGTCATGATCTCCACCCTTGATTGCAGCAATGACGTAGTGAACCGATTGACGGAGGCAAGCCTTCGCCTCGCCTTGGCAGCAATGAACATGGGTGATCCGCCAGCTCCGCGCCGTGCGTACGAACCATTGACGAAGATGCAGCTTGCGAACTTGCCGGGGCGTTACAAATGCAGCGTGAGCAATGAAATCGCAGAGGTCGTGGCAAAGCACGGTAAGCTCTATCTGATTGGCGACGGGATGCCGCTCCGGATCAAGCCGGTTTCAGGGAATGATTTCGGCATCGACGGGCGGCTTTATGGGGAAGGATCGGATTTTGAATATCTGGAGTTGAGCTTTCCAGACCCCAACGAGATGCAGTGGAAGGGTCAGAAGTGGTTCAGAACCGACACCCCGGATGAAACCGAGCCACCCCCGGAGATCGCCGCCCACCTCGGGGAATACGGCCCGGATTTCAACGTCACGACTCTGAGCTACGCCAATGGGGCGATGAACTGCCTGATTGAATATTTCTACCTGCATCGCTGTGAACCGCTTGGCGCTGACCGCTTCAAGATGCTGGGCAAGCTTTACCCCGATGAAACCCTCGAAGTCGGCGCGATGGACGAGGCCGGCAGGATCGGCATCCGAGTCGGACCAATGTTTCTTGCCCGCCGGGTCTGACCTGCCGGCCAAACTTTATGGTGTTGAAATGAAGATTGCCAAAGTCGAAATTTTCAACGCGGAATTGCCCCTGAAACGCCCGTTTCGGATCGCGATAGGTGAGACGCTGGTGGCGGGAACCCTATTCATTCGCGTTCACACGGATCAGGAGATTTACGGGATGGGTGAGGCGAACACTCTTACTCCGGTTGTCGGCGAAACCCCCGGAACAGCTCTGGCGGCGGCGCAAGATCTGGCCCAGTTGTTGATCGGTTCTGATCCACTGGACATTGAAGGCCGGGTTGCCCAGATGCGGGCGTTTCTGCCCAACAATCCGACGATCCGATCTGCCTTTGACATGGCGCTCTATGACATCGCAGGCAAGGTCGCGGGCCTGCCGTTGTTTCAACTCCTTGGCGGGCAAAAGCGGGTGATCGAAACGGACAATACCGTTGGAATCGACACGCCCGATACGATGGTCCGCCACGCGATGGAATTCCAGGCGCGTGGATTTGGCGCGGTGAAGGTGAAACTCGGCACCACGGTTGCGGAGGACATTGCCCGGATTGCGGCCATTCGCACAGCCATCGGCCCCGCGACGCGGATACGCATTGATGCCAATCAGGGCTGGGACCGGGTTGGTGCAATCAAGATTTTGAAAGAGATCGATAAATTCGATATCGAATATTGCGAACAGCCCGTTCCGGCCTGGGATACCGAGGCGCTCTCTGCGGTAAGTGCTGCCAGCTCGATCCCGATCATGGCTGATGAATCGCTGTTTGATGACCATGACGCAATCGCCCTGATACGGCATCGCGCCTGCACCTATTTCAACATCAAGCTGGCGAAATCATCGGGTCTGCTTGTCGGGCTCAAGATCAACGCCATTGCCGAAGCCGCGGGACTCAAGTGCATGGTTGGCTGCATGTTGGAAACCAGGCTGGGCCTGACCGCGGCGGCGCATCTGGTCTCGGCCCGGCGCAATATCGTCTTTGCGGACCTAGATGGTGCAGACATGCTGCGTGATGATCCGGTGACGGGCGGCATGCGTTATGGCGATGCAGGGCAGATCACCTTGCCGGATGCGCCGGGGATCGGCGCCGACATTGCGCCGGACTACCTGGCAAAGTTCGACAAGACCACCGTGTCCCAGGATGCGACAGGTCGCATCGGATGAGCGCGAGGCCGCAGTTCAACTCCCCTATTGGCGCGCGCATGCGGGTGAATGGGCAGGACGTCAGTTATTTCTGCGGAACGAGCTACTATACGCTTCATGGAAACCCTGCGGTTCAGGCGGCGGCCGGCGACGCTATCAAGGCCTACGGGCTTGGCACGGCGACTCTTGCCGGAACGGAGATTTATGATGAGCTGAAGGACCTCGCCCGCGCTTATTTCGGGGTGGAGGAGATAACTTATTTTGCTTCCGGATATCTGAGTATCTCTGTGCTTTTACAAGGGCTTCAGCAGGACATTGACATGATCCTTGTTGATGCCGCGGCCCATTTCTGTGTCGGCGATGCAATTCGAGCGATGGATAAGCCGATTGTCAGGTTTAATCATCGTGACAGCGCCGATCTCGCGGCCAAACTGTCGATCCATGTCGGGCAGCATCTGCGTCCCGCGATCGTGACTGATGGCGTGTTTCCGTCTACCGGGGCGATGGCGCCGCTGGACGACTATGCAGCGGTGATGAAGCCCTACCCGGACGCGCTGCTGTGCATTGATGATTCGCATGGAGTTGGCGTGCTTGGCCCGATGGGGCGCGGCAGCTTTGATCACTTCGGATTGCAGGGGCCGCAATATCTCCTTGCCGGAACGTTTAGCAAAGCGTTTGGCGGCTACGGCGGGTTTGTGGCGACTGATGCGGCGCTTGCAGAAAAAATTGCGCGTCACGCCGGGGTGATGGTGGGCGCTTCGACTCCGCCCATCCCGGCCGCTGCGGCCGCCTGCGAAGGTCTGCGCCTGCTCGGGCGGGATTCCGTGATGCGTGACAGGCTCCGTCAGAATGTCCGGTACCTTCGCCAGACCCTTGCCGGTATCGGAATAGAGACGCCGGATTCGCCTGTCCCAATCATCTGTTTCAGTGCCGACACGGACCTTGCGGCTGTCGCTGGTGCTCTTGAAACGCGTGGCATCATGGTGCGCCATGTCCCACCCCGAGGCTATTCAGACGCACCTGCGGTAGAAACGCTTCGTATCGCCGTTTTTTCTACCCATTCGCGTGCCGAAATGGATGCGCTTGTCTGCAATTTGGGAGAGCTCCTGTGACCGCGGGGGATCAGGCAGAAACGCGCGATCAGCCAGTGCAGCAGTGCGCCGCGGAATCTGACATGTGGGCGCATCGCGACAAGCGGGAATCCATGGCGCCAATGCGCGATGTGGTGTGCCTGTTCACGGCGGTCTGCACCCCAAAGGACCGCAGCCGAGCCTGTCCCTTCCTGAAAAGTCGCACGCCTTAGAGCTTGAACGGGAATTCACGCGAGATGTCATTTGCGCAAGAAACCGGACTTTGACATCCGAACTGCGTCAGCACGCGGCCGTCTGACGGCGAGTCAGCAAAGAAGACTGTTCTCTTTTCAGCACTTGCTGCGCGCCACCGCCAATCACGGGCGCCAGATCGTGTGCGAGGGTTTCGGCAGCAGCGGGGACATTCCGAGCCACTTCGAGATGATTTGGTGGAATCCGGCGCTGCGGGCATCGTCGCCCTGGCTGCGGCAGCTGCCGACCGATTTCGTAGACACTGAGTTCTCCTTGGTCCGGGGCGCGCCATCTTGTGCTGTCCCGGCGTGGGCAGCGCCGGGCGGGGAAGATCCGCTGAGACTTGCATCGCAACACCGCCCTCCGCCGGGAGAGCCGGGTGGCGGCAGAGAGGCAAGCTGCGGACCGCATCGCCGCGCTGCCAGCTAGCCGGGGTCCCGAGATCCGGGGGATCGCCCTCGAAAGCTTTCGCTTCCATTCGATGTCCGCCGCAGGCGGCGTGCCCAAGCGGGAAATTGCGCGAAGCGCCGCCTGGCGCACCGAAGGCGCGCCGGCGGCGACGAAAGCTTTCCTGATCACCAACCTGCGACGGCGGGGGCTGCCGGCATTGCGACTACTCGCCGGGTTCGCATCGACCCGCCGCTGCCCGGAGATGAGCCTTCGGGGCGACCGGCTGGGGGTCGGATCCTGCCGTCTTTGGCAATGCCCCTGCTGCATGGCACCCATCATCTCGATGCCGCCGCCGCGCAGAACCTGGTGCGCGAGGCGGAGCGGGTGGTGGGCGAAGACGGGGTGGCGCCGCGCGCTTCGGGGAACCCGGAGTCTGGCCCCGGACGTCCGCAGAGATTGGGCGGACGCGGTTCCGGAGACGGAACCCGAAACGGACACCGAACGCATGTCTTCCGGGGAGCGGCCCACGGGCCGGCCCATACGGGCAGCGTGTTGACGTGTCTGGATTGGAAATCGGACTTTCCAATCAAACTCTTGCTCTATCCTTGCTTGGGTGATGATTACCTGGACGCGAAAAAGATGACGCGCTCGTCCGAGTTCCTTCTCGATGGAGCGGTTCCCCTCGTCGCGCCGAGAGCGGGATATCAAGGTACTCCGCGGGGTGGATCTTCTTGCCGCCAGACATAAATTCAGCTATTCAAAATCACGGGCGGCCGCGGTCGACGTCTGGCCATTGTGAGTTTCGCGAGGCAAGAGCCCCGAAGGTTTCACCGTCAATGGCTGCAACAAACTACAAGGAGAAATTGGATGAAGAGATATCTTTTGCCGGTGTTGGCAGTCGCTTTGGCGACGCTGACAGGAACCGCGAGTGCGGAGATCAAGAACCCGGACACGCTGGTGTTCCTCTGGACCTCCAACATTTCCTCACTTGATCCGGCCTATATCGGGGATACGCCCAGCACCTATTCATCAATGAACACATACAGCCGGCTGCTGGATAATGACGGATCGAATATTTCGGAGTTTGTTCCGTCGCTGTCGTCTGAGGTGCCGAGCCTCGCCAACGGCTTGATCGAGGAACTGGACGGCGGGGCGATCCGTTACACCTTTCCGATTCGCGACGGCGTCTTCGCGCATCGGGCTGGATTGAAAGGGGATGACGGATCGATCACCTGGCATCTTTACGATGAATTGAGCGAGGAGGACCGCGCCAAGATTGAACCTGGCTTTGGGCAGATTACGGCCGAAGACGCACGCTACAGCCTGATGCGGGCCATCCTGCAAGGCGAAAGCTGGATGGCGAACGCGGTGACAGAGATGATCACCTCCGGCAAATACACCAATATTGAAAAATGGGCGACCGGGCTTGCCGGGGTGGAAAATTTTGAGGATGTGGATGCGGCAGGGCTTGCTGCAACGCACGCCGCGCTCGCAGAGAAAATCCGGGTTGAGGGCGATAACCTGATTGTCACGCTTGATTCGTCCTTTCCGGCGACGCTTGGCATCATGGCGCTGCCTTTCGCAACCTCGATCCTTGATCGGGAATGGGCGATTGCGCAAGGCGCATGGCCAGATACTGCGGAATCTTGGATCGACCATCACAAACCAAGGCTCGAAGATAACCCGTTGTTTGAATTGGAAAACGGAACGGGCCCCTTCATGGTGGAAAGCTGGGATCAAGCCGAACAGCGCATCACGCTCAAGCGATTTGATGGGTACTTCCGCGATCCGGCGCCGCTCGTGCGGGTGGTGCTGAGGACGGTGCCGGAATGGACAAACCGCCGCCTGCAATTGCTTGCGGGGGATGCGGATTTTGCCGCTACGCCGCCAGAATTCATCGAGGAAATGCGCGCAACCGAAGGCATCAAGGTTGAGGATCTTGAGCAAGTTTACGGGCGCTCGCTGTTCTTTGGCTGGCCCGTGGTGGCCGAGGATAACCCGGCAATTGGCTCAGGTCAGTTGGATGGCGAAGGTGTGCCGCCGGATTTCTTTGCCGACCTGGACGTGCGCAAGGGCTTCAACTATGCCCAGAATTACGACATCCTTCTGGAACAGGTCCAGAATGGACGCACCGTGCAACTGCGTGGCCCGACCGTACGGGGATTGATGGGATATCGCCCCGACAGTTCAGTCTATGTCTATGACCCAGCCAAAGCGGAGGAACATTTCCGTGCCGCATTCGACGGCCAGCTCTGGGAAGTCGGGTTTGAAATGACCGCCTATTATTCCGAAGGCTCGACCGAAGCCGGCAGCTCGCTTGCGGTGCTGCAACAGAGTTTGGCACGGATCAATCCGAAGTTCCGTTTGAGGATTCAGGCGCTGACGAGTTCGTCATTCCGGGAAAAATCCTATGGCGCCAGCAACCCGGAAAGCCCGCTGTCCTACATGGGGTGGGGGCCGGACTATTCTGATCCGGGCGGACCGCTTGGCGCAGCATCCTATTTTCTGGCGAGCACCGGGCTGGTCGCCGGTTTCAGCGGCGATGGCTACCGCGCGTTGATGCGCGAGAAGTTCGACCCGTTGCTGGCGGAAGCCTGGGCGCTGAACGACCCTGCGCTGCGGGAGCCGATCTATGCTCGCTTGCAGGAAATGAGCCATGAATTTGCGACGACCCAGTTCATGTGGGAAGCGGTCACGGCCAACGTCAGCCGTGACTGGGTGCATGGGTATGTGCATAACAAGGTGCTGTACGGGGCTTGGAATTTCTACAACATTTCCAAGCATGAGTAACGCAGACACTTTGGGCGCGGCGCAGGGGATTGCGCCGCGCCAACTGAAACTCCCGACAGCAAGACCTGAACCGAACACACGGGAACCCGGATGCTGAGCTACAAGCTGCGCAGGCTGCTTTTCCTGCCTTTCGTCTTTCTGGCCTTGTCCTTGATGATCTTCAGCCTGCAAATGCTGCTGACGCCGCTGCAACGCATTTCGGCCTATGTCTCGGTTTCGGATTTTTTTGAACGCCTTATGCGCTCGAGCGTATAAGGCGTTCACTACACGTTGCTGCCCGCGTGCTCGCTGAACGGCCCGAGGCCGCCCTGGTACATCGGAATGCTTCAACCTCCTCGGTTACCCTCAAGGGCCGTTCCAATTGAACCCGGGTGGAACGACAATTCACGGACAGATTTCGCACCTGCTGGAGAATGGCGTCTTAATCCTGGCGCACCCAGCGATCAGAACTTGGCAACAATCCTCTTCATGGTGTTCCAGTTGCGCGCCGTGGCGACGACGCCGAGCCGCTTTTCGAGGTACGCATATGAGAGGGTCATCGCCTTGACGCCATCCGGAGTCCAGATGTATGCCTCGGTACCTTCGATCGCGATGGCCTCGGGGCTGTGGTCCTCCTCCAGCAACGCCCCTACCACCTCGGGGTCGGGCTCCTCCGAGAGGAAGTTCACCAGGTAGCGCGATGGGTCGGAGACGACCTCCTGCAACGGATTGCGCTCGAGCACCTTTCGAACCTGGTTCGCCGTTCGGACGACGCAGGGAACGTTGACGTCGAACTCGTCGCTGAGCAACCGCTGCATGGCGCTGGCGACCTCGTCGGGACGATCCGATTCGGTGGAGACAATTACGTTCCCGCTTTGCAGGACGGTGGCCACATCGGAGTAGCCCTCGTCGGCCAACTTCGACTTGAGTTCCGCCATCGGTACCCGATTGCGGATCCCGACGTTGATGCCCCGCGGCATCACGAGATAGCGCTCGGTCATCGATGCTCGTACTCAAGGACGTAGGAATGCTTTTCCTCGTCGTTGTCGATCTCGAGCGTGCCCGAGATCCCGGCCAATTCACCGGCGCCGGAGTCCGGAATGATCGTCACCGTCAGTGCGGCCTCGCCCTTCTCCATCAAACCGTGGTGCTGAAGGACGAACGAGCCCGACTTACCACCGACCGAGCCGGTGAAGTGCTTGATGGCAACGTATCCGGCCGAGCCCGGTGTGGCCGTGTAAGCCGCGATCATCTGGGCCTCGGATTTGCCGACCATGTCTCCAGAGAATTCCTTGCGGACCATGCTCCGGTTGAACTTGATGCCGTCCTGCTCCAAGAAGGGAGGCTCGGCCTCGATGGTGACGTCGAGAGGTCCGCGAACGGTAGGCATGAGAAGTCTCCCAAGGTTGTCGGCCGGCGCTGGTGGAGGCGCCGCCCTTCGTAACCCGAAACCATTCTATCATTGGGGAAACGCCTCGTTGAGCCCCCTTGGCGTTCAGGATGTACAGGGACATCGCCGCGATCGTCAATCAAGAGATCCCCGCCAATGCCCCATGTGATGCTTGACGCGCCGCTCGGAATCGAGTCCCGCGCGAGATGTGCGTGTCGAACCGTGGTCTCGACCTGCGTGTGACCCAATAGCTCGCCGAGCATCGGAAGCACTTCGACGAGCAAGAGAACTCGGGACGCCAAATGGCGCCAATGGTCACGGGTCCGCTGGTCATCGAGTCCGGCCCCCGTACTCGTCTAGATCTTGGCAGGTTCCCGAAACGGCTTACTTAAACGCTTCAAGTCGGACAACATTGGCATATCATGCCAATGTCGACCCGCCAAGGGAGAATTTGATCATGCCAACGCGCAATGTCTCTCTCTCGCATCATCAGGCGACCTTGATCGCGAGGCTGGTCGCGTCCGGTCGCTATCAGAATGCCAGCGAAGTGATGCGAGAGGGTCTCAGACTTGTCGAGCGGGTGGAGGCGGAGGACAAAATCCGCCTCAAGGCGATGCGCAAGGCGGCGGATGCCGGCATCACCGGCATAGTGGCGGGACGCTATCGGACATTTGATGCGGCGGAAGCGCTGCGTGAGACCCTGTCTGCCCATGCCGACGAGGCGTTTGGCGACCGTTCGCCGAAAACCGACAGGACGTGATGGCCCGCGGCCGCCGTTGGCGGGTCCGTCTGGCGGCCGCGGCTGAAGACGATTTCCAGAACATTCTCCGTTGGACACCGGAACGGGTCGGAGAGGCGCTGGCGCGTTTGCATGCCAAAACCCTGACGCAGGCGATCGAAACGCGGTCGGCGGAGCCGCGGGTTGCCGAGTCACGAAGACGTGATGAAATTGGGGAAGGACTCATGACGCTGCATGTGGAGCGCGGGGGGCGGCAAGGCCGGCACCTGGTGTTGTCCCGAGTGGGCGCCCCGGCGAATCCGCCCGTGATCGACATGCTCCGGTTGTTGCACGATTCGATGGACCTGCCCCGCCATATTGGAGTACGGGGAGAGGGCGGGCGGTGAAAGTACCCCGCTGACATGGGCGCAGTTCGACCGGCAACCGGTCCCCGGATTCGGGTCCGCGGCGCTGGCAGGGTACGCCTGAACGGCAACCACAAGGCGCTCCAGAGCGGCCGGAAGCCGGCCTCCTGGCATCTTCTGGCGCGGCCGGGCGGTCGGCGGAAGTGCGCCTCGCGTGCCGCCACGAACTCCCCACCGTGCGTGCGACTGTCGCCTCCGCGCGGTTCGTGGGCATCCACCAGTTGGGATTTCGGACCTTCCAATCAAACTCTTGTAGATTTTGTCTCATCGGTGCACGGCGTATCGGCGGCGCGGAAACGGAACATGTGCGCTGTAACGAAGGCAGGCTTGATTCCTATGGCGAGGAACATGGCGACCGAGTTCGCTCCTCAAAATGTGCGGGTCATTTCCTTCATCTTGAGACATTTTGGCTCTCCCGCGCTGGCTGATGGAGCGCCACGGTTCTTTCCGGAGGACCCCCGAAGTCTCCATGAGCAAATTCATCCAATCTCAACCACTCGCCCGGATTGGACCTGGCGACGAGTCGGGAGACAAGATTCATTTCCTGACGGGCGATGCCACGCGTATTGTCACGGGGACGTCGATCACCATTGATGATGGATTGCCGTCTTGATTTGCCCTGCCGGATTTGAGGAGTCCACGCCATGACTGATGTCGAAATTGTCTCTGAAGCGCGATGCGTCCTCGGTGAATCGCCCGTCTGGGATGAACAGAACCAGCGTCTCTTTTGGGTAGACATCGAAATGGGGCGCATTCACGTCCTGACCGAGAACGCCTCGGAAAACTCATGGAACCTACCGGAACGCATCGGTTCTCTTGGGCTGACCACATCCGCCGATACTCTGGTCATCGCGCTGGAATCCGGTTTTGCGCTCTTCCATCTAGACTCTGGAAACGTGGACCGCGTCGAGATGCCCGAAGCCCTTGCGCCGGATACGCGTTTTAACGACGGAAAATGCGATCGGTTCGGATGTTTCTGGGCCGGCACAATGAGCGAGGCGGAGCCCCGAACACCTTCCGGATCCCTGTTTCGGCTAAACACGGACTTCACAGTTGAAACAATGCTTTCCGGCATTCAAGTCACCAACGGCCTGGCTTGGGGACCGGGGGATGGCGAAATGTATTTCGCTGACTCGCCGAGCAAGAAGATCCTCCGCTTTGTTGCTCCGGAACCTGGGCAAACTCTCGGCGAGGCCGAGACATTTGTTGATCATGGCACCTTTTCCGGCGTCCCGGATGGGTCCGATGTCGACCAGGCGTCACAGCTCTGGACAGCAGAATGGGACGGGTGGCGCATAGTTGTTCACGACAAAGGCGGCAGGTTCGTAAGACAGATAGCGCTGCCGGTCCAACGGCCAACAAGCTGTTGCTTCGGCGGAAGCAATCAGACGACACTCTATATGACAAGCGCGATGATGGCTCTCACAGCAGATCAAATCGAAGCCCAGCCAGGCGCCGGACGCGTACTTGCAATCAAGAATGCCGGCCAGGGAATTCCGTCGCCGCGGTTCGAGCTGGCAGAATCCCGGTAGCATCCGAGCCAGCTGGCCGATTCTGATTGAAGCGTACGTAATGCAACATCGCAAATAGGAATCCAATCCGCACACCGGCATTCAGATTCAAAAATCACTGTGCGATTCCGGGGATAGCTACAAGTTAATTGAACTTGGTCACACGGGGTATCCGATCGCTGCTCGCCTGGACCAGGCGGGCCACGATCTGGTTGGGTTCAACGTGTGCAAGAAAATGGTCGAGAAAATTGTTGCCGAACGCTGTGCGGTGGCCAAGTCCAACCTCAGCGCGCCCAATATTGCAGACCGGAACATTTTGGGCAGATCGAAGATTCAGCGGCTATTCCAGTATCGGCATGGTCTCCGCATGCTGGCCGATTGCAGAGAATTTCGTTCCCGCTTCCAACCTCCAAAGCATCCACGCCCGGCAATTCCATGCGGATGATGCGTCCTGCCAGCGACTCCGACGACTGCCGAAGAAGTGCGTCCGAAGCCGACCCAAGCAGGAGGAATTGCCGTGCACGGCGGCCTTGACGCCGACGTTCGTCGACCTGACCGCGAAGCACCCCGAAGAGACCGGGCATCCGTTGGATTCAGCCGCAAGTCAATGGGCAGTTTCGTTGCAGCGCTTCCATGAGTCGCTTTGGCTGCTGCTGAACGGAGCGGCAGTTGCCAGGTGGAAGCCGCACCTGTCAGGAATTGCCGCCTAGCAAGATGCACCGAGACGAAGCGGTCAGGTTCCGCCCCTGAGTCCCAGTTCCCGCATCATTTCTTTGCGCATGCGGAATTTCTGCGGCTTTCCCGTCACCGTCATGGGAAGTTCCTCGCGAAAGCGGATGTAGCGCGGCACCTTGAAATGCGCGATCCTGTCCCGACAGTACTCGCGGATTTCCTCTTCATCCGGAGATTCTCCGGGCCTCGGCACGATCCATATGCAGATTTCTTCGCCGTATTTCGGATCCGGAACACCGAACGCCTGCACGATCTGCACCTTCGGATGCCCGTAGAGGAATTCCTCGATCTCCCTCGGGTAAATGTTTTCGCCGCCGCGGATGAGCATGTCCTTCACCCGCCCGACGATGTCGCAGAAGCCTTCTTCGTCGATTCTCGCCAGGTCGCCCGTGTGCATCCATCCGTCTGAATCGATGGATTCTTCGGTTTGCGCCGGGTCGTTCCAGTATCCCGCCATTACAGAGTACCCCCGGGTGCAGAGCTCTCCCGATTCTCCGATCGGAACCGTTTCGCCGTCCGAACCGATCACCTTGCATTCCACGTGCGGGTGAATCCGCCCGACGGTGGAGACGCGGCGCTCGATCGGATCGTTGGTGTGGCTCTGGAAGGAGACGGGGCTCGTTTCCGTCATTCCGTACGCGATGGTTACCTCCGACATGTTCATCTCCGCAATCACCCGCCGCATGACTTCCACGGGACACGGCGCACCGGCCATGATCCCTGTGCGAAGGGACTTGAGATCGAATTTCGAGAAGTCCTCATGATCGAGCATGGAAATGAACATCGTCGGAACGCCATACGTTGCCGTGCAGCGGTACTTTGCGAGAGAGTCAAGCGTGGTGATCGGATCGAAACTCTCTCCCGGGAAGATCATTCGCGCACCCTTGGTCATACAACCCAGGGTGGCCATGACCATTCCGAAGCAATGATAGAGTGGCACGGGAATGCACAGGCTGTCGGTCTCGGTCAGTCCGATGGAGGCGGTCACGAAATGCGCGTTGTTGACGATGTTCCGGTGCGTGAGCGTGGCTCCCTTGGGTGAACCGGTCGTTCCGCTGGTGAACTGGATATTGATCGGGTCGTCCCGACTCAGGGATGCGGTAACGGAATCAAGGCGGGCGCGCTGCGCGGGACCGGCCATCGCGGGAAGATCCGAGAACCGGATCATGCCCGGACGCGCCTCCGTCCCGGTATGGATCACGTGGCGCAAGCGCGGCAGCTTCGCGATTCGGTTCGGTCCCGGCTCTGCGGTTTCGAGTTCCGGGGCCAGGCTCTGGAGCATCTCGATGTAGTCACTCTTGCGAGAGGATTCGGCCAGGACAAGCGCCCGGCAACCCGCCTTGTTGAGGGCGTATTCAAGCTCGGAAACGCGGTAGGCGGGGTTGATGGTGACCAGCACCAGCCCGGCGCGCGCGGTCGCGAACTGCGTTACCAGCCATTCCGGCCGGTTCGGCGCCCAGATGCCGACACGGTTGCCCGGCCGCAATCCAAGCGCGAGGAATCCCGCCGCGGTTTCGTCGACGCGCCGCGAGAATTCGCTCCAGGTCCAGAAAATGTTGTCCTGGTGGAACACGACCGCCTCGGCATAGCCGCGCCGTGACGCTTCCGCCAAGAGGAGTCCGGGCACCGTAACGTCCAGCAAAGGCGCGTCCACAGGCCCGGAGACGTGCGATTTGCCTTCCCGGGGAAGGTAGGCGCCGGCATCCGCCGGCTGTGGCCGGACCGACTCCGGGCGCCCCCATTCCGGCGGGAGCAGGGATCGGGACAAGTTCGAGACTTCTTTCCGCAACCCTTGCGTTTCGTTCGCCATTCATCCGATCCCACGCCAGTCGGATCTGCGTGCGAAGGCATCCGCCGCACGATATATGGTCGATTCGTCGCAATGCCTGCCGACCAGCATCATTCCGACCGGCAGGCCGCCACTCAGGCCGCACGGCACGTTCATGGCGGGATGGCCGGTTGCGTCGAACGGGCAGGTGTTCGCGATCATTTCGAAAGCGCGCTGGATGACCACATCCAGGGATGCATCCTGCGGGGGAAGCGGCGTAGCTTTCATCGGTATCGTAGGCAGCAGAAGCAGGTCGAATTGCTGAAATGCCCGATCATAGGCCTGCCGAAGCGACCGGGAAAGATTTTGCGCCTTGGCGTAGTAGTGGCCGCGATAATGCTTGAGCATGTAGGCGCCGATCAACATCGAGATCTTGAGCGAGTCCGAGAGTTCGCCGGTCCGGCCCCGCCAGCCGGCATGCATGTCCAACAGGCTCGTCACATACAGTCCTTCCCAGCCGGTGCCGAAGCCGTTGCCTTCCATCATCTGCCGGGTTAGGCCCTCAAGGGCGATCGGCGTCCAGATGGCGGCGCCGCACCGATGCATCGGGATGGATGTGGACTCCACGATCGCCCCGTGTTCCCCGAACTGCGCGCCCGCCCGCCTGACGAGTTCGTCCACATCCGCCTCGCTTTCCGGAAGTCCAAATCCCTCTTCCAGCACTCCCATTCTCAGTCCGGAGACGCCCCGTCCGATAGCGTTGGTGTACCGCTCCGTACGCGGAGCGTATTGCCGGGGGTCGAGCCCGTCCTCTCCGGCAATCACTTCGAGCAACAAGGCGTTGTCCGCGACATTCGTGGTCATCGGCCCGGCATGATCGATCGTGGTCTCAATCGGAAAGATCCCGGTGTAGGGAACGAGGCCGTGGGTGGGCTTCATACCGTAGCATCCGCTCCACGAAGAGGGGATGCGGATCGACCCGCCCTGGTCGCCGCCGACCGCCATTTCCACTTCACCGGATCCGACCAGCGCGCCACAGCCAGATGACGATCCCCCCGCCGAATGGTCGGGCTTCCACGGGTTCCGCACGGGTCCGAACGCATTGGTATGGCTGCCTCCGGACAGGCAGAAGCACTCGCAGTGCGCCTTCCCGACAATGGCGCCGCCGGCGTCCAGAATTCTGGAGGCCACGGTCGCATCCACGTTCGGAACGTAACCTTCCAGCGTCGAACTGCCGTTGGTCATGGGTACGCCCGAGAGGCAGATGTTGTCCTTGAGCACGATCTTCCGCCCCGCGAGCGGCCCCTTCGGGGCACCTTGGACTTCGCACTTCACGATCCAGGCATTGAGGGGGTTCTCCGACGCCGGTGGGCGATGCCCGGGCGTTCGGGGCCAGGCGACCGGCGGCAGTTCGTCCGGCATGGCAGCGACCTGGTCGTACGCCAGGAATGTCGGCTCCATGACGCGAAGGAACGCGGCGAGCCTCTGGCCGGACATTTCGAACTGCAAGTCTTCCGCCACGCGCTGTAATTGCGCCATGGTCGGCCGGCGTACCGTCATGGTTGCCTCCAGTATTTCCGAATCTGCTGAATTGCCGTGCTTCGCCATTTCGTTCGGGACCGGCCCTGCAGGCTCCGCCGGACTGGAAGTCGAACCGGACGGGGGTTCTTCTCTCCGGGAGTCCGCCAGAGGGGGTGGCTGCGGCGGACGGGTCTCCGTGGGTTTCGCGGGAACGGTTTGTCCGTTTTCGATATAGAGCACGTGGTCGCTCACTTCGTGAAGGAAGGCTTCATTCTGTTCCACGAGAAGAATTGCCAGTCCGGTCCTCCGCCGCGTCTCGTTCAACGTGCTGGCGATATCGGCGACAATCGAAGGCTGAATTCCTTCCGTAGGTTCGTCGAGGAGCAACAGAATCGGATCCGCCATGTACGCCCGCGCCAAGGCGAGGATCTGTTGTTCCCCACCACTCAGGGTGCCTCCGGGCCTGTCCAGCAAACTTTCCAATACGGCACACCGCGCTGCGATGCGCTCTACCGCTACCGCTTCGTCATCACCGGCTTCATCCGCGGCGAACGCCAGCGCCAGATTTTCGCGCACGGTCAGGTCGGGAAGGATGCCCCTTCCCTGCGGCACGTAGGAAAGTCCGAGACGCGCCCGGCACCAGGGAGGCAACGAAGTGATCTCCGTGCCGTCAAAGTGTATGTGGCCGCCGGCCGCCGGAACGAATCCCATGATGGTTCGGAGCAGCGTCGTTTTTCCCATTCCATTGTGACCGAGCAGGCCCAGGCACGACCCTTCGTCGACCTCAAGCGAAATTTCGCGCAAGACCGGCATTTCGTGATAACCCGATCGCAGCCGGTCGACACGGAGCAACGCGGAAGACGGCGAATTCACGACCGAATTGCCTTGCCCAGGTAGACGGCCCGCACGTTCTCGTCGGCGAAAACCGTCTCGGGTGAACCGGCTACAAGCACCCTTCCCCTATGCAACATGGTCACGGTTTCCGCCAGCATGCGAACGAATTCCATGTTGTGCTCCACCACCAGCACCGCCATTTGCTGTCTCACCTCCCGAAGGCGCTTCGCGAATTCCTCGACTTCCACCGTGGTGAGCCCTGCTGCCGGTTCGTCCAGCAGCAGAATTCGGGGACCTGCGGCAAGCACGACGGCAAACTCGACGAGTTGGCGGCGGCCATGGGCAAGCTGGCCGACCGTTCGCCGCGCCTCCCCGGAAACGCCGACCAGTTCCAGCATGGATTCGGCTACCCGGTCGGCGGCCGCGGAGGTCCGCGTCCTGCGGGCCGCGATCCAGGCATTCTCCAGAACGCTCAAGCCATCCAGGAGACTCGGAACCTGGGTCTTCACGCCCACGCCCAGCCGAGCGACGTCGTGGGGCGCAAACCCGGCGATGTCGCATCCTTCGACCCAGATTCGCCCCTCATCGATCTTCTGTACGCCGGCCACGGCCCGGAAGAAGGTGCTCTTTCCCGCGCCGTTCGGCCCGATCAGGCAGTGCAGGTCCCCGGTTCGCAAGGAAAGGCTGACATTGTCGAGGGCGGTTACGCCGCCGAAACGCACCGTCACGTTTTCCACCTCCAGTACGGGTTCAGCCCGCATCGGAAGGATTCCCTGCTCTGCCGGAACCGTTCACGCCGCGTCGTCTGCGGGTCCGGCGTCCGGATACCCTGGCTCTGCCGGGCAGGCGTATCCCGGATATCACGCGCGCCAACCCGCCGGGAAAGCCGAGTACCGCAACAATGAGAATGATCCCGAGGATGAGATAATTGTCGATCAGCGTCTGCTGCCCCAGCAGGGTGCGCGCCCAGGTGAGGATTGCGGCGCCTGCCATCGGCCCCGCGAAACTCCCAAGGCCGCCGAATACGACCCAGATGATGATTTCGGCGGATTGAATCAGGCTGAACATTGCCGGCGTGACGATTTCCGCCCAGTTCGCGAACAACACCCCCGCGAGACCGGCCAGCCCTCCGCCGATGGCGAACAGCATCGACTTCAGAAAACGCGGATCGTATCCCAGAAACTCCACGCGCCGTTCGTGTTCGCGGATGGCGACAATCACCCTGCCGAAGGCGGTCGTCATGAGCCAGCGGCAGAAGCCCCAGGCGATCAGCAGCAAACCTGCGCAGAAGCCGTAGAACGTGTCGTCGAGCAGATAGGACGAAGTTCGCCACGGGATCGTGAGCGTGTCGAATTCGGGAATGCCGTTGAAGCCGCCAAGCGGCGCGGAACCGATGCGGTATTCGGGGCCTGCGGTCGAATTCATGAACTTGGCCAGGATCAACGTGAAAACCAGCGTAACGACCGCGAGATACACATCGTTGAGGCGCGCATAGAACATCGCGGCCCCGAGCAGGGCAGCGACTGCGGTGGACGTCGCAACCGCGAGGAAGAGCGCGGCCCACGGCGATTCAAAGTTGATCACGGCGATGGCGAATGCGTAGGCGCCGATCCCGAAGAAGGCGCTCTGCCCGAAGCAAAGAATGCCGCCGAAGCCCCAGATGAGTCCGAGCGACAGCGCCAGCAATGCGTAAATGGCCAGAAGCGTGAGGGAATAGTAGTCCGCAGCCAGCGGCAGCAGAAGAACCACCGGCAGGCCGACGCAGGCCGGGGTCGAGAACGCTCGCCACAGGGCCGTTCGCGCAACGCTCACCGGGTGCTCCGGCGCCAGAGAGAGGAGATCCCGGTCGGTAGTATTCGAAGAAGGATGAGGGCCGCGACAAGCAGTGCAATATCGCCCAGGGAAGGAGTCGACAGCAGCGTCACGCCCTGCGAGATGAATCCGAGAAACCCGGAACTCGCGATGGTTCCGAGCACCGGCGCGGCGCCGCCCGAGATCACCGTGATGAATGCTTTGGCGATCCAGGCTCCCCCGCTCGCGGGAGTAATGCCGACGACCGGTGCGAGTACGCCGCCGGCAAGTCCCGCCAGCGCGCCGCCGGCGACGAAAGTCAGCATGTAAATTCGGCCGGTCGGATATCCGAAAGCCTGCGTCATTTCCGGGTTCTGGATCGCCGCGCGCGCAATTCGTCCCGCGACGGTGCCGAACAGCGCAAGAAACGCCAGCACCGCGACAGCCACGGTAATAGCCACGACGAAAATGCTGTAACCGTTGACCTGGTATGCGCCCAAAGTCAGGGCGCTTGCGCCAACGGAAAATCCCGTGGTGGTGTTCCCGAAGATCATGGAGAAGCCGCCGACCATCGCCAGGCTGAGCCCCCAGGTCGCCAGCATCGTATCCACGATCCGTCCGTAGAGCCACCGGATCACGAGACGCTCGACGATCAGGCTCCATGCCGCTACCGCCAGCGGCGCGAAAACCAGCATGGCGATCCAGGGGTTGATTCCCGCGTGCACCGCGTGAATTGCGGCGTACCCTCCCAGGGTCAAGAACTCCCCGTGCGCCAGGTTGATGACGCGCATCATCCCGAATGTCAGCGCCAGCCCGAAAGATATCAGGGCCAGCACTGAGATTCCGTAGAGGAGTTGAATGACGACTACGGCAAGAAAGTCCATTCCGCTCCGAATGCCCGTTTGTAGGAAGGACGCATCAGAGGCTGATTTCGTACTGCTGCGTGTCGTCGGGGTTGGCGACCAGATCGCAATAGCGCTGCGTATCCAGCGGCTGGCGCTGGTCGTAGCTGCGAATGACGTTCATGGTCTGGCCCTGCACTTCCATCACATGGATGTCCAACGAGCAATGATGGGTATTGCGGTCGATCGAGAGGCGCCCGCCGGGCCCGTCAATCCCCACGCCCTCCTCCAGCGCTTCGATCAGCGGCATACGCTCCACCGTTCCCGCCTTTCGAACCCCTTCGGCCCAGAGCATCAGTCCCTGGTACTGGGAAACGGCGATTTCATGGATAGCGCGGGTATCGCCGAAACGCGCCGACCATGCGGCCAGGAAGTCCTGGTTTGCCGCGTTGGTTCGCGACTCGGACCAATTGTAGGCGACGATGATCCCGGCGCTTTCCTCCGCCGTCAGCACCTTGTGCTCGTTTCCGACTCCGAGCGTGGTCGACGCCATGGGAATTTGGCGGTTCATGCCGGCGGCCGCCCACTGGCGATAGAAGGACAGGTGATTTCCACCCACAAGAACGGACACGACCATGTCCGGCGCCGCTTCCTGGATGCGGGTCACGGTGGCTTCGAAATCGGCGACGCCGAGATCGAAGAAGTCGGTTTGTACGATGTTTCCTCCAGCCCGGTTGGCGTATTCCTCCACCCAGTCGGCGGTGATCTGTCCGTAGTTGTAGTTCGCCGCCAGCACGTACAGGTTCTTGCCCCACTTCTCGATCACGTGCGGGATGAGGGCTTCGACCTGCTGCGCAGGCGTGATGCCGGTGCAGAACACGTTGCGGTCGCAGACGCCGCCTTCGTAAAGCACGTTGTAGAAATAAAGCACCCCGCGCTTGCGCAGGACAGGGCGGATGGCTTCGCGGGAAGCCGACAGAATACCGCCATGCACCACGTCGATATCGCCGCGCCGCACCAGTTGCTGGGCGTACTGCGTGTAGAGATCCATCTTGGACTGGGTATCGAACGCAACCGCCTCCACTTTTCTTCCCAGCAGGCCTCCGGTGTCGTTGATTTGGGCGATCGCCAGTTCGGTGGCGTTCGACATCGGTTTCCCGTAGGCGTCAAAGGGTCCGGACGTATCGAGCAGAACGCCGATCCGGATGGGATGGGAGTCGGCGCGAAGCAGCGAAGGGGCGCCGATGACGGCGCTGGCGGCGCTGGCGCCGGCGAGGAATTGTCTGCGGTTGTAGGGCATGCGAGTGTCTCCTTTCTAGGTTTTTCGGTTGGAAGGCCCGGACTTGCTCTTCCGGGATGGCTCTTCCCGCTCGCCTGTCACGATCTCCGCGCCAACCGCTTCCCCGAGCTTGCGGACGGCCGGCATGCGGAATGCGAGATCGAGAAGATCGTCGACATTTGCGCCGAGACTGGTGCGGCCTTCGGCGCCCGAAGCGGAACCGAGGCCCGAGATCTGGTGGATTCGAATGTCGCGAAGGCTGCGCAGCGGACGCGCCATTTTGGAGGCCATCCTGGGAAGGATATTGAGGCGCCGTTCCTCCAGGCGCATGGCGATCAGTTCCGCGCTCATCTCGTTCTCCGCCGCGATTTGGGCGGCGATGCTCTCGGCCTCTGCCGCACGTTCCTCGCGAAGCGCCTGAACGCGGTGTCCGGACGCCTGGGCGTGGCCCTCGGCCTGCGCCACTTCGGCCGCGGATTCTCCTTTCGCCCGGCGCAAGACGGTTTCCGCTTCACGCGCGGCGCCGGCCACGGCGATTTCGCGTTCGCGTTCCGCCGCCAGTCTTTCCCTTGTGCTCCGGACCTCTTCTTCTGCGGAAACGATCAGCGAGCGGCTTCGCTCCGCCTCTGCTTGCGCCTTGGATTCCAGCACCTTGCTTTCGGCAAGTTCGATCTGGCTTTGCAGCCGGGCCAGTTCCACGCTTTGCAGCGCTTCGACTTCTTCCTTGCGAATCGAGCGGTCCCGCTCGATCTCGGCCTGGCGGACATCCTGTTCGCGCCGGAGACGCGCCCGGCCCGCTTCGGCCTCGGCGCGCTCCCGTTCTTCCGCGATGCGCCTATCCGCCAACGCGCCCAGGCGCTCCGTTTCGATGCGTTTCTCGATCTCCGCCTGTTCCCGTTCGATCCCGATATTGACCTGGCTCTTGAAGGTCTCGAGTTCCGTCCGGTGAATGGCGACCTCTGCTTCAGCCTCGATTTCTTTCCTGCGACGGCGGTTTTCGGTGATCAACTCGGCAAGCCGCCGCATTCCGACGGCGTTGAAGGCATTGTTCTCGTCGATCGCCGCCAGCGGCGTCTGATCAAACTGGGTCAGGGAAACGGACTCGAGTGCAAGGCCACTCGTCTCCAGTTCCCCCTGCAACGCCGTCCGGATATCGGAGATGAAGGCAGTGCGCTCCTCGTGAAGCGTGTCCATGGTCCTGGCGGCCGCGACGCCCTGGATGGCGTTGACAAAGTGGCTGCTGAGGAAGTCCGCTATTCGTTCCTGGTTCAGCGACCGCGCGCCCAGCGCCTGCGCGGCAGTGGCGATTCCGTCTTCGGTCGGGACCACGCGGACGTGGAACGAAGCGGTGATATCCACCCGCAGCCGGTCCGCCGTCAAGACGGCCCTTTCGCCGTTCCGTCTCACCTCGACATGCACGGTCCGCATGTCCACGGATTCCACCTGATGCAAGAAGGGCAGTACCCAGCATCCGCCGTCCATGACGACTCGCTTGCCGCCCGCACCGGTACGGATCAGCGCCCGCTCTCGCGTAGCCTTGCGGTAAAAGCGGTTCATCGCCGCGACAAAAAGGCCAATTACTGCGAGGATTCCGATCCCCGCGATCAACCAAACCACTGGATGCGCTCCCGGTCGGGCCACCCTGCGAGAGCGGCCGCAGTCGGAAAACTAGCGGTCTATGGAAATAGTTGTCAAGACAATTATTGCATTGGAAAATAATTTTGCGCCATGTCCGGAACCGCGCCGCCGCACTCCGCTGGAGTCGAATGGTCCGAAGCCGCCGCGGAAGCGGAACGCCCTACCCCGGCGCGAGAGATACGTTCGCGCGCAACGCAAATTGATGGCCCTGCGCTTCGGCCAGGTACATGGGAAACCTCGAGGTCCGGTCGGCGGCGCGCCAGAGCGCGTTCTTCGGTCCCGGAATCCGGATATCCCGGCGCGGGACCGTCGCGAGCGCTTGTTCCTTGTTGGCCGCGGCGGCAAGAAAATGGACGCCTTCGTACACGGACTCGCCGATTGCGTTCATCACCGGCGCCGAATCGCCGAATCGCTGGTGATACCTCTCCAGGAAGCTGTCGTTGCCCGGTGTGCGCAGCACGCCAAAATAACCGGAAACAGGCGCTCCGTGTTGCCGGCGCCGATTGCGAGAAGCATGTTTTCCTCTACCGCACAGGAAAGGCGCGCCATCTTGCGGTCCAGTCCGGCGCGTCCAAATTCGCGGTTGAACCGCACCGCGTCGCCGCCGACGAGAGAAAGCAGCACCACGTCCGGAGCCAGCACATCCAGCACGTCCAGAACATCGTCGAAGTCCTGAGTCCCGAAGGACAGGTAGCGTTCCCAAAGGACCTTTGCGCCCGATTTCAGAAAATGCGCACGAGCGACCCGATGACTCTGGCGGGGCCAGACATAGTCGTTTCCGATCAGCGCCCATCTTCGGAATCCGTATCGGCTCTCCAGCCACGCCAAGGCGGGCAGTAACTGCAGTCTCGGCGTTTCGCCAATGCAAAGCGCGGACTTCAGTCCCTCGCCGCCTTCGTAGAGCGGAGTGTAGACATAGGGAATCCGGGTTCCGAGGCGGTGCGCAAGCGCTTCGCGAACATCGGAAGTGTGCATGCCCACCAACGCGTCAATCCTTTCTTCGTCGACGAGTTCCAAGGCATGGTCCGCCACGGCTTCCGGGTCGTCCCCGGCGTCGGCGATATGCAACTTGACCTCACATCCTCGAATTCCGCCAAGGCCGTTGATTTCCTCGGCGGCCAGTTCGGCACCGGACCGACAGGACGGCCCCCAGATGCCAGCCGGTCCGCTGGTGGGGATGAAGAGGCCGAGCCGCACCGTATCCCGCCGGTTCGGAAAAGGACCGTTTGCAAGTCCGAGACGCATCGCCGCTGCCCGATTTCATCTGCATGGGAGGGGGGGACCTGCCGACGCTATCACGGCGCATGACCCTGTAGCAAGCTCCCAAACCAGCTTGGGAATCCTGGAATTCGAATTGCGGCGCCGGTTTGCGCCGCGGCAGGAAGCGAAGCGCCCGGCGGCTGGGATGCTTCGCTTCCGCGAGAGCGAACGACGTGGCACCCGGTTTGCGATCCGGCTGGAATGTGCTAGCTGTGCTAGCCATGCGCCAATCTTCGGTTCGCCGCCAGGATCAAGGAACAGGAAACGCGGATGCGCGAAGGTATCGACAATCTCATCGAATCGGCCCATCTACGATTGCACGCGGAGATGAACGCGCATCTTGAAGTTTTCGGGACTACAGTTACGCGGTGGCGAATCCTGGAGGCGCTGGAACAACGCAACGGCGTATCGCTCAAGGAACTGTCCCGGCGAACGCGAATCAAGCCTCCTGCACTCTCGAAGATCGTGGATCGGATGGTTTCCGACGCCTTGGTGCACCGGAAACAGGACCCCGCGGATCACCGGCGAATTCTTCTTCACATCTCAAGTTTTGGGGAGGAACTGGTGCGCAAGTGCACACCCGGCGTACAGGCCATTCG
Source organism: Rhodobacterales bacterium (assembly GCA_965219495.1). Taxonomy (GTDB): domain Bacteria; phylum Pseudomonadota; class Alphaproteobacteria; order Rhodobacterales; family CAZPXZ01; genus CAZPXZ01. Next base: position 2,436,165 of record OZ244777.1, read on the forward strand.
AAACAACGCCCTCGCGGCGACCAGCGACGGTTTCTTGAGCGACCTCGAACGCCTCTCGCGGAAGGAAGATCACGAGCAAACCGATTCTACCCGACGCCAGTCCACACCAATATCGACCAGCCGGCGCCAAGGCCGCAGCCAACGTCTCGATGATCTCATGTAACAGACGGTTCGGCCGGATCCCGGATCGCGCCTTCGCACCGAATTGACGTATTCTCGCCCCGCATTTGCGAAGCTCCGAGCAAGTGCTTCGGGTGCATGGCGCTGCATCGCTGTCTCGACCCTCTGCCGACGCGATTGGCGATATCTGACTTGCGATCATCGCCACCGCCCATGATGGCGTTCCCTCCTCTCCGCCGGAATTGGACACGATCGCGCGTCCCGTAGCGTATTTCGGATCGACAGCGAAAACCGACTCGGAATCCAGCCTTGTCGGACCTGTCTTGTGTTCGATGCTCCTCGGCTTCCGCATTCCGTCAATAGTTCGTTTCGTCCGACTTCGAATCGGGCGACGCCATGCGCCTGTCCCGAAGGCTTTAACGCGAATGGAGGACGGTCAAGCAACTCCCGCGAGGCGGCGAAAGAGGGGGGGGTCGCAACGCAAGAAAATTCGACTTCGCATCACTTCCGCCAAGGATTGCTTGTCTTGAGTTCGCTCACAACTTTGACAAATCATTCTGGTTCGCTACATTGCACGGTACAGGACGCGCTCATCAAGAGCGGTGGAGGGACAGGCCCTTTGAAGCCGCGGCAACCGCCCCGAGCGGTGCCAATGCCTGTTCGATGAGTCTGCCGAAGGCGATCCCTCGCTCTCGGCGCTCGAAGAGCGCGTAGGAAGCGGGAGGAGAGTTGCCAGATGGCTTGTTTACGCACAATTTTCCATGGCGTAATCGGGATCAAGCGCTGTCCATGCTCTCGAGTGGACCCCCGGGGCAGTTCGCGAAACCGCCCGTAGGGAACGCCGCCACTCGAGAGTTGCAACAGGGCTCACCGGTCTTCAGGCGTTTCCCTCCAGATTAAGTTTGGAACCGCACGCGCGGTTCCGTCAGTCAGTCTCAAGAACCAGGAGAAACAAATGAGTACTACGAACGAAAAAACCGCCCAAAACGGCGTCAACGTTGAGGCGCTGCTCGGCGCCCGGGAAGCGCTCGGCCAAACACCGGAAGCCGGAAAGTTTGTCTGGCGGGCGACCAACGAATGGGTGCATGGCACTCATAGCCGTTCGTCGGTCACGGGGTATTTTGGGCTCGGCGAAGAGCATGATCATAAATCGACCTTCGGGTTCGAGGCGGATCATCCCCTGGTCTTCGCGGCGGAAGACAATGCCGCCACACCGGTTGAAATCGTGCTGGTCGGATTGGCGAGCTGCCTGACCGCAGGCGTCGCCGCCGTTGCCCAGAACCGCGAAATCCAGCTACGGTCCGTCAAGGCAACGGTCGAAGGCGATATGGACATCGCGGGCATCCTTGGCGCCGACCCCGACGTTCGAAACGGGTTCAACGATATCCGGGTCAGCTATGACATCGACGCCGACGCCACGCGGGACGAGATCGAAGCGCTGATCGCCCAGTCGCAAAAGCGTTCGGCGGTATTCGATATCCTCACAAATCCGACCAACGTGACTGTGGAAATCAGTTGATTCTCTTGTCGTGCGCACGACAACCGTCGTAATCGGGGCCGGACATTCCGGACTTGCCGTTTGTCATTTCCTCGCCGCCCGCTCGATTGACCACGTCGTCATCGAGCGCGGCGAGGTGGCCAATTCCTGGCGCAAGGAACGGTGGGATTCACTCCGCCTGCTGACGCCGAATTGGCAAACCCGGCTGCCCGGCCTCGCTTACGATGGAGATAAACCCGACGAATTCATGAGCATGGTGGAGGTCGTGGCATTCATCGACCGATACGCCGAGCTTGTGGCGAAATCGACCGAAATCCATCGGCAGACCACGGTTGCTTCCGTCCAGAACAACGGAAACGGCTATGACGTCGAAACGGATCAGGGATCGTGGCGGTGCCGGACAGTGGTGCTCGCCACCGGCGGCTTCAATGTGCCGAGCGTGCCGCCTTTCGCGGCAGTGTTGCCGCCATTTGTGGTCTCACTGACACCCATGAACTACTCCCGGCCCTCCATCCTTCCGGAGGGCAGGGCGCTTGTGGTCGGCGCTTCGGCAACAGGTGTCCAGATTGCCGACGAAGTGCAACGGTCGGGCCGACCCGTGACGCTCGCGGTCGGCGAGCACGTGCGCATGCCGAGGGTGTACCGGGGAAAGGACATCCAGTGGTGGATGGACCGGACCGGGCTACTTGATGAAAGATACGACGAGGTGGATGACATTGTTCGCGCCCGTCACGTGCCCTCGCCCCAACTGGTGGGAAGTCCAGAGAGGTCCACGCTCGACCTGAACACGCTATCCGACAACGGAGTACAACTGGTAGGGCGCCTGGTAGGCATCTCGGATGACAAGGCGCTTTTTTCCGGCTCGCTGCGGAATAAATGCAACCTCGCCGACCTGAAGATGGGCCGGTTGCTCGACACGATCGATGAGTGGGCTACCGACCACGGCCTAGATGGTGAAGTGGACCCACCACGCAGATATGCGCCCACCCGGGTGGACGATTCTCCTCCCTTGGTATTCAATCTGGCCAAGGAAGGAGTCAAGACCGTCATCTGGGCGACAGGATACCGGCCGGATTATTCCTGGCTTCATGTGCCGGTTCTCGATCGAAAAGGCCAGCTTTTGCACGACGGCGGCGTGGTGAGCAAGTCGCCGGGACTCTACCGGACCGGCTTGAACTTTCTCCGCCGGCGCAAGTCGAGTTTCATGCATGGCGCGGAAGACGACGCAAGGGACATTGTGGATCATTTGGGCGCCCATGTCGACATGCAACCAACCAGAGGCCACGCATAAGCCGTGCATGTTGCTGAATTTCCAAATGTTTGATGGTAAATACGCGTGTCCCGTCTGAAATTGCGGAGTCAGGCCTTACTCAATTCCTGGAATTGCCACCTTCCAGCAGATTCAGAAGTTCTTGAACAGTCGCCAGGCGGCATGTAAGCGAGTCTCGGTTAGCTCGGTCTTGGGGATCTCCAAGCGACTTGGATTGAAACCTGGCGATGCACCGGATCATTTCGTGTGATCTGGGTCGCTCGGCCCACATGTTATCGATCGGCGACAGAACCTACGGCTTTCAATTCCAAGGAGCGAACTGAATTCGGTACTTGGTGAAAAAGTGGGCTATCGTGGGATCACGATCATTCGGAAATGTGAAAGACCTGATTACATGGACCAGATAAGAGTTAAGGACTTTCGCTGCTTTCATGAGGAGCAGACCGCGAGGTTGGCCCCGCTAACCTTGCTTGTTGGCGAGAACAGCACGGGCAAGACTTCTTTTATGGCATTGGTTCGAGTGCTCTGGGATATGGGTTACTTTCGAATATTGAGTCCAAACTTCAAGGAAGAACCGTATGATCTGGGCAGTTTCGACGAAATTGCCCATCATCGGGGGTCACGAGGCGGCCGAGCGGATGAGTTTGATGCGGGCTTTACATCGAGTCCCGCACCCCTTCGCCAAGTTCGACGAAATCGTCTAGCCGAGAATCAATTCAAATTTAGCGTAACGTTTGCCAGAAAGGGAACCGTTCCAATCCCGACAAGAAGATACACTGCTCAAGGTAAAATTTGGGTGGAAGAACACTTCAAGACGGGAAATATCCTTTCTGCAAGCATAGGGACATCTAGAGGCGCTTGGCGCTGGCATTCGACAGAAAAATCCAGATTGTTTTCAGATTTCGATTTCTTCCGGGGCTTGCTGCCATTCGAAATTTTGCACGACATAGAAAACCCAATTGGCGGAAATAGAAACACGCCCCAGATTTCTCGAATTGACGGGTCACCTGCGCTGAGCAAGTCTGATTACGAAGAACTCCAAAGTTTCGCGTATCCCGACGTTCCTATGTCTCGTAACCAAGAAAGGCGACCGTTCGCAAGCGCGCCAGTACGTTCCAAACCCCGCAGAACCTATGATCCGGCACTCCATACACGGGATCCAGTCGGTGACAATATTCCGATGTACTTGGCCAATACTTATTTTCACGACCGTCGCCAATGGCCAGTTCTCAAAGATGCTCTAGAGAAGTTCGGACGAGCATCGGGTTTGTTTAACGAACTCTCCATCAAGCCGTTGGGGAAAAGAGACACTGAGCCATTTCAGATTCAAGTCAGAAAGGCTGGAGGGAGTGCGAAAGGACCGCCCCGGAATCTGATTGATGTTGGCTACGGCGTAAGTCAGGTATTGCCAATAATTATCGAATTGCTTGGGAGCCGGGCGCCGCCGATGTTTCTTTTGCAACAGCCAGAAGTGCACCTCCATCCTAGTGCGCAGGCAGCCCTGGCCACTCTATTTTGTCAGGTCGCCAGTCCGCAGTGTCAGCTCGTAATCGAGACACATAGTGACTACTTGCTTGACAGGGTGCGGATGGAAGTTCGTGACGGTAGCTTGAGTCTTCAACCTGACGATGTTTCTATTCTGTACTTTGAGCGCGACAAATTGGAGGTTCGCATCCACTCTCTTCGACTTGACGAACTAGGCAATATCTTGGGGGCGCCGGAAGGATACCGGAGGTTTTTCTTGGAAGAAACGCGCAGATCGTTCGGACTCTAACGAATGTGCGCAATTATTGACGCAAACGCCGCCGACGAGATGTTTGGCAAGAATCCACCGCAGGCTGGCGAGAGATTTCTCGATTGGATTGAGTCTGGGAAAGGAGGTTTGGTGACCGGAGGAAAAAACAAGTCGGAACTGGAACAAACATCCGGGCGAAATTGGATTCGGCAAGCAATACTTGCCGGACAGGTAAGAAACGTAAATTCCAGCAAAATTGATAGCGTTTCTCTTCGGCCAAAAGAAGGCAGCTTGTGCAATTCAAATGATCACCATGTAATCGCTTTGGCTCAAGTCAGCGGCGCACGTCTATTGTACTCGAACGATAAAGACCTGCACCGCGATTTCAGAAATTCTGGGCTGGTAAGTCAGCCGCGGGGAAAGGTCTACTCAACGCTCAAACAAAGAGAATTCGGAAAGAATCACCGTTCGCTGCTGATGAGAAAAGACTTGTGCCTGACAGACCAGTGAGAATGGCTTCGGACGCACCTCTTTACCTCGCTGAAAGGGAACTCAAATCCGCCACTGTTCGCGCGTTTTCCGTTCACGATACAGGATTCAGAATTGCTCGATCCGCATAGTGGGTCGGTTTCGGTCTGGGTAGGTCTGGTTCCCGGAGTGGAAAACTGAACTTTCGTTCGTTGAGTTATCTGAGTGCGTCGAGCATCGGCCCGTCCTTATGATGGAGGGACCACTCTGAAACGTGCATTCGATAATTCGGATCCACGCAAATTGGATATGCATCAAGTGCGGCATGCTAGATTTTGGACTGGGCCAACGGGACAACCCCTTGAAACAATGGGCTGGGCAAAGGCTTTATTTGTATCAGAATTGATTTTTGCTGAATTGGGCGGCCCTTGTTCCGGCAATCTGTACAGGGCATGCCTTCCACCGTATGCGCCCATAACTACTTTCTGAAAATTCGGACTGGAGCGGCGACGGATTATCGAAGAAATATACGCGCCGCGCCTTGTGATGGCGACGCGAACCGTTCACGTTCACGCGCCTGCACGAAGCTGCGCCAGTCCTCGACGAGGTGGACCCAGCGCGATGGAGATGGCCGGGTTGGATCCGAAGCAATAACGGAGCGAAGTTTTTCGACTATCTGGCCGCTTTCTGCGCCGGCGGCGCGATCAAGCTTGTGATGCGTGCGCGCACCTGCGGTTTCCACACAGTACGGTTGCGTAGTTGACGGGGTTCGGGAGCTTGCACCCATCTTCACCATTTTGCCTTTCTCCGGAACGCTAACCGACTGCAACACAAGGCGCCGCGATTTTGTCGCGGGTCCTGTTGGCACTACGTTTGTGGCTCAGTTCGGCTTGTCCGGCATCCGCGCACAGCGCCGCCAGGCCTCCGGCTGCAGGCCAAGGGCGACGGCGATAGCGCGGGCTTCGGCGCCGGGCCGGGCATCCTGGCGGATCACGATGCGGCCGCCTTCGGCGCTCTGCAACGTCGAGGTGATCCGCACCCAGCCGGCCAGCTTGTTGCGGATCGTCCACCAGCTGTCCCGAATGCCGTGCGCCGCCAGCCGGGCGCGCAGCAGGTGGACGGCGTGGTAGGCCAGCACCGCGATAAACAGATGCGCCGAGATCTGCGCGGACTTGCTGTGCCAGATCGGACGCAATCCCATCTCCGACTTCAAACTCCGGAATGTGGCTTCCAGGTCGGTTAATCTCCAGTATTGCCGGACCACGGTCTCCAGGTCCCAGTCGGCATGGCTGGTGCGCAGCGCATAGCTTCCGGCGCCGGCGTCGTGCAGCGCGTGCCGGTCATTGCGGTTCCAGCGGATGGCGGCCGCCAAGCCCTTCGCCCCGGGCTGCACCTCGATATCGTACTGCCGGTGCACCCGCCGGTAGCGTTCCCGCAACCGGCCGAGGCGCTGCAGCACCTTGTCCAGCCGCTTGGTGTGGTTCTTCTTCCCGAGCCCGTCGTGCAGCGCCCCCAGGGCGGCCTCGAACCGCGCCCGGTGGCGGGCGAGAAAGGCGTCGTCCTTGCGCTGGTGTTCCTCGCTCCACACGCAAAGATGCGCCTCGCCGTCCTCCGCCACCAGCCGCCAGGCCTTCGCCTGGCGCCCCGCCCGGGTCTTGAAGGCGGCGTCGGCCTCGCGTTGCGGCGGCGGCCCGCCGCCGCGCCGGACCGTGATCCAGGGATAGCCGCACTGCCGCAGCCAGGCGAGATTCGCCTCGGTGGCGATGCCGGCGTCCATGATGATGGTCGGCTTGTCCGAATCCGACGATGCCGGCTGCCCTTCCAGCCTGCGGATGGCGTCCGCCAGCCCAACTTCGCCACTTTTTCAAGTTTTTGCTGGTTTTTCAATGGGTTGGAAATTTCCTCCGCACTAGAATTGCGGATTACGCCTCGATTCGATGGACGCTCTTCCGTGTGTGCATGAGGGTCGGCGGGACGCCGAGCTGCCGGTAGATCTCGAGATGCGCCGGCTCCGGAGTGGTCGGCCGGCGGACCCGGATTTCCGTTCCGTCGTCGGTGGGCAGCGCCACGGTGACCACCTGGTGGGTGCGGAGCGCATCGCGCACGCTGTTCCAGGAACTGTGCACGCCCTGGTCGAGCAGGGTCTTCTCGATCGCGACGAGCAACCGGTAGGCCATCACCGAGAGGAAGATGTGGGTATCGACGCGGGGTTCGATCTGATGGAACATCGGCCGCATCGCGAGGGAGGATTTCATGTTGCGAAAGGCGTTTTCCGCCCGCGCCAACAAGACATACAGGCGCCAGATTTCCTCGCCCGAGAGGTCCTGGCGGTCGGTCTTCAGCAGGTAGGCGCCGTCGACGCGCTCGGCGATGTCCCTGCGTTCGCTGCGCAGCGCGGCATGCAACTCGCCGGTGTCGGCGCGGTATTCGAGATCGTAATAGCGGGCCACCCGCGGATAGCGCTCGCGGAGGCGGCCGATGGCTTCGGCGATCTTTTCGGGTTTGACCAGGCGGCGGCTGGCGACGCGCTCCTGCAGCCGGTCGAGATCCGCCAGCAGCCGCGCCTCGTGGCTCTCGCGGATGGCGCGATCCTTCTGCCGGCGGCCTTCGCTGATGCACAGCGCCACGGTTTCGGCGCCGTCGCTTGCGCGCTTGACCCAGACCCGGCCCGGCTTTTGCGACGGATTGCGCGGTGAGGGCTCCCGCAGGACCTCTTCGAAGCCCTCGAGTGCCTCGAACTCAGCCAGCCACCCGACCCGTTCGCCCTGGCGGGCGGCAACCAGGTAATGAAGGTTGCGTTCGCGGATCTGCGCAAGGTTCTTCTCCCCCGACATGCCGCGGTCCACCACCACCGTCTGTCCCTCCCGGAAGCCGCCAAGGCGGTGCTCCAGACGGTCCAGCATGTCCGGCAGGCTGGCGCTGTCCCGCAGGTTGCCGCGGAACACTTCGTGCGCCTGCGGAAAGCCGTCGTGATCGATGGCAAGCCCCACCACCACCTGCTTGCAGTCCGACCGCTTGTCGCGCGAGTAGCCGCGGGCCGCCTTCGGGTTGGCCAACGCCGCCCCTTCGAAATAACTGCTGGTCAGGTCGATCAAATACACCGCCGGATCCAGATCGAACAAGTCGCACTGCCGCCGGGTCAGCGATGCCTCGATCGCTTCCCGCTTGTCGTACAGACGGTCGAGGTTGCGGTACAGCGCCGAAAGCGACGGCCACGCGAAATGCACCCCAAGCAGGTCGTCCATCGCCGTCCGCTGCATCCAGTCCCCCATGGCGTGCTCCGATGAGGGCGCGATCAGCCGGTTCATCACCATCGCGCAGGTCAGCTCCCGGCTGCGCGGGCGAAGTCCCGCTTCCCGCAGCACATCGTCGCAGCCCAGCCGCTCCCAGAACGCCAGCCCGACATGCAGCGGCCCCGCCTCCCGCGCCCGCAGCACCTCCACCTGCTCCGGCACAACCGAGACCGCCGCTGCCGGCGGCGCCGACAGCGGCCGCTTGCCGCGCCGGCCCCGCCGGCGCACCCGCTCGATGAGTTCCGCATCTTCGCCCTCGGGCTCGAACAGGAACCGCTTGCCTTCCAGCGCGGCCTGCAACCGGTGGGCCAGCGCCAGCCATTCGTGATGGGGACGGGGCGCCAGGTCGCCGAGGGAGCAGACGGTGCGCTGGCGCGGTCCGTCGGGGGTGTGGTAGGCCTCGACCAGGCGGTAATTGGTGTAGACGCGGTCTTTGTGGCGGCGCGAGTCCTTGCGAATATACATAGGCACGATGATAGCGTCTAGTGAACTGCATGTCAAGCCATATATCGCCCATCCATTCCGCACTATTTGGGCGAATTCTGGGCGTGGACCCGGCCCCAACGCCTTGTCCTGCAAGGCGTTGTGAGTTTCTCAATCCTCAAAAACAGGCCAAATTCGCCCGAAAATCTTGGCGAAGCGGCGAAGTCGGGCCAGCACCCGCGGTTCGGACACATTGCCGGCCAGCACTTCGCTGTGCCGGGGAAACCCGTCCGCATCCAGCGACAGCGCCAGCGTCGCCAGCGGGCAGTCGTTGCGGTGCTGTTTCGAGCGTCCGAAACGGGCCAGCGGGGAAGCCGGCCGGCCAGTAAAGCGCACGTTCGTCAAGTCGAAAAACACCACCGTCCCGGAAAGCCCCAGCAAGTCCCGCTCCCGCCCAAACAGCGCTGCCTCGATGCCATCGCGGCGCGCCCACAGCATCGCGCAGATCCGGTGCAGCTTGTTCAACCCGAACGGCTTGCCGCCTTCCAGGCCCAGCAACTCCAGCGCCGCGCTCTGCTCCCGCAGCCAGCGGAACGCCTCCCGCTCGCTGCAAGGATGGATCATTCGCGCCAGCACCAGCGCCACCGCGATCCGCGCGTCCCGCTCGCTCATGCCAAGGCCCCGCAGCACCTCCAGGAAGCCGAGCTGCTCCAGTGCCGACAGCGACAGGCGCTCGCAGCCCGAAGAGCGCACCTGCTCGTGCGCAAGACTGTCCAGGCGCACCGCCGCCACCGCGCCGGATTCCCCCGCCGTCGGATCAAGGCTGCGAAGCTGCAGCCGCCGGCCAATCCCCTCGGCTTCCGCCAATAGTTCTGGATCCGGCTCGAACAGGAACGTATCCCTGGCCAGCACCTGCTTCACCAGCAACGTCAACTCCCGCCACCGTTCCGGGGGAACCCCGAAGTCGGCGCCGAGATTGAGCAGCGTTACCTGCCGCACCCGGTCTCCGATCCGTTCGTTGCGAACCAGGCGGCAGGTGGTATAGCGGGCGCCATCGGCCATGCGGCGGGTCTGGGTCCTGCGAATGAACATGGCGGGATTTTGCCGGGGCGGCGCGGGCCTGTCAAGGCGGAATCTGACATATTGTGAAGATTATGGCACTACTTCGGCCTTCCCGGAAATCGCATCGTTACGCTGCAACGACTTATGCTCGGCAAGACCGCCGGAATCGCCGAATTCCGGCCAAATGGAACGGCGAAATGGTGAACTTGGGTGCAACACCCCACTGACGTATATGGATTTCAGTTCAGGTCTGTTCCTTTCATTGCGAGATGGCCGAGTGTTGCCCAAATGCTGCGCAGCGAGTTATGTTGCGGAGACCGGGTAACTTGCTGAACGGCGTAGATAGAGCCCGACTCTCCGCAACATAATCTTTTGCGCTCACAAGGATTTCAGGAAGGCCATCAGCCCCTTCTTCTCCTTCTACGGCCGGCTCGGCCCCGGTTCAGCCACGTCGCAAAGCGCCAACGCCCTAGCCTTCATTTCGAGATCAATCTCGGCATAGATGTTGGTCGCGTTGAAGTTGACGTGGCCAAGCCACGCGCGGACCGTGTTGATGTCCGCCTTCGCTTGCACCAAGGCGCGGGCGGCCATGTGCCGAACCAAAGGCGGGGTTGTCTTCCGCCCGGCCAATGCCGGCATCTGTCAAACGACAACTATGATGGCCACCAGCGACAACTATGATGGCCACCAGCGACAACTATGATGGCCACCAGCGACAACTATCATGCCGCACATTTGCGGGGCGATTTGGCCGGCGTGACGCGGGTAGATCGTATCTAGATAGTGTCCGTGCCAAAATACCGGGTTTTGAACCCGGCGCGACGTTTCCGGCCCAGGCGCCCGGCGCGGAATTTGGACCCTGGCGCCGTGAATGAGCGGTTGGTGGCCGGTTTCGTACGAATGTCGAGGATGCCGGCGATCTTCCGCCATGAGGAGGGCCCCCGGCCAGGGCCGGGGCGCATGCCGAGGGCGTTGGCTCGGCCGGCCGCAGTCAGGCGGCGCGGCGAATGCCTTGGCGTCGCTGATTCTGGATCTTGTCCCGCTCGGCTCTCTGCAGCACCAGGCCGATTCGGTGCAGATTTGCGGCAAGGATTGCGAGAGCGACCGTTCGAGCGAAGCCATCCCTGCCGTGCGCGCGGACCCGGTCCAGGCCGCGGCATTCCAGGTTGTGGATGGCGGATTCGTCGCGGTAGGAGCGCTGGTTGCCCAGCGCCCCGCCGCACAGATCCGAGCGTGCGCGCTAACGCACTCGGCTCCTGCCTCGGGTGTGGACGGCACGAAACCGCTGATCCGGCCATGGGTGAAGGATCCTGACTGGTGGGAAGAAGCGCTGCGTCAACTCCGCCAATTGCTCCCATATGCGAAGGGAATTCCCACGCTGGGAGCGACGGCGCAGTTGCTGGAACCAGAGGCTCCTGACGCTTCGCACGAACGCTTGGAGGAACGCATGGCTGGAGGGAACTGCATAGTATTGCAGCCACCCCCTGAGCACGCGTTGCAGCCATCCGGCTACCTCCTCCGGGTCGTCGTGGCGCCGACGGCGCAGGACCTCACCGATCCGCTGAAGCGTGCGCCGGGCGCGTTTCGCTACCGGCTTCCGCCCGAGACTGAAACCGCCCTTTCTTGAGGTTCGGCAGTAATGCGTGAACCCCGGAAAATCAAAGGTTTCGGGACGCCGCTGACCGCGTGAGAGACGGTCCGCCTTGGCGAAGCGTCCAAACTCGATGCAGCGGGTCTTCCCGGGATGGAGAGCCAGACCGAACTTGCCCAGCCTTCGTTCAAGGTCGTCAAGGAACTGTTCCGCATCCTGCCGGTGTTGAAATCCAACCACGAAGTCATCCGCGTAGCGCACGATAACCGCGTCTCCATTCGCCTCCTGCGGACGCCATTTCCGGTCAAACCAGAGGTCGAGGACGTAGTGCAGGTAAATATTTGCCAAAATTGGCGAAACAACCGCTCCCTGGGGAGTTCCCCTAAGGTCGTCCTTCCACTCGCCCCCGTCCATGACGCCAGCGTTCAGCCACTTGGTGATCAACCGAATGACCCGCCGGTCTCCGATCCTGTGTTCCAGAAACCGGATCAACCAGTCTCGGTCCAAATTATCGAAGAAACCGCGGATATCGGCGTCAACAATCCAGTTGACCTTCCGCCGCGCTATACAGTAGGCAAGAGCGTCCAGAGCGTCGTGCGCCCCGCGCCCTGGCCGGAACCCATGGCTGAACCCGAGAAATTCGACCTCGTAAATCGGGGTAAGGATCGACTCCACCACTGCCTTCTGGACGATCTTGTCCTCCAGGGCGGCAATGCCAAGCGGTCGTGTTCCCCCATCCGGCTTCGGGATTTCAACCCGCAGCGATGGGAGCGCTCGATACGCTCCGCTGTGCACACGGTCATGAAGTGCGTGCAAATGCACGTCCAGTTCCTCGCCGTATGCCTCCCAGGTCATCCGGTCAACTCCGGCCGCAGAGTGCGGGTTCAAAGCATGAAAAGCCCCTCTCAGGACCTCCACCGTGACATGGTGCAGAAGCGCCGTAAGGCGTTCCTTCGGATTCCTCGTGGCTGCCTGCCGTATCCGGTCCGCCGCTTGTGACACGCTTGCCCGACCCTGCGTCCGGCGCGTGCTTTGGCTTCCCGGATTCCCCTTGGCTGCCGCCCTTCTCTCCAGGCACTCCGCAGGAGCTGGCGCTCCCTTGTTCGCCCCCTTCATCGATACTATGACGGCATCCGATTGCTTCGCTTCGTTCATCATCAGTTCGGATTTCTCCTTCCCCTTCGCGACCCCGGCTCGACTGCCGGGGCGAAGCGAAGCCCTCCCAGGTCCCCTGTGTGGACTTACGCGCGTGCATGGGTTCCTGGACACCGCGGAGCCCTGCCGTCCTCACGATAACGGACGGCCAGTGTTGCCTTCGACCGCGGTGAAAGTCTCGGCACTCCGGAAGACATCTATTTCGATGCTCACTAGCCCTGCCCACGCGCACCGCTACCGACACTTCACCCGACACCTCACGGTGACAAGCGCACGGCTCGCGGCGAAAGTGGCTCGTTACACCTTCCTTTCCGCCGGACTTGCACCGGCTATCCACACCAGAGTTAGCCTGGCGTACCACCGCCGGATGCTGCCGCCGCGCCGCGACGAATTCGGGGCGCGCCTCGCGCTCCCGCGCTTTCTGCGAAAGAGTGCCCTTCGCCGGCAGCGCGTTGCAATCCAGCAGCGCGTCCAGCCGCACCCGGTTGGACGGGCTGTGGAAGCCGCGGTCGAAGCTGCAGCCCCGCACCGACGGAAACAGGGCGAGGGTCTCCGACAGCAGCGGAACCGCCGCATCGACGTCGTCGTCCGCCCACGAGATGCGGTGGTGCAGGACCAATTGATGCTGGTCCTCGACGATGCAGACCGGAACCCCGAGTTCGACCATGCGCCCGGCCTTGCCCTTCGCGCACCAGCGGGTATGCGGCTCGAAGATGGAGAACACCTTCTCTTCATGCGGGATCGCTTCGCCCTGCAGCAGTCGCCGGTCGATCTGGTCGATCTGGCGAAGCGCATGATCCATAAGGTCTTGCACGGCATCGATGTCCCATGCCTCCGCCCCCGCCGCCTCGAGTTCGCGCCGCAGCCGTTCCGCCCGCGCCACCAGCGACCGGCAAAGACCCAGGTAAGCGCATACGCGGTCCGGATGCCGCCTCTGCCGCCGGGAATTGCGGATCTTGTCGAACAGCCGCTTCACCTGCCGCCGCAGATGCCGGCTCTGCCGCCAGCCGCCAAGCCCGAAGGCCGAAGCCAGCTGCGCGGAAACCCGGATCAGGCACCGCATCGCGTCCCACAGCAAGTTGACGTCGGTCGGATAGTGCACGTCGGTTTCCACCACAAAGGAATCGGCCCGCGCCCGCAGCGGCGCTTCCGGCTCCTGCCCGAACAGCGCGTGGCCCGCCTTCACCACCAGTGCGTTGATCTCGTTCAGAAGTTCCGGCGTCAGCAGCGAGACATTGCGCACCAGCGTCCGGTGCTCGTACCGGCGATGGTCGTCAAGCCCCGAATGGCCGAGCATCTCCCGAACCGTCCCATGGCAATTGGCAAGATCCTGCAGACGGTCGTAGTCGCACCGGATGCCCTGCTTCAGCGTCGCCAGCACGAAGATCCGCCACAAATCCATGCCCGGGCGCCCAAGCCCCCGGTCCACGCCCGGAAGAAAATGCGCGTCCAGCAGGTCGAAAACCTGCCGGCGCAACGCTTCGTCGCAGTACAGGTGCTGGATGCCCCGCAACACCGCCGGGATGTCATCCCGGCAGACCGGGTCAATCGCAATGTCCTCGATGGCGATTTCGCCAAGCCGAACAAACGGTTCCTGGATTGCCCTCATGCTCTCGCCCTCGTCTCTGCTCTGCCGGAACGAGCGACCCATCGCGAAGATTCCGCCCATTCGACCAATTTCGCCTAATTCTTGCCTGGAATTATACGCCTGGGACCAATCTTCGCAACCCAAAACCGACCACAACCTGTTGATATGAAACGACTTGCGACCTTTTTGCACAGGCACTAGATACCCGTCGGCAGCATGCTGTCGGCTCAAGGGCTGTTCTCCGGGGCGGTCCTTGCTCTTTCTGGAGGCAGACAAGAGCATCCGCACTGACGGTGTCATGCTCTGGCAGTTGTTTGCGTTTCCGGGCCTTTTCGATAATATCAGGCTGGACTGTTTTCATCGGCGCAAACAAGGAAGCCGCGCAATGGCCGCATCCGGGAGTGTCTGCCGACCGCACGGCCTCACAATCCGTTGCGCGGGCGGCTACGAAGCGTTCGTTCCCTCCCCGCTGCCACCGCCGATTGCATGGGACGGCGCCCTCGCAGCTGCGCTTTCCCGCGCGGATCTGGCGGTGGGACGTCTGGCGGGCGAAGGTCGCCGCTTTCCGAATCCGCATCTGTTCATTCGGTTGTTCGTCCGCAGGGAAGCGGTGCTTTCGAGCCGGATCGAAGGCACCCGGACGACTCTTGAACAACTGCTTGCGGCCGAAGCCGGTGCGGCGGGCGGACCGGACGCCGCAGATCTCCGCGAAGTTGCCAACTATGTGGCCGCCCTGGAATACGGCCTGGACCGACTGGAGACGCTGCCGCTGTCACTTCGCCTCATGCGGGAGATCCACGAGCGGCTCATGCGGGGCGTTCGTGGCGACATGGCGACTCCAGGAGAGTTTCGGCGAAGCCAGAACTGGATCGGGCCGTCGGGATGCGGTCTGAACGATTCCAGCTATGTGCCGCCGCCGACCGACGAAATGACGACATGCCTGGATGCCATGGAACGCTTTCTCCATGACGACAGCCTGCCGCCCCTCGTCCATGCGGCGCTCGCCCACGCGCAGTTTGAGGCTATTCACCCGTTTCTCGACGGCAACGGCCGGGTCGGTCGCCTGCTGATCACGCTGTTGCTCGTTGAACGCGACATATTGCCTTCGCCGTTGCTTTACCTGAGCGCGTATTTCGAGGCGACGCGAGAATCGTACTACGCACACCTGCTCGCGGTGACCGAGCAGGGCGCTTGGGAAAACTGGCTGATCTACTTCCTGAGGGGTGTGCGCTCGCAGGCCGACGATGCGCTCGCGCGCATCGAGCATATCGACGCCTTGTTCGAAAGCTGGCTGGAGGATCTCTCCCCTGTGCTGTCGGGTCGGATGGAAGAGGTCCTGGGGCTGTTCGTCGAGAGCCCGTTCTGGACCGTGGGCGAAATCGGCAAGAGGTTGGGCGTCGCGTACACGACTGCGCGGCGCGCCGTCGACCGCTGGAAGATGCGGGCATCGTCTCGCTTGCGGGGGACGCGAAACGCAACCGTGTCTATTGCGCGCGCGCCGTCCTGGCGGCGCTCGAAGCGCCTGTCGGGAGGGATGCGGACGCGGAGGCGGGGCGTCGCAGCGGCATGGCGGAGGTCGGCGGATGATCGGTCGGGTGCGCGGACGGTCGCAGGCCTCGCGACGTGGTCAACAACACGGCGTGGGTCGACGATGACAGGAGCGTGGTGCTCGGAAAGGGCTTCGGCTGCGTTATTCGGCGGGGACGGGGCATGACGCAATCCGGTGGCTCTGCCGCAATCAACGGGTTTCTCTATCAGAACTTTCGAGTATTGCCGCCTTCAATACGCCGGAAGCCCCGGTGCGTGCTCCTCAGTTCTTCCGCACCGACACTGGCCATCGGGTAGAAAGGAGACCCTTGGCGGCTCCAATTACCCCGCAAATCAGCTTCATGCAGGAAGTCCTTTTCGACGCTTGATCCGTTCACTCTCGTTACGGCCCTACTCTTTGCTCGCCCCCCGGGCTGATCAGACTCAAGCGGAACCATGTCCACTCGGTCTCCCAGGACTTTTACTTCCGGGCTTCCAGGTCACCGGGTCACCCCGTGCGCCTGCCGGATATGACTACGGCGCCAAACTGAGAATTGCGCCGGTGGGACTTGCACCCACTAGTACAGCAGCTAGTCTCGCTGCACGTCGGGTAGGGCACTGGCGCGCGCACCCTTAGGTGGAGGCTTATCCGGTCCTGCCCTTTCGGTTGCAGGTGGGTGCGCAGTTCCACCATAGGCCACGTTTCCAGCCGCCCTCCCTAAAAACCGGACTTCGGGTTTTCCCCGGTACGGCTTCAAGCAACAGGCACCTAGCAGTTTGGAGCGGAGCCTTCCGCGTGACCGCCGAGGTTAAGGCCGACCCAGCCATTCCCCCGAGCAGAACCCGCGTTCACTCCGTCCTCAGGCTGCATCGACCACCGTTAGGCTAGTCCGCCACTGTGTGCGGGCCTTGGATGCCGTACAGCCGCCTGTGCCCTGAGGCCCTCACTCCAGCCGGGTTGTGTTGTCCCGGCCATCAACGCTTATCGGCCTCATCCGCCAGTCTGAAGATCTCCGTTTCATTTCCCGGCACAGCCGGTTATTGACGCGGTCTTTGACATTCAAGGATCATCCTGTCTGATCCCCAGACCTTCCGGACTTTCGCTGCTGTACTTTCGAGTATTGCCGCCTTCAATACGCCGGGAGCCCCGGTGCGTGCTCCTCAGTTCTTCCGCACCGACACTGGCCATCAGGTAGAAAGGAGACCCTTGGCAACTCCAATTACCCCGCAAATCAACTTCATGCAGGAAGTCCTTTTCGACGCTTGATCCGTTCACTCTCGTTACGGCCCTACTCTTTGCTCGCCCCCCGGGCTGATCAGACTCAAGCGGAACCATCTCCACTCCGTCTCCCAGGACTTTTACTTCCGGGCTTCCAGGTCACCGGGTCACCCCGTGCGCCTGCCGGATATGACTACGGCGCCAAACTGAGAATTGCGCCGGTGGGACTTGCACCCACTAGTACAGCAGCTAGTCTCGCTGCACCCTTTCTACTGGACTTTCACCAGCTACATTGCACAAGTTAGCCTAGCGCTCGCGAAGTTGGGCCAACCCAAAACTTGCCGCTGCAAACTCGGTGCGCCGCTTGGAAGAGAAACTCGCCGCCAAGTGAAAATGCGGAGCAATGAAGTTCAGAAATTGCTGGAGCAATCCGGGAAATCAATCCCGACTTAAACCAAAATACAACATTCTGGGGCTGCTGCGCTGGTTCGGGCTGCTCGAATACCGGGGGCCTCCCGAGATATTCGAGGTGGGGTGGCGGAAGACCCCGTTGTTCGACCGCTTCCTGTCGTTCGATGTGCGTCTTGAGCGGGAACGCAGGACGGGTCACTGAATGGGGCGTACAGCGAGAAACCGGCCGCATCTCGCCGCCCGGCTACGCGGTTCCGCCGCTCATGGAGGCGAGGATGATCCGGTCGGCTTCCTCGCGGCTCCAGCCCATAGGGAAATTGGCGTCGTCGCACGCCCGCTCCGCTTCTTGCCAGCTTTCCATCTCCACTTCGGTGGGGTGGTAGCCCTGGCCGCCCTTGATCACGATCCATAGCTGGCAAGGTCCTGTCGAATCGCGAGCGTTGGGATCGGGCATGAGGACGAAGGGCGTGGCGGCAGGGTCGAGGAGGTTGCCGTCGTCGTCGATGAAGCGGTGTTCGTCGAGATCCTCCGGGGCGATGGGCATGGCTTGACTTCCTCGATGGGGGTTTGCCTGGAGCGGCGGTGCGGCTCCGGCAGGGCGGCCATGCCTTCCCCTTCGTCGATGGCGAAGGTTCGGTTCCCGTCGTTCCTGCCCGAGAGGGGCGGAAGTCGGTTGGCGCCGTCGTCGCGTCTTGGGGCGGAACGGACTCGGTTTCGAATGTACTGCGCCAGCGTGGCTGTGCCTCCAGTGGTCGGGCGCATTGCTTGTATGCCGGCGGGGAAGCAGCATACGGATTTCGCCCAGTCACGCGACATGGCGCTGCGGATCGGAGAGGAACAATGGCGACCGCTTCGCCGCCGGGTTGCGTGCGCAGCCGGCAAGCGCCATTTGAACCGCCAGCGGGCAGTCGTACAATCGCCGGCCTCCAGGACAGCTTGTCGCTGCGAGCTCAATTCGGAGCTGGAGGAAATCCGGGCGTTATCGATGAAGAGGTGGAAATGGCGAAGATCGGCAGAAACCAACCTTGCCCTTGTGGCAGCGGCAGGAAGTACAAGCACTGCTGCTGGCATCGCGACCGTGCCGCTCATGTGCATACCACGCCAGCAGAATTGTCACACGGATATCGCTTGGCCGAGACCGAACTCGACCGGCTCTCGAACAGCGTCGTCAGCCTCGTCGATGAAGGCCGCCTCGATGAAGCTGACGTCGCCTGCGAGCAGCTAAGGACCCGCTATCCCGAGGTGAACGATTGGCTGATGCGCAAGGCGATGGTCTGCGAGGCGCGCGGCGAAACCGAACTCGCGATCGAATACTGCGAGCGCACGATTGCCTGGATGGATGCCCATCCCGAAAACTTCGACCCGGAAAGCCGCGAACCCTTTCGCAAAGACATCGAGCGTCTTCGAGGCTCGCTCGGAGGCGCCTGCTGAGCAGCCGAGCTCCGCGACGGGCCCTGCGGCACCGGCAGCGCAGCAACACGACGGGCAAGAAGGTCGCGGACGTCGCGCCGGTGCCAGCCTATGCCGCGACGGTGCACAAGAACCAGGGCTCGGAATATCCGGCGGTGGTGATCCTGGTGGTGATCCAGCACGACGCGATGCTGAAGCGGAACCTGCTCTATACCGGGGTCACACGGGGCAAGCGACTGGTGGTGCCGGTGGGCCAGAAGAAGGCGGCCGCCATCGCGGTGCGCAACGTCTCGGGACGCCGGCGCTGGTCGAAGCTGGACGAATGGCTGGCCGGTGCGAAGAACGGTCCGCAGGCGAGGCCTCTTCGTGGACCGGCGTTGACCGGCGCGGTGCCGTAAGGATAACTGCCCGCCATGAGCGATGCCGACCCGGAACTCGATCGCCTGCAGGAACTGTTGGCCACCATACCGCCCGAGTGGAAGGGCATGAATGTCGTGGAATTGGACGGGTATGTCGCGGCCCTGATCGTCTGCCCGGATACGATCCCGCCGTCCGAATGGCTTCTACGGGTCTGGGGCTCGAATATCGGCTTCGAGGATGCTGACGGGACGGAGGCGACGGTCGCGGCCGTGATGGGGCATTACAGCCGGATCGCGCGGGAGCTGGCGGAAAGCCCGGAGGACTATGCGCCGGTCCTGGGAGTGGACGCCGACAGCGGCGAGTCCTTGTGAGAGCCGTGGATCGAGGGTTTCGAACGAGGCATGCGGCTGCGTCGGGGCGTGTGGAGGCAGATTGCGCGAAACGACGACCGGGAGGCGGTGGCGTCAATCAACATGATCGTTGCGCTGAGCGACTCCTGTCGCGGCCGGTCGGACCTGACGGAAGAGGAGGAAGAGAAGCTCAGGGGGCTGGCGCCGGAACTGATCCCGGAGTTCGTGGACAACCTGTACGCATGGCGGCAGTCCCGGTAGGGCGGGGAACGCAACAGGGGACCGGCGGCGTAGCCTGCGGGTTTCGGGTAGCAACGAGCCCTGCCCCTGCGGCTCGGGTCGATAACACAAGCACTGCTGCGGTGCACACTGGCCGGCGGCGCGGCGCTTTCTCCTAGAGCTCGTCCCGGCGCTCGTCTGTCTGCGCAGCCAGCCGGGGAAGCCCCTTCGCTGTCAGGTCGCGAACGAACCCCGATGGCGTGAAGGACGGATTGCTGTATGCCTCCCGAAGGGTGCGCAGCACGCCAAGCGCCTCGGAGGGATAGAGATCGAACGTCCGGGACAGAAATCCGTCGGCGTCGATCGCCTCGATATCGAATCGCGCGAGGACCTCGGCCGGAAAGTCGGCCAGGTTGTCGGTGACGACATACTGCGCGCCGCAGCGGATCGCCGCCGCCAGGACGTGGCGGTCGTCGGCATCCGGAAGTTCGAGCGTCCCGATCAATGGCTCGTACCCGGCGACCAGCGCCTCGGCAAAATGCTCGCGCATGGCATGCCGCTGGGAGCGGACACTCCGCTCAAGGTGCGGCCTTTGTTGAAGGAGGTTCAGCGTCCACTCGTCGAGAATCCGTTCGGTCCATCGCGCCCGGAACAATCCGGCGTGGTGGAAGCGCAAGAGAATGTCTCGCTTGCGGAACGGAAACAGGACGTTCGCATCCAGCAGGGCGACACGACGGTCCGCGAGCTGTATCAAGACGCATCGAACTCCTGACCGAGACGGGCGAGATCGTCGAGCGCCGCATGGCGCGCCGCGTCGCGACGGTCCATGTAAGCCATCAGATCGGCGTGCAAGACGCGCCGGTGCGCACCGACCGAAACGAACGGGATCTTGCCCGACTTGAGCAGCTTGCTGAGGTGCGGGCGCGAGACACTCAGGATGTCGGCCGCCTGCTGCGTGGTCAACATCGCGCCGGTAGGAACCAGCGTGACCGTATGGCCCGACGCGACACCGCCCAGAAGATCGAGCACCAGGTCGGCGATCGCGGGCGCCAGGCGAACGGACTCGCCGTTTTCGCGATGAATGGCGAGGACGCCGTTCCCGGCCCGCGCGTTGGCAAGCGCCGTTACCGCCCGCGCTGCGCACGCAATCTCGTCCTGCGTCGGAAGACGGTGTCCCAGGTCCACCGCGTCGGTAGCGTTGCTCATCCCGATCCTCCTCTCCTTGCAATGTCCAAGGGCCTCGATAGCGGCACGCGGGCCTACTATCAGGTGAAATATCGAAAATAACAGAAACAAGTGTAACGGCAAGGCTGATTCAGCCGATAGAACCCCGGCCCCGACTGTCAGGCGGAGTCGGCATTCGGACGGGCGTGCAGCCGCCTTGGGCCTGTGCCGCAATCGGGTGCCCGTCGAGGGCCCTGGTAATCGGCGCTGTAACGTTCAGGATCGCATCCCGGGCAAGACGGGCGTCGGGAAGGCCTCGCCGGACACCCCGCGCCCGCTGCGGTTCCGGCCGCACTCTCGCTCTCGGCGGAGCAAGGCGCGCCCGCGCGGATCACACACCAGGATCGGCGAAACGCGCATGACCTTTCCGAGGACGACGACGGTCGTGCCGGGCGCGAGCCGGGTCGATGTCGCCAGGATGCTGGCGGCGGGGTTCGCGATGCCGCTGAGAGAGGGCACGGCGCTCGATCTCGCGTGGCGTTACACCGATCTCGGCGCGGTCCGTACGGGCCGTGGCCCCGGTCGTGTGGTGTGGCCCGACGGAAGCCGGGAGCCGGGCGAGCTCAATCTGGCCGAAACGCGAGCGAAGCTGAGGGGCCAGGGCAGGATGAGGAACCTCGGGTTATCGACCACCAGAGGCAGGTTCTTCTCGCGCTTCTGCGGCGTCCATCCGATGAAGTTGTCGCGCGGGGCGAGCTTCCAGGCGGCGATTGAGAAGCCGAGCATGGCGATGGGCCAGGCGTTTCGGTCGTGGACGGCGTAGCGCATCTGGGCGCCGACCAGGGTCTTGTATTCTGCGTCCGGCGAGTGCTGGCGCATGAGAGTGATCATTCACGGTCGGCGTGCAATACCAGTTTGCCCGACAATATGTCACTAAGTTGGACGAGGCACGGATGACACGTATGCATTTCTCGACGGAGAGCAGGGTGTCGGATGATGCGGGGAATAGCGTCGTCGTCTGGCGCGTCGAAGCTCGGGCCCCGGAAGACCGAGTATCGGTGGCCACGCTTGTTGTATCTCTGATTAATTCGTCAGGATCGGGCCATTTTTGCCCGGATTGCTCCGTTGACGAAATGGTTGGGAATTTGGTTTATAGCTGGAAATCGGGATCGCGCGATCCTTCATTGCTTTCTTTTCCAGGCAGCCGCTTTTGACTGTTGCAAGAAGGAGGGAAACGGGTGAGCGCCAGCGGATGCCCGGCGGTCCGTTTTCGTGCTCTTGCACGGGTTCCGGTCGAAGAGAAGTGGCCCGCGCGGAATGCAGTTTCACCGGCCTGGGGCGGTGGGGTATTGCTTTCCTTTCCAGGCAGCCGCTTTTGACTGTTGCAAGGAGCAGGGAAACGGGTGAGCGCCGGCGGATGCCTGGTGGACCGTTTTCGTGCTCTTGCAGGGGTTCCGGTCGAAGAGAAGTGGCCCGCGCGGAATGCCGTTCCGCCGGGCCTGGGGCGGTGGGGTGCAGATTCGCTACAAAACAGACCTTTCCGCCGAAGCGTACGTTATCACGCAGGCGTGGCGCGAAGCAATTCTTGCGTCGTGTCCGTGCCATCCTGGCGGCGGCTGTTCGTTTGCGCGCCACGGCAGCTACGGGCGCAAGACCCCTGCCGGCATTCGGATCGCGCGTTTCTACTGCCGGGACTCGCACACGACGTTCGGCCTTCTGCCCGACTTCCTGGCGGCGCGGATGCCGGGGACGCTCTGCGAGATTGAGGCGGCCGCCGCGGCCGCGGCGACGTCAGAGAGCCTGGCGGCGTTCCGGTTGCTCCGACAGGCGGTGCGCGACGCCGCGCTGGACAAAAGCGGAAGACCGCCGGAGTAGACCTCACCAGGCAGATCGTCCGTCTGAGGGTCCGGTCGCTTCCTTTGGTGACTTCGGGCATCGGAAACTCCGGTTCCCTTTACCGGTCGGGCACCGTATGGGTCTCCGACAGGATGCAAACCCGCGTGTATCGTTGGCGGCGGCCGATCTGTCGACGAGAACCCGACGCCATCGAAGTTGGGACCATTCGAACGACAAACGCACCCTTGTCATCCGTTCCCCTGATGATGGTAGATCATCTCAGGCGGCGCGCCCGCGTTCTCTAACTCCCTGAAACCAACGGATGATTCCACTTTTCTCCGGGCGCCGCAACCGTCATTTCCCGGCCGCCGACAGCACGCCCGGTGGAGCGTGGTTCACCGCAGCGCACCGTCGACAGACGGCTCCATGTGCTGCCACACGATGCCGGCACCACGACTGGAATCTCGCGCGCGAGGCCGGCGGGGTATCCCAATGACGGCAGATCATCAAGGGCTGAGGGTGACGGCCTTCGTGATGGCCTCGAATACGACTATCCAGGACTGGTTCAAAGCGAAGACCTCGATCCCCAACTTCCGCTCGGCAAAAGGGGCGGCTACAACGCGCCTACTCCATCTCCCACTCTGGCTATGTCAGTCATCTCACTCACGAGGACTTCGAACGAACATGCGTTGACGGGCAAGACCTCGCGTGCAGTACCCTCTCGGAACTGTTGCAGCACGGCCGATTCTCCGATTGGAAGCGTCTGGTCTTCGAATGCCCGACCGAACCGGTGGCACGCTCGAAACCGACGCCAGGCGACCACGATAACGGATAAGTCCTTTCACCCGGACCGTTGACGATTTTCGAATCAACCCTCCCCGCCGGGCCAGACGGCAAGGCTCAGTCGGGCATTCGTCTTGTTCAGCGGCTCAAAGTAATTTTCTTCACGTAGATTGGATACTGCGGAAACGCTCGCCGCAATCTGCCGCCGCCACGCGGTTCGAACGAGACGCCGACATACCCTCTGTGACCCTTGCCGGCGGCCTTTTCATCCACCATCCCTTCAATCCAGGCTGTTTCACCTTGCGTGGCAGAGTTAAATTCGCTGCACGGGACCACCTTGAAACTGTCCGGCTCCGCACCTGCGCCGATAACGAGGATCTCCTGGCCGCGTCGGTTGTGCCTCTGGAGAAACGCGTACAGGTCAGCCACCGAAAACCTTTCCGGCTGCTCCACGAGCACGACGAGCACCGTCCCATCCGGATATCTCTTCCCAAGCTTCTTGCCGATTACATCGAACAGGCTCCGCGAATGCTTCCCGTGCCGCGTTACCTCGACCCTGATCGTATCGAGCGCGCCAGTCTTCGGGTCGACCGTCAGAACCTCCGTATCCGGAGGATCGTCCTTCACCAGTCTCACATATCGGTCCAGCTCGGGATCGAGAAACAGGGTGAGTACCGCAGCCACCCATAGTTCGACGATCTGCTTGTCCACGGCTTTGCCGGAATCAAGAACCGAGCGCAAACCGATTTGCCTGACCAGGGCAAACGCGGAATACGACCGTACGAAGTATTGCAGTTCCTTCAACTGTTCGATATCGATCTCCAGATTGTCGACAAA
The DNA here is from genome assembly GCA_965219495.1 of Rhodobacterales bacterium. Lineage (GTDB taxonomy): Bacteria > Pseudomonadota > Alphaproteobacteria > Rhodobacterales > CAZPXZ01 > CAZPXZ01. The sequence goes on from OZ244777.1 coordinate 2,460,484, forward strand.
GAACGTCAGCGAACTCGTCGACAGGTCCATCCTCAGATACTTCCGGACTTCATCCGAATAGGAAATACGCACCGACTTCAGGCCCAAGCGAACGGCAACTGAAATCATTGAGAGCATATTGTCCTGGCTTCCCGGTATGCGCCCATCCTCCAGGTCACGGTAGCGGGCCCTGCCAAGCCCCACGCGTTTGGCAGCCTGGGCCAACGAAATCCCGAGTTGCACCCTTGCCGTCCGGATATCCTCCAAAATCAGAGGCACTGCCTCCGCGACGGCTTCGTCGGCCAAATCGTCCAGACTCACACCGCTTCTCCGCTACAGTTCCAAAATCGCGGCCGGAACAATTCTCGACAGAGCTTGCCAAAGATGTTCCGGCCGTCTGCACGTTGCCGGAAGGACCTCATCAGAGGACCTGCAGATTCATGCCGGCGCAAGAGATCGCATCGAATACATGGGCAATCGGGACTTGCGGGCAATCTCCGAAACTTCGCGGCTTCCTTCGTAGCGACCACCAGCTCCTTGCGCTTGGCGTTATCCATGCGCGTCATCCGTTACCGTCCCGGGATTACGTGCCTGCGATGCCGCACGGCTTCGCCCAACGCCTCTTCCAGGCGGGCTATGGGCGCCACATCGGTCAAATAGCAGCTTCGTGCGGCCGCAGCAGCAACGCCGTGCGGACCAGGCCGAGACGCTCGAGCGCGGCCAGATGATCGCCCGCCGTACGCAGCGGATTGCGTAGCGCCGCCCTGTGGCTGCGCACGGCCGCAACTACCGCGTCCGGGTCGGCCTCGATCAGGCCGGCGACGAAGGAGTCCGGATGCTGCGCCTCAAGAGCGTAGGGCGCCAGACGGTCTGGCGGAAAGTCCCGCAGGTTCCCGGTGATGATAACGTCCGCCCGCCCTCGAATTGCCGCCGCCAGCACATGGCGGTCGCCGGGATCCGGCAGGTCGACCTTGGCGGCGATCGCCTCGTATCCCGTCACGACGGCATCGGGAAAATGCCCGTCCATGACCGCGCGGGTTCGCTCCAGCACGCTGGCGTCAATGTCGGGACGGTCGGCCAGAAGGCTCCGCACCCACTCAGCATGGATGTCGGCGCTCCACAGCGGAACATACAAGTACCGGTCGGCCAAACGCAGAAGAACATCCCGGAGGCCGGCCGGATAGAGGACGTTGGCGTCCAGCAGCGCCGTCAGCCGGACCATCGCCTATTGCAGGCCGAGTTCCTGGTCGCGGGCTGTCAGCTCATCCAGTGCCCCGCGGCGGCGGGATTCCGTCTCGCGCCGGTACGCGAGGACATCCTCGGCGCGGACGCGGCGGTGCGCGCCCACCTTCCGGCAGGCGATCCGCCCATTGTCGAGCAGCTGCACCAGATGCGTCCGCGAGACCTGCAACAACTCGGCGGCCTGCCGCGTCGTCAGCTCGGCGTGCAGCGTAGTCAGCGCCACGCCGTTGCCGTGCGCCATCTGGTCGAGAATCTCCTTGAGCAGCCGATATGCCGCCGAAGGGATCCGCACGGTTTCGGTAACGGCGCCGAACCGCGCGGGCACAGGGTCGGTCCCTTCGATCAACGCTTGCAGCGTCTTCCACGCATGATCCGCGAGCGCCGCGTCCCGGTCGCTCGGAATAGCACATTCCGTGGTCGTTGCGATCTGTTCGTCCATCTCCGCGTCTCCGTCATGCACCGACAACATAGGAAGCAAACGCCGCAAACGCAACAAGTAACACAAATGCCACCCCACTGCATATATGGAGGGACGCCCCGGGTGGCAGCGTCCATCGACAGTATTTCGTCGCCGTCGCAGCGCTCAAGCTATTGCGAGGAAGTCGACGCATTGCCGCTGCAACGATCCTCGGGCCGTCCTCGATCCGTGCCGGACAGGTCCCAAACCCTCTCTTCCAGCGTCGGTATTCCCATTCAACCCGAGATTTCGGCAATGCGGCTCGCGATCCGGTTGGCGGCGGCTTTCAGCGGATCGTTCGCCAAGTGCGCGTATCTCGCGGTTGTCTCCACCTTGTTGTGACCAAGCAATTTCCCGATCATTGTAAGCCCTTCACCGACCAGAAGGCCGCCACTGGCATACGAATGACATAGATTATCTAAATATCCGCTCAACTCGGCATGCGGGCGAACAAGAGCGCGGAATGTAGTAACTGCATGGTATTGTTGCCTTAACCTGAGTTCCTGCCAGCGCCGTCCCCCTTGCATGCGCCTCTGCGATGCGCTTGAATGCGGCCTGAAGCGCAAGCAGTCGGTTGCGATTCGATTACGTATCCCACGATGCGAACGGCAGAAGGAGTTTTTGTTCGGTCACGCGGTGAGGGAGGGGACGATGGCGCAGAGCGAAGCCGGCCGAAGCACGGCAGAACGCGGATTTAGCATCGTCGTCCTCATCATCGTCACCCTTTGACCGAACGGTTTCGCAGGAAGCGCGCTGGTTGGAGGTGACTCATGGCCGGGAAGGATGCACTGAAGCTTACCAGCCGCACCGTGGAGGCGCTCTCGGTCGAAGGCCGGGACGGCGTCTTCTGGGACCGCGATCTCCCGGGATTCGGCGTGCGTGTCTACCGCACCGGGCGCAAGGTCTACTGCGTGCAGGCGCGCGGGCCGGGCGGACCGAAGCGCGCCACGATCGGGCCGGCCGGCGAGGTCGCCGTCGCGGAGGCGAGACGCCGGGCCGCGGTTCTCATCGACCGTATCAAGCACGGGAAAGACCCGGCGCCGCCGGAGCCGGAGCTCACCGTGGCCGGCCTGGCCGAGCGCTACATGCGCGCTCATGTCAAGGTGAACTGCCGGCCGGGGACGGTCGAGACCTTCGGGCGGGTCGTCAATCTCTACATCGTGCCCGAGCTTGGCCACCTTCCCCTCGGGAAGGTGGAGCGCGCCCATGTCGCGGCGCTCCACGACAAGATGCGCGACAAGCCGTATCAGGCGAACCAGACGGTGAGCGTGCTCGCGAAAATGTCCGCGCTGGCCGAGGCGTGGGGGCTCGCGCCGCCCCGGCGCAACCCGTGCCGGTCGGTGCGCCGCTACAAGGAGCATCGCCGTGAGCGGTTCCTCGACGCGGAGGAGTCCCGGCGGCTTGGCCGGGTGCTCGACGAGGCGGAGGCCGACGGTTCGGTCATGCCCTCGGCGGTGGCGGCAATGCGGCTCCTGCTGCTGACCGGGTGCCGGAAAAACGAGATCGTGACGCTGCGGTGGGACGACATCGACCGCACGGCGGGGGAGCTGCGGCTCAGGGACTCGAAGACGGGCGCGCGGCGGGTGCCGCTGACGCCGCCGGTGGAGGCGGTGCTCGCCGGCATCGCCCGCATCGAGGGCACCCCCTGGGTGATCGCCGGACAGAAACCGGGGGCGCACCTGTCGAACCTCGACGAGGCGTGGCAGCGCATTCGGGTGCGCGCGAAGCTCGATGACGTGCGCATTCATGACTGCCGGCATTCGTACGCTTCTCGGGCGCTGGCGCTCGGCGAGGGGCTGCCGATGATCGGGAAGCTCCTGGGCCATCGCAAGGTGACGACGACGGCGCGCTACGCGCATCTCGCGCGGGAGACGGAGAAGGCGTCGGCGGCGAAGGTGGGCGGCAGCTTCGGCGCCGACATCCTGGCGCCGGATGGGGCCGGCTGAGGCGGCGGGGACGGGAGGAGAGAAAGATGGCGAAACTTCAGAGGACGACCATCTCGCGGCGCACTGTCGAGGCGCTGAAGGTGGAGAAGGACACCGTGTTCTGGGATTCGGAGCTTTCGGGGTTCGGGGTGCGGGTCTATCCGTCGGGGAGCAAGTACTACGTGGTGCAGACCCGCGCCGGGGGCAAGGCGGCGAAGCGGGTGACGATCGGACGCCACGGAGTGCTGACGGCGGAGGAGGCGCGCAGGCGGGCGGCGCTCATTATCTCGCGAATCAAGGCGGGCGAGGAGCCGGTGCCGGAGCCGCTGGCGGCGAGGCTCGCGGACGGGCCGACGGTCGGCGATCTCGCGGCGGTGTACCTGGACGAGCACGTGGCGGCGCGGTGCAAGCCGAAGACGGCGGCGATGTATCGCCTGATCGTCGACAAGCACATCCTGCCGGCGCTCGGCAGGCGTCCGGCGCTCGCGGTCGGCCAGGCGCGGGTGACGGAGCTGCACCATGCGCTGTGCCGGACGCCGGTGATGGCGAACCAGGCGGTCGACACGCTGTCGCGCATCTACAACGTGGCCGAGGACCGGGGCCTGGTTCCGGAAGGGAGCAACCCGTGCCGGTTCACGGTCAAGAACCGGGAGCGCAAGCGCGAGCGGTTCCTCACGGATGAGGAGTTCCGGCACCTGGGGCGGGTGCTGACCGAGGCGGAGACCTGCAAGGGAGTGTCGGTGCACGCGGTGGCGGCGATCCGGCTGCTGATGCTGACCGGCTGCCGGCGCAACGAGATCCTGGCGCTGCGCTGGGACAAGGTCGATCTGGAGGCGAAGGAGCTGCGGCTGCGGGACTCGAAGACCGGAGCGCGGACGGTCTCGCTGTCGCCGGAGGCTGCGGCGGTGCTGGCGGGGATCCCGCGCGTCGCGGGCAACCCGCACGTCATTCCGGGCAGGATCAAGGGGAGGCGCATGCGCAATCTGAACGACCCCTGGGACGTCATCCGCGAGCGCGCGGGGCTCGGGGACGTGCGGCTGCATGACCTTCGCCATAGCTGGGCCAGCCGGGCCCTGGCGCTTGGGGAGAGCTTGCCGATGATCGGCCGGATGCTCGGTCACACGCAGGTCGAGACGACGGCGCGTTACGCGCACCTGGCGCGCGATTCGGTGCAGGAATCGGCGGCGCGGATTGCGGAGAGCATCGCCGCCGATATCCTGAAGAGCGAATCCGGCGAACCGCTGCCTTCGTGACCGGGCTCGGTCCGGGCGAGACCGAAGCGCGGTCGCGGTCGGTGCCGCCGACAACGGGCGTCGGCATCGAGTGGGACGCTGATTCTGGCCGCATTCGTCCTGGTGGTTTGCCGCACGGCGGGTCGATCCGGTGTTGATCGGGAAGCTGATGGGCCACGGGCAGGTCGCGACCGCTGCGCGCTATGCCCATCTGGCGCGCGACACGGAGAAGGCGTCCGCCGCGAAGGTCGGCGGCAGCATCGGCGCCGACATTTTCGAGCCGGACGCGGACGCCGCCTGAGGCGCGGCGGGACAGGAGGCAAGCCGGGAGAACGGGATGGCCAAGCTTCGGACGAGGACGATATCGCGGCGCACGGTCGAGGCGCTGAAGGCCGGGAAGGATACGGTGTACTGGGACAGCGAGCTACCGGGCTTTGGCGTTCGGGTCTATCCGTCCGGCGCGAAGTATTACGTGGTACAGACGCGCCCGGGGCTCGGCGAAGCGGATGACGGTCGGCCGGCACGGCGTGATCACGCCCGAAGAGGCTCGGCGGCGCGCGGCGCTGATCATCGCGCGGATCAAGGCCGGCGAGGAGCCGGTCCCGGAACCTCTGGCGGCGAAGCGCGCGGATGAACCGACGGTCGCCGAGCTTGCCGCGCGGTATCTGGAGGAATACGCGGAGCTGCGCTGCAAGCCGAATACCGTGGCGGCGTACCGCCGGAGGGCGGAGAAGCACATCGTGCCGGCTCTGGGGAAACTGCCGATCGGTCGGGTGCGGCGGGCGGACGTCCGCGATCTGCACTACAGGCTGCGGGATACGTCGGTGATGGCGAACCGGGTGGTGGACCTGCTGTCGCGGATGTTCAACATGGCCGAGTCCTGGGGGCTCTTGCCCGAGGGAGGCAACCCGTGCCGGCACCAAGTCAAGTACCGGGAGCGGCCGCGCGAGCGGTTCCTGACCGCCGGGGAGTTCCGTCGCCTGGGTCGCGTGCTGAGCGAGGCGGAGGAGAGCGGCACGATCTCGGTGCATGCCGCGGCGGCGATCCGGTTCCTGATGCTGACCGGGTGCCGGAAGAACGAAATCCTGACGCTGCGCTGGAAGGACGTGGCCCTGGAAGCGAACGAGTTGCATCTGGGCGATAGCAAGACCGGCGCGCGGACCGTTTCGCTGTCGCCGGAGGCCGCGCGGGTGCTGGCGGGCATTCCGCGTGTCGAGGGCAACCCCTGGGTGATACAGGGCCGGGTCAAGGGCGAGCGCATGCGCAATGTCGACCATCCCTGGTACATCGTCCGCAAGCGCGCGAGGCTCGAAGATGTACGTCTCCATGACTGCCGGCATTCGTTCGCCTCGCGCGCGCTGGCGCTGGGGGAGAGCCTTCCCGCGATCGGGAAGCTGCTCGGCCATGCGCAGGTCGAAACCACGGCTCGGTATGCGCATCTGGCACGGGACTCCATGCACGAGTCGGCGGCGCGGGTCGCCGACAGCATCGCGGCCGATATCATGTAGGTCTGTTGGCCTACATGTCCCTTCCGGCTAAGATTCTGGTATACGGAAAGCCGTCGCCTGCCAGTGGAAGATCCTGAATGCCAGACTTTCCGATTCGATCCCCTGGCGATGCCTTAGCCCAACCAGCGGTTAAAGATGCCATTAGGCGCGACATCATCGCTATCAACCAGCGAAGGGTGAGATACGCTCTTTCAAAAGAACAAACCTACAACTGGGACGATCCCGAGGAGTGGGTGAGGGCGACAACGGTAGCGTGGTTAATTGTCGAAAAGGGCTACCCCGCCAACCGGGTGAAGCTTGAAATGGTGGTTCCACGCCGAACCCCTTCGGATTTCGCTGACATTGTCGTCTATGAGGATGATTCTTGCCGGATACCGTACCTCGTCGTTGGCGGCACAAGCCGTGCATGTCTGGGCGCCGCCCGCTTTGCCGACAGAGGTACTGTCGACCTTCCGTGCCAAGACCGAACCGCCGACTGCTTATGGGACATCGCCCAGGCCTGGCGCGACGGGCTGACTCCGGACCCGCTGCTCACGGTCTCGGAATGGGCGCAGCAACACCGTGTGCTGACCTCGCGGGCCTCGGCCGAGCCGGGCCGCTACCGGATCGCCCGGACGCCCTACATGCGGGACATTCTGGACGCGCTCTCGCCCGCCGATCCCTGCCGGCGGGTGGTGTTTATGAAGGCGGCGCAGGTGGGTGCCACGGAAGGAGGGAACAACTGGATCGGCTACGTGATCCACCAGGCGCCGGGGCCGATGCTGGCGGTCCAGCCGACGGTGGAGCTCGCCAAACGGAACTCGCGCCAGCGCATCGATCCGCTGATCGATGAGAGCGCGGCACTCCGCGAGCGGGTGCGGCCGGCGCGCTCACGGGACTCCGGCAACACCATGCTGTCGAAGAAGTTTCCGGGCGGCATCCTGATCATGACCGGCGCCAACTCGGCGGTGGGGCTGCGCTCGATCCCGGCGCGCTACATCTTGCTCGACGAGGTCGACGCCTATCCGGCCTCGGCCGACGAGGAAGGCGATCCGGTAACGCTGGCGGAAGCCCGTTCGCTCACCTTCGCCCATCGCCGGAAGGTGCTGCTGATCTCGACGCCGACGGTCAAGGGGTTTTCGCGCATCGAGCGCGAGTACGAGGCCTCCGACCAACGGCGGTACTTCGTGCCGTGTCCCCATTGCGGGCATCGGCAATGGCTCGAGTTCGAGCGGCTCCGTTGGAAGAAGGGTAAGCCCGAGACCGCAGTCTATCATTGTAAGAGCTGCGACGAACCGATCGCCGAGCATCACAAGACGGCGATGCTGGCGGCCGGCGTTTGGCGAGCGACGGCGGAGGCTGACGATCCCGCCACCATCGGCTTTCACTTGTCCGCGCTTTATTCGCCGCCGGGGTGGAAGAGTTGGGCCGACATCGCGCGGGACAAGGAGGCCGCAAAGGGCTCGGATGAGGCGGAACAGGCGTTCCGTAACACCGTGCTTGGCGAGACCTGGGTCGAGACTGGCGAGGCGCCGGACTGGCAGGTGCTTTACGACCGCCGTGAGCGCTGGGCGCCGGGCACGGTGCTGAAGGGAGGGCTGTTTCTCACCGCTGGTGCCGACGTTCAAAAAGACCGCATCGAGGTCGACGTCTGGGCCTGGGGCCGGGGCCTGGAGAGCTGGCTGATCGAGCATATCGTCATCGAGGGCGGGCCCGAGCGAGCCGAACCGTGGACCGCGCTCGACCAGCTGCTCAGTCAAACCTGGAGCCATGAGAACGGCGTCGCGCTGGCGCTCGCCAAGCTCGCCACCTATAAGCTTCTGATCGTCGACGAGTTCGGCTTCGTGCCGCTGTCCAAGACCGGCGCCGAGCTGTTGTTCGAGGTGTTCAGCCAACGCTACGAGCGCGGCGCGACCCTGGTCACCACCAATCTGCCCTTCGACGAATGGACCGAGGTGTTCGGTTCCGAGCGGCTCACCGGTGCACTCCTCGACCGCCTCACCCACCACGTCCACATCCTTGAGATGAACGGCGACAGCTATCGGCTCAACCAGAGCCGCAGGCGTCAAACCCCGACTGCCAACTGAACCGACCACCCAGCCCACGCTTGACCCCGTGGGCCCACAGGTCCCTCCCCCGCGCGCCGCCGCGTCAAGCCTGTCGAGGGCACGCCGCGTCGCGCGCGGGGCCCGCCCGTGGACTACGGGGACAAGCTCGCAGCCGCCAAGCGGTCCCTTTTTACGCCGCCACGGTGGTCCCTTTTTGCTCCGCCATTGACACCTTGAAAAGTGCTTGCAGGGGCGTGCAATCGGGTAGCGTCCATAGATGACAGCGCCCTTCCGCTCTCTCCGGCTTGCCCGATGACCACCTTCCGATTGTGCCGCCATGCGGCGTTCAGGCGGGAAGGGTCCAGAACTCCTGATTGCCAACTAGCTGCGCAACAGTGTCCGCGGCGGCCTCCAGAAGGCGCTCCCCTTTCTCGGCGCTGGCAGCGCGGGGATCGCCGATCGCGCCGTGATGGGTGCGCGATTTGAAAGAGCGCCAGCGATGCACGGCATCATTCCCGGCCACCTCGGCCAGCTCGCGTTCCGTGGGGCCGACCGCGTTGGCGGCACGGGACATGTCGACCAGGTCCGGCACAAGGGCGAGCATCATCGAGGTTTCCGCCTCGCCGGCATGACGCACCGTGGTCTGTTTTTCCAGGATCTCGGCGAACTGCTTGCTCGCCAATGTCCAATAGGATGTTGTGGCGATCGGGGCATTCAATTCAACCGCCAGCTCGTTCACCGCCACGGTCAACGCGGCGATATTGCCACCGTGGCCATTGAGCAGCAGCAAGCGGGAAAATCCATCGCGCACGAGCGAACGGCAAAGGCAGCTTAGAAGCGCGAAGAACGTTGAATAATCGAGAGACAGCGTGCCGCCCAAACTCATGTGATGTTCGGCGAGGCCGGTCCACACCGTGGGGGCGACCACGACCGGCACCGTCGAGCAGATGCGCTGTGCCGCGCGCCGAGCCACCTCGCCGACCAGTAGAGAATCGACGTGCGTGGGCAGATGCGGTCCATGTTGCTCCACGGAACCGATGGGCAGGATTACGACCGCATCGCGGGCAGCGAGCGCATTGATCTCCACTGCCTTGAGCCGCCACCATTCGACTTCGGTCATTGTTCCTCCGGTTCGGTCGCTGGCATGTAAACTCCTCCTGATGCTGCCGAGCACGAATTCCGCTCGCCGCGTTCGTTCATGTCCTCCGACGTTTCGGCGTTCGGCCGAGGCGAACGCGGCAAGATTATTTCGACGTTATCGAATGACGATCGCGCCGACCAATCACCCTCTCTTCTTGAGCGATGTTACGGCATCTTATCAATTGGGCCTCATACTGCCAATTTTTAAGAAAATGCCGCTTGTTTGACGCCATTGGCGTTCCTACTATGCGGCACGAGAGCTGAAACGGAAATACTGGAAGCAGGAATGAGGGAGATCCTTTAAGCAAAGCCATGACGGTGACCAGATGCGCTTGCGCGGCCCGCAAAAAAGCAACCCGCTTGCTTCCCCCCCCCAACGGAATTTTGCCACTCACTCGCCCCGGCGCGGCGGGCTTCGGTAAGAAGGGAGGATTTTCGTGAAAATCCTTTCGATCAAGACGATACCCGTAAGCGTGCCGCGCCGCGACATACTGGGAGTCGGCTTCAAGTCGTCACTGGGAACGCTGACGGTCTCGGAATATGTGATCGTGTTCGTCGAAACTGACGCCGGCATAACCGGCGTTGGCGAAGCCTCGAGCGTGTTCAGTCGCCGCGGACGATTAATGCAGCAGGAAATAGCCGCCGTGCTGGCGCCCGCATTGATCGGCGAGGATCCCTTCGAGGTATCGCGGCTCGTGGCGCGGATGGACGAACGGCTGGACGGCGCGGAACCCGCCAAGGCGGCCCTCGACATGGCTTTGTGGGACATCAAGGGCAAGGCGCTCGGCACCCCCGTTTACAATCTGCTCGGGGGTGCGGTCCGCGACCGCGTTGGACTGAGCTTCTCGATCCCCTTCGCTCAGCCAGATGATGCCGCGAAGCTTGCGCGGACCCTTGTGCAGGACGGGTTTCGCACGCTCAAGGTGAAGGTGGGACGTGATCTACTCAACGATGTCGAGACGGTCCGGTGCGTGCGCGATGCGGTGGGCCCAGACATCAAGATCCGCGTAGACGCCAACATGGCATTCCACGAACCGAAGACGGCGATCGATTTCATACGGAAGATCGAGCCTTACGCGCTGGAGTTCGTCGAACAGCCGCTGCCGCCACGCGCGTTGGAGGCAATGGCATATGTGCGCAGCCAAGTGACGGTCCGCATCATGGCGGATGAGAGCGTGTGGACACCGCAAGACGCTAGAGAGGTCATCCGTCATGGCGCCGCCGACGTGGTAAACGTCTACGTCAGCGAGTCCGGGGGTCTGTTGAACGCTTGGCGGACGTTCACCCTGTGCGAGGCCGCGGGGATACCGTGCATGATCGGGTCGATGCCGGAACTCGGCGTCGGGACGGCGGCCATTATCCATCTGGGAATGGCGATGATGAACCTTTCCATCGACTCGGATGCCTGCGGCACCCTTTATCATGGGGCGGACTTGTTGGCGCGACCGCTACGAATCGAGAATGGTTATGCCTATCCGCCGGAAGGGCCGGGCCTTGGCGTGGAAATCGACCATGAGGCTCTGCAACGGTGGAGCGATCCTGACTGAACCCGAGGCGGTCGCGACGGCGCCCTCGAATGAAACCGGCGTAGTCCGATGTACGGCAATCCTCGATCACGGGTCTAGCGCACGGGATTTGATGCCAGGGCCGACCGCGACGTGGAGCTCGATGATGGTGGACAAGCGAAGCGATACAACCTCCGGCCAGGCAGCCGTTCCGCCAACGCTTTCGTTGCAGTTGGCGGAGCACGTGGCCGGCTTTCGCTTGGACGACGTTCCCCTTCACATCGTGCGCAAGGCAAAGCTCGTTCTATTGGACACGCTGGGTGAGGCGCTGGCCGGTTCACGGCAATCCCACCCCGTGCCGCGAGGCTTGATGGAATTCGTCGGCGGTTCGGGTGGCCGCGGCGAATCGAGTCTGGTCGGTCAGGGCCGCCAAGTCGGCTCCATCGACGCGGCCTTCTTCAATGCGGCAATGGCGGCCTTTGGGCTCACCGATCCGATCCACGGCGGAACGACCATGCATGCGCCGGCCATTGCCGCCGCGACTGCGCTTGCCCTATCGGAGCGGGCCGCTGCGTCCGGCCGTCGTCTGCTTGAGGCCTTTGTGCTCGGAATCGAGGTCGCCTGCCGCGTAAGCGCAGCGCTGGGGCCTGCGGCGCTGTACGGCCGCGGCTTTCATCCTACGGCCGTATGCGGTGCTTTCGGCGCGGCCGCGGCCGGATGTCACGCTCTTGGGCTCGAGCAATCCCAGCTCAGGGCGGCGCTCGGACTCGCATTTCAACAGGCTTCCGGCGTTCTGGCCTGGATCACCGATTCAACGGAGAGCGCACGCCCCCTGAGCCCAGCATTGGGTGCACGCAATGGCACCAACGCGGCCCTGCTGGCCGCCTGCGGCCTTGGCGGTCCGCCTAATCCGTTCGACGGCAAATACAGTGCCTTCGTCGCCTTCTCCGGGGAAGGTCAGCCGAAAATGCTGCTCGAAGACTGGGGCTCGCGATACTACTGGGCGGAACTCTCGCACAAGCTTCATGCCTCGTGCAGCTACACCCATTCGGCGCTGGACGCGCTGTTCGTTCTGATGCGCGAACGTGACTTCAAACCGGCCGAGGTCCAAGAGATCATGGTGCGCACGGCCCCATCCGCCCGACCCTTGATCACCGATCCGGACTTGCGATATTGCTATGCGCCCTATGTGCTCGCCGTCGCCCTGGTGCGGGGTCAGGTTTCGATTTGCGACATCGTTGCGGATCGTACCGAGTTGCCGGACGTCGATCGGCTTTTGCGCAGGGTGCGGGTCAGCGACGACCCGGATCTCGAGCCGGGCTACCCCGATCGCTGCGCGGCGGTGGTCGAAATTACGCTGCTGAATGGCACCGAATTCAGCCAAAGGATCGATGCAGCGAAGGGTACCGCCGCGAATCCGCTGAGTGAACTCGAGATCATCGAGAAATATCGAGCCACCGTGGATTTCGCCGTGCCGGCGAAGACAGCATCCGCGATCATCGATCAGATCGAACAACTGGAGCGTCTGAAGGATATTGAGGCTCTTGCTACGCTTTTGCGTGATGTTCCCGCCTAACCAATCTTCCGAACGAGACCATACATGGCCCATACCGAAGTTCGCCCACCGCAGATGTACAAGTCGACGTCGCCATTCTCGCATGCGACCCTCACGACCGGGACAAGATTCCTGCATATCACGGGGCAGGCGGCCCAGGACTCGGACGGCAAGCTGGTCGGCAAGGGCGGCATCACGAAGCAGACGGTACAGGCTTTCGAGAACATCAAGGCCTTGGTCGAAGAAGCGGGCGGGACTTTGAGCGACGTTGCCCGAATCCGGATTTACCTGTTGACCCGGGATCAACTCGCGCCCGTAAAGGAAGTTCGCAGACGATACCTTGACGAGCCCTACCCCGCGACCTCGGTCATTCAGGTCGCGGGGCTGGACGATCCGGATTGGCTGATCGAGATCGAGGCGACGGCCGTTCTACCCTGATCGTGACGCGATTGCCGCGCGATCAGAAGAAGGATAAACAACATGCGAACTCTATCGGCTGGTCGAGGGGTATGATGGCTGGCAGTAGACATGCGGCAGAGGGCCCGGACGAGTGCGATCTGATTGTCAGCAATGGGAACGTCCTGACGCTCGATGACCAAAGGTCCGTGTACCACCCCGGCGCCGTTGCGATCAGCGGAACGCGGATTGTCGCCGTGGGACGGGAAGTGGACGTGCTCGCGTCCTTCAGGTCCGAAACCATCATCGATGCGCTCGGCGCGCCCGTTCATCCAGGCTTCATCGAAGGCCACAATCATATCGGGCAGCATTCGTCCCGTGGTATCGACGCCCTTCTGGCGAGAAATCCTCGATCGACCGTCAACTATGCCGCCTGGAAGGCGGAGATGCGGGACGAGGATGAGTATGCGAGCACCTCGTTGGGGAGCCTGGATCTGTTGCTGCACGGGTACACGGGCTTTGTGGAGGCGGGCACGGCACTCAATCCCGACGCCGTCGCCGCGGCGGCCGAGGAAATGGGCATCCGAGGCTGGATCTCGGACCCATACCTTTGGGATTGCCGCGATATTATGGATAGCGCGCCGAGCTTGATCAACCCCGCACTTGTCGCCCGCGCTCCGTTCGACCTCGACAGGTGCATTCGCGAACTCGGTTTGCAACTCAAGCGGAACCGAAACGAAAATGCGCTGGTAAGAGGCTACGTGGCTCTGTATGGCCTTGGGACGGCGTCCGACGAGCTCCAGCGGGCCGCCAAGGAGGTTGCAGACCAGAATGGCGTGACATCCGCCCAGCATGCCGGATATGTGATCGGCATGACCGAATGGGCGGAAGCCCGGCTGGGTCGTCCCTATCTCGTACACCTTGCCGATCTGGGGGTCCTCGACCCGAGGAGCCTGCTTGTGCACCTAAACGTCGTTCGCGATGCCGAGATCGGGCCTTTGACGGAGTCCGGCGCATCGGTGGTGTGGTGCCCAGCGAACTACCTCTTCTTCGCCGCCCGGGACGGCGTTCGAGGCCGCATGCCGGATTTCCATCGCCTTGGCGTCAGGCTGTGCCTGGGTGTCGACACCGCGAAGTATTGCAGTGTGGGCGACACCGGCTGCCTTGCCCTGCATGCGGCGGCGCAATGCGGGACGGTTCTCTCCGCCGAGAGCATTCTCGATATGCTCACCATCAATGCCGCGCGTGCCATTGGGGCCGAGCAGGATGTGGGCAGTATTGAGGCTGGCAAGCGTGCCGATCTCGTGGTCCGCAAGGATAATGCTCCGGATGCGCAGCCGATCCTCGATGCCGTATTTCAGATCGCTGTGCTTGGGCGCACGGGCTCCGTCGACACCGTCATCGTCAACGGTGCCATCGTGGTGCGGCACGGTCAGTCGATCATTGTCTCGGAGGAGGAAGTCTACCGAAAGGTTCAGATCTCGATCGATGGGATGACGGCGCGCCTCGGCTTGAGCCGCTGATGTAATAGAAGCGATGATCCGACCCATCGCTTCCACGAAAAGCCCACATGGCACCCGAGTGGATCGACTGCCCATACGCGTCGGCATACGGGTCGGGCGCACTGATACTTGGTATCAGTACCGCTCGACCGGGTCGACCACGTTTCGCAAGGATCGGCCCGCGGCATATCGCTTGAGGTTGTCACACAAGATTTCGGTCATCCGCTCCATGTAGTGGGTCGTCTCTGCCCCAATATGCGGGCTTACCAGCACATTTGGCATGTCCCACAGGGGGCTGTCGCTGGGTAATGGTTCACGCTCGTAAACATCCAGCGCCGCCGCCTGAATCCAGCCCTCCTGCAAGGCCTGCACGAGCGCGGCCTCATCAACGGTCGTTCCGCGTCCGATATTGATGAATGTTGCGGAGGGCTTCATCGTCCGAAAGAAATTCTCCTCGATCATATGGTGCGTTTTGACAGTTGCCGGCAGGGAGGCCACGACGAAGTCAGCCTTGGCGAGGTTGCTTGCCCTGTTGCCGAACGAAAAAGCCTCATCGAAATCCGCGGAAAGCCCCTCAGTGCCTTCCCGACGCCGCAAGCCGATCACGTACATGCCGAGTTGCTTGGCCACGCGTGCCACCGCACTCCCGATCTCGCCGACGCCGACCAACACCACGGTCTTTTCGTGCAGCTCCTCAACCACAAACTTCTGATAATCATGCTCCCGCTGCTGTTGAATGAGCCGCGGCAATCCCTTGGCGAAGGCGAGCATGCAGCCAAGGACGAACTCTGACAATGGAATCCCATGAATTCCTTTGGCGCTGGTTACCGTTATTTTCCCGCTGTCGAGGAATGGCTTCCACAATTGATCGACGCCAGCACTGGTGAACTGAATCCAGCGAAGTCTGGGCGCTTGCTCGCACAGAGCCACGGGAATGCGCGTCGCGATGATTGCCTCGGCCTTCGCGAGTAGCGTGGGCACGTCGAGGTCCAGGCGCTCTTCGGGATAATCAATTCCCTTATAGTCGACCTCCGCGGCATCCATGATGGCGATACCTCCAGGCTCACCATGGATGACCAGGCGCGGGTCGATGTTCCGCAACCGCTCCAGCTGTTCGGCGGTCACCCGCGTGGCGACCAGAACATGAATCTCATTCACTTTGTTTTGTTCCTTAAAGATTCTGACTTGAATATTGCGGGAATTATTGAGGTTGATTTTGCGTCAAGTCGGGTGCCTTGCTACAATAGGTACCGTTCCTGAGTTTCCCATTCAACGACCACGGCGCATCCGGGGCTGTAGCGACGCCCTTCTCCCGAATGGGTGAGGATCGTCAGACGACCCCTACCTTATTGCACCCCCCGACGCATGCGACGTTCGAGAACGCCGAAACACGTCGTCAGAACATAACACATGACAAAGTACATCCCCGCCACCGAGATCCAGATTTCGAATATGCGGAACGTCGACGCCGAAACCTGTGCAGCCATGAAGGCAAGTTCCTGAACGGAAATCAAAGACGCGATCGAGGAATCCTTGATCAGTGAAATGAACTGGCCCGCAAGTGGTGGCATCATGCGCTGGATCGCCTGCGGGAGAATAACGAAGCGCATGGTATGCGATTGTGAAAGTCCAAGGCTGACCGCCGCCTCCCATTGCCCGCGCTCCACCGATTGTATGCCGGCACGAACGATCTCCGCCACGTAGGCCGCCTCGAAAAACGCCAAACACAATACTGCCGAGATAAAGGCGGGTACAAGCTCGGGGGGTCCGAAAGCTACCAGGATGACGCTGAGCGTATTCGGTGAAGCCGACCTAAGGAACTGTTCGACACCCAGCAACGGTATGATCTGGCTGGAGATGAAAAAGTAAAAAACGAATATGATGACCAGCGGCGGAATGCCCCGTATCCCATCGATGTAGGTCCGGGATATAAGCCTGAGAAGCAGCAATGGGGATACGCGGCATAAGCCCAGGGTGACACCGATCAGGAGCGCGAAAACGCCCCCCCAAAGAACGGCTCGTATGGTTGTCAACAATCCCAGCAGCAAGAGATTGGCACGCCATTCCTCCGTCCCGGAATCGTAGTGGACCATGGCATCGACCACTACGGACCAGTCCCACCGATAGTCAAGCGACGTGTTAATTCGGTAGACGACGAATGCTGCACCCAGCCCGACCGCCGCAAGCAACGCGAAGTCGAGCCAGCCAAGGCCGAACCGACGAAACCGCCCGGCAACTGCCCGCCGGGCGATTTCATTGGCATGTGGGATCGTGTTACTCAACGTTTCGCACAACGTTGTCGGGGATGACGAGCCGGCCGGCTCGTCATCCATCTATTCCTGCAAACGCAAATACTGAGTTGCCGGTCTCGCTTACTTCTGCCCGACCATGTCCGCCCAGTCGCGGGTCTCGAACCAGTATGTGCGCCGCTCTTTGAGCCATCCGTCACGGAGCCTCAAGAAGATCCAGTTGTTTAGAAAATTGAGGAGGTCCGGGTCGCCCTTGCGTACCGCGATGCCCTCTGCCGAGCGGACGAGGGGTTCGGACATCGGCAGGAAGAGCTTATCCGGGTTGGCCAAGATCTCGAACTGCGGTCGCGGCGCGCTGGCCAGGAATCCATGGGCCTGGCCGTTCAAGACTTCCTGCACCATCAATGTCTGGTCCTCGAACTCCCGGATGGTCGAGTTGGGCATCAGTCTTTTCGCGACTGTCGCCGTCGTCGAGCCACGCATCACCGCCAGAGTGATGCTTGGCTTGTTGAATTCGGCGATGCTCTTCAGTCCCCCCGCGAGCTTCTTGTTCCCGGTGAGGTACATTCCGGTCCCAGAGTACGAATCGCTGAAGTTGACGGTCAGGTTGCGAGCAGGTGTCATGGTCATCCAGCTGATGATGACATCGGACTTGGAGGAAATAAGGCCCGGGATCAAACCGTCCCAAACGCTCGGGACGAACTCGACCTTGACGCCCATGTCTTTCGCCAAGCGGTTCGCGACGTCAGCCTCAAAACCGATTGTCTTGCCGTCTTTCGATCGCATAACAGCCGGCGGTAACGTTGGTGCCATACCAACGCGCAACGTACCGCGTTTCTTGATCTGCTCAAGTGCACTGCTCGAAGCGACGCCGGCATCCTGAGCCAAGGCGCTCCCGCCCCATAGGCACAGAGCCATGGCGCACGATAAAATGGAATGTCCAAGGATACGATGCATTTCAATCTCCCTCTGTTATGCGCTTTCGCGCCCACGTTACCCCGTTGAATCGGGGTTGCCCTCTAGGCACCCGCTCCTGTTACCGAGATACCTTCGGTTGGCTCGCGCGCCCAACCGCAAACCATAGCAAAGTGGCTATTCTGGAACAATGCCGTGCCGCGACGGGGGTGCACGTCATTTTTGTGAGATTTGCTTGAGGGTTGTGGTTTGCTTGCCCTATCTTTCAGCGGAATAAGCTGTTAGATGGGAGAATGATCCATGCCGATCTCTGGAGACGATGTATCTCCTGACGCAAGGCGCGAGGCGGTGCGCCGGGAACTGGCGGCCATCGGAGACTTCCGGCAAGGCAGCCTGACGTTGCGATACATGAAGTGTGGCAAGGCGAACTGCCACTGTGCGCGGGACGGTGCGCAGGGACATGGGCCGTACTGGTCGCTGACCCGCGAGGTCGATGGCAAGACACAAACCCGGACCGTTCCTGTTGCCGCGGTGGAGCGGGTCCGGGAGCAGATCGCCGAATATCATCGGTTCCGTTCCTTGGTCAGGGACATGGTCGAGGTCAACTGCCAGTTGTGCGATGCGCAGATGGATGAGGACAGGCGGGCTGGGCAGGTTCCAAAAAAAACCTCGCGGCCGTGCTCACGGCGGAGATCGCGTCCGAGGTCGAACGCCTGATCGGCGCCGGCCCGCTGGACGGCATCGACTTCGAAGCCGTCGAGATCGAGGCCAGGCGGGCGGCGTTGCGGATCGTGGGACAGGCGATCGCCCGGCGCCTCAACGCCGAGCGTTCGGACTGTCAGGGCTCCCGTCTGCCCTGCGCTTGCGGGCAGACGGCCCGCTACACGGGCCGGCGGACGAAGACCTTCCTCACGGCGCTGGGTCCGATGACGCTGGAGCGCGCCTGGTATCACTGCGGGCACTGCAACGCCGGGTTCAGTCCGCGCGACCGCGCGCTTGGCCTGGAGGGAACCTCGCTGTCGCCGGCGGTCCTTCGCATGACCGGCCTGACGGCGGCCCGGGTCAGCTTCGCCGAGACCGGCACACTGCTGCGCGAGCTGGCCGGGCTCGACATCGACGCCAAGCTGGCGGAACGCAGCGCCGAAGCGCTGGGGCGCGAGATCGCGGCGGACGAGCGCCGCGTCATCGCGCCCGAACCCTCCAACGCTCGCACCCTCTATCTTGGTCTCGACGGCACCGGCGTGCCGGTCCGTGCGACCGAACGCGAGGGCCGCAAGGGCAAGCAGCCCGACGGCTCCGCCAAAACCCGCGAGGCCAAGATCATGACCGTCTGGTCTTGTGAAACCCGCGACAAGGCCGGCCTCGCCGTGCGCGACCCGGGCTCCACCACCTACAGCGCCGCCATCGAGACCGCCGCCAGCCGCGACACCGACCCCGATCCCTCGCCCTTCGCACGCCGCGTGGTCCGCGAAGCCGAACGCCGTGGCTTCGACAAGGCCGAGCGTCGCGTCATTCTCGGCGACGGCGCCGCCTGAATCTGGAACCTCGCCGACGAGCACTTCCCCGATGCCGTCCAGATCGTCGATATCTTCCACGCAAAAGGCCACCTCTTCGAGGTCGCCAAAGCCATCTATGGACCCGGCACCGACCTCGCCCGACAGTGGGGAAAACAAAGACGCGACGAACTCGATCAAGGCCGCATCGCCACCCTCCTCGCCGCCCTCGCCAGCCATGCCGAAACCTGCGAGGAAGCCCGGAAGTGCTTCGACTACATCACCCGCAACCGTAATCGGATGCGCTATCCAATGTTCCGAGCCATGGGGCTCTGCGTCGCAACCGGCGTCCTCGAGGCCGGTTGCAGGAACATCGTCGCAACCCGTCTCAAACGCTCCGGAATGTACTGGAGCGTCAACGGCGCCAACGCCATCATCGCCCTGCGATGCGCTATCCTCTCCAACCGATTCGACGACTTCTGGGAACAACGAGCCGCCGCAAATTGACCCCATATCTCACAAATATGTCGTGCACCCCCGCGACCGCGACTGGGGCGCTCGATCGCAAGCTACCGGTTCCGGGGCTTGCTTGCGAAGGGAAAGCCTGACCAGTGGGCACTTCGTGTTGCTCGCATGCGCGCCGGGCAGTCCGCCTGGAGCGCTTTGCCATTACCAGTGCCATCCGACGCAACGGCCGCGATGAGGTGTGGCTCAGGGCCAAGGCGACGGCCTCTTCATTAGGACGTGCAAAATCGACGCTCCAGTATTATTGCTAGGGTCCAGACTCATTCAAATCCAATAACAGATGAGTGCGGCGAGGCATAGGGCGGCCATGAAGTTGTCGGCGTTTTTGTCGTATCGCATGGCGATGCGCCGGTAATCCTTGAGGCGCCCGAACATGCGTTCGATGCCATTGCGGTCCTTGTATCGCTTTCTGTCGAAGGCGTGGGTCTGCTTTCGATTGGTCTTGTTTGGAATGACGGGCTGGATGTTCTGTCGCAGCAGACAGGCGCGCCAATGGTCGGCGTCATAGGCCTTGTCGGCGAGCAGGTAGTGCGCCCTGGGCAGATGGCCGGCGAGCATGACGGCGACCTTGATGTCGGCGGTCTGCCCGGGTGTCAGATAGAAGGCCAGGGGCCGGCACTGTTCGTCGCTCAGGGCATGGACCTTGGTGTTTCGTCCGCCTTTAGTGCGACCGATGGCCTGAGCAGAAGCCCCCCTTTTTCGCCGCCGGCACAGCGATGCGCCTTGACGTGGGTGGTGTCGATGGAAACCTGTTCCGGCGTCCCGGCCAGGGTCTCCGTCAAAGCCGCGAACAGGTATTGCCAATGGCCGCGTTGCGACCAGCGGTTATAGCGATTAGACCTGCTGCGAAAGTCTGATTTTGAATGCGGTCCGCGCGGGACGGGTGCCGGTGTTGGGAATGGGTTCAAAACCCCATCAGCAGATTGACGATCCCGGCGATGATGTTGACCTTGATGCCGTAGCGGCGGCGCTTGTTGCGGTAGCGTTCGCCGAGAACGCGGAACACCTTGAGACGGCGGATGACGTTCTCCACCTTGACCCGGATGCGTGAGAGGGCGCGGTTGTAGTCCTTCTCGTCTTCGCTGAGCGGCTGACCCTTTCGCCGCTTGTAGGGCAGTTCCGTCTGCGCGTGGTGTTTCTGCAAGCCCTGGTATCCGCTGTCCACGTAGGCGCGCGACCATGCCGACAGCGGCGGCCCGCGGCGGCGCACCTCGATGTCGTGGAGGGCGCCGGGAAACGGCTTCGAGAGGGCGACGATGCGCCCTGCCTCGGTGACCTGGACCTCGGTCTTCAGGGTATGGCGCTTCTTCTTGCCGGAGTAGAACCGGCGCTGCCCGCGCAGGGGGCGCTCGATGGGCTGCTCGGTGGCGTCGATGAGCAGGGTCTCCAGATCGTCCTGGCGCCGGGTGCGGTCCTTCTTGAGGGCGACGGCCCCGGCGACGAGGGGCTCGAGAACGGCGAAGCGCCGGCAGATGGTGGAATCGTCGACGCCGAACAGGGAGCCGATGAACAGGTGCGTGGTGTAGAAGCGGTAATTGATGAGCAGGCCCATGAGCTGCTCCTCCAGGCCGCCCATGCCATGGGGACGGCCGGATTTCTTCTTGCGTCGTTCGCGCTTGAGCCATGCCGGACGCACCCGCTCGATGATCTCCTCGAACACCGCCGGCGTCACACCGGTGAGGCGTCTGAACGCCCGGCCGTGCCGGCGCAGGCGTTCGTAACCAAGGGCCTTGTTCACCGTCCACCTCCCGATCAGCCAAGCCGTTCGGTGGACCACAGTGACCGCGTAAGGTTAACGAAACACTGCAAATTGGGTGGAGAGGCCCGGCGCCCTACAAAATGTGGACTTTCGCAGCAGGTCTATTGTAAACCGTCGTCGAAGGGCCGTATCCCGGCGGGCAGTCGCGCCACCGGCAGCCCGACTGGAGAACGTGAATGATGCCGCTGATGATCCGCCGGTCATCCTCGCGCCGCTTGCCCGCCGCGTAGTACGGAAGATGCGGCTTGATCGCCGCCCATTGCTCGTCCGAAAGCCAAAATTGATCACGCATGCCTCAAAACCTCCATCAAAAGTTTCAAGACATTGAATCAAACAAAGGTTAATGAGTTCTTACCCTAGGACTGCGAGAGATGACGTTCCAGTATTGTTGCTAAGACCGCGAGAGATAGTGTCACGAGCAAATAGATGGCCGCCACGGTCATCCAGATCTCGAAAGTCATAAAAGTCTCGGCGATAATACTTCTTCCCTCATTCGTAAGATCGAACACCGCGATGACACTCAGCATGGCCGACGATTTGACAAGTGAAATTGCCTGACTGGCCATCGGGGGCAAAATGATTCGGACCGCCTGCGGCAGAATCACCCAGCGGTATGACTGGGCAGTCGAAAGCCCCAGGCTGATCGCTGCTTCCGTCTGACCCTTGCCCACGGCCAGGATGCCCGCGCGAATGATCTCCGAGGCATAGGCTCCTTCGAACAAGGCGAGGGTCACGATGCCGGTCAGATAGCGGTCGAGACCAAATGCCGGTGCGAGGCAAAAGTAGAACACATACAATTGAACTAGTAGCGGCGTATTACGGATTACATCGAGATAAATACGTGCAAGTCCGCGTGCGACAATCGAACCGGATAGTCGCATAAATGCCGTCACTAAGCCAAAAATGAGCCCGAGAATCAGACTCCACATCATGATATCGAGAGTGACTAGCAGGCCGCGCATGAGCGGCCCGAGCACGATTTCGCCATCGATTTGCCTGAACAGGAATTGAGGGACGCGGTACCACTGCCAATTGTACTGCATGGCCTCGGCACCCCGGAGGGTCAGCCAAAGCAGAGCGGCCGATAACACCAGGAACTGAGCCAGGGAAAAATAGGGCGACTTCCAAAGCGCCTGGATGCGACGAGAAACCTTCATGACGCTTTCAATGCTGAAGAATTTGACTGAGAAAAATGCGTGTTCTCTCGTTCTTCGGAGCGGTGAAGAACTCTTCCGGCACGGCGGTCTCCACAATCTCACCGTGATCCATGAAGACCATCGTGTCCGCCCCTCGTCGAGCAAAACCCATTTCGTGGGTCACACAGACCATGGTCATGCCGCTGTCGGCCAAATCGATCATGACTTCAAGTACTTCCTTGATCATCTCCGGATCGAGGGCCGAGGTTGGCTCGTCGAAGAGCATGATCTTTGGATTCATGCATAAGGCCCGCGCAATCGCCACCCGCTGTTGCTGGCCCCCTGAGAGTTGGCTCGGATACTTGTCGGCCTGCTCTGGAATCCGCACGCGCTCCAGGAATCGCATGGCGGTGTCTCTGGCGTCCTGATGGGACAATCCCCTTGCCCGGATCGGGGCGAGGGTACAGTTTTTGAGAACGGTCAGGTGTGGAAACAAGTTGAATTGCTGAAACACCACGCCGATTTCACGCCTGATCGCTTTGATATTCTTGGTGTCGTCGTTCAATTCGATCCCGTCAATCACGATGCGCCCGGCTTGGTGCTTTTCCAGACGGTTGATGCAGCGGATCATGGTCGATTTCCCAGATCCCGAGGGTCCACAGACTACGACCCGCTCCCCCAGCCGCACCTTCAGGGTGACATCGTTGAGGGCCTGAAAGTTTCCGAACCACTTGTGAACCGCGTCGAACTCGATCACAACCGGATTACCCTGGCTCGCCGAGGTTTCAGTGGTCACACAAAATTCCTCTCGGTTCAAACAACTCCTTTGGGATGAAATGGTGTGGTGCACGGGTTGCCCCCCGTGGCAACCGCATGCCTAAGCACAACGCCCGAAAGCACGAATTCAGCCACTTATAAAGCGACATTCCCCAGATAGCCTCCAGGTTCGCCGAAATCACACTACCGTGCCACCGTCGAGGGAATGGAATCATTTCCGCCGCCACCCGATGACCTGATTTCGGGATTTTCCTGTTTCCGGAAGCCCATTTGTCCATATTTTCCGGCATCCAGACGCACCTCCCGTGTCGCTTTCTCCTTGCCGTCAATTTCCTCGGCCTACGCCGGAACGGGTCTTCGTCGTAGATCATCAATCAGGCCCAAGATTTTCTGAAACGAGCTCCTCGGCACCGCCACCTCGGCCAATTGGAACGTGACGTACCGGCCATGGTGGACAACTTTGGCCCCGATCTTGACCAGCTTCTCTCGTAGCGTGGTCAGAGACCAATGCTCCACTTCCTTCGGCAAGGCCAACGTCCGCATGAAGTTGGCGAGATTGTAAGCCAGGGCGTGAAGCTGGAGCCGAACCTTGTTGTCGCGGAACTTGCGGCACGACAGCCGCGTCCATTTGATCGCGTTCGTGCCTTCCTTGATGTACTGCTCCGCTTTGCCTCGTTGATTGTAGAAGGCCACCACCCGCTCGGCGGGGCGCGACAGGTTGGTGACGATAAAGCCGACGCGGGGGACCAGTTCGCCAGGATGCCATTCCACCTTGGCCACCACGCGCCGCTTCCTGTCCCAGCTTCCAGCCTGATAGCTGAAGCTGGCGTAGTAACGCTGTACACGATTGGGCGGACGGCCAACGGGTCGCGTGAGCAGGTGGGCAATGCTCTCCTGAAGACTCTGATTCTTGGGTAGGCGGATCGCGTACAGGAAGCCCTCGGCTTCGAGGTAATCGTAGATCTCCGGCGAGGCGAAGGCGGCGTCACCCCGGAAATACAGCCGCACCTTCCGCCCCTTGTAGCGAACGACAACCGGCTTCAGCACGCCTTCCCAGTCATCGGCGCTGTGAACGTTGCCAGGGCGCAGGGAACACCGTTCCAGATCACCAAACTGGTTGAACAGGAAAAGGGGATGGTAGCAGGTGCTGCCGAAGTGACCATTGTACGCCGACCCCTCTTGTTCGCCATGGGTTGGGCTGACGCTGGAATCCATGTCGAGAATGATCTTCGTCGGCGGATGCCGGTCATGAATCTTGTCGATCCACACCCTGTTCATGTCGGCCAAGGCCTCAACGTTCCCGTCGGTGGCCAGAAGCTCCGTCTCGAAACGCCCCATCTGACTGGTCGAGGCTGCCTGCTTGGTGACGGCATGGCCGCCGACGATCCATCGAATGACCGGGTCGAGGCTGAGCCGGTCGGCATCGTTCACGTCGTCATACCCGCCAAGGCGTCCGAAAACGGACTGGCGGAACTGACCGACAAGACCGTGACGACCATTCTTCCCACGACGGGTCTCCGTGAGTGCGTCCCCGGCAATCTCGGTCAGTCCGACCGCATCATCCAGTTCCCGATACGGCAACAACCCGGCGTCGGAAGAGACCTTGGAACCGTGGAACTCCAGCTTCAGCCGACGGTCAAAACCGAGCCTCAAAACCCCTGCTTCCCTTTCACTCATCGGGTAAGCCATATCAACACCCCAAATCCTCCTATAACGTACAGATTCTTATACCAGAATTCGGGTGCGGTGTCGTCAAATTATACGGTCATCTAGGCAATGCGGGTTAAATGAAATCGGTTCGGTTCATATCCTGTGAGGACGACGGGACGGACCAAATCATCTCTTTTGCGCTCGCTTGCGGCGAGATGGAAATCACAAGTCTTACCCTATTACGCACACCTGAATTCGAGGGGATATTGGACGAAGCCGAGCGAGCGGTATCCGTTTCGCTGGAGGCCGAGACAGACGAAGACTTCCACATGCTTGAGGTTGTGATGCTGGAAGCGAACACCGTAACGATAAAGACTCAGTGTCTGAATCAAAACTTTAGCAAGTTCATTTAACCCATTGTTGCACAGGCACTTACGCGCCGCCCGAGGCGGCGGACCAAGAGCCGCACCGCAGCCCAGAGAACCCACGCCTTGGCGCTCTCGACGGTTCCCTCGAAGTCCTTGGCCAATCGTCGGCAGCGGTTCAGCCAGGCAAGAGTCCGTTCCACCACCCAGCGGCGGGGGAGAACCGCAAAACCCTTGTTTCCCGGGGGCTTGGAAACGATGATGAGATCCAGATCCAGGCCGCGGTCGCACAGGGACGCCGCAAGTTTCGGCCCCGAGTAGCCGCCATCCGCGAACAACGCCTGCAACGTCGGGCAGCACGCGGCCGCCTCTTCCAACACGTCCGGCGCGCCGTCCCGATCCAGAATGCTCGCCGCATGAATCTGAACCGTCAGCGGGTTCCCTTCCGTATCCACCACAAGGTGGCGCTTGCGGCCCTTCACCTTCTTGCCGGCGTCGTAACCGCGCGGTCCTCCGCTCTCGGTGGTCTTGGCGCCCTGGCGATCAATCGCACCCGCCGTCGGCTCTTCCGCGCGTCCCGCATCAAGGCGCGCCGCCCGCCGAAGCGACGCCAGAATGACCTCCATTCGTCCCCCTTTCGACCAGCCGTAGAAATAGTTCTGAACCGTCGTAAACGGTGGAAAATCCTTGGGTAAGGCGCGCCATTGACAACCTGTGCTGGCCATGTAAAGGATCGCGTTCAAGACTTCCCGAAGGTCCGTGGTGCGGGGACGACCGGTCGAAGCCGGTCCCGGAAGATGGGGGTCCAACAGCGACCATTCCGCATCCGTCAAATCCGACTCGTAACGAGACGTGGGGCGCTTATACTCAGCGCGAGTGGTTTCATTCCAAGGCATGGGTGCTCTCCATATTTCGTGTTTATGCTGTATGGAAAATACCACATGTCGAAGCCACTCAATAGTTTTAGGTCAAACTCTAAGATAGGAGCAAATCCGGTTGCGAAATGCTTACGCAAATTGGCAAGCAAAGAGCAGGCGAGGCTGGCCGAGTTTGGAATTGATCGAAATAATCAAGTTATAACAATGTGTTAATAGAGGTACATTGCGTCGCGAGGTGCTGGAAATCTCTTCGAAGAAGGACGTTCTTGCACAATTGTGACGCAGGTCGTGAATGCGGAGCTTGCTCAACCCCATAGCGTGCCGCACCGCCTTCCATGCCTTGTCCAGCGCGACAGGTTCCCCGTCCGGGGACGCGAACACCGAAGGGCCATCGGCACGGCGAGGTAGCGCAGCAAGGCGTGTTGTTTTTCACTTTATTTCGGCAGAAATAGGGCGAATTTTCCCAGATTGTTTCGCGCGCGAACTGTTGGATTAATCCGGGACAGCGTGATCAGGCTTCTTCTCCAGGCAGGGCGTCTTTCCAGTAGGCTGTCCGCCTGTAAAATGCCGTACGCACGATGCCAATTGTCCTTGTCCCTGGCACCGTAGCGAAGCCTTGCGCGTTCACGCGGCCCCGAGCGCGTGACACCACCATCCGGCAGTTACGAAGCATTGCGAGAAACGCTTACGGTATAATTTGGGAAAAACGTGCCGAAATAAAGTGAAAGACAACAACGCGGGTGTGCGATGCGAGCCAGATCGCGCGCGGGCCGGTCTTGCTGTCGGGCAACACCGCGCGGTCGCCGTGAACGTGCTCCAACCGCAACCGCAGCGCTTCGGACTTGCGCGCACCCGTATAGAGCAGGAAGCGCAGCGCGGCAAGGGCGACCGGGTGATCCGCTTCCGCGACGTCGAGCGCCTGGCCGAGCGTGGCGAACTCATCGTCGGTCAGATAGTGCGCCTCAAAGCCCGTCTTGCGCCGCCGCGGTCTCCGGCAGGGGTTGGAGTCCTTGGGTCGCAGTCCGAGAGCTTCCCGCATGCTTCATCAGGGACGACATCGCCGCCATCGCCCAGTTCGCCGAGCCCGGGTGCGTTGCCAAGATGCCGTCGAACCAGCTCCGCACGTCCTTCACGCCGGTCGCATCGACCGGGCGGTTGCCGAAGGCGGGCAGTATCCAGCGCCGCACGGTATCCGCATACGTCCGCCGCGTCGTTGGCTTTCAGCGTTCGGCGCAGTCGGCGAGGAACGCCGGGGCAAAGGTCTGCACTGTGGGAACCGCCGCCGGTGCGCCGCCCGTTTCTGCGTCGGCGATCAGCACCCGTGCCGCGTGCCGTGCATCCTCGACCGTCAGCGCGTCCAGCGTTCCGAACGTCCGCCTGATGATGGAACCGTTGCGCCGCCGCCGCACGACCCACGTCTTGCGCCCGTTCGGGCGAACCTGCAGCCCGACCCCCGGCGCGATGCTGTCCCACAGCACGGCCTCGCGTCCGTCCGCAGGCATGAACGCGCGCGCCTTGGCCGCAGTGATCTTCGTTCTGTTCGTCATGTTCCGATCCCTTCCATTCGTTTCGGTGGCGACCGGCGCGGCGCGGGTGCCCCGTCGTTTGAGAACACCCAGGACACACCGGATAACAGCTCCGGGTTCAAAGATCGGAAGGGTCGGGAGCGCCGCCCTCAAGCGCTGCGCGGGCTGCAACCCCTTGCAATGACCGGGCTTTCAGCACATCGCGAATGCGTGGGCGATTCGCTCAATTCTTACGCCATAGGCACGGTTTCATCACACCGCATACTACTTGGCGTCGTCGAGAGAAAGTTCGAAGCCACCGATGAATTCTCGTGCGAAATGCGCCGAACCTGTGTCAACAGTGTACCGGCGCCACGAAACGCAGGGGATGTTCCGGTGGCGCAAACCGGATCACCGAATCGCGAAAGCAAGGAGATCGAGGCTTTGGCTCAATTGGCGAACCAGTGATGCGAGCGTGCCGAGGGGGTCTATTGGGTTCGCAAGAGCGATTCCGTCAGCCACATGATGCGGCCGATTAGGATCGGCGCCAAAGCCTATTGGCGGTAGAGCACCGTCCCGTCACTCAGCAAGACCAACTTGTTGCGTCGCAGAGCGTTAGACAAGCAATGGGTATCGGCCAAGATGAAACGACGCACGCAATATACCTGCACCCGGAAGTACGGATGGTCCGACACGCCCGCCTTTCGTCGCGGTATGCAGTTCGGAGAGCGACAATTTGCTTCCTGAGGCAATTGGCCGACTCGTTGCAAAACCGCAAAACATCGGTTCTTTGTCCTTCATTTCAGAACCATTCAAACCAAACTCGGGCCGGACGCACGACAACCGTGTCCTCGTATCAGCGCGCACATGCCGCTGGCGCCAATCGGTCGCCGGCGAGAAACCGGCTTCGGTCCTGAAAATTCGCGCGGCTTTCCTCGGCTGCCTGAACCGGACGCGAGCCTGCCTACACCCGACCAGATTTCTTGGACCCGCCTCTTGGACCCCCGGTTCGAGAACGCGTAAACATCTTGACCGAAAAGCGAAGTTTGCGTAATCATTCAGCGCCAATTGACACTGCATATTTCAAGGCGGGATGGGACGATTGCCATACATCTTCAAGTTGTTCCCATGCTGTCGCCCTCGCTGAGCATTTACAGGAGACTGAAATGAGCGATCGGCTGAATTCGGTTCAAGCGCGCGACATTTCCTATTTCTTGCATCCCTATACCAACCTCAAGCAGCATGAAGAGGCGGGCCCCATGGTGGTCACCCATGGCGACGGGATCTACGTCTATGACGACGAAGGGAACCAATACATCGAAGGACTTTCAGGGTTGTGGTGCACGGCGCTCGGATTCAGCGAGCAGCGTTTGGTTGATGCGGCCAGTGCAGCACTTTCGAGATTGCCTTTTTTCTATTCGTTCTTCGGCCGCGGCCACGATGTGGGTGTCGACCTCGCGGAAAAACTGATCTCTCTCGCTCCTGTCCCGATGTCGAAAGCCTTTTTCACGAGTTCGGGATCCGAAGCGAACGACACTGCCGTCAAACTGATTTGGTATTACAACAACGCGCTCGGACGCCCGCGGAAAAAGAAAATCATTAGCCGTATCAAGGCCTATCATGGTGTCACCATCGCAGCAGCCAGCCTATGCGGCCTGCCGGCCAATCACCAGGAATTCGATCTTCCGATCTCCAACATCCTCCATACCGACTGCCCGCATCGATACCGATTTGCGCAAGCCGATGAATCAGACGAGGAGTTCGCCACCCGATTGGCCGAAAATCTGGAGAAGATGATCCTGGAGGAAGGACCGGACACAGTCGCGGCATTTTTCGCTGAACCGATTCTCGGTGCCGGGGGCGTATTGGTTCCACCTGCGACTTACTATGCAAAAATTCAAGCGGTTCTTGAGCGGTATGACGTGTTGTTCGTGTGTGACGAGGTCATCAATGGATTCGGCCGCACCGGCAACATGTGGGGTGCGCAGACCCGGAACATTCAGCCGGATATCATGACCATGGCGAAAGCGCTGACATCGGCCTACGTCCCGATGGGCGCAGTACTGATTTCGGAAGAAATATATCGGGGGCTTGTAACGCAAAGCGAAAAATTGGGCATTTTCGGCCATGGCTATACGTATACCGGGCATCCCGTTTGCGCAGCGGTCGCGCTCGAAGCAATCAACATCTACGAAGAACGCGACATTGTCGGCCGGGTCCAGAAGACCGGCCCGCGCCTGCAGGCGGGTCTGAGAACGCATTCCGGCCATCCACTTGTTGGCGAAGTGCGCGGTATCGGCATGATGGCAGCCGTCGAATTGGTCAAGGACAAGACTACTCGGGAGTCATTTGACCCCTCGCTCGCCGTCGGAGCCTATTTCGGCCAACGCGCAATTCAACATGGGCTGATCGTACGAACAATTGGCGATTCCATCTGCCTTGCCCCGCCGCTGATCATTACCGAAGAACAAATCGACAGTTTGCTGGAAAGATTTGGACACACCCTGGATGAAACCACTGCGTGGGTGCATCAACAGGGGTACGCCGCTGTACCATAGAAAAACGCACTCGGAATGTACGGTGGCGGCTAGCCTGAATTACCAACCACCGTGAATAATGTGCATTGCGCGCCCTGTTTCAGAAGAACCGGAGCCGAAGGGTTCGGTTTTCGAGCCACGGGATGGGTTGCTGGTCTTCGGCGTATCCGGCGGCGAGCAGCAGCGGGTTGTTGGTCCGGCGTCCAAGGCTGACGACAATCTCGGTTTCGGTGATCTCGATGCGGGCGCTGGCGCGCACGATTTTTCGGAAGATGGACTGCGCCTTCAGAGTCTCGAAGCCGTTTCCCAGGCGTTTGCCGAGGATGCGATAGAGGCTGCTGGCCATCAGGGTGAGTTGCAGGTCGAGATCGACCTTCATGGGCACCGCGGCCGAGAGCGCGTCCATGTGAAAGAAGTCGATGGCTTCGGCGATGGTGTTCTCGATGATCATGCGGCGGGCGTAGCGGTCAATGAGCTGGCCGGCGGGGGCGGACATCTGGTTGGTGAGCAGCAGGGTCGGCTTTTCGTGGCCGAGATCGATGATGGCGATCTGCCGGAGTTCGGCGGGATAGTCCTTGAGGCGCACCGTCTGTTCCAGGATCCGCGGCGTCCGGTAGATGCGGCCGACATTGGTGAGCGTGATCTTGCGCCATGCCTCCGGCGGCGCCGCCAGCAACGCGGCCACCATCTTCGGGGTCCGTCGGCGCAGCGTCAGGAAGGCGATGCCCATTGCTTCCAGCCTGGCGAGGTTGGCATAGGTCGTCAGGCGGCTGTCGAACACCAGTTCGGCGGGAAGGGTTCCAGTGCGGGCGCGCAAGTGGTCGACGAAGCGCAGGATCTCGTCGGTGTGATCGGCCTTGCGGAGTTGGGCGTTGGCATAGGCGAACAGGCGGGCGTCGGCGTCGCGGGCGAGAAAGGCGAGAACGCCCTTTTGCCGGCGGCTGCGCTTGGAGAGGTAATGCTTCTCGATCAGCGCATCGTCGCCGTGGTAGGGAATCGTATGAAAATCGAGGTCGAAGGACTGGCCGCCGCCGAGTTCGACGCCGAGGCCGCGCACCGCGTGGTGCCAGCGGTCCATCAGCGCCGGGCGATCGCGGGAGTCGACGCGGCACGAGTATTCCGTCAGTGTCGCCCGCTTGGGCACGGCGTTGAGCCCGGCGAACAGCGCCAGTCCTTCGTCAAGGGTTTCGCTCATGACGTGCGACGGCCGTCCGATGCCCCACAACTTCAGCGCCAGCAGTGACCGGAAGGCGCATCCGGCCGGGATCTTCGAACTGCCCGGCATGCCGCTTTGTGCCAGGATGCCGTCGAAGCCGAGCCGCGCGAGGTCGCCGGCGAACAGGAACAGGCCGCCGAAGTCGGTGCGCAGCTTGCGCGGACCCAGGTCCAGCTGACGGCGGTCGGCCACCGCCGCCCGCTCCGGACAGGCGGCGTCCGCCCACCACTTGTCCGCGCGCCGCCATAGTTTGGGCAGACCCGCCCGCCGCAGGACCCGCGCCACCGTGGTCGCACTGACCGGGAGGTTCTCCCTGGCGCTAAGGCGTTCGGCGATTTCCGCCGCCGACAGGCCCTGCTCCTTGCGCAACGCCACAATGCGCTGGTCGCGGTCAGGTCCCGGCGCGGGCTTGCGCTTGCCGCGGCGGTCCGGCAGGAAAAACGACTGCTCCGGACGCTTGCAGAACTCGGCGCGGAGATTGCGCAAGGTGCCGACCGCGTAGCCAAACCTGCGGGCGGCTTCGGCGAGCGGCGCCCGGTCGACAAAATGGGCGCGCAGGGCCTCGTACTTGCGGTGGGTACTGTTCTCGGGAGACAGGAACCGTTCGGCGGGGTCTTGCATCTGTTTTTGCCTGTTAGCCTGTTTTATCCACTATATGATGTATGCGCCTCCAAGTCAACCGCAAAATGTCAACCGCAAACGCCGCAGAAAAACGAAGGCGCGCCGTCCCGATCCTGAATGCTCGCCGCATGAATCTGAACCGTCAGCGGGTTCCCTTCCGTATCCACCACAAGGTGGCGCTTGCGGCCCTTCACCTTCTTGCCGGCGTCGGAACCGCGCGGTCCTCCGCTCTCGGTGGTCCTGGCGCTCTGGCGATCAATCGCACCCGCCGTCGGCTCTTCCGCGCGTCCCGCATCGAGACGCGCCGCCCGCCGAAGCGACCGCAGAATGACCTCCATCCGTCCCCCTTTCGACCAGCCGTAGAAATAGTTCTGAACCGTCGTAAACGGTGGAAAATCCTTGGGGAAGGCGCGCCATTGGCAACCTGTGCTGGCCATGTACAGGATCGCGTTCAAGACTTCCCGAAGGTCCGTGGTGCGGGGACGGCCGGTCGAAGCCGGTCCCGGAAGATGGGGATCCAACAGCGACCATTCCGCATCCGTCAAATCCGACTCGTAACGAGACGAGGGGCGCTTATACTCAACGCGAGTGGTTTCATTCCAAGGCATGGGTGCTCTCCATATTTCGTGTTTATGCTGTATGGAAAATACCACATGTCGAAGCCACTCAATAGTTTTAGGTCAAACTCTAAGACTGCGTCGGCAACGAATGATTGCCGCTCCGGAACCCGCCCGCGCGAGGCGCAAGCGAGGCGCTTCTCGGAGATTGCCATTCAAGCGTCATTTATGATAGAGTGATTCTCACACGCAAACGATCATAAAGACATGCACATTCCCTTAACCCAATGCACAGGGCTATGACGCCCTGGCGGGAAAAGCCGCTAATCTCTCATACGATTGGAATCAGTTGGGTATTGAGGCTAGGCCTACCCTTTAGCTATAACTCTTACGAAACAATGGCGATTCGAGAGTTTCTTCTGCCTGCGATCCGGTGTCCCAATGTGGCGATGGACAGGCGCTCCTGCCCCCGCCACATGATCTGATTTCCGGGCGCCGGATCGTGTTTCCGGTTCTGATAGCCCCCGAGCAGCGCGACCAGGCGCACGGCCGCGCCGAGGGTATCGGGCGGCGGCAGCTTGTATTCCGCCGCGTAGTCCCGGAGAAAATCCAACTCCTGATCCGTGAACATGAGATCGGCGCCAGATGCCGGCACCTGCCGCCCGATGAGCGTCATCAACTGGATCCGCCAGGCGATGACACAGTTGATGGCAATCGCGCGTTGCAGCCGGTCGGCGCTGTGAAACGCGAGATACTCGACCCGGCAGCCGGACTTCAGGACGCGGAAGAAGTCCTCCACGCGCCAGCGCTGCAGGTAATGCTCGACGATCTGCACCGCGGTTTCCAAGTCGGTGACCGGGATGCTGGTCAACAGCCTCCACTGCACCGCTTCCTCGCCGGCGGGCGGTTGCGTTTCGACGATCTGCACGCCCCACATTGGGATCGCTTCGGCGCCTGCCAAGGTCGCAGGCAGAAGCAGTTGCCGGTAGCGGATCTCACAAATCGCAAGGCGTTTCGTGCGCGCCAGGCGCGCCTTCTTGCCCCGCGCCTTCGGGCGCTCCGTCAAACCGGCGATCTCCACCTCCACCTCTCCGTCCGGCGCTCCCTTGGCCATCTTTTCGAACAGCTTCGGTCCCTTCGTTTGCAGCCGGCGGTCGTGCTTGGCGCGCACCAGGAGTTCGACCCGTCCCAACCGGCGCTGTTCGTCGAACAGTTGAAAAAAATCCGCCTCCCGATCCATGACACTGATCACGCGGGTGCTCCGGGTGAGATCCCGGGTCGCCGCCACAATGTCGCGGAAGCCGTCGACCCACCGCTGCATCTTGCCGCTGGCGCCGCGCTTGCCGTTCTTTCCGGCGTCCCCGCTGCGATCCCCCGCAGTTGCCGGCGGACCGTCGAAGCTGCAGCGCAGCACCCCCAGCGGAAGTCCTTGCGCATTCACCGCAAGGGTCGCATGCAGATGCAGGCCAAGTGTTTTCGCGCGGGTCTGGTTGCGCCCGATAATGCTCAACCCATCGCAGTTCGGCCGGGTGGCGAAGTTGAGGTCGGAGCCGTCCTGAATGCACAGCACGGTCTGCTGAGCGCGCATCCGCTGAATGCTGCGAAGGCGGTGCGGCGCGAGGATGTTCACCACCGTCACTTCCGAACCTGCCGGCTGTTCGATGAACCGGTAGTACCCATCCACCGCCGCCCGGTCGGTCTTTGCGTTGCCGGTGATCGCCTGGCCCGGATACGCCGCCAGCAACCCGGCGCTCTTGATCAAACGCGCCGATAATCTCTTGTCTCCCAAGGCGGCTCCCCCAAACTCGTTCCTGGCCCAGGCCGCGCTATCCAGCCCCGCGCCCGGCTCCAGCGCCGGCGCAGCATCGACATGCGGAACCCGCAGCCGCCGGCGCCAGTCCGGCTGCAAGGCATACATGTAAACCGATTTGACCGGTTTCGCATGCCGCGATCCGCGGTCTTGGCGGCCGCGGCCCGCGGTCTCCCCGACCCGCAGGAAATTCGCCGCCCGCAAACTGGCGCCGTCATGCTCCAGACCGACAAACGTCTCGACCAGCCACGGCCGATAGCCGTAGCGGCGCTCGAAATCCAGCGGCAATCTTCGCAGCACCCGCCCCAGCAGGTGGCTGGCCAAATTGGCGCAGGCAATGCCGGGCCGGATCAGAAACCGGCTCATGCAAACCACCCGGTTCAAATGCGCCCTCCGTTGTTCGCCGCTCCATGCCATCCACCGGTCCCGCGCCGCCAACTGAAGCGCCGACGCCGAAAAGCCGACCGCCCCCAGATAACCGTGAGCCGACCCCGCCAAATAGCGC
Source organism: Rhodobacterales bacterium (assembly GCA_965219495.1). Lineage (GTDB taxonomy): Bacteria > Pseudomonadota > Alphaproteobacteria > Rhodobacterales > CAZPXZ01 > CAZPXZ01. The sequence continues at coordinate 2,495,450 of OZ244777.1, forward strand.
ATCTGACAGCCCGCGAAGGTCGTCATCCCATGCGGATGCTCGTCCGCGATCAGGGTGTTCCAGATGCTGCGCTGCGCCCGACCTTCCACCGCCACCACTGCAAGCCCCTGCACCCCACCCAACCGCTCCGGAACAGTCCCGGCGGCCGGCACAGAACCCTCCAGCCGGCACGGCGCCGAGGGGGGAGGCAATCCTTGAGGCGGCGGCAGCGTGATCCGCTCCGATGTCGACGCAAGCATCCGCAGCGCCTGCAGGCAACTCGCCAACTGCAGTTCGCCGCGACCATCCACAAAGCCGAACTCGGAACACACGCGGCGGCCAACCGCGCTGCGGCTATCGAAGGCTTCTTGCGATAGAATCTCAGCGATTCGGTCGAGGGCGCCCGCCTCGTTCAACGTGCGGTGTATCTGATTCTGTGTCATCATGCCGCGTTCCATACACGGCAGAGTTCCCTTTGTTCAGAGGCAAAAAACGCTAAACGGTAGGGCTAGGCTGAACCGGCCGACCTGTCCATACGCGCCTGCAACCATGCGGCCGACTGCTTGAGACCTCCGGCCAGACCTTGCGGAAATCCCATCAACACAAAAATCAGGAACGCGCCATAAAGAACGAGGCGCCATTCGTCGACGACTCTGAACCCCTCCTGCAGGCCGATAAGGGCGAATGCGCCCAATAGGGATCCCCAAAGTGTGCCACGGCCCCCGACATAAGCGATCGTCAGGATCTCGGTCGATCTCGATATGCCGAATTCCTGTGGCGTTGGAACCAGGATTCCAATGTAGATGCCGTAGAATGCGCCCACGACACCGATAAAGAAAGACGCTATGGCAAAGTTCAGAAGTTTGTAGCGCACTACATCGAAACCTAGAACGCTTGCCCGTAGCTGGTCGTCGCGGATTGCTTTGAAAACCAAACCTATTCGCGAGCGCACCAGGATGTGCAACGAGACGTAAATGATGGCGCAAATGACGACGAGGACGTAGTACAGCGCCAGCGGCTCACTGCGATCAAAGCTGATTCCAAAGAGATCAGGAAATGTCGTTACTTCCAACCCGGCTGCGCCGCGGGTGTAATCGCGCAGGTTGGAAAGGGCGAACAGAACGAATTCAGCCAAGAACAAGGTCGTCAAACCGACGTAGATGCCCCGCAAACGCAACGTGATGACGCCAGCGAACAGACCCAGTAGCAGTGTCGAGAATCCGCCCGCCAACAGCCCGATCCACGGCGAGATACCGAAATAATGCGCGAGCAACGCTGACGTATAGGCGCCCAGCGCCATGAAACCGCCGATGCCGAAATTGAAAATGTTGAGATAGCCCAGCATGAAATCGAACAAGGCGCCCAGAATGAAGAACAGGAGGATCGAGACGAAGACCGCCGTGATGTAATTGTTGTCCGCAAGTGCCGGTGTAAGCAGCAACACGAACAGCGCTGCGCCGATCCCCAGATAGCCCCATGTCGGTGCAAGTTTCATTGAGGCGATGCCTCAGGGCCTTGATACGGACTTGCTGAACAGCCCCGCAGGACGGAACACCAGTACGGCGACAACAATGGCGGCGATGATCGAATTCTGCCAGCCCGCCGAGGCGACGCCCTGGGCGTAGGCCTCGACAAGCCCGAGCAGAATTCCGGCAACCATCGCGGCCCACACGTTTCCCAGTCCGCCAACGATGACCACAATGAATGACTTGAGGAGAACATCGCCGCCAATTGTCGGAAAAGCCGGATAAGTCGAGAGAAGAAGACCGCCAACACCGCCGATCAAGGCCGCGCCAAGTGCGAAGGTGATGGTATAGATCCTGCGGATATCGATCCCCATCGCCATGGCGGCATCGGGATGTTCAGAGGTGGCGCGAATGGCGCGCCCGGTATTGGTGTAGCGCATGAAAGCCGCCAACCCAAAGACCACCAGAATGGCGACCGCGAAGATCACGATGCGCTCGTGCGTGACAATGACGCCGAATATCGCCGTGCGGCCCTCAACCAGTTTCGAGATTCCGTGCTCCCGCGGTCCCATGACAATCAACGCGAGATTTTCCAGCACGATCAACAGACCGATGGTCATGACATATCCGTCAACCAGCCAATTCGAGCCAAGCCGCGCGCGGAGAGGCGTTATGAGCCCGCGTTCGAGCATGGCGCCGATCAGGAACAAACCAACGGCGGCAAGAATTATGCCGATCGGAAACGGAACGCCGAGATGAACGGCGAAGAAATACATCAGGTAAGTGCCGATCATGAAGAAAGAACCGTGGGCGAAATTGATCAGCCCCATGATGCCGAAAATCAGCGCTAGCCCCATGCCCATGAGGCCGTACATGACGCCGCGCCCGAGACCATCGACAAAGAACTGGCCGACAATCACCGGATGCAAGAGGATCTCGAAATGCATTTCAGATGAAATCCTTCACAATGCTTTCGACATTCTCGGAGAGCGTTTTGCCGGCGCCTTCAATCGTGACTTCACCCAATTGCAGAACATAGGCGAAATCGGCGATCTCAAGGACCCTGCGCACATTCTGATCGATCAGAACCACCGCGATGCCTTCCTTGCTGAAACTTGCAATTCGATCAAAGGTCTCTTGCGCAAGCCTCGGTGCAAGGCCCAGCGATGGTTCATCAAGAAGAATGAGCGACGGCCCCGTCATATAAACGCGTTCGAGTTCGAGAATTCTCTGCTGCCCTCCGGAAAGAAGTCCGGCAGCGGTCTGGCGGCGTTCTTTCAGGAATGGCGCCCGATTGTAGGTGCGTTCCAGCGCCATGCGAACACGGGCGCGATCCATGCGCCAGGGCCACATGCCGAGCAAGAGGTTCTCCTCAACCGTTAAACCGGAAAAGACCGAGTGTCCCTCCATCAGATACCCGATGCCAAGGCTGCAACTGACGTCGGGCCGAAATCCGGTAATATCCTCGCCCTCGAACAGGACCTTGCCACCGTGCGGCTTGAGATATCCCAGAACGGATTTGAGAAATGACGACTTGCCGGCTCCATTTGCGCCGATCATCCCGACCACGGTGCCCGCAGCTACGCGTATGCTGATGCCTTTGACAACCGGAACATCTTGTTCATAGCCGGAATGCAGATCTTCGACTAGGAGACGGGGTTGGCCGGTGTTCATGTTCCCAGATAGGCCTCGATGACTCTGGAGTCCTCCTTCACATCGCCGAGTCTGCCGTGAGTCAGCACGGATCCTTCAGACAACACGATCACGCGTTCGCAAAGCTTCGGCAGCGATACGATATCATGTGAAATCACCAAGCAGGTCAGGCCGGATCTTGCCAGGGCATGCGCCTTGTCGATCATCACATCGATGATACCCGGACTCGATCCGGCGAACGGTTCATCCAGGATCAACAACCTGGGCTCTGTCATGATTGCCCCGAAGAACTGCAGCAGTTGCCGTTCTCCCCCGGAGAGCTCGGCGGCGTTTCGATGCCGCATTTCAAATAGGCCGGTCTCGTTCAAGCCCAGGGTAACGCGCTCTTCGATTTCGGTCTCGGTCAATCTGAGATGCAAGGTGGATACCCGGAGGTTTTCTTCAATTGTCATGTTATTGAACGTCCGCGGCACTTGAAATGTCCGCGCAACACCCAATTTTGCGATCCGGGTTGGGTGACGGTTCGTGATATCGACTCCGTCGAAGAGAATGCGGCCTCCTTCGGTGCGATAGATGCCGCTGATCATGTTGAATATTGTGGTCTTTCCGGCGCCGTTCGGGCCGATCAATCCAAGCAGTTCCCCTTTGTTGGCAACAAAGCTCACATGATCAACCGCACGGAGACCGCCGAAGGACTTGTGAATGTTCTCAATCTGGAGAATGGCATTCGTCACCGGCAGACAATCCGTGCGGTGGATCTAATTCGATCTCAGGCCCGCTATTGCGTTGGAGGCGCCTTGAACTCCCCTTCCGCAAATTCTGCCGGCCATATGACCTGGCTCTTGCCATCATAGTATTGAACCATCGGGAATGAGAAGCCCTCCATGAACGGTCCGGTCTTCACCTCGTAAGGCGCCATTGCGTCATCGCCTGCGGTTTTCGCGAATGCATAGTGGTGCCAGATGCCCGTGTATTCGAGATTGAGCAGCACATCGCTCAGTTTCTCGCGGTCGAGCGTACCAGCCTCAGTCAATCCGTTGATCAACATGCGCGCATAGTCATATGCGTGTCCACCTATGGCAGGCGACGCATCCTGGCCGAATCTGGCCTTGAACCGCGCAAGCCAATCATTTTGCGTGCCGGTCAGCGCCCGCGGGCTATCCATGGACACGGCGAAGTTCGCGGCGTCGCCAGTGCCCTGGTGCCATTCCGTGAACCAACCCAAGCCTTCGGCAAACAGCATGCCTTCCAGGCCCGCATCCGCGTGCGACTTGACGGCGGCATAGACCGAAGCCGGGTTGTTGTAGGTAAACCCGACCAATGTTGCGCCAAGCGCCCTGTATTTTGTCATGATCGAACCGAATGCAGTCTCATCCATCTTGGTGACGTCCTCACTGACGATTTCCCACCCGGACTCAACCAGTTTGGCTTTGATCGAACTTCCCCAGCCACGACCCCAATCGCTGTCCTCGATCAAGATTGCAGCTTTCTTGACTGCCGGATCCCACTGACCGCTCGCCTTCCAGTCGTTCAGCGCAACAACGTACTGCTCCGCCATCGCGCCGATCACCGGCCATCCCTTGAAATAGTGCGTATAGCCGTTTTCCAGGATCTTCTTGGAAATACCGTCGGTCGCAGGCAAGGAACCGAAGTGGATCGTGCCGTATTCCGCGCTGACGTCAATTACCGCCAGGCCGACTGAGGAGTGCCAGCCGAACATCAACAGATCTACGTTGTCCTCCGTAATTGCGCGTCGGATCGCGCGGACGCCCTTTTCCGGGCTCGACTCGCTGTCGACCCAGACAAGCTCGATATCGCGCGCCTCTCCGTCGACCATGACTGGCAAGTCACCGGCGGCCCGTGCTGCTTCAAGTGCAAAATTGACTCCTTGCTGGACATCCTGACCCACCCGGGCGGCTGGCCCCGAGTGTGGGCCCATCACCCCGATCCTGATGTTCTCCGCACTCATGGCCGGGACCATTCCACCCATTATCACGAACAACATGCCAGCGGCTAAGGCCGGGACACTTGTCGCTATGTTGCCAAGTATTTTCATGGGTCATCTCCTTATGACGCGTCACCGGCGAGGCTGAACTTCACGTGATCGCGTCGATAATCTTCAGCTGCCAGGATCTGGACGCGCAATCTGAATGTCAACGATCATCAATGGGTCGGCAGACTTGCCGTTTTCTCTGCTGATTATTGTATGTCGCGCAGAACGTGTCAATATGCGATTGGTCTAAACCTCGCTGCGACATGCCGTCAAATCCTCGAATTAGTTGCTTGTTTACATGACTATTGACTTTCTTCGGAGATTGGGCCAATTCATGATTGGTACCAAACATTTTCAACTTGAATTGACAATTTCCATTTGCGGCATCTATTACTGCGTCCAATGGACAGGTAACATTTTCAGCGATCGGACATGATTGAGCATTCGCATTACATCGTCGGAATCGACGTCGGTGGCACCTTTACAGATCTGCTGCTGGTTGACCGCAATGGGCAGTTGACGGTTGAGAAAGTTCCGTCGCAGAAAACCGAAATCGAGGCAGGCGTTCTTGCGGTTCTCGACAAGGCCAAGGAAACCCTGGACCTGGATACACCCCTGATCACGAACCTTGGACGGCTCGTTCACGGATCCACCGTGGCGGCCAACGCGTTTCTCGAGCGCAAGGGCGCGCGCATGGCGTTCGTAACCACCAAGGGCACCCGCGATACTCTCGTAATGCGGCGCATGTACCGCGAGGACATGTATGATACGCGCTCCGGCGAGCCCCCTCCCCTGGTCACGCGTGACAATGTGCTCGAAGTCGATGAACGGGTTGATCATCGTGGCCGCATTATCACGCCCCTCGACGAGGGCGACGTCTTGCGGGCGATTGAACACATCAAGAAACGCAAGATCGAGGCGGTCGGCATTTGCTACTTGTTCTCGTTCAAGAATCCCGAACACGAGATTCGCACACGCGATCTGGTCGCAAAGCACCTTCCCGACGTATCGGTATGCACGTCATTTGAAATCTGTCCTGAAATTCGGGATTTCGAGCGAGCGTCCACGACCCATCTCAACGCCTATCTGCAGCCACCGGTTGAACGCTATCTGAAGAAGCTGGACAACGCGCTTGAGCGAGAAGGCGCCTCCACCAGATTGCAAGTGATGCACTCCTATGGCGGAGTGACAGATGCGCAAGAAGCGGCGGAAAAGCCCGTCAACCTGCTTCTCTCCGGCCCTGCGGGCGGTGTGATCGGCAGCGCGTTCCTGGGAAACATTGCCGGTTACCCGAACGTCATATCCTTCGATATGGGTGGGACCAGTTGCGATATCAGCTTGATCCGCAACGCGACCCCGAACTTGTCCACGCCGATCAACGCCACGTCCACCCACTGCAAGTTTGAAGGCTGGGACGTCCTCATACCGTTCATAGATATTCACACGATCGGCTCGGGAGGGGGTTCGATCGCCTGGATCGATAAAGGCGGCATGGTGCATGTCGGGCCGGAATCCGCGGGTGCGGATCCCGGTCCCGCGTGCTACGGCAAGGGCGGCGCCGAAGCCACCGTCACGGATGCCAACGTGGTTCTCGGCTACATTGATCCCCACTATTACCTCGGCGGGCAAATCGAGTTGCACAGGGACGAGGCGGAAAGAGCGGTCAGTCGCTTGGCGCAGCGCCTCGACATCTCCAGGACCGAGGCAGCCGACGGAATATTCCGCATCATCAATACCAACATGCTCAACGGACTCCGCGTGGTTTCGGTCGAAAGGGGCAACGACCCGCGCGATTTTGCGCTGCTTACTTTCGGCGGAGCCGGCGCCTGCCACACCACAGCGATCATTGAGGAACTTCAGATTGACCGGGTCATCGTGCCGCCTACAGCCGCCGCATTTTCCGCGTTTGGTCTCCTGTGCACCGATCTTCGGCGGGATTTCGTGACCACGGTCTACAAGCCGCTCGCCGGCATGAACCCAACTGAACTCCACGGCATCTTTGAAAGCATGGAGCAAATGGGAAGTGTTGCGTTCAAGGAAAGTCTCACAAGCAAGGCAAGGCTCAGGTTCGAGTACTCCGCAGACATGCGCTACCTCGGCCAGGGGCACGACATCCGTGTCGCCTTGCCGAACCGGCCGAGATCTTTGACCCCGGCGAAGATCGTTGCAATGTTCAACGAAGAATACACACGCACGTACGGCTACCTGGAGGAAGAAGAGAACATTCAAGTCATAAACCTGCGCGTGGTCGCCAGTCTTGCAACGAACAAGCCAACCCTGGAAAGCTCCGTTTCGGAAACAACATCCATTCTGAAGAAGGCGAATAAATGCAAGCGTCCAGTATATTTCACGGAACGTGGCGAGTTTGTAGAGACCCGCGTGATTGACGGTCATTTTCTCAGGCCCGGCAACCAGCTCAAAGGCCCCGCGATCGTCGAACTTGAGACAACGACCATCGTGTTACGGCCCGACCAGCGTCTACGGGTGGACCTGTATGGAAATTTCATCGCCGCGAGAAGGGGAGTGCGACCGTGAGCGCCAAGTCGAAATCAACGCATGGGAAGACACCCGCAAGATCGAACGGCCGGCTCGACCCGATCGCTTTGGAAGTCGTCCGCGCCCGCCTGGAAGCCATTGTCGAGGAGATGGGCGCGACCATGCTGCGCACTGCCCATTCTTCGATTTATGTGGAATGCCGCGATTTCTCCGTCGCCATCTTGAACCGGGAAGGCGGCCTGCTCGCCATGGGGCAATTTATTCCCCATCACCAAGGCGGCATGCAGGCTGCACTGCGCTCGATCATCAACTATCGCGGGCTCGACACCATGAAACCCGGCGACATTTACCTGTCCAACGATGCCTATGCCGGTGGCACACATACCTTGGATATCAGCGTCTTCGTTCCGATTTTCGCGGAGGGGGAATTGGTCTGCTTCGGCGGCGCCACCGCGCACCAGATCGATTTGGGCGGCGGCGCACCGGGAACCTATGTGGTTGGCGCAACCGAGGTTTTTCAGGAAGGGATCGTTTTCCCGCAGACCAAGGTGGGTGAAAACGGCCAGTACTTTGACGACTTTATCAGGCTTTTCCAGCGCAATGTTCGCCTTCCGGAACAACAAAAGGGCGATCTGGGCGCAATGCTCGCCGGCGTAAAGGTTGCGCAAAGGAACGTGTCCCCCATCATCGCCGAACGTGGCGTCAAGACCTTCAGACGAATCCTTGACGAAATCTTCGACACCTCCGAACGCCTGCTACGCGAAGAAATCCGGCGGATCCCCGACGGCTCGCACACCTATGTCGATTACCTCGACGGCGACGGCATCGAAGACAAGCTGTTCAAGATGCAAGTGAGGCTGACGATAAAGGGCTCGGATGCCACGCTGGATTTCACCGGCACGGACCCGCAGGCGAAAGGCTTTATCAACGCATCGTACTGGAACACGCTGGCTTCAAGCTATTCTGCCTTCTTCCTCTTCTTTGACCCAAAAATTCCTCGAAACGAGGGTTTCTTTCGTCCCATCTCGATCACGGTTCCGAAGGGCACGCTCCTCAACCCCATATATCCCGCCCCGGTTGGCGCATCCACGACGGAAGGAGGCGGAAGGGTTTACGATCTGGTATTGGGCGCACTCTCCAAGGCCTGGCCGGAGATGGCGCTTGCCACTTGGTCGATGATGTGGGTGGCTGTCTATATCGCCGGCACCCATCCCGAAACCGGCAAGCCGTTCATTCAGGCCTATCTTGACGGCTTGGCCAACGGCGGCGGCGCCCGGCCCGACAAAGACGGGTTGAGTGCTTGCAATCTTTCGGCCAGCAACATGCTGATCCCCAATATGGAAGTGGAAGAAGAAATCTATCCGGTCCGCTTCATTCGCCGAGAACTGGCCACTGACTCGGGTGGGCCCGGAACATTCCGAGGCGGCCTTGGACTCGAAACCGAGGTCGAAGTGCTTGCCGATTGCGAGTTCACCATGTTCGGCAGCCGGTTCGCAGGCGCGGAGCCGCCGGGCTACGCCGGCGGTGGCGCCGGCGGCGCCAGTGTCTTTTACACGGTCCGGGACGGCAAGATGATCACCTACCCGACCAAGGTCGGCCGCGTGCCGTTGAAGAAAGGCGATCGAGTGGTGATGCGGCCATGCGGAGGCGGAGGTTTCGGCGACCCGAAAAAACGCAACGCCGAATTGATCGAGCGTGATCTCCGACTCGGGTTTGTGACGCCGGAAGGTGCGGCCCGCGACTATGGTTACCAACCAAGAACTCATGTGGAGTGACAGTGCGAGATTTCCAGCTTCCGGGGCGGTCGACCGTTCATGGCGCAAATGGCATGGTCGCCACGTCCCAGACTGCGTCCACACTCGTGGGCATCGAGATCTTGCGTCGCGGCGGCAACGCGGTCGATGCCGCGATTGCGGCCTCAGCCGTTCAGGCGGTCGTAGAACCGCACTCAACCGGTCTTGGCGGCGACTGTTTTGCGCTCCTCGCGATCGGCGGCAGCGATGAAATACTTGCGCTAAACGGTTCCGGCCATTCGCCCGAAGCGGCGACGGTCGGCGCGTATTCAGATTCGGGCATCGACCATATCGGCTTGACCAGTCCGCACGCGGTCACTGTTCCCGGGGCTGTTGACGCTTGGATACGGCTGCTCGCCGATTACGGGAGCATGCCGCTCGCCAAAGTCCTGGAGCCGGCAATCGTCAGCGCAAGAGAAGGGTACGTAGTACACCCGCAAAGCGCCGGCAGTTGGCCGAAGAATATCGAAAAGCTCAAGGCCGACCCGTCCGCTTCACGGATATTCCTTCCCAATGGCCGTCCTCCGGTAGCCGGTGAGATCTTTCGACAACCGGAATTGGCCGACACTCTCCAACGGATCGCCGAGAACGGCCGCGAAGGCTTCTATCGGGGGCCGGTCGCGGAAGACCTCGTCGATCACCTTCGGTCTCTCGGTGGTCTGCACACGCTGGAAGATTTTGATTCCCAATCCTGCGAGTATGTCGATCCCATCAAGTCGTCCTATCGCGGATTCGATGTCCACCAGTGCCCTCCAAACGGACAAGGCATCGCCGTGTTGCTGATGCTGGGAATTCTGGAGGGATACGAACTCTCTGGATTTGCGCCGCATTCTGTCGAGCGGATGCACCTCGAATGCGAAGCAACGCGCCTCGCCTTTCACATTTCGGAACAGACCGTAAGCGACCCGCGGCAGGTCGAAGTGCCGGTCGACGATCTGCTGTCACCAGACCATATTGCCTCATTGCGCCGAAAGGTTCGTATCGATGCCAGAATGACGGATGTCCCTGACACGGCGCCGATGCATCCGGAAACAATCTACTTGGCGGTCGTCGACAAGGATCGCAATGCCGTGTCGTTCATAAATTCGATCTGCTTCAATTTCGGTTCGGGACTAGTGGGACCCGAAACAGGCGTGCTGCTGCAAAACCGTGGCGCTGCTTTTTCCCTTGACCCGGAACATCCGAATGTCATTGCCCCACGGAAGCGGCCGCGCCATACCATCTTGCCCGGAATGGTGACCAAAGGCGGACGCGCGATTATGCCGTTTGGCGTCATGGGTGGTCAGTTCCAGCCAGTTGGACAGGTGCACGTGCTAACAAATGTGATCGACTACAAGATGGACCTGCAAGAAGCGCTCGACAACGGCCGCGGCTTCCATTTTGCCGGAATACTTGATTTGGAACGGACCATTCCCGAGGAAACCGCCAACGGCCTTGCGGCACTTGGACACACGGTAAAACGCGCCGAAGAACCGTTGGGGTCCGGTCAGGCCATATGGATCGACTGGGGCCTCGGAACGCTCGTTGGCGGTTCAGACCCACGAAAGGACGGCCAGGCGCTTGGCTACTGAGCTTCGGCTGATTGCGACGCGCGAATCCCGCGTCCTATTGCGAAAGCAACTCTTTCAATGCCTGATCAACAAACGCAACATCATCAGGGTTTGCCGCCCCTCCCGCGTAGTGTCCCCAGACTGACGGAATCACGCGGAGCTCGGCGTTGGGCATATTTTCAACTTCAAGAATGCTGTCCGCAGGCGGAAAATAGAGATCCGTCTCGCCCGGCATGACGATGGCCCGGGCTGAAATCGCGCCGAGCGCTCCCTCGAAATCCCCGCCGTAAGCGTCGTTATCGCTGATGTTGCTGTGCTGCCATGTCCAGATCTGCGCCAGCATGTTGTTTGCATCGCGTTTGAGAAACAAGTCCTCCCAGAAACCAGCCAGGAATTCCTCGACAGACGAGAATCCCATCTTGCGATAGAGATGGTCGCGGTAAAAGGTCTGTGACAAGGCCCATCCCGCCCAGCATCGCCCCATTGCGCGCAAGCCCGTCGCTGGTTGCTCGTCGTACCGGCCGTCCTGCCATGCGGAATCTGCCGTGAGCGCCGCTTTCATGCCTTCGAGAAAAACATGATTGTGAGGAGAGGTCCGCGCCGATCCGGCAATCGGCGCTATGCGTTCAACTTCTTCCGGAAACAAGGCCGCCCAGTGAAACGCTTGCTGCGCACCCATGGACCAGCCGACCACCAGCGCAAGGTGCTTGACGCCAAATGCGTCACGCAGCAATTGCCGCTGCATCATCACGTTGTCGCGAATTGTTGTTCCCGGAAATCGTGCCCTGTCGAATGGTTCCGGCGTATTGCTGGGAGAAGACGACAGGCCGTTGCCGGTCAGGTCAGGCACCACGATGAAATACTTGTCGGGATCGAGCGCCTTGCCCGGACCAATGAGGAACGCATTGTCATCATGCGTGCCATAAAAACGTGTTGGGTACACAATGACGTTGCTCTTGTCCGCGTTCAAGGCACCATGTGTCTTGTACGCGAGTTTGGCGTTCGGCAGAGTGATCCCGCACTGCATCAACACGTTGCCCGCATCGAAAATCTGGTAGTCCCGCATCGATTGCCTGCCTCGGTTCGCCTTACCATCCCAATGCATAACCGGGTCGCCTGGGATCTGCGCCGCCTGTCAGTACACCGCTCCGCCGGTCGGCCAGGGCGATGCACACTGCGCCCGCCCGCCAGGTACGCGACGGCCACCATTCAACATCGTGTCCGAGTCCGGACAATTTTGCGCCCGTCTTGCGCTTGATGCCGGCCTCAAGGTTCAGCCGCCCAGGGTAATAGGCATGCGGTTCGAAGGAGTCCGGAAAACTGTAGCTTGCAAACCGCGGGGCCTCAACGGCTTCCTGGAGCCCCATGCCGAACACGTGCAGATTGACGAGAGTTTGCAGCATCATCTGGCATTGCACGTCACCGCCCGGTGTTCCGAAGGGCATCAGCATGCGCTTGTTCATCGCCAACCCAGGATTCGGCGTCAGGCGGGGCCGCTTGCCCGGGGCGATAGAAGACGGGTGGTCCGCGGACGCCCAAGACTGAGAGCCGCGAGATGACGGGCAAAGACCGGTACCGGGTATCACGGGCGTGTCGCTGGAAATATCGCTCGGCGTTGCAGAAAACGCATTGCCATCACGGTCAATTACGCAAACATACGACGTATCGAGTTGCCGCGGGGTTGAACCGGCGGCGCGAGTCAGTCCGAGAGATTTTGCGCTTCTCCCGCCGAAGGATCCGCCCGGTGGCGGCATTTCCGGCCATGCCGATGCATCACTGATCAATTTTCTTCTTTCGGCGGCGTAATGATCGCTGAGCAGCGCGTCGATCGGCACATTGACGAATTCCGGGTCACCATAGTAGCGCTCCCGATCTGCGAATGAGAGTTTTGTCGCCTCGGTGAGCCTGTGAATGTAGGCTGCGGAATTGTGTCCGAGATTCAGCAGATCGCAGTCGTCGATGAGACTGATCATCTGCAACAACACCGGTCCTTGGCTCCATGGCCCGCAAGAAAAGATTTCGAGCCCCCTGAAGCTTCGTCTGATCGCCGGTTCCACTGCAGATCGAAACGCGGCCAGGTCGGCCATCGCCAGGAGGCCGCCGTTTTGTTCATGAAATTCAACAATCGTGCGCGCGATTTCACCACGATAAAACGCATCGCGCGCTGCCTTGAGTCCGCGCTTTCGGCCGCCCGCAGCTGCTGTCTCCTGGTCCACCATATATTGCAAGGATCCCGCCAAGTCCGTCTGGACAAATCGGTCCCCGACAACAGGCGGCTTGCCCCCCGGCAGATAGATCTGTGCGTTCGAGGGCCATCGGCGGTAGTCCTCGGCAAGCAGGTCGATATTGTTGGCCATGAATGGATACATGATGAAACCATCGCGGGCCAGCCGAATGGCTTGATTGGCAACGTCACCGAAACGCATCGTGCCGTATCGTTCCAGCGCCGTGATCCAGGCATCTGGAGCGCCGGGAACGACCGTGCGAAGCAGCCCGGATGGAATCGATCCGTTATGTCGTTCGGCAAAGAGCGCAAGCGATGCGGCCATTGGCCACGGACCAACGCCGCTGATCGTGATCACCTCATCGGTTTCCGCCATATAAACAATGATGGGAGCAACGCCGGCAATATTGACAAAGTCACTTTGAACGACGCCGAGAACCAGGCCGGACGCGACACCCGCATCCACCGCGTTGCCGCCGGATTCCAAAATCATGAAACCAGCCTGGCTGGCCAAGTAGTGGCCAGCCACAATCATATGCCGGTCACCACGAATGGCGGGACGCCACGAAGTGACGCCCTGATCAGCTGAAGATCGTTTTTCGAAGCCACCCATTGCGGTGAGGTCCGTTCCAAAAAGTGCGCCCGAACTGAAATCCTGATCTTGCCGCTTCTCCCGGACAGGCGCTCCAGCAGCTTCTGATGGACCGCACGTGAAATCACAAGTTTCATAGGCCATCAAGCGGCAATCCATGGCGCATATTTCTGAAATTCGACAGGGCGCATGGTCAATCGATCCAGATATCACGAATAGAGTGAATGAAATTGCGCCATAACTTGATTGATACCAATTCAAAATTGGTCTAAGGAACGATCATGCCGAGAGCAGACCATGCGTTGCAAAGACTGAACAAGTTGTTAGCGGGCGACAAGTATCCGGTCAACAGCCGTTTGCCTGCCGAGCGGCAACTGTCAATAAGCTTGGGCATTAGCCGAGGTGCGCTGCGCGAGGGATTGGCGATCCTCGAGGCGGAAGGCAAGGTTTGGCGTCACGTCGGCAAGGGCACGTTCGTCGGCAACCGGCCGTTGCGCCAAGTCCATGGCGTTGGCCCGGTAAATCAGCACACCAGTCCGGCCGAAGTCATGGAAGTTCGACTGCTGATCGAGCCGCGAATTGCAAACCTTGCGGCGATTCGCGCCAAGACCGACGACATTGCGCACATGAAACGCTGCCTCGACAAGCTGGAAAGGTCTTTGCGCAAGGGCGACTCCGCAAACGAAGGCCGGATTTACGACAAATGGGACGGAACATTGCATCTGGCAATCGCTGAAGCGACGCAGAATTCGTTGCTCATAGCGCTTTATGAAGGTATCAACTCGGCGCGATCCTTGTACATTTGGGGACGTCTGCAAACTGCCGCGTTAACCAAGCGGCGCTGGCGCTTGTATGGTGAGCAGCATCGCGCTCTGGTCGATGCGATCGCGTGCAGAGATCCGGCCGGGGCCGAACAACATATGAGACATCATCTCGAAACGGTTCAAAATAATCTCTCGAAGACAATGCGAGCCCCGATCGAGCCCTGATAATTTGAACTTGGGAGATATGTTGCACTCGGCATCATGCGTTCCCTACCTGAAGACCTCCAATAGGAGTTGGATATGCGTAAGTTGTTTCTCATCGGGCAAGGCTCGGTACTCGCTTTCATGGTGTTCGCGATTACCGCTTGCAGCAGTGATTTCAAATCAGGGCCACTCGGTGCGGTTGAGATCAAGCGTGGTCAGCCGATCGAAATCCGCGCGCTCCTTTCAGATTCGGTCGTGCCATCCGTGTCCCCTCCAATTCAAACCGCCATCGAGCTAGCAATTGTGGACTTCGGCCCCGTAAACGGGCACCAAGTTTCCATCGAAACCCTCGACGAGATGTGTTCACGTGAGGGTGGGCGCGCCACGGCTGAGGCCGTCGTTGCAGACACGCAGGTTGTCGGCATCATAGGGACCTTGTGCTCTGGTGCGGCGGTTGAGGCGTCACCTGTCTTCAGCGAGGCGGGTCTGTCGATGGTATCGCCGTCCAACACGTCGCCTGTGCTCACGTCCGACCTAGCCGGAAATGTCGGCCCGGACTACTACAAGGGTTACTACCGTGTTTCCGACAACGACCTCATCGAGGCGAGCGTTGTCGCGCATTTCAGCTACGATGAACTTGGGTTGCGCACGATGGTGACAATTCACGATGGTGACCCGTATACCAGCGCCATTGCGAATGCTTTTGCTGTTGCTTTCAGTGAGCATGGCGGTGCGGTTCCGGTCGTCGCTCAGGTGGCAAAAGGCCAGACTGACATGGCCGCTGTTCTCGGCCTGTTCGATGAAGCCAACCCCGATGGCGTGTTCGTCCCGCTCTTCCCAACGGAGGCAATGTCTCTGATTCAGCAGGCGGCCCAGCTCCACGCCTTGGAAGGTGTGACGATGATTGGCGGCGCCGCCATATTGACAGCAGAGTTTCTTGCGTTGCCGGAGTCGGAAGGCCTCTATTTCACGGCACCTGATCTCGGAGATAGCAGGAACACGAACCAGGCGACAGGCAAGAGCACTGCTGATGTACTCACCGAGTTTGAGGCCATTTCCGGAGGACCTCCAACTTCTCCGTACTGGGCGCACGGCTATGACGCCACGACGCTGTTACTCTCAGCCATTGAGCAGGTTTCGGTCGCAGATGGAGATACGCTGTACATCGACCACGCGGCACTCCGTGATGCGTTGGATGGCACCGCAGGCTTTCAGGGCCTCATTGGTACGATTACCTGCGATAGGTTCGGGGATTGCGGTACGGGTCGTAGCGTGATTCATCTGCACGTGGACTCCACCGTCACGGACCTTTCATTTTCCCATACTTGTATTTGATAAGTTTGTCGGCTATATGGATGGCATGCAAGTTGGGCTCCACCAGTTTCGCGCCACGACCATAGAGTGGCTCAAGGAGACGCTGCGGATCGGGAGCGGCACGCGGACTTCCGTGGCCCGGGAGTTGTGCGCGCATGAGGATTGGCGGAACGTTTGCGGACAGTTCTGCGTATCGGCGGCGACCAAGGCGTTGCCGGTTCTTGCATCGAAGCTGGGTCTGGCTCTTCCTGCGGCACGGAGGGTGGAGAATTTCGCGGCAGGCGGCAACCAGCGGTTGGCGGATTACCCGGATCTTGCCCTGCAGTGTCGGTTGCGGGATCTCGGGGCGATCACGCTGGAGCCGGTTGCCGATGCTGCGGACAAGCGGCGGTGGGAGTCGATGATGGCGACGCATCATCCGCAGGGCTGGTCGCGGGCGCCGGGCGGGCAGATGCGGTATTGGGTTGGTTCGGCGCAGCATGGCTGCGTTGGCGGCATTGGTTTTTCGTCTGCCGGCTGGCATCAGCAGGCGCGTGATACCTTCATCGGCTGGTCGGCGGATGCGCGCGCCGCGAACCTGCCTCGTCTGATCTGCAATCACCGCTTTCTTTTGCTTCCCGGGGTACGGGTTCACGGCCTGGCGTCGGGTGTTCTGCGGATGGCGGGCGAACGGGTGGCGCAGGATTGGGAGGCGGCCTACGGGGTGCGCCCGGTGCTGGCGTTCACCTATATCGGCGCCAACTATTCCGGTCGCAGCTACCGGGCGGCGCGGTGGCGGTGCTGTCCGCAACGGACCAAGGGGCGTCCGCCCGGATGCGAGGAACCGGGGGAGCAGCGCAGCGTGTGGATGAAGCCGCTGTCGGCGGGCTGGCGCGAGATCTTGTGCGAGGTGCCGCGACGCGTGATCGGTGCGGCACCGGCGGCCTTTGTCGAGGACGATGCGGACTGGGCGTCCCGCGAGTATGGCCGCTGTTCTCATAGTGATGGCCGGATCCGGGACCGGATTGTTCGCATGGGCCGATCCTGGCTAAGGTGTCTTGGCAAGGGGTTGCCGGTCATCTTTCCTGAAAAGGCGGAGCAGAAGGCGGCGTATCGGCTGTTGTCGAACGAGAAGGTCACGATGGATCACATTCTGGATGGCCACAAGGCGATGCTGGTGGAGCGGTGCGGTCTGGAGCAGACGGTTCTTGCGATCCAGGACACCACCACGGTGAATTACGACCTGCTGACGGCGACGGAGGGTCTTGTCGGTCTCGGTGGCGGCGGCAAGGGCAGTTCGGGTGTTGTCGCCCATACCGGGCTTGCGGTCACCTTGGCCGGTCGTCCGCTGGGGGTGTTCGAGTTGGACGCGACGTTCCGCGATGGCGGTGCCACGGGCGGCGACAAGGAGAGTGTGCGCTGGCTTGCGGGTATTGAGCGGGCACAGGAGCTTGCCGCGGCCTGTCCCGCGACGCGGGTAATCACGGTGTGTGATCGCGAAGGGGATTTTTGGGGCCTGCTGAGCAAGGCGCGCGCGGACGGGGCAGCCCTGCTGGTGCGCGCGAGCCGGTCGGCCCAGCGCCAGGTGCTTGTCGAGGGGGGCGGCAAGGCGGACCTCTGGGACCATGTCGCGGCGACCCCGCAACTTGCAACCCGGCAGCTTGCGCTTCCGGCCTGTGGCGGCAAACGGGCCCGCAAGAAGCGCACGGCAAAGATCGGCCTGCGCGCCACGGAAGTGCTGCTGGCGCCGCCGCAGGATGCTGCCGATCGGGAACCGATCCGGATGCTCGCGGTTTCGGCAACCGAGACCGGCGGCAGCAAAGACCCGGTGCATTGGCTGTTGCTGACCACCGAGGGCCTGAACGAGACCGCCGACGACAGGGTGCAAACAGCGTGGACCGTTATCGATTGGTATGTCCTGCGATGGACCATCGAACTGTATTTCAAAGTGTTGAAATCCGGCACCCGGATCGAGGACCGCCGGCTCGACCACGCCGACGATTTGCGCAAGTGTCTGGCTTTCGATGCGATCACCGCTTGCCATGTGTTCGATCTCGAACGGATGGCGCGCGAGGCCCCCGACACGCCCGCCAACAAAGTCGTCACACAAGACGAAATCGATGTCCTGCAAGCCTTGCTGAAGGCCCAGGGCCACCGCAACGCCCGCGCACCACCCCCCGCAACGCCAGACATTCGTACCCTGGTGATCAACATCGCGCAGCTGGCCGGGTTTCATCCGCGCAAACAGCAACCGCTACCGGGAACGAAGAAAGTTTGGGAAGGATATATCCTACTGAAATGGGCACTCTTCGGCGTGCTGGCAGTCAAGGAAGCGAAGATGAGTTGATTACCGAATACAATTGTGGGGAGATGAAAGGTCACGGACCCGTCCCGCCTACCCGTTGTGTACAAGGGCGCGCGGGACTCGCACCTGCATCAATAGGCGTCTTCCCAAAGCGCACTGGAAATCGGAGCTGGAACAAGGTAGTCCGACGCGAACGGACGACGCACCTTCGATACGACGTCAACCCTGCGCATCGAACGGGGACTCGAACCGGCCCTTCGTCGAGCACGTCACCCCGTCGTCGGAGCGCGGCCATTCGAGCCTCACCGTCTCTACGCAACTTGGCAGCTTGGTCAATCACACATGTGGATTCCGACGGACTGACCGCGTGTATGTCCGTACCTCGCGTACCCCGCTTGTGCTCTTCCATCGTCGCCTGTCAAACTCGAAACTGAGCGGAAAAATTCACCGACCTCATCCGTTATCCCGAAATCCGTTTTATTCCGGGTTGATCTCTCGCCGGGGCAAGAATTACCGTGCTTTCAGGGCGCTCCGAGCGATATGGCATTTGATTTCCCGGAATTATCCGGTCGTCTCTTCCCGCTGGCAATGTCGCCAGCAGCATGGAGTAGATCGATGTCGACTGAATACTTTTTCCCCACTCCAAGGTGCCCGCAGTGGTTGCGCGTCGGCCCGCTATCCCGACTTCGCCGCTTCGCCAAGATTTTCGGGCGAATTTGGTCCGTTTTTGAGGATGGAGAAATTCACAACGCCTTGCAGGACAAGGCGTCGAGGCCGGATCCACGTCCGGAATTCGCCCAAATAGTGCGGAATGTATGGGCGATGTAGGGCTTGACATGCAGTTCACTAGCCGATATCATCGTGCCTATGTATATTCGCAAGGACACGCGCCGCCACAAAGACCGCGTCTACACCAATTACCGCCTGGTCGAGGCCTACCACACCCCCGACGGACCGCGCCAGCGCACCATCTGCTCCCTCGGCGACCTGGCGCCCCGTCCCCATCACGAATGGCTGGCGCTGGCCCACCGGTTGCAGGCCGCGCTGGAAGGCAAGCGGTTCCTGTTCGAGCCCGAGGGCGAAGATGCGGAACTCATCGAGCGGGTGCGCCGGCGGCGCCGGCGCGGCAAGCGGCCGCTGTCGGCGCCGCCGGCAGCGGCGGTCTCGGTTGTGCCGGAGCAGGTGGAGGTGCTGCGGGCGCGGGAGGCGGGGCCGCTGCATGTCGGGCTGGCGTTTTGGGAGCGGCTGGGCTGCGACGATGTGCTGCGGGAAGCGGGACTTCGCCCGCGCAGCCGGGAGCTGACCTGCGCGATGGTGATGAACCGGCTGATCGCGCCCTCATCGGAGCACGCCATGGGGGACTGGATGCAGCGGACGGCGATGGACGACCTGCTCGGGGTGCATTTCGCGTGGCCGTCGCTTTCGGCGCTGTACCGCAACCTCGACCGGCTGTACGACAAGCGGGAAGCGATCGAGGCATCGCTGACCCGGCGGCAGTGCGACTTGTTCGATCTGGATCCGGCGGTGTATTTGATCGACCTGACCAGCAGTTATTTCGAAGGGGCGGCGTTGGCCAACCCGAAGGCGGCCCGCGGCTACTCGCGCGACAAGCGGTCGGACTGCAAGCAGGTGGTGGTGGGGCTTGCCATCGATCACGACGGCTTTCCGCAGGCACACGAAGTGTTCCGCGGCAACCTGCGGGACAGCGCCAGCCTGCCGGACGTGCTGGACCGTCTGGAGCACCGCCTTGGCGGCTTCCGGGAGGGACAGACGGTGGTGGTGGACCGCGGCATGTCGGGGGAGAAGAACCTTGCGCAGATCCGCGAACGCAACCTTCATTACCTGGTTGCCGCCCGCCAGGGCGAACGGGTCGGGTGGCTGGCTGAGTTCGAGGCACTCGAGGGCTTCGAAGAGGTCCTGCGGGAGCCCTCACCGCGCAATCCGTCGCAAAAGCCGGGCCGGGTCTGGGTCAAGCGCGCAAGCGACGGCGCCGAAACCGTGGCGCTGTGTATCAGCGAAGGCCGCCGGCAGAAGGAGCGCGCCATCCGCGAGAGCCACGAGGCGCGGCTGTTGGCGGATCTCGACCGGCAGAAGGAGCGCGTCGCCAGCCGCCGCCTGGTCAAACCCGAAAAGATCGCCGAAGCCATCGGCCGCCTCCGCGAGCGCTATCCGCGGGTGGCCCGCTATTACGATCTCGAATACCGCGCCGACACCGGCGAGTTGCATGCCGCGCTGCGCAGCGAACGCCGGGACATCGCCGAGCGCGTCGACGGCGCCTACCTGCTGAAGACCGACCGCCAGAACCTCTCGGGCGAGGAAATCCGGCGCCTGTATGTCTTGTTGGCGCGGGCGGAGAACGCCTTTCGCAACATGAAATCCTCCCTCGCGATGCGGCCGATGTTCCATCAGATCGAACCCCGCGTCGATACCCACATCTTCCTCTCGGTGATGGCCTACCGGTTGCTCGTCGCGATCGAGAAGACCCTGCTCGACCAGGGCGTGCACAGTTCCTGGAGCAGCGTTCGCGATGCGCTCCGCACCCACCAGGTGGTCACCGTGGCGCTGCCCACCGACGACGGAACGGAAATCCGGGTCCGCCGGCCGACCACTCCGGAGCCGGCGCATCTCGAGATCTACCGGCAGCTCGGCGTCCCGCCGACCCACATGCACACACGGAAGAGCGTCCATCGAATCGAGGCGTAACCCGCCATTCTAGTGCGGAAGAAAATTCCAACCCATTGAAAAACCAGCAAGAATTTGAAAAAGTGATCACGGTAGGGAAGCGGGTTACCCCGCTCCCCCCGCGCAGATCCGGACGTGCCCGCTAGGGCATCCGGCTCCTGCCTCCGGTCAAACGTCCGGCTCACTCTCGTCGCGCAAGCGACGTCTCGCATGCCGTCGTGGCCTCCGTGCCGCCTGGGTCACACTTATCCAGCGCTGTGTCCGGCGTGTGCTTTGGCTCGTCGGCCTCCCGTTGGCCCCGGTCCTTCCCTCCACCAACTCCGCCAGGACCTTCGCCCCATTGTTCGCCGGCTTCATCAGTACTATGACCGAGTCTGATTCCTCTCCATCGTCCATCGGTGGCTACGGGCATCCGCCCTTCCCGCCGCGACCCGAACACTGCGTTCCGGGTAGTGGAGAGGCCTCCCAGGTCCCTGTCCAACGCGTACGTGCATCCCTTGGGGGCTTCGACACCGCGGGGTCCCACCCTGCCTCACCCGTACCGGCAGAGAAGATGTCGCCTTCGACCCTTCACAAAGTCTCGGCACCCCGGACAAACCCTTTGTCGGTGCTCAATTCCCACGGCTGCACGCACCCCTGTCAACGCTTAACCGCCATCCTCACGAATGACAGCCCATGACTCGGGGCGAAAGGGGTCGGTTACACCTTTCTTTCCACCGGACTTTCACCAGCTACATTGCACAAGTTAGCCTGGCGCTCGCGAAGTTGGGCTAGCCCGTGATCTCGACGGATTCGCCACCTGGCTCGCGGCGGAGGGATACGCGCGCCCGTCAGCTGTGGGCAAGCTTCGGCTTGTCCGGAAACTCAGTTTTTGGCTGGAGCAGGAAGGGCTTGGCGTCGAGTCGCTTGACGAGCAGCGGTTAGAGGCCTTCCTGCTCACGCGCGGACCACGAAGCAATCCGCGAGACGCGGCGGCGACTGCTGCGCTATTTGCGCGACAAGGGCCGGATCTCCGCCGCTTCTCCGGATGCGGGTGTCGATAGTCCGCCCGGGCGGATCGAAGGCGCGTACGCGCACTTCCTCGTCGACGAGCGGGGTCTGAGATCGGCGACGGTAGTGAAAACGATCTTCCCATCGTGCCGGCTCATCCGGCAGCGCAAACGAGGCGCCGTCCAGCGCTACCGGGCGGCGGCCGCGATACCATGCGCCGGCGGTCCGCCGCGTCGCGATGCAGCCCACGATCCGCCGGCGCAACGCCA
This sequence comes from Rhodobacterales bacterium, assembly GCA_965219495.1. Taxonomy (GTDB): domain Bacteria; phylum Pseudomonadota; class Alphaproteobacteria; order Rhodobacterales; family CAZPXZ01; genus CAZPXZ01. Next base: position 2,517,703 of record OZ244777.1, read on the forward strand.
AGCCGGATGCGCGCCGCCGAAGTCGACGCCTTCTTGGCAATCGATATCGTCGGAAATGCCAAGCCCGTACTGCGAAGCCCTTCCGCCAGGCAACGCAATACTTCGCCCGTCAAAACCGTCCGAAACAGACCCAGGCAGATCACGTAATACACCATCACTTCGGCCGGAATCAGCCGGATCCGCTGACTCTCCCGCCCGGTCTCTTTCAGCGCCGTGCGGACATCATCCAGCGGGAAGACATTCGCGATCACCCCAACCCCCAAATAGTCCGTCAGACACACTCCGCCGGACAGCACGGATGCCGTTCTTGCCATGATGCTGCTCGTTTGTGGGTTGCATGTAGTTGCTCATCCTCATTGAGGAGCAAAAACACGAAACAGTGCCTTCCAACAACTAAACGGACAGTATTGAAAATGAAGGTGCTGCTGCGACGAAAAGGAAAGCGCCCTGGCAAGAGCTTCGGTGAAGGCATGAACGTCCTGGATTTGGTGCGGATGATACCGGACGACGCCTGCGCCAAGCACTGGCTTGCCGAAGAGCGCCGACCGGATGGTGCGGCCTGCCCGTACTACGGCTTCACAAACACCCCGAGTGGAGCGAAACCCAAGACCATGTCCTTCCCCTGCCGCGAAAAGAAAAGCCGCAATCGCTTCGGCATACGCGACGGCACGATGATGGAGGTATCGAACCTTGGCTCTCAGGTTCGGGCGATTGCCATGCTCCAGCTTGTCACAAACCCCAAGAGCGTGCCGTCCAAGAAGCTGCGGGACGATCTGAACATCACGCAGCGAAAGGAGTAGAACATGGTCCACCGTCTGCGGGAGGCGCGAGCGGCGAGCGGCGCATTCGTCGCCGCCGAGCCGCGGATGAAGCCGTAGGCCCGGTCAATCACAACGAGATATTGTACCCGAACACCGGGATCGCGATGTCGGGTATGCGTCGGTGCACCGCGGCGGCTTTCCTGCGCTGCCCGGTCTTCACCGTCCAGCGTGCATCGGTGTCCTTCTGCGCCGCCTTGGCCGGCCAACCGGGCCAAGTCCCGGACTCGCGCTCGCCTGCCTTGATCGCTCCCTTCTCGTCATCGGGGATGCGCTGCTTCGGCGCGAATATCAGCGTCGCATCGACGATCTGACCGCCCATCGCCGGATGGCCGGCGCGGCGAAGCTCACGGTAGATGGCGGCAAACAGTCCATCCATCACCGCGCACCGGATCAGACGCTCGCGGAACGTCCAAACGGTGTTCGGGTCCGGCGTCGGCGCGCCCAGGTCGAAGCCCGGAATACGAAGCCAGCTCAGGCGATCGCGGATCAGGAACTCCATCCGTTCGTCGCGCACCGTGTGCCGCGCAACCAGGATTAGAGATTTGAACATCGCCACCGCATCGTAAGGCGGCCGGCCGCCCTTGGACCCGGCCGGATCGTTCGGCGCTTCCGCAAGCACCTCCCGGAACACCTCAAAGTCGACAACCTGCGACAGCCCTTCCAGCGAATCGCCCGTCGATTACAGCTTCCGAAGATGCGCAGGCAATCCGCAAAGCTCAGCCTGTCTCATCGCAATCCCCCTCAAACCGGTCATTCCGAAGGAAGCGCATCGAAAACGAATGCGCCAGGTTCTTGGAGGTGTCCACCGGACGATGCGGGTCGACACAGGCGAAGAGCGGCCGGACAACTCTGCCTTCATCGCTTTGAATTCCGCATCTGCGGTACGGAAGGGCGAGACGACCTCCGTTGCGATCCAAGACATGTAGTGCGCTGCCGCGACATGCCCATTAGTCCGATTTCACTGGACTAATGATACTGTAGAGGTTGTTCTTGTCGCCAATCTTGACAGCCCTTTCCATGGCCTGTGCGACGGCGGCAAGCCGCGCGTAGCCTTCCCAGATGACTTGATGGCCGGGTGGCGCGTCACTCTTTCGGTTGAGATAGCCTCCCAGCCTCGCGATTAGCAGGATGGCGCCTCCGAGCGACATCGGCGGAGCCGCCGCACCGTCCCCGGGTGGAGGTTCGATCCGGCGTTCGATGGCGAAATCGCGCAGGATGGCGATCTCGATCTTCGAGAACATGGTTTCGGCGAGGAGTTCCGGGGTTGCGCGGCCCATCAGCGTCAGGGTAGCCAGTCGCCAGGCGATCACCGCATTGATGGTCACCGCGCGCTTGATGCGTTCGACCGTCGTATGGGCAATCTTCTCGACGTCGCAACCGGATTTCAGGATCCTGTGATAATCCTCGATGCGCCAGCGCAGGCCATACAGCTCAAGGATCTCCTGGGCCTGGTCGTTGCTCGCGACCGGCAGGGTCGTGATCAGGAGCCATTCCAGCCTCTCGGCTCCTTTCAGCGGCGCCTCCTCCTCGCAGACATGGACCAGCGAGAGCCGGACCGGGTCGGGTCCCAGGCGCTTCCGTTGCGCTTTCGGCGCCGGCAGCGCAATCTCCCGCCAGTGCAGCGCCACCCGCGCCATCCGGGCCTCACGGCCAGCGAAGGCCTTCTGAGCGCGGGCCGCCCTGCGTGCAGAGGCGCGATCGACCTTGATGTCGAGATGGGTCCGTGGCGGCGCCGCGCGGATCGTATCGAACAGCTTGCCGCCATCCGCGAGAACCCGGTTGTGCTTCGCACGCACGATCAGCGCGGCGCCGCCCTCGTCGCGATGGGCGCAGAACAGATCCGCGACGTCGCTCTCGCGATCCATCACCGCGATCACCCGCGTCTCCGGGAGTTCCGCCGTCAGCGCACCGATATCACGCCAACCCCGCAGCCAGCGCTGCGTCTTCTTCTCTTCAATCGGCTTGTTCTTGTCCGACTTCCCGTCCGGCGCATCGAACTCGATGCGCGGAATGCCGAGCGGAATGCCGGCCTCGTTCACCACCAACGTCGTGTGCATATGCAATCCCAGTGTCCCCGAAGATCCCTTGTTCTTCGAGATGACGCCAAGACCCGCACAAGCCTGATGGGTCGCAAAGTTGAGGTCGCTGCCGTCCATGATGCATAACGCCGTCCGTTGAGCGCGCATGCGAAGCCGTGTCCGCGCCCGGTGGGCGCCCAGGATCGCTTGCGGCGTAAATGCGGATTCGTCCGGTCGCTCGATCATCCGGTAATATCCCTGTACGGCCGCTTCATCGCCGCAGGCGGCAGAAAAGAACGTCTTCATCGGCGCCGTCGCCTGGATCGCCGCGCTCCGGACCAGTCGCTTGATCCGGGCCGCATTGCCGAGAGGCGCCTCGCCGAATTCATTGGCCGCCCAGCACGCCATGTCAAGCCCGTCGCCAGGGCCGAGCACGGTCGGCGGCACCGGCGGTCTCAAAGGCGGTGCCAGTCCCCGCCCGGCAACCCCCAGTTGCGCCCGCCAGTCCCGGGCCAGCGGGATCACGTAAACCGACTTCACCGGTACCTTGGCGCCCTTCGCCGCGCGCCGGCCGCGACCGGCCGTCTCGCCCACATAGACCCAATTCGCCGCCCGCAGGCTGGCGCCGTCATAGCCCGGCCCGACAAAGGTTTCGGCCAGCAGCGGCACAATGTCATAGCGCGCCTCGAAGTCACCGACCATCGCTTGCAAACACAGGCTCAGCACCTTCGAGGCCAGGTTCCGGCACTGCCCGTGCGGGCGCACAAGAAACCGTGTCAGCCCGACCACCCGGTGAAGCCGCTGCTCGCGCTCATCGGCATTCCAGCCAATCCAGCGGTCGCGTGGCTGCAGCACCAGGGCCGAGGCCGCGAACAGACAGCCGCCAAGCCAGCCGTGATCCGAGCCGATCAGATAACCAAGCTGACGTCCGAAAGGCAACACCGCGCCTTGCGGATGTTCCCGCTCCATCAGCTCATTGAAAATCCGGCGATGACCGGGGTCTTCAACCCGAACCACGGCAAGCCCTTCGATCCGGTCGACCCGGTCGGGAACCCCGACTGCCGGTGGAACCGGCTGGCCAAGTCGTTGCGGCCGGTGCCGCGCACCCGCCGCAGCACCCGCAGGCGGCAGCACAAGGACGCCGCGGCGTTCAAGCTCCCGCAAGGCGGCCAGACATCCCGCAACCTGCGGTCGACCACGGGAATCGCAAAAGTCGAAGATCGCGCAAACCTTGCGTGCGAAAGCCAGACGACCGGGCGCTGCGTCCGAAGCCGGCAGGGCCGCGAGTTTCTCCCGTCCTTCATCCGAGAACAGGGTGCGGCGAATCAGATTTTGTGTGTTCATACCTCCCGGATAACAGGTTCTGATTCAATTGTTCAGTGTAATTTCCCCAATGGGCAGGCCGCGACGGTGCGGCGCCGCGGCGGTGGTCAGGGGCGATACGGCATTTTGATTGTGACCGGCCAACGGCCTCCAGCTCTTGCTCGCTCAAAGGCTCGCGCTACCTGCAATACGACATCGTCACCATAGATGGGACCAATGATCTGCATGCCAATGGGTAGACCACTCGCCGAAAAACCGCAGGGAATTGTCGCCGCCGGTTGACGGCTGAGATTGGAGACTGCGCTGAATGGCAGCCAATCATTCATCCTGAGAGGATCAGCACCGTGTGGCATGTGTCGACCGGCATCAAACGCAGTTATTGGCACGGTCGGAGTGACCAGCAAATCATATCGCGCGAAAAATTCGCTTAGTTGCCGAATTAATTCAACACGGTGCGCCGCCGCGTCGCAATATTCTTTTATTCCAATGCGCGAACCGAATTCAACAATCTCGACCAAATCCGGATCCATGACTGTCGCGTTACTTTCGACAATCGATCTCAACTGATGGCTCTGTGTTGCCCAAGCAATGGTGTTATAAGTCAACGTCGGATTAAATATACTGGGATCTCGCTCCTCAACGCAGGCGCCGAGCTCTTCGAGAATTGTTGCTGCACGCAAGACATGACTTGCTACTTCAGGGTCAACGTTCTCTGCGTAGCCCAATGCTGGGCTGAAGGCGACCCTCAAACCTGCGATGTCATTGTCGATTCCCTTGGCGTAGTCGCGACTCTCGACCGGCAAGGTAAACCAATCTTGATCCGTTGGGTGGCAGAGAATATTCATGACGTCGGCGGCATCCATAACAGATCGCGTCATAGGGCCGGCGACAGTAAAAGGGCTGAATTGATCCGCCTTTTGCAAGGCGACTCTTCCATATGTCGGCTTGAGCCCGAAGACCCCACACAGAGCGGCAGGGTTCCGAATAGATCCGCCACTGTCCGTACCCAACGATATCGTGCACATGCCCGCAGCAAGCGCTGCCGCAGAACCTCCACCAGAGCCGCCGCAAGTTTTCGACAAATCCCAGGGATTGCGTGTGATGCCATTTAGTGGGCTATCGGTGCCGCCTTTCCAGCAGAATTCAGGCGTCGCAGTCTTGCCCAACAACACTGCTCCAGAATCGCGCAAACGTGCGACCGAAGGCGCATCCTCTTTCCAAGGCAAGTCGGGATCGATTGTTTTGGAGCCTTGAAGAGTAGGCCATCCGACAGTCAGAATGCTATCCTTGACCGTAGTCGGAATTCCATCCAGCGGGCTCAATGCCTCGCCACGGAACCAACGCGTCTCCGATGCGGCAGCCGACGCCAAAGCCGAGCTCTTGTCCACAAGAACGAGCGCATTGACTTCGGGATTGTATTCAGAAATCCGTTCAAGAACGGCCCTGGTCACCTCGACCGGTGAGAGCTCTTTGCGTCGAAAACACGCACGAATCTCCCCGGCGGACATGTACGCAACGTCGTCAGACATTTTCCCCAGCCCTATATTCGACTACGACAGAGGTTGGGTTGCAGTTATACCGTTAATTTTGCATTGGCAGATCAACAGACTGGCCAGTTGCCGCTGACCGCGCCACGGCCAAGGTAACTTCGAGGGTCTGCATTCCGTCCCAGCCGGTGACGAGAAGATCCTCTCCCCCACGAACAACGCGCAGAAAATGTCTCATTGGTTCGACATGGGGATCCGCCGGCGCCACATGCACGAGCTCTCGGGCCAGAGGAGCGCCCCAACCCCGTTCCCCGGGATATCTATCGCCACAACTCCAATTTCGGAGCCGTAAGCGAGGCGTCGGCGCCACTGAAGTCGAAACAGTTCGCGAATTGGCGCGGGCAAATTGGATTCCCGCCGGACGTTTGCTCCCAAGACCATGGGGCAGCAGCTGCGTCGGACAACATGAAGGCGCAAAATGCGCCGTTCTGAAAGACGATGACGGCAGCGGCGGTGTCTTCAACGGGAAGTCCTCGCGCTCCGCGAGCTGCGATCGCCTGAGCACAAACGATCTCGCCGCAAATAGAACGGAACGCATCGATATCATGTACGAGGTTCATGAGGATTGGGCCTCCACCATCATTCACTCGCCAATGCGTCTTGAAGTACTCGTCGGACTTCCGTAACAGACATGCCGCTCTCACCGTCAAGAGGCGTCCCAACATTCCATCGCGCACAATCTTTCGGGCCTCTTTGCGCACTGGGTTGTATCGTCGGAACTGCCCAACCAGCATTCTGACGCCGGCCCTCTCGCAAGCCTCGGTTGGGGCAATCGCAGACTCCACGGTGTCGGCAATTGGTTTTTCGACCAGGATGTGAACGCCATTTTCGGCGCACCTCATCCCGATTGACGCGTGCAGCACATTCGGAGTGGCGATGATTGCTCCATCAGGATGGGCATTGTCGAGCAAGTCGGTCACATCGTTACATCGTTGCACCATTGCAGGCGCCGCTCGGCACAAGCGTCGCGCACGGCGGGCGCAGGATCAACGACGCCGATCAAAGATACATCGGACATCGTGAGCAGAATTTCGATGTGCTTCAGGCCAATCAGTCCAGCGCCGATAACGGCCACCTTTGCGGCGGTCATTCCTTAATTCTCGCTCAAGAGAAGTAGCATGATTGATCCGCTGTGCCGCGCACATCAAGATGAACACACGCAAACCGCCAGCCGGGCGATTACTTGTCGTGCTGACTAGAACGTACATAACCGTCGATGTCGGTGACGTGAGCCCCTTGTCTCATCCGGCGATGGATGGGGTCCGGGCTACATTTGGGCGCATTCCAGAATTTGACCGGTTCAGCTGAGAACCTCCGGCCTGTTGGGCGCCTCGGCGGTCTGCTGAGGCTGATGAATCAAGAACATAGCCGCCCTTCTGGGACGTTGACAAATTCCTATCCGGCTTGACTGACGGGGGAAAATGTTGCAACTAGTTACAGTCTGGGCGCTCGGGTGGAATGTTCACCGTCAGCGCCAGTGAGACGGATACCGGGACTAAACGATAAGGAGGGCTACAGACAATGAGCAAGAGAATTCCTACGAGGCTGGCCGCCGTGGTAGTGTCCACGACGTTGGCATTGGCTGCGATGACGACTAACGGTTCTGCCGCGAATGTGCCGATCACTTTCTTCGACGTGTGTAGCGGGGCGAACTTTCAGCAGTTTTTCAACAAAATTCTCCCATTGGCCGAAGAGGACTTGGGGTTCGAGATCAACTATGTGCCGGGACAGGCCCCGGAACTCCAGCAGCGATTGCTTGCTGGCCAAGCCAACCAGCACGTGATTCTTAGCAACGAGTTTGTCGTCGCAGACTTCCTCACCGCAGGCATCGATTTGGTGGACCTCGAGGCGAATGCGGCGGAAATTCCCAATCTTTCACTCGTTGAGGATTCTGAAAAAACTACTGTGGTGGGCATACAAACCAATGGTAGGGGAACTCCGTTCTGGCGTCACCAGCTAGGGATTGTCTACGACACTGCCAAGATCCCGAATCCGCCGAAGTCTTGGCAAGAGTACGTTGAGCGTCGTGCAGAGTGGGCCGGGCACATCGGGATGGTCCGACCTGACGCCGGCCCACCACCGGGAAGGTACATGATCTACGACTTCTTGCGGGGATACGGAGTGGACGAAAATCTTCCACTCGATGAGATCCTGGCATCACCCGAGTTTGAGAACGCGATCGAAACGTTCAAAACCTTCTCACAGTCGTTCTACAAGCCGGCATTCAATGCGCCACCATTGATGTTTCAGCAGTATGGCACGGGGAACGTTTGGATAGGTGAACTCCCAATTGACTTTGCACTGTGGTCCAGAGATCAGGGCCTTCTTCCAGATACTGTGCATGCAACCTTCTTCCCAACGCCTTTGGTCAATGGAGCTTGTTGGACAACGGTGCCCGCAAACATCTCTGAGGACCATCAGCATACGGCTTTCGCTTTGATCAACTGGCTTCTCTCGATCGAGACGCAGTCCCGTATGCTGACGGAGATGCATCAATACCCCGCCATCTCAGCCTGGGATCAGATGCCGGAAGGCGCATTCGACGACATCCCTACGTGGGATGAGATCGCGCCCATAAGAAAGCCTTTGGTCAATAATGACCTCTTCAATTGGATCAAAGAGAACGGTGCAGACTTGTTGGCAAAATAGTCTATCCGCTCTGAGCTTCTGGTCGCTCGCGGTATCATGATGACTCGATAAGCGTGCCTAGCGGTGAGCGGCAAAACGTCCAATAGGCAGACCTGGCCGCTCACCGCTATATTGTTGCTGCCGAGCGTGGCCTTCATCGGCACCTTCTTTCTGTATCCGCTATTGATCACTTTCGGTATGAGTCTTGAGGGCTCGGACGGCGCCAGGTACTCCTTTGGTAACTATCGCGAGATCCTGAACTCCGCAAAATACTGGCGCGTGATTGGCTTGACCGTGCTTCTTGGAGCGGCGGCGACCGCTGTCTCAATCGCGATAGCGATTCCACTTGCGCTCATTTTAAGGAGGCGACAGCGCGGTCACCACTTTGTGCGCGTCCTGACCTTGGTGCCCTTGGTAATTCTCGCTCTCATTGGTGGCCTTGGGCTTCTGATAATTTTTTCCGACACAGGCTGGGCAGGCAAGATAATTGGAGCCTTCGCCGGCGATCGCGTCCGGATCAACTACACGATCCACGGTCTCGTCATCTTCTACACATGGCTGTACGCCCCATACACCATCCTCACGACCCTTTCTGCAATCGAGTCGATCAACCCGGACATCGAAGAGGCGGCAAGGGTAGTCGGGGCAAGTCCTATCCACGTTCTGGGGCAAATCACCATACCGCTCAGCTTGAGCGGAATTCGCGCCGGTTCCATATTGACGTTCCTCCTAGCGTTCGAGGCCTTTGGTATTCCACTTATCGCTGGAGGGGAGATTCGCCCGCTAGCAGTCGAGATCTATACACAGGCCGCCGTATTCAACAACTTTCCAAAAGGTAGTGCGCTCGCGATCATAATGGCGGTGGTTGCGCTTGTAGTATTGCTTGCGTACGAGATTCCGTTGGCAGGCCGCTCTCGACGCGGGAGATAGGGTGTGTCATCAATTGCTACACGGCCGGTCGTAGAAAGCTCGGAGATTGGCCAATCGCGGGATACATCAAGAAGGTCATGGAACGCCAGGAAGGCTCTTTTCGGATACGGAGTATACGCAGCCTTCACTGTTTACATACTCGCACCGCTGGCGGCGATCGCTGTCATGGCGACAGGAAAAGGTTGGTTCGGTGGCCGGTGGCTTCCTGAGTCGTGGACGCTCAAATGGTTCTCCTTTGCGACCACAGTGGGGGACCTCCCTTCACTCTTGGCGAACAGCCTGATCATCGCTGGGTTGAGCATTGTGATCAGCATGGCAATCGGGATTCCGGCTGCTTGGGCTTTGGCAAGAAGACGTATCAGGGTGCGCGGGCTCCTACTCCTGCTGCTTCTGGTTCCAAGAATGATCCCACCGATGACAGTCGCTCTCGGTGTTAGTCGAGAGTTCTACATTTTAGGGCTCGTTGACACTCATTTAGGCATAGCAATTGCGCATTCGATTCTCGTAGTCCCTTTGGTAATTCTCGTGATGTCGGCCACGTTTGAAGGTCTCGAAGAAAATCTGCTTGAGGCAGCAAGAGTGTGTGGGGCAAGCGGTGTGCAAACGCTTTGGCACGTGGTACGTCCGCTCACTCTGCCCGGATTGCTTGCGGCAACCCTCTTTGCCTTTGTCACTTCGCTCAACGAATTCACTTTGACTCTCTTGACGTACGGCCCCAGAACAGTCACGCTGACCATTCAGACATATATTGAGATCAGCAAAGGTTTTCGTGAGATTGCAAGTGCGATTTCCGTATTTCTCTTGGCTCCTTCACTTATCTTGCTCATCATTATACAAAAGTACATAAAACCCGAAAAAATTATTGGCGGTCTGAAGGGCCTATAACGCCTAGCCAAGTCGGTCGGGAATGCACCCAGGCGGATTGCCGCGGCGAACGGGGGCCAACATATAGATGGGTGATATGGGGCACAGCGCAGAGAGTGGAACCGAGCGAGAGGTCCTACTATCTCTGAGAAATGTCACTAAGCGTTTCGGCAATCTGAAAGTGGTGGATGGAACGGATCTCGATGTATATGCCGGTGAGTTTTTAACACTGCTAGGCCCGAGCGGATGCGGCAAGACCTCGACCCTTCGCTGTATAACCGGAAGCCTAAGCATTGATAGTGGAGTCATTTACCTGCGCGGCGAAGATGTAACAAATCGTCCAACGCATCTGCGGAGGCTTGGACTAGTGTTTCAGAGTTTCGCGCTATTTCCGCATATGACCGTAGCCAAGAATGTGGCTTTTCCATTGCGGGTCCGCCGTTGGACCAAGGAGGCCATTGCTCAGCGTGTTGGCGAGACGTTGGACTTGGTTCAGTTGGGCGGTTTGGCGGATCGCTACCCGCGCGAACTGTCGGGGGGCCAGCAGCAGCGCGTCGGGCTGGCGCGCGCAATCGTCTACCGCCCGGACCCAGTGCTCTTCGACGAACCCCTCTCAAACCTTGACGCAAAGCTGAGGCGCGAGATGCGCTACGAGATCCGGCGGCTGCGTGACGAGTTGGGCTTCACAGCGATCTATGTGACTCACGATCAGGAGGAGGCGCTTGCGCTCTCCGACAGGATCGCTGTGATGAATGAAGGCGTTATCCACCAGATAGGTCACCCCGAAGAAGTCTACGCAATCCCGGCAACGCTCTTCGTTGCCAGCTTTCTGGGCAATCCCAACTGCATCACATGCACAATTCAGGAACTGACATCCGCAGGCGCCATCGTGCGGGTTGGCGACAGTGAATTTCGTTCGACTCTGGTGGGAGAGGGATCCCCCGGTGATCGCGCGGTACTCATCATTCGACCGGAGGACGTACAGGTTGGCAGCCTGGATTCGGACGCACCAATGAACGAGTTTGAAGGACGTGTAACGTCAGCGGGATTTCTCGGGGAACGTCGGGAATGCAGTGTACGCATCCATGACGAGTTCGACCTACGCATTCTCATGTCTGCGGATCAGCGCAGGATTTCCGGAGACCTCGTTTCAATTGCCATCCCGGTCCAAGAGTGCAGAGTGTTTGTCGACTCAGATGGCCAATCGGCGGCGTAACCGCAGCCCCCCCGGAGGCGAGCACGGCAGCCCGTCAAGGTCAAGAACCAAGAACGAGAATCGATATCAATCACCTGAAAGGAGTGACCCTTGATCAGAAACGAAGATTCGAACAGGACCATCCTGCCGAGACCGCGTCGGCCTCAGAGAACCGCCTACGCGATTGATCTTCGAGATCAGCCGGTTCACGTCGAAGATCAACGCAAGGATGGCCCTCCAAGCGGAGCCCCCAACGTCGTGGTAGTTCTGGTCGATGACATGGGGTTCGGCGCACCGTCAACATTTGGCGGCCCCTGTCGGATGCCGGTGGCTGATCGCCTTGCCGAGAACGGCATGCGCTATACCCGCTTGCATACCACAGGGGTATGTGCGTCGACGAGGGCTGCTCTATTAACCGGTCGAAATCATCACAGCGTCGGCGCTGGATTCCTCGTTGATGCTCCTGTGGATCGTCCCGGTTACGACTGGCGTCATCCTTCGACTGCGGCGACGATTGCTCGCATTCTTGCATTAAACGGCTACGCCACAGGAGCGTTTGGAAAGATGCATGAGACGCCACCCACTGAGGTGACTTCGGTCGGGCCCTTCGATCGCTGGCCTACGGCGGAAGGATTCGAGAAGTTCTACGGCTTTGTTGGTGGAATCATGAACCATTGGAATCCGCAACTCTTTGACGGGACAACACGATTGGAGCCTCAAGCGACTAGCTATGAGGACTATCACTTGTCGGAAGATCTCGTTAATCAGGCGACGAACTGGATTCGTGACGTCCGCACGCTGCGACCGGAAGATCGCTTCTTTTGCTACCTACCCTTCGGAGCGACCCACACTCCTCTTCATGTCTCCCGTGAGTGGGTCGAGAAGTACCGTGGCGCGTTCGATCATGGCTGGGATCGACAGCGCGAGCTGACTCTGGAGAGGCAGAACGAAATCGGTGTCGTGCCTGAGAATACAAGACTCGCGCCCTGGCCAGACATAGTGCCGTCCTGGGAGCAGCTGAGTCCGGATGAACGTCGTGCGGCGTCGGCTCTCATGGAAGTCTACGCGGGGTTCGCCGAGCACATGGACGCACAAGTTGGCCGTCTCGTCGACTCACTTGATGAGATGGGTGTGCTCGACGACACGCTTATCTTCTACATCCTAGGTGACAATGGCGCGTCAGCTGAGGGCGGTATCCTCGGCATGGACAATTTGTACGCGAACGTCAATGTGGGACCCTCAACCCCGGAAGACATACTTGGGAAGCTGGACTCCCTGGGCGGACCCGATACCTGGCCCCATTACCCGGCGGGTTGGGCCCTGGCAATGGACACACCGTATCAATGGGTGAAACAGGTCGTTTCCCATTATGGGGCGACTCGGAACGGGCTGGTTGTTCACTGGCCGGGCGGAATTGCCACCAAGGGAGGAATAAGAAACCAATGGCATCACGTCATCGACATTGCTCCAACGATCCTCGAAGCGGCCGGTCTGCCGCAGCCGATCTTGGTCGACGGCGTAGAACAGGATCCCATTGAAGGCGTCGCGATGAACTATTCGTTTGACAATCCGAATGCACCCGACCGGCACACCACTCAATACTTCGAGATCTTCGGCAACCGTGGCATCTATCACGAAGGATGGGTGGCCTGTGCGCCGCACCGTACGAAGACCTGGGAGCCGGCGGCGCCGACCAATCCCCTGCGCGAAGACGATTGGGAGCTGTACGATACAACGAGTGATTGGTCGCAGGCGGAGAATATCGCGGATATGTATCCCGAGAGGCTGGAGCTCTTGAAGGAGTTGTTTCTCATTGAAGCGGCTCGCCATAACGTGTTTCCCATAGATGACCGCTACTTCGGGCGCTATCAAGAGACACTTGCTGCCGCTGGCGGTGGAGTTTCAGGTTCAATGACCTTACACGGTCGGACGCGCGCATTGCCGCAGCTCGTTGTGCCGTTGGTCCTCAATACTTCCCACACGGTGACCGCTAGGATTGAGGTGCGTTCTGCGGGTGCAAGAGGCGTGATATGTGCTCAAGGGGGAAGGTTCGCTGGTTGGGCGATCTACTGCAACGACGGCATTCTCACCTATTGCCACAACCCAGGAATTAGGCCGTATTTCTATCTACGGGCAGGGTCTCCGCTCTCTGCGGGAATCCATGACGTGCAATACCAGTTCGAGTACGACGGTGGAGGCTATGGAAAGGGAGGGTCGGGATCGCTCTGGATCAATGGAACCAAAGTTGCCGAGGGCAGGGTCGAAGTCACGGCGAAGTTCGCGTTCCCGCTAGGTGATGGCTTCGATGTAGGCGCCGATCTGTATACGACAGTGACCGAGGAGATCCCTGTCGGTGATAACGAGTTTTCGGGCACGATCAAATGGGTCAGAATCGAGCCAAGAGACGGTCTTGAGATTGATGAAGGCAGCCGTGAGTGGATAGCTCAGGTGACTCAATGATTCCGGTCGAGACGCCACATGGCGACAGTTCGTGTTCGCGATTTCCAATTTCGCTCGTATCGACGGAACACCTCTTCGGCGACCGCCTCGAAGACGGTCTCTTCCGGCAGCGCGGGTTCGTCCCGGCCTCGCCGGATCGCCGCCAGTAGCGATGTCGCTCGACTGCGGGCGTCCTCGACGGTCGTGACTTCGGCATTGCCGATGATTTTCCAGATACGCTGGCCGAGATGCCGGCTATGGATGAAGTAGCGCATTCTGCGGGAGGCGAGCACGCGGACGCCAAGGCCTTTCAGTTCCGCTTCACGGATATCATGGGCGGATTTCCGGGGTCTGAGCGAGTGGACACGTGCTTGGTCAATGCGGACATTTGGCACGGTTTTTCCTCCCGCATTCAGTTGCAGGCGGGGAAGAAACGCCCATCGAATCGACCCAAACCCGCGAATGCACGAGAAAAATACGACGTTATTTCAACTAGTTAGCACCGTAAGGTGCGCTTCAGGTGTAACACCGAATACAGTCTTACTCTCTTGTGCGGCGAATTCAGAACGAGACCACCGTACTCATTGATGTCCGGCGAACGGCCGACCATTCGACGATATCATCGCGCGCGCACGCAATTCTCCTGGCGCGTCCACCGTTCTTGCCGTTCCAATCTTCGCGATGCGTGACGTTCGCGCCTGGTGGCACGGAAATCCGACTGGCTTGAAACTCCAATTGCTGGGGCCTTGCACAGGCAGGACCTTTTGGCCCGCGATCAGAACTGGCCATCACGACCAAGCGAAACTCCTGAATTGTCGGCGACGTTTTCCCGATGTTCTGTTCTCGGCGCGGAAGCCGGGTGATGTAGAGGTATCTGTTGATCGCATCAGCCGGCCCGGTTTCGCGAACAATGATATGCACAATCTCGTGAAGGCCTTCGAATTAAGCGCGCGGTACGCGGAAGCGTCCGGCGACGGCGAGATGGTCCGGCGCATTCTGCGAAGGCTCGTAGTCCGGTATTCGAATTCACGGTATCCAGTTCGGTTTGTGTGGAACTTGCGTTGGATCGCTTCGCCCAAGCCTTGTATTCTGATCACGATAAGCGGGAGCATTTCTACACGCCTCAGGGAAATCGCGCGACGAATCGACGCGAATGCCGATGGCCGCAACCGCGAATGGCCTATTGGAGATTCGGGACAGCTGCGGTTCCGGTTTGCCGGTGAGCGGTATCGTTGCATCGCGCGCGCAATTCCTACTTCATCTTCCGACGATGCGCTTGGGGACATATACGGCAAGATCGATAGCGCAACATGTGTCCGCTACGGCTACATCTGGACTCGCGGAACGGCCTGCTTCGGAATTCCGCCATGTTGACCGAGGAACTTGTCGCAAAGCGTCTGTGGCCGCTGAGCCAGGACCAGGATCCTGAAATGCGAAATTGTTTCCGAAACTATCCCTCGGTCTTCCCCGCGAGAAAACTCACGGTCCGCTCTTTGCCGCCAAGATCCAGCTTCACTTCTTCCGGCGCAGACCGAGCGACCACATTGCCCCGGCGCAGTACGTAAAGCCGGGTGGATTGCAAGCGAATTGCTTCGACCGGGTCACGAGCCTGCAAGACAACCAAGTCGGCATGGCACCCTGGCTCCAGTCCATAGCCCTCCAGGTGAAGCGCCTCTGCGGCGGCGGCGGTAACCCCTCTGAACATGGCGCGCATTTCCTCTACGCCGGTCATGAGGCCAACATGAACGGCCATGTGCGCAACTTGCAGCATGTCGTGGCTGCCGAGGCTATACCAGGGATCCATGACGCAGTCGTGCCCGAGCGCTACGGGGATGTCGAAGGCCACCATCTCCTTCACCCGGGTGAGGCCTCGGCGTTTGGGATATGTGTCGTGCCGACCCTGGATCACAATGTTGATCAGCGGATTCGGGATCGCGATCAGGCCCGCTTCCTTCATGAGAGGCAGCAGTTTGCTGACGTAATAGTTGTCCATGGAGTGCATCGACGTCAGGTGCGATCCGGCAACCCGCCCCTGCAGGCCAAGGCGCTGGGTTTCCAGCGCCAGACTCTCCACATGACGGGAATTGGGGTCGTCGGTTTCATCGCAGTGCATGTCGACCAGCAGGCCGCGCTCCGCCGCAATCTCGCAAAGCGCCCGCACCGATGCCGCGCCGTCCGCCATGGTGCGTTCGAAGTGAGGGATGCCGCCCACCACATCGACTCCCTTGTCGAGCGCGCGCAACAGGTTGTCGCGTGAAACTGGGTGGCGGTAGAAGCCATTCTGCGGGAAAGCCACCAATTGGAGGTCGATCCAGGGCTTGAGCTCCTCTCGCAATTCCAGCAACGCGTCCACCGCGAGCAGAGATTCGTCCGTCACGTCAACATGGCTTCGAATTGCCAGGCAGCCCCGGGCAATCGACCAGTGACAGAGTTCGCGGGCACGGTCTTTGACATCCTCCAGAGTAAGCGTCGGAGCGAGTTCGCCCCAAATCTCGATTCCCTCAAGCAGGGTACCGCTCTGGTTCACGCGGGGCCGCCCGGCACTCATGGTCGCGTCCAAGTGAAAGTGTGGATCGACGAAGGGCGGGGTCACCAGCCAGTTGTCGAGGCGAATGATTTCGGCCGCCTGCGCTTCGATGTTGTGGGCGACTTCAACGATGCGCCCTTCGCGAATGGCGATATCGACGCCTTGGCGGCCATCGGGCAGGTTGGCGTTTTGCATCAGCAGGTCGAACATGGGAATCTCTCGAATACTCAGATACGGTCGCCGCGGCGAAACGGCGTCAACAGCGCCTTGGGATATGCGGCGCGGCGCGACATGATCACCATGGCGAAAATACTCAAGACATAGGGCAGGGCAAGGAAGAACTGGTAGGGGATGACAGCGCCGGCCACTTGCTGGGCGCGCACCTGCAGGGCGTCCAGCCCGGCGAACAGCAAGGCGCCGACCAGGGCCTTGCCGGGACGCCAGGAAGCGAAGATCACCAGGGCAATGCAGATCCAGCCGCGACCGTTGATCATTCCGAAGTAAAACGCGTCGAAGGCCGACATGGTCAGGAACGCGCCCCCCACCGCCATCATTGCCGAACCCGCCATTACCGCGCAGGTCCGCACCAGGAGCACGTCGATGCCCTGCGCTTCGACGGCCACCGGATTCTCGCCCGCCATCCGAACCGCCAATCCCGCCGGGGTCCGATAGAGCAGATACCAAACTGCGGGAACCAGCAGCAACGCCAAATAAGTCAGGGGAGTCTGGTTGAATACCACGGCGCCCAGGAACGGGATATCGGAAAGCAGCGGAACTTCGTAGATCTGAAACGGAACAATCTTGGGCGGGGTGGTCACCGACGGCAGGAGCATCCGAAAGATGTAGGAACTGAGGGCGATGGCAAGGAGGGTGATGCCGATCCCGGTCACGTGCTGCGAGAGGCCAAGGTGAACCGTGAATCCGGCGTGCAGCGCGCCAAATGCCGCGCCGACCAGGGCGGCGAACAAGACGCCGGTCCAGAGGTCCCCGCCCTGATAGACCCACATCCAGCCCGACATGGCGCCGATGGTCATGATGCCCTCGATCCCGAGGTTCAACACGCCCGCGCGCTCGCACATCAGTTCTCCCAAAGTGGCGAAGATCAGCGGGCTGACAATGCGCAGGGTGGCGGTCCAGAAACCCACCGTGGCAAGAATTTCAATTAGGTCGATCAAGGCAGGCCGCTCCAGCCGCGAACCGTTGTCGCCTTTGTCCGCGGTGCTCCCCCGCGGCAGCCTGCATGGACGTTCATGACCACCGAATCCTGTACCGCACGAGCATGACGCTGAGCAGAACCAACAGGAGCGAGACAGCCGTGACCACGTCGGCGATGTAACTTGGCACGCTGCTTAACCGGCTCATCGAGTCCGCGCCCACAAATATCGCCGAAAGAAAGATCGCTGACGCGATCACTCCCAGCGGATGAAGCTGCGCCAGCATCGCGACCGCAATGCCAGCGTAGCCGAAGCCCGGCGAAATATCGAGCGTCAAATAGCCCTTGAGACCCGCCACCTCGGAAACCCCGGCCATTCCCGCCAGCCCGCCGCTGATCAGCGCGGTGCGCAGCACCGTGGTGTCGACCGGAATTCCGGCAAACGCAGCGGCTTCCGCGTTATGGCCGACCGCCCGGATTTCGTAGCCCCAAACGGTCATGGACATCAGCAGCCAAATCAGCACGGCAGCGCCGACCCCGATCAGGAATCCCAGGTGAAGACGGGTCTTGGAAAGAAGCTTTGGCAGGGTTCCTTCGTCGATGACCGGCGCCGCCTGTGGCCAGCCCAAGGCCATCGGGTCTTTCCAGGGACCCTCGATCAGGTAACTGACCAGGAGCAACACGACGAAGTTGAGCAGCAGCGTGGTGACCACCTCGTCAACCTTGAGCCTGGATTTCAGCACCACCGGAACATAGAGCAGCGCTCCGCCCGCGAAAGCGCCCGCCAGAAACAGCAACGGGATCATCAAGAGCGGAGGCAGAGCGAAAAGGCCGGTGCCAACCCAGGTCACGGCCAGCGCGCCAAAGTAGAACTGTCCTTCTCCGCCGATATTCCAGAACTTTGCGCGAAACGCCACCGCCGCAGCGAGACCGGTGAAGATCAGCGGAGTTGACCGCGAAAGGGTTTCGGAAATGGCGAACTTCGAACCCAGTGCGCCTTTCACCAGCAGCACAAGAGACTCGACTACGGATTCGCCGCTCCAGATCACGAGTGTTGAACAGAGCAGGAGGCTTGCGGCGATGGCGAGCAACGGCGCCGCTCCGGCCATCCATATCGGCGCATGTTCTCGGGGTTCAAGTCTCAATGCGCGACTCCAACGCAGATCCCGGTCGAGCGAGAGGAGAATTGCCTTGTGTCCCGGGTCGAACCGGGGCGGTTCGAAAACATTCCTGGATGTTAGAGGGATCCAACGTTCATTACACCACCTCTTGGCCACTCATCATCAAACCAATGCGAGTGATGTCTTGGGATTGGGAGGGCAATGGCGCGCTGAGCCGGCCGCGGAACATCACGCAAATGAAATCGGAAAGGGAAAGCAATTCGTCCAGGTCTTCGGAGATCAGCAGGATTCCGGCGCCGCGCCTGCGGGCCTCCAACAGCTGTCCGTGCACATACGCGATGGCGCCTTCGTCCAGCCCTCGGGAGGGCTGGTTCGCCACGATCAGGCCTGGCTCGCGGGACAGGCCGCGCGCCAGGATCAGTTTTTGCAGGTTTCCACCTGAAAGCAGGCGGGTCTCGGCGTTGGAACCCGGGCACCGGACATCGTACCGCTCGATCAGCGTCTCCGCGTGATGCCGGGCGGCGGCCTTGTCGAGCAAGATGCCCCCGCGCAGAAAAGGAGGACGCCGGACATCTTCGCTGACCAAATTCTCCCAGATCGTCATTTCGCCGATGATCCCCTTGGCGTGACGGTCTTCCGGTATCCGGCCAACTCCGGCAGCCACGATCGAACGCGCGTCCGCCTTTTCCAGGGGTCCGCCCAGTAATTGGATGCTGCCGGAAATCGGCGAACGCGTTCCGGAGACAAGGTCGGCGAGGGCGCCCTGACCGTTGCCGGCAACGCCAGCGATCCCCAGAATTTGATGCGCGTGAACCGTCAGATCGACAGCGTCGAGGGTACCGCCTTGGCCCGACCCGTTTGTCGACACGCTTTCCAGGCGAAGCACCGGTTCACCGGCCGCCATGCGTTCCAACTTCGGGCGGCTCACTTTTCGGCCAACCATCATTTCGGCAAGGCGGTCACGGTCGGCTTCCGCGGTGGCCATTTCTCCGGCCAGCCTTCCGCCTCGAAGCACCACGATACGATCGCTCACCCGGAGGATTTCGTTCAGCTTGTGGGAAATGATGATTGCGGAACGGCCCTGATTGACCAGGCTCCGCA
The DNA here is from genome assembly GCA_965219495.1 of Rhodobacterales bacterium. Taxonomy (GTDB): domain Bacteria; phylum Pseudomonadota; class Alphaproteobacteria; order Rhodobacterales; family CAZPXZ01; genus CAZPXZ01. The sequence continues at coordinate 2,537,370 of OZ244777.1, forward strand.
ACGTCGCGAAGAGGCTGTCGGTTTCCTGTGGAGTCAGGACCGCGGTCGGTTCGTCCAGAATCAGTATCCGGGCGTCGGCATAAAGCGCCTTGAGGATTTCTACCCGCTGCCTCTGGCCCACCGTCAGTTCGCCCACCCTGGCGTCGGGTTCCACCTCAAGGCCGAACTGTTCCGACAACTGCCGCAGCCGGCGGCGGCCTTCGGCAAGTCTCTGTCGCGGGGACCAAAGGGGTTCGCGGCCGAGGATCGTGTTTTCCAGGACCGTCAGGTTGTCTGCCAGCGTGAAGTGCTGGTGGACCATGCCGATGCCCGCTGCGATCGCCGATTCCGGCGACCCCGGCGGCAGCGGTTTGCCGTTGACCTCGACATGTCCGTCTTCGGCCACATAGTGCCCGAAGATGATGTTCATTAATGTGGTCTTGCCGGCGCCGTTTTCGCCGAGCAAGGCGAGCACCTCTCCGGCGGCCAACGACAGGTCGATCCCGTCGTTGGCCAGAAGAGTTCCGAAACGCTTGGTGATGCCCGCGAGTTTCAGCACCTCCATCGCGTTTCTCGGGTTCCGATCAGCAGATCAGTAGGTGGATTTCGGTTCCTCGTCGATGATTTCGACGACATACGTCCCGGCCAGAATCTCGGCCTTGATTTCTTCAACCATGGCCTTAGCATCCACCGGAATCCTGTCCTCGAACTCGTAGTAGGGCGCGAGGCTGGCGCCGCCCTTCTGCATCATCGTCCATTCCTTGTAGTTGGATGCCTGGAACCTGCCTTCCTTGACTTCCTGAATGGCGTTGCTGATGGCCGAGTTCATGTCCCAAAGCGCCGAAGTCACGACAACATTTTCGCCGTTTTCTTCCTTGTTCATGTCATTGACGTTGCCAAAAGCGATAATGCCACTTTCGCGGGCGGCATCCACGACGCCGGCGCGTTCTGCGTAGAGCACGTCAACACCCGCTTCGACCTGCGCGAATGCCGCTTCTTTGGCTTTCGGCGGATCGTACCAGGAGCCAATGAACGTGACCTTGAATTCCACGTCGGGATTCACTGACCGGGCGCCATTCATGAAGGCATGAAACAGGCGGTTGACTTCGCCGATCGGGTAGCCGCCAACCATGCCGATTTGATTGGACTTGGTCATCGAGCCCGCGAGAATTCCCATCAGGTAACAGGGTTCGTGGATATAGTTGTCGAAGACCGCGAAATTCGTCCCATGCGGCTTGAAGGGATCACCCATCAGAAATGCGAGTTCCGGATAATCATCGGCGACTTCCCTGGCTTCACGGCTGATGCCGAAAGCCTCGCCGACGATCAGTGCGACGTCACTCTCGGCGTATTCGCGCAGTACGCGGATGTAATCGGTGTTTGAAACCTTTTCAGAGAATACATACTCGATGTCACCCCGATCCTGGGCATTGCTCAGGGCCTGGTGCAAACGCGCATCCCATTTCTGCTGAATCGGCTGTGTATAAATGCCCGCGACCTTGATCTTGTCGGCGGCAGCTCCGCCCGTTCCGAGCGCAGTCATCGCAACCGCCACAACCGCGAGCAACATGAACCTGATTTGCATTTTGTCACCTCCTGTTTGCCAAATCCCCATCGCGAATTGGCTGCATTCGTGCTGGATGCATACGATGACACAGAGGGCTTCTTTTATCAACTGGTAAAAGTTTCGACAGACGACTTGAGCGCCCGCGACGCGACGCCTGCCGAAATCGTCAGGGCGGAAAACCACGGGCGAATTGTGCCCGTGTCGACAAAATCCAGCTTGGCCGGATTGATGAAATGCGGAAATCACGAATCGCAGACCGAATTCTTCCGAATTCTGTTTCACCCCGACTTACTTCAGGAGATGCCACTCCTGAATGTTCCACGTTGTCGCATCCCAGGCATTGTGGCGGACACCCCCAAGGGACAGCGCCCGGGCCGCAACCTCGCCCCGATGGATCAGCGGGATCAATGCCCCGTAATCGATCAGCATGTCGTTCATTCGCCTGGCGATCTCGGCGCGCCTCTCGATTCCCGCCGTTTCGGAAAGCGACCGCGCCAGCCTGTCGTATGCCGCATCGCAATAGCGCGGAATATTTCCGCCAATCCACTGCGTTTCGAGACCCGGAATCTCATCGCAGGTCCAGTTCTGCAGGTAGCTTTGAGGATCGGCGCCATCGAAATAGCCTGTGTACATCTCGATGTCGGCGTAGAACTTCTGATACGTGTCCTGGCTTGCCGGATCGCTCCCGAAAAACACCGTCGCTTCGATATCCTTTAATTCGGTGTCGACGCCAATCTCCCGCCACATCTGCTTGATCAACGCCTGGGTGCCCTGACGGACCGCATTCGTTGAAGTCTGGAATGTGATCGATAGCCGGACTCCGTCTTTTGCGCGAATTCCGTCCGGTGCTCGAGTCCAGCCGGCGTTGTCCAGCAGCCTGTTGGCGCCATCGAGATCTTGCGCCTTGCACCAGTCGTTGGCAGTTGAGGCATAGACGGCCGGGGCTGGAAGAATATTGCAGGTCGCCCGGCCCGTGGGACCGTAACCGGCGTCGACCAAGGCGTTCCGGTCGATTGCCATCGACAGCGCGCGGCGCACCGCCGGTTCGGAGAGAAACGGATGCGGGTTCCCACCGCCCTGGTAGGTCGCTCGCCCGTCGCCCAGCGCCGGGTCGGGGTTGGTGAGTTGCACCACCAGGCGTTCGACCAACGCGCCGAATGCCGTGAGCACCTCGCCCTTTCCCTTCTCCGCCAGGGAGGCGAGGATTTCGGGCTCGACCTGAAGATTCCAGGCGTAGTCGTACTCCCCGGTCTCGAGTACATCGCGCGCCGCCGAAACCGCGCTGCCGCCGCCCTTCAGCAGGATCGAAGAAAATCCCGGCAGGCCGGGATCCCGATAGCGCTCATTCAACTTGTACAAGACCCTATCGTTCGGATGAAATTGCTCCACCCGGAAAGGGCCGGTGCCGATCGGACCAAAATTCTGTTCCACGCATTCCAGCGCCCTTTCACCCATACAATTCGCGAACTGTTTCCTTTGCATGACCGGCGTTACCGAGCCGACGAAGGGACCGTACGGAAACGGCATCGGAACCTGGAACCATATTCTCACCGTATGCGCATCGATGGCTTTCACGGACTCGACTCCCTGAAACCGGCTGGCTGCGTTGCAGCCAATGTCCGGGTCCATGCAGTACGCTGCCGTGAATGCGACATCCGCCGCCGTGAACGGGGAGCCGTCCGACCAGAGCACGCCGCTCCTGAGTTTCCAGGTCATGGACATGAGATCCGACGCAATTCCACCGTTTTCGAGCGTCGGAATTTCCACGGCCAGTGCGGGAACCATTTCGCCGTTCTCGTCGTAGCGCGCCAACGGTTCAAGGACCATCGAAGCCGCATGCAAGTCCTTGATTCCGCTGGAAAGGAACGGGTTCAGTATGGAAGGAGCCTGCCAGTAGAGCATTTTCAACTGGCCGTCAGCGCCTCGCTCAGCAGCCGCGTCGGATATCGCGGCCAGAAGAACCGCCATCGCCGGGAAGAACATTCGTGGTTTCAGCATCGCAATGACCCTCGTTGACAGGCGCGCGAGCCACGCATCGAACCGGCATTCGCGCGCTCGTTCACACAGTATGATGACCGGAAACACCCTCCCCCGCTACCTTCCTGGGAGAATTCCGTGTCTTCTGCCGTTGCCGGATTGCCTTCAGGACTTGCGGAAATAGATCTCGTACTCCACGTCCGTAATCCGCTTGTTCAATTCATCCTGTTCGGACTTTTTCATCTGCGCGTAGAGCTGCTGGAATTTTTGCCCAAGAACCCGCGCCGCGACCTCCGAGTTCGAGAATCGCTCTATTGCATTCTGCCAGTGCGGCGTAAGCGCCTCGCCCGCAAAATCGCGTCCGCCGGAATCCACTGGAGGCGCCGGCTCGGCATCCCTTTCCATTCCTTCCAGCATTCCCCCCAGCACGGCTGCGAGAAGCAGGTACGGTTGCGCGTCGGCCCCGGCGATGCGGTGCTCCAACCTTGCCGAAGCGCCCTTGCGTTCGGGAATGCGAATGGACGCACCACGGTGATCATATCCCCAGCAGATGCGGACGGGAGCGTAATTTCCGGCCTGAAACCGCTTGTAGGAATTGGCGTGCGGGGCAAACACAAGCTGAAAGTCCAGCGCGGTCTCCATGCATCCGGTTACGGCGGAGAGGAGTTTCGGCCCGGCGATGGCGGTGCTCGCTTCCTGTTCGTCAAAGGCGTTGCAGCCGTCTTCGTCGGTAAGGCTTATGTGCACGTGGCAGCCGTTCCCCGGCCTCCCGCTCCAGGGCTTGGCCATGAACGTGGTATCGAAACCGTGCTGCACAGCGACCTGCTTGACCAAGCGCTTGAATTGAATCGCCAGGTCTCCGGCGCGGCACGCATCCCGCACATGTCCGAGATTGAGTTCGAACTGGCGCGGCGCCATTTCCGTAACCAGGGCCGTAATGGGAATGCGTTGCGCGTCCGCGAATGTGCGAATGTCGTCCAGGACGGGCGACGCGTCCTGCAATTCATCCAACTCGTAGAGCCTGCTGATCGACTTCTCGTCCTGCCGGGGCCGCGTGCGCGCCCGATTGGCGTCATCGCGACGAAACAGGCAAAACTCGAATTCGGTCGCCGCGACCGGGAACAGGCCCCGTTCGTGAAACCGTCGTTGCACGGACGAGAGAACTTGACGGGAATCCAGAAGATGCGGCGTCTTGCGATCCGCTTCGAACATCGTCAGCAGCACTTGTGCAGACGGGCGGGCGCGCCACGGAATTCGCCGAAGCGTTCCGGGTACAGGCAGGCAAAAACCGTCGGGATCAGAGGGAAACAGTCCCAGGCTTTCGTCAAATGTCGAGGTTGACCAGATGGTTTCACCGAAAATGGAAATAGGCAGGTGGACTCCCTGCTCTTCGATGCCCCGAAGGGCGTCCGCCGGAAACCACTTTCCACGCGCGGTTCCGGCCGAGTCCGTGAGCAGGACCTCCAGGGTCTCGATGTCGGGATTCTCCGCGACAAACTTGTCGCGCTCCTCGGCAAACGCCGCCCGCAATTCCTCAGTCAAGCTGCACCTGCGGCTTGAACTCGCGCTCGCTCCTTGCGAATTTCAATTCTCTTGCTGGCGATGGCGGCGGCAATGACGCCAATCGCAACCGCGGCAACCAGCAGCGTGCAAAGCGCGTTGATCTCCGGCGTGACGCCGAGTCGGATCGCCGAATAGACTTTCATGGGTAGCGTGGTGGCCCCGGGTCCGGTCGTAAAGCTCGCGATGACCAAGTCATCAAGCGACAGCGTGAATGAAAGTAGCCAGGCCGCGACCACCGCCGGCGCGATCACCGGCAGCGTCACCAGAATGAAGGCCTTTGCCGGCGGACACCCGAGGTCCCGTGCGGCTTCCTCCAGGGATTGATCGAAGGTCACCAGGCGCGAGGAAACCACTATCGCGGCGTAACACATCGAGAACGTGATATGCGCCGCGGTTACCGTCCAGAAGCCACGGTCGAACCCGATCGCCACGAACAGAAGAAGCAAAGAGAGGCCGGTGATCACCTCCGGCATGACCAGCGGCGCGTAGATCATTCCGGAGAAAAGCGTGCGACCCCGAAACCGGCCACCGCGAACCAGCGCCAGCGCCGCCAAGGTCCCAAAAACGGTCGCAACCGTCGAGGAGAGGATCGCGACACGGATGGTCACCCAGGCCGCGTCGATATAGCCCTGGTTTCGGAAGAGTTCGCCATACCACTTCGTGGAAAACCCCGTCCAGACCGTCACGAGCCGGGATTCGTTGAAACTGAACGCGACGAGCAAAACGATCGGCAGATAGAGAAACGCGAAGCCGAGCGTCAGTGAAACGAGATTGAAACCGCTGAGACGGCCGGTCACGATCCGAGCCCTCCCTGGCGCTCGGACTGCCGCTGAAAGAATACAATCGGTATCACGAGCGACAACAGCAACACCACGGCCACGGCCGACGAAACCGGCCAGTCGCGGTTCGAGAAGAACTCCGACCACAGCGTCTTGCCGATCATGATGGTCCTCGATCCCCCGAGAAGGTCAGGGATCACAAACTCCCCGACTGCTGGGATGAACACGAGAAAGCACCCCGCGATTACGCCCGGCATCGCGAGCGGAACCGTGACTTGCCAGAATGCCGCCAGCGGCGTAGCGCCGAGATCCCCGGCGGCTTCCAGAAGATCGCGGTCCAGGCGCTCGAGCGAGGCGTAAATCGGCAGCGCCATGAACGGCAGGTAGGAATAGACAATGCCGATGTAGACTGCGATGTTCGTGTTGTGGATGGTGAGGGGTTCATCGATCACCCCGAGCGCCAGGAGGCCAAGATTGAGCAATCCCTCCCGCTTGAGAATGCCGATCCATGCGTAGACGCGGATCAGGAAACTCGTCCAGAACGGCAGGATCAGCATCATCACGAGAAACGGACGCACCGCGCGCGGCGCGCGGGCCATGCCATAGGCGAGCGGAAACGCGACCAACAGCGTCAGCACCGTCGAGAGGCCGGCAATCTGCAGGCTGGAGAGATACGACTTCCAGTAAAGGTCGTCCTCGACGAGCCAGAGATAGTTTTCGAGGTCGAATTCGGCAATCTGGCTGACAATCGCTTGCAGTCCCGCCGCCCAGTCGAAGGCCGGAACATAGGGCGGACGGGCCATGGCGATGTCCGAAAGGGAAATCTTCAGGACGATCCCAAACGGCACCAGAAACAGGGCCAGGAGCCACGTGTAGGGAACTGCAATGACCAGCCAGCGGCCAAGCCCGCCTACCCGCTCCCTCAGCATGTAAGCAGCACTCCCGCGTCTTCCTCCCAGTGAACCCAGACTTCGTCGTCCCAGGTGATCGCCCGTTCCACCAGCCGTCTTTCATTTGCGACCTGGGAAGTGAGCAGGCGTCCGTCATTCAGGCGTACGCGGTAGGTGGAAAGGTTTCCGACATAGCGGATATCCTCGACCGTGGCCCGAAACTCGTTCGGACCGCCCGGCCGCTCTTCCGATTTGGCCAACCGAACTTTCTCCGGGCGAAGCGCCAGACACACTTCTACTCCCCTGTCGAGTTCGCCTGCATGGCGGCAACGCATGGTTTCTCCGCCCCATCCGACCTGTACATTGCCATCTTCAAATGACTTGACGCGCCCCTCAAGAAGATTTGCCTCTCCAATGAAGTCTGCCACGTACCTGCTGTTCGGCGATTCGTAGATTTCCGCGGGCGTAGCGACCTGGGCGATCCGCCCGTGATCCATCACCGCGATCCGGTCCGCAACCGTCATGGCCTCTTCCTGGTCGTGAGTGACCACGAGGAACGTAATGCCCAGGGATTCCTGGATATTGACAAGTTCGAGTTGCGTTTCCTGGCGAAGCTTCTTGTCAAGCGCGGCCAAGGGCTCATCGAGGAGCAGCATCCTGGGTTCCTTCACGATCGATCGCGCAAGTGCGGCGCGCTGTCGCTGGCCGCCGGAGAGCTGGTGCGGTTTTCGCCCGCGAAACGCTTGCAGCTGAACGAGTTCGAGCGCCCGGTCGACGCGCGTTTCGATCTCCGCCTTCGGCAATCGTTCCTGACGGAGTCCGAAGGCGATGTTTCGCGCCACCGTCATGTGCGGGAAAAGCGCGTAGGACTGGAACATCATGTTGACGGGCCGGCGGTGCGGCGGCAAGCCGGCAATGTCGGCGCCGTCCAGTAGAATGCGCCCCTCGCTGGGTTCTTCGAATCCGGCGAGCATGCGCATGATCGTGGTTTTTCCGCAACCGGAAGGGCCAAGAAGCGCGAAAAATTCACCTTCGCGCACGGTTAGGGAGACATCGTCAACAGCAATGGTGTCGCCAAATCTCTTGGTGACACCTTCGAATGCTACAATGGCGTTCTGCTCGGAATCCGCCATGCCGGCTCCGGGGAGGAAAGTGGACGGACCGGGAAACCCGGACCCGTCCACAATCTCGCAGTTCGGCCTATTGACCGGTCATAACTCGCGTCCAGGTGCGCGTCACGACCCGCTGAACCTTCGGCGGGTAGGGTTTCGTCGTAAAGAGGCGTGAAATCGTCTCTTCGGTCGGATAGATCGCCGGATCCTCCAACACATCCGCCTCCAGGAAGGGTTGGGAATCTATGTTGCCGTTGGCGTAATAGACATAGTTGGATGCCTTGGCGATGACTTCGGGACGCAGCATGTAGTTGATAAAGGTGTGCGCCGCTTCGGGATGCGGCGCATCCACCGGAATCGCCATCTGATCGAACCACATCAATGCGCCCTCGGCGGGAACCACATACGCGATTTCATTTCCGGCTTCCGCTTCGGCGGCGGCATCCCGCGCCAGGAAGACGTCGCCGGACCACCCCACGGCAAGGCAGATATCCCCGTTGCCCAGCGCGTCGATGTATTCGGAAGAGTGGAACTTCTGCACGTGCTGCCGGATTTCCCCGAGAAGCTCTTCCGCCTTCTCAATATCGCTGGTCTCGAAACTGTTGGGATCGAGGCCCAGATAATTCAGGGTGGCAGGGATCAACTCGGTTGGCGCATTGAGGAGATGAACACCACAGTCCTCGAACTTGGAAATCACATCCTTGTCGAAAATCATTCGCCATGAATCTACCGGCGCGTCCGGCATGCGTTCTTCGATCATGCCGATGTTGTATCCGAATCCGGTGGTTCCCCACATGTAGTTGACAGAATACTGGTTGCCCGGATCGTAGGCATCCGTACGCGCCTGAATGACGTCCCAAAGGTGTTTGCGGTTCGGGAGTTTCGCGTGGTCGAGCTCCTGAAAGACTCCCGCCTGCACCTGCCGGGTTAGGAATGAAGCGGAGGGAACCACGACGTCGTATCCACTTCCTCCGGCGAGGAGCTTTGTTTCGAGAATCTCGTTGGAATCGTAGACGTCGTAGACGACCTTGATTCCGGTTTCCGCTTCGAACTCGTCAAGAATGGATTCGTCGATGTAGTCCGACCAATTGTAGACATTGACGACGCTCTGCGCGAAGGCGGAGCCGTACCACCCAAACAAGACGGCGGTGGTAAGAGTGAAGATCTGCAAGCGTCGCATGTTCGGTATCCTCCAGCTGTTGCGATCTCAGAAAAGGGCATGATAGCCGTTTCCTTACAATACAAAACCTAACGACCTGCACCAATGGCGCCGCTTGGCGATAGCACTGCGATCATCTGGGCGCATCACCTCCGAAGGGGAAACAAGCTGCGAGTAGACGATTCGCTGACGACGCCAGCGCTCTTCAAGTGCGGCCGGAATTTCCTGGATTCCGCTTGGGGCGCGCCGATTTCACGAAATCCAGGATCTCCTGCTTTGCAGAGGAAAGACTTGATTTCCAGTTCCGGCCAAGATATCATAAAAGGGATTCCACATGCTCTTAAACAACACGAACGAGTCGTTTTCAGGATACCTGTTTGCTTACCTGGAGCCTTTGCTCCAAACGTGCTGATCAAGCGGCCGTGGCAATCGTGAAGGCAATGACAAGATATGGATCGCGCATCATCCAAAATGGCTTTGAACCTTTGCTTTCCTTGTTGGCAGGACTTGCGATTATGCATGAATCGAAATGCGTGCAGTTCAGGGAACGACTGGCGTGAGTTGATATGCAAGTGAAGTTGTGAGCTTGCTGATATTTCGGCTACCCGGATTCGCGGCAGCAGCGGTCTTCTATTCCCTGACTTCACATCCCCAGCCGGGCGCTTTCGTGCGCGTAGTTCAGGCGCTGATTTTTACCGTGTTCGCTCAGGCGCTTACTGACGTATTCCTCCGTCTTGTCAGCATATCAAACGAACACGATTCATGGACAAATAACTGGGAGCTGCTTTCTTCTGTGGTTCTTGCAGTCTTGATTGCATTGCTCGCCGCAATTTTCTCCAACACGGACACGGCGCATAGGATTCTTCGCCGCTCTGGAATTACCGAGGAAACTTCTTGCCCCTCCGAATGGTATTCTGCGTTTTCGTGGCATCACAACCAGTATGTTGTCTTGCGCTTGCGAGGACAACGCCGCCTCTTGGAATGGCCCGAAGAGTGGCCTAGCCGACCACACGAGGGACATTTTCGCATCGCCGAAGGCGAATGGCTGGACGACGGCGGGAGATTTCCCTTGACTGGAGTTTCAGCTATCTTGATACCCGACAGCGAAGTTGAAATGGTTGAGTTTTTGGAGTGAATGCAAGGAGTGTTGCGGGAACACAGATCATGGCCAAAGAAGCAAATCCTGCCCCGTCAAGAATCGGAACGGTGATTGACGGCGCGCCTTCACGTCCACCGCCGCCGTCCAAGCCAAAACCGCCTCCAACTCCCCCGTCAAAGAAGGGTGCCTAGTACTCGGTCTGAGCCAAGAGATTGAATTCCGGTTGCGTGAAAAGCACATTTGAATTGGCGTATTGACTTGGACACAACCGCCAATCGCCCTGAAATCCGGCGGGCAGGAACGGCACCATCCGGCAGACTTGAATTGTCAAAAGAAATTCGACCGGCTAGGTAGTGTCCGTGCCAAAATACCGGGTTTTGAACCCAGCGCGACGTTACCGGCCCAGGCGCCCGGCGCGAGATTCGGCCCCCTGCGCCGTGAATGAACGGTTGGGGGCCGGTTTCGCACGAATTTCGAGGATGCCGGCGATCTTCCGCCATGAGAAGGGGTCCCCGGCCAGAGCCGGGGCGCATGCCGACGGCGTTGGCTCGGCCGGCCGCAGTCAGGCGGCGCGGCGGATGCCTTGGCGCCGCTGATTCCGGATCTTGTCCCGCTCGGCTCTCTGCAGCGCCAGGCCAATCCGGTGCAGATTTGCAGCAAGGATTGCGAGAGCGACCGTTCGAGCGAAGCCATCCCTGCCGTGCGCGCGAACCCGGTCCAGGCCGCGGCATTCCAGGTTGTGGATGGCGGATTCCACCGCCGGATGCTGCCGCCGCGCCGCAGCGAACTCGGGGCTCGCCTCGCGCTCCCGCGCTTTCTGCGAAAGCGTGCCCTTCGCCGGCAGCGCGTTGCACTCCAGCAGCGCGTCCAGCCGCACCCGGTTGGACGCGCTGTGGAAGCCCCGGTCGAAGCTGCAGCCCCGCACCGACGGAAACAGGGCGAGGGTCTCCGACAGCAGCGGAACCGCCGCATCCACGTCGTCGTCCTCCCACAAGATACGGTGGTGAAGGACAAATTGATGCTGGTCCTCGACGATGCAGACCGGAACCCCGAGTTCGACCATGCGCCCGGCCTTGCCCTTCGCGCACCAGCGCGTATGCGGCTCGAAGATGGAGAACACCTTCTCTTCATGCGGGATCACTTCGCCTTGCAGCAGCCGCCGGTCGATCTGGTCGATCTGGCGAAGCGCATGATCCATAAGTCCTTGCACGGTATCGATGTCCCATGCTTCTGCCCCGGCCGCCTCGAGTTCCCGCCGCAGCCGTTCCGCCCGCGCCGCCAGCGACCGGCAAAGCACCAGGTAAGCGCATACGCGGTCCGGATGCCGCCTCTGCCGCCGGGAATTGCGGATCTTGTTGAATAGCCGCTTCACCTGCCGGCGCAGATGCCGGCTCTGCCGCCAGCCGCCAAGCCCGAAGGCTGAAGCCAGCTCCGCACAAACCCGGATCAGGCAACGCATCGCGTCCCACAGCAAGTTCACGTCGGTCGGATAGTGCACGTCGGTTTCCACCACAAAGGAATCGGCCCGCGCCCGCAGCGGCGCTTCCGGCTCCTGCCCGAACAGCGCGTGGCCCGCCTTCACCACCAGTTCGTTGATCTTGTTCAGAAGCTCCGGCGTCAGCAGCGAGACATTGCGCACCAGCGTTCGGTGCTCGTACCGGTGGTGGTCGTCAAGCCCCGAATGGCCGAGCATCTCCCGAACCGTCCCGTGGCGATTGGCAAGGTCCTGCAGACGGTCGTAGTCGCACCCGATGCCCTGCTTCAGCGTCGCCAGCACGAAAATCCGCCACAAATCCATGCCCGGGCGCCCAAGCCCCCGGTTCACGCCCGGAAGAAAATGCGCGTCCAGCAGGTCGAAAACCTGCTGGCGCAACGCTTCGTTGCAGTACAGGTGCTGGATGCCCCGCAACACCGCCGGGATGTCATCCCGGCAGACCGCGTCAATCTCAATGTCCTCGATGGCAATTTCGCCAAGCCGAACCAACGGCTCCCGGATTGTTCTCATGCCCTCGCCCTCGTCTCTGCTCCGCCGGAACGAGCGACCCATCGCGAAGATACCGCCCATCCGACCGATTTCGCCTGAATTTTGCCTGGAATTATACGCCTGGGGCCAATCTTCGCAACCCAAAACCGGCCACAACCTATTGATATGAAATGATTTATGACCTTTTTGCACAGGCACTAGGTAGGTATTTCAGGGCGAAGAATACGAAATTGCGTTCGTTGAGTTGGTCGCAAATGGGAGAAAGGAGCAATTTCGATGAAGTCGATTGTTCGGTCAACTCCAAGTTGCGAGCACTAGGTTGTTTGTAGCGCCGCACTCGTCTTGCGACCGTCTATTGCGCCCAAACTTCTAGATTTTCGCAACCGCATCGGAGCCCTCTATTGGATCGCGATCTTCAATTGGTGGGGGAGGGGGAACCCAACGTCGCAAATGTTGTCCTATCCGTTCATAGTATTCCGGCACCAATTGCTCCAGACTTTCAATAAAGGTGCGCCTTCCAGAGAATCGTCCTGCAAGATCTCGGATTATGACGACTTCGAATCCTGACGGAACTGCACCTAAGCGGCCAATTTCCAAAGTCTTGATATCCGCTTGAACCTCCGCCAAGGGTGCTTGAGTCGGCGTCCGGCCGGACCAGAATGCACGTATGTAAGCATCCTCTCTATCAACGTTTTGTAACTGCCTGAGCAGCCAGTTAATCCTCCCACTTGCGCGCTTTCTGTTACCCGGCGCGACCAGTCTCATTGAGCAGGAAATTGTTCTTCGCTGCAGGTTCGCTTTAACCTCAAGGTCGCTAGCGGCATTGGGGACGACAAATTTAGACTGAAGCTCCTGCGAAATAGCCAGCATATTGCATGCTTCCTTAAAACGAAGCGCAGGATCTGCGGCGTACTTGCGGGGTAGACGAATTTCAACCCGCTCACCTATGCGGCGACTAAGTAACAGGCAAAGGTCTTGTTCCTCCTGATGCCAACTTGCGACAGCGTTCTCGATTTCAACAGAACTACGACTGAAATTTTGTTCATTACGCACCCCAATTACCAGTGACCGCCACTCCGGATTCATGTAATCGAAACGCTTAACTCCGGATTTTGGATGCTTGAAATAACGCACCATTTCCTCAAGAATATAAGCTTGTTCAGTGTTTAGACGTTTCCAGTCTTCCAAAGAACTTAGGCGTGCCTTGTCTTCCAATATCAAAGACGCCTGGGTCAGGATATTCGTCCAAGAAATATGAAAGAAACTTACGCGATTCTTGAACCGTGCAGGTATCGCATAGGGAATATGAGTCGGCAGCGGCACCAGTTGATTTGACAGAGTAATTACCGCATCAACGCCATGATTTCGAGCAATTTCCGCGTACCGGTGGATCTGCTCCTTTTCAATGTCCGTGTTGTCGATCTTCGCTTCCAATAGTGCCGTCCATAGTTTTCCTCGTGTCGAAACCCTCAATATGCCATCCGGCCGATCCTTGCTGCTTCCATCAGCTGTCGGAAACTCTATTTCTGTGTAACCGTGCAGTTCTGACGTCCTTCCCAATCTGACCGCGCAATTTCCCAATAACCGAATAGCAAATGGCCGAACAATGACAAGCGTGGAAAGAAGAATCGATACAATGCGTTCCTCCCTTCGCGGGTCGGCCACGGATGGTATCAGCCTCGCTCGCCGATCTTCGCTCAGAATTTCACCGAGTTTATCCATGCCCATGGCCTCCTGGACTTTGCGACTTCGAACGAACACTTTCTAGTTACATCAATGCCTGCCGCAAAAAAAGGGCAATCTACCCGGGTTCTACAAGTCATCTTGACCGATGCATTCGGCCTGCTTCGGATCTCCTTTAGTCCTGAAACTGAATTCTACTCCCGTACGATATCTTTGGCGCCTTGATGGATGACTTTGGACGCTATTTTCGACCGGGTGTGTACGGCTACTACTTGACCGCACGCACGCCTCGGATCTTCCCATATCTGTCAATCCCAGTCCGGCGCCCACTTCGGATCGACAAATCTTTTCTTGATGTCCATACGGACGATTTCCTGAAGTTCGCCTTCCTCAAGCTCGATACCCAGAGCGCCAAAGTTTTCCTTGATGCGGGCACGGTTTCCGGAAGTTGGGATCGCTATGTACCCTTCGCTCAACAGGAAAGCCAACGCCACTTGCGACGGCGTGGCATTTCGCCTGCCGGCAAATTCGATCAAGGTTCGATCATCTTGGACTCTGCCTCCCGCCAATGGGTGATAACAAGTCACAGCGATACCCTCCTCACGGCAAAACTCAGCAAGCCCCCTGTTCTGCAGGTAAACATGCAATTCGACTTGGTTTGTCGCTATCGACCGGTCACCGAGTATCCCGCGCGCCTCGCGCAGCAATGCAATCGTGAAATTCGAGACACCGATTTTTCGAGTAAGTCCCAACTCCCGTGCAGTCGCAATCTGCTCGAGATAAACAGGTAGCGGAATATTGTTTTCCGGCGAGGGCCAATGGATCAGCGTAAGATCTACCTGATCTACTCCAATCGTCTCGACAGATTTTCTCAGACTGGGGACGAGACTACCGAATCCAAGATTTTCCGTGGAAACTTTTGTCGTCAAGAAGACATCTTCGCGGCCAAGACCCGAAGCAACGAGCGCACGCCCGCATTCCGATTCCGTATGATAATTCTGGGCGGTATCGAGGTGCCTGTAACCGACTTCAAGCGCGTACTCCATAGCGGCCTGACCAGTCCTGCCCGTACGTCTAAAGGTCCCAAACCCAAGCGCAGGAATGTCGCCAACTTGCAACATGCTGAAATTCCCCTCTTTCTTTCTGAACTCTTCGACGAAATGCTGCTAACGCCCCTGACATCCGTCAGTACTATACTAACCTGATCTTCGAGAGTTCAAAATTTTGCACTCCTGTGCCGCATGGTGTTGTGCCTCTCGTCTGGAGCCTTACCGCCATGTTTCCGGGAGAACTCAGACACGAAAATTCAACCCCGCCGGAGGCAGGGGGATTCTCGAAATTTTCCGCCTGATTCCGGCAATGACCGTCGAAAACGACGATGTGCACTTGTTGGCGCGGCCTATGGAGATTCCAGGTAGAAAGACACTCTTTGAATACACGCGCCGAAGGAACTGCCCGCCGAAATCCCAGGATCGAGGTCCCTTATTCGGTGTCGATTGCCCTTTGCGGGATCAAGAAGCGTTTCCCTGCAATCTTAAGATCTTGTGCAATCGGGGCAGTCATTGAGAAAAGTGCAATTGAGAACCACACGTCGTCGACCCGACAGGAAACAGTCAATCCGCGAGCATGCCGTTTCCTTATGCGCTGCATCGGACAAGATGCATGATTGAAAGGAGGTGAGTTCCCGAAAATACTTCAGACTCTCCATTCCCTCGGAAGGCGCGGCAAATCACCGCCCGTACGAAGTTTCCGGGCGCCATTCGCGACAAATCCATTCAGTCCGCCTTGCCTTGCAAGACACCATGAGATTTTCAAGCGTCTGCAATATCATTTGCACACGCATTCGCCCTGACGCATTATCGCCGGCTCGTTTCGCTATCACTCTGGAAGTGTCCGGAAACAATCATGACCTTCGAGACCCGAACCCTGCAAGAACACGATGCTGCCCATCACCTGCATCCCTTCACGGATGCCGCAACCCTCGGCATCGATGACACGCGTGTGATTGTTCGCGGTGAAGGCGTATATGTGCAGGATTCGGAAGGCCGGCGCTATCTCGACGCCATGTCCGGGCTTTGGTGCGTCAATATCGGCTACGGACGACATGAGATCGCCGAGGCCGCCTTCCGCCAGATGCGAGAACTCCCCTATTACAACACCTTTTTTCGTACTACGCATCCGCCAGCGGTGAAGCTTGCCAAAGTACTGACGGAAATCGCGCCGGCAGGGTTCGAGCGATGCATTTTCACGTCTTCGGGATCCGAGGCGGTCGACTCGGCGTACCGGATCGCGCGCCACTATTGGAACACGGTAGGCGAGCAAGAAAGGAAGATCATTGTTTCCCGGGAAAACGCTTATCACGGCACAACCGTAGCGGGCGCGGCGCTCGGCGGAATGCCGTCCATGCATGCCCAGGGCGGAGATGTCTTGAGCGACTACGTAATCCGCATTCCCTCGCCATATCTCTATCCGGAGGGACACCAGGCCAACCCCGATGAATTCGGCGTCGCCTGCGCCCACGCGCTCGAGCGAGCGATCGACAGGGCCGGTCCGGAGCGCATCGCCGCGTTCATCGCAGAACCCGTACAGGGAGCCGGCGGACTCATCATTCCCCCGGATACGTATTGGCCTGAAATTCAGCGAATTTGCCGCGAGCGCGACATCCTGTTCATCGTGGATGAGGTCATTTGCGGTTTTGGGCGAACCGGGCGGTGGTTCGGGACGGAATACTTCGACCTCAAGCCGGATCTCATGACTGTAGCGAAAGGACTGAGTTCCGGTTACCTGCCGGTCGGAGCCGTATTGGTCGGAGAGCGGGTAGGCGATGTGGTTGCGACGTCCGGGGGAGAATTCGCCCACGGCCACACATACTCTGGTCATCCCGCATGCGCGGCCGCCGCGCTGGAAAACCTGCGCATCATGCAGGACGAGAACGTCATCGCGCACGCGGGACACACTGTCGTTCCGGCATTCGCCGAACGCTGGAAGACTCTTGCCGATCACCCGCTCGTAGGCGAGGCGCGTTCCCTAGGTCTCTTGGGGGCAATCGAACTCACTCCGGACAAATCCACTCGCGCTCCATTCCCGGGAGATCCCGGCAAAGCCGGACTCGTTTGCCGCGAACATTGCATGTCAAATGGTCTCATCATGCGGAGCATTCGCGACACCATGGTGGTGGCGCCACCGCTTGTTATTCAGGAGTCGGAACTGGACGAGTTGGTTGCGCTTGCCCTGAAATCTCTTGATGAAATCCGATCCGAACTGATCAGTTCCGGGCTTCTCTAGCAACTTCGCGTGACTCGTGCGCCGGTTTCTTACTGCCAATGATCGCCCCGGCGAACACGCGCCATCCTGGTACGCCGCAACCGCGGACCCGGGTCCCCCACGCCCTCCGCTTGATGGAAGCGCGGCACCCGATGTCTGCGTAGTCGGCGCCGGTTTCACCGGTGTTTCGGCCGCGCTTCACCTGGCCGAAGCCGGGCTGGACGTACTGGTTCTGGATGCAAATCGGATCGGCTGGGGCGCTTCCGGCCGAAACGGCGGTCAACTCGGGTCGGGGCAGCGCGTGGGGCAGCGATTCTTTGAGCGCAAGTTCGGGATGGACCATGCCCGGCGCCTCTGGGATATCGCCGAAGAGGCCAAGCTCCTGGTGCGTGGAAGAATTCGCCGCCACAACATCGATTGCCAACTCAAGCCTGGCGTACTTCGCGCCGCGCACCGGAAACGGGACGTATCCGCTGTTCACGCATACGCAATGCACCTTCGGGAGTCCTATGGATATGAGTCCGTACGGGCTGTTTCCGAAGATGAATTCCGGTCCTTGACGCAGGCGAAGGGATACTTCGGCGGGGTCCTGGATACAGGTGCGGCGCATCTGCATCCCTTGCGCCTGGTCCAAGGGCTTGCCCGCGCCGCAGAGGCGGCTGGAGCCCGGTTCTGCGAGACCACCAGAGCCGAATCGCTGGATGCATCGCACCAGCGCGTCCGCATCCGAACGACGGGAGGAGAGGTGCGGGCCAAGCACTTGGTGATTGCCTGCAACGGCTATCTCGACGACTTGGCGCCAGCGTTGGCGGCGCGGATTCTTCCAATCCACAATTACATGCTGGCGACGGAACCGCTCGGCAACCAACGGGCCAGCAAACTTATTCGTGACAACATCGCGGTCGTGGATACGCGATTTGTCGTCAATTACTTCCGTCTCAGCGCGGACCGGCGGATGCTGTTCGGGGGTGGCGAAGGCTATGGGACGAGGTTCCCCTACGACATTGCCGCGTTCGTTCGGAGGAACATGCTGCGGATCTATCCGCAACTCGATGACGCACGCATCGACTATGCCTGGGGAGGAACTCTGGCAATCACCATGAATCGACTGCCGCACTTCGCCTGGCCCGCACCCAATGTAATTTCCGCTTCCGGATATTCCGGACACGGGATCGCCCTTTCCAATTGGGCCGGCATGGCGATTGCCGAAGCCATCAGGGGCACTGCTTCAAGTTTCGACGTTCTTGAACGGCTCCCCGTCCCACGCCTTCCGGCCGGTGTTGTTTTCGGTGCCCCGCTGCTGACCCTAGCCTTAATCTTGCACGGACTTCGTGACAGGCTTTGATCGGATACGAACGAAAACCGCGCTCCAATACTAGCGTTTGGGATTGCGCCCCCGGAATCACCGAGACTGGCATTCTCAGTAATAAAGGGCCCGTAGCGCGACAATCAAGGTGACGCAACACGGTGTAGCATCTTGATTGTCGCGCTACAGCCAGGAACGCAAGAACTCTGGAAGGGATACCTCTACCTCAAATGCACGACCCCGGCCTACATCAGAAATCCAGAGTCAACAATGGAGGAATGAAAAGGGGAGGGTGACGCGGATAGCTGGTCCTCTGGCGCTTCCGGCCGGGCCTCCGCACACGGGATTCCAAGCAGATCGTATTCGGTCTTCTGTGCTCGTCCGAGGGCTGTCCGGTGGCGGTGGAAGTGTTTGCCGGCAACACCGCGGACCCGGCCACGGTGGGGGCGCAGGTCCGGAAGATCCGGGGCTGGTTCGGCATCTCGCGGGTGGCGCTGGTGGGGGACCGCGGCATGTTGGCGACGACCCGCATCCGGGAGGATGTGGCGCCGGCGGGTCTGGACTGGATTTCGGCGCTGAAGACCTCGGACCTGCGCAAGCTGCTGCGGGGGCCGGAAGCGCCGCTTTGTCCGGAAACGCTGGTGGCGGACGGGGTGGCGGAGATGTTCAGCCCGGACGATCCGGGCGAACGGCTGATCGTGTGCCTGAACCCCCGGCTTCGGGCGGAACGCGCCCGCAAACGCGAAGCTTTGTTGCGGGCAACGGAGAAAACCCTCGAAGGGATCGCCGGCGCCGTGCGCCGTCGCCAGGCGCCCTTGCGCGGGCGGGAGCGGATTGCGCACCGGGTCGGGCGCATGGCCAACCGCCGGCGGATGGAGAAGCATTTCGACCTGGAGATCTCCGATGACGACTTTCGCTGGTCGCGCAACGCCGCAAAGATCGCGCGCGAGGCAAGGCTGGATGGCGTCTATGTCGTTCGCACCTCCCTGGAAGCGACCGATCTTGGCGCCGAACAGGCGGTGGAAGCCTACAAGTGCCTGACCCGCGTGGAACGGGCGTTCCGTTCCCTGAAACTGAGCCAGCTCGAAGTGCGCCCGATCTACGTCGACAAGGCCGAACGCGTCCGCGCCCATGTCTTCCTGTGCATGCTGGCCTATTGCCTGGAATGGAATTTGCGACAGCACTTGGCGCCGATGCTGTTTCAGGATGACAATCCGGCCGCCGCCCGCGGTCAGCGCAACTCGCCGGTCGAGAAGGCCGAAGTCTCCGAAAGCGCCCGGTGGAAAGCCGAAACCAAGCTCACCGCCGAGGGCGGGACGGTGCGTAGCTTCACCACCCTGATGAACGATCTTGCCACCCTCACCCTGAATGATGTCTCCCTGCCGGGCGCGCCCGAGCACAGTTTCCCGTTGTTCGCCGTTCCAACACCTTGCCAGCAAAAGGCCTTTGAACTGCTCGACGTGGACCCGACCAAATTTGTTGCCAGTAAACTGGCAGGATGATTCCTGCTAACCACTTGACACCGAGCCGCTTTCGGCCAATTCCGCTCGTGAAGTTCGGTCTAACCATGGTATTAGTAGTGGCACTTTGAACCCAATCGCGTAACCGTTGTCAGAAACGTCACGGCCAATTGAGGATGCAGAATATGGTGAACAACATGATCAAAACGATAGCCAGACGGTGCACGCTCTCGAAGATCGCGGCGGTGTTGATGACAAGCGCGCTCGCCGGCGCCCTTACGAGTTGCGGTGGAGACTGCATCACGACCCGGGAACAAGGATGCCTCGTGCCGGAACAATTCACGAAACGTGCGAACGCACTTGCCGAGGAGTACAGGGCGCACACGGGATTTGCCAGCCAGTGGGGCCTCACTTCGATTCGAGCTCACCAGGGATACGCACATCTCGCTCTTGCCAAAGGTGCTGACGTACAGCCCGGCGAGGGCGTAACCGTCGGGATCATCGACACCGGCATCGACCACACGCACCCGTGGTTCGACGGCAAGAACGTGACCGAGGAATTTCTGCTCGAGGCATCGGACGAGTCGGGCGATAAGTTTTCGCATGGGACCGCGGTAGCAGGCGTGATCGGCGCGATACGCAACGACCGTTTCCCCTTGACCGCGCACGGCGTCGCCTGGGGCGCCGATCTCGCGGTCTTTGCCATACCACTCGGATCGGGAGCAGGCCGACCCTATTCTCCCATACTACTAAAGGAACTTGCCTATTTTGATGTCGAGGACGCCAGCTTATATCGCCACGTTCTTGATTGGCGGAACCTGGACGAGACTATCTTCGATACGCAGGACGCGAGCCGGCCCATTGACTTCGTGAATCTGAGTTTCGGCTACGAGGGAATTATCGAAGCCTACACCGAGCAGGAACTCCGCGAACATTACAGTCAGACGATCGCGGCACTGGCGCAGGAAAATTCCAACGAGAAGACCATATTCGTTTGGGCCGCCGGGAACGGCAACGCGGACGATTGCTCCTTCGGTCCGCCCCACTGTGTGGAAGAAAAAGTCGTTGCCAGCTCGGTCGAACTCCTGGCGGGGCTTCCCGCACGAATTGAGGAACTGCGGGGCCACATGATTGCCGTCGTGGCGGTGGACGTGAACGGCAAGATAGCGGATTTCTCCAACCGGTGCGGGATCGCCGCCGATTGGTGTCTCGCGGCTCCTGGAGAAGACGTTCGCATCGCCTACTTCGGACCGAACTTTGACAACGGAGAGCCGGGATACCAGAACTTCGCACGCACCAGCGGAACTTCGTTTTCCGCGCCAATGGTCACGGGCGGGCTGGCGGTGTTGAAGCATCTGTTCCGCGATCAGGTGCCCAACACGGAACTCGCCGCACGGCTTCTCGCTACCGCCGACCGCGGCGGGCGGTACGCCGATCGGGACATATACGGCCAGGGTCTGATGGATCTCGGCGCCGCGACGGCACCGGTCAGCGCGCCCCGGATCACCCTTGGCAACAGTCTCGACGGCGAGGGCGCGGACTTGCGAACGACCCATGTGGAACTCGGCGACGCACTTGGTGACGGGTTTCGGCATGCGCTCACGGGGCAGGAGATCGTCGCCTTCGACGCATTGGGGGCACCCTTCTGGTTCAATCTCAGCGAATTCGCGTCTGTCTCCACCGTGACCTCGTTGTCGGCGCGGCTTCGCGGCTTCATGGCACCGGCACCCGAGATGCACGGGGTCGGGACACTGCTGAGCAACTTTGCGCGCTGGTCCAAGGACCCTTCGCATGATCAGCACCCGAGGCCGGAGCGCTTGCAACTCGGCTTTCTCAGGACGCCGGCGGGCGTTGGTAGCGGACATCTCGGGCTCGCCGAGCACGCTCTGACGGCGAGCCTGGGCGGACGCGACGCGCTGCAAGCCACTGTCTTTTCGACACAGGGCATGTACGGGCTGACGCCGACATTGGGAGGGGAGCTGTCGTGGTGGCCCTCGGGTGCCCGGACCGGCATTCGTGCCGGATGGCTTAACGAACGCGAGGGCTTGCTTGGATCCTCGGCACACGGAGCATTCGGCGGATTGTCGGCTAATGTCACTTTCGTCGGTTTCAAGGGAGAAACAGAACTCGGTGGCTGGCGACTCGCTGGTGGTGCCGAGTTCGGTGCAACAAGCGCGAGCCCGCGCGATGGGTTAATCGCCAGTCTTTCACCGCTGACAACGAGCGCGTTCACGCTGCTTGCAACCCGACTGCTCACCGAGAGCAACGGGTTGCAACTCTCGATCACGCAACCGTTGCGGGTCGAGGCGGGACGAGCCGTGCTGTCCGTTCCCGTGGGACGTACCAAGAGCGCCAGCGTCGCGCATCGCTCGGTGGCGGCTGATCTGACTCCAACCGGGAGGCAGATCGACATCTCGGCGCATTGGCATTGGCGGATGGCAACCGGTGGTGAGGTGCGCTTGGGTGCCGAGTGGACTCACCAGCCAGGGCACCGGGCGGCGGCCGATCCGGGGCTGGCCCTTTTTGCGGGATGGCGGAAGACCTGGTAGACGGCGGGCACAGATGCCAACGTGAGCATTTTCGCGCTGGGCGATCAAGGTGGGCTGCCGTCTGGAAGCAGTGTAAATCGCGCCCCGCCGGTTGGCGCGGCTAGTACGATGAAAGCGCCGGAATTGGAACCCGGCGAAATCAGCGGCCATTGCCGAAGTGGATTCGGCGGCAGTCTCGCGGACGGGAGGTACAAGTGGTAAGCGTCCACCTTCGCCGATACACGCCGATGCCTGTGGACAGTTCGGTTGAGTCGAAGGCTGGCGCAACAACCATAGGGTACGGTGGCGGTTCCGTCGCTTTCGCTTCGGGCCTCAATCCGGCTCCCTCGATTACGTTTCCAGGCCCCGCTCACCGAACCCGGCGGACGGCTTTCCCGTACTGGACTCTCCAGTGCGATCATGCGTCTTGCACACGGGAGACCGGCGCGAGCAGCATCGGCAGGACATCGGGGTCTCCGATTCCCGAATTCAAACTCGGCCAGGCGCCGGCGATCCTGACCTTGATAATTGCCAATGCGATCTTCCTGCGTCCGATTGGTTTCATCCTGCCCACGACGCTGTTCCTTGGCGCGGGAGGCCACGTTCTCGGCGAACGCTAATTCCGGATTCTGGTTCCGGTGGCCATCGCGGGAGCGTTCGTGGTCTGGTTTCTCGTACAGGAGGTGCTTGGAATCTTTCTCCGGCCGTTACCGGGATGGTTTGCTTGAGGAATGAATGGTGCTTGAAGGATCCTGATCGGAATCGGAGCGGCCTTCACGCCCCTGAATTTCCTCATGGTGGTCCTCGGCTGTTGTTTTTCACTATATTTCGGCACGTTTTTCCCAAAATATACCGTACGCGTTTCTCGCAATGTCCGTAACTGCCGGATGGTGGTGTCACGCGCTCGGTGCCGCGTGAACGCGCAAGGCTTCGCTACGGTTCCAGGGACAAGGACAATAGGCATCGTGCGTAAGGCATTCTACTGGCGGACAGCCTACTGGAAAGATGCCCTGCCTGGAGAAAAAGCCTGATCACGCTTTCCCGGATTAATCCAACAGTTCGCGCGCGAAACAATCTGGGAAAATTCGCCCTGTTTCTGCCGAGATAATTAGAAAAACAACACTGCGCCGGGGTCGGCTGCCTGATCGGCACCTTGGTCGGCATGCCGCCCGGCCTCAGGCCGATGTCCATCATCGCCATCACGATTCCGGTTGCGATCAAGATCGGTGATCCCTCCTCCTCCGCTTATCATGCTGGGGGGCGTCTATTACGGCGCTATTTTCGGAGGTTCCACATCCTCCATCCTGATCAATGCGCCGGGCGTTGCGGGAACCGTGGCGACGGCGTTCGACGGCTACCCGATGGCGAGGCAGGAAAGGCCGGTAAAGCGCTGACCATCGCTGCGATTTCTTCCTTTGCCGGCGGCACGATCGGCGCGGTGCTCTTGCTCGGATTCGCCCCGGCTCTCGTCACGGTTGCCCTTCTCTTCCATTCCGCCGAATACTTTGCGCTCATGGTGGTAGGCCTGTCCGCGGTCGCCCCATTCGCCGGAACCGGCAAAGTCGCCGAGGCGCTGCTGATGACGGTGCTCGGGCTCATGCTGGCGACCGTCGGTGAATCCGCCCTTTTCAACGCCTCCCGCTTCACCGCCGGCATTCAGGACCTTCAGTCCGGTCTGGGATTCATCACCTTGGCGATGGCGCTTTTCGCGCTCCCAGGGGCTCTCTCCTCGTACTCGATTCATCACGCGGGCAATCGGGCAAGGACTCCGGTTCCGGCATCAGGAATCTCCGCATCACTTGCGACGAAGCGCGGCGGATCGCTCCGGTCGTCGCGAGGCGGTCTCTTCAGGGATTCCTGAACGGCGTGCTTCCAGGCGCCGGCGTCACCATCGCTTCGTTCCTTGGTTGCGCGGTGGAGCGTAATATCGCCAAGGAGGAAGAACAGAAGGAGTTCGGCGAGGGATCCAACAAGGGTCCGGCAGCGCCGGAGACCGCGAACAACGCGGCCTGCACCGGCTCCTTCGTCCCATTGCTCACGCTTGGAATTCCGGGATCCAGCATGACCGCGATTCTGTTGGGCGCACTGATCGCGCTGAATGTCGCGCCCGGCCCCCGGCTGATGGTGGACCGTCCGGAGATCTTCTGGGCGGTGATCATCTCCATGTATCTTGGAAACGTCGTTCTCCTGATCCTGAACCTCCCGCTCATTCCCTATATCGCGAAACTGCTGACCGTTCCAAGGAACTACCTGGTTCCGTTCGTCCCGTTTTACGCGTTGATGGGGGCGTATATCGGCCAGAACAACGCCACCGAACTCCTGCTCCTGGTCGGGCTCGGAATTGCCGCGACCATCCTTCGCTTTGCAGACTACCCGCCGGCGCCATTGCTGATCGGATTCATCCTGGGCGGCATGATGGAGAACAACTTTGCCCGCGCGGTTACCCTGTATGACGGAGTGAATTTCCTTTACGAGAGGCCGATCACCACGACATTTCTGCTATTCGGCGTGATCCTGGTGTTCCTTCCGGCCTACCGCCAGCAACGCGCCCGGGCAGGAGGCGTCGCCGAGGGCGACTGACACCGGAATTCACAAGACCGAATCGAGATCGCGGCAAATGTCCTCGGCGTCTTCGAGACCGACAGAAAGCCGGAACAGGCCTTCCCCGGCGAAACGCCGATAGTCCTCTTCGCCCGCTGCATCCAGCCGGTACGAATTTTCAAGCAGCGCCGCAGTCGGCATCCATACGATCAGGCTGCGATGGTGCCCCAGCGAGACCGCGTAGTGCACGATGGACAGCCGTTCCGACATGCGCTCCGCCAGCGATGTTCCTTCCGATTCCGAGCCGTGAACCTGGAACGATATCATCCCGGAGAAGTTGTTCATTTGCGCCCGGGCCAGATCGTGCTGGGGATGCGAGGGCAGGCCCGGATAGTTCACCTGTTTCACGCGCGGATGCGATTCCAGAAACTCGGCAACCCGGCGCGCGCCTTCCTCGTGCGCCCGCATGCGAACGGGCAGCGTGGCAACCCCCCGCGCGATCAGCCAGGCATTGAACGGGCTCAGCACGCCCCCGATATGCACCGACGCGACCCCGACCATTCGCTGAACGAGGCTGCGCGAAGCGGCCACCACACCGCCCATGGCGTCGCCATGCCCGCACAGGTATTTCGTCGCCGAGTGCATCACCAGATCGACGCCGAGCTCCAGCGGCCTCGTTCCGATCGGTGTCGCAAAGGTGTTGTCGACCGAGACCAGCGCGCCTCTGGCTTTCGCACGGGATGCGACGGCGGCGAGATCGGTCAGCCGGGTCAACGGATTGACCGGAGACTCCAGATGGACCAGGCGAGTGTTGGAACGCATCGCACGATCCAGCACCGCGGGATCGGACAGATTGATCCGGTCAACCTCAATACCGAGTCCGGGCAATTGGCCGTTCGCCAATTCGGAGATTCCCGGATAGCAGACATCCGAAACGATTGCATGATCGCCGGCTTTCAGGAAGCTGAGGAACATGGCGCTCGCAGCTGCCATTCCAGACGCAAAGCTCGCGCAAGCCTCCGCCCCTTCAAGACTGGAAATCTTGTCCTCAAGCACCTTCACGGTGGGATTGGCCCAGCGGGTATAGGTGTAGGGCGTGGTTTCGTCGATCTCGTAAGCGGAAAATCCGACCGGCTTCATCGTCGCGAAGGTGGACGACATGACCAGGTTGGGACTCGATGCCCTCGTCTCGGGATCCGGGACTTCCCCGGCATGAACCGCGAGCGTGTGGATTCCGGTTTTCCCGATTGGGTGCTTGTTCTTGTTCAATTCGACCTCCCGTTAACGCTGCGCACGCCGCCAGTCCGGGTGAATCCACGGATTCAGGTTCTCGGGCGGCAGGCGCGCGCGGCCCAGAATATGATCGCTGGCCTTCTCACCGGTCATGATCGACGGGGCGTTTAAATTGCCGTTGGGAATCCGCGGAAATACCGAACAGTCGGCTACCCGGAGCCCATCTACGCCGATCACCCTGCATTCCGGGTCCACGACTGCGCCCGGATCTTCCGAATCTCCCATGCGGCAGGTTCCGCATGGATGGTAGGCGCTCTCCGCTTCGCGAGCGACGAATTCGTCCAAGTCCTTGTCACCCGCTATGTCGGCGCCGGGAGCAATTTCCGCACCCGCGTATGGCTCCATGGCCGGCTGGCGAGCGATTTCGCGGGCAAGCCGGATGCACGTGCGGAAATCCTCCCAGTCCTGTGCCTCCGACATGTAGTTGAACCGGATCATCGGAGGATCCGGAGGATCGGACGAGCGAAGCGTCACGCGGCCCCGGGAAGGCGATCGCATCGGCCCCACATGCACCTGAAAGCCGTGACCCTTTGCAGCCGCGGTTCCGTCATACCGAATTGCGGCCGGCAGAAAATGATACTGAATGTCCGGGTAGCGAACCCCTGCCCGCGAACGAACGAATGCGGCGCTCTCGAAGTGGTTGCTGGCGCCGAGCCCCGAACGCAGGAACAGCCACTCGGCCCCGATCCGCGCCTTGCTGAAGAGTCCGAGTCTGCTGTTCAGCGTGATTGGCGCATTGCATTCGTACTGGATGTAGACCTCAAGATGGTCCTGCAGGTTGCGGCCCACGCCCGGCCGATCCGCCAGCGGCCGAAGCCCGAGTTCCACAAGTTCTTCGGCGGGACCAATTCCGGAGAGCATCAGGAGTTTCGGGGTGTTGAATACCGAGGCCGCGAGCACCACCTCCCGGCGGGCGCGAATGGTGCGGACGCCCCGCAGTCCGTCCACTTCCACACCTGCCGCACGCACCCCCTCGAACACGACCCGGCGCGCCTCGGCACGCACCAGCGCCACATTCGGTCGTTTGAGGGCGGGCCGGAGATAGGCATTCGCCGCCGACCAGCGATTGCCTTTCCAGACTGTCATTTCCATCGGCCCAAAGCCTTCCTGCTTCGAACCGTTGTAGTCCTCGGTGATCCCGTATCCGGCCTGGCGGCCTGCCTGGATGAAGGCCTCGTAGAGCGGGTTCCGCCGGGGGCCGCGAACGACATGCAGAGGACCATCGCACCCGCGCCAGCCTTCTTCGCCGCCATGGCTGTTTTCAAGCCTCCGAAAATACGGCAGGACATGAGCAAAGGACCAGCCCCTTGCCCCGTTCTCCGCCCAGCCATCGTAGTCGAGCGCGTGCCCACGCACGTACACCATGCCATTGATGGACGACGACCCGCCGATCACCCGTCCGCGTGGCGCCGCAAGGCGGCGATTCCGGAGATTGGGCTCCGGTTCCGAGCGATAGCCCCAGTCGTAGCGGGCCATGTTCATCGGATAGGAAAGGGCGGCGGGCATCTGGATCAACGGACCGGCATCGGTGCCGCCGGCTTCGATGACAGCGACCTGGTTTCTGCCGTCTTCACTCAGACGATAGGCAAGCGTGCAGCCGGCACTGCCGGCGCCTACAATGACATAATCCGCCTCACGCATCCCGATTTCTCCCGCGCAATCTGTTCTCTCTCGGAATTTCCGGTGAATTGCAGTTTCGACTGGCGCATCGTAGGCCCCGTGCGCTTTCGCGCCAATGAAGCCCGCGCGTTCGGCGATCTGACCGGTTCCCGGAACTGAAATCCGTGATCGACGAATTCGGGTCGGTTGTACCGTCACGAAGGTTTGCGATTCCGACAGTTCAAGATACTGGATCGACGGTTGCTCGCCACCGGGGAATCCATCCGGCTTCGTAGAATTGGGCTTTGGCAACTGCCCGAGTCTCGGACCTGGCAAGCGCAACAATACGTCCCGTCAAGTTCCTCACACGGCAGTACGATGTTTACGGCCGACATGAGAGGCGGAAGGGCATGTTGGGGTTCCTGCGCAGTGAAGAACGCGGGATGGTCTATGTCTCGTTGGAACCAACGAGTTTGATCCCGCGTTTCACCATTGGGTTTGCTTCCAGGGTCTTGCGCGTCCGGGCCGTCCATCCCTACCCATCGGCAATTGCCGGCCGTATCTTGCAAGAGGCAAACACCTCTTGCTATCTCCTTGTTCCGTCGTATCTCACCCGGCGGAGGGCCTGAGGATACGCGGTCCACGCTTTACGGAATTCGGCCATGGCTCAGACTGCCGCGAAACTTCTGGTCCGGTGCCTTGAGGTCAACGGATTTTCGCGCGCTTTCGGCGTTCCCGGAGAGAGCTTTCTGGGCCTGTTGGACGCACTCTACGATTCCAGAATCTCGTTCATCACTTGCCGCCACGAAGGCGCGGCGGCGATGGCCGCAGCCGCGCATGGCCAACTCACCGCTTCACCGGGACTGTGTATCGTCACGCGGGGACCTGGAGCAACCAACGCCAGCGCAGGACTCCATTTGGCGCGACAAGGCGGGCTTCCCATGCTCCTCCTGATCGGACAGGTGCCTCGCGCCGAACGGGGACGCGAGTCATTTCAGGAAATCGACTACGGACGCATGCTCGGCGAACTCACGAAATGGACAGCGGAAATCCACGATGCCGCGCGAATCCCGGAAATCACCGCCCGCGCCGTCACCCTGGCCCGCACCGGAAGACCCGGCCCTGTTGCGTTGGCGCTGCCGGAGGACCTGTTCCAGGACCTCTTGGATGCCGCGCCCGTTCGAGCCGTCGACCCCGCACCTCCATGCGTCCCGCAATCGGTGATTGCCAGACTTTCCGAATTGCTTGAGGCCTCCAGGCGCCCTTTTCTCATCCTCGGCGGCATTGGCTGGAACCAAGCGGCTTCCGACGCGATCGGCGCGTTCGCGCAATCGAACCAGGTGCCCGTGGCATTTTCCTTTCGCGCCCAGGATTGCCTCGCAAACGAACACGAATGCGTAGCCGGTCCGATCGGGATCGGTGGCGACCCGAAACTTGCCGAGAGAGTCCGGGATGCGGACCTTGTTGTCGTACTGGGAGCCCGGATTGGAGACGGCGCCAATCCCTTCGGCGCAGCGCTGGAAGAAACGGATCGCAAATGCCGGCTGGTGCTATTCCACCCGGATCCCGACGAGCCGGGACGGGTCGTCGTGCCAGATCTTTCCTGTGCGGCCGCTCCTGCCGACGCCGCGCTCCAGATTGCTGACATTCACACGCCGGTGCCAACGGAGCGCCGCGCCTGGCGGGAAGAATGCCGCGCCGGGTACCTGGCTTTTTCAAGTCCGGAACCGGGACCCGGCAAGTGCCTGGCAGGCATCGTCCGGGAACTCCGGAGCCAGCTTCCCGCGGACGCCGTGCTCTGCAACGGGGCCGGGAATTTCGCGGGCTGGCTTCATCGCTATTACCGGTACGGTTCGCCCGGAACTACCATCGGACCGGTTTCGGGGTCGATGGGATACGACTTGCCGGCGGCGCTGGCTGCAGCGCTGGAACGGCCTGACACGCCGGTGGTCGCCTGGGCGGGAGACGGCTCTTTCCTGATGACCGGTCAGGAGCTCGCGACCGCGGTTCGGTACAACGCGAAGCTGACCGTGATTGTCATCGACAATGGTCAGTATGGCACCATCCGCATGCATCAGGAACTGCAGTTTCCGGGCCGCGTATCCGGTACCCAAATCACCAATCCGGACTTTGCGGCGTTTGCGCGAAGTTTCGGGGCACATGGCGAAACCGCGAGAGATCTTGAAACATTTCGCGAAGCGCTCCGGCGGTGCCTCGCGCTGGACGGCCCCTCGCTGATCCACCTCCCAGTGGACCCGAAAGTTCTCGCGCCGTCGGTGGTACTGGACGCTTAGCGAAATATTTGCGGAGCCGCCAACCGCAATCGAAGCGCAGGTCCAGACAAGACGCTCGTGAAGCCGGCGCGACCTGCGTGGAATCCAGCCTCTGCGCTGCATGCAGCTTGTTCTTTGTCGTTTTGAAGGTCCCGTCCCAGACCACTGCAAAGGGGGAATTCTGTACATGAGCTCACATGACACTTCTCTGCGACGAGCGACGGCACTGTCCAGCGAGAAATTTTGGTGGCCATCAGCGTCAAGCAGGAAGCCACACTTTTGGGCGGCGATTTGTCTGGTGTATTTCGAGGCCACGGCCCCTTGCCAGATGGAAATATCCTGCTGAGCGGACTCACTGTCCGTGCGTGAAGTGCGCCGTGTCAGTTCGCCGGGCGGCAATGTATGCCGGATCGCGCACAGCGTATGTCTTTGTCTGCGGACGCGATTTCGACACCGCCGATTAGGCTGATGCGCCGGGGCATCGTCCGGGAACAATCCCACACCGGACCTTTCAGGGAGGGACAAAATATCTTGGGCCTCCGCCGGACAGGGTTGACTTGCCTCGGAGACGACGGCTCGCTGCCGGCCGGATGGGCGGACGAGGCGAAACCGTGTCCACCGAACCCGCTGGTTTCGCCGCTCTGCGGGAGATTCAGATGGCCGGGATATGGCGGCTTGCGCGGAAGCCGGCAAGTCTGCCGGTTGCTGGCCGGGTTGCGCCGGGTTTCGATTTGCCCCCGGCAGGGCGTTTGGCCGACAGTTGGCCTGTTCTCGCGTTCGCCGAAGCGTCGAGACACTTTCACCTGCGATTTAGCGACCTGATCACCCCGGTGCTCGATCCGGGAGGCTCTTGCGGACGTTTCTTCGACCCCGGCGGCGGGTTGCCCCCGGCGGAGCCGACGGCGGCTATGCCGTCAACGGCGTTTCCTCTTGCCGCGCGCCGCCGCCTGTCACACGCTCCTTTCGGCCGGTCCTCCGCTCGCGATGCGGTCTGGCGGAGGCGCGCTTTCGCGAGCAAGCGAAGCACAAGACGTCCACCGAAGGCCGTCCGCTCCGGCATGCGGCGGGATTCGGCAAGAGATCTTGTGCGTCACCGGCCTGCGTTCCCACAGGCGCGACCCGAGCCCGGCGGCCGGGTCCATGCCGCAGAATTGGCCGCGGGGCAAGCGGGTGCACCCTGCTCTTCAATGAGGGAAAATATCTGTCCTCCAATCTGGATCGGTGGATTGGCTGCTATGATGGGTTCTGCTGAAGTGGAGCACCCATGGCAACGCGCAATGGTTCCATCAGACTTTCGAAATTGGCTCGATATCTGCGCCCATCTGGGTGCATATTGCGGGGAAGACCAGCCCCAATCTGATGGGAACGAAGGAGAGATGATGTGGAAGTTGACTGAAACCATGAAACGGCTCATCGAGAACTACAACGCTGGTGCAGTGGGCACGACAAATGAAGATGGCACGCCGGCGGTGTCGCCGAAAGCGACCTTCGTAGTTATCGATGATGGATGTATCGCTTTCGGAAACATCCGATCTCCCGGCACAATTGCAAATATCCGATCGCGCCCAGACGTGGAAGTCAACTTCATAGACGTTCTAACCCGACGCGCGGTTCGAATTAAGGGACAGGCGGAAATAATTGAAACGGAGTCCGAGGCCGGACAGCGCTTGTTCCCTGCTTTCGAGGAGCACTGGGGAGAATACTTGGAGTACATGCAGAATTTTGTCAGCATCTCCATTACGCATGCGGAATTGATACTTTCGCCCGCATACGATGTTGGACACACTGCGGCAGAACTCCGCCGGGCCAATCTCGACAAGCTGTCCAAGATTGGCTGAATCCGAGCAGTCTTACTCCGGTGCTGACAACAGGACTCGTCGCCGCATGAAGGCGCCGTCGGACCGATCCTGACGAAAGGCGTCGTGAAAATGATCCGATGCGTCGGGAGTATCGTTGGCTTCGCGAAGTGCGCAAGATCCCGAAGAATTGGCCGTAGCCTGGTTCGCACGGAGAATTGCCACAGTTCCGGAGAGATCTTCGAGACCGTGAGTGAATTTTGTCAGTCCATCACACGATTCTTCGATGTCGGACAACCGTTCCCCGGGAACGGCCACCGTGTCGCATAATTGCGATCCAACAATTACACTCCGTCGACAAAACCCGATCAGAACTCTTCCAACCGCACGGAAGCGAACCAAGGCGGAGTGATTCATGGCCGTAGATTTGCACGAAGATTACAACCTGGGCAAAGCTCTGCAGCGGATCCGGAAGCACAGGGACTGGACTCTGGCGAAGGTCGCCGAGAAGACTGGGGTAGCCATCTCGACCCTCTCCAAGCTCGAGAACAACCAGTCGTCCCCGAGCTACGACGTGCTGATCCGCTTGGCCGAGGGGCTCGGCATGGGTCTGCTCGAACTCGTGAAGAGCGAGAGCTTCTCCACGTTCGCACCCGGTGCCCGGGCGATCAACCGGGGCGACAAAGGCGTTCAGTACGAAACGCCGCTCGGCGAGTACTTGGCTCTGAGCTCCGAACTCGCAAAAAAATCAATGCAACCGACGTTGATTCGCCTGCCCAAAGGCAAACGCGCGCCTGAGATCCTGAGCTGCCACGGCGGCGAGGAGTTCGTGTATGTGCTTCGTGGGCGGGTGAAGTTCTACATGGAGCCTTACGCTCCTGTCGATTTGGAACAGGGTGAATCCGCGCAATTTGACAGCCTCATGCCGCACGGATTCATCGCTCTGGACGAGGAAGACGCATGGATTCTTGCGGTGTGTCAGTTCAACATGTTCAGCGAGGAGGACTCAACGGAATCAATCACTCCTCCGGGACAATCGACTGGAGATGCCGGGGCTGGTGAGAATGTGCAAGAATAAACTCTACCCCGCTGATCCAAGAAAACGGTCGGCGTCCCTGTCTTGATGCCGGAACTGCCTTCGATTTGCTGTTTGCGCTGAACCAACTCCTGATCGACTCACCACTTTCGGGCGAGTTACGAGTTGCTTCTAGCGGCGCCGGATTGCCGGTTTACCTGTAGAGTGCCAAAGCAGGTTCTGCCTCCGGAAGCGTGCATCTCCTCGATCCGAACAGGATTCGGGAACCGAGCGCAGAATTGCGTTCTCATGAGCCAACCTCGCCGTCCATTCGACTTTGTTGGGACTTATATACGAGAGTCACAATGGGCTCCCGACACTGTTCCACGCCGAGGCGGGGCAACCCCCATCCTTCGCCTTCCCCTTGCCGGCGCCACGGGAAGCGGTTTCCCGCCATTTCCCACTCGTGAACAGGCTAATTACCCGCTGCAAGACGTATCACCGGAGCCGGCACTTTCAGCCTTGTTTCCAGTACAACGGAGTAGAGAGGCGCCGAAGCGCCAATTCAAGGAAATTGTTACTTTAGTATGATGCCGTGCAAGGACTTATGGATCATGCGCTTCGCCAGATCGACCAGGTCGACCGGCGGCTGCTGCAGGGCGAAGCGATCCCGCATGAAGAGAAGGTGTTCTCCATCTTCGAGCCGCATACCCGCTGGTGCGCGAAGGGCAAGGCCGGGCGCATGGTCGAACTCGGGGTTCCGGTCTGCATCGTCGAGGACCAGCATCAATTGGTCCTGCACCACCGCATCTCGTGGGCGGACGACGACATCGATGCGGCGGTTCCGCTGCTGTCGGAGACCCTCGCCCTGTTTCCGTCGGTGCGGGGCTGCAGCTTCGACCGGGGCTTCCACAGCCCGTCCAACCGGGTGCGGCTGGACGCGCTGCTGGATTGCAACGCGCTGCCGGCGAAGGGCACGCTTTCACAGAAAGCGCGGGAGCGCGAGGCGCGCCCCGAATTCGTCGCGGCGCGGCGGCAGCATCCGGCGGTGGAATCCGCCATCCACAACCTGGAATGCCGCGGCCTGGACCGGGTCCGCGCACACGGCAGGGATGGCTTCGCTCGAACGGTCGCTCTCGCAATCCTTGCCGCAAATCTGCACCGGATCGGCCTGGTGCTGCAGAGAGCCGAGCGGGACAAGATCCAGAATCAGCGACGCCAAGGCATCCGCCGCGCCGCCTGACTGCGGCCGGCCGAGCCAACGCCGTCGGCATGCGCCCCGGCCCTGGCCGGGGCCCCTCCTCATGGCGGAAGATCGTCGGCATCCTCGACATTCGCGCGAAACCCGCCCCCAACCGCTCATTCACGGCGCCAGGGGCCGAATTCCGCGCCGGGCGCCTGGGCCGGAAACGTCGCGCCGGGTTCAAAACCCGGTATTTTTGCACAGACACTATATACATCGCGGGGAGCAGCAGTGTCGCTACTTCCCACCTCACAAAGCGCCCTAGCTGACGCAGTAGCCCGCGGGCCAAATGTGACCGAAGCTTGGGTCCCGCGTATGGCCTTGACTTTCGATCGCCCGCAACCTGACGTTTTACATTTTTTCGAATTACATGGCTTTCAGCCCTTCTTTCTAACAGATTGCAAAAAACCTTCTTGACCATTTTTTGATATCATTCTATTTATATGGCTATGGACCATAAACGATCACCAAGGCTGAAACCTCTCTTGGACAAAGTTCCACAGGGCTTCATGGTCGATGCCTCGTGGCTCAAGGCGCAGGCCATCGATCCCAAGTCCATCCACGGCTATGTGTCCCGCGGGTGGCTGGAGCGGGTCATCCGAGGGGTGTACCGTCGTCCCCTGCCCGAGGGCGTGCAGGGCTCTTCCGAGGTCTCCTGGGAGATCCCGCTGCTCTCGTTGCAGTGGATCATGAAGTGTGATGTGCATCTGGGCGGCGAAAGTGCGCTCGATCTGGCTGGCTATGCCCACTACCTCAGTCTCGGTGGTGCATCTCGCGTACATTTATACGGCCCCGTGCCGCCATGGCTGAAGCGCCTGCCAACACAGACCACGATCGTCGTACATCGGCGCACGCTCTTCGGCGACGACCCGACCGGCATCGGCAACGCCGATCGTGACGTCGAAGACTCCAGTCAGGCAGTGAATGTGTGGAGGTGGCCGGTCAGGGCCTCGTCGCCGGAACGCGCGATCCTCGAGGCGCTCGACGAGCTTCCCAATCATGCGAGCTTCGACACCCTGGACAAGATCTTCGAGGGGCTTGCAATATTGCGGCCGAAGCAGCTCATGGCATTGCTGGCGCTGTGTCGGAGCGTGAAGGTGCGCCGGCTGTTTTTCGTCTTTGCGGACAAGCATCGCCACCCATGGCGCAAGCACCTCGACACCTCGAACATCGACTTCGGCTCGGGGCCGCGTGCCCTGGTGGCGGGTGGCAAGCTCCATCCCACATACCGGATCTACGTACCCAGGGAATTGATGCCTGCAGACCGGGCCGAGGCGGGCGCCGATGCATGAGCGCTACATCGAGCAGGTTCGACTACTCCTGAGCGTCCTGCCGGATATCGCTGCGGAGGAGGTATTCGCACTGAAGGGCGGTACTGCGATCAACCTATTCTACAGGGACATGCCCCGGCTCTCTGTCGACATCGATCTCACCTAACCTGCCGGTGGCCGACCGCGAGACATCGCTCCAAGACATCGACGAGACGCTTGATCGGATCAAGTCGGCGATCGTGGAGCGCAACCCGGCCGTGCGGGTGGAGCGCATTGCTGGCGGCGGCAACACCGACACGCGAGTCGTGGTTCGCGAGAACCGTTCACAGATCAAGATCGAAACCTCCCCGGTGACGCGCGGGGCGCTGCATCCGCCGGTGATCATGACGGCGTCGGATCTCGTGACGGATCGTTTCGGGTTCGTCGAGATGAACGTCCTCGCCTTCGAGGATCTCTATGACGGCAAGCTGCATGCAGCTCTCGACCGCCAGCACCCGCGCGATCTCTTCGATGTCAAGCTCCTGTACGAAAACGAAGGGATCACCGACGGACTGTTCCGCGCGTTCATGGTCTATGTGGCGAGCTCCAGCCGACCGATACATGAGTTGCTGGCGCCGCGTGCCGAGTTCGTCGATGCGCTGTACGACGAAGAGTTCATCGGCATGACACGCGAGACCGTGACGAGAGACTCGCTCATTGAGACTCGCGCGCATCTGCTCGCAGACATCAGGGAGCGGATTGTGGGCGATATCGCGGCCTTCCTCCTTTCGCTCCACGATGCCGAGCCCGACTTCGCCATGATAGGGTTTCCCCAAGCATCGCTCCTTCCCGCCATCCGCTGGAAGCTGCTCAATCTGCGACGGCTGAAAGCTGAAAACCCGGAAAAGCACCTCGTGCAACGGCGTGCGCTCGATGACCTGTTTTCATGACCTCCACTCGCACCACAGCGGATGGCCGCTGCTGGACCTACCACGCCCGCCTTCACCCAACTGAGCAAAGAAATATCCGACGCTGTATGCCTGCGAGCAACAATCTCGTAAGACGACCTCGGCCCAACCTTGGTACCCTTATCCGCTGCCGCCATCGAGTGAGCAATCAGGGACATGATCGTTCCCTCCCGAAGACATCGCCAAAGCATCATTTACATTTGTTCCCCTTTTGCGCCATACATGGGCACGCCTTCCGCCAAGCCGCTAAAAGACCGGATGAAATGAATGACCGAAAGATTCTTTGAAGCACGTCAGGAGCAGTCTGAATCCAACGCCCGGATAGTAACGAAATATTTCTCCGCCTCGGCATGCGTCATCATGCCGTCAGCACAGCGGACCGGCGGCAAAATCGCTTATCTCGACCTCTATGCTGGTCCAGGTCGCTACAAGGACGGCGCAGCGTCTACGCCACTCTTGGTTCTACAGACAGCGATTGATCATCCCCAGATGTCTCACATGCTTGTTTCCTACTTTAATGATGTCGAGAACAATAACATTAAGACCTTAGAGCAAGAAATTCCTAAGCTCCCCAGTATTGAGACTCTAAAATACTCTCCCATCATCCGATGTGGAGAAATTGATGACGAAGCCGAGCAATACTTTAGTCAAACACAATTGATCCCCGTCTTCTCATTTGTTGATCCCTTTGGGTGCAAGGGCCTTTCACTAAAAATCGTTAAAGGTGTAATCAAAGATTGGGGTTGCGACTGCGTCTTCTTTTTCAATTATAACCGCATAAATGCTGCAATCACCAATGACAACGTATCTCGGCATATCGACGCGCTATTTTGTACGGCTCGAGCCGATAAACTACGACGCACACTGCCTGGGCGCCCTCCTCAATTCCGAGAAGCAGCAATTCTGGAGGCACTCGCACACGAGATCAAAGATCTTGGCGGTCAGTATGTGTTACCGTTTACGTTCAAGAATAGTTCTGGAACTCGGACTTCCAACCCGCTGGCTTCCAAGAACTTTCTGACTGCTTTGCCTTAACTGAAAACTCGAAAATACATTGCCGATACCCGTTCTTGAGGTCCATCCATCACCTTCAGGAATGTGGTTAACATATGTCAATTGAAGTTCGCAAATGTCAAGAGCGCCAACTTCATTCTTCATTCTCTGAAAGAAAATTCACAAAGTTCTCACGCAAAGCAATAAATCTCTTGTTGATGCTCTTGAAATGCGGATAGCTAGGATTCTGATCTGTTTTCACCCAATTGAAAAAATCTGTCCGGCTGCAACTGAATCAGTTCACTGCCATCTTGTGTGCACAACATGAAACATGAAACGGGGCACCGGAGGAACCGCCATTACTGCAATCGCTGCATTCTTCTCCGAAGCTGAGGAAGCGATAGGAGGCCTTACTTCGACTTCAACAAATGCGACTCGTATCTCGCTCCAGAATACACCCATTTGAGGAGTTGAGAATTTCGGCAGTTCTCTGAATTCGATGCCAAAAACAACCTCGGTAACCGGAGGACGGTCGAAATCAATTATCGAATCTCCAGCCTTCGGCGCTGTTCGAGCAGAGTTCCGAGTGCCGCGAGTGCAGACGCTCTCGCGACACCTGGTTACTCGGGTGTTGTCTACGGTCGGGCGCCACGAGTCTGTGGTGTCGTTCGCGCGCGAGTTGTCCCTGAAACATGTATGCGCACATAGCCTCCGACTTCAGTCATGCTTCCAGATGCACTCCTTCGGTCTGACAATATCAAACATTCGTCCGTGTACTTGCATCTGTCATCCGATCACTTCAAATTGCATCCTCAGGCGCTGCCTGCCGATGCCCGGCTTCATTCGGGCGCGGATCTCGTGCTCCTGCGTGGAGCGTTGGCTGTTTTTCGGCGCCGGAACTGAACACGGGAGGAAATATACATGAAACTCTTCTTCACAAGCGCCGCATGCGCGATCGCCCTTGCTTTCGGCGCCGCGCATGCGGCGGAGCCGCTAACGCTGGTTGTGCCGCAGACGAACGATCCGAAAACGCTCACCCCGAACTTCGGGTTCGACTCCGGCGGACTTCACCCAACCAGCAATATCTACAGTCATCTGGTCATCATGGACTGGGGCATCACCAAGGGCGTTTCCGCCTATGGCGACCTCGCGGAATCCTGGACGATCAGCGACGACGGAAAAACCTTTACATTCAAGCTGCACGAAGGCGTTACATGGCACGATGGCATGCCGGTCACCTCCGCGGACGTAAAATTCACTTTCGAAACGATGATCGAGAAAAAGTATCCGTTTTCCGGGTATCTCCGCGACGTGAAAAGCATCATGACGCCAGACGACCTTACGATCGTCATCGAACTGAACGAAGCGAACGTGGCGTTCGTCGCCATGCAGGCGCAGGCCGCGAACTGGTATGGCAAAATCTATCCCAAGCATTTGTGGGAAGACCAGGACGGCTTCGACAGCGGTCCCTATGTCAACAACCCGGTCGGCAGTGGCCCCTTCAAGCTGACCGAATGGGTGCGTGGAAGCCACGTAACCCTGGAAGCGAACCCGGACTACTTCCGCGGAAAGTCGGGCATTGACACCCTGATTTTCAAGGTCGTGGCCGACGCGAATGTCGCCCGCGCCGAGTTTGACGCGGGTTCATTCCCGTACCTGCCTTACGACTACGCGCCATCTCTGGCGGAAGTACCCATGCTGGAAGCGGACCCCGACGTCAACGTGGTGTTCACGCCATCCCATTACGGGCGCGACATCCAGATCAATTTGCGGCGGGAGCCACTTGACAATCTGGCCGTCCGCCAGGCGATCGCCTACGCCGTCGACCGCGAGTCGATGAACAAGCTTGCATTCAGCGGTTACTGGGTGCCCGCCTACGGGGCAATCGTGGATTCGCAGGACAAATGGATGAATACGGATGCCCGCTTCCCGGCGCATGACGCCGCGAAGGCCGAAGAGTTGCTGGACGCCGCCGGATTCCCGCGCGGGGACGACGGCTGGCGCTTCGAGCTCTCGGTAACCAACCCGACCTTCGCCGACTGCACGGCGATGATGGAGGTCCTTGTACAGCAGTTGCGCGATGTGGGAATCAACGCCCGGTGGGACAAGTACGACGGAAGCACCTGGAATGCGAAGGTGCGGGAAGGCGATTTCGACATCTCCTGCTATTATACCCGTTACGGCCCCGACCCGGACGCGTATGGCGAACATTTCGGAAGCAACGGCCCGCGGAATTTCATGGGCTACATGAATCCGGAACTCGACCAGTTGACCGCAGAAGCGCGGATGATCCCGGACGAAGCGGTCCGCAGGGAAAAGTACCAGCAGGTGCAGGCCATGCTTGTGCGTGACCTTCCCTACATCAACCTGATGAACGAGTTCAAGCCCAGCCTGATCCGCACGGGCTGGTCCGGATTCAACGTTCAGGAATCGGGATTCGGGCAGAGCTATACCTGGTTTGGCTTCTACGGCGTCAAACACGCTGAGTAGGCCCAATCTCGCAAATTCGACCCGGAGGGGGCGCTTCGGCGTCCCCTCCCCAACAGATGCGTATTGAACGATGCGTCTTCGACGCTATCTGATTCTACGGCTGCTGCAGTTGATCCCGGTCATCCTTGTGGTGATCGTGCTCAACTTCGTCCTGATCCATCTGGCCCCCGGCGACGTGTCCGTCACTCTCGCTGGCGAGGATGTCGATCCCGTATACATGCAGCATGTCCGCGAGCTCTATGGACTTGACCGGCCGTTTCTTGAGCAATTGTGGCGGTACCTGGTGCAGGTGGGGCAAGGCGACCTCGGGCTTTCCTACCGCTCCCGCGAACCGGTCGTGACCGAAATTCTGCGCCGCGTGCCGGCGACGCTCCTGCTCGTGGGCACCGCTCTTCTTTTCGCGGTGGCGATCGGAACCACCGTCGGCACGATGGTAGCGAACCGGCAAGGATCGCTCAGTGATACCGCCACAAGCGCGCTCGCCATCGGCTTTTACAGCATCCCGGTCTTCTGGCTCGGGCTGATGCTGATCCTGCTGTTCGGCGTGGAACTGCGGTGGCTCCCGACTTCCGGCATGTACAGCCTGATCGGCCCGCGGGACCCGCTGGGCCGCGCGCTGGACGTCGCCGTTCATCTTGTCCTGCCGGCGCTGGCGCTGAGCACGGTTTGGATCGGCCAGTACCTGCGCCTCGCCCGAACTTCGGTGGTTTCGGTGATGAGCGAAAACTACATCACCACGGTTCGCGCCATCGGATTCCGCCCGCGCACGGTGCTCCTGCATTATGCGCTCAGAAACGCGCTCCTTCCGGTGGTAACCGTGCTGGGTCTGCAGATGGGCCTGGTCCTGACCGGCGCCGTGCTGACGGAAACCGTGTTTTCCTGGCCGGGCCTCGGCC
The DNA here is from genome assembly GCA_965219495.1 of Rhodobacterales bacterium. Taxonomy (GTDB): domain Bacteria; phylum Pseudomonadota; class Alphaproteobacteria; order Rhodobacterales; family CAZPXZ01; genus CAZPXZ01. The sequence goes on from OZ244777.1 coordinate 2,578,077, forward strand.
GACTGATCTATGACGCCATCCTGGCGCGCGATACCCCCATCATCATGGGCTCCTACATCGCCATGTCGATCACCGTCGCGCTGGCCTCCCTGATCACCGATCTCGTCTACGCCGCGCTGGATCCGCGCGTGGAGCTCTGAATGCACGCCCAGGTTCTTCGCTGGATGCGGATATCGGGCGAGGTGGCGCGGACGCCAGCGATTTTCGTGAGCCTGCTGATCGTTGTGGCGGCCGTCGGCTTGGCGTTGCTCGCCCCGATCCTCGACCTGCCGCCACCCGAGAAAATGGGGAGCGACCAGTATCAGCCGCCAGGAACCGAACACTGGCTCGGCACCGATAATTTCGGCCGGGATGTGTTGTCGCGCCTGATCTGGGGTACGCAACTCGCCTTGCAGGTGGCGGTTATCTCTTCCGCCATCGCGACGCTGGTGGGCATCCTGCTCGGTTCGGTCTCCGGCTATTACGGCGGCTGGGTCGATGCCGTCATGAGCCGCACCTTCGACGTATTCCTGCTGATCCCAGCCTTTTTCCTCGTGCTGCTGATCGTGGCGCTGTTCGGCTCCGACATCACCTTCATCATGTTCGCGATCGCCGCCACCACCTGGCCACGCTCCGCCAGAATCATGCGTTCGCAAGTCCTCACGCTGAAGGCGCGAACCTACGTGCAGGCCGCGCTGGCAGCGGGCGCCAGCCATGGACAGACCCTTTGGCGCCATGTCATTCCGAATGGGCTCGCGCCCATTGTCACCGACGCCACCCTCCTCATGGGACTCGCGGTGCTGACCGAAGCGGGACTGAGCTTTCTCGGCCTCGGGGACCAGAACACCGTCAGTTGGGGCCGCATGATATTCGAAGGACAGCGGCATTTGTCCCTGGCGCCTTGGATTTCAACATTCCCGGGCGTCGCCATGCTGATTCTCGTGGCGGCGCTGAATTTCCTGGGAGACGGACTCAACCAGCTGATCAATCCGCAATTGCGGCGGCGCGGCGGCTACGGCAGTACCGAACCGCCATCCGCCGAAGCTACGGCCGACCTGCCGGTCATCGCCGCGAAGAGCAAAACGCCGCCGTTGCTGCAGGTCTCGAACCTTCGCATGTACTACCGACTCGGCGAGCAATGGGTGCGGGCGGTCGACGGCGTTTCCTTCCTGCTGCCACGAGGGGAAAGCCTGGGAATCGTCGGCGAATCGGGCTGCGGCAAGAGCAGCCTAGGCATCACCCTCATGCAGGTCTTGCCTCCGAATGCGCGCATCGTGGCGGGCGAGATTTCGTTCGACAGCCAGCCGATGCTGCGTAACGACGCGTTTCGCAACGTGCGGTGGAAGCGTCAATCCATCATCTTTCAGAGCGCCATGAATGCACTGAACCCCGTGCTGACCGTTCGCCGCCAACTTACCGAGGCATTCCGACTACATCGACCGTCCGCAACCCGTGCAGAGGCGGCGGAGCGTGTTGCCGAAATTTTTGATGTTGTCAGCATTCCCCGCTGGCGCATGAATTCCTACCCGCACGAACTCTCCGGCGGCATGCGGCAGCGCGTCATGATCGCGCTGAGCCTGATGCTGAATCCGGAACTCATCATCGCCGATGAGCCGACCACCGCACTCGACGTCCTGATCCAGGATCAGATCATGGCGGAGATCGACGCGCTCCGCGAACGGCTCAACCTGTCCCTGATCCTGATCTCCCATGATATGGCCACGGTAGCAGAGACCTGTGACAGGGTTGCAGTCATGTATGCGGGAGAGTTGGTCGAACAGGGACCGACGGCGACGATCTTTACGAACCCGCGCCATCCTTATACGCAGGCGCTGGTGGAATCGCTTCCCGGCATCCGGGGTCCACGGCGGCACCTTGCCTCGCTGCCCGGAGAGCCGTTTGTTCCAATCGGAGAGCCGGTCGGCTGCCGGTTTGCCGCCCGCTGTCCGTATGCGACGGATCTCTGCCGGCGCGAGGCACCCGCGCAAGTTTCGCTGGAATCGGATCACTTGTCCTCCTGCCATTACGCCACCTCGCCCGCGTTCTCTCCGAACCAGGAAACGGAGCTGGTCGCATGAACACGCAGCCCCTCCTGCAGGCCCAGGCACTTCACAAGAAGTACTGGCTCCGGGCGGGCTTTCTCGGGCAGATCATCGGGCGCCAGCGCGATTCCGTTCATGCGGTCGATGGCGTCGACTTCTCCCTTGCCCGGGGCGACGTGCTGGCCCTGGTCGGGGAAAGCGGCTCCGGAAAGACCACCGCCGGCAAGCTGATCACCTTGCTGGAACGACCAACGAGCGGACAAATCGAGTTCGACGGCCGGGAGATCTCCGATCTCTCGGGAACCGAACTGAAGCAATTCCGCCGCCAAGTGCAGATGATCTTCCAGAACCCCTATGAATCGCTCGACCCCCGCTACACGATCGGCGCCGCCGTCGCCGAACCGCTCAGCCTGCACGGCATCGGGCGGCCCGCCGAACGCCGCGCCCGCGCAGTCGAGGCGCTGCAGAAGGTTGAACTTCGTCCCGCCGAGTCGTTTCTCGACCGCTTCCCGCAAGATCTGAGCGGCGGCCAACTGCAGCGCGTTTCCATCGCGAGGGCGCTGGTGCTGGAACCCAGCCTGATCGTGGCCGACGAACCGGTCAGCATGCTGGATGTGTCGGTGCGATCCGGCATCATGAACCTGATGCTCGCCCTGCAGGACGAACGGAGAATTTCGTACCTCTACATTACCCACGATCTTGCCGTGGCCCGGTACATGTCGCGGCGCATCGCCGTGATGTACCTTGGCGCCATCGTCGAGGAGGGTCCCACGGACGCTCTCATCCAACGCGCCGCGCATCCCTACACCCGGCTCCTGATCGCGGCCGTCCCCGAATACCGGGCCAATCAGAAACGCGCCCGGGTCCGGCTGTCAGGCGAAGCCACGGAAATCAAGAAGATTCCGTCCGGCTGCAGGTTCCATCCGCGCTGCCCGCTGGCCAAAGAGATCTGCAAGCGCGAAGTGCCCCCCGTTGCCCGCTTGGCCGAAAACCATTGGGCGGCCTGTCATTTTGCAGCGGATGTGGCCCGGCAGGAATTGGTCCAGCCCGATGCCTGAACCCACGCCGAGTCCTGACGCAGGCGGTCAGCAGTCCATGGACCCGGTCGACCTGCAGATCCAGTGGAGCCGGTTGAGTTCGATCATGGACGAGGTGGACGCGGCCCTGGTGCGCACGTCGTTTTCAACGATTGTGGGAGAGACGCGCGATTTTGCGGTGGTGCTCCTCGATGGCGAAGCCCGCTCCATCGCGCAGTCGCAGTTGTCCTCACCCGCATTTACCTGTTCGCTTCCGATCGCCACGCGATCCATGCTCCAGGAATTCCCTCCGGAAACCCTGGAGCCCGGCGACGCGCTGATCACGAACGATCCCTGGCTTTGCCACGGGCATCTTCCCGACTTCTACATCGTCGTTCCGCTGTTCGCCGATACCGGAGTTACCGCGTTCATTGCGACCGCCGCCCACATCACGGATATTGGCGGACGTCTGGACGAATTCGATTCGCGGGACGTGCACGAAGAAGGGTTTCGGATTCCGCCAAGCAAATTGTACTCGGGCGGCAAGCGGAACCGCCTCCTGTTCCGCCTGCTCGAAGCCAACATCCGCACGCCGCGCATGGTCATCGGGGATGTGGAGGCGATCATTGGCGCGGCCCGGGTCGGCGCAAGAAGGTTCGAAGAATTCATCCGGGACTACACAGCGCAAGTATTCCCCCTTACCGCCCAGGATATTCTGACACGTTCCGAAACGGCCATGCGGCAGGCCATTCGGGCAATTCCGAACGGTCAGTATACGCATCGGGTATTCGCGGACGGCTACCGGGAGGATACGGTGCTGCACGCCACAATCGAGGTCGAGAACGAGACCCTTGAAATAGACTACACGGGATCCAGTCCGGAGAGGCCGGATGCCGCCGTAAACTGCGTGTTCAATACAACCTTTGCGCACACCATTTATCCGCTCAAATGCAGCCTGCTCCCCGATCTCCCAAACAATGAGGGCCTGTTCCGGCCCATCTCCGTCAAGGCGCCGCCGGGGTCCATCGTGAACTGCTCCTACCCGGCTGCGGTCAAGGCGCGGACGAAGACGAGCTACCACTTGCACAACGCAATTTACGGTGCTCTCGCTCCCGTATTGCCGCGGTCGGTGCAGGCGGGCAGCGGATCCTTCTGGTCGATCAAGTTCTTCGGCGGAGAAAGCGATTCGTTCGCTGCCCACGTGCTGCCGAATGGCGGCAAGGGAGCGGCGGCGGCGCACGACGGACTGCCAACCATCGCCTTTCCCGGCAATGGCACAATCACCCCGGCGGAAATCCTCGAAAACCATGTCCCGATCGTCATACGGGAACGCTCGCTCCGGCAAGACTCCGGAGGTCCGGGGAAAGCCCGCGGCGGACTCGGCCAGACCATTCGCGTGGCATGCCGTGGCCGAGAAGCCGTTCGGATTGCGGTCCGACCCGACAAGGTGCGCTACCCGGCGCCCGGAATTGCCGGCGGAATGGCGGGCGCCAGGGGCGAGGCGGCGGTCGGCGATGAACCCATGCCGCTGATTCCCTTTTCCTTGTCCGCTGACCGCGAACTGCAACTGCGCTTGCCGGGGGGCGGCGGTTTCGGCCCGCCTGGAGAGCGTGATCCCGCCGCCCTCTCCCGGGACGTGGCCCTGGGATATGTATCGCCCATGGCGGCGCGGGAACACTACGGGCAGGAGCCCGCGGAATAGACAGGAGGACTACGAATGGTAACGACGCTCGATCAGGTCGAGCCGCACCCGCTCGAAAAGGGATATCATCAACCCCTCGAACATCCACATATCTTTATCGACACCTGCGCGCAAATCTGGCCGGACGCCGATTTCTCGCAACTAAACCGTTACGGGTGCACCGCTTTCTGCATCACGACATTTCGGCCGGACGACACGCCCGGCAACGCCTTGGACGCCATCGCCGAATGGTGGCGGATCGCTCGCCAATATGACGAAGTCGTCATTGCGCTGACCGCAGAGGACATCCGGAACGCGAAGGCGGAGGACAGGGCCGCCATCGTCATCTCCAGCCAGGGAGGCGATTTCCTGGGGCAGAGCATCCAGCGGCTGGAGGCATTCCAGCGGCTGGGCCTGCGCATGATGATCCCCGCCTACAACGCGCGAAGCCCGCTCGGAGACGGCTGTTGGGAAACCGCGGACGCGGGTTTGAGCCGCCTGGGCGAGCGATGGGTATCCGAGTGCAACCGCCTCGGTGTACTGATCGACCTCACACATACCGGAGCGCGGACAAGCCTGGACATTCTCGAACGAAGTTCGCAGCCGGTAATCTTTTCCCATTCCAATCCGAAAGCGCTGGTCGACAGTCCACGGAACATCACCGACGAACAGATTCAGCGATGCACGGAAGCCGGGGGGGTCGTTTGCCTGACAAATTGGGCGCCGCTCAATTTTCTGGCGGGCATGCGCGAACGACCGACATTGAGCCATTTCCTGGATGCGATCGATTATGTGGTCGATCGTTCCGGTATCGACCATGTCGGCATCGGCACCGACATGAGCGTGGGCACTTACCCGGACGGAGACTTGGTCCGCGGGCGGTCGCGCGCTTCCGGACAGAACTATGCAAGCCTGGTGGAATCGAGTCCCCGGTCCAAGCTGCGGTATGTGGAGGACTTTGACGACTACGGAAAACTGCACAATGTCGTGGAAGGCCTGAGCCAGCGTGGTTACGCATCCTCCGACACCGAAAAACTGCTCGGCGGCAATCTCCTTCGGCTGTTTGCAGAGGTGTGGGGTGGATAACGCTCCGCCGCTGCCGGCAGGCGATGCGGAGCTCCAATTCGACCCGGTCGACCTGGAGATCCGCTGGAGCCGGCTGATCTCCATCATGAACGAGGTGGACGCCGCCGTGGCGCGAACCTCGTTTTCCACGATCGTGGGAGAGAGCCGCGACTTCGGTGTGGTCCTGCTCGACAGGAAGGGCCGTTCCCTGGCCCAATCCCAGCTTTCCACCCCCGCCTTCACGATCACCTTGCCCCGCACCTGCAAACTCCTGCTGGAAGAGTTTCCCCCGGAGACGCTGGAGCCGGGCGACGCGCTGATTACCAACGACCCCTGGATGGGCACGGGACACCTCCCGGATTTTACGATTTGCACGCCCGTCTTTCACAAGGAGCGGCTGGTGGCATTCATGGGCTCCGTCGCCCACATCTCGGACATCGGCGGCCGTTCGGACTATCTGGATGACCGCGATCTCTTCGAAGAGGGCCTGCAGATTCCGCCTTCGCGGATTCTGCGCCGTGGTGAGCCCGTCCGGCAGTTGTTCCGCATCATCGAGGCGAATGTCCGGGTGCCGCGCCTGGTGATCGGAGATGTGCACGCGCTGCTCGGAGCGCAGAGACTCGGCGGCCGACGCCTCAAGGAATTTTTCGAAGACTACGTGGAAGACAGTCTCGACGACTTGGCCGGTGACATTCTGACCCGTTCCGAGGCCGCCATGGCGGCCGCAGTGGGGCGCCTTCCGGATGGAGTGTACCGCTACGCGCTGGACGCCGACGGTCACCGTCAGCCCATCCGCGTTGCAGCCACGGTGACCGTATCGGGATCTCGCGTGAAGGTGGATTTGACGGGCTCGTCCATGGAGCAGGAATCCAGTTCGGTGAACTGCCCGATGTCCACGACCTTCTGCGACTGTTACTACCCCTTCAAATGTTCCCTGGTCCCGAGCCTTCCGAACAACGAAGGCCTCTTCCGTTTTCTGGAAGTGACGGCGCCCGAGGGCTGCCTGTATAACGCACGCTTCCCCCGCGCGGTTCGGGCGCGTTCGAAGTCGAGCTTTCATCTCCACATGGCAATCTACGGCGCGCTTTCCGGCGCTTTGGGCCTCCACGTGCAAGCTGGCAGTGGCTCGTTCTGGAGCCTGGTTGCCACCGGTTCGGGACCGGATGGCGGCGCGTATCGGGCGCACATGCTGCCGAACGGGGGCAAGGGTGCTACGGCGGATGGAGACGGCGCTTCCACCATTGCGTTTCCCTACAACGGCACCATCACTCCAGCGGAGATATTCGAAAACAACGCGCCGGTTCGAATCCGGTGTCGCGAGTTCATTCCGAATTCCGGAGGTTCCGGCCAATTCCGGGGAGGGCTCGGTCAGCGCATCGCGTTTACCCCGGCTTCAAGTTCACCCGTCACGTTCTTTGTCCGCCCGGACAAGCTTCATCATCCTGCCCCCGGACTCGCCGGTGGGAGTTCCGGCAGGCCTGGCCGCCTGCTTCTCAACGAACGTGAAGCGCCACTCGCGCCCACCACCCTCGGGCCGGAAGACACGCTGACCCTGGAACTGCCGGGCGGCGCCGGATTTGGAGATGCCGGAAAACGCGATCCCGCGTCCACCGCGCACGATCTGGAATTGGGTTATACGACTCGCGATCCCGAGTTCGCCTGTGGCGCCTAGTCGAATCGCGCCGTTCACCGAGAAAGCGAAAGGGTTCTGGCGCTCGATTTGCCAAGCATTCGAGTGTCATAGCATGAGGTTTTGAAGAACATTGTCATTAAAATCAGACATCCTGACCTCATGAGCCAATCCGAGTGTCCGAATGGACGCCATTTCGTTGCCGCAGTAGTTTTTCCCCGGCAAAGGCCTTGACATTCCCTCCGGATCGCCCTATATATCGTGATGCTATAACCGGGGAATGCCATGACCTTTTCGCCCTTGCCGATGTGTCCCGCAGACGCCATTCCGATCAGTTCCGCCCTGTCCATGATCAGCCGGGATGGAGCCACGACCTATTTCGTCTATCTGCAGCCGATCTACAGCCATGCCGACGCGGACCGCAAGGCGCGCAACCGGATGATCGGCCAGTTCGCCGATGGCGGGCTGGCGTCGTCCAAGGAAATCATCGCCGGCTTTGGAGTCAGCCGGGCGACGGTCACCCGCGCCGTGCGCACGCTTCGCGAAGAAGGGGACGCCGGTTTCCACAAGCCGCGCAAGCCCCGCAGCCGGACGGCGATTGACGCGTCGTGCGCGGTGGAGGCGGGACGGCTTCGGTCCGAGGGGTTGAGCATTCGGGGGATCGCGAAGCTTCTCGGCTTGTCGCAGTCGACCCTGCACCGTCATTTCCAGGAAGGCCGGATCCCGGGATGCCCGCCCGGCGGGACGGCGGCTTTGGCCGCGGGCGAGGCGGCGGAAGTGTTGGACAAGGCGGCCCGCAACGGGCGCGATGCCGAGGCGCCGATGGGCATGGCGGCGCACGACGTTGCGGGCCGGGTTGCGGCGAGTGTGGGCGGGATGGCGGAGGTTCAACCCCGCTTCGAGGCGGCTTCCGCGGTGACCTGCGGCGGCGTTCTGACGGCGTTGCCGGCGCTGCTGGAGAGTGGCTTGTTTCGGCGCCCGGCGCCCGGTCTTCCGAAGGGGTGCTACGGCGCCGCGACGATGCTGCTGTTTCTGTGCTTCCTGTTTCTGGCCCGGTTGCGCGCCCCTGAGCATCTGCGCTTCGAGGCGCCGGGGGAATGGGGCGCGCTGCTCGGCCTCGACCGTTGCCCGGAAGTCAAGACGTTGCGCCGCAAGCTGCGGGCGTTCAGCTCCGATGAGCAAGCGGTTGGGGCGTGGCAGGCGGCGCTGGCCCGGGATTGGGCGGCGCGCGACCCGGAACTGGCCGCAAGCTTGTGCGTGGACGGCCACGTCAAGGTCTATGCCGGGCGCAAGGGCCATCTTCCCAGGCACTTTGTTTCGCGTCAGAAGCTCTGCCTGCCGGCGGCGACCAGCTATTGGATCCACGCGCTCGACGGCGCGCCCTTCCTGTGCCTGCACCAAGAGGTCGATCCCGGCATGGTGCGGATCCTGCGCGAGACGATTCTGCCGGAACTGCGCGAAATGGGCGTGCTGCCGGCCGAAGCCGACCCCGCGGCGCCGGCGTTGACCGTGGTGTTCGACCGGGAGGGCTGGAGCCCGGCGCTGTTCCGTCATCTCGCTTCCTGCGGCATCGCCTGCATCACCTGGCGCAAGGGCCGCAAGCAGCCCGACTGGCCGGCCCACGCGTTCCGCCAGCACGCCGTGCCCTTGCATGGGCCGGGCGGCATGCGCGAGGCCCCGGCTCTTCTCGCCGAGCGAACCGTCACACTCCCCAACGGCCTCGCCGTCCGCGAGATCCGGCGGCTGACCGCGAGCGGCCGTCAGGCGCCGGTGATCACCACCCATCCCGGCATGTCGACGGCGGACATCGCCGGCGCCATGTTCTCGCGCTGGTCCCAGGAGAACTGGTTCAAAATCATGCGAACCGAATTCGATCTCGACGCAATGCCCGAACACGCGCTCGCCGCCGTCCACGACGACACCCAGGTGGTCAATCCCGTCCGCCGCGCCCTCGACAAGGCCCTGGGCCGCCTGCGCGGCAAGGCGACGGTGTTGCGCAACCGGCTGTTCAAGGCTGGCAAGCAGCCCACACGGGACGCCCTGCTTGCGCAACTCGCCGAGGTTGAATGCGAGATCGGCGAACTGGCCGGAAAACGCCGCTCAATCCCCAAACATGTCGCCGCCGGAAGCCTGGATGAAACGCAACGCCTCGATGCGCTGCCCGAACCCATGCGCCGGTTCTGCGACACCCTGCGCATGATCGCCTATCGAGCCGAAACCGCCATGATGCCCTGCGTCGCCGAAGCCCAGGGAAAGAAAAGCAACCCACGCGCCGCCCTCCGCGCCCTGTTCTCCGCCGAGGCGACCATCCTGCCAGACTACGCGCGGAAAACCCTGACCGTTCGCATCCTGCATCTCGCCAACAAGGCGCACTCCCGTCATCTCCGGCCGCTCCTCGAAACCCTCAACGCAACCAAAACCGTATTCCCCGGGACCGGCCTCAGAATGGTGTACGAACTGGCATCCGACTGTGACAGCGACAATCCTTTCGAACGCGTCGACCCCGCCGCACCTGCGAAATAGCTCATCACAAATGATATGGGGTCAGGAAGTCAGAAATTGGACCTTGACTGCGGTGCGCATTTGCGGCGCAACGGGGATTGACCAAGACTCCCTTGGCATTGCCGAACCTGGTGATGCCTGCAAACTCCTGATTCAGGTTCCGGTCTGACTCGCAAGGGGACGAGCATGGAGAGAGACGATATCGTCTGGCTGGACGGTGGACGTTCGCATATCGGCACGAATTGGCCGGAGATCCGCGCGGACGGCGAGTCGCCACGCCGTTCCGTAAATCTGCGCCCTTTCGGTATATCCCGGTTCGCTGTAACGGTCAGGGGGTGCCGCGCAACCCGGCGACCGCGCCGGCGAATTTGCCCGCTTTGTGAGCAAGACAGGGTATTCGAGCGATGCAAATCGTTTCGGATGGTCTTACGTTTTTCGAGGCCTCTCGCCGGACGCAGCGGGGGCAATTCCTGCTCACATGCCCTGGTGGATATCTGTCGATCACGCGAACTGGAGGTATCCCCTTGGCCGCGCCGAGGGCGAAGCCCTGGCAAACTACCCTGTAACCCATATTTCCTATGACGACGCAAATGCATTTGCGGCTTGGGCGAAGGGACGGCTTCCATCCGAAGCGGAATGGGAGTTCGCGGCTGGCCGCGCCGAGGGCGAAGCCCTGGCAAACTACCCTGTAACCCATATTTCCTATGACGACGCAAATGCATTTGCGGCTTGGGCGAAGGGACGGCTTCCATCCGAAGCGGAATGGGAGTTCGCGGCTCGCGGTGGCAACGCTGATGCTCGCTACCCCTGGGGAAGCGCCGAACCGGACGAAAAAAATATTTTCTGCAACATATGGCAGGGCAGCTTTCCCACCAGAAATACCGGGAAAGACGGGTTCTACGGCCCTGCTCCCGTCGACGCATTCGACCCGAATCCCTTCGGGTTGTTCAACATGAGCGGCAACGTCTGGGAATGGTGCGCGGACAGGTTCCGAGTGCGATCGATCAGCAAATCCGCCAAGATCCGCAACAGGCACGCCACGGTCGAAAAGGAGTTTGTCCAAAAGGGTGGATCGTTTCTTTGCCACCGTTCCTATTGCTGGCGCTACCGCATTTCTGCGCGGTCCGGACGGCCCCGGGACACTTCGGCCTGCCACACAGGCTTCCGCCTAGCCTTTGATCGTTGAAAAGTTCTTTCATCCCGCAAAATCTGCTGTCCGAAACTGGTTGTCCTGCGACGTGGAGTCCGCGTCTTGGCGCATTTGCGGAACCGGTGCGCGAGGGAGGTCACGCCTCGGACGCTCCCCGGACAGGGCGGCGAAATCGAGAGATAGCCAGACATCGCCGCGGCGCTGCGGACCGCTGCCCGAATACCGGGCGACAAGAAGAACGACTGTTCGATTCCTTGGGATGTGCAGGAGTATCCCACGCTTTGAGATTCTTGTGAATTGCGGACGGATTTGAGCGAATTCGCAACGCTGGCGTGAATCTGAACGGCTTGGGCGCCGTTCGAGGTCTTGCTGCGGAGTTGATCTGTTCCGTTTTGGCTTCGGTGCATCGCCGTGCCGAGTTTCCGCTCGATCGTAATCGGTGTTTGCCCCGGAGCGCTGCCGCCGGTGATTCCCTGGCGCGGTTTGCGGGATCGAGGGGCGCAGCGAAAGGCGCCGATTTACGCGGCGGCAGGCTTCGGGGCGCTCTGGCGGGTTCCCCGACCGGGAGGCGGGGATTGGCGGGGAAGGCCGGGTTCAGGGCGACAGCAGCGCCGTGAGCGCGTCCCGGCGCTGCAGCGCGAAGTGCCGGGGCGCGGAAGCGAAGCTTTCGAACGGGGTCTTGTGGATGATGATGGCGAGCGCGAGGTTGGTGCAGATGGCATTGTTGGCGGGCGTGAAACCGGCGCGGGCGAGGCAGGCGTCTTCGGCGAAGGTCTGGTCGCGGATGTGATGATTGACTTTGACCGACCCGTGGCCGCGGTTCCAGGCGAGGAGCTGTTCCGGGGAGGCGCGTTCCGCCGGCGTCGAGGTGATGCCATAGGCGTGTTCGATGCTGGTTTCCCCGGTTCCGTTGCGCCTTGCGTCGGTGCGTTCGCGGGTGACGCGGAACATCTGCGCGACGTGCGGGTAGTTGAGCAGGCGCGGCAGCACCTCGATGCGGCGTTGCTCGATGCGGCCGTGCGCCTTCTCGATCTTCTCCTCGAACCGGCCGCTCGCGGTGCGCTCCCAGTCGATCGTTTCGAGAGCCTTGCGGGTTTCCGGAGCGTTGTCCTTGACGGTCATCAGATAGTCGGCGCGATGGGTTTCGACGATGGCGCGGGCGGTGTCGCGGGTGGTGTGCAGCGCGTCAAGGGTGATCATCCGGCCCTCCACCGGCGCCTGTTCGAGCAGCGTCCGCACGGCCGCGATCTCGCCGCCGTCGTCGTGATCGTTGAGGGTCGCAACCGGCATCCGGGTCGCGTGTTCGACCAGGGTCGCGGTCTCGAAGTGCCCGTCTCCATTGCGGTTCGCGCCGCGAAGGCGCTTGCCGTCGATGGCGATGGCGCGCGCGAGCTGCAGCCGCGGCGTCGTGTACCGCTGCAATGCAGCCTCGACCTCTTCGGGGTCGAGGGAAGCGATCACCCGGTGCAGGGTCGACTTCGAGACCGGAACGTAGAGTCCAGTCTTCGGGTTCTTCCAGGCGCCGATCGCCTCCAACTCCCGCTGGCTCAGCTTCTGCGCGTACTCGGCGGCGGCGACCGGCCCGCGCATGTTCGCGAGCCGCGCCAGAATGTAGACCGCAAGCACCGAGGCGACCGTGTGCTTGCGGCCCTGGCCGCGCCGGAAGTCCGGGATGCCGGCAAACTCTTGGTACAGCGAGCGCATCTCGCCCGGCGCCCGGCCGGCAGCGCCCTTCGGCTCCCACCCGGCCGGCAGCGGCGCAGGGTCGCGCAGGCGTCGGCAGGCGTCGCGCCGCAACGGGTAGATGTAGAACTCCTTGGGGCGCCCGTGGGCGTCGGTGTAGCGGCCATTGTGGCGCGCGAACCCCCGGGTCAGGCCGAGATACCGCCAGTTCCCGGCCGCCTACACCGTGCCCTCGAACCGCGCCGGGTCCACGAAGGACTCCGCGAGCAGAACCGGGTGCCCATACTGCTCTTGCCAGTCGGCGCTCAGGCGACGCAGCATCGCCGCCATCGCAAACGACCCGAGGCGCGGAAAAACCCCCTTGCCGCCAAGCACCACGAACCGGGACTTGTTCGCTATCAAGTGCAGGCGCCGCCAACGGACAGCGCCCTTCCACCCGACCCAGAGGTCCCGGTGCCGGCTCTTCAGCGCGCAGGACTGCCAGCCGGCCAGCGCGATCCACTGGCCCGCCCACTCGATGACGTAGCGCAGGCCGCGGCCCGCAAACCGCTTGAAGCCAAGGTAATGATGCGCCTCAACCAGCGCGTCCCAGCGCACCCGCTCGTCCGGCCGCGCAAGGCGCACCACCACATCGCGCAGGGAAAACCCTTCCGGCGTCTCCCGAAACAGCGCCGCGCCATCGTTTCACTCTTCCATATGCCCATCAGTACACCAACCGGCGCGAAAAAGCCAGCAACAAATGCAACTGCCGATGATTACAGGGACGAATCGTCGCAAACTCTTAGCGTGGGATCACCCTGGCACAGGGCGGGCAGGCCTCGACACAGGACGTTCTCGATGGTAAACGGGAGTTTCAGGATGCCGAAACCGGGTTCGTGCAGGCGGAATATGCGCGGCTGGTAGCGGCGTACCGCCTCCGCGCGGCAATTGGGAGCCTCACGATCGAGGCACTTGGGCTATGACCGACAGGCGGGCGCATTGGAAAAGCGGTGCCCTCGATCCCGGGGACATTGATGACCGGATGTGTGCAATCCGGCACGTCATCGAGTCCGACGCTCCGGAAGAAAGTGGTAAAAACTGTGGGGTCGATTGGATTGCTGGCAGATACCGCCAAGGGGTAATCCTTGGGCATGAAAGACGCTCGGTCTTCATGGAACTGCGAGTTGTTCTTGCAGTTGAAAGTGCGCCTCCTGGGAAGCAGCCCGATGGTCTGGCAGCGCGTGCTTGTGCTGGAGACCCTGTCACTGCTCGAACTCCGCGGACATCAAAAAGGAGAAGAACATGATTCAATTCTTCCCAGCGATCAGTGGTGCCGCCTGCGCCTTTATCGCGCTCAAGCTGGTAGCACCCTTGGAAGGCGTCGCGCATAAGCTGGTAGGACCCGTGGAGGGCGTCACACTGTGGCTTGAGATCGTGATTTACGCTGTGGTCTTTGTCGCGGTCACCCTTGCGATTGACCGGGCGATGTCGCGTTACGGCCGATAAAAAGATGTTGAAGCATACGAGCGCCCTGTTGGGATGTGGGAGTGGGGATGAAGCGTAAGAGAACTCGCGCTACCCTTCGCGCACTCTCTTCCGCAGCAAACGCTTGCCGACTTTCCCGTCGTTCCGGCTGCGGGTTGCGGCTGCAGGCGTTAAGCACTGGCTGGGTGCTGTGGTCGCTGCACAGCACGACCAGAAGATTGTTTACCATGGTAGCCTTGCGCTTCTCATCAAGATCGACGATGCCCCGGCTGGACAGTTTGTCGAGCGCCATCTGCACCATGCTGACGGCACCTTCGACGATCAGTCCTCTGGCCTCGATGATGGCCCCGGCCTGCTGCCGTTGCAGCATCGCGGAAGCGATTTCCGGTGCGCATGCCAATTGCGCAATCCGCGCCTCGAGGATTTACAGTCCGGCTTTGTGCAACCGGCGCTGTATCTCGGCTTTCAACTGGTTTGCGATTTCCTCCGTGTCACCATGTAGCGATATCTGTTCGTTCCATCGGATGTCGTAGGAAAATCGGGTTGCCAAGTTTCGGACCGCGGATTCGCTCTGGACGTGCACGAAGTTGACAAAGTCGTCTACTTCAATTGTGGCCTTAGCCGTGTCGACGACCTTCCGGACGACCACGGCAGCGATCTCGATCTGGTTTCCCTCCGCGTCGTTGACCTTGGACTGGCCGGTCTCGAAGTTGCGCACCCGCAGCGAGATCGCCTTCTTCGAATACAGGGGATTGGCCCAGCGAAGCCCGTAATCGCTCACTGTGCCCACAGACCGCCCGAAGAGCTGAAGAACACGCGCCTCGTTCGGGTTGACTCTGAACAGTCCGACGAGCAGGAAGATCATGACCGGGATCAGAAGGATGGAGGCAATTGTCAACAGCACGACTTCATTTTGAATGCTGTAAACGAACAGCGCGATGTCGCAGATGACCGCGGCGAGCAAGGCGAGCAGGATCGGTCAGCCCGACAAGGCGTAGCGTGGTTTTTCTTGTATCATGGCACCCTCCGGCGGATTGCGTACAGCATGCAAGAGGACAACCTACCCAACCGGAAAACGAATCGAATTCCCTTCGACCTCAACGATCTGCTTGGAAGGAACGCGGCAGTTCGCGAGGCGATTTTCTTTCGATCGAAATCGAGCCAAACGCTTGCGCGTTCCCAAACAATCCAATCGCGGCCACCTGCGTCGCAAATTGCGAACCGTCTCCAGCAACCTGCGGCAGTCCTGAAATGGGCCAAATATCAAAGCGACTCCAGCCCGCATTCGTCGATCGTCAATCGTGTGAAGGCTTCCGGAGGTGCTTCGTTTCGCGCCATGATTTGCCGCATTTCTTCAATCAGGCGCCGCTCGACAGTTGGATCGTGTATGGGACGCTCCTGACCCGGATCATGCAGAAGATCAAACATTACGGTGCAAGTATCTTCAATGACTGAACCTTGTCCGCGATTGGGATGGGGGCGCGCAGGCAACTTCAAGACCGGAAAGCCCCGAGTGAAGGAGAAGCCATCTTCAATTAACGTAACGCCTTCGAATTCCTCCCGGGCAAACATCGCCCATTGATGCGTCGGCATGAGGGTATATTCAAAGAGTTCTTGATTCAGCACGTCTTCCGGATAGCGGAAATAGGTATAGCGCCCGTCCGTGATATTGATGGCGGCTCCGAACTGCCCATAAATTGCCGCTGACCGGGCCGGTGTGTCATCGGCCAATACGGGCACCAAGGAGTGTCCGGTTACCTGCTCCGGCACTTCGACCCCGTACAAGCCAAGAAATGTCGGCGTCAGATCGATATTTTGCGTAAGCGATTGCCTTCTCTGCCCGGCCTTGTCCTCTAGTCCGGGGTAATGGATGACCAACGGTATATGGGCGATCTCGTTGTAGAACGGCATCCTGCTCTTTGCCCACCAGTCGTGCTCGGACAGCAAATAGCCGTGATCGGTGGTGACGATCAGCGCCGTGTCATGCCACAATTCATGCTCATCGAAATAGTCCAGAAGTTTTCCGAAATACGCATCGCACATGGTGACCAGAGCGGCATAGTTCGCGCGAATTTCGGCAATTTCGTCTGCGCTTTCCTCAACCCTCCGGTATCGCGGCCAATCCAGGATCGGCCCCTCATATGCCGTCGGGTAACGGCTTCGATAATGGGACGGGGCTGCAAACGGTTCGTGCGGATCATAACATTCAATTTGAAGGAACCAGTCTTCCGCATTCCGGTTATTGTCCAGAAACTCCTCTGCGCGTTTGAAGCATCGCGGCATCGCATACTTGTCTTCGCTCTTCACAAAGGCGCGGTTGACCATGCACTGGGCGCGCCCGCAGCGAGACTCGGCAAACTCATGCTGAAGCGGATGATACGATTCTTCGAAGTGCTTCATTGGGGGATCGACAAGCGCCCGCCACGGATCCCATTCCTGACCGCGCTCCAGTTCCCAGGTCTTGTACCGGTTTTGGTAGTTCAATCCGCCTTCTTCCAGATAGTGGTAATGGTCCGTAATGAGATGCGTATAGATATTCTGCTCCCGGAGAATTTCGGAAAAGGAAACGTCGAACGGTTCCAGCGGCCCCCAACTCCGATGCATGAAGTTCAGCCGGCCGGTATGCATGTCCCGCCGAGCGGGCATGCACGGCAGGCTTCCTACATAGTGATTGTCAAACGTCACGGCGCGATCGGAGAACCTTTTGAAATTCGGCGTGTGCAGCGAACCGCCGTAGCACTCCAACGCGCGACGGCTGAGCGAGTCAAACAGGACGAAAACCGTGCGCATCTTTCTTACTCCAAAGTTTGCTCCATCCCGGACTGGATCTTTTTCTCCGCTCGGACGGACCACGCCAGCAAGCCGAATGCTACGAGCAAGAAGACCAGGGAAATTGGATCGGTGAAGAGCGGCGCTATATCGCCCGCCGTTATCATCAGCCCTTGCCTGAGATTCGCCTCGGCTACCGGCGCAAGGACGAAACCGATCACAAATGGAGCGAGATTGAACTTGGCCCTTTCCAAGACATAGCCGACCACGCCGAAACCCAGCATCGTCCAAACATCGAACATGGTGTTGTTGAGCGAGTAAACCCCCACCACGCAGCAGATCATGATGACCGGAAGAATGTAGCCCTTGGGTAC
This sequence comes from Rhodobacterales bacterium, assembly GCA_965219495.1. Lineage (GTDB taxonomy): Bacteria > Pseudomonadota > Alphaproteobacteria > Rhodobacterales > CAZPXZ01 > CAZPXZ01. The sequence goes on from OZ244777.1 coordinate 2,595,432, forward strand.
GCGGGTGATTGCGATATAAACCCGGATCAGTCCAAGCATCATCGCCAGCATCACAAAGGTCGCCACCAAATCGACTGCAATTACGTTCCAGACCACATCGCGATTGGTGATGAACAGCATCGGCCCGGGCTGAATGGTGTGGATCGTCAGTGCCCCGATCAGAATCGCGTCTGTTACGCTGCCGGGTATTCCGAGCGAGATGAGCGGAATCAACGCTCCACCGACTGTCGCATTGTTGGCGGCTTCCGAAGCGATAATGCCTTCTTCGCTTCCCTTTCCGAATTTCTCGGGTGACTTCGAACTGATCCGGGCAAACATGTACGAGACCACGGAGCCAACCGAAGCGCCGACCCCGGGCAAGATGCCGATAAAGGTCCCGATAAACGACGAGCGCAACAGGTTTGCGCCATGAAGCCGGAAATCTCTCGGTTTCATGAAAATCCCCTTGCTGTTGAATGCAAGAGCGACCGGCTTTTCCCGGACATTCAAGGCATCTGCGAATATCTGGCTCACGGCAAAGACGCCAATCAACACCGGCAGCAATTTGAAGCCGCCCGCCAGATCGTCCACGCCGAATGTCAGGCGCATCTGGCCTATTGACGGATCAACACCGGGAATTGCCACCAGCATGCCTAGCAGGCCGGAAATCATGCCCTTGGTGAAATCGCCGCCGCCAACCGACGCGATCAACACCATCGCCATCAACACCAGGGCGAAATAGTTGAACGGGCTGAGCCTCACAGCCAGCACCGACAATGGCTGCGCGATTGTGGCAAGGGCTATCCAGGAGAGAATGCCGCCGACGAACGAGGCTGTAATTCCAAGACCGAGCGCTCTTCCGGGATAACCGGCTTTGGCCATCGGATAGCCATCGAGCGTGGTCATCACCGCGGCCGGCGAACCCGGCATCCGAAGTATTGTCGCTGTGATGAGTGCTCCGGTGATCGAGCCCACGTACATCGCAATCAGCAGTGTCGTCGCGTGTATGGGCGTCATGTAGAATGTGATTGGCAGCGTCAGGGCGATCAGCATTGATCCTGTCAGACCCGGAATCGCGCCCACAACGATTCCCAGGAAGACACCGAGCGCGATGAACGCAAACTGGTAAACGCTCAGAAGACCGATCAAGCCGTCGATCATTGTGAACGTCCTGTTCAGAATGCGCCGGGAAGGCGAACAACAAACACTTTGGTGAATATGAGAAAGAAGGAAATTGATATTCCTGTCGCCAAGCAAAATGCCCAGATCGCGGTCGGTTTCGCAAGACCGTTGAGGGCGATCAGCGTCAAAAAGAGAAACAGGAATGTAGCCGGAACAAAGTGAATTGCTTCATGCTGAATGTTCAGTGAATAGAGCATTACGGCCGCGAAGAACACCGCCAGCAGGCCGGGTGTCGAAATGACGCCCGCCGCAGAACCTGTCCCGATTCCTCCGGCTGCGCTCTTCGGTTTGACAACAGCAGCAATGCTCCGCAGCAAGCCAATGATGCACAGGACAATGATCGTGCCGGCAATCATCGCGGGAACCGCCCCCGAACCCAAAGGCTCAAACGTTCCCTCCGGCAATTCGAGGGATGCGACAATGATGATCCCGCAAATGCAGATCAAGACCGCGTAGACACACAATTCTGCCGAACGAAGCAGTGTATGCATCGTGGGCCGCCTCTCAGAAATTTGTTTCCTTGCACTGCGCACAGGAGAAGTTTCCCGGCATCGCGGAGGATGCCGGGAGATTTTGTTGGAGAGACCCATTCATCACTTGCTTTTTGCACGAGCGGCGACGGGAGATATCGCTTCCCATTGCCTGTCCATTTCAGCCCGCAATTCGTCGCCAGCCTGGTACCGGCCCACCATCGCCTTTTTGGCCAAGAACTCCTGCAGCGACTGTACGCCGAGCGCCCGTTCCACTATCGCCGCAAATCCGTCGATGGCCTCCTGCGGCGTTCCCTTCGGGGCGAAATACCAACCGTCAACGCAGAATTCGAAATCGAAGCCGAGTTCCTTGAACGTCGGAACCTCCGACATCTTGTCGTGCCGCTGCGAACCCGCGTATGCCAGCAGCAGCACCGGCGAGTCCGGATTCGCCATGCCGTCTTCCGTTCTTGTGAAATTCACGGCGCCAGCAGCGGAAAACCCTCCGACCGAAACATGGCCTCCGGCCATTGCAGGATAGGTCTTGGCATCGCCTCCGGTTTGAACAAAGCGGAATTTTGCTCCCGGATTCAAATCCTGCACCATGATCCCGAATATGTGATTGATCGCGCCCAGGTTGGCGCCAAATACTAGCGTGTCCGGATCCATCGCCGCTTTCGACAGCAATTCATCGATCGAAGCGATGTCGGACTCCTTCGTCACTGCCTGCAGCAGGCAAAAGGAGCCCAGTCGCACGACCGGATCGAAATCCTTGTAACCAAAGTCCAGCACGCCGGAAGCCTGGCCCGTCATCATTGCCATATGCATGACGACGAAGTTATAGCCGTCGGGCTCTTGATCTTTCGCCTGCCGCAAGCCAATGGAAAAATGGCCGCCCACATTGAATACGGTGATTGGTTGCGGACTCAGGTTTTCCTCGCTAACGGCTCTTTGCAGCGCGCGCGTCATCTGGTCAACGGCACCCGCGCCTGCCGGCCACGGAATGGTGATCTTGATGGGTTGCTCCGGCCATTCCGCAAGCGCTGCGGGTACGGACCCGAGCGATAACAACGGTGCAACCAGAAGCCCGACTGCAACGTATCTGCGAATTCTAGATTTAGTCATGTTGCGTTCCCCCGGTTTCTGCAAACAAGTGACTGAGGCGCCCTTCCCTTCCAGGAAGCGCAATCAAAGCCTTCGTTCAAATATTCGCACGGCGCACTATATGATACAAATGCAATTCATATCATAGGGTATGATATTTTGTTATGGTGCGTGCGGCGCCCTATTTTGCGAGAGAGTCCGGGTGGGCCGCCGGAAATTCCGCTTTGATCTCGGCCGCGACTTCGCCGAGAGTTTCGATCAGCCGCCGCATCGTCTTCGTAGGTTTCCGGTCTTTCGGCCAAATCGCCCCATAGGTCATCTTCAACTCCGGTCGCCAGCGCGTGACATGCAAGTCATCGCCGCCGTAACCCGAAACACTGAAAGGGTCGCTGATCCCGACGCCGAGTCCACGCGCCACCAGACGGCAGCTTACAATCGCGGATGCCGTTTCCGAAAATATCTCGAAGTTCTTCCCGGATTCCAGGAACGCGGCGTCCGCCATTTGCCTCAGTCTTGTGCTCCGCTTGGGCAAGATGAGCGGTTCATCCTGAAAATCGGCAGGCGTCAGAACATCGCGGTTCGCCAGCGCATGGGACTTGGGCAAGATCGCAACCGCCGCCACGGTCGTGATCGGCTCCGTTTCCAGCGACTGGCGTTCGACGGGAAACAGGGTGAAACCCAAATCAGCCTGCCGGCTGGCGACCCATTCGTCGATATCCATCCTTTCCTGCCAGTCGACCGAAAACTTTGTTCCGGGGAATTCCTCGCAGAAGCGTCGCATGCCGTCGGACAAGAGTCTTCCGAACATGACGGGACCGATCGCGACGAGCCGCAAACGGCTGGTCTTGTTGAGCCTTATGTCGTTGGCGATGGTCTCAATATCATCGATCCCCGCCAAAATGCCTGCAATTTGCCGGTAGAAACTGCGGCCTTCCACGGAAGGAACCAGTCGCCCGCCCGTTCGGTAGAACAACTTGAATCCCAAGTCCTCCTCCAGGCTTGCCAGCAGGCGACTCGCTGCCGGCTGCGTAACGTTCAGAATCCTCGCGGCCATGGTGACCGAACCCGTATTCATCACGGCGCGAAACACGCGAAGCTGTCGGATTCGCACGCGGAATGCCATGTTCCCGGACCCTTCCTTCTTTCGTCGCGATACAATTCTGCTTGGAATCTAGAGTTCCGGATTTGTCCGAAGGCCGGATGTTCGGGGCATGTTACCCACAGCCGGAACTCCCTAGGATGGTTCGTTCGCCTGCGGCGGAATTCCCGTCCATATCTGTTGCCTCCGATTCGCGTTTCTTGCGCCGGCGCCTGAATCGAGAAAGAAACGTCTCCTTAACTCCTTGTCAGAAAAAGATTCGCCCAAAACAGGAGAACAAATTCATTACCGCAAACTGTATGCCCGCTCGCGACGCCTGTCCATTTGCAACGGGATCGCTTCGGCGCCGGGTTGAGATCGAATTTTCCTGCGACCCGCCGTCCTCCGCCAGCAGCATATTGCCGCAGAGCCACAGGGCGAGAGGAATGCAAGGCGCAAGAAATGGATCGCCAAACGCGCTCCAGGACCCGGAAGCACCCCAACCGTCCTTGGGATGGATGTGCCAGCTTTCGGCAATCCCCTGTCCCAGGCCGTGCGTCTTTCGACCGGAGTCCTCGTTGCAAACCAAGCCCGCATCCGGCGTGTCGTCTGAATCCTGAAGTCGTTCAAACCGGTCTGCCGGGACGTTTCCGCCATCACGATACGCATTCTCCGGGGAGTCGCGCGATAAAGCGCCGCGACCTCGGTCGCAATGCATTCCAGCGGTCGAATACGTTCGCAGACGAAATTGCCAAACGAAATCCTCGTTCTCCAACTCGATTGAGATTGTGCGACGGGCTGGTTGGCGACGAGATGCCGGAGACGAACCCGTGCGCCCTCTTGCGACATCAATCGGGCAGTGAATCTCGTGGAGATTTTCGCACCGGACCAGAAGAAGAGAACCTTGGCATGGCCAATCTTCATGAAGAACCCCTTTTGCGCTCCAGAAAGCAGGCGGACCGGTTGCAGGTTGCGGCGAGGAAAGCTTCGGCATTCACGCAATGCACAATGATGCCGCAGTCGTCGTCACAGGGTTGTTGGACCGGGAACTTCGGATAACCCTCCTGGACAACGAGCCACCGCAATCCTTCCGGTCCTTGGTCGCTTTGTTCGAGCGCGGTCGAAGGCCAACCAAACGCACGCACAAAGAAATGCCAGCGGGTCTGACCACCAGATTTCTCCCAAGTCTCGACGCATGTTTGCCCGGCAGACGAGCGTGTTCGCGACTCGGACTGCTTCGATCGCCATGACCATCAGGTCCGGCCCGCACGGTTCCTAACAGATTGAAGTCAAGCAAGTTTGTAAAGCGGAAACGCGGCGCAATTCATGGCGAACCCGCCGCAATCGGTATTGTCGCCTGCCCCAAATCCTCGCACCCTGTCCCGGAAATCTGTCGAATCGAATGCACAGGTGAAATTGAATGACTGCGCGCAATCCACTAGGATCGACCTTCCGAGGGGGCGATACCCGACGGCTCCAGCCAGCATGGCGCAATTCCAACGAGTCGCCGGTATACGCCGTCAAAGACAACGCTACGCCGCCGCGCACGGGGGGAATCCTATGGCGAATTCTTGGGGGCCGTTAAAGCTCTAGAAGGTGGTGGACGCACAGCTAAGGAGATCTCACTCATGCGCAAATTTGTTTGGATGGTCGGGGCCGCATTGATGGCGATGTCGATGCTCAACGGCGAACCAGCGCTTGCCGCCGATTCGGTGTCGGCATGCCAGGTTACGGACACGGGCGGCGTCGACGACCGAAGCTTTAACGAGACGGCGTGGAAAGGACTCGTAACGGCGGAAGAAAAGCTTGGTGCGAGCATTCGAGTGCTCGAATCGAGTTCGGAAGTGGACTATGACCCGAATATCAGTTCACTGCTCGGGGGCGCCTGCGACTTGATTGTCACGGTCGGATTCCTGCTCGGAGACTCAACGGCGAAGTTTGCGCAAGAGAACCCGGACCAGAAGTTCTCCATTGTGGACTACGCTTATGACCCGCCTTTCTCGAATGTGGTCGGACAAATTTACGCAACCGACGAGGCAGCGTTCCTCGCCGGCTATCTTTCCGCCGGCATGAGCGAGACCGGCACTGTCGGATTGTTCGGCGGAATCAACATCCCGCCGGTCACCATTTTCATGGACGGCTTTGTTCGAGGCGTAGAGTATTACAACAGTGTCAAAGGGACGGAGGTCGTCGCCCTTGGCTGGAACCCGGAGGAGCGCGAAGGCCTGTTCACAAACAATTTTGAATCGCTGGACGACGGTAGAAGCTTTGCACAGTCCCTGTACAACGAAGGCGCCGACATCGTTCTGCCGGTTGCGGGCACCGTGGGGCTCGGCAGCGCGGCGCTGGCCGACGAATTGGGGCCCGACAAGCTGAAGATCCTCGGTGTCGATGCGGATCTCTACCTGACCAACCCGGGCCGCGGGCATGTGTACCTTACTTCGATCATGAAGCGAATGGACGTCACAACGTTCAACGTGGTCGAATCTGTAATCGACGGAAGCTATGAGGGCGGCATCGTTGTGGGCACTCTTGAGAACGGTGGCGTGGCGCTAGCGCCCTACCACGATTTCGAGGACGATATTCCCGCCGAACTCAAGGCCGAGATCGAAGAGGTGCGGAAGGAGATCATCGCAGGAACCATTTCCGTCAAGTAGTTTTCTGCCCGATTGCAGAACGGCAACTGTGGAGTGCTTTCGCTCCATAACATTACCAAGCGGTATGGCAGCTTAACTGCCAACCAGGACATCTCGCTATCGATAGGAGCAGGCAGTATCCACTGCCTGCTCGGCGAGAATGGCGCCGGAAAGACGACACTGATGAACGTCTTGTACGGCCTTTCGAGCGCCGACGATGGAGAAATTCGACTGAACGGTGTTCCCGTACAATTTGAAAGTCCGAAAGACGCCATCGCGGCAAGGATCGGGATGGTGCACCAGCACTTCATGCTGATCCCGGCGTTTACGGTTACCGAAAACGTGATGCTCGGCATGGAGGAGACGCTCCTGGGAGATCGGCTTGATTTCGCCAAGGGCCGGCAAAGGGTTGCGGACCTGAGCTCGCAATTCGGCCTCACCATCGATCCGGACGCCAAGATCGAGGGCATGCCCGTAGGACTTCAGCAAAAGGTTGAAATCGTCAAGGTCCTTTACCGCTCCGCCGACGTCCTGATTTTCGACGAACCCACTTCTGTTCTGACGCCGCAGGAAGTGTCGGAATTCTTCAAGATCATTCGAAGCCTGAAGGCGGCCGGCAAAGCCATTCTCTTCATCACGCACAAGCTGCACGAGGTTATGGAAGTTGCGGATGAAATCACCGTCCTTCGGCTTGGAAAGGTTGTGGGCCATGTCCTGCCGCAAGATATTTCCATGGCCCACCTGGCGACGATGATGGTGGGTCGTCCGGTATCGATGTCCATTGCCCGGAAAGAGGTCCAGCCGGGCGACGTGGTACTATCACTGAAGAACGTCAGCGTTCTGAATGAGAACGGGATTCGCGCCCTGAATGATGTCAGCCTTGATCTTCGTCAAGGAGAAATCATCGGGATCGCTGGCGTGCACGGGAATGGCCAGACCGAACTGATCAATTGCATTTGCGGCATGTCACCGGTTGCCGACGGCGCCATCACGGTTTGCGGCAAGGACCTGACCGCGCCGTCGCCGCGCGAGAGACACCAGCAGGGCCTTGCCCACATTCCCGAGGACCGATCCAATTCCGGCGTCGTCACTCCCCTGAGCGTCGCCGAGAACCTGGTGCTGGACAGCTACTACGAACCGCGTTTCTCACGGCGAAGCATGGTCGACTGGCAGTCCGTAAAGACGGTCGCCAAGCAACTCGTTGCAGAATTCGACGTGCGCACGAGCTCGATCGATGCGCCCGCCAGTTCCCTGTCGGGCGGCAATCAGCAGAAGATCGTTGTCGCCCGGGAAATGTCCAGATCCATCAAGGTGTTGGTCGCAGGGCAGCCAACACGAGGCGTGGATGTCGGCTCGATCGAATATGTCCACAAGCGCATTCTGGAAGCCCGTGATCAGAATGTCGGCGTACTGCTGGTCTCAACGGAACTCGACGAGATTCTCGCGCTTTCGGACAGGATTCTTGTGATGTTCGACGGCCACATCATCGCGGAATTCGATGGCGCAACGGTCGACCGCTCCGAACTCGGCCTGGCAATGGCGGGCGCGACAACTTTCCGTTCTGCGTCCGAAGTTGTTCAGACTCACTAGAATTCTCGCCAGTCCGCCACCATGACGCCAGCATCATTGAGACTGCCCCTGGCGCAGCGCTTCGAAGGCCAGATATCGATATTTCTCCAGTCGACCCTGGCGTTCGTGACGGCACTGATCATCGCCGCCGGCGTGATGATCATATCCGGCATCTCGCTCTCCACGGTTGGCCTGGCGCTGGTTTCGCTGGCCACGGGTTCTTTCGGCTCGATGCAGGCGGTTTCCGAAACCCTTGTCGCGGCGGCCCCGCTCATTCTGGCCGGATACGGTTTCGTCATCGCCTTCAAAGCGGGTTTGTTCAATGTCGGCCTCGAAGGCCAGCTCCTGATCGGCGGAACGGCGGGACTGGCCGCGGGCGCAATGCTGCACGGATTGCCGCTCGCTGTTCACCTTCCGATTGCGCTCGCCTGCGCATTTGCCGGGGGCGCCTTGTGGGGAACGATATCCGGGGCGCTGAAAGTCTACTCGGGCGCGCATGAGGTCATTACCACCATCATGCTGAATTTTATTGCGCTTCGATTCGTCGACTACCTGTTGCGGAATCCGCCCATCCAGAACCCGGGCCGTACCGACCCCGTTTCGAGAACCGTTCTGGAAAGCGCCGCGCTTCCAAAGCTCTTGGCTTGGATCGATCCGAGTCTGCGCATTGATTTCAGTATCGTTCTGGCGCTGCTGGGCACCGTTTTCATCGCCTGGTTCGTCGGTCGCAGCGTTCTCGGCTTCGAGATTCGGATCACCGGCACCAATCAGCAGGCAGCTCGTGTCGCAGGGGTCAATGTCGGCAAGGTGATCGTGCTTGCGATGGTGATTTCGGGCGGTCTCGCCGGATTGGCAGGCGCGACGCTTACGCTGGGGGTGCTTGGCCGCGCAACTCCCGACTTCACCGGGGGCCTGGGCTTCGAGGCGATCGCTGTCGCGCTGCTCGGAAGGTTGCACCCGCTCGGCGTTCTGTTTTCGGGAATCCTGTTTGGCGCCTTGGTCGCAGGCGGCAGGCACATGCAGGCCGTCGCCGGTGTGAGCATTGACCTGATCGGGATTATCCAGGCGGTCGTCCTGGTGTGCATTGCCGCGCCGATGTTGATCCAGACGTTCTATCCATTCCTTTTCCGCAAGGGAAAGGCGAACTGAAATGGTGGCCGTTTCCGCCGTTCCGAACGCCGCCGGCGAACTCGTCGATCCATCGACGGTCCGGCGCAATCGGGCAATCGGCATCCTCCTGATCATCGTTGCCGCAGCGGTAGCAGCGGGATTTGGCCCGGACGCGACGGGAGTCGCATCTTTCAAGCTCGATCTGCCCCGGGCAAGCTTCCCGATCGGAAACCTTGTTGTTCCCGCCGCACCGGTTGTCTTCATGGCCGCGGGACTGATCGCATTCGCCGGATTCAGACTGTTGATCAAGTCCGGTTCGCGCAACGGCACATGGTATCTCGGCCTGGCCTTCGCCCTTGTCATCATCGCTTTCCTGACCTGGGCGACGGCGGAAAAATCCCTTTCTTTGGTGGGTCTCCTGCAAGCAACCATTGTCCGGGCCGTCCCCATCGCGTTTGCCGGGCTATCGGGACTCCTGTGTGAACGGGTTGGCGTCATCAATATCGGGATCGAGGGCATGATGATGGCCGGAGCGTTTACCGGCGCGGTGGCCGGGTCGCTGTTGGGAGGAGTCGGCGGGTTGGCGGCATCGATGGTCGTCGGCGGTGCGATCGGCCTCTTTCTCGCCCTGCTTACCGTCACCTACCGGCTCGACCACATCATTGCCGGCGTGGTGATCAACATGCTGGTCCTCGGCGTAACCTCCTATGCAACCAGCCAGATTCTCGTTACGAACCGCTGGCTGAACCAGGCTCCCGTATTTCGGCCGATCAACTTGCCTTACTTGAGTGATCTTCCGGTCGTGGGGCCCCTTCTCTTTTCTCACAACATATTCGTCTACGCGGCGCTGATCATGCTTTTCAGCGCGACCTACTATCTTTTCCATACCCGGCTTGGCCTGAGAGCGCGCTCGGTGGGGGAGCATCCGCGAGCCGCCGATACGCTCGGAATCGACGTGTTCCGCACCCGCTACATCAACGTGATTTTCGGCGGGGTGGTAGCTGGATTCGGCGGCGCGTGGCTGACGGTGGGAGCGGTGGGCCAGTTCGACGAGAACATGACCGCGGGACGCGGTTTCATCGGCTTGGCCGCAATGATCTTCGGACGCTGGCACCCGATGGGCGTTCTCGCGGCCGCGCTGATCTTCGGATTTGCGGACACGCTCCAACAGAAGCTGGTCATTCTGAGGACGCCCGTTCCGTCCGAGTTCCTCGCCATGGCCCCCTACTTGCTCACCATTGTCGTCGTGGCGGGCCTGATCGGCCGGGCGAAAGCGCCTGCGGCGGATGGCCAGAATTACGTGAAGGAGTGATCCGCAATGTGGCCGCCGTCCTTCGCCCTTCCAAGAGCATTGTGCCACAACGCGCGCTCGAAACAGCTTTGAACATTCCGCATCAGGCCCGCGCTGCCGCAAGGCGTTGCCCACGCGTTCCGTGGCAATCCACTGATCAACCGTCCCGCCTGCGAGATCGCTCGATCCGGATGGCCAGCATGCTTCCGCGCGGCGGAATCCCGTTGCCCCGCCAGCATCGGTTAGGTCATACGGACGGCAATCGGGCAAACGCCGGTTTTCTTGCTGCAGTCGCCGGCGCCCGGTTCGACAATCACCATCGCGTCCGCAATGCCATCCAACTCCTCGAGGGCAAGTAGCATGAATACGAATGTCGGGCGCAAAAAGCGGCATGTCGAGATAGGCCAGGCGGTCCTGCCTCGATGCGTGCTTCTGCCAGGCGATCCGGGCCGCGTCCCGATCATCGGAATAGGATGGGAATCGTATCGCGAGATATCCTTTGCGCGTGAGTTCAGGCTGGCTACGGGTCGCGCCCATGGCGCCGAATTGGCTGCATGTTCAACCGGAATTGGCGGGCCATCAACCGAGATCGCGGTGCTCGAATTGGCGGAAGCGGGTCCGGATACCTTCATTCGCGTCGGCACGTGCGGCGGACTCCAACCCGATATAGCGCCGGGAGACCTGGTCATCCACAACGCGGCGGTGCGGCTGACCGGTACCGTGGATGCCTATGTCGGCCGGGAATACCCATCGGTTTCCGATCTGGCGGTCGCCAACGCGCTGATTGCAGCCTGCGAGGAGCTTGGCCACAGCTTTCATATCGGTCTCACCGCGAGCACCGATTCCTTTTACGCCGGACAAAGCAATCCGATCCCGGTCGGTCAAGACTGGCCAGTCGACGATTCGATCGTTGAACGCCTGCGCGCAAGCCGGGTCGCGACCTTCGAAATGGAGGCTGCTACATTGTTCGTTCTCGGGAGTCTCTTCGGTTTACGCACGGGAAGCATCTGCGCGGTTGGATCAAACCGCTTGACGAAAGAACGGATGGAACCGGAAGGCGCCGTTCGCCGTGCCTGCGAAGCGGCCTCCTTGGCGGCCGCCCGTTTGACGGGTGGATGACCGCCAAGATCCTGATTGGAAGAAGACAGGAGAGCGAAGCCGGGTCGGCTTCCGTTCGTGCGTTTCGGGACGGGAGCCCGGATGATGGAGCGGTGGCCGGGATCCAGCCAAATCGCCAATACCCCGCCATGCTATCCCGATCCTTCATTCGGCAAGCCTGCACAAGGCTTCCGACAGGACCATCGCGCCTGCGGCCAGGTCCGCAGGTTGGCAGGATTCCTTCTCGTTATGGCTGAGCCCATCGGCGCAAGGCACGAAAATCATTCCCGCTGGACACACATAGTGTAGCTGCCGGGCATCGTGTCCGGCGGCAGAGAAAATCGACATGTGAGGGAGTTCGAGGTCCCTGGCGACATCTCGAAGCGTTCTCTGCATGGATTCCGGAAATTGCAGAGACTCGGCGGTGGCGGTCTCCCGCACCGAAACTGCGCAGGGTCCGCGTTGCTCATCGCAGATTCCGGCGATCAGATCGCCATACCGCTGGAGGGCCGGGCCGTCCGGATGCCGGAGATCAATGGAGAAGAATACGCGACTCGGCACGACGGAGGGCGCATTGGGCGTAACATCGAAAAGACCCACCGTAAACATGGTCGGTTCTCCGGGTCTTTCAAAAGCCGCGCGCATCGCGCAGATCATGTCGGCGGAGGCGAAAAGCGCATCCTTGCGTTGCTGGCGCGGCGTCGTTCCCGCATGCGCGTTCTCGCCGGTGACCGTCACGCGAAAGCGGCGCGAACCCTGAATGCCCGACACGATGCCCACCGGCTTGCCGTTCGCCTCGAGGATCGGTCCCTGTTCGATGTGCACCTCGACGAAGGCGGCGACGGGAAAACCCAGCGGCCGCGCACGCACACCGGGAAACATCGCGGCGACCCGCTGAAGCGCGCCGGCAACGGTGATTCCCTGATCGTCGGCAACGGTCAGCATGCTCTCCAGCGACCGCCGTCCGCTGAATGCTTCCGACCCCATCATGCCAGGGGAGAAGCGCGAGCCTTCTTCATTCATCCAGACCACGATTTCGATCGGCCGCCGCGGCTTGAACCCGGCGTCCATCATCACCCGCACTGCCTCGAACCCCGCCGCCACCCCAAAGGCGCCATCGAATTTGCCGCCCGACGGCTGGCTGTCGATGTGCGAGCCGGTAAGCACCGGCGGAAGAGATCCGTCCAGCCCTTCGAGGCGAAAGAACAGGTTGCCAATTGGGTCGGTAGAAGCAGCGAGACCGAGTTCGTCCGCCCACTCGAGAAGCAGTCGGCGGGCGGCCATTTCCTCGTCGCTCAACGCCAGGCGGCGAACCCCCCCGCCTTCCGTGGCGCCATGGCGAGCCAGATCCAGGATCCGCTTCCAGAGTGCGTCTCCGTCGACCCGCTCGGCAACCCGAATGCGCCCGTTCCGCATCTCCACCATGGCGCAATCAACTGGCTTTCATGATTTCGGCGGGAGTTGCGCGCGGGTCGCGTTTCTTCCATTGACCGAGTTCCACCATCGTCAGGAAGTCGCCAACAAACCGATTGAAAGTATCGGGCTCTTCCAGGTTGATGGTGTGGCCGGTCTTCGGCAGCACGAGCAGGCCACTGGCGGGGATGACGCGCTTGAGGAAGATGCCTGGCTGCAGGCAATGATCGTCCTCATCGCCGGATACAACGAGGGTTGGCACGGTCATGGCCGCAAGGCGGTCCTCAAGATCGTAGAGCGACGGACGCCCGGCCTGCACGCCCCGCATCGTGTGCGCGGCGCCTTCCGCCGAGTGCCTGGCGAGCCGTTCCCGGAACTCGGCCCAACCCTGCGGATCCTTCACGAGAAAGGGAATGCGCGGTGCGCCCATGGCGTAGATCCGGGAGAAATTCTCGCTTCCTTGGGCCTCGAATTGATCGGCCACCTCGCGAGAGAGATTGCGGAAATGATCCTCAAACGCCTTTTCCGCGCCGTAACCCGCGCCGGCCACCACGAGTGAACGCGCGCGGTCCGGATAGGTCAGGCCGAAGTGCAGCGAGGCAAATCCGCCCATGGAGAGACCGACGATATGGGCGGTCTCGATCCCTGAATGATTCATGACATCGCGGATATCGTCCACGGCCCGGGCCTGGGAATAGAGCGTTTCGTCTCCGGGTACGCCGGAAGGCGGATAGCCACGCGCGTTGAATGTTATGCATCGATAGCGCCGGGAGAAAAAGCGGACCTGAGGCTTCCAACTCCGATAGTCGCCACCGAATTCGTGCACGAAAACAACGGCATTTCCTTCGCCTGTATCCTCGAAATACAAACGGACGCCGTCGCTGGCGTTGGCATAGGGCATGTGAGCGTTCCCGTCAGATGATCGAACTTCGCGATGTGATGCCTCCATCCACCGTGAAGATCGCGCCCGAACTGTATCCGGAGCGGTCGGAGGCGAGAAACACGATGAGATCGACAACTTCCGCCATGTGGGCCGGGCGCTTCAGCGGGTAGCGCTCCAGGAGTTCGACATAGCGGCTTTCATCGCCGAACCAGTCCAGTGCGCGGCGACGAAGCAGCTTGTAAATCCGGTCCGTATCGACCGGACCGGGGTTGACGCCGACGACGCGCACATTGTGGTCGAGGCTGCGGCCGCCGAGCGCGCGGGTGAAGGCCATCAGGGCTGCGTTGCCCGTGGTTCCGGCGATGTAGTCGGCGTCGTACCGCTCGCCTGCGTTGCCGATGTTGTTGATGATGACGCCGCCCGCTCCCTTCATTCGCTCGTAAACCAGCCGCGTCAGGTTGATGTAGCCGAATACCTTGAGCTCCCATCCTTTGCGCCAGGTTTCCTCCCCAATATCGGAAAGACTGCCTCCCGGGATGACGCCGGCGTTGTTGACCAGAACGTCGATCCGATCGCAGCGATCCGACAACCGTTGGCACGCCCCGGTTTCCGTAAGGTCCATGGGGTGCATGCGCACCTCGACCCTGTCGCCGATTTTCTCCTGAATCCGGGCGAGATTGGCTGCATTTCGCGCGGTAAGGTGGAGGTTCGCCCCTTCGTCCGCGAAAGTCCTCGCGAGACCCTCCCCGATGCCCTGGGACGCGCCGGTCACCAGAACCCATTTTCCGTTCAATCCAAGATCCACAAATTGTACTCCCTTTTCGTTTCAGGCGATGCACGCCTCGCTGATGCGCGGGCGTAAGGTTCGCTCAGTAGAGTTGCACTGCCTGGTCTTGGCCATGCGCCTCCGCCAATGCTCCGGGGAGCCGTTCGCACAACTCCTCCATCCACGCCGGAGGAACACTGGTGCTGACCTTGATGAACCGCTCCCCGAATGTGGACGTGTGATAACTTCCTTGACGCACCAAGATATTGGATCGAGCAAGAATTGCGCACACGATTTCCGGCTTGACGCCGGCTCCGCCGCACTCAACGATCACGAAATTGCCGTTCGATGGAAACACGGGAATCGCCAGCCCATCGATCGCCGCAACGGCACTGCGCAAACGCTCCTGGTTGGCGCGCTGCTCTGCCAGAACCTCCGGAAACCATTGGTCTCTTATCTTCAGGCCGGCGATCGCCGCGCGCTGAGAGAGGATGTTCGAACCCAGCATGTTGGGCGAGGCGGCGGCCAAGCGCTCCATGATTTCCGAATTTCCAATCACGACGCCGATGCGTAAACCGGCAAGTCCCAGCCATTTGGAAAAGCTCCATGTGGTCAGCGTTTTTTCGGGATAGTGCCGGGCAGCCAAGTGGTGCTCGTAGGCGAAGTCCCGATAGGTGCAATCTTGAATGAGGTAGGCGTCGGCCTGCCGCGCGATGGCTGCGATTTCCGCGATTTCTTGCGCGGTGCAACAAGTTCCGAGTGGATTGTTGGGGTCAACGATATAAATCGCACGCGTGCGTTCGGTTACCGCCGCACGCAGCCGCTTGGGTGCTAATCGGTACGAGAATTGTTGTCCGTAGATGGGGATCTCGAGGATTTCGGCACCGGCCTCGCGGGCGAAGAGCTTCGGCCAGTTCCAAGTCGGATCTGTCGTGATGAACTGATCGCCCGGACCACAAATCGTCCGGCAGACATGATAGAGGGCCGCGACGGCGCCATCGGTAACGATTGGCACCATGCCGTCCAAGTCCAGGTCGCGATTTACAAGCGCCCGCAACTCTTCCAGTCCGACAGGCGGCGCGTAAACATGAAATTCCCCGGTTTCGATACAGGCCTTCATGGCGTCGGCAACCGCTGGATGGACGCGGTGATGATTTGTGTTCTGCCCCATCCAGCGCAAGCCGGGCGTATTGACCATGCGATCGAAATGCTGATTGCGGCGCTCGAATTCCATCTTGGACCGTCCACCAATTTAGAGGTTTTGCATGGACTGAGACAATATCCGAATCTCCAATGCCTATTCCATTCTCTTCCACAGTCAAAGCGGTGACGGGATTCGATTCGACAACAAGAGTGGTGCCAGTCCAGTGAAAGTCGGAGGCCGCTTCACGGCAAATGCGGTCGCCGGCATCATGATTCTTCCGCACCTGCCGCCCCAATCGCAGGTGTTTACTACGGTAAATGGCTCCGAGCGAGGGTGAGATTCATTCGGAGACCTCACCCGGATTTGCAAAACGTCAGGAGGTTATCGGAAGCTTGGATGCCTGCGTTCCGGTCATTTGCCCGCATGCGGTCCATCGCGCCCATGACAATCACCAGAATCCACCGCGCATGTATACCGTCCGGTTGACATGCTGGATTCAGCGTATCTGCCAAACATGTGGAATGTTGCTCGGCTTCTGCAATCTCAAAATTTTCTTTATGGACTGTTTTCATTCAACAAATTCCCCACCCCCCTCTTGCCGCATCACGCCAAGAAACCGCTCCAAGCTACCTGCAATCAAAATGCAAGAGAATTGAATATGACGACACGGCATCCCTGCGCACTCCTGTCAGG
Organism: Rhodobacterales bacterium; assembly: GCA_965219495.1. Taxonomy (GTDB): domain Bacteria; phylum Pseudomonadota; class Alphaproteobacteria; order Rhodobacterales; family CAZPXZ01; genus CAZPXZ01. The sequence continues at coordinate 2,611,848 of OZ244777.1, forward strand.
CCAAGCCGCCGCCACGGCCCAATTTCGGTCCATCGGGTCTACACCGCAAACCGGGCGCTGTCGCCCGGCAAAAAGGTCAACCCATACAATGGAGATGCTATTCTGGTAGCCAGCACCTGAAATTTCGCCGGTCCGCTTCATTCCTTCATACTGCCCTATCTCGTTCGTTTGGTGATCAACCGCGACGGTGCTCCAGAAGGTATTCCGGCCACCGGCCGGTTCGATTGCCGGTCCCGAAACAAAGGGCGGCATGGCATGGCAATCTGGCGTTGAGATGCAACGACCCATCCGATGCCCGTCAAGGCTCGGGCGAAACGCCGCCGGAACCCGGCCGGCAACTCGCGCGCGACTCCAAACGCACCCCGCCGATAGCGCCGGCCCGCCCATGGGTTCCCGCGCCGCCCGGAACTGGAGTCGGGCCAGGCACGGGCCGAATGCCCGAGACGGTATCCGCGCCCCGACCTTCATTCGTCCGGAGCACATCATGACCGACCCCCACACTATCGCCGCTGTCTATTCCCTGCGCCCGAGCAATCTCGCCGGCACGCTGTCGCTGCTGGTCGAGGCCCGCCAGCCCGCCACTGCCTGGGGACCGCCCGGCTGCGCCAAGTCCCGGATCGCCCGACAGGTCGCGGCCGAAACCGACCGCGAAAGCATCAATGTCCGCGCTCTGTTGCTCGACCCCGTCGATCTTCGTGGTATCCCCTGGAGCGACGACGCCGACCGCACCTGCCGGGCGTGGCCGGCTTTCCTGCCGCCCTCCGACACCGAAGGGCGCTGGCTCGTCAATTTCGAGGAACAGCCCCCGCCGAGACCGCATCTCTGATGGTGGTGATCTCGTCCGCGCCGGGCTCGGAGGTGAGTTCCGCGCCCACGATTACCGTGGCGGTGGCGGCAGGTTGAGTCACCGTCCTCGAAGCCAGCTGCACAGTGTAGATGCCCGTCGTGGTTCCATCCTCGGCTTTGACCGTCGTCGATGTACCGTTCAAGCCACCATTTCGCCGTCGAAGGACTTGTGCATCGTCACCGCGCGGGCATGCATTGGGAACATCCACTTACTCCCGCGCGGTGGTCGGCCTAATTTGTCTTCAGTTGTCCGTCGGTAGCGTGCTGTCGGCGCAAGGGCGGCTCCTCGGAGCTGCCCTTGCCTTTTCCGGGGCGGCGATGAGAACAAGAATCTACGTCGACGGATTCAACCTCTACTACGGCGCCCTTGAGGGAACGCCATTCAAGTGGCTCGATCCCGTCCGCCTGACCGCCCTTCTGCTTCCCCGGGGGCACTCGATTGAGAAGCAGCGCTGTTTCACGGCGCGGGTGTCCGGGATATCGGATCCCGGCGCGCCGGCCCGCCAGCAGATCTATCTGAAGGCGCTCGCCACGTTGCCCGAGGTCGATCCGCATTGCGGGAGTTTTCTCGCGAAGACTACCTGGCGCCCGCTTGCCAACCTGCCGGTCGCGGGTCGGCGGATCGATGCGCCGAACCCGGTGACGCTGCCCAAAGGCGAACACCCGATCCTGGGAGCGCGGCGTCAGACTCTGCCGGTTGGAGTTTATCCGGCAAAGCGCGCGGGACGAAAAGGCGGGAGGCGAAGGGCTGCCGCACCGGTCTCAGATGCCGTGATTGCGGAGTTCCACACCATGGAGGAGAAGGGACCAGACGTGAATCTCGCGGCCAATCTGCTGAACGATACCTGGAAGGGACTGTTCGATGCGGCTGTGGTCGTCTCGAACGACACCGATCTGGTGACGCCGGTCCGCGTGGTGACCTCTGAGCGGAACAGGCCGGTGTTCGTCGTGTGCCCGGGCCGATGGCAACTCGCGCCAAAACTACGAAACGCGGCAAGCCATGTGCGTCATGTCCGCCCTGTCCGCCCTGCAATGCCAAGGGCGGCGCAGTTTCCCGACACCCTGCCGGGCACGGCGATTTCGAAGCCGGACGGCTGGTGAGCAGGGCGAGGGACAGCGTGCGTTCTATTCCGGATGTCCCGAAAGGGCGGTGATTCTTGCAACGGATGGGCCTCGGCTATCTCCGCATGAACAACATCCCGCCCGGATATCGTCAGCGCTGAATGGGGCTGATAAGGAGAAATGCGCGTCGCATCTGCGATCGATGAAGCAAATGAGGCTGCGTCGGAGCGTCGCCAAGTTTGTCCGCTGGCGGTTGGAGGCGGGAATTATCCTTCGGCGGCGCGGGGACCGGATCCATGCTCCGCTTGATACGGTCGATGACAGCGGCCGCTTCCTTGCGTGACTGCTTGGTGGAGATCTCACCGTATCGACCGAGAGTCACGCGCTTCAACCCGTTCGGACCGCGCGTCTGCACGACGTAGATATTCCTTCCCGTGCGGTTGAGCCTGACCCCGAATTCGGGCATCTCACCGTCCCAGAAAACCGCGTCCTTGCCCTTCACCGTGAGCGTTTCCACACTGCGCTTGGAAATCTTCGGGTTGCTCCTTCCGGACACGTCGCGCTCCCGGCAGCATGTTTCCGTATTCGGCCTGTCATCCGGTTATGCGTTCAATACGCATACGTCCGACCTCAAACCGGGGCGCATTCAGGCGCATACCTGTCGTGATTGCAAGAACTCGATGCAAGGGAGAAACACCGATAATCGGTTGTATGACAGACCCCTATCAAACTACTGCGCATTCAAGCGCACTCGTGACATAGCGGCCGATTTACACATTGCATGTGCCATTCTTTCACTTTGCGCCTTGCCGCCCGATGGCATGGCGCGCCTTCATTTGATTGTTGCGCGGCAGCCGGTTCAGTGTGAGTCGCCAAGAACTTCCAGAATCGCATCTCCAAGACGGATCCAAGGAGCAGCTCGGCTGTACCGTTCACGGACAAAAACCGCAAGATCGTGAAGCTCGCCTGCACTCAATGTCGGGAATCCGGGCATGGGCCGGACGTAGAAAGCGTTTTCGGTTGGTTTTGCCCCCTCAAGGACGATGCGGAGAAAGTTCCGCGGATCAGGCCCCGTAACAGCCGTAGCAAGAGCCAGCGGAACGCTTTCCGTTCCGCTCCGATGGCAATTCGCGCATCGCTTCTCAAACACAATCAGGCCGCGAGACGAAGCTTCGCTTGAAGGAGGACCAACCGGCCCGTTCCCGCCATACGCAACCCGTTCGGCAAACGAGAGGGCGGATTCCGAGAAGCCATCGTCATCGGGCCGGTCGCGTTGCAGCCAAATGAGATAGTTCGCGATTGCGGCCACGTCTTCTTCGGACAGCGCCGAGGTATGCCCCACTACAACCCGCATCGGACCCGCTGCGATGCCGTGCATTTCTTCCCAGCCGTCAAATAGGTAGTTGACCAGCGCCTCTTCGGTCCAAGGCACGGCGGTCGGGGAAGTCCGATCGAGAGCCGGACTATGCCAGCCTTCGGCAACACCGCCTGCATAGTCCCGTTCTCGATCTCGTGCGCCCAGCAAATTGCGCGGCGAATGGCATGCGGCGCAATGTCCCAGTCCCTCGACGAGATATGCGCCGCGGTTCCAAACCGCGCCCTGGCCTGGATCCGGCGCAAACGGTCCAGGCGCGTGATAGAGCAGACTCCATCCCGCCATCAAGAGCCGAATGTTCAGTGGAAACGCGATACCGTTGACCGGAGCTTCGGCGCGCACGGGTGACCGTGCCTTGAGGTAAGCATAGATAGCCCGGATATCCTCATCGGTGACCAGTGTGAAGTGATCGAAAGGAAATGCCGGATACAGGTAACGTCCCTCCCGGTCCACGCCTTGGCGCATGGCGCGGCGAAACGCCTCTTCTGACCAGTGCCCGATCCCGGTTTCTCGATCGGGTGTGATGTTGGTGGAATAAATGACACCGAACGGGGTAGGCAGAGCGCGCCCTCCGGAAAATTCCGCCTTGCCGGGATCCGTGTGGCAGCTGGCGCAGCCCCCGATCGAAACGAGGCGGAATCCTGTCCGGATTTCGTCTTGAGAAAAAGTTTCCGCTTCCTCGGCGGAAACCGCCGGCAGCGACGGGTAGCGTTCGGCCCAGATCCAGGCGCTGCCGGCAGCAATCAAGAAGACTACGAAAACCGTGATGAGAACCCGCTTCATTGGCGAATTGACGGATCTCAACCTGGCGTGGCCGGCTGTACGGGTTCGACTCGATTCCTGCGCCAATTCCAGTTGCGGATCGGTGCTCCGCTTGCGTCAAAAATGCTCAGGCGATCAGCCTCGTTGCAGTAGCCGTCGACCCCGAAACGTGCCCAGAGGTCCATTTGCCGTTCTGCCGCGTCCAGTGTTTCAAACTCCTCGCGCCCGATCTCACCCGACCAGGTTCCGGTTTCTGCCTCCGCCAGTAAGGTATACATCTCTGTGATCTCCCGAGACCCGCACGTTGACCGAGGCCAAATCGCTCTTGTCCCGCCGTGCCTTTCGCAAGCCAGCCCGACGTATCGCCCCGACGGGACACCAGGCTGGAGGCTCAGCCACCGGGGCAGTTGCCGCAATCGAATTGCACGAATCGATTTGACGGAACGTGGATTCGATGCTAAACTCAAAGGTTTAGCGATGCTACATGTCGCTTGTTCAGCTAGGGATGCCAGATGCGCTCCCGGAAATGGATCTCCGGAATTTAGGCGCCCGGAATTTTTGTCCAAGTATTGGGCGCCCAAACGAATACGGTCAGGAGAACCTTGGAGTGGTTGCATCCGAAAAGGAGGCCGACCTTGATATCCTTCAAATTAAATGGAGCCGAAGTTAGCGTAGATGCTCCTGAAAACGCGACGCTTTTGTCCGTTCTTACGAACCAACTCAACGCGAATGGCCAGAAATATGGCTGCGGACTATCGCAGTGCGGGGCCTGTGCCGTCATTGTGGATGGCAACAGCGTCATCTCTTGCCAAACGCCCGCCGACGCTGTCGCGGGCCGTTCGGTTACGACTCTGGAGGGCTTGCAAGAGAACGGCAAGCCAAGCGCATTGCAGCAGGCTTTCATCGACGAGCAGGCCGCTCAGTGCGGCTATTGCCTGTCAGGGATCATCATCACCGCGCAAGTTCTGCTCGACAATAACCCAAACCCAACGGAATCCGATGTTCGCGCCGCGTTGAACGGCAACCTATGCCGCTGCGGTTCACACAACCGGATTATCCGCGCCACGCTTCGCGCTGCGCAGGAGATGTGAGCCATGAAAGATTTCTTCACAATTGACCGCAGGTCGCTTCTCAAGGCGGGCGGCGCGCTTACCATCAGTTTCGCGATCCCTACGCGGGTATTCGCCCAGGATGCCGAGGTAAAGCTGCCGCGAAACTTGGAACGCAACCCTCTCCTCTCCTCCTGGCTTCGCATCCATAGCGACGGCAACGTCACGCTGTACATAGGCAAGGTGGAACTGGGCCAAGGTACTGTGACGACCGCCGTACAGTGCGCTGCCGATGAACTCATGGTGGGAATCGAGCGGATTGCCGTAATCCCTGGCGACACTTCCCAGGGGCCGAATGAGGGAACGACCGCAGGCTCCGGGTCCGCCCCGCGTTGCTTTCCCGCCGTACAGCAAGCGGCGGCAGAGGTGCGCCACATCCTTGTCCAGATGGCGGCGGAAAAGCTCGGCGAAGATGCCATGGGCCTCAGCGTCGAGGACGGTACAGTCACCGGCTCTAGCGGTTCGGTCACTTACTGGAGCCTCGTCGAGGATGTCGATCTAAACATCGAGGCAAGTGGCAAGGCGGAACTGATTCCAACGTCGGACCACCGTTATATCGGACAGTCCGTGCCCCGCATCGACATTCCGGCCAAGATGACCGGAGGTGAGATCTTCGTTCAGGAGATGAATCCCGAAGGCGTAATCTATGGCGCAATTGCGCGTCCGCCAACCTATGAAGCACGCCTGATCAGCGCCGACCTCGGCGCGATTGAGGCAATGCCCGGTGTGCACAAGGCGGTGCAGAACGGTAGCTTCCTGGGAGTGGTCGCGGAACATCAGGATCAGGCATGGGCCGCAGCGGAGGCGCTTGAGAAGCTCTCGGAGTGGGAGGTAACGAAGGCGCTGCCAACGGACGCCGGCATTTTCGACTGGCTTGAGAATGCCGAAAGCGAAGAGAAGGAACTGGTTAACACCGGGCCGTCGACAGCAACACCGGCGCGAGTGGTCGAGCGGACCTATCAACGCCCGTACCACATGCACGGTTCAATTGGCCCGTCTGCCGCAATTGCCCAGATGGGCGATGATGGAATGATGACGATCCACACGCACAGCCAGAGTGTTTATTCGACAGGCGCGGCCATCGCCGAACTTCTGGGCATGCCAGCGGAAAAGGTGCATTGCATTTTTACGCAGGGTTCGGGGTGCTACGGTCATAACTTGGCCGACGACGCTGCGGCGGACGCGGCGCTCCTTGCGGTGGCTGTTCCCGGTCGACCCATTAAGCTGCAATACACGCGCGCGGCCGAACACCAGTGGGAGCCCTACGGCTCGGCCATGATGATGAAGACCCGTGCGGGCGTGGATGCGGATGGAAATATCCTCGATTGGAACATGGAGATTTGGTCGACACCCCACAGCACCCGCCCGGGTGGCAGCGCTTCGCGTCTGCTCTCCGGCCGCTATGTGGACCCGCCCTTCATCATGGAAAAACGCCGCGATGGCGGGCCGCCGAATTATGCTGCTGCCAGAAACGGCATCCCGCTGTACGATTTCCCGGCTACGCGCGTCTCAACTCACTTTGTGACCGATATGCCCCTTCGCGTTTCTGCTACTCGGGGCCTCGGGGCTTACGCCAATGTCTTCGCCATCGAGTCCTTCATCGACGAGCTGGCGCACGGCGCGGGAGTGGACCAGATCGAGTATCGACTCCGCTACCTCAAGGATCCGCGGGCGCGCGACGTTCTGATGAAGACGGCCGAGATATTTGGCTGGGACAACTGGGAGGGCGGCAGCAATCGCGGTCGCGGGATCGGATTTGCCCAGTACAAGAACTCGAACGCCTATACCGCGGTAGCGGTTGAAGTTCAGGTGGTTCCGCGTAACGGGCGCATTCGTGTAGTACGGGCCGCTACGGCCAACGACAGCGGGCACATGATCAGCCCGGACAACATCGCGAACCAGATCGAAGGTGGAGTGATTCAGTCGATCAGCTGGACATTGAAGGAGGAGGTCAAGTTCGACGATACGGCTGTCTTGTCGAAGGACTGGGCAAGTTACCCGATCCTCACCTTCTCGGAGGTGCCGACGGTCGACGTCGCGCTTATCGATCGCCCGGGAGAGCCATATCTCGGTACCGGTGAAGCTTCGCAGGGTCCGGCAGGCGCGGCAGTCGCAAATGCACTCTTCGACGCCGTCGGCGTGCGTATAACAAGGCTTCCGCTGACCCCCGACCGGGTTAAGGAGGCAATGGACAAGGTCTGAAGCCGAGCGAGCCACAGCGGCTAGGAGAACGGTCGCGCCGTCAAGTCGGCGCGACCGTTTTCGCTACACAACTTGTTCTTGAGCAAGGCCGTAAGAGCGGTTTGTGGTCAACGCGTCTATTCGGGCTGTTCGCCAAGCGTGCATCAGGATGCGCTGGCGTGCGTTGCTACGCGAATTCGATTGAATACATTTACGTTTCTTCTCTTGCTTTAGCTCCTGCATCTCCAACCACGGTATGCTTCAATGCGCTCTGGTTCGGAAGCCGGTTGGTTGCGGTTCAATTGCGCATTCCGCCCGGCAATCCAGTACAGGAGATACGCTGTAAAGGAAACGCTGTTCCGGGGAAGTACGCACCGGAGCTCACCAAATGCGCCGTTGACACGCTTTCCGTCGACGGCACGAACGCCGTCTTCCGGGACCGGGACCTGCCCGGCTTCAGCGTGCGGGTTTATCGCACCGGGCGCAAGGTCCTCGGCGTGTAGACCCGTGGGCCGAGAAGAACGAAGCGCGCGACTTTCGGCCGGCGCGACGACATCCCCCCGGTGAGGCGAGAAAGCGGGCGGCCGCCGTCATCGACCGCATCAAGAGCGGCGAGGACCCAGTGCCCGCGCTCCCCAAACCGGAGTTCACCATGGCCGGTCCGACCGAGCGGTATCTGCGGGCGCGTGTGGCGGTGAACCACCTTCTTTCCACTCTGGACAAACTTCGGGCGCGTCGTCAACAATCTCGGCGATTTCCGCATGGCGGCGGTCGACCGTGCTCATGACACGGCCTCGCACGACACGCTCCGGGACAAGCCCCATCAGGCCAACCAGACGTTCGACGTGCTCTTGAAGATGTCCCGCCGCGCGGACGCATGGCCGCTTACGTCGCCCCGGCGCAACCTGCGCCGGTCCATGCGCCGTTACAAGGAACCCACCTGCCCTTCCGCGCGCCCGTGGAATTTCGGGAGATCGGCTGGTTGGCAGCATCGCTCAAAGCGCACACGCCCGTTCCGCGCCCCAAGACCTTGCACCGCTCGGTGAAGAATCGCCACCACGCTACGAGCGCAAATCCGCTAGATACGCGAGGCAAATCCCCTCCCAATAGCGCGGCATCGTAGCCCAGTATGAGGCATGGCAATTGTCGGGGATGGCCGCGTCGTAGCTGTCGCTACAGTAATGCCTCCACTGCGCATGCGTGGGCGGCAGGGGTGTCCAGGACGGTGCGGAACGCAGCGCACATAACGCTTCGCATCGGTCCTTGCTGTGTCGGCGGCACCTGTGCAAGGCGAAATCCTTAACTGTGTGCGGCTGCTTGGCATCGGCGGAGGAAACCCGAGGCGGCTACGCAATCGGGAGAAGGGCGCGGGCGCGGCGCCGGCATTCACCCTCGAATTGCCTACGAGATTGTCCTTCGGTCTTGAATGCGGTTGCGGCGCGGCGCAGGGTAGACGCAACATATCGTCATCTACCCGGCGTCTGACTATGAGCCTCAACATCAAGAACGACGAAACCTGTCGGCTTGCCGGTGAACTGGCTCGGTTGACCGGCGAGACCATGACCGGCGCGATCACTGTCGCGCTGCACGAACGCCTGGAGCGCGAGAAGCACGAACGGTAGCGTTGAAGTCCGCGTTCAAGGGATACTGCCACGGCAAAGCGTTGCGCGAAGTTATCGGGTCTGGGACCATCGGCCGTGGAGCACGGTGGTGTGCTCTACGACGAGCGAGGATTACCGAAATGATCGTCGACAGTTCGGCAGTACTCGCAATTCTCTGCCGCGAACCGGAAGCGGAACACTACGCTACCGTGATCGCCACAGCCCCGAACTGCCGCATGTCAGTTGCCAACATGCTGGAAACGTCCATGGGAAGGAAACTCATGGCTCAAAGCATTGGAAATTGCGCGCAACCGGTGGGCGCATCAATCCGTGCAATCGATGGCGACCAGCGGCCTTTGCCGGGATGCCGAAACCGTCGGTCGGTTTCTCGATATGTTGGGTGTCATTCCGAACTCTGTCGCGACCGTTGAAGCCAAGAAGGCGCGGCTTCGCCACCCCGCTCAAATTCCGCAAAAACCTGACGCTTCTTGAACTTTCCGGACCGGCGCAAAATTTTTCTTCATTTTACAGAAATATTTTTTGGCAACGAATTTAGATACTGCACGAATCCATGATGACGGCCAATGGCTCAAGCCACTGCTACGCTTCACGGCAGCGCGCACACCAATCTCATGTCGATGCCCGCTTCCGTCGGCTTCAAGCCAAGGAAAAGTTGCCTTCAAGGTTGAAGCGATCCCACATTTCCCTGTAGGCCGCGTGCTCTACGAAGTAATTGCGCCGTTCCAAATCGGCGATCCAGCGATCCGTGGCCTCTTCGGAGCGGCGCCAGCAGTCCCGCACAAACTCGGATTGGACTTTGGGTTCGGCTTTCTTCATCCCGGGCGCTTCCGCGAAAAACTCCTGCTCCAGCTCATCAAAGGTCGCCCGGATGGCCGGCTTGAGCGCGTGGTAGTCCGCGACTGCCCGGCGGTGCAACCGCTCGTGCTTCCACCAGAGTGGTCCTTCGCTGAACGTGCCACGCGGTAACGGCCCCGTATCCGGCATGTCGGCTTCGAAGAACAGGGGCTTGAAGACCGAGAGATCCGTCGCCGAGGTGGCGGTCATCCAAACACAGACGCCCTCCTCGCTTGAATCGGTAATCATCGCGCCGGTCGCATGCCAAAACCGTGCTTCGAACGGCCCCGCGTGCATGCAGATGCGGTCAGGAAGTTCGTCATCAGGAATGTTGTAGCTCTCAGAATCTTCACCGACGTCTCGCAGGATATCGGCCATGTCCTTCACCGTGATCGAGCCCTTGCTCGACTGGAGCAGTTCGAGGGCTCGGCATTCCCGCGCCAGGGCGGCTACCTCCGCCTCACGAACTTCGTCGGCGAACTGCTCCCGGAAATTCGGCTTGGCGCCGTTCTCAGCCTGCAGTGAAGAATGACCCCAGTCGTCGGTGATCTGGTACCGGTTCGAAATCGCCATTACGTCGTCCACCTTGCGAGCCGCCCAGTGCCTGCCGGCGCAATTGACGACATAGGCTTCGTGACGGTCGCCGATCAGCAACCCCGTGTCGAAGGGATAATTGCCCATCATCTGGCAGTTTCCGCCCTGGCCAAAGGCCTCGACGACTGCGCCGACAGCCTTTACGGCCTCAAGAGCCGTTCCGCCACGCTCCACGCTGAGGCGGCAGAGGTCAAGGCAGCAGGCGCCGTCCGCTTCAGACGGCTGGTTGCTGAACGCGGCCTCGTTTCCGACCGAAACGCCAAGTTCGTTGCAGCCCAGTTCGGAACCCCATGCCCAAAAGGAACGACCAAGAATGACTTGGTGGGTAACCGGAACTTGCGGAATTGTTCGATGGGTGATTCGGGCGAGCGCCCCCTCCGCGTAATGCCTGCGTGGGTACCGAACGACCTGCTCAGCCTCGTTCACCTCGGTATCGGCGCTCTTTGCAAGCAGGACCGAGCCGCTCTGGGTGCTGTTCCCCAATGCAACAAATGAATCGCACATCGTTCCCTCCTAACGGTGTTCCCGTGTTTCCCGGTTCAAGTGATTGTAGCCCGGCGCCCCGCGAGATGGCAGCGGCTCCACTGCGTCGGACCCAATTTGATTTCCGGCGGTGGCACAGAGGTGCATACATCTTCCGACACCGGACAGCGGGGATGAAATGGACAGCCGGAAGGTATGTTCATCGGGCTGGGAACCTCGCCCTTGAGCACGGCATCCCGATGACGGCGCTCTGGAACCAGGCGGGGCACCGCGCGCAGCAAGCTCTGCGTGTAGGGGTGGCTGGGCCGTTCGAAGATCTCCTGGGTGGCGCCGAGTTCGACAATCTGACCCAGATACATGACGGCGACGCGCGTCGACATGTGACGGACGACGGAAAGCTCGTGCGCGATGAAGAGCATGGTCAATCCCAATTCGTCCCGAAGGTCCTTCAGCAGGTTGAGCACCTGCGCCTGGATGGACACATCGAGCGCCGCTACCGGTTCATCGAGCACGAGGAATCGGGGCCGCGGAGCGAGGGCCCGGGCCAAGCCCACGCGCTGGCGCTGGCCGCCGCTCAAGGCAACCGGTCGACGGGCCGCTATGTCGGCGGAGAGGCCCACCAGGTTCAATAGCCGACGCACCTCATCTTCGATCTCGTCCGCTGGACAAACTTCATGAAATCGCAGGACCTCGGCCAACGCCGCGCTGACGGTGAAACGGGGATTCAGGGAGGAATAGGGATCCTGGAAGACCAATTGCATGTTGCGGCGCAGATCCCGAAGCGCCTTGCCGGACATGCCGGTCAACTCTTGCCCCATAAAGTGGATTTGCCCTCTGTCCACAGGATAGAGGCGCATCAGCGCCCGGCCTAGCGTGGTCTTGCCGCTGCCGGTTTCGCCGACGAGTCCGAGCGTTTCGTGACGGCGAATCTGGAAACTCACCCCATTGACGGCCCTGACGCGCGCAGCCGGCCGGCCCTGGACCATGTCCGTAAAGCCGCGCTGCTTGCCGAACGATACCTCGACGTTCTTCACGTCGAGCACGACTTCCGCCGATTCCACTGTCATCATCATTCCGACCCGCCAATGCGGCCGGGGTAAAGGCACGCCGTCATGCGATCATCGTCGACCGGACGCAGCGCCACCGGGGTCGTGGCGCAGTCGGGGGATGCAAAGCGGCAGCGATCGGCGAAAGGGCATCCAGCGCCGCGGTTGGTGAGGTTCGGCGGCTGCCCGGGTATCGGAACGAGCCGAAGTTCATCACCGGTGAAATTTGGAATCGAGGTCAGCAGGCCGAGCGTATACGGGTGCAACGGCGCCTCGAAGAGATTCTTGGTCGGAGCAACCTCCATGATCTGGCCGGCATACATGACCGCGACACTGTCGCAGGTTTCCGCGACGACGGCCAGGTCGTGGGAAACGAGGACCAGCGCCATGCCGGTCCGGTCCTGCAGGTCCAGCAGCAGTGCAAGAATCTGGTCCTGAATGGTCACGTCGAGTGCGGTCGTCGGCTCGTCGGCCAAGAGCAATTCCGGCTCGCCGGCCATCGCCATCGCGATCACCGCCCGTTGCAACATGCCACCCGACCACTGAAAGGGATATTCGCCGTAACGCTGTTTCGGGCTGGCGATGCCCACCTGGTGGAGCAGATCGATCCCCTGCTCGCGGGCTGCACGTCCGGAAACGCCGTAGTGGACCCGCAACCCCTCGGTGATCTGGTCGCCGACCGGCCAGACCGGATTGAGGCTGGTCATGGGGTTCTGAAAGACCATGCGGATGCGGGTTCCGCGAATCCGCGCCATCTCCTCTTCGGTGAGCGTGAGCAGATTGCGATTGTCGAACCAGATCTCCCCGGCTGTGACGAAAGCGGGCGGCGAGGGTATGAGCCGCAGGATGCTACGGCAGAGCACGGACTTGCCGCTGCCGGATTCACCGACGATCCCGAGAGTAATCCCCTTCGGTACGCGAAGTGAAACATCGTCGTTGGCGACGATCGTTGCGTTCCGCAACCGAAACTCGGTGACCAAGCCGCGCACTTCCAGGATCGCTTTCGCATTTTCCGGTTCCCCGGTGCTTGCGGGACGGGTGGTCACAGCAGGGCGTGCTGACGCTGGCCGAACCGCTGCGACAGCCCGTCGCCGATCAAACTCAGCCCGGCCCCGATGACCACGATCACGACCCCCGGCAAGGTCGAGATCCACCAGGCCTGGAAGATGAAGTCCCGTCCCTCGGCGATCATCGCGCCCAACTCGGGCAGCGGCGGCTGCACCCCCAGTCCGAGAAAGCTCAGTCCCGAAACAAGAAGAATATTGAGCACGAAGTCCGCCATGGAGAAAACGATCGAGGAATTGATGATGTTCGGCAGCGCATGACGAAAGATGATCCGGCCCGGCCCGAAGCCAAGGGTCCTTGCCGCCAGCATGTAGTCTTTGCTGCGCTCGACCAGCATCTCGGCCCGGGCAAGACGCGCATACATGGTCCAGGCCACGAGGAATACGGCGATATAGATGTTGTGAACGCCTGGCCCGAGAATCGACAGAACGACGATGATCAGCACCAGGAAAGGAAAGGCCATGAAAACGTCGAGAATGCGCATGACGATCGTGTCGAACCAGCCGCCGAAGTAGCCCGCCGCGGCTCCGATGGCGACGCCGTAGATCATTGGCACATAGGTCGTGAAGAATCCGATCTGCATGTCGATGCGGACTCCGTAGAGCACCCGGCTCAGGACATCCCGGCCGATCATGTCGGTGCCGAACGGGTGCGCCAGGCTGGGCTCTTGCAGCGCCGACATGAAGTCCTGGTAGTAGGGATCGTAGGGCGCGATGAGGGGAGCCAGAATGCCGGCCAGAATGATCAACCCGACGATCGCCACCCCGACCTTGAGCGTGAGCGGCCAACGAATCAACTCGAGCGCGACGCGGGAGGAAAAATTCGGATGCTGAAGCGCCTTCGCCACGGCTTCAGTTCCTCAGCACTCGCCGGTCGACCAGGATGTAAATCAGGTCGGCCAGAAGATTGACCGTGACCACCAGCATGGCGAAAACGACCGCCAGGCCCTGAATCACCGGATAGTCGCGAAACCCGACCGCGCGCACCAGGAGCGTCCCGAGGCCGGGGATGGAAAAGACGTACTCGACGATGACGGCGCCGCTCAGGAGCCAACCGATATTGACGGCAAGAACCGTGATTGTCGGGATCAGCGCATTGCGCAGCACGTGCTTCAGCAGGATGCGGCGCTCGCTCAGGCCCTTGGCGCGAGCAACCTCGATGTAATCCGCGGTCAGGACGTCAAGCATCGCTGCGCGCAGCGACTGGACGAGAATCGGAGTCAGGAAGAGCGCGATGGTGAGGGAGGGGAGGGTCAAGTGCACCACATGGCCAAGAAACCCCTTCCCGTAGCCCGCAATGGGAAGCAGGCCGAGGGTCAGGCCGAAGAAGAGCATGAGCAGAAGGCCCATCCAGAACGGCGGCATGGCGAAACCGATCATGCCGCCGATCCGTATTGCGTGGTCGATGGGCCGGTCCCTGCGGCTGGCGGCAATGAGCGCCAGAGGCACGGCCAGCACTACGGCCATCAGTGCGCCGTAAGTCAGCAGGAATACCGACGCTTCCAGTCGCTCGCCCACGATTTCGACGACCGGAGCCTTCTGGATGATGGAGACCCCCAGATCGCCTTGCAGGGCATTCCATACGAAACGAGCGAACTGCACGGGCAGGGGCAGGTCCAGGCCAAGCTGCTTGTGCGCAGCCGCCACGACTTCGTCGGTCGCCCGGCCATGCAGCATGATACGGATTGGATCGCCCGGCACCAGTTGAATGGTGAGGAAGGCAAACAGAGTGACGCCCAGGATCACGACAACCATCTGGGCAAGCCGCCCGATGATGTAATTCAGGATCAGCATGCGCGGTAGGGCCGCCCACGCGACGGTGGTCCCGGCCCCGTTGGGGGCCGGGACCGCTGATGCGCTAGCTCATAAGGGTTACTTGTCGAGCCAGACGTTGTTCAGCCACCACCAACCGGTGGTCAAATTACGCCAGTTCATGACATGGTTCTGGTAGGCGTTGACCGCCGGAACGAAGTTGATCGGAATCGAATAGCCATCGTGATAGACGATCTGCTGGACCTGGCAGTAGAGATCGCGCCGCTGATCCGGATCGGAAACGGAGCGGGCCTTGGCCAGGAGTTCGACGACCTCGTCGTTCTCGTACCATGTGAAGAAGGCGTTTGAGCCACTGGTATAATCACCCTGCAGGGTTGCCAACTCGTCCTGTTCGTTCAGGTCGCTGGTGATGTAGCTCATGTAGGCCTGGTAGCTGCCCGTTTCCGTGTGGCCCCACGCCGTACCGACATCGTATTCGGCCAAATTGACGTTGAGGCCGGCCGCCGTCCAGCCCTGCTGGAGAATGGTGGCGATCTGCCGGAAGGGGGCATTGCCCGTATCGATCTGCAGTTCGATGGGCGTGCCGTCGTAGCTGGATGCGGCGACCAACTGCTTGGCCTTCTCGAGGTCGAACTCGAGCATGGGTACGTCGGCGCAGTGGTAGTTGATCTTCGGCATGTAGGAGTTGGGTATCTCTCCATAGCCAAAGTACACCGTCTGCATGATGGCTTCGCGGTTCGCCGCATGGTTCAAGGCCAGGCGGATATTCCTGTCATCGATCGGCGCCTTGGAGTGGTTCAGGTAAATGTAATCGAGGCGATACACGGGCTGGACCTCCAGCGCCACGCCCGAAAGGGCTTGGACCGCTTCCGCCTGATTGAAAGGCACGGTGCTGACGACGTCGAAATCGCCGTTGTTGAGCCCCAGCACACGTGCGTTGCTCTCCGGCACGTAGCGCATTTCAACGCCGTCGAGATAAGGCAGGGACATCCCGTCCGCATCCTTGCCCCAGTAATGCTCGTTGCGAGACAGGGTGAGGTGCGAGCCGCGCTTGTACTCGTCGACCTTGAAGGCGCCGCTGCAAACGGGCGATATTCCGAATTGTCCAGGATCGGCCTCATAAGTCGCCTTGTGGACCACCGACGCCGCGAAGATCGAAAGCGATGAAATCAGCGGCGAATAGGGTTCCTTCAAATTAAACCGCACGTGCATGTCGTCGACCGCTTCGATCGATGCGACCGGACCGAAAAGGAATCCGTAGGTTCCTTCCGACCCTGCGGCTTTCTGATAGGAAAAGAGCACGTCCTCAATGGTGACAGGCTCGCCGTTGCTGAACTTGGCGTCGCGCAACTTGAATGTATAGGTGAGCTCGTCCTCCGAAATATCCCAGGACTCGGCGATACCGGGCACCACGCCTTCGCCCGATGCGTCGGCTTCCACCAGGGTGTCGCAAACTTGCTCGATCGCCCAGATCGATCCGTTATCTGCTGGAATGAAAGGATCCATGGTCAGGGGCTCGTCCGGCCGGGCGAAAATCAAGACCCCGCCAGTCTTCACGTCGGCCGCCTTAATCGCACCGTCAGCTCCCGGCAGACCCGGCATGAACGCCAACGCCGCTGCCAACGAAGCTGTCGCCCCGGTAAACAACAGTTTGCGCCGAATCCGGCTAAATACTGTACTTGTCATTGATAACCTCCCAGTTTGTCTTCGGCACCCGTGTTCCATTGTTCGAGAAACTGACTCCATTTCTCTTCGAGCGCACACCTTTCGAGACTCTTTGAGTCCCGAATCATCAAGGGGCGAGGCATCCCCCGCCCACTCCAATGCCCTGAACATATAGCATGTAAAGGTGTCTTTGCACCTTGCCTGAACGATTTCGGTCGCGGCCCGTGCGCGCCGCCCGAAACCATCTCGTCGCGACGGCGGGTAGATGGACACTTTATTCGGAGCGGGCTACAAAGCATCCCATCCCAAGCAGCAAAACCAAAGGAACGGCGCCATGTGTGATTCATTTGTCGCACTGGGAAACAGCACCGTCAGCGGTTCGGTCCTTCTCGCCAAGAGCGCCGATACCGCCGTTAATGAATCCCAGCATCTTATTCGCCAGCCGCGTCGCGAGTATCGCGAGGGGGCCCTTGTCCGGATCACCCATTTGAGCATCCCACAGGCCCGCGTCACTTACGAAACCATACTCGGCAAATCGTTCTGGGCCTGGGGAACCGAGGTCGCCTGCAACGAGCATGGGGTCTCGGCGGGCAACGAAGGGGCTTTCAGCAACCAGAAGGAAGAGGACAAGGAGGGCGTCACGGTGATCGACCTCCTGCGTGTGGCAATTGAGCGGGCAGCAACGGCGCGCGAGGCCGTGGACGTGATCGCCCATCATGTCGAAACGTACGGACAGAGTGGAAACAGCCAGTTTTACGGCGGCTTTTTCTGCGATACCGGCATCCTGGTCAGCGATTGCGCCGAAGCCTATGTCGTCAATTGCGCGGGCCGGCACTGGGCGGCGCGCAAGGTCGGCGACGTAATGGCGATCTCCAATCGCTACCAGATCACCGACGATTGGGAGGTGTCGTCTCTCCGGTCCGGCAATGGCGCGAAGCCGGATTTCCGGGCCGCCTTTGCCGACGGGGCGGCCGAGGAAGAAGTGGCCGCCACCGTGCGCGAGTGCCGGGCGCAGTCGCTTCTGGAAGCGCGCAAAGGGTCGATCGGGGTGAAGGACATGGCCGATATCCTGCGCGACGTGGGCGAGGACCCGGACGCCTACGACATTCCCAAAGACGACCGTCCCACGCGCATCTGCATGCATGCGGGTCCTCACGAATCCCGCTTCTGGCACGCAACCAACGCCATGATCTCGGACGCGGGAGCGAACGGGGTGACGGTCTGGATGACCGGAACTTCGGCAACGGATCTTTCCGTCTTCAAGCCGCTGTTTTTCGGCGTGCCGATGCCGGATCTCGGGCCGATGCCCCATGAAACCTTCGAGGACGGAATCCTCTGGTGGAAGCACGAGCGGCTTCATCGCCGCGCGATTGCGGATTACGCTGCGATCAAGCCCGCAATCCGGGCCGACTTCGATCCCCTTGAGCAGGAGTTCTTTGGCGAGGCTCCGTCGGTGATGAAGGCGACCGCCAAGGTGAAGGCCGATTTCGTCGCCGACTGCTGGCGTCGGGCCGAGGCGGTCACCGACCGCTGGATCAAGAAACTGGAGCAGCAGGCATATTTCATTGAGCATGGTCCATTTCGCGAGATGTGGGACGGCCTGAACCAGGAGGCCTCGTTTCCGCTCTAGCGGGCCGGGCTGCCGCCTTCTTCGCGCCGCGCGATTTTGCCGTCCGGTCTTTTGATTGCATTGAGCCCACGGTCTGCAAGAACTGACGACAAAGTCATCTCTTCGACCGTGTCCCGGAAGCGCGGGGTGCTTGCTTGCATTGCCGGCCGTCCGAAAACGGCCGGCTGGCGGACCTTGAGATAGACCCGAAACTCTCACGCGGCCCGCAGGCTTCCGGTGCGGTTCGCGGCAGCGAGGAGAATCTGGCTGGCAATTGGGGAATTTTTCTCGCTTCGTGGCCATCCTCCGCGCCGCCTCCGAACGGCGGTCCGCTGACATGCGAGAAGACTGCATCTACACTGTTCCGGGAATCGCTGGACTGCGTCTTCGCGACCCCGACCCGAGCCCGACGCTTGCGACGTACAAGCCCGGGCCATGCGCTGAAGACTGCGGAGAACGGCGGAGCGTCTCGGCGAGGCCGGAAGCCGCCACGCGGGCGAAATGCTGCGACGAAAGCACGGCTGGTTGCGCCTGGGGCGCAACCAGCCGTTCACGGAGTGCCCGCGGTTGGGCGATTTGATTTGAGGACAGCGTGAAGAACGCCTTCGGGAAGGCAACATGAAAACAGACAACCATGAATGATTCGCGAGCCGGCTACCGTGTCGGCGTGGACGTAGGCGGCACGTTTACGGATTTTGTTTTGATTGATGAAGGCAGCGGCCGGAGTTTCCTCGGCAAACGCCTGACCACACCCCAGGATCCGGCCATTGGCGTGATCGACGGTTTGGGATCCGTCCTGGAGGAGGCTGGCGTCGCCGCACCTGATATCAACATCGCCATTCATGGCACCACTCTCATCACCAACGCGCTGATCGAACGCACCGGCGCAAAGACCGCGTTCCTGACCACGGAAGGCTTTCGCGACGTGCCTGAAATGGGCACGGAAGTCCGATACGACATTTACGACCTCTTCCTGAAAAAGCCCGAGCCTCTGGTGCCGAGGAACCTCCGCTATGAAATCCGGGAACGGCTGGACAATCACGGCAACGTGATTTCCGAACTGGATGAAGAAGGCCTCCGGCGACTCGCCGGACGCATTCGAAAGGAAGAAATCGACGCGATCGCCGTTACCTTCCTGCACTCATTCCGCAATCCCTCGCATGAACAGCGCGCCATGGATATCCTTGCCGGGGAACTGCCCGGCGTCAGTATTTCCCTTTCGAGCGCCGTCGCTCCCGAAATCCGTGAATACGAGCGAATGAGCACTACGATCGCCAACGCCTACGTCCAGCCGCTCACGCGCGACTATATCGACCAGCTTGAAAACGGCCTCGCTGAACTCGGGTTCCGGCACAGGCTCTACTTCATGATTTCTTCCGGCGGCATTGCCACCGGACAGACCGCGCGCGAGTTCCCTATTCGCATGGTCGAGTCCGGCCCAACCGCCGGTGTGTTGGCGGCGCTTTTCTATGGCAGTCATCTCGGAATCGACAGCGCCGTGACCTTCGACATGGGAGGCACGACCGCCAAGATCGGGCTCATCAAGAACGGCCAGGCCGCCAAGTCCAACATGATCGAAGTTGCGCGAGTCGACCGCTTCAAGAAAGGGAGTGGAATTCCGGTCAAAGTGCCGATCGTCGAGCTCATCGAAATCGGCGCCGGCGGAGGATCGATTGCGCATGTCGACCAGCTGGGGCTGCTCAAAGTCGGACCCCGCAGCGCCGGCGCGGATCCGGGCCCGGCATGCTACGGACTCGACGGAGTCGAACCCACCGTCACCGACGGCAATGTCGTGCTCGGCTATCTGGACCCGGATTACTTTCTGGGCGGCTCGATGCCCCTGAACCGTGAAGCCGCGGGAAACGCCATCCGGGGGCGGCTTGCCGAACCCCTTTCGCTGTCGCTGACCGATGCGGCGCGCGGGATCTTCGAAGTCGTGAATCAGAACATGCTCGCGGCAATGAAGGTGCATATTGCCGAACGTGGCGAAGACCCGCGTAAATTCTATCTCTTCGCGTTCGGCGGCGCCGGTCCGGCGCATGCATACGAACTGGCGCGATCGTTGCAAATGAAAGGCGTCGTCGTGCCGCCGGGCGCGGGAACAACTTCCGCCATGGGACTCGTGACCACGGAAGTCGCTTTCGACTACGCTCGCTCGCTGGTCACGCGTCTCGACTCGATTTCCTGGGACGAAATCCGTGGCGTGTTCCGGACCATGGACGAAAGCGGGTTCACCGTACTCAAGGAAGCAGGGATCGATCCGGACGGATCCGAGATAAAGGTTGCGCATGCCATGGACATGCGTCACAAGGGTCAAGGCCACGAGGTGACCGTTCCGATCCCATCGAGACTGATCGAAGCGGGTTCCGTGGATGCGGCCGCCGAACTCTTCTACGCCGCCCACGAGGAGAAATACGGGCACGCGCACCGCAATCTTCCGGTCGAACTGATTACCTGCCGGACCACCGTCAGCGCTCCGCCCCCAAGCGTCGCGCTGCAACCGGTCAGCACTCCGCCCGCGGATGCGTCGGCAGCGCGCAAAGGCTCGCGGCGCATCTACTTTCCGGAAATCTCCGACTACGCCGAGACGCCGGTGTACGACAGGTATCGACTCGCGCCGAATACGCATTTCGACGGCCCCGCCGCGATCGAGGAGCGGGAATGCACGGTGGTGGCCGGTCCGTCGAGCACGTTGCGCGTTGACGAGTTCGGCAGCCTTTTCATCGATCTCTTGCAGAAGGAGCGGAACCCGTGACCTCGCCAACATCGCCGAATCTGGATCCGATCTCCATTGAAGTGCAATGGAACCGCCTGATCTCGATCATGGACGAGGTCGACATCGCCGTGGTGCGCACCTCCTTCTCCACAATCGTGGGAGAGAGCCGCGATTTCGCGGTGATCATGCTCGACCAGCTTGGAAGAGGGCTGGCGCAATCGCAGCTCTCGTCACCGGCGTTCACGGTCACCCTGCCGATGACCGCGAAGAGCCTGTTGGAGGCTTTTCCAGCCGAAACGCTGGAACCCGGCGACGTGCTGATGACCAACGACCCATGGCTTGGCTCGGGACACCTGCCGGACTTGAGCATCGTCACGCCCGTTTTCCGCGATGGAAAGGTCGCCGCGTTCATGGGCTGCGTCGCGCACATTGCCGATATCGGCGGAAGGCTGGACTTCTTCGAGGCGCGCGACGTGTTTGAGGAGGGCCTGCGGATTCCCCCTTCGAAGCTTTATCTGGCCGGCAAGGAAAACCAACAACTCTTCCAGATCATTCGGGCCAATGTGCGCGTGCCGGACATGGTCATCGGAGACGTCAAGGCGATCGCCGGCGCCGAACAGCTTGGCGCCGAGCGGCTTGCAGAGTTTCTTGACGACCACGGCGGCAGCGCAGGACTCCAGGCCCTGGCGGAAGAGATCCTCGGGCGTTCGGAAGCCGCCATGCGCCACGGCCTGGCATCGCTGCCCGACGGTGAATGGAGTTATGCGCTGGATGCCGACGGGTTCCGCGAACCCCTCCACATCCAGCTGAAAGTCGCCAAGCGCGGCGACAGCATCGCGGTGGACTTCGAAGGCTCATCGTCCCAGTTTTCCAACGCATCGATTAATTGCGTGACCAACACGTCTTTCGCGGACACCTACTATCCGCTGAAGTGCAGCTTGGCGCCGGAACTTCCGAACAACGAAGGCCTGCTTCGACCGCTTGAAATGACGGCGCCCGAGGGAAGCGCGTTCAACACCACGCCGCCGAGTCCCGTCAAGTCGCGCTCGAAATCCAGTTTCCATATTCATATGGCCATGTACGGAGCGCTCGCGGAAGCCATGCCGGAACGAATCCAAGCGGGCAGCGGTTCCTTTTGGGCGATTACCCTTCATGGCCGCCATCCGGACGATGACTCCGTCGTCAATGTGCATATCCTGCCGAACGGCGGGAAAGGCGCGACTTCTCGAACGGACGGACTGCCCACCACCGCGTTCCCCTACAACGGCACCGTAACGCCGGTTGAAATCACCGAGAACCAGGCGCCTGTGCGAATCGAATACAAGCGCCTGGTACCCGATTCCGGTGGCGCTGGACGCCAACGCGGCGGGCTCGGCCAGGAACTCAGCCTGCTGGTTACCGGCAAGAAACCGTTGATTGCGTCGCTGCGGCCGGACAAGGTCGATCACCCGCCTCCCGGCGTGCTTGGCGGACATTCCGGCATGACCGGAGATTTCCGGATCAACGGTGAGCGCGTGTCCGTCGAACCGCATACGCTTCGACCGGGTGACGCATACTACATGCGGCTCCCAGGAGGAGGAGGCTACGGGGAGCCGGGCGACCGTCCAGCGGAGTTGGTGCAACGGGATGTGCGTGACGGTGCGGTGAGTCCCGCATCCGCTCGCCGCGATTACGGCGCAAACCCTGCCGAATTCCCGGCGGCCACGGAAGGCGCCGAATAGGAGAAGATTCCCGATTGCAGGGAATGACCCCGCGGCTCGGGATCAGCGTCGTCTCGCCTGGAGATCCCCGACATGGGTATTCTCCCCGGCCTGCCACACCCGTTACGGGTTCCGGGAGGGCGTACGCGCCACCGTGCTCCTTTGCCGCCAACGCCGCGGTGTTCGGCTTCAACAGGCATGACTTCCAGTCCAGACAGACGCCGACGATCCGTGTGACGGGCCTTCGAGCCACCAACGCCGTTCTGTTTTCGGATGGTCGGGGAAACCCGTCAAAATTTTGCCAACGTTGGCCATGATCATGGCGCCGACAGGTGGCCAAGGGCAAGCCGTCCCTGCGACTACCGGCCTTGACGGTTCCGGCTGTCGGCGCCGGATGCCTGCCACATCCCTGTCCGAAAGAGGAAACGGCCATGGAATGAATGACTTGGCCAGGAAACTGATTCCGAATCACCATCCGATATGTTATCGGTGGCCTTGGGACTCGAAGAAAGAAGGAGATGAAACCAATGTCTACACGAGTTATGTCAGCCGCCATCGCGGGCGCGGTAGCTGCGGCGTTCGCAGCGCACGCCCTCCCGGCTGCCGCGCAAGACAACGAAAAGTGCTACGGCGTATCGCTCGCCGGCGAAAACGATTGCAAAGCGGGAGAAGGCACGACTTGCGCCGGTTCAGCCACCTTGGACTACCAAGGCAATGCCTGGAAGCTGGTTCCGGTCGGGACCTGCATCACGATGGAGCTCCCGGATGGCCGGATGGGGTCGCTCGAGCCGCTCGACCGCGATCTTCCTGCCTGACCTTTTCACGCAGCGCACCGCCCCGGCGGTGCGCTGTTCATCCATTCGGGCGGAGGAAAATGACAGGCAAAGCGAACGGGAACGGGTTCCCTTTGCCGGCTGGCCCCGGCGTTGGTTACAAGGCGCAGCATTTCAGCGCAATCCTCGATACGCCGGGCTCGGTGCGCTGGCTCGAAATTCACGCGGAAAACTACATGGGCGAGGGCGGGAGGCCCTTGGCCCAGATTCGGCGGCTCCGTGAAGACTTTCCCTTTTCCTGCCACGGCGTTGGACTCTCCATTGGGGGCGATGAACCTCTCGATGAAAGCCACTTGCAGCGTCTCAAGAAGTTGAACGGATGGCTTGAGCCGGCGGTGTTTTCGGAGCACTTGGCGTGGTCCACCCATGACGACCATTACTACAACGATCTGCTGCCCTTGCCCTACACCGAAAAAACCCTCACCCGCGTTTGCGAACACATTGACGAAGTTCAGGAATCTCTTGGCCGCCAGATGCTGCTTGAGAATCCGTCTACCTACATCGAGTTCGAAGAGACCGAAATGAGCGAGATCGAGTTCATTTCCGGGATTTCGGAAAGAACCGGATGCGGGCTGCTCCTGGACGTGAACAATGTCTTCGTCTCCGCGACAAATCACAGTCGGAACGCGGAAGCCTACATCGATGGATTCCCGCTCGAACTCGTTCAGGAAGTGCATCTCGGCGGGCACAAGGACGACGAAGACGATGACGGTTCGCCGCTACTGATCGACAGCCACGCCAGCGAAGTCATCGACCCCGTCTGGGACCTCTATGCGCGCGCCGTGAACCGGGCGGGACCCATGCCGACCCTTATCGAGTGGGACAACGACATCCCGGAGTGGCAAGTGCTTGAAGCGGAGGCGCAGCGGGCAAACGAGATTCTGTCTGCGACCCCATCCAGCCACACCGCATGAGGGTTGCCCAGTCCAAATTCATTGAGGCGGTCTGCAATCCGGACAAGCCGGTTCCGGACGGGATTACGAGCAGGGCCAGCAAGAACGCAAAGCGGTTCGCGGTTTACCGGAACAACGTCATCAGTGGCCTGACCGAGGCACTGGAAAGAGCTTTTCCCGTCATCCGCAAGCTGGTTGGAGACGAATTCTTCAAGGCCATGGCGGGCAATTTCGTCCGGGAGTTTCCGCCGAATTCGCCTCTCATGATGCGTTTTGCCACGGAATTTCCGGAATTTCTTGAATCCTTCGAGCCCGTACAATCGCTCCCGTATCTTGCCGATGTAGCACGTCTCGAAATCGCGCTCCGTGAATCCTATCACGCAGAGGACAGTTCTCCCATATCACAGGAAGCGTTCGCTGCGGTTCCTGCCGACAAGCTCGTGGATGCGCGCATAGAACTGGCTCCGTCGATTCGGCTCCTGGGTTCGGAGTCTCCGATATTCAGCATATGGTTGGCGAATACCTCGGACGGCCCAAAACCGAAACCGGCGGCGGAAGAAGTCGCCGTCGTGAGGAAGCAATTCGACCCCGTTCCCAAGCTCCTCGAACCGGGAGAGCACGAACTGCTCCAAACGCTCCTGGCCGGCGGCTCGCTGGGGCACGCGTTCGAAAACGCCCTTGCGGTCGTCCCCGAATTCAAGCTTGACGGAACGCTTGGCTGGCTTGTAAGTTTCGACGCAATTGCGGGGGTTGGGCTCTCGCCGAAAGATCGGGATTAGCGGTCCGAAACCAACCCGCAGCGTTCCCTTCCCTCAGACTGGAGAATTGACCGATGCGCGCAGTACCTATCGTCAGAAACGTGTATTCCTTCATTGAGGGCATTCTCGCCTGGCTGGAAGAAACGCTTGCCTCCCGGCTGGTTCCCACGCTTGCAAGGCTCGTGTTCGCAGGCGTGCTGCTCGGGTATTACTGGGCCTCTGCCTATACCAAGATCGGTGACGGCTTGTTCGGATTCTTGTTTCCGACCGTGGGCGCGTATGCGCAGATTTTCCCACTGGCGATGGAAAGCGCAGGCTTTGATCCATCCAAGTTGAGCATTTTCCATACCCTGGTCGTGCTGGCGGGGACCTGGGCGGAATTGATTCTCCCCTTCCTCGTGGTCGTGGGCCTCCTGACCCGGCTTGCCGCGCTTGGAATGATCGGATTCGTGCTGGTGCAAAGCTATGTCGACATCGTTGGGCACGACCTTTCCGCAAAGGCTGCCGGCGCCTGGTTCGACCGCGCTTCCGACTCCCTGATTGCCGACCAAAGAGCGTTCTGGATATTTCTCCTGATTGTGCTCGTGCTCAGGGGGGCCGGACCCATCTCATTGGACAGGTTGTTTTCCCGCGAGTGGTTTCAAGAACTGATTCGACCCCGCGAATGAATCGAACCCCGCCCGGCGGGTAAACGTTGCCTCCCCTGCAACGCGGCCCTGTGGCAAATGGGCGCCCGGAGCGCCAGTGACGATCTTGAACCGGCGGATTTGGACCTGGTAGCATCTTCGCGGCAGCTCGGATAGCGCCGAGCCGGCGCACCGCTATGATGGTGCGGCCGTCGAAGAAGTTCCGGGCGCCGCAGGAACCGTCGAAACACCCCGATGCCTTGCCGCGCAATTCTCGACCCGGAATTCTCAAGAATTTGCTGTAAAAGGGATTTTACCAAGCACGGCGGATATAGAAAACAAGAACAAGTCTATCGTGGATCAGGGAGGTTACAGGATGGAATATGACGTGTTGATACGCAATGGCGAGGTTGTCGACGGAACCGGCGCGGAAGCCAGACGGACAGATGTGGCGATCAAGAACGGACGGATCGCCGCCGTGGGAGAACTGGGTGAAGCGAAAGGCGGGACCGATATCGACGCCAGAGGCAAGATGGTAACGCCCGGATTCATCGATGCTCATGGCCATTCCGATGTCGGGCTTTATCTCAATCCGGAATGCCAATCGAAATTGAATCAGGGGATCACGACGGAAGTCATGGGGAACTGCGGCTTCAGCCCTTTTCCGCTCCTTGAGAACAACCGCAATTACCTTCTGGACCCGGAAGGCGTGGAACTGGAATGGACGACTGCCAATGAATATTTCGGGCGCGTCGAGAAACAGGGCGTGGGCATGAATGCCGTACCCCAGATCGGCCATATCACGGTTCGCGCTGCGGTCCTGGACCGCGAGGACCGGCCCGCCCGGCCCGCCGAAATCGACCGGATGAAGGGTCACGTTCGGGATGCCATGGAAGCTGGCGCCTGCGGGCTTTCCACGGGCCTCGATTATGATCCCTCCACCGTTTCCGACCTGGAGGAAATCGTCGAGCTGGCGGAAGTGGCGGCGGAATACGACGGTTTCTATTCGTCCCATCTCAGAGGCTACAGCCGCAACGTCCTGAACGCCGTGGCCGAAGCAATCCAGGTTGGCCGCCGCACCGGGGTGCGGGTGCAGATATCACATCTCGGGGTTTTCGGGCGCAAGAACTGGGGCGCCGGGAAACGATTTATCGACATGATGAACCAGGCGCGGGACGATGGGATCCGCATCGCCTGCGACATGATGCCCTACAAGACCAAAGGCGCATGGTGGGGACCGCGGGCAATCTTCCCGTCCTGGGCCTACGACTGGAAAAAGCCTTGGGATGAGAACCTTCCGGAACTCCGCAAGATTCTCCAGAAACCGGACACCCGGGAAAAACTGAAGGAAGAAATTGAGACCCGCCGCGTGCGGCCGAAATTCGGATTTCACGAGGAATTCGCCTGGCTGAGCAACTGGACCGATATCACCATTCACGAATTGCCGCCGGAAAGCGCCCGCTATCGGCATTTGGGCAAGAGTGTCGCGGAAGCGGCGGAGAACGAAGGCATGGATCCGTGCGAACTGTTCTTCGAACTGGTGCTACGGGACGGTGACGCGCTTGCCACGGTCCATTCGCAAAGCGGCGCCGAGGACTTTGATGCGCTGATCAAGTACGAATGGGCGATGTTCGGCACCGATGCCATCGCCACCGATCTCGGACGCTTGCGGGAACCGTGGAATACCATCCAGCCGCATCCGCGGCATTACGGGACCTTCCCTTGCGTGTTCGAAGAATTTGTCCGTGAAAAAAAGATGTTGACTTTTCCCGCCGCCGTGCGTCGATGCACCGGCTTGGTCGCCGATCACTTCCTGCTTGCAGATCGCGGCCATATCCGCGAGGGATGCTGGGCTGACATCGTGGTGTTGAATCCCGTGTCAATCGGAGAGCGCGCCACTTGGCGGCTACCGAACGCGTATCCCCAAGGCGTTGAGCACGTGTTCGTAAACGGAATGGCCGCCGTGCGCGCCGGATCGGAAACCGGGGCCCTGGGTGGGCGAATGTTGACGCGAACCGCCCATTGATTGCCCGGTTCCCCTGGTCGGGCGCCAGGATAGCACAATTCGGAAAGAACCCGAGCACGCGGTGAATTCAGCATTTCTGCGATCCGGGACTGAGACCGCGGGCGCTTGTCCGGGCATCGCGGGAAACCGGCAAGGGCCGGAACGCGCGCACGAAAAACGGCATCCGCGCGACGAACGGAAGAACTTCTGGCAACGTCTCCAGACTCAAGGATTCTTCCGCACCGCTCAAGAGCCATCGGTACGCGTGTGTCGGGGCGGGCGGGGTCCGGCACTGGCCAGGGCCATCCACAGTGATACAAGTGCCTCCCGAACGAAACAATCGATTCTGAAATAGGGAAAGCTGTCAAGCGATCAAGACAATATGACCATTACGCAGCGGTTTTTTCGAAGAACAAATGTCCTTGTCTTGCTGGCTGGTTCTGCTCTCTCTTCTCTCGTCGAACGCCTATTCGCTTCCGATGGCTGCGTTGCTCGCAATTGTCGGCTTTGGCAGGTTGCGGCGGCGTTCGCACTCCTGCTGCCGGAACACACCGAAGCCGTGGGCTTTCGAACGCTTGAAGCCGCCGGCCTGGAAGTCGGAATCTGGTATCCCTCACGGGCGCCGACCACCCGGGCGCGCCTCGGACCGTTCGAAGTTGACTATGCCTTTGACGCCGCGCCGGCACCGGGACGCTGGCCGCCGATCCTGTTGTCGCATGGCAACAGCGGTTTCTTCCGAAACCATCATTTGACGGCCGCAGCGCTGGCGGACGCCGGTTTTGTCGTCATTGCGCCACAGCACCGTGCCGATCACCGGATCGGCGGCAGCGGAACCGCGGGCGCAATCGCCCTTCGAATCGACGAACTTCGCCGTGCGCTGGAAGGGGTCCGTGCGGATTCGACTCTCAGTCGCGCCCTGGACCCTGCCCAAGTCCATGCGCTCGGTTATTCGCTGGGGGGAGCGACGGTTATGGCTGCGGCGGGCGCTGGTATCGACCTTGACGCCGTCGAGGCTCATTGTGACGCCCATGAAGAGGAGGACGCGGCATTTTGCGAGGCTCCGCCACTACTCTGGCGTCTCGTGCAGAGGCTGCGGAAGCCGGTTTCGATCGAGGACTTGCCGAACCAATTCTCTGTCGAGCCGTTCGTCAGCGGATCGGTCGCTTTGGTCGCGCCCATCGGACAGGGACTCGAGATCTCGCCCGAGCGATTTGTCGCCACGCGGACACTGGTTATCGCGATCGAAGGAGACCGGATCGCACAGCCGCGCTTTCATGCGAGTTCGATCGCCGCTGCCCTGCCGCCTGAACGGCTCTCGGGTTTCGAACGGGTTTCGGGGCATCACTACGCCTTCATCGCTCCCTTTCCAAAATGGCTGACCGAGAAGGAGGACATTCCCGTTGCCAAGGATCCCGCCGGGTTTGACCGCGCCGCCTTCATCGGCCGCGTCAATACCTTGCTGGTTGATTTCTTCGGGGCTCATATACATTAGTTGGCAGGAAAGCGGCTTCCGCTTGCGCATTTGCAGAAACGGTGGTTCGAATCGCTCGATGCAGCAACAAAGAAGAAGCGCCCATGCAACCCAATCCCGCCTCTCCCACCGGCGGCGCTCGGCCGGTGTTCAAGGTCTTCAAATGCCGGGCGCGGTTACCCCGGCCTCGCACCCCGTCTCGGCGAGGTGTTCCGGCTGTGCCGCGGGTTCAACAACGTCGCGCTCGAGGAGCGCGTCGGCGCCTGGATGAAGGCGGGGGCTTCGATTTCCTGTTCCGACCAGTGCAAATCTTTGACGGCGATCCGCAATTTTCCGAGTTTGCCGCCCTCAGCGTTCAGATGTTCCGG
Source organism: Rhodobacterales bacterium (assembly GCA_965219495.1). GTDB lineage: Bacteria > Pseudomonadota > Alphaproteobacteria > Rhodobacterales > CAZPXZ01 > CAZPXZ01. The sequence continues at coordinate 2,641,243 of OZ244777.1, forward strand.
GGTGTGCTGCAGCGGCTGGACCGGAGATCCCGGGTTTTTTCCGGCGCGCGCGGGCTTGCAACACCCCACTCATGTATATGGATTTCAGATCAGGTTTGTTCCTTTCAGAGCTTGATAGGTGAGTGTTGACCATTTCAGGCGTACGTAGGCTTGCCAGACTTTTTGGGTTCCCGGCAAGGGCTGCTGTCGTCGAGGGTGAAACCCAACGATGCCTGCGAGGTCGATCACAAAGGTGCGGATATCCGGCCGATGGCCCGGCGGCGCTCGCGCGCGGGCGCCGCCCTGCGCCTTGCGCAGGGCATACAGGACATCGATTACATCCTGGGTGACACAACTTCGCCGGCCGGCGTGTCGGGCTTGTCGCGGGCCATGCGTTCGAGATCGAAGACATGGCATGCGGTGATGGCGTCAAAGACGAGACACTTGCGCAGGTCATCGGCATGGTCGAGCCTGCGATCCTCGATGCGGGTGCCGGTCTTCAGCGCCTTGAAGAAGAGCTCGATGGTCCATCGCAGCACATACCAGCGGATGGCCGTCTTCGCGGTCTCCACGAGATTGCCGGCCTCGGCGGCCTCCGCTTCAGGGCGGCTTTCGGCGCTCGCGCCGTCGAGGCCTTCGGTGGTGAGCAACAGCCAGTGCAGGGCGTTCTTCCTGTTGGGCGTTTCGGTTGCCGACACCGCGAGCATGCGGACCGGCGGCTGGCCTGCGGCGGTCCGCGGCGGCGCCAGCCTCACTTCGGTGGCGCGGATGTCGATGTGCACTATGCGCCTTTTGCGGGTGCGCTTGCCACCGCACGCGGCCAGTTCCAGCGTTTGCGTCGCCAATCGCGGCTGCCCCGCGAGGTGATTCCACAGGTCTGCTTTCCGGCCGTCCTCGAGGATCACCTGCCGCTGCGCCGAACGGCTGGCGCGCACCAGCAGCCTGGCGCCGTCGGATGCCGCCTTGCATAGCAGTTCCCAAAAATCCCCCTCTCGATCGCAGATATTGACCACCCGCGTTCCGGGACAGGCGGCGGAAAGCGCCGCCGCCCAGTCCAGGCCGCGCAACCAGCGGGCGCTCTCCCTGTCGTTGACTTCCGGGCCGGGTTCCACCATGTCGTCGACGGTCTTGCCGCCGCGGAACGCCGCGTTCAATTCAAACAGGCCCAACGGGCGTCCGGCCAGGGTGACCGCAAGGCCGGTATGGACGAGAATGCCGCCGCCGCCCAGCCCGGCAAGGCCGCCGGTCGCCTCCAGCCCGTCATAATTGAGCGTGGTGGTGTCCTGGATGGCGAGAACCGTCGGTTCCAGCCGGCAACGCTCGACCAGCATCTCCCGGTGCGGCTCCAGGATGTGTTCCATGCTCACCTTGCCGTTCGACAGCAAGCGATAGGCCGCCTTCTGCTCCGCTCCGGTCGGAAAGATCGCCGGAAGCGATTCGCCGAGATGCCGCAGCCACGCCCGGCCCATGCGCACCATCCGCTCCCGAACCCGGCCATCGGTATGGGTGCTGCGGCCATACTCCCGGCAGGCCCAATCCGTGTCTGCGTCCAGGTACAGGGAAGGAGCCGTGCCGATCGTCCGCTTCGGCGCCCGGCGCAACGCTTCGCGCCAGCCGGCCGACAGCGGCTTCATCCAGACGCTTCGTCTTACCCCCGGCGCGCCGCCGGCGCAATCCGGCCGCCGTCCCTCGGTGCGCTGCGGGCAGCAGCGCCAACGCGCCGCCCGATAACAACGACCGGAATGGCCGGGGCTGATATAGGTGAAGGCCATCACCGGCCGCACCGCGTACGCCGCTTGCCAGTCTTCGGCCAACCGATCGCTCGCCATTCGCAACACCCGGGAAGCGAGGCCGTGCACCCGCACCCCCGGAAGAATCAAGAACCGGTGATTACAGACTACCCGCGGCAGGTTGGCGGCCCGCGCATCCGGCGACCAGCCGATGAAGGCGTCGCGCGCCTGCTGATGCCAGCCCGCCGACGAAAACCCGATGCCGCCGAGGCAGCCATGCGTCGCCGACCGGATCCAATACCGCAACTGACCGCCCGGAGCCCGCGCCCAGCCCTGCGGATGATGCGTCGCCATCATCGACTCCCACCGCCGACGGTCCGCATCCCCGCCCAACGCCTCCAGCGTCAGCTCGCCACAAGCCCGCAACGAGCCCCGAAGCGCAAGATCCGGGAAATCCGCCGAAGGCGGCCGCCTGCGCGCGTCCGCCTCGAAATTCGGCGCCGACCGCGCCGCCGGCAATGCCAGACCAAGCTTCGACGCAAGAACCGGCAACGCCTTCGCCGCCGCCGATATGCACAATTGCCCGCGGCGATTGCGCCAGTCTTCATGCGCGCACAACGAATGCGTCAGAACATTCCGCGTGATACCCTCTTCCCGGAGCGCTCCCTTCAGCCACTCGATGGTCGTGGAACGAAACTGATGAAGACCAACCTGCATGCCCTCCATATAGACACATCAAAAAGCTAATACAAGTGCGTATCCTTGAAAGGCGCGCGGCGGCGGCAAGCCCGGTTTTCTGCGCTTCAAGGCGGCGCGCCGGTTGCGGAGGTCTCACGGGCACGGGGCATGGTGCGGCGGCATGGCCGGCACTGGCGGCTGCATGTGAAGGGGCTTCCGCCGATGCAACTGCAGACGTCGCGGGCGTTGCCGGAGAGGGCGGCGCGGAAGACACTGCGGGTGGTGCGGAAGACGCTGCGCACCGAGGTGCATCTGGGCTTCGCGTTCCCGCCGGTCGCCCCGAAAGAGGCGATTGCCTGCCCGGTCGGCATCGACGAGGGGGTCGCCAAGCGGCTGACGCTGTCGAATGGCGGGGAGGTCGCAAAACGGGAAGTGCACCGGAGCCGCCGGCAACGGGCTTTGGCCCATTCACGGGTGGGGAGTGGCGGGATGTTCCCGCTTCCCGTCGCGGCGGCAGGAGCGGGGAACCGATCGTTCTACGGAGCAAGCGGGACAGTGGCGCCCTCGTCGCAGAACAGTGTTAATTCAACTATTGTACAAAATTTCCATTTCTTTCGCATCGAGCGCAACTGGCCTTGGCGAACCTTATTTTCGCGTACCGAGAAGTTTCTGTCGATCGTCGCTCCGAGTTTGCCGAAAATGCGGCTTCCTGGACAAAGCCAGGCGCCACCGCCGTTTCCAGCGCATCAAGGTCTTGTCGTCAATCCCGTACCTTCAAGCCTTTGGTCCGGCCTGCTCGCTGCATCAGGCGGATATCAATGCGCCATGAATTGGCGGACTTCGCGATTTCGACTGAGCGCTTCGATGACGCCGCGAAGCTCCGCTAGGCCTTTCAACCGACCAATCGCCGAATAGCCGGGGTTGGATTTCTTGCCGGCATCGTCCAGGAGAATGTGGCCGTGGTCGGGGCGCATCGGGATTTCCCAGTCTTCGCGTCCGCTTGACACTCTGCGGACTTCCTCATCGAGAAGCGCTGCAACCACCGACACCATTTCGACATCGCCGCCCAGATGATCCGCTTCGTAGAATGATCCTCCCGACTCTCTCTTGATATTTCGCAAATGGGCGAAATCAATTCGATCTCCAAATCCGTCGATGAATTTCATCAAGTCGTTTTCGGCCAAGACACCCAGCGATCCCGTGCAAAGCGTCAGGCCGTTGGCAGGAGAGGGGACAGCTTTGAAGATTTGGTCAAAGTCCGCGTACCGGCTGACAACGCGGGGCAGGCCGAAGAGCGGGAACGGCGGATCGTCCGGGTGTATGCACAGGCGCGACCCGACCTCTTCAACCGCTGGCGCAACGTGCGACAGGAATGCGATCAGGTTGGAACGAAGCTCACCGGCCGACAGTTCACCGAACCGGCCAACTTCCCGCCGGAAGTCTTCAAATCCGTGGGAATGGTCAGACCCGGGAAGTCCGGCAATCAAATTGTGCTGCAATGCAGCGATTTGGCCGTCCGTCAGTCCACGAAATCGCCGCTCGGCCTCTGAGACAATTTCATTGCTGTAATCTTTCGATGCATCGTTACGCTGTAGAACGAAAAGATCGTAGGCGGCGAGATCGACCATATCGAAGCGCAAAGCCAGAGCGCCGCTCGGCAGTCGGAATCCCAGGTCGGTGCGAGTCCAATCGATTACCGGCATGAAATTGTAACAAATCGTGTGAATTCCCGCAGTTGCCAGGTTGAGCACGGTTTCGACATACGCGTCGATGTGACGGTCGGCGTCGCGGCCGCCAAGCTTGATCGCAGGATGAATCGGAACGTTTTCGACGACCGACCAGGTCAAGCCAGCGTTCTCGATCAGCCGCTTCAGTCGCTCGATATCCCCTGCCAACCAAGGCATTGCCTGATCTCTGCCGTCAAGCGCGGAAACCACACCGGCCGCACCCGCCTGCCGGACATGGCCAAGCGGGACGGGATCGTCCGGACCGAACCAACGCCATGTCTGCAGCATCGCAACCTCCGATCACAACTTGTACGGGAGTTTGAATCCGTTCACGCATCGCGCGAGAGCGCTTCTTCCACCCCGCGAGAGGAATGTATGTCCGCGAGACGGGTGTGCAACTCCCTCAGGCTCGCGGTTCCTGCGGACAATCCAGCGGGCATGAGGGCGGGACGGCAGCGCCCGTTGCGGGCGCGAATGGAAAGATGCCTTCGCGGCTCCAAAATTTCTTCGCCAAAGCCTTGCCGCGAATTCGGCCATCTGTTGGCGCAAGCCGAAATCGGCGTTCTCTTCCTGGATACCGTCCCGTCGTATCCAAACGGCATCAGGAGGATGCCCGTCTTGAATCGAAGTGCTCATCCCTTTGTCGCCCCGGCCGTCAGGCCCCCTACCAAATGGCGTTCATAGAACATGAAAACGACAAGCACCGGGGCCAACCATCATGTCCCCGCTCCTGCCGCCGCCACGGGAAGCGGGATCATCCCGCCACTCCCCACCCGTGAACGGGCCAAAGCCCGTTGCGGGATATTCCTTGCTGCGTTGCCAGCGCAGCCAAGGCCGAGAAGGCAAGAATCCCTGCGATTCGTTGTGGACGGTCTGGCACTAACACTGTGCATTCAATCGGATGTTCAAGATCTTGTACAGGGTGATGCACAAGGGATTTATCGAACTGCCTATACGGAGCGAGCAGATCTGACCGACCAGCTCAAGTGCATCCGTCACGTCGAGGTTGATGCGTTTGATGGCCCAGTTCGCTGATCTGTCGCGGCGATACATGCCGAAATTTCTGCCACCCGAGCCGAACCGATCGCGTCGCTCTCAGTATCGGCTTAGTCAAAGTCAATCGAATCCTTTCTCGTTCTCCAAACGACCCATGACTATCGCTGTCTTGAACGCACTCTCGATTGCCGTCCCGGCATATCTGCTGTCGACTTCAGAATGATTCCCATCGCCAACTCACTTCACGTGTTCCCGTCTTTCCAACTGTCGCGCAAGTGGATTGTCCTGCCGGGTACGAAAACACTGAAAGATGTCGAGATCGACGGCGGGGTTCCTCAAGAACGCTTTGCTCCAAATCACATCGACATTTTTTCGCGAGCCATTTGAAACGTACGCTTGATAGTTCGGAGTTCGTGTGCAAGGCCAAGTTCCGGTGAAAGAAGCGTATCGGCAAACCAACGGGTTCCATATTCGGCGGTTATAAACCCGCTGTAGCGAGTTTCTGCAAGCCAACCTATCCAAGAACGCCAGTCCGTGTTTCCTTCACCCAAGATTACCTGGCTGAACACCCCACTCCCCGGCACCAGCTCTCTCGACTCATGCGCCGACCTCTTGATTCTGAAGTCATTGAGATGAACATGACGAATGTGACTGCGCTGTAGTCGGAAGGCCGCCTCATCGTCATCCTCCCCCATCACCTTTAGATTCGCGGGGTCATAAAGTACGCCCACGGCCTCGTGACCGATGCGTTCAACGAGCGTTACCATTTCAGCCGCGTTTGTGATCGCTGTTTCCATGTGATTCTCAATGACCAGATTCAGCTTCATGGAGAGCGCCTGATCCGCGAGTTCGCCAAGTGTTTCGACCATCACAGCCAGAGACGATTCGTGATCGTCAACCCTGCGAGGTTCACCCGGTAGGATGCGAATGCACCGTGCTCCGAGGTATGCTCCGGCGTAGATGGATGCTTCGATCTCGGCCATCGCGGCAGCGCGGCGGGTCGATTCAAGGCTATTGAACGCATTTGCGTAGGGGACAAGGCCGACGACTTGAAGTCCAGCACTTTCAATGTCTGTGCGGAGCTTCGCAAGAGTCGCCGATGATGTTTTCGCCGACACGGCACACTCATAGTCTTCCTGGAATATGATTTCGATGCCGTCGTAACCAAGCCGTCCATAGAGTTGAGCGGCCGCTGAGATGCTCAATTCGGGCGTCGCCATTGTGTGTGCAGCGTATTTTGTCGCCATGGTCATTTGTTTCGCGGACGGGCAGACTTGATGAGTCCCAACTGGCGGTCCCAAGATGAAACTCTTGGGGATTATAAGGATAACTTGACAGGAATGCGACTTCCGCTTGCATATTTGGAGAAACGACGATACGAATCGCTCAATAAAGCAACAATAAGGCAATCTAAATGCAACACAATCCCGCCTTTCCCACCGGCGACGCCCGGCCGGTGTTCGCGAGAGCCTGCTCAGCCGCCGTGATCAGGCTTTGGACCCACAACTCGGCGATTTCCAGTTGTTCAAGCGACACTTCAAGCGTGAGCGCTCACGTGAAAGGGTCAAGTACCGTCTCGAATCGATTTGTCTGCGAAATTGCGAAGGTCATGGCGCCGTCAAATTCGGCGAGCCACAGATAGTCCGGCCGCTTTCCAAGCGGATAGCCCTACTCTCTCACGATGCGCACGCCCGCATCCTCGCGTCCGGCAATGTCTGCGGAATCAGGCAAGTACGCACCATGAACCTAGGCAGTCCGAATTTCACAAGCCAGGTTTCCTCTGTCCTTGTCTTTGACAGCGCGACCTATCCCGCTTGATGCTATTTCCATAGCCGGGGTCGAGTGTCCTCCAGCACACGGCTGTTTACATCGGTCAGGTGGACAAGCATGTCACGCAACGGAAGAGAGATCGCCTCTCTAAGCACTTGGCGGACTGGAAGAGATGACGGCAATGCGACGATCATACTGTCGACTCAGAAAAACATTCCAAAGATACTGTGAACGGATGGGGGGGCGTTTCGGCGAACCGGAAGCGATGTTCAGCCATCCTTGGCCCTTGTCGGCCGCGCTCGAATACAGACTGGGTATCAGATTCCGTCGCCGCAGACAGCGGGAGAAAGGCATGAACGAGAGAATGAAAGTGATTGAGGGCGATATTACGACCCTTGCCGTCGACGCCATTGTCAACGCGGCCAACACCTCGCTGCTTGGCGGTGGCGGGGTGGACGGAGCAATTCATCGGACCGCCGGCCCGGAACTGATGGCCGAGTGTCGCACCTTGGGCGGATGCGCCACGGGTGATGCAAAAATGACCTTCGGTTACAGGTTGCCGGCCGCACGGATCATCCATGCGGTCGGACCGGTTTGGCGCGGCGGTGACTCCGGCGAAGACCGCCTGCTAGCGCGTTGCTATCGCCGATGTCTCGAGATCGCGGTGGAGTACGACCTCAGGACGATCGCCTTTCCGGCGATCTCAACAGGCGTGTACGGTTTTCCGATCAAGCGTGCCGCGTACGTAGCCGTAGGTGCGGTGGCAGCCTTTTTCGCCGAAGAAACGGGTATCGGTGAGGTTATCTTCTGCTGTTTCAGCACCGATTCCGCGGCTGCCCACAAGGACGCCATATCCGCTCTATGATTGTCTCCATCTCCATGAACCAAACCGACCAGCGCAAGCCGTACCCCCAAGAAAGCAAGTGATGGAACGTCTCCCGGGGTAGCCGCTGCAAGGCGCCGGCGCGCCGGCGCAAGCAGGACACTATCATTCGCGCCTTCTGGCATTGCGCAAGGAGCGGGACCTGTCGGCGACGGATCTGTCCAAATTGAGGCGGCTGCATGGACAAGTGGCGGGTGGCCACCGTTTATCCCGAGCGTGCGGCGGTGGCGACTACCGCACGCTGGATCTCCGTCTCCCCGTGCTGTGCATCGATTTCGGCGGCCTGTACCTGTTGGCTGGCGGCCTCGCGCGTTTCGGCTTCGACGCCATCCTGCGAAGAGCGGCATGCCAGACACTTCGAATGTGATTCCGATCATCGTCATCGGCAGGATGATGATGCGCAGACAGCCAGCGTAGAAGATGAAAGTGTGGCCAACGCAAATCCAGCCGCAGATCTCCGAACGAACGGCCATTGCAGCGAAGAGGATCAGTAAACCTGGTCCTGGCTGTATCAGCCTTTCACGGCTCCAGCGGTCACGCCCTCCAAAAAGTACCTTTGAATGAAGGTGAAGATCACAACGACGGGAAGGGTCGCGATGGTGCCCAGAGCCATGATCTCTCCCCAGCGAATGTCGAAAGAGGTGATAAATTCCGAGATGCCAACCGGGAGCGTCTTGTTCGCGGTACTTGTCCCGATGACGCTCGCAAACAGGAATTCATTCCACGACATTATGAATACGATGACGGCAGTTGAGAAGATTCCAGGCAGCGCCAATGGCAGGATTACGCGCGTGAACGCCTGAAAATAAGTGGCTCCGTCAACCCAAGCTGCTTCGTCAAGCTCACGTGGGATCGACAGGAAGAACGAACGCAGCATCCACAGCGACAGCGGCATGGTCACTACGATGTGGCTGACGACAACACCGATCTTGGAATCGATCAGTTTCAGTGAGTTGAGCATTACGAAGATCGGTACGAAGAGCAGGATCGCCGGAAATACGTAGCTCAGAAGAGAGGTAAACATGAACAAATTCCGACCCGGAAATCGAAAACGCGTCATGCTGTACCCGCCAAGAGTCCCGATGGAAATCGTGATTGCGGTGGTTGCCGTCGCGATCAAAAGGCTGTTCAGAAAAAATGCTGGAGCGTTTGTCCGTAGCAGTACCTCGCGGTACCATTCCAACGTAAGGGTACTGGGTATGATCTGCGGCGGACTTGTGAACAACTCTGGGCCGGTCTTCAACGACGACACTACCATCCAGAACAACGGAAATCCGACAAAGAGAACAAGCGCGAGCAGCGTGGCGTAGGTTAGTACGAGTTGATAACGGGACGCTTTCACCGGGTTTCCTCTCCGAAACGCGAAGCACGAAAATACAAGACCGCCATCACCAGCAAAACGATACCCATTGCGATGCCTAACGCGGAGGCGAACCCGAACCTGAAAAATCCCATGGCCTCTTGGAAGATCCAAATAGGCCAGTGTTCGGTTGTACCTGCGGGACCACCCTTTGTGATCAGCCAGATCACATCGAAGTAGGTGATGGTCCAAATGCCGCGCAGCACCAATAGTACGATCGTGGCATTGCGAAGGCCCGGCAGTGTGACGTACCGAAACTCCTGGAACGGATTTGCCCCGTCGACTCTTGCGGCATCGTAGAGTTCCTTCGGAATGTTCTGGAGTGCCGCCCAGTAGACGATCATGACGAAGGGAAACGCCCGCCATACATTGGCGACGACAACGCTGAACATCGCCCCACTCGGAATGGCGAGAGGAGATTGGTCGGGCGGCAGCACGCCGAGGCCCTGCGCCGCAAAGCTGACAATTCCGAAGCTTCCGTCGAGCATCCAGCGCCAGAACAACGCAAGCGCGATGACCGGGACTACATACGGCATGAGCAAAATGGTTCGCACAATCGCCAATCCACGGACTCTTTGATTGATCGCGAGTGCTGCGACGAGTCCCAGCCCGAACTGTCCGGTGAGCGAACCGACGGACCAGATGAGAGTGTTAATGAGGACCGGCCAGAATTTGTCGTTTTCTACGATCAACAAGTAGTTTGAGAGGCCCGTGAATTGTTCGGTTCCGAAAAAGAAATTGACTTCGAAAAGGCTTAGTCGAAAAGCGCTATAAACCGGATAGAGGACCAGGAGAATTATCAGCGCAATTGCTGGCAGCACAAATGCGAGTCCGGCAAGCGTACCCGTATGGCGTATGAGTTGCGGCGTGTGCTGGCGAAGCGGCCGTGAGCTCGTCGCGCTCACGGCCGCTTCGTCCCGCGTCGTTAGTTGAGTCCAGTCTTGACTCAGCTTTCATCAAGGCCCAAGAGCGAGATTAGGATTCGCAATTGAGAGTCGATCCGGTCAATCGCCTGTTCGACACTGATCTTGCCCAACGTCGCACTTTGGATGGCGTCGCCGATAAATGTTGTAGCTTCAATTTGACCGGCCAGCGGCGTCAAACCGGCTTCCATGCCATAGCGATACCAGTTGTCCATCACCTCATTGAAGATGATTTCAAGCTGTGGCCGGAACCGGTTGACCACTTCGTTGTTCCGGTACGTGTCACTGTCGAAAGCGCTTTGCGTGGACGGAATCGCGAAAACTGGACGCGAATTGGCTCGCTGCGCAACCCGATCAACATCGTACATGCACTGAACGAGTTTCTTGGAGGCCGCCACTTCCGCTTCGGGGGCTCGGCTGACAAGGTAGTAATAGCCTCCGTTCAAGGAAGCTGGAGCAGCACCGGTCGGGCCCGGAAACGGGAATACACCCATGTTATCCAGCATCTCGGGATTCTGCTCGACAGCCATCAGGACAACGGCGCCCCATTCGTTGGTCATTGCGACCTTTCCTTCGACATAGCTTGTCCGGAAATCGCCGTGTCCCCATTCGATGCTGACGGGCGGAGATGCCGCCTTGTGCAAGTCGATCATGAACTGGAGCGCCGCAATTGCGACATCGCGGTCGCGACCGAAGGCATACTCTCCGGTTTCCGGGTCGAAGACAGATCCTCCGGCGGAGTACAGGAACTGGAAGTAGGTCTGTGCAGCAACGCCTGAACCGCGGCTCATGGGTACTGCCATTCCGTAGAAGTCGATGTTGCCATCGTTATCAGTGTCGCGGTTGAGCGTCGTTGCGGCATTCATGAGTTCGTCCCACGTTGTTGGGACATCCAGACCGGCTTCCTCAAATAGATCTTTCCGGTACCAGACAGACTGATGAAGCGCCCAGTCGGGAATGCCCCAGACCTGGCCGCCCTTCGCAACCGCGTTCAAATACGCAGGGCGAAAATCGTCGCGTCCAAGTTCGTCGATGACGTCATCGAGGGGAACCAATCCGTTCTTCGCTTGAAGAAAACCGACCATCCCCTCGATGGTGTTCATCACGTTCGGAAGCTTTCCTCCCTGAAACGCGGTTATGACCCGCTGATACATCGAGCCGATAGAGACAGTTTCGAAATTAGCCGAGACGCCGGGCATGTCGGCAAGGCATTCGTTTACGTGGCGCTCGATCACTTCGGACTGAGAAGCAGTAGTTAACTGCGTCCATACACTCAATTCGATTGACTGACCGGATGCTCCGGCAGGGAATAGGATCGTCAATAACAGCGGCGCCGCTGCAAACCTTTTTAGCAGTGTGACCATGGGTTTCCTCCTTTCAATGAATTGCGTATTCGCCTCCTTCACTTGAGGATGAGAGCGTGCCGCATGCGTCGGATCGAATACGTGTCCAATAACTATTTGGCTCAGCCGTTTTTTTGAACGACATTTCATTTTTGTATTTCGCTCCAGGAATGGAGTCAAGGATTAATCGTGAATCCGAACACGCAGGTTACGGGTAATTCGAGGGATTCACGGCCGGTCATGACACGAACCGCGGGAATGAAGCGGGTGATTGCTACCAGGATGCGTCAACCAGTTTGCAACGCCGCATTCTCCCACTTTTCGGCGCACTCCCTTGTTCTTGTCGAGGCGCCCGAAGTCTGGGCGCGGATCAGAATGACACGCTGGTGGGCATGTGGTGCGTCAGTCGCATTCCTTTGGTTCTGAAATGGATTCCAAGCAAGCAGACTGGGAGATCGGCCAGGGTCCCTGCCCGTTGCCCAGAATGCCGAAACGCGGTGCGTAGTGCACAGTGCGGCAACCCGCGCATCGTGACCCGCAGGTCCTTTGATCCAGCCGCTTTGAATCCGTCGCTTTGGAACGATCCATTGCATGCCGGACTCGCCGAGGAGTTCCGCAACCGAGGATGACAGCCAAGCTTCAACTTGGTCTATCGCGGCCGCAATCGTGAGAGCAGGCCCGTGAATCTCGAGTGGTTTGCGTCGGTCAAGAATTCATGCGTTCGAAGCCACGGTAGCCTCCGATCCGCGCGGCCGCACGCAACCGTTTCCATTCGGGATCGAGTTCGCGTGCTGCCTGGCGCCAGCACGGTACGCGTAGACGAGAAGTTCCCCAACCGCCGCGATCCTCATGGGCTGCTTCCCGAATCCGAGGAAACGCGGCGCCCCGGTACTCCGCTTGCAAGCCACAGTCGCCGATATTGGAGTCCTTCAGCCTGGGCCGGCCTTGATCGCGCCTCGCGCGTGGCGCCAAGCGCAGCCCGCGCTCAAATCGCGACCAAAAAGTGACGCTCTTCACTGCGGCGGAGGCTCTCGCTTTTCTGGCGCGCTCGCCCGAAGTCTCGATCGTCGTTTTCATGTATGAAGACCCCGTTTTCGGATATGGGCAGCTGTACTGCTCCGCCAGTCGGCTCGATCCAACGGGACGGCACGGCCCTTACGGTTCCGCCAGATGCTTGAAGAGACATCAGGGGCCTCGCCTGGCATTTCCAGCGGCGACGAACGCTGGACGGATCAAAGCCGGCCGTGAGCCGTGCAACCGAAGATGTAGACTGTCTCTCGCCGCCGAGGTGACCAATGCCTTTCTGCGCTCCATCCTGACCGCCTCACTTCGTATCCTGAACGACAGCAAAGCGCACGCAGCACAGTTTGTGAGCAAGACCAGCTTTCGGTGGAAGTAGTTCGTCCGAAGATCAGCCGCCGACGTACTCCGCAGTCAAGTATGAATCGTAGTCGCTTTCAACCGGCCGCCGCAGCGAAGCCCGCCACCTGCCTTTCCCTTCTCCCGGAACGCGCTGCCTGAAGGCATGCGGGTCGCATTCAGCGGCGCCATCCGCGTTGCAGTTCTCTGGCAGCACACAATCACTGATGTGAATATGGCGGACGAGCGGCCGCTGCAACCGGAATGCCGCCTCATCATTCGGTCCTCCCATCACAATCAGATTGGCCCGGTCGTACAGGATGCCGGTGGAACGATGATCGATCGCCGCGATTGGGCATACGGTATTCGCCGCTGCCGAGATTGCGGTCTCCATATGGTTTCTCACCGCCAGCCCTGCCTTCCGCTTTGCAGCCTCTTTCGCCAGAGCGCGCAGGATTTAGGCGACGGGGCATGGGGCCATTCCGTTGCTCTGGATCCAGCGTGTCAACCGCGCGCCTCCGGATCATCCCGGCACACAGCGCCAACACCTCCAAGCGGGAATCACGCACGATGGAGCGAATTCCCGTAACTTGTCCACAGCCAGTGCCAAGCGACAAGACGCAATGACAATCCTCCCGGAAAATCAACTCGGTGCCATCTTAAACTCAGCCTACCAATCAACTGAGCTGCTTCGGCGACGGTTTGATTCGGCGGCGTCATCGCGTGGGCGGTATAATTTTGTTGGCATGAACCGTTTATGATCCGGATTCCAACCGATGGGGTGCAACTGCGATCTGGGAAAACTGATCTATCCGCCGCAGGATTTTCATCATCGTATTGCGCAAACCTCGCATTCAAGGCGTGTCTGCCTGAATTTGTCTTGATTCCCTTCGAAATATTGGAACTACGCTTTGCGAACGAGCGCGCTCACGAACACAGTCGAGTCAAAGTCCGTCACCGGAAATCGCTGGATCGCTTGACATAGGATTTGAATTTGTGCTTTTTGAACACTATTCAAATTGGAGATTCCATGTCCGTTCAGATCACCCGTTGCCTCCAAATCATCGAGTTGCTGGCTGTCAGTGACGAAGGAATGGCGTTACGCGACCTGGCTGTCGCCACCGACATGACCAAGCCCGGCGCCCATCGTATTCTCGCCTGTCTGGCGGAACTCGGCTATGTGATCCAAGGTGAGAGGGATCAGAACTACTATCTTTCAAGCCGCCTTCCCTTGCTTGGCCTGCAATATTCTAGGAATCTCATCAATTACAGGCTCATACAGCCGGTGCTGGACCGTCTTGCCGGCATCACGCGTGAGTTGGTGCAAATGACGCTGGCGACCGACCGGGCGCTCTACTGGATCGCGGCGGCGCAGGGCACACGCAGTGGGCTGCGATTTCAGGCGAATGTTGGCGAAAAAGCGTTATTGACCTCGACGGCGGTCGGTCAGGCATGGTTGTCGACAGTCACTCAAGACCGGGTCGTCCAACTCGTTCTGCTGGAGGGTTTCGGCCATCCCGAAACTCTCGGGCCAAACGCGCCGCGAAGCCTGGAGGTGCTGCATGGATGCCTGGCGCAGGCGCGCGATCAAGGCTACGCAGTCGTCATCGACAGCGCCGAACTGGGAGTGAGCGCAGTCGCTTGTCCGGTTCGTACGGCCGACGGGAAACACTCGGTGGGCACTTTGGGAATGGCTGCTCCGACGGTGCGAATGAACGAAGATGCTCTTCATCGCTTCGGTCGAATTTTGGTCGATTCCGCATCTGAATTGTCGGACAGTCTCGACTATGCCGCCATGGCTCTCAGCATCAAGAATGTAGCTCAGGCGAAAATGTTGGCCGTGACCGGCGCCGGTGAAGAATTCGCCCTCGTCGGCTGATCGAGTCCGTTCTAAACATGGGTATTCTCAAAGACAGCGGTCTACGTTTCGGAATATTTGGCCTTGGTCATTGGCATGCGGAGTACTACCGAAAAATTCTGGCCGGGGATTCAGTATCCATTGTTGCGGCAACCGACCGGAATCTGGATGCGGGGATCCGCAAAGCCCGGCTGTGGGATATTCCCTTCGAATCCGACCTGGACGACATGATTGCTCGGTACCGGCCGGACTTTCTATTTGTGCTGCCCCGGCACGATCAGGCCTGCGCCGACATTGAACGAGCGGTGGCCACCAAGTTGCCATTGCTGATTGAAAAGCCGTTCGGACTAAACGCGGTCGAGGCCCAGCGAGCAGCAGAAGCAGCAGAGGCGGCAGCGGTTTTCGCCGACACTTGCCTTCCCAACCGGCACATGGATATCTGGAACGCCTGCCGCGAACTTGATGCCTTGCCGGCCAAAGGTGGGCTCCGATATGCACATTTCAGGATGAACAACGGACCTGCCGGCCGGTATTTCGATTACGACGTTCCGTGGATGCTGGAAAAGAATTTGAGTGGAGGCGGCGCCCTCCGAAACCTGGGCTATCACGGTGCTGATGCCGCATTATTCGTGGCCCGGGACTGCTCGCTGGAAATCGAGAGTTCGCGGATGCGAATCCTGCCTGGTACGGAAATCGAGTTTTACGCCGCCGCAACGCTATTTACCGAGGACGGCGCGATCATCACGTTGGAAGCCGGATACGCCACCGCTTCCAATACCGGAATCGACCACGAGTGGCGCATTTCCACCGAGGAGGCGTTCCTGTGTCAACAGAACGGACGCCTCGTGGTTCAGGGCAAGTCGGACGCAAACCCACGCCTGGTGGTCGAGAATGACCATGAAGTCTTCTACGACAGGATGGTGAGGGAAAGTGTCCGTGCACTCGTTCAGGACCGTCCACCTCACGCCCCCATCCAAGAGGCTGCAAGGGCGGCGGCGCTTATCGATGCAATCTACGAGCGGGCGCAGGCCTAGCAAGAAATTGTAGTCCCTGGCAAAAGGTTATCTTGTGAAACTCGTACGGCATCGCGAAGCGGGCACCGAAAACCCCGGAATTGTTGCCGCGGACGGCTCGATACGAGATCTGTCGGCGCATATTGATGAAATTGAGCCCCGATCTTTGTCGATTTGAGTCCCTTGCAAGCCTTGCAGGAATAGATCCGTTGTCCCTTCCGGCAGTAAGCCCGGGTGCAAGGCTGGGGATACTGGTCCAAGGAATTCGCAAGTGCGTTTGTATCGGCAGGAACTATGCCGAGCACGCAGCCGAGTCCGGCGCGGGTTTGCCGAGCGATCCCATCGTGTTCACGAAGGTCGATAGGTCTCTTAACGGGCCATTCGACCCTGTCATCGTACCGAAGAATTCAACCCGCCTGAACCGGGAGGTCGAACTTGTCGTCGTCATCGGCAAAGCTTGTTCGGCCGTCGATGCCGAAACGGCTCCGTTTCGCGTCGCCGGTTACATGGTCGCCAACGATTATTCCGAACGGGAGTTTCAGGAAAAACAAGAGGGGCAATGAATCAAGGGGAAAGGGTGCGACAGCTTCACGCCCCTGGGTCCGTGGTTCGTGACTGCGAACGAGATCACCGATCCTCAAAACCCTTCTCTCTGGCTTGAGGTCAACGGAGTGCGCGAACAGAACGGTTCCACGGTACAGATGGTCGTGGGATGCGCCAACCTCGTCAGCTATGTCAGCGGCTTCATGACGTTGCGGGCGGGCGATGTCGTTCTGACTGGCGCGCCATCCGGGGTTGGCGGCGTGCAGACCCCGCCGAAGTTCCTCGAGCTCGGTGATGCCTGCCGCGCCGGAATTGATGGCTTGGGAATTCGGCAGCAAACCATTGTGGAGCGGGATTCGGAAGAAACCATTGCCTGCCGTGCGAGGATATCGGAATGAGTTCGATGCTCTTCCGAAGTCAACGTTGAGAGGCACGCTCGGGCAAAGACAGGCTGTGATTGAGAAAGCTGCAAAGCAGTTTCTTCTGAGCGACTCTCAAACCTTCTATTCGCCCTCCGGCAATTGCCTTTTCCACCGACAGCATCCGGTCACCGGAAAGACCATACATTGCTCAACATTGAAACCGTGTTGGGCGAATCTTGTTGTAGGCTTACGAAAGTCCGCGTTCCGGAATTGGCGAGTCAAGGAAAAGGGAGTTGAAATCTGGATAGATGTATCTTTCTTGAGAACAAATATTCAGTTCTTATGCAATTATTCCCGGATCTTTGAAGACTTCCCGGCCATGCCACTTGAGATAATCTGCCGCAGGCAGGTTCTTGGGTTCCCGCGCTTGATTCTCTAGTGGCTGTCCATCAAATTTTCCGAGCCATTCGCGATATCCTCTTCCATCGGCCGACCTGGCCACGATTACGTTGAACTCGGGAACAATCGTAAACGCGCCGCCATCAAAGAGCTTGTGATGCATCGCGCAGAGGGAGAGACCATTCCGGACTTCATCGGGGCCGCCTGCTTGGTGCCACCGGATATGTGCGGCCTCAAGGGCCAATGGTCCATTGTGCAATCGAACAGAGAACCTGCAGACGGCGCATCGGTATCCGTAAACTGTCAAGACTGCCGTGCGGAAGTTCGGGTCTCTCCGACGTCGGCGAGCCCATTCATTGGTATAGTCTTCATCATCCACAAGTTCCGTCACGGGTCTTGGGTCAATTCCTACGGCGGAAAGAATTTCGTTGTGTCGCGATTCCGGAAAATGAGCTTCCACCAATTCTTGTGCAATTAGGATGGCGTTGTCCGGATGCTCCCGAAAGGTATCAAATATCCGTTTGGGTAGTCCGGCTTCAACATTCAGTCTCCTGAGGTCGCGCAAGCTTGCTTCGCCATTCGGAGACTCCCGGACACATTTCCTTTGTGGAATTTCCCAAACATGATCTCTCTGCATTCGCCAAAATGGAAACTCGGGACGATGCTTTTGCCGATGAGGCCCGAATTCCTTCAATAATAGAAGCAATTCGCCGTAAACGGTGTCGAATCTGGCCAGACGGTCTTCGCCTCGGAGGCAACGGCCAATTGCCCAAAGAGCAAGAAGGGGCTTGTGAGGCGCTCGCAGGCCATTGTTCGTCCACTGCCGAAGTGAACCGAAAAGTTGCCGGAGCGTATCGACTTGCGGCGACCGGCCATCTTTTCCGATCTGCGATCGAGCCATCAGAATAATTCAGACATCAACATGCCGGCGGATCAACTCAGGCCGGCTGACAACGACCGGGATTGTGTATAGAGAGAACGAAACCCAAAGGGGTGCCAGCTTGGGGCGTGTCCTCCAGATTGCTGCCTGCAGTCGTCCTGACGGTTTCCGCGACATTCGCAAACCCGATCGTTTCTTCGTGGACCGCACAACAGGATAACGCAAATCGCTGCGACAATCCTCAAGATATCAATTGCCGTTGGCCAATCACGATCAGCGAATAGCCGCGGGGATGACGCCAAAATTGAACTCTTTTCCCTTTCTTTCCTGCCTGAACACTCTTCATACAACCTGGTGCCTCAGCTTCTCCCCGACAACAAGCCGACGACAGTTGTCCAGCGCAACTTCCAAGCTGCGGTCAATCGTCTCCGCACTAAACCAGGCGATGTGCGGAGCGAGCACAACGTTTTTCAGTTGAAGCAGGGGATTGCCGGAAGAGACCGGCTCGACAGCAAATACGTCCAGACCGGCGGCGCGCAGCTTCCCGTTCTGTAGCGCGGCAAGCAGGGCCTTTTCCTCGACGAGCCCTCCCCTTGCCGTATTGATCAGCACGGCGCCCGGTTTCATGCGCGCAATCGCCCCGTGATCCAGCATGTTTTCTGTTTCGGAAGTCAGCGGCACGTGCAAGGATACAATATCGCTTTCGGCCAAGAGCGCCGGCAAGCTTCGCCATTCCGCCAAATTTGCGGCTTCCGGTTTCGGGTTCCGTGAAGTGTAGAGGATACGCGCACCAAGCGCTTGCAAAATCGGGGCCAGCATCTGGGGAATGGCGCCAAAGCCTACCAGCCCGACCGTGCGGCCGCAGATCTCGCCCAGGTGATCCTGAATGGCCGGGTCCATGGACCAGCCCTGCCCATTCCGTACCGCGCGGTCAAAATCCAGCAGGCGCCGCATGGACGCGAGCATGAGCCCAAGGGTGATCTCCGCGACCGCCCGGGTATTGGTGCCCGGCATGTTGCATACCCGGATATCGCGCTTGCGGGCGGCTTCCAGATCGATTGTATTGACGCCGACTCCAATCTTCTGGATGAGCCGAAGTTTCGGGGCGCCGGCGAATTCCTTTTCCGATACCGGTCGCAGACAGTGCCAAAGCACTTCCGCTTCCGTCATGAGTTCTGCGAATCGCGCATCATTCGCCTCGCCGCAGACCGCAATATCGTAGTCGTCACCCGAGAGTTCGGCGAGCTTGCGCTCCAGTGCCGGACCGGCATCGTAATGGAAAATTATGTGAATCTTTTGCCCCATGGAAATATGTGACGCGGGGGCAAGCCGCCGCCCGCCGGAAGAGCATCCGCTATACGCAGGCACTCGTTCCATTTCGCGGTTCGCTCTCCGTGCGCGATGGAACCCACCTTGATCTGCGGCACACCCCATCCAACGGCGAGATGAACGATGGTGACGTCCTCGGTTTCGCCCGAACGGGCAGATATCACCGTATGGAGGCCGGCGCAACTAGCTGCATCATAGGCCGCCCGGCACTCGCTCAGCGTGCCGGCCTGGTTGGGTTTCAGGAGCACACCGCTGCACAACTTCCTCTTCGCCGCTTCCTGAATACGGGTCGCATCGGTTACCAGCAGATCATCGCCTATCACTTGCGCGCGGTGGCCGAAAGCGCGTGTGAAAACAGCAAAGCCATCGATATCGTCTTCAGCAAGCGGATCCTCAACCGAAACAATTGGATAGCGCCGGATCCAGTCTCCCAACAATTTTC
Organism: Rhodobacterales bacterium; assembly: GCA_965219495.1. Lineage (GTDB taxonomy): Bacteria > Pseudomonadota > Alphaproteobacteria > Rhodobacterales > CAZPXZ01 > CAZPXZ01. The sequence goes on from OZ244777.1 coordinate 2,660,817, forward strand.
GCATTGCGGAACTGCCGAGTTCCCGGTCGTCCCTGAGCAGACGGTAAGAATTGCCGGCACGGAGTTCCGAAGCTGCAACGTCCAGCGCAATTGAAATCTCATCTGAGGGAATCCGGCCCGACTTCTCAATTGCCAACAAGAGCATTTCGAGCGCCTGCTCATTACTGGAGAATTCCGGCCAGAACCCGCCTTCATCCGCCGTGCCGCGCAGCAAGCCGCGTTCCTCCAGCAGCTGACCGGCCGCTCGATAGACTTCGGCTGTCCAGTTAAGAGCCTCCGCAAAGTCAGAGGCTCCCACCGCGATCACCATGAAATCCTGCACATCGATACGCCCCGCAGCGTGAGCCCCACCCCCAAAAACCTGGATTTGCGGCAGTGGAAGGTTGTGGGGAAGCGCATCCGTAGCCAAGTATTTCCAGAGGGGCATTCCGCTGGCGGCAGCGGCGGCGTGGGCGACTGCCATCGATGTCGCGGTGAGCGAGTTTCCTCCGAGATTGCTCTTGTCCGCGGTTCCGTCCCGCTCGATCAGGATCCGATCCACCGCAGATTGATCGATCGCGTCGACGCCCCGCAACGCTTCGGCGATGGTTCCGTCGATGTTTTCCACGGCACGGGATACCCCCATGCCGCCAAATGCATCACCGCCATCGCGCAAATCGACGGCTTCCGACCGGCCGCGCGACGCGCCCGCGGGCGCGATTCCGCGGCCTCTCGAACCCCCGTTCAGCGTAACTTCAACCTCAACCGTGGGACGGCCGCGTGAATCCCAGATGCTCCGACCCGCTACGGAATGGATGAGCGTTCCACTCACAAGTTCAGCTCCTCTGCCCAATCCCCGCGGACCTCTTGCAACCGTCTGGCCGGCCTCTTGAGAAGTCCCCGGGCAACGCGCCGCACACGATTCTTCTCTTTTTCCTTCGTAACGTATTCCACCGGCGACTTGCCATCCACGCGCGCAAGGAACAGGCCGGCCAAGAGCGGGGCCGCGCGCCGCTCCAAGTCCTCGGAATCCTCCCAGTCCACCTGCCCGAGATAGGTGGACGAAAAAATGTCAAAGCACGCGAGATACGATGGCGCACTATCCGGAACCCAAAGGCACTTCAGCAACAGGTGGTTGAGGCAAAACGCGAGATCGAAGGCCGGATCGCCGTACCACGCGCATTCCGCGTCGAGAAATACCGGCCCCTCCGGACCAAGCATGATGTTCTTGGGACTGACATCCCCGTGCACCAGGGCACATCGTGTCGCCGCGGTCCGCTTCAGGACGGCCTCAAGCTGGCCGGACAGATCCGTGTGTGACCGCGCCACGGTCTTCAGGTAGGGTTCAAGCCGGATCGCATGAAAAATTGGATCGGAAGAAAATCTTTTTGCGATTTCCGGCCGGTTCGCAGTGGCGGAGTGAATTCGCACGAGCCTTGACGCAACTTCACGCGCGTCCCTGCCGTGAACCTGGCTCCGTCGCAACTCCTCCTTCCACAGGCGATAACGGTCGGCGTCAAGATACTCCATGAAAATCAGGCCCGATCGGGAATCGTGGCCCAGCATTCGCGGGGCGCACCCGGGCACAATGCCATTGGCGGTCTCCATCCACGCAGCTTCAAACGAACTGCGCTCAACCGGCACACGCCAATCGGCAGCAACCTTCAGGCGGGGTAGCGCCCGCTTGGCGCAAACGCTGCGTTTCCCGATCTCGATGCGCCAGATATCCGACGATACGCCCCCCGGCAGCGGCAAGAATCGGAGGCTGGCCTTGCCGTCGACAAGACTCAGCCGCTTGAGTGCATCCACAACCTCCGCGGACGCCCGACTGAAGCCAGTCGTCAAGGTCTGGTTCCAAGGACCGAGCACCGTTGCTCGGAAACCCGTCTTGCAGACATGGAGTGGCGGCGCGACGCGTTGCGCCTTGCGTCTTGCGTCCCGGGCAGTCGGGCGGCGCTGCCCACCGGCTTCCGAGTCCTTCGCCGATACGGTGCTGCCGCACCGCACGACAGGCCTGGAAAATCTTGAAGCATTGACTGAGATTGCGCAGGACGTTTCGGTGGGATTCTTCGAAGATGTTCTCGAAACAAACGGAACGATTCGCAAGAAATTCTTGCGTGGGTTTCGTGGCGCGGGCATCGAAGCGCCGGATCAACGCCGGGCGCCCGATGCCCCGGAACCATGCGGGCGAGAGTCATCACGAAAAGAGTATCGCTTTGGCGAAGATCTGCCAGCTACCCGGAAGGTAACCGAGTTTCGGAATCCCCGAGACTCGACTTGGCCCAGGCGGCTCCGGGCATCAAGGATCCTACGGGTTGACGATCCGGGAAGACTGCATCCGCAATACCTCTCTCGATCAGAAATGAGGCAAATTCGGCGAAAGGCGGACGAGTGCAATCGCCTTGATTCTGCGGATCGTGATGCTTCGGCATTCGACCGGCGACACGATCATTTCCTTGCGCGTGAAATCGAAGAACCATGTGTGACCGTCAGCCTTCAAACTGAACGTATCTTCGGAGTCGGAATGTTCGATTGCGGTGATGCGGGCGCCCTGCAACCTGCGTTCGCAATCACTCCGATCCCGAAATACCCACGGTTCGATACAACTTCCGATGATTCCCGGCGGCGCTCGGACCAGGAAACGTTCAATTTGTCCCGGAGTTGCGGGCTACATCCCCGCCCGGCGTCGAGACGGACAAGTCCTGTAGCGCCGCAAAATACAATCTCGCCGTGTCGGCGCGTGCACCGGTGGCAAGTGGCGGGATATTCCCGCCTCCCGCAGCGGCAGGAACGAAACACCGATGTGGCGCCGCTCGTCACGGAGCAACCGCCGAAAACCCTCACAACCGAAACCAGCCGTCCCTTTGCGCCTAGGTGTAAATCCCGCACCTCCGTTCACCTGACATTGACCCTGGCTGAACGTGCCTGAATGCTCCATCTTGGCCGGAGCGTCCCGTCAGCAATGCCGCCGCTTCCCCAGACTGCAAAGCCTTCACGGGAAGGACGATACCGTCCCCAATTGCCGGAATCAGGAAATCCAGACCATTGCAAGGTGCGGGAGAAGCCCAGAGTTGTGCGGCAAGAATTGGCACGCAAGCCGTTCGTCGGTTCCGCGGCTCCAGACGGGAACGGAAGCCGTGCAAATCATCACGGCGGAGGTGCGGGAAATTGGTTCAGAGGACAAGGGAAGTTCTCAATTTCCTCAAGAAGAAGCCCTAACCGAGAATTGAGGGGACGTGTCGGCCGGAACCGGGAGAACTGGACCCCGCAAAACAAATCCGGCCGATCAGGCTTCCTGTCACGATGACTCAGTTCTTCCCGAGCGACTTTGGCCTTGCAAGCCATGCCTTCCATTTCGTTCCGAGCAAGCTCCCGACCGTCGCAGAGAAGGAGAAGAGTGGCGACGGCCGGGAGCGACTGCACTGAGAGACGCGTCGGGGTTCTTCGGCATACCATTCCGTTGTGAACCAGGCGAAAGGACCGGTGCGCCTGAGCCTGCTGGCGGACCAGAAGGGTCCGCCAGCTTGTTGGATTCCGCCTTGCTCAGGGAAGTCCGTCGACCGCTGTTCCGATGAGACTTGTGGAGATGATCTACGCATGCGTGTCAGATTCGCACCGGCATCAAACGCGAAACGGGCACAACAAGCCCTTCCGATATTCAGATTCGTCCAAGCACCGTGTGTACGGCCAACCCCGACCGCGCGCACGGCAGAGCGCAAATTCCAATTCGGCCTGCTGTCAACCGTTTCGGTTGCGCTTTGCCAAATTCAACCTGTTACGGTTAAGGCTGGTGTTCGGAACCTGACCGGCAGGAGGTCCAGTCGCCGGTCAGATTCCGTCACCAACGCTTTGAACAATCGTTGTCGTCGAACCAGTTGCCACCCGATACAGCCGCAAGATCGGCTCCACTCATGTGCCTGCTTGATGTCAAGACCAAATTTGACCCGCCGAACCGGGTGATGGTCGGCGGCCAACAAGTTCAACCGAAAGCCCATTCAGGCTTCGAGCTTCTTCGGGATCTCGGCGCATCTCTTTCACCTTTTTCCGCGTCCGCCAGGTGGGCGGCTGTTCTCACCGGTTCCCTGAAACGGACCTCTTCAATTTGTCGAGCGTCTTCTCTCTACGGCCATGGCGGTGAACGTGATGGGGATTATATGGATAACTTGACAAGAAAGTGGTTTTCGCTTGCGCATTTGCAGAAACGGTGGTGCGAATCGTTCAATGAAGCAACACCGATGCAACTCCTATGCAACACGATCCCGCCTCTCCCACCGGCGACGCCCGTCCGGTGTTCAAGGTCTTCAAATGCCGGGCGCGGCTGACCCCGGCCCCGCACCTTGCAACACCCCACTTATGTATATGGATTTCAGATCAGGTTTGTTCCTTTCAGTGCTTGATAGGTGAGTATTGCCCATTTCAGGCGTACGTAGCCTTGCCAGACTTTTTGGGTTCCCGGCAAGGGCTGCTGTCGTCGAGCGTGAAACCCAACGATCCCTGCGAGGTCGATCACGAAAGTGCGGATATCCGGCCGATGGCCTGGCGGCGCTCGCGCCCGGGGGCCGCCCTGCGCCTTGAGCAGGGCATCCAGGACGTCGATTTCCTCCTGGCTGACGACTTCGCCGGCCGGGGTGTCGGGCTTGTCGCGGGCCATGCGTTCGAGATCGAAGACATGGCAGGCGGTGATGGCGTCGAAGACGAGACACTTGCGCAGGTCGTCGGCATGGTCGAGCCGGCGATCCTCGATGCGGGTGCCGGTCTTCAACGCCTTGAAGAAAAGCTCGATGGTCCATCGCAGCACATACCAGCGGATGGCGGTCTTCGCGGTCTCCACAAGATTGCCAACCCCGGCGGCCTCCGCTTCAGGGCGGCTTTCGGCGCCGGCGCTGTCGAGGCCTTCGGTGGTGAGCAACAGCCAGTGCAGGGCGTTCTTCCTGTTGGGCGTTTCGGTTGCCGACACCGCGAGCATGCGGACCGGCGGCTGGCCTGCGGCGGCCTGCGGCCGCGCCAGCATCACTTCGGTGGCGCGGATGTCGATGTGCACGGTGCGCTTTTTGCGGGTGCGCTTGCCCCCGCACGCGGCCAGTTCCAGCGTCTGTGTCGCCAATCGCGGCTGCCCGGCGAGGTGCTCCCACAAATCCGCTTTCCGTCCGTCCTTGAGGATCACTTGCCGCTGCGCCGAACGGCTGGCGCGCACCAGCAGCCTGGCGCCGTCGGATGCCGCCTTGCCCAGCAGTTCCCAAAAATCACCCTCTCGATCGCAGATATTGACCACCCGCGTTCCGGGGCAGGCGGCGGCCAGTTCCTGGGCCCGGTCGAGGCCGCGCAACCAGCGGGCGCTCTCCTTGTCGTTGACATCCGGACCGACATCCATGCCGTCGGCGGTCTTGCCGCTGCGGAACGCCGCGTTCAATTCAAACAGGCCCAACGGGCGTCCGGCCAGGGTGACCGCAAGGCCGGTATGGGCGAGAATGCCGGAGGTTCCCTTGCCGCCGCCGCCCAGCCCGTCAAGGCCGCCAGTCGCCTCCAGCCCGTCATAATTGAGCGTGGTGGTGTCCTGGATGGCAAGAACCGTCGGTTCCAGCCGGCAACGCTCGACCAGCATCTCCCGGTGCGGCTCCAGGATGTGTTCCATGCTCACCTTCTCGTTCGACAGCAAGCGATAGGCCGCCTTCTGCTCCGCCCGGGCCGGAAAGATCACCGGAAGCGACTCGCCGAGATGCCGCAGCCACGCCCGGCCCATGCGCACAATCCGGTCCCGAATCCGGCCATCGGTATGGGTGCTGCGGCCATACTCCCGGCAGGCCCAATCCGTGTCTGCGTCCAGGTACTGGGAAGGAGCCGTGCCGATCGTCCGCTTCGGCGCCCGGCGCAACGCTTCGCGCCAGCCGGCCGACAGCGGCTTCATCCAGACGCTTCGTCTTACCCCCGGCGCCTCGCCGGCGCAATCCGGCCGCCGTCCCTCGGTGCGCTGCGGACAGCAGCGCCACCGCGCTGCCCGATAACAACGACCGGAATAGCCGGGGCTGATATAGGTGAAGGCCATCACCGGCCGCACCGCGTACGCCGCCTGCCAGTCTTCCGCCAACCGATCGCTCGCCATCCGCAACACCCGGGAAGCGAGGCCGTGCACCCGCACCCCCGGAAGAATCAGGAACCGGTGATTACAGACCACCCGCGGCAGGTTGGCGGCCCGCGCATCCGGCGACCAGCCGATGAAGGCGTCGCGCGCCTGCTGGTGCCAGCCCGCCGACGAAAACCCGATGCCGCCGAGGCAGCCATGCGTCGCCGACCGGATCCAATACCGCAACTGACCGCCCGGAGCCCGCGCCCAGCCCTGCGGATGATGCGTCGCCATCATCGACTCCCACCGCCGCCGGTCCGCATCTCCGCCCAACGCCTCCAGCGTCAGCTCGCCACAAGCCCGCAACGAACACCGAAGCGCAAGGTCCGGGAAATCCGTTGAAGGCGCCGGCCGCCGCGCGTCCGCCTCGAAATTCGGCGCCGACCGCGCCGCCGGCAAAGCCAGCCCAAGCTTCGACGCAAGAACCGGCAACGCCTTCGCCGCCGCCGAAACGCACAGCTGCCCGCAGCGATTGCGCCAGTCTTCATGCGCGCACAACGAACGCGTCAGAACATTCCGCGTGATACCCTGTTCCCGGAGCGCACCCTTCAGCCACTCGATGGTGGTGGAACGAAACTGATGAAGACCAACCTGCATACCCTCCATATAGATGAATCACATGGCTGATACAAGTACGGATCCTTGAAAGGCCCCGCACCGCCGTCTCGGCGAGGTGTTCCGGCTGTGCTGCGGGTTCTACAACGCCGCGCTTGAGGAGCGCATTGGCGCCTGGATGAAGGCGGGGGTTTCGATTTCCTGTTACGACCAGTGCAAGTCTTTGACGGCGATCCGCAACAACACGCAATTTCCCGAGTTCGCCGCCCTCAGCGTTCAGGTGTTCCGGGGGGTCCTGCAGCGGCTGGACCGAAGCTTCCGGGATTTCTTCCGGCGCGCGGAAGGCGGCGGCAAGCCCGGCTTTCCGCGCTTCAAGGCGGCGCGGCGGTGGCGGACGGTGGAGATCGCGGAGGTCTCGCGGGGCATGGTGCGGCGGCATGGCCGGCACTGGCGGCTACATGTGAAGGGGCTTCCGCCGCTGCAACTGCGGATGTCGCGGGCGTTGCCGGAGGGGGCGGAACTGAAGACGCTGCGGGTGGTGCGGAAGCCGCTGCGCACCGAGGTTCACTTGGGTTTCGCGTTCCCGCCGGTCGCCCCGAAAGAGGCGATTGTCCGCCCGGTCGGCATCGACGCGGGGGTGGCCAAGCGGCTGACGTTGTCGGATGGCGGGGAGGTCGCGAAACGGGAAGTGGACCGGGGCCGCCTGCGCCGCCTGCAGCGGGCGGTGGCCCGCGCGGCGCCTTGCAACATCCCACTTATGTATATGGATTTCAGATCAGGTTTGTTCCTTTCATTGCGAGATGGCCGAGTGTCGCCCATTTCAGGCGTACGTAGCCTTGCCAGACTTTTTGGGTTCCCGGCAAGGGCTGCTGTCGTCGAGCGTGAAACCCAACGATGCCTGCGAGGTCGATCACGAAGATGCGGATATCCGGCCGATGGCCCGGCGGCGCTCGCGCCCGGGGGCCGCCCTGCGCCTTGAGCAGGGCATACAAGACGTCGATTTCCTCCTGGCTGACGACTTCGTCGGCCGGGGTGTCGGGCTTGTCGCGGGCCATGCGTTCGAGATCGAAGACATGGCAGGCGGTGATGGCGTCGAAGACGAGACACTTGCGCAGGTCGTCGGCATGGTCGAGCCGGCGATCCTCGATGCGGGTGCCGGTCTTCAACGCCTTGAAGAAAAGCTCGATGGTCCATCGCAGCACATACCAGCGGATGGCGGTCTTCGCGGTCTCCACAAGATTGCCAACCCCGGCGGCCTCCGCTTCGGGGCGGCTTTCGGCGCCGGCGCTGTCGAGGCCTTCGGTGGTGAGCAACAGCCAGTGCAGGGCGTTCTTCCTGTTGGGCGTTTCGGTTGCCGACACCGCGAGCATGCGGACCGGCGGCTGGCCTGCGGCGGCCTGCGGCGCCGCCAGCCTCACTTCGGTGGCGCGGATGTCGATGTGCACTGTGCGCTTTTTGCGGGTGCGCTTGCCACCGCAAGCGGCCAGTTCCAGCGTCTGCGTCGCCAATCGCGGCTGCCCGGCGAGGTGCTCCCACAGATCCGCTTTCTGGCCGTCTTCCAGGACCACCTGCCGTTGCGCCGAACGGCTGGCGCGCACCAGCAGCCTGGCGCCGTCGGATGCCGCCTTGCATAGCAGTTCCCAAAAATCACCCTCTCGATCGCAGATATTGACCACCCGCGTTCCGGGGCAGGCGGCGGCCAGTTCCTGGGCCCGGTCGAGGCCGCGCAACCAGCGGGCGCTCTCCTTGTCGTTGACTTCCGGACCCGGTTCCATGCCGTCGGCGGTCTTGCCGCTGCGGAACGCCGCGTTCAATTCAAACAGGCCCAACGGGCGTCCGGCCAGGGTGACCGCAAGTCCGGTATGGGCGAGAATGCCGGAGGCTCCCTTGCCGCCGCCGCCCAGCCCGTCAAGGCCGCCAGTCGCCTCCAGCCCGTCATAATTGAGCGTGGTGGTGTCCTGGATGGCAAGAACCGTCGGTTCCAGCCGGCAACGCTCGACCAGCATCTCCCGGTGCGGCTCCAGGATGTGTTCCATGCTCACCTTCTCGTTCGACAGCAAGCGATAGGCCGCCTTCTGCTCCGCCCGGGCCGGAAAGATCACCGGAAGCGACTCGCCGAGATGCCGCAGCCACGCCCGGCCCATGCGCACAATCCGGTCCCGAATCCGGCCATCGGTATGGGTGCTGCGGCCATACTCCCGGCAGGCCCAATCCGTGTCTGCGTCCAGGTACAGGGAAGGAGCCGTGCCGATCGCCCGCTTCGGCGCCCGGCGCAACGCTTCGCGCCAGCCGGCCGACAGCGGCTTCATCCAGACGCTTCGTCTTACCCCCGGCGCGCCGCCGGCGCAATCCGGCCGCCGTCCCTCGGTGCGCTGCGGACAGCAGCGCCACCGCGCTGCCCGATAACAACGACCGGAATAGCCGGGGCTGATATAGGTGAAGGCCATCACCGGCCGCACCGCGTACGCCGCTTGCCAGTCTTCGGCCAACCGATCGCTCGCCATCCGCAACACCCGGGAAGCGAGGCCGTGCACCCGCACCCCCGGAAGAATCAGGAACCGGTGATTGCAGACCACCCGCGGCAGGTTGGCGGCTCGCGCATCCGGCGACCAGCCGATGAAGGCGTCGCGCGCCTGCTGATGCCAGCCCGCCGACGAAAACCCGATGCCGCCGAGGCAGCCATGCGTCGCCGACCGGATCCAATACCGCAACTGACCGCCCGGAGCCCGCGCCCAGCCCTGCGGATGATGCGTCTCCATCATCGACTCCCACCGCCGACGGTCCGCATCTCCGCCCAACGGCTCCAGCGTCAGCTCGCCACAAGCCCGCAACGAACACTGAAGCGCAAGGTCCGGGAAATCCGTCGAAGGCGCCGGCCGCCGCGCGTCCGCCTCGAAATTCGGCGCCGACCGCGCCGCCGGCAAAGCCAGCCCAAGCTTCGACGCAAGAACCGGCAACGCCTTCGCCGCCGCCGAAACGCACAGCTGCCCGCAGCGATTGCGCCAGTCTTCATGCTGGCATAACGAACGCGTCAGAACATTCCGCGTGATACCCTGTTCCCGGAGCGCACCCTTCAGCCACTCGATGGTGGTGGAACGAAACTGATGAAGACCAACCTGCATACCCTCCATATAGATGAATCACATGGCTGATACAAGTACGGATCCTTGAAAGGCGCGGCGCCAGGGTCCGGCAACCGGCGGAAGAAAGTGGGGTCGCTGGCGCGGGAGTGGCGGCGGATCTCGGACGCCAACCGGCAAGCCCTGCACCGGACGGTGTCGGCGCTCAGCCGGGCCTACGATTTTTTCGCGATCGAAGACTTGCGGATCGCCAACCTATTGCGCTCGGCGAAGGGGACCGCGGCGGAACCCGGACGCAATGTGCGGGCCAAGGCGGGGCTGAACCGGGCGATCTCCGAGCAGGGATGGGGAACGTTTTTCACGCTCTTGAAGGAAAAGGCTGCAAGCGCCGGCCTTCAGGTAGTGGAAGTCGCGCCGCATGGAACCAGCCAGGCCTGCTCGGGATGCGGCGCCGAGGCGCCGAAGAGTCTGGCTGTTCGGGTCCACGCCTGTCCGGCCTGCGGGCTGGTGCTGGACCGCGATGTCAATGCGGCAAGGAATATCCTGCAGCGGGCTTTGGCCCGTTCACGGGTGGGGAATGGCGGGGTGATCCCGCTTCCCGTTGCGGCGGCAGGAGCGGGGAACCGATCATTCTCCGGAGCAAGCGGGGCAGTGGCGCCGCTCGCCGCAGAACAGCGTCATGTCAAGTTATGTTTATAAACCCCAACGTGATCCTGTATCCCGCCGCCAGTTTCGAACGGGAATTACGATTTTGGCCTTGGTCGTTCTGGCCAGCTGGGAACTCCTGCTGAAACAACAGCTTCTCGCCGCCTGAATTGTCCGTCAAGGGTTGGCGGCGCCAAGAAATCTCACTTCGGGAAGCCAACCGGGAAGCCCGTCCGAGCGAAGTCTTGACGTACAATTCTGGCAACTGTTTCCGTTCCATCCCAATTATGAAAGACTACTGGAAAGATACGGTAGGCCCTGCGCCGGACATTCCGGATTGCGGGCGTGACGTTGCGGGCTGGTTGCCGGAAGGCATCAGGTCATGCAAGAATGCACACAAGAGGTCCGTAACTCGACCCGTTGGGTTGGCGTTGGCGTAGGGTGCTTCTGTTCCGGTGTGCTGCACCAAGCCGGCGGCCTGCAGGAGGACTTTCATGCGTGCACTATTCCGAATTTTGTCTTGGCTCGCCCTCTTTCGTGCGACATCGGGGATCTGGCGCATTGCTCAGCAACCGGGTGCGGCGCGCTTCGCACCGCAGCCTGTCGCGGGGGCTGCGAAAGTGGAAGCTCTGAGAGCAGTCTCGAACATTTGCTAGGTGGCTGGTGACGAGAGACCGTCGTTTGCCAACGTATCCAGGCAGTTGCGCAACAGATGGATGGGCCCGCGCACGGAAAACCCGAAGCACCAGCAACAATTTTGAATGACGATGCTGCCTCGTTCAAGGATCAGGCGCGAAAGTCATCTTCGTTGACTGGACGAGATTTGCGGAAAGCGGACGTATCGGCATGAGCGAATCTGGCCTTCAAATGGATGGTCAACTCGATCACGCGTTTAGCAAACGCTAGGAGCAGACGAATTGTTTGACGGAGGGTATTCCGCCCCTCGACACCGGGTAGCCTCTGGTACCGTACCATCGGCAAAGTGAGCCCGTCCTGGCTCCCGACAAAATGGATTTGCGCCTCCGGAATCTACTCTTCTTTCGCAAAAGTACGTCTGTTCGGCACGGACAAAGCGTGCCGCAATTACCGGAGAGTGTCCGGGCGGTGTCGCCGGCCACTCCGAGGCCGGTTCATGAAACGAGTTCGGAACAAGAGAAATCGCCATAGCGTACACGCTTCACGAAACGATTCACTTCGCACGCGCATTGCAGACTGGAACGGTGGCGCCTGATATGCTTCTCTCATTATTCTCCTGCCATCCAGACGTTCGGGAATCCAATGAAAAGACATATGCCCCGCTGTTCGATTCTGGCGGTCTTCGTCGGCCTCCTGTTGGCATCTTCCGCCTCCGCGCAAACGGATCCCAGTTCCATCATCGATCATGTGGATCGAATTCTCCGCGGCGACTCAAGCCATGGCGTCGCGACAATGGAGGTCATGACCGAGCACTGGGAACGGCAGATGACCATGGAGATGTGGTCGCTCGGCACCGAATATTCCCTCGTCCGCATTCGCGCGCCGAAGAAGGAAGCCGGAACCGCAACGCTCATGGCGGAGAAAAACATCTGGAACTACCTCCCGAAAGTTGCGCGAACGATCAAGATCCCGGCGGCCATGATGGGCGGATCCTGGATGGGATCGCATTTTTCGAATGACGACCTTGTGAAGCGCAGTCAATTGGTCGAAGACTACGACATCGCCGCTGGTTTTGAGGGCGCAGATTCCGAAGGGGTTGATGTTTGGGAATTCGTTCTGACGCCAAAGCCCGAGGCGGCCGTTGTGTGGGGACACATTGAATTCAGGATCCGGCAGGAAGACTTCATGCCGCTATGGGCGAAATACTACGATGAAGACGGTGAACTGGCGCGTACCATGGAGTACAGCAATTTCCGTGAATTTGGTGGCCGCCTGCTGCCAGGCGAAATGCACATGTTTCCAGCGGACAAGCCCGATGAAAGCACGACCGTTCGTTACGAGGAACTTCAATTCGACATTGACATTGACGAGTCCTTCTTTTCCCTCCGCAACCTGAAGAAACGCGGGTAGCCATACCTTGCGACCTTCCCAATCATTGCTGCGCGTCGGCTGGCGCAATCTCGGCCGTAATTCGAAACGCACGGTGATTACTGCCGCCGGCTTGGCTGCCGGCTTCTTCGCGGTGGTGTTCATGGTGGGCTGGTCCGGCGGACTCACGGACGAGTTGATCGAGAATGTAACCTCCCTGATCAGTGGACAGATCGAAATTCACGATTCGGAGTACCGTCCCGAGAAAAGCCTCTACGACACGATTGGCGGCCGGGACGGTATCGAAGTCGATGCATTCCTGAACACCATAGACGCCGAGCGTTCCGTGGTGGCCTCCGCGCCAAGAGTCTATGCCGGTGGGCTCATTAGTTCAGGCGAATCGACCTCCGCCGGCATGTTGATCGGTGTAGATCCCGAGCGTGAAATCTCGGTAAGCCGGTTTCTGGATCCGCTAATTCACGGCAGGTTGCCGAATCCGGGGCAGTACGAGCTTGTCATCGGAGAGGAAATGGCGCGCCAACTCGTCGTTGGCGTTGGGGACGAACTTGTGATTGTGGCTCCCGGCGCGGACGGTTCGATGGCCAACGACCTGTACACGGTCGCGGGAATTTTTCGGACGGGCATGGCCGAGTTCGACTCTGCGTTTGCGGTGATGCCAATTCGCGACCTTCAGGAGTTGGTTGTGCTGAGCCCGAGACGAATTCATGAGATCGCCGTCGCAACTGCAAGTCCGAAAACGGCTGCTGAGACCGCTGCTGCCCTGACCGGAGCGATTGCGGGCACGAACCGTCCGGTCACGGTCGCGCCCTGGAATGAACTCAATCCCGTCGTCGCCGAATATGCCGCGCTGGTTCAGAGCATGCACTGGATCATTATTGTGATCGTTTTCACCATCGCCATTTTTGGCATCGCCAATACCATGCTGATGTCTACGTTCGAGCGCCGCCGCGAGTTCGCGGTCATGCTCGCGATCGGAGCGACGCCTCGATCAATTGTCGGAATCGTGCTTTCGGAATCCTTCGCTATCGGCGTCATCAGCCTGTTGCTCGGTTCCGCCGTCACGTTTCCCCTGATGATCTGGTGGCACAACTCCCCTCCCAATCTCGATTGGCTCTACGGCAATACGTCGATCGGAGGCGTACTGCTGACCCCGAGCCTTCGCATCGCCTACGATTTTCCGACCTGGCTCGGCGCCGCGGTTGCCCTGCTCTTCACCGCGGTTGTCGCCGGTCTCTATCCGGCGGTCCGCGCTGCGCGAATTCCGCCGGCAGACACGCTTTCGGACCTCTGATTTGGCACTCGCGAACGCAATGAGACGGCGTCCAGCGCTTCTTCGCGTCCTGGTCGGCCTTGCCACGCGCAATCTCCGCCGCAACCTCCGGCGCACCGTCCTGACCGCATCCGCCATGGTTCTTGGTGGTGCGCTCCTCATGCTTACGTTCAGCTTGAGCGACGGCGGCCAGGAATTGTGGATCACGTCCGGCGTGCGACTCGGTTCCGGTCATGTGTCAGTCGAGAAGCCGGAATTCCGGTCGACCCAAAAAATCGAGGATCGTTTGCCTTCTGAAATCAGGCACGCTTCCATTCGCGCGATAGAATCTCCAGAAATTGCTCCTCACGTAATTGCCGCTTCGGCAAGACTCAGCATCAATGGGCTTGCCAGTTCGGCTTCCGGCGCACGGCCAGTGCGGGTGGTAGCGGTCGACCCGAACGCCGAATCCGGGTTCAGCACGGTCGACGAGAAAACCGTTGACGGCAGATATCTTGAGCACGGCGACAGGCTCCACGCCTATATCGGCGTAGGGCTTGCCTCCAGCCTTGATCTTCGGTTGGGTTCCCGGTTCGTCGTTCAGGCCCAAGACACCGAACGGGAAATTGCGGGACAATTGTTTCGCGTCGTCGGCACCTTCAAGAGCGGCGTTCCCGAAATCGATCAGTCGATGATCCACATCCCGCTCGAAACCGCCGGTGAATGGCTTGGATCGAATGAAGATGTGACAAACGTCGGCTTCGTGCTGACGGACAGCAAAATTGCAAGACGTGTCGCCACGAGATTGCGGGACGCGCTCCAAGAACCCGTCGACCAGGGCAACGCGAGTGTGCTGGAATGGCGTGAAGCGCACCCTTCGCTGGCATCTGCGATCGCCATTGATGACTTTGGCCGATATGTCACGAACCTGCTCATCTTCACCATCATCGCATTTGGAATCATGAACACCGTGCTGATGTCGGTCCTGCACCGCCACCGCGAATTCGGCGTACTGCAGGCGCTAGGGCTCACGCCGGGTCAGACAAGCGTCATCGTTCTGGTTGAAGGGCTCATGCTGACGGTAATCAGCGGGGCTCTTGGCGCGAGCCTCGGGCTGTTTGGAACCTGGTACTTCATCGGGGACGGGATCGACATGTCCCACATGATGGAAGATATGACCGTTTCCGGCGTTGCCGTTGATCCGATTATCGTACCGGTATTCCGGGCCCACCGAGTCCTCGAGTGCGTTCTGTTCATCGTGATCGTTGGAGCGGTTGCGTCGATCTATCCCGCTTTCCGGGCCGCCAAGATCGATGTCACCGAAGTCATGAAATTCGATCGATAGTCCCGATCGAATTACTGGATGAAGTCCATGCAGAATTCTCAACACCCCGCCGTCCGCACGGAAAAGGTATGGAAGACCTTCAAGCAGGAAGCCGAGGAAGTTCACGCGATTCGTGGGGTGAACCTGACCGTGGAACGCGGTGAATTTACCGCACTGGCAGGACCCTCCGGTTCAGGCAAGACCACCCTTCTCAATTTGATCGGCGGACTGACGCGGCCCTCGCAGGGCCAGGTCTGGGTCGCCGGGCGTGAGGTGAGCGAGATGTCCAACCAGGAACTCGCACGCCACCGGCTGAACGAGGTCGGGTTCGTATTCCAGGCGTACAATCTCCTGCCGGTTCTTTCCGCCATGGAAAATGCGGAGTTCCCAATGTTGCTTCAGGGCATTGACCGCCAGGAGCGCCAGGCCCGGGTCCGCAATCTGTTCGAGCGAACCGGCATGAACGGGCTTGAGAATCGCCGTCCCGGAAAACTCTCCGGCGGCCAGCAGCAACGGGTTGCCGTTGTCCGTGCGGTGGTCAGCAAGCCCGCGCTGGTGCTTGCGGACGAGCCAACTGCGAACCTTGATTCCACGGCGAGCGAAGCGCTGCTTGAAGTCATGGAAGAACTCAACCGACAACTTGGCGTGACTTTTGTGTTCGCAACCCACGACGGGAGGGTTATGGAACGATCGAGACGGCTCGTGCAGATGGTGGACGGCAGCATCGAATCCGACGAGACCCGCGCGTGAAATTCAGGCTTCGCGGCAGCGGATTGCTCGCCGCCTTGTCAATCGCTTTCGCGTCGCCCCAGGCGGCAGGGCAGCCCTACGGAATTTCCGGTTACCTGCAAACCGTGCCAGTCCTCTCAACCACCCGCTCCTACTCCGATACCGACGCCGCCCTCTTCAATCGACTGCGCATCGCCGCGGAACCAAAGTTCGGGGAAGTTTCCGTTTCCGCCGCCTACGAGCTGGCTGCGGCATTCTTTCAGGGCGGAGTTGCCGAGGCCGCGATTGCCAGCGGAATTGGAAGGAGCGAAGAAAGCTCGGACTGGCTGGATTTGCAGTCGAACATTGCCCGTGATGAGCAGTTCTTCGCACAACATCGAGTGGACCGCCTCTTTTTGTCCTGGGCTCCGTCGAATTCTTCGGAACTCAGCCTCGGGCGCCAGGCGATTTCCTGGGGCACCACGTTTTTCCTTACCCCGGCGGACCCGTTCGTGCCCTTCGGACCGGCCGATGTATTTCGGGAATTCCGAAGAGGAATCGACGCGGTTCGTTTGCGAAACTACCCTGGCCCGCTCAGCGAACTCGACGTCGTGATCCGTCCGAGCCGGTTTGGCGGACGGCAGGAACTCACGGCGCTGGCACGTGGACTCACCACCTGGAACGACTGGGAGGTCTCCGCCTGGGGCGGCCAGCTCTACAGCCATGCTGCCGCGGCCCTCGGAGCTGCAGGCTCTGTTGGAGAATGGGGCGTACGCTTCGAAGGAATCTCTCGCGATTACGGCGGTTCGTTTGGCGGGCGTGTCGCGATCAGTGTCGACCGCTCGATGCAAGTGTTTGACCGCGATCTGAGGATTGTCCTGGAGTATCAGCGGGACGATCGCGGCGCAGCCCAACCGGCGGACTATCGGCGGATACTGACCTCCGACGAGTTCCTCCGGGGAGAAATTCAGGCGCTCGGCCGGGACGAATTCGCCATCCAGGCGGCTTACCAGATTCACCCGTTGTGGAATGTTTCCGCACTGGCGCTATGGAACCTGAACAACAGCAGCGCCATTCTTTCTCCCGGTCTTACTTATTCTCTCAGCAATGACGTAACGGTCGTGGGTGGGGTGTATCTCGGTTTGGGCGACCGCATTCCGAAGCAATTCGTGCCTCCCGACTCAGAGAACACAACGCCTGGCGTCACCGGCTACGTGTCGCTGACTCGATATTTCTAGCAGTCCCGTAGTCAAACCGGTCAAAGCAGGGGTTGCCATCGCGGCCGGAGTTGGATTCCAAACGCCCGGCAAATATCCTGCGCGTTCACATTATTTTTCGCGGGCCTTCAAGAGCGATTGAGCTGTGCAATCGTCCGCGTCCTGCCCTTCGCCACGAACCAGGAAGGATGCATGCGCCGAGCGCCAGAGCAATCGTACGGCAATCCCTTGCATTGCAGATGCCGTGATTGTCACCGTCTCTACTCCGCAAGAACGGGTAAAGCACTGGAGCGCTCAAGGATTCCCTTTCGCAAGCGGGCGTCCGCCATCCAACTTGACACGTCCCGGCGTAAAGACGTGTCTTGCATGAACCTGCATCGAGACATCGGCGTTCCGCAAGAATTGCATGATTCATGCTCAACCGCTACCGTGAAGCTTGATCACGGAAAGGCAACAAGCCATTCGACGGGATGGGTGTGGCTGGCGGGTACAGAGTCCGCGGCAGACGCAATGCGCCAAACGGGCCGGCTAGATGGAGACCGTGAGATGAAGACGGTCCGAGCTGGAACAGTGCAGCAAACGGACGATGAGACACGCAATCTTGCGTCCGTGATCATGTAGCCGATATGGCCGCGTCTCCACGCAGGACGTCAGGGCTTCCGCGACAATCAGCCCGCTACCGGATGCTCAATGTGACTTCTGGTCTGACCGGTAGGCGCTTGATGTGCCGTGACATCCTCCACGCTACAGTATGCGGTAGAGTATCATGAGACATGCTTGTAGGAATGAGACTCCAGAGATGGTTGCCAAAACTCTGTCGCAACCCAAACTTTCCGGGACAATTCCGACCGAATTGGTTGAATGCCCCGATCTTGAAATTCATTTCGGGGATAATCTCGATATTCTTCGCGGCTATGAAGATCAGAGCTTCGACTTGATATACATTGACCCGCCGTTCAATACCGGCAAAGTACAATCTAGAACACGATTAAAAACGGCCCGGAATGAAAATGGAGACCGCACGGGTTATCAAGGGAGAAGGTACAGCACAACTTGCCTTGGTTCTTCCTCGTTCAGCGATGTTTTTGATGACTACTTGGAATTCATGGAACCTCGTTTGCGAGAAGCTTATCGGTTGTTATCTCCAAACGGCTCTTTCTTCCTGCATATTGATTACCGGGAAGTTCATTACTGCAAAATTCTGTTGGACAGCATATTCGGTCGTTCGTCGTTCATAAACGAGATCATATGGAGTTATGACTATGGGGCACGGTCGAAGCGACGTTGGTCCCCAAAGCACGATAACATTCTCTGGTATGCTAGAGACCCTGACAACTATACTTACAGGTTCGATGATATTGATCGGATACCCTATATGGCGCCAAATCTTGTTGGGCCAGAAAAAGCGGCAAGAGGGAAAACACCCACCGATACATGGTGGAACACAATCGTGAACACAACTGGCAAGGAAAAGACCGGGTATCCGACGCAGAAACCTCTGGCGATCTTGAACAGGATCATACGGGTTCACTCCAATCCCGGTGATAGAGTCCTGGATTTCTTTGCGGGAAGCGGAACCACTGGAGAGGCTGCCGTGCGCGCGGGACGCTCCACAGTTCTTATGGATAACAATGAAGAAGCGATCAAGACCATGGCCCGGCGCTTGAAGTTCGCCAAGCCGACATTTTGCAGGAATTGTAACAACATTTCGGACTTGTTGAAGGCAATTGATGCCGATCACCAAAACAAGTCATCCTGAAGCAAGATACTTGCTTCCATACAGGTCGCCTGCAAGCATTCGATCAAGACCTGAAGGCAATCACAAGTGTCTCGTCATGTTTCCGTGTCGTAGATCTGTCGTCTCTCGCTGCATGGCCAACGGCAATCAGGGTGAGAAGCGCCGGATCAAGGCGTCGACATGAGCGCGAATTTCGCTGTTGCAATCACGACTCCAAGTTTTCAGCAGTTGCCGGTATGAACTGAAAACGAACGTCACTTCATCCCCCTTCACGTTGTTTGCGAAGCGCCTGATTTTTTCCTCATGCTTGCGCTTTGCATCTTCATCAACCGGTTTTCTGTCTCTCGGCCAATACTCCGGCTCCGCATATACGTAAAGGAGAATGGGCGCCAAACCCCGATGCAAGCCTGCACCGGCGACCTCTGATCGTAGGGCAAAGGCGTGCTTGACAAGCTGCGCCGCATCAAGGAAGGCGTGCAAGCTGCCGGTGCTCTTCAGTTCATCTCGACTTCCCTCATAGCGCTTCATGCGATCACCCCACACCGGTTTCCAATACGCCGGGGAGAAGGAGACACGATTCTAATTCCGAAACGGTTCGAACCGTTTGGATTCGATTCCGATGAGCGTGGATGGCGTTACGACCGGATAATCCAGTACAGGATGGCGCCCGCCATGCCAAGGAAAACGGACCTCTGCTTCGAGCGACAATGAATGGACGGGCCATGCCAAATGACCGCAATTCGGGAGAGTCGGCAAGTCCTGCGGACGGTTGAGGAAAAAACCGAAGGTGTTGGCGGCCAAGGCAGCGGAGGACTCCGGGCTATCGAATTTGGCCCTTTCAATTTCATTTCCCGGCGCATTGTTGAAGATCCTTTCAATTTCCTCGCCAGGAACGCCAGGCAGGAATCGATCGCTCATGCTTGCCGATTCCCTTGTCGTGCAAAACCAGAATGCAGGTCGGAAATTCACGATATCTGCGCCCGCCCTTCGATGGGATAGAGGCCCAATGGATAGAGCCTCTCACTCACCGGTTCCAAGGACCGCGAAAGAATTCCTGTGGAAGCGCCGATCACTCGGCGAACCTGCAAAAACATCTCTTTTCGTCAACCTGTCAAGCAATTCCGCGAGGACCGAAACGGGCATGGCGCCACTGCCGCATTGGAGGAAGCCGGCAAGCAAGCAGCCAATTCAGACCCATATGTCCCTTTCATAGTGACAAGCGCAATGGCCACGAAACCCCTGTCATTTTGTCGGGAAATCTTTCATGCGTTCTTCGTCGCGCCCCATCTTTCGGAGCAACAGTGGAAACACCGAGAATATGAGCAGCACCCGCCAGATTTGGATCGATGCGACAAACCCGACATCCATGCCCAGCGCCAGCGCCGCAACGCTCATTTCCGGCAGTCCGCCCGGAGCAAATGCAAGAAGCCCGAAGGACCATGGCAGTCCGACGGCCAGCTGCAGTATCCAGGCCGAGAGCACCGTCCCGGCCATGCTGATCGCGGTCACCCCGACGCCAAGTAGAATCCAGTGCCCGAACATCTTCGCCGTTCCGCCGCGAAAGCCCGCGCCAATCCCCACCCCCAGGATGAGTTGCGCCAGCAGCACGAGTTCCGCGGGCGGCCTCGTATTGCCCGCACCGGCAAATTGCGCGGCAAAGGCCAAGAACATGGGAAGCATTACGTCCGCTCCCGGAAAGCGCAGGATCCTCGCGAGTCCGGTGCCGACAATTGCAAGCAGCACGAACGTTCCGATTTCCAGCATCGGGATCTCGGCCAAGCGGAGCATTATCGTGGGGCCCGAAGATTCTGGCGCGATTCCCCAAATGAGCACTGGAGGAATCACCATCACGACGAATGCAACGCGGATCGTATGCAGGAGTCCGACCCGCTGAACGTTATGGCCCGCGCTCTCCACGGCCGCCACGATCGTGAAGATTCCACCCGGAAGCCCGCAGATCAGGCACTCCCCGAAAGACATGTCGGAAAGCCGCCGCAGGAAAAAGGCGCTGGCCAGCGTGACGCCCACGACTTGCACGGGAACCAGCACGGCGCTGGCGCCAATTTCGGTTAGCCTGGTGAAGAATTCCGGTTCGACCGAACTGCCAACCAACACGCCGATCACGACACGCGTTCCGATGCGCACCGACCGTGGCGGCTGGGTTGGCTCGACCCCGGCGAAATTCAGCGCCGCCGTAACGGCCAGGGCGCCAAAGAGATATGGGAGCGGGATGCCGACAAGATCGGCAGCCACTCCGCCGACAGCTCCGATCGCGACGGTTCGCAGAACGCGAAACGCCGTCTTTCCGTTCACGACCGCTTCTTGTCCATCAGCCGCGAAACTGTTGCTTGTCTCCTTCGCAATCCATCCGGATCGTCGCGCGCGAAGAGAACCTGATCGACTTCGAGATCGCCGTCCAATCGGGGACACGCCAGACGATTGATGTTCTCCTTGACGATATGCTGGCTGACCCGCGGCAACTTCGCGATACCCTCGCCCAAGGCGAGCGCCGTTTCCACCGGATCTTCGGCGATCTCCTCGCACAGTCCCCAGGCGAGGGCTTTCTCCGCGTCGATTCGCTCCGAAAGCGCGGCAATCCGTTTTGCGCGCGCTGGTCCCGCCAGCGCCACAAGGCGCGGCAACGTGTTCCAGCCCAGGGGCAGCCCGAGTTCCACTTCGGGAGTATGAAGCCAGGCGCAAGCCGAGAAGACCCGGAAATCGCAGGCAAGCGCCAGCGCAACACCGCCGCCGATGGCGCCGCCCCGCACCGCCGCGATGGTGAGCTGGGGCATGAGCGCAAGTGAATCCGTTAGAGCCGGACCCACGCGCAGCGCTTGCCGCGCCTCCGCAGGAATCAGTCCCTCGCCAAACGCGCCCTCCTCGACGATGTCATTGCCCGAGCAAAAGTGCTCGCCTTCTCCGGACAGCACCACTGCACCGATTTCCGTGCGGCGTCCGAGGTCCTTCGCAACCTCAATCAGCGCGGCTTTCAGAGCGTTAGACAGTGCGTTCCTCTTGTTTCCACGACACATGATCGCATGTGCGACACCGGGCCGCGGCTCTTCCACCCTTACGAGACTTGCCACCCCCCCTCCTTTCACGAAGAGCGCTTTGCTTCATCCATTGATGCGGCGAACCAGTCAAACAACCCGAAACTGTCCTGCGGACCGGGGCTGGCTTCCGGGTGAAACTGCACCGAGAAAGCGGGCCGGGTCTTCGAGCGAATCCCGCAGTTGGATTCGTCGAACAAAGAAACGTGCGTTTCCTCCACCTCCGCGGGGAGGGTGTTCCGGTCCACCGCAAATCCGTGGTTCATGGAAACGATGGAAACCTGGCCGGTCGCCAGATCCTTGACCGGATGATTGGCGCCGTGATGGCCATGCCGCATCTTCACCGTTCGAGCGCCAAGCGCCCGCGCCAGCATCTGGTGCCCGAGGCAAATCCCGAACACCGGAATCCCTCTCTCCAGCACCTTCTGGATCATTGGCACCGCGTATTCTCCGGTCGCTGCGGGGTCTCCGGGCCCGTTCGAAAGAAAGAGGCCATCCGGTTGCCTGGCGAGAATCTCTTCGGCGGTGGACTCCGCCGGCACTTCCACGCTCTCGCAGCCCGCCGCCGCGAGGCAGCGCAGAATATTGCGCTTCGCGCCGTAATCCAGGGCGACCACACGATGCTTTCGAACCAGTGCAGAGTCGAACCCTGCCGGCCATGACCAACGCCCCTGGTCACCCCAGCTCTTCGAATCCTCGCGGGTTACCGTTCGGGCAAGGTCCGCGCCTTCAAGACCTGCGAACGCCCGCGCTTGCTCAATCAGGGATTCTGCGCTCGGCGTACTCCGCGTGTCGTGTCCGATTGCCGCATGCGGCATTCCCTCGTCCCGGATTCGGCGCGTCAGGCGCCGCGTATCGACGCCAGAAATTCCTACGCATCCGTACCTGCGCAGCCAGCCATCCAGCGACTCCCGGCTTCGCCAGTTCGAAGGCTGGGTCGGACGCTCGCGCACGACCAGGCCCGCCGCCACCGGATCCGGTGCTTCATTGTCTTCGGGATTGACTCCGACGTTGCCGACATGAGGAAAGGTAAAGAGGACGATCTGTCCCGAATAGGAAGGATCCGTCAGGATTTCCTGGTAGCCCGTCATTGCGGTATTGAAACAGAGTTCCCCCACGGCGACACCTTCCGCGCCGAACCCCGTACCGTAGGCCACGGTGCCGTCCGCAAGGGCGATGCAGGCCGATGGCTCGGCGGTTTGTGCGGACATGTTCAAGGCTCCGGCGCAAGAATTCTTGTTGGAGGGGCGTCGCACTCCTATACTCCAAGTTTGCGCGCGGCAAGGCGTCCGCATCACATGAGGTTTTTCTCATCATGCTGCTCCAGCAGATCACCGCTGCGATGAAGGAAGCTACCAAGGGCAAGGATTCAGTGCGCAGGTCGACTCTTCGCCTCGTCATCGCCGCCATCAAGGACAAGCAAATCCAGCTTCGCGGCGAAGAAGGAGCGGACGAGTTGAGCAATGCCGGCATCACCACGTTGCTCATGCGCATGATCAGGCAACGGCGCGAATCCGCTGCCGCCTATGACAAAGGGGAACGCCCGGAACTTGCCGAGCGCGAGCGAACGGAAATCACCATCATCGAAGAATTCCTGCCCCGCCAACTCAGCGAAAGCGAGCAGGCCGCAGCAATCCGGAAAGCCATCGAGGAAACCGGCGCCAAGAGCATTCGCGACATGGGTCGCGTGATTGCCGCGCTCAAGGCCGCCCATCCCGGAAAGATGGACTTTGCCAAGGCCAGCGCCGCCGTAAAGTCTCACTTGATTTAGCCGCGCCAGCCCCGCCGGCTGCGCCATTCCGACCCCGCAACCAGACCGGACCGAACCAGCATGGCCAACACAGACAATTCGACAGCAGTTCCTGCCGCCCTCCCCAAGGGCCTGCGCGATCTGGACGGTGATTCCATCGTGCGCCGGCGCGAAGCGATTGGCGTCGTGGAAGAGGTCTACCGGATGCACGGATTTGCCCCGCTTGAAACGCCGGCGCTCGAATATTCGGATGCGATCGGTGCGTTCCTTCCCGACGACGCGGCCGGAACAGGGGGTGTATTTGCGCTCCGGGATCAAGACACTTCCGCGCTGGCGCTTCGATATGACATGACGGCGCCCCTGGCGCGCCATGTCGCCCAGCACAGGAATGAACTCGTTTTTCCGTTCCGCCGGTACGCGGTCGGTCCGGTGTGGCGCGACGAGAAGCCTGGACCGGGACGGTACCGCGAATTCTGGCAGTGCGACGCGGACACGGTCGGCGCCGCCGCTGGGGCCGCCGACGCGGAAATGTGCGCGACCCTCGCTGCCGTGTTCGTCGGGCTCGCGCTCCCCGGCGACGGATACGAAATCCGGATCAGCAACCGCAAGGTGCTCGACGGCGTGATGGAAAGGGCCGGACTTGCCGGAGAAGGAGAAGAGGACGAACGGACTCGCATGTCGGTCTTCCGGGCGGTGGACAAGCTCGACCGTCTGGGCCAGTGGGGCGTGCAGGCGCTTCTTGGCAGCGGCAGAAGGGATGAATCCGGAGACTTCGCTCCGGGTGCCGGCCTTTCCCAGGAGCAGGCCGCGCGGGTGCTGGGATTCGTAACGGGCGGGGGACCGGACTCCGCTTCCACCGTTCGCGCGCTCCGCGAAACGGTGGGCAGTTCCAAAACCGGCAATATCGGCGTGGACGAGATCGAACGGATTCTCGATGTCCTGGACGCGTTTCCGTGCGGCTCCGGCGCCGCGCGCGTGGACCCGTCCATCGTACGGGGGCTGGCCTATTACACCGGCCCCGTTTTCGAGGCCCAGTTGACGTTTGAAATTCGCGATTCCAGCGGCCGTGCCCGTCAATTCGGATCTGTTGCGGGCGGCGGACGGTACGATCGCCTCATTCGGCGGTTCGGCGGGGAAGACGTGCCGGCAACGGGCGTTTCGCTGGGCGTGGACCGGCTGATTTCCGCCCTGGATGCAGTCCGAGATTCGAGCGGGGCACGAGCGGGGGGGCCCGTGGTCGTCTTGTCCATGGGAGACGAATTCGCGCATCAGCGCGCCGCCGCGGAACTCCGGGGAGCGGGAATGGCCGCGGAAGTCTACGCCGGGTCCGGCGGGATGCGCCGCCAGATGCGGTACGCGGACCGCCGTGGCAGCCCGGTTGTGGTCATCGAAGGCGATATGGAGCGCGAGGCAGGCACCGTGCAGGTCAAGGATCTCCTGCTTGGGGACCGGTTGGCGAAAGACCTCGATACGCACGCTGCCTGGAAGCAACACCCGGCGCAACAAACGGTGCCCCGATCAGGTCTCGTGGAATGCGTGCGCCAAATTCTCGATCGCCAGAACTCGGACGAGGGTTCACCCAAGCCATGACCGGCTGGTCCGGGGCAGGCTTCGCGGCGCACGAACAGGTGCGCGAGGCTGTTGTCGAGGCGCTTGCGCGGGGAGGCGGGGAGGCTGTCCAGCCGGCCCTGCTGCAACCGGCCGCCGACCTGCTGGCGCATTATGGCGAGGAAATCCGCGCCCGCGCCTGCGTATTGACGGACGCCTATGGCAGCGAACTCTTCCTGGTGCCGGACTACACGGTCCCGGTATGCCGAATGCATCTCGAAAGCGGCGGTGGAAACGGTCGATATGTGTATTCCGGACCGGTATTCCGGCCGCCGGCGCCCGGTCGGGGAGAATCTCCCGTCGAAGAACATCAGGCCGGAATCGAGATTTTCGGCGGGGATGACCCCCTGGCGGCAGAAGTCGAAACCCTGAAGCTCACGCTTGATGCCCTTGCTGCAGCCGGCCTGCCGCACAGGGAGGTCGTCCTTGGAGACGCGATGCTCGGGGAGGCGATTCTGGAAACGGTTCCGATGCCGGATCATCGCCGCCAGAGATTGCGGCGACGGGTCGGACATCCGGAGAGGTTTCGCGCCTTGCTGGCGCGTTTCACCGGCGAAGAAACCCGCCCCGCTCCGCCTGAACGCGAGGAACTGCTTGATCGGTTTGGCGAATGTCCCGAAAGCGAAGGTGCGGAACGGGTGTCCGCGCTTCTGGACGAAGAAGGCATCCCGCAAGTCGGCCGACGGCAACCACTGGAAATTGCCGAACGGCTTCGCGCGCTGGCGGTCGAGCGGCACGATCCGTCGTTGCCGGCGGAGGACGCCCGCCTGCTCGACGAACTGCTTTCGATCTCCGCCCCTTACAAGGAAGCCGTGCAGCAATTGTCGGAAGGACGTTGCGGCGAGAACCGCAAACTGCGGGCGGCGATCCGAACGATTGAAGCCCGCCAGGCGGCGCTCCTGGATCTCGCTGTCGACAGCAACGCGCTTCGACTGGATGTCCGCCTCGGAAGCGAACTCGGCTACTACGACGGCTTCGTGTTCACGGTTCGGTGGGGAAACGGGTCCAACGCGATTTCCGTTGCGGGAGGCGGGCGGTACGATGCGTTGCCTCGCGCGCTGGGCGCGGATATTCCGGCGGTCGGCGCCGCCATATGGACGGAACGCCTTCTTTACTGCCGTACGGCCTCGGAGAACGCGGCATGAACTCGCTCGTACTTGCCTATCCGTCAAAGGGCCGGGTACGGCCGCTCACGGATGCCTGTTTCGCCGAGGCCGGAATCCCGGTCCTCGATTCCGGTACGGACCGCAGGTACGCGTACAGCCTCTCGGAATTGCCGCAAACTCGCCTGCTGCTCGCCGAGGCCGCCGCCATTCCCGGACTGCTCGCGCGGGGCGAAGCCCATGCCGGCATCACCGGAATCGATCTGGTGGAAGAACTCCTGCCAGACGCCGAAGCCATTCTCGAAGCGCCCTTGCCGCTTGGATTCGGTCATGCGCGTATTGCCGTCGCCGTTCCGGAATGCTGGATCGACGTCAACGATATTGCCGATTTTGACGATGCGGCTTTTGCCTTCCGTCGCGCCCATGGCCGAAGGCTTCGAATTGCGACGGGCTACCGCCGCCTGGCGCGCCAGTTTCTCGCCGAACAGTGCGGCGCGGATTACGAACTCGTCCGGAGCCGGGGGCCGACCGAGGCCGCCCCGCTTGCCGGACTGGCTGAAGCGATTGTCGACGTGGTCGACAGTGGACGGACGCTGCGCGCGAACCGGCTGAAAATTCTCCAGGACGGAGTCATCCTGGAGTCCCAGACTTGCCTCTGGGTTTCACGGGAGGCCTCGTGGACCGGCCAGGTCAGCCGCGAAATTAAGCGCCTCTGCGAGCGCCTGTCCGGCGGACGCGACTGAAGGGCTGCGTTGAATGGAGTGGCTTCGGGTTTTCCCGCCAAGTGCGCGGGGGCGGAGCAGAGGTTACGATTGAACCGGAATGCTAGCGTTTTCCTCCCGGCCCTTTCAGACGCTGATCGGGCTCATCCTCACCGGAGCCACTCTCTTGAGCACAGAGACCCCAAAGGCGGCGGCCGACCTGTTCCTGGAGCGATCGCCCGAACTCTCCGCAACGCTTGATGCGGCGTTGCGGGCGCGCGGCGCCAACTATTGCCCGAATACGCACCTCCTGCTCCCGGATGGAGGGCCGCGTTACACCAACCGGCTGATCCTGGAAGCCTCACCCTATCTCCTGCAGCACGCCCATAACCCCGTCGACTGGCGCGCATGGTCGCCGGAGACCTTCGAAAGGGCGCAGAAGGAAGACAAACCGGTCTTTCTTTCCATCGGCTATGCCACCTGCCACTGGTGCCACGTGATGGAAGAGGAGAGTTTCGACGATGAAGAAGTCGCCGCCGCGCTGAATTCGGGTTTCATCTCCATCAAGCTGGACCGCGAAGCTCGCCCCGATCTCGATCACATCTACATGCTCGCAACCCAGTTGATGACGGGACATGGAGGATGGCCGAATTCCGTTTTCCTGCTCGCGGACGGTCGCCCCTTCTTTGCGGGCAGCTACTTTCCGAAGGCGCAATTCCTGCGCCTGCTTGCTTCCGTCGTGACGGAATGGAAGTCGCCGCGGCGCCAGCAGATCGAAGCGCAGGCCGCCAGGTTGTCCTCGACGATTACCGGAATTTCTGCGCGGCTCCAGAACGCCTCTCCCCTGAGCGCAGACACCTATCGGAATGCCGTCGCCCAAATCCGCCGCAGTCACAACGAATTCGATGGCGGCTTCAGCCGAACCATGCAATTCCCCCAGGAAACCTATCTCCTCTTTCTCCTCGACCAATGGCGTCGCACCGGAGAACCCGCCGCACTGGCCGTCGCCACGCGAACGCTGCGGGCGATCGCGGCGGGCGGAATTCACGACCATGTGGGCGGCGGGTTTCACCGCTACACCGTGGACACGAACTGGCGGACGCCGCATTTCGAGAAGATGCTGTACAACCAGGCGCTGCTCTCCCGCGCTTTTGTCGAGGGACATGCCGCAACCGGCGAGCCTGCTTTTCGGCGGGCGGCGGAGCGGGCATTCGACTATGTGCGGAGGGACATGACCGTCCTCGACGGCCCGGCCGCCGGGGCTTTCTATTCGGCGGAGGATGCCGACAGCCTTGCGCCTTCCGGCGATCGCGAAGAAGGGTACTTCTACGCCTGGACCCCGGATTCAGCCGGCATGGCCGCGGGCGCGGAGGCAGGAGCACGGGTCGTCGAGACGCTTGGCCTTCATGCGAGTCCGACCCTGGAATGCGGTGCGGTTGCGCATTTGAATCCGGATGCCAAGGTCGATTTTGCGATCCTTGATCCGGTTCTGGACCGCCTCCTGCAAGCCCGGGACCAGCGTCTCCGTCCACGGAGGGACGAGAAAGTGCTGGCCGACTGGAACGGCATGATGATTCGCGCCTTCGCCGAAGGCGGACTGCGCCTCGGTGAGCCCCGGCACACTGCGACTGCGCAGGAAGCCGCGGAAGCGATCTGGCGCGCGCTCCATACAGAGGAAGGTGGGCTTTCCCATTTTCACGCGGAGGGCCGCGCCGAAGGGAACGGGTTCCTCTCCGATTATGCCTGCCTCGGGTTGGCTTTCCTTGCGCTCCACGACGGAACCCGGAACGGCCAGTGGCTGCAACGAGCGGAATCCCTGGCTACCCAGATCCTCCTGCGGTTCGAGGACGGTTCCGGCCGCTATCGCGAGGCTTCGGAGAACGGGCCATTGGGTCCGATTTATGTCGCCGATGACGGTGCTACCCCCTCCGGCGAATCCGCCACCCTCGAATTTCTCGGCCGTCTTGCGATTCGTTCGGAGAATCCGAAATACCGCGACCGGGCAGAGGCCTTGGTGGGGGCGATTTCCGGCACTTTGTCCGAGCATCCGCTCCAGAAAACCACTGCGCTGGTTGCCACCGCTCTCCTGGAGAGCGGTGAAAGCGAGTCTTCAAGAAGCATTGCCCACGGTCACGGTCGCGTTATCGCGTCGCTGCAGGAAGCTACCCTTCGTCTATCCGTTACGCTCGATGAGGGCTGGCACGTCAATGCCGATGTGCCGAACCACCCGGACCTGATCGCGACGGAACTCACCATTCCGGAGGGACCGGAGGGTGCGCGGGTTCTGTATCCGGATCGCGTGGAACGTGAGCTTGGATTCACGGTCGGACCTCTCGCGCTCTTTGAAGGCACGTTTGAAATCAAGGCCGAATGGCCTTCGCCCGCGGCAGTCCCGCTTTCCGTTTCGCTGACCCTTCAGGCATGTTCGGACCGGGTGTGTTTCCCGCCGGAGACGCATGTCTTTCGCCTTCGCTGAGCCATGCATGTGGGAGATCGTTCGATTTCCATTTCCGGACTTCACGCGCAGGACGCAAGAGCGACTCGAAAGGGGAAGGTTGCCGCCGGTCATGATCATTGGCGCTGTGCCCTGCTCCGGCTGCCTGAACATTCATGATCGCAGCATTACGCATGTACGATTCGCCCGCCATTCGATGGGCGAACGACCGGCTTTGGGATCGATGGGCTGCGGCCATTCGCGCCCGGGGACTTTCCGCCCCCGAGAAGCTGACTCACGGCAGTTCGCCGGAATCAACCTGGCGCGATCGGCGCCTCTTTGTAACGCAGGCGTGCGGGCTCCCGTACGTCCTGAAATTGCATGCAGAACTCCGTCTGGTTGCCACGCCCTGCTATTCCGCTCCGGGATGTTCCGGTTCCCGATACCGAAGCATTCTCGCCGTGCGGCGGGATGATGCCCGGAGGGAACTCGGAGAGTTTCGGAATTCGGTTGCGGCGATCAACGGCTGGCACTCTCATTCCGGTCATTCCGCGCTTTCCATGGCCTTGGACAAGATCCGCGCACCCCGGCCATTTTTCGGCTTGGCGAAGGTGAGCGGCTCGCATCTCGGCTCCATGGGATTGGTCGCGGAGGGGCGCGCTGACATCTGTTCCATCGATTGCGTAACCTGGGCGATTGCGACGGCGTCCGGGGGATCAGCAGCCACCACTCTCGGAATGCTGGGCATGACTCCCTCGGCTCCGGGGCTGCCGTTGGTCACGCCGCGGCACTATCCTGCTGCGAACGACGGAATTGTTCGCGAGTCGTTCCTGGAGGCACTGGCCGATCCCGAGTTAGAAGATGCATGTTCGGCTCTTCGACTGATCGGCTCGGAAGCGCTGGATGACACCGATTATGCTCCCGTGCTGCGGGCCTGGAAGCGGCTGCGCCAGGCGCCCATCGCAGCCGGAGCGGAGGATTTGCGCGGCGAAACGAAGGAGGAAAGCGCATGAGATTCGAAGACAAGGTCGCGGTCGTCACGGGCGCCGCATCCGGGTTCGGGGCGGAGATTTCCCGCCGAATCGCGAGCGAAGGCGGAAAGGTCGTCGTCGCCGATCTCGATGGCGAGGGCGCCGCGGCCAGGGCAGAGGAAATTGGCGAATCCGCAGCGGCGGTTCGCGCCGACGTAACCGTTCTCGATGACGTGCGAACCATGATCGGGACAGCGACGGAACGGTTCGGAAAATTCGATATCCTGGTCAACAACGCGGGCTATACCCACGTGAACCAGCCCATGCTGGAGGTCGATGAAGCCACGTTCGACCGCGTTTTTGCGGTAAACGTGAAGGCGATCTACCTCTCCGCGCTGGTTGCGGTTCCCCTGTTTCGCGCCTCCGGCGGCGGCGTGATCCTCAACATGGCTTCGACCGCCGGGCTTCGGCCAAGGCCTGGCCTCACCTGGTACAACGGCAGCAAGGGCGCGGCGATTTTGCTATCGAAGTCCATGGCCGTCGAGCTCGGGCCGGACCGAATACGCGTCAACGCAATATGCCCGGTGTTGTCGGATACGCCGATGATGAAGCATTTTCTCGGCGGGGATACCCCCGAGAACCGTGCGAAGTTTCTTTCCGTGGTTCCATTGGGCCGCGTCGGAACTGTGCATGATGTCGCAAGCGCAACGCTGTATCTGGCATCCGATGAGGCGGAGTTTCTGACGGGTGTTGCGCTGGAAGTTGACGGCGGCCGTTGCATTTAGCAATCGCTGACAACTTTCTGGGCTGCCGTTCGCGCCAACCGACCAAGATTTTTTCAGCACGTTCCTGCGGGTGTGAACCTCGAGGGGCTGCCGCGACAATTTGAAGTTTGTATGCGAGTGAACCGGAACCAGCATGGATTTGAATTTCGGGATAATTGGTCTTGGGAGCATCGCTTTCGATGCGCATGCGCCGGCTTTGCGGAAGGTCGAGGGCGCGCGCTTATGGAGTGTGCTAAGCCGGGATTCGAGCCGGGCTACAAAATTCGCGGAACGGCATCGGGCGGCCGCGCCCCGGCCCGCACATACGGACCTGGGGGAATTCCTTTCTGATCCTGGTCTCGATGCGGTCATCATTTGCACGCCCGACATGCTGCATGCCGAACAAACCCTGACGGCCGCGCGAGCCGGGAAGCATGTACTCGTCGAAAAGCCCATGTCCGTTGATGTCGACTCGTGCCGAAGGATGATCGCGGCGTGCCGCGAGGCGAATACCCGGTTGGGCGTGGGTTACAATCTGCGCTGGCACGAAGGCCACCGCCTGGTCCGCGAAGCCCTGCGTTCCGGTGAAATCGGCGAGCCTCATCACATGCGGCTCCAATGGACGGTTCGGTTCCCGGATGCGGCATCCAACTGGAGGGCCTCTGCGAATACGAGCCGATGGTGGAGCCTGTCGGGGATGGGCACCCATTTGCTGGATCTCGTTCGGTGGATGATGCCACCGATTGCTGGCGAGATCGAGCAAATTGCGTGTGTACTGAGACAATCCATCGCCGGCAGTTCTCATGACGACACGGCTGTCGTGTCGCTTCGTTTCCAATCGGACGCGACCGCGGAATTCTGCACGTCGGTTCTCTTTGATTCCGAAACCCGAATGGAGATTTATGGAAGCGAAGGCAGAATTGTTTGCGACGGAACGATTGGCAGACATGCACTTGGAAAGATCACGGTCAACGATGTCCCGTTGGCGTTCGCCCGCACGGACATGTTTGCCCGTCAGATCGCCGAATTCGTTGCGGCGATCCGTCACTCCAGGGATCCGGAGGCGAACGGGAACGATGGATTGCGCAATGTCCAGCTTCTTGTGGAAGCGGTAAGAAATTCAGCCGGCGCGTAGCCCGCGACCTCCCGGCCACTGGTGGATGTGAGACGCTTTCATTGTTTCGAATGCCGGAGCGCCGCGCCTTCGCGGGTCGATACGACGACTGCGCCCGGCTTCAGGAACTTGCGGTTTGGCCGCGACTCAGCCAGTCTAGGAAATGATGTCAAACTCCGACTGGAACGTTTCGGAACGCTCCGCAAAATTACACGCTGACGCACTCGTTTGGGACATGGTATGTCCGGCGATGAATGGTGAATCGCCCGGGCAGAAATTTGCGCCCCTCAGCAGGATGGCCGCGAGCGGCTGCAACCTCGTCTCTCTGACGATGGCGCTCGACTGGCACGACACCGCCGACGCAATGCGGGCGCTCGCTGCCGCGCGCGCGTATATCCGGGCCAATTCCGAACGTTACCTGCTCGTCGAGGGCGCCGATGACGTATTGACCGCAAAGCGCGACGGCAGGCTGGCGCTCAGCTTCCATTTCCAAGGCACCAACCCGGTTGCCTACGACCTGGACATGATCGAGGTGTTCTATCGGTTGGGCGTCCGCCATATGTTGATGGCCTATAACGCGAAGAACGCTGTCGGCGACGGCTGGTTCGAGCCGGGTGACGGTGGATTGAGCCGCTTCGGCGAGAACCTGATCAAGGAAATGAACCGGGTTGGCATGATTGTCGACGCCAGTCACACCGGGTATCGAACAACAATGGAAATGTTTGAGGTGTCGACGGCGCCGGTGATCTTTTCCCACTCGAATCCGAAGGCGCTGTTCGATCACGGCCGCAACATTCGGGACGAGCAAATCAAGGCCTGCGCGAAATGTGGGGGCGTAATCGGCGTCGCCGGCGTCAGCCTGTTTCTTGATGACCCGGATGCATCGACATCGGCGTTGGTGCGTCATATCGACTATCTTGTCGGACTGGTCGGTGCCCGGCATGTCGGACTCGGACTCGATTACGTCGTCGACCAGCAGGCCCTGGCGGCGGAAATCGATGCGCGGGTCGCATGGACGCCGCCGCCGGAGAGCTTTGCCGCCCAGTCTCAGGAGGAGGTCAAGTACGTGCAGCCCGAGCAAATGCCTGAGATTACCGACACACTTCTCGGAAGGGGATATGCCGAAGCCGATGTGCGTGGAATCCTCGGGGAAAACTGGCTTCGAGTCGCCCGCGAGGTCTGGCAGGCACCAGCGCGAAGCGGTGGGTCCGCATGATGCTTTCGGCGCCCGCAATGAACGAGAGCGGAGCGGCAGCCCTGCATCGCGATGCGGTGATCTGCGACATGACCTTGCCCTGGCGCGACTACGGCGATCCGGCGCGGCGCACCGGGACACTGCCGCGAATGGCAGCAAATGGTGTGAATTTCGTTTCGCTCACTCTGGCCGCAGACTGGAACGACGTCGGCGAGACGGCCCACAAAATCGCCAAGGAGCGCGCCTACTTTCGGGCAAACGCCGATCGTTACACTCTTGTCGACACTGCCGACGATATTCTGGCCGCGAAATCCGAGGGCAAGCTGGCGGTCAGTTTCCATTTCCAGGGCACCAATCCCGTGGTCAATGATGTCGCCATGGTCGAGGCCTATTACCGGCTCGGTGTCCGCCACATGTTGATGGCCTACAATATCCGCAATTCCGTTGCCGACGGCTGCAACGAGCGCACCGACGCGGGCCTTAGCCGGTTTGGCGTCAGCCTGGTCGAGGAAATGAACCGCGTCGGGATGCTGGTCGACGGCACCCATACCGGATATCGCGCGACCATGGAGCTCTTCGAAGTCTCGAGCGATCCCGTCATTTTCTCTCATGCCAATCCGGCGGCGGTAAGACCGCATCGCCGCAATATTCGTGATGACCAGATCCAGGCTTGCGCCAAGTCCGGCGGCGTCATCGGCATTGATGGAGTTGGAATCTTCCTGGGCGACAACGACATCTCGATGGACACCGTGTTGCGGCATATCGATCATGTTGCCCAACTGGTCGGTCCCCAGCATATCGGTCTCGGCATCGATTTCGTGTACGATCAGCCGGCGTTGACTCGCGGTCACGATTCCAGACCGGCCTGGAACCCCAGTGACGAGGCTTTCGGCGGCACCTCGCGGGACGAAGTCCGCTACATCGAGCCGGAGAGCCTGCCGATGCTGACCGATGCGCTCCTCGCTCACGGCTACAGCGAAACCGACACCCGAGGCATCCTCGGCGAGAATTGGCTGCGGGTTGCTCGTCGTGTCTGGAAATAAACGTGGCGTACCGAAAGATCATCTCCAGGCGAATTGTCCGTGACCCGTCTTTCTAGAGGCAATGGAATGCCGCCTGGGGCGGTTGTAACGACTCTTGGCCGGTTCGCCAGGTACGCGGAACGGGCGATGTGGATTGTCAGTTGGATGCAAGGCGTCACCGCCAGCCTGTCGGTTGCCGCCATGGTGTCGTTGTTGGTCGCAAGCAGTCTGGGCCGCTACGTGTTCGGGAAGCCCATCGCCGTCACCGAGGAATTGGGCGCGCTGTTGTTCGTGACGCTCGCATTCATGTCGATGACCGAGGGCTTTATGTCGGACCGTCAGGTGCGCATCCAGCTGGTTTGGCGTTCATTGCCGCCGCGCGTCCAGGGATGGTCGATGATCGCCGGTCACGGCTTGTCCGTGGGGGCACTGGCGGTGGTGATCGACGCGACCTGGGATTTTGCGTTCTTCAGCTATCAAGTGGGGGCGAAAACCTATATCACCGAGATCATCGAGTGGCCGTGGATGATGCTGATCCCCATGTCGCTAGGGATTTTCGCCACTGCGACAATAGTGCGGATGCTTGTGGATCTTCACGCGGTGCTCACGGGTTCACTTGTCAAGGAGGCGCAGGCAGCCTCGCAGTTCAAACTCGAATAGAGCGATGCTCTATTTCACAATACTCGCTGTACTGGCATTGTGCCTACTGACAGGCAATCTGCTCGGCACAACGGTCGCATTGGTCGGCATCGTCATTCTGCAGTTCGAATTCGGAGGCAATTTTTCCGTTATTGGCAACGCCATCTGGAATGTCGTCAATACGTTCACGCTGACCGCCATCCCGGTCTTCATCCTGCTGGGCGCAATCCTTGAGAAAACCGGCATCGCCCAGCGGATTTATGGCGCTGTGTCGCCTCTGTTCGAACGCCTGCCGGGCAAACTGCTTCAGACCAACATCGGCGCCGCGACAATCTTCAGCGCGATCAGCGGTTCATCCACCGCGACGACTGCGATCGTCGGGTCGGTCGCCTACAAGCAGCTTGACCGGCTCGGTTACAATCGCCGCGCGGTTGTTGGCAGCCTTGGCGCCGGCGGCACATTGGGCATTCTGATTCCGCCGAGCCTGGCACTCATCATTTACGGGTCGTGGATGGACGTCTCGATTGGCCGGCTGTTTATCGCCGGCGTCGTACCGGGCCTGCTGTTGTCGTCGATGTTCATGATATTCATCGGTATCAGCACGAAACTGAATCCCGGGTTGGTTCCGGCAACCGGCAAGGTCATGCCGCTCACCGCCGCGTTGCTGAAATCGGTGCAGGCCTGGCCGTTTTTCATCCTCGTGTTCGCCGTGCTGGGAACAATCTTCCTGGGCTTGGCGACACCGACGGAGTCTGCAGCGCTCGGTGTCGTCACTGCGCTCGTGCTGGCGTTGCTGTACCGGGAACTGACGTTGGGCAAACTCTGGCGCGCACTGCGCGCCACCGTAGTTACGTTCAGCACGCTCATTCTCATTCTTGTCGGCGCGGTGGTTCTCGGACAGGCAATCGCGCTTACCGGGCTGCCCAAGAAGCTCATTATTCTGGTCAGCGAGAGTGGCCTGTCCTCGACCATGGTGATCACGCTCGTCTATGCGTCCTATGTTGTTCTCGGGTGCTTCGTCGGTCCGCTGGAGATGATGCTCATTACCCTGCCGCTGACGTTCCCGTTGGTAACCGGACTCGGCTATGATCCCGTGTGGTTCGGGATTGTCCTGGTGATCGTGAGCGAGATCGGGCTGCTGACTCCGCCTCTGGGGGTCAATCTCTTCGTCATGATGGCGGTTACCGACAACAAGGTATCCTTGGGCGAGGCGGCCATCGCCTGCCTGCCGTACTGGATCATCATGCTGGGACTGCTGGCGCTGATTACGGTCTTGCCGCAAATTGTGCTAATATTGCCAGGGATCGTAATGGCGCCTTGAGGCAGTTCCGCGAAAATGCGGCGGAAATTTTCCGCCGCGTGCTGATTGTCTTGGTCGGCGCCGCACACGATCCGTATTTTTTCAAGACACGGATATTAGGGAGGAGGCTTATGAGAAAACTTCATGGATCCATCAAGATAGTGGCAACCGTATTGGCCGTCGTGCTGGCCGGAACCGCGAGTGCCGCGGAAATAGAATGGAAGCTGGGCAGCCCTGTGGGGCCGCAGGATCTCGGTACGCTCTACCTTGAGGACTACGCGAAGCGCGTCGGCGAACGGAGCGGCGGCCGCATGGAAATCGAGGTCATCCCGATCGAGACGCTCGGGTTCAAGAACGTCGATACCCTTCGCGTAATCAAGCAGGGCGTGGTCGACGCCATGTACATCCAGACCTTCTATGTCACCCGCGACGAGCCGCTCATGGGCGTATTCATGCCGCATGGCGTTCTCACCGACCCGAAAGAAAACCTGAAAGTTATAGGTGTCCAAATGGAGATCGCGAATGAGATCCTGATGGAAAACTGGGGCGTCGAACTGATCACCGCAGATCCGACGGGTGGCGGCCAAACCCGGCTACTGGTCGTGTCCAAGGATCCGGTCAATTCGCTTGAGCAGTTGCGGCAATTGAAGTTCCGCCACTATTCGAAGGCCGGCATCCGCGCGTATACCACGCTTGGCGTATCCGCACAGGTCATTCCTTCATCAGAACTCTATCTGGCGCTACAGACCGGTGTCGTCGACGGCGCCATGTACGGAGCCCCCTACATCCTGTCCCAGTCGCTGGACGAAGTGACCTGCTGCGCTTCTTTTGTCGGCGCACTGACTCTGTCGCCCCGCGGCATTGGTGCGGACGCGGCGAAATGGGCGCAACTGCCCGAGGATATTCGCCAGATCATGATCGAAGTCGGCGAGGAGAAGTTTGAAGAATCCATGACGCTGTGGCGCGAAGAAAGGATTTACAAGACCGCCGAGACCGAATTGATCGAGAGCGGATACCAAATCCTCGACCCGTTCCCCCTCGAGGACCGCCAAGCGATCCAGGAAGCAATTCTCCTGGTCTGGCGGGAGGACGTGGAAACGATCAGCTCCGATGCCGTGCAGTATTATGACCGTATCGTCGCGAAATTGAGGGAGTGAATGGTCGAAGCATCCCCAATTGAACTGGAGGATCGCCCGAAAACATGATGATCAAGAACGGGGTCGTCCGCGGTCCCGTTCTCTTCCCCTGGCATCGGCGCCATGCCGATGTCGGCATCGCGCCGAATCACGACCCGAGCGATTTCGTTCACCGCCGCCAAGTTCTCGCAGGTCGCGGCAATATCCCGTTTGACGGGACGCAAACAGCCGTTTCCGGGAATCTCCCGAACGCAAATTCTCGGATTCCTGCGAATCGCTTTCTGCATCAATAAGGGGAGGCCCACGCGGGTCCGGGACCGTTGCAAGATCTCCTCGGCGCACCGAAGCATCTGCCAAATCAAGGTTGCGCGTTGCACGGCAAATCACTTGCCGAACTCGGATCAACCTCCTTGTGAATACGAGCCTCCCCCAGGAAAGATCCACAATATCCACAATTCGCGCTGAAGGGCTCAACTCTGACAGAGGCGATCCGACACGCGACGAACGCGCACAGCGGAACGCCCGGCAACGGCAGCTACGACAGATTGTCGATGATCGGCCCTACGCCGGTTCGTACAGGATCCACCGCCGGAAGCCCGAATCGGGATTGTGTTGCTTCAAGGTATTCCCTCGCCGCTCGATCTCCGAGCGCGGAAGTATTCGCCGCGATTCCGATTGTCTCAACGTCCGGATTGGTGAGCCGCGCTGTTGCGAGGCATGCCCTCATGCAAGTTTCGATATCGGGGACCGGAAATTCCGGAAGCCCGCGCATGTGCGTCCGGGTGGGTTCGTGGCAAAGCACGAGTGCGTCCGGTTGCGACCCGTGGATCAGTCCGGTCGTAACGCCGGCGTAGGATGCATGGAACAGGGACCCCTGCCCTTCGATCACATCCCAGTGCGACGGGTCCGCATCGGGCGATATTGCTTCGACGGCGCCAGAAATGAAATCCGCGATGACCGCATCCACGGAGACTCCAGATCCCGCGATCAGGATGCCCGTCTGCCCGGTGGCCCGAAAATCCGAGTCCATTCCCCTCCTGGACATTTCCCGATCTATGGCGAGGGACGTGTACATCTTGCCGCAAGAACAATCGGTGCCCACGGTCAGCAGGCGCCGGCCTGAACGCCTGCGCCCGTTTCCCACCGGGAACTTTTCGCGCGGGTGGCGCACGTCAAACAGGCTGCAATTGCTTGCGCGAGCGGCTTCTACGAGTTCTTCAATGTCCGCCAGGCGGTTATGGAGCCCGGCGGCGAGATTCATCCCCTGCTCCAGCGCCTCCCGGAGCACCTTGATCCAGGCGTCGGAGATTA
The DNA here is from genome assembly GCA_965219495.1 of Rhodobacterales bacterium. Classification (GTDB taxonomy): domain Bacteria; phylum Pseudomonadota; class Alphaproteobacteria; order Rhodobacterales; family CAZPXZ01; genus CAZPXZ01. The sequence continues at coordinate 2,699,556 of OZ244777.1, forward strand.
CCCCTCCGCGATTGGCGACGCCGACGACCATGGTTTTCGCGCCGCGGTCTCTTGCTTCGGCGATGGAAATGTCGTCCAGCCCCATGTCGGCGTTGCAGCTCTCCAGGCGGAATTGGCCGACCGTGCGGTCCGGCCGCCAGTCCCGGATACCCGCAGCCACCTTGGCCGCCAGTTGATCTGGCGCATCACCCAGAAAAAGCAGATATGGACCCGGAATTTCCATGTTGCCCCCTCCTGCCATTTCGCACCTTGCCGCGTCGCAATTTTCCCGAATGCGGCTTTTCTCGTTGTACCGGAACGGAAGACGATCAACTACGCATTCGCGCACCGTCCGGGTCAAAAGCCGATTCCGTCAACACCTGGGCCTTCCGCCGTGTGCCGACGATGTGAACCTCGCACTCCGCCCGGTCTTCGTAGACGTCCCGGTCCAGATATGCCAGAGCCAGGCTCTTCTCCACGCAGTGTCCGTAAGCGCCCGAAGTCACAAACCCGATCCGCCGCTCGCCCCGCCATACGGGTTCGAAGCCACTGGCATCCGCGTCCGTGGCATCAATCTCCAGCAATGCCAATCGCCGAGCCGGTGGCGCTTCCTCCCGTTCCCGAACCGCAGCGTCCCGGCCAACAAACGATTTCTTGCCGAATGCAATGAATCGGTCGAGACCCGACATCCCCGGCGTGTAGGCCGACGTGTATTCCTTGGACCAGATTCCGAAGGCTTTTTCCATGCGCAAGGAAAGCAGCGCGTTATAGCCGGTATCCCGGACGTTCAGTCCTTCGCCCGCATCCAGGAGAGTCCGGTACAGGGCGCGATGTTCGCCGGAAGACACGTTGATCTCGTATCCGAGTTCTCCCGCAACGGACATCCGGTTCACTCGCGCGCTCGTGACGCCGACATCCAGGATGCGGCAGGCGAGGAACGGAAACGCTTCGTTGGATACGTCCTCCCGGGTCACCCGTGCCAGCAGGGTCCGTGATTCCGGCCCCGTGATGGATACGCCCGTGATGGAATCCGAGATGTCGCGAATCGAAACGCCCGCATCCGGCAAATGATTCTCGAACCAGCGCATGTGCCATTGGCGCAAGTAGTAGGAACCCATCAACCACCAGGACCCGTCGCCCCAATTGAGCAGCGTCAGGTCGCCAGCCAGCCGACCTGAATCGCTGAGCATCGGCGCCAGCCGCGCTCTGCCGGATGCCGGCAATCGGCAGGCGAGAAGTTCGTCGAGCCACGCTTCCGCCACCGGTCCCGTGATTTCGAAGCGGGAAAATCCGGTGATATCGAGGAGGCCGGCGCCCTCTCTCGTGACCCGGCATTCGGAACCGACGATGTCATGGGCATTTGAACGCCTCTGTGAGGGGATTTCCTCGAATCCCGCCGGGGCGAAGTAGAGCGGGACCTCAAGGCCCCAGCTTTCGCCCCAGATCGCGCCCTTCGCATCCAGGGCCTCGTGGCAGGGAGACGTGCGCAACGGCCGGCCGGCCGGCAATTGCTCGTTCGGATAGGTGAGTACGAACCGCCGACTGTAGAACTGCCTGGTCGTGGCTTCCAGGTATGATCGATTCGACGCAAACGCGCCGTACCGGCCGATATCCATGCCATAGATGTCTGCGCCCGGTTCCCCCTCGATCATCCACTGCGCGAGGGACAGTCCCACGCCGCCACCCTGCGCGAATCCCGCCATCACGCCGCATGCCAGCCAGTAATTGGGAATTCCGCGCACCGGCCCGACCAGGGGATTTCCATCCGGGGTAAAGGTGAACGCTCCGTTCACCCAGCGGCGGATGCCGGCATCTTCGAGGCACGGGTAGCGCGCAAATCCCTTTTCAAGCTCCGGAGCAATCCGGTCGATTTCTTCCGGAATGAGTTCCATCCCGTAATCCCAGGGAGCGCCTTGCACGTTCCAATGCTTCGGGCTGAGTTCGTAGACGCCCAGAAGGACCCCATTGCCTTCCTGGCGCAAGTAGGTGAAGCCCTCCAGATCGACCATCAACGGTAGTTCATCCGGAATGAGTTCGAGTTCCGGAATCGCTTCGGTAACCAGGTAGTGATGCTGCATGGGGGCAACGGGAAGGTCGATTCCGGCCATCCGGCCTACCTGTTTTGCCCAGAGCCCGCCCGCGTTCACTACATGCTCCGTTTGAATCGTGCCGTGCTCGGTCACCACGTCCCAGCCGCCGTTCCGCCTCGGCAAGAGCTCCAGAACCCGATTGCGAAGGATGACCTCCGCGCCAGATTTCTGCGCCGCCTTCGCGTAGGCGCGAACCGTGCCCGTTGTGTCCAGGTGTCCTTCGTTCGGGTCGTAGAGCCCGCCATGGATGCCGCGGATATCGACGATCGGACACTTCTCCTCGATTTCTTCCGGCGTGACCAGCCGCGCTTCGGTCATACCCATGGTCTGGAAAACGGCCCATGCCGATTTCAGCCATTCCCACCGGTCCGGGCTGCCCGCCAGATTCACGCCTCCCGCCATGTGGAGGCCGATATCCTCGCCGCTTTCTTCCTGGATCCGCGCGTAGAGCTTGATCGTGTAGTCCTGCAGCGCCGCGATATTCGGGTCCGCATTGATTGCGTGAAACGCCCCTGCCGCATGCCAGCTTGAACCTGCCGTGAGTTCCTTGCGCTCGACCAAAGCGATGTCGCTCCATCCCAGTTTCGCCAGGTGATACAGGACGCTCGCGCCTACGACGCCGCCACCGATCACCACCGCTCGATAAGATTGCTTCATGAAGCCTCTGCGCAAAAAGGCGAAATCCTTCAGCCTTCTATGACCGAACGAGATCCGGTTTCAAGTAAGCCATTTGTATTGTTCTGTCGTGGACGCTGTTGAACATTTCGCGCGCATGCGCCGCCCTGCAAGAGCGAAGCGCCGGTCCTCGTCCCGCGAGTCATGCCAATGACGGCATGGCTCGCGGGAACGCACATGTAGCACCGGAACCGGATCATCGCAAAGCGCGGGAGATCTTCGAAATTCTGTCATCGCCGGCAACCCGTGCCGAGCGTATGCGGGATGGTTTTCACGGCAACCCGCAGTTCGGGCGCATGGCGGAGAGGTTCCCGCGAGAAACCGTCGCAACAACGGATCGTCTCAATGTCTGTGGTGCGGGGGATCACGATAACAGATTCCCCGAATTCTCCGCTCGCTTTCTCCGGTACGGGTGAGACAGGACCTGGAAGGCGCGGTTGCCAGAGCGCCTGCCGATTGATCGCGATACTGCACAGTGTCGGGACGAAACACGGTAAACTGGCGCAGTCTCGTTTCGGAACAGGAAATTGATCATGCAAAACGCGTTCGAGAGAAGAACCTGCGCGTTACAGCGCCGGATCGCCAATGTGGGGTTGGACCTGCTCTTGATCACGGATCCCGACTCCATTTATTTCCTTGCAGGCTATTGGGGTTACGTAAGCATTGAATTCGGCCGACCGACAATTCTATGCGTCTCGGGAGCCGGCGAAAACACGCTGATCACGCCAAAACTTGAATCCGAAATGGCTCGCGCCATGACCTGGATGGACGACGTACGCACCTACGCGGACGGCACTGGCAACGAATGGAGGGCGACTCTTCTGGAGGTGATCGGCGGCAGGACCAAGAACGTGAAACTGGGAATCGAGGTCAACCATGCGCCAGGCATGGTGCCGGAATTTCTCCGCGGCGAGTTCGGTTCGCGAGCGCTCGCCGACGGCGCGGAACTATTGAGCGAGATTCGCCTGGTGAAATCCCCCGAGGATATCGAAATCCTGCGCAAGGCGGGACAAGTTGCCATCGCCATGGGCGCCGCCGCCAGAGACACGATCGCCGAAAACGTCCCGGAATACGAGGTCGCTCTGGCCATCCAGGCGGCCGGCACCCGCAAGGCGGCGGAATTGATGGCTGGGGACAGTCCCGATTCCTTCGACACGCCGATGATTTACAATTTGCAGCCTCTTCAATCCGGCCACTACACCAGCATGCCGCACCGACGGGCGACAATGCGGAAGATTCAATGGGGCGAGCCGGTGTTTATCTGTTTTTGCGGAATCACCAGCTTCAGGCACTGCAAGCCGGGCTTCGACCGTCAGTACTTTCTCGGAAGCGTGTCGAAATTGAACGCCGAGATCTACGAAGTCGCCCTTGCGGGCCAACAAGCAGCGATCGAGGCGATGCGTCCCGGGGTGAAGGCCGAAGACGTTCACTTCGCGGCTGAGGAACCGTATCTCCGGGCTGGCATCAACCAGCCGTCGCATCGGACGGGCCGTGCCATCGGCTATTCCGTGAACGAGCAACCGCAACTGAGAGCCGGCGATACGACAAGACTCAAGCCAGGGATGGTTTTCGCCGTGGGTGGAGATGTCACACTGCCCGGGAAATGCTGCGGGCGCGTTTCAGACACGATCCTGATTACCGAAACGGGAACGGAATGCCTGACGGAATCTCCTCGCGAACTCCTCATCCTGTAACCGGACTGAGGAACTTTCCTGCGAAGTGGCGTTTACTTGCGGCTGAAGCCGCAGCAACCCGGCAAACAGCGCAACCGGTAAGTAGCCCGAAGCTCCGAAGTATGGAGCGCTGCGGGTGGGCGCCCGACCTCGACTTGCCGGATTCCCGCAGACAGTCCGTGCGCGCCGCCGGGCGGCGAAGCCACCTCGAATGGGGAAACTGCTCGGGCCGGTGCAGATCGGAAGACGATCTTCCTGCAAACCCATCGAAACCGGTTCGTCCGCGGCCCGAAAGCTTGTCTTGCGGCTCGGGAGACAGATCGACGCGGCGGCAATTCGGCGCCTTTCGCAATCATTAACTTGCCTCCAATACAGTGGCTCGCGGCTATCCCCCGACCGGGACTGCAATGGATGGCGTGAGAGTTGCAAAATCGCACAGGATTTGGACACGATTCGCAAAACACTTGGACAGGATTCGCAAAACATTTGAACGGGATTCGGATGGCGCCTGATCGGGCGCCGGTTGGATTCGTTCCGGGAGTTTTGCGTCGTTGACGGCGTTGGGCCGGGGGGAGCGGCGTGGTGTCCGGTTTTCCCCTGGAATGCCGGTTCTCCGGTTCGGGCGGGTTATCTTCTTTCCATGTTGAAGATTGGAAAGGAGGGCTCCACGATGAGGAGAACCGGCATGGAAAACATACGCCAGGTGCTTTTGCTCCGCCATGATGCGGGGTTGTCTTACCGGATGATTGGGGCGGCTCTTGGGGTGAGCCGCGGGACGATTTCGAATATCTTGACGGCGGCTTCGGCGGCGGGCATTTCGTGGCCGCTGCCGGCGGACGCCGACGATGCCTGGCTTCGGGAGGTGCTGTTTCCGCGGCCTTCGGGGCCGGCGCCGTCGAAGTGGCTTCGGCTGGACGTGGAGGGAGCGGTTTCGGCTCTGTCGCCGTCGGAGGGACGGCGTTCGCCGCGGATCACGCGCCGGCTGGTTTGGGAGCGCTACTGCGCGGAAGCGGCGGAGGCGGGACTGGCGGCGTACAGCTACGGCCATTTCTGCAAGGCGCTGGCGAAGGCGACGGAGGGCACGGGGCGTTTGGAGATGCGCTTCGCCTATGCTCCGGGAGACTGGATGTTCTCGGACTTTTCGGGCAAGTCGGTGCCGGTGCTGGATCCGGGCGGGGCCTGGTATTCGGAGATCATCGTGGTGGTTCTGGAAGGAAACGAAGTGGCAATACAGCCCGCAAGTACCGTGTGCGAGACGGGTGCAAATACTTTGCGATGATGGAATTATGTGATGAAGGTCCGATGAGTCGAAGCCCACATCGGAATGGGCTGAGGAAAGGATCGGTCTATCTAAAGAAGCGATAACTTCGATCTTTCGGAAAGCATGTAGTTCGGACTCAAGTCTTGGGATCTGAGAGCCAGAAACGGCGATGATCTCACGCCCAGGTGCGGACAATCTCGCGCCGCTACACTTAAGGATGCTTTGTGGTCTCGTTGTACAAAGGTATAACCGCGGTTATACTTTCGTCATGAAAACCGCTGTTTCCATTCGAGACGAAATCTTCAACGCTGCAGAACGTACTGCGTCGGTTATGGGCATCTCCCGAAGCGAGCTCTACACCAAGGCCATCGAAGAGTTCGTCTCGCGTTACTCCGGCGAGCGTGTGACGGAAAGGCTCAACGCTGTCTATGAGGGTGCCGAATCCGAATCGGCGCTCGACAGCGAACTCGGACATCTTCAATTCCTGTCCCTGCCGACCGATGACACGTGGTGACGCGTGGACAAATCTGGTGGGCCGACCTGCCTGAGCCTCAGGGATCCGGACCGGGCCATCGCCGACCGGTTCTGATCGTCCAGTCAGACGCCTTCAATCGGAGCCGGCTTCAAACCGTTGTCGTGCTTGCCATTACATCGAACATAAAGCTGGCGACGGCACCTGGTAACATTTCCCTCACGCCCCGCAGGACAGGTCTGGCGAAAGACTCTGTCATCAACGTCTCGCAGATTCTCACGCTGGATAAGCGATTTCTCACCGAGAGGGTGGGCCAGATTTCCGATGCCGTCCTCAGGCAGGTCGAAGAAGGGTTACAGCTGGTCCTTGGCTTAAGGCGATAGTCTCTTCCATCACCGTTCCGTTCATGCGATCGGTCCGTTTGGGCCAGAGTCGGTCTGGCTGCGCCCCGGCCTAGGACCTCGCATGAATGTGGGAAGCACTCGGCTACGCGGCGAAAGACTCAGAAATGCCGAGTAGGGGCGGTCGTTACCGAGCCGCCCCCCTCGCAGAGCCGGACGTGCCCGCATTAGGGCATCCGGTTCCTCGCAGGTCAGGTTCGCTCAAGCGACGAGTTTCGAGTGCACGGCCTTGGCAGTCGGCAAGGAGTATTGGCGGAGAAGCGTGGCCATCTGGCCCCAGTTGAGCCGAGCGGCTGCGGCGCGAGAGCCACTTTCGCCACGTTTGGATCACCTGAAAGCGGAAGCTGGACAACCGAGCACTGTTCCCGTTCCGGCCATAGTAGGCGCAGTGGAGCCGGATGACGCGGGCAAGATGCTCGCGCTGGGCGGGCAGCGGAGCGTGGCAATGCCATCGGCACCAGTCCCGCACCGCACGCAACGCCCTCGCGAAGCGGTCTTTGGCCGTGGTTTGCCGCAGCACGAGGTAGCCTCGCCGGGACCGCACCCACATATGGGTGAATCCCAGAATGTAACGCGACAATTACGATGCCGCATGGTGTTGGCCATAATAGTTGTCGTTTGACACCAACCGTCCGAGAGAGGCAATCATGCGCTGCCGGACGGCGCCGTTGCGCCACTGGTTCTCGACGATTTGCAGATAGGTGTATCCGCCGGACAGCTTGGTGCGTATGAACATGAGGGCCTTCCGTGTTGCCATCATGTCTTCTGGCGAGGAGAAACTTATACGTTTATGCCTGAAAACGCTGCAATTGCGCCGCAACCTGCCCTCTAATTCCACTATATTCTTGGCGGGATTCGAGCCACGAATTTCCAACCCTTTGCGAAACAGGGAATTTCCAGGATATTCTCGCCAAATTGCAGCGAAAACTGCCGAAGATCAGCCAAAGCGCCAAAACACTTGCGTTAGCCAGGCGAATTCAGCTATTTGGAAGGCAACTGGTGGGATCAAGATTTTGATGTCGGACACGTATGACGCCGTAATCATCGGAGCCGGGATACTCGGCTGCGCGGTCGCCTTTGAATTGGCAAAGGAAGGCAAAAAAGTTGTTTGCGTAGAAAAGAACACGGTAGCTGGTACCGGTTCAACCGGTAATTCCTGTGCGATCATCCGGACCCACTATTCAACACTAAACGGCGCGGCCTTGGCAAAATCGAACTATCCTTTTTGGGAAGACTGGCCAGGATATCTGGGCGCAGAAGATCACAAGGACTTGGCGGTCTATCGGGAGGTCGGCTGCTGCTACACATGCTTCGAAAGCAACAATTACGGCGTGAAGCTCGAGGAAATCGCCAGCGAAATCGACATTCCCTACGAGGTGTGGACCCCTGCCAAGATGCGGGCAAACCTGCCCATCATGAACCCCGGACATTTTCATCCCGCCAAGGCCACCGAAGACCCGGCGTTCGGCGAACAGAACGGGGAACTTCGCTACGTACTGTTCTTCCCGAAGGCGGGATACATCAGCGATCCCACGCTTGCGACCCAGAACATTCAGTCGGCGGCCAAGCGCTACGGCGCAACGTTCGTCATGGGCGAACGAGTTACGGGCATTTGCCGAACGGCTGGCCGTGTTTCGGGCGTCGCACTGGAGTCAGGCCGAACATTGAACGCGCCGATTGTCGTCAACGCATCCGGTCCCCATTCCCGCAAGGTGAACGAGATGGCTGGCGTGGCGAACGGCATGAACATCAATACCAAGGCCTTGAGAGTCGAGGTGGCGCACGTGCCGGCGCCGAAGGGATTTGATTTTGAAACAAATGGATTGATTTGTTCAGATGCCGATATCGGCGGCTATTGGAGGCCGGAAATCGGCAACAATATCCTGATCGGGAGCGAAGAGCCCGAATGCGATGCGTTGGAATGGGTGGATCCCGACGACTACAACACCGATGTTACGGAGCAAGCCCGCGTTCAGGCCTTGCGGGGCGCGCAGCGATTTCCGTCGATGGGCGTTCCGAACAGCGTTCAGGGAATTGCGGACCTGTACGACGCTACTGACGACTGGATTCCGATTTACGATCAATCCAGCCTTCCGGGCTTCTATATGGCGGTTGGAACCAGCGGAAACCAGTTCAAGAACGCGCCGGTTGTCGGCATGATGATGGCGGCCTTGATTGACTACGTGGAATGCGGCAATGACCACGACACTATTCCTTTTCAGTACAAGCTGCCGAACATGGATTTCACGCTCGACATGAGCTTTTGTTCCCGTATTCGCGAGATCAACCAGGAAAGCAGCTTCTCGGTCGTGGGATAGGCATAGGAGAATTGGCGCCGGCGAGCGTCAATGGAATGGATTCGTCGGCAACTGGAGTTTCCAGCACGCGAATCATCCATCGACTTTCGTTATTCGGCGTCAACGCGCACGAAGCCAAGACTCAAGGCGGGATTTGCCGATTCATTGCGTGGCCAGCTCAAAGCCTTGCCTCGCAAGCCTCCCGGTCATCCATTCGAATGTTTGCATCGAAGCCATTGATTCAGGCTTCGACGGATGGCTTCCATACTTCTCCAAAGAAGCGTAGCCAGTTTTCGCCCATCACTTTTCTGATCCGGGTTTCCGTCCAGCCGCGGCTTTCCATGGCCATCGTCAGATTCGGATAGTCGCTCAACTTCGAAAGCCCGTCCGGCCTGGGCGCCGTGGTACCCTTGCCGGGCATGAGCAAGCGCGCGTAGCCCTTGTCATGCCGGAGATGGTCGAACCATTCCACTGTTTGACCTTGCGTAAAATCGGTGCCCACGCCAACGCTGTCTTCGCCCACAACATTGATCACATACTCTATCGCTTCGACACAATTCTCCACGGTTGTTTCCGTTCCCCACGGCAGAAACCGGGGGTAGACGGCAACGCCAACCGCGCCTCCGCGATCGACGATGAATCGCATCTCTTCGTCCGATTTGTTCCTCGGATAATCCAACAGGCCCTTCGGCGCCACGTGCGTATAGGCTACCGGCTGTTTCGAGTAGGAGATGGCTTCTTCGCAGGTCTTCGAGCCAACATGGGAGAGATCGATCAGGATGCCGAGACGGTTCATTTCATCGATTGCCTCGCGGCCGAAGTCGGAAAGGCCGCCGTCTCGCGACTCCCAGCATCCGCTGCCCGACAAATTCTGCGTATTATAGGTTAGCTGCATGATCCTTACGCCGAGATCCCGGAAGACCGAAAGAAACGGGATTTGATCTTCAATGCCGGATGTGTTTTGGAAGCCAAGTATGACTCCTACTTTTCCTTCCGCCTTGGCTCGGTGAATGTCGTCGACGGTGTGCACCTGCAGCAGAATGTCGTCGAATTCGGCAATTTGCCGCTTCAGACGAGCGATGTTCATCACGGTGTCGTAGAATCCGTCCCAAACGCTGCACGTGCAATTTGCTGCCGTCAGACCACCATCCCTCATGTCCTCGAATACCGAGCGGCTCCAGTTCGAAATCACCAGCCCATCAATCACGATCGCATCGCCGTGCAGTCCAACCTGGTTCATCGCACAAGCCTCCTTGCGTCTTGTGGAACGTATCGCCAACGGCCTGCCGTCGAGGAAATTTCGTGGTCTCCGTCCGCGGCCAAGCTTATGATCACCCGTTTTCGCGGAGCGGTCAGTCCTCCCGGAGCATCATGCAATCACGAATTCCGAAAGTCAGCGTGACCTCTGTTCCTTTCGTTTCGATCGCCTGCCCCACGTTCTTCTCAATCAGGCCAAGTCTTCGCTGCTTCTGGATCTCGACGATTAGATGCAGGTCCGCTCCAAGCAGAGCGGATTCCACGACGGTCCCGCGTATGACGTTCTTTCCACGGCCGGCATCTTTCGACGGAATTTGGGCGTTCCGGTCCAATACAATTCTCTCCTGCCGCACCCAAACCTGGTAGGGACCGACGACGCCATCGGCCGGGGCCGGCACCATGAGCCTGAGCCCTTCCACCGTCTCAAATTCCCTTACGCCGGACTCGACCTCGCCGGCCATGCGGCCGCTGAAGCAGTTGGACCGGCCAATGAACTCGGCGACGAACTTGTTGTCGGGCCGGGCGTAGATCTCGTAAGGCGTACCTTGCTGCATGATCCGGCCATGATCCTGCACGATCACATGCTCGGCCATGCTCATGGCTTCCTCCTGATCGTGCGTGACGACGATGCTGGTCGTGCCAACGGAGGTCAGAATCTCCTTCAATTCGATTCTGAGCTCCTGCCGCAGCTTGGCGTCCAGAGCCGAAAGAGGCTCGTCGAGAAGCATGACCTCCGGTTCCGTAGCGAGGGCGCGGGCCAGCGCCACGCGCTGCTGCTGGCCACCGCTCAGTTGACTCGGACGACGCTTTTCGAACCCGCTCAGCTTGACCAGTTCAAGCATTTCGGCAGTGCGCCCAGGAATGGAATTTTCGTTCACTCCGCGATGGCGCATGCCGTATCCAATGTTTTCTTCTACGGTCATGTGCGGGAACAGCGCGTAATCTTGAAACAGGAGCCCGACGTTTCGCTCGTAGGGCCGCTTCCCGATCATGTTTGTCCCGCTGATCGATACCGAGCCTTCATCCGGTTCCTCAAACCCAGCGATCAGGCGCAGAGTCGTTGTCTTGCCGCAACCGCTGGGACCCAGCAGGGACACGATTTGCCCGCGGCTCACTTCAAGGGAAATGTTGTCGACCGCCGTGATGTCGCCAAACCGCTTTGTCACGTTCTGGAGTTCTACGACATTCATCTGACGCCCGGCCCTTCAGCCCCGATACATTCCCTGGCCCACAATCCGGTTGAGACCAACCATGCGATCAAGTACCAGGATAAGCGCCACCGTTAGCACGATCAGCATCACCGCGCCTGCAGCGATGCTTAGATCGAATACGCTTCGCATCATGCTGATCATCGCGACGGGAAGCGTGACAGAATCGGGGTCGGTAAGGAAAATGCTCGCGGCGACATCGTCCATGGAGAACGCAAAGGCGAAGACCGCACCCGCAACCATTCCGGTCCTGCCAAGAGGAAATGTGATTTCCCAAAACGCATGCCGCTCCGTGGCGCCAAGGCTAAGGGCGGCTTCGGTAAGGGATTTGTTGATTCCAACCAATCCCGCCAAGGTGGTGCGGATGGTGTATGGCAACGTGATGATGATGTGCCCACCCAGCAAGCGCGCAAATCCGTCAAATATGCCAAGCAGCGCAAAAAACAACAGCAGAGAGAATCCGATGACAACACCCGGCACCATGAGCGGCGACAGGAAGAACGCCAACAATGCTTCCCTGCCGGGAAAGCTGTGCCGGTCGATCACGACCGCCGCAGATACTCCGGCAATCGTGGAAATGATCGCCGTGATGGTGGCGAGAAGCAGGCTGGTCTTCAGGCCCCGCATATAGAAGTCGTTGGCGAAGAACTTTCCGTACCAGTCGATAGAAAAGTCAGGAGGCGGGAACGGTCCCAGAAAGGTGCGAGAATCGAAAGACATCAGTCCTGCCATGCCGAGCGGAGCCAGCAAGAAGATCACCGCGAATACGATTGTTGCGGCGATCAGGGCGTAGCCGATGTCATCCAGAATTCTCTTCATGTCCAAGTTCCAGGCGATCACCCCCATTGCCGTGTGAGGAGGCGGGATATCCCGTAGACCAGCAACAACGAAAGCAACAGGATAATGAGCGATATCGCGGACCCGCTCGGGTGGTTCGCGACCTCGCTAAAACGGTTGTAGATCAGGTTGGAGACGAAAGTGATGCGGCCTTTTCCCAAGACCATCGGCACCACAAACGCGCTGATGTTCAATGTGTAGCAAATCGCAAAAGCGGCAAGGATCCCGCGCAAACTCAGTGGCACGGTGATCCCGAGATGCGCCTTGCATCTCGACGCGCCAAGCGACTGCGCAGCTTCGACCCACCGTGGATTGATGTTTTGCACGGTCCCCACAAGGATCAGCGCGGACATGGGGATCACGTAGTGCAGCAGGCCTGAGATCACCAAGAGCTCGGCGAACTCCGGACTGTTGGCGCGCATGCCGAGCAACTTGGAGATCGGCCTCATCAAGCCCACAGGTCCAAACGTCAATTCCAGCGCATAGACTCTCACGACGCTGCTCAGGAACATCATGGTGACGAGGAACCCGAGCATCAGGTTGCGGAGCCAGTTGGTGCGGAATCTGGCGACAAAATATGCGATTGGATACGCGATGAGCAGCGCGATCAGTGATGCAATGAAGCTGATCCGAAAGGTCTCAAAAAAATACCCGACATACACCCAGTTCAAGAGTTCGGCGTAATTGAAGACGGTGTATGGCGCGTCCTTGGTCGATCCGACCCGTCCGGGAATGAATTGCCGAAAGCTTTCCTCCACCACATTCGTCATGGGAAAGACGAGCAGTCCCACGAAGAGGACAATGGCTGGCGCCAGCAACAGGCCGGCGCCACGGGACATTCCCTGATTCACGTGCCCTCGCAAAGATGCCCGGAAGCGAATTATCGCTCCCGAGCATCATGCTTGTCTGTGCTGATTCAGCAGGCTTAGAGGAGCGGCACGATCTCCGTTTCAAACCGCTTCGTGGAAGCGTCCAGTTCCATGGACAGCTGGTCGTAATCGACGAAGTAAGTGAATTTCTTGAGTTCTTCCGCAGTATATGAGATCGGCTCCAGCGCTTCGCCGGCTTCGACATTGACATTCGTCGGTCCGGCGCCAATGCCCTCGTTGAACGCGCGGTTGAGTTCGGGCCCGATGGTAAAGTTCGCATAATCAAAGGCCGCTTGCTTGTTCGGCGAACTCTTGAGCACACCCCAAGACTCGACCCACGGGAACATCTTCATCGATTCGTGAGTCTTGGAAAGGTACTTGATCGGAACGTTCTTCGCTGCCGTCCCGAAAGTCGGCAAGTCATTGAACGTAACGGAAATTTCCCCTGTAGTTAGGGCATTGATCACGTCAGACGTGGTGGAGTGGATCCGCCCGATGTTGCCCGACCTGGCAATTTCCTTCAGGAACTCCCATCCAGACTCCATGTTGTACTCGTCGCCGCCTCTGGCGATCGCAAGCGCGACTACCTGGAGATTTGTATTGGTGATGGGATGGGGCCAACTGATCTGTCCCTCCAACCTGGGATCGAGAAGATCCTCCATTTTCGTGATCTCTATGGGGCAGGTATCGGTGCGATAACCCCAAAACACCCCGCTCAGCGTACGCGGAATGTCGAACCACAGGCCATTTTCGTCCGTGGTGATCAGTGCCTCGGGAATATCGCGCATGTTCGGCACGGTCTCGACGGTAACCGGTTCGATCCAGCCTTCCCGAATCATCGTCAGCCAGACCGGTTTCCACGCCGCAATCAGATCATATGGAGGATTCGGCCAGCTGGATTTGATTTTCGGCAGGATCGCCGCGGACCCGCCCTCGTGCAGGACCCAGTTGACGTCCACGCTGTCCTGTCTCTTCGATAGTTCTGTCGAAGTCTCCACATAGGGCGTACCCCACTCGACGATCGTCAAAGTCTCCTTGGACCAAGCCCTTCGGACAAATGGCGTCGCGATGGTCAAGCTGGCCGCGGCCACACCCGTTTTGGCAGCAGTCGTAACGAAACGCCGCCTTGTGAGAGATTTATTCAATTTTCCGTCCTCCCCTTTCGTGTCTTGATTTCTGACTGAAGTCGAATGGCGTCTCTTGTGTCGGCCGCAACTACGGTTCTTAGTTCATTCGAGCCATTCTCGTTCTCTCAACATAGCACGGGGAGTTCGCAAAATACAAGTTTTTCAAGGCATTTGCCCGCCGGCGATGTTCATTTTGCGGGCTAGTTTCATGCGGCGACCCGGGATCGCCGACAACGATGCCGCGCCGCATGCCATTGGCGCCGGAACGCCTGGAACTTCTTCAACCCGATGGCGTGCCAGCCAAGCGAACGGGTGCGGCAGTCCAGATCCATGCGTCCCGTCTTTCTCTGCTTGGTGGATCTCGAGACAATGCGGTGGCAATCGCTATCCAGTGCCGAGAGACGAAACGGCGCCGGCCATCAACCTCGTCTGCTCCTGGTTTGCGGTCCGGTGGCGCCTTCGGGAGTGCGCCATCAAGACCACCGGCGCGACCCTGTCCCGGGCGGCACTTTTCGCCTTTCTTCGAATGCTGTGGCGTTCGAAGCCGAACACATTGCCGGACTGGCTATTGATTCCCTTGAGCCTGGTCCTCTCTTGGTATCTGCAGAGTCAGGAACGGCTGACGCGCGGGGCGCGTGGGACGAGCCGGTAGATGAGATGAGAGACTCGGAGCCTGGAAATGCCCCGCCGATATGAGTGCGTTTGAACATCGGGCATGTCTTTTTCTTCGCACACTGAGGCGCGTTCAATGTTCTCCGAACTCAGAAGATTCGTGGCATCGATCTGATTGCGCGGGAAACGCTTGTACCGGTCGCGCCATTTCCCTAGACAGTGCTACGGTCAATTGAGAGGAAGAACTTTGCCGAACTTGTTTGAGCAACATGCGGTCGAACTGCAGCAAAGGATCGCCGACGAGCCATTCGACCTGCTTCTGCTGACCGATCCGGACTCCATCTACTTTGTATCTGGTTATTGGGGCTATCTGGGAGTGGATTGGGGTCGTCCAACCGTGGTCGCAGTGCCCAAGAACGGCGAACTCACACTGATTACACCGAAACTTGAATCGGAAATGGCTGCGGCCATGACCTGGATTGAAAATATCCAATCCTACGTAGACGGCGTCGGCGGCGAATGGCGTGATCCCCTGCGCGATCTCTTGGGTCGCCACCCGGCATCCCGCGTTGCTGTCGAACGCTTTCAAATTCCCGCAATGGTATCGGAACTCTTGCGGGAAGAAATGGCCTCCGGGGAAATCCTTGATGGCGCGTGGGTCCTCGAAGAAATGCGGATGGTCAAGTCTGCGGAAGAAATCGAGACGGTGCGTCAGGCGGGACAACTCGCGGTCGCCATGTGCGCCGCGGGCAAGGCCGCCATCGGTGAAGGGGTTCCGGAGTATGAAGTCGCACTCGCTGTTGTCGCGGCTGGCACGCGGAAAGCGGCCGACCTCATGGGAAACGGGGATGGCAGCGTTTTCCAGTCACCCCTGATCCACGACCTGCAGTCCCTCAAATGCGGGACTCACACCAGCATGGCACATCGTCGCACCTCCATACAGCGAATTCGGCGGGGTGACCCCATTCACATGTGCATGTGCGGAATTGCGAAGTTCAAGCAGTTCAAACCCGGGATGGACCGGGAATTCGTCGTCGGTGACGCGCCGGATGAGTTCATACAGAATTACAGCATCGCGCTTGAAGCCCAGCACGCCGCCATCGAGGCGATTCGACCCGGCGCCATCGCTGAAGACATCGCGCTCGCCACCCACGAAGTGTACCGCAAGATCGGCATTCCCAGCGCGTCCCGTGCCGGGCGCGGGATCGGTTATTCCGTCAACGAACGGCCGCAACTGAAGATTGGAGACAAGACAGTTCTCAAAGCGGGAATGGTGCTGGCGGTCGATGGCGGGGTCAGCCTCCCCGGGAAATTCGGTTGCTGGGCCTGCGACACCGTGCTGGTTACGGAGACTGGTGTCGAGTGCCTCACAGAGTTTCCGAGAACACTCGAAATTTCCTGATAATTCGTGCACCCTCCCGTTGAAATCCCGGGTCATTTCTTGGTAACGCCCGGGAAAACCCCACTGCGGCACGCGCAACCATATCTTTGGATTGCTGCAGAACAGGGTGAATTGATGCCACCGCCCGCGCGGCGGCACCGAACGGCTACTTCTCATCCAATTCGTGGCATGGTCGCGCCGATCGCTTTCATATCAAACCCCCGTTGCGCCAGCCCTCGTGGCGCTCGGGCGTCCGGCGATGTGCCGCCGGGTGGCATCGCGTTATCGTTTGAAACAGAAGGCCGCTGTTTTTCCGTGGACTACGGGTGCGTGTCACAGTCGAACAGGCGAGAGAGGCAGTTCCGCAAGGGTTTTCAACAAGTTTCGAGTCTTCAGGGAGCCGTGAAACCCGAGTCAGAATCCGAAGATTGGTCCCGGCCGCCGGCTCCATTTTGCGATCGTCAAGGCCACGGGATCCAGGAACGGTCAATCCTCTGCGGGACCGGTGGGTTGCATGGGTGCCTGCGCTGAACAGTCCTTCCGGGGCAATCAACATTTGTGCTTCTTCCGATCGGAATACCGATCGGTTCCAAACAATCCGGGCAACTGCGAATATTCTGCCTGATCGAGGCGGCCAAGGGCTTCCCAGGCACATTTCGCACGGCGTTCGGAAACGGTTCGTGGACACTTCCGCGCCTCAGCGAATGCAGGCGATCAAGCATGTTCAGAAAATTTTCGGTTGCCGGGATTCCAGGCCGAGCGCTCGTTCCAAGGCGTCGCCCGCGCGCAGCAAAGTCGCTTCTTCAAATGGCCGGGCGATCAGTTGCACCCCCATTGGCAGGCCGGCGCTATGCCAGCCACTTGGCATGGTCATCGCCGGCTGACCAGTCATGTTGAAGATATTGGTGAATCGGGCATGCGCATTCCCGACCGGCTCAGTCCTGCCGTCGATCGTAACCTCGCTGACGCCAATTTGCGGAGCGATCATGGGGCAGCCTGGCGTAAGCAACAGATCGATGTGTTCAAACAAGGCCGCGAATTGCCGCCTGTACAAGGTCAACATGCGCTTGGCGTGGATGTAGTGCTCGGCCATGATAAATTGCGCGACTGCAAAGCCGCTGCGCAAATCGTCGCCGTAGAGGTGGCGCTTGGAACGCAAATATGGGCCGTGATAGGACAGGGCTTCCGGCATTTGTACGACGAGCGATACGGTTCGCGCGAACTCCATGTCGGGTGTTTCAACTTCAATGATCTCGGCGCCGAGACTCTTGCAACAACGCAAAACTCGCGACGTCGCCGCAAGGATCTCAGGGTCCACGTGCTCGAAGAAGAAACGAGACGGGACACCAATGCGCAACCCGTCTATCTCGCCGGTCAGAGCTTCGCTGTAATTGGGCACGTTGACCGAGGCCGAGGCCGGGTCGCGAGAGTCGTAGCCAGCCAGGCACCGGAGCACAATCGCCGCGTCCGCAACGGTCCGCGTAAGCGTCCCGACATGGTCCAGCGTCCAACTCCACGGAATTACCCCGTAGCAACTCACCAAACCGTATGTCGGCTTCAACCCAACTATCCCGTTGTAGGTTGCCGGAACCCGTACCGAACCCCCGGTATCCGTTCCCAACGCAAAGGGCGCGAGCCCGCAAGCTACCGCTGCGGCGGAACCACTGCTCGAGCCACCCGCTATGCGCTGCAAGTCCCACGGGTTCGGGGTCGCAGCCAATATCTTGTTTTCACCCGTGGCGCCGTAGGCGAACTCGTGAAGGTTGTTCTTGCCAACCAGGATCGCTCCGGCGCGATTTAACCGGTCTACGGCAGCAGCGTTTTCCTCCGGAACCCAGTTTTCCAAGACGCGCGAGCCTGCCGTCGTCGGGACTCCCCGGGTCCAAAACAAGTCCTTGCAAGCGTACGGGACCCCGAGCAGGAGCGTTTGTTCATCGCCGGCCTTGAGCGCTGTTTCGGCTTTCCGGGCTGCGATCCGGGCTTCGGTTGCCGTTACTGAAATGAATGCGTGAAGCTTGGAGTCCAGCGATTCAATCCCGGCAAGGACCATCTCGGTCAACTCCACCGGAGAGAGCGCTCCTGTCCGAAGCAGAGGGACAAGTTCCGTGACCGGTGCAAGAACCGAATCTTTGCCCAAGGCCATTATTCCTCAATTGGCGCGGTCAGCGGCCCTGCCGGTGCACAATCGCCCAAATCGCGTTCATATAGCGCATGAATGTCCTCCAGCAATTCGGGAAATCCTGTAATTATTCCGAAACGAGGTTCAACAAGGTCCTCCAGTACTTTTGCATCCCATTGAATGCCCGGGAATGTGGCTTGAATCTCTTCGAGCAGGTCTCTTGTAGGTCTTTTCATATCGTATCCCAGAGAGACGGACAGCGTGCCTGTCTCTAGTAGGTCCAGATCAGACGGTCAATTCTGAACACTGATCGCCTGGACAGATATACGGGACGATCCTTCGCACAAAATTTTCTGGTGTTCTTGCGCGGATGACGCGCGTCGAACATGCTGCAATTCTCCGTCCGAGAAGCCTCTTCAACATTTCCGAACTCAGCGCGGCGACCGTGATGCTCTGCGGCAAGCGGCACCCCATTTCCAGCGCTGCGTGGATACCCCCGGCTCCAGGCATTCGAGATGAAATCTCCACAATTGACGACTCTCATAACCGCGGCACTTGTACCGCAGTTTTTCCCGTTGCCGATAGAATGGTCGAGAAGCTACTTCGGCTTGGCGATTCTCCCGTGAAACTGCCCAATTCCCCAAGCAGTCCGCTTCTTCCGGACTCACATCCCGTTCGCGCAATCGCTCGTTTCGCGTTCCCGCAGCCTTGCCACCTTGCCAAACCGGATGCGCGAGCCACAATGCACTTGTTCAAATTTTTGCAGGAGGCCTTCCCATGCAAGCCGATAACGAAGCCGTCAATGTCTTCGGCGAACCCATCGTGCCCTGCTCACTTGATCCTGCTACCGGCTTTTACCGCGACGGTTGCTGCCACACCGGCCCGGAGGACTTCGGTCGGCATGTGGTTTGCGTCCGGGTCACCAGCGAGTTTCTCGTTTTTTCGAGCGAGCGCGGAAATGACTTGACTACACCGCATCCGGAGTTCGGGTTTCCCGGTCTGAAAGATGGCGATCAATGGTGCCTTTGCGCGGAACGTTGGAAAGAAGCGCTTGAAGCGGGATTCGCGCCGCCCGTGCTATTGCTTTCCACCGAAATTTCCGCGCTGGAACATGTGAAACTCGAGGAACTGAAGGCGCACGCTCTCGATCTCACCTAGAATCCGGAACGGCGCCATTCGAACGTACAGTAGAAACGCGAGGTTAGCGACAACTTGCCTGCGGTCCGCCGCAGCTCCGACCACCCTTCTTGCAATCGTGGTAGCGGGGGAGGGACTTGAACCCCCGACACGCGGATTATGATTCCGCCGCTCTAACCAACTGAGCTACCCCGCCCCGCATCCGCCAAATTTTCTTGCGTGGCCGAACAGCCGGTACCTAGAACCGAACCCGGCGGAGGTCAAGCGAATTCGGCATCCGGCATTCGACCCGCTTTCGCGGGTTTGGTCATGGCGCCACTTCGAATCGCTGGTTGCGATCACATTTCACGATCCCCAAAATTGTCCCAAACCGTCAAGAAACCGTGCTATTTACTGTATCGACAGCGCCACAGATGTCATGAACCCCGAACATCTGCTAAAATCTCAATCTTGCGAATCATTGTCCCTCATAACGCGACTGTTCGACTTGCACTCCGCAGGGCACAGATTCTTTTTTGTCTCGAATAACGGCACAGCGGGTTATCATGCAAATCACGGTCTCCGGAAGACAAGTGGATACCGGCGAGTCCCTGCGTACCTACGTCGAGGATCGCTGCGATTCGGCGCTGAAGAAGTACTTTGAGCGAACCGTCGATGCCCATGTGACCTTTTCGCGGGTGCGGCGAGAATTCCGATGCGACTGCACGGCGCATCTGTCAACTGGATTGGTCGCGCAGGCTCACGGAAAGAGCACGGAGCCTTATGCCGCATTCGATGCGGCCATGGAACGGCTTGAAAAACAACTTCGCCGTTACAAGCGCCGCCTGCGGAACCACCACGAACGCCGGAGCGAACCGGTGGCTACCGCGAATGCGGCCGCATATGTGCTCGCTTCCCAGGACGAAGAAACCGACCAAACGGCGGACAATGAAGACCAGCCGATCATCATCGCGGAAACGACAACCAAGATCCGTTCGCTCACGGTGGGCGAGGCCGTCATGCAGTTGGAAATCTCGCATGCGCCGGTTCTGGTCTTCCGGAACGAAGCGCATGGTGACATCAACGTGGTGTATGTTCGTGAGGACGGCAACGTGGGTTGGATCGATCCCCGGGAACTGAGAGAAGCCGTGTGAACCCTCGACCTGAACCCGGTACATCCCGCACCGCCGATATTCATGTCATCCTCAGCCCGGATGCAGTGCTTGCTGGATTCGAGGCCACCAGCAAGAAACAGCTCTTGCAGGACCTTGCAGAAGAAGCATCGGAACGAATCGGCTTGGATGCGCGGGACATTTTCGAGCAACTGCTCCAGCGCGAGCGCTTGGGGTCGACCGGAATGGGCAGTGGCGTCGCGGTTCCGCATGCCCGAACGAATGGCGTCAGCCGAATCTTCGGCTTGTTCGCCCAGCTTGTTCGCTCCGTCGATTTTGAGGCTCCCGACGATATCCCGGTCGATCTTGTTTTTCTGCTGCTTGCACCCAAAGAATCTGGCGCCGACCACCTGAAGGCGCTTGCCCGCATATCGCGATTGATGCGCGATGAAGATGTCCGCCAGGAATTGCGGGGTGCATCCAGCGCAGAGGCGGTCTACGCAATCTTGACCGAGGATCGGGGAAACCGGAACGGTCACTGAGGCCGTTGAGCCGATGACCTGTCTTACATTTTGCTGGGTGGCGGAGGGCCTGCAGCCTTCCCGCGATCCGCCCTCCCATATCACCAACATGCGTAATCCGTTGATTTGCCGAGCCTTACGAGGGTCATCGGCTGGTTCGCCAAGGTCCCGATGGTGGAAGTCATTTTGACCCCAATTTCCCCACCGATTGAGTAAGCATCGATCTTGGAAATTCACGTCAATTCCCGCCCCCCGGTCAAGAGAGCTCCAGCTTCGACATGGGGGTCCGAATGTCTGGATCGTCGTTTCGGACGCTACTTTCTCTCGTGCTGAAGGCGCGCCGCTCGTGAGTGCCGCCTTGGAGTTCGTGCACCAAGTCGAGGAGCGGTGGCGCCGACGAGGTCGGGACGAGACACTTGTCGAACTGGTCCGTACCGATGATCGTAGGCCATCGATGGTGAGTGTCTGCAAGCGCTTGGGAGGCCGTCGTCGTAGGGATTGTGAAGAACTCGACGGGGTCAGCGGCCTTGTCCCGGCGCTCCCATAGCGACATGAACGGTTGCGTTGATCGGTCCTTGATCCCCACGAAGTAGCGCTGCTTGCCGTGCCCGGTTCGCTTTCACTCGAACCATCCGCCGGCAAGCACAAGCCACCGACAGGAACGGAATGCGGCGCCAAATGAGGGCTTGCTTTGGACTGTCTCGGACCGCGCGTTGATGAGGCTGGTGCCCATGCTGATGTCTCGTGCCCAAGACGGCGCCAGTCCCCGGCGGAGTTGGGCCATAGCGCGGTTCCCGTTCTCGTTGAGCCAGCATTCCGCAGAATCATGCGCGGGAACACGGTTGTAGCGGGACTGCCGATTTAGCGGCAGCGGTAGTCCCTTAAGGCTGTAGGGGTCGTGAATCTGACGCCAGATCAGCTGCCGGGTTAAGCGGCCACACTTCGCTGGATGCTATTCGCTTCAATGCCGAACGTGTGGAATCGCGTTGAAAATTGACCCACTTGTTGGGGTGATTCGCGTCCAAAATTGACCCACCCTGATTCGCTGCCACAACGGTACCTCGCAACAACAGAGCGAGGTACAGGAGATGCTTACAGTGGAGTCAATTGGGAAGATTCAGCGGGCCGGACGAGTTCACAAGAAGTCGATCCGGTCGATCTCGAAGTCGATGGGAGTGTCGCGGAACACGGTGCGGCGGATTTTGCGCTCGGACGTCACGGACGCGCAGTACGTTCGTTCCATTCAGCCGCATCCGATGCTGGGGGATTTCATTCCGGCCCTGGAACGAATGCTGGAAGACAATGCGAGAAAGCGGCGGCGCGACCGGCTCAACGTGAAGCGCCTTTGGCAGTTGCTTGCCGATCAGGGCTGCGAGGCGAGCTACAGCGCGGTGTGCCGGTATGCGGCCGACTGGCGAGAGCGGCACGGGAGCGGCATTTCGGGCGCCTATGTTCCGCTGGAGTTCGATCCGGGCGAGGCGTACCAGTTCGACTGGAGCCTGGAATATGCGGTTCTCGGCGGCGCGACGGTGCGGCTCTGCTACAGCCGGATGGGTTTCTTGCGGGCCTATCCACGGGAATCGCAGGAGATGGTGTTTGACGCCCACGACCGGGCCTTCGAGCGGTTCGGAGGAGCCTGCGTGCGCGGCATTTATGACAGTAAGGCGGACCAGCAATCGATCCGGGGGATCGATTGGGGAATTATATACGACAGTCACAAATCCCAAGGCGTCCAAACGCCATCCTCCAAACGACCGCGAGGTTCCTTATGCCCGGAAGGCGTTTCAACCGAGTAGACACATTTGCACCAGCGGCACAGCCAAGCTCTTGTAATCCATTCCTCCTCCTGCACACCAGCTTTGCGGAGCTCTTCAGCATCTACTCGACGCTGTTCACGTCTTGCCGCTGAGCAGTATGGGAGACGCCTATCGTAATGAGCGGGGCACGGGCTACGCATCGGGGTCTTTGATGATCTTGACGGGCCGCAGGACGGCGCGCGCCACTTGTTCTGGCGTGGCGTCGATCTTCACCGGCTCTTCCATTTCGGCCTTACGCGGCTGGTAGCTGTTCGGCTTGAGCCGCACCGTCACCGGCTCCGGCAGGTCCGCCGGAGGCTGGGCCTTGGGCTTCTGTTTGCGTGCGCGCTTCGCTGTCATGTCTGCATCCGATGGTCACTATTTGCAGGGGAAACGTTCGGCAAGAGCTTCGATGATCGACAACCCGCTCGGAATACCCCGGAGTTTGGGGTGGCTGTGCAGCCATACGCGGACGGTATCCGCTAAATCCTTGTGGGTAATTTTCGGGGACACACAAAAGGGAGGAGAGAGGTCAGGTTCTCGATTTTCGAGTTTGCCCAACACTTTCCATCGGATCGTTACATCCCGAGCGCCGGCGGCCACCCCGGCGACATACATTATGAACAAGAAATTCAGGATTTCGTTTTCAGACTCCGCATACTCCAACAACGCGTTCCCGTCCTTGAACGCCCCCGCATCGTGCGATGCCGCAACAACAAACGTTGCGCACATCGCGCCTAGAAGCCATTTCCTCATCTGTCGGCTCCTATAGGTCGAACCTGCCTTGGTCGGATGGAGGCCCCTTTGGCGGTTTCGGCAGATGCCGCCCGCTCTTTGGCAGCGCCTGGTTCACCGCGAACATGAACATGCCCCATTCTGACTGCCGATCCATGAGACGAAGCAGCAAGTCGATGTGCGCTTGCAGCGCGGCAATCCCGACTTCCGCGACGAGCATCTGGTGCATGCGCTCTTTGTGTTCGCCGCCCGGCAGGCGGGGGATGCGAAGCTCAATCGCCTGCCGCAGCCCCAGGGCCATGCGATCCCAGACAAGATCGTTCGTCTAGTGGCCCACGATCTGCGGCGGGTTCACGCTACGGCCGCGCCACGGCCAGCCATGCAGACGGTGGATTTCCTCGTACAGCTTGTCCGGGAACTGCTTGGCCCAGTCCGAGGGATCCTCACGCAAGAGCATCTGCATCTCGCGCCAGTCGTCGGTGATGCCCGTCACCCAGACTTGGAACTCGACGGAGAGCCACTGGCCCAGATGGACGGCCACGCGCGGATGTACCCATGTGCCCTGAAAGTACGGATTCCCGCCCATAACTGTTTGAACGGGCATTACCCGCGAAGGCGACGACGTCGGTTCGCTGATGGGCCAGGTCATCGAGCACAGCACCAGCAAGCTGACCCGGGACGATCTGACGGCGATCGCCGCCTATCTGAGGTCGCTGCCGGCAATCGAGAACAGGGTCCGCGGGGCGGATTCCGAATAGCTGGCGGTCTGATCCTGACGCCTGGTTCCCAAGCGTCAGGATCAGACCACGTACGAATCTGTGACCGGCCGATTGCCCGGCGGTCGGAGAGCCGTCAGAACCGTGGCCGACTACGCCACAGCACCGCGCTTCGGCCTCGGTGTCTTCGGCATGTCAGATCTCAGTTTGTGGATCCGAGCAGCGTTGCCGCCAAGAATCAGGTCCATGTCCGTTGGCGATATGAAGTCGCAGTAGTCCTTCAAGTAGGTCAGGCTCTGCCGATACGTGCAATTTCGCTCAACATTTGGCATATCGGAGCACCAGAGCAGCCGCTCGGCGCCAAGTTCTTCGTATTGCTGCCTTATCAGCTCCCGGGATTCGGCAAACGGATAGTCCCAACCGAGCGGACCGACCTGTATGGGATAGGCGATCTCTTGGTAAACGTTCGGTCGTTTGACAATGTCAAACAGCTCCTTCGGAAAGTCGACCGCTCCATCGCTCTGCCGGAACGGCAGCACAAAGAAACCCAGCACCATGACCGACGGAATATCGGGAAACCGGTCGGCCCAGGCAGCAAAGTCACGCATGCGGTGTATGTTGACGTCTGCCGACTCTCGGCCGCCCTGCAAGTTCCAATAAACCGGCAGGTCCAAATCACCCACTTCTCGCCAGAAACCGTCGAACTTTCGGTCGCCGAAATTGTCCGGACATCCCGGCGCATAGAATCTGTCAGCCTCGTAATAGATGCCCTTCAGACCCAGCTCGGTGACGCAATGTCTTAACCGGCTAATCTCGTTCTCGTTGTCCGCCGACAGCTCGTCAATCTCTAGGAGGCCGATGAACTTGTCCGGATACTTCTTAACCGCACTGCTAAAGTAGTCGTTCAGCTTACCGTATGACTTGGCGTTCTGGAGCACTACCATATCCACTCCGGCGTGGTCCATCTGGGCCAATATGAACTCTGGTGAAGCAGCCTGATACTGCATGCTCGGCGGCATGAACTGGAAGTAGTAGTCCTGCCCGTTCTCCGTCCATTCAAACCTTCCCATTTCGCCGACCCGGAAATTGATGTCCGGCGTCTTCGCATCGTCCTCCAGCTTACCTCGCGCGAAACCATAAATTAGTGTCTCCCAAAAGGCGACGTGTTCCTCCGCGCTCGCCCAACCGGATGCTTCACCCAGGTACGGAAACACATGCATGTGTGTGTCTATGATCATCGCTCCACCTCTCTTCATTAGAAAAATGCGACAGGTCCGCCGCACCAAGCCTTAACTAATCATCATCGATGGAAGCCACAGTACCAGCCCCGGGAAAAGCGTAATCAAGATCAGCACAAACCCGTCAATGAGGAAGAACGGCGCGACACCTCTGACAATCACGCCAAACGAATACTGAGGCGCTATGGCGTTTATGGCGAACAGGTGCAAGCCGATTGGTGGCGTCTCCAGGCCGATCTCAAGCAGAATTACCAGGGCCACGCCAAACCACACGAGACTGAAGCCTAGTGCGTCCAAAGTCGGGAGGACCACAGACAGGGTTAAGATCATCATCGACAGACCGTCAAAGAACATCCCGAGTATCACGTACACCAGGGATATGCCTGCGAAGACCAGCAACGGGTGGACATCGAACGCTGTAATCGACAGCATCAGCTGCCTTGGTATGCCTAGGTTTCCAAGGACGAACGATATCAGCACCGAACCAAGAAAGATGCCCGCCGCCATCGCTGTTATTTGAACAGCGCCTAACAAAGAATCCCTGATTGTCGATAAGGTAAGTTTCCGATACATGAGCCCAAGTATAAGGGCGCCGGCGCACCCCATCGCCGCCGCCTCGGTCGGGGTTGCTATCCCGAGAAAGATACCGCCGAGCACTGCGAAAATCAGAGCAATAGAGGGCAGAACCCCGGTTAGTGAGATAATCCTTTCCTTCCATGGCGGAATTTCTATCTTTCTACCGCCAAGATGTGGCTGGACGGATACCCTGACGCCAAGGTAGACCATATACAGCGCCGCAGTTATGAAACCTGGAATAATACCACCGATGAAGAGTTGGCCGATCGACTGCTCCGCCAGGACCCCGTAGATGATCAATGCTATGCTGGGAGGAATGAGGATCCCCAGCGTGGTTCCACCTCCAACAGAGCCAACGATCAGGCCCCCGGCATAGCCCTGCTTCTCCATCTCCGGAACGGCTATTTTTCCGATGGTCGCCAGCGTGGCCAGGCTCGATCCCGAGATAGCTGAAAAGACCGTGCTCGCCATGATATTGGTGTGCAACAGGCCTCCGGGCAAGCGGCCGAACCAGGGTCTGAGGCCCTTGTAGAGCCGATCGGTCGTACCCGTCCTCATAAGGATCTCGCCCATGAATATGAAGAGTGGCACGGCCGTAAAAGCGAAGTTGTTGAGGTTGGTCCACCAGAGGGTCCCTACGATGCTGAGGAATTTAGGCTCAAGCAGGGTATAGATACTGGCGAGGCCAACGGCGCTCAACGCCAGCATGATCGGTTGCCCAAGTGCAAATAGCAGCAGGAGAGGAATAACTACGACGAAGAGCAAACTTACAACCATCTCGCCCCTGGACCCACCCCGATCATACTCATTTCTGGGATGTCCGAATAGGTCACTTTACTGAATCTCGTTCCGATTTTTCCCATTCGAGTCTGCTCACGATGAGCTCAGAGACGAGCTGAATTAGGAACAAGACCATTCCCACAAACATTACCAGCTGCGGTAGGTATAGCGGCGTATGAAAGATCCCGATAGAAAGGACATTGGACTCGTAGCTCCGCCAGACAGTCCACGCCGTCCGCCAGACGCCGACCGAGATCACGGCGATGCTTAGGAGGGTGATCGGGAAATGAAGGAGGTATCGGGTTGCATAGGGCAGGTGGTCGAGCAGCAGTCTGACCCTGACGTGACCCTTTACACGGGCCGTGTATACGAGGCCCAAGAATGCGACGGTCACGAAACTATAGCCGCCGAACTCCTCGGTCATGAGGGTCGACCGGCCCACGAGGTTCCGGAGCCCTATCTCCAGGAGAACAAGCAGCATCAGGCAAAAGACCAGAATCGCTGCCAGATAACCGCCCATAAGCGATGCGACGTCGGCTACTCTCCGCAGCAGACCTAAGGCCCTGCGCCCCATCGGCGAATCCCCACCCGAGGCCCGCAGGCCTACGCCACTCAGCCCTCCTAAGCCGCTATTTCATTCAGGGTATAGCTTCGCTCTAATCGTGCGTAGCAGCTCTTGTCCTTCAGGCGTCGCGCTGGCACTCCACTCTTCCCAGATGGGAACCATCTTCACCCTAAGTTGGTCCAGCTCCTCCGCGGGTAGCTGGGTTACCTCCACACCAACTTTACGGAGGTCGTTGGCGAGCTGCAATTGGTCAACCGCAACGTCCCTCAAAGCCTTAAGCGACGTGGTCTCACCGGCGTCTAGCACCACCTGCTGCAAGTCAGGCGGCAGGGCATCGAAGGCATCCTTGTTTACCATGACACCGTTCCAGACTGAGTTGACTGCCGGTAGGGCAACATAGTCCGCGACTTCGTAGAACTTCACGTCGATTACGTTTCGTGCGCCGGTGATGAACCCATCGACAACACCCAGCTGCATCGAGGTGTATATCTCCCCGAACAGGAGCGTCTGCGGAAACCCGCCAAGTAAATTCACAATTTTGGC
Source organism: Rhodobacterales bacterium (assembly GCA_965219495.1). Taxonomy (GTDB): domain Bacteria; phylum Pseudomonadota; class Alphaproteobacteria; order Rhodobacterales; family CAZPXZ01; genus CAZPXZ01. The sequence goes on from OZ244777.1 coordinate 2,727,512, forward strand.
TTGATCCCCGGTCGAGGTACGCACCTTCATTTCTTCGAGGTCCGCGACACTGAGAATAGGCTTCTTCGTGATGATCGTTTGGCCAATTCCAGGCCAATAGCCAGCCAGGACGGTGTTCCAGTTCTTCAGCATCTTCTCACCGATGAGGCGGTTGACCTCTTCCCGGACAATCTCGCCTTGCGTTGCCTCGGGCATGAGGAAACCCAAACCTACCACCGTGGCCTCTGGTATCGATCCGCCAATGATCGTATCGGCGAAGCCGTTCACATCCGCCAGGCCGTCACGGCTCACCTCGAGTACCTCGGGACCCTTGTAGCCAAGTTCGCCTCCAAAGAAGATGTCTACCTTGAGGCGCCCGCCTGAGTGCCTCTCGACCTCGTTCGCCCAGTATGATTGCCACTTCCCACCAATGCTGGCTTCGGGAATGACGGAATTGAATTTCCAGGTGATGGTTTCCTGAGCGGTCGCCGGCATGGCAAGCATTGCCAGCAGACCTACTAACATCCAAGAATGCCTCAACATAGCTAGGGCCCTCCCTTCTTTCCCTTCTTACATGGCCGCGGCTGCGTGCCGGCGGCGGTTATAGTATAGGACTCCTTCCTCCGTCAAGCCGTCCAGAGAAAGGCCGAACGCTTCTACGGTTTGGTCAATATCCCGCTCGGTATGTACAGCCGATGCCCAGCCTATTACGCCACGGTGCATATGAACGCCGTTGAGCAGCATGTGCGTGTTGAACGCCTCAGAGAACTTCTGCGTAGTCAGACATATTGCCGAGCACATCTGGGACGCGCGTATGTCCACTCCACGGTCGCTCGCCGCATCGTTTATGCCCTTGCACAGGCGTGACATCAACGCCTCGGCTTTTTTCTGGGGCGCTCCAGTTGCGGCCATCTCGAGAACCGCATTTCCGGCGGCGGCACTTACGGCGTTGGCGTTGTACGAGCCAGCATGATGAACCTTCCGGTAGCGGTTCCATTCCGGGTCGTCGCGTTTGATCTGCACCCATCTTCACCATTTTGCCTTTCTCCGGAACGCTAACCGACTGCAACACAAGGCGCCGCGATTTTGTCGCGGGTCCTGTTGGCACTACGTTTGTGGCTCAGTTCGGCTTGTCCGGCATCCGCGCACAGCGCCGCCAGGCCTCCGGCTGCAGGCCAAGGGCGACGGCGATAGCGCGGGCTTCGGCGCCGGGCCGGGCATCCTGGCGGATCACGATGCGGCCGCCTTCGGCGCTCTGCAACGTCGAGGTGATCCGCACCCAGCCGGCCAGCTTGTTGCGGATCGTCCACCAGCTGTCCCGAATGCCGTGCGCCGCCAGCCGGGCGCGCAGCAGGTGGACGGCGTGGTAGGCCAGCACCGCGATAAACAGATGCGCCGAGATCTGCGCGGACTTGCTGTGCCAGATCGGACGCAATCCCATCTCCGACTTCAAACTCCGGAATGTGGCTTCCAGGTCGGTTAATCTCCAGTATTGCCGGACCACGGTCTCCAGGTCCCAGTCGGCATGGCTGGTGCGCAGCGCATAGCTTCCGGCGCCGGCGTCGTGCAGCGCGTGCCGGTCATTGCGGTTCCAGCGGATGGCGGCCGCCAAGCCCTTCGCCCCGGGCTGCACCTCGATATCGTACTGCCGGTGCACCCGCCGGTAGCGTTCCCGCAACCGGCCGAGGCGCTGCAGCACCTTGTCCAGCCGCTTGGTGTGGTTCTTCTTCCCGAGCCCGTCGTGCAGCGCCCCCAGGGCGGCCTCGAACCGCGCCCGGTGGCGGGCGAGAAAGGCGTCGTCCTTGCGCTGGTGTTCCTCGCTCCACACGCAAAGATGCGCCTCGCCGTCCTCCGCCACCAGCCGCCAGGCCTTCGCCTGGCGCCCCGCCCGGGTCTTGAAGGCGGCGTCGGCCTCGCGTTGCGGCGGCGGCCCGCCGCCGCGCCGGACCGTGATCCAGGGATAGCCGCACTGCCGCAGCCAGGCGAGATTCGCCTCGGTGGCGATGCCGGCGTCCATGATGATGGTCGGCTTGTCCGAATCCGACGATGCCGGCTGCCCTTCCAGCCTGCGGATGGCGTCCGCCAGCACCCGCGGTTCGGACACATTGCCGGCCAGCACTTCGCTGTGCCGGGGAAACCCGTCCGCATCCAGCGACAGCGCCAGCGTCGCCAGCGGGCAGTCGTTGCGGTGCTGTTTCGAGCGTCCGAAACGGGCCAGCGGGGAAGCCGGCCGGCCAGTAAAGCGCACGTTCGTCAAGTCGAAAAACACCACCGTCCCGGAAAGCCCCAGCAAGTCCCGCTCCCGCCCAAACAGCGCTGCCTCGATGCCATCGCGGCGCGCCCACAGCATCGCGCAGATCCGGTGCAGCTTGTTCAACCCGAACGGCTTGCCGCCTTCCAGGCCCAGCAACTCCAGCGCCGCGCTCTGCTCCCGCAGCCAGCGGAACGCCTCCCGCTCGCTGCAAGGATGGATCATTCGCGCCAGCACCAGCGCCACCGCGATCCGCGCGTCCCGCTCGCTCATGCCAAGGCCCCGCAGCACCTCCAGGAAGCCGAGCTGCTCCAGTGCCGACAGCGACAGGCGCTCGCAGCCCGAAGAGCGCACCTGCTCGTGCGCAAGACTGTCCAGGCGCACCGCCGCCACCGCGCCGGATTCCCCCGCCGTCGGATCAAGGCTGCGAAGCTGCAGCCGCCGGCCAATCCCCTCGGCTTCCGCCAATAGTTCTGGATCCGGCTCGAACAGGAACGTATCCCTGGCCAGCACCTGCTTCACCAGCAACGTCAACTCCCGCCACCGTTCCGGGGGAACCCCGAAGTCGGCGCCGAGATTGAGCAGCGTTACCTGCCGCACCCGGTCTCCGATCCGTTCGTTGCGAACCAGGCGGCAGGTGGTATAGCGGGCGCCATCGGCCATGCGGCGGGTCTGGGTCCTGCGAATGAACATGGCGGGATTTTGCCGGGGCGGCGCGGGCCTGTCAAGGCGGAATCTGACATATTGTGAAGATTATGGCACTACTTCGGCCTTCCCGGAAATCGCATCGTTACGCTGCAACGACTTATGCTCGGCAAGACCGCCGGAATCGCCGAATTCCGGCCAAATGGAACGGCGAAATGGTGAACTTGGGTGCAGTACGCCCATCACATCGGCGCGTCCGCACACGGCCCCGATCGGGAGTCCGCCACCTAAGAGTTTGACCTAAAACTATTGAGTGGCTTCGACATGTCGTATTTTCCATATAGCTTAAACACGAAATATGGAGAGCACCCATGCCTTGGAATGAAACCACTCGCGCTGAGTATAAGCGCCCCTCGTCTCGTTACGAGTCGGATTTGACGGATGCGGAATGGTCGCTGTTGGACCCCCATCTTCCGGGACCGGCTTCGACCGGCCGTCCCCGCACCACGGACCTTCGGGAAGTCTTGAACGCGATCCTGTACATGGCCAGCACAGGATGCCAATGGCGCGCCTTACCCAAGGATTTTCCACCGTTTACGACGGTTCAGAACTATTTCTACGGTTGGTCGAAAGGGGGACGAATGGAGGTCATTCTGGCGTCGCTTCGGCGGGCGGCGCGCCTCGATGCGGGACGCGCGGAAGAGCCGACGGCGGGTGCGATTGATAGCCAGAGCGTCAAGACCACCGAGAGCGGAGGACCGCGCGGTTACGACGCCGGCAAGAAGGTGAAGGGCCGCAAGCGCCACCTTGTGGTGGATACGGAAGGGAACCCGCTGACGGTTCAGATTCATGCGGCGAGCATTCAGGATCGGGACGGCGCGCCGGACGTGTTGGAAGAGGCGGCCGCGTGCTGCCCGACATTGCAGGCGTTGTTCGCGGATGGCGGCTACTCGGGCCCGAAACTTGCGGCGTCCCTGTGCGACCGCGGCCTGGATCTGGATCTCATCATCGTTTCCAAGCCCCCGGGAAACAAGGGTTTTGCGGTTCTCCCCCGCCGCTGGGTGGTGGAACGGACTCTTGCCTGACCCGAGGCCCGCAGGCCTACGCCACTCAGCCCTCCTAAGCCGCTATTTCATTCAGGGTATAGCTTCGCTCTAATCGTGCGTAGCAGCTCTTGTCCTTCAGGCGTCGCGCTGGCACTCCACTCTTCCCAGATGGGAACCATCTTCACCCTAAGTTGGTCCAGCTCCTCCGCGGGTAGCTGGGTTACCTCCACACCAACTTTACGGAGGTCGTTGGCGAGCTGCAATTGGTCAACCGCAACGTCCCTCAAAGCCTTAAGCGACGTGGTCTCACCGGCGTCTAGCACCACCTGCTGCAAGTCAGGCGGCAGGGCATCGAAGGCATCCTTGTTTACCATGACACCGTTCCAGACTGAGTTGACTGCCGGTAGGGCAACATAGTCCGCGACTTCGTAGAACTTCACGTCGATTACGTTTCGTGCGCCGGTGATGAACCCATCGACAACACCCAGCTGCATCGAGGTGTATATCTCCCCGAACAGGAGCGTCTGCGGAAACCCGCCAAGTAAATTCACAATTTTGGCTTGATCCCCGGTCGAGGTACGCACCTTCATTTCTTCGAGGTCCGCGACACTGAGAATAGGCTTCTTCGTGATGATCGTTTGGCCAATTCCAGGCCAATAGCCAGCCAGGACGGTGTTCCAGTTCTTCAGCATCTTCTCACCGATGAGGCGGTTGACCTCTTCCCGGACAATCTCGCCTTGCGTTGCCTCGGGCATGAGGAAACCCAAACCTACCACCGTGGCCTCTGGTATCGATCCGCCAATGATCGTATCGGCGAAGCCGTTCACATCCGCCAGGCCGTCACGGCTCACCTCGAGTACCTCGGGACCCTTGTAGCCAAGTTCGCCTCCAAAGAAGATGTCTACCTTGAGGCGCCCGCCTGAGTGCCTCTCGACCTCGTTCGCCCAGTATGATTGCCACTTCCCACCAATGCTGGCTTCGGGAATGACGGAATTGAATTTCCAGGTGATGGTTTCCTGAGCGGTCGCCGGCATGGCAAGCATTGCCAGCAGACCTACTAACATCCAAGAATGCCTCAACATAGCTAGGGCCCTCCCTTCTTTCCCTTCTTACGTGGCCGCGGCTGCGTGCCGGCGGCGGTTATAGGACTCCTTCCTCCGTCAAGCCGTCCAGAGAAAGGCCGAACGCTTCTACGGTTTGGTCAATATCCCGCTCGGTATGTACAGCCGATGCCCAGCCTATTACGCCACGGTGCATATGAACGCCGTTGAGCAGCATGTGCGTGTTGAACGCCTCAGAGAACTTCTGCGTAGTCAGACATATTGCCGAGCACATCTGGGACGCGCGTATGTCCACTCCACGGTCGCTCGCCGCATCGTTTATGCCCTTGCACAGGCGTGACATCAACGCCTCGGCTTTTTTCTGGGGCGCTCCAGTTGCGGCCATCTCGAGAACCGCATTTCCGGCGGCGGCACTTACGGCGTTGGCGTTGTACGAGCCAGCATGATGAACCTTCCGGTAGCGGTTCCATTCCGGGTCGTCGCGTTTGATCTGCAGTACGCCCATCACATCGGCGCGTCCGCACACGGCCCCGATCGGGAGTCCGCCACCTAAGACCTTCGCGAGCGAGCACAAGTCTGGTGTGACACCGATGATTTCCTGCCAGCCGCCAGGCGACCAACGAAATCCCGTGAGGACCTCATCAAAAACAAGGACGGTGCCATAGTCTTTGGTCAGTGCCCGGGCCGATTGGAGTATCTCCGGCAAGACTGGGCTTCCCGTTGCATGGGCCCAAGCACCCTCCATGTAGAGCGCGGCAACATCCTTCTTGGACAGCGCCTGCTCTAGTGCACCAACATCGTTGCGTGGAATTACCTGTACACCAGCGGTCAGGGCCCCATCGACCGCGGGCGGGATACGGCCCGCACGGGGCTTATCGAATGGCTCGGCAGAGCCAGCATTCATCTCGTCGGTCCAGCCAAAGTCGTCTGCCTCGAACTTGACAATCTTGGACCGGCCGGTGTAGGCGCGTGCTATCTGAGCGATTAGAACATTGGCCTCGTTGCCCGAGGTCGTGAACTCCACCCACTCGGCGGCCGGCACAAGCTTGTGCACTCGCTCGGCCAGTTCGATGCTGGGCTCGTGCTCGTGAGCGAACAGCGAACCCTTCGCGATTTGCTCCGAAACAGCGCTTACGATGGCCGGGTGGCTGTGCCCGAACAGCAGTGCAGCGTGGCCCATCGAGTAATCGATGTGCTCATTTCCATCGACGTCCCACTTCCGCGAGCCGCTAGCGTGGGAAGCGACAATGGGGAAAGGGTCACAATACCGGGAATCGTGGTTCATCCCGCGGCCGACCTTGAGGGACCGCTCGAACATCTGCCTTGACTTGGGGTATTTGGCCTCGAACCTCTCGATACTCCTAGGCTGCCCCATTTCCAGGATCCTTGTCTGCATCTAGCGGATTGACTTAGGCCGCGAAAAATCTCTAGCTGGACTCCATTATATATATGGCTGCGCTCCGTGTCCACCAGCTCCGTGTCCACCATAGGTGTCCTTGCGGCCTTTGTCCAGGTTCCACAGGCGCTACACGGCGCTACACTGCTTGATCGGTGGGTCGACCCGGTTTCGACGTCGTCTAATCCGAGATTTCCCAGATGACTCCTCCCAACCACCGAAAAGGGTAGCACAATCGAGTATCGATCGGAAACGTAGCTATTCCTCCTGGTCTGGCGGCTTGGGATGAGCCGGTCGGTGCATCCGAGACCTCGCCGAGACGCAATCGGGTACGAGAAGACGGCCGTTCGGCAAGTGCCGTGAGCCCGGTGCCCGCCGGCTCAACCCTACCGCACTGGTGACATGGGGCGTCATGTCGGTGCTGGCTGCGGCCGCAGGCCGTCGATCAGTCGCAGGATCTCCGCGAACAACAGCCGTGGAACCGTCACCTCGGCAAGCTGGAACGTGACGTACCGACCGTGCCGCACGGCCTTGGCGCCGATCTTGATCAGCTTCTCGCGCAGCGTGGTCATCGACCAGTGCTCGACCTCATTGGGCAGCGCCAGCGTTCTGAGGAAGTTGCCGATGTTGTAAGCCAGCACGTGCAGCTGGAGACGCACCTCGTTGTTCCTGAAACCGTGGCAGGACAGCCGCGTCCAGTTGATAGCGTTCTTGCCCTCCTTGATGTGCTGCTCGGCAGTGCCGCGCTGATTGTAGAAGGCGACCACGCGCTCGGCCGGGCGTGACAGGTTGGTCACGATGAAGCCGACGCGCGGATACAGCTCGCCCGGATGCCACTCGACCTTGGCCACGACCCGTCGGGCCTTGTTCCAGGTCCCGGCTTGGTAGGTGAAGCCCGCATAGTAACGCCGCACGTCGTTCGGTGGCCTGCCGACGGGGCGCTTGAGCAGATGGGCGACGCTCTCCTGCAGCACCTTGTTGGCGGGCAGGCGGATGGCGTACTTGAAGTCCTCGGCTTCGAGGAACTCGTAGACCTCGGGCGAGGCGAAGGCGGCATCGCCACGGAAGTACCGCCGAAGCGTCTTGTCCCGATATCGAGCCACCGCCGGATCGAGGACATCTTTCCAGCCATCAGCGCTGTGCACGTTGCCGGGACGAAGGGCGCAACGTTCAACGTCGCCGAACTGGTTGAACACGAACAGGGGATGGTAGCAGGTGCAACCGAAGTGCCCATTGTAAGCCGAGCCCTCCTGATCGCCGTAAGTCGGGCTGACCGAGCTATCCATGTCGAGAACAATCAACTTCGGCGGCCGGCGATCATGAACCCGGTCGATCCAGATCCCTGGCAGGTCGGCCAGTGCGGCGAGGTTGTCAGCGGTGGCCAGCCACTCCGTCTCGAAGCGCCCCATCTGGCTGGTTGAGGCCGCTGACCGCTCAAGCGCCTTTCGATCCACGATGGCCCGCATGACAGGATCTCGGGACAGCCGTTCGGCGTCGTTGACATCTTCGTAGCCGGCGAGACGACCGAACACGGATTGCCGAAGAAGTCCCACCAGGAGATGTCGAGTGTTCTTACCGCGCCGCGTCTCCGACAGAACGTCTCCGCCCAGCTCGCTCAGCCCAAGCGCGTCATCGAGCTCGCGGTAGGAAAGAAGACCACCATCGGATGAAATGTCGCTGCCGTGGAACTCCAGCTTCAGGCGGCGATCGAAATCGACCCGAAGGGGGATCAGATTCGCTTCACCCATTGGGTGCGCCATGACAGAGCCCCTACGGACGCTACAAGATATTGATTCTCATACCAGAATCCGCGTCCAGGGTCAGCGAAATTGCAATCTATCTGGGGAATCCGGGTTGAATCAGTTCCGCTATGGGGATTCCCATAGCGGAGGACAATGCCGCCAAGTGCGCTTTGGTGCCCTTGAGGCGCCAGTAATCTGCAAACAGCTTCCCCGCCGCCTCACACATGGCGGTGGCGTCGATGTAGGTATCCCGCGTGCGCTGGCGCACGACCTGCCCGGCGATCGGGTGGACGATGATCTCGTTGGCGGGCGAAGGCTTGCTCACGCGATCAAATCCGTATAGCGCAGCCGTCTGCCGACGGACTGGCGGGCGATGATCGCCATCATGTCAGTGGTATCGGCCTCGCGCATGTTGTGGCGGCCGGCGAACTCCGCAACGTACCGGTCCAAGTGCTTTTCGCTGAAATGATGGAACACGCCATCGTGGCCGCGGCGAAGCATGGCCCAAAACGACTCCATGCCGTTGGTGTGCGCCATGTCCCGGACGTATTCGCCCGCGCTGTGCCTGACGCTCTCATGGTGGCGCTTGGGCAGTCCCTGATAGGCCGCTGCATCGTCGGTGTAGACGGCCTTCGGCAGTATGGGTTGTCACGAAGCCCTGTAGCGTCTTTGATCCGGTGTCGGGAACGACCTGCGCCTTTACCGCGCCCGTCGCCCGGTCCTTGACGCCCGCCACCGGAACCTTGCCGACCGTGCCGCGGCCAGCCCGCAGCTTCTTCGAGGCGTGCTTGTTCTTTTCCTTGCCGCCCCAATATGACTCGTCCGCCTCTATCGGGCCGGAGAAAATCGGGTTGCCGGGGTCGAACGCCTTACGGATACGATGCGCCAGATGCCACGCTGATTTCTGGGTAATCTCCAAATCCCGGTGCATCTTCATGGACGACACACCTTTGAGATTCGTCGTCACCAGATAGACCGCGATGGCCCATGTCTGATAGCCCAGCTTGGAGCCTTCCATCATGTTGCCGGTCTTGAGGCTGAACATCGGTCGCCCGTCGCAATCGCGGCAACGGTGCGTCATGGTCTTGTGCTTTATGCCGGACTGGACGTTGAAGCTGCCGCACTTGGGGCAGTACGGGCCGTCTGTCCAAATCTGTTTCTCGAACCAGCGGCGCGCCGCGTCGTCACTCGGGAACATCCGCATCAGCTTGACCAGGCTGATGCCTTCGCGGTCGCTCTTGCCGGGGGCTGTGTGGGCTTTGCAGGGCATTCCGTGTCTCCTATGTGGTGACTATAATATAGGGACTGCAGCCCGGCAATCAAGTGCCATTTGTGACTGTCGTATATAATCCCCAACAGAAAGGAGGTCGCCAGGATGACAAGCGCCGCAAACAGCGCGCTTCGGCTGCTGCCAAGGCCTGAGCCGTTCGAGCAGGCGGTCGACGCCTTCGGCCGAAGGCTCGCCGCCGAGGGGCGCTCGCCGAACACCATCAGCTTTTTCGACCAGCAGCCGGATCACCCGGTTGCGTACCAGGGGAAACAGGTCCTCCCAAAAGGTCTCCACGCATTGGAAGGCCTCCGAGACCTCCCGCTCTGCGACCGGATCTGACTCGAACGCCCGCGCTCGGGCCGAGACGTCCATCAGCTGGCGACTCAGGGTCACTGCCTCCTGGTTGAGATCGACCAATGACGCACTGGGGTCCGACCCGTTGCCGTCGGGCGTCATCTCCTCAAGCGCCCGCTCGCGGACCTTCAGGAGATTGCCTTCCAGCTGCTCCTTCTGCTTCATCAGCAGTTCCCGCTCGGCTTCTTCCATGCCCTTGGCGGCAAAGTAGGTCTGGGACACCAGCGTCGGTGTTCGGAAGACCGCGCTCAACTGCTCCAGCACGACCTTTTCGATGTCCCCGGCCGGGACGCGCTTGAGCTGGCAGCGGCCGACCGCCCGCTTGGCGTCCTTCGCGCAGTGATAGTAGGTGTAGCGCCGTGATCCCTTTTGGGTGTAGGTCAAGCCCATCGCACCGTCACAGTGGCCGCAGCGGACCACCCCTTGGAGCGGGGAGATGATCTTCGTTTTCGCCTTCGTCTGCTTGGCCCGGGTGTTCTCCGAGAGCACCGTTTGGACCTTCTCCCACAGTCCCTTGGAGACGATGGCCTCGTGCTCGCCGGGGTAGCCCTTCCCTTTATGGACCACCTCGCCCCTGTAGAGGCGGTTGCCGAGCAAGCGGTAGATGTGGCCGGTATTCCAGGGGCTCCCAGGTCGGTGTTTTCCTTTCTTCGTGGTCCAGGACTTGGTATGGTAGCCCTGCTCATTGAGCTCGGCGGCCACCGCTCTGGCGGAGCCCAGTTGGGTGAAGCGCCGGAAGATGTGTTGGACCAGAGGCGCTTCCTCCGGATTGACGAGCAGCTTCTTCTGCTCCCGGTCGACGTCGTAGCGGTCCGGCAGCGCGCGCCAGCCTTGCATGCGCTGGCTTTCGATGTAGGCCTCGGCCGACTCCCGCTGGGCATCCAGCGAGTTGAATTCCTGCTCGAGGCCTTCCTCGTGACTCTTCCGCGTGTAGATGGCGCAATGGATGAGCTTCTTCCCCGTAGAGTTGCTCGTGCCGGTATCAGGCATGCTGGCCCCCTCGGTTGTCCTTCTTCAGCCCGAAGAAGAGCCTGCCGTTCCAACGGGTGCCGGTGATCTCGCAGGCCACGGCGCTCAGGGAGCGGAACATCCGGCCGTCGCACTCGAAGCCGTTCGGGTGGGCGAGGACCTCATAGCGGCAGTCCTTCCAGATCCTGACGAAGCGGGTGCCCGGCAGGATGTCCGCCTGGCCCTGCGTGCTGTTGGGAACCCCGCCGTCCACCCGGGCCACGGCGTCGGTTTGAGCGACTTGCCTCAGCCGCGTCTTGGCGGCCTCCGACAGGCCGCCGTAGAACAGCTCCTGGATGCGATAGGCCAGGTGCTTGATGAGGAACTGCCGCTTGTAGCCGGGAGGCTCGCCGCCATACAGATCGCGCCACTTCTCGTGCAGCTGTTCCATCGACAAAGTCTCGAGCGTTGCCAGCTGTCGCAGGACGGAATGGCGGACGCGTGAGCCGTTGCTGCCCTCTTACGATCCCTTTCCGAACTGACTCATGGCAACCCCTTCACTGGCCTCCTGGACGCGTTTGTTCGACACGAACGCTCTGCTCGCACAGGAAAGCAAGTCCTTCTCCCGCTGATGTTTAGAGATTCTTCTCTTTTCTCCCGACATCGCGCGGAGACGCACCCTTTCGGGCTCTCCGGCGCAGGATGCCTGCGGCCAGAATGGACGCGATGGCCTCCAGATTGGCTTTCGGGGAAAGGGGATCGGGCTCCGGGCGGAGCTCCGCTTCAGGGAAGGCGGTAGGGACGGCTCCCGGCTCGAAATTGGCATTCCACATCGTGACCTCCGGCGGCTCGGGACCGGATGGTCCGGTGTGGATGCCTGGGAACTCGCCGGACGGCGTGGGGCGGGTTCGCCGACACCCACAACCGCCTCAGCTCGCGCTGCCAGTCCGTTGTCTGGTTTCTGACGCTGCGGCCGGGCGCCGTGCCCAGCCCTTTCGCCGGTTATCTACCGGAGGTCTTTCCAAACTGTCGAACGAGGGGTTCGAACTCTCGGGTGCTCACGACCGAGCACAGGACGTGTTCCCACAACCCCGAAAATGGCGGTTCTGGCTCAACCCGTTGATATCAAATGGATTAACCCGTCTGGACGAGGTTTGGACGAAGTCCAGAAGGAGCGGAGAATTCGGGCCAAACAGAGAAGGAGAGGCCGCGAAAGCAGGCGAATTCGACCGGTGGGAAGTACGGCGGGAATGATGTGAGGAACGCCCAAACCCTTTGAGAATACGGGGTTTTCGGACGCACGTCTCTCCGGAGGACCTACCCGGAGAGACGTGTTTTGCTCTGAGAAATGGTGGAGCCAAGGGGAGTCGAACCCCTGACCTCTTGAATGCCATTCAAGCGCTCTCCCAACTGAGCTATGGCCCCAGAGCGACTGCCAAATTCCTGAAGGCCGGCTCCCCGACCAACAGTGGCTGCCATTCGCGCGCAAGTTCCCGCCGCAATACAACTGTACCCTGATTCGATGCCTATTTCTCTTCGTCGTCTCCGTCAAATTCCTCCTCGTCGTCATCGTCCTCTTCTTCGAGTTCGTCTTCGTCACTGTCTTGCTCCTCCAAATCGGCGTCTTTTTCATCATCATCCAAGACGAAGTCGTCCTCGCTTTCCTCGTCGTCCACATTTGCACCGACCACACTCCCGACGACCTGGTTTTCTTCGTCCAAGACCCCGGAGGCGGATTCCACGGGTTCAGTGCGGCCACTTTCCAATCTTGCCTCGCTCTCTACCGTGGATTCGGACTCGTCGTCCAGAATCAGTTCCTTACCCGTTCGCCCCCTGCGACGCATCACCTGGCCACCAGCCAAACTTGCAATCGCTAACCCGCACTTCGGGCAAACAATCGAATTCCTTCCCATGTCATAGAACCGACAACCACAGCCGCCGCATACTCGCTTCGTGCCCAAATCGGCGTCCGCAGACATGGCGACCCTCCCGGTGGCTGGTCGGAGTGGCAGGATTTGAACCTGCGGCCCCTGCCTCCCGAAGGCAGTGCTCTTCCAGGCTGAGCTACACTCCGAAATCGCCAGTGAACGGAATTGCGAGTTTCCCTGCGACGCATATCTTTTGACAATGCCAACTTGTCAAGCGCTGCGCCAGCTTGCATATACTGTCGGCGGTCAGTTTGGGGCGTCGTCCAGCGGCAGGACGCCGGACTTTGGATCCGGAAACGGTGGTTCGAATCCACCCGCCCCAGCCATAATTGATTCGGCATCGAGACGCAATCAGGAGGACTCGAGCACTTTACCGATTCGGTTCACTTCATTTCTTTGGAACACCTGTCGGTGCCAACCGTACACTTTCGTCGGGAAAGCCACCGCCGAAAAGCGATGCTACGGGCAATCGGAATCGGGCGCCCCGCAGCCATCACAGGTGAAGACAACGAGGATGCTCCTGCACACATCCCGCTCAGCAGCAAGCAGATTGGCGCACGCCTGAATCAAGCATGGCGCCCGGATAGCCGTGTCGGCTAAGGGCAATCCTTCCGCCATCTTGGACGCTCTGCATCCCTATCTCAATATCCCTAACGACCCACCACCAAGCGCAACCCCACATCGAACTCGGTCAAATCGCGCAAGTGCCGGTGGCGCGCGTTCCACGTGCCGTCTTCGAGATCGCGGGCCACCGCGCTTACCACGCGATTGACGACCGCGTCATCCATGCGAGCGAATCCGGACGTTGCCGCTCGCGCCTGCGCATCGAGCACGCGCTCGGGGTGCGCCCAGAACGAGCCGAGCATCCAGTCGGGCGTGTCGCGTGCGAGCGGTACGGCGTTGATTCGAACTTCGCCGCCCAACCAAGCAACAAGTTCATCCATCGTCGGGAAATTTCTCTTATCCAGCTCCGCAACCTCGGGAAAGTAGTCGGTTATCAGCCAGATCCGGGCGCTGACCGAAGCATCGTAGGTAAAGTACGACAACAGGGCCGCGTGCCACCCGACGCATCTCGCGCACGCCCCGCTCGCGCTCCTCTTCCCAGTGATGCACGGACAGAATCGCCATGGCCGCATCGACGTTGCGATTGCGGAGAGGGATCGACCCCGCCGAAGCCTTGATCGCAGGGCTCAGCTCCACCGGGCGCTGCGCGACCATGACGTCGCTCGGCTCGATGGCGATGACGTGACGATCTCGCGGCTCGTAGGAGCCGGTACCCGCACCGACGTTTAGAACGGTCTTCGCTGGCCCAAGCGCTTCGTTGATCGCGGCCGCGATGCGGGGATCCTCGCGGCGAGTCCGCGCATAGCCATCACCGATGGCATCGTAACGGGGTCGAAGCAGGGACCTTCCATCGTGATCTGTTGCCATCAGTTCCGATCGACCCCTTTCTTGAGTGCAGGTTTACTCTCGCGGATCGAAACTGCAAACGGAATGCATGCAATGACGACGCAAACGATGCGGCTGCTCCTTTACCGCTGGTCCGGCCGGCGTCATTTCAAGACCGCGCCTGGAACGAAAATTTCTCCGCGGTTGGTTGCTGCACACTCGATACGAGTACGGACGACGCGTTCCAAGGTAACCGCACACTTGTGACTGCGGCAGAATCCATCGCGCCGCTACATGCAGAACCGTATCGGAAAGTTGCGGCGCAAAGAACTTGCAAGCGTCAGGAGCCTTCCAAAATCGCAAAGAGGGCACCCGCGAACAGCGCGCTGTCGGTTCAACAGCGGTTCTTTCTTGCGTGGGCGCATCGCAGTCCGTTCAGGCCAAGGTGCATGCCAATGGCTTCAGCCTATGCCGCCGATGGAAGTTCACTCGGGATTCTCCCATGCGGAATTTTCCCCAGCTGGCTCCAAGACCCATTTGCTGGAAAATGTCGACCCGCGACAGGTAAACGCCTCTCCCGCATTTCCGAGGCTCAGGATTCCATGCCTTTGCCCCGTAACCACCGCTGCGCGGATGCATCATCGCTGGTTCTCGCTTCCACCCAGTTCGCTCCACTGTCGGTTGCTTCCTGCTTCCAGAATGGTGCGCGCGTTTTCAAATAATCCATGAGGAATTCCGCAGCTTCGAAGGCCGCTGCCCGATGGGCGCTCGCAGTGGCCACGAGCACGATTTGATCTCCGGGCTTGAGCTTTCCCGTACGATGAACGATGCGGGAGGCCAAAAGCGGCCAGCGCTGGTGCGCTTCGGCTTCAATTTTTTCAAGCGCCGCTTCCGTCATGCCAGGATAGTGTTCAAGAGTCATGTGCTCGACGCCTTCGCTCCCCTTACGAACCAATCCGGTGAAGGTTACAATTGCTCCTGCGTCCAGCGTTTGGCTGGTCAGCGCCGCGAGTTCGCAGCCAACATCAAAGTCTCCCTCTTGGACGGAGACCGACACCGGTCTTCAGCCTCCCGTGATGGGCGGAAAGAAAGCAACTTCCCGGGCGTTGGCCACCGGCGTTTCGTAGTCCGCCATTTCCTGATCTACTGCGATTCTGATGGATGCTGGTTCTGCGAATGCGGTCTTGTACCGGGCCTCCCGGGTACGGAGCCATTCGACCAGATCGGAAATCCGTCCCTGCCGCACCCGCTCCGGCAGAGATACCGTCTCACTGCCTACTCCGACGCGTTCCCGGACCCAGGCGAAGTAGAGCAGTTGCAATTGGCCGTTTGCCATTGAAAGACCCTCAAGCGCTCATCTTGCTCCATGTTTCGCGAGCGTAGGCGACTCCCGACCAGACTGCGAGTCCCGCCGACACCCAAAGCACCCATTCACCCATCACCGGCAGCAGCGGGTGAATCGCCGCGGACAGTGATCCTCCCAGCAAAATCACCAACGCGATCATCTGCGTCGTGGTTTTCCATTTTGCCACGATCGAGCTTTGGATTCCCCCGCCCTCAATTCCAAGGGCTTCCCGGAACCCCGAGACCATCGCTTCACGCAGCACGATGACCGCCGCCGCAACAAGCGAAGCCGACGAAAGCGCGCCTGTGCCCGCCAGCATGATGAGCGCACCCAGGACAAGCGCCTTGTCCGCCGCCGGATCCAGAGCCGCGCCAAGCCTGGATACTTCGCCCCGGGCGCGGGCAATCCGCCCATCGAACAAGTCCGTTACCGCGGCGGCCAGCAGAATCGCAAGACGGAGCGCCTCCCCTGTAATCCCTTCCACGAAGAATGCCGCAATTAACAGAAACGCACCCAAGATGCGGAGAATCGTCAACGTATTCGCCAGTCCGATGCCCCCTGCCATTCGACTATCCCTCCTCACGAAACGAATCGTGGATCCGTTGCGCCAATTCCTTGCTCACGCCACGAACATTCGCAATATCCGCCGGCCCGGCAACTGAAACCGCCTTGGCCGAACCGAACCGTTCCAGCAATGCTCTTTTCCGCGCGGCTCCGACTCCGGAAATTCCATCCAGTGGGGTTCGGCCCATTGCCTGTTTTCGGCGCGTTCGATGCGCACCCACCGCAAAGCGGTGTGCTTCGTCCCTGAGACGCTGCAGAAAATAGAGCGCCGGGTCGCGGCGCCGAAGCATGAATGGGCTGCGACCGTGTTGATGAAAAATCTCCCGACCTGCATCACGGTCCAGCCCTTTCGCAGCCGCAGCCAAGGGCAGGTTTTCGAGCCCGAGTCCCACGAGGGAGTCCCGGGCGGCTCGAAGCTGAATCATGCCTCCGTCAATGACCACCAAATCCGGCCACTGGCCTTTAAGGTTGTCGGGATCCTCGCGCATCAATCGGGAGAATCTTCTTGAGAGCGCAGAACGCAGCATTGCGGGGTCGTCTCCTGGCGTAATGTCCGATGCGTCCATGTTGAACTTTCTGTATTGGGATTTCACGAATCCGTCCGGACCGGCGACAACCATTGCAACCACGGGAGACGCCCCCTGAATATGGGAGCTGTCGAAGACCTCGATGCGCCGTGGGGGAGATTCCAGCCGAAACGCCTTTGCTACTCCTTCCAGCAACCGCTCTTGAACCCCCGCTTCAGCCATGCGGCGCGCCAACGCCTCCCGCGCATTTGCAAGCGCTTGTTGCATGAGTGACTGTTTCTCGCCACGCCGGGGAACCCGGATGATCACGCGGCGCCCCAGCATGCTGGTTAGCGCCTCTTCAAGGAGTTCCGGCCGTTCGACTTCGTGGGACAACAGGATTCGCGACGGTGGCAGGCGTCTTGTGTAGAACTGCCCGATAAACGCTCCGAGAATCTCTCGTTCGCCATCGTCCCCGGCGAACCGCGGGAAATACGCCCGATCACCCCAGTGCCAATGAGAGCGATAGAAGACCGCCTGCACACATCCTTGCCCGTCTTCAAGATGCACCGCAAAGAGGTCCGCGTCTCCAACCGTTTGCGGATGCACTCCTTGGCGCGCCTGGACCGCTGTAAGCGCCCGAATGCGGTCCCGGAAAAGCGCCGCCCGCTCAAAATCCAGTGCTTGGCTCGCCTCTTTCATGCGTTCCGCCAGGATTTCCTGCACTTCCGTCGACCGCCCATTCAGGAACTGCTCCGCCTGCCGGACTTGCGCCGCGTATTCATCCGTGCTCACCAGCCCTGCGCATGGCCCGGAGCACCTGTGGATCTGATGCAAGAGGCATGGACGGCTTCGATTCGCGAAAACGCTGTCCGAACAGGTTCGAAGAAGAAAGGCCTTTTGCAGTTGGTTCAAGGTCCGGTTCACCGCACCAGCGGACGCGAACGGCCCGAAGTATTTTCCCGGGGAACGACGTGTCCCTCGATGCTTGCAAAGCTGGGGAAAGGGATGCCTTTCCCGAATCAGGATTTGCGGAAAGGACTTGTCGTCGCGCAAGAGGATGTTGTAACGCGGCTTCATCCGCTTGATCAGGTTGGCTTCGAGCAGCAGCGCTTCCGCCTCGGTGCCGGTGGTGATGAACTCCATCGAAGCCGTGGCGTTGATCATGCGCGCAATGCGGTTCGAGTGGCCCGAGAGCTTGACGTAGGCGGAAACCCGGCGGCGGAGATTCCGGGCTTTTCCCACGTAAAGCACACTGCCCCGCGCATCGATCATTCGATAAACGCCCGGACTGTTGCTCAACCCCGCGAGATGCCGGCGGATGGCTCCCGTTCCCTTGGGCGATGCGCCGGCGTCGCTGGCGTCATTCGCGGTGGATTTCAGCATGGAACGATTTCAGCTCTCCGGGTCCAGATACTCGTTCCAGATTGCCTTCTGTCCGAGTGTTTTTACGAAGGCTCGATGCTTCTCACGCTCCTCCTCGGTGGAAAGCGGCTCGAGTGGCTCAGGCCGAACCGGGACAGCAGCAGCAGAGATCTCGTCAGCATCCGAATCGAATTCCAATTCGAGGCTTCGAAGACGGGAGTCGGTCAGGTCGATATAAACCTCGGCCAGGAGCTCCGCATCAATCAACGCTCCGTGCGTTTTGCGTTTCGAGCGGTCGATTCCGAAGCGCTTGCAGAGACCGTCAAGGCTGTTGCTTTGGCCGGGAAACTTGTTTCGGGCCAACAGAAGCGTGTCGATAACTCGTTTCTGCGAAATTTCGTCGAGCCCGACGCGCGACAGCTCGGAGTTCAAGAATGCGAGATCGAATTCGGCATTGTGGATTACCAGATCCGCATCTCCCAGAAAGGCCAGAAGTTCCTCAGCAATCTCGGCAAAGGTGCGATGGCTGGCGAGGTCCTCGGTAGTAAGACCGTGGATGTGAACAACCTCGGCTGGGACATCTCTTTCCGGGTTGATGAGACGGTGGAAGTTCCCGCCGGTCGGCACGCGTCCTTCGAGTTCGACACAACCGATTTCCACCATTCGGTGGCCGGCTGCGGGCGACAGCCCGGTCGTTTCCGTATCCAACACGATTTCATGCACAGGCAACTTTCGTTCTCCTTGCTTCCAATCTGATGGTTTCCAGAATTTTCTCCACCTGCTCCCGAGCGGCGGCAATTCCAGCCCCCGTTTCTACAACATAGTCGGCTCTTGCTCTTTTCAAGGAATCCGCCATCTGACGAGCAAGAATTGTTTCCAGGGTTCCCTCGTCCATCCCCTGGCGCTGCAGAACCCGTTCCCGTTGGATCGTTTTCGGCGCGCTTACGACCACAATAAGGTCCATTTCTTTTTCGATCCCGGTTTCGAAGAGCAGCGGTACGTCCACTACAACCATTTCTGCTTTGTCTTGCACCGCACGAGCAAGAAACGCTTCGCGATCTGCCGACACCAGCGGGTGAATCTTCTCCTCCAGCGGTGAAAGGATTGCGCTATTTTCTTGCGCTAGAACTCGCAAGCGCTGCCGATCAACCGATCCATCCCGGGAGATGGCGGACGGCGCTAGAGCCCTGACGATCTCCGCCCCGCGGCCCCTCGGTTGATACAGCCGGTGAACAGCTTCATCCGAGGAATGAACCGGAAGACCGCATTCGCGGAACAGTTGTGCCGTGGTGGACTTTCCCATTCCGATCGAGCCTGTCAGGCCGATGACTATCATACCGTTTTCTGCCTCAGAATCGCTTCTCGAAGGTTCTCGTCGACTTCGGGTTTCTTCCCGAACCACGCTTCGAATGCCGGTCGCGCTTGATGAAGCAACATTCCGAGTCCGTCCGCGGTGGGACGGCCTGAACGGCGCGCCTCGGCCAGCAAAGGCGTATCGAGCGGAGTGTAGACAATATCCGTTACGGTCGCGCCTGCTAAGGCGCCATCCAGAGATATCTTCAGCGGCGGCTGCCCCGTCATTCCGAGGCTCGTCGCGTTCACCACCAGCGCCGCACCGAAGATTGCGCGCGGCGATTCCTGAAATGGCACGGCCATCAGAGGTCCCGGAATATCGCGCACCAGCAATTCTGCCCGGGACAGCGTTCGATTCACGATTCGCACTTCTGGAGCGCCCGCTTGCACAAGCGCATCCGCGATTGCGCGAGCGGCGCCTCCGGCCCCCAAGAGAGTGGCGGGTCCAGCCTTTGCATTCCAGTCCGGGACCTGGTTGCGAAGGGATTCAATGAACCCGAATCCATCGGATGAATCCCCGTGAACACGGCCATCCGGGCGGAAAGAGATGATGTTGACGGACCCGACGCGCTCTGCTGTCTTGCTTTTCTTGTCTACGAAGCGAAATGCATTTTCCTTGTGCGGGATCGTGACGTTCAGTCCCGTAAATCCGGTGCGCCGCAACTCTCTGATTCGGCATTCCAGTAATTCTGGTTCGACCGCGATAACTTCATAGCTTGCATCAATGCCATAGCGGTGAAACCAGTAGCCGAAAATTGCGGGAGAAAGTGAGTGTTTCGCGGGCCACCCGACGAGCCCGACCTGGCGCATTTTGCTTTGACGAATCATGTGGACGCAATGCCCCGCACGCGGAGAAACGCCAGGAGCGGTAGCAGCGGTAGTCCGAGAATCGAAAAGAAATCTCCTTGAACCCTATCAAAGAGCTGGACACCCACGTCTTCGAGCCGGTACGCGCCAACGGTATATCCGTCATCCTGACCTTCCCGATTCAGATAATCTTCCAGAAATTCTTCGGAAAAAGAACGCATCCAAAGCCTCGCTCTTTCCACGTGTCTCCATATCTCCAGATGATCCTGAACAATCACCAGCGCGGTGTGTAACTGATGAACGTTTCCACGCAGCTCGTAGAGTTGCTGTCGCGCCTCCTCTTTGGACACCGGTTTGCTGAAGAGCTTCCCATTCAGTTCGAGGACTTGATCGGCTCCAAGGCAAAACGCTCCCGGATGGCGGCCTGACACCCGTTTGGCTTTCAGTTCAGCAAGCGTTACTGCAATGTCCCGTGGCTGCGCTCCAGCCGCGATCATGGATGCCGTAATTCCGGTTTCGTCGATCCTTGCCGGATCGCGCGAAAATACCACACCAGCGTTCCGAAGAACGTTGGCTCGACTGCTACTCTCGCTCGCCAGCACCAACCTCTTGATTGAGTCAGTACGCATCTCTTCACATCTCTTCGCAACGGATAATTCTCGTCAATGACGTGTAGAAAAGGATACCGAGATTTTTCAGAGATTCTTCCATGCGCTATATCTTTTCAGACTTCGGCCGAAAATGCGCCATATTGCAATGATGATGAATACATGAAGAAAACACTGCTGTTCACGGTCGAAAAGATGGGAACAGTTTGTAGAAGAAAGATATAAACATTTTTTCGACATTTCAGCCCATAGCAAAACGGGTTTATTGGATTTTGTGAAAAGCGGGCTTTCGTTGACAAGTCAGCAGCAGCAAGCTGTTGGCGATGTAGATAATCAGTCGAGAATTCAACCAAACTCATCGGATCCCGAGAGTCATCAAACAAGAAGAAGAAGAAATAGAGATTCATGAATATATTTGACTCTTTTATACATACGAAAAGATCGCGAGAAACGACCATATTCATCCAACGCTTTCTTGCATTCGGTTATTCTACCTCGTACAAGCCGGGGAATGCGCCCGTCGTCTACTGGCCAGGATGTCGCCCTTTCAAGGCGGAGGAGCGGGTTCGATTCCCGTCGGGCGCACCAGTTCGTATCAGTCTCGCCAGAAGGAAAGTTGGAAGAGGACCAGAACGGTCAGAATCTCCAGTCGCCCTAGCAACATGCCGGCGATCAGCAGCCATTTTGCAGAATCCGGAAGTGGCCCGAAGTGACCAGTGGGTCCAATGATATTTCCGAGGCCTGGTCCAACATTCGACAGCGCTGTCGCTGCTCCGGAAGCGGACGTGATGAAGTCAAGCCCTGTCATGGACAGGAGTATTGTCAGGACTGCCAGCGATGCTGCGAACAGGAAGAGAAAACCCATTACGGATGAGATCACCTCGTTTGAAATGACTTCTCCCTGATACGTAGGCCGAGATATTCGCCGCGGGCTTTCGATCTTTCGGATTTCGGAGAGGAAAGCCGCTGCAAGTACTTGATAGCGAAAGATTTTCACACTGCAGGTCGTCGAGCCGGCGCAACCGCCAATCAAACCCAGAAGAAAGAATAGGGTTACCGCAAACCCTCCCCAGGAACCATAATCTCGACTGACGTATCCAGTGCCTGTCAGAATCGAGACACTGTTGAAGAGGGAATGGCGGATCGATTCCTCGATCCCCGAATCGGTCTGCAGGACCCGCCAAACCGCCAGGCTCACGACGATGATGACGATAAGCCCAAGGAATGCGCGGATCTGGCTGTCTTCTGCAAAGGGACGAAGGCGTCCATTCATGAGCTGCATGTAACGGATAAACGGAAAACTTGCCAAAATCATGAAGATCGACGCGCTGTACTCGATTTCCGGGCCGAATTCCGCAAAGGAAGTATCACGCGTGCCAAAACCTCCCGTCGCGATTGTGGTCATGGAATGAACAGTCGCTTCGAATACATCCATGCCCAGTGACGCATAGGAGAACACACACAGCGCCGTGAGCGCGACGTAAATTATGCAAGTCGAAGAAAGGACGGAACGTACACGGAAAAAAACTTCTCCCGATGACTGGGTGATCCCCGAGCGAAAGAGTTGCATGCCGCCAATGCCGAGTTGAGGGAGAAAACCAACCGCGACCACAACAACGACAATTCCTCCCATCCATTGCAGCAATCCTCTCCATAGCAAAATACCTTTGCCACGATCCTCCAGTCCGGAAAGAACGGTTGAGCCAGTTGTCGTAAAGCCCGACATTGATTCGAAAAACGCATCGGTCAGCGAGAGTGGTTCGCTGCTAAAGATGAACGGAAGCGTTCCAAAAAAAGGAATTACCACCCACAATAGAACCGTCAGGAGGACAGCTTGCTGGGTCGTGAATCGCTGTGTTTTACGATGCTGAAATGCCAGTATCAGGAGCAAACCGATCGCGACGGTCACAGCGCTTGCCAACGCCAGGGCCGGCCAATCGTCGTGGCCTTCAATCAGTTCAAATAGCGTAGGACCCAGCATCGCCGCGCCGAAGGCGACGATCAGCAATCCCAAGACATATCCGATAGGAGAAAGATCGTGCATGACGGGGCCGCGCGAGATTCAGATCTGGCGGCATCAGTCTCCTGGCCGCTTTGCAATAAACTGCAAAAACTCTTCCCGTGTTCGCGGGTCGCTTCGAAATAGGCCCCGCATTTGACTGGTCACCATAAGTGATTCTGGCTTGTTGGTGCCCCGGGAAGTCATGCAAAGGTGCTCGGCTTCGAGCACAACAGCAACGCCTCTTGGCTGCAGTACCTCCTCAATGCAGAGCGCGACTTGGACAGTCATCTTCTCCTGCACTTGCAATCGCCTGGCATAGGCGTCCACGACACGGGCCAATTTGGAGATGCCGACTACCCTGCCATCCGGAATATAGCCGACATGCGCGTAGCCTACGATGGGAGCAAGATGATGTTCACAATGGGAAACGAACCGAATCCGCTTGAGCACGACCATTTCGTCATAGCCGCCAACCTCGCGAAAGGTCCGGCTGAGTTCCTGTACGGGATCGATCTCGTAACCGCCGCACCAGTATTTCCAGGCGCGGGCTACGCGCGCCGGCGTGTCGACGATGCCTTCACGCGTTACATCCTCGCCAACCCAGCGAAGAATGTTCCGTATGGAGACCTGGATGTCCGAATCAGGTTCTTTCGCGGTCATGCAGGATCTCCGGCGCCGGAAGCGGCAACTTCGAGGGCTTGGCGCACGTCTTCCTCCAAGTCTTCTGGGTCTTCCACACCACAGGAGATTCTAACGAGACCGTCTGAAATTCCGAGACGTTTCCGAAGCTCTGGTCCCAGCCTTTGATGAGTCGTGGTCGCAGGGTGAGTCGCGAGGGATTTTACATCACCCAAGTTGTTGCTGAGCAGAATGAGTTGAAGCGCGTTCAAGAAGCGGAAAGCGGCTGTCTTTCCGTCCCTGAATTCAATCGTGAACAAGGTTCCGCCGTTTATCATTTGGCGCGACGCAATTTGATGCTGCGGGTGATCTTCTCGCCCAGGATAGATGACCCGGACAAAAGGCGCATGGCCGGCAAAGACATCGGCCAAACGGGCGGCGTTGCTGGCCTGGGCGTGGCAGCGGAGTTCCAAGGTTTCCAGCGACTTCAGGAATGTCCACGCGTTGAAAGGGCTGAGCGTCGCGCCGGTATGCCGGAGAAACGGCAAAACGCGGTCTTCGATAATTTCTTTTGAGCCGAGCACGGCGCCACCGAGACAACGGCCGTGGCCATCAATGTGTTTGGTTGCCGAGTAGACCACCAGGTCCGCGCCGGATTCCAGCGGGTGCTGGCACGTCGGCGAAGCGAGTGCGTTGTCTACGATGACTGTCGCTCCCGCCGGATGGCCGATGTCGGCAACAGCCCGGATATCGATCACTTCCAAAGTTGGGTTGGCCGGAGTTTCAAGGAAACAGACGCATGTCTCCGGGCGCATCGCACGTGACCAAGCCGACCGATCGGTGCCGTCAACGAAGGTTGATTTCACTCCGTATCGAGGGAGAAGGTCTGCAATCACATAACGGCAGGAACCGAAAAGACCTTGGGAAGCGACAACATGATCGCCCACCGAGACGTGGCACATAATGGATGCAGTTACCGCCGCCATGCCGGAAGCAAACGCGCAGGCGGCCTCGGCGCCTTCATACGCGGCAAGCCGGTTGCAGAACATGTCCACGGTAGGGTTTGCGAAACGCGAATAAACGTATCCACTCGACTCGGCGTCAGATACTCGATGCTCTGCGGCTTCCGCAGCCGGATAGAGATAGCTTTGGGTGAGAAAGAGAGACTCGGATATCTCTCCGAATTCGCTCCGCAAGGTGCCCGTATGCACGAGGCGAGTCCGAGGGCGGAAACGGTTAGAGTCTGGCATTGAACATCCTGCGGGTGTAGATCAGCAACATTTGCGAGCTAACCCGACGACCAAGGCGAACGCCGTCGGGGATTGTCTCGTAGGACGGTATTGGTCCGTTGCATCAGCATTGCAGCTCTCTTCTGGAAGGTATTCTGAATAGTCTACTGTCCTTGTCTTCCAACGAAAGCGTTTCTTTGTACCGGTATGCGATGTGAGTAGATTATTTGGCGGAACAACGAATTGCTATCTCTTGAGCGAATTTTCCACGAAGGATTTGCACTTGTCGAAACAACAATGCGGAGGTGGGGGTCTGCCCCATCGGCATGAACCTGTTCTGCCCGCTTCGTGGAAGTATCGCTCGACTTGGATCTTGCATTTGCCCGGCGGAGCCGCCAGGGATTTGGGAGTCGTATTCCACTGGCCGAGCATTTCTTTGAGCGCCAGAACCGGTTCGATTGCCCGAGACACTCGATTGAGGACGAATGTGAAGTCACGTCACACGCCGTGCGGCCGGTGCTTTCCCCAACTCGTACCGACAGTGGAAAACGGAGCGTACGTGGCGGATCAGTTTTTCGACCAGGAGCGCCGCGAACCGCGTTCCATACAGCCACGACTTGGCGCTTTCGTCGTTGTATTTCGGCAGGCGCCCCAACCTAGCAAGCGATTTGAACCGCTTGAACATCAATCCCACCTGCCATCGTATGCGATACCATTCCAGGACGCTTTCCGCGTCGGACGCGGATTCCGGGAATGTCGTGGACAGAATGACATAATTCGCATACTCCAGCGTTTGGGGCCGGAGTTTCTTGCCGGATTTGCTCTGCTTCCGGATTCGTTTGGCGTAGGCGAGTTTGATCGCTTTGTCGGAATTTTGCGGTGCGCATACACGCTCGCGGCGGTTGCCGTTGGCCGACGCAACAAGGGAAATCCCCGCCGCCCTGGAATTCCCGCGGTCTACAACCGCCAAGTCGCCTGCGCGGACCGGAAACCATGCGTACAATTCCACGGTTCCAGGCCCCGCCGTTTCTGTCACCTTGAAATAGTCGCAGACCAGCCAGGGAAGGCGCACGTTGTTGTGGATGCGCCACAACGACCTGGTCTTGCCCGGTTCCTGCACGGTCGTCGCGTCGAACGCCGAGACTTGCGACCCGTCCCTAGCGAACAACGAGTCGCCATGCTCCCAGAAAAATTCCACGCACAACGCATGAAGCCAGTCCTTCGACTTTCGCAGGCGCTTCATGAGCGCAATGTCCGAGAGATTCGCCAGACCCGCCTGTCGCGCGCGGACAACCGTCTCGCGGTGCGAATGCCCGAATGCCAAATGCAGCAAGAGCACCTGCAGAACATTCACCGACGACTTGTCCTTGCGGAGCTCCTTTGGCGCTCCGCAATCCGCAGCCAATTCCCGCCCGTCGCGCGGCAGGAAGCTGCGCAGAAGTGTCCAGTCATCTTTCATGCGGTCCGCCGCTCCCGTTCGAGATGGGCAAATCCTAACATAGTTGCCCGCCTTGGCGTGGAACAGTGTCGGGAGCCCATTGCGACTCTCGTTTACAAGGGCCAATGGAAAAGCTGGGTTCTTCCGAAATCGGCGGATGAGCATGCCAACCGAAGGAGATTGCCAAGCTGAGCAAAGCGTCAGGTATCCTGTCGCGTCGGCGATGAACAGGGGAGGGAGAGAACAGCAGATGCAGTCTCTGCGCGGCGCATGGGTCGCCGCTGACGGCCAAGTCGTATTTTCGTTGTCGAGATGCCAGGTGCGTTCAGTCCCGAAGTGGCTGCCGTTATCGAACGCGCTGCCCAATCACCGGCTCTCGATGCTGGCAAACCTCGACCGCGCCGCCCATTGCGGTTTGGTAACCTGGCGGCTTGCGGCGTCAAAGCTGCTTCCGGGTGATGCAATGACAAGTGCGCGAGCATCTTGGTCACGGCAGGGAATTGAGTCGGCGTTGCCGGATAATTCGCCCGGAATCCGGAATCAACACGGTTTTGCAGGCACGCATGCGAACCCCGCAATCAAGGCAGTGGATTCAATGGCGCCGGTCGCGATTGGCGCCGCCCCGGATCAGGCGGGCGGCGAACAGAGCTGCATCCGCGGCTGTTTCCAAGCCTAAACCTAGAAGTTGGCGCGCTATGCTCGGAGGGGGGGAATGGTCGAGAAGTGGAGGCGCAGCCGGACGCGCAACCTCTTCCGGTTTCGGGCTCGGAAACGGCTCTCCCAGGCCGCTCAAGCTTGTTGCCTCGATGCGGGCTCCCGGAACTTCCCGGATTTCCTGCCAAAGCCGGAACGCCAAGCGGTTGTTTCCGTCTCGCAGCGCCACCAACGCGAGCGCGGTCAATGCTTCAGGGGACCGGCGCAGAGCGCAGGCGCGCTTGGCGCAGTCGCGGGCTACCGGCCCGTCGCCGCGCTCAAGGGAGGCTAGCGCCTCTTGCCGCCAAGCAGAGGCCGCCCGTTCCACAGCCAATATTTGACGGAAGTCCGTCTTGCATCGGTGGCAAATCGCGGCGCCGCTGTATTCGGCGCTACAGGTCGGGCAATGATCCACTCGCCTTATTCCAGATAGAACAGCAACTCTTCAAGGCACTTTTCGGCAGCCTCCGCATCCGTGAAGCGGGCATCGGACAGGGCAGATTTCAGATCTTCAATCAATCGAAGCAACTCGCCCCGGTCCTGCTCCGGCGCAGTATCAACCAGCTTCCGCGCGCGGGCCAAGGTATCGCGCATCTGGCGCGACGGCTCCGAATCCAGTGATTCCACCAAGGCCGCCGACGCTTCTCCGCTGTCGTCAGGGACATCCTGGACTGTTTCCCATTGCCTTTGAACCCGCTCCCTGGAACTGGCAAGCGATTCATCCGAAGCGTGCCCGATAGCGTCTTCGACCGTGCCCGAGATTTCCTTTCCAGTCGCTCTTTCCATGGCGTGAACGTTCAGTATTCCATTGAGGTCCAGGCTGTAGGTAACGAGAATTCCATCATCGCTTCGACCTTCCAATTCGTTCAACCCGTCAAATTTAAACATGCCGATCTTCACGTTTTTCTGCGCGTCAGGGTCCTCTCCCTGATATACGTCGAACTCCACGCACTCCTGATCTTCAAACAAGGTGTAGAACAGGTCGGTCCGGGTTGTTGGAAGTTTTGAATTGCGGCGGATCAGCGGAACGAACTGATGATCGTAGGGATAACCATAGAGTTCGCCCACAACGCTCGTGCCGAAAGTATAAGGAGTGATGTCGACCAGCATGGCCTCCATATCCAGGCCCATTTCCACTCCGGCCTGAACGCCCGCGCCTAGCGCCACGCACAGATCCGGGTCGATTTCGGCATGCGGCTCCTTTCCCAATCGCTCGGCCAGAAGCTTCGCGATCAAAGGAATGCGTGTTGATCCCCCGACAAGCAGCACGCGGTCGATATCGACCGGCGCAAGGGAGGCATAGTCGAGCGCATTCGTTACAGCCCGCATGGTGCGGTCAAGCATTTCCGCGATGCCGGCTTCGAATTTTTCGCGGCGCAATTCGCAAGTGAAGTGCGCCGCCTCGCCGTCGACCGACGCAATGTGATCCTCCTCGACCTGCACGCGGGGCTGATCCGAAAGGTCGATCTTGCCTTGCTCGGCCGCCCGCCTAAGCCGTGCCTGCAGCGAAATATCCTCCCGGATTGCCGGTAGCCCAAGTTCCGTCTCAATCCGGCTGTTGAAGTGCTCCACCAGCGTGTTGTCAAAATCGTCGCCGCCGAGGTGACTGTCGCCGGTGGAGGACAATACTTCCACGACACCCGATTCAACGGCTACGATCGAGACATCGAATGTGCCGCCGCCCAAATCGTACACCAGAATCTTGCGCTGGCCTTGGCCGCCGCTTTCATATGTGAGGGCCGCCGCCGTCGGCTCGTTGATGATTCGCACGACGTCCAAGCCGGCGATCTCCCCGGCCTCCCGCGTCGCCTGACGCTGGGCATCCGTGAAGTACGCCGGCACGGTAATCACCGCCTTCCTCGTCTCGTGGCCCAGTGCGCGAACGGATCGCTCTCTCAACGATGTCAGTATGAACGCCGAGATTTCCTGCGGCGAATATTCCTGGTCGCCGAGATGCAGTTTCTTGTCCGTCCCCATCAATCGCTTGACGGACATTGCCGTGCGCTCCGGCGCGGCGGCGGCCTGGTTGCGCGCCTCGCGCCCGACAATTACCTTCCCGGCCTCGTCCAAGCCGACACAGGAAGGAAGGATCGGGTCGCCGTGTTCGCGGACAATCTGCGGTTTTCCCCCAATCACGATCGCCACTTCCGAGTTCGTGGTTCCTAGATCAATGCCGATAATGCTTTCCGAGGCCACAGTTCTTCACTCCTGATTTGAGACCCGGTTCACGGCGACATCGGCAAGACGCAGAGGCTCGCCATTTCGCAGAAATCCGTGTCGAAATTCCTCAATTACCCGCCCGTCTTCGATTCCTTCAACTTGGCGGGTCTCCATTGCGTGCATCGTGCGGGGATCGAACGGTTGTCCTACGGCCTCGAGCATTTGCACGCCGAATCCGGACAAGATGCGGTCGAATCGTTTGATGGCCATTTCGTAGCCCTCCGATACGGCTGTGATTTGCGGGGACGGGCCCGGCCGCCAAAACCGTTGCCGCCCGCCGCGGGCTCCAGCCACCGCCTTCCAGCCGCGAGCCAACGCATCCCGAACATCAAGAAACGACTTCATGCATCGGTCTTCGGCGGCCCTGGCGGTCTGCTTCTCAAGCGCAGCAAATTCCAACTCACGGCGCTGCGCCTGGCTTACCGATAAGTCGTAGATCGTCGACACCTTGTCAATTTCCCGGATGGCCTTGGATTGTTCTCGATTCTGCATCTGGATTTCCCGGCGCAACGCCACGAATTCTGAAAGCAGGGAATGCAAGTCGAACTCGCGCAATTCCGAGTCGAGGACATTCGAATCTGGATCTTCAGATTCCGGGACTTCCGCAAGCGCTTCGATTTCCCCGGCCGCATTCTCCAGCCACTCACGGAAATCGTCTAGAGCGCGTTGCTTCCAGTCTTCCCGAACCTCTGTCATTCGGCTGCCCGCACCCGCGCATTCTCCTGTGCTGCAAGGAGCGTCTTCAAGCCGGGAGACTTGCGTGTTTCCGCGCGGGCCTGCACCAGCGCCTCCAAGGCTCGCTTGCAGTCGCGATGCGCGGCTACGCCAAAGACCGCGGTTTCCATACGTGAACGCCGGTCCTTCAGCGCTTCGTAAGCGGCTGTGATCTGTTGAAATCGCTTTGGGTCGCGGCTGGGCGGCGTTTGGAGGACGAGATGCAGATAGCGCTGACGGATCTCCTCTTCCGACGCGGATGGATCCAAATCAAGTGCAAGATAGTGGTCAAGCATCATCTCGTTCTCTTGCCGTCGGACTGCGCGCGAGACGACAACATATTCTTGGGTCGAAGGATGTTCCATGCAGCGTCGATTCGAATGCAATTGAACGTTTCAAACGAAGTATTTCGGGGTGTGCAAGCGCCCGCAGCTTGCGCGAACGCTGCCTTGCGCGGACCGCGCGGTAACGGAGGGCGCCACGAAGGATTCCGCTCCTCGGAGCGTAGCGCGCTTCCACTCGCGGCGGGTTCGCGCCGCCATCCGCGATGCATCGATCTCATTTCAGTCGAGGTCCAAGTTGTTCTCGAGTTCCAGGAGGTCTTCCAGTAAACTGCGAACGGCGGGCGGATAGGGGCTAACCATGTCCAGAGGGTCGAAATTGAATCGCCGCAGCGCAGTGGCCAGCATTCCCCACTCGTGCTTTGCTAGCCGTTCCGCTGCCTTTTGAAGCCTCGCCTGGCCGGAGGATCCGGCCGCTTCGATGGCCTTCCTGAATCGAGAGGAATCCTGATCGTCGCCTTCCCTGTAGCGGATGACCGCCAGGTAAAACAGGAGAAGCGGATCTTTCTTGCCTTTTTCGGTTTGCCGAAGGCGTTTGCCGATTTCGGCGCGTATGGCGCGAGAGTTCGGCAACTTCATGAGAACATCGAACGCCGAAAACAAGCGGTCCGCATCCAAGCGCTTGAGGAGCCTGGGAAGCCATTTCTCGATTGTCGACGCAATCGGACTGCCACCATACAGCATGCTCGCATCTGCGGGCACGGGTCCGATCAGGTTCAGCGCCTCGTCGGGGCTGATCTTGTCAAAGAGCGAGGCATTTCTGGCCAGCATGTCCCGGATTTCTGCTTGCAATTCCGGCCGCAGGTTCTGAGCACGCCAGTTTTCCTCTACGTCCTTGAGGAGCAGGGCAAGCGTGAGAAGTCGTCCCGCAGGCGGGAGACGCTCCATACGCTGCGAAACCACGGTTTCCGCGCCCAAACCGCTGGAAACCAGTTCCAGCAGGAGTCGCTTTTCCAGTCCAATTTCCAGCAGCATCTTGCGGTCGAGGGCCTCGGCGCGCTGGATATCCCGGTCCGCAATTTCAAAGCGTCCGCGATTGCGGCTGTGGTCGGCTGCCTTGAGCAGCCCCGCCGCCTGAAGGTCCCGAAGGCGTTCGTCATGAGGCGAGAGCCGCTGCGCTTCCGACAACGTGCGTTCCGCTCTACGGTATGCGCCTCCGGCAAAGTCCCGCCGGGCCAGTTCCAACAGGGGATACGGGTCGTTGGGAAACTGGGTCGCCATAGTTCTCAGCGCAGCCCGCAACCGGGACTTGTCCCGGGAGTAGGCCGAGAGCAATTGGTGAAGGAAAACGTGGCCATCCCGGTTCTTGGGGTCGGCCTTGAGACTCGCGCCCATGAGTTCGAGGAAAGCCTCTGGAGGATCCCAGATGCGTTTCCCCAGGAGGAGATGCATCGCATATTGCATTTCGGACGGCAGGATGTCGATTTCCCTGCTCCGATGGCCCCATCGAGCAAGAAATTCGAACACACGCGCCCGTATCAACGAACGGTCCTGCTCGTCGGGAAACGCCAGGTGCAGCCGGCCAAGATACGTGGCCGCTGGGGCGGGATCCCAATAGTCCCTTGAGGCGCATTGGTTCACCAGTTCTGCTTGGGCCAAGGCGCTGGCCACCCGACCCGCAGGCAAGAGTCCTTGCGCAAGTTCGCGAAGCGTATTCATGGAGAGTTTTTCTTCGAGGACTGCAAGGCCGGCGATCAGAAGAAGGTGCATTCGGGCCGCGAGCGGATTCTCAGGATAGAGTGCCTCGGAAAGTTTGACGAGCAAGACTCGGATCCTGCTGGAGCGCGCGTTTCCGGCGAGGGCCGCGAACAGCGCTTCGCCAAGGCCTTGCACGGATCCGGCGCGAATTCCAAGGGTGTCCTGGATCGCGATGGACGCTGCGGTTTCCTCAAAAACGCAAATCCTTCTCAGTTCAGCCACCGTGCCTGCGAGAACGAAGTCGGCAGGGATTTGAACGACCGCTCTGTGCAAGTATTCGTCTTCTCCGCGGACGAAACACGCCATCGCCTTGCAGAACACGCGCCATGCCGCGAACGGAGACCGGCGGGAAATCGGACGAAGGAATTCTGCGGCGCGCGCCCATTCTCCCCGGTCCATGAACGGAAGGCTCTGCATGACGGAATCGGAGTCCCTGCGGAGTGGATGGTCCGAAGGGAGCGCTTCGAGGGCGGTCCAGCAGCGCTGGACAACAAGCTTGTCGGCTAGCAACCGCTCCACCTCGAAATCAGGATTTCGCCCGCGAAGGCGGTCCGCATATGCCGCGAAGGCATCCGCATGGCAGAGGCCTCGGAGATAGAACGCAAAATCCTCATCCGCCACAGATTGCTTGTCGACCCAAGCCTGGTATTGCTCCGCGCGTTCGCGCATGGCGGCGGCGTCGGCTTCCATGCCGCCCGATTCGAGTTGCCGGGAACGCAGGTCGCATGCGAAAAAGAGCAGCGGCGCAAGGTCTCGCGCATGGAGGCCGGAATGCTGCGCCTGCCGAAGTCGGTCAAGCGCCCTGCGCCCATCTCCCTGTTTCAGACACTGGCGCGCTTCAGCGACCATGGTTTCCGGCGATTGGCGCTTTCTCTGGGAGCGCTTCCGCGCCCTGACCTTTCGCTTGCGAGATGCCATAAGCCGATGTTCCGACAAAGGAAGGATGACAGAAACGGTGAACCCAGAAAGCTTGGGGGCCTGTAGGTGTGATAGCGAATTGAGCCAGATAGGCAAGCCTTCCGGGGTTGGCGGGAGCGGAGTTCCATGTCCATGTTCGCGGCGGAAATCATGCAACACTCGACGGAGCCCTTGTTTACAAGGAATTATGGGTGGAGGGTTCACGCAAATAGCGATCTGCCTGTCGCCATTGCAGCCGAATGGTTGTCTTGCCTGGTCAACCGCTGATTCTCCGGAACCGGCTGCAAAGCGGAGATTGAAGTATCGCCATCTTCCCTTCAGGCCCGGGGTGTGCCATATGAATTCAAGTGGGCAGGATCACTCGCGGAGCGCGCAATCACTTGATTGGGGCTTCTGCGCCCTGTAACTGAAAACGGCAAATTCTTGTGCGGGAAAAAGAACCATGCCTCAGCGACCGATACGGCTCTACTACTGGCCAACCCCAAACGGCATCAAGATCGCCATCATGTTGGACGAGTGCGGACTGCCTTACCGTATACGATACGTGAATATCGGGGCAGGTGACCAGTTCAAGCCCGCATTCCTGAAAGCTTCGCCGAACAACCGAATCCCGGCGATCGTTGACCCTGATGGTCCTGGCGGAAAGGAAATCTCGCTCTTCGAGTCGGCGGCGATCCTCATGTATCTCGGGCGGAAGACGAAGAAATTCTATCCCTCCGACCTGCGGAAGCGGGCGGAAGTGGAACAATGGCTGATGTGGCAGATGGGTGGCGTCGGCCCGATGGCGGGACAGGCCCACCACTTCCTGGCCTATGCGCCCAAAAGCATCCCCTACGCAAAAAAGCGTTACCGGAACGAAGTCGGGCGCCTGTATGGCGTTCTCGACAAGCGGCTTCGAAACCGCAAATACGTCGCCGGCGAGTACTCAATCGCGGATATGGCAATCTGGCCATGGGCGCGCGGCTGGGAGCGACAGGAACAGAACATCGACGATTTTCCGAACATGGCGGCGTGGCTTGAGCGCATCGGGAATCGGCCGGCGGCTGTCAAGGGAGTTGCACTGGGTGCCAACCGTCGAGAAGACTTCTCGAAAGAAGAAGAATCGCGGAAAACGCTCTTCGAACAATCTCACAAACGTTGATCAGATATGGAGCCGGCGGAAGGTTTCCGAGGCAATCAGACCGGCGAAAATGGCGATAAGGATCGACAGGAGTCCGTAGATCAGGGGCTGGTCCTGAGCGAGCCGGTAAATCCAGCGGCCGATGCCCGCCCGTCGTACGGGAATGATCAGCGAATGCGTATCCGTGATATCGCCATCCCGTGCCAAGAGCACCCGGACGTGGTAGTCGCCCTCGATGATGTTGGAAGGCAGACGGATCCGCGATTCGAAAAGCGAATTGCCGATTACCCGAACGCTTCCCGGCAGGCTTGCGTACAGTCCCGCCTCCATATTCAACTGGATCGCCGCTTCCCGGTAGATTTCGGGATCGATGTCATCGGTTGAAGTGCCGGGTTTCAGGATCGCCTGCTCGAAGCCGATGTCGTAAATCTCGATGTTCTGCTCCGTCACGATCTCTTCGAGAGGAGCCGTGGAACTGATTGCGTAAAAGCTCGGGGCCGCGGAAAGGAGCGAGTAGTGCCGGTTGATCCAGATGCCGGCAACCCGTTCCTTCTTTCGGACGAGTGTAGCTTTCTCCGGTCCTTCCACGATCAGGATTACGTCCGGCGACGGTTCATCCTCGGCCAGGAACCGGCTCCGTTCTATGGCTCCATAAATCAGGATCTCCTCCCCGGAAAAATCCGCGGTTATCGCGACGTCCGCCTGGGACACACCTGTTACAATTTGCTCGCGGAGCGTGCCGTCATTCTCCTGTGAAGACGCGGGAGTTGACATCAGCCACCCCATCGCGAATGTGAGGAGGACTGCGCGCCCGCCGCTCACAACTGGCTCCATTCATAGCTGGGGTCGATGGAGAAAAGACTGGCCGGCGTGGACACTAGATCCCAACCGAGCTTCAGGCATACCATCAGCACGACGACGGCAAGCACAATGCGCAATTCTTCACCACGTAACCGCGATCCGACTCGCGCGCCGATTTGCGCGCCGATGACCCCGCCCATCAGCAGGAGAATGGCGAGCACCGCGTCGACAGTCCGGTTTTCCGTGGCATGCAGGACGGTAGCGATGCCGGTCACGAACATGATCTGGAAGAGCGATGTCCCCACGACGACATTTGTCGGCATGTGCAGGATATAGATCATCGCCGGAACCATGATGAAGCCACCGCCGACCCCCATGATGGCCGCGAGCACGCCAACGATGGCGCCGATTACGAGCGGCGGAATCACGCTCAGATAGAGCTTGGAGGAACGGAAGCGGATCTTGAAAGGCAAGGCGTCGATCCAGGTTCGGCGCCTCCTGTGCGGCGGCTCAATCCCGTGCCGGTGCCGCCAAAAGGCACGGACGCTTTCGGAAAACATCAGGAGGCCGATAGTACCGAGAAAGAGCACGTAACTGAGCTTGATCATCAGGTCGACCTGGCCAACGATCCGGAGAAGCTTGAAGGCGTGAACGCCCAGGAAGGCGCCAAGCGCGCCGCCCGCGAGCAGCACCAGGCCCATCCGGATGTCCACGGAGCGGCGCTTCCGATGCGCCAGGAACCCGGAGAACGAAGCCGCGACGATCTGGTTTGCCTCTGTCGCAACGGCAACTGCGGGCGAGATGCCGATAAAGATGAGGAGCGGCGTCATCAGGAAGCCGCCGCCCACGCCGACCATTCCCGAAAGGATGCCAACGCCACCGCCGAGGGCAAGCAGGAGAAGCGCGTTAACGGAATGTTCCGCGATTGGGAGGTAGAGCTGCATCGCGTCGACCGATTACCCATTCGCGCGGTCCGCAGATCGCGCCGACAACGGCAATTGAGGTTGGTTCCAAAGACGAAGTGATGGAATTCTCGCACGACTGCGGAAGTTCCTCACCGAAACTGTATTCTACTTGTAATATTCGGCCTGAAAAGCCTTTCCCCGCTGCCTGTTTCGACCTGCGCGCGCCGCACCGGCGGTTCGACTTGTCTCTCGCTGCTTTGCGGCATTGCGGCGACAACCCATGCCGCGATTCCCGCAAGTTCCAAATCTGCTGTCAATCGTCGTTTCCCGAACGGGCATGATGCGGCCGATTTGTGTTTCGTCAATGCAATCAGACCCATATGCAAGGATTCCAAGGGACTCTCGGTCGGCATGGCGAACTGGCCGCAATATCGTTACAATCCTTTCGGAACATTCGATTTAGTTGACGCATCATGGCTGTTCGTAAGGCGATACCCGGTAGCGAGCAATACGCAAGAGAATGGCTCGCAAGGGGAGGTGTGCGCGCGACACGGCAGCGGATTACGCTGGCCCGTCTGCTGATCGGGGACGGAAATCATCGGCACGTTTCTGCTGAAAGCCTGCATGAATCGGCCGCCAAGGCCGGTGAAGCAGTTTCGGTAGCAACGGTCTACAACGCGCTCCGCCGTTTCGCCGCCGTCGGTTTGCTTCGCGAAATCCGGATCGATCCGGACCGGTCCTACTTCGATACCCGGACGGACGATCACGCGCATTTCTACTGGAGCGAGACCGGGGTGCTTGAAGATGCCCCGGATCAATCGGTTCGTCTCGGAACTTTACCGCCGCCGCCCGCAGGCGCCCGAATTGTCGGAGTCGATGTCGTGATTCGGCTCCAGCCGCAACCAACCGCGCAATAGAGCGAACGGGTTATCCCGGTCTATGCGTTTTGCCGGATTTCAGTGCGCCGTCCGAAACGGCGCATGATGTCGTACTTCTCGACTATTCGCGAAACTCGTCCTGAAGCACACCCCACAGGCTGCTCCGCCGCGCCCAGCCAATCAGGGCGTCGACGCGCGCCAGGCACCAATGCAAGTCGCACTTATCCAGTTCGAGGATTACGCCCTCTTCGACCTTGGCGAGGATTCTTGCCGTGCCATCGTTCTGCAAGCGCAACACGATACGATCCTCCAGCACCAAGGTGGTCCGCGTCCCGGAAAGCTGGGACGAATGAATCCAGCCTGTCTCGCCTTCGCTGTCACAGATTTTTCGCCAGTCCCGATGCTCCGCGATGACCATGAGCGGCATGCCCGTCCGGGTGAAGAGCCAGTCGATCTCGTGCGCGATATCGGGTCCCCGGCGCACATTCACCTGATCGAATCGGAGCGAAACAAAACGCGGTAATTGCCGTCCGGAATAGGTTTCAGCGGCGATGCGCGTGAGGTGCACGCAGCGGGACAAGGCGGCTTCCGAGGCGTTCTCTGCGCGAAGCGGTGTCGGCGACGTGGCGAACGCCGCCAGCAAGACCCACAAGGTAATGTTCACCTCAATTCGGTTCCTGGCGAACATCCAACTGCTCCCCCTTCGCCACTAGCATAAGCAATTTGGATTCTATTCGCCCAATGTGGACAAAAATGGTTTCACGGACTACAATGTTGTTGATTCGATAAACACAATATATTCCTGTGGTACTATTGTAGCGGGATCTCATGCTTGCTTCGCGCTCCATATTGCTGGTAATCGGCGGCGGGATCGCCGCCTACAAGTCGCTGGAGCTGATCCGGCGGCTTCGCGAGCGCGGTGCCGGAGTTCGCTGCGTGCTTACCGCAGGCGGCCGCGAATTCGTTACCCCGCTCTCCGTCGCGAGCCTGGCGGGAACACCGGTAGCGGAAGAGCTTTTCGATCCGAACGCCGAAGCGGAATTCGGCCATATCCGGCTCTCCAGATCGGCGGATCTGGTTGTCGTCGCCCCGGCCACAGCAGATCTCCTGGCGCGTATGGCTTCGGGCCTCGGCTCCGACCTCGCCTCTACCCTGCTCCTGGCGACCGATGCGCCGGTAATCGTCGCCCCGGCGATGAACGTTCGAATGTGGGAACATCCGGCGACGCAGCGGAACATCGAGACGCTGAGGAAAGACGGAATTGAAATTGTCGGCCCCGACGAAGGTGTAATGGCGTGCGGGGAATACGGTCCGGGGCGGATGGCGGAACCGGATACGGTCCTCGCGGCCATCAGGGCGCGATTTGCCGCCCCTCAGGATGCACCCCTGAATGGTCGGCGTGCGGTGGTGACGGCGGGTCCTACGCAGGAGCCGATCGATCCGGTGCGATTCCTGACCAACCGGTCCTCCGGAAAGCAAGGCCGTGAAATCGCGTCGGAATTGGCTTCGGCCGGTGCCGAAGTCGTTCTCGTCGCGGGTCCCGGCGCGGCCGAGACTCTCTCCGATTGCGATGTCCGCGCAGTCGTAACGGCGGACGAGATGCGGAACGCAGTACTGGCGGCGCTTCCGGCCGATGTGTTTGTGTCGGTGGCCGCCGTATCGGATTGGCGGCCGGCAGAACGCCGGGACTCGAAGTGGAAGAAAGATCAAGCTGGTGGCGCACCCTCCATCGACCTGGTCCCCAACCCGGACATTCTTGCGGAAGTATCTGCGTTCAAGTCCAGCAATCGGCCTGCGCTGGTCGTTGGGTTTGCTGCCGAAACCGGAGATCCCCGCAAGGCGGCCGAAGCGAAACGTGTGGCCAAGCAATGCGACTGGATCGTCGCGAACGATGTTTCCGAAGCGGCAAACGTATTTGGCAGCGACGAAAACAAGGTCACGCTCGCTACGCCGGATGGATCGGAGTCGTGGCCGCGAATGAGCAAGGCGGAAGTTGCGAAACAGCTGGTTCAGCACATCAGCAAGAGTTTGGTGGACAAGTGATGATCAGGCAATTCGTAGACGAACAGAACGATCGTCAGATCGGTTTCCTTCGATTTGCGAGGCGAGACTTGCTGGCGTTGGAAGCCGTTGTCGATATTGCGTACAACGCGCGCGCGCGTTCCGTAGGAGCGCGGGAATTGGCGGATCGGCTTGAGATCCCGCCGCGCTATCTTGAGCACACACTGCAGCGGTTGGCGCGGGGCGGCGTTCTCAAGAGTCTCCGGGGACCCAGAGGGGGATACGTGCTGGCCCGCGAGCGCCGGCGGATATCCATTGGAGATGTATTGCGCGTGCTCAACAAAGATGCCGGCGCTTCAGCGAAATCTTCAAGGAATTCACCGGATGAACCGAGCTCCCGGCTTGGGAATGTCGCACTGTTTCCCGTCTGGGTTGAGATTGGTCAGTCCGTGCTGAACCGGCTTGATTCCATCACCGTGGAAGACCTCTGCAAGGAATTGCGCGAAGCTGGCTTCAAGCCGGCGGCAGAGGGAATTCAGGACTTCACAATTTGATTCCGTGCGGCAGCAGCCGCGATAGCATAGGAGGCGCCGGCAATGGCGAGAAAGAAACATGGCTGACGTTCGTGGAAAAATTTACGACGACATAACAGAAACCATCGGGAATACACCGCTGGTGCGACTGAAACGATTCGCCGAGAATGCCGGCGTCAATGCCGAAATCTTGGGCAAGCTGGAGTTCTTCAATCCGATTGCCAGCGTCAAGGACCGGATTGGCGTATCTATGATCGATGCGCTCGAAGAGCAGGGCAAGATCGGGCCGAACACGGTCCTGATCGAACCGACCTCGGGGAACACGGGGATTGCCCTGGCTTTCGTTGCCGCGGCTCGTGGATACCGGCTGTTGCTGACCATGCCGGAGAGCATGTCGATCGAGCGGCGAAAGATGCTGCGGCTTTTCGGCTCCGAACTGGTCCTTACGCCTGCGGAGAAAGGCATGAAGGGCGCGGTCGCCAAGGCCGAGGAGCTTCATGCGGAAATGGAAGACTCCGTCATACCGCAGCAATTCGCCAATCCGGCCAATCCGGAAATTCACGTCAAGACGACCGCAGAGGAAGTCTGGGAGGATACCGGGGGCCAACTGGACTATTTCGTTTCCGGCATCGGAACCGGCGGCACCATAACCGGCGTTGGGGGCATGCTGCGCGAGCGCAGCCCTCGTACGCGGATCGTGGCGGTCGAACCGGAAGACAGCCCCGTGCTTTCGGGCGGCAATCCGGGGCCGCATCGCATCCAGGGCATTGGCGCCGGATTCGTTCCGGAGGTCCTTGACCGTTCAGTGATCGACGAGATCATTACGGTCGGCAACCAGACCGCATTCGATACGGCGCGAGAGGTAGCGCGCCTGGAAGGAATGCCCGGCGGCATTTCGACGGGAGCGGCGCTTGCAGCCGCGCTGGAAATCGCCAAGCGTCCCGAAGCTGAAGGCAAGCGGATTGTCGCGATTGTTCCTTCGTTTGCGGAACGGTATTTAAGCACGCCCCTATTCGAGGATCTCTGATCGAACAAATGACCGACGCGCTTCTTTCCGACGAAGAACTGGAGCGGTATGCGCGCCACATCGTGCTCCGCGACATCGGTGGCGCCGGTCAAGTTCGGCTGAAGAGAGCTCGAGTTCTTGTAATCGGCGCTGGCGGGCTCGGGTCGCCAGCGCTTCTCTATCTCGCTGCGGCGGGTGTGGGGAATCTTGCTGTCGCGGATGACGACGCGGTTTCCCTCTCCAATCTGCAGCGGCAGGTGCTTCACGAATCCGGGAGTGTCGGTAGGCCAAAGGTGGAGAGTGCGGAAGAAACGCTGGGCCGTCTGAATCCGGAGATTCAAATTACCACGCATCTGGTGCGAGTGGATTCCGCAAACGCCAGGGACCTGGTGCGGGATCACGATGTTGTGCTGGACGGCTCGGACAGCTTCTCGACAAGGAGAATCGTCAATCGAGCGTGCACGGAATCCCGGGTCCCCCTGGTAAGCGGGGCAATCAGCACCTGGGATGGCAGCATCTCCGTGTTCCGGCCCTGGCTCGGCACCCCTTGCTGGCGCTGCCTCTATCCGGAGCCGTCAAGCGAGACTCTCACCCGCACCTGCGCCGAAACGGGCGTGCTCGGCTCATTGGCAGGTGTCGTAGGGGCCATGATGGCGACGGAATGCGTAAAGTTGGTTACCGGCGCAGGCACACTGCTGGAAAATCGCCTGCTGCTCTATGATGCCCTGGACGCAGAATTCCGAATCTTGAAAGCGGAACAGCAAGCAGACTGCCCCGTCTGCTCAAGGATTCGATAGCGAGGAACAATTGCGTTCAACGGAATACAGCAACGCAGTTGTGGACATCGCGCCCCTGAGCGCTCCATCGTCGATTCCTTGCCAGGCCAACCGGAAAAACCGCCGCGCTCAAACGGAAAGAAAGGGGAAGAATGCAAGAATCCTTGGAAGATCGCCATTGCCAAGAGGCGGAATTGGAGGATTCCAAGCTTTGCAAATTCGATATCGCAAAATCCTCATGTTCGGAAATGGCCGATTGAATTCAGGTTAAGCAGAAAAGCGAATTCGATGCTCAAGGATGATGTCTCGATATCCGGCTCTCGTGCGGAATTCCAATACGATTTCAATTTGCCAAGACCACGTATCGCCGAACAGGCGAGAAAAGCGTCTCCCTCATGCCTGCTCAAAATTGGGAGAGACGTAACAGGCAAATCGCCCGGTGTCTTCGGGGCTTTGTCAGGCGAATCTGGTCCAGTCGAAGGAAACATCCCGCTTCCCATGAGCAACGATCTTGCCGACCGCAAATCGGCGCAGGAGATGCGACATTGAGGAAGAAACTGGCGCGAGGCGAATTGCATCATGCAAGCTAGGAGGGCTCATTCCCGTAGGTTCCCGCTTTCCTACAGTTCGCCGTCGATCGCAACTGATCGCTCGGTTTCCTCCTTTTCTGGGAGACTTCGGCAATCCTTGTCCAGTCGCTTGAACCACCGCAAATCGGCCAAAGTCAGATCTTCCTCCGGAGGCTTGAATGTCATCGGAGGCAACGGCGATGCCTTCAAAACGGTCCGGAATTCCTGATAAGCGCTCTTCAAATCTCTCTAACCGCTCGGCGGTTTTCCTCGCTCTCCCACGATTTAGCCTTGGCTGCGATTCGCACTGCAATGGCGTAGGGTTCATCGCCGGAATGCTCATCATCTTCGGCATTGAAGAATATTCCCGCAATGATTCGAGCATCCGGACTCTGGAACAGATTCTCCAAAGGTCGGTTCACCGTCGCCAACCTGTGGTGGAATGCATCAGGAAAAGCCGGGCGAATATCGCGTTTCGCGATCGGGCGGCTCAAGAGCCTTTCATCTCGGGCCTCTCGGCGAATGGCTTCGTCAACGGTCAGATTTACCAACCTTTCCTTGTTGATTCGGAAACGATCGTGAATGGGGATTTCGAGCCACTATGCAGGCGTATGTGAAACGAATGTGTGAATGTGCGGCACGCGAGGATCACGGCCGTCTTGAAACAGCGGATCAGCTTTGTCGATTTCCTCTCAACGTATCGGTTCGACAAACGGCTCAGATTCGAGATCTCGAACCAGGTTGCAATCCCGGGTGACGACCACACGGCGAACGAGCGATCGCTCCGTACTGGATATGTGGTCAATCGATCGTGCGCGCAACGCCTCCGTATCGCTGTGGATCACGAAGCTCCCTTGACGCCAACCCAGCGCCCGAATCGACCCGGATACTGACTGCATGCATCACCATCGGCCAAGCGAAAACAAGTTATCCGAAAGGTCTTCTTCTCTCTGGGTATGGGATATCCGGTTTCGTATTCTGCTTTGACATGCTTGCCGCCGTATCGTGAATTCCCTTGCGCGACGAAGTTGAGCAAGAATGCGGTATGAATCCCAAGGTTCGGCTTGGAGGAGCTCAAGTATGCTGGGTAACCCCTCAGCAAGAGGCTGGGTCGTGAATCGATGATACAGGGACCGCCGAGGATCGCCGGTGACTTTGGCGAGTAGGCCGGCAAGCCGGGAGAGCGTTTGGGCGTTCTTGTCGTTGACATTGCCGCCCTTCAACCAATCATAGATGGCCTGCCGGGACACCCCGAACAATTCCGCCAGTTGGCGCTTGCTGAAGCCGAGTGTGTGGACAATCAACCCGATTTGGTCCGCGGATGACAAGACGGTGTGAGTCTCTTTCTCGACCCCGTCCAAATCAGGATTCGGAATGGCGGAACTGCATTCCACATTGTCGAGCCACCAGACCAGGGCCCCGGCGTCCACTTACCTGGAAGAACTGTCCAAAAGGCATACTCCAACCAGGTTTCGCAATTATTCCGGTTCCGAACAGCCAGAAACAACTGAACTCAAGTCTGGAGAAGAATAAGGTTCACTGTTTGCTTGGCGAATGGATATCGAAGTCGGCATGGTGATCATTTCCAAACATTTAGCGCGTGCCCGATCACAAGATCCCGAAACATCACTTCGAGCCCCTCGTGCAACCGCCAGGCTACATGAACAACCTTGTCGATCTCGAATCTCGAATGGCTGTCTTTCCTCACGGTAATGGTCGAGATCGATCAAAGAGACCAGTTTCTCTTGTTCGACAGCTGTTGAAGGCACCGGATGATGCGGAACGAGATCTCGTGAAAGTAGCGCACCGTCGCGGTTTTGCGCCAGCCGGACGATCATTCTCTTCCCTGGTCCCGTATCCGAAATGGTCTGTATGAAGAACACAGAATTGTCGGCTCGGATGATGTCATTCTCTTGTCCGTGATATCCAGGCTTCACATAGGCCTTGCACGATTCATCGAGCCCAGGTTGAATCGCATTTACGTAGCGCAGCCCGATTCGCTCTACGATCAATTCGCCAACCACTGCGTCAATAGCGAGCATGCCGTGTGAAAGTACCTCAAGAAATTCTTCGAAGTTCGAATTGGCGGTTGTCTGGAAAACGACGGCGCCCTCGTCAACGATGATGCTCAAATTTTCCTTGAGAGTTCGGAATTCCCAGTGCGTGCGGCGTCGCTCCCTTGCGGTGCTCTCGGCCTCCAACGCCAACTCAACTACTTCCCCGCTCACGTCCACGGGAAAGCCTTCTTTTCGCAGCCGATCTTGCAGTTTGGATACGTAGCTTTCCAAATCTCGTATGAAGACGAATCGCACTTGGCACAGGACAAGGATCAACGGGGGAATTTGTCAGCCGCAGTGGCGGCAATGTTCGTGTCATTCCGAGATTTTCGCGGTAAATCTAGCTGGAATCGGCACACTTTCGAAGACAGGCTGCCCTCACTTTACAAGCTGCCAACATTCTGGGAAGTAATCCCGTCGCCGCATGCAGGCGCGCTTTTGCTCACCGAATTCACCGATCTTCAATATCCGATTTCACACTTTCGCGA
The DNA here is from genome assembly GCA_965219495.1 of Rhodobacterales bacterium. Taxonomy (GTDB): domain Bacteria; phylum Pseudomonadota; class Alphaproteobacteria; order Rhodobacterales; family CAZPXZ01; genus CAZPXZ01. Next base: position 2,771,074 of record OZ244777.1, read on the forward strand.
GGGACCCCAATTTGCTCATTGCAACTCTGCCAGACGAGGCGTCGGTCCAATAAACCGAACATGTCCGGGAAAGGCGTTGACGGAGACAAGCGCGAAGAAGTCCAGAATCGCCGTCGCGATTGTCTCTGCCAGCGGACAGACCGGTACAGGTGCCAGGCGATACCGGTTTCAAAGCATGGAAGGCAGCACCCGGTCAGGAGGGCTGTGACCGTCGGCGAAAGTCTTGATATTGATCAGGACCTTTTCTCCCATATCGATCCGTCCCTCGATGGTGGCGGATCCGATATGCGGCAAGAGCGCGACATTGTTCAGCGCCAGCAGTTTCGGGTTTGGCGCGGGTTCATGCTCGTAGACATCCAGGCCGGCGCCGGCGATTTCGCCCGCCGTCAGCATCCGCGTCAACGCGTTCTCGTCGATCACCTCGCCGCGGGAGGTATTCACGATATACGCGCTGGGCTTGAGCAGTTTGAGACGGCGTGCGGAGAGCAGGTGATAGGTTGCTGGCGTGCGCGGGCAATTCAAGGAAACAATATCCATGCGAGCCAGCATCTGGTCGAGGCTCTCCCAGTAGGTTGCCTCAAGCTGTTGCTCTACCTCCGGATTGATGCGCTTGCGGTTGTGGTAGTGAATCTGAATTCCGAACGCCCGGGCGCGGCGCGCCACCGCTTGGCCAATACGGCCCATTCCGATGATTCCGAGCCGTTTTCCATGAATACGGTTGCCCAGCATGGTGGTCGGAGTCCACCCGGTCCACTCGCCCGCTCGCAGCAGGCGTTCCGCAGCGGTGAGCTGGCGCGGAACGGCAAGAATCAGCGCCATCGTCAGATCTGCCGTATCTTCGGTCAGGACGTCAGGCGTATTGGTGACGGCGATTCCCCGGTTCAGCGCGGTCTCGACATCGATGTGATCGAATCCCGCGCCATAGTTCGCAATCAATTTCAGCTTGGGACCGGCGCGAGCGAGTAGCGCCTGGTGAATTGAATCTGTGACCGTAGGCACCAGCACATCCGTGCGCTGCATCGCATCCGCGAGTTCCGCATCCGTCATCGGATTGTCGTTCTCGTTGAGTTCCGCGTTGAAAAGTTCGCTCAGCCGTGTCTCCACGGGCTCGGGCAACCTGCGCGTGACGATGATATGCAACCGGTCGGAAGGCATGTCGCACCTCCAGGTACTCATCTTCTGCCCATAGCGTCAATGGGCCGGGAAGTGGGTACCAGATTTGAGGGCATTCTGGAACAGCAAGCAACTCGGCAGCGATCAAGCGCCAGGCCGCTATTGCCTTGGCCGGGGCCGGTCTGCGTGAAGCTGTAAACGCGTTTCTCAGCCGATAACGACGAAAAACAACAGTGCGACCACTAGGCCCATGAGGAAGCCCCGCAGAAATTCCGGCCCGAACCAAGGGGTGTGAACGTCCTTCTTCGGCTTGTCCCGTTCCAGGGCGATCAACAACTTTTCAGCGATGTGCGGCAGGCGCGGACTCACCCTGCCTACCAATTCCACCGTCTCCCGAAGGTCGGAGAGCGTCCGCTTCGGACCGACATTCCGCTCGATCCATTCCTGCACGACAGGCTTGGAAACTTCCCAGATATCCAAATGAGGATCCAGGCCGCGCGCAACGCCTTCGGTGACGACCATGGTCTTTTGCAAGAGCAGGAGTTGGGTCTGGGTCTCCATGCCGAATCGTTCCGTAACCGCGAACATTTGCGCCAGCACCCTCCCCATCGAGATCTTCGAGGCGTCTTCGCCGAAGATCGGATCAACGAGTGTGCGTAGGGCCTGCGCAAACGCGCTCAGATCCTGATCTGCGGGCAGGTATCCGACGTCGCGGTGCGCGCGGGCGGCGCGCCGGTAGTCGCGGGTCAGGAATCCGTAGAGAATATCCGCGTAGGCGCGCCGGGTGAGTTCGTCCAGGCGGCCCATGATTCCGAAATCCACGATCCCGACGACACCGTCCGGCATGATCCGGAGATTCCCGTGATGCATGTCGGCGTGGAACAGGCCGTCGCGAAGCGCGCACCGGAGAAAAAGTTGCAGCAGGCGGGCGGAGATTGCTTCCGGCGTTTCGCCGGCGGCGCGAATGGCCTCCTGGTCGTCAATGGATGCGCCTTCCACCCAGTCCGTCGTCAGGACGCGCCGCGCGGTTAGGTGCCAAACCGGCTGGGCTGCGCGAAAGCCAGGTTCGTCGCGAATATTGTCGCCGAATTCCGCTGCCGCCGCCGCTTCAAGGAGGAGGTTCATTTCGGCGGTGACGACCTGTTCGAAGTTGTTCACCACCGCTTCCGGGCGAAGCCGTCGTGACCCCGGATGCAACATCTGGAGAGTTCTCGCGCCGAATCGAAACGCGGAGATGTCGCGGCGGAACGAGACCTCGATTTCGGGACGCAGGATCTTTACAGCTATCTTGTTTCCTGTGCGGCGGTCCACGGCGGCGTGAACTTGGGCAACCGAAGCCGCCGCCACTGGCGGGCCGAATTCCGCGAAGAGTTCTTCGACGGGCGACCCGAGTTGGTTGTGGATCGTTTCGCGGGCCTCGTTCTCTGAAAATGGCGGCAGCCGGTCCTGCAGGGGCCGGAGCGCAGCCGCAAGATTGCGGCCCATAATGTCGGGGCGCGTGGCCAGGGACTGGCCGAATTTCACATAGGCCGGACCGAGCGCCACGAGCGCCCGTGGAATCGGCGGAATGTCCGGGTCGCCGTCCCTTCCCAGCGGCCGGAGCAACCGGCATGTGAACGCGAGCAAATCGACCGTGCGTTTATGTGCGCCGAGCGCCCCCAGCACTGGGAAAAGCGCATCGTTCCGGGCAAGGGTGCCGCCGAAACGCGCAATGCGCAGGATATTGAAAACAGTGCCGAGCACGAAATCAGGTTCGCCAGCCCGAATGGAGGGCCACAATGCCGAACGAGAGATTTCGCCAATTCACGCGAGTGAAACCTGCCTCGCAGATCAGGTTGGCGAATCGCTTCTGGTTGGGAAAACGGCGAATGCTCTCCACGAGATAGCGATAGGCAGCACGATCGCGAGCGACCCGCGCGCCGAGCAGCGGAATGACCCGGAACGACCAGGCATCATAGGCATCCGAGATCACCGGCGGATGCACCCGGCTGAATTCGAGGCTGAGAAACCGGCCGCCCGGGCGGAGAGTCCGGTACACTTCCGAAAGAACCAGGGGCAGGTCCGCGACATTGCGCAGCCCGAACGCGACCGTGCACGCATCGAACGATCGATCCGCAAACGGAAGCCTTGCGCCATCACCGCAGACCCAGCCAAGAGAGGAGTCGAATTGACCCGCCGCTTTCCGTTCCCGGCCTTTTCGGATCATCGCTTCGGCGAGATCGCAGACGGTGACTTCGGCCGCACCCCGTGTCCGTTCCAGGACGCGAAACGCGATATCTCCGGTTCCGCCCGCAAGGTCCAGGATCCGCGATCCGGGTCGTGGCGCCAGCCAGTCCACCATCGCATTCTTCCAGATGCGATGAACACCGACCGACATGGCGTCATTCATCAGGTCGTAACGGTTCGCGACGCCGGAGAACAGGTCTCTCACCAGGCCCGGCTTTGCATCCCGCGGGACTTCACGAAACCCGAAATCCACCGGGTCGCCTCCCTCGGAACGACTGGAATTCTGCGATTCTGTAGACATATCGAAAGCGTAGCCGGAACCTTGCATTCTTGCCATCCGAAAAGACAATTCCAGTTTTTTCGGCGCACGAGGAGAACGCCATCGCGGCGTCGCTGCATGTGGCTTTCCGGCGGGAGCGCGGGTACCAACATGGGAACCAGCGGCGAATCCGGCGATGGACCCGGTTCGCAACCTCTTGCGATGCGTCGACGGCTTGCGGGACCTAAGCTCAATCTAGGAGAAATGTGAACGGATGCCAGATCGTGCCGGAACTTCCTGAAGTCGAAACCGTCCGACGCGGCTTGGCGCCGGTTCTGGAAGGACGAAGGGTTTCCCGTGTCGTGGTCCGGCGCCCGGACCTGCGCTGGCCGCTGCCGGCAGAATTCGAGGAGCGATTGACCGGTCGCCGCGTGAAGGAGGTGGGCCGGCGCGGAAAATACCTGCTGGTCGCATTGGACGACAATCTGACGCTTCTGGCGCACATGGGAATGTCGGGGCGGTTCCTGGTGTTTGAAGAGGAAGATCTTTCGGTACGGGAGTTCGCTAGGGATGCTGGGAACGGCGGCGACGCTGCTGGCGCCGGTCCCCATGACCACGTGGTGCTGGAAATCATGGGCAGCGGCGAACGCGGTCCGGCCCGCGTGGTATTCCGGGACCCGCGCAGGTTCGGCGCGATGGACTTGACACCGTCTTCGGAGCGGAGCGAACATCGGCTGCTCCGCAATCTGGGTCCGGAGCCCCTCGAGCGAGAGTTCTCGCCAGATTGGCTTCGGCAACGAATTGAGAACCGCGCCGCACCCGTCAAGAACCTGTTGCTGGATCAGCGAATTGTTGCCGGAATTGGCAACATCTATGCATCGGAAGCCCTCCACCGTGCCGGGATCTTGCCAAAGCGTGCGGGAGGTCGGATCTCCACAGCGAGAATCGAAGTTCTGGTCGAATCGATCCGGAAGGTCCTGGAAGACGCGATCGCCGCGGGTGGATCGACCTTGCGGGATTTTCGCCGGGCAGACGGGGAACTCGGTTACTTCCAGCATTCATTCGCCGTCTATGACCGAGCCGGCAAGCCATGCAGGAAAGCAGGATGCAGGGGAACCGTTCGCCGCCTTGGTCTTGCGGGGCGTTCGACATTCTGGTGTCCAAAATGCCAGCGATAAGCAAATCTCACGCGCATCATACGGGCAGCGCGAACGACAACCGAAAAATGATGTTAAATTTGGATACAGGCAGCCGCAGGCTGGTCTTGACGACACCCAAAACCTTACAGCAGTTGGAAACCAAAATGACTTACGAGAATATTCTTGTCGACAGAAAAAGAGAAATTACCGGCTTGATCACGTTGAATTGCCCCGAATCGCTCAATGCGCTTTCGACCCAACTCATGGACGAATTGGGTAAGGCGCTGGATATCTTCGAATCGGACAACTCCGTTGGCGCAATCGTGATTACGGGCAGCGAAAAGGCTTTCGCGGCTGGCGCGGACATCAAGGAAATGAAAGACCTGTCCTTCGCCGAAGTCTACGGAGGCGATTTCATCACCCGCAACTGGGAAGGCGTAACGCGCCTGCGGAAGCCGGTAATTGCGGCGGTTAGCGGTTACGCCCTCGGGGGCGGATGCGAACTTGCGATGATGTGCGACTTCATTCTCGCTTCGGACACCGCGAAGTTCGGACAGCCCGAAATCAATTTGGGCGTGATACCGGGTTCGGGCGGCACGCAAAGGCTTACCCGGTCGGTCGGCAAATCCAAGTCGATGGAAATGTGCCTTACGGGCCGCTTCATGGATGCTGGAGAAGCGGAGCGGGCCGGACTGGTCAGCAGGATCGTGCCGGTGGATCAGCTGGTCGAAGAAGCGATTTCCGTGGCGGAGGCCATCGCCTCCAAAGGACGCCTTTCCGTCTACGCAGCCAAGGAAGCCGTGAATGCCGCCTACGAAACCAGCCTCTCCGAAGGCGTGCGCCTGGAACGCAGGCTGTTCCACGCCTTGTTTGCAACGGAGGACCAGAAGGAAGGGATGACGGCGTTCAAAGAGAAGCGCAAGCCCGTTTTCCAGGGCCGCTGATACGGAGCCAAGTCGAACCGGTTCGACTCGGAAGCAATTATCCGTGCGCCTGAACCCGGTCACCGTAGAATTGCGGGAAGCGCTCTGCGAAATCGCCGGGCCCGGAGGCTGGGTGGAGGCGGGAGGCGAAACCCCGTACCTGGAGGAGCCGCGAGGCCGGGCTCGGGGCCGGGCAGCCCTGATCCTGAAGCCCGATTCAACCGACGCCGTCTCTCGCATCGTGGCAATTTGCGCGAAGGCGCGAGTTGGCGTCATTCCCTTTGGCGGCGGCACCGGGCTGGTTGGGGGCCAGGTTGCGGAAGAACCACCAGACCCTGTTGTTCTGAGCGTCGAGCGATTACGGCAGGTGCGATGCGTCCTGGCGGAAGAAGCCGCAATCACGGTGGAAGCAGGCTGTACGCTGGCGGAGGTACGCACGGCTGCCGCACAGTACGGCTGGATGTTCCCGCTTCGGATTGCATCCGAGGGGGACTGCAGGATCGGGGGGAATCTCGCCACCAACGCCGGTGGGATGAACGTTCTCCGCTTCGGAAATGCGCGCGATCTTTGCCTGGGAATCGAGGCGGTGATGGCCGATGGCCGAGTCTGGGAAGACCTCCGGGCGCTTCGCAAGGACAATACAGGTTACGACTTGCGCAATCTGCTGATCGGCTCGGAAGGTACGCTGGGAATTATTACAGCCGCGACCCTGCGCCTTTTTCCGAAGTTCCCGGAGTCGGCGACGGTGCTCGCCGCCGTCGGCAACGCGACGGCATCCATTGGACTTGCCGCGAAGCTTCGAAGAGAACTTGGCGATGTGCTGAGCGCCATCGAAGTGATCGAACACACCGGCGTCGCGTTTGTCCGCAAGCATTTTACTGAAATCCATTCGCCCTTCCCGGAGGACCATCCATGGTATGTTTTGGTTGAAACCGAGGGCGGAACCGGTAGCGGTGCGCGGGAGAGGCTGGAGAAGTTTCTCATGGCGTCCATCGAAGACGGAACCGTCGCCGATGCGGTCCTGGCTGAAAGCGAGGGACAACGGGACTCGATGCATAAACTGCGGGAAGCAGTTCCCCTTGCCAACCGGCTGGAAGGAGCGGTCGGAACGCACGATGTTTCCGTGCCACTCGGCCGCATCGCGGAATTGGTGGAAAACGTGAGAACCCGAGTATCGGAAATCGAACCCCGGCTGCGCATCAATATTTTCGGCCATCTGGGAGACGGCAACCTGCATGCGAATGTGTTCCCTCCGGTCGGCGCGTCGCGCGGGGATTTTGTTCACTTGAGAGGGAAGATTGCGGCGCAGGTATTTGGCGCGGTGCGGGAGCTTGGCGGATCCATCAGCGCGGAACACGGTGTCGGACGATTCCTGAAAACAGCGGTCGCAGCGAGCGGTTCCGAGGTGAAATTCGACTTGATGCGCTCGATCAAACAGGCGCTCGACCCGCGGGGAATTCTGAATCCGGGCGCAGTTCTGGACATGGCTGAACGCGGGAAAGAATGAGCAAAGGCAAGAACAAACGCCGCTGTTTTGAGGATCTGGCCACTGGCGAGAATTTCGATCTTGGCGCCTGCCCGATCCGCGAAAGTGAAATCTTGGCCTTCGCAAGAGAGTTTGATCCTCAGCCTTTTCACCTGGATCGATCGGCAGCGGAGCAGTCGCTGCTCGGCGGGCTAGCCGCGAGCGGCTGGTATACTGCGGCAATCCTGATGCGGCTCTTCTGGGACGGATGGCTTCGGGGGGTCGATGGCGTGGGCAGTCCCGGCTTGGACGGCCTGGAATGGTTGCGTCCGGTGAGGGCGGGCGACAGGTTGCAGGCTTCTGGCGCCGTGATCGGCCTTCGGGAGTCTCGGAGCCGCCCCGGAATTGGGCTGGCCCAAATCCGGTTTGAAATGACCGACAGCAAGGATCGCGCGGTCTGCAGGTCCGTTTGGTGGATCATGATCCAAAGGCGGAATCCACGCGTGGATCCCCAGACCCCGAGCGTCCGGCAAACGGACGAGTCACCAGTTCCGTCCGCGGAGGCTGCGAGTCAGCCCGACGTACGGATGCTGTTTCTCGATAGCTGTCCGCTCGGAGAAACATTCTGTCTCGGAGGAGTCCGCATTCTCGCCGAGGAGATTGTCCGGTTTGCAAAGTCCTTTGATCCGCAGCCGTTTCATGTTGATGAGGAAAAAGCTCGGAAGAGCCATTTCGGCGGGCTTATCGCGAGCGGTTGGCACACCTGCGCGCTCTGGATGCGCGCAAACGTTCTTGCGCGCAAAAGGGTTGTGAATGCTTTGCCGGATTGGGAGCGGGATTCCGCCGTTCAGAGCGCTGGCGTGGGAATCGGATTTGAAGATCTCACTTGGGTGCGTCCTGTGCGTGCAGGGGAGGCTTTGCATGCGTTCATCACGCCCCTTGAGAAACGGGAAAGCCGTTCCAGGCCGGGATGGGGCCGCGTCCGGTGGCGCGCTGAAATGACGAACGAAAACGAACACCTGATCCTGCGCTTCTTTCCAACCATGTACTTGAAGAACCGAACCCTTCCTGTGTGATACACCTCTGCTCCGCGTATATGGAAGCAGGCAGAAACGTCCCGGCTCGCCCTGCCATCGCCGCCAAAATGTGGGACAGGGTTACGGAGAAACGCAATATTCCACCGGCTTTGAAAGAAATGGGGATTATATAGTGTCTGTGCCAAAATACCGGGTTTTGAACCCGGCGCGACGTTTCCGGCCCAGGCGCCCGGCGCGGGATTCGGCCCCCTTGCGCCGTGAATGAGCGGTCGGGGGCCGGGTTCGCACGAATGTCGAGGATGCCGGCGATCTTCCGCCATGAGGAGGGAGCCCCGGCCAGGGCCGGGGCGCATGCCGACGGCGTTGGCTCGGCCGGCCGCAGTCAGACGGCGCGGCGGATGCATTGGCGCCGCTGATTCCGGATCTTGTCGCGCTCGGCTCTCTGCAGCGCCAGGGGTGAGCTTGATCACATAGATTGATTCCGGATCGGGTGGATCCGGTGCAGATTGGCGGTTGCGTCAGGAAAGCTCTGGAAGGGAGGATACGATGACTTGAATTTGTTGAAACCCTTCACCGTGACCCAGCGGGTTCCACTCCCGCCCGGCAAAGGCGCAGCCCGCCAGCCGGAACCGAGTGTTGCGTGGCGTTCGGCAACGTGCGTCGCGAAGCGTACACAGGAGTTGATGAAGCAGCGCTATTGAGCCACGACATCTGCTGAACGAGGGTGCCTTTGTGCTCCGTCATCATGGGGGCAGCACCGGGAACGCCGCTACGGGCGAGGCGTTTCCCGGACCTTCCGGGGTCGGAGAACGCTGCAAAGTCAAGGAATGGGTCACCAGGGAACCTGAGAGGTCCGGCACTGTCCATGTGCAGGATGGCCGGTCGGGGGATCACCGGCTTTAAACCTCAACCCCGGCCCGATGCCTTGCCTGCGGGGCATCGGGAGCGCGCGAGCGACAGCACAAACCGAGCGGGCGCACATGGTACCGAACGGCGAAAACAATCAGCTCAAGGGATGCAGTGTCGGGAGTCGTAGCGCCCTCATAGTACTGCCGAAGACGGGGAACCGTGGCCATCGGGACCCGGCCGAGGAAAGGGGGGCGCCGCGTGATCGGAGCCGCTGACGGGACACCCGGGGGAGACTCTGTGCTCCGAATCCGGGTCAACGCAACGGCAGCGGATAGCCATGCACGCGCCGAGGGCGGCTGTCGTCCTCGGCGTCTGTGGATCAGGGACGCCAACGTCCCTGAGCGAACCCGACACGCGAGGAACCGGATGCGGTAGTGTCCGCACGTCCGGCTCTGTGGGGGGAGGGGCTCGGCAACGACCCCTCCTACCCGGCCAAGCACTGCGAGAGCGACCGTTCGAGCGAAGCCATCCCTGCCGTGCGCGCGGACCCGGTCCAGGCCGCAGCATTCCAGGTTGTGGATGGCGGATTCCACCGCTGGATGCTGCCGCCGCGCCGCGGCGAATTCGGGGCGCGCCTCGCGCTCCCGCGCTTTCTGCGAAAGAGCGCCCTTCACCGGCAGCGCGTTGCAATCCAGCAGCGCGTCCAGCAGCCAGCTGTGCGGAAATCCGGATCAGGCACCGCATCGCGTCCCACGGCAAGTTGACGTCGGTCGGATCGTGCACGTCGGTTTCCACCACAAAGGAATCGGCCCGCGCCCGCCGCCTGCCCATTGATCACATTTATCGATATCACATGGGGCTTTTCTGACCGCTTTTTGGCCGTTCGCGCGCCGGTTGGTGCCGGGTTTCGGGCCTCGAGCCGCAGCGCCCGCTGCTCGCGGATGGACCTGCGCGGTCGCGTCAACCGGAGGTGAGTTTTCTGAAGACGGAACTGTCGCTTCCGAACTTCTGCGCCCGTTCGAGCACCCGGGCGCCGAGGGCGAGGCGGGCGTAGCCTTCCCATACGATCTGATGGCCGGGGGGCGCGTCGTGCTTGCGGTTCAGGTATCCTCCCATCATCGACAGCAGCAGCACCGCCCGGCCGAGATTGTCCGGGCCTTGCACCCTGCGCTCGCGGGCGTAGTCCTCCAGAATCGCGATCTCGTGCTCCGAGAACAGGAGCCCGGCATCCAGCTCCGGGGTCTCCGTGCCCAGCAGCGCGAACACGGCCAGCCTCCAGGCGATGACAGCCTTGATGGCGACAGCTCTTTGGATGCGGCTGGCGGTGCGGTGCGAGATTTTCTCCACCTCGCAGCCGGTCTTGAGGATCCTGTGCCAGTCCTCGATGCGCCATCTCAGGAGGTAAAAGCCCACCACTTCCAGCGCCTGCTCCCGGTTGCCGACCGGCAGCGTCGTCAGCAGCAGCCACTCCAGGGGCTCGGCGCCGTCGGCCGGCGCTTCGCTCTCGGCGACATGCACGGCCGACAGCCGCACCGGCTCACGCCCGAACTGCGCCAGCTCTTCGGCCGGTGGCGGAACCGCGAGCGTCGCCCATCGCACCGCGCACGACGCCTTGCGCGCCCCGCGCCCGGCCGAGGCCTTCACCGGAACCATGACATCGGCGCGCGCCGGTTGCGCGCGCATCCGGTCGAGCAGTTTCCGCTTGCCCTTGCCGAGGCTGCGATTGTGCCTGGCGCGGACCAGCAGCGCGATGTCGCCGTCGAAACGCCGCTGCTCGTCAAAGATCTCGAACGCATCGCCTTCCCGGTCCATGACCGCAATCGCCCGCACGCCGTCCAGGCCGCGGACCAGCTCGCGGCTGTCGCGCAGGCCCCGGACCCAACGCTGCGTCTTGCTCTTCGCCTCGTCCGGCGCCTCGCCTGCAGGCTTGTCCGCTTCCTCCGGCTCCGGCCCATCGCCCATCTCCGGCGCCTCGAACTCAATGCGCGCGACCCCCAGCGGAACCCCATCGGCCGCAACCGCCAGCGAGGTGTGCATGTGCAGCCCGAGAGTGCCCGCAGACCCCTTGTTGCGGCTGATCTTGCCGAGGCCTTCGCACCCCATGTGGGTCGCGAAATTCAGATCCGTGCCGTCCTGCACCAGAAGCACCGTCGATTGCCCCTGAAGCCGCCGCCGGGTCCGCTCCCGATGCGCCGCCAGGATCGTCTCCGCCGAGATCGCCGTTTCGTCTGGATGTTCGATCATTCGGTAGTACCCCGTCACCGCCGCCTGGTCCCCCGATGCCGCCGTGAAAAATGTCTTCGACGGCGACAAAGCCTGAATCGCCACACTCCGCACCAGCCGCTTCGAAAGCCGCGCGTCGCCCGGCAACGCACCGCCGAATTCATTCTCTGCCCAGACCGCGCCGTCAAGACCCGCCCACGGCGCCAGGGGCGCCACCGGTGCTGCAATCGCGCCGAGCCGGGCCCGCCAGTCGCCGCACAACGGACGCAGGAAAACCGACTTCACCGCAACCGGCCCGCCGCGGCGCCCGATCCCCGCAGTGTCGCCGACCCGCGTCCAGCCCGCCGCCTTGTAGCTCGCGCCGCTGTGCTCCGGCCCCACATAGCTCTCCACCAGAACCGGACAAAACCCCCACGCCGCCTCGTAATCCGCCGCCACCCGACGAAGACACAGCCCCAGCGCCCGCGAGGCGAGATTGTGGCAATGCACCATCGGACGGATCAGAAACCGCGACAGCCCAATCACAAGATGCACCCCCGCTTGCCGCTGCTCCCGCGACCAGCCAATCCACTCGTCCCGCGCCCGCTGCGCCCGCGTCGCCGACCCGAACACCGCGCCGCCGAGCCAGCCGTGATCCGAACCGATCAGATACCGGACCTGACAGCCCGCATGATACGCCGCCCCCAGCGGATGCTCCCGGGCCATCATCTCGTTCCAGATGCGCCGCCCGCCATCGCTGTCCACAACCACCAGCGACAGGCCCGCAACCCGGTCGACGCGGTCCGGAACATCGGTGGGCGGCGGAAGCGCATGCGGCAGGCCGCGGGGACGACCGCGCGGCAACGCGCCGGTCGACGCTGGCAGCGAAATCCGGCCCGCCTTTTCCAGACCGGCGAGCGCCGCCATGCAACTGCTGCGCCGCAAGCGCCCGCAACCGTCCCGCAAATCGAAGGCTTCGCAAACCAGCCGGCTGGCGGACGACCGACTCGAAACCTCGCCCGAGGCCAGAAGCCGCTGCAGCCGCTCAAAATGATGCGGTTCCGAAAGGGCGGCGCGAATCGGCGTCGGCGCATACATGGCGCCAGGCTAGCCTGCAAAATACACTATGTCAACTGGGAATTTGTGATCAATGGGCAGCCCGCTGCGGCGCTTCCGGCTCTTGCCCGAACAGCGCGTGGCTCGCCTTCACCACCAGTTCGTTGATCTCGTTCAGAAGCTCCGGCGTCAACAGCGAGACATTGCGCACCAGCGTTCGGTGCTCGTACCGGTGGTGGTCGTCAAGCCCCGAATGGCCGAGCATCTCCCGAACCGTCCTGTGGCAATTGGCAAGGTCCTGCAGACGGTCGTAGTCGCACCGGATGCCCTGCTTCAGCGTCGCCAGCACGAAAATCCGCCATAGATCCATGCCCGGGCGACCAAGCCCCCGGTTCACGCCCGGAAGAAAATGCGCGTCCAGCAGGTCGAAAACTTGCTGGCGCAACTCTTCGTTGCAGTACAGGTGCTGGATGCCCCGCAACACCGCCGGGATGTCATCCCGGCAGACCGGGTCAATCGCAATGTCCTCGATGGCGATTTCGCCAAGCCAAACCAAAGGCTCCCGGATTGTTCTCATGCCCTCGCCCTCCTCTCTGCTCCGCCGGAACGAGCGACCTATCGCGAAGATTCCGCCCATCCGACCGATTTCGCCTGAAATTTGCTTGGAATTATACGCCTGGGACCAATCTTCGCAACCCCAAAACCGGCCACAACCTGTTGATATGAAACGAATTGTGACCTTTTTGCACAGGCACTATATACTAAAGTAACAATATCCTTGAATTGGCGCTTCGGCGCCTCTTTACTCCGTTGTACTGGAGACAAGGCTGAAAGTGCCGGCTCCGGTGATACGTCTTGCAGCGGGTATTAGCCCGTTCACGGGTGGGAAATGGCGGGAAACCGCTTCCCGTGGCGCCGGCAAGGGGAAGGCGAAGGATGGGGGTTGCCCCGCCTCGGCGTGGAACAGTGTCGGAAGCCCATTGTGACTCTCGTATATAAGTCCCAAAGAAATTGGTCAACGGGAATGCCGTCGCCGCCGACAAGCAGGTTTCGTGTGGGCCGAAAGCAGGCGGCGAACGCCATCATTCCTGACCGCGCATGGCGGGCGCGGCCGCTTTTGACTTTGATCGCAGTTAGCTGGCGTCCCGTACGCACCACGAAATCCACTTCCCGATTGCGGTCGCGCCAGTAAAAGGTCTCGCAAGTGTCGGCCGCCGCTGCGTTCACCAAATGGGCGCCCACGGCGGACTCCACCAGGCGCCCCCAGGATCCGGGGTCCGCACGGGCTTCGGGGAGCGTGAGACCGCACCCGGCGGTCATCAGCGCCGTATTGAAGACCTGCATTTTCGGGCTCGAACTACGCCGTCGTACTGTGGCCCCAGCGTATTTTTGCAGACCCGTCAGCATGCCGACGCTTGTGAGCAAGTCCAGATAATGGGCCAGTGTCGTGGTGTTGTCCGCTTCCTGGAGTTGCCCGAGCATCTTGGTGTATGACAGAATGTGACCGGAATAGGCGCATCCCAGTTCGAAGAGCCGGCGGAACAGGGGGGGCTTGTCCACGCGGGAAAGCAACAGCGCATCACGGGCGATCGTCGTTTCGATCAGCGAATCGCGAATGTAGCGCGACCACCGAACCGGTTGCCTTGTTGAAGACGCGGTGCCGGGATATGCGCCGTAAAAGAGGAACTCTTCCAGGCGCCACCCGAAAGCAGCCTGCATTTCGAAGAAGCTCCGGTGCGGAAGGTGAAGGAGCTCAAAACGACCAGCCAGGCTCTCGGTGATACCTCGCCCGATCAACAGTTGCGCCGAACCCAGCGACACGACCTTGAGTTGCCGCTGGTTCCGCGTATCTTCATCCTACAGGCGTTTGATCGCCTCGGCTCAGTTCGGCGCCTTCTGCGCTTCATCCAGAACGAGAATCGCTCCTTTTGCGCCCGAGTTTTCGGCCAGTATTCTTTCCCCGTCCCATTGCTGTGCGATCCACTCCGGCCTGCAAAGGGTCGGCTCGTCGGCGCTCGAAAAGCGATAAGGCAGACCCGATTGTCTTGCGACCTGCAATGCCGTGGTCGTTTTGCCGACCTGTCTCGCTCCGGTCACCACTTGGAAGAACCGACGCGGTTCGTGCAGTCGGCCAAGCAGTTCGTCGGCTTGAGGTCGGGTGTATGCCAATGTACTCATTATTTTGAGTAATATTGCTCAAGCTATCGAACTAGAGGAAGTCCAATTACCGGGACTTCCGCAGGTATTCTTAGTGGGTCGCCTGTGCTGGGCCGGGGTGGCCGCCGCTACGGGCATCTTGTTTCGGGACTTGGCAAGTGGGTCGCCTGGAGCATCATGCCCGCTTGGCAATTGGACCGTATTCCAATAATGCGGAGCGACCGACAATATCAACGACACGCACGAGCAAATCACGTCCATCTGAATCCGTCAGCCGCATGTCCTCGCCCGGCAGGAAGTGAACCGGCTGCTGGCGTCCTTCATTTATGGCGATGTTGGAAGCGTAGAGATACATTCTGTCATGGGTATCTCGAATAGGATTCAATCTGCCCTTCAGCCCGGGAAGGTGGCCGGTTGCCTCGGAAAAAATGGCGGAACCCCCACTCGGCAAAGCTTGAATCGCCACGGCTAGTGCTCCCCGGCTCGGAATCCAATCCTGTTCCAGTCTTGCGGCGTATCCACGAGCTGCAACGAAGACGGTCATAGGGAGATGGGTCGTATGCAGGTCGACGACCGCTTCTCCGTTCTCGTCCGAAGCCGCTTGCTTCCAGGTCTTGTTCGGAAACAGAACCAACAGTTGGGCTCCGGGCAAAGGCTGGCCGGAAGTTCTAACGGTAATTACAGCGTGCGCAGGGCTAGGCTCCAGGGATGCCGCAGGGATCTTGAGGAGGACCTCGGATTCATCGATCAGTCGATATTCTGGCTCGATCCCGCAGAGTTCACGTGTTTCGCGACGGATGATCTGAACACCATCTCCACGGCGCTCCATGTAGTATTGCCTGTCTTGCGAGCCCTGAACGCCTCCAACGGGCATGCGTCCAAGCACGGAGGTCAATGTCTCATTCCGCGTCGCTTGGCGTGTTGACATGCTGTCGATGGTCAAATTGTTCGGCAATGAGCCTGGCGACTGAATTTCCAGCCGGTTTTCAAACATCGACAGGCGAATCTTGCTTCCACCGATAGCATAGTCGCGATGCGCTACTGCGTTCACCAAGGCCTCAAACAGCGCTCGCTCGCTGTATTGAGGCAGGTCTACGCGCGCGGGTTCCTTGCGGGCGGCTACATGCATATTTCTCACGGCAAAGGACATGGCGTCTGCAATTTGCCGGTTTAATGGACCGACTATCTCCTGCGAGTCGACTTGGCTAGAGGCGCGATCTTTTCCCCGATAACGGGTCGCGGTAATGCAAGCACAGGGAAGCTTCTTCTCGGGATTCCTGGTGCATAACAAAATGCCGGCTACCGTACAGCGTAGAGATTCAGGTTCGTGAAAAGCCAGGAGTCCGGAGTTTGTTAGACCCAGTTCTGGCTCCGTCGCCCACTCGGAACTCAACAGTGGCTTCCAGAGTGACTCATCCAGGGTTGCAAAACCCGTATCCGGCACAGTTTGCTTGTCAAACCAAACAAACCGTGCTTGCCCGCGCAACTGCGCCAAGCGCAGTCGCTCATCACTTGTCATTCTTCTCTTGGACCCGCCAACCCGGGTAAAGCTGCCGCCTGGGCTGTCATGCTGCGTATGACCCTCTGGAACCTCCAGCAGCAGCAGCGTTTTGCCATTGGGCAGTTCCGTGTGGCAGGTTACAACGCGAATGGGAGGTTTTATGGAGTCCGTGCTCGCTTCGGCCAGAAGCGAGTCCAACGCTTCAAGCTGTTCGCGGGACATGTCCCGAACCTCGCCCTTGTCGGTGACGCTGCAGAGCAACACGCCTCCGCGGGTGTTGGCGAAAGCCGCGATTTCATCTGCCAAGTCGTTGCGGTTCGGACTCTTGGGACGATTTCCAGAGAATTCGATTTGTTTGAATTCCCAGTAGCTGTCTTCACCCAACCGCAATTGCCGGACAATTTCCTCAGTACTGTAGTTCATCGCGGGCCTCATGCGCCTAACGGGGGAAGCAGCGACCTTAGAGCATCCGGTTTTTCCGTATCCGAACCTCGTTCGCCTTGCGCCGTGAGATGGCTTTTCGCATCGTTTTCACGAAGTTTTCCACTGCCACGAGCAGGCCCGGTCCCGATTAAGCAACCACGCGTGCGTTGGCGCCGGTAATTCCGCACCTCGTCCACTGTAGGGAAGTCATGCAAGTCCATTCCCAGGGAATGGCCGGCGGCACTGTTATCCCGGGCAAATCGTTTTCTATGTTACCGAAATGAACCTCTTGATTGATGGTGGGCCCGGCAGGAATTGAACCTGCGACCTGCCGATTACATACCACCACGACTTGCGCCGCCCCCGTCTTGAGGTTTGTGGCCTGGACTATCCCTTCGCCATATTCCCTGGAACGGAACACAGGCGAGCGCCGTCTAGTCTCTACACCTTCCCCCGAAGGGGCTTGGCTCGGGATTGCCTCGCCGGCATGGCGGGTTTCCCCGAATTTGACGCTAGTTCACCCGAAAGTTTCCCCCCGGGGCTCCCATTTGAAAGTCGGTTGCTCTACCCCTGAGCTACGGGCCCACACCGCGCGACTCGCATACGCGCAACTTGTCGAAACGTAGTGTGCTGTCGGTTGCGGAACAAGTTCGTTGCCATAGCGGCAATTTTGGACGCGCATGATACACTGCGTACTTTCGACGCGCACACCGTGCAAAACTCGTGAAGCCGGGAGCCCCTTGGCGGAGAACGCGATGCAGTTCGTAAAGATGCATGGGATTGGGAACGATTTCCTGATTTTCGACGCGCGAGAAACCGCGGCAGCGCCACTGCCCCCGGCGGTGGTCCGCAGCTTGGCCGACCGGCATTTCGGCGTTGGCTTCGACCAAATGGTCGTGCTCTCGCCCGGAGACCGGGAAGCGGACGCAGTCCTCGCATTCTGGAATGCGGACGGGTCCGAATCGGGAGCGTGCGGCAACGCTACCCGCTGTGCGGGAGATCTGCTATTGCGAGAGCAAGGCGCGACAACCGTGCGCCTTCGAACCGCTTCCGGATTGCTTTGCTGTGAGCGCATGGACGATGGAACTGCGCGAGTCGATATGGGCGTCCCCAAGTTGCACTGGCGGGAAATTCCTCTTGCGGAAGAACGGGACACCCGTTCATTCGCGTCTCCGGCTTCCGCATCTGCGGTTGCCGATTGCGCGAGTGCGGTAAGTATGGGAAATCCGCATTGCGTATTCTTTGTCGAGGATGTTGAACAAGTTCCGATCGAAGAAGTTGGCCCGGGTGTCGAGCGCGATGCCCTGTTCCCGGAGCGCGCAAACGTTTCCTTTGCAGAAGTCCTGGACAAGAACCGGATACGGCTTCGGGTTTGGGAAAGAGGGGCCGGCGCAACATTCGCTTGCGGTTCGGCAGCCTGCGCGACCCTCGTCGCGGGCGTTCGCCGAAACCTGACCGATCGGAGCGTGGACATTGAATTCCAAACCGGCGCCTTGCGAATCGATTGGTTTCAGGATGAATCAAATGTGCGCATGTCGGGTCCGTCCACCACGGTTTTTCGTGGCGAGATGGATGCCGGGTTCTTGAGGGAACAGGAAATCGCAGTTGGCTAGAATGGGCGGTCCCGTGGAAGTCATTACTTTTGGATGCCGGTTGAACGCGCACGAGTCCGACCGGATCGCGGATCTGACCCGATTGGCGGGACTTTCGGATGCCGTTGTCGTGAACACCTGTGCCGTAACCGCGGAAGCCGTTCGCCAGTCTCGCCAGGCAATTCGGCGCGCCAGCCGCGATCAACCGAATTCGCGTGTCATCGCCACCGGTTGCGCCGTCGAGATCGACCCCTCGGCATTCGCCGGAATGCCCGAAGTGGATCACGTCGTCGGCAATCGCCGGAAGACGGATATCAACGCTTGGCGCTCGCTTGCCACCGGCCGTCCTGCGGGCGAGGCGGAGGCGCCGTCCCGTTCACGGCGCGCGCGCGCCTATGTGGAGGTCCAGAACGGTTGCGATCACCGGTGCACGTTCTGCGTTATTCCCCATGGCCGGGGACCGTCCCGTTCAGCGCCCATTCCGGAAGTGGTTTCGGAAGCGCGTTCGCGAACCGGCGAAGGGTTCGCGGAGGTCGTGTTGACGGGCGTGGATCTCACCGCCTATGGCGCGGACCTGCCGGGCGCGCCCACCCTCGGCGAATTGGTCGAGGCCATCCTTGAAGGGGTGCCGGACCTTCTGCGGCTGCGCCTGTCGTCCATTGATGCGGCTGAAGTGGATCCTCTTCTTGAGCGCCTCCTGGTTTCGGAATCGCGCCTCATGCCGCACTTGCATCTTTCCTTGCAAGCTGGAGACGATCTGATTCTCAAGCGAATGAAGCGGCGGCACAGCCGGAGTCAGGCGGTGGAATTCTGCCGCCGACTGCGCGCGCGGCGGGATATTGCGTTCGGCGCCGACCTGATCGCCGGGTTCCCGACCGAGACTCCGGAAATGTTTGAAAACTCGCTGCGACTTCTGAATGAATGCCGCC
This sequence comes from Rhodobacterales bacterium, assembly GCA_965219495.1. Classification (GTDB taxonomy): domain Bacteria; phylum Pseudomonadota; class Alphaproteobacteria; order Rhodobacterales; family CAZPXZ01; genus CAZPXZ01. Next base: position 2,789,945 of record OZ244777.1, read on the forward strand.
TGTCATATCTCCATGTGTTTCCGTTTTCGCCTCGTCCTGGCACGCCAGCGGCGCGAATGCCGCAGTTGTCGCGGGGCGTTGTACGCGATCGGGCGTCGCGGTTGCGCGAGGCAGCGAAAGAACGCCTGTCCACGCGCCTTCAAAGCCGGATTGGACGCAGTGAAAGAATCCTTGTCGAACGGCCGGACCGCGGCCGCACGGAGTGTTACGCCGTCGTCGAGTTTCAGAAGCCCCGTGCGGAGACTTCCATTGGCAAGATCGTAACGGCAACAATTCTCGGGCATGAAATGGGCCGCTTGTTCGCTGCATAGTCCGTATGCGCATTCTGAGCAGACTCAAGGAACGCCTTGGCGCCAGCGCATCGCGGATTGGCGCGGCGCTTTCCCACGTATCCGGGCGTCCCGCACTGGATCCGGCGGCGATTGCGGATCTCGAAGACGCGCTGATTGCCACCGATCTCGGCGTAGAACTTTCGGCGCGACTGGCGAAAGGCGTTGCACGCCGCCTGCGTGGAAACGCGCCCGATGAAGCATCACTCAGAAAAGCTCTGGCCGGGGAAATCGCGTCGGTGCTTGCGCCCGTGGCAGTTCCCTTTCCCGAGCGCGACAATCGACCGGGTGTAATGCTGTTTGTCGGGGTGAATGGTTCGGGGAAGACGACGACGATTGGCAAGCTCGCGTCCCGCTACCGGAAAGAAGGCAAACACGTCATGGTTGCCGCCTGCGATACGTTCCGCGCCGCAGCCGTGGAGCAACTGGAGGTCTGGTGCGAACGCGCTGGCGCTATGGTCGTCAAGGCGAGGACGGGGGGAGACGCGGCAGGGCTAGCGTTCGACGCGCATGCGCAGGCGGTTTCCGAAGGCGTCGACATTCTGCTTGTGGATACGGCCGGTCGCCTACAGAACAAGCGCGCCCTCATGGAGGAACTTGCGAAAATCAGGCGGGTGCTGGCGAAGCGGGACGAGGATGCGCCCCACGATGTCATCCTCGTGCTTGACGCGTCCATTGGTCAGAACACACACTCGCAGGTAGACATATTCGGCCGTGAGGCAGGTGTGACCGGGCTCATCATGACAAAACTGGATGGTTCCGCCCGGGGCGGAGTACTGGTGGCGGTCGCCGAACGAACAGGCTTGCCGGTTCACGCAATCGGCATTGGCGAGGCAATCGGGGATCTCGTACCCCTGCATCCGCAGAGCTTTGCGAATGCAATTACGGGATGCTCGGAAACTGGAAAGTTGGCCGCATGAATCCGTTCTTGAAACTTCTCCTGGAATTCGGGCCGTTACTGATTTTCTTCGCCGGTTACCGGTTTGCCGGCGGCGACCTGATTGTTGCAACGGCGGTTTTCATGGCGGCGATCTTCACGAGTCTGGGGATTTCCCTTGCGGTCACTCGGCGTGCGCCCCGCATGATGCTGGTGACCGCAGTGGTTGTGCTCGTGTTCGGGGGCCTGACACTTTGGCTTGAGGATGCAACGTTCATCAAGATGAAGCCGACCATCGTGAATGCGCTGTTTGCGCTGGCGCTCGGCATCGGGATCTTTCGGGGACGTAGCTATCTCCAGCTCCTCATGGAAGAAGCAATTTCCCTCGACGCGCACGGGTGGCGCCGGCTGACCGTTCGTTGGGCGTGGTTCTTTGTGGCGATGGCCGTGCTGAACGAAGTTGTCTGGCGTACGCAAAGCGAAGAGACTTGGGTGACCGTCAAGACCTTCGGTTATCTTCCGGTGGCGCTGGCATTCGCTCTGCTGCAGTTGCCGCTAATCCAGCGCCACCAGACATGACCGCCCGCCTTCAAGATCGTTCCGCATTTCTTGGGCCGATCCGGAAACGAGGCAATCCTCGCAATCCAGACGGGTCGTTTCTCGATTCTCGGGATTTTGGACGGCCATCGGCAAGATACGGGTCATCGGCGCTTGGAAACGCTGTCGGCATGACTTGAAAGTGAACCTGTCGATTTTGCGATCATGCAGAATTGACCGGGCCCGACGCAGGAGTCTTCCTGTTGTTGCGCTGCGGTGAAGAACCTATGCTGCCCAATGATGGGTTCGTACTTTGATCCTGAGGCGTGATTGAACGAAGAGTGGACGAATTGGCACCCGACGCGACCGTGTGTTGAATTTACGCGCTGGGTCGCCTGCCATACCGCATGTTTGGAATTGTCGATTTTCCGAGGTTCGGAAACTTCGCCGCTTGCGTATCAGGTTTTGAGTCGAACCGATCCAGCAATCCAGGAGGCCCTAAAAAATGAAAAAGTTCTTATCTACGCTGTTCCTATTTCTTGCATCCGCGAGTATCGCGAACGCCCAACAGTATCTGCAGGCGTCTTCCACGATCACTCAGTGCCCGGGAACGGCGCCGGAAATCGTGCAAATAGACTTGACCGATGCAGCCGAAGGCATTGCGCTGGAAGACAACAAGATCACGGTGAGTGAAGATGGGGCATACTTGATCGTCGCCGCGCCCCAGGTTGGGCGCGAAGGCGGAGGTCCCCTCGGCTGCTTTGACCTGTGGCTGCGCGTGAATGGCGGCGATGTCGCCAACTCGAACGTGCAGCTTTGCCAGGATGCAGACAGCATGGCCAAGGACGTCATCATATCGCAGGGAATTGTTCCCATGGCTGCTGGCGATAGCTTGGAAGTCATGATGTCCGCGAGTAATCCGGAGGCGGAAATCTGCATCGAGGCCATCCAGCCGGAAGGCGAACCCTTGGTGCCCTCGATCATTTTCTCCATGATCAAGTAGGAGAGAACCGGAAAAACCGGTATTTCCCGTCGTTTGTTACGGGGAAGCCCGGCATTTCGCACCGAATCCCGTCTTGACGGGATTCGGCCGCCTTGCGGCAATTACAAATTGCCGCCGGCGCGATAGCTTGGCGCAGGACCATGTTGAACCGCAGGTTCGGCTGTCCAACCGCGCCGGGTCAGGTGAGTTCTCTGTTCGGTAGAATCGTTCCGTCCAATTCGCCGGGGCGTTCTGCGGCCGGAATTCCCCAGGCGGTTTCGGTACCGCGGACAGCAAGCGCATTCAAAGCCCGAAGAAAAACAGCAATTCCTTCCGGGGAGCATCCTGTCTTGGACGCGGGATCGGAGTTCGAAGCAGTATTCTGTACGGGACTGCAGCATGAAAGATCTCGTACCCGGGATCACTGAAGGCGCTCGGCGGCTTAACCTGTGTAGCGCGACAATTACGATGGCCATCGCGACGGCTTGGGGGCGCGGTTGTGTCGACCGGGTGGTGGTCGACTGTGGCGCAGAAGGTTATCGCTCGCCGTCAGCGGCACAACAACTGTGATGCCATGATCTTTGATCCGATCCACAATCTGCCCCTGATCGGGCGGAAGGTCAGCACGCTGGATCAGGCACCGTTCCGTGATCAGTACAACGCACCTGCGCTCAAGCTCAGCGCGAAGCGCGCTTGCGTCATCAAGCAAACGATGCGCGTGAATACCTTCGAGATCGAGGAGGACATACCGCGGCACTTGCGCGTGTTTTCCATAGGCAACGGGGTACAAGCCTCATACGCTGAGCAGTCCTTTGCTGCGCATGCCGCCCCATGGACTACTATTGTGCTGCCTTCGAAAAGCTGGACGTAGCCAGGGCGAACCCGGTCGACCGCATGTCGACTACCGCTGTATGCCCCAGCCCGCGAGCACCTCCTCGACCTTCACCACATGCGCAAACATGTACGCCATGGCGACGAGCGCGGCGTCGTGCCGTTCTTGATCCAACTCGCCGATCGCGTTCGCAACGACGAAGGTGCGATAGTCTCGCTGTCCCGCATCACGGACCGTAGATTCAACGCACATGCTACTGGTCACGCCACAAATCACGAGCGTCCTTATGTCGCGATTGCGCAGGACCGTTTCCATACCCGCATTGTAGAAGCCGCTGGTGCGATTCTTGTCAAAGATGTAATCACGCTCCTGCGGAACAAGCTCATCGACAAGGTCTGCGTCCCAAGTGCCGGTGATGCAGGCGCGAACGTTCTTGAGATCGGGTCGGATTTCATGAGGCATGATGCCGCGGTCGGAGTAATCCGAGCGGTAGACATTGCGGGTGTAAACGACCGGCACGTCCAGCTGGTGAGCGGCATCAACGAGTTTGCAGCAAGGTGTCACGGCAGCCTCGCACATGCTGGTGTCCTTGCCCATTTGGTTGAGTGAACCTTCCGGGTGGCAGAACGCGTTTTGCATGTCGACGACAATCAAGGCAGTTCGCTCGGTTCCGATGTGGTGCATCTCAAATCTCCCGTTCGCTTCGTGAGAGCCGTTTCGCCCCGCGGCGATACTCGAGCCTCGGTTTCCGTGGAACTCAAGGGTGTCCGAGCATGGTCGACGGATTCTCTATTCGAATGCGCACGAGGATACTCTGGTCGAGCCACTCGCAAGCCAAGCGCCATCAGCAACAAACTTCCACCGCTCGGCCAAATTGCTCGAATCGTCTAGGTTCGCCCCATGAGCTCTCGATTAAGGTGGTGGCCAGGGCGCTCTCCGATGACCGGTCGCTCCATCGTGAACGTTTGCTCGATTGTTGCGTACTCCATATAGCCGAGACGGGCAATGGGCCGGATCTTGGTGACGTTGACGCGCCCTTCGGTCAGCACATCGTCCCCGATGTGAACGCCGACAACGGTGCCGAACACCACTATGGGTGTTGCCTCCGGATCTGTCGCCGGCAAGCGCACGCTCATCAAGTACCGGCACTCGAGATGGATTGGTGAACGCTTCACTCGTAGCGGTGTGACCAGCCGGGAAGGTGTCATCTCGAGCTCAGCTAGCCCCGCTTCGTCGATGCCGCGGGCCATATACGCCGAGGTGAGGTTCATTTCTTCCCGAAGCTTCCAGGTTGCCATGTTGATGACAAACTCACCGGTTTCCGCGGCGTTGGTGCAACTGTCCTTCAGCCCGCCGTCCGCGTGCGTACCCACGGTGCTGAACATGACCTGCGGCGGACATGTTCCCACGCCATTGAAGAAACTGAAGGGTGCAAGGTTTGTCCGCCCATCCCTGTCGCAGGTCGTAACCCATCCGATCGGTCTTGGAACCACACAGCTCAGGAACGGATCATGGGGCAACCCATGATCATTGGTCGAGGTTTCATAGAACACTGGCATTCATCCTTTTTCTTCGATCACAATTCGGATTCGGCAAATGAAACGCGGCCCTGGCCGGACTCTGAGGCGCCGCAGATACGGTCCATGGGTCGGAAGAATAATGCGTCACGGGGCCGGGTCCGAACCGATCCGCACCAATGTCTTGCCGATGTTCTGGCCACAAAGCATGTTGATGAAGGTGTGTGGTGCATTCTCCAGTCCCTCCGTTACATGCTCGCGGTATTTCAACCGGCCTTCCGTCACCCAGGTACCCATCTGCGAGATGGCTTCCGGGAACCGCGCCGCGTAGTCGTGGACGACGAACCCCTCCATCCGCAACCGTCGTCCCAATATGTATCCTTGCGGGCGTAGCCCGAAATGCGCATCGATCGGCTTGTCGTAATCGGCAATGTGGCCGATGACCACCCAACGTCCCCGATCATTCATGTGCCGCAGCACGCAATCGGCGAGATCGCCAGCGACCAGATCAAGATACACATCGACGCCCTGGGGACAGCATTCCGACAATTCGTGATCGAGATCGTCTTCATGCCGATAGTTGATCGCGGCGTCAAAGCCGAGTTCGTCAACGACGAATCGAACCTTCTCCTCGGTGCTTGCCAGGCCCACCGCTCTGCAGCCTTTGATCCTGGCAATCTGGCCAGCGACGCTTCCCGTCGCGCCTGCTGCCGTCGAGACCAGGACCGTCTCGCCCGGACGGATGCAGCCGACGTCCAAGAGCGAGAAGTACCCGGTCATGCCGGTGCGTCCGAGTACGCTCAATGCGGTTGATATGGGGCCCTGGCGCCGGTCCACCTTGACGATGCCGGCGGCGTCGTCGATCCGGTCCCCCGTGCCATCGGTCACCGCGTAGAGCTGCCAACCCAATTTCGCCTCAACGATCTCACCCACCTGAAACTCCGGATGGAGTGTCTCGACGACTTCACCGATCACTGCGCCTGGTAGTACCGTGTCAAGAAGCACGGGCACGCCGTATTGGCCCCGGAACTCGGTCGGATCGCGCATTCGCAACCGCTGCCAGGGATCGAGAGACAGAAAGATACTGCGGACAAGGAACTGGCCGTCCTTCGGTCTTTGCACTGGCACCTGCGCGATGCGGAAATCACTCTCCTTCGGCAGGCCCCGCGGATACGATACAAGCTGCACTTGCCGGTTATGCGTCGTGGCGTGTGTCATCGAGAAACTCAATAGCGGGCTGTGACATCCCGAACATCTTCGACCGTGCTGATCTCCTTTGCGGCGTCGAGCAGAGTGCGTGCCGCGTCGTCGCCCCGGACCCGGCTCGCGAGTCTTAGGAACTTTGCCGCGAGCTCCGCATCAGACATGGGATTCTCGGGACTGCCACGAATCTGTCGGTAGCGCATCGACTTCCCGAACTCGGCGCCGTTGGCCTTGATCACGACCTCGATCGGAACGTCGGGGTTGCCGAGCGCCTTGCCGGTCGCCCACATCGCAACCGCTTCAGGGTGTTCACCGATGACGACCTTTTTTGCAAGGGCATGCCGTTGCGCGTCCTGCAGGGCCTCCGGCTGGACCCATTCCGGACCCGATTCGTGGCCGAGTAGCGCATTCGCGATGATCCACGGAACGCTGAACAAGCCTTCGAAGTAAGAGCGAGGCTCAAGACATCCGAACGGATAATTCTGATAGAAGCGGTGAGCGTTGATGGTCACCTGCTCGATGTTTTCGGGAGCGATTCCGTTCTCTTCAACGATTTCCAGCGCAAGCTGGATCGCGCCCGTGCTCGTGCGCGATCCGAGCCAAGGTTTCAAATGCAGTTCGTGAGCCACGTGATAGCATTCGGCCGGAGAAAATTCTGCCAGGCTTTCGTGGTGGTACAGTCCGTCCTGTTCCATGGTGTTCCGCGGACCTTCCACGCCGCTCTGGGTCAACAAGGCTGCCTGGGTGCCGAGTTGGCAGATCATCAGGTTGTACATCGAGCCCAGTCCCGTGAACACGTTGAACTTCAGCGACAAATCCATGGCGGGAGGCTCGATCAGCCAAGCGATACCGATCGCATTGTTGAGCTGATCGGCGTCGAGCCCGAGCAGCTTTCCTGCACAGACCGCGACGCACACGGGTGTGTGCTTCTTCGTGTTAACGTATCCATGCCGATCCTTCGCGCGCGCTGACTTGTAAAACACCGCATTGAGCTCGTAGGCGATGGCGACGGCGGTGACGATATCGCGGCCGCTCGCGCCGAGCCGTTCACCCATCGCAATGCCGGTGTGCGCCAGGGCGTCGAACAGATGGTCGCCGGGCCCGCTTTCCATCATGTTCGAGTTGTATGCCATCGTGGAATTGACTCCTGCCGCGAGTCCGGCCGACACGCGACGCTGATCGCCAAGAATCGTCGCTTCCGGAACGCCTCCCACCATCTTCGCGTATCGCAGAAAGGACGGCGCCATAAACTCGTAGCCCATATGCGCAATGCCTATCGAATCCATCATCGCGCGATCCATCGCGGAAGTGATGGCGGTTCCCAGATCCGAAAATCGGACATCCGCGATCGCGTGTCCGATCAAATCGGTCAGCCCTTCTTGGCGCATGCGTTCCTCCTTACGAATCGGGTTCCATTTGGATCGGTCAAGCCGAATGTCGAATAAGGGCAGGAACACCGGTCGTTGTCATTATCGGACTCGCTTTCCAGACCGTCACGGGATCCACGATTCCCCGAAGTGAAATGCATGGTCACGCCCTGTCCGCCGCAAATCCGGTGAGCCGGTTCAACGATGCGACCGGTGCGCGTGCTGCGACTTGAGCGCATCCTTGCCCTGTCCCATATACTCAAGAAAAAGCTGATGGTCGTCTCGAAACTCGTTGACGGGGCCCTCCATCACCACGCGCCCTTGACGGGCCACGTAGACATAGTCCGCAACGCGCAACGCGACCCTTACGTTCTGCTCGACGATGAAGATCGTCTCGCCGCGGGCCTTGAGCTCTGCAATGATCTCGGCAATCTCGTCTATGACGATCGGCGCGAGTCCGGCGGTCGGCTCGTCCATCAGCAACAGCTTTGGTTCCGACATCAGGGCGCGGGCGGTGGCGAGCATTTGCTGTTCCCCCCCGGACAAGTTCCCGGCGCGAGTCCCAACACGCTCCTGCAGCCTCGGAAAGTGCTCCAGTATCCGCTTCAGCCGGCCCTTGCGCTCACGTTTCGGGCACCGCGGCATTCCCCCTAGAAGGATGTTTTCCTCGGTCGTCAATCCGGCGAACAGTTCGCGATGCTGGGGAACCATTGCAATCCCGCGCCCGAAGATTTTGTGAGGCTTCAGATTCTCGATGGCTTCATCCTCGAATCGAATCGAGCCTTCGGTTACGCCGAGCATGCCCACTACGCACTTCAGCGTACTCGACTTGCCGCAGCCGTTGCCTCCGAGAAGCGCGGTGACGCGGCCGGTTTCAACACTCAGGCGCATCCCGTAGAGAACCTGCAGTTTGCCGTAGCCTGCCGTGATGTCGACCACGTCAAGCAGCGTCCAGGTCCTCCGTCCCGAGATACGCGCGCTTCACCGTCGGATTGCCCATCACCTCTTCGCCCGCTCCCTCCGCGATTACCCGACCCTTGTCGAGCACCGTGATGCAGTCCGAAATATTGATCACCAGAGAAACGACATGCTCAACGAGAAGGATTGTCAGTTTCCATTCGTCTTTCAGCCGGAGGAGAATTTTGTCGAGCGCCTGCACGGCAGGCATGCTCAGGCCCGCGCAAGGTTCGTCCAGCATCAGCAATTTGGGTCCTGGAGCAAGCGCGCGCGCAAGTTCAAGCAACCTTTGCTGCGCGATCGTCAGCGTACCGGTTTCACGCAGGATCAGGCTGTCGATTCCAAGAAAGTTCATGACCTCTCGGGCTCTGTCCCGGGCTGCCCGGTCCGGCGACATGCCATCGCCCAAATTCAGGACAGATTTTAGCGGATTCGCCGGAATTTCGAGATGCATCCCCACAAGCACGTTCTCGAGCGCAGTCCGATTGTGCATCAGCCGGACGTGTTGGAACGTTCTTCTCAACCCCAAACCGGCACGCCGGTGAACGGGGAGAGTCGTGATGTCCTCGCCATCGAAATCGATGCGTCCTTCTGCCTTCACGACACCGGAGATAGCGTTGAAGAGGGTCGATTTTCCGGCGCCGTTCGGACCGATGATTCCTCGAATCTCACCCGGTGGCACTGTTAGAGAAACGTGCTCAACCGCAACAACGCCGCCAAATCGCACCGACAAGTCCTGGACCTCGAGAAGCGACTTCACGCGCCTTCCCTTTCGCTAGTCGGCAGTTGACGGCCTTGCCTTCTGTTCGGCAATCGCATCCGAGTCGCGGATCTCTTCACGCCATCCGTGGACAAGAACCTCTGGGGGCAGTATTCGCCGATCGATCAGGAAGCCAGCAACCCCTTTGGGCATAAACACAATGATTCCGATGAGTAGAACGCCGTACATCATTTCCTGCGCGGATTGAACGCCGCGCAGCACTTCCGGAAGCATCGTGAGGAGAATCGCGCCCAAGAGGGCGCCGGAGAGCGTTCCCACTCCGCCAACCATGACGATTGCAAAGTGCAACACGACCTGCAGCAGATTGAAGGTATCGGGAGCAACGAAACGCACAGCCAGCGCGAAGAGGCCGCCTCCGATTCCGGCGTAAAAACCGCTCAAGGCGAAAGCAAGCGTCTTGTACAAGGGCACGTCGATCCCGTTGCATTGGGCGACGAGTTCGTTTTCGCGGATCGCAATGAAAGCCCGCCCGTAACGTGACGTGAGGATGGACTTGGCGAGCAGGACCATCACGAACGCAACGACCACAATCACACCGAACACTGAATCGTCGCTGTCGAGCCGGATCCCAAGAAAATTCGGCGCCGCGACTTTGACCCCGTCGGTTCCAAGCGTGACATCTCTCCAATGGAGGAACAGCCAGTAGCAGAGTTCCGCGAATCCCATGGTCATCAACCCGAGATAGACGCGGCGCAACCGCAACGCGGGTAGACCGACGATGCAACCGAGAAAGGCGCACAGCACCCCGGCGACCGGGAGCGACACCCAGTACGGAATTCCGAAGTGAATTCCGAGTAACGCCACCGTGTACGCTCCGATGCCCATGAACGCTGCGTTGGCAAAAGCGAACAACCCTGCGAACCCAAGGACGATCATCTGACCGACGGCGACGACCACGTAGACGAGGATCAGATTCAGGAGATATTGGAGGTAGGGATTGGTTGCCATGGTGGCAAGGCAGAGCGCCACGAACAGCGCAGGGGCGAACAACCGGTTCGCGAATAGACTACTGATCTGCATCGGCGTCAGACCCGCGTGATCTCTTTGGAGCCGAACAGCCCTCTCGGCCAGAACATGAGCACGACCATGATGACGAGAAAAGCGGAGAGATCGATGAGCGCGGTCGCGACATAGAATCCGAACAAGGTTTCTATGACTCCGATCAGGTAACCTCCGACGATCGCCCCCGGGACGCTGCCGAATCCTCCGAGCACTGCTGCGGCGAACGCCCGAATCAGAATGCGCGTGCCCATGTCTGGAAAGACGGCGGTAATCGGCGCCGACAGAATCCCGGCGGCCGCGCCCATCAGTGATGCCAGTCCCCACGTGGTCGCAAACACGAGCCCGATGTTGATGCCGCTGTACTGCGCACCAAACATGTTCTCCGCGGTTGCGCGCATTTGCTTGCCGAGGTCGGTAAACGCGAACAGTAGAAGGAGCGCCAGAGTCAGAACGAGCGAAGTGGCGATCGTGAGGAGGTTCTGCGATGCGAAGATGAGGTCGTAGATCACGATGGGGGTTCCGCCGAACATGGGAGGAATCGTGTACACATCCTGAGCGAAGGGAATTCGGAAGAGACCCTTCAGCATGAACGACAGACCCACCGTCACCATCACCAGCGTCATGTGCGGATAGTGGGCGATCGGCCGAATCAGACCCCGCTCGATGAGCAGTCCGAGAAGTCCCCCGGCGAGGAGCGCGAGACAAAAGGACACCGGATAGGAAAGACCCAGGTAAGTATAGGCGGAGTATCCGATGAAGGCGCCGGCCATGAAGACCTCGCCGAACCCGAACTGCACCATGTCCTGGGCTTTGTAGATGAGCACGAGACCGAGAGCGACCAGCGCATAGAGGCTTCCATTCGCGAGTCCGGCCGTGACGAGGATGACAAAATCCGTCATTTGGATTCGCTCTCGTTAAAGCCGAACGGACTCGGCGAACTTTCTCAGTCGCACCTTTTGCAGATGCTGAACAAAGCCAGGGAGAAACCCAAACGGCGCCGGCGCACCCGCAGCGTGGCGTGGGCGCCCATTTCGCACCGCAGATGCGAGGCGGATGGGTCGAGTTAAGACAGCCGAGCGAGGCCTGCCAATTTGCCAGGCGGGCAGGAAGGGCGGAGCCGGACTCTCAGCCTCGGCTCCGCGCGGCTTCCTTTGGCCAACGATATCGGTTTGCAGGCCAGTAGAGATGGATCAAAGCTCGCCTGGATCGCGATACTCGGGACCAACGTTGATCACCCTGCCATCCGGCAGCAGTGTCCAGACTGTCGGATCGTTACACCCCTGATGGCTGCTCGCCGAGAAGCTGATCGAGCAGGAAGCGCCATGGTCCGATAGGCCCTGGGTGCGTTCCATTGCGGCAAGGAAATTCTCGCGCGTCAGATCCGGACCCGCTTCCTTCAGGGCTTCGATGACCACCGTCGCCCCGGCGACGCCCTGGTAAGCGACGGACTTCCTGATGTCATTCGGGAAATGCTTGTAGCGGATGCCTTCCCACTTCTCCATTTCGGGGCTACCGAACGGCCCGGCGATGACCGTGATGCCATAGAGATCCTGTAATGCTTCCTTGTTTCCGACCCGCTCCACGAGATCGAGCAGATCAGGTGTCGAGACGATGACTGCAGGCGAGTCTGCCGAATCGGTTCTAAGCCCGTACTTCCAGGCGTCGCGGATCAGGGTCGAGGCCTCCGTCGGATAGTTGACGAGTATGATCACGTCCGGATCGACATTCTTGAGCTTGAGCACCTGGGCGGTTGCGTCGGACGCGTTCGCCTCCAGCGTCTCGCGGGCGACCACTTCAATGCCCTGTTCCTCGAACAGCTCGCGCATCGGCCGGATCTTGGTTTCCGCCCAATCGTTGTTGCGACCGACAATCGCCACCTTCTCTACACCCGGCATCGACGCCGCGAAGCGCGCCATGCCGCGCCCGTCCGCGCTGCCAGTCATTTGGACCGTAAAGACGTTCTCTTTCACCGGTGCGGTAAGGCTATCCATCGTGGCCGCCATCAAGAGATGCGGCGTACCCGTCTTGACGACCTCCTCGGTCGTTGCCGCTACGGCGGTGCTGCAGGTTCCGCCGTGGATCATGAAGACTTCGTCCTGGTGAATCAGCTTCTTGACCGCCGCCAGCGCCTTGGTCGCTTCGCACGCCGAGTCTTCCTGGACGAACTCGAACATGCGCCCATGTACGCCCCCCATCTCATTCTGTTCCATGTAGACGGAGATCGGGCCGTTGTTCACTGGCTGGCCATGAATTGCCGCACCTCCGGTCAAGGGGCCAAAGAGACCGATCTTGATCGTCGTGTCGGTCACTCCCATTTCGGCATACGCTCCCGATGAGAGCGCCCCAAGAACGAGACTGATCAACGCAGTCTTCAACATTAAACCAAGCTTGGTCGGTCGCCGTGGTATCCTCATGATTGTTTTCTCCCCATAACTTTAAGGTTAGTAACATTGACGCTTCGTGATTTGGTCTCTAACCTGATGGCTCATCAAAGAAGCGAACCATGATCTGGACCAAATTCGATCGCATTGAACGGCCGGCTCAATTCCCACCGTGTGTCTTCACATACGAAATTTTCTTGCCGAATATGGCAGACATCATCATGAGACCGGGCCAATAATTTGGTGAAGTTTATACAGGTGCCACGCGGGTAGTCAATGGACGATCAGAGGCGACAGGTCGGTGCGAACATGGCCGCTCTTTGCGAGTGGGCGGCCACATTTGAGATCGACGATATCCCGAAATCCGCTCAACGGCGGGCGGTGGCGGTGATTGCCGACAATCTCGGCGCCATCGTCGCGTCGCGAGGCGAGCCGGAGGTGGCGCGAGCGCAAACCCGAATTCTGGAGGCGACAAATCGGGCGGAGGCGACCGTGTTCAGGGGTGGACGCCCGCGCGCCGAGCGGACCATGGCCGCAGTCGCCAACGGGATCGCCGGAAACGGGGCGCAAATCGATCCCGGCTATCGCAAGGCGCCATGCCACGCCGGCCTCTACATCGTCCCGGCGCTTCTCGCGGAAGCGGAAGCAACCGGCCTCTCGGTCTCGGACGTCCTGCGCGCCGTTGCAATCAGCTTCGAAATCACGACGCGTATTCCGCGAACGTGGCCGATCGGAACGGCGAAGCTCTATCCCGCCGCGATCTTCTGCTCGGTGGGTGCTGCCGCCGCGGTCGGCGTGGCGCGACGGTTGCCGCCGGACGCATTGCTCGGCGCTCTCGGTGCGGCTTCCACTTTCATCCAGGTCGGCCCTTTCCGACACTCCGTCGACGGCGTGTTGGCCTGCAATGCCTGGGCGGGCACTGGGGCGTGGACCGGCATGATGGCGGTTGACTGGTCCGGAATGGGGTTCTCGGGCACCGGGGAGAGCCTCCATGATGTCTATACGGACGTGCTTGGAACCGATGCGCAGCCATCGCGCCTCATTGACGCCCTCGGCGAGGAATGGGCGCTCGAATACAGCTTTCACAAACCATACAGCAGCTGCCAGTACACGCACGCGGCGATCGAGGCGAGCCTCGCCGTGCTCGAGGAACTCCCGAACGGAATGCCGCCGGACGCCATCGCCGAGGTCGTCGTGGAAGCCTCCGCGCTCGCTCTCTCCCTCGACAATGACGAGCCCGCGAACGGGCTCGCTTCCCGGTTTTCCATCCAACACGCCGTCGCTGCGCCCCTGGTATTGGGTCATTCGCGACCGGAAGCGTTCGGGAGCACGGCGCTCGACTCCCCCGAAATTCATGCATTGCGAAAGCGAATCACTCTCAAGAGGTTCGAGCCGGCGTTGCCCCCGCCGCATGATCGGCCCGCCCGCGTGGCCATCACCCTGGCCGACGGCCGGCGGATCCAGCGGGAGTGCCTGAGCGCGAAGGGCGGGCCCGACCGGCCTTATTCCGCGGAGGAGCTGTACGGCCGCCTGGGTGCCTGGCTCGCTCCCGTGTACCCGAGGCTCGCGCCGCGGCTCTACGAGCTGACCGCCCTGCGGCCGGCCGATTTGCGGCAGGGATGGGATTCGCTCTTGCCGACCATGCTCGGGGACTGAATCGTGCTGCAGTCCTTCGTCCCGGCGGATGCGGATTCGAACACGGGAAGTTAATCGAGGTCGTAGATCCGGCGAACGTTGTCGCGCAGGAACAGACGCTTCGCCTCGGGCCGCAAATCCAATGCTTCGATCTCGTCCCGGGTGCGCTCGAAGTCGAGCACCGGGAAATCGGTGCCGAATATTACCTTCTTGCTGCCATAGGTATTGGCGAACTGAACGAATTGCGGGGGCCAATACTTTGGGCTGTGAGCGTCCGTCCCGATGAAGACGTTCGGGTGTTTCCAGGCCATGGCAATCATTTCGTCAATCCATGGGATACCGAGATGGATGCCGATGAGCTTGAGTTCAGGGAAGTGGCAGGCCACCGCGTCAAGCGTGATCGGGCGGCCCACGCTACGGCGTGGATAGCCGGGAGCGTATACGAGCGACTGGCCGACCTGGAGCTGGATCGGAATATCCAACTCCACGCACTTGGCGTAGAACGGATAGTACTGGGCGCCGTCGGGCGGGATTTCGAACCAGTGCGGATAGGAGTGGGCGCCGATGAACCCCAACTCCTCCACCGCGCGCTGAAGTTCGCGCACCCCCTTCATGCCCTCGGTCGGGTCTATGCCGGCGAGTCCGTGGAAGCGGTCGGCGTGCTGACGAACGGCGTCGGCGACGAGGGAGTAAGGCAGATGGTAGCAGGCCGGCGGCCCCAATGATCCGGCCTTCGTGGCGACCAGGAAGGCTTTCTCAATGGCGGCCGCATCCATGCGCCGCAACATCTCTTCCAGTGTGACGCCCGCTGCGGTCGAGGCATCGACACCGAGCTTCACCTTGAAGAAGCCATCGCGCCAGTCCGGTCGATGGCGAACCGCCTCCTTGGTCCAGATGTTGACGACCGCGTCTATCGCCTGGATGTCATAGATTGGCCGGGTCACAGGGGGCTCCGTTACGCTAGAATTTGCCTGGTGTCCGGACTGCCGGTCGGAATGGCGAATCTTGGGCCGGTTCCTGTCGGCAGGACGGTGCTCATAGACCGAGCTCCTTGGCGACGATGTTGCGTTGGATCTCGTTGCTGCCCTCTCCGAAGGAGTACAGACGCGCGTCCCGCCACAAGCGCTGCATGTCACTCTCCGCCGCGTAGCCTGCGCTGGCCAGGATTTGCATGCCGTGATCGGTAACGAATTGCAGGGTTTCAGTGGCAGCGATCTTGGCCTGCGCCGCCTCGCGCCGGCAGGGTCGATTCTCGCCGATCAGCCATCCGAGATGCCAGGCGAGCAGGCGCGACTGGTCCACCCTCATCTGCATGTCGGCGAGACGGTGCCGTATCACCTGGAAGCGGCTGATGGGCTTGCCGAACTGGTGGCGGTCGCGGGCGTGGGAAAGTGCGATATCGACAACCGCCTGGGCGGCGCCGGTGACGCTCGCCGCCATCCCTGCTCGGGCATAGTGCAGGGTGGCCATCAGATGGCGAAAGCCGCGATTCTCCTCGCCCATGAGTGCGTTTTCGGGCACCGCGACGTCGTCAAGGCCGATGTCGAAACACGGCAGGCAGTTGTTTCCAACCTTCTCGAGCGGCGTCATGTGGACGCCGGGTGCGTCCGGCGGCACGAGAAACATCGAGATGCCGTCGGCGCCGCTGTCGGGGGGGCCGGTCCGGCACGCGACAACCATCGCTGCTGCCGCAGAAGCATCGCTGATCCAAGTCTTGCGGCCCGAGATCGTCCATCCGTTCGCCGTGGGACGCGCCCGCGTGACGACGGAGGCGGCGTCCGAACCCGCCGCCGGTTCGGTGAGCGCCAGGGCGAAGAATGCCTTTCCGGCCATGATTTCCGGAAGATAGCGGCTTTTCTGTGCCTCGCTGCCGTACATGAGGAGCGACATACCGCCAAAACTGATGGCGCGGTTGAACAGGGAGGAAGCCATCAGGGCGTGATAGCCGAGGCGTTCCTGTACCAGCACCACCGTTTCCCAGGGGGCGGCTAGCCCGCCGTTCGCGGCTGGGAACGGCATCGCGAGTAATCCGGCGCTGCCCAATGCCGGAAGCAAGTGATAGGGTGGGTTGTGCTCACGGTCGTGACGGCGAACCGCTTCGGGTGGCAGATGTTTGTCGATCAATCGGTCTACGGTGTCGAGGATCTGTCGCTGCTCCTCGCTGATGGCGAAATCCATGGTTCCTCCTTGTCCGCGACCGATTGGAAATTCTGCTTGGCGCCGATTCTAATGCGGGAACAGTATCTTGTAGCGCACCGCTTCAAATTCGTCTGGATTAATTGAACAGTACAACTCTAGAAGTGATGGTCGGGCTCCTTCCTCAGCCGGTTTCTCCTCCCTGGTGATTGGCGGGTCGACATCATGCTATTGAGAACCGACAGGACCTGAACACCGTTTTCCATTGCAGTAGCGGCTGTCTTGGTCTGGAGGTGTGATGATGAATCTGGCCGGCACTCTTTCCCTGCACGCCCATACCCGCGCCTCCCACCCGGCCATCGTGGAGGGGGAGCGTGTCATCACCTACGGCGAACTCGACCCGCAAGTCAGTCGGATAGCGAGTCACCTGAGGGCTCTTGGGCTCGTTGGCGGCGATGTTCTCGGCGTCTGCCTCGGCGATCATGCCGAACATGTCATGCTGTTGCTCGCCGCCGCCCGGCTCGGCGTCGCCGTCCTGCCAATGGATTGGCATTGGACCCTGGCGGAGCGGCAGCGGATCATTGATGTCTTTCGCCCGAAGGCGGTGCTGATCGAGGCCGACGCCGCCGCGATTGCGGGCGCCGCCAACCACCGTCGCGACACCGCCTGGCACGATGCCGTTGCAGCGGCGCCGCCGCTGGCCAGCGGTTTCGGCAACGCTGATTCGCCGCTGGTGCTGGCGCTTTCCTCCGGCACCACCGCCCTGCCGAAAGGGCCAATGATCAACCATGGCAACATGCTGGCGCGGTTCCGGGGCCACTGGGTGTCGCTGGGCTTCAACCAACACGACCGCTTCGCCTTGGCGACGCCGCTCTACTACGGCGGTGGTCGAGGCTTCGTCCTCTCGTATCTCTTCATTGGCGGAACGATTGTGATGTTCCCACCGCCTTTCAGGCCCGGCGCACTCGTCGAGGAGGTGGAACGCCTTTCGATCAACGGGCTTTTCCTGGTGCCGACCCAAATCCGCCGCCTGCTCGCCATTGCGCCAGAAAACAGTCTGCTGTTTCCTGCCGTCGACCGGCTGATTTCCAGCGGTGCTTCGATGACTGCGGAGGAGCGCGGGACGGTCCGGCGCCGGCTCACGCCGAACTTCATCGACTACTATAGTTCCACCGAGGGTGGCGGCATCACGGTGCAGCCGCCCGTCGACCAGGAACGCTATCCCACGTCCGTCGGGCGCCCAAGCTTCCTGACCGAGGTCGAAATCGTGGACCAAGACCATCGGCGCCGGCCGACCGGCAAAATGGGCCGGATACGCTACCGCGGTCCCGGCGTCGCCGTGGGTTTCTACAAGGATCCTGATCCCGAATCGACGGCCGGCTCCTTCTTTCACGACGGCTGGTTCTATCCCGGCGACCTCGGTGAAATGAACGACGACGGCTACCTGTTCCTCCGCGGCCGCGCCAAGGACATGATCATCCGCGGCGGCGCCAACATTTATCCGAGCGATGTCGAACTCGTGCTGCAGGCCCACCCTGCGGTGGAGGAAGCGGCTGTGGTTGGCTGGCCGTCGGTAGAGTACGGCGAGGAGGTCGCTGCCTTCGTGATTGCCTGTGGGACCATCGACGGGCCGGCATTGATCGAGCACTGCCGCCACAACCTCGCCCGCCACAAGGTGCCGCGTGAGGTATTCCTTGTGGACCGTTTGCCGCGCAACTCGATGGGCAAAGTACTGAAGCGTG
This sequence comes from Rhodobacterales bacterium, assembly GCA_965219495.1. Classification (GTDB taxonomy): domain Bacteria; phylum Pseudomonadota; class Alphaproteobacteria; order Rhodobacterales; family CAZPXZ01; genus CAZPXZ01. The sequence goes on from OZ244777.1 coordinate 2,808,223, forward strand.
CGCTTGCCGAGCGACTGCGCCCCTTGTAACAACTCGCATCCACATGCGCCGGGCGATGCCGTAGTGGCGGCGGGGTTGGCGTGTCTTCCGAAGTATCCATCTGACCAGGTGGACAATATCGTCGTCCGGCCACCTCGTCCCGCGGTCGGTTGCGTGTGGCAGTACGCTGTGATCAACTGTTCAAGGAGACCGGGAAACGGGTCAAGGATGCATCAACACACCGCAACTGCGGAAGGGCTGACTTGGGAGTGTGAAATGCTCGCGGCGGCCGGGAGCCTTCCACGTTGGCCATGAGGCATACCACTCGCCTGAAGGAGCTTCTGGCGATGCGCGGCGCCGCGATTCTGCCAGGCGCCGCCAACCCTTTGACGGCACGCATCATCTCGGACCTCGGGTTCGATTCCGTCTACGTCACTGGCGCAGGCATTGCCAACACGTATCTGGGCGTGCCCGATATCGGTTTGGTCTCCCTCAAGGAACTCGTTGATCACGTTGGCGCCATGCGGGACGTTGTCGATCTGCCCCTTCTGGTCGATGCGGATACCGGCTTCGGCAATGCAGTCAACGTCGTTCGTACGGTGAAGCAGCTCGAGAAGGCGGGCGCCAGCGGCGTTCAGCTTGAAGACCAGGTGTTCCCGAAGCGATGCGGCCACTTTGCGGGAAAGAAATTGATCGAGCACTGCGAGATGGCGCAGAAGATCAAAGCCGCTGTTGACCACCGGGTCGACCGTGATTTCGTGATCGTCGCCCGCACGGATGCGCGAGCGGTGCTCGGTCTTGACGCCGCGATCGAGCGTGCCCAGGAGTACATCGAGGCCGGCGCCGATGCGACGTTCGTGGAAGCGCCGCTTGATCGCAGCGAGTTCAGCAGGATTGCGCGCGAACTTCCAGTGCCGCAGATCGCAAACATGGTGTTCGGGGGGCGGACCCCGCCGGTCGAACAACAAGATCTCGCGACGATGGGTTTTGCCGGCGTTCTCTATGCCAACGCGGCGCTTCAGGCCGCGGTTCACGGCATTCGGGAGGTGCTCGGCGAATTGAAACGCAGCGGAAGCCTCGCAGCCGTCGAGGACAAGGTCGCCTCCTTCGAGGCGCGGCAGCGGCTCGTCGACAAGCAGGCCTATGATCGACTCGAGCAGCGGTACGCGAGCCGGCCTCCGCGCGGCCAAGCGCCACGGATATGAGGCAGCGCACATGAAACCATGGGACGGCGTCGTTACCGACGAGGAAAAGAAGATTTATCGCGCCGCCGGCTTCGGCAAGACACTGGGCATTGGGAACCGGCCGGCGCTGCTGATTATCGACGTCCAGTATCGTACGGTCGGAACGAAACCGGCTCCCTTCTGGGAGGCGGTCAAGGAATTTCCTACGGCGTGTGGTCGGGTCGGCTGGGATGCGATCCACAACATCGAAAAGGTCTTGGCCCTGTTTCGACAGCGGGGCTGGCCCGTCCTCTATCCCCATGTGGCTCGAAAAGAGAGCTTTGACACCGGCCGCCTCGCCGAAAAAGTTCCATCGATCATGACGGTGACGCGCAAGGGCTACGAGTTCGTGAGCGAGGTCGCACCACGTGAGGGTGATATTCTGTTGCCCAAGAAGCACCCCAGCGCGTTCTTCGGGACCCCGCTCGCCAGCTATCTCGTCGATCTGCAATCGGATACGCTCGTGGTAACCGGCTGTACCACCAGCGGCTGCGTTCGGGGAACGGTCGTGGATGCGTTCGCCTATAACTTCAAGGTCGCGCTTCCGTATGAATGCGTGTACGACCGCGGGCCAACGGCGCATGCAGTCAATCTCTTTGACATGAGCGAGAAGTATGCGGATGTGATGGCCACGGAGGAATGCCTGGCCGCGTTGCGTGAACTTAAGCCGGCAAGCTGATTGCGGCGGCCTTGGAGAATACGGCAAAGAGCGCGCGGGCGTGCTCTGGCGCGCCGTTCGGGGCGGGCAGGGAATGGAACACGGAACACAGTCACAAATCGGCGTGACCGTTATTACGGGGTATCTTGGCAGCGGCAAGACGACGCTGATCTCCGGTTTGCTTGCGCATCCGGATCTCTGCGACACGGCTGTCATCGTCAATGAGTTTGGAGAAGTCGGGCTTGATCATCTGCTCGTGGAAAGCGGCAGCGAGGATGTTGTTCTCTTGGACTCGGGATGCCTGTGCTGCACCGTGAACGACAGCCTGGGGGATACCTTGGCCGATCTCATGTTCCGCCGGGCGCGTGGCGAGATCTCCGCATTCCGGCGCGTGGTGATCGAGACCAGCGGCTTGGCGGATCCGGCCCCGATCCTGCATTGCCTCCTGACCGACCGGCTGGTTACGCAGCATTACCGGCTGGACGGCCTCGTCACGGTCGTCGATGCATTGCACGGGCTCCGACAGCTCGACTCGACGTCGGAGGCGGTCAAGCAGGCAGCGATGGCCGATCGCTTGGCGATCTCCAAGGACGATGTGGCCGGCGTGGAAGCGACACAGGCGCTGCGCGCGCGGCTCAAGGAGGTCAATCCACGCGCCCGGATCCTGACGAAGAGCAACGGCGCCGTGGGCGCGCCAGCGGATCTCATGGATTTTCACGCAACCGGTGACTTCCATTTGGCTGCCATCGGAGATTTGGGGGGTCAAGAAGCACCGGTCCGTTGCCAGGATGAACACCGTCACGGCGAGGCGCATGGTCCTAGCGCCCACAGCGATATCGGGACTTGCGCGTTTGAGCTTGCGCGGCCCGCGACCTGGGCTGGCTACGACTTCTGGGTGCGCCGGCTCGTGCAATTCCGAGGTCCTGATTTGTTGCGCATGAAGGGCGTCTTGCAGATCGATGGACGTGACGCGCCCTATTTCGTTCAGAGCGTCCAGCACGTGTTCGGCTCGCCCGCGCCCATGAGCACTTGGCCATGGTCGGACCGGCGGGGCCGACTGGTCTTCATAACGCGCGATATCGACCGCGCAACGCTCGCGCAGTCGCTCGAAAGCCTCTACGAACCTGCGGGCATCCGTCGGCCGGTCTCGGTCAAGGACATGCTCTAGGATTGCGCCGGGCCCACGGCGAACAGAACAGGGGAGCCGCAAATGCGGATCGACATCAGGGTGAGCGGTGGAACGGCGATTCTGCCGGACAAGGGTGAAGTCCGCTGTGACATTGGGATTCGCGACGGGCGCATTTGCGGGATCTTGGCGCCGGGCGAAGAGGCCTCCGATGTTCGTGAAACCATCGATGCGACGGGCAAGATTGTTTTTCCAGGCCTGATCGACGCGCACGTTCACTTCGGATTCGCCGAAAAGCCTGACGAGTACGCCAGTGAGACCGCCTCCGCCGCAATCGGGGGAATGGCGACGATCCTGAGCTACTTTCTGAATAACGAGCCATACAGCGAGGTTTTCAAGGCGGAACTCTCTGACGTCGAGTCGCGGGCGCATGTCGATTTCGGGTTCCATTTCTCGACCGCCAGGGAGGTTCATCTTGAGGAATTTGAGCGCTGCGTGCGTGAGTACGGTGTGACCTCCTTCAAGTATTTCATGAATTTCCGCGGCGACGCCGGTCGCTACCTTGGCCTGGACGGCACCGACGACGGCTACATGTATGATCTCTTGAAAGAGGCCGCGCGGTTTCCCGAGGTCGTCGTGGTGATGCACACCGAAAATATCGAACTCGTGAACCGCTTTACCCGGAGGGTTATGGCCGAAGGCAAGGACGGCCTGCATGCCTTGGCCGAAGTAAAGCCGGATTTCACCGAAACCGAGAACCTGGTGCGTGCGATGATGTTTGCGGAGCACCTGGGCGCACGGATCTACATTCCGCACCTTAGTTGCCGTTCGGGTCTCTGCGAGGTCCGCAACTATCGCCAGCGCTACCCCCACATCCACGTGGAGACTTGCCCTCACTACCTCACGCACACGATGGATTCCGAACTGCCCGCAAGCATCGGCAAGGCGAATCCCCCGCTCAGAACCCAGGATGATGTCGAAGCTCTCTGGGAGGCCCTCAAGAGCGGTGTTGTCGACGTGGTCGGGTCCGATCACGTTCCACGCAAGCGGCAGAGCAAGATGACCAACATCTGGAAGTCGTCCCAGGGTTTCCCCGGGACTGCGACGGTGTTGCCGGTACTCCTATCCGAGGGTTATCACAAGCGCGGCCTGTCGCTGGCCCGCATTGCCGAGCTGTGCGCCAGCCGCCCGGCGGACATCTTCAATATCAGCGCACGAAAGGGACGTCTCGTCGCAGGCGCGGATGCGGATCTGACCGTCGTCGATCTAGATCTCGAGCGCGAGGTCCGGAACGAGGACTTGCTCAGTTATTCTGACTACACACCCTACGATGGGTGGGCGCTGAAGGGTTGGCCCGTGCTCACCATGTGCCGCGGCGCCACGGTCATGCGCGACGGTGCGATCGTCGGCCCACAGGGTCACGGCGCCTACCTGTCGCGCCCGTATACCTGACCGAAGGCGCGTCGAGGGCGCGAGGCCGCACCAGACGCAAGCAAGAGCGGCATTTGCCCGACAAGCCGGCCGGGTCGGTGCGACCCACGGCCAACGCGCGAAATCGACATTCCCCAGGAGGTTTCGGCGCCCCGGACGAACGGCGCATTCGAAGCCCCGGGAGAATCAGCAATTCCTACCGGGGAGCATGCCGTTCCGGATGCGGGATCGTCGCTTGAAGCAGATATCCGTGCGGGGCTGCGGCTTGGGAGATCCGGGATCCGGGATCACGATTGCGCTTTTCGTGCCGTCGTGCGGCAACAGAGGCAATAGACTGCGCTACAGTCCTGATCGACGATCACGAAGGGAATGGGGACGATGGGGTGGCTTCTCAGAAACGTACGGCCGGTGGGGTTCACGACCGGCCAGGATTCCTCCGAAATAGCTATTTCGGATGCCGGGATCGTTCTCGAAAAGGCGGATCCAGGATTTCGGACGGTCGATTGCGGGGGCGCCTATATTTCGCCGGGCTGGGCGGACCTGCACGTTCACGTGTGGTTCGAAGGAACGAACATCTCGGTAACTGCGGACGAGGCAGGCCTCGCCAGCGGCGTTACCGCGATGGCGGATGCGGGCTCAGCGGGCGAGGCATCGTTTCATGGCCTTCGGGAGCGGGTGATCGAACCGCAGCCCGAAACGATCAGGGCCTTTGTCAATATCTCCTCCATCGGATTGATTGCAGGTCTTCAGATTCCGGAGCTATTCGATCCGCGCCTTGTCAACGTGGACCGCACACTCGAGGTGATCGAGACCCATCGGGAAGCCGTGTGCGGGGTAAAGGTCCGCGCAAGCGGGGACGTCGTTGGCCATTGGGGGATCACACCGGTTCGTATCGCAAAGCAGGTCGCAGAAATGGCGGGCCTCCCGCTCATGGTGCATATCGGTTCGCCGCCGCCGCTTCTTTCGGAAGTCTTCGACCTGCTGACACCCGGCGATGTGGTCACCCATTGCTTCAATGGAAGAAAGGCGGGCTCGATTACAGATACACCCGAACTTCTCGCGGGCGCGAAACGGCTCGCTGAAACGGGAGTTCGAATGGACGTTGGCCACGGCGTTTTGTCGTTCGACTTCACGGTTGCGGAACGCGCAATCGCAGAAGGCGTCGAGCCGTTCTCGGTCTCGACGGACCTGCACGTCTTGAACATTCGCGGACCGGTGCACGACTTGGCGACAACCGTGTCCAAGCTGCATGCGGCCGGACTGGATTTTGAACAATGCGTAGGCGCAATTTCCTGCAATCCACGGGGATATCTCGGACTCGGTGAGTCGACGCGGTTGGCGGCCGGTGAACGCGCGGACTTCACGATTTTCGATTTTGAAGACTGCGAGGAAACGGTTGAGGATTGCAATGGCAACCGCCGGACCCTGTGCAAGATGTTTGAGCCGAGATACGCCGTTTTGGGATCCCACCTCGTGCACGCCGCGCGAAGAAGCCCTCGCAACGGGTCGGAAGAAGCAGTTCGATAAGTGCCGAAGCCCATTCCGTTGCCTTACCGAAATCTCTTGCCGAAAATGCGTCGCGGACCGGGATGGATTCAGATCGGCGCGAGGATAGTTGCGTCAGGCCAGGGAAATTGCAATGAACCATGACCATCAAACCCGGGATACCCCGGAGGAACGGTTGAAGGCGCTGGGATTGAAACTGCCGGACCGTCCCCCGGCGCCAATCGCCAGGTTTCGAAATGTCCAGCGCGCGGGCTCCTTGATTTATGTTTCCGGCCAGGGACCGGTCGATTTCAACGGCAACTTGAAACAGGGGAAGGTCGGGCGAGATGTCTCTGCGGAAGAGGCGCGCGGGCACGCAGAACTCGTTGGGCTGAACATCCTTTCCGCCATCCGCGAACATCTCGATGGATTCGAGCGATTGCAACAGATCGTCAAGGTGCTCGGAATGGTAAACGCCGTGCCCGACTTCTCTGAACATCCTCTTGTGATCAATGGATGCTCGGATCTGTTCTGCGAAGTTCTTGGGGAACGGGGCGCACACGCGCGCTCTGCGATCGGCGTTGGCTCCCTTCCAAACAACATCACGGTGGAAATCGAGGCCATCGCCGAAGTGAAGTCTGGGTAAGGCGAACGGTCCGTGTGCCGTGTTTCAGCCGGGTTGACCAATGACCATTCCGAGAGCCCGGCTCCTTGCCCTTGTGGCAGCGCCAAACGACAAGGCAGGCGTTCTTCTCCGCACCCTCGGCCAAGAATCCACAATTCCCTGGTGGAACTTCGCGCAATTCCGTTTGCGTTCCCCGGTTCCCTCGGTTGGTAAGCGTGCCGGCCGGCCCAGGAAGCAGCGATCCCGTTGATTCGGATAGGTCCCCGCCATCCCGGTGGAGCGCACGACCGCGCTCCGGGAATTCGGGTCGCTCGTTGTTGGTAAATTGTTCCGCTGCTATGTAACAGACGGCCGCCGCACGAGGAAAGACCATGTCTCAATTCGATTCACATTCTTCGTCGTTGCAGTACTGCGACCCGGGAAAGCTCTCGAACTTTATCAATGTGTCCGGCACCATGACTTCGCTTGGAGCGTCAGTCGCGGTTGCGCCTGCGATCGATGCGGTCACGGAAATCCTGCCCAGGTTTGTGAAGATCCACGAACTGCAGGAAGCCGCCAGCGCCGAAATTGCGAATGCGACAGGCGCCGAAGCGGGATTTGTGACTGCATCAGCCGCCGCCGGGGTCACCATTTCCGTGGCGGCGGCGGTCACGGGTACGGATCTGGGCCACGTGGCGCGATTGCCCCGGGACCCGGGACCGAGGAGAGAGGTCGCCGTGCAACTGGGTCACCTTTGCAATTATGGCGCGCCGATTCGGCAATCCATTGAACTTGCGGGAGGCACGGTTCATCCGGTTGGAGAGTCCACCCAGGTGCTGGACTATCAGCTCGAGTCGGCGCTTGGCGAAAGAACCGCTGCTGCGCTCTACGTGGTTTCCCATCATGTGGTGGAGTACGGGCAAATGCCGCTGAGGAGGTTCGCCGAGATTTGCCACGGAGCCGATGTGCCGGTCATCGTTGATGCGGCATCCGAATACGATTTGAAACGGTTCCTTCGGGAAGGCGCGGATATCGTGGTCTATTCCGCACACAAGTTCCTTGGCGGACCTACCGCCGGAATCGTCGCCGGTCACCGGGAACTGGTGAAAGCCGCCTACTTCCAGAACATGGGAATCGGACGGGGGATGAAGGCCGGGAAAGAGAGCATCTACGGCACGATTGCCGCGCTGCGGGCCTGGGAGAAGCGCGATCATGCAGCGATCCGCAATCGGGAGGGACAACATCTTGAGCTCTGGAAGCAGGCATTGGCCGAATTCGCCGGTGTTGAGGCGGAACGCGTGCCAGATCCTACCGGCAATCCGCTGGAGCGACTGGATGTGCGCGTGGATCCGAAAACGGCTGGCGCAAGCGCGGCGGGGGTCGCGAGCTACCTGGCGAGCGGCAAGCCGCCGGTGATTGTTCGCGCGCACGAATTGGAACTCGGCCATTTTCAGCTTGATGCCTGCAACTTGTTGGAGGGTCAGGCTCCGGTCGTGGTTGAAAGGCTCAAAGAAGCGCTTGTTGCGGCAAAGAGCGGCGCGATCAACGAACCAGACCCCGACACGATTCGCAATGCACCCGCAACGTCATTTCTGAATTGGTTGTCGAACGATTTTCGCGCCTGAAGGTCATCCAATGGGCAATGACCCGGACCAGCATGTTCGCGTTCGGATGTTTCAGGACTTGCGAAGATCTCTCTCTGGCGGACCACGTCGCGGATCGGGGCGCCCGCGCACGGCCGTGCCCCGGCTGCATGCAGATTGTTCAGGTGCTGAGCGGAAGAGTTGATCGCGTTTTCGTAAACCAGAGCCTACGGGTGACATGGCACGGTCATCAGACCTTCATGAGCGCGACCCCGGCAGCAATCATGCAGGCGGATAGCCAACGCCATCCACTGACGGGTTCGCGAAGAACCAGTGCGGCGATCAAGACTGCAAACAGGATGCTTGTCTCGCGGAGCGAAGCGACAAGAGCGATCGGAGCTTGGGTAAAGGCCCATACTGCAATCCAATAGGAGCCGAGTGACATGGCGCCAGTCGCAATACCGGTCCTCCACGTAGCGGTGAGCGCAGGAAAGGCGTGAGCGCCACGAGTGATCAGGGCGTAAAGAGTTATGCCAAATACGTCTCCGACAGCCAACCAAAGAATGTATCCCGAGGGAGTACCAGCGGTTCGCGCGCCAATTCCGTCAACGAGGGTGTAGCTCGCAATGAAACCGGCGGTTGCCAACGCATAAAACCACGCCTTGGTGCGCAATCGTCTTTGTCCTCTGCCGCCGAACGCCATCAAGAAGATTCCTAGTGAGATCACCAGGATCGAGACAAGTGCGAGTCCGCCAATACTTTCCCCCAACGCAAGAACGGAAAACACCGTCACAATCATCGGGGCCGACCCACGAGCCAAAGGATATGCCTGGCTTAAATCGGCGTGTTCATAGGCCTGTATCAGGAATATCTTGTATCCCGTGTGAAGCGCCGCCGACGCAATAAGCCATCCGAGAGCAGCGAGACCCGGTTGTTCTACGAACGGCAGTACAAGTACTGCGATGGTTGCCTGCGCCAATGTCAGCATCAGTACCGAAGACAGGCGATCGTTGCCTCCCTTGATTACTGAGTTCCAACTGGCATGGAGCAGTGCGGCCAGGAGAACTGCGAGAAAGACGTTGGTTTCCATCGATCATCGTGCTCGCGGTTTGACGAGTTCTTCTGTTCGGCCGCTTTGGGCGAGGTCAAAATCAGAACCTGCTCTTATCAATGCCTCGGTTCTTGCAAGAGATCGAGTTGCACTCGACAGCAACGGATTTTCAGTTCAGCAGATGACTGGTGCGCCCCATCGAAGGGCATCGATGCTTTCCGACCTTCATGGGAATTGTGAACCAACGAGCAAATGACGTGGCGAGACCGGAATTCCAGAGATAATAGCCGGTTCGGGGAATCTTTGTTGGGCGGCCAGTCTGCCGCCTTGATTGCACGCAATCAAGAATGGATACGGTCCACGCGTGAACGTCCGGCAAATCCGCGTGGTGGCGAAACTTCATCGAGGAATCTACCCGGTACGGAATTCTCGGCGCGACCCGCGAGTGCAATTGGGTTATCGTGCTGGTGAATTCGTGATGAGTTTTCGCCGGAATATTCGTTCCGCCGAAGCAAGCCAAGAGCGTTCCTGCAGCGATTCGGGAAATCTTCAAGTACCCATGGAGACGTGGATCGGTTCAGAGATGTGGGTTCCCATGATTCCGGATCCTGCCAGTCGGGGTCTGCCCGTTTTGCCCCGGCCGCATGGATTCTGGCCAAGGCGCCACGAATTCCCGACAATTGCTTGTCTACACGTTTCCTCCGAGCATTGTTCTTGCTGCATTTGCCGGATTCGTGCCGAACCCGAACATGGCTCCGATTTACAGGGTCTCGTTATGGCGCCGAATACATTCCGGCGACTTCGTCTCCGGATCGGAGATCCGGTCGAAGAGTTGGCGGAAAATTTTCCGAATCGAAATTTCATCACACGGGTACGCCACCGGCGAATTCGATTTCTTCGGCATCGTCGATGCCTCGAACAACTGCGCCATGCATTTCCGGACTTCGGTTGATCGTACGCCAGTTTCCAGACACTGGCCGCGAAACAGGCAATTGTTTGGCCCTCGGTAAGAATCGAGAGACGCTGTGCGCGTTTGAGCGGGATTTGCGCATGAGCTGTTCCTTGCTCGCGGCAGAAACGCGCGTGCCGCGGTGACGCACTCGGGCTGTATCGGGCCCAACTGGGCGCCTCCGTCAGGAAGAGCGCTTCAGGCGCAGGCGTTCGTACTGTGCGGACATCTACTCGCGTATCGCCTCGAGAACTTCCTGGCGATGGGGAATCGGCGCGACGGCGCCGTACCCGGCAGTGGAAAGCGTGGCGGCAACAGTTGCATAGGCGCCCGCTTCGAATGGATGAACGCCCATTGAGAGTTGCGCAAGCATGGCCCCGGAAAAACAGTCCCCGGCGCCGGTGGCATCGAGTACCTTCGCATCGCGTCCGCCGACGGATTGTCGGTCTTCCCGGGTTGCGATCAGCGCACCGTTCGACGCCAGCGTCAGGGCCACAACATCAACGCCAAGTTCCAGGTAAAAGTCTACGATTTTGTCCGGATCGGTCTTCCCTGTCAGGAAGCGCGCATCTTCCAGCGACGGAAGCGCAATGTCGCATTGGCGCATGGCCCGGTCGGTCTCCACTCTCGCGCGGTCGAGCGGCCACAACGCCAAACGCAAGTTCGGATCGAAGGAAACGGTTGTCCCGGAATTTCGCGCGATGTCGATCGCCCGAAACACCGCATCCCTGGGACCGCTGCCTATGGCGAGACTGATGCCGGAAGCATGCACGATTCCTGCCCGGCGGACCGCTTCTTCCGGGATGTCTCGTGGGCGCAATCGACTGGCGGCGGATCCCTTCCGTCGATACTCGAAATGATGGCCATCCTTGTCATGGAAGACGAAATAGACTCCCGTGGGCGCTTCGGTATCGATAATTACAAGTTCCCGGTCGACGGCTTCTCGTTCCCAGAGATCCAGGAACTGTTTCCCGAACAGGTCATGCCCAACGCGTGAAATCATGCCGACCGACGCACCTTGCCGAGCGGCCGCTATGGCGACGTTCGATACGTCGCCGCCGAAACCCGGCAGGAATGTCCCGTCGGCCTGCTGGTTGAGTTCGAAGAGGGGTTCCCCGATGCAGAGGATTTCACTCATTGGGACTTATATAATGAGCGTGTCGAAACACTGTGGCCCATTACAGCGCGCGGTCGATTGCTGTAGTTGCGGCGCTTTCGATTCCCTCCTCCTGCACGAGGCCGGAATCGTTTTCGGGGCCGGCAGATGCGGTGGTCGGCGCGAATGTGAACCTGCTCGACCCGATGGACGCCACTCGCTGCGGCGCAATTTCGGATTTGCGGAAACATCCTTCCGACGCGCCGCGGTGGAATAGCCACTGATTTCCCGATCTGTTTTCTTGCGAAATGGCGCTATGGATTGGGTTGCGGCCGCAGGCCGGCGGCGGCAAGAATTGATGCCGACGCGCGTTCCGCTCCGCCAAGAACGGCGTTCTCGTCCAGCCCAAGGATCTCCCCGTCCAGCATCCGCACGATTCCGTCCACGATGACTGTCCGGACATCGGTCGATTTGGCGCTGTAGACAAGATGGGCATAGGGCTGGGTCGGATGGTCGGGATAGAAAGGCGTGAGGTGTGCGCCGGTCGCATCAACCAAGATCAGGTCGGCCAGATAACCCGGCGCCAGCTGGCCGAGTTCGTGACCCAGGCCGAGGATCGCGGCGCCGTCGGCCGTGGCCATGGCAACCATGTCCGTAGCGGGCATTTTCTTGGGGGCGTGGCCGACGCCTTTCTGGAGCAGGGCGGCCAACTTCATCTCCCCGAAAAGGTCGAGCGAGTTGTTGCTGGCCGGCCCGTCTGTGCCAAGTCCCACCCTGATTCCCGCGTCGCGAAGCCCGGTGACCGGCGATACCCCCGAGCCCAGCTTCAGGTTGCTGGCGACGCAATGAGCGACACGGATTTCGCGCTGGCGGAGAATCTCCAGATCGCCGTCGCCGAGCCAGACGACATGCGCGGCAATCACGTCGGGACCGAGGAAGCCCACTTGGTCGAGAAAGGCAACCGGCGTGCTCCCGTGACGCTCAAGACTTTGATCGAACTCCTGGCGGGTTTCCGAAAGGTGGATTTGCAGCAGCAACTCATGTTCGCTCGCAAGGTCACGCGCACGGCGAAGCATCGTTTCCGTGCAGGCATAGATGGAATGCGGCGCAAGGCCGATGCGGATTCGTCCGTCGCCGGTTCCGTCATGGCTTCGCCAGGCTTGAATTGCGCGGTTGATTTCGATTTCGGTTCGCTCGGAATCACCAAAATCCCGCAAATTGTGGGCCAGGAGCGCCCGGAGGCCCACCGCCTCCACGGCCCGCGCGGTTGAGGGAACCTCGGTCCACATGTCGGCGAAACATGTTACGCCGGAACGCAGCATCTCGACGGCGCTGAGCAGCGAGCCCCAGTAGACTTCGTCCGGTCCCGCATGGGACATCGCCGGCCACAGCACTTCATGCAGCCATTCATGCAGTGTCCGGTCTTCCGCCAACCCGCGGACGAGGCTGTTGCAGGCGTGGCCGTGGCAACTCACCAGGCCCGGCATCACGATCATTCCGGCTGCGTCGACCTGCTGCTTCGCCCGCAAGGCTGAATCCAGATATTTCCCCGGACTGATCGAAACGATCCGGTTGTCGGAAATCGCGACGGAACCGCAGGGCAGAATGCGGCGTTCATCGTCCATCGTGACGACCGTGCCGCCGGAAATCAGGAGATCGGCTTCACCTGCCATTGCCGCCACGCCCGGAAGCGTCCTCGATCACCAGGCAGTCGTTTGCCCGCCAAGAAATGCGGACCTCGGCTCCGACCGCCACCGGGATTTCCACGGCTTCGGAAATTGCAACCATCGCAATGATTCGCTCCCCGTCTTCAAGAGTGCAGACGTACTGAACGAATTCGCCCAAGTAGTTGATCAACTCCACCCGGCCGTCATAGGCGTTCCGCCCGTCCGATTGCGGCTCGTCGCGCCGCCGTACATCTACGCGCGGGTGCCGGATTACGGCGATGGACGGTACACCGGATGCAACCGGTACGATCATGCGGCCGAAGACTTCCGTGCCCCTTTCGGTTTTGATCAAGGCATGGCCTTCCGCCATGCCCAGCGACTCGCCCCGCAACAGGTTGGACTGGCCGATGAATCCGGCAACAAAGCTGTGCTGCGGCCGCTCGAACACATCGACCGGGCTTCCTTCCTGGATGATTCTGCCTGCCTGCATGACCGCAATGCGATCGGAGATCGTCAACGCTTCCTCCTGGTCATGGGTGACGAAGACGGTAGTGATCTTCAGGCGGCTCTGGATCTCCTTGATCTCCACCCGCATTCTTTCGCGCAGCTTGGCGTCGAGGTTGCTCAGCGGCTCGTCGAGCAGCAGCATGACCGGCTCGATCACGATGGCCCGGGCGAGGGCGACCCGTTGCTGCTGGCCGCCGCTCAGCTGGCTTGGGAACCGCGTCTCCAGACCATCCAATCGGACCATCGACAAGGCAGCGGAGACCTTGGCCCCGGTTTCATCGCGATGGAGTTTTCGCATTCTGAGACCGAACGCCACATTCTCTTCGACCGTCATATGCGGGAAGAGCGCGTAGTGCTGGAACGTGATTCCGATATTGCGCTTGTGGGCCGGCAAGTCCGACATTTCCCGTCCGCCCAGCCAGATTTCGCCGGAATCCGGCGTCTCAAAACCGGCAATCATCCGGAGCGCAGTGGTCTTGCCGCATCCGCTGGGTCCCACCAGGCAGACGATTTGGCCCTCCTTGGCGGAAAACGAAGCATCGTCAACGGCAAGATGATCGCCGAATTGCTTGCTTACGCTGCGGAACTCCAGCCAGTTCAACGTCTTGCTCCGCTAGGCCAGAAGCCGGACCCGGAGGACTTTCTCGACAAAGAAACTCCCCGCGATGACGGCAAGCACCGTCAGGGACCCGACCGCGGCAATGAATGGATCGATCCTTGATTCCATGTATGCGAACATCCGGATCGGCAGGGTGGTTGAACTCGGCGTCGTCAGGAACAGCGACAGCGGCAAGTTGATGAACGACATGATGAACGCGAAGATGAACCCGGCCATGATTCCGGCTCGCGTGATCGGGAAGGTGATCAGCACGAACCTCTGCCACACGTTCGCTCCCAGGCTGGCGGCCGCTTCGCCGACAGACGGGCTCAGCCCGGAAAGGCAGGACAGCATCGCCCGGATCACGTAGGGCATGACAAAGACCGAATGCACGAAAGCCAGTCCGAGGAAGGTCGCAGGCAGCCGAACCGCGGTCAGCAACTGCAGCATGGCCAACCCCATGACGATCTGGGGCAGGATGAGGGGAGCCATGATGAAGGCTGTTACGGCGCCCTTCAATCGGAACTCGTAACGCGCAAGCGCCAGGGCAACGGGAATCCCGAATGCGCTGCCGATGAAAGCGGCGATCACGCCGATCTGGATGCTCACGAACAGCGCATCCAGAAATTCTCCGTGCTTGGCGAGTTGCGCGTACCAGCGAAATGTAAATCCTTCGAACGCGCTCGGAAAACTGGTCGCGGTATTGAACGAGCCGACGATCACGATGACGGCAGGGCCGAGCACGTAGAGGTAGATCAACCCGAGCCACGCGATCGCAGCGAGCCTCCCGAACGGAATCCGGTTCTTTCTCACCGGCCCCTCTCCCGGGTCAGGGCTGTGTTCATTGCAATTACGATCAGCAGGGAGAATAGCAGAAGGACAACCGCAATCGTCGAAGCCAGAGCCTGGTCATAGGAACCCAGCATGGTTTCGTTAATCAGCGTGGTCATCACGAGCTTGGTGCCGCCACCGAGATAGGCCGGCGCGATAAAGGAACTGATTGCCAGCGAAAAGGTGATGATCGCCGCCGACAGGACGCCGGGAAGACTCAACGGCAGGATGACGTGCAGGAATTGCCGCGCCGGCGTTGCTCCAAGGCTTCCGGCCGCCTCGATCAAGTGCCGGTCGATTTGCGACAATGCATTGAAAATGTTCAAGACCGCGAACGGGATCGTGAACTGGACCACCCCAATGATGATGGCCGTCTCACTCCGAAGAATTTCGATCGGTGAACGAGTGATTCCGAGAAAAATCAGCCAGTCGTTAATTGGTCCGCCATCCGCCAGGAGGATCATCCAGCCAAGCACGACCACAAGAGGCCCGGCAAGCATCGGAAAACTCAGGATCAGGATCGCCGGCCCGCTGGCGAATCTTGCGTAACGCCGGAAAACGTATGCGGTGGGGTAGCTGAGGAGAATCGTGAAGAACACCACGATCGCGCAGATCCGCAGCGTGCGGACCACGACCTGGACATAGAAAGGCGTCCCGGAAATGTAGAGGTAATTCGCCAACCCGAAATAGCCCTCGGGCCGGAGGAGAACCGGACTCGCCTGAAGGCTGTTGTAGACCGTAATTGCGAGGGGCAGCACCAGGCACAGGCCGAGGAACAGGAGCGCCGGCGAAACCAGCAGTCTCGCCCTCCCGCTGGCTGAGGCCATCACTCTCCGGCGGCGCGGCCGCCACCGGCCGGGAGAACCGGAAGCGGCTTGCGCCTGACTTGCGTCGCTACCGGCCAGGGTTGCTGGTCCGGACTCTTGCAAAGGCTAACCCCAGTGAGAAAGAACCTGGGTTTTCAACAATTCGCTGATGGCCAACCGCTTTGCATCGATTTCCTTGCCGTCGAAGAAGCGGATGGCGTTGAGCCGGTCTCCATAGGTCGATCGGCTGGCCACTTCGGGGGCGAGCACGACCTTCTTGTTGCTCGGACCCACATAGATCCTGTTGGCGGTCGCTTCTTGCACGCCCGGATCCAGCATCGCGTTCAGGAACGCTTCCGCAAGGGTCTTGTTCTCCGAATCGGCCGGGATGCTGAGGTGGTCGTAGGTGGCAAATCCCATGTCGGTGGGATTGTTCCAGCTTACCGAATACCCATTGTCTTTCATGCCTTCGATGTAATAGTCGAACTCCACGGCGACATGCACGTCGCCCGATTGCAAGAGCGGCGCCCAGGCCGTCCAGAAATAGCTGAGCGATTTGGGCCGGAGTTCAGCAAGCGCCGCGAGGCCAGGGTCCAGGTTGTTCTCGTCACCGCCATTGATTTCCGCCGACCGGATCAAAAGGGCGGGCATCATGCTGTGAAAGAGCGCCGGAAGGGCGAGTTTCGAGCTGATGTCTTCGCGCCACAGGTCACTCCAACTGGTGGGCGGGTTCGGCACGAGTTCCGTGTGGTAGGCGAGCCCAATGGTGATCAGGCCATACGTGACTCCGAACCCATCCGTGGGCGTCCCCCAGTCGTGAAGGTCCGCCATGTTGGGAATATTCGCCGGGTTGATTTCGGCAAAGAGGCCCGTGCGCATGCCATTGTAGACGGGCTCGTCGGTGGAGAAGAATACATCGACGGTCGACAGGCCCTCCTGCGCGCGAATCTTGTTGTAGCGCGCTCCCATGCTGCCGATATCGTATACCAGTTCCACGTTGTGCTCTTTTTCGAAGTCGGGTTGCACGAAGTCCTTGATGGCGTTCTCGGTGTCGCCGCCCCAGGTCGAAATTGTCAGCTTGCGCGTCTGGCCCAGGACGACGGAGGGCGCGGCGAGGGATGATCCAACGCTCGCGCCAAGCGCCCCGGCGGCGCTGGTCTTCAGAAATCTGCGTCGTGTCTGTTTGATGGTCATGGAATTCTCCTCCAATAAGTCGGCGGAAGGGCCGCCTGCCCTGATTTGGTGCTCGAACGCTGCGTGCGCGGTTCAGTAGTCAACATCGAAAAAACTCGCGAGTTCCTCATCGGGCGCCGCGTAAGGAAGATCGACGGGCATGGTGTCGAGCCGGAGTTCGCCGGAACTGCTGCGCCAGCCGACCAGGTGCTTCAGCCAGTTCCTGTTGTCGGTTACGGGATAATCCTGGCGGTAGAAAGCGCCGCGACTCTCCCTGCGGTGGAGCGAAAATTGGACCTGCATCTGCAAGGCTTTCAGCATGTCGACCACATCGAGCGCATCCACCCAATCATAGTTGAAATTCCGGGTGTCGGTCTTCATTCGCATGCGCGGCAGGTGCTCGGCCTCGATGCAGCCGAGTTCTTCCTTCGCGGCGAGCATGGATGATTCGGTCTTGATGTAGTTCATTTGCTCCCACATGGCGCGGCGGATTCGCTTTTTTACCTGTGCGGGGAGCAGGCCTTCGCGAGGCTCTTTCCGCAGGAGGCCAAAGACCCGCTTCCCCTCCGAAGCCAGTTCGGTTGCATCGAGGTCCGGGAGAACGGGGACCTCGGCGACACGTTCTTCGGCGGTTCTTGCCGCCGTCAATCCTTCAAACATCGAGTTCGGCAGGCCGCCGGTGACCAGCGCCGTGACGGAACCGGCCGCCAGCAATCCCGGCACATCGGTTTCCATGGTGCGGCCGTTCACCCGGACCCCGCCTACATTCATGTGCCAGGTCACGGCGTTTTCGTACATTTCCTCGGTGAGGTCGATCCCGATCTTTCTGGCGAACTGTGTCTGGTAGATGTGGTTCTCCAGGCTCTCGCGTTCGACATGGCGGAAGCTTGAATAGAAGCCCCCGTCCAGGCGCGCGCGGCCGGCCTCCACCTCCTTGGCGAGGTGCTTGAGTTGCATGATGTAGGGAACCGGGTTTTCCGGCAGCCAATTGCTGTCGAAGAACATTTCGCCTTTCTCGTTGAAAAGCTGGCTGCGTTGGTCGGTGCAGGGCAGCGGGTTGGGATAAAGGTGGAGCCGCATCCACGTGGACGGGTAGGCGACATCGGAAGCATGATGCCACTGCATTTCGATATTCTGAATCCTGGCGCCCGCTTCGTAGGCCAGAACCCAGCCGCTCGCCGAACCGTCGCGTGTCCCGGTGGAGCGAAGCGACATGTAGTTGGAATGGCCCGTGGCGAGTATGACCGCCTTGGCCCGGATCGCGTAGAACCTGCCGCCGACAAAATCCAGCGCCGTCGCGCCGACTACCTCGCCATTCCGGGTCATCAGGCGGGTTGCCGTGGTTTGTTCCAATACCCGTATGCCGGTCTCCAAGATCAACTTTCGCATCATGTCCATGATGACGGTGCCGGACATTCCCATCTGCACGGCCCAGGCCTGGGTTCGGTAGGGCAAGTCGGAGACGATTCCGCCCGCCCGGTCGCGGAGGATGTAGACGCCGCGCGATTCGATCCAGTCGTAGAATTGACGCTGGTTCCAGTCCGACGCATTCCGCATGTATTCCTGGTCGCCCAGGTAATGGGTGTACTTGGCGAGGAACGCCATGGTCCGCTGAATCCGGAGCTCGCTCTCCGAATCGTGGGATTCAGTGGACGGCACGTTGTGCTCGTCGTTCGGCGGAGCGAAATAGTTCAGGTTGCCCGCGAAAATCGAGCATCCGCTCTTGCCCAGGAGGCCCTTGACCACCATTGTCACCGAGAGTCCCGCCTGGTTCGCGTCATACGCCGCCCGCGCGCCGGCAACGCCGCCGCCGATCACGAGAACGTCTGTTTCCAGGGGGATCGCCCCACTCACGGGCGCTGTCCCTCCGGCCCGGCATCCGGAACGAGCGCATCGAAAAGCACCTGTGCAGGGTGCCGCGCCTGGCGGCCCGTACCGCCCTTGATCTGCTGGCGGCAGCTGACGCCAGCGGCCACGATTTCCGTGGAGGGCGGGGCTGCCCGGACCGCTGGCAACAGGGTGACTTCCGCCGCCTCAAGGGAGCGTTCATAGTGCTCGCGCTCGTAACCGTTCGAACCCGCCATGCCACAGCAGGTGGTCGGGATTTCCTCGATCCGCCCTGCGCCCGTCAGCGAAAGCGTTTCCATCGCAGGGCCGATCCCGATCATCGCTTTCTGGTGGCAGTGGCCATGCAACAGGATGTTTTCGGGTTTGCCCGAAGTGGCGAGTTGGAACCGGCCGGCGCGCGCCTCCGCCGCCACGAACTCCTCGAAGGTCAAGACGGCATCGGCCACCAGCCTCGCATCGTCACTGTCCACGAGTTCGGGATAGTCCATCCGGATGGTCAGCACGCAGCTTGGCTCGAACCCGATGATCGGCGTGCCTTGCCGGGCAATCGGCGCCAGTATGCGAACATTGTGCGCGGCGACCGCGCGCGCCTGGTCTTCGGTCCCTTCGGACAGCATGGGCCGGCCACAGCATTTTCGACCGTCTGCGAGGCGAACCCGATAGCCCGCCGCTTCGAGCACATGGGTCGCGGCCATCCCGATTTCCGGTTCAAGATAGGTCACGAAAGTATCGTGGAACAGGACGATCAGCGGGCCGTCCCCTTTTGCGACGGGACGCTTGCGGAACCAGCGGTCGAATGGCGTCCTTGCGAAGCTCGGCAGATCGCGCCGTCGGTCAATGCCGAGACCGGCTTCCATCATGCGCCGCACGGGCGCGAGTTTGGCCGCCGGGTTCACGAGTGGTGCGAATCGGCTGCCAAGCCTGGCGACCGCGTGAATGTTGGCGAAGAGCCTGGAGCGATTCGATCCGGGGCCGCCCAACCCCTGCTGACGGATCTGGCCTTTTAGCCCTTGGATCGCGCCTTCGAAGACCCGAATGCCGTTCGGGCATACGCGGGAGCACTGTTGGCATCCGACGCAATGTCCGATTCCTCCGAGATCGAGCGCCGCCTTGGCGCGGTCGCCCTCGTCGCGCGGGTCGAGAGCGAATCGTGCGAGCTGGACCATGGGAGCGGGTCCCATGAAATCCGTGCCATTGGCGGGACAGGCGGAAACGCAAAGCAAGCATTCGATGCAGTGCATGGTTTCCGCCGCCGCTTGCAGGTCCGGGCCGGTAATGGCTTCAGGGAAGCCGGCGTAGGGCCGTTTACGCTGGATCCAGGGCTGAAGGGTCTGGACATTGTTGAAATAGCCGGAGCGGTCGATCACCAGATCCCGGATCACCGGAAAGCCGTCGAGCGGGCGAACGGTCATATCCCGGGCCACCGGTTCCCAGCATCCCAGCGTCTGGCGGCCGTTGACCATCACTCCACACATGCCACACTTCTTCACGCCGCAGAACCATTGGTAGGCGATGCTTTCGCCGAGTTCCTCCACGACGTAGTCGAGCGCCTCCAGCACCCGCATTTCCTTCGTGTAGGGAACTGAAAAGGTCTCCGTATGCGGGGCGTCATCGCGGGAGGGGTCAAACTTTTGAACGGTCAGCGAAAGGAGGTCGCCAACCTGCAAACCGGACATGAACCGTTCATTCTCCCGGCGCTTGTACTGAGGGATCGGGGAACCCTTCCGTGCTCCGTTGTGAGGAGTCTTGTGCCACTGCTGGCGGACTGCGCGGAATCGCGCCGGACCGCTGCGGGTGATTGTAGCAGGACCGATACTGCTGTCGAGAATTCCGGAAACCTGATGCATGGAAAGAGGAGTACGGCAACTTCGCCGTCGCGCGTCATGTTTCTCCGGATAAGGAGTCAAAGAAGACGTCATAGAATTGTTCAAGAGTTGTATTATATACTGTGATATATGTATTCATACTGTCAATGAGTGCGTCAATTAGGAGAACAAGTAGGGACGGGTCGTGGATTGGGATCAGTTCGCATTCGACTGGACTTTGCGCGGGGCCTACCCGATTCGGGAGCTCATCGCGATCGAAGCGCAGAAACTCTCGGCGCAGGACCTGGTCTTGCCGCCTGAATGGCGCGCGCAATTGCAGGAACTCAACCGGGTGCGAGCGGTTCGTGGGACCATGGCGTTGGAAGGGAACCCGATATCCGAAGCGGAAATCCCGCACTTGCTGGAATCGGCCGAATCGACTTCCGGCGCCGTGTCGGCGCCTGCGGCAACCCGGGAACAAACGGCGATCAGGAACGCCGGACTCGCTCAGGATTGGGGAAGGAGCCGGTTTGGCTCGAATTCCAATCCATTGTCGGTTTCGGACATTCTCCATATGCACCGCTTGATCACCGGGCGTTTGGACATGGAGAACAGTCCTCCGGGGCATTTCAGGCGGGTCGACGTTTCGGTCGGGGCGCCCGAGCTTGGCGGCGTTCATCGAGGCGCTCCGCATGAAGACCTTCCGCGCTTGATGGAAGGTTTCATTGCGTTCTTGAACTCTCCGAAGATGCAAGCGCAGCATCCGGTCATATGTGCGCTTCTGGCGCATTTCTTCCTGGCGACGGTCCATCCCTTTGCCGATGGAAACGGACGCGTTTCAAGGCTGGTCGAGGAAGGAATACTGGTTCAGTCGGGCTACGGTGTACCCGGGTTTTTTGGGCTGTCGAACTTCTATTGGAGAAACGAATCCGGCTACAAGACGGCGTTACAGAAATGTCGGGAGAGACAGCCCTTCGGCGTTACGCCCTTTATTCGGCTCGGGCTGGAGGGAGTCGCGCGGGAACTCGAGGGCATAAACAATTTCGTCAAGAACAAGCTCTACCGAATTGTTTACAGGGACATGCTTTCGCGCCTCTGCAACGAAAGGGTTGGACAGCGCCGGCGCACGATCCATCAACGGGAGTACAATCTCCTGGACTACCTGATCGCGCAGACAGAACCGATTGATCCGTTTTCCCGCACACCGTCAAGGCGGATCAAGTTCTCGGAGCTCTATAACTCACCATTCATCAGGCAGGTATACAGGGATGTAACCAGGCGCACATTCTGGCGTGAACTGGAGCGCTTGTCGGGCATGAAGTTCATCAAGTTCAATAAGACCGGAGAACCTGACGGACCGACCGTCGAACTGGATCTCGACGCAGTGGGAATGTACTAGGCTTCCGCTTGCCCGCTCGCCGTGACGGCGCGGTTCTTGTTGAAAACCGCGCAAGCCGTGGCGAAGCAGCGGTCGCCGGACCGATTGTCTGCTGTTCTCAAGGTCGATCTTGGGCGGAAAAGCTCGGCTGTTACTCGATTGTACCCTGCATGAACGGCTGTCGTTGGCGAGGCCCACCTTGGCAGCGCCGCGATTGTACGAAATGACTGTTGATCGCGGAGCCGCCCCGAATGGTTCCCCGCCGTCAGCGAATCTCCCGTTTCTTCGGTCCCTCCCCGCACATTCGTTGAGATGTTCCAGCGCTCCGCTCACGCAACGCCCGGGACCTGCCGGTTTCAGGTACGCACTTTGTGTTCAGCAGGAGAATTTCACATTGCCGATCGTGATTTCCACACAGTTTCCTGTGGATCCCCCTTGCCGCGAATCTTCGTTGTCGGGTGATTCGGTCGTCCCTTGCCTGATTGTCTTGTTCAAGGTGTCTACGAGGTTTTGCAACGGATTCACTGGCGCTTGTCTCCGTTGCTCTGATTCCCGGATTTCTTGTTGTCGCAACTCCGCGGCCTGGCGTTCTGCGCCCCGGCTTCGCTGGTACTGGCGCTCCTTTCCGGCCATCGTTCCCCGGCTGGGATCATCCAGGCAATATGCCTCTCCGTAGATGTTCTCCACCGCAACAACATCCCCTCGTCCATTCGGAGACCTGCACTCATGCCACCAGACACGGCCTTCCACGGCCGCTGCCGCAGAATCGTTCGGCCTCACATACCAGCCGCACGTATAATCCATGCTGTCGGTTGAACGGCAGGCGCCCTCATCGCGCCAGATGACATCGATTCCGACTCGACATCGATTCACCCAGGTGGCCGTGGTCTTGCTGTGTCTCTCTACGCTCAGGCACGCGCCAGACTCGGGTTCCGGCGACTCGCCTTCGTTGCGTTCCCCGTCATCCCAGGTAATCGTCACGGATCCCGGTTGGCCGGTGTCCGGGCTTGGGCCTTCGCCGATGTCATTCTCTTCAAAGGTGATCTTGCCGGGGGTCGTATCCTGACTGGAAGAAGTGCTTCCGGCGGGTGCGACCGCGGTCAGGAGCGGCGCATAGACGAACGCCTCCTTTCCTTGCACCTGGATCCGAAACCATTCCCCGATTTCACCCGTTACCAAAACGGGCTCACCCACTTCGAGCAGGCCGACCCTGTCGAACTCCGTACCCGGCCCGCTGCGCAAATTGGAGCGCTTCACCGCCCACATGTTTCTGTTTGCATTCAGGACGTCATGTTGCAGGGGCGCCGTCTCGGCCTGATCGTTGCATACCGTGTGTTCGATCCTGCAGGAATACACCTGACCCGGGGGTCCACCCTGATCGCGGCGGTAGTCTGGCTGGAATCGGCAATTTTGCAGCGCATCGCGTTCAGCCGCAGTTCTGGACGATCCTGCAGCCGCCCCGAAAACACATTCGCGGAGGCCGCTGCCGTAGTCCCGAAAACCTTGGGCGTATGCCCCGCACGCCTTGAAATCGATCTCGTGGTCGCATTCCGCTCCTTGCGCCCGGGTTTCACATTCAAATATGGCTTCACTGATCGCCTCGAGGGTGGATGACTGATTCGACGAGTATCCCACTGCGAGAGAGCGGCAAATCCGAGGTCTTGGTTTTTCGGCCGGCGGCGCCTCAACCGCTATGGCGCCCCACGTTGCACGATCTTGCCTGCTTTGGGCGATCGTCCAAGTTTCGCTACCCGCCGCATCGTCAACCATCGTTGCCCATCCCAAGGGCGTGGTCTTGCGCGTGTTCTGTAAGCCGTGACTTTCGATTGCCGACAGGAGGGCGTTTCCGCTTCCGATTTCGCTCGCATATGTCGCCCCGAAAGTTCGGGGCGCAGCGATTGCATAGCTGGCCACGTTTGCCAGAACCGCCAACGTAGAGGCGGCCAAAAGCAATTTGTCCTTGGTCATGTGCGAAACCCGCGAACTCAACTGAATTAGTATCTGGCTGGTTATTGACTTGCAATAGAATTCAGGAAACCGCGCAGGAGTATCCCACGCTTTGAGATTCTTGTGAATTGCGGACGGATTTTAGAGAATTCGCAACGCTGGCGTGAATCTGAACGGCTTGGGCGCCGTTCGAGGTCTTGCTGCGGAGCTGATCTGTCCCGTTTTGGCTTCCGTGCATTGCCGTTCCGAGTTTCCGCTCGATCGTTATCGGTGTTTGCCCCGGAGCGCTGCCGCCGGTGATTCCCTGGCGCGGTTTGCGGGATCGAGGGGCGCAGCGAAAGGCGCCGATTTACGCGGCGGCAGGCTTCGGGGCGCTCTGGCGGGTTCCCCGACCGGGAGGCGGGGATTGGCGGGGAAGGCCGGGTTCAGGGCGACAGCAGCGCCGTGAGCGCGTCCCGGCGCTGCAGCGCGAAGTGCCGGGGCGCGGAAGCGAAGCTTTCGAACGGGATCTTGTGGATGATGATGGCGAGCGCGAGGTTGGTGCAGATGGCATTGTTGGCGGGCGTGAAACCGGCGCGGGCGAGGCAGGCGTCTTCGGCGAAGGTCTGGTCGCGGATGTGATGATTGACTTTGACCGACCCGTGGCCGCGGTTCCAGGCGAGGAACTGTTCCGGGGAGGCGCGTTCCGCCGGCGCCGAGGTGATGCCATAGGCGTGTTCGATGCTGGTTTCCCCGGTTCCGTTGCGCCTTGCGTCGGTGCGTTCGCGGGTGACGCGGAACATCTGCGCGACGTGCGGGTAGTTGAGCAGGCGCGGCAGCGGCGTCAGCACCTCGATGCGGCGTTGCTCGATGCGGCCGTGCGCCTTCTCGATCTTCTCCTCGAACCGGCCGCTCGCGGTGCGCTCCCAGTCGATCGTTTCGAGAGCCTTGCGGGTTTCCGGAGCGTTGTCCTTGACGCTCATCAGATAGTCGGCGCGATGGATTTCGACGATGGCGCGGGCAGTGTCGCGGGTGGTGTGCAGCGCGTCAAGGGTCATCACCCGGCCCTCCACCGGCGCCTGTTCGAGCAGCGTCCGCACGGCCGCGATCTCGCCGCCGTCGTCGTGATCGTTGAGGGTCGCAACCGGCATCCGGGTCGCGTGTTCGACCAGGGTCGCGGTCTCGAAGTGCCCGTCTCCATTGCGGTTCGCGCCGCGAATGCGCTTGCCGTCGATGGCGATGGCGCGCGCGAGCTGCAGCCGCGGCGTCGTGTACCGCTGCAATGCAGCCTCGACCTCTTCGGGGTCGAGGGAAGCGATCACCCGGTGCAGGGTCGACTTCGAGACCGGAACGTAGATCCTGGTCTTCGGGTTCTTCCAGGCGCCGATCGCCTCCAACTCCCGCTGGCTCAGCTTCTGCGCGTACTCGGCGGCGGCGACCGGCCCGCGCATGTTCGCGAGCCGCGCCAGAATGTAGACCGCAAGCACCGAGGCGACCGTGTGCTTGCGGCCCTGGCCGCGCCGGAAGTCCGGGATGCCGGCAAGCTCTTGGTACAGCGAGCGCATCTCGCCCGGCGCCTGGCCGGCAGCGCCCTTCGGCTCCCACCCGGCCGGCAGCGGCGCAGGGTCGCGCAGGCGTCGGCAGGCGTCGCGCCGCAACGGGTAGATGTAGAACTCCTTGGGGCGCCCGTGGGCGTCGGTGTAGCGGCCATTGTGGCGCGCGAACCCCCGGGTCAGGCCGAGATACCGCCAGTTCCCGGCCGCGTACACCGTGCCCTCGAACCGCGCCGGGTCCACGAACGTCTCTGCGAGCAGAATCGGGTGCCCATACTGCTCTTGCCAGTCGGCGCTCAGGCGACGCAGCATCGCCGCCATCGCAAACGACCCGAGGCGCGAAAAAACTCCCTTGCCGCCAAGCACCACGAACCGGGAATTGTTCGCTATCAAGTGCAGGCGCCGCCACCGGACAGCGCCCTTCCACCCGACCCAGAGGTCCCGGTGCCGACTCTTCAGCGCGCAGGACTGCCAGCCGGCCAGCGCGATCCACTGGCCCGCCCACTCGATGACGTAGCGCAGGCCGCGGCCCGCAAACCGCTTGAAGCCAAGGTAATGATGCGCCTCAACCAGCGCGTCCCAGCGCACCCGCTCGTCCGGCCGCGCAAGGCGCACCACCACATCGCGCAGGGAAAACCCTTCCGGCGTCTCCCGAAACAGCGCCGCGCCATCGTTTCACTCTTCCATATGCCCATCAGTACACCAACCGGCGCGAAAAAGCCAGCAACAAATGCAACTGCCGATGAGTACAGGGACGAATCGTGGCAAACTCTTAGCGTGGGATCGCCCTGGCTCGCCGGAACGCCCGCGGGCACACTCCGGGATACCGAGGCGCGGTGGGATGCCTGGGCGTCGACCTGGTGCAGTCCGGCCCTCGGGGGACCGTCCGCCGCGAACGCCTGTTCGGGACCGGCGGAACTCCACGACCGCGACCTGATGCCGGAATCGCTCTTCGGAACGCCCACGCTTTCGGATGGATTCTCTCGCGCCGCCGCCAGGAGCTGAGGGGCGAACATTGCCTCGGCGTCGGCCCCTGACCCGCTTCCGCTCGGGAAGGCGGAGAGCTCCGTAGCTCGGCAACTCATCCTGGACCACCGGGCCAATTCCGCGCGGGCGGCGCTGGCGGCCGGAACCTTCGCGTCGCTTTACGGACTTCGCGTGCCCGCGGTCCGGCTTGAGGACTGGGCCGGCGCGGTCCTGCCAACCGGCGCCCAACGGCCAGACGGCCCGCTCTCCAGGCAGGAACTCCTGGAGATCCTGGCTTCTCGGCGCTTCGAGAATCCGGACTGGCATGTGCGCCTGCAGTCCATGACGCCGGAAAACCTGCTTCGCGAACTCGTGCACTTGCAGGCGGTGGATCTGACGGTCGCATACGAACGATGGATCCTGGACCAGCGCCGGGCCGCGATGGAAGCTGCCCGGCTGGCGATGGCGGCGGAGGACCGGCGCGAGGCGCTGGGACCGGCGGGCGCGGCTTGACTCGCGGCGCCGTGATCCGGGTCCTGCTCGCCGTCTACGGCCTCGGCCTTTCCCAGGCGTTCGGTGGCGAAGATGGCGTTGCCGCCCGGTTTGCGCGGCTCCGGGACCTGCTCGGAATTCTTCCGGGTCTTCCAGTACCTGTGCCCGTTTGGCAGGCGATCCGCGTGGGAGGCAGGAACCCGCTTCTTGTACTGGGCGTGGCGGTTGCCGCGACGGCGGTCGCCTGGGGCGCGGCGAGCGTCGTCGCAGGGACGGTTGCGTTGTTGGCGTCTCCTGTCGGCGCCCAGGTCGTGCCAGGAGACTTGTTTGCGGGCGGGGACCAGGAAACGCGCACGCTGTTGGGATTTCTCCGTGGGATCGCGGGCGGATTCGGGGGCGCCCTGACCGAAATACTCCAGGTCTTCAACGGCGCAGTTCTGGCCTACGCAGGCCTTCTGGTCGTCTGGCGGGTCGTCGAGGCCGCGGTCGAAACAGCGCGCTCGGGCCGCGCAGGTGTCGGAGGCTGGGACGCCATTCGCATCGTCGGCGCCGTCGCGCTGCTCTGGCCGTCACCGGCGAGCGGACTCGGGGCGGGCCAGCATCTGGTGATCGGGATCGGCGATGTCGGGGGGCGTGCGGCGAGCGTTGTATGGGAGCCCGTCGCGGTTTCAACCCTCGCGGACGGCGAGTTCGGCGCCCCGGGCAGCCTGCCGCCCGCATACCGGCCGGCGCTCGGACGGAACGTTCTGAACGAGGTTTGCTACCTGGTCATGAATACGGAGGCGGGAAGCGATCTGGTGCTCGGCAAGTTTCATTCCTCCGGCGGCGCCTTCTACCGGATTGGTTACGACGGGATCAAGCGGCATGTGCGGAGGCTGCGCTCCTATCCTGTCCGGGCCTGCGGAGAAGTCACGTTGGAGGATTCCGGCGATCCTGGCGCCGCGCGCGTTGCCGGGGCGCACTGGAACGCGCTTGTCGCGATGCAGCGGGAAATCGGGGGACTCGCCAGGGAGCTTGCGGGCATTCATTTGCCGGGAAGCGTGAGTTACGGCGGGGAGGTGCCGGATTTTGCCGCCAGCGCCAATGGCGCCGCACGCAGGGCGGAAATCGAGGCGGCGATCCGGGCCGGCGGCTGGCTTACGGCCGGAACTTACTTTCATTCGATTTTTGCGAGCAATTTCGCGGTGCTCGGCGCAGCGTCCGGGCCGGTTGCGCAGGGACCTTCGGCCAATCTGGCATCTTGGTCGAGGGTAGCGGCGGCGGCCGTTGCCGACACCGAGAATCGTCTCTTCGAGACGGAACTGTCGCTGCGACCGCCCGATCTTACCGCGGCGGTAAGCGGCAGTGGTTTGCTGACCAACCGCATATTCGGGTTCCTGGACGTGCGGGCGTTCCGGATCGGCAGCAGCGGCGCTCCGCTCGCGGATCTGGCGTCGCTCGGGCAGACCATGATCAACTCGGCATTTGGCGCCATGTCCGCGCTCGCGGCTACCGCGGCGGGCAGCGGGTTCCTGAAGTCTGTGCTTCTCTTCGGTTCGGGGCTCAACAAGTTCAGCGACACCTGGCAAGTCGTGGGTGGGCTCGTAACCAGCCTGATCGGAGTCGTGTTCGTGGCCGGCGCCGTTCTCGCTTTCCTGTTGCCGGCAATCCCGTTCATTCGGTTCCTGTTCGGCGTGCTCAGCTGGGTGCTGGACATTGTCGAGGTGGTGATCGCCGTGCCACATTGACTTACGGCCCATATCGGCCGCGGAAGAGACGAGCTCGTGCCGGGAAGCGCACACGGCGGGTGGATGCTGCTGCTGGGCATCGCGATCCGCCCTGCGCTGATGGTTCTGGGACTGGTCCTCGGCTTACCTGGCGTTCGCCGCCGTCGTGGCACTGCTGAACCGCCTGTGGGCGACTGCGGTGACCTCCGCGGACGGCACGCCGACGGTCTCGCCGGTGAACTGGGTGGTGTTTCTCGTGATCTACACGCTCATCGTTTGGGGGTTGGCGAATACGGCGTTTCAGGCGATTGATCGGCTGCCAGCCGCCGCGCTGCGCTGGATCGGCGCGCAGGGTGGAACGGGGTTGGAAGCTGGTGGTGTGCTGGGGTCGATTTCCTCGGCAGGATCGCGAGGCGCCACGATGGCTACCGGTGCCGCGCGGTGGCTAGCGCGTGGGCGCTGATGGAATTGTTTGCGAGGCAAATCGTGAGGAGAGACGATCACGACGTCATCTGCGGCGGGAATGGATGGAATCGGTTTGTACAGAGCGCTTGAAAAAGGTGAAACCCGGAAGAAATGCGGGATTTCGCCGGAAATTAGGTCACGAGATTTGCTCCGAAGGATCAAGAATCGATGCCAGGTACTGCTCCATGCGAGCTATGGCAAATTTGGGAGGGTGAATTAAGCAGGATTGAAGGAAAATCTACGTTCCGCCGCGTTCAGCCAGATAAGTACCTAGCGCACAGTTCAGACGAAGAAGCCAGACATTACGAGCGGTAGCTACGAGTCTACGTCTTCGCAGTGTCAGTGGAATTAATGAGGCAATTCGAGAAGAATCGATCTGGAGCATCCGAGGTCTTTTGGCTAAATGCTCGGAGGGCGGCTTGTCCCACTACGCTTCGATTGAGTGCTTTAGACAGTCGGTTGGGTGGCGACTGCATTATACTCTCCTGCGCCCGAGAATTGGGGCGAAAGGAGAAGAATGCATGACGTGGGGAAAGTGGAATCGTGACAATACAATTCGGTCCTTGAAGTCCTTCTGTGTAGACACAGGGTCGATCGGAGGTGAGGAGTGGTAGGGCCGAGGCAGAATATTTTACAATATGCCAAGAAAATGACAGCAAGTCCTGCATAGCTCTAGGATAGGAAGCGATCTTTGGCAACTGCCCGACGCCAACACTTTCGAGGAGGCCTGGATGATTTACACGGATCCAATCTAAAGGTGTTGCCAGGTCGTCAGGATGCGTTAGCTCGTCATATTCACGCTTAGCTGACTCGAGTTCACGAGTGAGCACCCTTTGGCCTTCATTTTTTAATTTGTCGACGATGTTGGGAGTGCGGACCCTCATAGAAAGAAGGAATGTCGCCCATAAAACAATATCGCTGTCAGCCAACATTTTGCCCTGAATCATTTGTGAGACGATTCGGGCAACCTCGGAATCGAGCGGTTTGAAGAAATTGGTTTCTATCTTCGCACGATTCTCTGTTTGGAAGTCTTGGTTATAGGAATATAGATTCTCCTCAAAACACAGGTATTTGGGAGCGCGCTTGTTTCTTATTATACGACCGCTAAGGTTTCGAACCGCGTGGACTTTGCCGTCACAATCGCACCATCGCTTGAGATAAAAGACGGGAATGTAATGGTGTTTCTTTGGTTCCTGCAACAATGTGTCTACTGAACCTCTCGCGTACCTGCAGTACCTTGCACCGTAGAACCGCTTTGCAGTACCGGGCAATTCGCCGATGGATCGTTAGGCTTGCTCACTGATCAGGTGCGGGAAGCGCACCTCGCAACATGCTTTAGGCTTTGGCAATTCGCGTTCTACCGGCTCAGGTAGGGCTGCACAAAACGGCACGCCCAGGGAGCACGGTCCAATCCAGTCCGAACCTGGTGCGAATTCACGGTATGGGATTCTGGCGATCCGGGAATTGCACGCGCAGCCAGCGCACACTGGAACGCATCGACCACCATGCAATTCAAAACCAACAGAATTACAAGCGACATTTCCAGCATTAATCTGCCGGGCGGCGACGGCCATGATGGCAGAATTCTGGATTGTTCCGCCCGCGCAGCGCGAATTTCGGGTTCCAATGAAGCGACGGCGCTGCAGGGGACCGCGGCTGCCGCCACCGGCGGCAACGCTGAACGCAGGGTGGAAATTGAAGCGGCGATCCGAGTCAGCAGCTAACTCGTGCCTGTGCAAAGAGGATGAAAAGCGTTTTCGGTCAAACAGTTAATGGCGTTTTGGAGTTGAGTATCTTCTTCAGAAATGTATAATTTCAAAAGCGGATTTCCGGCGAAATCAGTCGGATGGGCGGAATCTTCGCGATGGATCGATCGTTTCGGCGGAGTGTTTGCGAGGTAGAGGGCGTGAGAGCAATCCAGGAACCGTTCGTCCGTCTTCGAGGAATCGCCATAGAGGACATTGCGTTTGACCCGAGCTGCCGGAATGACATTCCGGGCAAGCTATGGCCAATTCCGGAGAACGAATTGACGGAAATCTGGCGCGAAAAGAGCACTCTGTGCAAGAAACCGGCGACAGGGCGAACAATTCGACGCCGACAACCGGCCGTTTGAGGATTACGCCTGGCTAATATCCTAAACCGTGGGACTGGTCCGGATCGTCCTCAATCAGGATGCGTCCGGGCTCCCGCTGTAAACTTGCGGAACCGGCGTGTTTTTCGACTTGGGCGACGCCAGCTACCCACGCTTCCAGTTCTTCCCGAACCCTGTCTGACAAGTGGTTCCAGTCCGGGACCGCATGCAAGATACGAATCACTCGGGTCGCGCTTGAAGTAATGCGATGGATGTTGTTCAATTGTTCAGGAATTCTCTCTGCGTACGCGCGAAGCACTTCAAGATGGAACTGTGCGGCTCCGGAAGCGCGGACAATCGAGCTTTCCAAGGCGTCTGGACCGGGATGCTTGTCTCCGTATTCCATTTGATGCAGGGCATGAGTCTCGCCATTCAGACGCAGCATCCTTTCAGACCATTCATGACCTGGAAAGCGGGCTTCAAATTTCATCGCCATGTGCGAGAGATCGTGAACCCGTTCGGGCTCCAACCCGTGCACCATGAAGGCGCATTTCGCTACGAGCTCTGCGGCGTTTTGTGAGCGCGTGACTGCTGAATCCGTTTCATCGTCCTCTTCATTGTCCTCCAAGAGCGCGTTGGTTGCGCTGGTAATCGCATCTCGAGTGGCTACAGACGCAGCAACCATTTGCCTAACGAATGTGTCGTGATCCATCAGAAGGATACTCCTTTTCGGCCTCTTCCAATGTCCAGCGAGAACCTGACCGTCCCGCGCCATCGCAAACGCAAGCGAACCAGCAAAATTTACGGAATGCGCCAAGTGTTCCGGATCGAGCACATGGATGTTCACATCCTCAATGACAGGCAGGCGTTTTCGGATTGATTTCCTCAGTCTGAGCGGAGCCAGCACAGCTAGGTCCCAGTCGCTGTCTGTCCGTGCGCCTCCTCGCGCGCGCGAGCCAAACAGGACCACCGCTTGCACGGGCGGAATGGTCGAGATGATACATTCTGCGGCGGACCGAATTTCGGTGCGCGTGAGGGCAGACACGTTCTTTCCTGCTTTCCAGATGGATACGGGAAATGTAGTGCGCGGTTGGGCGGTCTGCAACGATCACAAGCACTTCCAGGCAAAGAGACAACGCTTGGGCCAAGTTTGGGGTGGGAATGAATCAAATTGGTTCGTGGGGTCCGTCAGAGACGGCGAAATGCGGCTGGAACGCAGATTTTTGCCGGAAAGAGACTGCGAGATGTGCTCCGAAGGACCGGAAGTCGATGCGAGGCGCCGCTTCATGCGAGCTATGGCGCATTCCGGAGAACAATCTCCGGAAAATTGTTGCGATCGGCTGCCTACTGCCGCGTTGCGACGGATCGGCACACAGGGTGGCACCGGGCTGAGCGCCGGTGAGGTTTCGGAGTCGATTTCTTCGCGAAGAAAGAGCAAGGCGCAAGAATTGGGGCCGGACTTACAGGGGAAAACGCAGGATTTGGTGTGCGCGGAGGGGACAGAAAAGCCGAGACGCACGAGAAATGCCCGAGTCCGCGGAAATAAGGACGCGAGATTTGCTCCGACGGATAAGCAATTGATGCTAGGTACTTCTCCACGCGAGCTATAGCAAATTTCGGAAAGTGAAACGGCGTGTATTGGGGCAGAAAGAAGGCTTCGCGCGATAAATGTACGACGGCTAATGCGCCGCTCCGTGCGAGTTGTAGGGATTTCTGGAGAGCAAATTCGCGCGAATATTGTGGTGAGATTGGCGCTGCGCGGAGGAACTCGACCAATTGGCGTGGGTAGCACACTTGCGTAGTTTTCCAGCGAGGTGGTCGGAGTCGGGTGGAAGAAGATTATTGAAATCGCTCACACTTTTTCCTCGAAAGATTCCCTGTGACGAAATTGGAATTGCTCCCAAATGGATGCGATAAAATTGACGTTCGTTCACTAAGACATGTATATCGCCATTGATGAACAGAGTGATCTTCTTCGTCCTTCTCAGGGGTCTGTATGGGTTTAAGAACACTTTTCATCCATTCTTCTCCTTGTGCCTGTTCAGCGATCCGCGACAACCAGCGGAACGCCTGATTCTACATCATCGATGGCCGAGAGAATATGCGCAATGCGCCGGTTATTGCTCGGATGCGTTTGCAAGAACCCGACCTTCCGGGAAAACAGCGTCCGCCTTTTCCTGATGTTCGACCGGTTCATGCGGACAATCACGTCACGCATGGCCGATGGCGAATAACCGGCGTGTTTCAGGATGTAGATTGCCGTCCTGTCCGCCTCGATCTCCATTTCCGGGCTGTAGGCCCGGCTTCCCACTTCGTAACCGACGCGCAGCATGTTGTCGGTTGCCTGTTGATCGTAGGCCCCTCCCAGCGAGGCCGCCGCCGCGAAACCACCGGCAATGGTCATGCCGATCAGCGCGTTCTTCGTCTTCTTCTCGACATGCCCGTACATGATGTGCGCGAACTCGTGGGCCAGGACCGCCGCGATCTCGGTGTCGTTGCCGGCGGAACTCACGAGACCGCCGAACACGTGAATATTGTCAAAGGGGTCAGCAAAGGCGTTGGGATCGTCTTCGTTTGCGTAGACAGTCACCGAGGACAGCAATACGAGTTCGCACCGCTCGTCCGAAATCGAAAGGCTCTTGCAAACCTCGTAACTAGAAAACCTGACGGGCCAGAGAACGCGATTGACCGTTGCTGTCATCTCGGAATGAGGAACATTGCGTGCGGGATCCACAACCGCAGATGCCAGTAAATGGTCGGCATCCGACTGATGTTCTTCGCTTGGTTCAGATATGTCGAGAATGGGTTGGGAACAACCGGAAAGGAACAGGACTGCAGCGAAAAGCAGGATGTGCTTTGCCATGAAAACTTCCCTTGTTTCAAAGTTTGCAAATTTGTGCTCTTGGCTTGTTTGCCTTTTTTACTCGCATTTGACATGTCAAAAATATTCCGTTGTATGTACGAAGGAAAATAACTGCTCCCGATGCATGAAGTCCTGAAACAACTCAAAGTGATCTCGAATCTGTCGGCATAAGTCAGGATCATCTTCGAAACTATCAATCCTTAATTTGACCTCTTCCCCCCGCAATGAACTCATATCGATCTCCCTCCCATGAGAGCGCCATTTTCTCGGTCATTGAGTAGTGCGGCAATTTTTCACGCACGGTGAATCTTCTTCTCACTTGTTGCGTCCCTCTTCTTCGTTTCGGTCTTTTTCCAATTCTTGAACTTGTACTGAGACAATCACTTGATGAGGAGATCAATGGACAATTCCCGGGCCTGTTCAAATTGATGCAATTCGCCAAGATCCAACTTGTTCGGGAGCGCATATTTCGCCGTAGTGAATTCGCCGTCTTGCGCCTTTTCATTGACGCGTTCGAATTGATTCAGGTACGATAATGCCGGAATTAATTTCCCCTCCCTTTCTATTTTCTATTTGTGGATAGATTGGTCCCAAGCAGGATAAATGATCCATCATGATTCGATCAGCGCTCAGAGCGAGAATTGTTCCGGCCGACATTGCTCGGTTCGGCACGATAACCGTGACTTCGTTGTAGGCCGACCGCAGAACCGTCACCATTCGCTCTACAACTTCGACGACTCCCCCCGGAGTGTCGAGAATCACGGCAATAGAGTTCTATTTGCAAGAAAGCACTTCTACTGAGAATTCGAGGCACCTTCACCAAGCATGGCTGCACTTGCATTGTATCCACTTCCCGTGGCGTTCTCCTCGCCAGTGAGATTCTCACCGCATCCGGTGTCTGCAGTTTCATAGAAATGTCAGGACCAAGGGTTTCCTGCGATTCAGGTCGTGCTACACGAGGCTTATATCGACGAGTTGGATCGGTTCTGCAAATCCTTGCGCGTTTTGCTAGATCCTTATGCATACTTGCGTGGTATGTGTTCGCGGTAGTGAAAAGATTGCGCCCGTACAGTAGTCGTACGGAGCGATACTACGAACGTGAAACAGAACTTTTGGGCTGCCCGTCATGGCGATCTTCAATTTCGGTTCAATTAATATCGATCATGTCTACCGCGTGGACCGATTTGCGGAACCCGGCGAAACGATGCTGGTAGAGGAATATTCGGCGGGTCTTGGTGGGAAGGGAGCCAACCAGTCGATTGCCGCAGCGAGAGCCGGCGCAAAGGTGCGTCACATCGGCGCGGTTGGATCGGACGGCGCCTGGATCCTTGAGCGTTTTTCTGCCGAAGGAATAGATACAGTCGGTATTCTGACAAGCGAAAAAGCGACAGGACACGCGGTAATCCAGGTGGACAACCGGGGCGAAAACCTGATTCTGGTCCATTCCGGTTCTAATGCCGCCCTGTCCCCGGAACAGGTTGAAACCGCCGTGCGAGAAATGGAGTCGGGCGACTGGCTGCTTTTCCAGAACGAAACCAATCTGACATCCGAGATCGCCGCCGCGGGAAAGGCGCGAGGGGTGAAGGTCGCGTACAGCGCGGCGCCCTTTGTCGTTGAGAAAACACAGCCCATCTTGGGTGATGTGGATTTCATCTGCGTAAATGCGCTCGAAGCCGAGACTTTGGCCAGGCACATTGGTTGCGTTGTCTCTTCCATCCCCGTAGCCCGGCTTCTCGTGACGCATGGTTCGGACGGAGCGGAATACCGGACAGCGGAAGGAAGCTGGCGAGTGGCGGCGTTTCCGGTTGAGGCCGTGGATAGCACCGGCGCCGGAGACACGTTTCTCGGGTATTTTCTGGCGGCCTTGGATCAAGGCGAAGAAGACGAAGCGGCTTTGACGATTGCTTCCGCCGCTGCGGCAATTCAGGTTACACGGCCGGGGGCGGCGGACGCGATTCCACGGAAAGACGAAACGAAAGCGTTTCTCGCCCGGTGCGGAGATTGATTGGCGATGGCTCAAGGAGAGTCCGAGTTCCCGACGCGCAGGGTGATCATCGACACCGACCCCGGCATCGACGATGCGATGGCGATTCATTACGCCTTTGCGCATCCTGGCCTGGAAGTCATCGGACTGACTACGGTTTTCGGCAATGTCACCACGGAAATTGCGACCCGCAATGCTCTAGTGCTCGCGGAAATGGCGGACTATCTCTGCATTGTCGCCGAGGGTGCAGCCGCGCCTATGGTCCAAGCGCCAAGAGAGCCCGCTTTCCACGTTCACGGCGCCGAAGGCTTCGGAGATATCCTGTCGGGAACGCCGAACTGGACCCGCGATCCACGGCCCGCGGCGCAGTTAATCTGCGAGACCATTGCTTCAAGTCCTGGAGAAATCTCTTTGATCGCACTCGGCCCTCTCACCAATCTCAGTCTCGCGCTCCAAGAGAATCCTGAAATTGTGAAACAGGTCGCCGAAGTGATCATCATGGGGGGCGCTCTGGATGTTCCGGGCAACGCCTCACCTTACGCCGAAGCGAATATCATCAATGATCCGCACGCCGCCGACGCCGTTTTCGCGGCAGACTGGCCCATCATGCTGGTGGGGTTGGATGTCACCTGTCAGGTTTGCTGTAACCGGGCGGACTTCGCGGGCGTGCGCGCGGCAGCGCCCGACATCGGCGGCTTCTTGGATGGTGCAGTGCAGCACTATTTCAGGTTTCATCGGGAGCAGCACAATCACAATGGCTGCTATATGCACGATCCTACTTCCTTGGTCGCCGCCACCGATCCAGAAGGATTTGTTGTAATAAAGACCCCCCTGCGCTGCGTAACGGAAGGCAAAGAACTTGGCCGGGTGGTGCGGGCTCCCGGTTCCGGGCGGCGCAAGGTAAGTTTTTGCAGGGGAGTTGATGCGGATTACGTGCGAGCAGTTTTCCTTTCCACGGTTCACAAAGCAGACACGTGTCGAGAAGAGCGCAGAAAACAAAAAGGGAAATTGTGAAGGGAGAGGCTGGATAAGCCGATGGATTATTCTATTGAATTTCAGCCAAGAGTAGATTTCACGCCACTGTAGGACGAGTTCTATGGACCAGTTTGAACATCTTCCAGATCGTCATAGTTGCGGAGACAAGCCGGACAAGACCGTTTCGAGGTTGTTGGCAAGCAGGTGATGTTGCAATTGCCGGTCTCCGGCCGCCCCAACCCCGTGTGTCATCCTGATTGTCGCGGGTGTCGCATCTTGATTGTCGCGCAGCACCGAGCTCGCAACCGGCGACAAGTAGGTTCGAAGAACAGGTCTAAGCGGGGTCACTGGTGCGACAGTGGTAGCGCTGGGAGCGGATGACGCAAAGCAGCGAAAAACCACGCTAGGGGCAGAGCGGGATACCGGGAAAGGGCAGTAGGAAGCGTCGGATCCGGGTGGCCGACGGCGAGATCGCGGCCGAACCGTCAGCTCTTCGCCGTACCGCTGCAGCCTCTCCGCTTCTGGAGGTGAGACCTCCCGGATCAAGGCTCGATCAAGAAGTAGTACACTACGCGTTCGTGTCTTCAGACCTTGCCTGAACTACCGCGCGAACTTGTTTCATTGCGAGGAACATGCGCGCGGGGTTGCTTGCGAAGGTCGTGAAACCGAAGCTCTCGTACCACGCCTTGCGGCGGGAAAACTCCGCCTCGCCGCCGTCCGAGATCACATCGAGAATGATTGCATGGCAGCCGGCCGCGTCGGCAATCACGGATGCCTTTTCGAAAACGTGGTGCATGAGGATACCACCGAAACCTTTGCCCTGTTGTCCCTCGTCGACCGCGACCTGCCCTAGGAAGAGCACCGGGATCTCCCCATGATCGGGCGCTCCCCGCGGTCGCCGCTTGAGTTCGTCCACGTTCATCATGCCGAGGTTGATGGCATGATAGCCCAGGATTCGTGGGCTTCCCTCTTCGACCACGACATACACACGAGTCATGTCGTCCTCTTGCTGTTTCCTAGCGCTCAGCTTGAGGTAGTTGTTCAGACGGCGGACACCGCAGTCGAAATGGTCGCGGTCGTGCCGTGCCGCGTCGAGGAGCTCTATTCTGAAGGCCGGATGCTCAGTCGGCATGAACCACGCGCGCGCTGTAGTTTCGGGCAGCCTCGAGAGCGCGCGGGGTTGGAGCGGGTGGAGCGTCGAGGGCTGCGGCGAACATCTCGGCGTCCTGCGGCGTCAATATATGCCGGGACTGCAGGTCGAGCACGCGCGTTGCCTCACGCTCGATCGCGGCACGCAGGAACACGGACTTGTCTACGGCCAGCGCTAGTGCGGCACGCTCGATCAGGCTCGCTAGTCGATCATCATGGCGTACCTGGGTTGTCTTGGTCAGTCTTGCCGAAATGCTTGACGCAGCATCGAAGTTCAACACGCTTGCCTCCTTACGAGGTTGTTCCATGTAGTGCGATATGCACTACATGTCAAGTCCAAATTGAATCGGGGAGCGAAGCCTGAAGGTGTTCGTGGACAGGCAGGAGGAGCCGTCGCCATCGCGCGGTCCTGCATCCGCAAGGGCGCCCGGGGCCGCTGCTACAACGGCGTCGACCTGGTCAACCACCTCGAGGCCGAGCTCCGCGCCGGACGCCAGGGCCGCACCGCAGATCAGCTCGTACGCCGCGACTTCGTCATCCTCGACGAACTCGGCTATCTGCCCTTCGCTCAGGCCGGCGGGCAGCTGCTCTTCCACCTCATGAGCCGGCTCTACGAGCGCACTTCTATCGTCATCACCACAAACCTCGCCTTCGGCGAATGGCCATCCGTCTTCGGCGACCCCAAGATGACCACCGCCCTGCTCGACCGTCTCACTCATCATTGCGAGATCATCGAGACCGGCAACGAGAGCTGGCGCTTCAAGAACCGCTCCTGACCCGCCGCCCGGCCCGCTTGCCCCGGTGGGCCAACAGGGCCCCCCCCCACGCGGCTTCGCTCCGCGTAGCGCAGGGCGCTACACGAAGCCGCGCGGGTCCCTCCTATTGACTACCAGGACAACCTCCGCCGTGCCACTCAGGGGGTCAATTTTGCACGCCGATCGGGGGTCAAATTTGAAAGCCGATTGACAAAGGAGCGCTCGCCACGCACGCTCCCCTCACCGTCGATGATGCAGACTTGGTGAGCTTCCGATCCCCAGTCGACACCGACAAACCATTCGATCATGTCCATCGCACTTCTTCCCGTCTCGTCCGTGCCCGGGCCGCCGCGATGCTCACCAAACCCTGTACTGGCGCTGGAAGGCGCGAACTCCCCACGGGGCATCCATCGCGGCCAACGATCGGGGCACGGATCCTTTCATTTTCCCATACTTGTATTTGATAAGTTTGTCGGCTATATGGATGGCATGCAAGTTGGGCTCCACCAGTTTCGCGCCACGACCATAGAGTGGCTCAAGGAGACGCTGCGGATCGGGAGCGGCACGCGGACTTCCGTGGCCCGGGAGTTGTGCGCGCATGAGGATTGGCGGAACGTTTGCGGACAGTTCTGCGTATCGGCGGCGACCAAGGCGTTGCCGGTTCTTGCATCGAAGCTGGGTCTGGCTCTTCCTGCGGCACGGAGGGTGGAGAATTTCGCGGCAGGCGGCAACCAGCGGTTGGCGGATTACCCGGATCTTGCCCTGCAGTGTCGGTTGCGGGATCTCGGGGCGATCACGCTGGAGCCGGTTGCCGATGCTGCGGACAAGCGGCGGTGGGAGTCGATGATGGCGACGCATCATCCGCAGGGCTGGTCGCGGGCGCCGGGCGGGCAGATGCGGTATTGGGTTGGTTCGGCGCAGCATGGCTGCGTTGGCGGCATTGGTTTTTCGTCTGCCGGCTGGCATCAGCAGGCGCGTGATACCTTCATCGGCTGGTCGGCGGATGCGCGCGCCGCGAACCTGCCTCGTCTGATCTGCAATCACCGCTTTCTTTTGCTTCCCGGGGTACGGGTTCACGGCCTGGCGTCGGGTGTTCTGCGGATGGCGGGCGAACGGGTGGCGCAGGATTGGGAGGCGGCCTACGGGGTGCGCCCGGTGCTGGCGTTCACCTATATCGGCGCCAACTATTCCGGTCGCAGCTACCGGGCGGCGCGGTGGCGGTGCTGTCCGCAACGGACCAAGGGGCGTCCGCCCGGATGCGAGGAACCGGGGGAGCAGCGCAGCGTGTGGATGAAGCCGCTGTCGGCGGGCTGGCGCGAGATCTTGTGCGAGGTGCCGCGACGCGTGATCGGTGCGGCACCGGCGGCCTTTGTCGAGGACGATGCGGACTGGGCGTCCCGCGAGTATGGCCGCTGTTCTCATAGTGATGGCCGGATCCGGGACCGGATTGTTCGCATGGGCCGATCCTGGCTAAGGTGTCTTGGCAAGGGGTTGCCGGTCATCTTTCCTGAAAAGGCGGAGCAGAAGGCGGCGTATCGGCTGTTGTCGAACGAGAAGGTCACGATGGATCACATTCTGGATGGCCACAAGGCGATGCTGGTGGAGCGGTGCGGTCTGGAGCAGACGGTTCTTGCGATCCAGGACACCACCACGGTGAATTACGACCTGCTGACGGCGACGGAGGGTCTTGTCGGTCTCGGTGGCGGCGGCAAGGGCAGTTCGGGTGTTGTCGCCCATACCGGGCTTGCGGTCACCTTGGCCGGTCGTCCGCTGGGGGTGTTCGAGTTGGACGCGACGTTCCGCGATGGCGGTGCCACGGGCGGCGACAAGGAGAGTGTGCGCTGGCTTGCGGGTATTGAGCGGGCACAGGAGCTTGCCGCGGCCTGTCCCGCGACGCGGGTAATCACGGTGTGTGATCGCGAAGGGGATTTTTGGGGCCTGCTGAGCAAGGCGCGCGCGGACGGGGCAGCCCTGCTGGTGCGCGCGAGCCGGTCGGCCCAGCGCCAGGTGCTTGTCGAGGGGGGCGGCAAGGCGGACCTCTGGGACCATGTCGCGGCGACCCCGCAACTTGCAACCCGGCAGCTTGCGCTTCCGGCCTGTGGCGGCAAACGGGCCCGCAAGAAGCGCACGGCAAAGATCGGCCTGCGCGCCACGGAAGTGCTGCTGGCGCCGCCGCAGGATGCTGCCGATCGGGAACCGATCCGGATGCTCGCGGTTTCGGCAACCGAGACCGGCGGCAGCAAAGACCCGGTGCATTGGCTGTTGCTGACCACCGAGGGCCTGAACGAGACCGCCGACGACAGGGTGCAA
The DNA here is from genome assembly GCA_965219495.1 of Rhodobacterales bacterium. Classification (GTDB taxonomy): domain Bacteria; phylum Pseudomonadota; class Alphaproteobacteria; order Rhodobacterales; family CAZPXZ01; genus CAZPXZ01. The sequence continues at coordinate 2,849,236 of OZ244777.1, forward strand.
ACAGCGTGGACCGTTATCGATTGGTATGTCCTGCGATGGACCATCGAACTGTATTTCAAAGTGTTGAAATCCGGCACCCGGATCGAGGACCGCCGGCTCGACCACGCCGACGATTTGCGCAAGTGTCTGGCTTTCGATGCGATCACCGCTTGCCATGTGTTCGATCTCGAACGGATGGCGCGCGAGGCCCCCGACACGCCCGCCAACAAAGTCGTCACACAAGACGAAATCGATGTCCTGCAAGCCTTGCTGAAGGCCCAGGGCCACCGCAACGCCCGCGCACCACCCCCCGCAACGCCAGACATTCGTACCCTGGTGATCAACATCGCGCAGCTGGCCGGGTTTCATCCGCGCAAACAGCAACCGCTACCGGGAACGAAGAAAGTTTGGGAAGGATATATCCTACTGAAATGGGCACTCTTCGGCGTGCTGGCAGTCAAGGAAGCGAAGATGAGTTGATTACCGAATACAATTGTGGGGAGATGAAAGGCACGGGTCCCCCCCAGGTGCTCGAGGCGCAGGCTGCCCATTAGTCAGTTTTTAACTGAACGTATCCAATTGTACAGGGGGCTTTCCTCGCCATTCTTGATCAGGCGCTCCATTGCCTGCGTCGCGACAGCCAGGCGGGTGTAGCCTTCCCAGATCACCTGATGACCGGGTGGCGCGTCATGCTTCCGGTTGAGGTAGCCGCCCAGCCGCGCGATCAGCAGGATCGCGCAGCCAAGCGACACCGGTGGAACCTCCCGGCCCTTGGCAACCGCCGTTGGAGCGCAACCCCCGTGTTGCGCGGCAGTCGAGGGAAGAGCAATCCCGCGTTCGATCGCGAAATCGCACAACACCGCGACTTCAACCTTCGAGAACATGGTTTCGGCAAGCAGTTCCGGGGTCTCGCGCCCGAGCAGGGTCAGGGCGGCCAGCCGGTAGGCGATGATCGCGTTGATGGTGACCGCGCGCTTGATGCGTTCCGCTGTCGTATGGGCAATCTTCTCGACATCGCAACCGCTCTTGAGGATCCGGTGATAGTCCTCGATGCGCCAGCGAAGGCCATACAGATCCACCACCTCCCGGGCCTGTTGGTTGGTCGTCACCGGCACCGTGGTGATCAGGAGCCATTCAATCCCCTCCGCGCCTTTCGGCGGTTCCGCCTCGTGCACATGGACCACCGACAGCGGCGCCGGCGCCGCGCCAAGGCGCGCTTTCTGTTTCGCCGGCATCGGCATCTCGATGCGGTCCCAGCGCAGCGCAACGCGCGCCAAGCGCGCCTCGCGGCCCGCGAACGCTTTCTGACCGCGCGCCGCCTTGCGCGCAGAGGCCCGGTCAACCTTGACCTCCAGCGCCGCCCGAACCGGCGCCGCGCGCATCGTCGCGAACAGCTTGCCGCCATCGCCGAGGACACGGTCGTGCTTCGCCCGCACCAGCAGCGCCGCGCCACCCTCATCGCGATGCGCCGCGAACAGTTCAGCCACGTCACCCTCGCGATCCATGACCGAAATCACCCGCGTATCCGCGAGATCCGCCACCAGCGCACTGGTATCGCGCCAGCCCCGCAGCCAGCGCTGCGTCTTCTTCTCCGCCGCCGGCTTGTTCTTGTCCGACTTCCCGTCCGGGGCATCGAATTCGATGCGCGGGATGCCGAGCGGCACCCCCTCCGCGTTCACTGCAAAGGCCGTGTGCATATGCAGCCCCAACGTGCCCGAAGCCCCCTTGTTCTTCGAGATCACCCCGAGACCCGAACAGCCATGATGGGTCGCGAAGTTCAGGTCGCTGCCGTCCTGGATGCAAAGCACCGTCGGTTGCCCCCGCATGCGGCGCAGCGTCCGCCCCCGGTGCGCCGCAATGGCATTCACTTAGCGGATTCATCCATTCACTTAAGGAATCGCAGTTCGGCGGGGGCGGATTACTGCGTTTTCTAGCGGGCTATGCGGTTGCGCGGGCCTTCGGAACCTTTCGCCGGCTCCATTTGCCGAGCGGCTTCCGGGAGCGCCGGGGATACGACCGGTTCGGGCGCAGGCGCTGCCGGCAGGCGGTGATTCCCTCGACGATCCGGGTGACGGTTTCGCTGAGCGCGGTGGCGTGCTGGAGCAGCAGGACCTCGATATTCCTGGCCACCGTCGCCAGGCTGTTCTTGAAGTTGGCGGCCATCGCCGGTTTCGGGCCGCCTTGGCGGCCGCGGTTCATCCAGTCTTCGCCGTGGTTGGCGAACAGCCGGGTCAAGGTGATCAGGATGAAGTGCGCGAACAGTTCCTGTTTCACCGCGCGCTCGCTTTGGCCGTGGAAGTCCTCGACGCTCAGGGCGCCCTTGCTGATCTTGAACAGCTCCTCGATGCCCCATCTTCCATGGTAGAGGGCCGCGAGGTCTTCGATGCGGGTTGTCTCCGCATCGAGCAGCGTCGTCGCCAGCGCGAAGCGGGTGCCGCCGGCGGTGTACTTGACCAGCCGCAGGCGGAGCGGCCCGAAGCGGACGCCCGGGTATTTGGTGCGCAAGGCGCGCAAGGTGTCCGGGCCCGGCGCAATCTCGGCCACGCTGTCGGCGCAGTCGCTGGCAAGGAACGCGTCGAAGGTGCTGCCGGCCTTCGCCTTCAACCGGAACACCGGATGCAGGCCCCGCGCCGCATGCGCGTGCAGCAGTTCGTAGGAATAGTAGCCGCGGTCATAAACCACGACGTCGCCTTCGGACAGCGCCGGCAGGTGGCCGAGCGCCGCCGCCCGCTCGTTGCCGTGGGCGTGGAGGTCGAAGTCCACCGGCATCTTCGCCCGCAACTGGTACAGGCAGCTCAACAGGCCCTGCGGATACCAGGCTTGCGCGGACGGCGTCCGGTAGCCATTCGCCCGCAACTGCCGCGGCAGGTTCAGCTTCGAGCCATCCACCGCGAATATCCGGCGCCCCTTCCAACGCTTGCCCCCATCGGCCGCGCCGGCCTCCCGCAGAATCTCGCCGTGCAGGCGCCGGAACAGGCCTTCGTCCAGCTTGGCCCGCGCCCGGCACATCGCCGACGCCGCAACCGGAGTGGCCTGCGGCAACGCGATCCCCATCATCCGGCACTGCTCCCAAAGCTCGGCCACGGTGGTCGCGTAGCCCTGTCGGTCCTTCGAGAACACCAGCCGGAACACGAACAGCGTCACCAGCAGCGTGTTGAGCACCCGCCGGCGCTGCCGCCAGAGCCGGTCGTGCTCATTGGCGACCCGGACCACCGTTCCGATCATGTTGCCCCACAGCCGCACAAACGCATCCTCCGGCGCAAAGGCCGGCGGCGGCCGGCGGCGCTTGCGGGCCGGCGGCGGCCCGTTCCGCAACACCTCCCGGCAGCGCTTCGCCAGCGGGTAGACGTACACCTCCTTGCGGTTCTTGCCCCCCGATGCCTCCTCGCCCGGGCGCCCCTTGCTGCGCCCGATGCGCCGCCAATTGGCCGCCCGGTAGCAGGTGCCCTCGAACCGCTCCGGGTCGATAAAGGTCTCCACCAGCACCGGACGGTAGCCGTGCTGCGCCGCCCAGTCCTCCGCAAGCCGCCGCAGCGCCATCGACAACGCCTTCGAAGCCAGGCACTTCACCCGGACCCACGGAAACAGCAAGAACCTGCTGTTACAGACGACCCATTCCAGGCGCTTCGCCCGCTCCCGCTCCCCCCAGCCGATCCACGCGTCCCGGCAAGGCAGTTGCGTCGCGCCGGCCGTGAACAGAAGGCAGCCCAGCCGACGGCCCTGCCCGTCCAGCAGGAAGTACCGCAAGTGGCGCCCGAACGGCCGTCGGTAGCCAAGGTAATGATGCCGATCGACCAACCCATTCCAGGCCTCGATGTCCGCCGCTTCCCTCGCCAACCGCAGCGAAAGCGGCGCCAACTCCTGCAGCCCGCACGCGATCGCCGCCTCCGGCGCCCCCCTCTCTTGCTCCGCCGGCGGCTTCTGCGGACTCCGGCGCATCGATTCCCGCTTCGCCGGAAGACTCAGAATGCCCAGCTCCTCCAACTGCTCCAGCATCCGAAGGCAGGACTGCACCCGGTAGTCGCCGTTCGGCGTGAACCAGCCCAGATGCTCGCAGATCGTATATCCCAACTCCCGCCGGCTCAGCCCCGGATACAGCGACACCGTCGTCTGGATGTCGGCAATCTGCCGGCGCCGCAGCCGCTTGCCGAAAAACGTCGTCGACTTCAGGTTCTCGATCCGCGGATCCATCGCAGCCTTCCCGAATCAAACCGATTCGCGCATACGATGCCAGAAACCGCGCAGTGACGCAAGCCGCCGCCGCGCCCTCCCCGCAGAACGGAATTTCTCCAAACAACTCAAAGCCTTGTGGGAATGCCGGGCATATCCGAAAAATCTTCTCAAAAGTCAATGCCATTGGTCGGCGTGGCGGGACTGCGCCAGCCGGTAAAGCAGGCGCTCGATCGCATAGTGCGTCAGGACCAAGTCGAAATTCAGGCCTTTCTCCTTGCTGATCCCGAGGAGGCGGGCCCGAACCGAGGCCCCGATGTCCTTGACCTCCCTAGGCATTGGCGGTGAGCGCCTCGAGATACGGGCGGACCACCGTAGCCACACCACCACGCTCCGCATGCCGAGAGATCTCTGCCGGGGTAACCTTTCTCTGCCGGAGTGCCTCCTGCAGGCCCTCCAGTGCGACCGTCTGGCCAACCGTCCGACGATGCCGGAAACAGTCGGCTATCGTCTTGGCGACGCCGAAGACTTTCACGGGAACATTCTCGATATGCACAGTGATGACATCGTCCGTAAGAAGCGCGTCCGTGAACCGCACGATCCGCATTGCCGGCCTTCCATCCTTCGGCATCCAGTCTCTTGTGCCGATAGCCATCCAGACCGTGCGTGGGAGCTGATCGGTCAGATCGTGGTAGGCAAGCGCCGACACCAGGCAGACGACACCCTTCGGTATGCGTTTTGCGGCTTCAGCCAGGCTGTGATTTGCGTCAAGAGCCGCGTCGGGCAGCTGGTAGAGTCCGCGCGCGAGGCGGATGACGTCACCAGCGTGCACCATGCGGCTGACCGTGGCTGCGGTGATCCCTGTGTTCTTGAATTCGGACAAACGTGCAATCCCCTTCGCCTGAAGGAGATGGATCGCCTGATCACGCTGAGTGCCCGTCTTCGCCAATGATACTAATCCTTGCCACTGGGACTCTATTTTCCGAGATTCTATATCAGTACCTTCATTCCGGGTAAAGCCCATGCCCGCTGCGGCGATCGCTGCGAAGCGACGCAGAGACTGTGAGCTCAACCTTCCGATACCATTACCGACACCTGGTGCTCCCGCCCCTTTACCTGAAGTGCGCTTCAACCGCATTCTGCGTCGGCAGCCCCCCACACCGATACCGCCCGGGAGCCTCCTCTGGCAGAGGGCCTCGTCCTCCCTCTGCCGGTCGACATCGGCCGCTGCCTTACCCAACAAGCTTCGTCGCCCGACCGTCAGCAGAGATCGTCACCACCTATTGCCGCGCCGGCCATCCCAGCCTAAACAGTGCGCCCAGGGCGGCACCCAATGGCATTGACTTTTGAGAGGCAATTTCTGGACTTGCCCGGCATTCCCATAAGGCTTTGAGTTGTTTGGAGAATTTCCGTTCCTCGGGGAGGGCGCGGCGGCGGCTTGCGTCACTGCGCGGTTTCTGGCATCGTATGCGCGAATCGATGTGGTTCGGGAAGGCTGCGATGGATCCGCGGATCGAAAATCTGAAATCGACGACGTTTTTCGGCAAGCGGCTGCGGCGCCGGCAGATTGCCGACATCCAGACGACGGTGTCGCTGTTTCCGGGGCTGAGCCGGCGGGAGTTGGGATCTACGATCTGCGAGCATCTGGGCTGGTTCACGCCGAACGGCGACTACCGGGTGCAGGCCTGCCTTCGGATGCTGGAGCAGTTGGAGGAGCTGGGCATTCTGACGCTTCCGGCGAAGCGGGAATCGATGCGCCGGAGTCCGCAGAAGCCGCCGGCGGAGCAAGAGAGGGGGGCGCCGGAGCTTTCAAGGATCCGTACTTGTATCAGCCATGTGATTCATCTATATGGAGGGTATGCAGGTTGGTCTTCATCAGTTTCGTTCCACCACCATCGAGTGGCTGAAGGGTGCGCTCCGGGAACAGGGTATCACGCGGAATGTTCTGACGCGTTCGTTGTGCGCGCATGAAGACTGGCGCAATCGCTGCGGGCAGCTGTGCGTTTCGGCGGCGGCGAAGGCGTTGCCGGTTCTTGCGTCGAAGCTTGGGCTGGCTTTGCCGGCGGCGCGGTCGGCGCCGAATTTCGAGGCGGACGCGCGGCGGCCGGCGCCTTCAACGGATTTCCCGGACCTTGCGCTTCGGTGTTCGTTGCGGGCTTGTGGCGAGCTGACGCTGGAGGCGTTGGGCGGAGATGCGGACCGGCGGCGGTGGGAGTCGATGATGGCGACGCATCATCCGCAGGGCTGGGCGCGGGCTCCGGGCGGTCAGTTGCGGTATTGGATCCGGTCGGCGACGCATGGCTGCCTCGGCGGCATCGGGTTTTCGTCGGCGGGCTGGCACCAGCAGGCGCGCGACGCCTTCATCGGCTGGTCGCCGGATGCGCGGGCCGCCAACCTGCCGCGGGTGGTCTGTAATCACCGGTTCCTGATTCTTCCGGGGGTGCGGGTGCACGGCCTCGCTTCCCGGGTGTTGCGGATGGCGAGCGATCGGTTGGCGGAAGACTGGCAGGCGGCGTACGCGGTGCGGCCGGTGATGGCCTTCACCTATATCAGCCCCGGCTATTCCGGTCGTTGTTATCGGGCAGCGCGGTGGCGCTGCTGTCCGCAGCGCACCGAGGGACGGCGGCCGGATTGCGCCGGCGAGGCGCCGGGGGTAAGACGAAGCGTCTGGATGAAGCCGCTGTCGGCCGGCTGGCGCGAAGCGTTGCGCCGGGCGCCGAAGCGGACGATCGGCACGGCTCCTTCCCAGTACCTGGACGCAGACACGGATTGGGCCTGCCGGGAGTATGGCCGCAGCACCCATACCGATGGCCGGATTCGGGACCGGATTGTGCGCATGGGCCGGGCGTGGCTGCGGCATCTCGGCGAGTCGCTTCCGGTGATCTTTCCGGCCCGGGCGGAGCAGAAGGCGGCCTATCGCTTGCTGTCGAACGAGAAGGTGAGCATGGAACACATCCTGGAGCCGCACCGGGAGATGCTGGTCGAGCGTTGCCGGCTGGAACCGACGGTTCTTGCCATCCAGGACACCACCACGCTCAATTATGACGGGCTGGAGGCGACTGGCGGCCTTGACGGGCTGGGCGGCGGCGGCAAGGGAACCTCCGGCATTCTCGCCCATACCGGCCTTGCGGTCACCCTGGCCGGACGCCCGTTGGGCCTGTTTGAATTGAACGCGGCGTTCCGCAGCGGCAAGACCGCCGACGGCATGGATGTCGGTCCGGATGTCAACGACAAGGAGAGCGCCCGCTGGTTGCGCGGCCTCGACCGGGCCCAGGAACTGGCCGCCGCCTGCCCCGGAACGCGGGTGGTCAATATCTGCGATCGAGAGGGTGATTTTTGGGAACTGCTGGGCAAGGCGGCATCCGACGGCGCCAGGCTGCTGGTGCGCGCCAGCCGTTCGGCGCAGCGGCAAGTGATCCTCAAGGACGGACGGAAAGCGGATTTGTGGGAGCACCTCGCCGGGCAGCCGCGATTGGCGACACAGACGCTGGAACTGGCCGCGTGCGGGGGCAAGCGCACCCGCAAAAAGCGCACCGTGCACATCGACATCCGCGCCACCGAAGTGATGCTGGCGCGGCCGCAGGCCGCCGCAGGCCAGCCGCCGGTCCGCATGCTCGCGGTGTCGGCAACCGAAACGCCCAACAGGAAGAACGCCCTGCACTGGCTGTTGCTCACCACCGAAGGCCTCGACAGCGCCGGCGCCGAAAGCCGCCCTGAAGCGGAGGCCGCCGGGGTTGGCAATCTTGTGGAGACCGCGAAGACCGCCATCCGCTGGTATGTGCTGCGATGGACCATCGAGCTTTTCTTCAAGGCGTTGAAGACCGGCACCCGCATCGAGGATCGCCGGCTCGACCATGCCGACGACCTGCGCAAGTGTCTCGTCTTCGACGCCATCACCGCCTGCCATGTCTTCGATCTCGAACGCATGGCCCGCGACAAGCCCGACACCCCGGCCGGCGAAGTCGTCAGCCAGGAGGAAATCGACGTCCTGGATGCCCTGCTCAAGGCGCAGGGCGGCCCCCGGGCGCGAGCGCCGCCAGGCCATCGGCCGGATATCCGCACTTTCGTGATCGACCTCGCAGGGATCGTTGGGTTTCACGCTCGACGACAGCAGCCCTTGCCGGGAACCCAAAAAGTCTGGCAAGGCTACGTACGCCTGAAATGGGCAATACTCACCTATCAAGCACTGAAAGGAACAAACCTGATCTGAAATCCATATACATAAGTGGGGTGTTGCAAGGCGCCGGAGGCGGCGATCGCGTGCGGGCTGGAGGAGTTGGCGACGCTTTCGCTGCGGTTGGCGAGGGAAGCGGCGGACATCGAGGCCTGGAATGGATTGGTCGATCGGCATCATTACCTTGGCTACCGACGGCCTGTTGTTTCCCAGATTCTTTCGCCAGTAGCAGGTCCGTTTGTACCGGACTATTTCGGACACGGATTGGAGTGGGCACGGAATAATCCGGCACGGGATTGGTGGACTTCTTTTCCCGGCAGGCTGCGTTCCGAGCAGGGGGATTCCGAGTAGTCTGGACGCGGTTTGTTGCGCTTGGCGTCCGGCAAGCGCGAGATGTTTTTTCCATGCAGGGGGTCGGCCCGCGCGATGGCAGTCGCCGGGCCGTGGGCAGCTGTTGCAATTTCGCCATGAGATCGACTTGACCGCCGAAGACTACGTTATCAGGCAAGCTTGGCGAGAAGCAAGTCGGCTGCGGTGCCTGCGAGGTTGTGCGGTGGGTTGCGGTCTGGTGCGCACAAAGATTTAGACCGACATGGGCAATTCGGCACGTCGCCGACAGATTACCGGGTACGCACCACGATATCGGACGCCGGGAAGCGCTGTTGCCTTGGCAAGATGTGCGTTGCCAGGATGGTCATGCATCCTGGCAACGTATTTTCATCGCGTGCCTGCCAGACCCAGATCCTCAAGGTTCTTTTTCCAGCGAGCCGATTCTTCGGCAACAAAAGCTGCAAATTCGGCGGGCGTACCGGTCTGCACCGCTGCGCCCGCGTTCGCAAATCTCTCAATGACCGCTGGATCGGACAGCGCCTTGTTGGCGGCGGAGTTGACGATATCAACAATCTCTGCCGGGGTCCCCTTCGCCAAGAACAGACCGTACCATGCTTCCGCAGAATAGCCGGGCATGACTGTTGCCGAAAGGGTCGGAACTCCAGGCAGTAAAGGGAACTCTTCCGCGCTGCTTACCGCAAGGGCAATCAGATTTCCGGCTTTGATTTGCGGAATTGCCGGCGGCATGCCGGCCATGAACATCTCGACCTCCCCGGCCATAACCGCCGTGGTCGAAGCCTTGCCGCCCTTGTAGGGCACATGAACCAGCTCCAGGCCGTTGATTTTCGCCATTTCATCGGTGCCCATATGCTGGAGCGATCCGACGCCGGGGCTTGAATAATTCAGATCGCCAGGCTTCGACTTGGCAAGATCAACAAACTCTTCAATCGTCTTGGGGCCCAGATTTGGCGTGATCACAACGACATTGGGGATCGACGCGACGCGCCCGACAATTGCAAAGTCCGTGGCCGGATCGAAGGGTGGTTCTTTCGGGAGCCAGGTCGCGATGGCCATGTTGATCGTCCCTATGAATATTCTGTATCCATCGGGTTCACCGCGCGAAACCGCGGCCGCTGCCACATTTCCGGCCGCTCCAGGCATGTTTTCGATCACGACCGGTTGTCCAAGGGCGTCGCCGAATTCCTCCGCCATGGAACGCGCAAGTACATCCGGACCGGATCCGGGAACCGAACCTACGACGATTGTGACGGCGCGTTCGGGGTACTCAGCCATCGCGGGGCTGAACATCATTCCAAGCGCCGCTGCGGCACTGAAAAACAATCCTGTTTGGATATTGAGAAGTTTCATCTTTTTTCCTCCATAGTTGTCAGCAGTTGTTGATCTTCAAGCCGCGAATTGCGGCAGTGGGGATGTTTCAGCGTGTGCAATCATCTGGCGCAGAAGTTCTTCGACTAGAAAAGAACGCCCGTCCGCATATCTTTGGTCACCCCAAAGGTTGTGGAGTTCGCCCGGATCGTCCTTCAAATTGAAAAGCGCCCCGTCGGCGATGCCGTCGTAAATTGTGAGGCGCCAGTCGCCGGACAGCAGGGTTCTTGCGCGCCCGCGCGTCTGCCTGCCGGGCATGTTTGACTGGATTTCGTCCTCGATCAGAATGCAATCGCGGTTCGCGCAATCCCGTCCTTTTCCGTCCCTAAACGGAATCCCTTGAAAACCATTGAATGGCGCGACGGCGGCTGATTCCAAAATGGTCGCGGAAATATCTATGGCGCTCACGGGATTCCGGCTGACCGACGCTTTCGGTCGACGTGGATCAAACCAGATCAGCGGAGTTCTGATCAAGCCGCGGTAATGGTAAGGCCCCTTGAAAATCAAACCGAGCTCACCCATTAGGTCGCCATGGTCCGACGTGAACACGACAATCGTGTTGGACGCCAATCCGAGTGAATTCAGTTGATCGAGAACGCGTCCTACAGAGTCGTCTATCATGGCGATCATGCCGTAAGTCAGGGCGATTGCAGACCGCAGTTCATCCTCGTTCACGGCGATAGCTGACGTGCCATTCAAATCGGCACAGCCGCTTTGGCGCTGTTCCCGAAGCGCGTTGGAGAATGAATTGTCTGGCACGCGAAACGAAGGCGGAATTTCGACATCCTCCGGATGGTACATATCCCAATACTTGCCAGGTGGCGTGAATGGGTGGTGCGGGTCGCAAAAACTCATCCAGTGGCAGAACTTGGAATCCGAGTCCGCGTATTCGCGCAAGCGTTCGATCGTCTTCGATTCGACATAACGGGTTGGATAAAGCTCCTCGGGTACGGCAGTCCGCCATGCCTGGGGTGTCGGTGACGGAGCGCCGGGCAACGCATTCTCCCGACCGGCAAGCCGATTCAGATCGCCCCCTTGCGCTTCAACCCAACGAACGTAATCGCCGACTACGCAATCGCCGTGCCCAACCGCAAGATCGACCTGCTCAAAACCGTAGTAAGGCTCGTCGAGAGCTTGAATTCGCCCGTCGCGCCAAAAGGGCCCGGACTCTTGGTCGTAGCGGTCTCCCGAATTTCCGACGGCCTCCAAGACGTGCCCCGCGCCGAATTTTTCGCGCATCACAGCTGGATTTCGAGTGACGCACTGAAAGTGGGCCTTGCCGGATAAGGACGTGCGCCATCCCGCTTTGCGCAGTAGATCGGCAAACGTTAACGATCCGATTTTCAGATTGAGCCCATTGTGCCGGACGCCATGCAGCGAAGGCATGCGTCCGGTTGCAATGCTTGCGCGGTTCGGCATGCAGACCGGGGAGGCGACATACGCGTTTTCATATCGCGTCCCCTGTCCGGCCAACCTGTCGATATTCGGCGTGGACAGGAACTTTGCGCCATAGCACCCTAAGTAGTCCGCCCGATGCTGGTCAGTCGTTATCAAAAGGAAATTCGGACGGTCAGAAGTCACCGGAAACCTTCGGTCGGTCTGCGTTTTTCTCCGTTGCGCGGCGTTGCCCGCGCAGGGAGAACAGGATGATTGCGGCACTGGCAAGCAAAAGGCCCGCGCTTGCCGGACGCTCAATAAATGTTGTCAGGTCGCCGCGGGACAGAATCAATGAGCGCCGGAAATTCTCTTCGAGCAGAGGCCCAAGCACAAATCCAAGCACCAAGGGTGCCGGCTCAAGCCGCAACAGTTTCATTCCGAATCCAAGAATCGCGAAGAAGATTATTACGAGCACGTCGAAAGCGCTGTTGCCGACCGCGTACACACCAACGCAAATAAGAACGATGATGATCGGAAAAAGCATGCGATACGGAATAAGAAGCAGGCTTACCCACACCCGAATGAGAGGCAAGTTGAGGATCAGCAGAATAACGTTGCCAATCAAGAAACTTGCGACCAATCCCCAAAAGAGCTCGGGGTGATCGTGAATTACCAGCGGTCCCGGCTGTATCCCATGGATGATCAGGGCGCTCATCATCAGCGCCATCACTGCGTCTCCGGGTACCCCGAGCGTCAACGTGGGTATGAAAGCCGACTGCGCAGCGGAGTTGTTGGCTGCCTCCGGGGCGACAATTCCCGGAATATGGCCCTTGCCGAACTTCTCGGGAGTCGACGAAATGCGCTTCTCAAATCCATATGAAACAAATGACGCAATGGATGCGCCCGTGCCCGGCAGAATACCGAGCAACGCACCGATCAGTCCGCCGCGCGCCATCGGTCCCGGCATCTCGGCCATGTCGCTTCGCGTCGGTGTAAGGTCTCGAAATGTCAGCTTTTGCGTGATGGCCTTGCGCTTCGCTCCATCGACAAGATTGCCGATGATTTCGGATACTCCGAACAGTCCCATCGCCATGGCGATAATGCTGAGTCCGTCGGCAAGATCCAGTAATCCGAACGTGAAGCGAAATGTTCCCGAAACAATGTCGGATCCGACAATGCCGAATATGAGACCGACACATACCATTGACAACCCTCGCGCAATGCCGTGTTGCGCAAGCGAAGCGGCGGAAATCAGGCCAAGAACCATGAGTGAAAAATACTCCGCCGCGCCGAACTTCAATGCCAACTGGGCGGCTAGCGGCGCTACAGTGACAAGAAGAGCGATGGCGATCAGGCTTCCGCCGAACGATGCGATCGTTGTCAAGAAAATGGCCGGCCCGGCCCGGTTCTGCTGCGCCATCGGGTAGCCGTCGAGACAGATTACTGCCGATGACGGTGTGCCCGGAAGGTTTAGCAGGATTGATGCGATCGATCCGCCATACTGCGCACCGTAGTAAATTCCCGCCAGCATGATTAGTCCCACGCCAGGCTCTACATAAAAAGTGATCGGCAGCAGCATCGAAATGGTCGCCATCGCGCCGACTCCCGGCAGCACTCCCATGAACATGCCCATGAAAACGCCGAAGAAGCAGTAAGACAGCTTGATCGGTGTAAGGGCCGACCCGAAACCCAACGCGATGTTGGAAATCACATCCATCAGAAAACGAAAAGCCTGACGGGGATTCCAAGCGCAAAGACAAATACAGCTGTGGAGAATGCCGAGATCAGGACCGAAATAATCGCGATCTCGAACATGCGGTTCATGGGATGCCCCAGGCCCGCAAGCGACGCGCAGAGCAGCGTGGCCGGAACGAAGCCCGCTGACTTTATGGTCAGCGCAAATGCCAGGATACCGCCGAGGGGGCCGCAGACGGATATCACGCTGCGCCAGGAAAGCGGCGATGACAAGACTCGTCCGAGGCGTGGTGTGGCAACATCTTCGATCAGGATCAGCAGGGAAAACGTGCAAAGCGCACCGCCCAGCAACGTTGGAAAGTAGCCTGGCCCCATCGTGCGCAGGGATCCGATGTCGTACGATTGCGCGCTGAAGAAAACCAACAAACCGAACAAGAACAGCAATCCACTTGTAATCCAGGTCCGGATCGGAATGGAGCGTAGTATGATTTTCATGTTGCCTTTCGACCGGCAAAGCCAACACCAGATGCTTGCAAGAAACGATAAATCTCGTATCGATGAAATACAATTGAAATTTTGTTATCGATTGATGAGGAATAGTTCACATGGAAATTCGCTCCTTCCGCATGCTCAGGCACTTTCTGAGGGCCAGCCAGACCGGCAATTTTCACAAGGCGGCAAAAGCGGAGTCGATATCGCAGACCGGGCTGACCAAGAGCATTCAACAACTTGAGCGGACGCTCGGCGTTCCGCTGTTCGAGAGATCGAGGAAAGGCGTATCCTTGACCAGTTTCGGCGAAGCGCTACACGTCCGCGCGAAGCGCATCGAAGCTGAGTGCAATTTCATCGAACGGGAAACCGAGGAAATGCTGAACGGCCAGGGGTGCGAATTGACCATCGCTGCCGGATCGATCTGGTCGTCGCTTCTGCTTCCAAGGATCGTTTCTGAAATTCAGCAGAGCTGGCCGAATTCAAGTTTCATCGTCCTGCGCAGTTCCGGTTCGCAATTTCCCGCTCTGTTCGCGAGCGGCGAGATAGATGTCGGCTTGGGCGCGCTGGATTCGATTGTCGCGAGCGGCGAAAAACTCGCCGAGGACTTTGTATACGAGCGAATTGCCGAAATCGCGACGGCGTTTTTTGCGCATAAGAGCCATCCACTGCACGATCAGGCCGAAGTGACCGCAGAGCAATTGTGCAGTTTCCCTTGGGCGGTTTTTCGGTCCGATCCCGAACTGAACAAGCGAGTTAGCGCTTATTTCGCATTGAAAGGTTTGGGCCAACCCCGCACGATCCTGACATCAGACTCCGTATCCGGCGTAATGGAGACGCTCAGAACTACGCACATGATCACTTGTCTGCCCGCTCCGCTCCAAACAATTGCAACCTTGTTTGACGTGTCGCCTCTGCCAGCAGGTCACAGCCCGTGGAAGTTTCAAACTGGAATCATGTATCGCACCGCAAATGCCGGGTATCCGCTGTTTGAGGAATTGGTTAAAAGGTTGCGGCGGGAGGTGGGCAGGACCCGATAAGCGCTAACTTGTTTTACAGACTTCGTTTAATTATCGCTCGACTTGGGTTTTGCGTGTGCGTAGCGGTTCCGCCAGGGACTTGGAAATCCAATTCCACTTGCCGATCATTTCCTTGAGCGCCAGGGGCGGCTTGATGGTCCGCGACACCTGATTGAAGATGAATCTGAAGTCACGCCACGCGTTGCGTGTCCGACGGTTCCCCCATGTGGTATCCCCGAGGGAAAACGGCGCTGGCGTGACGGATCAATTCCTCCGCCAGCAGCGCGCGGTAACCAGCTTTCCGAACAGCCGCGCCCTGGCGCTTGCGTTGTCGTATTTCGGCTGGTGCTCCAGACCGGAACGCGATTTGAACCGCTTGAGAACGAGTTGCACCTGGCATCGACCGCGAAATCCGGAAGGGTCGTGAACAGAATGACGTATTTCGCATACTCCCGGGTTTCCGGTCTGAGTTTCTTGCCCGACTTGCTTTCCTTCCGGCGCCGCTTGGCGTGGGCGAGTTTGATCGCCTCTTCCGTTTTCTGCAACGCGCGTATGCGTCCTGAACCGGCGTCGCCTCGTGTCTCCGTTTGATATGCTTCCCTGGCATTGGTGTTTCCTGTCTCGGAAAAGCCAATATCTTGGCACCGCGCCAGAGACACGCAACCCGGCAAGAAAACAACCGCGCAAATCTACCGAACCAAGAAGAGTCTCTGATTGACGCCCTGCGGCAACGCGATCGTCACGCTAAAAAATGCTCAATTCTTGTAGGCGAGAATAGGGCGTGCCTTCGACAAACGGAGTGTTGTGAAGCGGCATCGACGTTGCCACCTGCGCAGCTTTCGTCTTCCGATCGGCAACCTCATTGACGACGAAGCCGTTTTCGTCCGACCCACGGGCACATTGACGCGCACGCGCTTGCTATCCGCGAGGAGGCAGCGTTACGGATTGCTCCGGGTTTCCTTCTCCCGCCGGGAAATGGCATCGAGTTCGCGGCGGGTTCGTTCGTTGTCGGCAAAGAGAACCGTGAACATGATCGCCAGTCCGGCGAGGGCAATCGCCCAGGCGGACCATACGAATGGACCGTAGCCGTCCATCCAGAGAACGGAGGCGATCATCGAGCGCGCGCCAGCCGTTCGCCGGAGGTTCGAAGCGCTCGAATGCGGACACGGCGGATTTCGGTTCGTGTTGCCATTAGCCAGACCCCGAGAAACAGCGCCATGAACGCGATCGCCATGACCAGGAGCGGTCCGAGCAGGCTCGGATGAATGGTGGGGCCGCCAATTCGAATGACACTCGCGGGCTGGTGAAGCGTGCTCCACCAGTCCACCGAGAACTTGACGATGGGCAGATCGATCGCTCCGACCAGGCATAGAATTGCAGCGGGACGCATGGCGCGCATCGGGTCGCCGAGCGCGCGCCAGAGCACGAGATATCCCAAATAGATAAAAAAGAGCACCAGCATGGAGGTCAGCCGGGCGTCTCCCCAGACCCACCATGCTCCCCACATGGGTTTGCCCCAGATTGAGCCAGTGAGCAGCGCAATCCCGGTAAACGCCAGGCCCGGTCCCGCGGCGGCCTTCGCCGCGAGGCCGGCGACCGGATGCCGCCAGACGAGATTGGCGATGCTTGCAACCGTCATCGCCCCGTAGGCGAACAACGCCATCCACGCGCTCGGCACATGGACATACATGATGCGGACGGTGTCGCCGTGCTGGTAGTCCGGCGGAGAGAGAAACAGTCCCCAAACCGCACCCGTAATTCCAGCCACCACGGTTACCGCGAAGGCCGCAGGCACCACCGGCGCGGACAGCTTCAGGAACCGATGGGGATTGGCAAGTACATGCATGGTTCAAACTATGCCCGATTTGTCCTGCGGATTATATCGGTTGCGCGGCGTCGATTTGCGAGGCAGCGACGGGAACGGCGTAGCGGGATCCGAAACATGGAAAGCTGCCGAAGCCATCGGGCATCGCCGAATTCCGGGCTCCGGTCGCGAACGGTCTGGCGGGTGGCGCATGACGCCAACCTATCCCGAACCGTGCCGTAGCGCCGCGGCAGCCGCAAGGGGAGCGAGCGCCAGAGCCCCGAAAGATATCGCCGCCGTGAACAGAAACGCGCTCGTCGAGAGCCCGCTGGCGGCCGCGGCGCCGAAAACCAGCACCGGCACGGAAATCGGAATCACCAGCAAGGGCACCAGGAGTCCGGGCGAGCGCAAACCCGCCGAAAGCGCGGCGCCCACCGCGCCGAGCAGCGCCAGCGCGGGCGTTCCGACAGCGAGAGAGAGCACCAGGGCGCCCCAACTCGAAGGAGACGTTCCGTGCAAAATCCCCAGCACCGGCGCGGCAATCGTCAGCGGCGCACCCGTCGTGATCCAGCTGGCGGCGCATTTCGCCAGCACGATCAATTCGAGCGGCAGGGGCGCGGTCCGAAGCACATCCAGCGATCCGTCTTCCAGGTCGGCGCGGAACAGGCGGTCGAGCGACAGCAGGCTGGCGAGGAGCGCGCCGATCCAGATCGAACCGGCGGAAACGATTGGCAGGAGATCGGCATCCGCCCCGATTCCGAAGGGAAGGAGAATCGCGATCAACACGTAGAACGCGAGCGGCACGCCCGCGCCGCCGCCGAGCCGCGCGACGGAGAGATCCCGCATGATGATCGCGGTGAACGCGCTCATATACCGTTTCCGGCAGGGAACGGCCCGTCCCTGGAGCGATCCGGCGCGTGCCGGTCCATCCAGATGGTGTTCGAAGGTTCCGGTTGAAGTTGACCATGAAGGGCGATCACGGCGCAACCGCCCATCGACACATGCTCGGCGAGGGCGTCCGAAAGGCATGCGCAGGCCTTCGTGTCCAGGGAAGCGGTGGGCTCGTCCAGGAGCCAGAGCGGCCGCCCGGATGCGAGCATCCGGGCGAGGGCGGCCCGGCGCCGTTCGCCGGCCGAACAGAGTCCTGCCGGGACATCCGCCCGTTCTCCGAGCGCGAACAGGTTGAGAGCCGTATCGGTGTACCCGGCCTGTCCGCCCAAGATTCGCGTCCACGCCTCCAGGTTCTGCCGGAGGGTGAGAGCGGGTTTCAGGGCGTCGAGGTGGCCCGCATAGGCGACGCATTCGGCGATGCCACCGGAAGAAAGCGGAACCTCTCCGTAATTCCCCTCGCCCTCGGAAAGCGGAATTAGTCCGGCGATGACCGCCAGGAAGGAGGACTTTCCCGATCCGTTCGGACCGCGGACATGCGCGATGCTACCGGCCCGCAATTCAAGGCTGATACCGGAGAATACGGGCAGGCCTGCGCGCCGGCAGGCAATCCCCCGGAGCGAAAGACCCAGCGAGTCTGCTATCATGCCGGCTCTCATCGATCGAGAACCCCCAAGACCAGTCAAAAACCCATAAGAGGAGGCTATTGTGTCGCTTGCAACCGGAAAAGACAGTCAAGTAACGCGCCGCATGCTGGAAGCGGACGGATCCGCTTACGGCTATTACTCGCTGGAAGCCGCGGAACAGGCGGGCTACGGATGCTTCGGGCGTCTGCCGGCATCGCTCAAGGTAGTGCTGGAAAACCTGCTGCGCCATCTCGATGGAACCACGGTCATGCCCGACGACATCCGGGCGTTTGCAGACTGGCTCGAAGCCGGGGGCCGGGCTGCGGTCGAAATCGCCTATCGGCCGGCGCGGATCCTGATGCAGGATTTTACCGGCGTTCCCGCAGTGGTGGATCTCGCCGCCATGCGTGATGCGATGAACGCCCTTGGCGGAGAGCCGGAACGCATCAACCCGCTCGTGCCGGTCGACCTGGTCATCGACCATTCGGTGATGGTGGACGAGTTCGGCACGCCGCGCGCATTCCAGCGGAACGTTGCGCGTGAATACGAGCGAAACGGCGAACGCTACCGTTTCCTGAAATGGGGCCAGGGAGCGTTCCGCAATTTTCGCGTGGTGCCGCCGGGAACCGGGATCTGCCATCAGGTCAACCTCGAATACCTGGCCCGAACCGTCTGGAGCGAGACCGGCGAGGACGGCGTCCCGATCGCCTATCCGGACACGCTGGTTGGTACCGACAGCCATACGACGATGGTGAATGGCCTCGCGGTGCTGGGATGGGGAGTCGGCGGAATCGAGGCAGAAGCGGCGATGCTCGGTCAGCCGATTTCCATGCTGATTCCGGAGGTGGTCGGAGTCCGGTTCGAAGGCCGGCTCCGGGAGGGCGTCATGGCAACCGACCTGGTGCTCACCGTGACGGAGATGCTTCGAGCGAAAGGGGTGGTCGGGAAGTTTGTGGAATTCCATGGGCCGGGGCTCGACGCACTCCCGCTCGCAGACCGCGCGACCATCGCCAACATGGCCCCGGAATACGGCGCCACCTGCGGATTTTTCCCCGTGGACGCGGAAACCCTGCGGTACCTGCGCATGACGGGCCGGTCGAATGAGGTCATTTCGCTGGTGGAGGCCTACGCCAAGGAAAACGGCATGTGGCGCGGGAGCGAAACGGAAACCGTTTACACGGACACGTTGTCGCTGGATCTCGAATCGGTCGAACATTCGCTGGCGGGACCAAAGCGCCCGCAGGACCGGGTGCGCGTTTCCGGCGCCGGGGCGGCCTTCGATTTCGCGCTACGGGAGGAGTTCGATGTGGCCGACTCGCCGGACATCCCCATTGCCGAAAGCGCGGAGACCCTGACTCACGGAGACGTGGTGATCGCCGCCATCACCTCCTGCACCAACACCTCGAACCCGTACGTGCTTGTCGCCGCCGGCCTCGTCGCGCGTCGCGCCCGGGAGCTTGGACTTGTCCGCAAACCCTGGGTGAAAACCTCGCTCGCGCCCGGCTCCAAGGTGGTTTCGGAATATCTGAACGCCTCCGGCCTGCAGGAGGACCTGGATGCGCTGGGCTTCCATCTCGTGGGCTACGGCTGCACGACCTGCATCGGGAATTCGGGTCCCCTGCCCGGGCCGGTCGCGGATGCGGTGATCGACGGAAACCTGGTCGTCTGCTCGGTGCTATCCGGCAACCGTAACTTCGAAGGCCGCGTCAACGCCCTCGTGAAGGCGAATTACCTTGCTTCCCCGCCGCTCGTGGTCGCCTACGCCATTGCCGGAACCATGCGGACGGAATTCTCGAGCGATCCGCTGGGAACGGACGCGGACGGCAATCCCGTCTACCTCCGGGACATCTGGCCAAGCCAGAAGGAAGTCGCCGAGATCGTCAACGCGACGGTGACCCGGGAAGCGTTCCTCGCAAAATACGGCGACGTGTTTGCGGGCGACGAGGCCTGGAAGGAAATCGAGGCGGGTTCCGGACTCACCTATGCCTGGCCCTCGGCATCGACCTATGTGCAAAATCCGCCTTACTTCGAGAGCATGAGTTCCGAGGCCGGCACGATCTCCGATATCGAGAACGCGCGGATCCTGGCGCTGCTGGGCGATTCGATCACCACCGATCACATCTCCCCCGCGGGCGCGATCAAGGCGGACAGCCCGGCAGGCTCCTTCCTCCAGGACTGCCAAGTGACGCCCCGCGAGTTCAATTCCTACGGGTCCCGTCGGGGCAACCACCAGGTCATGATGCGGGGCACCTTCGCGAACATCCGCATCCGAAACGAAATTCTGAGCGGCGTGGAGGGCGGATTCACTCGGCACGCGGGGAGCGGGGAAGAACTGCCCGTCTACGACGCCGCCATGCGGTACAAGGCGGAAGGCGTGCCCCTTGTGGTAATCGCCGGCCGTGAATACGGCACCGGTTCTTCCCGGGACTGGGCGGCGAAGGGAACCGCCCTCCTCGGGGTTCGCGCCGTGATTGCGGAGAGTTTTGAGCGCATCCATCGTTCCAACCTGGTAGGCATGGGGGTCGCGCCGCTGCAGTTCCAGGGAGGGGCCGGACGCGCAAGCCTCGGGCTCACCGGCGACGAAACCGTTGCGATTTCCGGTCTCGCGGGATCCTTGCAGCCACGCCAGGAGGTCGAGGCGTCCTTCACCTATGCGGACGGTTCGGTCCGCACCGTGCGGCTGCTTTGCCGGATCGATACGGACACGGAGATCGAATACATGCGAAACGGGGGCGTCCTCCACTACGTGCTGCGGGAGTTGGCGGCGGCGGCTTGAATCGGTGGCGCTCGGGACGTTGCGGCTAGCGCCAGCGCTCATGGAGCCAGAGCCATTGCTCCGGCGCTTCCAGGACCCACTCGCCGATTCTCGCATTCAGCGACTCCATCATCTCCAGCGATCGGCCGGTCTTGATGGGGGATTCGAAGCGGACTTCGAAGGAGAGGCTTGAACCTTCGAGACGCTTGGCGCGCACCGGAATGAGGGGTGCGCCCGCGTGGCGCGAAAGCGAGGCGGGACCGGTGTGGGTCCGGGCCGGGCGCGTCATGAACGGGATCCGCGGCCCCTTGATCGGGCGCTGGTCGGCGAGGATCAGGACGCTCTTGCCGCCGCCCACGAATTGACGGAGGTCGCGGCGGCGCGCGGTGGTGCTCGCGAACACCGGCGCTTCCACCTGGCGAACGATCTGGGCAATGGTGGCGCGGAGAAAATGGTTGTTCGGAGGACGGTAGACCAGCGCCGGGGCCTCGCCGAAGCGTTGCACGGCGATCCGGCACACTTCCGGGTTGCCGAAATGCGCCGTGGCGTACACCGCTCCGGACTCGTCCGCGACGGCTTTTTCGACATGTTCGGCGCCCTCGATCCTGAGCCGATTCGGTTCGCGAAGAAGGGTGTTTACGTGCAGGTATTCGATGAGGGTGCGCGCCAGGTTTCCGGCATTGACACGGGCGAGACGGGTTCGCGCCTCCTGCTTGAGTTCCGGCATGCCGATCTCAATGTTCCGTTCGGCCACCTTCAAATCCGTCAGCACCGGCGCGATGAGGCGCCCGAACCGGTAGGCCGACCGGGAAGCGGCGTCGGCGGTCATTGCCGAGAAGGCAACCCGGAGGCAAGCGAACAACAGCGCTTCCGAGGCGTAGCCCAGGTTCTGCCGCATGCGGGATGGCTTCGGTTTCTTGACGGCCATCAGGCGTGGCCCGACAGGCTGCGGGCGGGGGCGTACCCGAGCAGTAGCCGCACCAGCGCAGAAAACCGGTAGCACATCAGCGCCAGCGAAGCCAATGCGCCGATGCCGCCGGCGATAATCAGGCCTCTCTCTTCGAGATCTGCCGTGAAGCCCAGAATCCACGCAGCGGGAATGCAGATGAAAATCCATGCGACCACATGCATGCGGGTGGCCGTCCAGGAGTCGCCGAGGCCGCGGACGGCTTGCGAGGCGACGACCTGGCTTCCGTCCGCGAGGCCGACCACCGCGACCAGGAGCAGGAGCGGGAGCGTTCGGGCGTACAGCACCGGGTCGTCGGTATAGAGTCCGGCAAGCGGTGACTGACCCAGAACAATTCCGATGCCGCAAACCGCCATCACCAGGATGCTTCCGATGATGCCCGTCCATCCGCAGAGGGTGACCCCCCTGCGGTCCTCCTGGCCGTGGGCATTGCCCACAAGAACCGCCGTCGCGGAGGCGATTCCGAGCGAAAGCATGAAGATCGTCGCCGTCAGGTTGTGGGCGATGGAATACGCGGCGACCGCCGCGGTTCCCATGAAGCCGGCGAACTGCAGCACGACGGAGAAGGCGCCGGTCTCCACGAGGTGGCTGAATGCCGCCGCGAAACCGATTCGGCGCATTTCCCGGCCCCCCTTCCATCCGCCCTCGCCCCAAAACGCGCCGGCGCGCTCCAGGAGCCCGTAGGCGCGGGCGTTCGCACGCGAATAGATGTATGCAAGCATCAGGAGCAGCATGAATACGCGAATGACGGAAGTGCCGATTGCGGAGCCGACCGCGCCAAGCTCGGGAAAGCCAAGATGGCCATAGATCAGCACCCAGTTCAGGCCAACATTGAGGATATTGGCCACGAACATGAATATCATCCCCGGGATCGGGCGGCGCGTCGCCTCAAGATAGATCGAACAGACGACATAGACGATTTGCACCGGCACGCCGAACGAAACCGCGATGGCCACCGCGCCGGCTTCCGCCGCCAGCTGCGGATCGTGACCGATCCACAGCAGCCAGATTTCGCTCAGCGCCACCACCCCTCCCGCCACGGTGCCCGTGATCAGCGCCCACGGCAGTCCGCGCCGCAATTCGATTCCGCACTGGCGGTAGTTTCCCGTGCCATAAGCCCGGGCGACGGCGGGCATCGCGCCGAACTGCAGGCCGATGGCGGTGACGAGCGCAGGAATGAAGAGCGAGTAACCGAGCGCGGCGTAAGCCAGTTCGTCCGTGGCGTAGCGTCCCACCATCACGATATCCACAAACCCCATGATCAGTATGCCGGAGCGGCTGAGCATCGTCGGCCATGCGAGCCGGGCAATGGCGCCGGCGGCGGCGGGCACGGTCGCCGGAATCTGGGGAGCGGACCGGGTCACGGAAGGCGGCGCGCGGCGGCTAGCGGGATTCGGCGAGCGCGGTGACTTCGATCTCCACTTTCATGCGTGGATCAATGAGGTCGCAGACGACGGTCGTGTTGGCGGGCCGGATGCTCCGGCAATGCCGCCCGATGATTTCGGCGATTTCCGGGAACTCTTCCTGGTTCACGACGTAAACCCGGATGCGCACGATTTCCTCCAGCGATGAACCGGCACGTTCCAGGGCGTCGATGATGTTCCAAAAGCATTGCTCGGTCTGTTCCGCCGCGCATTCGGAAATGGTCATGTTCGAATAGTCGAATCCCGTGGTGCCCGATACGAACACCCAGGGGGGATCGGCAACGACGCGCGCATAACCGGCGTTCTCTTCGAACGTGGAACCGCTGGAAATGCGTTTGCGTGGCATGGGTGACTCCTTCTCAATTCCGCCTCGACCGGCTTGCGGGACGGCGAAACGGGCCGGCCAGAGGCGACCATACGCGCAAGACGGCCCATTGCGCTAGGATGCGCCTTTCTGCGACCGGCGGATGCGGAGACCGGATATGAATGAATCGCTCATGAATACTGTCGACGAGGCGTGGGAAAAGCGCAATACGCTCAGCCCGCAAACGAAGGGGGCGTATCGCGAAGCGATCGAAGCCGCGCTGGAACTCCTGGACTCCGGAGAGGAGCGCGTGGCGTCGCCCGATGGTGAAGGCGCCTGGACGACAAATCAATGGCTGAAGAAAGCGGTTCTCCTTTCTTTCCGGCTGAACGATTCGGAATGCGTCTCCGGCGGTTCGGGCGGTGGAAGCTGGTGGGACAAGGTTCCGTCAAAATTCGAGGGCTGGGATGGGGAGCGGTTCCGTTCGGCGGGTTTCCGCGCGGTTCCCGGAAGCATTGTGCGCCATTCCGCCTATGTTGCTCCCAACGTGATTCTGATGCCCTGTTTCGTGAATGTCGGCGCCTATGTCGGCGAGGGAACGATGATCGACACCTGGGCCACGGTGGGTTCCTGCGCCCAGGTCGGAAGCGGTTGCCACATTTCGGGAGGGGCGGGAATCGCAGGCGTGCTCGAGCCGTTGCAGTCCGACCCGGTGATCATCGAGGACGAGTGCTTCGTCGGAGCGCGGGCGGAAGTCGCGGAAGGCGTGCGGGTCGGGCGGGGATCGGTGATCTCGATGGGCGTCTATGTCGGCGCCTCGACCAAAATCGTCGATCGCGCCACCGGCGAAGTCCGCATTGGAAGCATTCCGGCGTATTCCGTGGTGGTTCCGGGAACCCTGCCGGGAAAGCCGTTGCCGGACGGAACGCCGGGACCCGGACTCTACTGCGCGGTGATCGTCAAGCAGGTGGACGCCCGGACCCGGTCCAAGACTTCGATCAATGACCTCCTCCGCGACTGACGCCGTTGCGCTGACGGCGGCGCTGGTCCGGTGTCCGTCCGTGACGCCGGAAGAGGGCGGCGCGCTGGAACTGCTTGCCGGAATCCTGGAAGCCGAGGGTTTCCGGTGCTGGAGGGTTGACCGGAACGACGTGCCGAACCTCTTCGCGCGCGCCGGCAGCGGGTCGCCCTCCATCGGGTTTGCGGGTCATACCGATGTCGTTCCGGTGGGCGACCGGGAACTCTGGAGTGCGGATCCGTTCGGAGGCGAGATTCGCGACGGCTTTCTCTGGGGCCGCGGGTCCGTCGACATGAAATCCGGCGTGGCGGCGTTCGTTGCCGCGGCCAACCGGAAACTGCGTTCGGGCACGGCGGCGGGATCGATCGCACTCCTGATTACGGGAGACGAGGAAGGGCTCGCAACGGATGGAACCCGGGCGATCGTGGACTGGATGCAAGCGAATGGCGAAACGTTGGACGGCGCCATCGTCGGGGAGCCGACTTCGAAAGAGCGAGTCGGCGATACCATCAAGATCGGCCGGCGCGGCTCGGCGAGCTTCCGGATCTTGGCGACCGGCCAGGCCGGGCATAGCGCCTATCCGGAACGCGCCCGCAACCCGGTGCCCGAAATGGCGCGACTGGCGGTGGACCTTTCGGCAATCGAACTGGACAGCGGTACTGCGGAGTTTCAGCCGTCGACGCTGACGGTGACCTCGATCGAAACGGGAAATCCAGCATCGAATGTGATTCCGGCCACCACGCGGGCGCTGGTGAGTCTCCGGTTCAACGATCTTCACAGCACTTCGGGCCTGGAGGCGCTGCTTCGGGAACGAATTGAGAAGGTCGAAGCTTCGAGTGGGATCGAGTTCTCGCTGGAAACCCTGGCGTCCGCGGAGGCGTTTCTGGTGCCGCCGGGACCGATGGTGGAGACCGCCGCCGCGGCCGCGCGCGAGATCGCCGGAATCGATCCGGATCTTTCCACGACTGGAGGGACTTCGGACGCGCGCTTTGTCAAGGAGCTTTGTCCGGTCCTGGAGTTGGGTCTCGTGGGCAGGAGAATGCACGAGACCGATGAGCGCGTGCCGGTTGCGGATATCGAGTTGCTGGCGCGGCTCTATGGGGCGGTGCTGGACAGGGCGCTGACGGGCGAACGCCGCTAGTCGCCCGGGAGATGGCGCGACAGGGCGGAACGATGGCTGTGATCGCCGACACCCCCATGATGCGGCAATACTGGTCGATCAAGAACCGGCATGCCGAAGGCCTTCTGTTCTACCGGATGGGGGACTTCTATGAGCTCTTTTTCGACGACGCGATCCAGGCCTCCTCAATACTGAACATTGCGCTGACCACCCGGGGCAAGCATCTCGGAGAGGACATTCCGATGTGCGGGGTGCCGGTTCACAGCGCCGAATCCTATTTGCATGAACTCATTCGCTCCGGGCAGCGCGTGGTGGTCTGCGAACAGACCGAGGACCCCGAAGAAGCCCGCAAGCGAGGCAGCAAATCCGTCGTTCGGCGGGATGTGGTCCGGGTGATCACGCCGGGAACCCTTACGGAGGACTCGTTGCTCGATTCACGCCGCAACAACTTCCTCGCCGCCTGGTCGGAGATCCGCGGGAAAGGAGGGTTTGGGTGGCTGGATCTTTCCACTGGAGAATTCCGCGTTGCGGTGTGCGATCGGCCGGATCTTGGCGTGTTTGCGGCACGGGTCGCGCCACGCGAGATGCTGTTGCCGAGTCGAATTTTCGATGATCGGGATATCGTGCACCGCGTCCAGGAGGAGGGCGCTATCGCCACGCCGCTGGGCGCGGCGAGCTTCGACAGCGAATCCGCCGAGGAGCGCCTGAAGGGAGTCTTCCGGGTAGCCTCGCTGGAGCCTTTCGGAAGCTTTTCACGCGCGGAACTCTCCGCCATGGGCGCCATCGTCGATTACGTCGAACTGACACAACATGGAGCGTTCGCGCTCATCCGCGCGCCGGTCCGCGAACTGGCCGGCCAGCGAATGCAGATCGATCCTGCCACCCAGCGCAATCTGGAACTCGTGGAAACGCTGGGCGGCACGCGAACGGGCAGCCTGCTGGATACCGTCGACCGTACGGCTACCGGAGCCGGCGCCCGTCTGCTTGCCTCCCGGCTTGCGGGGCCTTCCACCGAACGGGAGGTTGTCGACGCGCGTCTCGACGCGGTGGAGTGCTTTTGCGGCCATCAGGCGCTGGCGGATCAGCTTGCCGAGTGGTTTCGCAAAGCGCCGGATGTCGAACGCGCGATGGCGCGTCTCAGCCTTGGGCGCGGCGGCCCCAGGGATCTTGGCGCGCTGCGCGATTCGCTCGCGGTTGCCGGCGAGATTTCCCGATCGCTGCGGGAAGAACTCGACCTGCGACCGCGACTGGTTGCCGAAGCCGCAGAGACGCTCGCTGGGCACGAGGAAGTCCGCGAGGAATTGGCAAGGGCACTGCAGGAAACGCTGCCGACTTCCGTCGCCGATGGTGGGTTCATTGCGCCCGGATTCTCGGAGGAACTCGACGAGGCCCGCGAACTGCGGGACAAGAGCGAGAAGCTGATTTCGGCGCTGCAGGAGTCCTACCGGAAGGCGACCGGCATCGCTTCCCTGCGAATTCGCAGCAACAATGTGCTCGGGTATTTCATAGAGGTCCGGGAAAAGCATACGCATGTGCTTGCGGCGCCGCCGCACGACGGGACTTTCTTCCACCGACAGACCATCGCCAGTGCGGGCCGCTTCTCATCGCCCGATCTCTCTGAACTGGCCGGCCGGATTGCCGGCGCCCGAGCCCGCGCGCAGGAACTTGAGGCCTCCGCATTCGCATCTCTCCGGGAGCTCGTGCTTGGGTATCGAGAGAGAATCGACGCGGTGGCGACCGCGCTGGCGGAAATCGACGTCGCCGTAGCGTTCGGCAGGCTCGCCTGCGTCGAGGAGTGGACTCGCCCGGCGATGTCAGAGGATCTCGAATTTTCAATCGTCGGCGGCCGGCACCCGGTCGTGGAGCGATCGCTTCGCGCAGGCGGTAGAGAAAGGTTCATCGCGAATGAATGCGACCTATCTGCCGACCGGGAGGGTTCGGCTCCGCTCTGGATCGTTACCGGCCCCAACATGGCGGGCAAATCTACGTTCCTTCGGCAGAACGCCTTGATCGCAATTCTAGCCCAAGCGGGTTCCTTCGTACCGGCCGGAGAGGCCCGTATCGGACTTGTCGATCGACTGTTTTCCCGGGTCGGCGCAGCCGACGACTTGGCGCGGGGGCGGTCCACCTTCATGGTGGAGATGGTGGAGACCGCCGCCATCCTGCACCAGGCGGGCGAACGTTCGCTGGTCATACTCGACGAAATCGGGCGCGGCACCGCCACGTATGACGGCCTGTCCATCGCCTGGGCGGTGCTGGAACACCTTCGCCAAGTGAACCGCAGCCGGTCCCTGTTCGCGACGCATTTCCATGAACTCACGGAGCTTGCGGAGCGGTTGGAGGGGGTGAAGAACGCCACCATCCGGGTAAAGGAATGGGAAGGAGAACTCGTGTTTCTTTACGAGGTGGTACCCGGCGTAGCGAACTGTTCCTATGGCGTGCAGGTCGCGAGGCTGGCCGGACTGCCCGACAGCCTGATCGGCCGCGCCGAGGACGTGTTGGAGCGGCTGGAATCCGGGCAAGCCGACGCGGGCGGCAGCGCGCTTTCCGGACTTCCGCTGTTTGACTTCCAGGAAAACGCGACCCGCAGACCTGCAGGCAGGGAAGACGAGGAACTCCGCCGGCGGATTGCCTCGCTCGATCCCGACGGCATGTCACCCCGTGAAGCGCTGGAGGCGATCTACGCGCTTCGGGATGCGTTCAAGGACTGAGCGGGATTGTTCGGCGCATGAAGTTCTAAAATTCCATCCTCCGGCGGAGGCGGCAGAAGTACACGCAGGATGGCATCAAGCACGAGGCGCCCGCGCGCCGTCACGGCAATACGGGCGTTGCTTCGGTGCAGCAGTCCAAGGGATTGGAGTCGTTCCATTGGTTCCGCCGGTATCGCAGTTCCGGCGAGCGCACGGAATCGCCTCAGCGATACCCCTTCCCAGAGGCGGAGCGCCGTGATCAGGTACTCTCTCCCTTGTTCTTCTCCGGAAAGAACGCGTGGTGCCGTGGCGAAAGCGTGCCCGAGGGTGTCGATCGACTCGAGCCAGGCCCCCGGATCTCGCACCGACTCGCTCGCCAGTCGCTTGCCGCCGCGCCTAGGCCGGCCATGCGCCCCGGGACCGATGCCGATCCAGTCGCCGGCGCGCCAGTAGATCAGGTTGTGGCGGCACCCCGCTCCGGGACGCGCGTGGTTGGAAATCTCGTAGGCGGGAAGCCCGGCGTCATTGGTGAGTTCCGCCGTCGCCTCAAAGATATTGGCTGCGGTTTCCGGGTCGGGAACGCGCAATTGCCCGCGGTCGTACAAAGCCTGGAAGGGTGTGCCGGGTTCGATGGTGAGCTGATAGACCGACAGATGTTCGGTCCCCAAATCCAGCGCTTGTTTGAGTTCCGAGCGCCACGACCGGATGGTTTGATCGGGGCGTGCGGCGATCAGGTCGAAGGAGACGCGCGGGACCGCGCGGGAAGCAATTCGGACTGCGTCAAGGGCCTCCTCGGCGGTGTGCGTGCGGCCGAGGGCGCGAAGGCTTGCATCTCGGAGTGCCTGCACACCGACCGAAATTCGACTGACGCCGGCGGCGGCATAGTCCATGAACTTCGATGCTTCCGAAGAGGTCGGGTTCGCTTCGAGCGTGATCTCCGGTCCTTCCCCGAAACCCCAGAGTGCGGATATTTCGCCGAGAACCGCCTGCACGGTGGAGGGTTCCATAAGTGAAGGAGTCCCGCCTCCAAAGAAGACCGTCCGGACTTCCTTCCGGTCGAACTCGGAAGCCGCATGCCGGAGTTCGGCGAGGATGGCCTTTTTCCAGCGCGCGTGGTCCACAACCCGCCATACATGCGCGTTGAAATCGCAATAGGGACAACGGGACTTGCAGAATGGCCAGTGGATATAGATGCCGAAGGCCATGGTTCAGGATCCTGGTATCGGCATTGCGCGGCAATTTTCGGCAGATCTGCCGTTTCGTAACCGGCGAGAAAAGAATGCCGGCTTTGTGGCAAGACGATTGGTATCGGAAAGTCTAGAGTCTCGCATGCGGAACCACCTCGGGGAACAAGGCATATTCGCCATCCGACAAGCGCGGCGCATCGGGCAGCTCCCCGGCATCATAACCCTGCGGCAGTGAAATCGGGGACTCCATAGAGGGCGCCGCGACGCTTGAATACTGGCCGGAGCACAGTTGGCCTCCACACTGGCCGGGGAGTTTGTTCGATTCGATTCCGACTAATCGGGGCTGGGGCCCGGAAGTCGCCGCGCTGCTCGATCCCGATGCGCTCGTCCCCGGCGTCACCCAAGCGCCGCTCCGCTAGGACATCGCCGCCATCGCCGTCCCCTCCACCATCGACGGGCGCAATATGGCGGGAGTAGATTTCGCGCTGACGGCAGGTTGGGGACATTTTGGCCAAGGCGATGCCGTGATGCCCGGGCAGGGCCGTTTCGTGGAACGACGTTTCACGCCGGAGGAGCGCGCAGCCATGGGCGACGCCCTGCCCGCCCTCGGCAAGACCGCCTTCGAAATCCACCTCAACGCCAACGCCTTCTGGCGCAACGTCCCCGCCGCCGTCTGGCACTACCGCCTCGGCGGCTACCAGATCCTCAAGAAATGGCTCTCCTACCGCGAGCGCCCCGTCCTGGGCCGCCCGCTCCGCCCGGAGGAAGTGCAGCACTTCACCGATACCGCGCGGCGCATCGGGACGATCCTGTCGATAACCATGGCCGGAGCGAGGACAGGCGCATGAACGAAAACTCTACCTGTCCCATCTGGAGGACACCCGCAACAGAATATTCGACCCAAGGGCGGGACGCGCGCGAGGCAGATTCGCCCCGTGCCGGAGGCCGGTATTCATATCTGGAACGGCCGAAACAATACTCAAGAATCACGATGCCTCCTTGAAGGCGCGTCTGACCACATGGTTGATCGACCATCGGCGCCTAGGCGTCGACTGCCCTGAAGTAGAAACCGATTCGATCAAGGATGCCGAGGCAGGCCGCCCGCTGCCCATTCGCGATCGGGCCGACCGGTTTCTCCGATATCTGGCGGATCGTGAACCGTATCCGGGCGGCGGCTTTCCGGCCCTCAGCTATGAAATAGATGGGACTTATATACGAGAGTCACAATGGGCTCCCGACACTGTTCCACGCCGAGGCGGGGCAACCCCATCCTTCGCCTTCCCCTTGCCGGCGCCACGGGAAGCGGTTTCCCGCCATTTCCCACCCGTGAACGGGCCAATACCCGCTGCAAGACGTATCACCGGAGCCGGCACTTTCAGCCTAGTTTCCAGTACAACGGAGGATAGAGGCGCCGAAGCGCCAATTCAAGGAAATTGGTAACTGCCCAGGTAAGTGGGTGCACCACGGAGTGCATTGCCCGCCACTGCCGCAAGGTCGATGCTGCCCGGTTGTGACGGTTTCACGGGCGAGAACAGTTCTGTCTCGAAAAATCACTGGTAACAGCAGGCACTGGTAACAGAATTCAACCTGCGCTATTCATAGCGTCATGGCGATTCGCTTTCAGCCCCGACGGTTCTTGCGGGCTCTTTCAGCGCCGACCCACCTGGCGCAAGGGGCGCCGCCGCATGATGATGGCGGAACGAAACAGATTGAGGCTTTGCGGGAGCAACTCGAACAAAAGGACGAGCAACTCGCTGGTTTGCAAGCCGAGAACGCGACCCTGCGGCAACGTCTTGAAGAGCTGGAGCGCCAGCTTGGCCGAAATAGCAGGAACAGCAGCAAGCCTCCTTCGAGCGACGGGCTGCAGAAGCCGCGGGCGGAGCCCCGGACAAGGAGCCAGCGCGGCAAATCGGGCAGGCCGAGCGGCGGGCAGCCCGGGCACGCGGGTTCGACCTTGCGCCGGACCGACAGGCCGGACCATGTCGAGGATCATCATCCGTCGCACTGTGCGGGCTGCGGCGCGCCGCTTTCGGCTGCGGACGGGGATGGAAGCCCTGTCGCAAGACAGGTCTTCGACCTGCCGGAGCCGCGCCCCCTCGAGGCCACGGAACACCGCGCTCACCGTTGCGTTTGCGGTCATTGCGGCGCGACGACACGGGCGGCGTTTCCCGCAGGCGTGACGGCGCCGGTGCAGTATGGTCCGCGCATGGCGGCGGTGGCGGCCTATCTGAGCCATGCGCATTTCCTGCCCGAGGATCGTTTGTCGCAACTGATGGCCGACCTGTTCAACGCGCCCGTGTGCGCCGCGACGCTGGCGGCGATGAGCCGCCGGATGGCCGAGCAGTTGCAGGGTTTCGTCGACCATGTGCGGGAGCTGATCGTCCGCAAGGCGCCGGTGAAGCATCTCGACGAGACCGGCTTCCGGGTTGGCGGACGCACGCAGTGGCTCCACATTGCCTGCACGCCATGGCTGACCTTGTTTCGCGTCCACGAAAAGCGCGGCGACTTGCTGCCGGGGTTCTCCGGTTGTGTCGTCCACGATCATTGGAAGCCCTGTTTCAAGATCGAGGGCGTCCTGCACGCGCTCTGCAACGCCCATCACCTGCGCGAACTTCAAGCCCTGATCGACATCGAAAAAGAGGACTGGGCCCGGCACATGCACCGGCTCCTGTCGCGCGCCAATCGGGTCGTTCATCTCGCCAGAACGATGGCAAGATCTCCTCCCGAAACGCTGCTCCACCGGATCGGGCGAACCTACGACCGGATCCTCGCCGAGGCGCTCGCCTTTCATCAGGCGCAGCCACCGCTCGCGCCGCCGAAGCCCGGCAAACGCGGGCGAAAGAAACGCCGCGTCGGACACAATCTCGCCCTCCGGCTCCAGGACTGCAAGACCGAGACCTTGCGTTTCCTCACCGACCCCGACGTTCCGTTTACCAACAATGAAGCGTATGCCGACAAACGTTTTATGCCGACAACGCATCCCAACTCATTGATTCATTGGGCCGCGCGCCGGAATTTGTCGGCATAATCACAGAGCTTCGAGGAATGCCATTAACGCGTCATTGGGTTGATAGGCGCCTTCGGGAGCTTCGGACAGTCGTGTCCGGTCCATCGCTTCTTTCTTTATGCGCATGTCGGCATGAAGGGAGACCTGCGTTGTCTCGAGTGACACGTGCCCCAGCCGGATGGCCGGTGAACCATCGTGCGACCGACATCAAATCGTTGGGAAATAAAAGAAACTACGCCGAACTCTGTGCAACGGAAATCAGGTCGATGCTGTCACCGCACCGGACGACAACAGCGTCAAAAGGGATCAATCAAGCTGCGTGCTGGTCGGCGTGGCCCCCGCTCCATCCGCAAGGCCACACCGCATCTCCGCTCCATGATTATGCCGACAAATTCCGGGGCGCGGCCCAGTGAATCAATGAGTTGGGATGCGTTGTCGGCATAAAACGTTTGTCGGCATAGTGAAGCCGAACGCGATGGTCGAATTGGGAAATTGCGCCAGAAAATCTCCGGCGGGTTCCGCTCCCCAAAAGGCGCCCAAGACTTCGCCACCCTGCGCAGCGCCGTCACCACCGCCAGAAAGCAGGGCTGGAACATCATCGAAACCTTGATGGCATCGCCGGACCAACTGATCGGAAAACTCCAATGCTAAACCGCTCCATACGACCTGCCCGCTGGCGCCACGCCGATCCCGACCCAAGCGTGCGTGATCCCAAACGCAAGCCTTGCCCAGCCTTCACGTACGCGCAAGACTGAGTGCTGGGCAGTTACGGAAATTGTTACTTTAGTATATAATCCCCAAATAGATCGCAAGAGTTTTCTCTTGGCGCTTTCCCGGTTGGAGTCCTCGGCAGATCCGTCAGCCATAGTCGGGCAGAGGCGCGAGATAAGCTTCTTTGGAGACTATCTGGAGGAACAGGGATGGATAGAATCCTATGAATGGAGAGGGCGTTCCGACAACCGATTGGCTGTGGCGGGCCACGTCCGGTTGGCCGAACTGGAAACGACCCATACACCTTCTTCAAGAGCTTTTGTCGCGATGTGGTTCGACGACTCCATGAACGAAGCATGGGACCGTGGCATGGCCCCGGCGGTCCGCGACGCAGGCTACGATCCGGTGCGAATCGACCAAAGGGAGCATGTAATCAAGATCGACGATGAGATCATTGCCGAGCTACGCAGAGCCCGCTTTGTTGTGTCGGATTTCACACATGGAGACGCGGGCGCGCGCGGCGGCGTCTACTATGAAGCGGGCTTTGCGCACGGTCTCGCTATCCCGGTCATATTTACGTGCCATGAAACCTCTCTTAGGGACGTTCATTTCGATACGCGTCAATACAATCACATTGTTTGGAAGAGTCCCGAGGAGCTTCGGAGCAGGCTTACAAGCCGTATTGCGGCTGTAATCGGAGAAGGGCCATATATGTCGCGAGACTGATCGGTAAGGCAACTTCTTCGATCATGCGGTCTTGTCCGCCATCGCTTGCGCAATGAACGTCCCCACCTTCTCCGCCGCGTCGACAAGGTGCCCGTCGGAAAGGTAAGCATAGCCCGCGGTCGTGCGATGCCGCCGGTGCCCGAGTAACTTGCCGACCAGCGGCAGGTTCTCGCCCGACATGACGGCCTGGCTGGCGGCGGTTTGGCGTAGGTCATGCAGACGCAGCCTCCCGAGCCTTGCATCGTCGCAGACCGCATGCCAGCAGGCGGCGAGGCTTTATTGCCCCCGGCCTTCAGCGTAGCGCGGAAACAGAAACGCGTCTGGATCGCGCGCGCGGGGCAGTGCCTAGATCCGCGCCCGCGCGGCCTTGCCGAGCGGGACGCTTCGCGGGCCGGTTTTGGAGTCCCGCAAGTTGATCGCCTCGGCCCCGATGTCGCGCCAGCGCAGATTGAGCACTTCGCTCCTGCGGCATCCGGTGAGCGCCAGCAGCCGGATCGCAGCGACGGCCTCGGGCCACCGGGCCTGGTGGACGTCGAGCGCGCGCCCCAGCCGCGCCAATTCGTCGGTGTCGAGAAAGGGTGCGACGTTGTTCCTCGGATTCTTAGCGATGCCGAGACAGGGGTTGCTACCGCGCTCGCGCAAGCCCCATTCCTCGGCCCGGAACATCATGGCGCGCAGTATCTCGAAGGCGCGGTTGGCCGCGCCGGGCTTGTCCCTGCTCGCCGCGTCGAGCCACGCGGCCACGTCCTCGGGGCCGATGCCGTCCAGCGGCATCTTGCCGAATGCGGGTAAGATGCGGGCCTTTAGGTAGATGCGGATGGTCTTGCGTCCCGAGGGCTTCCAGTGCGGGTCGCAGCGCCGCAAATACTCGTGGGCGAACTCCCCGAAGGTCGGCGTGCGCTTTTCCCTGCCGATGTCGTCTGCGGGGTTCTCGCCCGCGCGGATGCGGGCAAGGATGTCGCGGGCGCGGCGACGGGCCTCGGCAAGCTCCATCTCGCCGTAATGGGCGATGACGATGCGGCGGCTCCGTCCCTCGATGCGGGCCTGCACAATCCAGACCTTGCGGCCCGAAGGGTGAATGCGCAGCCCGAATCCGGTGAACGACTTGTCGAACAGGATAGTGTCCTTGCCGTTGGACTTGCTCTCGCGGGCAAGTCGCGGAGTGAGGTCAAATGTGGACATGGCGGAACTCTCCCTTGGGCTGCGCGATGCGTTCAACCTGGGCCGGGCGGACAGCGCGGGACTCTCCCTTGCCCCCTTTCTCCCTTCCGGCCAGGGCGGCATGGATGCGGTTCGACACCCGGTCGGCGGCGTCCGCAACGGACTGGTCGGAAAGATGGACGTATCGCTCGGTGGTCTCGACCAGGGCGTGACCCAACAGCTTGGCGATGGTCACCATGTCCACGCCGTTCACGGCGGCGACCGAGGCCCAAGTATGTCGAAGGTCATGAAGCCGTAGTCCGGATAGTCCCGCGGCGTCGCGGATGCGGCTCCATTGATGCCCGAAGTTGTCGATGGGCCGCGTCGGCGGGCGTCCGGGAAAGACGAACGGGCAATCGGGGTTGTAGCGCGGGATGGCGTCGATGACCGCGTGTGCGGCGCTCGACAGCCAGACCGTGCGCGGGCCGGACTTCGAATCGGGCAGGTGGATGCGCCTGCCTCGAATCCAGTCCCATTCGAGGGTGGCGACTTCTCCGACCCGGCATCAAGTGCGCATCAGCAACCGGACGATGGCGACAATGTGCGGGCAGTAGAACTCGTCGCGGGTGAGCACGGCGTTGAGCCGGGCCATCTCCTCCGCCGTCAGGAAACGCTCCTTGGGCTCCGTCCGGTAGCGCTTGGTCTTCTTGCAGGGGTTTGAATTATGGGGCGGTAACCCCAAAGCTCGGCCATGCGCATCATGACGGACAGGAGCGGCATGGCGCGGTTGGCGCTGCCGGGCCGGTCGGCCATGGACGCGTACCAATCCTTGACGTGCTCGACGGTGATGGCGTCCACGGTCATGTGGCCGAAGGTGGGCAGGATGTGGTTGCGGACCAGATACCTGTTGGATTGCAGGGTTCGGGGCTTCCAGTGGCGGGCGTAACGGTCGAGGAACTCCTCGGCGAAGGCGTCCATCGGCCGTCCCGGCGTTCTGGGTCCGCCGTCCTTCTTCACCGTGTCGAGGAAGGCGGCGAGGAGCTTGCGGGCCTCACGCCGCGCCTCGGGGACGGTCATGGTGTCGGCGCTGCCGACTCTGGCGTAGCGCCTGCGCCCGCGCACCATGTGGGAGAGGAAGAAGGTTCTGACGCCGGTGGGTTGTATGGCCAGCCCCAGGCCGGAGATCACGTCGTCGCGGATTTCGTATTTGCAGTCGCCTAGCTTGGCGGCGCGGACGCGCCGGGCGAAGGTGGACTTTGGATTGTCGGTCATGGTCGCGGCTCCTGTTTCGGGCCGCGCGGCTGAGCGGTAGTACAGGAGGCAGCCGCGGCGGCGTTTCGTTGAGGAGGCCGCGCGACAGAACGGGACGAGGCGAGCCATAAGGCTCTGTAGTTACGGGAGTTTCCGCCAGTTCACGCGATAGCGGGCACCGGCCGGAAGTGCATCAACAATGCGTCGGGTGTGACGAGAAAGACTCCGCAAGGAGTCCGGATGCGCGATTGTGCCCTGCACACCGTCATCGGCCGGAACAGCCGACGTCGCAAGGGGCTGGAGCCATCGCGGCGTTTGAGCGAGACGACCGGGCCGCAGTCTCCGAGCGCGTTCCGCATCGCCTTCTTGACCGCAGAGGTAACAAATCGGCGCGCGCCGTGCAAGGCGGCGATGTCGGTTTCCATACCGCGCGCCGGCGCCTTGTCGTTACCGCCGCGCACCAGTTGCCGGGCACACGTTACCGCAAACCGTCGAGGGTCTTTGCACGTGTCACCGCAGCTTGGCCAAGGCTGGCGTAGTCCCCGGCATACAAGGCGATCGCAGGTCTGTTGACTCGTTCCCGCGCACGCATCGGGCAGCCGTGATTACGTTACCGCTCAGCATCGCCAGCAGTGGTGCGCCACACTGCATGAGCCCGGGTGCAGTGCGGGCGTGCAATGCCAGCAATCCTGCCGCAGGTAGCGATGCAGGCGGTCATCACGGCGGCACCGGCACACGTGCAGTTCGGCCTGCGGTTGGACATGCGGAGTCCAATGCACAAGCCGCGCGGCTTCGCGGTCGACACCATTCGTCCGGCCGCGTCTTGATTGCACCGCAATCACTGTGTAAGTTGAGTCATGCTGCGATTTGGGAGGCGATGTCCATGGCGAGCATCACGATCCGCAATCTCGACGACGATGTGAAGACCCGACTGCGCACGCAGGCGGCCGGGCATGGCCGTTCGATGGAAGAGGAAGCGCGCGTGATTTTGCGCAAGGCGGTCGAGCGCAAGGCGGCTCCCCGGAATCTCGCGAGCGCGATCCGCGCCCGGATCGAGCCTCTTGGCGGTGTGGACCTGGAACTGCCGCCACGTGAACCAATCCGCGAGCCGCCCGACTTCGATCAGTGAATCGGCGATGATCGTACTTGATACCAACGTTGTCTCCGAACTCCTGCGGCCGTCGCCGGACCGGACTGTGGAGACCTGGGTCGCGGACCGTCCGGCAACCGATCTGTATTTCTCGGCGGTCGGCGAGGCGGAACTGCGCTATGGGGTTGCGATTCTGCCGACCGGCCGTCGCCGGGATGCGCTTGCCTCTGCGATTGAGGCAATTCTGCGAGAGGATTTCGACGAACGGATCCTGCCCTTCGACAGCGCGGCGGCGCGCGCCTATGCGACGATTGCGGCGGCTCGACGCGCTGCCGGACGCACGGCATCTCCGTCCGATTGCCAGATCGCGGCCATTGCGCGGTCGAGCCGGATGGCGGTGGCGACGCGCAACGTCCGCGACTTTGACGACATGGGGATCGAACTGCTCGATCCCTGGGCAGGCGCATAACAGGAATGGCCGAAGCCTTCTCGCGCGTCAAGATCGACTCTCTGTTCACTGTGAGTCCAACTACCGGCTTCGGCCGAGGATTATTCTGATCCGGGAACAGGGTGATATGACAGATAAGCACGAACAACGCGCCCGCCGCGCGATCGACGCGAATCTCGAAGCCGCCGGCTGGCTCGTTCAGGATTTTAACGGTTTCGATTTCTCGGCCGGAGAAACCGTCAATGCACTAACATTCAAACTGGACTACCTAGCGGGGGCCGGTCAGTCCGGCGGCAACGTCATCTTCTTCGAAACCGAGTCTCAGGAAGTACGATCTGCGCCAGACACCCATTCCCGTCCCAGGCGAGGGGCGCAATGAGCGTGATTAGTCTCTGCATGGCCGCTGCCCTCGGCATCACCCTGAGCATGCTTGCGGCCACCGGATCCGACGCCGAAGCGTCGGGCGCCATCGATAAGATCCACGACCTGTACGCGGAGTTTCAGACCTTCAAGAATGGTAACTGCCCAGCACTCAGTCTCGCGCGTACGTGGAGGCTGCGCAATGCTTGCGTTTGAAATCATACATGCTTGGGGCAGGATCGGCGTGGCGCCAGCGGGCAGGGCGTATGGAGCGGTTTAGCATTGGAGTTTTCCGATCAGTTGGTCCGGCGATGTCATCAAGGTTTCGATGACGTTCCAGCCCTGCTTTCTGGCGGTGGTGATGGCGCTGCGCAGGGTGGCGAAGTCTCGGGCGCCTTTTGGGGAGCGGAACCCGCCGCAGATTTTCTGGCGCAATTTGCCCATTCGTCCATCGCGTTCGGCTTCACTATGGCGATATCGGCATAGTCAAGCCGAACGCGACTTGCGCATGAGCAAGGTCAAGCAGAAGGTGTCGGGCTGTTTCCGAACCACAGCGTACGCCGAAGCCTATTGCCAGATCTCCAGCTACCTGCAGACCATGGCCAACCAGGGATACAATCCCCTGGTCGCAATACAGATGGCGTTTGCCGGTCGCGCCAATTCAGATGGGCATGAGTAGTTAGTGTCTGTGCCAAAATATCGGGTTTTGAACCCGGCGCGACTTTTCCGACCAAGGCGCCCGGCGCGGTATTCGGCCTCTTGCGCCATGAATGAGCGGTTGGGAGCCGGTTTCGCGCGAATTTCGAGGATGCCGGCGATCTTCCGCGGCAATTTCGCCAAGCCGATCATTCGGTTCCTGGATTGCTCTAATGCCCTCGTCCATGCTCCGCCGGAATGAGCGACCCATCGCGAAGATTCCGCCCATCCGACCGATTTCGCCTGAATTTTGCTTGTGAATTATTCGCCTGAGAACAATCCTCGCAACCCAAAATCGTCCACAACCTGTTGATATGAAACGACTGTCAACTTTTTGGCACAGGCACTAGTTACGGGAAATCGGATTATTTCGGGAAATCCCGGCGTGTGTTTTCTCTTTCCCAGGAGAGCCTTCCCAGCAGCTCGGCAAAGTCGAGCCGACAGCACTGCCCCCATTTGATCGCGCATTGCGGGGGCGGGAGACTTGTTCTGGACCCCCCGGCCAGTACTGTGCGAGGTCTCGATCCGGCGCCGGAGCAATGGCATTCACTTAGCGGATTCATCCATTCACTTAAGGAATCGCAGTTCGGCGGGGGCGGATTGCTGCGTTTTCTTGCGGGCTATGCGGTTGCGCGGGCCTTCGGAACCTTTCTCCGGCTCCATCTGCCGATCGACTTCCGGGAGCGCCGGGGATACGACCGGTTCGGTCGCAGGCGCTGCCGGCAGGCGGTGATTCCCTCGACGATCCGGGTGACGGTTTCGCTGAGCGCGGTGGCGTGCTGGAGCAGCAGGACCTTGATATTCCCGGCGACCATCGCCAGGTTGTTCTTGAAGTTGGCGGCCATCGCCGGTTTCGGGCCGCCTTGGCGGCCGCGGTTCATCCAGTCTTCGCTTTGGTTGGCGAACAGCCGGGTCAAGGTGATCAGGATGAAGTGCGCGAACAGTTCCTGTTTCACCGCGCGCTCGCTTTGGCCGTGGAAGTCCTCGACGCTCAGGGCGCCCTTGCTGATCTTGAACAGCTCCTCGATGCCCCATCTTCCATGGTAGAGGGCCGCGAGGTCTTCGATGCGGGTTGTCTCCGCATCGAGCAGCGTCGTCGCCAGCGCGAAGCGGGTGCCGCCGGCGGTGTACTTGACCAGCCGCAGGCGGAGCGGCCCGAAGCGGGCGCCCGGGTATTTGGCGCGCAAGGTGTCCCGGCCCGGCGCGACCTCGGCCACGCTGTCGGCGCAGTCGCCGGCAAGGAACGCGTCGAAGGCGCTGCCGGCCTTCGCCTTCAACCGGAACACCGGATGCAGGCCCCGCGCCGCATGCGCGTGCAGCAGTTCGCAGGAATAGTAGCCGCGGTCATATACCACGACGTCGCCTTCGGATAGCGCCGGCAGGTGGCCGAGCGCCGCCGCGCGCTCGTTGCCGTGGGCGTGGAGGTCGAAGTCCACCTGCATCTTCGCCCGCAACTGGTACAGGCAGCTCAACAGGCCCTGCGGATACCAGGCATGCGCGGACGGCGTCCGGTAGCCATTCGCCCGCAACTGCCGCGGCAGGTTCAGCTTCGAGCCATCCACCGCGAATATCCGGCGCCCCTTCCAACGCTTGCCGGCATCGACCGCGCCGGCCTCCCGCAGAATCTCGCCGTGCAGGCGCCGGAACAGGCCTTCGTCCAGCTTGGCCCGCGCCCGGCACATCGCCGACGCCGCAACCGGAGTGGCCTGCGGCAACGCGATCCCCATCATCCGGCACTGTTCCCAAAGCCCGGCCACGGTGGTCGCGTAGCCCTGCCGGTCCTTCGAGAACACCAGCCGGAACACGAACAGCGTCACCAGCAGCGTGTTGAGCACCCGCCGGCGCTGCTGCCAGAGCCGGTCGTGCTCATTGGCGACCGACCCGGGACCACCGTTCCGATCACGTTGCCCCACAGCCGTACAAACGCATCCTCCGGCGCAAAGGCCGGCGGCGGCCGGCGACGCTTGCGGGCCGGGGGCGGCCCGTTCCGCAACACCTCCCGGCAGCGCTTCGCCAGCGGATAGACGTACACCTCCTTGCGGCTCTTGCCTCCCGATGCCTCCCCGCCCGGGCGCCCTGCTACGCCCGATGTGCCGCCAATTGGCCGCCCGGTAGCAGGTGCCCTCAAACCGCTCCGGGTCGATAAAGGTCTCCACCAGCACCGGACGGCAGCCGTGCTGCGCCGCCCAGTCCTCCGCAAGCCGCCGCAGCGCCATCGACAACGCCTTCGAAGCCAGGCACTTCACCCGCACCCACGGAAACAGCAAGAGAAGCCTTCCCGAATCACACCGATTCGCACATACGATGCCAGAAACCGTGCAGTGACGCAAGCAACCGCCGCTCCCTCCCTGCGAAGCGGAAATCCTCCAAACAACTCAAAGCCTTACGGGAAAGCCGGGCATATCCAAAAAAATCCTCTCAAGAGTCAATGCCATTGGGCCCGGAAGAGGAGAATCCAGTGCCGGCAGGCTCACACCCGTTGTTCGGTTCGCGAGTTCGCTCCGGACTGCTATTGTCGATCGCAATGCCGATGCACAACCGAAATGGCCATCTTGTACTGTGCGTTGGAGGCGTGCACATGGACCGGATCGTCCGTTCGGTTGCAGGTAGGCTCGCACTCAAACAATCCAATCCGGTTTCCGTACGGGCTACGCCGGGCGGCGTTGCGCACAATGTTGCGGTGGCCTTGGCCGCACGCGGCTGCCCGGTGACATTGGTCGGCGTATTGGGTAAGGACGCAGACGCCGAACGGATCCGCAGTTCGCTCCGCACAAGGGGGATCGACCCGGCCGCCATGATCTGCGATGAGCGCGAATCGACGGGTTCTTACACGGCCGTGCTGGACGACTCCGGCGAACTCGTGATTGGGCTTGCGGATATGGCAGTTCATCGCACTTGCCGGGACGAACGCATCTTGGCACGAACGGCGAAGTACCGCAGCGCCGCCGCAATGGTGCTGGACAGCAACCTTTCAACCGCGACGATCGGGGCGCTCTGCGAACAGATGCGTGATCGCGCGACATTCGCAGTTGCCGCTTCGGCGAAGAAGGTGCTTCGGCTGAAACCGCATCTTCCTCGTCTCGACGGCCTCTTTGTCGACCGCGATGAGGCAGCAACCCTGAGCGGACAACCATGCAGGTCGGAAACGGAAGCGCGCGCTGCAGCGGCATGCTTGGTGGCGGCCGGTGCGACGCGGGTGTTCGTTACAATCGGAGGCGCGGGAGCGATTGCCGCCGACGGGAACGGGGCAATTCACCGGCCGGCAGCTAGTCGGGCTGCCCGGGACGTAACCGGGGCTGGTGACGCGTTCGCGGCCGATGCAATTGAGCGTTTGCTCTCGACAGGTTCCCTGGAATCCGCTCTCAACGAAGGCTTGCGTGCCGCCGCGGAGGTGTTGGTTAAGGAGGGCGCCGCGGCGCCAACAAGATGAGCGCGCTTTCTGTTCATGATCGGATCAAGATCGCGCGGGCTGCGGGCAGGCCGGTCGTTGCGCTCGAATCAAGCCTGATTGCCCATGGATTGCCCCACCCGAAAAACTTGGAAACGGCGCTTGCCATCGAAAAGACAATCGCGAAGGAAGGAGCAGTTCCGGCGACAATTGCCGTAATCGACGGGTGTTTGCGAGTCGGTTGCACGTCCGAGGAGATCCACCGAATCGCAACGGAAGACAATGTGGCGAAGGTCAGCAGGCAGGATCTGTCGCGCTTGACCGCGTTTGGCGGCCTCGGAGCAACGACGGTTTCGGCGACCATGATCATCGCTGCCCGCGTCGGAATCGGGCTCTTGGCGACGGGCGGCATTGGGGGTGTGCATCGGGGTGCGGAAACCAGCTTCGATGTTTCCGCCGACCTCATCGAACTTGGTCGAACTCCGGTTGCGGTCATTTGCAGCGGTGCCAAGTCGATTCTGGACTTGGCTCGAACCAGGGAAGCGCTC
Source organism: Rhodobacterales bacterium (assembly GCA_965219495.1). GTDB lineage: Bacteria > Pseudomonadota > Alphaproteobacteria > Rhodobacterales > CAZPXZ01 > CAZPXZ01. The sequence continues at coordinate 2,892,003 of OZ244777.1, forward strand.
GAAACCCAGGGTGTGCCGGTTGCCGGCTATGGCTGTTATACGCTGCCGGGGTTCTATGTCCGAGACAGCGGAATTCCGTTGGATTGCCGTGTCGACACGCCCGATGAAGCTGCCCAGTTGATTGCTGCCCAGTTTTCGCTCGGCGTCGGCGGCATCGTGATCGCCAACCCGATCTCAAGAGCCGCTGCGATTGATGCTCGCGAAATGGGCGCCTGGCTCGATACCGCGTTGTCGGATGCCCGGAATGCGGGCATCAGCGGAAAGGAACAAACCCCTTTCTTGCTGCAACGGGCTGCGGAACTCAGTGAAGGCCGCACGGTCGCGGCCAACATAGTGCTGGTCCAGGACAACGCACGAATTGCCGCCCGTGTTGCCATGGCAATGGAACGGCGAACAAATACTCGCGATTGAGTTGAAAGCGCGGTGAATCGGCTAAGACCAGAGCCGATTCATCGCGGAATGTGCGGAAAGGGTGTCCGCGCAACGCACCCTCCTACGCAGGCTTTCAAGCCGATTTTGCCTTCACGCCCTGAGAAGTCGTTCGATGAAGACACAATCAGCCGTGACGAGGCATGTCTCCCAACCTTGATTCCCGGTGCGCCGTGGAAAGGCGCGTTTTCCGGGTGGGTGCGAAACCCACCCAACAATTGTCGTTTCGGTTGGTAGCGGCCGGGGCGATTCATGGAGGCGGTGCAGGCGGCGCGCATGGTTCCGTACTTGACGGCGGACATGCTGCTGCTGGCCGATCGCAACTACAGCGGCTTTCTGCTTTGGGAGCAAGCGGTTCGGACCGGAGCGGCGTTGCTCTGGCGGGTCAAGGCGAACCGCAAGCTGCCGGTCCTGAAGGCACTTGCCGACGGCTCGTACCGCAGTTCCATCCGGGCCGGCGGCAAGCCCCGCAAGAGGCTCCCGGTTCGGGTCATCGAGTACCGACTCAAGGAGGAGGCGGAAACCTACCGGTTGATCACCGCCCTCATGGACCCGGCGCAAGCGCCCGCCGCAGAACTGGTCGGCCTGTACCGCCAGCGCTGGAAAATGGAAACCGCCTACGCGGAAATCAAATCCACCCTGCTGGCGGATGCGGCGACACTGCGCAGCAAGACCCCGCAGTAGGTCCGGCATGAAGTCGAGGGGGTGATGCTGGCCCAATTCGCGACCCGGAAACTGATGCATGACGCCGCCCGGTCCGCCAAAGAGGACCCGGATCGGTTCTCGTTCCCCCATGCCGTCAGCGTCATCAAGCGCCGGGTCGTCAACGCCGCCGCTGTTCTGCGAACCATGAAGCGGGTCTGGCAATGGATGATTGAGGAAGTCCTCGCACTGCGGACGGTCTCCGGCCGAGGCCAGAAAAAATCCCGGGGGGTATGGCGATGTGATTATCGAGAGGGTCGTGATCGTGCCATAATCGTTGGGCAAACGACACCTCTTCCTTAGCGCGTCCGCACGCGCCATCCGGGCAAACTCCCTCCATGTTCATTCGCAGGACCCGGACCCGCCGCATGGCCGACGGCTCCCGCTACACCACGTGCCACCTAATGTGCAATGAACGGATCGGCGACCGGGTGCGGCAGGTGACGCTGCCCAGTCTCGGCGCCGTTTTCGGGGTTCCCCGGGAACGGTGGCGGGAGTTGACGTCGCTGGTGAATGTAGCAGGTTCTGGCTCGGGATAGGTTCCTGTTCGAGCCGGCTCCGGAGCTTCTCGCGGAAACCGAACGCATTGTCCGGCGTCTGCAGCTTCGCAGCCTCGACCCGGCGGAGGCAAGCGAGGTGGCGGCGGTGCGCCTGAAGAGTCTCTCGCACGAGCAAGTGCGTTCTTCGGGCTGCGAGCGCCTGTCGCTAGTCGCTGGCGACGCTGGAGCAACTCGGCTTCCCGGAGTTGCTGCGGGGCCTTGGCATGGGTGCTTAATGCAGCAGTATTGGGTCCAAACGACCAAGTATAGCATATGTGCGGGGAGTGTTGCAGCCATGCGCATTCCAACCGCGACAGCGGGGCGGGGCTCGGTAACGGTCCCGCCTAGTCGGCTCTGACATACTTCTTAGTATGCTAGTAGCATTATCTCTATACCATACGTATATTTTGTCAATGTGTCCGCTTCGGAGGGCCGGGAATTCTTATTTGTTGAGGAATTGTATAGTGAAAACGGCGATCCGGGACGCCACATTGCAATGACCGATGGAAAAAATACATTTGTGCTATGCATAAAACATGTTTATTCTACTGGAATCCGATGACCGTATGCGCCCGTTTCCGTGAAGACCCAGCCCCCGCTCGACTGCCTGCGATTCTTTGAAGCTGCGGCCCGACACCAGAACTTCGTCCAAGCCGGGAAGGAGCTCGGCGTCACCCCGGCCGCCGTCGCCCACCGCATCCGCATGCTGGAGCGCCATCTTCGTGCAGATCTCTTCGACCGTCGCCGTCGCGGCGTGCGCCTCAACCGCCGTGGCCGGGCCTACTTCGAGGAGGTCCAGCGCATTCTCCTCGACATCTACGACACCACTGCGCGGCACGGCGACCGCAGGCGCTTCCGCGGCCGCTAGACTCCGCGCCCCGGCCGCCCTGCCGCGGCGCACTCCTGCGTCCCCAGAGCTTGCTTGCAACGCGCGAATGTGCGATGACATAATCACGTTTTGTCAATGGGCTCCGTCCTGACCTTTGCCGTGTTGATCCTGCCCCCGCTCGACTGCCTGCGATTCTTTGAGGCTGCGGCCCGACATCAGAGCTTTGTCCATGCGGGGAACGAGCTTGGGGTCACCGCGGCCGCCGTCGCCCACCGCATCCGTACCCTGGAGAAGCATCTCGACACCGAACTCTTCGAGCGCCGCCACCGCAGCGTGCACCTCAACCACCGCGGCCGGGCCTATCTCAAGGAGGTGCAGCGCATCCTCGCCGAAGTCCACGGCGTCTCCGAACGTCAGCGCCATACGCCCCGACGGGTGCGCATCGTCTCGGTCGAGGCGGTCGCGGAGAAGTGGCTGTTGCCGCGGCTCGCTTCCTTCAAGGCCTCCCACCCCGGCATCGCCATCGAGCTTGAGACCAATCATCGCGGCGTCGATCCGAAACGGCGCGACTTCGACGCCTGGCTCGCGTATACCGGCGAGACCGCGGCGCCGCGCCCGGTGACCCGGCGCGAAGATACGCTGCTGGAAGAGACACTCTACGAGGAGAACCTGTTCCCGGTCTGCAGCCCGGCCCTCCTTGCCGCGCGCGGCCGGCCCCGCGGGCCCGCCGACCTGCACCATTGGCCGCTGCTCTACGATCTCGGCTGGGACGCCGACTGGTCGTATTGGTTTGCCCGCCAGGGACAACCTACGCCCGACCTCTCGCGGGCCTCGGGCTTCCGCCTCTACAGCGGGCTGGTTCAGGCCACGGCGAACGGGCTCGGCGCGGCCATCGGACGCCCAATGTTGATCGCCCGCGAGCTGGAACGAAGAACCCTCATCCCCCTCTTTGAGAGTCAGGAAGAGGCGCCTGAGCGCTGCTGCCTGATTACCATCGCTGCCTCCCGGCAGCGGCACGAGCTGCGGGCGTTCCGGGAGTGGATTCTGCGCGAGGCGAGATCCGCGCTTCCGTCGCCCGCCGTGGAAGGCATCCCGCTCCCCCCGCGACCCGGCGCTCCCTCCCCCGGCTGACGCCACTTCCCGTCTGCGCGCCGGCGCTTCGGGCACCTCAGAAAGCCAGGGTCCGATCGTTTCCGCATATAGGTGAAGATCGCCGGCCGGCCGCCGGTGTGGATGAAGAGCACCCGGCTTCCCGCCGCGATGCGTCCCCGAACGCTCATGCGTGATCGGGCTCGCCAACGCCTTACGGTGTAGACAGGCGCAACTTGCTCCCTCCGAAGGAGAATCCGTTGCAGCCGTCGTGCTTGATCCGAAGATCAACGCCCAGCGCCGCGTCCAGGTTCGGGGTGGGATCGAGCGGTGTCGGCGCGTGGCCGAGACGCATCCGCGGGAATTGGGCGATGCCGGCAAGGGAACTGGACATGAAGGAGGCACGCGTGGTTGAACGGTGCGTCGATCGGGATAAATGTCTCATGTTGCGGCGGAAGACGGGCTGTCATTCGCCGACGATCGCAAGCGATTTCCGTGGGAAACGACAATCGAGCAGTCCCGTCTCGCTCCCTGCCGCGTCGTCTTCCGGCCAGGGCCGGAGAACGACCCGGCCGGCGGCACGGGACCGCCACCTCGACGCGAGTATCGCCCTACAGCCGTCCGTTCATTTCCGGACGCCCTCCGCGCACCGGCGCTCCGGACGCGCAACTCAAGCCGCGAACGAATTTTGCACACTGTATGCCTGGGTCGCGCGGAGCCCCCGATCGAGGCCGACGGTTCAGCCTGCGACCTCCGCTAACCTGCTTGCGATCCGATTGGCGGCGGACTTCGGCGGATGATAACAAGATGGGGATCCCGCGCCGTCGTGTGGACATGGCTGTGGCCGAGAAATCTTGCCGATCAAAAATTCCCGTTCATTCTACCCATGTCGGGCAGATCGTTAGGGCCCATTACCACTGGCGCCGTCTCCACCGGCATGCAGTTCGCGTGGTTCAGTTTGAAGAGCGTGTTTCCGGTTGGTTCGTCCGTGTCGAGGGGCCATCTGGCGAGGTTCGGCTGGTCTCTTGCCGGATGCCGGATGCGACCGTCTGCGCCAATTTGCAGTTGGGAGTACCGCAGGTTTCCGTTTCCGCACTGGTGGAGCTCCAGGCTCGGTTAACCGATTCCGGTTCTGACGAAAACCCCGGGAGTGACAGGAGCCATTTCCCGGAGGAGGCTGTCAAGCGACAATTGCGATGGTCGTCAGCGACAACTCTATCATGACGCACTTTCGCCGGGCGATTTGGTTGGCGTTTTTCGCGGTTTCCGGCTCCTGGTAGCTCGGCGCTTTTTCGCCGAGCGATCTCGTAATTCGCCCATGAAGTTTGCCGCGTCCGTTCCCTGCAGGGCAAGATGCGCACGGACGGGCGCAACGCGAATATTTCTTTGCGCGGGAGGTTTCGGCAACGCCGATTGCCGGAACGGTCCTTTGGTTTCGGCATGCGGAATCCTGCCTGCGGGCGTTGCCTTGTTCGGGATCTAGCGGCTTGTTGCCTGGCCGGGCGCCTGGATGAGGCGCAGCCGATTTCACGGAACTCGATGGCGCCGCCGATTGGCGGGTGCTTCGGATAGCCTGGATGCGGCGGCTTGCGGGGAGGCCGGCATGTCTGGCGGTTGGAGGCCGGGGCCGTGCCGGGTCTCGATCTGCCTTCAGCAAGGTGTCGTGTTGGCGCTGGGCGGGTTCTCGCGTACGCCGGACGATCGCACCGAGGCGCCGGTATTCGTGGTCCGACAGGAACCGCTTCACGTGGGGACACGGATTGGTGCCGTCAAGACACAGGCACCGTACCTCGACCAGGGTGAAGATGTCGACAGGACTTGGGTGGTTGGATTCGCCAGATAGGGCGTCGTCTGCAGATCATGCTGTCGGGCCAGCATGTCGCCGCGCTCGATGTCTTCCGCGCGGCGGTTACCAAGCCGCAGGACGACATGGTTTCGAAGGCGCTGCGGTAGACCTCCTGGGTGCTCGGTTTGCAGTGGCCCGGCACGTATTCCTCTAGGAAGCGCGTGGTCATCTCACGCATGGTCGGAACTACCGCGCCGTGGCGGCTGGGCGCCGCCGGATCCTAGCCGGTGCGGGCTGCGGAAATGATCTCGGTCTCGCGGCCGTGTGGGTCGGCGCGCGTAATCGGGCCGTGTGGCCCGATGGTGGTATTCACGGCGCGGCCCCGGTGTCGGGACTTGACGATGAAGACTTTCCTCCCGGCGGGATGCACGCGAACTCGGAAGCGCTTGGTGTCGTCGTCCCACATATCATGCTTGCGTTCGCGAGGAACGAGAGCATCGACGGTTTGCTCGGTAATTTCGGCGCGGCGCATGCCTCCCGGCGGTCCAGGTCCAGCACCCGATGGGTGCCAGGAGAGCGATATTCGGAGCGCATCCTTTCGTGGTCGTGCCCCGGAGGCAACCTGCATCTCATTGTTTTTCCGGGGAATAACGCACCCCTGACGATGTACGCCGAATCTATCTCTCCGATGTTCAATTTGAAAAACCTTGGGCCATTGCCTGCTTCGGGACGCCGCAGGCAACACTCAAGAGCAAGAGTCTTCGACAGCCGGAGTGCGGGATACGGTCAGTTTCGAACGCGATCCCTGGTCTTCTAGTAGCACTCGTTCCCAAGTCATGGAGATTTGGGAAGACAACTAGAAGCGAAGAGTTTGAAAGCGTTCTTGCGATGGCTGAGGGTGTCCTTCCGGGCCGGGAACATCTCTCCAAACGTTGCGGTTTCGCCCTCAGGAACGAACATCGGATCATAACCAAATCCCCGATTTCCGCGAGGAGGCCAAATGCAGCGGCCTTGCACAGTTCCTTCGAAAACCTCGCAGTATCCTTCCGGCGTTGCCACCGCGAGCGCGCAGACAAATCGTGCAGTCCAGGGCTCCCGAGCGTCGCGGAACCGAAGTTCGTTCCGCAGACGCTCCATCGCGGCTCGAAAATTCCGTTTTTCTCCCGCCCAGCGCGCCGAATAAATGCCGGGTGCCCCGTCCAGAGCCAGGACCTCCAGTCCCGAATCGTCCGCGAGAGCGGTCTTGCCGGCAGCTTCCGCTGCCGCCTTGGCCTTTAGCGTAGCGTTTTCCCGGAAGTCTGCACCGGACTCCTCCGGTTCGGGAAGGCCGAGTTCCTCCGCTGTAAACACGAGCAATTCCCACGGGGCGAGGAATACAGCAATCTCGCGAGCCTTGCCGGAGTTGTGTGTTGCTAGCACAAGCGTGGAGCCGGGCGAAAGCCGGATCATTTGCCGGTGCGCATTTGGCTGATTGCTTGGTTCTGAAGTTCCATGAGATGATTGCATCCCGCGCGCGCAAGTGCCAGCATCGCCTCGTATTGGGCGTCGTCAAATGGACGGGATTCCGCCGTGGCCTGGATTTCGACGAGCTTTCCCGGGGCCGTAACCACAAAATTTGCATCGGTATCGATGTTGGAATCCTCTTCATAGTCGAGATCCAGGAGGGCCACTCCGCCCTGGATGCCGCAGGACACCGCCGCCACCTGGTTGATCATGGGATCCGCGGAAATTTTGCGCTTGACCAGAAGGTGGTCGATGGCCAGCCGCAGCGCGACATAGCCGCCAGTGATTGCCGCCGTTCGGGTGCCGCCGTCCGCCTGGAGGACATCGCAATCGACGAGGATGTGTCGCTCACCCAGTGTCGCACGGTCTAAGCATATGCGGAGCGAGCGCCCAATCAGTCGCTGAATCTCCTGTGTCCGGCCCCCTGGCCGGCCAATCTGCGACTCCCGGCGGGTTCTTGTTGTGGTGGAACGCGGCAGCATGCCGTACTCGCCGGAAATCCAGCCCAATCCCTTCTTCCGAATCCAGCGCGGCATCTGATCTTCCACGCTTGCGGTGCACAGCACCTGTGTTTTTCCGAAAGATACGAGACAGGAGCCTTCGGCGAAGGAGTTTATTCCCGGCCGGAGATTCACCTTCCGAATTTCACCGGGCGCCCGACCAGAGTGACGCATCGAATCATCCCTCGATTTGTGTTTCAGCATGTGTAGCGGTCTGCAGGGATTTTCGCTACCGCCGGTCAGCGAGCGCAAACAAACATTGACCGAATGGAATTGCAGTCATAAAGAATGGAAGATCATGCAACAACCTTCCCTTCCGGACCTTTCCGAACGCGCGCGGGAGATCTTCCGCACGCTGGTGGACGCGTATCTGGATACCGGGGAACCCGTCGGCTCGCGGACGCTCGCGCGGCGGCTGAACCGGGGCCTTTCACCTGCCACCGTGCGCAACGTGATGCAAGACCTGGAAGAAATGGGGCTGCTGTCCTCGCCGCACGCCAGCGCCGGACGTCTGCCCAGCGAATTGGGACTCCGGCTGTTCGTCGACGCCTTGTTGGAAGTCGGTGACTTGGCGAGTGAGGACTCGGCACGAATTGCCGCCGTCCTGACTGATGAAAGCCAGCCAACCGAGCGTGTGCTCGCAGGGGCGGGAAAACTCCTTTCCGGCCTGTCCAAGGGCGCCAGCCTCGTTCTGGCACCCACGGAAGACAAGGCCATTGAGCATGTTCACTTCTTGCAGGTGAGCGAAATCAACACTCTTGCTAGTCTGGTCATGGAGGATGGAACCGTCGAGAATCGCTTGTTCACTACTCCGCTCGGCATGACGCAGGCGGTCGCGCAGGAAGCCGCGAACTTCCTGAATGCGCATATGCGGGGGCGGACCCTAGAGGAATCGAAGCATGAAATCTCCCGCAACATGGAAGAAGGCCGCAGACAGCTCGATTCCGCCGCGGAGCAGCTCGTAGAGGCTGGCATGGCGTCGTGGGAAGGAACCGGAAGGGCATTGGACCGGCTGATCGTTCGCGGCCTGTCCAACCTGCTCGATCCCGGGCTTGCCGAAGACGATGTGGAACGTCTCCGCAGACTCTTTGATGATCTTGAGCGCCAGCGGACAGCTATGCAATTGCTTGATCTCGTGCGCGAAGCGGACGGCGTTCGCGTGTTCATTGGCTCGGAAAATCCAATGTTCTCGCTGGCGGGTTCCTCTCTCGTAATCTCGCCCTATATGGATGGACGGCAACGGGTGATCGGGGCGCTCGCCGTGATTGGCCCGACCCGGCTGAATTACGGACGCGTGGTACCGGCGGTGGATTTCACCGCCCGCCTCGTGAGCCGTCTGCTTGAACGGGGAGCCGAAGACGAAGTGGATGACGTGAGAATTTCGGAGGATCAATGAACGCGGATACCAAAAAACCGGACGGAGGCACGGCAAAGTCATCCGGAGCGCGGCGCAGGACGACACGGGCGAAGGCGCCCAAGCCCGAGGAGGTCGAGACCAAAGAAGAGGCACCGGCAGCGGAAGTCGCCGCGAAGGATGGCGCTCGTCCAGAAATCGAAGCCGCGTCCCGTTCGGCGGACGAACGGATCGCGCAACTGGAGCAGGAACTCGCGGACGCGAAAGACCGCTACCTTCGGGCGCTCGCGGAAGCGGAAAATGTCCGAAAGCGATCCGAACGTGACCGCCTGGATGGCGTGAAGTACGGCGGAGTGCCACTCGCGAGAAATCTGCTGGACGTGCATGACGCGCTGGACCGGTTTGTCGCCACCATAGATGAAGATTTTCGCAAGAGCGCGCCGCAATTTGCGGAAGGAGTGGAACTCATCCGGCGGCAACTCCTCAGCGCATTTGAAAAGCACGAAATCCGGCAGATTTGCCCGCAAAAAGGCGAAGCCTTCGATCCCAATCAACACCAGGCGATGTTCAAGGAGATCGACGAAGCGGTCACGCCAGGCCATGTGGTTCGCGTATTGGACAAGGGATTTACGCTGGCGGACCGTCTGTTGCGCGCGGCGACCGTGAGTGTCGCGGATACGGTCCCGGCGCCTGCGAAGGAGAAACCCGCGACAGTGGCGACCGGGAAGGATCCCGGCGAAGCGGACGAGGAAGATTCGAGCGCGGAGGAAGCAGAATCCGGCTGACGCCTTTCTTCCCGGATGGTGCGGTGGCCGGAGCCGTGATACCCGGAACGGTGGTGAAACGGTCAGGTTCCGTTTGGGACGTCGACGACCCGTAGCGTGAGGTTCAGCCGGCCGCCCTCGGGAAGCAAGGTGGATTCCCCGAAGCGAATTCCATCGATGCCGTGATATGCCTCGCGGGCCTTGTCCCCGAGCACCGCCACATCACCGGACCACAGGATGGTTGAATGCGTCGGTTCGCTACGCTTTCGTCCCCCGATACGGAACCGCGCCGGATCTCCGAGGGAGATCGAAACCACTGGCGCCGACATGTCGGCTTCGTCTGCGTCGCGGTGGAGGCCCATGCGGGCCTTCCGTCCATAGACATTAATCAGGCAGCACTGTGGGAGTCTCGGATACTCCGCCACTTGCTTCCAGACCTTTAGCGCCGCCGGCGGAATCGACGGCCAGGCATTTCCCGAATTCGGGTCCTTGCGCGTATACCGGTACCCGCCCTTCCCGGAAACCCAGCCATACTCGCCGGCGTTGGTCATGGCGACCGACATGGGCTTGCCCCATGGTGTCACGGGATACACGGGCGGTGCCGCGCGCAAAACCGCCCGCACCTGTTCGACAAGCGCCAACTGGGAATCGGGATCGAGATAATCCCGGTGGATCTGCACGCCGAGGATCTCCTCGAACGAGCCAAATGGGGTGAGCGGCAGGGGGGACATCATCGGGGCTGCCTCCTTCGGCTTCTTCCTATGCAACAGATTCTCTTAACTACTTGAAGCGTGCCACGCCTTGCCTATCTATAATTGGGCTTTCGGTTGGAGACACGCCCCGTCCAACCAGTGGGCACAGATCCAGGCGGAATTGGTGGGCATTCGCCGCACGCCGCGACTGTTGCAATCAATTTGGAGGAGAGAATGGCAAAGGCTGTGGGTATCGATCTCGGAACCACCAACTCGTGTGTTGCCGTGATGGACGGCAAGCAGGCGCGAGTGATTGAAAATGCAGAAGGTGCGCGCACGACGCCCTCGATGTTTGCGATCGACAATGGCGGCGAGCGCCTGGTGGGGCAGTCCGCGAAGCGGCAGGCGGTAACCAACCCTTCGAACACCTTGTTCGCGGTCAAGCGTCTCATCGGCCGGCGCCATGACGATCCCATGGTCGCCAAGGACAAGGAAATGGTGCCCTATGAAATCGTCAAGAACAGAAATGGCGACGCCTGGGTGAAGTGCGCGGGTGACAGGTATTCGCCTTCGCAGATTTCGGCTTTCATTCTCCAGAAAATGAAGGAAACCGCGGAAGCGCATCTCGGACAGACGGTTACCCAGGCGGTGATTACGGTGCCGGCCTACTTCAACGATGCGCAGCGCCAGGCCACGAAGGATGCCGGAAAAATCGCGGGGCTGGAAGTTCTCCGCATCATCAACGAACCAACTGCGGCGGCGCTGGCCTATGGCCTCGACAAGGCGGGCGGAAAGAAGATCGCCGTCTATGACCTTGGTGGCGGCACCTTCGATATCTCGATCATGGAAATCGAAGAGGGCGTGTTCGAAGTGAAGTCCACGAACGGGGACACGTTCCTGGGCGGTGAGGATTTTGATCTTCGGCTGGTCGACTATCTGGCGGACGAATTCAAGAAAGAGAACGGAATTGATCTCCGCGACGACAAGCTCGCGCTGCAGCGTCTGAAGGAGGCTGCTGAAAAGGCCAAGGTCGAACTCTCTTCTTCGCAGCAGACCGAAGTCAATCTGCCCTTCATTACTGCGGACGCTTCCGGACCCAAGCACCTGACGATCCGGCTCTCGAGGGCCAAGCTTGAAGCGCTGGTGGAGGACCTGATCGAGCGGACCATGGGTCCGTGCGGTGCGGCGCTAAAGGATGCCGGATTGGCGGCGGGTGAAATCGACGAGGTGGTACTGGTCGGCGGCATGACCCGCATGCCGAAAGTGCACGAGAAGGTCAAGGAATTCTTCGGCAAGGAACCCCACAAGGGTGTCAATCCGGACGAAGTCGTCGCAATGGGCGCCGCCATCCAGGCCGGCGTGCTCCAGGGCGATGTCAAGGATGTCGTGCTTCTCGACGTGACCCCGCTCAGCCTCGGTATCGAGACCCTGGGCGGTGTATTCACACGGCTCATTGATCGCAATACGACAATCCCCACCCGGAAGAGCGAAGTATTTTCGACGGCGGAAGACAACCAGCCGGCGGTTACCATTCGCGTCTTCCAGGGCGAGCGCGAAATGGCGAACTACAACAAGCTTCTCGGGCAGTTCTCGCTGGAGGGCATTCCGCCCGCGCGGCGAGGCATCCCGCAAATCGAGGTTACGTTCGACATCGACGCCAACGGCATCGTCAATGTATCTGCAAAGGACAAGGCCACCGGCAAGGTACAGCAGATCCGCATCCAGGCCTCCGGCGGGTTGTCGGACAGCGACATCGAACGGATGGTTCAGGAAGCCGAAGAGCATGCCGAGGACGACAAGCAGCGCCGTGCGCAGGTAGAGGCGCGGAACCGCGCCGAAGCGCTGGCGCACAGCACCGAGAAATCGCTCGAAGAACACGGTGACAAGGTCACGGAAGAGGATCGCAACGCGATCAAGACCGCCCTTGAAGAGTTGCGCACGGAACTGGCGAACGAGGACTCAAGAGAAGAAACCATCAACACCAAGGCGCAGGCGCTGGCTGCCGCGTCCATGAAGCTTGGGGAGGCGGCGTACCGCGAGCACCAGCAGCAGGCGGAAGCCGGGTCCCCGGGCGGCACGGCGGAGTCGGACGGCGGCAGCGAAGACAGGAATGTCGTGGACGCGGAGTTCGAAGAGGTGAACGAGGACGACAAGAAGTCCTCGTAATCTCCCGCCGGAGACGGCCACATGGCGGAGCAAGACCTTTATGACCTGCTGGGAGTCGAACGTGGCGCCAGCGAAGCGGAAATCAAGAAGTCCTATCGCCGGCTGGCGATGGAATTGCACCCGGACCGCAACAGTGGCGATGAGCGGGCGGCGGACAAGTTCAAGAAGGTCAACGTCGCCTACGACATCCTGAAGGACCCTCAGAAACGCGCCGCGTACGACCAGTTCGGGCACGCGGCCTTCAACGGCAGCATGGGCGGCCGCGGGCCACACGCCGGGGCCGACTTTGGCGCCTCCTTTTCCGACATGTTTGAGGAACTGTTCGGCGGCATGATGGGCGCATCGCCCGGGGGCAATGCCGCCCGTCACGGGGGCTCCAACCGTGGCGATGACATCCGGTATGAGCTTGCCATCAACCTGGAAGCCGCCTATTCCGGGCGAAAGGTCAAGATTCGCGTGCCGTCGCAGGCTCCTTGCGATGCATGCGAGGCGACGGGTTCCGCGAATCGAGCGGCTCCGGTGACCTGCGGGTCGTGCGGGGGCGCGGGAATTGTCCGGACAACTCAGGGGTTCATGACATTTCAGCGCACCTGCCCTTCCTGTGGCGGGCGGGGAAGGACGATTGCGGACCCATGCCGGCAATGCCGTGGTTTGGGCCGTTCGGAACGGACCCGGGACCTTGAGGTCAGCATTCCGGCCGGGATTGACGATGGCAACCGGCTGCAACTCCGGGGCGAAGGGGACGCCGGCATTCGCGGCGGACCTACCGGAGATCTCTATATCCTGGTTCGGGTCAGGCCGGACCAGCGATTTGAACGCGAAGGCGCTGACCTGAGTTGCCCGCTGCAAGTACCGGTCACGACCGCGGCGCTGGGGGGAGAGATCCAGGCGCCGACCCTGGATGGGGGATCGGCAAAGGTCTCCGTTCCGGTCGGAACGCAAACCGGCCAGCAACTCCGGCTCCGCGGTAAGGGGATGCCAAAATTGAATGCGAGAGGGCATGGGGACCTCTACCTTCAGGTCTTTGTGGAGACTCCCTTGAGACTCACCCGGAAGCAGCGCAAATTGCTGGAGGAATTCGCGGAGGAAGAGAGGAAGGCCGGGCAATTCCGCTAATCTTTTCGCCGCAAAGGGATTGGGAACGATGGAACAGGAAGGCTTGAGCCCGCTTACACTGGCCGTTGCTGGGGTGGCTGGCAAAATGGGTCAGACTCTGGCGCGACTCGCCCTGGAGACCGAAGGGATTGAGCTTACCGGCGCGACCGAGCGCGATGGACATCCCTGGGTGGGGATGGATCTCGGTTCCGCCCTCGGGCTCGGACGGGAACTCGGCGTTGCGGTATCGGAGGATGCACCGGAGGTTCTCTCCGGCGTGCGCGCCCTCGTCGACTTTAGTGCGCCCGAAGCGAGCACCTCGAACGCGGAACTCGCGGCGGAAGCGCAACTGGTTCACGTCATTGGGACGACGGGCTTCGAACCGGGGCATCTGGAGCGAATTCGGCGCGCGGGCAAGCGTGCGACCATCATCCGTTCGGGAAACATGTCGCTCGGCGTAAACCTGCTAGCGGGGCTTGCCCGCCAGGTTTCGGCGGCGCTCGGTGGTGGTTGGGACGCCGAAATCGTCGAGATTCATCACGGTCGAAAAGTGGATGCGCCGTCCGGTACGGCCCTGCTGCTGGGCGAAGCGGTCGCCGAAGGTCGTAACATGTCTCTGGAGGACTGCGCCGTGCGCGGCCGTGACGGATATACCGGCCCGAGGAAAGAGGGGTCGATCGGGTTTGCGGCGCTCCGTGGCGGGGATGTGGTCGGCGAACACGACGTGATTTTTGCGGGTGCGGGCGAGCGGGTGATCCTTCGCCATGTCGCGACGGAACGGGCGATTTACGCGCGGGGCGCCATGCGCGCCGCGATCTGGGGCCGCGGCCGGGCGGCCGGGGAATACACGATGGCCGATGTGCTCGGTCTTTCGGAAAGCGATGGAGGTGGGTGAGGGAATTCAGCCCGGGACCGAAGGTTCTCCGTAATCACGAATTCAAGCCGGAGCATTTGCCCGGTTCGCGAACTCGTCGGACCTGATTGCCTCCCAGGCCAGCATCGCGCGCTTGGTATCCAGTCCCCAGTGGTAACCGCCGAGCTCGCCGGACTTCCGGACCGCCCGGTGACAGGGAATCAACCAGGCGATCGGGTTGCGTCCTACTGCCGATCCCACCGCTCTCGTGGCATTCGGATTGCCGATGGCGCGCGCGAGTTCCGAATATGAGGTAACGGAGCCGGGCGGGACCGACAGGAGCGCTTTCCAGACGTTCAGCTGAAAAGGCGTTCCCGAGAGCAGGAGGTGTGCAGCGCCGCCGCCGAACGCGGCACTTACCTGGTCCGCGATCGCTTCCGGTTTCTCGGAGTAACTGGCCCGAGGCCAACGGACCGCCATGTCTTCGAAGGCTTTGGCGCGTTTGGACTCCATTGCGAAGGCGAATCCGCAGAGCCCCCGCCAGGTTCCGAGCGCAAGCGCCTCGCCGAACGGGGAATCGAACCAGCCGAAGTGGATCTCCAGTCCGGCGCCTCCTGCCGCATACTCGCCCGGCGTCATCGCTTCCCAGGTCAGGAACAGGTCGTGAAGCCGACTGGGCGAAGAGAGGCCCGTATCCAGGGTTGCGTCCAGCACGGTGAAATTCTCCCGGAGCCTCCGCTTTGCGTTGCCGAGCGTCAGGTATTGCAAGTACCTCTTCGGGCTGATTCCGACCCACCGGGTGAAAGTGCGCTGGAAGTGCGAAGGGCTGACGCCGAAATGGCGCGCGATTTCCGGGAGTGAAGGCTGCTCCAGGCGCGATTCTTCAAGGAATCGAATTGCTTGCAGCATCAGTTCGTGGGTTGTGGCCTTGCCTGTCATCGTCGACCTCCTTGTTGCTCGGAATGCAAGGATGCGCAGGTACAACGCGCGATGCCACCCGAATCTTGCTACGGGCGAGGGCCGGACGGACCGGGTTGCAGTCGGCGACGTGGTGGCGTTCCATCGTCCTTACAAGCGGGTCGGCGTCGAGCAAGGCGATGAGCGCCGCGTGGCGGCCGTGAACCACAAGGTCCGCGAGGTCGTGCTGGAAGGCCGGAACGGCGGGACGGTGGGCTGGAAGCCGGCCGAGATCGGCGGGCGCCGGGGCGGCAGCGAGGTCTACCGCAGCGAGGGCATCGAGCTGCGCGCTGGCGACCGCATCCGCTGGACGTGCAACGATGCCGGCCTGGGGCTGGTGAAAAGCAGGACCGCCGAGATTCTCTCTGTTGCGAACGGTCGGGTGACCTTCCAGCCGGAGGACGGAAATAAGCTCGAACTCGGGCGGAACGACCCGCAGCTCCGCCATTTCGACCATGGCTGAACCTCGACCGTGCACGCCTTCCAGAGCCGCACGGTTGACAACGTGATCGCCGCCATGGAAGCGCGCCACCCGCATCTGGCGACGCATAGAACGATGTGTAAATCTGGCCTACTCGTCTTCGGTGCGCAGAAATAGACGGAGATGCGCAAAATTGTGATAATCGGCTGTTATTACAATACTCAGACATCCTGACCTCATGAGCTAATCCGGGTGTCCTGATGGACGCCATTTCCTTGCCGCGGAAGGTTTTTCCCTGGCAAAGGCCTTGACATTCCCTGCGGATCGCCCTATATATATGGATGCTATAACCGGGGTACGACAGGATCTTTTCACCCTTGCCGATGTGTCCCGCAGATGCCATTCCGAGGCTGCGGGCGAGGCGGCGAAAGTGTTGGACAAGGCGGCCCGCACCGGGCGCGATGCCGAGGCGCCGATGGGCATGGCGGCGCACGACGTTGGGGGCCGGGTTGCGGCGAGTGTGGGCGGGATGGCGGAGGTTCAACCCCGCTTCGAGGCGGCTTTCGCGGTGACCTGCGGCGGCGTTCTGCCGGCGCTGCTGGAGAGTGGCTTGTTTCGGCACCCGGCGCCCGGTCTTCCCAAGGGGTACTACGGTGCCGCGACGATGCTGCTGTTTCTGTGCTTCCTGTTTCTGGCCCGGTTGCGCGCCCCCGAGCATCTGCGCTTCGAGGCGCCGGGGGAATGGGTGTCAGTACCGGGTGAAAAAGTCCCAAAAGTGCCGAAGTAAAAATCCCCAGTTTACGGGCTGAAGGTTTCGATCCGGTGGGTATACCCACCGGATCGAAACCGACCAAAACAGCCACCTGAGCAAGAGCCGAAGGAGGCGGAAATCGGGTGGTTAACTTGAGGATGATCGTTGTGATTCACGACTTGAAGAGACAGGGCCTGTCGATCAATGCCATTGCGCGCAAGATGGGCCTGGACCGCAAGACGGTCCGAAACTACCTGCAACGCGGGCTCGAGGGCCCGCTCTACGGTCCGCGTGCGCCGCGGCCGCGGCTCATTGACCTTTACGAAGACGATCTTCGCGAGCGGACCACGGCCTGCGAAGGTCTGTCCGGCCGGCGGCTCTATCGCGACATCACCGCCCTCGGCTATCCCGGGGGATACACGGCGGTGACCGACTGCCTGCGCGAGATCCGGGGCCAGCTTCCGCGCCGCTTCGAGCGCCGTTTCGAGACCCCGCCTGGCCGCCAGACCCAAGTCGACTTCGCCGCGTTCATGGTCGAATTCACCGATGAGCCCGGCGTTCGCCGCAAGCTCTGGCTGTTCTCCTGCGTGCTGGGCAACAGCCGCTGGCTGTGGGGTCGGTTCTGCCCCAACCAGAAGCTGGAGACGATGCTGCGCTGCCACATCATGGCGTTCGAGGCCGCAGGCGGCGTCCCCGAAGAGACGCTCTACGACCGCATGAAGACCGCGGTGCTCGGGGAAGAGGCGGACGGCACCATCCACCTGCAACCCGTCCCTGGTCGCACTCCTGAGCCACGATGGCGCCGCACCGCGGGCCTGCCGCGCGTACCGGACAAGAACGAAGGGTAAAGTGGAACGGCCATTTCGCTACATGCACCAGAACTTCTTCCTGGGACGCGTGTTCCGGAACCTGGCGGATCTGAATGCCCGGTTCGCCGAGTGGGCGCGCCGAGATCGCCAATCCCCGGGTGCACGGCACCACCAACCGGGTCGTGAACGAGGCCTTTGCCGAGGAATGCCCGCACCTCATCGCCTTGCCCCGCTTTGCCTACGATGCGATGTTGACCGAGGAGCGCAGGGTCAGCCACGACGGCATGGTCTCCGTCGACGGCAATCTCTATTCCGTGCCCGACACCACCCGCAAGCGTGTGCTCGAGATCCAGCACCATCCCGGGGAAGTCCGCATCTTCGAGAGGCCGGCGAGCTGATTGCCCGGTATCCGGTACTGGAAGGCAAGAACCAGAAAAGCGTCGAACCCGGTCACCGCAAACCGCCGCCGCCGGCGCACCACGCACGGCAGCAATCCGCAACGGTCTCCGCGCCAACGGACATGGTTGTCACGCCGCGGCCGCTGGCCTTCCATGACGCCGTGGCACAGCGCATGGCGGCCGGGGAGGCCGTCCAGTGACCGCGGTGAGCGCCCGCATCCGGGACAGCCTCGTGGGCCTGCGCATGCCGCGTGCCCTGGAAGTCCTCGACCCTGTTCTGCAGCGCCTGGAACAGGGCGAGGTCAGGGCGATCGAGGCCATCGACGAGCTGCTGATCGAGGAATACGCCTCGCGCGAGGGCCGCAGGGTGGCCATGGCGCTGCACACGGCACGGCTGACCCCGGTCAAGACGCCGGAGAGCTTCGACTTCTCGTTCCAGCCGTCGCTCGATCGCAACCGGGTCACGGCCCTGGCCCAGCTCGAGTTCATCGACCGGGCCAAAGTCCTGCACCTGATCGGCCCGCCCGGCGTGGGGAAATCGCATCTTGCGGGGGCCCTCGGCGTGACCGCGGTCAAGGCCGGCAAGAGCGTCTACAGGGCCACACTGGCCGAGCTGATCGAGGCCCTGCTGAAGGCCGAGCGGGAAGCACGGCTGGCCGAGAAGATCCGCTTCCATACCCGGGCGTCACTGCTCATCGTCGACGAGATCGGCTACCTGCCGATCACCGAGGGTGGCGGGAACCTGTTCTTCCAACTCATCAACGCACGGTATGAAAAGGGTGCCATGATCTTGACCTCCAATCGCGGATTTGCGGAATGGGGTGAGATCTTCGGCGATCCCGTCGTGGCAACGGCGCTGCTCGACAGGCTGCTCCACCATGCCATCGTCATGCAGATCGAAGGGGCCAGCTTACGGCTGCGCAACCATGCCGACCTGATCCCCGAGCACATCCGGGCAACGGCTCCCATCTCACCGCCGCCGCCGCCGAAAAAGCGTGGCCGGCCATCAACGAAAAGGAACAAGGACGAATAGATCTGGCTCGTCACCAGAACGCAAAAGTGGGGAAAAATACTTCGGCACTTCTGGGGAAATTTACATCGGTATTGACAATGGGACGCGCTGCTCGGCCTCGACCGTTGCCCGGAAGTCAAGACGTTGCGCCGCAAGGTGCGGGCGTTCAGTTCCGATGAGCAAGCGGTTGGGGCGTGGCAGGCGGCGCTGGCCCGGGATTGGGCGGTGCGCGACCCGGAACTGGCCGCAAGCTTGTGCGTGGACGGCCACGTCAAGGTCTATGCCGGGCGCAAGGGCCATCTTCCCAAGCACTTTGTTTCGCGTCAGGTAACTGCCCAGCACTCAGTCTCGCGCGTATGTGAAGGCTGGGCAAGGCTTGCGTTTGGGATCACGCACGCTTGGGTCGGGATCGGCGTGGCGCCAGCGGGCAGGTCGTATGGAGCGGTTTAGTATTGGAGTTTTCCGATCAGTTGGTCCGGCGATGTCATCAAGGTTTCGATGATGTTCCAGCCCTGCTTTCTGGCGGTGGTGATGACGCTGCGCAGGGTGGCGAAGTCTTGGGCGCCTTTTGGGGAGCGGAACCCGCCGGAGATTTTCTGGCGCAATTTCCCCATTCGACCATCGCGTTCGGCTTCACTATGCCGATATCGGCATAGTGAAGCATATGCCGACAAACGTTTTATGCCGACAACGCGGCCCAACTCATTGATTCATTGGGCCGCGCGTCGGAATTTGTCGGCATAATCACAGAGCTTCGAGGAATGCGATTAGCGCGTCATTGGGTTGATAGGTACCTTCGGGAGCTTCGGACGGTCGTGTCCGGTCCATCGCTTCTTTCTTTATGCGCATGTCGGCATGAAGGTAGACCTGCGTTGTCTCGAGCGACTCGTGCCCCAGCCAGAGCGCGATGACGGCGCAGCCGACGCCGCGTCCGAGCAGTTCCATGGCGGCCGAGTGTCGCAGCGTATGAGGACTTACCCGCTTGCCGTGCAGTGTCGGAGAGGTTTCGGCCGCCATCCGAGTGTATTTCCGCACGATGCGCTCGATGCCGTCACGGCTGAAGCGTCCGCCGCGATTGCTGACGAACAGCGGCTGGTCCGGCGCTGCGGTCCTTTCCCGGAGCCAGTTGCGGAGTGCCTGCATGCTGTCGCTGCGCAACGGAGTTGCCCGGTCCTTGCGGCCCTTGCCCCGGCAATGAACATGGGCCCGCTCCTGCGGGTCGAGGACCACATCGCCGACATTGAGACCGATCAACTCCGAGACCCTGAGGCCGGTCTGCAGGGCGACAAGCAGCAGGGTTCTGTCGCGCCGGCCGTAGCATGTGGACAGGTCGGGCGCCGCGAGGAGTGCCGCGGATTCCGCCCGGTCCAGATGATCGATCCTCCGTCGCTCATGGCGCTTCGGCGGAATGGCGAGAACCTGCTGGCAGTGATGAAGCAGCGCGGGTTCGCGGATGGCGACATGTTTGAAGAACGACCGGATCGCCGATCTGCGGGCGTTGCGTGTGCGGGCGCAGTTTCGGCGGCTGTCCTCGACGAAGCCCAGGAACCTCCCCACGAGATCGGCGTCGATGTCGGTGACAAGAAGATCGGTCCGCGCCCGGTTGAGCTGTCCGCAGGCGTAGTCGAGCAGCAGAAGGAAGGTGTCGCGGTAGCTCTTGACCGTATGAGGACTGGCCTGCATCTGGGCGATAAGGCGATCGGCGAAGAAGCTCTGCACATGAACAGGCAGGGAATGCATCGTCATGATTCCTCTCCCCGTGCGAACGCCCGTTCGGCGCGTTCAGTGGCCAGGCGCAGGAGTTCGGGCGTTGCCTCCAGATACCAGTACGTGCCGCTTGGGCGCTTGTGTCCGAGCAAAGTGCTCAGCTTGTGCATCTCGCGGTCGGGGTCCAGCGCGGACCGGTGCCAGTCGATGATAGTCTGGACTGCCATGGAGTGGCGCAGGTCGTGAAGCCTTGGGCCGCGACCACGCCCTGCCCGCGGTTCGCGAAGGCCGATGTTCTGGCCGACCTTCGCAAAGTTGTATTCGGCCGAGCAGATGCCTATGCGCCGAAGGTTCTCGCCGACGAAGAACGCCGCCGTATCCACCGCGCCGAGGATCCGCTCACGCCGCGATCGGTATTCCAGAAGGCGCTCGATGGTGCATGGGGTGACCGGGACCACACGACTCCTGTCATTCTTGGCGTGCCGGATGCGCAGCAGGGCTGCGTCCGTGTCAACATCCCCGTCGTCGAGCCCGAGCGCCTCGCTGATCCGCAATCCAGTGACTGCCAGCAGCCCGAACAGTGTCGCATAGGTGCGGCCGCGCAGGCCGGGCTTTGAGGGCAACCGTGCGGCCTCGGTCACGATCGCTGCAATCTCGCCGTCGGTGTAGATGTAGGGTTGCGGCCGTTGTAGACCCGCCGGAATCAGGCCTCGGGGCGGCACTTCGGTCCGTGGATCAACGCCTTGCAGCCAACTGGCGAAGCTGCGCACGTGGCTCAGCCGGCAGGACCATGTTTGTTGCCCGCCCGTCGAGTCGGTCCGCTCTTTCCAGCGCAAGAACAGTTCCGTGGTGACCCATTCGGCGCCCTGGCTGTCGGCGAAGGCGACAAACCGGCGCAGGTCCCGGACGGCGCTGGCCGAAAGGCCGGTTCCGAAACGGTCACGCAGGACGAGGTATTGCTTCATGCGGCCTGTGAGCGGGATCATCGTGCCGCTCCCGGCCACCGCCGCGCGAGCGGCCGCAGCGCTTCAATGTCGCACCGGGCATAGACGGTGGTCGACGCGCGGGACCGGTGGCGCAGAACATCGCCAATCTCGTCGAGGGACGCCCCCTGGTTCAGCATGCTCATGGCCAGGCTGTGCCGCAACGCATGGGTCCGCACCTCGCCCCGGGGTGGGGTCAGACCGGTCCGTTCAAAGGCCCTGCGAAGTGAGTTGCGGATCATCAGGGACGATGTGAACGGTCGGTGTGGCGGATGCGTGGATCCAAACAAATGGCGGGATGCGCCCTTCCGGCCGTTGCGGATCCAGGCGACGACCGTCTCTCCGACATCGGCGGGCAGCGGCATGCGGTCGAAGCGTCCGCCTTTGCCGCGTATGAGAATCGTGCCCGCCCGCCAATCGATGTCGTCGAGGCGGATCGCGATCACTTCCTGCGCACGCAGACCGAGTCTGGCCATCAGCAGCAGCATCGCATGATCGCGCAGCTCGCGCGGGCTGTCGCCGCCGACCGCTTCGATCAGCTTCCGAACCGTGCCGGGCTCGAGATGACGCGGTTGCCCGTCGGGCCGGCGCTGTGCCGACGGCGGAACAATGGCGGCCAGGTCGCACGGGATTCGGCCGCTCCAAAAAAGAAACCTCAGAAGGTTGCGCAAGTAGGGCAGCCGCCAATTGACCTTCCCGGACAGGTGATCCAGGAAGGCGAGGATGTTCTCGGGCGTGACGGCGCCCGGATCGCCCGGCGTCCGGGCGGCGGCGCAGCAGAACGTCATAAAGCTCTTCAGAATGTTCCGGTGTGTGTGCAGCCGCCGCCCGAACAGCCCCCGCTGTTGCCGCAACCAGTCATCGAACTCCGCACTCAATCGTTCCAAGGAGCCCGGCAACGGCAGCGGTTCGCAAGGCGCCGGTGCGATCACGCCGGAATCGACCAGATGGCCGGTGAACCGTCGTGCGACCGACATCAGATCACGCTCAAACGAGGACGATCCTGTTCGCGGGCACGCCGCTGCGAGCACTGCAAGCACGCCTGCGTCAAGCTCGTCGGCCCCGAGGCCGCGGGCCTCAACCTCCGCACAGAGCCGGGTGGTCATGCGTCGGTGGGTGGAAACAGTGCCTGCGGCGTAGCCTTGTGCGGCAAAAGTGTCCAGATATGCGCTGCGATGCGGCGCCAGCCAGAAGCAATCCATCGACGTCGATGTCGACGGGGACAATGCACAGGAAGACATGGTTCATACCTTTCGTTGGAAATGAAAGAAACTACGCCGAACTCTGTGCAACGGAAATCAGGTCGATGCTGTCACCGCACCGGACGACAACAGCGTCAAAAGGGATCAATCAAGCTGCCTGCTGGTCGGCGTGGCCCCGCTCCATCCGCAAGGCCACACCGCATCTCCGCTCCATGATTATGCCGACAAATTTCGGCGTGCGGCCCAATGAATCAATGAGTTGCGCTGCGTTGTCGGCATAAAACGTTTGTCGGCATATGCTTCATTGTTGGTAAACGGAACGTCGGGGTCGGTGAGGAAACGCAAGGTCTCGGTTTTGTAGTCCTGGAGCCGAAGGGCGAGATTGTGTCCGACGCGGCGTTTCTTTCGCCCGCGTTTGCCGGGCTCCGGTGGCGCGAGCGGTGGCTGCGCCTGATGAAAGGCGAGCGCCTCGGCGAGGATCCGATCATAGGTTCGCCCGATCCGGTCGAGCAGCGTTTCGGGGAGAGGTCTTGCCATTGTTCTGGCGAGATGAACGACCCGATTGGCGCGCGACAGGAGCCGGTGCATATGCCGGGCCCAGTCCTCTTTTTCGATGTCGATCAGGGCTTGAAGTTCGCGCAGGTGATGGGCGTTGCAGAGGGCGTGTGAAACACCGATGATCTTGAAATAAGGCTTCCAATGATCGTGGACGACACAACCGGAGAACCCCGGCAGCAAGTCGCCGCGCTTTTCGTGGACGCGAAACAAGGTCAGCCATGGCGTGCAGGCAATGTGGAGCCACTGCGTGCGCCCGCCAACCCGGAAGCCGGTCTCGTCGAGATGCTTCACCGGCGCCTTGCGGACGATCAGCTCCCGCACATGGTCGACGAAACCCTGCAACCGCTCGGTCATCCGGCGGCTCATCGCCGCCAGCGTCGCGGCGCACACGGGCGCGTTGAACAGGTCGGCCATCAGTTGCGACAAACGATCCTCGGGCAGGAAATGCGCATGGCTCAGATCGGCCGCCACCGCCGCCATGCGCGGACCATACTGCACCGGCGCCGTCACGCCTGCGGGAAATGCCGCCCGTGTCGTCGCGCCGCAATGACCGCAAACGCAACGGTGAGCGCGGTGTTCCGTGGCCTCGAGGGGGCGCGGCTCCGGCAGGTCGAAGACCTGTCTTGCGACAGGGCTTCCATCCCCGTCCGCAGCCGACAGCGGCGCGCCGCAGCCCGCACAGTGCGACGGATGATGATCCTCGACATGGTCCGGCCTGTCGGTCCGGCGCAAGGTCGAGCCCGCGTGCCCGGGCTGCCCGCCGCTCGGCCTGCCCGATTTGCCGCGCTGGCTCCTTGTCCGGGGCTCCGCCCGCGGCTTCTGCAGCCCGTCACTCGAAGGAGGCTTGCTGCTGTTCCGGCTGTTCCGGCCAAGCTGCCGCTCCAGCTCTTCAAGACGTTGCCGCAGGGTCGCGTTCTCGGCTTGCAAACCAGCGAGCTGCTCGCCTTGCGCCGCGAGTTGCTCGTCCTTTTGTTCGAGTTGCTCCCGCAAAGCCTCAATCTGTTTCGTTCCGCCATCATCATGCGGCGGCGCCCCTTGCGCCAGGTGGGTCGGCGCTGAAAGAGCCCGCAAGAACCGTCGGGGCTGAAAGCGAATCGCCATGACGCTATGAATAGCGCAGGTTGAATCGGGTTACCAGTCCCTGCTGTTACCAGTGATTTTTCGAGAGAGAACTGTTCTCGCCCGTCAAACCGTCACAACCGGGCAGCATCGACCTTGCGGCAGTGGCGGGCAATGCACTCCGTGGTGCACCCACTGACCTGGGCAGTTACCGCGTCAGAAGCTCTGCCTGCCGGCGTCGGAGCGCCGGCGCTTGGAAAGCGCCCCCACCGGATCGCTGTCCTCCGCTCGCGCCAGGTAATACGACCGCTCGATGGTCGCCGCCGCGAACCGCACCGGCTCCGCCGTCGCGGCGTGGCGCCAGTCCCGGGACGCCAGGCGCTCGAACTCGCGCCCCAGCCCGCCGGCCGCCGGCGGCGGCGCCAGAAGCGGCCCCACGATCGAGAAGCGCAGCCGCGCCCTGCCGTCCCGTCCGCCGTTGCCTCGGTCCATTCCGTCCCCCTTCCTTGCAAGCAAAGTCTCCGGAGAACCTATGAAACGCAACCGGCCTCATGTCGCGCGGTAACTTCTGCGCGACCCCCGCCGGCCGCCGCCAGCCCGATCGAAACGGTCCACGGCAACAGCCACCGGAGCGCCCGCAGCAACCCGCCGCGGTCCCCCGCAACGCCGAACAACGCCCGCAGCCCGCCTCGCGAAACGCCTCCGCGATCGACGCGTCAATCCGGGTGAAAAGCGCCCACTCACTGGAGCCGACGAGGATTCCGTGCAACATTGATTCGTCTCTCCTGCTGGATAACAAGAGAGACAAACCCCCCGGGGATGCTTGTGCAAGCTCCCCGGGGGAACCGATCGACATTCATGCACGGAATCTGATCGGATCCACCCGATCCGGAATCAATCTATGTGAGCACGCACACGCGGCAAGGCGACAGTGTTGCGCAACCGGCTGTTCAAGGCTGGCAAGCAGCCCACTCGGCACGCCCTGCTCGCGCAACTCGCCGAGGTCGAACGCGAGATCGGCGAACTGGCCGCAAAACGCCGCTCAACCCCCACACATGTCGCCGCCGGAAGCCTGGATGAAAATCAACGTCTCAATGCGCTGCCCCAACCCATGCCCCGGTTCTGCGACACCCTGCGCATGATCGCCTATCGAGCCGAAACCGCCATGATGCCCTGCGTCGCCGAGGCCCAGGGAAAGAAACGCAACCCACGCGCAACCCTCCGCGCGCTGTTCTCCACCGAGGTGACCATCCTGCCAGACTACCCGCGAAAAACCCTGAGCGTTCGCATCCTGCATCTCGCGAACAAGGCGCACTCCCGTCATCTCCGCCCTCTCCTCGAAACCCTCAACGCAACCAAAACCGTATTCCCCGGAACCGACCTCAGAATGGTGTACGAACTGGCATCCGACAGCCACAGCGACAGTCCATTCGAACGCGTCGACCCCGCCGCACCTGCGAAATAGCCCATCACAAATGGTATGGGGTCAGGAAATCAAAACTTCAGGAACTCATTGTACTTGCTCGCCGCGAAGTAGCCTCCGATACCAAACGACGGGCCACACTAACCGCTGCTCAGCAACGCCTGGACGAATCGCGAGCAGAGCTTGCAGGTCGTGACAGGTATGCAAGACAGGCCAAGGATGACGACAGTCGGTGGTACAACGCTTGGACCGTCGCCTTGTCAGAATACTGGCTGAAACAGATAACTCAAGTTCCGTCCGCTCCGGCTGTCCGGCGCATACTCGACGAGCTTGTCAACGGCGGCGAGAAAATGGCCAGCGCGGCGGCGGAAGAATGTACCAATGGCTCGGTGGCAGCTTGTCCACGTCGTCCATAGGAGGGAACCGCGCGCGTGCGCTGTCGGCACCAAGCGCAACGCGAAGGGGCACCAGACCTCGTGGACGGGCTACAAGATGCACATCGACGTGGCCGACGGCGTGATCCCGGTCAGTTGCCTTCTCACCTCCGCCTCCCTGCATGACAGCCAGGCCGCGATCCCGTTGGCGACCATGACATCACAGCGGGTGTGCAACCTGTATGACCTGATGGACAGCGCCTATGACGCGCCGGAGATCCGGGCACACAGCGAGGCGCTCGGGCATGTTCCGATCATCGACATCAACCCCCGAAGCACCGAGCGCAAGCAGGCGTTGGCCCAGGAGGCAAAAGCGCGCCGGGCCGCCGGGCACGTCCTGCCCGAGGACCTGCGTTACAACGAACGCTCGACCGTCGAACGCGTCAATGGCCGTCTCAAGGACGCGTTCGGAGGACGTAATGTTTGCGTGCGCGGCCACGACAAGGTCCTGTGCCACCTGATGTTCGGGATCGTGGCACTCACCGTCGATCAACTGATGCGCCTGCTGAACTGATCTCCGGCTCCTGGTCCCGTCTCCAAGGCCCGCTTCGTCTTCCAGACCAGAGGCGCGGGAGCGCTGCGTCCGCATCGCAAACACGGCGCCGAGCCTTACCGAAAGTGCTCCAACATCGGAGAAATCCGAACCACCGGCGACGTCAATGCGCCACATCAAACCGCAGCAAGGTTCAAACGATCATGTTATGTTCCCGCACAGACTGCTCCATAACCGAATCCTTGATACAAGCTCCCCGCACACGAGAGTTTCGCAAGCGGCTCTCTATTGCGTAGAGTTCATGCATGCACCATATATGTAACGGGAAAAATTTTCCCAAATGGAGGAACACACATGAATATTCCTGAATGGTTGAAACCTGGGGTCCTTGGTGCCATAGTCGGCGCCGTTGCGCTCGCGATCGTCGGCTTCTCATGGGGCGGATGGCTGACCGGCAGCACGGCCGAGAAAATGGCGTCCGACCAGGCGCGGCGCGCAGTCGTCGCCGCCTTGGTTCCAATCTGCGTCGAGCAGTCCAGCCAGGATCCGCAATTCGTGGATACGCTCGCCCAGTTGAAGGAAACCAGCAGCTTTCAGCGCAGCGAGGTGCTCATGAAAGCCGGCTGGGCCACGATGCCGGGTTCAAGCGATCCTGATCGGGATGTCGCGCGTTCGTGCCTGGAGGTGCTGGCGGCCCAATTCTAACCGCTTTGCCTGATCGTTCCGGGCAAGCGGAATTCCGGCTTCATGCGGCGCCGGCATCGGCGTCAGTGTAAACCTTGAAACCGTTGAATACCAACGTCGTGTAACGTCGAATTCGACCCGGATGAGGGACGCCGCCAAGCGCCGGGGCCGACTTGGGTCGTTGTCTGAATTGGTCGTGGTCCCAGGTCGCTCAAGTAAGGCGGGCGGCATGAAGCCTTCGCGGCTCTTTGCGTTCTCGCTGTTCTGCTTTCGGCCCGTGCCAAGCGGGCGCCCGATGCGCCGTGTTCCGATCGGAACACGGCGGACTTCTCCGAGTACGCGCGGGTGTCCGGGATGTCGCTGTCTGCCTCGCAGTCGGCGCCGATCTTGACGCACGAGACGGATTCGGCGCGAGGCCCCTGCACTTGGCCGCCGAGGACAGCTTGGAACCTGCGGTGGTCGACGTGCTGTTCGAGGCCGGCGTCGAGACGTGTTGTTTCTTACATTCTGTCGTCAATGAATCACCGAATTGAGCCGTCACGCTCGATGACGAAACAATCTGGACGCTTCAGGTTGTAGATCGATCGACCAATGGTCGGAAGCTTGCTTACGGCCATTGGAGACCCTCATCGCATGGCCCAACTTGAACAGTGCCTTTCAAAACGTTCCTTGATTCCAGGAGTTTACGCCGGCGGGGCCGGGTGTTAGCACGTAACTGCCCAGGTCAGTGGGTGCACCACGGAGTGCATTGCCCGCCACTGCCGCAAGGTCGATGCTGTCCGGTTGTGACGGTTTCACGGGCGAGAACAGTTCTCTCTCGAAAAATCACTGGTAACAGCAGGGACTGGTAACCCGATTCAACCTGCGCTATTCATAGCGTCATGGCGATTCGCTTTCAGCCCCGACGGTTCTTGCGGGCTCTTTCAGCGCCGACCCACCTGGCGCAAGGGGCGCCGCCGCATGATGATGGCGGAACGAAACAGATTGAGGCTTTGCGGGAGCAACTCGCACGAAAGGACGAGCAGCTCGCTGGTTTGCAAGCCGAGAACGCGACCCTGCGGCAACGTCTTGAAGAGCTGGAGCGGCAGCTTGGCCGGAACAGCCGGAACAGCAGCAAGCCTCCTTCGAGTGACGGGCTGCAGAAGCCGCGGGCGGAGCCCCGGACAAGGAGCCAGCGCGGCAAATCGGGCAGGCCGAGCGGCGGGCAGCCCGGGCACGCGGGTTCGACCTTGCGCCGGACCGACAGGCCGGACCATGTCGAGGATCATCATCCGTCGCACTGTGCGGGCTGCGGCGCGCCGCTTTCGGCTGCGGACGGGGATGGAAGCCCTGTCGCAAGACAGGTCTTCGACCTGCCGGAGCCGCGCCCCCTCGAGGCCACGGAACACCGCGCTCACCGTTGCGTTTGCGGTCATTGCGGCGCGACGACACGGGCGGCGTTTCCCGCAGGCGTGACGGCGCCGGTGCAGTATGGTCCGCGCATGGCGGCGGTGGCGGCCGATCTGAGCCATGCGCATTTCCTGCCCGAGGATCGTTTGTCGCAACTGATGGCCGACCTGTTCAACGCGCCCGTGTGCGCCGCGACGCTGGCGGCGATGAGCCGCCGGATGACCGAGCGGTTGCAGGGTTTCGTCGACCATGTGCGGGAGCTGATCGTCCGCAAGGCGCCGGTGAAGCATCTCGACGAGACCGGCTTCCGGGTTGGCGGGCGCACGCAGTGGCTCCACATTGCCTGCACGCCATGGCTGACCTTGTTTCGCGTCCACGAAAAGCGCGGCGACTTGCTGCCGGGGTTCTCCGGTTGTGTCGTCCACGATCATTGGAAGCCTTATTTCAAGATCATCGGTGTTTCACACGCCCTCTGCAACGCCCATCACCTGCGCGAACTTCAAGCCCTGATCGACATCGAAAAAGAGGACTGGGCCCGGCATATGCACCGGCTCCTGTCGCGCGCCAATCGGGTCGTTCATCTCGCCAGAACAATGGCAAGACCTCTCCCCGAAACGCTGCTCGACCGGATCGGGCGAACCTATGATCGGATCCTCGCCGAGGCGCTCGCCTTTCATCAGGCGCAGCCACCGCTCGCGCCACCGGAGCCCGGCAAACGCGGGCGAAAGAAACGCCGCGTCGGACACAATCTCGCCCTTCGGCTCCAGGACTACAAAACCGAGACCTTGCGTTTCCTCACCGACCCCGACGTTCCGTTTACCAACAATGAAGCATATGCCGACAAACGTTTTATGCCGACAACGCGGCCCAACTCATTGATTCATTGGGCCGCGCGTCGGAATTTGTCGGCATAATCACAGAGCTTCGAGGAATGCGATTAGCGCGTCATTGGGTTGATAGGTACCTTCGGGAGCTTCGGACGGTCGTGTCCGGTCCATCGCTTCTTTCTTTATGCGCATGTCGGCATGAAGGTAGACCTGCGTTGTCTCGAGCGACTCGTGCCCCAGCCAGAGCGCGATGACGGCGCAGCCGACGCCGCGTCCGAGCAGTTCCATGGCGGCCGAGTGTCGCAGCGTATGAGGACTTACCCGCTTGCCGTGCAGTGTCGGAGAGGTTTCGGCCGCCATCCGAGTGTATTTCCGCACGATGCGCTCGATGCCGTCACGGCTGAAGCGTCCGCCGCGATTGCTGACGAACAGCGGCTGGTCCGGCGCTGCGGTCCTTTCCCGGAGCCAGTTGCGGAGTGCCTGCATGCTGTCGCTGCGCAACGGAGTTGCCCGGTCCTTGCGGCCCTTGCCCCGGCAATGAACATGGGCCCGCTCCTGCGGGTCGAGGACCACATCGCCGACATTGAGACCGATCAACTCCGAGACCCTGAGGCCGGTCTGCAGGGCGACAAGCAGCAGGGTTCTGTCGCGCCGGCCGTAGCATGTGGACAGGTCGGGCGCCGCGAGGAGTGCCGCGGATTCCGCCCGGTCCAGATGATCGATCCTCCGTCGCTCATGGCGCTTCGGCGGAATGGCGAGAACCTGCTGGCAGTGATGAAGCAGCGCGGGTTCGCGGATGGCGACATGTTTGAAGAACGACCGGATCGCCGATCTGCGGGCGTTGCGTGTGCGGGCGCAGTTTCGGCGGCTGTCCTCGACGAAGCCCAGGAACCTCCCCACGAGATCGGCGTCGATGTCGGTGACAAGAAGATCGGTCCGCGCCCGGTTGAGCTGTCCGCAGGCGTAGTCGAGCAGCAGAAGGAAGGTGTCGCGGTAGCTCTTGACCGTATGAGGACTGGCCTGCATCTGGGCGATAAGGCGATCGGCGAAGAAGCTCTGCACATGAACAGGCAGGGAATGCATCGTCATGATTCCTCTCCCCGTGCGAACGCCCGTTCGGCGCGTTCAGTGGCCAGGCGCAGGAGTTCGGGCGTTGCCTCCAGATACCAGTACGTGCCGCTTGGGCGCTTGTGTCCGAGCAAAGTGCTCAGCTTGTGCATCTCGCGGTCGGGGTCCAGCGCGGACCGGTGCCAGTCGATGATAGTCTGGACTGCCATGGAGTGGCGCAGGTCGTGAAGCCTTGGGCCGCGACCACGCCCTGCCCGCGGTTCGCGAAGGCCGATGTTCTGGCCGACCTTCGCAAAGTTGTATTCGGCCGAGCAGATGCCTATGCGCCGAAGGTTCTCGCCGACGAAGAACGCCGCCGTATCCACCGCGCCGAGGATCCGCTCACGCCGCGATCGGTATTCCAGAAGGCGCTCGATGGTGCATGGGGTGACCGGGACCACACGACTCCTGTCATTCTTGGCGTGCCGGATGCGCAGCAGGGCTGCGTCCGTGTCAACATCCCCGTCGTCGAGCCCGAGCGCCTCGCTGATCCGCAATCCAGTGACTGCCAGCAGCCCGAACAGTGTCGCATAGGTGCGGCCGCGCAGGCCGGGCTTTGAGGGCAACCGTGCGGCCTCGGTCACGATCGCTGCAATCTCGCCGTCGGTGTAGATGTAGGGTTGCGGCCGTTGTAGACCCGCCGGAATCAGGCCTCGGGGCGGCACTTCGGTCCGTGGATCAACGCCTTGCAGCCAACTGGCGAAGCTGCGCACGTGGCTCAGCCGGCAGGACCATGTTTGTTGCCCGCCCGTCGAGTCGGTCCGCTCTTTCCAGCGCAAGAACAGTTCCGTGGTGACCCATTCGGCGCCCTGGCTGTCGGCGAAGGCGACAAACCGGCGCAGGTCCCGGACGGCGCTGGCCGAAAGGCCGGTTCCGAAACGGTCACGCAGGACGAGGTATTGCTTCATGCGGCCTGTGAGCGGGATCATCGTGCCGCTCCCGGCCACCGCCGCGCGAGCGGCCGCAGCGCTTCAATGTCGCACCGGGCATAGACGGTGGTCGACGCGCGGGACCGGTGGCGCAGAACATCGCCAATCTCGTCGAGGGACGCCCCCTGGTTCAGCATGCTCATGGCCAGGCTGTGCCGCAACGCATGGGTCCGCACCTCGCCCCGGGGTGGGGTCAGACCGGTCCGTTCAAAGGCCCTGCGAAGTGAGTTGCGGATCATCAGGGACGATGTGAACGGTCGGTGTGGCGGATGCGTGGATCCAAACAAATGGCGGGATGCGCCCTTCCGGCCGTTGCGGATCCAGGCGACGACCGTCTCTCCGACATCGGCGGGCAGCGGCATGCGGTCGAAGCGTCCGCCTTTGCCGCGTATGAGAATCGTGCCCGCCCGCCAATCGATGTCGTCGAGGCGGATCGCGATCACTTCCTGCGCACGCAGACCGAGTCTGGCCATCAGCAGCAGCATCGCATGATCGCGCAGCTCGCGCGGGCTGTCGCCGCCGACCGCTTCGATCAGCTTCCGAACCGTGCCGGGCTCGAGATGACGCGGTTGCCCGTCGGGCCGGCGCTGTGCCGACGGCGGAACAATGGCGGCCAGGTCGCACGGGATTCGGCCGCTCCAAAAAAGAAACCTCAGAAGGTTGCGCAAGTAGGGCAGCCGCCAATTGACCTTCCCGGACAGGTGATCCAGGAAGGCGAGGATGTTCTCGGGCGTGACGGCGCCCGGATCGCCCGGCGTCCGGGCGGCGGCGCAGCAGAACGTCATAAAGCTCTTCAGAATGTTCCGGTGTGTGTGCAGCCGCCGCCCGAACAGCCCCCGCTGTTGCCGCAACCAGTCATCGAACTCCGCACTCAATCGTTCCAAGGAGCCCGGCAACGGCAGCGGTTCGCAAGGCGCCGGTGCGATCACGCCGGAATCGACCAGATGGCCGGTGAACCGTCGTGCGACCGACATCAGATCACGCTCAAACGAGGACGATCCTGTTCGCGGGCACGCCGCTGCGAGCACTGCAAGCACGCCTGCGTCAAGCTCGTCGGCCCCGAGGCCGCGGGCCTCAACCTCCGCACAGAGCCGGGTGGTCATGCGTCGGTGGGTGGAAACAGTGCCTGCGGCGTAGCCTTGTGCGGCAAAAGTGTCCAGATATGCGCTGCGATGCGGCGCCAGCCAGAAGCAATCCATCGACGTCGATGTCGACGGGGACAATGCACAGGAAGACATGGTTCATACCTTTCGTTGGAAATGAAAGAAACTACGCCGAACTCTGTGCAACGGAAATCAGGTCGATGCTGTCACCGCACCGGACGACAACAGCGTCAAAAGGGATCAATCAAGCTGCCTGCTGGTCGGCGTGGCCCCGCTCCATCCGCAAGGCCACACCGCATCTCCGCTCCATGATTATGCCGACAAATTTCGGCGTGCGGCCCAATGAATCAATGAGTTGCGCTGCGTTGTCGGCATAAAACGTTTGTCGGCATATGCTTCACTATGCCGATATCGGCATAGTGAAGCCGAACGCGATGGTCGAATGGGGAAATTGCGCCAGAAAATCTCCGGCGGGTTCCGCTCCCCAAAAGGCGCCCAAGACTTCGCCACCCTGCGCAGCGTCATCACCACCGCCAGAAAGCAGGGCTGGAACATCATCGAAACCTTGATGACATCGCCGGACCAACTGATCGGAAAACTCCAATACTAAACCGCTCCATACGACCTGCCCGCTGGCGCCACGCCGATCCCGACCCAAGCGTGCGTGATCCCAAACGCAAGCCTTGCCCAGCCTTCACATACGCGCGAGACTGAGTGCTGGGCAGTTACGTTAGCACTACATATTGGGGATGTGGGGTCAGGCTGGGTGTTCGCGCCTGTTGGGCGGCAGCGCGATGCCGGCGGCTTGGAAGACCTTTCCGACCTGGCCCGAGACATGGGTGCGGGTGGTGACGCGCTTGCCGTCCTTCTCGATGGTGGCTTCCTGGAGGCGGTCGAGATCGCGGATGAGGTCGTACCATTCGACCGTGAGGTCAGCGGCCCGGCAGCGGTCGGCCAACTCCTTCTGAAGCACCAGCGCCAGAAACGAGCAGAAGACGTGGCCGCGGATGGCGGCGTCGCAGGAGTGGTAGAGGGGCCGGGTGCGCAGCACCGCCTTGGCGCGGCGGAACAGTTCCTCGACCTGGAGCAGGTCGCCATAACGCAGCACGGCGTTGAGCGGCGTGACGCGGGCGATGGTCCGCAGCACGAAGAGGCCGTCATACCTGGCCTCATCGGCCAGCTTGCCGGGATCGATCTCGAAGGCGGCGCCCTTGCTCGTCTTGCGCAGGTAGCGCCGATAGGCCTTGTTTCCCACCAGGGCCTTGTCGCCCCCCTCAAGGCGCTTCGCTAGGCCTGCGACGATCGCCTGGCGGTCGACCCTGTCCTTCTCGGCTTGCGCCTCGTTGCTGCAGACGATGTAGCGCGCGCCAGCCGGGTGCACATTTCATATGGAGTAAAGTAAACCGTTCGTTTGCAATCAGTCAGGCTAGCACCGGCGCATTCCGAGTCGCCGTTTTGTGACACGATTTCCCGGGTTTGACCGCTTATACCGGATTTTCGCGAATTTCCTCCGGTTTCCCGGGGCAGGAGGGGGGGTGAGTGCTCCTACCAACATGTGGTATATGGATTGAAGTCTACAACAATATCCGGGAGCACTCTGATGACAGTATTGCCGTTTCCTGCGCGCGAGTCCAGCATTGCGAGAGATGCGACCAGGAGTATCCCACGCTTTGAAATTCTTGTGAATTGCGGACGGATTTGAGCGAATTCGCAACGCTGGCGTGAATCTGAACGGCTTGGGCGCCGTTCGAGCTCTTGCTGCGGAGTTGATCTGTCCCGTTTTGGCTTCCCTGCGTCGCCGTGCCGAGTTTCCGCTCGATCGTAATCGGTGTTTGCCCCGGAGCGCTGCCGCCGGTGATTCCCTGGCGCGGTTTGCGGGATTGAGGGGCGCAGCGAAGGGCGTCGATTTACGCGACGGCGGGCTTCTTCGGGGCGCTCTGGCGGGTTCCCCCGGCCGGGAGGCGGGGAAGGCCGGGTTCAGGGCAATAGCAACGCTGTGAGCGCGTCCCGGCGCTGCAGCGCGAAGTGCCGGGTCGCGGAAGCGAAGCTTTCGAACGGGGTCTTGTGGATGATGATGGCGAGCGCAAGGTTGGTGCAGATGGCATTGTTGGCGGGCGCGAAACCGGCGCGGGCGAGGCAGGCGTCTTCGGCGAAGGTCTGGTCGCGGATGTGATGATTGACTTCGACCGACCCGTGGCCGCGGTTCCAGGCGAGGAGCTGTTCCGGGGAGGCGCGTTCCGCCGGCGCCGAGGTGATGCCATAAGCGTGTTCGATGCTGGTTTCCCCGGTTCCGTTGCGCCTTGCGTCGGTGCGTTCGCGGGTGACGCGGAAAATCTGCGCGACGTGCGGGTAGTTGATCAGGCGCGGCAGCGGCGTCAGCACCTCGATGCGGCGTTGCTCGATGCGGCCGTGCGCCTTCTCGATCTTCTCCTCGAACCGGCCGCTCGCGGCGCGCTCCCAGTCGACCGTTTCGAGAGCCTTGCGGGTTTCCGGAGCGTTGTCCTTGACGCTCATCAGATAGTCGGCGCGATGCGTTTCGACGATGGCGCGAGCGGTGTCGCGGGTGGTGTGCAGCGCGTCAAGGGTGATCACCCGGCCCTCCACCGGCGCCTGTTCGAGCAGCGTCCGCACGGCCGCGATCTCGCCGCCGTCGTCGTGATAGTTGAGAGTCGCGACCGGCATCCGGGTCGCGTGTTCGACCAGGGTCGCGGTCTCGAAGTGCCCGTCTCCATTGCGGTTCGCGCCGCGAATGCGCTTGCCGTCGATGGCGATGGCGCGCGCGAGTTGCAACCGCGGCGTCGTGTACCGCTGCAATGCCGCCTCAACCTCCTCGGGGTCGAGAGAAGCGATCACCCGGTGCAGGGTCGACTTCGAGACCGGAACGTAGATCCCGGTCTTCGGGTTCTTCCAGGCGCCGATCGCCTCCAACTCCCGCTGGCTCAGCTTCTGCGCGTACTCGGCGGCGGCGACCGGCCCGCGCATGTTCGCCAGCCGCGCGAGAATGTAGACCGCGAGCACCGAGGCGACCGTGTGCTTGCGGCCCTGACCGCGCCGGAAGTCCGGGATGCCGGCAAGTTCTTCGTACAGCGAGCGCATCTCGCCCGGCGCCTGGCCGGCAGCGCCCTTCGGCTCCCACCCGGCCGGCAGCGGCGTAGGGTCGCGCAGGCGTCGGCAGGCGTCGCGCCGCAACGGATAGATGTAGAACTGCTTGGGGCGCCCGTGGGCGTCGGTGTAGCGGCCATTGTGGCGCGCGAACCCCCGGGTCAGGCCGAGATACCGCCAGTTCCCGGCCGCGTACACCGTGCCCTCGAACCGCGCCGGGTCCACGAACGTCTCCGCGAGAAGCACCGGGTGCCCATACTGCTCTTGCCAGTCGTCGCTCAGGCGGCGCAGCATCGCCGCCATCGCAAACGAACCGAGGCGCGGGAAAACCCCCTTGCCGCCAAGCACAACGAACCGGGAATTGTTCGCTATCAAGTGCAGACGCCGCCAACGGACAGCGCCCTTCCACCCGACCCAGAGGTCCCGGTGCCGGCTCTTCAGCGCGCAGGACTGCCAGCCGGCCAGCGCGATCCACTGCCCCGCCCACTCGATAACGTAGCGCAGGCCGCGGCCCGCAAACCGCTTGAAGCCAAGGTAATGATGCGCCTCAACCAGCGCGTCCCAGCGCATCCGCTCGTCCGGCCGCGCAAGGCGCACCACCACATCGCGCAGGGAAAACCCTTCCGGCGTCTCCCGAAACAGCGCCTCATCATCAATTTGTTCTTCCATGCGCTCATTCGTACACCAACCGGCATGAAAAAGCCAGCAACAAATGCAACCGTCGATCAATACAGGGGCGAAACGTCGCAAACTCGTAGCGTGGGATCACCCTGGAGATGCGACCGCTGTGGAGATCGAGACGATCCTCTCGAAGTTCGGAACGAATGCGCGGGCGCTGTTTGCGTCCCTTGCGGAGGGGACCCAGTCTGCGGAGGGTTTCGAGCGTTCTCTGGCGGCGGTCTCGCACGCCGCCAGTTGTGCGTTCATGCGCTTGGCGATCGAGTCGGTGGACGAGGAGAGCGACCGATTGGTGGTGGACGGCAACGTGTATCACCGGATCGGCACATCGCCCCACACGATGCTGAGTTCGTTTGGTCCGGTTTGGTATTAGCGTTCCCGCTATCGCCGCCGGGGTTGCGATTCCGTTGTCCCGGCGGACCACCGGTTTGGCCTGATCAACGGCTTTTGGTCGCCACTAGCGGCGCGGCGTGGGACGCTGTTGATGGGGCTGGCGCCTGCCGGGAAATGCGTGCGGCTTTCCGAGGAGCTGGGCGGCATGTCGCCGTCTGCGACGGCGCTCAATCACCTCGTGGAAACGGTCGGCGAAGCCTGGAATGTCGTGCAGGTCAAGGCCTTGCCCAGCATCCGCGGCGACGAGGAAATCCCTGCGGGATCGTCGGCGCTTTCGATTTCGCTGGACGGCGTCATGCTGGGGATGCGCAACGAGAAAGGTGAAGGGCGGCAAGGCGATGCGGCGGCGACGGGTTTCCGCGAGGCGTCCTGCGGCGCGGTGTCGTTGCTGGATGCGGATGGCGAGCGTATCCGCACGGTCTATTCCGGGCGGATGCCGGAAGCCGGCAAGGCGACGCTGAAGCGCGGCCTGCTCGAGGAGGCCGGGCATGTGCTGCACATCCGCCCGGACCTGGAAGTGGTGGTCCTCGCCGATGGGGCCGCCGACAACTGGAACTGGTTCTCCGAGGCCTTTCCGGAAGCCACCGAAATCCTCGATTTCTGGCACGCCGCCCAGCATCTCAAGGCGGCGCTGGACAGCGCCTGTGGAACCGACAGCATGGAGGCGCGGCGCCGGTTCGAGAGGCTCCGGGGAAGGCTGCGCGACGAGGAAGACGGCGTCGAGCGGATCGTGCGGGCGCTCCGCCATCTGGCCAGCAAACATCCGCGCCGGAAAGCCATCGCCCGGGAACTGGCCTTCTTCCGCAAGAACCGGCAACGCATGCGCTACGCTGCGTTCCAGAACCGGAAGCTGCCGATCGGCTCGGGGGTGGTCGAGGCTGCCAACAAGGTTCTCGTGACCCAGCGGCTTAAATGCTCCGGGATGCGCTGGAAGCTCGACGGAACCGGCCAATATGTTCTGAGCGTGCGGGCCTTATGGAAATCCCACCGATTTGAAGCGGCCTGGAGCGAAATCATCACCGCCCTGGAGCCTCCGGAATTCACGTTTCAAAATCGCAATAACGTCCTAATAGCTGAAGGATTGCACTAAGCGCGCCCTTCAACTATTTACTCCATAGAAAATTTTCTCCCCGCCAGCCACCGTGACTTCCTTGATGAAGAGCTGGGTCTCACCACGGCCACACGACCCAAACCCATTCTCGCTCCCCCACTTGCAATCCTCCAAAAACCACGCAATCATCCCGCTCGCCGCGACACCAAATGTGTCACCTTGATTGTCGCGCTACAGGGGCCAGCGGGCGAAGGGCACCAATCCGTGCCGGTTCCTGCGCCGCTATTTAGAGCGCCAGCGCCAGCGGTTCCTCACGCGCGAGGAGTTGCGCCGCTTCGGCGCGGTGCTGGACAAGGCGGAGGCCGACGGCTCGGTGCATCCCTCAGCGATAGCAGCGATCCGGCCGCTGATGCTGACCGGCTGCCGCGAGGGCGAGATCCTGGGCCTCAAATGGGACGATGTGGACCGGACGTCGGGGTAGTTGCGGCTGCGCGACGGCAAGACGGGCGCGCGCATGGTGCCGCTGTCGCCCACGGTGGCGGAGGTTCTGGACTCGATCCCCCGGGGTTCCGGCAATCCCTGGGTGATCGCGGGCAAGAAGCCGGACGCTCCGCTCCGCGCCATCAACGACCAATCGCGCAAGTTGCGCAAGCGGGCCGGTCTCAAGAACCTGCGCATTCATGACATCAGTCATACGTACGCCTCCAGGGCTCTGGCGCTCGGCGAGAACCTGACGATGATTGGCAAGCTTCTCGGCCATCGTCAAATCCAGACGACCGCGCGCTATGCCCATCTGGCGCGGGACTCGCTCAAGGAGGCCGCGGCCAGGATTGCCGCCAGCATCGGAGAGGACATTCTGAGAAAGGATGCGGTGCCGGAAATGGCGCGACGGTGCGGTGTGGCCACCCTATGGAAAGCGTCGCTTGACGCTATACACCCGCCGGGGATACTATCGAGAATGAAGATCAGAAACGTAGTCCATAGGGGGCTGCGCCGACTTATCCAGGAGGATGATGCCGCGGGTGTGCAGCCTGCGATCGCACCAAAACTCCGGCGCATCGTCTCCTTTCTCCAGGACATGGAGCAGGAGGAAGAACTGCGGGCGGTACCGAGTTGGAGGGCGCACAGGCTGACCGGTGATCGCAAGGGCATGTGGAGCCTGTCAGTCATCGCGAACCGGCGGATCACATTCCGGATCGATTGCGAAGAGATGGAGATCGTCGATCTCGACTATGAGGATTACCACTGAGAGGCAGATATGAGTTCAGCGCACGGCATCCGCATGAAAAAGCCCGTCCATCCCGGCAGGTTCGTAAAACACGAGATCATCGAAGCTCTCGATCTCTCGGTGACAGGGGCGGCCCGGGCGCTGGGAGTGACGCGGGCCGCGCTGTCGGCTGTTCTGAACGAGCGTGCCCGCCTGTCGCCGGAGATGGCGCTGCGAATCGAGAAGGCGTTCGGCGTGTCGATGGACACCCTCATGCGGATGCAGAACAGCTACGACATTGCCCTGGCCCGCACGCGGGCCGGAGAGATCAAGGTTGCGCTATTCGAGAGTAAGGCGCCCGGTCGCAAGCCTCGCGCGGTCCCCCTTGCTGAAAATTGAGCGTTGGTTCTACTCCCAAGTTCACCATTTCGCCGTTCCATTTGGCCGGAATTCGGCGATTCCGGCGGTCTTGCCGAGCATAAGTCGTTGCAGCGTAACGATGCGATTTCCGGGAAGGCCGAAGTAGTGCCATAATCTTCACAATATGTCAGATTCCGCCTTGACAGGCCCGCGCCGCCCCGGCAAAATCCCGCCATGTTCATTCGCAGGACCCAGACCCGCCGCATGGCCGATGGCGCCCGCTATACCACCTGCCGCCTGGTTCGCAACGAACGGATCGGAGACCGGGTGCGGCAGGTAACGCTGCTCAATCTCGGCGCCGACTTCGGGGTTCCCCCGGAACGGTGGCGGGAGTTGACGTTGCTGGTGAAGCAGGTGCTGGCCAGAGATACGTTCCTGTTCGAGCCGGATCCAGAACTATTGGCGGAAGCCGAGGGGATTGGCCGGCGGCTGCAGCTTCGCAGCCTTGATCCGACGGCGGGGGAATCCGGCGCGGTGGCGGCGGTGCGCCTGGACAGTCTTGCGCACGAGCAGGTGCGCTCTTCGGGCTGCGAGCGCCTGTCGCTGTCGGCACTGGAGCAGCTCGGCTTCCTGGAGGTGCTGCGGGGCCTTGGCATGAGCGAGCGGGACGCGCGGATCGCGGTGGCGCTGGTGCTGGCGCGAATGATCCATCCTTGCAGCGAGCGGGAGGCGTTCCGCTGGCTGCGGGAGCAGAGCGCGGCGCTGGAGTTGCTGGGCCTGGAAGGCGGCAAGCCGTTCGGGTTGAACAAGCTGCACCGGATCTGCGCGATGCTGTGGGCGCGCCGCGATGGCATCGAGGCAGCGCTGTTTGGGCGGGAGCGGGACTTGCTGGGGCTTTCCGGGACGGTGGTGTTTTTCGACTTGACGAACGTGCACTTTACTGGCCGGCCGGCTTCCCCGCTGGCCCGTTTCGGACGCTCGAAACAGCACCGCAACGACTGCCCGCTGGCGACGCTGGCGCTGTCGCTGGATGCGGACGGGTTTCCCCGGCACAGCGAAGTGCTGGCCGGCAATGTGTCCGAACCGCGGGTGCTGGCGGACGCCATCCGCAGGCTGGAAGGGCAGCCGGCATCGTCGGATTCGGACAAGCCGACCATCATCATG
Organism: Rhodobacterales bacterium; assembly: GCA_965219495.1. Lineage (GTDB taxonomy): Bacteria > Pseudomonadota > Alphaproteobacteria > Rhodobacterales > CAZPXZ01 > CAZPXZ01. Next base: position 2,932,505 of record OZ244777.1, read on the forward strand.
GACGCCGGCATCGCCACCGAGGCGAATCTCGCCTGGCTGCGGCAGTGCGGCTATCCCTGGATCACGGTCCGGCGCGGCGGCGGGCCGCCGCCGCAACGCGAGGCCGACGCCGCCTTCAAGACCCGGGCGGGGCGCCAGGCGAAGGCCTGGCGGCTGGTGGCGGAGGACGGCGAGGCGCATCTTTGCGTGTGGAGCGAGGAACACCAGCGCAAGGACGACGCCTTTCTCGCCCGCCACCGGGCGCGGTTCGAGGCCGCCCTGGGGGCGCTGCACGACGGGCTCGGGAAGAAGAACCACACCAAGCGGCTGGACAAGGTGCTGCAGCGCCTCGGCCGGTTGCGGGAACGCTACCGGCGGGTGCACCGGCAGTACGATATCGAGGTGCAGCCCGGGGCGAAGGGCTTGGCGGCCGCCATCCGCTGGAACCGCAATGACCGGCACGCGCTGCACGACGCCGGCGCCGGAAGCTATGCGCTGCGCACCAGCCATGCCGACTGGGACCTGGAGACCGTGGTCCGGCAATACTGGAGATTAACCGACCTGGAAGCCACATTCCGGAGTTTGAAGTCGGAGATGGGATTGCGTCCGATCTGGCACAGCAAGTCCGCGCAGATCTCGGCGCATCTGTTTATCGCGGTGCTGGCCTACCACGCCGTCCACCTGCTGCGCGCCCGGCTGGCGGCGCACGGCATTCGGGACAGCTGGTGGACGATCCGCAACAAGCTGGCCGGCTGGGTGCGGATCACCTCGACGTTGCAGAGCGCCGAAGGCGGCCGCATCGTGATCCGCCAGGATGCCCGGCCCGGCGCCGAAGCCCGCGCTATCGCCGTCGCCCTGAGGCGTTTGCGCTGTAGCCAATTTTTTTGTTCGGGCCGCCTTTCGTGAGGTAGCTAGCGGGGTCTGCATCGACCTTTTGCTGCCTTCCGGCGGCGCCGAGGCGCCAGGGTCGGCTTGAGTTCGGCGGCATTCTGGCGAACAAGGCTGTTTTGGTGGCCGCAAGCCCCGCGGGCGGAATCGGGGCGCGGCCCGGTTTCGCTGCCGGGCGGTTTCGGCGGCGATGCAGTGGGGAACCCTATCCGGTGTCGTGGACCGGTATGGCGCCAACCAGGGATCGCATTTGTTGCTTGCGGCCAGCGCGGAGATGGCCGAGCGCCAGGGCCATCATCACCGCCATCGCGAGGCCGACCCGAGCGGTCATCTTTGCCTTGCCGCGAATGGTGTGGCGCTCGAACCGGAAGCCATTGTCGAGGCGGCTGTAGATGCGCTCCATCGCGCTCCGGCGATTGTATCCGCGCCGCCAGGACGGGCTGCCATGCGGAGTCGGGGTGAAGATGCGGCGGTTGTGCTTCTCCAGGTCGATGCGGACCACCCGGCCGAACGCCCCCGCCTTGCAGCCGGCGTCCTTGTGGCAGTCGTCCCGTCCCTCGCATGCGAAGCCACAGGCGGCGGCCGGGCAACGGTACTTGAGAGTCGAGCGGTCGGCCTCGAACCCCTGGAACGCCATCGGGCGCTCGGTTCCGGTGGCCGGGCACTTGCAGATCACCTCCCCTCTCTCGGTATGGTGAATGCAGTCGTTGCGATCCGGGAAGAGCGGACGCGAAATCGGCTTGGCCGGGTCGTAGCCCGCTTGCTTCTTTTCGGCGCTCCACAGCGCCCGGCTGTCGATCAGCGGGCGGATCCGGTGCTGGTCCCAGAGCGTGGCTTTCAGCGGGCCGCTGTCGAGGCCGCGGTCGGCGCTGAACTCCTTGCAGCGCTCCGCCAGGGCCGGGGTCTCCTCGAAGAGCCGCTCCGAAAGCCGCTCCAGTTCCTTGACTTCCGACACCGAAGCCCGGGTCACGCTGGCCGCCACCGGGATTTCGTACTGCGTGTCGGCAATCGTATGGACGCGGTAGCCGAACCAACTCTTGATCTTCTTCCAGGGTTTGCCGGTCTTGGCGTTCATCCCGTGCGTCTCGTGCTTGCCCCAATCCGCGTCCGCATCCGAGGTCTTGCCCGTGACCCGGTTCCGGGTGCCCGTCGAATGGCTCTCCATCGCCTTGCCGTCATAGCCGAGGAATTCGCCGAAATCGTCCGCTTCCTCCATCAGTTGCTCCCGCATCGTCCGGATCATGGCGGCGATCATCCCCTGCTCCTCCTCCAGTTCCATCACCGCACGCAGGAACCGGCTGAAGTTGCAGGCGTCCGGCGCCGGATCGCGCAGCGGCTGCGGAAGGTAGATCACCGTCGAGCCGTCCGCCTCCGCCACTCCCCGCTTCGGCGCGCTCTGCCGGGGAAGCGCCGGAAATCCGCAGAGTGCGAGCAGCGCCGAATTGCGCTGCAGCTCGCGCAGCAGCGATTGCGCGGACTCGTGCTGAAAGACGATGCCGGCCAGCATCGCCCGCCACATCGCCACCACCGGATAATCGTCGCGCCCGTGCCCGCGCCGCTCTTCGAGCGCGTCCAGGATGTCGCCGTCCGGCATCGTATCCAGCACCAGTTGCAGGCGCTGGAGTTCGGGGCGCTGTTCGACATCCGCCCAGGAAAAGAGTAGGTTGCTTGAGGCCGTCATGTCGTTCCCTCCGTGGAACATCGCTTCTTAAATTCACACCTATTCTAGCACATGACGGCCGCAAATACGAGCGTATTGTCTCGTATCCGGCTGAAAAATATTGCAAGTCTTTCAATTCCGGAGCATGGGCGGCGTGGGGTGGAAATTCCGCCGGCCGGGCGAAATTCGCCGGTTTGACGGCGTATTCAGGGGATTCCTGGGGTAAAGAGAATCTGAACGCTGTGAAACGCTCGACAAGCCAATGGGTTAGAACAGCGCAAAGGCCTCTCGCCCTTGGCCTGCAGCCGGAGGCCTGGCGGCGCTGTGCGCGGATGCCGGACAAGCCGAACTGAGCCACAAACGTAGTGCCAACAGGACCCGCGACAAAATCGCGGCGCCTTGTGTTGCAGTCGGTTAGCGTTCCGGAGAAAGGCAAAATGGTGAAGATGGGTACTGGAATTCGTGTAGCGGACCGCGACATCGTGGAGACATATAAAAATGGCAGAGAGAGCCCGGAAGAAAACCCTGCCCGAGCCCGCGACACCATTCCCGGAGGCGGCCGACATGCTACGCGAGCAGAACGGTTGTCTCTGAATTTCCGCTGCGCGGTGAATGGCGGGACGTGACAAGCAAGCTGGAAGAGAACGTACGCTTCATCCGCCACCTGCACGATCACTACGGTTACGCCCTCGATCTAATGGACCAGGAACGGCGCACCTTGCACGGGCGTCGGAGCCCGCGCGCCGATGTCGTGGTCTGGGAGACGCAAGAAGCCAAGATCGCGAACAAGACGCCGGTTCTGGTCATCGCGTGCAAGGCCGAGAACGTCGATATCGACATCCGGGACAACTTCCAGACCAAGAGCTACACACGCGCGTCCGGCTGCGAGTTCTTCATCGCACACAACGCGCGTTATGCCGCCGTCTTCAAGCTGGTCCCCGGTGCGCCGGGAGAGTTCGTGCAGGTCAATGAGATCCAGAAGGCGTCGGATTGGGGCGACGCCAAACGGATCGAAAAAATCAGAAACACACTTCCGGCCTTCAACCGCAGGGAAATTCAAGACCTTCTATTCGAATGCCACTCGATACTGCGGATCGACTACGCGCCTTCTGCATGATCGCTTTCTGGGTTTGGTCTTCGGGAGCGGGCGCGCACGCTATGGGATGACAAGACCTGGGATTTGGCGGTGCCGCCTGAGCTTCCTTTCTTGAGGCGTTTGCGCTGTAGCCAATTTTTTTGTTCGGGCCGCCTTTCGTGAGGTAGCTAGCGGGGTCTGCATCGACCTTTTGCTGCCTTCCGGCGGCGCCGAGGCGCCAGGGTCGGCTTGAGTTCGGCGGCATTCTGGCGAACAAGGCTGTTTTGGTGGCCGCAAGCCCCGCGGGCGGAATCGGGGCGCGGCCCGGTTTCGCTGCCGGGCGGTTTCGGCGGCGATGCAGTGGGGAACCCTATCCGGTGTCGTGGACCGGTATGGCGCCAACCAGGGATCGCATTTGTTGCTTGCGGCCAGCGCGGAGATGGCCGAGCGCCAGGGCCATCATCACCGCCATCGCGAGGCCGACCCGAGCGGTCATCTTTGCCTTGCCGCGAATGGTGTGGCGCTCGAACCGGAAGCCATTGTCGAGGCGGCTGTAGATGCGCTCCATCGCGCTCCGGCGATTGTATCCGCGCCGCCAGGACGGGCTGCCATGCGGAGTCGGGGTGAAGATGCGGCGGTTGTGCTTCTCCAGGTCGATGCGGACCACCCGGCCGAACGCCCCCGCCTTGCAGCCGGCGTCCTTGTGGCAGTCGTCCCGTCCCTCGCATGCGAAGCCACAGGCGGCGGCCGGGCAACGGTACTTGAGAGTCGAGCGGTCGGCCTCGAACCCCTGGAACGCCATCGGGCGCTCGGTTCCGGTGGCCGGGCACTTGCAGATCACCTCCCCTCTCTCGGTATGGTGAATGCAGTCGTTGCGATCCGGGAAGAGCGGACGCGAAATCGGCTTGGCCGGGTCGTAGCCCGCTTGCTTCTTTTCGGCGCTCCACAGCGCCCGGCTGTCGATCAGCGGGCGGATCCGGTGCTGGTCCCAGAGCGTGGCTTTCAGCGGGCCGCTGTCGAGGCCGCGGTCGGCGCTGAACTCCTTGCAGCGCTCCGCCAGGGCCGGGGTCTCCTCGAAGAGCCGCTCCGAAAGCCGCTCCAGTTCCTTGACTTCCGACACCGAAGCCCGGGTCACGCTGGCCGCCACCGGGATTTCGTACTGCGTGTCGGCAATCGTATGGACGCGGTAGCCGAACCAACTCTTGATCTTCTTCCAGGGTTTGCCGGTCTTGGCGTTCATCCCGTGCGTCTCGTGCTTGCCCCAATCCGCGTCCGCATCCGAGGTCTTGCCCGTGACCCGGTTCCGGGTGCCCGTCGAATGGCTCTCCATCGCCTTGCCGTCATAGCCGAGGAATTCGCCGAAATCGTCCGCTTCCTCCATCAGTTGCTCCCGCATCGTCCGGATCATGGCGGCGATCATCCCCTGCTCCTCCTCCAGTTCCATCACCGCACGCAGGAACCGGCTGAAGTTGCAGGCGTCCGGCGCCGGATCGCGCAGCGGCTGCGGAAGGTAGATCACCGTCGAGCCGTCCGCCTCCGCCACTCCCCGCTTCGGCGCGCTCTGCCGGGGAAGCGCCGGAAATCCGCAGAGTGCGAGCAGCGCCGAATTGCGCTGCAGCTCGCGCAGCAGCGATTGCGCGGACTCGTGCTGAAAGACGATGCCGGCCAGCATCGCCCGCCACATCGCCACCACCGGATAATCGTCGCGCCCGTGCCCGCGCCGCTCTTCGAGCGCGTCCAGGATGTCGCCGTCCGGCATCGTATCCAGCACCAGTTGCAGGCGCTGGAGTTCGGGGCGCTGTTCGACATCCGCCCAGGAAAAGAGTAGGTTGCTTGAGGCCGTCATGTCGTTCCCTCCGTGGAACATCGCTTCTTAAATTCACACCTATTCTAGCACATGACGGCCGCAAATACGAGCGTATTGTCTCGTATCCGGCTGAAAAATATTGCAAGTCTTTCAATTCCGGAGCATGGGCGGCGTGGGGTGGAAATTCCGCCGGCCGGGCGAAATTCGCCGGTTTGACGGCGTATTCAGGGGATTCCTGGGGTAAAGAGAATCTGAACGCTGTGAAACGCTCGACAAGCCAATGGGTTAGAACAGCGCAAAGGCCTCTTTCTTAGCCAAGAGACGGTCACGTTGCGGTTCATGGACCGAACTCGTAGAGTGCTTTTATCGACGTTCGGACGCTGCCCTTCGGATCCTGGACGTCGAAGGGCAGGCAGATCAATCCGAAGTCGTCGAAGAACCGGTAGTGTAGTGGGCACTTGAAAATCTGAGTGCGGGGGTAGACCAGCGCCACTACGTCACACTCATATGCTTTGGCGTAGGCGTAAAACTGGTACATGTCGTTCTGGTCGATGCCATGCTTCGGGTCTTCACCGCGCGTGTCGATACGCTTCCACTTGGCGTCGAGGATGAAGGCAACGCGGTTCCCGGCCCTGAGGGAGAGGTCCGGCTTCATCGTGAACGCGTCGCGATCGTCGAGTCTTGCCAATGGCCGTTGCGGACCCTGGCGGATGACGGCGTAGTCGTTTTGGTAGCGCCGAAAGCTGTATGTGAGGAAATCCTCGAACACCTGCTCCAGCGGGAACAGCAGCGAGAGGCTGGCGTGACGCCCGGAGAACGTCGCAAGCCCCTGGGTTGAAAAGAAAGAGGCCCACCCACCGCATCACCTGCTCGTAGTGACGCATTGAGCGGTCCACGTGAAGTTTGCGCCAATCGTCGTGCAAGTCGGCTGAAGCAGGCACGTCGGCGAATACAGTCAGCAATTCCCGCAAGCACTGCCGGTTTTCGTCGCTTGAGACTTGAGGCAGAAGCCCGGCCAGTGTGCTGTGGATCAGCCGGTTGGCGGGCCGGTTGACGCTGAGTTCATCGTAGGCCACGTAGAACCAGGGCGAATCCATTCTCCGGCACTCCTATCTTCCGTCCGCTCACGGCCTGCGATGCAGCAGTCCGACAATTTCCTTGAGTTCGCGAGGCAAACTATTTTCTTGTAGATAGTCATCATTTGTGACCGACTTGCCCTGCGGCCGGGATCACGAGTTGTAATTCACTGTCGTTGATCAACGTGTACTCCGGAAGACATCCAGACAAATTCTCGCATTCCTCTCGAATGATGGGCGCTCCGTCGCCGTGTCTGTCCATGAGGTTGGTGCGTCTGAGGTTCGAAGGCGCCTGACAGCGCGCCAGCAGCGATACGATGAGTTCGGTTCGATTGCCGCAGGTGCAGGCTCTCCGGCGCAAGTGTGCCCAGATATGTTGCATGCAACGTATTTTCACCCATCGTCGCCGAGCTCTCGTTTCTCATAGACCGCCGAAATTTGCAGGCCGTTCCAGACGTAGCACAAGTGCCGCTCCTGCCGGGCGTTCGAGAGAAGGGGCGGTCGGAAAACGGCAACACACTCGCCTCCTGTCAGGCGGACGCTGTCATAGGCGATGCCGTTCGACCCGCCCTTGCGCAGCGTTCCCGCCAGATGCTGGCCCGCTGCGTAGTTGTCGTTGTGGTAGACGAGCGGCTGGGTGGCCTTCTGGCCGCGCAGGTCATGCAGATCTCCGTCGAGGTCGACCAGATAGACCCGCATGTCCAGTTCCATATGCTGCTCCGCCGTGGCGCTCATGAACCGCTCGCGGTGGTGCTTCGTCTCTGCAATGGCTGTGTGGAGGTCGTTCGCGGCATAGAATGCGCCATAGGTACCATACGAGAACCGACTGCCGTTCGGGTTCAGATGGGTGAAAGCTGCCATGATGACGCTCGTTCCGGGGCCGCTGATGCGGTCCCTAGGCGGCACAAGCTCGATGTCGCCGACCTCGTTACGAAGCCTGGGATTGGTCAGTACGTCCAACTCGAAGATCGTTTCCAGGTCGTCGGGTTTGGTCACCCGATCGAAGAGCTGAATCGGAGGAAATCGGCTAGGGATGATCCGCCAGCATGGCTTCCATTCGATGCGGATAACTGGCAGCGTCATGCCCAGCCACCTCGCTGTGCGTCGAGGTATTGCCGAACGACGAAGAGGTCCGCCACCTGGCCGGACAACATCCGGTCGAGCGCCGACTGACCACCGAACAGGGGCGCCGCGTTCGGTCGCTTCACCCATTCATCGGCTGCTCTTTCGTCGGGCAGCAGAATCTGAAGCGCCTTGAAGACGCCCAGGATGTAGGAAATGCGCTCCAGCGTATCCTTTGGCAGGACGATGTTCGGGTCCTTCTTCCACTTGAAGAAGGTTGAACGAGCTGTCACCCCAAGAAGGGTCATCTGTTCCTCGACCGAGAGGCCCCAGAGCTCCGCGATCCGAAAGAAGGTGCGCAGCGCCGGGCCAGACAGGCCCTTCCGGTCTACCACTGTTGCTGGACGTGCTTGTGCAGTCATGGATGGCTCCAAATATGTCTCTGATCGAGAAAGTAGTCCATAAATGGACTGACGACAAGGCCGAGATGGTCCAAACGAGAGAAACTCCACCCCGAGGGTGGAGCTTGGTCCCGGCTAGCGCGACACGGAAGTGAGAGGATGGGCTGGCGCTCCGCACACGTCACGTTGTCAAGCAGTATCGGGAATCCCTGTTCGCGAGAGCACAGATAAAGGAGCCACTGCTGGGTTGCTGTTCGGCGTCCAAGCAGCACGCGGAAGAGCAGCCCTAGCCCGAACTTCACGAGCCAAGTTCGCAGAAATCTCTCCGGTGTCAACGAGTTAGCGGGATCAACCTGGCAGCGTACTGGAAACAAATTTGGTCGAATAGATATCCAGCAGTTGGAACGCCCTTTGCTGGGTCACGGTCGGCATCGCCGGCATCGGAAAGCTGTGGCCGGGAGCCCGGGGCAGGGTGACGTCGTTCAGGGTCAGGGTGGCGAAGCTGTGCACCGTCCGGCCCTTGGCGGTGAGTCTGGTTTCGGCTTTCGATCGGGCGCTGTCGGAGACTTCTGCCTTCTCGACGGGGGAGTTGCGCCGGGCCCGGGTGGCGGCAGGATCGTCGTCCTGGAACAGCATCGGCGCCAGGCGCCGGCGCAGATGCCATTCCAGGTAATAGGTCAGCATGCACAGGAAGACATGGGCGCGGACGCGGTCGGCCTTGTCGACGTAGATCGGGCGGATGCGAAAGCGCCCAATGACAGGCTCTTGTCGGGCATGAAAGGGAGGGGGATTATATACTAAAGTAACAATATCCTTGAATTGGCGCTTCGGCGCCTCTATACTCCGTTGTACTGGAAACAAGGCTGAAAGTGCTGGCTCCGGTGATACGTCTTGCAGCGGGTATTAGCCCGTTCACGGGTGGGAAATGGCGGGAAACCGCTTCCCGTGGCGTCGGCAAGGGGAAGGCGAAGGATGGGGGTTGCCCCGCCTCGGCGTGGAACAGTGTCGGGAGCCCATTGTGACTCTCGTATATAAGTCCCAAAGGGAGCACTTCGTGATGGAGAGCTCTCCAACTCATTAATGTCGAGTAATTCGCAATGAAGAGTTGGCGTGAAATCGTTTTGAAAATGAAGGATATGGGACTGAATCCACTTACCATTACTATAGAGCATCCCTTGGCCGTTTCATGACCAAGGTAGAACGGCGCTGCCGTTGATAGGCATGACGCAAAAGACTCAGCGGGGAAGCGGCCCGGCCTTGTTTCCTGAGTAGTTTCAGGTGCTTCATCCACAAATTGTCACTGTGGCTAGGACATGCTCCTCACACGAAATACGAAAATGGATCTCCACAACAGATTTGCCAGCGAGACTGAAAGATGTCCGGGCCGAATAGTAATGTTGAGTAATTTGGGCTCCATGACCCTTGTTTGCAGGTTGTTACGGTTTCCACTCAACATTACCAATTACTCGACATTAATCGTGGAGACCGGGGAAAGTACCGGTTATCCGTCTGGAAAGCCGGGTTCGGCTGAGGCATGCCGGATGTCCCCGGCAGGGTTCAACTTTGGCGAACGATGTGGTGGGAACAAGAGGCTGATGTGTTGTCGCCGGGGTAAATCCCTGCCAAGCTTCCGCGAGTCGGTCGTGTTAAATCAGAGCACACCGCGCATGTCAGGTTGATGTTTCGAGAGAAGACCCACATCAGGAATTTCAAGCCCATGTTGCCGGAGTCGCCGTGGGTTGCCACGTTTTCACTCGGAGAATCGGCCGAACTTGACTCGATAGCGGCCGACGCTCAACGCAAACCGTCGGTGTCCCGAACTGAGGGTGCAGGCATGAGAATCGTATTGGAAGTGGGCCTTGTTTCCGGATTTTCCGCTTGAATTTCTCGTATCTGGAACGCCCGTAAGCCATCAAGCCAAAAAGGCAGCTTCAAGAGAGGCTTGGCAAGAGTCGGTTCGCGAGTCTGCGCGCGGAGCGCTTCCCGAGGGGCATCTCGCAGTCCAGGAGCCTGTGGCTGTCACGATTTACATTTTTCCTCGAGCCGAAATGCAGGCAGAAATCGACAATTGCGTCAAGCCGATTCTCGATGCCCTGAATAACTTCATTTATATTTACGATAAGCAAGTCGATCGGATCGTAGTTCAGAAATTTGAACCGGAGCGACCTTTCCGGATAAATGACAAGCCCACCGAATTGCTTGCGGATGCCTTCGCCGCAGATGATCCAATTGTCCATTAGACCCAAACGCGCTTGTCAATCTGCTGGTCAGAGAAGGGTATGTTGACCAGAATCAGGGGAAGGAATTGTTTCGCTTGTCGAGAATTCGATCCGTGGCTGCACATGGACAACTCGATTCTGCGCCTTCCACGGACGATGTTGCTTGGCTCTTGAGTATTGCGGAACAGATCTCGCGCGACTCATCGATTCCGGCTGCGGCTCTCGAAATGGAGTTGCCGGAGTCGCCACCGACTTCGTGAACCGATCTTCGTAAATTTCCAAGTGGTGCCTCGTTATCTTGGGCGGCAACATTGCCGTCTGCCGCCCCCACGAGATTGCCGTCAATGATCCCTTTGGTCCGCGTGGGGGCGGACTTAACAGAATCGGGAACGAGGTTAGCGTGCTGGGCCGTGGCCTGTACTTGGGTATGGCCGGAAAGTTCCCCGATCGCGGGTCGGGCTCTCTCCGAACTCCAGTACGCGGGAAGCAAAGCCGCGTCTCCAATTCCGAAATCGGAAAAGGGGCCAAGCATGCACCCCTCGCAGGCTCGTTGCCTCGGACCCGGAAGGCGGGGATGACCGGGCACGCCTACCGCAATTGGCGACCTATCTGGATCACGAAAAGTTCTCCGGACCCCGAGCCTACCTGGCGATGACCCCGAACCGCTTGTCGAAGCGTTGCAATCCTTCGCGCGTTCCGCTGCCGCCGGAGACAAGGAAGAAACCATTGCCTGATCGCAGTACCGGATAGGACCCTTCTTCCAAAGGCTCCCTAACGAAATCCTGGTTGCGGACTGCCATCTCCACCCCCAAGAACACTCGCCAATCAACCCCCTGACGATCGGGCGTGCCGCAGAACATCGGGTGGCTGATGCAGGCCGGATTGCGACCGGTCGGGTTGGCCCGAACATTGCGCGAAACTTCCTCGTCCAACTCGCGAAAAAATGGCGCGTGATCGCCAGCTTCGGTAACGCGGCCTATACTGCGGGTCGCGGAAAATGACCATTGCGCGTTACGCGCACGCGGGAACACCTGCTGGTCAGAGGCTGCCGGAGGCGATGAGCTTGACGGATTCGACTCGGAATGCGGAATTGGAACCAAGCCCAAGCCGCACCAGGAATGTATTCGCCTCGGAGCGCTGGGTGAGCGCGGCGAAGCCAGTGTTGCCAAAAGGCCTGAGATTCAATCACCGTCACCGGATGGACGGTCTCGAATTCCTGAAAAAGCTGCCCGACGAATTGGCGGCCGCATGCTTTTTCGATCCGCAGTACCGCGCTATTCTGGACCATCTTGCCTATGGGAACGAGCGAGAATCCCGTGGCAGGAAGCGCGCCTCGCTACCCCAGATGTCCGACGACATGATCCACGCGTTCGTCCTGGAGATCGCGCGGGCGCTGATGCCGACCGGGCATCTGTTCTTCTGGATGGACAAGTTCAACCTGATCAACGGTTTCTTGGAGCGCGCTGAGGGTTCCGGGCTTGGCGTGGTCGACCTGATCACCTGGGACAAGGGCCGCGTGGGAATGGGCTACCGGACACGCCGCCGGGGCGAATACCTTGCGGTGTTCCAGAAGCCCCCGCAGCGTGCGAAGGGCGTCTGGAAGCACCACGGAATTCCGGACGTCTGGCTGGAAACGGTCGAACGCGGAAAGGGCGTCCATCCGAAGCCGGTCGGGCTTCAGGCGAAATTGATCGAGGCTGTGAGCAATCCCGGAGAAATCATCCTGGATCCCGCGGCGGGATCCTTCTCGGTGATGGAAGCCTGCCGGGCGGGCAAACACCAATTCCTCGGCTGCGACATCAACGGCTAACTGGCAGGCTCATCTACTGAAGGCGTGCAGCCCCACGATTTCTTCCACCTCATCGATGACCGGTTCGGCGAGCGCCGTGGCGCGTCTGGTGCCGTCTTCGAGCACCGAGTCGATGAACCCGGTCTCGGCCCGGATTCGGTTGATTTCCCCGCGGATCGGCGCCAGCGTTTCGACCGCCGCCTCGGTTAACCTGTCTTTCAGTTCCGAAAACGTCCTGCCGGCATAGGACGCGACGACCTCGTCGACCGGCCGTTCTTCAAGTGCTGCGAGAATGCCGAGGAGGTTTCCCGCTTCCGGCCGGACTGCGAACTCCTCCAGTGACGCGGGGAGCCGTTCGGAATCGGTCTTCGCCCGCCGAATTTTGAGCGCGATCGTCGCCGACTCGTCGATCAGGTTGATTCTGGAGAATTCCGAGGGATCGGACTTCGACATCTTGATCCTTCCGTCACGCAGGCTCATGACGCGGGCCTCCACATCCCGGATCAGCGGCTCGGGGGCGGGGAAAAATCCCTCCACGCCATAGTCCTGGTTGAATTTCTGGGCGACGTCGCGCGCGAGTTCAAGGTGCTGTTTCTGATCGGCGCCAACCGGCACATGCGTAGCCTTGTAGAGCAGGATGTCCGCCGTCATCAGCACCGGGTAGGCGTAAAGCCCCACCGAGGCCCGTTCCCGATTCTTGCCGGCCTTGTCCTTGAACTGCGTCATCCGGTTGAGCCATCCGATGCGCGCGGTGCAGTTCAGGATCCAGGCCAGATGCGCATGCGCCGGTACGGAACTCTGGTTGAAGAGAATACTCCGCTTGGGGTCGAGGCCGCAGGCAATGAACGCGGAAGCAACCTCGCGGGTCGCTTCCCTCAGTTCGGCCGGATTATGCGGCAAGGTGATGGCGTGCAGGTCGACCACGCAATAGATGCAATCGTGAGAGTCCTGCAGGCGCACGAATTCCCGTAGCGCTCCAAGATAATTGCCGAGATGCAGCGACCCGGTCGGCTGCACACCCGAAAACACCCGTTCGGTTGCCAGTGTCATGTCCCGATCTCCTGCGGCTCCGCTTCGAACAGCGGCTTATCGTCTCCGCGCCGCTGCCGGTCAAGCCATGTCGGTTGTTCCGTCAACCGCCGGGCCGTCACTCGTCGGCTCCGGCAAGGGCGCGACGTTACGCATGCCGTTTCGCCGAGGGATTTACCCTACAGGCCGTATCAGCTGGAATCTCGCCGGCGCCATGCGAATCGCGGGACATGGCTCATGCGGAGTCGGAGTCGACGAAACTCGCACCTGGCGCTGTCCGCTCGCGGGCGGTCGCGGGCCGAAGCGCCGCAAGAATGTCCCGATAACGGAAAGCGCCGAAAATGAGTCCGGTGCCCCCATAGACCAGCGCGCCGCCGGCGACCAGAAACGCCAGCGCCGGATAGCGAAGTATCGGGTCGTCGATTGCGGCTTGCAAGAGGTTTTCGGCAAGAAACAGCAGGACGCCCATAATCAGGCTTGCCGCCAGGACACGCGGAACCCTCTTTCGCAAGCCTTCATCGGGGCTTGTCTCCGCGTGTTCGCGCGAACCAATTGCCAGAAGCGCCAGCAGGAGCCAGGCGGCAATGGACGTCGCGGCGGGAATCGCCGGATAGCCCCAAACCACGGCGCCGGCCGCCGCCAGGATGGTGTTGGTGGTAAACGCAATCGTCGCGTAACGTAGCGGCCGGCGCGTGTCTTCGCGGGCGAAGAATGCCGAGGCGTATACCTTGCCCAGCATGAATGCGGGCAGGCCGAGCGCGAAGAGCAGCAGGCTCAGGGCGGTTGCCCGCGTATCGTCGGCCAAAAACGCACCACGTTCGAAGAGCACGGCAATGATGGGTTCGGGAATGACCGCCAGAGCCACGGCCGACGGCGCCCCGAACGCCACCGCAATCTCCACGGCCCGGCAAAAGGATTCTCGTGCGCCGCTTGCATCGCTGGCGCCCAGCCGTCGCGCAAGTTCCGGCAGCAGCACCACGCTGAGCGCGATACCCACGACGCCGAGCGGCAACTGGTACAGGCGGTCCGCATATTGCAGCCACGCCACGGCGCCCGGGAAGAAGGAAGCGATCAGCGTCCCTACGAGGAGATTGATCTGGTAGACCCCGGCCGCAAGCGCTGCGGGCAGCGCCAGCACGAGCAGGCGCCGCGTATCCGGGTCGAGCCGCGGCCGCCGCAGGCGCAGCGTCATCCCGGCTCTCCGGGCGGCCCAGGCCACCAGCGACATCTGCAAGATTCCGGCGACGGGAACCGCCCAAGCGAGAGCGTGTCCCGGGGGCCACACGCCCAGAGCCGCCAAAGCCAGCGCCCCGATGAGCAAAACGTTCAGGAGGATCGGAGCGGCGGCGGCCGCGGCAAAGCGGCGCAGTGCATTCAGGAGCCCGCTGAAAAACGCGGTGAGGGAGATGAAGAGCAGGTAAGGAAACGCGATTCTCGAATAAACAACGGCGAGATCGAAGGTTTCCGGCCGTTCAGAGAATCCCCAGGCGACCAGGTAGATCAGCCAGGGCATTGCGGCCTGGCCGACGAGCGTCACCACGAGAAGCGTTGCCCCGAGCGCGGCGAGAATCCGTTCCGCGAATGCTTGCGCGGCGTCGGAACCCTCCTGCTCCAACCGCCTCGCAAACATGGGAACGAACGCTACGGCAAACGCGCCTTCCGCGAACAGGCGCCGGAAGAGATTGGGGAGGCGAAAGGCGACAATGAACGCCTCCGCAACCGGACCCGCTCCGAGAATTGCGGCGAAGGCAACATCCCGAACCAGGCCAAGAATGCGGCTGGCGAACGTGTAGCCGCCAACCGTCGCGACGGGGCGCGCGACACTCATGCGGTTCCGGCCGGTCGCGGTTGGGCGGCTGCGCGCACCCGTTTTTCCATGGCGCGGATCGTGGATGCGCCGGAAAGTTTGAGTCCGAACGGGTCCTTGACGTAGAAGCTGTCCACGGCCCGTTCTCCGTAGGTGGACACGATTGCGGAGAAGATCCGGGCGTTCGCATCGTTAATCGCCCGCGCGAGATCCGCGAGCAGGCCGGGCCGGTCCTGCGCCGTGACCTCGACCAGCGTATAGAGGTCGGAGGCGTCGTTCTCCACTCGAACGCGAACCGGAACTTCAAACTTGCTGACGGCGCCCGGAAATCGCCGGTAAATGGGAATCCCCCGAACGCCGCCATTCAGGATCGCGTCCCTCAGTCGTGTCCGGATCGGGCGGAATTCCTCCTCGCTCTGGAACGGCGCCCCGTAGGCGGAATGCACCCAGAAAACGGAAGCGGCCATTCCTTCCAGGGAGGTGTAGGTCCGAACCTCGGACACCATTGCCCGTACCGAAGCAAATCCCGCCGCGATATCGGCGAGCAGGCCGGTCCGGTCGCTCGCGTAGATGTACGCTTTGGTGGCGCCGCGGAAATCGTCGTGTTCCAGCCGGATCGAGCATCTGTCCCGCTCCTGCGCAAAGGCCATGCGGGCCAGGGTCTCGTGCGTGTCCGCATCCAGGCCCAGCCAGAAGGAAGGGACCTGCGTTTCGTGGAAGGCATCGATTTCCGCGGGGCTTCGATCGGCCAAGCGCCTGCGAAGTTCCTCCTTGGCTTTCACAACCGGCGTATCGGTGGAATGGGCGTCCTGTCCGGAAGTAATCAGCCGCAAGGTGGCGGAGAAGAGGTCGCGCAGGAGCTGTGCCTTCCAGCCGTTCCAGTATTCGGGCGCGACGCTGGTCAGGTCGCAGACGGTGAGAATCAACAGCAGGGCCAGCCGTTCCCTTTCCTGCACCAGCGCGGCAAACTCCCGCACGGTCGCCGGGTCCGTGAGGTCGCGTCGCTGCGCGGTGTTGGTCATCGCGAGATGGTTGCGTACCAGCCAGACCACGGTTTCGGTTTCCGCCTCGTCGAGTCCCAGCCGAGGGCAGAGTTCCGCCGCGATCTTGGCCCCCTTTTCGGAATGATCGGCTTCAAGACCCTTCCCGATGTCATGCAGCAGCAACGCGACATGGAGCGCCCTCCGCTGCGTGATGGTCCCGGTCAGTTCGCTCGCAAGCGGGTGCCGCTCGCGCAGCTTTCCGTTCTCGATTTGCGCCAGTGTATCGAGCGCCAGGAGCGTGTGCTCGTCGACGGTGTAGTAATGATATTCGTCGAACTGCATGAGGCCGACCACATGGTCGAAGTCGGGCAGGAACCTCCCCAGCACCCCGGTTTCGCTCATCCTGCGAAGGATTCGAACGGGATTTTGCTTTGCGATGAGGATGTCGAGAAAGATTCGATTCGCCTCCGGGTCGGCCCGCACCTGTTCGTCGATCCGTCCGAGGTGTTTCACGATCATCCGGTAGGCATCCGGATGAATATGAGCATCCGCGACCTGACTCTCCCGAAAGAGCCGCAAGACCGATACCGGATCGCCCGAAATCGCATCGTCGGAGTCGAACGCGAGACGACCGTTTACTTCGCGGAACCCGTTGGCGGATCCGGTTTTGCTGCCGCTTGTCCGGAAGCGCGTCAGTAATCCCCGAATCCCTGGCCGGTCCTTGACCTGCCGCTCTTCCAGGGCAGCGCAAAAGATTCGAGTCAGGTCGCCTACTTCCTTTGCGGTGCGATAGTAGTCGCGCATGAAGTGCTCGACGGAACGCAGACCATTCGAGTCGCGGTATTCGAGCGCCGCGGCAATCTCTTGCTGGTGCCCGAAATGCAATATGTCTACCGCCCGTTTGGCGGAGTAATGCAGGTGGAAGCGATAGGTCCAGAGATTCCGCTCGGCACGTTCGAGCGCCAAGGCCTCATCGGGATCGAAAAGGCCGATCTTGACGAACTCTTCCAGCGACAACGGCCCATGCATGCATTTCGCCAGCCAGTAGAGCATCTGAATGTCGCGCAGCCCTCCCTTTCCGTCCTTCAGATTGGGCGTCAGCAAATAACGGGACCCCCCGGCCGCATTGTGGCGCGCCTCGCGTTCTTCGAGTTTAGACTGGATGAAGTTTCTGCCGTCCCTGCGGAACAGGTCGTTCGCGGCTCTTTCCGACAGGGCGCCGAGCAGCCCGGCGTCCCCGCAAACCCGGCGCATCTCCAGCAGGGTGGTGCGGATGGTCATGTCGGCGCGGCCGAGGCGAATGCAGGATTCCGCGTCGCGCACGGAGTGACCGATCTTGAGCTTCGTGTCCCACAGCAAGTAGAGCATGGACTCGATCACGCTCTCCACCCAGGCCGCGGGCCTTGCGGGTGTCAGGAACATCAGGTCGACATCCGAGTGCGGCGCCATTTGACCTCTGCCATACCCGCCAACCGCGACCACGGTGAGCCGCTCGCCGTCGGTCGGGCTCGCGTTGGGGTGCAGGATTTCGGTGGCGGTCCTGTGCGCGACACGGACGATGGCGTCCGTCATCGTCGCCACGGACCGGGAGGTCTCGGGTCCGGCCTGGGCGGCCTGAAAGAACCGGGAACGGATGCATTCCGCTCCGCGGTCCCGTTCCTCTTGAAGGACTTGGGATACGGCGGATCGGAAGGCGGTTTCCGTCGATCCTTCCGGAACGAGCGCAGGGATGCTGGCGAAGATCTCCGACTCGTCGAGAATCTCTGCCTCCGCGAATGCCCCGTAGGCAGGCGTGTTTCCGCTCGAAGCGGCACTACGCATCAGAATCCTGTGAAGCTGCTTGACGCGCGGTCGAGGACACGGAATCCTCCCTCCTGAATTTCCAGGACCGCCAGGGCGCGCTCATTCACGCCGTCCGGCCGGAAGCGGAAGATGCCGGTAATGCCGGCGAACCCGGCGGGACTGGTAATGGCCTGGGCGCTGAACGGGTCGTCCTCGGCAGTGGACGCGAGAAGCCCGGCCACCGCGACAGCATCATAGGCAAGCGCGGCGAGCGCAGGAGGCGCGACGTCGTAACGGTTGCGGAATCGCTCTGTGAACGCGGCCCGCAGCTTCGGGCTTGGCGCCGCGAACCAGCCGCCATGCAAGCCCTCTTCCCTCAGTGTAATCGGAGTGTCCCAGACGCCGGATCCCAGGAACTGCACTTCTTCGCTCGATACACCGTGATGCATCAGGAACGCGATCACGGCCTGCAAGTCGCTGCCGCTTTCGGGCAGGAGCAGTGCGGTCGCGGTGGAAAGCGGATCCAGCCGCTCTCGGCGCTTGCGCTCCGCGGCGTATTCCGTGGCCGCGGCCGCCGCGGTTTCGAATCCCTTCTGGTAGGTGAGGATCAGCGGGGTCTCGGCGCTCACCGATTCCAGCGTGCGCTCCAGCGCAAAGATCGCAGCGTCCCCGTAGGGGGTTTCGGGAATGAGGGCCGCGAGCTGCCGATGGCCCCTTTCGAGCGCAAAGGCGAGCACGCGCTCAAATTCCTGGTCGGGCATCGAACCGATGAGGTACACCGAATCTCCGGCTACACTGGAATCCGTCGAGAACGCGAGCACCTTTATGCCGTACTTTCTTGCGACCTCGCCGGTTTCCCTGACCGCACGCGCAAAGAGCGGGCCGATGAGAAGCTGCGCGCCTTCCCGTATCGCCTGTTCGGCCGCGGCGGCGCCGCCCCCGGACGTATCATGAACCGTCAATTCCAGTCCCACATCGCCCAGGTCTTCCAGCGCAAGCATCGCTGCATCCCGGAGCGCATGCGCCAGCGCACGTTCGCGAGGCCGGGCATCGTTGAAGGGAAGCAGCAGCCCGACAATCCGGGCATCCCCGGGGTCGGGGATCGCTTCGGGCAAGGAGGTGGTTGTCACGCCTTCCAACGAGGGGCCGGTCTCGTCATCTGGCAACCCGGATGCGGCAACCCCGGTTTCGGTCTGGCTCTCCACGCGTTGCGTGCCTTGGTACACTGGGGCGGGCGGTTGCTGGGCGCAGGCAGCAAGAAGGAACAGAATCGGAGCGGAGAGGATGACGATATGGCGCATGGGTCGAAGGTCTTTTTCTTGTGGGCGGCTGAATGCGAACCGAAAAACCCCGGCTCGCGCATTCTCCACATGACGGTATGAGTGCGGCACCCGGATGTAAACCGCCGGCGGCAGCGGAACCGCCCGGGGGGCGGCTGGAGGGGGGCCTTTACCTGGTTTCCGTACCGATCGGCAACGCCGCCGATATCACGTTGCGGGCCATTCAAATTCTGTCGCGCGCCGACATCATTGCCTGCGAGGATACGCGTTCCTTCCGGCGGCTTGCCGCAATTCACGGAATCAGCCTGAAAGGCCGTCGGCCGGTGGCGTACCACGACTGGAGTCGGCCAGCCGCGCGGGCGCGAATTCGCGCCTGGCTGCGAGAAGGCAAATCCGTTGCCTATGCGCCGGAAGCGGGAACCGCGCTGGTGTCGGATCCCGGTTACCGTTTGGTTAAGGTGGCTTTGGAACTGAATGCGCCGGTCATCCCGGTTCCGGGCGCGTCCGCGTTGCTGGCTGCTCTTTCGGTCGCGGGACTGCCAACGGACCGGTTCCTGTTCGCCGGATATCCGCCTCCCCGGAATGCCGCTAGGCGGAGATTCCTGAAGGAACTGGCCGGAATTCAGGCCACGCTTGTTTTCTACGAAGCGCCGCACCGGATTGCCGCGTGCCTCGCGGACATGGTCTTGGTATTCGGCGACCGTCCCGCGGCGGTCGCGAGGGAAATGACCAAGGCTTTCGAGGAGGTCAATCGGGGCAAACTGGGTGATCTGGCGGCGGTGGCCGCCCGGGTCCCGGTTCGAGGCGAGCACGTGATCGTGGTTGGAGGTACGGACCGTGAGGATCGGCCGCAGGATGTCGACAAGTTGATTGCCCAATCCCTTGAGCAGCACTCGCCACGCGATGCGGCGCGGCGGGTCGCGGAAGAGGCGGGAATCTCCCGGGGCGAAGCCTACCGGCGAATACTTGAGGCGGGGAGGAAAACACGAGAACCTGAAAGCCGTTGAAACGGATTGAAACCGTTGCGAAAGCGTTTGGCTTGTGGGAACGGAAGCGCGCAAAACTTGCAATTCCACTTGCGTCAGACCATAACGTCAAACACGGAGGTTCGCCCGTTTCAGGCGCCAGACAAGGGATCAATTCGATGCAAATTGCCATCCGGACCCGCGTTGCGGCAATCGCTGTCGCTGCGCTTCTGCTTTCCGCGTGCGGGCCTGTACTCATTGGCGCGGGTGTGGCGATCGGCTTGCGGACGCTATCGGATCGCTCGAATTCCGATCTCGCTCAGGACGGTCGGATTCGCGTTCTGGTGAACGCTGCACTGTCGGAACAGGCAGCGGAGCATTATCCGACGATCGGAATCCAGGTGTTCGAGGGCCGGGTGATGCTCACCGGCACCGTTCCGGAGGAAAGTGATGCGAGGCATGCGGCAGCGGTCGCAGAGGAGGTCGAACACGTTCGCGAGGTGATCAACGAGATTCAAATCGGTAGTCCGGGGGGCGTTCTGGATTATGCTCACGACATCAGGATCGCCAATACCATTCGCCTGCGGATGATCGAAGAGAACGAAGTCGGTGGAGGAGTGGATATTGAACTGGAGGTCGTGAACCGGGTCGCGTACCTCATTGGAATCGCGCAGGACCGCGAGATGATCGATCGCCTGGGCACAATCGTGGGTACCGTGAGTGGGGTAGAGGCGGTGGTGCTGCATCTTCTGGTGTCCGACGACCCGGCGCGATTTGCCTCCTAATTTGAACGGTTTCTGAACCGGTACGCCCACCGTGCCACTTCGAGTCGCGGTACAGATGGATCCCCCGGAGGGGATCGATATTCACGCCGACAGTACGTTCCGGATCATGCTGGAGGGGCAGTCCCGCGGGCACACGCTCTTCTATTGCTCTCCCGACGACCTCGGTTGGACCGCAGACGGCCCGGCGACGCGGGTTCAAGCGATCGAAGTTCGCAACACCAAAGGCGATCACTTCACGTTGGGGGTTTCCAGGACCGCGCTGCTTGGGGAGTTCGACGTCGTGCTGCTCCGGCAGGATCCGCCATTCGACATGCATTACGTCACGACGACGCATCTCCTGGAAGCCGCTCCGCCCCGGACGTTCGTCGTGAACGACCCGTTCTGGGTGCGAAACGCCCCCGAGAAGCTGTTTGTCACCCGTTTCGCGGAATTCATGCCGCCGACGATGATTTCCCGGGATTTCGATGCAATCCGTGCGTTTCGCAGGGAACACGGTGATATTGTGATCAAGCCGCTCTACGGAAACGGTGGTGAGGGTGTGTTCCGGTTGCGCGCGGACGACACCAATTTCAATCCGCTGGTGGAAACGCTTCTCGCACTCCGGCGCGAAGCCCTGATGGTTCAGCGATTTGTTCCCGATGTCCTCGAGCAAGGCGACCGGCGGCTGATCCTTGTGGATGGCGACCTGGTCGGCGGCATCCTCCGTGTGCCTCCCGAAGGCGAAACCCGCTCCAATTTGCATGTGGGCGGTCGCGCGGAACCATGGGAACCGGGCGACCGCGACCGGGAAATCGCCGAACGCGTTGGCCCTGTCCTGAAGGAAAAGGGATTATTGTTCGCCGGTCTGGATGTAATCGGGCAACACGTCACCGAAATCAACGTGACTTCTCCCACCGGAATCCAAGAATTGGAACGCCTTGGCGGGGTCAACTCTTCTGTGCCGATCTGGGAGGCGATCGAGAGTCGGGTCGTGGGACGGGCGTAGCCCGGGGCAACCAGTCGCTCAGCAAAACCGGCAGGCTGCCAACATCGCCATGTTCAGGATGTCGGAAACGGACGCACCGCCCGCGCAAATTTGAATGGGCCGGTCGATGCCGGCGGTGACCGGACCGATCACCGTGCTTCCCGCAAGGTTCTGGAGGAGAAGCGTGGAGATGCTGGCGCTGTGCCGGGCGGGCATGACGAGTACGTTTGCCGGACCCGAAAGCCGGCAGAATGGATACTCGGCCATGATCTCCGGCACCAGCGCGACGTCGGCAGCCATCTCGCCGTCGAACTGAAAATCGACGTTCCGCTGTTCAAGGATCTTGACTGCTCCGCGGAGTTCGATCGCGCGGGCCGTGTCGGGGTACCCGAAGGTGGAGAAGGAGAGCAGGGCCACGCAGGGTTCGAGACCGAACCGGCGGGCGGTCTGGGCCGCAATGACGGCAATTTCCGCAAGTTCCTCGGCCAAGGGCAGTTCATGCACGAGGGTATCGGCGATCAGGACCGGTCGCTCGCGCGTAATCACCACGGATATCCCGACCGCGCGCGCAACCTGCTCGCGGCCGAATACCAGTTCAATCTTGGAAAGCACATAGGCGGATTTCCGCGTCGAGCCGGTCACCATGGCGTCCACGTCGTTGTTCGCGACCATGCAGGCGCCGAAGACATGGGGATTTCCGCGGACTTCGTGCACGCAGTCCATGCGATGATGACCCCGCCTTTGCAGGCGTTCGTAAAGGTATTCGGTGTAGGGCTCCGTCAGCGGCGATGTCGCCGGATCCATTACCTCGATTTCCGCCCCTTCTCCACGGACCTGCTCGCTCTTGATGAGCGCCCTGATCTCCTGGTCGCGTCCGAGCAACACGGCTTTGCCGAGCCCCTCGCGAACATATGCGAGCGCGGCGCGAACCACGCGATCGCTCTCTCCTTCCGTGAAGAGAACGCGCTTCTGTTCCGCCACTGCCTTGTCGTGAATTCCCTGGAGGATGCTCGCCGTCGGATCGAGGCGGGCGCGCAAGCGGTTTTCGTATGCTTCGAAGTCGACAATCGGTCCACGCGCCACGCCGGTTTCCATGGCAGCCCGTGCCACGGCGGGCGGAACGCGGTGCAGGAGGCGCGGGTCGAAAGGCGCGGGAATGATGTACTGCGGACCGTAGTCGGGGCGCTGCCCATAGGCTGCCGTGACTTCGTCCGGGACATCCTCGCGGGCGAGTTCCGCGATGGCGCGGGCGGCCGCGATCTTCATCGAATCGTTGATCTGACGGGCGCGCACGTCGAGCGCGCCGCGAAAGATATACGGGAACCCCAGCACATTGTTGACCTGGTTCGGATAGTCCGACCGGCCGGTCGCAATGATCGCGTCGGGACGGGTTTCCCGGGCCAGCTCGGGTTTGATTTCCGGGTCCGGATTGGCCATCGCGAAAACGATCGGCGTCTCGGCCATGGAGTCGAGCATTGCGGGTGTCAGGACATCCCTGGCCGAGAGTCCCAGAAATACATCGGCGCCCTTGATCGCATCCTTGAGATCGCGCGCATCCGTCTCGATCGCGTGCGCCTGCTGCCAGCGGTTCATGGGAGCGTTGCGGCCGGGGTAGAGGACGCCCTTACTGTCGAGCGCGAAACAGTTCTCGTGTTTCGCGCCGCATGCCTTGATGAGGTCGAGGCACGCAATTCCCGCAGCGCCGGCGCCATTCAGGACAATTCGCACGTCGGCGATGTTCTTGCCGGCCAGGTCCAGGGCGTTCATCAGTCCGGCAAGACAAATGATCGCGGTGCCATGCTGGTCGTCATGAAAAACCGGGATGTCCATCAGCTGCTGGAGCTGTTTTTCGATCTCGAAGCATTCGGGAGAACGGATGTCTTCGAGATTGATGCCGCCGAAAGACGGTCCGAGATGCTTGATCGCGTTTACGAAGGAATCGATCTCGGTTGCATCGATTTCGAGGTCGATGGCGTCGATATCGGCAAATCGCTTGAAGAGGACGGCCTTCCCTTCCATGACCGGCTTGGCGGCGAGCGGCCCCAGGTTGCCGAGGCCCAGAATGGCGGTGCCATTGGTGATGACGGCGACGAGATTGCCGCGAACCGTGAAATCGTAGGAGGCGTCCGGGTCTTCGGCGATCTTGCGTACGGGGACCGCTACACCTGGACTATAGGCCAGCGCGAGGTCGCGTTGGCTCGACATCGGCTTGGTGGGAGCGATCTCGATCTTTCCCGGTTTTCCGCGGCTGTGGTAGCGCAGCGCTTCCACATCGGCGAACTGCTCAACATCGTTCGCCATGGACTTCCTCCGGGCCGCCTGCGTCTGCCAAGTGTGCCGGAATGGGCGGACCCGGCCCGCAAGCCAAGCCGCCTGGCGGCGGGACCTGCTGCTCTCGCGGGCTAGGCGGCCTTCATCAAGAGCGCGGCGTCGATCCGGTCGACAGCATTCGTTTCATCCGTCCTCTGTACGGCGGCGATTTCCCGCGTAAGCCGGTCCCGTGCCTGTTCGTACAACTGGCGCTCCGAGTAGGATTGCCCCTGGTCGTCGGCGCGGTGCAGGTCGCGCACCACTTCCGCGATCGAAATCAGGTTGCCGGAGTTGATCTTCTGTTCGTATTCCTGTGCGCGCCTGGACCACATCATCCGCTTCACGCCCGCCCTGCCCTTCAGGGTATTGAGCGCCTCGGAAATCAAGTCGGGGGAGGATAGCCCACGAAGTCCGAAACGAACCGCGGCGTCCCTCGGGACGCGCAACGTCATCTTTTCCTTTTCGAAATAGATTACCAGCAGACGGACCTCGGTATTCACAATGATCTGTTTCTCAATGCGCAAGATCTTTCCTACGCCGTGGGCCGGATAGACCACGCTCTCGTTGGGTCGAAATCTCGGGGAATCCGAAATCGGAATCGGCTTGTTCTTGGACATTTCGCTAACGAACGCTCCTTTTAGGCTCGACAATTATCTTCAGCGCCGCGAATTTTTGGCGCACACAACACTACGAGGCCAAAAACATCTGGCATCGTTTCTATCTGCATGTTTCTGTTCAACCGCCGTCCCGACCGGATCAGCAATTGATCATAGAATAGTAGATTCTCTCTTGGATTTCAAGTGCCTAGCCGTTTCCCCAGAACCTCGGGCTTCCGGTTTTGAACAAACTTTCCGGGGAATTGCCTGCGTCTCCAGACGACCGGTATGAATTCGGACCCGGGAGTGATTGCCTGGTGGTGATCGCCGGGTCCGGAGCGGATAACAAGCTCCGGTTTCCGGGTATCTTTCGGCCTTCAACTCGCAATCCCTCTACTCGCAACTAGCCATGATACCGGAAGGCCGGTGAATTCTCCCGGTGCCAGCGAGGAATCGGCGTCTCACGGGCCAGCAGAACAAGTGCGCAGTTGCGAATCGGAATCCAGGCACTATCCGCCTGCGTTTCGCAATGCGAATTTTCTTGCGTACTCTTGCAACTTCATCCAACCTGTTGCCGCGCCTGCCGAATGCGAATTGACACATTGGCTGAAACAACGCGTCGACCGCTGCGGTAGCGATGCAGTAGTCCGATTGAGTCGACAAGAGCGGTATTTTTGGTAGTCTTCGTGTCCTTTATGGCGCGAGTCTGATTACGAGAGCGTCCGGCATTCGACCGTTTCAGCAGCATCCACGGAGGAAGGAACCCTCGTGGAGGATGAAATCCATGCACGTCCTATGCATCAATCTCGAAAGATCGGCTGAGCGGCGCGCCGCCATGGAGGAACAGTTTTGCGGGCTGGGGATCTCTTATGAGATCTTCCGGGCGACGGATTGGAAGGAACTCACCGAAACCGATCTTCAGTTGGTCGACACCGAAACGCGGCGGCGAGAGGGCCGGCATCCGCTTACCAAGGGAATGATCGCGTGCGCGGTCAGTCACCGGCGGGTTTGCCAGCATGTAATCGATCAGGGCTTTGACATGGTTGTGGTGATCGAAGACGACGTCACGCTTGCCGAAAATACGCCACACGCGTTCGAAGTCATCAAGAAGTGGAAGCGGGACGCCGACATAATTTTCCTGCATCGAGGTGAAACGAACCGGAAATATGTGCCGGTTTCGCTCTTAGGTGAAGGCTACCGGTTGGGCCTTGTCCAGTTTACCGATTGGGGTGCGCAGGGTTACGTGATCACCCGGGAAGGAGCCCGGCAATTCCTGAGGCGCTGTCCCAGAATTTGCTATCAGATCGATCACACCCTGCACAGTCACTGGTTGCACGAATTGCGGATCTTTTACCTCGATCCGCCGATTGTCCATATTGACAAGAAGGTCGGTCGACCATCCGTGATCGGAGAATCGCGGTCGCCCCGCCGGCGGCGGGAATTTGTCAGTCTCACAAGACGCCTGCAAAGCACAATTCTTGAAGAATTCCGGCGCTATCTCGCCTTTCGCCGCCGAGTGCGAACGAGAATCGGATCCAGGTAGCATCCCGGAATTACTGGCCAGTGTGAGTCTTCCGAGTCATCGCGGGACAGATCGGCAAAGTGCCCTTGGTGCGAGTCGAGTCGCATTCCGGCATTGGCAATATCGGGCGCAACAACGCTTCCAAACCAAATTTTCAGCTACCGCAATCGTCTCGGGATGCAGGCGCAATTGTCGATGTGCAAAGCCGGGTAAAGGGTTATTCGGGCGAATACCAGCGGGGCGCCAAGTTGGAATCGCGGCATTTCCATTTGGCACACGAGGTGGGCGTCCGACGCCAAATTCGCTGAGCAGGTACTTGACGTTGGAATTTTGGACAGCGCTTCAGCGAATGTTTCAGACATTCAAACGACTGGATGCCTCGATGACAACCGCGATTCGGCCAAATTCGGTACAGGGAAAGTTTTCACGGTTTGGCAACTTCAGTGGCGCGCTCCGGCTTCTTCAACCCATGGAACCACTATTGGATTTGGGCTTGGCACGGATGAAAAGGCCGATAAGTCGGAATTACGGTTCGACGAAGTGCTGCCGGTGGCGAACCCTGGCGACGGGTAGTCGGCTCCCTGAATACCGTTGCAGGGCCGGGTGCAGATGAAAAAGTGATTTGCACTTGGTTGTGCACGAGTCGATGGATTGCTGACGGGGCCAATTTGGTGGAGGAATCGGTTGTTCGGGCGTCAAACCGGATGGTCGAATATGCAGGCAACGAAAGGAGAAAAAGGACTTGAGAAACCGCCCTGAAGTCTCGAGGATCCTCGATCCGGAACGTAACGGGAGACCGAACACGCGTCTACGAGAGACTTGGAAATATCTTGGCCTTCCTCAGGAAGAGGTGGCTGCATATCGAAACATCCTGCGTTTCGAATTGTCGAATATCGAGAAAGGACGGCGTCAAATCGATGCCTTGAGATTGTAACAGGTTGCTGAGCTGCATGAGCAGTCTGTAGCTTACTTCACAGGTGGAAATCCGTGGAAAGCTCGCGAATTCAGGCCTGCCCGCACCATCGGAACACTTACTCCAACTGGCATGACCGTCATGACCCTCAAGAACTGCGTTTGACAGATGTCGTCGTACGCGCGGTTCGCAAAGACGCGCAGCCGGGCTGGCTGTACATGGAGCCTGGCGTCCTTTGAACGCTCGGAGGAGTTCTTCGACACCGGGTACTTTGAGACGTTGCATTCAATACAGCAATCGCCTTCGGCAATTCTAGGAATCTTCAACTGCAACCCAGGATCCTTGGGTAGATGAGCGAACCATAGAGTCCACGACTCGTTGAATCTCCCATCCTTCCCGGAAGTCGGGGAACGATCGCGCTTTCCCGTACAGCGCATCCACGAGCGCCGCCACCTCAATCATTTTGAGTTCATTGAAGCCCAGCTGGTGGCCGGGGGCCGGCGTAAAGTTGCCGTATGGCGGGTGATTGGGACCGGCGAGTATGGTTTTGAATCCGTCTCGGCCCTCGTTCGGCTCGAAGGTATAGAACCGGAGTTCATTCAGCCTCTCGTAGTCAAGAATTATGGCGCCCCTGGTTCCTGTGACCTCGAACACATGGTTCATTTTGCGGCCGGCAGCCACCCAACTTGCTTCCAGCGTGCCGGTGCAACCGCTCTCAAATCGAACCAGGGCGCGAACTTGATCCGCCACTTTTGCTGCCGGGAGCGAGCCGGCCCCACCCTGCTCTTCATCAAAGCTGCGCCGGATTGAATCGCGGTCGGCCATGATCTCGGCAATCCCGCCCACAAGGTACCGGGCAGTCGAAATCGCGTGGCTCATCAGATCGCCGATCACGCCATCCCCACCGGACGGGTCCAGCCTCCAGTTTTCCGGCTCCACGAGACCGAGCATGTAGTCTTCAAAATGGCATCCCCGGTAGCCGATGATCTCGCCAATCTCCCCGCTTTGAATGATCTCCCGGGCCAGCCGCGTCATGGGGTTCTTCAGATAATTGAATCCGACCATGGTAACGACGCTGGCGGCTTCCGCCGCTTCCACCAGCGCCAGCGCCTCTCCGGCGCTGGGCGCGAGCGGTTTCTCGCAATACACGGGCTTTCCTTCCGCAATCGCGGCCATGGCCATTTCCAGGTGAAACCGGTTCGGCGTCGTGATGTCGACAAGATCGACGGAGGGATCGGTGACGAGATTCCTCCAGTCGCCGGTGGAGCGATGGAACCCCAAGCTTGCTGCGGCGTTTCTGGCGGTTTCTTCATCCACGTCCGACAGGAGTTCAAGTTCCGGGTAAAGCGGCAGATCAAAAACCGCCGGCGCGGCTCGAAAGGCGTAGGCATGCGCCCGGCCCATGAACCCGCTGCCGATCAAACCGATCCGAAGCTTGTTCATTCTGGTTGCCTGGGCCCGAGAACTACGGGATTTCAGGAAGCCGACGTGATGGCGCGGATTACGTCAGCCCGGAAGTATTGAAGAGGAGTCAACGCCATCGGTTCCAGGAGTCCACTCGTTCAGGAAGGATTCAATGTGTCCGGGTTGACGACTGCGGACGGATCGAGCGTTCCGTCGAACGCATCCAGCGTGTTCCGAACGCATTCGATCCCCATTCGACGCAGGCTTTCTCCGGTTACGCCTGCGACATGTGGGCTGAAGATTGCGTTTTCCATGCGAAAGATCGAATTTCCCGGGTCCGGCGGTTCCTGGACAAACGTGTCGAGACCGGCGCCGGCAATCTTTCCACCTTCCAGAGCGGCGGCAAGCGCCGTTTCATCGATCAGTCCGCCCCTGGCGGTGTTGATCAGGATGGCTTCCGGTTTCATGACGGAAAGCGCCGCGGCGTCAATCAGTTTATCGGTCTCGGGCGTATGCGGTGCGTGCAGGCTGATCACATCCGCTGCTCTCAAACCGTCTTCGAGCGTTCCGGTAAGATGTACTCCCGCCTCCTTGGCGGCGGCCGGTGAAACATACGGGTCGCAGACGGTTACCCGCATTCCAAAAGCCTGGGCACGGGACGCCAGCGCCCTCCCCGTTCGGCCAAATCCGACAAGTAGCAACGAGCGCCCATGCAATTCCAGCGCCACGTGCTTCTCTGGAATCGTCCAGTATCCCTCGCGCGTGGCGCGGTCGTAGGCGCGAACATGCTTCGCAAGGGCGAGCATGAGCGACATGGCCTGTTCCGCGACGGTGATCGCGTTGGCGGTTACGGTGATGGTGAGGGGAATCCGCATTCGGTTCAGGCAAGCCAAGTCGATATTGTCATAGCCGACCCCGTGTCGGGAAACCACGCGCAAGTCCGGGGCGGCCTCGATGGTCGCTTCAGTCAGCTGCTGGGTTCGAACGATGATGCCCTGGGCCTCGCGCGCGTGGGCAATGATTTCGTCCTCGGTGGTTCCCTCAATCAATTCGAAAGTGACATCGTCACGAGAGTTCACCAAGGCAAGCCCGTCGGCATGCACTCCACCGGCGATCAGAATGTGCGGCATTTGTCGGCGGGATCTGTCCGTACGTTCAATACACGCTGGCGCTATCGGCCTTGCGGTCCCCTTCACCGGTCCCGCGGATTTCAGCCAGTATCTCCGCCGCTTTCTCCGCGACCAGGCGCGCGTCGGAGGCGACCGAGACAAGATCGAACCCCATTTCGATCATGCGCTTGGTATAGGCTGCCGAGTTGTTGTGAATTCCGGCACGGACGTTGTGCTTCTTCGCCGCTTCGAGGATGTATTCCAGCGCCTTCAGGACCGGTCCTTCCTCGTGGTCCAGTTTGGGCGCGTAGCCAAGGGTTAACGACAGGTCGGCGGGTCCAACGTAAATCGCGTCGAGGCCTTCCACCGAGAGGATGTCATCGATCTGGTCGACGGCCTCGGCCGTTTCGATCATCGCAAAGGTCAAGACCGTATCGTTTGCGTGTTCCGCATAATCAGGGCCACCGTACAGGAGTCCGCGAATTGGGCCGAAACTGCGTTTGCCTTGGGGGGGATAACGGCAAGACTCCACGAGGATTTCTGCTTCCCGCCGATTGTTGATCATCGGGCAGATCACGCCGTAGCAGCCTGCATCCAGCATCTTCATGATAATTCCCGGGTCCAGCCAGGGCACGCGGCAAATCGGCGTGACATCGGTCGTGGATATGGCAGTCAGCATGTTGGCGGCTTGCTGGTAATCCAGGGCGCCGTGCTGAAGGTCGATTGTCATGGAATCCCAGCCCTGATGCGCCATGGTTTCCGCCGAGAACGCGCTTGGAATCACCAGCCATCCATTGATAACCGTGCCTCCTTCGCTCCAGATTTGCCGAATTCTGTTTGGCCGCATTGGGACCTCCGTAGTTGAAAATGGGAATGCGCCACACCGTGCCCGCCTCCGCGCCGAGAATACAATACGTTCCGAACATTCGCCACCAAACAGGCGGCCGGTTCCATGGAGTGGAAGAATTCCCCTTTTGGATGACGCTCTTACTTGGTGCCGTAGATCCTGTCGCCAGCGTCTCCGAGTCCGGGAAGAATATACCCGTGATCGTTCAACTGGCGATCGAGCGCGGCGGTAAATACCGGGACGTCGGGATGGGCGCGTGCGAATACCGATACGCCTTCGGGGGCGGCAAGCAGGCAAACATAGCGCAGCCTTCGGGCGCCTTCCTTCTTCAGTCGCCCGACCGCGGCGGCCGCCGAGTTACCGGTCGCCAGCATCGGATCCACGACGATGACGTCGCGTTCACCCAGCAACTCGGGCACTTTGAAATAGTACTCGACAGGATTCAGGGTGTCGGGGTCGCGATAGAGGCCGACATGGCCGACCCTGGCGTTTGGAACGAGATCGAGCATTCCGTCGAGCAGGCCATTTCCGGCACGCAGGATGGACACGAAACAGAGTTTCTTACCTCCGAGCATTGGGGCTTTCATGGGCTCCAAAGGGGTTTCGATTTCAACCGTTTCGAGATTCAGGTCCCGGGTAACTTCATAGGCCAGCAGGTGGCTGATTTCCCGCAGCAGTTGCCGAAACCGTGACGACGGCGTGTCGGTTCTTCGCATCAGCGTCAGTTTGTGCTGGATCAGCGGGTGAGAGATCACGATGAAGTTCTGCGAGGACTTGCTGCCGGGCTCCATTATTCTCGTCCTCCAAGACGTTGCGGGATGTCCGCAAATGGGGGTCCCGCCCGACGTTGGCGTTCACCCATTCACGAATTGATTGATCGGGGCCGGGAATCTAGGGCTCCACACGAACCACGGTTCCGGATTCGAGTGAAGCGGCGGCAGCGTCGGCAAGGATCAGGGCGCGGCGGCCATCTTCAAAAGTAACGGAAGGCGTGCGGCAGTTCTCAATTGCGTCGATGAAGTCCTCGATTTCTGCGGCGTACGCTGCCGCATAACGTTCCGCAAAGAATTCCAACAGTGGCTCCCGGGCCGATGTGATTTCGGCCGTAGTACGGAGGACTTCGGATTCCCGCCTGTTTCCGGATTGGACCATTCCTCTAGATCCGAAGACTTCGACGCGTTGATCATAGCCGTAGATGGCTCGGCGTGAGTTTGAAATGTGCACCAGCGCGCCGGATTCGCACCGCATTGTGACCATCGCCGTATCGACGTCTCCCAGTCGGCTGATTTCGGGGTCCACCATCGTGCTGCCCGAGGCGCTCACTTCCAGCGGTTCCTCGTCGAGAAGGAATCGGGCGAGGTCAAAGTCATGAATCATCATGTCGCGATACAAGCCACCGGAGGAGCGCACATACTCAGCGGACGGCGGCTCGGGATCCCGGCTGACGATCAGAACCTGTTCGACCTGTCCTACCTCGCCGGCGCGTACGGCGGTTTGCACGGCTCGGTGTGTCGGGTCGAAGCGGCGGTTGAACCCGACCTGAAAGGGGACACCTGCCTTCTGCAATTGGTCCCTGCACCGGTCCACGCGTCCGATGTCCAGATCAATGGGCTTTTCGCAGAAAATCGCCTTGCCTGCATTCGCCGCCGCCAAAATCAAATCGATATGGGTAACGGTAGGCGACGCGATCAAGACGGCATCGACGCCGTCGGCAAGTGCTTCCGGTATCCCGGTTGCCAGTGCGGCGCCGTGCTTCGCCGCAATCTCTTCTGCAGCGGTCGTGGAGATGTCGAATATCCGTTCCAGCGACCCTCGCGAACTCGCAGCCAGATTCTCGGCGTGCAATTTTCCGATCCTGCCAGCGCCAAAGAGGGCGAAACGTATCATGCAAGTCTCCCGTCGCACCGGCAGAACGGAAATCGGAGCACCGCCCGAAGGACGCTTCGGTTGTTTTCCGAATTTCGCCGGAGCGTAATTGGCCTTGTTACAATGGGCAAATCACGTTTCACAAATCAAATTTCCGCCGCCGACTCATCCGCCGGAATCCTGTTGCAAGGGTTCCGTTCGCGAGTTCGCAATTCGGTGCAATGGATGCGAACCATTCTCACCTCTGATGACAAGGGAATGCCCGCTATTCCGATGTTCGAAAGGTCGACAATTCGGAAACTGCGCAAGCCTGGAAGGAAGATATTGAGACCAGGGTATCGCGCTTGCTGGAGAATCCGCGAATTTACGGAATGGGCCGCATGGATGGCGTGAGCGAGATGGTCGTACGTTCAAGCTTCCTTGTCGCCCATACTGCGGACGCTCACGCTCTCATGATCGTTCGGGTGCCGGACGGGGCCCGGCAATGCTCTCCAAACGTGAAACCATCCAGCTGATCATCTCGACGAACGTGCCGATCATGGACAAGGGATCAGCCGGATAATCCACCGAGATTGGCGCGCCAATCTGGGCGCAAATCTCATCGCCTTTGATTGCGCAGTACGATGAAGGCACGCACATCGGGGGTCATGCTCGGAATTCGTTCTGGCTTCCGGGAATTGCCGGCTCCGTTGCCCGGTAGTCCGCACATGCGATCCAGAGAAGATTGCTGCTTTGAAAAGGACGCTTTCCCGATCGATTCGCGGTGACTTCAAGACCGACCCGGACCGGAAAGTCTCCGCAAGCCGCACGCGGAAGCCGACATGAACGACTTGGACCTCAATTTCTCGTGCGCCGTCTGGAATCTCGGTGTCAATAGAATATTTTGGGGCTTGCTGCGGGAGGGTGATCCGGTCTGATCATGCGGGCCGGGATCGCGCTGCGAAGATGCGGGGGAGGCAGGATGGTTCATTCAGATCTCAACGGCCGATACGCGGTGATCACCGGAGGAACGCAAGGCCTTGGAGAAGCGGTGGCGCGCCTGTTTTCGGAACGCGGCGCGGCTGGAATCGTGATCTGCGGACGGAACGAAGTACGCGGCAACAAAGTTGCCTCGGAACTGACAGCGGGCGGATGCCCCACGTATTTCGTGCAAGCGGATCTCGCCAGTGTCGAGGACTGCCGGCGGGTTGCCGACCGCGCCGACTCGTCGTTCGGCAAGGTTCATGCGCTGGTGAATTGCGCCGCGATGACCGATCGCGGAACCATTCTTGATACTTCCCAAGAACTCTTCGACAGGATTTTCGCGGTCAACGTGAGAGCGCCTTTTTTCCTGATGCAGGAATCGGCGAAGGTGATGCGGCGGGAAGGAATTGCCGGAACAATGGTCAATATCCTCAGTGTGACCAGCCATGGAGGTTCGTCATTCCTATGTCCCTATAGCAGTTCAAAAGGGGCGCTTTCTACGCTTACCAAGAACGTAGCCTTCTCGCTCCTGAGAGACCGGATTCGGGTGAATGGCCTTAATCTCGGCTGGATGGACACGCCCGGCGAACATGCGATCCGGACCAAGTATCATGATGCTCCACCGGACTGGCTGGAAGTGGCGGAGTCGAAACTACCTTTTGGGCGGCTGATCAAAGCCGACGAAGTGGCACGCGTGGTTGCGTTCCTGAGTTCGGAGGAGTCGGGGATGATGACTGGTTCCATCATCGATTTTGACCAGTCGGTGACTGGCTCATATGACGCTGCGCCTTATCCGGCAGCAACCTTGCCTTAGCGCAGGAACCAGGTACTTGAGAAGCGCGAGGCAGGTGCTGCTTTGCTTCGTGCTTCGGGAAGATCAAGCGGAAAGTTCTCAAACATCGCGTCAAGACCTGCACGGAGGCCGACAAAAGCACATGAGCGGACGCCTTCCCACGAAAACCGTCGAGGAGATATTCCGGCGATTTGATTCCGCGAATCCCGAGCCCAGGGGCGACCTGAAGTTTTCGAGCGCCTACACCTTGCTGGTAGCGGTGGTTCTGTCCGCGCAGGCGACGGATACGGGAGTGAATCGGGCTACCGGCCCCCTCTTCGAAATTGCCTCTACGCCACAGGATATGCTTGCATTGGGTGAAGACCGCCTGATCGAGCATATTCGCACGATCGGCCTCTTCCGAAACAAGGCGAAGAGTATTCTCGGCTTAAGTCGAATCCTGGTAGAGGAACATGGGGGCGAAGTCCCGGGCGAGCGCGCGTTGCTGGAACGATTGCCCGGGGTGGGCCGCAAGACTGCGAATGTCGTGTTGAACACCTGGTTCGGCATTCCGGAGATCGCGGTCGATACTCACATTTTCCGGATTTCGAATCGCATCGGCATTGCACCGGGCAAGACGCCGCGGGAAGTGGAAGACGGGCTTCTGAACCGTATACCGGAACCGTATCTCCGCCATGCGCATCATTGGCTGATCCTCCATGGCCGCTATGTGTGCAAAGCGCGGAAGCCAGAATGCAACTCCTGCGCGATCTCGGACCTTTGCGGCTGGGAGCACAAGACCGCATGAAAGCGCCAGGCGCACTGCCGAAGTTGGCTAGCGCCGGTTGCGTCGACGTGGTTGCGGCAGGTGCGGCCCTGGTCGATGTGACGGCGCGTATCGAGCCGCCTCATCTGGCCGAGATTGGTGTTCGAAAGGGGTTCATGACGCTTGTTGAGACCGAACAAGCCAGGTGCATCTACCGCACGATGAACAACGCGCAAGCGACATTTGGAGGCGCCGCCGCCAATACCGCTGCAGCCCTTGCTGCGTTGGGCGTCCGGGTTTCTTTTCTCGGAAAGACTGCCGACGACGAATTGGGGAAAGCGTTTGCGTCGAATCTTCGTTCAGCGGGCGTGGAATATTCCGTAAAGCCGGCGTCTCGGAGTGCAGATGCGGAAACAGGCCGGTCATTCATTCTGGTGACACCGGATTCGGAACGCACAATGTGCACGAATCTCGGGGCTTCCCGCCTGCTCGACGCGGGGGACATCCCCGCGAAGACCGTCGAAGAATCCGCGGTGGTTTATGTCGAGTCTTTTCTGTTGGACCGCGAGCCAAATCGCACCGCGTTTGGGGAAGTCTTGCGCCAGGCCCGGCAGTCGGGAGTCAAGATCGCGCTTTCGCTCTCCGACCGCGGTTGCGTGGAGCGGCATTTCCAACAAATGCACAACATCCTGACCGAAGGCGTGGATATTCTCTTTGCGAATGAAGAAGAAATCATTGGCCTGATGGATGCTTCGAGTCACGCTGAAGCGGTGGAAAAAATTCGTGGCAGAATCGGTTGCGCCGCACTCACCCGTGGTCCCAGGGGCGTTGTCGCGGTTGCCGGAGACGAGACACATGTCGTTCCGGCCGACCCGGTCGACAAGGTTGTGGGGACGGCCGGAGCCGGTGATATCTTCGCCGCAGGATTTCTACATGGGCTGATCCGCGGATACCCGCTGTTGGAAGCGGCGCGCATGGGAACGTGCGCCGCAGCCGAGGTGATCAAGGTGCTTGGCGCCAGGCCGGAATCGAATCTTGGTGAAATCTTTGCGGTACGGGGCTGGCACGCTTCAAACTAGGAGCCAGTTCCAAGAGTACTAATGTTGCCGTCGGCACTTGAGCGGATTGCAAGCGAAGTGTCACCAGAAAATTCGGCTCTGCGACAATCGCATTCAGGAAACCTTTCGAATACCGTTCCCGAGCCCAGTGAATTGCATGACTGGAGAGGCGTGGTTGAACGAAACGGCGTTGGTTGAAACCCCGGATCGGCCACTGGAACGCGCCCAAATGCATCACACACGCAATCTTGCGGGGCGACCGGGCAAGCCGTATCGTTTGTTCGACCAAGAAGCCGAGGAAATCCTGGTGCTGACGCCCCAAAACACGGCTGGTGACAGGCAGAATGTGCCATAGGTATATTTGAGGAGTCGACTCGCCTTTCTGCGAGCAACAGCGGAATTCGCGAGAAGGTCAGGACGGCACTTTCTGAATTTTCCGGGACTTGGCTTGCCTGCATTGCGAGGCCAATCACGGACATCGCCTGGCAAAAGCTTGCCCGTCATGGGTTCTCCAGGTCGAACTACGGGACACACAGATGGCTGGAGACCAATCCCAACGCTAACCGCCCGGAGTTTGAGGTTTTTAGTCTCGGCAGTTCACTTGATTGTCGAATTGAGGCGCTACCGGCGTCAAGCAAGGAGCGCTACGAACGCTGCGGCCTGGAGTTTTTGGATCGCGCATTCGACAAGAACAAAGTTGCCGCCATCGAAGCATCCTTCTCCCTCATATCCAAAGTCCCAAGCCTGCATGCAACCGTCTGTGCGTATCGGAAGGCGTTGCATGTTCTAAAGGCGCCTGGCATCGATTGCGATGTCAGCAGCAGCGACCCGGAGGTTCCTTTCTCGATCTTTAACTCGGTTCCCGATCTTGAGCGGGAGGGGATCTTGCGTCTGGCGGAATCGATTGCGCCAGAACTCCGCACCGTTTCACTAGAGCACACGGTCTATTTGCGAGAATCATGAAAGATGTTTTTTTCTAAATGCTTTGCAGCGTGGCGGATGATATCCATTGCCTTTTGATCTTCGGGCGATTCTGCGGTTGGAAGTTCCAGAATCATTTGGTTCAAGCCAGCTAGTTCTTGTTGTTCTGAGGCCGAGAGATATTCCTTTTCGACTAGTTCACGCCGCCGCATCTGCTTCTCCTCCAATTCTAGACGCCGCGCTGACTTGAAACCGAACAAGTCGCTAGTAATGACTTGATCGAGGCGCCAGTCAGCAACAATGACGGGATCGTTTACAATCTCGGTATGGTCGCCGATCCGTCGGAGTACTGCCAAGTTAGTGTCTAGCGAGCTTTGTGCCATCAGTGGGCTATGGGCGGTTGCAATAAACTGAATTCTTGGAAAGTGTCTAGTAAGGTGCCTGCGGATTTGGCGTTGCCAGTGGGGGTGAAGGTGAAGGTCGATTTCGTCGACGATAACGATAGCCGGTTCGCGGAGGGGATCTGGACTGTCGGGGAACTGCTCGATCAGTCTCCAGGCGATGTCCGTCGTCCAGGAGAATACAGTCTGACAACCAAGGCCTAATTGCCCAAAAGGTATTCTTCCGTCTGAAGTCTTCACCCGAATTCCAGCTTGATCAGGCGGAGTACCCTGAACCGGCGGCCCAAGGACTTCTATGTCATCTGGATGCTCAATGTCTGGCAGGATCTCGGAAAGCATGTTTTTCAGAGCTGAGAGTTTCTTCAGAGCGCCGGGTTGTTTTCTCAGCACAGCGTGATCCAGCTGAGACAGGAGTATTTCGGCATCGTGAAGTTCAGCTTCGACTTCGAACAACGAATCAATTGGATCCAACGTGGCGGCTGCGTCAGCATTGGCTGCTTTCGGATGGCGGCCTGCGCCATATGCCAGGACTAGCGGTTCGTCTACCCGCATGAGGAATTCGTAATCTTTGTCCGCGCCACTCCCACCGGCATCAAGTTGCGCTAGTTTGCCCTGTAAGTGCGAGAACTTGATCGAGGTTGAAATAGTCCTTTCCTGGCTTCCAGTGCCCGTTAACGGCGCACCCACTGAAAAGTGGGCTTCTAAATTCGCTTTCGCATCGCCATCGGATCGCGCCAATGCCCCGAAAAAATCATTGTTCGATTCGCGGGCCAATTCCGGTTCGATCGGCTTCGGACGAGGTTCCTCGTCCTCGTCCGAAGCAATGTTGAATACCGGGCGCATGCGCGCGAGGCATTGCAAGATCGTGGTCTTACCCACGCCATTGTCTCCCACCAAAAGTGTCCAGGGAGCGGGACGATCATCTTTGGTGGTCAGCACAATTGCTTGCTGCTCGCCGAACGACCGTATGTTTTCAAGCAGCAGGCTTTTGAAATAGATCGAGTGTTTGGCTTGTTCCGACATCGGCCGGCTCCGTCACGGACGACTGGGACAAAATGCAGGACCGGTGGAACACCAATGGCGCCTGCTCGATCATGGTTAGATTTGCTCCTGTTTTGTGTCAAGCTGCGTGCGTGAACGCCATGCGCTCATCAACAGCCGCCACGGTTTCCGGACGCAACCGGTTTCTTGACGCACTTGTCGAAAGAAGCGTCGTGCGCGTGGGATGGCGGATGAGGCAATTTCCTGCTTGTCTTGCGCCAAGACCAACTTGACGATTGCTCGGGAAGGTGCTGCTAGCAAGGCACAAGCGTCACATTGCAAGCACACAATTCATCAATTCTCTCGCAATTCTGGCAGGTTGATTTGAACTCTATGGCGCGGGCGAGGTCGTTCGCGCATCGGAACATCAGCGAAAGGGCCGTCCAGAGTTCTTTGCACAGCTATCGCGAGGCGTCCAAGAGTCGTTCACCGGGATGCCGCGGGTTGAAGCATTGCCCCAAGCGGTCTGCCTGCCAGAAGATGCACATGCAAGTGCGCGACATCCTGGTGTCCGTCCAGACCCGCATTCGACAAGAGCCGGTAACCTTTTCCCCCGGCGAATGGGGCTGTGCCTGTCGCGCGCGAAACTTCAGCGATGGCGCGGACATAGTCGGCGATTTCCGCGTCTGAAGCCTCAGCTGCGAAATGTTCAAAATCGACATACTTGCCCTTGGGAATGATCAGGACATGGACCGGCGCTTGCGGATAAATATCCTTGAACGCGAGGCTGTGCTCCGTTTCCAGCACCTTCTTGCACGGAATCTGACCCGCGAGAATTTTCGCAAAGATGTTTTCGTCGTCGTATTTCCGGCTCATGCTTCTCCCCTTCCGGCTTTTTCCTCAAGTCCGCTCATTTCCATCCGGCCCTCAATTTCCCGGTAAACCTCTTCCAGCGAGATCTGTCGCGCTTCAAGCATGACAAGCAGATGATATAGCGTGTCGGCGCATTCCCGGATCAGCGCATCGCGATCACCGGAGGCACAAGCGAGAACGGCTTCGATCGCCTCTTCCCCGAATTTCTTTGCGCATTTCTCCGGCCCGTTCGCGAGGAGTACTGCGGTATAGGAATTCTCGGTGTCTCCCGCTCGTGCCCGGTCTCGAATAATCTCATGCAGGCGGGCCAGCGCGTCCTGAAATTCCTGGTCTTCTGTTTCTGGCATCGTTACATCCGCACCGGTATGTCGTTTTCAGCCAAGGCGGCTTTCGCATCCGAGATCGTGTACTCGCCGTAGTGAAATATGGAAGCGGCCAATACCGCGCTCGCTCCGCCTTCCCGAACGCCTTCAGCCAGGTGGGACAGCTTTCCGACACCTCCGGACGCGATAACCGGGATGGTGACCGTGTTCGATACGGCGTGCGTGAGCGCAATGTCAAATCCCTCTCGCGTTCCGTCGCGGTCCATGGAAGTGAGCAGGATCTCTCCGGCGCCACGCAGGGCCGCTTCCCTGGCAAACTCTACTGCGTCGATTCCCGTTGGAGTTCGGCCTCCGTGCGTGAAAATCTCCCAGCGCCCTTCCCTGTTCGCACGCGCGTCTATCGCCACCACAATGCACTGGCTGCCGAATCGTTCCGAGGATTCGCCGATCACCGCCGGATTGCGCACGGCAGCCGTGTTGATGGCGACCTTGTCGGCGCCAGCGAGCAGCATTTCCCTGACATCATCGGAGGAGCGCACGCCTCCCCCAACGGTTAGCGGCATGAAACAAGCTTCGGCGGTGCGCCGAACCACATCCAGCATCGGAGCGCGTTCTTCATGGCTAGCGCCAATATCGAGAAAGCACAGTTCGTCGGCGCCGGCTTCATCGTAGGCGACTGCGCACTCTACCGGATCTCCCGCGTCCCGCAGGTTTACGAACCGGATGCCCTTGACAACTCGGCCACCGGCGACATCCAGGCAGGGAATGATCCGGACCTTAAGCATCGGAACGGGAAAAAAGGGTCACCGCAGCGGATGTGTCAATTCGGCCATCATAGAGAGCGCGGCCAACAATGGCGCCATTCAGAGATTCCCGGCACGCGGCAATGCGGGAAAGGTCTTCCATTGAGGCAACACCACCGGAGACAATCAGCGGAATGTCCACCAAAGAGGCGAGAGAAAGGCTTGCCTCCAGATTGGGGCCTTCGAGCGCACCGTCCCGGGCAATGTCCGTATGGACAATCGCTGCCACCCCTTCCCCCTCGAACCGCCGCGCCACGTCTGTTGTGGATTCCCCGGTTGGTTTGGTCCAGCCGGAAATCGCCACAAATCCGTCCCGCGAGTCAAGCGCAACCGCGATCTTTTGTGGATGAGCCCGCGCAGCCGCGCGAACCAAGTCGGGATCTTGCACTGCGGAAGTGCCAAGGATGACTCGCCGGACGCCTGAGTCGAGCCACCGGTCGATTGCATTCATGCTGCGGATGCCGCCGCCGAGCTGAACCGGAATATCCACAGCGGCCAGGATTTCCCGGACTGCTTCGGCGTTCCGGGGAACACCGGCAACCGCGCCATCGAGATCAACGACATGTATCCACTGGCAACCGGCTTCCCGGAACATGCAAGCTTGCGCCGCGGGGTCGTCTCCGTAAACGGTCGCCTGCGACATGTCGCCGCGAAGCAACCGCACGCACTTTCCGTCCTTCAAGTCGATGGCCGGGTAGAGAATCACGCTTTCAAGCCAGGCTTCAAGGACACCATTCCAGGAAATTTGCGAGCAGGCGAAGTCCGACCGCCTGGCTCTTTTCCGGGTGGAATTGGGTACCCGCAATGTTGCCGTTCACGACCGCCGCCGTGATTGGCGCTCCATAGTGGACAGTGGCTGCCACGTGCTCGGGGTTGCGCGGCTTATACGCGTAGGAATGCACAAAATATGCGTGATCGCCGGGGCGAATCCCTTCAAACAGCGGATGCGGTCGCACCGAGACGAAGTCGTTCCATCCCATATGCGGGATTCGGAGGCCGGCCGCATCGGGAATGCGTTCGACGTCACCACCAAGCCAGCCGAACCCTTTGACAGTCAGGTTTTCCCGGCCGACTTCGGCAAGCAACTGCATGCCAACACAAATTCCCAGGAACGGCGCTCGATTCCCGACAACCCGTTCTTCAAGCGCTGCGGCGAGCCCTTTCCGATCCAGAATGCCCTGCTTGCAAGTGGCGAAGGCTCCGACGCCCGGCAGCACAATCCTGTCTGCTTCTCGTACGGCCTTCGGGTCGGAAGTGACCGCGGCCGTCTTGTTCGAGCCGGTTTCTGCGAGAACGCGCCGGAATGCGTTGGAAACGGATCGAAGGTTTCCGGAACCACAATCGACAATGGCAATACTCATGTGACGGAAGAAAGCGTGCCCTTGGTGGAAGGGATTTCATCCGGCAATCGAGGGTCGAGTTCAATCGCCATGCGCGAAGCCCTGCCGGCTGCCTTGAAACAGCTCTCGATCATGTGATGGGTGTTGGTCCCATAAAGCGTTTCAACGTGGAGCGTGATCTGCGCGTTTATCGCCAGGGCGTGAAAGAACTCCCGGGTCAGTTCCACATCGAAATTTCCCACGCGCGATTCAGGAAATGCAGCGCGCCAAACGAGATACGGGCGCGCGGATATGTCCAGCGCAACCCTGGCGAGCGCTTCATCCATCGGCAGCAGCGAATAGCCAAATCGGCGAATTCCCCGGGCATCCCCGACCGCTTCGCGCAACGCGCATCCCAGGGTGATTCCTACATCCTCGACCACATGGTGATCGTCGATCTGGGAGTCTCCCTCGGCCCGAAGATTGATATCGATGAGGGAATGTCGAGAGAACTGCGCGATCATGTGATCGAAGAATCCAACACCGGTTTCGATCTCGAATGCGCCTTCGCCGTCGAGATTGATTTCTACGGCAACGGACGTTTCATCGGTGCCGCGAATGCACTTGCCACGCCGCATGGCTTGCTCCCCCAGTCAGGCTTGGGAACACTATACACGACAGATGCAGCATGCGGGGTGACGCGCGGCTTCCGCCGCACGCAGGGTATTCGCGCATTCTCGCTCACAGGTTTCCACTTCGTATACAGGCGGCACATTCTAGCTGGAAATCTGCCCTGAATACCGGCGCTGTGCACCTGCATCGGAAAAGCTTTCTGTTTTTCGGATGGCGGATTCCAGTATCTCTGCTCGATTGAAGCTGGTTGATTCTCGGGACGGAGGAAAGGTGTAAATATTGATTAATTTCGGCCAGTTTTCTATCGTTTGCACTCTTGGTCGCCTGCCAGAATCTAAAGCGAACACGTTGGATGCCGTGTCAAATCGGGATTGCCGCGCTATATCAACCTCGATGCTCGGAGCAAACTCGTGCGAAACAGTTTACCCACAACGAACTCGTCCAGCCGTTGGCGCGCCACCACTGTACTGGCCGTACGGAAGGATGGTCAGGTTGCGATTGGCGCGGACGGGCAGGTCAGCATCGGCGAAACTGTGGTCAAGGGAAACGCGCGCAAGGTGC
Organism: Rhodobacterales bacterium; assembly: GCA_965219495.1. Lineage (GTDB taxonomy): Bacteria > Pseudomonadota > Alphaproteobacteria > Rhodobacterales > CAZPXZ01 > CAZPXZ01. The sequence goes on from OZ244777.1 coordinate 2,974,997, forward strand.
GCAGGCTGGCGAGCGGCGGCAGGGATACGCTCGCCGGATTCGCGGGCGCGACGGCCGACGCCTTTGCGCTCTTCGAGCGCCTTGAGGCAAAACTCGAGGCAAATCCCGGGCAGCTTGCCCGGGCCTGCGTGGATCTCGCGAAGGATTGGCGAACCGACCGGTACCTGCGGCGTTTCGAAGCGATGCTTGTTGTTGCGGATATGGACGAGATGTTCCTTCTTTCCGGCGCCGGAGACGTTGTTGAACCTGAACAGGGTGCGATTGGCATTGGCTCCGGCGGAAACTATGCGCTCGCCGCCGCGCGGGCGCTTTCCGACGGAGACCTGTCCGCGGAACAGGTCGTGCGCCGTTCTCTCGCCATCGCCGCCGACATTTGCGTTTACACCAACCACGAAATCATTGTGGAAACCATCCCCGAATGACTGCTCTTTCACCACGCGAAATCGTTTCCGAACTCGACCGGTTCATCGTGGGCCAGTCCGCTGCGAAGCGGGCCGTCGCGGTTGCGCTCCGCAATCGTTGGAGACGCCAGCAGCTGGAAGAAGACATGCGCGAGGAGGTCTATCCCAAGAACATCCTCATGGTCGGTCCGACAGGTGTGGGCAAGACCGAAATCGCGCGCCGGCTTGCGCGCCTGGCGGCGGCGCCTTTCCTGAAGGTCGAGGCCACCAAATTCACCGAAGTCGGATACGTGGGCCGTGACGTCGAGTCCATCGTTCGGGACTTGGTTGAAATGGCAATCCATGAAGTTCGGGGCCGGCGGCACCGCGAAGTCCGGGCGACGGCCGAACAGGCCGCGGAGGAGCGGATTCTGGAAGCCCTGGTCGGGGACAATGCGTCCGAGGACACCCGCGAATCCTTCAGGTGGAAACTTCGCGCCGGCGAAATCAGCGAGCGGAAGGTGGAAATCGAGGCGGCGGACAGTTCAAGTCCCCTGCCGTCCTTTGAATTGCCGCCCGGCGCCAGCGGTGCCGTCGGAATGATCAATCTGGGCGAGATTGTTGGAAAGGCGTTCGGTCCCCGCACGAGCCGGCGGGAGATGACCGTGGAAGAAGCGCAGCGGGCGCTCCTCGAAGAGGAGTGCGACAAGTTGACCGACTCGGACAAGATTGCGCGCGATGCGATTTCCGCCGTTGAGCAGGAGGGCATCGTATTTCTCGACGAGATCGACAAGGTTTGCGCGCGAAGCGATCTACGGGGCGCCGATGTCAGCCGCGAGGGAGTCCAGCGCGACCTGCTGCCGCTGATCGAGGGAACGACGGTTGCGACGCGCCACGGCACGGTTCGCACGGATCATATTCTGTTTATCGCGTCGGGCGCATTTCATCTCGCCAAGCCGAAGGACCTGCTTCCGGAGTTGCAGGGACGGTTGCCGATTCGGGTTGAACTCTCGGCGCTTTCGCGCGAGGAATTCGAGCGCATTCTCACGGAACCGGATTACAGCCTTTCGAAGCAATATGCTGCGCTTCTGAAGACGGAAGGAGTCGAACTCGATTTTACTCCCGAGGGTATCGCCGCGATCGCCACAGTGGCGGCGCAGGTGAACCAGTCCGTCGAGAACATCGGTGCGCGTCGACTGCATACGGTACTTGAGCGTTTGCTCGACAACATTTCGTTCCGGTCTCCAGACATGGAGGGGGAAAAGGTGACCGTCGATGTAGAGTTCGTCGAGGAAAACCTGAAGGACATGAAATCCGGCGCCGATATTGCGAAGTATATCCTGTAGCTTCGGAGCGCCTTGCGCGCCGGGAGCGGGTGTCTACATTGGTTGCGCGGCAAGTTGCATGAGGAGGTTTCGGCCATGACAGGTGGAGCGCGTATTCTCGCCGCCGTCCTGGTTTGCATCCCGCTGGCGGGATGCGAAGGCGGACTGTTCGGATCCGGGGGAAGTCAGGCCCGAACCGGGGCGCAAGGCGACGATTCCGAAAAAGGCGGTATCAGCATTCTCGATTTCGGTGGCTCGGAAATCGACCCGCAGTTCATAATCGGTGTGAACAAGTATCTCTGGAACGCGTCGCTTGATGTTCTCGCGAGTTTGCCGATTGCTTCCGCAGATGCCTATGGGGGCGTAGTCATCACTGAATGGAGCATCGATCCGGACCGCACGTCCGATCGCACCAAGGTAATGGCGACGGTCAACGGGTTGGATCTCACGGCAAGAACGCTGAACGTTACGGTTTTTCGTGAAACCCGGAATGCGAATGGCGACTGGATTGCGGCGGAAGTCTCCGCGGAGACCTCCGAACGGATCGAAGAATCCATACTGGGCCGCGCCCGGCAATTGCGGATCGCCGAGACCCGCTGAACGGAGAACCCGACCCCGGTCAAACTTCGGAAAAACATGGTCGAATACGACGCCGCGACCGTCGAGCGGAAGTGGCAGCGCATCTGGGAGGAGCGCGGCACGTTTCGCGCCGAGCGGGATCCCGATTGCGAAAAATACTACGTCCTCGAGATGTTCCCCTATCCGTCAGGACGGATTCACATGGGGCATGTTCGGAACTACACGCTCGGCGATGTGATTGCGCGATACAAGCGGGCGCTGGGCAAGAGCGTGCTGCATCCCATGGGCTGGGACGCGTTCGGTCTGCCGGCGGAGAATGCGGCGAAGGAGCGTGGCATCCATCCCGGTCTCTGGACGCGGGACAACATCGCTGCAATGCGGGAGCAAATCCGGCGGATGGGATTTTCGCTCGACTGGAGCCGGGAATTCGCGACGTGCGACGTCGAGTATTACGGCGCCCAGCAGGCGCTCTTTCTCGATTTTCTGGAAGCCGGCCTTGTCGATCGCCAGAACGCCCTGGTCAACTGGGATCCGGTGGAGAGGACCGTCCTCGCCAACGAGCAGGTTATCGACGGACGCGGATGGCGGTCGGATGCGCTGGTCGAGCGGCGCGAGATGACGCAGTGGTTCTTCCGATTGTCGGAACTCGCGGACGAACTTCTGGAGGCGGTGGACCGGCTGCAAGGTTGGCCGGAGCGCGTCTTGGCCATGCAGCAGAACTGGATCGGCCGGAGCGAGGGATTGCGGTTGCGCTTTCGGGTGGAGCCGAACGCAATTGCGCCGGATTGGAAAGACATCGAGGTATTCAGCACCCGGCACGACACCCTATTCGGCGCCGGGTTCCTTGCGTTGTCAGCGGATCATCCCCTTTCCCGGGAGATTGAGACACGCGTCGAAGGGCTCGCGGAGTTTTGCCGACAGTGCCGGACCGAGGCGCGAACCGAAGAAGCCCTGGCAGCCGCGGAAAAACGGGGGTTCGATACGGGGCTTCGCGTCCGCCACCCGTTCGATCAGAGCCGGGTGCTGAGCGTGCATGTCGCCAATTTCGTGCTGGTGGAATATGGCACGGGCGCCATCTTCGGATGTGCGGCGCATGACCAGCGCGACCTCGAATACGCGCGAAAGTACGACCTGCCGGTCATTCCGGTTGTTGTGCCGCCGGGAGAAGATCCGAAGACCTACGCGATCGCGGATGTTGCCTACACGGGAATGGGCACGTTGGCGAACTCGGATTTTCTGGACGGCATGAGTGTCGAAGAGGCGAAGGAGGAAATCGTGCGCCGGTCGGAGGTCGCCGGAATCGGGGAACGGGAAATCACCTACCGCATTCGCGACTGGGGAATTTCACGGCAGCGCTACTGGGGTTGCCCGATTCCGGTCGTGCACTGCCCGGAATGCGGCGTGGTGCCGGTGCCGCGCGAGGGGCTTCCGGTGGTGCTTCCCGAAGATGTCCGGTTCGACGAGCCCGGCAATCCGCTGGAACGGCACGAAACCTGGAAGAATGTCGAGTGTTTCCATTGCGGCGCCACCGCTTCGCGCGAAACCGATACCATGGATACGTTCGTGGACTCCTCCTGGTACTTCGCGAGATTCACATCGCCGCGGGCAAGCACGCCCACCGTTCGGGAAGAAACCGACTACTGGATGCCGGTGGACCAGTACATCGGCGGGATCGAGCACGCGATCCTGCATTTGCTCTATTCCCGGTATTTTCTTCGCTTGATGTCCCGTCACGGGGATCATGTGGGGGCGGAATCCGAAGAACCGTTCACCTGCCTGTTCACGCAGGGCATGGTGATCCACGAAACCTATCAGGATACCGCCGGCGCCTGGGTGACGCCCGACAAGGTTGTGACCGAGGGAGGAGTCGCCCGGCACCGCGATACGAGCGAACCGGTCGTCGTGGGTCCGCCTTCCAAAATGTCCAAGTCGAAGCACAACGTGGTCGACCCGCAGCACATCGTGGACACCTACGGTGCCGATACGGCGAGATGGTTCATGCTGTCCGATTCCCCGCCCAATCGGGACATCATCTGGACGACCACGGGGGTCGAAGCTGCCGGACGATTTCTTCGGCGCGTATGGCGGGTGGTGACAGAGAGTAAAACCGGCCAGTCCGGCGACGCGGCGGCCGAGGACATCAAAGCGCTTCGCCGGCTGGCGCACCGTACGGTCCAGAGCGTGGGAGCCGATATCGAGGCGTTTCGCTTCAACACCGCAATCGCAAGAATTTACGAGCTTGTCGACGGTCTTGGCCGGTTTCAGGGCGGCGCCGCGGCGGCGGCGGCGGCACGGCGGGAAACAGTCGATATCCTGCTTCGCGTCATTGCCCCGATGACCCCTCACCTCGCGGAGGAGGCTTGGGAATCGCTGGGATTCGAAGGACTGGTTTCGGAGTCGCGATGGCCGGAGTTCGATTCGGAGCTGACCCGAGATCCGGAAAAGATAATTCCCGTTCAGGTAAACGGGCGGCGGCGCGCCGAAGTTCGCGTTTCCGCTGACTGCGGGGAGGAGGAGGTGCGGCAGGCTGCGCTTGAGGACGAGGTGGTGCGGCGGATCCTGGCGGGCCGGGAACCCCGGCGAGTCGTCGTCGTTCCAGGGAGGATCGTGAACGTTGTTGTTTGACCGCCGGGCAGCGTTGGCGGCGGTAGCCGGGATGGCGGTCGCGGGTTGCGAGTTTCGTCCGATTCATCGGGGAAACCGTGACCGGGTGGAACTGGCGGGACGTGTGCGAGTCGAGGAGGCCCGGGGCAGGGCGGGATTTTATCTGGTGCGCGCATTGCGGAGACGCCTCGGGACACCGAAACCGGGCCCGGAGTTTTCGCTTACCGTGGATGTGCGCACGAGTTCCAAGGATGTCGTGATCAGCACGACGACGGGGATTCGCCGGTATGTGTTGCTGTTGACCGCGGATTATTCGCTGAAGAACGCGGATTCTCTTGAGTCGATCGCGCAGAACTCCATCGAGGTCGCGACTTCGGTGAACACGACGGAATCGCCGTTTGCAACGTATGCGTCCGAGCGTGCGCATGTGCGAACCGCCGCGGTTGACGCTGCAGACCGGATTCTCCGGGACATTTATCTGCGTCTCGCCTTGCGGGGCGCGTAAGGACTTATCCGTGAAACGAAGTCCGGCAGTCGCGAGGCAATTCTTCAAGCAGCCGGATCCGTCTTTTGCCGGTGCGTTGATCTACGGGCCGGACCTTGTACTAGTAAGCCATCATCGGAAATGCTTGGTGGAATCGTTGCTTGGAGAATCCGTCGGCGACGATCTAGCCGTTTCGACGCTGGATCCAACCGAAGCCGGGCGCGATGCGGGCGCCATTTCGATTGTTCTCACGGAACGGGGCTTTTTTTCTGGACGGCGGGTTGTCGTGCTCGAATCGGCGAACCAGCGGCATTTGAGGGGGATTGAACGAGCGCTCGCAGACAGCGATCCCGAAGATGCGTTTCTCGTGGTGACTGCGGGAGAACTTCGAAGAAACTCCAAGCTGCTCGAGTACTTCCAGTCCGCGGAAAACGCGGTCGCGCTGCCGTCGGAAGCGGAATTCTGGTCGCCCGCAGAGATCCGAAGGCATTTCGTGGAGCGGGGCGTACCTCCTCCGGATGCGAACGCGAGCGACCTCCTGGTCACGCTCTCCGAGGATATGGAGTGGGGTCCGTTCAACATGCTGATCGAGAAGCTGATTCTCTACATGCATGAAAGGTCGGGGGAGACCACGACCGAGGACATCGACAACTGTGCGCCCGCAGCGGACTTCGGGGACCTGGATGGGTTCGTGGATGCAGTCTGCGGCGGATCCATGAGCAGCATCGCCGAACAGGGACACGCCCTGGCGAGCAAGGGCGGGAATCCTGTCGCACGGGTGAATGCGGTCTTGCGGCACCTGCATACGGTGCACGGCGTGGTCGTACGCTCGCGCTCAAGGGCGGATGTCGAAAGCGTGGCGCGCTTCCGGCCGATGCATCCTGCGCGGCGGTACGCGGTTACAGCGCACGCGCGCGGGTGGAGTCGCGCCCGGCTGGAAGAAGCGTTGCGGGAACTGCACGCGACGGACCTTGGAATTCGCGGGGGTACGGCCGCGCCGATCGAGGCGTTTGCGGAGCGTTCGCTGATGCGGGTTGCGGGACGCGCTCCCAGGCCATCCGCCAGGAGCGGCGTCAGGCGAGGTTCACGCCCGTAAGGATGGAACCGAGCCGGTCGAATTCCTCGTAACTGGCGTAGGTTATTCGGATTTCTCCGGCCCCTCCCCTGTCCTGGATTTGCACCTTCGAGCCGACCGCAGCGCTCAGTCTGCCTTCAAGTTCGACGATGTCCGGGTTCTTTCCCGGCTTGGGCTTCGGTTGCGTCGGTCGCTTTGTCAATGCCAATCGTTCGGCCTGGCGAACAGAGAGCTGGTCGGTGACGATTCTCTTTGCGAGCGTTGCGGCGTCAGGGTGGCCGATGAGCGGGCGCGCGTGTCCGGACGAGAACGCGCCGGACTCAAGCAGCTTCAGGACGCTCTTGGGCAGGCGCAGTAGTCGGAGGGCGTTCGCGATATGGGGCCGGCTCTTGCCGACCAAACCGGAAAGGTCTTCCTGGGAGTGCCCGAAATGCTCCTGGAGTTCGGAGTAGCCACGGGCTTCCTCAACGGGGTTCAAGTCGACACGCTGGACATTCTCGATCACGGCGGCTTGCAACGCAGCCCCGTCGTCAATGTCTCGAATAAACACAGGAACTGTGTGAAACCCCGCCTGCTGGGCGGCCCGCCAGCGGCGTTCCCCGGCGACGATTTCGAAGTGACCTTGCCGCGCGGCGCTGGGACGGACGAGGACCGGCTGGAGAACGCCGTTGGATTCGATGGAGCGAACCAGTTCGTTCATTGCTTCCGGATCAAATGACTCGCGGGGCTGACGCGGATTCGGCGAGAGCAGGTCGATAGGAAGTTCCCGGGAGCCGGATGCGCCTTCGCGGGTTGCCGCCGACTCTGCGGAGACTTCGGCAGTTTCGTGCAACAGCACGGAAAGGCCCTTGCCCAAACCGCGTTTCTGCTTGAACTTTGTCATGTGTTCTGCTCCTGAAGTGGCAAGGTGGATTCCTTCCGCCTGGGGATGGTTCCGTAGAGTTCCCTCGCAAGTTCGAGATAGGCGCGGCTCCCGGAGCATCGGTCGTCGTAGAGGACGGCGGGCAGCCCGTGGGAGGGAGCTTCGGAGACGCGGACATTTCGGGGGATCACGGTCTCGAGGACCTTGTCCCCGAGATGGTCCCGGACGTCCCGAATGACTTGGACGGAAAGGTTCGTCCGGCTGTCCGCCATGGTGAGGAGAATGCCGCCGAGCGACAGGCCGGGGTTGAAGGAAGATTGCACACGATGAATGGTGTGCAAGATTTTGGCGAGACCTTCCATTGCGTAGAATTCGCATTGCAAGGGCACGAGGACAGAGTTCGCGGCGACGAGGGCGTTGACCACCAGAGTGTTCAGCGATGGCGGACAGTCGACCAGCGCGACATCGAAACGGCCGGCTTCGGACGCCGCGAGGGCGTCGGCGAGGCGATGCGAACGCCGGTTGGCGCTGGCAAACTCGAGTTCAAAGCCGGCGAGATCGATGGTGCCGGGAAGGAGATGGAGGTTGGGCACAATGGATTCGACGACGGCGTCGTCGAGCGCGATTGCGCCGTTCAGCACTTCGTAGGCGGTTGCCTCGCGTTGGGATTCGGATACTCCGAGTCCAGTGGAAGCATTGGCCTGGGCGTCGAGGTCGATGACGAGGACGCGAAAGTCGGCGGCGGCGAAAGCGGTCGCCAGGTTTACGACCGTGGTGGTCTTGCCGACTCCGCCCTTCTGGTTCGCGACTGCGAAAGTTTTCACGGGTTATCTCGGCGAACTGTTGGGTCGGCGCGCGGAAGTATGCACAGGATCGGCCCCGGCGGTCAAAGGTCGTCCTGCTACCGGGTGAAAGTCATTGGAATGCAAGGGTTTCCTTGTTGGCGATGGGTGCGGCAGGCTTGCGGCGCCGGGTCGCGGAGAATCGATTGCGGGGCCGGGAGAGCGCGGATTCGCCTGGAAAGCCGGAGATCGCGGAGACGGGTATTCGCGGGGCGCGAACGCTCCGCGCGGGAGCGGCGCGAAATTGTTTCACGTGAAACAATTTGCGTCGGGCAGGACCGTCACGGCCCGGAACGGGACGCGCAAGCCGGCGGTCTCCGGCTTTCGGCGAGGAGACGAACCAGCGCCGCCGGGGTCATTCCGTCAATGCGGCTCGCCTGCCCGAGCGTCGCGGGACGAACCTGCGTGAGCTTCTCGCGAAGCTCGGCGGAAAGTCCGGGGATATCCCGGTAATGGAGGTGATCGGGAATCTGGAAGTTCTCCTGCCTTCGGAATTCGGCGATATCCGTCTCCTGCCGGTCCAGATAGCCGGCGTAGCGCGCGTCGTTCTCGATCACCCGCCAGACGGGTTCGGGAGTTCCGGCCAGTTCGGGCCAGATGCGCGAGAGGATTTCGAAGGTGATACCCGGTACGGAGAGAAGATGGGCCGCGGTCCGTGGCCGTCCGTCCCGGGAAATCGCGATGCGGTTTCGGACCGCGTCTTCGCAGGAAATGCGGGAGTTGGCGAGAATCCCGCGTGCCTTGGAGAGCGCCTCCATTTTCTTCTCGAACGCCCGACGGCGGGCAGGGGATACGCAGCCGATCGCAATGCCCTTGGCCGTGAGCCTCTCATCCGCGTTATCCGGACGCAGCTTCAGGCGGTATTCCGAGCGGGAGGTGAACATGCGATAGGGCTCGCTGACGCCCCGGGTGATGAGGTCGTCCACCAGGACGCCGAGATAGCCGTCCGCACGGTCCACGGCGAACGCATCGTGGCCGATGCAGGCCAGGGCGGCGTTCAGGCCCGCGAGGATCCCCTGTGCGGCGGCCTCCTCGTACCCGGTGGTGCCGTTGATCTGCCCGGCCAGGAAGAGGCCCGGAACGATCCGGGTTTCAAGGGTTGGTTTCAAGCCGCGCGGATCGACGAAGTCATACTCGATGGCGTATCCGGGACGGAGGATGCGGGCATTCTCGAGACCGGGTATCGATGCCACCATCGCCTGCTGGGTGTCGGCGCCGAGGGACGTGGAAATGCCGTTTGGATAGACCGTATGGTCACGAAGTCCCTCGGGTTCCAGGAAAATCTGGTGAGATTCGCGGTCCGGAAAACGCACCACCTTGTCTTCGATCGAGGGGCAGTAGCGGGGGCCGACGCCATCGATCCGGCCGCCGTACATGGCGGATTCGGCAAGGTGATCGCGCACGATTTCGTGCGTGCGCGGAGAGGTCCAGGTGATGCGGCAACTGATCTGCGGAGCTTCGGGTTTGGTGGAGAGGAATGAAAACATCTCCGGATCTTCGTCTCCGAACTGCTCCTCAAGCATGTCCCAGTCGATGGTGTTTCCGTCGAGGCGAGGCGGGGTGCCGGTCTTCAAGCGGCCGAGAGGAAACCCGAGGGACGAAATGCGTTCCGCGAGTCGAAGGGAGGCGGGATCTCCCACCCGCCCTCCGGAAAGGGATTCTCCGCCGATATGAATGAGTCCCCGCAGGAACGTGCCCGTGGTCAGCACCACCCTCCGTGCATGGAGGATTCCGGCGTCCCCGAGTTCGACGCCGGAAATCGCGCCGGCCTTGATCCGAAGGTCGGAGACTTCGGCTTCGATGACCGTGAGGTGCGGCGTAGAGCCGATTGCGGACTGCATGTGGCGGCGGTAGAGGGCGCGGTCGCACTGGGCGCGGGGGCCGCGCACGGCGGGGCCACGCGAACGATTCAAGAGGCGGAACTGAATCCCGGCGCGATCCGCGACGCGGCCGATGAGGCCATCGAGGGCGTCGATTTCGCGCACGAGATTGCCCTTTCCGATTCCACCGATGGCCGGATTGCAGGACATTTCCCCGATGCGGTTCCGGCGATGCGTGACCAGCGCGGTCCGGGCGCCAAGGCGCGCGGCGGCATGCGCTGCTTCGCAGCCGGCATGCCCGCCGCCGATGACGATCACCTCAAATCGCGCTCGATCTTCTACCGTGGGCAAGTTGGACTCCCGGTTCCGTGGCGACAGGTGAACTCAGCGAAGGAGAGTATAGGCGAACTTTGGTGACCGTGGGTCAGATGGGGACAAATTGTTTCACGTGAAACAATTGAACCGGGTGAATCCCGTGCTATATGCAAGGCAGCTCTGAGAGAGTAGAGATCCGAAACCGGCGTGTTGAAGGTCGACGGGAGATACACGAACCTTCGTCATGAATCCGGGACCAATTCACGAATGACGTAAGGGGACAAGCGCCGTGGTGACACCGAAATGTTTTTCTACAGGTCTAATTTGGCCGATGCGGAAGTCAGGGACGCCAAGCAAGAAGGCCCACCGCGCAGGAAATTGGCTGGAATGGTGGCAGGAGCCATACTTGAGCCCGGTAGTGGGCCTCTCGCGACCAAATTGAACGATCTTCGGCGGTCGTCGGTTCCGGGCGCTCATTCGAGTTGTGAAAAGAGGGCGGGACCGCACGCCCGAACGCGTTGCGCGGGAATGCGGCGAAGTCCGGTGTTGATTCTCCTTCGGCGAACCAACCGGGCCTGAATGTTGGTGGGATACCCGAATCGGCTCCACGTTCAAGCGGAAGTGGCGTTCGGGAACATCGCAAGCGAATTGCTTGAGTCCGAAACGGTCTGGATCCGCAAGCCTTGCAACAGCGACAGCAGGGCGGCTCTAGCCGGATTCCCATATTGCGTTGATGTGAGAACGGTTCGGGACTGGTCGGCTTGGAACGGAACATCGCGGCGCAACTGACCCTCTTTCAGGCCTCCGCTGCATGTGATGCAGCCGGATGCGGAAGCAACCCACGCAAAAGCTTGCAAGGTGACTGACACAAGAATGAGGAAGAGGGCAATTCCGATATGATGCAGGAAGAGGGTGCGAAAGATGACAGCTGAAATCGCTCTGCTAAACAAGACGGCGGTGGCTTTGGCTGCTGACAGCGCCATGACTGTCCAGGGCACCGGGAATATTTAACCCGCAAACAAACTCTTTGCTCTGAACAAGCGGCATCCTGTTGGGATCATGGTATTCAACAACGCGGAATATATGGGAGTTCCGTGGGAAACCATTATCAAGACGTATCGAAAGTCCGCCGGCAACGGTCCAAAGGCAACTTGCAAAGCGTATCTGCATGATTTTCTCGGATACATTGAAAGCAGGGAATTCTGCGGGGAAGACGAGCAAGATGCAAATCTAGTGCGGGTTGCTTCAGACGTTTACGCCCAGATACACGAATCGGCGAACAATGACCTTCGCGCAGTATTCAAGGAGCAGGGGCGCTTGTCGACGCAAGACAGAGGCGGAGTTCTCCGGAACGCGGTCGGGAACCGATTGACTGCCCTTACGGAAATCGACGAATCAATATCGACGCGAGACGTGAAACGAGTTCGCATAAGCCCCGTACTCAAGTGCATCTTGGACACCTGCATTGACCGGGAATTTCGCCATTTCAGAATTACGCAATCGCAGAGGAAATCTCTCCATCGCATATTTCAACTTCTCGTTGAGAGTAAGGCGCTATCAAGAGGATACTCGGGTGTCGTCATTGCCGGCTTCGGGGTGGAAGAGATGTTCCCGGCAATTTGCGCAATATCCACAGATGGAATGGTTGCCGGAAAGTCAAGACGCGGAGAAATATTTAGCGCCCAAATTGGGCAGGGCGGAACCACCGCCCTGAATTGCCCGTTTGGCCAGAGGGAAATGGTCGACCGCTTCATGGAAGGCGTGGATCCTGAATTTCTCAGCTACTTGCAGCGTTCGACCGTTGAGCTGTTGTATCGGTTTGGAGAAGGCTCGCTTTCCAGGCAAGTTCCTGAAAAGGTCCCGGACTTGGGAGCGCTCCGAAATGCTGCAGAACGGCAATCTGCCGAGTATTTTGAACAGGCAAGGAGTTTCTTGTTCAAAAAATTTGTTGGGCCTATTGTAGACGCAGTCCGGCATCTGCCCAAGGAGGAGATGGCAGGGATGGCGGAAGCGCTCGTAAACCTCACTTCGTTGAAGCGCCGTGTTTCACTGAAGCAAGAGACTGTTGGCGGACCCATTGATAGCGCCGTGATTTCAAAGGGAGATGGGTTCGTGTGGATAAAGGGAAAGCACTACTTCACAGCGGCCTCCAACCCGGAGTACTTTGTCCGGCAGTCGCTGGAGATGAAGAAAGGAGACATCCATGGATCATGACTTGGAAAAGAAACCCCTTGCCGACACGCAGTTTCCATTTGGTCTTCCGGCCGAAATTCGTGCGCGACGGCAGGAAGAAATCGAACAGCAGGCCATAAAAGATGCAAATGAATCTTTCGAAAAAATTCGCCACCTGCTGGACGACGTTATCAAAACTGAATTTCCATCGAAGGGCGCCAAGAAAAAGCAACGTAGAGCGAAAAAATAGCGCTAAACATGCAACTTTGCGCGAATACAGTGGGTTTGAACGGAGAAACGCGCCATCGTCGTAACCGTTCGGACCGCTGCTCTAGGTGATTCCTGCACTCGGAGTGTCAGCCCTACTCGCCTTCTCTTCTCCTGCTACCAAGTGCTCCACGCACCGGGGTTGTGGGAAACGGTCGCAAAACGCGGCCCCGCATTCCGAGTGCCGCACTCGGGTGGGGTCCAGAGTGAGCCCAAGTTGGCGCATGCAATGAGCGGCTGGAGACATTAATCTAGACACCGTTATTGCTTCAAAGCCCAAGGAGACAGGGGCTTTAGGTTTCTCTTCGCCGGTGCAGGGCAAACACACCTATGCTTGGCAGAGCCGTTGATGACGGCTGTCTGCGAACTTTGAGCGAACCATTCAGAGCAAGAATGAGTTTGCGCGAAGGCCGTCCGTCCAGGTCTTCTGAGGTGAACTGGGCAGGAAGTTGGGCCAAAGTCTTCACTTCAAGTCAGGAGAGCTCGGTCGCCAGCATGATTTCGGGAGCATCCGGTCCGAACGCAACCAATTGATCGAAGAAGGCATGCCAAGTTACGGTGCTCATCTTTTTCCATATCCTTATTGTCGCTCAATACCTTGTTCTCGCATCAACACATGACGATTGCTCGCGAGAGCAAGTTTGCTGTAGAACCACGCACCCGCGGAGTGGACGCAAAACGACTGACGTCCCAGACTTTCCTGATCAGAATGCAGAGAGTCGCTTTCAGGAGCACGGGTTCCTAGGATAACCACGAGAAAGATGGGGCGGGAAATTCGATTGAGCGTGGAGAATAAGAGCACAGCTGAGCGCCGGCCCATCATTGCTCGCGAGGGCCGGGTGCTTGTTTCCGTTGTCATTCCATCGTTCAATGAGGAAGCGGTAGTTCGCGAGACGCATCAACGGCTGGTTGCGGCGCTCGAAGCAATCGAGAAGAGCGACTTCGAAATCATTTATGTTGATGACGGGAGCAATGATTCCACACTGGAAGTACTGCGGGAACTGAACGGCGCCGATTCACGCGCACGGGTCATTTCCTTGTCGCGAAACTTCGGCCACCAAGCCGCATTGACTGCCGGATTGGAGCATGCGAGCGGCGACGTCGTAGTGCCCATCGACGCGGATCTGCAAGATCCACCGGAAGTGATACCGGAGATGGTGGACCGTTGGCGGAAAGGCGCAGATGTAGCGTTTGGAGTCAGAACGAAGCGCGACGGGGAGTCAATGCTAAAACTTTGGTTTTCCAGGAGTTTCTATCGCATTATCAACCGGGTTTCGGATGTTGCCATTCCTCTCGATGCGGGGGATTTTCGTTTGATGGACCGCAAGGTTGTCGATGCCTTGCTCGCCATGCCGGAACGCGACCGGTTCGTGCGCGGAATGGTGGCGTGGATCGGATTTCGGCAGGAACCAGTGCACTACAAGAGAGCGCCTCGTCTTGCGGGTGAGAGCAAGTATCCGTTCCGAAGAATGCTGCGGCTCGCGGTAGACGGCATCCTTTCCTTCTCGCTCGTGCCCCTCCGGGTCGCTATTTACGTGGGTCTAGCCGCTTCAAGCATGGCGCTATTGGGAATCATTTACGCGCTTTGTCTTCGCCTGTTCACCGACGAATGGGTGACCGGATGGACACTTCTGTTCATTGCGATCTTGTTCTTGGGAGGCGTACAGCTTGTCGTTCTCGGCGTGATGGGTGAATATGTGGGACGGATTTATGGTGAATTAAAGCAACGGCCTCTTTTCCTGGTAAAGGAAAGGCTCGGTTTCGGATCTGAAAAGCCGCGGGCAAGTAAAGAATAGGCGTTAGCAGCGAGTGAGTAGCAACGGGTGGCGCGGGCTGAAGTTCTTGGTCGGCCTCGCCGTATCTGCCGGATTTGTATGGATTCTGGTCCAGGGGTTGGACTTGGGTGCCGTGGGTCAGTCGTTTTCCGGATTGTCCGCGTTCTTCCTCTTTCCTGCTCTTGGTTTCCTGGCCGCAGGCTACGGCGTCCGAATTGTCCGATGGTGGTGCATGCTCCGCGTTTTCGAACCGACTCTGCCGTTCAACGTCTGCGTTTGGCCATTCCTCACAGGAATGGCCGTCAACAATGTCTTGCCGTTTCGGGCAGGGGATGCACTTCGAGTCGTGGGTTTTCGTCAGCAGCTTCGATCTCCGGCGATGCGCGTGCTGGGCACCGTCGTCATCGAGAGAATTCTGGACCTGATGTTTCTACTGGGTTTCTTCCTCGTCGGATTGTTGGGACTGCCTGAAGGGGTATTTCCACAGAGTTTTGTGCGTACCGTGTTTTGGCTGTCTGGCGCGAGCGCTGCCGCGTTGCTCTTCCTGGTTCTGGGGGTTCCTGTGCTGGAACGCGCCGGCGGTGCTTGGACAGGCCGGCTAAGGTCGGTTTTCAATAGCTCGCGGTGGGCAAGGTCCTTCGGCAACCACCTGTCTCAACTCGGTGCTGTTTTGGGACTCGTGCGCTCTCCCTTACGAATGTTCATTCTCATTCTTCTGTCGGTAGTCGCATGGGTATTCGAGGGAGCGGTGTACATGACCGTGGCGGCGGCCCTTCAGGCGGACGCCGAACCACTGGGCGCGTGGTTTGCCCTGGCAGCGGGCACTCTTGCGACGCTCATTCCGAGTTCTCCCGGATATGTGGGGACATTCGACTATTTTGCGGCGCAAGGTCTTGCCGCATTTGGTGCTTCTCTTGATGTAGCCTTTGCCTTCGCGGTGTGCGTACACGCGGTGTTGTGGGTGCCATTGACGGCCAGCGGATTGCTCTACCTTGTCCTGCGCGGCGTCAAACTCGGGAGTGTCTGGCGCAATCGAGCGTCCGAAACGAGCAGTGGGTTCGACGATTGAGCGAGAACGAACGGCCCCACATCGTGGTTATCGGGGCGGGATTTTGCGGCCTTGCTGCGGCTTACGAACTCGGTCGGCGCGGCATTCGCGCGACGGTGCTGGAGCAAGATTCGGAAGTTGGCGGCTTGGCCGGCAGCTTTGAAGTCAACGGAGTTCAAATCGAAAAGTTCTACCACCATTGGTTCTCGCACGATTGGCAAATCACAAAGCTTGTCGAGGAACTGGGGAAATCGGACAGGGTGCTCTTGCGCTCGACCCGCACCGGCATGTACTACGCGAACAATTTCTTCAGGCTCTCTACACCTTTGGACCTCTTTCGATTCTCGGCTCTGCCGTTTGGCGACAGGGTACGTCTAGGGTTGTTGGCGTTGCGCGTGGGGCGGATAAGGGACTGGCGTTCTCTTGAAGACCGAACAGCCACCGACTGGCTTCGCGAGATGGGGGGAGAACGTGTTTACAGAGTGGTGTGGGAACCGCTTCTTCGCGGAAAATTCGGTGACGCTGCGGAAGATGTAGCTGCAGTCTGGATTTGGAACAAACTGAAGCTCAGAGGTGGGAGTCGAGGCCGGTCGGGAAAGGAGCAGCTTGCCTATTACCGTGGGGGATTTGCGGCACTCGTCGAGGAACTGGTCGACGCGATCAGCATTCAGGGTGGGGTTGTCAAAAAGGGAGCCCAAGTGACACAGTTACAAGTGGATTCCCACCGGGTGCAGGCGGTCGATTGCATTCAGGGGACCGTCAGCGCGGACGCTGTAATCGCCACGCCCGCTCTGCCAATAATTGCAGATCTGGTGAATCCCCATTTGCCAGGCGAATATGTCGAACGATTGAGAAAAATCCGTTATCTGGCAAACATTTGTGTCATCCTGGAACTGGATTGCAGTCTCTCGGACATATATTGGCTGAACGTGAATGATCCAAGCTTTCCGTTCGTTGCAGTGATCGAGCACACCAACTTCGAGCCCGTATCGACGTATGGGAACAGGCACGTTGTGTATCTGTCGAAATACCTGCCGGAGGAAGATTCGGTCTTTCGGATGCCGGATGATGCCATGGTTGAATTCACGCTGAAGCACTTGCGCAAAATGTTTCCCGATCTGGAATCCGACCGGGTTCTGGACGCTCATGTATGGCGCGCCAGGTACGCACAACCCATTGTAGAACGCGGCTACCGGAAGATGATCCCGGATAGCCGCACCGGCTTGGAAAACTTTTTCCTGGCGACCATGGCTCAAGTGTATCCGGAGGACCGCGGTACGAATTATGCGGTTCAACTGGGTAGAGAAGTTGCAAGAATGGCAGCGGAGAGTCTTGAGCGTGGGAGATTGAACAAAGAGAACATCGGATCCTGAGCTTGGGAATTGACGGATTCGCTCTAGTGGCCATGAGCGGTTCGACAGGAAAGCATTGGCGGCGGTATTGCTGCGCCGAATGCGCCTGTGACGCGCGTGCTCGCGACGCAACTTGAAGCGGGCATCGCCGTTGCTTGCTCCAATGAATGTGGTTGGCGCATCCAACGTTTACCTGGGAGGAAGAACCGACTAGAGGACCGAAAACATCTGCATGGGACGGAATCCAATAGCGGTCAGCTATTTACCCAGGCAAAATTCCGCGAAAATCACATCCAGAACATCATCGACGCTTACACGCCCTGCAAATCTTTCGAGCTCCAGAAGCGAACCACGAAGGCGCTCGGCGACAATCTCGGGCGGTTCGTCACTTGCAATCAGCCTGCCAGAATCATCGAGTGCAGCTTTGGCGGCCTCAAGCGCTTTGCGCCGACGAAGGACAGCGGTCACGTGGGAGGCAGTGTTCTCGATCCAGGCCAGGCGGTCGCCAAGTTGCTCAATCAGGGCCGACAGTCCTTCGCCGGTAAGGGCGGAAACGCTCAGAGCGTCTTCGACGGGTTTGAATTCGGGCAGGTCGCACTTGTTCTGAACTTCGATATCTCCGTCGATCCAGAGCGTTCGATCCCTTGAAGGGATGCCGGGCACGTCGGGCGAGGAAAGATGAATGCGAAGTTCCGCGTTGCGCGCGCGGATTTCGGTGCGTTCGATGCCGGCCGCCTCCACAATGTCTGTTGCAGCACGGATGCCAGCGGTATCCAGTAACGTCACGCAAAGCCCGCGAATTTCCAACCGCGCCTCGATTATGTCACGGGTGGTTCCGGGGAGCGGCGTGGAAATTGCGAGTTCACGGCCAACGATATTGTTGATGAGCATGGATTTTCCGGTGTTGGCAGGACCGATTACCGCGACTTCTATGCCACTCCTTAGCCGTTCCGCGGCTCCGCTGCCGGCGATCTCTCGTTGAATCGAGTTTGCCACTTCGGTGAGTTCCGTTGCGATTGCTTTCGAATAACCGGCCGTGTCCTCGCCTTCTTCGGGGAAATCGACGGCTGCCTCGACCAAAGCCAGGCAGCGAAGAATGCGGTCGCGCCACCCATACACAACTTCCGAGGTGTTGCCGGACATCGTGCGCAGCGCCAGCCGGCGCTGAGAATCCGTTTCCGCCTGAATGAGATCGGCGAGCCCTTCGACTTGGGCGAGATCCAGGCGGCCGTTCTCAAAGGCGCGGCGGGTGAATTCACCGGGTTCGGCAAGCCGCATGCCAGGCAAGTCCGCAAGTACGGTGTGAAGGCACCGATCTACGGCCGGACTGCCATGGACCTGCAGTTCAACCACATCTTCGCCAGTGAAACTGCCGGGTTTCGGGAAATAGAGTACAACAGCTTCATCAATCGGTTCGCCGGAGGTGGGATCCGTCAGCATTCGATGCGCGGCGCTTCTAGGCGGCAGATATTCGGTTCGGAGGAGAACCAATGCCGAAGGAAGCGCGCGGGGCCCGGATATTCGGTAAACCGCAATACCGGATTTGCCTTCACCGGACGCACAGGCAAATATCGTAGTCGCTGCTTCTGGCACGCAGGCAGCCTCCTGAAGGATGTTGTCAGGCGGCAGTCTAGCAGAGGGGAAAGAAGCGGCGGAGCGAATGAAGGAGCAAGAGGACTTGAATCATGGCGGCAATTCAGCGGATCGAATTTGAAGAATATGGCGGGCCGGAAGTGTTGAAGCTGGTGGAACGGCCGGAAACGTCACCAGGCGCTGGCGAGGTTCGCGTCAGGAACCTGGCAATCGGCGTCAACTTTATCGATACATACCACAGGTCGGGACTGTACCCGCTCCCGTCGCTGCCAAGCGGACTGGGATTGGAAGGAGCCGGAACGATCGAAGCGCGTGGAGAAGGTGTTCGGGTAGTCGGCGAGGGTGATCGCGTTGTCTACTGTTCGGGACCGCTGGGCGCATACTCGACATCTCACACGGTGAAGGCTGAAAGAGTCTTGCGTATTCCGAGTTTCCTGGACGAACTGGATGCCGTGGCGGTCTTCCTAAAGGGCCTGACGGTACAGTACCTGATTCGTCAGGTTTATCCGGTAACGAGGGGAGAAACGGTATTGTTTCATGCCGCCGCCGGGGGCGTCGGGCTGATCGCCATGCAATGGCTCCGGTCTCTCGGGGCGAGGGTAATCGGCACTGTGGGGACAAATGAAAAGGCGAAACTCGCTCAGAGTCTGGGTTGCACGCATACGGTACTCTATGAGGAGGAGGACGTTGTAGCCAGGGTAAGGGAATTGACGGATGGCAAGGGCGTTCCGGTGGTATTCGATTCTGTCGGGGCAGCGACATTTGAACGATCTCTTGATTGCCTTGCGCCGAAGGGCTTGCTGGTGAGCTTCGGCAACTCTTCGGGAGCGATTCCACCTCTTGATCTTTCAAAGCTCGCAGCAAAAGGCTCGCTCATGGTTACACGCCCGACACTTGCGAACTTTACCGGCACGCGCGAGTCCATTAACGCCGCTGCGAATGAGCTCTTTGGAGAAATCAAGAACGGGACAATCAGGGTGCGGAGAAGCGACCCGCTTGCCTTGGCGGATGCCCGGCGAGCGCACAAACTCCTGGAGTCTCGGAGCACGACAGGATCTACCGTACTGGTTCCGTAACCAGGAAACTGCCGGTCCTTGCGCGTTGAGCAAATTGAAGCCCATGCAGTATCCGCGATACCAGAAATTTTAAATGCACACAGTTCTTGATTGGAGGGACAGAGATCTTCCGTTCACGGGACCTCACCCACTTCACGATCGTTGCCGTTGTAGCGGTCCACGCGGCCAAGTATTGCCTCGAAAAATTCTGGAGCCTAATCAGGGAAATCTCTATCTCCGATTCCTTTCGACAAGTCATTCCCGATCCCAAGAATCCACGTGACCGCCGCTGAGACACTTCGCGCCGCGTTCGGCGTATCGGCGTGGAGGTTCGCCCGAGCGATGTTGACGCGCAGCTTGCGGATCGTCCTGAATTTGCGCCTCAATCTTGATCGGATTCCGGGGATGAGGCGCTTCTTGCAATTTTTCGTGACTTTGTCGGAGAATTGGTCGTCGACCTGCGCCGGGGCGCCGCCGGCCGGCATGGCCTCGCTGTTCACGGACGCCGCCGGGGCCTGTGCGCTGTGGCCGTTCGGCTTGTCGAGGAATTGCACCTTTTGGCCGGGCACGACCAGGATCTCGGTCGAGAACCGGTCGGAGTCCTCGCTGTCCTTCTTCCAGCGCCGGGTCTGGAGCTTGCCCTCGGCGTGGACCAGGCGGCACTTGCGGGGTGGCGCTCCAGCATTTCGATGAGGCCGTCCTGGAAGCTCACGACCCGCTGCTACTCGGTGCGGTCGACCTTCTCGCCGGACTGCTTGTTGATGTAAGACTCGTCGGTCGCGATGCTGAGGTTGGCGACGCGACGATCTATGGGGAATTCTGCAATTGTGTGTCTAAATATTGTTTTATAACAACGTTTTACGAGATGCTTCAAGCGCCTCTGAACTGCTCACGATGAAAATCAACACTAATGCAACACGGCTGTCCTGGCGTAGTATACGTCATGATCCAGCGCATGCCTGGCGCCCGGAGGACGCCCGTGCGCGTCGCGCGACCGCCGCCAGACCGTTCTTCGCGACCAGCGTCAGGAGCTTCAGCGCCGCGCCGCGCGGCCGCTTCTCGCCCCGCTCCCACTGGTTCACCAGACCCGTCGTCACGTTGAGGTAGCGGGCGAACACCGCCTGGCTCGCATTCTCCCTCAGCCGGATTTCGCGAATCCTCTCCGGCGCCATGTCCTCGACCGGCGTCAGGCACATCTCGTCGAAGACCTTCATTGTCCGCTTTGACATGACGCCCGCTTCCGTCATGCCGAGCGCGGTCTCATGCACCGCCGCCAGCACCTCGCTCTCATACTGCTTGGCCATCGCAGCTCATCTCGCCAATTGTCCCGTTCGCCAGCATCGCCCCCAGTCCGAGGACGTCCAGCCCGAGCATCTCGTCTGCCAGGGACCGCAACGCCCTGACATCGTTGCGCCGAAGGTTCTCCCGATCGCTCTTCGCCAACCCATGGACAAAGAACGCGCGCTCGCCCTTCGCATTGCAAACCACGTCCCATTCACCAGCCGCCTTACACCTGTACATACTGAAGACCATCGGCATCTTGTGCCTGTCCTGCCGGAACTGGTCCAGCGGGAAACGTTCCGGGTCTGTCCCCTCGATTGGACAAGCCCTTTTCCAAGCCTTCTGTTTTCGATCATCTTTGTCAGACATGCAGAGCCTCTTATCCATTCACCATGTCATTGCGCACGTGACCGTGAACTCATCATTCGGCGATTCACCATCATTGAACTAGCTGCGAAATGCGCAAGAGGCTTTCAAGCTACTCCCACACTCCGCACCAACCAAACCCACCGCACGGCGACGAAGCCGTTGTTCCGGCGGGTTCCGATATAATTTTCTCACGTGCACGGTTTAATCGTTTGTTTGTAAGTCGTCTTGGGATTTCTCGAAATCGTCTTGTTCGAGACGGGTCGACCCGTTTTCGGGTTCTTGCGCACCGTGCGAAAACCTTTGCTCTTGTTTCAGCGATTTGCCATGTCGAAGGCCTCCATGTGGTATGACGGATTCGGCGTTTCGTACGACATGTAGAAAAGACGGCCGGAAGCACTGGTGAGAAAAACATGACCTTCAGACAGGCCCCAAATCCAGGCGATGATATTTGCGTCCGAACGTCCGATTCTCGCAAATCCGCGTTGGAGATCTAATGATTTGCCAGTGCTGATCTGTTTGGAGATGATCGAAGCGATCGCGACAAGCATGCCGGACACATGCATTCCTCTGCGGGCCTCTTGAAATGCACGAGCCCGTGGATCACTCCGCCTTCCGCATCAAAGCGGGTCGCAATCCGGTCGAAGTAGCGCGTATCGCCGTGTTCATGGCGCCTCCATACGGTCCACGCCAATAGATCTGCAATCTGGATCAGGCGTGAAGCACCCGAATCTACGAACAGGGGTACTTCGGCAAGATTGCGAAGGTTGCCCCATCGTGTACTTTCGTCGCGGAAGTGTCGAGCCAGTCCTTGGAGCGTCTCCTCATAGTGTGACTTGTCCATGATGACCAAACCGCGATGCTGTTTGTCTTCTCGGTTCCACATCCGTGCCAGGAACAGGTTGAACCGATTGCAAATCTCTTCAAATGCGCGTTTCACGGGGTCGTCGGGCGAGACAGCTTGTTTGTCTACTACTACCGCGAAAGCTTTGACGCTCCAGTATCTCGCCCACGGTCCGCGAGAGATCGTAACCATACGTCTGTTCTATCGTCCGGCGGATGCGACCGGCTCCTTCGCCTTGAAACGCGATCCAGATAGAGTGCACGGTCGCCCGTGCCCCCTTGATCCCCTCCGGATGATCGTGCGTGATGGCGGATACGCCGTCGGCGGCGATCAGCGCCTCTTCGAGCAGTCGGTTTTGGTCAGGTAAGCGGCAGGAGACACCCGCATGGCAGCGCCGATGGCCTCCTCAGGATCCCGCCTTGCTGGGCACCGGCGAGGCAACTATGGTGCCGATCAATTGGGCCATCTCGGGAAGTGTGGGCAGTGGTTAGCTTCGAACAAGCTTGCAGTGATACTGAAAGAGCCGCCGAGGCGGCACGGAAATCCGCCGCCGGCGTGGTCTCGCAGGCCCGTGCGCTGGCGAAAGCCGCCAAGACCGGCAACATAGCAAGCATCAAGCGCTGCCAGGAGAAGTTGAATGAAGCTCTGATAGCGCTCCAGCAAGAGGTTTCGAACGCTGGTTCGAGCTGGCCGTTCTCGGACGAAAAAGAACAGCGGCTGTTCGGCGATCAATATGTCGATGCACTCAAGGCCGCTGCAGTCGCAAAGGGTTTGAAAATTCATGAGCGGGACGGGCTCTTGATTTCCTATCCTTCTATCGTACGGATACTTCCGGCCGAACGTGCGGTTCGAATAGACAAGAAAAGAATACCCACAGCAAGGCCATCGCATCTTGTTGACCTTCTGCTCGCGAATCAGAAAAAATCGAGCGGTTTCTCTCCGCAACGATTTCTTGAATCTTTGTATGCCGTTTACGCCGATGTTGTAAGTGGAGCATTTTCAGACCTATTGTCAGCGAGCAGCGAACGCGTTGTGCCCCTGGCCAGGATCTACAAACTGATGACGGCTCTTCCCGGTGCCGCCCGCGACTACGATCGCAGTGATTTCGCCCGCGACCTGTACATCCTGGAATCGAACGGGCCTCGCCGCACCAGAAATGGCGCCATGGTCTCGTTATCGTCTTCGACCGGAGCCAGGAAGCGCTCGAGCAACCTGTTCTCCTTCATTGGGCCGAACGGCGATAACGCTGAGTACTACGGAATTCGATTTAGCGAGAGCGAACGATGACCAACGCGATCCCGGTAGCCGACTGGTTGAGCCATATAGACCGAGAGTATCTGTCAACGTTTATCAAGGACGGGGGCGCTGCCGTGAAGTTCGCCGTAAGCGCCGAGGAGCGAAGGCAGGTTCTCGTCGAGGAGTTGAAGGCACGTTGCAAAGAACGTGAACACCTGTTTGTGGTGTTGGATGCGGTCACAAGTCGGGTCCACATGCCGCAGGACGTTTTTTTCGGACTTGCGTCGCAGACCGATTGGCGGCTCCTCGCACGCCGCGTGGTCTTGCGTCTGCTCGCGGAGAAGGCCTATCGCGTCGATGGTATCGATCCGAACGGCACGGTTAACATCATCGACGCTGTCGCTGACGCCAACGGCATCGAATCGCAGTCCGTTCTCATCGAATTGCGACCGGCCCTGGAGCACGAAGTCACCAAGAACGCAAATATGACCAGGGCCTTTCGGGTGGCCATGACCCATCTCTGCCTCTTCGAGAGGGAGAGCGCGGCGCCGGAAGAGTATGCCGGGCAACCGCTGCTGGACTGGCTGACTGGCGCCAACACGCGGATCGGTAACGTCAAGCCGTTCCAGATCCACACGCCCATCAATCGCACGACGGCGCGCTATTTCATTGAATCGGCCCTCTATTGGGTACGTCACGCGGGATATTCCGGTACCGTTATTCTTCTGGACAATACTCGTGTAACCGTGTCTCGCAATCCGAAGGACGGGATGCGGTACTACACGCGGGCGATGACCATGGATCACTACGAGCTGCTTCGGGAGCTTATAGATGACGTGGACCGGTTGTCGGGGTCGCTGTTGGTAACGCTGACGGACTACGCGTTCGTCGACGAGCAATCGGCGAGAGGGTGGGCCATCTACCCCGCTCTGCGCACCAGGGTGATGGACGATGTTCGGGACCGAAACTTGGCTAATCCGGTGGCCGCCCTCGTGCGGCTTTCTTAGAAGGCGGATCGCATGGCATTTCGCATTGACGGAAAACTCAAGGCCCGGCTGGCGGTGGAAGCCTTGCGCAATGGCGTGCCCAACAGGGAAGCCGTGCGGGAATTGGGGTGCAAGCAACCGCGGGCCGAAGAGCGGTTTATCAAAATGTTGAATGGGGTGGCGGACACCCACGACCGGGCGGCGGGCTCTCCGGGAATGCTGGTTTCCGGAGATTTCGGCTCGGGCAAGTCACATCTTCTCGCGCACCTGGAGCATCTCGCTCTCTCCCGAAACTTCGTTTGCAGCAGGGTTGCGATAAGCAAGGAGACCCCCCTCTACGATCTCGGGAAGGTGTTTATGTCGGCCATGGAGAACGGCCGAATTCCCAACCGGCGCGGACGATTTATCGAAGAGCTCGCGCTGTCCATGAAACCAGAATTTAGGCAGTACACGGATTTTTCTCACTGGGCCGACAGCGCCGCCTCCAACGGCCTTTTGAGCATGATCTTTCCCGCAAGCCGGGTCGTGCACGAACGATCGGGAGATCTGGAGCTCATTAGCGAGATCGAATCCTTTTGGGCGGGTGACCGCATACTGATTTCCAAGATTCGGAACGGACTGAGACAGATCGATCAGTCGCAATATTACAAGTTTCGTGCGCCGAAAGCCGCCGACCTTCCACCGCAGCGATTGCGATTCGCCGTCGAATTGATCAAGAGCGTCGGCTACCGGGGTTGGGTCGTACTTCTCGACGAAGTTGAGTTGATTGGCTCATATTCGATATTGCAGCGTGGTCGTTCGTACGCGGAGATAGCGCGGTGGATGGGGTTCGCAGAGGGAGAAAGTTACCCCGGCCTGATCATGGTCGGCGCAGTTACCGAGGACTTTGCCTCCGCCATCATCAGCCCAGACGGACAGAAGAGGGACGGCGACTACGTTCGACCGAAATTGGAACAGAGCGCGAGATATGGCGCTCTCGGAGCGCTCGCCGAGAGGGGTATGCGGCTGCTGGAGCAGGACTGTCTGGCTCTGGAACCTCCCAGCGACGAAGATGTGAAGGCGACCGTCGAAACGTTACACGGCTTGTACAGAAGAGCCTATGATTGGGAGCCGCCGGCGCATGAAGCAACAGCCGGGGGAGCGGGATTTCAAGGACGTATGCGTTACAAGGTCCGAGCCGCTATTAACGAGTGGGACCTCTGCCGCCTGTATTCGGACTACCGGCCTGATACCGAGATGGAAGACTTCACCACTCCGTATGAAGAGAACACCGATCTGGAGCACGAAACCAGGGGCGAGCAGGAGTAGAGTCCGCGCGATTCGGGTTCGGGCGAGGCTTTCACGTGCCCATTCCCTTCGACGACATGCGTGAAGGTGAAGAGGTCGACGTTATCGGATGGCTGCGGTTTGTCCGATCACGGGGCGGCCGATGCATTCGCGCTGGTCTGTTCGAGACCTCGGTGCGTGGTGAGCCTTTGGGGTTCAGCTTCGTCCGAGGAGAGTTCCAGGGTTCTACGGGTGAGCGCGCGCTGTCGCCTTTGGCAGAATCCTTGTTCCGATCGTGCACGGCGTCGCCGACCTTGCTGTTCGGCCTTGCGGAGGAAATACCCTCGCGGACGTTGCACGCCCTAAACCTCGGCGTGCCCTTTTGTCGCGTTCGTCCGGCATCGGCGGAGCTCGAGGGCGTTGTGTCAGGCGGGCCACCGGATAGCCTTGACCCCCAGATGCTCTGGGCGAACGGGTCCCCCAATCCGCAATCGGCCGCGAGCGAGGTTCTCGGCCAGATCGTGCATTGGGACAACCCGTTTGAGCCGCTGGAGCGGGCTGCCAAGGGTTTGGCGGAAGCGTTTACTGACCCTCGGGTCCAAGCGTCGACGGAAATCCCCGGGCTGAGGACGGTAATCTCGTTGCCGCCGCGCACCGAGAATACTGGAAGACAGGCAACCGAGGACGCCACACCCCCCGCAGCCACGCCCACGGAAGGTTCGCGAGACTACGCGGGAACCGACTTGGCCGAGCGGCTGTGGGCGGTGCTGGCGGTGCCCGGAACCGATCAGCCCTCCGGCCTGCCGGATACGCGACTGGAGTGGCCCGCCGACCTTATGCCGTTCCAGCGCGATGGCGTCCGCGCCCTGATCAAGATGGACCGGTTGCTCCTGTCGGACGACATGGGCCTGGGCAAGACAGTGCAGACCGTCGCAGCGCTGCGGATACTCAGAGCACGTGGAGAGATCGGGTCATGCCTCGTAGTGGCCCCGTCGAGCGTGCTCGACCAGTGGCGGCAGGAGCTCGCGCGATGGGCGCCGGAACTTAGCGCGATCATCGTCCGCGGAGCAGCGGATGATCGAGGCTGGCAGTGGAGAGCCGAAAAAGAGGTTACGCTGGTCAGCTACGATGTTCTGCGTCAGGACGCGGGATTTCTCGCGAGGCTCCATGCTTCGAGGAAAGCGTGGAGCGTGGTCGTGCTCGATGAAGCCCAGAAAATCAAGAATCGCAACGACACGAGCGAGGCCGCGAAGAATATCCGGAGGCTGCGATCGTGGGCTCTGACAGGCACGCCCATCGAGAACGACGAGGAGGAATTGGCCTCCATCATGGAGTTCGTCGATCACGATGAGGAAATGCCGCGCAAACACTATCGTCCCGGCGCGGCGTTGCTCCTGCGACACCGTGAATTGCAGCTCCGGCGCAAGAAGGGCGACGTGCTTCACGATCTTCCGCCCAAACTGGAGACTAGCCTGACGATCCCCCTGCGCCGGGATCAGCGGGAGAGCTACGAAAAGGCCGAGCGCGAGGGGATCGTCTATCTGAGGTCTCTTGGGGCAGAAGTCGGAATCCAGCACGTGTTGGAGCTGATTACCCGTCTGAAGCAAATCTGTAATGCCGACCCCAGAACGGGAGCATCCAGCAAGCTGGACGATATCGAGGACAGACTGTGGACATTGACGGCTCAGGGCCACAAGGCACTGATATTCTCTCAGTACACGAGCGACTCGTCGGGTGTGGCGGCGGCGGCAAAGCACCTGCGGGCATTCAATCCGCTGACCCTGACAGGCGATATACCGGCGGACAGGCGCTCGGATCTTATCAATCAATTCAAGACCGGGAAGATTCACAAGGCGCTGATCATATCGTTGCGGGCAGGCGGCCTCGGACTCAATTTGCAAGAAGCATCCTACGTGTTCCATCTTGACCGCTGGTGGAACCCGGCCGTGGAGCGGCAGGCCGAGGATCGGACGCACCGCTTGGGCCAGACAGTCAAGGTGAACGTGATCAAGTACAGCTGCGAGGATACCATCGAAGAGCGCATCGACAGGATCCTTCGACGAAAGCAGGCGTTGTTCGATCGGCTGGTCGATGACGTGTCAATGGACCTTTCGAACCAAATGAACCGCAAAGAACTTCTAGAGTTGTTCGGCCTGGGTTAGCCGAAATGGTCCCGATTACCGGCGAAAGAGGGTTGACACCGAATTCCAGGGAAGCCTCTACCCGACTCCATGCGAGGATACAGGCAATCTTCCGCCATGAGGAGGGGCTCCGGCCAAGGCCGGGGCGCATTCCGGCGGCTTTGGCTCGGCAGGGCGCGGCCGCGCGGCGCGGATGCCCCGACGCGGCTGGTCCCGGGAATTGTCTCGCTCGGCCCTCTGCAGCGCCGGTCCAGTACAGATTGGCGGAAAGGATTGCGAGAGCGACCGTTCAAGCGAAGCCACCCCTGCCGCCCAACAAAAATGGAGGTTCGCAAAGCATCCGTTCGGGTCGGATGACAATCGAAGTGGCTTCTGAATCTTGGTCAAGTCTTTTCTGATTAATTGTCAATTTCACCAGAACTTCGCAGTCAATAGTCGCTGGCAGCGAAAGGCCGTCCGCGAGTTGTGAAACTGCTGTTGGTATTGCGGGAGAATTCTGGGTATGAGAACGCGTTGGCAGGATAAGATCGCATGACCATGAACCATTGGAACCGGTCCAGAACGGCGCTCAGGGAAGTCTCGTCTTCACTCGCGTTTCAACAGCGGCTGCAAGGCGCGAGACGGATATTCGCTAACCGTCTGACATGATTGGATGCATTCGTGATGGGGGCGTTGATGGACTTGATGCCCTGGATACTCGGGGCTCTGGCAATTCTTGTCGTCCTCGAACGGATCTTATTTCGGCCTTCGGCCAGGCGTTCTCGCAAGAATCGAAAATCGAGGTTTCCCGCTGGCACTCTGCCCGGGCGCGTGATTAAGGTGATTGACGGCGACGGTTTGGTGGCGGAGGTGAAGGGAATCGGCCGCATAAGCATTCGGCTCGCATACATCGATGCGCCGGAACACGACCAGCCATGGGGAAACGAGGCAAAGGAAGCATTGGAGGAACTGGCGGCTGGAAGGGAAGCGAGTTTTCGCCTCCTGCGTCGTGACAGGTTTGCCCGTGCCGTCGCGAAGGTGTCCATTGGTAGGACGGTGTTAAACGAAGAGTTGGTCCGCCGCGGTCACGCATGGGCGTATATGAGCTATCTTCCAAGAAATCTCCGAGGGCGTTACGTGAATTTGGAGCAGGAAGCTCGGCAACGCGGGAAGGGTCTGTGGAGTGCTTCCAGGCAAGCCGTTGCACCGTGGGAATGGCGAAAAGGTCGGGGCCGTGGTCTTCTTGCGTTCCTGGCAAGGCTTCTTGGACGGCTGGGAAACTCGTGAATTCGAATTCGTTTGGAATGCGCACGGCGGTATTTCCTGCGGAACAGATGCGCAAGATTCAGCCCGGATTTCTCAATACTCAAACAGCGGTTCACTCTCCTCTTTACATCGAGCAGGAATTCACGTAAGCTGAGCCTATCCAGGCGGAGCGCCTGCGGACGGGCCTTCTGCCCAACTTCTCCCCATCCACACAAAAACGGTCACGCGGATTAGGTGACCGGGATTTGGAATCTCAAAGATGGAAACATTTCTGGAAGCTCAAGAAATTCGACTTGAGGACCTCAAACTGAAATCGCCGGCGGACCTTCTGAATGTGGCGGAAGATCTGGAGGTCGAAAACGCCGGCCTCATGCGCAAGCAGGACATGATGTTCGCGATTCTGAAGACGCTAGCGGACCGGGACGTCGAAATCAGCGGAGGGGGAACGCTCGATGTCTTGCAAGACGGGTTTGGCTTCCTGCGGTCGAAAGAAGCAAACTACCTTTCGGGTCCGGATGACATCTATGTCAGTCCGAACCAGATCCGGCGGTTTGGGTTGCGGACGGGAGATACGGTGGAAGGGCAAATCCGGGCGCCCAAGGATGGGGAACGTTATTTCGCGCTACTCAAGCTGAATGCCATCAATTTCGATGACCCCAAGCGGGTTCGTCACCGCGTTCATTTCGACAACCTTACACCGCTGTATCCAGACTCCCATATTCGCATGGAGATAGACATACCGGAAACGAAAGACCTGAGCGCGCGAATTATTGATCTTGTAGCGCCGCTCGGAAAGGGCCAGCGGGCGTTGATCGTGGCGCCTCCGAGAACCGGCAAGACGGTCTTGCTGCAAAACATCGCGCATTCGATCACCTCCAATCATCCGGAATGCTCGTTGATCGTACTCTTGATCGATGAGCGGCCTGAAGAAGTGACCGACATGCAGCGTTCCGTTCAGGGCGAGGTCATCAGTTCCACGTTTGATGAACCGGCCGTTCGCCACGTTCAGGTTGCCGAGGTCGTCATCGAAAAGGCAAAGCGGCTCACGGAACATGGGCGGGACGTCGTGATTCTGCTGGACTCGATCACCCGACTGGGACGAGCCTACAACACGGTGGTGCCGAGTTCCGGCAAGGTGTTGACGGGAGGAGTCGACGCGAATGCGCTGCAAAGGCCGAAGCGGTTCTTCGGGGCCGCGCGAAACATCGAGGAAGGCGGATCGCTCACCATCATTGCAACCGCGCTCATCGACACAGGATCGAGAATGGACGAAGTCATCTTCGAAGAGTTCAAGGGGACCGGCAACTCGGAGATCATTCTGGACCGGAAAGTGGCGGACAAGCGGGTGTTTCCATCGATCGATATCCTGCGGTCCGGCACGCGAAAGGAAGAACTGCTGGTTGAGAAGGACGATCTGACCAAGATGTTCATCTTGCGCCGCATTCTGAACCCGATGGGGACCGTGGACGCGATTGAATTTCTCATCGGGAAGATCAAGCAGACAAAGAACAATGGAGAGTTCTTCAACTCCATGAACACGTAACGGCTGTGGCCGGTCGCCCGAAGGTCTAGAAGGGCCGCACAATTACCAGAACAACAACAGCAATCAGAATCACGGTCGGCACTTCATTCACAATTCGGAAAAACCGCGATGTCCGGCGGCTTTGTCCCGTCTCGAATTCTTTTCGCCAGCGCCCGCAAAGCAGATGAAACCAAGTAAGGATCACGACACATGCAAGCTTGGCATGAAACCAGCCGTCTCCGGTCCAATCGAGTGCGCCAGGCGTGAGAGCGAGCACGATTCCCAGGCCCCATGCCAGCAACATCGCGGGGTTCATGATTCCCTTGAGCAGGCGGCGTTCCATGACTTTCAGGGTTTCCACGGTGTCGGAGCCAGGGGACGCTTCTGCGTGATACACAAAGAGGCGCGGCAAGTAGAACAAGCCAGCCATCCATGCGACAACCACGATCACATGGGCGGCCTTTATCCAGGGATAGGCGGACGAAAGGATATCCATCTTGAGTCGGTTCCTTGTGCGGAAATCTGAAGTCTATCCAGCCTCGCGTACTGCGGCCACGAGGCGGGCGACGTTTTCCGGATCTGCGTTCGGGCGGATGCCGTGACCGAGGTTAAAGACGTGTGGACCTCCGCGAAACGCATCGCATACGGCCCGGGCGGCTGATTCGAGATCGTCGGCGCTTCCTGCGAGGTATTCCGGATCGAGGTTACCCTGTATCGGGATGAGGGACTGCAGCGAAGTTGCTGCCCAGCTTCTATCTACATCCTGATCGACCGCAAGCGCGGTTACGCCGGTCATTTGAGCATAGGCGAGGTAGCATTCGCGGCTTGCGCCGCGCGGAAAACCGATAATCGGCACCGCCGGGTAACGCGCACGAATTGCGTTCACAATTCTAGCGGTGGGTTGGACGCAGAACCGCTTGAACATCTTGTCGGGAATGGCGCCGGCCCAACTATCGAATATCTGCACGACGTCAGCCCCAGCCTCGATCTGATCACAGAGGTATTCGGCGGTATATTTCACAAGCAGGTTCGAAAGTCGTTCATAGCCGGCAGGGTCCGCGGTCAGCCATCCGAGCGCAGGATCGAGTCCTTTCCCGCCGCCGATCATGTAGGTGGCTACTGTCCACGGCGCGCCGGCGAATCCGATCAGCGTTTTTTCGGGGGAGAGCGTTTCAGCTACCCGACGGATGGTTTCCAGCACTGGCGAAAGGGATTTCTGGAATTGGCTGTCATCGAGTCTGGCGATGTCCGCCGGCTCGGCGAGCGCCTCAAGGCGGGGGCCTTCGCCTTCGACATAATCCAGCGGTTGGCCGAGGCCATGCGGGACGAGGAGGATATCTGCGAAGAGAATCGCGGCGTCGAAATCGAACCGATGGACAGGCTGCAAGGTGACCCTTGCCGCCAGTTCGGGCGTAAGACAAAGATTGAGGAAGCTGCCGGCCTCTGCCCGCAACTGGCGGTATTCGGGCAAATAGCGGCCAGCCTGGCGCATGAGCCAGATTGGCGGAGGGTCGAGGCGAGACCCTTCAAGAACCCGGAGAAGCGGATCTTGTTTCGAGGAAATGGCTTCTGCCATGTCTTGCGCCGCCTAGATAGGGTCTCTACATGGTTAGTTGGCAGGTTCGGCAAGGGCGCCGGATGTTTTGCCTAGAACTAGAATCGGCAAAATGACCTATCTTGTCACGGACAATTGCATCAAGTGCAAACATACGGACTGCGTAGAGGTTTGTCCGGTGGATTGCTTCTACGAAGGCGAGACCATGCTGGTGATTCATCCGGATGAGTGCATTGACTGCGGAGTGTGCGAACCCGAATGCCCAGTTGACGCCATTCGGCCCGATACTGAACCGGGTTTGGAACAGTGGCTGGAAATCAACACCAAATTCTCGGATGCTTGGCCGAACATTACAATGAAGAAGGACCCTCTCCCGGAGGCGCCGGAGCACGACGGTGAAGAAGGAAAGCTCGAAAAGTACTTTTCGGAGAACCCGGGCGAAGGAGATTGAGGCGGTCTTCGCGCTCCAAGCAAGCAGCTTTCCCGTTCGCATTCTTCAGCTGGCTGCGAGGCAATCGGGGTAGTCGAAACCCTCGAGAGGGTGGACGAACAAAGTTCTACTCGGAACCGTCGACACGCAAATCGCCAAGCTGGACCGGTTGCCCGGTTGCGATTGCAGTGAATCGATCCATATCGACATTCCTGCCGCTGACGATCAGAACGGTTGGACCCTTCAACTTGATCCGGCCGCCAATGAGCGCGGCAACACCGACTGCTGCGGAACCCTCGGCGACGATTTGTTCCTCGCGAAACAGGGTCTTCATGCCGCGATAGATTTCAGGCTCACTAACCAGGACGATCTCGTCGAGGAGGTCGCGGCAAAGCCCAAACGTCCAGCGGTTCTCCTTGCCAATCCCTCCTCCCAGCGCGTCGGCAAGCGATGGAAACTCGGGAACCGAAGTGGGACTTCCCGCCTTGAGGCTCTCCGCCATCGCGGCGCCACGGTTCATGCCAATTCCAATAACCTTCGCAGAAGGATTCGCCGACTTGATCGCCAACGCGATCCCGGCCGCGAGCCCGCCTCCGGACAGCGGCACAAGAACGGTTTCCAGATCGGGCAAATCCTCCAGAATTTCGAGGCCAATCGTTCCCTGTCCACTGATCACATCCGGATGATCGAAGGGCGGCATTTCAACGAGGCCATTCTCGAGCACGAGTCGCTTCACTTCGAGTTGGGCTTCGTCCTGGGTGTTTCCGACGATGCGGACTTCGGCACCCAAGGCTTCGATGGCACGGATCTTGTTCGTTGGCACCAAGCGAGAGAGGCAAATGGTTGCGGGAATTCCATTGGAACGAGCAGCATAAGCAACGGCTCGACCGTGGTTTCCGGTCGAGCAGCAGACAACGCCGCTGGCGCGGTCATCGGGATCAAGACGCAAGACCGAATTGGTTGCACCGCGCATCTTGAAGGATCCGGTTTCCTGCAGCGTTTCCAGTTTCAGATAGATTTCCGCTTGGTGCGCAATGGAAAGCGCCTTGGCGCTGACCAAGGGGGTGCGGAGTACCTTGCCTTGAAGGAGTCTCGCTGTCTCCTGAATGGAGTGAACATCAACTTGTCGAGACATAGTATGGGCACCGAAACCGGGGTCGAGACGAATCCAAAGTGTTCTCAAGCCCGTTTACTGAGAAACGGTTCACGAGCAGACTAGCAGGCAATCAGGTGGGAAAATTGGAATTTCTGCGGGAACGACAATCTAGGATATTCTGGCCTTCGGTCTATTCCGCATACATGCTACCGAGATAGAAATCGCGTACTTCTGAATTGTCCACGACTTCGTCTGGAGTGCCTTCGCTGATGACTTCGCCTTCGTGGATGACGTAGACGCGGTCGACGATCTTGAAGGTCTCCCGTGCATTGTGGTCGGTGATCAGCACGCCAATTCCGTGATCCGTCAAGTGCGCGACCAGTCCACGCATTTCTCCCACAACTTTCGGGTCTACGCCGGCAAACGGTTCATCAAGCAACAGGTATTGGGGGCGACTGGCCAGGCATCGAGCGATCTCCAGGCGCCGGCGCTCGCCGCCGGAGAGGGAAATTGCCTCGACCCGGCGCAAATGCGAAAGCGAGAATTCCGCCAAGAGTTCATTAAGAAACTTGCTGCGGAGCTGTTTTCGTTGTTCAACATATTCCAGGATGGCGCGGATATTGTCTTCCACCGATAGGCCGCGAAATATGGAAGACTCTTGAGGAAGATACCCTACGCCAAGTCGTGCACGACGGAACATGGGCAAGCTGGACAACTCCGTTCCGTCAACCGTGATCTTGCCCGAGTCCAGCGGCAGCAAGCCGGCAATGAGGTGGAAGCAGGTTGTCTTTCCGGCGCCGTTCGGGCCGAGGAGTCCAACAGCTTCTCCGCGCCGCAGTCGCAGGCTTACGCCTCGGACGACCGGCCTACGGCGGAACGCTTTACGCAACTCCCAGGCTTCGAGCCCTGCAGCCGCGTTGTCTATGGCCCCGAGATCACTCGATTTTTCCGTTGCATATGGAGCAACAAGCCGGACGTGTGGTCGCTTCCGAGCGCTTCTACCCGGAACGATCCGCGGTGGAAGTGAACTTCCGTCGGAACTTGTCGGGCTGTTCAAATGTTCATTCCTGATTGTCTAAGGGCGCTGGCAGGAAAGATGCTCTAACCTGGGTGTCGGCGTCGCCCGACACTACAGCTTGACCGGTGACCAAGTTAGCGGTGATCGTTTCGGCATGTATGACATTCTCGCCGCGGAAGATAGACGCCCCTCCACTTACGACCAGTTGGTGTGTCCGAAGGTTGTATTCCCCTTCTTGACCGCGTACGGTCTCCTGTCCGTTTGTCATCCGCATTCCGCCTATGGCGCGGATTAATTCTATGGCGCGGCCGCCCGTTTCCCCCTCTACAACTCGGTATTTCACCCAAAGCTCTTCGGCGCCAAGCTCCAATTCACCTTGGGTTGCAACGGCGCTGCCGCGAAAGATCGCCAAATTTTCAGGCTCGACTACTTCCAGCGATTCGGAAACGATTTCAATTGGTAAGGTCGGATCAAGCTGTAAACCGCTGAGATCCAACACGTCCTGTGCGTTTGCAAAACTGGTGCACAGAAAAATTACACACGCGGCGCACGCCAATTTGATTCGAGGAATCATGAATCGTCTGCCTCCCCTACCGGTAGATACACTGCCCGGACGCCACCGGCAAAGGTGCTGTGCCGTCCGTCACCGTCATCTTCAATCAAAAGCTCTCCGGCGGTGAGCCGCTCTGTCCCGGTTTGGTATTTCACGGGTCCCGGCGAGCGTACTGTATTGGTCTGAACGTTTATAAACATACTCTGGGACTCGAAACTTTCCCCAATCTTGCCCAGAAGGCGCACATTTTCTATCAGAATGAGCGAACCCTTGGCTGGAAAAAAGATTCCGCGACTGGCAGTCACGAGAAATCTGGTGCCCGAATCGCCTTCACTCTTGGCGATAACATTCTCAAGGCGAATCCGATCTGCGTTCTCTCGGTCTGGCAATGCCCAATCCGCGGAAACGAACACCGGCCGCCCGTCCGGTTGTTGCGTCACATAGCGGGGGTTTTCGATTCGCCGATTGCCTTGGACAACAGGAGGCGAAGCGATTTGGTCGTCTTCGAGTCCATCAAACCGAATATCAAAATAGCTTATCCCGGCCACCGCGGTCGCCACGACGGTCGATGCCATCAGCAATGCCAATATGGCCGCCTCGAATGGGCGGGACGTTCTCTCGCGCCTTGTCGTATAGATAGAATCAGGCAACGCCGGCTCGTAAACAGTCATGAATGTGCAGTATGCCCACGGGTCTGCGGCAGCTCATATCGCCGTTCTTTCCGATCACGAACAGGCAGAGAACCTTGCGCTCATTCATCAGTTGGACGGCTTCCGCCGCCAGCGCGTCAGGCCGAACTACTTTCGGATCCGTAGTTGCGATTTCGCCTGCGGACCGCTCTTGTATCCCGTTCATATTGCGCCGGATATCGCCGTCGGAAATAACGCCCGCGAGCGTCCCTTTCGAGTCCGTGACGCCCGTGATTCCAAATCCCTTGGCGCTGATTATGAGCAGGGCTTCGGACATGGGCGCACTGCGGTCGACGAGCGGAATTGCGTCTCCGGTGTGCATGAGATCTCTTACGGCCAAGAGTTGCGCTCCAAGCCTTCCCCCCGGGTGCAGCATACGAAAGTTCTGAGGAGTAAAGTCGCGCCTTCGCATAACGGCAACAGCCAACGCATCACCCAGGGCGATGGTCGCCGTCGTTGACGTGGTGGGGGCAAGACCGAACGGACAAGCCTCTTCGGAAGATGGAAGCGGCAGCGCGATGTCCGCGGCTCGCATCAGGGTGCTCTTGGGATCGGTCGCGACCCCGATCAGCGGAATTCCGTGGCGCCGGGTATGTGACACTATGTCCGACAACTCTGGAGTTTCCCCTGAATTCGACAGTACCAACGCGACATCGTTCCTGGTCAGCATTCCCAAGTCGCCGTGGCTTGCTTCGGCTGGATGCACAAATTGGGCTGGAGTGCCCGTGGAGGCGAGCGTCGCCGCGATCTTCCGCGCGATGTGCCCGGATTTTCCCATTCCGGACACCACAACACGGCCCGCCGCCCGAAGTATGGTTTCCACGGCATTGGAGAATGCGGGCGTAAGTCCTTCGGCAAGCGCCGCAAGAGCGGCAGCCTCAGCGTGGATGACTCGCCGCGCCTCTTTCAAATCGATCGTTACGGTCTGTCCAATCATTCTTCCGGAGTCGGTTTGTGGGCGAAAACGTCGATTTCGTTCCATCCTGCGAGATCGATTTTGGC
Organism: Rhodobacterales bacterium; assembly: GCA_965219495.1. GTDB lineage: Bacteria > Pseudomonadota > Alphaproteobacteria > Rhodobacterales > CAZPXZ01 > CAZPXZ01. The sequence goes on from OZ244777.1 coordinate 3,011,775, forward strand.
CCTCCAAGGCAGAAATTCGAAGCAACTCGCGGCGAACTCAAGCCTACCCTCGCGTTGTAGCATATCATCAAGACGGGACTTAATTTCATGCAAATGAAGTACGTCGGCGGCCGCGTACTTCAATTGTTCAGAGGTCAGCACCTCCGCCCCCCAATCAGTGCGCTGTTCCTGTTTGCTCAGCCTGACGTTGAGGAGATCCCTGCAGAGATCCTTGAGAGAGTGATGCTGTGCGAAAGTACGCGCGAAAACGGATGCGATCTTTGTGCAGTACACGGGCTCGGCTACCACACCGTACGAGCTGTAAAGCGCTGCAATATCAAATCGCGCAAAATGGAAAATCTTCAGGACACTCGGATTCGCCAGCGCATTGACGAGATTTGGAGCCTTGCCAAGACCAGGATTCGCCCGCACCAGGTCCGCCAACCCGTCACCACGAGAGACTTGCACGAGGCAAAGCCGGTCGCGGCCCGGTCGAAGTCCCATGGTCTCGCAGTCGACCGCAATGCTCTCACCGGGGTCGAAATCGTCGGGCAGGTCCTCTTCGTGCAAACGGACAGGCATACGGTACCGATTCCTCCCACACGGAACGCGGCGGCGATGGTGCCCAGGAGAAGACTCGAACTTCCACGACCATACGGCCACTAGCACCTGAAGCTAGCGCGTCTACCTATTCCGCCACCTGGGCTTCTTTTTTTCATCAGATGCCGTAGTTCGGAAGTAGTTGGCGGGCAAGTCAATGTCAACAAGTATCGGGGCATGGGTCAGGGTTCAAAAGGACCGCCATGATCGCCTTACCAGGAAATTCTTGCTCCAAGATCGTGCCCGTATACGCTATTCTAAACGAAGTCTGCGGTTGGCGACTGCAAGTCTGGAGGAATCTCATGCCACTCGTCACGGTCGTTGGCGGATCAGGATTTCTAGGACGTCATGTAGTGGCGCGCCTTGCGCGCAGTGGCTGGAGAGTGCGCGTCGGAACGCGCAATCCCGAAGGAACGGGCATCGTTCGCCTCTACGGAGATGTAGGGCAGGTCGAGCCGGTTCGAGCCGATGTGCGAGACGAAGGTTCGATTCGGTCTGCGCTGACTGGCGCGGATGCGGTCATTAACCTGGTTGGAATCCTTTACGAGAATCGCGGCCAGCGCTTCAGAGCAATTCATGCCGATTGCGCCGGGAGAATCGCACGGTTGTCAGCAGAGCTCGGAGTGAAGCGGGTGGTGCATGTCTCCGCCATTGGCGCCGATGAGCACTCGGAATCCGTTTATGCATCTTCAAAAGCGGAGGGTGAGCGGCAAGTGATTGACGCACGAACGGATGCAGTAATCATGCGTCCTTCGATCATGTATGGAGAGGAGGATCAGTTCTTCAATCGATTTGCGCAAATGGCTCAGTTGTCACCAGTGCTTCCGGTAGTAGGCGCGGATACTCAGTTTCAGCCCGTTTACGTGGAAGATGTAGCGGCTGCGTTGGAGACCGCACTTACCAAGAGCGATGTTTCCGGGGCCTACGAATTGGGCGGGCCGCGAGTGTACCGATTTCGCGACCTCATGGAGATCATGCTCCGGGAAATCCGTCGAAGACGATTGATCGTGCCCGTACCGTTTCCAGCAGCGCGGGTCTTGGGCAGTATACTCGGGCTATTGCCTAATCCGCCCCTCACCAGCGACCAGGTAAACCTCCTGGCGTCAGACAACGTGGTTTCGAAAGGAGCGCAGACCCTCGGTGACCTAGGTATAGATGCAACGCCACTTGAAAGCGTGATTGGTGGTTATCTCGTTCGGTTTCGCCCAGGAGGACAATATGCCGACATCGCTTCAGGGACGAACTCCCGATCAGCTTGAGTCAGGTGCTGAAGAACCAAAGAAGAATAATGCCTAGCCCGATGCGGTAGACCACGAAGGGTGTCAAGCTCCATCTTCGGACGAAACGCATCAAGCCCCACAACGCCGCAAGCGCGGACATGAACGATAGTGAGAACACGCTCATCGAAGTGCGCCACAAAAGTGCATCACCAGAGCGGATGAGTTCAATTGCTCCAAGCGCAGTGGCTGCGCCAATGGTGGGTATGGCGAGCAAGAACGCAAATCGGGCCGAGTGTTCTCGCTCGAAACCTAATGCGCGAGCAGCTGTGATCGTGACTCCAGACCGGCTAGCTCCAGGCAGGAACGCCAAAACTTGAGCACAGCCTATGAGTATTGCGTGCCGCACCTTCAAATCAGACAGAATCTGCGCTGAAGAGCAGAATCGATCAGCGACATAGAGCAAAAGTCCAAACCCGATCGTGAACCAAGCAATCGCTTCCACGTTACGAAAAGATGTTGCAAAACCAAGATGCCAAATTAGACCGCCCGCACATATTGCAGGAATAGTGGCTAAGATCAGGTGGAGCGCGAAACGTGATTCCCGGGAATTCCAAGCGCCGCGCCCAAGCTTAACGCATCCGCGCAGCAACTGAATTACGTCGTTGAAGAAATACACTATTACTGCTGTAAGAGTACCGGCATGAGCTGCAACATCCACAAGTAATCCTTGATCACTTGTGTTGAGCACTTGTGGCAATAGGGCAAGGTGCGCCGAAGAACTGACGGGGGCAAATTCCGTGATGCCCTGCACTAAGGCGATTAGGACGACTTGCTCAGTAGGGATGGTATTCGCTTTCGTTGAGTAGGATACGAATGCTTCTATAGCAAAGTCCTTCGAATTGAAGTCACAGGAGAATGTTTATCTGCGGTGCAATTCTGTCCTACGGTCCGTGAAAATGTGAATCGTAACAGAGAGATATTGTTTGATTAGGCCGAGTTGCCGATGCGATCCTAGATCTCTTGAGCTATGATTATCTCTACATTTAAGCCAAGTTTCATGCAGCGAGCAGCTGGCCCTGCCACAGGCGCTGAATCTGGTTGTCGAAACGCTCGACGAGTCGTGCCAGCACCGATGAGTTTTGCCGGTCGAGAACGGCGGAAAGGGCCGGAACCAAGGCACGACGATGCACGAGGCGACGCGCAGGCCGACATCCGTGACACGGTATCGATGGGGGCCGGGAATCCGCTCGGTCAATCCGCGCAGCCGGAGCTTGCGCAAGTCATTGGTGGTGCGGGCGGAACCATAAGCATCCTCCGGTAGGCCAAGCAGCGGCGCGACGAGTTCGCGCAGTTGGCGATTGGCGAAGCCAACGGGCAACAGCCGGAAGATGAGCAGGGCGCCCAGAAGCGCTTGCACACCGGAATCGCCAAAGCGCAGGGCGCTCGCCTGGCGCGCCTCCGCCACGGCAGGCCGATACAGCGCACCAAAGGTCTCCTCGCCAAGATGGCAGTCGTGGCTGTTGCGTTGGACGCCCAACAGGCGTCGGTTGGCGGTAAAGTCGACCTCCATGAGGTCATCAAGGTTGTTCAGCCGTCTGCCGATGGCGAAGTCGTACGTGTCGTTGATCACGGTCTCGGTGCGCAACGCACGGCCCTCCTTGATCCGCGAGCGCTTGTAGTCCACATGCAGCGATGGCGTGACGCCATCGGGTATGGCGTGGCTTCGATACCGCGAGGGCGTGCGTATGGTATCGCGACGATTGAAAATCAACTGCGCATGGTCGGGGCGGCCGAAGTCGAGGTTTTCCGGGATCACCTCGTCAAAGAACACCCGGCCTTGCGCCGGCCGGTCGAACACCTGGGTCAGCGCGAACTCCGCCTGCAAGATCGAAAGGTCATAACGGAGATTGCATTGCCGGTCCCCCGGCGGTAAACGGATGCGGCAGGCGCGCAAGCCATTTGCGGAAAAGCGCGTCGATGCGCGGCGCAGTCAACTCCTGGGCGATGCGCTGCAGCGCATCGGGGTCATCGCAAGCCGCAATGCCGTTGTCCAGCGCCTCGAAGCCGATGCCGCGCTTCGTCAACTGCTGCTTCACAAACTCATGCCGGTTCAGGCAGAACTTGGCGTTGTAGGGAAAGTAGGAACAGAACTTGAGAAAGTAACGCCCCGAAATCATCGTCAATTACATAGACGTAGTAGGGATTGACCATCGCCGTGGCCAACACCAGCCGCGGATACGGGGCCCGCTGTCCGTATGCCAGCGCCGCTCTGTGCGAAACACCTGGGCGCGTTCCTGCGCCTCGCCGATGTACAGCAGCCCCTCATCCCTGCTTCAGTCCCGCAAATAGGCCTGGGTGCGATCGTTCTTGCGTTCGCCACGAGAAAAGCGGATGAGATCCACCTCCTCGCAATCGGCAAAGGCCTCCAGATCGGCGACAAGGCGTCACGTCATTGGCGCCATCAACGCCGACGATGGCATCAGATGGCCCCGAACCTCCCGGAAAAACCAGGCCGCGCCCGACCCGGTCTGCAAGAACGGCACAAAGGCGTTGAGATGCAGCCGGTCGATACATTCCAGTTTCAGGATCGTGTGATGCGACAACGCTTCCCCAACATCGCGTGCTATGTTCATGCTCCGGACTCTGGACGATGGGTTCCCCACATGGCCACGATACGGCCACCGATGTCCCAGGTTGACTATCAACGTGGATTCATCCGCAGCGCGGAACGGGTGCACATTTCATATGGAGTAAAGTAAACTGTTCGTTTGCAATCAGTCAGGCTAGCACCGGCGCATTCCGAGTCGCCGTTTGGTGACACGATTTCCCGGGTTTGACCGTTTTTGCCGGATTTTCGCGAATTTCCTCCGGTTTCCCGGGGCAGGAGGGGGGGGGTGAGTGCTCCTACCAACATGTGGTATATGGATTGAAGTTCACAACAATATCCGGGAGCACTCCGATGACAGTATTGCCGTTTCCTGCGCGCGAGTCCAGCTTTGCGAGAGATGTGACCGCTGTGGAGATCGAGACGATCCTCTCGAAGTTCGGAACGAATGCGCGGGCGCTGTTTGCGTCCCTTGCGGAGGGGACCCAGTCTGCGGAGGGTTTCGAGCGTTCTCTGGCGGCGGTCTCGAACGCTGCGAGTTGTGCGTTCATGCGCCTGGCGATCGAGTCGGTGGACGAGGAGAGCGACCGATTGGTGGTGGACGGCAACGTGTATCACCGGATCGGCACATCGCCCCACACGATGCTGAGTTCGTTTGGTCCGGTTTGGTATGAGCGCTCGCGCTATCGCCGCCGGGGTTGCGATTCCGTTGTCCCGGCGGACCTCCGGTTCGGCCTGATCAACGGCTTTTGGTCGCCGCTTGCGGCGCGGCGTGGGACGCTGTTGATGGGGCTGGCGCCTGCCGGGGATTGGGTGCGGCTTTCCGAGGAGCTGGGTGGCATGTCGCCGTCTGCGACGGCGCTCAATCACCTCGTGGAAACGGTTGGCGAAGCCTGGAATGTAGTGCAGGTCAAGGCCTTGCCCAGCATCCGCGGCGACGAGGAAATCCCTGCGGGATCGTCGGCGCTTTCGATTTCGCTGGACGGCGTCATGCTTGGGATGCGCAACGAGAAAGGTGAAGGGCGGCAAGGAGATGCGGCGGCGACGGGTTTCCGCGAGGCGTCCTGCGGCGCGGTGTCGTTGCTGGATGCGGATGGCGAGCGTATCCGCACGGTCGATTCCGGGCGGATGCCGGAAGCCGGCAAGGCGACGCTGAAGCACGGCCTGCTCGAGGAGGCCGGGCATGTGCTGCACATCCGCCCGGATCTGGAAGTGGTGGTCCTCGCCGATGGGGCCGCCGACAACTGGAACTGGTTCTCCGAGGCCTTTCCGGAAGCCACCGAAATCCTCGATTTCTGGCACGCCGCCCAGCATCTCAAGGCGGCGCTGGACAGCGCCTGTGGAACCGACAGCATGGAGGCGCGGCGCCGGTTCGAGAGGCTCCGGGGAAGGCTGCGCGACGAGGAAGACGGCGTCGAGCGGATCGTGCGGGCGCTACGCCATCTGGCCAGGAAACATTCGCGCCGGAAAGCCATCGCCCGGGAACTGGCCTTCTTCCGCAAGAACCGGCAACGCATGCGCTACGCCGCGTTCCAGAACCGGAAGCTGCCGATCGGCTCGGGGGTGGTCGAGGCTGCCAACAAGGTTCTCGTGACCCAGCGGCTTAAATGCTCCGGGATGCGCTGGAAGCTCGACGGAACCGGCCAATATGTTCTGAGCGTGCGGGCCTTATGGAAATCCCACCGATTTGAAGCGGCCTGGAGCGAAATCATCACCGCCCTGGAGCCTCCGGAATACACGTTTCAAAATCGCAAACACGTCGCAATAGCTGAACTATTGCACTAAGCGCGCCCTTCAACTATTTACTCCATAGAAAATTTTCTCCCGCGCGGAACAGCGGGGGGAGTGCGCCCAAAGCCACCCTCCACATGCCTCTTCGGTCTGAGGCAAAGCCTCGCTAGATCTCTTGAGCCACGCTTGTCTCTACAATTGAGCCAAGTCTTATGCGACGGGTCGTTTTGTTACTGCCTGACGCTTTTCGCAACTATGAACCCGGCATGTTCACGGAGCGCCCAACGGACGGGGTTTGGTTGGGGCCACCTACACATGCCTCTTCGGTCTGCGGCGGAGCCTCGCTAATATTGAGTTTAAACGAAATTTACCGCCCAAAGAATTGTCGTCGGCAATGGAGAGGGGCTTTCAATATTTCGGATTTGAGTAGTCAGCTGGGAATCGTTGCAAATCCGTCCTGCGGATATCTTCGAATGCTCGATGCCTTCGCCAGGCTTCGAGAGTTGAATAGAAAGCTACTCGCGTCCCGTCACCGAGAGTTCTCAAACGACTCCCACGCGACCTCGGCCCATACTTAATGCATGACGGAAAAAGTGTTGCATGATATACTATGGGTGGATCAACGTAGCATGTATTCAGTCCCGTTTTCCAATACGCATGAAGTTCGCGATCGAATTCATCAATCTGTCGGGGATTTTGCTGTAGGAAGCGTTCGGCACCGCTCCTCGAAATTGCGTAACCAAATGTGCCAGAGTCGTTGTAACGCAGACGGCCGAGAGTGTAGCCAGAGCACAATCGTTGCAAGGGATAGTACTTCCGGTTTTTCTTGGTTCTCGTTAAGAAAACAACATCAAAGTTCATCGCCTTTGTTTCAATTTCCAATATTACATTCACGAAAGCGTTGTCAAGAATTACGTCGTCTTCCAATATCACGAGCATTTCTGGTCCATTCTCGACCACGTCCGCAAGAATTTTACGGTGACTTATACAGCATCCAATCTCCCGTGCAGTCAGTGGATAGCGTCCTCTACGCCTTCTCTCTACGGTGTTGACGAACCTGAGCTCGTCTGGTCGCAAATTGTCGCCGTCGACTCCAGAGACGATTTCGAATGCGGTCCCCAACGATTTCAATTGCTGAGAGACTGCTCTGCGTCGATCGTCGGCGCGTAGCAAGTTGATGACCCGAACTTGCATAGTCTTCCTTAGCAGGATCAACGGTCAAGGAACAGGTAAATTGAATTCTGCACTGTCCTAATCCGTTAGTCTTAGACATGGAGTCGTGGGGTAGCGCCGCGAAGGTGACGAAAATTCAAAAAAGGCCAAAGTTCCAAGAGTTAGGCAAACCAAAGGAGGTTAGGCAACTAGCAGCACTACCATGATTTCAATTTCAACGCCATTGTCTGGAGCGGACAGTAGAGACCGGATCGAGGGTTATGGGTTATGTCTGATTTCGGGTTCGTGACTTCATGGAATTGTTGCTTAAGGAGCGGCTCTGAACTGCGATCGGACGCGGATCGTACTAGTAGGCCGACGGCGAGGTTCTGTGTTGCTGTAACGGTCATCGGAAACGGGATCTTGCCGGCACCTTTGGCAGCGGGCGGATGCCGGTTCCCCGGCCGCGGCTTCTCCAGCAGCGTGGTGGCATTCGAAGGGGCCGCGCTGCTACCAGCGGCGTACGGAGCGCGCTGGCAGGTTGATCGTGGACACGGATTATTCGGGGACCAACACTCGGTGCGTGCAGCGGGCGATTTTGGCGTTGTTCCGGAGCGCAGCAAGCACACATGTTGTGAACCGGATTTGGTGTCGGCTGAAGACGGATTGAAAGGTGTGGAACGCCCGCAGTCTCGACGGGGAAGACATCGTGCGGTTGATTCTCGACGGCACGGTGGTCAAAGCAAGAGTCGCTCGCAAGGCGAAACCAGTCTCGCCGAAAGTCGCGGTAGGCGTGCGCGAGGACGGACGGAATGTGTGGCTGGCTTGAAGAACATGAGCGGAGAGAGCATCGGGTCATGGCGCGCCTTCCTGGATGACATGGCGGCGCATGGCTTGCGGGTGCCCGAGTCTTCATCCTGATGGACGGCTCCCTCGGCCTCGACGCCGCCCGCACAGCGCTGCGCCCTCCACAAGCACCGCAACCTGCTTGGGCATGTGTGTCGAAACAGTTGCGAACTCTCGCTGACTACGGGGACATGATCTATGCTGACACCGCCAACGAAACCAAGCATAGGCACAAGGCGTTCCTGCGCAAGAGGCGGAAGACATGCTCGGCCGCGTCGAGAAGCCCGGAGGAAGCCGGAGACTGGCTTTTCACCTTCGCCCGCAAGCCGGCAAGCCAATGAAGATCGGCCCACACCACAAATGCCATCGAACGCCCGCACGCCGAGTTCAAGTGTTGCATCATGACACAGACCGTCTTGCCGGAAGCCGAAACTGCGCCCATGCTGTTCTGGGCTCTGCTGGCCTCCGGCCAGATCACCATGCGAAATGTCAACGCATTGGACGCCCTGCGTGTGCTGACCGACCGGAACCCGCTTGACCCTGCTGGAGGATATCATAACTTGCAATCAGCGGAGGCTGCGTAATTCTGAATTTTCATCACTTTCGCAACATCATCGTTGGGGGGTCAGTCCAAAGTGTCTATTGAGGACTCGATTAGTCTCATGCTCAGCGACCTAAATTCAAAAAATGTTTCGTCCAAATCGGATTCTTGCATCAAACAATCCGAGAAGGATATCCATTATCCTCTCGGTTATGCATTATTTCATGGCTTTACAAGTTTGAGGTTATTTGCAAGATTGCCAAGTACACTACTCACAGGGCTGCGTCGAACGAAGAAAAATAGAGCCCAAAAACAAGCAATTCGTTCTGGGGGTACACTTCTACGCGAACAGTGGTCGCAACTGCCCCTACATTGCGATGAAAACATGTTTCCCGCGTTTGAATTGCCCCCATTTAAAGAATCGCATGGGCACGTAGTAGCGGCAATTCTTGATGCGTTTTCGGAACATTGTCTTCGCTACGAGGCAAATCTAGTGCCTTTGACACCCAAAGGTTGGCGTATGGAAATGGAGTTGTCACAACCAGCGTTTTTATTGGTGGAGTCTGCTTGGGGAGGTAACAGCGACGCGTGGCGCAGTATGATAACTCGATACGCGGAGCGCAAAAATACTCCGTTAAGAGAGGCCCTCAGATACTGCAAATCGCGCGGTATTCGAACTGTCTTCTGGAACAAGGAGGATCCACCAAATTTTGAAATATTCATCGATGCTGCAAAAGAATTCGATTTTGTGTTTACCAGTGATGCTGACAGCATTCCAAGGTATGTTGAAATTTGTAGGCATGATCGAATATTTCCATTGCCATTCGCTGCACAACCGCGGCTTCACAATCCAACTCGTAGGAGCACTTGGAAGAATCACGCTGTATGTTTTGCCGGGAGCTGGATGAAAAGACATCGGGAGCGCATAGAAACGCTGCCAATACTGTTGGATCCGGCCCTTGAATTTGGCCTTCACATTTTCGACAGAAATTTTCGTCTGCCAGGAATTCGCCGAAGGCACAGATTTCCCGCCCGCTACCATTCGGCGATCAAGGGTACGCTGAAATATGCAGAAATGCTGACAGCATACCGATGCTATAAGGTAATGCTCAATACGAATAGTGTGACCAATTCTAGGACAATGTTTTCTCGGCGAGTATTTGAAAGTCTAGCTTGCGGAACGCCGGTGGTTTCGACAGATTCTGAAGGAATGCGCAGAATCCTTGGCAATCATGTTCGAGTTACCCGCTGCAAGGATGACACCCGGTTTCATCTAAGTGCTCTTCTGAACGATCCGGAGTTACGATTACGGGAAGGGCACTTGGCATATCGTTTCGTCCACGAATGCCATACATACCGACACAGAATGAATGAGATTTGCTTTAGGATTGGACTGAAGAAGAGAGAATTCGTGCCGCCGGCAGTAAGCGTGATTGTTCCCGTTTCTCGACTTGAGAATGCGACTAACGCGCTTGAGAATTTCTCAAGACAAAAGTATAAAAACAAGGAGCTGATACTTGTTGTCAATGAAGCAGAGTGCGATGTCAGACCTATCAAGTGGCAAGTTAAGGCGTTTCATAATATTCATATTGTTGTCGTGAAGTTCCCACTGGACGAAATAACCAATTTTGAGCAGGGAGCAAATGTAGCTGCTGGCGATTATCTCGTGAGAATGAATGGAACAGACAAGTATGGAGAAAAGTACTTGTCTGATATGATGTTGACGTTAGGCTTTTGCGAGGCAGAGATACTAGGAAAAGCCACATATTTTGTGCACTTTGAAGAAGAAAACAGTATGGCTATGAAAGTTCTTGGGCCTGAGCACGAATATACGGATGTAGTCGAAGACGCGACTTTAATGATTCGCCGGGAGGTTTTCAACGAGCTAATCGCTAAGAAACGGGAGTTAGGTAACGACAAGACAGTTTTAATGTGGGCTGCAAGAGCAAACTGTCGCATCTACTCAACGGATCGATTCAATTACTTATTGGTGCGTCGAAAAACTAAAGATGACAGCACAGGAGAGAGAAAGAGAGTAGAGTTCTCGTATAACTACAAGAATATGAGAAGTGGGTTGGATTTGAATCGCGTGATGATCTAAGTTTTGAGATTCGACGAAAGCGATTATTAGAGAAGTTGTAGAGACTCACAATGAAAAAAGCAATGGAAAGTCAAATTTGCATCCCGGAGGCAACGCGAAGGAAAAGGGCGTCTAACTTGTGGCATTTGCGTATTCACTTGGGTATTGCTGGAAGAACCGTAAGCGTGGTCAGCGATGCGTAATCAGCGTAGAATCACAATCTTTAGGATACTATCTCGGACATGATGCAGACTAGAGGAAAGATTCCCACACGGTTTATCTTTAGTCTCGCACTGATTCTCGTGATTGTGGGCGTGGTTGGATCAACAGTATTCATGTCAATGCGCGCTAAACAATTTGATACTCTAAGGCCAAAGAATTATTCGAGCAAGGGAATCGATCTTGCTGAGATGAGCTTGGTTCGGAAACTCGGTTCGCCGAACGTTTTTAGGCCCCGCGAAGATCTTCCAGTTTGGGATGCATCGCTTCCAATCAATTGGAGGGCAGATCCATTTGAGGATCGAAATTGGCAGTTTCAACTCCACGCATGGAGAACGATGGACTATTTTCTGCACGAGTATAAGAAAAGCCGTAACATTGAGCACTTAAAAGGAGCTCTCGCCGTTGTTCTTGACTGGGAGGATTTTCATGTTGAAAAGCAAAAGAGAAGCGTATTCCAATGGTATGATCATGCGACTGGAATTCGTGCGCAACGACTCGCGTTTCTTGTCGACAAGAGTCTTTCCGGTGAGTTGGAAGTAGACGAAACGGACTTAGCTAGATTGATGCGATTAGTTGATCTCCACGTAGAAAAACTTCGAGAGCCGGAGTTTCTTGCAAATAACAATCACGCTATATTTCAGCTTGTCGGACTCGACGCGTTGTGCGAAGTGGCATTTTGGCGCCGCGTGTGCAATGACGCGCGCTCATATGCAAGCAGTGCTTTCGAGGAGCTGCTACGAACGCAATTCACTGAGGAGGGAGTGCATACGGAAAGCTCTCCCACGTATCATCTATGGGTCCTGGATTGGATAAGAAAGTCGGGCGCTGCCGGTAGATTTGGCAAACCGTGGATGGAGCAGATTTTGAATCGCGCGGATTCCAACACTTCGTGGTTAACGTATCCGAACGGTAAATGGATACGGGTTGGGGACAGTAACGGTACAGGTCCGCAACTGAAGTCCATTGTCAATCCTGTTTGTCTAGCTGATAAAACGTGTTGGGCAGTACGTGACCTTTCCAAATCAGGATACGCAAACATTCGATCGTTGCCTGAGACACCGTTAGGCGAAGCTAGCCAACTGTTTATCAGTGCAATGGGTAAGCTTACCGGACACAAACACGCCGATGACTTGAGCTTCGTACTTATGAATTGGGGCCGAGAGATTTTCGTGGACAGCGGTAAGTACGGATATAATAGGGATGCGGCGAGACGATACGTTATAAGCGCCCGAGCTCATAACGTGCCAAGTCTAGGATCGGTCGACATTGCACCAAAGCATCTCAATGTCAAAGCACAGAACCTAGGGCCGATTGAAACTAGAGGTTCGCAGTTCATAATTGGTGGTTCGATTGAACGACCTTGGAAATTTAGGCACAATCGAACGTTTTTTTATGGGCCAGGAAGATTTCTCCAGATTAAAGATCTCTTGTTTAATCAAACAAGCATCCGCTGGTTGTCACATTTGCATCTTGCACCGGATCTCGTTCCAGAACCTACGAAGTCGGGTTTCACCGTCAGAGTGGGCATTCATGTAGTCGAGGTCGAGTTTGAGGGGAAAGGGTGTGAATTAAGGATGACCCGCGGTGAAGTTGACCCATACCAAGGCTGGGTGAGCAGAGGTTACCTAAAACTTGTGCCGGCGTATGTTGTAAGCGCGGACTGTCCGGCGGATCTAATCGAGAGTTGGTGGCGAATCAAACTGAACAGCGACCCAGGTTGAGGCAAGAAGATACACCAAGAATTGCGTTCGACAAATTCGGGTATCTCTCTTAATGTTTCATTGATGTTCACAGATGTCTTTTTGAAGTAGTCGTTTATCGAAGAGGTTAGGGTTTCCGGTTTAGGGACTCATCTGAGCAAAGGAGAGTGACGTGCAAAAAGAAGCGGTACGGGCTGATGATACAACGAGAGATTGTGTTGCACAAGTGTATTTTGGGATGCGCGAATCAGGAATGTGGGGTGAAATCTTACGTCGTCGAATAGATTGGATGGTTGATCAAGTAAGGGGACCGCGCGTCTTAGATGTTGGATGTAGTGAAGGCGTTTTAGAAATTCTATTGGCACGTCGAGGCATCGAAGTAACCGGTGTGGATATTGATGCCGACGCTTTGAGATTTGCTCGCAACTTGTTGGAGAAAGAACCCAATGAAGTCGGCAAGAGGGTAAGGCTTATTCAAGTGGATATTACTCGTTCGGAGCTTGATGTTCCGGCATTTGATACTGTGGTGATGGGGGAAATCTTGGAACACTTGGACAATCCCACAGCCTTGTTAGATCGGAGCATGAAATTCCTTCGCCCAGGCGGTCGAGTAGTCATCACCACACCATTTGGATTTCATCCACACGAAGACCATGTCCAAACATTTTGTCTTTCGAATTTCCTCGCACTAGTGAGAGCGCGTTGTGCGCCAAATTTGCTCCAAGTGGAAGAAGGTTACATTCGGATGGTCGGCACCGTCTCCGAGAATCCAGAACCGCATTGGAACCAGTTTGGTTTCGAACGACTCATGCAGATGACAGAAACTGCATTGGTGGCTTCTCAGCAACGGCTGTTTGGGCAGATTCACTATCAAGTTCACTGGAAGAAACAACTAGAGCAACAGGCGAAGACAAGAAATCATAAAATTGGAGAGCAAGGCAAGAAAATCATCGAGCAAAGCAAGATAATTTCGTCAGCGGAAGAACGCATCGAGACAATCAAGAATGAATTCAACTATCGGTTGGCTTTATACGTGTCACGTAAGGGTGCGAAGTTGAAATCGTATATGATGACTCCGCGTAAATTCCTAGTGAGCATTCAGGAAGCTCAGCAAAGGAGAAAGAAGAGACGGTCTTCAAAGGAAGCTGACAAAGCGCAGCGAGCACGTCAAGGAAATCAGCCCGCAGATTCAGCCTACATAAAGGGCAAGAAGAACTCGGTATTGTTTCCTAGACTGGAATTGCCACCCATTGATAAGAGCGAGCGGCCTGTAGTTGCGGCAATCTTGGACACATTCTCCGAGTATTGCCTACGTTACGAAGCCAACTTGCTTCTTCTTTCTTCAGACAACTGGCGAGAAGAGATGGAGTTGTCGCCGCCAGCGTTTCTGCTGGTTGAATCTGCTTGGCATGGCAACAATGGCTCATGGCAATTCCTAATTAACCAATATCTAGGCAATAAGGAAAGTCCGCTGGGCGAGTTGCTACAATATTGCCGCATGAGAAACATTAAAGCTGTCTTCTGGAACAAGGAAGACCCACCGAATTTTGAAAGGTTCATAGATGCTGCGAAGGAATTCGACATTGTGTTTACAACCGACGCTGATACCATCCCTAAGTATCGTGAAATTTGCGGACACAATCAAATTTTCGCACTACCGTTTGCTGCGCAGCCGAAGATACACAATCCTTGCCGTAGTTCTTCATGGCCAACATTTCCTGTATGCTTCGCAGGAAGTTGGATGGAAAGGCACGAGGAGCGCGTTGACTCTTTACCCTACCTTCTTGAGCCTGCTCTTCAATTTGGTCTTCATATTTACGATCGAAATTACAATATCTCTGGTTCGTTGCCCAAGTATCGTTTTCCTGATCAATTCGCAGAGCTAATCAAGGGTACACTCAACTATGAGGAGATGCTCACCGCCTATAGATGCTACAAAGTGATGTTAAATGTTAATAGCGTAACTGACTCGCCTACGATGTTTTCTCGTAGGGTATTTGAAAGTCTTGGCTGCGGTACACCAGTAGTTTCCAATGATTCAGAGGGAATGAAGAATTTGCTGGGCAATTGTGTGCGAATCAGCAATTGTGCCAATGAAACTAGCAAACACTTGAATGAGCTCTTCAATAACGAGGAGGCATGTAGGCAGGAAGCACACTTGGCGTATCGCTTTATACATGAGCGTCATACTTATCGACATCGAATGAATGAAATAGTGCAACGCGTGGGTTTGGCACCCCGGAAAGCGGTAACTCCCTCGGTGAGCGTAGTAATTGCTACTTGTCGCCCAGAAAAAGTGACACATGCGTTGGAGAGCTTTTCGAAGCAGCTATATCCAGAGAAGGAACTGCTCTTGGTGCTAAATAATGCATCATTTGATATGGATGTCATAAAGGACCAGGTTGAGGCGCTAGAGAATGCTCGTGTTCTTGCAATAGAGGGCAAAACGTCGCTCGGTGCTAGTCTCAATTTAGGGATAGAGAAGGCAACGGGAGAGTTCATAGCAAAGATGGATGACGACGATTTCTACGGAGAGCGATTCTTGTCCGATCAAATGCTGGCGGCTAGTTACTCAAATGCAGATATCGTGGGAAAAGGCACGTATTTTGTGCATCTGGTAGAGGATGACAAAATGGCTATAAGAGTAGTTGGGGGCGAACACCAATTCGGCAAATTCGTTGGGGGAGGCGCTCTGGTCGTTCGGCGAGGAGTACACAAAGAGTTTCCGTTCGAACATACGAATATTGGGGAAGACACAATTTTCCTAAAGGAGGTAACAAAAGCGGGTTGCTGCATCTATTCGGCTGACCGCTTCAATTACGTTGTCGTGCGACATGCAGATGAGGGGAAGCATACCTGGAATATCAAGACAGCTGATTTCATGAAAAAATGCCAAAATGTGCAATCAGGCTTGGATCTTAGTCGCGTTATGATCTGATAGGCATTATGGCCAAGGCAATGAGACTTGAATGTTACTGTTGTTGTGAAAATTTAGGTGTGAGCCTGTCGGGCTCCGTGCAAGATCAATTCATAAAGTGCCAGTAGTTGTTTGTCGAGTTGATCCTGATTGAAGTATGACTGGATTGCGGTTACAGAGATATCACCGAGTTCGCGAAGAAAGTGGCGGTCATGAATGACACGCGTTATGTCATCAAACAATTGTCCGTTAGAATAATTCGCGGTTGGCAGGCCTTGTCCACCAAAATTGATGTGATAGCCTTCTGCGAAACGTTGCCCGTTAACCAAACCGAGATATCCGCTGTGTCCGACGGCAATCGCCGGCGTGCCGCTGGCCATGGATTCAAGTACACAACGGCCGGGCCCGACAAAAATATCTGCTTTCGTATAGAGGTCTGCCAGGTGGGTTTCGCGTTGCCAGCCGAAAAATGTCACAACCTCACGCCCTGCGGTTTGATTTAGTATTTCCGCCGCTCGCTCCAAAAGGAGTCTTTCAGAGCCTTCGCCGACTACCCACCAGTCGAGAGTAAAGGCGCGTTGCTCGGTGCAACTGCGCCAGGCATCCAGTACTACTTCAAGGACTTGAGATTTGTCCGAATCAAAGCGGGAGGCAAATAATATTACTTTTGGGCGCTTTGATTCGTCATCGTGAAGATACGCAGGCAAATCGAGACCACGTTGAGCTAGCTTCTTTACTGGATTAAAGACAGATAAATCTACGCCGTTCGGAAGAACCATAACCTTATGTTTGTGGAGGTGGGTAATTCGACACAAGTAGTCGCGTATGGCCGGGCTTACTGTTATGATTGCATGTGCAAATTCATGCCACGTTGGAAGGTAATCTTGGTACGTGTTATGAAATGTTACAATAAGAGGAATGTCTAGTTTCGCAGATACGTTAAGTCCAACGCGACGAGAAGCGAAAGGATGTGCGTGTACCAAGTCATACGGGCCGGCATGAAGTGCTGTGCCAAAAGATGCAGGCAAATCACTGAAATCAGTGTGAAGAACGGTCGCTCCGTCACACTCCAATATCTCGGAGAAGGGACCGGGTTTACAAAGTACAATGACATCATTTCCGGATTTAAGTAGAGCTAACGACTGTGCGCGAACATGAAAATGAAGGCCGCCAAGAGGCGCATTAAAGAATACCGGTATCAGCACACGCATTAGTAAGGGGCATGTCCTCTGCTAGAAGTTGCTTGAGAGCGGCGAAGAAAACGATGAGTTTGAACAAGTGCGTGCAACAGAAGTGAACCAACAAGAAGAGAAGACGCGAAAAAGTAAACGCGTATATGCAAAGGCATGAGCATGACGGAATCGAAACATTTAGATTGGAGAGTTAGCAGTATCTGACGTGATTCCTACCGCATCAACAATTTTTTGATGGCGTCGGAGTCTGCCATCAATGTCATGAAATGCGTTGTGCGCTACGAGTAAGGCAACAATATCAGCTCTGGAAAGGGCTGAGTTCAAATCATGAAGTTCGAACGGTAAGGTTGAAGCGTCAGCGGGAGACAGAGTTGGTTCCACAGGGAGTAGATTGGCTTGCGTACGAGAACGCAAAGCTTTGAATATAGCAAGAGCAGGACTTCCCCTCAAATCGGCGACATTTGGTTTAAAAGCTAAACCCAAGACGGCCACGACAAGTGAAGCTTCTTCTCGTCCGCCGGCAATAAGGTCGGAAATTGCTTGCTCAATCTTTCGAGTTATCCAGGCAGGCTTGCTGTCGTTTACATGTCGTGCCGCACGAATTAGACGCGGTTCCGTATGCGCGTTATCCAAGATGAACCAGGGGTCGACTGCGATGCAGTGTCCACCGACGCCGGACCCAGGTTGGAGAATATTTACTCTAGGGTGGTGATTTGAAATTTCTACCAAACGCCAAATATCGACGCCTATCTCATCGCAAATCATGGATAGTTCATTAGCAAATGCTATGTTGACGTCACGAAAAGCGTTTTCAGCGAGCTTGGTCATTTCTGCCAACGGAGCGCTGGCAAAGTGCATTTGGCCTTTCACAAACAAATTGTAGACCTGGGCAGCCCGTCGGGAGCAGGCACAAGTAATCCCGCCGATTACGCGATCATTGTGCTGTAACTCTCGCACGGCTTGTCCTGGCAACACGCGCTCGGGGCAGTAGGCAACGTGAACGTCAATGGGATCATGCTCGGAAAAGGGGAAACGCAGGTCTGGACGAGCGTCCGCCAACCACCTAGATAGACGCCGAGTGGTGCCCACAGGTGAGGTGGACTCAAGAATTACTATATTTCCTTTGGTCAATACAGGAGCGATTGATGCTGCCGCCGACCGAACAATTTCAAGATTGGGCTTGTTACCCAGCGTTAAAGGAGTGGGTACGGCAATAAAGAAGGCCTCGGACGGTTCTGGTTGAGTTGTAGCTCGTAGGTAGCCATTTCTAACACTTAGGGAAACCAACTCATCCAATTGCGGTTCAGCAATTCGAGACTTTCCCTGGTTGACCGTATCGACACAATTCTGATCAATGTCAACACCGATTACCTCAATCTCTTGCAACGCAATTAGGGCTGCAGTCGGCAGTCCGATATGGCCCAATCCAATGACGGAAGCCGTACGAATTTCAGGTGAAGAAGAACAGGAGGTGGTCATGCAGCTTTTCTTGGCCGTAGGTACTTTCAGAGTGCTTTTGGTAGAAAATTCCATTCCGGTATTGCGGTGTGCTGGTTAGCGTGACCATTCATCGCAAACTTTCGAATTAACGTAGCGACAATTCTTTGGCAGGCCTTGCCATCACCATATGGATTAGGTAACCTGCTCATGCGGAGGTAGTCTGAATCACTTGTAAGCAGCACAGAAACGCCTTCTGTGATCGCCGAGACATTTGTTCCCACAAGTCTTGCCGTGCCGTATTCGAGTGCCTCGGGTCGTTCCGTGGTATCTCTCATCACGAGTACTGGCTTGCCAAAAGTAGGGGCTTCTTCTTGAATTCCACCCGAATCGGTCAATATCAAATGAGAACGATTCATGAGATAAACAAATGCAGAATAGTCTAGAGGGTGTGTCAAGCTAACATTTGCCAAGCCGGCAAGCAAGTGACTAACAGGAACTTGCACTCTTGGATTCAGATGCACGGGGTAAACGAAGTCGACATTGGGAAATCTCTTAGCTAGCTGCCGAATTGCGGTACAAATCCGTTCAAATCCTCTACCAAAGTTCTCACGACGGTGACCTGTAATTAGAACAATTCTTCGCTCGTCACGTAGAAATTGGGTAGACTGTATGCAAATTTGCCTGAGCTTGAGACAATTCTCAAGTTTCTCCCGAGTCATCAATAACGCATCAATAACCGTATTTCCAGTAACATATACTTGATCTTGAGTGTGGCCTTCGGTTAGCAGATTCGCGCGGGCACGCTGTGTAGGAGCAAAATGCAGCTGAGTTAGTACTCCAGCCAACTTGCGGTTTGCCTCTTCCGGCCAAGGAGAAAGAAGATTTCCTGTGCGCAAGCCGGCTTCGACATGGCCAACTGGGATTTTCTTGTAGAATGCCGCCAGTGCAGCGGCAAATGTCGTTGAAGTATCCCCATGAACCAATACCAAATCAGGATTAAACTCTTCGTAAACGTCACCCATTTTGGTCAAAACCCTTGAAGTGATTTCTGGAAGAGACTGCCCTTTACGCATTATATCTAAGTCGTAATCCGGCCGGATTTCAAATATGTTCAATACTTGGTCCAGCATTTGTCGATGCTGGGCTGTAACACATAGTGCGGTCTTAAAATACTCGTTATCGGAAAGAACTTTAATTAGAGGAGCCATTTTGATTGCTTCGGGACGGGTGCCAACCACTGTTAATATTCTAATTCGGTTTCCTTTCGGCCTGTTTTCGACCATCAACTGTCCTCGCAAGTCTTGGGACACCAAAGACCGTGCAACCTCAAGGGATTGTGATATCACTCCCAAACCGAAATCTTGGAGCACACGCCGGAATGCGAATTCGGCCAATTTTAAGGTATACGAGTGCAAACGCAATTGGCAGAACACGGTTCACATCTGCTTTGTCATGTCGAGCAGAAGGATATTTGAGATAGAGTTTGAGAGCAAGTTCAGTTTTGCACTCGAGCGATCCAGATTAAGAAAGGTCTTCCAGCAACAAAGTGTTTTTCGAACAGTAAGGCAACAATTGCGAGCACGTAACCTAGATTCCCGATATTCGCAAATTTGAACTACCTTTCGGCTAAATGAACTCACTGCGAGATCGAAAGGGAAGAAATGGAGATACTTTGTGGAATTTTTTGCCTCACTTTACGAATTTCACAAAATTGTGGGCATTGCAGTTTATCAGACGAAAAGGTGGCGGTTCCAAAGCCTGCGTGTTTTCACGCCAGACCGCATCGAAGCGGCTAGACTCGCCAAACGTTCGCATGCTGAGGATCGGTTGTCCAGTGCAGTTGTGCTTCGAGCAGGAGTATCCCACGCTTTGAAATTCTTGTGAATTGCGGACGGATTTGAGCGAATTCGCAACGCTGGCGTGAATCTGAACGGCTTGGGCGCCGTTCGATCTCTTGCTGCGGAGTTGATCTGTCCCGTTTTGGCTTCCCTGCGTCGCCGTGCCGAGTTTCCGCTCGATCGTAATCGGTGTTTGCCCCGGAGCGCTGCCGCCGGTGATTCCCTGGCGCGGTTTGCGGGATCGAGGGGCGCAGCGAAAGGCGCCGATTTACGCGGCGGCGGGCTTCTTCGGGGCGCTCTGGCGGGTTCCCCCGGCCGGGAGGCGGGGATTGGCGGGGAAGGCCGGTTTCAGGGCAACAGCAGCGCCGTGAGCGCGTCCCGGCGCTGCAGCGCGAAGTGCCGGGTCGCGGAAGCGAAGCTTTCGAACGGGGTCTTGTGGATGATGATGGCGAGCGCGAGGTTGGTGCAGATGGCATTGTTGGCGGGCGCGAAACCGGCGCGGGCGAGGCAGGCGTCTTCGGCGAAGGTCTGGTCGCGGATGTGATGATTGACTTCGACCGACCCGTGGCCGCGGTTCCAGGCGAGGAGCTGTTCCGGGGAGGCGCGTTCCGCCGGCGCCGAGGTGATGCCATAGGCGTGTTCGATGCTGGTTTCCCCGGTTCCATTGCGCCTTGCGTCGGTGCGTTCGCGGGTGACGCGGAAAATCTGCGCGACGTGCGGGTAGTTGATCAGGCGCGGCAGCGGCGTCAGCACCTCGATGCGGCGTTGCTCGATGCGGCCGTGCGCCTTGTCGATCTTCTCCTCGAACCGGCCGCTCGCGGCGCGCTCCCAGTCGACCGTTTCAAGAGCCTTGCGGGTTTCCGGAGCGTTGTCCTTGACGCTCATCAGATAGTCGGCGCGATGCGTTTCGACGATGGCGCGAGCGGTGTCGCGGGTAGTGTGCAGCGCGTCAAAGGTGATCACCCGGCCCTCCACCGGCGCCTGTTCGAGCAGCGTCCGCACGGCCGCGATCTCGCCGCTGTCGTCGTGATAGTTGAGAATCGCGACCGGCATCCGGGTCGCGTGTTCGATCAGGGTCGCGGTCTCGAAGTGCCCGTCTCCATTGCGGTTCGCGCCGCGAATGCGCTTGCCGTCGATAGCGATGGCGCGCGCGAGCTGCAGCCGCGGCGTCGTGTACCGCTGCAATGCCGCCTCAACCTCCTCGGGGTCGAGAGAAGCGATCACCCGGTGCAGGGTCGACTTCGAGACCGGAACGTAGAGTCCAGTCTTCGGGTTCTTCCAGGCGCCGATCGCCTCCAACTCCCGCTGGCTCAGCTTCTGCGCGTACTCGGCGGCGGCGACCGGCCCGCGCATGTTCGCGAGCCGCGCCAGAATGTAGACCGCAAGCACCGAGGCGACCGTGTGCTTGCGGCCCTGGCCGCGCCGGAAGTCCGGGATGCCGGCAAACTCTTGGTACAGCGAGCGCATCTCGCCCGGCGCCTGGCCGGCAGCGCCCTTCGGCTCCCACCCGGCCGGCAGCGGCGCAGGGTCGCGCAGGCGTCGGCAGGCGTCGCGCCGCAACGGGTAGATGTAGAACTCCTTGGGGCGCCCGTGGGCGTCGGTGTAGCGGCCATTGTGGCGCGCGAACCCCCGGGTCAGGCCGAGATACCGCCAGTTCCCGGCCGCCTACACCGTGCCCTCGAACCGCGCCGGGTCCACGAAGGACTCCGCGAGCAGAACCGGGTGCCCATACTGCTCTTGCCAGTCGGCGCTCAGGCGACGCAGCATCGCCGCCATCGCAAACGACCCGAGGCGCGGAAAAACCCCCTTGCCGCCAAGCACCACGAACCGGGAATTGTTCGCTATCAAGTGCAGACGCCGCCACCGGACAGCGCCCTTCCACCCGACCCAGAGGTCCCGGTGCCGGCTCTTCAACGCGCAGGACTGCCAGCCGGCCAGCGCGATCCACTGGCCCGCCCGCTCGATGACGTAGCGCAGGCCGCGGCCCGCAAACCGCTTGAAGCCGAGGTAATGATGCGCCTCAACCAGCGCGTCCCAGCGCACCCGCTCGTCCGGCCGCGCAAGGCGCACCACCACATCGCGCAGGGAAAACCCTTCCGGCGTCTCCCGAAACAGCGCCGCGCCATCGATTCGCTCTTCCATGCGCTCATCAGTACACCAAACGGCATGAAAAAGCCAGCAACAAATGCAACCGTCGATCAATACAGGGGCGAAACGTCGCAAACTCGTAGCGTGGGATCACCCTGTGCTTCGAGCGCATCCCAGAGCACTTTTTCTTCTCTCGGCCACCTGCATGCGGTTGGCGGCCTGCACGAATCCCGAGTCTGCCGGCAATTCCTAGCTTTGGAATTCCACGTACTGCATGTGAAGCGGGCGCTTGGGAAAGAACGTCAACGCCAATGAAACGGCCTTGCGTTTCGAACAACTGTTCGCCAAATGGTGCAGCGAGCGCAGGACTCGCTCGGCGTCGTTCTTCTCGCCCCGCCGCCTAGCAGAGCCTCTCGAAACAACGCCGTGCTTGCCGTGTGCGCTCCTCGTAGGCGCAGTGCCAAGGCATCCCATATTTCTTCTGAGATATCCCGTTTCAGCGTTTTCTTGCAGGCTTTCGCCATCCGCACGAATCAGACCGTATGCATGTGTTCGCCTTCTCCGCCGCAACGGGATACTGTGCCCGACGATGCTTCCCGGATGTCCGTCTCAGTGGGGCGGGACGCATTTTCCCGCGGCACCACATCATTCTCATTCCCATACCCTGCATGATGCTGTCTAGCGAAATCGAAAGCGCCGCAGCTTTCTCCGGAACACCCTCTTCGCTCGGATCGCCTTCAGCACATCTTCTCCCAGCACTTCCCAAGCCCCGCCAATGGCGGCCACCAAATGATTCAGCGAAGTTGCCGAGGGACACATGCTCCCAAGCTCGCGGAATATCTCCGCGAACCGCCACCCTACCATTTGGTGAAACGCAAATCCGGCAATGTAGCGAAGCTCATATATTACGGGCGCGACTTCACCGCCGAAGACATGGCGCTACTGTGGGCCCTGATCACCGGACCTCCGGCCTTGAACCGGAGCCGCCTGGTCCGGGAGTTCTGCCGCCGCCTGGGCTGACGCAAACCGGATGGCGGGCTCAAGGACATGATGGCCAATGTCACCCTGCTCAAGATGCATCGCGACGGCATCATCGTCCTACCGCCAACAAGCTACTGGTGCGGCGGGCGCAAACCGATCCCCTTCACGGCCGCCACCGACCCGCCGCCCTTCGCGCCGGCCGCCACCCTCGAGGCCGTCCGTCCGCTGCGCTTCGTCCCGGACCCCGGGCCAGCCGGCTGTGGAACGAATTCATCGAATGCTACCACTATCTCGGCTACAAGACTCTGGTCGACGCCCAGATGCGCTACGCCATCAAGGACCGCAACGGATGCCCCCTCGCCACGCTCGGCTTCAGTACCGCCGCCTGGAAAATCGCCCCGCGCGACCGCTTCATCGGATGGCCCCCGCAAACCCGCGCACAAGACCTCACTCGCATATGCGATAACGCGAGATTCCTCATCCTGCCCTGGATCCGCATCCCCAACCTCGCCCCCACATCCTCTCCGTCGCCGGGCAGCGTCTACCCGAAGACTGGAAACGGTGGAATCCTTCGTCGAGACCCCGCGCTTCCTCGGAACCACCTACCGCGCCGCCAGCTGGATCCATGTCGGCGCCACCTAGGGCTGCGGACGCTACGACACCAAAAACCAGTACGCGCTCCCCAAAAAGGAAATTTGGCTCTGTCCGCTACGAAAAGACTGGAAGCGCATCCTCAATCGGTGAAAATAGGTCGGCGTCACGCTCAAACCGAACGGTTACAGAATTCCTTCACTCAAACCTATTATAACCCTCTAAAAACAAAGGATCGACTGCGTATTTCACGGCAATTAACTTACGGACCTGGGGAGTTCCAAAGCGAACAATGTGAATTTGAGCGTTTTTCAGCATTCACTTGACGCGTCTATCACTATGGGCAAACAGCCAACGAAATAATGAACCGAATCGTGTGGGGGAGTCTGTAACTTCGGTTTTTTGCGATTTTGCTTCCGACTGGACCGGAAGGTGCTTATCGAGGAGCGCTTCCACCGCACAAATTCTCACCGAATAATGTTCGGTTGCACCTCTTGGGTCGAAGGGCCATTCCTCTATTAGCCCAACTTCGCCACTTTTTCAAGTTTTTGCTGGTTTTTCAATGGGTTGGAAATTTCTTCCGCACTAGAATGGCGGGTTACGCCTCGATTCGATGGACGCTCTTCCGTGTGTGCATGAGGGTCGGCGGGACGCCGAGCTGCCGGTAGATCTCGAGATGCGCCGGCTCCGGAGTGGTCGGCCGGCGGACCCGGATTTCCGTTCCGTCGTCGGTGGGCAGCGCCACGGTGACCACCTGGTGGGTGCGGAGCGCATCGCGCACGCTGTTCCAGGAACTGTGTACGCCCTGGTCGAGCAGGGTCTTCTCGATCGCGACGAGCAACCGGTAGGCCATCACCGAGAGGAAGATGTGGGTATCGACGCGGGGTTCGATCTGATGGAACATCGGTCGCATCGCGAGGGAGGATTTCATGTTGCGAAAGGCGTTCTCCGCCCGCGCCAACAAGACATACAGGCGCCAGATTTCCTCGCCCGAGAGGTCCTGGCGGTCGGTCTTCAGCAGGTAGGCGCCGTCGACGCGCTCGGCGATGTCCCTGCGTTCGCTGCGCAGCGCGGCATGCAACTCGCCGGTGTCGGCGCGGTATTCGAGATCGTAATAGCGGGCCACCCGCGGATAGCGCTCACGGAGGCGGCCGATGGCTTCGGCGATCTTTTCGGGTTTGACCAGGCGGCGGCTGGCGACGCGCTCCTGCAGCCGGTCGAGATCCGCCAGCAGCCGCGCCTCGTGGCTCTCGCGGATGGCGCGATCCTTCTGCCGGCGGCCTTCGCTGATGCACAGCGCCACGGTTTCGGCGCCGTCGCTTGCGCGCTTGACCCAGACCCGGCCCGGCTTTTGCGACGGATTGCGCGGTGAGGGCTCCCGCAGGACCTCTTCGAAGCCCTCGAGTGCCTCGAACTCAGCCAGCCACCCGACCCGTTCGCCCTGGCGGGCGGCAACCAGGTAATGAAGGTTGCGTTCGCGGATCTGCGCAAGGTTCTTCTCCCCCGACATGCCGCGGTCCACCACCACCGTCTGTCCCTCCCGGAAGCCGCCAAGGCGGTGCTCCAGACGGTCCAGCATGTCCGGCAGGTTGGCGCTGTCCCGCGCAGGTTGCCGCGGAACACTTCGTGCGCCTGCGGAAAGCCGTCGTGATCGATGGCAAGCCCCACCACCACCTGCTTGCAGTCCGACCGCTTGTCGCGCGAGTAGCCGCGGGCCGCCTTCGGGTTGGCCAACGCCGCCCCTTCGAAATAACTGCTGGTCAGGTCGATCAAATACACCGCGGGATCCAGATCGAACAAGTCGCAC
The DNA here is from genome assembly GCA_965219495.1 of Rhodobacterales bacterium. Lineage (GTDB taxonomy): Bacteria > Pseudomonadota > Alphaproteobacteria > Rhodobacterales > CAZPXZ01 > CAZPXZ01. Next base: position 3,037,306 of record OZ244777.1, read on the forward strand.
TGCCGCCGGGTCAGCGATGCCTCGATCGCTTCCCGCTTGTCGTACAGCCGATCGAGGTTGCGGTACAGCGCCGAAAGCGACGGCCACGCGAAATGCACCCCGAGCAGGTCGTCCATCGCCGTCCGCTGCATCCAGTCCCCCATGGCGTGCTCCGATGAGGGCGCGATCAGCCGGTTCATCACCATCGCGCAGGTCAGCTCCCGGCTGCGCGGGCGAAGTCCCGCTTCCCGCAGCACATCGTCGCAGCCCAGCCGCTCCCAGAACGCCAGCCCGACATGCAGCGGCCCCGCCTCCCGCGCCCGCAGCACCTCCACTTGCTCCGGCACAACCGAGACCGCCGCTGCCGGCGGCGCCGACAGCGGTCGCTTGCCGCGCCGGCGCCGCCGGCGCACCCGCTCGATGAGTTCCGCATCTTCGCCCTCGGGCTCGAACAGGAACCGCTTGCCTTCCAGCGCGGCCTGCAACCGGTGGGCCAGCGCCAGCCATTCGTGATGGGGACGGGGCGCCAGGTCGCCGAGGGAACAGATGGTGTGCTGGCGCGGTCCGTCGGGGGTGTGGTAGGCCTCGACCAGGCGGTAATTGGTGTAGACGCGGTCTTTGTGGCGGCGCGTGTCCTTGCGAATATACATAGGCACGAGGATATCGGCTAGTGAACTGCATGTCAAGCCATGTATCGCCCATATATTCCGCACTATTGGGGCGAATTCCGGGCGTGGATCCGGCCCCGACGCCTTGTCCTGCAAGGCGTTGTGAATTTCTCAATCCTCAAAAACAGGCCAAATTCGCCCGAAAATCTTGGCGAAGCGGCGAAGTCGGGTTAGCATCCAAGGCATTCTTGGCCGATCAAGTAAGATACGGTTTGCATTTGGAAAAATCTCTAGAATGTCATCGGTTTGAAACCGTCGGACATGAAACTCGCTGATTGGTTCAGGTTCGTTGAACGGAATCGTAATTATTAGCTGCCCGCGGCAAACGCGACGAAGTTCTGCAAGTGCGGGCACAAAGACTTCATCGGAAATATGTTCCAGCACTTCCATACAAGTTACAACGTCAAAAGAATTGTCAGCATATGGCAAATTTTCGATGCTGCAATCCATTCGTTCAATTGCGGGATGCAGCTCGAAATACTTTTCAAATTTGATAGAATCTACGCCAGCTACACGGGCGAACTTTTGTGATAAAGCAAGCGCATTGAGGAATTGCCCTGCACCCACTCCGACATCCAGAACGGACTCTCTGGGGTGTACGGCACGGAGAACAAAGCTTATTCGAATCCAGTCGTCATTGGCGTACCATCCACCTGGATTGGCGGGTTCCATTCCGAACCGATTGATGTAGGCTTGTCGAACTTCGGTCGTTATTGGATCAAGGAAATCCAAGTCAAATCGTTTGATTGGAATTCGAGAAAAAACAAGACACATGGTTGAAACTCCACATGTTTGGTAAATCAGGCTGCGAGCGCTGCCCGTTCTACGAGTGGTCTTGCCACTCTAAGTACGATGGGAAAGGAATCAACGGAATTTCATTTCTTTCAATTCAAAACGAAAAGATTTTTGCCAGTGTCGAAGCAGAAACTTCAAATTGGAATTCGTTACCAGCCCCTATTGTTGTCAGCAACTCTTCGTGAGAGAACTTTTCTCGCCCGTGAAACAGTCATAACCGGGCAGCATCGACTTTGCGGCAGTGGCAGGCAAGGCGGTCCGTGGCGCATGCACTTTCCCGGGCAGTTACCACAAAATTACAGCTCTCAAGTTTCTTAAGAAATCGCAGCCTCTCGATTGAGCTCCCTTGATCGCGAACAAATTGCCCTATGATGGTTGCACTTACCGCTCACCGCCAAAACCTGCCGCAATATCTTCACGCCGAAGAACGCCGCCCATGGCCTGGTGGGAGCGCCCGAAAAAGGCGCCAGTGACTTCGCCGTCATCGTCGCCAACGTTGCGGGTCCCGGTCCGGGAGAAGGTGTTGCCGTTGATGTCGATTTGATAGTTCAGGTCGCCGTCTCCCCAAACCGAGCCGCTGCCGATCGACCCCGGCGCCTGGCCTGCGATCCAGAATTCGAGCTCGGTAAAGCCCAAGTCCCCGGTGAGCGTGGCCAGCTGCACAGTAAGATCGGCCGCGCCCCCGACGGCTTGTCGCCGGCTTGTAAAGCCCAGCAGGCGTCCTGACCATGTGGCGCTTCCGAATAGCTGCTGGTTGTTCTCAAGATTGATGGCTGGCGCTGGTCCGAGGGCCCATGGCTGTATGATTCCGTTGCTCAGCTTGGTGCCAAAGGAAACTGTCGCGCCCAGCGCAGTAAAATCTCCCCGAACATGGATGGATGTGGCCGTCCAGGGTCCCAGATCTTGGGCGATTTCGGCGGGGTTGGCGCCCGGGCGAATTCGACTGTAAACGGCGAGAAGGGCCTCCCGGTCGAACGGACTCAACACGTAAACGTTCTTTCCTGGATTTTGAAGCTTCGCGACCATGATCGAATCGGGGTACATATTCTCGTCGGCGTGCCCGCTGTGGAAGAGCGTATGGATCATTTCGTGAACAAGGACCTCTAGTCGCAACGCCCCGGAGGCGCGCGTGTGGTCGACCCACACCTGTGCCGAGATGGTTGGATCACCTATTGACCACCAAGTCGCAAAACCGATTACCTCGTCGTCAGTCGGACTTTCTGGATGCGACCAGTCCTTGCGCGCCGCAAATTCGACAAGAATTTCGCCAAGCCGCGTCCCGCGCGTGTAGGTGCCGGCCGGTCCAGGTTCGTGGCTGAATTTCAGCTGCCAGTCCTGCGGCAGGGCTGCGTTGATGATTTGGACTGCGCGCACGGTTTCGCTAATCATCTCGCGCGTTGCGCCTTCTGCTACGCGCACCGTCGGAGGCGGGTCCCCGAAACGGTAGAGGAAGCCCATCGGGAAAATGGGTTTGGCATTCGATCGGGCGTCTTCACTCAGATACTCGATAAGCACGTTGGCTCCGACACCGTCGTTCACACGGCCATGGGAAACGCGCACGCTTTCATGGTAGCCTGCCGGCTCTAATGCGTCGTTCGGAGGCGCCACATTTGCGCCTATGTTAATTCGACCGCCGTCATAGATTATCGGCGCGTTGACCGCATGGTTCGCTTGGAGCGTCGGCAGCGCTGGAAGGTTCGAGGTGGGAGGTATGACTCCGCCACCCCCGCCACCGCAGCCTGAGGCGAGCAGGAGCGCACACGCCAGCGAGGTTGTGCGCAGATAATGTAACCAGCGGAATCTGGTACTTGAGAAAATCAATTCGCGTCCGCTGATTCTGTTTTCCTCGAAAATTTGAATATACGGTTTCATATCGAACCTCAATGGCAGAGTTCGGCCACGTGGACCATTCTCTTTGCCTATTGTTGCAGGAGTTGACCAACAAAGGCAACCGCAGCGAGCGTAACAGCAATTCCATGCGGCAACTGTTCAGAACAGGGGCCAGGGACTTGAGGAAAACTCCGGCGATTTTCTGTCGTTCCGAAAGAGCAATTGTCCAAACGGATCAGCAACAGGACCGCGGTGGGCCGTTTAGAGAGCGATTGAGAAATAGTCCCCGCATCGCCCGCGTCTTGCGGGCGATTCGTCATGGGCGGGCCGGCCCCGGAATCCGGCGTGGCGCCTATCGGAGCGGCTGGGAGTGCTTCGTCTGCAAACCGTACCCGAATAGACAGGGGTTTCCACCAAAACGAGCGCGAGTCGCCAGGACTCAGCTTGCGGCGCCAACGGTCCGGCGCAGGCCTGGAAGAGGGCGACGGGGAGTTCTTGACATCTACGCGACTGCTTCCCGGTGAAGTCCGAACTCCTGCGTTGCCAACGAATCCGGTGAGTCGCCGTCATGCATCGCTTCTGCGGTAGATCCCCTCTGAAACATGAATTTGACCGTGGTATGGCCGATGAAAGCCGCACTTGAAGCGCTCTTACCCGGGTAGCGCTCGTTCGCGACAATTCGAGATCGGTTCGTCTGCATAGGAGCGGGTACGCGTGTGTACCGCAATCTGCCCTGGAAGACAGGAAGCGGGTGGACCGCGCGGCTTCTTCATTTCAATCCACACTGTTGGGTAAGCAGTTTTTTGCGGCCGCTCCCGAACGGGTGCTATCGGATATACCAGGCGCCGCGAAGTGGATGACGTTGTTCCTGATTAGCCATACGATGGTTCCTAGCGCAAGCGAACTCCGCCCGGCGCAGTCAAGGGCTTCCTCCTCCGCGCTTCGTCAGAGGATATTCGTTTGGCTCCCGCGGCTACGTTCATTGCGAGTGAATTCCGTTTTGCGCAGTGGAAAACACATGCATCCCGCAGTTTGTCGAATGATCGCGCCGCCTCTTCTTCCCCGAGCAACGACCTGCTATCAAAACTGCATTTTTGCACAGCGAATCTGGACGCTCCCGTCACAACATTCCCTTTTTCTCTTTCAGGTCAGTCGACGGTGCGTCCGCATCGAGGAGGGCACGCGCAGCATTCTTCAGTTGTCCAGGAAGGTTCGGTTTCAGGGAGGGCCTCAGTGGCTTCCGATCTCAAGAACAACAGTGTTTCTATTCCCGCCACAAATTCCATACGGCGAGGTGCGGGTTCGGTGCGAACCCGCTGCCGCTCCAATTCATGCCAAGCGACACGGTTGCACGAAGGCGATGCGGTTCTCCAGGAAAACGGAGACGAGCCGTCAACGTTGGCAATTGTCGATTCGTTCAGCTGCCGGGCCGCCGGTCCAGCCTTCCGCGGCATTTTGAATGCACCCCAATATCTTCAACTTCACGAGCAGAAAGAGGCGCGGCGAAACGGAAGCAATCGACGAATCTGCGGTAGCCGTTTGGTCACCGGAAGGCTATATATTGAAGGTGTTTCGCCCTGCGGACGAACATTCGCGGATCCGGAATTGCAATGATGAATTCTCTTTCCTTGGAGAATACTCTCGGCACGGGGAGCGAGAACTCGCACACTGCAGGCAGGTCGGCCACCGGCAGCTTGCCGCCGAACGACGATTTCACGATTCCCGCATGGGATTTTTCAGGGTCAAAACTGCGTGAATGCAGTGGCTTCCAGAAGGGATAGGGCAAGTGGTTGAAAGCAATCAGGGAGATGCCGCGAAAGTAAAGCATCTTCAATCAGAAGAGAAGCCGGGAACGGCAAGTCCCATCGATGCGGATCAAGCTCGACTGGACGATCTCTTTGCGGCGAGATCCGGCTTGCTGGATGGCATGACCGCGATCCGCCTTTGCAACGAGGGGCTGAAGCTGACAGAGGTCGTCTCCATTCTGCAAAGTGCAATTCTAGAATTGGAGCGGTATATCGCGGAGTTGGATTCCCGGATCCGCGCGCATATTGCAGAAGATCCCGGCATCGCGCGTCGGGACAAGATCCTCCGATCGATCCCGGGGATGGAACCCGTGATTGCCGCGTTGCTCTGTGCCGAAATGCCGGAGCTTGGCTCCCTTGACCGCACGATGGCTGCGGCGCTCTCGGGAACAGTTCCGTCCCCGGAGGGGGACGGAACAAAGACCGGTGGCCAGCATTCGGGAGTCCGACGGGCGGCAGTCCGGGAAGCATTTTACATGGCTGCGGTTTCGGCCGTCATGCACAATGCAGACATGAAAGAATTCTACGAAAAGTTGATTTCAAGCGGCAAGACACACAAATTCGCGCTGTCCGCTGTCATGCACAAGATGATTGCGCTAACGAACGTACTACTTCGAAAGGATCAGGAGTGGGAGCCTTCGACCCAGGCAGTTCACGAATGAGTACGCCATTTGTTTGTGGGTTGGAGGTTTGGTTGGAACCAGGAAATTTCCCGATTCGGAGTTGACGGAAAGAACCAGCTCATTTTCACAACCGTCGGCCTCATCGCCATGCCGGGGTTCCGCGGAATCGGTTTCGAGGCGCACTCGTCCGGTCGCTCCGGAAACATCCCCACCCTTTCGCGAAGGCGCTCGAGATTCTGTGGCGGCCTGGGCAAGTGTTCTAGGCATCCGTGTTCGGCGCTGTTTGGCCTTGGGCATTCGGGCCCGCAAGCCATCCGAATTGCTTGCGGGACACCTCACCGGTCCTGTTCGGCATTCGGCCCGAAGCTTTCGGTCGCCCGGACCAACCGTCGTTTCGCCGCGATTCCATCGGCCGGCATGGCTCTTCGAACGAATTCCGCAAGATTGCGTCTTTGCTATTTCAGAATGGGCAGCTGTTCGGGTCGCACGAGGACTTGAATGCTGCGCGGTCTTCCCGGAACGCGACGGATGAGTCCGGATCGGTCGAGAGTGAGAACCATTTGAGAGAACGAAATTTCTCCGATGCCTCGAAAGTTTGTGCGCAGCGCCCTCGAACTGCTCGATGTAGCGCCGGACCTGACATACCCAGAGTAGAAAGCTCGCTACGAGCCCGGGTCCTACGTTGACAGATGGAGACCGACGCCGAAATTGTCGAGCGGCTGGGCGCCGCCGGGCGAGTGTTCTTCCGCCAGTTCCGGCAGTTGCGCGAAGTGCAGCGCCAAGCTGCGATTCCTATCTTCGCGGGACAGGATGTCCTCGTTGCGTCCGCGACCGCCTCTGGAAAAACCGAAGCCATCGTGGCGCCAATGCTCGCCCGCATTCAGAACGCGCGTGACTCTAGGCCTGGAAACGTCCGCCTGCTGGTTGTCGCGCCGACGCGGGCATTGGTGAACGACCTTGCGGTTCGCCTCGGGCATCCGTTGGGGCGCATGGGATTGAGCCACGGGCGTCAGACCGGGGACCACCGGGACAAGGCAAAGCGGCCATTCGCGCTGATCACGACCCCGGAATCCTTCGACTCGATGCTGGTTCGCGATGGGGAGTATTCGGATGGCAAACTCACGGGTCATCTGCTCGCAGGCGTCAGAGCGGTTTTTGTCGACGAAGCGCACTTGTTCGACGGCGCTGCGCGAGGCGACCAGGTAAGCTGGCTGCTGGGCCGGCTGCGGCGCCTCAGGCGTTTCGCGGAGGGCGAAGAAGGAGGGGGCGGCGAGCTTCAGGTTTGCGCAGCGAGCGCGACGGTCAGCAATCCAGAGGCGCTGGCAAAGAGGTTGCTGAGTTCCCGTGCCATAGCCGTGCGCGTGGCCGGCGTGCGAGAGATCGATGTCTTCGATTCCTCAAGTAAACAAGACTGGATCCCGCTGACGGCAAGCCGCATGATTTCGTCACTGAGAGAGCGCCTCAAAATCGTCTCATCCGAAATGCTGAACGAGAGAGTGGAACGCAGGCTCTGGCAGTCATTGTCGAGCGCGTCCGGGGAACGAATGCGCAAGGCGCTCGTGTTCGTTCCAACCCGCAAGCTTTGCGACACCCTTTCGGCGCACTTGGCGGCGGCGCTGCCTCTCCGGCGTGCCATCCGTGTGCTCGCGCACCATGGCAGCCTGGACCGCATGCGGCGGGAAAAAGCGGATCGGGCGGGGTGATTTTCTCGGCTCCCGACGGCGACCGCCAGGGCGTTCGGACGGCGATGGGGATGCTGGCTTCCCTTGGGTTGGCAAGCGTGACGCAGTTGGCGGAAGCGTTCGGGGTTTCGCGCAACACCATTTACAACAACCGGGATGCGTATGAGCGGGGCGGGGTGGCGGCGCTTGCGGACGCCCGGGGTCCGCGCGGCGGCTACAAGCTGACGGCGGAGAAGCTGGCGGCGGCGCAGGGTCTGCTGGACGCGGGCGGCTCGGTGCGGGGGACGGCGCGGGCGCTGGGTGTTTCGCACACGGCGCTGCAGTACGCGCTGCGGCAGGTCTGGCTGCGCAGGGGCGGCGCGGCGGATTCGGCGGATCCGGGATCGCAGCCGTCGGCGCGCTCGGCGGCGGACGCGACCTGCGAAGGGGGCATCGGCGTCAAGCGCTCGGAGGAGCGGCTGCTGGCGCGGACGGGGGCGCTGGACGAGGCTCCGGCGGTGTTCGAAGCGGCGGAGGCGGTTTCCGGCGCGGGCGTGCTTCTGGCTTTGCCTGCGTTGCTGGGCGAGGGACTGGTGGAGGCGGCGGAGACGATCTACGGGCGGCTGAAGAACGGTTTTTTCGGCCTTCGCAGCGTGCTGTTGACGCTGGCGTTCATGGCGCTGCTGCGGATCCGGAGCGCCGAGCAACTGAAGGGCCATGCGCCGGGGGAGCTGGGCCTGGACCGGGCGCCGGAGATGAAGACGCTGCGCCGCAAGCTGCGGGAGATCGGCGCCCGGGGGCTGGTGCGGCGACTGGCGGAAGCGCTGGCGCGGCGCTGGATGTCGGCGTCGCCCGGGCTGGTGGGGATGTTGTATATCGACGGGCATGTGCGGCCGTACCACGGCCGCAAGCACCGGCTTCCGAAGACCTTCGTGCCGCGTCGGCGGCTGTGCCTTCCGGCCACCACCGATGTCTGGGTGCACGATGCCGCGGCGCAACCGTGGCTGTTTGTGACGGCGGCCGCCAACGACGGGCTGCTGTCGATGCTGAACAAGGAGATTCTGCCGGACGTGCGAGCGCAGGTTGGCGCCGGCCGGCGGGTGACCCTGGTGTTCGACCGTGAAGGCTGGAGCCCGGAGACGTTCCAGCGCTGGTTCAAGGCCGGCTTCGACGTGCTGACCTACCGCAAGGGGCGCTACGCGCCGTGGCCGGAAGCGGCGTTCGATGCCTTCGAAGATCCGGCCCAGGCCGGCGCTTCGAAGCCGGCGGTCTACCGCCTTGCCGAAGGCGAGGCCCGGTTCGGCAAAGGCGGGTCGTTCCGCATGCGGGAAGTCCGCAGGCTGTGCGCCAACGGCCATCAGACTTCGGTGCTGACGACGCGCCGGGACCTGCCGATCGCCGAGGTGGCCTCGCGGATGTTCGCGCGCTGGCGGCAGGAGAACTTCTTCCGGTACATGCGCCACGAGTTCGCGCTGGACCATCTGTGCTGCCGGGCGGTGGAGCCGGACGATCCGGTCCGCCTCGTGCCCAATCCGCTGCGCAGGCAGTTGAAGAAGGACCGCGAACGCCTCGAGCGCCAGGCCGGGCGCCTGGAGCGGAAGAAGAAGAAGATGCAGGATCTGCGGGAAGCCGACGCCGGCAGCGCCCGGCGCCAGGCGAAGCGCGCCGCCGCCCTCGCCGCCCTTGAGCAGCAGATCCAGGAGGTCGAAACCCGGATCGAGGAATGCCGCGCCCGCTTCGCCGAGGCCCCGGAAAAAGTGCCCTTCGCAGACACGTTGGACGGACAGCAAGTCGTCAAACTCGAAACCGAGCGGAAAATCTTCACCGACCTCATCCGCACCATCGCCTACCGGGCCGAAAGCGCCATGCTCGCCGCCGCCGGGCCGCTGCTCAGCCGCGACGCCGAAGAAGGGCGCGCTTTCCTGAAGGCGGTGTTCCAGACCCCGGCAGACCTGATCCCCAGCGAGGACGGCGAAGAACTCCTCGTGCGCTTCCACTCCATGGCGCAGCCGCGCTTCAACCGAGCCTTGCGGGCCCTGTGCGAAGCTGCCACTGCCCAGCAAATCAACTATCCGGGAACCCGCCGGCGAATGGTCTATCAAGGCCCGCCCGGTTCAACTTGAAATGTGCCTATGTCAGGAGCTCTGAAATTGAGCGGAACGCATTGGCGTCCTTGCTCGTATCATCCAGAGATGCCGCCCTGGAGCCGGAACACTATGCGCGGCGCTGGTCCGTTTTCGTGCAACAAACTGCAAGTTTTGTCGCCCAAGGCCGTGCACAGGGCAGTCATGCAGATGCCTTGCTTGAACTGGCGAACAGCGTGTGGCCGGAAACTCAACTCGGGACGGCCAAAGAAATATTGGAGGCGCTGCTCAAAGCCGGATATCTCGAAGAACACAGGGGACATCGGCTTGCATTCGGGGAACCGTGGGCTGATGCGTTCGGTCAGAATCGGGGGAAGATGCACGCAAACCTGGATGCGCCGGCAACGGGTATTCCAGTCGTGGATTCCAGCACGGGAGAAATTGTCGCTCATGTCGCGCAGCAGCCCAACACGAAAAAAGGCGTTGCATTGGGCGGCCAGGTGTGGGACGCCCGCTACGTGAATGGCGAAGTGTTGCTGGAGTCGAAGAGAACCGCCCGCCCGCACGGGGGATTTCGCTATGCGGCCCGCAGCGCGCCAACAGGTTTCGAGTATGCCCTCCACGTAAGGCGCGGGCTGGGGTTCGGCGAAAAAGACGCCCCGATTGTTCAATTCGGAGAAGATTGTATTTGGCTGCACTTTGGAGGCAGCGCCTACGAGACCGCGCTGGTAAGCCTCTTTCCGCACCTTCGGCCAACGGCCGGTTTGTCCGGTCTTGCGGTTGAAGGCCGCCCGGCCGAGGACGAACTGCAAGAGATCGCAAAGGACGAAAATCGGATTCGCGAAGCGGTCAAATCGAAACGCGAGGCAATCGAATCGACGTTGGCGCCCGGACCCTTCCACCGGCTCCTGCCCGAAAACTGCCGCAGCCGCGTCACAGCAAGCCTGTTCGGGCCTTCACAATTCGGTAGTTGGCTCGCCTCCAGGAACGTTTGGGAGCTTTGTTCGATCGACCGGCGGCGAAGTTGCGTTGAGGCGGCGCTTTCCGGGAATGGCTGAAGATGCTTGAATTCCTGAAACCCCCGAGGGAAGTTCTCATCTGTGCATTGGCAGGCTGCCAATTGCGGAGCGGCAGTTCCGGCCATTCCGCTTCATATGATGGACATCGCTTATCCGGCCGCGCGCAGCAATTGCCCATTCTCTCTCGACGGATTTCGCCCGAAACGAAGAATCCCAGCTCTGGTTCGATGGCACCAGTTTCTGGGCGGGGACGGTCGAATTTCAATAGCTGTCTTGGCCCTCCCTCCCGGTTCACCCGAATTCCGCGCCAGAGCGCTCCAGAACCGTGAGGATGGAATAGCAGGGCGATCCCACGCTAAGAGTTTGCGACGATTCGCCCCTGTATTGACCGGCGGTTGCATTTGTTGCTGGCTTTTTGGCGCCGTTTGCTGTACTGATGGACGCATGGAAGAGCAAATCGATGGCGAGGCGCTGTTTCGGGAGACGCCGGAAGGGTTTTCCCTGCGCGATGTGGTGGTGCGGCCGCGCCGGTGCGCCAGACCGTCCCCGACGGGGTTTTCCCTGCGCGATGTGGTGGTGCGCCTTGCGCGGCCGGACGAGCGGGTGCGCTGGGACGCGCTGGTTGAGGCGCATCATTACCTTGGCTTCAAGCGGTTTGCGGGCCGCAGCCTGCGCTACGTCATCGAGTGGGCGGGCTAGTGGATCGCGCTGGCCGGCTGGCAGTCCTGCGCGCTGAAGAGCCGGCACTGGAACCTCTGGGTTGGGTGGAAGGGCGCTGTCCGGTGGCGGCGCCTGCACTTGATAGCAAACAATTCCCGGTTCGTGGTGCTTGGCCTAACTTCGCCACTTTTTAAAATGTTTTGCTGATTTTTCAATGGGTTGGAAATTTCTTCCGCACTAGAATTGCGGGTTATGCCTCGATTCGATGGACGCTCTTCCGCGTGTTCATGAGGGTCGGCGGGACGCCGAGCTGCCGGTAAATCTCGAGATGCGCCGGCTCCGGAGTGGTCGGCCGGCGGACCCGGATTTCCGTTCCGTCGGCGGTGGGCAGCGCCACGGTGACCACCTGGTGGGTGCGGAGCGCATCGCGAACGCTGCTCCAGGAACTGTGCACGCCCTGGTCGAGCAGGGTCTTCTCGATCGCGACGAGCAACCGGTAGGCCATCACCGAGAGGAAAATGTGGGTATCGACGCGGGGTTCGATCTGATGGAACATCGGCCGCATCGCGAGGGAGGATTTCATGTTGCGAAAGGCGTTCTCCGCCCGCGCCAACAAGACATACAGGCGCCAGATTTCCTCGCCCGAGAGGTCCTGGCGGTCGGTCTTCAGCAGGTAGGCGCCGTCGACGCGCTCGGCGATGTCCCTGCGTTCGCTGCGCAGCGCGGCATGCAACTCGCCGGTGTCGGCGCGGTATTCGAGATCGTAATGGGGATTATATCGGATAGTGCCCACAGCACCCGTCACCGGCTCCGGGGCGGGCGTGGCGTACGCACCATCGCCACCGGGGCCGTGAGCATCCGAGCCAGATCGTCCGCCGTCTTCCCCTCCAGGTGGCTCACGTCGATTTCCTTCTTCATATCTGCCTTGGACGGCTGGTAGGACGACTTCACAACCTCCACACGGCGCGGCGGCCTCTTGCGTCGTTCAGTCACATCAGCCTCCCATGCAGCCAGCAAAGGCCGAGATGATGCCGCTCTTTGTTGGGCGCCGATTCATGCCCGCGCTCCTGAATCAAGGCCGTTGTCGGCGATGAGTTGTGTGTACTTCAGGCGCTTGCCGTCCATTCCGAGGACGATCGCGCCCATGATGTCGAGGGTGTCCATGTCTCGCACACTGTGCTTGCCCGCAAACTCCCTCACGTACCGGTCGAGATGCTTTTCGCTCATCTTGTGGAAGGTCCCCTGATAGGCGCGCTTGAGCATCGACCAGAAGCTCTCCATGCCGTTGGTATGCACGTCGCCACGAACATACTCCTGAGCGCTGTGGTTGACGGCCTTGTGTGGATTCGGAAGGGTTTCGTAGACCAACGCATCGTCAGTGTAGACCGTGGCGTCCAGGGCCGTGTGATCGGCGACGAAGCCGTGGATGGTGGCCTTGTTAGTGGACTCGACTGCTCGGGCTCGTACTTGGTTTGTGGTCCGGTCTTTCGCACCAACGACGGCGGTCTTGCCCACGGCCCCGCGGCCGGTGAGCTCTTCGCGCTTCGACTTCGGCATGTTCTTGCGCTTGCCGCCCATGTAGGTTTCATCCACCTCGACCGGGCCAGCGAACAACCCGCTTTCACTCTCAAACGCCTTGCGCAGCCGGTGTGCCAGGTGCCAAGCGGTCTTCTGTGTCACCCCGAGATCCCGATGCAACTTCATGGACGAAACCGACTTCAGGCTCGTCATGAAGAGATAGACCGCGAGCGCCCATTTCTGATAGGGGATGTTCGACGCTTCCATGACGGTTCCGGTCCGGACACTGAATCGTTTGCGGCATTCCTTCTCACGGCACCGATAGGGCATGGTCTTGTGCTTTGCACCACTGAGAACGTTGACGGAGCCACAAAACGGGCAAGCCGGGCCGGTCGGCCAGCGGACCTTAACGAACCACGCTTCGGCCGCCGCATTGTCCGCGAACATCCGCATCGCCTCGATAAGGGTCATACCTTGGCGGTAGTGCTTGCCAGGTGCCGTGTGGGCCATCTCCACTTCCTAATCCGTTGACTTGGACCGATTTTAATAAATGGTGCCTGAATCATCAACCCCTATACGGGCACTATCCGATATAATCCCCATCGTAATAACGGGCCACCCGCGGATAGCGCTCACGGAGGCGGCCGATGGCTTCGGCGATCTTCTCGGGTTTGACCAGGCGGCGGCTGGCGACGCGCTCCTGCAGCCGGTCGAGATCCGCCAGCAGCCGCGCCTCGTGGCTCTCGCGGATGGCGCGATCCTTCTGCCGGCGGCCTTCGCTGATGCACAGCGCCACGGTTTCGGCGCCATCGCTTGCGCGCTTGACCCAGACCCGGCCCGGCTTTTGCGACGGATTGCGCGGTGAGGGCTCCCGCAGAACCTCTTCGAAGCCCTCGAGTTCCTCGAACTGCGCCAGCCACCCGACCCGTTCGCCCTGGCGGGCGGCAACCAGGTAATGAAGGTCGCGTTCGCGGATCTGCGCAAGGTTCTTCTCCCCCGACATGCCGCGGTCCACCACCACCGTCTGTCCCTCCCGGAAGCCGCCAAGGCGGTGCTCCAGCCGGTCCAGCATGTCCGGCAGGCTGGCGCTGTCCCGCAGGTTGCCGCGGAACACTTCGTGCGCCTGCGGAAAGCCGTCGTGATCGATGGCAAGCCCCACCACCACCTGCTTGCAGTCCGGCCGCTTGTCACGCGAGTCGCCGCGGGCCGCCTTCGGGTTGGCCAACGCCGCCCCTTCGAAATAACTGCTGGTCAGGTCGATCAAATACACCGCAGGATCCAGATCGAACAAGCCGCACTGCCGCCGGGTCAGCGATGCCTCGATCGCTTCCCGCTTGTCGTACAGACGGTCGAGGTTGCGGTACAGCGCCGAAAGCGACGGCCACGCGAAATGCACCCCGAGCAGGTCGTCCATCGCCGTCCGCTGCATCCAGTCCCCCATGGCGTGCTCCGATGAGGGCGCGATCAGCCGGTTCATCACCATCGCGCAGGTCAGCTCCCGGCTGCGCGGGCGAAGTCCCGCTTCCCGCAGCACATCGTCGCAGCCCAGCCGCTCCCAGAACGCCAGCCCGACATGCAGCGGCCCCGCCTCCCGCGCCCGCAGCACCTCCACCTGCTCCGGCACAACCGAGACCGCCGCTGCCGGCGGCGCCGACAGCGGCCGCTTGCCGCGCCGGCCCCGCCGGCGCACCCGCTCGATGAGTTCCGCATCTTCGCCCTCGGGCTCGAACAGGAACCGCTTGCCTTCCAGCGCGGCCTGCAACCGGTGGGCCAGCGCCAGCCATTCGTGATGGGGTCGGGGCGCCAGGTCGCCGAGGGAGCAGATGGTGCGCTGGCGCGGTCCGTCGGGGGTGTGGTAGGCCTCGACCAGGCGGTAATTGGTGTAGACGCGGTCTTTGTGGCGGCGCGTGTCCTTGCGAATATACATAGGCACGATGATATCGGTTAGTGCACTGAATGTCAAGTGCTGCATCGCCCATACATTCCGCACTATTTGGGCGAATTCCGGGAGTACATCCGGCCCGGACGCCTTGTCCCGCAAGGCATTGTGAATTTCTCAATCCTCAAAAACGGGCCAAATTCGTCTGAAAATCGTAGCGAACCGGCGAAGTCGGGTTGGCGGCAAGGAGGTTATTTCGCGCCTCGGTTCGTTTGCGATGGCGGCGATGCTGCGTCGCCTGAGCGCCGACTGGCAAGAGCAGTATGGGCACCCGGTTCTGCTTACGGAGACTTATGAAGGCCTTTGCGCTGTTCTAACCCATTGGCTTGTTGAGCGTTTCACAGCGTTCGGCTAGGGTCGAAGGTGGATTGACACCTTGCCGATCCAGCCGGCCAAGGTCGAAATCGAGGCTGGAACGCGCATAGATCTGCGCTTGCCGGTGCAATGGATAATGGTTCAGGTGTCTGCAGATGAGCAGACGAGCACATGGGCGATCGCGCATTCGGTCGGCAACGCGCTCTCAATCAGACGAGCCAGTGCTGGCGCTTGGTTGACGGTCTGCTCGCCAGCGCCGGGCAGACAAATTTTGGCCGAGCCATGACGGTCAAATCGCCACACAGAGTCGCGCGGGCGGCGGCACCCGCCGCTATCAGCGGCAGCGACGCCTTGCCCGGTGCCGAAGGTCCAAAAAACCTGTGGTTTGTCGGTGGAAGCTGCTTTTGTTTCCTCACCACATCTTGTATGATTTGACACCAGCATAAATAGCCATGGTAGGATGCAGGCGCTGATCGACTACTAGTACCACCATCCTCGTGAAGCTGAAAATGGAGGTTTGAGCATATGTTTGATGAGCCAAAGGTCATGTTTTGGCCGGTGGGCACCGGTGATTGCACCAGCGTTGTCGTGGCCGATGGCATCGTATTGCAGGTGGATATTCGTGACCTACACTGCGCCGACGAAGCAAATGATGACCATGCGGCGATCGTCGAGACGTTGGTGGAGAACCTACCCCAAGTCGCTGGTACACCTTACCTTTCGGCATTCGCTCTGACGCATCCCGATAAAGATCACGTTCTCGGCTTTGCCGAGCTTCTTGACCGAGTGATGATCGGCGAAATCTGGTTCACCCCACGTGTTTTCATCGAAAACGACGAGGATCTGTGCGACGATGCCATCGCCTTTAAGGAGGAAGCAGAACGACGGGTCAGTGAAACGATAAAGGTTGGAGGTGAAGTCGGCGCGGGTGATCGCATAAGGCTCATTGGATATGATGCTTTGCTCGAAACAGACGAATTCGAGGACTTTCCGAAAGATCGTCTGACCGTCCCTGGTAATTCAGTCTCGGAGATTGACGGGGAAGACTACGCAGGCGCGTTCAACGCATTCATTCATGCTCCATTTGCTGAGGAGAATGTAGGCGATCGTAACAATACAAGCCTTTGCATGCAGGTCGTTCTTGGTGACGATCCCTCAAAGGGTGGCGTGTTACTCTTCGGAGATATCGCGTACCCCCGCATCCGCAGGATCTTCGACACCACAAAAGAGGCTGAAAATGAGGATTACCTAAAATGGAAGGTGTTTCTTGCTCCTCATCACTGCAGCAAGTCGGCCATGTACCAGACGGAGGACGACTCCGAAGTCCTCAAGCAGGACATGCTGGACGATCTTGCTAATTACCAAGTCAAAGGTGGCGTGATCGTCGCCAGTAGTGAAAAGATCCCCGTCCAGAACAAACCCGGCGATAACCCACCGCACGCCAAGGCCAAGAAGCGCTACGAGGAAGTAGTGGCCGAGGGCGGGTTCTTGTGCACACATGAAGATGGCGAAAGCGGTGAACCACTCGTATTTCATATCGAGGAGGGATCGTTGGCTACGTCAGACCTTGTGACCTCAGCTTCTGCCGCTATTGCTGGTAGCAAGTTAGCGACGGCCGTCGAAGAAGCTCGAGGTTCGGACAGTCCCCCGTCGGAGCAAGTCGGGTATGGCGCTTGAGTTCCTTGCAGGGGGCCAGGCACTAGCAGCAGAACAGCTCAATGATATCGCGTCTGCAAGCGATGGCGCCTTGGAGGTCGTTCAAATCCGGCCGCCATCAAGTGAAGGCGGCAACATGCTCGTGCGCGTGTCAGTGGATACGAGAGAATATCGCCACGTTGATGGCGGATTTTCTTTCAGGGCGCGCGAAGCGATACAGATATACGTTCCAGCGCGCTATCCGATAGACGCACCTATCGCTTATTTCGCGCACACTCGATTCATGGGACGTCCTCATGTCCAATGGGGCAACTTTATCTGCTTGCACCAGGCGACGGACGTGGAGTGGTCGGCGAGTGATGGCATGTATGGGTTCGTCACACGCTTGGACCAATGGCTGCGAGATGCCGCGCTCAACGAACTGGATCCAGATGATGCACCGCTCCATCCCCCGGTTACCTACACGAGCTCTACCACGAGAATCGCCATAGAGGTCGATCCTCCAGAAATATCCGAAAGAAAGTCGTTTTGGCTGGGTACAGCAAAACTCTCCAAAAGAAATAGCGTGTGCTATGATGTGGAGGAATGGGATGCCCTACCTGAAAGTCTTCCAAGAGGGGAAACATTTGCAGCAGCTTTACTTCTTAACCAACCAATGCCGATGGAGTACCCCAATACTGTTTCAAAATTAATTGCAAGCCTAGGGGAGCGGCATATCCCGTTCGACTTCTTGTTTTCCATACTAAAGCTTTTCGCAGTTTGTCAAAACGAAGACGAGCCCTTGTACTTCGTTCTTGGCGCTCCGATGCGCCGACGCTCTTCCGGTGAGCCCTTGAGGCAACATCTTACCGCTTGGAGCATAGAGCCGAAGTATGTGGCAGCTTTGCGAAGGATTGTCTTGGACGACAAGGGTGATATAGAGGCCGCATGGAAACTAGTACTTGAGTGGGCGATAGATGCGAAAACTGAGTGGTGCGGCGTATACGACAACCGCCCCGAGGTTACTTTTCGCCGGGACCAGGACACGGGCGCAAATTGGTTCTTGGGCAAAAGAATAGCTCTGCTAGGCTGTGGAGCGATCGGCTCGCATATCGGTGAGTATCTTGTACGTTCTGGTGCGGCCAAACTTCGACTAATCGACAATTCCGCCGTTAATCCAGGTATTCTAGTACGACAGCAATTCAAAAACCGACAAGTCGGATATACCAAGCAAAGTGCTCTCTATGTCGAGCTTTCGGCAATCAATCCAACGGCCGATATCGATCATCTTCACTCGAACCTCATCAGAGGGTGGCCTGAATCTCTTAAGCTAGACGAGTACGACCTGATCATTGATGCCACAGCGTCGAAGCGTGTCGCCGCTGCGTTACAGCTACAGTTTGAACAGTTGGAGCAAACCCCGCCGATCTTGAGGTGCGCGATCAGTGGTCGAGCCTCGCACGGCATCGCTACCATGAGAATGAAGAAATCGCCCTTCGGTCCGTCAGACCTGATACGACAGACGAAACTGGCGGCCACCAGAAGGCCCGACCTCACGGAGTTCTTGGGGGCTTTTTGGCCGGAAGAACAACAAGAGCCAGGATTTCAGCCTGAACCGGGTTGCTCGGAACCAACCTTTGTCGGGTCTGCTGCTGATGTGGCATTTTTTGCGTCGTCCTTCTTTAACCTTGCTGCGGAAGCACTGGTGAACGTACCAGACGATACTGCACAGGCGTTCTATGTGTCTAGCCCGGGAGGGTTCAAGTCGCGGAAGAGCATGACGTCCCGCATCGTGGATCTTGGGAAAGTCGAACCGCAAATCGAAGTTATCCACAACTATCACGTTCTTCTTTCTCCGGGAGCGAAACGCACCATCCGATCGGAAATCGCATTAAACGCGCGGACCGGCAGCGCTGATGATGAGACCGGTGGATTGCTGCTCGGAGAAATTGATGACGCCCTTGCCACGATCTGTCTCGACGCCGCCACTGGGGCACCACCGGACAGTATGAAATCGCCCGAACGATTCGTCTGTGGTGTCGAAGGGACAGAGCGTCGGTCTAAGTATCAAGCGAGACAGAGTGGTGGCTCAACGAAATTTGTAGGGGTCTGGCATACGCATCCCGTCTCAATGCCGGAACCGAGTGATGTCGATCTCGGGGCGATGGCAGAAATTCTTCACATACAGGAAAGAACACCAAGGCATGTCGTCATGCTTATTGTCGGACATACCACCAGCAGACCGGTCTGGCGCTTCCATCTCTTCCGCAAGAACCAGTTCAGGATTATAAGATGCCCAACGCTAGAGGCTGACGATGCAGGGTGACGGATTGAAATTCGGCCTAGCGCTCTCGGGCGGTGGTTCAAGAGCCGCTGCTTTTCACCTAGGCTGTATGCGCGCCTTGCAGGATCGTGGAATCCTGGATCAAGTTTGTACCATATCAACTGTTTCTGGAGGAAGTGTAATTGGCGCGCTTTGGGCATATTCCGACGACAGTTTTGAGGAATTCGATCAGCGTATGCAAAAGGTACTTCGGAACGGCTTAAAGAGAGGAATCATACGCTACACGTTATTTTCTTACATTACGCTAAGGATTGTTGCAACATCTGTGACCGCTGGGGCAATCGGAGCTGCGGTGGGAGCGATTAGATTAACGCTTTCCGCGCTTCGGATATTGGGTCTAAAGAGTGTGAAGCTGCGAAGGGTACTGGTCGCATTACAACCCCCGATACCACGATTTGCAAGTAGAACGACTGCATTCGCAACATTTTTGGACGAGAAATTCTTCCGTGGAAGAGTGCTCGCCGATGTACAGCGAACCGGTCTTCAGATAGTAATCAACGCGGCCGAACTAAGAACCCAATCTGCGTTTCGATTCGGGTCCATGGAATCCGGCTGCTGGCGCTTTGGAAGACTGGCAGAGGACACTGCGGTTTCGAATGCTGTTGCAGCCAGTGCGGCCTTCCCTGTCTTGTTGCCGGCGCTGGATGAACAGAGGCGTTACGTGAAGCGTGGAGAAACCGCAATGCATCGAACTATTGTTACAGACGGTGGTGTTTACGATAATATTGGCACAAGTTGCCTAATTCCGAAGCGGGATAAGGATATCAGCACAAACGTTATCGACGTTAATTTCATCATTGCCTGTGTGGCTGGGCAAGGACTCCCTGATGGCTCAAGCATTCCTTATTTCTGGCCATCTAGAATGATAGCGACGATTAACACCATTCATCGCAGAACGCATTCGATGACCTTCGATCTTCTCAATAGGCTAAGGGAGAGCGGCGAAATCAAGGGATTTGTCTTGCCATATCTCGGCCAAAATGATAGTGCACTGCCGTGTCCACCACCGGGTCTTGTTCCGCGAAATGCGACTTTTGACTATCCGACGGATTTTGATCCTATGAAGCAGGAGGATTTGGACCTTATTGCTAAGCGAGGAGAACAGCTTACTCGGAACCTTATCGAGACATATTATCCTGGCTTATGAAAGGGGTGCGTTCGGAAGTGCCGAGTTGGGTTCGCAGCAACCGAATGTGCGCCGCGGCTTGGAAAGAGTCGAGGAGCGGATCACTCTGACACTGGCGGCCATGGATTTGCATGGCCGGTTTGGTCCCTGTTCCTCGATTGTTGGCTGTGCATTGCCAACAAGAACGTTAGAGGGCATTCGCGCGAAGAATGCCCTCAACGTCATCGATCATATTGGTCTATCTGAGGCGTTTGTGCTGTAGCCAAGTTTTTTGTTCGAGCAGCCGTTCGTGGGGTAGCTGGCGAGGTCGGCATCGACCTTTTGCTGCCTTCCAGCGGTGCCGAGGCGCCAGGGTCGGCTTGAGTTCGGCGGCATTCTGGCGAACAAGGCCGTTTTGGTGGTCGTGAGCCCCGCGGGCGCAATCGGGATGCGGCCCGTGGCCGCACCGGGGCGCCTCCGGCGCCCTTCCCGTTTACAACAAGAAGGAGGCCCCCAAAGCATCCGTTCCAAACGGATGAACCGTTCAAATGTCATAAGAATCTTGGTCAAGTGTTTTCTGATTCTTGGTCAAGTGTGCCAGAACTCCGCAACGCCAACCAGGGATCGCATTTGTCGCTTGCGGCCACCGCGTTGATGCTCCGCCGCTCCGCACCCAAGTTCACCATTTCGCCGTTCCATTTGGCCGGAATTCGGCGATTCCGGCGGTCTTGCCGAGCATAAGTCGTTGCAGCGTAACGATGCGATTTCCGGGAAGGCCGAAGTAGTGCCATAATCTTCACAATATGTCAGATTCCGCCTTGACAGGCCCGCGCCGCCCCGGCAAAATCCCGCCATGTTCATTCGCAGGACCCAGACCCGCCGCATGGCCGATGGCGCCCGCTATACCACCTGCCGCCTGGTTCGCAACGAACGGATCGGAGACCGGGTGCGGCAGGTAACGCTGCTCAATCTCGGCGCCGACTTCGGGGTTCCCCCGGAACGGTGGCGGGAGTTGACGTTGCTGGTGAAGCAGGTGCTGGCCAGGGATACGTTCCTGTTCGAGCCGGATCCAGAACTATTGGCGGAAGCCGAGGGGATTGGCCGGCGGCTGCAGCTTCGCAGCCTTGATCCGACGGCGGGGGAATCCGGCGCGGTGGCGGCGGTGCGCCTGGACAGTCTTGCGCACGAGCAGGTGCGCTCTTCGGGCTGCGAGCGCCTGTCGCTGTCGGCACTGGAGCAGCTCGGCTTCCTGGAGGTGCTGCGGGGCCTTGGCATGAGCGAGCGGGACGCGCGGATCGCGGTGGCGCTGGTGCTGGCGCGAATGATCCATCCTTGCAGCGAGCGGGAGGCGTTCCGCTGGCTGCGGGAGCAGAGCGCGGCGCTGGAGTTGCTGGGCCTGGAAGGCGGCAAGCCGTTCGGGTTGAACAAGCTGCACCGGATCTGCGCGATGCTGTGGGCGCGCCGCGATGGCATCGAGGCAGCGCTGTTTGGGCGGGAGCGGGACTTGCTGGGGCTTTCCGGGACGGTGGTGTTTTTCGACTTGACGAACGTGCGCTTTACTGGCCGGCCGGCTTCCCCGCTGGCCCGTTTCGGACGCTCGAAACAGCACCGCAACGACTGCCCGCTGGCGACGCTGGCGCTGTCGCTGGATGCGGACGGGTTTCCCCGGCACAGCGAAGTGCTGGCCGGCAATGTGTCCGAACCGCGGGTGCTGGCGGACGCCATCCGCAGGCTGGAAGGGCAGCCGGCATCGTCGGATTCGGACAAGCCGACCATCATCATGGACGCCGGCATCGCCACCGAGGCGAATCTCGCCTGGCTGCGGCAGTGCGGCTATCCCTGGATCACGGTCCGGCGCGGCGGCGGGCCGCCGCCGCAACGCGAGGCCGACGCCGCCTTCAAGACCCGGGCGGGGCGCCAGGCGAAGGCCTGGCGGCTGGTGGCGGAGGACGGCGAGGCGCATCTTTGCGTGTGGAGCGAGGAACACCAGCGCAAGGACGACGCCTTTCTCGCCCGCCACCGGGCGCGGTTCGAGGCCGCCCTGGGGGCGCTGCACGACGGGCTCGGGAAGAAGAACCACACCAAGCGGCTGGACAAGGTGCTGCAGCGCCTCGGCCGGTTGCGGGAACGCTACCGGCGGGTGCACCGGCAGTACGATATCGAGGTGCAGCCCGGGGCGAAGGGCTTGGCGGCCGCCATCCGCTGGAACCGCAATGACCGGCACGCGCTGCACGACGCCGGCGCCGGAAGCTATGCGCTGCGCACCAGCCATGCCGACTGGGACCTGGAGACCGTGGTCCGGCAATACTGGAGATTAACCGACCTGGAAGCCACATTCCGGAGTTTGAAGTCGGAGATGGGATTGCGTCCGATCTGGCACAGCAAGTCCGCGCAGATCTCGGCGCATCTGTTTATCGCGGTGCTGGCCTACCACGCCGTCCACCTGCTGCGCGCCCGGCTGGCGGCGCACGGCATTCGGGACAGCTGGTGGACGATCCGCAACAAGCTGGCCGGCTGGGTGCGGATCACCTCGACGTTGCAGAGCGCCGAAGGCGGCCGCATCGTGATCCGCCAGGATGCCCGGCCCGGCGCCGAAGCCCGCGCTATCGCCGTCGCCCTTGGCCTGCAGCCGGAGGCCTGGCGGCGCTGTGCGCGGATGCCGGACAAGCCGAACTGAGCCACAAACGTAGTGCCAACAGGACCCGCGACAAAATCGCGGCGCCTTGTGTTGCAGTCGGTTAGCGTTCCGGAGAAAGGCAAAATGGTGAAGATGGGCGCAGACGCGGCCACCGCCTCCGCGCTCGCCAGACTGCCCGCAAGACGCGCCGCCAGACAGTCCGGCAAGGCGCTGAACGTCCGCTGACAACGACCGCAATACCAACGCGCGACCCGCATGCCGCAAGGTGTCTTGCGGCCATACGTCCCATGCCCCGCCACACCGCAACCCACCGCAAGACCTCGCAGGCACAGCGGCCGACTTGCTTCCCGCCAAGCTTGCCTGATAACGTAGTCTTCGGCGGTCAAGTCAGTCTCATGGCGAAATTGCAACAGCTGCCCACGGCCCGGCGACTGCAATCGCGCGGGCCGACCCTCTGCATGGAAAAAACATCGCCGCGCTTGCCGGACGCCCAGCGCAACAAACCGCGTCCAGACTACTCGGAATCCCCCTGCTCGGAACACAGCCTGCCGGGAAAAGAAGTCCACCAATCCTGTGCCGGATTATTCCGTGCCCACTCCAATCCGTGTCCGAAATAGTCCGGTACAAACCGACCTGCTACTGGCGAAAGAATCTGAGAAACAACACCATCGGGCGCTCGGTTCCGGTGGCCGGGCACTTGCAGGTCACCTTCCCTCTCTCGGTATGGTGAATGCAGTCGTTGCGACCCCGGAAGAGCGGACGCGAAATCGGCTTGGTCGGGTCGTAGCCCGCTTGCTTCTTTTCGGCGCTCCACAGCGCCCGGCTGTCGATCAGCGGGCGGATCCGGGGCTGGTCCCAGAGTGTGGCTTTCAACGGGCCGCTGTCGAGGCCGCGGTCGGCGCTGAACTCCTTGCAGCGCTCCGCCAGGGCCGGGGTCTCCTCGAAGAGCAGCTCCGAAAGCCGCTCCAGCTCCTTGACTTCCGACACCGAAGCCCGGGTCACGCAGGCCGCCACCGGGATTTCGTACTGCGTGTCGGCAATGGTATGGACGCGGTACCCGAACCAGCTCTTGATCTTCTTCCAGGGCTTGCCGGTCTTGGCATGGATCCCGTGCGTCTCGTGCTTGCCCCAATCCGCGTCCGGATCCGAGGTCTTGCCCGTGACCCGGTTGCTAGCGCCCGTCGAATGGCTCTCCATCGCCTTGCCGTCATAGCCGAGGAATTCGCCGAAATCGTCCGCTTCCTCCATCAGTTGCCCCCGCATCGTCCGGATCATCGCGGCGATCATCCCCTGCTCCTCCTCCAGTGCCACCACCGCCCGCAGGAACCGGCTGAAGTTGCAGGCGTCCCGCAGCGGCTGCGGAAGGTAGATCACCGTCGAGCCGTCCGCCTCCGACACTACCCGCTTCGGCGCGCTCTGCCGGGGAAGCGCCGGAAATCCGCAGAGCGCCAGCAGCGCCGGATTGCGCTGCAGTTCGCGCAGCAGCGACTGCGCGGATTCGTGCTGGAAGACGATGCCGGCCAGCATCGCCCGCCACATCGCCACCACCGGATCATCGTCGCGCCCGTGCCCGCGCCGCTCTTCGAGCGCGTCCAGAATGTCGCCATCCGGCATCGCATCCAGCACCCGTTGCAGGCGCTGGAGTTCGGGGCGCCGTTCGACATCCGCCCAGGAAAAGGGTAGGTTGGTTGAGGCCGTCATGTCGTTCCCTCCGTGGAACCGGGGATTTTTATTTCACACCTATTCTAGCACATGACGGCCACAAACGCCGGGGAAGTGTCTCGTATCCGGCTGAAAACTATTGCTATTCTCTGAATTCCGAAGCATGGGCGGTGTGGGGTGGAAATTCCGCCGGCGGGGTGAAATTCGCCGGTTTGACGGCGTTTTCAAAGGATTCCTGGGATGAAGAAAATCTGAACGCTGTGAAACGCTCGACAAGCCAATGGGTTAGAACAGCGCAAAGGCCTCTATCTGGAGCTCGGTGGCAGAGACAAGCACCTGCACGCGTCCCGCGCGCTTCGTAGTGTAGTATCGCACAGTATCACCTGATGGGAATTGAACGCCGAGGGGATCGCTGCGAAATGCTGGATGCGTCTCGGAGTCTCCCCAGACATCGCTAATAAAAGTGGCATGCGGTTGGATAGCATCCATCATATTCTTGCAGTAGCCGCTCTTGCGCCCGTGGTGCGGCGCAACGAGGAAGCGCCAGTGCGCGTCGTCGATGAGGGCACGATATGACGCAGCGTGGCGTCGCCACAGCTCGCGCCATCCGAGCGGTTCAATGTCTCCAGGACATACAAACAGTGCGCCTTCATAGAGAAGCATGACGACGATGGAGGTGTTGTTGCCGTCGATTACAGCGCTCCCGAGAAGGGTCGAACCGTTCACGTGGGTCCCATGGTCGAGCGAATGGACGACGTATCGGACACCGCCGTTGCAGTCGGGATTGGTCGGGTCCTCGGCGTAGGGGATGGGCGCGGTGAACCGGGTGTGGAGGTCGGAGAATTCCCGTTGGTACTGGAATGCGCGCTGCCCGAACATTTCGGCCGCCGGGAGCGATTTGTTGCAGTGCAGGACTCGAGGGTCGCCGAAATTCGACCTAAACTGGGGCAGGTCTTCAAGGTGGTCCTTGTCGGGATGGCTGATGACGAGATAGTCAATGTCCGTTACACGATAGGCGCGAGCAACATGCTCACTTGGTGAAAATTCCAGGGTACGGCCTAGGTCGATCCAGTGGTTGGTTCCGTTCGGGGTATTGATCCAAATGGACACCCCATGTCCAACGTCCCACAGTGTGAACATTAGGTTGAGATTGGACATAGTGATCGGCTCCGAGGAGTAGCGGCAAAATTAAGGGCGGGGCTACCCGAAAAACGGTGATTATGTGGCGGCCTTCAACGGGCCTCTGGCGATGCTTTGTCTTTGTTTAATGATGGCACAAGGATAATTTGTTCGTCAAGATACGGAGTTTCGTTGCACATAATGGCTCAGGTTGTCCTGTCGACCGTGTGCCGCTGCGCCAGACCGGCACTCTCGCGCAATTCGTGGCCCGGGACGTTGACGGTGAGTTGCCAGTTGTCCTGATTGCCGATAGCGTTGGGCTTGGGGATTTTCGCACCGAAAAATGCCTTGCCGCTTCCCTTTGCGAGGTCACAGAGGTGCGCATGCTCGTCGTCGGGGATCGTCGCGCTGGCATGATCCGCCAGCCAGCCGAAGCGTCGCGTGAGTGTCCGGGCTACGAGCCGGTTGAGATAGGTGGCTGCCCCGTTCCAGTCGACGCATTGGCATGCTGTCACGAGGATGGACGCTGCTTCTCCCTCGTCTCCGGAGAGGCTCGGGTGGTCGATGCAGTCGATGACCGTCTTTTCGCAGTCGGATATCATGACCGTGTAGCCCAGGACATCGACCGGGCCGAATCCGAAGAACTTCCGTTGGACCGGATTGACGATACGAAGATCGGTATCGAGCACGCGCCGGTTGCGTGCACGCACCGGCGTGACCATTCGAACAACGTGGCGGTGCTGGGTCGTGAACCCGTGATGCATCACGGCCGTGCCGTAGCCGAATTATTGAGGCCTTTGCGCTGTTCTAACTCATTGACTTGTCGAGCGTTTCACAACGTTCAGATTCTCTTCACCCTAGCCCGAGTTTACCGAGTTCGGGCCGGTATGGCGCCGGAACGGCATTTTCCACTGTGATCGCCTGTTTCGTAACCGGTTGATTCTGCGCGTGTTTTCCCCCTGCGATGGATGCCAGGCGAGCAGGCACGGCACAGCGAATATGTATGACCTAATATAGTGATCAACAGAGGATAGCCGTAACTTATTGTATGAAAGGAGATTATGTTCTACAATATGTGCACTGAAAGAGCATTATATGACCTAAGTCATGGTGAGCATCGTCAAGAAATCCATCAACGGCAACGCCTACTACTACGCGCGGCAGTGCAAACGCGTCAATGGCAAGCCCAAGATCGTCTGGTAGAAATACCTGGGGCGCGCCGAGGACATTGTTCAGGCCGTGCAAGGGATCAAGCCTGAACACGCCATCGTCCGGGAATTCGGCGCGATTGCGGCGCTGTATGACATCGCATGTCAGTTGCGCATCGTGGAACACATTGATCGGCATGTCCCCAAGCGTGCCGGCGAAGTCTCCGTCGGCACCTATCTGCTGATCGCCATCCTCAACCGTTGTGTGGCCCCCTGCTCGAAAGCCAGCATCGCTGACTGGTTCGAGGGTACCATCCTGCCGCATTGGTTGGACGTTCAGGCGCGGCAACTCACCAGCCAGCGATTCTGGGACAACATGAACCGGGTCCCGGAGGCCGCCATTGCCGACATCGAGCGCGACATCGTCGCAACGATGATCGACCGGTTTGCAGTAGATCTGCGGCAGGTACTGTACGATGCCACCAACTTCTTCACTTTCATCGACAGCTTCAACGACAGGGCCCCCCTCGCACAGCGCGGCCACAGCAAGGAGGGACGCAAGTCGCTACGCATCGTCGGCCTTGCCCTGCTGGTGGCTGCCGACAGCCACCTGCCCCTGCTGCACAGCGTCTATCCGGGAAACCAGCCGGACGCCCCGACCTTCTCCAGCCTTCTCGACGCTCTTGCGGCCCGCTGGCGAGAGTTGTTCGCCCTCCGCAGCGAGGACATCACACTGGTTCTGGACAAGGGGAACAACTCGGCCGCCAATCTCGTCGCACTCGAGGGGAGCCCCTATCACTTCGTCGGCTCCCTCGCGCCCACGCAGCACCCCGAGTTGCTGGCGACCCCGAACCGCCGCCTGCAACCCCTCGACGGGATCGAAGGCGTGAAGGTCTGGCGGACCTTGCGCACCGTTTACGGTGCCGAGCGCACCGTTCTGGTCACATGGAACCAGAACCTGTTCGATGCCCAGACCGCCACCCTGCTACGGGAGATCGCCAAGCGTCGCCAGTGCCTGCGCGAGCTGCAGCGGCGACTCCAGCAGTGGCGCAAGGGCGCCATCCGCAAGGGGAGGCCGCCAACCCTCGAAGGCACGCGGAAGAAGATCGAAGGATGGCTCGGCGCCCGGCACATGGCCGACTTGTTCCGGTT
The DNA here is from genome assembly GCA_965219495.1 of Rhodobacterales bacterium. Classification (GTDB taxonomy): domain Bacteria; phylum Pseudomonadota; class Alphaproteobacteria; order Rhodobacterales; family CAZPXZ01; genus CAZPXZ01. Next base: position 3,065,005 of record OZ244777.1, read on the forward strand.
CCAGCTCGAACCCGGCGACCCGGCTCCAAGACTGACATTCCGCTTCGACCGGAAAGCCTGGAAGAAGCTGCAGGACACGCTGCTCGGCAAAACCCTGATCTTCACCGACAACCACCACTGGAACGACCTGGAAATCGTCCGTGGCTACCGGGCGCAGCACCACGTCGAAAACGCATTCCGGAACATGAAGGACACCAGCCATATCGCCATCCGACCGCAATACCATTGGACCGATCAGAAAATCCGGTTCCACGTATGCTGCTGTGTGCTTGCCCTGATGCTGTGCTCCCTCCTGCAACGCGAAACCCGACAGCGTGGCTTCGACCTCTCCGGCGCGAGCCTGCTCGACACCCTCGCCAACATTCGAGAGGTCGGCGTTCTGCAAACCACCCTTCGCAAGCGCAAGACCCCCGCGATCGAAATCACCCTGTCACAAATGTCAGAAACCGAAAAGGCCCTCTATGACAGCCTGAACCTCGAGCGATTCCGCACCGCTTAGGTCATACACCCGCTCGTCCGTGCACGCGCCATGGCAGCCCTTCGGACGCTCGAAAAAACTCATTCAATGCAAAACGATACGACAACAAACCGCCGATCCCTACCGAGTGCTACGCCTTCAATCCGGTCTGAACTCGGTAAACTCGGGCTAGGAATCCCCTGAATACGCCGTCAAACCGGCGAATTTCACCCCGCCGGCGAAATTTCCACCCCACGCCGCCCATGCTCCGGAATTCAGAGCATTTCAATAGTTTTCAGCCGGATACGAGACAATTCTCTGGAGTTTGCGGCCGTCATGTGCTAGAATAGGTGTGAATTAAAGAAGCATGGTTCCACGGAGGGAACGACATGACGGCCTCAAACAACCTACTGTTTTCCTGGGCGGATGTCGAACAGCGCCCCGACCTCCAGCGCCTGCAATGGGTGCTGGATGCGATGCCGGACGGCGACATTCTGGACGCGCTCGAAGAGCGGCGCGGGCACGGGCGCGACGATGATCCGGTGACGGCGATGTGGCGGGCGATGCTGGCCGGCATCGTCTTCCATCACGAGGCCGCGCAATCGCTGCAGCGCGAGCTGCACCCATCTTCACCATTTTGCCTTTCTCCGGAACGCTAACCGACTGCAACACAAGGCGCCGCGATTTTGTCGCGGGTCCTGTTGGCACTACGTTTGTGGCTCAGTTCGGCTTGTCCGGCATCCGCGCACAGCGCCGCCAGGCCTCCGGCTGCAGGCCAAGGGCGACGGCGATAGCGCGGGCTTCGGCGGCGGGCCGGGCATCCTGGCGGATCACGATGCGGCCGCCTTCGGCGCTCTGCAACGTCGAGGTGATCCGCACCCAGCCGGCCAGCTTGTTGCGGATCGTCCACCAGCTGTCCCGAATGCCGTGCGCCGCCAGCCGGGCGCGCAGCAGGTGGACGGCGTGGTAGGCCAGCACCGCGATAAACAGATGCGCCGAGATCTGCGCGGACTTGCTGTGCCAGATCGGACGCAATCCCATCTCCGACTTCAAACTCCGGAATGTGGCTTCCAGGTCGGTTAATCTCCAGTATTGCCGGACCACGGTCTCCAGGTCCCAGTCGGCATGGCTGGTGCGCAGCGCATAGCTTCCGGCGCCGGCGTCGTGCAGCGCGTGCCGGTCATTGCGGTTCCAGCGGATGGCGGCCGCCAAGCCCTTCGCCCCGGGCTGCACCTCGATATCGTACTGCCGGTGCACCCGCCGGTAGCGTTCCCGCAACCGGCCGAGGCGCTGCAGCACCTTGTCCAGCCGCTTGGTGTGGTTCTTCTTCCCGAGCCCGTCGTGCAGCGCCCCCAGGGCGGCCTCGAACCGCGCCCGGTGGCGGGCGAGAAAGGCGTCGTCCTTGCGCTGGTGTTCCTCGCTCCACACGCAAAGATGCGCCTCGCCGTCCTCCGCCACCAGCCGCCAGGCCTTCGCCTGGCGCCCCGCCCGGGTCTTGAAGGCGGCGTCGGCCTCGCGTTGCGGCGGCGGCCCGCCGCCGCGCCGGACCGTGATCCAGGGATAGCCGCACTGCCGCAGCCAGGCGAGATTCGCCTCGGTGGCGATGCCGGCGTCCATGATGATGGTCGGCTTGTCCGAATCCGACGATGCCGGCTGCCCTTCCAGCCTGCGGATGGCGTCCGCCAGCACCCGCGGTTCGGACACATTGCCGGCCAGCACTTCGCTGTGCCGGGGAAACCCGTCCGCATCCAGCGACAGCGCCAGCGTCGCCAGCGGGCAGTCGTTGCGGTGCTGTTTCGAGCGTCCGAAACGGGCCAGCGGGGAAGCCGGCCGGCCAGTAAAGCGCACGTTCGTCAAGTCGAAAAACACCACCGTCCCGGAAAGCCCCAGCAAGTCCCGCTCCCGCCCAAACAGCGCTGCCTCGATGCCATCGCGGCGCGCCCACAGCATCGCGCAGATCCGGTGCAGCTTGTTCAACCCGAACGGCTTGCCGCCTTCCAGGCCCAGCAACTCCAGCGCCGCGCTCTGCTCCCGCAGCCAGCGGAACGCCTCCCGCTCGCTGCAAGGATGGATCATTCGCGCCAGCACCAGCGCCACCGCGATCCGCGCGTCCCGCTCGCTCATGCCAAGGCCCCGCAGCACCTCCAGGAAGCCGAGCTGCTCCAGTGCCGACAGCGACAGGCGCTCGCAGCCCGAAGAGCGCACCTGCTCGTGCGCAAGACTGTCCAGGCGCACCGCCGCCACCGCGCCGGATTCCCCCGCCGTCGGATCAAGGCTGCGAAGCTGCAGCCGCCGGCCAATCCCCTCGGCTTCCGCCAATAGTTCTGGATCCGGCTCGAACAGGAACGTATCCCTGGCCAGCACCTGCTTCACCAGCAACGTCAACTCCCGCCACCGTTCCGGGGGAACCCCGAAGTCGGCGCCGAGATTGAGCAGCGTTACCTGCCGCACCCGGTCTCCGATCCGTTCGTTGCGAACCAGGCGGCAGGTGGTATAGCGGGCGCCATCGGCCATGCGGCGGGTCTGGGTCCTGCGAATGAACATGGCGGGATTTTGCCGGGGCGGCGCGGGCCTGTCAAGGCGGAATCTGACATATTGTGAAGATTATGGCACTACTTCGGCCTTCCCGGAAATCGCATCGTTACGCTGCAACGACTTATGCTCGGCAAGACCGCCGGAATCGCCGAATTCCGGCCAAATGGAACGGCGAAATGGTGAACTTGGGTGCAGCGCAATTCGGCGCTGCTCGCACTCTGCGGATTTCCGGCGCTTCCCCGGCAGAGCGCGCCGAAGCGGGTGGTGTCGGAGGCGGACGGCTCGACGGTGATCTACCTTCCGCAGCCGCTGCGCGATCCGGCGCCGGACGCCTGCAACTTCAGCCGGTTCCTGCGGGTGGTGGTGGAACTGGAGGAGGAGCAGGGGATGATCGCCGCCATGATCCGGACGATGCGGGAGCAGCTGATGGAGGAAGCGGACGATTTTGGCGAATTCCTCGGCTATGACGGCAAGGCGATGGTGAGCCATTCGACGGGCGCCAGGACTCGGGTCACGGGCAAGACCTCGGATGCGGACGCGGATTGGGGCAAGCACGAGACGCACGGGATGAACGCCAAGACCGGCAAGCCCTGGAAGAAGATCAAGACTTGGTTCGGCTACCGCGTCCATACGATTGCCGACACGCAGACCGAAATCCCGGTGGCGGCCAGCGTGATCCGGGCTTCGGTGTCGGAAGTCAAGGAACTGGAGCGGCTTTCGGAGCGGCTCTTCGAGGAGACCCCGGCCCTGGCGGAGCGCTGCAAGGAGTTCAGCGCCGACCGCGGCCTCGACAGCGGCCCGCTGAAAGCCACGCTCTGGGATCAGCACCGGATCCGCCCGCTGATCGACAGCTGGGCGCTGTGGAGCGCCGAAAAGAAGCAAGCGGGCTACGACCCGGCCAAGCCGATTTCGCGCCCGCTCTTCCGGGATCGCAACAACTGCATTCACCATACCGAGAGAGGGGAGGTGATCTGCAAGCGCCCGGCCACCGGAACCGAGCGCCCGATGGCGTTCCAGGGGTTCGAGGCCGACCGCTCGACGCTCAAGTACCGTTGCTCGGCCACCGCCTGTGGCTTCGCATGCGAGGGACGGGACGACTGCCACAAAGGCGCCGGCTGCAAGGCGGGCGCGTTCGGTCGGGTGGTCCGCATCGACCTGGAGAAGCACAGCCGCCGCATCTTCACCCCGACTCCGCACGGCAGCCCGTCCTGGCGGCGCGGATACAATCGCCGGAGCGCGATGGAGCGCATCTACAGCCGCCTCGACAATGGCTTCCCGTTCGAGCGCCACACCATTCGCGGCAAGGCGAAGATGACCGCCCGGGTCGGCCTCGCGATGGCGGTGATGATGGCCTTGGCGCTCGGCCATCTCCGCTCTGGCCGCAAGCAACAAATGCGATTCCTGGTTGGCGCCATACCGGTCCACGACACCGGATAGAGTTCCCCACTGTATCGCCGCCGAAACCGCCCGGCAGCGAGACCGGGCCGCGCCCCGATTCCGCCCGCGGGGCTCGCGGCCGCCAAAACAGCCTTGTTCGCCAGAATGCCGCTGAACTCAAGCCGACCCTGGCGCCTCGGCGCCGCCGGAAGGCAGCAAAAGGTCGATGCAGACCCCACCAGCTACCTCACGAAAGGCGGCCCGAACAAAAAATTTGCTACAGCGCAAACGCCTCAATTATTAGGGAGCGGCGAGCCGGCTGGCGAGCGCCAAGACGTTGCTTTCCCCGAGGGCGTCCGGTCCCATTTCGGGCGGAATGAGCAGATACCGGCCCCAGCTCGCGCGTTCGCGCCAGCCCTTGCGGCGCAGCGCGCGGATCACATGGTCCGCAGCTTGGGGGCTGACACCGAGTATGTCGATGATTTGCCGGCGATCCACCTCTCTGCTGCCTTGCTCCGCCAGACTGAGGACGACACGGTTTTCCTGCGGCGACAGCGATCGGGTGACGAATGCCATGTCTTTATGCGGTGGCTCGGTGGCGAAGGCGAGGCGCGTAGACGGGCACCAAGGCCCGCGGGAGATCCGGGTCAAACCGGAGAAAGGCGGGGTCGGCCTTCGGTTCGATGAATGGGAACGGAAGGAAGGGATGTCACGGACTGATGGGAAAAGTGAGATCGTCCACTCTCACGAACGGCTGACCAGTTTCGGCGGCCCGCCTGACCTTCATGGCGAGTACCGTCGCGAAGTCGAGTTGACGTGAAAGAATGTCGTGGAGATCGCGACCATCCAAGCAAATGACACTCTTGCCGCGACCGAAGGCCGAGAGGCCCTCGGAGGAGAATCCGCTATAGCTCAGGAAGAGGCCGCGTGACCACTTCGCCTTGTCCTCGACCTTGGCGTTAAAGGAACGGAGTGTCGCGGCGTCGACCAAGGCGTTGGTCCATTTGGCTTCGAGCAGGTAGATTTCGTTTTCCAATACAAAACTGCCGTCGATTTGCTCGCCAGCCAGACGAAAGGAGGCGCGAGCGGACAATCCATACACATTGAACATGTCGTTCAAGAATTTCTCGATCGCATAACCCCGGGGCTGCGGCTCCAGTTTGGCAACTTGGAGCAAACGGTCGGCAAGAGACGACGCGGCACCAGCATCGATCGACGCTTGTGATGATGTGGTGGAAGGTCTTGCTTGCGTTCGCGGCTGCGCCTCGAGGCGTTCGAGGATCCTGAAGAACGCGTCGCGCACCGTATCGTCCAGCTCCAGGTAATCGTGGGTGACGCCGCTGATCTCGCGGTATTCCCATAGCGCATTCAGCGTATCGAGAGCCGTATGCTGGTTCGCCTTTCGCAAGTAATATCGTAGGCGTTTTGCCTTGCTTCCGCCCTGAACCGCCCAGCGGGGGTGGTTTATGTCGACTTGGAGTTCTTCTCGAAAGAAATTGGCGAAGGTTCGATTGGAGAAATTGAGGACCAAGCCGTCTCCCATGACGAACACCTTGTCGATGATCGGCATGTCCATGGTACGGATCCTGGCATTCGAGGTTCCGGTCATGACTGCCTCAGGCCAAGGCCTCTGAGCCAGGCGTCAACCTATCCGAAGGCATCCTGCTGCCATTGGTCTGCCGTGCGATCGCCAAGCAGGTGGGAGCCCTCAACGAACCTTCTCACGCTTGCCGGCCCGAAATCTTCGACATCCCGAAACTTGTCAGAGATAGAGCGGTATCCCTGGAGGGCCGATTCGACTTTGAGGAGCGGTCGGGTTGCTTCGACGAGGGCGTCGATTCCATCCGGGAAGTTTCTTATGGAGTAGTAGATGTCGTAGGCGTCCTTGCGTTTCAGACGGTTTGCGATGGCGCAAACCTTCATGGCCAGAAGGGCAGGAATCGATGCCACCGCGATGCTAACGTGGTTGCGGTCACCGTCGGGCATATGACCTTCGAAGGCGACCATCTGGTAGAACCTGAGCGCCAGATCCGCGCCGTCCGCACGTTGAACGGCAAACTGGCTGATCAGCGGCGGTGTATTTCTTGTGATCTCGGCATCGCGTGGCATCAGGAAGTCGACGACGATGTCGATGTCGGGCCCGTCATCCCTGGCGGGGACAGTGCGCACGAGTTGAAAGCGCCGCAAATTGTCCCGTTGAAGGTACCCGTGTTCCTGCAGGGCTTCGACAAGCCGAACGTATTCACCGTCTCCCAAGGCGGCCGGATCGAGGCCGAGATCGACGTCTCCTGTGCCGATATGAGGCATGTCGGCTTCGCCCAGCAACAGCCAGGGAACGGCGCCGCCGATGATCACAAACTTGCCTTCGAAGCTACCAAGGATTTGGCCGATCTCGATGAGTACGGACTTGACGGCTGCTGTCGTCCGATCATCGTAGTCACCGGCGGCCTGGGGTTCCTTCACAACCATGGAAAGCACTTCGCGGCCATATGGTCGGCGGCCTCACGGTCCCGATCGTTGCCATTCCACAGATCGAGGTAGGTGACGACCGGATTGGTACAGAAGATGCCCGGCACCGGCTGGACGGCGTCTCCGAACAAGCTTTCATCATTCGGGATGCGCAGGATCACGTTGGCCCCTTGTGCAGCATGAGTCAGGCGAAGCGTCTCTTTCAGCATCCGCGCCCCGGGTTCGTCTGCACAGAAGCTGTGCGTGCCGCCTCGGACGTAGGGCGCAAACCACTGTGCGGCCGAGTTTGACGCGCAGATCGCGCGTGGAGGTTGCGGTCCCGGGCTTAGACTTCCCGACAGGCGATTACGCAGCTGGTCCCCGTGGAGAATCGTGTATCCGCTGAAGTGATGGCCGGTCGGTTGACGGTAGTTCTCGCGCCAAGACTTCAGTAGCGCATCCGGCTGGACAAGGACGATACCGTCGTCACGAACTTCGACCCATTCCCGGTCGAGCAGCGCTTTGCGGACATTGCTCACGTGTCCGAGGCTGGCGTTGGCTGCCTTGGCCAGATCGGCGACGCGCCATGCGCGGGCCGGATCGCAAAGGAGAACCCGCAGGATTGCACCCGCTTTCGGGGTGAACAGTGACCGCAGAGCGCGGGTTTCGGATTTCGGGCTGTCTGGGACGGATCGCTCGATATAGACGTTACCGAAAGCAAGGTGCGCGTTACCGTAGAGGTCGAGGTAAGCGACATTGTGATCAAGGCAAATCGAGCGCGACTCCGGAGACAGGTAGGAGCTGACCAGCATTGGAAGGACCTGCCGGTTGACGTCTTGGTGTTCAGATCGATGCAAATGCGCGATGTAGCTCTCGAGCTGATAGATTGCGGAACGGGCAAAGCGCGGTGCTCCATTCGACTTGATCTCCATGAGGAGCGCATAGCGGATTTCATCGTGGCCGAAATCGATCCTGGCATCGAGCCGGTAGCCGGACGCGAGGTGTTGCTCGTGGAGAACCCTGATGATTTGTATGTTCGGGACGTGCTTGAGCAGGGCGCGGACCGCGTCCACAGCCGCACACCCCACCGGGTTCGCTATCTCATCTAGTTTCAACATACGGTGAAAATGGTGAAAATGGTGAAATCTGTCAACTGCCTTTTGACAATAGGCCTATTTCAGCAACTTGCTGAAATAGTACCGTCTGGTGAAACTGCCCGAAACCGACTGTCCTGAAAGTTGGGGCTGGACTGCAGGCTATCCATGCACCGTTCGGACCGGGTTGACCGCATTTCACCCGGCCAATGATGGTTCGCAGTCGGGTGTCCTATTTTGCTTGTGGGTCTGAATTGGTGTGCTGCGCAGAGCGTGCGGCAGGTACCGTGCCGCAAGTCAGTGCCTCGATCCGATCCGCGATCATCTGCGCTGGCTCGCGGAGCTGTTCGACCGTCCAGTCAGCTGCATAGCCTTCGGTGACGTCGTTGGGCCTGGCGTGGTTTACCAGTCGCTTGGTCAGCGAAGGGGGCAGCGGGGCTTCCCCCTGCTTGATGCGGTCGATGGCCTCCGCCGCGCGCCGCCGCGCCTGTTCGGCGGATATCTCGCCGTGGCGTCCGAGCGTCGCCCGCCGCGAGCCGCTGGGCCCCCGCTTCTGGACCACGTATATCTTCAGGCCCGACGGATAGACCCTGATGCCGAAGCCCGGCAGGTCCCGGTCCCAGAAGACGGCATCGCGGCCCTCGACCGACAAGGCGTCGACGGTGCGCTTGGAGATGACCCTTTCCTGGCGTCTCGGCATGGGCGCTCCGGCGTTTGGTTCCGATCTGGCAGCCGCCTGTTTCTTCCGTAAGCACCAAGCAAGTGACCGGCTTCAAGACGAAGCGCATTCTGGTGTATTGATGACGGCAATGTCAGCGTGAAATGGCAAGGAAGATTCTTGAAAAGCACCAATATGACAATAGGTTATCATATCCCCGTGCATCGCCGTCCGTTCTGGGGTGTTGGTGGCGATTCAGGCCAAGCCACGGCAATATGATTTCACCGGCTTCGGCGTCCATTCCGCTGGAACCAAGTCCATCATCGCCACCTACCATGCCGATGACGGCTGTAAAAGAGGTGCCCGACATGCCGGTCGTGATCGGGCGCTACGGTAAAGTCACTTCCGACCGGGCACGGCGGCTTGCTCAGTACATCCACGGCAAAGTCGCCGACGGCGACAATCCCGGTGGAGAACGTACGAAGCCCCGCGCCATGTCCACGTTCGGGGAAGCCATTGAACATTACATGAAGGCCAATCCGAACCGCTCGATCCGCAACAATGAACTCTACTCCTGTTGCATTGAAACACGCGCCAAACTGGGGGGCGGTCAGCCTTCAGGCCAGCATTGCAGGATTGCAATGGTCTTGCAGAAACATTGCAGAGTTCGCGAATTTCGCGCCGCGCCTATGAAAAAAGGGTTAGCCTCGAATGGGCGCAACACCGAATGAAAGGCCGTGCCATACTCTTCCGCCGAGCGGAAATGACCGGTTCGATCGCAAACATGTTTCCGCGCCTTGACCGACCGGATGGTTGCTTGGAAGTTCATCGGCTCAGTCAAGAACTCCGGGAGTTTTCATCCGCCATGGATACGGTGGAACCGGAACACTAATCCTCTTGCGGCCGTTCAGAAAAGGCCGGTACGCCTGGCGGCCGCCTCCTGCACGATCAAACAAGGATTCGATCGCAAATGAACCGGGCCGAAGCGATTCGGGAACCCCTCTGGGAGCTTGGGTTCTGTGCATTCCGCACGCAGGCCATAACTCACCCAAGGAACTGGATAAGCTTCAAGCCTCTTCAACGGTATTGCCGCGAGGCGCCGGGAAGCGTCACTGCTCTCCTTCGAGTGTTGCCTCGCCGGGCTCGAACACGAGTTCTGGAACCACGGTTTCCCAAGTGTCACTTCTCAAGCTGGAGCGGTAATCTGGTTCCGAGTCGTCGCGGAAACGGGTCACAATTGCGTGGACCAAAGCGGATCTGCATCGCATCCCCTCGGGAGGAGCGAAATTTGTCGCAAGGTTTCCAATCCTCCTTCCGGACCGGTCAACCAGGAACCACAATTTTCGATCCTTCGAATTCTTCGGTTCCTCGGCGCGAAACTCCAGGGGGTCCCCTGCAGATAGCTCGGCGATGGCGCGATGGATCTGGGTGCGGGGACTCCTTCTCCCCGCGTAGCTCAAGTCCACGTCCCGGAGTTTGAGCCGCATGTACCGCTGGTCCAGCGCCGCCGGCGCTGGCGGCATTTCGGGGGACGCGCGGATCAACGCGGAACGATTGCCGCGGAGCGCGCCCAGCAGGCCGCTTTGCTTTCCAAAATCCGTCAGCAGCAACGTTTGCCGGGCGCGCGTCATCGCTACGTAGTAGAGCCTGCGCGGTTCGTCCGGGTCAAAATCGTGTCCCCCGTTGCGTTCCCAGCCGCCGTCCAGCACCGCGACATGGTCAAATTCCAGCCCCTTGGCGCCGTGTGCTGTGGTGAGCAGCAGCCCATGCTGCCGCCGGCGGATGTCTCTCCCCCACTCGGCTAGCCACTCGATCAGGTGGTTCGCGGGTGTTTCTTCGCTGCCCGATTCCAGCGTGAATTCGTCGATGGCCTGGCGCAGTACATCGTTCCACCGTCCAGACGCCTGCGCACCGGTCCAGGCGCTGAGTTCGGTGTTCTTGACGAATGGAGGATCCCGCTCGCGAAGCCAATTCACAAACGCCCGGACTTCCCGCAAGCGCCAGAACCCGGGAGTATTCTCGTTGCCTACCTGTACCGGGATATCCCGAAGTTCACAGTAAGCCCGGACGGGTTCCAAATACTCCCACCGCCGTGCGATCACCGCGCATCTCGACCAATTCCAGTCTGGCGAGAGCGCGGCGAGGCGCTCCAGCTCCGCCATCGCGAACCGCGCCTGCGAAACCGGGTCTCGGCCCGCCGGCAGTATCTGGACACGCCCCTTCCCCACCGGATCTAGGTCCTTCCAAGCGCCGCCCGCCGGTTCCTTTCCGCGCGCCTTGTCGATTCGGATGGGGTACCCTGCTTTCATCCGGCAGTTCGCCGGTTCGATCAGCGCGTTGGCCGCCGCGATAATGTGGCGGGTGGAACGGTAATTCCGGACAAGATGCACGGGATTGGCTTGGTAGTCTTCCTCGAAGCGGCGGATGAACTCCACTGAAGCGCCCTTGAAGGTGTAAATGTTCTGGTCGTCGTCGCCGACCGCGAAGAGCGTGAATTTGTCTTCTTTGTCCCGAAGCGTGCGTCCGGCGAGCGCGGAGACCAACGCATACTCGTCAGGGCCGATATCCTGGTACTCGTCCACCAGTATCCATCGAAACCCGGCCAGGAGCCGGCCCCGCCATTCGTCCGCCTCATCCGGAGGCAGGCCCTTCCCGTTCAACAGGTCCACGGCCTGCCGGAGCACTGCCCGGAATTCCTCGGAGTCCGGCCGGTCCGCCCGCTTGATGAAACTGGCGCCGGCCAGACGCATCGCAAGCGCGTGGCATGTGAGAACCGTCACGCCCCGCGCGTCGGCGCCGATGAGATCCTGGAGCCTCCGGCGGACATCGACTGCCGCATGCCGGTTGTAGGTCAGCGCCAGAATGCCGCGGGGATTTTCGCGCCTTCCCCTCACCAGGTAGGCGATGCGATGCACCAGCGCCCGCGTCTTCCCGGATCCGGGGCCGGCAAGCACCAGCATGTTCCTTTGCTCCCGGTCTTCCGTGACGATGCGCTGCTGGACGGGATTCCGCAGGTCTTCGACAATGGCCCTCCACGATTCCGGAGTGGTCTGGCGCGCGGTTTTCGTTTCCCGGTCCGGCAGCCAGCGGCGAAGGAACTCCTCCTGCTTCAGCTCAAAGTAATCCGCGGCCAGGCGCAGCGCATCGGTCATGGCGCCGAGGCCCCGTTCGGCAAATTCCATCATCACGTGAACTTGCAGGATCTGCCCCTCGTAGTGCAGGGCGAGCGGCTTGAAGTCGGTCGCGGCAAACCCGCGCCGTTCCTTTTCAAGGCGGATCGTCATGGCCGGACGGAACACCGCCAGGCCCTTGTTGAGGCGGATGATCTCCTGTTCGTGCAGCCATAACAGGGCGCGCTCCAGGAGTTTTTCGACGTTGCGAATCCGTCCCTTGAGGACGATGTCCGTGTCGAGCGCCTCCCGCAGCCTGCCGAGGGTGGTCTCCGCCAGCAAGTCCGTTCCCCGGCTGCGCCGCGGCAAGCATGCGAGAAGATGCTTCAGCAGGCATTCAGCGGCCTCCCTGCGGATCTGCGCCGTCTCGTCCAGCTTTCCCCATTCGCGCCGCAGCGTCACCCACACGGTTTCCGCGTCTTGCCTGCGCACCCCCAGGCTTCCCCCCGCGCCGCCTTCGCCCCGCCCGTCATAGGAGATGCTGCGGAGCATTCGCCACAACCGCTCCGGCAAGGGATCCAAAAGGCCTTGATCCCGTAGTTCCTGAGCGGCAACCCGCAAGTGCAGCGCCGTCGCCTCCCCCTTGGCCTGGTCCGGCGCCGCTTCGCGCATGCGGTCAATGAGCGCGGCCTCCAGTTCCTCCGCCTTTCCGAGGCGATAAGTAGAGGAGCGTTCCACACCGGCATGGACGAACGCGGTCAGCGCGGTGTCGTTGTTGGCGATGCCCAGCCGTTCCAGGTCGTGCAGGGCTCCACGCACGCCTTCCGCGGTCAGTCCGGTTACGCCCATGAGTTCGTCGGTGGTGATGCCCTCGTCCGCGTCGGCCTCGATCAACTCCTCGACGATTCTCAGCAGCGACTTGCGGTACGTTTCCGCGATGTCTTTGCTCGCGAGCCTTGCGCGGGCCTCCTCTTTCGAATTCACCCGGAGGGAGGAGGGAAACACCTGCACGAGGTTCTCCTCCCGCGACAGCAACTCCGCGTCTTCCAGCCAGCTAATTGCTATTCGCACCCGGGTGTCGTCGGTGCCGTCGTCGCGGTCGAACGCACGTTCTTCGTCCTCCAAGAGGATCTCACCGGAGGTTGCAATCACCTCGCCCCGCAGGCGTTTCTTCCGGTTCAGGTTGCGGAGAGCCCTCAGAATGCCGTGGATATCCCTGCGCGTGAGCCGTGAGCGCGCCGACATGCCGAACTGCCGTTCGACGTCCTCCGGCGCGTAGAACATGACGCAGCGGGCGGCCTCCCTGTCGCGCCCGGCGCGGCCCGCCTCCTGCATGAAATCCTCCAGCGATCCCGGAATGTCGGCATGGACGACCAGACGCACATCCGGTTTGTCGATGCCCATGCCGAAGGCCTTGGTCGCTGCGATCACCCGCAGTTCGCCCCCGATGAAGCGCTGCTGCACGTCCTTCTTGGTTTCCGGCGGAAGTCCTGCATGGAAGTGGTCCGCCGCTACCTCCTTCAATTGCAGGAACTCAGCGACCTCTTCGGCCTGACGGCGCGTGGCGCAATAGACAATGGCGCCGCCAGGGGACTCCGGGGGAAGATAGGCCATCAGCACTTGGTGGATGTGCGAAAACTTTTCGCTTTCGGACGTTTTCATCACTTCGAACAGCAGGTTGCCGCGGTGGGCGCCGCCGTTGAAGACCTTCAACGCGATGCCGAGTTCCTTCTGGAAGTGCCAGCAGAGATCCGCCTCCACATCGGGCTTGGCGGTAGCCGTCAGGCACAGCAATGGCGGCACTGTTCCGTCCTTTGCCTTCTCCCGGATGAAGCGCGCCACGTATCGGTAGTCGGGCCGGAAGTCGTGCCCCCATCTGGAGAGGCAATGTGCCTCGTCCAGGACCCAGGCGCCGATTTCATGCTGGCTGAGCGCTCGGCGCAGGGAACGGTTGCGCAGTTGTTCGGGCGAGATGATGAGGATCCCCGCATCTCCCAGGCGGACCCGGTCCAGCGCGTCGGCCCGCTCGGGCATTGACAGCAGCCCGTTGATGGCGATGCAGCATCCGATCCCGCGGGCCTCCATTCCCGCCACCTGATCCGCCATCAGCGCAACGAGTGGCGAAATCACCACTGTCAGGGCGCCGGTCTTGTCGTATCGCGAAAGCGCGGGAATCTGGTAGCAGAGGGATTTGCCGGCGCCCGTTGGCAAAATTCCGAGGACATGATTTCCGGCCATCGCCGCCTCGACGATGGCTTGCTGCATGGAACGCTCGTCATCGGTCGAGGGCTCCGGGCGGAAATCTTCAAAACCAAACCACCGGGCCAGTTCCTTGCGCGCGTCGTGCCGCTCTCGGCACCAATCGCAATTCGGGCTGGCGCAGGCAGTGTCCCGGAGCCGGCGCACCAATTGGCCCGCCACAGGAAATTGATGGGTGACCCAGGGCGGCATGACGGAGTTCTCTCCAGCCACCGAGAGCCATGCGAGTGCATAGGCCAGCGCCCAGCCCGGCCGACTCGCATGGACCAGAACCTCGTGAGTGTGAGTCGCGCAGGCTACGCCGTCGAGCCGCCGCCGGATCGCCGCACGGGCTTCGGATTTGGAAGGGCGTTCCGACCCGCGCAACCCGGCGAAGAAATCATCAAAGCCTTGCCCTCCGCTTGCCGCCGAGGTCAGCCAGTGCCACGCTGTCAGGAGATCCGTCTCCGCTTTGCGCAAGGCACGTTGCTGGTCTTCGAATACTTGCAGAGTAAGCCCGGCATCAAGTTGCGGATCGTTTCTCTGTCCCCTCCGCAGGTCACCGTCCTGGTAGTGCTTGACAAGGTGGTGATAGGGATTGCGGGGAAAGGCGAGGGGACTCAGCCGTAACGTATCCACTGCTGGCAATCTCAGCAGCCGCAGTTCAGGCTTGCGGGCCGCAAGGCGGGGCAAGTCGAAAGCAATCAGATTGTGTCCGAGAACAAAGGTAGCTCCGGCTGCGAGATCATCCAGTTCTTCCAGGGCTGCGCTCAGGCCGGAGCCACGAGCGGCGAGGCGCTCGCCGGTATCCGGGCGTATCGCACCAATCGCCTGGATTCGGTCGTCCCGTCCCCCGACTTCGAGATCAAGGGAAAGGCAGCGAGGCGGACTCGGCATTCCATCAACCGGTGGTAGCGGGGAAGCGCCTCGGGCTTGGCCTTGGGGCGAGCCGGCAGCTTTTCGCCAGGCAGCCGGACTGGAAGTCATGTCTCGATTTCCACTTCGAATTCTCGATGCAGTCGATTGCACGTGCGGGTTGCCAGGACTTAATGCGTTGGCATTTCTATTTTTCAATCGGATTCGAAACAATTGATACCGAAAACCAGGTGTTGCGACTAGCTGGACACGCTCGTGCCGAATTGAAGTTGGTTGGGCCGCGAACATCGGTCACAATTATTTTACTGGAAAAGGAAAGGCTTGAAAGATGCGTCGCTTTTGGAAGAGATCCACGGGTCCAATTTCGATGAAGTTTGACACGCAAACACCGCCTGACCGGGCGCCGCGACCCGCCGGCAGGCGTGCGCGATCGGGTGTTCCCCTTCCAGACGAGAAGGGACGGACAGCCTCGCTCCGAGCGGCATCATCGCGCCAGGCCGGTCGCGATGGACCGGGACATCGCAAAGGAGCGCCCATCCGATGGAGAACATAGCGTTTGTTGGGCTGGATCCGGGAAAGAACATTTTCCAAGTGCCGGGGCCAGTGCGGATGGCGCGGCGATTGTGCGGAAACGCGTGAAACGTTCGAGCCTAGGGGATTTCTTCCGGTCCGTTCCTGCCGGTCCATTCCTGTATGTGTCGTGGGGATGGAGACCTACGCGGCCTCGCAGCTCTGGGCGCGGCGGCTGGCGTCGCTTGGGCACGATGTACGGTTGATTCCTGCCCAATTTGTGAAGCCATACGTGAACACCAACAAGGCCGACGCTGGCGATGTGGAAGCGATCTGCAAGGTGGTGCAGCGTCCGACGATGCGGTCTGCGCCGCTGAAAACGGAGGCGCAACGGGAAGCGCTGGTGGTGCATCGCATTCGGCAGCAGTTTTTGAAGCAGCGGACGCAATCGATCAACCTGCTTCGAGCGCATTGCGCGGAGTTCGGCGTCGTCGCGCCGCAAGGACGGGGTGGGTATCCGAGCTATTCGAATTGATGACTTCGGAATAGAACGAACGGCTGCCGCCGATGGCGCGGCGGGCGCTGGCGGGGACCCCTGCGCAGATTGTGTATCTGACGCAAGAGATTGCGCTACTGGAACAGCAGTTGAAGGATTGGATGGCGCAAGACGAGCCGGCGGCTGTGCGCGATTCTGGGTTTCGGACTTCTCTCGGCGACGGCCGTGTCGGCTTCGCTGGGGAATCGATCGGCCTTTCGCAACAGCCGACAATACGCGGCTCGGGCGGATCTCCAAGCGCGGTGACCGCTATCTGCGCACGCTGCTCGTGCACGGCGCCCGCGCTGTTTTGCGCTGGGTTGAACGCAAGCCGGAAAAGGAGCCGAAGAGCGTTGCGCGGCTGTGCGAAATGGGACGAAAGAACGTCGCCGCGGTGGCAGTGGCCAATCGAAACGCACGCGTCGCCCGGGCGACGGTCCGGCGTAGCGAGGCGTATCAAGACGGACATGTGCCCAGAATGCCGGCTCAGAGGCAAGGGTTTTCTCACCATGTTTCGCACGATTGCGAGGGAGATCGAGCGATGGCGCAATGGGGTGCACCCACGAACCGGCCAAACCCGCCAAGCACTTGGGGCTTCGAGTTTCGATGACGAGTTCGGGCGCTGGTTCGCGGATTCCATCAGAGCCCGCAGCAGGCCGAAAACGCTGCAACGCAAGGCTGGATACAAGACCGCAAGCCCGTGTGCGAGATGAACAATCTTTCTCTTGCAATGGTGAGGACGTCCATGCAAGTGCCACCAGGCACGTGCAGAATCCACATAATCTCTACGCTCGAATGAGCAAGCCCGGTGGTGCCAAGTTCTCACTCCACGGCCTGCGAACTGCTTCATCACCGTCGCCGAGCGCAAATTGATGCTGCATCCTTCGCTCACAAGACGCCTGGTCAACCACGCACGGCCCAGCAATGTCACCGAAGGTCTTGCGGCCGACTGAACCGTCGCGCAGCATGGGGACCTGCGCAATTTGCCGACTGGATCGAAATACAAAGGCCGGACCAGATGGCCCGTGCGAGCACAGCGGCCATCCACCGGCCTCTATCATTGACTATTGCACCTCCACTGCTGGAACTCTGCGCATTTACGGTGCTTCCAAGGCAAGACGCTTCGAAGCGGGGGGCTCCGGCGAGGAAGCATCGACGGTGATCTACCTTCCGCAGCCGCTGCGCGATCCGGCGCCGGACGCCTGCAACTTCAGCCGGTTCCTGCGGGTGGTGGTGGAACTGGAGGAGGAGCAGGGGATGATCGCCGCCATGATCCGGACGATGCGGGAGCAACTGATGGAGGAAGCGGACGATTTCGGCGAATTCCTCGGCTATGACGGCAAGGCGATGGAGAGCCATTCGACGGGCGCCAGGAACCGGGTCACGGGCAAGACCTCGGATGCGGACGCGGATTGGGGCAAGCACGAGACGCACGGGATGAACGCCAAGACCGGCAAGCCCTGGAAGAAGATCAAGAGCTGGTTCGGCTACCGCGTCCATACGATTGCCGACACGCAGACCGAAATCCCGGTGGCGGCCAGCGTGACCCGGGCTTCGGTGTCGGAAGTCAAGGAACTGGAGCGGCTCTTCGAGGAGACCCCGGCCCTGGCGGAGCGCTGCAAGGAGTTCAGCGCCGACCGCGGCCTCGACAGCGGCCCGCTGAAAGCCACGCTCCGGGACCAGCACCGGATCCGCCCGCTGATCGACAGCCGGGCGCTGTGGAGCGCCGAAAAGAAGCAAGCGGGCTACGACCCGACCATGCCGATTTCGCGTCCGCTCTTCCCGGATCGCAACGACTGCATTCACCATACCGAGAGAGGGGAGGTGATCTGCAAGTGCCCGGCCACCGGAACCGAGCGCTCGATGGCGTTCCAGGGGTTCGAGGCCAACCGCTCGACGCTCAAGTACCGTTGCCCGGCCGCCGCCTGTGGCTTCGCATGCGAGGGACGGGACGACTGCCACAAAGGCGCCGGCTGCAAGGCGGGCGCGTTCGGCCGGGTGGTCCGCATCGACCTGGAGAAGCACAGCCGCCGCATCTTCACCCCGACTCCGCACGGCAGCCCGTCCTGGCGGCGCGGATACAATCGCCGGAGCGCGATGGAGCGCATCTACAGCCGCCTCGACAATGGCTTCCGGTTCGAGCGCCACACCATTCGCGGCAAGGCGAAGATGACCGCCCAGGTCGGCCTCGCGATGGCGGTGATGATGGCCCTGGCGCTCGGCCATCTCCGCGCTGGCCGCAAGCAACAAATGCGATGGGGATTATATCGGATAGTGCCCGTATAGGGGTTGATGATTCAGGCACCATTTATTAAAATCGGTCCAAGTCAACGGATTAGGAAGTGGAGATGGC
This sequence comes from Rhodobacterales bacterium, assembly GCA_965219495.1. Taxonomy (GTDB): domain Bacteria; phylum Pseudomonadota; class Alphaproteobacteria; order Rhodobacterales; family CAZPXZ01; genus CAZPXZ01. Next base: position 3,083,196 of record OZ244777.1, read on the forward strand.
CCACACGGCACCTGGCAAGCACTACCGCCAAGGTATGACCCTTATCGAGGCGATGCGGATGTTCGCGGACAATGCGGCGGCCGAAGCGTGGTTCGTTAAGGTCCGCTGGCCGACCGGCCCGGCTTGCCCGTTTTGTGGCTCCGTCAACGTTCTCAGTGGTGCAAAGCACAAGACCATGCCCTATCGGTGCCGTGAGAAGGAATGCCGCAAACGATTCAGTGTCCGGACCGGAACCGTCATGGAAGCGTCGAACATCCCCTATCAGAAATGGGCGCTCGCGGTCTATCTCTTCATGACGAGCCTGAAGTCGGTTTCGTCCATGAAGTTGCATCGGGATCTCGGGGTGACACAGAAGACCGCTTGGCACCTGGCACACCGGCTGCGCAAGGCGTTTGAGAGTGAAAGCGGGTTGTTCGCTGGCCCGGTCGAGGTGGATGAAACCTACATGGGCGGCAAGCGCAAGAACATGCCGAAGTCGAAGCGCGAAGAGCTCACCGGCCGCGGGGCCGTGGGCAAGACCGCCGTCGTTGGTGCGAAAGACCGGACCACAAACCAAGTACGAGCCCGAGCAGTCGAGTCCACTAACAAGGCCACCATCCACGGCTTCGTCGCCGATCACACGGCCCTGGACGCCACGGTCTACACTGACGATGCGTTGGTCTACGAAACCCTTCCGAATCCACACAAGGCCGTCAACCACAGCGCTCAGGAGTATGTTCGTGGCGACGTGCATACCAACGGCATGGAGAGCTTCTGGTCGATGCTCAAGCGCGCTTATCAGGGGACCTTCCACAAGATGAGCGAAAAGCATCTCGACCGGTACGTGAGGGAGTTTGCGGGCAAGCACAGTGTGCGAGACATGGACACCCTCGACATCATGGGCGCGATCGTCCTCGGAATGGACGGCAAGCGCCTGAAGTACACACAACTCATCGCCGACAACGGCCTTGATTCAGGAGCGCGGGCATGAATCGGCGCCCAACAAAGGGCGGCATCATCTCGGCCTTTGCTGGCTGCATGGGAGGCTGATGTGACTGAACGACGCAAGAGGCCGCCGCGCCGTGTGGAGGTTGTGAAGTCGTCCTACCAGCCGTCCAAGGCAGATATGAAGAAGGAAATCGACGTGAGCCACCTGGAGGGGAAGACGGCGGACGATCTGGCTCGGATGCTCACGGCCCCGGTGGCGATGGTGCGTACGCCACGCCCGCCCCGGAGCCGGTGACGGGTGCTGTGGGCACTATCCGATATAATCCCCAATGCGATCCCTGGTCGGCGCCATACCGGTCCACGACACCGGATAGGGTTCCCCACTGCATCGCCGCCGAACTCAAGCCGACCCTGGCGCCTCGGCGCCGCCGGAAGGCAGCAAAAGGTCGATGCAGACCCCGCCAGCTACCTCACGAAGGGCGGCCCGAACAAAAAATTGGCTACAGCGCAAACGCCTCTATCAAGCACTGAAAGGAACAAACCTGATCTGAAATCCATATATATAAGTGGGGTGTTGCAAGGCCGGGGGTGGGGCACAGCGTTCACAGGGACGCCACCGAAGCCTTTGTCGAGATCGTGGAGAAACTCGGGGCGGGAACATGGTTCAGCTGTTGAACGAAGGGCAGGAATTTGTCTTTCATCTTGGTGGCCACAAGCCGCAATTCCGGGTGAAGCCGGGCGAGTCGTTCAAGGTATTCACCGAAGATACGTTCTCCGGAAAACTCACTTCGGCGGACGGAAAGCCACGCGAGCTCGCGCCCTATCCGAGGGTCAACCCACTGACCGGTCCGATTGCGGTGGAAGGAGTGAAGGCCGGCGACATACTTGCCATACACATCCTGGCACTGGAGCCGGCGCGGGACTGGGGCGCATCTACCATTTCGCCGAATTTCGGGTTGCTTTCCGGCACGCGCCTTTCCCCCAATTTGCAGCCTGAACAGGAAGAGCGGGTCTGGATCTGGCGGTTTGCTTCCGACCGGAAATCGCTAGAGACAGCTGCCGCAGACGGAACCAGGCTTGCGGCGCCCTTCGGTCCGTTCCTCGGCACGCTTGGCGTGGCGCCGGCCCACGGCGAGATCCGGCTGAGCGTCGTTCCGGGGGATTTCGGCGGCAACTTGGATATTCCCGATCTGGGACCCGGAGCGACGATTTACCTGCGAGCAAATGTGGATGGCGGGAATGTCTGCGTAGGCGATGGCCACTTTGCGCAGGGTGACGGCGAATTGGTTGGCACGGCAATCGAGGGCGCCTTCCATGCGACGATGGTCATGGACCGGTTGGAGGGAGAGGACGGATTCGACTGGCCCCGGCTGGAAACCGACACGCACATCGGCGTGATCGGGGCGGCGCGGCCAGTGGATGACGCAATCCGCATCGCTGCGGCGGACCTTGTGCGCTGGATCGCTAGACTCAGCGACCTAGACGTCATGGACGCGCACCAATTGGTCAGTCAGACATGCAAGCTCCGGGTGGGCAATTTGGTCAACCCTTTGTTCACGGTCTTGTGCACGGTTCCGAAACTGGCGCTTGGACCCGATGTGGATTGCTTTCGGGGCGCTCACCACAAATTGCGGACGAACACAATTCACGACTTTGCGCGTCGCCAGAAGTAATGCGGCCGTTCGGTCGCTACCTGCGCGTCAATCAGAATGCTCCGTCGGTCACCAAACGCATCGTCTGTGAGGCAAATGTCTGGAAGAAGGGAGTTCGATGCATGAGGGTGAAAACCAGGCGGTTGGAGGCCGCGAAGTGTCATGCAACCAAGAACGGAGCGTGGCGGATCAGTAAGCAAAGAACAGGAACGCCGTGCATCTCGGCTTGAGTCGTGCCAAGGTGATTGAGATGTCGGAGGAATAGATCGGGAATCCTCAAACTGTGTTACCGATCACGATCGTCGGCAGAGGCGCTCGAAAATGCACCCGTAATGAGTTCACGGAGTTTCTTTGCTTCACAGGCCGGGGACAACGAATCACCGCGAATACCGGCCCTGGTGAAATCGAATCTTCGATTGGCCAACAGGCAATTTTGTAACTCGGCAAGCGCTGCAACCTCCCTCACCGTCCGGGCCACGATGTCACACTATCCGCGCCCAAGTCCATATCGCCTGTCGTGATCACCGGCGCCAACGGGCGGATCACCTGAGAGCTGATCCTGCTCGTCAACGCGGCTGCACCAGGCGGCCCGAAGGGGATTACCGCCAAGGCAAGAAGACGCCGGTTCTGATCCGTGTCCTTGCTGCGCATTGGTAATTCCCGAAGTTCACCACTCGAATCGTCCGTCCGGATTCCAATGGCTGCCGCCATGGAATACGTCATCTATTTTCCACAGTGATTCACGACCCACCGCCCGAGCAAACTCCACACCGTAGGTCCAAGTGAAAGCGCCGCAGTATTACAGAGCCTCTGGCCAGAAATAGCATATCGGCGCAAGCCAGTAACTTTGCGGATCCTGTTCCGAGTCATAGCGTTGCAAGGCGAGGTCGGTCGGCCAGCACCCCTTGAAACCCTCCCTTGCGCATACAGCGGCAACCGCGGCGTCCTGCTCATGCTCGTTGCTCCAACCTGTGGAAATTCCGAACCGTTCAGCGAAACCCGGCCCGTCGAGTTTGAGCGCGTAAAGCAGGGCCTTGGGGTGCGATTCGGTAATCCGTGTGCAAGGGAACTTCTGCCGGATCCGGAAGGCAAGCATCGCCCCGCCGACGAGCGCAGCGCCCTTGAGGGAGTTTACCGATTGCACCGTCCCGGAGGGAATGCCGTATCTCTTCCGAAGCTTCTCGTCCGCCTTGCGGCCGCCACCCCTGCGCGTAGACCACCACATCGGCGCATCGATGCCCAAACCGAGCGGCTTGCCCTTCGGAACTAGTCTCATGGCGGCTTCATCAACGGAGGAAACCGAAGCACAACGCAACTCCCCGGACGCGTCAAGGCAAGCCAAACCAAAGCTGCCCATTCCGCCGGGATCGGCACCGACCCAGAATTCGTTCATCGTTCCCGATCCACAATGCCGGACGCAATCTGACACTATCCACGTCTGTTAAGCTGCGCAAAGGCTCTTGACAGCGCAATCGCCCGCAGCGGAGTGTCAGCGGATTCTCTTGCTGGTCTTGTCTGATTCATGGAGACCTTCATGACTTGACGGCAACCACTAACCGCTACGCTCATCCTGACGACGCGACCATGAGTAAGATGCACGGCAGCGGGAACGCGGCGGCCGAGAAACAGACGGAGCCCGCCGTGAAGGACAAGGAACCGGCTGGGCCGGTACGCGACAGGCCGGTTGAGGATGGGTTTCGGCCCGTAATAGTCAGCTAGACGCAAACATCTCGGAAGCTACGCAGTTTCAGGCGGAATCGGTGCCGGGTAGCTCAGTCGTCTTTGATGCTGTCGGCCTCCGCGGTGTCGAGCAAGCCTTTGCGGATCATGGAAACCATCAGGTGATGAGATCCATCCAGTCGATGCAGAGAAAGTTCATCAGAACCGACGCTTCCGTCACGGTGATTGCCGGTTGACCTTCCACCACGGGACGGATCACTCCCCGTGCGCCACTTCCGGAAGAACAAGCAGAATGTCGCCATCGATGCGCAGGGTCGTGCTCAGTTCCAGAACGCGGCCGTGCAAAATCTCTTCGCTTCGATAGGCCTCGATGACAAGATGAGCGATTTCGCTGCGGAGTTCACGGTCCCGATAGTGGCGCTGCTCGGGTTCGCCGACATCGCTGAACATGCTCGGGGCCTTCAGATACCGGCACCCGAAATCTTTCTGTTTCAGGAGCTCGCGAGACTCCGGATAAGAATTGTGACGAAGGCTTTTCAACCGGTACAGGGCGGCCTGACAGCTCGCGCCGAAATGGTGCGCGAGCATGGCAATGTCCTTGTAAGTGATGCGTTGCGAACGCGCTGGCGAGCGAAGTTTCGCTTCGACATGGCTGCCACTGGTGACGTCGAAAATGGTCTGTTCCAGACGGCACGGAAGTCCTTTGTCGAGGCTTCGCAACGCATCGTAAATTCCAGTCCTTGGCATGAGGAAAGCCGCGGCGAATGCGTTCGCGCTCCTCTCCACCATTTCGGACGATTTGTCGGAGCTGGAAATCGTAATATTCCGGTACCTGTCGGGCTGGGCGGGAGCGTACTCATGTGCGTAAGAGAAGCGCTTCCGGCCCCTCGGATGGAATGAATTCACGAAAATCGCCGAGCCGATGCTCGGATGCCGCAAAAACAGGCCCGACATCTTGTCGGGAAGCGCGACGCCCGATGCCCAGATCCTCAGGGACGCGATCAGTTCGGAGACATTGGAGATCGGTGCGTTGCCGACACCGGGTCGGCGCCTTTCAAGGATCCTCACTTGTATTAGCGTTTTGATGTGTCTATATGGAGGGCATGCAGGTTGGTCTTCATCAGTTTCGTTCCGCGACCATCGAGTGGCTGCAGGGTGCGCTCCGGGAAGAGGGTATCACGCGGAATGTTCTGACGCATTCGTTGTGCGTGCATGAAGACTGGCGCAATCGCTGCGGGCAGTTGTGCGTATCGGCGGCGGCGAAGGCGTTGCCGGTTCTTGCGTCGAAGCTTGGGCTGGCTTTGCCGGCGGCGCGGTCGGCGCCGAATTTCGAGGCGGACGCGCGGCGGCCGGCGCCTTCAACGGATTTCCCGGACCTTGCGCTTCGGTGTTCGTTGCGGGCTTGTGGCGAGCTGACGCTGGAGCCGTTGGGCGGAGATGCGGATCGGCGGCGGTGGGAGTCGATGATGGAGACGCATCATCCGCAGGGCTGGGCGCGGGCTCCGGGCGGTCAGTTGCGGTATTGGATCCGGTCGGCGACGCATGGCTGCCTCGGCGGCATCGGGTTTTCGTCGGCGGGCTGGCATCAGCAGGCGCGCGACGCCTTCATCGGCTGGTCGCCGGATGCGCGAGCCGCCAACCTGCCGCGGGTGGTCTGCAATCACCGGTTCCTGATTCTTCCGGGGGTGCGGGTGCACGGCCTCGCTTCCCGGGTGTTGCGGATGGCGAGCGATCGGTTGGCCGAAGACTGGCAAGCGGCGTACGCGGTGCGGCCGGTGATGGCCTTCACCTATATCAGCCCCGGCTATTCCGGTCGTTGTTATCGGGCGGCGCGGTGGCGCTGCTGTCCGCAGCGCACCGAGGGACGGCGGCCGGATTGCGCCGGCGAGGCGCCGGGGGTAAGACGAAGCGTCTGGATGAAGCCGCTGTCGGCCGGCTGGCGCGAAGCGTTGCGCCGGGCGCCGAAGCGGACGATCGGCACGGCTCCTTCCCTGTACCTGGACGCAGACACGGATTGGGCCTGCCGGGAGTATGGCCGCAGCACCCATACCGATGGCCGGATTCGGGACCGGATTGTGCGCATGGGCCGGGCGTGGCTGCGGCATCTCGGCGAGTCGCTTCCGGTGATCTTTCCGGCCCGGGCGGAGCAGAAGGCGGCCTATCGCTTGCTGTCGAACGAGAAGGTGAGCATGGAACACATCCTGGAGCCGCACCGGGAGATGCTGGTCGAGCGTTGCCGGCTGGAACCGACGGTTCTCGCCATCCAGGACACCACCACGCTCAATTATGACGGGCTGGAGGCGACTGGCGGCCTTGACGGGCTGGGCGGCGGCGGCAAGGGAACCTCCGGCATTCTCGCCCATACCGGCCTTGCGGTCACCCTGGCCGGACGCCCGTTGGGCCTGTTTGAATTGAACGCGACGTTCCGCAGCGGCATGACCGCCGACGGCATGGAACCCGATCCGGAAGTCAACGACAAGGAGAGCGCCCGCTGGTTGCGCGGCCTCGACCGGGCACAGGAACTGGCCGCCGTCTGCCCCGGAACGCGGGTGGTCAATATCTGCGATCGAGAGGGTGATTTTTGGGAACTGCTGGGCAAGGCGGCATCCGACGGCGCCAGGCTGCTGGTGCGCGCCAGCCGTTCGGCGCAGCGGCAAGTGATCCTCAAGGACGGACGGAAAGCGGATCTGTGGGAGCACCTCGCCGGGCAGCCGCGATTGGCGACACAGACGCTGGAACTGGCCGCGTGCGGGGGCAAGCGCACCCGCAAAAAGCGCACCGTGCACATCGACATCCGCGCCACCGAAGTGATGCTGGCGCCGCCGCAGGCCGCCGCAGGCCAGCCGCCGGTCCGCATGCTCGCGGTGTCGGCAACCGAAACGCCCAACAGGAAGAACGCCCTGCACTGGCTGTTGCTCACCACCGAAGGCCTCGACAGCGCCGGCGCCGAAAGCCGCCCTGAAGCGGAGGCCGCCGGGGTTGGCAATCTTGTGGAGACCGCGAAGACCGCCATCCGCTGGTATGTGCTGCGATGGACCATCGAGCTTTTCTTCAAGGCGTTGAAGACCGGCACCCGCATCGAGGATCGCCGGCTCGACCATGCCGACGACCTGCGCAAGTGTCTCGTCTTCGACGCCATCACCGCCTGCCATGTCTTCGATCTCGAACGCATGGCCCGCGACAAGCCCGACACCCCGGCCGGCGAAGTCGTCAGCCAGGAGGAAATCGACGTTCTGGATGCCTTGCTCAAGGCGCAGGGCGGCCCCCGGGCGCGAGCGCCGCCGGGCCATCGGCCGGATATCCGCACTTTCGTGATCGACCTCGCAGGGATCGTTGGGTTTCACGCTCGACGACAGCAGCCCTTGCCGGGAACCCAAAAAGTCTGGCAAGGCTACGTACGCCTGAAATGGGCAATACTCACCTATCAAGCACTGAAAGGAACAAACCTGATCTGAAATCCATATACATAAGTGGGGTGTTGCAAGGGTCGGCGCCACTCTTGTTCCGCAGTCTGTTCGCCCTGTGCCACGGCTTCCTCCGAGGAGCGTGGCATGGCGTCTGGTAGCTCGACGGGCCGGACCAGGGCTCAGCGCCGAGCAGACGCTCAAGCGTCACGCTCTCGCGGCACTGGCTGACACAGCGGGCCACTTGTTCGTGCGTGGCCGGATCCCGTTCCAGTCCGGGCGCCACGCGATGCAAAGCCACCAACACGTCCCCGTCCTCGTCCCGCGCGCCATCCTGCAGGAAGGCTGCGACAGGCCGAAGTAGAATCCGGAAAGCCTCGATAGCTCCAGCGTCGAAACCGAGCGATTGCCGGCCTCCAACCGGGTAACTACGGTTCGCGGCAGGTCAAGCGCATTAGCCACCAATAGTTTACTGAGGTCTCTGGCCTCACGCGCCGTGCGCAATCTGCGTCCAGGCTCATCGATCTCGATCGTCCGATCTCCTCCCGTAGGCACCACCAATGGCGACATCGAGGCCATTTTGCGGCATCGAGCATCAAATGTCACAACAAACCGTTGGAAAATCGAAAGTCGGACTTACATCGATGCGGAGCCACGAATGCACCGGTGCCCCAACATGTGGTGGATGAGGCGGTCGATGCAATGAGCATGTGGAAGGCAAGCGGAGACGATATGGCGCATCTCGGCTGGAAAACAGGTCAATTCAGTCGGGAGCAAGGCGGCCGGGCATGGTGTGACTTGGAGGATAAAGTACTCGTGGCCAATTGCGCGGATACGGTCGAGACAACGCCCATGAGGCGTGTCCACGAAACACTCAAGAGACATCTCTTGGTGTTTGAGCAGGTCATCACATAAGCTTACGTGGGTCACCCAACACCCATGAGTCCACTGACCGGCGTTGCAGAATGTTTGAGCATCGCTCTCAGAGTCGCTCGCGGTTTCTCGCTAGCCGGTGCCAAATCCACGTAGTCGTTCATTCAGATGTCGCTGTTCCTTTTTTCGAGTTGCGAATGCGAGGTTTGGTTGCTGCCTTGCCCATTGATATTTTCAGACGATGATTTGACTTCATCACAGCACAGGTACCGGCATGATGCATGACATCACGGTGGCGATATCAGTATTTCATCCGACACGATGGATAACAACGGGTTCGCACGCGCTCTCGCCACTTTCCAGAATAGCGGCACTGAAATACCTGGGAGTGGCAAAGGTCGTACCCGACAAGGGTGCGTAAGGAAAACCAGATAGTCGATTAATATCAAGAGTCGTAATCACCGCTGCCGCCGATGCGAGCGGCTGACGCTTTTAAGGTGTCGCGTGCCAGATGCGCATGACGGGCCGTAGTTTGGATCTGCGTGTGACCGAGCATTTTTCCGATTTTCCATCGGGGAATGAAATAGCGGAGGTCATCCGAATCGGCGGCGATCGGGTTCGGTTCGGCGTGACGCGAGATGTGTCCCTCTTTGCGCCTTGGTTCCAAGCGTGGTACGGCAGCCGTTTCCGGGTTGGGAACGCATTGTTTCGCAGCCCCTCGGCTGGCTCGGCTTGCTTGACAGATGTAGTCATGAATGACAACATACGATACGAACTACGACACGAGACCCATTGGTTGGATCAGGGCTGCGCGAAAGGCCTTCGAGACTTTCCCTGTGGTTGTGCGGGACCGCGTTAACACGGCACTCACCATTGCCGCTGCAGGCGGCAAGGCGGACATCGTGAAGCCGCTGAAGGGTTTTGGGCCAAGTGTCATGGAGATCGCCGTGCGGTACCGGACCGATGCCTGGCGCGTCGTCTACGTGACGAATATGGCCGGACAAGTATGGGTGGTGCATGCGTTCAGGAAGAAATCGAAAACGGGGATCAAGACCCCGAAGGCCGAGGTCGATCTGGTGAGGGACCGGCTGGGGCGACTGAAAAGGGAGCTCGTGCCATGAGCGAAAGCGAATTCGAACTGATTGAGGGAAGCGGCAATGTGTTTCGTGACCTCGACGACCCGCACGCGGATTTGAAACAGGCCAAGGCGATTGTCGCTGCCCGCATCATCGCGTTGCTGGACGACCGTGGGCTTTCGGTGAGAAAAGCCGCGGAACTGACCCGCTTCGCTGCGGCGGACTTTTCGCGCATTCGCAACGCGGACCTGGGGCGGTTTACGCTGGACCGGCTGATGAAGATGCTGGCCGCCCTGGATAGCGGCCTGCGGGTCACGCTCCATGTTGACGTGAGACGTGGTGGCGAAGCGGTTATGGCGAATCCGGGTTGACGTTTCTGGCGAGTTGGCCAACTGGGATGCAGACCCTTCCACGACTGAGAATCTGATGCGAACAGTCTTGCCACAAGGCTGAAGGACAAGCCGTCCGAGTTCGCTTGTGTGCTGGCGGCGCGAATTGCATTGCGGGTGGCGCCGATATGCAGGGACATACTGTGTGCGGATGAAGCGTCGCGTCGTGCCTGTATCGTGCTGCCAAGTTTTCTTGGGTTGGCCGTCGCGAGCTTATCGGGTGGATGGCCTGATCGATTTGGGAATTTGCGAGAGGCGGCTACTGCCGCTTGTATTTCTCGAGATAATCCGGCTCCGGAGCGGTCGGCCGCCGGACCCGGATTTTGGCGCCGTCGGCGGTGAGCAGCACCACGGTGACCGCCCAGTGGATGCTCAGCGCGTAGAAAACGCTTTTCCAGGAACTGTGCATTCTTGGGCGAGCAAGGATTGCTTCGTCGACACCAGCAGCCAGTGGATCATCACCGAGAGGATGATGTGGGTATCAACGTCGACTTGCGAGATACGCTCATCAAGACTCAAGAAAGAGGCGTTTGCGCTGTAGCCAATTTTTTTGTTCGGGCAGCCTTTCGTGAGGTAGCTGGCGGGGTCGGCATCGACCTTTTGCTGCCTTCCGGCGGCGCCGAGGCGCCAGGGTCGGCTTGAGTTCGGCGGAAGCGGGGCGCGGCCCGGTTTCGCTGCCGAGCGGTTTCGGCGGCGATGCAGTGGGGAACTCTATGCGCTGTCGTGGACCGGTATGGCGCCAACCAGGGATCGCATTTGTTGCTTGCGGCCAGCGCGGAGATGGCCGAGCGCCAGGGCCAACATGACCGCCATCGCGAGGACGACCCGGGCGGTCATCTTCGGCTCGCCGCGAATGGTGTGGCGCTCGAACCGGAAGCCATTGTCGAGGCGGCTGTAGATGCGCTCCATCGCGCTCCGGCGATTGGATCCGCGCCGCCAAGAGGGGCTGCCCTGCCGGGTCGGAGTGAAGATGCGGCGGTTGTGCTTCTCCAGGTCGATGCGGACCACCCGGCCGAACGCCCCCGCCTTGCAGCCGGCGCATTTGTGGCAGTCGTCCCGTCCCTCGCATGCGAAGCCGCAGGCGGCGGCCGGGCAACGGCATTTGAGCGTCGAGCGGTCGGCCTCGAACCCCTGGAACGCCATCGGGCGCTCGGTTCCGGTGGCCGGGCACTTGCAGATCACTTCCCCTCTCTCGGTATGGTGAATGCAGTCGTTGCGATCCCGGAAGAGCGGACGCGAAATCGGCTTGGTCGGGTCGTAGCCCGCTTGCTTCTTTTCGGCGCTCCACAGCGCCCGGCTGTCGATCAGCGGGCGGATCCGGTGCTGGTCCCAGAGCGTGGCTTTCAGCGGGCCGCTGTCGAGGCCGCGGTCGGCGCTGAACTCCTTGCAGCGCTCCGCCAGGGCCGGGGTCTCCTCGAAGAGCCGCTCCGAAAGCCGCTCCAGTTCCTTGACTTCCGACACCGAAGCCCGGGTCACGCTGGCCGCCACCGGGATTTCGTACTGCGTGTCGGCAATCGTATGGACGCGGTAACCGAACCAGCTCTTGATCTTCTTCCAGGGCTTGCCGGTCTTGGCGTGGATCCCGTGCGTCTCGTGCTTGCCCCAATCCGCGTCCGCATCCGAGGTCTTGCCCGTGACCCGGTTCCTGGCGCCCGTCGAATGGCTCTCCATCGCCTTGCCGTCATAGCCGAGGAATTCGCCGAAATCGTCCGCTTCCTCCATCAGTTGCTCCCGCATCGTCCGGATCATGGCGGCGATCATCCCCTGCTCCTCCTCCAGTTCCACCACCACCCGCAGGAACCGGCTGAAGTTGCAGGCGTCCGGCGCCGGATCGCGCAGCGGCTGCGGAAGGTAGATCACCGTCGAGCCGCCCGCCTCCGACACCACCCGCTTCGGCGCGCTCTGCCGGGGAAGCGCCGGAAATCCGCAGAGTGCGAGCAGCGCCGGATTGCGCTGCAGCTCGCGCAGCAGCGATTGCGCGGATTCGTGCTGGAAGACAATGCCGGCCAGCATCGCCCGCCACATCGCCACCACCGGATCATCGTCGCGCCCGTGCCCGCGCCGCGCTTCGAGAGCGTTCAGGATGTCGCCGTCCGGCATCGTATCCAGCACCCGTTGCAGGCGCCGGAGTTCGGGGCGCCGTTCGACATCCGCCCAGGAAAAGAGTAGGTTGCTTGAGGCCGTCATGTCGTTCCCTCCGTGGAACCGGGGTTGTTTTATTCACACCTATTCTAGCACATGACGGACACAAACACTAGGGAATTGTCTCGTATCCGGCTGAAAAATAATGCGACTCTCTGAATTCCGGAGCACGGGCGGCGTGGGGTGGAAATGCCGCCGGCCGGGCGAACTTCGCCGGTTTGACGGCGTATTCAGGGGATTCCTGGGGTGAAGAGAATCTGAACGCTGTGAAACGCTTCGACCCGGAATACTATTGGAAGAAGGTCGGGTCCTGTTCACCGTTCGAGATTCCCGCACTCGCTGACCCGGTTGAGCCCCTCTGGGTTGACGGCCATAGCACCTATCACGGTCGCAATGATAAGATTGCTATTGAGGCGACAGGCGAGACATCCGGCTCCTTGTGGTTGATCGGGGTCGAAGAACTCGTGCTTGAGGTATTTGCGCCCGGCGAGGCATTCGGAAATTCCAAGCGGCGCGTGCAGGGCCGGTTCGTCCATGCGGGCCAAAACTACACGTTCTGGGTCACCGACCCCATCTACGAAAGGCGGCACCTTGCGAAGCTCAACGGGACCTATCGGATCGGCGAGTGCCACCTCACCATAAGTCTTGGGGAGCCGTACCAAGACGCCATCTACAAACTCATCGCGGCTATCGTCGAACCTGATGGGCAGTAGTAGCGTGGACAGAAATACAAGCACGATCCTTACGATCGGTCACTCCAACCATACGATGGAAATCTTTCTCGAACTCCTGACCCGGCACCGCGTGACTGCCCTTGCGGACGTGCGTTCTGCGCCGTATAGTCGCTTCAATCCCCATTTCAACCGCGAGCAGTTCACCCAGGAGCTCGAGGCTTCTGGCATCAAATACGTGTATCTCGGCCGCGAGTTGGGCGGGCGGTCTGACGATAAATCCTGTTACGAACACGGCCGCGTCCGGTACGACCGTCTTGCACGCACGCCGAGCTTCCACGATGGCCTCAAGAGGGTCGTGCGCGGCGCGGAGGAGTACCGCGTTGCGTTGATGTGCGCGGAGAAGGAACCGCTTCACTGCCATCGGACGCTTCTCATCGGACACAAACTCGACGAGCGTGGAGTCGATGTCGCGCACATCTTGCCCGACGGACGGCTTGAATCGCACGCGAGCGCAATGACCCGACTGCTCGCCGAATTCAATCTTGAGGCCGATGACGATTTGTTCCGCCGACACAGACCACGCGGGGAACTTATCGCGGAAGCGATTGCTTATCAGGCCGAGCGTGTTGGCCATGCCATCGAACAAGCCCCTGACGTACCGAAGCAGAAAAACCGATGAAGGTATCGACCATAGGCTTCACCAAAAAGTCCGCACAGCGGTTCTTCGAACTCCTGCGCGAGTCGGGCGCCGCCCGCATCGTGGATGTGAGGCTCCACAACGGGTCGCAGCTTGCTGGATTCGCCAAAAAGGACGATCTCGCCTGATTCGCGCGCAAACTTTGCGGTGTGGACTATATCCACGTGCCGAGCCTCGCTCCCACGAAGGAATTGTTGAACGACTACCGACAGGGGCGAATCTGCTGGGACATCTACGAGACCCGGTTCATTGGCCTGATGAAGGCGCGACGGATCGAATCTACCCTGTCAAGGGATCTCGTGAACAATGGTTGTCTGCTTTGTAGCGAGGACAAGCCGCACCATTGTCACCGGCGGCTCGTCGCCGAGTACCTGAAGGAGCACTGGGGCGGGCTGGAAATAAAACATCTGGGTCTCTAGAAAGGCCACCTCGCCCCTCCCCCCGCAGTCCGGAGCGTGCGCGATTGACGCTATGTTGAGGCGTTTGCGCTGTAGCCATAATGGCTTCCGTTTCGAGCGTCACAGCATTCGCGACAAGGCGAAGATGACCGCCCGGGTCGGCCTCGCGATGGCGGTGATGATGGCCCTGGCGCTCGGCCATCTCCGCGCTGGCCGCAAGCAACAAATGCGATCCCTGGTTGGCGCCATACCGGTCCACGACACCGGATAGGGTTCCCCACCGCATCGCCGCCGAAACCGCCCGGCAGAAAATCCGGGCCGCGCCCCGATTGCGCCCGCGGGGCTCGCGACCGACAAAACGGCCTTGTTCGCCAGAATGCCGCCGAACTCAAGCCGACCCTGGCGCCGCGGCGCCGCCGGAAAGCAGCAAAAAGTCGATGCTGACCCTGCCAGCCACCCCACGAAATGCTGCCCGAACAAAAAAATTGGCTAAAGCGCAAACGCCTCTTGCAAGACTCCGGTCCGAAGATTCCGGAAAAACGGTCAAACAATTCTACTGGGAAGAAAAAGCCCCGGAAGATGGGTCAATATTGAACGCGATTTGACAGTGATCCGGCTCTGCAACCGTCCGGAGACCCGGCCCGAGGCCGGCGGCGCCCGGCGCTTGGGGGTGGTCGGCTTGGTGATTTCGGCGGTGCATTCCGAGGCGCTAATGAACCAAGTACGACGCCATCCCGGCGTTGAACGTCCACGCCTGGCTCGGCCATAGCGCCCTCGAAGCCGACTTGCGCCGGGCCCACTGGAAACGGCTGCGGGCGGTGATCCCGGTCCACGCCGCGCGCCTGGTCTGGCACGCGCGGAGATGGATCCTGGTGTTGCGGCAAGCCGGAACCGAAGAACTTCGCGCCGCCCTGGAACGCCTTTCCGGATGCTCCGCTCCCGGCTGACGCCGGGAGCTCCCCGCTGCAACCGCCGGCAAATCCGAGCCGCCGTCGAACCGTGACCGGAAACGGGGCGCGCCACCGAAATTCTGCGCAAACTCTCGATCCGTTACGCCCCGGCGATCGCCCGGGGCGACGGAATACGAATCACCCGGCTTGTCCGCGCAATTCGCGCCAAAATCTCCTCAGACCCCGTTCCATAGCCGTAGCTCGCGGACTTGGGTTCGCTATGCTCCCTTGACATTGGCCTGTTGGCCTTCCGAACACGCCGGAGCGTTGCCTCGGAAACCACGGGTCCGACGACACGGTTTCTTCCGAGGATTTCGGCCAAGGCGATGGCTGCCCGGGAAAGCAAGCCACTCGAAACACACCGTGCAAGTTGCACGTCACTCACGATTTCCTCTCTGTCGATTGCCAGGAGTCCTGCCACCCGCGTAGCTTTGCTTGCGGGCAAACCTCTTGGATCTGCGTAAGCTTGCAGGTTCATGTTCATCGCCCAATTTCCAAGACACCGAGCGTCATATGGCGGCAATATTGCGCTCATTTGACGCATACGAGTGTGAATTTCGCTTGGGCCGATGCTGGTGTTCACAGGCAACTCGCTACAACTTGTCGTTCGGGAGCGCCAAGAGATTTCGAGCAGGAGGTCTCGCGAACAACAAGATATTTCCCGGACTTGATTCCCGCCAGTAGCCCGAGCCTGCCGTAGCATCCCGTGGTTGGCGGTTCGTGGACACTTCGCGATTTCGAACCGTTGACGCTTTCGCCGTATCGTCTATGCGAGTGCCCGCATTCAAATGCGTCTCTCCTTCTAGCGACGGATGCCTGCGATTCCGGAATATGTCTCTTCCGTTCCCACTAGCAACTCACAGGCAACGCATTCAGGCGATCACCAAAATTCGATTTCCGTTCGCCCGAATAGTAGATCATGGAAGTCAGATTTCGGGTTTTTCCTGGACCTTCCCGGGCGAACCACTCCAGGTGCTTGAAGTCTTGGCGGCTCACCGAGGTGGACGCCTTGAATTTAATGGCAGCCATGCTGTTTACGCTTTCGGCAAATACGTCGATTTGGCGGTGGCGCTGATCGCGCCAATGAAAAAACCGAAAACCGTTTCGTTGAAATGGCGCGGGGCGAAGCAGTTCGGAAAACACGAAACCAGCGGAACGCCGGCGATGATGGGCCGTTTCCTCTGCCGGGCCGGTCGAAGCACTCGGCGATGCGCTTGCGCCCCGGGTGCCGCCTTGGTGTCGGCATTGCCCGAGAACGTGGCGTGCGCGTTCCCGCGGACGGCGAGGTATGCGAAGAACGAACGATCACCAGCGGAAGGCCGGCAATCCAAAATTCGGCTTCACGTGACCGCTGCAACAATTCTGGACAAAGGCCGACTCGCGCGCTTCCGTTCATCAAATGAAGCGCGCAACCCCCGAACCTTGTCCCGCCAATCAGGCGCAAGCCTCGAAACGGTCTTGAGAGCAACGCGATTCATGGCCGAGTCCGGAATGGAAATTGAACAGCATTTGTATGGAGAGGCCGAGAATCCTGAAAAATATGACAATAATAGTGTCTTGTATGCTGCCAGAACTTCAGTAGAATCTCTCAATCCGCCGCTTATCCTGGCGGATGGCGCGTAAGAAAGACATAATAGCTGTCTTTTTTCGGGGTGCTCCGGCTTTAGCGTGCGAATGGGTCGCATACCTTCGAGACCGCCGATTCGAAACGGGGCTCCTGCATGTCAAACAAAATGCTCGCCTTTGTCGATGTCGATGGCGCCATGCCGGAAAAGCGTGCGCCGGAAGATCGGCGGGTGGATTTCGACGAAATCTACGGCGATTACGCGTCGGCGCGGGCGGGGGAGCAGGCCGCGCGATGCTCGCAATGCGGGGTACCCGTTTGTCAGGCGCACTGTCCTCTCCACAACAACATCCCGGACTGGCTGAAGCTTACCGCCGAAGGACGCATGGAAGAGGCCTATGAACTGAGCCAGGCCACCAACACCTTTCCCGAAATCTGCGGGCGGATCTGCCCGCAAGACCGCCTTTGCGAAGGCAACTGCGTGATCGAGCAAGCCGGACACGGCACCGTGACGATCGGAGCGGTGGAGCGGTACATCACCGAGCACGCGTGGAAGGAAGGTTGGGTCAAACCGGCGAGACCGAAATTCGAGCGTCCGGAATCCGTCGGAATCGTCGGAGCTGGCCCCGCCGGACTCGCCGCCGCGGATTTCCTGCGGCGGAAGGGATACCAGGCAACCGTGTATGACCGGAACGACCGTGCGGGCGGGCTGCTTACCTATGGCATCCCAAACTTCAAACTCGAAAAAGACACGGTCATGCGCCGCGTTCGTCAAATCGAAGAGGGGGGGACAGGTTTCGAACTCAACTGCGAGGTCGGCTCGGCGGTTTCCCTCGGCGAACTGCGACAGTCGCACCACGCCGTTCTTCTCGCCACCGGTGTGTACCGGGCTCGCGACCTCGGCGGGCCCGGCGCTGGACTCGGCGGAATCGTGCAGGCGATCGACTACCTGACGTCTTCCAATCGAAAGGGATTCGGGGATGCGGTGCCCGCATTCGACAACGGAACTCTGAACGCGCGCGGCCGTGATGTGATCGTGATTGGAGGTGGCGATACCGCCATGGATTGTGTCCGCACCGCGGTTCGCCAGGGCGCGCAGTCCGTTCGGTGCCTGTACCGCCGGAACCGCGCCAACATGCCGGGTTCGCGAAGAGAGGTCGCGCACTCGGAAGAAGAAGGCGTACACTTCGAATGGCTGTCGGTCCCGAAAGCGTTCCGCGGGAACGGAACCGTTCGCGGCGTGCGGGGCATGCGCGTCCGCCTCGGCGGCCCGGACCTGACCGGGCGGGGGGCGCCGGAGGAAATCAAGGGATCCGAATTCGATCTGGGTTCCGATCTCGTCATCAAGGCTTTGGGGTTCGACCCCGAGGACTTTGCATCGATGTGGGGCGATGACGCGCCGGAACTCACCAATTGGGGAACGGTGCGCACAGATTTTCGTACGGGCGCCACAAGCCTTGACGGCGTCTACGCGGCCGGCGACATCGTTCGAGGCGCGTCGCTCGTGGTCTGGGCCATTCGCGACGGGCGTGACGCGGCGTTGGCGATCCACCAGCGGCTGATGTCCGCCGCGACCGAGAGACTCGCGGCATGAGCCGGGAACCCGCCATGTACGGCACGGACTGGGCGGTCCGACATGCTGCGCAAAGGGAGCGGCTCGCCAGGGAAGGCATGTACCTTCCCGAGGCCGAGCACGACGCCTGTGGCGTCGGTTTCGTCGCAACGTTGAACACCGTACCCAGCCGCGATGTGGTCGACAAAGGCATCGAAGCCCTCTGCAACGTTTGGCACCGGGGCGCGGTCGACGCGGACGGAAAGACCGGCGACGGAGCCGGACTGCACCTCCAGATCCCGCATGCGTTCTTCGACGATGAAATCCGCAAGACCGGTCACGAGCCGGACTTGGGGCGCTTGGCCGTCGGCCAGATCTTCCTTCCGCGGTCGGACTTCGCGGCGCAGGAGACCTGCCGCGCCATCATCGAATCTGAAATGCTGGCATTCGGGTATTCACTCTACGGTTGGCGCCACGTGCCGGTGGACGTATCGGTTCTCGGGGAGAAGGCCAATGCAACCCGCCCCGAAATCGCGCAAATCATGATTGCTTCTCCGCGTGAGACTTCGGACGAAGCGTTCGAACGGGAACTCTATGTCGTTCGCCGGCGGATCGAGCGAAGGGCGATCGCCGCCCGCATTGCGGGATTCTATCTCTGCTCGCTCTCCTGCCAGTCGATCGTCTACAAGGGTATGATGCTCGCCGAACAGGTCGCGGCATTCTATCCGGATTTGCAGGATCCGCGGTTCATCTCCACCTACGTTCTTTACCATCAGCGGTATTCCACCAATACATTCCCCCAATGGTGGTTGGCCCAGCCATTCCGCACCCTCGCGCATAACGGCGAGATCAACACGCTTCGCGGCAACGCCAATTGGATGCGCTCCCACGAGATCCGGCTCGCTCACGAACATTTCGGGAAACATGCGGAGGACATCAAGCCGCTCATCCCCGACGGCGTCTCGGATTCGGGGGCGTTGGACGCCGTATTTGAAGTGCTGGTGCGGGCTGGGCGCCAGGCGGCGATGGCGAAGACGCTGCTGGTGCCGGAAGCCTGGTCGAAAAAGGCGACCGTGATGCCGGCCTCCTGGCGGGAACTCTACAGCTACGCGAACTCCATCATGGAACCCTGGGATGGACCGGCCGCCTTGGTCGCGACGGATGGCGTCACGGTGCTCGCGGGAATGGACCGGAACGGACTTCGCCCCATGCGATATTCTGTCACGGATGAAGGACTTGTGATTGCCGGTTCGGAAACCGGCATGGTCTCCGTTCCCCCCTCGAGCATTCGCGAGAAAGGACGGCTCGGGCCCGGACAGATGATCGGCGTCGATCTCGTCCGCGGCGAACTTCGCCATGACCAGGAAATCAAGGATGCGCTTGCCGAGGCGCATCCGTTCCACGAATGGACGCGCAGGATCGTCGATCTCGGATCGACTGTCCGCCAGGCGGACGAGCGCCCGGTGCTGAAGGGGGATGACCTTCGGCGGCGCCAGATCGCGGCCGGATATTCCATTGAGGAACTCGAAATGATCCTGCATCCGATGGTGGAGGACGCCAAGGAACCGGTCGGCTCGATGGGAGACGATACTCCGCTTTCCGTATTGTCGGATCGCCGAAGGCCGCTCAGCCATTTCTTCAGGCAGAATTTCTCCCAAGTGACCAACCCGCCAATCGATCCCCTTCGGGAACACCGGGTGATGAGCCTGAACACCCGCTTCGGAAACCTCAAGAACGTTCTGGACGAAGGGGCGTCGCAGACCGAGAACCTGTTGCTCGATAGCCCCGTACTTCTGAACGGGCAGTTTGAAAAACTGCGGAACGCGTTTGGCGGCGGCTTGCGAGAACTGGATTGCCTGTTCGGAAAAGGGGACGGGCCGGAGCCGCTCCGGACCGCGCTCGACAACCTGCGGCTAAATGCCGAAGAGGCGGTCCGGGCAGGTGTGAGCAACCTCATATTTTCCGATGAAGGCGTCACGGCCGAGCGCGCCGCGATTCCCATGATTCTTGCGACCAGCGCCGTTCATAGCTGGCTGGTCCGCCAGGGGCTCCGCACCTTCTGTTCCATAAGCGTGCGCTCGGCGGAATGCCTGGATCCGCACTACTTCGCCGTGCTCATCGGTTGCGGCGCTACGACGGTCAATGCATATCTCGCTCAGGAGAGCATCGCGGACCGGCACCGGCGCGGGCTCTTCGGCGACCGTTCACTCCGGGATTGCCAGGAGCGGTATCGCGAAGCCGTCGAGCAGGGACTGCTCAAGACCATGTCGAAGATGGGGATCTCCGTGATTTCGTCGTACCGTGGCGGGTGCAATTTTGAAGCAGTCGGCCTCTCCCGGGCACTGGTGGCGGAGTACTTTCCCGGAATGGTGAGCCGGATTTCCGGCATTGGCCTTTCCGGCATTGAGCGAAACGCGCTGGCCCTGCATGAGAAGGCATTTCAGGAAGGCGTTTCCGTCCTGCCGATCGGCGGCATCTACCGGGCCCGCGCAAGCGGCGAAGTGCATGCCTGGGATGCAAGCAACATGCACATCATGCAGACCGCGTGCGCGCAGGGGAGCGCCGAGCTCTGGCGGCAGTTTTCGCAGGCAATGCAGGACCTCCCTCCGATCCAATTGCGCGACCTACTCGATTTCCGTCCGGGCGGAGATCCGGTTCCCCTCGATGAAGTGGAGCCGGTTACGTCAATTCGCCGTCGCTTCGTCACTCCGGGCATGTCGCTCGGTGCGCTGAGCCCGGAGGCGCATGAGACCCTGAACATCGCGATGAACCGGATCGGGGCAAAGTCCGATTCCGGCGAAGGCGGCGAGGATCTGGAAAAGACCCTGCAATCTCATGACGGCGAAAACCGCGCCGCCAGAATCAAACAGGTGGCGTCCGGTCGATTCGGTGTCACCATGGAATACCTCAATGCCTGTGACGAGCTCGAGATCAAGATTGCGCAGGGCGCAAAGCCCGGCGAAGGAGGACAGCTTCCGGGCTTCAAGGTGACTGAAACCATCGCGCGTTTGCGACACTCAACGCCGGGCGTGATGCTGATTTCTCCGCCACCCCATCACGACATCTACTCGATCGAGGACCTCGCCCAGTTAATCTATGACCTGAAACAGGCGAATCCCGATGCAAAGGTCACCGTCAAGCTGGTCGCATCGACCGGCGTCGGAACCATCGCCGCAGGCGTCACGAAAGCAAAGGCGGACATCATCCTGATCGCGGGCCATAACGGCGGAACCGGCGCTTCGCCCCAGACCTCAATCAAGTATGCCGGCCTGCCATGGGAAATGGGCCTCACCGAGGCGCATCAGGTTCTCACCCTGAACGGGCTCCGGGAACGCGTGATCTTGCGCACGGACGGTTCGATCCGTACCGGCCGCGATGTCGTAATGGCGGCGATGATGGGCGCAGAGGAGTACGGCGTCGGCACCGCGGCGTTGGTGTCCATGGGCTGCATCATGGTCCGGCAATGCCACTCGAATACCTGCCCGGTCGGCGTATGCACGCAGGATCCTCGCCTGCGAGAGAAATTTACGGGCTCTCCGGAAAAAGTCGTCACGTTCTTTTCCCTGCTGGCCGGTGAAGTGCGGGAAGTTCTCGCATCGATCGGAGTCCGGTCCATCGACGAAATTGTTGGCCGCACGGACCTGTTGGCCCAGGTAAGCCGGGGCGCGCCGCATCTCGACGACCTTGACCTGAATCCGCTGCTCGCCCGGGTGGAAGAACCTGGCGCTTCGCAACTCCGGCGCTCCCGAACCAACGGGCGCGTGGAAGTGCCCGATACTCTGGATGGCGACATCGTGCGCGACGCGCACGCGTTCTTCCGCGACGGAAACAAGATGGAGCTTTCCTATACGGTGCGGAATACACAGCGCGCAGTCGGAACCCGCGTCTCCGCCCACATTGTGCGGCGGTTTGGCAAGGATCGCGCGCTTCAGGAAGGTCACTTGACGCTGCGCCTGAACGGGTCGGCCGGTCAATCGCTTGGCGCATTTGCCGCGCAAGGGTTGCGCATCGAAGTAATGGGCGACGCGAACGATTATGTCGGCAAGGGATTGTCGGGAGGAACCCTGATCCTGCGTCCGCCACTGGACTCAGTCCTGGTTCAGCATGAGAACGCAATCATCGGGAATACCGTGCTCTATGGCGCGACCGCAGGCCGGCTCTTCGCGAACGGTCAGGCAGGTGAGCGCTTCGCGGTGCGTAATTCCGGCGCCGAAGCGGTCGTCGAAGGCTGTGGCGCCAATGGATGCGAGTACATGACTGGCGGCACGGTGGTGTTGCTCGGCGCGGTTGGCGACAACTTCGCAGCCGGAATGACCGGCGGCATGGCATTCGTCTTGGATGAAGACGAGAATTTCGTCGACCGCCTGAACGGGGATTCGGTTGTCGCCGTCCGCGTCAGGTCGTCGCACTGGGAAGAGCAGTTGAAGAGGCTCGTGGATTCCCACCGGAGGCTGACCGGTTCGCCCCGGGCGGAAGACGTGATGCGCGACTGGGACCGGGTGCGGGAGCGCTTCTGGCAGGTCTGCCCGAAGGAAATGGTTTCGCGCCTGAAGCATCCTCTGGAGGAGGAACTGGCGAGCGTCGCCTCGGCGTAGAAATTGCTTTCCATCCTGCGTTGAATGGCCTCGGCCGGCGCCTGGTTTCCGGACAGATTACGTGATCGACGCGACGTGATCCGGCTTTGTTATCGTGGCTTCGGGTACGAGCCGGTAGCATCCTTTCTCGGCGGTCAGGACGTTTGGCGTTCCCGCTTCGCGCAGAATGGTTCGGAGCCGGGAAATATGGGTCTCTACCGTGTGCGTTTCGACGGTGGCGGCATATCCCCAGACGATGCCGAGCAATTCGGACCGGGGCACGGACCGGTTTCCTGCCCTGCAGATGTACGAAAGCGCGTCACGCTCTTTGTCAGTAAGCGAATGCGTACGGCCATCGGCCCCGAGGAGGACGCTTTTTCCCGCGTGAAACTCCACCGGTCCAATGCGAAAGAACAGGTTGTTGGCGTTCAACTCCCGGATTGCCGCCCGGATCCGGGTGAGCAGATCGACGAAACGTACCGGAGTTGCGACAAAATTCTGCGGGTCCATTCCCTTCGGCGGTGGCGGCGAGCCCAGTGCGAGAAAGGGGGTGCTGTTCGCTCCCTTCGAAGGAACATTGTCCAGGTCGGTAAGCACAAGATCGGCGAGTTGAGATGACGGATTCGCCGGATCCGGGGTTCGACCCGTCGCCACGAGATCCGGGGTGATTCGAAGTTGCTCCACCAGGGCGCGTCGGAACTCCGCATTCCGGACGGTAACAAGTATGCGGCTCGATACCGGCAAGCAGCGTTCCTCCCCAGGCTTTCGAGTAACGAAAGTTTCGCTTCGGATCAACTTCTTGATTGCGGGATATAGTGTTGACGCCACCGAAAAGAGGTTGATCAATGGAGACATTTCGGGAGTCCGATCATCGGGCGCGCGCACGAGCCGAATTGCGGCTCGGACTGCCGATCGTTCTGGATGACTTGAAAGGTGCGCCCGTGCTTGCGATGGCGGCGGCCGTGGCGGAGGATCGTTGGCTTTCCGCCATGCGCGATGCAGGTTCCGGCGGTCTGGATCTGGTGATTTCGCGCCATCGTGCGGATACGCTGCGCGTGCGCGCAAATGACGGCGACCTGGCGCGAATCGCACTGAGCCCCACGGCAAGCGCCTCGGATGTCGCCGATATTGCCGATCCCTCTCGCGATCTGGTTCTGCCAATGAAAGGGCCGTTTGAATCGAGGCGAGGAGGCGACCCCGAACCGGCCCGGGCGGCCCTGTCCTTCATGCGGGACGCTGGCCTGCTGCCGGCGGCGGTGATTTCTGAAGTTGCACCAAAGCCGCCGGCATGGACCAGCGCCTGCGCTCGCTTTCCCACGAACCTGGCGCGAAAGCCGCCGGCCCCACACCTTCTGGAACCCGCGACGGTTGCAAGTTTGCCGATCGAAGGGGCGGAAAACTCGCGGGTTACCATATTTCGGGATCCGGGGACTGGAGACGAACACTTCGCACTGGAAATTGGGCCACCCCGGCGGGACGTCGCGCCGCTCGTACGAGTGCATTCTTCGTGTTACACGGGAGATCTTCTCGGATCGCTCCGTTGCGATTGCGGCGCACAATTGACCCACGCGATTCGAGCGATGAACGTGGAAGGAGGCGGGATTCTGATCGTATTGCAGCAGGAAGGAAGAGGGATCGGCTTTTCGAACAAGATGCGGGCCTACGCGCTTCAGGATCAGGGTTTCGATACGTATGAAGCGAACCGGCGATTGGGTTTCGAGGAAGACGACAGGGACTTTGAAGTCGCATCGCAGATACTGCGGCACTTGGGATATCCGGAAATTCGTCTTCTGTCCGAGAATCCGGCGAAACGCATTTCCCTGGAAAATGCGGGAATCACGGTTCGGGAATGCGCTTCCCTGGATGTCGAGTCCAATTCTCACAACGTGGAGTACCTGAAGGCGAAGGCAAGGCGCTATCGGAAATCACGATGACCCCGGGATTGCAGGATCTTGTCGTGCGAGGATCCCGTGCGCGGTTTTGCGGTCGGCATTTTCCCTGCAAGATCGGCCGCAGCGGTCTGCGGCGGGATAAGCGGGAAGGGGACGGAGCGACACCGGTTGGAATATTCCGCGCGGAGCGTGTGTTCTATCGGCCGGACCGTATTGCCGCGCCAGGAACGATTCTGCCCGTGCGTCCAATTCGACACGCAGATGCCTGGTCGGATGACCCTGCAGATCCCGACTACAATGCTGCAATTCGGCGGCCCCACCAGTTTGGCTCGGAATCGCTCTGGCTCGCCGGAGGCGTCTACGATGTGATCATCCCGCTGGATTACAATCGGCCTTCTCCCGTACCCGGCGCGGGGAGCGCAATCTTCCTACATGTTGCGGACCTTCTGGGGCGTCAGACCGCTGGCTGCATCGCATTCCGAATGCAGGATCTGCTTTGCATTGCGAACCATTGGACAAGGGATTCCCGCGTCGTCATCGCGCCGCAGTATCGCGATTCAATCCGCGTCGAAGACGCATGGCATTTCAAGTGAGAGTGCCGGCCGGCTTTCCGAATTGAACGAGAAAGAAGGATGCAGGGCCTGAAATTCATTGCTTGACGCGTATCCGGCATGTCTTTGTGCGATAGAAGTCGAACCTGTGTTCCAATATTGGGGTTGAAATGGCTGTGAAAATCCGCTAAATAGGTGCTAGAAAGCAATAATAGGGATTCTCTGCCGCCGCAACACATCGAAATCCGTTCTCGGACACCAGTTTGGAGCGGAGCGCCGGCAATGAATTCAAAGGGAACAGGTGGCGATGGAGGAATGAATCATGCGAGAAGCCATGAAACCCTTCCGGGGTTGCTGAAGCGGAATGCGGGGCGGCCTATGACGGCGGACAAAATTGGTCAGCAGAAGATATCCTCGCTCAAGTCGAAGCGGTGCTTGACGAGACGGAAGGAGTGCAGCCGGAACCGTGATACTCTTTGAACTCGCCGGAACGCGCCGGGATCATTCGGCTTGTTGGAAACTGGAAGTGGCCAACAGGGAGCAACAATAGGGATTTCCGTAAATTGTGTTGTTTGTATTTCTTGGCGTTGGACGCCCATTCCTTTCACAGACTGTGATCAAGTCCGTGAACTTACGGACCATTGCCGGTCATCATTCGAGCGCGGTCGAATATCATCCTTGCGATGTTTTCGCGGGGAAATATGAACCCCCGGCCCAGCACCGCGGAATCACTCTGATGGACGATTTCGCGAATATGGTGAACCGGCGGGGGGAAGCGGCGGACCCGGTCTGGTTCACTACGCATGTTCTCCGGAGGCCAAACCGCATTCACCCATTCCTGAACGGGAACGGCAAAGCCGCGCGTGCGGCCTGCTGCTTCCTCGTACTGTGCATGAAAGTTGGCGGACTTCAGGGTGGCAGAAACATCCTTCCAGAACCTCTTTGCAGGCAAGAGTGGCCATGTATTCAGTCTCTGCAACAGGTGGAAAGTCAGCGCTGAAGAATGAATTGAGCGCTGATCTCGTCTAACCAAGCAGGTTGAATTCAACCCTGCTTTTCGAGAAATTGAACAAGTCCCGGGTTGCAATCCCTGAAGCCAGAACAATCTGAAGCGGGGCTTTCATTGATTCTAAAAGCAAAGTTTGGGAAGGAGTTCCCGGCCGGACCAGTTGCGATCGATAAAGCTCAGCAGATGCCATGCGGTGAGCGGCAGCCGGACCGGGCAACAAACTCCAGGCAGGATGTGGTAGACGCCTTCGCGCCGCCTCCGGTTTTGTTGATCGGTCATTCAAGAAACTGCAGCGAAAGTACGATCATTGCAGAGCGCTTCCATGCACCTCACGATGTTGTCCCGTACACAAGTGTCGGCAAGGTACGTATTGCATGGCCGCTCCTGCTGCATGAATTCGAGGTTTGAAGGAGGAAATCGCTTAAGGAATTCGGTCTACTAGCAATTTACACTGAATTGACAGGGAATATTTTGTCGTTCACATTTACAGATGCTTGTTCACTTTTGATGACCGAGCAAGACCGGAAAAATTTTGGAGGAACAAATGGCGAGAACTGCGAGCCCTCTCACTTTGCTTGGTGCGAGGCATCGAGAACTGAAGAAGGCGGTTGAAAACCAGATGAAAATTGTTGCGCGCGCTGAGACGGCACTTGGGAAAGCCGAAAAGGATTTGAGTGATTTCGAGTCCAGTATCGCCAGTCTCATGGGAAGTAAAGCGCCCGCAATACCGGCAAAGGCGCAGGAGAAGAAGAAGAAACGCGGCGGCGGAAAGCGTCGTGGAATCACCGTCACGGCCGCGTTACTTTCAGCACTTGCCGACGGGAATGGAATGAGTGTTTCAGAGGCCGTAGCTGCGGCAAATGAGAAGCATCGAGTTGACATCCAGCGAAATACCGCAAGCACAACGCTTTCACTACTCAAGAAAGAGGGAAAAGTTGTGAATGACGAGGACGGTTGGAAAGTAGCGAAAGAGGGAGATTCTGCTTGAGCCCCGGTAGCCCACGCAGACAGGAAGATCGGGGACAGGATTCGAGAAAGAAGCGTTGGCATCTTTGACAGTTGCACTCTAGACTGGACTTGAAGCCCAACTCTAGGCGTGTTTCTGCATGTTTCCGGTTTGAAATCCGAAAGAGTCCAGAGACGAATGATTTTCTCGCTGGCGTGAATGGCGAGCGACCAGCGTTGAGAATGCGGATTCACAATCAATCCGGCTTACCGAAAGTTCGATTAAGGACTTTGTGAAGACATGGATTCTTGGAACCGATCAAATCAGCAGCTTCTTGTAATCTCGGAATTCAATTCCGCGTGATTCAATCGGCTGGAAATGATCGTTTGCGCGCTTAAGCCTGGTTTCGTGATTCGCGATCGCCAAAAAGTGCTGTGCCAATGCGCACATGCGTTGCGCCGAATGAAATTGCCGCTTCAAAGTCCGCGCTCATACCCATACTCAGATTCTTGAGGCCGTTTCTCGCTGCGATTTTTGCGAGCAGGGCGAAATGAAGTGAAGGCTCTTCGCCGATCGGTGGAAGGGACATCAATCCCGTAACGGGAAGCCCGTACCGTCGATCACACTCCGTTATGAATCGGTCCGCTTCGGCGGGCGGCACACCTGCCTTTTGCGGTTCTTCCCCGGTATTGACTTGAATGAAGAGTTCGGGCGCCTCGCCGCGGGATTGAATTTCGTCGGCAATTCGTGCGGCCAATTTCGGCCGGTCTAAGGTTTGAATGGATTTGAAGAGCGCGACCGCGGCCCGAACCTTGTTGGTTTGCAGGGCGCCGACGAGATGAAGACCAACATCGGGGAAGCGCTCTCTGAGCGAAGGCCAGCGGAGTTCCGCTTCTTGGACGCGGTTCTCACCGAATATGCGATGGCCTTCGTTGAGCACGGCCTCGATGCGTGCAAGGGGCTGTTTCTTGGAAATCGCGACAAGCCGAACGGATCCGGCCGGACGACCCGTCTCTTTCTCGCATTTCAATATGCGGGTCCGGATATCGGAATATGCCATGGCGCTTCTTTCCCAGAAACAGTGTGGTCGTTCAACTTCGAATTTCCAGCCCGATCAAGTGCCGGACGGCTTGGATTGATGAAGACGAGATTCATCAGGTGCGTGACGCGTACGGAGGTCAGACATCCAACTCTCGGATGCACGCGTTGCAGGCGGCAACCATTATAGGGTTCTGCGTGGAATGATGGCGACGTCCATCAAGAAATTGTGAGGCGATTCACTGAAAACCGACTGCTGCGTCCTTTCATTGCGAATGTGAGAATCAATCGGTTTTCCCATGGCATGCTTGCTCGAAGCTACTTTCCAGGCATTCGTTCTCGAGAACGAAATGCTGAGCCATGTGCAGCGTGCAATCCGCGGAATCGAAGTCAACCATGAATCTCTCGCCTACGATGTGATTCGTGAAGCGGTAATTGGCGAAATGCACTTTCCGGGCGGCGACCACATCCCTGCCGCGATGGAGCGCGACTTCCATTTTTCCCACGCTGGCGATCCGGCGATGTGGGAGGACCGGTACGCGCCGGACATTCGGTTCGTTGCCAGGGAAGAAGTGCATCGTTTGCTTGCCAGCGGCCCGCCGGAACATGTAGATGCTGCGAGCAATGCCAGGATTCGTGAACGATTCAAGAATTTGCTTCCGCCGATTTTGGAAGTCGAGATGCATCAGTGAGCCGGTTCGCGCAGAAGTCGCGGAGGAGGGAGATTCGATATGCAGAACGTGAGTTGGAAACCCGAAGAAATGCAGCGGTTGACGCCGATGGTGATTTCCCAGGATCCGGATCGGGCCGTTTCGTTCTACAGGCAGGCGTTTGGGTTGGAGATCGTGGGAAAGGCGCTCCGAACCGAAAGCGGAAAACTGATGCACGCCACCCTCGGGATTGACGGCGAAATCATCGCGATGCTGGGGCCGGATTGGCCGGATGATCCCTTTCCCCCACCCGCAAGAACCGGTGTTCGCGGGGCGATCAAGCTGTTCGTTTACGTGGTCGATGTGGATGCCCTGCATGCCCGCGCCACTGCGGCGGGCGCCACCGCCATCGGAGAGGCGCAGGACATGTTCTGGGGGGAACGGCTGGCGAGCTTTGACGATCCGGACGGACATCGCTGGACGTTTGCAACCCGCACGCGCGAGGTTGATCCGGAGAAGGACGTGCCCCCCGGCATGACTCTATCCTGAGTCATGCATCCCCTCCCGCGTTCGGCTACGCCGCGCTCGCGCTCGGCATCTGCCTGGCCTGCGGCGCCTTGGGGCGTGGCGCCGCGGAGAGCTATGTGGTCTTCCTGCCCGCGCTTGGCGGCGCATTTGACTGGTCGCGCGTTGAAGCGGCGTCGATCTACACCTTCCTGCAGTTGACCGGCGCCGTGATGGCGATCCCGGTGGGCCGGCTATCTGACCGCCGGGGGCCGCGCTGGACCTTCAGCGCGGGGTTCTTCCTGCTCGGATCCGGCATGCTGCTCGCGTCGCAGGCAAGTTTTCTTTGGCAGTTCGTCCTGTGTGTCGGGGTGCTCGGTGGGGCGGGGGCGGTTGCGCTCGGACCCATTCCCATTCCCGCGCTGGTGTCCCGCTGGTATGAGGCCGGTCTGACCACCTCGCTGTGTTTCGCCTTTGCCGCTGCCGGAATCGGGATACTGGCCTTCGCGCCCGGAACGCAGGTCCTGATCGACACAGTAGGCTGTTGATTGGCTTATGCAGCGCTTGGAATTGCCTTCCTGGTCTTGCCGCTGGCGATCCAGATTCTTCCATGGCGACAGATCGAGCGCGGAAGGGAGGACCGGCAAGGTCCGAGGCCGGAGGCCGGTTTCCGGGCTCCCCTTCGAACTGCCCTCCGCCATCGGGCATTTTGGGCGCTCTGCTCGGCGCACTTCCTGACGGCTGTTGGAATGTTCTCCATTCACTCGCAGCTTGTTGCCATGCTGATTGATGCGGGATTCAAGGAAATCGTCGCCGCAACCGCCTTCGGAGTCTCCGGTCTGATGGGATTCTTCGGCATGCTCGTCTTCGGATTTTCCGTGGACCGGATAAACCGCCTTGGTACCGTTCTCGCAAGCTACGCCATGAGCACTTGCGGAATTCTGCTGTTGCTTTCGTTGCTTTCGACCGGCGGCGTGTGGCTGCTCTGGCTGTTCGTGTTTCTCTTCGGTCCCACGCTAGGCGTACGCGGGCCGGTGCTTTCCGCGACCGCCGCATCCGTTTTCGGACGCAATGCAGGCCTGGGCGGCGTGGTGGGGGCGATGTTTACGGGCGGCAGCCTCGGCGGAGCAATTGGCGCCACGGTTGGTGGACTGCTTCGCGACCATGGCGGCGGCCATGGCCTGCACATCGCCTTTGCCGCGATCCTGGTCAGCATCCCGGCGCTCATGTTTGTCCTTGTGCCGGAACTGCGGGAAGGACGGGCGATTGCGGCCGGTTCGGGCAATTGCCGGTCGGGAAAAAAGTGAGGTATGCGGGATGAATCGGGTGGGAGCATGGCATGCTCGGCCCAATTTCCGCGCATCTCTTTGGGTTCTTGGCGCCTTGGCGTCCTTCTCCGCCATGGCGGTTGCCGGTCGCGAACTGGGTAGCGCAATGGGCACATTCCAGATTCTGGGGATACGGAGCATGGTGGGCCTGCTCCTGACCGGTGCGTTGCTGACGGCGACCGGTTGGCGTGGCGTCCGGCTTGTGCGATTTGATCTCGGCATCCTTGCCATTCGCAACATCAGCCATTTTGGGGCGACGTACTGCTGGTTCACGGGCCTTACGCTCTTGCCGCTTTCCCAGGTCTTCGCGATCGAGTTCACGGCGCCGCTCTGGGCGGCATTGCTGTCGGTTGCGCTTCTCGGCGAGCGTCCTGGCTGGATTCGGGCTGCCGGAATCGTGACGAGTTTCGCGGGCGCAATCGTGGTCTTGAATCCATCGCCCGGGAACTTGGACCCCGCCTCCTTCATCGTGCTGCTCGCGGCGGTCGGATTCGCAATCGCGTTTGTCGCCACCAAGCGGGTGATTGGTGGCATCCCTACAGTTGTCTTCCTCTTCTACATGTCGCTGATGCAATTGCCGTTGGGACTGTTGCTGGCATGGTCGGGGTGGGTGCCGGTGCTGCCCGCCAGCATTCCCTGGCTTGCCGTCGCCTCGCTCGGCGGCCTGACCGCTCATTTCTGTCTTGTCCGTGCGCTGAAACTGGCGGAAGTCACCATTGTCGCGCCCATGGACTTCTTGCGCTTGCCGCTGATTGCCGTGGTCGGCGCGCTCGTCTATGGCGAGCGACTTGAAGTCTGGATTGCGTTCGGCGCCGCCATGGTCTGTCTCGGGAATTGGCTCAACTTGCGTGAGACGAAAAAGGAGACCAGCTTCCTGGGCAGGTAAGGGCGGGCAACTTCAATTCCCCTTGGAATGGATCGGTCGGTTGCCGGACCCGGCGAAGGGTGAATCGAAAGCCGTTTCCTCGGGATCCGAATGATCCTCGCTCGCAACACGACGCCACCGGAAAGGGTCGGTATCTTGCCGGTTCGGCTGCGGAAATGAGCAAGAAAGGACTTGCCGGGATTCCAAGATTGGCGGAAGGCTTGGGCAAGACCGTTCGGTGATCACTGCCCCTGCATGCCTGATGGAGCGGATATTCGCCGTTTCAATTCGAGGGTTCGTCTTGAATGATAGGAACGGAAAGGCGGGAATGACCCAGGCATGAGGACTTCAGCGTGTCAGGAAGGGTCTTCCAGGAAATACGATGCCGCAGGAATTGGTCCTGGTTCCCGTTCAAGGAAGAATGAAATGCGCAAAGGGATTCCACCGCTGATGACGGCCGTGCAGCTTGTGCGGCACGGAGGCATCGACGCGCTTGCGTACCGGCAAGATGTTCCCACTCCTCGGCCCGGGTCCGATGAGGTTCTCATCAAGGTCGCCGCCGCCGGTCTCAACAATACGGACATCAATACCCGTATCGGTTGGTATTCCAGGAAAGTGACCAATGCCACCGAAGATGGCGGTGCGGAGGGATTCGACGAAGTCGATCTCGAAGACGCCACCTGGTCCGGAGTTCCAATGACGTTTCCACGTATTCAGGGAGCAGACTGCTGTGGACGCATCGTAGCAGTCGGCGCGGAAGTTGACCCTGCGCGGGTCGGCGAACGCGTGATCGTCAGAAACATGCTTCGCTCTTACGTCGACTATCGTCCGTTTGAATGCTGGACATTCGGATCGGAGTGCGATGGTGGATTTGCCCAGTACGCCAAGGCGCCTTCACGGGAAACCCACAAGGTGGACTGCGAATGGACAGATGCGGAACTCGCTTCGATCCCCTGCGCGTATTCAACTGCGGAAAACATGCTGCACCGGTCGGTCGTGGGAGTTGAACGCGTATTGGTCACAGGGGCTTCCGGAGGGGTAGGCTCGGCAGCAGTGCAACTGGCCAAGCGCCGTGGTGCGCAGGTCGTGGCGGTCGCCAGCCTGTCAAAAGCGGAGGATGTTCGCGGGCTTGGGGCCGATGAAGTCATCGATCGCAATGCCGATCTGGTCGGCGAGGTCGGCCGGAACTCCATGGATGTCGTGGTTGATGTGGTGGCGGGCGCAACTTGGCCAAATCTCCTCGAAGTTCTCAAGGTGGGCGGACGTTACGTAACCGCCGGGGCCATTGCGGGACCCTTGGTCGAGTTGGACGTCCGAAAACTCTACCTGAAGGATCTGACGCTCATCGGCTGCACGTTCCAGGAAGACATCGTGTTCCAAAACCTCGTCTCGTATATCGAGCGAGGAGAGGTCCGGCCTCTGGTCGCCAAGACGTTTCCATTGCGCGATATCGGTCGGGCCCAGGAAGAGTTCCTGGCCAAAAAGCTCACTGGCAAGCTCATTCTGATCCCGCCAGCCTAGTCCGAAGCCAGGTCTTGGAAGGCGAGCGGGCGGAACGGTGTCTTCCGCCCGAAATCTCACTCGACGGGCCCGCACACCTTGTCGCGGAAGGTCATTGCAACCCTGAAGGACGGACCGCTGCGCCAGGAAACGGGCACGGGACTTGTGGTGCGAATAACGGTCGGCCCGATCGGAGCCGTTCTCTTCGCCGGAACATATGCCCGCCGCGCGCCGCGAGCGGGAGGAAGTCACCGGGTTTGATCAGTGAGGCTCCGGCGCGAAACCGCCCACGGACGAGATCATGAACAGATGGTTGGCGGGAAGCCGAAAGGCAGCTCGGGCGGAACTATCGAATTCGACTCCGAGATCACGGGATTGGGCTACGAAACGGATGGCGATCACTTTGCCACCGGTGAATCCAGTGGGCGCCGAACTTCGTTCCCGGGCAGTCACGACGATTGGAGCTTCGGCTCAGGAGGGTCCGAAATCAACGGATTTGTTGGTTTTCGCCCGGCGGATGGGCGTATCGAGGAATCGGGCCGACTTCTTCAAGTTGCAGGATGCCGCCAACCCCGCCCGTCGGGTCCATTCGATTGCTCTTCGAAGCGACGAGAATCCCAGGAATCGTTGCAATGCGAATCTCGCCGATGTCACGATGCTGTTCGGGATCGTTGCAATGCGTTCCGGCAACTCGCCAGGTTGCACCTTGTCGGGATGGGACTGCCCCCGTGCCGAAGTCATGGTATCTTTCCGATCCGCCAAAGACAGGACGCACATAACCCAGCTGCTTGGCCGTATGGTTCGCACACCACTCGCGAGGCGCATTCCGGGTAACGAGCGGCTGAACGCGGTGGACTGCCTGCTTCCGTTCTTCGATGAACAATCGGTCAAGGACATCGCCAGCTCCCTGATGTCAGGTAGCGATGGAGGCGACGAACTGCCTGGTCGTCGCGTCCTACTCAATCCAACGGAATTAACGCCAAATCCCGCTATCCCCGACCTGGTCTGGGCGAAGCTTCTTTCCTTGCCATCCCAGTCTCTGCCCAAGAAGCACGCGCGGCCGGTCAAGCGGCTGACTTCGCTTGCCCACGAACTAGCAGCCGATGGACTGCTTCGTGACGCTGGCAAGAAAGCGCATTCAGAGATGTACAAGGTAATGAATTCGGTGCGGGCGCGGTACGAGGAGGAGACCGACAAGGCTCGGAAGGCTGTGCTCACGGTCGAAGGTAGGACTTTAACGACCGACCTCCGAACGCGCGAGATGTCCTTCGATGATTTCCTTGAGGCTGCGGACTATGCTGTAATTGACGACGCTTACCGCCGCGCAGGCCGAACTATTGGCGCGGAACTAGCCGGGAGATACAGTGAGTACGTAGCGCGAACAGAGAGCAGCCTAGACGACGATGAAGAAGCACTCGTTGAAGCCCATGTAACGGTTGCCGCGCTTGGTCTCGTTCCTGAAGCAAAAGCCTACCTTGAAGCTGAGGCCGAGAAGCTCGCTACACGGCGGCTAACAAAATACCACGTCGAAATCAAAAGTCTATCTGATGAGCGCCAGGAGGTCTATCGTCAGATACGCGAGATGAGTGCGCAACCTCTGGACGTGGAGGTCGCGCGGCCGAAGTCTTGGATGCAACCGACCACTATTCGCGAGGCGGATGGAAGCCAGAGGTCCTTTCCTCGCTTCGAGCGACACTTACTCTGCGCAGATGACGGACTTTTTCGAGAAGACTTCAACTCTTGGGAAGAGGAAGTGTTGCGGACTGAATTGAGGAGTCCTGGTACCGTGGCATGGTACCGAAATCCGCCTCGTGCAAGCCAAGACTCTCTGGGCGTAATCTACGAGGAAGGAAACGAAAACAAAACTGTGCGCCCAGATTTTATCTTTTTCGCACAGCTTTCTAACGAGACGATAGTCGCTGACATCGTTGACCCACATTGTATCCAGTTCAGCGACGCAGTTCCGAAGTTGAAGGGGCTCGCACGCTACGCCGCAACCCACGGCAGCGCCTTCCGGCGAATTGACGCCGTGGCTAAGCTCGGCGACACATTCAGAGTGCTCGACCTAACAGAACAGGCGGTGCGTTCGGCGGTGGAATCGGCTACTTCAATAAGAGCGCTATACGAGAGCGAAGTGGCCACCGACTACACTCCCTAGGGCCGATACCGGCTGAGTTGCCTGCTTCTACGAGTGAACCAGTCGCAAGTTGAGCTAAAGACTTGGCTGAAACCCATCAGTAGTGGATACCGGCACTGGACAATCGCGTTTCGCGCCAGTCGGTAGTACCTATACATGCAAATGGATAGTGGGCGACTTCCCACAGATGGCCCTTCGGTTCTTTGATGTACCCGTGATGGCCGCCCGAGGGCGCCTTTTGTGGTGACTACACCAGGACTCCGCCGGCTGCAACGGCTTGTGTCGCCGAGGCTCCATCGCCCAGTCTACCTGAGCTATTGAACGTGAAGTCTATGTCGTTCGCACTGCTGACGATAACTATTTTCTGTACAACCAAAGCTACAACCGACACTCTAGGGTTCTGGCTCTCACGATTCGATTCCATGAATCACTTTTTCCTACCATAGTATTGATTTAGCAATTTCATTGCGACCTTACTCAACTCAGCCTCATCCTTTTCACTCTCTTTATGTGAGCTTTCTCCCTATCTCACTTCCCAGGGCTTGCCGTTCTTGCTCCCTTCGACGGTACCGCCGGCATTCCATCTTTACGGTTTCGCTGATATCGTTTAGTTTCACGCCTGTGAGGTCCTCTGGACGCATAACAATTGTGAGTCGCTTACACGTTCGGATCTTGCTTTGAGCTTCGATGAACGTATGGACCATGTCTCTGAGTAACCCGGTCATCGAGCGCGGAAGCTTCATTTGCCCCGCCCCGATGACCGGAGTTACCAGATTTTCCCCACCCCCGACCTTTCCCAGTTCTTCCCAGCCCTTTGAGAGCCCTTCTAGATATTCGCTCTCCGTGATTGGAGTTCCTCCGGCGCTCAGCAGGCGCCCTAGCACCATCCAGTACGCTCTCTCGGCTTGGCGCCCTATCCGAATAATTTTCCCTCGGTTATTTTCCTTTTCATCCGGGGTCCGACCATCGACATGTTCTTTTCTCCATTCCTGTATTTTCCGGTGAACTTCCTCACCATGCCCTTGGTCTTCCATCCATTGTGTATATTGTCCCTGTACGCTGCTTGAGCGAATTCTACCTACCTGTGAACTTCTCCCCTCCAGCATACTTTCTCCCTCAATGTTCGTCGGGATAACTAGTGCGTTCTTTGGTGTCTTCTTCCTTCGAATGTCGCCCACTACCACTTCTATTGTGATCTCCTCGTCTGCTCTGACCGTTTCCCGGGCTACAGTTCTCACGGGCAAGATTGCTGCGATCACTGCCACTACAATGCCAATCCCGAGCACCCACCCGAGGACTGTGTCGGCCGAGTTCGGCCAAATATGGTTCAGCCATTCATCGGCTGCTCGTGCTAACCCTGTCACAACTGCCGTCCCGGCTAGACCGTTCTTTGTATGTTCCCATCTACGGCCCCATGTCCATCTTGATCCCAGGATTACTCTTGCCCAGCCCCTCAATCTCATTGGGAGGATCCCAGTCCCGAGCTCCGGTAGACTTGTTCGGCGTAGTAATACGGTCCTGTTCGACCTTGGGTCTTTGCCGTTCTGCTCGCCTCGGGCCATTCGTCAATGGCCTTTTGTACGATAGCTGGCCTGAACGAGACGTGCAAAACTAACTCCGCTCGTAGTATTGGCAAGCATCGTTCCGTGTCTAGGTGCCGGTACCCGTTGAGATTCACCGCGATAATTGGCATTTTCAAAGCTAGCGCGATTTCTGCTTCCCACCGGACGAACCGGTACAGGTACCGCGTCCGTTCTCCGACGAGGCTGATAAACACCTTGGTATGTTTTAGTCGCTCCCTGAGCTTAATCTTGATCGTTGTTTCGTTGCTTCCGGCCCGGAGGTTGTTCATCTCGTGCGCATCGTGGAAGTTGAATGCGATATAGTCGTTGGTTTTCCACGCTGTCATCAATCGGTAGTAGTGAATGTCGTTGTCAGCGTCGAATGACACGAATGTCTTGTTCCGATATGCCATGTAGGTTCTCCGAAAACCCTCTTGTGCCCTTAGTAAACCTGTTTCTCTGGGGCTCAACCATGCCCTGACCGATTGACTGCGGGCAAAGGCGAATCGAGCCGCTCCATGCGAAGGTTATGAGCGTAGGCGTTGTACTGCCACCGTTGAAACTTCTCCAGCAGCAACAGGTTGGTATCTTCTAGCCTTTGCACTTGCGCTTCGAGGTCGCGAATGCGCTTCTTGGCCGCCTCTAGCGCGTAGTCGCGAGGCTCCTGGTTGGCGCCGTCGCGCAGCCCCTGCTGGCGCACCTTGAAACGGTGCTTAATCTGAAGTTCTGACAGGATTTTGGTCAAAAGCCGTAATATGGCAATCAATTGCGCATTTTCGGAAATCGGACTTTCTGCCTACATTTTGCGTTCGCCCGGGTTGTGTCTGTGTTTTGGGCCACGAATGGTTTCCAGCAACTCCATCGCCTTTGTTTGGGATTTGGTCGGCGTTGTGTCCATATCGAAGGTTTCGGGCGCGGGATTGGTGCCCGGCTGGCCGCGCTGGATCCTGCATGTATTTCGGGTAATGGTTTCCAGGCTTTCGATCAGGGTTCGGAAGCAGTGGGTTTCGGAGCCATCCTCGAGCCATCCTGCGGCCTTGCGTTTGGCGCGTTGCGAGCGTTCGGCCGGAGCGACGGGATCGCGGGTGCGGGTGATTTCCTCGAGTTCCGGATCGGAGAACAACCGGTCCCGCCAGACTTCCCTTATGTGCCATTCGACATAGTACGCGAGCGTGCACAAGAAGATGTGGGCGCGCACCCGTTGCGCGATGCGATGGTAGATCGGACGAACGTGCGGGTTGACCGTCTTCATGGATCGAAATGCGCGCTCCACGCGCGTCAAAGCCTTGTAGCTCCTCACACAATCGTCTGCCGCCATGCCTTGTTCCGGAAGCGAGGTGCGAATGACATAGATGCCGTCGAGAGCCGCTTCCCGGGCAATGTTTTCGGCGTTGCGGGAGAAGGCGAAGGAGGTATCGCCAATCTCGTAGTTCATGTGCTTCTTCATCCGGAACCGGTTGCTGGCCTGGCCGACCCGGACGCCGATCTCGGCGCCGCCGCGGAGGGTTCCGCCATCGACGCTCTTGCGGATGACAGCGAGGTCGGCTTCTGTCGCTTGCAGCAGGGATTCGCGCGTGTGGGCGCGCCGCGCTGCCAGCCGCGGGTTGCGACAGGCCACCAGTCGCTCACCGGGATAGTCCG
Source organism: Rhodobacterales bacterium (assembly GCA_965219495.1). Lineage (GTDB taxonomy): Bacteria > Pseudomonadota > Alphaproteobacteria > Rhodobacterales > CAZPXZ01 > CAZPXZ01. Next base: position 3,121,371 of record OZ244777.1, read on the forward strand.
GGTGAAGGACCTCGAACAGATTGACTTCGTCGAACCGGGCGACATCAAGAGAGCTGGTGCGGATGAGCTTCTGGATGGTTGCGCTCTTCAGCGCGGTGATCCAATCCACGCCATCCAGCTTCTTGAGTTCGGTGATGCGGGTCTGCGCGATCATGCCGCGATCGCCCACAATGGCCACCCGCTGGAGGCCGAAGCGCTTCTGCAGGCGCGCGACCTCAGGCAGAAGGGTCTTCGGATCCCCGATATTGCCCGCGTAGACCGAGACGGAAACCGGGCAGCCGCCGACGTCGCACAGCAGTCCGAAGTTGACCTGAAGCTTTCCCTTCTTGCCGTCCCGGTTGTGCCCGCGGCGGCCAAGCGGGCAGGTCGTCCCTTCGAAGTAACTTGATGTCAGATCAAACAAAACCAGGCCGCCGTCCCGGAAGTGGCGCCGCGCAAGCTTGCCCTGGATCCGGTTCTGCCGCGTGCCCAGCCAGTCCATGGCCGCATAGAGTTCGTCAACCTCGGCGTCGTCGACGCCGAACATCTCGCCCAGCGTGGTGTCTTTCCACCAACGGGTCGTCGCAAGCTTGCTGTGCGGTCGGATGATGCGGGCGGCAATCATGGCGCAGACCAGGTCGCGCTCCCGGCACGGCTCGGAGCCGATCAGTTCAATCATGCCAAGCCGGTCAAACGCAGCCGCAATCGCTGCCACCGGTCCATGCTGGCGGGACCGCAGGATCTCAAAGGCGTCACTGGCCTCGACATACTGCTTCCCCGCCAGGCTGCCCCGAACCAATGCAATGGTCTCGTCGGAGAGGCTCGAGAGATTCGCCAGCGTCTTCTTCTGAACCTTGCCGTTCTCGTCGCGAAAGGACCGGCGCAGGAGTTTGGAATAGTAGGTCTTGCCGCCCTGCTTGCTGGCGATAATGGCGACATGCATCGCTGGCATGGCCCCGTGCCTCATATAGTGTCCGCACTCTTTCGATTGCGGTCTGCTCGTTATTGCCTGCTATATATACCATATCAAAGGCATCGTCAACTGGACAATGACACGTCTAGTGCCTACAAGATCGAAACATATTGGCCATTTTTGGCCGAAATCACACGTGCTCACAAAGAGTTGCGCGGAAAATACCCTCCAGAACTTCAGCTTAATGGCCTCGTACCGCATCAGCGTGTGCCGAGAGACGGTGTCCACCTGCAGCACCTTGGCCACCTCGCCGCAAAAGAGTGGCCACGTGAGCTTGCCTTCCCAGCGGTCCAACACCCGCATGATCTTCGGCAGGCTCGCCTTCGTGACGATTAGCTTAGGCAATTTTCGGCCCCGCGAGTACCGGAAACACCGTCCTCACCGGTATATCCGCTAGAGACGGCGCCTCGACCAAATTCAGGTCCATCAACGCCCGCCGTACCGGAGATGGATCATATTCGGCCGGAATGCTGAGGACCGTGCCATTGGGCACTGGTCCCGCCTCCAGCATCTTTCGCATCGTCCGCGCAAGGGCCAGTTCCCATATGCAATCATCCACCCATCGATCCGTTCCAAAAACGCCTTCTGATGCCGCCTCGCGTGCCTTGTCGAGACGCTCGACCAACATCTCCTCGAGCCTCTTGATTCGCTCGAGCGTCACGTGCTCGCCCTTGATGCAGACGTGTTCCTTGCATGCCATGCATTTGCGTTGCTTGTGGCAAGGCGTCATAGCGAAGTCATGACGTCACAGGCCGTAGAGCGTGACCTTGGCCACGCCCGGACGGTCTACCCCCACTTCCCGGTAGGTGACCGCCAGACCGCCTTTGAACTTTTCCAGGGTGGTCGCTTGTTCCGGACGAAGCAGTGAGCGCAACTCTGCATTGCGCTCTTCCTGCGTGCGGTGGTCGTAGTGCCGGTTATCTTCAATTCGAGCCCGCCCAGCCCACTGAGCCAGCGTGTAGTCATCCATGCCAGCGCGAGTCGCCATGGTGCTCAGCGAGTGGCGGAGTTGATGCGTCGTCATCTTGATGGGCGAGCGGTCAGGGTTTCTCAACTCTGCCCGTTCGAATAGGGAGACCCCCTTTCCCCGGTCCAATCGTCTGTTGACGTCATTTGCGCCAGATCGACTCCACGAGTAGGGACGCACAGAAAACACGTTGTGGTACTCGAACTCCCGAACGAGGCAAAGTGCGTCCCATGCCAGCACTTCCTTCCTAGCGTTGATGTACGGCCAGTGGTGTCCGTTGTAGCGCTTTGCGGTCAAGTCGGCCAACACGCGGTACGTTATCGGACCGTCATGGCGCAGCTTTTGCCAAGGTCCCGGCAATCCGGCCCAACCGTGTCCAACTTGCCATTTCACGTTTACCGCCGCCGCTACCTGTGCCGGCCCAAGCTCGTCATCCTCACCGAAGTCTTCGGACGTCGTACACAACGGGTGGCGCATGAACCGACCGGGGTTCTCATGAGCGAACCGTGCCGCGTCGCGCGCCGGGGCACCGATCCTGGTAAGCCGCGCCACGGCCTCATCCACCACGGTCCGCATGGCAGCAGGCACCCACTTCTTCCCCGCACCGCCACCCTTGGCCGCACGCCAGCGCAGATACATCTGCTTCTCGCCGCTGGAATCCTCGTCCCACCCAATGCAGTCGACGGGCAACGCGAGGACTTCGGAGATTCGACTGGGAGCGACCATCAACAGCGCCGCAATTGACGTGAAGTATTGACTCTCTACATCATCCGCTCGAGCAAACAGGTCCGCCAGAGCGAGCATCTGGGTGTTCGTTGGCAATTTGCTTTCGCGGTGCCGCGCGCCCTCCTCGGTCAGCGTTTCCGTCGGACTTGGTTGCTTCTTGGAATGACTCTTCCAACTCGTCAGTGCCGGGACCAGCCCATGTTCACGGCAAAATTTCGCAATGGCCTCGATCTGCCGGCCCCCCATATACTGGGCCGACTTGCTTTTGTACACATCGACGCAGTTGCGCGCACTCAGGTCCAGTACCTGGACGTTTAAACCGAACTTCATGGGATCAATTCGCATATATCCTTTGCCAAACAGATGCTTAGGCAGGATTCAAACTGCCCCGTTCATGGAGTCAGTTTGGTCGGGTCGATTTGCAGGAGTTCGAACGCTTTGGCTTGCAGTTCCGTCGGTTCGGCGAGCAGCGGGAACGCCAGATCCGGGTTCGCCGACAGCGTCACTTCATTGCGGGTCAGCGTGGTGAGGTCCGACAACAGCGTCTCCATGCTGTGCACCGGCAGACCTTCCGGGTTTTCCTTTGTGGCGGCTTTGAACCTGGCGCGGTCGGAGACGTCGGACTTCGCGACCGGGGAAGATCGCTTCCGTCTTGCGCCTTCGCGGTCGTCGTCCTCGAACAGGATCGGGGCGAGGCACTTGCGCATGTGCCATTCGACGTGCCAGGCCAGCATGCACAGGAAGACGTGGGCGCGGACGTGATCCTCGCTGTAGACGTAAACCGGGCGCACGTCGAGGTTGGATTTCATCCCTCGGAACGCGCGTCCTGCTGCGCGACAATCAAGATGCGACACCGGATAGGGTTCCCCACTGCATCGCCGCCGAAACCGCCCGGCAGCGAAACCGGGCCGCGCCCCGATTCCGCCCGCGGAGCTCGCGGCCGCCAAAACAGCCTTGCTCGCCAGAATGCCGCCGAACTCAAGCCGACCCTGGCGCCTCGGCGCCGCCGGAAGGCAGCAAAAGGTCGATGCCGACCCCACCAGCTACCTCACGATAGGCGGCCCGAACAAAAAAATTGGCTACAGCGCAAACGCCTCAATATACGAACGTTTTTTCTTATCGTCAAGCATATTGCTCGTATTCCATAAAATAATGCTTGCATATACCGCAGTCCGATGGTATTATACTAGCATATAGTGATATTGCTAGCAAAGGAAATAGATATGCCCCACAACGAACTGAGCGGTAAAGCGCTGGGTGGCAAGGCCCGTATGGCGAAAATGACCAAGGATCAGAGGCGCATGCAGGCCAAGAAGGCTGCGGCCGTTCGCTGGTCAGGAGAGATCAAGAAAGCGACGCACGGGTCCGCTGATAGCCCCTTACGAATAGGCAATGTCGAGATCGCCTGTTATGTGCTTGAGGACGGGCGCAGGGTCTTACAGCAGACTGACCTCCTCGGTGCATTGAATTTATCTCACGGTGGCAGCTACAGCACCGGTGGGGACCGTTTGGCCAAATTTGCGTCCCAAGGACGGCTAAAGCCCTTTATTAACAAAGAGTTAACCGATCGGACCGAAAGGCCGATTCGGTTCAAGACCCCGACTGGCGGCTCGGCCAATGGGTACGAAGCAACGGTACTAGCCGACCTATGTGAGGCGGTACTCGAAGCAAGAAGCGCTGGCGTGCTGCAAAAGCAACAAGAGCACGTTGCCAAACAAGCCGAAATACTGGTCCGGGGCTTCGCCAGGATCGGCATCATCGCCTTGGTCGATGAGGCAACTGGGTATCAACGTGACCGCGAGAAAGACGCGCTCGCCAAGATGCTAGAAGCATGGGTTGCGAAGGAACTGCAAGCATGGATTCAGACGTTCCCGCGAGAATTTTACGAGAACATGTTTAGACTTCGAGGGCTGGAGTTTTCGTCGGAATCGGTCCGCCGTCCTCAATATTTTGGGCATCTGACAAATGATATCGTTTACAAACGGCTGGAGGTGGGCGTTTTGAAAGAATTAAAGCGTGTCACTCCGCGTAACGACGCGGGACGCCCAACGGCAAGATATACGCAAAGTCTCACCCGCAACATTGGCTACCCAAAGCTCAAAGAGCATTTGGGAGCCGTAATAGCGTTTATGAAGATCAGTCAGACGTGGGGCGATTTTATAAATTTGCTTAATGAGCACTACCCGCGCAAGGGAGATACACCGATGCTTCCTATGGGCTATGACCAAGAGTCAGACGATGGCAAGGGCCTCTAATCTTTCTTTGCCCAGCGCGTCGCCGCCGCTTTCCGGGCTATCTCCGACCGCTGCTCAGGCGTCAGATTTCTGGCGCGCGCCTTGCCGCCCATCGCGCCTAGAGCCTTCGCGGCCTTGTTCTTGCCATCGTCGTCATATTCTTCCTCTTCCTCGCCGGTCGCGATCCGCATGACCTTGACGGCGTTCGAGACTACATCGCGGGGGCGCTTCTGGCCTTGTGGTCCCTTGGGCATGAATCCTCCTATGCTTCCCGCTAAGCATATAGGATACGGGGCTGGCCCGCGACAGGGCAGATTTCAAAATGATGCACTACCCAATCTTTCGTTTACCGTATTGAATTTCTTGATGAGGAAGCGCGTTCCTCCTCCATCCTTTGCACGGTTCATGCAGAGAACCTGACCGACCCCGCGCACCTTCGGGTCAGAGTCGAGAACGTCCAAGTCCCTACAAAGCCAGATGAGCTGTTGGAAACAATACTGGTCAATTCAGGAGTCCCAACATCGGAGGCCGGTAACGTTCAGAGAATTGGGATGAGTGCGTCCTTGCCACCCCACCGAACAGGCAATAGGCCGCTCCCGGCCGCTCTGAGGATGGTGTCCCCGCATCCCCTGCGGAGTTCTGGCACACTTGACCAAGAATCAAATTTCACTTGACCAAGATTCTTATGACATTTGAACGGTTCATCCGTTTGGAACGGATGCTTTGGGGGCCTCCTTCTTGTTGTAAACGGGAAAGGTTGATCGGTGGGCCTGTCCAGGTTCAGCGCACGTAGTCGCCCATTCCGCAGACGATTTGCCACTCTTCTTCCGTGACCGGCTGCACCGAGAGACGGGAGTTCTTAACCAACATCATGTTGGCGAGACGCGGCTCGCCTCGAATGTCGGCCAGGGTCACGGGTTTCGGGAAAGGTCTCACAGCGCGAACATCCACGCAGGTCCAGACACCGGAGGAGTCGGTGGAATCCGGATGGGATACCGCCGAGACTTCGACGACCCCGACAATGCGCTTCTCGTTCACCGAGTGGTAAAAGAATACAAGGTCGCCGAGACGCATGTCCTGCATGTTGTTGCGGGCCTGGTAGTTGCGAATACCGTCCCATTCGGCGCCTGCGCCACCTTCAGCCACCTGATCGCCCCACGACCATTCGCCCGGCTCGGACTTCATCAGCCAATAGTTCATGTTCGCCTCCCTACGACCGGATACTGCGCGTGCTAGCATTGTTGACTTCAGTTTTCCACAGGATTGTATCGATGTCTTGACGCCGCGCCGTCACGGCACGACAACCCACTTGTCCTGATCGGGAATGCAGCGGAGGAAAAACGCATGGAAAGCCGAGTACATGCGGCGGTGATCGGCGGTGGCGCCATAGGATGTTCGATCGCGTATCATCTTGCCCGCGCCGGCTGGTCGGAAATCACGCTTCTCGAACGCGATGAATTGACCGCCGGTTCCACCTGGCATGCCGCAGGCCTGCTCCCGCTCTTCAACATGTCCTATGCGGTCAGCCACATTCATGAGTATTCGGTGCGCTTCTATTCGGAAATCGGCGAGGAGTCCGGGCTGGACCCGGGCTACTTCATCGTCGGCAATCTCCGCATGGCCCGGACTCGGGAGCGGATGGATGAGTACATGCTCTACGCTTCCACGGCTGAGACCGCTGGAATTCCGTACGAATGGCTGACACCCGACGAAATCAAGAGCCGCTGGCCGCTCGTGCGAACCGATGATCTGGTCGGGGCAATTTTCCATCCCACGGATGGCTTCATCAATCCGGCCGACGTAACCCAGGCCATGGCGCGGGCCGCGCGGAAGCGCGGCGTGACGATTTGTCGCAAGAAGCATGTGGACGGTTACCACCGCACACCGGGTGGGGAATGGAAAATCTCGGGTCACGATCTGGATAGCGGGGAAAGGTTCGAGATCCTGTCGGAACATGTCGTAACGGCTACGGGCAATCACGCGCAGGCCACGGCGGCTGCAATCGGCGCCTACATTCCGGCCATCCCGGTCGAGCATCAATATGTGGTGACCGGAGAAAGTCCTGCGCTTCAGAAATGGCGGGCGGCGGGCAATCCGCAGCATCCGGTGCTGCGCGACGCGGACGCGAAATGGTACGTCCGAGAAGAACGGGGCGGCTGGATTCTTGGCCCGTACGAAGCAACGGCGCCGGCTTGGGGGGTATGGGGGGTTCCCGAGGGATTCCGAGCCGACCTGCTCCCTCCCGACGTGGAACGTATCGAAGAGGAATTGCTCTCCGGAATTCACCGGATTCCGTGCTTTGAGGAAGGCGGGCTCAAGGAGGTCTACAACGGGCCGATCTGCTACACGCCTGACGGCAATCCGCTTGTCGGCCCGGCTCCGGGGGTCGAGAACTTCTGGCTGGCCGAGGGATTCTCATTCGGAATCACCGCCGCCGGCGGCGCCGGCCATTATCTCGCGCAGATGATGGTCGAGGGGGAAGCGGAGATCGACATGTGGTCCCTCGATCCGCGCCGGTTCGGCGACTGGATGACCCGCGCCTACGCAAGAACGAAGAACGAAGAGGCCTACGCGCATATATATGTCCTGCATCATCCGGACGAGGAGCGGGAGGCATGCCGTCCGCTCAGGACCGCACCATGCTACGACCGGATGCGCGAGCGGGGCGCCGTGTTCGGGCAGGTGAACGGCTGGGAGCGGCCCAATTACTTCGCGGACACGACGGAATTCGACGATCGCGCCGCCTGTTCGTTCCGCCGCGGCGGCTGGTGGCAGTTTGCCAGGTCGGAGGCGGAAGCGGTTCGCAACGGCGTCGGTCTCATCGATGCCACGGCCTTTGCCAAGCACCGCGTGCACGGTCCGGGCGCGACCGAATTCCTGGATTGGCTGACCTGCAACCGCTTGCCTTCGCCCGGTCGGCTCGGATTGACATATGGCCTGACGGGGGCGGGCACAATCCGGACCGAGTTTACCATCCTTCGCCTTTCGGTAGACGACTACTATCTCGTTACCGCAGGCGCCGCACAGGCCTACGACCACGATTATCTCCGCAAGATGGCGGAGCGCCACGAGCGCCGATTCGGCCGGATTTCGGTAGAGGACGAAACGACACGTTGGGGAGTATTCGCGGTTGCGGGACCGCGTTCGCGTGATCTGCTGCGGCGCGTGGTTCACGCAAGCGACCCGGCGTCGGAGTTCAGCAACAAGGCCTTTCCTTGGCTGACCGCGAGGAAGATCGAACTCGGCATGTGCCCCGCGCGCGCGGTGCGGGTCGCCTATACCGGAGAGCTGGGCTGGGAACTTCACCACCCGATAGAAATGCAGAATTATCTCTTCGACCTTCTGTGGAGCGCGGGTGAGGAGGTCGGGCTTCGCCTCTGTGGCGCCCGGGCGCAAAACTGGCTCCGGCAGGAAAAGTCCTACCGTGCGTTCGGGAGCGATCTCGGACGGGACGCGACGCCGATCGAGTCCGCACTGGAGCGGTTCGTCGACCTGTCGAAGGAGTTCTACGGAAAGGAATCCATGCAGGAGGCCGGGGTCCGGGCAAGATGCGTGACGGTGCTGTTCGATGGGCCGGACGACGCGGACCCTTGGGGCCGGGAGGCGCTGTACGATGAATCCGGCAAGGAGCGAATCGGGCGGCTGACCTCCGGCGGCTGGTCCGTTCACTTCGACAGGCAGATCGGAATTGGCTACGTGAACCCGGGACGGGAAACGCCCGGGACGCAGGTTCGTTTGAAGATGTTCAACGAGCTTTGGCCGGGCGAGATAGCGGAGGAATCGCCGTATGACCCCAAGCACCAGCGGATTCGCGCCGATGACTGAGCGGCCGACCGCCGCCGGCAGGGAGGTGCCGGTTCGCGTCTGCGCGCTTGACGCGTATGGCACGCTGTTGGACGTAGACGCCGCGGCGCGAAGGGCGGCGGAAGAGCCCGGGTACGAGGCACTCTCGGGCAGATGGGCGCAAATTGCGAAAAACTGGCGGACACGCCAACTCCAGTACACTTGGCTACGCTCGTTGGCCGGAGAATACGCGGATTTCTGGAAGATCACGCAGGAGTCCTTGGAATGGGCGCTGGATGCCGAGGGATTGGCCGGAGAGGCGGCGCTTCGGTCGCGGCTCCTGGAGCTCTACTGGGAATTGGAGTCGTTTCCGGAAGTCGGGAAAACGCTTTCACAGCTGCGGGAAGCGGGCCACGCGCTGGCGGTCCTTTCCAACGGAACGGAAAAGATGCTTGAGGCCGCCCTTCGAAATGCCGGAATCGAGGGGGATCTCGATGCAATCCTGAGCGTCGACAAGGTTGGCGTCTACAAGCCGCACCCACGCGTGTATGCGATGGTCGGGGAAGCCTTCGACTGCGAACCGGGTTCGGTGGTCTTCGTTTCCTCGAATGGCTGGGACGCGGCGGCGGGACGCGGGTTCGGGTTTCGCGCCATTTGGGCAAACCGCGAGAACATTCCCATGGAAAGACTGCCCTGGTGGCCCGAAGCGGTGGTCCCGGACCTTTCCGCAGTGCCCGGCGCGGTCGCCGCGATGAGTGTTCCGGCGTGACTGCGGCAGCCACAGAGGTGGCATTGGAGGCGGTAGAGCCTCCGACAATCTCCGAGATTCTGGTGGCGGCTCGACGCGTGTTTCCGGTCGCGGCCCGCACGCCGCTGATCGAATCCGCGCTGCTCAATCGCGATGTCGGCAGAAGAGTGCTGGTGAAGCCCGAATGCTTGCAGCGCGGCGGTTCGTTCAAGTTCCGCGGTGCCTGGAACCATCTCCGGGCAACTCCCCGCTCGCAAACCGAAGCCGGTGTTCTCGCCATTTCTTCGGGCAACCATGCCCAGGGCGTGGCGCGCGCCGCCGCCATGCTCGGTCTCAAGGCAACGATTGTCATGCCGGCAGATGCTCCGGCGCCGAAAGTGGCTGGAGTACGGGCCTATGGCTCCGAGATCGTCTCGTATGACCGCGAGAACGAATCTCGCGAGGAAGTGGCAAGCGGGATTCGCGAACGGGACGGCATGCATTTCGTCCGGCCCTATGACGACCCGCTTGTCATTGCCGGCCAAGGCACCGTAGGGCTGGAAATTGCCGAGGACCTGCGGAAGCTGGGAATACGCAGAGCCGATGTGCTGGTTCCCTGTTCGGGCGGCGGGCTTGCGGCCGGTTGCGCGATTGCGCTGGAGTCGGAAGCACCGGAAACGCGGGTGCGGACCGTGGAACCGGAGGGGTTCGAAGACTGGCGCCGTTCGCTCGCGAAGGGCGAGCGCCTGTCAAACGCGCGGCGAACCGGTTCGCTCTGCGACGCACTGCTTGCCGAAGCCCCGGGCAAGATTACCTGGGCGGCGGGGATGAATCGTTTTGGCGACGGGCTCTCGGTTACCGACGAACAGGCGCTTGTCGGCGTCGCGGTCGCCTGGCGGCGGCTTCGCATCGTTCTGGAGCCGAGCGGCGCCGTTGCGCTCGCCGCCGCCGCGCTTCGGCTTGCATCCGGCACGGATCCGTTGGTGGTGGTTGCCTCGGGGGGCAATGTCGAACACGGAATTTTCTCGAAAGCAATCGCGGCTCACGTGGAGAGTCCGGGTGGGACGCCAGCATTCGATGGACAATTTCGAACATAAATGGTATAGGTCGGCAACATGCTTGGGCATTCGTGCCAACGGATAGCAAAGGAATAGGATCGTGCTAACTCGAAAACAGCTTCGCATGCTTCAGGTCATCGTGGAGGGCATACGCGCCAACGGCGTGCCGCCTTCTTATGAAGAGGTGCGAACCGAACTCGGTCTCGCTTCAAAATCCAGCGTTCACCGGATGATGCTTTCGCTGGAGGAGCGTGGCTACATCCGGCGTCTTGCGCACAAGGCGCGTGCGATCGAAGTCGTTCGCACGTCGGCCGAGCAGCTTCCCGGATACAATCCTTGGGGCAGTGCGGGAGAAATGGCGCCCGTGCGCGCAATGGCGCAGGAACTGCCGGTGCTCGGACACGTTGCGGCCGGTTCTCCGGTTGTCGTCTGGGAGAATGCGCACCGGTATATCGGCGTGCCGCAGACATTCGTGCATCCTGGCTCCGAGTATTTTGCCCTTGAAGTGCGCGGCGATTCCATGGTCCAGGCGGGAATTCACAGCGGCGACATAGGAATCATCCGGCGCCAGGAAATCGCGAACGACGGCGATATCGTCGTCGCGCTCATCGACAATGACGAGACAACCCTGAAGCGTTTCGGGCGGGAAGGGAAAGAAATCGTGCTGCGCGCGGAGAACGGTGATTTTGAAGATCTTCGCTACGCGCCTGACCGGGTTTCCGTGCAGGGAAGGCTTACCGGACTGCTGCGCAACTACAATTAGAGGATTTGCGGGCAGGGAGCCGATCAGGTCTTGCCGGTACCGGGCGGAAATTCGGCGGCAACTTCGCAGCCAGCCAATTATGTGAACTGCAGGCGGAAAACGAAGAATGCGCTCACCAGATCCGAACGCTGCGGGGGAAGCGGCGCCACGATAGATCTGTGTGCGGCAGGACAGCGGGTCGAGGTTTCATCAGGCCTGTATTGCGAACTGCCTTCTTTGGTGGCCGCGATGGATTCAATTTCGGACAGAGTTGCGCCGACGAGATTTCGTGTCGTTGACGTCGCGGCGGGCGGCAGCCCTCGCCGCATCCCTTCGCGGTAACAGGCCATTGGTCTCCGGGCCGGGGGAGAAGTAGCATGTCCCAAGGACATCCACTCGATCCGTCGGATTTTGCGGCCCGGGCGGTTTCACCGTATCACGAGATGGGCGCCTATGAACTCCTGTGGTCCGATCGCCGCACTATGTTCAAGTCACTGTCGGAGCGGTTCGCCAGATATCCCGGCAGCGTACCGACGGATCTTGTTTCTCCGAAAGAGGCAAGAGCGTGCGCCGCCTACGTAAAGCGAAAATGCGACAAAGCCAGGGTTGGCCGGTTCGGCGTGCGCGTGCATGGTGCAGGCGAATATCCCGGCAAACTTCGGGATGCAGTCCATCCCGTAGAACTGCTTTACTCCCAGGGCTGGCGGGACTTGGTGTACTCCCGGTCGGTCGCGGTTGTAAGTACTCGAAAGCCGTCACGCGAAGGGCTCTTGTGCTCGCCGCCTGGTTCGAATGTTGGTGGATCAGGGTTCTGCCGTGGTGTCCGGGTTGGCTGCCGGCATTGATCGAATAGCCCACGAGACGGCGCTTGCAGAGAACGGCCAGACCATTGTTGTCATCGGCACACCGCTTTCCCATAGCTATCCGCGCGAGAACAGCGAACTGCGGCGTTACCTATCGAAGCACTTCCTGCTGATCAGCCAGGTGCCGTTGAAACGGTATGAATCGCAAGACAATCGTCTCAATCGGCGGATTTTTCCGGAGCGAAACGCAACCATGTCAGCGCCAACCGAGGGAACGATGATCGTGGAGGCGGGCAATACCTCGGGGTCACCGGTTCAGGCGCGCGCCGCGCTTGCCCAGGGGCGCAAGCTCTTGGTGCTGGATAGCTGTTTTCGGAACCCGGGACTTACATGGCCCGCGAGGCTTGCTGGACAAGGCGCAATGCGGGTCAAGGACTGCGACGATGTCCGACAACAACTTTCCGTCACGCCCGGCTGGATTTGACGAGTTGATCCGGTCTGATCACGCGTATCCGACCGAAGACCACATCTGCTATTTCATTGGCGAGTATACCGCGCAAAAAGGCTTCGCTCTTGGCGCGACCAACAGCCTGGTGCTGAATTTGAAGAAACCGGTGGACCGTCGCGACCGACCGGAATGGCGCCAAAAGGAAGAGGCGATCCGAACGGCGGCAGGCGCACTTCGAACTGCTCTAGGGTCAGACGCTCTTGATCATCTGACGTTTGTCCCGGTCCCGCCATCGAGATCAAAAGGGGATTGCCTTCACGACGACCGCTTGACACGGGTGCTGAAAGCCGTTCGTCCCTGGCTGCCATTGAAGTTGCGTGAACTGGTCATTCAAACGGAGAGCACCAAAGCGGCGCATGACAGCGATGAAAGGCCGCGACCCGAGGAATTCGAGTCGCTGTATCGCATTGATGAAGGGGACGCAGAACCGGAGCCTCGAAAAATTGCCTTGGTCGGCGATGTATTGACGACAGGAGCGCATTTCCGTGCGGCGCAATCGCTGCTGTCTCGATGGTTTCCGCACGTCGCGGTGTGCGGGTTGTTCCTAGCCCGGCGGGTGTCCGGCGCTTCGGATTTCGACAACATTGGAGTCGATGATATTTGAAGTTTCTCGGCTGCAATTCTCCAGGAGTTGCGCTTCGACTACGGGGTGATGAGACGCCCATTTTCGTCGGGAAACTATGGACTCTTTTGTGCAGTGATACTCGCGCTGGTCCGCGGACCGATTCCCTGTCCAGAGGTGCATGCATTCCCGAGCATGCATTTCATTGTTTGCCGACCGGGAAACTGGAATGCGCTCTTCCCCGCCGCTAAAACCGATCGTTCAGCGGCGCGCTCCTCTTGCACGTCGGGAGCCACCGTTCCGCCCGGGCAAGCGATGGAGGACATCGGAAGCGGCACCTCCAATATGCCCTCTCAGATTTGCCGGGCCCGTTTTCAAAAAGCATCAGGACGTTCATCGGAACTGGCCTCGAACGAGCCAGTTCATGTTTCAGCTCGGACATAATTCTTGTCCGCAGTGGCCTCGTTCTGCGTGAAGCGCCGGTTCATTTCCGATTCGAGATGAAGGAAACGATCATTTACGTTTATTTCGAATCGGTCCATTCGGTTTTCCGACCGAACAAATCTGTCGTTCCATTTGGCATCCATCTCCTCGAATCGCTCCCTCAACTCGGCCCTGATCGCCTCGAAACGTTCATTGCTCCGGACCTCCATCGCCTCGAAACGTTCATTGCTCCGGACCTCCATCGCCTCGAAACGTTCATTGTTTCGAACTTCCATTGCCTTCAGGTCAGCCGCCATGGTCTCGAAGCGTTCCTTGCTCCGGGCTTCCATCGCCCTGAATTTTTCTCCTGCATCAGCCATGATCTCCTGGAAACGTTCATTGCTGCGAGATTCGATGCGGTCAAATCGCTCATTGTTGCGGGCTTCCAGGCGCGAGATCGAACGCTGCATCCAGCCGAACATGCCGAATGTCAGCGTCGCAAGCGCGGCGAAACCAACCGTTTCAGTGGTCATGTCGACTCGAATACATTATACTTGTGGCCAGGTCAAGTGCCGATTGTGATCAAAAGTCATCGAATCGGATCATTGCGGTTCGAAAAACAACACCATTGCAGGAACGATAAATGATCGCATGAATGAACGGGGTCGATACACAATTTCACGTGAACCACCGGTGCCAGGGAGGCCGGCGCCTTGGCCAAGCATGCCCTCGAGAATCTTTCGGGTCACGATCGCAAACGGTTCCCGAAGGTTTCGAACGAATAGATGCACGGGGTTTGAAACCGGGCATTCGGACTGAGTTGGGTAGCCCGCTTGGGCGGAGCTTCCACGAATTGCACAGATTCGCTCGCAATCAAAATCCTTGACCGGGATCATCAAGGGGGTCCTGTCAGCAGTGCTTTCTGCGCTTCGGCGAAATTCCGCATGGCGCAGGCCAAGAATATCTGCGGGCGTTGACAGGATTGATTTTGACGCCCACTTTGCTCCGGTTCTTGGGAGGAGATTTGCCCTTCGGCAATATTTGAATCTGGAGTGGAATGTGGCCTCGAACGAGTACGAATTTACGTCCGAATCGGTAGCCGAAGGCCATCCGGACAAGATTTGCGACCAAATATCCGATGCCGTTCTGGATGCGTACCTCGCCGAAGAATCGGAAAACAGGGAAAACGTGCGTGTCGGCTGCGAATGCCTGGCGACGACAAATGTCGTTGTCGTGGCCGGCGAAGTGCGCGGCCCCGAATCTCTGATGAAAAATGACCGGATCGAGATCATCGTTCGCGACGTGGTTCGGGAGATCGGATACGAGCAGGACGGATTCCACCACGATCGTCTCACGGTTCACAACTACCTGAACCAGCAATCGTCGGAAATTGCCGCCGGCGTCGACGTGGGCGGGGCCGGAGATCAGGGGTTGATGTTCGGCTACGCGGTCGACGAATCCGCTGAGTTCATGCCCGCCCCGATCTACTATTCCCATGCGGCGCTGCGCGCCATCCGGGACGCGCGGAAGCGCGGTGCTCTGCCCGGCATCGGACCCGACGGAAAGATCCAGCTCACAGTGGGATACCGCTCCGGCAAGCCGGTGGGGATTGCGACAATTGTGCTCTCCCATCAGCATGACGAGCAGTTGGGCCGAGAACAAGTACGGGAGATTCTCGAGCCCGTCGTGTTCAACGTACTGCCCGATGGTTGGCTCGGCGACAACACCACTTGGCATGTCAATCCGACCGGCAAGTTCGTGAGAGGCGGGCCCGACAGCGATGCAGGGCTTACCGGGCGCAAGATCATCGTCGACACCTATGGCGGCGCCGCGCGCCACGGCGGCGGTGCGTTCTCCGGAAAAGATCCCACCAAGGTCGACCGCTCTGCGGCCTACGCGGCGCGGTATCTCGCCAAGAACATTGTTGCCGCGGGATTGGCGGGGCGTTGTTCCATCCAGATATCCTATGCCATTGGTGTCGCAAAACCGGTTGCGGTCATGGTGGACACGCATAACACGGGCGCGGTTTCCTCCCAGTCCCTCCAGCGGGCCATTTTCGGTGTGATGGATCTCACGCCGGAAGGCATACGAAGACACCTCGATTTGCTGCGGCCAATCTATCGACGGACCGCAGCCTACGGTCATTTTGGGCGTATGCCGGAAGCAGATGGCGGATTCTCCTGGGAGCGCACGGACCTGGTAGACGAGATCCGCGGCCGACTCTCCCATTCCGGTCTTTGATTCCCGCGTGGGGGAAGGGCAGTCGCACCAGACGTCCCGTCCGGACCGCCGCAATCTCTATGGCCGCGGGCGGCGCCGCAGCCTGCGTCCGGGGCGCCGAAAGGCGCTCGAAACCCTCTTGCCGCTTTGGTCCATTCCGGGGGTGGCTCCCGAAGAAAACCCCCGCCGGCTAGGGCTCTCGCCGCAAGTGCTTGTCGGATGCGCACGGGATTGCTGGCTTGAGATCGGATTTGGCAGTGGCGAACATCTCCTGGCGATGGCGTCCGCGCATCCGGACATCGGAATGATCGGTGCTGAACCCTATCCGTCAGGCGTGGCTTCGCTGTTGATGCGGCTTGCTTCGAAAGGACCCGACAACCTTCGAATTCATCCGGGCGACGGCCGGGACTTGCTGGATGTGATCCCGGACGGATTCGTCGGTCGGACTTTTCTTCTCTATCCTGATCCATGGCCCAAGCGGCGTCACGCGAAACGGCGAATAGTTTCGGCACGGAATCTGGACGCCTTGGCGCGGGTGATGCGGCCGGGCGCCGAGCTCCGCATCGCGACCGACATGCAAGTGTTTGTACGGCATGCGCTTCGCAAACTTGCCGTTCATGGGGATTTCGATTGGACCGCAGAAGGCCCGAATGATTGGCGGCAACCTTGGCAGGATTGGCCGGGAACGCGCTACGAACAAAAAGCGAAGGCGGAAGGCCGGCAGCCGGTGTATCTCACTTGTGTTCGGAGGAACGGATAGCCAAATGCAATCTTCGGGCACCAGGGCCGATCGTCCGATACCGGCAGTTTCCTCCCCGGCGGAGCGGCTTCAAGGTTCCGTCAAAGTACCTGGGGACAAGTCGCTTTCGCACAGGGCGCTGATATTTGGCGCCCTTGCGGAAGGCGAGAGTCGCGTGACCAACTTGTTGGAAGGCGCTGACGTACTTGCAAGCGCACACGCCGTCGAAACGCTGGGCGCCCGGGTTCGGCGCGAAAACGCCAGCGAATGGACCGTGATCGGTGGGGGTCTCGGAGCCCTTCGCGAACCGACCGACGTGATCTGCTGTGGCAACTCCGGGACCACGGCGAGACTAGTTGCCGGGGTCATCGCCGCGAATCCCGTAACCGCGACCCTGAGCGGCGACGCCAGCCTGCGGTCGCGACCCATGGAACGAGTTTTCGCTCCAATGCGGGAATTTGGAGCCAGAATTCAAAGCCGGGACGGGGGATACTTGCCTGCCTCGATTCGGGGAACCCGCCGTCCTCTTCCGGTGGACTGGACACTGCAGGTCGCGTCGGCGCAGGTAAAGTCGGCAATTCTGCTGGCGGGTTTGCATGCAGAGGGTGAGACGCGAGTCGTCGAACCGGTTTCCACGCGGGACCACACGGAACGGCTACTTCGACGAATGGGTGCATCGATCGAGTCCCGGACCCGCGAAGAAGGCGGCATGGAGCATCGCCTCGAAGGAGGGCGCGACCTGATGCCGCTGGAATTTGCCATTCCGAATGATCCTTCATCCGCCGCGCTTGTGGCCGCGGCGGCGTTGGTGGTGAAGGGATCCGATATCGTTCTGCCGGGCGTCTGCGTGAATCCCACGCGATTCGGATTCTTCGAAACCCTGCGGGAAATGGGGGCAGTAGTCGAGCTGGAGGCACCAGGCGCAGAAGGCGGCGAACCCGTTGCGGACCTTAGGATCCGGCAGACGGCGCTTGGGGGCGTGCGGGTTCCTCCCTCGCGTGCGCCCACCATGATCGATGAGTTTCCTGCCTTGGCGGTGATTGCCGCGTTTGCCGAGGGCGCTACGCGCATGGAGGGCGTGGGAGAACTTCGCGCGAAGGAATGCGACCGGATCGCAGCCATGGCGAACGGGCTTTCGGCCTGCGGCGTTCGAGTCGAGATCGAGGAAGACACGCTCACGGTGTGGGGATGCGGCCGGCCGCCAGGTGGCGCAACGGTTTGCGCCGAAGGTGACCATAGAATTGCGATGGCGTTTCTGGCGTTCGGACTCGGGGCGGTCAGACCGGTTCGCGTGGACGACACGCGCTCGGTCCGCGTCAGTTTCCCAGGATTTCAAGAATCGCTGAATGGAATTGGCGCGGGAATTCGCGAGGAGCCCGATCCGTGATCGTGGCGCTGGATGGCCCGGCTGCCTCCGGCAAGGGAACGATTGCGCGCCGAATTTCACAACGGTTCGGATTCGCGCATCTCGACACCGGGCTCCTGTACCGCTTCGTCGCCCGGCGGCTCGGGGAGGCGGAAGGAAACGCATCCCCCCGAAGCGGGGCAATTCAAATCGCACGCGGCTTGAATGCTTCCGACCTCGGCGATCTCGACCTTCTACGCGCGCCGGAAATTGACGAACTGGCATCGACTGTTGCGGCTTGGCCAGAAGTGCGGGCCGCGGTTCTCGCCTGCCAGCGGCAGTTCGCAGCCAATCCTCCGGGGGATGCTTCCGGCGCGGTGCTGGATGGACGCGACATCGGTTCGGTGGTTTGCCCTGACGCGGATCTCAAGGTGTTCGTTACGGCGGAAATTCAGACGCGCGCCAGGCGCCGGGTCAAGGAGCTGGCGGACAGAGGTGTGGCGGCGAAACGGCAGGATGTGCTGGCCGCGCTCCGCGCAAGGGACGCGCGCGACCGCGATCGAACGATCGCGCCGCTTCGGAAAGCAGACGATGCGCACTTGCTCGATACGACAGATCTCGATATAGAGACAGCGGTCGAAAGAGTTTCGACCATGATCGTGGAACGGCTCGAATCGGGGCGGAATTAGAGATTCCGGCCCGCGGGCGGTTTTCGCATTTTGGACCCTTCTCTTCACTAAGGCTGGACTGGGTCCCAATCGGATCAGGAGGATGCGGCTGCATGGAAACCGAGGCCGAAAAGAGCAATACGTCGCTGGCGGCACCGTCGCTCGCCGACTTCGAGTCGATGCTCAATGAGAGCTTTGACAACAACGTGCCCAGGGAAGGAACCGTCGTCGAAGGACGCGTGATCGGAATCGAAAACAACCAGGCCATCATCGACGTGGGCTTCAAGACGGAGGGCCGTGTTGACGTAAAGGAATTCGCCCGCCCGGGCCGCGAAGTGGAGATCGAAATCGGCGATACCGTAGAAGTGTATCTCGACCGGATCGAAAACGCCCGGGGCGAAGCCGTTCTTTCCCGGGAAAAGGCGAACCGCGAAGCGGCTTGGGACCGTCTCGAAAATGCCAATGCGGATAGCGAGCATGTCGAAGGCGCGATATTCGGGCGCGTGAAGGGCGGATTCTCGGTGGATCTCGGGGGGGCGGTCGCGTTTCTGCCGGGCAGCCAGGTGGATGTCCGGCCGGTGCATAATATCTCGCCTCTCATGAACATTCCGCAGCCGTTCCAGATCGTGAAGATGGATCGAAGACGGGGAAACATCGTGGTTTCGCGCCGCGCGGTACTGGAGGAATCCTCTGCGGCGGAACGCACCAAGGTGTTGGAGCGTTTGAACAAAGGCGACATTGTCGAAGGCGTCGTCAAGAATATCGTCGAATTCGGGGGGTTTGTGGATCTCGGTGGGATCGACGGGCTATTGCATGTTACGGACATGGCCTGGCGGCGAGTAAGCCATCCCTCCGAGGTGATTGCGGTTGGCGACACGCTCCGTGTCCAGGTCATCAAGATCAACCGGGAAACGCAGCGAATAAGCCTGGGCTTGAAACAGCTCGAGCCAGATCCTTGGGAGGGGATTGCAGCCAAGTATCCGGCCAGCCTCCGCACGATGGGACGCGTCGCCAACATCACGGATTTCGGAGCTTTCGTGGAACTCGAACCCGGCGTCGAAGGGTTGATCCACGTTTCGGAAATGTCCTGGACAAAGAAGAACTTCCATCCGGGGAAAATCGTCTCCACTTCTCAGGAGGTCGAGGTGATGGTGCTCAATACCGATGCGGAAAAGAGGCGGATTTCCCTCGGTCTCAAGCAATGCATGGACAATCCTTGGGAAGTCTTTGCCGCCCAGCATCCGGAAGGAAGTGTCGTCGAAGGGCCTGTGCGGTCCGTCGCGGATTTCGGGCTGTTTGTCGGCCTGGAGGGGGGAATCGACGGCATGGTCCATCATTCCGACCTCTCATGGGAGAAATCGGGCCAGGACGCGATTCGGGACTTCAAGAAGGGTGAAACGGTCAGTGCGACCGTTCTCGAGGTTGACGCCGAGAAGGAACGAATTTCCCTCGGCATCAAGCAAGCCGGCGGAGACCCGTTCGCGCAAGCAACGACCGGGCTGAAGAAGGGATCGGTCGTGAGTGGGATGATTTCCAAGATTGAAGTCGGCGGCATCGAGGTCATGGTGGACGGAGTCCAGTGCTTCGTGCGCAAGCAGGATCTATCCCGCGAGCGTTCCGAGCAGCGGCCGGACCGTTTTGCGGTAGACCAGCGCGTGGAGGCGCGGGTCACAAATATCGATCGATCCAATCGCAAACTCAGCATTTCCATCAAGGCGCACGAGATTGCGATCGAAAAGGACGCGGTGCGCCAGTACGGCTCCTCCGCTTCGGGAGCGGTGCTTGGCGAAATTCTTGCCCCGGCGTTGCGCCAGCGTGGCCAGGAAGAAGAGGCGGAAAACGACGCGAAGGCGGAAGCCGGCCTGGAGGAAGACAATGCGAAGTCGGCGGAGGCCGATGCCGAGCCGGAAAAGGAGGAGGCCGAGTCCGAAGCGGATGCGCAGACTGCCGAGGAGAAATCCGGCGCCGAATCCGACGGTGAGGCCGGGGTGAAGGCGTCACCGGCGAGAAAGCGAACAGCAGGGAAAAGGGATGCGGACGAGGTGGAGAACAGCGAGAAGGATTCGGAGAGCGAAACCCTGAAATCGGCCGACGGTAGAACGCGCAAGACCAGGAGCAGCGTTTCCGGGGCGGCAGAAGTCGGGGAGCGGGAAGAACAGGAGGAGTCTGTGGAAGAACCTTCAAAAACAACTGCTTCCACTGTCGAGGTCGAAGCGGAATAATTCTTTCCGCGACCGCGGCTGTTCCCGACTCCGACATCCACCCCGAATGGTCTTGAATTGATGCAATTTTGTTAAACTCTTGACCTTTGGGAGTTTATTTACCATTTTACGCGGAGCAGAAGGTGCGCACGCGATTTGCGGTGCGGGCCGGATACCAACGAATGGCTCACAGGAGAAATGAGAATGGTTAAATCTGAACTGATCAGAGAAATCGCGAAAGGCAGCGAAGAACTAGATATTCGCGAGGTTGAGGCGATCGTCAACACTGTGTTTGACGAGATCACCAGCGCTCTGGTTCGTCGCGACCGGGTGGAACTTCGCGGTTTCGGCACCTTCTCCGTGCGGAAGCGTGAAGGGCGCGTCGCGCGAAACCCCCGCACTGGTGACGCCGTGCAGGTGGAAGCGAAGATGATCCCGCACTTCAAGCCAGGAAAGCTCCTGAAGGACCGTGTGAACGGTTAACCTGGAAAGGACGCCCGGACGACCGACCGGGCGTCCAACGTGCCAGGGCCAAGGTTCGTAGATGCGATGGATTCGCCGGATTCTGTTGCTGGCGATTGTGGTGGCCGCAATCATATTGGCGGCCTCGAACAACATCCCGGTCATCCTGCGGCTTGTTCCGGATGGCTCTCCACTGGGGCCGCTTCCTACAATCGAGGCGCCTCTTTTTGCCGTAATTCTGGTATCTGTGTTCCTGGGAATTGTGCTTGGCGTGAGTCTTGAATGGATTCGCGCCGCCTCGTCAGGGCGAAAGCGCAGAATCGAGCGACGGCAGCAGGAGAGCTTGCGGCAGTTCGATGATGGATATTCGATGAAGCCCTGAATGCCGCCGGTCGACGGAAGGAAATACGGGGCAGGCAGCGCAAGTCCCATTTAGCCCGCAGGTTGCGGGGCAATACGCGCTGGAGCCGATCCATGAAGGTGAAGATTTGCGGACTCGGGGCTGCCAGAGACGTGAGAGCAGCGTCAGCCAGAGGCGCCGCCTATGTGGGGTTTGTCTTTTATCCTCCCTCTCCACGATCCGTCCGCGCCGAACAGGCGCGTGCCCTGGCGGGAATCGCGCCTTCTTCCGTCGCCAAGGTTGGCCTGTTCGTAGACCCGGATAACGACGCGATTGGCGCGATCCTGGATCAGGTTCCCCTGGACTACGTGCAATTGCATGGCAACGAAAGCCCAGCGAGGGTCGCAGAGATTCGCGCTCGCACCGGGCTGCCCGTAATCAAGGCGGTTCGACTTGCCGGGGAAGCGGATCTCGACGCGGTGAGCCTGGCGGAAGAGGCCGCGGACCAAATTCTTTGCGACGCCGCCCCTGGCAGTGACGAGATGGATGCGCTCCCGGGAGGCAACGGCATTGCATTCGATTGGCGGCTGGTCGCCGGGCGCACCTGGAAGCGGCCATGGATTCTGGCGGGAGGTCTTACCCCGGAAAACGTTTCTACGGCGATCGAATTGACGGGCGCCCGTCAGGTCGACGTATCTTCGGGCGTCGAGAATTCACCGGGCAACAAGAACACGGATCGCATTGCTGACTTCTTGCGCGCCGCGGGCGCATCCCCCCGAACCGAAAGATCCGTGAAGACATGAGCAGCAGGCCCAACAGCTATCGCACCGGACCGGACGAGTTCGGGCGATTCGGAGAATTTGGCGGAAGGTTCGTCGCAGAAACGCTGATGCCGCCGGTGCTCGCGCTCGAAACCGCGTATCGGGAAGCCAGGCAGGATCCCTCCTACCGGGAGGAGATGGAAGCGTTCGGACGCGACTATGTGGGCCGCCCGTCGCCGCTCTATTTCGCCGAGCGCATCACCCGGACGCTGGGCGGGGCGAAAGTCTATTTCAAGCGCGATGAACTCAATCATACGGGCGCGCACAAGATCAACAATGTGCTCGGCCAGATTCTGCTCGCAAGGCGCATGGGAAAATCTCGCATTATCGCGGAAACCGGTGCTGGCCAGCACGGAGTCGCCACCGCGACGGTCTGCGCGCGTTTCGGGCTGGAGTGCATCGTCTACATGGGCGAGGTTGATATCGCACGGCAAAAGCCCAATGTTTTTCGTATGGAGTTGCTTGGTGCGGAAGTAATTCCAGTCACTTCGGGATCGGCGACACTGAAGGACGCAATGAACGAGGCCCTTCGCGACTGGGTGACCAACGTGCGGAGCACGTACTATTGCATCGGCACCGTGGCGGGTCCTCACCCCTATCCCGAGATGGTGCGGGACTTTCAGTCTGTCATCGGGCTGGAGACCCGGTCCCAGATGCTGGAACGCGAGGGCAGGCTGCCGGATGTTCTGGTTGCCTGCATTGGCGGGGGTTCGAACGCCATGGGCCTCTTCCATCCATTCCTCGATGACGAGAACGTTGCGTGCGTGGGTGTAGAGGCCGGAGGTCACGGGGTGGAAAGCGGGGCGCATGCGGCCTCGCTGACAGGCGGTCGGCCCGGCGTCCTGCACGGCAACCGCACCTATCTCCTGCAGAACGATGACGGCCAGATCACCGAGGCGCATTCGATTTCCGCCGGCCTGGACTATCCGGGGGTTGGACCGGAGCATTCGTGGCTGCATGAAATGGGCCGGGTCCGGTACGTATCGGTCACGGACGACGAGGCGCTTGATGCATTTCGTTTCTGCTGCGAACAAGAGGGGATAATTCCCGCTCTCGAACCTGCCCATGCGCTGGCGCATGTTCGTGATCTCGCCCCCCGGCTGGGTTCCGAGAAGATTCTCGTGATGAACATGTGCGGACGGGGAGACAAGGACATCTTTGCGGTGGCAGAGGCGTTCGGGGCAGAGGCGGCGGAATGAATCCAGGACGTATCGAGGCCAGGTTCCGTTCGCTCGGCGAAGAAAGGCGGGCCGCGTTCGTCGCGTTCGTGATGGCCGGCGACCCCGACCCGGCTACCGCAGCCGAGATCGCCTGCAGGCTGCCGGAAGCCGGCGTCGACGTCGTCGAACTCGGCATGCCGTTTTCCGATCCCATGGCGGACGGCCCGACCATCCAGCGGGCCGGCCAGCGCGCATTGGCCGCCGGGCAGACCCTGGCCGGGACCATGGAAACCGCTGCGACCTTGCGCCGCCGCCACGCCGATGTGCCGATCGTTCTAATGGGGTACTACAATCCAATTCTCTCCTACGGTGTCGAGAGGTTCTCCCGGGACGCGCGGGATTCGGGGGTAGACGGCATGATCGTCGTCGACCTGCCGCCGGAAGAAGACTCTGAGTTGCGCAGCTGGTCCGACGAGGCGGATCTGAGGCTGATCCGCCTGGCTACGCCAACCACCGATGACGCGCGCCTGCCCACCGTTCTCCAGGGTTCGTCGGGGTTCGTCTACTATGTTTCGATCACGGGAATCACCGGGGCGGCAGCGCCGGACAGCGCGGAAGTTGTCCGCGCGGTGGCGCGGGTGCGGAAGGCGACGCGCCTTCCGGTTTGTGTAGGATTCGGGGTTCGAACGCCCGAGCACGCGGCGGAAATCGCCCGGGCGGCGGACGGAGTCGTCGTGGGTTCAGCGATCGTGGACCGCATCGGGCGCAAGGAACCTGTGGCCGCGGTGTTGGAGTATGTTCGTTCCCTGGCGACCGGCGTGCGCGTCGCACGGGAGTCTGCCGGATGAACTGGATCCGGGACTTCGTCCGGCCCAAGCTCAATGCCGTCCTGCGCCGGAGTTCGGTTCCGGAAAACCTGTGGCGCAAGTGCGACGCGTGCGGCCAGATGATTTTTTACCGGGACTTGGCCGCGGCGTTGAAAGTCTGCACCTCTTGCGGGCATCACATGGCGATGTCGCCGACCGAACGGTTCGCTTCGCTCTTCGATGGGGCAAAATTCGAGATTGTGGAGTCGGATGCGGCGCCCGAGGACCCGCTCGGCTTTCGCGACATTAAGCGGTACACGGATCGCATCCGGCAGGCCAGACAGGAAACCGGGGCGACGGACGCGATGCAAGTTGCGCATGGCCGGATCGGGGAAGTCGACGCCGTGGTGGCCGCGCACAATTTCGGTTTTCTCGGCGGGTCCATGGGAATCGCTGTGGGCAACGCCACAATTCGAGCCGCCGAAACCGCGGTGGCGCACCAGTCGCCGCTGATCATTTTCGCGGCCGCCGGGGGCGCCCGGATGCAGGAAGGTATCCTCTCGCTGATGCAACTGCCGCGGACTACCTTGGCGGTCCAGATGGTGCGGGAAGCAGGATTGCCATATTTCAGCGTGCTCACGCACCCGACCACCGGAGGTGTAACTGCGTCCTACGCGATGCTTGGCGACATTCAGATCGCGGAACCGAATGCCCTGATTTGCTTTGCGGGGCCGCGCGTGATCGAGCAGACGATCCGCGAAAAACTTCCCGAGGGTTTCCAGCGCTCCGAACACCTGCTCCGGCACGGAATGCTGGACATGGTGGTACACCGCAAGGACATGCGGAATCATCTCATTCGTCTGCTGCGCCTGCTGACAAAGCGGCCGCCACTCAACTCGGGCATGCCCCGGCTCGAGGCGCCGTCCGCCACGGCGAATCCATGAATGGCGTCAGCCATTCCCCGGGGAACAGCGACCGCATTCTTGAACGCCTGCTGGATCTTCACCCGAAACTGATCGATCTGTCCCTCGGCCGGATCGAACGACTGCTAGCCGACCTCGGAAATCCGGAGAGCCGGCTGCCACCGGTCATCCATATTGCCGGCACCAATGGCAAGGGGTCGACGGCCGCGATGCTGCGCGAAGGATTGCGCGCGACGGGCGCCCGGGTCCACGCGTACACCTCCCCGCACCTTGTTCGGTTTCACGAGCGCATCGTCCTCGCCGGAAGGCGCATTTCGGAGGCGGCCCTCGCCCGACTCCTGGAAGAGTGCGAGGAGGCCAACCGGGGGAAACCGATCACCTTTTTTGAAATCACCACCGCGGCGGCGCTTCTGGGGTTTGCGAGGACCGCTGCGGATTACTGCATTCTGGAGGTCGGGCTTGGCGGACGGCTTGATGCGACCAACGTCGTTTCTTCCCCGGCGCTCACCGCGATCACCCGGGTTGGCCGGGATCATGAGGAGCATTTGGGCAGAACAATCGAGGAAATCGCCCGCGAAAAAGCGGGCATTCTGAAGCCAGGCGTGCCTTGCGTGGTGGGACCGCAGCTTCCCGTGGCGCGGCGCGTGATCGAACAGGTCGCGGACAGGCTGGCTTCGCCGCTCCTGCGGCACGGATGCGAATGGACCTGCCGGAAAGACGGGAGAACGCTGCGGTATTCCGATTCTGCAGGCTCGTTGAGCGTTTCGGCGCCCGCGCTGCGCGGCTCCTTTCAGGTCGAGAACGCCGGCATCGCCATCGCGGCGCTTCGGCGCCTCGGTTGTGAGGCAGGAATTGAGAAGGCGATGCGCGTCCGCAACTGGCCCGCCCGCATGCAGCGGATCCGGAGGGGACCGGCCCTCTCCGCCCTTCCGCCTGGCGCGGAGGTGTGGCTGGACGGCGGACACAATCCCGATGCGGGCCGAGCGCTCGCCGAAGAGATGCAATGGCGCAAACGACGGGATGGGCGCCCGCTGACACTGATCGCGGGAATGCTCGATTCCAAGGACATGCGGGGCTTTCTGCAGCCGTTTCGTGGTGTCGCGGACTGGGTGCTTGCCGTGGATATTCCCGGCCAGCGGCCGGATTGCTCGAAAATCCGCCTGGTTCGCGCGGCGCGGCATGTCCGGCTGCGGTCCGACCCGTGCTCGACGGTGGAAACCGCAGCCGCGCGAATCGCCCGTTTTGCCCCGAACTCCCGCGTTCTGATATGCGGTTCACTCTATCTTGCCGGGGAAGTCCTGAAGACACACAGGTAAATAATAGGAGAAACCGTACGCTTGTAAATCAAATCGATAATGATGTATGTTGACATTGAGGTTTCGATTCGTACGAATCGGATGAACAAAACCAGGGCGTCTTTGAAAGACCGTGGCGATCTTCGTACTGCAGGTAAGCACCGTTTCACGGAAGTCCGGGTCGACGCTGGTCCGGCACGCGGCCTACCGGGCTGGCGCGCGCCTTCGAGATGACCGGGCACGCAGAACGCAGGACTACCGGCAGAAATCCGATGTCGTGCATCGGGAAATCCTCACGCCGGTAGCGGCGCCCGGCTGGATGCGCGACCGGGAGGGGCTTTGGAACGGAGCTGAGGCGGCGGAGCGGCGCCGGGACGCGCGCCTTGCGCAGGAAGTGTACTTGGCGATCCCCCGGGAAATTCCCGAAGAACGGCGCGGACAGGCCGTTGGCAAGTTCGTCCGCGAGACCTTTGTGGCAAAGGGCATGGTTGCAGACTTCGCGATTCACACGCCCTTGGGGAGTGACGGCAGGGAACAACCGCACGCGCATATCACCCTGACCACCAGGGAAATACGCGGCGACGGATTTGGAAAGAAATGCCGGGAGTGGGACCATCCGATCCGGATTCGGGAATACCGTTCGGGATGGGCGCGCCACGCCAACCGCGCCTTGGAACGCGCGGGTTCGCTTGTCCGCGTTGATTGCCGCTCCCTGAGGGAGCAGCGTCGGGACGTGGAGAAACGGCTCGCGCGGGCGATGGAGCGTCGCGACCGGATTGCCGCGATTCGACTCGCAGAACGGTCGGCCGCGCTCGACCGCATCCCGGAACCGTCGCTTTCGCGGGCGATCAGCCACATGGAAAAACGGGGCAAGCGAACACGGCGCGGGGAACTCCTGCGGTCTGTTCGCTCCAGGAACGCACGGGCCGCAGGGGGAAAGAGAAACGTTCGGGTGCGCGAGGTCGAATGGGAGTTGCAGAGACGGGAACTGCGGAGGGCAATGGAACGGGTTATGGATTCCACACGGAAACGTTTGGGACTGCGACGGCGGAAGGTCCTCGACAACGAGGTTCGGCGCGAATGCGAGAGGATTCCAGAATCGCGGCCCCGTGCGCGGTTGGTGCGCGCGGAAAACCGGGAACTCTCGGCGTGGCTCGACAGGTTGCCGGAAATTCATCGAGGCGGTCTCGAAGCGTCGGATCCCGCGGCCGGGGAGAAGGATGTCCGCATCCGCGAGCACCTCGATTCGCTGGGCCACTCCGGGTTGGCGCCATCGCGGAATGCAGGGCTCACTCCGGAACAAATCCGCCAACGCCTTGACCGGTTGACGGAACGCATCGCGCCTCGAAGCCGCGAACGGGAGGCCCAATTCCATCACGTGCGCGATACGGGCCGCGAGCGGTGATCCGTGCGCCGCTATTCGATGGAGGTCTCGATCCAGTTCTTGAGTTTGGACTTGCTGGCCGCGCCGACCTTGTTGCCGATCACTTCGCCGCTCCTGAAGATCAGCAGGGTCGGGATGCCCCGTACGCCGAACCGCGCCGGCGCATTGGGATTCTCGTCGATATTCAGTTTGACAACCCGGATTCTCTCCGACATCTCCCCGGCGATCTCTTCGAGAATCGGCGCAATCTGTTTGCAGGGACCGCACCACTCGGCCCAGAAGTCCACCAGCACGGGGACGCTGGAACCCAGGACATCTTCGTCAAACGATTCGTCGGTGACTGCGCCGATCAGCATGCCCGTGGTTCTCCCGAGGACCTGTCGGTCCCTGTTGGCCGAGCGGGCAGTCTATGTCCGGGCAGATGGCGGGTCAATTCTCCACCTGCACGCCATTGAAGTTTGCGTTGCGCCATCGGTAGATGTGCTGAACACGGTCTGCGAGACTCGCGCGTTTCCCCTCCGCGGGACGCCGGAACCGGCGAACTCCAATCAGATTCGGTGGCTGTACGCCGCGGGTCCATGTGTTGTATCTCTGATTAATTCGTCAAGATCGGGCCATACTTGCCCGGATTGCACCGTTGACGGAATGGCTGGGAAATTGGTTTAGAGCTGGAAATCGGGATCGCGCGATCCTTCATTGCTTTCCTTTCCAGGCAGCCGCTCTTGACTGTTGCAAGGAGCAGGGAAACGGGTGAGCGCCGGCGGATGCCCGGCGGTCCGTTTTCGTGCTATTGCACGGGTTCTGGTCGAAGAGAAGTGGCCCGCGCGCAATGCAGTTCCGCCGGGCCCGGGGCGGTGGGGTGCAGATTCGCTACAAAACAGACCTTTCCGCCGAGGCGTACGTTATCACGCAGGGGTGGCGCGATGCAATTCTTGCGTCGTGTCCGCGCCATCCTGGTGGCGGCTGTTCGCTTACGCGCCACGGCAGCTACGGGCGCAAGACCCCTGCCGGCATTCGGGTCGCGCGTTTCTACTGCTCCGTCCCCCTTCCTTGCAAGCAAAGTCTCCGGAGAACCTGTGAAACAGAACCGGCCTCCTGTCGCCGGGCAACTTCTGCGTGGCCGCCGCCCGCCACCGCCAGCCCGATCGAAACGGTCCACGGCAACAGCCACCGGAGCGCCCGCAGCAACCCGTCGCGGTCCCCCGCATCGCCGAACAACGCCAGCAGCGAAGCCGGAAGTGCGTCGCCCGCCGGAGGCCGCGCCAACCCGCCCCGCCGCCAGATCCATTGCGGCGTCCGCGGGAACGCCTCGCGCCACCACCGCCGCCAACGCCGAAGCGTCCGCCGGGCGATGCCGAGCCGCATGCGCAGCTTGCCCGCCGCCGCGGCGCTGCAACCGCCGGAAAGCGCCGAAACCACCGGAAAGCATCCGGAGGCGTAAACCCGCGAACCGAAATAGCGCACCGAGGGCGGCGTCGACCGCTGCCGGCAGCCCTCCGAACCGCAGCAGAAGCTGAACCGCGTGAAGCCCTCACCCCGGCGGAAGCCGAGGCCACGGGGCTTGCGCGCATAATCCGCAACGTGAAGACGGTCCCCGCAGCGGCCGCAGCCCGCCTCGCGAAACGCCTCCGCGATCGACGCGTCAATCCGGGTGAAAAGCGCCCACTCACTGGCGCCGACGAGGATTCCGTGCAACATTGATTGGTCTCTCCTGCTGCATAACAAGAGAGACAAACCCCCCGGGGATGCTTTTGCAAGCTCCCCGGGGGAACCGATCGACATTCATGCACGGAATCTGATCGGATCCACCCGATCCGGAATCAATCTATGTGAGCACGCACAGCCCTGAGCTCTTCGTCACCGACCATCGAAAACCGCCGAACCGGATCGTACCTCTGGCACCATGATCGAACCCATGCCGGCCGTCTATGCCAGGATCGCGGCCAAGCGGGCGAGTACTTCGTCCATGATCGGCTCGGGAACGGTTTCGAGGCGTTTCCCGTTCCGGGCGGCGAGATCGAGGATGCGCGGCTGGTCGCAACGGATCACGCCGACCGTTCGGGTGCTCGCGCCGTCGAGGGAAACCGCGAAGCCGCGTCGGCGGGCGAAGTTTCCACCCGTAGTGATGGGAAGGACGATCGGTGTGCCGGTCAGTTCGTTGAAAGGTGCTGGGGAAACAATCACAACCGGCCGGGTTCCCCGTTGTTCATGACCGGCCGTGGGATCGAGGCTGACGAGCCAGATTTCGCCCCGCTGCATTACAGCAGTTCTTTACCCACAGGGCTGGCTTCGACCCATGCGCGATCGTCGCGGTCGTCAGGGGCGGTGTCGTCGCACTGCGCCAGCAATTCCTTGAGCGAGTAGCTCGGGCGGGTCTTGGGAGCGACAATCAAGCGGCCGTCCTCGACGCCGATATCTACCCTGGCGCCCTCCACGAGGTTCAGGACATCGAGAAGCGCCGGGGGCACCGCGAGCATGACCGAGCCGCCGACTTTGCGTAGGTTTGTCGTGTGCATATGCACCTCCAAAATTATATCTGAATATAACTGGATCGTGCGCGCTGTGGCAACTTTCGATGGAAACCGGACAAAGCCCTCGCGGCACGACGGTCGTTCAGCCGCGGCCTGCCCATTGCGCTTTTTGCTACTGAACATTTTGTATTGCGCCTGTTATCAGGGTGCATGCTTGCACAGAATCTGATTCGCCGCACCCTGTTTTCGGACGCAGGACGTGAGACATTGGCGGCGCTTCCAGCGCCGGATGCATTTTCCGGTCGCTCGGCTTTGGTGTGCGAGGTTTGCGCGCGTTTCGATTTTCGCGATCCGCGTGGCCGGCTGCAGGAGGCGGGATGCCTGTCGGCGCTGCGGGAGCTTGAGCGCGCGGGGAGCATTGTGCTGCCGCCGACAGGTCCCGGTTCCGGTGTCGGGCCAATGGCATTCACTTAGCGGATTCATTCATTCACTTAAGGAATCGCAGTTCGGCGGGGGCGGATTACTGCGTTTTCTAGCGGGCTATGCGGTTGCGCGAGCCTTCGGAACCTTTCGCCGGCCCCATTTGCCGACCGGCTTCCGGGAGCGCCGGGGATACGACCGGTTCGGTCGCAGGCGCTGCCGGCAGGCGGTGATTCTCTCGACGATCCGGGTGACGGTTTCGCTGAGCGCGGTGGCGTGCTGGAGCAGCAGGACCTCGATATTCCTGGCGACCGTCGCCAGGCTGTTCTTGAAGTTGGCGGCCATCGACGGTTTCGGGCCGCCTTGGCGGCCGCGGTTCATCCCGTCCTCGCTTTGGTTGGCGAACAGCCGGGTCAAGGTGATCAGGATGAAGTGCGCGAACAGTTCCTGTTTCACCGCGCGCTCGCTTTGGCCGTGGAAGTCCTCGACGCTCAGGGCGCCCTTGCTGATCTTGAACAGCTCCTCGATGCCCCATCTTCCATGGTAGAGGGCCGCGAGGTCTTCGATGCGGGTTGTCTCCGCATCGAGCAGTGTCGTCGCCAGCGCGAAGCGGGTGCCCCCGGCGGTGTACTTGACCAGCCGCAGGCGGAGCGGCCCGAAGCTGACGCCCGGGTATTTGGCGCGCAAGGCGCGCAAGGTGTCCCGGCCCGGCGCGACCTCGGCCACGCTGTCGGCGCAGTCGCCGGCAAGGAACGCGTCGAAGGCGCTGCCGGCCTTCGCCTTCAACCGGAACACCGGATGCAGGCCCCGCGCCACATGCGCGTGCAGCAGTTCGTAGGAATAGTAGCCGCGGTCGTACACCACGACGTCGCCTTCGGACAGCGCCGGCAGGTGGCCGAGCGCCGCCGCCCGCTCGTTGCCGTGGGCGTGGAGGTCGAAGTCCACCGGCATCTTCGCCCGCAACTGGTACAGGCAGCTCAACAGGCCCTGCGGATACCAGGCTTGCGCGGACGGCGTCCGGTAGCCATTCGCCCGCAACTGCCGCGGCAGGTTCAGCTTCGAGCCATCCACCGCGAATATCCGGCGCCCCTTCCAACGCTTGCCGGCATCGGCCGCCGCCGACAGCCCTCCGAACCGCAGCAGAAGCTGAACCGCGTGAAGCCCTCTCCCCGGTTGAAGCCGAGGCCACGGGGCTTGCGCGCATAATCCGCAACGTGAAGACGGCCCCCGCAGCGGGCGCACCCCGCCCGGCGGAAGTCCTCGGCGATCGACGCGTCAATGCGGGTGAAAAGCGCCCACTCACTGGCGCCGATGAGGATTCCATGCAACATTGATTCTTCTCTCGTTTGGTGCAAAAAGGGAGAATCCCCCCCGGGGATGCTTTTGCAAGCTCCCCGGGCGAACCGATCGACATTCATGCACGGAATCTGATCGGATTCGCCCGATCCGGAATCAATCTATGTGAGCACGCTCAGCTGCATCACAAGGTCGATCGCGCCGCCGCCGGAACCCGCCAAATGGTCGAAAAACTTCGCGCCGTTCAGGCTCAGCACCGAACCCGGACGCTTCCAGCGCGACCGGTCCAACCCGTCCCGCCGGTAGCCAAGCGAAACCGCAACCTCGGCAAGCGGAAGATTCCGAACCGACGACGCCACAGAACGCCAGCCATCACCCGGATCAATCGCCATCTCTTCCCTCCAGCAATCGCCCCGGTCCGAACAGTCCGGAAAACCGGTCAGAAAATTCTACTGGGAAGAAGAAGCCCCGGAAGATGGGTCAAAATTGAACGCGATTTGACACGCGACGCCCCGTCCCCCGAAACCACAACCGGAACCGCCGCAGGCACGCCGCCCGAAACCGACTGCCGGCGCCAGCGGTGCAACGTCGATGCCGAAATGCCGTGGCGGGCCGCGACCGCCGAAATCCGCGAGCCCGGCTCACAACTCTCCGCAACAGCCCGGCGGCGGAACGACGCCGAGTGGCGGCCACAAGCTGAAACGCGTGCCTCCAAATCTCCCATGAATGCCTCCCTGGCAGCTGCAACCAAAGCCAGGAGACTCGCAGATGTCAGCCGAAGGCGGCAGGGGTGGGGAAAATAATGCGCTTACCGTACAGGCGTCATCGCATGATTTGTTCGCTGGATTACTCTAAGCGAGAACAGGCGGGTTCGAACGACGACTGATATCCGAGCGAACCCGCGACGGCATCGCGGTAGCCAGAAAACGCGGCAGCCACCACTCGCCGGTGAAACAGTTTCAGCGGGGCAGAAACTCATCGAAACTGGAATGACGCCCAGACAGGCCGCAAAACAACTCAATATTTGCAGAGCAACAGCTTACAGGATCGCCAAATCGATCACATGAACCCAAATCTACCGGTTCTTTCTTCCTTAGGGTAATCCAGCGAACATATCATGCGATGACGCCAAATGGCCAGGGCTTCGGAAACCCGGGCACCGTTGTGGGCGAGCGTGAGCGCAAAAGTCTGGTCGGCCGGTCTCAGCGCCCGGGCAGCGACCTCGAGGAAACGCCGGCGCTCATCGGCGGCGAGGTATTTGCGACTGCGGGCGTCGACGGGCTGAAGATCGCGGACCTGGCGAGACATTTTCCTGAGCGTAATGTCCGTTCAGGCCCTTCCGCAAGGCGTCGCCTGGATCTTCTAGAACTCCGTAAGAGGTGCGATAGTGCCTCGCAGGGGGTCTGCGGCGGGTCGAACCGGTTCATGGACTTCAGAGCGGAAACTGCTGGAAGGTCATTTCCGACAGAGCGCTACTCGGCCGAAAGCCACTGACCAAAGATCCGTTGGGCAGGTCTCTGCTGCCCTAGCGTTCGTCAGACTGCTGGGAGAGGACTTGACAGGCCGTTTGCCAACGTTATTGTTGCCAACAAGCAGGTTGGGACTCGGAGGTCGCGATGATGTTAAGGAAGGCCGGGGGGAATTGGGTTGTTGGAGACCGATTCTTCGACCGGGAGGTCGAGCTTGAAGCGCTGGAGGAGCGGGTGCTGGATGGGACCCACACACTGTTGAACGCGCAGCGGCGTATGGGCAAGACGAGCCTTGTTCGGGAGTTGCTGCGCCGACTGAAGGATGGCGGGGAGGTCGAGACGATCTTTGTTGATTTGGAGGCGGCCAGTAATCCAGCGGACGCCATTGCCGAGATCGGCGTACAGGCGAAGCCGACGCAAGGGGCCTGGAGCGGAATAAGAGCAGGCTTCGCCAACCTCGTGGATGAGGCTGGCGGGCGCATCGAGGAACTGGCCATAGCCGACATCCGGGTAAAGCTGCGCGCAGGCATCGATGCTGGAAACTGGCAGCAGAAGGGCGACACGGTACTTGTTGCCTTGGCGGCGAGCGATCGGCCGGTCGTACTCGCGATCGATGAGATGCCGCTTCTCGTTAACCGGATTCTAAAAGGAGACAGCAATCGCATCACATCTGAGGGCAAAACAGCGGCAGACGGATTCCTCAGTTGGCTGCGCAAGGGCGGCCAGACCTATCGCGGCAGGGTCTGCATGATTCTGTCCGGCAGCGTGGGCCTTGAGCCGCTCCTGCAGCAGGCAGGCCTCAGTGCCCATGCCAACATATTTTCTCCATACGATTTGAAGCCATGGAGCGAAGACACCGCCGTTTCATGCTTGACCGAGTTGGCGCGGACATACGAAGTAAATCTTCCGCCTGAAATCGGCCAAGACATGTGCCGACGCCTGCGGTGCTGCATTCCACATCACGTGCAGATGTTCTTCGACAGGGTTCACGAGCACTTGCGTCGTGCGCGCCGAATTGACGCCTTGCCGGAGGATGTAGAGCTGACGTACCGGCACGAGATGCTGGGCGTCCGAGGCCAGGTGGATCTGCAACACTACGAGAACCGTCTCGAAACTGTCCTCGGAAGGGCGGGCTATACGAACGCCCTCGAATTGCTAACCCGGACCGCTGTCAATGGCCATTTGGACGGCGGAGCCATCGAAGAGTGCTGCACGGAATTTCTGTTCGGGGAGGAGAAGGGCGGCGGCGGCATTCTGTCCGTCGAAGAAGTGCTTCATGTGTTACGGCATGACGGTTATCTGGAGCCGTACGGCAACGGCTACCGGTTCGTTTCCGGGCTGCTCGAAGACTGGTGGCGCGGCCGGTACGGCCAGAACTTCGTGCCTGTTGGCCAAAGGCATCCGAACAGCCGGAGGGCAAGGCGATAACCGTGGCCACAAGGAAGTTCAACCCCGGCTTTCTTTCCGATGACGAACTCGTTGCATCGTTCTGTGTGCGGACCAGCGAGTTCGAATCGATGATCGATCTCCTGCGGGATTGCGACGGAAGCGCGGGCGTACATCAGATCGTGATCGGCCCGCGCGGCTGCGGAAAGACGAGCCTCCTGCTTCGAATCGCGGTGGAATTGCGCCGGGATTCCTCGCTCTCGTCGCGTTACTTCCCGGTTGTCTTCGCGGAGGAAAGCTATGAGGTGGCGACTGCCGGCGAATTCTGGCTCGAGTGTCTGGGCCGTTTGGCGGATCAAGCGCCGTGCAGGGAAGGTGAACCCGACCTGCGTCGTACTCATGGGGAATTGCGGAGGATCAGGGATGATCGGGTGCTGGGCGACCGGTGTCTTGGTGCGCTGCAGGACTTTGCCGACCGGGAAGGCCGTCGCCTCGTTCTGATCGTCGAGAACCTAGGCATGATGTTCGCGGAAATGACCGATAGTGAAGCGGGATGGCGGTTGCGCCAGATACTTCAGACTGAGCCGCGGATTCTCCTCCTGGCAAGCGCAACGAGCCGTTTCGACGCAATCAACAATCCGAAATGCGCCCTCTACGAGCAGTTTCGAGTTGTCTCACTACGACCGTTGGACGCGGATGATTGCGCGAGCTTGTGGCGGGCAACGACTGGCCAGCAGCGAGCACCGGAGGCGGTCAAGACGCTGCGGATTCTCACAGGTGGGAACCTGCGGTGGATTGCGATCATGGCTCGATTCGGATCACAAGGCTCGTTTCGCGAACTGATAGAGGATCTTCTCGATTTGGTTAACGATCATACCGAGTACTTCAAAAGCCATCTTGAGGCGCTGGCCCCGCAGGAGCGCCGTGTCTATCTATCTCTCGCCGACTTATGGAAGCCTGCGACCACGCGGGAGATCGCGGACCGAGCAAGGCTGGATACGAGCAAGTGCAGCGCGCATCTTGCGCGGCTGGCCGAGCGGGGGGTGGTCGAAGTTGCTGGCGGCAGCGCCCGGCGCAAGCTCTACTACGTGGTTGAGCGGCTCTACAACATCTACTACTTGATGCGGCGCTCCAGTTGCCCTGCTCCGCTAGTTGAAGCTTTGGTCCATTTCATGGAGGCGTACTATTCTCCTTCCGAGTTGAAGGATCTAGGGGCCAGCGCTGCTCTTGAGGCCGAGGTCTTGGATGCTCGGACAGAGATGATCTTTCGGGCAGCTTTCGCCAAACTCATCGAACTGCCGACGCTGGCCGCGCATCGTGAGGAGTTGTACTCGTTGATGCGGTGGGTCTCCACAGAGCGGGTCGAAGAGCACGCAGCCATGCCGGCTGAGGCAACCGCCGCGAAGGCGCTTGTCGAGAAAGCAGTTGCGTTGGGCAAGAAGGGTCGGGCGCAAGAAGCTCTGGTTGTCCTGAACAAGGTCGTGCGGCGCTATGGCGAAAGTGAAGCGCTTGCCGATCAGGAGCAGGTCGGAAAGGCGCTTGTCAACAAGGGCGTGGCTTACGCCAAGCTAAACCAACACGAGGATGCGCTAGATGCGTGGGAAGAGGTTGTGGAGCGGTTCGGGGCGAAGGATGCACCCCGACTTCTTAGCGCGGCGGCAATAGCACTCACTTTTCGGGGAAATATGCTTCGCGATCTGGACCGACCGGACGAGGCACTGGCCGCATGGAATGAAGTCATGCGGCGTTTCGGTGGGAGTAAGTCTGATGCTCTTGCTGACATTGTTTTGGCAAGCGTGGCCAGCGCAGGTACTTTGCTCTTGGAAATAAATGAGGCCGGGGAGGC
The DNA here is from genome assembly GCA_965219495.1 of Rhodobacterales bacterium. Lineage (GTDB taxonomy): Bacteria > Pseudomonadota > Alphaproteobacteria > Rhodobacterales > CAZPXZ01 > CAZPXZ01. The sequence goes on from OZ244777.1 coordinate 3,158,108, forward strand.
GTTAAGCGTTTGCGATGAGGCCATAAAGCAATTCGGATCGAGCAATGCTCCAGCGGTTCGCAGACAGGTAGCGGTGGCGCTGTTTGGCAAGGGCACTGCGCTTGCCAAGTTACAGCGGATGGAAGAAGCGTTGGCCGTGTGGGAGGAGGTCGTGCAGCGCTTCGGAGACATCAATAGTCCGCTAATTCGCGAGGTAATTGCGAGTTCTCTCTTTAACAAGAGCTGTGAGCTAGCCGAATTGAACCGACTGGAGGAGGCTATTGCTGACTGGGATACCGTCCTGCAGCGCTTCGGAACAGACAAAGAGCCCGCTCTGGAAGAGGCCGTCCGCATATCTCTGTTCAACAAGGGAATTGCGCTGATAAGGCTCCAGAGGCTTGAGGAAGCGGTGGATGCTTGCGATGAATTCGTGCAGCGGTTCGAGGCGAAAACGGCACCGGAGGCTCCGTTGCAGATAGCGAAGGCCTTAGCCAACAAGGAAGCTGCGCTCGCGGAGTTGGGCCAATTCGAAGATGCGGTAAAGACCTGTGACGAACTGGTGCGGCGGTTTGGGGCAAGCAATGCGCCTGAAATTCTTCAGCAAGTTGCGGAGGCCCTCTTTAACAAAGGTATTCGGCTTGTCGAGGTGAACCGGCTGGAGGTGGCGGCCGCCGCTTGGAAAGAGGTCGCGCAGCGTTTCGGCGAAAGCGACACGCTGATGTTGCGTGAAATGGTCGCTGTGTCTCTCGTCAACATGGGCAATGTACTCAACTGGTTGGACCGGTTGGAAGAAGCGCTCGCCGCGTGGGCCGAGGTCGTGCAACACTTCGGCGAGAGCGAAGAGCCTAATTTGCTCGGCGCAGTCTCACAGGCGATGGTTGGCACAGGCGGCGCGCTTGTCAAGTTGAACCGGTTGGAAGAAGCGCTCGCGGTGTGTGACAACGTCGTGCAGCGTTTCGGAGCGAACGATGGGAGAGCGCTACACCACCAGCAGGTTGCGAGAGCCCTTGTCTGCAAGGGCATTGCACTAGGCGGGCTACAAAGAGTAGAGGGTGCGACAGCGGTTTGGGACGAGGTCGTGCGGCGCTTTGGCGAGTGCGATACGTCTGCGCTTCGCAGTGCGGCTGGTTTCGCACTGGTGAAGAGGGCAGAGATCGAACTGGCACGGGGCGAGGCCAAGGCGGCCATTGAATCAGCCTCCCGGGCGTTCGATCGCATAGGCGCGGGGTCGCCGGAAAAGCGATTGCCATGCCACCTGATTCAGGCTCAGGCGAGTCTGGAAGATGGCGACATTGCCACATGCACAGAGAACGTTATTGCGGTGTTGGAGCTTCTGCCGGAACTCAAAGCTCTACCCAAAAGGGTGCTGGATGCCCTGTTGGGGCTTGCGATTGATTTGGGGCTTGCGCGAACGCGCGATCTAATTCAGGCATCGCCTGCAGCCAACCTCTTGGTTCCGCTGACGACAGCGTTGGACCGGGAACTTGGATTGGAGCCGCGAGTGGCAAAGGAAATCGAGGAAGTCGCCGAGGACATTCAGCGAGACATGGAAAAGCTGCGGCGGCAACAAAGACAGGTCTGACGCTATCCGAAATGGTGTGAGCGTTGGCTCGCTGGGCATACCCAGAACCCATATGGGTGCCCGGCACATCGCCGACGCCGCAACCGGAGTGGCCTGCGGCAACGCGATCCCCATCATCCGGCACTGCTCCCAAAGCTCGGCCACGGTGGTCGCGTAGCCCTGCCGGTCCTTCGAGAACACCAGCCGGAACACGAACAGCGTCACCAGCAGCGTGTTGAGCACCCGCCGACGCTGCCGCCAGAGCCGGTCGTGCTCATTGGCGACCCGGACCACCGTTCCGATCACGTTGCCCCACAGCCGCACAAACGCATCCTCCGGCGCAAAGGCCGGCGGCGCTTGCGGGTCGGCGGCGGCCCGTTCCGCAACACCTCCCGGCAGCGCTTCGCCAGCGGGTAGACGTACACCTCCTTGCGGCTCTTGCCCCCCGATACCTCCTCGCCCGGGCGCCCCTTGCTGCGCCCGATGCGCCGCCAATTGGCCGCCCGGTAGCAGGTGCCCTCGAACCGCTCCGGGTCGATAAAGGTCTCCACCAGCACCGGACGGTAGCCGTGTTGCGCCGCCCAGTCCTCCGCAAGCCGCCGCAGCGCCATCGACAATGCCTTCGAGGCCAGGCACTTCACCCGCACCCACGGAAACAGCAAGAACCGGCTGTGACAGACCACCCATTCCAGGCGCTTCGCCCGCTCCCGCTCCCCCCAGCCGATCCACGCGTCCCGGCAAGGCAGTTGCGTCGCGCCGGCCGTGAACAGAAGGCAGCCCAGCCGGCGGCCCTGCCCGTCCAGCAGGAAGTACCGCAAGTGGCGCCCGAACGGCCGTCGGTAGCCAAGGTAATGATGCCGATCGACCAAGCCATTCCAGGCCTCGATGTCCGTCGCTTCCGTCGCCAACCGCAGCGAAAGCGGCGCCAACTCCTGCAGCCCGCACGCGATCGCCGCCTCCGGCGCCCCGCACTCTTGCTCCGCCGGCGGCTTCTGCGGACCCCGGCGCATCGATTCCCGCTTCGCCGGAAGCCTCAGAATGCCCAGCTCCTCCAACTGCTCCAGCATCCGAAGGCAGGACTGCACCCGGTAGTCGCCGTTCGGCGTGAACCAGCCCAGATGCTCGCAGATCGTATATCCCAACTCCCGCCGGCTCAGCCCCGGATACAGCGACACCGTCGTCTGGATGTCGGCAATCTGGCGGCGCCGCAGCCGCTTGCCGAAAAACGTCGTCGACTTCAGATTCTCGATCCGCGGATCCATCGCAGCCTTCCCGAATCAAACCGATTCGCGCATACGATGCCAGAAACCGTGCGGTGACGCAAGCCGCCGCCGCGCCCGCCCCGCAGAACGGAAATTCTCCAAACAACTCAAAGCCTTATGGGAATGCCGGGCAAGTCCCGAAATTTCCTCTCAAAAGTCAATGCCATTGCCGCGCGCAGGCGGCGAGATCGAATTCGTCACTCCGAAACTGGTGCGTTCGGTCATGCAGACAATGGTTGGAGTGCGGAGCGCGAATCGCCAATCTCTATACTTACGAACATCCCGACCAGATCGGTGCGCGTCCGGCGAGAGATAGCATCCGATCTCGATGCAGTTCGTCAGCGGGCCGCTTCGGTGATGGTTTTCGCGTCTGCGCTGGGCAAGAGACACCTCCGACTGGGCCCGGCGACTAGTGGGCGAATATTAGGCGGATGGAAAGTGCGATTTGGGTTCTCTGTAATCCGCAAATCGTCATGCGTCTCGGTTGACGGTCAGGGAAGCGGCGTAGAGGAGTAAAGACAGATGCCCGTTCCTGATTTCCAATCTCTCATACTGCCAGCACTCAAGGCGCTGGCGGGTGGCAGGGAGGCGCCTCTTTCCGACGTGCGCGAGCATATCGCCGCCGCTGAACGTCTCACGGTCGATGATTTGCGGGAGATGTTGCCCAGTGGCCGCCAGTCAGTGTTTGTGAACCGGGTGAGTTGGGCGGTGATATATCTCGGACATGCCGGTTTGACGGAACGGGTACGGCGCGGGGTATGGCGGTTGACGGCGGACGGCGAGAGGCTTCTAGCCGATCCGCCGTCCAGAATCGACATGAACTACCTTCGGAAGTATCCAACCTATGTCGCATGGCGAACCGGCAAGAATGGACCGTCATCAACTGGCGATGCCTTATCCTCGAAATTGGACGGCTCCACGGACACGCCGGAAGAAGCCTTGGAGAAAGCCGCTCAGCAACTGCGCGAGGCACTGGAGGCCGAGATATTGAACCGGGTCCGCGAAGCGCCGCCATCCTTCCTCGAACAGGTCGTCATCCACCTGCTAATCGCCATGGGCTACGGCGGTGGCGATGCCACGATGGGACGTGTGACTGGGCGCTCTGGCGATGGTGGGATCGACGGCACCATCAAGGAAGATGCCCTTGGACTGGACGAGGTCTATGTTCAGGCAAAGAAGTATGCGGACGGTAGCACCGTGGGCGAAAGTGATCTGCGCAACTTCGCCGGTGCGATCGATGCGGCAGGCACAACCAAGGGCGTGTTCGTCACGACAGCTGGTTTCACGCCCGCTGCGAGGGACTATGTGGCGCGGAGTCCAAAGCGCGTCGTCCTGATCGACGGCGTAGAACTGGCCCGCCTCATGGCTCGGTACGATATTGGCGTGCGCGCACGGGATCAGGATCATCAGCAGGATTATTACAAGATCAAACGGATCGACGAGGACTATTTTGACAAGGAAGCCCGGTAGGTCATGCCGGATGGAACGTTAGGACAGAACAAAACACTCAGGCCGCGAGCTCCAGTGAGTGGGATCAAATTGGAACGGGCTTTCCACCTGATAGCGTAATGTCGGTGCGCGCATAAACCGCTTTGCTACGAAAAACCGTATCGGGTTTGATAACGCCAATAGAACGAAGCCGCTACGCGGCAGTTTCAAGTTGGAGCATCTCGCGGATTTTGTGGTGCAGCAAGTGCTGCGGCGTCTGATATCGTTGGGCCTGCGTTCCCCCATTTAACATCGAATTTGTTGATGGACCGTTGCCGGATTGTCCGGCCACGCGCCGTCGAGATCTATGGAGATCGATGATGACTTCAAACACCAAACACAAGGGTTCCCTTCTTCGCCAGCAGTTGATCGATCAGATGCGCATCGCCAATCTCGCCGACAACAAGCAGCAGTCCTACTGTGCCTGCGAGCGATGGCCGACGACTACGCGGCGCGCTATTGTGTCGCGCCGCTTCTGGTCGAGACCTTTGTCGGACCGGGACAGAGCGGGGTCAGCCTGCGGGCAGCGAACTGGACCTATGTCGGAGAGACGGCGGGCCGCGGCCGGCGCGCTGCGGCGGGCGCCCGTGTGTTGTTTTTCACTTTATTTCCTCAGAAATAGGGCGAATTCTCCTAGATTGTTTCGCGCGCGAACCGTCGGATTAATCCGGGACAGCGTGATCAGGCTTCTTCTCCAGGCAGGGCGTCTTTCCAGTAGGCTGTCCGCCAGTAGAATGCCGTACGCACGATGCCGATTGTCCTTGTCCCTGGCACCATAGCGAAGCCTTGCGCGGTCACGCGGCCCCGAGCGCGCGACACCACCATCCGGCGGTTACGGAGCATTGCGAGAAACGCGTACGGTATATTTTGGGAAAAACGTGCCGAAATAAAGTGAAAAACAACCGCGGCCGCCCCCGCGGGTGCTTGGCCCGGGCGACGGCCTGGACCGGGAGAACTGGGCGGCAAATGAATTCGGCGCTGCGCCGGTCGGCAATGCGGCGCTGTGCAAGCGGCTGGTGAAAGCGCTGCGATCCAGGCGGCGGCGCCGGCGAAGACGTTCTTTTCCGCCGCCTGTGGCGATGCGGCGGCGGTGCAGGGATATTATCGAATGATCGAGCGGCCTGACGAGTCGGCGTTGACGCCGGAGGCGATGCTGGCGACGCACCGGGGGCGGACGCTGCTCCGCATGCGGGGGCAACCGACGGTGCTTTGCATCCAGGACGGCAGCGACCTGAACTTCGCGACCCATCATGGCTGTTCGGGTCTCGGGGTGATCTCGAAGAACAAGGGGGCTTCGGGCACGTTGGGGCTGCATATGCACACGACCTTTGCAGTGAACGCAGAGGGAGTGCCGCTCGGCATCCCGCGCATCGAATTCGATGCCCCGGACGGGCAGTCGGACAAGAACAAGCCGGCGGCGGAGAAGAAGACGCAGCGCTGGCTGCGGGGCTGGCGCGATACCAATGCGCTGGTGGTGGATCTCGCGGATACGCGGGTGATTTCGGTCATGGATCGCGAGGGTGACGTGGCTGAACTGTTCACGGCGCATCGCGATGAGGGTGGCGCGGCGCTGCTCGTGCGAGCGAAGCACGACCGTGTCCTCGGCGATGGCGGCAAGCTGTTCGCGACGATGTGCGCGGCGCCGGCGCCGCTGTCGGTGGTCCATGCGCACGAGGCGGAACCGCCGAAAGGCGCGGAGGGGATCGAATGGCTGCTGATCACCACGGTGCCGGTGACGACCAACCAACAGGCCCGGGAGGTCGTGGATCTGTATGGCCTTCGCTGGCGCATCGAGGACGATCACCGGATCCTCAAGAACGGTTGCGATGTCGAGAAGATTGCCCATACGACAGCGGAACGCATCAAGCGCGCGGTCACCATCAACGCGATCATCGCCTACCGGCTGGCCGCCCTGACCCTGCTCGGGCGCGAGACCGCGGAACTGCTTGCCAAAACCATGTTCTCGAAGGTTGAAATCGCGGTGTTGTGCGATTTCGCGATCGAACGAGGGATTGCTCTTCCCTCGACTGCCGTGCAACCCGGCGACCGCGCTCCAACGGCGGTTGCCAAAGGCCGGGAGGTTCCACCGCTGTCGCTTGGCTGCGCGATCCTGCTGATTGCGCGGCTGGGCGGCTACCTCAACCGGAAGCATGACGCGCCACCCGGTCATCAGGTGATCTGGGAAGGCTACACCCGTCTCGCTGTCGCGACGCAGGCAATGGAGCGCTTGATCAAGAATGGCGAGGAAAGCCCCCTGTATAATTGGATACGTTCAGTCGAAAAATGACTAATGGACAGGCGGTGCCCGGGCGCGAGCGCCACCCAATGGCATTCGGATAGGTGTACCGGTCCTGGAGCGATTTGTCCCGTTGCCGGCAACCTGTTGATATGAATGGCGTATCGGAGTGCGGCCATTCTTGTTCCGCAGAGGTGTTGACAAGCGCCCGTCGATTCGTATGCTGTCCTTGAATAGCTGCGGGAATTGCCCATGGATCCGCGAATCACCGACCTGAAGTCGACCACGTTTTCCGGTCGCCGCCTGACCCGGCGGCAGATTGCGGACATCCAGAAGACCGTGGCGCTGTTTCCCAACCACAGTCGCAACGAGCTCGCGAAGACCCTCTGCGAGCATCTCAACTGGGTGTCGGCGAAGGGCGCTTACAGGGTCGGGGCGTGCATGAAGCTGCTGGAGGCGCTGGAGCGGCATGGCATCCTGACGCTGCCGCCGAAGCGGGAGGCCCAGGTCCGGGACATGACGTCCGGGCCGGTCTGGACCTCTGCCTCCGACTGGCGACCGGCGTTGTGCGCCGACCTTTCCGACCTGCGTCCGCTGCGCCTCGAGCCTGTCACCGACACGGACGGACGGCAGCTGTGGAACGCCTTCGTCGACCGCCACCACTACCTCGGCTACAGACGCCCGTTTGGGGCGCACATCCGTTATTTTGTCGCCGACCGGGAGGGACGCAAGCTGGGATGCCTGCTGTTCGAGGCGGCGACGAAGACGCTCCCGTGCCGGGACAACTGGATCGGATGGACCGACCGGGCCCGCGGCCGCAGCCGACACCTGATGGTGGTCAACTCGCGCTTCCTGGTTTTTCCCTGGGTGCGCTCAAAGAATCTCGCGTCCTCGGCCCTCGCCCTGGCGACGCGCCGGCTCGCCGACGACTGGCAGCGCCTGCATGGCTACCGCCCCGTTCTCTGCGAAACGTTCGTCGACGAGACCCGGTTCCGGGCCTCGTGCTACCGCGCCGCCAACTGGGAGCGCATTGGCTCGACCGGCGGACAGTCGGTCAAGGGGGTGTACGTGCTGCCGTTGTGCGGGGGCGCCCGTGAGATCCTGCGCGGCGAACGGGACGCCGGAACGCCCGCGAAGCCGCCGACACGGGCCGAACGGGGGCGTTCCGCCGCCAGCGACCGCCGCTTCTCCCGGCGGTGGGAGACGCTCGTCGCCGCCGCCACGGCGGTCGCGGCGCGTGAGGATGCGCGCTGGCAGAAGCGCCGGCGCGTGTTCAACAGCCTGCTGATCATGCTGTTCGTGCTCCGCCTCGTCGTCGCGCCGCGCGGGCAGGGCTACCGTGCCACGCTGTGCGAACTCTGGGAGCAGTGCGCGGCGGCAGGCGTCGAACTGCCACAGGACGAGCCTCCGGCGGCTTCGACAGCCTGCGAGGCGCGTGAGAAGCTCGACGAAAGCGCGTTCCGGGCCCTGCACCGGGAGATCCTCGCCAACAGCCCCGACGGACGGCTCTGGAAAGACCACAGGGTCCTCGCCGTCGACGGATCCAAAATTACCCTGCCGAGGGAACTGGCACAGCGCGGCTACCGCATCCCCAACGGCGCCCACTACCCCCAGGGTATGGTCAGCGCCATGTACCGGCTCAACGACCGGGTCCCGGTCGACTTCGACCTGTTCAGCCATGAAAACGAACGCACGGCTGCACTCACCCATCTCGACCATGCCGCCGAAGGCGACGTCATCGTCTACGACCGCGGCTATTTCTCGTTCGCGATGGCTCTCGCCCACTGGCAGCGCGGGCTTCACTTCGTGTTCCGCATTGCCCGCAACACCAGCCCCGCCTTCGACACGTTCATCGCCTCGCGGGAAACCGACCTGACCGCCACCCTCGAACCGCCCAGGGACGGCCCGCCCGGTCCGAGCCACCGCATCCGCCTGGCCAAGTATGCCATCGGAGACACCGAATACTGTCTCGCCACGTCCCTGCTCGACAGCGGCCGCTATCCCATCCCGGCACTCAGCGACCTCTATCATGGCCGATGGGGGATCGAGGAACTCTACAAAACCAGCAAGGCCGTGATCGAGCACTTCCATGCAAAGTCCGAGCGCGGCGTCCGCCAGGAACTCTACGCGGCGTTCACGCTGGTCACCCTCGCGCGCCAGTTCGTCAACCGCTGCGACAGCGACCTCAACCGCGGCGACAGCGAGGACCTGCCGGCCATGCGCACCAACTTCAAGAACGGCCTGCGTCTGGTCGGACGGGAGATCGAAGCCATCTTCCTGAGACAAAACGAGATGGTCAACCAGTCCGTCAGGCGGATCATGGCCGGCCTGTCCCGGTGTATACAGCGCCAGAGGCCGGGCCGAAGCTACAGACGGGAATCAAAGCAGCCAAGGTCCAAATGGCTCAGGCGATCCAACGCCTGACATCTGAACCGAACCCAAAATCAGCCCCCCGGCTTCCGGCAACCGCCCGAAGCACCGGATTCTCTTATCCGAACGCAGCAAATCCTTATCCGAATGCCATTGGAGCGCCACCGGGCCATCGGCCGGATATTCGCACCTTCGTGATCGACCTCGCAGGGATCGTTGGGTTTCACCCTCGACGGCAGCAGCCCTTACCAGGAACCCAAAAAGTCTGGCAAGGCTACGAACGCCTGAAATGGGCGACACTTGACCATCTCGCAATGAAAGGAACAAACCTGATCTGAAATTCATATACACGAGTGGGGTGTTGCAAGGGCCCTGGCCGGGGGACCTCCTCATGGCGGAAGATCGCCGGCATCCTCGAAATTCGTGCGAAACCGGCCCCCAACCGCTCGTTCACGGCGCAAGAGGCCGAATTCCGCGCCGGGCGCCTGGGCCGGAAACGTCGCGCCGGGTTCAAAACCCGGTATTTTCGCACGGACACTAGATAAGCCCCGTTCGATTCAAGCATTGCAATCGGACATTTCCTGCCGCAATATGCCTGTCTTGCGTAAGAAGAAATGCGCGGAAACAGAATGTCTGCCACGGGAACGCCGGATGGACGAGGCTACCGACGCATTCGTGGTTTTCGACAGGGTTCAAAAGAGCTACGACGGCGAATCGCTGGTCGTGAAGGACCTCAACCTTGCCATTGGCAGCGGCGAGTTCTTGACGATGCTCGGTCCGTCGGGCTCCGGCAAGACCACCTGCCTGATGATGCTGGCCGGATTCGAAACAGTAACGCACGGGGAAATTCGGCTGGGTGACAAGCCGATCAACAACATTCCGCCGCACAAGCGCGGCATCGGGATGGTATTCCAGAATTACGCGCTCTTCCCGCACATGTCGGTCGCCGGCAATCTCGCTTTTCCACTGGAGGTTCGTGGGATGCCGAAAGCGGAACGGGAAGAGAATGTGCAACGCGCGCTTGGCATGGTGCGCATGGCGGGATTCGAAGGGCGTCGTCCCGCGCAACTTTCCGGCGGCCAGCAGCAACGCATCGCGCTGGCGCGCGCGCTGGTGTTCGATCCGGTGCTGCTGCTCATGGACGAGCCTTTGGGCGCGCTGGACAAGCAGTTGCGCGAGCAGATGCAGTATGAGATCAAGCACCTGCACGAACGCATTGGCGTCACCGTGGTATACGTCACCCATGATCAGTCCGAAGCGCTGACCATGTCGGATCGCATCGCGGTCTTCAACGACGGGGTCGTTCAGCAACTCGCGAATCCCGAGACTCTTTATGAACGCCCCGAGAACGCTTTCGTTGCCCAATTCATTGGTGAGAACAACAAGCTTGATGCAGTGGTCCGGTCGGTGGAAGGCGGAATTGCCACCGTCGCCTTCGAGAACGGAGCGACGGCGAAAGCGCTCGCAGTCAATTGCGGTGGCGAAGGAACCGCCACGCAACTGTCACTCCGGCCCGAACGGGTGAAAGTGGAAAACGCAAAGGGCGGCGAGGCGGTCGATGGACGCGTCTTGGAACTGATCTATCTTGGCGATCACATCCGCTGCCGCATGTCGGTACACGGCAACGAAGAATTCATTGTAAAGGTTCCCAACTCGTCCGACCACGCCGCGCTGAAAGTTGGCGAAGTCGCGGCGCTGAGCTGGCGTGCGGAGGACTGCCGCGCGTTGGACGGGGCCTGAGCAGATGGTGCGCGGCCTCACCCGGTAGGCCTGCGCATGTATCGCAAACACCGGGAGCGACAAGGAGAGAACCGAAATGAAACTCACGAGATTTGCGGGATGCGTTGTCGCAGCCGCGCTTTTCGTCGGGAGCGCTTCGGCCGCCGACATGATCATCGTGTCGTGGGGCGGAGCGTACTTGAAATCGCAGCAAAACGCGTATCACGATCCTTACATGGCGCTTAATCCCGATGTCAAGATCATCAACGATGACAGTGCTTCCGAGTCGGTGGCCCGGCTTCGTGCGATGAACGAGGCTGGAAACGTTACCTGGGACGTGGTCGATACCCCCGCTTCCGAAGCGATCCGGCTCTGCGATGAAGGACTTGCGATTCCCATAGACCACGACGCACAACTCGCGCCGGCGCCGGACGGCACGTCTGCTTCCGAGGATTTTGGGGACATGATCATTTCGGAGTGTTTCATTCCCCAGATCGTCTATTCAACGACGTTCGGATATCGGAACGACGTCGCCGAGTGGAACGGCAACGAGCCGGACGACATTTGCGACGTGTTCGACCTTGAGAATTTCCCCGGCAAGCGTTCGCTGGAGAAGAAGCCGATCAACAATATGGAGTGGGCTCTCCTCTGCGATGGCGTTGCCAAGGAAGACGTCTATGACGTGCTGGAGACCGATGAAGGAGTTGCGCAGGCTCTCGCCAAGCTTGGCACCATCCGGGATCAGGTGATTTGGTGGACCGCCGGCGCGGAAACGCCGCAGCGCCTGGCCGATGGCGAGGTGGTGATCGGCTCGGCTTTTAACGGCCGGCTTTTCTCGGTAATCGAGGAGCAGGGGCAGCCAGTTAAGATGCTGTGGGATGCCCAGGTCTTCGATCTCGATGGCTGGATCATTCCGACGGGCCTCAGTGAGGAACGCCTCGCGCGCGCGCTCGACTATGTGTATTTCGCGACGGATACCCAGCGTCTCGCCGACCAGGCCAAGTGGATCTCCTACGGTCCGGCTCGCGCCTCCTCTGCGCCACTGGTTGGCAAGCATGCAGATCTCGGAATTGACATGGGGCCGCACATGCCGACCGATCCGGACAACGCCAAGAACACCTTCCTGTACAACTTCGAATGGTGGGCGGATAACCGCGACGATATCGACGTCAAGTTCCAGGCGTGGCTGTCATCGTGATGCGTTGCGGCGGCGGGCTCCGCCGCTGCGCCCGATAAACACATCCCGGGCCGCGCTGCGGCCCGGGCCAGCCCCGGTCAGTCGGGGGATATCGCCAAAGTGAGTTCCATTGGCGCCGTACCGTCGGAGGCGGAATTCGGCCAGAATCGCGACAGCAGGGGTCGGCTTCGGGCTGCGGACGGCACGCTTCTCAAGACCTCGTTCGATCGCGCGCTGCGGCGCGAAAAGATCCGCGCGCTGCTTCTCACCGCGCCGCTGCTTCTGTTTGTGCTGGTGACGTTCCTTGCGCCGATCACGGACATGCTGTTCCGCGCGGTCGAAAACGACCTGGTGCCCCGCACGCTGCCCCGTACGGTCGAGTCGCTGCGGGATTGGGACCCGCTCTTCGACGAGTTGCCGGGCGAATCGACCTTTGCCGCGCTGCATGCCGACCTCGAAGTTGCGGTCGCCAACAGGACCCACACCCGCGTCGGTTCGCGCCTGAACTACGAGAACCCCGGAATGTCAAGCCTGTTCCGCAAGACAGGCCGCCAGGTTGCGGGAATGAGCGAGGGCAACTTCAAGGAGCAGTTCCAGGAAGTCCACAAGGGTTGGGGCGATATCGACGCCTGGCAGACGATCAAGCAATTCTCGGGAGATTTTACCGGCGGATACTTTCTCGCCGCGGTGGACCTCGAGTCCACGCCCGACGGCATCACAGCGAAGTCGGATCTCGAACGGATCTACCTGAAGCTCTTCTGGCGCACCTTCTTGCTTTCGGTCACGATCACCCTCATTTGCCTGGTCCTCGGCTACCCGATTGGCTGGCTCCTGGCGAACTTGCCGACGCGAAAGGCCAACGTCCTGCTCATCCTGGTGCTCCTTCCTTTCTGGACCTCGCTCCTGGTTCGCACCTCTTCCTGGATCGTGCTCCTGCAACAGCAGGGTGTGATCAACGATACCCTGGTGGCATTGGGGATCATCGACAACCAGGGCCGCCTGTCGATGATTTTCAACCAGACCGGCACCATCATCGCGATGGCCCATATTCTTCTGCCGTTCATGATCCTGCCGCTCTATTCGGTGATGAAGACCATCCCTCCCTCCTATGTCCGCGCCGCGAAATCGCTGGGCGCGACGAACTGGACGGCTTTCCGGCGGGTCTATTTCCCGCAAACGGTTCCGGGAGTAGGGGCCGGCGTCATCCTCGTTTTCATCCTCGCCATCGGCTACTACATCACGCCGGAACTGGTTGGAGGCACATCGGGCATATTCATTTCGAACCGGATTGCATACCACATCTCTTTCAGCCTCAATTGGGGATTGGCCGCGGCGCTCGGCGTGATCCTCCTCGCCGCGGTTCTGATCCTCTATTACGCCTACAACAGGATCGTGGGCATTGACAACATGAAACTGGGCTGACGGGGAAGGATCGGTGGAACTTCCGCATTACGCCACCACCGGTCAGCGGGTCTGGCACTACGCGTTGCGGGTGATCTGCACGCTGATCTTCGTGTTCCTGATTGCGCCAATCCTGGTCATCATACCGCTCAGCTTCAATGCCGAGGACTTCTTCACCTTCACCCGCGAAATGCTGGCGTTCGAGGCCGAAGGCTATTCGCTGAAGCACTACAAGGATTTCTTCACGAACTCCGACTGGCTGGGACCGCTCTACAATTCGGTGCGAATCGCGCCGGTGGCGACGATCCTGTCGGTATCGTTCGGCACGTTGGCGGCAATCGGGTTGTCGCGGTCGCATATTCCCCTTCGGGGCGCGATCATGGCAATTCTGATCTCGCCGATGATCGTTCCGCTGATCATTTCCGCCGCGGGCATGTACTTCTTCTTTTCGCGCATCGGGCTTCAGGGAACCTACTGGGGCGTGGTGCTCGCCCACGCCGTTCTGGGCACACCGTTCGTGATCATTACAGTGACTGCGACCATGGTCGGCTTCGACAAGTCGCTGTTGCGCGCGGCCGCCAGCCTCGGCGCCGGCCCGCTGCGAACCTTCTTCAAGGTGCAGATGCCGCTCATCCTGCCGGGCGTAATCTCGGGCGGACTCTTTGCCTTCATCACCTCATTTGACGAGGTGGTCGTCGTGATCTTCGTCGGTTCAGCGGGTCAAAAGACGCTGCCTTGGCAGATGTTCACCGGGCTGCGGGAACAGATCAGCCCCACCATTCTGGCGGTTGCGACTATTCTTGTCGCGGTCTCGATCGCGCTCCTGACCACGGTCGAATTGCTTCGCCGCCGGTCGGAGCGTTTGCGGGGAATGTCGCCCAACTGAATGTCCGCCTGAACCACGACAGTCACCGCACCTGCCCGTCGCGGGGAAGATGCCGCAAACGCCGGCTCGTGACGGCCGAACGACCAAGCCCCCTCGTTCGATATCATCGTACTGTCCGGTCCGGATACGCCCCCAAGAGGACGCATTTCAAACGCCGGCACCGGCTTCTATCCCTGCTAAGAACGAGCGGACCGAAACAGGGACCGCATCGAAAACGGCAAGCTTGTCACGTGGTCGCGTTCCAGGGCGAAGCAAGGTCAATTGCGGGATCGCGCCCGAAACAACACCACCGATAATGGCAGGGAGTACGTGCCCTTTGACTTCAGCTGATCTCTTCATTTCGTTCCCGCCCGGTACGAAGTGAATTCGCCATCTGGTTCTTGGTGGCGTGTGGCGGTCTGACGGGGTTCCTGCGCGACCACGGCGAATATTTCTGGCATCTGGTGTCCATAGAGCCAATCGGAACCCCGTAGGAGTCGTCACTGACGAATACGGCATCCGGCGGCAGGCTCTGCGACTTGGCCGGAACGCAAGCGCGCACCATGGTCGCCAGTGCAGCACGAAAAGACCGTGGCTCGGCGCATTGGTCTTGTTCCTTCAGAATTGGACACTGGCTCTGGCTCCTGCACCGAATTCCGGACTTGTCGAGGCGACGTGACCAGGCTCCAAGCGCATGTAACTGCCGACCGCGAAAGACGGGCCACGACGGCCGCTCGCCTCGTAGATCATCTGCAACTGGCGTTCCTGGCCGCTCAGTGAAAGATCAAGGGTATGAGGCGTATGCTTGACGACGTTACCGGCGCGCCTCCGTCCCCGGCGTGAAGTCGGTTCGATCTTGCCGGCGAAGGGAGCGGCTTTTCTTCGGATGGGCCGGAAGAATTGCATCTGGAGAGGCCTTTCCGCAGCCGTGTCCCCGGTCGGCCCCGGTTCGGACGGAATCAGTCGGCATTGCCTCCTTCAAAACGTAGTCGAGACGCTAGATTTTCCCCACGAGCCGAGCTCCGGGATCAAATTCGAACGGAACCCTCGAGTCCACCGGAAGCAACAATGCCTGAGATGAATTTGCGTGGAAGAAAAGCGAAATCGCCCTTCCTGAACGCGGACATAGTCGGAACCGCAAGATCATGAGCCGCAGTTCCTGGGGCTTTTCACGTCACAGTCACAACGTGTCTTGGCCGTCCGCGCACCGCACCGCGTGGAAGAGCGGAACCGATTCCCTTGGACTGGAAGCACGCGGGATGCGCGAAAGCACGGCAGGTTCCGATGTGTTCAGGGCATCAGCGGCCGGATGTCATGCGTTCGCAATCCGTTTGACTTTCGAGATCCCGTCTCCCGGTCGGGCGTCGAATGCGTCAGAATCAAAGCCGTGCGTCCCGAGACCGCTTGCGCCGCAAGAGCCAGGCGAGGAAAGGCCAGCCGACACCTGCGCAAACAAGCAGCCAGAATGCCGTGTCCCCGTTCCGGGCAAAGAACGTCTTGTTTCGGAGCGGAGGCGGCAGCACGTGGGTGAGCGCGCCCCGTTCTTCGAATTCGAGTGCCGCAAGCACTCGTCCCCGCGCGTCCGTAATGCCGGTAATGCCGGTATTGGCGACCCGGACCAGGGGAACGCCCAGTTCCGTAGCGCGGGCCTGCGCCAGCGCGAAATGCTGGCGGGGTCCGGCATCCGGGCCGAACCACGCATCATTGGTGACCTGCAGGATCCACGAGGATTCGCGCGCCGCGCGGCGGACATCCCCGGAGAAAATGGCCTCGAAGCAAACCAGTGCCGCGAAGGGCGGCAGACCCGGAACCTGCACCATCCTGGGGCCGCTTCCGGGGGTGAAGCCTTCCCGCGCCAGCGCGCTGAAGCCGATCAGTTCCAACAGGCCCCGGAAGGGCACGTATTCGCCGAAGGGGACGAGGCGGTGCTTGTCATACGCCGCCTGCAGCGCGCCTTCGGAATTCAGCACAAGCAGGGAGTTGTGAAGATCGCCCGCTTCGGTTTCGGTCAGGACGCCGAGAGCGAGGTTTGCATCCAGCTTGAGCGCCTTGGTGAACTCGGCAAGCTCGAGCGCGTCGTCCCGCAGCAAGATGGCCGGGGCGGCGGATTCCGGCCAGATCACCAGATCCGGGCGCTCTTCTTCCTCCGTGTAGGACAGACCGGCTAGCCTCTCGAAGTTCCGGGTCCGCAGGGTGCGCCTCCATTTTTCCTGCTGCGGGATGTTCGGCTGCACGAGCCGCAACGTGGGCGTTCCGTCCGCGGGCTCGATTTCACCATGTGCCATCCGCGCTCCCGTCCACCATCCCGCCGCAATCAGGCAGAACGGAAGAGCCACCGCGAGAGCGTTGCGCAGGCCGCGCCTTCGCCGCGGAGCGGAGTCGCCGCTCAAGATGGCCATGCCCAGGGCCGGGATAAAGAGCGTAAGGACGGTGAGGCCGTGTATTCCGAGAACGGACAGAAGCTGCTGGAGCGGCGTATCCATCCAGACGTATCCGGGCAGCGCCCAAGGAAACCCGGAGAACAGGACACCGCGAAGCCATTCCGCCGCCGAGAGGCATACGGCGAAGGTTGCTGCCTTGGCAGAACCGGCGGGCCACGCGCGCCGTGCAATCGAGAATGCCCCTCCCCACAGGCAGGCGAGTCCCGAGGGCAACAGGGCGACCGCGAAGGGCAACGCCCAGAGATGGGAATCGGCCTTTACGAGGAACGGATAGGCGATCCAGTGGAATACGACCGCAAAATGCGCGGCGCCAGCCAGCCAGCCAACCGCGAAGGCAGTCTTGGCAGTATGGGTGCGGTCCAGTGCCGCAAAGAGCAGGGCAACACCGGGAAGGATGTATGCAGTTCCCGCCAGTGGCTGAATCGCGTCCGCGGTCGGATGCGCCAGCGCCACGAGCAGGCCACCCGAGATAGCGAGCAACCAGGCCGGCGCCCGCCGCCAGCGCGAAACGAGCGAATTCACCCTGGTTTGCGTGTATTTTTCTTGTCGACGGGGCGAAGTTTGACGCGCAACAGCCGTATTCGCCGGGGGTCGGCTTCGAGGATTTCAAATTCGTGCCCGTCAGGATGCGCGACGACTTCACCGCGGGCCGGGACCCGGCCGGTCAGCATGAACACCAGGCCTCCGAGTGTTTCCGGGACGTCTTCTCCGTTCTCGGGGATAAGCTGCACGCCGCAGGCTTCCTCGAATTCTCCGATCAAGGTCCGGGACCGGGACCGGTATACATTCTTGTCTTCTCGCCACCAGCTTCGGGTGGAAGTGGGATCGTGTTCGTCCTCGATATCGCCTACGATTTCCTCGACCAGATCCTCAATGGTCACCAGTCCGTCCACTCCTCCGAACTCGTCGATCACCAACGCCATGTGGATGCGGCGAGCCTGCATGTCCCGGAACAGTTCGTCTGCCCCCATGGAGGGCGGAACAAACAGGGCATTTCGAACGTGGCGTGGGTTCAGCAAGGAGTCCGCGGAGGCGTTCATCCAGTCCGGATCCAGCGCGAGATCCTTGAGGTGCAGAAATCCAAGCGGATCATCCAGGGATTCCCGGTACACGGGCAGCCGGCTGTGTTTGCAGTCGCGAAAGGCGCGCATCACCTTTTCGTGGGTGGCGCTCGAGTCGACGGCGACGATGTCGGTGCGTGGCACCATGACTTCTTCCACGCGGAGGCTGCCGAGCGCGCTTGCGCGCAGGGCTTCCACAGCCCCGTTCGAGCGGTCGGCAAAGGAAATTCGTTTTGCGGGTTCCTCTGCGGGTTCCTCCGGTTCGGCGGCCTTGTCGGAACCACGCAGCAGGGCCTTGATTGGAATTCCCAGGAATCGCCTGGGCGATGTTTCCGTTCCGCTGGTCACCAACCTGTTCCTTTCCGAACGGAACCGCAATAGGGATTTTCAACTCCAATGCGGGCGAGCGCGCGCACTTCGCAAGATTCCATCTGGCGCGCGTCCTCATCCTTGCCGTGGCAATAGCCGAGCAGGTGCAATACGCCGTGAACGACAAGATGCGCGGTGTGGTCGCCGATGGCGAGGGCGCCTTGGCGTGCTTCCCGTTCGACAACGCCGAATCCCAGCGCAATGTCCCCGCCAAAGCCTGCATCGTCGGCCTTGTCGGATGCCGGAAACGAGAGCACATTTGTCGGCCGGTGCATGCCTCGCCATTCTCCATTCAGCCGGGCCATTTCTTCGTCATTCGTAAGGAGCAACGAAATCTCTTGCACGGAATGGGTTTCCTGGGCTTCTTCAAACGCCGCTTCTGCGGCCCGTCGGCAGAGAGCGGATACTTTCTGCAGCCGGGACCGCCACTGCGGGTCTGCGACCCGCAAGCTGACCGCGATTCTTGCGCGTGCCGGGCTCACGATTCGGATTCCGACACGGTCTTGCCGCGGATTTCCCGCTCTGCCGCATATGCTTCAATGATTTCGGTCACAAGGCGATTGCGCACAGTGTCGCGGGCGCTGAAATTCACGAAGGAAACCCCTTCGATACCGTGAAGAATCCTGCGTGCGTGCAGAAGACCGGATTCCGCGCCCTTGGGCAAGTCCACCTGAGTCAGGTCGCCGACAACCGCCATCTTGGCATGATCTCCGAGCCGGGTCAGAAACATCTTCATCTGCGTGATCGAACAGTTTTGCGCCTCGTCGAGCACCACGAATGCGTCGGAAAGGGTTCTCCCTCGCATGAAGGCAAGCGGTGCAATTTCGATTCGGCCTTGCGCGATGTGCCGCTCCACGCGACTCCGGGTCAACATGCGATGCAGCGCGTCGTAGAGCGGCATCAGATACGGGTCAATTTTTTCCTTCAGGTCGCCAGGAAGAAAGCCCAACCGTTCACCCGCCTCCACAGCGGGCCGCGAAAGCACGATCCGCTCCGCGCGACCTTCCAGGAATGCGGCGACGGCCGCCGCCACCGCAAGATAGGTCTTGCCGGTTCCCGCGGGACCGATTCCGAACACCAGGTCCGACCCCAGCAGCGCCTGCATGAAGCGAATTTGGGTGGGAGTTCGCGCCTCTACGGTGACGGTTGCGGTTCGGAATCGCGGTGTTCCGTCGGCGTTCGCGGTCTGTGCCGCGGGCTCGGATACGCCGGCTAGGCGGACGGCCGCCTCCACATCCGGAAGCTCGATCGGTCGACCCGTTCCGATACGCGTGGACAAGGCTTCGAGCGCCCGGCCCGCAGCAACTCTCTCCTGCGGCCCGCCATGCACAGAGAGCCGGTTGCCATGCCTGGCGATGGTGACACCGAATCCCCGCTCAAGCGCCGCCAGGTTGCCGTCGAACCGGCCGCACAACTCGCGAAGACACTCGTTGTCCGGCACTTCGATCACCGCCACATCGTCTTCTTCCAGAATCGTCATCGCCGCCGACTCTCCTGCCGTGCCGGATGCGGTCGCCCTTCCGCGGGGACGGCATCGCTCGGCGCGCGTTCCCGTTTCCCCTGTCACGCCGCTTCCAGCTTTCCGGCAAGACTGTTGGCATTCGCCGCCTGGATTCGCACCGGCACGATGCTGCCCCTGAGGCGCGCGGGAGCATCCAGATGCACGGGTTGCAGGTAGGGGCTGCGACCCACCAATTGCCCTTCCCGCCGTCCCGGTTTTTCCAGCAGCACAGGCAAGGTTCGGCCCACGCAATTTTCGGAGAACGCGCGGCCGTGCTTCGCGACGCGCTCTTGCAAACTGGACAGTCGTTCGGCCTGCACGGCCTTCGGAATCTGGTCGGCGGCGGTGGCGGCAGGGGTCCCGGGACGGGCGGAGTAACGGAAGGAAAACGCCTGCGCGTAACGGACTTCATCGACGACCTCCAAAGTCCTTTCAAAATCCGCCTCGGTCTCACCGGGAAAACCCACGATGAAATCCCCGGAAATCGCGATATCCGGACGCGACTTCCGTACGCGATCAATGATTCTTACGTATGCGTCCCGGCTATGGCCCCGGTTCATTGCCGCCAGCACCCGGTCGGAGCCGGATTGGACCGGCAGATGAAGGTAGGGCATGAGTTCGGCAATCTCCCGGTGCGCGGCGATCAAATCGTCGCGCATGTCCAGGGGATGGCTTGTGGTGTACCGGATCCGCCGGAGGCCCGGGATTTCAGCGAGATATTCGATCAGCCGGGCGAGGCTCCACTCTCCGCCCGTGGGCGCGGCGCCGTGATACGCGTTGACGTTTTGCCCCAAGAGAGTGATCTCTACGACGCCGGCCCCGATCAGTTGCTCGGCTTCCGCCCGGATGGCGGTTGCCGGCCTGGAGGCTTCGGCACCGCGGGTGTAGGGAACTACGCAGAAGGTGCAGAACTTGTCGCAACCTTCCTGCACCGTGAGATAAGCCGCCGGTCCCCTGGAAACCCGGGACTTTGGCAGGTGAATGAACTTGTCCTCTACTGGAAAATCGGTGACCACCTTGCGGCTGGCGCCGCCGGCTTCCAAGTCCGCAATGACTTGCGGCAGGCGATGGTACGCTTGCGGGCCGATGACGAAGTCGACCAGAGGTTGCCGGCGGGGAATTTCCTCGCCCTCCGCCTGCGCGACACATCCCGCAACCCCGACCAGGGTTCGCATTCCGTCTTGACGGCGGGATTCAACGTATTTCTCCAGCCTGCCAAGTTCCGAATACACTTTTTCCACCGCCTTCTCGCGAATGTGGCAAGTGTTGAGAAGGAGGAGGTCGGCGCGGTCGGGGGCGTCGGCGCGCTCGTATCCTGCAGCCTGGAGGGCCTCGGCCATCCGTTCTGAATCGTAGACGTTCATCTGGCAGCCGAACGTCTTGATAAACGCACGTTTCACGAGGATCTCACCATGGATGTTTCGCGTAGGAAGGAAGCAGCGGGACGACTCGCTTTATCGAAGTGGAGATTGGGAGTTTCGGTTGCCAACTGGTTCCGTCTGGCTGCCGGCTGCAATGCAGACCCGGCGAAAAACGCGGCCGGTGCCTTCTTAGCATGTGGTTGGTCGCGGACCTCCCTGGGCAAGCTCGTATGATCGAAGACGCCAACTGTAGCACGTCTGCGACGTAAATACCAATGGAACGTGGTCTCCATCGGGGCCGTCCGCCGGCAGAACCGCCATTGCCCGGGGTGTCCGAAACGTGACAGGACGCTCATCTCCTGTTGTTGCGGAACGCGATTCGGTTCGGGAAGAAAATGGGAGTACCGAGTTGAGAGGAGGTCGATCAGGAATTTCAGCTGCGCGGCATGGCGTCGGGCGGGCGGACGTATTCGGGAACGGGCCTGGCGGAACCGCGGTTCCGGAGGCGCATGGCGACACGCGCAAGGGCCGCCAGGTTGGGCAGTCCGTTGCAGGGCTTGCGGGTCAAGTGCGGTCCTCCGATCCGGTCTGCGGCGTTGCCGACGGCGAGCGAGCCATTGGGAAGACGGATGCACTTCAGAACTCCCGGTTCGACGAGCTGCGGGCTGTCACAGGCGTTTGCCGTGCCGTCGCCAGGCGCCTCGAACATCTGCAGATAGGCGCGTTCTCGTGGGGCCGCGTTCACGGCCACGATCGAATGCGGCGCCGCGTTCTCGCCGGCGGCCTCTTCCGCAAGGGCTTCCAGCACGTTCGCTCCGCAGGCAGGTACGTCCAAGGAAAGCGCCAGGCCGCGCGCCGCAGAGACCCCGATGCGGATGCCGGAGAACGATCCGGGACCCGTGGATACCGTTATGGCATCGAGATCTCCAAACCCTCCGCCGGTCGCCGCGAACAATTCTTCGATGATCGGAAATAGCCGCTCTGCGTGTCCGCGCCGCATTTCTTCCCAGCGTTCCGCCACGGCTTCGCCGCCCACGACAAGCGCGACGGCGCAACGGTGGAGCGAGGTGTCAAGAGCGAGAACGCGCGCCATCCGGCGCCCGGCGATCACTCTACCTGGCGAACCTCCACGACTTCGGGAATGTAATGGCGGAGCAGATTCTCGATTCCCGCTTTCAGAGTCATGGTTGAACTTGGGCAGCCGGCGCAAGCGCCACGCATGGTCAGGTAGACGATCCCCTTTTCGAATCCGTGAAGCGTGATATCGCCGCCGTCCTGCGCCACGGCGGGCCGGACGCGGGTATCAAGGAGTTCCTTGATCTGCGATACGATAGGGCCCTCGGGGCCTTCATGTTCGGCGTGATCGCTTCCGGTCTCGCTGCCATCAAGCATGAGAGGACGGCCGGACGTGTAGTGGTTCATGATCGCCCCGAGAATCGCGGGTTTTACATGCGCCCACTCGACTTCGCCCTTACTTACCGTGATGAAATCGGGTCCGAAGAACACGCCGGTGACGCCATCCACCGTGAAAATCGTGCTCGCGAGCGGCGAGGCTTGCGCGCTCTCTTCATCCCTGAAGTCGATGGTTCCGGACCGCATTACCGCACGGCCGGGGATAAATTTCAGGGTGGCCGGATTTGGCGTTGCTTCTGTTTGAATGAACATATCCGTTCCTTTCCGGGATCCTGCCCAACAATTTGGCGTTCCCAGACCGATTTGGCAAGCGGTTTCGCTCGACTCTTAAGATACCTCGTCAATTTCGGCCTCCGACATTCCGCCGGGCACGACCACAATCGGGATGGACAACCCGCCGGAACGCTTGGCGACCAGTTCGCCCACCAGCGGGCCGGGGCCTTCCGCGTCCGTGCTCGCACCCAGCACCAGAATGTGAATGTCCTTGTCTTCCTCAATCAGGGCAAGCAACTGTTCGGCCTTCTTGCCTTCCCGAATCACAAATTCCGGTGTCACCCCGGAATACGCGTGAACCTCATGAGCGAGTTCGGTCAGGCGTTCCTCGGCTTCCTTGCGTCCTTCCACGAGCATCACGTCCCGCACCGACATCCAGTGCTGGAAGTCCTCCGGTTCAATCACGTAAAGCATCGTGATGGCCGACCCGGTATGCGCGGCGCGGAGTGCCGCGAATCTCAACGCGATCAAACACTCTGGCGTTGAGTCGACGACCATGAGTAATTTTCGCAAGGGACGTCACGCTCCCGCCGCCAAACCGTTCAATTCAGGATGGCGCTTTCCCGACCGGAACGCAAGCAAGTCCGTACGCCGCGATCAGAGGTTCTGACGAAGGTCGCACAGTATCAGTGATTTGCTCCACATTCTGTTGATTCCCGTCGCAGATGGACGCTTTCATCAAATTCTTGCAGGAAGGAATTTGTCAGGCGCACAAGAGGCAAGTTCGACATCCCAGGGGACAGGTTGGGCCGCCGACACGCATTTTGCATGCGATCGGCGATCCTTTCGAGGTCGAAAAATACACGGATTCCACGGAGAATTTCTTTGAAGACTTTTCGAATCCCCCGAACACTTGCAGAGAAATCGGTAGATGCGTATCCACTCAACGGGGGTAAGCGCGTCGGCAAGCGTGGTGGTTTCCTGTTCCGCAGTATTTCCAGCGTTGCGGCGGTGCGCGTCTCGTGCACCAGGTCTGCCAGGTGATGAACTACCGCGGGAGAAATCAGCTGAAATATCGTCAAGTATTGGGGCGTCGCGTGCCGAGTTCAAATGACTGACGGTGCGCTACTCCAGATTGAGATCGCGACCTTCAACAAGGAGAAGCAGCATCCTGAGAGCGAACACGCCGGGAAACATGTCTTGATCCATCGCAAGGTGGTCGTCGGCGCATACGATACGTTCCAGAGAGCGGCCCCCGAGGGCGTGTGGCGGTTTGGAGATGACGGATTCCTTGTGCGCAAAGTTGGCGAAGGCGAAGGAGTTCTTCTGTCGTCGGCAATATTGCGCGAATTCACGGGCGCCGGTTCTCAGGTTTGAGTTTAACACGCCGCCGGATGCGCGCGTGGATCGCGTGCTCCGCTCCTTGGCCCGTCGGCGCCAGAAATTGCGGAGAAGTTTCCTTGGCGGGGCTGCGTGGGTGTCGCAGTGTATCCGCGGCTGGGCGGGGCATTTGGAGCCGGTGCGAGAGGAGGCGTCTCGATTCCAAATCCGGGAGAGCCGGAGGAGGCTGCTGGGAAGCGGTCCCGAACGAACGCCGGACCATGGCGCGTTCGTTCAGGACTGGATGCGCCCTATCGCATGCCAGGTTCACCCGGCTGCAATCCGCTCCTCGGCCAGGGTATCCGCGATCTTGCCCGGTGGTTTTCCTTCGCTTGACGCGCGCTGGAGTATGGTTGCAAGCACGTCGCCGATCCCCTCGACCCGGGACTGGAGCTTCGCCTGGTCTTTCTCTCCGTAAACCGGTCCGGAACTGCCGAGCATGCCGCCGGCATTGACCACGTAGTCTGGAGCCCAGACAATTCCCTGTCGCATCAGTTCAGCATCGTGACGGGCCTCCGCCAGCTGATTGTTCGCCATCCCGCAGACTGCCTTTGCCTTGAGCCGCGGAATGGTCCGGTCGTTCAACGTTGCGCCGAGCGCGCATGGAGAGAAGACGTCGACCTCCTGGTCATAGATTTCATCCGGCCCAACCGCCTTCGCGCCATAGTTCTGGATCGCACGAGCAACGGCCTCTTCGTCTATGTCCGTGACGGTGAGCCTGGCGCCTGCCGCGTGAAGGCGACGGCAAAGGTCGATTCCAACTTGTCCGACTCCCTGCATCCCGACATGGATCCCTTCAAGGTTGTCCTGCCCGAAGCAGTGCCGCACGGTAGCCCGAAAAGCGGACAAGCCACCGTGCGATGTGAAGGTTTCGCAATTGGTGCCCACGGGAAACTGGCTTTCCCGCGCAAAGACGTATGGGCATTCTTCCGCCATGATGTCGACATCAGCCGGGCTGACCCCCACATCGATCGCGGACCAATAGAGTCCCCCCAAGCGCTTCACATGACGTGCGACTGCCCGCAGGATCGTTTCCTTGTTCGTTGCCGCCGGGTCTCCCATGACTACGGTCTTACCGCCCCCAAGCGGCAGGCCGGCGACGGCGTTCTTGTAGGTCATCGCGAAAGCAAGACGCAACGCGTCCTCAAGCGCCTCCTCCTCGCATTTGTAATCCCGCATGCGGCATCCGCCCGCCGCCGGACCGAGTCGGGTGCTGTGGACGGCGATTATGGCGAAAACGCCAGCCTCGGCGTCGCGGCAGAAAACAACATTCTCGTGGTCCCGGAACTCCGGGTGATCCTGAATTCCCATCGGGTTCTCCGTGGCTGTGCGCAAGAAATCTAGCCGCTTCAAGGCAAGCCGGCCACACTCAATTTGGGGCGCGTGGAACTCGAACCGATTGTTGCGCAATATCGGGGGTGTCGCGGGAAGCGCGCCGGTTCGGCATTCTCCCTGTTCCGGAACTATGCTGTCGCCGGTGCGGTCGTGGCGGGCGGGACCGCAATTGCGATGATCCATATTGCGAAAGGGCATCCGGTAGCGTGGCGTGAAGGGGCGAAGGGTTGATCGATCGGCGGCAGGCGTTTCTCGACGGGATGAGTCAGGCTGCGGCAACTGTCAGCGTGGTCACGACGGACGGTCCGGCAGGCCGCGCCGGCGTCACGGTTTCCGCCATGACCTCCGTATCGGCGGACACGGACCGCCCCACGCTCCTGGTTTGCGTTCACCGCCTGAGCAAGCTCGCTTCGGCGGTGCTGGAGAACGAGGTGTTCTGTGTCAACGTTCTCAAGAACGACCAGATTCGAATTTCGGAGGTTTTTGCAGGACGCCTTCCGGCACCCGAATCAGGCGACCGGTTCGATTGTTGCGATTGGACCCGGACAAACACCGGCGCGCCGCGAGTGGCGAATCCCCTCGTCGCGTTCGATTGCCAACTCGTCGACAGCCGCCGGGTGGGAACGCATCATGTGTTTTTCGGCGCCGTCGAGGACGTATTCCTGTCCACGGATGGGTCACCGCTGATTTATGCAAATCGGGCCTACGGCACGCCAACCCCGGACTCGCAGGCGGCGAAGGCGGATGCGGAGTCGCGCTCCGCGGCGCTCCGGGTCGGATGCCACCATTCACTTTCTCCGTTTCTGGTGCCGGAAGCGCTGGCAGCGCTCAGCGTACGAATGCCGGATCTGGAATTTTCCCTGGTCGAAGGCGATGAGGACCGGTTAGTGTCGGCGTTGGCAACAAATGAGATCGAAGCGGCGCTGATGTTCGAGTTTGACTTCGGAGAAGACATCGCGGTGGAGTCGCTCGGTGATTTCCGCCCCCGGGTTCTGTTCGCACGGAGCCATCCGCTTGCCGGGCGCAAGGCAATCGGGATTGTCGATCTTGCGGGAGAATCGTTGATATTGACCGACACGGACTTGAGCCGGGTGCCGGTTCTCGACCTGTTCGAGCGAGAGGGGCGTCAGCCCCTGGTTCGAACCCGTCTGGCTTCATTCGAAGCCGCCTGCGGAATGGTCGGTCTTGCCATGGGGTATTGTATTCTGACCACGATTCCCGCAGGAAGCAGGTTGCTTGAGGGCAGGAATCTTGTGAGCCTTCCGCTCGAAATCGACTGCCCGCCAACTCGCACTGTCCTGGCGTGGAAACGGGACACGGTTCTGAGCGATGCGGCGCGGGGATTCGCGGGGACTTGCCGACAGGTCATCGCCGGCAACGGCGTATGAGGGTTCGAAGGGTTGCCTTCGTTCGGTGCGTGCTGCTTGCAGCCCGATATTTCAGATCATTGAATTTTGTCTCAGCCTCTATCATAGTTGCGCAGAAGGACAAACGTGTTTGGGGGGAATCGGACATGTACGCAATGCGCCGCGGTCGCCATGACCTTTCGCCGCGCAAGCAGGCGGCGGAAATTATCCGAGCCTGGGCAGCCAGGGGTCTTTGCGCATCCTGTATTGGCGTCATGCTGTGCGCGTCGCCTGTTTCGGCGCAGGAGTTCGGAAACGAAGAACTGCAGGGGACCGTGGATCTCACCCTGTCGCAGGGCGCGGCCTATCGTATCGGCAAGAGTGACGAAGACCACCTGGAACGTCTGGGCGCGAACTCCAATGACGGCAGCCTCAACTACACCACCGGGAAACTGATCAGCAATACTTCCAAGATCACCGCGGAGATTGACATCGAATACGGCGATTTTGGCGCGTTTGCCCGTGTTCAGGGATTTCTGGATTTCGAGAGCAAGTACGGCCAGCGGGCGCGCAGGGAGCTTTCCGAGGTGGGCCGGATGCGGTCCGCGGAAGGCCTGGACGTGCTCGACCTCTATGTTTCCGGCGCCTTTGAATTGGGCGAATCCCTGATTGATGTCCGGGTCGGAAACCAAGTGCTGAACTGGGGCGAAAGTACGTTCATTCCGAACGGCGTCAACGTCGTCAATCCGTACGATATCACCAAGCTGCGCAAGCCGGGCGCGGAGTTGCGCGACGGACTGTTGCCGGTTCCGATGATCTCGGTGTCGGCGGCGGCAACCCCGGAATTGTCGGTGGAAGGCTTTTATCAAACGGCGTGGAAGGAGACCGGGATTGACCCGGCGGGCACATACTTCTCCACCAACGATTTCGCTTCTCCGGGCGGAATGCGCGCGTTCGTCGTTTTGCCAGGGGCCGGGGTCACTGATGAAGGCCGGGGTTTCGGCGCAATCACGGATGCGGTCAACTTGGATTTCGCCGCGTCTCCGCAATTGGATTGCTCGCCGACGAGCCTTACTCCACCCGCCTTCGCAGGGGCGGACTGCCAACCGGCGTTCGACCCGCTCTTCCTTAGTCTGCCGCGCGCAAAGGACGTCCATCCGCGCAACGGCGGGCAGTTCGGTTTGGCGCTCCGCTATTACTCGGAGGAATTGAACGATACCGAATTCGGTTTCTACGTTGTCAACTACCACAGCCGGCTGCCATACGTCAGCGGGAGATACGGCACACCGGCGGGTTACAGCAAGGGTCTTGCAGCGGCCGGGGCGATCGCGGCGCCGGGCTCCCGGACCAGGATCGCGGCGGTTACACCAGAGGTTGCAAAGAGCATTGCCGCGCAGGTTGGCGCGCGTATCCCTCCGGGGACGCCGAACCGAGACGTTCTGATTCAGGCGGAAGTCGCGAAACGACTCAAGGCTCCGGCGGTAGTGGCGCAAATCGCCCAGTTGGCGGCGCTAGGCCCGGCTCCAAAGCCGATTGCAGATCTCGCCAAGTTGGTCGGAATTGACCGATACGCGAGAAGCGCGCGGTATTTTGTCGAGTATCCGGAACAGCTTCAGGTCTATGGCATGAGCTTCAATACGCAACTCGGCGCGTCGGGCTGGGCCTTGCAAGGCGAGTACTCGCTCCGGCCGAATACTCCATTGCAAAGAACCTCGACGTCACTGTTCACGGAAGGGCTGGCGCCGTTCGTGCTGGCATTGGATCCAAGCCCGCAGTCCCAAGCAAAGGCCCAAGCGTTGCGGGCTCTGCTCGGGACGAGACTGCAAGGCTTTATCAAGCGTAATGTGAGTCAGTTCCAGGTTACGGCGACCAAGGTCTTCGGTCCCGCCTTAGGAGCCGACAGCCTGGCATTCGTCGGGGAAGCGGCGATGATGCACGTACACAACATGCCGGATCAGGGCAATGTGCTCTTGCGGCTGGACACCCCGGGCACCGACGGCGATGTCGCTGACGCCACCTCCATGGGCTACCGTCTGCTGGCGAAACTCGATTACAACAATGCAATCGGTTCGACGAGACTCTCGCCTTACGCCCAGTTTCAGCATGATGTCAGCGGCAGCAGCCCGGGTCCCGGAGGTCCCTTCGCCGAAGGGCGCACCGCGCTGACCCTTGGCTTGGGCCTCAGCTACCTCGATCGAGTGCGCGGCAACGTGAACTATACGACGTACGGCGGCAAGGCGAACCATTTGAGCGACCGCGATTATGTCGCAGTCTCCGTCACCTATGCTTTCTGAGGTTACGATGAGCAGAAAAACAGCGATCGCAATTCGATTCAGCGCCGCGCTCCTTCTTGGGTGCGCGCTGGCGCTTCCAGCTGGAGCCGAGATTTCGGCTGACCAGATTGCCCGTCTTGGCGGCGATCTGACTCCACTCGGCGGAGAACGCGCGGGCAATTCCGAAGGTACGATCCCCGAGTGGGCCGGTGGCATTACGAGTCCGCCGGCAGGCTACACGCTCGGGGAGCACCATCGCGACCCCTACGGCGAAGACCAGCCGCTCTTTGTCATTGACGCCGCGAATCTCGACGAGCACCGGGACAAGCTTTCGGCGGGTCATCAGCGCATGCTGGAGACCTACTCGTCATTCCGGATTCCCGTCTATCCGACGAGGCGGAGCGCCTCGGCTCCGCGGCGGATTTACGACGCCACGGGCCAAGTCGCCGCCACGGCGAAGCTCGTCGACAGCGGCAACGGCGTCGGCGGCGCCGTGATTGGAATTCCGTTCCCGATCCCGGCCGACGGCCTCGAAGCCGTCTGGAACCACCTGCTGCGCTATCGGGGCGAGACCGTGGAATGCGTGATCGGCCAAGTGGCGGTGACCCGGGGCGGCGCCTACACGGTCGTCAAGATGGGTATGGAAGTCGAGGTGCGCTATTCGCTTCCCGGCATCACCGTGGAAGACCTCGGCAACACGATGATCTTCTTCAAGCAGAGGGTGCTGGCGCCTGCGCGGCTGGCGGGAGATATTCTCCTGGTGCACGAGACCATGAACCAGTTCCGGGAACCGCGGGACGCATGGGTCTACAATCCGGGCCAGCGCCGGGTGCGGCGCGCCCCGAATGTAGCCTACGACAATCCGGGAACCTCGACGGACGGCCTGCGAACTGCCGACCAATTCGACATGTTCAATGGCGCGGTGGACCGCTATGACTGGCAACTCGTCGGCAAGCGCGAGTTCTATGTGCCGTACAACTCTTACAGGCTCCACAGCGGTCAACTGTCCTTCTCCGACATCCTGACGCCGCTCCACGTGAATCCGGATCATTTGCGCTATGAACTGCACCGGGTCTGGGTGGTGGAGGCGACCCTCAAGGAAGGCGCACGGCACATCTACAAGCGGCGCACCTTCTACATTGACGAGGATTCCTGGCAGATTCTGCTCGCCGACGTTTACGACAATCGAGACGAACTCTGGCGGGTTTCCGAAGGGCATGTCATCAACTACTACGAAAAGCCGTTGATCTGGCCAACGCTTGAAGTGCATCACGACCTGCAGGCCGGTCGCTATCTCGCCTTCGGCCTCGACAACGAATACGAGATGTGCACATACGACGTCGGATTCACCGCACGGGACTTCACGCCGGCGGCGCTGCGCCGCGAGGGCCGGCGCTGAACACTGCGGAGGTCGAGAGGGGGGGTCTGCTGTTCTTGAATGCCGGCCGCATCCGCGTGTGGCCGGTGCTGATCGCCTGGATTTCACTGTTCGCATCGGCCGCCTCGGCCCAGGTCGCGGCAGTCGACGCACGGCTTGCCCTCGAATCGCTGTTAAGCGACGGGACCGTCGCAGGACCGCGCCTGGTTGTGGTCGGCGAACGCGGCCATGCGCTCTATTCAACGAACGACGGCGAGACCTGGACTCAGGCGCAAGTTCCGGTCCAGGCGCTGCTGACGGCCGTTCACATGCATGACGAAAAAACCGGGTGGGCCGTAGGGCATGATGCGGCGATTCTGCGAACGCGCGATGGCGGCGAGACGTGGCAGTTGGTCCACTATGCGCCGGAATTGCATTTGCCCCTGCTTGATGTCTGGTTTCGAGACGAGAAGGCCGGCATCGCGGTAGGCGCCTTCGGGTTCTTCCTCGCCACGGCGGATGGCGGCGACACCTGGATTTGCAGGAACGGTTGTCTGGACGGAAACGGCGGCAACGAGCCGGAAGCACCTCCGCTGCTTCGCGCCGAGGGAAGCGAATTCGAGGATGATTTCCACCTCAACGACATTGCGCCCGCCGGAGTGGGAAGGCTTTATCTCGCGGGCGAAGCCGGCGCGCTCTACCGTTCCGACGATGGCGGCGAAACGTGGCTCGTGCTGCCCTCGCCGTATCATGGCTCGTGGTTCGGCGCGCTGGCAACCGGTCCGGACACGGTCCTTGCCGCGGGACTCCGCGGCCGCCTGTTTCGTTCGGAGGACGCCGGGCAGAACTGGACTCAAATTGAAACCGGTACGAACGCAACATTGACGGACCTGGTCCAGGTGGCGCCCGACCTGATGCTGGTCACCGGCCTTGCCGGCGCTCTCCTGGTCAGCCGGGACCAGGGACGCACGGTTCACTCCCGACCGCTACCCTCTCGGCAGGGGATATCGACGGCTCTTGCGACAAGTGGCGGCAGCGTGCTGCTGGTCGGCGAATCCGGCCTCACGCCGCTCCCCGGGATCGAATAGGCAAGCGCAATGGCCGCGCGTATGCATCCGGTGGCCGCATTCATCGACCGCCTGGTGTTCGGCCACCGCCATGCAACGCTGGCCTTCTTCGCACTGGTTACATTGGCGATGATCTGGCTGGCAACCGGATTGCGCGTGGACGCGGGGTTCCTGAAGCAGGTGCCGGTCGAGCATGAATACATGCAGACCTTTCTCGAATACCGGGACGAATTCGGCGGAGCCGACCGGGTGGCGGTCGCCATCGTGGCGCGCGATGGCGACATGTTCACACCCGAGTTCTTCGAACTGCTCCGCGAGGTCACGGATGCGGTGTTCTTTCTTCCGGGCGTGGACCGGACGCAGGTCTACTCCGTGCTCACGCCCAACGTGCGCTTCATTGAGGTGGTCGAGGACGGACTGAACAGCGGCGATGTCCTGCCCTCCGATTTCCAGCCGACCGAGAAA
The DNA here is from genome assembly GCA_965219495.1 of Rhodobacterales bacterium. Lineage (GTDB taxonomy): Bacteria > Pseudomonadota > Alphaproteobacteria > Rhodobacterales > CAZPXZ01 > CAZPXZ01. The sequence goes on from OZ244777.1 coordinate 3,189,748, forward strand.
GGCCTCGCAACGGTTCGCGAGAATATCACCAAGGCGGGAATCGTCGGCCGGCTGGTGGCCAATGATTTCTCCGGCGCATTGGTCAGCGCGAAGCTGCAGGAATTCGATCCCAACACCGGGGAGCGACTCGACTATCTGAAAGTCGCCGAAGAGCTTGAACGCATTCGGGACGAGACACTCGGTCGGCCGAACCCCATTGCGGATGTCCACATTATCGGGTTCGCCAAAATCGTCGGAGAGATTGCCGCGGGCGCGGCGCGGGTCGTGCTTTTCTTCGGGATTACCTTCTTGATCACTGCGTTGTTCGTATACCTGTTTACCCGGTCCCTGCGCTCTACGGCGATGTTGCTCGGCTGCGCGCTGGTTGCGATGTCGTGGCAGCTTGGCGCCCTCACGGGCCTTGGTTTCGGCATCGATCCGATGTCGATCCTGGTGCCTTTCCTGGTGTTCGCGATCGGCGTCAGCCACGGGGTGCAAATGGTAGGCTCGGCGCGCACCGAGGCGGTTGCCGGAGCGCCGCCGCTTGAAGCCGCAAGAAGCAGCCTTCGCCGCCTGCTGCTTCCGGGGACCGTGGCGCTGGCGTCCGATACCGTGGGTTTTGTGACCATATCGCTCATTGAGGTACCGGTGATCCAGGAGATCGCAGTTTCGGCAAGCCTCGGCGTCGCGGCAATTATCCTTACCAATCTGGGACTTCTTCCGGTTCTGGTCTCCTATGTCCAAACCAGCGACCGCGACCGGGAAGCAGCTCGCGAGCGGAACCGCCGCCTGTCCTTATTCTGGTCGCCTTTGGCGCGGTTGGTGCGGCGTAGCCCCAGCCTCGCGATCATCGGCGTGGCGGCGGTCTTGCTGGTCGTCAGTGCAGCCTATGCACCGACCGTTCGAATCGGAGATCAGCATTACGGGGTGCCGGAATTGCGCGCCACCTCGACTTACAATCTGGATACTGCGGCCATCGTTCAGCGTTTTGAGATCGGCGTAGACGTATTCACCGTCGTTGGCGAAACAAGATCGGAAGGCTGCATCGACTATCCGGTTGTGAACACGCTCGATCGTTTCGAATGGCGCATGCGCAATGTCGAGGGAGTTCAGTCGGTGGCCGCGTTGACCGGGGTGATGCGGACGGTTGCGTCCGGCCTGAAAGAGGGCAGCCTCAAATGGCGGACGGTGCCGCGGGATCCGTATGTGCTCGCGCAGGCCGGGAGGTTCGTTCCCACGAGCAGCGGCCTTCTCAACGCCGACTGCAGCGCGATGCCGGTGATGGTATACACCGCCGATCACAAGGCGGAGACCATCGAACGCGTCGTTGCGGCCATCAAGGACTTCAATGCGGCCAATCCCGACTCAGGGATAAACTTCCGTCTCGCTTCCGGCAATGTCGGCGTGATGGCCGCGACCAACGAAGAGGTTTCGGCCGCGCAGTTCCCGATTCTCGGCTATGTCTACGCTGCGATCGTCATCCTCTGCCTGCTCTTCTTCCGGTCGGTGGCGGCGACCGTATGCATCGTCGTTCCGCTTGCCGCAGTCTCGCTGCTCGCCTATGCGCTCATGGCGGCGCTGGAAATCGGCCTGAAGGTTTCCACCCTTCCGGTAGTTGCGCTCGGCATCGGAATCGGGGTCGATTACGGCATCTATTTCTACGGGCGGCTTCGCCTTTACCTGGCGGAAGGGCTCGATTTCACGACTGCGTATGTTCGAACGCTCGAAACAGCGGGCGCTGCCGTGGTCCTGACCGGCCTTACCCTTGCGGCCGGAGTGGCGACCTGGATCATAGCGCCGCTCAAGCTCCAGGCCGACATGGGAATCGTGCTGACGTTCATGTTTCTCGTCAACATGATCGGCGCCATCGTGCTGCTGCCCGCGCTTGGCGCGTGGCTGATCAAGCCGAAGGGCGAGCGAGTGAGGGACGGAAAAGAGTCGTAGCCTGAAGCGCCCCGGCAGAAAGTCGTTCGCGAAAAGCCCGGTTGTTTCCGACGTTGATGCGCAGTCGGCAATCGGTAGACTGCGCGTGTTCCTGGGCGCCCGACGCAAGCGTGCTTACTCTGTATTGACGCGATTCTGAGGGGGCAATTCCTCGTGACCAAGGTCGTTGAACGACGCACACGCGTTGGCCACTGTCGCTCGTGTTTCGGATCGCTTGCAGCCTTCTTGTCGTTCTCCGAACTCGTGGGCCGATTCTTGAGCCAAATCCACATATGATTGCGCGTATATGAGGCCGTCGACATCACAAATTTCGCTGGGGCCTGATTCCATTGTCCGGACAAATCCTCAGACGAGAAGACAGTTGCGAATATCGGAGGTATTTCCGCGACATAGCTGATTTTGGGAAACGGAACAGTAAGACGTCAGGAGACCAAGGATGCGGGTCAGGAAGTTGATTCGGGAGAAAAAGACGCTCGAAAGCGACACGAATTGGCGATCCCCGAACATGAAACGCAAATATGCGCCGGTGCATGCGAAAACGGTTCCAATCCGTGCAGGCTGGCAGTGGCGTTCCGCCAAGGTGTTCGGGGTGTCCGGAAGGTATGTGTTGTTTGCGAAATGCAATCGGCGCCGTGACAATTGGCAAGCCGTGTTGACAAAGGTCAATTTGGATAGCACGGCTTCAGCCGTTACGCGCCATGAGCATCACGGCGGTCATCCCGGACTTCATGTCCATGCGCACTGCAAGCGCAGTGGTGTTGAGTTGGGGACCCAAAGTCTTGATGATCTGATTCGGGTGCCGGCGACAAGGAGCAGGAGCCGCACGCGTCAAACCGGGTCGTGGACGCCGAATAAGTTCTGGGAGGCCGCAAAGAGATTTTTTCGTACAAAAGAAGCAGGGGGAACGCTGATATGATTTCTGCAGATGTCTTGAAGAGGACCCTCTGCGAGACATTCTGTTCGGCGTTGACGGTGAATCCGGTTCCCTGCGGATATGCGGTCAGCACCATCTTCGAGGATCGCTCTAGCGATTCGATTGGATGTCTTGTCATTGAGGATGAAGGAGGGTATCGGATTGAGGACGATGGTGAGTATCTCGCCCATCTCATAGGCTCCGGCATAGAAATCGATAGGGGGGCTCGAAAGCAGTTGCTCGAGGCGATTCTTGCCCAGGGTCAGGCCTCCTGGGATTCGGAGTCGCTAGTAATCAGCAGCGGCAAATTCGCAACAAGGGAAATTGGCGACCGTCTTGTCCGATTCATTTCTTCCCTGATCCGTGTGCGTGATTTGGAGCTTTTGACCCGTGAATTGGTTCGATCCACGCTCCGGCAAGATGTTACGGCCGCCTTGAAAGATCGTTTCGGAGCCACAGCGGATTTTGAGGAGAATTCGCCTGTGGATGCACAATTTCCCGAGTTCCCGTCAGACTTGGTCATTCATCCGAGAACCGGAAATGGCGCGATGAAAGGCGCCCTTTATTTCGCGACTTCGAATGAAAAACTCAGCGAGGCACTCCTGCTGCTTTTCGAGTCCAGGCTTGGCAATCGCGAAGACTTCAAGGTATTCGCCGTGCTGGAAGATGCGGAAATGCGAGCAATAGGCAAGAGGCAATTCCAGCGCGCACAAAATCGTTCCCTTCCGATGCCAATCTTTCGTCAAGATGAAGCAGAAGCCGTTAATTTCATAGCGCGTGATCTCAATTTTCCCGCCTAGAGCAGGAGACCTCACAACGAATTCATACGGGAATTTGTTTCCAATCGCGGAGCACGATCCTGCCTCATCGCGGCCTTGAGTTGCCGAGCGATAGGCCATCGCGGAATTTTCTATTGTTGCGGCTGCGGACATCGCAGACTTCATCTGGATCTAGCACCGGTTCTCCCGGCGATTTTGACTGTTGCCCCTTGCGCGGCGGGCGCGTTCTGCCTATTCAATCCGGTGTTCCGGCAATCAGGGAGGCCGAAATTGGCTCGCAGCAAGATCGGTCTTGTTGGCGCCGGTAATATTGGCGGCACACTCGCTCAACTTGCCGCGTCCCGGGAACTCGGAGACGTGGTTCTGTTCGACATCGTCGAGGGGATTCCGACCGGCAAGGCGCTGGACATTTCCCAGAGCGCCCCTGTATCGGGGTTCGACACCGCTGTTTCAGGATCGATTGGCGACTATTCCGCGCTTGCCGGGGCCGACGTCTGCATCGTCACTGCCGGAATTGCGCGAAAGCCTGGAATGAGCCGGGACGACCTTCTTTCCACCAACCTCAAGGTCATGAAATCGGTTGGGGAAGGCATCGCCGTCCATGCGCCGGACAGTTTCGTCATCTGCATCACCAATCCCCTCGACGCAATGGTGTGGGCGCTTCGGGAGTATTCCGGTTTGCCGCACGCCAAGGTGGTGGGCATGGCCGGCGTTCTTGACAGCGGTCGATTTCGGCATTTTCTGGCCGAAGCCCTCGGCATTTCGCCAGGAGACGTCAGCGCATTCGTGCTTGGCGGACATGGGGACGCCATGGTGCCGCTTGTGCGGTATTCGACGGTTGCCGGCATCCCGTTGCCGGACGTGGTGCGGATGGGTTGGATGTCCGCAGAAGATCTCGATTCCATCGTGCAGCGTACACGGGATGGTGGCGCCGAGATCGTGGCGCACTTGAAGACCGGTTCGGCCTATTATGCGCCTGCGGCCTCCGCTATCCGCATGGCGGAATCGTATCTTTATGACCGCAAGCGCATCCTGCCGTGCGCTGCCTACGTGGAGGGAGCCTACGGACTCGACGGGCTCTATGTCGGAGTTCCGTGCGTGCTCGGAGCAGGCGGTGTGGAGCGGATCATGGAAATTGAACTCGATCTCGAAGAACGAGGCATGTTCGACCGATCCGTCGAAGCTGTTCGAGGTCTGCTCGAAAGTTGTCGGAAGATCGATCCCTCCCTGTCCTGAAACCCAAATCCCATGAACATTCACGAGTATCAGGCAAAGGAGATCCTCGCCGCGCACGGGCTACCCGTGGGAAAGGGGCGCGCGGTATTCAACGCCGGCGAAATCGGTGCGGCCCTTGCGGAAATCCCCGGCCCGCCCTGGGTCATCAAGGCCCAGATCCATGCCGGCGGACGCGGCAAGGGCCGGTTTGTCGAACCGTCGGCGGGGGAAGGCGGCGGCGTTCGGATCGCCAGCTCACATGAACAGGCCGAGATGCATGTCCGACAGATGCTGGATTCGAGGCTCGTTACCCATCAGACCGGCGCCGCGGGCAAGCGGGTGGGGCGCGTGTATATCGAAGAGGGTTGCGATATCGCCAGCGAGTTCTATCTCTCGCTTCTGGTTGACCGGGATTCCGGACGAATTGCGTTTGTAGCGTCGACGGAGGGCGGTATGGATATTGAGGCCGTTGCAGCCAATTCGCCCGACAGAGTCCTTACGTTCACCGTGGATCCGGCAACGGGCGTGCAGCCCTATCACGGTCGCAGGGTCGCCCGGGCGCTTGGTCTGCAGGGCGATGCGGCGAAGCAATGCGGGCGTCTTGTCGCGGGCCTTTACCGGACATTTGTCGAGCGGGATTGTTCGCTCCTCGAAATCAACCCCTTGGTGCTGGATGGGGGAGGCGCGCTGCTCTGCCTCGACTGCAAGCTCGCCTTCGACGGCAATGCGCTCTTCCGGCAGCCGGAAGCGCGCGGGCTTCGAGACGAAAGTGAAGAGGATCTGAAGGAACTCGAAGCTTCCCGGCATGAACTCAATTACATCGCCCTCGATGGAGAAATCGGCTGCATGGTGAACGGCGCCGGCCTCGCCATGGCGACCATGGACATCATCAAGCTGCACGGCGGGACGCCGGCGAATTTCCTGGATGTCGGTGGCGGAGCGACCAAGGAACGGGTTGCCGCCGCATTCAAGATTGTTCTTGCCGACCGCAGGGTACGGGGCGTTCTGATCAACATTTTTGGGGGAATCATGCGTTGCGACGTGATCGCCGAAGGCGTGGTCGCCGCCGCGCGCGAAGTCGCGCTCGATGTGCCCCTTGTTGTGCGCCTGGAAGGGACAAATGTCGAATTGGGAAAGAACATCCTGGCGGAATCAGGCCTCCCGGTCGTTTCCGCGGATGATCTCGGGGATGCGGCCGCCAAGATCGTGACGGCAACCCGGGGGACGACGTAAATGGCCGTGCTTGTTGACGCCGATACACGTGTAATCTGCCAGGGTGTGACGGGCGCGCAAGGCACGTTCCACACCGAACAGGCCATCGCTTACGGGACCTGCGTGGTCGGAGGCGTTACGCCGGGCAAGGGCGGCGGCGAGCACTTGGGTCTGCCGATCTTCGATACGGTCGCCGAGGCCCGCGCGGAAACCGGCGCCGACGCCTCCGTGATTTACGTGCCTCCGGTATTTGCCGCCGATGCGATATTGGAGGCAATTGATGCCGGGATCGAACTCGTGGTCTGCATTACGGAAGGAATTCCGGTACTGGACATGGTCCGCGTCGCGCGCGCGCTGGAATGTTCCGGAACTCGCCTCGTGGGGCCGAATTGCCCGGGGGTGATCACTCCGGATGCGTGCAAGATCGGGATCATGCCGGGCCATATTCATCGCCGGGGGTGCGTTGGCATTGTCTCACGATCCGGGACGTTAACCTATGAAGCGGTCGCGCAGACCACAGCGGCCGGGCTCGGCCAGTCCACCTGCATTGGCATCGGCGGTGATCCCGTCAAGGGCACGGAGTTCGTCGACGTGCTTTCGTTGTTCCTGGAGGACGACGAAACCGAGGCCATTGTCATGATCGGAGAAATCGGGGGCTCGGCAGAGGAAGAGGCAGCCTCGTTTCTTGCGCACGCTTCGGTCCGGAAACCGGTTGCCGGCTATGTGGCGGGGCTTACCGCCCCGCCGGGGCGCCGGATGGGACATGCCGGCGCCATTGTGTCCGGGGGCAAGGGCGGCGCTGCCGACAAGATCGAAACCATGCGCAGGGCAGGTATTGTGGTGGCGGATTCTCCGGCGGGAATCGCCGACGCGGTGCGCAACGCCATGGAGAACCGCTGAGGAAGCCTTCCGGACGGGACTGGCGTGGCCAACCACGCCGCGGAGCGTCGCAATTCCAGAGGTGCGTAGGATGGACATCGAAACACCAGCAGAAAAGTTGAATGGCGGAAACGCGGGAATGGCGCGGACCTCTTTCCTGGACGGCGCCAACGCCGCCTTCGTGGAAGAGCTCTACGCACGCTACGCGGAGAGTCCCGACAGTGTCGCCAAGAGCTGGCGGGATTATTTCCGGACCCTGGACGATGCGCCGGGAGCTGCGCAGGCCGCTTCGGCGGGACCGCCCTGGAAGCGCCCGAATTGGCCGGCTGTCGACAGGACGGAACTGGTTGCCGCGCTCGACGGAGACTGGAGCGGAATTCCGACGGCCGCCGAACTGGATGGCAAGATACGGCGTCGGACGATGGAGTCGGGGGCGCCTGTCGAAGACGGCCAGGTGCGAAGGCAGACGCTCGATTCAATCCGTGCATTGATGTTGATCCGCGCGTTTCGTTTTCGCGGCCATTTGATCGCGGATCTCGACCCGCTGGGTTTGGCGGTCCGCGAGCCGCACCCCGCGCTCGAGCCGTCCCACTACGGGTTCGGCGGCGAAGACTTGGACCGGGAGATCTTTCTCGACAACGTGCTGGGGCTGGAGAGCGCCACGCTGCGGCAGATCCTGGAACTGGTGCGGCGGACATATTGCGGAACTTTCGCCTTGCAGTACATGCATATTCCGAGCCCGGAGGCGAGCGCCTGGCTGAAGGAACGAATTGAAGGGTACGGCAAGGAAGTGCGGTTCACCCAACGGGGGCGGAAGGCGATTCTTCACAAGCTGGTCGAAACGGAAGGGTTCGAGAATTTCCTGGGCCGGAAATACACGGGGACCAAGCGCTTCGGACTGGACGGCGCCGAGTCTCTCGTGCCGGCGATGGAGCAGATCATCAAGCGCGGTGGTTCGCTCGGCGTCGAAGAGATCGTGATCGGTATGCCCCATCGGGGGCGGCTCAATGTTCTGGCCAACGTGATGGGCAAGTCCTACCAGGCGATCTTTCACGAATTCCGCGGCGGCTCCTCGACACCGGAAGAGGTAGAGGGCTCGGGCGACGTCAAATACCATCTTGGCTCGTCAGCGGACCGGGAGTTCGATGGCAACTGGGTGCATCTCTCGCTGTCGGCCAATCCATCGCATTTGGAGGCGGTGGACCCGGTAGTGCTCGGCAAGGCGCGCGCCAAGCAGGAACAACGTGGCGACGAAGCGCGTACCCGCGTCCTTCCGGTTCTGTTGCATGGCGATGCCGCGTTTGCCGGACAAGGGGTCGTGGCGGAGTGCTTTGGGCTTTCGGGACTGCGCGGCCATCGCACCGGCGGCGCCATTCATATCGTGGTGAACAACCAGATCGGCTTCACGACGTCGCCGCATAATTCGCGTTCATCGCCATATCCCTCGGACATTGCGCTGATGGTTGATTGCCCGATATTTCATGTGAACGGGGACGATCCGGAAGCAGTGGTGCACGCGGCGAAGGTGGCCACGGAGTACCGCCAGTATTTCGGCCGTGACGTCGTCATCGACATCTTCTGCTATCGGCGGTTCGGCCATAACGAGGGTGACGAGCCGATGTTCACGCAGCCGCTCATGTACCGGAAAATCCGCCGACGGCCAACGACACTGAGCGTTTACGCCGACCGGCTTGTGGAAGAGGGCGTGATCGGTCCTGGGGAACTCGAGGAGTCCAAGCAGGCTTTCATGTCTGAACTCGAAGAAGCCTTCGAAGCCAGCGCATCCTACCGGCCGAACAAGGCAGATTGGCTGGATGGACGTTGGTCCGCAATCGGCAAGCATGGCGGCGTTTACCAGCGTGGCAATACGGGAGTCGAGAAAAAGACGCTGCGCAGGATCGGCCGGGGGCTGGGAAAGGTCCCGGAGACGTTCAAACTGCACAAGACCGTGGCCCGGGTGTATGCAGCGCGGCGGAAGGCGGCGGAATCTGGCGAGGGGGTCGACTGGGCGACCGCAGAAGCCCTGGCCTTCGGAAGCCTGCTCCTGGAGGGTACGCGGGTGCGCCTTTCCGGTCAGGACTGTACCCGCGGGACGTTCTCCCAACGCCACGCGGGGGTGATCGACCAGGAAAATGAACAGCGCTACTTGCCGCTCAACCACCTCTCCGAGGACCAGGCGAAAATGGATGTTGTGGACTCGATGCTTTCCGAATTTGCAGTGCTCGGGTTCGAGTACGGATATTCGCTTGCGGAGCCTGACGGGTTGACCATTTGGGAAGCGCAATTCGGGGATTTTGCGAACGGCGCCCAGATCATGTTCGACCAGTTCATCAGTTCGGGCGAGCGCAAGTGGCTGAGAATGTCGGGCTTGGTGATGTTGCTTCCGCATGGTTTCGAAGGCCAGGGGCCGGAACATTCTTCTGCCCGGCTGGAGCGGTTCCTTCAACTCTCCGCGGAAAACAACTGGATCGTGGCAAACTGCACGACTCCAGCGAATTACTTTCATATCTTGCGCCGGCAATGCAAGCGGAGCTTCCGAAAGCCGCTGGTCCTGATGACGCCAAAGTCGCTTCTGCGGCATCGGAAGTGCGTTTCCAAAATCGCGGAAATGGCGAATGGAACGAGTTTCCACAGGCTGCTCTGGGATGACGCGCAGATCGGAAACCAGACGGACGCGACGTTGCGTCCGGATGACGAGATCCGCCGCGTCGTGCTCTGCTCGGGGAAAGTCTATTTCGATCTCCTCGAAGAGAAGGAACGCGCAGGCATCGATGACGTCTACGTCATGCGGCTCGAGCAGTTGTATCCGTTTCCGGCGATATCGCTACTGAACGAAATGTCGCGATTCCCGAAAGCCGAAACGGTTTGGTGCCAGGAAGAGCCCAAAAACCAGGGCGCCTGGACATTCGTCGAACCAACGCTCGAATGGCTGCTGGACCGAATCGGTGGAAAGCATGTCCGGCTGCGCTATGTCGGGCGCCATACGGCCGCGTCTCCCGCGACGGGTATCGGAACGCGGCATGCACGGGAGCAGGGGGCGCTGGTCGAAGAAGCGCTCAGCGTCGGTTAGTCAGGAGGAGAGGCGGTATGAGCATCGAAGTGCGAGTTCCGGCGCTCGGCGAGTCCGTTACCGAGGCAACGGTCGGCGCTTGGCTCAAGAAACCGGGCGATGCCGTCAAGGACGGCGAAGTGTTGTGCGAACTGGAAACGGACAAAGTGAACCTGGAAGTGACGGCGCCTGCATCGGGAGTGCTGGGCGAGGTTCAGGCGCAGGAGGGAGCCACGGTTGCGCCCGCTTCGGTGCTTGCGGTGGTCGTGGAAGGCGCCGTGCCGGCTGCGAAGGTTGATGCGGCGCCGAAAGCAGAGGAGACCGCTCCAGAGGCTTCGGCGGAGAAGGCGCTTTCCGGCGACATCGAGCATTCGCCCGCCGCCAGGAAGATATTGGCCGAAAAGGGCATTGATCCGGCTTCTCTGGAAGGCACCGGCCGGGGCGGTCGCGTCACCAAGGCCGACGCCCTCGCGGCGGCGCCTCCCGCGGCGCCGCCTGCGGGAGTTTCGGAGGGCCGCGAGAATCGTGTTGCGATGACCCGGTTGCGGCAGACGATCGCCCGGCGCCTGAAACAAGCGCAGGAAACCGCGGCGATTCTCACGACGTTCAACGAAGTGGACATGTCGGCGGTGATCGCCATGCGGGCCTCGCACAAGGAGGCGTTCGAGCGAAAGCACGGCGTGCGGCTTGGATTCATGGGGTTCTTCGTCCAGGCCTGTGTGCATGCCCTTCGCGAGATCCCGGCCGTCAACGCCGAGATCGACGGCACCGACATCGTGTATCGGGATTACTGCCATGTCGGTGTTGCGGTCGGCACGCCGAGCGGGCTGGTGGTGCCCGTGGTTCGCAACGCGGAGCGACTCGGCTTCGCGGACATCGAGCGGACGATCGCGGATTTGGGGAACCGGGCGCGCGAAGGATCCCTGGAAGTGTCGGAACTTGCGGGCGGAACGTTCACCATTACCAACGGGGGCGTCTACGGATCCCTGATGTCGACGCCGATCCTGAACCCGCCCCAGTCGGGAATCCTCGGCATGCACAAGATCCAGGAACGGCCGATTGCGGCGGGTGGCGAGGTGGTTGTTCGCCCCATGATGTACCTGGCGTTGTCCTACGATCACCGCATCGTGGACGGCCGCGAGGCAGTTACGTTCCTGGTTCGCGTGAAGGAGGGAATCGAGGATCCCTCCCGGCTGCTTCTCGATCTCTGAGACCCGAACCATGAGCTATGACGTTGCCGTGGTAGGCGGGGGACCGGGTGGATATGTTTGCGCCATCCGGGCCGCGCAACTCGGTTTTTCGGTGGCGCTAATCGAGAGCCGCGAGACACTTGGCGGAACCTGTCTCAATGTCGGCTGCATTCCCTCCAAGGCCCTCCTGTATGCCTCGCACGCATATGAAAGCGCGACCGGGCACCATGCCGAGATGGGCATCAAGACCGGGCGGGTCAGCATCGATCTCGCGAAAATGCACGCATACAAGGACGCCCAGGTATCGGAACTGACAGGCGGCGTCGCGTTTCTGCTGAAGAAGAACAAGGTCGCACGGCTAAAAGGGCGGGCGCGGCTGGCAGGTCCCGGGCGGCTTGAAGTCGCGGATGCAGGCGAGGTTGAGGCGAAGCACATCGTGCTCGCCACGGGTTCGGAACCGGCGTCGCTTCCCGGTGTGGAAGTCGACGAAGAGCGGATCGTTACTTCCACCGGCGCGCTGGCGCTTTCGCGGGTACCGAAGCGCCTTATCGTCATCGGGGGCGGCGTCATCGGGCTGGAGCTCGGTTCTGTTTGGGGGCGGCTTGGCGCCGAAGTCACGGTGGTGGAGTTTCTCGACGAGATCGTCCCCGGCATGGACGAGGAAATCGCGAAGACATTTCGCCGTTTCCTGACCCGGCAGGGGTTCAAATTCGTGCTGGGCTCAGCGGTCCAGGAAGTACGGCGCCGCCGGAACGCGCTGGACGTCCGGTTCGCTACCCGAAAGGGCGGAGAGGAGAAAACCGTTTCCGCCGATATCGTGCTGGTCGCGACCGGCCGGCGCCCCAGCACCGAAGGCTTGGGGGCGGAGGACGTGGGGCTGGCCCTGGACGAATCGGGCCGGATCCGTGTGGATGCGAACTGGAAATCCTCGGTGGACGGCGTCTACGCCATTGGCGATGTGATCGCGGGTCCGATGCTTGCCCACAAGGCGGAAGACGAAGGCATCGCGGTGGCGGAAATGCTCGCCGGGCAGAAACCGCATGTGAATCTCGAGCTGGTTCCGTCCGTGATCTATACCGAGCCGGAAGTCGCGGCCGTCGGCAAGACGGAAGAAGAACTCCAGGGCGAAGGCCGCCTTTACCGGGTCGGGAAGTTCCCTTTCGCTGCCAATGCGCGGGCAAAGTCACGGAGGGCAAAGGACGGATTCGCGAAATTGCTCGCGGACAAGGCGACGGACCGGATACTTGGCGCACACGTGATCGGGCCGGAGGCCGGAGAACTCATCCACGAGATTTGCGTGGCGATGGAATTTGGCGCCGCGGCAGAGGACGTAGCCCGAACATGCCATGCCCATCCAACGTTGTCCGAGGCTGTGCGTGAAGCTGCGCTCGCGGTCGGAGCGGGCGCAATTCACGGCTGAGCGCGAAGTTCGATATCATTTGTGTCCCAAGAACAACAATTGCACGCACTTGTTTCTTGCGCCGTAGAATGCGAGTGGCGTTGCCGCGCCAGCCCGCCAAATATGGACCGGCGAGCATCATCGAAACACATCGACACTTGACTGGACGGGGTGCGCCAATCCGGTGCAGGGAATGACATTGCGGAGGTGAGGCCGGAGGAGCGGAAGGGCTAGTGCTGAAGGCCTGTTCCCGAGCGGGGAGGGTTTGCGATTGCGGCCATTGTTTCTCGGCAATTCGAATCGGTTCTCAAGTTTCGATGGATCATCGTTCCCTGGCGTGTTATCGAACAGCCAAGACCGCCGGAGGAAGCAACGAAACAAGATCGCGTGAACGCCCTCTTGGAGCCGCGGCTTTTCTGCGGGCGCAGCAGAAAGAATCCCATTCCGGGATTTCACTTGAATCCCCTGTTCATGTATCGACTCAATAGTGATCGGGAAGTTGTAGTCGTGAAGCGAATTCGGGGAAGCCGGGAAGCTGGCGTCGCAACAATTATCTTACGGCAGGATCAAACGTTTTTCGTCAATACCGCAATGTGGATGGACGAGCGATGAAAATGCATCATTGCAAGGAATGCGGCCTAGACTACATCTATCTGGCGAACGGATTTACCGTTCACGACACGCAATATGGGAAAGGAATTTCAATCACGGATGCCGACGTTCTTCATGGGGCCATCGGCAGGATGATTGTAACGAGTCCGCACATCATGCGCGGCCAAGAAGTGCGCTTCTCGCGTTCAATGCTTGATCTCACACAATTTGGAATGGGAGAGGTTCTGGGTGTATCGAGGGCGACGATTGCGCGCTGGGAAGGCAGTCCCAATGAGAAAATTACGGCTCCCAGCGCCGAACGAACGCTGCGCTTGTTCTTTGCGCTCAAGCTTCAGGGACATGAGTTGGTTCTTGAAATCTGCGAATTGCTGACTGAAATCGATGAGCTCGAATTCCGGCTTTCCGTCTTCGAACGGCAGGAGAAACAGGGAACCCGGATGCAGAAGGCGGCATAAGAGTATTCTAGGTCAAGACGGCACGAGTGTTCGCGGAGATATCTACCCGTATCGCGATACGGCGGGTAGTGGAGTTCGCCATGCCCGCCTCAGCGGGTAGGGAAGGGCTGCGCGGTGCAGTCGAGTTAGCGAAGCGTGGCGATCGGGCCTTTCGCGTCCCCGGAAACGAACTGTTCCACGTGCGGATTTCCACTTTTTCTCAGATGCTGAACGGGGCCGTTCCATTGCACACGGCCATCATAGAGCATGGCGGCGCGGTCCCCGATGATTTCGGCGCATGTGAGATCGTGGGTTATGGTCAGCGCAGTGGCCCCGGACTCGGTTACAAGGCGGCGTATCAGCGCGCTGACGACCTTCGCCAGAATCGGATCGAGACCGGCGGTCGGTTCGTCGAAAAACAGGATTTCCGGGTTTGCAGCAATGGCGCGTGCCAGGCCGGCCCGCTTTTGCATGCCGCCGGAGAGTTCCGCCGGCAGGAGATCGGCGGCCTGCTCGTCGAGTCCAACCCGGCGCATCCGGTCGATGGCGATTTCACGAGCCTCCTTCTTCGGCGTGCCGGAATGCAGCAGGCGAAAAGCGACGTTCTTCCAGACCGGCAAGCTGTCGAAGAGCGCCGCTCCCTGAAAGAGCATTCCCGATCGGGCGCGAAGCGACTCGATCTGCCGGCGGCCGTGTAAGCAGCCGTCCACATGAATGCGACCGGAATCCGCTTGCAAAAGCCCGAGGACGCATTTTACCGTAACGCTCTTGCCGCAACCCGAAGGTCCGATCACCACCACGGAATCGCCGCGTGGAACGTCGAGATTCAAGCCTCTGAGCACATGGTTCGAGCCGAAGCTCTTCTCCAACCCGGAGATTTGAATTCTCGGATGGTCCGATGCCGCCAAGTCAGGATGATTCGTCATGTGCCGGCAGGAAAGAAGAGTTCCGTGAGCAGGTAGTTGGCGGCCAATATCAGAACACTTGAGGAAACCACCGCGTTGGTTGTCGCGCGTCCGACACCTTGTGCGCCGCCGGCCGAATGGAAACCGTGATAGCAGCCCATCAGCGCGATCAGGAACCCGAAGATCGCCGCCTTGACGAGACCGGAAATCACGTCGTTTGCGGTCAGGAATTCCATGGTGCTTTGGATATAGCTCTGGGATTGGAATCCAAGGCGCTCGACACCTACGAGCAAGCCGCCAGCGACACCGAGGGAATCCGCCACTCCGATCAGCACCGGCATGGCCAGCGTTGCGGCAATGAGCCTCGGGGCGACGAGATAGCGCATCGGATCTGTGGACAGCGTTTCCAGGGCGTCCAACTGCTCGGTCACGCGCATGGTGCCGAGTTCCGCCGCAATCGCGGCGCCAACGCGCCCGGCAACCATCAGTCCTCCGATGACCGGTCCGAGTTCGCGGGTAATTCCAATGGCGACGATGGAAGCGACCGCGCTCTCGGCGTTGAGCCTCGATCCGCCGACATAAATCTGGAGCGCCAGCACGGCCCCCGTGAAAATCGCGGTCAGTCCGACCACCGGCAGCGAGTAGTATCCGATTGACAGAAGCTGGCGCGCGATTTCGCCGGGGTAGAAAGGCGGCTGAAAGCAACGAAACAGTCCCTTGCCACCGAAAATCGCGACCCGTCCCGTAGCTTGGGCGAATTCGAGAATCGAGGCGCCGATCACCCGGCAGATTTCGAGAATTAGTCTCATGTCTCTTTCCGATTGTTCGAAGCCCGCCCAATGTAGCGTCGTTCATATCTTCCGCGAAGGCAGGTCAGCACCTCGTTCGGGATGGTTCCCGCCAATTCGGCTATTTCGTTGACACCGGTTTTGGTTCCCAGCAATTCGACCGCTTCGCCAAGCGCCACGCCTGGCACATCGGTAACGTCAAGAGTGATCAGGTCCATATTCACCCTTCCGACGAATGGCACGATCTGATCGCGAATCCGCGCCCTTCCGCCCTCGGTCAGTCGGCGAAAGACTCCGTCTGAATATCCGATCGGGATCGTGGCGATCGTGCTGGGGCGCTCCGCCTCCCAGGTGGCGCCGTATCCTACGGTTTCCCCTTTCTTGATGTTCCGGACTTGCAGAATGGGAGCCTCCAGCCGCACGACGGGGAGGGCGTCGGCGAAAGGCAGGCCGCCATAGAGCCCGATACCCGGCCGTACAAGTTCGTAAGCGAAGCGAGATCCAAGGAGAATTCCGCCAGTCGACGACAAACTTTTCAGCGCCGAAGGGAAGAGGCGAATGAGGCTCGGCAGTATCTGATCGAATCTGTCCGCTTGCTCGTCGTTCATGGGATCGCCCGGCGGATCGGCGCACGCCAGGTGCGAAAGAACAAGTCGGACATCCAGCAAGCGGATGCGCTCGTCGGAGTCGAAGAGATCCGGCAACTCCGTCGCCGATAGACCCAGGCGGTTCATGCCGGTATCGATGTGCAGGGCACAGGTAACCGGAGTACTTGTGCCCGAGGCGAATTGGATTGCGTTCATTACCTGCCGTCCGGTGCAGAGAACCGGCAAGAGGCCATGTTTCCTGAAAACCGGGAATTCTGCTTCGCTGGCGCCGTTCAAGACATAGATCGCCGGTTCTTTCCCCAGGGCCTCTCGGAGTTCGAGACCCTCCTCCGTGGTGGCGACGAAAAAAATCCGGGCGCCGGCGAGCTGAAGTATCGGAGCGACTTCGCGTGCGCCAAGCCCGTATGCGTTCGCTTTACAGACCGCGGAGCATTCCGCAGCGGGCGCCAGTTTCGCCAGTGCGTGCCAATTGTCGGCGATTGCCCGGAGGTCGACCGTGAGCCGGGGCCGATGGCCCGTTATCATCCGAATTCCCGAATTCCGGTGTTGTCCAGTTCGTGATCCTCGCCCGGACGGTAGTCGCCAAACTGCGTGAAGTGACGATCGAAAAACAGATCGACATTGCCGGTAGGTCCGTTGCGATGCTTGGCGATGTGGAGTTCTGCGAGATTGTGGACCTTGGCCATTTCGTCCTGCCATTTCACGAATTTCACTTGATCCCGTTCCGGGGGCCGATCCCGTTCCACGTAATATTCTTCGCGATGGATGAGAATTACAATGTCGGCATCCTGTTCGATCGATCCCGATTCTCTCAGGTCGGACAACTGCGGGCGTTTGCTTTCCCGTGCCTCGACCTGCCGAGACAACTGCGCAAGAGCCACTACGGGGATATTCAGTTCTTTTGCCAGCGCCTTCAGCCGCCTGGAAACTTCGGCGACGCGCTGCTCGCGCGCCTCACGCCGCAACGTGCTTTCCACCAGCTGCAAGTAGTCCACAAAGACTACGTCGAGTCCCCGCTGGCGTTGGAGGCGTCGTGCGCGAGAACAGAGGCTGTCGATGTCGAGGGCGGCGGTATCGTCGATATAGAGGGGCAATTCCGACAGTTCGTTCGAAACGCGAACGAATTCCTGGAATTCCTGCTCCGTAAGTTTACCGCGGGAAATGTTCTGTGAAGGAATGCGGGACTGGCTTGAGAGAATCCGGGTTGCCAACTGAATTGCGGACATTTCCAGGGAAAAGTACGCGACGCCTCCGGCTGGCTTTCCTTCCTCCGGGTCGCCCCTGGTTGCCGGGCTTCCCGCCTTTGCGGCGTGAAACGCGATGTTGATTGCGAGCGCGGATTTGCCCATCGCTGTCCGTCCGGCGACGATGATCAGGTCTGATTCCCGCAGGCCTCCGATTTTCCGATCGATATCCAGCAACCCCGTCGAAAGGCCATACGCTTCGCCCTCCCACTTGTAGGCCTTTACCGCCCGTTCGATTGCCTCGACGGCGAGCGGGCTGAACTGACGGAATCCGCTTTCAATCTTTCCTCTTTCGCCCAAAGCATACAGTTTGCGCTCGGCCTCCCGAATTTGCTGCTGCGGATTGAGCTCGTTCGCGCCATCTCGGGCGGTATCCTGAATGTCCTCGCCAAGCGCGACCAGCATTCGACGGAGGGCAAGGCCATAGACTGTGTCCGCGTAATCGCGGGCGTGCCGAATGGAAACCGCAGCGCCGGCGAGCCGGACGAGGTAGTCGGGACCACCCATTTCGGCCATGGCTTCATCCGATTCGAAGTGCGGGGTCAGGGTGATCGGAGAAACGCCCTGTCCTCCGCGAATTCGTTTATTGATGACTTCGAATATTCGTCCATGCAGCGGTTCATGAAAATGCTCCGGCGCGAGGTGTTCGGGAACTCGGTCGAGCATGTCGTTCGAGAGCAGGAGCGAACCGAGCAAGGCCTGCTCGGCCTCGATGCTATGCGGAAGGGCACCGTTCGAATTGCTGGCGCTGTCGGATCGTCCGGGCGTTCGCATGAAGAATCTCCTCTTCCCCGCAATACACGGGGGAGAGGCGGCTCGCAAAAGTGCGGATTGCTGCCCCGGCTCGAATCCTAGAATAGGCAGGAAGCTAGTGCGATTCGCGGAAGTTGGGCTTTAGAGGTGCCCTTGAAAGGGAACCGCTCCCTAGGTGGAATCTTCCGGTGTTGCCGATTCGTCCCCTTTTTCATTCTCGATCGCATCCTCTGTGTCGGCGTTTTCGAGGGTAGCTTCCGAAGCAAGTTCGGCCTCAAATTCGCGGCTCGCCTCGCCTGCCAGATCGCCGACGATCTTTCCCTGAGCCTGCAATTCCGCTTCTTCTTCGGACCGGGCCACATTCACTGTAATGAAACTGGCGACTTCCGCATGGACATTGATCCGCACTTCATGCAAGCCGAGCGTCTTGATCGCACTGTCCATCGCGACCTGCTGTCGGGTGACGCGTACGGCTGCTTCCGAACACGCCTCCGCGACGTCGCGCGAATTCACTGAACCATAGAGGCTGCCGGATTCCGAAGCCTGGCGAAGAATCGTGACCTGAACATCTGCAAGCTTCCCGGATACCGACTCGGCCTCTTTTCGCCGCGCCAAGTCCCGGGCTTCGATCTCGGCTCGTTCCCGTTCAAATCGCCCCAGATTCTCTGCGCTGGCGCGAAGCGCTTTGCCCTGCGGCAAAAGGCAATTCCGGGCGTAACCGTTCTTTACCCGAACGATGTCGCCCATTTGTCCAAGATGCTCGACCCGTTCAAGCAGCACAATTTCCATCGAATTCTCCCTAGCGTGTGGCCTAAGTGTCTGAATCAAAACTTTAGCAAGTTCATTTAACCCATTGTTGCACAGGCACTTACGCGCCGCCCGAGGCGGCGGACCAAGAGCCGCACCGCAGCCCAGAGAACCCACGCCTTGGCGCTCTCGACGGTTCCCTCGAAGTCCTTGGCCAATCGTCGGCAGCGGTTCAGCCAGGCAAGAGTCCGTTCCACCACCCAGCGGCGGGGGAGAACCGCAAAACCCTTGTTTCCCGGGGGCTTGGAAACGATGATGAGATCCAGATCCAGGCCGCGGTCGCACAGGGACGCCGCAAGTTTCGGCCCCGAGTAGCCGCCATCCGCGAACAACGCCTGCAACGTCGGGCAGCACGCGGCCGCCTCTTCCAACACGTCCGGCGCGCCGTCCCGATCCTGAATGCTCGCCGCATGAATCTGAACCGTCAGCGGGTTCCCTTCCGTATCCACCACAAGGTGGCGCTTGCGGCCCTTCACCTTCTTGCCGGCGTCGTAACCGCGCGGTCCTCCGCTCTCGGTGGTCTTGGCGCTCTGGCTATCAATCGCACCCGCCGTCGGCTCTTCCGCGCGTCCCGCATCAAGGCGCGCCGCCCGCCGAAGCGACGCCAGAATGACCTCCATTCGTCCCCCTTTCGACCAACCGTAGAAATAGTTCTGAACCGTCGTAAACGGTGGAAAATCCTTGGGTAAGGCGCGCCATTGGCAACCTGTGCTGGCCATGTACAGGATCGCGTTCAAGACTTCCCGAAGGTCCGTGGTGCGGGGACGACCGGTCGAAGCCGGTCCCGGAAGATGGGGGTCCAACAGCGACCATTCCGCATCCGTCAAATCCGACTCGTAACGAGACGTGGGGCGCTTATACTCAGCGCGAGTGGTTTCATTCCAAGGCATGGGTGCTCTCCATATTTCGTGTTTATGCTGTATGGAAAATACCACATGTCGAAGCCACTCAATAGTTTTAGGTCAAACTCTAAGGCAGGAGCGCCAGGTAGCGGGCGCGTTTGATCGCGCGGGCCAACTCCCGTTGCTTGCCAGAGGAGACAGCCGTGATTCGGCCTGGCATGATCTTTCCTCGCTCGGAAAGAAAACGCTGGAGGAGTCGCACGTTCTTGTAGTCGATTGGCTGCGAATCCTTTGCAGAAAATGGGCACGACTTGCGCCGGCGCGCAAATGTGCGCCTGAAACCGTTCATTTTTGCGCAACTCCTTCAGATCGGGTCGGGGCCACGTTTTCGGATTTCTCTTTCCGATGCTCTCTTGAATCCGATTCCTCCGTTCCGGAGGAAGCACCCTTTCGCGGTTCCCTCGGTTCGATGGGCCGCCTGCGTTCTTCCCCGTCTTCCCCGTCACGACGGGACGATCTGCGGGAATCCCGGCCGGCCTTGGCCCGTATCATGGCGCTCGGGCCTTCTTCGTGTTTGTCCACTCGTACGGTGAGCACGCGGATGACATCCTCGCTCAACCGCATTCGGCGTTCCATTTCCTGGACGGCGGATGCCGGCGCCTCGGTTCGCATGTACGAGTAATGCGCTTTCCGGCTGTTTCGGATTCGATAGGCGAGGCTCCTGAGGCCCCAGTATTCTGAATCGATCAGGCTGCCGCCATTCTCGGTAAGAACGACCGCGAACTCCTCCGTCAGGGTGGTAGCCTGCTGGCTGGTGAGACTGTGTCTCGTAAGAAATGTGTGCTCGTAGAGCGGCATGCACTACTCCTGATCAAGCGGCAAATCTTGGCGCGGGATCTCTGGCTTCCCTGCAAGCAACACCGAAGCCTTGCATGACAAGTATTCGGGAAGCGAGCGGGGATATATACCGATAGCGACAGAATTGCAACAGGTTCAGGTGAGAGGCGACCCGAAAGAAGTTCGTTCCGCAATGGGCGCCATTCGCCCCGTCGCGCCGGGTTTTGAAGTCGCGGTGCAGCGAGGCGTGTCCACCCGGATTTTCCATCCTTGCTTGTGCGAGCACAAGACGGGTCGTCCTGAAGTCTTCGTCGGCGGGGTTCTTGCTTACAAGAGTCGTTGAGGGGCCGGGTTTGCGGGGGACAGGCAAGTGAGCCCGCATCGCTGCCACTATCGTAGAGCGTTTCGGCGCTGGAATTGCGCAATTCCTGGAGGGCTGCGGCGAATGGATTGACCTCACCCTCCGGACAACCGGAAAGGATTTCCACAGGGAGGTTCGAGGATGGCTACCGTCGCCGTTTTCGGGCCAAGGCAAGTCGATTGAAACCAATTTGGATCAAGTGCTTCTGGATATCCGCTTGGACAAAAGGGCCGCCATACCACTCAAGGTTTCGCTCGTGTTCGGGATCGCGGGGGTTAGTGATCGAGTGGAGAAATTCTTCAAAGCCCCAAGCGCCGCCTACATCTTCTGGCGGTGTGCGCCATTGTCCGGCCAGAAATTTCGGCAGGAGAACCTGGGGTTCAGCTGTGAAGAAGTCAAGCACGTCAATGCGATGCACCCAATCGTCTCCCATGTCGTAGACATAGCGGAGAGTCTCGATCCTCCAATCCCGCAACTTCGTGAGGCGCGCGACCGTTGCCTTGTAAAGGGGTGGCCCAAAGAACTCGTCGTAATACTCGGGCATCCCGTACTTTCTGTCATCCAATTCGAATTCCCAAAGATGGCAATCGAACCAGAGGAATGCGGCTTGGATTGCGTCATGCAGGCCCTTGAAACTCATGGAAAGCGGAACCTCGATTTCGCGCCAGGGCGCTGGATCGATGTCTTGAAGGGTGATGCGCAGGCTAGCGGCGTTGGCTGTCATAGTGATACACTCCCGGTCAAGTTGCTCCAGCAGTTCAGCGACAGGGCGGATGCGCCGCTTCAGAACCAACAGTAGGACATTTGCCAGTCAATTCGAATTCTCTCTAGGTTGGTGTTCTGGGAACCGTCAAGGGAATTTTCCCGGAGACTGGAATTGTTCGGCTGAGGACGGCAACGTCCTGCCCGCACAGAATTGCAAGCGCGTTGAACTCTCACACGGTTTCAGCTCAATTTGCTTCATAACTTGTTTGCAGGAGTGGATTCGCCCGCTCCAAGTCTTCCTGCGCGCGAATCGTGATTTCCAAGTCTCCGGTGCCGAAATGACCGATATTTCGGACGTCGCGGCTGAAACCCGGTTCCAGTATGACTCTTTCGGGATCCACTTTCGCGCAGAGAAGGAGCGTCGCCTTGTTGGGACGCTTTTCGACACACGCAAAATTCTGCAACCGCTTGAATACCACGTAGAATCTGAGTGTCTTCTCCTGAATGTCGTCCCCAAGAGCAAAGATATGCGCGCGAAGCCCGTGATATAGATTCTGCATCGGGTCGTCGAGCGCGGTCAGCGTTTCGGAAATCGTTTTCTGGTTGGACATGATGGATTTTGGAGCGTCCCTGGCAGAGACGCTGGGCTGGGCTGAAGTCGCATTCACCAGTTCCAGCATCAACAGCTTTTCCCCGAAACTTCGGTACCGGATGAGTTCAATGTTCCGGTTCATTTGTTGCACCGCATGTTCGTCGTACCGGGTGAATCCACCCGCGATGCAAAGCAGTCGAGGAGCAGACCAGTCGATCGCCTTGGCATCCTTCTCGCCCAGCCTGGTCTGAACGAGCAGTCTGAACTCGGCCCGGTGATCTAGCAGCCAATCCAAATAAAAGAGGCCTTGATTGATAATGTTTTGGTTGGTCGCACGCTTGTACTCGATGATCACCGGATTCTTGTTCTCGTCGATTCCAAGCATGTCGATCCGACCGCGGTATTTCGACCCTATCGAGTATTCGCTCTCAAGCAGTTGGATGCCAAGCATCGTTTTGAGATTCTGCTCGATGAGAAGATGAAGAGATCTTTCGAGCGCCGCCGCTTGTCCGAGGACTTCCTCTGCTTTGCCATCTTCAAACTTGTACAGCTTGATGACGGTCATGCATCAGACCCATGCTTCAAGATTTGTGCTGCTTCCGCCAATGCTACGATTCTGTTTCGGAACACGCGACTACCCGCTTCCGAATTTGGAGTGCTATATGGGAGAAGCAGGTGGCGAGAGTTATCGCCTGTTTTAAAGTTTCTTGTACTTGGTGCACGGGATCCTATTCTACTTCGGGTAACTGTATAGCTTCGCCACGAACAGCCGGTGAATCCGTCTTCGCCCAGCGATGGCTCAATCTCCCCGCCGGACCAAATCCGAAACTGAAACGGCCTGTGCAACCAAGTTTAGTCCTTGGCATCTACACCGATCACGCCAGCTGAACCAGACTTCGCCATATCGAACGCTCCAGGTTTAGGCCTTTGCGCTGTTCTGACCCATTGGCTTGTCGAGCGTTCCACAGCGTTCAGATTCTCTTCACCCCAGGAATCCCCTGAATACGCCGTCAAACCGGCGAATTTCGCGCGGCCGGCGGAATTTCCACCCCACGCCGCCCATGCTCCGGAATTCAGATAATTGCAATATTTTTCAGCCGGATACGAGACAATTCCCTTGTGTTTACGGCCGTCATGTGCTAGAATAGGTATGAATTAAAGAAGCAAGGTTCCACGGAGGGAACGACATGACGGCCTCAAACAACCTACTGTTTTCCTGGGCGGATGTCGAACAGCGCCCCGAACTCCAGCGCCTGCAACTGGTGCTGGATACGATGCCGGACGGCGACATCCTGGACGCGCTCGAAGAGCGGCGCGGGCACGGGCGCGACGATTATCCGGTGGTGGCGATGTGGCGGGCGATGCTGGCCGGCATCGTCTTCCAGCACGAGTCCGCGCAGTCGCTGCTGCGCGAACTGCAGCGCAATTCGGCGCTGCTTGCACTCTGCGGATTTCCGGCGCTTCCCCGGCAGAGCGCGCCGAAGCGGGGAGTGTCGGAGGCGGACGGCTCGACGGTGATCTACCTTCCGCAGCCGCTGCGCGATCCGGCGCCGGACGCCTGCAACTTCAGCCGGTTCCTGCGGGTGGTGGTGGAACTGGAGGAGGAGCGGGGGATGATCGCCGCCATGATCCGGACGATGCGGGAGCAACTGATGGAGGAAGCGGACGATTTCGGCGAATTCCTCGGCTATGACGGCAAGGCGATGGAGAGCCATTCGACGGGCGCCAGGAACCGGGTCACGGGCAAGACCTCGGATGCGGACGCGGATTGGGGCAAGCACGAGATGCACGGGATCCACGCCAAGACCGGCAAGCCCTGGAAGAAGATCAAGACCCGGTTCGGCTCCCGTGTCCATACGATTGCCGGCACGCAGTACGAAATCCCGGTGGCGGCCAGCGTGACCCGGGCTTCGGTGTCGGAAGTCAAGGAACTGGAGCGGCTTTCGGAGCGGCTCTTCGAGGAGACCCCTGCCCTGGCGGAGCGCTGCAAGGAGTTCAGCGCCGACCGCGGCCTCGACAGCGGCCCGCTGAAAGCCACGCTCTGGGACCGGCACCGGATCCGCCCGCTGATCGACAGCTGGGCGCTGTGGAGCGCCGAAAAGAAGCAAGCGGGCTACGACCCGGCCAAGCCGATTTCGCGCCCGCTCTTCCGTGCCCGAAATAGAACGGTACAAACGGACCTGCTACTGGCGAAAGACTCTGAGAAACAACACCCTGACGCCTCGGCGCTGCCGGAAGGCAGCAAAAGGTCGATGCCGACCCCGCCAGCTACCCCACGAAAGGCTGCCCGAACAAAAAAATTGGCTACAGCGCAAACGCCTCTTCAGGAAGATTGTCGTAAACAAAGACGTCGGGAGTCCCGCCCATTGCGGCAGCATTGCGATAAGAAAACAGATTGCGCGCTGGCATTTCACAACTCTCAAGAAATGGCGTTCTCGTCACAAAACCGTCAAGCTTTGTGCGGATGTTCCGGTTAATCCCGGACGCGACAATTTCGGTGAAATCCAAGCGTATCGCCGAAATCTTGAGTTCGATATCAGGATCCCGTTTTCTGTGCTTTCATATAACTGCGCAGAACAGCGTTGATCCGTGTCTGGTAGCCTCGTCCCTGTGACCGGAAGAAGTTCAGGACGTCATTATCGAGACGCACGGAAATCGCTGTCTTGGAAGGTGGCATCACGACCCTGGCTTTCGACCAGTCGAAATCTCCTTCGTCCGGATCCACGATTGGCTCCGCTCCCCGTTCGTGTTCCTTTCGGAGCCGGTCCCAATCTGTGCGGCCTTCACCCTTGCGGTGGATCGCCTCCGCCAGCGACATGCGCGTAATACTTTCGTCGTTCATCTTTGTGCGCTCGTCTTGCGGTGATGATTCTGTAGCAATCGCCCCGGATCACGTAAACCAAGGTGAGTACGATCCCACCGAGATGGCCAATAGCCATCCATCGAGATTCTTCCCGTTGGTGCGATGGCAATGTCAGCACCGGGTTTTCGAATATCCGAATGGCGTCGCGGAAATCGACACCGTGCTTCGTTAGAGTCGCAATCCGTTTGCGCTCATCCCATACGAAATCCAAAGCATCAATTTCTGTGTGCATATTAACAGTTCCACTTTGCCCGCTCTGATTAGCGTGGCGTTTTCAATTGGCGTCTTCATGCTTGTCACTCCTTGTTCGTATGAGCAGCGATTTTCGTGCTCAGTTACGTATATACAAATATAGAGCAAACCATAGCGTGTCAACATCGTGCAGTCGGGATCTCCGTACCGCTTCCACCGATGGCGCATGGGGATCATTCAGGGAAAACGGACCCGAAATCCCGGGCATACTGGCCCGGAGCGTAACGGATCGCCGGAGAGGCCGGAATTTGGGCCGTACGGGCCGGAAAGCGCGGGCCGCACGAAAGCAAAACCCTCGGAAGCCCGGGAAAGCCGCTGTGCGGCGATCCTGGAGGGGCGAATTGCCGGAGCGGCGGTTATTCAGCTCAAATACCGCTGATTTCGTGTCCGTTGACTGAATGGCAATGGGAATTGCCACTTTTCTGCTTGGCAGGCTCCGGTCGGGCGCACTTCGTCGCCGCCTTGCGCTCCGAAGGCGGGCTTCAGCTCCATAGACGCATTCTTACGGATCGACCTCCGCATCCGGATCTCCCGCCGCCAACGCGTTCATGTACGCGAGGCAGAGGTCGCGGGAGCGGTAACGGCCGTGGGACGCGGTTTGCTCAAAGTCCGAAGTGATTATCGCGGACCATCTCGCCAACAATGGAATCGAGTACGAATACGAGCGTCCGCTCACTATCGGGGGCTTCACCAAATATCCGGATTTACCATCGAGGACATGGAATCGGGGTTGACGGTTTATTGGGAGCACTACGGATGTTGCATGTGCTCAGCTACCGAAGCCGGTGGGAAACGAAACGCGCATCGTACCGAACAAAAGGCATTCTGCCGCACGAAGAAGGGGGCGGCGAGAACGGCACACTGATGGTTACACGCGACGAAGCAAATGGAAGCATCGACTCCGCGAAGATCATCACCCTCATCACGGATGTGCTCGGCTGACCTGAAACGAATACTCGATTAATTTGTTCGAGACACCACACTAGTAGTCGTTGGCATGGCCATTAACGTAGAGAGCCTGGATGTCCTCGGTTACTGCGACGGCCTCACGGATGTGCGGACCAGTAAGGTCCGGGACACGCAAAGTGCCATCATTCACCCGCGCGACCGATTCGATGCGGTGGAAAGGCTCGCCGAGCGCGGCGGCGAATTCGGCCAAGCCGCGCAACTTGGGAAGCGCGTCGGCGAGGTGATGGCCATTGGGATCGATGATGGAGACTCTCATTTTCTGGCTATCGCCGTGGAAGAAGACAAAGTCTGGACACATCCGACGCCAGTGGCCCTGAACGTTCTGGTAGGTAATCGCGAGGGCATCGCCAGTCGGGCGTGAAGGGTTCCGATACCATGCTTCGAATCCAGGGCGGCTCATCTCTCTGTCGAGAACCTCGATCTCCCACTGGTTCAGCGAGCCGATCGGGAAGTTACCGTTTCCGTCGGACACGAGATGTCCGTTTCGCGTCTCCAGCTTGATGCCGTCGGCGTTATCGGTCTCCTCGGTGCGGATGCGCGGCCGCTTGATCTCGATTACCTGGGACTTGGGCGACATGCCCTTGATCTCGTCGTAGACGGAGCGGCGTTAGTCTGACAGCTCCTTGATTGCAACCCGATACTCGACGAACCACTTCTTGCTAGGCTCGGCTGCTTCCCGATCGAGCTCGTCTGACACTCCCTGGACCTACGCAAGGGCAGCGACCTTGACGTGGGCGTCAAACAGACCATCGTCATCCTCGACCCCTGTTGCGAGATGGTCAGCGTACTTGCGGGCGAGGTCCGCCGTGAGCACACCAGAGGCGGCCTTGAAGAGGCCTTTGCGCTGTTCCAACCCATTGGCTTGTTGAGCGTTTCACCGCGTTCAGATTCTCTTCACCCCAGGAATCCCCTGAATACGCCGTCAAACCGGCGAATTTCACCCCGCCGGCGGAATTTCCGCCCCACACCGCCCATGCTCCGGAATTGAGAAACTTGCAATAGTTTTCAGCCGGATATGAGACCCTTCCCTGGTGTTTGCGGCCGTCATGTGCTAGAATAGGTGTGAATTAAAGAAGCAAGGTTCCACGGAGGGAACGACATGACAGCCTCAAGCAACCTACTCTTTTCCTGGGCGGATGTCGAACAGCGCCCCGAACTCCAGCGCCCGCAACGGGTGCTGGATGCGATGCCGGACGGCGACATCCTGGACGCGCTCGAAGAGCGGCGCGGGCACGGGCGCGACGATGATCCGGTGGTGGCGATGTGGCGGGCGATGCTGGCCGGCATCGTCTTCCAGCATGAATCCGCGCAATCGCTGCAGCGCAATTCGGCGCTGCTCGCACTCTGCGGATTTCCGGCGCTTCCCCGGCAGAGCGCGCCGAAGCGGGTGGTGTCGGAGGCGGACGGCTCGACGGTGATCTACCTTCCGCAGCCGCTGCGCGATCCGGCGCCGGACGCCTGCAACTTCGGCCGGTTCCTGCGGGCGGTGATGGAACTGCAGGAGGAGCAGGGGATGATTGCCGCCATGATCCGGACGATGCGCGAGCAGCTGATGGAAGAAGCGGACGATTTCGGCGAGTTCCTCGGCTATGACGGCAAGGCGATGGAGAGCCATTCGACGGGCGCCAGCAACCGGGTCACGGGCAAGACCTCGGATCCGGACGCGGATTGGGGCAAGCACGAGACGCGCGGGATCCACGCCAAGACCGGCAAGCCCTGGAAGAAGATCAAGACTTGGTTCGGAACACGCGACTACCCGCTTCCGAATTTGGAGTTCTATATGGGAGAAGCAGGTGGCGAGAGTTACCGCCTGTTTTAAAGTTTCCTGTACTTGGTGCACGGGATCCTATTCTTCTTCGGGTGACTGAATAGCTTCGCCACGAACAGCCCGTGAATCCGTCTTCGCCCAAAGATAGCTCAATCTCCCCGCCGAACCAAATTCGAAACTGAAACATCCTGTGTAACCAAGTTTAGTCCTCGGCATCTAATCCGATCACGCCAGCTGAACCAGACTTCGCCATATCGAACGCTCCAGGTTAAACTAGGTCTTGATACCCGGCGCGGTTGTTCCGTCAGTCACAGCGTCGAACCCGACGTGAATTCGACCGCGCGCAATTCGTTCAGCACGGGCTCGTGCTCCCGGTCCGAGCAGGCAAACAAGAGGAAAGACCCCGGCGCCATCCGCCATGGCGTCAATACCGAGACCGTTTTGCGCGGGTATTTCGAGTGACCAAGTCTCCGGCATCAACGCAACTCATGACAATCGGCATTTCACAGCGATTGGTTCGAACCGGCTGCAGGCACGTCTGACTTGCCATGGGTCGCGTTAGAATGCGTAATGCAGGTGCCGATGTCCGACGGAAGTTTTGGATGTATGAGCCGAACGGGTTCTTGTTGACGGTTTCATGGCGCGCAACCATAATTCAGATCAACACAATTCGAACCACAGGTATCCTGATGTTCTCTCCTGCAGACCTCGCCCTGTACGATCGCAGTGGCCGGCTGACTGCCATCGCCGAGATCAAGAACAAGCGCGGAACTTCTGGCGGATGGGCGGCCCAGACTCGACGAAACATGCTTGCCCATGGTGGATCATTTCGTGCGGATTTTTTCCTGCTTGTTACGCCTGACAGATTCTATCTATGGAAGAATGCAGGCATAGATCCTGAACCGGTCCCGCCAACTTATGAAGCCGACGCACAACCGGAATTTGCGCCGTATTTCGAAAGCGCCGGCGTGGATCCCCTACGTATCAGCGGCCACGCATTTGAACTGCTCGTGGCGGCTTGGCTAGGCGATGTAATTCGATCGGATGGCAGGACAGAAGAGATTGCCGAAGATCGAAGTTGGCTCGCCGACTCGGGTTTTGAAAACGCTGCCAGGAATGGAAGAATTGAATACGAAGGCGCGACGTGAACGTCTACGTTGAGTCGAATTTTGTGCTCGAACTTGCCTTTTTGCAGGAGCAAAGCGAGAGCTGTAACGAGATCCTGGGGCTGAGTAGCGCGAAGCGCGTACAACTCGTAGTGCCTGCCTATTCCCTGGCGGAACCGTACGAAACCCTCGCAAGGCGGCAGACGCGGCGTTTGCGCAAGAAAGAAGAACTCGATGCTGAACTTCGGGATATTTCTCGGACAGCGATTTATGCACATCGGTTTGGCGAGTTGACCGCTTTGATGATCAAAATCGTCGACGTAGAAGCTCAGCGCCTCGAAGAGATACGCACTCATCTCGAGAAAACGGCCATCATCATACCGCTCAACACATCCGTTTTGGCTGAATCAAAGCAGTACCAGCGTGCATGTGGTTTTTCGCCTCAAGATGCATTCGTCTATTCATCAATTCTTTTGCATCAGAAGAAATTTCCTTCGAAGCGGAGTTGTTTCTTGAACCGGAACTCGAACAATTTTGACGGTCAGAATATTGTAGACCAACTTGGCAGCTACAACTGTAAACGATTGCCCAGGTTTGATGCTGGCTATCGATTCATTTGCAAGGCACTTCGCGAATGATTGGGTGCCCTGGAATTCGACTCTGCCCAATATCTCGATTCTGAAGGGAACGCTGCGAATTCACCGTTCAGCCCAGCATGGTGTTGGGAAGGAAGAGGGATAACTGCGGAAATGCAACCAGGACGATCAGGCAGGCCATCATCGCAGCCCAGAACGGCAAGATTCCCGCGTAAATGTCGCGCATGGGGACATCCCGCTCCACGCCTTTCACGACAAACACGTTCATGCCGACCGGCGGGCTGATCAGCGCCATCTCCAGGATCACCACCATTACGACGCCGAACCAGATTCTCAAATCACTGGAATCTGGCCGTAGGCTCAGGAAGGCTGGAATTTCGGATCGTTCGATGATCGGCAAGACGATGGGGAGAATGAGAACAATCATCGCAAATCCGTCGAGAAACGTGCCCAATGCAATGGGGCTTATACGCCTAACTAGCCAACCGCCGCTCAAGTCGTTGCGGCTGCTGGCGGTTTCCGGCCCGGCTTCCGCAGCGACGGATCGGGCTGTTTGACATTGGAGAAGAAGGCCCGCGCGGCGCGTTCTGGCGTCGCGTCCAGCTTGACGATGCGGGTGGGCGGCCGCCCCTTCGGCTTGTGCTCGCTCTTCGGCTTCCTCGCCGTCATGGTCCGGCCTCCCCTGTCAGGATCGAAAACAGCCGTTCCTTGAAGCGGGCATTTACCCGCTCGACGGCGTCGGCGACGGGCCAGTTGAAATGCCCGTCCAACTCGTCTTTCGTCAGGCTGAACGGCTTACGGATCGAGCATTGGCCGTAGTAGAAGATGATATGCGTGCTGGCCTCAGCTACCTCCAAGCCGCGAGACTGGCCATAGGAGCGCAAGAGGATTTGCAGGCAGAGCAAGTCGCGAAGGATTGAGCGGCGCTTCCCGGCATCATGTAAACCGGACCCGCGCTTTACCTCGTATGCTCGAATTCGGCGGCTCTTGGCCTCATAGACGATGGCATCGACTTGAAGCGCTCTATGCCCCTCCCGATCGGCCGTTTCGGAACCGAAGACATCTTCCGGGCGGCCTATGGCGCTGTCCACGATATGGTCCGCTGTGCTTGTCACCTGGAAGGCTCTGTCGTCCCATGCCTCGAAGGCCGGATTGAGCTTCAGCTGTTCGAGGATCGCCCGCTCAATGATGAAGCCGTGCCGCTTGTAGCCGGAACTCATCACGCTCACGATCTTGGAGAAGTGCGGGCCGGCAATCGGGTCTGAGCGGAACTTGCGAGCATTGAGCCGTTGAATGGTCGCCTCGACTTCCTGCTCCATGATGGCGACCAAATCAGGCATGATCGAACAGTCCGTGTTGCGCTACTTCCGGCGCGCCTCGCAAGAAGCTGTCGCAATAATCGCTGTCGCGTTCCAGCACCTTCCGGCAAGGCGGTATCCATGATCGGCGCGGACCGTCCGATTGAGCCTGCATCCATACGATCCACGCATAGCCGGTCGCGGTTGACGCTTTTTGGTCCACGCGCCCTTTCACCATCGGAACCCGCTCGCTGAATTGCGCCACCACGGCGGGCGGGAAGACCGAAAAGAGGCGCTCATAGCGCCCCACGCTTTCGAGGAAGACCGTGCGCACAAGCATTGCCACGCCGAGACGGGCAATCGGCCGCGCCCGCTCAATGAAGTCTTCCGCCCGCCGAAAGGGCGGGTTCGTGATAACCCAATCGAACGACCCGGCCGCAGGGAGCGGTTTCAGGAAGTCCGCCATTCGGGCGAAGCCGTAATCGTGAATGTCGCTGGACCCAACCGTGCCGAAATACTCGTCAAGCGCCTGCGACATGTATCCGCGGCCGCAGGCGGGCTCCAAGACGGTGAGCGCATCGGCCTCATCCCCGGCCTGAATGACATGCTCGATGAGCGCGCGCGTCGCTCATGGCGGCGTCGGGAAGTCGTCGAGGCTGTCCGACGCCTCGACGCGCTGCGCCATGACGGCGTGCGAAGTGTTCTGCGCCACCTCACGCCACCAAGTCGGCATAGCGGAGCCTCTTGCCAACAATCGCGCGGGCGAGGAACGCCATTTGGTCCAGCGTGTCCATGTCCCGGATGTTGTTGCGGCCCGTGAACTCGGCCACATACCGGTCAAGATGCTTGTCGGAAAGGTGGTGGAAAGTGCCGTGGTAGCCGCGCTTGAACAGGCTCCAGAATGCCTCCATGCCGTTCACCGTCGCCTCCCCGCGCACATACTCCCCGGCGCTATGGTTCACCGATTCGCGCTGGCGCGGAAGGCGGTTATACGCAGTCGATTCGTCGGTATAGACGGTCGCGGCAGCCTCGGTCCGGTCGGTGACGAACTTCTGGAGCGTCGCCGCGTCCGTCCGCTCCACGACCGCTGCGCTGACCTGCTTGCTCTCCCGGTCCTTGACGCCCGCGACGATGGCCTTCCCGACGCTCCCGCGCCCCGTCAGGTGCTTCCGCTTCTTCGCATGCATGTTCTTGCGCTTCCCGCCCACGGCGGTTTCGTCTGCCTCTACGGGGCCGGGGAACGGTTGGTCGAAGCCGCCCATGAAGCCTTCGCGGATGCGCTGCATGAGAAACCATGCCGTCGCCTGCCGGATACCGACTTCGCGGGAGAGCTTCATGCTGCTCGTGCCCTTGATGCCGGTTGTCATCATGTAGAAGGCGATGGCCCACTTCTGGAAGCCGAGCTTGCTGGCCTGCATCGCCGTGCCCTTGCGGACCGAGAAATGCGCCCGGCAATCCCGGCAACGGTAGGGCATGGGCCTGCGGCTGGCGACGACGGCGCAATTGAGTGAGCCGCAGTCCGGGCAATACCGCGCGCCGCCCGGCCAGCGCTGTTCCTCGAACCACTTCTCGGCCGCTGCATCGTCGGGGAACCGCTTCAACAGCTCCATGACCGTCATGCCTGTGCGGTGCGAGCGTCCCGGTGCTTTCTGTGTCATCGCCTGCCTCCAAACTGGATAGCATTGTGACTCAATTGCGGGATGCCGTCAACACCTTTTGGCTAGTTTTCCGTATAAGCCTCCAAATTTGCACGCCGATCAGGGGTCAATGTTCAACGCCGATTGACAGCCTACTGCGATAAATTTATAGAATTCCCATCAGCAATGTGGTAATTGATATTTGTCAACGCCCTAACCTCCGGCTGCTCAGCTTTGGAGGGGCATGGCGCTGTGAGATGTGCCATCGAAAAACGCGGGTAGATCAAGTCGCGCAGCATGGCCAATGGGCGTCCAATCTGCTTGGAAGGAACTACAATGTATGGGTTCACTCGTGTAAATCAAGTGCTGTCGGCGGCGACCCTCGTCGCTTGCCTTGGAAGCGTAGCTGCATCGGCCGAGGAAATAGAAATCTCCAACTATGGCGTCGCCATGAACGGAATGCCGATCGCCGTTGTCATGGAGAAGGGGTACTTCAAGGAATGTGGCCTCGACATTACCGGCATTATAGCCTCCCCGGGCGGCGGTACGACCATCCGCAATGTGCTGGCAGGCGATCTTCTTTACGGCGAGCCGTCCTTGGCGGCCACGGTGACGGCCATACAGGCCGGCGCCGACATCAAGATCGTCAGCGGCAACGCACACACGGTGTCCGACATTGCGTGGGCCACCATGCCGGGTTCGCCGATTAAGTCGATCAAGGACATCAAGGGCAAGCGCCTCGGTTTCACCAATCCCGGCTCTACGACACAAGCGCTCACGCTTCTGTTGCTCGAGAAAGCGGGCTTGACGACGAGCGATGTCACCATGACCAAGACCGGTGGCTTTGGGCCGGGTCTCACGGCGCTGGAGGCCGGCGGCGTGGATATTATGGCGATTACGGAGCCGCTGACGTCAAAATACAAAGCCAAATACAAGTACGTGATCCATGCCAAGGATATATTCCCGCAAATGAACAACGTGCTTGGCATCACCACGGGCAAGGCCGCCGCCAATCGTCCCAATGACGTCAAATGCGTGATCGCGGCGCGGCGCAAGGGTGTGGAGTTCATGTATGAGCACCCGAAGGAGGCCGCGAAGATCATTGCCAAGGCCTATAAGATGGAAGACGACATCATCGAGAGCGCTGTCTTGAATCTGATCAACGGCTCGGTTGACGGCGTGCCCTATTGGGGTCCTGGTCGCTTCCACTACGAAGGCATGGACAATATGCTGCGGGCGCAGCGCATGGTGGGCGCCGTCAAAGGCGACGTCGACTGGTCGAAGATGGTTGACGAAAGCTTCCTTCCCGAGGATCTCAAGACCAAGAAGTAGCATCGAGAGAGCCTGAGGCAGGGGGCAATGTGACCGGCAGTTTGGTTGTCGCGCGAAGTGTCACGCGCGTATTCAAGCCTACTGGCGGGTTGGATGAAATCCATGCCTTGGGCCCGATCGATCTTTCGATTAACGACGGCGAATTTTTCGCCGTCGTTGGTCCGTCCGGCTGCGGCAAGTCCACGCTGCTCGAGGTGATCGGAGGCCTTCAGTCGGCTACATCAGGCGAGGTTCGCTTCGCAAACAAGAAGGTAGAATGGTCCGTGCCCGAAGGCGTGGGCGTCGTTTTTCAGGAAGATGCCAGTTTTCCCTGGCTGACGGTTCGCGAGAATATAGCTTTCGGCTTGAAGCGAAAGGGAACGGAATCGGAAAAGCTCCGTGAGCTTGTCGATGACGCCCTTGCGCTGACGGGTCTTGAGGCGTTCGCCGCCGCCTATCCGGCCCAGCTTTCTGGCGGAATGCGCCAGCGGGTTTGCATAGCGCGCACGCTGGTGCTAAAGCCACGCCTTATCTTGTTGGACGAGCCTTTTGGGGCGCTTGATCAGCAGACGCGGATGCTCATGGGCGATGAGCTGCTGAAGCTTTGGCGGGAGACCGGAGCCACGATCATGCTGATTACGCATGCGCTCGATGAGGCAACAATGCTTTCCGATCGGGTTGGGGTAATGTCTGCACGGCCCGGCCGATTCTTGGACGTACTCACCACCAACTGGCCAAGAGACCGTGACAGCGAAGTGGTGTCACATCCTGAATTCAGCAAGATAACCAGCCATCTCTGGTCTCTGCTGCGGACCGAGTCGTTGAAAGCCTTTAGCAGCAAACCCTAGAGCATGTTAACTCTCTTGCCGCGACGAATAAGAAAGGCAACGGTGCTCCGCTTTGCCGTGCTCACGGCCGCGATCCTGATCTTAGAGGCGTCCTGTCGCGTCGGTCTCATTGACCGGTTCAACATGGTCCCCCCGTCGGAGATGCTCACGACCCTCGTGACGCTATTCGTGACCGGGGTCGTCAACAGTGATATCGGAGAGACGCTTACCTCCGTCGTTATTGCCCTGGTCTCTGCGATTCTAGTTGGCTTCGTGATTGGCGTAGCATTGCACGCTCTCGACCGAGCGCGACGGATCATCGACCCGCTTCTAACCACCTATTATTCGGTGCCGGTGTTTGTGTTCTATCCGTTATTCATCGTGATGTTTGGATTGAACGCAGTGCCAAAGACGATCATTGGCTTTCTGTATGCCGTTGTGGCGATGATCATCAATACGCTCAATGGTCTGGACCGGGTCCCGGACGTCCTATGGAAAACTGCCAAAATCCACCATATGGGCGCGAGCTCGACGGCGATCCACCTCGTCTTTCCTTGCGCAGCGCCCTACCTCTTCACCGGCCTTAAGCTCGCTGTCGTCTATTCCTTTATCGGCGTGGTTGGCTCCGAGTTCATTCTATCGAGCGGCGGACTCGGCTACCGTATATCGTTTGCATACAACAACTTTCAGACCGCCGAAATGTACGCGCTGATTCTGTTCATTCTCATTGTCGTCGTGTTTGTCAACATGTCCCTCTATGCTTGGGAGCGCGCGCTTATGGAGCGCCGCGGCGGACAGTGACGCGGTCTTGCTAAATCTGTGGCCATCCTTTGGTCGCGCAAGCGATGTGGGCATCCTGATCGGTGGCCTGCTGATCCTTTGGCAGATCGTTCACGAGTTGGCCGGGGCGATGGCTATGACGGCGCCGCTCGACACACTCCGCTACACCTTCAATCTGGTCACGTCGTGGGACTTCTGGCCGCATGTCTTCACCACCGGGAAGGCCTTTCTTCTGGCGCTTCTCATTGCGGCCTGCGCGGGCTCGCTGGTTGGCGCCACGCTCGGTTTACATCGAATGACGGGCGAGGTGGCGGAGCCGATCCTCGTCGCGCTCTATTCGATCCCAAAAGTTACGTTATACCCCATCATCCTCATGTTTTTTGGGCTTGGCATTGGCGCCGAAGTGGCTTTCGGAGCCTTGCACGGCCTGGTTCCGATCATGCTGTTTACGATGAATGCCGTGCGCAACATCAAGCCGATCCTCATCAAGACTGCGCGCGTGATGAACCTGGGTCAATGGGCCTTGATTCGTACCATCCTGTTTCCGGCGGCGATGCCAGAGATATTTACCGGTCTGCGGGTGGGTTTTTCGGTAACATTGATTGGAACCCTGCTGAGCGAAATGTTCGGTTCAATGCGTGGTCTAGGCTTCCTGCTGATGAATGCGCTGGGCGTCATCAATGTCGATCTCATCATGGCGTTGACGCTTCTACTGGTGACCTTTGCCGCCGTCATGAACTCGGTTCTCATGAGCATTGAGCACCGGCTGTACCGGCGAGTATGAACTGACGGACCTCCAGTGAGCAGCATGACCGTTTCCAGAGACGATGACTACCGCTCGGCGGGCTTCGCTGGACGACTCGGCTTCGGCGCCAAGCCGGCGCTCTTGGTGATTGATATGATGATGGCCTATTTCGATCGCGCATCGCCGATGTATGCTGGTGTGGAGGAGGTGGCCAACAGCAATGGCCGGCTGATCGCCGCTGCCCGCCAGGCGGATGTTCCCATCATCTATACGCGGCAGTTCTACGAAGGGCGTCCGCGGGATTCGGTCTACGCAAGCAAGGTTCCGGTGCTTCAGCTCCTTGCGCCCGAGTCCCCGCCTACGCAACTTGAGCCCAGCCTGCCGACCGACGGCGCCACAGTGCTCGTCAAGCACTATCCGAGCGCGTTCCACAAGACTGATCTCGCCGACAGGCTGAGGTCGCTCGGAGTAGACACGCTGATCCTCACCGGATTGACGACCAGCGGCTGCGTGCGGGCGACGGCAATGGACACCATGCTCAACGGATTCCTTGGCGCCGTGGTGCGCGAGGCGGTCGGAGACCGCAACAAGGCTCAGCACGAAGCCAATCTGTTCGATATCGATGCCAAGCTCGTCGACGTCCGCAGCGAAGCGGACGTTTTGGTCTGGCTCCGCTCCATGGTCCCGGTCCGCGAGTGAAGCCTCGGGACATCAGCCGGCATATGGGTCCTACGTTGATCTAGCCGGCTTGCCGGCCTCGCCTTTATTGTCATCACGTCTATTGTATGGGCGCAGATGTATGGGCGTTCTGCTTCGCTGCTTCAGCTTCGCCTCTGACTCCGGTCCTTCCTCAGCTTGGGCCCCAACGGGCAAAGATGACCCGCCCGAGGGCGATATCAACTTAAGAGGTGGACGCCACTTGCAGTTTGCCTTTGACGCCGTGCTTTTCGATCAGTTCGGCGACCAATCCACTCCCTTTGGCTTCGGCGATGAACTGCTCGACGAAGGCTTTCAGGGCGGCGTTCTCCGGCTTTGTGCCGACGGCCTGGCGCACCGAGGTATAGCACCCGTCCATCACGCGCGATCCTGGCAGGTTTTCGGTATTTTCCTTCAACGCTGGAACCAGGCCCGCCAGCGCATCCAACTTTTCCGTCACGAACAGCTCGAAGGCACCGGAAAGGCCTTTCGCGCGGTGCAGTTCTGCATGCTTCAACGTGCGGGTCAGGTACAGGTCGTAAGCGGCGCGGTACGGCACCGCGATCCGTACGCCTGGCTTGTCTACATCCTCGATGGACTGCAAAGGCGAGTCCTCGGGCACAAGATACGTGGCCTCGATCTCAACATAGGCATCGCAGAAGGCGATTTTCTCAGCGCGCTTCGGCTCCACCGCGATCAACCCAATGTCCCATTGGTCCCGTTCCACCGCATCGGCAACCTCGCCCGGCGTGGCGAAGGTCACGTATGAAACAGCAACGCCAAGGCGTTCAGCGACCGCCGCCGCCATGTCCGGCGCGACACCTTCCGGATCGCCGGTGGGGCCGGTTCCCGTCACCAGGAGGATGTTCCCGAGGTTGATGCCGACGCGCAGCGTGCCGGGAACGGTGAGTTCGGATAGGGCGTCATGGGTCATGGTCGTTCTCTCGGCCTAACGTGAAGGGACAAGCGGTTGAAGACGATCCGCGATCCGCCAACGAAAATCAATGCGCCGGGGTGTGTTGTCCCAAGGGCGCGGCGATGTCGGGGTTTGGCTACGAGCCGCAGTTTCGCACGCCGACAGCAACGTCCGAAGGACCCCAGACACCGGACGCCGAGCGCGCCACTTGTTGCGTGCCGAAGATGTGCGTATGTCCCTCCTCTAGATGTTCGGCGAAGGTATATTTCCGGTATCAATATATCGAAAATTAAACGCATGCCAGGCACGTTACTGAGTCGGCTTCGGGTCAAAAGCCGCCGTGGGCGAGGCACGCTCCGTTACCTACCAAACCGTGCTATTTGAGTTCATGCCCCTGGCTATCGGACTCAGCTAGGGTCCTCGGGGCGACCGGCAGAGTAGGGGCGGTCTCAGTGTCCCTAGACGCGCCGCCGCGCGCTGGTCCAACGCTTCAGCAATCGTCGCCCAGCCCAAACGGTCGCAAGTAGCCCCAAGAGGGTAACGGCAATCAGGATCAAATAAATTTCGAACCGCGGGTCTCGGATCGTGGCTTCGAGCCGATCCTCAAAGATGGCGACGACGACGATGCCGGGCACGACGCCAATAAGCGTGCCCGCGACAAAGCGTCCAAAGCTGTCAACGGCGGAGCAAAATTGGTCCAAGGGGCGGCGCAAAACTGGTCCACTTAGTGTGATGCCGAGCTCGGCGCTGCGGGTTGTCCCGGTAGTCCATAGGAGGGACCCGCGCGCACTGCGGAGTGCGTGCCTCAGACGCAGACGAAATGCTGGCCCGATAGTTGGACAAGAACAGGCTTCACCGCATCAGATACGCACGACCAACTAGTGGCGGCCCATCATGGTTTGATTGAAGTGATCTCTAGGTCTTGGAGTGACCCTGGATTTGAAGCGACTTGCAGAGAGCGAAACCACCGCCTACCTGCTATTCTACTACTCAATCCTGCTAGGCTTTCATCCTTTCATCCTTTCATCCTTTCATCCTTTCATCCCTTGCCAAGGCCCTCATATCACTTCTGAGTTTTGGTCCTATTTCTGTGTGTTTTCATGGAGTTACATACCACAATTTTCACGGCTTGATCGGGCAGGCGAAGCCGCCTGTATGGTGGGCATAGGCTTGGTTCATGACGTGCCGCAATTCATCCTCGTATCGGGCCTGCACGAGGAAGGAATCATGCACCGGCAGGATTGGAGCACCTTGTCGGGCGAAGTGGTTCACGATGTCCAGGGCGAGAGCTATGTCCGAGAAAGCATCCTCGACGTTTCTCGTGTCGTTACCGCTCCAGTCGTTCTCGAGCCAACACAAGACGATACGGAAGCTCTCGTCTGTGCGCGACGGGCTGGCCGACAGAGCGTTTTGGATACGGAGGGCCAGTCGCTGCGGGGAAGGAACAATTTGAACAAGAGCCTCCGAAAACCACACCACGACCAAAGCCGTGATCAGACTCGCGATGACACTCGTGATGATGGTTCCGAGGCGGTTCATTTGGGGCGTATGGACCTCTGCCGATTCCTGCATCCCGTACGGTCTAGCCCCCTATAGGGGGCCGTCTCCACCCCTTCAATCCCGTAAGTCCGGGCGCCACGTGGGCGCTTACGTCGAACTTGCCCGGATCGTCCATCGCGCACACCAGGGTCGAAACACCCTACTGCCAGTTCCGACCCGCCGTGTCCACGCCAGGGATCTGCGCCACTCACTTCCGATATCTGGAGCCGGGGCTTGACAGCTTCCATGCCCCTCGGAGAAATTTCGACCCGATTGTCGAAAAAGCCGTCCGCGATCTTTTCCGCGAACGCGGTTAGGGAGTAACTGGAATTTCCATCGGCACTCTTTCCGATTCGTAAGCCTCCGGCGTGGGCCGCCTTCTCGGATTAGTGTGATCGGGCGAGGTTATGCGATCGGAAGTGGACACCATGGAGGTGTCCACCAAGGTCCAAGTGGACACGATCGCAGATGTCGGAAGCATTGGAGAATCTGGGGCCCGGGCGGGCAGGCGCGGTTGCTCCTCGTCGTCGCTGGAGCGATGCCGAGAAGCGTCGGATTGTAGCGGAGAGCTACCAGCCCGGGGTTTCTGTGTCGGTTGTGGCGCGGCGCAACGACGTGAACGCCAACCTGGTGTTCACCTGGCGGCGTCAGTTTCGCGAGCAGGCTGGCGGGGCCGGTGGCTTGGTGCCGGTGGTTGTCGAGCCGGCCGGGACGCCGCCGCCCCTGGCGGACGCTGCCGCAGGCGCCGCTCCCGCGACGGGACGGATGGAGATCGCGCTGGCCGATGGCTCGCGGGTGATCGTCGACCGGGAGGTGGACGGTTCGGCGCTGGCCCGGGTGCTTTCGGTTCTGGCGCGGCGATGATCCCGGTTCCGGGCGGTGTTCGTGTCTGGCTGGCGACCGGGGCGACCGACATGCGGCGCGACATGAACACCCTGGCGTTGCAGCTCCAGGAGGATCTCGGGCACGATCCCCATGCGGGGGATCTGTATATTTTCCGCGGCCGTCGAGGCGACCTCGTAAAAATCCTCTGGCATGACGGGGTGGGGATCTCACTCTACGCCAAGCGTCTGGAGCGGGGCCGGTTCCTGTGGCCGACGACGTCGGGCGGCGCGGTGTCGATCAGCGCGGCGCAGCTGGGCTACCTGCTCGAAGGGATCGATTGGCGGAACCCGGTTCGGACCTGGCGGCCGTCGCGGGCGGGCTGATCCGCGGCGCAGCGGCCCGCCCGCGACGATTGTTGTAGCACCGAATCGGGGGCTGTGATTCGATCCCGCCGATGACCGGTGGGATCGACATCGACGCTCTGAAGGCGGCCCTCGCGGTGGCCGAGGCCAAGGCGTCAGACGCCGAGGCGGAGATCGCCTTCCTGAGGCTGACGATCGAGAAGCTCAGGCGCGAGCTCTACGGCTGGCGCTCGGAGCGCAAGTCGCGGCTTCTCGACCAGCTGGAACTCCAGCTCGACGAGCTTGAGGCGAGTGCGACCGAGGACGAGCTGGCGGCCGAGCAGACGGCGGCCGGGACCGC
This sequence comes from Rhodobacterales bacterium, assembly GCA_965219495.1. Taxonomy (GTDB): domain Bacteria; phylum Pseudomonadota; class Alphaproteobacteria; order Rhodobacterales; family CAZPXZ01; genus CAZPXZ01. The sequence goes on from OZ244777.1 coordinate 3,230,625, forward strand.
GGAGGTCAAGGGGTTCACGCGGCGCAAGCCGGCCCGCAAGCCGTTTCCAGCGCATCTTCCGCGCGGGCGCGTGGTGGTGTTGTTTTTTGGATTGAGTCGGAATGGATTTCCCGGATTATTTCGCGCGGATTGAGAAGATTTGTCCCGCGCTGTTCCGTTTTCGCTGAGGGGATTTGGTGAGCCGGGTTTCGTTGGTTGCGATTGTGCGGCGATTTTCTTTTCCAGTGAGACAGCGCGGTCACGCGCGCATTTCCGAGCCGGCGTGCGATGGATTGCTGCGGTTCTCGCCTTGGCCCGGTCTCAGGGCGTATCCCGGGATTGGCTGGCAGGCTTGTGGGCACTTCTCTTGCGGGATTGCAGGATTTCGTTCCAGTCCTTTGCGCCCTGCGGACGGATGCGCTGGATGCGCGGGTGGCTTCGGATGAGGCGTTCGGCGGCTTCGTTTCCCGGGGGGTCGTCGTCATATCCGCATGCGAGGGTCTGCAGGTGGAAGGGCTTGATCCAGAGCGGCAGGCTCGGGGCGATGCCGGCGGTGGAGAGGAACAGGTCGAAGCGGTTGACTTCGGCGAGTTCGAAAGCGGAGAGAGCGTCGACGGCGCTTTCGACGATGAGGGCGGCTTGCGGCGGCTTGCGGCGAGCGATCCAGAAGCCGCCGCGGGCTTTGCGGGATCCGGGCGCCATGCCGCGGAAGGGGTTTTCGGGCTGGATCCCGAGCAGTTCGGCTCCGGCGGGCTGTTTCTCGGCGCTGCGGACGATGAAGACGGCATTCGAGCGACGGTCTGCGCCGAGGATGCGCTGTCGGAAGCCGGCGACGAGGATCGCGGGGTCGAGGCAGCGGCTGCGGCAGAGATACTCCTGCACGCGGGGCCAGAAGGTGGGATCGAGGCGTTCGAGGAACGGCGGGCGGGCGGGCGCGTCGCGAGGCGGTGCGATGCGGGCGAGGGTATCGAGAGCCTCCAGGAAGGAGCCGTTTTGGGCATGCAGGACGAGGTCGATGGCGCCGCCGCCTCCCTGTCCGCTGAGATGGTCGTAGAACCGGGCGCCGTTGATGGAGAGGATGGAGCCCGGGCGTTTCCAGCGGGCTTTGTCGCGACCGTCGCGGCGGTATCCGAGGGCGACGGCGACGCGCTCGAGGGGGATGCCGCGGAGCGCGTCGGCCTGGAGGTTGCGGCGCGGCTTCACGGACCCAGTTCTGCGCTGGCGGCCGCCACATGGGCGGTGTCCACGCTGCGGGCCTTGGCGGCGGCGTGGAGCGCATAGTGTGCAATGCGGTCGATGCGCCGGGGGATGCCGTTGCTGGCCAGGGCGATGGCCTCGACGGCGCTGGCTTCGAAGATCGGCGTATCGGCCCCGGCCAGGCGCAACCGGTGCTGGAGATAGGCGCCGACCTCGTCGCGCTGGAAGCCGGCGAGGTGGAAGCGGACGACGATGCGCTGGGCGAGGGATTGATGCGCGGACATGGCGAGTCGGCTGCGCAGCTCGGTGAGGCCAACCAGCAGCAGGCAGAGCCGGTTCTCGCTGTCCATGCAGAAGTTGGTGAGCAGCTGGAGTTCGTCGAGGATCTCGTTGCGAAGGTGGTGCGCCTCGTCCAGGATGAGGACGGGAAGCTGCTTCGACTCCGTGACCATGCGCGAGGCTTCCGTGCGGATGGCGCGGTATGCCGTTGCGCGGGAGGTGAAGGTGGACAGGCCGAACTCGCCGGCGATGGTGTTGTAGGTGTCGAGTACGCTGCCGGTCGTGAGCGAGACGTAGCAGACCCGGTAGAGGCCGGCGTACAGGCCGTCCGCGGTTTGCCGGCAGACCGTGGTCTTTCCGCAGCCGGCCTCTCCGGTGAGCAAGCCGATCCCCTGCAACTCCAGCAGATGGCGGATCCTGGATCGCGCCTCGAGTTGGGCGGCGCCGTCGAAGAGTTCGTCCGCGTGCAGCATGCTCTCGAAGGGAAAGCGCTTGAGCGCAAAGTGTTGCTTGTGCATCAGCCATCCTCCGGCTTGCCGTCGAGCGACCGGAAGGAGACAGGCTGGGGCGGCGCGCCCCGTTCCACGCGGGCGTTGCCGTGCAGGTCCAGCAACTTCGCAACCCCCGCCGGCTTGCCGTCGTGGACGACCTGCAGGGGACGTTCGGGCGGAGCCAGGGGATCGTAGCGAAGCACGACGCGCTGCCCGCTGAGCACCGCATCGACCTCGTAGAGCCGGCCCTTGAGGCTCACGGTTCTGGCCTTGGTCACCAGCCGCTTCGCCTCGAACAGGAACAGATCCTCGAGATCGATCCCCGGTCCGGCGTGGCGGACGCGCTCGCAGCACCGGGCCCACTGCTCCTGCGGCGACCGGTTCTGCAGCCCGCGATGGGGCGCCTGGTGGTATTCTTCTTCCAGCCAGGTCCGGAAGCGCCGGTTCAACGTCTCCAGGCTGTGCAGATCCCGCTCCTCCAGCAAGGGCAGAAGCCCACCGGACGCGGTACGAAAAAATCGCTCGATCTTCCCCTTGTCTTCGGTTGCCGAAAGCAAATTCATCCGCACTGTCGTCACCGCCACACGATCATGTGGAAGTGACGCACCCGTTCCACCCGTGGTTGGGTCGCGTATTTCCTCTTCATTCCGGTTTGACGGTCGGCCGTGTTCCAGTGTTGCGCTGCATCGTGGACGGAGAAACGCTCCGTTGTTTGCCGGTCTCCTGGACGAACCACCGGCGAGTGGACGACTTCGAACGGATCTCGGCGGGTCGTTCGCTGTTTCGCCCGGATGATCTCGCGGCGCTCCGTGCCCTGGTTGACGGGCTGGGACATGATCAGGAATGAGGGCGCGATATGATCACAGACTTTGCCGCAGCATCGGGGACTTTCTTGCTGGAAGAAATACAACCTCGTGTGGTTTCCGGATTTATTGTCGATCGATGGTTGCGAGGTGTACAGGTTGTGTGCTAATGGAGTACTTATATATGATCATAGAGAGGTGAAGAACATGACAGGCAGCAAGACACAACGCCTGCGGCAATCAGGAACCCTCAACCCGAACCCGGAAAAGGTCGCCGACACGCTGTTCACCGGCAGCGAATTCTTCGATCCGCGCGACCTCCTCCAGGTCCGCTACGAGATGGTGCGCCGTGCCAGGGATGCGTCCCTGCGGGAGACCGCCGAACGTTTCGGCGCCTCGGTGCCCACCTGCGTGCGCGCCAACAGGGCCTTCCGCGAGGGTGGCCTGCAGGCTCTCATTCCCCGGCGCCGGGGGCCGCGCGGCGCCCGCAAGATCACTCCCGAGATCCTCGCCTTCGTCGAGGACCTCAGGAGCCGCCACGGGCCGGTCGGCAGCCGCAAGCTGGTCCCCCTGATCGCCGGGCGGTTCGGCGTCACCGTGCATCCGCGCGGCCTGGACAAGGCTCTCGCGCGGGCTAAAAAAAACCCTGCCGGCCGGCCATGACCGCGTGCTTCGACGCCGGCGGCCTCGCGCGCTACTGCCGTTGGCGCCGGCAGTGGCGCGCGGGCGTCGACAGCCAGGCCATCGCAATCCTCCGTCATCACGGCATGGCGCGGGCCCTGCACCTCACCGCCGGCCTGCCGCCGCCGGAACCGTCATCCGACGCGCCGCCAGCGCTGAACCTGGCTCCCGTCCTGCAGGAGGCCGCCGCCCTGGTCCGGGACCTGCTTGCGCGGGAATGCCCTTTGGAAGGAACCTGTCATGTCTGACGCCGCCATCCCGCACAAGATTGCCGAGCATCACCGCCTGCGCGAGGCCTGCCTGTACGTCCGCCAGTCCTCGCCGCACCAGGTCGCCAACCACACCGAGAGCACGCGTCGCCAGTACGGATTGCGACAGCGGGCGATGGCGCTCGGCTGGCCCGACGACCGCATCCGCACCATCGACGGAGATCAGGGCATGTCCGGCGAATACAGCGGCAACCGGAGCGGCTTTCGCGACCTCATGGCCCGTGTCGCCGCCGGCGAGGTGGGAATCGTGCTCAGTCTCGAGGTGTCGCGCTTGTGCCGAAACGGAGCGGACTGGCAACAACTCCTGCAGATCGCCGCCTTCAACGACACCCTGATCCTTGACGAGGCCGGCGTGTATGATCCCAACCACAGCAACGATAAGCTTCTCTTGGGGTTCTTATGTCGGATCGGACATAAGAACCCTTGATCGGGATAGGGGGGCACTTCACAGTGCCACCCCTCCCACACCACCGGGCATACGGGTCCGTACCACGGCGGTTCGACCGGATTAAGTGTTGACAGGAACAAAGAGTCGCGGGAGCCCGAGATCGTCGAAGTCGCGGTTTTTCAGCGCCTGCTGCACCGCATGGTGTCCGGCCATGCGCCACGTTCCCGTCGGTGAACCGGCGGCAACGGCGGCCCGAAATTGCGGGACGCCCCGGCGGCGCAGCTCCTGGAAGCGGTTGGGTCCGGTCCGCCACTGGCGCCAGAGATAGGCGCGCAGGCGGCGGCGTGTCCATGCTTCCGGGCTCGTGAGCACCCGGGGGGTCTGACAGAAGGCGAAGTAGCTGCGCCAACCGATCAGGTATGGCGTCAGGTCTTCGATCACCGTCGTCAGGCTTACCCCACGGGTTCGGCGTGTGAGGTCCCGGACCCGCGCCTTGAACGTCTTGAGGGCGCACGGCGCGATGCGCCGCTTACTCCCGTCGTTCGCGATGCGGAAGCTGTCAAACGACAACTATGATGGCCACCAGCGACAACTATCATGCCGCACATTTTCGGGGCGATTTGGCCGGCGTTTTTTCCGGTTCCCGGTGGGTTGGCGTTCTGTCGCCGGACGATCCCATTATTCGCGCATGAAGTTTGCCGTGCCGGTTCCCTGAAGGGCGCGATGCGGGCAACTGTGCGCAACGCGTGTGTTTTTTCGCGGGGTCAGGATCCTGGTGTGGGTAATCTTATTAGTTGATGGAACATTAGGACATTTCGGTCACGTTCATTAAGCTGGAGGGAACTTCTCCTCCAAGTAGAAAACGCAGGGGCATTGTGCGCCTGGATGCAGGGCAGTCACGCTGACAACCTGCTTCTTGAGGGCATTCGTGTGCAAGACTGCCCAGTAGCGCTTTTCCGCTTGCCGACTCCCCAGGCAGGCAAGAAACCGGAAACGGGAAACGTCACCGGAACGAACCCATTGAACAATGTGAATAGTAGTCCCTCATTTATCGTGAGCGCTCACATCCGGTGACGCCGATTGCCGGAGCGGCGCCCTGGTTTCGGCGTGTGGCGCCCTGCCTGCGGGGGTTGGCTTGTTCGCGGGCTGGCGGCTTGCTGCCTGGCCGGGTGGATGGATGAGGCGTAGCCGGGTTCACGGAACTCGTTGGCGCCGCTGCTTGGCGGGTGCTTCGGATGACCGCAATGTGGCGGCTTGCGGGGAGGCCGGCATGGCTGCCGGTCGGCAGCGGGGGCTGTGCCGGGTTTCAGCCTGCCCCCGGCAGGGGGTTGAGCTGGTGCGGGCCCGGTTCTCGCGTACGCCGGAGGGCCGGGTCATTTCCACCGGCGCGTTCGCGGCCTGATCATCCCGGGCGCGATGCGGGCGACATGCGCGGGCGTCGGTTCGGGTGGAAGTGGGGGCTGCTGCCAGGGGCGCCGATGGCGGCTCTGCCGCGGTTGGCATTTGCGTTCGCGGCTGGCCGGTGGTTGCCGGAGGCCGGGTTTGGTGGGCATGCGCCGGCGATGCGGTCTTCGGGGTGGTATAGGCACGAGGCCGCGAACCGCATGAGGCAGCCGCAGGCTGTCCGCTTCCTCCTCCGATCGGCTTTGGCGCAGGGTCCTGCCCGGCGCTGCCGGGCGGGCGTGCGGCGTTGGTGCGGGGTCCTGCGGCTGCTGCGGCGCGGGGGTTTCGGCGGCGCGGTCGGGGTTACCGCCGGGTTTGCTGTTTGGCCCGTTCCCGGGCGGCTTTCTGGCGGAAGCTCTCGGCGTTCAGTTCGAGAATATGGCCATGATGGACGAGGCGGTCGCAGGTGGCGGCGAGCATGGCGGCGTCCGGGAAGATGCCGGTCCATTCCGAGAACGGCTGGTTGGCGGCGACGGCGAGGGAGCGCCGTTCGTAGCGCCGGGAGACCAGTTCGAACAGCACCGCGGTCTCGTTCTGGCTGCGCCGCACATAGGAGAAGTCGTCCAGGATCAGGAGATCGAACTTGTCGAGGCGCAGGAACAGGCGTTCGAGGTCGAGATCGGTCTGCGCCCGCTTGAGTTGCTCCAGCATGGAACTGGCGGGAGTGAACAGTACCCGCCGTCCGCTCCCGACCAGGGCGCGGCCGATGCCGCTGAGGAGATGGGTCTTGCCGCTGCCGGAGTTTCCGAAGGCCAGCAGGTTCTCGGCCCGGTCCAGCCACTCGGTGCTTTCGGCGAAGCCGCGGATGCGCGGCCGGGAAAGCCCGGGCAGCTGGCGGAAGTCGAAGTTCTCCAGGGTCTTTCCCGGCGGCAGCTTCGATTCCGCGAGGTAGCGCTTCAGCCGGCGCTGCTCGCGGTCCAGCAGTTCCTGTTCCGCCAGCCGGCCGAGGTATTGCGCCGGATGCCAGCCTTCCTCGATCGCCCGTTCGCCGATCGCCTGCCAGTGCGCGGCGAAGGCCGGCAGCCGCAGCGCCTGCAGCAGGCCGGGCAGCAGCGACAGATCCGTGGCCAGTTTCCGGTCGCTCATGGCGCCGCTCCCAGCAGTTCGTCGAGGCCAGCCACGCTGGGCGCCGCGACGGAGATGGCGGGGAGCGACGCGCTCCGCGGACGGAACTCTTCTTCCAGCGCCGCGAGGTCCGGCAACTCGCCTTCGTCCAGCCGCGCCTCCAGGCTCCGCGCCAGCGCGTCGACGCAGTTGCGCTCCACCGCCAGGCTCAGAATCCCCACCATGGTCCGGTCCGCTTCCCGCTCCGGGCGCCGCGCGGAAAGCGCCTCCCACACCCGGCGGTAGACCGCCCGCGGGAACAGGTCGTCCCGCGCCACCCAGCGGCGGAACGCACCCGGCTTCGCCCGCAGCGAAGACAGCACGTGCCGCAGGTTCACCCGGAACCGCTGCCCCGGTTCCGCCCACGGCAGCTCGCACACCCGCTTCGTGCCGAGATAGACCGCGTAGCCAAAGGCGGTCATCCGCACCCGTACCCGGTGCCCGATCAGCCGCGAGGGAACCGTGGTTTATTTCTTCCCCAGGTGCAGCATCGCGGTCCGCGGCACCCGCAGATCCACCTCCGTTCCCGCATCCAGGCAATCCCGCGGCAGCGCCGAAAGATGCGGTCGCTCCTCCGCAAGCCGCGCCGCAACCCGCCGGTTGCGGCGTTCCATCTCCCGGTCCACAAACGACCCGTACGCCGCGATGCTGGCGAAGTCCCGGCTGCCCCGCAGCCGCAATGCCTGGTCCAGGCGATCGCGGAAGTGCCCGTGACGCGCCTCGATCGAACCGTTCTCCTGCGGGCGCCCCGGGTTGATGCGCTCCGCCTCCATCCCGTACTGCCCGCAAAGCGCCTGATAGCGCGACGCCACGTCCTTCCGCGTTTCTCGCAAAACGTTCCGAAACGGTGCCGAAAGGCTGTCCGTCCGATGCCGCCGGCAACTCCCCCCAAGGCCCCGCAACGCCTTCTCCAGCCCGGCATGCAGCGCCGCAAAGCTCTCGCCCGAACCCGGAACCACCAGCGCCGACTGCCAGCCCGACCACGCCGCGCAGAAATGATGCAATATATGCGGGAACCGCGCCCCCCGGATCGTCACCTCCAAGCGGTTGCCGGAAAAGAAATCCGAACAGCACAACTCCCCCGGCGGCAGCTCGTGCTGCCGGAAAATCACCTCCCGGTCCGGTCCGTGTTCCGCCTTCCACGCCCGCACCCGGCGCTCAAACGTCCGCTTCTGGCGATCGTCCGAAATCCACCCCTGATCGAGGGCATGCTCCCAAAGACTGTACGCCCGAAGCTCCGGATCCTCCCGAAGCAAAGGCTCCACTTCCCGCTCCCAAACCCCCGCAAGCGGGTCCGCACGCGTCCGCCACCAGCGCTCCGGTCGTGCCGATCGCGCCACCCATTCCCCGGAATCGACCCGCCGGCCCGTCCGTTCCGAAAACCCCGCAGCCGCACTCGCCTGGCGAACCGACTTGCCCTTTCCGCGCGAACCCATGAAAATCTCCTCGTGTCTCTGGTTGATGTGCTTCCCGGGCATCGGCCTCTCCTTGATAAGAAAAGCCAATACCTTGGCGCCGCGCCAGAGACACGCAACCCGGCATAAAATCAAACCCGTGAAACCGCCGAATCAGCAATCAGCCACTGGCCAACACCATGCGGCATCGTAATTGTCGCGTTACACTTCGTGGCCAATCAGGGGGCGGAACTGGCGATCGACTACGAGAAAGAGGACTTCGTTTCCGCCGTACTCGAATTTGCGAAGGGCGGCGCCGATGTCATCCTCGATTCGGTAGGTGGAGAGGTAACGCGGCAGAGCCTTCGCTGTCTCGCCCGAAAGGGACAACTCCTGATTGCCGGGTTTTCCGGCGGAGAGATCGCCCACATTCCGGCCAACCGGTTGCTGCTGCGCCGCGCGGTGGTCCGCGGAATTTACTGGAACCATGATCTCGACAGGAAGATGTTGGACCGATGCACTCGCGAACTCGTGGACCTTTGCGCGGCGGGAACGATCCGTCCGGTCGTGGATGATCGCTACGAATTCGACGATTTGCCGCTGGCGCTGGGACGATTGAAGTCGGGCGAGACGATCGGAAAGCTGGCGCTCAGGATGACTGGGGCCGGTTCCCCCGCATGAGCAAGGGCCGATCGGTCGACATGCAGGATGTGCGCAATTCGAAAGGCCGGTTGCTGGAGGGAATTCGCGTTCTCGACCTGTCGCGCGTGATGTCCGGGCCGTTTTGCACGGCCATGCTGGCGGATCTCGGCGCTGAGGTGATCAAAGTGGAAATGCCGGGGCGCGGCGACGAAGGGCGGAATTTCGGCCCATTCCTGAAATGCGAGAGCGCGTACTTCATGCTGCTGAATCGCGGCAAGAAGGGGATCACCATTGATCTGAAATCGGAGCGCGGGCTTGAAATTCTCAAGGAACTGGTGTCTGCCGTGGATGTGCTGGTGGAAAATGTTCGTCCTGGCGTCGCGAACAGGCTCGGCATCGGCTATCCGGAACTGAGCCGGATTCATCCGGGTCTTGTCTACGCCAGCATTTCCGGATTTGGCCAGGATAGCCCGCTTGCCAATCGTCCGGCCTATGACCTGGTCATTCAGGCTATGAGCGGGCTGATGAGCGTCACCGGCCAGCGCGATGGGCCGCCGACGGCAGTCGGCGATTCGATCGCGGATGTATCCGCCGGGATGTTCGCAGCATGGGGAATTGCGGCGGCCTTGTTTGCGCGGGAGCGGACAGGCCGGGGCACGTACCTCGATATCGCCATGCTGGATTCGGTGTATGCGATGATGCTCACCGTATTGAGCCTGCATCTTTATTCCGAACGCGCACCGGCGCGGGTCGGCAGCCGCCATCCGGTGACCTATCCGGTTGACCAGTTCGAAGCCGAAGACGGGCATGTTGTGCTCGTGGTGAGCTCAGACCGGGCATTTCAGAAATTCGCGGAAGCCATGGAACATCCGGAACTCGGTACGGACCAGCGGTTTTGCACCAACGCCGCCCGCAACGAAAACGAGGTCGAGCTCAAACGAATTATCGAGAACTGGACCCGGAATCGGCGGTCCGAAGAGATCGTCGAGGCAATGGACGCAGCTGGCATCCCCGCCGCAAGGGTCCTCTCCGTCGCCGAAATCGCGGAAAGCCCGCACATTGCCGCGCGCGGCATGACTTCCGGAGTTGAGCACGCGCGTTTCGGAACCATACCCGCAGTCGGCCAGCCGGTGCAGATCCGGGGCTCGGTATTCCGTCCACAGGTCGCGGCGCCCGGGCTGGGGGAACACACGCGGGATATTCTTGCGTCGGTTCTGGGATACACCGATTCAGAGATTCAGGAACTCGTTGAGCGTAAGGTCATCCAAACCGGCAACCAATTTCAGGACGAGCGATGAACACAAGAAACGCAAGGCGCAATGTCGCAGAAATCCGAAGCCCCACCGGGAACGAGTTGACCGCGAAAGGTTGGGCGACCGAAGCCCCGCTCCGCATGTTGATGAACAATCTCGACCCTGATGTTGCGGAAAGGCCGGAGGAACTGGTGGTCTACGGCGGAATTGGTCGCGCTGCCCGCACCTGGGAATGCTTCGAGCAGATTGTCGCCGCCCTGACCAAACTGGAATTGGACGAGACGCTACTGGTGCAGAGCGGCAAGCCGGTAGGGGTATTTCGCACCCATCCCGATGCGCCGAGAGTGTTGATCGCCAATTCGAACTTGGTTGCCCACTGGGCAACGCTGGACCATTTTGGAGAACTCGACCGCCTTGGCCTGATGATGTACGGCCAGATGACGGCCGGTTCCTGGATCTACATCGGCAGCCAGGGCATCGTGCAGGGCACCTACGAGACTTTCGCGGAAGCGGGACGGCAGCATTATGACGGCGTGCTCCGAGGGAAATGGATCCTGACCGGGGGCCTTGGCGGCATGGGCGGCGCGCAACCGCTCGCGGCGACCATGGCGGGAGCGAGCTTGCTTGCGGTGGAGTGCCAATCGAGCCGGATCGAATACCGCTTGCGAACCGGTTATCTCGATACCAGTGCGACAACCCTCGACGAAGCCCTGAACGCGATCACGCAGTCGCGGAAGACCGGCAGGCCCATATCCGTCGGATTGCTTGGCAATGCGGCCGAAGTGTATCCCGAGATGGTGCGGCGAGGCATCCGTCCGGATCTGGTTACCGATCAGACCGCGGCGCACGACCCCGTGAACGGCTACTTGCCGGCCGGGTGGTCGGTGGAGGAGTGGATGGAAAGGCGCGCGCGCGCACCCAAGGAAGTCGAGCGGGCTGCGAAGGCTTCGATGGCGGTGCAGGTCGAGGCCATGCTTGCATTCCATCGTTCCGGCGTTCCGGCGCTCGACTATGGCAACAATCTTCGCCAAATGGCGAAGGACGCAGGCGTTGCGGACGCCTTCGAGTATCCCGGGTTTGTGCAGGCCTACATTCGGCCGCTCTTCTGCCGTGGAAAGGGACCGTTTCGCTGGGCCGCGCTGTCCGGCGACCCGGAAGACATTTATCGGACCGATGAAGCCGTCAAGAACCTGTTCCCCGAAGATGGCCATCTTCACAATTGGCTCCATATGGCGCGGGAACGAATTTCGTTTCAGGGATTGCCCGCCAGGATTTGTTGGCTCGGTCTCGGCGAGCGACAGCGCGCTGGACTTGCCTTCAACGAGCTTGTCCGTAGCGGAGAGGTATCGGCGCCCATCGTGATCGGACGCGATCACATGGACTCGGGTTCGGTGGCGAGTCCCAACCGGGAAACCGAAGGGATGAAGGACGGCACCGACGCGGTTGCAGACTGGCCTCTCCTGAACGGACTGCTGAATACTGCGAGCGGCGCGACCTGGGTTTCCATACACCATGGCGGCGGCGTGGGGATCGGATATTCGCAGCACGCCGGAATGGTGGTGGTTGCGGACGGTACGGAGGAAGCGTCCCGCCGGCTTGAGCGCGTGCTCTGGAATGATCCGGCCACTGGAGTGATGCGCCATGCCGATGCGGGGTACGAAATCGCGATCGACTGCGCGCGCGAGCACGGACTCAATCTGCCAATGCTGCAAGCCGGCCGCAGGGGTAGTTGACCGCTGCTCCCGGTTCGATTCCGATTAGGCCTTGCGGAGCGCCCGCCGGGAGGACTTCGAAGGCAGCCATGCGTTCGCGCCATCGTTTCCGCCTGCATGGAAACGGAATCCTGGCGAAGTCAGACGGTCTTGGCGTTCCGGAACAAAGCCCGGAATCCTGCGTTGGTTCCTGGTTTTCCGGACTGAAATTCGCGTTCAATCCATGATCCTTTTGGGGAAATCGGGAAGGGACTTGGGTCGGACGCGCCGCGAACACGTGGTGAGCGGGTTCGGCCGGACGTTTGCTCGCGATAGAGCGCAACTGTCCAAGGAATCGACTCGCCGGGCCGACCTGAGATTTATGCTCGCTCTCGCGAGATGTCCTCCGTGGTCCGTTCCATGGACCGGGGCCGATCACGGCTTGGAGCCTTCCACCTTCGATCTTGTGGTCCCGAGCAGAATCGAGGAAAGCTTCGAGCGATCCGGTCCTCACCGGCTGCAGACGCGTTCCGAATGCGCTGGCCGGAATAGCTCCGGATCGTGGCGGCCGAATAAGCGTTTCGCTGAAGGATGCCCGCGCTCTGTTTTCGGGTATTGAACCAACGGAAAGAAGTTGGGCCCGTGTCTCGGATCCCCTGGTTTCTTGATGACTCGGCAGAAAACAAGCGTGTAGCCAAGTTCGCAATAAAACCAATGCCAAAAGATATCTTGCCACAATATCTTTTCTCATGTGCGATTGCATGGTGCTGGATCCGTCGTGGGAAGCTAGTGGATGCGAGACACAGCCGGACAGCCCGCCGTCGGCGGCGATCTTTGCGGACGAGCGTGCAAACTGCGCCGACGTTGGGAAACGCCGGATCTGGGCAATCACGTCTTGATGCTGGGCCGCAGACGCGCGGGCAAGGCCAGCCTGGTGCTGGAGGTTTATCGGAGGCCTCGAAAGATCGGGGATGACTGCAACGTCGACGTGGAAGATGGTGGGACTCTCGCCAGCCTCGATCACCGACCGCAGCAATCGAAGAGAACGTTGTCGCCGGCTCCGGACGAACTCGAGGCCGACGGTTGCGTCCGGTTCAAATACGGTCGAAGGGAATTCCGTTCGATCCTCCTAGGGAAGTGGTGAATGAGACAACAGCGAAGGAATGCGGCGCCATGATCCGGAGACGCCTCTGCAACCCTGCCCAACTGACACGGGAGGAATTGAAGGCAACATTCGTCGCGCGCGAGGGCGCCCTTGAAGCAATGCTTCGGGTGATCGGCGAGCAATCGCATGGACGGGCTTGCCAGCACATGATGCTCATCGGCCCATGCGGGACGGGAAAGACTACTGTGGGGCTATGCTTCCTGCATGAGATCGAAGAGAACCCCGAAATCGCCGCGAACTGGCAGCCAGTCGCATTCCACGAGGAGAGCTATGAGATCGGCGGTCTGGCGGAGTTCTGGCTGGTCGCTCTCCGCCACTTGACGCGAGCAACCGGGGATCCCCGCTGGGCAGACAAGGCCGAAGCGTTGTTCCATGATGAAAGAGACACCGAACGGCTGGCGGCGCATGCGCTTGCTGCGCTCGTGGATTTCTGCCGGGCGAGCAGGAAGCGACTGATCCTGTTCGTCGAAAGTCTCGACGTTGTTCTCGAACAGATAGGGGACGAGCGCATGATTCATGCGCTCCGCGCCAGTCTGATGGAGCGTCCGGAAATCCTGCTGGTCGGCTCCGCCAACACTGTCTTTGCCGCAATCCGCAGCCATGGCGAGCCGCTCTACGAGTTCTTCCGGCTCTTCCTTCTCGTAGGCCTCGGGAAGGAGGAGACTCTCCAGATGCTTGCGATGATCGCGAATTGCGAGGGACCGCCGGAATATCTGGAGGCCTTGGGTCGCGAGCACGGTCGGCTGGAGACCGTGCGCCGGCTGACCGGCGGCAACCCGCGGCTTTTTGCGCTTGCTTGCCGGATGCTGATCGAGTCGCCGCTTGGCTCCGCCTTCGAAGACTTGGAGCGGCTCATCGACGCGCAAACCCCGTATTTCAAGGCCAGGATCGAACAATTGCCGGTCCAGGCCCGAAGGGTATTTCACTGTCTCGCGGTGGGATGGAGGCCCATGCTGGCGCGGGAAGTGGCCGATGTGGCGAAGTTGAGTTCTTCCCATGCAAGCGCCCAACTCAAACAGCTTCTGGAGAAAGGCTACGCAAGAGAGGTCCGGCTGCCGGACGAAAAACGGATGCGATACGAGGTTGGCGATCGGTTCTTGAACACCTACCATCTGCTGCGATTCTCCCGAACCGGTCGAGATCGCCTGGCGCGGCTTGCCGCATTTCTTCAGGGTTTGCCGGGTTCCCCTGACATGCGGGAAGTCCATTCGGTGGAGTTGGCAGCGCTACGCGCAAAGAACTTACATGCGGAAGATACGCCCGCTTGGCTCGACGCCCCGGCCAGGTGCGTTTCGCGGGACGAGAATCACGAAGGGCAAGAGGGCTGGCTGCGGCAAGCGCTCGGATCTGCCGACAAGACGATTGGCCCGACCGCACCGGTAATTGGGGACATTCTTGGGGCGTTTAGAGGCAATCCTTCGTCGACTTCTGGCAATCTCGCCGGCTAGATGAAACGGAGTCATACGTTGCTTCGCAGTGGGCGTTATGCGGAAGCAGAAGAGGCGTGCAGGACTGCGATCGAGAATGAACCGAAGGACGCAGGCGCCTGGTTCGTGCTGGGCTGCACGCAGTTTCGGCAGGAACGCTTCGAAATGGCCATTGCCGCCTTTGCGCGCGTCCCGGCCTGCGCGGGTCCTGACGATGCAATCGAGGTGCGCTACCTGGCCGTTTTGGCGCTTGCAGGCATCGGCATTGCCTCCTTGGAACTGGATCAGCACGAATCCGCTGCCGCCGCCCTGGAAGAAGCTCCAAGGATCATCAAGCAGAACGACGAAGCATACTTGCGCCACGCGGGTTCCTCGCTTTGCAGACTTCAAGGCGCTGTTCTCGCCAGACTGGAACGGCAGGAAGAAGCGATCGCTGCTTGGGAACAAACTACTGGCTATGTGCGCGCAGATGATCCGCCGGACATGCGCCAGGTGGCAGGCGAGTCGCCAAGAGCCAAGGGTGATGCTCTCGGCAGGCTCGACCGGCATGAAGAGGCGATGGCCGCCTTGGAACGGGTTATCGAGTATGTACGAACGGATGATCCACAGGGGATACGCCGCTTGGCTGCAGAATCGCTATGCGCCAAGGGGGGTCGTGCGCTCGACCAGTCGGGTCGCCAGGAAGGGGCGGCAGCTGCTTGGGAGCGGGTAGTCGAACACGTCCGCGTAGGTGATGCGCTGAACGTACGCCTGTTCGCCATCCATGCGTTGATTCAAATGGCCGTCGCTTTCCAAAAGCCGGCGCAACGCGAAGGCCTCTGCGCCTTCTGGCTTTCCGTTCCTGACTATGTTCGTTCAGACGATCCGCAGGAGGTGCGAGAGATCCTCGCCAGGGTGCTTGCTGCGGGAAGTTGCCAATTGGGCCGATTTGGAAATTGGACCGAAGCCGAAGCAGTCTGCGCAAGGGCAATCAATAACCAGCCGAAACGACATGAACCGCGGCGTGTCTTGGCGGAAGCGATTCTTCTTCAAAGTGATGCCGGGCGTTTGGAGGAAGCTGAAAACCATGCGCGTTGCGCCGTGGAATTGGCGCCGGATCACGCAGGCGCATTTCATACGCTCTCCGATATCCTGGCTCGCCGCGGCGATTGGAAGGGAGCGCTTGACGCACTCGAACGCGCTCTCCGTATCGGTGGCAGCGAATTCCAGGAACAGGAACATCCCGGATTGACGCAATCATTGTTCCGTGCCGTCCTGGCCGGTCATGGGCCACGGGTCAAGCGGACAATGGAGGAAACGGGATTGATCGAAACGATGGAGCCACTCTGGCATGCGGCAAGGGCGGAGCTGGGCGCGAGTCTCGATCCCTTGCCTGCGGAGATCATGGACGCCGTTGTCATGATCAGGCGCGAGATCGCAAAGAATCGTCATTGACTTCGATGCTCAAGAGCGTCCATCCATCCGATCTCGATTGGTTGGACTGAAAGCAATTGAGGGAACGGAAGCACGCGCCGCCGCAGGGTCGAGTCACAGGGAGGCATGATGCGGAGGCAGGCGTTCGGCGAAGGAATCCCGCCGGCCCTCTACCTTGCATTGGCCAGGCCGCGTTGGCCAGCATTCGGCATGTACAGGAAACAACGCGTGTTCCGGAACAAGATATTCTCGAGGATTTCCAGAAATCGCCGCAGGGTCGTGCAGGATTCGTGCGGGAGTCCCCCAGCGGGCGGGACGCCTGCTCGTGTCCAGTTAAGGAAAATTGCCGGGAAGACCATTCCGCCAACCCGTCGTGAGCGCCTGCCAATGGTCCTGCTCCTTTTGTATCGAACCGCGCCATTTCCTTGGATTGCGGCCGGTCTCCAATCTGCCCGGTGTTCGCCGGGACAGGGTTTGAAACACGTAGATTGAATTTCTGTTCCCGGGGCACGGATCTCAGGGGGTTCGCATGGAACGAGCAGTCGCGCCGGCCATTTCGCAGGCGCTTGCCGTCCGGGAGGCCGTCGACGAAGCGGTCCAACAGTGGCTTTCCCGCATCGCCTGGTAGGATCCGGCAGAAGATCGAACGGTGACCGAACATGCGAAACCATCCATCATGGCAGCTTCCGTCGCGTTCGTTCGCGCTCCGGAAGCAGAAACTGGCGATCTGCCTGCGTGCCCGTTCCGATCGCTTCGCTCCGAATGTCGCGGCGAGTTCTCTATGGGTATCTTTCCGGTCAATGAAGGTGACAGGCAACCAGGTGCGGCCGCGCACGATCGCCGATGGCTTTGTCGGGCGGCAGTGAGGCTGGACAGGCCGCCATTGCTTTCGGGCAGCGCGGGTGAAAGGGGCAACCCGCGGGCGGACTCTCGGGATTCGGAATGTCGCCTGACAGCACAATTCGAGCGCGGTCCTGATTGGGGTCGGGCTGCGGCACCGCGGAGATCAGCGCCTCGGTATAGGGGTGGGCCGGATGGCAGAAAAGGCTCTCTGTGTCCGTTGTCTCGACAATTCGTCCGAGATACATCACCGCCACCCGATCGCTCACATGCTCGACTACCGCCAAGTCGTGGGAAATGAAAATGTAGGAGAGGGAAAGACGTTTCTTGAGACTAAGTAACAGCTCCAGAATCTGGGACTGGATGGACACGTCAAGCGCCGAGACGGGCTCATCCGCGATAATCAGCTTGGGCTCCAGTGCGATGGCCCGGGCGATGCCGATGCGCTGACGCTGGCCCCCGGAGAATTCGTGCGGATAGCGGGTGATCGCGTCGGCGTCCAGTCCGACAGTTCGCAGGAGGTCGGCGACTCGCTTGCGGCGCTTCTTGCGGTCGCCAATCCCGTGAATGGCCAGCGGTTCACCGACGATGGCGCCGACCGTCAGGCGAGGATCGAGAGAGGCGTAGGGATCCTGGAATATGAGCTGCATGTCGCGTCGCCGAATCCGTAAATCCGCGAGTGGCAGGGTGAGCAAGTCTTCTCCCGCAAAGCGTACAGCGCCTGCGGTTGGCTCGATCAGCCGCAGGATAAGCCGCGCCAGGGTCGACTTCCCACAGCCGGATTCGCCGACAATTCCGAGCGTTTCGCCGCGTTCCAGATGGAGACTCACTTCGCTTACCGCCTGAACGGCGCCAACCCCGTCCCTCGACTGAAAATGTTTGGTCAGCCCTTCGACTTCGAGTATGGGTCGGCCCTTCAGGCTAGCGGTGCTCATGTGATTGGATTCCAGCAAGCCACGAAGTGATTGTCCCGCTGCGCAACGATCGGCGGCGTTTCGCCGTGGCAGCGCGCCAATGCACGCGAACAGCGTTCGGCGAATGCGCAGCCTGTCCCCCGGGCGCCGGGTGGCGGCACCATTCCGGGGATGCTGGATAGCTTCCGACCGCGGCGACCCAGCTTGGGCAGCGCCTGGAGCAGTCCGTGGGAATAGGGGTGGCGGGGTGCCCGGAAAAGCTGCCGAACTTGGGCCCGCTCGACAATGCGGCCTGCGTACATGACCACGACTTCGTCGCAAATCTCCGCGACGACGCCGAGGTCGTGGGTGATCAGCAGGATAGCCATGGCAAGGTCGCGCTGTAACGAGCGCAGCAAATCGAGGATTTGCGCCTGGATGGTTACGTCGAGTGCGGTAGTCGGTTCATCGGCAATCAACAAGGCTGGATTGCAGATCAAGGCCATCGCGATCATGACACGCTGGCGCAGGCCTCCGGAAAGCTGGTGGGGGAATTGATCGATTCGACGCTCGGGCGCACCAACACCCACTTGGCGAAGGACTTCCACCGCCGTCTGCCGGGCGCTGTCGCTGCCAAGTCCGCGATGCAGGCGCAATACTTCAGCTGTCTGGAAGCCGATGCTCAGGGTCGGATTGAGGCTGGTCATCGGCTCCTGGAAAATCATGCCGATGCGGTTGCCGCGCACGCGCCGAAGCTTGTTCTCGCTGAGCCGGGCAAGATCCTGGCCGTCGAACAGGATTCGTCCGCCATCGATATGGCTGGGCGGCGAGGGCAGCAGCCTCAGAATGGTCATAGCGGTGACGCTCTTGCCGCACCCGGACTCACCGACCAAGCCGACCGTGCGTCCTGCGGGCACGGAAAACGAAACTTCGTCGACGACGCGCACGCGGCCTTCCTCGGTGGAGAAGCTGGCCGACAGGTTCTCGAGCTCCAAGAGTGGAGCCACACGGTCAGATGGCGAGCGCTTCGAGCCGGATGCCGGCGCCGACAGCTCGGCTCGCGCATCCGACGGATTCATTCGAACACGATGCGCGGGAAGTAGAGCGACACCACCCAGTTTGGCTGGTCGACGATCTCGCTAATACGCAGGTCCGCCGCGACGCTGCACAACATGTAAGCCTCTTCTGCCGCCAGTCCGTGGCGGGTGGTGAGCAGATCGATCATGCCAGACACGGCCGTTCGTGCGCCCTCGAAGAGGTCGGGCCCGATGCCTGTAGTGACCTCGTAACCTCCCTTGTCAAGGTGGCGGCTGACCGGCCCCGCCGTGGTGAAACGGGGAAAGCTGAGATTGGCTTCCTTGACCAGCTCGAACTTGGCGGCGATTTTCATCGGGCTTTCGATCGCTGTGCCACAGACTTCGCCGTCGCCTTGCGCCGCATGGGTATCGCCGACAGAGAACAGCGCCCCCGCGACCTCCACGGGAAGGTAGAGTTCGGTGCCCGCCGAAATGTCGCGGATGTCCATGTTGCCGCCAACCCGGCGTGGCGGAACAATGCTGTGCAGGCCCGCCTCAGCCGGCGCCACGCCGATGGTGCCGCAGAAGGGTTTCAGCGGAACTCGGCCGCCCGGCGCATAGAGCGCCGGAGAAAGAGCCCCTGGGTCGTATGTCCAATGGACGAGCGCCGGATTTGGAAACTGGTCGGCGAGCAGGCCGAAGCCGGGAATACAGGCCGTCCAGCCCCATCCCGAGGGTTCGAAGGCCAGCAGCGTGACCTTGAGCGCATCGCCGGGTTCGGCCCCGTCAATCTGGACGGGGCCGGAGACCGGATTTACCTTGCTGAAATCCAGGTTCCCGACGTCTTCCAGCGTCGCCTCCGCCCCGAGTTGCCCGCCCGAGGAATCTACGGTCTCGAACTCGACCGACTCGCCGGGGACAATGCTGAGCCGCGGCGTAAGGGAGTTGTCCCAGCCGTAGTGGCTGTGCTCCCGGTGAATCGTGTGGTTGCAGTTTTTCGGCATCGTTTCTTCGCATCTCCTCGTAGTGAGCGGGAACACGAACCAGGCCGCCGGGAAGCACCCTTAACGGGCATGCTCCAAATGCGCGGCGAGGCGCACGCTGTTGGACATGGAGAGTCGAGGCGCATCCTCCGCGGCAATGTTGCCGGTCTTGCTCCGAATCCGTAAGGGCAACTCGGCGGGCCAACGCTGCCCGCGCCGCCAGCCTCGGTGGTTCGGCCCGGGAGTCTCTCGTCGCCCTGCTGATTCCGCCGCCGTCGTCCGGGTTCGAGCCGTCGATGGCGAGCGAGTCCGGATCGTCAACGATTTGCATCCGTCCATCCGGCACTGGCATGGGCGCCATGCCCCGGTCACGGGCGCCGGTCCGGGTGGCAAGTGCCGTGGCCTTCATGCCAGCCGCCGCAGGTTCGTCGCGGGAGGACCACTCGATCGGTGGGCCGGGACTCGCGTTCATGGGTAGGATTCGGTCTCGAAGCCGTCTGGCCGGTTGGCCTCAGTGGATCGGTCCTTCGTTTTCGCCGGGTCATGGCAAACAATTCGTGAGCCGAAATGGCCTCCTGCGGGCACTGGCTGTCCAGTGCGTCAAACTTGCCGCCGAGAATAGTCTGTTTCTGGGACTTATATACGAGAGTCACAATGGGCTCCCGACACTGTTCCACGCCGAGGCGGGGCAACCCCCATCCTTCGCCTTCCCCTTGCCGGCGCCACGGGAAGCGGTTTCCCGCCATTTCCCACCCGTGAACGGACCAATACCCGCTGCAAGACGTATCACCGGAGCCGGCACTTTCAGCCTTGTTTCCAGAACAACGGAGTATAGAGGCGCCGAAGCGCCAATACAAGGATATTGTTACTTTAGTCGGAGCTTCATGGGGTCAATTCGCATATATCCTTTGCCAAACAGATGCTTAGGCAGGATTCAAACTGCCCCGCTCATGGAGTCGGTTTGGTCGGGTCGATTTGCAGGAGTTCGAACGTTTTGGCTTGCAGTTCCGTCGGTTCGGCGAGCAGCGGGAACGCCAGATCCGGGTTCGCCGACAGCGTCACTTCATTGCGGGTCAGCGTGGCGAGGTCCGACAACAGCGTCTCCATGCTGTGCACCGGCAGACCTTCCGGGTTTTCCTTTGTGGCGGCTTTGAACCTGGCGCGGTCGGAGACGTCGGACTTCGCGACCGGGGAAGCTCGCTTCCGTCTTGCGCCGTCGCGGTCGTCGTCCTCGAACAGGATCGGGGCGAGGCGCTTGCGCATGCGCCATTCGACGTGCCAGGCCAGCATGCACAGGAAGACGTGGGCGCGGACGTGATCCTCGCTGTAGACGTAAACCGGGCGCACGTCGAGGTTGGATTTCATCCCTCGGAACGCGCGTTCCACCGTGGACAACGATTTATAGGCCTCCACCGCCTCCGGCGCGGCGAGGGCGCCGGCCTCGAGGCTGGTGCGGATCACGTAGACGCCGTCGAGGCGTGCTTCGTCGGCGATCCGCTCCGCGTTGCGCGTCCAGGCGATGTGGGCATCCGAGATCTCGATGTCGAAGTGCCTGGCCACCTTGCGGCGGTTGATGTCCCGGCCGACCCGGCGGTTGATCGCGTCGCGTCCATGCAAGCGCGCGCGCGGGCTGCGGACGGCCTTGGCGATGTCTTCCGGGACGCGTTTGGTGGCCCGCAGCAGATCCTTCCGCTTGCGCGTGCTGCGCGACAATCAAGATGCGACACCCGCGACAATCAGGATGACACACGGGGTTGGGGCGGCCGGAGACGCAGGGCGGGCGTCAGTTGGCGGATGTGAGGCGTGCGCAGCGCCGAGATCCAGTCCAGCCCGGCCGGAAGCAGGTCGTCGCGGATGCGCGCCGCCGTCACCATGCCGCGATCGCCGACAAAGGCGATGCGGGAGAGCCCGAACCGCTGCTTGACCTTCGCCACCTGGACGGCGACGGTCGCCGGATCTCCGGTACCGCCTGCGAACACCTCCACCGCCACCGGGCAGCCGTCGGCGGCGCACAGCAGCCCGTAGACGATCCGCTTCTTGCCCTTCTTTCCGTCACGGTTGTGGCCGAACCCGGCAAGCGGACAGCAGCGTCCCTCCAGAAAACTCGAAGTCACGTCATACAAGAGGAGCGTCCCGTCCCGGAGGTGCCGGGCGGCGAGACTGCGCTCGATCCAGCGCTGGCGGGCCCGCAGCCAGTCCAGCATGCCCAGCATCTCGTTGCCGGTGACCGCCCCGAGGCCAAGGACGGCGCCGCCGGTAGCGCGGCTGTTCGCGAACACGCCGCACGGCGTCAGCTTCTGGGCGCGCTTCCTGTACGAGTGCTATGCCTGTTTCCGGCCGGTCAACCGGATCGCGGCATGGATGAGCGAGCAAGGACTGCGGCTGTCAGCGGGGACCCTGGCAAGCAGCATCCTCCGTTTCCTGCCGCTGTTCGCGCCGCTTTCGGAAGCGATCCTGGCGCGGCAGAACGGTTGCGCCAGGGCGGCGAGACCAGCTGGCGGATCCAGGCGCTCGGCGAGGCGGGCGCCTCGCGCCGCGCCTGGCTGTGGGTGGGGATTTCGCTCGACGCGGTGTGGTTTCATGTCGATCCCTCGCGCAGCGCCACGGCAACAGCCACCGGAGCGCCCGCAGCAACCCGCCGCGGTCCCCCGCAACGCCGAACAACGCCCGCAGCGAAGCCGGAAGCGCATCGCCCGCCGGAGGCCGTGCCAACCCGCCTTGCCGCGAGATCCATTGCGGCGTCCGCGGGAACGCCTCGCGCCGCCACCGTCGAAGCGTCCGCCGGGCGATGCCGAGCCGCATGCGCAGCTTGCGCGCCGCCGCCGCGCTGCAACCGCCGGAAAGCGCCGAAACCACCGGAAAGCATCCGGAGGCGTAAACCCGCGAACCGAAATAGCGCACCGAGGGCGGCGTCGACCGCCGCCGGCAGCCCTCCGAACCGCAGCAGAAGCTGAACCGCGTGAAGCCCTCACCCCGGCGGAAACCGAGGCCACGGGGCTTGCGCGCATAATCCGCAACGTCAAGCCGCCCCCCGCAGCGGCCGCAGCCCGCCTCGCGAAACGCCTCCGCGATCGACGCGTCAATCCGGGTGAAAAGCGCCCACTCACTGGCGCCGACGAGGATTCCGTGCAACATTGATTGGTCTCTCCTGCTGGATAACAAGAGAGACAAACCCCCCGGGGATGCTTGTGCAAGCTCCCCGGGGGAACCGATCGACATTCATGCACGGAATCTGATCGGATCGGCCCGATCCGGAATCAATCTATGTGAGCACGCACACCTGGCGACCTGGCTTCCCTGAACGATGAGCGAAGAGCGAAGGCGCAGGCTGCAAGAACCGCCATGACCGGTGAGGTCGAATGCCGCTACTACGGGCGCGATTTCAGCGCCCAGGAGATGGCACTGCTGCGCGCCATGATCGCCGGGCCGCCGGCCTTGAACCGCAGCCGGCTGGCCCAGGAGTTCTGCCGCCGCATCGGCTGGCGCAAGCCGGATGGCGGCCTCAAGCACATGATGGCCAAGGTCACCATGCTGAAAATGCATCGCGACGGGGTGATCGTCCTGCCGCCGGCGAAAAGCCGCAAGCGCGCCAGGCGCAAGCCGGTCCCCTTCACCGCGGCCACCGACCCGCCGCTGTTCCCGCCCCCCGCCACCCTCGAAGCGGTCCGTCCGCTGCGCTTCGTCCCGGTCACCGGCGCCGGCCCCCGCGCCAGCCGCCTGTGGAACGAGTTCATCGAACGCTATCACTATCTCGGCTACAAGACCCTGGTCGGCGCCCAGATGCGCTACGCCGTCCACGACCGCGACGGAGCGCCGCTCGCCATGCTCGGCTTCTCCACCGCGGCATGGAAAACCGCCCCGCGCGACCGCTTCATCGGATGGTCCCCGCAAACCCGCGAGAAAAACCTCCCGCTCCTGTGCGACAATGCAAGGTTCCTCATCCTGCCCTGGATCCGCATCCCAAACCTCGCCTCCCACATCCTCGCCAGCGCCCGACAGCGCCTGCCAGAGGACTGGAAGCGCCAGTACAACATCAACCCCGTCCTCGTCGAAACCTTCATCGAGACCCCGCGATTCGCCGGAACCGCCTACCGCGCCGCCGGATGGATCCATGTCGGAACCACCCAGGGCCGCGGACGCTACGACACCCAAAAAAAATATGCCTTGCCCAAAAAGGAAATCTGGCTGCGCCCCCTCCGAAAAGACTGGAAACGAATTCTGAACCGCTGAATACACTCCGACATCACCCTAAAACCGAACGGTTACCAATCTTCGCAACCCAAAACCGACCACAACCTATTGATATGTAACGCAATTCGACCTTTTTGCACAGGCACTTATATAATCCCCTATGGAATCAATACTGGCAGCCCGGCACGATTTTCGATTCGAATTCATTGGTCTCGTTTTGGCGGTTGGCCGGTAGTGAGCCGCCGAAGCCGTGTTTCAGGCGCAGCGCATGCGAAAGTTCGCAACGCGTGGAAACCAGGACGGGCGCAGCTCCACTGAATGCGTGCGACTTCATTGGATTGCCTTCCGGCTGAATTAAGTGCTTCAGCGCAATCGGATGCGCGGATCAATTAGCGGAACGACAAGATCGGCTAGCAGGTTCCCGATCACGATGGCGACGGCCGCGACCAAGGTGACACCCATGATCACGGGAATGTCGATTCGCTGGATGGCCATCCACGCTAACTGCCCGATACCCGGCCAACCAAATACCGACTCCACGACGACTGCGCCGCTCATGAAAATGCCGATATCGAGTCCGACCATGGCGATCACCGGCAGAATGGCGTTTCGCAGCGCGTGCACGAAAATAACCTTCGGGCCGCTGAGGCCCTTGGCGCGGGCGGTTCGGATATAGTCGTGGCGCAGGACCTCCACCATGCTGGAACGCATCATGCGCGAGTACCAGCCGCCGCCTGCGATTCCGAGGGTGAGCGCAGGCAGGACCAAGTGGCCGAGGGTTCCGAAGCCGCTGAGGGGAAACCAGCCGAGCAGGTTGGCGAAGACGTAGAGCAGCAACAGGCCGACGACGAATTGGGGCGTTGACACGCCGGCAAAGGAGAAAATCATGACTCCCCGGTCGAGCAATCGTCCCCTGCGTGTCGCGGCCATAATTCCGGTCGGCAGTCCGATCAGGATTTCGAAGAAAATGGCGCCGGCCATGAGCAGAAGCGTGGCCGGCAGGCGGCTTGCAATCAACTCGGAGACATTCGCTTTCTGCACATAGGAGCGGCCGAGGTCGCCCTGCGTCAGTTTGGTGACGTATCGGAAATATTGAACCGGGATGGGCTGATCGAGGCCGAGCTGATGGCGGATGCTTTCGATGGTCTGCGGGGTGGCGCTCCTCCCGGCAATCATGCGCACCGGGTCGGCGGGGATGAGAAAGGTAAGGCCGAACGTAATCACCGAAATGCCGATGAGGATCAGCACTGAGGCGGCGAGCCGGCGGGCCAGGTAGCGCAGCATCAGCGGCCTCTTTGCGTCGGGTCGAGGGCGTCGCGCAACGCATCGCCAACAAGATTGAAAGCGAGCGCCAGCGCCATGATCGCGACGCCGGGAAAGAACACCAGCCAAGGAGCGGTGAGAAAATAGGATTGGCTCTCGAATATTATCCCGCCCCAAGACGGCGTAGGTGGCTGAACGCCGATGCCCAAGAATGACAACGTGGCTTCCAGCAGCACGGTGGTGGCGATTCCCAGGGTTGCCCACACCAGAATGGTTGGAATCAAGTGGGGCAGGATGTGCAGGAACAGAATTCGAGGCCAGGCCGCGCCAAGGGCACGCGCGGCTTCAATATACTCCCGCACCGCGAGCGCTGTCGTCTCGGTATAGATAACCCGGGCGATCTGAACCCAGTTCACCAGTGCGATCACCATGGCGACGATCCACAAGGACGGTGTAAAGATGGCTGCCAACGCAATCGCCAGCAGTAGCGCGGGAAATGCCATCATGAGGTCGGTGAAACGCATGATAGCAGCGCCCGCCCAGCCCTGTACGTAGCCGGCAGTGACGCCGAGCAGCGTACCCAGTGTCACCGCCGCACCGTTCGCGACCACACCGATAATCATTGAAGTTCGCGCGCCATACAGCAAGCGCGAAAAGAGGTCTCGACCCAGCAGATCCGTGCCCAGGAAAAACTGCTCACCCGGGGGCAGCGGCGCACCCTGCAGGGTCAGACCGTCAAAAAACTGCTGCCTCGGGTCGAAGGGCGCGATGATGGGCGCACTGACCGCCGCTGCTGTAACGATCGCGATGGTCACGAGGCCGGCCAACGCAAGCGGGTCTCTGCGCAGGCGCCGCCAGGTATAGGACATGGAACGCCGTTTCCCTTCGCCAATCCGCACAGTACACGCCACGCCAATGCTAAGCGCTCGCCGACCAGAATCCGAGTCGCGCGGCGAGGGGGCGTGGGCGCATGTCCGGTTTGTACGATCACGTTCATTCTCCGATTGCGCGGCGCTCCTGGAAGTCGCCTCGGTAGTTGCTCGGAACGGAACAGCAAAATGCGGTGATGGCGGTGGCCCCGCTGGCGGTCCAGTGCATTTCTCCGTGCTTGAGACGGTTTCCGACGAAATTCTTGCTGCCGCCTTCGACGCCATCACACGCGACACAATGTCATGCACATAAGCCCAAGACAAAGACCGGCATGCCCCCGGGGAGCTTCACATCACTCGGCGGTTCGCGGCGATTCTCGAACGCCGCCGGGCGGCGTGCAGCGTCCGAACGGCCGGTATTCGCAATCGGTTCCCTCGCCGATCAGCGCGATCGGCCATGTACGGGGTTCGAACCACCTCTACGGCCGGACCAAAGAAGCTTGGAGTGGAAGGTCTTGCCGCCCTGCTTGCTGGCAATGACGGCAATATGCACGCTGCCCATGAGGCGGCTCCATCTAGTGCCTATAGCGCAGCGTTTCTTGCTGCTACAGCCACCATTTATGGCATTCAATGCCTGCATGCAGCAGTGTCGAGTTCGCTAGGCGGACATAATCGTGCCTACACAACGGGCGTCTCCGGCGCCGCATTCAGTCGGAAATCATTCAGGGCTGCAATGGGTTGCAGCCAAATCAGCGGCAGAAACCGCTCAGAACTTCAAGCTAGAAGACCACCGACCTTTAACCGATGTTACCCCGCAAACAGGTCCGACCGCCTCCGGCATCAGCAGTTTAGCTGTTCCGACCGAGCCACTCAGTCCCTTTGCTCCATCCAGCTATCCGTCCGATCCTTTAACCGCGTTTCCGCACTCGCGCGGCGAACCGACCAATTCTTCGCCCTGAAATTATCGAAAAGTTGGAATTTTCTCTGATTCTTGTACTTCTCTGGCATTGGCCTCTTCGACGAAAGACTATCTAAATGCATTGGCGCCGCGCTAGAAAGCGCCCGGGAGGCAAAATGCAATTCGGAATGTCTACCCAATTGACAACCGTTCCCTAGCCGACATTCTGCTTAATCGTCGTTGTCGCGCTACAGAGTACGGTGGTACAGCCTGAAGGAGGCAGTTTCCCGTGTTCGAGGAATTGGGTTTCGAGGAATTGACGCCGCTTACGGCCTCCGTCGTGCTGGGTCTGGCGCTCGGTTGCGCCTATGGCGCGTTGGCGCAGCGCAGCGCGTTATGCCTGCGCCGCAGCTTGGTCGGACCGTGGCGCGATCGTCGGCCGGCGCTGGGCGCCTGGGCGATGGCGCTGGCGTCGGCGATTGCCGGAACCCGGCTGGCGGTTGCCGGCGGCGTGATTTCCTTCGAATCGCACCGGTTTCTCGCGTCCGACCTGCCGATCGCTTCCGTGCTGCTGGGCGGCGCGCTTTTCGGGGCCGGCATGGTGCTGGCGGGGGGCTGCGTTTCACGCCTTACGGTGCTGGCCGGCGCCGGCAATTTGCGCGCCCTGCTTGTTCTGGTCGTCTTTGCCGTCACGGCCCACGCGGCGATGAAGGGCGCATTGGCGCCGCTGCGCGAGGCGCTCGGCGCTGCCACCGTCCATGGCGGAGGGGTGGCTGCGCTCACGGCGCTGCCCGGTGGCGAAGTTTGGCCGCTTGGCCTTGCGCTTGCCGCGGCGCTCTTCGCGCTTTACTCCCGTGCGCCGGTCTTCCATCTGGCGATGGCGGGCGCGATTGGGCTGCTGGTGCCGCTCGGCTGGGTCGGCACGGGGTTCCTGCTCCAGGACGATTTCGATCCGCTTCCCTTACAGTCTTTGGGATTCACGGGGCCAATTGCCGCCACGTTGTTCTGGGCCGTGGCGGCAACGGCTATTTCGGCCGGCTTCGGCACCGGCCTAGCGGCGGGCGTCATTGTCGGTAGCTTGATCGCGGCGCTTGCGGCCGGCGAGTTCTGCTGGGAAAGCCTGGAAGGGCCGCGGCAGACCGGGCGTTACCTTGCCGGCGCCGTGATGATGGGCGTGGGCGGCGTGCTGGCGGGCGGTTGCTCGGTCGGCGCCGGCCTTTCCGGCGTCTCGACTGCAAGCCTTGCCGCTCTGCTCGCGCTCGCCGCCATAGCAGTTTCGGCGAGAGCCGTTGGGTTGATCCTCGCCGGTCGGTAGTGCGGGGCGGCCGCGACAGTGTTTCCGCTTGGAGCGGAAACACTGTCAGCGAGGTCAGCCGAATATGTCCCTGGAAATGGCGGCATACCAGCCGAGCGACTCCTCATAGGTCGCTTTGCGGATCTCCGCGCTTTCCCCGGTCTGGGAAATGAAGCCGTCGATCTTGGCGATCTTCTCGTCGGTCGCTTCGTAGGAGGCACCGACCTTGACGCCATCGTCGGTGCCGATGAGCGACCAGCAGGTGTTGGAGTAGCGTGCCGGAAACACCGTCGAGCCGGTGAGCGCTCCTCGCACCGCCATGGCGCAGACCTTCGCTTGGCTGTTGGCGGAGAAACCCGACTTCGGCATGTCTCCCTGCAGCGAAGCGTCGCCCAGCACATGGATATTGGCGTCTGCCCGGCTCTGCATGGTGTGCGCTACCACGGGTGCCCAGCCGGCCTCGTCGGTGATGTCCGCAAGCGCCGCGATGCGCCCCGCCTGCTGCGCGGGGATGACATTGCAGACATCCACCTTCATTACCTCGCCGTCGACCACCACCTCCATGGCGGCGGGCCGCACCTCGACGCGGTCCCCGCCGAAATCCGGGCCGATACGCTCAATCATGCCAGGGTAATGGCGCTGCCAGCCGTCCTCGAACAGCCCCTGCTTGGAGAATTTTTCCTTGGGATCGATGATCAGAATTTTTGCCGTCGGATTGGCCTGTTTCAGGATATGGGCCACCATCGAGATCCGCTCATAAGGCCCCGGAGGGCAGCGGAACGGGTTTGGCGGGGCGATCATGCAATAGACGCCGCCTTGCCGCATGGCCTCGATTTGCGTCTTGAGAAGCTGGGTTTGCGAGCCGGCCTTGTAGGCGTGCGGCATGCGGTTCTGCTGCGACAGATCCCATCCTGGAACGGACCCTGGCCGGAAGTCGATGCCTGGCGACAGGACGAGGCGGTCGTAGGCGAGGCTAGCCCCACCTGCGAGCCCCACGCTCCGCTTGTCGCGGTCGACGGAGACCGCCCAGTCGTGCACGACGTTGATCCCGTGCTTTGCGGCAAGGGCGCCGTAGCTGTGTCCGATTGAAGCGAAGTCGCGGAAGCCGCCGATATAGAGATTCGAGAAGAAGCAGGAATAGTAAGCGCGGCTCGGCTCCACGAGCGTCACATCCACAGCGCCATCCGAATCCTTGGCGATGTAGCGTGCCACCGTCGCGCCGCCGGCGCCGCCGCCCACGACCGCGACGCGCGGGCGGCCCTGTGCGAGCACCACCGGCGCCGACAACGCCGCCGACGCCGCAGCCGTGGATGCGAGGAAGCCGCGCCGGCTCAGTTCGTTGTCTCCGTTTCGCTCCCGTCTTCCGGCCCTGTCTTGCCTGTCGCTCATCTGCCGACCCTCCTCGAGGACGTTTGGTTGAACTCGCTGGCGCCCGTCCTCCGCGACACCATCAGGCCCCCACTAGATGCGGGAACTATTCATGAAAAGATAACATATTTCCGATAGAGAATTTAGCGCTTTCCAATAAGAGAATCCAATGATGACGAGGACGGCGCGGGCGGCACTACGCGAAAACCGCCGGCGCCGACAGCGCCGTCGACGCCGCAACCGCGGATGCAAGTCACCCGCGTCGGCTCAGTCCGCTGTTTCCGTCCTGTTGGTTCATAGAGCGTCTTCCTTGGTTCACGGTTCGTCTTCCACCTTGCGGTAATGCGCAGCAAGGGCCGCAATCTCCTCGTCCGACAGTTGGCCGGCGACAAGCTGCATGGCAGGATGGACCCTCTTGCCGCGCTTGTAAGCTTGCATGGCTATCACGAAGTCGTCGGACGGCCATCCCGTTATCGAGGGGATGCCTTCATCGGCCCCGTTCGTCAGGTGGCAGGTGGTGCATTGGCTCGCGAGATAGGCGCCGTATTCGGGGTCTCCCCGTATGGTGAGGAGCTGCGGGTCGAGGCCGAATTCCTCGGGCGTGGCGGTCGGCTCCGCAGGAGGAAGATCGGAGCGGGCGCCGGAAAAGCCGCGCAGCCATGTCAGCAGGTCGGCCCTGTCGTCCGCCTCTGTCATGCCCGCGAAACTCATGCGCGTGCCCGGCACGAGCGCGCGCGGATCGGAGAGGAATGTGCCCAGCGTCGCCTCGGTCCAAACCAGGCCGCCAGACCCGGCAGCGTTCATCGCCAGAGAGTAACGATAGTCCCCAAGCGAGCCGGACGCGCGGCCGAAGACATCGTTGAGATGGGGGCCGATCCGATGTTCTGCGCCGCTGCCCACTTGGTGGCAGCGTTTACATTCGACGTAGAGTTCTTTGCCGCGCCCGGCATCGGCGCTCCATGCGCCGGCGGCAGGGAGAATTGCCAGCAGCGCTGCAGCAAGCAAGATGGAAGCGGCACGTGCCGCGAGGTCAACCGTCCAGGGCCCGCGTCGCACGGTGGCTCTAGTCGACGTCGATCCGCTTGCGAAGGCCGTAAACCGAGCCGTCATCGTCCACCCATTCGAATTCCAGAAGGCCCGACTCCAGGACGGCCATCTCGAATTGGATGTAGGGATCGGCCGAGACCGCCGGTTCCAGACCGACGGATATCACCACCTCGCCGTTGAAGCGGACCGCGAAGCGGTTGATGATCTGGCGGGGCACGCGTTCCCCGTCGGGACCGTAGCGCAGCCCCGTATGCATCGGATGTGTTATCCGCGTCTTGACCGTGAAGGGAACGCCCGCCACCGTCGTTTTCGGCAGCCTTACGCGCGGCTTGGGTTCCGCCATGCTCCGCTCCTCACCCGCAGCCGCCGACGGTCACCGCGATCGATTGGGAGGTCTTGCGAAATGTGCCGTCCGCCAACTCCGCCACCGCAATCACGTTCTGGCTCCGGGCCAGCCGGATGCGAATCGTGGCTGAGGGCGTCATCAGCCTTCCGAAAGCAAAAACGGCGACGCCGGGATTCGGGTTTCCGTCGGCGAACAAGGCGATTCGCCTGGCGCCCTCGGCAGCGACCCGAACCGGTACGGAACCGCCGTTGTCGGCGATCTCCGGCGCCTCGAGCAGCACACCGCCTTCGAGAGGCTCTGCGCCCCTTGTGAACTCCGCGATGGCCTGCGCAACGCCGTTCGCGGCCCCGGCCGCACCGGCGGGAAACAGCGCCGCCGCCGCCGCCGTGATGCTGAGTTGCAACACATCCCTTCGTGTCGGAGCCATTTGCAGCCTCCTCCCGCACGCTGGGCAACCGACGATTTGACCTCCCATGGCGGTGCCCGTCAAGCCCCGCTTCAAGAAGCCTCCGGCCGCCGGTCTGGCAGAGCCCCTTAGCCAGCCGCCTGTGTCGCTTCGATGACCTCTCGGTCTGGCGGCCCAGATTGCTCCGGTCCACCAGAAACAGGATGCGCCTGGCGCCGTCGAACTCGAGCAGGCGATAGGCGACGTTGGCGGCGGTGAAAGACCTGCCGGAACCGGTTGCCATCTGACCGAGGGTGCGTGGATGGGCGTCAGCGTAGGATCACTCCACTTCGAAGATGGCGCGGGCCTGGAAGGACCAGAGCCGCGATTGATCCGCGGGGGCAGTTCGTACAGCTGTGCGCGTAGCTGCATTGGCCCACCGGATCCAAGCCTTTAGTCCGCAAACTGCCGAGTAGGTGAGGTCGGTACCGAGAGGGGCGAGGTGCAGCAATGTCCCCGCTGTTGTTTTTTGGAATGTTTCAACCAAGGATTCCCGGAATATTTCGTAGCAGGCGAGAGGTATTTTCCCGCGCTTTGCCGCTTTTTTCGGAGGGCTGCGCACGGCGTTGGCGGAACGGGGGATTTCTTTTCCGAGTAGGGGCTTATGGAGAAGCCGGGTTGCGTGGAGGGTGTTTCGGGGAACGGTTTTTGCGGGCAGGGGTTTTCTCCAAGCAGGGTTTCTTTCCCGGCAGGGGACTCGAGCGGACGGCGCCTGGCGGGGATGGCGTTCGGCGGGAAGCAGGCCGCCAGCGCCGGTTCAAGGCCCGTCCGGTTGTGAGCGGCTTCGGGCCTGGCGGAGCATCTCGTTCCAATCCTTGGCGGCGGCGGGGCCGAGGCGCTGGACCCTGGGGTCGCTTCTGGCGAGGGCTTCGACGGCGGCCTCCCCGACGCTGTCCGAGTCGTATCCACAGAGGATTCGCTCGATGCCGAGCGCTTCGGTCCAGGGCGGCGGGGCGGTGGCCGACGAGCGCGAGACGGTCGCGCTGATGCGGGGCGGCGCCGACCGGGGCCGGGCGCCGACGCGCGGCTGGGCGGTCGACCGGCATCTGCGCAACGGGCCGCTCACGGACAATCGAAATCACGCGCACCATGCTCTTGGTTTCCCTTCTGCAGGCCCAGAGGAACCCCCGATCACGTAGCGACAGGTTCGAAGACGGGCGCCACGGATTCAAGCTCTTGCAACGGAATATGACAGTAGAGGTGGCGATTGCTGCGCGAAAATTTGTCCGGTGGCACAGACTGGTCGCAAATCGCTCCCACCTGGCGCGGACACCGGCCGGAGAATGGACAGCCCGGCGTATCCGTGGTGGTCGGATCGCGTGACCGACGCCCCGGCAAGAGGATCCTACGCTGCCGAACCCCGGCCTGGACGATCGGCGCGGCCGCCAGGAGCGCCTCGGTGTACGGATGGTATGGCGGGGCTAACAACTCGGAGGGCGTGCCCACCTCGCAAATGCGTCCGTTGTACATCACCGCGATTCTGTTGCTTACGTGGCGTACGACATTGAGGTCATGGCTGATAAACACGAAGCTGACCTCGTTCTTCCGCTGCAACTCCAACAACAGGTTCAACACCCCGGCTTGGATAGAGACGTCGAGGGAGGACACTGGCTCATCACAGACGATCAGGTCGGGTTCGGCGGCAAGAGCCCGGGCGATCGCCACACGCTGGCGCTCGCCACCGGATAACTCGTGCGGGTAACACCCCAAGTATTCGCTCCCGAGGTGGACCGATTCGAGCAACTCGACCACCCGGTCCCTCCTTCTCTTCCGCGCCACCAGATCGAAGAGAACTAAGGGTCGCAGGAGGCACTGCTCGACCGTGTGCTGGGGATTGATCGAGGATTCCGGATTCTGAAACACCATCTGCACTCTTCCGTGCAGAAGCCGCGGTCGGCGAAGCCCATGTCCAGTGATCTCCTGTCCATCGAAGACAATCCGGCCGCCGCTCGGTTCGATGAGGCCGACGATACAACGCGCAAGGCTGGTCTTGCCGCAGCCGCTCTCGCCGACGATGCCCAACACTTCGCCTCGATTGCAGTAGAAAGCTATCGCGTTGACAGCGCTCACGCGATGCCCGCCGCTCTGATAGGTCACCTCCAGATCCTCTACTTCCAACAGCGGGATCGGGTAGTGTACGAAACTGGAACCCGTTTCGCTCAAGCGATGGTTCCGTTTCGGGTACGGCATTGAGGCCAGCTGGTCCTCGGCATGAACACACCGGGCGAGGCGCCCGACGGCGAGTGCTCGCAGTTCGGGGACACGCTCGCGGCACGCATCCGTAGCCCTCAAGCAGCGTGGCGCAAAGAGACAGCCGGCAGGCAGGACCGTTCGGTTGGGTATCGCCCCGCCTATGGACGGAAGCCTCTGCCGGGTCATGTGGCTGTCGATCGGAGGAATGCAGTCGAGAAGGGCGCGCGTGTAAGGATGCGCGGGCTGGGTCAAGATTACCTGGACCGGGCCGATCTCGACGATATCGCCGGCATAGATGACAGCGACTCGGCGGCAGAACCGGCGCACGATTCCCAGGTTGTGGGTAATCAGAAGAACGGACGTGCCGGTCTCCCGCTGAATGCGGCCGATTAGCTCGAGGATGCGTGCCTCTGTGGTGACATCGAGGCCAGTCGTGGGCTCGTCCAAGATCAAGAGATCTGGCTGACCCGCCATGGCGAGAGCCAGAAGGACACGCTGTTGCTGGCCGCCGCTAAGCTGGTGCGGATAGCTGCGCAGGATGCGCGGTACATCCGTTAGGTCCACCAAACGCAACGCCTCGGCAGCACCGTCCTCGAGCGCCCGGCCATTGAGCTTGCGGTGAAGCCACAGAACCTCGGCGAGTTGGCGACCTATGCGGAGCGACGGACTGAGGCTTGTCATTGGATCCTGCGGGACCATCGCCACTCGTCCGCCGCGCAGTCGCTGCAGCTGCGGTCCCGATAGGGTCGACAGATCGGTGCCCGAAATCTCAATCCGGCCGCCAATCAGCTGACTACCGGTAAGCTGGTCCCCGCACATGGCTGCATATGCGAGCGTGCTCTTGCCGCTGCCCGATTCGCCGACGAGGGCCACTGCCTCGCCCGGCGCGATGGTCAAGTTTGCGTTGCGGACCACTGGCGAAAGGGGAATCTTGGATTGATAACGGATCGTCGCGTCGTGGAATGCAAGGACTGGAGTCGCCGACGAGTT
This sequence comes from Rhodobacterales bacterium, assembly GCA_965219495.1. GTDB lineage: Bacteria > Pseudomonadota > Alphaproteobacteria > Rhodobacterales > CAZPXZ01 > CAZPXZ01. The sequence continues at coordinate 3,264,880 of OZ244777.1, forward strand.
GCCGCCAGCTTGGACTTTTATCATGCGCTACTATCGAACGCCGTTGCGCGACGCCTGACAAGGAATGTTCGCAAGCCGTCTCCAAGGAGGTTGATGCCGACCACCGCCACGACGATGGCGATGGCCGGCGCGAATACCGGCCAGGGATTGCTGAGCATGAGCGAGCGTCCCTCGGCGGCCATCGAACCCCAGTCGGGCGTGGGCGGCGGCGGACCGAGCCCGATAAAGCTGAGGCCCGCGGTCACCAGGATCGCCATGCCGAATCGAATAGACAATTCAACGATTATGGTGGGATAGAGGTTGGGCAGCACTTCACGGCACAGGATGTAAAGGATCGTCTCTCCCCGGATCCGGGCAGCATCCACATAATCCAGAATGACGACGCCGAGAGCGCTACTCCGCACCACTCGGGCAATGCTCGAGGCGAACAAGAGCGCGATGACGAGAATGCCATTGACAATCCCGGGTCCGAGCACGCCGATCACGAACATGGCGAAGACAAGGGTTGGGAAGGCGATAAGCACATCGTTAAGCCGCATCAGGACGCGGTCGACGCGTCCGCCGAAGTAAGCGCTTGTCAGCCCGATTGCGGTGCCCAAAACGGTTGCCAGGGCCGTGCTAGCGGCGGCGATAATGATGGTCGTGCGCGTGCCGATGATCAACCGGCTGAGGACGTCACGGCCGAACCGGTCTGTGCCGAGCAGAAATTCCGACGACGGAGATTCCTTGAGGTGCGCGAAGTGCATCGTCTCGCCGTCGTCCGGCGCGAGCCACGGCCCAAGGATGGCGACTGAAACGAACAAGACAGATATGCCGCAGCCGATGAGGAGCGTTGTTGCCTGCCTGCTGGTCAATCGCCTCACGGTACAACCCTCAGGTCAGTCGAACTCGCGGATTTAGCAGCGAATAGAGAAGATCGGCGACCAGATTGGCGAACACATAGCCGCTTGACACAACCAGCATGGTCCCCAGCATGGTCGGGATGTCGCGGGTGACAATGGCGGTCAGCAACAGGTTGCCGATCCCTGGATAGGAAAAGACGAACTCGACCACGACCACGCCGCCAATCACGTAGCCGACGTTGATTGCAATAACGGTGATCGCCGGCAACAGCGAGTTACGCAGAACGTGATGAAAGACGATCCGATGGCGTGACAGGCCGCGCAGGACAGCGGCGCGCACATAATTTGATTTTAGCTCCTCGGCCATCGAGGCGCGCGTCTGCCGCAACACGTGGGCGACAGTCTCAGCCGCAATTGTGAGGCATGGAAAGATCAATGCGGCAAAAAAGAAACTGATGGTTTCCAGCGCATCGAAGCGCGAGATGTCGATGGCGTTGAACGCTGCCGGAATCCAATTAAGCTTGACCGCGAACACGTAGATGAAGAGCGATCCGATCAGGAACGCTGGTGTTGCGATGGCGGTGAGGCTCAGAAACTGGATAGTCCGGTCCAGTGGCGAGTTCTCCCTCAGCGCCGCCACCACACCCAGTCCGATTCCGAAAACAATCATCATTATGAGCGCCGGGACAGCTAGGATCAGCGACGATTTGAGCCGTCCGGCGATCATTGGACCGACCGGCACGTTCTGGGTGAACGATCGGCCAAAATCCCCTTGGAGAAGGGCACTTATCCAGTTCCAGTATTGATGCCAGACCGGTAGGTCGAGCCCGAGGTCCCGTCGCATCGCGTCCACGGCCTCCTGGCTGACCGCGGTCGGAGAGAGCCCGCGCAGCAGCATGTCGACCGCGTCGCCCGGCATCAGTTGGACGACCCCCATGAGCACCATACTGATGATCACCAGAACCACTAGGCTGGCCGCCAGGCGCCGGACAAAGAAGACCAACAGATCGAACACGTCGATGCCCCTAACCGGGCATATTTGAACTGTGCAACGTCACGGCCAAGGATCCGGGCGCACGGCGCGCGTGTGCGTGCGGATCCCCGCCGGCTTTTCCGTTCGCCAAACTCAGGCTGTTAGAAACGCCCGATCGACCCACATGTAGGTCATCGGGTGGGCAAAGACGCCGCCGACCGACGGCCTCGTGGCGATATAGAATCCCTTGAAATAGGGGATGATGGTGACCGCCTCGTCGGAGATTATTTCCATGGCCTGATTGTAGAGCGATTTGCGTGTCTCGAAATCGGTTTCGCCCTCGGCCCGGGACAGGAGGCCGTCCACCGTCGCGTCACTGAAACCGACGGTGTTATTGCCGCCCCCGGTCTCGTAGAATGGCTTGATCGACGCGTTGATGGTTTGGCGGGCGCCCCAATTGTCCATGTAAAGCGGGGCGCGGTACTCGATGTCCGTCCAGTACCTGCTGATGTCGATGCCGTCGACAGCGATGTCCAACCCCGCCTCCTTGGCCATTTCCCGTACCGCGAGCCCGTGTTCCATCAGTCCCGGGCGCCCCGTCGTGGTGTGCAAGATGAGTCTTGTACCGGGTTCGACGCCGGCTTCAGCGAGCAGCCGTTTGGCCTTTTCAACATTGTGCTCGCGTGCTTTCAGCCCGGCATGGCCATAGACATGGGTGGGTGGGATCGGTTGGTCGTTGCCTACCGTGCCGAAACCGCCGATCGCCACGTCGCGCAGTGCAGGCCGGTTGATGGCATAGGCCAGCGCTTGGCGCACTCGCTTGTCGCGCAGCAATTCGGAATTGTCGTTCGGCAGGGTGAAGGACGGGTTCTGGTGCAGGTTGATCGAGTGATAGCCAGACGCGGTCGCATCTACGACAATTCTCGAGTCGCCCTGCGCGTCGGGGATGAGATCAAAAGGTAACTGCAACATGACGTCAATATTGCCGCTCTGAAGAGCCGCGAACTCCGACGTGGGTTCCGTGATCGGCACTATCCTCAAGTGATCGACATAGGGGATGGCCCGACCGTCCTCGCCTGTTATGTGATAATCTCGGTTGGCCTCAAGTATGGTGATGCCGCTCGGCTCCCATTCGACAAGCTTGAACGGCCCACTGCCATTGGGCGCGGTGGAGATCATGTCGATATTCTCGCGATCGACAATGCGCGGATAAATCCCGCCGAGGTCGATGGGCAGATCGACATAGGTCGTGGTCAGTCGGATCTCCACCGTATGAGGTCCCTTGACGATGACCTCCTTGATCGGGCCAATGGCACTGTGGCCGTGGGGCGAGGTCCTTTCGTCGAGGACCCTCTCCAGGCTGTATTTGACATCCGCGGCTGTCACCGGGCGTCCACTATGAAACTTTGCGTTCTCAAAAAGGTTAAACGTCCAGGTTTCGCCGCCGTCTTCGGTCGACCACGATTTGGCGAGTTCCGGTTCGGCGTTGAAATCATGACCGATTCTGGTCAGCGCGCTGTACATGTGGAAGGTGGCCGGAAACGAACCGTGACTGACCACCTTGTGCGGGTCCAGTTCGGCCACCGGTTCGGGCACGGACAGCGTGATAGTTCCGCCGCGCTTGATCGATTGTGCTCGCGCGCCTTGGGGCAGGAGCATACTACCGGAGCCAGTGGACGCAGCCGCCACGCTGGCGCACGCGATGAAGCGGCGCCGAGACATGCGCAATTTTCTAATCATTGGATACTCCCAAAACATCATTTGCATTCACAATTTCAATGTGATCCGAACAAATCATAACGAAAATTGGCCCAACAGCAATGCCTTTTTGGACGCTGAGGCAGGGCGAGACTGTTCTCAGAGTATGCCGAGGATTCCCGGTTCGGATTTGGTTTCCGGGCGTCTGGCCTGGGGAATTTCGGTTCCGGGATCGGGAATTTCGGGCGCCGGGGCGCTTGCGGACGGCGCCCGGCGGGGGATTTTCCGGGAGGGTGCGGCGTTCGGCCATGGCGAAGGGCTCCCGCCTCGGACGGGAGCGGCGGCAACGGGCCTGGCGGCGCCCGGTTTGCCGGGCGGGCTGGATCAGGCGACGGGCGCGCCGGCCGGTCCGGGAATTGGCAGGCTGTTGCGGGGAGACTTGAGGAAGTCGAGGACAGCGCGGATATTGCGGTTCGACCTCCGCAGGGTCGGTGCCACTTCGAGGCCGCGGGCCTTTATGAGGCCGATGGCGAAGCGCCGCAGGCGGGTGGTGTTTTCCGGGCTATAGCCGGTGCGGATGCGGCTGCGATCCTCATCCCAGGTTCAATCGAGGCAGAAATGAGCCGCGCCGCGTTTTCGATATACCAGTGGCCGCGGTTCCAGTGCAGGATCTGCGCCGACCGGCGGCCACCCGCCAGCAAGTATCCGGCGAACCTCCGTCAACTTGTGCGCCAAGGACAACCAGCGCCTTGTGCCTGAGCATGCCGCACGGACAAGCTCCCGTTGCCTGCGCACGGGAGCCGAAAGCGGGGAACGCGAAAACCGCCAACCCAGCCCGTCTTCTTTTCCCAGGAGCCGAGATTCCCATCGGCCGCCAGGCGATTGGACGGAGAGCATAGCGCAAGGACTGAGGGACCTGGGAAGGTCGCGGGCGGTTTTTCCTGATTCGGAATCGGGCTCGTTCTGCCCAAATCCGGGCGCCGGGCGGCTCCGGCCGAGATTCACGTTAAGCCAGTCACACGGGCTCAAGCCGAGAGGAATTCAACCCGACGAGTCTTCCGAAGAAACTGGAGCAGTGTGGAAAAGTTTCTCAGGCGAGGCAGAAATAATTCGGGAAATCAGTTACGAATGAATGCAAAATACAACACCCGCCCAGGCGCTCGCCTCGCGGTGCGCCGCGTCGTCGCGCGCGTAGTAGCCGTCCTTCTCGAAATAGCTCACGCCCTGCGCGGGCGAGGCAATCTTGCCGATCGAGGCTACCGTCGCGGCCGCGCTCCGATGGCCGCGGGATTCGGTGGATACGGAGTGTCCATGCCGGCCACATACGGGCTTTCCGGGCGGGGAACAAGAGGCGAACATCCTGCTTCGCAGGCGTGGCGGCGAATGTCGCCGATTGTCGTTGGCCGGTGGAACGGCCAGCGGCAGCGGCTGCGCACGGAACCGCTACGCGCGGCGCCCCACGAACTCGTGGACAGTCAGGCCCGCGTCCCGGGCGATGCGGCGAAGCAGGATAGGGGACAAGTCACGGCCCGCATGCACCGGCACGGTCGTTGCGCGCCCGTCGGGATGACGGAACCGCTTGTGCAAGCCGCGCTGGCGAACTTCCTCGAAGCCCAGCGCGGCGAGAATGGCGATAACCTCGCGCGGCTTGAGTACCGGGACCGGCGGCACCCCCGCTCACACCACGACGGTCTGCGTGCCGACATACTCGCCAACCATCGCGGTCGCTCCGTCTTCGAGGATCATGGCGATGACTTCGCGGAGATTGGCGTTGAGCTCGTCGAGCGTCTCGCCCTGGCTGTGGGCGCCGGGAAAGCCGGGGACATACCCGACGTAAAGGCCAGTCTCCCGGCAACGCTCGACAACCGCGGTATAGGTGTCCATCGTTACCCTGGACCGGTCCGATTGAGCGGCTACTGTAGCCGCCGTTGCCGGAAGCGGCAATGCGCGATCGGTGCGGACGGGGTGCGGAAGCGCCCCGGTGATGTCGGCGAATCTGCGCATCGGGCGCCAGGAAACGCCACGGTCGTGATCCGGGAGCGCCGTGTTGGCATAGTGATGATTCGGTGCTTGATATTTTCTGCAGGGTCTTCATAACCTACGGAAATACCGTCATAAATTCCATCTGGGAGCTGTCCTGCCATTCAATCCGAATGAGAGCAACGTTGGCGGGAACGTCAATGAGGGGAACGCGACCAAACCGCTTGTATGGACGCACTGAACCACTTGACCGACGCCGCAATATGGCGTTCCGGGGAAGGTCGCGTACTATGATTCACTGTCGGGAGCGGAGAAGCAGAAACGGCTCCCTTGTCAGGCTGTTTTCCAATCCGGCGGCAGCGACCCGCAGCGCGCCGAGCGCGGCTTGATGCGCAAGTCGTTACGAGAGAGAGACCCAGACGACAGCCGACGACGCGCCGCGTACGCCTGGCGTAGCGCCGGTCACGAAAATCTCACCATAAGCTGCATCCGCACTTCTCTTGGCGGTGCCCTCCTTGTCCCGCAAGGCGAGGAAGGAGCATCCGGGTTGGCGCGCGCCAACCCGGACAAATCCGTCCGATTGGCGCACGCCGTAATTTCAACACGTCGAATCATGCCTACATTGCGTCCTTCACAAAAAGATACTCGTAGTGCATCGGAATGTAGGTTGGGGATACGTACAATACTGCATCGCCTCCCATGCGGGCCGAACGCAACGTGAAATAACGAGAGTGGAAGGTCGGAACCCAGGGCGCGTCTTCCATGATCTCCAGGTAGATGGAGCGCCACAAGTCGACCCGTTCCTGGGCCATGGCCGGATCAGCCATGGCATCGGCCTTGGCTGCTTTGGCCTCGACTTCCTCGTTGCAGTACCACGCCCAATTCCAGCCGCCCGGAACGGCGCCGCCACAGCCCAGAATCGACCAGTAGAAGCCGGAGGGATCCGGATAGTCCGAAATCCAGGCCATGCCGCCCGACCAGATCATCGGCGCCTGCTGCTCTTCGCCGCCAGCGGCGATAACAACCGAGGATGCTACCGAATGCAGCGCTGCATTGATGCCAACTTCCGCGAGGTCCTGCTGGATGGCCTGGGCAATTCTCGGATTCGGATCGGTGTTCATGTTCCACAACTCGGTCTCGAATCCGTCGGGATAGCCGGCCTCGGCCAACAGTTCCTTCGCTTTGGCCGGGTCGTACGCATATCCCATGAAGCTCGCGTCATGTCCCGGCATGTTTGGCGGCAGGGGCTGTGTGGCGGGAATCGCACGGTTGTTGATGAGACGGACGATTCGATCCTTGTTGATCGCCATATTTACGGCCTTGCGCACCAGCACGTTGTCAAACGGCGGTATGCGCACGTTCATGGTGACGTAGCTGGTCTGAATCATGGGATGTTCCACGATCATCCCTTTTTCCTGGTATTCGGGATTCTCAACCGCTTCCACGAATTGGGCAGGTGGAATTCCGTCTCCCAGAATGTCGACTTCGTCCCGCACGAGGCGCAGCAGCGCTACGGATGGTTCCTGGCCAACCTCCCAGGTGATCTTGTCCAGGTAGGGAACGTTTTCGGAACCCGTTCCATGTTGATAATCAGGATTCCTCTCGAATACGATTCGCTGCCCCAACGTCCATTCAGTAATCTTGTATGCGCCGGTGCCGACCGGATTCCTGCCCCAATCCGCACCAAACCGATCGACTTCTTCCTTGGGCACAATGGAAGAGAAGTGCATGGCGAGGACATTGAGAAAGACAGCATTCGGACGGGTCAATCTGATGATGACCGTATAGTCATCCGGCGTGCTTACTCCGGAAAGGCCGTCCGCCGCTCCCGAAACCATTTCATCGAACCCCTCGATGACCGCGTAATAGCCCTGACCGGGGCTCTGGGTTGCCGGGTTCACGAGGCGCTCGAATGTATACTTGACATCAGATGACGTAAGTTCGCGGCCGTTGTGAAACTTCACGCCTTGGCGCAGATTGAACGTATAGACCAAGCCGTCTTCCGAGATCGTGAAACTTTCGGCCAAGTCGGGAACCAACTCCGTGGTGCCCATTTTGTAACCCATCAAGCCATCGGCGATGAGCTGCATCATCGATGGGTTTTGCCAGTCATAGCCAATCGCAGAATCCAGTGTCGCGATGTCGTCCTTGTAGGACACGACTATGCTGCCGCCGCGTTCGGCGTGCTCGGCAGCTACGGCGGGCAAAACCAGGATAGCAGCGGAAATCACGAGGCCAACAATTGCCCCGATCGGTGACGATTTCATAATTCGCCTCCCTCAATTCTTGATTCAATGCCGACCCCCACACCACTCCCGCGGAGATCAGCCAAAATTATCGCCAAGGGGTTGGCGACAACGTCCAATTGTTTTTTCTGATTAACCTCATCGTAGCGAATGATTTTGCTCTTTTCAAATCTCAAATTGCTGGAGCGCGCGTACCAAAAATTCTTGTGTTGGGCTCGCCATGAGGGTGGGTTCGGGGACGATGCTGGCGAGACGCGGTCTTGTGCAGCCACCGCCCCGTCCAATTGACCGTATGCCGCAAGTGGAATTGGACGTATCGGGACGGCGCTGATCGCTCAACAATCGGCGGCGCCGTCGGCCTCGTCCTGCTCCACTACCCGGGTGTCATGAATCTTCAGCATCGTGCTCATCGCAGCACGGCGTCAAGTGCGGGGATCAACCTTGTCCACCCTTTCAGCACCCACAGCACCTCGCGGTCGTCATGCGGGCCATTCCCGGCAGGCGCCGCCGCACCCGCAGACTCAATGCGAAAAGGGCGAACTGGTCGCTGCCCTCCGGCGCCGAGCGCGAAAAGGCGTTTCGCCCTTTCGCGCTCGCAGCCATGCCACCGCTCTCTTCACGGGCTGACTCGGGAGGACATGCCGATGGTTCTGGCCCTGAAGGAAAGTACCAAGTCTTCCTCATCGACAGGACAATTGGCATGGCGGGAATGAAGCAGGTCAGGCTTTCAAATGGCCGATGGCGTTGATGCTTTGAATCCGGTTCACTTGAAACGTACAGAGGCATTTCACCTGCAAGACCGTCCGCAATTCCGCTTTGAATGGCGTCTCTTGCGCTGCTCCACTTTGTAACGGACAGCGCCATTTCCTAGATTACGGCCAACACACACTTTGTCCGGGGTTCACCGGGCTGGGGCAGAAGCCATGAAGCTAGCATTCATCTTCCCCGGGCAGGGATCGCAGCGGGTTGGCATGGGAAAGGCGGTCGCGCACGCCTTTCCGCAGGCGCTCGCCGTCTGGGAGGCCGTCGACGAAGCGCTCGAACAGCGGCTTTCCCGGATTGCCTGGGAGGGTCCTGCGGAGGACTTGACGCTGACCGAGAATGCGCAGCCCGCCATTATGGCGGCTTCGGTCGCCTCTGTTCGTGCGCTGGAGGCAGAGCTTGGCGGATCCTTTCTGCAATACGCAAAATTTGTCGCCGGGCATTCGCTTGGGGAATATTCATCCCTCACCGCCGCCGATGCACTGGAATTGGGCGCGTGCGCACGCCTGCTTCGTGCGCGCGGCATTGCCATGCAAAAGGCGGTTCCGCCGGGTGAGGGCGCGATGGCGGCCGTAGTCGGGCGTAGCCTGAGGGCAATTCGGGCGGATCTTTCAGCCCTTGAAGGGCAGGGGATTTGCGAGCCCGCCAACGACAATGCGCCGGATCAGGTGACGATTTCGGGTTCTGCGGATTTGGTCGCAAAGGCGATCTCCGTATTGGCGGCCGCCGGGGCGAAGCGGGTCATTCCTCTTAACGTATCCGCGCCGTTTCACTGCGCGCTCATGGAGCCGGCGGCGCGTGAGATGGACGCACGGCTGGCGGAAACGGACATTCGCGCTCCCGCGGTGCCCATGGTTTCAAATGTGACCGCGCGGCCGGTCGAGGATCCGGAGGAGATACGCCGGCTCCTGGTGGAGCAGGTCACTAGCATGGTGCGGTGGCGGGAATCTGTGGCGTGGATGGCTTGCCAGGGAGTTTCGGTATTCGCGGAATGCGGGGCCGGAAAGGTGCTGTCCGGGCTGCTGCGGCGGATTGACCGGTCAATCTCGGTGCGAAACGTGGATTCACCCGAAGATGCGGCTGCCCTGGCACGGGAACTGCGTGGCGACTGAGAGGAGCAGGAACGTGACTGAACTGGATGGAAAGAACGCGGTTGTCACCGGGGCCAGCGGGGGAATTGGCGGCGCGGTAGTTCGGGCGCTCTACGACCGGGGCGCGTCGGTGGCGCTTACCGGCACCCGGGAGGGCGTGCTCAAGGAACTCGCGGACCAACTTGGGGGGCGTGCGGTTGTGCTACCGTGCGACCTGTCGGACCGGGCCGCCGTGGCGTCGCTGCCGGGTGCGGCGGCCGAGGCGCTCGGTTCGGTGGATATCCTGGTGAACAACGCTGGCCACACGCGTGACAATCTCGCCATGCGGATGTCCGACGAGGAATGGGACTCGGTACTGGAAGTCAATCTTGGCGCGGCGTTCCGCCTGGCGCGGGGCGTGCTTCGGAGCATGCTCCGAAGCCGCTGGGGCCGAATCATCAACATTACTTCGGTTGTCGGTCACACCGGAAATCCCGGTCAGGCGAACTATGTTGCGTCCAAGGCTGCACTCGCCGCAATGACAAAGTCTCTCGCCACGGAAGTCGCGAGCAGGGGAATCACCGTCAACTGCGTTGCACCGGGCCTGATCGAAACAAGGATGACGGCAGGCTTGGAAGGTGCGCAACGGGAGCGAATCATGTCCGGCATCCCCTTGGGCCGGATGGGTGCGCCGGCGGAAGTCGCCGCCGCGGTGGCGTTTCTCGCATCTCCCGGCGCAGGATATGTGACGGGGCAGACCATTCACGTGAACGGCGGGCTGGCGATGCTCTGAATTGTGATTGCGCCCGTTGGCGGAACGGGATTCCTGTGCTATTCACAAGCATTCGGTCTGCGGCCGCATTTGAATTGCGAAGGGGTCGCACCTACGAACAACGGGAGTCTGCGGTCTTCTCCGGATGATAAGGAAAGGCCGCGGCTTGGCAGAGGCAGGCATGAGCGGGGAACATCAATGAGCGACATTCAGGATCGTGTGGTGAATATCGTGGTCGAGCATCTTGATGCGGAGCGTGACAATGTCACGCCCGAAGCAAGCTTTGTCGACGATCTGAAGGCGGATTCACTCGATACGGTCGAGTTGGTGATGGCCTTTGAAGAGGAATTCGGGATCGAAATCTCCGACGAAAGCGCAAATGAGATACAGACGGTGGGCGACGCCATCGCCTTCATTGAGAAGGCCTCGGCTTAGAAAACTGCCCTGGAAAAGCCTTTCCGCCGCCTGCCGCGGCGTCCCGGCGCTGCATCCCGCATGAGCCGGTGATTCCGCCGGAGAGCACCCGATTACCTTGCAAGGCCGGCGCGCTGTAATTACCGGGCTGGGGCTCGTTACGCCGCTTGCGTGCGGCGTGGAAGCATCTTGGCGTCGAATTGTCGCGGGCCAGTCCGGGGCAGGTCCGATTACCCGCTTCGATGCCGCCGGCTTGCCGTGCCGCATCGCCTGCGAGGTTCCTTTCGGCGACGGAAGCGGCGACACGTTTCATCCGGATGCGTATACGACGTCCCGGGAACGCAGGAGAATCGACAGTTTCATTATGTTCGCGCTTGCCGCCGCAGAACAGGCGGTCGCGAATGCCGGCTTGGCGAGCGCGGATCCGGACCGGCTCAAACGAATTGGTGTCCTGGTGGGTTCTGGAATCGGCGGGCTTCCTGCGATCGAGAAGAATATTCTCGCCCTCCACAATGACGGTCCCCGACGCGTCGGACCGTTCTTTATTCCGAGCACGCTGATCAATCTGTGCTCGGGCAATATCGCCATCCGGTTCGGTTTTCGGGGACCCAACCACAGCGTTGTCACTGCCTGTTCTTCCGGGGCGCACGCGATCGGGGACGCGGCGCGGCTGATCGCCTATGGAGCTGCCGACGCGATGGTGGCGGGGGGCGCCGAGGCCGCGATTTGCCGGATCGGCATCACCGGGTTCGCCGCCTGCCGCGCGCTTTCGACCGGATTCAACGATGAGCCCGAACGCGCTTCGCGACCTTGGGATCGCCGGCGCGATGGATTCGTCATGGGGGAAGGCGCGGGCATTGTCATCATCGAAGAACTTGAGCACGCGCGGAACAGGGGCGCCGAGATTTTCGGGGAAGTGAGAGGCTACGGGCTCTCCGGCGACGCCCATCACATCACGGCGCCGACGCCCGATGGAGAGGGCGCACGGCGGGCCATGGAGATGGCGATCGAGGATGCCGGAATCCCTCCAGATCAGATTGACTACGTGAATGCGCACGGTACATCGACGCCGGCGGGAGATGAGATTGAACTCGGAGCGATGAAGCAGGCCCTTGGAAACGCGGTAAATTCTTTGTCCATATCCTCTACGAAATCCGCCATTGGACATTTGCTGGGTGCGGCTGGCGCCGTGGAAGCAGTCTTTTCGATTCTTGCGATCCGGGATGGAATCGTGCCCCCGACTCTCAATCTCGACGAACCGGATGAGGACATTGACCTAGACTTGACCCCTCACAAGGCGGTCCGGCGGGTAGTTCGCGTGGCGCTTTCCAACTCCTTTGGTTTCGGCGGAACAAACGCGACGCTCGTGTTGTCCGGTCCGCCCGACTAAGTACTCTCGATGGGGGTTTCCCGGGCGCTGTTTCTCTGCTTGGTGGCTGCGGGAATCGGAGCACTCGTGTTTCTGAACTACGTCGAACGCACGTTTGAATCTCCGGGTCCCCTTCCCGCCGAGATCATGTTGCTCATTCCCCCCGGTTCGGGGCTTTCCGCCACTGCCGGGATTCTGGCGGTGGCGGGAGCTGTCCAGAGTCGCGACATCTTCGCGCTCGGCGCCTGGATGCAAGGCGCGTCACGGGAACTGAAGGCTGGCGAGTACCGGATCGCCGCCAACGCTTCGATGTCGGACATCCTGGAAGAACTTCTCGTTGGAGACGTCTACCAGCGCCGCATCACGATCGCGGAGGGGACGACTTCGGCACGCGTGCACACGGCACTGGACGAGAATCTCTTCCTGTCCGGCGATTCTCCGGAAGCGCCTCTGGAAGGGAGCGTGGCGCCGGACACCTATTTCTTCGTGCGCGGGGAATCGCGCACGGCGCTTCTCGGGCGCATGACGCGCGCGCAGCAGCGGATCATCGGAGAACTCTGGGAGTCGCGGTCTCCGCGTTTTCCCCTCCGGTCACCTCGCGAGGCGCTGATTCTTGCTTCCATCGTAGAAAAGGAGAGTGCGCTCCAATCCGAACGCGCCCGAATCGCCGCCGTCTTTCTCAACAGGCTCGAAAGGGGCATGCGATTGCAGTCGGATCCTACGGTCATCTATGGGCTCACCCAAGGGGAAATGGCGCTTGGCCGCGCCCTGACGCGGGCGGACCTTCGTTCCGAATCGCCTTACAACACGTACCGCATTCGGGGCTTGCCGCCGAGGCCGATTTCGAATCCGGGACGAACATCGATCGAGGCGGCCCTGAATCCGGCCGAAACGGACGATCTATACTTTGTCGCCGATGGCGAGGGCGGTCACGCGTTCGCCAGGACGCTGGCCGAGCACAACCGGAACGTCGCTCGCTGGCGCAGATTGCAGCGGGAAGCGGGAGAAGAATAGTGCGGCACTCGCGCATGCATGCACCGCCGGTCTTGCTTGGCCTTGTCGCGGTGATCGTCGCGATCGAGCTGTTTTCCACTCTGGAATCGAGGATCCGCTGGAACCTGATTGTCCTTGGCGCTTTCGAAGGCGGCACCATGCCGGCGCTGTTGAACGATCCGGCAATGCATCTTGGATTGGTGCCAACCCTGTTTACGCATGCGTTGCTGCATGGCGGCGTGTTGCACGCGGGATTCAATTCATTGCTGCTGGTGCATCTGGGTACGCCGGTTGCCCAACGCATGGGCGCCGTGCGCTTTCTCGTCTTTTTCGCCGGGACCGCGGCCGCGGGAGCGGCGGTCCACAGTCTGCTGTTCCAGCCGGAAGCGGGATACATGGTCGGAGCGTCCGGCGCCGTTTTCGGAGTCGCCGCGGCCCGGGCCAACATCCTTGCGGATGAGCAGTTCCTGAGGGGAATCGCGAGGCTCAGGTACCTGGCCGGGCAGGCCGTCGGCTGGATGGTCGCGAATGCGGCGATCTACACGATGATGCTACTGCTGGCGATGGGCGGGGGAATGGGCGGCCTCGTGGCGTGGAAGGCGCATTTGGGCGGCTATGTCGGTGGCGCCCTGCTGGGCCCGGTCCTCTTGCGAAGCTCCGCTCGACAAGTACGCCGGTGATCCGGCGTTTCCGGCTGGTAGGGACGGCCAATCATCCGCGACTCGGTGGATTCACATGCGCTGCGGCAAATTCCGCGTACCGTCAAGCATTCGGCATGCTTGAGTGGTGCGAGCGATCGTTGATTTGAGGGCTGGTTTCCGGCGCCATGGAGATGGCGCAGGCATCAATGGAACTCGTGCGCCGCCTTTGTTTTCGCGAACGCGACTACCAGCACCGAAGCATTCGCGCTAGTTGGAACCGGAACCATGGAGAACTCACGAACCGGATTCCTTGCCTGCGCTATCAAGGCGCTCAGGTTCTTCGACGGTTTCGACGGCATCCTGATTCTGAGGGGCTGCCGCATGGCCGAATCCGGTTCCGGCTTCTGAAAATAGTACTTTGAATATTCAAGTTGTTCTACGAGATCCATAGTCTTGTGTTCTTTGTGCTAGTTCTCATGAGACATGTCCAGTCTCCTGTGGGTTGAGAATTGCGGGGTAGTAGTGTTTGCGCCTAATCGACTTGAATCCTTCGCACCTCGAGACGGTCGCGATATCCGTGTCTTCGCCTACATTATCATCCGCGCCCGGAAAAACTCGAAAGCAGTGTTTTGTCAAATCCACCAGGAAATTCGCGAGATTGATCGCATCCTGTGCAGTCATGGAGGCGTGAACCAACGCTGTTTCCGCGCGTCGTCGCAATGTTGCAATTACTTGTCGCGATGTTTCTTCGGGCAGGCCATTCTCGGAAGGTTCGGCATCAGGTTGTCGTCATTGCCAAGCAGCAACCGATTGATCGCGCGGACCTGCCCGTTCCAAATCAACTGGCCGTCGTTCTCGGGCTTGACAATCAATTGCGGTGGTTGAATTCCTCCATTCTCGATGACGATTCTCCAATTTTCGCGGCGTTCGCATCGGAAATCGTATCCGACTATCAAGAATTCGAAAATGTTTGGAATTGCAGGGGGCGGGGGTCCTTCCGCACATATGGACCAAGAAATTTTTGCACTACGTCGGCAACCTGATCGACTGGGTATTTCGCCACGTGAAGCTGCTCGGTTGAGCCTTCCAGCGACATCCATAAGCGGTGTTCTTCGGCAAGAATTCCAATCGATGCGTTCCCGAAATGACCCATGCCGGTCGTCATTGCGGCGATGGGAAGGTTCTTGTGAAGATCGAAAACCATTGTGCCGCCCGGCCATGCATGATGAACGCTGGTGGAGTGAACTTGACCCAAGACGCCGGTGCGACGAACTCATCCATGTGGAATACGGAATGACGCCCGGCGCGCAGGTCCGGCCGATTCGAAACTTACCCGGCGAGGCGCGCTTGAGTTGAAAGTTTCAATCGGGCCCGCGTCCCGTTTCAGCGCCGTTTGAAGCTCGAAGCACGGAACACTAACTTGCCGTAGAGAGAGCAGTGAAGAGGCGTGCCATGAACCAGTCCCCACCGCCCGGGAAGACCGAAAGGGCCGATTCCATCTGGGACCAGATTCGGGAAGAAGCCCGGGTGCTCCTTGGCCAGGAACCGGCGATGTCGGGCCTTGTCATTACCGCGGTGATGAACCAGGCGCGGCTCGAAGACGCGTTGACCTACCGTTTGGCCTACAAGCTCGCGGGTCCGGAGATGAGCGCGATGGCGCTTCGCGACGTGTTTTCGGAGGCGCTGGAAGTCGCCCCGGAACTGGGCGCCCTGGCGCGAACGGATCTGGAGGCCGTGCGCGCGCGCGACCCCGCGTGCCACAGGTACTTGCAGCCGCTGCTGTACTTCAAGGGATTTCTCTCCATCCAGGCAGCCCGGGCGTCGAACGCCCTCTGGAACGCCGGACGGCGGGAGTTGGCCGCCTTCCTGCAGATGCGGGTGTCGGAGGTATTTGCCGCGGATTTCCATCCGGCCGCCCGGATCGGCAGGGGACTGATGATCGACCACCTGACCGGCGTCGTCGTGGGGGAAACCGCCGTGATCGGCAATGACGTCTCCATGCTTCACGGGGTGACGCTTGGCGGAACCGGTAAGGAACAGGGAGACAGGCACCCGAAGATCGGCCGGGACGTGTTGATCGGCGCGGGCGCTTCGATCCTCGGCAATATTCACATCGGCGACGGATGCCGGGTCGGCGCGGGCTCGGTGGTGCTAAGGGATGTTCCCGCCGGGAAGACGGTTGCCGGGGTGCCGGCTCGGATTGTCGGTGTGGCGGGGAGCGACAGTCCCTCGGCGGTGATGGATCACAGCATCGAGCTCGACGAAGGCTACTTCCTCGGGGAAAACATCTGACTTCGCGGGCGCTGGCCCCGAGCGCAGGTCAGACCGCCATCAGCGCCGGATCTTCCATGTAGGTACGGAAGGACTTGAGGAAGCGCGCCCCGAGGGCTCCGTCGATGGCCCGGTGGTCCACGGAAAGCGTCGCGGTCATCATGTTGGCGGCGACAATGGCGCCATCGCGCACCACCGCCCGCGCTTCGCCGGCCCCAAGCGCCAGGATGGAACCGTGCGGGGGATTGATCACGGCATCGAAGTTGCGGATTCCGAACATCCCGAGGTTGGATATGGTGAAAGACCCGCCCTGGTATTCCTGCGGGGCGAGACGACGGTCCCGGGCCCGTTTCGCGAGATCCTTCATGGTCTGCGAGATCTCCGAAATCGGCAAGCGTTCGGCGGAACGGATGACCGGCGTGAAAAGCCCGCCCTCGACGGCCACCGCCACCGCCACGTCGGAAGTGTTGAATCGAAGCAAGCGGTCTCCCGCAAACGCGACATTGCAGTCGGGAACGTCGCGAAGGGCGAGCGCGGAGGCCTTGATCACATAGTCGTTGACCGAAACTTTGATTCCGCGCTCGGCCAGCGCCGCATTGGCGCGGGCGCGGGTAGCCAGGAGCGCGTCGATTTCGACATCTACGGTCAGGTAGAAGTGGGGGATGGATTGCTTCGCCTCCGTGAGGCGCTTGGCGATGGTGGCGCGCATCGCGTCCAGCGGCAGCTCCTCGTAGCTTCCCTCCGCGTACATGGCCTTGACGGATTCTGCGTTGGCTGATGGCGCCAGTTCCGGTTGGCTTGGCGCCGGGATCGTCGATGGCCTGGCGGCCGCCTCCTCGACGTCGCGGCGCACGATTCGTCCACGCGGACCCGATCCCTGAAGGCTCGCCAGGTCCAGTTGGGCATCCTTCGCGAGGCGGCGCGCGAGCGGCGAGGCGAAAATCCGTCCGGGCCCCGATCCGTTCGTCGAAGGCGCGAAGGGCTTTTGGGGCTCTTGGGTCGTTTCGGCCGCGGTGCGTGCCGGAATCGCCTCCTCGCGAGAAGCTGGAGGCGCATCCGGGACGGGCGTTGTCCGCGGCGCGGGCGCCGCTTCGGCGGGAGCGTCCAGCGCGTCGGCAGATTCCCCTTCTTCGAGGAGGAGCGCGATCAGCGTGTTGACTTTCACGCCTTGGGACCCTGCCGCGACTTCGATCCTGCCTACCGTGCCCTCGTCGACGGACTCCACTTCCATGGTCGCCTTGTCGGTCTCGATCTCGGCGATGACATCACCGGGCGCTACGGCATCGCCTTCCTTGACGAGCCATTTGGCGAGCGTGCCTTCCTCCATGGTAGGAGAAAGCGCGGGCATTCGGATGGGGATCGGCACTGGAGATCTCCTAGCCGCGATAGCAGACCGCGAGCGCGGCATCGACAATCTCGGAGACCGTCGGCAGCGCCAGTTTTTCGAGGTTTGCCGCATACGGCATCGGGACGTCGCGCCCGGTGACGCGGATGACCGGCGCGTCGAGCCAGTCGAACGCATCCTCCATCAAGGTCGCGGAAATGTACGATCCGATCGAGCAAACCGGCCATCCCTCTTCCACGGTAACGCAGCGGTTGGTCTTGCGCACGGACTCGATGACGGTGGAGGTATCCATGGGACGCAGGGTGCGAAGATCGATTACTTCCGCGTCGATGCCTTTGTCGGCCAGGGCATCGGCGGCTTCCAGGGCGTAACTCATGCCGATGCCGAAGGAAACCAGGGTTGCGTCGTTGCCGGGCCGGGCGACGCGCGCGCGTCCGATCGGAATGCGCCAGTCCGGGAGGTCGGGAATATCGCAGCTGTGGCCATAAAGGAGTTCGTTCTCCAGGAAGATCACCGGGTTGTCGTCCTCAATGGCGGAACGCAGCAATCCCTTGGCGTCGGTGGCGGAAAAGGGCTGAACGACCTTCAGGCCGGGGATTTGCGCGTACCAGCTGGCGTAATCCTGGCTGTGCTGCGCGGCCACCCGCGCGGCCGCGCCGTTCGGTCCGCGAAACACGATCGGGCATCCCATCTGACCGCCGGACATGTACAGCGTCTTCGCGGCGGAGTTGATGATGTGATCGATGGCCTGCATCGCGAAGTTGAACGTCATGAACTCGACGACCGGCCGAAGTCCCCCAAAGGCGGTTCCGACCCCAAGGCCCGTGAACCCGTGCTCGGTGATCGGCGTGTCAATTACCCGCCGGTCGCCGAATTCATCAAGGAGCCCTTGGGTCACCTTGTAGGCGCCTTGGTACTCGGCTACCTCTTCTCCCATCACGAAAACGCGCTCATCCGCGCGCATCGCTTCCGCCATGGCATCGCGCAGCGCTTCGCGCACGGTCTGGCGGATCATCGGCGTGCCCTCGGGGATCTCGGGATCGACCACCGAGGAGGGTTCAACTGCGGGGACGGGTGCCGTGGCGTCCGGGGGAGCGGCCGGCGGTGACGGTTCGCGCACAACTTGCGGCTCCTTCGCGGGCGCGGCAGCGGCGGCATTCTCCAGCGCGGAAGGATCCTCGTCTTCGCCAAGCAGGAAGCCGATCGGCGTGTTGATGGCAATCCCATCCGTGCCATCGGCAACCAGAATTTTCCCGAGAATGCCGTCTTCGCCGGCCGTTACCTCCATGGTGGCCTTGTCCGTTTCGATCTCCGCGATCACGTCGCCGGAACGCACGGGATCACCCTCCTGAATGGTCCACCGGGCCAGGGTTCCGGTCTCCATCGTGGGGGACAGCACGGGCATGAGAATGGGACTCGGCACGGTAAGGCTACCGGTCAGGCTTCGACATAGACGTCGGTCCAGAGTTCACTCGCGTCCGGTTCCAGGCGTTGTTGTGCGAAGTCGGCGGCTTCGTTGATCCGGTCCCGGACCTCCTTGTCGATCCCCTTGATGCTGGCTTCATCGGCGAGCCGGGCATCCAGGATCCGCTTCCGGCAGGCGTCGATGGGATCCCGTTCTTCACGCATTTTCTGGACTTCCTCGCGCGTGCGGTACTTGGCGGGGTCGGACATGGAATGCCCCCGGTAGCGGTAGGTCTTGAATTCGAGGATGTACGGCCCCTTTCCGGAACGGCAATGGTCTACCGCCTTCATCGCGACCTGCTGCACGTTGATCACGTCCATGCCGTCCACCAGTTCGCCCGGAATGCCGAAGGCGGCGCCCCTTGTGTAGAGGTCGGCGGTCGCCGAAGCGCGCTTGACCGCGGTCCCCATGGCGTACTGGTTGTTTTCGATCGCATAAATCACCGGAAGCGACCAGAGGGACGCCATGTTGAAGCTCTCGTAAACCTGGCCTTGGTTGGCGGCGCCATCTCCAAAATAGGTGAGGCAGACTCGGTCGCTGCCGCGATAGCGATGCGCAAACGCGAGCCCGGTGCCGAGCGGGGCGGACGCGCCCACGATGCCGTGGCCGCCGTAGAATCCGGTCTCGGCGCTGAACATGTGCATGGAACCGCCCTTGCCCCGGGAATATCCGTCCCTGCGGCCGGTGAGTTCCGCCATGACGCCCTTGGGATCCATGCCGCAGGCGAGCATGTGTCCGTGGTCCCGATACGTCGTGATGACGGAATCGCCTTCTCCGATCGCGGCCTGCATGCCGACGACGACTGCTTCCTGGCCAATATAGAGATGGCAGAAGCCGCCGATCAGGCCCATGCCATAGAGTTGGCCTGCCTTTTCCTCAAACCTCCGGATCATCAGCATGCTGCGGTAGTGTGCGAGGAGATCTATGCCCTTCGGTACGCCGGGCGATTTTGCGGGCGCGCGGGAACGCCGGCTGGTCTTCGGACTCTTGGGCGCGGCCAATTTCGTTCTCCAGGGACCCTCACCCCTGATTCCGGGGTAATCGAACGTCGGGCATGATAGGATTGCCGTTGCGGTAGCGCCAGTGCTGCCCCCGTGCGCGCACGCCTCCAGGGACGCCGGACATGTCCGGTCCGGGAACGGCCGGAAGGACTCGCCGGCACGAAGTACGCCAACCGCGGGACGCCGGGGAAGCGGGCCGGGCCTGCAAGGGACTTCCCGCATGTGCGAAGAAATTTCGCGCGCCGCATTGCCGCCAAAGTGTCATTCTGACATGATGCGGGAGCAGGTTTCAAGAGCATCATTGGTTGAAGATAATGGATCCAGGCGGGGCGCGACGGAATAAGACAGCGAGGGAAGGCCAATGCCGGCGACGCTGAGCGGTGATCCTGCCAGCAAAGAGCTTCTGTTTTCCGATTACCCGGTCGATCCCGCCATCTACGACGAGATGTTTGACGCCTCCGGTGCGCCGCGCGGACATTGCCGGGCGTTGTGGGAAGCCCTGAACAACATGCCTCTCGCCGAAATTGCAAACATGCAGGAACGCGCCGAACGATCATTTCTGCATGAGGGAATTACGTTCTCGGTTTACGGGGAAGAAGGCGCGCAGGAGCGGATCATTCCGATCGATGTCCTTCCGAGGCTGGTCGACGCGGCCGACTGGACTCTGCTTGAACGGGGACTGCGACAGAGGCTTGAAGCGCTGAACCTCTTTCTCGCCGACATCTACGGTCCGGCAAGAATTCTCACCGACGGCGTGGTGCCCGTCGAACTTGTTCGCGGTTGCTCGCAATACCGGATCGAAATGCGTGGAGTGGAGGCCCCGCACGGCGCCTATGTATCGGTCTGCGGGACGGATCTCGTACGGACCAACGACGGCTTCCTGGTTCTGGAGGACAATCTGCGGGTGCCTTCCGGCGTCTCCTACATGCTCGCCAACCGGCGGGCGGTAAAGACCAGTCTTCGCAACCTGTTCCGGCAGCATCGCGTTCGCGCAATCGAAGATTACGGTTTGCTGCTCCGTCAGACGCTCGCCGAACTTGCGCCGTCCGGCATCGCCGGTCCCCGGATCGTCATCCTGACGCCCGGGGTTCACAACGCGGCTTTCTACGAGCACATGTTCCTTGCCCGCGAAATGGGTGTGGAACTTGTGGAGGGCAAGGATCTGCTGGTTCACAACGGCTTCGTCTACATGCGGACGACGGACGGAATGCAGCGGGTGGATATCATCTACCGTCGCATCGACGACGATTTTCTGGACCCCTTGGCGTTCCGTCCCGATTCACAGCTCGGTGTGCCGGGACTGTTTTACGCCTATCGGCTGGGCAACGTGGTGATTGCCAACGCCCCGGGAACCGGGGTAGCCGATGACAAGAGCGTTTACGCCTACGTCCCCGACATGATCCGTTACTACCTGAGCGAGGAGCCGCTACTCGCCAATGTCGAAACGCATCTGTGCCGCGACCCGGAAGGGCTGGAATACACGCTCGACAACCTCGACCGCCTGGTCGTGAAGGTGGTGGGCGGCTCGGGCGGCTACGGCATGCTGGTCGGACCGCAGGCCACTCCCGAGGAGCGCGCGGCCTATGCCGAACAGATCCGGGAGAATCCGGCCAACTTCGTCTCCCAGCCCACCCTCGATCTATCTCGAGCTCCCTGCCTGACGGCGCATGGCGCCGCGCCCCGCCATGTCGACCTGCGTCCGTTCGTGCTTCGCGGCCGCGAGACCCGGTTGACGCCCGGCGCATTTTGCCGGGTCGCCCTCACCGAGGGGTCCCTCGTGGTCAACTCAAGCCAGGGCGGGGGCGGCAAGGATCTCTGGGTGCTGCCCCCGTAACGGCATGCTTTCGAGGAGCGCCCAAGGGCTCTACTGGATGAGCCGCTATCTGGAGCGGGCTCAGCAGGGTTGCCGACTGCTTGCAGATCAGCTCAAGGGGCTGGAGGACCGGTCCGTCGAGGAAATCGATCAGAGTTGGCGGCGCCTGTATTTGGGGCTCGGCCGTACTCCGACGGGCGGCGATCTGGAATCGAGCAGGGGCGATGACCGCTTCATGTTCGCGGATGCCTACACGCTCGCCGACGACCTGACTTTCGAACCTGAGAATCCCGATTCGATTCGCGCCCGCGTCGCCACCGCGCGGGAGAACGCGCGCCAGGTACGCAACGTGATCGGCAGGGACATGTGGTCCTGCCTGAACATCGCCTATCTCGGCTTGCGCGAAGTCGAAATCCAGGACGTCTGGAACGACCGGCCCGACGAGTTCTATCTCCGCACGGAGGACGCCATCCGAATGTTCTGGGGCATCGTCGAAAGCTCGATGTACCGTGACGACGGCTGGCACTTCGTCCGATTGGGCCGGTTTGTCGAACGTGCGCAACTCGTCGCAGCGCTGGTTTACGCCCAACTGACGGTATTTCCGACCAACGAGCCGCATGTGGAATCGAATTGGCGCTCGTTGCTGCAAGTCTGCGAGGCGCGGTCCGCGTACAGCCACCGGCATTCACTGGAATTCCGGCCCGCAAGCGTGATCGACTTCCTCGTCTCGGACCCGATGCTCTCGCGTTCGATCCGCTACGCACTGGGAAGGGTTTCCGACTCGCTTCGGGCGATTGCCCCACCCGGGAAGCTTCCGCACGCGGACGAAACGGATCGCCATCCCGGCCGCGTGGCGGCGCGCATTGATTACGACTGGCCGCAGCGGAATCCGGCCGACGATTCCGCCACGAGATCCGCGCTTCAGGAAATTCGGGATTCCTGCTACAGGCTTCACGAAGATATCGAGAGGACGTATTTCAGCTACTGGATCGAGGATAGGCCGGGGTCATGAACGCACCAGCGACGCGGCAGTACCGGATCGAACACGTCTCGGAATTCAGGTATGCGGATTCGGCGCACGGGAGCCTGATGGTGCTGCGATTGCGGCCGCGCGCGGATCAGGGCCAGCGGGTTCTGGATTTCGGCCTTGAGGTTGATCCATTCGCCGCTCCGGTCTTGTTCGAGGATGCGTTTGGCAACGCCTGCCACCTGTTCAATATCCACCGCTCGCATCGGGAGACCACGGTGCGTTCCCGGGCGCGAGTCGAAACCTCGGCAACGCTTCCGGTGGCTGGCGATGCGCAATTGGATGGCTGGGAGGGCCTGGCGGCCGCGGCGGACCCGGTCCGTTTCTGGGAATTCCTGGCCCCAAGCCAGTTTGCATACCCTTGCCCGGCGCTCGATGCGTTCATCGCCGCCAACGGCATCGGGCGAAATGCCGGTCCCCAGTCTTCGCTGCTCGAACTGGCCGCCAGGCTCCACGCGGTTTTCCGCTATGAACCGGGGAGTACGCGAGTGGACTCGCCGATCGAACGGGTTCTGGAAACCGGCCGGGGGGTCTGCCAGGACTATACCCACGTCATGATCGCCATCGCGCGCTCGTGGCGGATCCCCAGCCGCTATGTGTCGGGATATCTGCATCTTGAGGGAACGGAGAGCGAGCAGACGCCTGCCGGCGCCAGCCATTCATGGGCCGAGTTCCTCCTCCCGGAAATGGGCTGGGTCGGAATTGATCCGACCAACAACTCGATCGCCGACCAGCGGCACATTCGCATTGCGGTCGGCCGGGATTACGCCGACGCGGCGCCCACAAGGGGAGCAGTGTTCGGGGGCGGGGAGTCCGAATTGAAGGTTCGAGTCATCGTGGATGGCGGTGACGGTCCCGCGGTGGCCGGCGCGCCGCGTGCCGAACGACCGAACCTTCGGATTGCCTACTCGGCGCCGGGGCCGCCGCGGAAGGGATTCGATCAATAGCCTTCCGATCCAAATCGACTGCACCGAATTTGCTTCCGGCACCGACGCCGGTGAGCCTGCCGGAAAGCCCGGCGCGGGCGGGTTGGGAATGCGAATTGCGTTGGGGTTGTCACCGGTGGATATGGCGACCGCTTCCGAGGGGGCTCGAACCACCCTGGGAAATTCGGAACCGGGCAGGGGCGCGGGTGGACCAAGCCACATCCTCCGAATGTGCTATAATCACCATGCTGCTGCCGGCCCGGCGGCATTTTCTTGGGCACCTCAAATATCAGTGCCCGGCAAAAGCAAATGCAAGAATATCAACAGGAGGAACCTTGGATGTATGTGAAACTCTTCAGCGCGGCGCTTCTCGGCGCCTGGATCACATTTTCGGTGGGACAGCCCGCAGCTGAGGCCGCGGATCTGCCCAGTACGAACTTGAAGGTCTCTGGCGGCAATCGAACCAGCCAGCTCTTCCGCCACGTCTATGGCCCGTTCTGGTCCAAGGACCTGATGGAGATGACCGGTGGCGCGATCACCGCCGATTTTGCGTCCATCGATGAACTCGGCCTCAAGGGACCGGAAATTCTTCGCCTGCTCAAGCTCGGCGTGTTCGACATATCGCACGGTACGATCAGCTACATGGCCGGCGAAGACGCGCGCTTCGAAGGCCTGGACCTGTCCGGCCTCACCCTCGACATCGAAACCCAGCGCGCGATTTCCGACGCGTACAAGCCGGTGCTGTCGAACCGGCTGGAATCGGTGCACAACGTCAAGCTGCTGACGCTCGCCCCGGTTACCGTCCAGGCGTTCTACTGTCGCGAGGACATCGGCGGCCTGGCGGGCCTGGAGGGCAAGAAGGTTCGCGTCTTCAACAAGACGATGGCGGACTTTGTCGAGGCTGTCGGCGGCGCGACGGTCAACATTCCGTTTGCGGAAGTGGTTCCCGCCATGCAGCGGGGCGTCGCGGATTGCGCGATCACGGGCACCGCCAGTGGGAACACCGCACGCTGGTGGGAAGTAACGAGCTATCTCTATGTGTTGCCGATGGGTTGGGCCATGACGTTTTTTGGCGCCAATCTGGATAGCTGGAACCGGCTCGATGAATCGGTTCGCGATTACCTGACTGCCGAACTCGCGGTTCTCGAAGACAAGATGTGGGCGCAGGCGGACGGAGACGTGCAGGACGGCATCGACTGCAACACCGGCATGGATGTCTGCGACTCCGGCATCGAGGCCGATCCCAAGATGAAGTTGATCGAGGTGTCGGACGCCGACCGCGCGCTCCACGCGGAGCTCATGCAGAGCACGGTGGTGCCGCGGTGGGCGGAGCGTTGCGGCGAGGAGTGCGCCATGGAGTGGAATGACACCATCGGCAAGGTCCTGGGCATCATGGCTCCCGCCAACTAGAAACCCCGGCCTGCGGCGGAGCCGCCCCGGGCGGCATCCGCCGCAGCCAAACCCTACAGTTTCCAAGAGCTGCTCGCGTGGGCTCCCTCGAACATCTGATCGAACGCGTATGCAGAGCCGCTGTCTGGGTGGGCGGTTCGATGCTCCTGGTCTGCGCGGTGATGGTCACGGTCGAGGTCATTCTCCGCAAGGTCTTTGTCGTTTCCGTGGGCGGCGCGAACGAGTTTTCCGGATACGCGCTGGCGATCAGTGCGAGCTGGGCGTTCGCCTATACGCTCCTGCATCGCGGTCATATCCGCATCGACGCGGTCCACCGGCAATTGCCGCGGCGCGTTCGGGCCAGCCTCGACGTGCTGGCGATTGCGTGCCTCGCCATATTCATGGCGGTGCTCTCCCGGCACGCCGTCGTTGTTCTGTTGAATTCGATCAAGTTGGGCGCGACTTCGAACACACCGATTTCAACCCCGCTCTGGATCCCGCAGCTCCTCTGGCTTGTTGGCCTGGTCGTGTTCTGGCTGGTCTCCCTCTATCTCCTGTTTTGCGTGGTGCGGGCGTATTTCAAGGGCGACCTCGACCGGGTGAACCGGCTGGCCGGCATTGGCGGGGTCCAGGAGGAATTGGACGAAGAGCTTTCGCAGGCCGGCGCCCGCGGTGGGAGCGGCAAGGACTGAAATGATCGCCTTTGCCTTCATCCTGCTGCTCGTTCTTCTGGGTCTGAGCGTTCCGGTGGGGGTGGCGCTCGCCTTCCTCGGATTCGCCGTCGACAGCCTGTTTGCTCCGATGCCGCTGACACTGGCCATGGGAGAAATCGTGTGGTCGGCCTCCAGCGACTTTCTTCTTGCCAGCGTCCCGCTCTTCGTATTGCTTGGCGAGATCTTGCTGCGGTCGGGGATCGCCGATCGCCTCTACGCTTCGATGGTGCAGTGGTTGTCGTGGCTGCCCGGCGGGCTCATGCATTCGAATATCGGGTCGTGCATGGCATTCGCGGCGACGGCGGGATCCAGTGTCGCGACCGCCGCCACGATCGGCACCGTAGCCGTGCCGCTGGTCCAGCGCCATCGGTACAGCGAAAGGCTGTTTCTCGGTTCCCTTGCCGCGGGAGGCACCCTGGGCATTCTGATCCCTCCCTCGATCAACCTGATCATCTATGGCTGGCTGACCGAAACTTCCGTTCCGAAACTCTATCTCGCCGGGTTCGTGCCGGGCTTGATTCTCGGTACGCTGTTCAGCCTGACCATCCTCATCAGTTGCCTGATCGTGCCGCGCTGGGGAGGCGACAAGATCGAAACGAGCTGGCGGCAACGGATCGCCAGCCTGCCGGCGCTCATCCCGCCGCTTCTGATTTTCCTGCTGGTGATCGGATCCATTTACGCGGGCTTGGCGACGCCGACCGAGTCGGCGGCCCTCGGGGTGGTCGGCGCCCTGATTCTCGCCGCCGCGCATGGGCGGCTGAACCTCGGGATGTTGCGCCAGGCGATCGAAGGCTGCATGCGCACCACGGGGATGATCATGCTGATCGTCACCGGCGCCTGGTTTCTCAACTTCGTCCTGTCCGCCACCGGACTGACGAACGCAGTTCACCTATTTCTGACCGGCCAGGGACTGACCCCGATGCAGACCCTGCTCCTGGTGGTGGTGTTCTATGTCGTGCTCGGCTGTTTCATGGAGCCGATGCCGATGATGATCGTGACCGTTCCGATCATCACGCCGATCATGGTTACGGCCGGGTTCGACCCGGTCTGGTTCGGCATTCTCGTCGTGCTCTTGATCGAGACGGCCATGATCACGCCTCCGGTCGGAATCAACCTGTTTGTGGTCCAGGGGGTGCGGGGGCGGGGATCGCTCAATGACGTCATGATCGGCGCCTCGCCGTTCGTGCTCACGCTGATGGTGATGATCTGCCTGATCATCGTTTTCCCGGACATGGCGCTCTGGCTGCCCGACTTGATCGGTAGGTGACGGCATGTCTTGCGGGAACCGGGAGGATTGAGATGCCGGAAGCAGACGCAGCGGCCAGAATCGACAGGATTGAACAGATCATCAGCCGCGATCCCGAGGGTCGCCGCGGCGCGGAAATGATGTACGACTTCTACCTGGCGGCGAAGGGCAACCTGCTGAAAGCCGCCCGCTCCATCGCGGAGCATCCACGCCCGCACATTGGAATCATCAGCGGCTTTTACCTGGTTCACGGGGAGCCCCCGTGCTGCGAGACGGACGGGCCGCCGGGGACGGCGCATCTGACCTCCGGCCTCCGGCGCGCCGGGATTCCCTGCCGCGTATTGACCGACCGGCCAAATGTCGGCGCCATACGCGCCGCGATGCGGGCCGCGGGACTGCCGGACGGCTTTCCGCTCGACGTGGCCTCCGCCATCGGCAATGGCGGGGACAACGGGACGCCTATGGATGAACTCGAAGCGCGCTGGGTCAACCTGGATCCGCCTCTTACCCATGTGGTTGCGATCGAACGCGGCGGTCCGTCGGCGGACGGAATTGCGCGCAATGCCCATGCGGTGGAGATGACGCCCTACAACGCGCCGCTGGAACGGCTCTTCAACGGCCATGCGTGGGAGACCATCGGCCTTGGCGACGGGGGGAACGAACTCGGCATGGGAAACCTGCCGAGAGCGGTCATCGCCAAACACGTCCGGAACGGCGACAGGATCGCCTGCGCGGTCGGTTGTGACTACCTGCTGGTATGCGGCGTTTCGAACTGGGGGGCAGCGGCCATCCTGGCGGCGCTCGCACTGCTGAAGCCCGAACTGCGAGAGCCGCTGACCCGCAGCCTCACCGCGGAGGCCGACCGCTTCATTCTTGAAGAATGCGTGTTCAAGGGTCCGGCGGTGTCCGTCGCCACCTGGCACAAATGGCCCCATGTGCCCAACCAGTGCCTTGCCGTCGACGGCCTCAGCTGGGAAGTGAACTTCGGAATCATCAACGACGTCACGAAAGCAATGGGGTAAAGGCCGGCGCCGACCGGACCGGTCGAGCCCCATCGCGGCAGTTCAGGATGGGCTGTCGAGTTCGGTGGCGAACCGCCGCGCATTGGCGTTGCGCGCTTCGCGAAGGGAGTGTCGCGGATATCAGCGGGAGGCCGACTCCGGATCCGCAGGAGATCGTTCGCTCCGTTACTCCCGCGATGCCGGGAAGACGAGAATCCTTTCGTCCGGCCGCGCGAATCCCAGCTCCCTGCGGGCTCGCTCATCGAGGAGATCGAGATCAATCGAGTTCAGGCTGAGCCGGCGCGTCCGGTCCTTGAGCTCCGCACTTTCCGTGCGCACCTCCTCAAGCGTTCGTTCGAGATTCACGATCTGGGCGCGTTGTTCCAGGAGCGCGAGGTAGCCGTCGTTTCCCCAGATTGCCGCATACAGAAAGTACAGGGTCAGGCCGGCGAGCGGCAGCGTCAACGCCAGCATCGAAATCCAGTCCAGCCGTTCCTGCGATCGCATGGCAGTCCCGCTCGATTCGCCGAAGCTTTGCCGCGTTCTGGCGCGCGGCTGGACTTAGCTTAACACAGGGGCATAGCTGATTCCACTCCACGGAGACATTTTACACTTATGGCAAGAGAAGCCCGCCAAAAGCCAATTTGTCGGGACTAACACAAAGCGAAAAATTTCGGATAAATTCATCTTTCTCAAATCGCCATCAACTGACTGAGATCCAAGTGCACCGAGTAGCAATCAGTACTTTGACGCAACGCAACAGGAGTTCAGGTCTGTCAAAACAAAACGAGTATCGTGGGTGGAGAACTCTATACTTCGCTCCCGTGAGGTGGACTCGTATACTGTGGGATATCCGAGGCATCTAGCAGAGATGAAGCATTGCGCCTATTTCTTATTGAGGTCGGTTCAGAGTCTGATTGCTGCAAAGTGTTTTTACAAATGCGAATAGAATTTTGGCGAATTACGTAGTTCGGTAGAATGATCGTTTCCAATGACAGAGGTCGGCGTGAAGAAAATGCGTGCGTGAAAATCAGGAAAGGGTTGCTGCACTCTTTGAGAGTCGAGTTTATTCCGTTTAATTGCTTGAACGAGCTCGGTTGTATCATGCAGGATCACCCAGGTCGTCCTCTGTCATGTTGAAAATCTGCGCTGGCGTGGAGACTTAATGTGCATTTGAGTGCATCGGTCTCTCGAAGAAATATGAGATTCCTTTTAGAGTATGCAACTCACGATAATTCCAATCACGTCTGCCGCGAGTTACGCCTTGGTAAAGAACTGGCGATCGATTTTCGTACCTTGCCAACGTGACGAAAGGAACCCAACTCCATCAAGACCTTGGTGTTGTTCACCGGAGTAGGCGGATGCCGCAGGCGCCCGTCGATAAAGTGATCGGATGGGTCCCGGGTAGCGCGCAACCGTTTCGTTCGTCGTCAGGAATGTGAGCCCTTCGACTTACGGGTGAGCGACTGGGATTCGGTCAAACGGATCTTTATGAATTGGCGGAAGCAAATTCACGGCCCCCGGATGGGCTCCGGTGACCGCCAATTCGGCGCAACCATGCTCCAACACACTCCCGCGCAAGCTCTGCGGGTCGACTCGAGAATCTGTGCATCGACGTTCGCTCAGGGTTGCGACTTCCCGGATTGAAGCGGCACTCACCATCGGTTCGGTCTGGGGCTGCTCAATTTTGACTGACGTTTCCGTCGGTAGACGCTCCAGCATATTCGCCGACCAAAGCAAGAAATGGTCGCCGAGAAGCAATTTCAATCTTCAACTGCAAACATTGCGTGAATTTTCACCGCGCCAATATTGTCGAAATCATCCGGTGCCCTGAACGGGCTGGCAAGAAAGCCAGTTCCCCGAGCGGGTCCGACATCCGGACCGCGAATTCAGCAACCTTGACTAACGGTTTGGCCACGCGTGCGATGACAAACGGTTCGCCCCTCTCCGTGGCCCTGACGAGACGTGTGAGACGGACCTTCGCTTCGCACATGTTGACGGTGAAGATGCGGTTCGTGCGCATGTTGGTCGGCTTGGCTTCGTCGAAATCATCAAGTCCAGCAAATGCGCTTTCGAGGACGGCCTTGCGGCGTCTTGAACATCCCGGCCAATTGAGTCGACCGTGGCGAATTTGCCAGAATTTTGCCTGACCCCGGCGCGGCAAGCCCTGCCGCAAATCCCTTCCCTTCGAACGATGAAATTGCGCATGCTGTGGCTTCTTCCCAGTGGCGCACTTGTTCGTGGAACAGATCGACGATCTGGATCGCATTCGGGAGAAACCCGTTGGCCGGTTTCCAGGTCCGGGGGACCCGTCGCCAGGGTTGATACACCGTCGTGGTTGCGTGGAGCCGCGAATTTGCGCCTTCTGGTCGGGGCGCCGGGCGGATTCGCCCGGCAACATCGATATTGAGCTGAAGTTTGTCGAAAATGCACGGAACAGGGTGATTGGCCCAAGGCGGTCTCGGGATGTTCGTGATGACGGGGTTCAACTCCGCCTTTCGCCAATCGCGTCACATGAACGGCAGTTCCGTGAGCATTCCCGGGATGACCCGGCCGGATTTGGATATCTGAACCGTCATACCCGGCGTGACATCATGCGCAATCAGAGCGTAGCCGATGTTCTTCTTCAACCTGTAGGACCAGATACCGTTCGTCATATTTCCCACCACGCGTCCGTTCGACCGGATGTCGTACCAGGAAGCATGCGGCGGATGCGGTTCATCCCCATCCAGGACCAGTCCCAACTGGTGACGCTCGGGACCGCCGGCATGGATTTGACGCAACGCCCGGATGCCGACAACGTCATCCGGCACATCAATATCTACATAATTCCGCAGGCGAACTTCGAATGGATTGGTCCGGTCGTCCGTGTCGCCGCCCCAGGACAAGAAACCGCTTTCGATGCGCTCTCGCGGGTTTGGATATCCTGGTGTGATATCCCAGGGCGTTCCGGCTTCCTTGACGACATCCCAGAGTTGCGCACCCTTGGCTCCATCCATCAGATAGAGTTCGAACCCGCCCTGTTTGGACCAGCCTGAACGCGCAACAATCAACGGGATGCCCTCAATTTCGGCCTCGGCGAACCAGAAAAATCTCAAATCGCGGACCCAATCCCCGAATATCGCCGCAACCACTTTCCCGGCCTTGGGTCCCTGCACGGCCAGTGGCGAAACATCGGGCTCGCAGACTTCAACATCCAGCCGCCTTTCTGCCGCCACGCAGTTCGCCCAGAACTCGATGTTGGAATCCGCGATGGACATCCAGAACAGGTCTTCGGCCAGTTTCAGTACGACCGGATCATTGATGATCGCGCCGCCGTGATTGCATAGGGGCACGTACTTGCCCTGGCTCACGGACAATTTCGACATATCTCGCGGGCACAGGATCTGAACAAGCCGCGCCGCGTCTGGCCCCTTGATCTGCACTTGACGTTGGACGGCGACATCCCACAGTTGAACGCCGTTGATCAACTGCCAGTACTCGGCTTCGGGATCGCCATAGCTTACCGGCAACAGCATGCGATTATAGGTTGTGAAGCCGGCCGCGCCATCGGAGATCGCCGCCTCGTAGTAGGGCGATCGCCGCAGCCTCGTATTGGGAATGA
Source organism: Rhodobacterales bacterium (assembly GCA_965219495.1). Taxonomy (GTDB): domain Bacteria; phylum Pseudomonadota; class Alphaproteobacteria; order Rhodobacterales; family CAZPXZ01; genus CAZPXZ01. Next base: position 3,296,441 of record OZ244777.1, read on the forward strand.
TCTCAGCCATTCGCAGCTACGATATTGCCTTGCAAGAGCGGAATCGGCCGGCGCGGGATCCGGCGGGCTTGCGCCCGGTGAGCGAGAGCGGCCTGCGGCCTCTCGAGCGTGGGCCGGTTCTTGCGGGATTCGACAGGGAGGACGCCGCCCGGTCTGCGTGCCGCCGCAGCGATTCCGGGGGGGCCTGGTTGTGCGATCGGTTTTGCTGGGGAGGGGCAGGCGCAGGATTGCGAGCTGGCCTCCCGCGATTCGACGGCATCCTTTCGCCCGGTGGCGGGACGGCGGCGGGCGGTTGGGAAACGGTGCGCTATTCGCCCTGCTATATTGGCATGGCGAAGCCCGGTCCTCCGGTGTGTCCGCGTCGGAGCAGGAACCCGGTTGTCCGTGGCGCTCATTTCGAATTCAGGACAGATGCGCCAGCGCGCGCTTTCCGGGATATTTCGCCGCCGCTCCCAGTTCTTCCTCGATGCGAAGCAGCCGGTTGTACTTCGCGAGTCTCTCGGAACGCGCCAGCGAACCAGCCTTGATCTGTCCGGCGCCGGTCGCGACGGCGATGTCCGCGATGGTGTCGTCCCCGGTCTCGCCGGACCGGTGGGAGATCACGCAGGCGTAGCCGCCTTCTTTGGCTGCGCGGATTGCCGCAAGCGTTTCGGAAAGCGTGCCGATCTGGTTCGGCTTGACGAGAACGGCGTTCGCCGCCCGGCTCTCGATTCCGCGCCGGATGCGCGCCGAATTCGTCACGAACAGATCGTCCCCCACCAGCTGGCATCGTTGGCCGACGCGTTCCGTCAGGAGTTTCCAGCCGTCCCAGTCTTCTTCGTCCATGCCGTCTTCGATTGAGGCGATCGGATACGCATTGGCGAGTTTTTCATAGTACGCAACCATCTCGTGGATTCGGCATGTCTTTCCTTCTCCCTCGAGGTGGTACATGCCCTCCCGGAAAAACTCCGTCGCGGCGGCGTCGATGGCCAGGTGGACATCTTCTCCCGGTCGGTAGCCCGCCGCCTCGGTGGCGGCGAGAAGGTGGTCGAGAGCGTCCCGCGTCCCGGCCAGTTCGGGGGCGAATCCGCCCTCGTCCCCAAGCCCCGTCGATAGCCCGGCGGTTGCGAACCGGCGCTTCAGCGCGTGCATGATCTCGGCGCCGCACCGGAGCGCCTCTGAAAACGTCTCCGCTCCGGTGGGCATGATCATGAACTCCTGGATATCCACCGCGTTATCGGCGTGCGCGCCGCCGTTCACAACATTCATCATTGGTGTGGGGAGCGTCCGGGCGGCGTCTCCGCCGAGATAGCGGAAAAGGGACCGGCCTGCGTCGGCGGCGCTCGCCTTGGCCACGGCAAGGGAGACGCCGAGAATGGCGTTGGCGCCGAGCCTGGATTTGTTCCCGGTTCCGTCGAGGGCGACCATTGCCTTGTCCACGGCGGACTGGTCTTTGGCATCAATCCCGCCAACTTCTCTGGCGATCTCGCCGTTTACGGCGGCAACGGCGCCGCGAACGCCCTTGCCGAGATAGCGTTTGCCGCCGTCGCGGCGTTCCATGGCTTCAAACGCTCCGGTAGACGCGCCGGAAGGCACCGCCGCCCGCCCGAATGCGCCGCTCTCGAGAGAAACGTCCACCTCGACGGTGGGATTTCCGCGGCTGTCCAGGATTTCCCGCGCGTGAATCTTGGAAATTGCACTCATGCGCACCCGATCTCAGATGTTCTCTTCGGATTCGTCATCCGCCGGTGCGCCGAGCGGAACGCCATACAATTCAAGGCGGTGGTCCACCAGGCGATAACCGAGTTTCCTGGCCATGTCCCTCTGCAGGCTTTCAATTTCTTCACTGACGAATTCGATCACTTCGCCCGAGCGCACATCGATCAGGTGGTCGTGATGGTCGCGATCGGCATCTTCGTAGCGGGACCTTCCGTCGCGGAAGTCGAGCCGGTCGAGAATGTCGAGTTCATCAAACAGCCGGAGCGTGCGGTAGACCGTCGCGATCGAGATGCGGGAATCCTGCCGGAGCGCGCGTCGGTGTACGGCCGCGACGTCGGGATGATCCTCGGATTCCGCGAGAACCCAGGCAATCACCCGTCGCTGTCCGGTGATGCGAAGGCCCCGGCGCTCGCACTTTTTCAGAATGTCCCGCACAATTCCGTTCCTGTGGTTCAAGCCACTCCGACAACTTGATAGCGGAGCAAGGGTCCGCGGTAAAATTGGATTCGTGGAGAAGTTCAGGCGGCCAGGCGCTCGATTGCGGAACCGTAGTCCACGGAAACCAATTGGCTCACGCCCTGCTCGGCCATCGTCACGCCGTAGAGCTGGTCCATTCGGGAAATCGTGATTGCGTGATGGGTCACGACCAGGAACCGCGCGCGGGTGCGGCGGGTCATTTCCTCAAGAAGATCGCAGAACCTTTGAATGTTGGCGTCGTCGAGCGGCGCGTCAACCTCGTCCAGCACGCAAAGCGGGGAGGGGCTTGCCAGAAAAAGCGCGAAAATCAGGGCGATCGCGGTCAGCGCCTTCTCTCCGCCGGACATTTGCGCGAGCGAAACCAGCCGCTTGCCGGGGGGCTGGGCATAGATTTCCAGGCCCGAATCGAACGGATCTTCCGCGTCGATCAGTTTGAGGGAAGCGTTTGCCTGTGCGCCGAACAGGGTGGTGAACACCTCCCGGAAATGCTGGTCCACCTTGTGGAACGCTTCGAGCAATCGGGCGCGTCCGTCCGTGTTCAGGCGCTCGACCGCCTCCTCGAATTTGCCGAGCGCGCCGTCGAGGTCGGCCTTGTCCGCGTTCAGCGCATCGTGCGCCTCGGATACCTCCCGCATTTCCGCCTCCGCGCGGAGGTTCACGGGCCCGAGCCGTTCGCGCTCGGCGCGCAGCGCCTGGATCTCAAGCTCGTACTCGCCGGCGGCAGACATGGTTTCCGGTTCGATGTTCAGCTGTCCCGGCACTTCAGCGGGATCGCACTCCGCGATTTTCCTTAGATGCGCGGTAGCTTCGCCGACGCGTTCCGCAGCGCCCTCGGAATGGGCTTCGATGCGCGCCTGGGATTCGCGGGCATCGGCAAGCGCCGTTTCGGCGGCGCGCTCTTTCTCTCCCGCTTCCCGGAACGCGCGTTCCGCGCCGGCAAGTTGCTCTTCCGCGGCATCGCGCGCGCGGCGCGCCGATTCGACGGCTTCGGAGAGGTTTGCCTTGCGTTCTTCGAGAACGCCAGGCTGTCCGCGTTCCTTCGAGAGCGAATCACGAAGCCCCTGCAGCCGCTCTTCCAGTTCTGTTTCGCGCTTGCGCGCTTTCTTGAGTCGAAGGGACCAGGCGTTCCTTTCCGCCGCGCGGGTTCGCCGGGTTTCCTCAATGGTTTCGAGAATTCGCCGCAGGCGTCCCGTCTCGCCGCGGGCGTTCAGGGCATCGGCCCGGGTTTCTTCAAGACGGTTTCGCGCCTTGGAAACCGAACCCTGCAAAGTTTCCAGGTCCGCTTCCTGATCCGTGTTCTCCCGGAGATTGGAGATTCGGGACTGCGTCTCCACTCTTGCCGCGCTGAGGCGTTGATGGGTTTCCTTGAGCGAGGCCAGTTGCGCTGCCGCCAGTTCAGTCGCGCTTTGACACTGTGAAGCACGGGCCGTGCCTTCGGATATGGCTTCGAGACAGGTGCGGACAGCCACCTGGGCCTCGTCCCGTGAGCCGGTGGCCTCGGCAAGGCGGTTTTCGGCCTGAACGCGAAGGCGGTCCGCTTCGGCGGCCTTGACCTCGGCAGCCGGAAATTCCGATTCCAGATACTGAAGCCGGTTTCGCGCCTGGAGCTTCCGCGCCGCATTCTCGCCCGCGCGCCCCCGGGCGAGACGCAAGCCGTCCCATCGCCATAGATCGCCCGCCAAGCTGACCAGGCGCTGTCCGGGCCGGAGCGTGACTTGCAGCCGATCTCCGTCCTCGGCGTCGACCAGGCCGACTTGGGCAAGGCGCGGCCCGAGCGAAGGCGGCGCCTGCACATTTTCCGAGAGAGGTGCGGCGCCTTCCGGCAAGAGCTGGGGATCCGGCGGCGTGGTGCGTGCGACCCATCCGCTTGCGGCATCGGATCTTTCCACTTCCGGCAGATGCAGGTCGTCCCCGAGAGCCGCGCCCAACGCGGTCTCGTAACCTTCGTCGGCGCGGACAGAGGCCGCGATTGGCGGGGAGGTCCCCGGTTCGGAACCTGCCAGCAATTCGTTGAGTGCGATTCGTTCGGCATTGAGGGTCGCAACAATCCGGGTCGCCTCGGCGTGGTGCGTGCGAGCATCGCGCTCGGCAGATTCTGCTGCGTTGCGTTCGCTTTCCGATTTTTCCGCCGTCTCAGTTGCGGCTTCCAGGCGGCTCCGGGATTCCGCCACCACCGGTTCGGCTCGCTTTGCGCATTCGACCGCTTCCCCATGCGATCGTTCGGCATCGGCAATGCGCGCGGCGAGTTCCGCCTCCTCGGAGAAGAGTTGTTTGAGCGTGAAACCGGAATCCCGCTCCTGTTTCTCGCGCTCCGCCTGCTCTGCGGCGATTTTCGCCAGCCGGGTGTTCTCCGTATCCAGCTTGCCTTCCGCCTCATTCAGGTCCCGCACCCGGGCTCGTTCGTCGGCCTCAGCGGCCTCAAGCGCGGATTGCAACACCACTTCGTCGCCTTCCGGCTCATTCGCTTCCGCTTCGTCCAGGACGACGAGATTGGTCTGGGCGTCCTCCCCAAGGTCGCGTTCCCGTTTGAGGTCGGCGAGATGTTGCTCGATTTGGGCCTCGGTGGATGCGATGCGCGCTTTCGCTTCCTGGATCCGGCGGTCGAGATCGTCCGCTTCCCCGGAGATTCGGGCAAACGCCGCGGCAGCTTCCACTTGCGCCTGTCGAAGCGGCGACACGCGTTCGGCCGCCTGCATGCGGGTCTGGGCAGCTCGCGAGGCGGCGGAAGCCGCATGCGCCGTATGCGTGGTTGCCTGCGCGAGCTGGTTCTCCAAACGCAGTTCTTCTTCGGTTTCCTGCCGCCAGCGCGCGTAGGCGTGGAGGATTTCGGTGCGCCGGAGACGCGCCGCGATCCCGCGGTATCGTCCCGCACGGGCGCTTTCGCGTTTCAGGGAAGCGAGCTGGCGATTGAGTTGGGAGAGGCTCTGTTCGACGATCTCCAGGTTGCGGAGCGTTGCGTTGATCCGCAGCTGAACTTCGTGTCGGCGCTGGTGAAGCCCGGCGACCCCTGCGGCATCTTCAAGAATTCTGCGGCGGTTCGCCGGTTTCGCATTGATGAGTTCGCCGATACGGTCTTGGCGCACGATGGCGCAGGAACGCGCGCCGGTTCCGGCATCTCCGAACATCGTTTGAATGTCCCGCGCCCGGGCGTCGCGGCCGTTGATGCGATAAACGGACCCGGATTGCCGGGTGACGCGGCGCGTGACATCCACGTCCTTGACGCCATCCGGCTCGCCCGGAACCGGGATTCCCCCGGGTTCAATGGAGATGGTGACTTCCGCAAAGTTCCTGGGAGGCCTTCCCCCGCCTCCGGAGAAAATGACATCGTCCATTTCGTCGCTGCGAACGGAACTGGGCGCGGCCTCTCCCATGCCCCACAGGATCGCCTCGACGATGTTGGATTTTCCGCAGCCGTTCGGACCGACAATACCGGTAAGGCCCGGCCTCACGACGACGCCGGACGGATCAGCAAAGGATTTAAAGCCCGTGAGGCGAAGTTCCTTGACGCGCACCTGCCTGCCCGAATGTTGTTATCGGCCGCGTTCTGTCCGACAAGTATAGTTCGTTAGACAGGCAGGGTCAATTGCAATTCTCGCCCTTCCGTCCTTCGAATTCGACGAGATCTCAACTAGATCCGGTTTGCGACTTGCCGCATCAGATCGTGCATCGCATCTTTGTCGTTGTGTGATGCTTCCGGCCATGGAATCCGCCGCACGTCCGGGCCGACAAGAGCAACGTCCGAGAAGTCCCCGGTCCGGCGCACCGGCACGGTCCCGGCGTGAATGTCCTTGAGCAGTGTATTGTGCGCACGCACATGACCGCCATCGCCACGTTCGCCTTGATTCGCAGTTCCTCGTCTTCGTTCGCGTTCGCGCGTCAGCCGCGTTCGTGATCCCAACGGTCTGGCGGAACGGGAATATTCCCCGCCAGATCGCCGCGCATCAGAACCCGTCGGCGCGCCGGCGCACGGACAATTGCCCGCGAGCGCGAATCGGTGCCGCGCTCCCCAGGAAAACGCGGCAATTCACGCGTTGACGCGATAGAAACTCACTGCTCAGCGGATGATTGCAAGAACCTCAATGGAAAGACGCATACAGTCGATTGTCCGGTGCCCCGACGTTGCGCGTGGCGCACATTTGCAGGAGGTTGATCTTGAGGCTCGGAGGAGTTTCCATACCCGACACGCTGCGGTTCTTTCCTCCAGCCGGCAATGTTGTCAGCGTGACGATGGAGAAGACTGATGTCCGCCGCCGGCGGCGCACCCAAGCGGGGAATGACGCGAAGCGCCGCCTGGCGCACCGAATGTGCGGCGTGGGCAACGGAAGCTGCCCGGAACACGAACCTGCGGCGGCAGCGGCTGCCGCCGGTGTTGCGGTTGCTCGACGGGTTCGCATCGACCCTTCGCCGCCCCCAGACGGGCCTTCGGGTCGACCGGCGGGGGAGTGGGTCCGGAGGGTTTGTTAGCGCTCCGTCTGCGGGGCGGCCCACCATCGCGATGCCGCTGCCACGCAGAACTTTGCGCGCGAAGCTGAGCACACGCCTTCCGCGGAGAGGCTTGTGGGCCAGACCGAATTGGCGCCGTGTTGACGTGTCCAAATTGGAACTTGGAACTTACCATGCAAACTCTGAAGGACAGGCCTCGACTTCGATCATGCGGCAACTTGTCAGGCAGTTCCTGCAGTTCGCGCGAGACGTGCTTCTGCACCTCTCAGGAGGGCAACGATGGCTAGGCCGAGGCTCGGACATGCCAACATGGTCCACCACGCTGTCTCCCAGCCGCCAAACACATGCATTACGCCGGCGAGCATTGGCGGTCCGAGCACGCTTCCGAGCGCAGCGCCCTGCACGACAAAGCCGCTCGACGTCGCAACCTGTGCCTGGCTAGGGGCGTGCGCGGCGGCGCCTGCCAGGCAGGCGGCGGGCAACATTCCACCCATCAGCGCGAAGCATGCAGCGAGCGGAATCTTTGCATCCGCAGGCGTGAAGGGCGCGAAGACCAGTGCGCCGCTCACCCCCATCACCACGTACGCGATCCCGATCAACAACCAGCGCGCGAATTGCCGGTGCATCAGCCACGCACCCGCCACCGAACCGAGCGCGGTGAAGCAAACGACAAACGCAGTGAACAGGGCAGCGCCGGCGAGGGTGCGGCCCTGTGTCTCGATCAAGAAGGTTGGAAGCCAGGCGATTAGCGCCAGCCACTGTATTGAGAACAACACGAAACTCGCGCCAAACAGCCAAGGTCCCGGCCGGGTCAATGTCGCGCGCACCCCAGAGCGGCCGGCCGCTTTCTCGAATGTCTCTGGTCCGGACCAGCGCCGGGGCGCCGTTCCCCACGCAAAGGTGAGCGCAAAGAGAAGAATGATGCCGGCATTCAGGAACCACAGCCCGCGCCAGCTGATCGAGTCCAGAAACAGTGTTGCGATCACGAGCGAGGTCGTCATCCCGACCGGCATGTAGGTGCCCCAGAAACCGAAGGCGAGACTGCGGACTTCCGCCCTTGTGGAAGCTACGATGATCTTGGGCGCCGCCGCCGTCAGGGTGACAAACCCGAAGCCCTCCAGGAAACGAGTCGCAAGGAGGAGCGTTCCGGTTTCCGCGAATCCGCCGATCAGGCTGCCGAGCGCCATCAACGAACTCCCTGCAAAGACCAGGCGCCTGGGGCCCATCCGGTCGACAAGGAGTCCGCCGAGAACTCCGAAAACAGCAGCAACACAGTAAAACGAGGAAGCGACAAATCCGGCGAGGACACGCGGCAAATCGAACTCGCTTTCCAGCATCGGCAGTGCGGGCGGTACTTTGCCAACCTGCAGGCCCACGACGTAGCCCGCCGCGAGCGCCAGCACCACGATGTCCCAACGCGTACGCTCGGGCGTCATGTCGGCGCCCGACTACAAATACGAGGTCCGGGCTGGTTCGAAATTTGAAGCAGCGATCCGAAGCTGGCCGCAACATCGGGCGGCAAGGTTTCAAGTCCGGACCGTTTGCGCGGGAGAGAAACCGAGAGCTGCGTCATCGCGGGATCGGTTCCGGCCCGGGGACTGCGATCCGTATTCTCGTATGAGAAAGGAGCGTCAACCGTCTGCCTCCGCCTGGCAGCAGTTTCCCGGTTCCGAATGATGCACGATTACTTCGGAAAGTTGGCGCAAGCGGTCTTGTTCGTTCGAGTTCTTGCAAGACCTGCCGTCGCGCGGCGGTGAGATTGCGGCAATCGCGGTTGAAACAGACTTCCGAGAGCGTGTGGCTCCGCGGCGCGGGACCAAGTGAACTACGTGCGGTCGTGTTGCATCTCGCGCATGCGGATCCTGCCACTACCGCGTGTTCCGTGTTGAATGTCGCCATCGGACTTTCGGCCCGGCGCCACCGACCGAAGACCCGACAAAACCAGACAATTCGGCTGCAAGCGATTCAATTGGCGAGCGCTTCTTCGATCACGGTCGCGATCCGTGCATACGGTTGCGCTCCTTCAACACGCGTGCCGCCGATCAGAAATGTCGGGGTGGAATTGATGGCGTCCCGGGCAATATGGTCCTTGTAAGCATCAACGAGAACCAGCGCGAATTCCCGGTCCTCGAGGCAAGACTTCAACCGCGTTGCCGGCACTCCGGCCCGGAGCACGGTTCGGACGAGTTCGAGGGGAATGTCCTCCGCGCGCATCCATTCGTATTGGGAGTTCAGTATCTCGTCGGCGAGCGTGAAGTAACCCTGCGGACCAGTGCATCGCGCAATGCGGGCGGCGAGCAGTCCCACCGCATCGAAATACACCTCCCGGAAGATGTAACGGACCTTGCCGGCATCGATGTAATTTGCCTTTACCTGCGGAAAAGAGTCGGCGTGATACGTAGCGCAGTGGGAACAGGTAAACGAGAGATATTCGATGATTGTCACCGGCGCATTCTCGTCGCCCAGAAAGACATCGCCAAGCACGTATCCGCGCTCTTCCAGCGGCGGAAGGCCGGCAGTGGTTTCTTGCGCTTTGGCGGTTGTCAGGGCGCTCAGGGAGGCGGCGAATACGGAAGCGGCGAACACGGGAAACAGCCATTGGACCGCCGCAAGATATGTATGGAAGTGGCGCTTCATGCCTGTCGGCTCCGGGATTTGCGATTGGGCAACATATTGGAACTCCCTATGGCATTTCCAAGGCGTCCTAGCGCCTCACGGAGTTCGGGATTCTGCACTTGGGCCACCGCCTGCTCGATGCTTCCCGGTTGCCGGTTTTCTTGGACTGAAATCGCTGCTGGTGGGTCGGATGGGAACGAAGATGGCGCGCCAATCTGGGTGATGCGAATGAGATCGACGGCCTTGTACCCGCAGGCGGTGGCGATTCGCTCGAGCAGCAGATGGGCTTGGTGTGCGACTTCTGTCGCTTGTGCGCCATGTGCCCGCACGAAGAGAATCCGCTCGCCGCTTGGTCGAGCCGAAATCCGCACCGGATAGCATCGCGACGCGAGTTCCCGTCCGGCAATCCATTCCCAATCTCTGAGAATGCGGATTTCGGTGAAGCCGAACTTGCTGCAGGTCTGGCGTATTATGGGTTCGGCGAGTTCGCCCACCCGTTTCAGGCCCGCCGCGATCCGGACGCGGTCGCCCGGAATTGTTGGTGGCGGACCGCTGGAGCGATGGGTTGGCGTTGCTTGACGCATCCAAATGTCGCTTTCGTTGACCATTCCAGAGAGGGGCAACCTGCGTGAAGATTGCTTCAAGCCTCATGGAAATACGCTGAGTCGTCAAGTTGCTGTAGAAGGCCCAAATCCGCGAGCTACGGCTATGGAACGGGGTCTGCGGAGGTTCTGGCGGAGATTTTGGCGCGAATTGCGCGGACAAGCCGGGTGATTCGTTTTCCGGCGCTCCGGGCGATCACCGAGGCGTAACGGATCGAGCGTTTGCGCAGAATTTCGGTGGCGCGCCCCGCTTCCGGTCACGGTTCGACGGCGGCTCGGATTTGCCGGCGGTTGCAGCGGGGAGCTCCCGGCGTCAGCCGGGAGCGGAGCATCTGGAAAGGCGTTCCAGGGCGGCGCGAAGTTCTTCGGTTCCGGCTTGCCGCAACACCAGGATCCATCTCCGCGCGTGCCAGACCAGGCGCGCGGCGTGGACCAGGATCACCGCCCGCAGCCGTTTCCAGTGGGCCCGGCGCAAGTCGGCTTTGAGGGCGCCATGGCCGAGCCAGACGTGGACGTTCAACGCCAGGATGGCGCCGTGCCACCAGGCCGCGTTGCTGCCGAACCGGCCGCAGGGCGGGATGCCGCCGGCGAGGCTGTTCTTGAGCGTATCGTGGACCTGCTCGGCGTCGCCGCAGCGGCGGTTGGCGAAGGACAGGACTTCTTCTGCCGGCATCGGTTTCGATCCGAGGCCGTCCGGCCGCTCGCCGCCGGGCGCCGGGATGTTGGTCAGCAGCGCCCGAATGCCGTAGGCCGGTTGGCCGTCACGGGCGGGGATCTCGTTGGCCTTCACTCCGAGCGATCCGGGCCGGGGCCTTCGCACGGCAATGTAGCGAAGGATCTCGGGCCCCTTGCGATGGCCGTCGGCATTCGACACGAAGTTGATCCCGGCAATCGAGGCCACTTCGGCCTCCGGTTCTTTCGGCTTCTCCCCGAGCGGCTTCCATGCGGTCTCCGGGGTTCGCATCACTTGGTTCATCGGCGCCTCGGAATGCACCGCCGAAATCACCAAGCCGACCACCCCCAGGCGCCGGGCGCCGCCGGCCGGGTCTCCGGACGGTTGCAGAGCCGGATCACCTCCGCCGCATGTGCGGCGTTGTCGCTGCGCACCGTCACCTCTTCGACCGCGCCGGGCAGCCGTTCCAGCGCCTCCAGCAGCACCCGGGCGTTGCCTACCCTGGCCGGCACGTTGCCGTCGCGCATCTCCGAATGCGCCATCAGCCCCGGTTCCGCGCAAAACACGTTCAGCGGCTGGTACCCCGACTCCCCCGGACACACCCCGGTCGAAGCCCGGTAAGTCGGCAGCGCTTCGCGCTTGCCCGAGGCAACGATCGTCGCATCCAGGTCCAGGGTGATGCTGCGCAGGCCATGCCGGTCCACCGGTTGCGAAAACAGCCGCCGGGAGGTTTCCCAGAACACCGCCAGCGAGGCCGCCGGGCGCGGCGCAATCGCCTCGCCCTTGCGCCGCTCCTGCCCCGCTTCCGCATCCTGGTGACCGTGCAGCCAATCGAGCAAGGCCCGCGGAGACGGCAACGTCCGACGACGGCCGCCACGCTGGCGGCGCGCCAGCCATTTCCTCCCCACGCCCAGAATCCGCGGCTCATACCGCCGAACCATCCCGCAAAGCCCCGGGTCCGCTTCCATTCGCTCCAGGTCTTCCGCGCAATCAAACCCCAGCACGTTCAGCAACACGATCGAAAGCAGCATCTGGCCGTCGGTCCAGTCCTGACCGCCCGGCACCTTTCAAGGATCCTCACTTGTATTAGCGTTTTGATGTGTCTATATGGAGGGCATGCAGGTTGGTCTTCATCAGTTTCGTTCCGCGACCATCGAGTGGCTGCAGGGTGCGCTCCGGGAAGAGGGTATCACGCGGAATGTTCTGACGCATTCGTTGTGCGTGCATGAAGACTGGCGCAATCGCTGCGGGCAGTTGTGCGTATCGGCGGCGGCGAAGGCGTTGCCGGTTCTTGCGTCGAAGCTTGGGCTGGCTTTGCCGGCGGCGCGGTCGGCGCCGAATTTCGAGGCGGACGCGCGGCGGCCGGCGCCTTCAACGGATTTCCCGGACCTTGCGCTTCGGTGTTCGTTGCGGGCTTGTGGCGAGCTGACGCTGGAGCCGTTGGGCGGAGATGCGGATCGGCGGCGGTGGGAGTCGATGATGGAGACGCATCATCCGCAGGGCTGGGCGCGGGCTCCGGGCGGTCAGTTGCGGTATTGGATCCGGTCGGCGACGCATGGCTGCCTCGGCGGCATCGGGTTTTCGTCGGCGGGCTGGCATCAGCAGGCGCGCGACGCCTTCATCGGCTGGTCGCCGGATGCGCGAGCCGCCAACCTGCCGCGGGTGGTCTGCAATCACCGGTTCCTGATTCTTCCGGGGGTGCGGGTGCACGGCCTCGCTTCCCGGGTGTTGCGGATGGCGAGCGATCGGTTGGCCGAAGACTGGCAAGCGGCGTACGCGGTGCGGCCGGTGATGGCCTTCACCTATATCAGCCCCGGCTATTCCGGTCGTTGTTATCGGGCGGCGCGGTGGCGCTGCTGTCCGCAGCGCACCGAGGGACGGCGGCCGGATTGCGCCGGCGAGGCGCCGGGGGTAAGACGAAGCGTCTGGATGAAGCCGCTGTCGGCCGGCTGGCGCGAAGCGTTGCGCCGGGCGCCGAAGCGGACGATCGGCACGGCTCCTTCCCTGTACCTGGACGCAGACACGGATTGGGCCTGCCGGGAGTATGGCCGCAGCACCCATACCGATGGCCGGATTCGGGACCGGATTGTGCGCATGGGCCGGGCGTGGCTGCGGCATCTCGGCGAGTCGCTTCCGGTGATCTTTCCGGCCCGGGCGGAGCAGAAGGCGGCCTATCGCTTGCTGTCGAACGAGAAGGTGAGCATGGAACACATCCTGGAGCCGCACCGGGAGATGCTGGTCGAGCGTTGCCGGCTGGAACCGACGGTTCTCGCCATCCAGGACACCACCACGCTCAATTATGACGGGCTGGAGGCGACTGGCGGCCTTGACGGGCTGGGCGGCGGCGGCAAGGGAACCTCCGGCATTCTCGCCCATACCGGCCTTGCGGTCACCCTGGCCGGACGCCCGTTGGGCCTGTTTGAATTGAACGCGACGTTCCGCAGCGGCATGACCGCCGACGGCATGGAACCCGATCCGGAAGTCAACGACAAGGAGAGCGCCCGCTGGTTGCGCGGCCTCGACCGGGCACAGGAACTGGCCGCCGTCTGCCCCGGAACGCGGGTGGTCAATATCTGCGATCGAGAGGGTGATTTTTGGGAACTGCTGGGCAAGGCGGCATCCGACGGCGCCAGGCTGCTGGTGCGCGCCAGCCGTTCGGCGCAGCGGCAAGTGATCCTCAAGGACGGACGGAAAGCGGATCTGTGGGAGCACCTCGCCGGGCAGCCGCGATTGGCGACACAGACGCTGGAACTGGCCGCGTGCGGGGGCAAGCGCACCCGCAAAAAGCGCACCGTGCACATCGACATCCGCGCCACCGAAGTGATGCTGGCGCCGCCGCAGGCCGCCGCAGGCCAGCCGCCGGTCCGCATGCTCGCGGTGTCGGCAACCGAAACGCCCAACAGGAAGAACGCCCTGCACTGGCTGTTGCTCACCACCGAAGGCCTCGACAGCGCCGGCGCCGAAAGCCGCCCTGAAGCGGAGGCCGCCGGGGTTGGCAATCTTGTGGAGACCGCGAAGACCGCCATCCGCTGGTATGTGCTGCGATGGACCATCGAGCTTTTCTTCAAGGCGTTGAAGACCGGCACCCGCATCGAGGATCGCCGGCTCGACCATGCCGACGACCTGCGCAAGTGTCTCGTCTTCGACGCCATCACCGCCTGCCATGTCTTCGATCTCGAACGCATGGCCCGCGACAAGCCCGACACCCCGGCCGGCGAAGTCGTCAGCCAGGAGGAAATCGACGTTCTGGATGCCTTGCTCAAGGCGCAGGGCGGCCCCCGGGCGCGAGCGCCGCCGGGCCATCGGCCGGATATCCGCACTTTCGTGATCGACCTCGCAGGGATCGTTGGGTTTCACGCTCGACGACAGCAGCCCTTGCCGGGAACCCAAAAAGTCTGGCAAGGCTACGTACGCCTGAAATGGGCAATACTCACCTATCAAGCACTGAAAGGAACAAACCTGATCTGAAATCCATATACATAAGTGGGGTGTTGCAAGGCCCGGCACCCCCCGCGGAAGAGCGCGCAGCGCGCCGCTGCGCCAGAGCGCCTCAAGCCACAGCCCGGCGCCGCCACAGGCTGTCGAGACCGGTCCGGTCGCGGCAAATTGCTAGTTGACGGGGGAATTCGGATTTGCAACCACAATAGCACCCGGTTGGTGAAGAAATTGGGATGTTCATTCCTTCTATGACCCTTTGTAAATAAAGGGTCAACCGGGTATCTCACAGAATTCAGCTCGCGGATCTGGGCTGCTTACCAATGGTTGCCACTACTCAAGCTAACCCTGTCTGTGTAGGATGCGCGGGGCCTAGGGACCTCGGGACATCGGCACTGCTGCACCGTTCCATCCCGAATTCCGGCGGGAACCGTTCGGTCTCTGCGCCATTCTCTGAGATCATTGAATTCGTCTTGTTATTTAAAAGGCCACATACGCCCTTCTGTATCGACAAATATGGATTAAAGGCCGGTTATCGCCTCTTGACAGAGATCTTTTGTATCGGCAATATACGACCTTCAATGCGCGATCGTCCAATATAAAGGATCACAACTTGCCGTTTGGGGGTCAAATGAAGACATCTCGACAAATCGAAACCGAGATCGGATCCCGTTTGGCACGATTGCGACTGTCCCGCAACGTGACACAATCCATGCTGGCAAAAGACGCAGGGATCGGTGTGCGCACGTTGCGGCGTCTTGAGGCCGGCGAACCATCGACCCTAGATACCTTCCTGCGTGTCGCCCTGGCGCTGGACCTGGACGATTTGATCCTCGGCGCGATACCGACGGGTGAAATCCGCCCAATCGAGCGCGCCTCGCGGATCGGTTCTGAACGCCAAAGGGCACGTCCGAAACCAAAGGAAGACCGGGACGCGACCTGGACATGGGGAGACGACTCGGATGACTGACGCGAACGTCATCCTCTGGGGCCGACGCATCGGGGCGGTGTCCTGGGACGAGACGCGCTCCCTTGGGGTCTTCCAATACGACCCGGCGTTCGCCGGCGCCGGTATCGCGGTTGCGCCTCTGACAATGCCCGCCAGAGAGACACCCTATGAGTTCCCAGCTCTCAACAGGGAATCCTTTAGGGGTCTGCCGGGAATGCTTGCAGATTCGCTGCCGGACAGGTTCGGCAACCGGCTTATCGACGCATGGCTGGCGGAAACTGGCAAAAGCCCTGACGCCTTCAACCCGGTCCACCGGCTCTGCTACATCGGCCGCCGCGGCATCGGTGCCCTCGAGTTCGAGCCGGCGCTTCGGAAACAGACGAGAGCGAAGAAACTGGACGTTGCCCGACTCGTCGACCTGGCGAATCGGGCGCTCGACGAACGCGCAAATCTTGCCGGGCGACTCGACGGAGAGAACGATGCAGAGCCTCTTGAAGACATTTTGAGCGTTGGCACTTCGGCAGGCGGTGCACGGGCAAAAGCCGTTCTCGCCTGGAACCCAAAGACCGGCGAATTCCGATCCGGACAACTTGATGCCGATGCGGAATTCCAGCACTGGCTCCTGAAGTTCGACGGCGTATCGAACAACCTGGACAAGGATCTGGCCGATCCCCAGGGATACGGCAAGATCGAATACGCCTACGCAAGCATGGCACGCGCAGCCGGCATCACGATGTCGGAGTGCCGGCTCCACCACGAGGGCGGCCGCGCTCACTTCATGACGAAACGATTCGACCGGGACGATGCCGGCCGCAAGATCCACATGCAGTCGCTCGGGGCGATGCAACATTTCGATTTCAACGACCCATCGGCCTATTCTTACGAACAGGCCGTCATGACGATCCGGGACCTGGATCTCGGGATGATCGCAGTCGAGGAGCAATTTCGCCGGGCGATCTTCAACGTCATAGCGCGCAACCAGGATGACCACGTCAAGAACATCTCGTTCCGGATGGACCGATCCGGAAAATGGTCCCTGTCCCCGGCCTATGACGTCGCCTACGCCTACAATCCGAGCGGCATGTGGACCCGCGACCACCAGATGAGCATGGCTGGGCGCCGGGACAGATTTGAGCGTGACGATATCCTTCAGTTCGCCGCCTCGGTTGGCTTGAAAAAGCGCAGAGCGCTGGAAATATTGGACAAAGTAAGCGCTTCCGTTCGGGACTGGGGCAAACACGCCGAAGCAGCGGAGATCGCGCCGCGCGATGTAGCGCGGATCGAGAAGGCCTTCAGATCGAACCTGATGTCGGATCAGTAGACGACCGCACCCCAGAGACAAGGTCGGTTGAAGCGGTCGCGCTCAAGCGCCGGAGGATCAGGATGGCGACGATCAGATCAAGGAACCGGTTCGGAAAGCGGTTCATTCGCCTGCAAGAACTCCACAATCATGTCTTCAACTTATGCGCCATGACACGCAGGCCACTTGTTGGTTTGCAATAATTTTTCTGACTTTCCCAAATTGGCGAAATGCATTACATCCCCATCCTCAATATACAATATCCTTAACTACGACGATTCTACATACTGATCGAATGCTGACTTCACTGTAGCTCTTGCATGTTCAAACTCGACTGTGCTGGCGCTGCTCGTAAGAAATTTGCTGAACTGCAAATCCCAGGCAGTACACTCAACGCCTTGGCTGAAATTGATCACTCGAAATTCAAGAATTGTGGTGAAGCACCAGCCGCCGAACCCAATAATCCCAAAGCTACAAAACGCGTCAACTTCCGGTTCCGATACAGGGGCATGAATTCCTATTCTCAAATCGTGCGCATCCACTAGCATCGCCATCATATAACCCGACTTCATGGATTCCTGAAGCGACCTTCCTGTCGTAAGAATCTTGCGCGACTGAGTGTCTCCTCCGATGTTCAGAAGAAGTTTAGGGTATGACCGTAGATCTGAGATTTGCCAATGATTCACTTCCTGTCCGATTTGGACTTTGGCTCCAAAAAGTGGGCCCGATTCGGAATTCAGGCGTAAATCGATAGGCTGTCGAGACCGGTCCGGTCGCGGCAAATTGGTAGTTGACGGGGGAATTTGGATTTGCAACCGTAATAGCACCCGGTTGGTGAAGGAATTGGGATGTTCATTCCTTCAATGACCCTTTGTAAACAAAGGGTCAACCGGGTATCTCACAGAATTTAGCTCGCGGATCTGGGGAAGGGGTGTCACTGGCGCCGGAACGATCCTTCCAGAACCGGCGCGATGCGATCGGGCCGCGGCGACAAAGGGCTCGCTCGACCTTCGTCTTGTCCGCGTATTCTTGAAATCGTTCCTTTCGGTCCGCAGTGTTCCGCAACGGGATCATGAGTCGTGATCGCGAACGAATATGGGAAATGGAGACTTCCACAAAACCAGGCATGTTCAATGCCAGGTGCGAATCTCCACTTTCCATATTGCGAACGGAAATCGGTCATCGGGGCCGGTCTGGAAGGAACCAAGACAAAACAAAGCATCTGTTTTCGGTCTGATGGGCATGCGGGAGCGATTGGGAATTCTCGTGATCAATGCGATGAGAACTCACTGTAATCATTAATATTGTTTTTTCTTCGCAGGTCGGGTACAAGTCCCGGGAAGGGACAGGCGGGAGCCGGCGGGAGCACCGATTAGACATCGGTCGATTGCGATTTGAAGACCGATTTGCGGACCGAAAATCCGACGGCTTGCCGGAACGCCGGAAGCCGGTCCGATCGCCGGGGTTCCGGGCCGCGCCGCCCATGTCCTGGACAAGGGAGGGATTGCCGCTCATGGGCACCGTCAAGCTGAAAAAGAGAACCATCGACCGCCTGACCGTAGAACACGCTTCCGCCGTGTTCTGGGACAGCGAGCTGCCGGGGTTCGGGATACGGGTCCACGCCACCGGGCGCAAGGTGTTCGTCGCCCAGGCGCGCACGCCGGGCGGGCTGCCGAAGCGGGCGACGGTAGGCCGGTACGAGGACGTCGATCCCGAGGATGCGCGGCTCGAGGCGGCAGGGATGATCGACCGCATCCGGCGCGGCCGGGACCCGGTGCCGCCGCCGGCCCCGGAGGAGCCGACGGTGGCCGATCTCGCCCAGCGCTTCATGGCGGCGCATGTCGAGGTGAACTGCAAGCCGGGGACGGTGGAGACGTACCGGAGCCTGCTCAGGCTGCACATCGTGCCCGAACTTGGCGATCTCCGGCTGAGCGAAGTCGACCGCTCGCATGTCTCCGCGCTGCACTACAGGCTCCGGGACATGCCCACCCAGGCCAACAAGTCGGTCGGCGTGTTCTCGAAGATGTTCAAGCTGGCGGTGGCGTGGGGCATGACGCCGGCGCGGCCCAACCCCTGCCGGTCCATCAAGCGCTACAAGGAGCGGAGCTGCGAGCGCTTCCTCTCCGAGGACGAGTATGCGCGTCTCGGCCGGGTGCTGTTCGAGGCCGAATCGGAAGGCCCGCCGATGGCCTCGGCGGTCGCGGCGGTCCGGCTGCTGCTGCTGACGGGCTGCCGCCGGAACGAAATCCTGACGCTCAAGTGGGACGACATCGACCGCAGGGCGGGCGAGCTGCGGCTCAGCGACAGCAAGTCCGGCCCGCGCCGGGTGCCGCTGACGCCACCCGTGGAGCGGGTGCTGGCGCGGATACCGCGTGCGGAGGACAACCCGTGGGTGATCGCGGGCGAGAAGCCGGGCGAGCGCCTCCGGCGCATCGACCCGCTCTGGAACAGGCTGCGGGCGCGCGCCGGGCTGGACGGCCTGCGGCTTCACGACTGCCGCCACTCCTTCGCTTCCCAGGCGCTGGCGATCGGCGAGAGCCTGTCGGCGATCTCCCGGCTGCTCGGCCACAAGACGGTGATGACGACGGTGAAATACGCCCATCTCGCGCGGGACACGGAGCGGGCGTCGGCGGCCAAGGTCGGGGACAGCATCGGCAGCGATCTCATGGCCCTGGATCCCGACCTCGAATCCAAAGCGGCGTAGGGGCGAGGCAGGCGGGACGAAGGAAGATGGCGAAGCTGAACCGCACCACGATCTCGCGGCGCACGGTGGAGCGCCTCAAGGCGGACAGGGACACGGTCTACTGGGACAGCGAGCTGCTGGGCTTCGGCGTGCGCGTCTATCCGACCGGGCGCAAGGTCTACGTGGTGCAGACCCGGGCCGGCGGCAAGGACGGCAAGCGGGTGACGGTCGGGCGCCACGGCGTCATCACGGCGGAAGAGGCGCGCCGCCGGGCGGCGCGCATCATCTCCCGGATCAAGGCCGGCGAGGACCCCGTCCCCGAGCCGCTGGCAGCGGAGGCGAACGGACCGACGGTGGCGGAGCTGGCGGCGATGTATCTCGAAGAGGTGGTCGCGGTGCGCCTCAAGCCGGCCTCGGCCTATTCCTATCGCCACACGATCGAGAAGCACATCCTGCCGGCGCTGGGGCGGAAGCGGGCGCTGTCGCTGGACCATGCGGCAGTGTCGGCGTTCCATCACTCGCTCGCCAGGACGCCGGCGGCGGCCAACCGGGCGGTCGAGATGCTGTTCCGGATCTACCGGGCGGCCGAGGAACGGGAGCTGATCCCGGAGGGCAGCAACCCCTGCGGGCAGGTCGCGATGAACCGGCAGCGCCGCCACGAGCGGTTCCTGACCGACGAGGAGTTCCGCCGTCTCGGCCGGGTGCTGGACGAGGTGGAAGCGGGCGGCGGCGCGATGGTGCATGCGGCGGTAGCGATCCGGCTGCTGCTGCTGACCGGCTGCCGCAAGAGCGAGGTGCTGAAGTTGCGCTGGGACGACGTCGACCTCGCGGCAAGGGAGATGCGGCTCCGCGACGCGAAGACGGGTCCCCGGACGGTGCAGCTGTCGCCGGCCGCGGCGGCGGCGCTGGCGCGGGCGCCCCGGGTCGAGGGCAATCCGCATGTCGTGCCGGGCATGGGGCCGAGGAGCCGCATGTGCGACCTGCAGCGTCCCTGGGAGCGGATCAGGAAGCGCGCCGGGCTGGTCGGCCTGCGGCTTCACGACTGCCGTCACAGCTTCGCCTCGCGGGCGCTGGCGCTGGGCGAGAGCCTGCCGACGATCGGCAAGCTGCTCGGTCACAGCCACATCCAGACGACCGCACGATATGCGCACTTGGCGCGCGACTCGGTGCACGAGTCGGCGCGGCGGGTGTCGGAGTCGGTCGAGGCCAGCCTGTATCGGGATTGTCCGGGGTTTGCGCCAGCGGATTGAGAAGCGGTACTACACACTCGCCTGACTGCGAAATCTCGCAAGCGTGGCGAGGCATGGCGAATGGAGATCACAGAAGGTGGATTCTTGACCTCAATGTCGCAGGTTCAAATCCTACCCTGCAAATTCTGACGACACTTGACCGCGATTCTGGCGGGATTTGACCGACCGGGCTTTGGCTTTCTGCCCTTCGCCCAAGCCGGCGGCCAGCTGCTGTTCCACCTCATGAGCCGGCTCTACGAGCGCACCTCGATCGTCGTCACCACCTACCTCGCCTTCGGCGAATGGCCATCCGTCTTCGGCGATCCCAAGATGACCAGGGCCCTGCTTGTTGTTTTTCACTTTATTTCGGCACGTTTTTCCCAAAATATACCGTACGCGTTTCTCGCAATGCTCCGTAACTGCCGGATGGTGGTGTCGCGCGCTCGGGGCTGCGTGACCGCGCAAGGCTTCGCTATGGTGCCAGGGACAAGCACAATCGGCATCGTGCGTACGGCATTCTACTGGCGGACAGCCTACTGGAAAGACGCCCTGCCTGGAGAAGAAGCCTGATCATGCTGTCCCGGATTAATCCGACGGTTCGCGCGCGAAACAATCTGGGAAAATTCGCCCTATTTCTGACGAAATAAAGTGAAAAACAACACTGCTCGACCGTCTCACCCATCATTGCGAGATCGTCGAGACCGGCAACGAGAGCTGGCACTTCAAGCACCGCTCGTAACCCGGCGCCGGCCGAGCCTGCGGCCCGGTTGACCCGGTGGGTCCCCTATGGACTACTGGGACAACCTCCATCCAGCCCCCAGGAGGGTCAATATTGCACGCCGATTTGGAGTGGGCCCCAGGGGTCGGACAGTTTCATGCGGCCGATTTGACCGGGGTGCAGGACTGCTCCTCCTCGAAGCGGTCGGCGTAGACGACGGTGGTGCCGCGTTCACCCTTGCGGACGTTGCCGCCGAGCGACAGCGCTTGGCCGAAGGAGAGCCAACTCTGGCCGCCGAAGCCGCGCTCGACGTCAGCGCCCCAGAGCAGGAGCACGTTGATCCCGGAATAGGTCCGACCGGTCGAGGCGTTCTTCGGCATGGCGAGCGGTGCCTTCGCCGCCGCCGTGCCCCAGGCTGGACCCAGGGCACGCGCCCGGCCTCCAGCTCGGTGATGATCTTGTCGGTGATCTCGGAATAGTGGTTGGTCCGGTCGCGCCTGGCGCCAGTCTTTGGGCTGTGTCTGGACATCACGGTTCTCCGCGACGGGCGCTGAGGGTCTCTTCCTCGGATTCCAATCCGTCACGGCAAACCGGTCCGCACTCTCACTCAAAAAGGGGGCGTTGCGGGGGAAATCCCCCGCTCGAGGGGGTCGCCCGAGACTACGGGTTCGGGCGCAGGGGAAGGCCTTCCCCTGCCCGCACCTTCCAGATCGCGATCTTCCGATTTCCAATTAGCGATCTCTTGACTTCCAATCAGCCGATATGGATAGTTCCAATTGTCGGGACTTGGAGATGGGATGTTCAAGCGGTTTGTAGAGCGCCGGGCCGAGGAGGCTCTCTCGGATACGCCCGTGGTTCTCATTGTGGGGCCGCGCCGGGCGGGCAAGACCACGCTCGTCAAGAGCATGGGAGAAGCCGGCCGCACCTATATCACGCTCGACGATCAGACAGTGCTTGAGGCGGCCCGGTCCGATCCAGCCGGTTTCATCCGGGGCCTGGACCGGGCCATCATCGACGAGATTCAGCGCGCGCCCGACCTGCTCCTGGCGATCAAGAAGACGGTCGATGAAGATTATCGCCCAGGCCGTTTTCTCCTCACGGGCTCGGCCAATGTGCTGACCCTGCCACGGATCGCCGACAGTCTGGCCGGCCGGATGGAAACACTCCAGATGCTGCCGCTCGCGCGGGCCGAGGTCGAGGGGCGGACGCCTAGCTTTCTGGAGCGCCTGTTCGAAGGGAGACTGCAAAATCAGCGCAAAGCGGTCGTCGGTGACGATCTCGTCCAGGCCGTCCTGCTCGGCGGGTTTCCCGAAGCAATTGCCCGTGAAAGCGAGCGGCGGCGGCAGGATTGGGCACGATCCTACCTCACCTCGATTCTCACGCGCGATCTCAGGGACATCGCGGAGGTCGAGAAGCTGACCGAGCTTCCGAAATTCGTGCGGCTGCTGGCCGAGCATTCCGGCCAACTGGTCAACTATTCGCAATTCGGGGCGAGCATCAATGTCAGCCACAAGACGGGGCAGCGTTATGTCGGGCTGCTTGAACAGGTCTTTCTGATCGCAACGCTGCAGCCCTGGTTCACCAACGCGCTGAAACGTATCGTCAAGACGCCAAAGCTGCATTTCCTCGATTCCGGCCTGCTGGCGAGCGCGCGTGGCCTGACCTTCGACAGGGTGAAGGCGGATCGCGCGACATTCGGAGGGCTGCTCGAGAGTTTCGTGTTCTCGGAAGTGCTCAAGCTGATGACGGCCTCGGACCTGAGATTGATGCCGCATCATTTCCGCGACCGAGATATGCGCGAGGTCGACATCGTACTGGAACGCGACGACGGGATGATCGCGGGCATTGAGGTCAAGGCAAGCGCCACGGTCAAGTCCGGCGACTTCGCCGGCCTTCGGGCGCTGGCAGAGTCGTGCGGCGATCGCTTCGCCTTCGGTGTCGTCCTCTATGACAATACGGATGTCGTGCCGTTTGGCGGCCGGCTGGTGGCGGCGCCATTGTTCTGTCTGTGGAATTGAGCGGATGCGCAGAGACTACGGGCTGATTGAACTGCGCGGCGCGATGATGGCATTGGGGGGACTGCGTGGGACTGTATGAGAGGTGGTGCGGCGCCAGTCGGAAAAAGGACAAGCGCAAGCGTTACTGGACCTATGTCGAGAAGGATGGCGGCCGCGACGAGATCCGCGATGACTTGGCCGAGACTATCCGCTCGCACTATGACCGACTAGAACGCATCGCCGACGACGTGGATCGGCTCGGATACACGGTAGCCGCCAAGATCCTCAGCGAGGCGATGCCCCAGACGCCCAAGGGCCGCTCAGGCGATCTCGGTGAAATTCTCGCAACTGAGCTGGTCGAGGAAGAGATCGGCCTGCGCGTCCCTGTGCGCCGTCTTCGTTATAAGGACGGCCGCAACATGGCCATGCGCGGCGACGACTTCATCGGCGCCGGATATGACGGCAAGGGCGAGAAGCTTTGGCTCTTGAAGGGCGAAGCCAAGAGCAACAAGGTACTCGGCAAGGCCACAGTCACGAGCGCTCGCAAGGTGCTCAACCGCGATAGCGGTCGTTGTACGCCCGACTCGCTGCTGTTCGTCGCCAACCGCCTGCTGGAGAGCAACGACCCGGACGACAACGCGCTGGGCCGCAGCCTCCGTGACGAGGTGGGCCTGAAATCCCTCCGCGCGGATCGCATCGACCACATGCTTTTCACCGTATCGGGCAACGGCCCGCACGCTTCGCTGAATCAGGACCTCGACGTCACGGGCACTAATCGAGACCACTACGTCGTGAACATCCACGTCGAAGATCATCAGGACTTCATCACGGCCATGTACGAGGAGGCGGAAGACCTTGGAGACGACTGACGAACTGACCACGTTCCTGGCAACTGCGACCGTTGACGGCATCCTCGGTCGCCTGCTCTATCGCGGTGCGGCTTGGTCGCTGATGCGCGAGGACGGCGTGCTGCCACCGAATGCGCCGCGGCTCGGCGCGACAATTGAAACCGATCTTGCCGAACACGGCTTCGCCTTGCTTCGGGGCGCAATGGCCCTGCGGGTTCAGGCGGGCGCGTCGGAGCTGACCAGCAAAGCGTTCGAACGAGCGGCCAACGCCTTTGAAGCTCTTGTCCGCAACGGCGACCCGGAGGCGCCCGATCGCGGCTTCCGCCGCATCATCGCCGCCGCAGCATACCACCTCGCCGGCTTCTCGGCGGTTGCCTATTCACTCTTCAACGAGACTACGGACGATCTCAATGCCTCACCGGGTGAGGCGGCGATCCGACACTTGATCCTGCGCAATCTCGGTCAATTGCGCGGCTTCGTTCGCGAGTGGTTGGACGACGAGGCCCACAGCGATGAGCAGGTCGCCGACGCACTATGGGGCGAGGAACCGGATGTCGACGAGGTGGTGTCGACCATCCTCAACACGACGATCTGCCGAGCCTTGGCGCACTTTGATTTCGCACTTGAGACAGGGGAGCCCGAGCCGATCGAGAGCGCACGGGCATTGCTCGCCACAGCGGTCAGTCTGGCGGACAATGCTGAAAATGTTCCGTTGTGGTGGATCTCGAACCTATGCCGCCACCTGATCGACGATCTATGGCAGCATTCGCTGCACCAGAACCTGCCGACCGAGCCGCCAGAGGGCACGGAGGAAAAATACTCGGACCTGCGCCGGCTGTTCATCTCGTCGCTCTACGCGCGTAAGACTTCCGAGGTGGAGCTATGGCCATCACAGCGCGAAGCGGCCCAGCGTTCCACCGACGTCACGGACGATCTGGTCGTTGTCTTGCCGACCAGCGCCGGCAAGACGCGGGTGGCCGAGATCGCCGCGCTGATGACCTTGTCTTCGGCGCGCCGGGTACTGATCGTCACGCCGCTGCGCGCCCTGTCAGCGCAGACCGAGCGATCCTTCAGAAAGACCTTCGCTCCCCTCGGCTTCACCGTCTCCTCCCTTTACGGCGCCAGCGGCCTTTCGGTTGGCGATGAAGACGCGCTGCGCACCCGTGAGATCATCATCGCGACGCCCGAGAAGCTCGATTTCGCCCTGCGAAGCGACCCGTCGCTGATCGATGATGTCGGCCTTATCGTCCTCGACGAAGGCCACATGATTGGCCCGAGCGAGCGTGAGATCCGCTACGAGACGCTGGTGCAACGCCTGCTTTGGCGCTCGGACGCGGGCGAACGCCGGATTGTTTGTCTCTCAGCCATCCTGCCCAGCGGCAACGAACTGGACGATCTTACCGCGTGGATACGCTCAGACGAACCTGGCGAGCCAGTGCTTTCCGACTGGCGCCCCACGCGGCAGCGATTCGGCGCGCTCACCTGGCGGGGCAAGGACGCGCTGCTCCGGCTCGACCTCGACGACGATGGTCCGTTCCTCGACAAGTTCGTGGTGCAGAAACCGGCGCGTGGTAAAGAGAAGAGGCCCTATCCGCGCAAGAACTCGCATCTCGCCTTGTTCGCTGCATGGGAGTTCGCAGGCCAGGGCAAGCGGACGCTGATCTTCTCTACCCAAGCGAATTGGGTCGAGAGCTACGGCAAACAGGTCGTGGACCTCTGCAAGCGCGGCTATCTGGACTCGCTGCTGGAGGATGAGGCATCAATTGCCCGCGCTCTGGAGGTCGGCAAGGAGTGGTTGGGCGAGGACCATCCCGCCGTCGCCTGCCTGAAGGCTGGAGTTGCCATCCACCATGGCCGACTGCCGAGCCCGTTCCTGCGTGAACTAGAAGCCCTGCTGTCCGAGGGTGTTCTGAAGGTCATCGTCGCATCGCCGACGCTGTCGCAGGGTCTCAACCTCAACGCCGCCGTTTTGTTGGTGCCGGCATTGTATCGGGCGTCCGAGAAGATTAAAGGCGAGGAGTTCGCGAACGTCGCTGGCCGCGCCGGGCGTGCCTTCGTGGACGTCGAAGGCCTCATCGTCCATGTCATGTTCGATAAGATCGATTGGCGAAAGAAGGAGTGGCGAAAGCTGGTCGCTTCCGCCAAGGCCCGGACGCTGAAGAGTGGCCTTATCCAGATCGTCGCTGAGATTCTTGAACGGCTGTCCCGCGAAGGTGTCCTGGATCGCGATGACGCTTGGGAATATCTCGCCAACGCCCGAGAAGCCTGGCGATCGCCCGAGGAAGAAGCCGCTGTCGCCGAGCGCCTGGTAGCCGGCGCGCAATACGACGCTGATGGTGACGACGATGAAGGCGGCGGCGAAGGGACCATCGACGAGGAGCCGCTTTCGCAAATCGTCGAACGCCTCGATGCAACCGTGTTCGGTCTGATCGAAGCGCTTGATGCTGATCGCGCCGACCTGCCGAAGCTCTTGGATGAGGCACTCAAGGGATCCCTTTGGGCTCGCCAGATCGCCCGCGAGGATGAGGACGTCGCCCCATTGCACAAGAAGGTGTTCGAGGCACGCGCCGATCTCATTTGGAAGACCACCACGGCACAGGTGCGGCGCGGACATTTCGCCATGGGCGTCGGGCTCGAGGCTGGCCTCACCATCGACGCCATGGCCGAAGAGCTGGCCAAACTCATCGACCGGGCTGATGAGGCGGCGCTGAGCGGCGACATCGACGAACTTGTCGATGCGCTCGGCGGCCTCGGGGAGCGCCTGCTGTTCATGCGACCCTTCATCCCCGACAAGGCGAACGCGCTACCAGTAATCTGGAAAGCTATTCTGCGCAGTTGGGTGTCCGGGGAGGAGGTTTCCAAGATCGGGCAGCAGAATATGCGGGCAGTCGAAGAGGCCTTCACCTATCGTTTGGTCTGGGCGTTGGAAGCTGTTCGTACCCGCCGAATGTCTCTCGGCTGGTCTCCGGAGATGGTGGCGGGCGGCGCCGCTGCGGCGGTCGAAACCGGCGTGCCGCAATTCATGATGGCGATGCTGATCCGCGCTGGCCTTCCTTCACGGCGCGCAGCCATGGCGGCGATCGAGGATGCCAAGCCTGTCTTCGTTACGCCCGCCGAGATGCGGGCCTGGCTCGAATCCGACGAGATCACGGCCTACACGGACGCCGGCGACTGGCCAACGCCCGACACGGCCGCGCTATGGGCGCGGTTTCGAACCGAAGCCCTCAGCGGTGGCATCCAGAAATGGTCGATCGAACACTACAAGCGTCTGCTCGACACCGCGGCTGCCCCGCCTGCTGGCCTATATCGGATTGTTGCCGACGAGGGAGATGGGCGAACCTGGCTAGCCACGCCAGACTATCAGCGAATCGCCGCGTTCAAAAAGCCAGCCGTCGATCCCAAGCCCAGCCTGTTCTCGGGTCGGCTGCCGGGGGACACTAGGCTGGTGGAAGCCTTGCGTGTCGGCCGCGGGAAACTGCGCTGGCCGCGGGCCGATGCGTAGGGGGAGATTGTGGCCATGCTCTATACTTAGGTGGGCGACGAGAAACGCGCGCGCATCGCGAGGGGAGAACGGGCGACTTGCCGCGACTTGCTCGCGGCCGTCATGTCGGTGGAGAGGGGAATGGGCCGTGGCGGGCGACCTTCATTGGCTTATCACCGGCTTTCTGCAGGCGATGACCCACGCCGAGCGGAAGCTTTTCGCCACCTACTTCAAGGCTTATCGATCCGTCCTCGGCGAAGCGCTGCCCGCGCTCCTTCCGCAGGTCTATCTTCACAATGAGCCTGCCGTCATTAAAAGGCGAGATGGACGCTGGCGAGAGAATCGTAGAGAGTGGCGACGCGTCGGCTTTGTCGGACGTGCGGCCGTCTAGGGCAGGGGTAAGTTGGACGCTTGACCCGGCAAAGCGGCCGAGGTTTTCGCCCCGTCAAGAGGCCGACGGCTATGCGAGTAACCGGGCGCAATGATCGAGCCGTGAAGTCAAATAGCGCTTGTGCTCTTCGAGAAACGCTATCTGGTCGGGTGACACGGCCTGAATCAGTGCTTCTATTTGCTTGATTGCCGTTGGCAAAGTCAGCCACGGAACTACACCGGCTTTCCCGGTCAGCCGTTCGGCAAGGGCGATATCAAGCTTCGCGCAAGTTGTCTTGTCGAGGACATCCGGCTGCTCGGCATGAATGAGGCGCAATCCGAGGTCCCGCAGCCGCGCGTCTGAAAAGCTTCGCACGATAGCAAGGCGATGCTCCCATGGCGCCGCGTGAAATGCGTCGAGCTTACCCTGATCCGCGTTGAAGAAGCCGTCATAGATTTGGCCTTCGACATAGGGCGAGGCGGGATACGGCTCCTGCAAGCCTTCAAACGCCGCGATCAGCCGTTCGCGCAGATTGGGATGGTCAGCAAGGTAAGCTGCCCGTTGCTCCAGCTCTTGCAGCGGCAATCCGGCTGAACCGGCAATATCAGGGGCGTCTTCCGCCGGCATGATCATGGGACAGCTGTTCCCCCGGAGCCGCCGCACCGGCTTCGGTTGAATGTCGAGGCGGACGGCCAGATCGTCGTTGGCCATGCCGTCGAGGTCGTCGGGATCGACTTCGAGGTTGAAGACATAGAACTCCGCCCCGTAACCGGCGTTCCGTCCGATCAATGTCACGTGCCAGGAATACGGGCGGCCAGTGTAGAAGTCCGAAAACGAAAAGACGGAGGTTTCCTCGGCGAACGCGGTAACGGCCGCCGTGCTGCCAAAGCGCATGAATGACGACCAGACATCAGGTGCGCGGTCCGCGAGCAGGCGCGCTATATGAACTGTCGCCTCAACGTCGCCCATCGCATCATGAGCCGCCACATGGTTGAAGCCATTCGCGGGTGCGACGAATTCAAGCTTGAAGCTGGTCCGGCCGTTCCCGTCATCGGCAGGCGTCAGCGCGTCCGGTTCATACAGGCTGGCAGCCTGCACCATCCGCATGACATCGGCCCGGTTGTTGCCGTTGGTGTTTGTCAGGTAGAGTGGCAGCAAGGACTTGTAGAAGGTCTGCCGCAGGAGCGTTTCATCGAAGCGGATCGAGTTGTAGCCGATAAATGTGCCCGGTGACCATTCGAGCAGCTTTTCCCTGATCGCCTGTGCCATTTCGTACGGTGATGGCAGCGATGGATCGGTCAGCTTCGCAAGATCGATCCCTGTAACCCGCATCGCTCCCGGAGCAGGCACACAATACGGTGACAGACGGCATCGGATTGCAAATCTGTCCAGCTCGTTCAGATCGGCATCGGTCTTGATTGCCGCGCACTGGAGGATCTGATCGTAGAAGGTTTCTGTGCCGGTGGTCTCTGTGTCGTAGAATATGAGTGCCATCGGACGGCTCTATCCGGCGGTCAATCCGATATTCCTGATCCGGTACTCCAACGCCTGTTTGCTGACTTTGAACTTCCGCGCGATTCGCTCAAGAGGCGCCTCGTCGTCAATGTCGAATTGCTTACCTTCCAATTCTGATTCGAGGATTCGCGCGGGCATCAGCATGGCGGCACCGAAGCGGTTAGCCTGTATTTCGACTTCCACCGTGCCAAGTCCCGATTGCTGGTCCCTTCGTAGGCCTCGGAATTCGATGGCAAAGCTCCTATCGACATGTACTTCGGCCGTGATCATGTCGCGATGCAGTTCCAGGTGACCGACCTCGTGCGCAATTGTGAAGCGTTGCCGATTCGGATGATGCAGCGAATTGACGAGAATAATCGGCATGCCCTCCTTAATGTGGATCATGCCTGAAAGTTCTTCGTCAAACGGAGAATAGCGGACCTTAGCACCGCGGAGCTTTGCGACCCGTTCAACGTTGACCGGCACGCTGTCGAGGCCCAGATCGTCGAGCACCTGTTGCGCGTGAGCTTCCGGATTGAGTCTCTTCCCCATCGTCGGTTCCTTCCTCTAATTCGCGCGTGTCCGCTTCCCGAAATGCGCGGGCGGCAAGCTGCCGGTCGCGCGCCTTCAGTCCTTGCGGAAGCGGCAAGTCGCTCGCGGCATCTGACACATCGATGCTGTCTGGCGGCGGAAGCAGGTCAGTGATGTCCAGTTCAAGCTGCGCCGCGAGATTGTAAATCTGGTGAACCAGAATTTGCTGCCGGCCCGTTTCGATATTCGCAAGTGACGCACGCGAAATCCCAAGCTGCCGGGACAGGCGTTCCTGAGTCAGCTTCATCTGGCGGCGTCTGGTGCGGATTCGCGAGCCGATGATCGAATAGACGGGCGGCGGATGCATGCAGTGTTCATAAATCTGTGCAGCAAGAATATCAATGACAAGCACAATGTGCATCTCACAAAAATATTTCGTGAAAAGCAGGTTGACATGCTTCCAGCCCGGCCATAGAGTCCGATTGTGCGTTAAAACATCGGCATACATATTTGTGAGGAGCACAAAATGGACGACATTGTGAAGCAAGAGGGCGTCGAGGACCTGGCGGAATGCTTTGCCAGCTCGCGGCGTCCTGAACAGGGAACCCGTGTTGGCGTTCTTGTCGGCGACGCCGATCTCGACTTTCAGCGCGTGGTTCTCGATGACCTCGAACCCACGGCCCGCCAGATTCTCGACGCGGCGGGGCTCCGTCCGGTGGAGAGCCACTTGCTCTTCGCCTTCGACAAGGGCGGCGTCCTTGGCGAAATCGGGCTGGACGAGACCATTGAACTTTGGGACCGCCGCGTCAACCGCTTTCTGGCATTCAAGAGCGAGCGATCTTTCCGCTTCATGCTCGACGGCCGGCGGTTCGAATGGGGGCAGGACAGTATCGCTGGCCGTGTCCTCAAGGTCTTGGCCGACGTCAATCCCAAGACTCACGGCGTGTGGCTGGAGCGCCGTGACGAGCCCGACCTGTTGATCGAGGATGACAATACCGTGAATCTGGCGGGCCGGAAGCTGGAGCGGTTCCGCACCGGCAAGCTCTTCTTCCTCTGCATCGAAGGGACGCTTCATCCCTGGTCGCACGAGACGATCCCGATGGAGCAGATTGCCGCGCTCGGCGGTTGGGATCCCTCGGAAGGGGTGATCGAAGTCGATGCCGATCAGAACGAGCGGCAGCTTGATCCGGGCGAGATCGTGACCTTGGAGCCCGGCATGTCGTACGGCAAGCGCATTAAGTGGAAACGGGGAGCATGAGCGAGAATCGTATCGAGGCAGAACTTGCCTTGCTCCGGCTCCACTTCTCCGCCGTGGAGTACAAGGAGGCGGGCGGCCTCCACTGGTTCAGGGTGGAAAAACTTATGTCCCCGGACCGGTGGTCGCCAGATGCCATTTCGGTCGCGTTCTCGGTCACTCAGGGCTTTCCGGGGGCCGAGCCGTATGGCTTCTATGTGCCCGCCGATCTAACCTTCAACGGACAGCCGCCGTCCGACCATAAGGCGCCGCACCAGCCGCCCTTTGACGGAAGCTGGCGCTTTCTGTCGTGGAATCCTGTCGATTGGCGGGCCACTGCCGACATCAATTCCGGTTCCAACTTGTGGGCCTGGGTCCGCAGCTTTCTTCACCGACTGCGGGAAGGCAAATGAGCGCGCCGCGTCATGTCCTCCGAATGCCGGCGAATCTCTACCGGCACTTGTGGGCGCACCTGCTTCTGCAGGGCAATCGTCGCGAACAGGCGGCATTTCTGTCTTGCAGCATGTGTGCAGACGGCGATCAGACCGTCTACGACGTGCGTGAGGCACGGTGCCTCAAAGAGGGGGACTTTGCCGTTCAGGCCGGCGATTACCTGGAACTGACCGACGAGACCAGAATCGCGATCATCAAGCGTGCGCACGCGCTTGGCGCCTGCGTCGCGGAATTCCATTCTCATCCCGGACCGTTCTCGGCCGCGTTCTCTCTGTCGGACCGCCACGGGCTGAGTGAGACGGTGCCGCATATGCGCTGGCGTCTCGGTCAACGGCCGTATCTGGCGGTCGTGGTTGCGCCGCAAAATTTCGACGCACTCGTATTCGCGGACGACACAGGGATTCCCGCGCCCCTTGCCGGCATTGTAATTACCGATCCTCTTCAAACGCCCACCAACGCTTCGCTCGGGGGTTGGAATGACCCAAATCGCCCCGCGATTTGATCGCAGTGAAAGGCTATTCGGCCGTGAGGGCCAGGAGGCGCTCAGGCGGGCGTCCGTCCTGGTTGTCGGCGCGGGCGGCCTTGGCAGCCCGGTCATTCAACATCTGGTGCTCAACGGCGTCGGCACGATATTAGTCACCGACCATCAGGAATTGTCCGGGAGCAACCGCAACCGATATGTCGGGGCCTGGCACGACGATCCAATTCCCGGCTCGCCGAAGGTGGAAATCGCCAGGCGCCTTATCCACCTGATCGACCCCACGATTGAGGTGCACGCCATAAAGGCACCATTCCCTAGTCCGGACGGCCTTGCGGCGCTGAAGGCTACCAACTATGTGATCGGCTGTGTCGATCATGACGGCATCAGATTCGTATTGAACGAGGCGTGTCTTGCCTACCGCAAGCCGCTCTTCGATCTCGCCTCCGACGTGCCCGAACCCGGTATCTATGGCGGCCGCGTCACTGTCGTCTGGAACAACGGCTTTTGCCTGCACTGCCGCGAAGTCCTGACCCGCGAGGACGTGCGCGCCTTCCTGTCCACCGACGAAATCCTCGAAAACGAGGCCCGCGTCTATGGTGTCCATCGCAATGTCCTCGGCGAAACCGGTCCCTCAGTTTCTCCGATCAACGGCGTGGTTGCCTCGCTCGGCATGACTGAATTGATGGTAGGCGTAACGGGATTGCGCCCGCCGTATCCACATCTCGAATACCGCGCCCATCTCGGTACAGTGAATAAGTGTGCCGATCCCCATCCCACTGACTGCTACTACTGTCAGGTTGTCGCCGGGCAGGGGGACGACGCCAACATTGAGCGATATTTCGATCTGATCAGAACCGAAGACTAGGGCGAAACTCCGCTACCAAGTTGCTTCCCGGCCGCACACGGAGGAACAGATACTCAATGGCGCCTTTCGAGAATCCTCGCCGCAAGACCGTTGTTGCCCATGGCAGATTGGCCATGCGCGAGATCCGGCTGCGTACCGCCCGCGATCACCGGCACGGTCTTCAGGTGATGACATTCGAGCATCTGGCCGCGAGGCTGGCTGGCGGATTTTCGTGTCCCATCGACAATGAGAGTCTTCGCGCCGCGATCCAGCAGGCTGTTCCCGAGACCGAGCTCGGCGAGCTGGACAGCATCAAGTATCTCCCCGGTATGGTCGACGCAGCGGCAGACACGCTCCACAAGGCATGGCGCGCCAGCCTCGATCTGGCGGGCCGCGCCGGCGAACATCCGCGCATCCTGTCCGTTGCCCGTCTGGAAGAAGCGGTTCTCGAACGCCTCCCGCCCTCCATGATGCGTCCCTCGGACCTGGTCGCCGCCTCCATGCCGCGCCTCGAACTCGCGCCGGCGCTGCTGGGATTGGTCGAGATCGTAGGAATCACCGAGCTGTCTCCGTGCTGGCGGCCTCTCTTGCGTGCCCTGGCCGAGCACATACCGGTCCGATGGATCGCAGGACCCCGGTCCATCCCGGCTTGGCTTGAAGGCAGCGCTGTCGCCATCGACCGGGCCGAGCCACTGGCTCCCGAGATCGGCGTCGTGAGCGCGTCCACCGCTTACCACGAGGCCATTGAGGCTATGCGCTGGGCGCGTGAGTTGCTGGCGTCGGGACAAGCCGAACCCGAAGACATCGCCATCGCGGCGACGATGCCGGCCGAATATGACGATCATTTTCTGGCCTTGCGCGCGGACATGAATCTCGATCTGCATTTTGCCCATGGCGTCAAGGTGACGGCGACTCGGGAAGGACAGATGGCCGCCGCCCTGGCGGATATCCTTGTGCGGGGCCTTTCCCAGACAAGGATACGCCGGCTGGTGGCCTTGCTCGTCTCGCAGCCGGATCCCGTCGGGGCGCTCCCGGAGGGCTGGACGCGCGTCTTGCCGGCGGACGCGCCCCTAGCGTCGCCTGAAGCCTGGTCGCAATTCCTCGACCGGCTCGCACCCGACGACTGGCCGGATGGTCAGGACCACAACGAGGCCCTGCGCGCCATAATCGCTTTACTTGATCGGGGCACCGACGTCGCCGCCGAAGCCGGACAGGCGCTGCTGAACGGCCGGTCGCTCAATATCTGGCGCAAGGCGCTGTTGGCCGGGCCGGCCGCGTCGCTGGACATCACACTCGACGCCCTCAAGCAGGATGACGGGCTGGAAGCCTGCGTCACGGTTGCCTGGATGCCTGCCAGCTCGCTCGCGGCGTCGCCGCGGCCATTCGTGCGGCTCCTCGGCCTCAATTCCTTGCGGTGGCCCCGCGGGATCTCGGAAGACCGTCTGCTCGCTGATCACATCATTCCGACCGCCGAGCTCGATCCCCTTCCGGTCGCCTCGGCGGATCGCCGCGACTTCGAGACCATCCTGGCGACAACCGGCCGCCAGGTTGTCCTGTCCCGCGCCCGGCGCGACAGCGACGGCCGTCTTCTCGGCCGGAGCGTCCTGCTCCAGGGCCAGCCGGAGGAAGCTTATCTTCCACGCAATGCCGTCCCGCTCCATGCTATGAGCGAGACTGACAGGCTCTTGGCGCGGCCGGAGGAGTTCGCAGGTATGCCGCAGGCTATCGCTGCGGTGAACTGCTGGCGGGACTGGCATATCCAGGACATCACGCCGCATGACGGCCTCGTCCGCGCCGACCATCCTGTCTTGCTGGCGATCCTGGAGCGCACGCAGTCGGCCAGCTCTCTACGCCGCCTGCTCAGGAACCCGCTGGGCTACGTCTGGCGGTACGGCATGCTTTGGCGCGAACCGGAAAGCGGCACCGATCCACTCGTTCTCGACGCTTTGGGCCTCGGCGACCTCGTCCATATGGTCCTCGACCGCGCCTTGCAGCGCCTCGAAGCCGAAGGCGGGTTGGCGGCGGCCGACGAAGCCCGGGTCGCCGGCGCGATCCAGACGGCCTCCGCCGAAGTAGCGGGAGAATGGGAAGCCGGGAGGCCGGTGCCGCCGAGGATTATCTGGGCACGGACCCTGGATGACGCCCGCCTGCTCGCCGGCAACGCCCTGAACATGGACGACGCCCATCTGGCTGATGCCCGTTCTTACAGCGAAGTACCCTTCGGCGGTTCGGAGCTGAAGTCCGATGGTGACGTCCCCTGGGACGCCGAAGCGCCTGTCGAGATTCCCGATACGGGATTCCGCATCTCCGGCTATATCGATCGCCTCGACGTCGCCGGCGACGGACGCCAGGCCCTCGTGCGCGACTACAAGACGGGCCGGCTCCCTAAAAGCGCAATCGTCATTGACGGCGGTAAGGAGCTGCAACGTTGCCTCTACGCCTTTGCGGTCAGGGCTCTGCTCGGATGCGACATCGAGATCGCCGCCTCGCTGCTCTATCTGCGCGACCGAGTCGATCTCCAGCTCGACGATCCGGCCGCAACCCTTGAGGAGATCTCGGGCTATCTCCAGACCGCCCGTGCGAACCTGCAAGCCGGTCGGGCCCTTATGGGGCCCGATACCGGCGACACATATGATGATCTTGCATTCGCCCTGCCAGCAAACGTCGCCAACGGCTATCGCAGACGCAAGGGGACCGTCGTGAAAGAGCAGCTCGGTGAGGCGGTCCGGGTGTGGGAGGCCGGGTGATGGACCCTCCGCAAAAGTCCTTGGCCGACGACGCGGCACGCCGGGACGCGCTGGCCTCACATAATCGGTCTCTGCTGGTCGAAGCCGGCGCCGGTGCCGGCAAGACCGCCGTCATGGCCGGACGGATCGCCATAATGCTGGCCGAGGGCGTCGCGCCACGGTCCATCGCCGCGGTAACGTTCACCGAACTGGCCGCCAGCGAACTGGTTATGCGCGTGCGCGAGTTCGTGGCCGCACTTGTGGCAGGTGATATCCCGACGGAGCTGCGTGTCGCCTTGGCCGATGGGTTGTCCGAGGCCCAGCGGGGCAACCTTGCGACCGCTGCCGCGGCCATCGACGACATCACCTGCTCTACGATCCATGGATTCTGCCAGCGCCTCATCAAGCCCTACCCGGTTGAGGCTGATATCGATCCGGGGGCGGATGTCATGGACCGCGATCAGGCCGACCTGGTGTTTGTGGAAATTGTAGATAGCTGGCTACGCGAGCGGCTGTCGGGCGAAGAGGGAGGACTGATCGCCGAGATGGTGCTTCAGGACCCTGCTCAGACCGTATTGCTCATCCATACGATCATAGGCCATCTGCGCCGCCATCGGACAGCCACGGCCTCGCCGGCCGTTCCACTGCCTCCCGCCGTGCAGGCCTTCCAGGAGCAGGTGGCCGCATTCAACCGGTTCCTGGCGGACCTCGACGAGGCCGAGGAGGAAACCATCGCGATCGTCGCCCGGTTCGTGGAGATGGCAGAGGCGGTGGCATTCGCGTTGACCGCCGACGATCCCGCCAGCCTCATGCGGCTGCTCGTTGCCCGTCCGCACCCCGATCTCTGCACCAAGGCCGGCGCCTTCTCTTCATATCGTGGAAAGAAGGGGAAATGGGGCGCGGTGGCCAAGCGCGCTGGACTGGCCAAGGCTGACGGCGACCGTCTGAACGATGCGGCTGAGGGCCACTACAAGGCATGCTGTGAGTGCTGGACCGCGATGCTGCAAAACGTGGCGAGTAGGGTCCTGGCCGATGCCATCGCCGAGTCGCAGCCCGTCTTACGGCGCTACCGCGACTACAAGCGCTCCGCCGCGCTGTTAGATTTTGACGATCTGATCTTTGCGGCGCGCGATCTGCTCCGCGGCCATGGCGACGTCCGGCACGCGCTCGCCGGACGCTACGCTCACGTCTTGGTCGACGAGTTCCAGGACACGGATCCCCTCCAGGTGGAAATCTTTTGGCGTCTCTGCGGCGACCCGCCCGATGGCGCTGCCGCCGAAGACTGGATGGCGTTCCGGATTCGCCCCGGGGCA
The DNA here is from genome assembly GCA_965219495.1 of Rhodobacterales bacterium. Taxonomy (GTDB): domain Bacteria; phylum Pseudomonadota; class Alphaproteobacteria; order Rhodobacterales; family CAZPXZ01; genus CAZPXZ01. Next base: position 3,333,036 of record OZ244777.1, read on the forward strand.
CTGTTCCTCGTCGGCGATCCGAAGCAGGCCATCTACCGTTTCCGCGGCGCCGATGTGAGCTCCTATGTCCGGGCCCGCGACGCATATAGGGGGCAGGACGCCGACAGCGTCCTGTCCATCTCGACAAATTTCCGGTCCTGCGCGCCGATCCTCACCTATGTGAACGAACGCTTCGAAGCGCCGCTGTCCAGTGAGGGGCAGCCGGGATTCACGACGCTCGATCCCTTCCATCCCGAGCGCGACGGCGCGCTATGCGTCGCGGCGCTGGAGGTCGCCGTGGCGGATGAGGATGGCAAGGCGACCGCCGAGCAGCGGCGTGACGGCGAAGCCGAGGCCGTCGCCGAAATGTGCGCGCGGCTGATCGGCAGCGAAACCATCCTCGACCGCAAGACCGGCGAGATGCGCTTGTGTCAGGCAGGTGACATTGCCTTGCTTGCGCCGACCGGCAGCGACCTGTGGCGCTACGAAGAAGCGCTTGAGCGCCTCGGTGTTCCGGTTGCGACCCAAGCGGGTAAGGGGCTGTTCCGCCGCCAGGAGATCCAGGACCTGATCGCGCTGACCCGCGTGCTCGCCGACCGGCGGGATACTCTCGCGCTCGGCGCCTTGCTTCGCGGACCGCTGGTCGGGCTCACTGAGGAGGAGCTGCTGGATATCGTGTGGGCGCTGCCTCGCCCCGAGGATGACCCTGACGCTTTGCCCAGGCTCGATCTGGGCGTCGATCCGGACGCGGTTCAGCATCCGTTGGCACGGGATGTTCTCGACAAGCTGCAAGGGCTCCGCCGCCGCGCGAATTCCACGACGCCCCACGACCTTCTCTCGCAAGCCGTCGATGTGCTGCGGGTCCGTCCCATCCTCCTCCAACGCCATCGGGGCCAAGCCGAACGGGCTCTGGCGAATGTGGACTTGTATTTGAGCTTGGCGCGCGCTTACCCGGTGCGCGGCCTGCGTGCCTTCGCGGAAGCCATGGCCGCGGCCTGGGCCGATGAATCGCGGGCCGTGGAGGGCCGGCCCGATGCCCAAGAAGAGGCCGTCGCTCTTTATACTATGCACGCGGCCAAGGGACTCGAATGGCCAATCGTGATCCCCATCAATACCATGACGCGCGTCATGGTGCCGGAGAGCGCCGTCATCGATCGTGAGAACGACCGCTTCTATTGTCCTGTGTTCGGCGTCCGTCCCGTCGGATACGACGACGCGCGCGACGCCGAGAAGGCCGAGCTCGATCGCGAGCGGATACGGCTGTGGTATGTCGCGGCGACACGCGCGCGGGAGCTGCTCGTCATTCCCCGTCTCGATGTGGGCCCGGCCGGAACGGCATGGTTGGCGCTGCTCGATCTCTCATTGGCCGATCTACCCGCGATCGATCTCGCCCACCTGCCGGTGGAACCGGGGGCTGCCGAAGCACCGCCCATCAATCCTCAGACTCGTGAGACATTCCAGCAGGAAGCCGAATCAATTGCCGAACGGCAGCGTCATATCGTCTGGATGGCGCCCAGCCGGGACGAGGACGCGGCCTCTCCTGTCGTGCGGACCGAAGAGCCCGATATCGTCGTAGCGGCCGACGATATGGAGGCGGTTGAGGGAGCCCTTCCGATGGCCATCCACGGCGGGCGGGAGCGGGGCCTGATCATTCACAAGCTCTTCGAGGAGGTATTGACCGGTGAGACTGGCGAGGACGACGACTCCCTAACCGAACGCGCCGGCACGCTCATTCGTGCCCTTGGCCAGCCTGTGGTCGAGCATCCGAAGGACGGACTGTCGCCCGCCGAAATCGCTGGTTGCATCACGCGAACTCTGGCGTTGCCTGAGATCGCGGAATTGCGACCGGCGCTTGTGCCGGAATTTACGGTCTATGCGTCCGAAGATGGGGAGGGGGTGGAGCAGATTACGACCGGCATCGCTGATGCGGCTAGTTTCGGCGACGATGGCGCGCCCAAAACGATCATCGACTGGAAAAGCGATGTCGATCCCCAGCCCGCGGCGGTCGAGCATTATCGGGCCCAAGTTCAAAGCTATTTGCGGACGACAGGATCGACAAAGGGGCTGCTCGTGTTTGTGACGAACGGTACTGTGGTTGAGATTTCATGACTGCATACTGAAAATCACCTGCGCGGAATCTCGCTCTCCGGGAACCGCAAGAATCGCAGGTTCCGGACCCTCAGAACGGGCTTATGCCGCCGCGCGAAACAGCAATTTGAGATGGCTGCGGGCCCCCATAACCACCGAGATCGACATCTCCGGCATGGGGATGTCGGTCCTCGTGTTTCCACGCCTTGTTCCGACCCATTCGAGGATGGTGCCGAGATCGCCGGGCAGCACGGCGTCCATCCCGGCGCATTTCTCGCAGGGGGTGAGCACGATGCGCTCGATCAGGCCCCTTATGGCTGACGCTACGGCGTCGTGGTCCTCCGGATGGTCCAGCGCCTCGGAAAGCCGCGCCGCCCCCCCTGTGCGTGAACATATTAATTGATGGAACATTATGACATTTCGGTCACATTCATTAAGAGAGGGAACTTCTCCTCCAAGTAGAAAACGCAGGGGCATTGTGCGCCTGAATGCAGGGCAGTCACGCTGACAACCTGCTTCTGGAGGGCATCCGTGTGCAAGACTGCCCAGAAGTGCGTTTCCGCTTGCCGACTCCCGAGGCAGGCAAGGAACCGGAAACGGGAAACGTCACCGGAACGAACCCATTGAACAATGTGAATATTGGTCCCTCATTTATCGTGAGCGCTCACATCGGGCGGGACGTGTAGCGGCCGTCCGCCCGTAAGCGGCAGGGTGATCCCACGCTACGAGTTTGCGACGTTTCGCCCCTGTATTGATCGACGGTTGCATTTGTTGCTGGCTTTTTCATGCCGGTTGGTGTACGAATGAGCGCATGGAAGAACAAATCGATGGCGAGGCGCTGTTTCGGGAGACGCCGGAAGGGTTTTCCCTGCGCGATGTGGTGGTGCGCCTTGCGCGGCCGGACGAGCGGGTGCGCTGGGACGCGCTGGTTGAGGCGCATCACTACCTCGGCTTCAAGCGGTTTGCGGGCCGCGGCCTGCGCTACGTCATCGAGTGGGCGGGGCAGTGGATCGCGCTGGCCGGCTGGCAGTCCTGCGCGCTGAAGAGCCGGCACCGGGACCTCTGGGTCGGGTGGAAGGGCGCTGTCCGTTGGCGGCGCCTGCACTTGATAGCGAACAATTCCCGGTTCGTGGTGCTTGGCGGCAAGGGGGTTTTCCCGCGCCTCTGGTCGTTTGCGATGGCGGCGATGCTGCGTCGCCTGAGCGCCGACTGGCAAGAGCAGTATGGGCACCCGATTCTGCTCGCGGAGTCCTTCGTGGACCCGGCGCGGTTCGAGGGCACGGTGTACGCGGCCGGGAACTGGCGGTATCTCGGCCTGACCCGGGGGTTCGCGCGCCACAATGGCCGCTACACCGACGCCCACGGGCGCCCCAAGCAGTTCTACATCTATCCGTTGCGGCGCGACGCCTGCCGACGCCTGCGCGACCCTGCGCCGCTGCCGGCCGGGTGGGAGCCGAAGGGCACTGCCGGCCAGGCGCCGGGCGAGATGCGCTCGCTGTACGAAGAGCTTGCCGGCATCCCGGACTTTCGGCGCGGCCAGGGCCGCAAGCACACGGTCGCCTCGGTGCTCGCGGTCTACATTCTGGCGCGGCTCGCGAACATGCGCGGGCCGGTCGCCGCCGCCGAGTACGCGCAGAAGCTGAGCCAGCGGGAGTTGGTGGCGATCGGCGCCTGGAAGAACCCGAAGACCGGGATCTACGTTCCGGTCTCGAAGTCGACCCTGCACCGGGTGATCGCTTCCCTCGACCCCGAGGAGGTTGAGGCGGCATTGCAGCGGTACACGACGCCGCGGCTGCAGCTCGCGCGCGCCATCGCCATCGACGGCAAGCGCATTCGCGGCGCGAACCGCAATGGAGACGGGCACTTCGAGACCGCGACCTTGGTCGAACACGCGACCCGGATGCCGGTTGCGACTCTCAACTATCACGACGACGGCGGCGAGATCGCGGCCGTGCGGACGCTGCTCGAACAGGTGCCGGTGGAGGGCCGGGTGATCACCCTTGACGCGCTGCACACCACCCGCGACACCGCTCGCGCCATCGTCGAAACGCATCGCGCCGACTATCTGATGAGCGTCAAGGACAACGCTCCGGAAACCCGCAAGGCTCTCGAAACGGTCGACTGGGAGCGCGCCGCGAGCGGCCGGTTCGAGGAGAAGATCGACAAGGCGCACGGCCGCATCGAGCAACGCCGCATCGAGGTGCTGACGCCGCTGCCGCGCCTGATCAACTACCCGCACGTCGCGCAGATTTTCCGCGTCACCCGCGAACGCACCGACGCAAGGCGCAACGGAACCGGGGAAACCAGCATCGAACACGCTTATGGCATCACCTCGGCGCCGGCGGAACGCGCCTCTCCGGAACAGCTCCTCGCCTGGAACCGCGGCCACTGGTCGGTCGAAGTCAATCATCACATCCGCGACCAGACCTTCGCCGAAGACGCCTGCCTCGCCCGCGCCGGTTTCGCGCCCGCCAACAATGCCATCTGCACCAACCTCGCGCTCGCCATCATCATCCACAAGACCCCGTTCGAAAGCTTCGCTTCCGCGACCCGGCACTTCGCGCTGCAGCGCCGGGATGCGCTCACGGCGCTGCTGTTGCCCTGAACCCGGCCTTCCCCGCCAATCCCCGCCTCCCGGCCGGGGGAACCCGCCAGAGCGCCCCGAAGCCCGCCGCCACGTAAATCGACGCCCTTCGCTGCGCCCCTCGATCCCGCAAACCGCGCCAGGGAATCACCGACGGCAGCGCTCTGGGGCAAACACCGATTACGATCGAGCGGAAACTCGGCACGGCGACGCACCGAAGCCAAAACGGGACAGATCAACTCCGCAGCAAGACCTCGAACGGCGCCCAAGCCGTTCAGATTCACGCCAGCGTTGCGAATTCTCTCAAATCTGTCCGCAATTCACAAGAATTTCAAAGCGTGGGATACTCCTGCCGTAAGCGGGCAATATCGCATTGCGGCATCTGCCGCCTGGCGCTACCGTCGCCGGCGCGCGAGGGCGCAGTATTGGAAACGTTCCCGCAATCCGGGCGGTTGCGGTGGACATACGGGGTCGGGAGTTTGATTCAATCGGCTTGCGGTTTGAAGACCGACAGGAATGTTCTTGATCTAAGATATTGTAAAAACAACAAAAACTTCATTTCTAGACGGATCCTGACAAATCATGTCCCGGCGCGGGCGAGCAATCCCGAACACGTGCCAGTTCGTCCCCCGAATTCAAGGACTTGATGGTGCGAAATAGAGTGAACTGACGGCCGCGCAACGCCTGGGTTTTCAGGAATCCGAACTCCAAACGCCAGCAACAGATCAGAACTACAGGAATTCACTTCAGACAAACTGCCGGGCAAGTACAATTTAACCCTACCGGTAGCTTCCAATCCGACCCTGTCGGCACGTCCCCTTGATCGGCGACTCTTGTCAGAGCCCGTATCAACAAGAAATCAGGCAAGTTGGCGTTGCCTCCGCCGATTGGTTTCCGATGTTCTGCTGGTGGCGCCGGGGCGCATTGCTGCCATTTGAACCCAAGGCCCAACGCTAGAGTCGTGTTGACCCGAGATTGGCGACGTGGGAATGGAATCCCAGGTCCACGACGCGGTTTGTCAGCTCCTGAGTGGAGAACGTTTCGTCTTCGTAGAGCAACCTACCCGACTTCAGCGCATCGCCGGGTGTATCGAAGAATTCTACAATTTCCCCGTTTCGCACAAGCGCAAGTTTCCCCAGACGACCCTCGGAGATTTCTGGAAGCAGCTTCTTGAATGCCTTGCAATTCCTTTCGGCCTGATGTTCGCGATCATCCATTGCAGTCCTTTCCGTGGCGGATTTCCCACTTGCGAAAATCACAGGCGGTGCTGCCGCTCACCGACCATACGCCGTACCGCGGCCATCCTGAAACTTGATGCCCGAATGAAAGGTACGGTGATATTTCGCGAAAACCCGGACACGCGCCTGATGCGCTTGTTGCGCTTCATCCGAATCGCATTGCAGATCCCCAAATTCGCAGATCCCCAAATTCGGCGCGTGTTTCCAAGAGACGCCTGCCGTTCAAATGCTGGATCGCCCTTTGGCCACCGGTATCGTATCAACGATACTGAGGGGCGTCAGCGTCGCAAACGGCGGGCTCCCGTCGTCTGCGGGTGTCAAGAGTTGCGGGGGATTCGGGCAAGGAGGACACCTCCAATCTCAATGCCAACGCGTTGGATGGCAAGACCTTCGTTGCGAATATGCAGAAAACCAACCGGGTTGATTCGGATGTCCGTCTCCTCGCACCTGGCACTTTCGGCTCCTTGCTACGGCTACGGTTCCGCGGGTCGCTGAGCCGCCGGAGAACCGCTCGGCAAGAATTCGGATGGGTGGCGATTTCACGCATTACGGCTTGTAGACTCGCAGGAATCGAAAGCAAACCCACGAAGACCGGCTTGTGGATGGACCGCACGGGACCCGGCAGCGTTGCGCCAAGGCTCGAGTTTCAGCGGGATGCCGGAGAGTAGGAAAGCGTGGCCCGGATGCCAGATTCGAATTCCGACTTGTTGCTCGCCTGGTACGACCGTGCGGGCCGCATTTTGCCCTGGCGCATCAGGCCGGAGGACCGGGCCGCGGGCGCGGTGGCAGATCCCTATCGGGTCTGGCTCTCCGAAATCATGCTCCAGCAGACCCGCGTCCCTGTGGTGATTCCCTATTTCGAGAAGTTCGTCGCGCGTTGGCCTACGGTGAGCGCACTTGCGCGTGCGGACAGGAAAGACGTGATGGATGCGTGGGCGGGACTCGGCTACTACGCGCGCGCTCGAAATCTCCATGCTTGCGCCGTAGAAGTTGACAGCCAATTCTCGGGCAACTTCCCGCGAACCGTGCAGCAACTCCGGGCATTGCCCGGCGTTGGCCCTTACACCGCCGCTGCCATTGCCGCGATCGCTCTTGACGTTCCGGTTGCGGCAGTCGACGGAAATGTGGAGCGCGTAATCGCCAGGCTCCACGCGATTGAATCTCCGCTACCGGCGGCGAGGCGTGAAATTCGCGAAAGGGCGGAGCGAATGGTTCCGGGTTTCCGGCCCGGGGACTACGCGCAGGCCTTGATGGATCTGGGTGCGACCGTCTGCACGCCCCGGGCCCCGAATTGCGGCGCCTGCCCTTGGGCCGGCGCTTGCCGGGCGCGAGCCAGGGGAATCGCGCGGGAGTTGCCGCGAAGGACGACCCGGAAGGCGCGGCCGGTCAGGTGGGGCGTGGTGTTCCTGGCGCGAAACGTCGATGGAAGCGTATTGCTGGAACGCCGGCCTGCCCGCGGACTTCTCGGCGGAATGCTGGGGCTTCCCGGAACAGAATGGAGAGAACGGCCCCCCGGAGATGAAGAAATTCGGGCAGCCGCGCCGTTTTCCGGGGAATGGCGGCCAGTGAAGAGTGGGGTCCGGCATGTCTTCACGCATTTCGAATTGCGCCTCGAAGTGCGCATTGCGACGGTGAAGCGGCGCCGTGCTCCGAAATGGGGGGAGTGGGTGGCGATTGCGGATCTCGAGAGAGCAAGCCTCCCTTCCGCCATGCAAAAGGCGATCAATCTTGTGGACCCATGCGGGTTCGACTCGAATTGACAGACTCCGGAACGAAAGGCTTCTCGGGAAGACCGCCGCGGAGTGTCTTTCAACGCACGGTCCGCGGCCATGTGGAGGCGCTTCGGGATGGCGGCGGCCGCAGAATCGGAAACAAACACGCAGTTCGGTCAGCGATTGTCCGCCCTTGCCATGACGATCATCGGTTGATCCACGAGAAGGCGGGCGCGCTGCTTCGCTGCGCGGCTTCCAATCAAGGTTTCACCGATGCGTACAAGCGCACCGCCCTGGACTTGGTCGAACTGCTGGCGCAGCGCAGCGGATGTTCGATTGTAGAAAAGGACATGTCCGTCGTGGAGGCCGCAACGAGTGTTGTCAGAGGAGATTCTGGATGCAAGGAACTTGTGGATTGGTTCGGGCGGTTGCTTCGGAAGCGAGAAATCTTGACGTTCGATTTCTCGTGCAAGGAGAGAGCGCCGTTTCGAATCCAAGCCTCCGGACTTGCATCCCGTTGCTGTCTTTGAGCAGCGGGGCAAATTTCCAGATCGATTCAGGGATCCGGTCGATGGGGGCAAGTTCTGGCGTACAGTGAAGAAATGTTCATCTGGCGGCGCGTCGAAGAGGTTGTTGCAGCGTCGCAATTCATCCACCGGCCCGTGTCACCGGGCGCCATCCTGCCTTCTATTTGCGGAGCGCATCGACCATGGCGCGGACCGGCATGAAGCTTGTGCGGTGATGCGGTGTGGGTCCCAGTCTTGCAAGCGCATTTCGATGTTCCGCCGTTGGATATCCGGCATTCCTTTCCCAACCGTAACCCGGATGGGTCTGTGCCAGATCCCTCAGAATCGAGTCGCGCCGGGTCTTGGCGAGTATGGATGCCGCGGCGATGGATAGGGAGCGCCGGTCGCCCCCCACGACGGATTGAAACGAGCAGGCGATTCCGTTTCTGCTGGGCAGGCGGTTTCCGTCAATCAGCGCGAGCGCCGGAGTGATCGGAAGATCGAGGATCGCCCGGCGCATTGCCAGGAGTGTGGCGCCGAGGATGTTGAGCCGATCGATCTCGGCGACATCCGCCAGGCCGAATCCGGCCAATGCGGCAAGTCGGATTTCTCCCGCGAGAGTCTCTCGGCGAGCAGGGGAGAGACGCTTGGAATCGTCGATGCCGCTCGGGATTCGCGCCGCATTCAAAATAACTGCGGCGGCGACCACGGGCCCGGCAATGGGGCCTCGGCCTGCTTCATCCACACCGCAAACGCGCATGTCAGGGGCGCCGGCGGCAAGCGCTGCCGATTCCAGGGAATAGTCTGGCCGTCCAGTCAAGGAATTCGACCGGAAGCCGGGATCAGGAGCAAATTGCCGAAGCGTCGTACGGCGCGTTTGCACGCAAATCGGGGACAGCATTCATGGCGGCGGTTGGCATGCATGGAGCGAGTGGTCCGAAAACGCCAGGCAAGACGCAGCGGCGATTGGCGACCCCGGGAGGATTCGAACCTCCGGCCTACCGCTTAGGAGGCGGTCGCTCTGTCCTGCTGAGCTACGGGGCCGCACTCCGGTTTTAGCGATATCTGCGAGCCGGAGGAAGGCAGTCTCGGTCGGGAAGTCCTCGGCGTCGGAGCCGGAACGGGAGGAACCGCGCTCGACAACGCCTTCTTGGCGGCATCAAGTGGCGGCGCGGTAGCGTTCATCCGAACGGGCAGGTATCCCTCGACCCGTGGCGCGCTCGGGCGTGGAAGAGCATTGTTGCCTTGGGTTGGCTGGCAAGTTTGGCTGGGTCCGGCCGAGAACACAACACGGATGTGACGCCACATCCACATGAGGATGATCTTCTCAAGATTCGAATGCAATCGGCACGGGGACCGGAATGAGAGGAATTGTGCTCGACAAGACCTTCTTCACAGCTTTAAATGGCGGCACGGGCGGAGGAGCGGGAACAGGCAGGAATTCTTTGGCCATGGGCGGACCCGAGTACGAAAAAAAGTGCTTGCCTGCGATCGTCTGGCAGGCCGGGCTGAGTCCGGTCGAGGGAACAAAGCGTGTTTGACGGTACACCCATTGAAGCCGCAATGGTGGCGACTTCGCTCGCGCTGATCCTGGCGGCGATTTCGATGATTTATGCCAGCGCCGGCGTCGTCCTGGGACGTCCGTCCTTTCAGGCGGTGGCGCGGCGCGCGATCTATTGGAACGTGCCGCTCGTTGCCCTGGCCTTTGCGGTCCTCGTCGCGCTCTTCATCGCCAAGGACTATTCCGTGCTCTACGTGGCGCAAAACTCCAACAGCCGCCTGCCGTTGATATACCGCGCGACTGCCACGTGGGGAGCCCACGAGGGGTCTCTCATGTTGTGGCTGCTCTACTTGACGGTGTTTTCCGCCGTCGCGGCGCGGCTTCACCGGAACACGCATCCGCTGTCGTCGCCCTACATCGTCATAACGCTCGCCGCAATTCAGGCCGCGCTGATCGCGTTCATCCTGTTCCTCTCCAATCCCTTCACCGAAGTCACGCCACCACTGCCCGAGGGTCGGGATCTCAATCCGCTCCTGCAGGATCCCGGCCTGATCTTTCACCCGCCGCTGCTCTATATGGGTTACGTCGGATTCTCGGTTCCATTCGCCTTTGCCATCGCGGCCCTTGTACGCGGCGAGGCAGGCTCGGAATGGGTGACCGCGACGCGGCGCTGGACGCTGTTTTCCTGGGTTGCGCTCACGAGCGGCATCATGCTCGGAGGGTACTGGTCCTACTACGAGCTAGGCTGGGGCGGATATTGGGCGTGGGATCCGGTGGAAAACGCTTCCTTCATGCCTTGGCTGACCGCAACGGCTTTTCTGCATTCCGTGATGGCGCAAGAGCGCCGCGACCTGTTCCGGGTGTGGAATCTGTTCCTGATTCTATCCACTTTCTGCCTGTCGCTGATGGGAACGTTCCTGGTCCGCTCAGGCATCCTTACTTCGGTTCATGCCTTCGCGGTGGACCCGGACCGGGGCGTATTCATTCTTGTGTTTCTTGCGCTCACCATGTTCGTGAGTTTCGGGCTTCTTGCGTGGCGGGGCGCGGTGTTCCCGCCGCTGCGCAGCACCGGAATCCACATGGTCTCCCGCGAATCCGCGCTCCTCTACAACAACCTGTTGTTCATGGTCGCGCTGGCGACCGTATTTCTGGGGACGCTGCTCCCCCTCTTCCGGGAATTTCTGTTCGGCGACCGTATCAGCGTGGCGGCGCCCTATTTCAACAAGGTCATGGCCCCGCTGATGCTCGGAGTCGTTCTCCTGATGGGAATCGGCCCGGTGATTCCCTGGCGAAGGGCGAGTGGAATTCTGCTGCGGAGAAAGTTCCTGTTGCCGTTCGCGGTGTCGCTCGCGGCGGTCTTGGTGCTGGTATCGGTGGGCATGCGATCCTGGCTTGCCCTGGCCTGCTCGGGCATTGTCGCGTTTGCGGCGTCCTCGATTCTTTCGGACATTTACCGGGAATCGCGGGTGCGGGCGGGGATTGCAGGAATTGGCAAGATCGCCGGATTTGCCGGGCTCGTACGCGACAATCGCAGACGTTACGGCGGCCTCCTGGTTCATTTCGGAATTCTGGTGATCGCCCTCGGTCTTCTTGGTTCCGGGCTTTTCAAGGAAACGCGGACCGTGCTGCTGTCGCCGGGGGACACCTTCGCGCTCAGTGATTACCAGGTCACCTATCATGGATTGGAGGAACACGAAGGGCCGAACTATCTCGCGCGTCGCGTCGGCTTCTCCGTGGCGCGTGATGGAGAGCCGTGGAAAGACATGTACGCGGAGAAGCGCCGATATCCTCGCGGCGAAATGACGACTACGGAAGCGGGAATCGAATCCGGACTCCTGGAGGACTTTTATCTTTCCTTCGAGGGCGAGCAGGCTGATGGGCGAATTTCCGTGCGCGCATACAGGAATCCCCTGGTGAATTGGATCTGGATTGGCTGGCTGGTTGTCTTGTTGGGCGCCGGGGTCGCGTTGACCGCAAGACGCCGAACGAGGCCCGGGCGGCGGGATTCCGGTGACCCGGAGAAGGCGCCAGCGTGAGCTCGCTGGCACGCCTGCGGCGCGTTCTTTGGATCCTGGTGGCCGTAACCGCGCCGCTGGCCCTCGTTGTCGTATTCGGGTTCGGTCTCACGCGGGATCCTTCGAGAATTCCTTCGGCGACGGTTGGTGCCAAAGCGCCCGCATTTGAACTGCAAGAGTTGCAGGGTGGCGATCCCGTCGGTCTCGCCGCCTATCGAGGCAAGGTGCTGGTCGTGAACTTCTGGGCTTCCTGGTGCGTATCCTGCCTGGTCGAGCACGAGACCCTGGTAGCGCTTGGCCAAATTGCGCAGAGCCGGCAAGACTTGGCGGTGGTCGGGGTGAATTATCGCGACACCCGCTTTGCGGCATCCGAATTCCTCCGGAAGCATGGTGAGTATCCATATCCGAGCGGCATCGACGCGCAGGGCCGGACCGGGATTGATTTTGGCGTGTACGGACTTCCGGAAACCTATTTTATCGATGCGGACGGACGCATCGCGGAGCGCCACATCGGCCCGCTTGAGATGGAAGCGGCCCTCCGCATTCTCGAGCGAATGGGAGTCTTGCTCTGAAAGCCCGGGAGGCATTCCTGTGTTTGGGTATCGCGCTCTTCGCTTGGCCGGCGGAAAACGCGTCCGGTGCGGACGAAACGCCTTTGGTGGTGGAAGATGCGAACGAGCAGGAACTGCGCAAGATCGCGGAGCGCCTTCGCTGTCCGGTTTGTCAAGGGGAAAACGTGTATGACTCCCGCTCGGACCTTGCCGGCGAAATGCGTACGATCATTCGCGAACAGCTTGCGGCGGGAGCCGCGCAATCCGAAATCATCGACTTCTTTGTTGCCCGCTATGGGGACTATGTGCGGCTTGAACCGGGAAGCGAGGGAACGCAATTCCTGATCTGGCTCATGCCGGCAATTCTCGCGGTCATCGGGTTTGCGATCGTGACCTGGATCATTCGCCGCCGCGCGCCTGCTCAGGTGGAAGGGCCGGCAGGGGAATCCTCAAGTCCATTGCATCGACTTGGCGGACCAGAGAAGTGACAACGCTCATTGCCTTGGGCCTGATGTGCCTGGCCGTGGCGCCGGTGGTTTTTCGCCCGCTCTGGTCTCTGGAGTCTGATCGCTCGAAGGGGACGGGGTTGGAACGGCCGTCCGGTCTGACCCGGTACGCGGAGGCGCAGGCGAGAATTCTCGCGGAATCGCGCGACCTGATTCAGGCGCGCGCGGAAGGAAAGATCGATTCCGGTTCCCTGGACGAAGAACAGGAGCGGATAGCCGCCGAATCCGGCGCCGCAGAAATCCCATCCGGTGCGAGTTCTTCTGAAAGCAATCCGGTTTCGCCCGGTTCCGCCCGCACCTATCCGGTGTGGGCCGTGGCGGGATGGGTCGCGCTCGGCGCAACGAGTCTGGGGATCGCCTTCCTGGTGAATGGACAGGACATCCCGCGGTCGAGCGTGATGAGACCGCCAGCGCAGGCGGCAAGCGATTCGATGCCGATCATCGGCGAAGATGGCGAGCCGGATATCGGGGCAATGGTCGGACGGCTGGAGGCCCGGATTCTGGCCGGAAAGGCGAGCGCGCAAGATCTATCCATGCTGGAAAGAAGCTATGGGGTTCTTGGGCGCGAGGAGGAAATCAACATTCTCCTGCGCCGTGCGAAAGAGGTCAATCCAGGCAATCCGGTCGTCGCCTTGAAACTGGGCATGCGGCTCCTTGATTCAGGCGACCCGGATGCCTTGGAAGAAGCGGAAGCCAATTTCGACGAACTGCTCGAATCGAATACCAGTCTCGCTGAAGCGCTCTGGTTCAAGAGCCTGATCCTGATCCGGCGCGAAGAGCTTGGCGAAGCGAAGACGCTTCTCCAGCGGCTTCAGCCTCTGGTAAAGGGAAATGCCGAGGCGGAAGAGACCGTGTCGACCGTACTCGCCGAACTCGCGAGAATTGAGTCGGCGAGATCCGGCAGCGAATGATATGGTGTCGGAAATCCAGTCATCACGTACAGGCTCACACAGTGAAAACCTTTCAAATCGATCCAAGGGCGCGGCGGCGAAGGAGAATCTTCGCAATCCTGGGGGGCGCTATCCTGCTGTCCGCCTCTGCAGCACTTATCTCGCTGGCTCTCCGAGATTCGATCGTGTTTTTCTTTGGGCCAACCGAACTTTCGGCCCGTACGGTTTCTCCGGAAGACAAACTCCGGCTTGGCGGCATGGTTGCCGAGAATTCGGTCAAGGAATCGGCGAACGGGACACTTGAGTTTCTGGTGACGGACTTCGAGACATCCCTCCCGGTGAGCTACCAGGGGGCGCCACCGGACCTTTTCCGCGAAGGACAGGGCGTGGTTGCGGAGGGGTACTTTGTCAGCGGGGTATTCCGGGCGGAACGGATCCTGGCCAAGCATGATGAGAACTATATGCCTCGTGAGGTAGCGGACGCACTCAAGGAAGCTGGGATCTGGCGCGTTCCGAAGAACCCGTGAAGGAAGCCCCGAATGGGGAGAATGTGGGATAGCCGCTGTCGGAGTGCAAACCGGAATTGGGGTTTCGAGATTCCATATCAGGCATTTCGTAGTGGGGTCTTGAAGCGTGGACGCCGGTTCATCGGGGCGCACGGGGCTGACGGGATGAACGGAGCTTTCCGGGTGACCGGGCCATCGGAATTCGACCATCTCGAGATCTGCCCGGAACCTCCGTGGAGATGTTTCCGGACTATTTCGGCAAGATCATCGCAGGGCCGGAATTCATTTGCCGGGAAACTTGCGGGTGGCTACTCATCCTTGCCAGGATGACCGCGGACCGGGACGAGAAGGCTTGCGCCGAACAGCGCGCTTGCGACGAGTACGATCGTCGGCCCGGCGGGTACGTCGTACTTCAGCGATCCGAATAGACCGGCGGCAACCGAGAGTACCCCGAGCCCCGCGGCCCCGAGCGCCATCTGCTCGGGCGTCGTCACGATGCGGCGTGCGGCGGCTGCAGGAATAATGACCATCGCGACAATCAGCAGCATGCCGACGATCTTCATGCCGACCGCAATCACCGCCGCGAGCAGGAACAGGAGCAGCAGGCGCACCCGTTCCACCGGGACTCCCTCCACCGCTGCAAGATCCCGGTTCACCGTAACCGCGAGAAGGTTGCGCCACTGCCAGACAAGCGCGACCGCGACGATGGCGGCAGTCCCGAAGATCAGCCACAGATCTAGGGCGCCGATGGAAAGGATATCGCCGAACAGGTAGCCGATAAGATCGACTCGCATCCGTTCCATGAAAGCTATGACGACCAGTCCCGCGGCAAGGACCCCGTGCGCCAGAACACCGAGCAGGGCATCGACGGAAATGAGCCGTTGGCGCTCCAGCAAAGCCAGGCAACCCGCGAGCAGGAAGCAAATCCCGAATACCATCAGGGTGGGTTCGATGCTGAGCAGGAAGCCGAGGGCGACCCCGAGGAGCACCGCGTGCGCGAGCGCCGCACCGAAATACGCCATGCGTCGCCAGACCACGAAACAGCCGACCGGTCCGGCCGCCAGCGCTACCCCGACCCCGCCTGCCAGTGCGCGCAGAAAGAAATCTTCCATCAGTGGCGCTTGCCGGATTCGTGCGATCCGTCCGTTTCACTGGGGTCCGTCCGCACCGCACTGCCGTGCAGGTCGTGTTGGTGATCGTGCGAGTGCCGATAGATCGTGAGTGAATCAGCCACGTAGGCGCCAAACAGGGAGGTAAATTCGGGATCGCGAGTGACGGCATGCGGATGCCCGGTGCAGCAAACGTGCCGATTGAGGCATACCACGGTATCGGTTGCGGCCATGACCAAGTGCAGATCGTGCGAGACAAGGAGCACCCCGCAGCCATACCGGTCCCGTATGGAGGCGATGAGGCGGTAAAGCTCGGCTTGGCTGGTGACGTCGACTCCCGCGAGCGGTTCGTCAAGTACGAGAAGCGCCGGCTTGCGCAGCAAAGCCCGCGCCAGCAGCACGCGGTGAAACTCTCCCCCGGAGATTTCGGCCAGCGGAAAGTTCAGGATTCTTGGCGCGCCGACTTCGGCCAGCACATTTTCGAGCCTTTCCAGCTTTGCCGGTGCACCGAGGGTGAGGAATCGCCGCACCGTCATCGGCAGGATCGGGTCGCGATGTACATGCTGCGGTGAATATCCGATGCGTAGGCCCGGAGTGCGCACGACATCGCCGCGGCTCGGCTGGATAATTCCCAGCAGTACACGTATCAGCGTTGATTTTCCGGCGCCGTTGAGTCCAATCAGGGTCACGATCTCGCGGGCGTGAATCGCGATATCCACGGATTCGAGAACGCTTCGCGATCCGAACTGCACGCTTACCCCTCGCGCTTCCACGAGCGGCGCGCGTTTCGAGAGGCCTTCGGATCCTGTGGCCGTCATGAGGATTGCCTTGGAGTACGCCGAGCGAAATGACTGCCGCTCAACCTCATGATCTTGCAGTCGATGGAACCGGGGACAAAATTTCAGACTGGTTATCAGTCATGGTGAAATCACATAAAAAGTTCAATGACGAGGAGTTCGATCAACGCGACACTCTATAAGAGAAGTTGTGGCGCTTGAAGCGGGCGGAGTGGGCGACAGGACAACCGGCGCCGGAACGAGTGTTTTCGGAAAGTCTGGGGCGGTCGTCGCATTGTTCACGGCAGACATGGCGAGGATGCCCTGGCATGCTCGGAAACATGCTTTGGTTCGGGTTCGCTGCACATTTCAGAGATTGCGGAAGGGCGCTTCTTTCTCATGAGAATCTTGAGTATGGAAAGTTTCTTGCCCGTCATTTCGTTTCAGATTTCATCGACGGGCGTCGTCGAATTGGCGCGTCTCACGGCTTGTCTTGAACGGTAGGCACGAATTCGAGCGCTTGAGTTTCGTCAAACCAGACCGTCTCTTGGTGGCCAGGCCCGCACAACTCGAACACGCGAACAACAGTCAAATGCAATGGGAAGTGCTGCTACGTTCGCAAGATCCGGAACGCCGGTTCATCTGGATGGTCCGGCATCGGCAGTTCGGATTCGTCCGGCAAGTTGGACGGGATTGGCTCCGACTGTCGGGAACGATGGCGCATGTCGGCTTCAGGGCAATTGGAAATTGACCGAATCCGGAATTTGGTCCCGAATGTCTCGTTCATGGAGGAGATCATCAATGAGAGTCTTGTTGGCTATCGCAGCACTCTTCTCGCTCGGCGAATTTTCGGCGCTTGGCGCGGAATTATCGAAACAGTCACCCGCACCGAACGTCGTGGTGAGCATCAAGCCCATCCATGCCCTTGTCGCGGGCGTGATGGGCGACGTCGGGCAGCCCCATCTATTGGTAACCAGGACCGGTTCGCCCCACACCTACCAGATGCGACCGTCCGAAGCGAAAGCGCTCCACGACGCAGACCTGATCGTCTGGATTGGCGAGAACCTGGAAACCTTCCTTGACCGGCCTGTCGCAATTCTCGGGGCCGGGGCCGAGATTGCAACTTTGCACGAAGCGGCAGGAATACAGCTGTTGCGCAATCGCGAGGTCGAAATTTGGGATGAAGGGGAAGAGGAGGCGGAACTTCACGAGGATGAACATGAGGGTCACGGCCACGAACACCGTGAATTCGACATGCATATCTGGCTTTATCCCAATAATGCCCGCCGGATTGTCGATGTCGTCGCTGACGCACTCGCACGGGTAGACCCGGATCGCGCTGAATCGTATCAAACCCATGCCGAGGCCATGCGCATGCGCATTGATGCGTTGGAAGCGTCGCTTCGGGAACAACTTGCGCCTGTGCGCGGGCGCGCATTCATTGTGTTCCACGACGGTTACCAGTATTTCGAGCACGCGTTCGACCTTAACAGCATCGGCGCCGTCGCTGTCGACGCGACCCGGCCGCCCAGCGCCAAACGAATCACCGAATTGCGAGAGACGCTCGTTTCCCACAACGTTCATTGCGTGTTCACGGAACCGCAATTCGCGCCGGACCTGGTGCAGATCGTGATCGAGGGAACCAAGGTCAGAACCGGCGTGCTCGACTCGCTCGGTGCGGATCTTGAGCCCAATGCGGACGCCTGGTTTGAGATTATGAGCGCCCTCGGCGAATCCATCTCTGGATGCCTTGGCGATGTGAGATCATGAGCGCCCTCGGCGAATCCATCTCTCGATGCCCTGGCGGCGCATGACCGATTCCGCAGCCCTGAAGGGATCGAGAAACTTGGCTGCCCGCTTCGCCCGTGATGCGGGCAGCGCCACGCGTTGAGAAAAACGTCCCCCTTTCCGTCAGGACGGTCCGCGGGAGTTTCGCTTTCTTCGGGTAGGCAGTGGAGGAACCAGCCCGGACGAAAGCGTCCTTTCCAAACCGGGATCACCTGGCGGCTTCATCGAGAACGATCGGGAGGGGCGGAAGTTCACGCTCTTTGAATCCGGGGTACCTCGCCGGTAGTCCCCTATTCGACAATCCTTGCGCAAATTGACGAAGATTTCACGCGGGCTTCCGGGAGAATGCGGCCAGAACGACGGATTCTCGAGTCTTGAGGAAGGTGGCGACATGGTCCGCCTTGCAGCTGTGTACGGCGGTGCGAACAAGCGGATCGTGCAGAGGCTGAAAATCGGCTTGCCGATGGAAGAGCGCATCTGTTGCATATTCCGCTTGCAGGGGGCGAAAGCGGACGGGTCTGGAGCACGGCTTTCCTCAAGAAAGAGATAAGCGTATTTCAGATACACTACGCTCCATTTGCAGAAAGAAATTGCGCTCCGAGGCCCCAAAAAGGGTGTGAAACCGGGAGCCTGTGTGAGCGCGATTGGACTTGATTCAAGCTATCGCGCCAGGATGCCCGAAGCTCAGGATTTGCCTGGTCATGTGCAGGTGCTCCGTCACTTGTAACGCACGGATTCCAGATACAAGCCGTCTGGCGGAGCGACGGGACCGCAAGCTGCTCGATCCCGGGCTTTAAGCGCCCGGTGCAAATCGCCGGGTGTCCATCGGCCTCGTCCGACCTGTTCCAGCGATCCGACTATGCTACGCACCTGCCGGTGCAGGAAGCTTGGGGCGCTGGCGCGGATTTCAATTCGTTCGCCGTGGCGGCGCACGTCGAGAAGGTGGAGCGTACGAAAGGGGCTTTCCGCCTGGCAGTGAGCGGACCGAAATGTCGTGAAGTCGTGGTGGCCGACGACCCGGCTTGCGGCATCCGCCATCGCATCTGCGTTCAGGTTTCGAGGACGATGCCAGGCAAAACCGCGGTCAAGAGCCAGGGGCGCCCTGCGGCAATCGATTCGATAAATGTAGGAACGTTCGATCGCGTCGAACCGCGCATGAAAACCAGCCGGAACCTGTTGGGTTGCGAGTATGGAAATGGACTCCGAGACAAGCTGACCGTTCAGCGCAGCGTAGAGCCGGTCCGGCTCCCAGTCCCGAACGAGATCGACATGCGCAACCTGGGCGATCGCATGGACGCCGGAGTCCGTCCTGCCGGCTCCGAACAAAGTGGGCTGAACGGGTTCAATGGCGCTCAAGGCCTCTTCGAGCACTTGTTGGACGGAGCGGCCGTTCTCCTGGCGCTGCCACCCGACATAGGGTCCCCCGTGATACTCAATGATGAAGCGGAATCGGGGCACTCGATCAGCTCCTGAAGTCCCTGCGTTCTGCTTCGAGGGTACGCCGAAGAATGGGCGGTTCGTCTCTCAAGTGAACTCGTCGACCCCCGACAAGTCACCTGTTTCTTCGGGTCCCGCGGTATCGGGACGAGAAATCCATTCGAGCATATTCACCCGGAAGCGGACTGCACAGTTCGGCGAAACCGACGATCGCCAAATTGCGCTGAATTCAAACCTATCGCAGGCGAGTTCAATCCTTGCCTTGTTCGGGCCTGCCGCCAAATTGGCGAGAATTCCGAGAGCGGATCCATTGCCAAGATGTCGAGCGAAGACACCCATGAGGTTGGGCGGTGGCTGGGACGGGACGTCAACGGCCGGTACTACTACTTTGCCGCTTCGACAAGTTCCAAACACTTGCAGACATTCATCCATGTCCTCAAAGGGCTATGGCCGAAGTCTCTACACCGATGATCGAAGCGGGGCCGCTTGACCTGGGAACAGTTGACGGTCCCGGCGGGTCATTGCTGGCCCACGCCCCGAATCAGACACCCCCCCGGCCGAGCAAGCAGATTGCTGTCAAGCACGCGCAGCAGTAGCGGTATGCATGAGAGTGCGCGCACGGATCTACACGGGGGGAGCGGAGAAACCCGCTTCCCTACCGTGACGAATCATGCAAGAGACTCCTCTTGCATCAGGGATTTTCAATTTCCAATCCGCAGGACAGCAACGCGTGACATGGAAATTGCGCCGACGAATCCATGCAATTCTATGCCAATGCAATTCCGGCAGCGACATTGCGCCGACGCGCGCCATGGGATTGTCCCGCTCTTTCTCTAGCCAAGATAGGTATTAAACCAGGCAATTGTGCGATCCCAGGCGAGTTGCGCGGCTGCCTCGTCATAGCGGGGGGTCGAATCATTGTGAAAACCGTGGTTCACATCCGGATAGATATGCGCTTCATAGGTCTTGCCATGTTCAATCAGCGCCGCTTCATACTTTGGCCACCCGGAGTTAATCCGCTCATCCAGGCCGGCGTAATGCAGCAATAACGGGGCCTGAATTCTCGGCACATCTGCAGCGGCCGCCTGGCGACCGTAAAAAGGAACGGATGCAGAGAGTTCGGGATAAGCGACAGCGAGCGCATTGCACACACCTCCGCCGTAGCAAAAGCCCACGACGCCGACTTTTCCGGTCGAATCGTCTCGGGTCGACAAGTGCTCGAACCCGGCGAAGAAGTCGTTCATCAGCTTCGTCGTATCCACGGTGCGCTGAAGTTTACGGCCTTCGGCGTCATTCCCGGGATATCCGCCCACCGCAGTCAGTCCGTCGGGCGCAAGCGCCATGAATCCGGCCTTGGCAACCCGCCGGGCCACATCCTCTACATAGGGGTTGAGGCCGCGATTCTCATGCACGACAAGTACTGCCGGCATGGTCCCCGCGGCGTTGGACGGCTTGACAAGATAGCCCCGCACCTCGCCATTCCCGTTCGGCGAAGGATAGGTGATGTATTCGGGTGCGATATCGGGATCGTTGAAAGAGACCTGTTGCGCCAAGGCATAGTCCGGGCTGAGCATTTCCAGAAGTGCGATGGCCGTGACACCCCCGACCGCCCATTTGCTGGACCTTTCGAGAAACTCTCGCTTGGTGATCTTCCCGTGAGCGTAATAGTCATAGAGATCCAGAAGTTCCTGGTCGAAGTCTCTTGCGGTCATTCGTCTCATTGTGGCTTCCCCCTATCGGAACTTGAACGAAGGATTACGAGTGGCTTCAAGGTGTGGCACCTCCATCAAGTTCTTGAAATGTCGATGAAGGTTGTCATTCCCCGGAATAAAGCAACTCGGGAACGGCATAGGCTAAGCGGGACCAGAAGGAATTGGAAATTTCCTTGACGGAAACAGAATGAAGAGCGGCTTGCCGGCCCGAGCTGGTGGCAGGGAAGGATTTGACCACCGAGGAAGAAGTCATGCTGCAATCCCTGATCGAGAAGTGCTCGTCATGAAGAATACAGCGGTGCGCACCTCCCCTTCGTCACAAGTTTGAACACCTCATTCGGGGCGTCCGCTTCACATTCAACGCGCGGTCAAAATCGATCACTTGGGTGGTCCCGAACGGTTGGATGATCAGAGGGATCCGACCGGCGCGTCTAGTTTCAAGCCTTTCGGTGAAGGGCTTGTTGTCGGCAGTACTTCAGACGCCAACGTTCCGCGGAATTGTAGTGTGCTTAGCGTGGATTGAACGAACGTTCGTAGAAGGTTCACTTGGCGCCCCGTAAGGTTCGGTGTGAATTCCTCTTCTGAAGCTCCGGAGTTCAGATTTCACGGTCATGGCTCGGGGAACCAGCGCTGAACGCTGAACTATTCACCTTGACCGGGCCAAATTGGATATGTCAGTTACATGCTCATCATCATACAAGGGTGCGTTCCAAGCAAGAAACTCTCCGGCAGGCGGGTCTTGTTGATATTCACACACACCTTGTTGCCGCCAAATCGGCGGTCTCCTCTGCAGCCCGGCAGATCAGGTTTGGTGCACTGTCTGTGGGACTTTGTGCAGCCATTCTCTTGATATTTCTCGCCTCTTGTGGAGGAGGGGGAGGCACCGGGATTTCCTGGCCGGTTGAACCCAATGACGCGCGTAAGCTGACAGGTGGCTCCGCTCCTCCTAGCCTAACGATGGTTCAACTTGAGCACAGGTTCAACACATTGGAGGAGAAGAACTGACTCCATTCAGGTGAGTGACGTTCCAGTGTACGGGGAGTCGCCTCCTTAGGAACGGATCGACGTCGCATGTGGCGTCGACGTATGTGTACGCTCTTATCGAGGTGAGGTTACGTCTGTTTCGGTTTTGGATTTGGTGGGTGGACTTCCGTCCGACCTGGATACGGGGTTGCAGACATTGATGACGCGAAATGGCGTCAATCTCGCGCAGTCCTTCACGGAGTTCTATTTTGAAGCTCTTGAAGAGGAGATGACGGTCTTCAGCTATGATGGCTGGATGAAGTACAGCTATTTTGCGGTCGAGACAGGCACCACGGAAGACACCGAAATTTTCATGTTTGTCGGTTACTCAGCGGGAGACGAAGGGGCACAAATCCAAGGTCCTCAGGCGGAAGCGGCACTTGGACCGGCGTCATGGTTGGCAGGGACGTTGGCAACTCAGGGGTGAGGGGCCACGTAATTCATGGAGATGCCAAACTCACCATCAGAGACTTCTTTAACCCCAGTATCAGTGTTGCGTTTACGAGCGTTTACGATCTTGATTCCGGTCGCCAGCGTAGCAGTTTGACGTGGAGCGACATTCCGTTGGCCGACGGTAGCTTTCGGGATGGGTCGGATGGCAATTCCAAAAGCGGCAGGTTCTACGGTCCTAGACACGAGGAGGTGGGCGGCACCTTTGAACGCACCCGGATTGTCGGCGCGCTTGGTGCTCAGAGGCAGTAGTTCGTCCGGCGCGCTCCGCCGCCGCACGGACCAAGGGAATCAGCAGTGGCAATTTAACCGTATCCATTGCGTGCGCGATATCTCCACGATTGAGGCAGAAGTCGCGCCTATGTCCGCGACATGTCAGGCATCCTCGCCTGCACGAGCAATATCGCGATCGTCCACTATCTTGGGGAATTCGACTTCCTGCCGCCGGCCCAGCGCTATTACGCTGCATGACAACAGGATGCGGTCCTCGCTGGCATCAACCTCTCCAGTGCCGGGCCGTCCTAGTTGGTCGGCCTGCGCGCGAAACGGACTGCGCCACACCTTCGCTGTGCCCACATTATGAGAACGCCCGCGGAATAATCCTTGTGAAGACCGTGGAATCGGCTTCGAGAACCGCCGGACGGCCGCCAAAACGCCGATTGGATACTACTTCATGGTCCTCGTGACTAACCCCGACTCACGGGTGATACTGCGGTCGGCCTGGAGAACGAAAATCAGGGAATGGTCGTGCACGGCATTCGCCGCAGGCATTGGAGACAGCTCTGATCGCGATCACTTATAACGGAACAACACTCGCGGAGTCCGGCCTGCTCGGTTTGTTCGTCAGGATACCCAAGAGACCAACGATTTGGACCGGCCGATCCCGATTGCGGGAAACAGGAGGTTGTGGTGATGGCAAACGCGCAACGAAGGGCGCTAGTCAATTACCGGCTTCGCCTAAAACGGCGAGGCATGGTTCGTTTGGAAGTTCGGGTGCGCAAGGATGACGTATCATTGGTGCGTAATGTTGTCAGCGCCTTGGACGATCCTGATCGGGCCGGCGAAGCCCGGGCCGTGTTGCGCGGGCGCTTTGGCGCCGGCAAGGCATCGGGTCTCAAGGAATTGTTGGCGTCAGTGCCTCTCGAAGGCGTCGGGCTCGATCGTGATCTTGATCTCGGGCGGGATATGGAATTGTGAATCACTTGATCGACACCAACATAATTTTTGAGTTGCGCAAGGGTGACCGATGCAACGCAAATGTCACGGCTTGGTACGACACGCTGAACGATGATGATCTCTATCTCAGCGTTCTTGTCTTGGGCGAAATTCGCAAAGGCGTCGAGCGGATTCGCACCAGAGATGATAATCTGGCTCGTGCCTTGGAGAATTGGCTGATTTCTGTCAACGAGGCTTTCGCGGGTCGCATTATTCCGGTCGACGAGGCCGTTGCAACGGAATTGGGCCGCATGGGAGCCGTTCGTCCGGTTTCGACGATTGATGCCCTCATGGCATCTACCGCCAAGGTTCACGGTATGACCTTCGCAACACGCAATACAATCGGCATTGTGGATCTCGGTGCTTCCGTCGTGAATCCGTTTGAGTCAACGCTTTGACCGACCAACGAAGGAATTCCTGAGACGATGACCTCCAGGCGGCGGACAGCCGATCATGGGCTGGCCGCTACGCAGTTTGGCCACGTCTCGACGGGCGCAGCACGTACGCAGGGAGACAAATGCATACGCACAATGGTGGTATGACCAAGAAACGGAATACGACTTCTGCTGTCTCTCAAGTTGTCCGGCATATCACCATGACTCCAAAGGGAATTTTGAGATCCTCAACCCGGTCAATACGATTGGATCCCAGCGATGGATCAATTGGAGAAACGTCGATCAGCAGATGAGGAATTGTGATCCCCTGCATCGTCCGCAGATCGGGCAAGTTCGAATCGGGAGGATTTCCGAGTTTTGCGTGGGGCTGGACGGAATTTGTGGAATCTTGCCTCAAGGAGAGGGGGTTCTGACTTCGATGAACATATGACGCGGATTTCGGTTTCCCGGTGAGATGCAAGCTCACGGGCACCTCCCGGTCCGAGATTCCTGCCCTGGTTCGGGTCTTCGCGCTTTGAAGGGTGTTCCAGGAGACCTATTTCCCCGATACCCACCAGTCCAGCCATGACATCCCGTACGTCGATTGGGCAATCACGAAACGCCATGACAGCCAAGTTCCGGGCCTCTCCGGACGTATCCTTGCCATTGGGCGGGATGAGGAAATTATCTTGACCGGGAGCGGCACCCTACTTCCATGATCGGATTGAAATGTGGAAGCGGGCCGCTTTTTCGCGGACTGCGGCAGTCGCCGGAGGCGTACCGGATATTGCTGTGGTTTCCAGAACGCCGATTTTTCAGAAAATACCGTTCGCTTGCTGGAGTTCGCGCACGTAGCGAATGATGTTTCGGACTTCAGCGCTCGATACGCCTTCGATCGGCGGCATGTCACCAAAGCGCCAGTGATGCGCCCGAACGCCAGATTTTGCGGCGCGCTGAAACGTAATGTCGGCGTGATGGTTCGGTTCGTACAACCTGTGGACGAGCGGCGGTCCCTGCTCCGACCCCGACGCATGAGGGCCGTGGCATTCAGCGCAGTTCTTCTCAAACAACGCCATGCCCTCCAGCGCTCCGGCCGAGAAAGCCGGGATCGTGAGATTTGCGCCGGTTTTCGCGGAGCCCGTCTCATCGTTGCTCGGCCATGCTACCCAACCTATTGCGGCCAAAAGAGTCGTGGCGGCCGCGACAATGAAATAGCGGATCCGCGTCAAGGCATTCTCGCGGGAATCGAGCTGGCGAGGTCTTCAAGGATCGGACAGTCCGGCCGATCGTCCCCGTGGCAGCGGGCCACCAATTGTCCAAGGGTCTTCCGCAACCCTTCGAGTTCCGAGATTTTCCGGTCAATCCGGTGCAGATGGTCTTCCGCGACAACCTTGACATCCGCGCTGGCGCGGCTGTGGTCCTCATAGAGCGACAGAAGTGTGCGGCAGTCCCCGATCGAGAAACCGAGCGCCCGGGCGCGTGCCAGAAATGTCAATTTGTGCAAATCGGTTTCACCGAAATCGCGATAGCCGTTGCTGCTGCGCGCCGGACGGACGAGGCCGATTTCCTCGTAGTAGCGAATTGTTTTCGCGGGAAGGCCGCTGGATCCTGCAACTTCGCCGATATTCATTTCCACCTCCAGGTTCAAAATTAGACATTCCTTTGACCGGAAGGTCAAGAGTGCGAATGCCTCTTAACCCTGCTGGAACTACTGTTCGCAGTGTTCGGGAGAATTCGGCCGATTCCCGCGAAAGGATGGGTTACATGAGTCCATGGCACCGGGGGGTGGAAGGGGATTCGCTCCGTGCCTGCGAAGCGCCTTATGCGCGACACGGTTTGCAGCGTTCGGAATTGATCGGAAATTCTTGTTGGCGCCCGCGCGGGGGTGACATCGCCCTTTCGCGACGGTGCCTTGCGTGTTCGCTTGCAGGTCTTGCAAAATTGGCGCTCAGGCGCGGTTCCTGCGGGAACGATTTTCTCGCTTGCGGTCGCTACACCGTGTTGCCGGCCGGTCGATCAATCGGGTTCTTACCCTTTTCTTCAAGAACGACCCGAAACCAACTCCTGACGGAAGAATTTGATCCCGCTCGTCAAACTGCGCTCGAACGAGCGGCTACGAGTAGTTCGTCCCCAACTCTCCGCCATGATTCAACTCGCGGCAATACGTACCCGGTCGAGGAATCGTCAATTCATGGCGTGCTCGCATGCCTGGCGCGCAACCGGCGATGCGCTCAATTGAAGTGTCATTCAGATCTCAATTTACGGTCGCTCAACCCCACACCCTGGGCCTGTCGGCTCGCACGGCGCCGCGGCTGCGCGGCGCCTCGCGTCTGAATCGCCTATTCGGTGTGGCATGCTCGGCAGCATTTCCGGCATCCGTTCGATTGCAGGTAAACCCCTATTGCAGTCTTCATCGCTGGGGCGCAGGATGCGAAGACGCCGAGGTCAGTCTTGCTAGCGGCAAAAGGCAGGCAGGGACAATCGTCAGAATGAATTTCGTCGTCTCCATTGGGCTGCGCATTGTCGTTCACGTATTAGTGTGCCATGACGCAGCTCCGCTTCATGCCAACAAGAACCCGCAGATTCGGTTGGGTTCCATGCTGTGATTGCAGTTCTTGAAACTTGTGTCGAGTGATTCCGCCCGCGTTCGACGGCGGCTCAACGATGACGGGAAGAAGAGTTGCAATGCAGTTCCCGAACTCTTGGGAGAAACGTCGAGA
Source organism: Rhodobacterales bacterium (assembly GCA_965219495.1). Taxonomy (GTDB): domain Bacteria; phylum Pseudomonadota; class Alphaproteobacteria; order Rhodobacterales; family CAZPXZ01; genus CAZPXZ01. The sequence continues at coordinate 3,359,716 of OZ244777.1, forward strand.
TTCTGCGCCTCCGCGGAACCATCCATGCCGTCTCACGCCGGTCGGATGTGGAAACCTCCAAGGGCCGGGGAAAACGCGACAGGCACAACGATTTCGGGTTGCCCGATATGGAAATTCCGGCTTCATTCACCAGAAAGCGGTGGAATCGTGCGCCAGGAACCGAACCGGCAAATTGGACGATTTGCGGCTCGGCTGCTAGTTATCTGCCGGCAACAGCCACGATCCAGGAAGCTTGCGGGAGTGTGCACCCGGTCCACGCTCCATTGAAGACGCCATCCATGTCCACTGAAACCCAATCCGCATCCGCCGGAAGCGAACCGGCAGGCTACCGCGAAACGCTCTTCCTGCCCCGGACGGAGTTTCCGATGCGCGCGGGCCTGCCCAGGCGCGAACCGGAATGGCTGCGGCGCTGGGAGGAAATGGACCTCCATCGGGTGCAGCGCGAAGCCGCGAAGGGACGCGAACGCCACGTCCTGCATGACGGACCGCCCTACGCCAACGGACATCTTCATATCGGGCACGCGCTCAACAAGATCCTCAAGGACATGGTGTTCCGCTCCCAGCAGATGATGGGCCGGGATTCCCGCTTCGTGCCCGGCTGGGACTGCCATGGCTTGCCCATCGAGTGGAAGGTTGAGGAAGCCTACGCGGCGAAGGGGCGCCCGAAGAACACCATTCCGGTGAACGAGTTGCGCGCCGCCTGCCGGGATTTTGCGGAAAAATGGATTCGCGTGCAGCGCGACGAATTCCAGCGGATGGGCGTCGGGGGCGATTGGGATTGCCCGTACACCACGATGGCGTTTGAAGCGGAGGCGGCCATCGCCGCCGAATTCCACACCTTCCTCATGAACGGCAGCCTCTACCGCGGCTCGAAACCGGTGATGTGGTCGACCGTCGAAAAGACAGCCCTTGCCGACGCCGAAATCGAGTACCATGACCGCTCCTCGCCGACCGTGGTCGTGCGGTTCCCGATCCTGAGGGGGAGTGCGGCGGAACTTTCGGGCGCGTCGGTCGCAATCTGGACCACGACCCCCTGGACCATCCCTTCCAACCGGGCCATCGCGTTTTCGCCGGGCGTGACCTACGGCATTTACCGCGTGGCGGCGGCGCCGGAGGACAATTGGGCCAGGCCCGGCGACCGGCTGGTGCTGGCGGATTCCCTTGCGGAAGCCGCCTTCGCCGAGGCGCGGGTGGAGTCTTACGAACGCCTGTGCGATGCGGCGGGACTCGAAAAGGTCGTTTGCGCGCATCCACTCCGCGGGGCGGAAGGCGCCGGCGGGTTCTGGGACTACGAGGTCCCGGTCCTGCGCGGCGATTTCGTGACCGCAGATGCGGGGACCGGGTTCGTGCACGTGGCGCCGTCCCATGGCGCCGACGATTTCGAACTCGCCTCCGCGCATGGCCTGGAAATCACCCACAACATTGACGGTGACGGGCGTTTCGTGGAGTCGGTGCCGTTCTTCGCGGGAGAGCAGATCTACCGGGACAATGGCAGGGAAGCCGGCGCCAACGAAGCGATCACCCGGCGCCTGGCGGTGGCCGGACAACTCGTATCGCGCGGGCGCATCAATCACGCCTACCCGCATAGTTGGCGGTCGAAGGCTCCGCTGATCTTCCGGAATACATTGCAGTGGTTCATTTCCATCGACTGCTCGCTCGACGATGTCTTGGCGCGGGACGGGGACACAATTCGGCAACGCGCGCTCGCGTCCATCGACCGACGTGTGCGCTGGGTTCCGGAAAGCGGGCGCAACCGCCTGCGGGCCATGGTGGAAGTGCGGCCGGACTGGGTCGTCTCCCGGCAGCGCGCCTGGGGCGTGCCGATGGCTTGCTTTGTGAAGCGGGCCACCGGGGAATTGCTTCGCGATCCGCAAGTGAACGCCCGGATCACCGAAACCTTTCGGCTCGAAGGGGCGGACGCATGGTTCGTGGATGGTGCGGCGGCCCGGTTCCTGGGTCCGGAACGCAATCCGCAGGACTGGGAGAAAATCGACGACATTCTCGATGTCTGGTTCGATTCCGGCAGCACCCATGCTTTTGTGCTCGAAACCGGGGAGCCGGGGCTGTGGCCCGCGTCGCTCTACCTGGAGGGAACCGACCAGCATCGGGGCTGGTTCCATTCGTCGCTCCTGCAAAGCTGCGGAACGCGCGGGAGGGCGCCGTACGAAGCCGTGCTCACCCACGGGTTCGTGCTCGACGAGTCGGGCGAGAAGATGTCGAAGTCCCGCGGCAACGTAACGGCTCCGCAGGACGTGATCGCGCAATACGGCGCCGACATCCTTCGCCTCTGGATCGCGAATTCCGATTACACGCAGGATCTCCGGATCGGACCGGGGATCCTGAAGTCGGCCTCGGATTCCTACCGGCGGTTGCGGAACACGATTCGCTTCCTGCTCGGCAACCTTGCCGGCTGGGAGGAAACGGAGCGGGTCGAACCTGCGGAAATGCCGGTGCTCGAGCGCTGGGTGCTGCACCGGCTCGCCGAACTCGACGGGATGTTGCGCACGGGGTACGACGATTTCACGTTCCAGCGGATTTTCTCGGCTCTCTTCAACTTCTGCACCAACGACCTTTCGTCGTTCTATTTCGACATCCGGAAAGACTCGCTCTATTGCGACGCGTTCGACTCGCCCCGGCGGAGGGCCTGCCGCACGGTTCTCGATCACCTGTTTCATCGCGTGATCCGGTGGCTGGCGCCGATGCTCTGCTTCACGATGGAAGAAGCCTGGATTTGCCGTTTCGGGGATGCCCCGGGCGCTTCGGTGCACCTGAAGACGTTCCCGGATACTCCCGGGGACTGGCGTGACCCGGAATTGGATGCCTCGATGGCGCGGGCGCGGGCGGTGCGGCGGGTTGTGACCGGAGCGCTTGAGGAGTCCCGCAGGGAAGGGCTCTTGGGCGCGTCGCTCGAAGCCGCCCCCGTTCTGCACGTGGAGCACGGCGAGTTTCGCGCCTATTTGGAAACGGTGAGCTTTGAGGAGCTTTGCATCGTTTCCGAGTTGGAATTGTGCGCCGGAAGCGGGCCGGCCGATGCTTTCCGCCTTCCGGAAACGCTCGGGGTGGCGGTGGAAGTGCGCGCCGCCGAAGGGAACCGCTGCGCAAGGTGCTGGCGTGTGCTGATGGAGGTGGGCGACCAGCAGCGGCCGGATGTCTGTGCGCGCTGCGATGCCGTTCTTTCCGGCTGATGCCGGATAAAGTCCAGCCGGCTGGGCGCGCGGGCGGCGCGGCGGCACTCGTATTCGCGCTTGACCAGGCAATCAAACTCTGGGTGCTGCGGCTTGATGTCGTGCCGGAGGGTATCTCCGTTGGCCCCTTCGTGCGAATCGTCCGCCTCTGGAATACGGGTGTAAATTTTGGTTTGCTGGATAGCGACTCGAAGGCGGCGGCATTGGCGCTGGCGGCATTCGCGGCGGCAGTCGGTGTGGCCCTGCTGGTCTGGACTGCGCGTCACCGGAAGCCGGTCCACAATCTCGCTTGCGGCGTGGTGGCGGGAGGGGCGTTCGGAAACGCGCTCGACCGGGTATTATATGGCGCCGTGCACGACTATCTGAATGTTACCTGCTGCGGATTCGACAACCCCTATGCGTTCAACATTGCCGATACGGCCGTAGTACTCGGGGTGGTGGTGCTTGTCTTGCGCCGCTGACTTGGGCATGGAGGGGAAAAAGGGGAGGCTGATCATGAATATTCGCTTGGTGGCCGTGTTCTTCGGGTTTCTTGCGATGCTCGCGCTCTCGGGGTGCGGCGACAACGCCGTTCGGAGAAGCCTCGGGTTGCTCCGGTCTGGCCCCGATGCGTTCGCGGTCAAGCCGAATCGCCCGATCGAGATTCCCGAATCAAACGAGCTTCCTTTGCCCCAACCCGGGGTCATGGCGCGAGTAGAAGAAGACCCGATGGAAAGCGCACGCGAGGCGCTCGGGGCGTCTGCGCCGGAAAGCGGCGGACCCGGCCGTACGGAATTGAACCTGCTCGAAACGCTCGGCGCCCTCGAGTCGGATCCTGGAATCCGGCAACTTGTGAATGCGGAACACCAGGTTTATCTCGACGGAGAGGTGCTTCTCGTGCACAAATTGCTCGGGGTTGAGCAGAGAAGGTATAGCCGGGAAAATGCCCTGGATCCGGTCGCGGAAATCCGTCGCCTCCGGGAACTCGGAATCGTGGCCCGGCCATCGGGCGCCGGGGCGGCAGGGAATGGTTCGTAACCCTGCGGATTCACAAGGCGCTTCCGGGATTTGACCGTAGGGGCGGCGGACTGGAACGAGCGAATCGTGAGCGAGCCATCTGTATCCTCGTTTCCCATCCGGCGGCTGGGTGCGGACCTTGTCAACCGGATTGCGGCAGGAGAGGTAGTGGAGCGGCCCGCTTCCGCAGTGAAGGAACTCGTCGAGAACGCGCTCGACGCGGGGGCGGCCCGGATCTCCATCGATTACGAGGAGGGCGGACGGCGCCGGATCCGGGTTACGGATGACGGGTCGGGGATTGTCCGCGAGGAGTTGCCGCTCGCCGTCGAGAGGCATGCGACATCGAAGCTCTCTGCGGGAGACCTCCACAACATCCGGACCATGGGGTTCCGGGGCGAGGCGCTCGCCGCGATCTCCGGTGTGAGCCGGTTTTCCCTGACTTCACGCGTCGCTGGCAGCGATCATGCTTGGCGCCTGCAGGTGGATGCGGGCAAGCGAAGGGAACCGGAGCCAGCCGCGCTGGAGCGCGGAACGGTCGTCGAGGTGCGGGACCTTTTCTACGCCACGCCTGCCCGACTCGGGTTCCTGAGGAGTGCGCGAAGCGAGGGGAACGCCATCGCCGATACGGTCCGGAATCTGGCGATCGCCAATCCGCATGTTGGCTTTACCCTGCGCCACGGCGAGAGGGAGTTGCTGCAGTGCCCGCCGGAAGAAGGAAGCGAGAGCGCGGCGCGAGCCGGGCGAATCGAGCGGGTCTTGGGCGAAGGATTCCGTCAAAACGCGTTCGAGGTGAGGGCCGGGCGGCCGGTAGCCAGCCTGTCGGGTCATGCAGGGCTTCCCACCCATCATCGGAGCACGGGACAGGCGCAATTTGTTTTCGTCAACTCCCGGCCGGTGCGCGACCGGCTCGTGCTGGGCGCAGTTCGCGGCGCCTATCGCGATCTCCTGCCGCGCGGTCGGTTTCCGGTGGTGGCGCTCTGGCTCGAGACGGATCCCTCGCGTGTCGACGTCAACGTCCACCCGGCGAAGTCCGAAGTGCGGTTCCGGGATGCCGACCAGATCCGGTCGCTGGTGGCGGGAAGCTTGCGCCATTCCCTCGTCGGCTCAAGCCATCGGACCTCGAACGAAATCCACGCGAACGCCCTGGACGCGTTCCGCACGGGTTCGAGCCCCTTGCCGGGCAACGTGCTTCCCACAGGCGGAGATGCGGCCATCCTGTTCCCGGCGCCGCCTGCGGCGCCGGGAGTCGAGACGCGATCCGCCGAGGCCGAAGGCCCGGATGCATCGGCGTTTCCGCTTGGCGCCGCCCGGGCGCAGTTGCACCGGATGTTCATTGTCTCGCAGACCGCGGACGGCGTTGCCCTGATCGACCAGCATGCCGCCCATGAGCGACTGGTCTACGAACGCCTGAAGGCGGAGCTCGATGCCGAAGGGATCGAGCGCAAGAACCTCTTGATCCCGGATATCGTGCGGATGGATTCCGCCGACCGAGAGCGGCTGCTTTCCCGGGCGGGCGAACTTAAGGAACTCGGCCTCGTGATTGAAGCGTTCGGTCCGGACGAGATTTGCGTGCGCGAGGTGCCCGCGATCCTGGGCGAAGTGGAGAGCGAAAGCCTCTTGCGCGATCTCGCCGGGGATATCGCCGAATACAGGGAGGCGGCAACGTTGCGGGAGCAACTGGAAGCGGTCTGTTCGCGCATGGCCTGCCACGGTTCCGTGCGGGGCGGCCGGGCACTGACCCTGAACGAGATGAACAAGCTCCTGCGCGACATGGAAGAGACACCTCATAGCGGACAGTGCAACCATGGACGGCCGACCTATGTCGAACTCAAGCTCGCCGACCTGGAGAAGCTGTTCGAGCGGCGGTAGGAATGCGGCGGTATCCGGTGGCGGCGACGGAAGGGATCGGGATCGTGGCGGCAGGGGCTCTGGCGCCGTGTCGTAGGCGTAACGGGATCGAGGAATTCGGATGAACGCTTCAAACGGAAATTTTGCGGGAAAGGGCATCCGGGGCGCCCGGCGGGCGCGCGCCCGCCCCAAGGGCCGCGCCCTCGACCCCAAGGCGCTTTCCGAGGTTCGGGAACTTCTCGGAGACCGGCCGCGCAGGCGCGATCTCCTCATCGAGTTTCTGCACCTGATCCAGGACCGGCACCGATGCCTTTCCGCCGCGCATCTTCGCGCGCTTGCCGAAGAAATGAACCTTCCACAGGCGGAAGTCTGGGAGGTGGCGACCTTCTACGCGCATTTCGATCCCTTGCGCGAAGGCGAGTCCCCGCCGTCGGCGCTCACCATTCGCGTCTGCGATTCCCTCTCCTGCGCGATGGCGGACGCGGAATCTCTCCTGGAGGCGCTCGGCAGGCGTTACCGGAACGGAGGCGTGCGGGTGGTGCGGGCGCCCTGCATGGGACGATGCGATTGCGCGCCGGTGGTGGAAGCGGGGCATCGCCATATCGATCATGCCACGGAGGAATCCATTGCGGAGGCGGTAGAGCGGGGAGACACGCATGCGGTCGTTCCCGAGTACGAAGCTTTCGATACCTATGTAGCGGGCGGGGGATACGGAGCGCTCGCCATGCTCCGGAAAGGAGAGCGGACGCCGGACGAAGTCCAGGATGCGGTGCTTGCTTCGGGCTTGCGCGGGTTGGGCGGGGCGGGGTTTCCCGCCGGCCGCAAATGGGGCTTCGTGCGGGTCGAGCCGAAGCCGCGATACCTTGCGGTGAATGCGGATGAAGGGGAGCCCGGCACTTTCAAGGACCGTTACTTTCTCGAAACGACGCCGCATCTCTTCCTGGAGGGTTCATTGATCGCCGCCTGGGCGGTCGAAGCGGAACGCATTTTCGTCTATCTCAGGGACGAGTATCCCGCCGCGCGGGAAATCCTGCTTCTCGAGATCGGTGCGCTCGTCGATGCCGGCATCGTGGACGAAGGAGTTTTCGATCTCCGGCGGGGCGCCGGCGCCTATATCTGCGGCGAGGAAAGCGCGATGATCGAGTCCATCGAGGGGAAGCGCGGATTGCCCCGGCACCGGCCGCCCTTCGTGGCCCAGGTCGGGGTGTTCGACCGCCCGACTCTCGTGCACAACGTCGAGACCCTCTGGTGGGTAACGCGGGTCGTCCGGGAAGGGCCGGAAGTGTTGAATGCGCATGGCGCGAACGGCCGGAACGGGCTCCGGAGCTTCTCGGTTTCCGGGCGGGTGCGGGATCCGGGAGTCAAGTTGGCGCCGGCCGGAATCACGGTGCGGGCCCTCATCGACGAGTATTGCGGGGGGATGTCGGACGGCCACGTGTTCAAGGCCTACCTGCCGGGCGGCGCTTCGGGCGGCATCCTTCCGGCTTCCATGGGTGACATTCCGCTCGACTTCGATACGCTTCAGCCGCATGGCTGCTTTATCGGGTCGGCGGCGGTGGTGGTGCTTTCCGACCAGGACGACATGGCGGAAGCGGCGCGGAACCTTCTCCGGTTTTTCGAGGACGAGTCCTGCGGTCAGTGCACGCCCTGCCGCGTGGGTTGCGAAAAGGCGGTGAAGCTGATGGAGGCGCCGCACTGGGACGTGAAGCTGCTTGAAGAGCTTTCCGAGGCGATGGAGGATGCCTCGATCTGCGGACTCGGACAGGCGGCTCCCAATCCCATCCGCTCGATATTGCAGCATTTCCCGGAGGAGGCCGGCCATGGCTGAGAAGAAGCAGATCCGGTTCCAGCTGGACGGACGAGAAGTCGAAGCGCTGGAAGGAGAGACGATCTGGACGGCAGCTGCGCGAGCGGGGGTGCGCATTCCGCATCTTTGCCATTCCGGGGAGCCGGGATACCGGCCGGACGGGAATTGCCGGGCCTGCATGGTGGAAGTGGAGGGGGACCGCGTATTGCAACCTTCCTGCCATCGGGCGGCCACGGAAGGCATGGTCGTCCGTGCCGCCACCGAGCGGGCCGAGCGGTCGCGCCGCACGGTCATGGAATTGCTGCTCGCCGATCAGCCTCCGCCGGAACGCGCCCACGACCGGAGTTCCAGACTCTGGCAATGGGCGAAGGAAATGGGAATCCGGGAAAGCCGGTATCCAGCGCGCGCGGAAGTTGCGGTGCCCAAGCCCGATCCGAGTCATGTCGCCATGCGCGTCAACCTGGATGCGTGCATCCATTGCAATCTCTGTGTTCGCGCCTGCCGGGAAGTGCAGGTGAACGACGTGATCGGGATGGCGGGACGGGGTCCCGGCGCGAAGATCGTGTTCGATTTCGACGACCCGATGGGGGAAAGCACCTGTGTCGCGTGCGGCGAGTGCGTGCAGGCCTGTCCGACCGGGGCGCTGATGGAAGCATCGATGCTCGATGCCCGGGAGGCCGGGGATTCCGCCGCCGTGGACCGCTCGGTTGATTCCGTCTGCCCGTATTGCGGGGTCGGCTGCCAGATCACCTACCATGTGCGCAACGGCAGCATCGCCCGGGTGGACGGGCGGAACGGTCCCGCCAACGAACAGCGCCTTTGCGTCAAGGGCCGGTTCGGCTTCGATTACGTAAGCCATTCCCACAGGCTCGGAAAGCCGCTCATCCGGCGCGAGGGCGCGGAAAAGGGATTGAACGTGGATCCCGCCGACCCGTCAAAGCAGTTCCGGGAAGTGGAATGGGAAGAAGCCCTGGAGTTTGCCGCGGGGGGCCTCAGAAGGCTGCGGGACAACCATGGGGGCCGCGCCGTGGCGGGGTTCGGTTCGGCCAAGTGTTCGAACGAGGAGGCGTATCTCTTCCAGAAGCTGATCCGCGCCGGGTTCGGGCACAACAACGTCGATCACTGCACGCGGCTGTGCCATGCCTCGTCGGTGGCGGCGTTGATGGAAGGGATCGGCTCGGGCGCCGTTACGGCGACCTTCAACGAGATCCGGCATGCCGATGTCGCGATCGCCATTGGCTGCAATCCCGCCGAGAACCACCCGGTCGCCGCGACGTATTTCAAGCAGTTCGCCCGGCGCGGAGGCGAGTTGATCGTGATGGATCCGCGCGGGCACGCGCTCAAGAAATATGCGGCGCGCATGCTGCAGTTCCGGTCCGGCACGGATGTGGCGCTCCTGAATGCGATCCTGCATGTGATCGTCCGCGAAGGGCTGGCGGACCGGCAGTATGTCGAGACCTTCACCGAGGGCTTCGAGGAGATGCGCGCGCATCTCGAAGCCTATCCTCCGGAGCGGATGGAAGCGGAGTGCGGGATCGACGCAGACACGATCCGGGGAGTCGCGCGGACCTTCGCGCGCGCCCGGGCGGCGATGATATTCTGGGGGATGGGCATCAGCCAGCACGTGCATGGCACCGACAATGCGCGCTGCCTGATCGCGCTCGCGCTCATGACCGGGCAGGTCGGGCGGCCGGGCACCGGCCTGCACCCGCTTCGGGGCCAGAACAATGTGCAGGGCGCCTCGGATGCGGGACTCATTCCGATGGTTCTGCCGGACTACCAGCCGGTCGACAACCCGGAGGCCCGCGCAAGATGCGATGCGCTCTGGGGGAGCCAAGTCGATCCGGCGCCAGGCCTTACCGTGGTGGAAATCATCAACGCGGCGCATGCGGGCGACATCAAGGGCATGTACGTGCTCGGCGAGAATCCGGCGATGTCGGATCCGGATCTCACCCATGCGCGCGAGGCGCTGGAAAGGCTGGAGCACCTGGTGGTGCAGGATTTGTTCGTGACGGAAACCGCGATGTACGCGGATGTGATCCTGCCGGCGTCGGCTTGGCCGGAAAAGACCGGCACGGTCACCAACACCAACCGGCAGGTGCAGATGGGAAGGCGGGCCTTGCAGCCGCCGGGCGAAGCGCGCGAGGACTGGCAGATCACGACGGATATCGCCCGCCGCCTGGGACTCGATTGGAACTATCGGAGCCCGGCGGACGTGTTCGCGGAAATGAAGCAGGTGATGCCGTCGCTCGACAATATCGACTGGGAGCGGCTTGAGCGGGAATCGGCGGTCACCTATCCGTCGCTCTCGCCGGAGGATCCCGGGCAGGCGGTCGTCTTCGGGGACGGTTTCCCGCGGCCGGGCGGGCGGGGACGTTTCGTGCCGGCCCGGGTTACCGCGCCAGCGGAAGTGCCGGACCCGGAATATCCCTACATCCTGACGACGGGTCGGCAGCTCGAGCACTGGCATACCGGCGCCCTGACCCGCAGGGCAAGCGTGCTCGATCACATCGAGCCTTCGCCGACGGCGGCATTGAACGAGGCGGAACTCGGCCGACTCGGGATCGCGCCGGGCGGTCGAATCCGGGTTTGCACGCGGCGCGGCAGGGTGGAGCTGACGGCGCGGGCCGATGATTCCGTGGCGAACGGCGTCGTCTTCATCCCGTTCGCCTATGTCGAGGCGGCGGCGAATGTCCTGACGAACCCGCAGCTCGACCCGATGGGGAAAATCCCCGAGTACAAGTTTTGCGCGGCAAAAGTGGAGGCGGTTGCGGGGTAGCACTTCCTCAAGAGGAATGGACGGCCTGCGCCCGCGGTTCGGAGGAAATCGCGTCGCCGGCGGACTCGCGTGATTGTGATATTCAAGAAGCCTGGCGGAATCGTTTCTTAATGGTGAATGGATAAGCGGATTTTTGTCCGTGTTCCTGGAAACCAGCATGGCGGCACGGCGAAGCACCTGACCCAAATCACGCGCGCGAGCCCTGTTCCGTCGCCGCAAACAGAAAGTGATCGTTGGAGCCAGGACGCCAGACAGCAAGAACACGGACAAATCTGATCGAGGTCTACCAAATCCTTCATGGGGCTGGTTCGGGAACCAAGCGTCGACGGAATTGCCACTTAGTCGTTCAGGGGCGGCGAAACTTTGCGACGGGACAAATCCAACTCGATGGCGTCGCGCGGATGCGCAATTGCGAACCCAGGCTTGGACGGTTCCATGAAGGTGATCGACTCGTAGAAGTCATCCAGAGGCACGAATACGCCGTTTTTCTCTGCCCACATGCGCATCCGCTGGTTCGTGGAATGCGCCCATGACAGGATTTCCACGCGCCAGTCGCGCTTGTGCATTCGCTCCAGTGTTCGGTGAAAGCCCGCACCCTCAAGGTAGCCGGCGCCGTCCCCGGTCAGCAAGGTCACGATGCCGGGCTTGCCGTTGTAATCAAGCGCGTCTTCCAGCATTCGCAATTGCAGCACATTGTCAGGCATCTCTTGCTCGCCGCGTTCGGGGGATCCACGGTCGAACAGGCGAACTTCCACGCATTGGCCTTCCATGCGGTTCCACAGTTGGCGCATTTCCGGTGGCACCGAGCCAACCGCCATGGCCTTTTCTACCGGGCGGTCAGCGTGAGCAAGACGCAGCAGGCTCTCGAAATGGATGCGGACACGATATCGGGCGCCCGGCCCTTCGGCTCGTTCTTCCGCCAAGCGTTGAGCTTCGTGGAAGATTTTCGAGTTGTCCCAATACATGAAAACTCGTTCCATATCCGTCTCGCAAACAATTCAGCCCTGCTTCTCGTGAACAAAACTAGAGGCGAAATTAGGATTCATGCCAACATGCGTCAATTTCTTGTCCCTCGTGAACAATCCGGGTCCTTCAATTGCCTCGTCCGCCCGCTGCTCGACGATGTCGCCGTGACACGGAGTCCAGGCGGCGTTGTGGCGGTCATACGCCTGCGTGGCGGCGACAATCGCCAGATGTGCGTGCCGTTCCACCACGACGACAATTTCAGAAAACACCGCGCGCCGATCGTCGCCAAAACCGAGCGACTGTTCGTTCATTACGCCGATGCCGGTGTCGCCGCCAGTTTCAGTTGACGCGAGCGGGCTAGGTCTGATGGAAACCCTTCGACGCCACCATGGTGAACCACATTCGCTTTCGCCAGGGCTCGCTACCTCGGCGCAGAAGCTTCGCGACCAAGTCATGATGACGACGCGGGAATAGGCCGACCGGTTCAGCACCGGAGAACGTACTGTCGGGAATCTCGCGCCCATGGGTTTCCTTCAGGTGCACGGGTGCAGCAACTATGCCTTCGTCTACAAACCACCAGACGAGGATCACCCGATCCGGGAATATCTCAAGAAGCCCGAAAAGCCAAAGCTGCCGCGAACTACTCGCTCAAGGTTGGAACAGAGGCGTAGTTCGAAGCACTATCCAACATCGCCCATCATTGTCTCAACTGAAGATGGAATGAAGCTCGCATCCGCACCGGCGATGGTCCGACAAACACCGCCCGCTTGCGGCGCTTCGCCATCGGCCTCATCAAGGCCCGCAGCCTTGAGGTCGCGCCGACCCTGCGGCGGCTGAACCGGAATATCTGCACTGTTCTCGACTCCCTCAAAATGACCCGCAACTCTCTGCCGAAACCCGAACCGGCCAGCGCGCCCGCTTCCCAATCCAACCCACGCGGCAAGCCGATCGTTTCCAGCCCCGTCCCCCGATTTTGTGGAAGGCAGGAGCCCTTCGACATGACCATACGGCCGGACCTCACCGGAAATTCTCCTGCCGAGCTTCATCTGCCGGCTCTTCGGCGTTCGAAATCCCCGATCTTGGAACCGAAATTCCACAGGTCGGATGCCCGGCAACCAAGTCCGAAACGCGAAACCTCAGCAAACCTCGAGAACAGTTTTGCCCAGGGACCGCCGGTGGTCTGGGTGGGGTGCGCTCGAATTGCTGGTATCGTGGCCGTGCGATGTGCCGTCGTCACTGGCGGTATCCGGGTCTTCGGGCTATCGGGTCGCCACAACAACATGACGGAAAAAGCTGCGCGCGGCACGCGGTGATCGCCCTGTACTGCCCGCATAGCGAATCGGGCGGCGCTTTTGAATGTCATCGCAAGAGGGCCGACATTGATGACGGTGCTACCGGGTATTGCCTTGAGGCCGAGGGGAATGCCCATGACGACAAAATCGTCGGTCTCGCTCACGGACGAGCAATACGCCTTTGCCAAGATACTGGTGGAGGTCGGGCGCTATTCCAGTGTCAGCGCCGTGCTGCAGCAGGGCATTGACCTGCTGCGCCGACGGATGGAGGCCGAGGAACTGGAACGCGAGGCGTTGCGGGAGGTTCTGGCCCGATGCCGGGAAGGTAAGTTCGTCGGCGGGGCGCAGATGGACGGCCGGCTGGTCGATACGATCGCCGCGAAGCGCCGCGCATATGGCCTTCCGCCTTGAGTTCTCGATCGAGGCCGAGCGTGATTTCGGGCTAATCTTCGACCATCTCTACGAGAGCTACCGCGGATTAGGCGAAAGTGTGGAGGCGGCGCTTGGCCTTGCCGAAGCGCGGGTTCTGGACATTCGCACGACCGCGGAACGAATTCTGATCGCCCCGTATCGCGGTGAAAGCCACGACGATATCCTGCCGGTTCTGCGGCATCTGACGATTGATCGGGCAATCTACTGGTTCGACATTGATGACGCACTTCACACGGTCCGGGTTCTAGCGGTATTTTCTGGCGGGCAGGATCGTGCTCGTCATATGTTGACCCGGCTCCTCGAAGGCTGACCAGATACCAAGCAGATTACAGGCGCCCCAGGCAAGGTTCGAAGCGACTGCGCACCGATGCGACAGCTCACGAGGCAATAACTCATGCTTCGAGGAAACTCCAGGCTTGGCTCGGCGCCAGGGAGACACGGACGCACGCGTGTGCGATTGCAGGAACTTCGTAGTAGACGTTCCGGGTGAGAGCCGCCGGCGACGGACCGTCGGGAGCCCGCATGGCGCCGGCGCCGCACGGCTCATGGAATGGTGAGTCCTTGTCGACTGCGCAAACCAGAATACTTGCATCAAAGATCAGGACTCCGTCCTCGTCCAACACCTGATGAAGCTCTTCGCGGTTGGCGATGTCGACCCGGAACCCACCAATTTTCCAAGTCGGCAGCGGCGGCAAGGTATCGGTCCGGCCGTCGGGGGGCGGGCAGGCGGTGTTGATGGCGGCGAGGAAATGCCTCAGTTCGGTCTCCACCATGGCGCGTAACTCTGCCACGATCGCGCCCTCGGCATCGCGAACCTCGACGCCGCGCGAGGGAAAGGCGCTTCTGCAATCCCTGGCGATCTGCGGCGTTTGCGGTCGCCGCATGACTGTGCGCGTCGGGGACAGCAGTGATCGAGACCTCGATGCTCGCCAATCGAGCGTCTGTCCACATACTCGCTCGCTCGCCGAAATCTTCGATATTCCTTTGCTTCAAGAGTGACGCATATTCCGTTTCAGGAATAAGTGTCACTCCTTCGCGAGCAGGGCTTTGGTCCTCGGTGAAGGGCTGCCGATGATCGGGAAGCTGCTCGGCCACACAAGTACAAACCACGGCTCGGTATGCTCATCTTGCCCGGAACTCCGTGAAGGCTTCTGCCACCCGCATCGGCGACAGCATCGATCGCGATCTCGAGGCAGCCGAGTGACCGGAAACGTCTGGGTCGTTACTCCGCCTCTCTTGTCCAGGAATGTTCCAAAAACTGGAAGACCGGCGCACTGCGTTCCTGTACATCTTGACATCAAGAATTTCGCGCATCATGATGCCAAACATGCGGACCACACTGACACTTGAACCGGACGTCGAGCAGCTCCTCCAGCAGGAAATGCGACGCACCAACAGCAGCATGAAGGCGGTCGTCAACAATGCGTTGCGACTCGGGTTCGGCGTGCGAGGCAAGCCGCCCCGGCCACCTCGATTCAGGGTGGAGCCCCACGCTTTCGGCTTCAGGCCGGGCGTTGACAGGGATCGGCTCAATCAGATTGTCGATGAGATAGAAGCCGATGAGATTGCTGGTCGGTACGGCCGGTGATCGTTCCCGACGTCAACCTGCTGCTGCACGCCCACGATTCGCAGTCCCGTCGGCACAGGGCGGCGCGAGAATGGTGGGAAACGTTGATGAACGGAATCGGAAGCGTAGGCCTTCCCTGGGTTGCTATCCTGGGTTTCATCCGCATCGCCACACATCCGAAGATTCTCGACAATCCCCTCGACGTCGGCAGCGCCTGCACGCGCGTTCGAGCCTGGCTCAGCAGACCGCAGACGGTGGTCATACACCCGGGAGACCGTCATGCGGACATTCTGTTCGCTCTCCTTGAAGCGGCGGGCTCTGCCGGCAACCTGACAACGGACGCACACCTTGCTGCCTTGGCGATCGAACACCAGGCCGAACTTCACTCGACCGACGCGGACATGGCGCGGTTTCCGGGTCTAAGGTGGAAAAATCCTCTCGTATGACTGTGGATAGCTGTATCGGATCGCCTACGCAGCACCCACCTGCCGAGAGCTTCCACCCACCCATATGCCGTTTGCCGAAGCGCTTCTCGACTTAACCAACGAGCGCACTTTCGGCCTGAACCTGGGCACAATACCTGACCGAGTATCGGCAGGAGCAATCAACCAATGTGTATGTCCGGAAAGTCATGACGGTGATGTTGATCTTCAGATACTTGACAGCTACCGAGCGCCTTGGTGCCGGAGGCCTTTCCCCATCCTCCTGTCGGTTTGGGACGGCTGAAGCCGGGAAAGCATCTTGACGGCAACATTGTTCCGCCAAGGACCCGCGCATAAATGAATAGGTTCAATTCCAGGCTTTCATTCAGAAGATGCCAGAACGAAGAAAGGGAAATAGGCTCGAACGGCGGGAAATCGCGCTGATCAAAGCGATGTTGAGCCGGGGCGAGTACAATGATCAAGACATCTTGGCGTATTTCACACGGCCAACACGATCGATCAATCATGCACGAATTTCCGAAATCCGAACGGGTGCAAAATTTTAGGCCCTCAAGGCCGCGGCAAATGAAGAACTTGACGATTTTCTTGCCCGCTGGCCGGATGTGGATGCGGAGACAGGCCTGAACCTCAGAGGCGACGAGCTTCTGGTTAAGGCACGCGCGGCGATGATTGCAGCCGTTCATACATTCAATAGCGCTGGACTCAAATTCCGTGCAGAACTATTCATAGTCACAAGCATCATCGCCTGGACATACCTGCTACACGCATGGTTTCGCCATAAAGGAATCGACTACCGCTACAAGAATGCCGCCGAAACAGCAATCAGCCGCTGGCCAACACCATGCGGCATTGTAATTGTCGCGTTACACGCGTTGACCGCCAACGCCCTTGGACTGGCGCGCTTCCAATTTGGCAAACATGGAACTCAGAATTCCGTTGCAGTTTTCGAGGGATTCACCGCAGAGCGGCAGGATCTTCGTACGCGACATCGTCTGCGTGGCATCGGCGCCCAAGAGGCCCCAGGCCGAGAAGTTTCCTGCGTCCGCGGGCACCAGGATTTCGGACACGTCCATTTCGCGAGCCAGCAATGTGCAGATGAGAGGCCCTGCGCCGCCGAAAGCGAAGAGCTTCATGCGGCGCGGGTCGAGACCCTGATCGATCGTAATTTCCCGCATGAAATCGGACATGCCCGCTGCCGCAATTTTCATCACCCCTTGGGCCGTTTCCGTTACCGGCAAACCCATTTGCCGTGCCGTTGGATCGAAGGCGGCCTCCGCCAATCGGCGATCGAGGCGGATGCCACCCGCCAAGCGCCCGCGGCCGAACATGCCGAGCAAGAGGGCAGCGTCCGTCACGGTAGGCTCGACGCCGCCTCGCCCGTACGACGCCCGCCGGCCCCGGCTGCGCGCCTGCGCTCTGAGGTCCCACGCGGAGCAGACCACCTGCATCCACATAGGCGATCGATCCACCACCCGCACCGATGGAACGCACATCGACCCAGGGTGTCTGGACAGGCAGCCCGACGATCTTTCCCTCGTACATCAGTTGTGCCCGGCCGTTGAGCACGACGGCTATGTCGAAACTGGTGCCTCCCACATCCGCGGTGATCAAAGCATCGATGCCTGCGTTACGCGAAAGTTCGGCTGCTCCCTCCACCCCTGCCACCGGACCTGACATGATCGTTTCGAAGGGGCGATCCTCGGCTTCCGCGAACGTCATCGAACCTCCCTCGGAACGGGTCACCAACAGGTTACCCTGCAGTCCCAGTTCCGTCAGGAGACTGCCGAGCCGCCGCAAATATCGTGTCGTACGGCCGCGAACGAATGCGTCGATAACCGTTGTGGTGGTTCGCTCGTATTCGCGGTACTCGCCCGACACGCGGTGCGACAGGGACACCTCGCCGACAAAGCCGGCATTGCGCAGAACCTGTTCGGCCTCCAACTCGTGCGCGGGATTGGCATAGGAATTGATGAAGGCCACCGCCACGCTCGTGACCCCCTCCTTGCTGAAGGTTTTGACCGCATCCCGGAGGTTGCCGGCGGCAAGGGGCGCCTGGACATGTCCATCGGTCCGGATGCGTTCGCTCACCGGCAAACGCAGCCAGCGCGGAACGAGCGGCGGGGGCGGTTTCCAGAGCAAATCGTACATTTCGTCGCGATCACCGCGCCGGATTTCAAGGATGTCCCGGAATCCTTTCGTGGTAAGCAGACCGACGACCTCTCCCCGGCGCTCCAAGAGAGAATTCAGTCCGACCGTCGTTCCGTGCAGGAAGTATTCCGCCGCTTGGATCAGCTCTTCTGGAACGGCTTGGGAAACGGCCTCGACGACGCCTTCGTCCAGGCTTTCGGTTGTCGAGAGTACCTTGGCGAGATGCACTCTTCCGCCTTGATCATCGTAGGAAATCAAGTCGGTATAGGTGCCTCCAATATCGACGCCAATCCGTGTTGCCATCCCAGCCTCAAGAACTTGGGCGGGACCCGGAATTCCGTGGGTCAGCCGGTATGATTGCGCCAATTGGCGAATGCCGGCCGCCCTCTTTCCGACAAGGGACTGCCTTCACTTTGCAGACTTACGGTAATACGAAGAGCCTTTCCGTCAAGTGCATTGCTTCGGCAGGGGTTTGCGCTGCGAAACTTTTTTGCTTCGCAACCGTCTCTTGGAGTGAAGTGGGGCTGTCGGCGCCAACGCCTTGCCTCATTCCAAAGGATCTGGAAGAGCCGGAACGACTGCACCCAGGCGCAATTCCGCAAAGTGGACGGTTCTGGCGGTTCTAAGCCGATGCGGCCTGAATCCGGATGCGGCCCGGTTTTGCTGCCGGGTGGCGGTGGACGCTATCCGGTGTCGAGGACGAGTACGGCGCGGACAAGGGACCTCATCTGCTCCTTGTGTCCAGCCCGTGGGCGCCCATCATGTTGTTGCGAACTTCTTCCCTGAACTGATTTGGTATCGTCGGCAACGACGCCGACGTCCGACAGCCCGACCCGTTGAAACAACGCAAACACCTCATTCCCTGCAGAAGAACAATTTGCCGGCAGCCGTCCAAACTTGCCAGGGTTGGTTGCCCGGCAAGCTCGGTTTCCGCACCCGTCAATTTCGGGATTCAGTCTTCCTTGGAAGTCGTGGGATCGATCAGTTTCGATATCGGAGTGATCCTTGTTGCCGGAAAACCACTGATTTCGGCATGCTTGAGGATGATATCTTCATCTTTCGCCAAGTAGACGCAAAACGTCTTGTTGGCAGCAACATAACTTTCCACCCACTGGATATCCGGCGCGAGCTGCGCGAGAACCTCGTTCGACTTCGCTGCAGCCTCGCGCAACTGATCGCGCGCGAATGTACCAACTTCCGGAATATCCCGCTCAATTACATACCTTTGCATAGCCAAATTCTCCTTCTTGCTTGGCTCCGAGAGAAAAGTCTCGCCAAAATTATGTACAGTACGCCGTTTCCTTGAAATGGACTTCCGGTATGATACGAAGTTCTGTTCGGAACGTCAGTCAGTTCCGCGTTACCGTCATTCGTGAATCCGGATCTAACGATCAGCAGCGGGGCTCCGCCTCAGACCCACGAAGCATGTGTAGGCGTCCGCAAGCGAACTCCGTTCGTTCCGCACTCCGTGGACAAGTCCGCTTCATCACCATGATTGGGCGTCGGGCAATTGCAAACGGACTCGCCGCGTATTGCCTGGCGCAATTCTGCAGACAAACGTTCTGCAAGACGGGATGCACTCACCACAACAAATAGTTCAGTGTTCCTTGTCTCGACAAACGGATTCATCTTGTCACAGCCCGCGTTTCCGATTCCATATTCGATGGAGAACCCAGTATCTGCACCGAAACCGCCATCAAAGCAGGAATACGTCACGTCAAGGCGAGGGCCACGATGAGGAATGGACAAATTGAGGCGCTGAACGTCATGGATGCGCAAAACGTTCTATACGAGGGCCGATAGCAGGGTTGTCAGGTCTTGCGGGTGACCGTAGACAAAGCTTGCGAAGAAACGCTTGAAAGGTTCAAGAGAGGATTTGGGCAAGCAATTGAACGCGAGTTGCAAAGAGTTCCGATAGGTCGAGCGCTGCGCCAGGCGGAGAATTGTCCAATCCGTTCTCGCTCGCGGATTTGACGTATTCTCGACGTTTAATGCGATCCAAATCGATATGACCGGCGGATTGGTGATACAGTTGCACGCTTGAACATCTGCGGGGCGGACCATGCGGCGCTCCGTCCCGTGCAGGGACTTGCAATCCCGGGGGATGAACTGGAGGAAGGCTGGACCGGAAGTCCAGGTGACAATGCAAGCGTTCCTGACGACTCGCGCATTCAGTTCGAAGTTGGACCGGCTTGGAGGAGGAGCAGGTCATGAGAGGCCATGAACTACGGTGCCTGAAGGAGATTGAAAGGCGTTTGCTATGGCTCTCGTGCTGGACGATCCATAACGCCAACAACTTGCGCGACAAATCCGACGGCCTCAAGGTCGGCGGCCACCAGGCATCCTGTGCTTCCATGGTTTCCATCATGACGGCGCTTTACTTCCGCACTCTGCGTCCCCAAGACCGTATCGCGGTGAAGCCTCATGCTTCGCCCGTCTTTCACGCCCTGCAATACCTGAAGGGCAATCAATCTCGGGAAAAGCTTGAGAACTTCCGCGGCTATGGCGGCGCCCAGGCCTACCCAAGCCGCACCAAGGATGTCGACGACGTGGACTTCTCCACGGGTTCGGTGGGACTTGGCGTCGCCGTCACCGCATTCGCCTCGATCATCCAGGACTACCTTGCAGCCAAACCTTGGGCGCCTGGCCGGTCCAAGGGGCGGATGATCGCCCTGGTCGGCGATGCCGAACTCGATGAGGGCAATGTCTATGAATGCCTTCACGAATGCTGGAAACATGACGTCAGAAACACCTGGTGGATCATCGACTACAACCGGCAGAGCCTGGACGGCGTGGTCCATGAAGGGCTTTGGCAACGAATCGAGGCAATCTTTGGCGCGTTCGGTTGGGATGTGGTGCGTCTCAAGTATGGGGCCTTGCAGCGTGCGGCCTTCGCGGAACCGGGCGGGGACAAACTGCGCGGATGGATCGACAACTGTCCGAACCAGCTCTATTCGGCGCTGACCTTTCAGGGTGGTGCCGCATGGCGCACGCGGCTGATGGATGAGATTGGCGATCAGGGGGACGTTACCACCCTGCTGGAGCGGCGCTCCGATGGCGAACTTGCGGAGTTGATGACCAATCTCGGCGGTCAATGCATCGAGACCCTGGTCGATGCGTTCGATGCGATTGACCACGACCGGCCGACAGCCTTTCTCGCCTACACGATCAAGGGGTGGGGCACGCCGCTCGCCGGCCATAAGGACAACCACGCCGGCATCATGAATACCAGGCAGATGGAAGGCTTTCGCGCTGCGATGCAGATTCCCCAAGGGAGGGAATGGGACCCCCTGGCCGGCGCAAACGACCCGGAGAGCCTTCAGGCCTTCTTGCAGGACATCCCATTTTTTGCGGAGGGGACCCGGCGACTCGAAGCGGAAAAGATTCGGGTGCCTCCCATTCCGGCGCTCGACGACCGCGACCAGTCAACGCAAGCTGGATTCGGCAAATATCTCGACCAGCTATCGAAGTCGAATTCCGATCTGGCGGATCGCATCGTGACCACCTCGCCGGACGTAACGGTCTCGACAAATCTTGGCGCCTGGGTCAATCGCCGGGGGCTATTCGCGCGCGACGAACTCGCGGACACCTTCCGGGATGAGCGCATTCCCTCGGCGCTCAAGTGGCGTTTCTCCAGGACGGGCCAGCATCTGGAACTAGGTATCGCCGAGATGAACCTGTTCCTGCTTCTCGGCGCGGCCGGCCTTTCGCACTCGCTCTTCGGCGAACGTCTCATTCCGGTGGGCACGGTCTATGATACTTTCGTTGCACGCGGGCTCGATGCGCTGAATTACGCCTGCTATCAGGATGCCCGTTTCATGATTGCCGGCACGCCTTCCGGCGTGACTCTGGCTCCGGAAGGCGGCGCCCACCAGTCAATCGGTTCACCGCTGATCGGAATGAGCCAGGACGGCCTCGCCGCATTTGAGCCGGCTTATCTGGATGAACTCGCGGTAATCATGGAATGGGCCTTCGACTACCTGCAGCGGGACGGTGAAGGCGACCCGGATGAACGAACCTGGTTGCGCGACGAGACCGGTGGGTCGGTCTACCTGCGGTTGAGCACCCGCTCGCTGGAACAGCCTGGAATCCGGCGCGATGAACGCTTCCGTCAGGGCACGATCGACGGCGCCTATTGGTGGCGCAAGCCCGGACCCAATTGCGACATCGTCATCGCCTACCAGGGCTGCGTTGCGCCGGAAGCCATTGCCGCCGCTGGCCGGATCGCCGAAATTAGGCGGGATATTGGCGTCCTTGCGGTGACATCAGCGGACCGCCTGAACGCCGGTTGGACGGCCGCGCAAAGAGCACGCCGCAGGGGGAACGAGGCAGCTTTCAGCCAAGTCGAACGCTTGCTTGCGCCGTTGCCGGCGCATTGCCGAATTATCACGGTCATCGATGGCCATCCCGTCACTTTGGCCTGGCTCGGCGCCGTAGCCGGTCACAAGACCGTGCCGCTGGGCGTCGAGCATTTTGGCCAAACCGGCCGGATTGACGATCTCTATGCTCAATTCGGAATCGATACCGAGGCCATCGTCTACGCAGCGAGCAACCTGAGCCCGGGTCGCAAAATTCTTCCGATGCCCATGTTTGCGCGAGGCAGTTAGTGGCCCCGAACGCGTCGCGGAACACACTGCGAAGTCGACTCCCATTCTGAATTCGCCCAGTTGACCGTCCGTCTTGGCCGTGGAAGCTGGAGCGGCATGACGTTCTGGAAGTTAATCGACGAGGTGTTCTATCCGGTTTGCAGTTTCGATTTTCTCCGTTCGCACGGCCCTTTTGTTTCGCTCAGGGAGTTATCCCGGAGTGAGCTTCTTCACTGGGAAGAGCCGTTGCGCAAACGGATCGATTGGCAAAAGTGGTTCGAAAGGCTCGGCCATTCGCCCGTTACCATCCGGAAGAGGCTGCAATTCTCCGATCATCAGCTGGTCCCGGAGGTCGCCATCGGCGGGCAGGGCTGCCCAGGGCTGGTGGCCCATTGCTGATTTCCTGGTCGAACGCGGTCTCCTGATGCGCCCCGTAGACGCGCGCTTGTCAGCCGATCAGGCATTCTACTTCGTTTCGTCACAGCTGGATGAGCCACTTTCCGACCCCGTGAAGCGAACACGCGACTGGATGTTGAGTTTCGCTTCGGAGAGTTCGACCGCAAAGTCCTGAGTTCAAGTTCAGACAGGTCAACACGCGGCACCAAAGCGGCTGTTTTCGGAAACTTGCAACGGTCGCCCGTGAATTCCGCATTGCATCCCAAGCGTTCAGAATGCGGCGCGCCAAGACCGCGAAAGTTCCTCCACCAGGGTGGTTGCGGCCGACATTCGCGCCGGACCCTTCACTTCACATCCGACCACATCGTCGATGCCCTTCCCGTCAGCGTCTCCATCGCATGAGCGGGAGGAATATCCCTTAGTTCCCGTGAGTTACGGATCATCGCGTCCCGCCCTTCGCGCGACTTCCTCGAAGAAACGCCGCCGCGACCGCTTCCTGTCGTGACCACAGGTCGCGCGGCCCGAACCAAGGAACCGCCGCCCATGATCGAACCATCCAAGTCCACCTTCGCCGAGCGCATCCACGTCGCCGAACCCCGCACGAAGAAAATGGACAAATTCGAAGCCTGCATCGCGCATCTGCGGATGCCGGTGCCAGCATCGCAAGGTGATCCGCACCACCAACCTGCTTGAGCGAATGTACGTTGAGGAGCGCCGGCGCATGAAGATCATTCCCAATGCAAGGGGCGAGAAGGCAGTCTTGAAGCTGATGTTCTCGGCGCTGATCCGCACTGCGGAGAATTGGCGGCCGATCGGGATCACCGGCTTCGAACGGCGCCGGATGCAGGCCATTGGCGATGAACTCGATACGGAGTACGGAACCAATATCGGACCGCTCTCGGGGGAAGCGCGGAATACACGCCCTCCAAAATCTCCATGTTTCGGACTTGACCAACATGTCGCGCTCCGGTCTTGTCTGCAATCGCCGCAGGCTCCGTCGCGGAAGCGGTGCGGGCGTGCCGGAGCGGGGGGCGATTCGCCTGCGTTCCGAGGGCTTTCATGCGGCGGGTCGGGGGCGGGGCCGGCGGGTTCGAGGAGATTGAGCAATGAGCTGCTCTTGGCCGCTCCGCGCTACGGCGTGAGGGTCAGGCGTTGTCTCGGCATCTGTCCGTGCTCGAAGCGGTTGGTATCATTGAGGTAGAATGGAAAGGCGCGTTAAAGCCCTTTTTCTCAGCACCGCGCAGTCGCGCATGCATGGCGGTTGGCTTTCCTGATACGAGAAGCAAGAATGAAGATCTATGTCACCAATGTCCATGTGGACGATCAGGCAAAAGCCCTCAATTTCTATACAAACAAGCTCGGCTTTGAATTGAAGCATGACATCCCGATTGGCGAGAACCGATACCTCACAGTCGTTGAGAAAGGTAAAGAAAACAGCACTGAATTGCTTTTGGAGCCGAGCGATCATCCCGCTGTTCCTCCTTACAAGAAGGCGCTTGTCGCCGATGGCATTCCGGCCCACTCTTTCGAGGTCGATGATCTGGACGCAGAATTCAAGCGGCTCAGCGGCCTCGGCGTGGAATTCACACAATCGCCGACGCCAGCGGGCGATGTGAAAATGGCGGTCTTTGATGACACGTGCGGCAATCTGATCCAGATTGTCGAAATGACCTGCCAGGCCTGAATGTGCGGGACGGCCTCCCGGCGCTCTCCGACTGGATGGCGGGCGGGACGGACGCGGAACACCGGTTCGGCTCGCGAACGCTGTCGGGTCATGACCTGTTCGCGGGGAGCGTGTTCGCCGGGCCCGGTGCCGCCGAGGGCGGTGACTCGGCGGCATTCTGGGGCCGGGGGGCGTTCCCGCGCTTCGACGGGTGCGACGGCGGGGTGACAATGGCGACGCCGGGGCGGACAGGGCGATTGGGATCGCCTTTGAGCGGACTTACGCCGACAAGGGGTATCGGGGTCAAGACGATCGGGAAGGAGCCCGTGTCTTTCTCTCCGGGCACCGGCGCAGGGTCACGCCGTGCAAAGGACGGCAAACGAAACGACAACACGCAATCAAAGCCGTGATCGGGCCTGCCAAGATCGACGGAAGATCCGGTCACAATTGCCTGCACCGCCGTGAAGGCGGCCGGATCGTCGCCCTGCCGACCTCCGCTGTCCAATCCGGCCGCCTCGTATTTGTCGTTAGACGGCATTCGGAATCCGGAATTTTCTACAGCGTGAATGGCGCCATCTATATGGCTTCACGGCCTTGATATCTTGGGGAGCTGAACAATTGTTTTTGACCCTTGACGAAGGTTCAAAACCATCCCCAGCAGTCTTGTAAATTTCATGTCAAGTCAGGTTGGGCAGAATTGAAATAATAGGACCGTTGATCTCAACCTATTCGCCTGTTTCGGCACCTGTACAAAGATCTCGCATCAATATTTCGGAGAGATGGACAAGAGCACTCATGAATTCCGGAAGCACGAGGCCATCGATCGCGTTCATGGGTCGTCGAGCTCGTTCGAATTGCCGTCAAGGAGGTCTGCCTGATCCCAGATTCGAAATTCTGTCCCACCATCAGCGACCCATCTGAAGGTCAGTTCAAGATCTCGCATTTGGCACGCTCGGAGTACGCAATGCATTCTCAAATGGCTGCTGGTTCTTGGGATCAAGATGAGTTTTTCCGACTGGAACGACTCGAGCCACCGTCCCTGACGCGAAAGACGCCAGGCAGGAGGAGAAGACCCAGAATCGAAACGCCCGCAACAGCCCCGTAGCTGCCGTAGATCCCGAGTGCGAACGCGGTGCCCACAAAGAGCGGTGCAATTGTTCGAGCCACTCCGACCATGGCCTGGTTTACGCCTAGCCACCAGGGAACGCGGGCAGGCGCCGCGTCCACCAAGGTTGCGCTGAGTAGTGCCTGCAAGGCATCTCCCGAAAGCGCAACGATAATCGCGGCAGCAAGTAGCCCGGATTGGGAAAAGAAGAACATGGGGACAACAAAACCTGTTGACGAAACCACGAGCGCGATCAGTATCGAAAGGGGATATCCGAGTATCGATGACGACCTGACCACAAGGAATTGCCCGACAATTGTCCCTATGGAAAGCACGGCGATCAAGAAGGCTGCACTCGGCGCACTAATGATCTCGCTGCTTTCCGCGGTCAAAAGAAACAGCACCGGAAAGGCGAAGAAAGTCATGCGGGTCAAGAGGTTCAGACTCACGATGACTGGCGGGGCGAAATTCGAATAGGCCCATAACCGTTCTCTCGTCTGCCCCACGGTATCAACCGCACCGCTTCGTTTTTCGACCCGAGAGTTCAACGAATCCGTCGTCTCGTGTTCTGATGAGAAGAACAACGCGCTTCCGGACAGGACTACCAGCACACCAAATACGACAAGAAGGCTGAGAACCAGCGTCGGCCCCAAACTGCCAGCCTCCTCGGCTTGCAGGATTGGGATTGACAAGAGAGTTCCGGCTGCCACGCCCAAGCCGCCAGCGACAGACAATTTCGCCATGGGTCTTGCGTATTGCTTTGTTCTTTCAGCTCCCACGAGCCAAACCTGGACAGCCAACGCAGTGCCGGACATGCTCCCGGAAAGCACGCGATTCAGAAGCAGAAATATCCAGGGTTGGCCGGGAATTAGTAGCCCGACTACACAGAACGCCTTGACGAACGTTGTTACCGCGATGACCCGGTTGGCATTCTTCGTGCCGACGATCCTACCCCAGAACAACGGTGAGACGGACAATGCGACGCCGTTCGCCGCGACAATCCAGATCCATTCGCCTGGGCCTGCTCCGAGTTGTGCCGATAGCTTGGGAAGTATTGGTAGAACGATCGCAATCGCCATGTTGTCCAGAAACGTAGAGCCAAGGTAGAACCCTGCACTAAGATATTTCCTTCTGGACATGCTCTCTCATTCCTCTTGACGTGTTATGCGGATACACTCGGCTTGTCGACGTTGATCTTTTGCAATGACGCCATGATACGCGACGGTCTTGGTCTTCCCACGGGTCGAGCCCACTCGACGGCTTTCCATGCATGAGTGGCGACATCAAAGCATTGCTGAGATACCTTTCGGCTCTACCGATCGATCGAGCGACCTTCCGAATTGCGCAGCAAGCCTCTGCTGGACTTGCAATCTACGTGCAAGACAATCGGCGCGACGCTTAAACTACGAAAGGCCGGCAATGTTGCCATCCAGTGGGCATCCGATGACGGCGTTACCGAATACTGACGCCCAATGGTGCTTGCGGTGACGGAATACGGGCATGTTGCTCACAATGGAAACGCTTGTGGATGTATTGTCTTGGACGTCAAGTGTTTTCAGGATGTCTCCAGGGTTCATGTGACAACCATCGACCCAATGTTGTCCAGCCCGGGCGATCCTCATCGGCGTCTCCAACTGACCCGGACGGGTCGAAGCCGCTCCAAGACTTGCCAGGAGTCTGCGCTGCAGAAGCGGTTGAGAACAGGAACCGTGGCATTTCGCCCGCCGTTGGCAGGATAAGCTGATTCAAATCAATAACTGTCCTGAGTAACGCACAACGGCGCCGCTTCCTTGCGCAGCGCCGGAGCAACAGCGGGCGGGCTCCATCGTGCGACCTGCGCCCGGAGCTGGGTAACGCGTCCGCAGATTGCTCTTCTCTTCCCAGATTGACGAAAGCCGCAGAGGAATTGCCTGTCCATGTCCCTGCAGAGCCATGCTCAAGAACCAGCAATCGTTCCGCAGGCCAGCCCCGCTTGGCTTTGCTCTCTCCGCCCAGCGCCATCGCGGCATGTTCCCAACCGGAATCGGCCAGGGCGCGATGATGCATGCAGAGTTCAACCCAACTTGCGCAATCGACACGCCAAGAATGCGGGCTTCGCGGAATTCGAATTTGCAATGTCCACCGATTCGGGGTAGCTCCACTCGGCCATATTCAGGTGCAGACGACAGCACAAAATGTTGGTTTGGTACGGGATTCCATCCAGACCATTCCTGCCCGCACGACAGGGTGTATCCGCATCAAACGGATGAACCGTTCGAATGTCACAGGGGTCTTGGTCAAGTGCCAGCTGAATGTTGGTCACGTGCACCAAGACTTCGCAGCGGATGCTCGATCCGACGTCGCTTTTTGACCCTCGCCGGGCAGCTATTTCCCTTTTGACAGGTTACAGCCTGATTCATGGATGAAATATCAGGGCATAGTCTTGTTGTCAATTGAAATCAAACAGGCTATACCCTGAATATACAATCATGAAACACAGGTTATGACCTTATGTTGACTAGTAAATCCGCGATTGCGCGCCGACGTTTGGATCAACGCTTCTTATCCATGAAGCCGGAATCCCGCTACTGCCCGCCGCCAAAAGGCTGGATCAGGGCGATACGCGATGCTTTAGGCGCGACCGGCGCACAGCTTGGCCAACGCATGGGCGTGAAGGCGCAAAGCGTGACCGACATCGAAAATTCGGAAGCTTCCGGTACCATTCAACTGAAGACTCTTCGGAGGGCGGCGGAGGCGCTGGACTGCGTGGTCGTGTACGCCCTCATACCCAAGTCTTCGCTGGAAGAAATTATCCAGACAAGATCCCGCGAAATTGCGCACAAGGAACTCGCCCGCATCGCGCATACAATGGATCTTGAAGCCCAGGGCCTATCGCAGGACGAGCGCGAAGAGCAAGTTGAAGTCTATATTCGCGATCACCTTCGAGAGCGTGATCTTTGGCAGGATACATGAGCGATCTCTTCGATGAGCCGGTCGACGCGACTCCTCTCGGGCCGGAAGAGCGAGAGGGTCTGCTCCAGACCTGGATCACCTATAGGCGAGATCTGAACGAAGCGGAGCAAGCGAACGTCGCTGCTGGCACGGCGTGGGCGTGGCGTGCACGGCGGCGCGATCTGCTCTCGGAAGAATTTCTCCGGCAGCTTCATAAGCGGCTCTTCGGGGATGTATGGGTGTGGGCGGGCGAGTTCCGCAAGACCGGGCGGAACATCGGTATCGAGCCCGCAAGGATACCCGTCGAACTCAGAACGGCGTTCGACGACGCTCGCTATTGGATAGAACACGAGACGTTTCCGCCTGACGAAATCGCGGTGAGTCTCCATCACTAGCTTGTTGCGATTCATCCATTTCCGAACGGTAATGGCCGAACGACGCGCTTGATGGGAGATTTTGTGGTGGTGCGGCTCGGCCAGGCGCCCTTTACATGGGGCCGGCAGAAACTGACCGACGTTGGCGAAACGCGCGCTAGATACGTTGCAGTCCTTCGGGCCGCAGATAACCACGACATTGGGCCGCTGTTGGAATTCGCGCGCTCATAGCCGTTCGGAGCCATATGTAGGCGCGGGAAAGTGCGGTCATGGCTGGAAAATGGAGCCAAGCCGGCGTCCCCCACGAAGGGTGGATTAGTACATCGGTCGAGGATTTCGGCGCACCTGACGACATCTGCGAAATGTGCGAGACGCGGGATATCCGAAACGCACATCATGCGGAGTACCCGGACTATCCGGAAACGCTCGGTGTTGGATGGGTTTGCGCCGAAAACATGGAGCAAGGCTACGAGGCTCTTTGGCGAAGAGAATGCGCTCTCGGAAATGCCGATCAACCTCGTCAACACGGACTCGGTCGCAATCGGAAGATCTCAGCGAGACGCAACGCCGATTTGAAGGCGGACAGAATAAACATCACCGTCTTTCAAATGTTCCCCACGCCGTCGGGCGCGCGGACCGGAGATCGGGTCACCGGTCAGTCAGTGAAGTCGAAACGTCGATACACGCCGAAAGACGCAGCAAGCTTGCGTCTTTCGACGCAATGGTTTTCCTCAAGCAGGAAACCGGCTGGGGTTGGTAGTTACATTCGCATTGGCGCTACCCACCCCGCCAATGCGCGAGATCCAACGTGTGCGTAGTTCAGGCGCACTCGACCAAGGATCAGAAAAACACTTGACCAGGATTGATGAATCACTCGGACGGTCCATCCGTTCGGAACGGGTGGTTTTCGAGCCTCCTTCTCGTGTTGAATGGGAGGGTGCCGGAGGCGCCGAAGGTCCGGCCGCAGGCCGGCCCCGTCGTTCTTGTTTCAAGTTCTGGCGTCCTCGGTGAGGTTGGGCGGCGCGGCCTTTCACCGTATGGACTTCCTTGCGAGGTGGATCCGGTGCGCGCAATGAACCGGACGGTCGAGGACGGCGTCCGCGATTGCGACTTCGCCGATGGGGAACTGATGAAGCGGTGTCCAGACCTCCATCCGGTAGGAGCGGAATCCGTCTTGCGCACGTTATAGCAAATGGCACGCAGCCACGTGTCCGGGAGCAATCTCGCGAAATTGGGGATACTCTCGCTCGCAGACGGCCATCTTGAACTTGCAGCGAGTGTGGTAGGGACAACCAGGGGGCGGAGTGATTGGGCTGGGGATATCACCCATAACCACGTCGCGGTCCTCTTTTCGCAAGGCGAAATCGACTCGTGCCTTCGGAATCGCCTTGATGAGCATCTGGGTGTAGGGATGCGCAGGACGCTTGTAGATCTCACCACTCGGCGCCGTCTCGACAATTCGTCCAAGATACATCACTGCCACGCGCTGGCTCATATGTTTCACAACGGCCAGGTCATGGGAGATGAACAAGTAGGACAAGCCGTAACGTCCCTTGAGATCCTGCAGGAGGTTCAAGACCTGTGACTGGATCGACACGTCCAAGGCGGATACGACCTCGTCAGCCACGATAAGCTTCGGGTCGACGGCGATCACCCGCGCAATGCCGATGCGCTGCCGCTGGCCGCCCGAGAGTTCATGCGGATAGCGGTTCGCGTAGCTGCCATCGAGGCCAACCTGTTCGAGCAGATTGCGGATGATCTCCTTGCGTTCGGCCCTGGTTTGCCGGCTCTTGTGTACCCTCAAGGATTCGCCGACGCTCTCGCCTGCGGTATGCCGGGGATTCAGGGATGACATGGAGTCCTGAAAGATCATCTGCATTTCCCGGCGCAACCTCTTGAACTCGGACGGGGGCATATCAAAGATGTTCTCACCCCGGTATTGGACGGTTCCGCTGGTCGGGGAAATCAGGCGAAGAATGAGACGCCCGACCGTCGACTTGCCACTTCCTGACTCGCCGACAAGGCCCAGGGTCTCTCCCTTTCCGAGATGAAGCGACACGCCGTCGACGGCGCGGACCTGTTTCGGCTTCTCGAAGAGCACTCCGGAGCGGAGTCCAAAGTGCTTGACCAGGTCGTTGATCTGGAGCACCGGCGCCTCGCTCATGTCGTTCCTCCCGTCAAGGGCTTGCGACACAGTAAACTGTGGTCGGACGACAAATGGATGCGCGGGGGCAGTCCGGCGCGGCAGGCGTCATCGGCGTACTTGCAACGCGGGGCGAACGGACAACCCGCTGGCAGGTCCAGCAGGTTGGGGACGAACCCGGGGATTGACGGAAGGTGCTGCGTCTCCCGTTCCATGTCGGGAATCGATTCCAGAAGCCCGCGCGTATAAGGATGGGAGGGTCGGGCGAAGAGTTCTTCTACGGGAGCTTCCTCGACGATTTTGCCGGCGTACATGACCGCCACCCGGTCCGCGTTCTCAGCGATTACCCCCATGTCGTGCGTTATCAGTAGGACGGCCGTATTCCTGTCCTGCCGGAGATCGTGAATCAGATTGAGGATTTGCTTCTGGATCGTAACGTCCAGAGCGGTCGTGGGTTCGTCGGCAATGAGCAATTTGGGATCGCACGCGATCGCCATGGCGATCATGACCCGCTGGCACATTCCACCGGACAGCTCGTGGGGGTAGCTATCGAACCGCCTCTCCGGCTCCGGGATCCCTACCTCGTTCAGCAAATGGATGGAGTGTTCCCGAACGTCCTTCTTGCCAGCCTTGCCATGGCAAGTCAGCACCTCCGAGATCTGGCGGCCAACGGTAAAGACCGGATTCAAGGCTGAAAACGGATCCTGAAAGATCATGGATATCTCACCGCCGCGCAATTCACGCATCCTGCCGGGGCTCAGAGACAGGAGATCCTGTCCGTCGTACAAAATTCTGCCGTCTACGATCTCGCCAGGCGGCGAGGGAATCAGTCCGAGGACGCTCAGCGACGTAACACTCTTGCCACATCCTGACTCACCCAACAGACCGAGAACTTCGCCGCGGCCGATCGTAAAATCGACTCCATCGACCGCTCTCACAACACCACGCCGCGTGTGGAAGCGGGTATGCAGGTTTTCCACCCTCAGCAGTGTACCGTTCGTTTTCCTCGCTCCGACGGACATCGAATCAACCGGCCGTTCGTGAGAAGGCCATTTTCAGTGCGGCATTCCGTCTCATCGGTGCTCTCGCCGGGCGACGACGATCCGGAAGCCATTGCCGCGCCAGAACCCGTTCGGTTCCAGGCTGCCCCGATATGCGCAACATGCCTTTGCCCGCCCACTTGAAAAACACCCGCCGCGAAGCACGCGACGAACCTTGGGTCCCGCCCCGATATCTTCGCGTCCGTCTTCCCTGTAAGGATAGGCGAACGCGGGTGACGTCATATCTTCACCCCATAGCGAGGAAGTCCACTCCCAGACCTGGCCGCACATATCATGACAGCCATACGGAGAAACCCCCTTGGGATAGAGCCCAACCGCGCAGGTATCATTGAGGCCTTCTTCTTCCGCGTTCGTCCGGTCCGCCTGCCAATGTCCCTGCCAGGGATAAACGCAGGAGTCCTTCGCGCCGGGCTGATGGCCCCGGGCGGCCTTCTCCCATTCCGGCTCCGTGGGAAGACGAACGATCTCAAGGCGGTCAATCCGTCCTTGCCGGGACCAGGCGCCGGTCAGCCACTCGCAATAGGCGCGCGCATCTTCCCAGGTCAGGTTAACCGCGGGTGCGTTTGCCCGCTCGGGACGCCGGCCGTCCTCCGATATCCACCGCCGGCCGGTGGCCTCCACGAACCGGACATATGAGCCGTTGGTGACCGGGTACTTGCCGATCCTGAAGCCGTTGAGTTGGAGCCGATGGGGTGGCTCCGCGTTCGGGTGGAGTTTCGTCCCCATGACAAATGGACCGCTGGATACAGGGAGCAACGCTTCCAGATCGCGCGGGTCGCCAAGGCGCGCAAGATGACGCCCGGCTGCATGGCGCCAGGCCGCAGGAAGCGTGCCTTCAGTGGCAATGCGGAGCAGGTCATCCCGAATGCGCCGTCGTCGCGGTCCCGCCGCGTCTCCTTCCGGACCCTGGGTCAGGAGACTCGCCGCCAGCAGGGCGCTCTCCGCTCTCGCGGTCCCGCCGCATCCGGATACTGCCTCAATCAGGAAATCGCATTGGCCGTCGCGTTCAATCAGCCGCTGGCCGAGGATCCTTACGGGCCCAGTCCATTTCGCCGGATCGCGGAACAGGAGGCCGACTATCTCGCTGGGCGGCTTCTTCTCCAGGTGCCGGGCAGCCATGAACGCAAGAAAGAACCGCTTTCCGAATATGGCTGTCAGTCCCGCCCTCTCAAGGGCCTGAACCGCCAAGACCTCCGAGTCACCCGCCTCGGCGTCTTCCGCGTAGAGTCGAAACCCTTCCTCGGCGAGTTCATCCCCCGCAGCCGCATCCAAATCGACAGCCGAGATTGCCTTGGCAAGCCATTCGTCTCCCAGTTGATGGCAACTTGAAATGGACGTGTTCTCGTCAAGCCAGGCGGCGCAATGGAAGAAGCCTGGATGCCCCAACGGGCCGGCACCCTGCCGGCGCGGTTCCGGAGCGGGCGCTGCACCGTGATAGGGCAAGTACTCCTTGATCGCGTGGCGGCGTCCTGCCGCCGAAAGGGGTAGAAGCCGCCGCTTGACGAAGCCGCCGGGAAGCGGCCACGTTTCGCAAACCTCCGTCGCCCCGGTCACCAGGGCGCGGGCGATCGTGTATTGCTCCAGGAAGTCGACGACCTTTCCGAGAAAATCGTTGCCTGCGTGCCGGAGGCGGTCGATACCATCGACGACCAGCAAGAGGCTCATGCCCAGCCTTCGCCAATCCGCGCTTTCGAGAATGCGGCAATGCTCGGGCCAGTGAAGGCAAATCAACTCGTTGAAGTCTTCGTCGCCGGAGAGCGGAAGGTAAAGGGGAAGCACGGCCGCCTCGGGCCAGGATTCCTGCACCAGATCACCTTGGTCCGAGCGTGGCACGCGGTTGAACATCCTGGAGGCATTGAATTCCTTCGAGCCAACGGTTTCTCCGGCCAGATGAAGAGAGACATGGCGGGCAAACGTCGTCTTGCCCGCGCCGCGTCCAGCGAGCAGAAACATGCGAGGATCATCGGCCAGTCTCTCCAGAGCCGAGAAATACATCGGACGGTGAACTGCGCGTCGCTCCTCCGCAAATGTCCGAAGGCCCTTCGCCTTCTCGTCCTCCAACGTGTAATCGACCAGGAGCGGGATGTATGCCTGCTGGATTGTCAGGTTCTCGGGCCCATTCTCCCCCGGATAAACTGTCAGCGCCTCGTTGCCCAGGTACGCCACGGTACGGTGGCAGAGATTCAGGATTGCGCTCTGGATGGTAGCGTCCGGATCACTCACACAGATTGCCTCTTCATGGGTTCATTTTAGAAAAGCCCGGCCACGCCGGGGTCGCGGAACCGCTGAACTTCCAAGGCGTATCCAGCCGGGTCTTCGAAGAAGAAGTGCTCACAGAAAGTCCCCTGTCTTATGTCCGAGATATTCCTGACATTCTTGTTTTTCAGGACTTCGTGCCAACCGCATACATCTTCGACAACGATGGTGAGCAACGCTGCGCTTTTCTGCTGGGGCCGCAAGTGCCCCTTCGTTCCATCGACAATTCCGAAGTAACTTCGACCGGAAATTCGAAAAATCTTCGCCACGCCCTGATCCAGCACCAGTTCGAATTCCAACACATTCTCATAGAATTGGGCGGCTTCATCCAGGTCTTCGTAGAAGAAGAAAGTGATCGAGTAATCCTTCTCCATCGCGTTGTTCCTTGTCAGCGGATCACGAGGATTCCCTTGGGGTCCAGCTCGACGTTCCCGACCGTCTTCCGGCAAGCCGCAACCCCGACGGGGTGAAAGAGGTACAGCCAAGGCGGATTGGCATTGAGCCGGGCAAGGCACTTGCCATAGGCACGCTCGCGTTCGGCGCCGGAAACCGCCAGGCCGGCCGCTGCAATGAGTTCCTCGACAGCGCCGTCGTGATAACCCTGCCACCAGACTGCTTTCACGGAACTCGATATCTTGTCGTTGAGGATCCGAAAGGTGCTGTGCGGCGATGAATCGAAAATCGCCATGTCGCCGATTTCCTTGCGCCCGACTTCGCGCGCAAACCCGGGCCGGTCCGGTTGTACTTCAATCCGCGCCTTCAGGCCAACGGCGAACAGCGATTCTTGCACGGCTTCAGTAATTTGAACGGCTTTTTCGGGCATTGAAGTCGGCGTGCGCATGACCACTTCGCCGTCGAACCCCGTCCGGTCCAGGAGGGACTTTGCCTTTTCCCTGTCGAATGCAATCGGCCCGACCCGTGCGGCGCCGTATCCCAGGTGATGCGGGCTGACGACGGTGGAAGCGGGAGTTCCAAGTCCTTGGAACAAGTCACGGATGATGGTTTGCACGTCGACGGCATGGTTGACAGCCAGCCGGGCCGGCGGCGCGGCGAAGACTCCCGAAGCGCAATTGAGGTAGTAGATCACCGACATCGTGCTCGTGGTCTTGCGCCATTGATAGGCGGGGTCATAGTCGATCGGCTGTTCCATCCGCTCCAGCTGAACAGCAAGGTCGGCTTCGCCTTCCTTCAGCGCGCGGTAGCGTCCCGCCGCTTCCGGATCGGCGGAAATCGCAAGGCGCGCCGGCGCTTGAGTCCCCGACACCCGTTCAAGATCGACACGACTCCCGGGTTGATAGTCGGCAACGCGGAAGGAACCCGTTCCGATGACCGCCCGGCCGGCCCGGTCCTCCCGGCAAGGAAAAAACTCGGTGAAGACATCGAGGATGTCGGCAAAGGGCTCTGGGTTCGTGGCCCGCACGCAACTCCGGCCCTCCGCCGTGAACACGGTGTCGGCAAGATATCTCCCATAGGACCATTTCATGCCGAAAGCATCCACCGACCGGATGATGCGTTGGATGAAGGCGATGACGTCACCAGCCTCGCAAGGCTTTCCGTCATGGAAGCGCGCGCCGGTTCGAATGAAAAATCGCCAGTTCCGGCCGCCGTCCGTGCATTCCCAATGATCGAACAATCCGGGAAGGGCCAACCCGTCCCGCCACCGGCAAAGGGGTTCGAGAACGAGATTTTTCAGGGTCAGCACGCTGGCGTCATCGGTCACCTTCTGCGCCGGTTGAAATTCGACCCGTTCCTGGGCTACGCGCAGTTCGGTCATATCCCGTTCTCATGCCGTTTCGGGAAAGCAGGACAACGCGGAACGCAGCGCCCAGGGGGCGG
This sequence comes from Rhodobacterales bacterium, assembly GCA_965219495.1. Taxonomy (GTDB): domain Bacteria; phylum Pseudomonadota; class Alphaproteobacteria; order Rhodobacterales; family CAZPXZ01; genus CAZPXZ01. Next base: position 3,395,530 of record OZ244777.1, read on the forward strand.
CAGCAGACACTGCGGGAATTGTGGTTCAAATGTATCGAACCGGTCCCGGTTCCTCGCCGCCTGGTCCCCGCCGAGGCTTTCTCCCGGACATCCGGGGAGGGCACGCAACGCCCTTTCGGCCGGGACGTTGATCAAGCCGGGGAGTCGGGAACACGGGTCGCTGCGCGCATTGGCGCGACCTTCATGCAGCGCGCCACTGCGGTCGGGCGCGTGTGAGTTCAAGAGAGCACGTCCCGCCGGTTCCGAGGATTGAACCAGTCTACCAAGGCATCTCCGATCAGGTTGAACGACAAGACAGTCAGGAGAATCGCGACGCCGGGCGCCAGGGTGACCCACGGCGTTTCGCGGATGAACTGCAGGTTCAATGAGACATCGGCGCCCCATTCCGGGAGGGGCGGCTGGGCGCCGAGACCCAGGAAACCCAGGCTCGCCGTTTGCAGGATGGCGCTTCCCAAGGACAGCGATGCATGGACGAGCAGGGGGCCCAGGCCGTTCTTGAGGATGTAGCGGAACAGGATTCCGGGCGTAGAGACACCGATACAGACGGCCGCCTCCACATAGGGTTTGACAGCGATGCTCAGCGCCTGGCCGCGCGCGACACGGGCAAACTGCGGCGACAGCGTAATCGCTACGGCGAGCATGGCGTTGGTGAGGCTTGGCCCCAGCGCCGCCGCCAGCGCAATGGCCAGCACCAGGGACGGGAACGATAGCAGGGCATCGACGAAACGCATGATGATGGAATCGATGATGCCGCCAAAATAGCCGGCGATGGTTCCAAAAGTGATGCCGACGAGGAAGGCGGCGGAAACCACACCCATCGCGATCGCCAGGGTGAATCGTCCGCCATAGAGAATCCTCGACAGGACGTCGCGGCCGAAATAGTCGGTGCCGAGTGGGTGTTCCCAACTGGGAGGGGCCAGGTTATCCCGGATGTTCAGTTGAATCGGCGTGTAGTCCACAAGCAACGGCGCAAATCCAACCGCCAGGAGCAGCAACAGCAGGAACGAACCGCTGATCGCGACAAGGACGTTCTTCCGAAGGAAATAGACCAGGGTCCCCATGAAACCTATTCACTCATCTTTTTTCTTATCCTCGGATCCAGGTATCCGTACAGGAGATCAACCGCCAGGGACGTGAGCATGAACATGAGGGCGAAGACCAGCGTATTCCCCTGGATGACCGGGTAGTCACGGTTCTTGATGGCTTCGAACATGTACCGCCCGATCCCCGGCCAGGCGAAGACCGTTTCCGTCAGAATCGCGCCGCCGAGCATCTCGGCGAACTTCAGTCCGACGATGGTGATCGCCGGCAGGAGTGAGTTCTTGAGGGCGTGAACAAAGATGACGGTCTGTTCGGCCAGCCCCTTGGCTCTCGCCGTGCGGATGTAATCCTCGCCCAGCACCTCAAGCAGGCTGGTGCGCACGAACCGGGCGATGGTGGCGCCCAGGAAGGCGGCCAGCACCGACGCCGGAAGAAGGACGTGGAGAAACCCGTTCCAGGCCACGCCGAGGTTTCCGGTGATGATGCCGTCGAGGATGATGAAGCCGGTGACCGGATCGGCGATCAGATAGGGGCTCAGACGGCCGGAAACCGGCAACCAGCCGAGATAGATTCCGAAGATCAACTGCAAGATCAGGGCCAGCAGAAATGCCGGCGCCGACACCCCGACCAGGGAGAGAGCCCGATTGGCGTGGTCGAACAGGGAATTGGCCCGAATGGCGGAGTAGACGCCGCAGGGGATGCCAATCACGATGGACGCCAGCGTCGCGATGATGGACAGTTCGAGGGTCGCCGGCAGCCGGGAGAGAATCTCGATGAAGACCGGACGACCGGTTTTCATGGAAGTTCCCATGTCTCCAACGAACAGCCCGCCGACGTAAGAAACGAACTGGCTTATCACGTTTTCGTCGAGGTGGAGTTGCGCCCGCAGCGCCGCGATCTGTTCGTTTGTGGCGCCCGGGCCGAGCAGGGACGCGGCGGGGTCCCCCGGAATGAACCGGGCGAGCGAGAAGATGATGACCAGTACCAGGAAGAGTACGGGGGCCAGCATCACGAGCCGGTGCAAGAAGTATTTCAACATGTCGCGATCCGGCTATCGCGGAGGATCAATTACATGGAACCCTGAAGATCGGCTGCATACCGCCAGGATCGCACGAAGGCCGCGGCCAAGGAGGGGAGCAATGCGGGACCGGAATGTTGGCGGAAACGAGGGGCGGCGCGCCGCTGTGCCGGCGGCCGCCCCTTTGAACATTTCACCCGGAAATCGGGGTCAGCTCTTGTAGACGCTCCAGTATTCATTCAGCGGCGGGGCGCTGTTGATCACCAGGCCTTCCACGTTCGACCGCTTGAATACGATGATCTTGTTGCTGAACAGGTAAGCAGCCGGAACCCGGTCCATAAGCATTTCCTGGATCGTGAAGTAGAGTGCCTTGCGTTCCTCGAAGTCCACCGCCGACTGGGCCTGCAGGATGAGGTTGTCCAAGTCTTCGTCCGGGGGCATCCGGAAGGTCATGGCGGAACTGGCCAGATCCGAGTGGTATCCGATGGTTATGTGCGCGTCCGGATCATTGTACCAAGGCTGGCGACCGTCCATCGCGATCTCGTGCTGCCCAGTGGTATGAATGTTGCGGTAGATCGGAAACTCGGTCTGCGCGACTTCGACATCAATGCCTACATCGGCGAAATTCGCCTGCAAGAAGGTGCAAAGGCTGCCCCAGAGACTTCCCTGAAAAGAGTACAGCTTGAACTTGAGCTCTCCCGGCTGGTATCCAGCCTTGGCGAGCAGCGCCCTGGACTTCTCGGGATCGTACGAAAAGGCTCGCTCCTTCATCGCCGGATTGAAGGCCCAGCTGTTGGTTGGAAGCGGTCCGTAGACGCGACTCGCCGTTCCGCCGAGAACGCCATCCAACAGGCCGTCATAGTCGACAGCGTAGGCCATCGCCTGGCGAACCCGGATATCGTTGACCGGACTGTCGGGGTGGCTGTTGTTGAATTCGAACTGCCGGAAAATCTGGCTCGGAACCTGGATCACGTCGACATCCGGATTATCGTTGAATGCCTTGATGTCCTCTACGGGAATTGAGTAGAGCTGGCCGTTCTGCTGACTGATGTCGATTCCGCCATTCTCCAGTTCCAGCCGCCGCGTGGAAGCTTCCGGTATAACTCGAAAGATGATCCGCGAGAGCTGCGGCGCGCCCCGGAAGTAGTCGCTGTTGGCTTCGAGGATGACATTGGTGTCCGGCGTGTAGCTGACGAACTTGAATGGCCCGGTTCCGACCGGGTTGACATTGAAGCTGTCGACAAATTTTTCCACGGCTGCAGGACTGACTACCGCCGCCTGGGGCTGCGCGAGAATCGACAGGAAAACCGGCATGGCCTTGTTCAGGGCAATTTTAACTTCCAGGGGGCCAAGCACCGTGATCTCGCTGATGAGGCCGAAATTGGCCTTCATGTATGGATTGATCTTCTTGGTTCTCTCAAGCGAGAACTTCACGGCTTCCGCGTTTAAGTCGGCGCCATCGTGGAACGTTATTCCGTCCCTGAGCTTGAATGTGAATTCCTTGCCGTCGGGGGAAACCGTCCATGATTCGGCCAATCGGCCTTCCATTTCTTCGAACGCGGGTGGCGTCCACGCCACAAGCGTATCGAAGATATTCAGGATCATTTCACTGCCGATGGGATGAGCCCTGTTGGTTCCCGGTTCAATGTTGCCCGGATCGGAATTTACAGCGACAACCAGGGTACTCAAATGGTTGTCGGCCTGACCCGGAACGGTCAGCCCGAAGGCAGATACCATGAGGGTTAGAATCAGCAGGGGAAATCTCGTTGTGGCCATATTGGTTGCTCCTCCCATCTAGGCGCCGCATTCCAACCTAAGGCGAAATCGCTTCAGCCTGGATTGGTCTGCATTTCGATTGGCAGGCCGTAACGGCACTGCGGCTCGAGTCAGGGAAACGAGGGCAAAACCGTGCCCCGGCTCAAGTCCGCACCTAAAACACCTCAGCATTTCAAGAAATTCGAGCCGCTGGGAAAGGCCTGCCACGTAGCATTGTAGATGGAAAACGGAGAATGGCAAGCAGGCTCGAAGCAGAAGATGTTTATGTTGCAAGGATTTCTCTTGTTCCGGGCCTGATTCCGGAACCGGCGTGGAATTGCCGGCAATGACGCCTTGCCGCGCTCCCGTGGCGCCGGATCGCCCGAATCCTCTCGGACCGGGCGGAACGGCGGCAAGTCGGACGGTCTCGGCGGTTCGGGGTCATGCGGCCTGAATCCGGGAGCGGCCCGGTTTCGCCGCGAGGCGGTTTGGAGGGCGATGCGCGGACCGGGAAAATCGACCGCCGCGTTTGACTCCGAAACTCGCCGCCGTGGTAAGCAGCGAGTATCAGGCCGTGGTCTTCACGGGCAAAGGAACGATACCGAGACGGGAGGCTGCCGATTTCGCCGCTATCACTGAACGCAGCGTTCGGGCGAACGTATCAAGAAGAGTGTCCATGTTGATCGCGGTCGCGGATCCCCGCTGGCCGGGAGGTTCCGAGAGGAGTAGGGAGCCTCGAAGAGTCGAAGCCCTGACCCGGGATGGTGCGGAAGTCCGGATCCAATCGGGACGATAGTTCCCCACGAAACTGGAGATTCAGCGAAATCGGGATCAATCTCGTACTCTGGTGCGGGAAGAAACCGGAACATGCCAAATCGACGGTCGAGCGGTGGTAGATTCCGGGCCTCTTGCATGCCGGAGGGTCTTGTTCGCTCCATTCAGAGCCGGCCGCCGAAGAATGAAGGGGATGCGCGAAGAGGCCCGGACGGCGCGAAGCATGAATCAAACAGCGTTTTCAAGACAGTGAATCCGTACGCAGGCAGCCGACATTCTCGTTGTCCGCCTGCGCTCTCTTCGGCCGCGCGAATTCCGAGACGCCCCAAATTCACGCAGCGCTACGCCGTGCGCGGTCATTTGGGACGCTGCGCAGGCGCACCGTTCATTGCCGAAGGCACGGTGGGGCGACATAGTAAGGAACGCATCGGAGATGAAGCCGAAACTGGCATGGAGTTCAACCCATTCTGAAATCGGTGCAGGATAGAGGGCAGATCCATTGACCCTGCCACCGGAGGCGGGAAACCGGGTCTGGAAGATAAGGGCGCATTCTGCTGCGTGCGGCCGCTTTCGGGAATGCTCTCCGGAGCAGATGCGCAAGGTGACCTGGAAGTTAGGCGTTTCAGGAGTTGTTGGCTGGGCAAGGATTCCGGTGTGGCGCCGGTTCGAGGGCGCTTCAAGTGATCGGGGAATATCGGGAGGTCGAGAGTTGAGTGCTGGAGGTCGAATGGCAAGGATAATCGATGGCCGGGCGCATGCCGCCCGTGTGGTTTCGCAGGTCGCCGAAGAGGTAGCATCGTTGAAGGAGAAAGGGAGAAGCCCGCCCGGACTGGCGGTGGTGCTGGCCGGCAGCAATCCCGCGAGCAAGGTCTACGTGGTCAGCAAGGCGAAGCGCACGGTCGAAGCCGGCATGAATTCCGTAGAGCGGCGGCTGGGGAAGGAGGTTTCGACGGAAACCCTGCTGAAAGAGGTCGAAGCATTGAATGAGGATCCGGCCGTGCACGGCATACTCGTGCAGTTGCCGCTGCCTTCGCAGATCGACGAAAAACGGATTCTGGATGCAATCCGTCCTGAAAAAGACGTGGACGGATTTCATGTCGTGAATGCGGGGAGGCTTTCTTCGGGACGCGAGGCGCTGGTGCCTTGCACGCCCAAGGGATGCATGATGCTTCTGGAAGAGGAATTGAATGGGCTTGCCGGGGCGCGGGCGGTGGTGGTCGGTCGCTCGAACATCGTCGGCAAGCCAATGGCGCAATTGCTTCTTGCAGCGCACGCCACGGTGACCATCGCCCATTCGAGGACCCGGGACCTGCCGGGGCTCTGCCGGGAAGCGGACATCCTGGTCGCAGCGGTTGGGCGGCCGGAGATGGTGCGGGGGGACTGGGTCGGGCCGGGAGCTACCGTGATCGACGTCGGGATCAACCGGGTGCCGGCGCCGGAGCGGGGCGACGGCAAGACGCGCCTGGTGGGCGATGTGGCCTTCGAAGAGGCGCGCCAGGTGGCGGGGGCCATTACCCCCGTGCCGGGCGGCGTCGGTCCCATGACCATTGCATGCCTGCTCGCCAATACGCTGGAAGCCTACCGGCGAATTGAGGGGGCGCCGAAGGGTTGAAGCCGCATCGGCGTTGGCGAATGGGACCGGTTACGGATCACGTGCAGTTGCCGCGGCGGCGACGCCGGCCCGGCGGGGATTTTCGCCGCGCGAGGAAACGCGGACGAGTCGATTTTCAATGGTTACCTGTGGATCCGCTTGCATCCGGCGGGAGAGCGGTGCCGGGAGACTGGCGTTCCCTGGGCGCCGGCGGAACTCTGTCGTGCGGTTCCTAGAGGGAATGCCCGGTCGAAGGGCGGCTGCGGAGTTCTTCCGCGTCCCGCTGCTCCTCCCCTCCATGGCGATTGGCGCCGTAGGTGGGTGGGTGCTCGCGGCCCTGATCCAGGCCAAGTACTGGCCCGATTCTCCAGTCGCCTTCCCGGTTGCCTGCGCCTTGATCGGCGCGGCGGCGGCATTCACGGTTCGCCGAAAAAGGCGGGGGGTGGAGGTTACGCATGGTTCCGCGAGGTTTCGGGAGCGGAGCGAACTCGCCCCCTTGCGAAACGAGGAGGGGCTGGTCGTCGGCCGTGCGCCGGAACCGGACAAGTTTCTGCTCCGCTATACGGGCCCCGGGCATCTCGTCACCGTCGCGCCGACCCGTTCGGGGAAGGGGGTGGGATCGATCATTCCAAACCTCCTTCTCGCCGACCGTCCGGCGCTCGTCGTGGATCCAAAAGGGGAGAACTTCGGGATTGCCGCGCGGGCGCGGGCCGAGTTCGGGCCGGTGTTCGCGCTCGATCCATTCGCCGTGACGGGAACGGAGGGAGTCGCCTACAACCCGCTCGACCAACTCGACCCGAAGAGCGACCGCTTTGCCGACGATGCGACAGCACTGGCGGGAGCGATCGTCACGGACCCGCCGGGACAGGTGCGCGAGGCGCACTGGAACGGGGAGGCGGCAGCGCTCATCTCGGGGTTGATTCTCTTTTGCGTCTCGGCGGAACCTCCCGAGCGGCGCAACCTGGCGCGGGTGCGGACCTACCTGACGCTGCCGCCGGAAGAGATCCGGAAGCTGATCGAGACCATGCAGTCGTGCGACTATGCGGACGGGCTCGTGGCGCGGGCGGCCAATCGACGGCTCGGGCAAAACGAACGCGAGGCCGCGTCCATCCTCTCGACGGCGCAGCGCCACACGCATTTTCTCGATTCGAATCGGATTGCGCGGGCCTCCGAGCGATCGGACTTTCAGTTTTCGGAGTTGGCGGCGCGGGGTGGGTCGGTGTTCCTGGTGCTGCCCCCGGATCGAATTCCGGCCTATGCGCGCTGGCTCCGGATCCTCATCGTGCAGGCGATCGGCGATCTCGTGCGCGCCGAGCTCCGTTCCGAAAAACCACTGCTCTTCCTGCTTGACGAATGCGCCGCGCTCGGCCGATTGACTGTTCTCGAACGCGCGGTCGGATTGATGGCCGGATATGGCATGCAGATCTGGATGATCTTCCAGGACCTGCACCAGTTGCGGTCGACGTATGGGGACGCGTCGGGGACGTTTCTTTCGAACGCGGGAGTGGTGCAGGCCTTCAACGTCAACGACCTGGAAACCGCGCGTTGGATTTCCGGGACGCTCGGCTCCCATACCGCCCTCTACTCGTCCGGAGGCGCAAATTCGCCGGGCGCGGAGGCGCGAACGGGCCGTCCACTCCTTACGCCCGACGAGGTGATGAACCTACCGCCGGACCGCATGGTGGTCCTGACGCAGGAAGGCCGTCCCATTGTCGCCAGAAAGGTGCGGTACTTCGCGGACCCGGAGTTTTCGGGTCAATTCGATACGGAATTGTCACGCTTGGACGCGTAACGCGGCTTTTGTTCGAGGCCGAATGAAACTAGTTTGTGGCGTGGGTGGCTCACCGTAGGATTCCGGGGTGGGAGAGACGATGGCAGACAGCATTACCGAGCGCGTGATCAACGTGATCGCAGAAATGGCGATGCTCGATCGCGAGAGCGTGAGCCTGACATCCACGCTGGAGGAACTGGGACTCGATTCGCTTGCGCTGGTCGAGATTGTCTTCGCCATCGAGGAGGCGTTCGGCATCGAGGTTCCATACAACGCCAACGAGCCGCAGAACGCGGAGTTCGATATTTCGAGCGTGGGCGCAGTTGCCGATTCCGTGAAGAAACTGGTCGCCGAAACCGCCTGAAACCTTATTTTCCCCAATTGCAGTTGACATCTCGGCAGTTGCCGTTATTCGGGGCAGCGTCTTGCCTCAGGAACGCACGGACGTTCTTGGTTCAGGAGGGCGGAATCCGTGGAATTCGCACTGATCTCCGATACGCACATGCTACCTCCCGGAGAGAGACTCTTCGGACTTTCGCCGACGCAGCGGCTGGCCTCGGGCATTCGGCGAATCAATCGGTCGCATCCGGGGCTGGAAACGGTCTTCGTTCTTGGTGATCTCGCAGACAACGGGGACTTTGAAGCGTATCGGGTGCTTCGAGATCTTCTGGATGAGCTAGAGGCGGAAGCCAATCTTCTGATGGGAAACCATGATAACCGGGAGGTGGCCCGCAGCGTCTTTCCCCACCTCGCCGATGACGGCAACGGGTTCGTGCAGTACACGCTCGACTTCGATGATGCGTACTGCGTGTGCCTGGATACGATGGAACCCGGCACCCCTGCCGGAAACCTCTGCGAGAAGAGGCTGGATTGGCTGGATGGCGCCTTGGCCTCAGCCCCTGCGGAGGCGCCGATTCTCCTTTTCCAGCATCATCCCGCGTTTCCCGTTTGCCTTGGAGGGATGGACGAGATCACGGTCCGGAATCCGGAAGCGGAGTGGGAAGTGCTCTCCGCGCATCGCTTGCCCGCACAACTTTTCTTCGGCCACGTGCATCGTCCGGTTTCCGGGCATTGGCACGGGATTCCGGTACACTCCCAGCGTGGAACGAGCGTTCAGGTCGACTGGGATGTCGGCGTGGAGCGGAAACCGCGGACGCCGGGGAGTATCGAGGATCCCGAGTATGGTTTTGTCCAGGTTACCAAGGACCAGGTGGCGATCCTGACGCGGAACTACCTCTATGATGGACCGGAGATTACTTTGGGACCCGACAAGGTCGAATCTTCGGCCGACTGATAGGGAGAAAGAGGGCGAGAGTGCGGGGAGATCGACGAGGCGCCTCGGAATCCTTGGAAAGGCGAAACCGATGCGCTGCGATGGCGCCTTTCGTCGAACTGGCACGGCAAAGGAGATTACGACGTCGCGGAGGTTTCCGCGTCTTGGGCGATCGGCGAAATTTTTTGGATGCTGGTTGTTGAACAGTTTGAGGGCGGTCAGGAACGCGCCACGCAAGTGACGTCTATGGAGAGCTTCCCCAGGTTGAAACAAATTGTGGTTTTACGGGACGGTAGCTTTGGCCGGGATAGAACGAGCGAAGGTCGAATGTCGGAATCGGTGGTTCTTGCCAAGTTCCAGGATTTCCGCATAAAGTAGGCTTGCAGTCAGGAACTTGTGTACAACACGCGAATTCATCTAGAGGACGGCGACGCATAGACGTGCCGTGCGCAATGCCCAGGTAGCTCAGTCGGTAGAGCAGTGGACTGAAAATCCTCGTGTCGGTGGTTCGATTCCGCCCCTGGGCACCATTTCCCGTTGTCCGGCAATGCAGAACAATGCTTGAATTGAGCGTGGGGTGGTGCTTGAGCACGCACCGGTAGATTCCGAGCGATGGTTCAGGCCGCTTCTTGCATTCCGGACTCTGGTTGCGTCTTCAATTGCTGGAACAATCTTTCTTTCTCTTGTCGGTAGCGCTCGACGCTCGCTTCCTTGATATGGCCGTATCCGCGAATGAGGCCGGGCAGGCGAGCGATTTCAACGGCAGTTGGATAGTTGGACTTGAGATGCCCATTCAGCAACGAATCGATCAGGAACCGGTATTCCACGATCAACTCTCGCTCCAGCCTTCGCTCTTTCGTATAACCGAAGAGGTCGAACCGCGTGCCGCGAAGCCTCTTCATCCGGGCGAGCAGTTTCAGGAAACTGAAGATCCAAGGGCCGTAGAGGCGTTTTCGAATCCGTCCGGTTATGGGATCTGGACGGGAAATCAGGGGTGGCGCCAAGTGAAGGCTCAGCTTGTAATTCCCTGAAAACTGTTGTTTCAAGGTGCTCGAAAACTCACCATCGGTGTAAAGTCGCGCAACTTCATACTCGTCCTTGTACGCCATCAGCTTGAATGCGTCCCGTGCAACCACGCTGGAGAAGGTTTGTTCTGGATCGGGGTCTGACGAGCGCACGCGCTTCAGAAATTTGCGATAGGTTCGGGCGTAGGCTTCGTCCTGGTAGTCCGCAAGGAATTCCGCGCGGCGATCGATTAGTTCGTCTACCGTTGTTGCCTCCGCAACTGCCGCATCGGCTGAAGCCGGCATCATGGATTGGACTGCCTGGGCGTCATGTACCCACAAACGGCCCAATCGGAACGCGCGATGGTTCAGGGAAACGGCAATTCCGTTCAACTCTACTGCTTGTTCTATGGATTCGGCATGAAGCGGAATCCATCCCTTCTGGTAGGCAACTCCCAGCATGAACAGGTTTGCGGCAATGGTGTCGCCAAGCAGCCCCTCTGCGAGGCGGGTGGCATTGACAAAGGACGCGGCCTCAGAACCAACCGCGCGCACCAGGCGCTCCTGCATCAGGTTTATCGGCAACTCAAAATCCGGGTCGCGCGTGAATGCACCGGTCATGAGTTCGTGAGTGTTGACCAGCACTCGGCTCCGACCATCTTGGAGTGTGCGAACAACCGCGTCGCCGGCGCTCACGAGGAGATCGCAGCCGAGAAGAAGATCAGTTCCGCCTACGCTTATGCGAATTGCACGGATTTGTTCCGGGGCAGCAGCAATCTTGATGTGGGATACGACGGCGCCACCCTTTTGGGCGAGTCCGGCCATATCGATGATGCCGCAGCCCTTGCCTTCGATATGTGCGGCCATTCCAAGCAGGGCTCCGGCGGTTACAACTCCGGTTCCTCCTACGCCGGTCAGCGCAATTGCATACGGCCGCTCCAGAGAAGGGACTTGCCGTGGTTCCGGAACGTCGGGGATGCTGGTTGATTGGGTCGCTTCCGGCTTTCGCAGGTCGCCACCTACAACGGTCACAAAGCTTGGGCAAAATCCGTTGACGCAGGAGTAGTCCTTGTTGCACGAAGACTGGTCGATTTGCCGTTTGCGTCCGAATTCCGTTTCGACCGGAACGATTGCGACGCAGTTGGATTGTGTTCCGCAGTCCCCGCAGCCTTCGCAAACGCGCGTGTTAATGAAGATGCGCTTTGCCGGGTCCGGCAACAGGCCGCGCTTGCGGCGGCGGCGTTTCTCGGCGGCGCATGTTTGATCGTAGATGAGAACTGTTACGCCTTCGATTTCCGAGAGGGATCGCTGAACACTGGTGAGTTCACTACGGTCCGAAATCTTGATGCCAGACGGCAGACTTGAATGGCGAATCTCTCCGGGATTCTCACTGACTACGGCAACTTTTCGGACGCCGGTTGCCGCTACTTCAGCGGCGATTTCTTTCACGCCAATGCCGCCGTCATGCGCTTGGCCGCCGGTCATGGCCACCGCGTCGTTGTACAGGAGGTTGAAAGTGATATTGGTATCGGTGGCGACGGCGGCGCGGATCGCCATGATCCCGGAATGATTGAAGGTCCCGTCTCCGAGATTCTGGAAAACATGCTTGCGCTTTGAGAATTTGGATTCTCCGATCCAGTTCGCACCCTCTCCACCCATATGGGTGTAGCCTTCCACATTGCGGTCCATGAACTGCGCCATCCAATGGCAGCCGATGCCCGCGTATCCTCGTTTTCCTTCCGGCAACACTGTGGAGGAGTTGTGGGGGCACCCGGCGCAGAAATAGGGCTTACGCTCAATTCCAAGTGTGCTTTGTTCGCTTAGAAGCAGGTTGGTGAGTGCTTCTGAGCGTTCGCAAAGATGGGTGTCGCCGGTCCTGTCTGCCAGACGGGAACCGACTGCAACCGCGATCTGCAAGGGATTCAGGGCCGCCTCAGACTGGAAGAGCACGATTCCCGTTTCGTCACGTTTGCCAATGATTTGTGGAGCGCCCGGTGCACCATACAGGAGTTCGCGAATTTGGCCCTCAATCAGGCCGCGCTTTTCTTCAACGACGATCAGCAGTTCACACTTGCTGGCAAATTCGGCGATTCCCTCGGGTTCGAGAGGCCAAGGCATGGCGACTTTGTATAGGCTGAGCCCAAGCCTCTTCGCCGACGCATCGTTGATGTCGAGATCTTCGAGCGCTTGCAGCGCGTCCATGTAGGACTTTCCAGTGGTGACGATCCCGATGTTTGCGCGAGGCTCTGTGTCAAGAACGGTGCGGTCGAGTTGATTTGTGCGAACATAGGCTTGCGCGGCACGAATCTTGTGTCGATGAAGGCGAACCTCTTGTGCCTGCGGTGAATCGTTTGGGCGAATATTCAGACCTTCGGCTGGAAAATCAAAACTGGTCGGTAGTTTCGTGCGAAATTGAGTTGGACCCGAGAAAATGGAAGCAGAGGACTCGATATTGTCCTTGACCGCCTTGAGCCCGCACCACAGCCCGGAAAACCTCGATAACTCCCAGCCATGTAGGCCGTATTCGAGGATTTCCTGGACGTTCGCAGGATTTAGCAACGGAATCATCGCGTCCATCAACGCGTATTCGCTCTGATGGCAGGTTGTGGAACTCTCGCAAGTATGGTCATCACCAGTCAGCACAAGGACGCCACCATGTGGTGAGGTCCCGGCTAAATTTCCATGCCGAAATACGTCTCCGGAGCGATCGACGCCAGGACCCTTTCCGTACCACATTGCGAAGACGCCATCGTAGTTGCCTTCACCTCGCATTTCCGCTTGTTGTGTGCCCCAAATGGCAGTCGCGGCCAAATCCTCATTGAGAGCAGGTTCAAAAACAATGTTTGCCTTGTCGAGAGCTACTCGAGCTTGGGGAAACTGTTGGTCAACCGCTCCTAGAGGAGACCCTCGATAACCAGACACATAACCCGCTGTGTCTAGTCCGGAAAGCTGGTCGAGTTTGGCTCGCAGCAGACACAAGCGGACCAAGGCTTGGACCCCCGTAATGAATACTCGTTCCTTGTTGAGGTTAAACTTGTCGTCAAGATTGACGCTAGCACGAACTTGGGTCATTTGATTGGTCAGTGGCGGGTCTTTCGTCAACGCAACAATTCCTTTGGGGAGCAATCATAATTGTACTAGGGAGGCCTTGCCTCAGACCGACAAGGCATGTATGGCCTGGACCTGGGCACACGCCCGTCGCTGATCCGCGCTCCGGACAACTTGGCACTTGTTGACGTCTTTGGGTGTCGGTAGCTGTACCTTGTCCATCTAGGGAATCCGTTGTCCGAAGTCTTTTTCATAAGCATAGCACGCAACGGGCCGAAAGTGTTGTGGGATAACGCCACGCACTGGAACGAGACTGCCTCGACCGATTGCACTTGCTATAATGTGTAAGGGCATAGGCACTATAGCTGTGCAATACACACACTCAAATCCACGGGCGATGTCCGTAAAATCTCGCTGTGGCTTGGCCGTTCGAGCATAGGCTTAAGGGAACTTTGCCCTGGTGGCGGTCCGCTTGGGAAGCCGGATGTGCTAGTGACCGGGTTACTACCGGGGATCAAGAGAGGTCAAGCAGTTGATGAACTTAGGAAACGCTCTGTAAGCGCGCTTGAATCCAATAGCAGACGCCACCGAACCTATGCTCGGCAAAGGAAGCGCAAGAGTCGGTTCCCTATCTCTAAGTAGTCACTCCCAAAATCGGGCGCAAGGGAATTTCTTGCTAGGTGTGACTCGGTTGCGCTAATAAGCAATATAGTCGGATGTGGGTAGATGTTCTTATCCATATACTCTATGTTGGTAGAAGCAAAAAGTCTGCTTTTGTCGATCAGAATATAGAAAAAGACGACGAATTAGATGATCTTTTTCCACATTGACCATAATACGAAAATTCTTGCGACATGCTGACAAGAGCGGGTTGTTGCAACAAGGGGATACGAAGCATTCAATAGGAATCTCGCATATGCCTATCTGAGGAAATGATGCGGAGCAAAGAAGTGTAGTTTGTTTCGAATCGGTCATAAGCCGTGGAAAGCAATGAGATCTCCCCGAACGAAGCAAAGCTGGAAATGAATTTCACAACTTCACACCTTTCAACCACAGATTGCCACTCGGTGGACTTGCTAATGAAAAGCCATAGCAGCACGCTTGGCTTCCTTCCGAGGAGAGCGTTAATGGAATACCTTGCGAGAGGTGGCGTCTTAGGTGCAAGAGCAGAGAACAGTCAACTCGTAGGTTACCTACTTTACGCAAAGTATGAGAGATATTTTCGAATCGCGCACCTTTGTATAAGGGAAGAACACCGCGGATTGGGTATCGCGAGGCGCCTCATAGAAGACCTAAAACAGTCCGCGAATTCCCAAAAACTCATTAAGCTTCACTGTCGCCGAGATTTTCTAGCAAATGAGTTTTGGCCTGCTTTAGGATTCGTACCTGTGTGTGAAAAGCCTGGCCGGTCCTTGGCTAAGCATCCGCTGACACTTTGGTGCCTTACTCTTGCTCAAGATGATCCATTAGGCCTCTTTCAGGCGCAAACATCAGATGAAACTATTGATGTCATTATAGATGCGCAGATATTCTTCGACTTTTTTGAATCAGATAGCGACAAATCAAAACCGTCCAAAGCGCTACTTTCCGATTTCTTGATAGATTCTTTGAAACTCTGGGTTACGGACGAACTGCTCGTCGAGATTGAACGGAATGATGACCAGGATCAGCGCGCATCATCCCGAAGGAGAGCACGCGAATTATCAACAATCGAGTGCGACCCCAAGTCGGTTGACAACTTTGAAGCAGTTCTCCGCAATTATCTTCCGAGTCGCAGCCCAAATGAGAAATCCGATATTCGACATTTGGCCAAGTCGGCAGCGTCTCACGCCAATATCTTTGTGACTAGGGATGGAGGTCTTCTGAGAAAGGCGAAGACAATCCTCGACCACACAAATCTAGAGGTGCTATCGCCTACAAAACTAATCATTGATGTGCACGAGCTTTCTGAAAGGCAAACATATGGACCCGTTCGAATTTCGGGTTCCCATCTTGAGTGGAGACGCATGGCTTCCAGTGATCTGGCATCATTTCCTTATGCTTCTTTCCTCTGCCAAGGCGAAAGGCAAGGACCATTCAGCGAAAAGTTGAACTCCTTTCTTGCTCGTCCCGACGTTTATGAAGTCGAACTTCTGTGCTCGAATAACGAAATAATCGGTTTTCAAATTGTTTATAGCAACGCCAATAGGATATTGGTTTCACCGTTGAGCAGGGTGGCGCATTCTTCCAATCAAGCGCTTTTTGAACGTTTCATGATTTCAAACACAATTAATAGGGCTATTGAAAGAAAATTAGGGGGAGTGAAATTGCAGAGCGCGACTGGAACCAAAGAGGTAGGTTCTGCTGCGGATCTGTTGGAAATGGGATTTACGAAATGTAGCGATGGATTCATCAGGTTTTGCTTTGCTGATTGTAAGACTCGAGACGAATTACTGGCTCGCATTTCTGAAATATGTTCTGAATCCACGGATTATTATGGGCAATTGTCCGTTCAGGCGCTCGAACGAAAGTGCTCACCCGTAAGCCTCAACGCTTGCGAAAATCTCTATATGATGCCCATTCTTCCGGGTTTCGCTCTCAGTCTTTTCGATATCGACCAATCAGGAAGAGATCTATTTGGGGGCGATACGAGTGTGTTGTTACGGTGGGAGAATGTGTATTACAAGAGAAAGACTCACCACATCATGCTGAAGTCGCCGGGGCGTATATTGTGGTATGTAAGCGCGCCGAGGAAGGAAGTTGTGGCCGTATCTCATCTCGATGCCGTTGAAATAGGCTCTCCAAAGCAACTTCTTCGGAAGTTCAAGAAGATTGGAATTTTGGACTGGACAAACCTCTTTGAGATGTGCGAAGGAGATATATCGCGAGAACTCATGGCGCTGAAGTTCTCACATTCGTTTCCCTTTCGTAAACCAATTTCGCTAAATGCGCTGCGGAACATTGCCGTAGAAAGCGAGACTAGCCTCGTACTTCAGTCTCCCTCTAGAGTATCTGCGGAGACATTTCAGAATGTTCTTCGGCATGGTTTTTCAGATTCGTCATGAATACCGTAACTGCCCCTGTGCTCTTTTCGTTAAAGCCTGGATATGCCGACCTAATATTTCAGGGAATTAAGAAGGCCGAGCTTCGTCGGCGCATCATGTCACATGTCGGAAATCGAAGCGTGTATGTCTACGTTTCTAGCCCCATTAGGGAATTGCGGGGAGGGTTTCGTGTTGGGCAGGTGTGGCGCGGGGAGCCGGAAACAATTTGGAAAGATGTATCCGAACTTGCGAGCGTAGACAAGGGAGAATTCGATGCGTACTTCGGCGGGCGTTCGATTGCCTTTGCATTAGAGATTACGGATGTTTGGAAATACGGGGAATCGATAGGCCTAAGTACATTAAGAAAGGAGTTCGCAAATTTCAGTGTCCCCCGATCTTGGAGATATGTCAAGCCAGAAGAACAACATTTTTTTAGATTCACCAGAGAATCGGTGAGATTTGTCAAGACGTTAGATGTGAAAAAAGAATACAACGCTGATTTGTAGGCCCGCTGCAATTTGAGTCCCTGAGCAAACCATTTGTATAGGCCGAACGGCTTATTCGAGAGTTCGAGGTACGTGCTGGATTTTCCAGTTTCGCGTAGCGCGACAACTTGTGATTCGTCATCCTTGAATTGACGTGGTTGGTATACGCCTGATCGCGTGCGAGTGCTGGCCTGCATCTGGCGCAGTTTCTTGTATGCCGGCACCAACACAAGCAAAGTGCCGGTTCGCGATCCGCAAACGGTCTCCGCTCTGGTTGAATAATTCCTTTGCCCAGTCGGCAGGGCGGATGTAGGCAGGCCATGTTTAGATAAGCGCAGGAATCTGCACCTGGTGACTTCTCCATGGAAGAGCACGTGGAACTTACCGGTGTCGTGTAGAGGAACGCGGCCACACACTGCAAATACCAAGTGTATCTTCTGCTACCGGCCGACGAGGCGAGCAAAGACGGCGGCGCACGGATGCGGAAAATTCTTCGTTTCTCAGTTTCGGAGCAGCGATAATCGAGCAGGGGCAGACCTTGTGGCTAAGGAATTTGAAGCGGCGACCGCACGCCGCAAGCAGGTCAATCACAAAGTCAGGAAGCTGGACGGCACTGGCAAGGGGAAGCCATATCTCGCTGGATAATACTGCGTTCCACGAGGGTAATGCGAACTGAACCGCAAAACGAGACAGTCCGCGGCCGGGTCGAGGAACACAAGGCCGGCTACGTCATAACTGCGCCAAGTTCAGCTAGCCGGAACTCCTCAAGGAACCCCACCCCATCGACCGAGACTGAACGAATGCGCCACCCGGAAATGCGCCGAAGTCGAAACAAGCACCTCGGCCGCATCGGATTCTACCGATGCCCCGCCGTCGATGCCATCGGCAAAAATTGGAAAGATCACTGTCGTTTGGCGTTCAGCAAGCGAGCCGTGCGCATCTGGGCCGCTAGCGCACCCGCAAGCCCGGTTAGATTACTACCGACACCGACTACTGCATCGCTTCTTTGTCCTCATGGCAGGCCAGACCGGATCGCTTGCTCGCCTTGGTCCGGGGTGTCACCGAGGAATTGAGGCCTGGCTCCACCACGTCCGGGAATTTGTCTATGATGAAGACCCACGCCGAACGCACATCCACCACCCGCTCCGCCAACGCTGCCAATTCAATCGTCCGCCATCTCGGACGGTTCCCTCGCCTTCAACAGGCCTATCGCCATTCCGCGTCGCGCCAATAGGACGCCCTGTGCGCCGCCCTGAATTCGCCGCGGTCCGAATCTACGCTGCCAAAATCCGCTTAACCGGGCAAATTCGTTCCGCGCCGCGTCGATCAGGTTGCTTCCAATTACATCCGGTCGAAACAAGCGCTTCAAGTTTCGCCAATGCCATAAAGAAAACGCTTCCTCCAACGGAACAATCGCCACAGCAGAGCATCTCTCGCCCGCCTCGCAGGAACCGCGAGGGGAAACTTCCCTATCCTGTCATCTTCCCCGAAACCAATGATTTGCCTCGGCCGATTCGCAATTCCCGCCAGGACCCGCAGCGAGGCGAACGACGTTGAAGCACAAAGCTGAATGCAAGACCGCAAATCCGTGTACATGATGAACGATTCTTTTCTTGCGATTGCCGGTGCATCCATGCAAGAGGACGCAAGTATCTCAACAGCAATCGCAAATTGTACGTGGCAGCATCGAGCTATTTATGAATTGCTTCTTTCTCTTGTGTCTTGTTGACCAGAAGCTGACCCAAATCTGAGTTTCGATTCAGATCCAAGAAATAGTCGGCGGATGTTGGGCGTATGTCGTGCAATCACAAGTACCGTAATTACTAGTGCCGCTGGCATGAAGTCCCATTCCTCGTAGTAAGCTAGCGCGACCGGCGCCGCGAGAGCACCGACGATCGAAGCGAGTGACACGTAGCGGAACAACAAAAGCAATATGAGCCACACCAGCACAGCCAGAGCCGCACTTGCCCAATTCCACCCAATCAACACGCCAAATGATGTAGCTACACCTTTTCCTCCCCGGAAACGGAGCCAAATGGGCAGACAATGGCCTATTCCCGCACCTGCCCCGGCAGCCGCTGACGCAAGCGGCCCCCATTCCGCTGCCAAGAGTGTCGGAAGCAGTCCCTTCAGCAAATCCAAGACAAGCGTTGCCGCCGCCGCGACCTTGTTCCCAGTCCGAAGTACATTCGTAGCACCGATATTTCCAGATCCGATCTCTCGAACATCGCCAAGTCCGAACATGCG
This sequence comes from Rhodobacterales bacterium, assembly GCA_965219495.1. Taxonomy (GTDB): domain Bacteria; phylum Pseudomonadota; class Alphaproteobacteria; order Rhodobacterales; family CAZPXZ01; genus CAZPXZ01. The sequence continues at coordinate 3,414,560 of OZ244777.1, forward strand.
TGTGACGTAGAGTCCGAACGGAATCGACCCTACCGCGTAGCCTCCGACAAACGCTGCAACTAAGTAGGGCAACGCGCGCTCCCAACCGAGAATGTCAGGAATCATGCTGCTGTCCGCCCTTCATCAGAATTCCGATCGTACACCGTTTCACCACCAACAATGGTCCGCAGGGCACGGCCATGCAATGTCATTTCGTCGAACGGGCTGTTTTTGCTCTTTGAGTGCAAATCGTAACGGTCCAGCACCCAAAGTGCGTTTGGGTTGAAGAGTACCAAATCGGCGGGAGAATTCGCGTCCAAGCGTCCGGTTTCGAGGCCCAAGAGCTTGGACGGTGTCAATGAAATCATGTCGAATATCTTGGGCAGACTAATTCGGTCTTCGTGAAACAAACGAAGTGATACAGGCAATAGAGTTTCGAGCCCCACCGCGCCTGGTTCTGCAAGTTCGTAGGGCTGCCGCTTGGATTCTTCGTCTTGAGGTCTGTGCGAAGAGACAATCACATCGATCAGTCCTTCTGCGATCGCGTCCTCCACTGCCGCTCGGTCGGTTTCACTTCGGAGCGGGGGTACGATCTTGCAAAATGTCCTGTAATCCGCGATGTCAAGTTCATTGAGAGCCAAATGCGCTGCCGAAACTCCCGCGGTCACGGGCAATCCCGCGTCCTTGGCGCGGCGCAAGGGTTCAAGCGCTTGTGCGGTGCTGATCTGGTCCGCGTGATATTGGGTGCCGGTCAATTCCACTAACCGGAGGTCACGTTCCAATTGCATGGTTTCGGCGAGTGTCGGAATGGCCGGTATTCCGAGACGCGAAGAAAACAGGCTCTCGGTTGCGCATCCTTCCGCCGAAAGAAACGGTTCTTGTATGTGGTGAACAACGAGCGCATCCAGAGAATGGGCATAAGACAAGCAGCGGCGGAATACGGTCGTGTCCGTAATCGCTCGGTCGGCATCGGTAAACGCGACAGCCCCAGCGTCCAGCAAGAAGCCGTACTCGGTCATCTCGCGTCCTTCTCGCCGCTTGGTGAGCGCCGCCATTGGCGAAACTCGAACGCGGCTCGCGGTTGCGGATCTGCGCAACACGAACTCCAATATTTCGGGTTCGTCGAGAGGTGGCGATGTGTCTGGTTGCGCCACAATCGTTGTGACGCCTCCCGCTGCCGCAGCCCGGCTACCGGAACCAAAACTCTCCTTGTGACGTTCGCCGGGCTCGCCAATGAAAACGCGCATATCCACGATCCCAGGGGCGAGCGCGTGTCCCTCGCAGTCAATCACGTTTGCATCGGCCACACTTCCAGAGCGAAAAAGCGATTCTCCCGCATCAAGAATTCTTTCACCTTCCGTCACCAACCCGCCAGGCGCGTCCAAATCTCGCGCGGGATCGACCAGCCGGGCATTGGCGTAATGAACGCGCGGAGCGTTCAAGACTTTGGTTCCCCGTTAGTTTGCCGCGAAAGCTTTGGGGCAAGCAACATCAGAATCGCCATTCGTATGGCGACGCCCATTTCCACCTGTTCCTGGATAACCGACCTGTTAATGTCGTCGGCGAGTGCAGAATCGATTTCAATACCGCGATTCATGGGACCAGGATGCATGACGATTACATCTTTCGCCGCATTGGAGAGTTTTCGGTTGTCCAGTCCGAATCGGTGAAAATACTCGCGAATGGATGGTACGAATGATCCCTGCATTCGCTCGGTTTGCAGCCGAAGCATCATTACGACATCGGCATTCTGAAGGCCCCGCTGCATGTCGTGAAATACTTCTACTCCCAGCCGCTCGGCGTCCGGTGGAACCAGGGTCGGCGGCGCGACCACACGAACCCGGTTGCCGACATAGTCGTGCAAAATGATATTCGAGCGTGCGACTCGACTGTGCAACACATCACCGCAAATCGCTACCGTCAGGCCGCTGAGCCGCCCTTTTCGCTGGCGAATGGTTAACGCGTCTAGCAAGGCTTGAGTGGGGTGTTCATGTCGGCCATCACCGGCATTGATTACTGAACAATTGACCTTATCGGCGAGCAAGGCTACGGCACCGGAGCATGGATGCCGGCAAACCAGGATATCGGGGTTCATCGCATTCATGGTCAGGGCGGTATCCACGAGGGTTTCGCCCTTCTTGATTGCAGAATGTGCGACAGGGAGATTCAGAACATCGGCGCCAAGTCGTTTGCCCGCGAGTTCAAAGCTCGCACGAGTTCTCGTCGAACTTTCGAAAAAGAGATTTACTTGCGTAAGTCCTCGAAGATCGGAACTTTTCTTATCCTGTCGCCGATTACGTTCCGCGTAGACTGTCGCCAAATCTAGAATGCCAAGAATTTCCTCTCTAGAAAGGTTTTCAATTCCGAGCAGGTGGCGATGCTGGAGCACGTAATGCCTGAGAGTTTTGCAGTGACTGATCGTGTATAGAGACACACCGCGTTCCAGGCAAACCGAATGATCACATCCGTTCGTATTGTTTTGGAGGCAGTCAGGAAACAGAACTTGCTTTCTACGCTTGAACAATCTCCATGCGCGAATGTGGACAATGGCCCCGGGGTCGTCCCGAGGCCAAATCTTAGTGATAATTTGAACGGGCCTGTAAGTCGGTAACGCAGGTGGAACCTTGGTAAGTAGCGTCGAAAGACCAAATCAATGTCCGAAAACTGGAATGAGCGGGCGGCAACTTCGCGCGAAATTCAGAGTCTGCGAACGCAGAGATTCAGCGAACAAATTTCATAAGTCGCACGCACCGCTATCTAATGATCAGCGAGCTGGGAGTTTATTGCAGCGTGCGAATTGAGGTACCTTATCAATTCTTGTTCGATTCTTCTGCGCATAGTCTCGTCCTCAATCCTCACATATGCTGCAGAATTAACGAATGGTTTCCTGTACCAGAATTTTTCTAAGTGTTGGCGTAACCGCGTGGCAATGATTTTTGATTGTCCAATATAAATCGGGCGCTTACTCACATCGTACAAGGCGTACACACCGGCAACATTGGGCCACTCGGCATTTGCGGTCTCAGCAGGATCAAAATTTGTCAGTATCCCAATTCCCTCTATCTTGCTCTCCTCATTCGATGCATTAACAATCTCGTCTGGAACGTATCTTCTCAGTGCCTTCTGCAACTTCGTCATTGTACTCTTGGCAGGATTCTCACTGATTCCCATTTCGATGTTTCGATGTTTCTTATCGTTGCCAACGATATACCGGAGTTTCGGGCCAGTTCTTGCTGGTTCACATTTGCTTCTTCTCTGGCCCTACGCGGCTATTCGCCAATGGATAACGGAGTTTCGAGTCCAATGACTTCCCTTAGTAGATCCTTATTCGGCGGAGTTGGACTGGTTCTGCCTTGTTCCCAACCCACAATAGCTCCCCGTGAAATTTCAAGCTTCTTGGCTAAGGCAGCTTGAGAAAGACCTACCCGCTTTCGGCACTCACGAACTCTGTCTCCCAAGATTGTCATTTCAGGTATCTCCAGATTTTTTCTGTTTGAAACAGGCGGATCGAATAATTATGTCCAAGATCTCCCAAGTGGCATAACAGGCTTATGTCGCAGGAAACACCGCACGTCACCTGCACCTCGCCAAACAAACAACGACAAACTAGATTTGGAAGGTTTAACCGCCTTGAATCCAAACCTTCTCGGAGAAAATCGCTTCGAGTCGGCAATGGCTTGGGATGCGGGCTGGTTTTCGCAAGGATCCAGATGTCAGGGCGTTTCTCGAGTCCTATTCACAATGATCTTCGAACCAACCGTGAATTGTGGTAACCGGGAACTCAGAGATACCAATTCTCTTTCGATTGTTCGACTATACAAACGCGTCAGCTAAAACCTATAAGGAATCGTCAGAGCAGCGATGGAAGCCAGCATTGAATTTACACAAGCCAGTACGAATAGTCGAAACCCCGCCCGCGCCTAACCCTCGCCGGCTTCGGATATTTCTTGCCGAAAAAAGTGTAGAAATCCCTCGCGAGTCGATCGACATCATGCAGGGCGATCACCGGAAGCCCGAATATCTCGCATGGGCGGGCGCCCCTGCGGTTCCCGCGATGGAGCTTGAAGACGGCACCGTGCTCACGGAATCCATCGCAATCTGTCGCTACATCGAAGCTCTGCACCCGGAACCGAACCTGATGGGCAAGGATCCGCTGGAGGCCGCCACCATCGAAATGTGGCACCGGCGGGTGGAACTTGGCCTCTGGCTGCATGTCGCCGCCGTCATCCGCCATCTCAATCCCAGGATGGCGGTTCTCGAGGACCAGGTCCCCGAATGGGGCGAGAGCAATCGCCCGCGTCTCGACGCCGCCATGCGAAGGCTGGACGAGCGCCTCGCCGCCAGCCCCTATATCGCCGGGGACCATTACACGATCGCCGATATCACCGCCCAGGTGGGACTGGATTTCATGAGGGTAAGCAAGACTCCCGTGCCGGAGGATTGCGCCGCACTCTCCAACTGGCTTGAAAAAGTGCGCAAGCGGCCCTCTGCTTCCGCTTGACCGGCGTCAGCGCAATTCGCCGGCGGCAATCAGGGTTCCGGCGCCGTAATCCGTGAAAAGTTCCAGGAGCGTCGCGTGCGGCGTTCGCCCGTCCAGGATCACCGTCGCCTCGACCCCTGCCGCCACCGCATCCCCGGCGGTTCGCACTTTCGGAATCATTCCCTTCGCGATCGTGCCGTCGTCGATCAGCGCCTCGGCCGCATCCGTAGTCAGTTCCGGGATGATCTCGCCATCGGGACCGAGCACACCGCCCACGTCCGTCAGGAGAAGAAGCCGGGCCGCCCGCATCTCCGCCGCCACCGCGCCTGCGGCCGTATCCGCGTTGATGTTGTAGGTGGCGCTGTCCTTGCTCCAGGCCACCGGTGCGATCACCGGGATGAAGTCCGACTCCAGGAACCCGTCCAGCACCCTCGCATCGACCTTGGCCGGCGTCCCCACAAATCCCAGGTCGCTGCCGTCCGCGCCCAGCCGCCGCTCTGCCCGCATCAACCCCCCGTCCTTGCCGGAAAGCCCCACGGCGCGTCCGCCCTGCTTGTGGATCGCCGAGACGACCTGCTTGTTGACGGTTCCCGCCAGCACCATTTCCACGATTTCGATGGAGCGGGCGTCCGTGACCCGGTGCCCCCCGACAAATTCGCTCTGGATCCCGAACTGGTCCAGCATCGCGCCGATCTGCGGTCCGCCCCCATGCACCACGATTGGCCGCACTCCGCACTGGCGAAGCAGCGTCACGTCGAGCGCGAAACGCGCCAGCGCCCCCTCGTCATCGATCGTCGCGCCTCCGAGCTTGATCACGACGATTCGGCCCTCATGCGCCTGGATGTGCGGCAGCGCTTCGGCGAGTGTCGCCGCCGTCCGCGCCCAATCGCGTTGGCGCGACCCCGGAGGGGTGGGAGATGCGTTTCGAGCCATGGGTGGAGTCTCCAGGGAGCGAGCCTACCCCGTCAGGCCAGTCCGGCCAAGACGGCGATGTCCGCGCGCAGTTCCTCAAGGCCCTCTTTCGCCCGCACGGAGGTGGCGAGAGGATGGGGATGCGCGGCGGGATGCTGTGACAGGCCGGGAGCGAGGGATTCGAGAATCGTGCCCTGGTCGCCGGGAGCCAATTTGTCGATCTTGGTCAAAACGCAGCGATGGCTGACGCCGGCGGCATCGAGCTTGTCCATGAACTGGTGGTCGGCAGTTCCGATTCCGCGGCGCGCATCGATGAGAACATAGGCCCTGCCTAGCCCCCGGCGTTCCGCCAGATACGCATTCGTCAGGCGCTGCCAGGCCCGGGCTTCGGTCTTGGAGGCCTTCGCATATCCGTACCCTGGAAGGTCCACGAGCCAGACCTTGCCATCGAGGTCGTAGAAGTTGAGCTGCCGCGTGTGCCCGGGTTTCGCGGAAGTTCGCGCAAGGCCGCGGGCGCGGCGGCCGAGGAGCGCGTTCAGGAGAGAAGACTTTCCGACATTGGAGCGCCCAGCGAAGCAGACTTCCACCCGTTCTTCACCAGGCAAGGAGTCCATGTGCACGACGCTCCGTTCGAATGTGCAGGATGCTGCGAAAAGCTTTCTGCCTGCTTCGGTCGCCGGTTCGGCGGAATTGCCGTTCACGTTCCCCTCGTCGGCCCGCTGCTCCCCTTTCGCTGGAAGCTGGTGCGGATATTGCCGAAGAGGTCCACGTCCACGCCCTGGCTTCGCATGATCGCATATTGCTGGGACAGGGTCAGAAGGTTGTTCGCGGTCCAGTAAATGACCAGCCCGGCCGGAAAGCGTCCGAGCAGGAACGTGAACATGACCGGCATCCAGGCAAAGATCTTCTGTTGGATGGGATCGGTCGGCGCGGGGTTCAACTTCATCTGCAGCCACATGGTGACGCCCATAAAAATCGGCCAGAAGCCGATTCCCAGAATCTCCGGCGGCGTCCAGGGGATGAGGCCGAAGAGATTGAACATGGTGGTCGGGTCGGGCGCCGCCAGATCGCGAATCCAGCCGATGAAAGGCGCATGCCGCATTTCAATCGTGACGAAGAGCACCTTGTAGAGCGAAAAGAAAATCGGAATCTGCAAGATAATAGGCACGCAGCCGGCGGCGGGATTGACTTTTTCCTTCTTGTAAAGCCCCATCATCTCCTGTTGGAGCTTGGAACGGTCGTCCCCCACGCGTTCCTTGATCTTCTCCATCTCCGGCTGCAGCTTTTTCATCCGCGCCATCGACGTGTAGGACTTGAAGGCGAGCGGGAAGAGCCCGGCTTTCACCAGGAAGGTGAGGAGGATGATCGAATACCCCATGTTGCCGACATAGCCCTGCACCCAGAGCAGCAACCGGAAAATTGGCTTGGTTAGAAAGAAGAACCAGCCCCAGTCGACGGCATCCTCGAAGCGTTCGATCCCCAATTCATCTTGATATCCACGAATTGTGGCAACCTCCTTGGCCCCCGAGAAGAGGTATGTGGAGGCGGTGGCCGTTTCTCCGGGCTGAACGGTAATCGCCGGCAGTCGCATGTCGGTCTGAAAGATCGGCCCGCGGCGCGAAACGGCAGACTTGTACACCGCAGTGAACGGCTGTCCGGAAGCCGGGACCAGCGTGGTCATCCAGTACTTGTCCGTGAAGCCGAGCCAGCCATTGGAGACGACGTCGATCCGCTCTGCGGGACCGCCTTCGTTTGGCAATGGAGTGAAATCAGTGAGGTCGTCGTAGTCGAGTTCCTTGAGCTGCCCGTCGAACATGCCGAGCGGGCCTTCATGAAGAATGTAGAAGCCGACGGTTTCCGGTTCTCCATGGCGCGCAATGATCCCGTAAGGCGCCAGCGTCACAGCCGACGCGCCGTTATTCCGGACGGTTTGCTCGATAGTGAACAAAAAGCCGTCATCCACATCGATGCGGCGCTCGAAAGTCAGCCCGTCGCCGTTCTTCCATTCCAGCGTGATGGGCCGGCCGGGTTGCAGGATATCTCCGGAAACCTTGGTCCATTCCGTTGTGGGCCCCGGGGTATCCGCCGTGCCGGAGCGAGGAACCCAGCCGTAGACGGCGTAATACGAAGCGGACCCACTCGACGGAGAGAGAAGCCGGACCGGATCCGAATTGGACTCGATGGTCTCTCGGTAGTTCGCGAGTGAAAGGTCATCGATTCTGCCGCCCCGGAGCGAGACCGAACCGAAGAGCGAAGGCGTGGAAATCCGGATGCGAGTCTCGACGGGCGCGATCGCCGTTTCCTCCGCCTCCCCGAGGCTCGCGGCGGGCGCCGTCACTTCGGTGGGGGTGGCCGCTTCGGTCGCTGCAGTGTCTTCAACTGGTGATTCCGTCTCCACCGGCACCTGCGGCGGATCGATGAAGATCGACCAGACGCCAATGAGAAGGAAGCTCAGCAGCGCTGCGATCAGCAGGTTCCGGGTCTGTTCGTCCTTCATCATCGCCCGGTCTCCCGGCAGCGGGGGGGAGGGTCGTAGCCTTCGCCGCCGCCCAGAAACCGAACGGGATGGCACCGGAGGAGCCGCCGGATCGCCAGCCAGGATCCCCGAATCGGGCCGTGCTCGCGGAGCGCGATAAGCGCGTATTCCGAACAAGTAGGCTGGAATCTGCAGGCGGTCGGCAGAAATGGGGAGATCACCGACCGGTAAGCCAGTACGGGTAACGCCAAAATACGCGCCGCGAGGTTCCGCATTCTCCGGTCAGGCATCATCCGTGTTTCCGATTTCGCCGGGTATCTGCGTGCACTTCGCTGACCGCGCTCATGAGATCGTTGGTCAGGAATTCGAATCGGCGTCCCGCAGTCGCTCCGGGACGGGCGATCAGCACATAGTCCCAACCCGCACGTCCGCCCTCGGGCAGAACAAAATTCGCGGCGGCGCGCATCCTGCGCTTCGCCCGATTCCGGACTACCGCCCCGCCGACCTTTCGAGACGCCGTGAAGCCGACCTGGACAACGCCCGGCGCATCGTCCGCGCGGTGCCGGCCTTGCAAGACCAGGCCCTTCCGCACGGCGCGGCGGCCGCGGGCGGCGGCTAGGAAACTGCGGCGATGCTTCATTGTCACGATCAGGGTTGCGATAGGACGCTCCAATTGCGCCCCGGCAGGGAGTTTACTCCTGCCCGCGCGGCGGGTTGGGGCGCGGCGGGTTCAGGCGGAAAGTCGCTTGCGGCCCTTCGCGCGCCTGCGATTGAGAATCTTGCGACCGTTCTTGGTCGCCATGCGAGCGCGAAACCCGTGACGGCGCTTGCGGACCAGGCGACTCGGCTGAAAAGTGCGTTTCACGTTCTCGCTCCTGAGGCTACCGCACCGACTACTAGCCACATGTATTGCGGCTTGCGGACTCGCGTCCATTAGATCGCTACATAGGGGCACTTTCCATTCTGTCAATAATTGACTTGAAGGGATTCGCCGGAAAAGCGTTGATCGATCGCGATGTCAGCAGGAACAAAAGGCTTCGGGACGCAGAAGAAATCCTGCTGTTCAGCTCGAAAAATGCCTTCGCACGTTCCCGATGAGTCTTGCAAAAAATGGAACAAGTCGGGCGATCGCCCGGTGCGGTGGAAAGGCGCCGGAGGAGGCGAACTCCGAGGGGTGAATCGTGCCGTCGGCATGGTTTCACACGGTCGCCGGGGAAGTGCTGACTTCCTGACCCCATACCATTTGTGATGAGCTATTTCGCAGGAACGGCGGGTTCGACGAGTTCGAAAGGATTGTCGCTGTCGGACGCAAGTTCGTACACCATTGTGGGGTCGGTCCCGGGGAATACGGTTTTGGTTTCGTTGAGGGTTTCGAGGAGAGGCCGGAGATGACGGGAGTGCGCCTTGTTGGCGAGATGCAGGATGCGAATGGTGAGGGTTTTCCGCGCGTAGTCTGGCAGGATGGTCGCCTCGGTGGAGAACAGGGCGCGGAGGGCGGCGCGTGGGTTGCGTTTGTTTCCCTGGGCCTCGGCGATGCAGGGCATCACGGCGATTTCGGCTCGATAGGCGATCATGCGCAGGGTGTCGCAGAACAGGCGCATGGGTTCGGGCAGCGCATCGAGGCGTTGCGTTTCATCCAGACTTCCGGCGGCGACATGTTTGGGGATTGAGCGGCGTTTTCCGGCCAGTTCGCCGATCTCGTATTCAACCTCGGCGAGTTGCGCAAGCAGGGCGTCCGTTGTGGGCCGCTTGCCAGCCTTGAACAGCCGGTTGCGCAACACCGTCGCCTTGCCGCGCAGGCGGCCCAGGGCCTTGTCGAGGGCGCGGCGGACGGGATTGACCACCTGGGTGTCGTCGTCGACGGCGGCGAGCGCGTGTTCGGGCATTGCGTCGAGATCGAATTCGGTTCGCATGGTCTTGAACCAGTTCTCCTGGGACCAGCGCGAGAACATGGCGCCGGCGATGTCCGCCGTCGACATGCCGGGATGGGTGGTGATCACCGGCGCCTGATGGCCACTCGCGGTCAGCCGCCGGATCTCGCGGACGGCGAGGCCGTTGGGGAGTGTGACGGTTCGCTCGGCGAGAAGAGCCGGGGCCTCGCGCATGCCGCCCGGCCCATGCAAGGGCACGGCGTGCTGGCTGAACTCGTCGGCCGGCCAGTCGGGCTGCTTGCGGCCTTTGCGCCAGGTGATGCAGGCGATGCCGCAGGAAGCGAGATAACGGAACAGCGCCGGGCTCCAGCCCTCCCGGTCGAACACCAGGGTCAACGCGGGTGCCGCAGGGTTGGCTTCGGCGGGCAGCATGCCGATTTCGCGCAGTTCCGGCAGAATCGTCTCGCGTAGGATCCGCACCATTCCGGGATCGACCTCTTGGTGCAGGCAAAGGAAGGGCGCGCCGTCGAGCGCGTGGATCCAATAGCTGGTCGCCGCCGGCAGGCAGAGCTTCTGACGCGAAACAAAGTGCTTGGGAAGAAGGCCCTTGCGCCCGGCATAGACCTTGACGTGGCCATCCACGCACAAGCTTGCGGCCAGTTCCGGGTCGCGCGCCGCCCAATCCCGGGTCAGCGCCCCCTGCCACGCCCCAACCGCTTGTTCATCGGCGCTGAAAGCCCGCAGCTTGCGGCGCAACATCTTGACTTCCGGGCAACGGTCGAAGCCGAGCAGCGCGCCCCATTCCCCCGCCGCCAGCAACGATTCAGCAGGCAGCCATCCAGGCCGCGCTCCGCCGCAAGCCAATCCCCCATACGCGGCCAGAAAGAGTCCGCCCGCTCCGGCAGCCAGAAAGCCGCCCGGCAATCCCCTTCGGCCCGCCCGCCCGAACCATCCTCTACAACCGGCGCCGCAAACCCGCGCCCCGCCAAGTACGACACCGCATCGCGGAAACCGCAACACCGCGCATGCATCACAAGGTCGATCGCGCCGCCGCCGCCGGAACCCGCCAAATGGTCGAAAAACTTCGCGCCGTTCAGGCTCAGCACCGAACCCGGACGCTTCCAGCACGACCGGTCCAACCCGTCCCGCCGGTAGCCAAGCGAAACCGCAACCCCGGCAAGCGGAAGATTCCGAACCGACGCCGCCACAGAACGCCAGCCACCACCCGGATCAATCGCCATCTCTTCCCTCCAGCAATCGCCCAGGTCCGAACAGTCCGGAAATCCGGTCAGAAAATTCTACTGAGAAGAAGAAGCCCCGGAAGATGGGTCAAAATTGAACGCGATTTGACATCTGTGGATACGACTCGGACAGCGTCGGCGAGGCCGCCGCCGAAGCCCTCGCCAGAAGCGACCCCAGGGTCCAGCGCCGCCGCCCCGCCGGCGCCAAGGACTTGGAACGAGATGCTCCGCCAGGCCCGAAGCCGCTCACAACCGGACGCACCTTCAACCGCCGCCGCCGCGCTGCAACCGCAGGAAAGCGCCGAAACCACCGGAAAGCATCCGGAGGCGGAAACCCGTGAGCCGAAATAGCGCGCCGAGGGCGGCGTCGACCGCCGCCGGCAGCCCTCCGAACCGCAGCAGAAGCTGAACCGCGTGAAGCCCTCTCCCCGGCGGAAGCCGAGGCCACGGGGCTTGCGCGCATCATCCGCAACGTGAAGCCGCCCCCCGCAGCAGCCGCAGCCCGCCTGGCGGAAGTCCTCCGCGACCGACGCGTCAATCCGGGTGAAAAGCGCCCACTCACTGGCGCCGATGAGGGTTCCAGGCAACATTGATTCTTCTCTCGTTTGATCCAACAAGAGAAAATCCCTACCGGGGACGCTCTTGCAAGCTCCCCGGGGGGACCAATCGACATTCACGCACGGAATCCGATCGGATTCGCCCGATCGGGAATCAATCTATGTGAGCACGCTCAGCCCTGCCGGGAAACAAACCCTGCTTGGAAAAACCTGCCTGGAAAGAAACCCGCCGGGCTGCTGCTGCTCCAGGCTATCCTTCTCCCCGGCAGCCCTGCCCGCAAAACCCGTACCCGGCTTCTCCATAAGCCCCTACTCGGAAAAGAGATCCCCCGTTCCGCCAACGCCGCGCGCAGCCCTCCGAAAAAAGCGGCAAAGCGTGGGAAAAAACCTCTCACCTGCTACGAAATATTCCGGGAACCCTTGGTTGAAACATTCCAAAAAACAACACCGGGTCTTCCCGCGGCCTTCCCCGGAAGCTCAGCAAACCATGGCGTACATACTGCTCGACCCGCACACACTCGAGCACCCGCTCAAAAAACGGCCTAGCGCTCGCCCAACGGCCCGAGACTGTCTTCCAACTCCGGAAGCAGCTCTGCTTGCAGCGCAGGGCAAAATCGGGATAGAAAGTCGTGCAGGGACATCGCCTTTCTCTCCATCATGAGGTTTGTTTGGACGACTCATGATACCATATGGAGGATTGGCCGGTCCCTGAAAATCTCCCCTGAATCGAGCAAAAAAACCTCCGCTTGGAGAGTTTTGCAAGAGCCTCGTCTGCATGAAATATCCGGGCTAACGCAGGGCGCGTCTCCCCTCGATTCTACATTTTCGATGAGAATTGAAGAGAATCCCATAAGAGCGATAGCCCTGTGTTAAGCCGCCCAGCATCTTTGTCTACCGTACGGCTCGATGATAACATCTCATCATGAATGGCGATACGCAGACTCAGGTCGAGCATCTGAAAATGATTCAGGGCGTGGTTACCCGCATGGCTGGTAACAGCGCGCAGATGAAGACATGGGCTGTGTCTCTGGTCACAGCGGCTTTCGTTTTTTCTGGGGTGTCGGATGATCCTCACTGGCTGGTGGGTCTAGGAGGATGCGTTCCGGTCGCCGCTTTTTGGATAATGGACGCTAGATATCTTCACCTTGAGAGATGCTACATAAAGCTCTATTGCGCGGTTATGTCTGGGGATTCGGTTAAGAATTTTGATCTAGACTACCGACCTCATGCCGCCAATGTCGCTTCGGTCTGGAAGGTTGCGTGGTCCTGGTCGGTTTGCATGTATTATGGTTCTCTCTTGGCGATGATGATCGCACTCTTGGTGATCCTTTCAACGTAGCAATGGGCGATGGCACGAAGAGTTTTCTATAGTTTCCACTATAGTCCGGATAACTGGCGAGCAGGCCAAGTCCGCAATATCGGCGCAATTGATGGTAATCGTCCAGCGACTGACAATGACTGGGAAGCTGTCAAGAAAGGTGGTGACAAAGCCCTCAGGAAATGAATTGCGGATCAGATGCATGTGCGTTCCTGTACTGTTGTTCTTGTTGGCGCAAACACGGCCGGGCGAAAGTGGATCAACCACGAGATCATCAAATCCTGGGATGATGGGAAAGGCGTCGCTGGCGTTCGTATCCATGGACTGAGAAACCGTGATGGAAAGATTTCGACCAAAGGAAAAAATCCCTTCGATGCTATTGGCGACGGCAAGACCGGAAAGAATCTTTCCTCTATCGTAAAGTGCTGCAATCCCACGGGCAGTAACAGCCAAGAAATATACGATTGGATTCAGACGCATCTTGCCAATTACGTTGAAGAAGCGATCTCGATCCGGAACCGGAATTAGCGAGGAGTGTGTCAGAGAATGAAAAAGGCGTTCATCAGAGGCTCTTGCAATAATCCGCTCGGCCATGAGTTCGAACTGCGTCAACGCATGAATGGACGCGTTTCTTGGGGAATCCGGCACTGATTCGCAGCTGCGGCCCATTGTCCGCGTGCCGGGACTCCGATTTGTTCCGGTGTTGACACTGGATTTCGCGCGTTCAGGCTCCTTCACGGCGTTGCGGAACCGCGAGTACAGACCTCTCCCAGGCCTCGGTTGAACCGAGGCGGATCAGGCCGGGATTCAAGGACGGAAAGCCGTGCTTGGTGCAGCAGGCGCATCAGTTGATCTACGGTCAGCGGCAGAAATCCGAACATGAGATGGCAGAGCATCTTGTCATGGCTCCGCACCCGGGCATGGCGGCCGCCGAACCCATCCTCAAGGCGGGCGCAAACGCGCTAGGCGGTGGTGCGCTCACGGTACCGGACATCCTCGGGGAACGCGCGCCCCATTGCGCTCCGCGCGGTCGGCTTGAGCTGCTTCGCCAACTTGCCCGCCTTCGAACGGGGATGGAGTTCGATGATCGGCACTTGCTCCAGCTTCGCGCCGTGCGCCCGGATCTCGGGCGCGTTGTTGGGGCCGTCCATCAGGTCGCTGCAATGCAGCTCGCAAAACAACCCATCACCGTCGCATCCACCGCCGGACTTGCACGCCGCATCCCCCTCTGGATGAACCAATGTCCCTCGGGCAAGTCCGCATATGACGCCGACACCCCCGGAGACCGCGCAGCCCACCATCTCGCCGAAACCGATCCCGGAATTCGCCGCCTCAGGCCCAAAGGCGCCACAGACTGGAGCGAACCGCTGCTCAAGACCCGAACCCCCGGCGCCTTCCATTCCGAGTAGAAAAATCAAATTGTCCAACGGACAACGTCCGCAACCCAAGACCGCCGGAGCGCAAACCGCGGAAAATCGTCCCCGACAGGCGTCATTCCAGCAGACAGCGTGAAAATACGTCCAGCAATCAACACGAGCGCTCACATATGGATCTACCTATTTGGGCGTTGTTTGCCAGCGGGGTGTCCTGTCGGTCTACCAGGCTACCCGTCGGCCGCGGGAGGTCCCGGAATGACTTTCCACTATCCGGAGGGGCGAGCAGGGCCGGCCCCGTGAGGACACGATTCGAAGTTGGAACAATTATGATCGGAAGCCGGCTTGGAAGCTGCTCAACCCCTCAGCATCGACGCGTGCGCGTACCGGAAACCGGTCTCGGGCTTGTCGGCTGCTCGCAGTTTTTCGGCGACACCGGCGAATGTCGCGCCGACCGGGACGAGTCCGCGCCGTCCGCATGCCTCCCTCACTTCGTCGAGCACGGTTTGATAGTTCCTGCAAACCCGGTCGCCGAGGTCGGTAAAGTCGTGGTCGTTGTGCGTGACCATCTGGACCACCGGAACGGCGGGACCGCGCGCAATGACTTGGCCGACGATGTTGTCGGCGATCCTGCGGTAGTCCGCAGCCTGCCAGTCCGGCCTGAGGTCCCAATGAAATCGATTGCCATTCCGCGTCTCGATGCGGGACATGTCGACGCTGAGCGGAATGTTCACAAAATCCAGTTCCCCGGGCAGATGTCGAAACGCTGCATGGCCAAAATGCGGGTCGGGAGGCGCGCCGGCCCAGACCGCGCACATGTCGGGATACACCCGCCCCGGCAGGGAAACCGAACCGCCGCGAAAACCGAGTTCGACGAGGAGCGGCATTGTGTGATCGTTGGCGGAGAACGTCCCCGGGCGGAACCACGGCGGACGTCGATTCATTCCCTCGGACCACATCGCGATCGCGTCGCCGAGAATGTCGCGTTGCTGGTCGCGGGTGAGTCCGCCGAAATGGGCCTTGTAACGGCCGCCGGAGAATTTCCAGGGATGCAGGTGCAGGCCGAGGCAGGCTCCATCGCCTTCCAGCCGGTCGAAGAGCGCCGCATGCTCGTGGGTAACCTCGGGATGGATCAGAAACGTAACCGGATAGCCGTGGGATCCGGCCCTGTCGGCGTAGGCCTCGATGAAGAGCGCGCTCTCCTCGTAATTTCGCGGCCCCGTCGCGGCGTCGGGACGGTCGCCGGGCAGCGCCGGTTCGACATCCATGGTTACCAGCACATAAATTTCTTTCATGGTTTGTTTCTCTTCGTTTGGGCCGGCGCCGCCGTCACACCGCGCGCGGATCCAGGATGTCGCGAAGCGTGTCCCCCACAAAATTGGCGGCCAGGACGAACAAGGTGATGGCGAGGCCGGGATAGGTCACGGTCCACCACGCCGTGTCGATATAGCTGCGGCCGTCGGATACCATGCTGCCCCAGGTTGGCGTCGGCGCCTGCACGCCGACGCCGAGGAAGCTCAGAACGGACTCCAGCAGCACCGCTTCACCCAGTTGCAGGGTCGCCATGACGATGATTGGTCCCATGAGGTTTGGCGCGATGTGACGGAACATGATGTCGCCGCTAGAAGCGCCCAACGCCACCGACGATTGAACGAAGAGCGCTTCACGCAGCGAGAGCACCATGCTCCGCGCATATCGCGCATAGGGCACCCACCCCCATACGCCGATTACGATGATGACGCTGACCAGGCCAGGCCCGAAGAATGCGATCCATGCGATTGCGAACAGGATCATCGGCATGGCGAGTTTCATGTCGGCAAGTCGCATCAATAGCGCTCCCAGGATGCCGCCACGGTAGCCTGCGGTGATTCCGATCAGGGTTCCGATAATGCCGGAGACCAGCACGGCGCCGACGCCAACGATGATGGAAATGCGTGCGCCATGGATGATGCGGCTCAGAATGTCGCGCCCGAGATGGTCGGTTCCGAGCCAATGGGAGGTTTCGGCAAAACCGATCGAGGGCGGCTGATGGCGGGCCCGAAGGCTTTGCGACAGCGGGTCGGCGGGGCTGATGACATCGGCGCCCAGCGCCATGAAGAATATAAGGCCCATGATCGCGAAGCCGACCACGCCCTTCGGACCGAGGCTGATCCGCGTCACCTGTGTCAGACCTTGCGGATGCGCGGGTCGAGCGCGTAGTAGGCGAGATCCACAATGAGATTGATGACGACAAAGATCAGCGTGAAGAGCGCGATGCTTGCCATGACCACCGGAAAGTCGCGTCCGACGACGGCGTGGATGCTTGCACGTCCGAGTCCCGGCCAGGCGAAGACGGTTTCGGTCACCACGGTGCCCGTGAGCATCGTGCCGGCCTGCAGGCCCCAAATGGTGATGATGGGGATGCGAGCGTTGCGAAACGCGTGCTTGAAAACAATCGTTCGCATCGGCAATCCCTTGGCGCGCGCGGTGCGGATATAGGGCTCGTTCAATACCTCGACCATTGCCGAACGGGTCAGCCGGGTCATCAGCGCGTTCATGTACCATCCGAGTGTCACCGCCGGGAGAATCAGCGCCTGCCAACTGCCGCGTCCGCTGACCGGCAGCCAATTCAGCGTGACGGAGAACAGCAGGATGAGCAGAATGCCGAGCCAGAACACCGGCATCGACTGTCCGAGAACGGCAATGACGGTAGCGACGGTATCGACCGGCGTGTTGCGCTTCACGGCCGCGGCGACGCCTAGTGGAATGGAGATCACGGTCGAGATGATGATCGCGGCGAGCGCCAGTTCGAGCGTGGCCGGCAGGGCGGCCAGCACGGTGTTGATTGCCGGTTGGCGGGTGCGCAGAGAAATGCCGAAATCGCCCTGCAGCGCGTTGACCAAGAAATTCCAGTACTGGATGTAGAGGGGCCGGTCGAGGCCCAGCGCATGGCGCAATCTTTCAATGTCTGCCGGAGACGCTTCGGTCGGCATCAGAAGTTGGGCAGGGTCGCCGCTGGCGTTGAGAAAAATGAATACCAGCAGGCTCATCGCGAGAATGATCGCGGGAATCTGCACCAGCCGTATGAGAAGAAGCCTGAGCATGAACCGAACGCCCCGGCAATGGGAAGGGGCGGGGCGCCGCCCCTTCCGCCGGTCAGGTCCTGTTACTCGTTCACGGACACGTCGTACGCCCAAACCATTTCATCCGAGCGCGGAGACCAGTCGACGCGAGCCGTCATGCCGTAGAGGTCCTCCAGGTCGAACAGGAAGATCCAGGGTGTCGCGTCGCGCAGCTTGTGCTGGATTTCGGAAAGGATTGCCTTCCGCTTCTCAATGTCGAACTCGGAAATCTCTTGCAGCACGAGAGCGTCAATTTCGTCGGACTGGTAGTAGCGGTTGTAGCGGGCGCCATCGATCCGGTAGCCGAGATGCTGGTCGCAGTCCAATACCTGGTTGCCGGTTCCGATGAAGTGCATCGGGTATTCCTCGCCAAGCCACTGCTGGATGAACTGGGCCCACTCCGGCTGAACGTGATTGATCTTGACGCCAACCTCCGACAGCATGCCGGCAATTGCTTCCTGCAATTCCTTGTCCTTCGTGTAGCGGCCGACCGGACCGAGCATGACCACCTCGAATCCATCCGGATAACCCGCCTCCGCCAGCAGCTGTTTCGCCATTTCCCGATCGTATCCGAAGGGTTCAACTTCGACGGCGCCGAACAGGGTCTGCGTGCACACGCTCGCATTTCCGAAAGCATGTCCGCCCATCATTACTTCGATCAACGCTTCCACGTCGACCGCATAGTTCATCGCCTGCCGCACCCGAACGTCGTCGAACGGGGGTTCTTTCGTTTGCATGCCGACAAACATGTTGCGCGCCGAGTGCACGCCACCCCACTTCAGGTTCGGGTCGCTCTCGATCTCCTGCACGCGTTCGCTGGTGAGGTTGGTGATGATGTCCACTTCGCCGTTCTTGAGCGAGGCGAAACGCGAAAAATCTTCAGGGATGATTCGAACGATGAACTCGCCGGCATCGGGTGCGCCACGCCAGTAATCATCGTTTCGCGCAAGCACGATCTGCTGGTTCGGATCCCAGCGCACGAACTTGAACGGACCTGTTCCGACCGGGGCGACGCCAAACGCCTGCGCACCCATTTCATCGAATGTCTCGGATGGCAGGATCGGTACCCGGATCAGGGTCGGCACCACGGTTGCGCGCGGGGCCGGCATATTCACGCGGATCGTGAAGTCGTCGAGCTTGTCCACCGAGTCCACGAAGCCCCGCAAGGAAGAGAGCAGGGGACTCGGGTTCTCCTTGTCGAAGAGTCGGTTGTATGAGAAGACCACGTCGTCCGCATTAAACGCCTCTCCATTGTGGAAGGTCACGCCCTCCCGCAGTTTGAGCACCATTTCGGTATCGGATTGGAACTCCCAGGATACGGCCAGCCCCGGGATGAGATTGCCATCGCCATCCCGCCAGACCAGCGAGTCATAGATGTTCATCATTACGCTGACGCTGGTGATGAGCGTATCGGTAGCCGGGTCGAGCGATTCGGGATCCACGCCCTGCGCGAGCGTGACGGTTTGCGCCTGTGCGGCTCCGACGGAAAGCATAAGGGCCAACAGGCAGGCGCCCGCGAAACGGGCGCCGTTGGATTTTAATTCTTGCATATGCATGTTCACTGTCATTTCCTCCTAGTGTTGGGAAGCGTCCGACCCGGTGAGGGAAGGCGCTTCGGGCAGCCGTTCGGTCTCCGTGTGGGAGTTGTCAACGGACTTGAGTTCGAGCGCAGCTTTTACAAGCGCTCGGGTGTAGGGCTGTTCGGGAACGGAAAGGATGCGTGAGGCGGGTCCGCTTTCAACGACAACGCCGTCCTTCAGAACGATGATGGAGTCGGCCAGGGCGCGCACCACACGCAGGTCGTGGCTGATGAACAGATAGGCCAGCTGGTGGCGTTTCTGCAGGCTGCGCAACAAGTCGATGATCTGCGATTGCACCGAACGGTCGAGCGAAGAAGTCGGCTCGTCGAGGACGAGCAGTTCGGGCTTCAGGACCAGCGCCCGCGCGATCGCGATGCGCTGTCGCTGCCCGCCCGAGAATTCGTGCGGATAGCGTCGCCGCGTCTCGGGATCGAGCCCGACTTCGCTCAGGACGTCGCAGATCATCTGCGCGCGGATTTCCGGCTTGTTGCCAATGTTCTGAATTCTCAACCCTTCGCCGACAATGGTTTCGACGCGCTGGCGCGGATTGAGCGAGCCGAACGGATCCTGAAATACGATCTGCATCCGTTTGCGCAGGGGCCGGATCTCCTCAAGCGGCCGGCGTGATATCTCCTCGCCGCGGAAGTGGATGCTGCCATCGGCTTCTACCAGCCGCAGGAGCGCGCGTCCCAGCGTCGTCTTGCCGGAACCGCTTTCGCCAACGATCGCCACTGTCTGCCCGCGGCGTACTTCGAGGTCGACGCCGTCCACGGCGGGGAAGGTTCCGGTGATGCGGCGGAACAGGCCGCTGCGGATCGGAAATTGCACCTTGATTCCACGAGACGACATGACCGGCTCGGCATCCGGCGACACTGCCTGCGGCCTGCCACCCGGCTGCGCCGTGAGCAGCATGCGGGTGTAGGAATGCTGCGGGTCGAGAAAGACCTGGCGCACGTCGCCTTGCTCGACAAGCTCGCCTCGGTTCATCACGCAAACATGCCGCGCCATCTTGCGCACAATTTCGAGGTCGTGGGAGATCAGCAGCAGCGCCATGCCGAAACGCTGCTGAAGGTCCGTCATCAGTTCGAGTACGCTTGCCTGCGTTGTAACGTCGAGAGCCGTGGTTGGCTCGTCCGCGATCAGGAGATCCGGCTCGTTCGCGAGCGCGATTGCGATCATCACCCGTTGTGCCTGACCGCCCGACAATTCATGCGGATAACCTTTGAGCCGGCGCTCGGGCTCCGGGATGCGGACGAGCTTCAGCAGTTCTAGTGCGCGCTTCCTGGCGGCCCGCACGTCCATCCGGCGATGGAAAACGAGGACTTCGGCGATCTGGTCTTCCACCGTCAGAAGCGGATTGAGCGACGACATGGGTTCCTGAAAAATCATGGAGATGCGATTGCCGCGGATCGGGCGAAGCGTCTCGCGATTGGCGCCCAAGAGTTCGATGTTGCGGAAGCGGACGCTGCCGGAAGGATATCGAGCCGTCAATTCCGGCAGAATCTGCAGGATCGCCATCGCGGTGACCGATTTGCCCGATCCCGACTCGCCGACCATGCCGACCGTCTCGCCTGGAGCGATGTCGAAAGAAATGTGCTTTACGGCTTCCACCACCGCGTCGCCGTGAAACGTGATCGACAAGTCGCGCACGCTGAGAAGAGGGGACGCCGCATCCGGCGAAGTCGAGCCGTTCATCGTTTCCGCTGTGGTCCTCACGCGGACAGAACCGGCAGGATGAGCCGCGAAGCCTGGTCGCCTCCACGATAGACGGACTGCCGGGCGACCAGTAACTCCGCGTCGAATTCAAACGGTTGACCGGTATTGTGGTTGCGGTCGAAGGCGGGGAAGTCGGAACTGGTCACGTCCAGGCGGATCCGCGAACCGGCCCGGAATACGATTCCGACGATCATCATGCGAATCTCGATCCGGACCGGTTTTCCGGGCTCGAGCGGCGTCTCACGCTCGTAGCCGTGGCGATAGCGCATGCGCTTCATGCCCTGCGCCAGGTTGATCGCCAGACCGTCGTCGCCGACCTCGATGAGCCGGGCGAAGAAGTCCGTGTCCACGCGGCTCGACGCGACCTTCAGCATGCAACGCACGGGTCCGAGGACGGGAAGGTCCTCTTCCAGCGGCGCGCTTTGATAAACGAGCAGGTCGGCGCGGTCGCGAAGCGGCGATTGATCACAGGCCGCTGCCTGCCCGGTCTCCCCGACATGGCTCGGTGCCGGATTAGCGGGATCGTAGGGATATGCGTCGACGGAAAGGGTCGCCGGCTCGGTCGTCGCCAGCTTTCCGGCGCCGAAGGCGGTATTCGCCGGGCCGTTCCCGGAGAGAAAATACGCCGTTGCGTTCGTATCGCGCGGGGGCCAGGTTTTCTCAAACCGCCACCGGTTTTCGTTCAGCATGAACACCTTGACAGGCGGCTCGTCGGCCAGACCGTTGTCCATGCCCTTGAGTTCATGGTCATACCAGCGGGCGATCTGTTCGGGCAAGTTGAGCCGGGCGTTCGGGCCGTAGTTGCGGGGCAGCGGCGGCATGGATTCGGTCTCGACGTCATGGATCCAGGGACCGATGATCAGACGGTGGCGGCCCCGCAGATCGACCGGACCGTTTTCTTCCATGCCGGTGAAATGATCGGCAGCGCTGTTGATTCGGTCCCACCAGCCGGTCAGCGTGCAAGTCGGCACCCGCACATGCGGATGCAACTCGTGCAGTTTGTAGAACTCGACGGAGATGTCGCGCCAATACTGCCGCAGTCGGACGGCGTCGGGGCCGAACAAGTGATCAGGAATGTCGGCGAGCGGCAGTTGCCATACATGCTTGCCGCGGAGCAGGGCATCCCAATTGTGGAGCGCTTCGCCATCGGTCGCCGGGAAGCCGCTGTCGCCGGAGCGCCGGCGTGACGATACCGCCATCTGGTGGTGCCAGCGAAGGCGGATGCCGGTCTCGAACACGCCACAGGAATTTTCCAGCGTGGTGACCGGAAATCCAGAGGTGAAGATGGCTTTCAAGGAAGGAGGTTGCGCAGCCGCCATCTGCCAGATGCACCATGAAGGATAGGAATTTCCGAAAGTACCTACCTGTCCGTCGGAGCCGTCGATCCGGGCTGCCCATTCGCACGCGTCGTAGCCGTCCTTCTGCTCGACTTCCGGCCCTTCATGACTGAGATGCCAAGCCCATTCGCCGTCGGATGAATGCCGGCCGCGGATATCCTGGACCACCGCGATGTAGCCGCGGCGCGCCAGTTCAGAGGCCATGTAGCTGTACCGGCTATGGGACTTGTCATAGCAGGTGCGGCAGAGGAGAACCGGGAAAGGACCGGAACCATGGGGCCGGTACACGTCGGCCCGGAGAATGACGCCATCCCGTGTCGTGCAAGCGAGGTCCCGGCCGGTTGAAACGGTGTCGATCACGTTGCGCCATACCTCCTGACGCGAAAGCGCCAGGAACTCTTCAGCCATAAACGCCAAGATCGCGGGGCATCCTCGCCAAAAATGCAGAGTACTGTCGACCCAAACCAAGTCAACGATCTTGACGGAAAATGGGGCGTCATCATCTGCGCCCGAAGCGCGAATCGGTGGGAAACCTGTCACGCGGGAGGGCATCAGACCCTGCGTGGTTCTGTCTGGAGTTCCGTCCATGAATTCGTATGGAATCCGGAACCTGGCAGGTTCGGGTTTCATGTTGCGCCGGGTTTCGCTCGGGAGACGTCCGGCGAACCCGTGGATCGGCTCCGGCAAGACCCGCCACCAGCCCGCTGCTCGCCTTTGGAATGGCTTGACTCTCGGCGCAGGCGCTTGACCGTGCGTCGTGAGGGTCGTTTCTTTGTCGCCGGGATCCGCGAACCGGAGGGAAATAAACCAACGGGAAATAGAACGACGCAGGGATCGATCTCCGGCAGGCCGTGGAGAGCGGCGTATCTCCGTCATGCCCCGCGGTTTCCAAGGGCGCGCGGAGGAGGCAAGGCGGTCTTCTTCCGGAAGCCCTGTCATTCCGCCGGTCTTTGGAGACTGTCCGGGTCCGGGATGACGATCACAGGCAAGTGTCGGCCGCGGTGGTTGCTTGCTCCGTAACCAATGATGCTTGGTCAGCCCTGTCGCGAATTCGCGGAGAAAAACTTTTGCGAGCTTCGCCCGTCCCGGATTCCGGCCCGTCCCGCCTTGAGGTTCATGGTCTGGGCTGGTCGCGCCCAGGACGGGAACCTGGGCCATGCCAACCGCCGTCGGCCCGGCTCTGGAGCCGCTTACGATCCTGGCCCGGCGCGACGTGGCTTCATCGGTGTGTCGAGACCAAATCGTTCATACGGTTGCTCGAAGGACGGGCCGTCGCTGACCCAGATCTCCCGCGCGTCGGCGTCGAGCACGATCGAACACAGCGTCTGCAACCAGGTCGCCTTGCCGGCAAGCGCCGGGTCCGGCGCTTTGCAAATCGAATTCTCTCCGTTCTCGATGTCGGCCAGCCAGCGTCCCACCTGCTCGCGGGCGATCGGATCGGGGAGGCGCACGAGCTGCCGCCACCGCTCCCCGCGCAGCAGACTGTCCTCGAATTCGCAGGTCTCATCCACCAGCCGGCAATGATTGGTGTGCCAGAACACGTCATCCTGCCCGAGCGCCCGTTCGAACACGCCCCGGGGCGTGGCCTCAAGGCACCAGCCGCCCGCTGGGTCGGACAGGAAGAAATTGATCGTGGCCTCGGGCGGGTTGTTGCGGATGGCGTCCCGGGCTCCCGCGAGGCTGTCGGCGGCCAGCGCCCGCCGGATCAGCGCGGCGAAGGGCACCTCCCCGGTGGCTCGCGTGGCGCTGCAGGAGAGTCCGGTCTCGATTGCCACGATGCCGTGTTCATTCAGCCCGAACTTGCCCGGCTGGCCGCACTCCGTCACCACCAGGTAATCCGGCTGGTCGTCGCAGCGCGCCGTGATCACGGCGCGGAACGCCATCACCTCCGGCCGCCATTCCCAATTTACGCCGAGCAGCGTGTGACCGTCCTCCGAGCGGCGTGAGCCGACGAAAATGTTCGAACATTCCCCGAGCTTGAGATGCTCGAATGTGATCTCGTAGCGCGCCGTCAGCATCACCACATCGTGGAGATCCTGCCTGGAGCCCTCGGCGATGCCCTCCATTTCCTCCAGCACCGCCGGGCAGGCCGCCGCCAGCGGGTCGACAAACCGGCCCGCGCGTCGCCGGACCTCGGGCGGATCGATAGCGAGGTGGCGCCGGAACAGGTGACGATAGAATTCAACGGCCGTGGCGATGGGTTCGGCAAGCAGGCGACCGTGCTGTCTGCCACGTTCCCGGCTCGAACCGTTCAGTTCAATCCGATAGAGCCGGCCCGACACCGCGTTGGAGGCAGCCATGGCGCGTTCCTTTCGCACGTCCGATGGAGGCAAGACTATACGAAACTCGTGCTACCCGATTAACCGGCACGGGTCACGGGTGATGATACGAGAACTTTCAGCGACCCCGTTGCGGATGGTTTTCCGTTCCCGGGGCAGGGCCTGGTTGAAGAACCCGAACACGGCCTCGGCAAACTGTCGGAAATCGGGATGGGGAAACCCGCCTGCCCGGCCTCTCGCCATGTCGGCGTTTGTTCATGCCACGGGAAATGAATCCGCGCCTGGATTGGGTCAACAGGAATCACCCGGTATCATCGAGCGGGACGAATTAGAGAATCCGGGCATGCATATCGAATTGTATTTCCGGCAATCGGCCGCGTGGAAGCGGAGCAGCAAAGCAGGCAGGAAACGAAGATGCGCATCAAGCAGATCCTGGTGGTGCCCGCCTGGGGCGGTTACTACAACGACGACCTGATGGCGATCGAAGCGGGCGCCGCGAAGGATGGGCTGTTCTACCTCGGGCCGCCCGTCACGCCCGGTTTCGACGAGATTCGCGAACCTGCCGAGGCGGCGTCCGTGGTCCTGGTGCTCGACAATGGCGCGGTCACCGTCGGAGACGCCCTGTCGGTCGCCTATTCGGGGGCTGGCGGTCGGCGCATTCGCTTCACGCGCGACCAGCAGGCGCCCCTGCTGCGACACTTCGCCTCGGCGCTGGAAGGCTGGGAGATCGGCGACTGGCGGGAGATGTGCGGCCGGGTCGAGGCGTTGCCGTCTCCCGGAGATGATTTTCACCGCAGCGCGGCCGAATACGGCCTCTCTCAGGCTCTGCTGCAGGCGGCCGCGCTTAGGGAGCACTGCACTGCGGCGGCGGTTGTGGCCCGGGCTTGCGACCGTCAGCCCGCCGTCCGCATGGTCCCGATCTACGTTCAGAGCGGCGACGATCGTCATATCGCGGTCGACAAGGCGATCGCCCGGCGGGCCGAGGTCCTGCCTCACGGTCTCATCAACACGGTCGATTTGATCGGGCGCAACGGTGAGACGCTGATCGCCTACGTGGAGTGGATCGTCGAACGCATTCGGCGCTTCGCTCCCGGAGATTATCGGCCGGAGTTGCACTTCGACACCTATGGACTGCTTGGTCATGTCTTTTCCAACGACCCGGCGGTCATCGCGCGCTATGTCGCGTCCTTGGCCGAGGCCGCTTCACCGCACCCGCTCTGCCTGGAGACCCCGGTCCTGCTGCACGACCGTGATGCCCAGATCGACAGTTTCGCCGCCATTCGCCGGGAGCTGAAGCGGTCGGGCAGCTCGGCGAACCTGATCGTCGACGAATGGGCCAACACCGCCGGCGACATCGAGGCCTTCGTTGCCGCCGAGGCCGCCGACATGGTCAACGTCAAGTCGCCTGATCTGGGGTCCCTGACCCGTACCGTCCAGGCAATCCGCCAGTGCTGGGAGGGTGGCGTGCGCCCAATTCTTGGCGGTTCCTGCACGGACACCGACGTATCAGCGCGCGCGATAGCGAACGTGGCGCTAGGCGCAGGTCCGGCATGGGTGCTCGCGCGACCCGGCATGGGAATCGATGAGGGTTTCCAGATCGTCCACAACGAAATGCGCCGGGTGCTCGCCCTCCTTCACTCCTGAGCAGGCTGCGGAGAGCAAATCCGCGACGCCATTCGGGCGAAGGCGGGAGACCTCGAGCCCCTGCATTCCCTTTCTCTACGGACTCAAGCTCTCACTAGTTGTCGTGACCGAAACCTGAGCCATCCCCAATCAAGGGTGTGCCAAACCGGACTCCGCGAGTTGAGGACGTTCCCACCCGCGAGAAACGATGGTCGGCGGGACGCGGAGGCTGTCGCACGCGCGGGTCGAGCCATCAACGCCCGACTGCCCACCGAAAGTACGAACGATCGATCTTCACCCCTTGTGAACCCGAACCGATCGGACCAATGGGTGATGGTCCTTCCGGTGCATCCACGAGACAGTGCCATTCATCGGCAGCGAGTCCAGACTAGCAGGAGAGAATCAGATTACGATACTTGGCCCATCCATATATGAACTCCCGAATCTCGCGAACACGTTCATGTGCATCGGTTTTTCCATCACGGATTGTGAATGTTGATGGTTGCAAGAGAGCTTCGTTCACGATGTCCAAATGATCGTCCATCTGGTGGGGGTCACGAAATCCGGGATTAAGCCATTGAATGTACATGTGGAAATCGTGTTCTATGAGATAGTTCAGTGTCTTGCGGACTTCCTTGGTGTATCGCAAGGAACACAGTACAATACGACAATCTTGTGATCCTAGAATGTCTCGGGGATTATATACAATAGTAACCAAGGGCCGGAAGAAAATCCGCAGAAGACCTAATGATAGTGAAAGCACAGCGTGGAGTTGTCGCTGAAATACGGCGCTTGCTATTGCTATAATTGGTCGTAATATCGCAATGATATTACGACCAATTTATCCAATACGCATAGGCAGAACCGGGGGGAAATGAGGATGAGTTCGACGAAGACAGGCGCCCACGAAGATTATGTGGCGATCCGCTGGGACGATGATGCTCAAGTGTTCTATGTTGCGCAAACCAGCGTTCCGGGTCTGAATGCTGAGGCCAAATCCGTAGAAGTGATGTTCGATGTTCTCCGACAACTCATTCCCGAACTACTGACGGAAAACCAACCTTCTCTGGCTCTCGACGAAATACCCTTTTCTGTGATCTTTGATCAGATGCGATTTGGGAGAAATCAAACAGTCCATGCGTAATGGCAGACTATTACAAGGAAGTTGTGAAATTATTGCGCGACAAAGCACAAGCGTATCCAGTGCGATCCGGAAAAGGATCGCACCAAATATGGTACAGCCCGCAATCTCACAAGACGATCTCGATTCCGAAGAATCTTCGGAGCCGTTTCACGGCGAACAAATGTCTGCGTGACGCAGGTCTGACCGATGTAGTATGATCCTCTAGGTTAACCAGCACAGATCCTCGATAAGTTTCAAAGATTCAACCAACGTTTCGCCTCGATCCAAAACGCCATGAATCTGGCCTCGGCGAACATCCCACGATTTCTGAATTCGACTTGCGGTATCCATCAGGACCGTAGTGAAACGTTGTTCCTGTTCTTTCTCAATCATGGCTGTTCCGTTTCAGATATTTCCAATCTTCAGCGCGCCGTGACGGCGTGTTCAGAACCGCCTTGGCGATGTTCTCAATGGTGTCTGGAATCGGTTCCGGCATGGGACGTGGTGGCCGACCGACTGGGCGCTTTTCAGGCCGCAAGTCCTTGTCATTAAGGCGGTTTCTATTTGACACTGTTTGCACGTCCCGTATTAAGGAATCCAGCGTCTCATCCTAAGATGGTGCGACCGGCGCCACCGTGGTGAAACGGTAAACACGGGCGTCTCCCAAACGACCCGGGATCTGTTGCCCAAAACCAAGGGGATTATATCGGATAGTGCCCGTATAGGGGTTGATGATTCAGGCACCATTTATTAAAATCGGTCCAAGTCAACGGATTAGGAAGTGGAGATGGCCCACAAGGCACCTGGCAAGCACTACCGCCAAGGTATGACCCTTATCGAGGCGATGCGGATGTTCGCGGACAATGCGGCGGCCGAAGCGTGGTTCGTTAAGGTCCGCTGGCCGACCGGCCCGGCTTGCCCGTATTGTGGCTCCGTCAACGTTCTCAGTGGTGCAAAGCACAAGACCATGCCCTATCGGTGCCGTGAGAAGGAATGCCGCAAACGATTCAGTGTCCGGACCGGAACCGTCATGGAAGCGTCGAACATCCCCTATCAGAAATGGGCGCTCGCGGTCTATCTCTTCATGACGAGCCTGAAGTCGGTTTCGTCCATGAAGTTGCATCGGGATCTCGGGGTGACACAGAAGACCGCTTGGCACCTGGCACACCGGCTGCGCAAGGCGTTTGAGAGTGAAAGCGGGTTGTTCGCTGGCCCGGTCGAGGTGGATGAAACCTACATGGGCGGCAAGCGCAAGAACATGCCGAAGTCGAAGCGCGAAGAGCTCACCGGCCGCGGGGCCGTGGGCAAGACCGCCGTCGTTGGTGCGAAAGACCGGACCACAAACCAAGTACGAGCCCGAGCAGTCGAGTCCACTAACAAGGCCACCATCCACGGCTTCGTCGCCGATCACACGGCCCTGGACGCCACGGTCTACACTGACGATGCGTTGGTCTACGAAACCCTTCCGAATCCACACAAGGCCGTCAACCACAGCGCTCAGGAGTATGTTCGTGGCGACGTGCATACCAACGGCATGGAGAGCTTCTGGTCGATGCTCAAGCGCGCTTATCAGGGGACCTTCCACAAGATGAGCGAAAAGCATCTCGACCGGTACGTGAGGGAGTTTGCGGGCAAGCACAGTGTGCGAGACATGGACACCCTCGACATCATGGGCGCGATCGTCCTCGGAATGGACGGCAAGCGCCTGAAGTACACACAACTCATCGCCGACAACGGCCTTGATTCAGGAGCGCGGGCATGAATCGGCGCCCAACAAAGAGCGGCATCATCTCGGCCTTTGCTGGCTGCATGGGAGGCTGATGTGACTGAACGACGCAAGAGGCCGCCGCGCCGTGTGGAGGTTGTGAAGTCGTCCTACCAGCCGTCCAAGGCAGATATGAAGAAGGAAATCGACGTGAGCCACCTGGAGGGGAAGACGGCGGACGATCTGGCTCGGATGCTCACGGCCCCGGTGGCGATGGTGCGTACGCCACGCCCGCCCCGGAGCCGGTGACGGGTGCTGTGGGCACTATCCGATATAATCCCCAAAACCAACATCCCTTGCGGGTTCGAATCCGGTCGGCGGCACCAGTCATATGTTCTACACGAGGACACGACACCATACCAATCGCTTGTTTTCGCCCTGTCAAACACGTCAAATCTTTGTAGCGCAACCGCTTTCCGATCATCGCCTTGGCCATCCCCGCCATCTGGTCAAGAGTGTCTTGGCTACGGTTGTTCTGCCGTCCGGAGAACTCCGTGACGTACCGGTGCAGATGCTTCGCGGACATTTGATGATACGTCCCTTGATAACCTCGCTTGAGCATTGACCAGAAGGACTCGATGCCGTTCGTATGGGCGTTGCCCCTGACATACTCGCCCGCGCCATGGTTGACGCTGCTATGGTCGAAGGGCATTCCCTTGTATGCCTTGTTATCGTCCGTGTAGACGGTTGCGCCACTGGCAACTCGTTCTGACACAAAGCTATGGAGCGTGGGCTTGTCGGTGGCCTCGATAACCGTTGCGCTTACGCTCTTGGTGGCTCGGTCTTTCGCGCCGGCTACGATACTCTTGCCCACCGTTCCGCGCCCGGTCAGATCGGCGCGCTTGTGCTTGGGCATGTTCTTGCGCTTGCCGCCAATTGCCGTTTCGTCTACCTCAACCGGCCCTGGGAACGGTGGCTTGGCGCTATCGGTCCACACTTCGCGGATGCGATGAGCCAGATGCCAAGCGGACTTTTGTGTAATGCCGAAGTCACGATGCAGCTTCATGCTGGATTGGCCCTTGAGTCCAGTCTGCAAGAGATACATGGCCAGTGTCCAAACCTGATAGCCAAGATTGGATCCTTCCATGACGCAACCTGTCTTGACCGAGAAATACTTTCGGCAATCGCGGCAACGGTGCGGCATGGTAGGATGCGTGGTTCCCGAATAAACGTTCAGAGAACCGCAACGCGGGCAATAAATCGTGTCTCCCCACCGCTGCTCTTCGAACCACTTTTCGGCGGTCTCGTTATCAGGAAACATGCGCATTGCGCCCATCAAGGTAAGCCCCTTGCAAAACGATTTTCCCGGTGCTGTCTGTGCCATCTTGCATTCCCTTCGATAAAGGGACTATAGTAACCATGCGCCAGAATTGCAAGGGGTGGTCTGCGTGCGCTCTCTTGCAGGATATAGCGGAACGAAGTAGCATCCCACACGACATATGCCACTAAATGCGAAAAGCCGGGCGTACCACAACCCGGCTTTTCAAAGAAAGTGGCACCGCGTTTACATTAGAGAGCGCGGACCGAGAACAACATCGCGACCATTTTACTGGTTGTCGCGGCTCGGTTAAGCGTGCTCTCCGAAGAACGGAGGGCGTTATGCCATATTACGACAAGCCCCTACACACCAAGGCATCCTTGACACATCCATTCAGCTACACGGGCCTTGCGATCGATCCGCCCAAGCCATCTGCACCGCGCCGCTCGACTCCTTGACCACAAAAACAGCGCACGATGACGACTAGAGATTTTGTGAAGCTGTGCACCAGCATTGGTAAGGCGATTGAACGCAACTTTGGACCAATGTTGGAGCTTAATCGAAGATTGTCCCAGTGAGATTGGTTACTATTGTATATAGTGTCCGTGCCAAAATACCGGGTTTTGAACCCAGCGCGACGTTACCGGCCCAGGCGCCCGGCGCGAGATTCGGCCCCCTGCGCCGTGAATGAACGGTTGGGGGCCGGTTTCGCACGAATTTCGAGGATGCCGGCGATCTTCCGCCATGAGAAGGGGTCCCCGGCCAGAGCCGGGGCGCATGCCGACGGCGTTGGCTCGGCCGGCCGCAGTCAGGCGGCGCGGCGGATGCCTTGGCGCCGCTGATTCCGGATCTTGTCCCGCTCGGCTCTCTGCAGCGCCAGGCCAATCCGGTGCAGATTTGCAGCAAGGATTGCGAGAGCGACCGTTCGAGCGAAGCCATCCCTGCCGTGCGCGCGAACCCGGTCCAGGCCGCGGCATTCCAGGTTGTGGATGGCGGATTCCACCGCCGGATGCTGCCGCCGCGCCGCAGCGAACTCGGGGCTCGCCTCGCGCTCCCGCGCTTTCTGCGAAAGCGTGCCCTTCGCCGGCAGCGCGTTGCACTCCAGCAGCGCGTCCAGCCGCACCCGGTTGGACGCGCTGTGGAAGCCCCGGTCGAAGCTGCAGCCCCGCACCGACGGAAACAGGGCGAGGGTCTCCGACAGCAGCGGAACCGCCGCATCCACGTCGTCGTCCTCCCACAAGATACGGTGGTGAAGGACAAATTGATGCTGGTCCTCGACGATGCAGACCGGAACCCCGAGTTCGACCATGCGCCCGGCCTTGCCCTTCGCGCACCAGCGCGTATGCGGCTCGAAGATGGAGAACACCTTCTCTTCATGCGGGATCACTTCGCCTTGCAGCAGCCGCCGGTCGATCTGGTCGATCTGGCGAAGCGCATGATCCATAAGTCCTTGCACGGTATCGATGTCCCATGCTTCTGCCCCGGCCGCCTCGAGTTCCCGCCGCAGCCGTTCCGCCCGCGCCGCCAGCGACCGGCAAAGCACCAGGTAAGCGCATACGCGGTCCGGATGCCGCCTCTGCCGCCGGGAATTGCGGATCTTGTTGAATAGCCGCTTCACCTGCCGGCGCAGATGCCGGCTCTGCCGCCAGCCGCCAAGCCCGAAGGCTGAAGCCAGCTCCGCACAAACCCGGATCAGGCAACGCATCGCGTCCCACAGCAAGTTCACGTCGGTCGGATAGTGCACGTCGGTTTCCACCACAAAGGAATCGGCCCGCGCCCGCAGCGGCGCTTCCGGCTCCTGCCCGAACAGCGCGTGGCCCGCCTTCACCACCAGTTCGTTGATCTTGTTCAGAAGCTCCGGCGTCAGCAGCGAGACATTGCGCACCAGCGTTCGGTGCTCGTACCGGTGGTGGTCGTCAAGCCCCGAATGGCCGAGCATCTCCCGAACCGTCCCGTGGCGATTGGCAAGGTCCTGCAGACGGTCGTAGTCGCACCCGATGCCCTGCTTCAGCGTCGCCAGCACGAAAATCCGCCACAAATCCATGCCCGGGCGCCCAAGCCCCCGGTTCACGCCCGGAAGAAAATGCGCGTCCAGCAGGTCGAAAACCTGCTGGCGCAACGCTTCGTTGCAGTACAGGTGCTGGATGCCCCGCAACACCGCCGGGATGTCATCCCGGCAGACCGCGTCAATCTCAATGTCCTCGATGGCAATTTCGCCAAGCCGAACCAACGGCTCCCGGATTGTTCTCATGCCCTCGCCCTCGTCTCTGCTCCGCCGGAACGAGCGACCCATCGCGAAGATACCGCCCATCCGACCGATTTCGCCTGAATTTTGCCTGGAATTATACGCCTGGGGCCAATCTTCGCAACCCAAAACCGGCCACAACCTATTGATATGAAATGATTTATGACCTTTTTGCACAGGCACTATATAATCCCCAATGTCTCCAGCATACTCTCGGCGTTCTTCGAATGACCCGCTAACGAGAAACACCTCAACGCATTCGCCTGGAAGAAGCTCCAGTTGGCGGGGATGTTTTCCCCTCTTGACCGTTCTGCCGAACAATTCGTTCCAAGTATGCGATTTGCCGCTATCGCGGTTGCCAAGAAGGCCGATCAGTAACCGGGTGTGCATTGGCTCTCTTCTCCCATCTCTGCAAGGCGGGTTCTCGTGTGTGCTTGGCATCATCCCGTACGGCTAACAGCTATGCCTTGATTCCCTTGTGGACCCGACGGATCATATCAGGCGGTTCGTGGACTAGAGCGCCTCAGCAATAGCGGCACTGTAGTCCAAGCTGGATCGCGACGTTTCTCGGTCCAGATCGGGCGCTGCCCTAGAAATTCCGGTAGCCATCGGCATTCTCCGCGTGCTATTTCGAATCCAGAGGGCGGACGACCGGCTGGGTCGACGCTGGCAGGGGAACTACGGTCGGCGCGGACGGCGGTTGGCGAACAACGCGTTCGCGAGTGCGCCCGAGGGCGGCCAATGATGGATCACTGAAATCTGCGTCGTTTGAACGCGCGCACGTCGGCGGCCGTTAGTCGAACCCATTCACCATGTGCTCGCTTTTCCGAGAATCGCCGATGCCAGTATCCTTCGATGCCGGGCGGGTCATCCGTCCGAATAGCGTGCTCGAGTGTAATCGGCTCCGGCAAAGCGGTGGCGATTTGCTTGATGCGGTGTTCAAGTTGTTCGCTGCGTCCGATCTTGTAGTGGATTCCGGACTTCAGAAGGTATACCCAGCCCTCGGCGGTGTACGCTGAATCATCGTCCGCTACAGCCCGGTCCGGCAGGAGGGCAGTCAGTTCGGTTAGGTTGTTGTCCTGGGCCCACGTAGCCAGTGCGGCAACGAGCCCGTGCTTGTTCCCGAAGTGTTTTCTGAATGTCGTGTGCGCGGGGAATCCGGGCCTCTCGCGCGCGTACATGCGGATTTCTATCTCGGTGGGAACCCGCCCGAAATGGCGGACCGTTTCTGCGCACTTGCGTAGTACGTGCTCGGACGAGAACTTGGCCTGCTTATCGTTCGGATCGAAGCCGGCCTCCCGCAGGGCGTCGCTCCATCTGGGGAAGTGGACGCCGTACCACTCGGGCGTCCGGATGCCGGTTTCCGTTTCGAAGACTTGGCGTCCCGGCCGGCGACCGTTCTTCTCGGCGACCCGCCGGATCTCGTTGATGATGTGGTCTTTGGTCGGCACTTGGGGACGATTGGCAAAGAGCCGTGGGTGATCAAGCACGGAGTGAGATTATCAGCATTGGCCGGTCTTGGCTGTGGGTCATCCAATTGAACACCCGGTCGCTGCCTTGATGATGGCCCGTGTTCAGAGGTCCATTCCGGCATTATGCTTGACGTAACGCGGACAGGGGAGCTACGCCAGTCTCGGTGACCGTCGACCGCCGAAATTGCATTGATTGCTGGTTTCGCTGACAAGAGAACCGAAGCGTTTTACCGGGGCCGCCTTCTCCGGCTTCGCGCGCACTGCCTCGCGCAAGCTGGACCAACTCGACGCGGCGACAGGCCTTCGTGACCTGTCGCGCCCCGGCAACCGGCTGGAGTCCCTGAAGGGCCGCCGCAAGGGACAGTGGAGCATCCGGATCAACGACCAGTGGCGGATCTGTTTCGAGTGGGCGGAGGGAAGCCCCGGTCCGGACAACGTGGAAATCGTCGACCACCATCGGTAAGGAGGCACGTCATGATTCGCGATCCCATCCATCCCGGCGAGACACTGAGGGAGGATCTCGATGCGCTCGGAATGAGCGTGGCCGAACTGGCGCGGCGCATCGAGGTTCCGGTGAACCGCATCACGGAAATCCTCAACGGCCGTCGCGCCGTCACCGGCGACACGGCACTGCGCCTGGGGCGCTTGTTCGGGACGTCGGGCGAGTTCTGGCTCAACCTCCAGAAGCTCTACGAATTGCGACGCGCGGAGCAGAAAAACGGGGCGGCGATCGCCCGCCTGCCTGCGTTGGACGACGGCGACCGGCTGCGGGCTTCAGGGTGAGGCACCGCCGGTTCCACGACCGAACGGTGGTCGGCGGCGACGCATGCGCCGCCCGGGGGCGACACGTTCACGGTCGACACCTCGTGTTGCCAGGGTGTTGACAATTCTTCTAGAGCTTATCCTGCGGCCAGAAAAACGTATATATTACGGTAGCTTACGTTCTTGACGATTTCCTACTAACAAGTCTCGAAAATCATGTGAGCCTCCTCCCCCCTGGTAAGCAGGCGCTTCCCGGGGCGCATTTTGCAAGTTGCTTCCCATTCGATTTCAGACCGGTTTTTCTTCGGAGAGAGGCCCCGCCCTCTCTTTCCTCCCACCTGACGGCGACCGCCTGGCTCGGTGAAAGCCGGACCCAAGCTTCGTATTCATCTTGCCCCATGTCGACCTCTCCCTTGCGATTGCCTTCCCGTTACAACCGGGACGCGGTTTGGCGCCGTGACACCGCATCATCCCGCGATCGATTCATCGTACCGCAACCGCTTGCCCGCCCAGCGTCCGGGGATGTTCCGCATCCGATTCTCGATGCCCGGTTCAGACTCGTTGCGGCGCCCCGCGAATGCGGTCGTGGTTCGATCCAGATGATTCGGGCCCATCTTGCGCCAGGGCGCCCCGGCCGCCTCGGTTGAGAAGCGACCGGAACGATTCCATGCCGTTGGCGGGCGCCATTTCCCCGACAGATTCGCCACCACCATGAGTTAACCAAACAGGGTGCGTGAACGAGTACCTCCGAGACTGCGCTGGGGGTGCCTGGAAACGCGCATTCCTACTGCGACCGGGTGGGTGGGGCTTGTTACCGAGCCCGCCCACTCGGCCACCGCCAGATTTACGTGTCAGGATCGACGGCCACCGCCGCAGGCAATTCGGATCGGCGCGCGGTCTTCCTTCGGCCGTGCGGGCGCGGCAATTCAGCGGCCCCATACCTCCTTGAGAAAGCGCACCCAGTTCTCTCCCATGACTTGTCGGATGCGGCGTTCGGGCCAGCCGCGGCGCTCCATCATCTTCGTGAGTTCGGGAAAGTCCTGAATGCCGGAGAAATTCTCCGGATATCGTACTTCGGGTATGTCCACCAGCTTGCGGGCGTGACCCTTGTCGCGCAGCAGATAGTCCCAGGTCGCGGAATCGGTGCGATGTCCCTGTACGAAGTCCGTGCCGATACCGACATGGTCTTCGCCGGCTACACGCACCAGGTGCTCGATGGAATCGACGTAGTCCTCGATGGTCGAGTCGTTGCCCTTCGGTTGGAAGGGCGGGTGCATGGTGACGCCGATGTGCCCGCCGTGATCCGCCAGCAGGCGTAGCTGCGCGTCCGTCTTGTTGCGCGGGTGCGCAAAGCGCACGGTGGGGCTGATGTGGCTGTAGGTGACGGGCCGTTCCGAGGCGTGGATGGCGTCATCGGCGGTGCGATGTCCGACGTGACTGAGGTCGATGGCAATGCCGACGCGGTTCATCTCCGCGACGAGTTCGCGCCCGAAATCGGTGAGACCGCCGTCGTGGCTCTCGAAGCAACCGGAGCCAACCGCATTTGCCGTGTTGTAGGTGAGTTGCACGATGCCGACGCCCAGCTCCTTGAAGACCTGGACATACGGCAGGTAGTCGTCGAAGCCTGTCGTGTCCTGCCAACCGAGGACAATGCCGACCTTGTTCGCACGCTTCGCGCGGTAGATGTCCGCAGTCGTATTGACCTGCAGGAGGATGTCCGAGTACTGGTTCAACCACACTTTCCATTGCGCCAGGCCCTTGAATGACTCGGCCGCGCGCTTGTAGGGCAGGACGCAGGTGCAGTTGGCGGCGGTCAGGCCGCCCTTGTGCATGGCCTCGAAGATTTCGCGGCTCCAGTTCGGCACAAGAAGGCCGTCGAAGATGATTGCGTCTTGGTGCAGCGTCATGGGATTTCCTTGTTCGGGCTCCGGGTCAGAGGAACCCCGGCAGGTAGAGCGCGATGCCGGGGAAGATGGTCAGGATCAGGATCGCCAGCACCAGCATGGCCCAATATGGCACCGTGGCTCTTGCGGCAGCGGGCAGAGACACCTCGCCACGACTGATGGCCAGCAGGACATATAGGTTCACCCCCACGGGCGGGGTGATGGCGCCAATCTCGATCAACATGGTGATAATTACGCCCAGCCACACCGGATCGAAGCCCAGCCCGGTCATCAACGGGAAGACCAGTGGCAGGGTCATGATCATCAGCGACAGGCCGTCGAAGAAACAGCCGAGAATGAAATAGATGAGCGTGACCACCAGCAGCACTTCGAAACTCGACAGGCCGGCGGAGCTCACCGCCTCGAAGATCTTGCGGGGCAGGCCGAGGTTGGCGACCGCCTGGGCAAGGATGAGAGTGCCCAGGATGACGAAGACGATGGAAGCCAGGATCCGGCTCCCCGAGATGATGGCTTCCCAGAGTTTCCGGAGCGTCAGCGTGCCCCAGGCGAATCCCATGATGACGGCCACCGCCACCCCGAGGCCGGCCGCTTCGGTAACAGTGGCGAGTCCGCTGTAAATCGTGCCCAGCACCGCGAAGATCAGGATCGGCAACGGCCACACATCCAACAGGCTGCGCAACACGTGACCCCAACTGGGTTTCGGGCCCGGGGCCGGCATGGATTCGGGCCGCAGCAGGGCGCGCACTCCGACATAGAGGCTGAACAGCCCCGCGATCAGCACCGCCGGAAGGATTCCGGCGAGAAAGAGCTTGCCGATCGAAACGTCCTGCATGGCCCCGTAGATCAGCAGCGACAGGCTTGGCGGAACCATCAGGCCGAGCACGCCGGCGCCGGCAAGTGAACCGAGGACCCGCGGCCGATCGTAGCCGCGCCGGGCAAGTTCGGGGTAGGCCACGGATCCGACGGCGGCCGCGGTGGCGCTGCTCGAACCGCTGACCGCGCCAAACACCGTGCAGACCCAGATATTGGTTTGCAACAGGCGCCCGGGAACCCGATGGAACAAGGGAGTGAGGGCGGAGTACAGGCGGTCGCTGACTCCCCCGCGCAACAAGATTTCGCCCAGGAAGACGAACATCGGAACGGCCGCGAGAATATAGTCGCTGAACACGTTCCATACCGCCGGCACGGCGAGCGACGCCAGGCCGCCCGCCTGGAAATGCAGGATGATGAGGCCGGTGAGGCCGATCGCGGCGCCCAGCAAAGCACCGCTTCCCATGGTGATTGCAAGGGCTCCGGCGATGATTGTCCAGACCAACGACTACCCTCTTATCCCTCGTTTCCGTCGGGCCGGACGACTGCCCCAAGCAGGATGGCCAGGAAACTGTTTGCGACGATGAGGATCATCAGCGCAAAGACCGCCGGCATCAATGCCATCCATGGATAGAGCAGGATTTCGGCCATCTCGGAGCGCGAGCCGAAGTTGTACGAGTCGATCGTGAAATGGTAGGACTGAACCATGAACACGGTGGCGAACGCGACCAGGATCAACTTGGCAACCGCCTCGGCGATCGCCCGGCCGAAGGGTGGCAAGCGATCGACGACGAGTGTGATCCGCAGGTGGCTGTTATTGACCAGGCCGTTGGGCAAGGCCAGAAGGAACATGGCGGCGGTCAACAGCCCGACCAGTTCGTCTGAAAAGTAAAAGGGCGCGCCGGCCACGTAGCGCATGAAGGCGCTGAGAACGACAAAGACCGTGAGCAGCATTCCCGCAATCGCGCCGACATGCATGCCGGCGGCGGAGAGCCACCCGATCGGCCGCCACACCCGTGACACCGGCGCGGGGGGCGACCCTTCCGGTGTCACGGGTGACGTCTCGTCGACGTCATTCCGTCGGTGTCAGGCCCAGCCTATTCATCAGCCGCTTCGCATTGTCGAGGCTCTGGGGGCCGGCATCGCGCGCGAGCTCGTACCAGTTGAAGAGCGCGGCCTTCTGAAACGACTTGCGATCCTCGTCCGAGAACCCCTCGATGACCGTGAAATCGCCGGCCGCCTCGAATTCCCTGGCGACCGCCGCCTCGCGCGGACCGACGTCCCGCGCCAGGCTCCAGCCGCCGATGAAGCCGGCGGCTTCCGACACCACGCTTTGGAGATCCGGCGGCAACGCGTCCCATGCCTCCTTGTTGGCCAACAGGACATTGGGCACCGAGGCATACGGCACGAAGTCACTTCCGTAGCGGGTCACTTCCTGCAGGGAAATGGTTTTCCCGGATGAGTAGGCGTAGAGCGCGCAGTCGACGACGCCGGTGTTCAAGGCCACGTACAGTTCGCTCTGCGGAATGACCTGGGCGGAAGCGCCCAGCGTGTTGAAGGACTCCATCACCTCCTTGTTGAACACACGGAGCTTGACCCCCTGCAGATCGGCAATGCTCTTGACCTCCTCATCCTTGCAGAAGATCGCCAGCGGAAAAGCGCCGCTGTGCTGGAAACCGACCACCCGGATCCCGGCCTCCGAGAAGAAGTCGGTGTAGATTTCCTCCAGGATGGGGATCACCTGCGGATGCTCTTCCGCCCGCAGGATCGAGCCGGTCGGGTAAAGGTTGGCAATCTGCGGCGCGTCACGACTGAGGACGCTCGGGATGATGACCCACAACTCGGCCGCACCCGCGGGAAGCGAGCGCAGTACGTCGACGTCTTTCAGTCCCAGCGAGCCGCCGTGGTAGACGGTCACCTCCAATCGGCCCTGGGCCTTCTCGTTGATCCGATCGGCAAAGGCGGTCATATCCTTGGCTTCCTGGCGGGTTTCCGTCCAGACGCTGTGCATGCGCCATTCGATGGTCTGGGCCGAGCCCGAAGCGAGGGGCAGACCGATTAAAATCGTCGCAGCCGCCAAGGTCGGGCCTATTCCGCCGAGCAAGCGAGCCAGTACTGCAGAAAATTGCATGGGGTTTTCCTCCTCCGCACCTCACCCGCAAGTCACCGGATGGTCGATCCGCCAGAATTCGGCGCTCGGCCCAGCCGCGGAATAGAGGTGAATTATCACGACTATTGTAATTCGTGGCTATAATGATACGTGGATACTATGATAATTGGAGTCTGCTGCGGGAGCAAGGATCGCCCGCGCCGCGCAACCGGGGGGCATGGATCGTGACGCGGATACTGCCAACCGAACTCATGGGCAGTTACGCGCTGCCGAGCTGGCTCTGGATCGTCATCGAGCGCGCCGAAGAGATTGGCGATCTCGGCGAGAGCGACCTTCACGAGACACTTGACGATGCGGTGCGCATGGCTCTGGCGGATCAGGAACGGGCCGAGCTCGATGTCGTGACCGACGGCGAGATGCGGCGGCGCGACTTTATTCAGAACTTCTACGGACTGATGACCGGGCTGAAGGAACTGCCGCCGGCGCGTCGGTTTGGCTCCGCCGGGTACGATCAGAATCCACGCTACGAGGTTGTCGACAGGATCTCTGCGCCGAACGGCCTTGGTATCGTGGACGAGGTGGCATTTCTGCGCCGTCACACGACGTTGCCCTTCAAGGTCTGCGTGCCAGGGCCCATCACATTGTCCCTGCCACTCGTCCTGAAGCGGGGATATGCGGACAAGCGAGCGCTGCTCGAGGACATGATCGCCATCGTCAACGCCGAGATGAAGGCGCTTCAGCGGGCCGGCGTCGACTACATGCAGGTTGACGAGCCTCGGTATGCGACCAGCCATGAGGACGCACGGCAACTCGTGCGAATTTTCAATGCCACCCGCGAGGGCGTGGAGGCGCGCATCGGTCTGCACCTTTGCTTCGGGAACTTCAGGGGCCGGTCGCGCGACCGGCGAGACTACCGTTACCTGTTCCCGGCCCTGCGCGATGCGCACTGCGACCAGGTAAACCTGGAGTTCGCCAATCGAGAGTACAAGCAGATCGAGTTGATCGCCGACATTGCGGCCGACCGCGACGTCGGTGTTGGCGTCGTCGACGTCAAGTCGTTCTTCGTGGAGACGCCGCAAGAAGTCGCCGACGGGATCCGCATGGCGCTGAAGCATGCGCCCGCCGAGCGCATCGTGGTGACGCCGGATTGTGGTTTCAACCACTGCCCGAGACACGTGGCCTACGGCAAGATATGCGCGATGGTCGAAGGCGTCACGATCGTGCGCAAGGAGTTGGCTGGCCGCGACTAGGATCTTGCGCTGCCACTCAACGCTTCACAAGCGATTACCTGCTGGTTTCGCCACATTTCTCCACCCACCCCTTCCCGGTGGACGGTTGTCTGCCCGGCGTGGCGTCTAGCTGCTGCCGCCTACGACCGGGCCAGTTCGGAAACGGGATCGCCTGGCGCCCGCATATTTCATGCAAGGTCTTGCGTGGAGGTGAGAAACGACCTGTAACTCGTTGAAATAAAAACAGAAACACGAACCCGGATAGCGGTGCCCGTGAATCCGGACAGCATCGCGTCGTGCAAGACCCGCGCAGCGCGGCGGATCGCTCCGTTTGCAGCGTATGAGGAGGAACGCATCATCCGTTTTCCCGGGCTCTCCGCCCGCCGGTTGCACCGCGAGATCCGCGATCTGGTTTATGCCGGCAGCTTTGTGGGCCGCTTCGAGACGCCGCCCCGGCGGCAGGCGCAGGTGAATTTCGCTGCATCCCGGAGACCGCCTCCGATGGTCCATCAAGGGCCGCGTTTTCCAGACCGAAGTCTGCCGATGTCAGGAGTTCCGAATTGCGGTATTCGAGCAACGGAGAAGGGAGAGCTGCGTCGTACGATGGCTACGGGAAGGGGTGCGTCCTGGCGTGCTGACCGACGTGTATTTGCCAAGCCGGCGACTACGGAATATTTGCCAAGAGGGCCGATGTTCGGGTGCGTTTCCTGGGAACGCGTGACAGGGTTCGACGGGAACGAGTATCGGTTTGGGTCCGGAACCGGGCAACGGGATGTCGGCCGGCATGGGCGCCATGCGGAGTTCCCTTCGTAAAACGGGTGGTTGTTTGCGAATGCCGAGCGGAGTTCGCAGGAACGGATGCATATGGCGCCGACGCGCACTCGGCTCGGGAGGCTTCGTTCAGGGCTTGCGGAAGGACCGCCAATGCCTCCAGGGTTTTCTTGAGGGCTAGCGCTTCCGCGGCGATTCGGCAGTGACGGGTTTCGTTGTCCCCGTGGTCGTTTGTTGGATGCG
Organism: Rhodobacterales bacterium; assembly: GCA_965219495.1. Lineage (GTDB taxonomy): Bacteria > Pseudomonadota > Alphaproteobacteria > Rhodobacterales > CAZPXZ01 > CAZPXZ01. The sequence continues at coordinate 3,456,095 of OZ244777.1, forward strand.
CGCATCCCGATAATATCCGAGAGCGATGACCAGGGATTGCGCCAGTACGATTGGCGCAGCCAGTGGGCGGAATCGGTGGACCTCGGTATCGCGAACCACGAAACAAAGCGTGGAATTGCGGGCAAGCGGGCTCATCAAGGAATCGGTGATGGCGAGCACGCGAACATTGCGAATGTGGGCGTCCGAAATTGCCTCCACGACCGGCTGGGCGTATTCGGCAAAACTGACCCCAATCAGCAGGTCATTCTCGCCCATGGTTGCGACCTGCTGAGGCACCATTCCACCAACCGAGTCGAGCAGGCTGCAGCGGTATTCGAGCCGGATCAGGCCGTAAGCCAGATAGGCGGCGACCGGAAAGGCGCGTCGTTGCCCTATGACGTAAGTTGCGTCTGCACTGTCCATCATTTGAACGGCTTCCCGCAATTCGTCGCCATTCATGTCCGCCTTCAGGTGATCGAGGGCAAGGGTGGACGCATTCGCAAACTCGTTCAGAATCGCGAGAGGGTTTTCCTTGGCGGCCTCCTCCAACTTGCCGCGATGCTCGTGGATCTGGTCCCGGAACGAGGGGGCGCCTTCGATCAGCCGCAGTCGAAAAACCTGCTGCATTTCCGTGAAGCCTGAAAAGCCGAATGTTTTCGCGAACCGGATAAGGGTGGAAGGCTGGACGCCGGCCTCCTTTGCCGTCTCCGCCACCGTCTGTAGTGCGAACCGGTTGGGATCTCCCAAAGCGTATTGGGCGATTCGCTTCAGGTGCGGGCTCAGAGCCTCGAATTGGTGCTGAAAAACCTCGCGCAGCCGGTCGAATTCCCTCGGCGCTTCCGTACTTTTCATGCGTTGCTCCTGTGCCTGGTTGTCGGGTCCGGTCTGCGAGAGAGGGCGCCCCAGAGATTGGGCGCACTTGTAGCACAATTCCGGAAAGCATAATTGAACGAAAATTCGTTCTTGACTCATCATTGCGAATCAGCGCACTGTTTGAACGTATGTTGCAAGCCCGCAGAATTGTGGGAATGAATATTCAAATCCAGAGAAGGGTGATCGTGAAGGACAAGGTTGGATTTGCTGGCGCCGGGTTGATGGGACGGGGCATGGCGAAGAACATTCTGGCCGCCGGGTATCCGCTGGCCGTCGTGGCCCATCGGGACCGCGAGCCGGTCGAGATGTTGATCGGCCTCGGCGCGACGGAATTCGGCAGCTACCGGGAACTCGCGGAGGCCACGGACATCACACTGATTTGCGTGACCGGAACGCCCGAGGTCGAAAACATAGTCTTTCAGCAGAACGGATTGCTGGAAGGAGCGCACGACGGCCTGATTGTGGTCGATTGCTCCACCAGCGAACCCGGCTCGAGTGGGCAGATCGCAATTGCCATGGGCGAACGGGGCGCGTCTTTCGTTGACGCCCCCCTTGCGCGCACGCCAGTTGAAGCGGAAGCGGGACGTCTGAATTGCATGGTGGGGGCGTCGCCAACCGACTTTTCGCGCATTCAACCCGTATTGGAAGCCTGCTGCGAGAACATTTTTCACATGGGGCCGGTTGGCTCGGGCCACAAGTCCAAGCTCGTCTACAACTTTATCACGATGGGATACGCGGCGTTGATATCTGAGGCGCTCTGCGCCTGCGTAGCCACCGAAGTCGACCTGAAGCGGTTTTCCGATGTCGTGAAGGCAGGTGCGGCAAACAGTGGGATCTTCCAGTTGATCGCCCCGCAGGCGATAGAAACGGGGGACTGCTCCGGTCTCAATTTCAGCTTGGCGAACGCGGAAAAGGACATTCGCTACTACAACCGAATGATCGACTCGGTTCCATTGACCGGCAATCTCGGGCGGGCGCTGCAGCATGCGCTCATACAGGGGCTCAACCTCGGCTATGCGAAGGGCTTGGTCGGAGACCTGCTGCGAGTGCAGGAAAAGCTCAACGGGATCACGATCCTGAACCAGGAACCACAGGGCGCCGCCAGAACGGAGTGAACCGCGAACGCTTGTATGGGAGAAACCGATTTCACAAAGGAGGAAAGGAACGATGCCACGTAAGAAATTCACGCGACGTTCATTGCTTAGGAACGCTGGCCTGCTTTCGGCGGGAGGCGCAGTCACCTTCATGGGACCATGGCGCTACAACCACGCATACGCCGCCGCCTCGGATAAGCCAATCCTGATTGGCATGACATCTGACGCCTCGGGGCAATACGCCAATTCCGGCGCTTCTGACCGGCGCGGCATGCTGATGGCGATTTCCGAATTCAACACTCGAGGCGGTGTGCTTGGACGCAGGGTGGAGACGAAGCACTTCGACACCGAAACGACTCCCGCGACAGGCAGTCGTGTGGCCGAACGCCTGATTGCGCGCCACGAAAGCGCCTTCCTGATCGGTGCGGTCAGTTCGGGAGTCGCCAACGCGATCTCGCAAGTGGCCCAGAAATATGGAACCGTGTACCTCAATACAAACTCGAGCTCGCCTACCGAATCGGGCAAGAACTGCCATCGTGTCAAGTTCGTGTGGGACGGAAACGGCGCCAACTTTGCGCAAGCGGCGGTCAAGAACGCAATGGCCGCTTATGGAACGAAGTGGTTGCTGTTAACCAACGACTACGTCTGGGGCCACAACACTTCGGCCGCGACGCGTCGGTTGGTCGAGCAGTTTGGCGGGGAGATTATCGACGAGATTCTGGTGCCGCAGGGAACGCGCGATTTCAGTTCCATGTTGCTGAAGGTCCAGCAGGCGTCTCCGCAAGTCGTCGCGGCGGCGGTAGGCGGTGATGATCAGAAAGCGATGCGCCAGCAAGTCGCCCAGCTCGGGCTGGCGGAGGGAATGGCCTGGATCAATAACCAGCAGGATTGGCCCGACGTATACGGTTTGCCCCTTGACAACCTGTTCGGCGTATTCGGCACCACGTGGTACTGGAAGCTCGACCTGCCCGGTGTCTCGGAATTCGTGCAACGTTATCAGGCGGCTTACCCGGACACCCGCATGCGCGTACCGGGGAATGTCTTCTACAACGGCTACATGGCAACGCGAGAGTTGCTGAGCGCTGTCGAGCGGGCGGGAACCACCGACAACCGAAGGGTGATCCGGGAACTGGAAAATCTGAAGGTTTCGGCGCGTGACCGGATGCAGCATCACGACGCGTACATGAACCCCGATACGCATCAGATGCAGCAGTCGGTTTATCTGGCGACCGCCAATCACGGCGCCGAGGACCCCGATGACATGTTCAAGATCTTGAGCCAATCCAGTCCGGAAGAGATCCGGGATGGCGGAGCGGATGCAGCTTGCCAGTTGGAGTCGCTCGACGACACGCCGTCTTACGAAATGTAGGCGGCCCTCATACTGCCGCCAAATCCGCTTCGACCGGAGGCGGCGGCAGATCTTTCCGGGAAGAGGACGCTGAACTCCGAATTCACTTGCCTCGCGCTCTGTACGCCTTCAGTCGATCGGCGACCGCCGTCGCGGCAACCCCGCGACAACCACAATTCTCGCCCCTTCACCCTGCCGTCCTACACGATTCTTACGCCCCCGGACCCGGACTTGCTGACATTGTTGGGCCTGAATTCGCGTTCATCATTGACGGGTTGCATGTGTGTCCGCAGATCCGGAACCGCTTCGTCATGCCGCACATTGTTCCGCATCTCCTGAACGGCCTGAGCCTGGGTCTTCTGTTCGCGCTGATCGCGCTGGGCTTCATGCTCATCGTCGGCGTCATGGAACTCATCAATCTCGCCCACGGATCGCTGTTCGCGCTTGGCGCCTATTTCGCCTTGGTGATTATTTCTCCCGATCTTGCCTGGCTCGGCTCCATCGGGGAGGGATATCGAGCGCTTCCCTTGCCCGTGCGCTACGGGCTGGCAATCATCGTGGCCCCGGCATTGGTGGCAGTCGTCGGAATGGGCCTGGAGACTTGTATGCGCCGGACCTACGGGAAGAAGGCGGAATACGGTTTGCTCTTGACCTTCGGTGCGGCCTTGGTCATCGAAGAGACCATTCGGCTTGTCTGGGGACCTTCCGAGCAATTCCTGCAGGTTCCGGACGCAATTTCCGGCGCCTTTGTACTCGCGGGACTGATCTACTCGAAGTACAAAGTCTTCGCGGCGTTGTTCGCGGTTGTTGCCATCATGCTGGTTTGGCTTTTCCTTGAACGAACGCCATACGGAGCCATCGTCAAGGCCGGCGCCCATGACAGCGAAATGGTCCGGGCACTGGGAATCAACCTGAAAAAACTGCGTTTGCTGGTGTTTGGTCTCGGAGCCGGATTGGCGGGCTTCGCCGGGGTCGTGTTGACGCCGATCTGGGGACTGCGCCCCCATGTGGGCGTCGATGCCGTCATTCCGGCATTTCTGATCATTGTGCTTGGCGGAATTGGCAGCTTCTGGGGCGCCGTTCTCGGTGGCATCCTGGTGGGACTGGCGGTCGGGATTACGGGCGCCTACGCTTCGGAGTGGTCGCTTCTATCAATGTATCTCCTTCTGATCGCGGTCGTTTCAGTTCGCGCTCGCGGCCTTTTCGGCAAGAAAAGCGCACTGGAAATGTAAGATGGCCTCGCGCCCGACCACCGTAAGCCGCTGGATCTCCCGTGAGACGGTATTCCTGCTGGTGGTTCTTGCGACGCTTCCGCTGTGGATCGAGCAAGTCGGCCTCTACCAGTATCTGGGCATCGAAATCGCGGTCTGGATGATCTACGGCCTCGGCTTCAATTTGCTGCTCGGCTATTCCGGCCTGCCGAGCTTCGGCCATGGCGCTTTTTTCGGAATCGGAGCCTATGCGTTCGGTCTGTTTCAGTTCTGGGTATTCGAGAGCCTGTTGCTGGCGATCGCCTTCGCGATCGTGGCGGCTTGGGCAGCGGGCGCGATTGTGGGTTGTTTCCTGTCCCACCGGCGCGGCATCTATTTCGCGCTGTTGACCATCGCTTTCGGCCAGTTGTTCTGGTTCATCGCGATCAAGTGGCACAGGGTGACCGGCGGTGAAGACGGGTTGCTGAATATTCCGCGCCCCGCTCTGAAGCTCGGTCTCGCGTCCATCGAACTGAACTCCAATGTGTCGCTGTTCTATTTTGTGCTTTTCGTTCTCGCGGTTCTTGTCGTTGTTCTTTGGCGGCTTGTGCATTCACCATTCGGAAAGGTGCTGCAGGCGATTCGGCAGAACGAAGTGAGGGCGCGCTTTGTCGGTTACAACGTCTGGCTATTCAAGTGGGCGGCATTCTCCCTGTCGGCGGCGATTGCGGGGCTGGCCGGTTCGTTGTTTTCGATGGCGCAGCAGAGCGCCTACCCGGATGTCATGGGTCTGCACGCATCCGGGGTGATTGTCATGATGACCTTGATCGGCGGCGGTTTCGTCAGCTTTTGGGGGCCCGTCATCGGGGTCTCTGTCTATTTCCTGTCCCGGGACGTACTTGGCGCTCTCACCGAGACCTGGCTGCTCTGGTTCGGTCTGATCTTTGTTCTGGTGGTCCTGTTCAAACCGGAAGGCATCGCCGGAGCCTGGCAGCAGCATGTCGGCTCGAAAAACCTGTCGGCGTCGGCGCGGCTGGCGATGGCGCACCTTCTTTCCCTTGCTCGCAGGTGATTCGTGGCACTGTTCGAAGCGCGTGGCATATACAAGCGGTTTGGGCTGCAGGTTGTGCTGGAGAACATCGATCTGCGCTTCGAATCCGGTCTCCTGAGCGGCATCATGGGACCCAACGGCGCCGGAAAGACCACTTGTTTCAATGTGTTGACCGGCATGTTCAAACCCGACCGGGGCCGGGTCGTGTTCGACGGAGAGGACATCACCGGGTTGTCGCCGAACGCGATCGCGAGAAAGGGAATTTCGCGATCCTTTCAGGTAATGAGTCTATTCGACGAATATTCCGCACTGGAAAACATCTTGATCGCATCGCCGGAGGTGCGCGAGCGCGGCTTTAACATGATCGACATGTTGGCAGTGGATGGCGAGGCGGCCGACAAAGCCGCCCTGGTCCTGGCGCGCGTCGGATTGGCGGGCTGGGAGCGGCGCCGCGCCGGGGACTTGGCGTACGGTGAGCGGCGCGCCTTGGAGATTGGCGTGGCGCTGGCCGCGCGGCCGCGCCTACTCTTTCTCGACGAGCCCACGTCAGGCCTCGGCACGGAAGCGATCGCGCGACTCGGCGACCTGGTTCGGGACCTGAAGCGCGAGTACTCGATTGTCGTGATCGAACACGATATGCAATTCCTGTTCGGCCTTGCTGACACGATTTCGGTCATCCATTGGGGTCAGGTGATAGCCTGCGGTCCCCCCGATGCGCTTCGCGAGAACAAATGGGTTCGGCGGTCCAATTTGGGAGCGCTGGCGTGATACTGGAAGTTAGCGAAATCGACGCCTCGTATGGAGAAACCCAGGTCCTGTTTGGCGTGTCGCTGGAAGTCGGGCAGAGCGAGGTGGTGGCGGTGCTGGGTCCGAACGGCGCAGGCAAGACGACAACGCTGCGATCGATCCTGGGCCTGACACCGCCAAGGCGGGGCTCGATAAAATTCGCCGGGAGTGAGATCACAAACAAGGCAACCCACGAAATCGCGAGATTGGGGATTGGCTGGGTTCCAGACGATCGCCGCATCTTTCCTACCCTGACGGTGGCCAGAAACCTGCAAATCGCCCGGAAGCGGACCCGATTCCGGTCTTGGTCCCTCGGGGAGATGTTCGAGGTTTTCTCCGCCCTTGAGCATCTGATGGAGCGGGAATGTGAAAACCTGTCCGGAGGTGAAATGCAAATGGTCGCGATCAGTCGGGCGCTGCTCGGCGCGCCAGGCCTGGTGTTGTTCGACGAACCGTCCCAGGGCCTCGCGCCGATGATCGTGCAAGGCGTCATGGAGACGATCTCGCGCCTCAAGAAAGCCGGGATATCCGCCCTGGTCGTCGAGCAGAATGTGTCCACCGCGCTTCGGATCAGCGACCGCGTCTACGTCATGGACCGGGGACGAATCGTCCATTCGGCTTCGGCAGACACCTTGCTGGCCGACGCCGATCTTCGTATGAGCTTGCTGGGAGTGTGATCCGGTGGCGGCTCCGATACTCGAAGTCCGGGGGCTCATCAAGCGCTATACGAGAGGCTTGTTCTCTCGGAAGGAGACATTCCGGCTGTGCGCGGACTTCAGCGTGCGGGAGTCCGCCATCATCGGAGTCATGGGGCCGAATGGGTCGGGAAAAACCACTTTGTTCGAGTTAATTACGGGATCGAACACGCCGAGCGCCGGCTCGGTGAAGGTGATGGGGTCGAACATTCATGACGTCAAGTACGGCGAACGCGACCGATTGGCGATCCACTACCACCAGTCCTACCAGGTGCGGCGCTTTCGCAGAACCAAGCCTTCCTTCCTGATGCAGCCTGCCGGCCATGACTATCCGATGGTGCACCTCTTCGACGAGCCGCAGTTCAACGCGCAGGACGGCTACATCGGCTTCATGCTGGATTTCTTTCGCAGATTGCGGGATGAAGACAGGCTTGTCCTCGTCTGCCTGCACCCGAACGAGCCCTTTCATATCGAACTCATGCAGGAAATCTGCGACCGCTTCATTTTCGTTTTCGCGGGCACCGTTCAGGAATATCCGGATTTCTGCTCTATGCTCGAAGGTCCAAGCGCCCGATCCTACCTGGGTCGGCTGGCCCCCGGATCCGCGCCATGATGGCGGAGAAACTGAATCGGCTTTCCGTCGTCACCGGCGCCGCTGGCGTCGTCGGGGCGGCGACAACTCGTCGGCTCGTCGCCAATGGCCATCGGGTCATCATGGTGGATATCAATTCCAAGCAGCTGGAAGCGACGGCTCGCGCGATTGGTGACGCAGCTTCGTCTCTGGTCTTGGATGTTTCCGACCCGGAAGCGGTGCTGCGCGCGTGCGAGGCCATCCGCGGCCAGCACGGCATTGTCGATACGCTGGTCAACAACGCCGGCATTCTCTCCACCAACAAGGCCGAGAGCACGTCGCCGGAAGAGTGGCGGCGACTCATGGCGGTCAACCTGGACGGTCCCTTCTATCTCACCCGCGCCTTGATTTCCGGCATGAGGGAAGAACGTTGGGGTCGCGTGGTCAATGTTTGCTCCTTGGCAATGAAGAGTGGCGGACTCACGGCGGGAACTGCCTATACGGCGTCGAAGGGCGGGCTTGGCGCGCTGACGTTTTCGCTCGCACGGGAAGTGGCGGCGGATGGCGTCACCGTCAACGCTGTGGCGCCGGCATATGTGCGGACACCGATGGTCACCGAGCAACTCACAAGCGAGCAGCGTCGGCAGTTGTTGCGCGAAATTCCCGTGGGCCGATTTTGCGAGGCGGAGGAAGTCGCGCGGTTGATCGAATTTCTGGTATCGCCGTACGCGGGTTTCATTACCGGCGAGATTATCGACATCAACGGCGGACTGCATCTGGACTAGGGAGTCGTTCCGGTATGGATCGCGTTGTTCCGGAAAAGCATTCTGTTTCCGAACCTGCACGCTTTTTCGACGTGTGCGACAAGGTCGTGTTCATAGCGGGGGGCTATGGCGGAATCGGACAGGCGATCGCCTGGGCCTTGGCCTCATCCGGCGCGCACGTCGCGGTTGCGGGGCGGCGCGGCGGGAAGGCAAGAAAGCTTGCCGATGCTTTGGTTGAGAACGGGCTGTCGGCTGACGGTGTCGTCCTGGACGCAAAGTCGGTAGCGTCGATTCGGGAAGCCGTCGACGGTGTTGCCGAGCGCTACGGGAGGATTGACGTGCTGGTGAATTGTGTTGGGATTCAGCGCGAGGAACCGCTGCTTGAGGTCACGGAGAACGCCTACGACGAAGTCTACGAGGTCAATCTCAAGGCCGCGATGTTCCTGGCCCAAGCCATTGCCCGCCACCAGATTGCCGCGGGCCGGGGAGGACGGCAGGTGCACTTGTTGTCGGTTCGCGCACATCTTGGGCTGCGTGGCCGCGGGTATTCCGCCTACTGCAGCACCAAAGGCGGCATGGCGATGTTGATCAAGCAGCACGCCATGGAACTGGCGCCGGAAGGCATCACGGTCAATGGCGTCGCGCCGACATTCGTCTACACCGAATTGATCCGCCACGTGATGGAAAATCCCGATTTTCATGACCAATTGCTGGAAAGGATTCCGTTGGGCAGGATTGCCGACCCGAACGATATTGTGGGTCCGGTCATGTTTTTCTGCTCCGATGCGTCCGGTTTCGTAACCGGCCAAACCATGTATGTGGATGGCGGGGTTACCGCCAGCCAGTGAGGACGTCATGCGTGAAGGACTGGTGGAAGTCACGCGACGGATGAAAGGGTTTGCGGCGAGAGACGACATATCCCTTGAAAGTCATCCTCTACAGGCTTCCTTTGCCGGCGATGACGCCCCTTCATTCGGCGTCCGGGCATTGGCGAGCCAAGCGCCCGGGATGAAAATTCTCGGAATTGATGGCCGTGATGACACTCCCGTGGAAAGCCTGCGATCAACATTGCGTCGGGCCGCCAGCCGACGAACGGCGATGAATGCGTCCCGGAACTTCCTTGCGGGCGGCGCATGCACCAGATTTCGCCGGGACCGAAGGGAAGCGCGCCGGTGATTTCTGAATTCGACCGACGCCGGCAGGGAATTGAAATCGGGCTACGCGCTCCCGTCGCCCCGGGCGGCGAGAAAATGAGAAATCCGATTGTGGGCGCCCTCGGCATGGCCAAGCCGTGCTCGATACACGCCAAGTCGTTTGCCGGCGCTCCGGCGCCGGGCCAGAAACCGGAAATCAGATTGCAAATGTGCGTCTTGGAGCAGACGCCGTTTACCGAATCGTTTGCCAGAACGAAGTAGTTTGTCCTCGCCCTACGACCGTAAGCGAACTCGTGCCGACCTCGCTAGCTCGGCGTATGGTCCACATCCTCTGGCAAGACGACGGGCTGACCATGGGGAGTGTTGCGGAAGGCATCTTCCCACTTCTGCCGCCGGTCAAGCAGCATTTCTCGGCTGACTAGTCCCTTTCTGCTCACCATTCGCTCAAGCGCAGACAGCAGGTGCAAGTAATAGTCCGGATCTTCGTCAGGGTTTGCGCAGTCTTGTGCCGCGTTGATCTCGGCGTCCAACGCCTCCAACCACTCTGCGACCGTAAAGTGTCCATGTTCTTCAAGGGCAATGGACAACGCCAGTGCTTCGGCCTCCCACGGTTCCTTGAACGACCAGCGTTCGACTTCCGACGGTGGCGGATCGGTCAAGTGCATTGAGTCAGGGTCTTTTTCAGGTCGTCTCATGGTGGAATTCCCAAATATGCAAATGCGCCTTTTCCCTCTTCGCTGGTCGTATCCGCCAAACGGAATCCAAGGGCGCCACGGTCCCCTTCGGGATCAGGGTCTCCGGCCATTGCCGATGAAGCTTGCAGTTATTCGGACTCCCGGCCTTCTCCTCGATTCGGAAAGGGGAGGGCTGACCATTCCATCTTCAAGCAAGGTAAGTGTATTCGTTCGGGGATCATACGCATAGGTTGCCATGACCCTGTCTTGCGGCGAGCGGCGCCACTGCTCCGCTTGCTTCGGCGGACCTTCGGCCCCTTCGCTCCTGCCGCCGCCACGGGAAGCAGGAACATGCCGCCATACCCCACCCGTGAACGGGCCAGGGCCCGTTGCAGGATATTCCCCGGATCCGCGAGTTAAATTTCTGCAAATACCCGTCGACCCCTTTGTTTCCAATGGGTTATAGAAGGTCTAGAAAAATGGATTCTTCACCGACCGGGTGCCATTATGGTCGCAGATCCGAATTCCCCGGTCAACTGCCGGTATTCCGAGACCGGCCCCGCCTCGATGGCCTACGGCGGCGCCGGTGCTTGGCTGAAGGAGTCTTGGCGCAGTGGTGTGTTGCGCGATCTTCCCCGGAGGCCGTCGGGCGGCCAGGGCTGGACCGACGGCCAGACGGTTTTGGCGGCAGTGATGCTGAACGTGCCGGGGTTCCTTTGCGCGGAGGATCTGGAGCGCATGGGGGCGGATCTGGGCCTTTGTCGCACGGCCCGGCGATACGAACCGCGGATTCTGGGGGTGGGACGGAAGCAGCTGGGACGCCGCCATCGTGGTGGCCGGCAGCGGACATTTCCTTCGCCCCGTGCGCTGCCGGACCGGTTGCACGGCCACCGGGACGCGCCGGCGGGACAGGAGCGGCGCAAGGGCGAGGCGATTGCGCCGCGGCCTGCGGCTTCGCTGGACGTGTTTGGCGCGGCGTGCCGGCGCCTGTTCGCAAAACAAGCGGCATGGCATGGTATGGCCTGCGCAGCATCACCCTGGACCTGGATTCGACGATCATCCCCTCGGGCAAACGCGATGCGCTGCCGACCTACCGCTCGGCGAATGGGTATGTCCGGGGGAGACGGGGTATCAACCGCCGAATGCGTCTTGCCAACAACTGGGGATGATGGCGCATTCGGAGATGCGTGACGGCAATGCGCCCGCCAAGGAAGGAAACGCGCGCGTGCTGTTGGAAGCGTTGGAGCGGTTGCCGGGGGCGGTCGAGGAGGTCCTGATGCGGAGCGACAGCGGTCGATCTGCATTTAGACCGGTACCTCCTGACAGGACAGATGGCGCTTTCGTCAACCTAAAACCGGTGTTCTCGAAACGAACCATTCCGATTACTCATATTGGCCGTTCCGCCAAGTCGGGCTCCACGGAGCGTCCATGCCCTTGGCCGTAATCCGGCGTTCGCGTTGACTGCGCACTACCTGATCGTAAATCAACCGACTGTCCCATTCGTACAGAGCGATGTCCGTCAACTCCTTCACCACAGCCGAATAGTTCGGATCGTCAATGCGGTCATCGCACTCTTCGGGGTCCCTGTCCAAATCGAATAATTCAGAACGCTCGCCGTGATAGTAATTCAGTTTGTGCGGTCCGCGTCGCACCATGCGGCACGCAGTGGTCACGCCATGCCCCTCATACTCGGCAATCGCGAGGCCTGGGCCGTCGCCGCTGCTTCCATCCAGCAGGGGCAGCAGACTTGCACCGTCCGTGAATTCATTGTCCGCTCGAGCGATATCAAGCATCGTTTGTACGACATCAAGCAACGAGGTTACTTGGCTATGACGGCTCCCGGCCTGCACGACGTCCGGCCATCTGACAATGAGCGGCACGCGCGCCGATGCCTCGTAGAATGTGCACTTGTACCATAGCCCATGCTCCCCGAGCGCCTCGCCATGATCGGACACATAGATCACAATCGTGTTGTCGGCCAGGCCGTTTGCAGCAACCGCATCCAGCAATGCGCCCACCTGCCGGTCTGCAAACTCCACCAGGCCATAATACGCAGCACGCGCCTTCCTGACCTGCTCCTCCGGGATACCGTCGCAATCAAAGTACTGGCGCACCTTCTTGACTTGAGGATGCTGAGATTCCAGGTGGCCTTCGGAAATCTCCGGCGGTTCGGCCAGATCGAGATAGTGGTGATAGAGTTCCGGCCGGCAAATAAACGGAAAGTGCGGTGTGTAGATCGACGCGCAGAGCGCCCAGGGTGTCGTGTGCCGTTCCGGTTCGGCCAGATACCTGAGGCACTGATGCGTAACCTCCTCATCATACTGCATGTGTTCGTAGTCTCGCCCGTCCGGGTCCTTCATCAGGCGGTCGCGGACTTTTCTCCCTCCTGGCGGAATACTGGTTGTCCAGTCGGGCAAGTCACGGCTGATACCGCACATTCCTGCGATGTCCGGCATGATCCGGCGCTTGAATCCATGCAGTTGATCCGGACCGACAAAGTGCATCTTGCCGGACAGACAGGTCTCATATCCCGCTGCATTCAAGCGATGCGCCCAAGTTGCTTCGTCGCTCGCCAGCGCAACCGAATTGTCCCATGCGCGGATCCGATATGGGTACTTGCCTGTCATGAATGACATGCGTGACGGGCTGCATAGCGGGGAGTTGCAGTAGGCGTTGTCAAAGACGGCGCCGTTGTCGGCAAGCCGTTGCATGTTGGGTGTCCTGACCAACGGATGTCCATATGGCATCGAGACCATTGGATTATGCTCGTCAGACATGATGACAAGTATGTTGGGCTTCGTCACGGACTGATTCTCCTTCGACACTGAATCGATGGCGTTTCGACAGGTCCAATTGGACCGATTTCGACGGACGCTGTGATGGCGTCAGCGACGGCGATCGCTCCGACGGCGTCATGCAAAGGCATTGCGATGCTCGAGTCGTCGCAAACGGTGCGGGCGAAGTCCTTTGCCTGCCGGGCATGGCCCCCAAGTGTCCCGCAATTCGACTGCGGCAAGCGAGGCGTATCCAACTGCCTGCGAAAGCCGCCCGAATGATGAGAAAGGGTTCGTTTCTGCATGTGCACTGCGGCCGCACCTGAAGAACTGGCGATCACGAACGCCGACCTACGGGACGCGAGAGACGCGTGGCTGCGAGGGACTCATATCCTTTGAGCGCGCCCAAGGTGACGGATATTGCGAGATGTCCGGGTGTGGGGGCTCAATTTTCGAGAAGGCGCATGCCTGGCTGAGCGGGTTTTCCCGAAGGTATTGTAGCAGGGGTATGGGGCGAACCGGTATGGCGATGGTTGAATTTTCATTCTGGTTCATGAGGCGCAGATCGAGGGCGGGTCTGGGAAGGCCCTTGAATTTCGCCGGTCGGACCTCGGCCATGCCCCGGAAGCCTTCGATGCCGTTGATGTGGACGGTTCCCTTGGCGAACGCATCTCTGGAAGGATCGACTGGGAAGTGGCCGCCACCTTAATTGCCCAGGCCGTTGTAGTCGCGCCATCCATTGGAGTTGACGACGTTGCGCTGGTCCACCTGGCCGCGAACAGTCCCCTGCAGGGGTAGTCTTGGGCAGTGCGCGACGATCTCGGTTTGGACTTGGCCCCAACGCTTGAAGATGCCGAACACAGTCCCGCCGCGGGCGCCGCGTTTCACAGGCGCGCAGAATGCGTGCCCGCAAGTCCCGGCCGAGCCGGTTCAAGGTGTTGCGGTTCAGGCCGTTCAGGGCCGCCGCCTGGAAAGCCGTCAGATCGGCAGTGAATTGGCGGGCGACCTCGCGGATCCTGGCCCTGGAGATCCTCGAACGGCTTGGCGCATTTGTTTATCATTGTCTCGCTATGCTCTCTGCCCCATGCAGAGACGCTCAGCCGAGCTTACCCAATCGTGAACGTAGTCACGAATGACCTTTCGGGCTCCGTGCGCCCATATCTTGGCGATCTGACCCGTGAAGGCCTCGACAAACCTGCTCTCTTCACGAAGCGACCCGAAAACGGACGAGATGGCGAGAAACGCCGCTGCGTTCGATCGCGAAGCTTGGCCCGCGCGACCGAGAACCGGCGCCAATCCATCATCGACTTGAATCGGATCGCCCGCCTCCGTCATGCCCGCGCAGTAGCGGCACCAAAGCGCCACTTCCAGCGCTAGTCCGTCGATCGGCGCGCCCTCTCCCAACGCCTGGCGGATCGACGGCAATATGAATTTCGGCTGACGGTTCGATCCATCCTGGCAAAGGCGTGGAATCGTGTCACCAATGGCTGCATTGGTGAAACGACGTTTGATCGTTTCAAGATAAGCAATGTAGTCGACACCACTGATCGGATTTAGCAATGGAATGACTTCCCGCCGCTGCAGCGCATCGAGAAACGCGAAGACATCGACGTCGGCCATCGCCTCATGAACAAATTGGTGCCCGAGAAGCGCCGCCGGGTAGGCGATCGCGGCATGCCCCCCATTGAGAATGCGCAGCTTCATCAGTTCGTAGGCCGCGACATCGCGCACGAATTCCACTCCGACGCGCTCCAGCGGCGGACGGCCTTGCGGAAATTTCTCCTCCAATACCCATTGTCGGAAGGGTTCGCAGACTACGGGGGCCGCGTCTTCAATTCCAAACTGATCCGCTACCAGTTGTCGCTGCCGGTCCGAAGTCGCAGGCGTGATGCAGTCAACCATACTGTTGGGAAAAGCGACATGCTGCACGATCCAATCTGCCATTTCCGGGTCAGCTCGATTGGCGAGACCCAAAACCGTGCGCCGGGCCGTTGCGCCATTTTCCGGCAGATTGTCGCAAGACATGATAGTAAAAGGTTCGACGCCAGCAGAACGACGCGCGCGCAGCGCCGCAATCAGCATCCCGAAAACCGTCTCCGGAATACCGGCGCCAGCGATGTCCCGCTGTATTGCTGGGTCGGTCGCATCAAATTCTCCGGTTTCAGTCAAGTAATAACCACCTTCAGTGATCGTCATCGACACAATCCGAACCGCCGGATCGATCAAGTGCGCAATGACGCTTTTCGGATCCGGTGCGGCGAAGTCGATCATCGAACCGATGACCCGGGCAGACCGGCCGTTCGAGTCGAGTTCGACTACCGTTGTCAGCCAGTCCTGCCCCGCCAAAGCCTGTCGCATCCACGCATCGGTTCGTCGGGTCCCAGCCCCGACGACGGCCCAATCGAGGCCGTGTCCATCGCTAAACAGGCGGTCCAGATAATTGCCCATGTGCGCTCTATGAAAGTTGCCGACCCCGATGTGCACAATCCCGCAGCGAAGTAGGCTTCGATGGTATTTCGGGACGGCTACAGCGTCGCTCAGTAGGCCGAGCGCATCTCTACTGAGCTGAACAGCCACGCGGTTTCCCTCCGGTCGCAGCCGGCCGGGCCGCAAGCGGACCGGCCGGCTTTGATTCATCGAATCCAGGCAATCGAGAGTGAGCGGGCGTTCTCGCTACTCGGAAATGGTGGCATGCTCGAACACTGCAAAACCGTCCGCGGTCCATTGCACATCACTCACGGAGTTCGGGGTCACGAACAACCGAATTCGCGGAATGATCGGCAAAATAAAGCGATCTTCGCGGAATATCCGCGCAACCTCTTTGTATGCCGCCCTGCGTTCCGCAAGCACTGGGGTGGAGCCACCGGCCAGGACTGCCTCGGTATAGGCCGGGTTTTCGTAGCTGGTGATGTTGCCGTTCGGACGGAACACGACGGTCGTTTCGAGCAGTGCCGACGGATCCTTGCCGGCCCGGCCGAAGGCGTGAGATGCGATTTCATACTCGCGCTTGTCGACATATTGTGAACGGTAGCCAACCGCATCGACGTTTTCGATGGTCAGGTTGATGCCGATCTTGGCGAGATCCGCCTGCAGGATTTCGGCAATCGTCGTATATTCAGTCCGAATATCCGTCGAGGTAAGAATCATCAGCTCAATCGGAAGGTCGACTCCCGCACCTTCGAGCACCATCTGGGCCTTATCGAGATCGTACTCGCAGTTGTCATACTCTGCGAAGTAGGCCATCGAATTGGACTTGAAGGGAAGACACCAGGTGCTCCCTTCCGGTCCGAAGATCAGCTTGGCAATGCGCTCTCTGTCGAGAGACAGATCGATGGCCTCCCTGACCGCCTTGTTCTGAAGCGCCGGTGTCTTCAGGTTAAGCGACAAATCGTGGCCAACACCTGAAGGAGCGCTGCCTGTCACATAGTCGTCATCCCTGCTGAAAGGCAGAACATCCACCCAACCGAGTTCGGTGATCAAATCGAGTTCGCCACTCTTCAGAGACAGGATTGCGGCTTGCTGGTTCGGTGCGATGACGATCTCAAGACCATCAAGGTCCGGTGCGCCGTTCCAATAGTCGTCGTTCTTCTCAAATGTCGTGACGGTGCCGGGACTGTGAGACGCAACTCTGAATGCGCCGGTGCCTACCGCCGTTGTGCTGAAGTCAGACGACGTCTCTGAATCGGTAATGTAGAACAGTTCCAGAAGATCGAACACACCTGGGAACGGTTTTTCGAACTTCATAACCACCGTATGATCATCCGGCGTTTCGAGTCCAACAACGCGTCTGGCGAAGCCCGCGATCAGCGCGCCGTTATCCGGATTGACGACATAGTCCATGCTTGCTTTCACATCCGCCGACGTGAATGGACGCCCGGAGTGAAATGTGACGCCTTTTCGCAGGTTCAATGTCAGCGTCAGACCGTCTTCGGAGAAGCTCCAACTTTCGGCAAGACGCGGTTGTGGAACCAGGTTCTCGTCGTAGCGGGTGAGTCCGTCGAAGACGTTGCTGACCATCGGTTCATTGGGCGCCGCTAGCGTATAGGGATTGAGATTCGGCAGCGTGGCGGTCTGGCCAATGCGCAGAACGTTGTCCGCAATCGCGGTGGAAGCCATCAAGGAGAAAGCCGTGGCGGCGATCCCCGTGATGAATTTGGATCTTGGGTTGGTCATCATTTCTCTCCTGTTTTGTCGTGATCGGTCAATACGGTTAGGTTTTCCTATGTTGATACGCTGCCGGTCTCAATGATGGCAGTGTGTCAAGAATAGTAAGGTCATCTCCAAAATGGCAGGCGACCTTGTGTCCGCGCTGTGACACGGTCCGCAGGTCGGGACGCGTCTGAGCGCAGAAATCATTGGCGAGCGGGCACCGCAATCGGAATCCGCAGCCAGATGGAATATTCGCAGGATCGGGCGGTGACCCGCTGACTACGAACTTTCCTTCGTTACGTTGATTGGGATGCACGGCCGGCGTAGACGCCAGCAGCGCCCGCGTATATGGATGACGCGGTCCATCAAACAGTTCATCACAGGCGCCGGTCTCAACGATCCGACCGAGATACATCACGGCGATGCGGTCCGAGACATGACGCAAGACGCCCAGATCATGCGCGACAAATATGTAACCGGCCGAGCGCGCAGCGCGCAAGTCACCAAGAAGATTGACGATCTGTGCTTGAACCGAGACATCAAGCGCGGACGTCGGCTCGTCCAGGATCACAACATCTGGGTTGAGCGCCAAGGCTCGGGCGATCCCAACCCTCTGTTTTTGCCCGCCTGACAATTCGCTTGGCAGTTGGTCAAGATACTGTTCCGATAGGCCCACCGAACGCATCAGTTCGCCGATGCGCGCACGGATCTTGTCTTTGGCCAATCCAGCGATTTCCATTGGTTCCGCTATGATCCGGCGAATTGTCATACGCCGGTCCAGGGATGAAGTGGGATCCTGGAACACCATCTGAATTTCGCGATGCGCCTTCCGGAGAGCGTTCCCCTTGAGGGCGGATATCTCTCGATCGTTCACCAGAACACTGCCGCTTGTCGGAGGCGCGAGTCCCATGGCCACGCGGGCAAGGGTTGATTTCCCGCATCCGGATTCGCCGGCAATTCCGAGCGTCTCGCCGCGCATCAACTCAAGCGAAACGCCATTCAGGGCTTTGACCCGTCCGTAGGCTTTGCTGACGTCCAGCAACTTCAGAACGGCTTCATTCCGAGCATCATTTGTCTTGCGCGCCGAAGCAACGTTTGATGCTTTTGCTTCACCGGCTTTCAGGACTTCCTCGACCAGATGGCAGGCGGCTTTTCGGCCGGGTGCGACTACTTGCAGTGGCGGCCGCTCGCTCCGACAGATATCTCTGTCCTTGGCGAATTCGCAACGAGGATGGAACGGACAACCCGGGACGGCATCCGCCGACTGGGGCGGAAGGCCAGGGATCGCATCCATGCGACCGATTTCTTCCGTCGCCGAAGGGCGGCTCTTCAAGAGGGCCCGTGTGTAGGGATGCGCCGGTTGGTCGAAGAGGTCGGCGACCGGCGTTTCTTCCACGATCCGGCCGGCATACATCACCATGACACGGTCGACGAGTTCCGCGACCAGGCCAAGGTCGTGCGTGATGACAACCGACGCGACTTGATGCTTGCTGCTCAGCTCTCGCATAAGCCCGACGATCTGCGCTTGAACCGTCACGTCGAGCGCCGTTGTCGGCTCATCGGCAACAACGATTGACGGCTCGCCGGACAACGCCATGGCGATCACGGCCCGTTGACGCATGCCGCCGGAGAATTCGTGCGGGAATTGCGTGACTCTGAATGGAGGGTTGGGAACACCCACCTCCGTCAGCATCTTGATTGCCAAGCTATTGAGATCGGTTGAACTTGTTCGGGAATTATGCACCAAAACGGGTTCAGAAACCTGGCGGCCAATCTTCATGGACGGATTGAGCGAAGTCATGGGGTTCTGGAACACCATGCAGATTTCGGCGCCGCGCAAGTCCGCAAGCCTGCTTTCAGGCGCGCCGGCGACATTCTCGCCGTTGATGCGGATATGGGATGCTTCGATTCGGGCCGAAGGAGGGAGAAGTCCCATGGCCGCCAGCATCGTTACGGACTTTCCGGAACCGGATTCTCCCACAACGCCGACCTGCTCGCCGGGTTCGATGTCAAAGCTCACCCCGTCGACGACCTGCCTTAATCCGGAGCTGGTGCGGAACGCGATTCTCAGGTCTTTCACGGAAAGGCTAGGTTGCTTGTCTTGGCTCCTCATTTACCCCCTCCCAGATATTGGTGTTGGGGATCGACACGGTCGCGCATGGCGTCTGCGAGCAGGTTGACGCCAACCAGTACGATCGTAAGCGCCAGACCCGGGAAAATGGCATAGGCCGGGATGAAATCGAGAAAGCGCAGAGCATCGGCCAGCATCTGTCCCCAGCTGGGCGTGGGAGGTTGAACACCGAGCCCGAGAAATGACAGGCCGGCTTCAAGCAGAATCGCAATGCCCACTGACAAGCTCGCTTGAACAGCAAGCGGCCCCATGGAATTCGGAAGGATGTGACGCAACATGATCCGCGTCTTGCTTGCGCCCATCGATTCCGCTGCTTCGATATATTCAAGCCGAGATTCGGAAATCGCGAGCGCGCGCGCCAAACGTGCAAACAAGGGACTTTGCGCAATCGCGATTGCGATCGCCACCTGAATGAAGCCTGGACCCAGAACCGCCACGATCGCGGCGCCAAGCAATATGGCCGGAAAGGCGCTGATTGCGTCGCTAAGGCGCATCATGACGGCGTCCACCCAACCGCCGAGATAGCCCCCCGTGAGCCCCATGAGAATGCCGAGCACGGCGCCCAGCAGGACGGATAGAGCTCCGGCAAACAATGAGACGCGTGCGCCATAAACTGTACGGCTGAAGATATCACGTCCTAGAAAGTCCGTGCCGAACCAGTGCCTGGCGCTCATGCCCTGGAGCTCATCACCGGAAATTTGCTCATTGGGTGGGTAGGGCGCAATGAGCGGCGCAAAGATGGCAATCAGCACCATGACAACGAGGAGGATGACGCCGACGCGCCCTCCGTGATGCCGCCAGAGATAGACGGCAGTGCCTGTCATATGGCGCCGCCTGTCGAACTGCGCACCCGGGGATTGAACCATCCATAGGAGAGATCGATCAGCAGGTTGATCGCCATGTAGATCACGACGAAATACATGAGCGCCCCCTGCACCAGGACGATGTCGCGGCTCTTGATGGCTTCAACTGTGAGGCGCCCAAGGCCAGGCCAATTGAATACCGATTCAACGAGGATCGCACCGCCCAGCATCTGGCCAAAACGCAAACCCAGAACGGTCAGGATCGGTATGGCGGCATTGCGACTGATGTGGTGTCGCATCAGCCGGCCAGCCCTGACGCCTTTCGCACGTGCGACGGTCACATAGTCTCGGCTCAGTTCATCGAGCACACTCGCTCGCACCAGCCGCGCAATCATTGCAATTGAATCCAGCGCCAAGGTTATCGCCGGCAGGATCAAGTACTGCAGCGCCCTTGCCGGTTCTTCGGAGAACAACTTCCTGCCACCCGACGGCAACCAATCCATCCAGACGGCGAAGACGATGATCCCAAGAATGCCGAACCAGAAATTCGGAACCGACAGGACAAAGGAATTGACCGTGGTGATCAACGTGTCGAGCCAGCGGCCTTGGCGCAAGGCGGCGATGACACCAATCACGATGCCAAGAATGGAAGCAATGATGATCGAGGCTGTGGCAAGTTCCAGAGTGGCAGGCAGTCGCCGCCCGATAAGTTCGGTCACCGGCCGGCCAATTATGTGTGACGTGCCCAGATCCCCTTGCAGGGCTGCCGCCGCCCAGCGGAAATACTGAACCGGGAGCGGATCATCCAGTCCGAATTTTGCGCGAAGCGCGGCAACCACTTCCGGCGTCGGGTCGGGTCCTGCAAGGACCGTTACCACATCGCCTGGGACCAGGATCATGATCAAGAACACTGCAATTGAGACCATCACGATCACAATGAAGGCCTGGATGATCCGCCCCAGCACGTATTTCAGCATGTCTGTCCCTCAGAATCTCGCCAAGCCGCGCGAAAACCGGTATGCGCGATTGCGGCGCTTACGTCTCGAGGATGACGGGCAGACGGACGATAGCGCTGGCAACGGGACGATGAACAGAGTAGCAATTCGTTTTCGAAGACCCGGATATCGACGCCTTCCGCATGCCGGCAGCAGGCCGTATCCCGATTCGATGCTTGATCGCAGGGTCTTGTCCACTGCCGGACATTGGCGGTCATGTCAGGGTCGTCGGCAACATTGGGATCGCGAAAATCTGGCGAAGTTCCCCGCGACGAAAATCCGGTCAGGTGTGCAGAGGGAAATGCCTCAATCCATAATTTCGCCTGTCCGCCGTTGGCCGGCACGTGTTCATTCTCCCACGGGAATTCGCAATCTCCTTTTTTCGGGCTGGTCGCAATTTCCCATTCCGGTTCTGTCGGCAGGTCATCGCCAATCCAGCCGGCATGGGCCAGAGCTTCTGCATAGGTGAGTTCGACGATGGGATGATTGTCGTGTTCGGATGCAGTCGCGTGTGCGGAGTCGGAGTTGCGCCAACCAGCGCCCTCGCAAAACGCCCGCCAGCCGCTAGCCAGCCCGATATCCATTGGTGATTGTGGCTGGAGTACCACGGTGCCGCCCGCCGCCTGACCGCCCATGGATGGACGTTTCCGTCTCCGTGACATGGCCGGTCGTCTCGACAATGCGTGCGACTCTCGGTTTGCCACAAGAGATGCGGACAACCCGAAGGAAGCCGCGCAATAAAACTGACGCGGTGCATTCTCGGGATAGTAGCGGCCGGACCCAATCTGAAACAGGCCTCCCGCGGCGAAATTCGCATGATCAAACGTGTTGATAGGAGAAGTGTCGCATTTTCTCACTGCTGCTGCCTTCAACATCCGTCTCTACCAGTTCGAGATCCGTATCTGCGAACGGTCCTCCGTCTGATCCAACACGTTCAGAAGTTGGTCTTTCAACTTCTCGCGCAGGTCGCGATGCGCCGGATCATGGTAGAGATTGACCAACTCGTTGGGATCATCATCGAGATCGTAGAGCTCGCCGTCGGTCGTGCGGTCCGTTGCCGGTTCGCCGTGCCAAATCACCAGCTTGTAGTTTGCATAACGCAGCATGGTCGTGTGAACCGGCGGGTTCGCCTGGTGGCCGGAGTCTCGATATTCGCAGAGCGCCCAATCGCGCCAGTCAAGGTTCTTGCCTTGGAGCAGAGGAATCAGCGACGAACCCTGGCAGGAAGTAAAGCCGGCTGCACCGGCCACATCGATGTAGGTCGCCGTGAGATCAATCCACTGCACGATTTCCTTGACGCGTTTGCCTGCGGGTATCTGGCCTGGCCAGCGCATGAGGAGCGGCACGCGAGTGACGCAATCATACATCATCGGGCCTTTGAGCAGGATGTCGTGATCTCCCAGCATTTCACCGTGGTCGCTGGTAAAAACTACAAGCGTGTCGTCAGCTTTCCCCGCCGCCTCGAGCGTGTCCAAGATGCGGCAGACTTCAAGATCGATCATCGCGACCATGGCGGCATAGGCGGCTCGGATTTCCCGGATTTCCTCTGGAGAGTAGTCTTGAAACCCCGGCGCCGCCCCGCCATACGACGCCTTGGAATAGGCCGCCTGCACGTTTGGTTTTGTCTCCAGTTCTCCATCCATTCGTACCGCGGGCGGAATGGCATCGGCATCAATAAGTTCACGAAATTCATTTGGCGCGCCAAAAGGATGGTGCGGATCAAAGAAACTGGCGATCAGGAAAAAGGGCTGTTCTTCCTTGCGCTTGTCGTCCCTTATGAAATCGATGGCAGTCTCGGCCACCCAATGACTGAAATGCGCCTCCATTGGCACCAAATTCATCGGCGTCGCACCGCGCGCCTCATTGCCGGCCTCCGCCTCCGACGGATCGCCCTCGTTGGGAAAAATGTTCGTATAGAGTTTCGGGAATTTGCGTTTAAGCCACTTCAGATAGGCATTTTGCGGCGAACGATGAATGGGATCGTGCGCCCATTCGAAAAGTCTATATCCATCATCGTATCGTGTTTCGGTCTGCCAGCCCTCGCAAGCGGAGAGGTGCTGCTTGCCGATCATGCCGCAGTCATAGCCAGTGTCAGCAAGAGCGCGGGTAAACATCTTGCGGTGCCCAGGAAGGGCAACGCCGTTCGCCCACAGACCGTGATTGCGCGCATACATGCCGGTGAACAGTGAAGCGCGAGACGGGCTGCAGATTGTGTTTTGCACATAGCATTGCTCAAACAGGGCGCCTTGTTCGGCGAGCCGATCCAAACTCGCCGTTTGCGCGTGAGCCGCACCATAGCAACCCAAGGTATCGAACCGTTGCTGGTCCGTACAAAGCATTATTATGTTGGGTTGCCGCTTTCCCGGCACTCTACGCTCCCCCATGCACTTGATTGCCGATTTTCCGGCCTTCTGTTCAATTTACGACCAGTATTGAAATCAAGTCAATTGGTACCTGCCCAGCGGGTAAATATCGTCGCGTCACCATACGCGCCCTCGCGGAATCGAAGCCGCGCCATACCCGATGGCGTCATGCCATCGCTGCATGTGGACGACAAGCGCTCGCGGATCAAGCAGTACCATAAGGAGGGGCCGTGCGTTGCGCACCGAGACCGTGATCAACGACACGTACGACTTTGCCATCGACAGACGGCTGAACAACCTTGATGCCCTCATGGAGGTCGGCTTTACCGCCAACCGACGCCTGTTGGGCGTCCAACGCAACAGCCACGACTGCCATCTTGGTGAGGAGACCTTTGGTGCGCTGCATCGGCCTGCCGTGGCGGAGGTGCGCCGGGTGAGCGCCCTGCGCTTTGGCGATCCCGGGGTGCAAGCGCTTCTGGGCGCCTTGCCCATCTTCCGGCTGTTGCCCGTCGGCTTCGCCAATCGCCAACTGCGCGAACTCGTCGCGCCGCTGCTCGGCCTGCCGGAGGATGCCTAGGTTTCCGCCCGCACCACCAATGACTTGCACAGGCTCCGAATGCGCGGATTGATCGAGCGGATTCCCGGATCCCGTCGATACCGTGTCACGGATGTCGGCCTGGGCGTCGCCGTGTGCTATAGCCGCGTGTATCGTCGTGCCCCGGTTCCGGCCCTTTCCGCCGTTCTCGACCGGCAAAACCCATCAGTGCTGGCACCACTCGTCGAGCGTTTCGACAACCAGATTCAACGCCTGTGGCAGGGCCGGCCGCTCGCTGCATGAAACTTGGCTCAAATGTAAGGATAATCGTGGCTCAAGAGATCTAGTCTGAATTACCATGAATTGCTGTCGCTGTGATGCCGTGGTCGACCTTGCCCTTCATTCTTGTGGATCTTTCTGCAGCCGCGCAGTCCGGCGCAGCGCCGCTACGAGGCGCTACGGGCGCGCTATGTCGAGGGCCTCAGTTGCCGGGAGGCGGCGGCGGCGTTCGGATACAGCCTGGGGAGCTTTCGCAATCTGTGCTCTCCCTTCAACGCCAACCCCGGATGGTTGTTCTTCGATCCGCCCCCGAAGGCGCTGGAGGATCCGGCGCCCTAGGCGCACGCCGAACGGGAGCAGCGCGACCGGCGCATCCTGGAGTTGCGGCGCACTCGCGAAATGTCCATCCACCAGATCGTTGCGGCGCTGGCCGGCGAGTCGTTGGCGGCGAGTCCGGCCACCGTCGCCAAGGTGATCCGCGCGGCGGGACTGCCGCGATTGCCGCGGCGGTTCTCTGCGGTGATTCTCGACATCATTCACCCCGACGTGGCGCCGGTCGCCGACCGGCGCGCATTTCGGATCGAGGACGGCCGCTTCCGCACCCGCTTCGGCGGGCTGTTCGTGATTGCCCCGATGCTGGCCGCGCTCGACCTCGACGGCATGGTGGAACGGGCGGCGATGCCGTCGAGCGACAAGATCCCGGCGGGCTGCGCCTGGCGAAGCCTGCTGGCCCTCAAGCTCTGGGGGATCGGTCGGCCGACGCAGGCGATGGCGGAGGTCTTCGACCCGGGACTGGCGCTGTTCGCCGGCCTCAACGCCATGCGGAAACGCTCCACCCTCACCGAATACACCACCCGCGTCGACCCCCGGCGGCTTCCCGGGTTGATGCACGATTGGGGGGAGGCGGCCCGCGCGTTCGGCTTGGCCACCGGCGCGTCCTTCGACCTCGATTTCCACACCATTCCCTATCATGGCGACCGGGCGCTGATGGAAAAGCACTATGTTTCCAGGCGCTCGCGCCGGCAGAACGGCATCCTGGCCTTCCTGGCCCGGGACGCGGAGGCGCGGGTGTTCTGCTATGGCAACGCCGCCGTCTGCAAGGACGGCCAGAACGACGAAATCCTGCGCTTCGCCGAGGACTACCGGCAGGAAACCGGCGCCCTGCCCGGCGAATGGGTGTTCGACAGCGGCCTCACCACCCGCGCCAACCTGACCGAACTGGACTGCCGGGGCATTCGCTTCCTGACCTTGTGCCGACGCTCGAAGAAGATGATGGACGAACTTGGAGCGCGTCCCGCCGCCGCCTGGCAACGCATCCGACTCGCCAATATCGGACGGCGATACCGCACCCCAAGGGTCGTCGATGACCGCATCCGGCCGCCAAGCTATCCCGGCGACATCCGCCAACTCGCCATACCCGAGTTGGGCCATGACGATCCGGTGCTGCTGCTGACCAACCAGTTCAACGCCAGGCCCGCCGACCTGGTCGACCGCTACGCCCGGCGGATGGTGGTCGAAAACCGGATCGCCGAAGCCATCGACTTCTTTCACATGGACGCGCTCTCGGCCGCCGCGCCGTGCCCATGCGCATCGATACGGATCTCCGGCTCACCCTGATCGCCAGCACCCTGTACCGGCTGCTCGCCATCCGCGTCGGAAACGGGCATCAAATCTGTCGCGCCCGGACCCTGTTCCGCGACTTCGTCGATGCCACCGCCACCGTCACCATTTCCGGGCGGCTGATCCGGGTCCTCTACGGAAGGCGCGCCCAAAACCCGCTGATGATCCACGCCGGCTTCGGCGACGTCGAAACCACCATTCCCTGGCTCGAAGACCGCGACTAGAAACTCGAGTTCGGCTGAATTCCGCCGAATACGTCTTGGCAGCCCCGCGCGGTGGGAATCCAGGCTAGGCGGCAGCGCCACTTGTCGGCGACAGGGAACACTGGCCACGATCGCGGTTGGGCTCAACCTCGCAGTCCAGAATCTGGCTGAGTTGGTCCGCGCCACCAACATAGTCGCCATCGATCCAGATTTGCGGCACCGTAATAGGGGTCTTGGAACCAACGATGGGTTTGACCCGGGCAAGCATTTCGTAGAGTGACCGAGGGTCCTTGACCACATCGTGATACTCATAATCGATGCCGGCCTGCTCCAAATATCCCTTGGCACGGACGCAGTGGGGGCAGGTCGCCTTGCCAAACAGATGATTACCCTCAACTGAGGATCGTCTGGCATGGGCATCGATGATGGCTTCCGTCAGCACCCCGCGGTTAAGGGCATGGCCCTGGCTCACAACTCGGCCTTCAACCATGACGATGGGTGCGTGCCAGCCACCCTTGACCAACGGTTTCCACCAACCGCTCAACCATTCGCGGACATCGAGCGCCACTGGAACGCCGGCAAGTTCGGTGTCGAACGTGTCGGTGATGACATCAAGGGTCAGCGAACACTCGCCGCACGGGATACTGACTTTGAACGGACCCCAAGCGCCGGCCCAACGATATAAGACGATTTGGACATCTTCTTCTGTATTTCCAAGATCCGACATGACGTGAACCTTTACTCCTGAAGCTTTGGCCTTATGGGTTAAATGGCACTTTTGCACGCAAAGCGCCAGACGGTTTTAGGAAGCGAGATTTTCCCGCCTTTGATTGAGGTTCTTATGTTCTATAAAGGGGGGTGATGGCGGCAAGTCGAAAGTGGCTGTTCAAGAAGAAGCTTCGAGCAAGGGCGTATGGCTGGCGCGGGTCAAGACTTGCGATCAGCCGACTCAGGGAGGCAGCCTCCGAAATCAGGTCGGTGGCCAAATCCGACCCACTCGCCGCGGGAGAGGGCGTGGTTTCGCTGATGGAGCGCATCTGGCCAGCCTTCCAGAACATCGACACCTCGTCCGGCGCCTTGGGGGCGTCGGTTGCACGGACCGTGAGCGATCTGATTCCGATCCTGGCCAGCGCGCCGGCCGATCATGCGACCAGAAGCAAGTGGCTCGAACGTTTGTTCGAGGCGGTCCAGAACGATGGCGTCGAGTATCTGGGACCGGTCGAAGAGCGCTGGGGCGAAATCGTCCACTATCCGGATTTGATCAATGAATATGCGGATTGCCTCATCGGGATGGTGCGCCGCGCCTGGTCCAATCACCAAAGCTTTCAGTATGTGACAGGGACCTCGATTTGCTTGTCATGCCTGCTTGAAGCGGGCCGCTACGACGAGATGCAGGAGTTGCTCGCGACACAACGGGCAAAGTTTTGGCCTTGGCACCGCTTTGGAGCGGAGGCGTTGGTCCGCCAGGGGATGTGGGAAGCCGCTATCACATTTGCCGAAGGGGTGCGCGACACCTCGAATTCACGCTACGGGGACAATTCCATCGACCGTTTTTGTGAAGGTCTTCTGATCCAGCATGGTCATGCCGATGAAGCCTATCGAAAATATGGACTGCGGGCTGCGAGCGGGCGTACCAATCTCGCCATCTACCGTGCGCTGGCACGCCAATATCCCGATCGCGACCGTCGTCAGATGCTCCTCGATCTGATTGAGAGCCGTGGTGACAAGGGCAAATGGTTCGCAGCCGCGAAGGATGGGGAGTTTCTCGATATCGCCCTCGAGTGCGCCGGAACCTACGGAGCGGATCCCTCGACATTGGTTCGCGCAGCTCGAGATTTCGGCGAAGCTGAGCCTCGGTTCGCTGCCTCAGTCGCATTGATGGCGATCAGGCAACTGCTGGGCGGCGGTGGTTACAATCCGCCCCTGTCGGATGTTGAAGGGGCTGTTGCATACCTGTTTCTGGCTGCAGAGCGCATTGGCGCGACAGGATGGGCGCGCCAAGAGCTGGCCAGACTGGGGCGAGAGCCCTGCAGTCCTGGACGCGAATTTTTCCAGGTTGCGGTTCGGGCGGCACTGTTACGCCGCGATGGCATTAGCTCCGCCGATTGACCGGCGCGGCCCTGGTATGGATAGCCTATGTGCAGCTGTTTACGTTGTCAGGAGATGTCTGGGTTTACAACGAATCCACTTTAGGAAAGCTTGCGGTTGATAATATCAGGCTTGTTGCAGACAAAGGAAAATCCCCAGAAACTATAGTATTTCCAGTGGTATATGTTGGTTGCGGAGGTTGACTCTGACAAATGGCCTTCAGGCTATGAGGGTACATTCAGTGCCAGAAAAACGTCTTCTCTCTGTCTTCTTGATGGATAATTGACGTCAACACCCGCAATTCTGTGCTGCTAATTGTTAATGGTCCGGAAGGAAGGGGATGAGCCTCTCGCGCGACTGTGATCGTCACGCAACTCATCGCATACGCCGATCGTACCCATATAAGCCGAGTTACAACAGTATGGAGATGTATCATGAATTGGACCATGCTGACGGTTGTCGCGACGCTTTCACTCTTCGCTCACACCGCAAGTGCACAGCAACTCGAAAAGGCGATCTTCGCCGGCGGCTGTTTCTGGTGCGTAGAGTCGGATTTCGACAAGGTGCCGGGCGTAGTCGAGACGGTTTCCGGCTATACCGGCGGCAAGACCGAAAACCCGACCTACAAGCAGATCTCAGCAGGTGGGACAGGGCACTACGAGGCAGTCGAAATTACTTACGATCCGGCAAAGGTTAGCTACGGGGCGCTGCTCACCGCTTTCTGGCACTCGGTCGACCCGACCGATGGCGGCGGCCAGTTCTGCGACCGCGGCCAGTCTTATCAAACCGCCGTCTTCGTCGCGAACGAAAAGCAGCGCGGCATAGCCGAGGCCTCCAAGAATGCGGCGGAAAGGATGCTCGGCAAACCGATCGTCTCCCCGATCCTCGCCGCCGCGCAGTTCTACGCCGCCGAAGATAATCACCAGAACTATTATGAAAGGAACCCGATCCACTACCGCTACTACCGCTGGGGTTGCGGGCGCGATCAGAGGGTCAAGGAGGTCTGGGGAGAGCATGCCTACAAGGGCATCCCCGGCCACGGCTGAATCTGCGCTGCCC
The DNA here is from genome assembly GCA_965219495.1 of Rhodobacterales bacterium. Lineage (GTDB taxonomy): Bacteria > Pseudomonadota > Alphaproteobacteria > Rhodobacterales > CAZPXZ01 > CAZPXZ01. The sequence goes on from OZ244777.1 coordinate 3,485,273, forward strand.
CGACTCGTGACAGACAGTGCGCGGCTGCACCGACTTGAGTGGCGATAAGAAACAACCACGTGGGGAACATGGACGGGAGGGGCTTCTCCTCGGGGGCCATGTTGTTTCTTGGAATGTTTCGACCGAGAATTCCCAGACTATTTCGTAACAGTTGAGCGGTTATTCCCGCCGTGCAGCGTTTCAAGTCTCCGGGGTCATCCCAGAGATTTCTTTCCATTCACTCCGCCTTTGAGAGAATGCCTCTGACGGCAAAATCACTAACTATCTGTAATATAATGTAAAACTAGGAACCTATTATGTCGTCCTTCGAGTTATTGCGATATCCGTCATCAAACCGAATGCAGCTTTTTTCAACAATCTGACCGCATTTGGCTCCGATTGGCGTCCCTTGGCGATTCCGGATCGAGCCCCTGACCCCTGGAAAGCGTTCGGTCGGGCCGGGATGGCGGCGTCGGAACAGTGGCAGTCCAGTATCGCGTGCGAACGGGGCATGTCCGATCCCGTGGCTCCGCTACCGTCCGCGCCAGCAGGACGGTCCGATATTCCCAGTGCCCGGCAGCATTGTGGCCTTGACGATCACGCCGTTGAGCTCGCGACAATCGTGAACTCCGCATGTTGGATGGTGCGGTCGATCCAGTCTCTCAACGAGACGATTCCCAGATCGCTGTGCATTGTTTCCAACTGCCCACAGATCGCTCGCGCAAGGAGTCACGCGCTCGGACCGGTGGCTGTGTGAGTCCATACAAGAAATCGAATTGGCCAGAACCGTTACGGCGTCAGGTCCAGTTCCCTCAGCCGGGCCTCGATCTTCGCGTCCTGATAGGTCGTAATGCCGTGCTTCCTGTTGTTCCAGAAGTAGCCCACTTGCTCGCGGCCTTCTGGAATGCTCCAGGCATCGGCAATCTTCTGCGGCGAAGGGTAGCCGCGACGAGACCCTTTGGGGCTGTTCGCGGTGGCAAGCAGCGCGTTCCACTCGAGAGGTGATCCGGCCACCGTTCGCGGCCAGCAGATTTTCAGGAAGCCGGACCTGTCAAGCACATCGTCTTCTCCGTCCACACGAACCAGCTTCCCGTAGTTCGGCTCTCCTGCGACACGGTCCGTCCATTCCTCGCGTACTTCGTCCGGAAGGCGAAGGTCCGGGTTTTCCAGAAGTGCCACGCAGCCAAAGCCAGCCGAAATGCGGTCCGTCGGCCCGTCTGAGGATTTGGTCTCGGCCGCCCAAAGCCAACTGGCCTCCGCGATCAGATCCCGGGAGCCACATGGGACCGCAATCGCGGTGCCGGATTCGTCGGCGCCAAGCCCCTGCGAGAAGACCATGGTGTAGGAATTTCCACGATTTTGGGACCGTCGCCCGTAGCGGATGGGGGCCTTCACGTGCTCCTGATGCATGCAGTCAAGCCGTTCGGCGCGCCAGCTTGGTCGAGGTGGCTCGTCGTCCCAATAAAGCGATCCGATGATGAGCACCCCGATCTTCACCACTCGCTCCTCTTTGTCATCGCGGCCATGCCGCTCGATTGTATGCCCCACTGGGTACTCACGGCTCTCCTCCGCCTTTTCGTGGCCCGCTTGGCTGTTGTTCGGCGCGCAGATTGGACGCCGATCGGCGTGGCAACGTGTTGGTTCCCTTTGCTTGCGAGGGACCAAACGGCGACGCCGAACAACAACCATCGCCCTTCAGTGCGGCGCGACAATCAACTTGAGCTCCGCGTCAATCAAGATAAGACGGTCGCGAACGCGCTGACCCGCGACCAGGTGCTGCGCCGCTCGCACCACCGAGGGCGATCGGCCGGTCGACCTGCGCGACCGCGCGATCCTGATGGTGTTGATCGCCTATGGCTTGCCCTCTGGCAAAGCGGCAGGCCTGCGGCTTGACGATCTGAACTGGGAGGAGGAGACGTTGCGGGTGCGCTGCCCGAGCCCAGGACGCACGCATCACCGCGACGTTCAGAGCACGGCCCGCTACGCCCACCTTGCACGGACTTCGGTGAAGGCCGCAGGCGAGCGGGTTTCAGAGAGCTTGCTGCGGATACGTACTCGCCTCCGGACGGTTCTGTGTCGGACGATTCGCGCCGGCAGGCGGCGCAGTCGCGCGCGCAGAGCCCGGGCGCACGGCCAGGAAGAGGCGTTGAGCGGACGCTCCCTGGTGACCGCTGGGTGGGCCGGAGGCGGCGTTGTGACCTGTTTCGCATGAGAATGGACAGGCGAATCGACGAGGTGGCTCCCGGGGAGCATCGCGGCGAACGTCGTGCGGACGAAGCGGGTGGGCCAAACACGATCGCGTGGGGGGCGGCGTTTGCATCCCTGCGCATTCGGAACCAGGGAGGGCTCGTCCCTGGGCTAGGCTTTCGATAACGTGACGCTCGCTGACCGGCGAATAAGCTGAGGGTATGCAGTCGTGTGAGAATGCGGCGATGAGCGTTTGTCGACACGCAGCAAGCCGCAAGGCGTTGGAGCGGCTCGCAACAAGGGTTGGAAGCAATGGTGGGAGAGTTGTCGAAGGGGCCGGATGTCGGAAACTGGTCTCTGGCCAATCAGCATCTGCTGAACACGGTCAGAATCCTGGTGCGAAGAAAGGACGGCTCGCACAGTGTCGGCACGGGCTTCATGCACAGGTTCTGCGAGACGGGAGACGAGGCTATCCAGTGTGTGGTCACGAACCGGCATGTCATTTCAGAGTCGGTTTTGTGCGAGTTGGTGTTTCGGTCGCGGAAGGTCGACGCGGTCGACGCTCCGATTGTCGCGAGCACGATTCGGTTTGAAGAGGGCTTTGAGGAGCGTTGGTTCAAGCACCCCGACGAGCGGGTCGACCTGGCGGTTCTTCCCGTGTCCAACGAGTTCAGGCAGATGCTCGGGAACGGGTTCACCCCGTTGTACAAGGCCACGCAATTGTCGCAGCTCGTGACAGCGGAGGCGGCCGCGAAACTGAACGCGGTCGAGGAGATCCTGATGGTGGGGTATCCGAACGGGCTGTGGGACGAGACGAACAATCTGCCGATCACGCGCAGAGGCATCACGGCGTCGCCGGTGTCGGTGGGCTGGAACGGAAGAAACGAGTTCCTGATCGACTGTTCGGTGTATCCCGGTTCCAGCGGGTCGCCCATCTACCTGTTCAGTCCATCGGGAACGAGACTGTCGGTGGAGCACAGGCTGATTCCGACCAATCAGGTGATGCTGCTGGGTGTGGTGAAGTCGGTGTTCGTGCACACGGTTGGCGGCGAGGTGCAAGTGAGCCCTGCGCCCACGGCGAGCGAGGAGCGGGGAATCCCCATTCCGAATGACTTGGGTCTGTGCACAAGAGCGGACGAGCTGCTCTACTTCGAAACGCATTTCCGGGATGTCATGGAGCGCAAGGGGCCCGGCGGATAGCGGAACCGCGCCCTTCGTGACAGGCGATGGTGCGGGGCGGCGAAGGGTTCGGCCGGCCGTGCGTGTCTCATCTCCCGTCATCGCTTGCCGAGGGCGAGTAAAGTGCATTGGGCACTATCGGAGCGATGAACGACCCCGTCGTGTTGCGCCCGCCCGGGCCCCACGCTCCCGCATGGGTGGACGGGCCGGTTCCGGGTTATGGTGAACGGTCGGTCCCGCGCTCCTGAAGAGTCTCGATGCTGTGCCCGCGCTGCCATGAGAGGCTGGAAGACGGCGGACATTGGTGCATTCCGTACGCGAACTGGATTGCGCAGGGTATGTTCGATTTTGTCCGGGGCACGATCGATACCAGGGAGGCGTACAAGCGTGCGGGCAAGGCGCCCGACGCTGCGGTAGCCGGATTCTCGTCCTGTCTTGTCATGTCGGTCGCGATGGTGGCGGAGATCTCCCTGAAGACCCTTCTGACGCAGGAAGGGAGGACGCCGCGGGATTTTCGGAAATGGGGGCATGACCTACGAACGCTGTATGGCAAGTTGACGGACGAAACGAAGGCAAAGATTAGGGTGAAGTACGACTCCCTGGGGAGGCCCTATCGCGACTGGAAGGGGCCGGACGAGCTTGAGGAGATACTTCGAAGAGAGAGGCATAACTTCGTGTCGTGGCGATACCTAGCAGAAGGCCACGATGCGTCGCTGACCAGCAACCCCTATCACCTGGCCGCGGTGGGCTATGCGGTGTTTTCAATCCATGTGGACGAAACGGACTTGCCGGAGATCGGCTCGCCATAGCCGGACGCGTCCGGGGAACGGTGCGACCGTGGCCTGGCAGCCGGGGCGGATCGCGGGGCGGGCCAGCGGCGTGGAAGTCTACAAGTTCGAGTCGACGGAGCTTCGGGCCCGGGACAGCATCCGGCGGACGCGCAACGACGCCGATTTGGGGCTCGTCAACAGCCAGACCGCCGAGGTAACGGCGGTCGCGGATGTCCGGGACCCGTCAGTGCTTCGTATCGGACCCGATGATGAACCGACTCCCCGGCGACCCCGGCGCCGAGCGCAGCCGGCTACACGATCTGTGCCACAGCTTCGCGTCCCGCGCACTCGCACTGGGCGAGAGTCTTCCCATGATCGGCAAGATGCTCGGCCACCGTAAGGTACAAACGACGGCGCGTTACGCCCACCTCGCCCAAGACTCGGTGAAGGCCTCGGCGGCGCGCGTGGCCGAGAGCCTGAGGGCGGACTTAGCTCGCGGGAGCGAACCGCCATCTCCGGCGTCATGATCGTCGGCCGCGCCCTCGCTGCGTGTTGCCTCACCGCCGTCGCCGTCCTGGCGCTTGCGGGCGCTGCCCGGGCCGAAACGTGGCTCGGCCTCACGGTAGCGCCCGAGCAACGCTGCTCCACCTACAACCGCCAGCGCGACTACCGCTACCCGCAGTCGATCAAGCGCGAGATCGTGCGCCGCCTAGGCGCGGTCTACGGTCCCTACACTGGCACCTGCTTCGCCTTCACGGATGAAACGGACATCGAGCACATCGTCGCGACGAGCGAGGCGCACGACAGCGGCCTTTGCCCCGCCGACAGGGCGACCCGCTCGCGATTCGCCACGGGCCTTCGTAACCTCACCCTGGCCTCGCCAAGCGTGAACCTCCACCGGAAGAGCGCAAAGGACGCCGCGGAATGGCAGTCGGACCGCAACCGGTGCTGGTTCGCGACCCGTATCATTGAGGTGCGCCGCGCCTACGGTCTCACCATCGACCGGCGCGAGGCGGATGCCCTGCAGCGGATTCCCGTCGGATGCGAGAGCACCTTTATGGAGCCTATGCTATGCCACACGACGACCGCGCCCGATCGCGGCGCCGACACGAGCCCGGGCGGCGGCAGAGATGCGCTCGCGCGCTACGACGATAACCGTAACGGCCGGATTACCTGCACGGAGGCGCGCCGCCACGGCATCGCGCCCGTTCGCCGCGATCACCCCGCGTACCGCTACATGCGCGACGGCGATGGCGACGGTATCGTGTGCAAGTAAATGCTCCGTCTGACCGCTTTGACAGCAACAAAAAGCATACTTCGGAGAAGGTGAATGCTTGAACAAACGCTCAGGTCTCTTTATGAAGCGGTGGGTGCGCTCGATAACCCGGAGTCCCTGTCGATACTAAACATCGATGAAGACTTACTCGACTCCCCCGCCACGACGCTGGAGTATCTCGAGCGATGTCGTGCGTGGACTCAGCTCCGTAACATCGCTAAGTCTATTCCAGATTTGCTGAGCCAATCCGACAGTATTGCGTTGGTAGGATTTCTTGGGCACTTTAGCTCAGGGAAATCGAGTCTGATCAATGCACTACTCGGCATATCAACTGACCAAAACCCCGGATACAAACGAGAAGTTGGGCTGCACCCGACCGATACTGGTATCACGCTGATTTCGCATCGCGACCATGCCCAGTTGATAAGGAAGTCCGCATACACCACCATCGACACTGTTGACGTTGTCCATGGACCTGCCCTGGAGTTCCTCGAACATGCGACCCTAGTTGACACTCCAGGCCTCGGCAACGAGGCGGCAGAACATGAGGTCGTGACCCGGTTCCTCCACCTTTGTCACGTGCTAGTAATCACGATCGATGGCCGACGACCGTTCGCAGACAAGGACAAGGACTTCGAGCTGTTAGATACAGCGTTCGTAACTGCCCAGGTAAGTGGGTGCACCACGGAGTGCATTGCCCTCCACTGCCGCAAGGTCGATGCTGCCCGGTTGTGACGGTTTGACGGGCGAGAACAGTTCTCTCTCGAAAAATCACTGGTAACAGCAGGGACTGGTAACCCGATTCAACCTGCGCTATTCATAGCGTCATGGCGATTCGCTTTCAGCCCCGACGGTTCTTGCAGGCTTTTTCAGCGCCGACCCACCTGGCGCAAGGGGCGCTGCCGCATGATGATGGCGGAACGAAACAGATTGAGGCTTTGCGGGAGCAACTCGAACAAAAGGACGAGCAACTCGCGGCGCAAAGCGATCAGCTCGCTGGTTTGCAAGCCGAGAACGCGACCCTGCGGCAACGTCTTGAAGAGCTGGAGCGGCAGCTTGGCCGGAACAGCCGGAACAGCAGCAAGCCTCCTTCGAGTGACGGGCTGCAGAAGCCGCGGGCGGAGCCCCGGACAAGGAGCCAGCGCGGCAAATCGGGCAGGCCGAGCGGCGGGCAGCCCGGGCACGCGGGTTCGACCTTGCGCCGGACCGACAGGCCGGACCATGTCGAGGATCATCATCCGTCGCACTGTGCGGGCTGCGGCGCGCCGCTGTCGGCTGCGGACGGGGATGGAAGCCATGTCGCAAGACAGGTCTTCGACCTGCCGGAGCCGCGCCCCCTCGAGGCCACGGAACACCGCGCTCACCGTTGCGTTTGCGGTCATTGCGGCGCGACGACACGGGCGGCGTTTCCCGCAGGCGTGACGGCGCCGGTGCAGTATGGTCCGCGCATGGCGGCGGTGGCGGCCTATCTGAGCCATGCGCATTTCCTGCCCGAGGATCGTTTGTCGCAACTGATGGCCGACCTGTTCAACGCGCCCGTGTGCGCCGCGACGCTGGCGGCGATGAGCCGCCGGATGACCGAGCGGTTGCAGGGTTTCGTCGACCATGTGCGGGAGCTGATCGTCCGCAAGGCGCCGGTGAAGCATCTCGACGAGACCGGCTTCCGGGTTGGCGGGCGCACGCAGTGGCTCCACATTGCCTGCACGCCATGGCTGACCTTGTTTCGCGTCCACGAAAAGCGCGGCGACTTGCTGCCGGGGTTCTCCGGTTGTGTCGTCCACGATCATTGGAAGCCTTATTTCAAGATCGAGGGCGTTTCACACGCCCTCTGCAACGCCCATCACCTGCGCGAACTTCAAGCCCTGATCGACATCGAAAAAGAGGACTGGGCCCGGCACATGCACCGGCTCCTGTCGCGCGCCAATCGGGTCGTTCATCTCGCCAGAACAATGGCAAGACCTCTCCCCGAAACGCTGCTCGACCGGATCGGGCGAACCTATGATCGGATCCTCGCCGAGGCGCTCGCCTTTCATGAGGCGCAGCCACCGCTCGCGCCACCGGAGCCCGGCAAACGCGGGCGAAAGAAACGCCGCGTCGGACACAATCTCGCCCTTCGGCTCCAGGACTACAAAACCGAGACCTTGCGTTTCCTCACCGACCCCGACGTTCCGTTTACCAACAATGAAGCCGAACGCGATGGTCGAATGGGGAAATTGCGCCAGAAAATCTCCGGCGGGTTCCGCTCCCCAAAAGGCGCCCAAGACTTCGCCACCCTGCGCAGCGTCATCACCACCGCCAGAAAGCAGGGCTGGAACATCATCGAAACCTTGATGACATCGCCGGACCAACTGATCGGAAAACTCCAATGCTAAACCGCTCCATACCACCTGCCCGCTGGCGCCACGCCGATCCCGACCCAAGCGTGCGTGATCCCAAACGCAAGCCTTGCCCAGCCTTCACATACGCGCGAGACTGAGTGCTGGGCAGTTACCAGCGTTCAACAAACTCTCTGAAGTTCCCAAGATCATCGTGGTTACGAGTGCGGAAGAATTTCTGACCTCACGCACGGCGAGTTTCGCGACGGCATGGCAAACACAGCAGGCAGAGGCATTCTGGGACGAAGCTATCGAAAGGTTAGGGAGAGACCCGAGGTTCCGGAATCACCTCGATAGATTTCAGACCGTGCCACGGTTCTTCGTAGATTCGAAGGAAGGATTCAGAGTAGAACAGGTCAGAGACGCATTGCTGCCGATCGTCACGGATGATGAACACAGATTGCGTATAAGGCAAGCCCAAGGGCGCTATGTTCTGGCGACCGCCGCCGATGCGCTAGGCGTGTTACTGGGGTATATTTCCACGCGCAGCGAGAACCTCAATCGCCTACATACCGAGGCTCAGAGACGTGCTGATGGGACGGCGATAGCAGTCGGAGAGCTTATCCAGTCTCTTGAGTCCTCGTTCGCGTTCGTTCGGCAAAGGTTGCACGACTCGCGTCAAGCCATACCAACTGGGAATTTCGCCGTCGAGGCGATCGTAACGCCACAGGCGATCAACGAAACCCAGGGACCAACGCTCCGTAAGCTCGAAGGGGAAATTAGGGATGCCCTGGAGAGACAGCTCGGTAGCGTTCGCACGTCAACGTGGCGTCGGATCCGAAGACACTACATGGCAAGGACACGCAGTTGGTTTACGACGAAAGCCGAAGTGGACGTAAAAGCGTTCCTTGGCAGGCAGGTCGATATAGGTAGTGACGAAACCGGACTTTCGGGTGCATCGACGCGGTGCGCACGGGCGATTCTCCGCTTCGTCAATCAACAGCTCACAGCGGCTGTTGCGAGTTCCATTCAGCATTTGCGAAGCCCATCCGAAGCTTTGGAGATTGGTTCTAGCGCTCGCGATATTGAATCTTCTCTAGAAAGGTTTGAACGCATACACGACGACAGTGTCAAATCCTTCTACGCATATATTTCGGCGCCTAGTTCAAGTGATCTACTTCGAGAGCATGGGTTTGTCGGGTTCGACGAGTCGGGAGAACAGGCCGTGCGCACGCAGTCCATCGATGCGCTGAACTGCCTCGGTTTCACCGCCATTTCAGAGAGCTCCGACAGCTGCAAGGAACGCTTGAGACTTCTTCGTCTTGAAGAGCCCGAGGATCCTGACGCGTCCTTGGATGACGACGAGGAACGGTCGGTCAGGGATAGCGTATTCGGCGAAGGCTACTGCAAGCTTGTAGTAGACCGCGTCAACGTCGTCTGTCAGCAGAGAGTTGATGAGTTTCTTTCGGGTTTGTCCGAACGAGTTGATCATTTCGTCGAGGAAGTCGGTGCAGAGCGAGAGCGAGCTGCGAGCTCTAGGGCGCGGATTTGGAGGGCGAGGGCAACTTTGGTCGGTCGCTTTGCCCTGGTTGCTATTTTCCTCTTGGGTCTGCTGTTTGCATTTGCCGAGTTTGCGCCCAATCAATTCGAGATCCTGTTATCAGTCCTATCTGATCGTCTGTTTGAAGCGATACTCGTCGGCGCATTTTCAACGGTCCTCGTCTTGGCATTCGTATATGTTGTTTCCGGCGCGAAGAATGAAAACGTGCGGTGGGCGCTACGCCCCGTTCTCTTAGAGAAGTGGGCGTCTCGAACTAAGCGGCGCCATTTAGCAAATGCACTAAAGGCGCACTTTGATGAATCGTATGATCGATTGGTCGGCGACCTTGGTGAAATGCCGCTCCAAGTTGACCATGCGATTGCCGACGGTGTTGTGGAATGGCTGAAAAACCACTCCGAGTCACATCGCCAAGCGGAACAAGCGCTAACCGAATTGCACCAGAGCATCGTCGAGAGATGTGAGTTGTTTGATAAATTTATTGGTGTTGTCAACCAGAACCTGAACCAAATTCCTGTTGAGTTGCGTGAGACCGCGAACGGAATTAAGAACAACGTGATCGAGGAACACATGTCCAGAATACGAGGCGCGGCAACTTCCGTTGAAGAGGTGAAGTCGGATGTGGAACGAATAGCTGAGATCACGATGCGTTCTCATTGATCTCGCGCACGGGGTGCTGCGCTCAATCAGGGCGAACAACGGCCGTGGGAGATGTCGTAGCGGGGCGAGCTCTCGCTCTCAAGGGTGTTTATCGGATTCGAAGACAGGCGCGCGGCTGGCGCCGCTGTCGCCGGCGGCGGCGGGGGTGTTGGCGGAGCTGCCGCGCATCGAGGGCAATCCCTGTGTCATCCCCGGCATGAAGCCCGGGAAGCATCTGGCCGACCTCAACCACGACTGGGACCGGGTCCGCGAGCGGGCGAACCTCGAGGGTGTCCGCATCCATGACTTGCGACTCTTTTGTGCATCTCTACCTTATAGCTTGGTTGCTTGACTGACTGTATCTAACTGTAAATATTGTCTTTTTCATCCACTTCCGCAGCTTCAAAAATCGCATAATTCCAATCCGTGTACAAGCGGTCAGCGGATTGGAGTCAATGGAGGGGGTGACATGTCCACCCTGAGCTATCATTTTCCCGAATTCGCGGTTGGCGCCGTGTAACCGTTCGTAACCGTTCCGCCAACCCGTGATGGCCCGGACGGGCGGAGGTGGCGAACGGCCGCAGTGCGCGGAGAGCCGTCGTCTGCGCGGACCGAACTCACAGCCCGGCCGGACGATTCCACGGGCTGACGGAACGATTACGGCGCCGTCCCCGCCCGCGCCGAGCTCAAGGTTGAGAGCGCCAACTCCGGAGCTCCGCACAAGTATACCGACGTCCTCACCTTCGATTGTGAGGATCACAGCCAATTTACGACCCATTCCTCACGCCATATGGATTTTAACTACCGTTTGGTATAGGCACCCAGCGACCAAAGTTCATGCATCCCCTCCAGATTTCCTTCAGCTCTAGATCCAGTCCATACCCAAATTTCTCATTCGTCAAAATCGCCATCTGCCAGAGACATGTGATGGCCGTGGATAAGGCAACATGATCCCGCAAATCCTCGTAATCCGACCATTCGCCCTTGTCCCCCATGCCTTGCGCCCACATGTGCTCCATGTAGTCGGTGCCATGAACATTCCTTGAGAAATTGCGGTATACGACGTTGTAGAGATCACCCAGACCCAATTCGTTCGCACGATCTTCAACAGAAAGGCCCGAGAATCCGTGCCGCCGCATGGCTCTTGCGGTAGTCTTTCCGTATTGCCCGCCCAGCTTCTCTTCCAGAGCAAGCAATAATTCTAGCTTGGGGCTTCCATCAACCAGCTCTAGGCCCCGGAAGTCTGACTGCCGTTGTTGCTTCACCTTTTCCAGCATCATCGAATCCACGACGCGGCGGGCGGCCTGTTGCGGGTCTGAGGCGGATAGTCTCAGGAAAATATCCAGGTCCATCCGCACTTCCAGGAGCACCCGAACCAGAACCTGCCCCTGTATCGTCAAGGACTCACCATATAGAACCGCGATGCCACGATACGTATCGAAGCCTTTTTGAAACAACGCGTAAACGATACTGGCGGTTACATCACCCTCGCTCCTAGCGGCTAGCCTTTCAGTAAGGTCGCGACACACTGGCGCAAGGCGCGCCATCAACTCTTGCCATTCGTTCTCATCTTGCATCGGTTTAAATGGACCTATGTTATCTTCATGCCAGAAAAGGCAATACGGAGCGCGCCCAAAGAATGCGGTAGGCTCGGCTCGACCAAACGTCGCGACTGCACCAAACCATTGCGGCTTCGGCTACTACAGCCGAAGCCGGCGTACCGAAAAGCAAAGCCAACTTACCTCTACTTGGTTTTTAGGTTTACGCGAGATTCCTATTTGCATTTCCGCTGACAGCATCCCTCGTCGTTGATGGCAGCGTCGAAACCGTCTTGTTTGGTCTCCCTCATGACTTCTCGTCCAGACATTCGCGCTACGTTGGAATTGAATCTGTCCCCAGACTTCTGCTCTACCAAATTTGAGAAACACACTCGTGAACAACCAAGCGATTCCTCGCAAGCGGTGACAGTCAGAGTTCGCTTGCAAGTTCGCCCGAGCACCGAGCATCTCGGGGGCTCAGCTGCTATTTTGTTCCTCAAGCTACCGAACGCCTTCCCGTTCCAACAGCCGCCACGCGGGCGCGTTTCGTCCCTTCAAGCCGAACATTTCACCGGCAACACTGTTTCCCTCGAACGACCCGGCCTTGAACCACTCCTCCGAGCACCTCCCACCTCGACCATTCGACCTGAACGGCGTTAAGGTCGATGCTACCACTGACCCTGCCGCAGTAAGACCCACCCACAACAACCCGTGTGTCGATTCGCTACTCCACCCCTACCACTCTGCTTCTTCGTTCCAGGGTTTCACGGATTTCTCTAAGTACCATTCGCGGCAAATCGAGCTTCTCCCATTCACCCAACCCTAACTCCTGCAAGACCTCCTCCTCCGTAAGTTCGCTTCGGCCTAGAAACTCACTGAGTTCGATCGCTGAGGACCGGGACAGACCAATGCCGATTAACGACAACAGTGTGGTGGTACCTACTCCGAACTCCAAAAAAAGCTCTAACCTTAGCTCCTCGGGGAAGTCTTCCGCCCGCCCGACCTCCTTGAAATGAAGCCGCAAGATGTCTACGTAAGCAGAAAGAAACTTTGGCGCCTTGAAACGAGCGATGTCCTCAATGCGCTGAAACGTCTCCCGAATCACTGTCGCGTAGTTGAAATTCTCTTCATCGACACTCACTTGCTGTCTGCGCCGGACCCTTATCATGTTGGCGATAATTTCTGCGACGCGTTTACCCCGCATCCAATCAACTGTGATAATCGCGCTGGCAAGCTGAAAACGCGGAGTATTAAAAGCATTGTCCAAGGTCCGGTTGATTCGGGCGAATACGTTCGTTAGTATCGCCACAGCATCTTCACTCTCGGGCGGCGCCGGTAGGAGCTCTTCGCAATCGCCGTCATAGGCTCGAAATTCCGCCAGAAGCCCCTGCATCGCCACTGCACTAATTGAAGGGTGTGCTGACGCAATTGCCTCTGGTATCTCGACCGACGTCAACGCTTCTCTAATTGCATGATCGAGAGTGGCTATTGCCTCCTCATTAATGCGGCGAACTGACGCTGACCCGGCGGCTGATCCAGCGCGCATATAATGACCGATGACGTAGCTTGCGACAGGATCAATGGTTGCATCACGCGAGTTTGTCGCAAGACCAGGAAGCGTACGAACATAGTCCACTAGTTTATATACGTCGGAAAGAACCACATCTGTCTGCCGCCTAATGCGGTAGGCCGACCGACGTGGCACGCCTTCCGGCCAGAGATTCGCTTGGTGAGGATCTACGCACACAATATTCCCATGGAAGTCCGCGCCCCATCGACCAGCGCGTCCTGCGAGATTCCAGAAATCCGGTGGCGACATTGGGTTGCCTTTACCTTTCCTAGGACCACGGACAACAATTGTACGACACGCTAGATTCACACCTTCTACAAGGGTCGATGTGCAAACGAGAAATCGAATTTTTCCCGTACAAAACAATCTTTCTATTTCATGGCGCAAGATAGTCGGCATATTCCCATAGTGAAACGCTACTCCGCGTCTAACCAAATTCACTAAGAGAAATTTCGGATGAATCGAACGCCTACAGAACTCACTTAGGTCATGAAGTTCTTCATCAACGGCATCCGTCTCGGCGCCGCCCTCGGACAGACCATCATAAATAATGTGAGCAATCTTCTCCGTAGCAGCTGCTCCATTGGCATACACCAATGTTCCTTGATTTTGGCGACCCAACTCTAAGGCTACCAGCGCAAGTCTCTTGAGTTGACCGTCAGGACTGTTTTTTAGCATAAACTCGCCAAACAAATGCTCCTGGTCACTGTGAACAAGGGACAAAATCCACTCGCGCGGTTTTGAACGCCTCTGTTTAGCCGCGATTAGATGCTGAGTCACCGTCGGCGCACTCCCGGGAACTACCGCGTACACCGCTCCGGAAGGCGCATCTTCTGTAAGCAGACCAGGATTCTCTGTGTTTGGGCTCAAAAATACAAAACGGCACGCTTCGTTTGCCCGCATAACCCGTTCGGTCGCATCCTGCAAAATAACTCCCCGTACGCCATCACCGAGCTTTTGTGCTTCATCTACGACAGTCACGTCAACCAATGGTGGCGTGGGGAAGGCATTCAGAAATAGATGCAACCTTTCCTGTGTAAACACTAACAACGTTGGTCTAGCTCCGTCGCCAAACTCCGGAATGGGTAAGGAAGATATTCGTAGTCCATGGATTTCAAATCCGCGTTGAACTTCATGAAGTTGTTTTTCAATTTCAGACACAAGTGCACGAGTCGGTGCAATGAAAACGCCTAGTTTGACAGAGTTCTCCTCAACTTGACGAACAAGCCAGTTGAGTACAAGAAACGTCTTGCCGGCGGCTGTAGGGGCAGTGGCGGAGGTCCAGCGCGCTTCAAGCAGATGTCTCCACAAATTCTGCTGGAACTCGTTTGCGGAGATCGTCGTTCTAGCGTTGAGAGAAATTGAGGAATCCAAAATTCGTCTTGCAGCTAGAAGTCGCTGTGCACCGCCGAGCCGTTCGTCTAGATCAGGAAGAATTAATTCGCGCTTCTCGGCTAGGTTAACTGCCCTCATATTAGACAACTGCGTCAAGATAACCGCCCCCGAATCCTTAATAACTGTGTTTTCCCCAAATTCAATTGCTGCTTGAGAAACCATCAAGGCCGTCTCTAGGTGAATTGCGCTTTCACCTTCGGCCAAGACACTGGCCGCCAATAACAAGCGTCTCCAATCAGGTTCGCGTTCTCCCGCAAGTGAACGTTCACGCACAACGACGCCATCGAATGCCCGACGTGCACTCCACAGGCGCAATTCTGCAATCGCGCCACCAAGGCCGTCTTCTGTGACAATCCAATTCTGCACAGGCTCAAGATTCACGGCGGCGCTCCCAAGAGTTTTAGAAATGCATCACGGAAGTCAGTTGCACTTGCCATTGGTAGACAAATGAAATGGATGTCAAAAGTGGTTAGCTCCTGGATACCGATTCTCCTGGAGATTTGGGCATGCCATTTGGGCAAAGCAAGTTTAAGTGCCCTTTCTATTTCATCCCACACGCCTCCGGTGGTTCCTCGTTGTGGAAACGCCGCATCGTCAAAAGTAACCAACGCGATTCCGCAAATTCTCAACTTCTGTGCTTCAGGAGTATGCGGATCAAGATATCTCTTTAGAATCTTGCATGCTGTATCATCTCCTATGTCAGCATATTCGTTCAATAGAACGATATCCTGTCCTGAAGCGCTTCCTTCACCTATTTCTTCAATTAGATGAGGAGCTAAGGACTTCAAACAATCGGTTATAGCGGCAACAGGATTACTGTACAGTTTCGATTCACCCCAGTACAAACTCAACACGCCCCTATTGTCGACAGATGCGTAGACTCCATCGGCACCATGATAATGCATTGTCGTTGACGTTTTTAGAGACATTTTGGATAGAATTTGTGCAAGGGCAAATTCTTTCTCTGCCAATGCAAAGAGAAGAAATTCTCCGCCTTCTCCCGTATTGCGAACTTTTGCAAAAGCTTTCTTGGCACGCTCATGCAGACGAACGTAGTGCGAAAGATCTCCACTCGCCTTGTGCACTGCTTCCGCGGTCTGCATATCTTTTCGAGGAATTACGAACCTAATCACCCTTTCACGCATAAATTCGGCTAACGCGTTGATTCGAAGACGCCCATTTCCGTCCAGTGTAGGCGCATAGCAGTGGACTAAAGTCTTAGTGCCTTCAATCAGCATATCGCGCTCTACGACGTTTAAATGCGCTTCAGTGATGCTCCGCTCGGGGTGAATACACCGAAGTAGCACGTTTCGCAGTACAGCTATTTCTTGTGAAACCGTGTCTGGATTCGCAATGCTAGTCTTGGTGTTCATGGTCACAGCTGAGTGCAAGTAGGGAATTGCGAGTACGATACGTAACCGGGCACGTCGTCAACTGAGCCGCATCGGGCAAGCAAATGCAGTGGCACTGGCTTTTGCGGCCGTGGACCCTGCGTGTCAATGGCGATCCGCGCCGAACCCCGCGGCTGTGACCGATCGGGCAACTGTCCGGTGACGTGTGCCCCGCTACGCCGCTTACGCATCCCCACGCACATTCTCAACTTTCTCCTTCCGCACGCCGGCGGCTCGAGTCGATCCCTGACAGGATTATCTCATCGAGCTCGGGCTCGTCCCATCTCAACGCCTCCGCCAGGCGCGGTCCATCATCGCCACGAAGTGCAGATCGTGTGCCTTCGCCTGAAACGTGTACAGGCGGTTGACCACCTGGCGCATCAGGTCGCCGAGGGAGCAGACGGTGCGCTGGCGCGGTCCGTCGGGGGTGTGGTAGGCCTCGACCAGGCGGTAATTTGTGTAGACGCGGTCTTTGTGGCGGTGCGAGTCCTTGCGAATATACATAGGCACGATGCTATCGTCGAGTGAACTGCATGCCAAGCTCTGCATCGTCCATATATTCCGCACTATATGGGCGAATTCCGGGAGTGGATCCGGCCGCGACGCCTCGTCCTGCAAGGCGTTGTGAATTTCTCTATCCTCAAAAACGGGCCAAATTCGCCCGAAAATCTTGGCGAAGCGGCGAAGTCGGGTTATCCGCCGGCGGAACCCTCACCTCTGCCATCACCGCACCACGGAACGTTCACCAGCGCCAAACGCGAATTCCGGAAAATGATAGCTCAGGGTGGACATGTCACCCCCTCCATTGAGTCCAATCCGCTGACCGCTTGTACACGGATTGGAATTCTGCGGTATTTGGAAGCTGCGAAATGGAGTGAAAAATATAATATTTACAGTAAGTTATATTCACTCAAGCAGCCAAGCTATAAGGTAGAGATGCACAAGAATGGCGAAGGTCATGAAGGCGAACGCCGTCGAGTTTGGCGCGTTTGCGGACGCGCTCCGAGGAATCGTTGATATTGCGCAGCTGGGTGCCCTTCTTCTTGCCCGGAAACATCCACGCGTTGCCGGGGGTGCGAGGGAGGCCCGTCAGCATGTCCGCCGCCGCCGATGTTAGCGGCACCATGCGCGCTCCGGTCTTGCTATCCGGAAGCCGCATCTCGCCGGTGTCGAAGTTCAGATCGTCCCAACGCAGCCCAAGGATTTCGTTGCGCCGGCATCCGGTCAACACGAGGAGGCGGATTGCCGCCGCCGCGTGGGTGGACGCCGAGCGCTCGGCCGGCGCGGCCCGCAGAACCTGTCCGAGCCGGTAGAGCTCTTCGCGGGTTAGGAAGCGCTCGCACTCGTGCATTTCGACCTTGAAGCGCGGCACTCCCCGACACGGGTTGCTCCCGGAAGGACGCCAGCCCCACGCATCCGCCAAGTTGAACATCTTCACCAGGATGTCGACGGCGCGGTTCGCTACCGTGGGCATGTGATGCAGCCCGGTGTGAAAACTCAGGATATCCTTGTGTTCCACGTCCGCGACGAGTCGCTCACCGAGAGAAGGCACGATGTGCTTGCGAAGCATGAGCCCGTAGTGGGAAACCGTCGCCGGCTTGCAGTGCATTTCGACATACTCGCGCTGGTAGCGGTCGGCGAGGTCGGCAACGGTCGGGACGGGCACCGGCTCGGGCGGAACCGGGGGCTGCCCCTTCTTGATTCGCGCGATGAGTCCTGCGGCGTTCTTGCGGGCTTTCTCGGCGGAAAGCTCTACATGCGAGCCGAGAGTCACGCGCTTCGAGCGGCCAAAGGCGCAGGTCTGGACGACGAAGACTTTCTTGCCGCTCGGGTAGACGCGGACGCCGAAACCGGCAAGATCACGGTCCCAGAAGATGGCGTCCTTGCCGTTGACGGAGAGGCGGTCCACGACGCGTTTCGAGAGAGTGCGATACTGGGCTTGCGCCATGTTGCGGTGCTCCTGCGGCGGGGATTTGGGTGGCTGGACGGGTATCGGCGACGTAAGCGTTTGGGTAGCGCCAGGGTGTCAATTCAGGGGTATAGGTGTGAGCGTCTGAGAGTGTCGTTGGCGAGGGAGAGCATCCTAGCAGGGACCGAAAACTTCGTCAATACAGCAAGTTAGGTATGACATTCGCATCACTGACAGGACATGCGAACTCAGCGACAGGCGATGCTTTACATATTGGATACAAACATGGTTTGGCTGCGCAGCCGTGACGATCCATGGCGGCGCTTTTGCACGCATGTCCGCAAGCTGACTGTTAACGACACAAACGTTGTTTCAGCGGTTGGGAGTATCCGGTACCCTCGGACGAACCCGCCGGTCGAACGCGCCATGTTCGGCAAGAAGCGCCCTGACCCGCCTCGGCTGCACGCACCCACGATGGGTGTTCCTCGGTGGATCGAGCTCGATACCCCCCGACGGCCCAGATACGTCGGCGGGCGGCCTACACCCTTCCCAGAAGCCGGTCTTAGTCGGATTGCGTCTATAGCGGTGCGGTGTTCGGTAACTGCTGCATGGCCGCGTCGTAAGTATAGACACCGTTCAACGCCTCACCGGCGTCCGACGCGGTCCGCAGAGCCTTGAACACGATCAGCGCATCGGCGAAACCGGCGCCCTTCGCCAACCCCTCATTATCCGCCGCCGCGGCGTTCTTGTACGCCTGCAAGGCACGCCAGATGACCTGGTCATCCTCGAAACGGATATCCGGCTCGCTGAACAGCCGTTCGAGGACGGCCACCAGCGCGGCCCTAGCCAGCCTATACTTGCGTCCGGAGAGCGTCCATACGGTTTCCACCAGGACCACATCCGTGATCAGGACGGTTTCCCCTGCGTCGAAAACGTCGTCTGCGCGCGCCGCCTGAGCCTCATCGTCGTGCAGCAGATACCGGAGCAGAACGTTGGTATCTACGGCGATCAAGGTGCCGACTCGTCCAGCGCGTCCTGCAGGGACTCTTCGTCAGTGACATCTGGATCGCCGGCTACATGGCCGAGGAGCCCCTTGGCCGCTCCAGCGGTCTTCCGCACGATGGTGATGCGACCATCGGCGACGAAACTGCGGTATTGGTCCCCCGGCCTAATCCCGACCTCTCTGCACAGATCGATGGGGAGCGTAATCTGGCGCTTGGCGCTCACTCGCGGCATGGGATCATTCCTCTCGACATAGCCAATCCGGAAAGACAGTATTTAAGTCTTTACCAACAATCAAGCGGTAAAGAACTGCAACCAAGAAACGCCGATGACCTGGCGCTCACAGACCGTCGGGGGTTTCCTGAACCGCCCTGGCGAGCGCTTCGTGCCCGACGACTCTCGTCAGTTCCTCCAGGCCCGCGAGACCGATGCTCGTCTCCCTCACCCGAAAGATCGACATCGGGATCACGAAGAAGCGCCATTGCTCGGGCGCACGATGGTCGGTAACGGGTCGATTCCTTTCCGGGGGCCAGGCCAACACACAGATGTCCGAAGGCCTGTCGAACTGATCGAACCACGAACCATCGCGCATCCGGTAGCCCTTGCGTGAGGAGATGTCGAACGCGGGGTATTTCGCCCAGGTTGCGCTTCCGGGTTCCTCGGGCTGCAGCGACGCGTACTGCTGGACATCCATCCTCGCTCCGGAGACGTGTTCAAGGTCCCAGGGCGTCCAGTCGTAGTCTCTCGTCCAGGGAGGGTCCAGTCCGGCCTCAAGAGTTCCGCGACCAGGCACAGGACATACTCCGCGCGACGCACGTTGTTCATCACAGGACGTTCGTAGGGACGGACGAGATTCGAGAGAATTTTCTGATGCAGGGTCCCGGCCGTCTCCTCCCTCGTAGATCGCCTGTATTGGGCACGCGCGGGGTCCACGGCCCAGCCCGAGGACGCAAGCTCCGGATCCTCATCCTGCTTCATGCGGGCAATTGTGAGTGCCGCCTTGCGCCGCGCCTGGTCGGCGGTGATCAGGCCGTGGCGGTCCAGCGTGGCCCGCCTCGACTTGCCTCCCAAGTGCATCGCACGACATAGAGCTTGCGGCCTGTGGCGTGGACCCGCACGCCGAAGCCGGTCAGGTCGCGGTCCCGGAAGATGGTATCCTTTTCTTCAACCTTCAGCCCGTCCACAATTCGCTTGGTCAGTCTGAGCGTGCTTCGCCTCGGCATGGCCTCTCCCGCGACCGGTTCGGAGACTCGTCATCAAACCGGACACATGCGGCTCCAATATTGGGGGCATTTTGCGCTGATGCGTGTCGGAAATGCAAGGGGTAGAAGATCCCTGCAGAAAAGGGAAAACGAAATGATTACAGTATGTTAGTGCGTCATTGACGCAGCACAGCTACCCTTGTCAAACTCGGGCTAAATCTGATTAATCTCTCCACCGCCTACAGCCTTTTCAACACGCAGCGCCACCTGATGTCACGAAAAACACATCGACAGTTTCGGAACGAGGCAATGTCGGAATGGCCCCATGTGGCGATGGCCGTGCAATGGTGGGCGGCATTCGGGTTGCCCCGTGTTCAGCGCGTTAACCTGACAGCGCACAATGCAGCGTAACTTGTCGATCCACTCCACCGTGCACGACGCATTCAACACGCGCCCTCACTTGGTCATCGCAGCTGAACACCCGGAGGCGCGCGACCGAGCCGTCAAGTTTTGGGGTTTGGCGACGAACTCGGCTGCCTGATCACACCCGATTCGATAACGCTACGCGCCTATCAAGATTCGTGACAAAGCCAAAAAGCAGAGTATACTATATGATGAGGAATGCGATTGAAGTGCAACTGTCTTCAATCGCTCGCCGGGCATACTAACCTCCGCGCCCGGTCCCTCTAAACGGCGGGAGACGGAAACCGCCATCGATACAGGGGAGAACCTAAGAATGTCGAAGTGTCTGACAGGCGCAATTTTGGTGGCGTCGTACGTCTTGTTCGCAGCCGGTTCAGGAATTGCAGCCGAAAAGCTCGTAGTAAGCACCTGGGGCGGCGACTGGCGCGACATGGTGGCCGAGACCACCGGTAAAAAGTTTACCGAAGTGACCGGCGTTGAAGTCGAATACATCACCGGTGGCACCATAGACCGGCTCAACCGGGCCCAGCTTGCCGGCACCGAGGTGCCGGAGAGCGATATCACCTTCACCACGGCACACGTCGGCTGGCTCTACAAGACCAGCGGCTTGTTCGAGCCGCTTGACCTCTCCCGCATTCCGAACGCTGCCGGAATATTCCCGGAAGGCAAGATCAGCGACTCGCATCTCGGCGTCTGGTCATATGTCTATCCAATCGTCTATCGCACCGACTTGCTCCCGGAAGACACCAATTTCGAGACGTGGGAGGATCTGTGGAAGCCGGAATACCGGAGCATGATCGGCTTGCAGGACTTCGATCCGTCCGAGATCATCATGGTTGCTGCTGTGCTGCAGGGCGCCACCGCGGCGAATTGGGAAATCGCGAAGGACAAGCTCCTGGCGCTCAAGCCCAACGTCAAGGCTTACTACAGCAGCGATTCCATGAGCGATCAGCTCATCGCGACGGGTGAGACGCCGGTCCAGGTGATGCTGTCGATGAATGCCTTCCACCAGCTCGATATGGGCGTTCCAATCAACGTCATCATTCCACGGGAAGGAGCCGTCATGGGCATTGATACGGTGGCTATCATGAAGGGATCGAAGAACATCGACCTCGCCTATCAATTCATCAATGCGGCGCTGGATCCCGAAGTCCAAGCAGCTGTCGTGCGCCGCAAGAAGGGCGGTCCGATGGTCCAAAACGTGCAGGTCGATCCGGATCTAGCGAGCCTGCCGGGCCTCTTCACTACAGTTGAGCAGTGGAGTAGCGGCGCCATCGTCATTGATCCGAAGCTGCGCTCCGAGAAGCTCTCGGAGTGGCGGACCTGGTTCTCCGAGAACATGATCGCTCAATAATCTACCAAGGCATGGATGGGGAGTTCCCCATCCATGCCATTTCAATTTCGGGCGGGCCGGACGAATATGACCAATCGGCCCTTTCTGCTCTGGTTCTTGACGCCGGCGCTGTTGCTGTCGGCCGTCTACCTCCTCGCCCTCATCATGATACTTCAATATAGCTTCAGGGAGTTCATTCCGGGGTCGCTTCTGGTTGGGCCGTGGACGTTCGACAACCTGAACTACATCGCCCGACCGCTGTTCTTTAATGTCTTCTACGATACCGTGGTGATCTCCGCATGGACCGCGGCCGTTACACTGTTGATTGCCTACCCGATTGCCTATGCGCTCGTGCGCACGCGCAGCAGCGTCATTCGGGCAGCTATCCTGGTCATTGCCATCACACCGCTCTTTACCGGCGAGATCGCGCGCACTTACTCTTGGATTATCGTGCTGGGCTACAACGGCTTCATCAATTCCATGTTGCTCGCACTAAGCGTCATCGAGCGCCCGATACAAATGATGTTCACGACCTTTGGCGTGATCGTGGTTCTGGTCCATTTCACCCTGCCAATCATGGTGATCATCCTCGCCACCGCCTTGAGCCATATCGACCCCAACTACGAGAAGGCCGCGGACAGCCTTGGTGCTGGCCCGATCCGCGCCTTCTTCACCGTAACGCTTCCTCTGTCGTCGCCCGGAGTAGTCGCTGGTTCGCTGACGTGTTTCGCTTGGACCTTCAGCGCCTTCGCCACGCCCCAACTCATCGGCGGCGGCCAGATCAACATGATCGGCAATCTCGTCTACCAACTCGGAATCGCCGGCTTCAATTACCCGCTCGCTGCCGTCTTGAGCCTTGCTGGCGTCGTTCTCACGCTTGCTCTCGTTGGGGTCATGAAGTTCGCGCTGAGCCCGCTCGAACGATCTGTCGCGCACTGAGGGCGAACGGTGAGCGGTCGTGTCCTTCTCCGTCTAGCCGCCAAACTGGGTGTAGTCCTGCTGCTTGGATTCGTGCTGTTGCCGGCTGTCGTCGTTTCGCTAGCCGCATTCAACGACAAATCGATGTTGGCCTTTCCACCAGAACAATGGTCGCTGCGATGGTTCAGGCGGGCCATAGAGTATGGCGACTTCCGCAACGGCCTTTTGAACAGCATTCGCGTAATGCTGCTGGCCTCGGGCCTGTCGCTGGTGATCGGTGCGGGCTTCGCATATGTGGTCGACCGCTATCAGTTTCGGGGCAAGGCCATCGTCGAGGCCATTCTGCTTTCGCCTCTGGTCATTCCGTACTTTACAATCGGCATCGGCTTTCTGATCCTTGCGGGCCAGGCCGGCATGATCCGGTCCTACAGTGTCATCGTCGTGACGCATGTCGTTCTGGTGTTGCCTTTCGTCCTCAGAAGCGTCGTGGTCTCTCTGAAGAATCTCGACCACCGGCTCGAGCTCGCCGCGGCTGGGCTCGGTGCATCGCCGCTGCAGGTGTTGCTCACGGTCACGCTGCCTTTGTTGGCGCCTGGACTATTTGCCGGATGGCTGATGGCGGCGATACTCTCGTTCAACGAGTTCACCGCCTCGTTGTTCGTCACGTCCCAATCGACGCAAACCCTGCCGGTTGCCATGTACATCTACGTGCGCGAATTCGCCGATCCGACCATGGCGGCGCTGGCAGTCATTTTCTTCGTCTCGACCGCGGCTGTCCTCATTCTCGCCAACGCGTTCCTCGGACTAGGAAAGGTGCTCGCGATTGATGAACGTTACTGACCACACATCCGCGCCCGTTGTGACCGGGACCAAGACGCCGGATCGGGCGGGCAAGATTGCCGTGCGGGTCGAAGGCGCGACCAAGCGCTTCGGTTCGTTCGTCGCGCTGAAGGAAACCTCCTTCAGCGTCGAGCAGGGCACGTTCATGACCTTGCTTGGACCGTCTGGCTGCGGCAAGACCACGCTGCTGAACCTCATCTCGGGGTTCGCAGAACCGAATTCGGGTGAAATCTACCTTGACGGCAAGCGCATCACCGACATCCCGCCATACCGCCGGAACGTCGGCATGGTGTTCCAGAACTATGCCCTCTTCCCCCATATGAGCGTGGTGCAGAACGTCGGTTACGGTCTCCGCGCACGGCGCATGCCGCGCGCGGAGACCGCCCGACGCGTTGCCCGCGCCCTGGAGATCGTGAAGCTGACCGGCTTCGAACACCGCCGCCCGCGCGAACTGTCGGGCGGCCAGCAGCAGCGCGTTGCGATCGCGCGCGCAATCGTTATCGATCCACTGGTGCTTCTACTCGATGAGCCGCTCTCCGCCCTTGACAAGAACCTGCGCGCCTCCATGCAGCTTGAGCTCAAGGACATTCAGAGGCGACTTGGCATTACCACCATCTTCGTGACCCACGATCAGGGCGAGGCGCTCAGCCTCTCGGATCGTATCGCGGTCATGGCGGAGGGCGAAACCCGCCAGATCGGCACACCCGAGGAAATCTACCGCGATCCGCAGGATTCCTTCGTTGCTTCCTTCATCGGCGACATCAATCGCATGGTCGCCCATGTCGATCGTGTCGATGCCGGCACAGCGCTCCTGAAGCTCAATGGCGGGGAGATCAAGGTGCCCGCGGAGCGTCTGAGCAAGTCGACCTCCGGAACCGCATACGACGTCTTCGTGCGTCCGGAACACATCGCTATCACGGTTGTCGACAAGGAGAGTTTCATCGTCGGCACGGTCGAGCGCCATATCTATCAGGGTAGTCACGTCGACATGTACGTGAGTGCGTCCGCTTCGGTCAGCGGCAGCCTCCATCTGCGTCTGCCGGACGTCGAGGTGATGACGCGCTGGCCGGTGGGCACGCGCGTCAGTCTCCCGATCAAGCCGGAGAGCGTCTTGCTCTTTCCCCAAGAAAGAGCGTAAAGCCTGTGGGCGATGTCGCCAGACTGAACGCGGTTGACCTTCTGGTAGCGCTCCGGAGAGGCGACATCACCTCGGTCGCGGTGTGCGAACATTTGCTCCAGGTTTGCGCGGAAAACACACATCTCGGTTCCTTCCACCCCTATCTTCAGTCGAACGAAGTGCTCAGGGCTGCGACGGAAGCGGATGCCAAGCGAGCCGCTTCTTGGCCTACCGCTCGCCATCAAAGACAACATTGACTCCGCTGGGAATCCGACGACGGCTGGCATGCCGCTTTTCCGCGACGGCCGCTTGAGGTGGAACGCACCGGTTCTCCAGCGCCTCCTCGACCAGGGCGCAAAATTGCTTGGCAAGATGGCCATGCACGAGCTTGACTGCGGCATTTCGGGCAATGACAACGACCGTCGCCCTGCACGAAACCCGTACGATCCCGAACGCATTCCCGGCGGTGGCAACAGTGGAACGGCGATCGCCGTCGCCACCGGCATGGCGCCGGCCGGCCTCGGCTCTGATACTGGTGGCTCGATCCGGATTCCGGTTGCGCTCTGCGGCATCGTTGGGCTGCGTCCAACCACAGGCGGATATCCGGCCGCCGGCGTCGTCCCCATCTCGAGCACTCGCGATACCATCGGCCCGGTGGCACGGACCGTTTGCGATGTTGCCACTCTCGACGTGGCGGTCACCGGGGCGGATGATCTCGACGAAGACCTCCCCATCGATGCGGTGCGCCTCGGCCTACCTGACGGGTTCTTCTTCGAGGAACTCAATCCGGAGCTCGCCGCCAGAGGCGCCGAAGCGCCAGTTCAAGGATATTGTTTCGTTGGCATATAATTCCCAAAGCAATCGTCCGGTATGTTGAACAAGTGGTTGCGATACCCGGCGAGGGTACGCAACACGGAATCGTCTTCTCTCCATGTGAAGGCAAGTATTTCCGCCAATCGGAACGGGAGGCCCGTGAATTCTCGCGGGATTGAAACAGCTATTTGGAATTATGGCAGAACTGCCAAAAGATGCTGGGCGATGGATTGGCGCATCGAGACCTTGAACGAGACCGTGGATCTGGAACTCCATGCGCTGCCCGCCAATATGCGGGCGCGGTTCGTACCCATATGTCAGTAGATTGCGGTCGTTGGTCTTGAACGCGTGGGCGCACCGCATGTCAGGCACCTTGCTGGTCCGCTCTGGGAAATGCGCCTGAGCGGGAGGGACGGCATATTGCGCGCGCTTCAGGTCGCGGCGAGGGACAGGCGCGTCGTGGTAGTGCGCGTGTTCGTGAGAAAGACCCGGCGAACGCCAAGCCGGTAGATTGAATTGGCGCCGTTGACGCGCCGTCGAGGTAACGACATGAGCAAGGATTCCGACCTGCACAAGGAGTGGATTCGGGACCCGGAATACCGCGAGGCGTATGATCGACTCGGCACGGAGTTCGGCCTGACCCGCTCGCTGATCGACGCCCGCACCCGGACCGGGTTCACCCAGGCCGAACTGGCCGAGCGCATGGAGACAACGCAATCGGTCGTGGCCCGGCTTGAAAGCGGCCGCGTGCACCCGTCTACCCGGAACGCTGGATAAGGTTGCGCGGACGACCGGCACCAGACTTCGGATCAGCTTTGATCCGGCGTGACGGACGCCCCGGTCCACTCACCGCCTGGCAGAGTTGTTCGGTGTCGCCCGGCGCCGCCACAATCTTCACGGAACTGCGCTCCGATACGCGGCGGCAGGAGATAACGCATTGGATCAGCCACGAAGATATGCCGGCCGCGCCGGTGTTCCGGTTCAGTTCCCACCCATTGTCGAAATTTCTTGCGGAAGAATGCGGAATGATGATCGGGAGAGAAGACAGCCGGATGTGGCCGGCTCGGGCGACGCCAATACGGCGAATTCTACTGTGGACGATATCGGCCTGGCGAGGCCGGGCTCGTTCCGCGCCGGGCCGGCTGCCCACGCTCCGGCGCCGAACCGGAAACCGGAAATCAGAATGCGAATGCGTGTCCTTCCGCCGACTCCATCTGCGAATAGCTTGCGAAAACGAGATGATTCTCCATTCGCCCTACGGCCCCAAACGACTTCGTGCGGACATCGTTCGCTCGGCGCCTGGTCCACATCCTTTGGCAGAACGACGGGCTGACCATGGGGAGTGTTCCGAAATGCATCTTCCCACTTCTGCCGCCGGTCGAGCGGAATTTCCTGGCTGGCTAGTACCTTCCTGCTCACCAATCGCTCAAGCGCAGACAGCGCGTGCAGAAAATAGGCCGGGTCTTCATCGGGGTCCGTGCGGTTTTGTGCCGCGTTGATTTCGGCATCCAACGTCTCCAACCACTCCGCAGATGTAAAATGCCCGCTTTTCTTTGGGGCAATGGACAAAGCCAGCGCTGCGGCTTCCCATGGTTCATTGAATAACAAGCGTTCATCATCCGACTGTGGCGGATCGGCCATGGGCATTGAATCACGGCTTTTCTCGGATTGCCTTATGGTAGAATTCCAAAGGATCCGAATGTGCCTTGCCCATCGTCGCTGGTCGTGTCGCCCAGACAGAATCCAGGGGAGCCACGATCCCCGGCGGAAACAGGTTTTCCGGCCGCTGCCGATGAAGCTTGCAACTCTTCAGGCTCCCGGTCTTTTCTTGGATTGGGAAAAGGGAGGGCTGAGCGATTCATCTTCTGGCAATGTAGGTGTCCTTGTTTCTGCGGAGCAATTGTTCGGCCGGGACCTGGTTTCCGGGAAATTTGAAGAAAGCACCCGAATTACCCCAATGTACAAAGGGTCATGGACGGTTTGGTCAAGACGGAGATTCGCCAGGCGGGGATCGTGATGATCGTGAATTCAATTCCTCTCTAATCTGCCGATGCTTCGGAATCTGACGCGTCCCGAAGGCTGGTGGTGGCGCGGGGCGCATGGCTGGTAGCCATTTGGCGCTGCGGCGCGCTGCGCAATTTTCGTGGGGCGCGTCGGACCGAGTTCCGCCAGAAACTCTCGCGTACCGCGCTCAGCCGCTATTTCGGAACCATGGAGCGCGATTCCGGCAACGTTGCGCGCACTTGACAAGTTCTGCAAAGCTGCGCAGTATTTTCATATTACGAAATAGAGTTTCATATTTCGCAATTCCTCATGCGCCCGGCGAGAAGTCGAGAGGGAGGCAGGCATGAAGATTTCGTTCAATAAACCGAAAGTTCAAATTGCTACCGCACGGTGCGCGGCGCTCGGGGAAGAACAAGATCAGCGAAATGGAAAGTGGTCCAGTAGATGGCCGCATGGGTAGGATGCCGGTGTGGGGGTCCATGGTGGATGGCGGCGCATTCGGGCGCGATCGCTTGAGAAGCGTCCGAAGAACCGCGACCAACGGAAATGCTTGGAGGACAAGTGAATGATTGCGTTTAAACTCACCCATGAAAGAATGGATCTGGATGTGTGGGGACCGCCGGAACGTCTGTCCGCGGTTACCCTTGAGGGTTCGCCGATCATGCACGGCAGAGCCTTATATGGTTCGGCGGACAACCCGATATCAGCGGGTATATACGAGGTTACCAAGGGTAAATTCAAGGTGGTCTATCCCTTCCACGAGCACGCTACCGTTCTCGAGGGCGAGGTCATTTTGTCCGATGAGAAGGGAAACAGCGTCACTTACGGACCGGGTGACAGTTGGTTCTGCCACCAAGGGGAGGTGATTACTTGGGATGTCAGGTCGGAGCGCCTGCGCAAGTGCTTTTTCGTTGTCACAGCAGACCGTTTCGTCACTTTGGCTCCCGCAAAGTTTGAGGAATCGAAATATATGATCGTCGCGTAGCAGCCAATTATTCCTG
Source organism: Rhodobacterales bacterium (assembly GCA_965219495.1). Lineage (GTDB taxonomy): Bacteria > Pseudomonadota > Alphaproteobacteria > Rhodobacterales > CAZPXZ01 > CAZPXZ01. Next base: position 3,513,632 of record OZ244777.1, read on the forward strand.
AAGTTTCGGATTCTTCCGTACGGCCTCGATGTACGGGATTGAGCCCGGAAAGCGCTGGCCTTCCGGCAGACGGGATGTGCAAGCCACCTGCGCCACGGATGCCCGGCAGGCCGGGGCGTTTTCCAAATGGACGACTGGCTGCCGAAGTCTTGAGAGATCTTCAGCACCACCAGCGGCAGCTTGAAATCTGCTATTGGCGGAAGAACTGAATCTGAGTAGTTTGCACAGGTTGTGATTGGATGAACAGCCAATGGCGTCAGTTCGACTAGACAACGTCAGCAAGGACTATGGCGAAGTAAGGGCGGTCAGCAACCTCACGTTAAGTTGCCGCGATGGAGAAATGCTCGCCCTCCTCGGTCCATCGGGGTGTGGCAAGACGTCGACGCTGAAAATGATCGCCGGTATCGAGGAGGTCACGCAGGGTCAGATCTTTTTCGACGAGCGTCCAGTAACTCAGCTGGCTCCCGGTGAACGTAACATTGCGATGGTCTTCGAGGATTACGCCCTCTATCCGCATATGACCGTTTTTGAGAACGTCGCCTTTCCGCTAAAAATTCGCAGGCAGCCCCGGGCCGAAATCGAGCATCGCGTTTCGGCAATACTCGAATTGCTCCACTTGGGCGAATATAGAAATGAGATTCCCAAGAACATGAGCGGTGGTGTGCAGCAAAGAATTTCCATTGGCCGTGCTCTGGTTCGCGAGCCAGAATTGCTCCTTTTCGATGAACCGCTGAGCCACCTCGATGGCGATCAAAAGGTACAACTGCGTTCCGAGATCAAGCGATTGCAGAATACTGCAGGCCTCACGGCCATCCTTGTCACGCATGACCAGACTGAAGCCGTTGCCATGGCGGATCTCGTTGCGGTCATGAGCGAGGGCGTGCTCCAGCAACTGGCCAAACCGGAGGAATTGTATGCCCAACCAGCCAATCTCTTTGTCGCCAGTTTCATTGGCGAACCGCCGATGAATCTTCTGCCGGCCACGTGTGTTCAATCCGCCGGAAACTTGAAGCTCTCGGGACGGGGCTGGCAATTCGAACTCGGTTCTGACATGGCTGCTCGGATACAGCGCGTTGCTCACACCGGCGAAATAATTGTCGGTGTCCGACCTGAACACATAGACTTGCGTCCGGCCGATGGAGATCATTGCGCCGATGGTTCAATCTTGGCGACAGTCACAATGAAGGAGCTTCGCGGTGATTCCGAGGTCTTGGAATTTGCAATGTCAGAACGAAAGGACCGGTCCGGTCCTCGCGTCTCCGACGAGAATAGAATCTTGGTCGAGGTAGAGAGCCCGTCCCGCGTTGCGGAAGGGAACTTGATCGCTTTGCGGTTCAAGGAGGTTCACCTCAAGATCTTTGATTCTCATACCGGACGAAACCTGCTCGGACATCGGTGAAGTGAATATCGAGGCCTCTGAATGACCTCCGAAGAGGGACTTAGACTAGACGGGGTCACGAAGCGCTTCGGGCAAATTGAAGTTCTTCGCCAGATTAGTTTTCGTGTGAATCCGGGAGAGATCTTGGCTCTAACGGGGCCTTCGGGAGCAGGCAAGTCAACGACCTGCAGAATCATCAGCGGGATCGAACAGGCGAACGCTGGTGAGGTGTGGCTTGGTAGACGCGAATTGAGCGCCTTGTCCCCACAAGCCCGTGACATTGCCTACATGTATGAATCGTATGCCCTATACCCGCACCTTAGCGTTTACGACAATGTTGCCTGGTCCCTGCGAGCCCCAAGCAGAAAGGTGAAGTACAATGAGATGCAGATTGACGGTTTCGTCCGCGAGGTTCTCGAACTGGTCGAATTGAGTGGACTTGAACAGCGATTTCCATCGGAACTGTCAGGGGGCCAGAAACAGCGAGTAGCCCTTTGCCGCGCCATTGTCCGCCTACCTGTAGCGTATCTTCTTGATGAGCCAATTTCGCATCTCGACGCAAAACTTCGACACAAATTGCGTGCGGCTGTCCGGCATCGTCTCAAGTCCCGCGAGGTATCGACCATCTGGTGCACGCCTGATGCAATTGAGGCTCTTTCGGTTGCGGATATGGTCGCAATCCTGGTAGACGGTCGAATCCTTCAAATTGGAGCACCGGAAACGGTGTACCGAAATCCAATGAACGTCGGGGTGGCCCGCCTGATTGGGGATCCATCAATGAACCTGCTGTCAGGCACGCTGGTCGAGGACGGGGAGAAGCTGACCTTCGTGCACCAGTCGGCGACGGTACGACTGTCCGACCCGATTCGGAATCGGCTCAGCCGCGTGTCAAACGGCCACAAATTCTTGCTCGGAATCCGGCCGACGGACCTGGTCATTTCTGCACCCGAGAAGAAAGAAACGTCAACCAGAGCTGAGGTCTACACCTTCGAGCCATTTGGGAAATACAGCATCATAACGCTGCGCATGGGACAAGACCTGCTCAAGATCAAGAGTTACCAGCAAGTGTCCCGGTTGCAGGCAGGTGATGTCGTTGGCATTCAATTTCCCGATTCCAATTTCATACTTTTCGAAGCGGAAACAGGCGAAGCGATCTAGTCGGAGTTGATTGCGCGACGAAGCGCAACATTCGGCGTCGGTGCGGGAAGCACTACGGCTCATCGGCTCTGGTCGCGTTGCTGCACCCCTTTGCCCATTCGGGGCTGGTCGGCAGGCATTCTGAGCGACGCCGTGCCCGATGGCCGCGTGTTCCGCACGCTCAACGTCCTGAGCGACTGCAATCTCGAAGCGTTGCGCACGGGACCGACTTCGCCAGTCTTCAAGACTTTCGCCTGTGCGGAAGGGAGTTGGATTTTGTCCGTGCGAATCTGGGCTCTGGCCTGGCGATTGGATGGGCGCGTTTCCCGGGTATCGTGGGGGTGCGAGAGACGCCGAGCTGCCGACAAAATTCAAGTTGCCGCAATTTCGGTGTGGTCGTTCGGCTGATTCTGATTTCGCCGCCTTCCGGGTTGAGAAAGCACGACGGATACGTTTTGGCAGGTGTTGAGGGCGTCACGAATGTTGGTCCGGAAAGTGCGCACGCCTTGATCGAGCGGGGATTTCTCGACGGCGACCAATGGCCGGCGGGACATCCCCGAGGCCGAGGCGAAGACGCGGGTCCCGATGCGGGGTTCGATCCGGCGGAAAGTCGCCCGTACGGCAAAGGGCGAGCCGATGATGCGAAAGGTAGATCTTCCCTTCCACCGTCTTCATTCGTTCCCGGCGCCGCTTGACGACATTCTCGTGTTTACGGCGGCAGATCTCCCGAACAAGCATTTTTGGGCCTCCGGCGCCGGTCGCGCAATCGGCCCCCTGTCCGCAGGTCTCCTTCAGGCCCGGCAACGCCACACCCGCGTCCGCGCCTGCCTTTCCAGTGCCAATCGCGAGGGGATCGGGCGCAGGGCGACGGAACGCAACCTGCTCTGCGTCATCGGCAGAATAGCAGCGCCCCAATCGTTCTTCTCTCTCCGCTCTGCTGCTGAATTCCGGAGTCGAATTTTCGGTCGTGCAACTCTTGTCCAGGCATGCCTTGAACGGCAGGCTGTTGTAGCAATCGGATTCACCAATCCCGGTCAGATGCGCCGATCCCATCGTTTCCGCAACCGCTTCCAGGATCGGCGCCTACTCATCCCCGCGTCACCCCGGCCACGACAACAAGCCCGCATGGGTCGTCTACCGCGATCTGAAATTGTATCCGGCAATGGCGTTGCCGCGCTTTCGCAGAGGGCGTGCGTCCGCATCCATCGTTGAAGCCTGCTTCTCTCCCCCTGCATTTACTTTCTCCCGAACCACGCGCATCTCCGCCCGAGGCGCGCCCGGATACGTGCAAAATTCACCGAATGATCAGCGTCCTGTTTCCGAAGCCCCGATCCCGGTACTGGCCTGGCTCGCTTCGGAGCGCATGGTGTACGTGATGAAACAGATTTGCGTGGCGCGCGGGCAGCTCAAACGGCTGCGGGTCGACCGTGCGCCGGAATGTACCGGCGCGCTCTTTTACCGGGCCTGTGCCGCGAACGATGTCGAACTTGGTCTGTCCGCTCCACTAAGCCAGCCCAGCTCGGTTTCATCGAGCGGTCCAACTGCGCCTGACGGCATGAAGTTCTCGTTTGATGCCCGGGCATTCACCGATACGGGGCAGCGTTGCGAGCTGGAATCGTTCAGCACTGCGGTGTGCTGCGCAATCTTCCACGGGGCAGGTCGGGCCATCAGGGCTGGATGGACGACAAGATGCTGCTGTCGATTGTGCTGCTGATCATGTTGGACTTTGATTGCGCGGAGGACTCGGAGCGTCTGCAAGCGTTCCTGTGGGCTTGGGGGATGGTTTGACGGTATGAACCGCGGATTCCGGAAAAGGTATGTTCACTTGACAAGTTCTGGAAAATCGTACAGAATCTTTCAGATTATGAAATAGAATATCGATTTTCGCAATTCTATATCAGCAAACAGGAAAGTGAAAGGGAGGCAAAAATGATTTCGTTTGATCAATTGAAATTTCGAACAACCGCCGCACCTTTAGCGGCGCTAGTCGTTGCTGCATGGGTGATATGCCCGACTACGTCGAACGCTTGGTCCTATAAGGAAGCAGCGGCTCCCTACAAGGGAACAACCATCACTGTGCTCGACGAGGTGACTCCTCTGCAGTTGGAGTTCGCAAAACTTGTCCCAGAATTCGTCGAGGAGACGGGCATAGATCTACGCTATGAACTCCTCAATCATTTCGATGTGATCAGCAAAGGGCAGGCCGACATGTTGTCCGGCCGAGGCGAGTACGACGCAATCTTGCTTCACTCGGGGCAAATGGGAATACTCTTGGATGCCGATGTACTGCGTCCGTTCGATGATCTGATTGCGAATGACGCGCTGACGAGTCCCGACATAGATCTCGGTGACCTCATTGAGCCGGTAAACAGCACAGCAACAAAATTCCAGGGCAAAACGTATGGATTCAATACCTGGTCATATAACCAGGTTTACTGGGCGCGTGGAGACTTGCTCAACCATCCGGAAGAGCAAGCTGCGTTCAAGGAGAGATATGGGTATGACCTTGGCCCTGCGGAAACCTTTGGCCAGATGCGTGATATCGCTGAGTTCTTTACGCGGAAGCGCGGTGAAAAACTCGCTGGTGAGGTCCTCGAAGCTGACTTCTTCGGTTTCTTGCTTGAGGGAATTAAGGGCGGTGGCGGTGTGATGCAGACCGTTTGGAACTCCTTCATGAAAAATTGGGGCGGGAGTATTTTCGACGAAAACGGGAGGCCCGACTTGGTAACTCCGGAGAACCTGGCGGCGGTCAGCTTTTGGGCGGAGCTATGGAACTATGCGCCGCCCGGAACGGCAGAAGCCTCTTTCATCGATGTGGCGACTCTCATGGGGCAGGGCGTGACGGCGCAAGCGATCGCATGGAGTGACTTCGCCCTCGGTATCGACCGCCCAGCGAACTCTCCCCATTCGGGCAACTTCGTCTACGGCCCTTTGCCTCGCAACGAAAACTATGATGGCCCGCGCTCGGTTGAGACCGAGCCGTCCCTGCTGGTAATCAGCAAGGCGAGCGAAAACGTGGAACCTGTATATCTCTTCTTGCAGTGGATGATAGACAAGAAGACGCAAGAAAAGCTTGCACTGCGATTGGATGGCGGCGTGCCGATCCGGTACAGCAGCCTTGAACTGCCAGTCTACAAGGATTCACGATTGGCGCCATTGTACGAGGCCATGTTGGCATCGCTGGAAACGGGGGGCGCAAAGCCTCGAGTCCCGCAACTCTTTGAGATTTACGATGTCTTCGGGAGCATCATGCAGGAGGTTGGGATTGGAAAACTGACGCCGGAGGAGGGTCTGAACAAAGCCCAGGAGGAGATGCTCGCGATCTGCGAGAAATGTACGCTCTGAATGGTGGCGTACAGAGCGACGGAGTAGATTGTTAGATACGGTCGTTCGAAGGCGAAGGGGCCGCTCAACCGGCCCCTTCGCAACGGCTCGCGGGGTGCAGCACCTGCAGGCGAAGACAAATCGGCTGATCAAATCTGGCGCGGGTCACGCTCTTGGCTCTATGCCGTCTTAGCGACGGGTGAGCGGGAGCGAGCAGGGTGGAATGTTTCGTATGGCAGCGTCCTCGCCGCATAAGGAAGGGTTCTGGTACCCCTATTTGCTTATCGCTCCGACGATGTTCACTTTGGTCGTGGTCGCGTTCATACCCTTTCTCTTTGCCGTCTATCTTAGTCTCCATGAAGTCAAGTACGGAAAGGTTCGAGGTTTCGCCTGGTTGGAGAACTACGCTGTCCTTCTCGCCGACGACCGCTTCTGGAACTGTCTTTGGGTCGCCTTGGTATTTGTCGCCATCGCCGTACCAATAGAGTTCATGCTTGGACTCGTCGGCGCGCTCATCCTCAATCATGGTATTCGGCTGCGCAGGGTGATCGTACCTATTCTCTTCATTCCCACGATGCTAGCCCCCATCGTTGTGGGTCTGTTGTGGAAGATCATGCTTGCAGGCTCCTGGGGGTTCCTCTCGTACAATATACTGGAGCGAGTGGGGTTGCTTCGCGAAACGTCCATCTTTGCATCTCCCGACCTCGCTCTCCTGGGAATCATTTTCATTGATATTTGGCAGTGGACGCCCTTCATGATGTTGGCCTTTTTCGCAGGTCTCCAAGCCTTGCCTTTGACTCCCTATACGGCGGCCGCCGTCGACGGCGCGAACCCCGTCCAAAGGTTTTTCCTCATCACAATGCCCATGATGGCGCCCCTCCTCGCGGTGATCGGACTCCTGCGTTTGATTGACGCCTTCAAGATTTTTGATTCCATCTTTGTCCTCACACGTGGCGGGCCGGGCACTGTGACCGAATCTCCAAGCATGTTCGGCTATCGCCTGGTATTTGAATATTGGAAAGTAGATCAGGCGAGCGCGCTGGCGGTCCTCGTATGGATAGCCTTCTTCATATTCTGCAATGTCTTTTATCAACTCGCCAAGCGTAGGCTTCGCGCTTTCTAGCCGGGATCAGGATCGGCGGAATGGCAAGATATGGCACATTGGACGTCAGTCCGACGCGGGCCGAAAGAAAAGGCAAGAGAGCGTGGAAAGAGCGAGCCCGGCAGAGCAACGATCGGACGAACCTCCTTACGATCTTGGTCGTCATTTACGCGCTGCTTGTGCTATTCCCCGTGTTCTGGGTTGGAACAATGATGTTCAAGCCAGCGGTCGTCATGTTCGAACGGCCGACTGTCTGGATCTTCTCACCCACGCTTGAGCACTTCCGTTACGTCCTCGAACAGGGCTTTCACTGGCACCTGTTTACATCCTTCATCGTATCGCTAGCCAGCACCATGCTGGTGGTTGTTGTTGGGACACCGGCCGCTATCGCATTCGCACGTTTCCCGGTCTGGCGCCGTGACGATCTGTTGCTGTTTGTTCTGGCGACGAGAATGGCTCCACCGATCTGCCTCGTTATTCCTTTCTATTTCATTTATGCGAGGCTTGATTTGATCGATACTTATTTCGGTCTCATCGTCGCCTACCTTACTTTCAACCTTTCGTTCTACGTTTGGGTTCTCCGGAGCTTCTGTCGAGATCTTCCCATTGAGTTGGAGGAGGCGGCTGCAACCGATGGGTATCCTCGCTGGCAAGTCATGACCAAGGTTGTCTTGCCGCTACTTCGTCCAGGCATTGTGGCAACAGCGGTACTTTGTTTTATATTTGCGTGGAATGAGTTCCTTTTTGCATTCATGTTGGGAGGACGTGAAGTGAAGACATTGCCGGTAGCGATTCCCGCGCTCATCACTACTCAAGGGGTCAAGTGGGGCGAAATGGCGATCGTTGGCATTACGGCTTTGGTTCCGGTCCTTGTCGTCGTGTTCCTCCTCCAGCGGCACATCGTCCGTGGCCTTACTTTGGGCGCGGTAAAGGGCTGACAAGTTCAGGGCGGGACAGATTATGGCTGAGCACCACACATTGCGAGCTACCGCAGAAACAGTTCATTGGGGCTATTGGGACGCAGCGCGCGAACCCGTCCTGCGGATAAAATCGGGTGATACGGTCACTATCGAGTCTGTGTCCGGAGAGCTCGAAGACTTGCCCCCAGACCGGGTGGGCGTGTCAGCTGAACACTTGGAAATTCTGGAAAAATGTTCGCGGGGATCCGGGCCGCACCTCTTGACTGGACCCGTGTGGATCGAGGGCGCCAGCCCGGGGGACACCCTCGAGGTGCGGATCAAGGACTTCCGTCTCCGAGACAATTGGGGCTGGAACCTGATCGAACCGCTGCTTGGAACCTTGCCAGAGGATTATCCCAATCGAAGGCGGATGGTCATTCCGATCGACCGCGACACCAAGCGCGCGCGGCTGCCTTGGGGCAAGGAGTTGGAACTCAAGCCCTTCCTTGGCAACTTCGGTGTGGCGCCGCCTGCAAACTATGGACGCATCACTTCGATCATTCCAAGAGAGCATGGCGGCAATTTGGACAACAAGGAACTGGGAACAGGCGTGACCGTGTACTTTCCGGTCTGGAACAAGGGGGGGCTCTTTTCTGCTGGTGACGGCCATGCCCTACAGGGTGACGGAGAAGTATGCCTCAGCGCGATCGAGACCGGCATGTGGGGAACATTCGAGATAATTCTCCGCAAGGACCTGACCCTTCAAATGCCGCGCGCCGAATCGGAGACTCACCTGATTACGATCGGTCTGAATGAAGATCTGGACGATGCCGCTAAACAGGCCGTGCGGGAAATTATCGATTGGGTTACGGTCCAGAGCGACCTGTCACGCGAGGACGCATACACTCTGTGCAGTGTTATGGCCGACCTGAGAATCACTCAGTTGGTTAACGTAAACAAGGGTGTCCACTGTATGCTGCCAAAGCTCGCAATTACGCCTTGAGATACGCCGGGCATTCGCATTCATCGGGTATTCCGGTCCCGTGCGATGATTTCAGTCAAGTCCCCCGTGCTAGGTCGTCGTCAGTGAAAATCTCGCGCAGGTGAATTTGCAGGTCGGCTGAACGACTGGAGGGCACTGAGGGCGAGAAGAACAACGCAAGCAAGAGCGCCTCGAGCCAACTAGTGAGACCGTTTCCCGGTCGTCGCACGGACCGCTCATCACTCATGCGCTGAAGCGAAACGAATGGCTTGCAGTGTTTTGTTTCACGCTGCGTTTGGATTCGGGAAACCAAATTCGCGCGGGAAAGCAGGGTTGTCCGCCGTATTTACCGCAAGACCGATTGCTGCCTCGACACCAGGAGTCCCCAGATCCGCGAGCTAAATTCTGTGAGATACCCGGTTGACCCTTTGTTTACAAAGGGTCATAGAAGGAATGAACATCCCCATTTCTTCACCAACCGGGTGCGATTAGGGTCGCAAGTCCGAATTCCCCCGTCAACTACCAATTTGCCGCGACCGGACCGGTCTCGACAGCCTGTGGCGGCGCCGGGCTGTGGCTTGAGGCGCTCTGGCGCAGCGGCGCGCTGCGCGCTCTTCCGCGGGGGGTGTCGGGCGGTCAGGGCTGGACCGACGGCCAGATGCTGCTTTCGATCGTGTTGCTGAACGTGCCGGGGTTTGATTGCGCGGAAGACCTGGAGCGGATGGAAGCGGACCCGGGGCTTTGCGGGATGGTTCGGCGGTATGAGCCGCGGATTCCGGGCGTGGGGAGGAAATGGCTGGCGCGCCGCCAGCGTGGCGGCCGTCGTCGGACGTTGCCGTCTCCGCGGGCCTTGCTCGATTGGCTGCACGGCCACCAGGATGCGGAAGCGGGGCAGGAGCGGCGCAAGGGCGAGGCGATTGCGCCGCGCCCGGCGGCCTCGCTGGCGGTGTTCTGGGAAGCCTCCCGGCGGCTGTTTTCGCAACCGGTGGACCGGCATGGCCTGCGCCGCATCACCCTGGACCTGGATGCGACGATCGTTGCCTCGGGCAAGCGCGAAGCGCTGCCGACTTACCGGGCTTCGACCGGGGTGTGTCCGGGGGAGACGGGGTACCAGCCGCTGAACGTGTTTTGCGCGGAACCGGGGCTGATGGCGCATTCGGAGATGCGCGACGGCAACGTGCCGGCCAGGGAAGGCAACGCCCGGGTGCTGCTGGAGGCGCTGGAACGGCTGCCCGGCGCGGTCGAAGAGGTGACGGTGCGGAGCGACAGCGCCGGACATGCAGTCGGGGTGATCCGGCTCTGCAACCGTCCGGAGGCCGGCGGCGCCCGGCGCCTGGGGGTGGTCGGCTTGGTGATTTCGGCGGTGCATTCCGAGGCGCTGATGAACCAAGTGATGCGAACCCCGGAGACCGCATGGAAGCCGCTCGGGGAGAAGCCGAAAGAACCGGAGGCCGAAGTGGCCTCGATTGCCGGGATCAACTTCGTGTCGAATGCCGACGGCCATCGCAAGGGGCCCGAGATCCTTCGCTACATTGCCGTGCGAAGGCGCCGGCCCGGATCGCTCGGAGTGAAGGCCAACGAGATCCCCGCCCGTGACGGCCACTCGGCCTACGGCATTCGGGCGCTGCTGACCAGCATCCCGGCGCCCGGCGGCGAGCGGCCGGACGGCCTCGGACCGAAACCGATGCCGGCAGAAGAAGTCCTGTCCTTCGCCAACCGCCGCTGCGGCGACGCCGGGCAGGTCCACGATACGCTCAAGAACAGCCTCGCCGGCGGCATCCTGCCCTGCGGCCGGTTCGGCGGCAACGCGGCCTGGTGGCACGGCGCCATTCTGGCGTTGAACGTCCACGTCTGGTTCGGCCATGGCGCCCTCGAAGCCGACTTGCGCCGGGCCCACTGGAAATGGCTGCGGGCGGTGGTCCTGGTCCACGCCGCGCGCCTGGTCTGGCACGCGCGGAGATGGATCCTGGTGTTGCGGCAAGCCGGAACCGAAGAACTTCGCGCCGCCCTGGAACGCCTTTCCAGATGCTCCGCTCCCGGCTGACGCCGGGAGCTCCCCGCTGCAACCGCTGGCAAATCCGAGCCGCCCTCGAACCGTGACCGGAAGCGGGGCGCGCCACCGAAATTCTGCGCAAACGCTCGATCCGTTACGCTTCGGCGATCGCCCGGAGCGCCGGAAAACGAATCACCCGGCTTGTCCGCGCAATTCGCGCCGAAATCTCCGCCAGAACCTCCTCAGACCCCGTTCCATAGCCGTAGCTCGCGGATTTGGGTTCTCGCTCCCCCACTTGCAATCCTCCAAGAATCACGCAATCATCCTGCTCGCCGCGACACCAAATGTGTCACCTTGATTGTCGCGCTACCAGCCTCTAGCGACCAGCCCGGAACGAAGCGGACTTGGCCAAACGCGTATGGCTCTGCCGCAAGGGTACACCCAATTTCCTGGCCTTCCGGACCAGCGCCCGCAGCGCCGTTTGGTGCAGGCGGCTGTCGGTTGGATAACCGATCACCTTCTCCTGCACCGTGGTGTCCACCGTCACCCGTTGCAGGCTCGAGGACTGCTTAGCGCCGGACTGCACCGCCATCTCGATCGTCGAATGTAGCATCTTGCACATCGCCTCCAGCCCGATGCGCTGTTTCCAGCGCGTCATCGAGGACGGGTCAATCGGAGCCTCGTGCTGGAAGAACTCGAAACCGCAAAAGAGTACTGCCAATACGGGTTCTCAACCCAGCGCTCGACCGTCTATTCATCGGAGAGATCGTACTTGTGTTTGAGATAGTGCAGCCCGACCATCACCCGGGTCGGAATCCCCGGCCCGCCGCGACGATCGTACAAATCCTCGAACGCCGCATCTACATCCCGCCAGCGAACCAACCGTGCCTGGCGAACCAGCGAAGGAGCCGCGGCGATAATCGCGTCTAGTCGCGAGCGAAACAGGTCGTTACTGCCCTCCGGCTGCAGCAAAGGCCTCATCGGAAAACATCAGAAAACGGCACCTATTGGCCAACTTCCCGGCATTATTCCACATCGCATTCCACTAGGGAATCCCTTTATCGATAAATAGTTATGTGCTTTCTCAGGAGGAACTAATTCTAGTTGGTTGGAACCGACTTTACGCTCACAGTCTGAAAGCCGATGAGGATCTTCATTATATCGAGTGTGTCATTGGCGGTAATGGGATGCGATTTCCGGGCTCTGATGAGGCCGCGACGGCAGCCTCAAATGGGAAAAAGGAAGGTCGTGTGGCAGTCAATTTGGCTTGATACGAAGTAGTTGTTCGAGGCCGAAAACCTTGTTGGTGACGAAAACCGCAACGCTCGTCGCCAACATCAGAACTGTTGCCGCTGCTGCAACTGTGGGATCCGCCTTGGTCCGGATGTAACTGTTCATTTCAACAGGCAACGTTGTATCCAAAGGCCCCAGCAAGAAAGCACTTATCATGAGGTTGTCGAAAGACAGCAGAAAAGCGAATATACCACCCGCGATGATGCCGGGTTTGATAAGTGGCAACACGATTTTCCACAACGTCCCCCAGAAACCGACTCCGAGGCTGCGTGAGGCATCCGCGAGCGAGACATCGAACGCACGGATATTGGTGAGGCATGTATATGTGGCGTAAGGCAATGTGATAATGGCATGAGCCAGCCACAGCCGAAGAAAATCGTCCGTCACGCCCAGCTTGGACATGATGTTGAGAAGTCCAAGACCCGTCACCACTTCGGGAACGAAGATCGGCAGGGGCAGGATCAATAGAAACCATGTATGGGCAAAAGCCTTCCCGCTCGCGAGGGCCAGACCTAGAAGTGTACCGCAGAAACTGGCAGTGATTGCAGCGCATACTGCCAACAGCGCACTGAACCTGAGAGCTGACATGAAACGATCACGCTCGAAGAAGTTTGCGAACCAGTCCAGCCCGTAAGTTGCGGGTGGAAACCGCATGTTTCCCTCACCGTTGAAGGACAGCACAACGACAACTAGGAGAGGGGCCAGAAGGAAAAATAGTGAAATCGCCGACGACAGTCGCAGAAAGCCCCGTCTTTCGATGAGATTCAGCATCATGCCGCCTTCTCTTTCGCGGTGCTGCGGCGCTGGGAAACCAAACGGTAAATCAGGAAAATTGTCGCCATGAACAGCGCCAGGAAGGCCAGAAGAATGACGGCCATTGCGGAACCAAAAGGAAAGTTGAACACGACCAGCGACGAGTCGTAGATCAGGTTGCTGATCATTTTCACATTTAGCCCACCCAGCAGCGAAGGCATGACGAAATCGCTGGCACTTAACCCGAAAACGAACAAACTTCCGGCGAACGCACCGCCGGCACTGAGAGGCAGCACAACCCGGAAAAATGTCCGCAAGGGGCTTTCGCCCAGGCTTCGCGATGCGTCCTCCAAGCTTGAAGGAATGTTTTCGATCGCAATCGAGATAAAGATGATCATAAATGGCAACAGCCGGTGGCTCAGCCCGACCACCACTGCGAACTCATTAAAAAGCATCTGCGGGGGTTCGATGCCGAGTGATTGAAGGAACCTCACAAAAGGTCCTTGCCCACCCAGAATTATTAACCATGCATAGGTACGATTGACTACACCCATCAGAGCCGTAACGATCACGACCGTAAGAAGACCGCGTTTAGCCCAGACATTCTTGGCGCGCGCAACTATGTAAGCCACCGGATACGCAAGAATCAGGCAGCTTACGGTGACAAGAAAAGCGATCCTCACGGTGCGCCACAAGAATTGGTAGTAAAATGAATCGCCAATAAATTTTGTGTAGTTGTCCAACGTGAAATCCGGTGACGAGACACGCAGGGATTTGTCGAATGTCCAAAAGCTGTAATAGACCAGCATTGCGGTACCAGCTAGGAAAAGCAGCAGAAAAAACGCTGCTGGCACTGTCATCAGTGTTTGACGGAAACCTCGCGCCGCGCCGATATCCATGAGCTATGACCCAGCAGCTTTACTGGATGTGCTGAAAAGGTGGAGCTGATCCGCCGGATCGGTCGAAATGGTTACCTTGTCCCCCACGGCCAGCGACGTTGCAAATTGGTTGCGCGTCAAAACCACGGTGACCTTGTCATCCGAATTCTCCAACCGCGCAATGACCTGAAATGTGGAACCTTCATGGGAAATGAAATCCACCTCCGCCGAGAAAACTATTCCTCCCGGGTTGTCGGCGTTTATTTTGAGTGCTTCCGGCCGAATGAAGGCAAGCGCGTGACCAGTGGTGTCGCCGTGTATCCTCGCGCCATCTGATGGCAGGGTTTTTCCCCGATATTCGGGATGGCCATTCGAATTGTAGGTAACGGGCAGCTCATTGTTTTGGCCGATAAACCGCGCGGCAAAAACGGTTGCGGGCCGGTCATACATTTCTGTCGGCGCAGCGACCTGCTCGATTCGGCCCTCATTGATCAGCAGGATTCGATCCGACATCGTCAGCGCTTCGACCTGATCATGGGTGACAAACACCGTCGTGATCGCCAATCTTTGCTGAAGTTGGCGAAGCTGAATACGCAAGGTATCACGGATGGTCTTGTCCAGTGCTGCCAATGGCTCATCCATCAGCAGGATACGCGGTTGAATTCCGAGCGCACGCATGAGGGCGACACGCTGCATCTGGCCACCGGACAATTGTGATGGGTAGCGGCCTTCAAAACCGGAGAGTTCGACAAGAGACAGACTTTCGCTCACGGATTGGTCGATCTTGGATTGTTTCCACTTCCGCGCCTTCATGCCGTATGCAATGTTCTGGGCAACGGTCATGTGGGGAAACAAAGCATAGTTTTGAAAAACCATGCCGATATCACGCTCTTCCGGTTTCAGGTTATCGACTGGTGTCGTATCTATGAGGATATGCCCGGCTGTAGGCTTCTGGAACCCCGCTATCAACCGGAGTATGGTGGTCTTGCCACTACCGCTAGGACCGAGGATAGAAAGGAACTCGCCGTCGTTCACGACGATGTTCGCATCCCTTACCGCATAAATGGCGTCAAATCGGCATTCCAGATCTATCAATTCTAGCCTGGACATGTTTTCACTTTCACTTAGAGTTTGACCTAAAACTCCCGAGTGGCTTCGACATGTGGTATTTTCCATACAGTTCCAAACAAGATATGGAGAACGCACATGTCTTGGAATGAAGCCACTCGCCGTCAGTATAGGCGTCCCACAATTCGTTACGAGTCTGATTTGACGGACGAGGAATGATCGTTGCTGGAACCCCTTCTTCCCGGCCCGGCTTCGACAGGTCGTCCCCGCAGCACGGACCTGCGGGAAGTGTTGCACGCGATCCGGCACCTGGCCAGCGCGGGCTGCCAGTGGCGCGCGTTAGCCACTGATTTCCCCCCCTTTACGACGGTTCAGAACGATTTCTACGGATGGTCAAAGAGTGGCCTGCTGGACGGCATGCTGTGCGCGCCCCGGCGGGCGGCGCTCGGGGATGCGGGGCGCGGGGAAGAGCCGACGGCGGGGGCGATGGACAGCCAGAGCGCCAAGACCACCGAGAGCGGCGGAACGCGCGGGTACGACGCCGGCAAGGGAGGTGAAGGGGCGCAAACGCCACCTCGTGGTGGATACGGAAGGGAACCCGCTTGCGGTGCAGGTGCATTGCGCGGGCATTCAGGACCGGGATGGGGCGCCGGACCTTCTCGAAGAGGTGGCGGCGCGCTGTCCGACGCTGCGGGCGTTGTTCGCGGATGGGGGCTATAGCGGCGCCAAATTGGAGCAGGCGATGCGCGACCGCGGCCTCGATATCGACCTGATCATCGTTTCCAAGCCCAAGGGAAACAAGGGTTTTGCGGTTCTCCCCCGCCGGTGGGTGGTGGAGAGACGCTTTGCCTGGCTGAACCGCTGCCGACGCTTGGCGAAGGATTTCGAGCGCACCATTGCGAGCGCCAAGGCATCGGTCCTCTGGGCCGCCATCCGGGTTCTGGTGCGACGCCTCGGACGGCGGGTAAGTGCTTGTGCAACAATAGGTTAAAGGAACTTGTTAAAGTTCTGATTCAGACACTTGCAGTGTGTCGTTCCGGAGCGACTGCGCTACGGTTGATCGGTCAGCTTTTGGCCGTAAGGGCAGGTCGAACTCCGGAATCATTCCAGAGTTCGACCATTTGCAGTGTATCGTTCCGGAGCGACTACGCTACGGTTGATCGGTCCACTTCTTGACCGTAAGGGCAGATCGAACTCTGGAATGATTCCAGAATTTGACGCTTGCCAGCTGACTAGTTTACAGCGACGATTTCGCGATTGAAGCGCTCGAGCCAATCCTGAAACACCGGCACGACAACGGATTCATCCACGATGAAACTCTCCATGCCCTCAGGAGGCAACAATGCTTTGACGCTGTCCGAAACCGTCACATGGGTGTTTACCGGTACCACGGCGATTGCGTCGCTGTGAGCCTTCTGGGCCTCCCCGCCCAACAGATAGTCGATCAAGCAGGTGGCGTATTCCACCTTCCCGCCGGCAACCGGCCATATGACATCGAAGGCTTCGCGCACCGGCAAATCCGCTGGATACACAAATTTGACGTTTTCGTCGTTGGCAAAATCCATTGCATTTGGGAGAAGTGATATCACCACGCCAACCTCGCCGGAGGAGACCATTCGAATGGCGTCATCGTCGGTCGAGTAAAAGGCCTTGATGTTTCCAGATTTCCTCAAGTCTGCCAAAGCTTCAAAGCCCGCATCGATATTGGACTCATCTCCGCCCGAGAGCTTCGCTGCCAGCACGATAACATGGTGGCCCCCCGCCCAGGAGATGTCCGGTACGGCCACGTTGTTTCTGTAGGTCTCCGTCCACAAATCGGCGAAATTCTGCGGCGCATCTACGATATCCGTGCGTACGATCAATCCCATCGGATAGGTATAGAGGCCGACAAAGGTTCCGTCCGGGTCCTTTACGTCATTCCGAACCATGTCCCAGTTGCTCAAGGCGCCGGTATCCATCTCGGCGATCAAGCCCTCGTTCTTGGCGGCGAGGGCCTCGCTTTCGATCGACATCTGCACGTGAATTACGGGGTTCGCTTTGGTCGCGCGCACCTTTGAAATTCCGATGGTGGAGTTTTCATGAAAGAGGATTTCAACCTCTGTGCCGAATTGGCTGTTCGCGATGTCCACAATCTCCGAAAGGCTGTCGCCCCAAGGGCCGCCCCAAGTCTGGAATACCAGAGTTTCGCCTTTGTAAGCCGTCATGCACGACGCAGCGTTGGCGGCAGTGCCAAAATGTGCAATCCCGGCCGACATCAGGGCGATTGCGGCCGCCGTTCGCATTCTCTTCGTTTTGAGTTTCATCTGAGTTTCCTCCTTGTTATAGATAGATGTTTTCCAACACTTGGTCCGTCGATCGTCGTTACCTGGCTCCAGGTGCTCAGTAGGCGAGCAACCGGACAGTCACGTTGTGGTCTAGTTCTCCACAATGCTGACGATGGCCGGCTCGATTCTACATGTATCGACATTGACCAGACCCTTGTCGGTTATTTTGAGTTTCGGGCTGGTCGCCAGGGAAAGGAATGCCAAGTGCATGTACGGCGCATGACATGTGATCCCCGTCTCGGTCTTCACCCTTTCCGATATCTTGCCCATACGCTCGACGAACTCCTGGCCTGTCAGTTCATCAGACATCAAGCCGCAGATTCGCAATGGAACATCATCCAGAACCTTGCCGTTCTTCGCCAGGGAAATACCTCCCTGCATCTCGATGACACGGTTCGCGGCGACGACCATATCCTCATGGTTGGTTCCCATGACGATCAGGTTGTGCGTATCGTGGCTGACGGTTTCGGCGATGGCACCGTGATTCATGTTGAAGCCGTGAACGAAACCCTTGCCGACTTCATGGGTGCGCCCGTGACGTTCGATCACACAGATATGCACAAAATCCTGTTCAAGGTCCGCCTGGACGGCGCCATCTTTGACTTCAAGTTCACCCTGCTCCCAACCAGAGAGGTTCTGATCGATGATCAGCCCGACGGCGTTGACCATGACCTTGCGCGCGTCCGATCGGATTTGCAGTTCTTCCACGGACACCGGCCCGCGCTTTACGGACATCTTGACGGAATCGGGATATGTGTAGACTGGAAGGTCGATCAGCAATTCGCGATCTTTCGCGACCATCTTGCCCCGGAGGAAAACATGACTCGGATAGAGGTTTTCCAGATCCTTGAAGACGACGATATCCGCCTGTTTTCCAGGTAAGATCGCGCCGGCCTTGTCCATGCCGAACCACGTCGTCGCGTTGATCGACGCCATTTGCAGCGCCCGGGCAGGCTCCACGCCGGCAGCGATCGTGCGGCGCACGATTTCGTTCATGTGTCCGGTTTCCAGCAAATCCTGCGGAAGCATGTCATCGGTGGCGAGGATCATCCGCCGCGTGTCAACGCCGTCCTGCAAATGGGCCTGAATGCAGTCCCCCATGTTCTTCTGGGTCGAACCTTCGCGCATCAGGACGTAGACGCCATTGCGCAGCTTCTCCAGACATTCCGCATGGGTTGTGGTCTCGTGGCAGGAGACATCGGTACCGCCCGCAATGATGTGTGCAGCAAG
Organism: Rhodobacterales bacterium; assembly: GCA_965219495.1. GTDB lineage: Bacteria > Pseudomonadota > Alphaproteobacteria > Rhodobacterales > CAZPXZ01 > CAZPXZ01. The sequence goes on from OZ244777.1 coordinate 3,531,993, forward strand.
TTCCTCTCTCATGATTCCCGGTGCGTTACCGTCGACGACATAGCCATTGGCCCGTGCGAACGTCGTCGATGCGATGACATCGTCAAATACTTCGGGCGTGGACCGATAGACGCCATGAGCCAGTGAAACACCCTGAATTTCGCCGATGCCAGTTACCGTGGGCAACGACAGCAACTCGTCCATGTCGGTAGAATCGATGTCGTAGCCGGCGGTTTCCAGGCCCGGCATGTCAGGCGTGCGGCACGGAGGGCGTGTATGGATGTTGGTGGGCAGCGTTGCGCATTCTTCGGCAATCGCCGCAACGGCCTCGACACCGAGTACATTCGCAACTTCATGCGGATCGTGCACGATCGTGGTCGTCCCGGTTGGCAACGAAAGCCGGGTAAACTCCGTAGCGGTCAACATCGCGCTTTCAATGTGCATGTGAGAATCCACCAGCCCCGGCGAGACGAACTGCCCGGTGATATCGACAATCTGCGTTTCTTCACCCTCCAAGGCGCTGCAATCGCCGACCATGACGATGGATTCTCTATACAAGGCGACGTCTGCCTCGTAAATTTCGCAGGTAACGACGTTCACGACGCTCCCTCCCTTCAGCACGGTATCCGCCTTCGCGTTGGTGCCGAGAAGAATGTCCACCATTTTTCGTCTGGATATTGCGGTTGTCAGCGATGCAGCTTCGAGCATATATCCTCTCCCTGAAGTCTTGGCTCTGCAAGTCGTTTGCAGCGCTTTGATTCGCGCAAAACTTGAATATGTTACCTTCACATCTTAAACATTATTCACGTAACTAGTCAAGTCAGTCAAGATAAACAGCACCTCAGATCTAAGGGGGCCGCCATATGTCGACTGCCAGCTACCCAAATCGCCAACTCAAGAGTATGATTTGGGATCGTACAACTATTAATGGGGATAAGAAAAGTGCAATTTTCACCAGCATTGTATCGTGAAAATCTCTCTTCCGGCGCTCTACCGTCTTCGGGATTTGGGCGCATTTCTGCAGTATCGAATATTAGCATTTGTTCATGACGTGCAAGTGATATTTGAATATACTTCAAATTACTGCGTCCGCCGATTCCCGACGAAAGAGAAGGAGACAGGATTTCATGGCTGATCACTTTCAAATTCCCGAAGCTGCAAAATCAAGAAATGAAGAGATGATCTATCTGCGCGGACAATTGTCGCTGTCGGAGGAAGGTGAGGTTCTGATCCCGGGCGATATCGCCGAGCAGACGAGAAATGCTTTTCGGTCTGTTGAGGCCGGTTTGCGCAGGAATGGTGCCGGCCTGGACGATCTCGTGCGTCTGAACACCTATTATGTCTATGACGGGCCGGAAGAGAACGCGACGATGTTTTGGGAGGCGATGACACGTGTCCGCCTGGAGTTCTTGCCCGATCCAGGGCCGGCGGCGACGGCAGTGCGGGTTGCTGGTGACGGTGCCGATGGCCTTGTCATCCAGTTCGAGGCCGCTGCCTTGTTGCCGGGGTCCGGAGTCGAACGACAGAGACTCATGCCGGACGAGTGCTGGGATTGGAGCATACCCATTCCGCTGTCCCAGGGCTGGCGAATCGGTGACCGGATTTTTGTCGGCGGTCAGATATCCTGCGACATGCAGGGACGGGCGACAGATATCGACAATCTCGATGCTCAGATCGCCAATGTATGGCGCTTTATTGATGCTGTGTTGCGTGAAGGCGGCGGATCAGCCAGAGATGTCTGCGCGATGCGAATCTGTTACCGCCCCGAGAGCAGCACAGACGGTCCAGTCGCCGCACCGCAAACGATCATTCGCAAACTTGGGGCTTACCTGAATTGCGGTGAGGTCGCAATTACAGCATTCGGCGTGAATCTGCTTTACGAAGGGCTGTTGCTGGAAATTGATGTCGAGGCGATTCCGGGCAGTGCTCCGGTAACAGCAATTCGTCCCGGAACCGGACTCGGATCCGTGACGCGGGCAGGCTCCCGCATCTTCTGCCCGGCTCGGTTTTCCTCCGCAGCTTCCGAAGCCGACCAAATCAAGGAAATTATGGGCGGTATCGAGCACGGCATCTGCGCGGCAGGCGGCGCGCTCGGAGATATTCGCAAAATGAACGTCTATGCCAGGAAATCGGCCGCGAACGCCGAAAGCGCCGCGAAACGCCAACGTGTTCTCGACCAAATCGGCAAACTTTTACGCGACGCCCGTCCGGCGATCACATATGTGGAAGTCACCTCACTGCCCGACCCGGCATCGGTTGTCCAGATAGACGCGATGACGGACTGAAACCTGACCAACGCCAACAGAAGAGGGATTAACCATGATTGAAAACAAGATTCCGTGGCCGAACGGCGCCAAATGCGCGGTCACATTCACTTGGGACATGGATAGCGAATCGATTATCCATCTTGCGCATCCCAACGATGCGGACACGCGCGTATCGACCGCTTCGATGCTGCGCTACGGGCCGGAGGTCGGTGTACCCCGTATCCTGAAAATGTGTGAGAGAAATGGAATCAAGCATACGTTCTTCGTTCCGGGATGGTGCGCCGAGCGGTTTCCGAAGGCGATCGAGGCAATGGTGGAAGCCGGCCACGAGGTCGCGCATCACGGCTACATGCACGAATACCCGAACGAGTTGTCACGCGATCGCGAGCACTATTGGACAGTGCGCGCCGCGGACGCGATCGAACGCGTGTCCGGCAAACGCCCGGTTGGCTATCGGGCGCCATGGTACAAATATTCCAAACACTCTACGGAAATTCTGCTGGAAGAGGGTTTTCTATACGATTGCTCTTTGATGGGAGAGGACAATCCGCATCTTCTCAGATGCGCCAAGGGCGATCTGATTGAATTGCCGGGAAATTGGCAACTGGACGATTGGCCTCAATTCGTTCACAACCATGACCTTGATTTCATGATGCCCATCAAGTCGCCTCAGGCCGCCAAGGAAGTGTACATGGCCGAATTCGAAGCCATGTGGCAACATGGTGGCTTTTGGGTGAACTGTTTCCACCCGTTCTGCTCGGGTCAGGTTGCGCGCTTGATGATGGTCGAAGAGATGATCCGGGAAATGATCGAACGTGAAGATGTGTGGATCGCGACCGGCGAAGAAGTGGCGCTGCATGTGCAGAAGTGCATTGCGGATGGCGCGGTTGATCCGGTCATTCAGAACCTTCCGTTCTCGGATGGCCGCCTGGATGAGGTTCCGCCGGAATATCTGCCCAGATAACGCCAAAGAAAACTTGGATCGAGGCGGCCTGCAAGCCGCCCCGATCCAACAGGGGAGATGGACATATGTGCGGATTATGCGCGGCCCTGGGAGCACAGAAATACTGGACAGACGCGGCACGTCGTTCTGAATTCTCCAGGAACGGTGAACAGGTTTCACAACGCGAGGAGCGTCGCAAGAGGCTGCGGATAGCGACGGTGCTGCTCGATCATTTCGATGTGGACATATCCGACTGGGGCGGTTCCGCATTCTTCCTGAAGGGGCGAAAAACGGGTTACTCGGATCGTGTCTATCAGATCCACGAGATCTGGGATGTCGCCGAACATCTAAGCGGTCGGGAATGCGATCCGCTTGCCCCTGACCTTCTGACCCATCTCGAGGCTCTCATGAAGCAGGCGGTTGAGTGATGAAACGGGCGGCAAAGATCCCTTTGACGGTGTTGACTGGATTCCTGGGAAGCGGAAAGAGCACCCTGTTGTGGCACCTTTTACATCGCGGGAACGATATTGGCCGGCTTGGCATACTCATCGACGAATACTCGGAGATGGGGCTAGATGACCGACTGGTCCGCGACGGAACCGATATCACCGCACGCTTGGTCGAATCGCTTTCCGAGGCGGACCTGTGCAAGGGAATTCGGGCCGTCATCGAGGAGATCAAATGCCGTTTCGGCGCGCGCCCCGAGCGTATCATCCTCGAAACATCCGGTCTGGCCGATCCCGAAACTCTGGTCAACAACCTGTCCGCTCATCCCTATCTGCGCGAACAGGTCGAACTGGATTGTATGATTGCAACCGTCGATGCGGTCAATTCCGAGTCCGCGGTCACAAAATACGATGAAGCGTTGAAGCAGATCACGCTGGCCGACACGATCATCTTGGCCAAGACGGATTTGGTCGGCGACAAGGAGCTGCCCAAAGTCCGGAGTGCCGTTCAGGCGCTGAATCCGACTGCGATACTTGAATACTCGTCCCTGGACGAACCCGCTTATTCAACTTTAATGGGTGACCACAAGTGCCATTCACCGGGCACTTCCCGTGGAGCAATCGAGTGGTTGAGACTCAAAGCACTTACGGAGGACCGCCCCACCTCTTCGCACAGTCACGGTATCCGAACATATGTTCTCGAGACCGAACAGACCATCGATTGGACGGCGTTCTGTTTCTGGTTGCCGATGTTACTGAGAACTCACAGGGAAACGGTGTTGAGGATCAAGGGGATCCTGAATGTAGAGGAGGCCAATGGGCCGGTCGCGCTCCACTGTGTTCAAGGCATTATTCATCCGCCAAGCCACCTGCGACCGGAGGAAAGCGTCGCCATGACCCAATTGCTGTTCATGGTTGACAAGAGCTTTGACAAAAGCTTGTTGGCCAGATCGCTTGATGTTTTCATTCGGCTGGGCAAAAATGGCAGCTTGGGAGAAGATCAGTTGACATACCGCAATGTCGGCGGCGGTGGTTCGGTCCAGGGACGACCGGTGAGATTGCCTACCGCACCGGCCTGGATCAAAGGACTGGACAGTTTGTAATGTCAAAAAAAATTCCCGAGACATCAAGCGGAGAACTTGGCTACGAGGTCGGGTCACGAATGCGCGCGGCACGCAGTGCCAAGAGGTTGAAATTGAAGGATGTCGCTGAGCGTGTAGAGTGTTCCGAGAGCCTGCTCTCCAAGATCGAGAACGACAAGGCAAACCCGTCGTTGCATATGTTGCACAAGATATGCAAAGCGTTGGGTATGACCATTCAGTCGTTTTTCATTCCGCCCACGGACGCCGCCAAGATTGTTCACCGCAAGGGAGAACGCCAGCTTCTGGATATTCGAGCCCCGCGGGAAGGTCAGAACATAAAATTGGAGACGCTTGTCGACAACATAGAAAGCGCGGCCCTGTACGGAGCTATTCACATTGTGGCGCCGGGCGGCTCCACCAACGGAACGATCAAGCATGAAGGAGAAGAGGTGGGCTACGTTCTTCAGGGTGAGCTTGAACTCCAGGTGAATGGTCAGTTCTTCGATCTCAAAGAAGGCGACTCGTTCTATTTCCGCTCGGATTTGCCGCATGGCTACAAGAACCCCGGATCAAAAGTGGCTCGCGTAATTTGGATCAATACACCGCCCACTTTCTAGTCGGAAATTCATTTGGGAAATATCTGTCAGCACGACCCTAGTCGATTGAGGTTTCGCGGTTTTCTGCGGAAGCGATGTCTTTTCCTCCTGTCATGTGACACCATGAAATAACACGATGTGGTGTGATTTCCTGGTCCCAGATCCGCGAGCTAAATTCTGTGAGATACCCGGTTTACCCTTTTTTACAAAGGGTTATAGAAGGAATGAACATCCCCATTTCTTCACCAACCGGGTGCGATTAGGGTCGCAAGTCCGAATTCCCCCGTCAACCACCAATTTACCGCGACCGGACCGGTCTCGACAGCCTGTGGCGGCGCCGGGCTGTGGCTTGAGGCGCTCTGGCGCAGCGGCGCGCTGCGCGATCTTCCGCGGGGGGTGTCGGGTGGTCAGGGCTGGACCGACGGCCAGATGCTGCTTTCGATCGTGTTGCTGAACGAGCCGGGGTTTGATTGCGCGGAAGACCTGGAGCGGATGGAAGCGGACCCGGGGCTTTGCGGGATGGTTCGGCGGTATGAGCCGCGGATCCTGGGCGTGGGGAGGAAATGGCTGGCGCGCCGCCAGCGTGGCGGCCGTCGTCGGACGTTGCCATCTCCGCGGGCCTTGCTCGATTGGCTGCACGGCCACCAGGATGCGGAAGCGGGGCAGGAGCGGCGCAAGGGCGAGGCGATTGCGCCGCGCCCGGCGGCCCCGCTGGCGGTGTTCTGGGAAGCCTCCCGGCGGCTGTTTTCGCAACCGGTGGACCGGCATGGCCTGCGCCGCATCACCCTGGACCTGGATGCGACGATCGTTGCCTCGGGCAAGCGCGAAGCGCTGCCGACGTACCGGGCTTCGACCGGGGTGTGTCCGGGGGAGACGGGGCACCAGCCGCTGAACGTGTTTTGCGCGGAACCGGGGCTGATGGCGCATTCGGAGATTCGCGACGGCAACGCGCCGGCCAGGGAAGGCAACGCCCGGGTGCTGCTGGAGGCGCTGGAACGGCTGCCCGGCGCGGTCGAAGAGGTGACGGTGCGCAGCGACAACGCCGCACATGCGGCGGAGGTGATCCGGCTCTGCAACCGTCCGGAGACCCGGCCGGAGGCCGGCGGCGCCCGGCGCCTGGGGGTGGTCGGCTTGGAGATTTCGGCGGTGCATTCCGAGGCGCTGATGAACCAAGTGATGCAAACCCCGGAGACCGCATGGAAGCCGCTCGGGGAGAAGCCGAAAGAACCGGAGGCCGAAGTGGCCTCGATTGCCGGGATCAACTTCGTGTCGAATGCCGACGGCCATCACAAGGGGCCCGAGATCCTTCGCTACATTGCCGTGCGAAGGCCCCGGCCCGGATCGCTCGGAGTGAAGGCCAACGAGATCCCCGCCCGTGACGGCCACCCGGCCTACGGCATTCGGGCGCTGCTGACCAGCATCCCGGCGCCCGGCGGCGAGCGGCCGGACGGCTTCGGACCGAAACCGATGCCGGCAGAAGAAGTCCTGTTCTTCGCCAACCGCCGCTGCGGCGACGCCGAGCAGGTCCACGATACGCTCAAGAACAGCCTCGCCGGCGGTATCCTGCCCTGCGGCCGGTTCGGCGGCAACGCGGCCTGGTGGCACGGCGCCATCCTGGCGTTGAACGTTCACGCCCGGCTCGGTCATGGCGCCCTCGAAGCCGACTTGCGCCGGGCCCACCGGAAACGGCTGCGGGCGGTGATCCTGGTCCACGCCGCGCGCCTGGTCTGGCACGCGCGGAGATGGATCCTGGTGTTGCGGCAAGCCGGAACCGAAGAACTTCGCGCCGCCCTGGAACGCCTTTCCAGATGCTCCGCTCCCGGCTGACGCCGGGAGCTCCCCGCTGCAACCGCCGGCAAATCCGAGCCGCCGTCGAACCGTGACCGGAAGCGGGGCGCGCCACCGAAATTCTGCGCAAACGCTCGATCCGTTACGCCCCGGTGATCGCCCGGGGCGCCGGAAAACGAACCACCCGGCTTCTCCGCGCAATTCGCGCCAAAATCTCCGCCAGAACCTCCTCGGACCCCGTTCCATAGCCGTAGCTCGCGGATTTGGGAGTCGCTGCCCCCTTGCGCCTTACGAGAACTTCACCGAAGATCACGCTGGATTCAGGTAATCTTCCCACATCTCGATCAGGAACTTGTCTCCCGATACAGCTTGAGGCCCCCAAATTTCCTCGGAATCGAAACATACCGTGTAGACATATTGGGATTCGGGGCCACGTCCAACGGCATTTGTGTCCGGGAACGCGAAAACACCATTCACTCTGTGGATTACACCGGTCTTGCCCCTTACATAGCGCGGCGCGCGCGTATGTGTGGTTGGATTGATGTTGTGAACATGGACGTGGTCACCTATCTCGAACCGTGAAGCAAAAGCCGGATTGTCCAAGCGCGTCGTTGCCCCACGGGAGATCAACTCTAGAATCTCATCGGGACCCATTGCAATCATGGCGCTGTCTGACCCGCCAACGAGTTCATCCGATCTTCAATTTCCTCAAGACCAACAATCTTCTTCTCAACAAGCAATCGCTGAATAGCCAGCAACCACTGCTCGTAATACGGTTTGGTGAGATATCCCACAGGGTCGAGCCGTTCTCGTGACTGCCGAAACTCGTCATCATTGAACAAGCCTCCAACAATCGTGATGATGAACAGACCGAATACCTCGCGCTCCCAGTCAGAATGGAAAACGGGCTCGTTCTCTTCCCGGACAATCGGGCCCATGTTGTCCATCCCGCCCATGTCGTGAATTGTGTTCATGGCAATTCGTTCCGCGCGAATTGTGCTTGGCCTATTTCGGCGCCGCGATCTTTGCGACGCCAATCATTGAATCGCGTGTTACCAGGTCGGCGAGTTCATCCTCGGGCATATCTTTGGTATTGGCTGGCCGTTCCGGCAATACCATATATCGAATCTCTGCATTGCTGTCCCAGACGCGCACTTCTACATTTTCATCCAAGTCCACGCCAAACTCGCTCAACACGCCGCGAGGGTCGCGGACCGCACGAGCCCGATATGGCGCATTCTTGTACCATGTTGGCGGCAGTCCCAGAACAGGCCAGGGATAACAGGAACACAGCGTACAAACGACAAGGTTGTGAACATCGGGCGTGTTCTCCAGCACAACCATGTTCTCACCTTGCGCCCCCTTAAATCCGAGTTCCGCGATCGCCACGGTTGCATCGTGAAGCAAGCGATCCTTGTAATCTGAATCAATCCAGGCGCGAGCGACAACCTTGGCGCCATTGCGGGGGCCAATTCTTTTCTCGTAAGATTCAACGATCACGTCCAGGGTGCCCGGGTCCACGAATCCTCTTTCCACGAGAAGGGATTTCAGCGCCTTCACGCGAAGCTCAACGTCCGTCACCGCGATTTCGTCTCGATGATGTTCAGCCATAATTGCGTCCCCGGCGTGTCGGATGCTGGTTTTCGGTCAAGGCATTCGGGCAGAGCAAAGCAGACTATCTTCATTTGGGCGAAAAATCCAACGGCGCAAACTGAAGGGGGGATTCTCGATCCGCGCGCTAGTGGCTCGGGATCGGTTGATTTGACCTTTGGTGCGGGATTTTCGGGATCGTGGTGTTCAGAAACGTGTTCATTCGTGATGGCGGGATTGGCGATTCTGTCCGGCTCGGGATTCGGGCCTTTCCAAGTGGGTTTCGTTCCGGCGGCATTGAATTTGCTCGCTCTTCCGGTGTTGTCCGGTTGCAGCCGCAAGAAAGTGGATGCGGAGTTTCCCACTTGATCGAAGGGCGGTCTCTTGCGTGGCGCAGTGGTCCCATGAAACGCCATGGCGGTTTTCTTGCATGCATGCAAGGACACAGGTTCATGTGCAGGGCATCAGGGTTCCGTGTCATTGCACGTCGAGATCATTTCCAATCGAAACAGCAGGTCAAGCGTTCTGCTCCGTCACGCCTGGCGCGGGGGGAAGCGCACTCCCAAGAAGGCCATTGGCAACCTCACCGCACTTCCCGCCGATCTGGTGGATCGCATTCGCAGGGTGATCCGCAGTGTCCGGTTCGGCGCGAGCCGGTGCAAACTGCCTTCGCCATGCACCGCTCGTTGCCCCATGGTCATGTCGCGGCAATTCTCGGAACCCTGAAACAGCCGGGCCCGGAGCGTATTCCCGGTCAAGAGGATAGCTGCGTTCGTCGCTTGGCCATTCGCGGCATTGCTGTCCGTGTCAGTCATCCGCTTTCGAAGTCGGCGGCCGTCCGTATTCCTTCCCCCGAGACTGGGGACACGAGTCCTGGTGACCGGTTGTGCCCGGAGCCGGTTTCCGGGAGCGAGGTTGCAGACATGCTGGATCGATTGCAGAAGCACCAATAGTGGATCGAATGCAGCCTCACGAACCGTCATTTCGATGGCCAGGAGATTGTGTAGTCGGATGAAGTCCCCAAACAGCAAATGCAGGCGCCTGTCCCTCTCAGCCCGGCGGTTCGGCTCTCAACAACTGCAAATCTGAGCGCGACCTCGTCAGCAATCTGTTTCCGCTATCTAAACCGCCCCCCGGATTGCGGCATGTCAAAGGCGCCGACAGCCGCGAGAAAGTGGACCGGGCGCACCTGATCTGAAGCCTGGTCGATGATCTGTTCCCGGACAACCAGGTTGTCTTCGTGATGGACAATCTGAACACGCATTCGCCAGGGTTTCTCTACAGGGCGTTCGAACCGGAGGAAACGAATCGCCAAGCGGCTGGAATTTTTCTGCACGCCGAATTACGACACCTGGCTGCACATCGCGGAGATCGAGATCGCGGGATTGTCTGCCAATGCCGGAACTGCCGCATCGCCGATCAGGAAGTGCTTCACGGGCAGGTCAAGGCACGGCAGGAGCGGGAAACCCGGGACCCTGTCGCTGTCGACCTTCGCTTTGCGACAAGCAACGCCCGTGTGATGCCCAGGTTCCTGTACCCGGGCATCCGACTGTGATTGGCTGATTGCTGCGGTTATGCCGAACGAAAGGGCGCTCTTCGATCATACATCCCGTCCGGCGAGTCGTTTCCCGATGGCCGAAGCCACGATGAACACGCCGCGACGGAACGGTTCCGGCGGCATCCAGCCGGGACGTCCGAAAACCCCGATGACACGGTCGAGCCTATGTTCACCGGCAATCTCCTCGGCAAGACTCCGCCCGAGACTCGTGAACTTTGCGATCCCGGATCCGTTGCAACCGGCCAGCGCGTAGAGTCCCTCTCCGATCTTGCCAAAGAACGGCGCCCTGCCGCGCGTCAGCGAGAGAATACCGCCCCAAACGAATTCCAGATCCGGATCGGTCAACTGCGGGAAGTGCCTGCGCAGGCTTTGGGTCAATCCCCTTCGCGCTGCCCCGGCATCGATTTCGCGCTCGTAGGAATAGAGGCTCCGCACCAAGAGCCTGCCATCTTTCAGCCGCCGCATGGTCGTGCCATACTTGAACGTCGGCGTGATCGCCCACACCTCATTGCGCCCGAGCGACTCCAGGACGGTTGCGCTCAATTTCTGAGTCAGCGCCGCATACGTGTAGACGGCCATGAGGTATTCAGACAAGTAACCAAGATTTCGGGCAAAGGTGTTTGCGGTAAGCACGACGATACTTGCCTTGATTTCTCCCCCGGCGGTCTTGACACGCCACTGGCCGTCCCGCTTCATCCCGAGGGCCCTCGAATTCTCATATAGCGCGACCTGGGGAGGCAGCGAGTCGGCCAGGCCCCGAACAAGCGCCGCCGGTTGCAGCAAATAGGTTTCGTCAACGAACAGGCCGGCCTCGTAGAATGACGTTCCGATTTCCGCCTCCAATTCGCGCCGCCCCATGAACGCGTATGGCAGCTTCCTTTTTTCCAGAAACGCCACGTTCCGGCGGAGCTCCCGTTCCCCTCGCTCGGTCACGCTGCACCGAAATCCGCCAGTCCTCGCCAGCCCGCAATCGATCCCGTTTTCCTCCACGAGGCGCTTGATTTCCTCCAGCCCCCTCCTGTTGGTATCGGCTACGCCTTCGCTCTTCTCCGCCGTTTCAGTGAGCCGGAGCGGCGAAATGAACCCCGAATTCCGTCCTGATGCACCTTCGCCGACCGCGCTGGCTTCGAGCAGGGCGATGCGCGCCATCGGGTCCAATTCGGCGAGCCTTCGCGCGACGGAGATGCCCGCATACCCTGCGCCGACGACCAGGTACTTGACGTCGATATCTCTTTTGAGCGGCAACTTTGGCTCGCGCGGCGGAAGCAGCGCATTCCAGCCCGACGGGGTCAAATAGTCGACGTAGTCAGTTCCGGCCATAATTTTTCCCGTTCCTTCTCGCAGGCGGAAAATCTTTCGCGCTCCCTGGCCTGGAGCGATTGGCCGCCGCCTCTGACAGCGGACTCACCGCGCCGCTTTCCTCCCGTCGCATGCGACCGGGCAGGTGAGGCGCCTCATGCTATGGCGCCGGCCGCAAACCGGGTCGGCCGAAACGGCTCCAGATCCATCGTCGCCTGGCCATGCACCACTTCTTCCGCCACCAGCCTCCCGAGCAATGGCGCCAGCGTGACGCCGCTGTGCGTAACACAAATGTAGTAGTTTTCAGCATGTGGAAACGTCCCCAGGACCGACATGTCGTCCGAAGGGATCGGCCGCAACGCGGTGCGGGTCGCCTCCGGGTTCATTCCGCCGAGCGTGGGCAGGAGCGCCGTTGCCGCCGACATGATCTCCATTGCGAGCGGTGACGAAGCGTCCGGCGGCGCCTTGATGCTGGCCATGTTGTCGCCGTTGTGGCTATGCAGCATCAGCCGCCCGGCGCCATCGGGACGGATATGCACTTCCGGGGCATGAAGCGGCCGCCTGAGTGTGGTCGGCGCAGGCGGCGTGAATACGAGAAATCCGACCGTAGGCGCCATCGGTATGGCCAGTTCGGGATCGTCCCGCACGACGTCGTTCAACCATCGTCCGGCGCAATTCACGAACATGTCCGCCTCGAACTGCTCACCGCCACGAGTCGACACCGCCACGGCGCGTCCGGACTCGATGCGCAATCCGTCCACGTGCATTCCAAGGCAAAGCTCCGCGCCGTGTCGTCGAACCGCAGCCTCCATCATCGCCGCCGCATAGCGAACCGGATCCACCAGGCCGTCATCCGGGAAATACACAATTTGCGCGTCTCCGACGGCAGCGGGGGATATGTCGGGTTCCAATTCAAGGAGGTCCTTCAGTTTGATCCAGTCGGCCCGGTAGCCCCATGCGTGCAGGCGTCCGAGCCGCTCCTGCTGCTCCTGGCGGTCTGCAGCGGTCTTCGTCCATTCGACGTTTCCGGTCACGCGGAACCAGGACGTGTCCTCGAACTCCTCGTTCAGCTTGAGATACAAGGCCATGCTTGCGACGTTCAAGTCATGGTAGGCGCGCGGCGGTTTGCGGATCGAATTCGACCAGGCAAACGTGGCGCCTGACGCGCCTGCTCCAACATGCGCCCTCTCCAGGACGGTGACCTGCACGCCAGCCTGGGCAAGCCGGTATGTCACCGAGGCGCCAAGTACGCCTCCGCCGATCACGACTGCTTTCATCCGCCCGCTACGCTATCCGCCTGCGCAAGGAGGAACACGATTCCGATGACACGTCGTGCGTCGATCGCAGCCACGGCTACGTTCCCGGCGCCGGCAACTCGCCTCGACCGAAATCCTGGTGCAAAGTCACGTTGTCCTCTCGGTTTCTCGTCCGAAATCCCGGTGCCCTATGCGGAAGCGCTCAGTTCGACTTCGCCGGCGAAATGGCACGCTGCCAGATGGCCGGCCGCAATTTCGCGCTCGGGCGGAACCTGGACGCAGATCTCCTTCGAAACCGGGCAACGGGTCCGAAACCGGCAGCCGGACGGCGGATTGATCGGGCTGGGAACATCGCCCTCCAGCAGGATTTGCTCACGGTCGCGCTCGACAACGGGGTTCGGGTCGGGCACCGCGCTCAGCAGCGACTGGGTGTAGGGATGGGCGGGGACGCCGTAGACCGCGCCACTCTCTCCGTACTCCACGATCTTGCCGAGATACATCACGTAGACTCGACTGGCCGCCTGGCGGACAACCGCCAGATCATGCGCGATCAGAATGCTGGCCATTCCAAGCTCGTCGCGCAATTTGAGAAAGAGATTCATGATCTGGGCGCGGATGGAGACATCCAGGGAACTCACCGGCTCGTCGCAAATCAGCACCCTCGGATTCGCCGCAAGCGCGCGGGCGACGCAGATTCGCTGCCGCTGACCCCCCGACATTTCCCGCGGATACCGGTCAAACATGTCCCGGCTGATGCCCACGGCGTCGAGCAGTTCCTCCGTGCGCCGCTTTCTGGCAACGGTGTTGCGTTCACCGTTGATGAGCAGCGCCTCGTCGATGGCCTTCCCTACGGTCTGCCGCGGGCTGAGCGAGGCGTAAGGGTCCTGGAATATGTACTGTATGCTGCGCCGGGCGTTGCGCCGCTGGTTTCCCACCAGTTCCAGAACTTCCACACCCTGGTAATTGATGCTCCCGGCGCGGGGACGCTCCAGTCCGACGATCGTTCTTCCGAGCGTCGACTTGCCGCACCCGGATTCGCCGACAAGTCCGACGATTTCGCCTTCGCCGATCGAAAGCGAGACGCCGTCGCACGCCCTGATCTGGTCGCCGGTCTTCCGGTCGCGGAAGTGTGTAACGAGGTCGGTCACGACCAGGATATGCGCGCTCACTGTACGGACTCCATTGACTCCGGAGATCCGGCGAGCACCGGGCAGGCCGCCCGGTGATTCCGAGCGGCGTCGCCGACCGGGGCGAGGACCGGGCGTTGCGACCGGCAGGTAGATACGCTGGAATCGCATCGGGGAACGAACGGACACCCTCTGATCGGCGAAGTAAGTTCGGGTGGAATGCCTCGAAGCCCCTTGAAGGGCGTGCCGACAGGCGCGGTCAGGCTTGGGAGGGAAGCCAGCATTCCTCGCGTATAGGGGTGTTGCGGCCGCAGCAGGACGTCGTCGACCGGTCCGAGTTCGGCGATGCGGCCGGCGTACATCACCGCCACATGGTCTGCCATCCCCGACACGATGCCGATGTCGTGCGTGATCAGGATGATCGACATTCCAAGAGTGGCCTGCAAATCCTTGAGAACACTTACGATCTGCGCTTGTACCGTGACATCGAGCGCGGTTGTGGGCTCATCCGCGATCAGCAGTTTCGGTTCCCCGGCAATGCTCATTGCGATGCCAACCCGCTGCCGCATGCCGCCGGACAATTCATGCGGATATTGGCGCAGCCTCTGGACGGGGTCCGGAATCCCCACAAGCGTAAACAGTTCCACCGTACGCTTTTCCGCTGCCGAAGGCGTTAACCCGAGATGGATCTCAGCAACTTCGGCGACTTGCTTTCCGATACGGCGAACCGGATTGAGAGAACTCAGGGGGTCCTGAAAGACGACGCCGACTTCACCTCCTCTGATTCTTCGAAGTTCCGACTCGCCGAAAGCGACCAAGTCCCGCCCTTGGAACATGACCGAACCTGTGAGATCGACAGTTACCCCACTGGGCAACAATCCGATCGGCGCCATGTTCAAGACTGTCTTGCCGCTTCCGCTTTCCCCGACGATCGCCAGCACTTCGCCTTCATGAACGTCGTAGGAGACGCGATCGGCAGCCCGAACGGAGGTCCGTTCGGTGTACAGCGTGACCGTAAAATCCCTGACGCTGAGGAGGCGGTTCCCGGACCGCATTGTCACGCTGCCGCTTCCTGCAGGAAGTCCTTGCGCCTGCGCAGGAGAGCCCGTCGTTTCAGGCGCCTCGGAGTCTTTGACAACGCCACGGACTCTCCGAGCAGATTGAACCCGATGACCGTGGCCGTGAGCGCAAGGCCCGGCAAGATCACTTGGCGCGGGGACGTATCCAGATAGGGCAAAGCCGAAACCAGCATCTGCCCCCATTCCGAAAGGGGCGGTTGTACCCCCAGTCCCAGGAAACTCAGGTTGGCAATCGCCAGCGCCAGCATGCCGGCGTCGGCGCTCGCATAGACGAGAACCGACCCAAGCGCTACCGGCACGAGATGACGGACGATGATCCGCGTTCGACTTGCGCCCAAAACCCACAGGCTTTCAATGTGCGGCTGATGAACGGCAGCCAACACGACTCCGCGCGTCAAACGCGAATAGATCGGCACCCAGGCGATCGCAAGCGCAATGATCATGTTCCAGTAACCCGGGCCGAAAACGCCGATGATCGCCAAGGCCACAACGAGACTCGGGATACTCAGCCCGAAGTCGATAAACCGCATCACTACTTCGTCAATCCACCCGCCGAAATACCCTGAAATCGTCCCGATGCAAAGTCCGACGGATGCGGCGAGCACGAGTATGATCGTAACCGCGACGAGCGTGGTTCGTGCACCCGCGATCAGCCGGCTGAGCGTATCACGGCCCAAATGGTCGGTGCCCAGCAGATGGCTCCAACCGTACGATTGATTGGCGCTGAAGAGATCCTGTTCCGTGGGGTCGTAGGGCTGAATGAAGTCGCCGAACAATGCAACGGTTATGAATAAACCAACCATCCCGAGAGCGGGACCGCCGATCGTCTTCGCTGCTGCCAGTACGGGGCGCATGTCACCCTCGCCCTGGGCGGCGTTGGAGCGGATTCACAATCATCACGATCAGGTCAACGGTCAA
The DNA here is from genome assembly GCA_965219495.1 of Rhodobacterales bacterium. Taxonomy (GTDB): domain Bacteria; phylum Pseudomonadota; class Alphaproteobacteria; order Rhodobacterales; family CAZPXZ01; genus CAZPXZ01. The sequence continues at coordinate 3,547,921 of OZ244777.1, forward strand.
ATTGACCATGATGAACAGAATCGAGAACGATAACAGGCAGGATTGAAGCACGGGCAGGTCCCGGAATCGCACCGCTTCCACGAAATAGGTGCCGAGGCCCTGCCACGCAAAGATCGGTTCAATGATCAGGGCGGACTGCACCAGGAAGGCAATGTCCATTCCGAGTGCCGTCAGGACAATCGGAACGATGTTGGGCAGGGCGTCGCGGAACAGAATTCGCCTCCGGCTGAACCCCTTGCTGAAAGCCGTTGTGATGTAGGGGCGGCTCATCGCATCCTCGAGCGAGACCCGGGCAACCCTGCTCAGCAATGACCCCGGCACGACCCCGATGGCGATGGCAGGCAAGATCCACGACGACGGCCCCCGGAAGCCGAAGGTCGGAAGGATGTTCAGCACCACGCCGAACACGTAGATCAGCACAGCCGCAAGAAAGAACTTCGGGACGGAAATATTGACAATTGCGATTGCGCGTATCGCGCGGTCGATCACACCGCCGGGCCACAGTGCGCCGAGGAAGCCAAGTGTCACTGCGACCGTGAACGTGACGATGCCGCCGCCGGCCATCAGAACGGCGGTCGGGCGAAGCCGCTCGCCGAGTTCCGCTGAAATTTTTTCGCCCGTACGCAGCGAACTGCCAAGATCCCCGCTCAACACGTCCGCCACCCAGTATCCGTAGCGGGCAATCAGCGGATCGTTGAGGCGGAATTCCTCGGCGACTTGATCGACAACATCCTGCGATACGAAACCGCCGCGCAGTTCCGCGATCAGTGCGGCGACATTCCCGGGAAACGCGGCGACGATCAGAAACGAAAAGCCGGACGCAATCACCATGAGGACTGCCGCCGAAATACCGCGGTTGATCGCGAACCTCAGCATGGCTCTATGACATGCCTTGCAACGCCCGGAACGAGAAGCGACGGGGGGAGAGAATCAATTCCGGCATGGATGCTCAGCCCCCATCGGGATCGAATTTCGGGAACTCAGTTCAACGCGAGGCCGTCCAACGGCATCTCGTATTCCGTTGCGGGAATCATGAACGTCTTGACCCTGTCGTTGTGCGCCCAAATGCGCGCGTGATGATAGATCGGCGCCATCGCATGATTGTCGTGCAGCCAGTCGAACGCCGCCTGGAACGCGGCAACCCGGTCCGCTTCGGCGGCGCTGACGGCTCTCAGGATCAATGGATCGAACTCCTCGTTCAGCCATATCTTTCCGTCTGTGCCGGGTTGCAGTGTGCTCAGGAACATTTGAACAATCGTATTGTACGGATCATAGGGAGCGCCGTTGGTCACGAAGAGCGAAATGTCGTAATTGAACTGCGGAATATCACCGTGCCGAACGGCGTGATCGACGTTGCGCAGCGACAAATCGATTCCGGCTTCCGAGAACTGGTGCTGCAGAACTTCACCCATCGCACGCGAACCCGCCACGGCATCTTCCGAAACGATGAGTTCGACGTTGAGCGACGCGCCATCTTTCATTCGGATTCCGTCGCCCGTCCAGCCGGCGGCTTCCAGCAATTGCCTTGCCTTTTCGGGATTTCGTGCGGGCACTTCGTACCGTGTGCCCGAATAGGCGATGACTTCCGGATAGAGGTTCATGGTCGGCGTCGCGTAACCATACAGCAGCGCAGCGCAGATCGCCTCACGGTCGATCAGCAAGTTGAACGCCTCGCGGACTCTCGGATCGGCAAAAAGCGGTCGTTTCGGATTGAATCCCAGGATCATCGTGTCGGTTCCGACGTCGGTTACGATCGACATGCCCGCACCTGAAAGCGTTTTCGCATCCTGCGGGCTGACGGCCGCAATCAGGCTGCCGCCTGTCGCATCAAGGTCGCCCGCGCGAAGCGCCGACATGCGAGTGCGTGAATCCGGCATGACGAGCAGAGAAATCATCTCGAGCTCGGGTTGCGGACCCCAATAATTCGGATTGCGGACCAGATTTGTGCCCTCCGGGCTGTCGCTTTCTACCATCCAGGGGCCCGTCCCGACCGGGTCCTTGTATGACCCGTCCTCGGCGACCGACTTCGGGCTGAGGAAGCGAACTGGACGCACGTAGGAAAGTTCAACCAATGCGGTTGGCGTCACTTCCTTCAGGTGAATGGCAGCCGTCATATCGTCGATCTTTTCCATGCGATCGAAGTTGGCCGACACCCGAAGCCAGTTGTAATTCTCCTTGGGCATCCAGCGCTCGAGATTCCAGATCATCGCGTCGGCGTTCCAGGGTTCACCGTCGCTGAAGACGACGTTTGGCCTCAGCTTGAATGTGTAACTCTTGCGGTCTTCGGAAATTGTCCAGGACTCCGCCAAGGCTGGCCCAGGTATTCCTCCGCGCGCGTAGTGCACGAGAGGGTCGAATATCATGCCCTGCACCGCGAAAACGCCCACGTATCGTTGCGGGTCAAGATTTCCGGCTGGCCGCGCCAGTGGAAGCCGGAACGCATTTGATCCTTCTGCGGCAAATGCCGAAAGGTCGAATTGGCTGAGCGCAACGGCGCCACTCGTGGCGGTGGCTCCAAGCAGAACGCTCCTGCGGGAAACTCTCATGTCTTTCCTCCTTACCGAGACTTGTTGTCATCGCGACAAATTCCATGGCACTTTGTCGAATTGGCGCGTGACCTGTCAAGTGAAATTTTAATCAAGGCCGATGCGTTGTGGAAATTCCGTCGTTGCGAACCCGCTTTCTGAACGGCCTCGGGGTCGTCGGTCACGAAGCCTTGCTGGATTCCGGCGGTTTGAGGTCATGCGAACCGGGTTCGGGAGCGGTCCGGATTTGCTGCTTGACAAAAATGTCCTCCTGCCGCAATTGACCAGCGCCGAAATTCCCACGCTCTCCGTTCGTATTGTGGTCTCTGCTCGCCCGGAATTTCGCGAGCGCTTTCGCCGGATCCCAACATGACAGTTGACAACAACGTTGCTGTGACACGCGAGCAGACAATTCTCCGGAACCTGGTTGCCATCTGGATCCGATCGTTTCTCGAACGGAATGCCAACGCACCTGAAGGACATGCCATTCATGGCGGATCATGAGTTCGTTCCTTTCCGATTTATCTTGTTCGGTGCAAGTGGGTGCGGTGGGCCGGTCCGACAGGCGCCCACTTGTTCCAATGGCACTCCTCACAAGAAGAACGGACAGGTATCGAGAGGAAACGCGACAAAAGGCGTTCCATGATCGCCTCTTTGCCATCGGCACGGCGAGAGAATTCCTGCTCCAAACAATTATCTGCGTCCGGACCTCTCCATCCCGGATACAGGAACGTTGGGGAACGCATGGTGCATGGCGGGTCGGGAGAATGCCGGCTGGCGGGCCATGACATTTTCTGATCCGTCGGTCGGTTTCCCCGCTTCTTGCCCGAGTCTATTTCAGGGTTCACGGTTCATACCTTGATTGCATCGTTGTCGGCGGGGGCAATCAACCGTGTCGCTCGCTGGAGCCCGGCGCAATCCACGCCAACAAATGGTTGAACCCCCCTTTCTGTCCTGCAATCAGATCGTTTCGACTGAAAATGCGCCTGAGTCCAGAAGCACCTGGATTTCCGCTTCCGCAAAGCCGTTTTCGCGCAGGATATCCGCACCGTTTTCGTTCAGCCGCGGAGCGTCGCGAATTACCTCGCAAGGCGTTCGGGCGAAGTTGGCGGGAATTCCGACGGAGAAGTATTTGCCCTCGCTCGGATGCTCCCTCGTCTTGAAGAATTCGACTGCCTGAAGATGCGGGTCGGAGCGCGCCTCGGACAAGTTCTTCACTGGTGTCGCTGGAATCTGGGCTTGGTCGCAATGATCGAGCCATTCCGCAGTGGTTCGCTTGGCGACCTCCTCCGCGACAATTCCGTAGAGGGCATCGACGTTCTGCGTGCGGCCGCTCAGTTCGCGAAACCGCGTGTCATCCATCAATTCTTCCCGGCCCACGATTCGGAAGAATGCCCGCCACTGGCGGTCGGTGTAGGCGAGCATGCAGAGATAGCCGTCCAGCGTCGCATATGGACGGCGATCCGGGGAAAGTACACGGGCGTAGCCGACCGGCTCCATGGGCGGGTCGAAGACCGCGTCGCAGATGTGCTCGGCGAGGTTGAAGGAGATCATGGTCTCGAACATCGGCACTTCCACATATTGTCCTTCGCCCGAGCGTTCGCGATGCAGCAGCGCGGCGACGAGCGCATTGACCGCGGCCATTCCGACAATCTTGTCGCAGATCGCGCTCGGCACATAGCGCGGGTTCTCGTGAACCTGCCCCATCAGCGCCGCAAGTCCCGACACGCCTTGGATAAGGTCGTCATAGGCGGGGCGCTGGGCGTAGGGTCCGTCCGAACCGTACCCGGTGCATGCGCAATAGACGATCGACGGGCACTCCGCGGATACGGAATCGTAATCCAGCCCCAGACGATTCATCGCCAGTGGACGAACATTGTGAATCAGGGCATCGGCATTGCGTGACAGGCGCAGGAGCGCATGGCGGCCCGCTGGATTCTTGAGGTTGAGCGCAATGCTCCGCTTGTTTCGATGCAGGTTCAGCGCGGTTCCGGACATTCCGCGGCTGCGCCCCGGGTTGACGAATCGGCTGCTGTCGCCTTCCGGGTGTTCCACCTTGATGATATCCGCGCCGAAATCACCCAGGATCATCGTGGCGTACGGCCCAAGGATCACCGAACTCAAATCGAGGATTTGGATGCCCGCAAGCGGCCCGATCCGGGATTCAGGGTATGTACTCAAGGATGTGCTCCCTTGTGGTCGCCGCTAAGGCGGAGCCGCTTGTCGGCGCTTTGATTCATGCGGAATGACAACGTTGCCCATGTTATGCCATAAACCGCTCCGAATTCAGGAGCATGGACGATATGGACAGAGATACCGAGGCTGCAAGCGGCGGCGGTGGGTTCACGCCCGCGAAAGCTGCAATTGTGGCGATTGTTGTTGCTGGTGGCGTCGCGGGGTTCTACTTCTTCGGCGACTACCTGAGTTTCGAGTCATTCCGGGAAAATCGCGATGAACTGGCCGCGTGGCGGGACGGCAATTTCGCCTTTGCCGTGCTTGCCTATGCGGTGATCTACATCATCTCGGTGGCCTTTTCGATTCCTGGGGCAATTTGGCTCACGATCGCGGGTGGATTCCTGTTCGGCCTGATTGTCGGGACGGCAGTTACGGTGGTGAGTGCGACAATAGGCGCGACCTTGATTTATCTTGCCGCGAAGACTGCGCTTCGCGAGACACTGGTTCGCAAGGCGGGCGCCTGGCTGAAGCGCGCGGAAGCCGAGTTCCACGAGAACGATGTTTCGTTCATGCTGCTGATGCGGCTGGTGCCGGCGATTCCGTTCTTCGCCATCAATCTGGCAGCTGCCCTGTTGGGGGTCCGGCTTCGAACCTATGTCTGGACAACCTTGGTTGGAATTATACCCGGCAGCGCGGTCTACACTTGGGTCGGCGCCGGGATTGACGAAGTAATATCGCGTGGTGAGACCCCCGATCTGGGCATCATATTCGAGCCCAACATTCTCGGTCCGATCATCGGATTATGCGCCCTGGCGGTGCTGCCGGTCGTGATCAAGAAGATCCGGGGCCGCCGTCCGGCAGGCGACTGACAAGGGGGACCGGCTCCAATGGACACACAACTCAGACCGGATCTCTGCGTGATCGGCGCCGGGTCCGGGGGCCTGTCGGTGGCCGCGGGCGCGGTGCAGATGGGTGCATCCGTGGTGCTGATCGAGCGCGCGAAGATGGGAGGCGATTGCCTCAACTATGGCTGCGTACCCTCGAAAGCTCTGCTCGCTGCGGCCAAGCACGCGGAGGCCCACAGGAATGGCGTTGCCTTCGGGGTTGCCGCGCATGAACCCGAAGTGGACTGGGCCAAAGTGCGCGATCATGTTCGAGGGGTCATCGCCGCCATCGAACCAAACGATTCCGTCGAACGATTTGAAGGTCTGGGAGTAAAGGTCATCCTGGCCGAAGGCCGATTCGTGTCCCCGCGGGAAGTGGAGGCGGGCGAGTACAGGATTCGCCCTCGCCGGATCGTTCTTGCGACCGGGTCTTCCCCTGCCGCTCCGCCAATTCCCGGCCTCGACGGCGCGCCCTTCCTCACCAACGAAACGGTGTTCGATAATTCCGAGCGTCCAGATGGAATGATCGTGATTGGCGCCGGCCCCATCGGCATGGAAATGGCCCAGGCGCACAGCCGACTTGGCGCGAAGGTCATAGTGCTCGAAGCGTTTCGGGCATTGGGCCGGGATGATCCGGAACTTGCGGAAATCCTCCTCAAGCGGCTACGGGGAGAGGGCATCGAGATACGCGAGGAAGTCAAGATCACGCAAGTCTCCCATGACGGAAGCCGCTTCCACGTGAGTTTCGAAGGCGGTGAAGCCCTTGATGGTTCGCACTTGCTGGTCGCCGCCGGTCGCAGGCCCAATCTGGACGGTCTCGACATCGAAAGAGGCAACGTTGCGCGAGGCAGGGCAGGGGTGGACGTCGACGCAACACTTCGAAGCGTCTCCAATTCCCGCGTCTACGCGATCGGCGATGTAGCCGGAGGTTTCCAGTTCACGCATGTTGCGGGGTACCACGCGGGAATTGCTATTCGCAACGCTCTCTTTCCGATGCGTGGCAAGTCTCGCACGGACCACATCCCCTGGGTCACCTATACCGATCCGGAAATGGCGCAGGCGGGGATGTCGGAAGCCCAGGCCACGGAACGCTGGGGCAGCCGCTCCCAAGTGCTGCGCTGGCCGTACGAGGAAAACGACCGCGCCCAAGCGGAACGCGCCACGGAGGGTCTCGCCAAGGCGATGCTCGATCCTTCCGGGCGGGTTGTCGGCGCTTCCATCGTCGGCGCGCACGCAGGAGAGTTGATTCAGATGTGGTCGATGGCGATTTCGTCGCGCCTCAAGATTGGCGCAATCGCGAAGTTCGTGTCGCCCTACCCGACGTTTGGGGAAATCAACAAGCGGATGGCGGGCAGCTATTACACGCCGCGCCTCTTCAGCGAGCGAATGCGGCGGATCGTCCGGTTCTTCGCCCGATTTGGGTGAATCGACTTGGCCATTGGTCCGGGTCCCAGGAATCTGATTACGGACGTCGCCGGCATCAAGGTCGGCCATGCGTCCTCAGCGCGAGCGAAGAGCGGCGTCACCGTGGTGCTTGCGGGCCGCGGGATGACGGCGGCATGCGATGTTCGCGGAGGCGCCCCCGGAACGCGAGAGACCGACTCGCTTCGCCCGGGCAATCTCGTGGGAAGGGCGCACGCGGTGGTGCTGAGCGGGGGCTCTGTGTTCGGGCTTGCGGCTGCGGATTCCGTTGTGGCGGAACTCTCGACGCAAGGACGCGGGCTGAGGCTGGCGCGCGGAACGCCGGCAGTGCCAATCGTACCGGCCGCGGTAATTTACGATCTCGCCAACGGAGGAAACAAGAACTGGGGGAAGTCGCCGCCTTATTCCCGTCTCGGGAAGTTGGCGCTCAATGAGGCGTCAAGGGATTTTGCGCTCGGCGCCGTGGGCGCCGGTACCGGCGCATTGGCCGGCGCATGGCCGGGGGGTCTCGGTTCAGCGTCCATTTGCGTCGACGGGATGAGTGTCGCCGCAATCGTTGTGGCAAATCCGGTGGGTACGCCGTACATGCCGGACGGACGCACGTTCTGGGCGTGGCCGCTGGAGTTGGATGGTGAATTTGGAGGCATTCGTCCGGATCCCGATTCACTGGAAACCTCGCGGAACCCGATGCCGGCCGATACGAAACTCGCCGGTCGGGCTGCGGTCGGGACAAACACGATGATCGGTGTTGTTGCCACGGATGCTGAACTTTCCACCGCCGAATGCGAGCGGATGGCAAGGGCGAGTCAGGACGGCTTCACGCGGGCCGTGCGGCCTTCGCACACACTCATGGATGGGGATACGATCTTTGCACTCGCTGCAGGAAGAATGCCGCTTGGCCGGAATCGGGATTTTAAACTGGCGAATATCGGTTCGGCCGCAGCCGACTGTGTGGCCCGTGCAGCATCTCGAGGAATTTTTGAAGCCCAAGAGCGCTGATCAAGATGGATATCCACGCACGCTGTGGGCGGGATTTCCGCAATTTCGAATCCTCGACGCGGATTGCGGTGGGATAAGGTACTTACGCTATGAAAGAATCTTCCCCGGCACTTCGAGATCTCCTGCGACCCGGCCTTGACCTGGTTGTTTGTGGTACGGCTGCGGGCAGCCGCTCGGCCAGAGTCGGAAGCTACTACGCCGGGTCTGGCAACAAGTTCTGGCGCATTCTTCAGGAAATCAAACTGACGCCTGGCAGGTTACGTCCGGAGGAGTTCGAATCGCTGCCGGAGTTTGGCATCGGTCTTGCCGATCTTGCCAAACATTACAGCGGTTCCGATTCCGGACTTCGAAGTGGCGATTACGATCTCCCTGGTTTTCTCGCCAAGATTGAAGCAATGCGACCTCGTGTTCTCGCCTTTAACGGCAAGAAAGCGGCAAAAGAATTCTTCAGCAGTGACAAGGTTCATTATGGCCGACAAGAGACGCAGGTAGGCGAGACGATTCTTTTGGGACTCCCATCCCCTTCGGACTGTGCAGACGACTATTGGAATCCGTCACACTGGCGCGATCTTGCCCATCTGGTCAGAGAATTACGCGCTAAATCTTGACATAGTCGTTCCCCAGGAATTCGGATGTTCGGGATGGCGGCAGACGCTTGCGGCCACAACTGTTTCGCCTAAAGCAGCCCTTACCGGGTCGAAGGGGAGTTCAAGGTCGACGTCCTCACTTGTGTGTGTGCTTCCCGCAGTCCGGGACAGATTGCCGGCGGAAAGTTGCTCTGGCCCCAACCTCCGAGAACGAGGAACTCCAAGTATTTCCCGCTGCCGCCGACGATGCGCACCACCGAAATCCGCGTTTTCAGGGATCGAAGTAGTTCGGTCTGGGGGACGGAATTGCGCCTTCCGCCCGGAACATCATCAGCGGCAACAATATTTCGGTCGCCGCAGCATTGAAATTAGGCTCCACATCTCGGCCAGGCCATTCCCAGTCCATGCCACTGTATGTTCGGCTGATCTTCTCTTGAACGAGCCAATTCGCCTGGTAGTTTCCGTGTCTACGGCGAAAGGAGCAGTGGGAGTACCTGAAACGGAGCCGCGCCGAAAAGAACGTCTGAACATCTGATTCCCTGCTGACCTTCCCAAAGGGGGAGGGGACGATGGAGGATCTTGCTACACTACCGATGCCAGGATCGGTGGCGTTGTGATTCTTTGTCCCACTCTGTTTTTTCATAGGATTTTGCCGCATTTGCCCTGGAATCATGGCGTGGATGCGGCCAGCGCCCCCGCCGGGAGCCACAGACCGTCAACTCGCATTCATTGACTTGTTATTGCGGGAACGGCAGGCCGACGATCTGATTGACGCCGCGCCCATGACGATAGAGGAAGCCAGCGCATTGATCGCGGAATTGAAGGAACGTCCGCACAGGAGCTAGCCGAGCTTGGTTTCTACTGTATATAGTTTCTGTGCGAACTAGTCACGGTCCAAGTCGATCCGGGAGATCGATCGGCCCGACGATGTCTATGTTGGCCTGGAGCATGTGGCCTCGGGGCGCTTCACGAGGACAGGTAAAGGCAGCGCGGCCGACTTTCGAAGCGCGAAGCATGTGTTCAGGCCTGGCGACATCCTTTTTGGCAAGCTCCGCTCCTATCTGAATAAAGGTGTCCTTGTGGATGACGAAGGCCTTTGCACGACGGAATTGCTCGTGCTCCGCCCCAAGGCGGGCGTCGATCCCCGCTTCATTGTCGGCGTTTTTCATGCGCCGGCCTTCGTCGAGTTCGCCGTCGCCGGGACGACAGGCGTGCAGCATCCTCGAACGTCGTGGAGTCATATCGCTGGCTTCGAACTACCGGCACTCGACGCGGAGGAGCAGTCTAAGATTGCTCACCTGTCATGGCTGATCCACGTGTCCATCGCGGCGAATGAACAAGCTACCGAGGCAGGACCGGATCTCAAACACACGGCGATGCGGACGCTGTTCACGCGCGGACTCCGGGGTGAGGCAGTAAAGGAAACGGAAGTCGGCCCGATACCGGAGAGTTGGGATTTGTTGGAATTCTGCGTGATCCGCGAGCGGCTCCAGTATGGAACTTCGACCCGTTGCATACACGAATCGACCCCGTTCCCGGTGCTGCGCATTCCGAACATCTATCCCGGACGCATCAACACGAAGGATGTCAAGTTCGGTACGCTCTCCGCAGACCAAGCAGCACGATACCGGCTTGAGAATGGCGATCTCCTGTTCATTCGTACCAACGGAGCAATAGAGCGCCTCGGGGCATGCGCCGTGTTTGCTGACAATCCAAGGGGCGCCCTTTTCGCGTCCTACCTCATCCGGGCGCGTCTCAGGCGGGATCGTATCAATCCTTACTTCGCTGCGATTTTTTTCGGTTCCGAACTCTGCACCGATATTATCGCAGGGCGAGCGACTCCTGCGTCAGACGGAAAGTACAATCTCAATACGGGGACCATCGATGGCCTTCCGATCCCTCTGCCGCCAACCCTCGAAGAGCAGAACGAAATTGTCGCTGTACTAGAAGCTATCGACCGCAAGATCGACGAGCACCGCCTTAAAAGCAAAATACTCGACGAGGTGTCCAAGGCACAGCTACACAAGCTGATGGCTGGCGAAATCCGCGCCGCAGATCTCGATCTCTCGGCGCTCCACCGAGCGGGGGCCACGCACCGCACCGGTGCGGACGACCACTTTTTTGGAAGAGCGATGCAGAGATGAAGCTCAAGAGCGTTACAATCAAGAATTTCAAACGATTCACGAGTTTGACTGTCCGGTGCATCCCAGAGACGGCACGCCTGATCGTGCTCGCTGGACCGAACGGATGCGGAAAATCTTCGTTCTTGGACGCCCTTATCGCTTGGCGTACTTCGGAATTTGTGAAAAAGCGACGCAACTGGGGCGGTTTTGCATGGGATCCAGATTACCATAACAAGGACAGCAACATTGATGATGGACAGTGGACAAAAAATTTTGACATAGAACTCTTCGGTCCACCTCCTTCTGAACCCGGCAAGATCATTTACACTCGATCCGCATACCGAAACGACCCCGAATTTCAGATACAGAGCCTGTCCCGTCTTGGAAATCCTCTAGAGAAAATTTCTGTGGCGCGAATGATCGACAACGATGCAGCTGTCTCTAAGAATTTTCAACGCCTCGTAAGTCAGTCTATAGAAGGTCTCTTTCTTCCAAAGGATGGCTCCATGACGCTGGATGCCTACAGGGAGGAAGTCCTTGGCGACATCAGACGCGCCCTTTCAACGCTCTTTCCGGAGTTGAAGTTCGACAGCCTTGGCAATCCGCTGGAGGACGGAACCTTCCGGTTTACCAAGGGGACAAGCAAGGGTTTTTCGTTCAAGAATCTTTCCGGTGGTGAGAAGGCGGCGTTCGATCTTGTTCTCGATGTCGTGGTCGCGCGGCGGTCATACGACGATACGCTCTTCTGCATCGACGAGCCCGAGTCGCATATGAACGCGAAGCTTCAGGCGGAGCTTCTATCCGTACTCTACGATCTTATCCCCGAGAACTGCCAGTTGATGTTGGCGACCCACTCCATCGGCGTGATGCGTAGGGCGCGCGACATCGAGGCGGAACATCCCGGAACGGTCGTGTTCCTGAATTTCGAAGATCTGGACTTCGATCAGTCCCAGATAGTCGAGCCGACGAAACCGGACCGGAAGTTTTGGAAGAAGGCCCACCAAGTCGCACTCGACGATTTGGCCGCGCTGGTCGCCCCGGAACGGGTGATCATCTGCGAGGGGCATCCGAAGACGGCTAGGCCTACTCTGTAGCTATAACTATTCCCGGACAGTGGGATCCAAAGCGCGCTGATTTTCGGTAATCTGATGGACCAGGGTGGCCGTCGAGAGCCGCTCGTATCCGCGCCACATGATCTGGTTTCCTGGCGCCGGATCGTGTTTCCGGTTCCGGTAGCCGCCGAACAGGGCCAAGAGATGCACGGCGGCGGCGAGGCTGTCCGGCGGCGGCTGGCTGTATTCGCGGGCGTAGAGCCGCAGGAACGCCAGTTCCTCATCGGTGAACATGAGTTCGGCGTGGCAGTTCGGCACTTGCCGCCCGAGCAGCGTCATCAGCATGATGCGCCAGGCGATGACGCTGTTGATCGCGATCGCGCGCTCCAGGCGGTCGGCCGTGTGGAAGGCGAGATATTCGACCCGGCAGCCCGACTTCAGGACCCGGAAGAAGTCTTCCACGCGCCAACGCTGCAGGTAGAACTGGATGACCTGCGCGGCGCTCTCGACGGTGTCGACCGGCAGGCTGGTCAACAGATGCCACTGCACAGGCTGTTCGCCTTCCGGCGGCGAGGTCTCGGCAATGTGCACCCCGCAGAGCGCCACCGGCTCCGCGCCCTCAATGGTTGCTGGCAGGGTGAGGTTCCGGTAGCGGATTTCGCACCGCGCGGTCCGCTTGGCGCGCGCCGGGCGCGCCTTCTTCCGGCTGGACTTCAGGCGCTCGGTCAGGCGGTCGATTTCGACCTCGATATGCCCGCAGGGCGCTCCGCTCCGCATCCGGGCGAACAGTTTCGCGCCCGCCTCGGAAAGGCGGCGGTTGTGCTTGGCGCGCACCAGAACCTCCACCCGCCCGAACCGCCGGCGCGCGTCAAACAGTTCGAAAAAATCCGCTTCGCGATCCATCACCGCCACCACGCGGGTCTTGCCGGTCAGCTCCCGAACCGCGCCCGCCGTGTCGGCAAGCCCGTCGATCCATCGCCGCGTCCGGTCCACCTTTCCGGCCCCCTGCCCATCGCCGCCGCGCTCGTCGAAGCCGCAGCGCAGCACGCCGAGCGGCAGCCCCTGGCCGTTCACCGCGAGGGTCAGGTGCAGATGCAGCCCCAGCGTCTTCGCGCTGGTCTGGTTGCGCCCGATAATGCCGAGGCCGCCGCAATCCGGACGCGTCGCGAAGTTCAGATCCGTGCCGTCCTGAATGCACAGCACCGTCGTCTGCGTGCGCATCCGCTGGATGCTGCGCTCCCGGTGCGGGGCGAGAATGTTCTCCACCGTCACCGCCGAACCCGCAGGCTGCTCCACGAAACGGTAGTGGCCGTCCACCGCCGAGCGGTCGGCTTTCGCATTGCCGCAGATCGCCTGGCCCGGATACTCCGCCAGAAGCGCCGCGCTCCGCACCAGCCGCGCCGATAACCGCCGGTCCCCCAAGGGCGCCCCTCCGAACTCGTTCTCCGCCCAAACCGCGCTGTCGAGCCCCGCTCCCGGCGCCACCGCCGGCGCATGCGCGACAAACGGCACCCCGAGCCGGCGCCGCCAGTCCGCCGCCAGCGCATACATGTACACCGATTTCACCGCCGCCGCCCGACGGTTCTCCCGGTCCTGGCGCCCGCGGCCCGCCGTCGCCCCGACCCGCAGGAAATTCGCCGCCCGCAAGCAGGCGCCGTCATGCGCCGGGTCGACAAACGTCTCCACCAGCCATGGACGGTACCCGTAGCGCGCCTCGAAGTCCAAGCCCAGACGCCGCAGCGCCCGCCCCAGCACGTGGCTGGCCAGATTGGCGCAGGAAATGCCGGGGCGGATCAGGAACCGGCTCATGCAAACCACCCGGTGCAGGTGCGAACGCCGCTGTTCGTCGCTCCACCCCATCCAGTGGTCGCGGGCCGAAAGCCGCAGCGCCGAGGCCGAAAACCCCACCGCCCCAAGATGGCCGTGGGACGAGGTGACGAGATAGCGCAGTTGGCATCCCGCGAAAGTCGCCATCCCGCGCGGATGCTCGTCGCCCACCATCCGGTTCCAGACCTCGCGAAGCCCGCGGCTCCCCACCGTCACCAGCTCCAGATCCCGAATCTCCCCCACCCGCCCCGGAACCTCCGAAGCCGGCGGCACCGGCTTGTCGAGGCGGCAGCCAGCCGCGTAGGGAGACCCATGCCGCGCCGCCGGCAAATGGATCCGACCCGCCGCCGAAAGCGCCTGCAGGCTCTGCAGACAGCCCGCAACCTGCCACCGCCCGCGCGCATCCCGGAAACCGAATTCCGCGCAGACCCGCCGCCCGACCGCGTTTCGGGCGTCAAACGTCTCCCCGGAGAGAATCTGCCCGAGGCGGGCCAGAGACTCCGGCTCGCTCAGCCTCCGGTGAATCTGATTCTGTATCATCGCGCCGAATCAGATACACGATGAATTCTCCATTGTCCAGTCCTGAAAATCGCTACAGGGTAGGGCTAGGCCAGTCCGCAACCACTCCCACGACGCGCGGTGCTACGAGCGCATCTTCGAGGCGGAGTTCCCGGAAACCCGTTTCGTGTCGATGGGCAACGACGGGGAGGTTTCGGGCGACAGGCACGGACTGGCCCAGGCCTTGCTGTCGCTAGTCGATGGGTTGGAGGTGGTGCGGCTTATCGACCGGGACGACCGATCTGACCAGGAGGTTGCCGACGCCCTACGTGACGGCGTCCGCGTCCTATCTCGGCGCAACCTGGAATCATACCTGTTTGACGACGATGTCCTCCGGGCGCTCGCAGCACGGGTCAATCAAGAAGACAAGGCCGACGAGCTTATTGCGGAGAAGAAGCGAATCGTCGATGCACGATCTGACAGCCCATCAGACGCTCTGAAGCCCGCGGGCGGCCAGATCTACAATGCGTGCAAGAACACCCTGAGCCTCACCCGGTGCGGAAACAACGCCGAGGCCTTTATGCGCGACACGCTGGCGCCGATCATCGAGCCGAGGATGGCCGTGTACGAGGAACTCAAGCGCGACATTTTCGGTACGGCCCCGGGTTCCTGACGGCGATGGGAGCGTAATCCCATGTACTTCTTCTATTTCGATGAATCTGGCTCCCGCGATCCGTCCGCTGGCACCGCGGAAAAGCCGAAGGACCATCTTTACGTCATGCTCGCGGTTGGGATGTACGAAGGCCAGTGGCGACACTTCGAAACTGGAATTTCCGGCTTGAAGCTCGAACTCGCTGACTACCTCTACCGCGACGGCAAGGGTCGGTTTGAACTGGCTGACTGCGAGGTCAAATCGAACTGGGTACGAATCCCGACGGAACGCGAGAAGCGGAGCTCTTTTCTTCACGGGCTGCATGAAGACGACTTGTCGCGCCTCACGGACACGTATTTCGAGCAGGTCGCCGAACGCAACACAGTTATCATGGCCAGCGTGATCGAAAAACGTTTGCTGCACGATTGTATCACTCATGAGACGCTTCACATGAAGGCGTATGAATTTCTGCTGGAACGCATACAGCACTACATCAGGGAATATCATCCCAAGCACAGAGCGTTGATCGTGATGGACGACACGAGCAGGCAGCTCAACCGCTCCGTCGCGATGAAACACGCTTCCTTTCAGCGGGCGGGCAACCAAAACATGGCTTTCCCGGCGATCGTCGAATATCCGTTCTTCACGCGCAGCGAGCTATCCAACGGCGTCCAACTCGCCGACCTGCTGGCCTACAGCGTCTATCGCGCCTTCAAGGATGAGAATTTCGGCTATCCATACTTTGCAAGGCTGCTGCCGAACTTCTATCGACGGCGAGAGGGAGACGCGCTCAACGGGCTGAAAGTATGGCCGGACAACTCGCCGCTCGTCGCCGCGGCAAAGGCGGCCTGGGACGCATACAAGAAATTCGCCCTCCGGGCGGAGGGCGAATGATGTCAGGCTGGGCGAACCATATCGAACCCATCAAGGGCACCCGACAGCCGGAATATCGCATTTGCGTCCGGAAATGTCAACTCCTCATCCAGCCAGAAACGCCCGTACCGTGCCGCTCGGTGGGGCGAGACAATAAGCGGGCTCAAGATCACCGAGGTCGCTTCGGTCCAGTTTCCCATGGTGGCTCAGGCGGCGGAGATCGGTTGGAAACCAATTTCGGCGACCGATGCCGCGCTGCGCGGCGAACGCAGGGACATCGCCGAGCGCGTTGACGGCGCCTACCTGCTGAAGACCGATTGCCAGGATCTCTCGGGCGAGGAAATCTGGCGCCTGTATGTCTTGTTGGCGCGGGCGGAGAACACCTTTTGCAACATGAAATCCTCCCTCGCGACGCGGACGATGTTTCATCAGATCGAACCCCGTGTCGATACCCACATCTTCCTCTCGGTGATGGCCTACCGCTTGCTCGTCGCGATCGAGAAGACCCTGCTCGACCAGGGCGTGCACAGTTCCTGGAACAGCATGCGCGATGCGCTCCGCACCCACCAGGTGGTCACCGTGGCGCTGCCCACCGACGACGGAATGGAAATCCGGGTCCGCCGGCCGACCACTCCAGAGCCGGCGCATCTCGAGATGTACCGGCAGTTCGGCGTCCCGCCGACCCTCATGCACACGCGGAAGAGCGTTCATCGAATCGAGGCGTAACCCACAATTCTAGTGCGGAAGAAATTTCCATCCCATTGAGAAACCAGCAAGAAGTTGAAGAAGTGGCGAATTTTGGGCTAGCGGCGAAGGTCGGCATCGGCATTTGCGGCGGAACAAGCCTGGAGAGAAGCTGCGGCTTGCGGTGACGGTAGGCGCCAAATTCACCGCACAAATCGTCTCAAATTGACCGAAACCTTGTGTAGCAACTTTCATTCATGGCCCACGGGTGCCCAGCATCGGATTCGGATGGTTGGCAGTCGATTTGGGGGCGCTGCCGACCGGAGGCCGCCAGTTTTTCACCCTGATTGCCTATGAAGCCGATGGAATTCGAGGTTCGGTTCGCGCCAAATCCAGGGAATGATCTTCCGTGAGCGCTACGCCGTAGTCTCGCAAAGCCGCGTCGCGCGAAACAAAGCCGCACATGACGTCTTCGCGGACGGCTTCGACAGGCCTGGACTTCGGGTTGCCGTACCCGCCGCCGCCTCCGGTGCGCGTTACGATCAAGGTGTCCTTGGGGAAATGCTTGGCTCGGAGTTTCAGGGGATTCTCGATCTTGCCGTCAGGATAAATGATGTCGTTGTCAGGTCCGGCTCCGTCGACCCCGCCGGCGAGTCCCCATGCCGGCGACTTGGCGCGCTCGAACCATAACGCGCCGAAGCAGTCCTCCAGCAGCCGGTAGCTCCTGACCACGCCGCAACCGCCGCGCCATTCGCCGGGGCCGCCTGAATCGCGTCGGAGCGAAAACTCCTCCACCCGCACGGGGAATTTGGTCTCATAGACTTCGGCTGGAATGTTCCGGAATCCGCCGTTTACAAGGTTGATGAGTGCGCTCTCTCCGTCGGCGCCGACGGTGCCGCCCCAGCCGCCCGCTGTCGGTTCGACCGAAATCCATTGTCCGCGTTCCGGGTCCATATTGAAGAACGTCGACACCATCGAATCCCCGTAATGCGCGGCGGTGGCGCGATCCGGCATTGCTTCGCTCAGGCAGGAAATCATCAGGTCCGCAAGAAGGCCTAGCCCCGTGAAGTACCATTCGCATGCCGCCGGCTCCTTCGCGTTGAATATGCAGCTATCGGGAATGTTTACTTTCATGGTCGAGAACGACCCGCCGGTAATCGCCCGGTCGGGGTTGATCATCGTCTTGTATGCGAGGCGCAGAAGGGACTTGGTCTGGACCGCACCGCAATTGATCGAGCCTTCGACCGGTCCGGAAGATCCTTCCAGATCGATGATCATTTCTTCGCCGTCGATGGTCAGTTTCAGGGTGATTTTCACGGGCTCATCGCCTGCGCCGTCGTCGTCCAGGTGTCCCACGCGGGAGTAGGTTCCGTCATGCAGCGCCGCAATCGCCTCGCGGTCGAGCGTCTTCGCCTGTTCGAATATGTTGGCGCAAGCCTCGCGGTAGACACCGGGGCCAATCCGGTCGAGCATTTGACCGAGGCGCTTTTCGCCGGTCCGGATCGAGGTGATCTGGGCGTCGAGGTCGCCCAGGGTCATGTCCTTGAGGCGGGTGTTCCGCGTCAACAGGTCGTACCACTCGGGCAGGGGCCGGAACTTGCTGACGATTCGGGTCGGACCCAGGCGCAGCCCCTCGTGGAAAATCGACGTGGAGCCCATTGTGGAGCCGGGATCGATGGCCCCGATATCCTGCCAGTGCGCCCGGGCTGCGCCAAAGCCCACCAGTTTGTCCTTGTGGAAGAGCGGGCCAACGGCGGTGATGTCGTGCAGATGGGTTCCCTGGAGGTAGGAGTCGTTCAGGATGAATATGTCTCCGGGATGAATGTCGTCGCCGTAGCGTTCGAGAACGATCCTGACGCAGGCGTCGATCGCCCCGATAAAGAGCGGTACGCCCGTGGACTGCCCCAGCATTTCCCCGTGCTCGTCCGTAAGGGCCACTGCGCTGTCCCGTCCTTCGTAGATGACTGCCGAAAAGGCCGATCGCCAAAGCGCGACATTCATGTCCTGCGCACAGGAGATTACGAAATTCCGGACGACTTCCGTGGTGATCGGATCTGCGTAGTTCCTGGTCATGATGCTTGTCCTCAAACGCGGGTCAGGACGATGTGGCCGCCGGAAATTACGCTGGCCTGCCAGCCGACCGGCACAAGCGTGGTCGTGGTGGGCTCTTCGATGATCGCAGGACCGGCGACGTTCTTTTCTACCGCAATCGAATCGCGGGAAACGATCGAGGTTTCGTAGGCCTTGTTCTGGAAGAACACGGTTCTGCTGCGCGGTTTCCTGGATTGTCCGGTCTCCGGATCCGGTGTTCCGGGCCGTACGAGATGTCCCTGTCCCGTCAATCGCAGATTGGCGACCTCGATCGCAGCCTCGGGACTGCAATGCCCGTACTGGCGATCATAGGCCTCATCGAAAGACGAGCGTACAGCCGCCATGTCAATGGAACCCGCAGGAATCGGAATCGTCAGCACATACTCCTGGCCCTGGTAGCGGAAATCGGCCATCCGCTCGAACGACATGTCCCGGTCCTCGAACCCTTCCTTCCCGAGCAGCGACCGCCCTTCGTCTTCCAGGTGGCCAAAGTGCTTCTCCAGCGTCGCGGCTTCAATCCGGTCCCAGAACCCGTAAAAGGTCATCTTGAAGTCGTGACGGATGTCTGACTGAAGCATGCCCCATGCGGAAAACGCTCCGGGCATGATCGGAACGATCACTTCGGCGATTTCCAGGTGCTCCGCCAGCGCCGCCGCCTGGGTTGGTCCCGCGCCCCCATACGCGACCAATGCAAATTCGCGGGGGTCGATGCCGCGCCGTACCGTAATGGTGCGAATGGCGTCGGCCATCTTCGCATTGATGATATCGACGATTCCCTGAGCCATTTCCTCGGCGGAGAGTCCGAAGGGATCGGCGAGGGTTTCGACCGCGGCGCGGGCCTTGCCTGGATCCAGCGACATGGAGCCGCCGGCGAAATTCGAGGAGTCCAGACGCCCGAGCACCAGATTGGCATCGGTAACGGTAGGCTCGGTTCCCCCAATGCCGTAACAGGCCGGACCGGGCACCGAACCCGCGGATTGCGGCCCGACCCGCATTGCTCCGGCTTCCTGCCAGGCGATCGACCCGCCGCCGGCGCCAATCACATGAATATCCACGATGGACATCTGGACCGGCAACCCATCGAGTTCCGCTTCATTCGAGGAGGACGGCTGGTGGTCGATGACCAGGCTGGCGTCGAAGGAAGTGCCGCCCATATCGATGCAGATCAGGTTTGGTCGACCGATGGCCTGAGAGAGCGTTTGACCGCCTATGGCGCCGCCGACCGGACCGGAAAGCAGCGTCTGGAGGGGCGCCTCGGAGGCTGCGGAAGCGGTCATCGCGCCCCCGTTCGACTTCATGATGTGAAGGTGGGCGCCTGCCGGCAGTTTGTCCGACAGCTTCTCTACCAGTGTATCGAGATAGCGGCGCACGACCGGAGCGGAATACGCATCCATCACCGTCGTCGATGTTCTCGCAAATTCACGCCATTCGGGGGAAACGCGATGGGAAAGCGCAATGCTCACACCCGGCAGGCGTTTCTCAAGGTACGCTTCAACCGCCAGTTCGTGCTCCGGGTTCTTGAAGGCAAAGAGCAGGCATACCGCAACGGCCTCGTAATTCCGTTCGCGGACGGCGTCCACGAGCAGGTCCAGGTCGCCGGTTTCAAGCGGAATCTCGATCTCGCCCATGGCGTTGATGCGTTCGGCAACGGTAAACGTATCGAGAATGCCCGCGAGCGGTTTCGGCTTGCGCCAGTGAATGGAAAAAATTTCTGCGCGGTCGTTGCCCTGGATGGTGTAAATGTCGCGATAGTTCTTCGTCGTCAGCAGGGCTACCCGAGCACCCGTACGCGTAAGCACGGCGTTCAGGCCAACGGTCGTGCCGTGTATGAAGAAGTCAACATCGGACCACTCCGGGAGGTGGCGGTTAACCCCCTCGATGACCGCATGTGCGAGGTTCTCCGGTGTAGAGGGAATCTTGAATGCCTGGCATTCACCAGTATCGGAATCCTGGAACACGAGGTCCGTGAAAGTACCGCCAATGTCCGCCGCAACCCGATAGGATCTGATGACCACCCGATACCTCGTTTCGTCTGTTCTTGTCGGGACCGACGGCAAGGCACGAATTCCGCCGGCAGAATCGGAACGACTGGAATCGCAGTATTCGTTCTGCGAGCCCGGATGCAAATCCGGAACGTCGGGGCCGCACTTCCCGATTTTCTCTGCATGGACTGCGCCAATGCGATTGCAGGCTTTCGACCTCCAGAAAGACGGAATTCTGGATAGGAGTTTGCTTCGCGCAGAGTTGGTTCGGTTTCGATCTGTTTTCGAATGAAGAAGCGGCCAACATGATCCCGGCCGCAACTCATGTCGCAGCGAAGGTGAAGCCGCAATTCAGTTTCGGTCAAGATTCGCCGCTAAAGAATTCTGGAAGACAAGAACTGCCGATGCAGTTCTTGGCAAGAGTGGCGCAGCCCGCAGGATGGCGCATTTGCCGAATTCGTTCAGCTGCTTGGCGGAATCGTGGCTTGGATACATCGATCACGCAAACGGAAACCGTTGGCGCAGGTTTGGCGGCATCGTCACTTCCAGGCGTTCTTGAAGTTCGGCCGCATTCTCCGGACGGGGGCCGGTCTCGGGGACCTGGCAGAATCCTTTCCCAACGACATGAAGAGCGTTGTTGCGATACCGGTCTTCATCCCAGAGTTCCTTCACGACTTCGGACCAGTTCGCGAATTTTTGTATTTCGTCCAAGACCGGGACACATCCTTGGTCCGAGCGTTTCGCTTGAATGCGCGCAAGCTCCCAATTGCGTGCGATCCATCAAGCATCTTTCTGTTCTCGAATTGGATAGTGGTGTGATCCGGCGCCTCGAAATCAATTGTCTCCTTGCTAGGTGGAGACGGCAATTCAGAGGGCTCATATTCGTCAGCCGACCGGTAGAGCGATGGACGGTTGAGCTTCTGCATTGCTTGTTTGACAAGTGTGGTCTTGCCGGATTGCCGGGGTCCGTTTTCAGAGATCAGCCATTTCGGTTGCTCGTCTGATCTCTTGAGCAGGATTGAGATTTGGGCGCGCTCAAAGGTCAACATGCGAACATTGCCAATTTCTTGAGCAAGAGTTTTCGATGACGTAATGACATAAAACGATCGGGTCTTGAACACTATGTATGGAAGTTAGGTGCTGCGAGAAACGAGGAGAAGTGTGTCTGGAGGATAGAGGTCGAGAAGACGCTGTGCTTCAGGTTCTCCGTCAAATAGATGCTGGCGGTGAATGGCGATAGCTTTTTCGTTGGGATGTTACCGCCGAAACAGAACGGAAATCGGTTTGCGAACGGAGCGGGTGTCTTGTCAGAATGCGGAGACGGAAGAATATTGTTGCTGGTCGACGGCATGTTATCTTGAAGCGACAACAGTAGCTGGTAAAATTCCGGACGAGGAGGGAGCTCTTGTGAGCAAGCAAGAAGCCAACGGAACCGCCGAGCGGGTGAGTGGCCGGTCCAATGCAAAGGCCTCGGGCTCCGGGGTGAAGCGCATCAAGAACAAGGTCTACGAAAGGGAACTCTTCAAGATGCAGCTCGAACTGGTCAAGCTGCAGGCTTGGATCAAGCAAGAAGGCCTGAAAGTCGTGATCATCTTCGAGGGCCGTGACGCTGCCGGCAAGGGCGGTGTCATCAAACGGATTACGCAATTTCTGAATCCACGCGTTTGCCGGGTGGTTGCGCTTCCGGCCCCAACCGAGCGTGAAACTACGCAGTGGTATTTTCAACGATACGTTGCGCACCTCCCGGCAGCAGGTGAAATGGTGCTCTTCGACCGCAGTTGGTACAACCGGGCCGGCGTCGAGCGGGTCATGGGGTTTTGCACGAACGAGGAATACAGGGAGTTCATGCGCTCCTGTCCGGAGTTCGAACGCACGCTGGTCCGATCCGGTATCATCCTGATCAAATACTGGTTCTCGGTTTCCGACGAAGAACAGGAAAGGCGGTTTCGAGGGCGCATCGAGGCGCCGCACAAGCGCTGGAAACTCAGTCCCATGGACACGCAATCGCGCACGCGCTGGGTGGAATACTCGAAAGCCAAGGACGAGATGTTTGCGCACTGCGATATCAAGCAGGCTCCCTGGTACGTGGTGAACGCGGACATCAAGAAGCACGCCCGCTTGAACTGCATTCGCCATCTGTTGGGCCTGATACCGTACGAAGACCTGACGCCGGAACCGATCAAATTGCCGAAACGAAAAACAGCCGGTGGATATGTTCGCCCCCCGCTGTCGGACCAGACGTTCACCCCGGACTACTATCCGTAGTCGAGCACGACGCGGACTCGCCAAGAGCAGATGCTCGGATTTCAATGACGCCTTGCCCGTCAAGCGAGGATTCTGCTCGCTTTCAGAAAGCCAGCTCGTTCAAGGTGCGCCTCGCGACCGCCGGGACTGAGTCAGTCCACAGGTGGGTCCGGTTTCGATTGAACGAGGTCGCTGGCAGAATGGCAGCCATGTCAGCGAATGGACGGACGCGAACAGTGCGCCGCCGCCACCTGTGGACTTCGGGTTCAGCGCGGACAAAGACTGTGACTGTGTCCTTCCCGCCAAATCCCGTTGAGCAAACCGGATCCTTGCGGAGCGCTTCGCTCGGGGGTTGCTGGCGCCAACGGGCCCGTGGCTGCCGGGAAATTTGCGTGTGGCGTTCAGACATTTGGTCTTCCCGCTTGGGACAAAGCGATCTCGGCTAGAGTACGATGTTTGGAATTTGCCTGCCCGACGCCCGCCTGCGAGCGACATAGAATGCAAGTATCCTGCAGACGCTATGAGACGCCCGGCGACTCGGCAAACGATTCCTGGCGGTCACGCCTCGGCAAATCGCACCGCTTCCTGAATTTGGCAACGAAAATGGTGCCAGTTTGGACGCTGGTTGCGCTGCTCTCCCTGTCTTGCGCGGCGCCATTTGCGAGTGCTCAGGGAGTCGATCAGGAAACTCCCGGACAGGAGCGCAGCGACTTGGCGATTTCCGTCAGCGAAATTCGCGCGGCGGCCGAGGAAGGAAACGAGGAAGCCCAGTTCAATCTTGGCATCATGTATGATTTTGGCGAGGGCGTTCCGGCAGACGATCGCAAAGCCGTGTACTGGTACCGCCTGGCGGCCGAGCAGGGGCACGCCGGCGCCCAATTTTTTCTTGGCACCATGTATGATTTTGGCGAAGGCGTTCCGGCAGACGATCGCGAAGCCGTGCACTGGTACCGTCTGGCAGCCGAGCAAGGGCATGCCGACGCCCAATTTTATCTTGGCGCCTCTTACAAAGAGGGTGCGGGTGTTTCTCGCGACGTTCGGGAAGCCGCCCGCTGGTACCTTCTGGCGGCCAAACAGGGCAATGCCGACGCCCAATACAATCTTGGCGACATGTACGATAGCGGCGAAGGCGTCCCGCGCGACATGCGCGAAGCCGTGCGCTGGTTCCGCTTGGCCGCCGGGCAAGGCGATTCGGACGCGCAATACAGGCTTGGCGTGATCTTTGACGGCGGCAATGGTGTTCTTCGCGACGTTCAGGAAGCCGTACACTGGTACGGCCTCGCTGCCGAGCAAGGCCACGCGGGCGCGCAGTACAGCCTTGGCAACCTGTACGATAGCGGCGGTGAACTTCCGCGCGACCCCGGAAAAGCGGTGCGCTGGTTCCGCCTCTCCGCCGAGCAGGACAACGACAAAGCTCAATTCCGCCTCGGCTTCAGCTACTACGAAGGGAAGGGTGTTCCGCAGGACTTCCTGGAAGCTGCGCGGTGGCTCCGCCTGGCCGCCGAGCGTGGCCACCCCGAAGCTCAGTTGCAACTTGGCTACATGCACGAATTCGGAGAGGGTATGGTGCCGAACCCACAGGAGGCCGTGCGGATGTATCGCCTTGCCGCCGAACAGGGCAATCCCAGTGGCCAATTCAACCTCGGCAACAAGTATCTGGATGGCGAGGCGGTTTCACAAGATCATCAGGAAGCCGCGCTCTGGCACCGGCTGGCCGCTGAACAGGGTCATTCCAAAGCGCAACTGACCCTTGGCATCATGTACGTGCGAGGCTGGGGCGTACCGCAGGATCTTGTGCAAGCGTACAAGTGGGTTGGCCTGGCGGCGCCAAATTCCCCGAAAGCAAAGTCCGTACGGGACGCGATAGGGGCAGAGTTGACTTCATCCGAGCTCTTGGAGGCGGAGCGGCTGACCGGCGAATGGCAGCGCGCGCACGCCGGGCAGTCCACTGCCGGCGATAGCGAGGTCCAGCAACGAGTCGCCCGCGTGCAGCGTGCGCTCGCATTTCTCGGCTATGACGTAGGCACGGTGAACGGAATCCTCGGGGCGCGAACGCAATTTGCGTTGGAGGCGTTTCGGTACGACCACAACCTGCCGGATACCGACAATCTCTTTGAAGATCTGGAGATGGCTGTTCTCATGGCCGCCGGGAGCCAGCAAGAAGATGCAGACTCGGAGGCCAGCCGCGAATCCGGTTTGATTGCGTCCGGGTCGGGATTTCGGGTCAGCGAGAAAGGCCATATTCTGACCAATGCGCATGTTGTGGAAGGTTGTTCCGAGGTGAAAGTCACTCCCGGCATGACCGTTCGCATTTCTGCGCGAGATAGCGCCAGCGATCTTGCTTTGCTCGCAGGGCCGGCGGGCAGGCCGGAGACGGTCGCTTCTTTCCGGGCGGGCCGGGGCGTGCGGCCGGGCGATTCAGTCTTGATCATCGGCTTTCCTCTCCGTGGAGTACTTGCGTCGGAGCCGAACGTGACACTCGGAAATATTAGCGCCCTCGCTGGTCCCGGAGATGACCGCCGCCTCATTCAATTGACCGCCCCGATTCAGCAGGGCAACAGCGGGGGACCCGTACTCGATCTGTCCGGCAACGCGGTTGGCGTCGTTGTCTCAAAACTGGATGCAGTCGCGATAGCGAGAGCCACTGGCGACATCCCACAGAACATCAATTTCGCAGTTGGAGCAGGAGTCGCACGCTCATTTCTCGACGCCGAGAGCGTTCCTTATATATTGGCCGCTTCGGAGCAGAAATTGGCGCCAGCCGATGTTGCAGCGTCAGCGCGGAGATTCACTGTTGCGGTGGAATGCTGGAATGACGGACCGGAGGGCGCCCGCTGAGCCAAGAGAAGTTGGCGGCCAAACGGTTTGCCCGGTTCGCTCAGGCAAACTGCGGGACATCTGTGGAAGCCTTGAAGGACCGGGGCTGCATCGGCGTTCCTCTGCGCGCAGGGCGGCCGGCCGCTCTTGACATGTGATTCCGTTGCGCCCGTTCAGGTGGAGAGAGGGCATGCACAAATTGCTGTCAGTCTAACTGTAATCCCTTTCGAATCATGAAGTTGGTTCGCGCGGCCTTGGATTCTCAGGTCAAGTCGCGGGAAGTTTGCGGAGTTCAGGCACACTTGACCAAGATTCTTATGACATTTGAACGGTTCATCCGTTTGGAGCGGATGCTTTGGGGGCCTCCTTCTTGTTGTAAACGGGAAGGGCGCCGGCTCCGCCGTCCCGGCCTCGCCGACGGCCCGGTCTTCGGGGTTTTCCTTCAGCCGGGCGCGCAGGAAGCCGGAACCCAGCCGCGCCACCGCCAACCCCCGCCGGCAGGCGCCGTTCACCCGCTCCGGCGAGTGCCGATCGGCGAGGCCCAGCATGCCCCGCACGGTTCGATAGCGCTGCTCCGGGAAGTCGGCGCTGGCGAAGTTGCGCTCCGTCCAGGCGACCGCGGCGGGGCCGATCTTGCGGGCTTCCACCAGCAACCAGCTGCCGTAGTCGCGATCCCGCAACTTCCGGGTTTTCCGATGGTTTTCCGGCATGTGCCCGGGTTCCGTGGCGAATTGGTTGCGACCGCGCTGCAGCGGGTGCGCCGCGATCCGCTGCGAGCGGTCGAGCAGGAAGATTTCCACCATCCGCTCGCCAACCCGGACGCCCACCTCCTGGCCGCTATAGCGGCAGGGCGCCGAATAGAAGTTGTAGTCCAGCTGTACGTGGTAATCGTTGCCCAGCGAACGCTTGAGCCATGTCCCCCAGGCATAGGGCTCCGCAGGAAGCGCCCGCAGCGCGGCGCGCTCCTGTTCCTCGAACAACGCCCTCCGGCTCTTGTCGTAGCGCCGCATCCGCGAACCGTTCAGCTTCTCCAGAAGCGGCCCGATCGCCGCATTCAGTTCCTCCACCGAGAAGAACCGTCGCCCCGGCAACGGCGCCAGAATGCGGCGGTTCACCGTGCCGACACTGCCCTCGACGACGCCCTTGTCGGTGGGTTTTCCAACCCGCGCCGGAAGCACCGCCACCGAATAGTGCAGCGAAAACTCCCGGAACGAGGGATTGAGCCGAATGTCCTCCCCCGGTTCCAGCTGACCCCGGCCTTCAGATTATTCACCACCAGGAAACGCGGACAGCCGGCAAAATATTCCAGTGCCCGGCGGTGCGCCATGGTCCAGCACTGGACGGACTGCGCCTCCACCGCCTCCACGTACAGCAGGTTGGAATGCGCCAGAACCGCGACAAAGATCTCCGGATGCCAATCGCCGCCGGCGCCCCGCACCGGCACCGACTTGCCCGAAAAGTCCGAAAACATCCAATCCCCCGGAGCACACCCAAACCGGGCCTGCAACCGTCCCGTGCCGCTCGTCGCCCCGGCCAGCAGCGCACAAAAATGACCGTAGCTGTACGCCAGCCGTCCCGCCTCCGCCGCTTCCGCGCAGTAGCCCTCCCAAACCAGCCGCCGCGTGATCCGCGGCGAACGCCGCCCGCCAGGCGGCGCAAGCGCCGCCGTCATCCGTTCCACATCCAGCGCCTGCCAAAGCCCGTCTGAAGGTCGCTCCCGCGGCGGGTACAACGCCGCCCGAAGCCACGCCTCGTCCGCCGCCGCCGCCAACACGTTCGAAACCGTGCCCCGGCATATGCCCAGCGCGCCGCTGATCCGGGCGAACGAAAGCCCCAACTCATAGCGCAGCGTCAATATGTCCCGTATCTTGTGCATGTCGGTTTTCCTCATCTCGGAACCCTCCTGTTCCAACGTTTCGTGGAAAAGGAATTGCTCCGCCAAAACGGAGAACCGGCAACCCCGAGGCGGCCCCGCGCGGGGAAACCCCCGCCGCACCGCTTCGATCCCGCGAAAAACCGCGATCCGGACCGGGAAAACCCGGTCAGGCACCACCCGAATCTTGGTCAGGTAATCGCGGATTCTTGGTCAAGTGTTTTCGGAATCTTGGTCAAGTGAAATCTGATTCTTGGTCAAGTGCCATCGGATTTCGCAGAAGTTGACTTGATCCTATCCGGCACGCCTGAATATCCATCCGATTGAGGGTGTCGCCACCGTGCTTGCCTCCGCATCGGACAGGGCGCATCTTGACGGTCTCGAGGCCGAATGCCCCCACATCTACGGCGTGACTCGAAAACCATTGTTCCGGCGACATTGTGCATCCCGAATATCGAAGCCGTTTTACTGTTGCATGAGCCAGATGAGGAAAAACGTCGCGCCGGAATTCATCGAATGTCTGCAAGCCGCATCGGGTCCCATCGCGGGCGTCCTTCCATTTGGGCGCCGCGTCCTGTTCGCAAACCCGAACCGCCCGGGGGGAGAATTCGCCATTGAACGAAATTTCCTACGTTGACCCCTGCGTTGAACTTGGCAGGCGTGTCGAAGATCAGCGCTTATTTCATCGCGAGCGCAGTATCCTCGGGTCGATGAAGCGGAAAGAGTGCGGATGAGCGTGCGTCAGGGGAATTCGATTGGAGCCATGAACGCAAGATAGCCAGAATTCTGCAAGGAATCCGTCTGTGGACCGGTCCCCAGGTTGACCGGCGGGCTCCAAGATTCCGGGATTTGGCCGAGCGTTCGAAACGCTTTGCGGTGAGGCTTGAAACCCACGCATTTCCTGTTTTCGGCCGGTCAAGTGTTGCGGGGTGTCGTGTGTCGGCGAAGCTTCGCCGAAACCCCCTCCAACGTTGTCGATTTCTTGACCGGGGCGCGGAATGGTGTGCTGGTTCGACGGTCTACAGACTCGGTGCCGCCATTGTGGAGGGCGGGGTGGTGGAGAAAGGAATGGAGGGCGGATGCGGGGCTTCACGCAGCGCGTGACGACTTCTCATGTGCCAAGGGTGACGCCCTATGTCGGGTTTTTCCGGGTTCCAGGCTTGCTGTTTTCGGCCGGCAGACCTCGGAACAACGGAAGGTTCTCAAGCCGGGGATCCTCGGTTGTTGAATTCGCCTCTGCTTCCCCTGGCCCAACTTCGCCACTTTTTCAAGTTTTTGCTGGTTTTTCAATGGGTTGGAAATTTCTTCCGCACTAGAATTGCGGGTTACGCCTCGATTCGATGGACGCTCTTCCGCGTGTTCATGAGGGTCGGCGGGACGCCGAGCTGCCGGTAAATCTCGAGATGCGCCGGCTCCGGAGTGGTCGGCCGGCGGACCCGGATTTCCGTTCCGTCGTCGGTGGCCAGCGCCACGGTGACCACCTGGTGGGTGCGGAGCGCATCGCGCACGCTGTTCCAGGAACTGTGCACGCCCTGGTCGAGCAGGGTCTTCTCGATCGCGACGAGCAGCCGGTAGGCCATCACCGAGAGGAAGATGTGGGTATCGACGCGGGGTTCGATCTGATGGAACATCGGCCGCATCGCGAGGGAGGATTTCATGTTGCGAAAGGCGTTCTCCGCCCGCGCCAACAAGACATACAGGCGCCAGATTTCCTCGCCCGAGAGGTCCTGGCGGTCGGTCTTCAGCAGGTAGGCGCCGTCGACGCGCTCGGCGATGTCCCTGCGTTCGCTGCGCAGCGCGGCATGCAACTCGCCGGTGTCGGCGCGGTATTCGAGATCGTAATAGCGGGCCACCCGCGGATAGCGCTCGCGGAGGCGGCCGATGGCTTCGGCGATCTTTTCGGGTTTGACCAGGCGGCGGCTGGCGACGCGCTCCTGCAGCCGGTCGAGATCCGCCAGCAGCCGCGCCTCGTGGCTCTCGCGGATGGCGCGGTCCTTCTGCCGGCGGCCTTCGCTGATGCACAGCGCCACGGTTTCGGCGCCGTCGCTTGCGCGCTTGACCCAGACCCGGCCCGGCTTTTGCGACGGATTGCGCGGTGAGGGCTCCCGCAGGACCTCTTCGAAGCCCTCGAGTGCCTCGAACTCAGCCAGCCACCCGACCCGTTCGCCCTGGCGGGCGGCAACCAGGTAATGAAGGTTGCGTTCGCGGATCTGCGCAAGGTTCTTCTCCCCCGACATGCCGCGGTCCACCACTACCGTCTGTCCCTCCCGGAAGCCGCCAAGGCGGTGCTCCAGACGGTCCAGCATGTCCGGCAGGCTGGCGCTGTCCCGCAGGTTGCCGCGGAACACTTCGTGCGCCTGCGGAAAGCCGTCGTGATCGATGGCAAGCCCCACCACCACCTGCTTGCAGTCCGACCGCTTGTCGCGCGAGTAGCCGCGGGCCGCCTTCGGGTTGGCCAACGCCGCCCCTTCGAAATAACTGCTGGTCAGGTCGATCAAATACACCGCGGCATCCAGATCGAACAAGTCGCACTGCCGCCGGGTCAGCGATGCCTCGATCGCTTCCCGCTTGTCGTACAGACGGTCGAGGTTGCGGTACAGCGCCGAAAGCGACGGCCACGCGAAATGCACCCCGAGCAGGTCGTCCATCGCCGTCCGCTGCATCCAGTCCCCCATGGCGTGCTCCGATGAGGGCGCGATCAGCCGGTTCATCACCATCGCGCAGGTCAGCTCCCGGCTGCGCGGGCGAAGTCCCGCTTCCCGCAGCACATCGTCGCAGCCCAGCCGCTCCCAGAACGCCAGCCCGACATGCAGCGGCCCCGCCTCCCGCGCCCGCAGCACCTCCACCTGCTCCGGCACAACCGAGACCGCCGCTGCCGGCGGCGCCGACAGCGGCCGCTTGCCGCGCCGGCGCCGCCGGCGCACCCGCTCGATGAGTTCCGCATCTTCGCCCTCGGGCTCGAACAGGAACCGCTTACCTTCCAGCGCGGCCTGCAACCGGTGGGCCAGCGCCAGCCATTCGCGATGGGGACGGGGCGCCAGGTCGCCGAGGGAGCAGATGGTGCGCTGGCGCGGTCCGTCGGGGGTGTGGTAGGCCTCGACCAGGCGGTAATTGGTGTAGACGCGGTCTTTGTGGCGGCGCGTGTCCTTGCGAATATACATAGGCACGATGATATCGGTTAGTGAACTGCATGTCAAGCCCTACATCGCCCATATATTCCGCACTATTCGGACGGATTCCGGGCGTGGATCCGGCCCCGACGCCTTGTCCTGCAAGGCGTTGTGAATTTCTCCATCCTCAAAAACGGACCAAATTCGCCCGAAAATCTTGGCGAAGCGGCGAAGTCGGGTTAGCGGCGCCGCGCCTCGGTTGGATCATTCCCAATCGAGAAACTGAAACTGCAGGACCTGAAAGTCGCTGTGAGATGTTGAGTCAGGAGTTGTTCTTTATGACGCCGCTGGAGGAAAAGCCGCCGTCGACAGGAAAGGTAACGCCAGTGACATACCCCGTTTCCGGTAGTGCCAAACATACCGCCGCAGCAGCCACTTCCTTCGGCGTACCGTACCGCTCCATCGGGATTCCCTGAAGATAGGCCCTTCGGGTCTCATCGTCGTGCATCTTGCGGACCAGTTCCGTTTCGATGGCTCCAGGCGCGAGGGTGTTCACCGTGATCCCCGACTTTGCAAGCTCAAGCGCCATAACCTGCGTGAGAGCGATGACTCCACCTTTGGAGGCTCCATAGGCCGCACGCCCGGTACCGCCGCGAATTCCCGCGACTGACGCCATGGAAACGATCCGGCCGTACTTTCGCGGCAGCATCGCACGCGCCGCGGCCCGCATGACAAGAAACGATCCGGTCAGATTGACGTCCAGGATGCGGCTCCATTCCTCCAAACTTGTCTCGACCGCGAGTTTCTCTACGCCAACCCCTGCGAAATGCATGAGTACTTCCAAGCTGTCATATTTATCAGTTGTTTCTGCAATCAACGAGGAAACGTCGCTCGCATCGCTGACGTCGGTTCTGACGAAATGCGCATTCGCACCTTCTCTTTGAAGTTGTTTCACCTTCCTGGCGCCCGCCTCCTTGTCGATATCGGCGACAACGATGCTTGCGCCACGCTCGGCGAGAGCATCCGCGGTTGCCGAACCGATGCCGTTCGCCCCGCCGGTAACGATTGCGGTGTGATCCTTGAGCGGGAGCACTCTTGGCGCCGTTACGGAATTAAGCCAAGTTCTTTGCCGACCACCGCAAAGGATTCGATGGCGGTATCCAGTTCCTCGATAGAGTGAGCCGCCGACATCTGCGTGCGGATCCGGTCCTGCCCCTTGGGGACTACTGGGTAGGAAAAGGCAATGACATAAATGTCATGCCTGAGAAGTTTGCCCGCAAAGGCTCGGGCCGTCTTCGGTTCTCCAATCATGATGGGAACAATAGGATGGATTCCGATTGGAATGTCAAATCCCAACTCTGTCATTCTGGCGCGAAAATGGCCCGTGTTGCGCCAGAGCCGGTTGCGAAGGTTCGACGTCTCTTCCAGCATGTCGAGAACCTTGAGCGTGGTCTGCGCAATTACCGGCGCCAGCGCGTTGGAGAACAGATAAGGACGGGAACGTTGTCTGAGCCATTCAATGATCTCCTTCCTCGCCGATACATATCCGCCGGAGGCGCCGCCAAGGGCCTTGCCGAACGTGCCGCTAATCATGTCCACCCTACCCATTACGCCACAATGTTCGTGTGTTCCTCGGCCGTTCTCGCCCATGAAACCCACTGCATGGCTGTCGTCCACCATCACCATGCTGTCGTATTCCTCAGCGAGGTCGCAGATTGTCTTGAGATTGGCGACGTATCCATCCATCGAGAACACGCCGTCGGTTGCGATCAACCTGTATCGAGCCCCGGCCGCTTCCCTCAGCATGTATTCCAGGTCATCCATGTCGTTGTTGGCGAACCGGTGGCGCTGGGCCTTGCAAAGCCGAACGCCATCAATGATGGAGGCGTGGTTCAGACAATCCGAAATTATGGCGTCCCGGGTGTCCAGCAATGTTTCGAACAGCCCGGTGTTTGCATCGAAACAACTGGAATAGAGAATTGTATCCTCCATGCCCAGAAACGTACTGATCCGTGCCTCCAACTCCTTGTGTTCTTCTTGCGTGCCGCAGATGAAGCGAACGGAAGACATCCCGTATCCATAGCGCAGCAACGCTTCCCGCGCCGCTTCAATGAGCTCCGGGTGGGCCGACAGCCCGAGATAATTGTTTGCGCACAGGTTCAGGGGCTTGGCGCCCGACGAGAGGGAGATCACGCCCTGCTGCCTGGAGGCAATTACGCGTTCATCCTTATACAAGCCGTCCGCTTTCAATTCGGCGATGCGGTCCGTAAGGTCGTCCAGAAATGCGTTTGGCATGCTATGTCAATTTCTGGTTATCGGCCCAAAAAGAATTCCGGAAGTCCAAGCGATAGCCAAGGGACAAATGTGGTCAAGATCAGGGTCGGAATCCATGCGAACACGATCATAATTATTGTCGGCCTCAGCATTGAGTTCACGGACGTAGACGCGATCCGCGCGCCAAGATAAAGCAGGGGCGCCGTGGGCGGCGTGATATTCCCCATTCCCAAGTTTACGCCAATTATGGCAGCAAATTGTAATGGGATCAACTCCGAGATCCTTGACCACCGGCAAGAGCAGCGGTGACGCCAGCAGAACCCCGGACACGTCGTCCATCAGCATGCCAATTGCGATCAATAGTAAATTGATCATCAGCAATACGACGATGGGATTCTCCGAAATGGAATAGATGAACGCTTGTGCGAGCCCAGGAATATCCTCGAATATCAACAACCGGCTGACGATCATTACCATGAAGAACATGACCATCACCGCGCCGGTGGTGGTGGACGCTTCGATGACAGCCTGCTTGAAGGTTTCCCACGTAAGACCCTTGTAAAACCAGTAGCCAACTGGTAGCGCATAAAGTACTGCGATCCCGGCGGCTTCCGTGGGCGTCATGATACCACCATAGATTCCTCCAAGGATAATCACCGGCATGAACAGGGCAGGCGTGGCAAATACCGTACGCTTTCGCGCCTCCCGTGCGAATGACTTGGGTTTTTCTTCTACCTCCAGGTTTTTCTCGTGCCGCATCATCACGAAATTGACGAGGACAAGGAGGCAAATGAGAATCACTCCTGGCAAAAGGGTCGCCAGGAAACACTTCAGCACAGACTGCCGAGTGATCCACGCATAGATGATTTGAATTGAACTCGGCGGTATCAAGAGACCGAGCGGAGCCGCGTTGGCGATCAAGGCTGCACTGAATCCTTTTGGGTAATTGGAACGCTCCAGCCGCGGCAGCATGACGCCGCCGATACAAGTGAGCGTTGCCGCTGCGCTACCAGATATGGAACCGAAAATTGCGCTGGCAAGCACCGAGGCGGCTGAGAGTCCGCCTTTCAGGCGCCCAAGTGTCAGCGATGCGATATCAACAAGCGGCTCGGCGATCCGTCCCCTGTTCATGATGCTACCGGCGAGAATGAACAGGGGAATCGCGAGGAGGACGACGCTGTTCATCCTCCAATGGCCGCTAGTGAGAAAAGTCGACAGCTCTGTATCGGCGAAATACCCCAGAAATATCAACGCCGCCCCGAACGCAAAGGGAACCGGCAGACCGATAACCAAGCCAACGCAAAGAATCACGAAAACGGAAACAATTATCATTGTTCGCGACTCTTAGTCTTCTTGCCGGTTCGGCTCAGTTCGGCCTTCCGGCCTGCGGTAAAGTTCAAAGAAGCGAATAGTGTGCAGCGCCGCGTGCAGGGTCATCAGCGCGAATCCGACCAGAATAAAGATGCGCGGCACTGCCAACGGGATTCTGTAAACGGCGGTGGTTGGGATATTCGGCCACCGCACGAACTCGTTCATGACCATAAGGATGGCGTAATATGTGAGGAAGGCACCGATAATTGTTTCGAGTAACAACACAACGCATTGATACCCGGCCTTTGCCCTGTCGGACTTGATCAAGTCCAGGATAATGTCGGCCTTAAGGTGAACGTTGTCTGCGGTGGCCGCCGCGCCGCCAATGAAATACAGCAAGAAGGCGACGGTGAGAATCCATTCTTCGTACGCGAATAAGTCGGATTCGAATCCGTATCGCAGCAACACCACGAGGCAAAACGTAAAGGCGATGATTATGCTGCAAACAAATATGATCGCTCGCTCAACCTGTTCAACGCGCTTGACGAGGTTCATACCCGGTCGCCTCAAGATCAAACAAGACGTCTCATGCTCATGTGAACCCGGGCGGCTACGCGCCCGGAACTGCCCTCAGCGCAGATGGCGACGAGGACAATTCCTCAGGTGCGAACGCTATGCTATTGAACGTCGGACTTTATCTGGTCGAGAAGTTCCTTGCCGAACCTCTTCTCCAGTTCGGGCCAGACGTTCTCCCTGACATGCATGGCGATGGCTGCGAGTTCCTCGTCGGAAATGGGGATCACCTCAATGCCAACTTCAGGAAGCCTCTCCAAGTACTCCGCGTCAACCCGTTCGCTAATGTCAAACGAGCGCCTGGACGCGGAATCGAACGCTTCGAAGATAGCCGCTTGTTGTTCCCCAGTTAAAGAATCCCATTTCTCCTGCCCGATATAGAAGGCCGTGTTTTCAACGAAAGCGTTGTACGGCGTGAAGAACTTCACTGCATCTTGCATGGCCGTGTAATTCAACTCCGCCGTTCCGCCAATCCAGCCTTCAATTACGCCCTGCTGAATCGCCGGAACAACTTCGCCCCAGTTCATTGTGTGGGTGTTGAAACCCATATCCCGCGCCGTCAAGCGGGCAACTTCCGCGGACCAAATTCGGATAGTCAAGCCCTTGTCGCCAATGATCGTGGGATTTGTGGGCCTCTCCGAGGTCCCGACGCCAATGAACCCTTCGGCGAATATTCCGAGAAGCTTAAGGCCCTGATTGGCCAACCGCTCCTCATAGATCCGATAGAAGTTTGAGCCTGGCGAGTAGACTTTGCGCATCTCTTCGTAGGTGCCGACAAGATAAGGCAGGGAGTTGATGTCCAATACCGGGTCATTGTGGCTGTAGATGAAAGTATGACCAATGTCGATCACGCCTTGCGCGACATCGCCAAATACCTGTTCACCGTTGCCCAATTGGCCGGCCGGGAACAGTTTTATCTCAATGTCGACACCGGCACCCTCGATTTTCGCGATTGCCTCCTTCTGGATCATCGTCGCGTTGTGGTCGAGCGGATGCTGGCCCGCGAGCCGAAGCTTTGTAACGGCGTCAGCCGGCGTGACGGACGCTCCCGTGAGCAGGGCCGAAATCATCGCCGCCATTCCGAATAGTGTGAACTTACGCATCTCTTGACTTCTCCTGGCTGGTGAGTTGAAGCGAGTTTGTCGTAAAAACGACATCACGGAGTCAGACTAGCTTTGACCTTGCAATCCATTATTGAATAGCTTGCGCAAGTTATTGCCTATTCGTGTCATACCGGGACAGTCGACAAGGAACTGATACTTGTGGTTTGAATCGGTGCAAGCGGGTGGAGATGCTCAGGGAAGTTCCGGGAATACAATCCCTTGGTTTCCCGAAGATACCGCGCACCACAGAGCCCCATTGCCATGCGGGTCGTTCAGGAAGGGAAAGAGAATCGCAAGTTCTTCGCAAGCCCTTGCAGGACGTCCGACACCACAAATTCGAGATGTCGGCGGACGCCGGAAACGGGGAATGCCGGACCAATTTCTCCTATTTGCCCGCATGTTCCATGCATTCGCGCGTTCGCAAGGACGAAACTATCGCCCACCAAATTCGACGAGCGCGAACCGTCGGATGATCAGAATGCAACGCGTTGTCGTACGTGACATCCTGCTTGCCGATCCGTTCGCGTAAAGCACCGTCAATTCTCGTTTGCCATCCGCGGTCAGCACCCTTGAATTGATCGATCACATACTGGTTTTCCTAATACCTACTTTGCGTCGCACGCTATTTCGAAACGTCCAAACGTAATACGCCATCCTGCCACCAACAAATCCTATGGGGATGAAAAGATCCTCGCCGCAATCCTCCCCGCCGTACACGACGGTCCATGTATCTGCCTCAAGCACCTCCCCGGCGCGAGCCATGTGCAGCTTCCCGTCCGCAAGTGTGGCGTTGCACCCTACCCATTGATCACAAATTCGCAGTCAACATAGTGAATTGTGCTGGCTAGCTCGGCGCCATGTATGCGCCGACGCCGATTCGCGCCGCCCTTGAGGAACCGCATCGTTTTGAGCGGCTGCAACAGATTCTCGCCTCGGACGAGGTTTCGAGTCGGTGGTCCGCCAGCCGGCTGGTTTGCGAGGCCTTCGATTTGCGGGACGGGTGGATTGGCTGGTCGCGGCCGCAGCGGCGGGCGGGGGTGCATCTTGTGATTGGGCTGTCGCGGTTTCTGATCCGTCCGATGGTGCATTGCCACAATCTCGCCTCGCGGGCGCTGGGGCTGTGTCTTCGGCGGGTGGCGGCGGATTACGAGGCGGCGTGGGGGTTTTGTCCGGTTCTGGTGGAGAGCTATGTGGGGCCGGAGCACAGCGGCGCGAGCTACAAGGCGGCGGGCTGGACGCGGGTCGGCGACACTGCGGGGATCGGGCGCCGCGGCGGGCCGGTTGCGGTGAAGTCGGTTTTCCTGCGTCCGTTGTGCGGCGACTGGCGGGCCCGGCTCGGCGCGATTGCAGCACCGGTGGCGCCCCTGGCGCCGTGGGCGGGTCTTGACGGCGCGGTCTGGGCAGAGAATGAATTCGGCGGTGCGTTGCCGGGCGACGCGCGGCTTTCGAAGCGGCTGGTGCGGAGTGTGGCGATTCAGGCTTTGTCGCCGTCGAAGACATTTTTCACGGCGGCATCGGGGGACCAGGCGGCGGTGACGGGGTACTACCGAATGATCGAACATCCAGACGAAACGGCGATCTCGGCGGAGACGATCCTGGCGGCGCATCGGGAGCGGACCCGGCGGCGGCTTCAGGGGCAATCGACGGTGCTTCTGGTGCAGGACGGCAGGGAGCTGAATTTCGCGACCCACATGGGGTGCGAAGGCCTCGGCAAGATCAGTCGCAACAAGGGGTCTGCGGGCACTCTCGGGCTGCACATGCACACCTCGCTGGCGGTTGCGGCCGATGGGGTTCCGCTGGGGGTCGCGCGCATTGAGTTGGATGCGCCGGAGATGGGCGATGGGCCGGAGCCGGAGGAAGCGGACAAGCCTGCAGGCGAGGCGCCGGACGAGGCGAAGAGCAAGACGCAGCGTTGGGTCCGGGGCCTGCGCGACAGCCGCGGCCTGGACGGCATGCGGGCGATTGCGGTCATGGACCGGGAAGGCGATGCATTCGAGATCTTTGACGAGCAGCGGCGTTTCGGCGGCGACATCGCGCTGCTGGTCCGCGCCAGGCACAATCGCAGCCTCGGCAAGGGCAAGAGGAAACTGCTCGACCGGATGCGCGCACAACCGGCGCGCGCCGATGTACCAGAGTTGGATGCCGGGCTCCTGTTCTCGGAGCACGAGATCGCAATTCTGGAGGATTACGCCCCCGAGCGCGGGGTGCAAGGCCCGGACAATCTCGGCCGGACGGTGCTGCTGCTGTCGATGATGGGAGGATACCTGAACCGCAAGCATGACGCGCCCCCCGGTCATCAGATCGTATGGGAAGGCTACGCCCGCCTCGCCCTCGGCGCCCGGGTGGTCGAACGGGCGCAGAAATTCGGAAGCGACAGTTCCGTCTTCAGAAAACTCACCTCCAGTTGACGCGACCGCGCAGTTCCATCCGCGAGCAGCGGGCGCTGCGTCTCGAGGCCCGAAACCCGGCGCCAACCCAATGGCATTGACTTTTGAGAAGATTTTTTGGATATGCCCGGCATTCCCATAAGGCTTTGAGTTGTTTGGAGAATTTCCGTTCCGCGGGGAGGGCGCGGCGGCGGCTTGCGTCGCTGCGCGGTTTCTGGCATCGTATGCGTGAATCGGTTTGATTCGGGAAGGCTGCGATGGATCCGCGGATCGAGAATCTGAAGTCGACGACGTTTTTCGGCAAGCGGCTGCGGCGCCGCCAGATTGCCGACATCCAGACGACGGTGTCGCTGTATCCGGGGCTGAGCCGGCGGGAGTTGGGGTACACGATCTGCGAGCATCTGGGCTGGTTCACGCCGAACGGCGACTACCGGGTGCAGGCCTGCCTTCGGATGCTGGAGCAGTTGGAGGAGCTGGGCATCCTGAGGCTTCCGGCGAAGCGGGAATCGATGCGCCGGGGTCCGCAGAAGCCGCCGGCAGGGCAAGAGAGCGGGGCGCCGGAGGCGGCGATCGCGTGCGGGCTGCAGGAGTTGGCGCCGCTTTCGCTGCGGTTGGCGAGGGAAGCGGCGGACATCGAGGCCTGGAATGGATTGGTCGATCGGCATCATTACCTTGGCTACCGACGGCCGTTCGGGCGCCACTTGCGGTACTTCCTGCTGGACGGGCAGGGCCGCCGGCTGGGCTGCCTTCTGTTCACGGCCGGCGCGACGCAACTGCCTTGCCGGGACGCGTGGATCGGCTGGGGGGAGCGGGAGCGGGCGAAGCGCCTGGAATGGGTGGTCTGTCACAGCCGGTTCTTGCTGTTTCCGTGGGTGCGGGTGAAGTGCCTGGCTTCGAAGGCGTTGTCGATGGCGCTGCGGCGGCTTGCGGAGGACTGGGCGGCGCAGCACGGCTACCGTCCGGTGCTGGTGGAGACCTTTATCGACCCGGAGCGGTTCGAGGGCACCTGCTACCGGGCGGCCAATTGGCGGCGCATCGGGCGCAGCAAGGGACGCCCGGGCGAGGAGGCATCGGGGGGCAAGAACCGCAAGGAGGTGTACGTCTACCCACTGGCGAAGCGCTGCCGGGAGGTGTTGCGGAACGGGCCGCCGCCGGCCCGCAAGCGCCGCCGGCCTTTGCGCCGGAGGATGCGTTTGTGCGGCTGTGGGGCAACGTGATCGGAACGGTGGTCCCGGGTCGGTCGCCAATGAGCACGACCGGCTCTGGCAGCAGCGCCGGCGGGTGCTCAACACGCTGCTGGTGACGCTGTTCGTGTTCCGGCTGGTGTTCTCGAAGGACCGGCAGGGCTACGCGACCACCGTGGCCGAGCTTTGGGAACAGTGCCGGATGATGGGGATCGCGTTGCCGCAGGCCACTCCGGTTGCGGCGTCGGCGATGTGCCGGGCGCGGGCCAAGCTGGACGAAGGCCTGTTCCGGCGCCTGCACGGCGAGATTCTGCGGGAGGCCGGCGTGGCCGATGCGGGCAAGCGTTGGAACGGGCGCCGGATTTTCGCGGTGGTACGCCAGGCTAACTCTGGTGTGGATAGCCGGTGCAAGTCCGGCGGAAAGGGTGCAGCGAGACTAGCTGCTGTACTAGTGGGTGCAAGTCCCACCGGCGCAATTCTCAGTTTGGCGCCGTAGTCATATCCGGCAGGCGCACGGGGTGACCCGGTGACCTGGAAGCCCGGAAGTAAAAGTCCTGGGAGACGGAGTGGAGATGGTTCCGCTTGAGTCTGATCAGCCCGGGGGGCGAGCAAAGAGTAGGGCCGTAACGAGAGTGAACGGATCAAGCGTCGAAAAGGACTTCCTGCATGAAGCTGATTTGCGGGGTAATTGGAGTTGCCAAGGGTCTCCTTTCTACCTGATGGCCAGTGTCGGTGCGGAAGAACTGAGGAGCACGCACCGGGGCTTCCGGCGTATTGAAGGCGGCAATACTCGAAAGTACAGCAGCGAAAGTCCGGAAGGTCTGGGGATCAGACAGGATGATCCTTGAATGTCAAAGACCGCGTCAATAACCGGCTGTGCCGGGAAATGAAACGGAGATCTTCAGACTGGCGGATGAGGCCGATAAGCGTTGATGGCCGGGACAACACAACCCGGCTGGAGCGAGGGCCTCAGGGCACAGGTGGCGATGCAGCAGCCGATGGTTCCGCACACGGTGGCGGAAACCACCATCAGATTGGCGGCGGCATCATCGTAGGACGGAGCAAACGCAGTATCCGATCGAGGGTAGGGCCGGATCAGTCTTCACCTCGACGCACCTGCGGAAGGCTCCGTACCGAACTGTGGGGTGCCTGATGCTTGAAGCCGTACTGGGGAAAACCCGACGTACGGAATTTTAGGGAGGGCGGCTGGAAACGTGATCTATGGTGGAACTGCGCACCCACCTGCAACCGAAAGGGCAGGACCGGATAAGCCTCCACCTAAGGGTGCGCGCGCCAGTGCCCTACCCGACAAGGTGTAACGAGCCACTTTCGCCGCGAGCCGTGCGCTTGTCACCGTGAGGTGTCAGGTGAAGTGTCGGTAGCGGTGCGCGTGGGCAGGGCTAGTGAGCATCGAAATAGATGTCTTTCCGGAGTGCCGAGACTTTCACCGCGGTCGAAGGCAACACTGGCCGTCCGTTATCGTGAGGACGGCAGGGCTCCGCGGTGTCCAGGAACCCATGCACGCGCGTAAATCCACACAGGGGACCTGGGAGGGCTTCGCTTCGCCCCGGCAGTCGAGCCGGGGCCGCGAAGGGGAAGGAGAAATCCGAACTGATGATGAACCAAGCGAAGCAATCGGATGCCGTCATAGTATCGATGAAGGGGGCGAACAAGGGAGCGCCAGCTCCTGCGGAGTTCCTGGAGAGAAGGGCGGCAGCCAAGGGGAATCCGGGAAGCCAAAGCACGCGCCGGACGCAGGGTCGGGCAAGCGTGTCACAAGCGGCGGACCGGATACGGCAGGCAGCCACGAGGAATCCGAAGGAACGCCTCACGGCGCTTCTGCACCATGTCACGGTGGAGGTCCTGAGAGGGGCTTTTCATGCTTTGAACCCGCACTCTGCGGCCGGAGTTGACCGGATGACCTGGGAGGCATACGGCAAGGAACTGGACGTGCATTTGCACGCACTCCATGACCGTGTGCACAGCGGAGCGTATCGAGCGCTC
The DNA here is from genome assembly GCA_965219495.1 of Rhodobacterales bacterium. Classification (GTDB taxonomy): domain Bacteria; phylum Pseudomonadota; class Alphaproteobacteria; order Rhodobacterales; family CAZPXZ01; genus CAZPXZ01. The sequence goes on from OZ244777.1 coordinate 3,589,175, forward strand.
CCATCGCTGCGGGTTGAAATCCCGAAGCCGGATGGGGGAACACGACCGCTTGGCATTGCCGCCCTGGAGGACAAGATCGTCCAGAAGGCAGTGGTGGAGTCGATCCTTACCCCGATTTACGAGGTCGAATTTCTCGGGTTCAGCCATGGGTTCCGGCCAGGGCGCGGGGCGCACGACGCTCTGGACGCTCTTGCCTACTGTATAGCGCGGCGGAAGGTCAACTGGATTGTTGACGCCGATATCCGCGGTTTCTTCGATAATTTGGACCGAGACTGGTTGATCCGGTTTCTGGAACACAGGATCGGAGACCGGCGGGTCATTCGGTTGATCACCAAGTGGCTGAACGCTGGCGTCATGGACGGGGGCGAGTGGAAGGACGACCTCAGGGGAACTCCCCAGGGAGCGGTTGTTTCGCCAATTTTGGCAAATATTTACCTGCACTACGTCCTCGACCTCTGGTTTGACCGGAAATGGCGTCCGCAGGAGGCGAACGGAGACGCGGTTATCGTGCGCTACGCGGATGACTTCGTGGTTGGATTTCAACACCGGCAGGATGCGGAACAGTTCCTTGACGACCTTGAACGAAGGCTGGGCAAGTTCGGCCTGGCTCTCCATCCCGGGAAGACCCGCTGCATCGAGTTTGGACGCTTCGCCAAGGCGGGCCGTCTCTCACGCGGTCAGCGGCGCCCCGAAACCTTTGATTTTCCGGGGTTCACGCATTACTGCCGAACCTCAAGAAAGGGCGGTTTCAGTCTCGGGCGGAAGCCGGCAGCGAAACGCGCCCGGCGCACGCTTCAGCGGATCGGTGAGGTCCTGCGCCGTCGGCGCCACGACGACCCGGAGGAGGTAGCCGGATGGCTGCAACGCGTGCTCAGGGGGTGGCTGCAATACTATGCAGTTCCCTCCAGCCATGCGTTCCTCCAAGCGTTCGTGCGAAGCGTCAGGAGCCTCTGGTTCCAGCAACTGCGCCGTCGCTCCCCGCGTGGGAATTCCCTTCGCATATGGGAGCAATTGGCGGAGTTGACGCAGCGCTTCTTCCCACCAATCAGGATCCTTCACCCATGGCCGGATCAGCGGTTTCGTGCCGTCCACACCCGAGGCAGGAGCCGAGTGCGTTAGCGCGCACGCTCGGATCTGTGCGGAGGGGCGCTGGGCAACCAGCGCTCCTACCGCGACGGTGAAGAACCGCTCCAGAAGGGGCGCGAGGGAGGTTTTGCAGGTCATGGCTGGTCCTCCCAACGACGTTCGAGGCGGTGCATGGCTTCGCGCATCAATTCGGGAGAGCCTTCCAGGTACCAATGGTAATGCCGACAACTTGGTAATGCCGAGCGAGGTGTGACAGAGCGTTGAATCAGCGGGATTCGGGGTCGTTCTCACTCGGCATTAATTGTTTGCCTCATTTGCCGTTCAGCAGTTCCATCAGGCTGTCGCTGACGCCGGGGAAGATTCCTGGCCTGATCGACGGGGGTGCGGTAGCCTTTAGAATCTCCAGCTTCTCCGCCGGGCTGGCGTGGAGATACATTTCGGTGCTCGCGAGGGTCGCGTGACCCAGCCAGAGCGAGACCTTGCGGATGTCCCCAGTGGCATGCAGGATTGCCATTGCCGCGGAATGGCGAAGGCCATGCGGGGTCACCCGCTTGTTCCGGATCGAGGGAACGGCTTCGGCCGCAGTGGCGACATGGCGCTTGAGGATGTAGGAGAAGCCGTCCGTGCTCATCGCCCCTCCGCGTGAATTGAGGAACACGTGGCGGCTCCTGAGCGCCGGACGGCCAGCGAGCCACTGGTCGAGAACGGTCCTGGTCTCCTTCCAGAGCGGCAATTCGCGTTCCCGCCGCCCCTTGCCCATGATGCGCACGGTCTCGAGTCCGGGACCCGACAGGCTGTCGAGCGTGAGCGTGGTCAGTTCCGACACCCGCAGCCCGGCCGCATAGCACAGATGCAGCATCGCGCGGTCGCGCAGGCCGGGAAGGGTCGAGGGATCGGGCGCATCCAGGATGGCCTGGATCTCGGTCTGCCCGAGCCAGTCGACCAGCGGCCTGTCGGCGGTCTTCGCCGGGATGGCGCGCACCTGCAAGGCCAAGTCAAGGCAGCCCGGAACCCGGCATTCCAGATAGCGGTAGAAGGACTTTACGGCGGCCAGACGAACGTTGCGCGTGGCGACGCCGTTCTTCCGGTCCGTCTCCAGATGTTCGAGGAAGGCCGTCAGGAGCGCGACCGTGAAGTGCTCGATCGTCAGATTGCAGGGACGGGTCCCGAGCCGCTGCGACGCAAAGACCACGAGCAGCCGGAAGCATTCGGTGTAGCTCAGCAGGGTGTGGGGACTGAAGCGGCGTTCGCTGGGCAGGTGGACCTGCAGGAAAGCGGAGAGATGGGGAGCAAGGTCAGTCATGGGATCCTCCATGCCCATGAGCCAGCTCGGTGGCCTCGGCGATGCCGCGCAGCAGGATCGGGGTCGCTTCCAGGTACCAGTGCGTGCTCATGAGTTCGGCATGGCCGAGGGTGGTGGCGAGGGCGAGCATGTGGCGGCCGGGGCGGGTGCCGGGCGACAGGTTCTCGAGGGACCTGACGGCAAAGGCATGTCTCAGCGAGTGCGGGGTCGGCCCGCGTTTTTCGCCGGGCTTTCGCAGGCCTGCCTGTTCCGCAAGCTTGCGGAACACGTCGTCCGCGTGTTCGCGACGGGGAGGGCGACCGGTTGCGATCACGAACAGATGCCGGTCCGGCGTCCTTTCCCTGAGCCGTGCGGCCAGGTAGAGATCCAGAGCCTCCCGGCTCGTGGGGTGCAGCACGACCAGTCTTGTCTTTCCGAACTTCGCGTCCCGAATGACGAGACCGTCATCGGTGACGTCCTCCAGCGTCAATGCGAGCGCCTCGCCGATGCGCAGGCCGGTCGCGGCCATGAGACCGAACATGTAGTGCCAGGTCAGTGGCGCGATGGTCCCGGCCGGACCCCGGGACAGTGCCGCGTCCAGCAGCTTTCGAATGTCCGGAACCGACATCAGGCAAGGTTGCGGTCTCCACGAGGACCGGCGGCCCAGCGCGTCGCGATGCGGTACTTCGTGGCGTTCGTCCTCTGCGTGCAGCCAGAGGGCAAGATCATGCACAAAGTGCAGCAACCTGATTTTCGTCGTCGATGATGCCGTCCTTGATGCCGATGCCCATTCGAGGACGGTTGCGGCATGGATGAAGGTCTCGCCCCGGGCCTCGGCGAAACGCGCGAACCTCTTGAGAATCCTTTCGTTTTGCGTGAATCGATAGCCGAGCGCCTGTTTCGTCTCGATAAAGCGCGCGGCATGGTCGCTGATCCTGGCGGTCATTGTGCGCTCCCCCCGATCCAGGGCTGGGCGACCTCGCGCAGCATGACCGTGTCCGTCTTGGCATAGATCGCGGTGGTGCTCGGGGAGGCGTGGCGCAGAAGGGCCTGGATGACATCGAGATCGGCTCCCGATCGGAGCAGTTCGGTGGCCCGGCTGTGGCGAAACACATGCGCCCCGCGTCCCGCGAAGGTCGTGACGCCGGCACGATCAAGCGCACGCCTGGCGACACCGCTGACGGCACTTGGGTCCGCGAAGGCGCGCGCCGGGGCCATGGCGCGGAGGAAGACCTTGTCTTCATCGGTCACTGGCCGTCCCTTGGCGACATAGGCATGCAGGGCATCGCCGACATCCTGCGGCAACGGGAGAGCCGCTTCCCGTCGCGACTTTCCCGCGACGCGGATTTCGGCCGTATCCCAGTCGATGTCCCCGAGGCGCAGGGCGGCAACGTCGCCTGCCCGCAGCGCGAGCCGTGCGAGCAGAAGCAGGATCGCCCGGTCGCGCAGGCCGGCCGGACCCTCGCCGCAGCTGTCGATGGCGCGCTCGACGTCCTCGGGCGAGACGTACCGCGGCAAGCTGGACAGGCGCCTTTGGGGTGCCGTTGGCACGGCGGCGGCCAGACTGGCGGCAACGCTGCCCTCCGAGACCAGGAACCGGAGATACATGCGCATGGAGGTTGCCAGATGACGTGCGGTGCTGGGCGACCAGGGCCGCATCGCCTCGAGCAGCACGCGCCGGATCAGCGATGCGTGATATGTGTCCGGACTGTCTCCAAGTGCGGGCAGCATTGCCCTGATTGCCCGGACATGCTGCCGTATGCTCCTCGGCGCGATGCCGCGATGGCGCTCAAGCCAGAGAGCGAACCGCTCGAGCCGTGCAGGCAGCGCCGGCTCGACCGGAACAAGCTCCAGCGGGGCTATCCGTCCTGTCGAGACGAGATGCCGCAGGAAGCCGCGTAGCTGACCGTCGCAGGCCTCCGCGCCCTGCTTCCGGTGCTTCCGGCGGCGGCAGAACAGTCCCGGGATCGAGCAGACGAACTCCCTGTCCAGATGTTGCGCGAAGACATCCGATGTCAGATCGCGAAGTCGGATGCGCGACAGATGCAACCAGACGACGAGACCGGTGCATGCGAACCGGAACGAGCTGATGGTGCCGGCCGTGTAGCCGGCGTCGCGTAACCCCGCGAGGAACGCATCCAGCAGACGCAGATTGTCTTCCAGTTCGCCGGTGGTGTCGACGTGCCCCGCATTCTCGAGGAAACGGACGAACCTCATGAGTTCGGGCGACGTCCGGCGTCTGCTCCAGCGTTTGAGGCGAACGGACGCACAGGATGCACCGCAACGGCAATCGTGCTGCAGGAAACGGTGGATGATCGAGCCGTCGACCGTTCGCAGCTCGATGCCGGTGAGATTGATCCAGACCAGGAAATGACGGGCTATGCACCGGTAGTTGTCGAGCCGACCCTCCGAGATCCTTCCTTGGCGCTGACGCCGAAGGTCGTCGACGAAGGAAAGAGGGAGGCCGTTGAAATCGGCCAGAAGGGTCCGCGCAAGGGGGCGGCACTTGGACATTGCAGGCATTGCATGCTCTCCGTTTCTTGAGTGAGAGACACACTCTGCCCGGAATCGCAGCAAAATTAATGCCGAGTGAGAACGACCCCGAATCCCGCTGATTCAACGCTCTGTCACACCTCGCTCGGCATTACCAAGTTGTCGGCATTACTACTGTAATCGGGAGCTCCCGATTACAATGGGTATCGGCGATATGCACATGACCCAGATAGGCGGACAGGACCGGCAGGAGACGCTCCGGCTCCTGATCGCGCCGATACCAGTTCACCAAAGTTCTCGTCGCGAAACCGTGCCTCATATCATGGATGCGCGGTCCATGACTGTCGTTCTCGCTACGCAGGCCGGTCTGGCGCGAAAGGGCGTAAAAAGTGCGGTGGATATCCGCGGCATCGAGCCGGCTTCCCGGAGCTCGAGATTGCGCACCTCCCCCAAGCGGAGGCCCGAGACGCTCAGCAGACCGAACAGGCAATAATGGATCCGGGGCTGCATTGCGCATCGTTCAGAGTAGTAGGACTTGCCGAGTGCAGCACGCAGCAGGTTCCGGATCTCTTCATCCGAGTACAGATACGGCTTTGCCCGTTTGGGTTGAAACGGCAGCAATCCCGGGGACGGAACCTCGGTGCGCGGATCGGCGGCCTTGCGAAAACGCGCGAAGACACGCACGTAGCTCAGCCGTTGCGCCCAATGCGCCGGTTGAACATTCTTGGGTTGCTGTGCCCAGGCAAGTGCCAGTTCCACGGTTATGAAAGGGGCTTGGCGCTGCTCCATGAACGCGACGAAGTCGAGCAATTCCTGACCTGCTCTCTGCAATTTGAACCCCAGGTTGCGCCGCATGTTCAGGTACGCGTCGACGGACTCGCGAAGCGTGTTCATTGGATACCTCCCGGCCACGGCAAGGCCAACGAGCGCAGCGCCTCAAGATCGATCCTGGTGTAAATCCTGGTTGTGTCAGGATGGCGATGACCGAGCACGTCGCCGATTTCGCCGAGCGAAGCCCCTTGTCGCAACATTCCGGTCGCCAGGCCGTGGCGAAACTGGTGCACGCCGCAATGGCATTGACTTTTGAGAAGATTTTTTTGGATATGCTCGGCATTCCCATAAGGCTTTGAGTTGTTTGGAGAATTTCCGTTCCGCGGGGAGGGCGCGGCGGCGGCTTGCGTCACCACGCGGTTTCTGGCATCGTATGCGCGAATCGGTTTGATTCGGGAAGGCTGCGATGGATCCGCGGATCGAGAATCTGAAGTCGACGACGTTTTTCGGCAAGCGGCTGCGGCGCCGCCAGATTGCCGACATCCAGACGACGGTGTCGCTGTATCCGGGGCTGAGCCGGCGGGAGTTGGGATCTACGATCTACGATCTGCGAGCATCTGGGCTGGTTCACGCCGAACGGCGACTACCGGGTGCAGGCCTGCCTTCGGATGCTGGAGCAGTTGGAGGAGCTGGGCATTCTGAGGCTTCCGGCGAAGCGGGAATCGATGCGCCGGGGTCCGCAGAAGCCGCTGGCAGGGCAAGAGTGCGGGGCGCCGGAGGCGGCGGACATCGAGGCCTGGAACGGGTTGGTCGATCGGCATCATTACCTTGGCTACCGACGGCCGTTCGGGCGCCACTTGCGGTACTTCCTGCTGGACGGGCAGGGCCGTCGGCTGGGCTGCCTTCTGTTCACGGCCGGCGCGACGCAAGACGCAACTGCCTTGCCGGGACGCGTGGATCGGCTGGGGGGAGCGGGAGCGGGCGAAGCGGGAGCGGGCGAAGCGCCTGGAATGGGTGGTCTGTCACAGCCGGTTCTTGCTCTTTCCGTGGGTGCGGGTGAAGTGCCTGGCTTCGAAGGCGTTGTCGATGGCGCTGCGGCGGCTTGCGGAGGACTGGGCGGCGCAGCACGGCTACCGTCCGGTGCTGGTGGAGACCTTCGTGGATCCAACGCGGTTTGCGGGGACTTGCCGGCGCGCCGTCAACCGGGTGCCGCCGGGTTTCGTCGGCATGTCTGCCGGACTGGTGCTGTCACGAAAGTTGCCGCGAAACACTTTGTGCCCCTGCGGCAACCCGTCGCCGTCGATCACCGGTTGATTGCAGTCCTGGCAATGGTTGCGGGAGTAGCCGCGAATAGTCTTCGGATCGGTGGGTGCCGCATCCTCGAAACTGGTGTTGCTCAGGTCGATCAGGTAAACGGCGGAACAAAGGCAGAACAAGGTTCGCCGCCGTTCAATCAGCGCCGTGTTGTATCATTCCTCCCTTGTCGCGCAGCCGACTGAGGCTGCGACGCAGCGCCAAGAGCGACGGTCATTCGAAATGCGCCCCGAGCAGGTTGTCCATCGCCGTGCGCCGCATCCATTCTGGCATGGCGTGCGCGAAGGTTGGCGCAATCACCGGTCAACTGAAGTTGAAAGTGTTGATCTCGACATTCCGTGCGCGAATTGACACCCGGCTTGCACGAGGGACGCCGTTGGCGGAATTCAGGAGGGAGTGTCCGTCGCGAATGCAAATGGCTTCCGGCAAAGTTTCGCCTTCAGGCGCAAGTCCGCGGATCCCGCGATCAGGCGGAACTGTCGCTAGCAGGAGGAGAAACGAACTCCGCCCGGAACTGCGTCTGCGAGTCTGTCTCCCGGAATGTTCAGCAGTTGGGGAAGATACCCGTTGCCCGAAAATTGCAATTGCGGAACAGCACTCTCGATCTACGGGGTTCGCTCGCAATCTGGAATTCCAATGTCATTCAGGAAATCGATTTCCGCGCCTGCATGACCGGAAGAGCCGCAAAATGGAGTTCGATCCTGTCCAACCTCTTCGCAGCCCTCGCGGCCAAGGGGAATCAGCCGAACCCGGCATGCCGATTCCGGCGAAAGATTTCTTTCCGGGTCCGAACTGAGATCGATTTCAAATTTCTCCGAACTCTGGTAGGTTGGCCTCGCTTACAAGCGCCTCGGGGTGCGGAACGACGCCGTACTCGGAACGTGCAAGCAACGGCAACAGCAAAATGGGAGTGAACAAATGACGAAAATTACCAGAAGAGATGCACTGGTCCAAGGAGCGGCGGTAACGGCCGCTGGTGCGGGGCTTGGTGCGCTGGGAGGTACCGCCGCAATGGCAGGAGCCCCGACGTACGGTGATAAGACTTTCGTTCGGATCGGGACTGCGGGATCGGGCGGAAACACCTACCGGGTCGGCGCGGGATTGGCGGCATTATTCAATGAAAAACTTACCGACATCAAGCTCCAGGCCTCGGTTCAGGCAACCGGTGGCAGCGTTCACAACATGGAGCTTCTGGCCAACGAAGAAGTCGAGATTGCCACGGCGGGCGGTTCAGTTGCGCACCAAGCCTACAATAACGCCGGCCGTTTCGCCGATAGGCCGAAGGACCGCTACAAGATCGTGCAGTTCGTCAGCAGCATCTATCCCAATCCGGTCTGGTTCCTTGCCATGGAGTGGGCGCCAGAGATCAAGACGCTTCGCGACCTGAAAGGCAAGCGCGTTTCGATGGGCCTTGTAGGCAGTCAGGGCGAGGCTGTCTGGAATCAGATCATGGACATCATCGGATTGACCTACGACGATGTCGACGCAGAATTCACGGTTCACCAGGCAGCCATCGATCAGGTCAGAAACCGCCAGATCGATGCGGTCGTAATCCCCGACGCCGCCGGATCCTCGTCGATCGTCCAGATGATGGACACCGGCTTTGCGCGGATTCTCGACATGGACGATGACGTCATCATGGGAATGACGGAAGATTCTCTCGATTTCCCGTACATGCAGCCCGTCGGCGCGGTGCCTGGACTGGATGAGCCCAAAAAGACATGGGCTTCTTCCGTGGTGCTTGTCGCCCGCGAGGACGTCGAGGAAGATCTTGTCTACCACATGATCAAGACCGTATTCGAGAACAAGGGATTTCTTGAGAACATCCATCCGATCACCAAGTTCTGGTCGACGGATACGGCCCTTGATGGCCAAACCGGTGCGCTCCATCCGGGGGCGGCCAAGTACTACAAGGAAATCGGCATCATGTAACTACGGTCCGTCCGGATCGAATTGCGGTAGCCGAGAATCCGTGAAAAACGTTCCGGCGCGCGGCCGTCCCGGCCGCGCGCCGGATTGAATTCAAGAATGACCTACAGAATGAGGGCAGTCCGCCCGGTGACCGAAACCAAACCAATCTCCGCTGACGAGCGCGAGCAAACAATCGATTTTGACAAACTCGGCGAATCCCAGGCGCCCGAGCGACTCACGAAGTTGATCGAAGGCCCCTGGGGTAAGCTGACACTGGTCGTCTGCACCGTCTCATCCCTTTTCCACGTATACACTGGCGGGTACAAGCTGCTTCCCGCAATGCAGCAGCGGCCGATTCATGTGGCTTTCATGCTGTTCCTTGCATTCATGCTGTATCCGGCAACCAAGTCCGGGCGCGACAAACCGATCAACTGGCTTGACTTTCTGATTGGCTGCGCCGCCGCTGCGCCAGCGCTCTATCTCGCATACTACTACGTGCCAATCGCCCGGCGAGGAGGCACGTTTGAAACGTATGAAGTATGGCTGGCGGTAATTTTCTGCATCTTCATCTTCGAGGGATGCCGACGGACGATCGGTCTTCTTCTGGCCGTTCTCGCCGGAATCTTCGTGGTCTACACGTTTGTGGGACCATGGCTTCCAGGACTCCTCCAGCACGGCGGCTTCAGCTTTGGCCGCGTCGCTCAGCAAATGTACATGAGCGTCGAGGGCGTGTTCGGCGTAGCGATCGGCGTGTCGGCAACCTACGTCTATCTTTTCATTCTTTTCGGCGCATTCCTCAACAAGTCGGGTACGACGAAATTGTTCGCCAACCTCGCGCTTGCCGTTGCCGGCCACACGCCGGGCGGGCCTGCGAAGGTCGGCGTGATTGCCAGCGGACTGATGGGGACTGTGCAGGGATCGTCGGCGGCGAATGTTGCAGCCACGGGCATGTTCACGATCCCGTTGATGAAATCCATCGGACTACGGCCGCATTTCGCCGCCGCCGTCGAAGCCGTCGCCTCTACGGGAGGGATGTTTCTGCCTCCGGTGATGGGATCATCGGCATTCATCATGGCCGAATACTTGAACGTATCCTACGGCTATGTGGCGGTCGGAGCGGTCTTTCCCGCACTGCTCTACTACGCCGCCGTATTCCTCCAGGTTCACATGCGGGCCAAGAAAGAGGGGCTGACCGGCATCTCACGCAATCGGCTTCCCGCCTTGAAGTGGGTAATCATTCATTACGGCCACATGCTACTTCCCATCGTCATCCTCATCACGATGATGTCCATGAAGTTCACGGTTCTTTTCTCGGCATTTTTCTCCATCATTTCCGTTGTGGTGATCAGCTGGCTTCGCCGCGAGACGAGAATGGGGTACCGGGAAGTCCTTGGTGCGCTTCAACTCGGCGCCATCAATACGATCAGCACGGCAATGGCATGTGCGGTGGTTGGTTTCATTGTAGGGGGTGTGGCGCTTACGGGACTTGGGCTGATCTTCACGCAGTGGATTGTGAACCTGGCGGGGGGATGGGTGTTTCCGACGCTGCTGTTCGCGGCCGGCGCATCATTGTTCCTGAGTATGGGACTGCCGACCACTTCCGTCTACATCATCAGTGCGACGCTCGTGGCGCCGGCGCTTGTCCAGATCGGGATTACTCCGCTAACCGCACACCTGTTCGCCTATTATTGGGGAGGCGTTTCCGCGATTACCCCGCCCGTCGCCCTGGCGGCATATGTCGCCGCAGGAATCGCGGGCGCCCGCATCATGCAAACCGGCTTCACTGCCATGCGCCTTGGAATCGCCGCCTATCTTGTGCCCTTCTACTATGTCTACTGGCCCGCGATCGTCCATTGGAATGAGTACCCGTTGTTTGACGTGGTGTTTGCGATTCTGGGAGGCGTCGCTGCGATCTTCGCCATGTCGGTCTTGACCGAGCAATTCCTTACGCGGAGAATTCCGATCTACAAGGTTGCGTTGGCGGCGGTTGCAGTCGTGTTCAGCATACATCCGGAGTACTGGACTTCGTTGGTCGCGATGGGAATATCGGCCTACGTGCTGGCGAGTGAAGTCTATTTTCGGCGCAAAATTTCCGTTTAGGATCGCCAGCGGCCGCGCACGAATTCAAAAATTTTTCCGGAGCCTGCGAAAAGAGGCGAAGAAGCGATGCCCAATGTCCAAGAAATGCTGGCCAAGGCCATGCAATTCCATCAATCCGGAAATCTGGACGCCGCAAGAGACGAATACGCCCGGATCCTGGAGGCTGAACCCGAGAATGCCGACGCAGCCCACCTGCTGGGAATATTATTGCTTGGCGAGGGGAATGCGGAAGAAGCCTTGCGCCACCTCGGTACAGCGGTCAACGCAGCGCCGGGAATCGCCGAATTCCGGAGCACCCGCGCTGTTGCCCTGATCAGACTTGGACGCATGGAGGAGGCGGTTTCGGAATATTCGCGCGCGGTAGAGATCAATCCTGATGATCCCGGATTGTTCTACAATCTGGGCCTGGCTTTCTCCCAAATGGGGGAATTCCCGCGGGCTCGGAGCGCTTTCGAAAAGGCGGTATCCCTCAAGCCGGATCTTGCCGAGGCCCATGGAAATCTCGGCCTGGTGCTGCAGGAGCTCGGAAATCCCGCGGATGCGATCGCGGCCCATGAGAATGCGCTGAAGTGCGATCCTGATTCTCCGGGCTTGCTGAACAATTGGGGACTGGCTCTTCAGGAGGCCGACCGGACAAGTGAAGCGCTGTCAGCATTTGAACGCGCGATTGAACTTGAACCTGAAAACTCCCAGGCTCAATGCAATCGGGGCAACATCCTCTGCGAGATGGAGGACTGGGACGCCGCCGCGTCGGCCTATTCGGCAGCCCTTGCGCAAATCCCGGATTTCGCGGAGGCTCAATTCGGCCTTGGCTACATCGCATTCAAGACAGGAGACGAAGTGAATGCCGCCATTCAACTTGCGGAAAGCCTCAGGAATCGCCCAGGCGACCTGCGGGCGCTCGCCTATTATTCGCTCGTTGAAAGTCACGCCCGGTCAGAAGCGAAAGGCGAACCTCTTGTTGACCTATCTACATATCCGACGCGGACCGATCTTGGAATCCCGGAACCAGATCTGGAGGAACTCCGCTCATTCGTGAAAGACCATCCGTCCCTCCGCTGGGAACCGCACGGCAAATCCACGAGGGACGGAAGTCAGACAGCCCGAATTGCCGAATCCGGTTCGGGACCAATGGACAAGCTGGTCGCGCGCATTCGGAAATGGCTCGACGAACATTTCCGTGCAATCGACCCCGAACCCGGACATCCGCACCGTTTCAGGGTTCCCGGGCAATACGGGCTCGCGATCTGGGCGACGGTTCTTGTCCGCCAGGGGCGACAGCTCGCGCATATTCATCCCAACGGCTGGTTGAGCGGAGTCGTGTACTTGACCGGCCCCAATGTTGAAAATGCGCAGGATCGCCCGCGGGCCGGTTGGTTCGAAGTTGGTCGATTCGATCCGGGGTCGGAACCGAAGGAGGCGGGGGATTCCGTTTTTGTCGCGCCAAAGCCCGGCCTTATGGTGACGTTTCCTTCATATTACTTTCACCGCACCGTTCCGTTTGAGGGCCAACACGAACGAATCAGCATTGCGTTCGATGTCGAGCCGTTGACCTATCGGTACGGGTGAATTCCGTTGTTGCGATACAGGCGCCACCCGACCGAAATCCTGCCCACCTGCGACGGAAGCATTCGGTTCGGCGGTTGGGGGAGGGATTTGCGCCGTCCTGGCCGATCTCGAATTGCGGTTTCCTGGTATCAAGTTCGACGGAATCCCGGCCAGTTCGTTCTCGATCGTTAAATTTGTCGCAGGCGGTGGAAGGAAGGGTGGGAACAGTCGGAGCTGCAGCTATTCGCCATACGGCCGATGCTGCCAGAGTTCGGCGAGTGACCCGGGTATTGCAGTGGACAAATGGTCCGCAACTGGAAGTTCTCGAATGGGAACGGCCAAGAATCAACAAGGGAAGGAAAAGATGACTGAAAAACCAACGATCGGATACGTAGGTGTCGGACTTATGGGACACGGGGCCGCAAAGAACATTCTCGAGAGGGGCGGTTACAAATTGACGATTATCGGAAATCGAAATCGCAAGCCGGTGGAGGACCTGGTATCTCGTGGCGCCCGTGAGGCAATCTCGGTTGCGGAAATGGCCGGAAGCGTGGACATCCTGTTCTTGTGCCTGCCAAGTTCCGAACAGGTCAAAGCCGTCGTCTACGGGGATGCAGGAATTGTCGCGGGATGCCGCGAGGGTCTTATCGTTGTCGATTCGACGACGGCGGATCCGAACGTCACGCGAGCAGTCGCCAGGGATCTTGCCGAAAGCGGCGTTCGGATGGCCGATGCTCCCTTGGGAAGAACGCCCAAGGAAGCCGAGGAAGGAAAGCTCTCCACCTACGTTGGAGGCGACGCGGAAACGATCGCCGCCATAAGGCCGGTTCTCGAAACGTATGCCGATACGATCGTGGAGACCGGCGCGGTCGGAACCGGGACGACCTGCAAGCTCGTCAACAATTTCATTTCCATTGGCACGTGCGCGATCATCGCCGAAGCGGTCGCCACCGCCGCGAAACTGGATCTGGACCTCGAGAAACTCTACGAGGTGGTTTCCGCCGGAGGAGCGAACAGCGCGATGTTCCAGATGATGATGCCGTGGGTGTTGGAGGGTGACGACAGCCATCTCAAGGGACCGATCCGAATTGCTGCGAAAGACATCCGGACCTATTCGGCATTGGCCCAGCAGGCGCCGATGGCCGCATTTCTTGCGCAGGCCGCCAACCAGGTTTGGCAACTGGCGCTTCATCAAGGCCACGCGGAACGGTTCATGCCCGTGCTTCCGGGAATCCTGGCGCAGCTGAATGGCGGAAAGCTGCGCGACTTCGAGTAGCCCAACTCGATCGGAGGATCCCATGCCGATAGAGCAATCGCGGCGCCCCGTTTCGACGGGAACGACCTGTGGTCCGGAAAATGCGTTCAAGTCGAAGCTGCCGACAAGGTCGTTGCAATTTGTGCGAGAGGATCTCCTGACAACCTTTCCCGGACGGCGGCAGACAGGAACAGGATATTTTCCGGTCGATACAGGCGAAATACCGTTGGCATGACTCTCACTTCCGCCATGGCAGATCGCGTTGATGGATCGTTCAGGCCAGAGTGGGTTCGCGAGACTGGCGACTGACCGCCAAAGGCGCCCAATCCGGTTGCATTCCACCGCTGGAAGCGCGGGTTCTCTGGCAGGAATTCCCGGGAGTTGCCCTTGCGGCGGTCGAAGGCATGCACACCGCATTGGTGTTTCGCGTGAGCGTAGGTAAGTATTTCGAATGTTTCAATTCTCTTCCATGCCGCTTCGATCTGTGCGACGATTGAAGAGAATTCGGGAGAGAATGCGGATGCCAGATGGTGGAGCTTGGAATCCTGGCCGATGACTTGACGGGGGCGCTTGACGCTGCTGCACCGTTCGCATCGCCGGACGCTTCCGTGAAGGTTGTCTGGACAGGGGAAGATCTCGGCAAGCGCTTTTCGATCTGCACATCCACCCGCGACGGAAGACCTGGACGCGCTGCCTACCTTGTCGGCCAAAATCTCCGCCGCGTAGCTGGCGCGAAGATCGCCTTCAAGAAAATTGACTCGCTTCTGCGGGGCAACACCACGGTCGAATTGGCGGCCTGCGCTCGCTCCGGCCTGTTCCGCTCGATCATGATTTCTCCGGCGTTCCCTTCCCAGGGGCGCATCGTGAAAGAGGGACGGCTCCTGGCCAATGGCCATCTTGAATCAAGTCCCGTGCCGCTTGGAGCGCGGCTCGCGAACGCAGGCATAAGAACATATTCGGTGAATCCGTTTGATGACTGGCCGGACGATGAGGTCCTGCTATGCGACGCGGTGACAGACAGCGACCTCGACGCGATTGCTGAACGCGGGAGGAAGCTGGTGGCGCCTGTGCTTTGGTGCGGTTCCGCCGGATTGGCCCGTGCGCTTGCGCCGCGGCGGAATGGAGCGAAGAAGAGAAGGAGTCCCCGGCTCATCGTGATCGGAAGCAGGCATGCGGTGAGCCGGGAACATTTCGACCAACTGGCTGCTTCGCCCAACGTTGACTGTATTCGAATACAGGATCCGAGTGATCCGTTGGGTCGAGGCGTATCGCCGGAATTCGCGGGCAAACGCACCGGCGTTCTGGGATTCCTGTTGCCGGAATTGCCGTCGGCAAGAGTATCCGGCGTATACCGGGACGTGTTCGCGAGGCTTGCAAAGAGCATCCGGAGGCCTGGCTGCGTGATGGTGTGTGGCGGCGACACCGCCCGATGGATGATGAAGGCTCTGGGGACAAGGACCCTTTCGGTGATCGGAGATTGGTCCGAGGGAATCCCTCTTTCCCGTATCGAAGGCGGGCGATGGGACGGCACCCTCCTCTATTCGAAGTCAGGCGCCTTTCATGATTGTCGGATGTTTGAACACCTGCTTGCCGGGAGCGAATGCCGTGAAGAATAGGCCGATCGGGGTTTCTGCGGGCGACCCGGCCGGGATCGGCGCGGAAATCACGCTCAAGGCCCTTAAGGCGATATCGGAACGGCCGGACGGGTTTCGGAATGGCATCGTAGTCTATGGATCAGGACAGGTATTGCGCGACGCGGCCGAACGCGACCGACTTGGAGCCCGGATTGTCGAGCGGGATACGCCTTCGAATTGGCCACGGGTTTCGGTGATTTCCGCAGCCGAGCCACGCACCGCCATTGCAATGGGCAAGGTGGCGGCGGAGGCCGGCAGGATTGCTTACGCTTCTGTTGTCCGTGCGGCGGAACACGCGAAGAAGAACCGCATTCGGGCCATTGTCACGGCGCCGATTTCGAAAGAGGCAGTGAATCTCGCAGGGCACAGCATTGCGGGACACACGGAATTGCTGGCGGATTTCTCCGGCACGGACAAAGTCTGCATGATGCTTGCGCACGAGAATCTCCGGGTTACGCATCTCTCAACACACACCGCGCTCGCAAACGTGCCCGCACTCTTGACGAAGGAACGGCTTGCATGCGTGATCGACCTGACGCTCGAAGCCCTGCATCAACTCGGGATAGGGTCGCCAAGAATCGCAGTTGCCGCACTAAACCCTCATGCGGGCGAAGGTGGGCTGTTTGGTTCGGAGGATCTCGAAGTAACGGCGCCATTGATTGAACGGTACCAGAGCCGCGGCGTCGATGTAGATGGACCGATTCCGGGAGATACCGTATTCCTGCGCGCTGTTGCCGGTGAATTTGACGCGGTCGTGGCGATGTTCCATGACCAGGGTCACATCCCGGTGAAATTCCTGGGATTCCGGGTTGATCCGGAAAGCGGCCGGTGGGTGGGATTGAGCGGCGTCAATGTCACGCTCGGGCTTCCCTTTGTGCGAACTTCCGTGGATCATGGCACTGCGTTCGATATCGCCGGGACCGGGGTTGCTTCCGCACAAAGCATGATCGACGCAATCGACTTTGCGGCAATGCTCAGTTCCCGGAACCGGGCGCCCCGCAAGAACCAACCGAAGGAAGAGTCAACTGAATAGAAATCCAGATCGACTGAGATCCTTGGCGGCCGACATTTTCCGTGCAACGGGTTCGTCCAAAGAGGAGGCGCGAATCGTTGCCGAAAACCTGGTGGACTCCAATCTGGCGGGGCATGATTCCCACGGAATAATCCGCGTCCACAGGTACGTGAATTGGGTTGTCGAGGGCTCTGTTGTTCCCAATCGCCACGCGCGGGTCGTGTTGGACCAGGGCGCAGCAGTTCTTGTGGAGGGAGACTTTGGCTACGGGCAGGTGATTGGCCTGGAAGCCATGGACATGTTGATCGAGCGCGTTGGAAAGAGCGGCTTCGCCACCCTCGCAATCCGCAATTCCGCGCATCTTGGCCGCATTGGTGCCTGGGCCGAGAAACTGGCTGATGCCGGGTTCCCTTCGATTCATTTCGTAAATACTTCCGGCTTTGGAATTCTTGTTGCACCGTATGGCGGCACCGACCGGAGGATGTCAGCGAACCCGATTGCCGCCGGCGCACCGCGAAGGTCCGGTCCGCCCATTGTTCTGGACATCGCGACTTCCGTCATTGCCGAAGGCAAGATCCAGATGATGCGAAACAAGGGCGAACCGCTGCCCTTGCACTCGGTGGTGGATGGCGGCGGCAAACCAACCACCGATGCCAATACCTTCTATGCCGACCCGCCGGGAGCGATCCTGCCTTTCGGAGCGCACAAGGGATCGGGCCTTTCCTTCTTTTGCGAAGTATTCGCCGGCTCCCTTACCGGCGGATTCTCCAGCAATCCGGGAAGCCCCACTGGCGGGAGGCTCGTAAACAACATGCTTTCCATCGCATTTGACCCCGGCGCATTCGGTGAAGAGAGCTTTTTTGCGGAAGACCTTCAACGGCTAGCCGACTGGGTCAAGGCGTCCCCGCCGGCCAAGAAAGGCGAAGCGGTACTGTTGCCCGGTGAGCTTGAAAGCCGAACGCGCATGACGCGTAAGACCGAAGGCATTCCGGTGGATGAGGTGACCTGGTCTCAGCTGGCGGAAACTGCCGGCAGACTCGGGGTTTCCGCCGGCGACTGTGTTCAATAGCGAGTCGGGAGGCGGAAAAAGCGGAGGGAGAAGGAATTGCCGAGCGGGATGATCAATCAAGGCGTCCGACTGCCAGCAGGCGCATCCGCACCGAAACCACCTGCTCCGCGCATATTCTGGCGTTCGGCGCCGGGGTGCCGGGACCAGGCATCACCGGCGCTGCTCTGGGTGACTCGCATGTAATTCTTAACGGGGCGGTCGTCTGGCGCCGAACACGCGGCGGGCAGGAGAGGAATCTCGCATCTGCTTGCTTGCAAACTGGAAGTCTCGGTCGAGGTCGCCCGAGCGGTTATGCTGAAAGTCACGTATCCGCTGGGGGCGCCCGTCCCGATCATTCCGGCAAGAGTCGAACTTGACGCGTTTGAGCCATTTCAACATAACCGCTGTTCCGCAACCTACTGATTTGGTGAACGCAAGATGAAAATTTCCGCAGCCAGACTGTATCGTCAGATTCAGCCGTTCATCGATTTGCCCTACGTTTGCAGGGGCCGATCGGAAACAGGCTTCGACAGTTCCATTGTCGCCCTGGAAGCGGAGGATGGCACGGTGGGATGGGGCGAGGCGGCTCCACTGGGCGCCTTTTATTCCGAAGCCTTTCCGGAAGGAATTCGGGCAGGCATAGCGCGCCTGTTGCCGACCCTGATCGGCCGGGACGCAACAGTTCCGGACCGAACGGCCGAGGCAATGAACGACACGATGTTCGGACAGCCAGCCGTAAAGTCGGCGATCGACATGGCGGCATGGGCTCTGGCGGCCCGCCTCACCGGCGCGTCCTGAAGATCCTTGCTCGGGGGCCGGGAGGGATCGACCGTACGGCTTTATCGCGCTGTGAGCCACGCCAGTCCGGACGCGATGGCGGCGAACGCGGCATGCTTCGTTGATCAAGTTAATCGCAGGCTTCAAGTAAAGGTTGGCGCGGAACCAATGGAAGATATCGAACGGATAGGGACCGTTCGGGCTACGGTACCCGACGATGTGCCGCTTTACGCGGACGCGAATGGAGCATGGACCTTGGAAGAAGCGATGCGTTTCATTGACGCAGTGCGGGATTTGGACTGCTGGATTGAACAGCGGTGCATGGCCTACGCGGATAATCTCCAAATCGCCCGGCATTGCGCCAAGCCCATGATTCTCGATGAGGGGATCGTAACGCTGCAAGACCTGCTGACGGCGTACAGGGACGGAGTAGTTTCGGGAGTGTCGTTGAAGATAGGGCGGATTGGTGGCGTCGGGCCGACGCGTCTGCTGCGCGATCTGGCAGCTGCCTTGGGTTTGAAGGTGACGGTAGAGGACATCGGGGGTAGTACGATCAGCACGGCTGCCACGGCTTTGATGATGGTTTCAATGCCGGAAAGGGCGCGTGCCCACACGGTTGACTTTATGAATTGGGTCACTGTTGCCAATGCGGACGGCATGCCCCAAACCCGGAACGGAATGCTGGTCGCGCCCGAAGGGCCGGGCTTGGGCGTCACCGTCGATGCGGATCAATTCGGAGCCCCGGTCGACGAATTTTGAACAGCCGTGACGCCCCGGTGTCAGGAAGGCTGGGCGGTTGACTGTAGACCGAACGCCATTGCGGTCCCGCACCTCCGGCTCGTGGTTGTCCGGTTGCCCGCGACCATCCGGCCAATTGATGTTTCCGAGAAAGCCGGGATCACGGCGTGGCACCGTATTTGATGTCAATTCGCGGTGGATTTGAAACGACGAGCGAGAATGAATTGTTGAACCCCGGTATCGCCAATTATGGGCCCATACCGCAAGGGCATGCAGGCGCGCCAGCCTTGACGATGACGAATTCCGGGCGCGTCCCGAGTGGAGTATTTTGCCGAACACAGCGGCAACGCACTGGAGAATTCTGCCAGTCATCCAGTATCCGCTGGCTTCTCTACAAGAATTGTGAAGAATTTCGGGACCGAGAATCAACTTCCTCTACGCGCCTGGGCGGCAGCAACACGATGCGATGATCGGCTGGTCAGACAATGCAATGGCGATTGTGGCGCGCTGGTTCACGATGGCTGCTTCCGTCGTTTCTCCGAGCCTGTGAAGGCACTCCGCATATCCATGCAGCGCCCAGACGTTATCGGGGTGTTGCCGGCATCGGGCAAGCGTGCCGTCATATCCGAGATCCGACCTGTACACGGAAGCGGCCTCGTCAATGGCGCCCTGTTCCAGCAGCAGTGCGCCCAGCGCATGGCGGGGCGGATGCATTCACGCCCAAGGTTCGTTGTAGAAGAGATGATCGTCATGAAACGCGGCTTCACGCAAATGGTCAAAGGCCGCAAGGAATTCGCCCTTGCGATACGCCAGTTCACCCTCCAGCATCGCCTCGGCCACCCGAAGTATATCATGCGCGGAATTGTTGAAGAACAGTCTGTTCTTGGGGACGCGCGCCTTGGCCACGGCAAACGCGTCACGCTCATATTCCGCCGCATCGGTCTGACCTAGCGCCGCGTTGGCGATGCCCCGCGCGTAGTGGAGCATCGCGGTTGTCACACAATGCAGCACTGAATCCGCCATTGGCGGATCTGCCAGGATGTTCCGCCAGCGGCCGAAGCGCACCAACACATGCATTCTTGTCGAGCAATAGCCCTCAAGTGTCACGGCCATGCGGGGCTTGTCCACGCCAATCAGATCGGGCGTCAGCAGTTCGCGTGTTTCATTTGCCGCTGCCAGCGCAGGAGCGAAGCGGCCCGCTGTCATGGAGGCGTACATCATCATGTGAAGGTCGTGGCAAATCGAGTTCGTGTAAAACAGGTTGGCCCCCGCGTGGGCCAGATTCTTTCGATCCGCCGCGATCACCTTTGCGCTCGCGTCAATGGCGCGATGAAACTGACCGCAAAAGGCATATACATGGCACGGCATATGTTCGAGATGACCGGAGTCAGGGGCAATGCCGGCCAGGGCGTCCGCGGACCCAAGCGCCTGTTCAGGCGTTGTGGACATCTCGAGCAGATGAATATGCATGTGCAGAAGACCCGGATGCGGCGGCAAATTGCGGTTGCTCTGCTGCTGCAAGGCTTCCTCCACTGTACGAAGCGCCTCAAGAGTCGCGGCGCCCTCGGCGGGCTTGCCCGTCGCCGTATCCCACAATTTCCATGGAGTCAGCGTGATCAGGGCCTCGGCAAAAAGTGCTGCGACGTCGTGATCGTGCGGATATTCACGGTGTACCAGACGCATCGCGTCCGTGTAATCTCGTTCCCAACGCGCGAGTTCGGCGATCGATGCGGGACGGGGTCTTGGAAATCTCCTTGCGATTGCGCAGATCAGCGCTTGTTCGACTGCGGACGCGGTCCGCTTACCGGCGACGGCCATTTCCGCCGCATGGTGACAAGTCGCGGTTGTCTGAGAAATCTCGGTTTCGCTGAACCAATCCCAAGGGATGTTGTAGAATGGACCGCTAGCCAGCGCGACGCCGCACCACGCGATGGCGCACCCGGGCTCATGATCCAGAGCCTTGCGAAAGCAGACGACCGCCTCCTCGTGATTAAAGCCCTAGATCCAGGTCAGATCGCGGTCGAACCACAACTGCGTTTCGAATGCGAAGTTGGATATCGGACGGGACGTTGAAACGATTTCGAAATATTCGCTCATTGCTGGACGGTTTCGGGTTCGAAGAATGATACGCCGACATGCGCAGTGAAGCACGACCGGACAGCCATCGCAATTCCAGACGCCACTGCATTCAACTGTCGCGGGAGTTCTTGCGTTCGCCCAGACAATAAAAAGCGCCTGCCGATGCAGCGGTCGGCAGGCACAAGGGATTGGTTTAAGAGACTTGCACTTATTTTCTGAGCGGCGTCTTCCGAAACTCATGCTGTCCAGACGTCTTCGAACCTGATCAGAAACTCTACAGCGGCATCGACTCCGCCAGCCTGCTCTTCCTCGATGAATACCAGAATCGTATTCATGACCGGTCCTGGAAAGATTCGCTTCGAAAGGAATTCGACAGCTGCACCGCCTCATCGCATCAGGGCATCGGTAATCACGGTATGAACTTCCGATTTCGTCCATGCGGAGGGCTGCGGGTCCGCGCATTCCTGCTCCGGTTTTACGACGCAACCGTCCCAGTTTTCAGACCCGGCGAACTCGACTTCGAAAGGCAGAAATTGCAGGTTGTACTCGCCGACAATCGCCGTTGGCGCCCAATAGTAGCCGAACCAGTTTTCGCCGCGTTTGACAGCTTTTGCTATCGCTCCGTCGAGGCCAGCCGCAGAGCCCGGGTCCACCAGCAGCCAACCCTTTTCCTCCATTTCGAAAGCGCAATACAAGTTGGCGTTCGCAAGCTGGCACCCTCAGCCCGCCGGACATCCGTAGAAAGCTCCCTTTGAGGAATCCTCTGGGTGAGGGAACAAATCAGCACGCTCGAGAAAAACCTCGATGGTCTGCAGCTCGGGGTTTTGTTCCAGCGTATAGGATGGAACCCACCAGCCTTCACCAAGTCCCGAAATCGGCCCACTGACCACAGGATGAAGACGCCCTTCATCCAGAGCTTGATCGAGTGGCTTGCGGAAGACGTTGACCCAAAGTTCCCATGCAATATCCGGTTGGCCTTTTTCGTTCATCGATGTGAACGTTTGCATGGTCGCTCCCGGAACCAACTCAACCTCGCAGTCATAGCCATTCTCAAGAATGAATGCGTCGACATTCGCCATGAGTTCGGCCGAGGCCCAGTTGATTTCTGCGATCGTAACCGACCCGCAGCCGTTGGTTGAAACCGGGGTTGCCAACAGCGTTGCAGCTACCAAAATGCCGATTAATCCGGCAAATCGCTTTTGCATATTCACCTCCTATTATTTGCTGTTCGACAGCAAGTTCACCCGAGAGTGCCGCCAGGCGAAATCCCTTCACTCGCGAGCAATTGACTCTAATAAAATAATCTTCGTATTGTCAAGGAATTTTCTTTCACGCAAATCTGTTCCAAGCATTCGTTTTTTCTCGCCAAGTATTTGGATTTCTTGGTTTTCAGAGGAGAAGCAGGATCCGCAATCTCCGTTTCATGGCATGTCAATCCGAGTTCAGGCAGCAGGGGTCTACAGGGCGGGGGAGGGGGGTTCCGCGTTCGGGAGGAAGGACTGCAGGACTGCGCCGCAGCATGCGTGTTCGAGCGGGGTTCCGATTTGGATCCAAATTACTTCGTCCAGCACGGCGATCCGACGCTTGATGCAGGTCATGCATTCCCAGACGGCCTCTGTCCCGTGATAGGCCGCGCATCTCCGGGGCGGCAGCATCAGCGATGCCTTCTGAAGTCCGAATTCGCGCCACGCCATCGCCAGGTTCTTGAAATTCATCTGGTAGAGTACGAGCAGCATTCTGGCCCCGACAACCACGTACTTTCATCACTGGATTCGCCAGTCTTGGCGTGTTCGCCGTAGGCGCATGTGGATTTCGGGTGTCAATCAGATTGGGATTCGTATATCGGCCGACAACCTCGATGTACGCCCTGAGCCGCTCATGGACTGAAAGTCTGGCATGCAACAGTCCTGCATGCGCAACGACGGCGGGTTCTCGGTTTCATGATCCGGCAGTCTGGGCTATATTGGACACATGTCAGAAAGCGCCGTCACCCGACGTCTCGCCTTCGTGAGACTGGCCACTGCCGCCGCGGGGGCGGTGTCCACGCCGATCTTGGGTCACGCTCGCTCGTCTCCGTTGGGCTACGTGTTTTCCGGTTCAGCGGCCGACCGCGCCCTCGGGCTCGCTTCTCCGCTTACCTGCACGCCTGGCACGCCCTCGCTGACCGAGGGGCCGTTTTATACGCCGCTGACGCCGCGCCGAGCCGATTTGCGGGAGCCGGACACGAGTGGAGAACCGCTCGTCCTCGAAGGCCTAGTCCTCATGCCCGATTGCAGCCCCGTGGCGGGCGCGGTGATCGATATCTGGCATTGCGACGAGCATGGCCGCTACGACAATTCGGGTTTTCGCTATCGTGGCCATCAGTTTACGGATACCACCGGCGCCTTCCGCTTCAAGACCATCCGGCCCGCCCACTATCCCGGGCGGACGCCGCATATTCATGTGAAGCTCCAAGGCGAGGCAACGCGCCTGCTGACCACCCAGCTCTATTTTCCTGACTTGCGGGACTCAAACGCTCGGGACAGAATTTATCGCGACGACCTCATGCTGCGCTTGGGCCGTGCCGACGGAGCCTGGCGCGGACGTTACGACTTCGTGCTCATTCCCGGCTGACGTTCGGGTCCTGCAATTGCAACCAGGCTTACTGACTTGCCCGGATTCCGCGCCGGCGGCTGCGATTCCACCGCGGTTCATTCGGCAGTCCTTTGGATCGCCCAATCTTCGGCCGCGTTTGCGTCTCCGCTACAGTCCCAGAGCACGCGTCAAGGATCGCTGTTGGGAATTTTCGCTCGTCCACCCGTGAACCGCGCCCACGATTTCGCGCCGAGAGGAACCCACGCGTGCCAAATATGCCAAGAAGGCCCGGTTCGAAGGAAGGGTTCAATTTCTCGCACAGGGAAGAATGTAAATTGCCTGTTTGCTGTCAGGCCGGCTCCGTCGGTTCCTTGCTGGGGTGGATCCGGCCATGGCCATTCAAGTCTTGGCGGGAAGGCGTGGTTACAGGAAAGGGTCGATTTTCCCGTGCCAGAAGGCGATCTTGTTGGCATTCAGTTCTGTCAGACCGGGTCGCGCCAAGGCTCCGCGATATAGCGGACAAATCCGAATTCCGCGGTTCGCGCCGCCAAACCGCTCCGTAAGGACCGAGAGCCGGTCTCGAAAGCCTGCGGTGGATGAGAAATGGAAAATTTCGATCGCCTGGGCGCCTGATGCGTGCAGTATCTGATTCTTGCAGCTTATCCGAACTCTCTGCAAACGAATGACTAATCGGGTTTGACGCGAAATTTGACCGCATATCCGGGAATCTCAGGCGCCGGAATTACCAGTCGGCAGTTGTGGGAAACACCACAGCAATCGAATCAGGTTCGAAGGAGTTGAACTGCAGGGCGAGCGCATCTCGGATACTTGCGGATGTCAGCGGTTTCCCTGCGGGTTTTCGGTCGGTTGCACAGTTCGCAGCCACGCGATTCGGTTTGCAGGACGTTGGCGTATTTGCCGGACATTTCCGGCATGGACGGTCGGGAACGGAAATCGCCCGCCCGATTTCTTGTTTGCGCCCGACTTCTGACTTCCTGACCTCATGCGATGATCCGAGCTTCCTGATGGACGCCATTTCTTTGTCGCAGAAGGATTTTCCCGTGGCAAAGGCCATGACATGCCATGCGGATCGCCCTATATGCCGTGATGCTGTCGCGGGGGCCGCCTTGACCATTTCACCCTTGCCGATGTGTCCAGCAGACGCCATTGCGATCCGTTCCACCGTGTCCATGATCAGCCGGGATGGAACCACAACGTATTTTCAGACTTGCTGATCTCATGAGCTAATTCGGGTGTCCTGATGGACGCCATTTCCTTGCTGCGGAAGGTTTTTTCCCCGGCAAAGGCCTTGACATTCCCCCGGGGTCGCCCTATATATATTGATGCCATACTCGGGGGGCGCCATGACCTTTTCACCCTTGCCGATGTGTCCGGCAGACGCCATTCCGATCAGTTCCGTCCTGTCCATGATCAGCCGGGACGGAGCCACGGCCTATTTCGTCTATCTGCAGCCGATCTACAGCCATGCCGACGCGGACCACAGGGCGCGCAACCGCATGATCGGCCAGTTCGTCGATGGCGGACTGGCATCGGCCAAGGAAATCATCGCCGCCTTTGGCGTCAGCCGGGCGACGGTCACCCGCGCCGTGCGCAGGCTTCGCGAAGAAGGGGACGCCGGTTTCCACAAGCCGCGCAAGCCGCGCAGCCGGACGGCGATTGACGGGTCGTGCGCGGCGGAGGCCGGCCGGCTTCGGTCCGAGGGGTTGAGCATTCGGAGGATCGCGAAACTTCTCGGCTTGTCGCAGTCGACGCTGCACCGTCATTTCCAGGAAGGCCGGATCCCGGGATGGTCGCCGGGCGGGACGCCGGCTTTGGCGGCGGGCGAAGCGGCGGAAGTGTTGGACAAGGCGGCCCGCAACGGGCGCGATGCCGAGGCGCCGATGGGCATGGCGGCGCACGACGTTGCGGGCCGGGTTGCGGCGAGTGTGGGCGGGATGGCGGAGGTTCAACCCCGTTTCGAGGCGGCTTCCGCGGTGGCCTGCGGCGGCGTTCTGACGGCGTTGCCGGCGCTTCTGGAGAACGGCTTGTTTCGACATGCGGCGCCCGGTCTTCCCAAGGGGTACTACGGCGCCGCGACGATGCTGCTGTTTCTGTGCTTCCTGTTTCTGGCCCGGTTGCGCGCCCCTGAGCATCTGCGCTTCGAGGCGCCGGGGGAATGGGGTGCGCTGCTCGGCCTCGACCGTTGCCCGGAAGTCAAGACGTTGCGCCGCAAGCTGCAGGCGTTCAGTTCCGATGAGCAAGCGGTTGGGGCGTGGCAGGCGGCGCTGGCCCGGGATTGGGCGGCGCGCGACCCGGAACTGGCCGCAAGCTTGTGCGTGGACGGCCACGTCAAGGTCTATGCCGGGCGCAAGGGCCATCTTCCCAAGCACTTTGTTCCGCGTCAAAAGCTCTGCTTGCCGGCGGCGACCAGCTATTGGATCCACGCCCTCGACGGCGCGCCCTTCCTGTGCCTGCACCAAGAGGTCGATCCCGGCATGGTGCGGATCCTGCGCGAGACGATTCTGCCGGAACTGCACGAAATGGGCGTGCTGCCCGCCGAAGCCGACCCTGCAGCGCCGGCGTTGACCCTGGTGTTCGACCGGGAGGGCTGGAGCCCGGCGCTGTTCCGTCATCTCGCTTCCTGCGGCATCGCCTGCATCACCTGGCGCAAGGGCCGCAAGCAGCCCGACTGGCCGGCCGACGAGTTCAGCCGGCACGCCGTGCCCTTGCATGGGCCGGGCGGCATGCGCGAGGCCCCGGCTCTTCTCGCGGAGCGAACCGTCACACTCCCCAACGGCCTCGACGTTCGCGAGATCCGGCGGCTGACCGCGAGCGGCCATCAGGCGCCGGTGATCACCACCCATCCCGGCATGTCGACGGCGGAAATCGCCGGCGCCATGTTCTCGCGCTGGTCCCAGGAGAACTGGTTCAAGACCATGCGAACCGAATTCGATCTCGACGCAATGCCCGAACACGCGCTCGCCGCCGTCGACGACGACACCCAGGTGGTCAATCCCGTCCGCCGCGCCCTCGACAAGGCCCTGGGCCGCCTGCGCGGCAAGGCGACGGTGTTGCGCAACCGGCTGTTCAAGGCTGGCAAGCAGCCCACAACGGACGCCCTGCTTGCGCAACTCGCCGAGGTCGAATGCGAGATCGGCGAACTGGCCGGAAAACGCCGCTCAATCCCCAAACATGTCGCCGCCGGAAGCCTGGATGAAACGCAACGCCTCGACGCGCTGCCCCAACCCATGCGCCGGTTCTGCGACACCCTGCGCATGATCGCCTATCGAGCCGAAACCGCCATGATGCCCTGCATCGCCAAGGCCCAGGGAAAGAAACGCAACCCACGCGCCGCCCTCCGCGCCCTGTTCTCCACCGAGGCGACCATCTTGCCAGACTACCCGCGGAAAACCCTCACCATTCGCATCCTGCATCTCGCCAACAAGGCGCACTCCCGTCATCTCCGGCCGCTCCTCGAAACCCTCAACGCAACCAAAACCGTATTCCCCGGGACCGACCTCACAATGCTGTACGAACTGGCATCCGACATCGACAGCGAGAATCCTTTCGAACGCGTCGACCCCGCCCTACCTGCGAAATAGCTCATCTCAAATGGTATGGGGTCAGGAAGTCAGGACTTAGCGGCCCACGGCCGGAGCTTTGATCCAGGATGTCCACTCCGGATTCGCCTGAAGCCCGAGTTTCGCAGCGTCGATGCAGGAGAGCTCTTCGTCTTCGGAGACTCGAAGCCCGATAGTCGCCTTGAGAAGCGGCCAGAGCGCGCCGCTGGCGACCGTCACGAAAAGGCCGATCGCGAGAATCCCGGTGAAGTGCGATCCGAAAGAGGTGTCTGGATTTGAAAGTGGAAGCGCCAGTGTGCCCGAAATACCCGCGACAAGATGCACCGGGATGGTGCCCGCCACGTCGTCGATGCGAAGCCGGTCGAGGAGCGGGACCGCGAATACCACGATGACACCGCCAATGGCGCCAATCAGGGCGGAACCCCAGAGGGAAGGAGCAAGAGGTTCGGCCGTGATCGAAACGAGGTCGGCCAGCGCCCCGTTCAACACCAGCGTCAGGTCGATGCGCCCGTAACGAACTTGCGTCAGGAGCATCGCCGCGATCGCTCCGCAGGCGGCGGCGTTGTTCGTGTTGGCGAAGATCCGGCATATATCCGAGGCGTCGGAGGCCGTGCCGAGCGCCAGCCGGGAACCGCCGTTGAAGCCGAACCAGCCGAGCCAGAGGATGAAGGCGCCAAGCGTGGCCAGCGGCAGATTGAAAGCCGGGGTCGGCTCGACCTTGCCGTTGGCGCCGTACTTTCCATGCCGTGCGCCGACGATCAGGGCGCCGGTCAGCGCCGCCCATCCGCCCACCGATTGCACGATGGTCGATCCCGCAAAGCCGGCGAAGCCGATCGCGCCTAGCCAGCCGCCGCCCCATTTCCAGGAGACCTGAATTGGGTAGATAAACTCGTCCATGACGAGAACGAAGATGGAGAACGGGCCCGATGGGCATGCGCTCTGCGATCGTCCAGGAGATGATGGATGCGGTGGTTGCGCAAAACACGAGCTGGAAGAAGAAGCCGGACCCAACCGAAGCGTAGGTGATATCCTCGGCTTCGGCAGTGGCTCCAGGTCCCGGGAGCGATTTCGAGGCGATGTTCCCGAGAATTCCGTCTATCCCCCAGGCGTCGCCCGGATACATGAGCAAGTAGCCGCAAAGGAAGTGCGCGAAGCTAGCGATGGCGTAGAGCGCGAATCCCTTCAGGCACTGCGCTCCGGCATTCTTGGTGCGGACGAAGCCCGCTTCCAGCATGGTGAAGCCCGCCGCCATCCACATGACGAGAAAGCCGGCGACCAGGAACGGCAGGCTGTTCAGCACGAATGCGGATTCCTGGGGCACCGCGGGATCCTGGGCGAGGGCGCCGTTTGTCGAAAGCGTGAAAACGAAAGCGGCTGCGGCCGTCGCCTTGGCAACGCGTGTCATCGTATGTTTCTCCTCTCCGGCTTGTCCGTGTCAGAGGGCCGATTTGCCGTGTCCGCCGGTGCGGATGCGGACCGCATCCGCCACATCGACAACGAAAATCTTGCCGTCGCCCGCTTTTCCGGTATTCGCGGTTTCCCGGAGCGTTTTCACCCCCCCCTCGACCATCGAGTCCGGAACGGCGGTTTCCAGGCGGATTTTCGGCACGAACTCCACCTGGCCCTCCGCTCCCCGATAGATTTCCGTGTGGCCGCTTTGCCGGCCATATCCCTTGACCTCGGAGATCGCCGTTCCTGTCACACCCCTTTCGGTGAGCGCGGTCCCGACGTCTTCGAGCTTGCAATGCTTGATCATTGCGACGATCAGTTTCATGAATGCTGCCTGCTTCGACATGTACTGCCAAGCTTTGCATTTGTTTGCAGTGCAACATAACCTTGATCTTGCAAGTCGGCGCCTGCATTCCAGATCATTCGAATTGCAGCTTTTGAGTAGTTCGGCGTGTTCAATCAACGAGTTGCGTCCGCACTTTTCGAATCTCAGCCCAGCAGAGCCCCCTCGGGATTGTGAAGGGATCACGGTGCATTGAAAATATTTGTTGCACCGCATCATGACGTGTAATCACGGCGGAACCGGGGGCCAAGGGAAGGGAGGAGGAAAGATTCGAAAAACCGCCGGAAGAGGCGGAGCGCGTCAGCCGGGTGGTGACCCCACGATCCTGTCGTAAATCTCGCGAACCGCGGCGGCAGCGGACGACATTCGCTCTTCCATGCCGTCAAAGGAATCGATTTTGGCGGCATCCAGGAACATCGTCTGCATGCCGTTTGGAATATCGCGTCCGTCCGCGTTCTCCTTGATCAGACGCTGCAACGCTTGCATGCGGGACCAGAGTTGCCACGCATCCAGCAGGGCGGCGGCGTCAAACTCCGGCAAGACACCCGCTGCAAGCAAGGACTGGATCGCCTCGCCGGTATTGCCGGTGACCGTTTCGCCCCGGCCAGGCGCCGTCCGGAGTTTGAGGTACTGTGCGATGAATTCGATATCCACCAGCCCGCCGCGATAGTGTTTCAGCGACCACGGATTGTCCGTGTGGTATTCTTTGTCCATGCGTTGCCGCATGTCCGCGACGTCTTCGCGCAATCGGCCCGGATCGCGGGGTGTGGACAACGTGTCCTGGATGATTTCCCCGAGGCGGGACGTCAGCCTTGCACTTCCTGCAACAACCCGAGCCCTGGTGAGGGCCATTCGTTCCCAGGTCCAGGCGCTCTCGCCATGATACTGCTCGAACGACTCGAGGCTCGCGGCCAGCGGGCCGGCGTTTCCGCTCGGCCGGAGGCGCATGTCGATCGAGTAGATCTCGCCGAAACCGGTATGCGCGCCGAGAGCCGAGACAAGCCGCCGGAGGAGGCGGTTGAAATAGGAAGTCGACGGGACGGACCTCTCGCCGTCAGACAGGGAATCTTCGGGTGAATCATAGACGAGCATCAGGTCCAGGTCCGATGTAATGGACATCTCCCGGCTTCCCAGCCGGCCCATGGCGAGAATCGCGGATTCAGCCCCGGGAATTCGGCCATGCCGTTTCGCAAACTCCTCCTCTGTGCGTGCGAGGAGCAGCTCCAGCACGACATCCGCGATGTCGCTGAGAACGGGGGATGCTTCGAGAGGGTCGATTCGCCGGAAGAGCATGTGTATACCGACCCGGAACCGCGCTGCATCCGCCCATCGGCTAAGCCGGTCAAGCATGTCCGCGTAGTCCGGTGCGGATCCGAGAAATACCGCAAGATCCTTCTCCAGGCTGGAGCGCGTGGGTGCGACGGATTCCGTGTCGCTTTCCAGCAGCGCTTCGAAAAGCCCCGGACGAACCGTAAGCTGCTCCGCGATCGCGGGTGCAGACACCATGATTTCGGCGACGGTTTCCATGACATGAAGATTTGCCTGAAAAAGGGCGAATACCTGTAGTCCGGTCGGAAGTCGCGCAAGGAAGCGGTCGAATCGGACGATTGCCAAATCCGGATCCGCCGTACCGATCATTGCGGTAAGGAGAGAGGGGGTAAGCGCGTCGAGGAGTTCCCGCGAACGAGACCCTTGCGCGACCTGGTACCGTCCGCTTCGCCACTTCGAGAGAATTCCCGAAACGGCTTCAGGGTTCTTGAATCCCAGCGTCTCGAATCCGGCGATGGCTTCCGGCGATTCCGCCGTGGAAAGGAGGGAGGGCGTGCGCTCTCCGGCCATCTCCAATGGCAATTCGAAGAACTCGGCGTAATGGCCTTCGACCTGCTTGAGGTGACCGATCAGGTCGACGGAGAATGCCCCGGTGTCTTCGTATCCCAGGAACCGGGCCATGGTTTCGAGCGACTCCGCGTCCTCGGGAAGCGAATGGGTCTGTTCGTCGTCGACCATCTGCACCCGGTGCTCCACACGGCGCAGGAAGTTGTAGGATTCGATGAATTCCTTCGCGACCCGGTTCGGAATCCGGCCGGAATTCGCCAATATCGTGAGTGTTTCGCAAGTAGGTATGATCCGCAGCCTTGCATCCTTCCCACCCCAAATGAGCTGGTGCGACTGTGCGAAGAATTCGATTTCGCGGATTCCTCCTCGTCCAAGTTTCACGTCGTGCCCCTGCGCCCGGATCCCGCCGCCGCCGCGATGCGCGTCGATCCGGCGCTTCATGTCGTGCAATTCCTGGACCGTCGCAAAATCCAGATGACGGCGCCAGACAAATGGAGAAATTCGATTGAGGAACGCGGCTGCCGCCTTGCCGTCACCGCCCACGGGCCGCGCCTTGATGAGCGCCGCTCGCTCCCAGGTCTGTCCCCTTGCCTCGTAATAGTGTTCGGCCGCCTCCGTCGAGATGACCAGCGGCGTCGCTCCCGGGTCGGGGCGGAGCCGGAGATCCACGCGGAACACATAGCCGTTCATCGTGCGTTCCGTAAGGAGCGAGACCAGGGAACGTGCGAGGCGGACCAGATGCCTCTGGATGTCGGGCGGGTTCTTCGCCGGCATCTTGTCCGGATCGTAGAGCAGGATCAGGTCGATGTCGGAAGAGTAGTTGAGCTCTCGCCCGCCGAGTTTTCCGAGGCCAAGCGCGAACAGTCCCGATTCGGCCTCCGGAGCCGGAGAATTGCTCGGCTCGAGGACACCGCGATTTTCGAGCCGGACGACCTGCGCCCTGAGCGCGGTGGATATCGCCACCTCGGCGAACGCCGAGAGGGTTTGCGTTACGGTTTCCAGCGGCCAAATGCCGGCGATATCCGCAAGCGCCACCAGGAGCGCCGTTCGCCGCCGCGCGATCCGGAGCATGTTCCCGGCGGTGCGTTCGTCGTAGTCCGGGGGCATCGAACCAAGCTCTTCGAACACTTCCCCGATGCATTGGTCGGGACCCTGGGTCCAAAGTTTGCGCACGAATCCGGGCTCTGCAATCATACAGCTGCTGAGAAAGGGACTTGCACCAAAGATGCATTCGAGCATCGCCTTGCCGGGGGGTTCGTTTGGAAGGCTCCGCGCGAACTCCCGTTCTTCCGCATCCTCAAGCCGGGATACGGCTTCAACCCAGTCCTGCAACTGCGTCTTGTATCGCTCCGGGTGACCCGGACGCGGCCAGCTCTCAACCAAGTCGAATGCGCTGCTCATGATGCTAAAGCGGATATCGCCTAACGGGTTCCGAACGCACCTCCGGCTTTCCGCCCGAGTTTCCGGCAATGGTCGCAGCCTGGTTACTCGGGCAGCGGGTATTCAATCCAATCAGTCGGTCGTCCAGCAAGCAAAGCATGTTCAGGTCTCAGCGCCGCCGCCGAACCGGCGCCGCCACGTCTCGATCTCTTCTTTCTCGACCTTCCGGAAAAGCAGGTTCGGTTCGCCGATGGAATGACCGGGAGGAATGGCGGAAAGCGCGGCGTCTATGCCAGTGGGCCAGTCATCGGGACAGGGGCCGGAAAGGTTGAGCGTATCCAGGATCTTTTGCGCGGTGTCCGGGATGTAGGGTGCGCTGGCGACCGCGTAGAGCCGGGCAAGATTAAGCGCGGTACGAATCCCGATTGCAGCGCGAGAGGGATCGGTCTTCATGTGGGTCCAGGGTTCGGCGCGCTGCAGATACTCGTTTCCCGCAGCCCAAAGCGCGCGCAATTCCGAGGTTGCCCGGCGAAATTCCATCGCGTCCATGGCCGCTTCGTAGGCGCGGAGCCGGATGTGGGCTTCTTCGGAGAGCTTGGTCTCGGCTTCCCCTGCAACACCGCCCTCGGGCGCCCTGCCTTCGAACCGGCGCGCGACAAAGGTCGTGACGCGGTTCACGAAGTTGCCGAGTACATCGGCAAGATCCTTGTTCACGCCGTCGCGCAGGGATTCCCAGACAAAATCTGAGTCCGCCGATTCGGGCGCGTGGGAGAGAAGCCACCATCTCCAGCAGTCTGAAGGCAGGATTTCGAGCGCATGGTCCATGAAGACGCCCCGTCCCTGCGAAGTCGAGAACTTGCCTCCATCAAAAGTCAGCCAATTGAAGCCCTTGATATAGTCAACAAGTTTCCACGGTTCGCCCGACCCCATGATGGTCGCCGGAAACGAAAGCGTGTGGAACGGAATATTGTCCTTGCCCATGAACTGCACGTAGCGGACATCGGCGGCGCCTTCGTCCTCGCGCCACCATGACTTCCAGTCGCCGCCCGTGGATTTGGCCCACTCCATCGTCGCGCCGATATAGGCGATCGGTGCGTCGAACCACACATAGAACACCTTGCCTTCCATTCCGGGCCAATCTTCGGCGCCTCTCCGCACCGGTATTCCCCAGTCAAGGTCGCGTGTGATCCCGCGGTCCTGCAGTCCCTCGCCTTCGTCGAGCCACTTGAGGGCGATGGAGCGGGATAGCTTGGGCCAATCGTGTTTGGAGTTGATCCACGACCGCAAGCGTTCCCGCATCTGCGATTGAAGCAGGTAGAGATGCGAGGTCTCGCGGAGTTCAAGGTTGGTGGACCCGGAAATGGCCGAACGCGGTCCGACAAGATCCGTGGGATCCAACTGCTTCGTGCAGTTCTCGCACTGGTCGCCGCGCGCGCGTTCGTAGCCGCAATTCGGACAGGTGCCCTCGACAAACCGGTCGGGCAGGAACCTGCCGTCTACCGGCGAGTAGAGCTGCCGGGTTGTGACCACGCGGACCAGGTCGTTGTCCGCGAGCTTGCCGGCCAGGTGCTGGGTCAGCCGGTGCGTGGGCGAGCGCGAGGAGCGTCCAAACCAGTCAAACGCCAGACCGAATGCGTCGCCGAGCTCCTTCTGGCGGACATGCAATCGGGTGCAGTACTCCTCTACCGGGAGGTTTTCCGCCGCCGCCGCCAGTTCCGCCGGAGTGCCGTGCTCGTCCGTCGCGCAGATGTGGAGGACCTCGTGCCCGCGTAGTCGCAGATAGCGCGCGTACGCGTCGGAGGGGAGCATGGAGCCTACGAGATTCCCCACGTGCTTGACCCCGTTGATGTAGGGGAGCGCGGATGTAATGAGAATGCGTGCCATTCGTGCCGTCGTCGAAATCGTTCAGTGGAAAATCCGGCGCCTATCCTATCGCGGCGGGAGCCTTGCAGCGACGGTGGCGCGATTCCTGCGGCGAATCCCCCGGGGGACTGTGGTTTGTTTGACACGCCTTCTCGCGGTATTTCGGAGGCTCCGAGCCGCAGGATCATGGATTGAAGAAAGATACCTGAACGGGGGATTCCTGGAATGCGGGTTCCTCTTTGTGACCACACCTTCCTCTACCGAAAATTCAAGCCTGAATTCGATTGCGCGATTGCCCGGGTGCTCAAGGGCGGGGAGCTCGACTGGGGGCGCGAAACCCCGGCCTTCGAGAAAAAGTTCGCAAACTGGCAGGGCGTTCGGCATGCGGTCGGAACCAATTCCGGAACCGTTGCATTGAAGATCGCGCTGGCGGAGCTCGGAATCGGGCCGGGCGACGAGGTGATCACCGCTCCCAACGGCGACATCGGCTCTACCTCGGCGATCCATCATGCAGGCGCAAAGGCGATTTGGGTGGATGTCGAGGCGGACACGGGAAACCTCGATCCACAGGCGGTCGAAGACGCTCTGACGTCGCGTACCGCGGCGGTCCTGGCTATGGACCTGCGTGGGCACCCTGCGGATATTCCCGCGCTTTCGAAGATGGCGGCGCAACATGGACTGGTGCTTGTGGAAGACGCATGCCTGGCGCTGGGGGCCTCGGTGGGCGGGCGGAGCGTCGGGCAATGGGCGGGGGTCACCTGTTTCAGCTTTTCTCCTTCGAAGTGTCTGGGCTCCTTCGGCAGCGGTCGCGCGGCGTTGGCGGACAACGAAGCCCTCGCCCGCGTCATGCGGCGGCATGCGGGTTGCGGGCAGGATCGCCAACGCCATTACCAGAGAGGTCTTGCACCGCCTCGCCTGGATCACAGAAGTGAAGGTTAGAACGAGAGGCTCGACGAACTGCATGCCGCGCTGCGCGTCGAACGAAGGGACGTCGCCGAGCGCGTCGACGGCGCCCACCTGCTGAAGACCGACCGGCAGGATCTCTCGGCCGAGGAAATCTGGCGCCCGTACATCCTCTTGACGCGGGCCGAAAATGCCTTTCGCAATATGAAATCCCCCCCCCCCCTCGCGACGCGGCCGATCTTCCATCAGGTCGAACGCCGCGTCGACACCCACTTCTTCCTCTCGGTGATGGCCTACCGGCTGCTCGTCGCGATCGAGAAAACCCTGCTCGACCGGGAGGTGCACAGTTCCTGGAAAAGCGTTCGCGACGCGCTGAGCACCCACCAACTGGTCATCGTCGTGCTGCCCACCGCCGAGGGAACGGAAATCCGCATCCGCCAACCGACCACACCCAAGCCGCAAAATCTTGAGATCTACCGGCAGCTCGGGGTCCCGCCGACCCTCATGCACAACCGGAAAAGCGTTCAACGAATCGAGACGTAACCCGGAACCCTAGTGCGGAAGAAAATTCCAAGCCATTGGCACACAAGCAAAAATCGAAAAAAGCGGCGAAGTTGTGCCAACTCTGGCGTGGGATGTTCTTACCCGGCGTGTCCCGGGCATTGTCCGTCGGGAATCAGACTTGCAAACATTATCGACGTTGCGCCCGGCCGCAACAACGCTTAGGGTAGACGTCTTCCAATCCTTCTACCGGAAACGAGCAATGGGCCTAAACATAAAGAATGAAGAGACCTGCCGGCTGGCTGGCGAACTGGCGCGACTTACCGGCGAGACCATGACTGGCGCGATTACCGTCGCGCTGCTCGAACGCCTGGAGCGTGAAAGGCAGCGGCGGGGCGCGGATGCCCTGGCTCTGGAGCTTCACGCCATTGGACGGCGCTGCGCCAAGCTCTTGAAACCTGGGCCATCGGCCGCGGAGCATGGCGACCTACTCTACGACGAGCAAGGATTGCCCAAGTGATTATCGATACGTCGGCTATCCTGGCCATCCTGCTCGGCGAGCCGGACGCAGCGCATTATGAAGAAGCAATAGCGGCGGCTTGGCCCCGTCGCATGTCGGCGGTCGCGTTGCTCGAGGCGGCAACGGTTGTCGAAAGCCGGGGTGGAGCCAAGGCAGGACACGAACTGGATGTGCTGTTGGAGAAGGCGGCAGTCGAGTTGGTGCCAGTTACGTCCGAACATGCCAACGCCGCGCGCCGAGCCTGGCGGAATTTTGGCAAGGGCAATCATCCGGCGGGATTGAACTTCGGCGACTGCTTCACCTATGCGCTCGCCGACACAATGGGCGAACCGCTACTCTTCAAGGGCGAGGACTTCGCCCACACCGACATCGAGGCGGCATGAGCGGGCGCATGCGCATCATGTCCAATCACCGTCATCAGTGATGTTTGGGTAGCGGCGTCGCGCATGATCTGAACCAAACCGCCACCGCCGAGCTTTCCGACTTCCTTTCGGCGCATCTGCCCGCGCCGTGGCGAATGCGGGGCGCGCCTCGCGCTCCCGCGCTTTCTGCGAAAGAGTGCCCTTCGCCGGCAGCGCGTTGCAATCCAGGAGCGCGTCCAGCCGCACCCGGTTGGACGGGCTGTGAAAGCCTCGGTCGAAGCTGCAGCCCCGCACCGACGGAAACAGGGCGAGGGTCTCCGACAGCATCGGGACCGCCGCATCCACGTCGTCTTCCGCCCACGAGATACGGTGGTGCAGGACCAATTGATGCGGGTCCTCGACGATGCAGACCGGAACCCCGCGTTCGACCATGCGTCCGGCCTTGCCCTTCGCGCACCAGTGGGTATGCGGCTCGAAGATGGAGAACACCTTCTCTTCATGCGGGATCGCTTCGCCCTGCAGCCGCCGCTGGTCGACCTGGTCGATCTGGCGAAGCGCATGATCCATAAGGTCTTGCACGGCATCGATGTCCCAAGTTTCCGCCCCCGCCGCCTCGAGTTCCCGCCGCAGCCGTTCCGCCCGCGCCACCAGCGACCGGCAAAGCCCCAGGTAAGCGCGCACGCGGTCCGGATGCCGCCTCTGCCGCCGGGAATTGCGGATATTGTCGAACCGCCGCTTCACCCGCTGCCAGCCGCCAAGCCCGAAGCCAGCTGCGCGGAAACCCGGATCGGGCACCGCATCGCGTCCCGCAGCAAGTGCACGTCGGTCGGATCGTGCACGTCGGTTTCCACCACAAAGGAATCGGCCCGCGCCCGCAGCGGCGCTTCCGGCGCCTGCCCGAACAACGCGTGGCCCGCCTTCACCACCAGTTCGTTGATCTCGTTCAGAAGCTCCGGCGTCAGCAGCGAGAGATTGCGCACCAGCGTCCGGTGCTGGTACCGGTGATGGTCGAAATGGCCGAGCATCTCCCGAACCGTCTCGTGGCAAACGGAATTCTTTGACTGCGAGGTTCGAGTGAAGACCGCACCCGAGGAGAATTGTTTTCGAACCAAAATCTCCGCGCACCGGATCGGGACTTGATGCCGTCTGCCGGCGGGCACTTGTTCCGATTGGAAAATTCGATAGGAATCAAAAGGATTCGCAGTTTCGCGGCGAAATTCGCAAATACCTTTCGCCACGTGCAGTCATGATCCGCGGAGTTTGACTGTGACATTTTCGGTCGACGCGCAGCGGCGCCCAAAATCCAAGACTCTTTCGCCCGTTCTCCGCTTGTGGCCCTATATTCGCGTTCGGCCATGGCTTCTGACGGGGGCAGGGGTTTCCCTGCTGACGGCGACCGCACTCACGCTGACGTTCCCAATCGCACTGCGCGGCGTGATTGATCAAGGATTCGGGGAGGGGCAGGAGACCTACATCGAACAGTATTTTCTTCTCCTGGTGCTTGTGGTTGCCGCGCTGGCGGCGGCAACGGCCATTCGGTTCTATCTGGTGAGCATAATCGGGGAACGACTGGTCGCGGATCTGCGCAAATCGCTCTTCCAACATTTGCTCGGAATGAGCCCCGGGTTCTTCCAGCTCATGCGTACCGGAGAAGTGATTTCAAGGCTTACTTCAGACATGGCCGTGATTTACGGGGTGGTCGGTACAACATTCTCCTTCGCGCTCCGGAACTCGCTCCTGCTGCTTGGCGCCGCCGCAATGATGCTGGTGACGAGCGTCAAACTCACCCTGCTGGTCGCAATCGTGGCTCCCCTGGTGGTTGTACCGCTCATCCTGATGGGCCGGCTTCTCCGCCGTCTGGCGCGGGAAACCCAGGACCGGGTTGCGGAAGCTTCCGGAATTATCGGGGAGGTACTGCAGGAAATATCGATCGTTCAAGCGTTCAACGCCGAAAAAGACGCGGAAGCAAGAGGCTCCGAAGCGGTGGAGCGCGTGTACCAGGTTTCCAGGCGGCGAATTGCTGTCCGCGCCTCGCTTACCGCGGGGTTGATGTTCTTGGTTTCCACTGGAGTGGTCGGAGTAGCCTGGGTCGGGGCGAATGATGTGGCGGTCGGCGAGATGTCAGCGGGCCAACTCGGTCAATTCGTGTTCTATGCGGTCTTCGTCGGCGGCGCCGCGGCGGGGCTTTCGGAGGTCTGGGGAGCGATGCAACTGGCGGCGGGCGCGGCGGAGCGAATCTTCGAACTTCTGGACAAGTCGCGGGATATTTGCGCCCGTGCGCATCCCGTGCCGGTTCCTGCGCACCCAAGAGGCGAGCTCGAATTTCGGAACGTCACCTTCCGCTACCCGTCGAGGCCGAACCTGGCCGCATTGCGGGGATTGTCACTTCGCGTGGCTCCAGGGGAACGCGTTGCGTTGGTCGGTTCTTCGGGCGCGGGAAAGAGCACGATATTCCAGTTGCTCCTGCGGTTCTTTGATACGGATTCCGGAACCATCACCTTTGACGGGATTGATATCAAGGAATTGGATCCGGTCGCACTGCGCCGCAACTTCGCGCTGGTCCCCCAGAATCCCGCTATTTTCGCCCGGTCGGCGGCCGCAAATATCGGGCTGGGCGAGCTGGAGGCCACAGACCGGGAAATCCAGGAAGCCGCGCAGCTCGCAGACGCCCACGAGTTTATCAGCAAGCTGCCGGAGGGATATGACACCTGGCTCGGGGAGCGCGGCGTCATGCTGTCCGGCGGGCAAAATCAACGCATTGCCCTGGCGCGCGCGATGCTGCGGGATGCATCCGTATTGCTGCTGGACGAGGCGACTTCAGCATTGGACGCGGAAAGCGAACGCGCAGTGCAAAATGCCCTGGCGCGGACCGCGGAGAATCAAACCGTTCTGGTGATCGCGCACAGGCTGGCCACCGTGAAGCAGGCAGACCGCATCGTTGTCATGGACCAGGGCCAGGTGGTGGCGGAAGGCACGCATGGCGAACTGGTGGCCGCGGGCGGACTCTACGCAAGGTTCGCGCGCCTTCAGTTCGGAGAGGAAACGGACATTCAGGCAACCGCCGCGGAAAATGAAACGGTGCGGGCTACGACCTGAATTCCCGTGGCCGCTCCGCCAGCCGGCCGTTCAGGCATTCCGGCCTCACGAGGTTCGGGAGTTCGCGGAACAGCCGTCCGTGCAGATCGCCGACCTGGCGCTCATCCCGGCCGTTCGGCGCTCCACTCGGACCGATGGCGCGGCCGCGCCTCACCCCACGCCGCCCGCGGCGTGCATGCCTCCGGCCGCACCAGAGGGTGCGCACATCTGCTCGAAACTCCGGTCGTAACGCCGCTCCCGTTCCGTGAAAATCACGTCGACGACCGTCTTGTTCGGCGGACAATCGATCTACCGGATCGATTGCCGGTCGGCCGTACTACCGAGAATGCCGCGTGCACAGGCCCCGCCAATTCGCTCGAAGGCCCGGTCGTTGGCGTCGAATACCATCACCTGCGATTTGCGCGGGCGAACCCGTAAAGTGCCCATCCGGCTATTGCAGAGCCGCAGATAGGCGGCAGATAGGCCGCCGAGAGCCGCACTGTCACGCGGCCGAGCGCGGCCGAAAAGCGCACATTTCTGGCTTCGGTCGAGCGCGTATGCCTCGCCCGGATCGAAGTCCAGCGGAACATAGGCGCGCGAAGCGCCGCTTGCCCGTTGTTGCCGCCAATCCACCGCAAACCGGCAATCCATGTTGTAGTCAGCCTCGCATTCCCGGTCGGCAGGCAATTGCAAGATGCGCTTCGAACTGAGCCGGTCGTACTCCGGCTTCGCCGCGTTGCTTTCCAGCAACTGCACCAGGGTCAGAATGAGCCCGCCCAGCTTCGGCTGCGGTTGAACCGAGCGCAGGGAGCGCGGTTCCGTATCTATAGAGCGTAGAACCCGCCGAACCGTGTTCCGCGATACCCTATCGACTTCGAGATTGCCCGGATGGACATCCGGTGAACGTGCCGCGCCCGCCAGTTCTTCCCAATGGGCTCCACTGATAGCAACTCCTGCGCCTCGCTTAGCTGCTGCGATGCGCCCTTGTGGCAGCGAATCGGGGTGGGTCAATCTTGGAAGAGAATCACTCCCGAAAATGGATCAGTCTCGCAGGAGATTCCGGGCGTAAGGGTTATGGGTAGCGGTTTCAGATCGCGGCGCGCCGAAGGGGATGGGCAATCTCCGCAAAACGTTGTTTCTCAAACCGAAGCAAGTTCACGGCTCCTGCGCGCCGCGGCGGCGACGGCCCGCTCCATCAAGGGGCCAAGCCCGGTCTGCGGGTTCATCAGTTCCACCAATGCTTCGGCCGTTGTGCCGGCCGGGCTGGTAACGTCAGCGCGCAACTCTGCCGGATGCTTGGAGGATTTCTTCGCGAGGGCGCCGGCGCCCGCAACGGTTTCTCGCGCCAACTCAAGCGCCAGTTCCGGCCCCAGCCCCTCGGCTTCCGCGGCTACAGCCAGGCACTCGATCAGGTGAAACACGTAGGCGGGTCCGGAACCTGAGACCGCGGTGACGGCGTCCAGACTGGATTCTTGCTCCAGCCAAACCGTACTTCCAACCGCGGAAAGCAAAGCGGTTGCGACTTGCCGGTCTCGCGCGGTCACGCCGGGTCCGGCCGCAAGCGCCGTAACGCCAAGACCGATGGCCGCCGGCGTATTGGGCATGGTACGTATGACGCGGCCGCCCGGGAGAGTCGCCGCGAGCCTGGAGATGGTGATCCCGGCGGCGATGGAAACGAAAAGGGAAGAAGCCTGCGCCAGCGGCGCCACGCTTGGCAACGCGTCCGACATCATCTGCGGTTTGACCGCGAGGACGGCGACGCATTCACCTCGGGGCAACGAACTCGGATTGATTGCGACGCCGGCATCGGAGGCCCGGTCCAGAAGGGCGTCGGAAGGCGCGGGCTCCAGCACCTTGAGGGATGCGCCACGAATGCCGGCTGCAAGCCATCCCGCCAGCAGGGCGCCGCCCATCTTGCCGCACCCGAGCAGGACGAGGCAACGATTTCCGAGAAGCTCCGCGACGTCGCCGTGGGCGTCGAAATCCTGTTCAAGCACTTCCGATCGTTTCCAGAACCGCCGCTTCCAGCGCATCTTCAGGGTCGTTCCGCGCAGAAGCGACCAAGCGAACCGCCGGGTAAAAGCTGTCGCAGGCTTCCACCGCGAATTCGACCAGTCGCGCCACCAGGAGTTCCGGGGGGTCTTGTCCAAAATCCAGCGGCAAGGCGTACCGATAGCGGACGGCGCCAGATGCGAGGTCGAGGGAAAAGCCCCCAAAAATCATTCGGTCGTT
Organism: Rhodobacterales bacterium; assembly: GCA_965219495.1. Classification (GTDB taxonomy): domain Bacteria; phylum Pseudomonadota; class Alphaproteobacteria; order Rhodobacterales; family CAZPXZ01; genus CAZPXZ01. The sequence continues at coordinate 3,630,842 of OZ244777.1, forward strand.
ATGAAGCCGCAAGGTCTCAAGTACGGCAGGGGTTCGCTCGGGAGAGGGGCGCAGGGAAAACGCGCAGGAAATCTGGAAGGCGCAGGCGGAGTCGATCCAGGACAGGTCCAGTTCGTAGGTTCTCCAAATCCCGTTCGCCGCGAGAATCGCGCGATTGTCATCCACCCGTTCGACCGACCATCCGCTTCGATCCGCAAGCGCATTAGCCAAGTCAAGCTGATGATCCACGTAGACCCCGTCGCGAGTTGCGAAAAAGCCCATGAGAAACCCGCCCCCTTCGCGCATGCCTCTAAATTGGGCACTTTTGTCAAAATACCACCACATGTGGTGGCTCCGCCAATATATTGCGAATGAGTCGATTGTCTACACCAGATGTTGGGATATTCCGCGATTCGTGGCAATAACATGAGATTTCAGTTTGGTGACAAGACTTTATTCCTCCTGGATCGGGAAATTATCTGGGATGCGGAAGTCGGACACGTCTCCGTGGGAAGAGAGAAACCATGTCCGAAACAGGATGATTGAAACGAATCACTAATATTTCATTGCCTGCGTCGCGGAAGTCTTGATTCTGGAAAAGCGCCGGGGCGCCGTGCGCCGCCCGGCTATTGGCGTCCGGGTCGATGGTTATTCGGAACGATCCTCGGTCTTATCGGATTTCCGCTTGGATGACGCCGCCCGCTTCGGCTTCAGCTGTTTTTCCAGCGCGTCGATGCGCGCGGCGAGAGCTTCGTTTTCTTCACGGGCAGCGCGCGCCATGTCACGAATCGTTTCCAATTCCTCGCGGGTGGGAATGTCGCGTTCCGCGAGCCAGCGTTCGAAATAGGAGATGAACGCAGTTTGGGCCTCACGCCGCACTCCTTGCGCAACACCGGCCATGTTGGTCATCATTTTCGCCATGTCGTCATACAGGGGACCTCGCGCAACCATGGCGGATACTCCTTTTGTCAAGCGACGGGTTCGCTAATGTAGTTGCATTCGCCCGTCTGCGGCAAGAACGTTTTCAGGTTTCCCATGCTGTTCGCCTTACCGTTTCCAATTGTCGACCGGGTCGCGTTCGCGATCGGGCCGGTTTCGATTCAATGGTACGGGCTGGCCTATCTCGCCGGAATACTGGGCGCCACGTGGCTCGCGAGTCGATTGCTGGTGCGGGAGAATCTGTGGCTACGCGGCATGCCGCCCATTCCTTCCACACGCGCCTACGACGCGATGGGCTGGATAGCACTTGGGCTGGTTGTCGGTGGCAGGCTGGGTTATGTCCTCTTCTATGCGCCGGCATACCATTTCGCGCATCCACTGGAGATTTTCGCCATCTGGAAAGGAGGAATGTCCTTTCACGGGGGCTGTCTTGGCGCAACCCTTGCCGCATTCTGGTTCACGCGAAGGCTCGGTGGATCGATGCTCGGAATCGCCGACCTGTTGGCATGCGTGGCTCCGGTGGGCCTCTTTCTGGGTCGGATCGCAAATTTCGTGAATGGCGAGTTGTGGGGCCGGGCGAGCGATGTTCCCTGGGCAATGGTGTTTCCGGCGGAAGCGGCGGGTGGAGTGCCTCGCCATCCAAGCCAACTTTACGAAGCTGCGCTGGAAGGTCTCGCCCTTTTCCTGCTGTTGCTGGTTCTTTCGCGCTGGACATCCGCGCTCCGGCATCCCGGCGTGTGCTGCGGGGCATTTCTCGCCGGGTACGGCTCTGCCCGGATAGTCGTGGAGAATTTTCGCGAGCCGGACGCAGGGGTCGGGTTCATCGTCGCTCTGGGCCATGGCGGCGTGACGATGGGCATGCTGCTGTCGCTGCCCATGTTGCTCGGCGGCATCGGATTAATTGTTTGGGCGCTTCGGCGCCGGTCGGCGCCGTGAGCGGGCTCATGGGTTTGCTTCTCGCACGTATTGGCGCGTGTGGACCAATGGGAATGGAAGAGTTCATGTCTCTGGCGCTCACACATCCGGAATACGGCTATTACGCAAGGCGGCGGCCCATTGGGCGAAGCGGGGACTTTGTTACCGCTCCGGAGATCAGCCAGATGTTCGGCGAGTTGATCGGGCTCTGGATGGCAGAGATCTGGCGGCGTGCGGGGAGGCCGCGTCCGATGGGTCTTGTAGAACTGGGTCCCGGCCGAGGAACCCTGACGGCCGACCTGCTTCGTACAGCCGAACGAGTCGAGGAATTCGGACAGATTCTGCGTCCGATGCTGGTTGAAACGGGAAATTCACTTCGGAGCGAGCAGCGGGTTCGACTCCGGAGGCATCCGGTATGTTGGTTCGATTTCCTGTCGGAGGTGCCGGAGGGACCGGCTTTCTACATAGCAAACGAATTTTTCGACGCGATGCCGATTCGGCAGTTTGTTCGAAAGGAGGGCAACTGGCGCGAACGCAAGGTGACCTCGGACGCGAGCGGGTCACTGGCGTTCGTAACGGAAGGTCCAGCGTCCTTTCCGTCGCCGGAACTGGAATCCGCCCTGCGGAAAGCCGGCGAGGGCGCCGTCGCGGAATATTCGGCGGTGGCGGAAGAAATCGTGGAACAATTGGGTAGACGCGTGCGTTCCTGCGGTGGTGCGGCGCTTCTCATCGATTACGGCTACGAAGAGCACGAACTTGCGGCGGCGGGAGGGGGGGATACGCTGCAGGCGGTTCGCCGTCACAATCCGGCGGATGTCTTGCAGGCGCCAGGCCAGTGCGACCTTTCGGCGCATGTGAATTTTACGGCGCTTGCGCGCGCGGCGGAAAGGGGCGGCGCGCGGGTATATCCGGTAGTGACCCAGGGCGCGTTCCTGGAACGTCTCGGCATTGGTAGTCGGGCAGAGGGGTTGGCGCGTGGTCGGCCCTCCGCAGTCCGGGACTCGATTGCAGCGGACCGGGAACGCCTCGCAGGCGAGCGGGGAATGGGGCGGCTCTTTCGCGTCCTCGCGTTTGCCGGGCCAGACTGGCCCCGTCCCGAAGGCTTCGAACCGGAGACTTGCGGCAGGATGCAGCAATGAAACCGGTAGAGCGTATCACGGATCCTTCGCTCTGCGCTCTTGAAGGCGTTTCACACGGCTTTTTCACGCGCCAGGGGGGTGTCTCGGTAGGAGCGTATGAGAGCCTCAATTGCGGGTGGGGCACAGTCGGTGACGAACGCGCAAACGTCGCAGAAAACCGAAACCGGGTCGGCGCAGCGCTCGGGGTTGCCGGAGGGTTGTTATTTACCGCTTATCAGACGCACGGAACGGAGGTTCTGGTCCTGGACAAGCCATGGACATCCCGGGAACGGCCGCGCGTGGATGGGCTTGTAACCTCGACGCCAGGCATCGCGCTTGGCGTGCTGACTGCAGACTGCGCGCCGATCCTCTTCGCCGACGCGGAAGCAAGAGTCATTGCGGCGGCACATGCCGGTTGGCGTGGCGCGTTGGCCGGCATCGTAGAGTCGACACTCCTTCGGATGGAGCAACTGGGCGCCAGCCGGCCGCATATCACCGCTGTAGTGGGGCCGGCAATTTCCCGGCACGCGTACGAGGTCGGTACGGAGTTCTTCGAAGAATTTTTGGAGCGGGATTCAAGGTTTTCCCAGTTCTTTTCGATGAACGGCGACACCGGCCGGTGGCACTTCGATTTGCCCACCTTCGTCTGCGGACGGCTCAAATCGGCTGGAATCCGGAACCCGCGGTGGAATGGGTGCTGCACCGTTTCCGACGAAACACGTTTTTTCAGCTACCGGCGCCAGATACGGAATGGAGAAACAGATTACGGCCGGCAAGTCTCCGCAATCCTGCTGCTTCGGGAGGGCGATTAGCCAATTCGTCGCTGTCTGTCGTGCGTGGGGTGTAAGACCCAACCGCCGAAGGGCGTCCCCATCCCGCTTCCTGACCGCTCAAGTGCTCGTGCGATGAAAGCCGTTGTGCAACTGGCATTTAGCCCGAGCGGCGCTTGAGCGGCAACGCCCGCCGCGCACCGCCTGGGGAAACAGTTCCCGAACCGCCGCGCAGCTTCCAAGCGGCACTACAGGAAGCACGAGATAACAAATCAATGCGCGAAGTCTCCCGCGCGGGCGGGGTTCATTCACTCGGCCCGCACCGTCGGCGGCGGTGCGGGCTCCCCCGTTACCGCCGCGCAGCAGTGGCCTCCGCACATGTTCCCTGAACGCTGAACCGGGCGGTGCACACGTTATCGCGCCGCAAAGCGGTTGGCGGCCAGGACGCCACGGCGGGCACTTGCGGCGCGTAACGCGGCGCGCTACAGTGAAACATGAAGATCAGGCACAAGGGACTGCGGGCGCTGCAAGAGCGGGACGACGCCGCGTGGCTGCCCGCCGGTCTGGTGCCACGGCTCCGGCGCATCTTGTTCCGGCTGCAAGAGGCAGCGCATCCGGGCAGCGCCACCGCGCCGGGCTTCCGGCAGCATCCCTTGAAGGGCGACCGCGCGGGCCAGTGGAGCGTCCGCGTCTCGGGCAACTAGCGCGTGCTGTTCTGCTTCGAGGACGGCGAGGCCGTGGCCGTGGACCTGATCGACTACCACTGACCGAAAGGGAGCGCTGACCATGAACGACATTGCAAGCGATCGCGTCGGCCCGATGCTGAACCCGCCGCACTTGGGTGAACTGATCCGCGAGAGCATGGACGAGGTGGACTGGAACGTGACCGAAACGGTGGCGCGTCTCGGCTGCGAACGCGGAACGCTGTCGCGCCTGCTGAACGGCAAGGCGGGCGTGTCCGCGAACATGGCGCTGGCACTGGAGAATATCGGTTGGGGCACCGCCGATCACTGGATGCGGATGCAGGCGAGCTACGAGCTTGCGCAGGTGCGCCGGGACCGGGCCGCCGCCGACAGGCGCGCGGGCGAATGGCACGCATGATGAGTTCTCTCAGCGGGCGGTTGCTCGGCGTGGACGATCTGACGAACTTCGGCGCTGTCCTGCGCCGCCTTGAAAGCTATTGGCGCTACCGCTATTGAATTTTGCATTCGTTCGTAACTGATTTCCCGAATTATTTCTGCCTCGCCTGAGAAAATTTTCCCACAGTGCTTCAGTTTCTTCGGAAGACTCGTCGGGTTGAATTCCTCTCGGCTTGAGCCTGCGTGACTGGCTTAACGTGAATCTCGGCCGGAACCGCCCGGTGCCCGGATTTGGGCAGAACGAGCCCGATTCCGAATCAGAAAATCCGCCCGCGACCTTCCCAAGTCCCTCAGTCCTTGCGCAATGCTCTCCGTCCAATCGCCTGGCGGCCGATGGGAATCTCGGCTCCTGGGAAAAGAAGACGGGCTGGGTTGGCGCTCTTCGCGTTCCCCGCTTTCGGCTCCCGTGCGCAGGCAACGGGAGCTTGTCCGTGCGGCATGCTCCGGCACAAGGCGCTGGTTGTCCTTGGCGCACAAGTTGACGGAGGTTCGCCGGATACTTGCTGGCAGGTGGCCGCCTGGGGAGGACGGACAACGGTGCTGGAGCGGCGTCGGCGCGTCGGCGATTGGCCGCCGGTCGGTGCGACCCGAACCTGCCCGGAGGTCGGCAGCTGTAAATCGTCTTCTTCGGCCTCCTCCGGGGCGCCGCTCCCTGCCGGCCTCCGCTTTCGCCCGGCAGCAAGAACCCTGATCGCCAAAGACGCGGAGGATCCCGGCCCAACTTGTGCTGGAGGGTCGGTTTGCGATTCGGAGCAAAGTTGTGCGGAAAGAATCCGACAGGCGGGCGCAGCGACTTCAACTGGTTTGCACACGGCTCGCGCAGCGTCATCAGCAAGGCATCCGTTGCGAGATGGACCCGCAACGCGCCCACCGTCGGAGGGCAGCCAGCGAACAAATCCGGCAACAACGTAACAATGGTCATCAGGCTTCTCGAAACCATCTCCTGGCGCCGCCGCAGCCAGCGCCGGGCGGCCTTCGGCTTGACGCCCGGGTTGGGGTGCGCCTGGCGCGCCGCGCGTGCCGGGTCCGCTTCGCGCTCGCCGATCAGCACGGCGCGTTCCAGTTCGCAGAGCGTATCCGGCAGAGCCGCCGCGAAGTATGGCTCTCCGCGCAGTACCAGCGCACGATGCGCGCCTCCCCGTAGCGGGTCTTGCGAACGTAGGCGCCATGACGGGCAAACGAACAGCCGCCTTTCGATTGCGCCGGGCAGGATTCCAGCGTCACACTGCGCCACGCCTGCGTGCGGACGTATTCCTCTTCGCTCAGGCATCTCCGCAGTCGGATCTGCATCTTCCGGGTTCCCTCCGGTGCCGGATCGAGACCTCGCACAGTACTGGCAGGGGTGTCCAGAACAAGTCTCCCGCCCCCGCAATGCGCGATCAAATGGGGGCATTGCTGTCGGCTCGACTTCGCCGAGTTGCTGGGAAGGCTCTCCTGGGAAAGAGACAACACACGCAGGGATTTCTCGAAATAAACCAATTTCCCAACCATTCCGTCACGGAGCAATCCGGGAAAAAGCGGCCCAATGCTGACGGATTAATCGGAGATACAACACCCGGTTCGATGAAGGTGGCGAGCAGCTTGCGGGCCTCGCACCGCGCCTCGGGCACGGTCATGGCGTCCGCGTTGCCGATGGTGGCGGAGCTTACGCGCCCGCGCTGCTCGCGGCGCAGGAAAAACAAACGATGTCCGGTGGTGCCGACGCGCAGGCCGAGGTCGGAAATCTCGTCGTCCCAGACATCGTGTTTCTTGGGGCGGGGTTTGGCGGCGCGGACGCGCCTGGCGAAGGTGGACTTGGTTCGGTCGGTCATGGATAGCGGCTTCCCGTGTCGGGCCGCGCAACGGGTGGTCGAAATAGGAAGCGGCCGCGGCGGCGTTTCATCGGGGAAATCGCGCGACGGGTCGGGACTGGGCGACCCGTAAGGCTCTGTAGCTACGGGGTTTTGCGTCCGTTCATGCGAGGGCGGAGACTGGCAGGAAGTGCATCACCGATGTCTGTGGCGGGAACTCCCGAAGCAACGAAAGCGGGTCAATTGCCTTTCTTAAAATTTACAGGAACAGGTCGCCAGCGGCGACTCGCTTGAGCGGGACTTCGCGCGACACCGGTTCCGCGTTACTGGTGCGCAGCGATATGCTTTCGAATAGCTGCCGCACCGGGGCGACCAAGCCGACCTCCGTATCTTCCCCGGTGAGAACACGAATTCCGTCGAGCGGCAACCCGTCTTCCCCGACTTCTTGCAGCAGAAGGAATGCGGCGGCCGACTCTGCATCCTCCGGCTCCGGTTCGCCCGCAGAAGCGGCCAGGCTTGCGGTCGCAAGGAGCGCTGCTTCCATCGCGGGCGGCCGCGCTTCTTCCTCGAAGCCCCCGCCCTCAAGGAGCGCCGCCGCCTTCAGTTTGCGTTCCGCGCGGTTCGCCAGTTCCTTGGCCCTTCGACTCCGGCCCAAGGCTTCGGCGTCTGCCGATTCGGCGGAGGGATATACGGTGCGGAGGTCTCCCATCGGCATCGAGATCACACCCGCTTCCGCAAGGCGCCGCATGGTCTCAAGCGCGGCCGGATCTATCACCTTTACACTGAGGCCCGTCGACTTGGCCAAGCGTTCTTCTTCTTCGGCCGCGCGGTCGGGCGGAATCGAGAGAACCGCCAGGACCGGTCCCCCGGCCTCAGACGCGAGAATGCTCTGCAGTGCCGCGCCGTGGACGGCGATCAGGTCGTCGCAAAGCCGGTCGAGAGGCGACGGCGGAGTCGGCGCGTCTCGCGCCGGTTCCTCTTCTCGCTTTCCGCTATCCAGCACCGCTTGCAGCCGTTCCATGAACGCCACGCGGCTGGTTGGCAGGCGTATTTCGGACAGGTCGCCCCGCCGGTCGAGCACTCCCTCGGCAAGTTTCCGTTTTGCGTCGAGGAGTCCCAGCATGCGATGTTCGATGGTGTGCTCGCTCACTAGGTTGACGACGTTCACTGGCCGGGTTTGGTGCTTGCGCCAGGCCCGCGAGATTCGCTGCTCCAGCTTGGCCGGATTCCATGGCTGGTCGATGTTGATGACAGTATCGGCTACTTGCAGGTTGAGCCCGACACCGCCGGATTCGGAGGACAGGAAGAGTCGGCACTGTGGATCTTCCCGGAATCGCCGGATTTCCGCGCGCCGCCGGGGCTGCGGGACGCTGCCGGTATGCCAGGCGAATTCGATTCCGGATTCTTCTGCGTAATTACGAACGAGTTCGAGCATTCGAACCCATTCGGAAAAGATAATGATCTTGCGCCCGGGGTCTTCCAGGAGATCGGGAAGGAGCCGCTCGATTTCGTCCATTTTGGGACAATCATGCGACTCGCTGTCGAGGATATAGGGAGTGTCACAGACCATCCGCATGCATGCGAGATGCAATTGAAGCATCTTGAACTCATCCGCAGTAAGCGGACGCTTTTCCGCAATCGCCGCGAGCCGCCTTGCGCGGTATTCGTGGTCGCCGTAAAGACTGAGTTGGTCATCGGTCATGTGGACGAAAAAAGTCTTGGTCGTGCGACCAGGAAGTTCGCTCTCCACTTCTTCCTTGCGCCGCCGGAGCATGATCGAAGAAACCCGGTCCGCAAGTTCCTCCAGGTTCTGAAGACCTTCCGGGCGTCCCTTCTCGTCCAGCCTGTAGAATCGCCGGTTGAATCGGAATAGCGGTCCGAGAAGGCCCGGCTCGAGGAACTGGACGATAGAGTAGATCTCGTCAATCCGGTTCTCCAACGGTGTTCCGGTCAGGACGAAGGCGTACCGGCTTCGGAGCCGCTTTACGGCGTTTGCGGTCTTGGTCTGCCAGTTCTTGATGCGCTGGGCTTCATCGAGAATCACAACATCGGGCTGCAGTCGCTCAAGCAAGTCCTCGCAATCCGCAAGAATCTGCTCATAATTGCAGAGCGTGAAGAAATCGCGGCATGCGTATGCTTTCCGACGCGCCGTCAGGTCGCCAAATACAATGGTGGAGCCAATCTCGGAAAATTTTTGGATCTGCTCTTCCCATTCGGCCTTGAGAGATGCGGGCGATACCACCAGGACCCGTTCGATTCCGCGAAGTTCCCGAAGTAGCGCGCAGGCCGCGACCGCCTGAACGGTTTTTCCGAGGCCCATGTCATCCGCAAGAAGTACGCGCTCTCCAAACGCCAGATGGAGAACGCCCTCGACCTGGTAGGGCAAGAGTGGAAGTTTTAGAAAATCCAGCGAGCGGCGACCCGACTCCAGTTCCGCTTCGAATTCGGCGCGTTCGCGGCGCCTCGTGTCCGAGGCGTTTTGGGCATCGATCCACATTTCCAGCCGGCGCGAAACGCGGAGTAACTCGGGATGGCCGAGCGCCATTTCGCGCAGCGCTTTCAATGCACCCGGGGAGCCGAGCCGCAAGTCCTCAAAATGCCGTTCAGCTTCCCGCGCAAGTGCGGGATAGCTGATGGCGACTTCCTTTGGAACCGCAATCCGCGCAGACGGGCTGCCGCATTCATCAAGGAAGACCTCGATGCGCCCGCTTGATTTCCGGCCTCTCCCTCGCGCCCCGTTCCGGTGACGTTTTACCCCTTCAATATGTTTGCACGTCCCCAGTTGATTGGTGCAGAAATCTTGGCACTCGCAGGTGTTGATTCGTTCCCGAAGCGAACGCATCTCAACGGTATACGTTCTGCCGCTCGCTGAACTGACTTCGTAATCTCCAAACGGACGGAAATCCGGATCGACCGCGGCCACCTCTTCGATTTCGGTCCGGCCCCGCCACTCCCGCCGTCGGATCTCTTCCTCGTCCGTCGATATCCATCCCAGGAACTTTGGCTGCCGATCTTCCGTTTTACGCCGGGTCCCGCCTACGGCGGTCTTTTCCGTGGATTCCATGATGTGAAGGGCTTCTTCCATACCGTGCCTGAAAATCGAGATCGCAACGGATTTCGACGCCGATCGAGCATCGGCCGGCATCCGAGGCGATACATATTTCAGTACAAGCAGTTGAACAAAATGGCAAGGTAATTCCGGCGGTGAATCGTCAAGAGCAGACATAAGCAATGAATCATCCTTTTCAGTTGCAAATTCTTGCCGCTTCATCCGGCATCACGTGGACGGCATAGTGCGATAGAAATTTTGAACAGAATGTTCGCTCTTTCCGATGGCCAGTTTGCCGTCGGGCTAGCCGAGGTTGTCAATGATTTCGTGCCGATTGCAGCGGACTGTACAGCGTGCAGAACGTCCGGGGACGCCAAATTGTCATTTCTCGGCGCAGCTTGGAAACTACTCCGTCACAGGTTACATACTCATTCATGTATCCACCTTCTTGTTACCAAGGGGTCGAACGTTTGTTAGAAAGAGGGAGACCGAAATCAGGTGTCACCTACGCTGGTCGCCAAAATCGAATGCGATCTTTCGGGTCTCGACGAAACAACGGAACCCGGTGACCTGAACTTTCGGTCTTTCGGCGTGGAGCAGGTGAAGGGCGACTTGGCCGATCATTAGTCTGTTAGAGTGTCTGAAAGCTGACGTGTTGTCATCCGTTTTGTCAGTTGGGATGTCAGGGATGCGGATCCCGTAGACGAAAATTTTGGAGGCACAGATCATGGCGATGAAAAACTCACCTCATCCGGGATTGTCCGTGCATTGCGATTGTCTGCAGCCAGAAGCAGCATTCCGATATCTTGAACTGCCACTCGTGGATTTCGCCCGAATTGATGATCCACCTAGACATACCGGTCGGTGGTGGCGTGAAGACTGGATAACGATTTCAGCCGCACTGCGAACTGGCTCAGGCGATGAGAAACGCGAATCTGAACACGGTTGAGAGGCTCTCGCCGGTGGCATGACATCTGTAGACACAGACCTGATCTTGTGACTGTGGGCTCGTGAGTATCTGGAGCGCCTTTCGGGGCAATCTGTTTTCCAGTGATTTCCTGCGCGAGTCCATCGCTACGCTGGCCGATTGGCGTGATCTGGGCGAGGCATCACTGGAAGACTTGGAAGCCGCGCTGGGAAAAATCTTCCACCGATTCATCCGCATTGCCGGATCGCCCAACGAGAGCCAGACCGAAGATGACTTGATATGGCCCGTGTTGGCGCATCTCGGGTGGACGGCGATCCTGCGGCAACAGAATTTGAGTGCTGGTGGTCGTGAAGATGTGCCGGACGGTTTGCTGTTCGCTGACGAGAAAACAAAGGCGCGGGCGAACGGTTTTGCGGAGGAATGGAAGCGCTACCAGTTTGGTTTGGTGACAGTGGAGTCAAAGCGATGGCTTCGCCCGCTGGATCGACGGTCGGGCCGGTGGGGCGAGGAAACGGCGCCTTCGACGCAGATGCTTCGCTATCTCCGGCGTGTTGACGATTTGACAACAGGTAAGCTGCGCTGGGGCATCCTCACCAACGGAGCAAGATGGCGGCTCTATTATCAAGGTGCCCGCTCAGTTTCGGAACAGTTCTTCGAGGTCGATCTGGCAGCGCTTCTCGGATTTTCCGGCGAAATCAACAGTGAGGCAACTCTCGACAACACCGAACGCCGCCACTGTCTGAAAGTGTTTGCGGCTATATTCCGGCGCGAGGCATTCCTCGCAGGTGTAGCCGATGAGCGGACGTTTCACCAACGCGCAATCGAGGAGAGCCAGTTCTACGAAGAGCGCGTCGCCGCCAATCTTTCGGACTTAGTGTTCGGTGAGGTTTTTCCAGAGCTTGCGGGTGCGATTGCTAGTGCGGCAACCGAAGCATCCCTGGAAGAGGTTCGCGAGGCAACGCTGGTCCTGCTCTACCGGCTCTTGTTTATTCTCTATGCTGAAGATCGGGATCTATTGCCCGTTCGTGATGACCGTTACGATGATTATGCGCTCCGCGAGAAGGTTCGCGGCGATGTCGGTCGCCGCAAAGACTTGCACGATACATTTTCGGTTACCGCTGCCCGTTACTGGTCAGCGATCGACGATCTCTGCAGGGCCGTCGATGCGGGCGATCCCTCGATCGGATTGCCGCCTTACAACGGCGGTCTTTTTGACCGCAGCCGCACGCCGCTTCTCGAGAACATTCGGCTGGGTGATAGGATCATGGCCGCGGTCATCGACGCGCTTTCCTTTGAGCAGACCGCTGAAGGGCGGCGCTACATCAACTATCGCGATCTGGGCGTTCAGCAACTTGGCTCAATTTACGAGCGCTTGCTTGAGCACGAGATAATACACGAAGGCGACGGAATCGCTGTGCGTCCCAACGTGTTCGCGCGCAAGGGATCGGGCAGCTACTACACACCGGATGATTTGGTTGGCCTAATTATAGAGGAGGCCATTGAGCCCTTGGTGCGGGTGCGAATGGACGCCTTCGCCAGCAGGGTTTCGGAACTCGCGTCAAGCCGGCTTCCCGAAGACCGCCGCATGGGACGCTTGAAGCAAATCGACCCGGCGGAAAAGCTCCTTGAACTGAAAGTCTGCGATCCCGCCATGGGATCGGGCCATTTTCTGGTCAACCTCGTGGATCATCTCGCCGATAGGGTGATTGAGGCGATGGCCGAAGGGGAAACGGCGGTCGAGGGCTATGTTTCACCCCTGACCAACCGGATTGATGTCATCCGCAATACCATTCTTGGCAATGCCGAGGATCGAGGGTGGACCGTCGATCCGGCGCAACTCGACGACCGCCACATTGTCCGGCGCATGGTTTTGAAGCGCTGCATTTATGGGGTCGACAAGAACCCGATGGCGGTCGAGTTAGCGAAAGTCGCGCTTTGGCTGCATACGTTTACGGTGGGCGCGCCGCTGAGCTTCCTGGACCATCATCTGCGTTGCGGTGATAGCCTGTTCGGCACTTGGGTACGCACGGGGATAGACAAGGTGACGGATCAAGCCGGACCGCTATTTTTGCGGGGACCGATAAACCGGGCTACCCGAGCCGCGACCTCCATGCAGATTATCGAGGGACTTACGGACGCGGAGATTGCCGAGGCGCATCGCTCGGCGGACGTCTTTGCCGAGATTGAGGAAATGACGGTGCCGCTGAACGCGTTTCTATCCTTGGTTCATGCCTTCAACTGGCTCAATCTTCGTGACCGTGAAAGCAAAGCTGCGCTCTTCGCCTACTTCGACGGCAAGTTCGGCGATCCCATCGAAGTAGCCACGGGCAAAATCGATTTGTCGGAGGAGGAGGGAATCGACGAGCGGTTTGTCGAAATGTTTGAAGATGCGCAGGAGCTCATGGCGGACGAAAGATTTTTCAACTGGCAGGTGTCGTTTCCGGGAGTTTGGTCGAATTGGGAAGACGCCGGACTACATGGCGGTTTCGATGCAATTATCGGCAATCCACCGTGGGACCGGTTAAAGCTGCAACAGGTCGAGTGGTTTGCAGCACGGCGGCGTGAAATTGCTTTGGCGCAACGGGCGGCAGACCGAAAGCAAATGATTGCCGATTTGGAAATGGCTGGTGATCCTCTCGTACAGGAGTTCACTCTGGCCAATGAACGGGCGGCAGCCGCGGCTCGCCTCGCTCGGACCTGTGGAGACTATCCGCTGCTGTCCGGCGGTGACATGAACCTTTATTCCTTGTTCGTCGAACGTGCGATGACCCTCGTAAAGTCGAACGGTATGGTTGGGTTGCTCACCCCGACCGGCATCGCCTCCGACAAGACGGCGGCGAAGTTCTTCAAGGGCATAATAACTGAGGGCAGGTTGAAGGCGTTGTATGATTTTGAAAACAAAAAGGTCTTTTTTCCCGATGTGCACGCATCATTCAAGTTCTGCATTTTCATAGCAAGTGCGTTGCCGACAGAAGAGGCAGCCAGATGCGCATTCTATCTTCACTGCGTAGACGAACTTGATGATCCGGATCGGTGTTTTCTGCTGACGGCGGAGGATTTTGCCAAGGTCAATCCGAACACTGGCACGGCGCCAATATTTCGCAACCGGCGAGACGCGGAACTGACGACCGCAATCTATGGCCGGCTGCCGGTGCTGGTCGATCGATCGTCTGGCAAAGAAGTTAAAGCATGGCCGGTAAAATATGCGAACATGTTTCACATGGCCAATGACTCCGGCCTGTTTCGCACGCACGAAGAACTTCAGGAAAAGGAAGGCGCCTATCCAGTCGGCGACAACCGTTATCGCAGTTCGGCGGGCGACTGGCTACCACTTTATGAAGGCAAGTTGGTGCAGGCCTTCGACCACCGTGCTTCGGACATTTCCGTCAAGAAGGATAACCTCTTTCGCTCGGGTCAGCCAAAACACTTATCGGCCCGGGAGAAGCGCGATCCTACTCGCTATCCAATGTGTCGGTACTATGTACAGAATGACAAGGTTCGGTGGCGCGGAGTCGGTCACTGGGTAGTTGCGTTCAAGGACATCACCGCCGCTACCAATATGCGCACGATGATTGCGGCGATTATTCCGCGAGCAGGAGCGGGTCATACGCTTCCTCTACTTCTGATTGATGGCGATGTTAGCAATCCGGCATTAACGGCGAGCCTCATTGTTGCGAATCTGAATGCCGCATCTTTCGACTTTGTCGCCCGGCAAAAGGTGCCGGCAACCCATTTGACGTGGTTTGTGCTTGAACAGCTGCCAGTTGTGCCGCTTGAGTGTTACGAAACGACATGTTTCGGTCCCAGAACAGCAGGCGAAATTATCCGCGAAGCTGTGCTGGAGTTGACCTACACTGCCCATGACTTGGCTCCGTTTGCACGGGAACTGGGCCATGTTGATGCGGATGGAAACGACTTGCCACCTTTTGTTTGGGACGAGAACCGCCGCTTACACCTCCGCGCAAAACTCGATGCCGTGTTCTTCCATCTCTACGGTGTCACTAGCCGGAATGATGTTCGCTATGTGAATTCGACCTTTCCAATTGTGGAGCGGGCGGAAGTTTCAAACTTTGGAAGCTACAGGTCTTGCGAACTCTGCCTTGCCTGGATGAGTGCGCTTGCCGCTGGCGAACCGGATGCGGAAATCGATTTGTAAGAGAGATGATGCAGCATACCAGAACCGCAACGAAATTCTCCTATCCAATTTTGACTCAGTGACATTAAATCGGGCGGAATTTTTTTATGGAGTATTTTCGCCTCAATTCATGAGTTTCGCTACATTGTCGGATTTGCGTTTCAGCAAGTGGTAGGGTGGCGGTTGCAGAGCATGGATGATTTCACGCCACGCTGCGTGGAAGTGGCCGGATTTGCATAGGGCTCTCATGCTCAGGATCGGCTGGCCGATGCCATTCTGTTTCCAGCGCATGCCGGAGCACTTCATCCTCTCGGCCACCAGCACGCGATTTGCGGCCTCGACGATGCCCGAGCCGATCGGCAGCTTTTGGATTTGGAACTCTGCGTAGCGCATCCGACGCCGGTGCTTGCGGAAGAACTTCAACACCCTGGAGATGGTCTTGCGCTTCGGATATGTCTTCGCCAGATGGCGCAGCGAGCGGAGGACCTGATCGATGCCGTTCTCCTCGTCCCGCAGTCGCTGCCGAAGCTTCTCGAAACGGCGCTGCGCTTCCGGCGAATGTTCCCCGCAAGCGCTGTCCAGCGCTTTCTTCAGATGCTGCGCTGCATGCCAGATTGGAAGTCGGTCCGCGTTACCCATCAGGGTCAGCGATCCGCGACCAATGGATCGCATCAACAGGCCAAATAGAAGAACGCAAGTCCGTGTATGCCGAATGCTACGTCCTCTTGCAATTACGGGGGCATCCATAGAAGAAATCGAGGATTTCCGTCGTCTCGGGGAACGCTTCCGAGAAAAACGTCCAGTTGTCGCAGGCCCCGTCCGCGATCAACACCACTTCCAGATCCGGACGCCACTCTGTGGCGTGCCGCGCTTCTGCCACAAGCTCCCGTTTCAGGCTTGCCTTGCCTGCTTCCGGCATCCGGCCGAAAAAGACCGTGCGCAGACGTTCGCCGTCTCCGCCGTGATAGGAAACCGTGTCCGATGGCGCCTCCCGGAAACCGGTCGCCGCCGCGCGGACCGGTTCTTCCTGTGGCGCTTCATCTTTCTCGTTTCGCATCCCCAGCATGACGCCGTCCAGCGAAATCGAAAGCGCCGCAGCTTCCGCCGGAATGACCTCTGCCGACCGGATGCTCTCCAGCGTCTCTTCCTCCAGCACCTCCTAGGCCGCGCCCACCGTTTCCACAAGATGATTCAAGGCCGTCGCCGACGGCGACATGCCCCCCAACTCGCCGAACATCTCCGCGCAATCCCCGGCCGGCGCCAGCGTCACCGCCCGCAGCCCGTGGCGCGCCGCCAATGGCGACCAGAACCCGTTCACGATCCCGAACCGGACATTCGCCGGAGCAATCGAGGCGCAGCCGCGACGCCGGTACCGACTCCGTTCATAGGGGACCAGCCCGAACGAGGTCATCATCGTCGTCGGCGTTCGCGGGCCGCAATGATACACCTGCCCATCCGAGATCAGCTGCTCGCCCGCCGCGTCAAGCGACTCAATCGCAAGGCGTAGAACCGAACAGTTCGCCTCGTTGGAAACCGCCGCAAGGGAACGCTCGAAATCTTCCCAGCAACCCGCTCCGCCCAGTTCCGACGAAACAAGCGCCAGAACCTGGCTGCGCAAATCCGAAAGGATCGCGTCCACCTTCGGCGCACTGGCATCTTCCGAGTGATTGGACTCGGCGGCGGCAAACGGCAATACTGTCATGTGAGTGCTCCCGGATTTGGGTTTGTGTTCTTATCCGTATACCACATGTTGGGAGGGGCACTCACTTCCGCCTCTACTCCGGCGAAAGCTCGCAAAAAATGACAAAGCCGGGCAAACCTCCCCAACTGTATCACAAAACTACCTTCTCAAACTGCGCAGATTAGCGTAACTCGTTGCCAAATAAGGAACGAGAATACCCCATGCAAAAGTTGCACCCCATTAAATCTTTGCGAATCTTTGCTCGCGCCGTACCAAAGATCTGAATCAAGTATTCTACATCTTTCCCGCTTCCATAATCAGAATCAAATCCTCAAGATGACGTTTCTTCAATAGGCTTCTCACGCCTTCATTGGCAGTTTCTACCGGCAATTTTCCTAGTCCGACAGCTAACGCAACCTCTGGTTGAGTACTTCGTTCGTTTTCTCCGCTTGCCGTAAGCAACGAGGTTCCCCACTCGATTAACGGCTTCTCCTTTTCGGGAGAAGTTCTTTGAAGTTCCTTTGGGACCAAACTTCGCAGTATAGAGGCACGCAGAATGCCATCCGTGTATCGACAAAGGTCTTTTGCTGCAAACACACTCCGCACTGGAAATCCCGTTGGCTGCAATCGTTTCTCCGAATTGTCCCACTCTCTCAGTTCCTGTATTGCCGAAGCAACTGACCCAAGCACCACCGATTGTGGTGCGTCTGGGCCCGCAAAGAAGGAATTTATAGTTAACTTCATGGGAGATGTGTTTGGTGGTTGAAGAAATACATTGTCCGAGAGACCAACATTGGTCGCTTCCTTTAACAATTGCAACCGACTATTCATCCAGTCAGATACCTGAAGGGACCGTTCGACTATGAGTTCAGTTAGAAGCGCCTTCTCCACACATAAAGGACAGTTATTGCGGTCCCAATTTGGCAACACAACAGACTCAACGCTGATTACTTCATGCTGCTTTCCAAGGATATTTGGTGTCAAAGTAGCTTCCAATTGATTAAAAGCGGTTGCAGATGGCATTCTCTGCACGCCTATCAAGTAATGTATTTGGCCCTTGTATTCAATATCACGAAGCCGCTTTTGGTACAACAATAACCGCCTTCCGGTTGTGACCACGTCATCTAGAACGACGATTGTATCAGTATTCTTTAGGGCACGCAGACTCTTGTGGATAGTTCTCAAATCTTGCTGTTCACGGGGAGTGATGGCAGGAGAATCAGAATGGCCTAGGTCGAGATGAATGACAACTTGGGGCCGAAATCCCATGATCTTTTCACAATGTGTTGCAATAAAGTCGGCCAGAGCTTCTCCGGCATCATGTGGGGGAACAATGATTAGTTGTGGTGCTTGAGGAAACTTTTCAATAATAGTTTTCAACTTTCTCTGAAAGCAATGTTCTTGAAGCATACCCATAATGTCCAGATAGATGCCGTGGTGTCGGTAGTATTGGCTTCCAACATTGTTGTCAGCGTGAACACGAATGCAGTTTGAGGATTCATAGTTTCGAAAGAAGTCTGCATTCTTGGAAGCAATTGTCTTCAGGAGGTAAACTTGCTTCTCCTTGACAAATACGGGAAAGTACGTAGATCGATCGATGCCTATGGCGGTCTTTTGCTGTGGATGCTCCGTGGCGAAGCAATACAAGTCAGTTTCGCCGAAGTCACATAGGTGTGGAACCGGTTTTTCACGGAATTGGACATTGTTGTCTGCTAATCTGTACAAGACAAGAAGTTGCATCAAGTGCGGGGAAAGTTTTTTTGACTCAAGTGTAGATATAGCGTTTTGCATTGACCGCCCAGTCATTGTTGCGCTGAATACAAAAAGAAATTGTGAACTAAACCGGTTAGAAGCGCGTTCAATAAGATTGGAAAGTTCAGAACGCGTTTCAGGCGTGCTATCGACGTAACTGCCTTGAATCTCCACTCGAAAGTTGTGCTTTCTCTTTGGATCGTAGCGTTCGACAAGTCGGCTGCAGTTGAGTGCGATGGAACCAATGGACCACGTGTCTACCAAAATTCCCTCAACACCTGCGAGATGAGGGAGCATCCAAAAGAATAGCGTGTCAAGGTTGTGGCTGTTTGTCTGAAGATTGCCAACGCGGAGGAAGTAATCGGAGAACGCTCTAGAGGGAAGGCGAAATTTGTAGTTTCGGTCTGCGATGAGAAGTGAGTCAGACAGCCTTATCATTTCCCGGAGTTCAAGATTACGCAAACAGTTTAGGAATGTTGTGGTGTTGGTTTTGGACACCAGCGTCCGGTCACATACTTGTGATAAGTTATCTCCAATGAGGTGTTGATAATTGTGTGTTGACAAAATTTGGATCGATGCGCTAGGAAAACGACCAGCTATTCTTGAAATACCCTTTAGTTCGTTACTTAGAGGTTCCGGTTGGCGCATATTCCATGGGGGAAACCTAAGGAGAATGAGATCGGCAGAAAGAAAAGTGGGCCGAAGCACAGTATGCAATTCGGTTTCTATTGCGGTTAGTTCTGTATTCTCCGGGACATCGAGTAAAATGCCGTTGCGGTTAGCATCGCCGTGCAGAAACTCAAAAGAAAAAATGTGAAGCAAGAGGTGCAATCTCTACATCTGGTATTCGATCAATACGTTGAACTGAGTTCCAACAAGTGGCGCTATTGAACTGCGTTTGCCCACAGACTGAAGAAACAGTGTTGGATCTTCTGAATGTTGTTGATCGGCGTAGTCTTGAAAGAGCCAAAACTCCTCTGTCCGAAGGCTCAGAAAGGCTTTGAGCTCTCTCAATGCCGAAACCGCGTTAGGCAACCCTAATCCCACTCCAGACATATAGCTCTTGCTTGAGAGGCGACCGCACACCAATTGTTGCAAAACCTCCGCTCGTTCACACATGGGTAGGGAGTTCTCCGCCTTTGAATGGAGATAGTGGGATGTAATTCCTTGACCAACGTCAGAGACTGCTAGCTCGATAAATCTCATTGGGCGGCGTGAGTGTTGTTGGCGGTTCAAAAACGTTTCGAGCTGAGGAAATCCTTTCGCTCGTCTGACAAGGTTGAGAATGCTATTACCAAGATATACATGCAGACGCAGATATCGAATACCAGAGATGAGGTCATTGTCACTAGTGTACCGTCCGTGTTCAATCGTATTTTGGAAAGTTTCATAGATGAAGTTGATTAGTTGATCCTCCGCGTGACGTCTTATTTCGGCCTTACTTTTCGAGTTATGCTCATATTGATCCAGCATGTTTCGAATAACAGTATGGAAACTACGCTTCTTTAGTTGGGTAGTATCCAGTTCAGCGGGGGTTGCGTGATCCGGATCAACTGCCAAAAGTGTTCGAGTAGAGCCACCTTTTTCCAGGAGACCGGACACAAATAGGCGAGATTTCAACGTGGAAATGAGGGAATTAGGAGCAGGATGACTATTTGTGTCCTCTAAACGACCAGAATCCGTAAGATGCGCGAATACTAGAGCAGATACACCGTCAATTTTTTCTAAGAACCGTTCACTATACGGGGATGACCAGTCATTGTACGTGTCGCGAATCACAAACGCTCCAGGTCGCTGTGAAATGTTGGCAATTAGCTGAGCGACAGAGCTTTCAGAGAAAAATTTTGAACCAGTTGACCGGGCGAGCGAGAGAAGAATGGGATGGCTCGGGGGAAGGCGGTTTAATCTAACGTTCAATTGTTCAATTTGCTGACAAGAAGGATTAGTTGGAACGAAATATGTGTAGGCCACGGCTTTCCCCAAGATCAAGATGAAAGTCTTCTCATTATCACAGTAACACTACAAGCAGCTGGTGAATAGATTATTTGGCCCGCCTGTTAGATTCGGAAATTAATTTCAAAGGAAGATGCGAAGATCCGTATGGTGGGATTCGCTGCTGTGGTCCGCGCCAGACTCCACGGACTCCTAGGACAGGAAGCGGACGGGATTACGCCGGGTCACGGGGGAGCAAATGTTCTTTGGAGTAGATAGTTGAATATCTCTCTTAATGCACAACTTCAACTATTGTGCCGTTATGGCGATCTTGAAACGTGGATTCCCGAGGCTCCAAGGCCGCCATGATTTCGCTCAAGGCCGCTTCAAATCGTTGGGATTTCAATGCAACTGTAACTGCCCAGCACTCAGTCTCGCGCGTGCGTGGAGGCTGGGGAAGGCTTGCGTTTGGGATCATACATGCTTGGGTTGGGATCGGCGTGGTGCCAGCGGGCAGGGCGTATGGAGCGGTTTAGCGTTGGAGTTTTCCGATCAGTTGGTCCGGCGATGTCATCAAGGTTTCGATTATGTTCCAGTGCTGCTTTCTGGCGGTAGTGATGGCGCTGTGCAGTGTGGCGAAGATCCGGGCGCCTTTGGCGGAGCGGAACCCGCCGGAGATTATCTGAGGTAATTTCCCCATTCGACCATCGCGCTCGGCTTCAATGTTGGTAAACGGAACGTCGGCACCGGTGAGGAGGCGCAAGGTCTCGGTTTTTTCGTCCTGGAGCCGGAGGGCGAGATTGTGCCCGGCGCAGTGTTTCTTTCGTCCGCGTTGGCCGGGCTTCGGCGTCGCGAGCGGTGGCTGCACCTGATGAAAGGCGAGTGCCTCGGCGAGGATCCGGTCGTCGGTTCGCCCGATCCGGTCGAGCAGCGTTTCGAGAGGAGGTCTTGCCATCGTTCTGGCGAGATGAACGACCCGATTGGCGCGCGACAGGAGCCGGTGCATATGCCGGGGCCAGTCCTCTTTTTCGATGTCGATCAGGGCTTGAAGTTCGCGCAGGTGATGGGCGTTGGAGAGGGCGTGCAGGGCACCCTTGATCTTGAAACAGGGCTTCCAATGATCGTGGACGATACAACCGCCGCCCGCTAACCCGGAAGCCGGTCTCGTCGAGAGCTTCACTGGCGCCTTGCGGACGATCAGGTCCCGCACAGGGTCGACGAAACCCTGGAACCGCTCTGCCCATCCGGCGGCTCATCGCCGCCAGCGTCGCGGCGCGCTCGGGCGCGCTGAACAGGTCGGCCATCAGTTGCGACAAACGATCCTCGGGCAGGAAATGCGCATGGCTCAGATAGGCCGCCACCGCCGCCATGCGCGGACCATACTGCACCGGCGCCCGTCACGCCTGCGGGAAACGCCGCCCGTGTTGTCGTGCCGCAATGACCGCAAACGCAACGGTGAGCGCGGTGTTCCGTGGCCTCAAGGGGGCGCGGCTCCGGCAGGTCGAAGACCTGTCTTGCGACATGGCTTTCATCCCCGTCCGCAGCCGACAGCGGCGCGCCGCAGCCCGCACAGTGCGACGGATGATGATCCTCGACATGGTCCGGCGTGTCGGTCCGGCGCAAGGTCGAGCCCGCGTGCCCGGTCTGCCCGCCGCTCGGTCTGCCCGATTTGCCGCGCTGGCTCCTTGTCCGGGGCTCGGCCCGCGACTTCTGCAGCCCGTCACTCGAAGGAGGCTTGCTGCTGTTCCAGCCAAGCTGGCGTTCCAGCTCTTCAAGACGTTGCCGCAGGGTCGCGTGGGTGCACGACAAATTTGTGAGATTTCGGTCATTCTCCGATTGCGCGTCGCTCCCAGAAGTCGTCGAAGCGGTTGCTCAGAATGGCGCAGCGCAGCGCGATGATGGCGTTGGCGCCGTTGACGGTCCAGTGCATTCCGCCGCGCTTGAGCCTGCTTCCGACGACGTTTTTGCAGCCGCCTTCGACGACACCGGTTGCGACACAAAGACCCATGGCGCGGAACTAGGGATATTGCATCCTGCTCCGGTTGTTGGCGATGTAGTCGATGCACTTTTTGGCCTCCTCGCAGGTTCCGGCATGGTCGCGAAGGGCGGCAAGGATCTCGCTGATGCGGCCTTGATCGAGTTCGTCGCGTCGTTGCTTTCCCCATTGCCTGGCGAGGTCGCTGCCGGCTCCGTAGACTGCCTTGGCGGCATCGAACAAATGGCCCTTGGCATGAAAGATGTCGACGACCTGGATGGCTTCCGGGAAGTGCTCATCGGCAAGCCGCCAGATCCAGGCAGTTCCGTCGCCGAGGATGACGCTTCGCGGTGCTTGGTCGAAGCGACGGCGCTCGGATTCGCGCAGGACGCGCCGGGTGAACGGCGCGGGAATGGGGTCGGTGTCGCGGCTGGCGGCGGTCTCGATGGCGGCGTTGTAGCTGGCGGAGTGCGGGTCGCGGATCGGGCTGCCGTCCTTGTCGGGGGTTTCGGCGGACCAGACGGCCGCGATCTTGGCCTCGCGCGTCTTGGCGGAGCCGTCGGGCTGCTTGCCCCTGCGGCCCCGGGCGGCGTCCTTGCGGACCGGCGCGCCGGTGCCGTCGAGACCGAGATAGAGGGTCTGCGCCGCAGAGGGCTCCGGCTCGATGACGTGGCGTTCGTCCTCCGCGATTTCCTGCCCGAGCCCCTCGGCCTGGCGCTCGACCCGCTTGGGATGGATGCCGAGCCCGGCCAGTTCACGCAACAATTCGCTGCTCTCGGCGAAGCTGACCCTCGCCGCCGCCGCGCCGGTCATGCGCAACGCCGCCGGCGACAGGGAGCCACCTTGCAAGCCGAGTGCGCGGTCCCGCGGACTGAACCCGGCATGGCAGCGTGCGCAGTGATACCAGGCGCGCTCCAGCGTCATCGCGCCGAGCGCCGTAACAAACGTCTTCGGCCTGCGGCCCGCGTAACGGGCCTTCCCTCCGCAGGCGCAAGACTGCCAGGCGCCCGCATGATCCGAGTGATCGCGGTTGAGGCGCCGGGCCATGGCTTGTCCCATGATCCGCAGCGCCGCCCGCCGGGCCTCGGTCTCCGCCACCTCAAAGTCGAGGCCGGCAAGAACGCCGCCGCCAATCAGCCGCTCGGCTTCGGACGCAACCTCCGCCGAGACCGTGGCCTCGAGTACCCCCTTTTTTCCGGCAGAGCCGGCTTCTGCCCCTCCACCAGACGTTGCTGGCACAATCGCTCACTCACCTCGATCAAATTCCGGGCGAGCTCCCGAAATCGCCGGCACACGGCAATCTGCGCCTGCGTCTCCGCAACCGCTTCGTCGGGAATGCTCCAACTCCGGGTCTTGCCGCCCGCCGGGCGGGTCAGCACCCATTTGGGCCCGTGCCCCGGATCCCCCTCTCGCGCGCAACGGCAGTTGGGCTTGCCGCACTTGCGGTAGCGGGGCCGAAGCGTTCCAGGCCGGAAATCACCGATCGACGCAAGCGCCCGGCAAAGCGCGGCGCGCTGTTTCAAGAGGACGTCGACGTCTTGGGATGCAGGCATGCGATCTCTCCCCATCTGGCCGCGTATATAACGGCCAGATATCATGCCCAAAACCAATCACAAAATCAAGCATCATATTTTTGTCGTGCACCCGGGTCGCGTTCTCGGCTTGCAAACGGGCGAGCTGCTCGCCTTGCGCCGCGAGCTGCTCATCCTTTTGTGCAAGTTGCTCCCGCAAAGCCTCAATCTGTTTCGTTCCGCCATCATCATGCGGCGGCGCTCCTTGCGCCGGGTGGGTCGGCGCTGAAAGAGCCCGCAAAAACGGTCGGGTCTGAAAGTGAATCGCCATGCCGCTATAAATAGCGCAGGTTGAATTCTGTTAGCAGTCCCTATTGTGACCAGCAACTTTTCGTGAGAGAACTTTTCTCGCCCGTGAATCCGTCACAACCGGGCAGCATCGACTTTGCGGCATTGGCGGGCAATGCACTCCGGGGTGCGCGCACTTACCTGGGCAGTTACAATCTATCTTTGTCTGACTAGCCTTAAGAGCGTCTCAAGCATAAAGTTGCATTGCGATTTCAAGATTACGCAGAAATCCGCGTGGTTCATGCTGCACAGGTTACAGGAGGCGTGGGCCTCGGAAAGTTGTGATACGTTTGTCGGTCCTATTGAAGTAGACGCAACGTATGTTGGTGGAAATCGCAAGAACATGTCGAACGCCAAGCGGAAGACGCTGACCGGGCGCGACTCAGTCGGCAAGGTTGCGGTCGTTGGACAGACGTTCCGAAATGCCGATAAGTCAGCGGAGATCCGACGAGATTCCCAAAGCCATGCAGAATTCCCCCGACATTCGATTTCGGCAAGCCGTCGATGAGGGTGACCATTCTTAGAGTGAATGCCATTGTCCCGTGCATGGGCGTCCTCGGCGATGTAGTCGGCGTGATTCATGTCCGGTTCTCGGATATGGCTGACGCCCGCCACGCCAGACAAAACTTCCAGCGCACGTCACACGTGGTCTTCTTTCACCATGTCAGAGCATTTCTCTCCGATCATGATGCTCGTGGCGTTGGTATTTCCGGATACAATTTCCGGCATGATAGAGGCGTCGGCGACACGAAGGTTGCACAAACCACGGACACGCAGCCGTTCGTCGACAACGGCCGATCGGTCCTCTGCCGGGCCCATGCGGCATGTCCCGCATAGATGATAGCTGGATTCCCCCGTTTCGCGGGCATAGGCCAGCACCTCGTCGTCGGTCACCACATCCGGACCCGGAGCGTATTCCTCGATTACGAAAGGGCGCATGGCTTCGGTCCGGAAAACCTTGCGCATCATCTTCAGCCCGGCAACGATCGTGCGCCGGTCGATCTCCTCGCCCAGATAATTCACTCTGATCTCCGGCGGGGTCCGGGGGTCGCGGGAGACGGTGCGTACGCTTCCCCGGCTGTGCGGTACAAGTTGATCAGCAAGTCCTGTGACCGCCGAGAACTTGTGGAGTCTCTTCTCGGTCACTGATTCATCCTCGGAGAAAGGAAAGAAATGAAACTGAAGGTCGGGATGATCAAGTTCGGGAACGCTTCTCGTGAAGACACAAACGACCCCGGCAGCGACTGCAAGCGGCCCGGTTCGCGTTGTCAGATATTTGAGGGCCGCCAGCCCGCGCCAGCCAAGGCTGCGAAGCTGCGCGTTTAGCGTGCCGTCGGAATTCACTCGTGCCACGACGTGGCTGTGAAAGTGATCTTTCAGGTTCTCGCCTACCCCTTTCAATCGATGGCGAACTTCGATCCCCAAATCGCCAAGCAAGCTTTCCGGTCCGACTCCCGAGAGATGAAGGATGTGAGGCGAATTGACCGCTCCAGCCGACAGCACCACCTCGCGACCTGCCCGTGCCGTTGATTGGGCACCGCCCCCCTTTCGAAAGGTGACACCGACCGCCGCCCCGTCCTCTATATCGATCCGTTCAACAAGGGCCTCTGTGATGATTTGAAGGTTCGAGCGGTTTCGCGCCGGTTTCAGATATCCTCGGGCGGTCGAGCTTCTGAGGCCATCGCGCTGGGAAACTGGGAAATATCCGACTCCCTCATGATCGGCACCGTTGATGTCGGGGCTCTTGGGCACACCAAGCTCCTGGAACGCCCGAATGTATGATTCAGTCAGCTCGTTTCGCCAATTCGCCTCCATGGTACGGATGGGCCCGACCCGCCCATGATGTTCGTCGGCCCCACCCTCATGCGCTTCCAGCTTGCGGTAGTAGGGAAGAACGTCGTCGTGCCCCCATCCCGCGTTGCCGAGCTGTCGCCAAAGATCGAAATCGCGTTCTTGGCCGCGTACGAAGACCATGCCGTTGATGCTGCTGCTCCCTCCCAACACCTTGCCGCGCGGCGTATGAATACGACGATTGTTCAACTGCGGCTCGGGCTCGGTCTTGAACATCCAATTGTATTTGGCGTGTCGGAACATCTTTGCCATCCCGATCGGGATGTGCAGCCAGGGGCTGGTGTTGCGCGGACCCGCCTCCAGCAGGAGCACGCGCCAACCCTGTACTTCGCTCAGCCGTGCCGCAATAGCCGCACCCGCTGAACCCGCTCCCACAACTATGAAATCAAAAGTTCCCGCAGACATCGTTCCTCACCTGTGATCTCCGATCAGTTTCAGACAACGACCAACCGCGCCGAACTGATCTCGTAGCCCGATCCAATTTTCTCCGCTCCCGTGCATTTCCATGCCTGCACACGGTGCGGCTGGCGCACGATCGCCCGGACGCACAACCGATCAAATCATCCCCCCGTCGACCAGAACTGCCTGACCCGTGACGTAAGAGGCTTCGTCGGAGGCCAGAAACGCGACATAAGGTGCGATCTCCTTGGGCGATGCTTGACGGCCGAGCGGTATGTTCTTCTCTACAAACCGTTCCACCGCGCTACGACCGCCGAGGTATTCGGTGACTGGATCGTTGAATGGCGTATCCACGAATCCGGGGCAGATCGCATTCACCCGGATATTGAACTTGCCGAGCTCCATCGCCAGCGTTTTGGAGAAGACGACACAGGCGCCTTTCGAGGCGGCGTACAGCGTGATTCCAGGACCGCCCTTGATTCCGGCCCCGGACGCAATGTTGATTATGCTGCCTCTCCCGCTCTCTTTGAGCGCAGGAAGAGCATACTTGACAGTCTGAAACTGCGAACGCACATTTGTCTCGAATACGAGCCCCCAATCTTCCTCGGTGATAGTATCGACTGCGCCGGCGCGCATCACCCCGGCGACATTAACGAGAACATCGAGGCCTCCAAGACATGCCAACGCCTCTTCCACGGCTGCCTTGTTTCCTTGCTCGCTGCGAACGTCCACATGCACTGCGAGAGCCTTGGCCCCTGCTGCCGCGCATTCCCCAATGGTCTTCGAGGCTCCTTCAAAGTTCAGGTCGCCGAGAACCAATTCGGCGCCCTCGCAAGCAAACAACAGGGCGATCTCACGACCAATTCCGGTCGCTGCGCCTACGATGAGAACTCGGCGTCCGATCAAACGTTCCCGGTTTGGGGCCGGCGCGACATTGAGCTGTTCACTCATCGCAGTTCAACCATTGCTGTCATGGTCATCACCGTTCCGGGGCTCGGCGCCTTGCTTGAGACAACTCCTGAACCTGCACTGTGTCCGCTTCGCGCTCATTGTCCAGTGCCGGTCGATGGCGCGTTCAAGCTCGGTCAGATTCCCGATTTCTGCAATTCCAACCAATTCCTCATGCTCTCGGAGCGAGGCCTCCATGTCGCCGGGATTCCACGGCATCTACACATACCTATTCTGAGCTTTGGCTACGACGGTGTCATACAGTTCGGCCAGCAACTTGTTTTCGCAGGCCTCTATCCAAAGATGATGAAATGCCGCATCGCTTTCACGGAATTTCGGAACATCGTTCGAGGCAACTGCATCCCAGCCCTTCTGCAACGCGGCACGCAGCGCATCCAGCATCTCTTGATCTATGCCTTTCCCGCCAATCAATCGTATCGCCGCTTGCTCCAGGGCACTGCGGGTCTTGATGATCTCGTGGCAATCCTCTTCGGTGAGCTGGGCGACATAATTTCCGCTGCGCGGCCTTACATCCACCAAACCCTTCTCTTCCAACCGTTTCAGAGCGTAGTTGATCGGCGTGACGCTGACCCCGAAGCGTTGCGCCAGTTCTTCAACGTCAATCTTCTGGGCCGGCTCGAGACCGGGAGCAACCTCCACGATGAGTTGTCGAATTCGCCCAGCCAGCCGATTGCCTATAGTCTCACCTAGGGGTTCGACCAGGATCCCTTCAGATTTTCGTGATCTACGAATTCTTTACAACACCTCCTTCACGTCACGACCTTTCCGTCTACCGGTTCCAGCATGTCGGACCTCTCGAGAATTGCCCAAAATGCGTGGTCGGCGAAGTGAACGATCGTGTTTTCCAAACTGCGCGTTATCAGCTCTCCCTCTCCCGAATGTGCGCCGGCCGTATGCGCAACCGCCTCAGGCAGTCCAACCGTCAAGCAGATGTGGACGCCATAGACCGAATGCCGGATAGCGGGATGACCGGACGCCGACGTGTTTTCTTTCCAGCGCCTCTGATTTGATGGCGAGAATTCAAAAGGTTTTCCAATGTCATGACAAAGCCCGCAGGCGATCAACAAGTCGCGGTTTATGCGGCAATCGCCGACTACGGCTTCCAGTTTGTCGGCAAGCCCCAGAGACATTTGCGTGACGCCCCTGATATGCTCCACTTGGGTCTGTCCCCGAATGGGTGACGTTTCAGGGCCTCCAGAGCCAGCAATCTCCTCCACTGAACGAAACTCGCTCTGCGAAAGCGAGAGCGCCCACGCCTTGACAACCTTTTCGCGAAGGTCTTCATCCGAAATGAGTTTCAGCTCGGGGCCGAAGCTTTTTCGAACGCCGTCCACAAGTTCTTCCATTGACTTCCTCATGCTGCACCGTTTGCTTCGTTCACCACAGCGATGATCTCGGCCTCCAGACCAAGCGGGTCCGCGAGACTTGTTCCGAATGTGGATCGCGCAGGTGGCTGACCCGGAAAAAACTCGTAAAACGCTTCGTCAAATTCTGCAAAATCGTCAATGTTGCCCAAGAACAATGCAGACTTGACGACATTTTCAAAGCAACGACCGGAAGCCTTCGGAACCGCCGGCAGATTCTCCATTGCCCGCCGGATCTGATTGCGAGTATCGCCTCCTGCAAACTGGCCGCTTGCAGGATCAACAGGAATTTGTCCGGAGGCAAAAATGATATCGCCATACCGTAGCACGGCATGAGAAGGGTGCGCGTCCAGCTGAGGAGCGTTCTCGGTGTGAAATACTTCCAGGTTCGTCCTTGTCATTGTATCCATCCAGTGCGGCTTCTTTTTGTAAATTTGAATGATGTTCCGGCAGGCCGGCTTCCAAACGCGTTGTCCAGCGAATTCATTGTACCGCAAGCGGGCTACAGGCTAATCAGGCTCATTTTGCGGGGCCCATCTCGTGTAATGGTTGAACATCCAGGTGATCGCAAAGTCCACCACGAGCGACGCGACCGTTATCCAGATTATTCCGATGATGATCGTACCGAGCTCTTGAAACGCTATCAGCCTGAGAAAGGCTTGGCCCATCCCTCTCGGCGCACCAGCTAGTTCACTGACGATTTCAATTCCCCATGCTACGCCGATCGCGACACGGATTCCGCCTGCGAGTTCCGGCGTGATCGACTGCAAGACGACGGTTCGATAGATCCTTCGGTCATCGGCGCCTAGAGTCTTCGCAAAATTCGCCACCAACGGATCCAAGTTCCTGATGGCCGTTATTGCATTTATCGTAACCATCAAGCCCACATAAAAGACAACAACCCCAAGCTGTGCGCCTTGGGAAGGCCCCAGCCAAAGAACCGTAAAGGGAATTGCCGCTAACGGCGGTATTGTCCTCAAGACGCCAACTGGAACATCCATGAAGTAGAAAAAGCTGCGCCAGCGGGCCATCGCGAGCGCCAGCGCTACTCCTGCCGTCGTTCCAATCACGCCGCCGAGAAGCGTCTGCTGTATCGTGTAGAGCAGATGCGGCCAAAGCCCGCGATTTCCGCCTCCCTGAATCGCCAGCGTCTTGCTTTCGTACAAACGTTCTATCAGTCCCGGCCACAGAGAAATGGGCGGGGGTAGTCGATGCGGCCCCAGAGTCGCCGATATCATCGTCCAGACGACGAGTAGCAGGGCGGTGCCAATCAGCGTCCATAACGCCCGATCAGCGGACTCAAGGATCCTTTGTCCAGGTGACGATGCCCCCGGTGATGAGGGGGCATCGCCCTTCGGTAAGAATGAGCCCGAAGACTCAGCCATTCGCCAATGCTAGCGCATGTTTTGCAAAGGCCGCCGCGTCGAGATAGTTCAGGTAGCCATAGTGTTCCTCGGCCTTGGACAGCCAGTGCTCGACCATACCGCGTTTCTCGTCATCAAGTCCTTCCAAAGCGGACTTGACTTCGGCGACGGTGGAGTCGGTTTCCGCCTTGAGAGCTTCCATTTCATGGTAGATATCATGGGCGACAACGAAATCCTCCCAAGAGTATTCGCCTTCCCCCCACGTACCAAGCCCCTCGTGAAGATTCACCGCCGAGCCCACCACATATTCTACGCTGAGAGGATTGTCGGGATTGTCGAATATGTCCTTCTGCATTTCGAACGTCAGGAACGGATCGAGCGAGGAATACACGACACGCCCCGTTTCGACATCGAAAGTGGTTCCCGCCGCGCTGTTCAGGTACGGCACGTGGATCGCCAATGCGGCGTCCGGATCGTCATTGATCAGCTTGTTGATACGGAAGCTAACCGAAGTCAGGCGAAGTGCCGTGTCACGATTGTCATTTACCCACTCTTCCGTTGCATGCCACCCACCATAGACTACGGCTCGCAATTCTTCGGAATCGGCTGTTGGCGCCGCGTTGTCGGCAAGATCGCCAGACGTTAGTATCGCCTTGAAACCACCAACTTCGAGCGTCAAGCGCGACGGCACGCCACCGACCTGAAAGTCGGCGCGGCCAGCTTCCATCAACCGGGTTGTATTGGCATCAGGCGCAACGGTTACTTCCATGTCTTCCAGGGTCAAGCCAGCCTTGCTCAGGGAAAGGTCGATGAATCCCTTGATGGCCGCCTCAGCAGGAAACGCGAATCGTTTGCCCCTCATCTGCTCCACTGTCATGCGGAAAGCGTCTTCGGACGATGCTCCGTCAGCGCGAAATTCTTTGAAGCTCTTGTAGCCGGCGCCCGGCTGGGCCATCAGCGCATACCCCAGAAAAAGATCGCCAATAGTGAATTGCACCGACTTGGGAAGCGACGCAACGGCAGGCATAAAGCCCTGTGGAACAAAGCTCACGATATCGTGGTTTCCGGCCGCGATGATTGGAACCGCCTGATCGGCGCTTGACAGCATGGTGCCTTGGCCATCGGGTGCGAAGGTAATTCCCACATCCTTGAAGTAACCATTGGCAAGGCCGATGGATGCTTGGCTATGGTCGAAGTAGGGAAGAAGAACCGCCCTGACCGTCACTTCCTCGATCACCGGTTCGGCCATATCCTGCGATACGGCCGTGCTTGAGAGGAAGCCATGTGCAAATGCGGCCACGATTAAAATCGCCGGCACTTTTCGAAGTGTTGACTGGTACATTGATTTATTCCTTTCTCTTGATTGAATCTACTGCTGCTGGTTATCCACTGAAGGTGACCATCTGTTCAGATATCTTATCGCTCGAACGACGAAATAGTCGATGATCAGCGTGTAGATCATGATCAGCATAACGATCAGGATCATCCGGTCGGTAGCCGAATACTGTTCTGACAAGGTGAGAATGCGGCCGACGCCGGACGGCGCGGCAAGCAGTTCCGCGCCAATTAAGAGAGCCCAGGCGATACCCACGATGACGCGTACCCCCCCCGTGATCTCCGGCACTATCGCCGGGAACACGACCGTCCGGTAAACGCGCCATCTGGAAGCGCCCAGTGTTCGCGCAAAGTTCTGGATCAGCGGAGGAACATTTCTGACTGCGGCGATCGTGTTGACGAGCAGCATCGAAAAGACGCCGAAGGCGATATATGAAACCACCCCCGTGTTGGTGCCGCCAAACCAAGTCAGGAAGAGCGGGATCAGTGCGAACAACGGAATGGCCCGAATGAGCAGAAGCGGCGTTTGAAACAACTTCTGCAAGTATTGATTCATGCCGAGCAGAAGCCCTGTGCCAAGACCAAGCGCACCGCCAATGGCCAAGCCGACCGCGAGCCGGAGCGCGCTGTCGAAGGAATGGACAAGTATGACTTCAATCGCATTCCGATATGTCAGTTCCGCCCCAGGGCCCTTGTAGACGCCAAGACCCTCGATGCCGGCAAGAACCTGCCATGGATAAGGAAGGACGATCTGCGGACGGGAGAATGTCAACGTCACGATCCAAGAGCTGAAAATCCAGATGGCAAACATTGTCACTACCGCGAAGATCCTGAACTTGGCCTCGGGTCTTTCGTACCATGGCAGGGGAATATCGCGTGTTCCCGCACCGTCCATGTCAATTCGAACTTGCCTTGCCAGGTCGGTCATTGCCTAGGAGCCAGCTTCGCTCTCCTGGGACGGTTTTCAATTTCATTGGAAATGAGCTGTCGCATTTCGTTGAATTCCTTTGAAAACCTGTGTTTCTGAGTGCGCGGCCGGTCGAACGGAACGTCATGAATGTTCGAAATCGTACCCTGATCCATCACCACGATGCGATCAGCGAGAAACACCGCCTCTTCAATGTCGTGTGTGACAAAGAACACCGTCTTCGGTTGCTCCGACAACACTCGCAGCAGTTCATGCTGCAACTCGCACTTGGTTGAATAGTCCAGAGCACCGTAAGGTTCGTCCATGAACAGGACGCGGGGTTCGTTCGCCAAGACCACTGCGACCTGGCACCGTTTCTTCATTCCTCCCGACAGCTCCTTCGGCCAGAAGTCCGCAAAGGCCTCAAGTCCGACAAGACGCAACCACTTGAGGGCAATTTCCTTGCGTTCGTTTCTGGGTATGCCTTGGACCTCGAGACCGTATTCGACGTTTCGCCGCACGCTCCGCCACATGAAAAGCGCATCCTGCTGAAACACAACGCCCCGTTCCCTTCCCGGACCGTTGACGGTTTCGCCATTGACGAGAACTTGGCCCGAGGTCGGCGAACTGAGACCCGAGATTATGTTGAGCAGCGTCGTCTTGCCACAACCGGAGGTGCCCACGACTGTGACGAACTCATTGTCGTCGATGGAAAGACTCACGTTGTCAAGCGCCACAAAGGTCTCTTTGCCGCGATGGAAGTGCTTCGACAGCCCCGAAACCGCTATGTTGGCGGCTTTTTTCATACGGACTTTGCCTGATATTTCATATTTCAGAACGCTAATTAACGCTGGGTCGATTGTCAATCGCGATCTACAAGACTGATGAACTTCGAAGCCGCCGTCGTGCCAGAGCGCAATCCCGCAAGGGAACAAATTGTGCGCAGGGGACGGTGTTCACCCTGGGCGAGCGTTGCAAATCTCGCAGTGAACGCTGCGCATGCCTCGAAATCAGCGATGCGGGAGCCGACCTTCCACAAAGTAGGGAAACGCCGACGACGGGACGGGAAGAAAAGCGACGTGCGCACCGGTCCGTGTTCAGTGCGTGCTTTGGCGGCGCGCATTCGCCTTGGTTCCAGCCCTTCCCTCCAGTGACTCCGCAGCAACCAAAACTCCCTTGTTCGCCACGATCAGCGGTACCATTGCTGAATCCGACTGCTTCAATGCGTTCATCCCAGAATCAGACGATCTCCTTTCTTCTGCAGCTCAGGTATGACGGCCAGGGCAATTTGAAGCCTTCCCGAGCCCCGGCGTGGGGTGTGGGTGCGTCCCTGGATTCCTCAGACAACGCGGAGTCCGGCAAACCCTCACCATTGCGTTTCTGCAGGTGTTGCCTTCGGCAGATGAGAATACCTCGGCACTTCGGATCATATCATTTTCGATGCTCGATCGTCCGGCCACACGCGCCGCTGCCGGCGCTTCGCCTACATCCCCGGGGGGATGTGGGCGCACGGCTTGCGGTGGAAGCAGTGGTTAGCCTTTCCTTTCTACCGGACTGCACCGGCCGCCCTGCGCCAGTCAGGTCGGCGCTCCCCATCCTGATTGCCGCGGAGTCTTGCGTTGATTGTCGTTCAACATGCGATACCATGCCACGGCGCAGGTAATCCTGCGGAACGGGGAGCAGACATGCCGCAAGCGCCGGTCAGTCGCGCCCGCGCCCGTGGAAGCCGCACCGCCGAGCTTGTGGCGGTGAGCCGCGCGAGACACCTTCTGAAGCACGACAGGCCCTACGTGTTCGAAGACCCATACGCGATTCACTTCGTCGGGGATCTATGGCGCCGGGTGCTCGGATCACGCGTGCTCGACGCGCTGTTCTCGAAAGTCTTGGTGAAGAAGCTCATGCCCATCACCACCCAGCACCTGACCCGGGCCCGCTTCGCCGAGGAGTGCCTCGAAGAATCGGCACGCAACGGGGTGACGCAATACGTGATCCTCGGGTCCGGCTTCGACACGTTCGCCTTCCGCCGCCCGGACCTCGGCGTGACGGTGTTCGAGGTCGATCTGGCCGCCACCATCGACTTGAAGAAGGAACGCCTCGCGGGCGCGAACATGACATGCCCCGGCTCGCTGCATTTCGTTCCCTTCGACTTCGAGAAGGGCGACCTCCGGACCGCGCTTGTCGCGGCCGGGCTCAACCCCGCCAAGGCGTCGTTCTTCAACTGGATGGGCGTTACCTATTACCTCACCGGGAGCGCCGTTCTCGACAATCTGGACCGCTTGGCGACAGTCGGGGGGCCGGGCTCGGAAGTTGTATTCGACTATCTGATCGCGGCCGAGTGCGTGCCGCCGGAAGACCGCGCGCTGTTCGATGCGATGATGACGTTCGTGGAGAAGCGGGGCGAGCCCATGATTTCGCGCTTCGATCCGGCCAAGGCTGGAGCCGTTCTGAACCCTCAAGGCCTGTGGGAAGTCGTTCGCAACGAATCGCCCGCGGAGCATCGACGGCGGTATCTGGGAGCACGAACCGACGTTCCACCCCTTGCCCCCATTACCTGGTTCCTGCATTTGCGGAAGAGCGCTACCGGCGCATCGCCGACACCGCCCTGACAAGACTCAAACGACGGAAGGAAAGATGGTAACAGCGGAAATGAGGAACGAGCCAACCCCGAACGGCTCGACCAACTTCAATCCACAGGAGATGTAGTGGAAGCCGGCGCGATTCGAAGGGATCTCGATCAAAGTACTGTATGAGGACTCGTACAAGGGCGAGATGACGTGCCTGCTCAAGTGGGAGCCCGGAGCAAGCCCGTCCTTTCACCGCACCCCGAGATCGAGCAAATCTACGTCATCGAAGTCTTGTTCGAGGACCACGACGGCATCGCGCGTGGCGGCGAGCGCGCCGGCGAGTACGTATGGCGAAGGAGGCGGGGGCTCGACGAGCGGTTTGTCAAAGTTCTCGAAGATGCGGGGAAGCTTATTGCGGCGGAAAGCTTCTTCGACTGGCGGATGTCGTTTCCGGGCGTCCGGTCGAATTGGGAAGACGCCGACTTGCATGGCGGTTTCGATGCAAGTATCGGCAATCCACCGTGGGATCGGACAAGGCTGCAACAAGTCGAATGGTTTGCGGCGCGGCGGCGTGAAATTTCTTTGGCGCGACGGGCAGCAGACCGAAAGCGGACGATCGCCGATTTGGAAAAGGCCGGGGATCCTCTCGCACAGGCAATCGCGCTGGCCGATGAACGGGCGGCAGCCGGGGCTCGCCTCGCGCAGACCTGCGGAGACGATCCGCTGCTGTCCGGAGGTTGCGGAATCCTTACGCCTTGTTCGTCGAACGTGCGATGACCCTTGCAGATTCGAACGGCATGGTCGGGTTGCTCACCCCGCTCGGCATTGCTTCAGACAAGACATTGGCGAAATTCTTCAAGTGCATAGCAACCGAGCGCACATTGAAGGCGTTGTAAGATTTTGAGAACAAAAGAGTCTTTTTTCCCGATGTGCATGCGTCGTTCAAGTTCTGCGTTCTCGTTGCAAGTTCGTCGCCGACGGAGTAGGGAGCCAAGCGCCTATTCTATCTTCACAATGTAGCCGAATTCGACGATCCGGATCGTTGCTTTGCGCTGACGGCGAAGGATATTTTCAACGTGAATCCGAACACTGGCGGGGCGCCGATATTTTGCGCCCGGCGAGACGCGGAACTGACAACCACAATTACCGGTGTCGACGCTGGCCGAAAAACCCCTCATTGATCATTCTTTCAATCAGTTTCGGCTTGCGGTCGTGCGTAGCGCGGAACGCATTCACCATGGCCTGGAATTCACGCTGCGTCCCTTGCAATTCGGCCAGTTCCCGCAGGTCGACGAGGAGAGACACGGTATCCACGTAGCGTTTGGAACTGGTCGATGCGAGCAGACCATCAATTGTGGACCAGACCTCGGATTCCTTTCCCCGGAGGGACTCAATATGGGCTTTCCTTTTTCTCTCGGCCTCCCGCTGCTGCTCGATCATCTTCCTGT
Source organism: Rhodobacterales bacterium (assembly GCA_965219495.1). Lineage (GTDB taxonomy): Bacteria > Pseudomonadota > Alphaproteobacteria > Rhodobacterales > CAZPXZ01 > CAZPXZ01. The sequence goes on from OZ244777.1 coordinate 3,667,004, forward strand.
CTCGCTCCTTGGCCTCCCTCGCCCGTCTCGCTTTGCCCAGGACGCGAGCTCGCTCATTCAGTTCGCTGACGGTTCGCCTGGGCCCGGAAGACAGAGAAGCATCCCCGAAGTTCGATCCGAGCGCCCGTTGACGGAGCTGGGCGACCAGATTCGGCTGATCATCCGCGATCAGCCCTGACAGCAGACCGTCCCTTTCCTCGGGAGGCAGCCCGGAAACCCACGCAGCGATACGGTTCCTGACCAAGGATGCGCTTGGGAGGGCCGCACTGCTTTCAGAGGCGGCGACAACGAGATCAGGGTTGATGCGCAGAAATTCGGCGAAGCAATCGAGAGGCTCGTCGAGTTCAGCCAAACCCGGAGGTACCGTGGGCTCGAATGCGTCGTCCTCGACTTCGCACGACTCGGTCCCAAGCAGCCATCCGAGATAGAGGGCCCGACGGTCGCCGCGCAGCAACGCCGCCCGGGTGTGAATGAGCGTCGCCATCCATTCGGTTCCGTCCTCCCAACCGTAACCTCCTTCCTCTTGGCGCTCGAACGACAAAACCACGTGTTCGCCGACCTGCATACAGCTAAGTCCATCCCCAGACTCAAATTCCGTCGCAGCGCCCGCATTGAACAACGATGCGGGAACGCGGGTCATGAACCATCGGGTTCCCCAACTGGCAACATGGATGAAGGCATCGAAGTATTTTTGGAGCAGTTCCTTGGGGTCGCCCCGGAAGTCACCGTAGTTGTAGACCACCACAAAGCTGTTCCGCGTGATCTCGGCTCTCGAGGAGTATCGACCGAGCTCCTTAATCTCCGCATCCGTCAACTGTCGGTCGATAGCCCGGAATTCGAAATACTGATATTCGCTCATCTCCACCTCATTGGCTTCGCTCGCCCTTGCAGGCGCATGTCCAGAACAATCGTCTTCATCTGCGCCGTCGCCTGGACCGAGGCGCTTTTCCCCAGCCGCTTGCACAGCGCCGCATCGCCGAATTCATTCACCACCCGGTTCGACCTGTCAAGATCGTCATCCAGGGCGCCCGGGACAAGTTTTCTTCCGGGCTAGTCGACATATTCCGTGCCGGGATTGGTTGCGAGGGCGTCTGAAGCGGGACCCTTTGGTCCCGAATCCGGGCGATTTGCGAGTCGTCGACCTCCGCCAAGACGCTGGACGAGGGAATCGGTTGGAAAGTTCTGTGTTCCGGTCGCGTCGAGGCGCTCTTGTCGGCGACGGGAGCGGCGGGGACGGGATGGTTCGGCACGATTGCCGGGCGCAGTGATATAGGAACCGGGCGCGCAGTGAGGTTCGGTTTTCGGAAGTGTAATCCGGGTCATTCTCGAGGAAGTCGAGGACCGTCAGGATATTGCAGTTCAGTCTTCGCAGAGTTGGCGCGACCTCGCGGCCGCAGGCCTTGATAGGGCCGATCGCGAAGCGCCGCAAACGGGGGGTGTTCTCGGAACCGCATCCGGTGTGGAGGCGGCTGCGGTTTTCGTCCCAACGCCGGTCCAAGAAATGATGCGCGGCGTTCTCGACGCGTCAATGCCCGCGGTTGAGTGTCAGAATTCTCTCCGCATTGGCGGCGCCGTGGGCAATCTCGGTACTGGTCTTTCCGGATTTCTTGTCGATCCGGCCGCGGTGGATCATGAAGGCCTGTCCGGTACCGGGGAATGCCAGGAAGCCGTCCGTTCGGTGGTCGTCCAAACGGCGCGCTGCTCGATGCGCCCATGAGCCAGGCAGGCTTTGGGCTCTCGCAAAATAAGGTTCTATGTGTGGGAGATGTGCCGCAGTTGGCCCCCAAGGAGAATTCTTTGACTCAGGCGGTGAAGGCCAGGTTTGCCGCGTTGACTCCGCTGCCCGGCGAGCGTAGCCGTCAGCGGTGGGATCGAGCGCGTCGCTGAGGCGACAGGGAAATCTCGGACCACGACCTGGGCCGATCTCAAGGAGCTGGACCGGCCTTTGGAGAACGGAATGGCGTCGGGTCGGGTGGAGGAGGCAAGTCGCTCACTGCTCACGATACGGGTCTTGTGGCAGCGCTGGAGAGGCTGGGTGGTTTGGTGACGCGCGGCGACCCGACCGGTCCGTTGCGGTGGACGAGCAGCAGTGCGGCGCAGCTGACGAAGGAACTCGGGACGGCTGGCCATCGGGTGAGCGAGCGCACGGTAAACCGGCTCCTGCGTGAGGCGGGCTACAGCCTCCACACTATCAGCAAGACGCTGAAGGGCCACCAGCATCCGGATCGGAACGCGCAGTTTCGGCGCATCCAGCGGCGGGCGCCGACGTTTCAGGAGTTGGTTCAGCCGGTTGTCTCGGTTGATACGAAGGAATTGGGGTTGGCGGGGCTTTTCAGCAATGGCGGGCGGAAATGGCATCGCAATGGAGAGCCAGTGCCGATGCGGTTCCATGACATCCCCGACAAGGAGCTTGGCAAGGCGATTCCCTGCAGAGTTTCTGATGTCGCCACCCACACGGGATGGGTGAGTGTCGGGGTCGATCACCACACGGCGGCGTTTGCGGTCGAGACCTTTCGGCGCTGGTGGAAGCGGACGGTTGCGCTTGCCGATCCGCGCGCGCAACGCTTGCTGATCACCGTCGGCGTGGGCGGTTCCAACCGCAGGCGCAACCGCAAGTGGAAATGGGAGTTGCAGAGGTTCGCCGGCGACACCGGCTTCGGGATATCGGTGTGCGGTTTCCCGCCGTGCGCCAGCAAGTAGAACAAGATCGAGCACCGGATTTTCTGCCAAATCACCAAGAATTGGCAGGGGTGACCGCTGGTCAGTCACGAGGCGGTCGTGAATCCGATCGGACACATGATAAGAAAGCACGGTCTCGCAATTCCTTCCGAGTTGGACGAGAACATCTGCCCGACGGGCCAACCGGTGACAGAACAACAGATGGAGAGCCTGTTCCTCAAGCGGGACAGGGTTCATGGCGCGTGGAAATACACGCTCCTGCCGAGGAAGGACGCCTACGACGTCTACAATTGCGTTAGAAATGTTCCCGAGGGACCGCATGCGTTGGCCAAAGCCTGTCGTCATCTACTGGAGTTTGGAGAAGGTGTAGAAGGATTCAGGAATATCGACGCAAAATTCAGAGCTCCTGACATTCCGGCATAAGAAGTGAATATTTCCAGGCATTTGACTTGACATCTGCGTGGGGAATCGGCATAATTCGGATTTATCCAATCATCCCCGCCGAGGAATTCCGATCATGCTGCCTGCCCGTCTTGGCTTCATTCCCGACAACGCCATCGTCATCAGCGACCAGTGCGCCATCGCCTGGGAGGACGGCCGCCTGGCGGTGTTCAACTCGGGCGGGGTGATTTTCTCGGCTCCCGACGGCGACCGCCAGGGCGTTCGGACGGCGATGGGGATGCTGGCTTCCCTTGGGTTGGCAAGCGTGACGCAGTTGGCGGAAGCGTTCGGGGTTTCGCGCAACACCATTTACAACAACCGGGATGCGTATGAGCGGGGCGGGGTGGCGGCGCTTGCGGACGCCCGGGGTCCGCGCGGCGGCTACAAGCTGACGGCGGAGAAGCTGGCGGCGGCGCAGGGTCTGCTGGACGCGGGCGGCTCGGTGCGGGGGACGGCGCGGGCGCTGGGTGTTTCGCACACGGCGCTGCAGTACGCGCTGCGGCAGGGCTGGCTGCGCAGGGGCGGCGCGGCGGATTCGGCGGATCCGGGATCGCAGCCATCGGCGCGCTCGGCGGCGGACGCGACCTGTGAAGGGGGCATCGGCGTCAAGCGCTCGGAGGAGCGGCTGCTGGCGCGGACGGGGGCGCTGGACGAGGCTCCGGCGGTGTTCGAAGCGGCGGAGGCGGTTTCCGGCGCGGGCGTGCTTCTGGCTTTGCCTGCGTTGCTGGGCGAGGGACTGGTGGAGGCGGCGGAGACGATCTACGGGCGGCTGAAGAACGGTTTTTTCGGCCTTCGCAGCGTGCTGTTGACGCTGGCGTTCATGGCGCTGCTGCGGATCCGGAGCGCCGAGCAACTGAAGGGCCATGCGCCGGGGGAGCTGGGCCTGGACCGGGCGCCGGAGATGAAGACGCTGCGCCGCAAGCTGCGGGAGATCGGCGCCCGGGGGCTGGTGCGGCGACTGGCGGAAGCGCTGGCGCGGCGCTGGATGTCGGCGTCGCCCGGGCTGGTGGGGATGTTGTATATCGACGGGCATGTGCGGCCGTACCACGGCCGCAAGCACCGGCTTCCGAAGACCTTCGTGCCGCGTCGGCGGCTGTGCCTTCCGGCCACCACCGATGTCTGGGTGCACGATGCCGCGGCGCAACCGTGGCTGTTCGTGACGGCGGCCGCCAACGACGGGCTGCTGTCGATGCTGAACAAGGAGATTCTGCCGGACGTGCGAGCGCAGGTTGGCGCCGGCCGGCGGGTGACCCTGGTGTTCGACCGTGAAGGCTGGAGCCCGGAGACGTTCCAGCGCTGGTTCAAGGCCGGCTTCGACGTGCTGACCTACCGCAAGGGGCGCTACGCGCCGTGGCCGGAAGCGGCGTTCGATGCCTTCGAAGATCCGGCCCAAGCCGGCGCTTCGAAGCCGGCGGTCTACCGCCTTGCCGAAGGCGAGGCCCGGTTCGGCAAAGGCGGGTCGTTCCGCATGCGGGAAGTCCGCAGGCTGTGCGCCAACGGCCATCAGACTTCGGTGCTGACGACGCGCCGGGACCTGCCGATCGCCGAGGTGGCCTCGCGGATGTTCGCGCGCTGGCGGCAGGAGAACTTCTTCCGGTACATGCGCCACGAGTTCGCGCTGGACCATCTGTGCTGCCGGGCGGTGGAGCCGGACGATGCGGCTCGCCTCGTGCCCAACCCGCTGCGCAGGCAGTTGAAGAAGGACCGTGAACGCCTGGAGCGCCAGGCCGGACGCCTGGAGCGGAAGAAGAAGAAGATGCAGGATCTGCGGGAAGCCGACGCCGGCAGCGCCCGGCGCCAGGCGAAGCGCGCCGCCGCCCTCGCCGCCCTTGAGCAGCAGATCCAGGAGGTCGAAACCCGGATCGAGGAATGCCGCGCCCGCTTCGCCGAGGCCCCGGAAAAAGTGCCCTTCGCAGACACGTTGGACGGACAGCAAGCCGTCAAACTCGAAACCGAGCGGAAAATCTTCACCGACCTCATCCGCACCATCGCCTACCGGGCCGAAAGCGCCATGCTCGCCGCCGCCGGGCCGCTGCTCAGCCGCGACGCCGAAGAAGGGCGCGCTTTCCTGAAGGCGGTGTTCCAGACCCCGGCAGACCTGATCCCCAGCGAGGACGGCGAAGAACTCCTCGTGCGCTTCCACTCCATGGCGCAGCCGCGCTTCAACCGAGCCTTGCGGGCCCTGTGCGAAGCTGCCACTGCCCAGCAAATCAACTATCCGGGAACCCGCCGGCGAATGGTCTATCAAGGCCCGCCCGGTTCAACTTGAAATGTGCCTATGTCAGGAGCTCTGAAATTCAGGTTCGTCGATAGCTTTGGCCTGACTTCGGTGCGTCAATTCGTTGAAGAAACACGCATTCTGCAAAACCGTTCCCCCGATCAATGGCAGCAAGACGCCTTCGGCCAAGTCGACGCCTGGTCGCATGCCCTTGGCTTGCGAGAGTAAAGCCCGCAGGCACATACGGCACAGCACAACCACATACAACAATTGTTTTACCAGTTGATAAAATAAATTCCCTGTGTCATCGTAGAAACGCATCGACGGAGCGGAGGAGATCGATGGGATCCGACATTCGCACACCCGGGGTCGCGAGTGGCCGGCTTGACGCCAAGGCCATCGCGGACAACTTCAGCGATCTTCATCCGCCTCTCGGCGGGCACGAGGCAATGGTCGCCGCCGACCGTTGCTACTTCTGCTACGACGCGCCTTGCGTGAGCGCCTGCCCGACGACCATCGATATTCCACTCTTCATACGGCAGATCGGCACCGGAACGCCGGAAGCGGCGGCCAGGACGATCTTTGACCAGAACATCCTTGGAGGCATGTGCGCGCGCGTGTGCCCGACGGAAGACCTTTGCGAGCAAGCCTGTGTTCGGGAAGCGAGCGAGGGAAAGCCGGTAGAGATCGGCCGGCTTCAACGCTTCGCCACCGACAGGCTGATGGGGGAGGACGATCACCCGTACGTTCGGGAAGCGTCGAGCGGGAAAAAGGCGGCCGTCGTGGGGGCGGGACCGGCCGGTCTCGCCTGTGCGCACCGCCTGGCGATGAAGGGGCACGACGTTGAGATATTCGAGGCGAAAGAGAAAGGTGGCGGGCTGAATGAATACGGGATCGCCGCCTACAAGACCGTGAACGACTTTGCCCAGGAAGAGCTTTCCTGGCTTCTTGGAATTGGCGGAATCACCGTGCGTTACGGGCGGGGGCTGGGGAAGGAAGTTTCCCTTGCGGAGTTGACGGCCGGGTACGATGCGGTCTTTCTCGGAATTGGCATGGATGGCGTGAACCAACTCGGTGTGCGAGGGGCGGATCGCCCGGGCGTGGAAGACGCGGTGCGGTTTATCGCCGACTTGCGCCAGTCGGAAGACAAAACGGATATTCCGGTGGGACGAAAAGTCGTGGTGATCGGCGGTGGCATGACGGCAGTGGATGCTGCGGTGCAGTCGCGGCTGCTCGGAGCGGAGGACGTTACGATCGCCTACCGCCGTGGCCGGGAAGCCATGAGCGCTTCCGGCTACGAGCAGGAACTCGCTTCGTCCAAGGGCGTACGGATCCTCTGCAATCTGCAGCCGCAGGAGATCGATAGACGGAATGGCGGTGTAAGAGTGGCATTCGCCTATACCGACACCGCAAGCGGCAGGATCGAGGGGTCCGAAGAGTCCCTGACGATGGAAGCCGATCAGGTGCTGAAGGCGATCGGGCAAAGAATCGAAGGCGTGCCGGAAGAACTCGCGATCGACAACGGCAAAATTTCCGTTGACCCGCATGGGCGAACCTCCATCCGCGGAGTCTGGGCCGGCGGCGACTGTGTGGCGGACGGGGACGACTTGACGGTGACGGCGGTGGCGCAAGGCCGGGACGCCGCCGAGGACATGCATGCGACTCTTCTGGGGTGATTGGGAATCGCCCGGGACCCCGATCCGGGGGCAATGACGAAAGGATCCGAACATGGCCGATCTCACGACGGAATTTGCGGGCATCAAGAGCCCGAATCCGTTCTGGCTGGCCTCCGCGCCGCCGACGGACAAGGAGTACAATGTCCGCCGCGCCTTCCAGGAAGGCTGGGGCGGCGTTGTCTGGAAGACGCTCGGTGAAGCCGGTCCGCCGATCGTAAATGTGAACGGTCCACGCTATGGCGCAGTCTGGGGCGCAGACCGGCGGCTCTTGGGCCTGAACAATATCGAACTGATCACCGACCGGCCGCTCGAATCGAACCTTCGGGACATCAAGATCATCAAGCGGGAGTATCCCGATCGCGCGGTAGTCGTTTCCTTGATGGTGCCCTGCGAAGAAGAGTGCTGGAAGCAGATTCTTCCGCTCGTGGAGGAAACCGGCGCCGACGGCGTCGAACTCAATTTCGGCTGTCCGCATGGAATGAGCGAAAGGGGCATGGGCTCGGCAGTCGGCCAGGTCCCGGACTACATCACCATGGTAACCCGCTGGTGCAAGTCGCATACGCGGATGCCGGTCATCGTGAAGCTGACCCCGAACATCACGGATATTCGCTTTCCCGCCCGGGCGGCGAAGGAGGGCGGCGCGGATGCGGTCTCGCTGATCAACACGCTGAGTTCGATCACCTCGGTGAACCTCGAGAATTTCAGCCCGGAACCGTGCATAGACGGCAAGGGAAGCCACGGCGGCTATTGCGGACCCGCGGTCAAGCCGATCGCGCTCTGCATGGTCGCCGAGATCGCGCGCGACGAAGAAACCGCCAACCTGCCGATTTCCGGAATCGGAGGCGTGACCACCTGGAGAGACGCCGCGGAATTCCTGGCGCTCGGATCCGGAAATGTGCAGGTCTGCACGGCGGTCATGACGTACGGGTTCAAGATCGTCAAGGAAATGATCTCGGGGCTGGAGCAGTGGATGGTCGCCAAGGGGTTTTCGAGCGTCGGCGAATGCGTGGGCCGCGCCGTCCCCAATGTAACCGATTGGCAGTACCTCAATCTCAACTATGTCACCAAGGCGCGAATCAATCCGGAACTCTGCATCAAGTGCGGACGTTGCTACGCGGTTTGCGAGGATACCTCTCACCAGGCGATACGGATGACGGAGGAGAGGGCCTTCGAGGTCATCGATGAGGAATGCGTCGCGTGCAACCTGTGCATCAATGTATGCCCGGTCGAAGACTGCATTACGATGGAAGAACTTGCGCCTGGAGAAGTTGACTTGCGCACCGGCGCGGTAGTGCAGGGCGCGCATGGCGACTGGACCACGCATCCGAACAACAGGATGTGCGCTGCTGCGACATAAGCGCCGGATCCCGGCCCGGGCGCCGTGCGCAGGTTGAGTGCCACCTCGCAAGGCCACCTCGCAATGCTGGTCTTCTCGGCGTTGATCGCCGGGTCGTTTAGCCTGGGCAGCCTCGTCGCGAACGAAGTGGCGCCTTCCGCCCTGAATGCGGTGCGATTTTGCCTCGCCGCGATCATAATTGGCGCGGTTGCGGCATTCGGCGGGGGAACGAGGCGCGAACACTTTCGCGCACCCTGGCGGTTCCTTGTTCTCGGCACGCTCTTCATCGGCTATTTCGTGATGATGTTCGAAGCACTGAAGACTGCGTCCCCCGTTTCGACAAGCGCGGTTCTCACCTTGGCGCCGTTGATGGCGGCGGGCTTCGGGTACTTGCTGTTGCGCCAGCTCACGACTCCCCGAATGGCCGTTGCGCTGCTGGTCGCGGCGGCGGGAGCGATCTGGGTCATCTTTCGCGCCGACCTGGCGGCGCTGATCGCGTTCGAAATTGGGTACGGCGAGATGGTGTTCTTTGGCGCCGCCGTTTGCCATGCTTTATATACGCCCATGGTCCGGCGGCTCTATCGCGGCGAGCCGATGGCCGCTTTCAGCCTCGGGACTATTCTCGCCGGCCTGATCCTTCTCTGTATCCTAGGGTTCCGCGAGATGCTTGCGACGGACTGGCTTTCGTTGCCGCCCATCGTCTGGATCGCAATTCTCTATCTTGCGGTCTTTGCCAGCGCCGTCTCGTTTCTCTTGTTGCAGTTTTCGTCCCTGCGGCTGCCGTCCGCGAAGGTCATGGCGTATACCTACCTGACGCCGAGTTTTGTGATCGTTTGGGAATTCGCGCTCGGACATCCGGCTTCGGAGATCCGGATCCTCCCGGGAATTGCGGCGACCGTGATCGCGCTCCTGATCCTTCTCAAGGACGAAGAAGCTGCCGGAACAGCCTCGTGAGGTAGGCGCGGGCGTCCTCGAATCGGGTCTCGGCTCTCTTTTCTCCGAGCACCGATGTCACTTGCGCATCGAAGTCGGCATAGTGCTGGGTAGTCGCCCAGATCGAGAAAATCAGGTGGCGAGGGTCGATCGGCGCAATCCGGCCTTCGTCGATCCACTGTTGAATCACGTCCGCCTCACTGTCGACGAGATCCTTCAGGGGACCGGTGAGGTAGGAATGAATTACCGGTGCGCCCTGGAGTATTTCGTTCGCGAAGAGGCGGCTCTCCCGCGGAAAATCCCGGGCCATTTCGAGCTTGCGCAGGACATAGCGGACGATTTCTTCGGCAGGATCCCCGCCGGGGTCGAGCTTGCGTAGCGGCTCCAGCCAGGTGTCGAGCAACTGCTCGAGAAGGGCCGAATGCATCGCCTCCTTGCCGTCGAAATAGTAAAGCAGGTTCGGTTTCGAAAGGCCGGCGCGGGCGGCGATCTGGTCGATGGTGGATCCGCGGAACCCATAGGTCGAGAACACCTCCAGGGCCGCGCCCAGGATCGCTTCGGTATTTTCCCGCTGGATGCGTGTCGGGTTCTTGGTCGCTGCTGCTCGCGCCATTCTCGCTGTCCCGCTTGACCCCGCCAACCTGAATGTTAGTCTGAATCTTGACCAAAAGGTCAAACACGATACCGATTATTCCGCGGTTGCGCGAGGCGCCGCAACGCGGACTTACAGGACGACGGAGGGGAAAATGCCGGAACCTGCGGGCAATCTGAAGGTAAATGGCGAACGCCTCTGGTCCAGCATTATGGAGATGGCGAAAATCGGCCCTGGCGTTGCCGGCGGCAACAATCGGCAGACCCTGACCGATTCCGACGCGGAGGGCCGCGCGCTGTTTCAGGCGTGGTGCGAGGGGGCGGGCCTCGAAATGGGCCTGGACGGGATGGGCACGATGTTCGCCTACCGCCCGGGAACCGATCCCGACGCCTTGCCGGTTTACGCCGGAAGCCATCTCGATACCCAGCCCACCGGCGGAAAATATGACGGCGTCCTGGGTGTCTTGGGTGCGCTTGAAATCGTGCGTTCCTTGGACGACCTCGCGATTTCCACGCGCCATCCGATCGTGATCGTCAACTGGACAAACGAAGAGGGCACCCGGTTTGCCCCGCCCATGCTCGCCTCGGGCGTGTTTGCGGGCATGCATACTTTGCAGTGGGCCTACGATCGCGAGGACGCGGAAGGCAAGCAGTTCGGCGATGAACTTCGCCGTATCGGCTGGCTCGGGAACGAAAAAGTAGGTGCGCGCAAGATGCATGCGTTTTTCGAATTGCATATTGAGCAGGGTCCCATTCTGGAAGTGGAAAGCAAGGACATCGGGGTGGTTACCCACGGGCAGGGCCTGAATTGGCTGCAAGTCACGCTGACCGGGAGAGAGAGCCACACCGGTTCGACGCCGATGCCGATGCGCAGGAATGCCGGACTCGGGATGGCCCGGATCACCGAACTCGTTCACGAGATCGCCATGAGCGAACAGCCGGATGCAGTGGGAGCGGTCGGGCATTGCGACGTCTATCCGAACAGCCGCAACATCATTCCGGGGCGGACGGTGTTCACGGCGGACTTCCGCACGCCGAGTTTCGAAACGCAGGAATCCATGGAAGCCCGGTTCCGCGAAGGCGCCCAGAGGATTGCACGCGAACTGGAAATCAAGATCGAGATCGGGAAGGTGGGTCATTTCGACCCGGTGACGTTTGACGAGGATTGCGTGAAGACGGTGCGCCGGGCAGCCGCACGATTGGGCTACTCCCATCGCGACATTATCTCGGGCGCCGGCCATGACGCCTGCTGGATCAACCGGGTGGCGCCGACCGCAATGATCATGTGCCCCTGCGTGGACGGACTTTCGCATAACGAAGCGGAGGAGATCTATCCGGAATGGGCCGAGGCGGGTGTGAACGTGCTCTTTCACGCCGTACTTGAAACAGCGGAGATCGTGGCGGATTAGGCCCTGCGGTAAGCGGAATTGAGGAGAGGAACCTATGACCAGAGTCATCAAGGGCGGAACGGTCGTTACCGCCGATCGCACCTGGAAGGCCGACATCCTGATCGAAGGCGAGAAGATCCGGCAAATCGGCCAAGATCTGAAGGGAGACGAGGTGGTCGACGCAAATGGCGCATATGTCATTCCGGGAGGGATCGATCCGCACACGCATCTCGAGATGCCTTTCATGGGCACCAACGCCGCCGAGACATTCGAGTCCGGCACCTGGGCAGCCGCCGCGGGAGGCACCACGATGCTGGTCGATTTCTGTCTGCCGGGCGAGGATGGGTCGATCGTCAATGCGATCAACGAGTGGCACCGGAAGTCGGCGCCGCAGATTTGCGCGGATGTCGGTTACCACATGGCGATTACCGGCTGGAATGAACAGGTGTTCAACGAGATGGCCGAAGCGGTGAATATGGGAATCAACTCGTTCAAGCACTTCATGGCGTACAAGGGTGCCCTGATGATCGAAGACGACGAGATGTTCGCTTCCTTCAAGCGTTGCGCCGAACTGGGCGCGCTGCCGATGGTTCACGCCGAGAACGGGCATATCGTCGCCGAATTGCAGGCCAAGTATATGGCGGCGGGAATCACCGGACCGGAAGGTCACGCCTACTCCCGGCCTCCCGAGGTGGAAGGCGAAGCCGCCAACCGCGCCATCATGATCGCGGACGCCGCGAATGTACCGCTCTATATCGTCCATGTTTCCTGCGAACAGGCGCACGAAGCAATCCGGCGGGCGCGGCAGAAGGGCATGCGGGTCTACGGCGAGCCGCTGGTCCAGTTCCTGACCCTCGACGAAAGCGAGTATTTCAACAAGGACTGGGAACACGCCGCCCGGCGCGTGATGTCGCCGCCATTCCGAAGCAAGGATCACCAGGACGGCCTTTGGGCGGGACTGCAGGCGGGGTCGCTCCAGGTGGTGGCCACGGACCATGCCGCGTTCACCACCGAACAGAAGCATATGGGAGACGGTGACTTTACGAGGATCCCGAACGGCACCGGCGGATTGGAGGAACGCCTCGCCGTGCTGTGGACCACTGGCGTCGAAACCGGGCGCCTGACGCTGAACGAGTTCGTGGCGGTGACCTCTACCAACATCGCCAAGATCCTGAACATCTACCCCGGGAAGGGTGCTCTCGTCGAAGGCGCGGATGCCGATATCACGGTTTGGGATCCGACGATTTCCAAGACCATTCACCCGTCGATCCAGAAATCCATCATCGATTACAACGTATTCGAAGGGTTCGAAGTCAGCGCGCAGGCGCGTCATACGATTTCCCGCGGGGAAGTGATCTGGACTTACGGCAAGAACAGCCGGCCGCAACCGGGGCGCGGCAAATTCGTTCCGCGCCCGCCATTCCCCGCCGCCCACGCGGCGCTTTCGAAGTGGAAGGAACTGAACCGTCCGAGAGGCATCGACCGCGATCCGCTGAACATTCCGGCCGGCATTTGATGGAGGGGGAATCCGCCCGGTTGTGGACAGGAGTGGCCGTCGGCGGTGAGGCCGGGTTCGTGCGGAAAACCGGGTATGGAAGGCAGCCCAAATCGTGAACAGTAAGCCGGTAATCCGGGCGGAAGGGTTGGGGCTGACGTTCCAGACGGACGACGGCCCGATTCACGCGCTCACGAATGTCGACCTCAGCGTCGGCAAGGGTGAGTTTGTTTCCTTTATCGGCCCCTCCGGATGCGGGAAGACCACGTTGCTTCGGGTCATCGCCGCACTCGAGCAGCCTACCGAAGGCGCGATCACCGTGAACGGCATGCCGCCCGAAGAAGCGCGGCAGGCACGCGCCTATGGGTACGTGTTCCAGGCGGCTGGCCTCTATCCGTGGCGGACGATCGAGCGCAATGTCCGGCTGCCGCTCGAAATCATGGGATACAGCCGCGAGGAAATGGCCGAACGGGTACGCCGGGTGCTGGAGCTGGTGGAATTGACCGGGTTTGAAAAGCGATTCCCTTGGCAACTCTCCGGCGGGATGCAGCAACGGGCTTCGATCGCACGGGCGCTGGCCTTCGACGCCGACATCTTGCTCATGGACGAACCTTTCGGCGCCCTCGACGAGATCGTGCGGGATTACCTGAACGAGCAGCTTCTGGATCTCTGGCGGCGAACCGGCAAGACCATCGTGTTTGTCACGCATTCCATTCTGGAAGCGGTATACCTCTCGACCAGAATTGTGGTCATGTCTCCCCGCCCCGGGCGGATCACCGATGTAATTGAGAGCCCGCTTCCGCCGGAGCGCCCGCTGGACGTGCGTGCTTCCCCGGAGTTCATCGAAGTGGCGCAACGGGTGAGGGTAGGATTGCGCGCGGGTCACCGAGATGATGACTGACGGCCGCGGAGCAGCAGCGGGCGCCCTGCCCGGGCGGATCTGGCGGGTGGCGGGGCCGCTCGTCACCATTATCGGCGTGATACTCGTCGCCTGGTACGTTTTCGCCGTGATTCTGAATTCGACCTGGACTCTGGATCAGGCCGAGCGCGCCGGCGCATCGCCGGGGTTCCAGGAAATTCTGGTCGACACCATGCAACAGAATCGTCCAAAGCTTCCCGCTCCCCACCAGGTCGGCGTGGACATGTGGGAGACGACCATCGAGAAGAAGATTACTTCGAAGCGCAGCCTGGTACTTCACTGCTGGATCACCCTCTCGACCACCTTGTTGGGATTCGCGCTTGGCACGGCTCTCGGCATCCTGCTTGCGGTCGGAATCGTGCATGACCGGGCGATGGATCTTGCGGTAATGCCATGGGTCATCGCGACTCAGACCATTCCCATTCTGGCTGTCGCGCCGATGGTTGTGGTGGTCTTGAGCGCGCTTGGCGTAACCGGGCTGCTGCCGAAGGCGGTCATCTCCGCCTATTTGAGCTTCTTTCCCGTGGTGGTGGGAATGGTGAAGGGACTCCGGTCGCCTGATGCGATGCAAATGGACTTGCTGAAAACCTACAATGGCAGCCGGTGGCAGACGTTCTGGAAGCTTCGGGTGCCGGCCTCGCTTCCGTTCCTCTTTCCTTCGCTCAAGGTGGCGATTGCGGCGAGCCTCGTCGGCGCGATTGTCGCAGAGTTGCCGATCAACCAGGAAGGTGGCCTGGGGGCCCGGTTGCTGAACGGCTCCTATTACGGGCAGACGGTGATGATCTGGTCGGCTCTCTTCGGCGCTGCGATCCTCGCCGCAATTCTGATCGGGAGCGTTGGACTCGCCCAGAACCGCGTGCTCCGCAAGCTCGGATTTGTCCGATGATCGGCGTCATCGCCGTACTCCTGATCTGGGGCGGCGCCTGGCGCGCCAACATCATCATTGCACGGAGGTCGGCGTCGCGGCTGGCGAGGTTCGTGGTGCCGGTTCTGTTTGGGGCGACCATGTTCGTCCTCTGGGAAGGGTTGGTTTCCGGCCTCGGGGTTTCTCCGGTCATTCTTCCGGCTCCTACCGCGATCGCGGTGACGTTCTCAAATTCCCTTCACACGCTCTGGATTGATTTTGTCCAGACGTTCATCAAGGCGGCGTTGTCCGGATACGCGGTCGGCTGCGGCGCAGCCGTCCTGACAGCGATTGCCGTGGACCGCTCACCTTTCCTGAAGCGGGGGCTCTTGCCGCTCGGCAATTTCGTGGCGGCGCTTCCCATTGTCGGGACAGCGCCTATTCTGGTCATGTGGTTCGGTTTCGACTGGCAGTCCAAGGCGGCGGTCGTAGTGGCGATGGTTTTCTTTCCCATGCTGGTGAATACCGTGCAGGGGCTTCAGGCCAGCGAGCCCATGCAGAGGGACCTGGTCAAGACCTACAGCGCGACCTACTGGCAGACCTTGTTCGGGTTGCGCCTGCCCGCGGCAATGCCGTTTGTTTTCAACGGGATGAAGATTTGCACGACGCTGGCGTTGATCGGCGCGATCGTCGCCGAGTTCTTCGGTTCGCCCATCAAGGGCATGGGTTTCCGGATTTCAACGGAGGTCGGGCGCCTCGCGCTGGACATGGTTTGGGCCGAGATCGCGGTGGCGGCCATAGCCGGTTGCGCATTCTACGGAGCGGTGGCAATTGTGGAGCGAACCGTCACGTTTTGGCATCCTTCGCAAAGGGGCTGAATTCCTGGAATCAGCCGGCGAAATTCACGCGTTTTCAAAAGGAGGAGAACTGAACATGAAGAAGTACTTGGGTCCGATTGCCTTGCTTGCGCTGGCGGTCGGCATCGGAGCGGCGGAAGCCGCGGACAAGGTTGCATTGCAGCTGAAATGGGTAACGCAGGCACAATTTGCCGGATATTTCGTTGCCGACGAAAAAGGCTACTACGCGGACGAAGGGCTTGAAGTCGAAATCAAGCCAGGCGGTCCGGACGTGGCGCCGCCGCAGGTAATTGCGGGCGGCGGCGCGGACGTGATCATCGACTGGATGCCTTCGGCGCTTGCGTCTCGGGAAAAGGGGCTTCCGCTGGTGAACATCGCGCAGCCCTTCAAGAGTTCCGGAATGATGCTCACTTGCCGGAAAGATACCGGCATCACTTCGCCCGAGGACTTTCGGGGCAAGACCCTCGGGGTCTGGTTCTTTGGTAACGAGTATCCATTCCTCAGCTGGATGAGCCAGCTCGGCATACCGACCGAAGGTGGAAGCGATGGCGTAACCGTGCTGAAGCAGGGCTTCAATGTCGACCCGCTTCTGAACAAGCAGGCCGACTGCATCTCGACCATGACGTACAACGAGTACTGGCAGGTCATCGACGCCGGACTCGGCCCGGATGACCTGGTGGTTTTCAAGTACGAGGAACAGGGTGTTTCCACGCTCGAGGACGGGCTCTACGTTCTTGAAGAAAGCCTGGACGATCCGGCATTTGTCGATCGCATGGTGCGTTTCGTTCGCGCCTCTATGCGGGGCTGGAAATATGCCGAGGAGAATCCGGACGAAGCCGCCGAAATCGTCCTGGATAACGATGCAACTGGAGCGCAGACCGAGCGGCACCAGAAGCGCATGATGGGTGAAATTGCCAAGCTCACGGCCGGTTCGAACGGTGCGCTTGACCCCGCCGATTATGAGCGGACCGTCGCGACGCTGCTCGCTGGCGGCTCCGACCCGGTCATCACGGCTGCCCCGGAGGGCGCCTGGAGCCATGCAGTCACCGATCAGGCGCTGTGATTCGGGAATCCGGGCATAGGAACGGCGCGCGCCCGGCATGTTCAATGCCGGGCGCGCTCATTTCGCCACCGCCTCCCGACCGCGCCGAATCCCCGAGCGAGGGCGGCTGCAATTCGGGGAATTTTCTGGCGGCCGAACTTGTCGATCGCTGCAATTTGGGGTCCCGCGGGATTTGGCGAACCGCCGGTCGGGGGAAGGCGGGTTTCAGCAGGCCCCCGTCGCAAGCAGGCTGATCGGAGTCTTGAGGTCGGGAGTTGCAATCGATGGCGGATGAACGGCGGGCGCGTGTCCTGATTCTCGGTTCCGGCCCTGCAGGTTGCGCCGCCGCAGTCTACGCGGCACGGGCCATGCTTCATCCCGTGGTTGTGGAGGGAATCCAGCCGGGCGGTCAGTTGACCATCACGACCGATGTCGAGAACTATCCCGGATATGCGAATGTCCAGGGGCCGGATCTCATGGTGCTGATGCGGGAACATGCGGAAGCCATGGGAACGGAGATGGTGACGGATCACATCGAAGAAATAGATCTTTCGAGCCGGCCTTTCCAGGTACGCGGCGATAGCGGAACCTCCTATATTTGCGAGGCGCTGATCCTTGCGACGGGCGCGCAAGCAAAGTGGCTTGGTCTTGCCTCGGAGGAGAAATTCAAGGGGTTCGGGGTATCCGCCTGTGCAACTTGCGACGGTTTCTTCTTTCGGGACAAGGAAGTCGTCGTGGTCGGCGGAGGAAATACCGCGGTCGAAGAGGCCCTGTTTCTCACCAATTTTGCGACGAGGGTAACCTTGGTGCACCGGAGGGAGGAGTTGCGCGCGGAGAAAATCCTGCAGGGCCGGCTCTTGTCCAATCCGAAGATTCAAGTGGCGTGGAATCACGTCTTGGACGAAGTGCTGGGGGAGGAAGAGCCGCTTGGCGTGACCGGTGTCCGGCTGCGGAACGTGCACACGGGAGAAGGCAAGGAAATTTCATGCGCGGGCGTGTTCATCGCCATCGGGCATACGCCTTCGACGGAACTGGTGTCGGACCAGTTGGAAACCCACTCCGGCGGCTATGTGGTGACGGAACCGGACTCGACGGCCACGACGGTTGCCGGCGTATTTGCGGCGGGCGACGTGACCGATCACATATTCCGGCAGGCGGTGACGGCGGCCGGACTTGGCTGCATGGCCGCGCTGGAAGCAGACAAGTTTCTCGCCGCGGCGGAAAACAGTGCCGACTAATTCGGAATCGCGCCATCACTGCGAACTGGGGCGCAACGTCCGCAGTCCAAGAACAAATCGAGGCATTTTCTTGACGCCTGCATCGATTGCGCATGCGCGCATCGCGCGGGATAGGTTGCGCCCGGCGCCGGAAGCATTTGTCTCGCATTTCAATCTTTTCTGCGGTCGGGCGCGTTGCGGCGAAGTCCTGCGAATGGATTTTGCGAAGGCCGGTGAATTCGGACCTGCTCCTGTTTTAGGCCCCGCACGAACCAGGGCGCGAGATGAGCGGCCGGCCATCGGTTCCGGTGGCCGACGATGGCTGAAACAGGAGTCGCGTCCGAATTCCCGATTTCAACTGGCTGCGAGCGGGATTCCCGTTGCCGGTCCGGTTCCTCTCGCATGGCGGATTGACCTTTCGAATGCCTTGAGCCGTTTGTAAATCGAAATGAGTTCGACGATGATTCCCCAGGAGTGGACGAAGAACTGAAACGAGCCTTCCACCCGATCGAACGCGCGCAGGATCTGCTGCAGGATTCCCAATGTGATGACCCCTGAAACAATTGTCGGGCCGAGCACGATGTAAGGGACCACCACGGTGAACTGCAAGTACGACCACTTGGCGATGTCGAAATACAGGTAGTGCTTGAAGAGCCGGAAATAATTGCGGCGCACGTGACTGAAAAGTTCATCCACTGTCGGCGGAGCCGCGCGTTCGCCCTCGTCCTCTCCATAGACAAGTTCCTTTCGATAGGCGGCTTCCACTTTCTGGTTATTGAACTCTAGTCCCGGCAGCTTGATTCCGACCACTGCAAGCAGGACAGTTCCCGCTGCGGCGGACAGGACCGCCAGATAGACGAGAGCGTGGTCCACTTCGCCGATCCACGGAAGTTCGCCGACATGCTTGCTTAGACCCCAGAGTAGCGGGAGAAAGGCGATCAGCGTCATGATCGACCGGAGGAAGGCGACACCGAGTCCTTCGAGAATGCGCGCAAGACGCATGGTGTCTTCTTGTACCCGCTGCGCGGCTCCTTCGATATGCCGCACCATATGCCAGTACGACATGTAATAGTTGTTCATCGCCGTGCGCCAGCGGAAAACATAGTGGCGTGCAAAGAACTCGAGCAAGACCGCAACTACGATATAAATGCCGGCGATCCCCGCGAAAGTGAGGATCTTTCCGAAGAATTCCTCGAAGGTTACCTCTCCGGGAGATGTGAGAGCTATCTGGAGCGTGTCGTAAAAGTCGCCGAACCACACATTTATCTTGACGTCAAGCTGGACCTTGTACCAAGTGGCGGCGAGGATGATGGCCGTGCCGGCAACCGACCAGTGCATCCATTGCCGGTCGAGAAAGAACGAACGAAACATTTGCGAACTCCAATATTGTTTTCCTCAAGCGGAACGATTTTTCCGCAGCGTACTCTTCTCACACTGGGAAGTAACGAAAGCTAACCTGCGAAAATTGGCGATCTTTGGGCGAGATAAAGTCCAAGTATGGCAAGGCATGCCACCCGCCGACCGGGCGAATTGCCTTCCGTGCCTGGCATGACGCGCCCTCCACCGGGCGATGGACCTCGTCAACAGCGGCCGTTGCGAAAAGAGACGCGGCCATCAAGCGACAAATGCTTTCGGCACAGCAGAGATTTCCCCGTTCGTCCCGGCCGCGCTGTCGTCTCTTGCGCGCCACGAATGATCAGGTTTCACGTCGGGTTGAACACTGGCTCGGGGTTCCGGTCAATCTTCTGCTTCCACCATGAGCGAAGCGTTCCCGCCGGACGCAGTTGTGTCGACGCATATCGATCTTTCGTGCACGAACTTCTCCGGCGAGGCCAATCCGGAAATCAACGGAAGGATTTCATCCTCGCGGTCTGCGAGCGCGATGCGGTAGGATCGGAGCCTCTCCTCCGGCCCGCTTGCGCAGACCCCGGCAATGCCTTCCAGCAGCAGGACGGATTCAGCTTCCGGGGGGGCGCCTTCGACCGCCACGATCGGCAGTCCCGAGGACTGTGCCGCGTTGTTGAGGTTGGCCGCATCGGAGGAGACAACGACCGCCCAATTCCCAAGGGCAACCGCCGGGAGCGCGTGCATCAGCGCGGAGAACGGTTCGGACGTGCCCACGCAAAGGAATACTCCGCGAGGATGATGCGAGAGCTGGTTGGTTTCTCCGGTCGGTCCCGGAAGGTCGACGGCGTCCATGTCCAGACTGCACGCGCCCTCAAGCGCCGTTTGAACGGAACCGTTGAGCCGACCGTTCAGTTTCGCCAGCAAGGAGTTTGCCGTTGACCGAATGCCGTCGACGTTCGTGAACCGGGGTTGCTGTCGTTTCACCCGGTTGATCGCGTCCTGTATCGCCGCAGTCGAAACCGGTTCGGTATCCGTTCGATACTCCGGCTCGGAAGGCAGATGCAGCGGCGGACTGGCGAGCAGACCTCCGACAAAGTGAGGACCGCCGGCTTTGGGACCGGTTCCGGATAATCCTTCTCCGCCAAATGGCTGGGAGCCGACAACGGCGCCGATCTGGTTTCGGTTCACATACATGTTGCCAATGTGCGCCCGACTCAGAACCTGGTGAATTCTGCGTTCAATCCGGCTGTGAACTGCCAGGGTCAGTCCGTAACCTCGCCGATTGATCCGATCGACCACTTCATCCAGTTGGTCGGAAGCATAGGTGGCGACATGCAGAACCGGCCCGAATACTTCGCGTTCGACTTCTTCGATTCCGTTCACTCGGAATGCAAGAGGTCCGAGAAAATTACCGTCTTTCGGGGCGGCAACCTCGTGGATCAGGCGCCCGAGCCGCTTTTGATCCTCGCAATATTCCGAAATGGATGCCCGGGCGCTCGCGTCGATCAGGGGACCGATGTCCGTGGACAGAAGCCAGGGGTCCCCGATGGACAGCGTATCCATTGCCCCGCAGAGCATGTCCATCAACTCCGTTTCGACATCCTTCTGGATGTACAGCACGCGGAGCGCAGAGCAGCGTTGCCCGGCGCTCTGGAATGCGGACGCAATGATGTCCAGTACCGCCTGCTCCGGCAGCGCGGTCGAGTCAACGATCATGGCGTTGAGCCCGCCGGTTTCCGCGGCCAGTGGTGCAGTCGGGGGAGAATTGTGCGCCATGGCGCGATGGACAAGGCGAGCGGTCTCTGTGGATCCGGTAAAGCATACGCCGGCAAGACGCGGGTCCGAGACGAGGCGTCCCCCCAGGGCTCCGCCGGAGCCCGGAACGAGTTGAACAGTCTCGCCGGGGACGCCGGCTTCGTGCATGAGCTGAATTGCTCGCGCCCCAATCAGGGTTGTCTGCCCCGCGGGTTTTGCGAGGACCGCGTTGCCTGCCGCAAGGGCCGCGACGATCTGGCCGGTAAAAATCGCGATTGGAAAATTCCAGGGCGAGATGCACACGATCACCCCGCGTCCCTTGTCGCGGCCCCCGGCGGCGTATCTTCGCGCTTCGCTGGCGTAATAGCGGCAAAAGTCCACTGCTTCCCGAATCTCGCCAACGCCGTCGATCCAGATCTTGCCCGCTTCCCGGGCAGCCAGGGCCATGAGTTCCGGCGCGTGCACCTCATAGAGTTCGGCAATCCGATCCAGGATCCGGGCGCGGTCTTCCACGGCGCGGCTTCCCCATTCTTCGAATCCCCGGGTTGCAGCCCCATAGGCAACGTCGATGTCCTCCGATGTCATGTCCATGACTTCTCCAACGATGTCATCGGCTTTCGATGGATTGACAATTGTGCGGGGCGTTCGGCCGGTAGTGCCGGGTCTGGTGACCGGCGGTTCGGCTCTCCACCGATGGTGTGCGAAGGGCGCGCGATCCTTCTCGATCTGGACCGCGGTGATCGGATCCGCAATATCCCACCCCTTGGCATTCTTGCGGCCTTTTCCGAAGATTTCCGCCGGTCGGGCAATGCGCGGGTTCGCGGCCGCCTCTCCATGTTCTTCAACGATTTGAAACGGGTCCCGTCCGATCTCCTCCGGAGGAATTCTGGTATCAACGATCTTGTGAACAAAAGAACTGTTGGCGCCGTTCTCCAGGAGGCGCCGCACGAGATAGGCGAGCAAATCCTGCTTGTCCCCAACGGGGGCGTAAATGCGGCAACGGGTCTTGTGACGCGCAAGCACCAGTTCATGCACTGCAATTCCCATTCCATGAATCCGCTGGAATTCGAAACTCTGTCCAGGCTTCGCCATGTGCAGGATCGCGGAAACGGTGTGTGCGTTGTGGCTGCCGAATTGCGGGTAAATTCGGTCCCCTAGTGAAAGCAGCCGCCGCGCGCAGGAAATGTAGGATATGTCCGTGTTGGCCTTGCGCGTGAACACCGGAAATCCTTCGATTCCGAGCACCTGGGCGCGCTTGATTTCGGTATCCCAATAGGCGCCCTTGACCAGGCGGACCATCAACTGCCGGTCATGGCGGCAGGCAAGGTCATAGATCCAGTCGATCGTGGGCGATGCACGCCGGCCATAGGCCTGAACGACGATTCCAAATCCGGGCCAGTCGGCGAGTTCCTTTCGGGAAACCACCCGTTCGAAAATATCGAGCGATACGTCGAGACGGTCGGATTCCTCGGCGTCGACATTCAAGCCAATCTTGAGGTTGCGGCAGGTTTGGGAGAGTTCGATCACGCGGTCCGCAAGCTCCCGCACGGCAGTGTCCCGCTTCGCGTACTCATATCGTGGGTGCAACGCGGAGAGCTTGATCGAGATACCCGGATTCGCGCGGAAGTCGGGACCGCGCGGCAAGGCCTCCATGGCGCGCGCCAGTTGAATGTAGGATTCGAAATAGCGGTCCGCGTCCGCGAAGTTGCGCGCACCCTCGCCCAGCATGTCATATGAATAGGTGAAGCCTTTGGCCTCCAATGCCTTGGCGCGCTCAAAGGCGGTCCCGATGTCGGTCGCGAGTACAAATTGGTCTCCCAGTTCACGCATGGCGCGATTCACGGCGGCGCGAATGACCGGCTCCCCCAACCTCCGGAGAAGGCCCCTGAATGTTTGCTGGAGACCTTCGAGTTCGGCCTGTTCAACCACGCGCCCGGTCAGCAGGAGCGCCCAGGTGGTCGCGTTCACGAGGCGGGAATCGGAGGCGCCGATGTGTTGGCGCCACGCGCCGGGCGTGATCTTGTCCGCGATGAGGCTGTCCATGGTGGGCGCGTCCGGAACCCGAAGCAGCGCCTCCGCAAGGCACATCAGGGCGATGCCTTCCTGCGATGAAAGGCCGTATTCGCTGAGGAAGGCCTCCATCAGTCCGGGAGACTTCCTTGTTCGCACATCCTTGACCAATTGAGTGGCTTGCGCCGCGATAGCCTGACGGTCTTCAGACGAGAGTGCAGCTTGTGCGACGAGTTTCAGAATCGTGTCCAACTCGTCTGCCAGCCAGGCATCGCGTACACGCTTGCGGAATGGCGAGGAATCCTCGCCCAGTTCGTACGATCCTTCGCTCTCGGGTGAGGTGGATGTGGTTTCCTCTAGCATCGCAAGCACCAACATTCTTGAAGAGGTTCCGCCGAACCGATTCGACGGTCATGGCCAAACGGGAAGGCGTGAATGTAGCAAAGATTTGGGCAGCTTACCTACGCATCCTGGTATCAATGACTCGAGGGGCAATCAGGTGGCGCGTGCGGAGAATTCGATCCGCGTGTCCCGTCTTTGCTGGGCATCGCGTCCGGAAACAGGCCAATTGTCCGAGATTCTTGTTGCATTCGCAGCGCGCGAACTTGCCGGTGTTCTGATTTCAATTGCAGCTCGTCGATTTGGCGCTGCTAGGCCAAGCGTCCGACAAGATGCGGCGGGGTCATCCGCGAGTGTCCGCTCCCCCGAATGTTTCCAGCAGTACGTATTTGGAAAAATTGGGAGCATGGCCCGCATTTCCTGTTTACGCAAAAGCGTCAACCAAGCGAGACTTGTTCACGCAAGACTGATCTTCGACAGATTTCGCTGCAATTCTGCGCGAATTTGCGAGTATCCCTTTGCCTTTCAAGGGCTTGAAATTTCGGGCCACGATTTCCTCCGAATACATAGTGCCAATATCAGGCTGCTTTAGGCGCGATTTGGCCGTTCTCAGGCATTGACCAAGGCGGTTCTTGTTTTTCGGGACAGCGAAGGGACCGGGAAGTTTCCGTTTGGTGTTTCTGCGGGAGGGACGGGATAGGCAGTGCGGCGGCGAATCGTTCGGCTGTTCCGGGCTTTCGTTTGCGGCATTCGCGGGATTCGAAGCGCTTTTTCTGGCCGGGTGGGGCCGACAACCACTTGGCTGGCGCGGCACGGAACGGATTCGCGCAGTTGGGCGGGATTTGGGAGCGCGGCTCAGGTCGGCAGCGGTTTCTGGACCGCGCTCAAGGCGTCTTGCTGGCGGGATGCGGAATGGCGGTGGACCTGCGGCAGGTACTGGAACTGGCCGAGACGGCGGACGATGGAGATGGCGGCGTTGGCGGTGCATGCGAGATTGCGGGGCAGGTTGCGGACATGCGCCCGGCAACGGTTTTCGTCGTCGGTGGCATCCCGCACGTGATGCAGGCGGGTCTCGATTTGCCAGTGCCCTCGGACCAGGCTGAGTAGGCGCTGGAGAGTGGCCGGTTGGGGAGGGGGAGGTGATGCAGTAGGCGGTTTCGGTGGTGATTTTGCCGGATTTGAGGATGTGCCTCTGTCGTTCGATGCGCACCGCCTGCTGGCGGAACGGCAGGCGGCAGTGCTCGTTCCATTCTTCGCCGGTGAGATCGACAGCGCGGCATCGGCGGGTTTCGATGCGGCCGTGGCCCTTGTCGATTTCGGCGTATTCCGAGGCGACGCATTCGGGGGCGTGCCAGTCGATGGCGCGGAGGTCTTCGCGGAGTTCCGGCTGGTTTCCCTTGACGGCAGTCAAGACGTAGTCGGCGTTGTGGTCCTCGACCAGGCTGCGGGCGGTTTCGCATTGCACGTGCAGTGCGTCGAGGGTGACGGCGCGGCCTTCGAGGGGCAGCCCTTCGGCGAGCTTGTGGACGGCGGGAATCTCATTGCTCTGGTCCTCCACCCGTTCCTGTCCGAGCACCGTGCCGGAGGCGTGCTCGACCGCCGCCACCAGGATGCAGCGGCCGTCCTCGATTTTCCGACATGCGCCGCGCATGTCCTTGCCGTCGATCGCCACCGCTGCGCCTGCGGGTCGCTGAACTGCGCGGTTCACTGGCGCAGGGCTTGCTCGAGTGTGTCTTCCGACAGGTGCGACAGAACCTTATGGAAGGGGGTGAGGGTCGGCGCGGTGAACAGGTCAAGGCGGCGGCTGTAGTAGGCGCGCAGCGATTTCAACTGGCGGTGGGTGGGGCGGTCGGCGAACTCGGTGATGGCGGTGACGCCGCGGCATCCGGCCAGGCGGGCGGCGATGGCGAGCAGGGTCGCCAGCGGATAGCGCCAGCCCTGCCGGCCGCGGAACTCCGGCACCATGTTCGGGAAATAGAACAGGCTGTGCATCTGCTTGCGGTTCAGCGGCCGGGGATCGCCCTGGTCCCGCCAATCGCCGCCTTCGTCGAGCGCGCTTAGCGCCACCAGGGCGCCGGGGGTCAGTTCATAAATGTAAATCTCCTTGGCCTAGCCCTACCGAGTAGCTAGAACTATTCCCGAACAACGTCTCATTCCGAGTTCTCCATGGCGAGTTTTGTCGCTCCCGCAACGCCAATTCGGTGCCCCAATGTGGCTTTTGACAGAGTATCGTATCCCTGCCACATGATCTGATTTCCCGGCGAAGGATCATGCTTCCGGTGCCGATGACCGCCGAGATTCGCCACCAGGCGGACGGCATCTCCAAGATGTTCGGGAGGCGGCAGCCCGACCTCCGCCGCATAATCCCGCAGAAAGCTCAACTCGTGATCCGTGAACATCAGTTCGGCATCGCATTCCGGCACCTGGCGGCCGAGAAGCGCCATCAACATGATGCGCCACGCGATCACACTGTTGATGGCAATGGCGCGTTGCAGCCGGTCGGCAGTGCGGAAGGCGAGGTACTCGACCCGGCAGCCGGATTTCAGCACCCGGAAAAAGTCCTCGATCCGCCAGCGCTGCAGGTAGTGTTCGACGATTGCCGCAGCCGTTGTGCGGTCTTCGACGGGGAGGCTGGTCAACAGGAACCACTGGACTGCGTCCTCGCCTTCGGGCGGTTCCGTTTCGACGATATGCACCCCCGACATCGCAACCGGTTCGGCCCCCGCCAAGGTCGAAGGGAGGCGCAGCTTGCGGAAGCGGAGCTCACAGGCCGCAAGGCGTTTGCGACGCGCCGGGCGCGCCTTCTTGCCACTGGATTTGGGACGTTCCGTCAATCCCTTGATCTCGACTTTGACCTGTCCATCGGCAGCCCCGCCGCGCATCGTCGCAAACAGCTTTTTTCCCTTGGCATGCAGGCAGCGGTCGTGTTTGGCGCGGACCAAAAGCTCGACCCGCCGCAGATGCCGCTGTGCGTCGAACAGTCGAAAAAAATCCGCTTCCCGATCCATGACGCCGATCACACGCGTGCTGCGGGTGAGTTCGCGCGCCGCGACCGCGATATCGTGAAGGCCATCGATCCACCGCTGCGTCTTGCTGCCCGCCGAATCGCTTCGCGTGTTTGCCGCCCGCTTCCCGCTGTCGGCAGCGGGCGCGTCCATCGCGCAACGCAGCACCCCCAGGGGAAGCCCCTGCGCGTTCACCGCCAGCGTCAGGTGCAGGTGCAGACCCAAAGTCTTCGACGCCGTCTGGTTGCGTCCGATAATGCCGAGACCCTCGCAGTTCGGACGGGTGGCGAAGTTCAGGTCGGAGCCATCCTGAATGCAAAGCACGGTGTCCTGGCTGCGCATCCGCTGAATGCTGCGCGCCCGGTGCGGCGCCAGAATGTTCGAAACCGTCACCTCCGAGTCCGCCGGTTGTTCGATAAACCGGTAGTACCCGTCCACCGCCGCCGCATCGCTCTGTGTGTTGCCGTGGATCGCCCGCCCCGGATACGCCGCCAGCAACCCGGCGCTCTTGACCAGGCGGGCCGATAATCTCTTGTCTCCCAAAGCCGCGCCTCCAAACTCGTTCCCGGCCCAGACCTCGCTATCCAGTCCCGCGCCCGGCTCCAGGCTCGGCGCCGGGTCGACATCCGGAACCCCCAGCCGGCGCCGCCAGTCCGACCGCAACGCATACATGTAGACCGATTTCACCGCTTTTGCATGCCGGTGGCTGCGGTCCTGGCGGCCCCGGCCGGCGGTCTCCCCGATCCGAAGGAAATTGGCGGCCCGCAAGCACCCGCCGTCATGCTCCGGACCAACAAACGTCTCCACCAGCCAGGGCCGGTATCCGTAGCGCTCTTCGAAGTCCCGCGGCAAGCGGCGCAACACCCGACCCAGGACATGACTGGCCAGATTCGCGCACCCAATGCCCGGACGGATCAGAAAGCGGCTCATGCAAACCACCCGCCCGAGATGCGCCCGGCGTTGTTCGCCGCTCCACCCCATCCACCGCTCGCGCGCCGCCAGCCGAAGCGCCGAAGCCGAAAAACCCACCGCCCCCAGATAGCCGTGGGCGGAGGCCACAAGATAGCGCATCTGACACCCCGCGAAGATCGTCATCCCATGCGGATGCTCATCCGCGATCATCGTGTTCCAAATCCGCCGCTGCGGCCGGTCAGCCACCGCCAGCAACTCCAGGCCTTGCACCTCCGCCAACCGCGCCGGAACCGGCGCCGCCGGCGCCAGCAAGCCGTCCAGCCGGCACGGCGTCGGTCGAGGCGGCGGCCGTTGCCGCGGCGGCAGGACAATCCGCGCCGAACTGGCCGCCAGCCCGTTCAATGCCTTCAGGCAGCCCGCCAGCTGCAACCGGCCTCGGCTGTCCACGAAGCCGAACTCCGCGCAAATGCGGCGACCCGCTGCCGTTCGGCTCTCAAAGGTCTCTTGCGACAGAATCCGGGCAATCCGGTCGCAGCAAGCCGAATCACTCAGGGTGCGGCGGATTTGATTCTGGGGTAGCATGCCGTGTCATATACACGGCCAATTCCCAGTTGTCCAGCCCAATTATTGACTACACGGTAGGCCTAGCCATGATGCTCCCAGCGCGGCGCCGCCGCTGGACACAGCGCATAGCCGGGGGTGAAGCCCACCGGCCCCCGGTTGGCGGCGCGGTAGCAGGTCCCCGCAAAGCGGGCCGAATTCACGAAGGTCTCGGCCAGCAGTACCGGGTGGCCGTAGCGCACCCGGATGTCCGCCGACAGCCGCCGCAGGCTCAGCCCCGGCACCCGCGACACCAGGTTGCGCCGGTGGCAGTCCGGCAAGATCGGGAAACGGGAATTCTGCGCAATCGAACGCAAGCGGCGGAATTGCAACGATGGATGCCAGCCGATCCAGCGGTCCCGCGCCATCAGCGTCAGCGCCGCAGCCTGCCAGCCCACCAGCGCAACCCATGCGTCGCCCAGGGCCGCGACATGCCGCAGGCCGCGAATGAACAACCATGCGACCAAAGATAGTTGTTGTATTTCACATTATTTCGGCACGTTTTTCCCAAAATATACCGTACGCGTTTCTCGCAATGCTCCGTAACTGCCGGATGGTGTTGTCACGCGCTCGATGCCGCGTGAACGCGCAAGGCTTCGCTACGGTTCCAGGGACAAGGACAATCGGCATCGTGCGTACGGCATTCTACTGGCGGACAGCCTACTGGAAAGACGCCCTGCCTGGAGAAGAAGCCTGATCACGCTGTCCCGAATTAATCCAACAGTTCGCACGCGAAACAATCTGGGAAAATTCGCCCTATTTTTGCCGAGATAATTAGAAAAACAACAATAGTGATGCGCCGACATCAGCGCGTTCCAGCGGCGGAGTTCGGCAAGCCCGACCGTCGGGCGAACCACGACCTCGCGAAGCGAAAACCCGCCCGCAGCAGAGGTAAAATCCGAATTGACACTCATGGGTGCGATCTTCGCGAATCCTCGCGGGTTTGTCCGCCCGCAAGAGATCCCCTAAGTGTCTGAATCAAAACTTTAGCAAGTCCATTTAACCCATTGTTGCACAGGCACTTACGCGCCGCCCGAGGCGGCGGACCAAGAGCCGCACCGCAGCCCATAGCACTCACGCCTTGGTGCTCTCGACGGTTCGCTCGAAGTCCTTGGCCAATCGTCGGCAGCGGTTCAGCCAGGCAAGAGTCCGTTCCACCACCCAACGGCGGGGGAGAACCGCAAAACCCTTGGAACAACGCCTGCAATGTCGGGCAACACGCGGCCGCCTCTTCCAACACGTCCGGCGCGCCGTCCCGATCCTGAATGCTCGCCGCATGAATCTGAACCGTCAGCGGGTTCCCTTCCGTATCCACCACAAGGTGGCGCTTGCGGCCCTTCACCTTCTTGCCGGCGTCGTAACCGCGCGATCCTCCGCTCTCGGTGGTCTTGGCGCTCTGGCGATCAATCGCACCCGCCGTCGGCTCTTCCGCGCGTCCCGCATCGAGGCGCGCCGCCCGCCGAAGCGACGCCAGAACGACCTCCATTCGTCCCCCTTTCGACCAGCCGTAGAAATAGTTCTGAACCGTCGTAAACGGTGGAAAATCCTTGGGGAAGGCGCGCCATTGGCAACCTGTGCTGGCCATGTACAGGATCGCGTTCAAGACTTCCCGAAGGTCCGTGGTGCGGGGACGACCACTCGAAGCCGGTCCCGGAAGATGGGGGTCCAACAGCGACCATTCCGCATCCGTCAAATCCGACTCGTAACGAGACGAGGGGCGCTTATACTCAGCGCGAGTGGTTTCATTCCAAGGCATGGGTGCTCTCCATATTTCGTGTTTATGCTGTATGGAAAATACCACATGTCGAAGCCACTCAATAGTTTTAGGTCAAGCTCTAAGCGTCCAATGAGTTACGCCCAATCAAGAAATAGTCTTGAAGCGATTCCGCAGATGCTTCCCGAAAGTCAAACGGCAGGTACGCTTCCCCGACAACAATTTCCAGGCACGCGATGGTCTCGGAGCAGGACGGCGCTCGGGATGGCAGCACAATCAGAAGGGCAAATGTAGACAAGACCGGACATCATCTTTCTGCGTGACGCTGGTATAGCCGCATCCCCCAGCGCGCATCATTTTCCATGAGGTGGCGCGCCCTCGCCTGATCTCCCTGAGCGATTGCCTCAATGATCAAATTGTGCTCGCCGTGCCAGTCATCATGTGTTGAGAGATGCCGGATTGCGGATGCCAGCCACGGGCCGGTTCGCATGTAGATGTTCTCCACCAGCACAGCCAGATCCAAATTGCCGGCCTTGCGATAGACCGTGGAATGGAGCCTGAAATTTGCGCTCAAAAGAGCATGAGCGTCTTCGTTGCGCCAAGCGACCTCCACTTTATTCGATATCGCATAGAGCTGCTCGATATCATTCGGGGTCAAATTTTGCGCGGCTATTTCAGCTCCCGCGCCCTCCAGAACAGCCCGGACAAAGAAGAGATCGGCGGCCTGCTGGAATGTCAGGTCCGGGACCCGATAGGCCTTCTTGGCGGCACCAATCAGCGCGCCCTCGATGGACAACTGTTTGAGCGCATCGCGGACGGGCATGGCGCTGACTTTGTACTCCTTGGCAAGCTTCCGAATCGATACGGCGCTGCCTGGCACAAATTTGCCGCTAATCAGTTTTGATCGCAGCCTCTCATAGATCTGCAATCCCAAGCTCTTTTCAGTTGAACTATCCAAGAGATGCGTAGAGTTCATATTCGCTCCAATCAATTGTTCGCGCCTATTTTATACGGGAACTGAAAAATTGTTCGAATTGGTTGCCGCTCTAATGTAGAGGCGTTTGCGCTGTAGCCAATTTTCTGACTTCCTGACCTCATGCGATGATGCAGGCGTCCTGATGGACGCCATTTCCTTGTCGCAGAAGGATTTTTCCGTGGCAAAGGCCATGACATTCCATGCGGATCGCCCTATATGCCGTGATGCTGTCACGGGGGCCAAATTGACCATTTCACCCTTGCCGATGTGTCCAGCAGACACCGTTGCGATCTTACCCTTGGCCTGTATTTCGGCCCACCGTGCCTCAGGTGGCACCCAGAACACATTCACGGCTGTGTATTCATCGCGGCTCTCTAGGAGTTGTTTGAGGCTCTGACCCGAGAGACCGTCAGCCTCTAACTCTTCGCGAAGGGCGGTCCGCCGCGTTACGAATGCGTCCGAAATATACTTTAGGAATATAAGCCCCAGAACGACATGTTTGTATTCAGCAGCGTCGATTGAGCTGCGTAGCTTGTCAGCGGCAGCCCAGAGGGCTTCGCGGTCGATGCCGAGTTCCTTTTGGTCAACCTGCGCGGCGCCGTCGGGATAGGGGTTGGTGTCTGTCATTGAGGGGTCTCGCCGAGAAATGCGTTCAGCCGGTCGGCCACAATCTTCCGTCTTGAGGTCAGAAAATCGTCGTAGCGCTCGACGCTCCAGAGGGCGTCGTCGGTGGGGATGCACTGTGTCGTCAAAGCCTGATCGCCTAGTTTGTCAACGATTTCGTGCAGATAGATCTTCGGCTCCTTGTCGCTGATCTTTCGGTTTGTTCTGCCACTGATGAAGGACAAGTTGCAGATGTCGTTGATACACTGCTGGTCGACGCGGGCGCGCTTAAGGACCGCCTGCGGGAACAAATGGTGAAATTGCAAAGAGTGCTTTGATCCAGCGTGCTTGAGCGATATTTTGAGCTGGTCGCGCCAGTCCGTCGCGTTGTGCTGCCGGAAAGCGAGGAACATTGTCTTGAAGTAGGCGCTGCGGCTGTTGCGATTTTCGAGGTCTGTCGGGAGAATTTCGAGACGTCCAACCTGTGTCTTCAAGAGCTGAATGAGCGCGAGAAGATCACCACCCCGACGCATTGTCGCTAAGTCCTGATCGAGGAATGTCTCCGAAGAGCCTCGAGAGTACCGGGCCTTGGCGTTCGCAGCCAGCACCCAATGTAGAAGATTGTCCGCTTCTACAGGCGAGAGTTGATAAGCTTTGCGGTGACCGTACATTGCGAGCGTGATGACTAGAAACGGTGATGATAGGAGTGCAGGACTGTCGATTCGCGCATTGGAGCGCAGAAAGTTCAGTGCGAAACGCATGCCTTCCTGGGCATCCTTCCAACCCTCCTGCAATCGTTCGAGGGACAGACCACCCACGGCTCGAAAACGTGATTGACCCGTCGCAAATGCGACGAGTGTTTTGAGATGGATCGAAAGGTCTAGGGGGAAACCATCAGAATAGCATTCTTGTTCGAATTCTTGGAAGATCCTCAGGGAGTCGCGCCATTTTGCCGTGATCTGTGCCAGCGCTAGATCCGAACTACGAAGCTTTGCGCCGAGTGAGTTTACCCTCACAAAGATTTCCGTGACTTCCTCATACGATTTATCCCGTTCGAGAACGTGGACCCGGTATCCATATTCCTTGATGTCACGAAGTTTCTTAAGTCGTGCTGCATACTTATCGTATCGAGGATCATCCATTGATGTGACGCCCGCTGCCTTGAGCAATGGCGTGTCACTGCCCTCTTTGAACACGTGCGTCACAGATACCCAATGTGGTTTCGCAGCAAGTTTCTTGGAATGAACGACAAAAGCCATTTTGTCGAAACGTTGCAATAATTCATCCTCGGTCGCATCGGCAGTATCGTCATCATAGCTGTCGATATCGTTCTTCTCATTCACCTCCGTGATCAGCTGCAAATCGTCGGGATGGTCGAGATTGAAGAGGATATCTACTGGTCGTTTTCTACCACGGACGTAAACTGGTTCTCCTCGTAAAATCGCTGACAAGGAGGTGAGCCTTTGTTGGCCGTCTAATAGCAATTGGAACCGCGTTGCTTCCGGCGGTGATTGATCAATGGCGAAAGCGCGAGTGGCAACGCCTTCATCCGTGTCCCAAGTCAATATCGTTCCTGATGGATAGCCGCGATAAAGAGAATCTAGAAGGTCACGAACCCGCGTAGACTGCCACACGTACTGGCGTTGCATTTCCGGTAGGCGAATTTCGCCACGTTCAATTTTTGCGACAAGTTCCTTAATCGGAATGTCCTGCTGAGCCATTCTTCCCCAATCCCTGTTTCGTTTGTTTCCCGGTTTTTTTGTCTCGGTCCAACCGTAAATTTTACCTTTGCGAGGCGGCTAATCTCCACTGACGGTCACGACTGGATATTCTTCTCGGACGACGCTCGATCGGCGATGATTTCGGTGATGCACAGATTTTGAGCAATCCCTTTGCAGTCAAATTATCGGTTTCCAGGGCCGGTTCCTTGTTTCGTAAATGATCAATCTGGGAAAACTAGTCCACTAAATTTAGGTGGAGGCTCAGGTTGTCGTGGCGGACGCGGCGGATGTAGTTGATATCGGGTAGAAATGCGCTGTCAAGGCGTTTTCCTTGCTGACAACGGAAGGGCGGCGCTTCGGTGACCAAGGGTACGCCTCTGCCGTTCGATCTACCAGCCGTTTGACGCGAGAAGGCAACCGTCGGTTTCGACAGCGGCCTGATCTTGTCGAATGGCGGCGTGGTTCTGTTTCACGAGTCGGAACGCCGGCTTGCCGTAGCCGGCACGTCGGTGGGCTGTATCAGGGACCGGTTCGACCCGGCGCTGGTGGTTCACACGCTGTCGGCGAAGCTGTGCTTCCGCATGTTTGCGATTGCGTTTGGCTATGAGGATGGCTACGGCTGCGACGCCGTGCACACAGATCCCCTGTTCATGCTGGACGTCGATCGTGCGCGGGAAAACGGCCGCCCGGTATGTTCGAAGCCGACCGAGCCGGCTGGATAACCCGCCCTCGCGGCCGGAGGTTGCGCGCATGAGAGCGGCACAGATCGATCTGTACTGCCGGCTCGCGCGACCATCACCCTCCACTCTGACGGCACCTGCGATCCGGTGCGCGGCCACAAGCAGCGTTCGCTGTTCCACGCCCACTACGACAATCGAGGCGTGGGTGCACCGACCCCGAATGACAGCGGCCAGCGGTCATGTTTCGGGATGCTGCGGGTTGGTGCCGAGAGATGCCTGCACCGGACACGGTTACAGTGTGAATGTCGTACATGACGAGGTTTGCGGAAAAAGATCGACAGCTCGGGTGAGAATTTCAGAGCTCCTGACATAGGCACATTTCAAGTTGAACCGGGCGGGCCTTGATAGACCATTCGCCGGCGGGTTCCCGGATAGTTGATTTGCTGGGCAGTGGCAGCTTCGCACAGGGCCCGCAAGGCTCGGTTGAAGCGCGGCTGCGCCATGGAGTGGAAGCGCACGAGGAGTTCTTCGCCGTCCTCGCTGGGGATCAGGTCTGCCGGGGTCTGGAACACCGCCTTCAGGAAAGCGCGCCCTTCTTCGGCGTCGCGGCTGAGCAGCGGCCCGGCGGCGGCGAGCATGGCGCTTTCGGCCCGGTAGGCGATGGTGCGGATGAGGTCGGTGAAGATTTTCCGCTCGGTTTCGAGTTTGACGGCTTGCTGTCCGTCCAACGTGTCTGCGAAGGGCACTTTTTCCGGGGCCTCGGCGAAGCGGGCGCGGCATTCCTCGATCCGGGTTTCGACCTCCTGGATCTGCTGCTCAAGGGCGGCGAGGGCGGCGGCGCGCTTCGCCTGGCGCCGGGCGCTGCCGGCGTCGGCTTCCCGCAGATCCTGCATCTTCTTCTTCTTCCGCTCCAGGCGTCCGGCCTGGCGCTCCAGGCGTTCACGGTCCTTCTTCAACTGCCTGCGCAGCGGGTTGGGCACGAGGCGAGCCGCATCGTCCGGCTCCACCGCCCGGCAGCACAGATGGTCCAGCGCGAACTCGTGGCGCATGTACCGGAAGAAGTTCTCCTGCCGCCAGCGCGCGAACATCCGCGAGGCCACCTCGGC
The DNA here is from genome assembly GCA_965219495.1 of Rhodobacterales bacterium. Lineage (GTDB taxonomy): Bacteria > Pseudomonadota > Alphaproteobacteria > Rhodobacterales > CAZPXZ01 > CAZPXZ01. The sequence continues at coordinate 3,701,408 of OZ244777.1, forward strand.
GATCGGCAGGTCCCGGCGCGTCGTCAGCACCGAAGTCTGATGGCCGTTGGCGCACAGCCTGCGGACTTCCCGCATGCGGAACGACCCGCCTTTGCCGAACCGGGCCTCGCCTTCGGCAAGGCGGTAGACCGCCGGCTTCGAAGCGCCGGCTTGGGCCGGATCTTCGAAGGCATCGAACGCCGCTTCCGGCCACGGCGCGTAGCGCCCCTTGCGGTAGGTCAGCACGTCGAAGCCGGCCTTGAACCAGCGCTGGAACGTCTCCGGGCTCCAGCCTTCACGGTCGAACACCAGGGTCACCCGCCGGCCGGCGCCAACCTGCGCTCGCACGTCCGGCAGAATCTCCTTGTTCAGCATCGACAGCAGCCCGTCGTTGGCGGCCGCCGTCACGAACAGCCACGGTTGCGCCGCGGCATCGTGCACCCAGACATCGGTGGTGGCCGGAAGGCACAGCCGCCGACGCGGCACGAAGGTCTTCGGAAGCCGGTGCTTGCGGCCGTGGTACGGCCGCACATGCCCGTCGATATACAACATCCCCACCAGCCCGGGCGACGCCGACATCCAGCGCCGCGCCAGCGCTTCCGCCAGTCGCCGCACCAGCCCCCGGGCGCCGATCTCCCGCAGCTTGCGGCGCAGCGTCTTCATCTCCGGCGCCCGGTCCAGGCCCAGGACAAGCCCCAGCTCCCCCGGCGCATGGCCCTTCAGTTGCTCGGCGCTCCGGATCCGCAGCAGCGCCATGAACGCCAGCGTCAACAGCACGCTGCGAAGGCCGAAAAAACCGTTCTTCAGCCGCCCGTAGATCGTCTCCGCCGCCTCCACCAGTCCCTCGCCCAGCAACGCAGGCAAAGCCAGAAGCACGCCCGCGCCGGAAACCGCCTCCGCCGCTTCGAACACCGCCGGAGCCTCGTCCAGCGCCCCCGTCCGCGCCAGCAGCCGCTCCTCCGAGCGCTTGACGCCGATGCCCCCTTCACAGGTCGCGTCCGCCGCCGAGCGCGCCGATGGCTGCGATCCCGGATCCGCCGAATCCGCCGCGCCGCCCCTGCGCAGCCAGCCCTGCCGCAGCGCGTACTGCAGCGCCGTGTGCGAAACACCCAGCGCCCGCGCCGTCCCCCGCACCGAGCCGCCCGCGTCCAGCAGACCCTGCGCCGCCGCCAGCTTCTCCGCCGTCAGCTTGTAGCCGCCGCGCGGACCCCGGGCGTCCGCAAGCGCCGCCACCCCGCCCCGCTCATACGCATCCCGGTTGTTGTAAATGGTGTTGCGCGAAACCCCGAACGCTTCCGCCAACTGCGTCACGCTTGCCAACCCAAGGGAAGCCAGCATCCCCATCGCCGTCCGAACGCCCTGGCGGTCGCCGTCGGGAGCCGAGAAAATCACCCCGCCCGAGTTGAACACCGCCAGGCGGCCGTCCTCCCAGGCGATGGCGCACTGGTCGCTGATGACGATGGCGTTGTCGGGAATGAAGCCAAGACGGGCAGGCAGCATGATCGGAATTCCTCGGCGGGGATGATTGGATAAATCCGAATTATGCCGATTCCCCACGCAGATGTCAAGTCAAATGCCTGGAAATATTCACTTCTTATGCCGGAATGTCAGGAGCTCTGAATTTAAGACAAATCTGGTTACGAGATGAAAAGGGAATGGATTCACGTATCGCTAAATGCAAAAAACTAGTTCAACATCTAGTCCTATGAAAGTTTGCCAAACCAGCAACAAGTGGTCAGACAAAAGGTGGCGTGAAAAATCACTACACGAAATATCAGGAGAATTCACTGGTCCACTCGCCCCAAGGATGAAATGTAGCGTAATATGCTAGGCCTGTTGCATACTCGATCACGGCATCTCGCCGATCCTCAGCATCCAAAGACACTGGAATTACAATATCCGCATGGTAAGGATTTTCGTCTGTGGGTGAAGGATTGACACTACAGCCGACCGTCTCCACGTCGCCTGCAAATAAGATATACCAACCCCAAAACGATTTTCCGGATGAGCGCGCGCTTCGTCTTCCGACTTCGGCGATCGTGGCAATGGGCGCAGAGTTCATGCGGTTAACTGAGATTTCATTGCTGTTCTTGGGCGGGTTGAACCTAGACACTGGGACTCGCGCCTTGCCTTCCGCCTGCATCCGGCGGAAAGCGCGTCTTGCGCCGCTTCGGGATCGTTCTTCTCTTCCGAGTTTGTCCGTTTTCGCTATGGGACCCAGCGCTTCCTTTTCCAACCGTTGGTTCACTACTTGATACCGACCCTGTTAAGTTCCTGGAGACCACCTTCGCTAAGCAAGTCTGTCGCGTCATCAACCCGCAGCCGTCCCTTCGATTTTCTCGTCTGGTAGAAAAGGGCACCGGAACCGTTATGCTCGATCAAGAACAACACGCCGGCCCTGATTTCAGGATTCCGAAAGTCGATCGCGATGCTTCCCTCGTCCATTTGGTAGATGTCTGGCCGATCGGTTACGTAAATGGAGACTTCCCGTAGTAACCGTTCTGCCTTCGTCAATCCAAGTTCCGAAGGCTCTTCTAGGCCTTCGTCAAGTGCATCGGCCGGACACGCTGCCAATTCGTTCAAGGCTTCTTCCAACCAGGCGGTATTCGTCGCGACCGAAGTAGCCGGCCTGATGTCGGCAAGAGAGAAGACTGTTCCGGTATAACGCCTAGGGAGCATAGGTCCATGTGGGATATGTGGCCAGACTTGGTTCTCGGTTGATTGGTGACTGGAATGTTCGTCCGGCGTATGCGACCGTACATGGCCGCTCTCAGCCTGTGCGATCCTTGTCAGCTGCCGCGGAGAAAACGGCTGAGTTCTTCTGAGATACCGGGCAGTGTTGGAGTTCTCAAAGGAATCATGTTGCGGGTTGATCGACGGTTGTCGGGAAACATCCGTCACAGCATGTTGAATCGCCGGTGACGCCAACGGCAAGAGTGGGGAAGCATTGTGCATCGAATTGTGTTACTCCACTACCAAACCCAGTTTATCGATTACCAACTTAGAGACACTGGATAGATGCTCGGTCATTTTGTCGAAGGTGTTATAATGCGTGCCCAGCGTGTACTCTGCGGAAATCTCAAGAAACAAATGCGCGTCTGGCAGAGCTGACTTGTCCACGGTGATACCAAAGGCCCATAGTTCGTCTGGGTTAAAACAATCGAATTTGACTTGAGAGCGTGCTTTGCTTGCGCCAATTCCAAATGGATCGGATGATCCAGGAAGCCAAGTAAGACTTCTGACAAGGCCTTCGGCTGCTTCCAAACCTCCGTCGACTGTTAGCCAAGATGGAGTGACAAGTCTCCAGTGTGCTGGGGTACTGTCAGTCAAAAATCTGCATACAGCATCTTCAAAGTACATTGCGTGACGTTTGGCTCGATCGATCGCTTCCGGTGATCGAAGGTCAAGAAAGCGCGCCTTGTAGCCGTCTAGTTTCGCCTCAAATGAACTAAATCCGGAAAACAAGGTGAGGGTCACGCCGGCGGTGGCGATAGTATTTCCGTTATCCAGTCTAATTGCATCTGAGGGAATCTGTATTTCCTGGCTAAAGGCGTCGTAAATGGGTTCTGTGATTTGAGAAAAACACGCAATCCGGCTAAAGGCCGGGCGGGAAAAGGCCACTTCGTAGTGTGCATCAAATCGAGTTATGCGAGCTTTCATTTTACAAGTCTCGGACCGAATTTGCCAATTAGTGTGCCGAATGATGACTCATGAAGCAACCGGACAAGAATGAATAGTCTTGGTTTATGGTTCTTGAAGGGAATGACCATAGTAGAGTGTTGATCCGTATGCGGTTCAATCTCTGCCTGAGTGAGCCGCAAGGCGGTTCAGCACGGGACGAAGGTGCGAAGGACGTTCCGTTGATCAGTGCCCAAGAGCAAGATGGCATTTACCATTGCCTTCGTAGGAGATGGATACGACACGAGAGCAGATCAAGGAGCAAATCACAACACCGAATTCTCTGAGCGTTTGGCTGCTGGGGGCGGGCGGGGATACATGAAATCAGTTCGACGCTGGCTCAGACGGGGCGATATGCATCCCGATGCTGTACGCAACGCGGGAATCGGACGCCTTCACTGACTCGTTCGCCAAGTGTGCGTAGCGCGCCGTCGTCGTTTCCTTGCGATGGCCGAGCAGCCTCCCGATCATCGGAAGCCCCTCGTCGAGCGCAAGCGCCCGGGACGCGTAGGAGCGGCGGGCGTCGTGAATGTGCACATCGTCGAGCCCGGCTCGCGGCCAGAGCCGCAGCCAGATCTTGTCGAGAGTCTTCAGATGATCACCCGGGTTCTTGCCCGGAATGACCTAAGTGTTGCCTTCGATACGCGAAATGCCGGCCAGCACCCATTCCACCGGCGGCGTCAGCGGTATCCGTCGCGCACCGGTCTTCGAATCCCGAAGCCTGATCTCGCCCGCCGTCCGATCGATGTCATCCCAGCGCAGGGTGACGATCTCGTTCCTCCGGTGCCCGGTGAACACCAGCAGCCGGATCGCCGCGATACCCGACGGCAGGAACTTGCCGCTGGTCTCCGCTTCGTCCAGCACCCGGTCCAGCCGCCTGTACTCCTCCGGGCTCAGGAGGCGCTCACGGCGATGCTCCTTGTAGCGTCGCACCGACCGGCACGGGTTGCGCCGCGGCGGCGTCATGCCCCAGGCCTCGGCCAACTTGAACATCTTCGCCAACACGCTGACCGTCTGGTTCGCCTGGTACGGCTTGTCCCGTATCTTGAAATGCAGGTCCGACACATGCGACCGCTCGACCGCCGAGATCGGAAACGCGCCCAGTTCCGGCAGGATGTAGAGGTCGAGCACGCGCCGGAAGATCTCGACGGTCCCCGGCCTGCAGTTCACCTCGACATTCGCCTTCATGTAGCGCTTGGCTAGGTCGATCACCTCCGCTGCCGTGCGGCGGGCCACCTCCGCGGTCATTTTGACATCGCGGCCGATCAAGACGCGTCTCAGGCTGCCGGTCGGCCCTCGTGTCTGGACCACATAGACCTTGCGTTCGGTGGCATACACGCGCACACCGAAGCCGGGCAGTTCCCGATCCCAGAAGACGGCATCACCGGTCTCGACGCTCAGCGCATCGACCGTCCGCTTGGAAATCTTGATGGCATTTTGCCGGGCCATGGCACCCATCCCACAGCTGTCGGCCGCTCTCGAAAACCGTAATCGAATAGGAACCGCGTGACATCAATCTCGGAGGGATATACGCCCTTTCCTGGGCACATTGCAACCCCTGAATTCGACACCGAATGCAACCTAAACTATTGCGCTACAACTATTTATCATCGATATGTTCCCGCTCGTCCCTGTTAGTCCCAATCGGCATCTCAACAGACGATCTGTGATACTTCTATCCGGTTTGGGGGGAGATAATCCCGAGCTCCAGGCACTGCCCGTAGACGGTGTTGATCATTTGGGTGCGCTGTTTGATCAGCAGTCGCTTGCACCGGTGGAGCGACTGCATCGCCTGGTGATCTTCACTTCGCACCACCGCGAAGCGCATTCCCGGACGCTGCGCGGCTTCCCAAATCGCTTCCGGGTCCACCGCATAATTCTTGAGGGACTTGATACTCGGATCCACATACTGCGCCGGAATCAGAACTACATCATTCCCTATCGCGGTTAGCCCAGCTTTACAATTTTGGTGGGTAAATATCGCTGCTTTCGGGCGCATTTGCCGGATGTTAGATTGGCAAGTCGTTGCGGGGCCAGGGTTGGACCGTTTCGGGGTTCCCGAATTCCGCCAATTATTGCGCAAATATGCATTTTATTAAGGATTAAGCCGGCTCGTGAGAGCCGAGCCTAATCTATTTGTTTCCCGCTATATTAAGTTCAACATAGCCGGAATACCGCATGCTCGGGACTGTGAGGGGCGGGGCGCAGCAATGCTCCCCTCTACACGGCCGATTGATCTACTCTTGCGTTTCAAGTGAATTTGAGTTCCTTCGGGAATCCTCTCGGCAACTTTTTCCGTCCGGCACCTGCCCGTTTTCCCATCCAGTGCTGGAGTTCTCGTTCGGTTCGCGTGCGTCCGCCGGTTTCCTGCCAGGAAAGGCCCTTCTCCGAATCGAAAACCCGGGCATGACTCAGCTCACCGAGTATGTAGCGTTGCAGAATCACGCCCCGGCCGCGTTCCTGTTCGGGAACCTCATCGAGAGAAAACATCAGGAGTTGGCGATTCGATCCAACCACGGCAACGGTGTCGCCTTCAACTTCGGCGCAGACGACGGCGCGCGCAGGCAGCTTCGGGTTGAGCACCTGTCTACCGGCGCGCCGGCCCGGAGCCGACAACACTGCATCTTCCGGCACGATCAATCCGCGCCCATCGCTGGACGCCAGCAGGCGCTTGGCGCCGGGATTGTGCGCAAATAGAGCCACGATCGTCTCCTCGTTCGGCAGGTCGATCATGAGGCGAACGGGTTCGCCCATGCCGCGTCCGCCCGGAAGCTTGCTGCAGGCCAGGGTGAAAAACTTGCCGTTGGTGGCGAAGAGCAGAATCTGGTCGGTAGTAGTCGCGTGAAATCGGAAGGCATGACCGTCTCCTTCCTTGTAGCGCACGGTAACGTCTTCCCCGATATGTCCGCGCATGGCCCGAATCCAGCCAAGCTTTGAACAAACCACCGTCACGGGTTCACGCTCGATCATTGCCTCGATGGGGACTTCTTCCACGGCGGGCGCTTCGGCGAGGCTTGTCCGGCGTTTCCAGGCGCCTGTCTCGGTCGCTGTTTTCTGAACCTCCCGTATTTGCGCCCCAATCCGCTTCCATTGCTCCGGCTCGGAGCTTTCCAGGAAACGGAGCTCCTGCTGTTCGGCAGCCAGCGCTTCACGCTCTTCGCGCAAAGTTACTTCCTCCAGACGTTTCAGGTTCCTGAGACGCATATCCAGGATCGCGTCTGCCTGGATCTCCGTGAGGCTGAATTCGGCCATCAGCGAAGCCTTTGCATCGTCGCTGGTGCGGAGAATTTCGATGACCCGGTCGAGGTTCTCGAAGGCGATCACGTATCCATCCAGGACTTCGATTCGGTGAGCAATGCGGGAAAGCCGGAACCGCGTGCGCCGAAGAAGCACTTCCCGCCGGTGACCGAGGAATACCTGCAGCGTGTCCCGGAGCGGCAGCACGGACGGAGCTTGGCCGTCGACCAGCACGTTCAGGTTCAGAGGAACCCGGATTTCGAGGTCGGTTTGGCGGAAGAGCATTTCCATCAGGACTTCCGCATCCACTTGCCGGCTCCTCGGCTCGAGAACGATCCGCACCTGTTCGTCGGATTCGTCCCGGACATCCGCAAGCAACGGAAATTTCCGTTCCACCACAAGACCCGCGAGACGCTCCACCAGTTTCGATTTCTGAATCTGGTAAGGAATTTCCGTTACCACGATCAGGAATTGACCGTGGCCGAATCTCTCCTTGTTCCAGCGTGAACGGAGGCGGAATGCGCCTCTGCCGCTCTTGTAGGCGGCGAGAACCGATTCCCGCGGTTCCACCAATATGCCCCCAGTGGGAAAGTCGGGCCCCGGAATGAAATCTACGAGCGTCTCAGTGCGGGCGTTCGGGGTTTTGATGAGGTGGAGCAACGCCTTGCAGAGTTCGTCGATATTGTGCGGCGGAATGGACGTTGCCATGCCGACGGCAATTCCGACTGCGCCGTTGGCCAGGAGGTTCGGAAAGGCCGCCGGAAATACGACAGGCTCCTGCTCCTCGGCGGTAAACGTGTCGCGAAAGTCCACCGTATCTTGTTCGAGGCCTTCCAGCAGCAACGCGGATACTTCAGTTAGACGCGCCTCCGTGTAGCGCATCGCGGCGGCGTTATCGCCGTCGATGTTTCCGAAATTGCCTTGCCCCTGCACGAGCGGATACCGGGTGGCGAATTCCTGCGCCAGGCGCACGAGGGCGTCATATGCAGCCTGATCGCCGTGCGGATGGTACTTGCCGATCACATCCCCGACGATCCGGGCCGCTTTCTTGAAAGGCGCACCCGGCCGAAGGCGAAGCTGGTGCATGGCGTAGAGAAGGCGGCGCTGGACCGGTTTCAGGCCGTCGCGGGCGTCCGGAAGCGCCCGGTCCTTTATGGTTGCGACCGCGAATGCAAGGAAATTCTCGCTCAGAGTGTCACTGAGTTCCTGCTCGCGGGTAGGTTCGAAAGAGAATAGATCGGCTTGCATACACGTCACCTACCTTTTAGATGCTTGATGGTCTAGCGGCATTCGAACGAACAAGACCTGTCACCTTTCCGGGGGAGCGATTGCATGAGTGCGAATCGAACGCGCAGTATTCTAATCACCGGGTGTTCGTCGGGAATCGGGGAAACTGCGGCGCGCGTCCTTCGCGAACGCGATTGGCGAGTGTTTGCAACATGCCGCAAGGAAAAGGATTGCGCCCGCCTTCGAGACGAAGGCTTTGAGAGTTTCCTCATTGATCACGATGATTCCGCGACGATCGCTTCCGGTTTTGAGGAGACAATTCAACGTACAGGCGGGACTCTTGATGCGCTCTTCAACAACGGGGCGTACGCCATTCCGGGCGCGGTCGAGGATCTGCCGGTGGAAGCGTTAAGGACGATCTTCGAGTCGAATTTCTTCGGCTGGCATGATCTTACCTGTCGCGCGATCAGGGTCATGCGCAGGCAGGGGCACGGTCGAATCGTGCAAAACTCGTCCATTTTGGGTTTCGTGGCGTTACCTCTTCGAGGCGCGTACAACTCGACAAAATTTGCGGTCGAAGGACTAACGGATACGCTCCGCCTCGAACTCAGGGGATCCGGAATTTACGTCATCTTGATTGAGCCGGGTCCTATCGCAAGCCGGTTTCGCGAGAACGCGCAGATGCAGTTTGAGCGCTGGATCGATCGGGAAGACACTGTGTTCCGTCAGGCCTATGACCGGGAATTCCAGCGGCTGGCGTTGAAGGGGCCCACGTCCCGTCATACGCTTCCGCCTGGCGCGGTGGTCGACAAGGTAGTTCACGCCCTGGAATGCAGGCGTCCGCGCGCACGCTACTACGTGACCTTTCCAACCTACATGGCAGGGTTTCTCCGCCGCATTCTCTCTACTTCCAGACTCGACGCGTTTCTTTTTCGACCCGGCCTTGCCGCCGATCCGGTCCCGAAGAAGTGACCGGGTATCTGGCGCTTGGCGCAGTGCTGGCGGTCTTGCTGGTGCTCTTTGCGGGAGTCGGCCAGTTCGCCTTTGGAAAAGCGGATCCGCGTCGTTCGAATCGCCTGATGCGGCTGCGGGTAATTGCGCAGGCGATCGCGCTGTTGTTGTTGGTTGCGGCCTTCGCGTTTCACTCTGCAGGTTAGGGACCGACTTCATGGTGGTGCTCAGCCGCATTTATACAGGCGCAGGTGACCGGGGAGAGACAGCCCTCGGGGACGGCCGGCGGGTGCCAAAGACTTCGCTTCGCGTGGAAGCGTACGGGACCGTGGATGAGACCAACGCGGCGATTGGGCTGGCGGTGGTGCAGGCCGACGCCGAACTGGCGGCAGCGATGGCGCGAATTCAGAACGAACTCTTTGATCTTGGCGCCGATCTCTGCGTCCCGCCCGGCAAGGATGAGTCACCCCGGTTGCGGATTGCAGCGAGCCAGGTCGATCGCCTCGAACGAGAGATCGACTCGATGAATGAACGTCTCGCGCCCCTTCGCTCCTTTGTGTTGCCAGGAGGAACCGGCCTTGGCGCCCAGCTTCACCACGCGCGAACCGTATGCAGACGTGCCGAACGTCGCGTCATTGCGCTCTCCGAAGGAGAAGTCGTGGGCAAGGAAGCCCGTCGCTACCTGAACCGGCTATCCGATTGGCTGTTTGTCGCGGCCAGAATTGCCAATGACGAGGGCCGGGCCGAAGTACTCTGGAATCCGGGTGAAACCGCGACTTGATTCCAAACACTGTCGCTTGCCTTGAAAAAAGCAGTTCGGTCGCTGTAGTTGCAGACATTCGGCGCCGGCGCATTCCCCAACTTCAAGACAATGGATGAAACGCCCGCCGGGAATAGGGGTCCTGTTGGGTGCAAGACCATGACGGTTCAATCCGTGATTCCTGAAGCACGGGGCAGGGACTCGCGCATCAGGTTCGAGAACGTGCAAAACAGCGGCATCGATCGACGGCTGCACCGGCGTCGCCCGGGGAACGAGTGGCGATATCCTGTGTTCCAGCGCGGGTCTGTTGAAACAGCACATCACCGCCGTCCCTGGGCGGCGTGTCCCGCACAGACGGCATGCCCGAAAATCCGGTTCGATCCTCTCATCGACCCCAGCGACATGCACGGGGAGCGTGCCGCCCCCGGAACCATGCGCGTTCATGAGCGTCTAGCCCGGCCGAGCCGCCTCGCCGCGGCCTGTCGAGTCGCCTGGTTCCGAGACCGGCGACGGTTCGCGACATCGTTTCTTCTCCTGCGGCCGCCTGGGACGCGCAGTCGACTTGCGCCGGGGCTTGCCGCTCCTGTGTGCGGAGTCCGCGTGTCTATGGATTTGGGCTGCGGCGAATATGCGGCGGGAGAAAGGGAGGGTCCACCCCGCGGCCTCTCTGTCTGGTAGGCGGTTGCCATTTCCTGTTGCGGGACTGCCCGGGGCAATCCCTCTGAGTCATCGTAGCTCTGGACGAGCTTGAAGATCGCTTCGGCCGGTTTCCCCAAGCGTGTCGCGTTCCTCAGTCCTTCCGTGATTTGGACGGCTCTTTGAGGTCTGAGCAGCAATCGGCACGGGGGTTGTCAACGCCTTCATTGCTCCTTGACGCGTGCGGCCAAGTTGCGGATAGTGGCGCGCTTGCGCCGGGAACCGGACTCCTCGTGCGACATCACACCTGAACTGCTGTTCTGGAGGCGCCTATGAAGGTGATCGTGCCCGTCAAGCGGGTGATCGACTACAACGTGAAGGTTCGCGTGAAGGCCGACAAGACCGGAGTCGACCTCGCGAACGTGAAAATGTCCATGAATCCGTTCGATGAGATCGCTGTCGAACAGGCAATCCGCCTCAGGGAGTCCGGTGTTGCCACGGAAGTGATTGCAGTGAGCATTGGTGTCGCAAAGGCCCAGGAGACCCTGCGGGTGGCCTTGGCGATGGGCGCGGACCGCGCCGTTCTCGTGGAAGCGTCGGAACAGCCGGAAGTGGATATCGAGCCGTTGGCCGTCGCGAAGATTCTTGCCAAGATCATCGAGGAAGAGAATTCTCCCCTTGCGATTCTTGGCAAACAGGCCATCGACAACGACTGCAACGCCACGGGACAGATGCTCGCCGCAATTCTGGGATGGGGACAGGCGACATTTGCTTCTCGTGTCGAAGTCTCCAGCGAACGAGCCGGGGTAACACGCGAAGTCGACGGCGGTCTTCAACTCGTGGAAATCGACCTGCCTGCGGTGGTTACGGTGGACCTGCGTCTCAACGAACCGCGATACGCAACCCTGCCCAATATCATTGGCGCCAAGCGAAAGCCCCTCGACGTCAAAACTCCGGCGGATTATGGGATCGACGTAACCCCGCGACTTGAAGTCCTCGAGGTCGTAGATCCTCCGGAGCGCAAGGCAGGGCTCGTGGTCGGAAATGTACACGAGCTCGTCGACAAGCTCCGAAATGAAGCCGGGGTGATCTGATATGGCTGTTCTACTTGTTGGGGAGCACGACAACAGTTCTCTGAACGAGGCTACGGCAAAGTCAGTGACGGCCGCCCGGGCGATGGGCGATCCGGTCCATGTGCTCTGCGCCGGCGAAGGCTGTGGCGCGATTGCAGAGGCTGCAGCCGCCTTGGACGGAGTCGCAAAGGTGCTTTGCGCCGATGATCCGGCATACGGGAAAGGCATGGCCGAACCGCTGGCGGCATTGGTGGTTTCGCTAGCGGGGGACTATACGCATCTGACCGCGCCCGCCACCGCCAACGGCAAGAACGTGATGGCGCGGGTCGCAGGGCTCCTGGACGTGATGATTATTTCCGACATCACGCGGGTGGACGCGCCGGATACTTTCGAACGGCCCATCTACGCGGGCAACGCCATGCAGACGGTGCGCTCGGCGGAAACCACGAAGGTGGTGACCATACGGGCCACCGCGTTTGATGCGGCGGAAGGCGCCGGACCGGCGCCGGTTGAAACCGTGGCGACGGTGGAAGATCCGGGTCTCTCCCGATATGTCGGCGAAGAGTCGCAGACGACGGACCGGCCCGAACTCACCTCGGCGCGCGTTGTGATATCCGGCGGGCGTGGAATGGGCGCCGGTGAAAACTTCGCGTTGCTGGAGTCCGTGGCAGACAAGCTGAAGGCGGCCGTGGGAGCGTCGAGAGCCGCGGTGGACGCGGGGTACGCTCCGAACGACATGCAAGTCGGCCAGACTGGCAAGGTCGTTGCGCCCGATCTCTATATTGCGGTGGGGATTTCGGGGGCAATTCAGCATCTCGCTGGAATGAAGGATTCCAAGGTGATCGTTGCCATCAACAAGGACTCCGAGGCGCCAATTTTCCAGGTTGCCGATTACGGGCTCGTTGCCGACCTTTTTGACGCGCTGCCGGAGTTCGATCAGGAGTTGGCCAAGAACCCGGGATAATTTCTCAGAATCGCGCCCGCCTGGGCCGGATGATTTTGGCAGGATAATTCTCGATCCGGCTCCGGGTCAGGGATTTGGCGTCTTGCCCCGGTCTCGGGCCGGGAGTATTGTGCATCGCACAACGGCAAGGGTGCGTCGAGCGCGTGTCCAGGCGGATTTTCGGGTGCGTTGATGGTTTTCCAGACGGTAGGTGTGGTCGGCGCCGGAGCGATGGGCAACGGAATTGCCCATGTATTTGCTCTGGGTGGCCATGAGGTTCTACTGAACGACACCGACCCGGGCGCGTCCCAGCAAGCAATTACGACGATCGCGCACAATCTCGACCGGCAGGCTGCGAGAGGCGTGATCTCCAGCGAGGAATGCAGTGCTGCTCTCCAAAGAATTCGCTCTGTTGACGACCTTGGCGCATTCGCGTCCTGCGATCTTGTCGTGGAATCGGTCGTCGAGGACGAAGCGATCAAGCGGGACGTATTTCGGCAAATAATAGAAGTAGTAGACGATCACGTCATCCTGACGTCGAACACGTCAACAATTTCCATCACGCGTCTCGCGTCCGGGACGGATCGTCCAGAACGTTTCATGGGACTGCATTTCATGAATCCGCCGCCGGTGATTCAACTGGTGGAGTTGATTCGAGGAATTGCAACAAGCGAAGAGACCTTCCGGGCGGTGCGGCAGATGGTGGAAAATCTCGGCAAGACAGCCGCAACTGCGGAGGATTTTCCTGCTTTCATCGTCAATCGCGTCTTGGTGCCCATGATCAATGAGGCGGTGTACACACTTTATGAAGGAGTGGGCACGGTCGAAGGCATTGACCGCGCGCTTCGTTTGGGCGCAAAGCATCCGATGGGTCCACTCCAACTGGCGGATTTCATAGGGCTTGATACGTGTCTGGCAATCATGAACGCGCTTCACGAGGGATTGTCGGATACGAAGTACCGGCCATGCCCGCTCTTGGTGAAGTACGTTGAAGCTGGATGGCTGGGGCGCAAGACTCAGCGCGGCTTCTATGATTATCGCGGAGAGGAGCCGGTTCCCACGCGTTGACAATTCGCCGAAACAAATGAATGGGAGGCTTCCATGATTCTATCTCGCCCACGCAGAATGGGACTTGCGCTCGCAGGTGCGGTCGGAACGGCCTTGCTTGCCTCGACCGTGCTCGCGGCTCCGAAGTCTTACTCCTTGGACAAGAGCCACGCGTCTGTGGTCTTCACCGTTTCGCATCTGGGATTCACGCAGATATTCGGGCAGTTCCGGGAGTTTGACGCCGACGTCGTGTTCGACGCCGAAGATATCGCGATGTCGGAGATTACCTTCCGAATCCATGCGGGGAGCATCGATACCAATTGGGCGCGCCGCGACGAACATATCCGAAGCGGAGATTTTCTGGACGTTGGAAATCACCCCGCGATCGTTTTTCGTTCGACCCGCATTGAATCGACGGGCGACAACACTGCGCGCGTTTACGGAGATCTGACCCTGGTAGGAACAACCCAGGAGGAGGAATTCGACGTTACGCTCATCAAGTCCGGCGAAATTCGGGGAACACAGACCGCGGGATTTAGCGCAACCGGCACCATAGACCGGACACGGTACGGCGTGGACTACGCCGCGCCGGCGATTGGCAGTCATGTTTCGGTGAACATTTCGCTCGAACTCCAGGCCAACTAAATCGCGTTCTGACCGGAGCGTCAGACCGATGCTTCGCAATTCTGTCGACCGCTGGGGGCTTCCATCGAAGCTGTTGCACTGGTGCATCGCGGTGCTTGTGATCGGAATGCTGGCATTTGGCATCTACATCGATCGATTCGTGAAGGACGTCTATGAGGCGTTCGACCTTATCCAGATGCACAAGTCGTGGGGGTTCGTGATATTTTGCCTTGTTGCCGTACGCATCACATGGCGATTCGCCGCCGGCGTGCCGGAACTTCCGGAAAGCGTGCCTTCCTGGCAGGTGCTGGCATCGAGAGCCTCCCATTTTCTGCTCTACGCGTTGATGATCGTGATGCCGGTCTCGGGCTGGCTCTACGCATCGGCGTCCGAAAGCCAGGAACTCTTCGGCATTCGGAATATGGTGTTCGGGCTATTTGAACTGCCAGATCCGTTCACACCGGGTTCCAAGGATCTGGCGGACCGATTTCGGTCCGTTCATGGCGCCGCTTCCAAATTGTTGATTCTGGTTGCTGTCGTTCACATTGCGGCGGCGCTGAAGCACCACTTCGTTGATCGCGATTCGGTGCTTCGGCGCATGTGGTTCTGAGCCGGAAGCTGCCCGGGCGGGCTGTTTCCGCCCGCTCGATTCAAGACTTCACGAGGAGTTGCCGGCGGTCAACCGGCGGAAGATGTTCAGCGCCTCGGGGGCATCCCATTCGGCGTCTCCCACAAGGCGACCAATCTCGTTCCCGTCGCGGTCAACAATGATGGAGGTGGGAAGACCCAGCGCGCGCAATGCCGACGCAAACCGGGCATTCGGGTCCACGTGGATCGCCAACTGCTCGATGCCGATTTCGTCATAGAATTCGCGGGCCAAGGCGATGCCATGACGATCGAGGTTGATGGCGATGACTTCAAAGTGTTCGCCTCCGAGTTCCGCCTGAAGCCGGTCGAGCGAAGGCATCTCCTTGCGGCAGGGTGGACACCATGTCGCCCAGAAGTTCACCAGGAGCACCTTGCCGCGGTAGTCCTTGAGGCTGGTTTCCTCGCCGTCTTCCCTGATCAGGACGTGGTCCGGGATATTGCTTCCAACGAGATGGACAAGCAGGCGGCGCACGGTGCCCAAGCGCATGTCGCGGACTTCCTGGAGGGTCTCCGTAGTGGCGGACTGGGAATGGGCATCGGGCGTAAAGCCGATCGCAATCAACGCGGCAAGGGCGAAGAAAAATCGCGAGAACCAAGACGCAATCTTTCGCGATTCGCCAAAAAGGTGCGGTTTGTGAAGAAGAAATTTCCATGTTCGGAAGGATGCAGTTTTCTGATGCACGTTGGACCTCCAGTGGATCGAAGAATGATCGAAAACCTTCGAAACGTACGATGATGGCCGTCGCCTTCGCAATCAGTGCCATTCAATTCTGGTTATAATATGAACAAATCAGATTGCGCAGCCGCCTTTGATGCCGGAAGGTTCAAGGCCTGTTCGTCCATCTTGTGACAACAGGCTGGCCCCTGACCGTTTTCATCCCCCGCCGCGCTTCTCGCGGCCATTCTCCGCCAAGCCGGTGGCAGCCGGAAGAGGAACGCTCGGCATAGCGACCGCTACCGGAACTTCCATACAATCTGCGCAACATTCATGGAAGCGCGAATGCACTTGGCGGCGGCATATGGAGGACTCGAATTTGATTCGGATCGCCATCGCGGGCGCCGGAGCAATCGGCACGGTGCACGCCCGGAACATTGCGGCGCATCCCGATTGCACGCTCTCCCACGTGATTGACCTGGATGCCGAACGCACAGAACGACTTTCGGGCAGATTTGGAGGGAAGACGGGGAGTACCATCGAAACAGCGACGCGGGACGAAGAGGTCGATGCGGTGATCATTGTTTCTTCGACGGCGGCACACACGGAACAGGTTCTGGCCTGTACCAATACCCAAATGCACTTCTTGTGCGAATAGCCGATTGCTGACGGCCTCGAACAGGCGAAGGAGTGCGTGAAGCGGGTGGAGGATGCAGGTGTCGTTTCTGACATGGGATTCAATCGGCGCCTGGATTCGGAATATCGCGCGCTGTCTGACCGCACCCGAAGCGGCGAAATCGGGCAAGTGGAACCACTTCATGTGGTTTCCAGGACGTCTGAACCGCCAAACCCGGAAACCGCGGTGGTTTCAAGTGGCATGATCCGGGAGAAGGGAGCGCATTTCTACGACTTGGCTTCATGAATCCCCGGACACGAACCAGTCGAGGTTTATGCCGCGGGCGCCTGTCTGATCGACCCTGCTTTCGCCGAATATGGGGACGTGGATACGGCTGCGCTCACGCTCTGCTTCGATAGCGGAGCCATCGCTACCTTCAGTTTCGGCCGCCGAACAGCTTACGGACAGGACGAATTGATTGAAGTGTTCGGTTCTGATGGAATGTTGATTTCGGGCCGTCAACGCGCGGGCGATGTGGCGCTCTTCAAGGGCAGAACGGTTGTGGAATCAGGCGTCCATTTCGGCTGGTATGACCGATTCCGGGAAAGCTGCACCTTGGAACTGAACTCGTTTGTCTCGGCAATCGTGAACCGGACACCGGTTCACGCAAGTCTTGCTGACGGGCTGCGAACGCAGGCGGTGGCGGAAGCGGCGATTCACTCCTTGAAGCGCGGCGCTCCGGTCCGAATGGAGAAGATCTCGTAGCGCAAGAACGGACGATCGAAAAGGCCCTGTTGGAAGCCATACGCTACCGCCGTTGCAAACCATTGAGAATTCCGAGCGCCGGCCAGGCATTCGATGAATTCAACGGGGCCACCTCACGCATTACGGCCCGGTCTCGTTCTTCCGGAAATTTGCAGAGCGGAATACCAGTCGTCTTCGGGCGTATTCGATGCTCCTCAAGCTTCGGCTTCCATCCGCCGCAGATGCCGGGAATGGCGGGACTATCTGCGCCGTTCCGCGGCGCTCAATGCAACGGCCGAAACGATGATCAGTCCGGTTGTCAGGTCCTTGTAGAACGGATCGACATTCAGGATGTTGAAACCGTTGTTGATCAGGGCGAGCAGCATGACGCCGGCGACCGATCGCCAGACTGCACCTACGCCGCCGTAAGTGCTGGTGCTGCCAAGGATGATGGCCGCGATGGCCTGCAGCTGATGAGGAGTCCGTTCAAGGTCCCCACGGCAAGACCGAGGCAAGACCGACGAATGGCGCTGCGAGGATACCAAGCTGAGGGTTGACGTTCACGGTGACCCCGGCAGCGGCAACGCTTGCGGCGCCGAAAATGGCGCCGTTGAAGAGGTCGAAGCCGCCACCGATGATCATCAGGGTGAGTGCCGCGGCGATAATTTTCAGCGGCGAGTTCTGGTTCAAGATGTTCAACAGGTTGCGGGGAGTCGGGAAGGCGTCGCCGATGATGGGCAGGAAGACCATGAGCGCGACGATCATGATCAGCACGGAATAGGTGCGCAGGAACGCAAAGACGGAATGCCGCCCAAACGCAATGCGCCCATCGCCGGGCCCTTTTCGCGCAGAATCGCTCAATGTACGCTCTCTCCGGTGGGTGACACCGAAACTCCGCCGCGGCATCGGCCTCCATTTCGAACAGGCGGCGCGTCGCGTGGTCTGTTGACGCGGAAGCCATATCGATTTCTTCGATCGTGCGGCCGTCCTTGCGCAGGGAACCCCGGTGCGCAAGGCCCAGGACTTCCTCAGGTTCCGATGAATTCACCTGGGCTTATATAGTGTCTGTGCCAAAACACCGGGTTTTGAACCCGGCGCGAGGTTTCCGGTCCGGGCGCCCAGCGCGGAATTCGGCCTATTCCGCCTTCGCCTCGGCGATGCTGAACGCCGCAATCGCCGTTGTCAGCGCTGTCGCCCGCAACACGCGGAACCTGGTACGATTCGAGGAACGTCCTTTCATTTCTCTCTCCTGTAGTTTCGGATGCTCATCACGATTGGTGCAACGCCGCCATCTTTGCCCGAATGCAGACAATCCTGCCGGGGCAACCTACAATATGCGTAGGTAAATCGCGGGTCGCCATGTCGGTCTCGCGAGCCATGAAATCGGAACGCCGGTGCTGTTTTCCGGCATTCGGCGCAAATCCTCCAGCCCCGGACCCAGCGCAAGCCGTGTTTCGCTTGTACGGCGGAGAGAGAATGTAATTGACCCAAGCTGCGACACGCTTCGACGTTTGGCGACCCGTTTGCGATAACTAGCTGTAGTGTTTGGTATTTTTCTTTCCTTTCCTACCTTCTGCCCCTTGCATCGTCGCCACGGATCGTCTCAAATAGCCCCGCATTTGATGTCGCTCGATTGCGGTTTGATGACTGATATTCGGGTTGATGGAGACTGCGGGAGAGACGATGCCGAAGCGCAGCACACTCAAACTGACCAAGCGGATTGTCGAGAAGCTGAAAGCCGAGGACAAGGACGCGATCTACTGGGACGGCGAGTTGGCCGGCTTGGGGGTGCGGGTCCACGCCACCGGACGCAAGCTCTTCATCGTCCAGTCTCGGGGACCGGCCGGCCTGAAGCGGGTGACGCTGGGGCCGGTTGGCGCGGAGACGATCGAGAAGTACCGGAGCGAGGCGGCGGTCGCGATCGACCGCATCAAGCAGGGTGAGGACCCGAGGCCGCCGAAGCCGGCGCCCGAGCCCACGGTCGCCGATTTGGCGGCCCGCTGCGTGTCCGTCCGGTTTGGGGTCAGGTGCAAGCCGGCAACGGCAAAGCACTACAAGATGGCGCTCGACCGTCACGTTCTTCCTGTGTTGGGGACGATGCCGCTTTCGGAGGTAGGGCCGAAAGAAGTCGCCGCGCTGCATCACCGGATGCGCGACATGCCTGCGATGGCGAACCGGGCGGTCTGGGTGCTGTCGAGGCTGTTCGTTCTGGCGGAGACCTGGGAGATGGTGCCGGCCGGCCGTAACCCGTGCCGGCATGTCCGGTACTATCGCGAGAAGTCCCGCGAACGCTTCCTGACGCCCGAGGAGTTCCGGCGCCTCGGGGCGGTGTTGCGGACGTTCGAGGCCAGGGGGGCGACGCAGGCGTCGGCGGTCGCCGCGTTGCGTCTGCTGATGCTGACAGGCTGCCGGATGGGCGAAATCCTGTCCCTGCGCTGGGACGACTTGGACCGGACGTCGCGCGTGCTGCGGTTGCGGGACGGCAAGACGGGTCCGCGCATGGTGCCGCTGACCGGTCCGGTGCTGGCGGTGCTCGACGGCATCGAGCGCGTGGAGGCCGTTCCTTGGGTGATCCGCAGCAAGTCGGATGGCCGACTGACCGGCCTCTTTTCGTATTGGCAGCATATCCGGAAGGACGCCGGTCTGGATGACGTGCGGGTGCACGATCTAAGTGTCTGAATCAAAACTTTAGCAAGTCCATTTAACCCATTGTTGCACAGGCACTTACGCGCCGCCCGAGGCGGCGGACCAAGAGCCGCACCGCAGCCCAGAGAACCCACGCCTTGGCGCTCTCGACGGTTCGCTCGAAGTCCTTGGCCAATCGTCGGCAGCGGTTCAGCCAAGCAAGAGTCCGTTCCACCACCCAGCGGCGGCGGAGAACCGCAAAACCCTTGCTTCCCGGGGGCTTGGAAACGATGATGAGATCCAGATCCAGGCCGCGGTCGCGCAGGGACGCCGCAAGTTTCGGCCCCGAGTAGCCCCCATCCGCGAACAACGCTTGCAACGTCGGGCAGCATGCGACCGCCTCTTCCAACACGTCCGGCGCGCCGTCCCGATCCTGAATGCTCGCCGCATGAATCTGAACCGCCAGCGGGTTCCCTTCCGTATCCACCACAAGGTGGCGCTTGCGGCCCTTCACCTTCTTGCCGGCGTCGTAACCGCGCGGCCCTCCGCTCTCGGTGGTCTTGGCGCTCTGGCTATCAATCGCACCCGCCGTCGGCTCTTCCGCGCGTCCCGCATCGAGACGCGCCGTCCGCCGAAGTGACGCCAGAATGACCTCCATCCGTCCCGCTTTCGACCAGCTGTAGAAATAGTTCTGAACCGTCGTAAATGGTGGAAAATCCTTGGGTAACCCAAATCCGCGAGCTTCGGCTATGGAACGGGGTCTGAGGAGGTTCTGGCGGAGATTTTGGCGCGAATTGCGGGGACAAGCCGGGTGATTCGTTTTCCGGCGCCCCGGGCGATCACCGAGGCGTAACGGATCGAGCGTTTGCACAGAATTTCGGTGACGCGCCCCGCTTCCGGTCACGGTTCGACGGCGGCTCGGATTTGACGGCGGTTGCAGCCGGGAGCGGAGCATCTGGAAAGGCGTTCCAGGGCGGCGCGAAGTTCTTCGGTTCCGGCTTGCCGCAACACCAGGATCCATCTCCGCGCGTGCCAGACCAGGCGCGCGGCGTGGACCAGGATCACCGCCCGCAGCCGTTTCCAGTGGGCCCGGCGCAAGTCGGCTTCGAGGGCGCTATGGCCGAGCCAGACGTGGACGTTCAACGCCAGGATGGCGCCGTGCCACCAGGCCGCGTTGCTGCCGAACCGGCCGCAGGGCAGGATGCCGCCGGCGAGGCTGTTCTTGAGCGTATCGTGGACCTGCTCGGCGTCGCCGCAGCGGCGGTTGGCGAAGGACAGGACTTCTTCTGCCGGCATCGGTTTCGGTCCGAGGCCGTCCGGCCGCTCGCCGCCGGGCGCCGGGATGTTGGTCAGCAGCGCCCGAATGCCGTAGGCCGGGTGGCCGTCACGGGCGGGGATCTCGTTGGCCTTCACTCCGAGCGATCCGGGCCGGGGCCTTCGCACGGCAATGTAGCGAAGGATTTCGGGCCCCTTGCGATGGCCGTCGGCATTCGACACGAAGTTGATCTCGGCAATCGAGGCCACTTCGGCATCCGATTCTTTCGGCTTCTCCCCGAGCGGCTTCCATGCGGTCTCCGGGGTTCGCATCACTTGGTTCATCAGCGCCTCGGAATGCACCGCCGAAATCACGAAGCCGACCACCCCCAGGCGCCGGGCGCCGCCGGCCTCCGGCCGGATTTCCGGACGGTTGCAGAGCCGGATCACCTCGACTGCATGTCCGGCGCTGTCGCTGCGCACCGTCACCTCTTCGACCGCGCCGGGCAGCCGTTCCAGCGCCTCCAGCAGCACCCGGGCGTTGCCTTCCCTGGCCGGCACGTTGCCGTCGCGCATCTCCGAATGCGCCATCAGCCCCAGTTCCGCGCAAAACACGTTCAGCGGCTGGTACCCCGTCTCCCCCGGACACACCCCGGTCGAAGCCCGGTAAGTCGGCAGCGCTTCGCGCTTGCCCGAGGCAACAATCGTCGCATCCAGGTCCAGGGTGATGCGGCGCAGGCCATGCCGGTCCACCAGTTGCGAAAACAGCCGCCGGGAGGTTTCCCAAAACACCGCCAGCGAGGCCGCCGGGCGCGGCACAATCGCCTCGCCCTTGCGCCGCTCCTGCCCCGCTTCCGCATCCTGGTGGCCGTGCAGCCAATCGAGCAAGGCCCGCGGAGACGGCAACGTCCGACGACGGCCCCCACGCTGGCGGCGCGCCAGCCATTTCCTCCCCACGCCCAGAATCCGCGGCTCATACCGCCGAACCATCCCGCAAAGCCCCGGGTCCGCTTCCATTCGCTCCAGGTCTTCCGCGCAATCAAACCCCAGCACGTTCAGCAACACGATCGAAAGCAGCATCTGGCCGTCGGTCCAGCCCTGACCGCCCGACACCCCCCGCGGAAGAGCGCGCAGCGCGCCGCTGCGCCAGAGCGCCTCAAGCCACAGCCCGGCGCCGCCATAGGCTGTCGAGACCGGTCCAGTCGCGGCAAATTGGTAGTTGACGGGGGAATTCGGATTTGCGACCATAATAGCACCCGGTTGGTGAAGAAATTGGGGTTATCATTCCTTCTATAACCCTTTGTAAACAAAGGGTCAACCGGGTATCTCACAGAATTTAGCTCGCGGATCTGGGGGTAAGGCGCGCCATTGACAACCTGTGCTGGCCATGTACAGGATCGCGTTCAAGACTTCCCGAAGGTCCGTGGTGCGGGGACGACCGGTCGAAGCCGGTCCCGGAAGATGGGGGTCCAACAGCGACCATTCCGCATCCGTCAAATCCGACTCGTAACGAGACGTGGGGCGCTTATACTCAGCGCGAGTGGTTTCATTCCAAGGCATGGGTGCTCTCCATATTTCGTGTTTATGCTGTATGGAAAATACCACATGTCGAAGCCACTCAATAGTTTTAGGTCAAACTCTAAGGCACTCTTACGCTTCACGAGCGCTGGCGCTTGGCGAGGGCTTGACCGTCATCGGCCGGCTGCTTGGCCACTCCAAGGTCGAAACCACCGCGAAGTACGCGCATCTGGTGCGCGATGCGGAGAAGGCCGCAGCCGCCCGCACCGGCGACAGCATCGGCGCGCAGCTCATGCCGGCTGGCGCCAAGGCCGCGTGAGGGCGGAAAACGATGGCGCTGCAGCAGAAGACCTTATCGAACCGCACCGTGGCGGCACTCCGGGTTACGCGTGACACCGTGTTCTGGGACCGGGATCTGACCGGCTTCGGCGTTCGCGTGTATCCGACCGGTGGCAAGGTCTATGTGGCCCAGGCCCGGGGCCCAGAAGGACCGGATAAGCCGGACAAGCCGAAGCGGGTCACGCTCGGCCGTCATGGAGTGATCAGTGCCGAGCAGGCGCGCCGACGCGCGGCGCTGGTTATCGTGCGCATCAAGGCGGGCGAGGAGCCGGTGCCCCTGCCGTTGACCGTCAAGGCGGTCGGCGGTCCGACTGTTGCCGACCTCGCCGCGCGTTACCTGGAAGAGCATGCCGCCGTGCGCGTCAAGCCCAAGACGGCCGTAAAGGCCCGCATCGCGGTTCGCCGCCAGATCCTGCCTGCTCTCGGCCAGGTGCCGCTCGTGGCGGTGGAGCGCGCCCAGGTTGTCGAACTACAACACAAAATGTCCGGCACCCCGTCGGCGGCCAATACGGCGGTGAAGACCCTGTCGCACATGTACCGGCTGGCTGCAGGCTGGGGCATGGTGCCGGAGGGCTGCAATCCCTGCCGGTCGGTTGCCACGTTTCCCGAACGAAAGCGCGAACGCTTCCTGACCGATGCCGAGTTCGCCCGACTGGGACGGGTACTGGACGAGGCCGTTACGCAGGGCAGCGCGACGCCGACGAGCGTCGCAGTGATCCGGCTGCTGTCGCTCACCGGGTGCCGCAAGAACGAAATCCTGACCCTGCGCTGGCAGGATGTCGACCTGGATGCCCGTGAGATCCACCTCGCGGACGCGAAGACCGGCCCGCGCACGGTCCAGCTGCCGCCGATGGCGGCCAGCATCCTTGAGGAACTGCCGCGCCGGGCGGACAGCCCCTGGGTGTTTCCGGGCCGCGACCCGGGACGACACTTGAGCACCGTCAACCATCTCTGGCTCGACGTGCGGGCCAAGGCCGGGCTGGAGGATGTCCGTATGCACGACCTCCGTCACTCATTCGCGTCCCGAGCGCTGGCACTCGGCGAAACCCTGCCGGTGATCGGTAAGCTGCTCGGGCACAGCGACATCGAGACGACGGCGCGCTACGCCCATCTGGCGCAGGACTCCCTCCACGAGGCGGCGGAACGGATCGCCAGGAGTATTGCGGGCGACATCCTGTAGCGGCTACACGGTCGGCGACGGCAAACGGCCTTCCCATCGGGAGTGCCGGAGGCATTGTGGACAGCGGGCGGCTCGGGTTAGACAGGGCGGGGGAACCGGGATGCTGTGGTGGTGATTCCGGTGCAATTCGGGAGATCTATATTGAGTGAGATCGTCGTATGAGCAAGGTCGGGCCATTTCGCCGAGGCCCGTTTCACTTCAAGTCTCAGATAGAAAGTGTCTACTTCACTACGGTGAAGATAGAGGGTGCGATGGTCGGTACGTCCTTTGTGGTGCGCCACGAGTGGACTGGTGCAGTCGACGGTCAGACAAAGGTCGGGGCATTCTTAGCGACAAACAAACACATAATCGGCGACTCTCAGTCCGGCACGGTGCTTTTGACCGTGGTAGAGAACGACGGCTCTCGCCGCCCTCGGACCTTTAGAATCCCAAAGGAAATATGGGCACACTGGTGTGGCCATCCTGACGATGGCGTAGACGTCTCCGTCCTACCGTTCTCCCTCTTCCTTGAATCGCTACCCGAGGATGTGCCGAAGATCGACTACAACTGGTTCGATAGCCGTCTGGCTCCCAGTCAGGAGACTGCTCTCGAGATCGGACTAATGGAGGACGTCCTTTTCATTGGATATCCAAGTGGGTTGTTTGACGCAGCGAACAATCTTCCGTTAGCACGGAGGGGTATTACCGCGACCCCTTGTACTGTCGATTATGAGGGGAAGCCCGTCTTCCTGATTGACGCTTCAGTGTTTCCTGGCAGTAGTGGCAGTCCAGTCTTCTTGTTCAATCTCGGTAGTTGGAAGTCTAACAACGCACTGGTGGCTGGTGATCGTCTCGTATTCTTGGGCGTTCTCGCGAGCACGTTCTACCGAAATGAAGAGGGCGTGATCGAACTTCGAGAGTCTCCCATCTCCCTTAAGCCGCATTTGAGTACCCGGCAGATGATCGACATTGGCGTGGTGTACAAGTCTCGCACAGTTCTCGAAACCATCGACTGCTTACTGCGAGGGTTTGGCGAGTTAGCCCCGGCACAGGGCGTGGGAAGTCCACCAGCCATCAGTGACGGCTGAGTATCATCCCATGAATTCCGAAGGTGTAGGCCGATGCGGATCCGGTCGACATTCTTGAAATATTGTCACCGCGTTTGTCTAAGTGTCTGAATCAAAACTTTAGCAAGTCCATTTAACCCATTGTTGCACAGGCACTTACGCGCCGCCCGAGGCGGCGGACCAAGAGCCGCACCGCAGCCCAGAGAACCCACGCCTTGGCGCTCTCGACGGTTCGCTCGAAGTCCTTGGCCAATCGTCGGCAGCGGTTCAGCCAAGCAAGACCCATCTTCACCATTTTGCCTTTCTCCGGAACGCTAACCGACTGCAACACAAGGCGCCGCGATTTTGTCGCGGGTCCTGTTGGCACTACGTTTGTGGCTCAGTTCGGCTTGTCCGGCATCCGCGCACAGCGCCGCCAGGCCTCCGGCTGCAGGCCAAGGGCGACGGCGATAGCGCGGGCTTCGGCGCCGGGCCGGGCATCCTGGCGGATCACGATGCGGCCGCCTTCGGCGCTCTGCCGCGCCAGCACCAGCGCCACCGCGATCCGCGCGTCCCGCTCGCTCATGCCAAGGCCCCGCAGCACCTCCAGGAAGCCGAGCTGCTCCAGTGCCGACAGCGACAGGCGCTCGCAGCCCGAAGAGCGCACCTGCTCGTGCGCAAGACTGTCCAGGCGCACCGCCGCCACCGCGCCGGATTCCCCCGCCGTCGGATCAAGGCTGCGAAGCTGCAGCCGCCGGCCAATCCCCTCGGCTTCCGCCAATAGTTCTGGATCCGGCTCGAACAGGAACGTATCCCTGGCCAGCACCTGCTTCACCAGCAACGTCAACTCCCGCCACCGTTCCGGGGGAACCCCGAAGTCGGCGCCGAGATTGAGCAGCGTTACCTGCCGCACCCGGTCTCCGATCCGTTCGTTGCGAACCAGGCGGCAGGTGGTATAGCGGGCGCCATCGGCCATGCGGCGGGTCTGGGTCCTGCGAATGAACATGGCGGGATTTTGCCGGGGCGGCGCGGGCCTGTCAAGGCGGAATCTGACATATTGTGAAGATTATGGCACTACTTCGGCCTTCCCGGAAATCGCATCGTTACGCTGCAACGACTTATGCTCGGCAAGACCGCCGGAATCGCCGAATTCCGGCCAAATGGAACGGCGAAATGGTGAACTTGGGAAGAGTCCGTTCCACCACCCAGCGGCGGCGGAGAACCGCAAAACCCTTGCTTCCCGGGGGCTTGGAAACGATGATGAGATCCAGATCCAGGCCGCGGTCGCGCAGGGACGCCGCAAGTTTCGGCCCCGAGTAGCCCCCATCCGCGAACAACGCTTGCAACGTCGGGCAGCATGCGACCGCCTCTTCCAACACGTCCGGCGCGCCGTCCCGATCCTGAATGCTCGCCGCATGAATCTGAACCGCCAGCGGGTTCCCTTCCGTATCCACCACAAGGTGGCGCTTGCGGCCCTTCACCTTCTTGCCGGCGTCGTAACCGCGCGGCCCTCCGCTCTCGGTGGTCTTGGCGCTCTGGCGATCAATCGCACCCGCCGTCGGCTCTTCCGCGCGTCCCGCATCGAGACGCGCCGTCCGCCGAAGTGACGCCAGAATGACCTCCATCCGTCCCGCTTTCGACCAGCTGTAGAAATAGTTCTGAACCGTCGTAAATGGTGGAAAATCCTTGGGTAAGGCGCGCCATTGACAACCTGTGCTGGCCATGTACAGGATCGCGTTCAAGACTTCCCGAAGGTCCGTGGTGCGGGGACGACCGGTCGAAGCCGGTCCCGGAAGATGGGGGTCCAACAGCGACCATTCCGCATCCGTCAAATCCGACTCGTAACGAGACGTGGGGCGCTTATACTCAGCGCGAGTGGTTTCATTCCAAGGCATGGGTGCTCTCCATATTTCGTGTTTATGCTGTATGGAAAATACCACATGTCGAAGCCACTCAATAGTTTTAGGTCAAACTCTAAGTCACACCCAGGCTCATGGTTGGGCATCTGCAAAGTTTCTTCACGCATGAAAGTACCATACGAGATGTCAATTGGGGCTATCCCGCATTTGAAGTCGGTTTCCTGGCCTTCCCCTGTCAGAGCGGTTCTCCCGCTACAATCACTGAGACGTGCCAAGGAACGCCCCTGTCATGTTTCACCTATTCGATGGCCAGGACGACCCGTGTCCAGTCAGGAAACGACCCACTGGACAAGATCTTCACCAAGGCCTCGCGCCCTATTCGATAGCCGGCCTCCACGGCCTCTTCGACGTCCTTGCGCCGCCTGTCCCGACCGCACGGGTCTCCATGGATTATCCGGGACCGTTCCCTGTACAAACGCTGCGCCGACTCGTAGACCGCGAGCCGCTTCTCACCGGATGCCCCTAGCCAGTGCGCGGCTCGCACCGACAACTTGTGCGTCAGTTCACCACCCTGGAGCCCGAACAACACCTCCAGCGCCACCGCGACGTCGAGCAGACGATCCTCGTGCCAGAACCGCCCGCGGTTTCTCCGCTCCGATGACACCAGCCGACCGAGCGACAACTCCAGGCTGGCGCTGCCCTTGCCGTTGAATCTACTCCATGCTTCGCAAAGGCCCTGCACCTCAGCAGCTTGAGCGGTTTCGAGTTCCTTCACCTTCCACCATTCCCAGGTTGGGAACCCCACCTTCGAGCCTGGCCCGAAGTTCGGCTCCAGGGCCGTGAACGCGGGCGCGCAAGAGAGCATCTCCACGATATCGATCCGCTGCGACACAACCAGTGACAGCAGGTCGAGAAGCACCCTGAGCGCCGGCCCCGATTGCCAAGTGAAGGTCGCGGCCACCGGCGGGTCATCCACATTCTTCGAGGTTCGCGGCGTGACCAGACAAGGCGACCAGGTCATCTCCCGAAACAGCACAAGCGCCTGCATCCCCCGGTAGTCCGGGTCGTCATTGGTTGGTCCTGGCGGCTTCTCCCCAAGCAGTCCACGCGCCAGGGCCTCGTCATACGAAGCGAGCCAGGTTCCCGGCCCGAGCTCCGCCGTCCCGACCATCGACAAGCCCCGAATCACGACGACCTCGTATCCCGGCAGCCGCCCCTCCGAGCCCAAGGTCAGCAGCCGGTCCACTTTGGCCGCTGCCGACTCCACGTCGCGCCGGGCTCCCATCGCCGCCGCTCGACGCGCGAGCTGCTTCAGTTCAACGCGAAACCCCTTGCCCGGCATTGACACGTAGGTCGCGGCGTCGTCGCCTCGCCCGCCGAATACTCCTCCTGCGGCCGAGTGTTGCAATATAAGCTCGATCGCAGCCTGCGGCTCTCCGCCGATTTCGGTCAGGTACTCCGACAGCATCCGCTGAAGCCCAGCGTGTGATTTTGCCCGCCTCGCCAGCGCCCGGTACTCCGCGTTCCCGAGATCAGGCAGGCCCCGACGATGCGCTGTCACCGAATCCGACAAAGGGGCCAGCGCGTCAGCGAACGCCTCCCGCCACGCGTTTCGCCCACCCGCACTCACAGCCATAGCCCTTGCCTCGAGTACCGAATTCGGGGTCCCCGACACCACCCAAGTCGCGTCCTCGGTCGTCCGGAAACACCTTGATCTACCGTCATTGGGATACCTCGCCGGCCTTGCGCCCGAGATTCCAGTCGTGGCGACGGCATAGTTTGGCAATACATGCAGCTGCCTGTCGACCGGTGCGCTGAGTTGAACCACGCTCCACCGGCCGTGCTGTCGGCGGACAGAAAATCGTGGCCGCGGTCCCCGCAAGGGGTGGAAGCATCACTTGGTTTCTGGGAGTTAGAGAATGCGAACGCGCCGCCTGTGATGATCTACCGTCATCAGGGGAACGGATGACAAGGGTGCGCCTGTCGTTGGAATGGTGCCACTTCGATGGCGTCGGGTTCTCGTCGACAGGTCGGCCGCCGCCAACGATACACGCGGGTTTGCATCCTGTTTGAGACCCATACGGTGCCCCGGCCGGCAGAGGGAACCGGAGTTGCCGACGCGCGAAGTCGCCAAGGGAAGCGACCGGACCCTCAGACGGACGATCTGCCTGGTGAGGTCTACCGCGGCGGTCTTCCGCTTTTCTCCAGCGCCGCGTCGCGCACCGCCTGTCGGAGCAACCGGAACGCCGCCAGGTCCTCGGCCGAGCGCCGGGCGATGAAGCCGGTCCGGTAGCGGTGGCGTCCGAAGCTCACCGGCAGGGGCCGGAGGTCGCGGTCGAATGCATGAAGGAACTTCAACGGCAGCCAGGCGAGATACGGGCCGGACGCGATCGGGAACGGTCCGGCGGGACCGGCGCGGATGACGGTCCCCGCCCGTCCGCCGGCGCGGCACCGTCGTAGTCGACCCAGGGCCAGCCGGCGAGGTCTTCGAGCCCGGCGCGTCGCGCGTGTAGCGGATGGTCCCTGCGGGCGACGATCCCGGCCTCGACCTCGACGAAGCTGTCGCGCCTGAGGAAAGGCGGAAGAGGCTCCCCGGCATCGATGCCGCCGCAATGCAGGTCGCTCGCACCTTCGGTCAGCAGGCGGATGCCCTGCGGCCGGTCGGCGGCGCGCAGCTTCAGCTCGATGCCGGGAAAGGTGTCGTGGAACCGCGCGATCGCCGCCGGCAGGACCGCCTGCATCCAGACCGGGTGAGCGCTGATCCGGAAGCAGCCGGCGAGGCCGGAAACCGCCGCTTCGATTTGCTCCTCCGCGGCCTCGAGCTCGCGCAGCACGCGCCGTGCACGCTCGGCGGCCAGGGCGCCGAGGGAGGTGAGGCGGACGCCGGACGGGATGCGCTCGAACAGCCGTCCGCCGAAGCGCGCCTCCAGCCGGGCGACGGTGCGGGAGAGCGCCGGCTGGGAGATGGCGAGGCGCTCCGCGGCCGCGACGATCTTGCCGGTCTCGGCGACCGCGAGGAGGCTGGTGAGGTCTGTGCGCCTTTCGAACATCGCGCCGCTTGCGGTCTCCATCGTGGCGACGGCCGGTGCGTCCCGCTGTCGATGTAGGGGTTGGGTGTCGCCCGCTCCCATAGTGTTTTCGGATGGCGTCGATAGGGTCCGGCAATGCCCGACCGGCGGCTGCGCCGATGTAGCTTCGACGGGTCGCCGCAAGTGCCGGAATACCGGGGATTCCCCGGCCTCGGGACGGAGTCTCCGGCAGTGGGTGCCGTTCGGTTCCCGGCTTCGCTCATGCGTGCAGGACATGGATTTTGCCGCAAACGGCATTTTCATTTCGGGTTTCGTGCCGCTAATCGCCTTCGCCCGTTGCGCGGCGCCGGAACCCGGAGGCGGACCGCCGCGCCGGGGGACGGGCGATGGCACGGAGCGGGCGGCGGGGAGCGCGGGGCGGCGGCAGCGGCAAGACGACGCGCGGCGGCCGGCACGTGGTGGTCGTCGAATCGCCCGCCAAGGCGCGGACGATCGGCGACTATCTCGGCCGGGACTACCGGGTGATCGCGACCCGGGGCCATGTCCGCGACCTGCCGGCGAAGGCGGGCTCGGTGAAGCCCGGGGACGGCTTCGCGATCGTCTACGAGACCGGCCGGCGGGCGGCCCGGACGCTGGCGGCGGTGGCGAAGGCGCTCGCGAATGCCGAGACCCTGGTGCTGGCGACCGACCCCGACCGCGAGGGCGAGGCGATCGCCTGGCAGGTGCTCGAATGGCTCGCGGAACGCGACGCCGTCGGCGACGTGGCGGTGCGCCCTGCCCATTACTCATTTATTAACTGAACGTATCCAATTGTACAGCGGGCTTTCCTCGCCATTCTTGATCAAGCGCTCCATTGCCTGCGTCGCGACAGCCAGGCGGGTGTAGCCTTCCCAGATCACCTGATGACCGGGTGGTGCATCATGCTTCCGGTTGAGGTAGCCGCCCAGCCGCGCGATCAGCAGGATCGCGCAGCCAAGCGACAGCGGTGGAACCTCCCGGCTTTTGGCAACCGCCGTTGGAGCGCGGTCGCCGTGTTGCGCGGCAGTGGAGGGAAGAGCAATCCCGCGTTCGATCGCAAAATCGCACAACACCGCGATTTCAACCTTCGAGAACATGGTTTCGGCAAGCAGTTCCGGGGTCTCGCGCCCGAGCAGGGTCAGCGCGGCCAGCCGGTAGGCGATGATCGCGTTGATGGTGACCGCGCGTTTGATACGTTCCGCTGTCGTATGGGCAATCTTCTCGACATCGCAACCGCTCTTGAGGATCCGGTGATAGTCCTCGATGCGCCAGCGAAGGCCATACAGATCCACCACCTCCCGGGCCTGTTGGTCGGTCATCACCGGCACGGTGGTGATCAGCAGCCATTCGATCCCCTCCGCGCCTTTCGGCGGTTCCGCTTCGTGCACATGGACCACCGACAGCGGCGCCGGCGCCGCGCCAAGGCGCGCTTTCTGTTTCGCCGGCATCGGCATCTCGATGCGCTCCCAGCGCAGCGCGACGCGCGCCAGGCGCGCCTCGCGGCCTGCGAACGCTTTCTGACCGCGCGCCGCCTTGCGCGCCGAGGCCCGGTCAACCTTGACCTCCAGCGCCGCCCGAACCGGCGCCGCGCGCATCGTCGCGAACAGCTTGCCGCCATCGCCGAGGACACGGTCGTGCTTCGCCCGCACGAGCAGCGCCGCGCCACCCTCATCGCGATGCGCCGCGAACAGTTCAGCCACGTCACCCTCGCGATCCATGACCGAAATCACCCGTGTATCCGTGAGATCCGCCACCAGCGCATTGGTATCGCGCCAGCCCCGCAGCCAGCGCTGCGTCTTCTTCTCCGCCGCCGGCTTGTTCTTGTCCGACTTCCCGTCCGGGGCATCGAATTCGATGCGCGGGATGCCGAGCGGCACCCCCTCCGCGTTCACTGCAAAGGTCGTGTGCATATGCAGCCCCAACGTGCCCGAAGCCCCCTTGTTCTTCGAGATCACCCCGAGACCCGAACAGCCATGATGGGTCGCGAAGTTCAGGTCGCTGCCGTCCTGGATGCAAAGCACCGTCGGGTGTCCCCGCATGCGGCGCAGCGTCCGCCCCCGGTGCGTCGCCAGCATCGCCTCCGGCGTCAACGCCGACTCGTCAGGCCGCTCGATCATTCGATAATATCCCTGCACCGCCGCCGCATCGCCACAGGCGGCGGAAAAGAACGTCTTCGCCGGCGCCGCCGCCTGGATCGCGGCACTTTGCACCAGCCGCTTGCACAGCGCCGCATTGCCGACCGGTGCAGCGCCGAATTCATTCGCCGCCCAGTTCTCCCGGTCCAGGCCGTCACCCGGGCCAAGTACCCGCGGGGTCGGCCGCGGCGGCGCCGCGCCCAGCCCGGCAACCCCCAACTGCCGCCGCCAGTTCCGGGCCAGCGGGTACATGTAGATCGCCTTCGCCGGCACGCGGGCGCCCGCCGCAGCGCGCCGGCCGCAGCCCGCCGTCTCGCCGACATAGGTCCAGTTCGCCGCCCGCAGGCTGACCCCGCTCTGTCCCGGCCCGACAAAGGTCTCGACCAGAAGCGGCGCGACACCATAGCGCGCCGCGTAGTCACCGGCCATCGCACGCAGGCACAGGCTGAGCGCCTTCGAGGCCAGGTTCCGGCACCCGGTCCCGGGACGGACAAGAAAACGCGACAGCCCCACCACCCGGTCAAGATGCGCCTCGCGGCGGCCCGCGTCCCATCCGATCCACCGGTCGCGCGGCTGCAGCGCCAGCGCCGAGGCGGCGAACAGGCAGCCGCCGAGCCAGCCGTGTTCCGAGCCGATCAGATACCGAAGCTGCCGCCCCACATGCACAACCGCCCCCTGCGGATGTTCCCGCCTCATCATCTCGTTGAACCGGCGCCGATCTGCTTCCTCATCGACCCGCAGCGCCACAAGACCGTCGATCCGGTCGACACGATCCGGAACATCGACCGCCGCCGGAACCGGCTCGGCCAGCCCTTGCGCCGTCCGCCCGACACCGGAACCGGGACCTGGCGGCGGCAGCACAATGCCCCCCGCGCGCTCAAGCTCCCGCAACGCCGACAGGCATCCCGCCTCCTGCAGCCGGCCACACGGATCGCGGAAATCGAAACGCGCGCAAACCTCACGCACCAAAGCCGAGCGACCGGAAAACGCATCCGGCGCTGGAAGCGCCGCCAATGTCTCCCGTCCTTCGTCCGAAAACAGGGTGCGGCGAATCAGATTCTGTGCAAGCATGCACCCTGATAACAGGCGAATTAAAAAAAGTCCAGTAGCAAAAAGCGCAATGGGCAGGGTGCACCGGGTCGCCTTCCACGAGGTGACGCCGGCGGCGGTGCGCACGGCCTTGTCGCGGCCCCGGGATCTCGACATGGACCTGGTGCGGGCCTGGCAGGCGCGCCGCGCGCTCGACTACCTGGTCGGATACGGTCTCTCGCCGCTGCTCTGGCGCAAGTTGCCGGGCTGCCGCTCGGCCGGGCGCGTGCAGTCGGTGGCGCTCAGGCTGCTCTGCGACCGCGAGGCGGAGATCGAGGCCTTCGTGCCGCGGCAATA
The DNA here is from genome assembly GCA_965219495.1 of Rhodobacterales bacterium. GTDB lineage: Bacteria > Pseudomonadota > Alphaproteobacteria > Rhodobacterales > CAZPXZ01 > CAZPXZ01. Next base: position 3,734,594 of record OZ244777.1, read on the forward strand.
CCGGACGGTCCATGCCGAGCTGGCGGCGGCGGACGGCGTGGCGTTCGCGGCGAGCCTCGTCCGGCTCGACGGGGTGGAGATCGGCGAGGCGGGGTTCGCTACGGCGGGGACGACGGAGGACGCCGCGGCGCGCATCCGGCAAGCGCGGCTCGCGGTGCTGTCGGTGGAGCGCGACACGCTGCGGCGCCGGCCCCTGCCGCCCTTCACCACCGCGACCCTGCAGCAGGAGGCGGCGCGGCGGCTCGGATTCGGCATCGGCGAGACCATGGGGATCGCCCAGCGCCTCTTCTCCAGACGTCGCTTAGCCTGGCGGATTTCTCCCCGGGCCCGATTTCTATCCAAGCCGGCCCTCCACCTTCCGCGATCAGGCGTTGGAAACGCTCACGCTCTTCCGCTTCCTTGGCCTCCCGCCACTCCCTGATTCCCCCCATCGCCTCGATCCAACTGTCCCGTGCCATCCCACTTTCTCGGTGCGAGCGTCGTAGCAGAGAGGTCAGAGCGGGTATGCTGATGCTATCCGGATTGCGATCGCCAAGCCTCGTGATTGCCAGCACCGCCCAATGTGTGAAGAAATGCTGGTACTTGTACCGAACCGGAGGCGACATCCACGCACCGTCCGTCGCGCGATCAATGGCGATCACGACTCCATGGTCCCCCATTTCTGTGCTGAGGTCTGCTGCCTGCCGACGCAACGTTCCTGGAGTCTCGACATCGCCTACCAAGCCCCGAATCTTCGACCATAGCTCGTCACTCATTGCTATCGTCGCCCATTCCAGCGCAGCTCCCTGATCGACAATCGCATGGTCCACAATCCAGTGTGTCACACTCGCCAGTTCGTGTACGCGGATTGCCGACAGTCGTGGCCAACTGTACATCGAAGCGTTCTTGACTTGATGACATGGCAACGTCAGGGTGCCTTTTCGCCATCTTGGCGGCGTCTTCCTTTCGATGAAAACCCGCGCTGCCTAGCCTGACTTATTCGCGAGACGCCGCTTTTGTCGGTTAATTTCGAGCGCGCAAGGGCGGCCGTTCGGCGCCTTTGGGGCGTCGGGGTCCAAGGTTTTCGATTTCGAGGTTTGGGGTTGAAGGGTTTCGGATTGGCGGGGCACGCCGCCCCGGCGGTCAGGGTCCCGAGGTTGCGAGCCGGCCGGCCAGCAGGCGGAACAGGGCGGCGTCGGGGCAGGCAGATGCGAAGTGGATGCGGATCCGAGCGGCCTTCTCGACGACGCGGGCGCCGATCTTGAGCAGGCTCCGGCGGATGGTGGCGAACTCGGCCCAGTGGAGCGGCATCCTGCGCGGCACGGCGTCGCGCAGCGCGAGCATCAGCCAGTAGGCGGCGGTGTGGAGGACGAGCCTGAACTGGTTGGCGAGCGGGCTCTGGCAGGAGGTGCGGTCGGAGGCGAGCTGGGCCTTGTGCTGCTTGATCAGGTTCTCCGCCTGGCCGCGGGCGCAGTAGATCCCTTCGTAGAGACGGCGGGGCTTATCCTTGAGCGAGGTGACGATGTAGCGCGCGTCGAAGCCGCGTGTCGTCGCTTCCAACCGGGCGACGACGCGGCGCTCTCGGCGCCACGAGCGGGCGGCGTAATCGAAGCTGGCGAAGCCGCGCAGCCGGTCCGCGCCGGCCTCGGCGCGGCGCACCCGGACGTCGTCGGCGACGTCGTATGCCAGGCGGTGCAGCGCGGCGTTGCCGGCCAGGCCGAAGATGTAGTCGACGCCGTTGTCCTCGCACCAGTCCATCGCCTCGCGGCGGCCGTAATGGCTGTCCCCGCGGAAGGTCGGCCGGGTTCGCGGCCAGTGCCGGCGGATGCGCCGCGTCAGGTGCTTCAGCAGGGTGCGGACCTCGACACCGGACGGCGTCTTGCCGGGACGCAGGAGAACCGCCACCGGCCTGCCGCTCGCGACATGGTAGACGTGGACCGGAAGGAAGCAGCGGGTATCGTAATGCGCGTTGAACAGCGACAGCTGCTGGTGGCCGTGCACCGCGTCGCAGGTGTTGTCGATGTCCAGCGTGATCGCCGCCGGCGGGATCGGGAAGGAGCGGCAGAAGATGTCGACCAGGGCCGCCGTCAGGCGCGCCACCTCGCTGCGCGACGGCGCGTTCTCAAGCCGGCTCATGCTCGGTTGCGAACAGAGATCCCGGCCGCTCTCCGGCGCCCGGCCGACCGCCAGCTTGAACAGGGGGTCGCCGCGCAGGTCGTCGCAGTCGTCGGCATCCTCGTATCCGCAGGCGATCGCGAACATGCGAAAGCGCAACATCGCCGGCAGCGTGTGGACCACCCGGTCGGGGTCGCGCCACTCCCGGATGCAGCCGGCCAGCGCCTCGGCCAGGCCGAGCCGGCGCTCCGCCGCGCGCAGCAGAACCAGCCCGCCGTCCGACGAGATCGACCCGCCCGCGAAATCGGCGGTCACCTTCTTGCGGCTGACGGCTGGAAGATCGAACGGCAGAAGCGTATCTTCGGTCATGGCGGCGTGGCGCTTTCGTTGCTTCGGCGGAAGTGCGCTGGGAAACGAACTTCTATCCGATCCCAACGACTTACGCCACGTTCGCCACTACATCCTCGCCCGGTGCTGAATAAAGCGGGCTAGAACCGTCCCACACCCTTGCGTTGCCGTCGACACTGGCAAAGGAACCCGCAGTGGCAGACGCCTTCCCGACAGAACGGCACGCGTTGTGGTGACCGTCATAGACCGCGACACCGAAGGCGTGATCAAGCCGCTCGGCGAGGATTGCGACGGCGGACGGAGGGGGTTAGGCCCCAGCAGCAGCAGGCGCACGAACGCCGCTTCGCGTGGATGGGCGTCTCATGGTCGTCGAGCACTCGTGCAAGGTGATGGAGTTCCTGCATGGACAGGAACCGCTCCCGTCCCTTGCGCCGGTAGCGGCGAATGCCGGTGCAGGGATTGCTGCCTTCCAGGCGGTAGCCGTAGAGTTCGGCCTGGCCAATGATGACGGAGAGGATCGGCGCGGACCGATCGGCCGCGACGGGCGTCGCGCGAAGGGAGGCGAACCAGCGCTGCACGTCCTGCCGGTCGATATCGGCGATGTTCCGTCCCCGGAACCGAGGAAGGGTGGTGTTGCGCAGATAGTTCCTGTTGACCTTCATGGTGCCGGGCTTCCAGTGCCGCCTATAGCGCGCGAAGACCTCTTCGGCCACGGCCTCGAAGAGCCTGTCTTCCGCGAGCGCCGGCGTCTCGTCGCGGCGGATGGCGGCCAGCAGTTCCGCTGCCTGCCGGCAGGCCTCCTCCTGGCCGATACCGCCCGCGTCGCCGACGGTCTTCCAGATACGCCGGCCCTCATGCTGGTTGTGGATGAAGAACCGCTTCGAGCCCGAGGGCAGGACGCGGACGCCGAAGCCCTTCAGCTCTGCATCGCGGACGTCGTAAGGCGACCTGCGGGGCCTGAGAGCCTCGATCCGGCTCTGGCTGAGACGGAAATTGGGCATGGATATTCCTTCTGCATCTGTTGCAGGCGGGGGAAAACGCACTTGCATCTCCGCCCCGAACCTGCCATTGAACGAGGAAAAACAAACGCTAGGTCAATGCCTTAGCACCGAAGGTGCGGCCGGTCGGTGTCTCAATGTCGTTGACAGATTCCGTCTTCTGCGGCACAGACTGCGCGCGACCTCGCGACGGACATGCAGGCGATTGAGCCGCTCGTCGCACAACCGCGGCCGATGGCGATTTCGCAGCCCTGCCGGGCAAACCCGCGCACCCCACGGTGAAGAGATAGAAGCGCTGCATGGAGACTTTCACCCTAGACGCTCGCCAACTTGCTCGTATCGAAGCCGTTCACTGCGGATTTCTCTATCAGCACCTCTACGCCGCGGCATGCTTGTTCCGTGCCGCGAGCTCGGGCGTCACACACGTCGTTGTCGAGAACGACGAAGACGTCGAGCTCGTGCTTCCTGAACGACGCGTCTATGCGCAGATCAAAACACGCGGATCGCGTCTTATCTTCAGCGATATTGAGAGCGCCCTGACGAGATTCGATCAGATTCGCGCAGAGCACGTCGAAGGCCGACGAAGCGGTGCTTGCCAATTTCTCGTCGTGTCGAACACGGCACCGGGGCCAGATCTCGCTGAACGGGCTACAGGTGCAACGTGGCCGAAAGATGTAACTCTCTTGCACCCCGGCTCTACTTCTGCAGAGGCTTCGCTCCCCGAGCCGTGGGAAACGGTTAGCGACGCCTTCGAAGCATGCCGGGCAGCGGCGGAGACACTGCCGTTTTCCATCTTGGCGCCCGAAACGCTCGTCTGGAAACTGGCGGGGCAGATACTCGCAGCAGCGGCGGGTGTAGAACCCAACCCAAGCCACACGTTCGCTGTTGAGGATCTTCCAGGCCTCTTCGAGCAACTCGTCGTTCAACTGCAGGACTTCCCCGCGCCACCGCTGCGATACCGGCCACAGGATAAGGAGCCGGCTCTTGTCAGCCCGCAACGGGTGCGGCTCGTCATCGGCTTCTCAGGCGCTGGCAAGACCTCATGGGTTTCCCAAACCGCTCTGCACGCGACCGACAGACCCGCCTATTACGACGTTGCAGATCTGTCTGGTTCCGCGCTGGCAAGCGCCGTCGCTCGTGAGCTAGCCGCTCGAATGTTCGGCTCACGCGGTGGCACCCTTGGGAAATTTCTGCTGCCCGGAGCGAGCGGAACGGAAATCCTCGTCGCGATCGGTCGCCACCTTGCGGAAGATGGCCTCACTGCGACCGTGGTGCTGGACAACGCCCACCGCGTTGCCGCTGGCGACATTGCTCCCCTCATTGCAGCTTCCCCCCAGCTGCGCTTCGTCCTGCTCGCTCAACCAAATGCCTCGATCGCCCGCCTAGAAGCCACGTTCGGGATATCGGCGGAACCTCTTCTCGGTTGGTCGAACGAGACAGCTGCGGCGGAGGGATCATCGCTCGGATGTCGCGGCGACTATGCGGACTATGAGCGTTTGCTGACGCTCACAGGTGCCTTGCCACTGTATGTTCAAAATGCTCTCAAGATTGCCGCCGAGTTATATGGCGGAAGCGTCAGTCGTCTCTGCACAGCGCTCGAGGAGCGGACGCACAGCATCGAGACGGCGCAGGAACTAATCCTCGCGGATGTCTTCGAGACCTACACTGACAATGAACGCCGTGCAGTCGCCGCACTCAGCCTGAGTGATGTTCCGCTCTCACAAGCGGAAGCCAGCAGTGTACTGAAGCGGACGTTCGGTCTGGAGCCGGCCGACGCGGCCGCAGCGTTTCGCCGTCTTCGCTCAAGCGGCTCGATTCAGATCTTCGGCGTTGATCGCTTCAAGATTCACGATGCGGTCCGTCCACTAGGGCGCGCGTACCTCAACGACTGCGGTGTTGCTGCGCTCAAGACCGCACAGGAAGCAACCCGCGATCTCTTGATGGTCTCGCTGCCGAAAGAGCATGATCGCCAGCGGGTATTCCTCCTCCTTCGGATGTTCTTGGCTCTCGGCAATGTGAAGCCTTTGGTCGAGATGGCTACCGACGAGCTGTTTCATGAACTTGGCTACATGAGGGAGATTGCTGCGTTCCTGTCCCAGGCCGCTGCGTCTGAAAACATCTCCGCCGAAGACCGATTCTGGGCCCTCGACGGACTCGTCTTCGCTCATCTCAAGGACGGTGACGACACCGACATCCGAAGCAAGCTCGATCGCATGGACGAACTTGTCCGGGAGAATGACCTAGGCCTGTCCGAGCGCCTAGCCGTCGGCATGAAGCGTATGTTGTTTGCTGCTCACGACGGCGACGTCGCGACCGTAAAGAACACGATGACGGAATTGAGCCGGGTTCTCCCACAGACGCCGCAACACCTTCGTGTAGCTAGGTATAACTATGCCCACGCACTGTTTGAACTGAGAATGATGGACGAGTGCGTTTCTGGCACACTTGACCTGATCGTCGAGTATTACGACCTACTTGGCCTCAGGCTGGCCGACGTGACGGGTAACAATCCTGACAAGATATTTCCGCTGCTAAAAGTCAATAACGATCAGACAGATAATCTGAAGCACCTGGCCGACTCCCTCGATCTTCAATCAAAGGCGGTCAGGGCAACCGGAAGCAATCCTGGCTTAGCGCCTATCCACGCGATGAAGTTCTATTCGATGGCCAATGCGCTCGATTCCTTCGTGAGAGTCGGCCAGGAGCTCGTCGACGACTTCGTAGCCCGAAACGACTACATCGGTGCCCGTGATGTCATCGAGCGCAATTTGATGCCGACAATTATGGGGTTGAAGCTTGCCGGACGCGTTATTCCGGTCCGCAGCCAGTACGCCGTCGTCCTCGCCTATTGTGGAGCTTTCGACGAGGCCGACGCTGAAATGGCGCGCCTAGCGCCCTATGAGAACGGCTTGGACGTGCGGGGGCAGTGCGAGTTGCAGAACCAGCGAGCCTTGATCGCACATCTGAGGGCGAATCCACCGCAACCACAGTGGGAAATGCCTCCCCAACTTGGAGACCAAAGGGAATAGCCGAGGTGTTGCTTAATTTCGCTAGGATGCGATCCATCGACGCAAAAAATAGTCGGTCTCTTTTCGGCTTTTGCAATGGTAGGTCTTGCGGATCATTTTCCGCAGCGTTTCGCCTCGCGGACCATGTCGCTCTTCACCTTGCGAAAGGTCGACGCTGGCCAACTCCTCGGCCGAGAAGCCACCCATTGGCATAGGGTTGATGGTCCAGATTTCTCCCAAACTTACAACAGCGCCGTTTGAAAACTCGATGCGCTTGAGCAAGCGAGGTAGATGGCTTTCGAGCCCGTAGAGCCTGGCAGCGCCAATCTTCGTACTGATCTTGACGTCTAGGAGCGGCCGTCGCTTGTAGAAGGTAACGTCTGTCGGCTGCCCAGACGTCGAAAGCATCGCCAGCGTGTGCGTCAGCATCTCCTCACGAGAGTCAAAATGCTGCTCGAGCCGCTTGATCGCCTCTTGTGGTGCAATGTGCTGCGTTGAGGTAGTGAACTGCGTCATCATTTTCTTCGGCTCAGCCCAAAAGGTATCCTCGTTGCATAACCACGAAGCCGAGGCGCATGTTGAGGTGAAGATCAAACGTCCACGCCACATCCGCAATGTCGTTGTCGGAAAACGCTATTGTCAGCATCGCCGTTCCTCCTGCAACTTCGGGCAGAATACCATAATCGGGATCGTATCGCGTCGTGATTCCTACTGGCTCACGCGCTGGCGCGCATTTGTACCGGGTGTGGGTTTGGCATGGCACCCGTAAGTCATTGATTTTGATGATTTGAAGGCTGTCTGTAGACAGCTGTAGTCGGTTTTTCGTGACAATCGGCCGTTTCAGTGCGGATTCTGACGTATTTGACCGTCGTTCTGGCGACATTTGACCGCGAATGAACGAAAGCGCTTCCGCGCGACTGGACGACATAAGCCTTGCGGCCGTTGCGCTGGACGCGCACGCCGAAGCCGGCCAGGTCGCGGTCCCAGTGGACGGTGTCCCTGCCGGTGGCAGGCAGGGCGGCGATGCTGCGGGTGGTGAGGCGGAGGGTGCTTCTCTTCGGCATGGAGTCCCCACGAAAAACCGGCGCGTCCCCGGACCGGCCTGAAACGGGCCGAAGGCGTGTCATCAAACCGCAAACGAGCGGCGTTAACCTGTGGGGGTAGCTTAGATCCCGTGCGATCCCAAATCAAGGGGATGGGAAGGCCGGAGAAGTGAAAACTCTAAGCAATACGGTCAGTTAGATGCTGCATGATACTGCAAGCACCCTACCGATCGTGGGAGGAAATTTGCGCCTGTCTTAGAATCGCGGAGAAAAAGGTGACCCTCGCGGTAGTCGGACCAGCGGAGCGTCAGGATCTCGCTTTTGCGGCATCCCGTCAGCAGGAGAAGCCGGACATGCGAGCCGACAAGCCGGTTTTCGCCGGGCCTCTCGGGGTGCACCTTTTTCGGACGGTGGAGCCTTCGGGAGTTCGCGAAGGAATACGGCTGCCCAGCGGCGGGATTACAACCGGGTGTGATGTTTGCTCATTTCCTCCTTTCCCGCTCCAAAGCGTAAGTCCGCCACTCGGAACAACTCGTCAGGGAATAGAAGTCTCGGTCAGGATAGGAGATGACGCGCCTCACGTTCTCAGCTCGCAGTGGATGCTCGCTGTAGCCTTCAAAGTCAGTTGGCTCGTTTGACCGATAGCCATGGCTGACCAAATATCGCCGGTAGATAGCGAAGTCGGGGTATCTGCGGAGCGATGAGATCGGAACGTCAACTTCGACGACGCGCGGCGTTCCAATGCGCCTCAGCATGGGGGAGGTGACCGGATCATCCTGGTGGCATCGGTACAGAGCCTCGCCTCCCCAATGACGGAAGAACGGACCGATCCCAAACTCATCCGCCTTCCCTGGGCGAAAAAAGCAGAACCAAACTATTCCGGCGCGGTTCTTCTCGTCAGCCCAATTCTCCAATTTCAAACGCAATGCGATTTGGGGTTCGATCAAATTGGTCTTCACAAGAGCGTCGATTCGACGGGTCAGCACTTCGGCATTAGGAAGGCGCATTCCGTTACACAAGATCTCGTCCACCTCGGCATCCGTGAGGCGCGTGCAATGCCAACCCCGAATCTCGTACGCCTTCAAGATATCGCGCAGGCCGTATATGGCTTTGTCGAACGATGGAGCGGAAGCTTGACGTGTCTTGGCTTCCCAAGCTCGAAACACATCGTGATGTTCATCGAGATAGGTGCTTAGCGGCGCTGGCCACGAAGACGGTCTATCAATGTTCAGCAGTGTCCTAGGCATCGCGTCCTCTTGGCTCGCGTGCGGACGCGCTCGCGTCTCACACGGCCACGGCGTACCGCCAGCGACGCGACCGTGGCTTCTCCGGTCCCCGGCGCGACGGCGTGGCGCAGGATGGCGACGATGCCGGGCTCGGACAGGCGGGCAAAGCGCGCGTCCGCCGCTGTCGGCTACGGGGAGAGAAAGAAGGCCGCCACCAGGGCGGCGGCGAGAAGCAGGCGCGTCATCGGCAGCTGTGTGAGACGGAGTGGCGAACGGGGCCGGCTGGACGAAACTAGCGCCGCGCTTCGGAAGCTTCCAGTCATGTTGGGCATGCACTGCGCCGGTTGACGATGGCCGATGCGGGTCCTAAGCCGTGTCGGCAAATTTGGAAGACCGACGGGACTGGGCGGTGAGCGAGCGGGTTGCGCGGCTGCGCATCGAGCTGCAGGAGCTGGAGCCGAAGATCTGGCGGCGCATCGACATGCCGCTGTCGACGACGCTGGAGGCGCTGCACGATGCGATCCAGATGACCATGGGCTGGACCTTCTCGCACCTCTGGGAATTCGACATCGACGACCGCTGCTACGGCGATCCGTCGTTTCGGGAGTTCGATGACGAGCCGCCGATCTACAAGGCGAAGGGCCTGCGGCTGGGCGTTGTGATTTCACGCGGCGTGGATCGGCTCGTCTACACCTACGACTACGGCGACAACTGGCGCCACGACGTGATCGTCGAGGAAGTCCGCGACGGCGACCCGGACAGCGAATATCCGGCCTTCGTGGACGGGGCCAGACGGTGTCCGCCGGAGGACGTCGGCGGCCCGAACGGGTTCATGGACTTCCTGGAGGCGGTCCTTGATCCGGCGCATGAGCAACACCGAGACATGGTCCGCTGGTACGGCGGGCCGTTCGACCCGATCGGCTTCGACGAGGCGCGTGCGCGTTTCTGCATGGAGAACATGGTGCGCCGGCGGCGTGGCCCGCTGGCCAGTCACAGGAGCGGATCGCGACGTCGGAAACGATGACCGTAGCGCCAGGGATGGCACGCCGTATCGACCGCGGCGGTTTCGGCCCAAAATCGCCAAGTGACGCCGAAGGCACTCAGGAACGGACCGGAATTTGAAAAAATATGCATTCGCTTTGATGACGGAGTTTGAGAAAGCCGGAATTCTGACGGCAAATCCATGATAACACTGTTATATTTCAACGCGATACAGGATTTACTCGAAAATGTGGTCTGTCAACGGCGGAGAAGCAAGATCGGCTCCGGGATATTCCGGGTGCTTCCGGAACATGCGCACAGATCCACGAGGATACGGGGCAGTTCATATCGACTTCGCTTCTGCGCGATCGATCAAATCGTGAATCTGCTTGGATCGAGCCGGGATAACTGCTCGATATTTCCGGCGGTCCGACACTCCTCCCCTCCCGTATTGAAGTGCGGCCGGGACTAGATCCGGCCTTCTTCGACGGCGTGGCAGGCGACGCCCACATCCTTGCCCAAGCTGCGAATCGCGGGCACTTCGCGCCGGCAGCGATCGTTCGCGTGCGGGCATCGACCGTGGAAAACGCAGCCCGCGGGCAAGTCGATCGGGGTTGGCACTTCGCCCTGGAGCCGGATGAACTCGGGCCGTTCCTGGTCGAGGCGAGGTATCGCGCTGAGCAGCGCCCGCGTGTACGGGTGGTTGGGCTCCGCAAACAGCGTGCGGGTGGGCGCGATTTCGCAGACCGTACCCAAATACATGACCGCAACCCGGCTGCCAAAATGTTCGACGACCGCGAGGTCGTGCGTGATGAAGAGGTAAGTCAGCGAGCGCTCTTGTTGTGCTTCCATGAGGAGGTTGAGCACCTGCGCCTGAACCGACACGTCGAGGGCGGAAAGCGGTTCGTCCGCAGCGATGAATTCGGGATCGACGGCAAGCGCCCGCGCAATACTGATCCGCTGGCGCTGGCCGCCGGAAAACTCGTGGGGCAGTCGTCTTGCCCAGGTGGGGTCCACGCCAACCGCCGCCATGACGGAAGTGATCTTGTCGTCGAGTTCTTTGCGACGGACGCCGGGATTGTGAAACCGGATCGGCTCCTCAAGAATCTGCTGCACCGTCATGCGCGGGTTCAACGACGCGTGCGGATTCTGAAAGATCATCTGCATACGCCGCCGGTACGGCTTTAACTGCGATGAAGCGAGGCCGTCGATCCGTTCACCATTGTAGTAGATCTCGCCTGATGTGGGTTTCAGCAATCCCATGACGGTGCGCGCGACGGTGGATTTTCCACAACCGCTTTCGCCGACCAGGCAGAACGCTTCACCTCTCCGCACTTCAAGGTCGACGCCGTTGATGGCCTTGACCGAATCCCGGTTTCGCACCACGCGTCCTTCCCGGATCGTGAGTTGCTGGAGCCAGCCGCCGGAAATATCGAATTCCTTGAACAAGCGGTTGATGCGCAGGAGGCCATCTGCGGTTTCCGGGCCGTTCATTCTCTGCCGCCCGCTTGTCTCTCCGCCGCATAGCAGGCTACGCGGCGGCTGCCTCGGAAAGTGTATGGGGGAAAGGCGCCCCGGCATTCCTCTTCCGCGAGTTCGCAGCGCGGATGAAACGCGCAGCCGGACGGAGTCTTCGAGAGCGCCGGCATTACGCCGGGGATTTGATTCAGTTGTCTTCCGGGAACGGTCTGCTGGGGAAGCGCTCCGATCAGGCCGCGCGTATAGGGATGCCACGGCTCCCCTATGAGGTCCCGCGTGGGTCCTTCTTCGACGATTCGGCCGGCATACATCACGATTACGCGTTGCGTCACCTGAGAAACAACACCCAAGTCGTGGGTGATCAGAATCAGGGCGACACGTGAACTCTCGCAGAGATCGAGAAGCAGCTCCATGATCTCGGCTTGGATGGTGACGTCGAGTGCCGTGGTTGGCTCGTCGGCGATGATGAGCGACGGATTGGTCATTAGCGCGGCCGCAATGACGACGCGCTGACGCATTCCGCCGGATAGTTCGTGCGGATATTGGTTCATCCGCGCCAAAGGCGAGGGTATTTGCACCCGCGCGAGCATTTCGACAGCGCGTTCGCGCGCTTCCGCCGCGCCAGTATCGCCATGCGCGTGCAACGCCTCGGTGAGCTGGGTGCCGATGGTGAGCACCGGATTGAGGGTCATCATCGGATCCTGAAAGATCATGCTGATCTCGTTACCCCGTATCTCCCGCATTCTCTTGTTGTTCATTTGGGTCAAGTCGCGGCCACGGAAGAGAATCTCGCCGCCGGCGATATAGCCCGGACGGCTGACCAGGTTCAGAATTGAGAATGCCGCGACCGACTTGCCCGCGCCGCTTTCGCCCACAATGCCCAGCCGCTCGCTGGCGCCAATCGCGAAACTCACATCCCGAAGCGCAACCAGATGCTTGAATCGCGTCGCGAAACGCACTTCGAGGTTCCTGACCTCCAGCAGGGCGACCTCCGCTGTACGGTTCATTGCTTGTAGAGCCGCGGATTCAGCACATCTCGCATCCAGTCTCCCAGCAAGTTCATGACCAGCACGAGAATCACCAGAAAGATCCCGGGAATCATGGTAATCCACCAGGAACCGCTGAAGATGAATTCGAACCCGCTGTTGATCAGAGATCCGAGCGAGGGTCTTGTCACGGGCATGCCGAGGCCGAGGAAGGAAAGGGCCGCCTCACTGACGATTGCATTGGCGATCTGGACGGTGGAAATAACGAGAATTGGCGTAATCGTGTTCGGAAGGATGTGGCGAAACATGATTCGAACGGGACCGAGACCGATGACCCGGACTGCGTCGACGTATTCTTTCTTCTTCTCCGCAAGCACGGATGCGCGAACCGTCCGTGCATACTGCGGCCATTCCGCGACGCCGATGACCAGAATCAGCATCAGGATCGCCAGGCGTTCATAAAGCGCCGTTCCGAACAACGCCTGGAATACGGCCAGGAAGATGATGGCGACCATCAGCGTGGAGAACGACAGTTGGATATCGGCCACACGCATGAGGAAGTTATCAATCCGGCCGCCGTAATATCCGGCCACCAATCCGATCGAAATTCCGAGCAAGGCCTGCAGCAGCACCGCACAGACGCCGATGGTCAGGGATATCCGCGTTCCGTACAAAATGGTGCTCAGGAGATCCCGTCCCTGCGCATCCGTCCCGAACAGGAATCGCGGGTCGCCTCCCACCAGCCACACGGGCGGAATCTCTGCGTCCATGATGTCGATCTGGATCGGGTCGTAGGGGTCGTAAGGCGCGATCAGCGGGGCGGAAAAGCTTGCCAGGACAAGCGCGGCGAGCACGAAAAAACTTGCGACCGCGACCCTGTCGCGGCGAAAGCTCCAGAAGAAGTCGGAGCCTGCAAAACGGCGCAGAATCGAGACCGCCGTCATCGCCTCATTCTCCCTCGGCCTGGGGCCGCGCAAATCTCACGGTCGGATTCACCAGGCCGTAAATGAGATCGACAATGGTATTGGTCACGACAAAAACGAGACCGACTACGATGACGTAAGCGATGATCAGGGGGGTATCGACCCGATTGACGGCCTCAAGAAACATGAACCCCATGCCGGGCCACTGGAACACGGTTTCGGTGAGGATCGTGTAGGCGATCAGGGTGCCGATCTGGACGCCGCCGACGGTGATGACCGGGAGCAAGGTGTTCTTGAGCGCGTGCAGGAACCAGATGCGCCTCCGGGAAAGGCCCTTCGCCCAGGCGAACCGGATGAAGTCCGATTCCAGAACCTCCAGCATTTCCGCGCGGATGAGGCGGATAAAGAGCGGCAGCATGATCGAGGACAGCGCGACGCAGGGCAGGATCATGTGGACAAGCCCGTCGCGCGTGAGGATTCCGGTCGACCAACCGGCAATCTTTACCGTCTCGCCGCGTCCATAGGACGGAAGCCATCCGAGTTCGACGGAAAAGACATAGATCGACAGGATCGCGGTGAGGAAGACCGGGATCGATATCCCGATGATGCTCCCGCCCACCGCGAGACGCGAAAGCCAGTGTCTTGGACTGATGGCGGCGAAGACACCGATCGGCACGGAGAACATGACAATGATCAACGCTGCCCCGGCGACGAGTTCGAATGTCGCCGGGAACTTGTTGAGGATTACTTCGAGAGCGGGACGCTTGAAGAAGTAGGAGGTCCCCAGATCCCCCTGCACCGCACGGCCCAGGAAACGCGAGTATTGCACGGCGAACGGGTCATTCAGGCCCATCCGGTCGCGCAGCGCCTGCCGCTCGGCCTCCGACACCGACTGGCCGACCAGTTCGCGAAGGGGGTCGCCAAGCTGGTCGTGTATTGAAAACGCGATCACGCTGATGACCAACATCACGACGATCGCCTGCGCGATCCGCCTGATGAGAAACGCCAGCATGCGCGCCTAGCCGGCCCGCCTAGGGAAAACCGACCGCTTTCTTGCCACTTCGGATGTCGGAGGCTCGATTCATTCGGGCCTACTCGATGACGAGATCCCCGAAATACGGGAAGTTCATCACGTTGAGAATGGGCGCGGCATCCACACCTTTCCGGGCAGCCCACGCACGATCCTGCCAGTGGAGCGGCACGAACGCGGCCTCATCGTGCAAGATCTCCTCCACTTCCTGGAGCATCATCGCACGCTTCGCCTCGTCGGTTTCATTCTGACTATCGAGGATCAACTGGTCGACTCTCGCATTCGAGTAATTCCCGCTGTTGTATTGACCGTAACCGGTGCTTTCGTCCGGCGTCATGAGCAGGAACTCGGTGAAGTTCGACGAATCCTCGGTATCCGAGTGCCATCCGATCATCATGATGTCGGCGGCCCGCTCGTCGAATTTCGGCCAGTACTGCGCCTTCGGCATGGTCTTCAGGTCTACCTTGATGTTGATCTTGGCGAGCATGCTGACGACCGCCTGCGCGATCTTGTCATCGTTCACGTACCGGTTGTTCGGCGCCATCATCGTCACCGAGAACCCGTTTTCGTAGCCTGCTTCCTTCATCAGCATCTGAGCTTTTTCAAGATCGAATCGCGGTTGCAAGTCCGGGTTGTAGCCCAGATACCCCTTGGGACTCTGCTGCGCGGCGGCGGTGCCGAATCCCTTCATGATCTTTTCTACGATGCCTTCGTTGTTGATGGCGTACACGATCGCATTGCGAACTCTCGGATCCTTGAGCTCCTCGCGCCGGTTCTGGTTCAGCTGAAATGTGATGATGCGGGTTCCGCTCATGGTCACCAGATCGACGTCCCCATCCCTGTCAATGCGGTCAAGATCCGCGGGCGGCACGGGAGCGATGAAATCCACATCCCCGGACAGCAGCGCGGCGACGCGCGTCGGGTCTTCCTTGATCGGAGTGAGCACGATGGAAGAGACATTGCCGGGCGAATCCGTATCCCAGTACCCGGCGAAACGTTCGAAATCGACCCTTACGCCCTGTTCGCGGTGGGTAATGGTGAACGGACCGGTGCCGGAAGCATTGGTGGAAGGGAAGGCGTCACCGTGCTTCACGATGGCATCCTTCGGGCGGCCCTGGGAATCGTAACCGTCGTAGAATTTGCGATCCATCGGGAAAATGTAGGTCGCCGTGTGCAGAACGAGCGGATAGGCGTCCTTGGTGACCAGATCCACCGTGTACTTGTCAATGATGTTGCAGGCTTCGAACGGCGCGAAGATGCCCTTGAAATCGGGGCTGCGCTTCAGCCGGTCATAGGTCCAGCGGACGTCGAGCGCGGTCATTTCGTTGCCGGAATGAAACTTCACTCCTTGGCGCAAATGGAATCGAACCGTTCTTTCGTCGATTCGTTCCCAGCTTTCGGCCAGCCTCGCGTCGAATCCGAGATCCTGATTCCAGCGCACCAGCGGGTCGAAAATCATGTGGGAGAGTTGCAGCGTTCCGCCGGAAAGCTGTTCGTGGGGATCCAGGGAAACTGGATCCGCATCGTAGGCAACCCTCAGATTGCTGGCAGCCGCGGGCAAGGCCAGCGAGAAGCCAAGCGCGGCGACAGCCGCAAGCGTGATGAGTATTCTTGTCATTGGCGAAATTCTCCAGAATTTTGGGGCCACGCGTCGGCGTGGGTGATGATTCCGCGATCGAAAACGCGGAACAATGCAGGGGTTTGTAAGCAGATATGCCGACTGCCGCAACTGCCATCTGGAAGTTCTCAGGACCCGAAATTCTGGTGTCGGCCCAAATGCGTGCCACCGGTTCGGTCGATGCGGAGGTTCGCGGCGTTCGAGCCGTCCAGCCGCCGGTGGTTCCGGGCGGATCGCCATCCGCGCTTGCGAGGATCGCGGGCAATCAGGCAATCTGCAGAAACGGAAACGATTGCGGACCGGTGGCGTACGAACCGCTCCAGAAGACCATTCGGGTGCGGCGTCCTGTAGATCGAATCCGGCGCAAGCCAACCAAGGCGCGAAGTGGCGGGGAGCAAGTCATGAAGTGGGGGCTGATTGGGGCGAGCAAGATCGCCTCGGATTGGGTGATCCAGGCAATCCGCGCGAACGAGGGCCAGACGGTCGGGGCTCTCTACAGTACTTCGCGCGAACGGGCTGCTGAATACGCGGCGAGGCACGAGATTTCCCGGACCTATGCGGATCTCGACGAATTCCTTGAACAAGCCGAACTCGACGCGGTTTACATTTCCACCACCAACGACCGGCATGCTCCCGAGTGCATTGCCAGCGCGCGGTCCGGCCTGCACGTGCTTTGCGAAAAGCCTCTGGGGCGATCGCTCGGCGAAGCCGACTCGATGATTCAAGCTTGCAGGAAGGCGGGTGTTGTGCTGGGTGTGAACCACCATTTGCGGTGTTCGGCGGTGGTTGGCGCAGTGAAGCTGGTCCTGGGCGAGGGACGGATAGGCCGACCCCTGGTCGTTCGGGTGCAATTTGCGAATCAATCTGCTCCTCATCCGCATGATTGGCGCTTTACGCAGCCGGCAGCCGGCGCCGGCGTTGCGCTCGACCGAACCGTGCATACGGCGGATACGCTGAGGTTTCTCCTCCGGGAAGATCCGGTTGAGGTAACTTCCATGGTGCATGTGCCGAACAGGGACTTGGGCATAGAAGACGACGTAATGAGCTTGTGGCGGTTTCCTTCCGGCGCCATGGCCCAATGCCACGAAGGTTCGCGGTTGCCGGATGCGCCCACCGTCCTCGAGGTCCACGGTACGGCAGGTTCCTTGCTCGCACGAAACGTTACGCGTCCGCATCCAGAGCCGCGAGTTGAACTGATGACTTCCAAGGGCGCGCAAGACATTCCGGTTGCGAACATGGACCCATACGCAAGAACCGTGGAGCGGTTTGTCGCGGCGGCAGGAGGAGAAGGCGAGCCCGCCGCCACCGGTGCGGACGGCTTCATGTCTCTCGCCGTGGCCTTGGCCGTCAAGGAGTCTGCGGCGCGCCGCCGGACTGCTACAATCGATTACGGAGTACGAGAGGCGGACTGACGGTTCGCACCGGGTGGCGGTGAGACCTGCTCTACGGTTTCCAGCTGGCGTGAGGGACGCTCGGAGGGCGTGATTACTGTAGCGAATTATTGTATTTGCATGGAGTTGCGAGCCCCTGAACCAAGAAGCGGAGGGTGAAATGGAGCCGAAAGGCGGAGAATCTCCCTCCGGAGTCAATCCCTTATGGGGAGGTCGATTCGACGCGGGCCCCGCCGGGATCATGGCCAAGATCAACGCCTCGATCGGATTTGACCGGCGCCTGGCCTCCGTGGATCTCCAGGCGTCGCGGGCGCATCTCAGGATGCTCGCGCGGCAAGGGATCATTTCGAATGGCGACGCCAAGTCGATCCTCGAAGGCCTGGACGCCATCGAACGGGAAATCGCCTCCGGCGAGTTTCCGTTTTCCCGGGATCTTGAGGACGTGCATATGAACATCGAGAGCCGGCTCGCGGATCTCATCGGCGCGCCGGCGGGCCGGCTCCATACTGCGCGGTCGCGGAATGACCAGGTCGCGACGGATCTCCGGCTTTGGATTCGGAATGCAATCGACGCGCTCGACCAGGTTCTCCTCGATCTTCAGCGCGCATTTCTGTCGCAGGCGGAAGCCGGCGCCGACATGCCGATGCCGGGATATACCCACTTGCAGGTCGCCCAACCGGTCACATGGGGCCTCCACATGCTGGCCTATGTGGAGATGTTCGGACGCGACCGCGGACGGCTTGCCGGCGCCCGGGCGCGATTGAACGAATGTCCGCTGGGTGCCGCCGCCTTGGCAGGCACCTCGTTTCCCGTGGACCGGGAGTGGGTCGCCGAGGCCTTGGGGTTCGACCGGCCGGCCGCGAACTCGCTTGATGCGGTTTCGGACCGGGACTTCGCACTGGAATTCCTGGCCGCGGGTTCGATTCTCGCCATGCATCTCTCGCGGTTCGCCGAGGAACTCGTACTCTGGGCGAGCAGCGGGTTCGAATTCGTCCGGCTTTCCGATGCGTTTACGACCGGCTCGTCGATCATGCCGCAAAAGCGGAATCCGGACGCGGCCGAACTCGTGCGCGCCAAGTCCGGTCGCGTCTTCGGAGCGCTGCTCGGCCTGTTGACGGTGCTCAAGGGATTGCCTCTCGCTTACGCCAAGGACATGCAGGAAGACAAGGAACCGGTGTTCGATGCCGCGGATACGCTGGCGCTTTCGGTCGCCGCTGTCGCGGGCATCGTTCGGGACATGAAGCCGAACAGGCGGGCGCTGGAACGGGCCGCGGGCAAGGATGGGTCGACGGCGACGGACTTGGCCGACTGGCTGGTTCGCGTATTGGGCCTCCCTTTCCGGGAAGCGCATCAAAAGACGGGAGAAATTGTGCGCTTGGCCGAGAAGCGTGGCGTGGAACTGGCGGATCTGGAGCTGACAGACTTGCAGTCCGTCGTATCCGGAATTACCGATGATGCCCGGCAGATCCTTTCGGTGCGGGCTTCGGTCGAGAGCCGCACCAGTTGGGGAGGCGCGGCGCCATCGCGCGTTCGCGAGCGTATTGGTCACTGGAAGGCGGAGTTGGGCGCATGAGAGTCTGGATAGCGGTATTCCTGGCGCTTGCGGCTGTGGCTGCGGCAAGTGCCGGCTGCGGGCGAGTGGGCGAGTTGGAGCGCCCCGCCGCGGAGGATTCCGCGAACCGCTGAGCGGTGCGGCGCGATGGATCATTTCGAGTACCGAGAGGGCGTGCTCCACGCCGAGGATGTGCCGTTGCCGGACCTCGCGAAGGCATTCGGAACCCCCCTGTATTGCATGTCGCAGGCCACGCTTGAGCACCACTATCGTGTGTTGGATGCGGCCTTGGAAGGGCTGGAACGAATGATCTGCTTCGCACCCAAGGCGAACTCCTCGCTGGCGGTGCTGAAGGTGCTCGCGGCTGCGGGCGCGGGAGCGGACGTAGTTTCGGAGGGCGAATGCCGCCTGGCGCTGGCCGCGGGAATACCGGCCGGCTCGATTGTTTTCTCCGGAGTGGGAAAGACCCAGGCGGAACTGGAGTTCGCGCTCGGAGCGGGAATCGGGCAATTCAACGTCGAGTCCGAGCCCGAGCTGGAAGCGCTGAACGGACTGGCGTGCGCGCGTTCGGCCCGCGCCCCCGTCGCGCTCCGGGTCAATCCGGATGTGGACGCCGGAGCGCACGCGAAGATTTCGACGGGGCGCGCAGAGGACAAGTTCGGCATACCGATTGAATCGGCGCCGGAGGTCTACACCCGCGCGGCCGCGCTTGAGGGAATCGAAATTGTCGGTGTCGATGTCCATATCGGAAGCCAGATTCCCAACCTCGAACCGTTTCGAGAAGCATTCCGGAAAGTGCGGGCGCTGGCGGATTTGCTCCTGCAGGCAGGCCATGCGATCCGGGCAATCGATCTGGGCGGGGGCGTTGCCGCGCTCTATGGCGATGGGCCGGATCCGCCCGAACCCGGGGCGTATGGCGGCCTTGTTCGCGAGGTATTCGGGGACGGGGCCTATCGGCTGATTTTTGAACCGGGCCGCATGATCGCCGCGAATGCCGGCATTCTGCTTTCGCGCGCGCTCCACGAGAAGCGGGCAGGCGGGCGCCGCATTCTGGTTGTGGACGCCGGGATGAACGACTTGCTGCGGCCTGCGCTGTACGGCGCATTTCACGGCATCTTGCCGGTCGCGGAGCCGGACACCGCCGCAATTCATTCGCCTTGCGATGTCGTCGGCCCGGTTTGCGAGACCAGCGACACGTTTACGAGGGCGCGCGACCTGCCGCCCATCGTGGCGGGAGAACTGGTGGTATTCCGAACGGTCGGCGCCTACGGCGCCGCCATGGCTTCGGAGTACAACGCCCGGCCCCGCATAGCGGAGGTCATGGTTTCCGGTGCGCAAAGCGCCCTGACGCGGCCACGCGGAACCTATTCCGAAATGCTTTCCCGCGAGACGGTTCCGGATTGGCTGGAGACCGGAGGTCAGGTCGGATAAGTCGATTGCAGCCGTTTCGCGAACGGCTCCTGCTTTCCAGTGTAAGCCAATCGGCCAATTCAATGGACCCGCTTCAGCACCGTTGCGAAACACGACGGTTCGGCGAGGAGAATCGGTTGATTCCGCGCCTGTTTCCGTGCCGTTCCAGCTGCCGGAAACCGGTTCCCGAACGGTGCTCGAATGGTTCAAGGGGGATCGCGCAAATCCCCGGGGCGAACCCGTCAAGACCTCCGAGCGCGGGACGCAAGATTGGACGCAGACCGGTAGAAAGAAGTGTGGAGATAGCAATTCGTCTAGCGGTTCTCCAGTACTTTCCGCATTCGATCGCCGGAGTGCCGGATATGCTCCTTCAGCAACATGACCGCGGAATTGGTGCGGCGTTGCTCGACGGCTTCCAGGATGGCTTCATGTTCGTCATGCGGCGTCCCCGAAATGAACTTTTCCTGCACCACAATGAGCTGGGCGAATAGCGACATGATCCCGAACTGCGCCTCGATCGTTTGCAGCGTCCGCGTCTTCTTCGATGGCGCCAGCAGCGCGTTGTGAAAGCGCCAGTTGAGTTCGACGCGCCGCCATTCTTCGGTGCAACGGCGGTCCTCGGCAACAATTCGGTGACATTCGGCCAGGGTTTCCTCGTTGTGCCGGTCTACCGCCGCAGCCAGCGCAAGTGGTTCCAACGCCTGTCGAATTTCGTTGATCTCCAGAATTTCCGCCTCGTCCGGCTTGGCGACCAATGGACTGCGCCGCGGCCGCATCTCGACCAGGTTTTCGGCAGCGAGCATGCGCAGCGCTTCGCGAACCGGTACGATCGAGACGCCAAACTCCCGGGAAAGCGCCTGGATGTTCAACTCGTATCCGGTCGGATAGTTGCCCCTGATGATCTTGTTGCGCAGATCGTTGCGGATTGCCTGGGGGCCATCACCGTACTGTAAAATTTGCGCCATGGCTTCACCTCGCAATCGGCGGGTACCGTGCGTTACCCGCCTCCTTCCAACCCAGCTAGCGGGCCTCGAGTATCTTGCTCAAGAACTGCTTCAGGCGAGGGTTTCTCGGATTTCCGAAGAACTCGCCCGGCGGGCCCTGTTCGACAATTTTGCCTCCATCGAAAAAGCAAACCCGGTCCGAAATCTCGCGAGCAAACCCCATCTGGTGGGTAACCATCAGGATCGTATAGCTGTGCGCGCCGGCAAGATTGCGAATCACGCTCAGAACTTCGCCCACCATTTCCGGGTCGAGGGCCGAAGTTGGTTCATCAAACAGGATAATTTCCGGTGTCATGGCGAGGGCGCGGGCAATCGCGACCCGTTGCTGCTGTCCGCCCGAGAGCTGACTCGGAAAGTGGTCGCGCTTGTCCCTGAGGCCAACCATTCCCAGGAGTTCCGTGGCGCGGCTGGTCGCCTCCTGCTTGGTGAGTCCCAGCGAATGAATTGGCGCTTCGATGCAGTTCTCCAGCGCGGTCATGTGCGGAAATAGATTGAAGTTCTGGAAGACCATGCCGATTCTCGCGCGCGCCTTCCGGACGTGAGCCTTGCTCGCCGGCACCAACTCGTCACCTGAGCGCATCATGTTGAGGGGTTCGCCCGCGATCCAGATTACGCCGTCCTGAATTCCCTCCAGCGTCATCAAGACCCGGAGCACGGTTGTCTTGCCGGAACCGGAAGGCCCAATGATCGAGACTACCTCGCCATCCGCGACTTCGAACTCAAGCTCGTCAAGGACGGTCAGCGCCCCGTATCGCTTGGTGACCCCTTCGAACCTGATCTTCGGCTGCGTCAATGGAGGATGCTCCTCGTCACGTAGTTTTCAACCATGCGC
This sequence comes from Rhodobacterales bacterium, assembly GCA_965219495.1. Lineage (GTDB taxonomy): Bacteria > Pseudomonadota > Alphaproteobacteria > Rhodobacterales > CAZPXZ01 > CAZPXZ01. The sequence continues at coordinate 3,756,517 of OZ244777.1, forward strand.
ACCAGGGCGGCGGAGATCAGGCTCAATACCAGGAAAAAGATGCCGGCAATCGTAACAGCCTCGGTGAATCGATAGTACTCCGAACCGATGAGCTTGGACGCGTTCATGATCTCACCGACGGCGACAAAGGAAAGAAGCGGTGTTTCCTTGAATATTGCCACGAGATAATTGCCAAGTGCTGGCACGATCGGCGGCAGAGATTGCGGAATGATGATCCGCCGGAACGTGCGAAACATCGAAAGATTGAGCGCGGTGGCCGCCTCCCACTGGCCTCTCGGCACCGCCTGGAGCCCGGCGCGATACACTTCGGCGGTAAGCGCCGAGTTATAGATTGCGATCGCCAGAATGCCGGTGGTCAGGGGCGGCAGTGTGATTCCGAATTCCGGCAATACGAAAAACAGAAAGAAGATCTGCACAAGTAGCGGTGTCGCCCGGATGAACTCGATCACTTCACCGGCGACGAAAGATACGAGCCGGTTGCCGGAAGTCTTCAGCAGCATCAGGATCAGTCCGCCGGCCAGCGCCAGAAGGAATGAGGTGCAGGTGGCATAAACCGTGATACCCGCGGCCTCCCAAAGCCTGGGCAGGACGACCTCAAAGGTGAAATCCCACTGCCAGTCCATCAGTGCGCCTTCGCGAGATGCCGGGTCATCCGGACTTCGAGGATCCCACCGCCAAATCGCACCATCTGCGCGAAACAGTAATAGATGATGAGCGTCACCAGGAAGATATCGAGTGTCCGGTAGTGGATCTGGTTCTGTTGGACGGACGCAAAGGTGATGTCCACCAGGGTGACGGCCGAAACGAGTGCGGTGGCCTTGATCATTTCGATGGTCAGATTGCTGAGTCCCGGGAGGGTGACCGGTATCGCCTGTGGAATGACAATGCGGACCATGCGCTTCCAGTCGGGCAGGTTGAGCGCCAGGCCCGCTTCATACTGCCCCTTCGGCACGGCCGTAATGGCGCCGCGCACCACTTCGGCTCCGTAGGCGCCAAAATTCAGCCCGATGCCGAGCACCGCTGCCATGGTGGGCGAGAGAATCACGCCGAACTCGGGAAGGACGAAGAAGAACCAGAACAGGATGACCAACAGCGAGGTGCCGCGAAACAACTCAATGTAGATTGCGCTTGCCCAGCGGACCGGCGCAACCCGGCTCAGTCTTCCGATCCCGGTCAGGAATGCCATGAACCAGAAGAGAAGCGCCGAGAGAATCGATATTTCGACCGTAACGACTGCCCCGCGCAAGAGGGAGGGCAGAAAGACCCTGAGCTCGGAAAAGGTGGCGACGACCAGTCCGAGCAGAAAAGCGATCAACGCCGCGATTGCCGCGAGTCTACCGGCCATAGCTTGCTTTTCGCCATGCAGTCCCGGCTGGAGCCAGTCCAGCAAGCTCCTCCGCCGGTGAACGGAAAGTGTCCACCGGCGGTGATATCACGCTGTTGTCAGCCTCCGCAAAGCGCTTCCGTGGTTGAAACCGGCAATTCGTCCGCGCTCATGCCGTATTTTTCCATGATTGCAACATGTTCCGGGGAGCCAACGAACGCGGTCAATACCTTGTCGAAAGCGTCCACAAATTCGGCGTCCTCGGGGCGGAACGCGAATGCCCCGTGCGAAACCGCCGTTTTGCCCGCTACTTCGGCGAACACCGGGCTGGATTCAATGTCCCCCTCCGGGACGCCTTTCACGATCTCACGCACGCCAGGAGCGGATACCGCCCAGGCGTCGATCCGCCCTGCGCGGAGCGCGGCAATTCCGGCGGGATTGTCGGGCAACGGCACGATGTTCTCCTCGGCGATCCCGGTGGCCTGCGCATAACCCATTTGGGCCGCGCCCGAGACCACGCCAATTTTCAGGCCCTTGTCGCGTACCGAATCGTAGTTGACGAGGCCATGGGGATTGCCCTTGACCACGGCGAGCGCCTGCTTGATGCCGAAATACGGTTGCGAAAAGCGGACCGCGGCGCAGCGTTTCGGGGTGACGAACATGCCGGCGGCGACGACGTCGAAACGACCGGACTTTACGCCGGGAATCAGCGCGCCCCAGTCGACCGCTTGCGACTCGCCGATCTTCCCGCCCATCTGTTCCAGGACGGCCGAAAGCAGTTCAATATCGGTACCGACCAGTTCATTGCTTTCGTTCACGAACGCATAGGGCTTGAAGTTGTAGAAGGCTACGGCAATGCCGTTTCCCTTCAGCTTCGCCATCACGTCGGCCTGGGCCGGCAGTGCGGCCATCATTGACACGCCGACCGCAGCCATGGCCAGCGCCACGCGGCGGGACAGATTTATCTGGTTCATCGATGATCTCCTTTCATCGTCTTGCATCAGCTGTTTGGGGATTGTCCTTCGATCACCGGAATCCGGTCTTCGGATTCCGGCGCCGAAAGAAGGTCGGGCGCGCCATCGGTGACGGCCCAATTGTCCTCGGAATTGATGAATCCGAGGTGGTTCGCGAAGTTGGGATTGCAGGCAAAGACCATGCCGGCCTCGAAACGAATCTCCTCGAATGCCGCCAGGGAGGGATACTCCGTGGTCTCCACGCCCACGCCGTGCCCGACCCGGCCGACGCCCATGGATTCAATGCCGCGCGCCGACAAGAAGGTGTCGACGACGCGGATCACATCGGCGGGAGTGCGGCCTGCAACGAGTTGCCGGTCGCAAGCGCGGCGAAGCTCCATCATCCACGCGTAGAACTCATCGAGTTCGGCGGACGGCGGGCCAACCGAGGCGGTGCGCGCGAGATCTGACCAGTAACCCTTGCAGGACACGCCGGCATCAAGGCCAACGGTCTCGCCCACTTGCACGACACGGTCCGTCGGGAGCAACACGATTCCCTTCTTGTCCGCCGGCCCGGAGACGACGCACAGAAGGGATATCTTCTCCGCTCCCAATTCAATCAGCCTTTCGCGCAGGATCTGGGCAATCCGGTTTTCCGTCATTCCCGCATGAATTCGCGAAAGCACGTCGCGCTGCGCCTCGGCGTTGATTTTCGCCGCCTGGCGGCAGTACGCGATCTCCTGCGGCGACTTCACCACCCGGCAACGGAGAATGAGGTCGGCAGCGTCGGCAAACTCGGCTTCCGGCAGCGCGGAGATTACCTCGTTCAGCCCTCGGTAGCTGATACCCGGATATTGTTCGCGGCCGAGTTCCGCGCCGACCCGCGCGCGCGAAAGTCCGAGTTTTCGGAGCACGCCGGCAACAAACTCGGGATGCCCGGTCAAGGCGCCGATGGTCTCGATTTGGTCGATGAAGCAGGTCGCCTCGACTTGCGCCACCTCGAACGGCATGGTGATCAGGGTCGGCTCGTCGCCGGCGGGCAGGATGAACATGTAGGAGCGGATCTTGTCGACCGCATTCTGTTCGGATCGGTGGCCGCTAAAGTACTGGTAGTTGAGGCGCTCTGTAATGAGAAGCGCATCCAGCCCCTGCTCGGCCATCAATGCCCGGGCTTTGGCGTACCGGGCCTCGAATTCCTCTCTTGGAAAATCGGGGTAGGCTGGCGCCATAGAATCCTCAAGAGAAACGATGCAGATTGACCGCAACAATATATCATATATTATTTTTTGCAAAGGGGATTGCATGGCGCTTGCGCGACACCCGCCCGAGTCGGGGTGCGGGAGGCGCACCGGGCGCGCATTCCGGCCGGTTTGATGATCTCTCTCGTTTTCCGCGCGTTGCGTTCCGGCCGGCCATTCCCGAATCAGGCGGCAGCGCCCTGCAACGAAACGCGGGGCCGGTCTTTGGAGCAGGATATTGACGGTTCATCGGTTTGCGCGGCGCGCCGAAATCCTGGGAAATTCCATTTACGACCACACGCCGAGCGCAATCGTCCTGAACAGCGGCCTCGCTTATCCACCGCTCCTCCCCGATGTCGCTCGCGAGGCCGAAATGGCTGCGCAGCGACCGTCCGAGACCATGCAGTACGGTCCGCTCATGGGCCTCGACGACCTGCGGGACCATATCGTTCGGTATGTAGCGGAGGACGGCATTGCATGCGAACGGGAAAACGTGCTGGTTACCAACGGCGCAAAGCATGCGCTTGACCTGGCATGCCGCGTCTATCTTGAACCCGGTGACCGGGTGATCGTGACGGCGCCCACTTACATGACCGCATTGATCATCCTGCGCTCGCACGGGGCGAATTTTCTGGCGGTTCCCCAGGACTGCGAAGGCATGGAATCCGATTGGCTGGAACTCGAGCTTGAACGCATGGCGGCGAACGGCGAGCGCATGCCCAAGCTGCTCTTCGACGTGCCGGACTTTCATAATCCCACCGGGATCACAATGTCGCTTTCCAGGCGGAAACGCCTCTTGCAAATGGCGGAGGAATACGGCTTTGTGATCTGCGAAGACGATCCCTATCGCCGAATCCGCTTCGAAGGCGAACCGGTTCCGCCGTTGAAGGCGCTTGACGACGCGGGCGTCGTCATCGCCCTGGGGACCGTCTCGAAGATCCTTTCCCCGGGTTTGCGGACTGGCTGGGCGATTGGCGCACCGGAAATCGTCGACCGCATGGCGATGCAGAAGGCGGAAGGCGGGTCCAGCCCGCTTTCCCAGAGAATCGTGGCGGAACTCATGCGTTCCAACCGGATGCATGAGCATGTCGACGCCCTCAAGGCTCAGATGCGCCTGCACCGCGACGCGATGGTCGAGAGTCTCGGAGAAGAATTGCCGGACGCCACGGTTCGGACGCCGGCGGGAGGCTATTTCCTATGGGCGGATCTTCCGGACGGCGTGTCGGCCGAGGCTGTGGCCTCCCGGTCGATGGAGCATGGCGTGGAAGTCAGTTCCGGCCGATTGAGTTTTCCCGACCCCGACCCCGGCAATTTTCTGCGCTTCGCCTACAGTTTTGCCGGACCGGATGAAATCCGGGAAGGAATCCGCCGCGTTTCGGCTGCCTATCGCTCCCTGGAGTGAACCACGGAAGTTCAGGAAAGAAGGATTTGCGATGCCCACACCAAGAGTCAGTTTTGCTCCCACCTGCGAATTGAATCTGGACGCGGAAGGAAAGCACCACGGCTACCTGCGAATCCAATTTTCTTCTCACCGTTCGGCATACGGGTGGATTCCGGTTCCCATCATGGCCATTTGCAACGGAGAGGGACCGACCGCCCTGTTGATCGGGGGCAATCACGGCGATGAGTATGAAGGAATCTCGGTGATATCGGATCTCTACCAAAAGCTGGAAGTATCGGACGTCACCGGGCGCGTTATTTTCCTGCCTTGCGCCAACGCGCCCGCGGTTTACGCCGGGCGCCGGACCTCCCCGGTGGATTACACGGGCGAGGCGAATCTGAATCGGTTGTTTCCCGGCGACCAGTACGGAACGCCATCAGAGATGATCGCATGGTTTATCACGCACGAACTGGTTCCCCGCTCCGATGCGATCTTCGATCTCCATTCCGCCGGATCCTCGATCGACCATTGGCCGTCCTGCAAGATCCGCCTGATGGGGGACGAACCCGAAAAGGACGCGATGCAAATGGACTTCCTGCGCCTCTTTGGCGCGCCACTCGGGATCGTCGGAGACCGTGTGCACATGAAAACGCTGTCAGGCGAAGCGTCGCCCGGCGGGATCGTCTACGTTTCGACCGAATTGGGCGGTGGCGGCAAGATCCGGCCCTGGATCCGCGATTTTGCCTTCTCCGGCATGCTCCGCTGCCTGAAACGGATGCGTGCGCTGCGGAAAGATTATGACGTCGCGCCCCCGGAACGCGAAGTCCGTCTCATGGCGATGCAGCAGGACGCGAACTACGTTTATGCTCCTGCGGACGGCATGTTCGAACCCAGCGTGAATCTGGGTGATGACGTCGAGGACGGCCAGATTGCGGGATATCTTTGGTCGTTGAAGGAGCCGTGGAACGCGCCCCGCGAGCTTCGCTTCAGGCGCGGGGGGGTCGTATTCTGCAAGCGCCATCCGGCGCTTTGCGAAATAGGCGACACGCTTTTCTTCACCCTCAATGCGTATTCCGGCGCGTAACGCCAGTTCGTTCGCGCGGGAACCCGCCCCCAGCCTTTCGGGACGCCTCGCATGATTCCGCGAAGCGGTTCGCCTCTCCATTGCGCCCGGAGGGAGTCAAGCCAGATGTTTCCGAAGGTGATGCCACGGGTCGCCGGGAGATCTGGCAGGCCCCGGCGTTGTCGGCATGGTACGCTTCCGACGTATTGACGGGAACGGAATCGCGGAAGTATCGCGCCCTGCAGCTGCCCGGCGAGATCTGGTGAAACCTGCAAGCGGAAATCGCCCGGCGAGTGCAACGCGTCGACGCGGCGTCCGCTCCACGAATTGATCATGCCCGTCTCCGAATTCGACGAATTTCGTCGTAATCGGTTCCGGGAGCGCTGGCGCGATCATTGCCGCGAGACTATCGGAGAATCGCTCCGCCAGGGTGCTCCTCGCCGAAGCGGGACCCGACGCTCGCTCGCTCGTTCTCCGCATCCCCGCCGCCGCGCGGTATGCATTCAATGCGCGCCGATTCAACTGGAATTACCTGACGGAACCGGAACCCCATTTGAACGGGCGCCGGCTTTCTCAACCCCGGGGGAAGGTGCTCGGAGGTTCCTCGGCGATCAACGGCATGGTCTACCTGCGGGGGCACGCGCTGAACTACGAGGCGTGGGCGGCGGCTGGTGCGACGGGCTGGGGTTACGCCGATGCGCTTCCCTATTTCCGGAGGCTGGAGCGCCGCCTGGGCGATGGGGGCGCCTATCAGGGAGAAGACGGGCCGGTTTGCGTGTCGGTTCCGCAACCTGTCAATCCCATCGCCGCCGCCTTCCTGGAGGCGGGCCGTCAAGCGGGCTATTTGCGGACGGATGACGTGAATGGCTTCCGGCAGGAGGGGTTCGGGCGGTTTCCGATGAATGCGGCGGCAGGCCATCGATGGTCGACCGCCCGTGCCTATCTGGCGCCGGCGCGCAAGCGCGGAAATCTCGCAATCTGGACCGGCTGCCTGGCCGAGCGCATCGGAATCGCGGGCGGCCGCGCCGAGACGGTTCAGTTTCGCGATGCCCGAACCGGGCTCCTGCGGACGGTTGCCGCCGGCCGAGAAATCGTCCTTGCGGCCGGAGCTTTCAATTCGCCGCAAATCCTCATGCTTTCGGGCATCGGACCGGCGGACTTGCTGCAGGGACACGGAATCGAGGTCGTCCACCATCTCCCCGGGGTCGGCGAGAACCTGCAGGATCATGCGATCAGCTCAATTCAGTTGCAGGCGGCGGCGCCTGTTTCGCTCGCAAATCTTCTCCGGCCCGCCGCGAAGGCCAGGGCGATGCTGCGCTGGCTTGTCTCGCATGACGGGCCGCTTTCCAGCAACCATTTCGAATGCGGCGCCTTCGTGCGAAGCAAAGCGGGCGTGCAGGTCCCGGATTTGCAGTTCTATCTCCTTCCGGTCGCGGTGGCGGTGGGCAGCAAGGAATTTCATCCCGGCCACGGGTTCCAGGTGCAAATCAGCCCGCAGCGCAGCAGGAGTCGGGGAACGGTTCGGCTGCGTTCAGCCAATCCCGCAGCCCCGCCGTTCATTTCACCGAACCTCATGAGCAGCCCCTGCGACTGGGTGGCGATGCGCGCTGCGGTAAGGCTTGCCCGGGAAGTTCTCGCGCAACCCGCCATGGACGAGTTCCGGGGGCGCGAAATGTCGCCAGGACGGAATGTACGGACGGACGCGGAGATCGATGCGCATTTGCAGGCGAATGTGGAGTCCTCCTATCATGCGTCCGGCACCTGCAAGATGGGGACGGATCCGATGTCCGTCGTCGATCCGGCATGCAGGGTGCATGGAGTTGAAGGGCTTCGCGTGGCGGATAGTTCGATCATGCCGACGCTTCCGAGCTGCAACATCAATGCCCCGGCGATGATGATCGGAGAGCGGGCGGCAGACTTGATTCAAGGACAGTCGCTGCCGTCGTCGGGCCTCAAGTGGTTCGTGGACAAGGAGTGGCGGTGGCGGCAACGTCCCGGCCTTCCTTTGCGCCGGACGGAACCCTGATCGGCAGGCCGGTTCCGCTCCTCCTCGACGCCCGGCGCTTTAAGGTGGAATTGGTCGAATACGTGGAAATCCCGCGGAACCGGCATTCCTCGCGCGCCCCTCGGGGAGTTGCGGAAAGCGGGCGGGCAATCGCCGGTCAAGCGCCCGGGGGAATTCCGGGCCTACGACGGCGATTGCGTCCGGCGCCGCCGGACGAGAAGTCGGAGCGGACTTGCGACTTCGCGCCCGCGCATCGCCTACGCCGAAAAGTCGACTTCGGAACGGGTGGCGGTTTCCAATTCGATAGCGATCTCTGGAGGACAGGCGGATGATACGGGCGGCAGGCAACGCAGAGGTCGAGGGCCGGCGCGTCCTTGTCCGCGCAGACCTGAATGTTCCGCGCCAGGTTGGGCGGATATCGGATCGCACCCGCATTGAAAGGTTTGCGGGAGCGGCGAGGGGCCTGCTGGACCGCGGCGCGGCGGTAGTGATCATGAGCCATCTTGGCCGGCCTGGAGGAAAGCCCGCGACGGATCTTTCGCTCGCGCAGGTCGCGCCGGAACTCGCGGAATGTATTGGACGCTCCGTCCGGTTCGTCAGGAACTGCGTTGGACCGGAAGCAGTTCTTGCGACGGCGGGACTGGCGCCGGGCGAATGTGCGCTTCTGGAAAACCTGCGGTTTCATCCGGGGGAAGAGGGTGACGACCCATGCTTCGCCGGGCAATTGGCCGAACACGGGGAAATCTTTGTCAACGACGCTTTTTCCTGCTCCCATCGCGCGCATGCGTCCCTGCACGCGATCGCGCGCCTGATGCCTTCCTACGCCGGCGAAAGCCTGATGGCGGAGGTTTCCGCACTGGGAAAAGTACTGGATTCTCCGCCGTCACCCTCCGCAGCGCTCGTTGGCGGCGCGAAAATTTCCACCAAGATCCAGGTGCTCGAGCATCTCGTGGAAGCGCTGGACTCCCTGGTTATCGGCGGGGGGATGGCGAACACTTTTCTCGCCGCGCTCGGATACGCCGTGGGCCGGTCCCTGTGCGAGCGCGAGCAGGCGCGTTGCGCGCTCGATGTCTTGCAGCTGGCGAGGGAGTCGGGCTGCGAAGTCCTGCTGCCGACGGATGTGGTGATTGCGGAGTCCTGCAGGGAACACGCGCCGAGTGCGGTTGTCGCCGTCGGTTCGGTATCCGAGAACGGCAAGATTCTTGATGTAGGTCCTGATACGGTAAGGAGAATTACGAGTTTGCTCGCGCGAACCCGGACACTGCTGTGGAACGGGCCTCTCGGAGCCTTCGAGGTGGCGCCCTTCGGGCGAAGCACCTTCGAAGTGGCGAGAAGGGCGCGGGATTTCACGGCGTCGGGTGGCCTGGTTACCGTGGCTGGCGGAGGTGACACCGTCGCCGCGTTGAACGCCGCCGGGGTGAGGGATGGATTCACCTATGTTTCGACCGCGGGAGGCGCATTCCTGGAGTGGGTCGAGGGAAAGGAGCTTCCCGGCATTCTCGCTCTCGAATGGTCGGGGAATCAGCGGGAGAGAAGCTAGCATGCGCGCGGGGGCAAGATTCGGCCACGCGGGGAAGTCCCAATGCAGGACCTGAAAATCGCTGCCTCGATCCTGTCAGCGGACTTCGGCCGGCTTGGCGAAGAGGTTCGCGCGGTCGAACAGTCGGGAGCGGACTGGATTCATGTCGACGTGATGGACGGCCATTTCGTGCCCAACATCACCATCGGACCCCGCGTTGTCCGGGCGGTACGCGGCGCCGCCCAAAAATGCGTCGATGTCCATTTGATGATCGCGCCCTGCGATCCCTATATCGAGGCGTTCGCCGAAGCAGGTTCGGACATCATCACGGTTCACGCGGAGAGCGGTCCTCATGTGGACCGCTCGCTCCGGGTCATTCGGGGACTGGGCAAGAAAGCGGGGATTGCGCTCAATCCCGGCACGCCGGAAGACGTTCTTTCCTGTGTGCTGGACGCGGTGGATCTCGTGCTGGTCATGACCGTGAACCCGGGGTTTGGCGGTCAAACGCTGATCGAAGCCCAGATTGGAAAGGTCCAGCGCCTTCGCGAGATGATTGGCGGCAGGCGGATCCGTCTGGAAGTTGATGGGGGCGTTGCGACCGAAAACGTGCGATCGCTGGCCGCCGCCGGCGCCGACGTGCTGGTGGCGGGCACCTCGGTCTTTCGGGGAGGGACCCCGGAATCGTATGCAGCGAATATCGCCGCGCTCCGGAGAGCAGCGACAGGCGGATGACCATTTCGCGAAGGGTGGCAACAGGCTAGACTGGATAAGAGAACTTTGCGGGACAAGGCATCGCACGGGACAACGGACCGGGATGGCCTCACGGTGTGAGTTCTTCGCGGGCGTTCTCGCGGGAGTGGCGGGATGAGCGATTCCACCGAACTTGCACGGCTTCGCATCTTGGTGCGCCGGATCTTTTTCTCCCGGCTGGCGTTGGGAGTCGAAGGTCTTGTACGTGAGTTTTGGCCGGTTTGGACCTTGGCGGCATTTGTCCTCGCGCTCGGTCTTAGCGGAATTCTCCCGCTTCTCGGCGGATGGTTGCATCTCGCCGTGCTCGTGCTTTTCGCGACTGCTTTCACCGTCTTGCTGTTGCGGGCCTGCCTGCGCTGGAGAATTCCAGGGATGCGGGAAGCGCGCATGCGGCTGGACCGGGGTGAACCGGCCCGTCCGGCCGCGGCTGCGTTTGACCGACAGGTCATAGGCCGGGGAGACGCGCTGTCGGAAGGGATCTGGCGGCTGCATCTCAAGCGCGTCGCGGACACCGCCAACGGACTGCGAGCCGCTCCACCCGATCTCAGACTCTCCTCCCGCGACCCCTTGGCCTTGAGAGCCGTCGCGGTGCTTTTGCTTGGCGCGGCCGGCGTTCTCGCCGGACCGGATTGGAAGGAAACGCTGTCAAGGTCGTTGGCGCCGGACTTGAATGAAGCGTTTGTGGCCTACGCAACGCCGCCGCGTATTGAAGCGTGGGCAACCCCGCCGGCGTATACCGGCGTGGCGCCGCTCTACTTGACGGAGCAGTATCCCGAAGGCGGGGAATTCGAGCTTCCTTTTGGCACAGATCTTGAAGTTCGGGTGTTCGGTGCGAGACGGGCGCCGGTTCTTGAACTCGGGTCACTCGAAGCAGGCGAACGGGGCGAATCAATTTCTTTCGATACCGGGGTTGCGGGGATTCGTTCGGCCTCCGTGCCTCTTGAGAAAGACCTGCTAGTGGCAGTTCGCCTGGGCAATGAAACCCTGGGAGAGTGGAGCGTTCGCGTGCGCCCGGACCGGATCCCGACCATTGAATTTGCAACACCGCCGCAGGCCACCCGAAGGGCCGCGTTGACCTTCGCGTACCGGGTGTCCGACGATTACGGTCCGGCCAGGGCGTGGGCGTTGATTGAATCTCTTTCACCCGGCTCGGGGGACGCGCGAATCCTGCAACTCGAACCGGTCGAGATTCCCCTCGCGCTCCCGGTCGAACGCATGGAAGAAAGCGAGGAGTTCGTGATTCACGATCTCAGCGCGCATCCCTGGGCAGGGAGCGAGGTCACGGCGACCCTGTTCGTGGAAGACGACCTCGAACAGATCGGGGAAAGCGAAACCGTCCGGTTCCGTCTGCCCGAACGTGACTTCGAAGAGCCGATGGCAAGGTCGTTCGCGGAACAGCGCCGGGAGCTCGCGACGGGGGACACGGGACATGCTGTCCGGGTTCTGAACGTGCTGTGGGCGGTTACACGACATCCGGAGGATTATTTTGACGACATCGTTCCCTATCTGGCCGGACGGGTCGCAGTGTCGAGGCTCATGGGCGCCATCGGGAAAGGCTCCGCCGAAGCTGAGATTTCCAGCGTGCTCGATCTCCTGTGGCGCGCGGCGCGTCGGCTGGAGGAAGGACCCGCCGCAGAGGCTTCGGGTCGCTTGCGGGAAGCGATTCGCGCCCTCGAAGAAGCCTTGACGCGGGGCGCGGATGAGGCGGAGATTTCCGATCTCTTGCGTTCTTTGCGGGAAGCGCTGGGCGAGTACCTGCAAGCCTTGCGGGAGGAGGCGCGGAAGAATCCAGGAGGAGAATTCTCGGAGGACATGCAGTTGAGCGGCGACGCGCTGGAGAACATGCTCGACTCGCTGGAAAACAACGCGCGTCTCGGACTGCGCGAACAGGCGCGAAGATTGCTGGCGCAGCTCAACGCCTTGCAGGAAAACCTGCGAGCCGGAAACGCCCTACAGCAAGATCCGGCGTTGAGCCAACTCGGCGAGATCATCGAAGACCAGTTGAATCTTGCCGACCGGACGCTCGAGACCGGCCGCGCACAAACCCAGTTCGGCGCGGACTCGATTCCCGAAGGCATGCTCGATTCAGGCGCCTTGGCCGCGATGCAGGAGGAACTCGCGGGAAGGCTGGAGGAATTGATTCAGCGCTCCATTGGGGAGTTGACCAACGGGGAAGGCGACGGCGAGCCCCCCGGGGCGCGCCTGGGGGGGGCCAGGAACGCGATGGGACGCGCGCAGGGAGAACTCGAAGGCGGCCAGCCGGGGAACGCCCTTGGCCATCAGTTGGAAGCGGTTGAGAACTTGCGCGCCGCGGCGCAGGGGATGATGCTCGGAGCCGAAGGCAGGGCGCTCGGAATCCTCCCGGACGGGGCGGGGGGCAGGAACGATCCCTTCGGCCAGTTTCGGAATTGGGGGATGTTGTTCGGGGACACTGCACTGCCCAAAGAGAGCGACCTCCAGCGCGCGCGCGAACTTTTCGACACGATCCGCCGACGTTCCGGAGAGCGCGCCCGGCCCCTCGAAGAACGGGAATATCTTGAACGGCTGATCGACCGGTTCTAGCGTCGCCCTTCACCGGCGCGGCGGACAATCTACAAAGTCTTGGTTCTAGTTGCCGTCATTTTCTTCGGCGACGATTTCGCCCTGTTCGTTGAATTGCATGAGGTGAGCGATTACGTCCTCGCGATCCCTTTCCTTGCGAAGGCCGGCAAACGCCATGCTGCCCTTGGGAATCACGTCTTTGGGTCTTGTGAGATAGGCGTTCAGCGTTTCGACATCCCAAATTCTTCCCTCCGCGGCGAGTTCGAGGAGATTATCCGAGTACTTGAATCCCTCTATGGCGCCGAACGGCCGTTCGAAAACTCCGTTCAATACCGGACCGAGCGAATTCTTCGCCTTCGGGCCGACCTTGTGGCAAGCTGCGCATTTCTTGAAGATCTTGGAGCCTCGCTTGGCATCCGCCGCAATCGCGGGAGCGGTCATCGCCGCACCCAAGGCAAGAACCAGGACAAGGGCGAGAATTCGCATGGTGCAGTCTCCCGGAAATGACCTTGTGCGAAAACGCACGAGCCAAAATCGCCATTCTGGCGGGCGTGCGCCCGAACCGGCAGATGGGCTATAGCGAAGGCGCGGTTTCGGCGCAATTGCAACGGTCAATTTGCTTTCCTCTTGGTGCGAGATTGCGGCGGACGGCCTGATAATCCGAAGATTGGCAGGCATGTTCGCGGATTCTGTTTTGATCGTTCGCGAAGGTATGCTTTGGCGCACGGGCGAAAAGGGCGTTGGCGGTGGTGGAAATGAGTTCGGGCAACGTCGGCGAAGGGAAGTCCCGGGCGCCGGAACGGTTGGCCAGGGCGGCAAGAGTCTCGCCCGGCGCCGGGTCGCCGGCGCCCGTGCACCAATGGAGTCCGCCCTTTTCCGGGCGGCTGGACATGCGCATCGACCGGAACGGCCAATGGCACTACCAGGGCGGCGTTATCCGGCGGGAAGCTCTCGTGCGCCTTTTCGCCCGGATTTTGCGGCGGGAGGAGGATGGATCTTTCTGCCTTGTGACGCCCGTGGAACGGTGGGAGATCGAAGTGGAAGACGCACCGTTTCTGGCCGTGGATTTCGACCTCCAGGATCCGGGCGCCGCACAGCGCATCGAATTCGAGACGAATGTCGGCGACCGCGTAACGGCAGGGGCCGGTCATGCCATTCGAACCGGGACGAGTCCCGGGCGCGGGGCGTGCCCGCTTTACCTGCACGTTCGCGGCGGGCTTGAAGCGCGCGTCGACAGAAAGAGCTTCTACCGGCTTGCAGAAATTGCCGAACATGTGGAGTTGCGTGGGGTCGACTGGTTCGGAGTCCGTTCCGCTGGCGAGTTCTTCGGGTTGCTGCCTTCGACGGAACTGGATGCGGAGAAGTGAACGAATTCGACTTTCAGAGCATCGGCCGGCGAGAAGTGGAGCAGGTGCTGGCGGGAAATTCCGCCGAACTGGAACGGGAGTTGAAGGATGCGCTGCCTTTCGCGAGTGCGGAGGGGCTGATACCCGCCGCCGTGATGTGCTTGCTGAGGCCAGATCGGGATTACCGTGTCATCCTGACTCGCAGGGCCGAAAACCTGCCGCGGCACGCGGGCCAGATCAGTTTTCCCGGCGGACGCATTGAACCGGATGACCGAAGCCCGCTTGATGCGGCGCTTCGCGAGGCCCGGGAGGAGATCGGACTCGATCCGAAAGCCGTGAGCATTGCCGGCGCGCTGAAACCAAATCGGACCGGAACCGGGTACTTGATCGTCCCGTTCGTGGGGTTTGTCCCGGCAGGATTCTCGCCGGTGGCGGATCGCCGGGAGGTGGCGGAAGTCTTCGAAGCTCCTCTTTGCTTTCTTCTCGATCCCAGGAACCGGCGGCGGAAAAGGGCTCGGATCGATGGGGTAGATCGCCAGTACTATGTCGTGACGTTCGGCGAATACGAGATCTGGGGAGCGACTGCCGCGATCCTGAAGTCGTTCTCGGATTGCTTCCGGCCAGATATTCCGGAGTCCGGGCCGGAATAGTTGCCGATCTCGCAGTTCGGCACGATATAGGAAGTATATTTACCCAGAAGTCAGGAGTCGATCATGTTGCGTCACATCCTCACCACCGTCGCAATGATCCTGCTTCCCTATCTGGTGTACGCGATCGTGGAGGCGATTAGACGGCGCAGGATGCAGCCCGAGGTGATCAACGGCGGGTTCTGGAGCCGCGCTCCCGTATTTGCCTTGGGACTCGTCGGATGCCTTCTCGCGGTTGCTGTCTTGATCGCGGTCGCAGTAATTGACACGCATCCCGGAAATCCGCCTTACATACCTCCTCTCTTCCAGGACTCCCGGTGAGTTCGCGCCGCCTGGATACGGGGCGACTGGTTTCGTCGTCCCTAGCCGCCGTAGTGCGCGCCCTTACTTCGGAAGGGGCGACTGTGCGCATGGTCGGTGGATGCGTTCGAAACAGCTTGCTGGGCGAAGCGCTCGGCGATATCGACCTTGCCATCGATGTTCCGCCGGAAGAATCGGAACAGCTGCTCAAGTCCGCAGGAATTCACACCAGGCCGGTTGGAAAGGAGTTCGGAACCATTCAGGCAGTGGCGGCGGCAGGCGAGCGGTATGACGTGACGAGTTTGCGGCGCGACGTCGACACCGACGGCCGCTGGCCTGTCGTTTCGTTCGGAACGGACTGGGCAGAAGATGCGAGGCGCCGGGATTTCACCATGAATGCGCTCTACGCTGGATTTGACGGTTCGGTTTTCGACCCGGTTGGCGGATTGCCGGATGTGCTTGCGCGGCGCGTGCGGTTCATTGGCGATGCGGACACGCGGATTCGTGAAGACTATCTTCGAATCCTCAGGTTCTTCCGTCTTGTCGCCAATTACGGTTCGGAAGCCGAGGATTCAGAGACCCTCCGCGCCTGCGCGGCGCATCGCGAAGCCCTCCACAGGCTCTCCGGATATCGCGTTGGACGTGAAATGCGCAAGTGGCTCGCCTCGCCGGACCCGACGGCGTCACTGAAAGCAGCGAACGACTGCGGCGTTCTTCAGGAAGTGCTCCCGGGGGCGAACCTGGAAAATTTCCGCAACTTGATCGATTTGGAGTCGCGGCACGAAATGCGACCCGAGTGGATGCGGCGGTGGTTGTTCCTCTATTCCGGTCCCATCGATTTGACGAACTTGCGGTTCGCGCTTTCGGGCGCGGAATACTTCAATCTGGACCACCGCCGGTTCGCCCTCGCTTCCCTTGCGCCCGTTTTGGAAATTGCGCATCGCAATGGCTGGGAAGCAACGCGCGATGCTTTGCTGGTGCGTGCCGCGCGAGGTGAAACAAGGGAAATTCTGCAGGATCTTGAAGAAGCCTGGCGCGGCGCAGGCGCCGAATTCCCCATCGGGCCATCGGACCTGCTGGATGCAGGCTTTGAAGAGGGACCGGGGATCGGCGCAGCGCTCCGGCGCGCCAGGCAATACTGGCTCGACCACGATCTGGAACCGGGCCGCGCCGATCTCATCGGCATCGCCATGCAGGCGGCGCCGTGAACGTTGCAGTTTCGGCCATTGACAGCATGCGTCTGGTGGCGCTGGTCGGATTCGCGTTCGCCACCCTCTGGACGCCGGGGCCCAACAACATCCTGCTCGCGAGTTCCGGCGCCAACTTCGGGTTCCGGCGGACCGTTCCGCATGCTTTTGGCGTGTTCCTTGGATTCGCGGCGATGTTGTTCACGGTCGCTCTCGGACTGGGTGAAGTATTCAAGGCGGAAGCCGCGCTGCGGGAGGGGCTGCGTGCTGTCGGCGTCGCGGTGCTTCTCTTTCTCGCTTGGCGCATCGCAACGGCCAAGGGATCGAATTCGGGCGTCGCCGCGATTCGCCCATTCCGGTTCTACGAGGCAGTCGCCTTCCAGTGGATCAATCCGAAGGCCTGGGCAATGTCCATCAGCGTTTCCGCGGCATACGTGACCGGCGCCGCCCCGCTTTTCGAATCTGCCCTTTGCGGGCTGGTGTTCGCGGTGATTGGAATAGGGTCTTCCTTCGGTTGGACGGCGTTCGGGGTCCAGATCGGACGAATCATGAAGACGGAACTCCATCGCCGGGTGCTGGGAATTTTCATGGGAGTGCTGCTGGCGGGCAGCGCGATATTCCTGGTCTTCGACGACCTGGCGATCTACGGAATCTAGCGGCCGTTTGCGGCCCTCGCCGTCATCGGGTGAATTTCAGGCTGTCGCGGGAGTGGCGATCGACGGATGATCCGCCCGACTGGGCCGGGTTGCCCGGGTTTCGCCCGCTCATGGCCAGGCGGCGAGCGGTGGAAGCGACATGAGCACCGCCTCGGGATTGCCTCCGGTCATCAAACCGAATCGCGTGCCGCGGTCGTAGACGAGATTGAACTCCGCATACCGTCCACGCTTCCGCAACTGTTGGGCTCGTTCGTCGTCCGTCCACGGTTCTTCCATGCGGCCCTCGACAATGGGAAGATGAGCTGCCAGGTGCGCCCTTCCGATATCGCAAGCGAACCGGAAGTCGCGCTCCCAGTTGCCTGTATTCCGGTAGTCGAAGAAGATTCCCCCAACGCCCCGCGATTCCTTTCGGTGCGGAAGATAGAAGTACTCGTCGCACCACGCGCGGTAGCGGGGATAGAACTCCGGCCCGTGGGCATCGCAGGCCGTGCGGTAGGCGGTGTGAAAGGTCTCGGTATCCTCCGGGTCGGGTACGGTTGGCGTCAGGTCGCCGCCTCCGCCAAACCACCAGCGGTCGGTCATGATGTGGCGGACATTCATATGTGCCGCGGGTACTCGAGGTGACCGCATGTGAGCGACCAGGGAGATGCCGGTTGCCCAAAAGGCGGGGTCTTGGCCGGTTCCGGGAATTTCGCGAGCGAAGGCTTCCGGAAACGTGCCGTACACTTCAGAGACGTTGACGCCGACTTTTTCGAACACGCGCCCGCGCATGATCGACATTGTCCCGCCGCCAGCCTCCTCTCCTTCCGCTGCCGGGCGTTTCCAGGCTGCGCGTTCGAATTTTCCGGACGGCAAGTCTCTGTGAGGTCCCGCAGCAAGCGATTCCTCAATCGCTTCGCAGTGCTGGCAGATTTCATCGCGGAGTCGCAGGAACGCTTCCACCGCCCGGCGCTTCAGTTGGTTGGCACCGGAAGGAATTCCTTCGGGGATGTTCGCTTTCTCGTGCATGGTTCCGCCTTCCGAGTTTGGAATAGAGTCCTCTGCGGGCGCGTCAAGTTTCGAGAGATGTTGCGCTTTGCACTGTCGCCCGGTAAACGGCAGGAGGATTTGGACAAGAATGCGCGGATGCCGGGCGAAACCGGGCACAATCAATCTTGAGGAGCAGGTATTGGCTGATTCTGCTGCAGGCGAAGCGCACGGCCGCAGGGATTTTCTCTACGTGGCAACCGGGGCAGTTGGTGTCGTCACAACCGCCGCTGCCGTGTGGCCCCTGATCGACCAGATGAATCCGGACGCATCGATCCTGGCGCTCGCTTCGATCGAAGTCGATGTCACGGATGTCGAGCCCGGGATGCAAATCACCGTCAAGTGGCGCGGCAAGCCGGTTTTCATTCGCCGGCGCACATCCGCGGAAATCGAAGAGGCGCGCGCGGTCGCCGTGGACGAATTGCGTGACGAGGATTCGCGCAATGCCAATCTTCCCGACGGCTCGCCAGCCATGGACAGCAACCGGGCGATTGACGAGGCCGGGGAATGGCTGGTCATGGTCGGGGTGTGCACGCATCTGGGATGTGTGCCAATCGGCGAAGGCGCGGGCGAGTACGGCGGATGGTTTTGCCCCTGCCACGGCTCGCACTACGATTCCTCCGGCCGGATCCGCAAGGGACCTGCGCCGGAGAATTTGCAGGTGCCCCTGGCGGCCTTTGTTCGCGAAAATTTAATTCGGTTGGGTTGAGAACGAATCATGGGTCCCATTCCGCAAGATCCTTTCGAGCCTAAACGGGAAATCGTGCGCTGGATCGAACGCCGGATGCCGGTGTTCGCCATTTCGCATCATATGATGACTTTTCCGACTCCCAAGAACCTGAATTGGATGTGGGTTTTCGGGGCCGTGCTGACCGTCATCTTCGTGGTTCAGATCGTCACCGGGGTCGTGCTGGCCATGCATTACACCGCGAACGCGGATTTGGCGTTTGCATCCGTTGAACACATCATGCGGAACGTGAACGGCGGCTGGCTCATTCGCTACGTGCATGCGAACGGCTCCTCAATGTTCTTCCTCGCGGTGTATCTCCACATTTTTCGGGGCCTCTATTACGGGTCCTACAAGGAACCCAGGGAGCTTCTCTGGATCGTGGGCGTATTGATCTACCTGGTGATGATGGCGACGTCGTTCCTGGGTTATGTGCTTCCTTGGGGCCAGATGAGTTACTGGGCCGCAACCGTGATCATCAACCTGTTCTCGGCCATTCCGTTGATTGGCGAGGAAATTGTGATCTGGCTCTGGGGCGGATTTGCGGTCGAAAATCCGACGCTGGTCCGTTTCTATGCGCTGCATTACCTGCTGCCGTTCGTGCTCGCCGGCCTGATCGGAGCGCATGTCTGGGCCTTGCACACGGTGGGCAACAATAATCCGACCGGAGTGGAAGTTCGAAGGGACGAGGTCAAGAAGGACACGGTTCCGTTCAATCCGTACTACACCGTCAAGGACCTCTACGCAGTCGTCATTTTTCTGATCCTGTTCGCGGTGTTCGTGTTCTTCATGCCGAACTATCTCGGCCACCCGGACAACTACATTGAAGCGAACCCGCTCAAGACCCCGGAGCACATTGTTCCCGAATGGTACTTCCTGCCGTTCTATGCGGTTCTCCGATCCATTCCCGACAAGCTCCTGGGCGTAGTGGCGTTCTTTTCGTCCGTTGGCCTCCTGGCACTGGTGCCCTGGCTCGACACTTCCGCCGTGCGTTCCGCGCGTTTTCGGCCGATTTACAGATGGTGGTTCTGGCTTCTCGGAATTGACTTCCTGGTCCTCATGTACATCGGCGCTCAGCCGCCCGAGGGCACCTTCCTGCTCGTCGGCCGGATCGCCACCGCGTACTGGTTCATTCATTTCCTGCTGGTGATGCCGATCGTCGGTTTGATCGAGAATCCGCGTCCCCAGCCCGAAAGCATCGAAACGGATTTTCGCGCGAGCCATCGGTCGCCTGCCGCCACCGGAGAGTCGGGCGGGGCAGGATGATGCGGATGCGCGAGGCGGCATTTGCGCTGATGGCCGGCGTGTTCCTGTTGGCGTCGGCCGGGCCGGTCGCCGCCGCGGGCGGAGGTGGAGAGGTTGCCGAGTTCGATTTTTCGTTCGAGGGGCCTCTCGGAAAATTTGATCGTGCGCAACTCCAGCGCGGCTGGCAGGTCTACAGCGAAGTGTGCTCCGCGTGCCATGGCCTCAAGTATCTCTACTACAGGAACCTCTCCGAAGCGGGCGGCCCCGGGTTCGAGGTGGACCAGGCGAAGGCGATCGCCGCCGAGTTCTTTGTGATCGACGGGCCGGACAGCGAAGGCGAAATGTTCGAGCGCCCGGCGGAACTCGCGGACGCGATCGTGTCGCCGTTTCCGAATGAGGAAACTGCCGCTTTCGTGAACAACGGCGCGATACCGCCGGATCTGTCGCTGATCACGAAGGCGCGCGCCGGGTTCCATGGAACACTCAGCCAGATATTTACGGGAAGTGGTGGGCCGGAGTATGTGCGTGCGCTCCTGACCTCCTATGAAGACGAGGCGCCGGAAGGGGTCGACGTAGGGGATCTTTACTACAACAAGGCGTTCCCCGGCGGCGCGATTGCCATGGCGCCACCGCTGTTCGAAGAATTTGTGGAATTCCAGGATGGCACACCCGCCACTGTTGGTCAGATGGCCGAAGACGTAAGCGCGTTTCTCGCCTGGGCTGCCGAGCCGAAAATGATGGAGCGCAAGGCGGCGGGAGTCCGGAACATCGTCATCCTGATCGTTTTGGCGGCGTTGCTCTATGCTTCCAATCGGTTGCTCTGGAAGCCGATCAAGCACCAGGACGACGCATAGCTAGCTAGCGCCTGCCGCCGCTACGGAGGCCGCCATGTCCGGCAACAGTTTCGGGCGTCTTTTCCGGTTCACGAGTTGGGGCGAGAGCCATGGCCCTGCCATCGGTTGCGTGGTGGACGGATGCCCGCCGGGAATTCCCCTGGAAGAGGCAGACCTCCAGAAATGGCTTGATCGCCGTCGGCCGGGCCAGTCCCGGTACACCTCCCAGCGCCGGGAGAAAGACCAGGTGCGAATCCTGTCGGGCGTGTTTCAAGGCAAGACGACGGGGACGCCCATAGGCTTGCAAATTGCGAATCAGGATGCTCGAAGCCGGGATTACGCCGAAATCGAAAAGGTTTTTCGCCCGGGCCACGCCGATTACACCTACTTGGCCAAGTACGGAATTCGGGACCACCGGGGCGGAGGCCGCGCTTCGGCGCGCCTGACGGCAATGGCCGTCGCCGCCGGGGGAATCGCCCGCGCGGGACTTGCAGCACAGCTGCCCGGCATCGCGATTCGCGGCGCGCTCGTGCAAATGGGAGCCGAGAAGGCGGATAGAGCGCGGTGGGACTGGGACGAGGTCGAACGGAATCCGTTCTGGTCTCCGGACGCGGAAGCCGCGCATTCCTGGGCGGCCTTGCTGGACGCCACGCGGAAGTCGGGAGATTCCCTGGGCGCGGTAGTCGAGGTTCGGGTCGAGGGAGTTCCGGCAGGGCTTGGCATGCCAATCTATGCCAAACTGGATCAGGATCTGGTTTCGGCGATGATGTCGATAAATGCGGTCAAGGGCGTGGAAATCGGCGCCGGGTTCGGCGCCGCGTCCCTGAAGGGAAGCGAGAACGCGGACGAGATGCGTTCCGGCGAAGAGGGTCCCGTGTTCCTTTCCAACAGCGCAGGCGGCGTGCTTGGGGGAATCAGCACTGGCCAGGAAATCGTCGTGCGATTTGCGGTGAAGCCCGCTTCATCGATTATCACGCCCAGAAAAACCATCGACCGGTCGGGGGCGGAAACGGAGGTGCGGACCCGGGGCAGGCACGACCCATGCGTGGGCATTCGGGCAGTTCCGGTAGGTGAGGCCATGGCGGCCTGCGTAGTGTTTGATCACCTGTTGCTTGACCGCGGGCAAACTGGCGCGAAGAGAAGCAGATAAACCCGGCAAGGCTGTTTACGCCATTCCAACCGTTCGTGGCTGGTAAATCCGTTCCTTTGCTCAGCGTTCGATGAATGAATGCTACGGGGCTTTTTGGGTAATGCCTTGGGTGGCGCGCCGATGGCAAGGCGCGTAATTACTGCTGCGGCGCGCAACAGGGCGGCAGCCTTGGAGTGCGAGGGAACCTGTGCGGAATGGCGCTTGAGACCAGCGAATTCCGTGCCGCGAGCAAGAGTTCGCAACCCGGGGTCGGAAACCCGAACCTGCAAAGACTCTGCCTGCAAAGGCTCTCCGATCGGGGCGCTCCCTTCCCGCGGAGCATAATTCACTGAACGTCAAGCAGATTTACAACCCGCAATCCTGGAAATATCGAAAACCCGCGGTCCAAGGTCACCCATTCGCAGCCGTGTTCCATGGATAACGCCGCGTGGTAGGCGTCCGGAATGCGATTGCCTGTCAGTCGGAGCGCCACGGTCATTCCACGAAAGATGCGCCAGTGACCGTTGCCGGGAAACAGCACCTTGCCTTGTCGTCTGGCGAGTAACGCGTCGACAAAAGCTGCGGCCTCCTCGCAGGGCGTCGGTGGGTGGAAGACTTTAGCATGCGTCAGCACGCGGAGCACACCGCTGAGCACGAGTTCGGATAGCCCGACCTGGTTCCTCCCCGAAAAAGCATCAAGAAGCCATTTCCTGCAGAGTGCATGATGAACGGCATCCTGACGAAAGGCGCTTACCAGCACGTTGACGTCAGGGCTCTGCATTCAGGATTTCCTCCAATGCCGCGCTGTCCGTCAAGTCCACTCCAGGTTGCATTCCTTTCCCGCGAAACACAGGGATGGGGGGAGCATCTTCAGTTACGGTTTCCGGAGCTGTCAGGAATTCTCGAAGCGCCTCCTCGATCGTCGCTTTCAAGGTCTTGCGGCGGCGCAGGGCGAGAGCCTTTACTGCATGCAACAGTTCGTCGTTCAAATCAATTGTGGTCCGCATGTGTAAAAACATATGGTCATTTATGTTTTCACACAATCCCTATTCAAGCCCGCACGGCGCAATTCCATTGCGCAGCGGATCATGTGGTCCGGGCGGAATTCAACTCGCTCGAAATCTGTTCGGCGAGACCCCCGCTGGAATTGCCGGTTTGTACCGGTACGAGACGATCGCTTGGCGCCCAGTTTTTTTGCGCGGAGGAATTTCCGGGCTATCGCACAAGGCTCCACCTCGGGCCAGCGGGACTTGTGAAGGCGGCTCCAAGCGAACGCCGACCTTGTTCCGCTTCCGGGACGAGTCCGCTTCGTCGCTGCGGGTGGGGCCAGGCAGCAGCCGGATGGGTCGTCGCGCAAGACTTGCGAGTCAATTCTCGTTCAAGACGTTGAGTTCAACAATTGGAACGCGATTTGATAGCCAGTCCGGCGTCCGTCTCCATGACGCTCAACGGGGAGTGCGGGCCATGAGGACCGTGGGCAGCAGCACGCTGCGTGGCGGCGGGACTGTCTTCCACCGGCTTCGCATGTGCGGCCATGAAACAGCCCGCGCGCGATCAGCTGGAGCAGATTCTACCGAGGGGTACAGGCGTCGCGTCTGGATTCGTCATTGACAGCTACGGGGGTACCGGTCGGCAGTCCGACATCGTGCTCTATGAGTCGGATGAACGTGATGTGGCGGCTTGCGGCGAGGCCGGCATATCTGTCGGTTGGAGGCTGGATCGCCCCGGGTTTCGGTCTGCCCCGGCAGGCTGTTCGGCCGGCGAGGGGCGGGTTCTCGCGCACGCCGGAGGACCGGACCATTTCTGCAGGAGAATCCACAACTTGGTTCAGTCGTAAAGGTAAGTCTTCATCTTCGACGCCAATGGCTATGTCTGGGCGCGGTGCATGAAGCTTCTGCTCCGGGAGGCCTGCCACCGTGTGTCGCAACGGCAGGAGAAAATGTTGACTCCGAGCGAGAGCGGGATCCTGCGGGAACGCAACCGGACAAGCTTTACCTGGAACGCGAAGGAACTCTCGCCGATTTCGCCTCGGTGAATTGTCAAACGTGACTGGGGCGCAAAATCGGCTGCCGACAATCTGTGAGAACGTGTCAGAGAGTTCAAGTCCGCAGTGCATGCAATTCGAAAGGCGGGCGCATGCCACCAACGCCAATTGCGGCACCCGGCGCGGCTTGCGCATGAGCAAGGTCAAACAGAAGGCGCCGGAGTGTTCCGGAACGAGAGCGTGCGCCAAGCCCGGTTGCCGAGATATCAGCTGCCCGCGGGCCATGGCGAATCAGGGATGCAATCTGCTGGCCGCCATGCAGCTGGCGCTTGCCGGCCGAGCCGATGCAGGCGGGCATGCGTAATCACGGCCAACGCGCCTGAAGAACGACTTTGTTCCTCTGAAGGCAGCCGCATTTGAAACGAATTATCTTCCGCGGCGCGAGCCTGCCGGAAGTTGTTGTCCGTCGTTCAACCGGGATCAGCGCTCGTGGGCGGTACGGGCCGCAGCGGATTGGGACGCACATTGAACCGGGGCCAGGGAACGGGCGCCCATCCCCGGTCCGGATGCTTCTCAAGGTGGTCCAGCATGATTCCTAAAACCGCGGGGGCGAGCCGCGCCATGATGCGGGCGCCGTCCCGCAATTGCGACCGGTTGTATTCGCTCGCATGAGTCGAGCCACCGTGAACGATCTGGTTGCGGAGGACATGCAGCCTTTTCAGCACGAGGTAAAAGCACTGGACGACCTGCCGCCTCCGAAACGCCTCCTGCAGCTTGGCGTTGTCCCGGCTGAACAGCATCTTCCAGCTGCGATCGCCCGACCAGAACGGTTCGAACACATAGGGATTGCCCACCAGCAGGGAGATGGAGTCTCCCAAGTGCTGCTCCATCAGGTGTTCGAGGAGGCGATACTGGTCGAGCTCCAGGATACGCCTGAGAAACCCCAGGGAAAGCTGGAATTCGGTATCGCTGGAGCTTCGCTGCGCCCGGTTGGGAACGTACGCGGCATTGAAAGCGATCCACAAGAAGAGGAAACGTTCGTCGGTTTCGTCTTCGGTGGTGCGCTCTGCGCGGCCGAGCCAGCTCAAGGCGCGGCGCAGACGGTCCCGGTCCTTCGACTTCAGCCTGCCTTCGATCCGCTCGAACGCGGAATGAAGTGCCGGGTGATTTCTTGTCTTGTTCAACTTCCGAAACCCCTGTTTCAAGCAGGTTCAGGGTCCGAAAACGGAACGGGCCTCCGAAGAGGCCCGTCAGTGTCCTGGTAAGATGATACGCGCTTATTCGCGCGCCATTCCAAGAAAATGCAGCAGGAACAGGAACAAGTTGAGAAAGTCCAGATACAGCTGCAACGCCCCGATGATCGCACTTTTCGCTTCGACCTCCGCGCCTGCGGCGCCACCCATGTGACGAATGCCGAGGTAGGTTTTCTTGATTCGCTGGGTGTCATGCGCGGTCAATCCAGCGAAGATCAGCACCCCGAGCACGGAAACCGCAAATGAGAGCGCCGTCGATTCCAGGAACAGGTTCACGAGGCTCGCGACGATGATGCCGATCAGGCCCATGAACAGGAACGAGCCCAATCCCGAGAGATTCCGCTTGGTCGTGTAGCCGTAGAGGCTCAGGCCGAGAAAAGCGATCGCGGTCGCGAAAAACGTCCTTGCGATCGAGATGCCGGTATAGACCGCGAAAATATAGGAAATCGACGCGCCCATGAGCGCGGCGAAAACCCAGAAAACCATTTGCGCCGTCGACGACTTCATGCGGTGTGCGCCGCCCGCAAGCAGGAACACGATCGCAAGTGGCGCGAGCATCACGACCCACTTCAGGGGTGTACCGTAGATTGCCCCGAGCAACTGTGGGCTGGACCCGATTCCGAACGCAACCACACCGGTCAGGGCCATCGCGCTGGCCATGAGCCCGTATACGCGATTCATATAGGCGCGCAGTCCCTCATCGACATCGGTTCCTGCGACGCTGCTCGCCGCGGCAAAAGCGCGGGCTTGACGGTGAAAATCAGCCATGAATCTTTTCATCCTTCATGCATTCGCGCACCCTTGGCGCGCGGTTACTACACCAAATATGGGCTTATTCCGTTCGGTTCGCAAGCCATTTCCCGCCAGAGGGTGGCCGGAAGCGAGAAGTAAGCGCTTAACGTCTGGCGGCGGCGGCGGCGGAAAGCACGCAACAACGGGATGCCGGCAACGCCTAGCCCCGGGTGCGCAGCAGTTCGGCGGGCGACGCGCGCACCGCGGCTCCTGCAAAGGCAAGGCCGGCGGCAAGGCTGACAAGGACGCCGGCCAACACAGTGCCGACCGTCAGCGCCGGGGAAAACGCGAAATCCAGTTCCATGACGAAACGGAGAATGGCCCATGCGCCGAGGGTTCCGAGGCCGATCGCGAAAATTGCCGCCATTGCGCCCAGAATCGCCCATTTGAGCAAGATGGTCGTCAGGATTTCCCGGCGGGTTGCTCCGAGCGACTTAAGAATGGCGCTTTCATAGGTTTGCCGCCGCTGTCCGGCGGCCGCAACCCCGACCAGCACCGCCAAGCCGGTGAGAAGCGTCACCGCGCTTCCCCAAAAGGCCGCGGAAGCGATCTGGCCAATGACTTTTCGAGCCTGTTCGAGTCCGTCGCGCACGGAAATTGCGGTTGCGGAAGGACAGCAGTCGGAGAGAATGCGCAGGAAGGGCAGTCCTTGTGATTCGGGCAAATAGACCGTGGCGATGTGGGCGTGCGGAGCCTCCGACAGGGCGCCCTGATCGAAAACCATGAGGAAATTCATTCCCATCCCGCGCCAGGCAACCTCTCGGAGGTTGGCGACGGTCGCAATCAGGGGACGCCCGAGCACGTTCACGGTGATTGTCGAACCGACACCCAGACCCAACTCGCGTCCTTCTTCCGCTGCGAAAGAGACCAGAGGAGGGCCGGCATAGTCGGGCGGCCACCAGTCACCTTCTTCCAGGGTCGAATCGTCCGGCGGAACCGAGGCATAACTGAGTCCCCGGTCGCCGCGAAGAACCCAGCTTGCCTCGGGAGCAATTTCGACCTCGTTCGCCGGAACGCCGTTCAGCGCGGTGACAAAGCCGCGAAGCATGGGAGCGGAAACGATCTGGGTGGCGCCGGCATCCATGGCGGATTCGCGAAAGGCTTCCACTTGGCCGTTCGGGATATCGAGGACGAAATAGGAAGGAATTTCCTCGTCGCCGAGCATGGTGATCGCGGACCGCAGCCCGTATTCGGTCAGCGCGATGGCGACGAGGATGGACACGGCGGTGCCGATCGAAACCGCGATGCCGCGAGCATCGGCCCGCGAACCGCCAATTTGCGCCACGGCGCGACGCAGTGACGCCGGTGCGCGCGCGAGCCGGCCGGACATGGCGCTCGAAAGGCGGGCAGCCAGGTTTCCGGTCAACGCCAGAAGCGCAAGCGCGAAGGCGAACGAAGCGACAAACCACGCTGCGAGTTGCGGAACCCCGGAGAACAGGAAGGCAAGCGAAATGAGCGCGCCAGCAACCAGCAGCAGCGCGATCACCCAGCCAAGCCGGAGGCGGCTTCGGGTGGGAGCGGCCTCATCGCGGAACAGCGCGGCCGCGGGGATCTCACAGGCGTGCGCCAGCGGAAGCAGGGCGAACAATACCGCGGTGAGATAGCCCGCCAGAGCCGCCTTGGCGAGAGGCGCCGGGTAGAAACCGAACACCGCCGGTAGCGGCAGCAACTGGCTGAATAACGGTCCAAGGATTGTCGGGAGGCCGCTCCCCAACGCGAGGCCAATCGCAACCCCGACGGAAGCAATCGCGAGCGTCTGCACGAGGTATACGGCCGCCACCGTTCCGCGCGTTGCGCCAACGGTGCGAAGGATTGCGATCGTGGCGGTCTTGCGTTGGAGATACGCGCGCACCGCTGCACCCGCGCCAACGCCGCCGAGCGCCAGTGCGGAGAGGCCGACGAGGGAGAGAAAGCTGCCGATTCGCCGCACGAATCCCCCAGCTCCGGGCGCTCCAGCCCGCCAGTCCCGCCAACGCCAGCCCGCATCCGGGAAGCGCTCGGCAGTTTTGGCGCGGAGGGATCCGAGATCCACGGCGGCGGGCAGCCGAATCCTGTAATGCGAGTAAAACAGGCTTCCGGGGGCGAGGAGTCCCGAATCCGAAATCGCCTCAAGCGCGACGATCACCCGTGGGCCGAAACGCATTCCACTGACGCTTCGATCCGGTTCCACGAGAATCGCTGCCCGGTACTCGAATTCGGAGGTTCCGAATTGCACGCGGTCGCCAAGTTCGAGGTCGAGCCTCGCCGCCAATTCCGGCGCAGCCACCATTCCATGAATCCCTTCGCTGTTCACGCCCAGCGCATTCGACAAGGGGAGGGGCGGGTCGAGTTCCAGCCGTCCGTAGAGGGGATACGCGTCGTCCACCGCCTTGATTTGCGTGAAGGCGCGGTCGCCTGTGATGTTCCCGGCGCGGGAAACATTCCCGCGGAAATCGACGATATGCGAGACCGTTCCCAATGACTCGAAGTATGCGAGTTCTTCCGCGTGGGCGAATCGATGCACGAGGCGAAGTTCGAGGTCTCCGCCAAGCGCATCGCGGCCGGTTCGAGCCAGTCCTTCCTCAATCGCCGAAACCACGGATCCCACGCCGGCGAGCGCCGCTACGCCTAGCGACAGGCAAAGCACGAAAACCCGCAATGCTTCCCGGCCGCCCCGAAGCTCCCGGAACGCGATTCGAATGGTGGTCGAAGTGTTCAAGTTGTGTCCATTTCCATGCGGCCATCTACCAACCGGAAAATCCGTCCGGCGCGCCCGGCGAGGCCCGCGTCGTGCGTGACGACGATCAGGGTTGCGCCGCGGCGTTCGGCGAGGCCGAAAAGCAGGTCTGCAATTAGTGCACCCGTGCCGCGGTCCAGATTGCCTGTGGGTTCGTCTGCGAGAAGAAGCCGGGGTGTCGGCGCCGCCGCTCGGGCAATCGCGGCGCGCTGCTGCTCGCCGCCCGAAAGTTCTCCCGGATAGTGATTCAGACGGTCGCCAAGGCCCACTTCGGCCAATTCCTCCGCCGCACGTTTGAGTGCGTCTTCCCGGCCCGCAAGATCGAGCGGAACGGCGACGTTTTCCAGGGCGGTCATCGTTGGAATCAGGTGAAAGGACTGGAATACAATGCCAATTTGGGCACGGCGGAGTCGAGCAAGGCCGTCTTCATCGACATCCCCGAGGTCCCTCCCGAGCGTTCGGACCCGGCCGCCGGTTGCGCGTTCGAGACCGGCAGCGAGCATCAGCAGGGAGGATTTCCCGGACCCGGATGGCCCGACGATCGCGATGGTTTCGCCCTCAGCCACGTCGAGATCGATGCCGCGCAAGACTTCAACAGGTTCCCCCTTGCTATGGAAGGTGAGCTGGGCATTCTCGAGGGAGACGATCGGGGACAGCATGACATATCCGTATTTACAGCGATTCCTTCTGGAGAACGCATCATATTCTCAATTCCGTCAGTCATGTGGGAAAATTTTATCAAGAGGAATTGCAGTGGTCGCGTTCCTGCTCTTCCTGGCGCCGAACGTAACGCTTG
The DNA here is from genome assembly GCA_965219495.1 of Rhodobacterales bacterium. Classification (GTDB taxonomy): domain Bacteria; phylum Pseudomonadota; class Alphaproteobacteria; order Rhodobacterales; family CAZPXZ01; genus CAZPXZ01. The sequence goes on from OZ244777.1 coordinate 3,785,928, forward strand.
CCGAACCCATGACCATTGTCGTTCTAGGGGATTCCCTGGTCGCGGGATACGGTCTGCCGCAAGCGGACGGCCTCGTGCCGCGACTCGGGGAATGGCTGGAGCGCGAAGGCGAGGAAGTCGCGCTCGTGAACGCTGGAGTTTCCGGCGACACGACGGCGATGGGAAGATCGCGCCTTGACTGGTCACTTGGTGAGGGGGCGGATGCAGTAATCCTGGCACTGGGTGCGAACGACATGTTGCGCGGCGTGGACCCTTCCGAAACCAGGGCGAATCTGGATGCCATGCTGACAGCATTGAATGAGCGCGGCATTCCAGTGCTGCTGGCCGGCATGCGTGCGTCCGGCAATCTCGGAGAAACCTATGTTGCTTCCTTTGATCGAATTTATCCCGACCTGGCGGAAAAGCACGGAACGCTTCTCTATCCGTTCCTCCTGAATGGAGTTGCGCTGGACCCCGCCAAGAATCAGAGAGACGGAATTCACCCGAATGCAATGGGTGTGGAGGTCATCATCGAGGGACTTGGCCCCGTTGTTCGCAGACTTGTACGGAGCGTCGCGGAGCAAGGCGGCTGATTTGATCGTGAATGGCGGTCTGCCTTGGTCAGCACCTGAAATGGGTGCGTTGAAGCAGCGTCCGTCGCGGCGAAAGGCGCCGCGCCTGCTCTGCAGGCGATTCATGACTGCGCTGCCCGACCCGTCCGCGCCGGGATTGTTCCGATTCGCGTCATGTGACGCAATTGCTACAGGTGCCGATAATGGTTTTTGGGCGCATCTTTTAAGCGCGTGTGAGTAAGGACGAATTTCATGCTGGATCGGTTTCCCGTAGATGGTGGGGCGTTCTCTGGCCCCGTCCTGGTGACGGGTGCGGGAGGGTGTATCGGGAGTTGGACACTTGCGCTCCTGGTGAACGCCGGTGTCAAGGTCAGGGCGTTCGATCTCGTGAAGGATGCACGCCGTCCCGCATTGCTCATGAGCGGAGAGGAACTCGCCAGAATCGATTGGCGGACCGGCGACATCGGCGACACGGCTGCCGTCCGCGCGGCGGCATCCGGCGTAGAGGCGATTATCCATCTCGCCGCGCTCCAGGTGCCTTTTTGCAAGGCGGATCCGGTGGCAGGGGCACGCGCCAACGTGGTTGGAACGGTCAATGTGTTGGAGGCGGCTCGACGGGAGGGCATCCGGAGAATCTCACACGCGAGTTCGGTTGCCGCCCATGGCGTGTTTCCAGGAAGCGTCCACTTGGCGACACTTTATGGCGCCTACAAACTCTGCGACGAAAACATTTCCAAGGTGTATTTCCAGGACTGGGAGGTCCCAAGCGTCTGCCTGCGGCCGAGCGTGGTTGCGGGAATCGGACGCGACCAGGGCCTCACCTCGAAGACCACCGTCGCCATCCTCGCCGCGGCGCTCGGAGCGCCTTACACTGTCCCGTTCACCGGCCCTTGTCTGTTCCTTTATGCGGGAGAGGTGGCATCGGCATTTGTTCGTGCCGTTTCCCGGGAGGGAGACGAAGCGGTTGTGTTCGACATCAGCGGGTCGGCGACGTCAGTGGAAGGAATTCTCGATCAAATCCGGAAGCTGGCCCCTGATGCCCGGATTGGAGCCGAAGGCGACCCGCTGCCATTTCCCATGGACCTGTCGGACGATCCGGTTCGGCGGCACCTTGGCGATTATGGTGAAATGCCCCTGTCCGAGGGTATAGAGGAAACCTTCGCGGCTTTCAGACGGCTTGCGGCAGAAGGTCGAATCTCCGCCTCGGGCATCACCTAGGCATATCCATCGAACGCCTTCCTGGCGCCGGCCATGTTCAGGCGCGCTTGAGTCGCGCTTTGCCACAAACGGGAAGCCGTCTCTTGTGCTCACATGACCGGACTTCACGACAGATTCCAGCCAAGTCCCGCCCAACCGGAGAGCCCGCCGTGCTACAAGTGCGCGGACAGGCGGACACGGGCCATGCACACTGGCAATCGAAGAAACGAAAATTGCGTTGCATCGGAGAAGTGTGCGCTGGCGGCGGGAGTGGGTGAGATCCAGCAAGAGAAAGGTGTAAAACGAAGTGGACGTTGGCGCTGAAACGGGTGACTGGCGCCGAACCCGACCTCTTGACGTGTTGCTGAATGCTGTCGCCTTTCGAGGACGACTTCAAGAGAGGGACGCGGTTGCAAACCAAATGCCGGATTCGAGCGTGTCAGCAATTTTTCGGGTGATTTCCACAAACGTTTGGAGGACGTGTGTTCTCGGTCGGGTTTGCCATTTCGCGAAACTTTATCCATAGAGAATACGTGAAAAAGTTGTAATACGTGTGAATGCAATTAACCTATGCAGTGTCCGGGCAAAAAGATTTCAACGCTTTGTATTTCAAGAGGTTATGGGCTGCAGGGATGACATTCCGGCGGTCTTGCGGGGACCCCAACACCGGGACTGCGATCAAGTAGGCGTGGTGCAGCCGCCACAGCCACCGACACCACCGTAGCCCGCCGCCCCGGTAGCGATGAACGATTCTGCAAGAACCGGCGAAGAAGCGCCCGTCACCATCGGGGTCCTCGCGAATGACTCCGAACCGAACGGGGACAAGCTGACCATCATCGAGGCAACTGAACCGGCGCACGGCAAGGTGACGATCTGTTTCAACAATCAAACCGTCACCGATACGCCAGAGACCGGCTTCCTAGGCACGGACAGCTTCATGTGCACGGTTTCCCATAATTCCGGGGAAGGATTGACGGATACCGCTACAGTAACGATACGGGTCCTGCCGCCGTACGTGAAACGCGTTGGCCGGGTCAACAACCAGGTTCTGCCGGAAGCCCTCGCCGCGCACGTCTCAGGTCATATGCTGCCCGCCAGTCACATGCATGGTGGAGCCGGTAATCCATGCCGCTTTCTCGTCGGTCAGGAAGACGACCGAACGGGCGATTTCGTCTGCCTCTCCGAGGCGGCCGATGGCGATGTGAGGAAGAATAGCGGATTCCAGCACGTTCTGCGGTACGGCGGCGACCATTTCCGTGTTGATGTAGCCGGGGGCGATCGCGTTTACCGTGACTCCCTTTTTGGCGTTTTCCTGCGCGATGGCCTTGGTAAAGCCGATGACGCCGGCTTTTGCCGCCGAATAATTGCATTGGCCGAGCTGGCCCTTGACGCCATTGATCGAAGAAATGTTGACGATCCGGCCCCAGCCCTGATCCCGCATCCCGCCGATGACTTGGCGCGTGACGTAGAACAGGGAACTCAGATTGGTTCGAATGACCGCGTCCCACTTGGCGGCATCCATCCGGTGCAGCATGCCGTCGCGCGTAATTCCCGCGTTGTTCACCAGGATGGAAATCGCGCCGTGTTTCGCCGCGATTCCGGCAAGTTCCCGTTCGCAGGCTTCGGCATCGCCGACATCCCACCGGCAAGTTTCAATCCCGTGCGCTTCCGAGAATTTGGCAGCTGCTTCATCATTGCCGGCATAATTGGCGATGACTGTGTGCCCCTTCTCGCGAAGGGCGACGGAGATGGCGGCACCGATTCCTCGCGTGCCACCGGTGACTACTGCAATTCTTCCCATTGCTTGGTTCCTTTGACTTGCGCCTGCGCCTAGTCGCGTTCGACACACATCGCGACGCCCATGCCACCGCCGATGCAGAGTGTGGCGAGTCCCTTCTTGGCGTCTCGCCGACTCATTTCGAAAAGGAGCGTGGCCAGCACGCGCGCTCCGGACGCACCGATCGGATGGCCGATCGCGATTGCGCCTCCGTTCACGTTCACGTGATCCGGATTCCAGCCCATGTCCTTGTTCACGGCACAGGCTTGCGCGGCGAATGCCTCGTTGGCCTCGACGAGATCGAGATCATCGACCGGCCAACCGGCCTTGCCGAGCGCCTTGCGGGAAGAGGCGATGGGGCCAACGCCCATGATCGAAGGGTCAAGGCCAACGGTGGCCCAACTCTTGATTCGAGCCAAAGGCTCGATCTTTCGCTTGGCCGCTTCTTCCACGCTCATCAGGACGACCGCGGCGGCGCCATCGTTGATGCCGGACGCGTTCCCGGCGGTGACGGTGCCTTCCTCCCGGTCGAATGCCGGACGGAGTCTTGCGAGTCCCTCAAGAGTGGCGTCATGCCGGATATACTCGTCGTTCTCGACGACGGTATCGCCTCGCCGTCCGGGCACGGTCACCGCTACGATTTCGTCCCGGAATCGTCCCTCCTTCTGGGCTCTTGCGGCTTTGGTTTGCGAAGCGACGGCAAACTCGTCCTGTTGTTCTCGCGTAATCTGCCATTTGCGGGCGACGTTTTCGGCAGTATTCCCCATGTGATAGCCATTGAATGCGTCGAAGAGCCCATCCGTCAGCATGGTGTCGACGAACTTCACATGGCCCATCTTGGTCCCGTCGCGGAGATGTGCGCAGTGGGGCGCCTGGCTCATGTTTTCCTGTCCACCCGCTACCACGATGGCATCATCGCCCATCACAACATGCTGGTATCCGATGGCGACCGCGCGAAGCCCGGATCCGCAGAGTTGATTGATGCTCCATGCGGGAGTCTCGTAAGGCACTCCGGCCGCAACCGAGGCTTGGCGGGCGGGATTTTGCCCTTCACCCGCCGCGAGAATTTGACCCATGACGACTTCGTCTACGTCCTCGGGTTCCACTTGCGCCCGGTCCAGCGCGCCTCGTATGGCGGCAGCGCCGAGATTATGGGCAGTCAAAGTTGAGAACGCCCCGTTGAAACTGCCTACCGGGGTCCGGGCGGCCGATGCAATAACGACTTCAGTCATGGAATCTCTCCTCGTGGGTTAGGGCTCTAGGGAAAAGGAAATGCGCGAGTCTACCAATCACGCGCGGATGCCTGCACCGTACCAAGCATCGCATCGCAATTCAATTATTTGTGCGCTGCATCATAGGCTTCATTCGAACCATTTTGCCAACGGACGCCAAAGCGAGTCGACGGCACGGCGCCCGACCATCATGCCGACATGACCTGCGTCGATCTGGAGAAGCTGGCAACTTGGCATGCGTTCCGCGAGGGGACTTGTGCTCGGCGCAGGCGCAATGCGGTCCGTGGTAGAAGTTACAACAAGCGTCGGCGCGGAGACGCGTTCGGGCCGGATGGACTGGCCGCTGACGCGCCACTCTCCGTGCATGGTGCTATTCTCGAGGCACCATTTCACCAGCACGTCTATCCCGGCTTGGGGTGTCAGTGGCACTCCGTCGTTCAGCCAGTCTTCTGTTGCGACAAAGAGCTTTGCTTCGAAACTGTCGGCGGGGAGAGCGGCGAAGGAAGAGAATTTCCTCGCGGCTAGATTCGGATCGAGAAGCGCGAAAATCCCCTGCAAGAAATCGACCGGGATACCCCCAAAGGCTTCGCCCATCCCGGACAGGCACTGCTCAATTCGGTCTTCGCCGAAGTCACGCGCCAGATTTCTGAGCATGCCGGCCGTTCCCTTGGGAGCGTCGAAATCCCACGGTGTCGCGATCACCGCGAGACGCGATACCAGTTCGGGCTTCAGTGTTGCGAGGGCAAGGGCGAACAACCCCCCCATGCAGTATCCGAGCACGGGGACCGGGCCGTCCGCCGCGGCCTGTTCCGCTGCTGCGACCAGGGGGGAACGGGCGTAGTCCGAGACGCCAAATTCAGCCTCCCCGAAACCGGGTTCGCCCCAATCAAGGAGCAGTGGGCGATAGCCTTGGCCGCTCATCCACCCGAGAATCGAGCGCTCCGGAAGGAGATCCAGCACATGAGAGCGGTTCACAAGCGACGGAATCACGAGAATGGGCTGGCCACCGTTTGCCGCGCCATGGTCCAGAAGCCGCACGGATCCGGCATTCCAGATGCAGGGTGGTTCCTCGATTCCCCGCCGCCAGGGATGCCGGCGGTAGGCGTCGATGCCTTGGAACATGCGCTGCAATCGCGAAATTGCCTCAAGGGCAACGGCGGTTCCTTGCTCGGTGTTCGAAGTTTCGCTTCCACGCAGCGGTTCGGTGGCCGAACCATCAAGCACGGACACAAGATCGGGGGCGAGGCCGCTCGCTTCAGCCGTGGCTCGTCCGGCAAGCGTACCAGCCAGTGTCAGGTGGAGCGCGAGCGGGCGAGGCGAATCCGAGCGATCGAAAGGCCTCTTCCCGGGAATCGGCGCGGCAGGCCGTCCGTCCTTTGCCCAGGACGATAGTCGCTCATCCCACGCATCGAGGAATCTCGCTGCCGGGCCGGGTTCTGGTTGACTGGTTTCCCGCATGGAAACCAGTGTATGACGCGAACCAAATGGAAGGAAGCAGATGCAGCGATTTTCTCGTTGCAATGCAAAATAACTTGGTGATACTCTGATTGTCCTACACAAAAAAAGCGGCTGACCGGCCGCTAGTGCACACCTTCCGGGGTGGTACGGGAGTTGTCCATGGGGAATCAGAATCCCGCCGGGAACGGTGATGCAGAACCCGTCATTGTCAAGAAATACGCCAATCGAAGACTCTACGATACTGTCGAAAGCACTTATGTGACCTTGGCCGATCTGGCCAATATGGCTCGCGAAGGCCGTGAATTCGTGGTTCATGATGCCCGCACCGGGAAGGACATCACGCGGTCGATTCTCGTCCAGATCATTCTTGAATCGGAAACAAAAGGGGAAAACCTTCTTCCGCTTGGATTTCTCCGGCGAATCGCGAGCCTCTACGGGGACACCCTCCAGTGGGCGGTTCCCAGCTACCTCGAATCTTCCATGGAAGTATTTCATCGGAATCAAGAGGTTCTTCGCGAGCAGATGGAGACGGCGTTGGGTCGCAGTCCCGCGGTCGCCGGACTCGAACGGCTTACTCGCGCCAATCGGGAATTCTTCGAGCGTACGATGAGAATGTTCGTGCCGTTGAACGCAAACGAGGGCGCTGCAAAGGCAGAGCGCGATGGTGCCGCCAACGGGAAAACGGGTGCCGACGAACTCGAGGAGTTGCGCGCTCAGATCGCTGCGATGCAAGGCAGGCTGGACGAGATTGCCAACAGGACCTGAACCCAGAAATGCCGCACCGGACAGGACGCGCTGTCCGTGGTGCGGCGATGACCCGCTCTACGTCGAGTATCACGACCGGGAATGGGGCGTGCCGGTCAGGGATTCACGCCAACTCTGGGAATCGCTGACGCTGGACTGCTTTCAAGCGGGGCTCTCCTGGATAACGATCCTCAGGAAACGAGAGAATTTTCGCCGTGCATTTGAGGGCTTCAACCCGATCCGAATTGCGCGCTACGGCGAAGCGGAGACTTGCCGCCTGCTGGAAGACGCGGGGATCGTGCGTCATCGAGGGAAGATCGAAGCGGCAATACAGGGAGCGCGAGCATGGCTGCGAATCGAAGAACGAGAGGGATTTGCTGAATTCTTGTGGAGATTTGTGGACGGCAGACGCATCCAGAACCGGTTTCGCCATTTGCGGGATGTTCCCGCTTTCTCGCCTGAATCGGAAAGCCTCTCCCGGGCGCTGCGGGCGGAGGGATTTCGGTTTGTGGGGCCAACCTGCGTCTACGCGTTCATGCAGGGGTCGGGCCTGGTCAACGATCACCTCGTCGATTGCCATCGCTACGTCGCCGTTCAGGGAATGGGAAGCGGATAGAGTGCGTGCGACCGGTGGCAACGGTGGAGGCGTGTTCACCCTCGGGTATTGGCGGGCCTTGCATGGCGGTTTGCAGTGGCAACTCGCCGATGCGCCGGAATCGGACGGACTTGCGGCGCGCGGAGCGTAGCATCAGTCTTGTGACGGCCAATACTGGCTCCAAGCCGCACGAATGTGAATCTCCTTTCCGCTCGCTGCTCTTGCCGGAAACCGGAACTCGGGTTGAATGGCCGGAAGGGAGCTCCGCCGAAATCGATTCCGGCTTGTTTCGGGTGGCGGGAGGTTCGTTCCCGCTCCCGGGACACGGACGAGACAGGAAATCATGTTCGAGAAAATTCTGATCGCAAATCGCGGTGAGATCGCGGTCCGAGTGATGCGGACCGCGAATCGCATGGGGATACGGACTGTTGCTGTTTATTCCGACGCGGACGACGACGCGTTTCATGTGCAAATGGCCGACGAGGCCATTGGAATCGGTCCTCCGCCCGCTACGGATTCGTATCTTCGGATTGATCGAATCGTAGACGCCGCGAGGACGGCGGGCGCGGATGCGGTGCATCCCGGTTATGGGTTCCTGTCGGAGAACCCGGAATTCGTCCTCGCCCTGGAAGACGCGGGCATTGTATTCGTGGGCCCCTCGGGTGAGGCCATCGCCGCCATGGGGGACAAGATCACTTCCAAGCGCATCGCCGCGGAAGCCGGCGTGAGCACGATCCCCGGATATTCGGGATCGATCGAGGACGTCGAAGAAGCGGCGCGGATCGCGGGGGAAATCGGGTTTCCGGTCATGATCAAGGCCGCGGCGGGCGGCGGCGGCAAGGGTATGCGAATCGCGCACGCTCCCGAGGAAGTCCGGGAAGGCTACGAACGGAGCCGCTCGGAAGCGCGGTCGAGCTTCGGCGACGACCGGGTATTTGTCGAGAAGTTCATCACCAGCCCGCGCCACATAGAAATTCAGGTTCTTGCCGACAGTCACGGCAACGCCGTTCACCTGGGCGAACGCGAGTGCTCCATTCAGCGGCGGAATCAGAAGGTCATCGAGGAATCGCCGTCGCCGTTTCTGGATGCGGAAACGCGTTTGAAAATGGGAATGCAGGCGGTAAGCCTCGCCAAGGCGGTGAACTACCGGAGCGCGGGAACGGTGGAATTTGTCGTGGATGACGATCGCAATTTCTACTTTCTCGAGATGAACACGCGACTGCAAGTGGAGCATCCGGTCACCGAACTGGTGAACGGGATCGACCTTGTCGAACAGATGATTCGGGTCGCCGCGGGGGAACGCTTGGAGATTGCGCAGCGCGATATCAGTGCGAAGGGCTGGGCGGTGGAGTCGCGCATCTACGCCGAAGACCCGTTTCGGGGATTCCTCCCATCAACCGGAAGGATTACGCGGTATTCGCCTCCTGCCGAGGGGAATGGGGTAAGAATGGATTCTGGGGTCGTCGAAGGTTCCGAGATCAGCATTTACTACGACCCGATGGTAGCCAAGCTTTGCTCCTACGGTCCTGATCGGAACGCTGCCCTGGAAACTATGCGGAATGCCTTGGATACTTTCGAAATTGCGGGCATTGGACACAACATTCCTTTCCTCTCGGCGGTAATGGATCATCCAGCGTTTGTTTCCGGTGCGTTCAATACCGGATTCATCGACGCGGTCTATCCGGAAGGATTTGCGGGCGCCGAACTGCCGCAAGAAGCCTTGTCGCGAATTGCCGCGGTCAGTGTGGTCCTTCGCTACCGGGAAGAAGCTTGGGCGGGCGATGCTCAGCGTTACGTGCCCCCGGAGGAATGGACTGCGATCATCGGTTCCGAGAAATTTGCATACAAGATAGTCGATCCAAACGATCCGTTCTTGCTCGGAACCTCGACAGGAAGCCGCATAGCAATCACCGCCGACTGGAGCCCAGGCAGAACTGTTTGCCGGGCGAAAGTAGATGAAACGCCGTTCGTGTTTCATGCCCAAAAGAGAGGAGAGGGCTTTGCGGTCCAGTATCGGGGCGGCCGATTCATGGCGGTCGTCCGAACCGGGAAACGCGCCGAATTGGCAGGGCATATGCCAGTGCAGTCGGCGGTCGCGACCGACCGCGTGCTGCGTTGCCCGATGCCGGGACTGCTGGTTTCGTTGTCGGTGTCGGAGGGAGACAAGGTTTCTGCGGGGCAGACGCTCGCCACTGTGGAAGCGATGAAAATGGAGAATGTGTTGCACGCTGACCGCATCGCAACAATCGCGCGGATCGCGGTTGCGCCCGGGGACTCCCTGGCGGTCGATGAAGTAATCCTGGAATTCGAGTAGCGGTTTCTGCTCAGGCATCGCGCAGTCGCGCAAACCCTTCATCAAGATCTTGCATAAGGTCTTCGGGCGCCTCCAGCCCGACATGAATACGAAGCATTTGTCCGTCCGGCATGCCGGGGCGAGGCCAAGCGGTCGCAGTCCGGAGTGAACGCGGCTCGGCAGGGATCAGAAGGCTCTCGAACCCGCCCCAACTGTATCCCATTCCAAAGAATTCCATCCCGTCAAGCATCTTCGCGAGGGCGTCTTCGTTCGATAATTCGCGCTGAAGGAAGAAACTGAAGAGGCCGCAAGCGCCGGTGAAGTCGCGTTTCCAAAGTACGTGACCGGGGTCGTCGGGAAGAGCAGGGTGCAATACGCTAGCAACTTCGTCCCTTGCGAGAAGCCAATTTGCAATTTTCAGGCCGGACTCTTCGTGCCGGGCCAGGCGGGCCGACATGCTGCGAAGTCCACGGAGGGCGAGAAATGCGTCGTCTGGCGAAGCGCACAACCCGAGCTCCGCCCAGCCGCGGCGAAGCGCCGGATAGTGCTCGGCATTGGCGGTTACGGTGCCTAGAACCAGATCCGAATGTCCGGCGATGTATTTGGTCGCGGCATGGATGGAAATGTCGACACCGTGACGGAACGGCTTGAAGTGAAGCGGCGTTCCCCAAGTGTTGTCCAGCATGGAAACCGCGCCGTGGGCCCGGGCTGCTGCCGCGATTGCAGGCACGTCCTGCACTTCGAACGTCAGCGACCCGGGACTTTCCATGAATACAACACGGGTTTCCGGGCGGAAGCAATCTGCGACCTGCGCGCCAGCGAGGGGATCGTAGTATTCTACGGATACTCCAAGGCGCGAAAGCGTTCCATCGCAAAAGATCCGGGTGGGACCGTAAACGCTGTCGGCGACGAGGAGATGGTCGGCTGCATTGAGAAAGGAGAGCAACGGGCCTGAAATCGCCGCGAGGCCGGATGGAGCGAGCCGGCAGCGAAAGCCTCCCTCCAGCGCGGCGACCGCTTCCTCGAGCGCAAATGTTCCCGGAGTGCCATGTACGCCATAGGTGACGGCATCGCCGGTTGGAACGGAACGGTGTTTCCGCAACTTGGACAGGGTGGGATATAGGATCGTCGACGCACGGTAGGGTGGCGTGTTCACCGTGCCGAAGTGTTTCTCGGGGCAGCGGCCAGCATGTGCGGCGAGTGTCGCATCTCTTGTCATCGTGGATTCCTTGCACACCGGAAAAACGAATGATTTGTCCAACAGCAAATTACGTGCGCCTCGCGGCGCGTAAAGAGCAAGGAAGCGGCGATGCAGGGCGAAACTGCTCTCGGATCTTGCCGAGGTCTTTCGGTTTCGGGTTTGATTGCCGGGCAGTTGGCCTGCGGAATTCCGGTTCCGGGATCGGAGTTTTCGGACGCCGAAGCGCCTGCAGATGAAGCCCGGTGGGGAATTTCCCGGGGAGATCCGGGCGTTTAGCCATGGCGAAGGGCTCCTGCCATTGACAGGAGCAGGGGGAAGGGGCTGTGGGCGCCCGGTTCGGGTTTCGGCAGGGCGTTGCGGGATATTTTGGGGAAGTTGAAAACGGCGCGGATCTTGCGATTCAGCCGCGGCAGGACCGGCGCGGCACCGAGACCGCGGGCCTTGATGAGGTCGATGGGGAAGCGCAGCGAGCGGGCGGTGTTTTCCGGACCATGGCCGGTGCGACTACGGCTGCGATCTTCATCCCGGCTCCAATCCCGGCAATGATGGGCGCTGTTTCGAGGCGCCAATGGCGACGGTTCCCGTTCAGCATCTGTTCCGAATCGGCGGTTTCCCGCGCATGACTTGCGGCGCCACTGGCGAATTCGATGCTGGTCTTGCCGGATTCCTTGTGGATGCGGAGGCGCCGGATCCGGAAGGCCTAGCCGACGCCGGGGAAGGCAAGGAAGCCGTTCAGTTGGGAGGTCGTCCAAATGGCGCGCCGTTCCTTGCGGCCGTGGTGATTTACCGCAAGTCACCTCATATCAGGGATCGGACGGAAAGTTCAGAGCTACAATGTAACGCGTTGAGTCCTCGTCGATTCCAACCTTGAATCGAATGGATCTGGCCGGCGAGGCCCTTTCAGGAAGAGCCGCAGGGTGAAGAGATGATTTTGTAGGAAGTTGTCCGTTTGCAACACGTGCAGCGCAAACCCTTTGATCGTGAAACAGCATCCCGGGGGCAGTTGGATTCCAGCGAACCGCTTGATCGTATCTTGACAACTTTTTCGCCCGTCAAGCGGTCCGGCTCCTACGAACCGGCGCGTTGAACGCAGTGCAAGGTGAAATTGGAAGCTGGATGCATCGGATTTCTCGTTTGGCCCGTCCAGGATGATCAGAAAAAGATGTTCGGGGAGCCGCTCCGCCTCGCAGCACTTTTCCAGGCGAAGAACGCCGTCGCGCTCCAAATTCCGGGGAGTTCTGGAGAACTTTGACGCATCCCGAAGTCCTGGCCAACCGGGCGAGCGGTTCATCTCTTCCAAGACTTCATCGACGGAATCCTTCCAGGAATGGCTTGGGCATGAAGGATTGCGTGAGGAAAGGAAGATCCGGCGGCCTCCGCTCGCACGTGTGACTCGGCAATGTCTCCGAACCAGAAACCACTCGATTGCCTGCAGTCATGGAAGGGTGTTCAGCCCGCGCGGTCGGTGAGAGTCGGCGGTCAACGTGGAAGGAATTTGGGAATAATTTGCCAGGCACAAATTCGAAGCTCACCGGGTTGATGTCCGGCCCGCGAAATCGGACCGGTGGAAGATCACGGCCCCCGGCCCGGTGCAGGACGCATGCGCGGACCACAACATCGAGAGTGTCTGCTTGGGCGGCTGATGCCAGTCCCGAGGGGCCGCCAACCATGCCGCCGCAAGTCCCAGGAGTTGGAAAACAGTTTGATGATTGCCGTCCAATTGCTCGTGGCGTGGACCTCGCAAGAGCGCGGACCAGGATACCGCCCGCTCAAAGATCAACTTCCTTTGCGCGCCATGGTTCTGCAAGTACTCTTGACATTCTTGATCTGGAACCGGCGATCCCGTTCCCTACGGAGCATGCGAGAATGAAATGGAGTACGAACGTGACAATCGTGAATACCCACGCGGAAGGCGAAGTGGGCCGTGTTGTCACTGCCGGTGTGGAGGATTTTCCGGGACGATCGATGCTCGACAGGATGACATACCTGAACGAGGTTGACGACAGTCTCCGGAGATTCCTGGTTTTCGAACCGCGAGCTTGCGCCCAGATGAGCACCAACTTATTGCTGCCGCCGACGCGGGACGATGCCGATGCGGGATTCATCGTCTTGCAAGCAGACAAAGCCCATGCGATGTCGGTCTCGAACACGATTTGCTTTGTCACTTTCTTGTTGGAAACAGGAATCTTTCCGATCGAGGAATGGGAAACGATTGTGAACTTGGACACCCCTGCGGGCCTCGTAAGAACCGTCGTCCGGTGCCGGGATGGAATGTGCGAAACCGTGTCTATCGAGCCGAAGAACGCACGCCGGCTTGTCGAATTGGGAACAGCCATTCAGCGCGTCATCCAGGACGAATGGGAAATTGTTCATCCGATTGAGCCCAGTTTGAAGAGCCTCTCCTACGTCATGTTTATCGAGGAAACGAAAGACAACCGGATGCGCGGAGCTTCCGTGCTGCCTGCCGGGCGCATTGACCGGTCACCGTGCAGCACAGGGAATTCCGCCCGTCTGGCGTTGCGCCATGGCCGCGGCCAAGCCCGGGTTGGCGATACCTATCCGGCGTTCTCCATAATCGGGGGTCGACTCGACGTGCATTTTGCGGGAGTGACCAAGATCGCCAATCGTCCGGCCGTCCTTCCTGGAGTGACCGGCCGCGGATGGATTCAGGGAACATACAAGATCGAATTGGACCCCACAGATGCCTTTGAGAAGGAGTATCTCCTATCGGATACTTGGGGCGATGCCTTCGACCTGCTGAATTAGCGGTTCAGAAATGCCGGCCTCCAGGCTTCGCGTTGGGATCATCGGTGCGGGTATCATTGGCGTTTCTACGGCCTGCTTTCTCGCCGAAAGGAACGTCGCTGTCACGCTGATGGATCCGAGTAATCCGGGGGAAGGCGGAGCCTCCCGGGCAAACGCGGGTCAGATTTTTCCCTCGCTGGTATTCCCGCTGGCGTCTCCGGCAACCCTCCGGAACTCCATCCGGCTACTGACGGACAAAATGGGTCCCCTGTCAATTCCGGCGAAATACAGCCTGCAGGTGGCTCCATGGTTGCTCGAATTTGCACGCGCATCCACTGAATGGCGGTTCCAGAATGGCGTCGCCGCGCTTACCGGGCTGAACAAGGACGCCATTCCCTGTTTCGAAGCATTGTTGCTTCGCGCTGGCTTGAGCAAGAATCTGCGAGCTGCGGGCGCAATTCAGGTCTATGACAGCAAGCGGGCGCTCGAGGACGGCGTCAGGCTCTGGAAGAGCGTGCCGGAGACCCATACAGGCCATCTCGCTCTCCTGGACCGGCAGAGATTGCAGCGGCTTGAGCCGGCTCTGGGGGCGTCGTTCGAGGGCGGAATCCTGCTTCCCAATACTGCGGTTCTTTCGGATCCACTTGACGCGGTTCGGGGACTTTCGCGCTACGCGCAGAGCCTCGGCGCTGTCTTCAAGCGAGGTTTTGTCCGCAATGTTGCGGGCGCGGTCGATGCCGCGGATGTCCGGCTTGCGCACGGCGAGACCTGCTCCTTCGACAGGATCGTCATCGCTGCTGGCGTGTGGTCAAATACGCTGCTGAAAGGGCTTTCCGAGCCGCAATCGCTGGAATCGGAACGGGGCTACAATTTGACGGTTCCAGCCGCGCGGTCGGTGATCCGCCACGCGCTCGTCTTCGCGGAGCGTGGGGTTGTCGCCACGCAATTGGCATCTGGTCTGCGATTGGGCGGCTGGAGCGAGCTCGGAGGAACGGAATTGCCGCCGAGGGGAGAAATCTTTGAGCGCATATCGATCTGTGCGCGAGAGATCCTGCCCGGACTTGACTGGCGCGGCGCGGAGCGCTGGATGGGGCAGAGGCCCGCACTTCCGGACGGCTTGCCGGTCATTGGTCAATCAAGAAAGCACCCGTCAGTCTATTACGCATTTGGTCATGGCCATCTTGGCATGACTCAGGGCCCGGTGACAGGCAAGGCAATCGCGACGCTGATCACCGGCGGGCATCCGGAAATCAATCTCAGTCCTTTCGCTCCTCGGAAATAGCGCATCGGCTTATCTGGTTCGATTCTCGCGCGCCTCTTCGGGCGGAATGTGGCAGCGGAAAGGACAGCCAAAGGGAGTTCCGGAGGCGCCGCTTCTCGCGCCGAAATCTCTCGGGAAACGCTTTCCGAACAGGACAGAACGCTTCTGCGAGAATTTCTCCGCAAGTCCGGCGGTCTTGCTACGAACGCCGTCCATCAATCGAACCTGTCCGTCCGCCAAATGCAGCTGCCGAGTTGTGGCGACTCCGACCCGG
Source organism: Rhodobacterales bacterium (assembly GCA_965219495.1). Taxonomy (GTDB): domain Bacteria; phylum Pseudomonadota; class Alphaproteobacteria; order Rhodobacterales; family CAZPXZ01; genus CAZPXZ01. Next base: position 3,801,256 of record OZ244777.1, read on the forward strand.
AAACAGGCCGGGCCTGACCATGATTCAGGAAACGGCTGTGCAAACGCCAATGCCATGGAAGGCGAACGCCGCCGCTGTTGCGGTGGACAGCTGAAATATGCGTTGCAAGGTGGAAGCTCGGCATGGCGACGCGCATCGGAACGGGCATGGGGCCGGAAACTTGCTGCAGGCGCAAAGGATTCCTGATCGCGTTTCGCGGGATTGCGAGCGGCATCGAGCAAGGGCGGAATGGGGTGCGCCGAGATATCGGCCCGACCGCCAGAACGCAGGGACCACGAGCGCGAGACTGAGCGCTGTTTCCCCGACTCCGTCAGGCTCCGCAGCACCGTAGACAAACCGCAATCCCGTGCGGGCGGCGAACCATTTCTCTCTTGCAATTGCAGCGGCATCCCTGGGAGCGGTTCGGATTCTTGGCCAGGTGCGTCAGAACTTCGCGAACAATGTCGTTTGTTTCCGCAATGCCAAACATTTGGCCGAATTTTCTTGAACGCAACCGGTAATTTCCCTAGGATGCGAATTGACTTCAACCGCTTCAGGCGCAAGGCGCGCGCAATGTCGGTCTTTGCCGTGGAGAACATGCGATGCAATTCGAAGGTATCTATCCACCCGTCATTACCCCCTTCCAGGAGGATTTCTCCATAGATTGGGATGGTTGGGCGAAACTGATCGAATTTCTGGTAGCCGAAGGCGTTCATGGGATCATTATTGGCGGCACGACCGGGGAGTTCTATTCTCTGAATCGAGAGGAGCGCGTAGAACAACTGAAGCGCGGCAAGGAAATCATTCCCCGGCATTTGCCGATGATCGCCGGCGTCAACGCCCTCAACGCCTTCGAGTGCCCGGAATTTGCAATCGCCGCGAGAGACGCCGGCGCCGACGCGCTTCTCGTGGCTGCACCCCCATACTCGTTGCCGACGGAACGTGAACTTGCTGCGCATTGCCTGCGGATCGACCGCGCCGCGAACCTGCCGATCATGCTCTACAACTATCCGGGCCGTACCGGTGTCGAGATGGGAGAGGACTTCCTGGAAAGGGTCGGCCAGAGCGTGAACTTTCGCGCGATCAAGGAAGCCAGCGGCGATATCGACCGGGTGCATCTCTTGGCGCGGGAATACCCCCACATGCAGCTTTCCATTGGGGCCGAGGATCAGGCGCTCGAGTTTTTCGCATGGGGCGCAAGAAGCTGGGTCAGCCCAATTCCGAATTTTTACCCGAAACCCGTCATCAAGCTCTATGAATCCTGCGTGCTCCAAGGAGACTTCGAATTGGGCCGGCGCTTGATGAAAGCCATATTGCCGGTCGCGACGCAACTGGAGCGCAGCGGCAAGTTTCTGCAATGCGTGAAGTACGCCGGCGAGCTATTCGGTCTTCCTGCGGGCGCCGTTCGCCCGCCTTTGCAACCGCTGAAGAAGGAAGTGAAACGCAAAGTGCGCGAAGCGCTGTTTACCGCCAGGATAGCGGTGGAGGATGCGCTCTCGGCCGTCGAAGATCAGCCCGCGGGCAAGGTCGCCTCTTTGGAGATGGCGCGAAGCGCGGCCCGCGGCAGCCGCGCGTAACCAGGGAAGATGGCCGATATGCCGGATCTTCTCACCAGGAATGAATACGAGGCCATTGCCCGTCATCTGGACCGCCCCAGCAACGCCTTCATCAATGGCAAATTCGTTTCGGCGAATGGCGGTGTTTTCCCCACCATAAATCCGGCCACCGGCGAAGTCCTTGCGGAGATTGCCAATTGCGACGAGCAAGACGTCAATCTGGCGGTTGAAAAAGCTCGGGAAGCCTTCGAGCGCGGAAGCTGGTCGAAGATGCACCCTTCCGAACGAAAGGAGACGATGATCCGGCTCGTGAAATTGATCAAGCGCCACCGCAAGGAACTGGCGGTGCTTGAGAGCCTGGAGAGCGGAAAGCCGATCAAGGATTGTGAAACCATCGATATTCCGGAGACGATCCATTGCCTGGCATGGCACGCCGAAGCGGCCGACAAGCTCTATGACCAGGTCTCCCCATCTGGGGATGATGCGCTCGGCCTGATCGTCCGGGAGCCGCTTGGGGTCGTCGTATGTGTGTTGCCTTGGAATTTCCCGCTGATGATGGTGGCCTGGAAGCTGGGACCCGCATTGGCGTCGGGCAACAGCGTAATCATAAAGCCCGCCGAGCAGACCAGTATGACGACCTTGCGCCTGGCTGACCTCGCGCTTGAGGCGGGCGTGCCTCCCGGCGTGTTCGAGGTCGTCACCGGGCCAGGAGAATTGACGGGGAGGGCGCTGGGACTGCATCACGATGTTGATGCGGTGTCATTCACCGGTTCAACGGAAGTTGGCCGCAAGTTCTTGGAGTATTCCGCGCATTCGAACCTCAAGCGAATCGTCCTTGAGTGTGGCGGAAAGAATCCGAGCGTTGTGCTTCAGGATGCGGAGTGCATCGACAATATTGCCCGCCATGTCGTCTATTCGGTTTTCTGGAACATGGGCCAAAACTGCACCTCCAATTCGCGCCTGATTGTCCACGAAGCGGTCAAGGACGAAGTGGTGGAGAGAGTGGTCGACCGCGTGCGAGAGTGGCGGACGGGATTTCCGCTCGACCCCAGCAATGCGCTGGGCGCCATGGTGACGAAAGAGCATTTCGACCGGGTGATGAACTTCGTCGCAAAGGGTAGGCAGGAGGGAGCGTCCGTGGTGTTGGGAGGCGAACCCATAGAAGAAGGGCGGGGGCTGTATATCGCTCCCACGGTCTTTGACGGCGTTTCCCGAGACATGACGATTGCCAAGGAAGAGATATTCGGACCAGTCTTGTCGGTCCTCACAGTCAATACGGATGAAGAGGCGGTCGAGTTGGCCAATGATACCTGTTACGGACTGCAAGCGTCCCTGTTCACATCCAACCTGAAGCGGGCGCATCGTGTGGCGCGGCAATTGCAAGCGGGAACGATCAGCGTCAATTGCTATAGCGAAGGCGACATCACAACGCCTTTCGGCGGCTATAAGCACTCAGGCTTCGGCGGGCGCGACAACTCATTGCAGGCGCATGATCAATACACGGAAACCAAAACCATATGGATTGACCTGAGCGACGATGAATTGGATCGTGAAGCCGCTTAGTGTCGATATTCACCATAGGATTCGGATACCACTTTCACAGGCTTGTCCGCACAAATTCCACGTATGGGGTCGAGGCCGAAAAGCGTCTTTACTCTAAGCAAGTCGTACGAACAAACCGCTTGCGCCACCGATTCCCGGTAAGCCGATGCAGCCCGCGAGCAGCTGGATCTAACGAATTCTATCCTGCGCAGTGCGCTGCCCGCCGCGCGCGAAGCGGTGGATAGAGCCGAACGCATCGTGCGGTCCGAGCGCGATATGGCGTGCGTGTAGGATGTGTTGGAGAATCCGCCCGGGCCGACCCTTGCGCTGATGGCTGCCGCCCGGCGTCGTGTCGACCGGGTGGAACCTGTTGCTCGATTGGCGCGAGGAACCCATCGGTCGGCATCATGACCGCAGGGCCTTCGATTGCGGTGATCCCGCCCTCAACGAGTATCTTTGACGCTACGCTCGGCAGAACCGCGAATCCGGCGGGGCCAAGACCTTCGTTGCCGTTTGTTCAGTAGAACCGGCCCGTGTCCTGGGGTTCTACTCGATCAGCTCGGGCGCTATCGAGTTCGCCCGGGTCCCCTCCACTCCAAATAGGAAGCTCGGTCGCTACGACGTGCCGATCTTTCGACCGGGGCGCCTGGCTGTCGATCGATCGGTGCAAGGGCAGGGGATCCGTGGTGGCTTGCTTCCGGCGGCTGACCAACGGGCTTTGGCAGCGGCAGTAAAAGTTGGCGACGTGGCCCTTGCGACCAACGCAAAGAACGAGACGGCGGCGCGCTGGTAAGAACAGTTCGCAATGCCGCTCCTTGATGATCCACTCAAGCCAATACTTCCACTCGACGTCATCGCCGGTACCAAGGGACTATCGGGAACTGCGACATGAAGCTCCGCACGAAATCCATGATCTCTGGTACACCCATTGCGTCTCGCGCTCTAGCGATTGCCGTGAGCCCGTCCAGATTCGGAAAGCACCTCTCTCTGGTGCAGACAACGGCGCACTACGACTGTCTAGCCCACGATTCGACGAAGGCGTCAGGGGCCAGGGTCGCGGAGATTTGATCTGTCCCAGGTATAAGTGGATGTCCGTGAGACACCGCTTCACCTATAGATTGGCAGCTGAAATCATTGATCTCATCTCATTCTTGTTCGGGTCTTCATCGCTCCCCTCAGCACCGGCGCCTTGTCGCATGTCAAGCAGGGAACACAATTCTCGGGGAGTGTTCTCGTCGCAAGTGATGGCTTTCCGGTGAGCTATGCACTGGCCTCCGGTCAGCGTTCCGCCCTCCGCGGGCACCGCTGGCAGTAAGACCACATTGTGGCGCGCGTCAACGACACTTTGCTCGATGGTGATTTCCACGCCTTGCAGCTAACCGACCCGACACCGGACGTGTCGACGACCTGGTTCTAGTCCGGCGCGGTCGGGTCGACGTATACCAGCTCAAGGGCTTCGAGTTCGTCCAATTCCTCACCTTCAACCGCCTCGTCAAGCACCAGCGAACACGCTCTGACAACGACGCGCCTTCGCTCTTGCAGACCATTGGAAATTTCTACAGAAACAGTGGAAAACCCCGCATGTCCGTTTCGCTACGAAGCAGCTCACGTCAATCAACGATCAGCTCGACAAGAACAAGTCAATTGCCGGTGGACAAAAGTTGAATCGCTATGCGCAATGCGGCATTGCCGCAAATAGTTCAACCCGCATCCTTTGGTGCGCCTCTGCGTTTTGTTACGTTCGTTTGCTGCAAGAGCGTCAGCCTCGCCGAAGGTCTGCCGACAATCGGAAAATTCCTGACCGATGCGCAGATTCAGGAAATTGCCCGTCGAGCTCGCCTCGTGCGTGGTGACGTGAAGGCGTTCGTCCCCGGAACCTGGGACAACTTGATCGCGACCTCAATACGTTGGAATGACACGACAAAATCAGGCTGATTTTCGATAGCGCCAAGCCAACTTGTGTCCTCTCAGGTGATGCCGGTCGCTTGTTGGACAAAGCCGATCCGAAATGCCTGTACGCGGCCGGTAAAGAAGGCAGTTGGCCCAGGTCCCCAAGCACACTTCGACTCGAAGTAGCGGCTAAACCAAGCCGCTAAGCCATCTGGAAGGTTCCGTGCAGACCGAGGGGCAGGGGGTAGGGCAGGATGCCTTGCCAGATGGGGCCGTTCGCCAAGTTTCCGGCATCGAACACGCTGAGTCCGGAAACCTGTCGCTTCGTGTCGAGAAACGTTCCGACCAGCCAGCCATCGCCCTCGGAACCGCCCCGGGGCACAAATACGTGCTCCTCCGGGATCTGGCTCGCGGGGAAAGCCCAATCATCTACTGCGCCGGAACCGGGTTCGAGGCGGGCAATTTTCTCTAACGGCCATGCATGGTCCGCATGAATACCGGTCAGCGCAAAAACCATGCGGTGGCGATGCCCGGTGTAACGGGCGTCAATTCGAGGGAATTCCGCGGCGCCCGGCTCGGCTTCGCCGATCTCCGCGGTTCCGTTCGGGCGCAGGGTGACGCAGCGGTACGCCGGCGGCGCGGACGGGAACGACCACGTTCCCTGCATGACATGCCGCAGATCCCGGGTGAGGAATTGCGGATCCGGCGCCTGACACAGGTCGAGCCGAATTGTGCCGTCCTTCTCTTCCCATCCGTTTCCGTGGTGGAAATGAAAGCCGGCCGGCAATTCATAGCGGCGCGCCACTTCCAGGGTGTTCTTGTCGATCGCAAGAACTCTTGTGCCTAGCGCGGGTTGCCAGGCATGGGCGTCGAGAAAACTCTGCTCGCCGGCGAGAAACCGTTCCGGCTCGAATACGAATGGAGTGAGAAGTAGAACAACATGCTTCCTCGTGACAATGAAATCGTGCGTCAAGCCCAATGGCGAGACCGGCAGGGTGTTCGCCGCGGCCAGATGGCCGCTTGGGCCAATGCGGTAAAAGAGCAGTACCGGACGCGGCGCCAGCGAGTAACCGAAATTCCACAACGTACCGCCGGGTTCGATCTTGGGATGGGCCGAAAACGGCGCGCCAGCCAAATCGGACCTCCATTCGATCAGCCGACCGGATTCAAGCGTTTCCGGATCAACTTCCAGTGCCGAGCCGCCCTCCCAAAGGGCAAGGAGGCGCCCGCCATGCACGATGATGTGGGTGTTGGCGACGTTCATGTCGTCCCCGTTCCGGGGCGCTGCCAGCTCGGGCGGCAGCGTCCCGAATGCAGGCATGATGCGCCTGCCAGCGCGGGTCTCGCGAGCGCGCTTGGGAGTGGACAGCAATCTTCCGCGATGGGTGACTGCAGTTCCGGAAAAAGCGAATGCCTGGACCATTCCGTCCGAATCGAACCAATGGCGGTAGCGATGGCCGAATCGTTCATGTTCCGCGGGCCCGTTCCGCCACAGAACCCCCTTGATTCCGATAGGCAAGCGTCCGTGAATCGTGATCAGGGATGCCTGAAGTTCCTGCGCTTGCACCGTCGCAAAACCGAGCAGGCGCGGCTCGCGCTCCAGCGCAGAGGCAAATCCAACCGCGTCTTCTGCATTTGCGCGCATTGCAAGGAGCATGGGCGCGCCGCCGATCAGGCCCAGCGCTCCGCGGCGGGTCAATTCCGTCGTGTTCATTGCGGGCGCCTTAATACTGGATTGGAACAAGGACGAGGATATCGGACTCGCCCGGGGCAACCGTTACCGCAACGTCGGCGAATTCCGGCGGTCCCATGAAACCCAATGCCCCATTGCTGAATCCGTAGCCCTCGATCGGGATGCCACGGGAATTGCTATTCAGTTCTCCGTTCGAATCCGCGTCATGGAACGCTGCGATCGCGTACTGGCCGGGCGGCATATCGGCGAAGACCAAGCGGATTTCGCCGGCCGCGGCCGGGCGAAAAATGGCGGCGACGACGCCGGAGTCTTCCGGAAAACGCACACTTTCCGCCTGGCGATGCAATGCGGCGCGCAAGATACCTTCGGCGGAGCGCAGACCTTCAATTCGAACTTCGATATCCGCCGATAACGCCGGACTGGCAGCCCAAATCACGGCCAGTGCGGGGAAGAACGTGCGGATGCGCGTCGAGAGCGGTATGGTTGATTGGAATCGCATGAAACTTCCTCCTGCATGCGGCTGTATCCTGGGCAAAGCAGTGGATTGGGCCGGTTCGCAGGTCAACAGCCAATACGTAAACTTCAAGGGATTCTTCGTCAGTTGCAGAAAATGCGGTTCACGCAACGCGAATTTCCGGATGTTCGTTCGCTTGTCGGCCAGGCGGTGGCGCTTGTGGTCCTCGTCGCCTTATTTGCTTTCGCTGGACCCTTCGGCACCTACGACTCAATCGGGCATCTCGGCCGCCTGGGCTACTGGTCTCTCGCTATGGGCGCCAATTGGCTCGTTTGCGGTAGCGTGTCAATGCTGACGCTCCACCTCACGGAATCAATTTCGTGGCGGTTGCGACTTGTCGCCATCGCGGGGGTCGCGGGAGTCGCGGCCGTGCCGGGCACAGGCGTCGTATTCCTGGCCGAGCAGCTGTTTCGACCGGAATACTCCGGACGCGCCGAACTGGGCACGATCTACATTTCCGTCGCATTGCTGATGATGGTGATCGGCACCTCCGCGAGTGCGCTATCCTTGGCGCGATTCAGCATGAACTCCGTGCCTGGCGGAACCCTTGGCAAGGGGGATGAAGGCGCCGATCGCGCCGCGCGCTTTCTCGATCGCCTTCCGGCCAGGCTCGGCCGGGATCTGGTTTACCTCAAGATGGCCGACCACTATGTGGAAGCATTTACCATCCAAGGTTCAACCCTCGTCCTCATGCGGTTCTCCGACGCCATTGCCGAGTTGGAGGGAGCGAACGGACTGCAAGTTCACCGCTCCTATTGGATTGCGCGCCGCCACGTGGCATCGGCAGAACGCAAGGACGGACGCACGGTCTTGCGCCTGACAGGAGGCCACGAAGTGCCGGTGAGCCGTTCGTACCAATCCGATGTACGGGCCGCCGGGCTGGCATGAGTCCCGCCGGTCAAGACTCGGGTCGAAATTCAAATCAAACCCGGATTCCGGCGTGCCCCGAGAATTCCTGACCGGTCCGGGTTCGGTTCAGGCGAGGCTTCTGGGGTCGACAAATCGCTCCAGTTCAGCGGATTCCGGACTGAGCAAACTCCAGGATTCTGCGCGAATCTTGAAGACCGCGAGACCGGCGGTCGGAAACTTGAGGAAGCGCGAGCCCGAGAGGGGCGCGCCGTCAGCGTTCGCGAGCGCGTGCGCCAGCAACGCCATTCCGGGATTATGTCCCAGCACAAGGACCCGGCGCGACGCCGCGGAAGCCGTGCGCAGCAGTTCGAACATGCCCTGTGGGTTTCCGTGATACAGTGCACGCTCGTAGATCACCTCGGGCGATACAGGCAGTCCCTGTTCAACCCTCGACCAGGTTTCACGCGTGCGCTTGCTTGTCGAGACCAGCGCCAAGTCCGGCGTCAGGTTGTTCTCGGCGATCCATAGGCCCATGCTGATCGCGGCGCTTCTTCCACGACCGTTCAATGGCCGGTCGTGATCGGCCAACTGGGTAAATTGCCAACTGGATTTCGCATGCCGCAAGAGGAGCAGCCGTTCGGGCTTTGCTGCGGACATGTCAGGCGCCGTCATGCGCTTGGTCCGATCATATTTTCGGGGCGAACCAGCCGATCGAAGGTCTCTTCGTTTACCAGTCCGAGGCGCAATCCTTCCTCGCGCAGGGTGGTTCCGTTCGCGTGTGCCGCCTTGGCGATTCTGGCTGCCTGGTCGTATCCGATTTCGGGCGCGAGGGCGGTGACCAGCATCAGGGAATCCTGCAGGAGCCTCGAAATCGTCTTTTCGTTCGCTTCTATCCCGTCTACGCATCGCACCACGAAACTGTTCGACGCGTCCGCAAGCAGGTTGACCGACTGCAGGAGGTTGTAAATCATCATGGGTTTGTAAACGTTTAATTCGAAGTGGCCCTGGCTCCCGGCGAATCCGACCGCTGCATCGTTGCCCATCACATGGGCGCACACCTGGGTAAGTGCTTCGCACTGGGTTGGATTCACCTTTCCGGGCATGATCGAGGATCCGGGTTCGTTTTCCGGCAGCGACAATTCGCCAAGGCCGCAGCGCGGGCCGGACCCGAGCAGGCGGATATCGTTCGCGATCTTGAAAAGAGACGCGGCGACTACGCGAACCGACCCTGAAGCTTCGACGACCGCGTCATGTGCCGCAAGCGCCTCGAACTTGTTGGGAGCGGTCACGAATGGATCGCCGGTGATGTCCGCGACCCGTTCGGCAAACCGCAAGGCGAAACCCTTTCGGGTATTCAGGCCCGTGCCGACGGCTGTTCCACCTTGCGCCAGCCGCGCAAGGTTGTGAAGCGCGGAGTTCGCGCGCTGGACTCCGAGCGCGACCTGGAACGCGTATCCTCCAAATTCCTGGCCCAAAGTGAGCGGGGTGGCGTCCTGGGTGTGCGTACGGCCGATTTTCACGATTTCGCGAAACTGTTCCGCCTTGCTTTCAAGGGCCTGTTGAAGGGATTCGAGCGCCGGCACCAGGCGGGAGCGGATTTCCGTGTAGCCGGCAATATGCATCGCGGTCGGATAGGTATCGTTCGAGGACTGCGATCGGTTGACGTGATCGTTCGGGTGTACAGGGTCTTTGGAACCGAGTTGACCCCCGAGAAGTTCAATTGCGCGATTGCCGATAACCTCGTTTGCGTTCATGTTGGTCTGGGTTCCGGATCCGGTTTGCCAGACAACCAGCGGAAAGTGGTCGTCCCATTTGCCGTCTGCGACCTCGCCCGCGGCTTTCGCGATCGCGTGTCCGAGCCGTGGCGCCAGATCGCCGAATTCCGTGTTTACTTCCGCTGCCGCGCGCTTGATGACGCCCATTGCGTGCACAATCGCAGGTGGCTGGCGCTCCCAGCCGATCGGAAAGTTAATCAGTGAGCGCTGGGTCTGCGCTCCCCAATAGCGGTCCGCGGCGATCTCTACTGAACCGAAGGAGTCGGTTTCGGTGCGTGTCCGCATGGAAAGGGTCTCAGTGCCGGAACGCGTCCAAGCTGACGACCTTGGAGTCGTCTTCCGTGCTCAGTTCTTCGATGCGCGCCCCGTCTTTCGCCGAATCTGCATCCTCCTCGCGGGTGGATTCCTCTTGCTGGAAGCGAAGTCCGAACTGAACAGCAGGGTCCGCAAATATCTCGACCGCGTCCAGTGGAACGCGAAGGCTGGCCGGGCGATCTCGAAACGTCAGCTGCACGGAAAAAAATTCTTTTTCGACGGTAAGATCATAGAATTCATGCTGGAGGACGATCGACAAGTTGGTCGGGTGTTCCTCACGCAGCCAGTCCGGCATTTCCACACCGGGATGATCCGAACGGAAGGTGATGTAAAAGTGGTGCTCGCCGGGAAGGCCGTGCTCCGCCACATGCGCCATCGCCTCTGCGATGACGCTTCGAAATGCACGGTCCATGAATTGCGCATAGTTGAGCAAATTGTCGCTCATAGCGGACCTCACAAGAGGGATTCGCTGCCAAGCCTAGCGCAATGCGCTGAGGTACGGTAGCGAAAACAATTTGCCGTCACGAACCCAACGAGCGAAAAAGGGGTGTTTTGATTGAAGTACAGGCAATGCGGGAAGCGTACACGGTGTCCGAGGAAATGCGAGGATGACTGAGCGACTTGCCGGTTCGGGCGTGCGGCAATTCATGATCGGGCTGTTTCGCGCCGCCGTCGCCGCTGCCGACCCAGCAACGGTTGTGCCCGGCAATCTGCCGGCGCCCCCGGCAGGGAGAACTGTTCTTGCGGGAGCTGGAAAGGCCTCGGCCAGCATGGCCCGTGCGTTTGAGAGCGAATGGAAGGGCGCGTTGTCCGGAATCGTGCTTGCCCCGCATGAGCATGGCCTGCCATGCGAGAAAATCGAAGTGCTGGAGGCCGGACACCCGTATCCGGACAGTGCCGGCATGGCAGGGGCGCAAAGGATTCTGGAAACCGCAGAACGGCTCGGTTCTGACGATTTGTTGGTCGCCTTGATCTCGGGAGGAGGCTCTTCCCTGCTTGCGCTCCCAGCACCGGGACTCTCGCTCGACGACAAGCAGCGGGTCGGAAAGGCACTGGTGCTTAGTGGTGCCTCCATTTCCGAGATCAACGCGGTCCGAAAGCACCTTTCCCGGATCAAGGGAGGCAGGCTGGCTGCCGCCGCCTTTCCGGCGCGAACCTGCACCTTGGCAATATCCGATGTTCCCGGGGACGACCCGGCAACCATTGCGTCCGGACCCACGGTGCCGGACCCAACTACATTTGAAACGGCGGAGGAAGTTCTCAAACGATATCGAATCGCTCTCCCGGACGCGGTTTGCAATCATCTCACCCAAGCTCTCGACGAGACTCCAAAACCCGGGGACGCAAGGTTGGAGCGAGCGGACTTCGTTCTGCTCGCCTCGGCGCGCAACGCCCTGCGTGCCGCGTCAAGGATTGTCGAGGATTCGGGCTTGCAGCCGATCTTGATCGGCGAAGCGGTGGAAGGAGAAGCGCGGGTCGTGGCGGAAAACATGGCCGGCAAAGTCCGGGAAGCGCGCACGCAAGGCGGCCGCCAGGTTCTGCTTTCCGGGGGTGAACTCACGGTAACGGTTCGGGGGGACGGAAGGGGAGGACCGAACGCCGAATTCGCACTGGCGCTCGCGCTGGCGCTGGAGGGGATGGCAGATGTGCACGCAATCGCCGGAGACACCGATGGGATTGACGGTTCCGGGGATCATGCGGGCGTTGTGATCGGACCCGATACCCTTGACCGCGCCCGGGGGCGCGGTCTCCATGCCAGGGAAGCGCTTCAAGCCAATGACGCTTACGGTTTCTTCGCCGCCCTCGGCGACCTGGTGTCTACCGGGCCGACTCGCACAAATGTGAACGACTTTCGGGCTATTATCGTAAACTGAACCGGAAATGGGAGGGATTCTCATGCGGAGGCAGCGCAAGGCCAAGATCGTCGCCACGCTGGGACCGGCCAGTTCCGACCGGGAAACCATCCGCGAACTATTCCTTGCGGGCGCAGACGTCTTTCGACTCAATTTTAGTCACGGTAATCGGGAGGCGCATGCGGAATGCACCCGGGACATTCGTTCCCTGGAAAAGGAAACCGGGCGAATGACGGTCATATTGCAGGATCTGCAAGGGCCGAAGCTTCGCGTGGGGGAGTTCCAGGGAGGAACGGTTCGGCTGCGGGACGGCCAGACGTTTCGACTGGACATGAAACCGGAAATCGGTAGCTCGCATCGCGCCACTCTCGCGAACCCCGCAGTCTATGAAGTGTTTCAACGGGGTATGGATGTACTCCTTGATGACGGAAATTTGCGGCTTCGCGTCGAGTCTTCCGGGGCCGATTGGGCGGAAACCGAGGTTCTGGTTGGAGGGCTCCTCAGCGACCACAAGGGAGTGAATCTTCCCGGCGCCATCATGCCGCTTCAGGCCATCACCGAGAAAGATCGCGAAGACTTGGAGTTCGGGCTCTCAATCGGGGTGGATTGGGTCGCCTTGTCATTCGTACAACGCGCCGAGGATGTCGCGGAAGCAAAGGAACTGATTGATGGACGCGCGGCGGTTATGGCGAAGATCGAAAAGCCCGCCGCGCTCGGAGTGATCGACGAACTTGTGGAACTGTCGGACGGCATCATGGTGGCTCGCGGCGACCTCGGCGTAGAGCTTGCGCCGGAAGAGGTGCCGGGCCGGCAAAAGGAACTGGTTCGTCTTTGCCGATTGGCCGGCAAGCCCGTGGTCATCGCAACCCAGATGCTGGATTCGATGGTGCATTCCCCCGCCCCCACCAGGGCCGAAGCTTCCGATGTTGCGACGGCAATCTACGACGGGGCGGACGCGGTAATGCTCTCGGCTGAATCCGCTATCGGCAAATATGCCGTGGAATCCGTGGCAATCATGAACCGGATCATCGAACGGACGGAACAAGAGGACAGCTACCGGCCCATCATCGAAGCGCTCCATCCTCAACCCCGGCCCACGGCTGCGGACGCGATCTCAGCCGCAGTTGCGCAAGTCGCGCAAACTGTCTCCGCCGCGGCGATCGTCACGTACACGGCCAGCGGGTCGACGGCGTCTCGAATGGCCCGTGAACGGCCGGGCGCGCCCATCCTCACCCTCACCAATTCCTGGAATACCGCGCGGCGCATGCAGATTCTCTGGGGGACGCATTGTATATACGCGGAAGATGTCACCAGCTTTGGAGAAACGGTGGAAACTGCGTGCCGAATCGCTGTTGGGGAAGGACTGGCCGAGAAAGGCGACCGCCTGGTGATCACGGCGGGCGTGCCTTTTGGAACGCCGGGCACAACCAATACGCTGCGCATTGCGACGGTCGGGAAAGACTGATGTTTTCCCGCCCGTTCCGCCGACGGCCCGTTTCGGACCTGGGCGAGGACGAAATTCTCGCTCTGGCGATCAGCAACGAGGAAGATGACCGGCGGAGATATCTCGATTACGCCGCGGCGCTTCAAGAGTCCGCCCCCGAATCGGCTGCAATGATGGAGGAAATGGCGGAAGTCGAGGATGACCATCGCAGGCGACTCATCGATCTTTTTCAGAAGCGGTTTGGCAATCGTATTCCCCTGGTCCGCCGCGAAGATATTGCCGGCTTTCCGGGAGTTAAGCCGCTGTGGCAGTTGCTTCCAAAGGGGCCGGCTGCGGTCCGCGAACAAGCCTCGTCCCTCGAGGAGCACGCGAAGGCATTTTACGAACGGGCTGCAACGCAAGCGCGGGACGCGGAAACACGCCGCCTGCTAGGCGACCTGGCAGCGGAAGAAGCCGCGCACGAACACCGTGTAATCGCGATTGAATCCCGGCCGGAACAAGCCGCCGCGCACGTCGGGGAAGACGAGGAGTATCGCAGGCGGTTGCTCTTGCAGTATGTGCAACCCGGGCTGGCCGGACTCATGGATGGTTCGGTCTCTACGCTTGCGCCGCTCTTCGCCGCCGCCTTCGCCACCCAGGACAGTTGGAGCGCATTTCTCGTCGGACTTGCAGCTTCAATCGGGGCGGGCATTTCGATGGGGTTTGCGGAGGCCTTATCGGACGATGGGACGCTCACCGGCCGCGGTTCTCCGTTGGTCCGTGGGGTGGTTACCGGCACCATGACGACCATCGGCGGTGTTGGGCATACTCTACCTTACCTGATTTCGGACTTCGTCACGGCAACGGTTCTCGCGGTTGCGGTTGTGGCGGTCGAATTGGCTGCAATTGCCTGGATTCGCTGGCGTTTCATGGATACGCCGTTCCTGTCGGCGACATTCCAGATTGTGGTTGGCGGCGCGCTGGTATTCGCGGCAGGAATTCTGATCGGTCATGCCTAGCGCAGCGTCTTGACGCTTGGGGATGAGAATTGGATTGGAGCAAGCAAGATCGAGCCATACATCTGTCGGCAGGAGATTCCTTGCGGATGCTGCCAGCCTGCAAGGTTCGCCAAGAAATCTTGCCACGTGTGGCTGCAATCCCTTCAAGAAACTGCGCACATCGACAAGTTTCGGATGATCAAGGCTCCGGGCTCCAGCCTTTGCCGCCACTCCCACGGAAGGATGCGGATTTCGCCTTGTCGCCAAATAGGCATGGATACGGGTCTTGTTCGATTTGCGGACGGCAATGGTTGCCCTTGAATCGGCGCACGACGGAGAATCCTCAATGCGTCAATAGACCTTTTCGCTTTGGAGTGTTTGGCAAAGCAGAGATTTGATCATCCCCGGCTTGTTGCCGCCCGGCAGCAGGAGCAGGCACACTGTCGGAGTACCTTGGCCCACTTTTCCGGCGAGAGTTGGCATTGGCACGTTCACCTTTTTCAGCGAATCTTGAATGCTCTGCGGCGCAGACTGCTCCGACTTTTCCGCGTCGCGAACCATGCCGGACTCGAGTTCGTTCCTTGGACGGAAATGCGTGATCGGGAGGTGAGTTGCGCGGGCTTGAGGTTCAGAAACGCCCGTGTTTCTCTGGCCATTCCCTACGCGGCAGCGAGTGCGTGACTTGGTAGGACACGCCTCAAGCTGGAACCATCCTGCGGAATTCGATTCACCGAAGCGCGTAAATTCGGTTTGCCATGTTCAATTCACGTGGTTCAGAAGCTCAAGTCTTCAACCGGGCGCTCCAAGTGATGGCAAACGCCGCCAGATCTGTGCGCGGAGAAGATTTTGCGGGATGAGCGGAGGCTTCTGTTGCTAGGCGCCTCCGGGCCCCACCCGGGCGCATTATGGCCCGGGAAAATTAAGTCCGATATTCGTTACCGCTCACGCAGCAATGGCAATCGGAACACGATTGTCGTTGGCAATTGTGTTTTTTGATCCGGTAACGGCGGAATCCCACCGAGCGAAAAGTACACCTTTACACGTCCGTCGATCCTGTTTCGGCCCCATGAGATCCCCCTCACGAGGAGGATGTGGTGGAGCCGCCGGGTACCGCCCCCGGGTCCGAACCGCTTATTTCGCGCCCGTTTATCGCCATAGCTCCCAGAGGAGCAGAATCATATATACGGTCGAAATCGAAACTACGCAAGTTCGGGATCGAGGGCAGGAAGAGCAAGAAACATAGATCTTGAGGAGCACCTATTCCGCAGACGAGCGGAATGGATGGGCTGGATACACCCCCAGAATCTTCAGGTAATTGCAAAAGAACTTGAGTTCATCGAATGCCAGAGCGACCATCCGGTCTTCAGGGTGCCCCTCGATATCGGCGAAAAATTGAGTGGCGGAAAACGAACCCCCGACCATGTAGCTCTCGAGCCTGACCATGTTCACGCCATTGGTCGCAAAGCCGCCAAGCGCCTTGTACAGGGCGGCGGGCACGTTGCGGACAGCGAAGACGAAGCTGGTCATTGCTTGCCCGTCCGAGGGGTCTGCCTCGATTCGCTGCCGGGCCATCACCAGAAAACGGGTGGTGTTGTGCTCCGCATCCTCGATGTCGTAGGCGACAATGTCGAGGCCATATATCTCGGCGGCGAGCGCGGAACCGATGGCGGCCGTGTCTCGGTCGCCAGAATTTGCGAGGGCTTGCGCCGCGCCGGCGGTATCGGCAACGGCGACCGGCTCGAGACCGCGTTTTTTCAAAAATTTTCGGCACTGACCAAGCGCCACCGGATGACTCGTCGCCCTTTTCACGTCACCAAGTCGAGTCCCCTTCGTTCCGAGGAGTTGGAGCCGAATCGGACAAAAGTGTTCCGCGATGATGAAAAGTCCGGAGTCGGGCAGCAAATGATGGATGTCCGCAATTCGCCCATAAAGAGAATTTTCAACCGGTAGCATCGCACGGTCGGCTTCACCGTTTCGCACGGCCGCGATTGCATCTTCGAAACTGGCACAGGGATACGGGTCGCGGGTCGGATCCGCTTCGCTGCAAGCCTGGTGACTGAAGGCTCCGAGAACTCCCTGGAACGCAATTCCCTGTTCGCGGGGGTTGGTTTGTGCCATGTCGCTTCGGCGCGTCGGGCCGCCCTATGAGTTGTTGCAATTCTTGTTGAATCATATCCAACGGAAGCTGCGCTTGCAGAACCGTCGAACGCCGCCTCGCACTTCCGCCTGGAAAGGATAGGTCTTGAGGCTTGAATTCGGGGTCTCCCGCGGCACGGCCCAACACTGGCGAACCGGGCGTCAAACTGTCATCTGATGCCGGAATACTTGGATCTTCTCGAATCGACGACACGCACTCACTCGCGAAGGCTCTCGATTCATCGAAGCTCCAAGCCCGCATTCGGTATTGTTCGGCAGGTTCGGTGCCGCACTTGCGGAGTCAGCCGAATCAGGGGGGCGTCTTGCCGAGAATCACGCTTGTCTTGGCTGGAGCGCGCCGGAGAATCGAGTGGACCGCTTCGGTCAGGAATCGGATGCCGGGACGCTGGAATATCCGCGTTCCCTTCCGGTTGCCGTCGGCGACGGGGGCTGATTGGGGACACTCGATTTCAATCGCAGCGCACGCGATCTGGCGGTCGATCGGGCTTGCCGACCATTGAGCAAGTGATGCTCTTTGCGTAGTCTCTTCGGAGACCCTTGCGCCATTCCGAATTCGCGTTACGCGGCAATTCACGGAAATCGAGAATCCCCTCGGAAGCTGAACCGGCCAGCAGAAAGATTTGCGGCAGCGGCATTATCGGATGCGTACAATCGCAATTGCGCCGGAACTTGAAAACGGTCATGCGTGCCCTATAGTTCGCGCGTTCGTCAAACATAGAATTGAGACACCGCGCACCGGGGTCCGCCCGCCTCGGCGTTTCACAGGAGCGGCATCATGTTCGTAACCGAAGCCTTCGCCCAGTCTGCTGGAGCCGGCAGCAACGCATTCGTTTCCCTGCTACCGTTTATCGGAATCATCGCGATCATGTACTTCTTGCTGATCCGCCCGCAGCAGAAAAAGGCCAGGGCCCACCGGGAAATGGTCGCGGCGATGCGGCGGGGCGACACGGTCATCACGGCGGGAGGACTGGTGGCAAAGGTGCTTCGCGTTCGTGACGAGGACGATCAGGTCACCGCCGAAATCGCGAAGGGTGTTGAGGTCAGTGTGGTTCGGTCCACGATCACCGCCGTGGTCTCGAAGACGGAGCCCGTCGCGGATTCGAAAACCAGTTAATCCCGCTCGGCGGGACGGAGTCCCATGCTTCATTTTGCGCCCTGGAAGAAGGCTCTGGTAATCGGACTCTGCGTGGTTGGTGTCATGCTCGCGGCGCCAAATCTCTTGTCGGAGGCGGACCGGCAGGCGCTGCCGTCCTGGATGCCGCGGGATGCCGTCAATCTTGGTCTGGATCTTCAGGGTGGAGCGCATTTCCTGGTGGAGGTGCAGGCTGAAGACGTCTTCCAAGAGCGCATGGAATCATTTGTCGCCGAAGCGAGAACCGCGCTTCGGCATGGTGGTGTGAGAAGGTTTACCAATCTGAGAGCGGGAACGGATCGCGCGAGCGTTCGCGTTACGCGCCCGGAGGATGTCGAAGTCGCTGGCGAGATTCTACGGAACCTCGCACATCCGATTGCCGAGACCTTGGTGAGCGCTGGCGGCGTGGATATCGAAGTCGAACTTGTTGACGATCAGGTGTATGAGATCGTTCTTACGGCGGCGGCGAAGGCGCAGATCACCCGGAGCGCTCTCGAACAGTCTGTGGAGGTCATACGCCGTCGAGTCGACGAACTCGGGACGCGCGAACCGACGATTCAGGCGCAGGGCCTGCGCCGTATTCTGGTGCAGCTGCCGGGAGCGGACAGCGTAAATCCAGACATCATCGGCAAGACCGCGAAACTGACCTTTAATCTTGTGGACGAGAGCTACGGTCAGTCGGATCTTGCGGAGGGCCGCGTCGAACCGGGCCGGATGGTGCTTCCTTCAGCCGAATTTCCCGATGTCCGGTATGCCGTCGAGCGCCGCGCTCTCGTCGGCGGCGAACAGCTTGAAGACGCGCAACCTGGCTTCGATCCGCGCACGGGGGAGCCGATCGTCACGTTTCGATTCGATACCGCTGGCGGCAAGCGATTTGCCGATGTTACGCGCAAGAATGTAGGTCGTCCTTTCGCCATAGTTTTGGACGGTGAAGTCGTTTCAGCGCCGATCATTCAGGAAGCGATTCTTGGCGGTTCGGGCCAGATCAGCGGCAACTTCTCGATCATCGAAACGCAGGAACTGTCGGCGCTGCTTCGTGCCGGGGCACTGCCGGCCAGCATCACCATCGAGGAGTCGAGCCAGGTCGGCCCGGAACTCGGCGCCGATTCGGTCGCCGCGGGCAGGATTGCATGCGTGATCGCATTGCTGGCCGTGCTGGTTTTCATGGCGCTCGCCTATGGTCACTTCGGAGTATTCGCCGACCTCGCCCTGCTGATCAACGTCGCAATGATATTTGGGGTGCTGTCCGCGCTGGGCGCCGCCCTGACGCTGCCCGGAATCGCCGGCATCGTCCTGACCGTGGGTATGGCGGTTGATGCGAACGTCCTTGTATTCGAGCGGATTCGCGAAGAGATTCGCGCCGGGAGAAGACCGCTGGACGCCATTGAAACCGGGTATTCCCGGGCGCTCACGGCGATCATCGACGCCAATGTGACCACCTTCATCGCCGCGGCGATCCTGTTCGCAATGGGATCTGGACCGGTAAAGGGCTTCGCGGTGACGCTGGGAATCGGGATCATCACTTCGGTGTTCACGGCGTTCATGGTTACGCGACTCATGATCTCGTTCTGGTTCGAGGCCCGGCGGCCGAAGTCGCTCCGAGTCTGAAGGAAGAAGACGATGCGCCTGCGGCTCGTTCCCGAAAAGACTTCCATTGACTTTCTGGGCCTGCGACGGTTGAGCGTTACATGGTCGCTGGTGGCGGTGGCGATCTCGGCGGCGCTTTATCTGGTGCTCGGGCTGAACTACGGAATCGATTTCCGGGGCGGCACCTTGGTGGAGGCTCGCTTTGTTCAGGCGGCGGATATCGGGCGGGTGCGCGGCGTCGTAAGTTCGCTCGACCTTGGCGACGTGGCGATACAGGAATTCGGCGAGCCCACGGATGTTCTCATTCGGGTGGAGCGGCAGCCGGGCGGTGGCAACGAGCAGGTGCGTGCGATCGAGATGGTGCGTGCCGCGCTGTTGGCGGATGATCCGGATGTGGAAATCCGTCGTGTGGAGGTCGTGGGACCCAAGGTTTCCGGGGAGTTGGTGATCCGGGGCCTGCTGGCGGTGGGGCTGGCGGTGGCCGCCGTCCTCTTTTATGTCTGGATCCGATTCGAATGGCAGTTCTCCGTGGGCGCGGTGCTTGCGCTGGTGCATGACGTATTGCTGACAATCGGCGTGTTTTCTCTGCTGCAACTGGAATTCAATCTGTCGATCGTAGCGGCCATTCTTGCGATTGTCGGATACTCGTTGAACGATACCGTTGTCGTCTTCGACCGGGTGCGCGAAAGCCTGCATCGCTACAAGAAGCGGTCCTTGATCGAGGTGCTGAACCTGGCAATCAATGAAACCCTCTCTCGGACGGTCATGACCTCTATGACCACGCTCATTGCGCTCATCGCGCTTTATCTGTTGGCAGGAGAAGTGATTCGGGGATTTACCTTCGCGATGATCTGGGGAGTCGTGGTGGGAACCTATTCATCGGTGTTTATCGCATCGCCGGTGCTTGCCTGGCTCGATGTCAAGCGCGACTGGGACCGGCGGGACTCGCCGTCGGGTCCTTCGGGCGTGCAGACGGGTTCCGACGACCTGGACTGAAGGGAAACTGCAAATGCGGATGCGCGAGGTTCCCCCTTCCTTGGCACCTGTACTATCGAGTCTGCCGGACGGAACGATTTGCGCCGGCAGCGAAGACCATGCCGGATCGGTGCTCGTCGTCGGGGATGAGATATACGATTGGGAAGCTGCGAATGCCTCGGATATCCGGCCGGATTCCCTGGTTCCGGTCATTGGCGCCGAACCGTCGGTCGACTTGCTGATTGTTGGCACAGGCTTACTCAGATCCCGCGTGCCGCCCGTTACGGAACAGGCGCTGGAGTCGGCGGGGATCGCCATTGAAGTCATGGCGACCGCGCCGGCGATACGCGCCTACAATGCCCTCCTTTCCGACGCACGGGTGATCGCCGCCGCGCTCATCCGGGAAGTTTGACGGCGGTCGGTTTCGCGGAGACTCCGAAGTTGCGCTACAATGGCGTGAGCGACGAACAATCAAGGAGCACCACCATGGCTTTCGAACTTCCTGATCTTCCGTACGCGCATGATGCGCTTGCCGCAGGCGGCATGTCGGAAGAGACCCTCAAGTTTCATCACGATCTTCATCACAAGGCCTATGTAGATAATGGCAACAAGCTGCTCGAGGGATCAGGATTTGAAGATGCCTCCCTGGAGAGCATTGTGCGCTCTACGCACGGCGATGAAGCCAAGGCCGGGCTGTTCAACAATGCCTCACAGCACTGGAACCACATTCAGTTTTGGCGAATGATGAAGTCCGGCGGCGGTGGCGCCCTGCCGCCCGAACTCGAAGGGCGCGTGAATGACGCCTTCGGCACCGTCGACGAATTCAAGCAGGCATTCGTGCAGGCCGGGGTCGGCCAATTCGGTTCAGGTTGGTGTTGGCTGGTTCATGAAAGCGGATCTCTCAAGGTTACGAAGACTCCGAATGGCGTGAATCCGCTCTGTTTTCCTGGTCAGACTGCGCTCCTGGGTTGCGATGTGTGGGAGCACTCCTACTACATTGATTTCCGCAACCGGCGACCGGGCTACCTTGAGAACTTCCTGAACGCCCTGGTGAACTGGGAGGATGTGGCGGCGCGGCTTGCGGCAGCGGAAGCTTGATTTCGGAAACTATCCACCCAGGGGAGCAGCCGGCACCAGCCGTTCGACTTGCCGGAGAGCGTCCCGCGCATCTTTGGCAAGCGCGAGGACAGTGGGCACGGAGGGATCCAGAAAGCCCTTCTCGACCATTAATAGCAGCAGGTCGTAGAGTTCAGACCAATAATCTCCCGTGTTGACCAGGATGATCGGTTTCTGATGTCGATGGAGTTGGCGCTCCATCAGCGATTCAACGATCTCGTCGAGAGTGCCAACCCCGCCGGCCAGAGCGAGCAGGGCATCGGAGTTTGCGCGCATCAATGCCTTGCGCTCGCGCAGGTTTGGCGCCGTGACGATGTGTTTGGCTCCGGCTGAGACGCCGGATTCGAAGACGCCTTCCGGAATAACCCCCAAGACTTCGCCACCCGCCCCGAGCGCAGCGGCCGCTGCCGCGCCCATCAGTCCGGTGCTGCCGCCGCCATAGACCAGCCGCAGTCCACGCTCGGCGATTCCCCGTCCCAAGAGCTCGGCTTCCCGAACATGAACAGGGTCAATTCCGCCTCGAGCGCCGCAAAAAACGGCGACTCCAAGTGGGTGAGGATTTCCAGAAAAACTTTGTCGTTGCATTTTCGCTCAATTCTGTAGATAATTAGTAGACGGTGAACTTAGGCACGCACAGGCATACGTGCTAAGCACCTCGACAAATAAGGGGCAATCTTATTGTGAATACCCGCGTTCTGGTAGCGGTGGGCGCGGTCGCAATAGCCATCGTACTTTTGGTGCTGGTGGTCGACCGACTTCAATCCCCCGATCAAGAGGATATCCCTCCAGTTCCGGAAGTTTCGCTGCCTGTGGACACTGGCGAGCCTGCCTCCAAACCTGAAGACATCGCTGAGGATGACTCTGCCCCCGAAGAGACAGCGGAAGATGAGGCGGGCCAGCTGACGGGCGCGGAACTGCCTCCAGTGTCCGTTCCAGCCGATTCTCCCGCGGAACCGGAGGAAGGGAGTCTTGACGAGGTTGCCACAGTAACCGAGGAAGTAATCTCCCCTCCGGCTACCGAACCGCAGCCACCGGAGGCCGAAGCGGCTCTGGAACTGGAAGAGGCAGTAGAAGAGCGCGCACCGCTTGCTGCTGCGGAGCAGCCCCCTGTGTCTGTTCCGTCCGAGCCTCCTGCGGAACCGGAGGAAGAGAGTTCTGACGCGGTTGTCGCAATAACCGAGGAAGTCGTCTCCCCCCCGGCGACCGAACCGCAGCCACCGGAGGCAGAAGCGGCTCTGGAACTGGAAGAGGCAGTAGAAGAGCGCGCACCACTTGCTGCTGCGGAGCAGCCCCCTGTGTCTGTTCCGTCCGAGCCTCCTGCGGAACCGGAGGAAGAGAGTTCTGGCGAAGTCATAGCAGTAACCGAGGAAGTCGTCTCCCCCCCGGCGACCGAACCGCAGCCACCAGAGGCCGAAGCGGCTCTGGAACTGGAAGAGGCAGTGGAAGAGCGCGCACCGCTTGCTGCTGCGGAGCAGCCCCCTGTGTCTGTCCCGGCCGAACTTCCCGCGGAACCGGAGGAAGAGAGTTCTGGCGAAGTCATAGCAGTAACCGAGGAAGTCGTCTCCCCCCCGGCGACCGAACCGCAGCCACCAGAGGCCGAAGCGGCTCTGGAACTGGAAGAGGCAGTGGAAGAGCGCGCACCGCTTGCTGCTGCGGAGCAGCCCCCTGTGTCTGTTCCGTCCGAACCTCCTGCGGAACCGGAGGAAGAGAGTTCTGACGCGGTTGTCGCAATAACCGAGGAAGTCGTCTCCCCCCCGGCGACCGAACCGCAGCAACCGGAGGCCGAAGCGGCTCTGGAACTGGAAGAGGCAGTGGAAGAGCGCGCGCCGCTTGCTGCTGCGGAGCAGCCCCCTGTGTCTGTCCCGGCCGAACCTCCTGCGGAACCGGAGGAAGAGAGTTCTGACGCGGTTGTCGCAATAACCGAGGAAGTCGTCTCCCCCCCGGCGACCGAACCGCAGCAACCGGAGAGCGAAGCGGTTCCGGAGCCGGAAGAGATAGTTGAAGAGATCACGGCAACCACGGAAGAGACGGGGATCGAAGAGAGCGCGCCGCTTGCTGCTGCGGAGCGGCCCCCTGTGTCTGTTCCGGCCGAACCTCCTGCGGAACCGGAGGAAGAGAGTTCTGACGCGGTTGTCGCAATAACCGAGGAAGTCGTCTCCCCCCCGGCGACCGAACCGCAGCAACCGGAGAGCGAAGCGGTTCCGGAGCCGGAAGAGATAGTTGAAGAGATCACGGCAACCACGGAAGAGACGGGGATCGAAGAGAGCGCGCCGCTTGCTGCTGCGGAGCAGCCCCCTGTGTCTGTTCCGTCCGAGCCTCCTGCGGAACCGGAGGAAGAGACTTCTGACGCGGTTGTCGCAGTAGCCGAGGAAGTCGTCTCCCCCCCGGCGACCGAACCGCAGCAGCCGGAGAGCGAAGCGGCTCCGGAGCCGGAAGAGGTAGTTGAAGAGATCACTTCAACCACCGAAGAGACGGGGATCGAAGAGATCGCGCCACTGGCTGCTGCGGAGCAGCCCCCTGTGTCTGTCCCGTCCGAGCCTCCTGCGGAACCGGAGGAAGAGACTTCTGACGCAGTTGTGGCAGTAACCGAGGAAGTCGTCTCCCCCCCGGCGACCGAACCGCAGCAACCGGAGGGCGAAGCGGTTCCGGAGCCGGAAGAGGTAGTTGAGGAGATCACGGCAACCACCGAAGAGACGGGGATCGAAGAGATCGCGCCACTGGCTGCTGCGGAGCAGCCCCCTGTGTCTGTCCCGTCCGAGCCTCCTGCGGAACCGGAGGAAGAGAGTTCTGACGCAGTTGTGGCAGTAACCGAGGAAGTCGTCTCCGCCCCGGCTACCGAATCGCAGCAACCGGAGAGCGAAGCGGCTCCGGAGGTGGAAGAGGCAATTGAGGAGATCACTTCAACCACCGAAGAGACGGGGATCGAAGAGATCGCGCCACTGGCTGCTGCGGAGCAGCCCCCTGTGTCTGTTCCGTCCGAGCCTCCTGCGGAACCGGAGGAAGAGAGTTCTGACGCAGTTGTGGCAGTAACCGAGGAAGTCGTCTCCGCCCCGGCTACCGAATCGCAGCAACCGGAGAGCGAAGCGGCTCCGGAGGTGGAAGAGGCAATTGAGGAGATCACGGTAACCACCGAAGAGACGGGGATCGAAGAGAGCGCGCCACTGGCTGCTGCGGAGCAGCCCCCTGTGTCTGTCCCGTCCGAGCCTCCTGCGGAACCGGAAGAAGAGAGTACTGACGCGGTTGTCGCAGTAGCCGAGGAAGTCGTCTCCCCCTTGGCTACCGAACCGCAGCAGCCGGAGGCCAAAGCGGCGCTGGAAACAGAGGAATCTATCGAGGAGACCGCGGCAACCACCAAAGAAACGGGGATCGAAGAGAGCGCGCCACTTGCTGTTGCGGAGCAGCGCCCTGTGTCTGCTCCGTCCGAGTCTCCTGCGGAACCGGAGGAAGAGAGTACTGACGCGGTTGTCGCAGTAGCCGAGGAAGTCGTCTCCGCCCCGGCTACCGAACCGCAGCAACCGGAGGGCGAAGCGGCTCCGGTGGTGGAAGAGGCAGTTGAAGAGATCGCGGCAACCACCGAAGAGACGGGGATCGAAGAGAGCGCGCCACTTGCTGTTGCGGAGCAGCGCCCTGTGTCTGCTCCGTCCGAGTCTCCTGCGGAACCGGAGGAAGAGAGTACTGGCGCGGTTGTTGCAGTAACCGAGGAAGTCGTCTCCCCCCCGGTTACCGAACCGCAGCAGCCGGAGGGCGAAGCGGTTCCGGTGGTGGAAGAGGCAGTTGAAGAGATCGCGGCAACCGCCGAAGAAACGGGGATCGAAGAGAGCGCGCCACTTGCTGTTGCGGAGCATCCCCCTGTGTCTGCTCCGTCCGAGTCTCCTGCGGAACCGGAGGAAGAGAGTACTGGCGCGGTTGTCGCAGTAGCCGAGGAAGTCGTCTCCCCCTTGGCTACCGAACCGCAGCAGCCGGAGGCCGAAGCGGCGCTGGAACCAGAAGAATTTATCGAGGAGACCGCGGTAGCCAGCGAGGAAATGGGAATCGAAGAAGCCGATCAACTAACCGGCTCGGAACCGTCCACAACGATGGTGGCTGTGGAACCCGAAGTAGTGGAAGAACCAGTCGGAACCGAGCAAGCCGCGAAACCACTGTCCACGGCGGTTTCGGGTAGTGGTGATGCGATGGCCGAGACCGAGTCTGTCGCGGCGTCCTCCGTTCAGCCCGAACAGGGCACATTCGTCACGCCGGAAAGGCAGCCCGAGACAATCGCTCTCCTTACGAATTCTGCATCGCGTCAACCTCCAACGCAGATAGATAATCCCGGATATCAACGAAAGGAAAGCGGGCTTTCAACGAGTTTGATTTCCCGTGAGCCGCAATTTCTCTCGGCATCGGGGCGGGGAGAAGAAGGCAGCGAGGACAGTCCGGCTGTGGTCGACATTGTCCATCGCGGCGAAACCACAATGCCGGGGACTGAATCGGATGCAGCACCGTCAGTCGTAGAGCCCATTCTGACGGCTTCGGCGCCGAAAGACGAAGTGAAGACAGAACACTCCGGTTCGAATGACCAATCCTTCTCTCCCCTCGTCAGGCTAGGCGATGACGGCGAGGCGTTGCTGGAGCCAAGCCAGGAAACGCCGTCAACCGAGCCGGAGGATGCGATTGGGCTGGCACGTCTGGATGCCGATTTCGCCGATGCCGAGGGTGGCCGCGAAGTTGGAGAGTTGAGTTCCGGGGAGGAATCGGATGCAGGATCTCAAACCGGGGAAGATACCGTGGAGATTGAGAAACCGGAAGGCGGAGTATCCGAATCCGAAGGTCAAGCCGGGTCGGTGGCGACACAGGTCGCGGAGGAAGACGCCACATCGGAACAGGCTCTTCTGGATACGGAACTGCCGGCGGATACCGATCCTGATTCTGGGGAACCCACAGTCGGGTCGATCACGGAAGCGGAGACTTCAGATGAGGCCAGCGACAAGGGAATTCCGCCCACATTCGACACTCTGCGAGTGGACAAGTACGGAATCGCGGTCGCTGCCGGCCGCGGCGAACCGGATGCGCATGTGCAACTCATGCTTGATGGAACCGTGGTTGGCGAAACCGTGGTCTCGGAAAACGGCGAGTGGGTAATTATCGCCGATGTGACGGTTCACGCCGGCAGTCACGAGTTCGCGCTGCGAGTGACCTCGCCGGCGGGCGAAATCGTCGAGGGGCCGGAGAAGGTCATGGTGTTTCAGCCGGAACGAGAGGAAACGCCCCTGATCGCACGGGTGAGCGACGAAAACGCGGAACTGCTTCAGGTGCCCGGTATCGTTGCGAAAGGCGAAGTCACCATTGACATCGTGAGCTACGGACAGTCCGGGGCAGTGGAAATTGGCGGCCGGGGCACACCTGGTGAGAGGATCGAACTTGGTGTCCGCCCGGAGGCAAGCGGCCGCGCGGGTACATTTGCCTCCGCGTTCCAGACAACGGTCGGGGAAGACGGGCGCTGGCACGGAGAGATCGGGCTCGACGTTCCCGTGGGTGTGCCGCACATCATTCGCGCGACCGCCACGGAGCCGGGTTTCGAAGACGGTTCGAGTATCAGCACCGAGATCCCGTTCAAGCGGTCCACGCCTCACCTGGTGCTGAAGCCGGGAGCCGTCATCGTGCAGCCGGGCAACAGCCTGTGGCGGATCGCCCGCCGTGTCTACGGCCGGGGAATCCGTTATCACCTCATCTACGAGGCGAATCAGCAGCAGATCCACGATCCCGACCTGATCTATCCGGGACAGGTATTTGAGCTTCCGGACAATTCAGGATAGGCGGGGTTCCGGGTTGGCAGCGCCGTCCCATACCACTTCATTGCCGTTCTTGCCGTACGCGCTCCAAACGGCGCGCCGCATGGATTTCTCGGCCCGGGCAGTGGCGCGTTCGCTTCTGCTGCGGGTAAGGAACGCGTAGAGCGCGCGGAACATCCACTGGAGCGCGTTCAAGATCCAATAGCGCATCGCGAGCGCCGAAGGCGTAATAATCAGCGTCAGCAGGGTAGAAAACCCGAGTCCGAACACAATCGCGGTAGAAAGCTGAACCCACCACAGTGCCGAGGGCTGACGGAATAGAATCTCACGCTCCAGAAAGTCGACGGAAACCGCGAACATCATGGGGCACAGGCCCGCCATTGTGGTGACGGTTGTCAGGAGCACCGGGCGAACCCGCCGCGCTACGGCGCCGGCGATCGCATCGAGTTCATGCATGTGCTTCCGGAGGCCCTGATAGGTATCGATCAGAATAATGTTGTTGTTCACTACGATTCCGGCCAGCGCGACGATGCCGATTCCGGTCATGATGACCGAGAAGGGTTGATCCCGAACCAGCATGCCCAGCAGTACGCCTGCGACCGACAGCACAACCGCTACAAGCACGAGGAAAACCGCGAAAAAGCTGTCGAACTGTATGAGCAAGACGGAGAACATGAGAAGCAATGCCAGCGCGAACGCCGCAATCAGGAACTCCTGGCTCTCGTTCTGCGATTCGAGTTCGCCGCGCAGTTCGGCCGTGACATCAGGAGAAAGACCGATGCTATCCAGCAAGGCCCGAACTTCGCTGGTCTTCTGATTGACATTGTAACTGGAGTCCACGTTGGCGCTGATCGTGATCACGCGTTCGCCCATCTTCCGGGCGATGCTGCCGACGGCGGGAATGGGATTGCGGCTCACAAAACTCGAAATCGGAACCAGGCCGGTCTCGGTCCGAAGCCGCA
This sequence comes from Rhodobacterales bacterium, assembly GCA_965219495.1. Classification (GTDB taxonomy): domain Bacteria; phylum Pseudomonadota; class Alphaproteobacteria; order Rhodobacterales; family CAZPXZ01; genus CAZPXZ01. The sequence goes on from OZ244777.1 coordinate 3,829,343, forward strand.
AGTTGTCCAGGGTGTCGAGGACGCGGTCTCCCGCAGGGAATCGCGCGACAATGTTCAATTCATCGTTCGCGTCGCTGGGCCGGTAGGTGCCGATGGTGACCCCGCCGGTGAGCAGACGAACGATGGTGCCGATTTCAATCACGTTTGCGCCAAGCGTGTTGGCACGATTCCGATCGATTTCCAGGTTCCACTCGATGCCCGGCAGCGGGCGCGTATCGTCCACGCTGCTCAGTCCTTCGATCGATTCCATACGGGCACGCAGGCGCGATGCATCGGCGAGCAACGTGTCCCAGTTTGCCGAGCGGAGTTCAAGGGAGATGGGTTTGCCGCTTTGGGGACCCATGTTCGGCGTGTTGACCTCGACCGCAACGCCCGGGATGTCTGCCGTCCTATCGACAATTTCCGCGATGATATCATCGCCATTCGGCCGCCTACCCCATTCCTCGAATTCGAAATAGATCTGCCCGATGGCGTCCCGCGGGCGCCGGCCGCCGTTTCCTCGCGCGCCAACACCACCCTTGCCCGAGGAGGAAATGCGATTTCGAATTCCGGGAATATCTCTGGTGCGCCTTTCCGCCTCCATGACCAGACGGTCGATTTCCTCGAACGAAAGATTGCCTCTGGCCCGCACATACGCAACGGCTTTTTCGGGCTCAGTATCCACAAAGAATTCAACCCCCCGATTGTGCTCCTTGTATTCCATTGCGATCATCGCGATCACTCCCGCCACTCCCGCGATGCAGAGGACGGGCAGGACCGGATTGGAAACAATGCCGCGATAAACGCGGGCAACGAAGCCGCGGGAAATGGCAGTGCCCGTGGGCTCCGAGAAATCCTGGTCGTTGTTGCCCCGCAAGGCGCCACGCTGGACGGCGGCGCCAATTACGGGCAGGAAGATCAGCGCTACAACCAGGGAGGAACTCAGCACGAAGATCAGGGTGAGCGGCAGTTGGCCCATGAATTGGCCCGACATGCCGGGCCACAACAAGAGCGGCAGGAACGCGCAGAGCGTGGTGAGCGTGGATGTGGAAATCGGCCAGAACATGCGTTTGGCAGCCTGGTGGTAGGCAAGTTTGCCCGGTGTACCCTCGCTTTTTCTTCGGTCGGCATATTCGACGACAACGATGGCTCCGTCGATGAGCATGCCTACGGAAAGGGTGAGCCCGAACATCACCATGTTGTTGATGCTCATACCGAAGATCGAGAGCAGGCAAAACGACATCAAGAAGGAACAAGGGATCGCGGACCCGATCAGGATGGCCGGGCGAATTCCGAGCAACGCGATCGTGAGAATCAGGATCAGCACCACGGCCGTCGCGACGCTATTCTCCAGCTGGTCGATCATTCGCCGGGCTTCCACGGAAGAATCGATTGCCGGAGTGACTCTTACCGCGCTCTGCAGGGCCTTCGGCCAGGCAGCGGATTCCGTGGCCACGGTTTCTTGAACGTCGTCGACGGTCTTCAGAATGTTTTCCCCGATCGCCTTGACCACCTCAAGGATGATGGCTGGCTTGCCGTCAATGCGGGCTCGGCTCTCGGGATTCTCGAAAGTCCGCCTGATTTCAGCGATATCGCCAAAGGTTGCGGTGCGCTCACCGTAGGTCAGGAAAGGAGTGGCGGCAATATCCGAAACCGTTGTGAAGGTTCCCGAGAGCTTGACGCTGAAGAAGCCGCGTTCCGTTTCGACCTGGCCCGCCTGGACCAGTGCGTTGTTCGACGTGACGGCCGCGAGCAACTGCGCGATCGACGTGTCATAGCTCTCGAGGCGCAGGGGATCGATGAGCACTTCCACAATTTCCTCACGCACCCCGGAGATCCGCACCTCCTGCACACGTGATAGATTGACGAGAGACTCCTCCAGGCGGTTCGCCACTTCGATCAGCGTGCGTTCGGGAACATTGCCGGAAAGCGCGATCGTTACGACGGGAAACTCCGCGAGGTTTTGTTCGAGGACACGCGGTTCGTCGATATTCGAAGGGAGGGCGTGGCGAACGTCGTCCAATTTTGCGCGCACGTTGTCGATTGCGGCCTTTTTGTCGAAATTGATGTCGAATTGCAGCAGGACGGAGGTGTGCCCTTCGGTGACGTTCGAGGTGATTTCCTCCAAACCGGTGAGGTTGGAGAGTTCGTCTTCCAGCGGCTTGGCGACAAGGTTCTCGTTGTCCTCAACGGAGACTCCGGGAAAGGGAACCGAAACATACAGGAACGGAATGTCGATGTTCGGCGAGCCTTCCCGCGGAATGGTTGTGTAGGTGTAGACACCGCCGGCAAGCACCAGGGCAATGAGCACATAGACCGTGCGCGCGCGGGCGAAAGCCCAGTCTACAAGCTTCGTCATTGCGACAGGAACCCTGGGGCGGGGCGGGCGATGACTTCGGTGCCGTCGGCGGCGAATTCCTGTCCAACGACGATGATTTCGACGGTTTCGGGAAGTCCCGCAACCCACACGCCGCTGGCGCCGTCCCGTAGTACTTCAACCGGCGCGAATTGGGCACGGATGCCGGAAACAATGCGCAGGCCCAGGCGGCCGTCGCTCCCCAATGTCAGGGCCGATTGCGGCACCAGATGCGCGCCTGGCCGGAGAACGGGAATCAGCACCTCTGCACCGAGGCCGTCCCGAACGGAGTAATCCGGGTTCTCCGCCGTGAGTTCCACGCGGAACGTTCGGGTTCGCCGCTCGGCCGAGCGCGACACAAACGAGATCGTGCCCTTGATCACTTGCCCGGTTGAAAGCTCCGCTGATGCAGGCATTCCCACGGAAAATGCGTTGATGCTGCGCTCGGACGCGAACCCGACCACATGCACCGGGTCGAGGTCGAGAATGGTCGCACATAGGGCGCCGGGCTGGAGCAGCGCACCGGTTTGCGTGCTGTCGGATTCCAATACGCCTTCAAAGGGCGCCGCAATTCGGGTTCGCTGGATGTCGAGGCGAATTCGCTGGACTTCCGCCTTGGCGGTGGCGAGCGCGGTTTCGGCAGCCGCTGCCGCGGTTTCGGATCCGAATCCCTGTTTCGCCAGCGAACGTGCCGAGTGAGCGTCGACTTCCGCCTGGGCCACTCTGGCCTCCGCCTGGTCCAGCAGTGCCGGCCGTTCCCCCGGAGCGATTCGGCAAAGGCTATCGCCCGCGTTGACGGTGGAACCCTTGGGGACGGAATTGCTTGTAACCAGTCCACCGGTTTCCGCGCGGACATCGACCCGGCGCGACGCTTCGGTATGTCCACGCAAGAGCAGGTTGAGCAGCAAGTCGCCCGACTGGCTCTTCAAGACGCCGACTTCGAGAATGGCCGGTGGCTCTGGCGCTTCCACAATTTCCGGTTCGGCCGCTGGCGCGTCCGCTCCCCCCGGTGTGTAGTTCGCCAGCAACCATAGCCCAACGCCAGCCGCCAGAAGCAGTGCGAAAAAAACGCTGCCGATGCGAGTGCGAATTCGCCTCCCGCGTGAGGGCGCGTTCTGGGTAGCCATTGGGGCCTCCGGTTACGCTTCACAATACGCACGCAGGCGCACTGGATGGCATTGGTATTCTGCGAACGCTGGGCTGGCCCGTTTCCGTCGCCACTGCGCTGCTGTACCGCCACACGGCTAATTTAGGAAAAATCCGCGGTTCGGCAATGTAGCAACCGATTCCGGAACCGCTCGCCCCGAATCCTCGCAAAGGAACGTCCAACCCGGAAACCGACCCGACGCGTCGCTTTTCGCGGTGACCGCGCGTGGCTCCCATCCGGGATTGAAGCCGAGGGGTGCCTGAAGCCAGAGGTTCCCGGCGTCTGGAGTTGTCTTGGCGTCGGAGAGAACTGCCATATATCCCACCCTGCACCGGAAACCGGGGCGAGGGAGGTCGTCATGATTCGGTCGATGTGCGGATCGTTCAATCCAGCGGCGGGAGCAGGTTACGAATGTCGGCCGGTGTCGCGCCCGATGCGCGCAGCACAGAGAGGCTCAGTGCGCGATTTCGCTTGGCAAGCCGATTGCCTGCTTCGTCCCGTACAAGCGGGTGGTGCCGGTAGGTCGGGACGGGAATGTTCAGCAGCGCCTGGAGAAGCCTGTGAATCGCGGTCGACTCGAACAGGTCCTCTCCCCGCGTCACGTGGCTCACGCCCTGGGCTGCGTCGTCAATCACAACCGCGAGATGATAACTGGTCGGCGTGTCCTTGCGCGCCAGCACCACGTCGCCGAAGGACTCCACAAGTAGATCGGGGTCGAGAGCGACCGAGCCGGGTTCAAATCCGCGACCGTTTCCGAGTTCCTCGAATGAGAGACCCCGAACGAATTGGGTCCCGCCCAGTTCCGAAATGGCCCGCCGCATATCCAGTCGCAGCGCATGCGGGCGGTCGCCGGGCACGAAGGTCCGAGGGGACCCGCTTTCCCCGGGCCGGCACGTGCCGGGATAGGCGGAACCGCGGGATGCCGCGCTCCGGGATTCCTGCGGGGCTGACATCGCTTCGGCAATTTCCTTACGGCTGCAGGAACACCGGTAGATCAGGCCACGGCGCTCGAAGCCTTGGAGCACACGTTCATAAATGGGCATGCGCAGGGATTGCCGAAACACCGGATTTTCCCAGGTGATTCCCAACCACCGGAGATCGTCGTAAATCGCGACCTCGAACTCGGTTCGTGAGCGCAGGCGGTCGATGTCTTCGATTCGAAGCAGAAACCGCCCCTTGGCGCCCGAAGCACGCCTCCAAGCGAGGAGGGCGGAATATGCGTGGCCGAGATGCAGGTGGCCGGTAGGGCTGGGCGCAAATCGCTCGGTAGGACCGGCCTGCTCGATCGCGGGTTTCTGGGAAGCGGTGTTCAGTTGCCCGCCTGCGCGTTCAGATCCTCGATCAACGCGTCGATGGAGCCGCCCATCTCTTCCAGTGTCGACGCGACCTCGGTGCGATAATTGACCAGAAGCGAAACTCCCTCGACGACGAAATCAGCAATTTTGTACTCACCCTTGACCTCGATCACACGCCATTCGACATCCAGGTCGGTGTAGTCCTTGGACTGAATGCGTGTCACCACCAGGTAACCTCGCTTGGACACCTCCACCGAACGGATGATCTTGAATTCGGCTTCGGCCGCGTCCGCCAGCCGGCGGACCAGAAATCGCGCGGCAACATTTCGAATCGCTTGCCTGTACCGGTTTCTTTGGTTGTCGTTCATTTCGCGCCAGGCCAGGCCGGCGGTAAATCGGGCGATCACATCTAGCGCGGACCGTCCCTCAAGAAAGGACTGGACCTTTATCGTCGCATCTTCCGGGTTGCTGGCCGCGAGAGAGGCAAGCGCGAGAAATTCCCCGCCGGTTTCTTGCACATAGTCTGCGGCCTTTTCGGGACTGGGCTGGGCAGGCGCCGGAAGGAATACGGCGGCTGCAATTACCCATAGGGCTGTAAACGGCAGGGCTGGAAATAACTTGTTCACCGCGAAGTCCTCATTCTTGCATGGCCGGAGTCCATGCGCCGGGGAGCGTTCCTTATGGCTTCATTCGTCGATTTCTTCAAGGAAGAATAGGTCGGGCAGATACTCGGCGCTGGTTTCCCCTCCTGCTTCCTGCCGAGCCCTGATTTGCAGGTATGAAATCCGCACCGCCGAGTAACTGTCTGGGGAGTCGTAGAGAATCTCGTTCACCAGACCGTAATTTCGGGCCCGCGTGTCGACGGTGCGCAATGCCGACACGCCCAAGGAGGTAGCACTGCCGCCGGTCGCGTGGGTCAACGGATTGGCGTAGAAATCAGCTGACAGCCCGACGAAATCGCGAAGGGTCAGCGGTCCGACCGCCGGTATCACAAGATAAGGTCCCGTGCCAATCCCGTATCTCGCGAGCGTAAGGCCGAAATCCGTGGGCTTGCGCTCGAGACCGTGCGCGGTCGCGACATCAAACAGCCCGCCCAGGCCCAGGGACGAGTTCAACCCGAAGCGCACGGCCGCCCGACTTGCATCCTCGAAGCGGAATTGCAGCAGGTAATTCAAGACATCAAGGGGAAGTCGAAGGTTCTCCAGAAAGTTGGAGACGGAAGACCGTACGTCTCGCGGAATGGCGCTTCGGTAGCCGAATGCCAAGGGTCGAAGCGCAAGCGAATCCAGGCCGCGATTCAGTTCGTGAATCGGCCGGTTGAATGTCTCCATCGGGTCAAGTGGGTCGGATTGCGCGACCGCGACCGGTCCGGCCAGGCTGAGGTACAGCAAGACCAGCAATGACTGAGTGCAAAAGAACCGCATCTTCATCATCCACGTGACTGCGCCAGACCTATCCTGCCTTGCCGTGATACAACATGCCAAATCCCGAATTCCCTGCACTTGTGGCGCCGGAGTGGCCAATTTGCACGCAGCGGATCCAGGATCGGGTTCATTCCAGCGCTTCCATGCCGAGCCGGGCGAGGGTGGCAACCGCCGGGCCATAGATGCGCCAATTAGTGGAACTCGCCTGCCCGTCGATTCCGCGCCGGAATATTCCTTGGGAAATCGCCGCAAGGCGGAAGAATGCGTGCGCGATCCAGTAGTTCCAGTTTCCGGGCGCAATCTCTGCGCCTGCCGAGCAGTAAACTTCGAGGGCGTCACTTTCACTCGGAATTCCAAGCGGCGCCCGGGCAAGACCGTGGACACCGGGAAACCCTGGTGTATCCGGCGCGCACCGAAAGGCGACGCACGCAAACGCTAGATCGGCCAGCGGATGGCCGAGTGTTGCGAGTTCCCAGTCGAGAACCGCGTTCACGGTCTCGAAATCCGGGGCGAAGATGACGTTTGCGAATCGGTAGTCGCCATGCACGATGGACGCTCTGTCTTCCGGCGGCGTCCAGTCCGCAAGGGTCTTGCACAGCAGGTCCATCTCGCGCACGGTCCGCGTCGCCGAGGCCTCGTACTGTGCGGTCCATCGAGCGGTCTGGCGTTTCACATAACCTTGGGGACGTCCCATGTTTCCCAGCCCGATCGACTCCGGCCGGACCGAGTGCAGCCGGCCAAGTGTCCTGAAGTACCCTTCGAACACCCGCCCGCGCGCGGATCGATCCAGCCCGGAAAGCGCGGGCGTATCGAAGGTCCGTCCCTCCACCCAATCCATGACGTAGAACACGGTTCCCAGCAATGAAGCGTCTTCGCCCCAGGCAAGCGCGCGAGGGACAGGAACAGCGGGCGGTTCCATGGATCCGAGCGCCTGCAGGAATTTCCACTCGCGGTCAATTCGGTGCGCGGAGGGCAGGAGCGCGCCGGGAGGTTTCTTCCGCAGTACGGCTTCGCCGGGATCGCAGCGTAGCCGGAATGTCGGATTCGATTGGCCTCCTTCGATCTGAACGACAGATCGCAGCGGACCGAGTTCCGGAAGTGCAGCCTTGAGCCATGCCGCGAACGGCACAGGGTCGAACTTGTGCTCGGGACGCGCCGCCATGGTTGGTTCGTTTGATGGCAAGGTGGCGTTTTCCCGGAAGCACGATGCGCGGCGGCAGTTATCGCGGTAGATTGTGAGGTGGCGAATGTAAGCGAAATTTTTGGCGAGCGACACAGGAGGATCACAATGGCGAAAGAGATCGAAGCCAGGATTGCAGAGCTTGGGATTGTCCTTCCGGAGGCGCCGTCGCCTGCCGGTAGCTACGTGCCCTGCCGCAGGGCCGGATCCCTGCTCTACGCTGCGGGGCAGTTGTCTGCAACCGGAGACCGGCAAGTTGTTGGGAAAGTGGGGAGAGATCTCGATGTGGATGCCGCCCGCGAAGCCGCTCGGCTGTGTGGCTTGAACATCCTCTCACAGCTGAGGAAGTTTTGCGGGGGAAGTCTCGACGGGATCGCTGGATGCGTCGAACTTCGGGGGTATGTAAATGCCGTTCCGGAGTTCGCGGATCATCCGGCAGTGCTGAACGGAGCTTCCGATCTCATGCTTGAAGTGTTCGGAGAATCCGGACGTCATGCGCGCGCGGCAGTCGGTACGGGCTCCTTGCCGCGCGGGGTTGCCGTGGAGGTTGCGGGCCTCTTTGAATTGGCGCCCGAGTAGGTGCCCAATGCGGCGAATCCCGAGGGAGTTCTACAGAGTTCCGTTTGCGCATCGCGGCCTGCACGATCCCGAATCCGGGGTCATCGAAAACTCGCTGTCTGCATTCCGGTCCGCATGGGAAAACGGGTTCGGCATTGAACTCGACGTGCGGCTTTCCGCCGACAGGGAGGCCATGGTGTTCCACGATCGCGATCTGGAAAGAATGACGGCGGCTCGGGGCCGTGTGGAAGATCTTGATTCGGAACAACTGGTTGGCCTGAAGCTCGGCGGTTCTCAGGACCGGATTCCCTTGCTGCGGGAAGTTCTCGAGCGGGTGGACGGACGCGTGCCGTTGCTTGTTGAGCTGAAAACGAACAATGAGAGAGGCCGGCGCCTTTGCACGGCGCTGGTGGAACGCGTCGCCACGCTCGTAAGACCGTATCGTGACTCCGTTGCGGCAATGTCCTTCAGTTCGGCCGCCATGCGGCATCTGCGGAAGACCTCTCCCGAGATTTTCCGCGGCATCCTGCGGAATCATGGAGACGGAGACGCCTTGGACCCGTTGGAGGGACTCGACGAGGATTTTGCTGCGTGGAAATCGTCCTGTCTCCCGACGGGAACTGCGAACGACATACGCAGGAAGGGCCGTCCCGTATTCGCCTGGACGGTGACCAGCGAGCGGGAGGAAACGCGGCTGCGGGAACACGTGGATGTGATCATCTTTGAGGGCTTCAGACCTTCCCGCAGAGCATGAAAAGCCAGCCGATTCAAATTCAGGTGCTGCATTCCATTCGGGACTGCCCGGCTTCGGACTGGAATCTCTGTGCGGAGCCTGGTCTCCTGGAAGGCCAGAGGCCCCGGAACCCGTTCGTCATGCACGCGTTTCTGGATGCCCTCGAATCAAGCGGCTCCGCTGTTGCCAAGGCTGGCTGGGCGCCCATGCATCTTCTTGCGATGGAGAAGGACGGCACGGTGCTCGGGGCGATGCCGCTTTACATAAAAGGCCACAGCATGGGTGAATATGTGTTCGACTATGCTTGGGCGGAAGCATTTGAACGGGCAGGCGGGCAGTATTATCCGAAATTGCAGGCATCGGTTCCGTTTACGCCGGTGACTGGGCGGCGATTCCTGGTGCGGCAGGACATCGAAAGGTCGCAGGAGGAGGTCGTCTTCGGATTGCTGGCCGGCGCCCGGAAGATCGCGGAACAAGCCGGCATTTCATCGGTTCACGTGGCGTTCTGCAATGAGGAAGAGTGGAAGCTCGGGGACCGGGCCGGGCTTCTTCGACGGGAATCGCGGCAATTGCGTTGGAACAATCGGGGGTACGAGACTTTCGACGAATTCCTCGCGGCGCTGTCGTCCCGGCGGCGAAAGCAAATCCGGCGTGAGCGGGCGCTGGCCAATTCGGCCGGCTTGGCCATCGAGATCGTTGAGGGAGAGAGCGTTCGCGCCGAGCACTGGGACGCGCTATGGGAGTTCTATCGGGACACCGGAGCGAGAAAATGGGGAATGCCCTATCTCACCCGCGCCTTCTTTGAGCGAATTCACGACGGCATGAGACGCGAGGCCGTGCTGTTTCTTGCCCGAGACGGGAGGCGCTGGGTGGCCGGTGCTTTATCGTTTCTGGGCAGGGATACCTTGTTCGGACGGTATTGGGGCCGGGCGAGGGACGTCCCGTTCCTGCACTTCGAACTCTGCTACTACCGTGCCATAGAATATGCGATCGAAAACGGTCTTCGTGGGGTGGAGGCGGGTGCGGGCGGTGGGCACAAGTCGGCCCGGGGCTACGAACCTGTTCCGACCTATTCCCTGCACTGGATTGCGAATCCGATGCTGCGGGATGCGGTTGCCCGCCATCTGAAGCAGGAGCGCAAGGCGGTTCAGGCGGAAAGTGCATGGCTGAGCGGCCACGGCGCCTTCCGGAGGGACATGCCAATTGATTCCCGGATGAGGAGTTCAAGACAATGACCGGAAAGCTTGAAGGCGGCCAAAGAGTGGAAGCCATCGAAGCGCTGGAAGCGCGTGGCTGGCAGCTGGATACGGGACGAGATGCGGTTCGGAAGACGTTCGAGTTCCGGAACTTCGTGGAGGCCTGGAGCTGGATGTCCGCCGTGGCGCTCGTGGCCGAAAAGTCGAATCATCATCCGGAATGGCGAAATTCCTACCGCACGGTCGAAGTAACCCTCACGTCGCACGATGCGGGCGGACTCACGCCCCGGGATGTTTCGCTCGCGGAACGGATGGACCGGCTCTACGTACGGGTGCGCGGGACCGCGCAGCCGGTCAAAGCTTTTGCAGCAATGCCTCCGCCGCGGTCACCGTGACCTTGGTGGGGTCCGGCTCGACAGCGAGTTCCCGGATCACCCGGTTGTCGACGAGCATCGCGAAGCGCTGTGCCCGGACCCCAAGTCCGAACGCATTGGCATCGAGCTCGAGTCCCAGGCTGCGGACAAATGCCGCGCTTCCATCCGCCAGCACGAGAATCCTGCCTTCGACGCCGCTGGCCTTGGCCCAGTGATCGAGAACGAAAACATCGTTGACCGCCAGGCAAGCAACCTGATCGACACCCTTTGCGCGGATCTCGTCGAGATGCTCGAGATATCCTGGCATGTGGCTCTTATGGCATGTCGGCGTGAAAGCGCCCGGCACCGCGAACAGCAGGACTTTGCGGCCTTCGAAGATCTCTGCGACGGTTTGCGCTGACGGTTCTGTATTTCCCATGACCGTGAAGGAGCCGTCAGGAAGGGTGTCGCCAATTTGTATCGTCATCATTTCCTCTCTGTGTTGCTTCAACGCGGGCTCATGCGAAGCGCGCCGTCAATCCGAATGGTTTCGCCACTAATGTACGGATTTTCCACGATCGCGCATACCAGCGCTCCGAATTCAGCCGGGTCGCCGAGGCGCGAGGGGAAAGGAACCTGGGCGGCCAGACTGTCGCGCACGCGTTCGGGAAGTCCCGCCAGCATGGGCGTATCGAATATTCCCGGCGCAATCGACACAACCCGCACTGCGGATTCGGCCAGGTCGCGCGCCGCCGGAAGCGTTAACGAAGCGACGCCGCCCTTCGAGGCGGCGTAAGCCGCCTGTCCGGCTTGACCGTCAAATGCCGCGATGGATGCGGTGTTCACGATGACACCGCGTTCCCCATCCCCGTCGGTGAGGCGCGTTGCGGCGATCATTCCCGCTGCGGACCGGGACATCACCCGCATGGTTCCGATCAGGTTCACGGAGATTACGCGGGTGAACACTTCCATGTCATGGGGGCCGCGTTTCCCCGCGGTCTTGGCGCTCGGGGCAATACCGGCGCAATTCACGCAAATTCGCTCCTGGCCGTGCGCTTCCCGGGCGACGGAGAGAGCCACGTCGACACTCGCATCATCGGTGACATCGGCCGCAACGAATACGCCGTCGATTTCGCGCGCAAGTTCCGCCGCGCGGACGGAGTCAAGATCGAGGACCGCAACCGGCGCACCGCGCTCCGCCAGGGACCGGGCAGCTGCGGCGCCGAGGCCGGATGCGCCTCCTGCAACCACTGCGGGCGTGGAAGAGCTGATTTGCATGATTGCAATTCATCGCCTTGTTTGTTGAGGTCAATATACAGCGTTGGGTGGCAACAAGTGGATTGGACGCCGCGCGTCAACGAAGAGGAATGCTCCGGTCTTGATGTAAGGCGGTCGCTCGGTGCGAATTGGGCGTGAAGTCGAGAATGCTTGCGCTGCGGAGTCGGGCCCACCCGCGCATGGGAGGCCGCGTCGGGAGTGTGTTCAGGAGAGTACGTTGTTAACTGCACGGCGGACCGGAATGGCAACAGACCGTAGTTCTGGATAAGCGAGCCAGCCCCCGGTTACTGCGCGCCGCGTGGCGCAAGTGAGACACTGACACCTTTGAAATCCCGCCCTGCTGATAAAATCGTGTGATGGCCGCCGAATGGGAAGCGAGGCGCACATTGGTGCTCGGCGCGTGCGTCAAACTGGTCGCGGGAGGCAGATTCGTCGCCGCCGAGGCCAAGCCGAATTGGCGAGTCTGGAACTCCGTCAAAACATGAACGATTCCTGGGTCGCCGCAGGCCGGTGACACCGCGTGCTCCGTGTTTGCTGCGAAGGATGGCGAACCCTATTCTCCTGGCGTAGCCCATTGAAAAGCGAGGAGACCAAAATGTATTCAGTCAGGCGTATTGCCACGACAATGGTGGTTTCGGCAGGCGTCTTCGGGACGTTCCAAGCCGCTGTCGCGGAAGAAAATGGCAACTTCAGCGTGGTCCAAAGCTATGTTAACAGCCAAGTCACGTTGAATCATGCTCTTGGGACCATCGTCGGCGGGGCGTTGGAGGGCACCAGCACTATAGTTGCGAGCACTGGCGGCCCGTTCGCGCAAGGTGAAAGCGACCGGATAACGTGCCTGTCTTACGCGAAAATAACGAGCGCCGGCATCGACCTTGAGGCTCCCTGCACCATTGTCGCCGAATCGGGCGACATTCTGCACATGGTGGGGAAGAGGAGCGCCGGTGACATTGGGACTGGCGGAGGTGGCGAGGGCAGCGCCGAAATTCTGGGCGGCACCGGAATCTATGCGAACATCACCGGAGACTGCACATACCGGGTCGAGTACCTGGCGGACAATCGACTTGTTACGCTGGCAGAATGCGCGTGGAGCAGGCCCTAATCAAGCCGGGGGCTGCGGCGATTCGAGTCAGGGCGGGATGAACGCTCTCCAGTGTTCGCCAAACAGGTTCAGGCAACGGCCCGGGTTGTTCCCATCGAATTCCGGCGGCAGGCACGATCCCGCCATGCGGGCGATCTCGGAGGTGAATCAAGGCGCAGGCGCCATCAGAAAGAAGACGATTGCCCCAAGAATCGCAATCTCGGTATTCCGCATCAGAAAACGCCGGGTTGAATCGGCGACGCGGCGGTTACTCCCCCGTCCACCGTGAAGCACTGACCCGTTACGAAGGACGCGTCGTCCGACAACAGCCAGATGACCAGGCGGGCGACATCTTCCGGACCGCCAAATCGGCCGGCGGCGTGACGGGAGAGCGCGTCTTTCCTGGCGGTGGCCGGATCCGTTGCCATCCCGAATGCGGCGCTGGCCATGCCTGTCATGATCCAGCCTGGCGCCACCGCGTTGCAACGAACGGCTGGACCGTGATCGATGGCGATGGAACGAGTGAGCGCATGCACGAAGCCCTTTGAAGCGCAATAGAGCGCCATGGAGGAATCGGCGACGTTGCCGGAGATCGAGCCGATATTGACGATCGCGCCTTTGCCTGAAGCGATCATGCCGGGGAGAAATTCGCGGCAGGTATGAAAGACGCCGCGCGCGTTGGTGCCGATCACGAGCTCCCAATCCTCGTCCGTACTCTCGGCAACGGACTTTTCCAGCTGAATTCCGGCATTGTTGACGAGAATTGCCGCCGGCCCGAACTTCGACTCGGTTGCCTTGCGAAGTCGTTCGGCATTCGCGGATTCCGCAATGTCCGCAGTCAGCCAGGCGACTTGATCCGGAAGATCGGAGGGCCGTCGCCCGCGCCCGCAAGTCATGACGCGGGCGCCCGCCGACAGGAGTAAGAGTACAATCTCCCGGCCAATTCCGCGGCTTCCTCCGGTTACAACCGCCGTCTGGCCGGCGACTCCTCTGATCGCGGTTGATCCGGTCATGGAAGGCGTATCTGCTGCACTTGTGCGGTCAGGCCGCCGTCGAGCACCCACAATTGGCCGGATGCGTAGCGCGCCTCGTCCGAGGCCAGCCAGAGCGCCAGATTGGCGACGTCCTCGGGAGTCCCGTAGGTTCGTGTCGGGTGAATTTCGCGAACCGCGTCCTGCAGCGTATGAATGTCGCCGTCTCCCCCGAGGAAACTCTGCAGCATTGGCGTATCCACGAATCCGGGACAGATCGCGTTCACGCGAATGCCCTGCGGCCCATGGTCGCATGCCATGGCGCGGGTGAGCGCATGCACCGCTCCCTTGCTTGCGCAGTAGGCGGCGAGCGATGGGTCGGCGATGAATCCGTCATACGAGCCAAAGTTGATTACGCTGGCGGCCGGGGAATTTCGAAGAAGGGGCAGGGCGTATTTCGAGACGAGGAACGTTCCCGTTGCATTGACGGCGAAGATCCGGTTCCATTCCTCGACAGACGTATCCTCGATGGTCTTCTCGATTTCGATTCCCGCCGCGTTCACGAGAATATCCAGGCCAGAATAGGTCTTGCGGAGTTCCTTGAAGGCGCTGGCGACACAGGACTCGCTGGCAACATCGCAACGGATGCAAGGGATTCCGGGCGGCAGGGCCGCCTCCGAAATATCGGCGGCGGCGACTCTGGCCCCTTCGGCGGAAAACCGGGCGCATATCGCGCGCCCGATTCCTCCGGCGCCGCCGGTCACGAAGGCGGTCTTGCCTGCGAGGCGTCCGCTCACGTGTGTTTGACCCGTAAATAGTGTCCGTGCCAAAATACCGGGTTTTGAACCCAGCGCGACGTTTCCGGCCCAGGTGCCTGGCACGGGATTCGGCCCCTTGCGCCGTGAATGAACGGTTGGGGGCCGGTTTCGCGCGAATTTCGAGGATGCCGGCGATCTTCCGCCATGAGGAAGGGGGGCCCGGCCAGAGCCGGGGCGCATGCCGACGGCGTTGGCTCGGCCGGCCGCAGTCAGGCGGCGCGGCGGATGCCTTGGCGCCGCTGATTCCGGATCTTGTCCCGCTCGGCTCTCTGCAGCGCCAGGCCAATCCGGTGCAGATTTGCAGCAAGGATTGCGAGAGCGACCGTTCGAGCGAAGCCATCCCTGCCGTGCGCGCGAACCCGGTCCAGGCCGCGGCATTCCAGGTTGTGGATGGCGGATTCCACCGCCGGATGCTGCCGCCGCGCCGCAGCGAACTCGGGGCGCGCCTCGCGCTCCCGCGCTTTCTGTGAAAGCGTGCCCTTCGCCGGCAGCGCGTTGCACTCCAGCAGCGCGTCCAGCCGCACCCGGTTGGACGGGCTGTGGAAGCCGCGGTCGAAGCTGCAGCCCCGCACCGACGGAAACAGGGCGAGGGTCTCCGACAGCAACGGAACCGCCGCATCCACGTCGTCGTCCTCCCACGAGATACGGTGGTGCAGGACAAATTGATGCTGGTCCTCGACGATACAGACCGGAACCCCGAGTTCGACCAAGCGCCCGGCCTTGCCCTTCGCGCACCAGCGGGTGTGCGGCTCGAAGATGGAGAACACCTTCTCTTCATGCGGGATCGCTTCGCCTTGCAGCAGCCGCCGGTCGATCTGGTCGATCTGGCGAAGCGCATGATCCATAAGTCCTTGCACGGTATCGATGTCCCATGCTTCTGCCCCGGCCGCCTCGAGTTCCCGCCGCAGCCGTTCCGCCCGCGCCACCAGCGACCGGCAAAGCTCCAGGTAAGCGCGCACGCGGTCCGGATGCCGCCTCTGCCGCCGGGAATTGCGGATCTTGTTGAACAGCCGCTTCACCTGCCGGCGCAGATGCCGGCTCTGCCGCCAGCCGCCAAGCCCGAAGGCTGAAGCCAGCTCCGCACAAACCCGGATCAGGCGCCGCATCGCGTCCCACAGCAAGTTCACGTCGGTCGGATAGTGCACGTCGGTTTCCACCACAAAGGAATCGGCCCGCGCCCGCAGCGGCGCTTCCGGCTCCTGCCCGAACAGCGCGTGGCCCGCCTTCACCACCAGTTCGTTGATCTTGTTCAGAAGCTCCGGCGTCAGCAGCGAGACATTGCGCACCAGCGTTCGGTGCTCGTACCGGTGGTGGTCGTCAAGCCCCGAATGGCCGAGCATCTCCCGAACCGTCCCGTGGCGATTGGCAAGGTCCTGCAGACGGTCGTAGTCGCACCCGATGCCCTGCTTCAGCGTCGCCAGCACGAAAATCCGCCACAAATCCATGCCCGGGCGCCCAAGCCCCCGGTTCACGCCCGGAAGAAAATGCGCGTCCAGCAGGTCGAAAACCTGCTGGCGCAACGCTTCGTTGCAGTACAGGTGCTGGATGCCCCGCAACACCGCCGGGATGTCATCCCGGCAGACCGCGTCAATCTCAATGTCCTCGATGGCAATTTCGCCAAGCCGAACCAACGGCTCCCGGATTGTTCTCATGCCCTCGCCCTCGTCTCTGCTCCGCCGGAACGAGCGACCCATCGCGAAGATACCGCCCATCCGACCGATTTCGCCTGAATTTTGCCTGGAATTATACGCCTGGGGCCAATCTTCGCAACCCAAAACCGGCCACAACCTATTGATATGAAATGATTTATGACCTTTTTGCACAGGCACTAAATAGGCGTCGAGCACCAGCCCGTGAAAATGGTGCACCGCGAGTTCCGATTGACCTGATCCGCTTCCGTCATGCACGATGCGGCCTTGGCGAAACGCGGGTGTCTTCATGCCTCGCTGCACGCTCTCGACCAGGGAAATGTCCTCGACCTGGAGAACCTCGTCGACGTAGCGGATTGCCTGCCGCTCGTTTTCGGTCGGCTCGGCCGTTTCGAAATAGAAGTCGTAGGTCTCGAGCGTGCGCTCAGGTCCGGCGGGGATGATGTTCATTACCAGGAAGTTCCCGTGGCCGGGATAGCGCATCAGGCACGTCGTCGACCAGAGCCACCAAACCGCATGGACCCGTACCGTGGCATCCTCCATCGGATAGGCCGCGCTCGGAGAATTACCGGCCTCCGCCATGTGGCTGGAATAAATCCCGTGGGTTGTCACCCGGTAGCTGTCCATGTCCACGAGGGTGCAAAAGTCCTTGTGGGCGACCGGGCAGTGATAGCACTCGAGAAAATTGTCCACAACGGTTTTCCAGTTGGAACGAATGTCGTAGTTCAAGCGGTGCGCGAAGGTCAAATTCCCGATATTCGCCGCCCATTCGTGGATCTCGGAGGACAGATTGCCCGACTGCTCCGAAAGCGGCTTTGCGCCGGAATCCAGGTTCAGGTACACAAACCCGCAGAACTCTTCGACCCGAACCGGAGTGAGGCAGATCGAAGACGGATCGAAGCCGGCAAGTTTCTCGGTTCCCGGGGCGCGCACAAGCTGGCCGGAAAGGTCGTAGGTCCATGCGTGATAGGGACAGGTGATTCGCCTCGTGCGTCCCGCGCCCTGCAGCAATTCATGCGCCCGGTGTTTGCATACGTTGTAGAAGGCGCGCAAGCCTCCATTCAGGTCGCGCACCACGAACACCGGCCGGCCAGCCACCTCCGTTGCGACGAAAGAGCCTGGCTCGCGGAGCGCTTCGACATGGCAAATCCAACGCCAGCTTCGGGCAAGGATCGCCTCTAGTTCAAGATCGAACCAGCGCGGATCGGTATAGGCCTCTGCATGGAGGGAATGCGAGTGCCCGGGCCTTGGGTCATAGCCCGAGGATATGGCGTCGATTTCCCGGGAAGTAACGGCGCTTTTCATGGAGGTGTCCAGCTTGGATAGTGGCTATCTACATATTCAAAGCCGTCCGTCGCTTCCAGCGAATTGATCCGGTGGTGGATGGTTTCCTCGACCGTTCACCGATGCCGCCACTTGGGCAAAAGGGCGGTTTCCACAATCGCGCCGAGAGACACGAGGATCGCGCCGGCCGCGCGGACCCAGCCGAATCGTTCGCCGAGATACAGCGTGCTCGATCCGACCCCGGAAACAATTTCCGCGGTAAGCAGGAAGCTCATGGTGGCGGGAGGCAACCGGATGGCGCTCCAGAGAGTAATCAGGATGATAGGGGCGAGATACAGCAGACCGGAACCGAAAGCGAGCGGAAGGGCGGCGACTATCGCCGCGATATCAGGCGCGGATTCGATTGCAGAATCCATCAGCAGGGCCAGCAACCCTCCGGACAAGAGAGCTCCGACGGTAGCTGCGAGCGCCAGGCGGTGCGTGCCCGGCGAGGGTGTCGTGAAGACCAGCGCCGCTCCTGCCGACCAAGCGAGTCCAGCTCCGACGGCCATGATATCCCCGATGTTCCATCCGGAAAGCGAGATCTCCCCCTGAAATATTGTGATTACGCCCGAAAAGGACAGAGCCAGTGCGGTTACGCTTCGCCAGGTCCATTTGCGCCCGAGAAACAAACACTCGATTGCAATGCTCCACGCGGGCGCGAGATAAAAGAATAGCACGGAGCGAACGACTTCGGTGAAGGCGAGCGCAGATCCGTAGAGGGTGATAGAGATTCCCATGCCCAAGGCGCCCAGCAAGGCCCTGGAACTGATCGACCGCTTGTATGGCGGGAGGAAATTTGCCAGCAAGATAGCCGGTAGCGCCCCGAAGTTCATCACGATGTTCGCCCAAATCCCCTGCATTCCGGCTTCTTCGAGCAAACGAATTGGTGCCCACCAGACACCCCACATGATTGCGGCCCCGAGGGCCAGGAGTACGGGCAAGGTGCGCGAAGTTGCCTGCTTGAATTGCTGCATAGGAATCACTCGGCAGGCTAGGAGCGTGAGGCCGGAAACATACCTACCTGTTTTGATTGGATAGGGACAACCGAATCCCCTGAATTGCGAAAACTCGCGGTCGCCTGCCGCTGCAGAATCCAAAGGGACTCATATACGGTAGCGACCACCGCGCAATTGACAGGATGGCCAAGATCGGTCGGGGTGTTGGCAGTCGCGGGAGTGCTCAAACACCCGCCGCGGCAGACCGAACATGAGTGCGCCATGCCCCGTCCTGCCAACAGCGTCATTATGCGCACGATCCGGTACAGGGTACAGCTCTTGCCGCAAGCACATCGAGAACTGGATAGTTTCCTTGAACAGCAGCGAGAACTGTACAACGCCGCATTGGTGAAACGGATCGACGCATGCACGAAATGCGGGAAATCGATTTCCTTCTACAAACAGTGCAAATCCCTGGCGGAGGTTCGGAAACACATCAACGGATGCAGTGGTTCCCTGGTTTCGGTCCAGCGATCCTCGCTGCGCCGCCTTGACAAGGCGTTCCAGGCGTTCTTTCGCCGCGCGCAAGCCGGGGGAGGCGCCGGGGTTCCCCCGTTCCAAGGACCGTGGCCGTATCCAGTCCTTCGAGATTCCCCCGACGGCCGTTCAGAAATCCGGCGGGTGAAACCAGGTCCGCATCAAGGGGATCGGTGACTTCCGCTCTCGTGGAGACGTAGACGGCCGGGTCAAGGCAATCCGGATCGTGAAGACCGCGGTCCGGGTCCGGATTCAATTTCATCACGAAACGGGAAATCCCGGTATCCGTCGATCCCCGCGTTGCCGTCGGCATCGACGCGGGAGTGAAGAGCCGCTTCACGCTTTCGAACGGCGCGGCGATCCCGAAGCGGAAGCTGGACCGCAGGAAGCTCCGGAAACGCCAGCGGGCGGTCTCCCGCGCGCGGAAGGGATCGAACTCTCGCCGCAAGAAGGTGATCCTGCTTGCGAAAAAATGGCAACGGGTGCGGGTGCGGAAGCGCGCCGCGATCCACGAAACCACGCGCGCGTTGGGTAAACAACCAATGCTCGAAATTCTGTATCGAGGAACTGAACAGACAGGGAATGTCCAGCAACGGGGGCAATCACAGGAAACCGCTCAACAGAACGATCCGGGAACAGCAGTGGTTCACGTTCAATTCAATGGAATCCTCAGCTACAAAGTGGAAGAGGCTGGCGGCTGGGCGCGGAAGGTGAACCCCCGCAACACGTCGCAGGTGTGCTCGGAGTGCGGCGCGAGGCCGCCAACGATACGCACCCTGGAAATCTGTTTCGCTAACCGGCTGTTGGCGGAGGAATACGCCCAGCCGTCAGTCAGGGGCGAGCTTCGGCTTGTTCGGAATCTCAGTTCTTGGCTGGAGTAGGAAGGGCTTGGCGTCGAGGCTCTCGACGAGTAGTGGTTTGAGGCTTTCTTGCTTACGCGCGGACTACGAAGCAGGCCGCGATACGCAATGGCGACGAATCGGCAACTGTTGAACTATTTGCACGACCAGGGCCGGATTCCTGCCAGCTTTCCGGATTCCGGTGTCGACAGTCCGGTCGGGCGAATCGAACGCACGTACGAACACTTCCTCGTCAACGAGCCGGGTATGAGTTCGGTGACGGTGGTGTACTATCTTCCCATCGTTCACGCCTTTCTCGCGGAGCGCTTCGAGACGCGGGCGGTGGCGCTGGAGAGACTGTCCGCTCAGGATGCCAACCGGTTATCCGGCGCCATTCTCAACACCTCAGCCGTTCCCGCACCAAGCTGCTGGCTCCGCAGCGTGGGGAAAAAGTATTCAGTCGACATCGGTCTTCTCTATCCTTCTGGCGACAGTGCCAGCGGGAAAAGACGACCGGATTATTCCGGGAAATCAAATGCCATATCGCTCGGAGCGTCCTGAAAGCAAGGCAACTCTTGCTCCGACCAGAGATCAACCCGGAATAAAACGGATTCCAGGATTATGCCGGTCTTGTGCGCTTCCTCCCCCTCAGAAACCCACTAACTAACTGTTATAACAATGTTTTTCAACCTTCAACACAACCCGAATGATTGGCTCTCAATCAGGCCGTCATCATTTCGCAACCGGATTTCACCCGATTGTAGGCCTGTCATGCGGGCGCATGCCGCGTAACCCTTCGGTCACACCGGGGCGGGGCGGCGGACAGAGTTGGTGAACGTCCATTGCGCCAGCAGAATCGTTACTGCGCGCGCCGGTCTCACCCGCCGGCGGGACGGTTCCACAGCCTGACCGAAGGCTTACCATGCCGCCCACGCACTTGGTAGAGCGGACCAAATTATGCTGCACTGATTACGGACCCTCAGAACCTAAGAAAGTCCCGTAACAGTAAATGGTTGCGTGTCGCCAGTGCAGAAGAAAGCGGTGCGCAGGGTCCGCAATCAGGAATCTAATCAAATCCATGGCTTACTGAATAGTGGCGGCCGAATGCGGACCCTGTTGAAGCGGCGTTCCAGTGACGGGCTGAGCGTACGGGCAGTCTCCAAATTTTTCTTCACAGAACTCTATCTCGACGCCCTCGGTGTCGAAGATCAAAGGGAACTTGTCTAGATCGTATCTTGACGGGTTAACAGCGACAATTTTCTTGTCTCGGACCCACTCTCGAAAAAACTGTCGAGGGTAGCAGTCGTAGTCGGGAAACGAATATCCAATAAAAACAATCTTCTCCGCCTTGTCTACGAGTTGGGCAGCATCTTGCCACAACAGTTGCATATCGTCATGGGATTCCGGTAGGTCACTATCTCCCGGGAACAGCATAAAGTTCAGGTTTGGTACATTTTCGTCCAAGTTGGGATCCGCTAGTGGACATTGGGCATCAAACGAGAGCTTAGTGTTACCGACCGCCTGCCAGTTAGGATAGTGTGCATAAAGGTCTTCTTGGCGATGCCTGCTGCAGTTGATCGATCCATGCGGCTTGATAACTGGCAGTCTACCTTGCGCATTTAGGGAGTAGTGCCATGGAACGCCCACGTGACTAAGGGCCCGCTCTGCCTGAAGATCCCAGTTGAACGAGATGACACCGTGTTGTTGCCAGTCTGTGCGAAACCAAGCAGCAAAACTCGAATAAGCTGGTTTGACCTCATCAATCGAATTGTAGATCTCCCTGAGGCGTAGCCGTGCGCCGAGGCAAAGCATGAAGTGAGTAGCAAAGAAGGGGTCTATTTCGACCTGCCTCGTTCGCTCCGAGAGTTTCAACAAGAGTTCTTCGAACTGTAACTCGCCATCATCCTCTATCATTTTGAGGCCAGCGCGAAACCGGCCCTCCTCAAATCCACCGTCTCCCGGTTCCATGTACCCTCGCCAAGGAACCTGCTCTCGGTTCAAAAAACAAATTATTTCGTCCTTCATTGTACGAGCTAATGGATAGCCCTGATCAACAGAAAACCCAGCGCCAAGAACAAACACCGTGTTTGCAGTTGAACTATCCTGTGAACTCATGAGCGCTTACCCATATTCTGACGGTCGCACCTTATCAATGCGTAAAGGTTGCCAACGAGCTCTTCGCAGAGGGTGACGGAGCGCCGCTTCACCGACCCGGAAGTCGCCGGAGTCAATCGTCCGTAATGCCATAGAGACCTCTTTGCCCAAGCCTTCGATCGAAATTTGCGCTTTTCGTGGCGGTGGGCCGGGCGCTCACCAGGACTCCACAGACCCGCGTCGGCCAAATCGCCCGAAGACCAAAAGCGTATTGGCGCGCCTCGAGAGCGTGCCTTCAGTCTCGATTCGGTTTCCACGACGTCGAACGCGGCGCGTAAATCGTCTCCGACCGTTTGCCAGGATAGAGTCAAACCATAGAGTGAATTCTAGGTCTTCGAGGAAGAGGCTTGGGTCATGGCTCGGTCGAGGACATTTTCGATACGTCGCCAGCATTTGGGCAGGATCGAAACGCTGAGGAAGCACAGCGTTCCGGGTTTTCTCGTTCCGACCGCCGGTCAGTGGCGGCGAATTCCCGAGAGGTAGGGGTTCGACGGTTGGCGAGATGCGTGGAGCCGGAAGATTCCCGTGGGGCAAATTCCCGATGGCCGCGAACGATTGGATTTGGAGGGCGTCCGAACTGCCTGGAACCGCAGCCTTCGGATTTTTCCGTCGTCATCCGTTAGTCCAGGCCTGCGCACGCTCTCTGCAGGGAACGAATCGAAAAACACCATGCTGACGATTGCGGAAGAGCTTGTCCTCCTGCTTCTCAATGAAGAGGACGGCTCGATGATTCCGTTACAGGAGGGCGCCGTCGAGTGCGCCCTGGCCGGCGCCGTGCTGATGGACCTGGCGTTCGCATATCGGATCGACACCGATCTGCAGTCGCTGGTGGTGAATGACGCCACCCCGACCGGCAATGCCATGTCGGACCTTGTCCTGACGAAGGTCGCTTCCCGACGGGAAGAACTGGAGACCCAGGCATGGGTGCGTGAACTGTCCGTCGACGGGGCAACGAGCATTCGGGAGTTGGCGTTGGCAAGCCTCGTAGAGCGAGGCATTCTGGAACGGAGAGAGAAGAGAATTCCTTGGTCCTTCGGCTCTCCGTACCGATTGATCGACCCTGACGGCGCACGAGTGATCAAACGGCGGATCAAGGGCGTCTTTGCTTTCCGACGATATCCCCGACTCCCGCGAGATCGCCTTGATCTGCCTGGTGCGGGCTTGCAGCATCCTTCCCGAGCTTTTCCCCGGTCGGGAAGTCGAGCATGCCGGCCCGCGGATCGAACGGCTGCGCAAGATGGATTTGATCGGACGCGAGGTTTCGAGTTCGATCGCCAAAATCGAGCGCAACATCATGCTGGCGGCCCGAGAGCGAATTATGCGGTTCCGGAAAGCGCTGCTGATTCTATCCGCCGTCGGTGGTCTGTTCGCGGCCGCAACGATTCTGGCGCCGCGTGTCCCTATTCCGGACCGACTCGGGCCGACACTTGCCGAACGCCTATGGTTCGACGAACTCTGGCAACAGTAGTGCGGTTACCTGCTTCCGGGATTGAGCGGTGTCGTGCTGGTCGCAGCGTGGTTGATGAAATCGCGGCCGGTGACTCGACTGGGCGGTTACCACGGGTTGCGGATCGCCCATGCCGGGTTCGGCATTTGCTGTCTGCTCGTCCTCTTCGCCCATACCGGTTTCCGTCTCGGCGCAAATCTCAACGCTGTACTTATGGGCTGTTACCTCGTGGTGCCGCTTTGCGGCGCACTCTCCGGAGTCTCGATCGGCAGATCGACGTTTCTCAGAAGCATCGGGATTGTCCCGGCGAACAGGTTTCGGCAGGCGGTGATGAAGCTGCATGTCGTCCTGCTCTATCCATTGCCGGCTCTTGTCATCATCCATGTTCTCATCGTCTATCTCCATTGATGCGGTGGGCAGGTGACACGCAAGGCATTCTTCGTGACCGTTTGGGCGCTGGCGACAGCAGTCGCCGTCGCGTTGGTGTTGACCTGGATGCTCATCGCCAGCGCAAGGTCCACACTCCTGGTCGGCCAAACCACGGATGCACACAACCAAATCGAAATGGCTTGCGAGTCCTGCCATGCGGTGCCGGCTTTCGCCGATGCGAAGGCAGCGGAGAAGGCGATGAACATCGCTTGCCGCAACTGTCACGAGAATGAACTCAAGGCTGGAAGTGACAGTCATCCACGCAAGGCGTTCCGCAGTCCGAGAATGGCAGTCTATTGGGAAAGGCTCGATGCGCGTCTTTGCACGACTTGTCATGTGGAACACCGGCCGGAAGTCACGCGGGCGGGTGCGGTGACGATGGCGATGGATTTCTGCGCAGCGTGTCACGCCGAGTGCGAACAGGACGTCCGGCGGCACCGGTCGAGTCACGCAGGTTTGACATTCGATACATGCGCGACGGCGGACTGCAACAATTACCACGACAATCGCGCGCTCTATGAAGACTATCTGGTCGAGCATGCGCATCAGCCGTGGATCCAGTCGAGGCCCGTGCATGCTCTGTCCGCGCTTTACCGTGCGTGGAAGCCGCACCCGGAGATGGCGATCCAAATGGACGATGCCGTGGCTCCCAAGGCCGCGCGCGCAGATCGGGAGATCCTCGATCATTGGGCGGATTCGGGCCACGCGGCGGCGGAGGTGAACTGCGCCGGCTGCCCATGCGCCAACGGTTGGAACCGACGCCACGAGGGAGGAGATTGAGGATGATTGGATCGTTGCGCCCGACATGACGGTCTGCGGGCACTGCCACAAGGAAGAAACGAAGACGTTCGCCCTGCGCCGGCACGGTATTTGCCGGCATCCGAAACTTGCCAAACCCCGTGACCCGCGCCGCAGGCTTGAAAACGTCGGCCTTGGCGGCGGATTGCCCGAGGCGCTCACGCAGTGGATCGCGGACTCGCCGCTCCAGGCGCGGATGACCGTTGCCGAGGCTCGTCTCCCGATGCGGGCGAATGCCGCGCACCGATCGCTCGATTGCGGCGCTTGCCACCGGCCGCACGCGGTCGACATTGAGCAAGCTGCGGTTGAAGCCTGCGCATCCTGCCACGACGATCCACACAGCCGGGCCTATTCTTGCAGTTCGCATACGCGGCGTGGCGCACCGAACTGTCCGGGGATACGCCGCCGGTAACAGGCGTGAGTTGCGCGACGTGTCATCTTGCGAAGTACGAGCGCCGCGGAAAGGTCGTGACCGATCACAACCAGAATGATAATCTGCGGCCGAACGAGAAAATGATCCGGACGGTTTGCCTGGATTGTCACGGCCTTGGCTTCGCGTTTGATTCGCTCGCCGATGCTGGCCTGATCGAACGGAATTTCCGGGGAACGCCCGATATTCGAGTTGAGAGCATCGAGCGGGCGTTGCGACGTGTCGCGGAGAGCGTACAGGAGGTCGGGGCTGAACGGCTCCGGGCAGACCTGGTTCGAGGGTGTTGGCCAGGAGGAATGCGATAAGGCGAGGATCACGCTGCCTCGCCGTGTTCGCGGCTGCGGCACTGGCGGCCATGATCGCGGCCGGGACCGCGGCGGAAGGCATCTCCTAGCGGCAGGTCGCGGACATGCTGTATCTGCTGATGTCCTCCGACCGCGCGGCGTACACGCGGATGGTGGTGCAGCGTCTTACCGAGGAGGAGAAGATCATCACCGCGTCCGAACACTTCGAAGACGATTCGGCATTGCCGTTGTCCGCGCAAATGTTCCGCTTCGGAGCAGAAATGGTGGCCGACGAAACGGAAGACTTCTCCTATTCGCTGCTTTCGTTGCAGCCGATCAACAAGAAGAACGGTCCCGGAACGGAACTGGAGAAGGATGGCCTCCAATACGTCGCCGACAATCCCGGAGAGAATTTCTACGGGGAAGAGGAACTGGGCGGCCAGCGTTAAATTTCCGCGGTCTATCTCGACTATGCGGTCGCCGAGGTCTGAATGATCTGCCACAACAACCACAAGGATTCCCCCCGCACCGACGCGGAAGTCGGTGACGTGATGGGTGCTATCGTCATCCGCATTCCAGTGCACTGACGGCAGTTGCCTGCCGTCGGGAGCGATCCGGTACGGGCCGCCGTTTCTTGGGTGGGTACGGCAAGTCGCTCGGTCCGCGGGTACGGCTGGTTGCTCGGTCTGGAAGGGAGCCGAGGCGCCCGTTGGCGGCGGACGCGGGCGAATCCAAGGCTGGTAGCCTGCATGGCGTCTCGCGGGACGCCAGACGTTCCATCATGAGCCGTTGATCGTGGCGGCATTCCAGCTTTCGAACACGGGTGCGCCAGAGATCGAATGGCGCGGAGCGCCGGCAGGCGGATCGGTGTTCGGGTCGGATCGATTGGACAACGGAACTGGAGAGCGGCGCGGCACGACCGTCTTCGGAGCGAAATCAGTTCTTCTCAAGTCGCAGGACCTGGACGGCGGTTCCCCCGTAGCGCCGGCGATCGAGAATTTCCCATCCCGCGATACCTTCGAAGTTGGTGTCCGCTTCCGTCTCAATCACCGCAAATCCACCCGGGTTCAACCAACTGTCGTCCCGAACGGACCGGAGTGCACGCGCCGCAAGATCCGTGCAGTAGGGTGGATCGAGAAAGGTCAAATCGAATGGTTTTCCGCGGGGCGCCCCCAATTTGCATGCGTCGCGACGGAAGATCCGGGAATGCCCGTTCAGGCCGAGGCGATCGAGATTCCTCCGAATGATGGCGCGGGCGTCAGGTCCGGTATCGACAAATACGCAGTGCACCGCGCCGCGCGAAAGCGCTTCGATGCCCAACGCGCCGGTACCCGCGAACAGGTCCAGCGTGCGCATGCCTTCGGGCGGCGGCGGATTCGCATATCCACCGTGCAACAGTAGGTTGAAGATGGACTCGCGCGTCCGGTCCGAAGTGGGCCGGAGCCCCCCGATATGCGTCGATGGCGCGGCGAGAGGCCGCCCCCGGAGCCGGCCGCCGACTACGCGCATGTTCAGGCGCAGGGCGGTCAGGTCCGCACGTCGACCACTACCCGGCCCCGGACACCGCCTTTCAGGATGCTCCGGCCAAGTTCCGGCAAGTCCGCAAGTCCTGCGGGCTGGATCATTTTCTCCAGATTGTCGAAGGGGAGGTCCTCGACAATGCGGTTCCAGATCCGCACCCGGTTCTCGTAGGGCTGCATCACGGAGTCAATTCCGAGCAGGCTGACGCCGCGCAGCAGGAACGGAATGATGGTGCCCTCCAGCTTGACCCCGCCCGCAAGGCCGATGGCGGCGACGGCAGTACTGCGTTTCATTTGCGCCAGCACGCGGGCGAGCATCACGCCCCCCACTGCATCGACGCAGCCCGCCCAGGTCTCCGATTCCAGCGGTCGTTTCGAGGGTTCACCCAGTTCAGAACGGGCCAGTATCGAGGAAGCGCCCAGTTCTTTCAGATAGGTTTCGGTTTCGGGACGTCCGGTGACGGCCGCCACTTCGTAGCCGCGCCGGGCCAGAATCGCGACCGCAACGGACCCAACCCCTCCCGCGGCGCCCGTCACCAGCACCGGTCCTCTTTCCGGCGCAAGTCCATGCCTCTCAAGCGCGTCCACCGCCAGCATCGAAGTGAATCCGGCGGTCCCGACCGCCATGGCCTGTCGTACGCCAAGCCCTTGGGCAAGAGGCACCAGCCAGTCTGCTTTTACACGCGCCTTTTCCGCGTAACCCCCCCACCAGACTTCTCCAACCCGCCAACCAGTTAACACCACCGAGTCTCCGACGGAATATCGGGGATCGTCGGAGTCCTCGACCTTGCCGGCAAAGTCCACACCGGGCACGTGCGGGTAGTTGCGCAGCAGTCCGCCCAGGCCCCCGAGGCAAAGTCCATCCTTGTAATTCAGGTTCGAATGCGAGATTGCAACCGTAACATTCCCGCCTTCGGGTAGCGAAGAATCCTCAAGTTCACGGATTTCGTGCGTTACGTCGCCATCCTCATTTCGGTCAAGAACGAGAGCTCGAAACATTGTTGCCTCCTTGTCTCGGGTTGAATGGCTAGTCTAGGCGCTGGTGGCGAGATAGTGCTTCAGCTCGTCGAGACGATCCTGCCCCCAAAACCGCTCATCATCAACGATGTAGAACGGAACTCCGAAGACGCCCCGTCCGGGTGCTTCCCGGGTGTCGGTGCGGAATCGTTCGTCGCCCTCATCGAGATAAGGTGCGAGCGCCGAAGGCGCGATTCTATTCTCCGCGAGAACGGTGGCAATGGTATCCGTGTCGGCAATGTCGCGTTCCTGGGCCCATACGGAGCCGAGAAATCCGCGCACCAGGGGAGCCACATCTTCTCCCGCCAGCACTGCCGCGGCGACGGTGCCCGAAGCAGGGCCGGCGTTCGTTGGCCAGTGCGCCGGGCGCAAATTTATTGGCAGGTTTTCCCGTGCTGCGAGTCGGGCGAGATCCTGCAACCGATAGGCGGCGCGGGCGGGGTGGCGTTTCGCAGGAGGCGTCCAGCCCGTTTCGTTGCCGATCGTGACAATGTCGACTGGATGGTATGCAATTCCTGCGCCATTTCCCTTCGCAATCCGTTCGAGTCGGTCGCCGGCCAGATAGCTGAAGGGGGAAAGCAGGGAGAAATAGTATTCGATGGTTCTCATGGAAGGACTCTCAGTGCCGGGAAAACCGCGTGCATCGGCTATTCATTCTTCCGTAACATCGAACGGTGGCCGCGTCCATTCCCGGTGTTCGCTCTTGCGCTCGGATGGCGGATTCCCGTATATCTGATCGGAAACGTGGGATCGGCAAGGCGTCCGGCGAAGATGCTCCGGTCCGGCGGATAGGTAATTGCAGATCGGGCAGATCATGAAATACTCACGCTACGGAGTCGGCATTCTCGCAAGCGTGCTGGCATTCGGGGCGCTTTGCTCCGAACAGGCGAACGCGGAAGTCGTCGCGGCATTCCGGGATTGGAAAGTCCATACAGAGAGTTCGAGCGACGGGCTGATATGCTGGGCCAGCACCCTGCCCAAGAATTCCGAGGCCTCGAGGAAGAATGTTCGCCGCGGCGACATCTATCTGACGGTCGCGATTCGTCCGGGCAAAGGCGTGCGCAACGAGGTCAGTTTTCGCTCCGGATACCCCTTCAAGGCGCAGAGCCTGGTGTCCGTCCAGGTTGGCGACCGCAATTTCGAGATGTTCACACGAGAAGAGAATGCGTGGCCGGATTCGCCGGATGAAGACGACAGGATCGTGGAGGCCTTTCGAAAGGGGGCGAAGGCGGTCGTGCGCGGGACATCCAGTCGCGGAACGGACACCGCCGACACGTTTTCGCTCATGGGTTTCACCGCTTCACTGAAAAAAGCGAATGAGATCTGCAGGTAACCGGAATTAGCGAGACTGCTCGCTTCATCGGATTTTCGGAGGAGGGCGCGGGTGACGGAGTCGACGGTGTGCGATGTAAATCCCGTCGGCGCAGTAACAGACATTGTTGGGCTCTCTCCGGCGGCATTGTCGGCGGCGCTGCAGGAAGCCGGCACTCCGCAAACGGGGTGTCGCATGCGCGCGCAGCAGGTCTGGGGTTGGATATACGATCGCGGCGCGGTCGAATTCGCGTCGATGACTAATGTTTCCAAGGACTTCAGGGCTTTCTTGCAGGAGAGGTTCCGAATCTCCCGCCCGCGGATCGTTCGAAGAGAGGTCTCCCGCGACGGTACGAGAAAATACTTGCTTGGGCTTCACGACGGCGCGCAAGTGGAATCGGTCTACATTCCCGAGGAGAATCGCGGAACGATCTGCGTGTCGTCGCAGGTGGGCTGTACCCTGACCTGCAGCTTCTGCCATACCGGGACCCAAAAGCTGGTCCGCAATCTCACCGCCGGCGAGATCGTCGCCCAACTCCTGGTATGCAGGGACGACCTTGGACTATGGCCCGGCAGGGGAGAGCGCCCTTCCGGCGACCGCACCCTTTCGAACGTGGTCTTCATGGGCATGGGCGAGCCGCTCTACAATCTCGAGAATGTCCGGGACGCCTGCTCCATCATTGCGAGTGCATCCGGGATCGGAATATCGAGGAGGCGGATTACCTTGTCCACTTCCGGCGTTGTCCCGATGATCGCTCGGGCGGGGAACGAGATCGGCGTTCAGTTGGCGGTCTCGTTGCACGCGACCACAAACGAAGTTCGCGACCTGCTGGTTCCGATCAACCGCAAGTGGAACATCGAGACGCTGCTGACGGCTTGCCGCAACTATCAGCAAGCGAGGAATGCCCGGCGCATGACGTTCGAGTACGTGATGTTGAAGGGCGTCAACGATTCCGATTCGGATGCACGCCGGCTCGTGAAGCTCATCGCCGGCATTCCCTCCAAGGTGAACCTGATTCCCTTCAACCCATGGCCCGGCGCAATTCACGAATGCTCGGACTGGAATCGAATCGAGGCGTTCGCATCCATCGTGAACCGCGCGGGCTATTCCTCCCCGGTGCGGATGCCAAGGGGCCGGGACATTTCCGCCGCCTGCGGTCAGCTCAAGTCCGCTACGCTTCGGAGCGCGCGGACAAGATCGCGCGCGAATGGATGAGGGAGAAGCGGATGCGTTGCGTCGAAGTCATCGAACCGGGCGGACCGCAGGTGCTTCGCATCGCGGAACGGCCGGACCCCGACCCCGGAGAAGGCGAGATCGCGATGCGGGTCGCCTATGTCGGCGTCAATCGGGCGGACCTGCTGCAACGAGCGGGCAGCTATCCCCCGCCTCCGGGCGCGAGCGATTTGCTCGGGCTCGAAGCGGCGGGAACTGTTTGCGCGGTGGGGCCGGGGGCCAAGCGCTGGAGCGTGGGAGATCGCGTAACCGCGTTGCTTCCGGGCGGGGGATATGCGGAGGTCGCCACGACACGGTGGAATCATGCGCTTCCCATTCCATCCGCGCTTTCCCTGGCTGAAGCCGCGGCGCTTCCGGAAACCTTCTTCACGGTCTGGACCAACGTGTTCGAACGTGCCGGCCTCAGGAAAGACGAGTGGTTTCTTGTGCATGGCGGCGGCAGCGGCATCGGAACCACGGCGATTCAGTTGGGCCGCGCGTTCGGTTCGCGGGTTCTTGCAACCGCCGGAGATGAGCGGAAGTGCAGGCGCTGCGAAGAACTTGGGGCGGAACGCGCGATCAACTACCGGGAAGAGGACTTCGTGGCGGTGACAAAGGAGGTGACATCGGGACACGGCGCCGATGTCATTCTCGACATGGTCGGCGGAGATTACGTGCCCAGAAACATCCGCGCCGCGGCGCGGGACGGCCGGATTGTGAATATTTCATTTCTTCGGGGATCGAAGGTTACCGTGGACCTGGCTCCGGCAATGCTCAAGCGGCTTACATGGCAGGGCTCGACGCTCCGCGCCAGGCCGGACGAGGACAAGGCAGCCATTGCGGCGGCACTCGAGGGTGAGGTCTGGCCGCTGATTGAACGAAGACAGATTTCGCCGGTCATGGATTCGATTGTGCCCCTCGCGGAAGCCGCGGACGCGCATCGACGGATGGAGCACTCTGCTCACATCGGGAAAATCGTGCTCGAAGTGGAAATCGACGGGAATTGACTGCATCGGGGGCCGTTCTACATTGATACCGGAACCGGAAGTCTCTGCGGTCGACGCGACGGAGGTTGGCCCGGGTCACGTGCACGAAAAGTGGAGTGGAAATCATGGCTGAGGCGCGCCCCATCATGCCGAAAGCCACGGCTGTTTGGCTTGTGGACAACACGATTCTGACATTCGATCAGATCGCGGAATTCGTCGGAATGCACGTTCTTGAGGTGAACGGCATCGCGGATGGGGAGGTAGCCGTCGGAATCAAGGGGATGGATCCGATGGCGGCCAAACAGCTGACGCGCGAGGAAATCGCCCGCTGCGAGAAGGATCCCGCGGCCCGGCTCCAGATCAATGTTGCGGCAGCGCCTCCTCCGCAGCAGAAATTGCGGCGCGGCCGGTTTACGCCCGTCGCGATCCGGCAAAACCGACCCGCCGCGATTGCCTGGCTGCTGCGTTACCACCCGGAGTTGTCGAACAATCAGATCATCAGGCTGGTTGGCACGACCAAGAGCACCATCGAGTCGGTTCGCAACCGCACCCATTGGAATATTCGCAATCTTCGGCCGGTGGATCCGGTGGCGCTCGGCCTATGTTCGCAGATCGATTTGGACGAAGCGGTGCAGGTTGCCAGCCGTCGCAAGGCCAGATCGCCGGATCAAAAGGCGCTCTCGAACGAGGAACGGCGGAACCTGCTGTCAAGCGACGAGTCGCTTGCCCCGGTCAAGGATCCAGCCCGCCCGGTCAAAACGTTTGAAGGTCTGGAGAATTTCACGCTAACGCAGCAGCGCACGCAGATCGAGCACGCGGAGCCCGTTTCTCCGTCGCCCGAAAATCCGGACGCATTCTTCAATTTGCCGTCCGACGGTGTGGGAAAATAGAGTTCGACGTATTCTCCCGTCCTTCATTCTGACATGCTGATTGACCCGTCCGTATGGGCGAGCTTTTTCGCGCTGGTCGTGCTCGAGTTGGTGCTGGGCATCGACAATATCCTGTTTATCGCGGTTGTTGCGGGACGCTTGCCGGAACGTCGGCGGAGAAGGGCGAGGAATTTCGGGCTCGCAATGGCCTTGGGTCTGCGAATTGGGCTGCTCACTTCCATCGCGTGGATCGCCAGCCTGACCGAACCGGCGTTCACGGTTGGCGGTTTTACCGCCTCTTGGCGCGACATCGTGCTCTTTCTGGGCGGTGTATTCCTGCTGGTGAAGGCAAGTCAGGAAATTCATGACGAAGTGACACGGGGCCACGCCCCGAAGCAGGTGCGCGAAGGTTCGGGCGCCTTTGCCGCGGTGGTGGGCGAGATCGCACTGATCGATCTGGTCTTTTCCTTTGATTCCGTGATTCTTGCTGTCGGCCTTGTGGAGCAGCTCGAGGTGATGGTCGCGGCCGTGGTGGTTGCGGTCGCAATCATGGCGGTCCTGGCGGGACCGATTTCCCGGTTTGTTGCCAAGAACCCGACTACCCGGATGCTGGCGCTCGCATTCCTTCTCGTTGTGGGCGCGGCGCTGGTTGCGGACGGTTTTCACTTGCACTTCCAGCGGGAGCCGATTTACGGCGCGATGGCGTTTGCGGCGTTTGTCGAAGGGCTGAACCTGCTGCGGCAACGCCGCCGCGCGCGCGCCGGGAGAACCGGGAAGGGGGGCTAAGCGGAACGCGGGAAACCGAGCCCTTGCAGCGCGTCGGCGATTTCATCGAGTATCGCCGGATCTTCGATGGTTGCCGGCATCTTCCACTCGACGCCATCTGCAATCTTGGCGACGATGCTCCGCAGGATCTTGCCGGACCGCGTTTTCGGCAGGCGGTCCACGACGGCGACCAGGCGAAACGCCGCTACCGGGCCAATGCGTTCCCGGACCATCGCGATGCTCTCCTTCTGAATCTCATCGAGCGGGCGTTCACAGCCGGCATTCAGACAGAGTAGCGCGAGGGGCACCTGCCCTTTCAAGGAATTCGCCACGCCGACCACCGCGCATTCCGCCACGTTGGGATGGGCAGCGAGCACTTCCTCCATCGCTCCGGTCGAGAGCCGATGACCGGCCACATTAATCACGTCGTCGGTGCGGGCCATGATGTACACATAGCCGTCCTCATCGAAGAATCCGGCGTCGCCCGTCTCGTAATATCCGGGAAACGTGTTGAGATAGGATTTGAGGAAACGGTCGTCGGCGTTCCACAACGTCGGAAAGTTGCCGGGCGGCAGCGGCAGGCGGACCGCGATGCTGCCGAGTTCGCCGGCAGGCTTCGATTCACCGGTGTCGGCATCAAGAATCACCAGATCGTAACCTGGCATCGGGCGGCACGGCGATCCGGGCTTGACCGGAAGCAGTTCGATGCCCACTGGATTCGCAGCGATCGCCCAACCGGTCTCCGTCTGCCACCAGTGATCGATGATCGGAATCTGGAGTCGGTCCACGGCCCACTCGATTGTGGCGGGGTCGGCTCGTTCTCCGGCAAGGAACAGGGTCTCGAGCGAGGAAGTATCGTAATGTTTCAGCAGGGAACCTGCCGGATCCGCGCGCTTGATCGTCCTGAACGCGGTAGGCGCGGTGAACAGCGCCTTGACACCGTGATCCTGAATCACGCGCCAGAATACCCCGGCGTCGGGTGTCCCCACCGGCTTGCCCTCGAAGATCACCGTGGTCGCCCCATGAATGAGCGGCGCATAGATGATGTAGCTGTGGCCCACGACCCAGCCGACATCCGACGCTGACCACCAGACATCGCCGGGGTCGATGTCGTAGATCGCTTTCATGGTCCAGGACAGTGCGACGAGGTGACCGCCGTTGGGTCGAACCACTCCCTTCGGCTGGCCGGTGGTGCCCGAGGTGTAAAGGATATAGAGCGGGTCGGTCCCGTTCACCGGCACGCATTTGCTGGGGTTGGCGGCGTTGGTGGCGGCAGTCCAGTCTATGTCACGGTCCGGCTTGAGGTCCGCGGTTGCTTGTGGACGCTGGTAGATGATGCAGAAGCGGGGCTGGTGATCGGCGATTTCGATCGCTTCGTCCAGCAACGGCTTGTAGTGCACGTTGCCGGAAGGCTCGATTCCGCAGGAAGCGCTGATGATGGCGGCAGGCTTGGCGTCATCAATGCGAACCGCGAGTTCGTGAGAGGCGAAGCCCCCGAACACCACGGAATGGATGGCGCCGATTCGAGCGCATGCCAGCATGGCGATCGCGGCTTCCGGAATCATCGGCATATAAATGATGACGCGGTCCCCTTTTGAAACGCCCCTTGCCGACAGCGCGCCCGCCAGTCGGGCGGTCGCGTCCAGCAGTTCCGCGTAGGTGAGACGGCGGACGGAATCGGTGACCGGGCTATCGTGAATGATTGCGATCCGGTCTCCATGGCCGGCCTTTACGTGCCGGTCGACGGCGTTCCAGCAGGTGTTGCATTCGGCATCCGGAAACCAGTGGTAGAAAGGCGCAGCAGAATCGTCGAGGGCGCGGGTCGGGGGCGAGATCCAGTCGATCGACTCGGCAGCCGACATCCAAAAGCCCTCGGGATCCCGCGCCCAGCTTTCGTAGACGGATTGGTAAGTCGCCATGTTTCTGCTCCAGCATTCGCGACTGCCCGCAAGCGGGTTCTCGGTCGTGGTTCGGGACAATATACTATGTTCGCAAACTAAAACCTTTCCCAATTGCCCACTTCGGCAAGGGTTGTCGATGACGATGGACAATCGTTTCAACAGCGGCCTTGAGCGAAATCCGGCGAATTACCAGCCGCTGACGCCGCTCGGATTCCTGGAACGCTCGGCCGCGGTGTTTCCCGACCGCACGGCGATCGTGCACGGCCGTCAGCGGACGACCTATGCGGAATTCTACGATCGCGCCAGGCGTCTGGCCTCGGCCCTGGCGTCCCGCGGGATCGGTCGCGGCGATGTGGTTTCAACCATGTTGTTTAACACGCCGCCCATGCTTGATGCGCATTACGGCGTACCCATGGCAGGTGCGGTGCTCAACACGCTGAACACGAGGCTGGATCCCGGGGTCATTGCACACTGTCTTGATCACGGGATGAGCAAGCTGGTCCTCGTGGACGCGGAGTTGGAGCCCATAGTCCGCGATGCGCTTGGACGCGCCGAAGTCAGTCGTCCGGAAGTAATTGTCTATCAGGACCCGACTCTGGGAGGTAACCCGGGGACCGGGAAGGGGCAGGACTATGAGGACTTGCTGGAAGGCGGCGACCCCGGCTTCGAATGGCTGAATCCCGAGGATGAATGGGACGCCATTTGCCTGAATTACACATCTGGAACCACGGGGAGGCCGAAGGGAGTCGTTTACCACCATCGTGGCGCGTATCTTCTCGCCGCCGGCAACATCATTGCGGGTTCTGTTCCGCGCCACCCGGTGTATCTCTGGACACTGCCGATGTTTCATTGCAACGGCTGGTGTTTTCCCTGGACGGTTACGCTGGGGGCCGGAGTTCACGTTTGTTTGCGCCAGGTCCGGGATGGACCGATCTTTGCGGCGCTTGCGGATGAGCGAATCTCACATATGTGCGGTGCGCCGATTGTCATGAACATCATTCTGAACGCACTCGCAGCGGCGAAACGCGAGTTTTCTCAGCGCGTGACGTTCTTCACTGCGGCGGCGCCGCCGCCGGAAACTACGCTGGCGGCAATGGATTCTGCCGGATTTGACGTGGTTCACCTTTACGGCTTGACCGAAACTTACGGCCCCGCCGCAATCAACGAACGGCAGGAAGCCTGGGAGGCATTGGACGGCGCCGAAAGGGCCGCGAAAATTGCCCGGCAGGGAGTTCGTTATCCGGTGCTGGAAGGGTTCAGTGTCAGAGATCCAAAGTCCCTGTCGCCCGTCCCGGCGGACGGAGAGACGCTCGGGGAGGTGATGTTTCGCGGAAACGTCGTGATGAAGGGATATCTCGGAGATCCGGAATCAACCGAGAGTGCTTTCGCCGGCGGCTGGTTTCATTCCGGCGATCTCGGCGTTGTTCATCCCGACCGATACGTGCAACTGAAGGACCGCTCCAAAGACATCATCATTTCGGGCGGAGAGAATATTTCCTCCATCGAGGTCGAGGAAGTGCTTTACAAGCATCCGGCGGTCTTGCTGGCGGCGGTGGTCGCCAAACCGGATGAAAAGTGGGGAGAGAGTCCGTGCGCCTTCGTTGAGGCAAATCCGGACGTCGAAGTCTCGGAAGCCGAACTGCTCGCATGGTGCCGCGATCATTTTGCTGCGTTCAAGTGTCCGCGCCGCATCGTGTTCGGGGAATTGCCGAAAACATCGACCGGAAAGATCCAAAAGTTTCTCCTTCGCGATCGCGCGCGAATCTTAGGCGGACATTCCTGACGGCATTTGCCGGGAATTGGACGAATCGTTTTGGACTCACGCGTCCTGCAAATGACTTAGGGCTTTGCGTTTGTAGCGAAGATTCCCGATGCAATGCGGAACGAGACTGATTGCGGTTCGAAGCAGATGAATTCTTGTCATGTCTGCGCCGTTCTTTACAAGGATGGTTCCAATACGGCGCCCGGACGAGCCGTGGTTCAAAGATTGAAGCGCCGTGGACCAGCGGCAAATTGGGGTGCATTTCCGGGGCGAGGTGCGAACACCTGAATCATGCACAGGGAAGAAAGGCCAGTCTTTTTGACATTCGTCTGCAGCCATCAGCAGAGTAAAGCATGATCCCTCTTCGCATTTTCATCAGTAGCGTGCAAGAAGAATTTGCGCAGGAGCGCAAGGTGCTGCGTGACTATCTTCGCAGTGATGTTCTGAGGCGGAGGTTCTTCCTGCCGCTCGTTGGGCAAGGCCGGTCGGTCTCCCATCAATGCCGACACCGCTGTAGCCGACAGAAGCTCGAAGCATGTCCGAAGAGCGGTGGCTACTTATCCACATCGTTCAAACCTGCACAATTCCGCCATAGAATCCGTTCTAGTGCGTACGGCTTTCCTCTAGTCGCCCGTGTGCGACAACAAGAACGTAAGATCCTCGAACGCAATTCGGACCATCCGACGAACCGCCGGTAGACTGCGACCCAATCACGTTTCACTGAATGAAGCACGATGCAGCATCGATCCGACGCTTCTGAGGAAGTCTCGCCCTGGGCGCGGTCACCATCCCGCACAGGTGAAAGCGAACAACCTGTAATGAAATTTGTGGGCAGGCGCGGTCCCCTTGCCAGCCTGCTCCTGAAGAACCTGCTTCTAACCACCGTAACAATCGGCTTTTACAGGTTCTGGGCCAAGACTCGGGCGAGACGATTCCTCTGGAGCTACACGCGGATTCTGGGTGAACCGCTCGAATACCTTGGTACCGGGCGGGAACTCTTCATTGGATTCCTGATTGTAGTCGCAATTCTCGTTCCACTGGCGGCCATCTGGTCGGTGATCACGGATTTCAACATCGCGCTGAGCAGCAGCGTGTTTCAGCCCGTGGCACTCAATGCAGTGTATTACTTGGCGGTTTTCTTGCTGATCCAAGTCGCCGTTTATCGCATGTGGCGCTACCGGCTAACGAGAACTGTTTGGCGCGGCGTACGATTCGGACTCGACGGATCGTCGGTTCAGTATGCGGTGCGTGTGTTCCCGTGGGCGATGCTTTCAGTGGGGACACTCGGTTTCGCGTTTCCCTGGTATCGCATCTGCAAGCTGCGTTTCCTCGTGGGGAATGCCCGGCTTGGCAGCACAAACCTGCAGTTTCGCGGCAGTGCGCGGCGGCTATTCTCAAGATGGATGATTGTTTTCTTGCCCTTCGGGGCCGGTGTCGCATTGCTGGTGTTCGAAAGCGTCACGCAGTTCCGTTCCATTGCACGCATGATGCAGTCGGACAGTGCGGAGTTTGAGCCTGAACTCTTCCTGAATATGCCGGGATTCTTGCTTGGCGCCGCGTTGATGGCGTCGGCCCCGGTGTTGAAAATCTGGTACGATGCGGCCGAATTCCGTTACGCGGCCAGCGTTACGCGGATGGGACACACGACGTTCCGGTCAAATCTCCGGACGGGCTTTGTGTACAGGGTCTACGGACTTTTCTGGGTTCTGTTTCTCCTCGCTCTCGTAGTGTTGACGAGCGCCGTCGGCATTGTTGCACTTGTCGCCGCAGACAGGATGGATGTGCCAAGCCAGGGCGCGAGTGGAATCGCCGTGCTCACCGGGGGAGCAGTGTTGATTGTCGGCGCGGCGACATTCGGAATAGCGAGAATCTTGATTGTCGATATTTCGCTCTTCAAGGAGGTGTGCCGGTCAACGGAGGTTCGAGGCGCTGAATTCATGGACGAACTCGTCCAGTCACCCGGGGAAATTCCGCGCTTTGGAGAGGGACTCGCCGATTCACTGGATATAGGTTGAGCGACGAAGTGGCAGCGCGCCTTCGAGTCCCATCCCGATTTGAAGAGCCCGTCGTAAGAGTACGCGACCTCCCTGAGCATGAATTCGCAAGTATGACCGCAGCTCAGGGTCGTTCCGGAGCATCCAGGCGCCGCGAAAATCTTGCAAATACGCAGATCGCGGAATTCCGGAAAATTCAAGCGTCGATTCGCCCGAACTTACGGCTCGGCAGGAAATCGCCCTCACTCGGAACGGTTGGCAATTGCACCTTCGAGTGACATCCAGTCGATTGGCCGAGCCGCTGTCTCCGTGCTGACTCCCATTCCGGCCAAAAGGAATCTCGTCCGGCAAAACAGGTGAAGCCGAATGACTGCTTTCCTCGCGGCCACCCTATCCATTGCAACACGTGGGAGTTCCCGGACGGTCCGGGGCACAGCGTCAGAGTTGAATGTACACCTGCCCGTCTTCAACCTTAACGGGATAGGTGACGAGGTCTTCGCAGACCGGGGCCGAGAGCGCCTTGCCCGTGGAGATATCGAAGCGGCCGCCATGCATCGGGCATTCGATCACCATGCCGACGACGAGTCCTTCTTCGAGATACTCATACTCATGGGTGCACATGCCGTCCGTGGCGAAGAAGCCCTTCTCGGTGTTGTAGATCGCAAAGCTGCGCCCATCATCATGGTCCCAACGGATCAGGTCGTTTTCATCGATGTCCGAGGTGACGCAAACAGGAATCCAGTCGCTCATTCAAAAGTCCTCACTGGTTGTTTGGCTGTCTTTCGCCGGTCGGTTCAAGCGTTTCCCATGCTTGCCGGGGCAGGGGTCAGTGCCGAGTCGACCACGGAATTGCGGTCTGGTTCTCTTGGTGTCTGGCGATCTCCGCGTGGCGACTCTTGCGGCGCCCGCCGCGGGCGCCGAAGCGCCCCGGCGTAATTTGGCTCTTCTTTCCGTGAAACAGCCTCGGCAATCATGTCGGGCGCCTGGCGGATGGTCGCAGCCTGGGTATTGAGGCCGAGCGTACGCTTGACGACCACGACGAATACTTCCCAGTTGGTGCGGATGAAACCGGGGTCGGGCTCCGGTGTCTGGGTCTTCACCGCTTCGCGCAACTTCGGCAGCGCATGGAACGGAACCTGTGGATAGAGATGGTGCTCCACATGGTTGTTCATGTTCATGTAAAGGAATCGGCCAATCCAATTGGTGCGGAAAGACCGGGTGCTCTCGAGAATCGAGGGCGAATTCTCCTGCAGCTCCACATGTTGGATCAGCGTGAAGAGCAACATTACCGGCGCCCCGAGGATTCGGGGCAAGACGAGGAGCCAGAGAGGCCACTGGTATCCGGCCGCGACAAACCCGGCGATCCGGGAATAGATCAAAATGAAAATTCGAGCATTCCAGGACATCCTCGGGAATTCGCGCTCGTGCGTCACCATGCGCATGGTGGGGGTATAGCGGCGGAATGCCAGACGCAACAACACGGCAAGGTGGAAGCGAAGCAGCGCCAGGCCGGAAATCTCCGCCAGCCAGCCTTTCAGGTCGACCCCCGACCGGTTCGATCGCCGGGCAATGGTCTTCAATACTTTTCTGTCGAGCCGGATGCCGCTCGATGCGGCATTGGTCGGAACATAGCCAGGTATAGCCGTATTCTCAGCTGGCGTGATTTTCGCCTTCGTGGTCAAGGATTGTCTTCAATTCGGAGAAGTGACGTTCTGCCTGGCCGGGATAATCTTCGAGTTCCCGTGCAGTTTTCTCGGCGACCTCATCCGACAATTCACGCAGTTTCTGGCCGGTCTGGAGGGCGCGGATGTAGGTTTCGACGGCGCGCTCAAAATAGTAGAGCCGGTTGAAGGTATCTGCGACGGATTCACCGACCACGAGCACGCCATGATTTCCCATGATCATGACTTTGACCTTGGGGTCCGAGAGGAGTGCAGCGCAGCGCTCTCCCTCTTCTTCGAAGGC
The DNA here is from genome assembly GCA_965219495.1 of Rhodobacterales bacterium. Classification (GTDB taxonomy): domain Bacteria; phylum Pseudomonadota; class Alphaproteobacteria; order Rhodobacterales; family CAZPXZ01; genus CAZPXZ01. The sequence goes on from OZ244777.1 coordinate 3,869,843, forward strand.
GAGGCCGCCGAATGCCTCATCGATGACATAGCGGTTATAGAAAGCCGCCGTGTTTTGATCTATGGGAGGCAACCTTGAATCGGCGAGGCTTGCCAATACGGTGGCGTTGATTGGATGCAGGTGCATGACGCATCGCGCATGCGGGCAACACCGGTGAACCGCGCCGTGCAGTCCCCAAGCGGTCGGGTCCGGTGCGCCCGCTCGGGACAGCGTATCGCAGTCATTGGCGTCCAACAGCAACAAGTCCGACGCACGGATACGCGAGAAGTGCCCCTGGTTGGGGTTCATCAAGAACCGCGAACCGTCCTCGCTCACGGCCAGCGAGAAATGGTTGGCCACGCCCTCATGCAAGTTCAATCGTGCGGCCCACCTGAATGCGGCGGCCAGGTCGACACGTTGCTCCCAGTGGTCGACGCTTGCGCGTGGCTCAAGATTAAATGCGGTGCTGATTGTCGGCCTCCATCTGTAATTTTGCCGGTCCTGAAGGCATTTTCGCCACCCCATGAACGACGCTTTGCTGAAGCAAGACCGTCATGAGGCCCGAGCGATTTTCTTGCATGAATTGCCCATGTTGTCAATCGGCGTTCTACGCAGTTTGCGGCGATTCTTGACCATTGTGCGACGATGCTTCCGTGCGACGCTGCGGAGCGGCCCGTGCGGAAGGGCGATCGCAAGCGCCGACCCGCGGATTGCGCTGGATTGGCGCCATGATTGCGAATCCGGTCGTGGCGGACCGCCGTGCCCTTGATGCAAAAAAGGGGATGGGCATTGAGCCATTGCGCCCGGGGATGGACGGGCGCAGAGAGTTTCCCAAGAATTTCAATCGTGTATTCGCCCGAATCGAGTGCGGGAAGGGTGAGACAGGGAAGTCTTTTTCGGCTGGCTCTGGCGCTTTTCTGAGGCCCGGAAGAATCGTTCGCCGATGGTGTGAGGGACTTGGCTGACATCTTCTCCGGAATGAATTCGATTCGGTCCCGGTTCTTCCAGAAACCGCATGGCGCATATCCCGTCAATCTCACATCCAAGCAACCCAAACAGAAAAGTGGGAACGGAAATTGCCGTGTTCCTTGTTGCCACGCTCGCGTTCCGCATAATCAAATTCTTGCTTCACCAGGTCTCATCGACCAGGGAGATAGCCCGGGCCATGCAGATCTTGGGTACCCGATCGCCGGATCCACTTGCGCGTCCGCCCGGCGATCTGGTTTTTTCCCAGAAGGTCTCTCCATTTGGTCGGATGCACGATAGGTAGAAAGATGGCGCGTATCCCCGCAACCTACTTCGACGGAACCGTTGCAAAGGGACGCGACGTGAGAGTCGAAGTTTCCGCAGAAGGCATTGAGATCTTCGATTGCTCCGGAGCAAGGGTTGCGACCTGGGATTCGGAAAGGATCTCCTATGCGGGATATCGGGGAGCGGAGCATCCCGTTCGGCTTGGCCTCGAAGGCTCGACGGCACGGTTGCTGATCGGCGGTGCGGAAGCGGAGATTGTGCTGCAGCCCCTGGCAGTGAAGCTCGTGCGTCGTTTCCGAATTTCATTGCGGCGCATCTTTTGGACCGGGGCATGGATTGCGGTGGGCCTGGTTGCCGTCGTGTTGTTCGCGTGGACCGTTGTTCCCGTGTTGTCCGAACAGCTTGCGAAGCTGACTCCCGAAACCGCAAAACGGAGAATAGGCGCCGCCGTTCACCGGCAACTCGCGGACCTTACCGTCTTCCTTGACTTAGGTATGGAGGAGCAGGCGTTTTGCGTTGATCCCGGCGGATTGCGGATGCTGGGCCGAATCGCCGAACGCATCAACGGCGACGGGAATTTGGAGCGAATGCCGCAAGTTAGCGTGCTCAATACGAGCCTGGTTAACGCGTTCGCGCTTCCTGGCAACTTTGTAGTGTTCACCAGGGGGCTGATTGAATACGCCGACGACGCCGACGAGTTTGCCGGCGTCTTCGCTCATGAACTTGGCCACGTGACGTATGATCACCCAACGCGGTCCGTCTACGAAGCGGCCGGGATTTCCGTTCTCGTGAGCATTCTGATTGGAGATGTCACCGGGGGCACGTTGCTGGGCCTTGGCGCGGAACAGATTCTCAACAGTACGTTTTCGAGAGAGGACGAACGGGAAGCGGATCAATTTGCCATCAGACTGCTGAATCAAGCGGGTATCGAGGCGAGCGGGTTGGGGCGACTGTTCCGGCGACGGGCAGCGGAGCATCCCGAAACAGGGAACCGCCTGATAGGCCTCCTGGCATCACATCCACCGCTGCAGGAACGACTGGAGGTAGTCGGGAGATCCGCACGGTCCGGAGCACCGGCGTTGAACTCCAGGGAATGGGCCAGACTTCAAGAAGTGTGTGCGAAAACCAGCGATCAGCCGCTGGATCCGGCGCCATCTGGATGAACCGGAGCATCCGTGCGGGGTTCCAGTTGAACGCGCACGTCCACGAGCGTGGTTGCGCTTCCGGCACTACGGGCAAAGGTGAAGGAACTACCTGTTACGGATCATCGCGCGCAAGATCCGGTCCGCCACCATCGCAATCAGCGCCATCCCCAGGCCAGCAACGATTCCAGTTCCCGCGTCTGCCTTGCTGAGTGCGAGATAAATCTGCTGGCCCAGGCCGGTGGTCCCGACAAGCGCTGCGATGACGAGCATGGTGAGTCCAAAAAGAATTGTCTGGTTGATTCCAAGCAGGATTTGCGGAAGCGCCTGCGGCACGCGAACCTGCCAGAACAACTGCCAGCGGGTGCACCCACATGAGATGCCCGCCTCGATCAGGGTGTGCGGGACGCTTCGGAGCCCATGTTCCGTATAACGAATCATGGGAACGATCGCGTAAGCGATGATCGCGAGAAGCGCCGTAAACTCGCCCACCCGGAACAGCATGAGCGCCGGAATCAGGAGTACGAACTGGGGCATGGTCTGCAGTGTGTCGTTGATTGGCCGGACGATCGCCGAAACACGGCCGGATGCCGCCGCCCAGACGCCAAGAAGACCTCCGAACACGATGCAAAGAACAACGGCCGCGGTGCAGAGATAGACCGACAGCATGGCCGGCTCCCACATCCCGGTCAGCAGGATGAAGAGCAGGGAGCCGCATGCGAAGAGCGCCAGCCCGAGACCGCCGACCTGGAACGCCAGCAACGAAACGACCGCAACCGTAGCGGGCCACGCGATGCCGGTGATGCCGAAATAGAGAAGACCTCCGAGCACGAACGTCGCCACCGCGGCTTGCCATCGTCCCCGTTGGAGCGTGCCGAACCCCAACACCGCCACGGCAATCCAGTAGAAGATTTTCATTTCCGGGGTGACGGAGAAGCCCCAGGTAAAGGGTGCGATCGCACGGCTCAAACCCAATTTCATCGGAAGCAGTACGTAGAAAAGGAACCCGTGCTTGATGGATTCCATGAAGTCGCCGAACTCGACGATCAGGTAGGTTATGCCCGCGTTCATCGGTTCGGCGGGGTAGTATGTCCAGGCTTCGTTCCAGGTCCAGAGCGGTTCGACCAGCGCGGCGATCGCCAGTGTCGCGAGTGCAGTCGCGGCGAAGACCTTCGCAAAATTCCTCGCTTCAAATCCCTTGTGGCTTGTCGTGGGAAGCTGCCGCCTGGCGTAGCTGGTGGTGATACGGTCCAGAAGCATGGCCAGAAGGGCAATCACAAATCCCGCGAGGAGGCTCTGGCCGAACTGGGCCTTGCGCATGGACGAAAGCACTTCCCAGCCGATGTCTTCGAATCCCCCGATGATTGCCGCGATGATGATCATGGAAAGCGCTGCCATGGTGGTCTGGTTCACTCCCATGAGCATCTGCGGCCAGGCGGTTGGAACTTCCACCCACCAGAACAGTTGTCGGCGGGTGCAGCCGGACATCACGCCGGATTCGCGAATTTCGGCTGGAATCTGACGAAATCCAAGAATGGTGTTCCGCACCATCGGTGGAGTGGCGAACACGATGCTGGCGATGAGTCCGACAACAGGGCCAAAACCGAACAGGAACAGGATCGGGATCAAGTAGGCGAAAGCTGGAATGGTCTGCATGAAATCCAGAATCGGCCCGGTCGCCGCTTCGACCCGGCGGTTTCGATATGCCCAAACCCCAAACGCGAAGCCGATTCCGACCGCCATCGGAATTGAAACCGTGATGAGCGAGAGGGTGTTCATGCTCTCCCGCCAATAACCAACCAGCACGATGTACATGAGGGCGACAAGCGTGAAGGTCGCGGGTCGACGCCCACCCCCTTGCCAGGCAATCAGGGTAATTAGCGCGGCGGTCGTGACCCATGGAAGGAAGGCGAAAAGCGTCCGGATGCCCACCATCGGCCACTCCAAGAGCCAGCTGACGGAACGAAACATCCATTTCAGGTTGTCGACAAACCACGCCATCACGGCGTCCAGCAGCGCCGCGATTGGGAGCGTCCACGCACCGGGATAATTCACCAGCCATTCGTACTCGTTTCGAAGTCCCATCAGCGCCGCGGATGCAGCGACAACCAGAAGCCAAACCGGACCGAGTCCGCCGGACGGCTTGGGAATCACCAGGGCGAGAACTTGGCGCATCAACCCGCTTTCAGTCCGGTTCAGAACGGGAGGGCATGTCCTGGTGGAGAGACCGTATGATGCGCAGGGGAGTCAGGGAGCCGCAGACCTCTCCGTTTTCATCGCAAACATCTACAACCTCGGTTTGATCGTTGAAAAGGCGAATTGCATCCTCGAGGTTGGCCTCCCTTGGAATACGCGGTTGACCATTCCGGCCTTCCATCGGCGACCCCATGATTTCCCCGGTCTTCAGCACTTTGGCCAATGGCACATCGCCGGTGAATTCGCGGACATATTCGTCGGCGGGCCGAAGAACAATTTCGGCGGGAGTTCCAATCTGAACGGCTTGGCCGTCCTTCATGATGCAGATCTTGTCGGCAAGCCTGAGAGCTTCCAGAAAATCATGGGTGACGAACACGATGGTCTTGTTGAGTTTTTTCTGGAGCCGAAGGAATTCGTTCTGCATCTGCGCCCGGATCAGCGGATCGAGGCCGGAAAACGGCTCGTCGAGAAACCAGAGCTCCGGATCCGCCGCGAGCGAGCGGGCAATGCCGACGCGTTGCTGCTGCCCTCCGGAAAGCTCGTGCGGGTAGGCGTCCTCGCGGCCCTTCAGCCCGACCAGTTCGATCATCTGCGCCGCGCGCTCGCGCCGTTCTTCGGTCGCGATGCCCTGGGCGCGAAGCGGAAAGGCGACATTGTCCATCACACTCAGGTGGGGAAGCAGGCCGAAATTCTGGAAAACCATCCCCATCTTGTGGCGACGGATCTCGATCATTTCCCGGGAAGAAGCCTTCAGGAGGTCCTTCCCATCCAGGTACACTTCCCCCCTGGTCGGTTCCACGAGCCGGGACAGGCACCGGAGCACGGTGGATTTTCCGGAGCCGGAAAGCCCCATGATGACGAAGATTTCCCCGGGATAAACATCGAAACTGACATCGCCAGCCGCCAGAATATGGCCGGACTCGCGTATGCGGTGGCGCTTCGAACCGGTGTCTTCCGCCGGTCCTCCGGCTCCGAACAGGGATTCCGGGTCTGTCCCGTAGACTTTCCAGATATGTCTGCAGGACAGTTTTGGCTGGGTCCGGGGAGCGTTCATCGCTTCGCTCCCCGGCCCTTCTTAGTACACGCGCGAAGAATCTTTCTTCTACTCTCCTGTCAAGGAGTCGAGAACGCGGTTCAATTCGCCGTCGCCGCTTCGACCCAGGGCTTCCAGGTTGCTTCGTTGTCGGCAACCCACGCAGCAATAACGTCTTCGAGCTTCTCGCCGTTATTGTCGATCGCGTTCATCATGGCTTCCTGCTGGCCGGTGTCCATTGTGAAGAGAGCCAACAAGTCCCAGGCCGCCGGCCATTTCTCCTGAAAGCCGGCCCACGCCACCTTGATCGTCAACGGCAAGTTGACGCCGCAGTCATTGATCTCGTCTGGATTGGGACCCCAGGAAGCTTCGGTGGAGCAAGCCGGATCATATTTCGGCAATTCAACCCAACCCACGTCGACGATGGAAAACACCCAGTGCGGCGCCCAGAACATCATGACCAGAGGTTTCTTCGCCGCGTCCGCAGCGGTCAATTCCGCCACCAGCGCGCCCTCGGAACCGGCGGGAACCGCCTTGTAATCGATTCCAAGCCCCGTGATGATATCCGCGGAACGCGTGCCCCAGTCGGCCGGGTAGGAAAGAATGCGTCCTTGCGGAAATGTTTCGGCCGTTGCAAGGACATCCTTGCAATCCTTCAGCGCCTCCCACGCCGGCAGACCCGGACACAGTTCTTCCATGTGCTTCGGATACATCCAGCCCTCGTTGGTCGCGAGCCCGGTGTTTCCGATGTCCACGATCTTGCCGGCATCCTTCATCTTGGGATAAATGTCGCCAGCATTGTTGTCCCACACCTCGAGCGTGGCATGCACGTCGCCGTCAGCGAGCGCGGCATGCTGCGGGTAATTCCCGGCCGTGATGTACTCGACGGTATAGCCGGCTTTCTCCAGCAGGGAACCGCCGATATGCGTTGTGATGTGCTGCCCTGTCCATTCATTCACCGCCAATTTTATCGCGTCATCGACATCGCCAAGTTCAGCAGCGGTCGCCTGCTGGGAGAACGCGGCGAGCAGGCTGGCTGCGGCCGTGCCCAGCAGAAATTTTCTGATATGCGGTCCAGTTTTCAAAGGGATCATGAGTAGTCTCCCGAGATTGTGATTGCCAGGAGCGATACAGGAAATCGCCAGCCGGTCACCAAAGCGCGCCGCCTGAAACCTGTATGTTCTCGTTCGTAATACCAGCGGATATATCCCGGCACAAGTAAACCGCGAGCGACGCGACTTCTTCGGGCTGAATTATGCGGCCCTGGGGATTGGAGGCGAGAATATTCGCGAATACGTCTCGTCGGGTGCGTCTTTCGCCCTCCCGGGCAGCAATCTGGGCGGTATTCTTCCGCATGAGTTCGGTGTTTACCCAGGTCGGACTGATCATGACGCAGGTGACCCCGTGAGGCGCGCCTTCGAGAGCTACGCAGCGCGTGAGGCCGAGAAGGCCGGACTTCGAAGCGCAATAGGCCGGATTGTCCTTCCAGCCCATGGTTGCCGCGGTGGAACCGACATTGATGATGCGCCCCCAGGCGCGTTCAATCATTGCCGGAAGGCACGCCCGGATCATGCGAAAAGCGCCGCTCAAATTCGTTTCGACGATTCGGTTCCAGAGTTCGTCGGAATGACCGCAAACGCCCTGTTCGGCAGTGGTTCCCGCCGCGTTGACGAGGATATCGGCGGGACCCGCCGCCTCCGAAGCAGCGGAAACAAACCGATTGACCATTTCGCTGTCGCGAACATCGAGGTGATCGGCGTAAACGGTGGGGCCGATTACGCGAAGTTTGGAAACAGCGTCCCGGAATTCGCGCTCGTCGGGATAGTGCGCGGCATCCAGTCCGCCATCGGCCTCGCCGCCGATGAAAGATCCGACCCCGATGTTTGCTCCATGACTCGCGAGTGAACGCGCGATCGCAAATCCTTGTCCGGTGAGTCCGCCGGTGATGAGGGCCGTGCGGCCTTTCAGGAATTGGTCTTGGTGTTCCATTGTGTTTCTCGAATGTGAACGGGTTCGCGCTTGAATGCCATCGAATTGGGGGCTGGGAGCGTTTGCAATTCTCGGGACTTGCCGGGACCGGGAATGTCTTTGCGCCCTTGACCTTCGGGCGACCGAATCCGAATTGCCGGGCGGCCGGACCATCCGTCCATCATCGACTGCCGGCGGTCGGCCGGAAAGTCCGGAATCTTGAGGGCGCGCTGAGTCAAGGCTCGGGCGAATCCGCTGGCGCAGGCAATGGCTGTCTCAGCCATTCCCGATAGAACCCCTCAAGGTCGGGTTCAAAATCGTGCAGGATTGGATAGCCGGGGGAACACGCCTCCACTTCAAGCAGGGTTGCGCAACCCGGACAAATGAACTCGCGAATCTCCATCCAGGCCGGGTCGCAGAGATCGGCATGGGGATAGATCTCGCGCAGGCTGTCTTCGTCCCGCCGCACATGGATCAGCGCGGACAGCTTCCAGTTCTGGCGATAGTCGCCGAATCCATGACCGCATTCGCACTTGGTGATCCGACCGCTGGCCGTTTGCACGATATAGAGATGTTCTCCGATCGGAAGCAGGATCGGGTCCCTCCACGAAACGCGCTCCTGGAAATGCCGGATCGTCTTGAAGAACCGGTCGGAATCCTTGTAGGCGCTCATGATCTCCTTCAGCCGCGGCCAAGGAAGCGTCCCCGACAGCAGGTCCGAAACGACGTGTTGGGGATATTCGGTCATGGCCGTTCCCAAGAATCCGAATCCGCTACCGGAACGGAAAACTGCTCCGGCTGGGACCAAAAGTTGCGGAACTCCCTGGCAAACGAGTCGGAGAGATTCATGGCGGCGGCGTAGGATTTTCTGACTTCGGGCGCAAATTCAGCCGCCGCAACGCGCTTTCTCTCCGCTTCGATCCAATCTTTCACCGGGATTGCGGTCGCGAGTCGCCGCCGCCGGATCGCCGCGCGGGCGGCTTCCGTCGCTTGCGGGTCGACCGCCAGGGCGCCCTCCTCCTCCGAACCGGTGAATCGAATGCCATGCACGGTTTCGGCGTGAATGCGCGTGGAATGGCCGTCGAGCACGTCGGCGAGGGCCAGTTGCGGGTCGCGTTCGATCGGGTCGCCGAATCCACCGCCGCCGTTGTAGGAATGCGTGAAAATGTCTCCTTGGCGGAGCGGGCGCGTCAGATACGGGCCTTCGACGATTTCGTGTTCACCGTTGAAGCGCGTTTCGAGCTCATCCTGGTCACGCCCGATCGAGTGCGCCAACGGGCGACGTTCGGCCACGAGGTCCTCGATATTCGAATTCCGCACCGCCCGGTGCTTCTGGCAGGTCGGAGCAGGATAGCCGCCACACATTCCGGCGTTGTCGAAGACCCGGGAGGAGTGTTCGGAGGTAACCAGGCGCAAATGCGAGGTTCCGTGGATGAGCCAGGTCGATAGGAACGCGTTTCCCCCTCTTTGCCGCCCGGCGCCGCCGGAATTCGGCACGATGGACCGCCCGAGATAGACCATCGGCATGTCCATCTCCCAGACTTCGACATTGCCCATGTCGGACTCGGGGTTCCACCCGACATACGAGGTATCCAGACCGTCCTTGACCGCCAGCGCTCCGGAGCCCGCGGCGGCGCATTCAAAATGGGCAATGCCGAACATTTTCCGGTATTGGCTCTCTCCCCCCATCTCGATCATCGGGCTGTTGACTTGGCCGACAAACACTTCCTCCACGAATCCGCGGGAGTAGAACCCCCGGGAGAGGAGCCGCTGGAATATGCCGAAGGCTGGCAGCAGCAGAGCCCAGGAGGTCGCGGTCGCACAGGTCTCGATATCGGGATTGGTCCAGGTTCCCCTTGGAAGCTTGAGTTCCGTCGCCAACCACGCGCCATCGTTGACGAGTCCTTCGAAGTTCATGTGTTGGGTGAGGGCGACGAACATGCCGCCGTCCATGCCGGCGGGGGTGCAGTTCATGGAATGGTAGCCCCAGGGAGGATTGCCCTCGAAATCCAGCGTGATCTTGCCGTTCAGCGCGATTTCCATCTTGAGCGGGATGCAATAGAGCCAGTCCGGATCGGAGAGCGGCTGAAATCCGGGCTTTCCCTTGGTGACATGGCCGTAGAACGCATGGCCCCGGTAGACCCCGGGCACCGTCAACTGGCGCGTTCTGGCGAGTTGCGTTCTGCGTCCTTCCTCGATCAGTTCCTTGACGAGGAGGCGGAAGTAGCCGATTCCGACTTCTTCGACGAGATCCCGAACCCGGGAACGGATCTCAAGGCAGGCGGCGACCTTCGCCTTTTCGTCAAGCACCCAGTAGATGGGCATTCGGAGGTTCCGTTCGCAGCGGATGACGTAGTCCCTTCGGATGCGGTCGTTTTCGCCGATTTTCTCGGCGCATACGAACAGTCCTTCGGTGAACCTCTCCTGGGCCAGCGCGACATCTCCGCCGGGAGTGATGCCGCCCACTTCCAGTTCGTGGCAGACTGCGCCGGCCCACGCCACGAGTTCGCCGTCGCGGTAGATCGGGATGACGTCCATGACGTCCGGCACCTGCACGGTGCCGATGAAGGCGTCGTTGTTGGCGAAAATGTCTCCGTCGCGGATTCCGGGGTCGGTTTCGTAGTCGTTCCGGATCATCCACTTGATGAAGCGGCTCATTGTATGCACATGCACCATGATCCCGTTCGAGAGCGCGATGGCGTCGCCTTCCGGCGTGTAGATGGCGACCACCATCTCGCCGACTTCGCGCACGCCGGGTGACGCGGAAATCCTCCGCGCCATTTCGCGCGCGGCGACGCAGAGCGATCTCAGCTTGGTGTGAAGCGTTTCGTATTTGAGCGGGTCTTCCCGGCGGAGGCGCAATTCAGTGATTCCGTCGTAATGGCCGGTGTCCGCCATTCTCTTTTCGCTGCTTTCCAGCCGTTCGCGCAAGGAAGCCGTCCAGCCGTTCGAAAGAGGCGTGGTTTGCATTTCGTCCGTCCCTTCAACCGTGCCGGTAGTGGAGAATCGTCCACTCATCGACGAAAACGTGATCGCCCGGATGAACCACGAGTGTCGTCGCAGGATGCTCTACGATGGCGGGCCCGGCAATTTCGTTGCCCGGCAACAACCCGTCCATTTCCCACAACGCGGCGCCGTGCCAGGTTCCCTGGAAATACACCTCCCGTTTCCCTTTGCCCGCCCCCGCATCCGGCGTCGTTTTTCCGAGTGGTCGCCGCGCCAGCTTGGGTTTGACCTTCGGCGCCGTGGCGACCAGGCCGACCTCGCGAATGGACACGCCCGCCTCCGCGTAGCGGGATACCCGCCGGTTGATCTTTTCGTACATGTCCTCGAAAGCGGCGATGACGCGGTTCATGCTGGCGGCGGACTGCACGCGGCTTGCCGGCGCCACGACTTCCACGTCTTCGAGCTGGCCCGCGTAACGCATCAGGAGGAGCGGCAAGGTACCGACCTCCGCAAGGTCGTGTCCGTCGGAAACCATCTCCTGCAGCGCGTCGTTGGAAAGTTCCTCCCAGATTCGCGTGAGTTGATTGCCGGTCTCCAGCAAATGCTCGTCACTCGGATTGGGCGGAATGTCGACGTGAAGGGAACGGCTATGACGCCGCCGGTAATCGGCCGTAGTGCAGCCGAACGCGGAGAACGCTGCGGCGAACGGAAAGGTCAGGATTTCGCGAAAGCCGATCCCCCTGCCGTATCCCGCCAAGTGCAAGGGGCCGGATCCTCCGTAGGAGAGGAGGGAGAACTCCGAGGGGTGTATGCCCTCGGCCGAAACGATGCGTTGCAGTGCGGCGGCAGCGTCCGCTTCCAGCATCTCCACCATGCCTTCGGCAGCGGCCGGAGTCTCGCCCACCTCCAGGGGTTCGGCGCATCTTTCCCGGAACATGCGTGCCGCAAGTTCCACATCGAGGCGAATCTTCCCGCCGAGGAAATAGTCGGGATTGAGGCGGCCGAGAATCGCGTCGCAATCGCAGATGGTCGGTTGGAGGTTGCCTCTTCCGAAACACACCGGACCGGGGTCGGAGCCGGTGCTTTCCGGACCCAGGCTCACCTTTTTCGTGAGCGGGTCCACCTTGACCACCATCCCTGCACCCGCGCCTATCATGTCCATGGCAATGGTGGGAACATTCATCTTGAAACGCGCCAGGATCGGTTCGTTGTCGATGCGGATTTGCCCTCGGGTAATCACCCCCATGTCGAAGCTCGTGCCTCCCATGTCCGAAACGACCAGCGAATCCGTGCCGATGATGTTCCCGATGTATTGGGCGCCGAGAATTCCTCCGATCGGCCCGGAGATCATCGTTTCGTGAAGCCGGGGGTGATGAATGGAGGTGAGGCCGCCGAACGAGAGCAAGGTCTGCACACCGTAGCGGAATCCTCTGTTCCGTGAGGCCTTTTCGATCCCGGTCAATTGACGGCGCCCGCGCCCGGTCGCATACGCTTCAATCAGCACCGAGTTCAGCCGCGATTGCTCCCGGACGACGGGCCGGATCTTGTGGCTGAGGAGGATATCCACGGGCATTCCCGACCGATTGACGGCATCCGCGAGGATTTCACCGGTGCGCCTCTCGTGTTCGGGATTGACGTGGGAGAACAGGAGGCAAACACAAATCGCCTCCACCCCACGATCGAGCAGGATCCGGGCGGCCGTCTCGACTTCGTGTTCGTAGAGCGGAATCACCACTTCGCCAAAGTGCGTGATCCGCTCCGTCACGCCGAGCGTGTTGCGCCGGGAGACCAGGGGTTCCGGATGATGATGCGTGACCGCATGGAGACGGTCGGCGTAGGAATAGTCGCCCCAGGCCTGCAGCCCGCGGCCCATCAACACGGCGTCTTCCATGCCGCGCGTCATGATCAGGCCGAGCCTGCGGCCGGACCTGGAGAGAAGCGTGTTCAACATGCCCGTGCCGGAATACAGCACGACCTCCACCGAGCGGAACATCTCCTCTACGGATATGCCCCAGTATTCCGACGCTTCGCTCGCGGACTCGAGAAACCCCTGCGCTTCTTCGTCGGGGGTGGTGGCAGCCTTGCCGATGGTGAAGCGGCCTTGCGGGTCAACCAGGATCGTGTCCGTCATCGTCCCTCCGGCATCGATGCCGACGACGATGGGTTTCCGGCGGACCGTCAAGCGTCGAGTGTGGATAGCTGTTGCTCTTTGACCGGCTCGGAAGTAGTTCCCGCGAACTGCAATTCGTGTAGTCGGGCGTAGGTGCCACCGGCGGCAAGCAGTTTCTTGTGGTCGCCGGATTGCACAATCCGGCCGTTCTCCATCACATGGATGACGTCCGCATTTCGAACCGTCGCAAGCCGGTGCGCGATGACGATCGAGGTCCGACCTTTCATCAGGGCGTCGAGGCCGGCCTGCACATGCGCTTCCGACTGCGCGTCGAGCGACGAGGTCGGTTCGTCGAGAAGGAGGATCGGCGCGTCCCGCAGCAATGCGCGGGTAATGGCGAGCCGCTGCCTCTGGCCGCCGGAGAGCGCGACGCCGCGCTCGCCGATTTGCGTGTCGTAGCCGTTCGGCAAATTCTTGATGAACTCGTGCGCATGGCCGGCGCGCGCCGCATCCTCGATTTCCTGCCGGGTCGCTCCCTCCCGGCCAAGTTGAAGATTGTCGCGAACGGATCCGTCGAACAGGAACGCTTCCTGCGTGACCAGGCCGATCTGATTGCGGATTGAATTCTCGGTCACCTCGACGAGTTCCTGTCCGTCGATCTGGACCGCGCCCGAGTTGGCAAGGTAGAACCTTTCGATCAGGGAAAAGATTGTCGTTTTTCCGGCCCCCGAAAGGCCAACCAATGCGGTTACTTCGCCCGGCCGCGCCTCGAAATTCAGCCCTTGCAGCACCGGGGTCTTGGTTCCCGGATAGGTGAACCCGACATCCGACAGCTCCACGCGTCCCCTGGTGACCTTGAGGTCCGGCGCCCCCGCGATGTCGGTGATTTCCGGTTGTTCGTCCAGGAGTTCGAACATCATGCGGGTATTCAGGAGCAGCCTTTCCAACTGAACCCGCATTTTGGACAGGTTCTTGGCAGGTTCGTAGGCGAGCAGCAGCGCGGTCAGGAACGCGAAGAACGAGCCCGGATCCCGGTTCTCGTGGATGACGATGTAGCCCCCGTAAAAGATCACGGTGGCGAAGGAAATTCCGCCAAACGTTTCCATGATCGGGCTGGCTTGCGCCTGCAGACGGGCGATCTTGTTATTGCGGATTTCAATTCCTCGAATCGCATCCCCGGCCCGGGTGCGCATGTGCGGCTCCAGCGTAAACGCCTTGATGATATCCACGCCGGACCGGGTTTCCTGAATCGCCGCGACCACTTGCGCATTGGACCTCAGTTCCGCGCTCGCAAGGCCTCGAATTCTCGCGTTTATCTTGATGATCAGGTTGATCGCGAACGGACTGGCGAGCAGGGCGATCAAGGTCATCAAGAGGTCTTTGGAAATCATCACGCCGATCAGCACAACGAGCGTCATGAAATCGCGGCCGAATCGCACGAGCAGGAGATCCAGTACGTTCCTTGCCGCGCGCGCGCAGTTGACCGTGCGAATTACAAAGTCCCCGGGTTGCCTGCGCTGGATAAAGCGCAGGCTCTGCGCGAGAATGCTGTCGAAGATCTGATTCTGCAGAATTGCGACGATGTTATTGCCCACCTTGGCGAGAATGGTGGATTGTCCGTAGGTCGCCAGCCCCTTGATGAAGAAAATCGCTCCAACGGAAAGGGAAATCAGCAGAACGGTATCCATCCGCCGCCGAACGAAAATCTCGTTGATCACGTCTTCCATGATCCAGGCGCTCAGTCCGGTGCAGAGGGATGCTATCGCCATGCAAAAGAAGGCAACGCCGTATCGTGCGCGATAGCGAATCGCATGTTCGGTGACCAGGCGTGAGATAATCTGCGAATTGGAGGCCGAACGGGCGGTCCCCGGCGCCGCGGGCATGATTTCCGCCCAAAGTCGAGAGAAGAACTTACCCATATCGTGCGTCAATATAATGTGGAGATTGGGCGCTGCCAGACAAATCGATGGTGGTTGCGGGGGCGAATCGCGGGCTCGGAAGGTCAAAATAGCGCGTCACTCCAGACAATTGCAGCCTCGAATTCCAATTTTGGAGCGTTGCACGGCGCCGGCTCAGAGGGAGAATGGAGCCCTGCCGCGTGGCGCTAACGGCCGGATACTCCGGAACGGAGCGGAACAAAACGCACATCCGCGAGCTTGCGGCGAATGAGTTCGGCGCCCTGCTTGTGAATCTCGATCAACTCCTGTCCAATCCAGTTGTTTCCGAGCGGCGCCACCAGCCGGCCGCCTTCCGCCAGTTGTTCAGTAAGCGCTTTCGGCAAGGACCTGGCCGCCGCCGTAATGAGAATTCCGTCGAACGGAGCGTGATCCTGCCAGCCAATCTGGCCATCCGCCAGCCGGCAGCAAACATTTCCGAATCCGAGAATTTGCAAACGGTCCTGCGTCTTCCGGTACAGGGATTCGATCCGCTCGATGGTATAGACCGTATCGGAAACGAAGGAGAGCACTGCCGCTTGGTAGCCCGACCCGGTTCCGATCTCCATTACGCGGCCGATTCGGCTTGCGCTGCCCAGGACCACCTCGGTCATGCGGGCGACCACATACGGTTGCGAGATCGTCTGATCACAGTCGATCGGCAAGGCGTGATTGTCATAGGCGTACGCTTGAAGATCTTCATCTACAAACCGGTGGCGCGGAACGGAACGCATCGCCTCCAGCACCCGGGAATTCCGAATTCCCTGCCTCTGCAGCACCCGTATCAGTTCCGCATGTGCGGGGAATTGCCCCGTGGACATTCCTGGCGCGGCATCGGACTCGCCCGGAAGTTCCGGGTGGCCGGCGGCCGCATCGGATTCTCCGGCGGGATTCCGCCTTCCGGATTCCTCGGGGTGATCTACTGGCTTCGGCACCGTAACAAGCGCTTGAGTGGATTAGGGTTGGCGAATCTTGTTCAGGAATTCCGTCGCCGCGGTGCCGGGATCAACGGCGCCGGAATCCAGACGGTCCAAGATTTCCGGAGGAAGTGCTCCCGTTCCGGTCGCGTCCGGGCGGATCAGCAAGTCTTCGACCACGGCCGCCCGCACCCATTCATGAACCTGAGCGCGCCGGCGCTTTTCGTGATGGCCGTTCTTTCGCCGCCACGCGACAAGGGAAAGAATTCGCTCCCAGCACTCGGCGACACCGGAATCTGTCAACGCCGACACGGTCGAAACCAAAGGAATATCGTCCGGGTCGCCGGCGCGCCGGCGCAGCAGCCGAATGGCTGCCGAATATTCGGCGCGGGTGCGTTGCGCCGCGTTCGCAAATTCCCCGTCGCACTTGTTGACCAGCACGAAATCCGCAAGCTCCGTCACGCCGCGCTTCACACCCTGCAATTCGTCGCCCGCACCTGGCGCCACCAGCAACACGAAAATATCGGTCATTCCCGAGACTGTCACCTCCGATTGGCCGATCCCGACAGTTTCAACCATGACGACGTCGTATCCGGCCGCTTCGCAAAGGCACACGGCTTCGCGCGTGCGTAGCGCGACCCCGCCGCTGGCGCCCGCCGCCGGAGAAGGCCGCACGTAGGCCCGGGCATCGGCGGTCAGGCGCGTCATGCGGGTCTTGTCGCCGAGAATGGCTCCTCCCCCTCGCGCCGAGGATGGATCCACCGCCAGTACCGCGACACTGCTCCCGAGGGAGAGCAGGTGCAGGCCCAATACGTCGATCAGGGTCGACTTTCCTACTCCCGGTACGCCGGTCAAGGCAACACGAATGGCCCCTCCAGTATCGGGCCAAACGGTGGCGAGGAGTTCGCGCGAGGCGCTCATGTCCTCTTCGCGGGTCGATTCCACGAGTGTAATGGCGCGAGCGAGGGCGTTGCGGTCGCCGCACCTTACCCCCTCCGCGAGCGATGCGGCATCGGCAGAGGGACGGCTCACGGGCTGGTTTCCGACCGAACCGAAGCCTGAATCCGGGACAAGATCTCCTTCGCGGCGCAAGGGATATTGGTTCCCGGACCGAATACCAGTGAGACTCCTTGCGACTCAAGAAACTCACGGTCTTCTTCGGGGATTACGCCTCCGCATACCACGAGGATGTCCTCGCGTCCCCGCTTCGAAAGTTCGCGGACGAGTTCCGGGGCATGGGTGCGGTGGCCGGCGGCCAGGGAACTGATCCCGACTACATGCGCATCGTTGTCCACGGCGTCGCGCGCGGCTTCCCCGGGAGTCTGGAACAGGGGTCCTACGTCTACGTCGAATCCGATGTCCGCGAACGCGGTGGCAACCACCTTGGCGCCGCGGTCATGCCCGTCCTGGCCGATCTTGACCACGAGCATGCGCGGCCGCCTGCCGGCCGCCTCCGCGAACCTGGCGACCTTGGAACGGGCAGCCTCGAAGCCTTCATCGCCCGCGGCTTCGGCGCCGTATACGCCGCCGAGTGTTGTGACCTGCGCCTGATGGCGGCCGAACACTTCTTCCATCGCCCCCGAAATCTCCGCTACCGTCGCCCGCGCCCGCGCCGCCGTGACGCAGACCTCGAGCAGGTTGCCGTCGCCTGCGGCCGTCTGCGCAATTGCCTCAAGGGCGGCTTGGCACTTCACCGAATCGCGGGTTTTCCGGATCTGCGCCAGGCGGGCAATCTGGGCTTCGCGAACCGCCGTGTTATCGATGCTGCGAATCTCCACCTCGGACTTTTCGGCCGGTTCGTACCGGTTCACCCCGACCAGCACCTCTTCGCCGCGGTCGATTCGGGCTTGCCTTCGCGCAGCAGCCTCCTCGATTCGAAGCTTCGGCATCCCGGAAGCGACCGCGCGAGTCATGCCGCCAAGCGACTCCACCTCCTCGATCAATTCCCAGGCTTCCTCCGCCATCTGGCGCGTCAGGGTTTCGACATAGTAGGAGCCGCCGAGGGGATCCGCGACGTGGCAAATGCCGGTCTCGTGCTGGAGAATCAGCTGGGTGTTCCGTGCAATCCGTGCCGAAAACTGTGTGGGGAGAGCCAGCGCTTCGTCGAAGCTGTTGGTATGCAGGGACTGGGTGCCACCGAGGGAAGCGGCAAGTGCCTCAAGTGCGGTACGCACGACGTTGTTGTACGGGTCCTGCGACTGCAGGCTGACTCCAGAAGTCTGGCAATGGGTCCGAAGCATTCGGCTTCGCGGGTTCTTGGGCTCGAATTCCTCCATGATGCGCGCCCACAGGAGACGCGCCGCCCGCAGTTTTGCGATTTCCATGAAGAAGTTCATTCCGATGGCGAAGAAGAAGGAAAGGCGGGGCGCGATCGCGTCAACGTCGAGTCCTCTTGCGGTCGCCGCCTTCACGTATTCCTTGCCGTCGGCGAGCGTGAAGGCGAGTTCCTGAACGAGCGTCGCGCCCGCCTCC
This sequence comes from Rhodobacterales bacterium, assembly GCA_965219495.1. Taxonomy (GTDB): domain Bacteria; phylum Pseudomonadota; class Alphaproteobacteria; order Rhodobacterales; family CAZPXZ01; genus CAZPXZ01. The sequence goes on from OZ244777.1 coordinate 3,887,791, forward strand.
TGCATGTGATAGCCGGAGATGGAAATCGAGTTGAACCGCGGCATGTTTCGCGTTGCGTACTCGATGATGTCGGTGACGATCCGCATCGACGGCTCGGGAGGATACACATAGGTGTTGCGCACCATGAATTCCTTGAGGATGTCGTTTTGAATGGTGCCCGAGAGCTTGCTCGCCTCGACACCCTGTTCCTCGGCCGCCACGATGAAGTTCGCCATGATCGGCAGGACGGCGCCGTTCATCGTCATCGAAACGGACATTTCATCGAGCGGGATGCCGTCGAAGAGAATTTTCATGTCCTCGACGGAATCGATGGCAACGCCGGCCTTCCCGACATCGCCGACGACTCGGGGATGATCGGAATCGTAGCCGCGGTGCGTCGCGAGATCGAAGGCGACAGACAATCCCTTCTGCCCCGCTGCCAACGCCTTCCGGTAGAAGTCGTTCGATTCCTCTGCGGTGGAGAAGCCCGCATATTGGCGGATCGTCCAGGGCCGTCCCGCATACATGGTCGCGCGAGGGCCGCGTACGAACGGCGGAAACCCAGGCAAGCCGGCTTCAAGCCCCGACTCGCCGAGGTCTTCCTTCGTATAGAGGGGTTTTACGTTGATGCCTTCCGGGGTTTCCCAAACTGCATCTTCCGGGTCTCGGCCACGCAATTCCCGTTTTGCCAGCTTACGCCACCGGCTATGACCATCGGAGCGTCTGTTGGCAGCCATCGATCTCCAGACCGTTCTATACAGAATCGCTTGATCCCATCATACGCAGGAGACAGGGGGAACGCAGTCAGTTGGCCCGATCCTTTTCAGGGAGCAACTCGTTAACCCAAGCCGGAACAATTTCCGATGCGGGGCCATGCCTTGCTTCCTTGAAGAGGGGCGCGCCATCCGAGGGTTCGAGGTTGAGTTCGAGCGTTTTGGCGCTGGATGCGGCTGCCAACGCGACGAAACCGGCCGCGGGATAGACCGTTCCGCTGGTTCCGATGGAAACGAACCGGTCGCATTCGAGCAGCGCCGATTCGATGCGCGGCATTTCGTAGGGCATTTCTCCGAACCAGACCACGTCGGGCCTCGACATTGCCTCCGGGCAGGAAGGGCATTCGCTGGATTCATGCCACGCAGGGGCAGCTCTCCACCGATGCCCGCAGGCATCGCAGAGCGAGGCGTGGATCTCGCCGTGCATATGAACGACATTCGTCGATCCCGCGAGTTCGTGTAGATTGTCGATGTTCTGGGTGACAACGAGCACGTCCCCCTCAAATTCCCGTTCGAGACGGGCGAGCGAACGGTGCGCCAAATTGGGCAAAGCACCGCCGTGTCCGAACAAGCGTTCCCGGTAAAATTCCCGGACCCGTTCAGGATCACGCCGAAAAGCTTCGGGAGTCGCCACTTCCTCGATGCGAACCCGGCTCCAGATGCCGTCGGCATCCCGAAAGGTGCTGAGGCCCGATTCCGCAGAAATCCCAGCGCCGGTCAGGATCACAATCCGCATGGCGTTTACGGACATTTCTCACATTCCCAAACCGTGACTTTGACATCCTTTTATGTCCGCCCGGTCGGGAGAAGTCCAACAAGGATGAATTTGGGATCGAATCTCCGGATCGGGGATTCGAAGTAGATCGCTGGGATTCAAAGTCCGAAGGCGTACTCCTTGAAGAACAACGATCGATAACAGCCACGCTCGCCCGGGCGCGCGATGCGATCGAGAGCCATGATCGCAGTATCGCGGTTACGCAGATGCTCAAACGAGCTTCGATGTTGATCTTGTTTACGCGTGGACTCAGGGGCGAAGCGTCAATGGAAACTGAAATCGGGCTCGCGCCGAAATGTCGGAACCCCCGAACGATCCTCGACCTGTGCGATATTCACAACAGCGGCGCTCCGCGAAAATCGATAGCGGACTACTGGCGTGGTGGCATCCCATGGGTTTAAGGAAAGACCCGAAGCAGCCTGCGCTCGGCGACACGATAGCCCACCTTTCGCCCGATGGCGTCGTTGCTGGAAGCCGGATCGTCCCGGTCGCCTCGGTGCTTGTAGTCGTGCGCGGAATGGCTCTGGATAAAGACCTGCCGGTCGCCGTGATTAATCGCCCGATGGCATTTAATGAGGACGAAAAAGCCTTGGCGTCTCGAAGTGAGTTCTCAGGGAGGTTCTTGCGCTCCGCCATCTACGTTTGCGAGGAGCAGCATCTCAGCCAAGTCGGGCCTTTTGCTCATGGCATGACGACGTTGAACCTCAATGATATCGAGACTTTCCAGATTCCGTGCTCCTCGAATCCGTTAGAGGCGGAAGAGATTGTCGGAGTCCTCGACGCCATCGACCGCAAGATCGACCTGTACCGCCGCAAGAAACTGTGCTCGACGCGCTATGCAAGGCGCTGCTGCACAAGCTGATGACCGGGGAAATCCGCGTCGCCAATCTCGATCTTTCGGTGTCGGCAACTATGGGTTTGCAGTCGTTGGCGTCAAATTCCTTCAACGTATTTGTTCGCGAGCCAGGGTCATGAAATTGAAGTCGACGCAGATCGGGGATTTCAGGCGTTTCACGGATCTGGCGGTGCAGGAAATTCGTGCAACAGCGCAGCTGATCGTCCTTGCCGGCCCAAACGGACGCGGAAACAGCGCCTCCCGAAGCCAGGCATCGTCCGCGTCCGCCGGCAGCGGCCACGAAATGCCCGCCGCCGAAGCCGCCGTCAAGATATTCGAAATCGTCCCGCGGCTCACCCCAAGAGCCGCCCCAATCCTCCGGTAAGACTACCCCGCATCATGGCGGAGCAAAGGCAACTGGCGTATGTTTTCCATGCCGGTTCTCCTCATCGTGGAGCCCTCCTTTCCAATCTTCAACATGGAAAGAAGATTATCCGCCCGAACCGGAGAACCGGCATTCCAGGGGAAAACCGGACACGCCGCCGCTCCCCCCGCTCAACGCCGTCAGCGACGCAAAACTCCCGGAACGAATCCAACCGGCGCCCGATCGGGCGCCATCCGAATCCCGTTCAAGTGATTTGCGAATCCTGTCCAAGTGTTTTGCGAATCGCGTTCAAGTGTTTTGCGATTTCCGTCCAAATCCTGTGCGATTTTGTACCCCGGTGCTGATCTACGTGCTGATGGTCATGAAGCCCTCCCTTTGGTAGCCGGGCGCAGTGTATGTTTCACTTTGTCCGGACCATATGCTGCCCGTGATGAACTTCCGAACGGCTTGGTCGGCAGTATTCAGAAGCGCTCGAATTCAGGAAATTCAGATGAAGGCAGGTTGAGCTCAGCGCTTGCCCCCGGCTCGAACAACGGGGAATTCACGGTGGTTGTTGTCTCCTCCAACTCGCTTTCAAGGCATCCACACAACCGCGATCAGATTTCGCATCGCGCGATCTGTTCAGGCGATTCCTGATTTCGTCAGATTTGCCCGATTGAATCGATCGCACGGGTGAACGGTCGGGCAGTCTTCAGAATCTGCAGGTTGTGATGTGACCGTCCGACGCACCAACCACCACCCCGGAACGATGAAAGACATGCACAAATTTCACTTCTATCTCTTCGTCGTAGATCTGTGAACCGCAGGTAAATTCAGGGCTCCGGGAATGGGTGCGGGCGAACTGAGAAGGCCCGACGATGCGCTCTACTTCTGCACGCGTCATACCGGTCGATAGATGCAGTACATTTCTGTGACGAGCGCCGGCAATACCGGTTACAGGAGTAACGGAGACAACAGAAGCTTCTGTCGCGCATCCGGTCAAGACAAGTGCTGCGGACAAGGCGATCTATTTGAGCTGGATCGACATCGGGAATCCTTTCGAAAATCCTGATGAATGGAGCCCATCCTCCCGAAGGACGAGCCATCACAGGGCAACGTGGGCAAGGGCGCGTTCGCGATTGAAAAACGCAAATCGGCATGCGATGCACGCGTTTGATATCGAATGTCAATTTTGACTCAAGCGCGCAATTTCGCTTGAGCACCGCCGCCAGCAACAATGCTTGCTGCGCGATACCGATCGTTCAAGTGGCGGAACCATCGACAATCCGCAGACCAACAAGGTGGATCGGTAGCTTTCTCGAGAGTTCGGCGAGTGTTCCGTGTCATCCAATGGTGCCGAGAACGGGAAAGGCTTTCAGTAGCCACCAGGCCATGTTGGAAAACGTGCCAGTCAGGAACGCAATTCCGACAAGAATCAGGAAACCACCCATGCAGAATTCGATTATTCTCAGGTGCGGCCGGATTCGGGCGGAAAAGCGGAGAAAAGGCCGAATGAAGAGGGCTGCGATAAGAAACGGGGCTCCGAGACCCGCCGCATAGAAAGCGAGCAGAAGCGTCGCTTGCGCGATGGTTTCTTCCTGCGCCGCCCAGAACAGGATGGCGGCGAGAATGGGTCCGATGCAGGGCGTCCAGCCAAACGCGAACGCGAGTCCCATGATGTATGCGCCTGGCAGGCTCCCAGCCAGCAGGTTGCCGTGGAAGCGGGCTTCCCGGAAGAGAATTCCAAGTCGGAAAAGCCCCATAAAGTGGAGCCCAAATACGATAATGACTGCGCCCGCAACCTGTCCGAGAATGAACCGGTACTCCGAGAGAAGTGCTCCGAACACGGATGCGCTGGCGCCGAGCGCCACAAAGACCGTGCCGAGGCCCAAAACAAAACAGAATGCATAGAGCAGCACGCGCCGGGAGAGAGCCGGATCCGGTTCGTCCTCGTTCGCGACCCTGTCGACCGTGGTGGCGGCGAGGAACGCGAGGTATGGCGGCACGAGCGGCAGCACGCAGGGAGAAAGAAAACTCAAGAGGCCCCCGGCGAAAGCCGTTGGCAGACCCACGTCCAATCCGAGCCCCATCACGACTCCTGTTCAGCCGGATTCAAGCGGAATTCGATTCCGGATAAACTCTTTCACCGCGTTCAACCGCTTCGGATCGACACCGGTCGGACAACCATTGGATTCCAGGAACCCCACGACAGCCTCCGTCGCCACATTGCCCGGCGCGCCGGGAGCATAGGGGCAGCCGCCGAGCCCGCCAACGGATCCGTCGAAACTGCGGACACCCAACTTTAGCGCCTCCCGAATGTTGTCCAACGCCCGGCCTCCGGTATCGTGGAAATGTCCGGAGACTCGCTCCGCGCCAATTCGATCCGCGATCGGACCGAATACCTTCCTTACTCCTTCCGGAGCGCCGCTGCCGATCGTATCGCCCAAGGCGATTTCCTCACATCCCATATCCCGAAGGGCCACGGCCATCCGGAAAACGGCGCCTGGCGGAACCGCGCCCTCATAGGGGCAACCGAGCGCGCAGGACACGTAGCCGCGGACCGGAACCGCCGCCCTGATGGCTGCCGAAACCGTTTCCGCAAAGCGATCCAGGCTCTCCTGAAGAGTACAGTTGATGTTGTTCCGGCAAAACGTTTCCGAGGCGGCGCCAAACACGGCGATCTCGTCGACCCCCGCATCCAGAGCGCGTTCCAGCCCTTTCAGATTGGGAACCAGGGCACTGTAGCATACGCCTGGTCGGCGCCGAACGCGGCGGATCACTTCATCCGAATTCGCCATCTGCGGAACCGACACGGGCGAAACGAACGCGCCGCATTCAATTCGGCGGATTCCGGTCTCGGCCAGCATTTCAATCAGCCGTACGCGATCCTCGACGGAAATCTCCACCGACTCGTTTTGAAGGCCGTCGCGAGGGCCAACTTCCGTTACAAGTGCCCCAGTCATGGCGTCCCGGCCAATTCGTCCACTTCGACTGCAAGCAACTCGTCTCCTTCCTCGACCAGTGAGCCTGCGCTTCCGTGAATCGCGGTAACCTTGCCGTCCGCAGGGGCGCGGATTGTATGTTCCGTTTTCATCGCTTCAATCGTTACCAAAGGCGAACCGCACGCAACGTGTTCTCCTTTTGTGACGTGATAGCGCAGGATTATTCCGGGAAGGGGCGCCCGAAAGTCGCTTGGGAACGAACCGGAATCCCCGGCTGCGTCATCCTCCTCCAAATGTTCGACCCGCCAGCAGGCGCGGCGGAAATAAACGTCCACGAAGGCGCCGCCGGAATTGAAAACGCGGACCCGCGCGCGGTCGGGTCCGGATCCGAACACAATGGACTCGCCTTTGACCGCGCCGGCAGAGAGTTGCTGTGGCTCTGTTTCTTCGCCCGCTACGGAGAGGAGCCACTGCCCGGCAGAGCCGGTGATCGAAATCTCGCGCACCCTGTTTCCGCATCGCGTTCGCATGAAGCGGGGGGCTTCCCCACCGAACCGCCATCCATTTGAACCGCCAAATGGGGAATAGGGGTCGAGACTGCCGCGGCGATCCTCCCCTCTTTGTTCGGACCTGGCAAGGTGGGTGTGGAGCGCGCTCGCCGCAAAAGCCTCCGGCGGAGGGTTCAGCATGTCCGCAACGATGCTATCCATCTCTCGCGCAACCAGTCCCGTGTCGAAGCCCGCCGCTCGAAAGGAAGCGCATTCGGTCAGCGCGAGCAAGAAAGCCTGGTTGGTGACGGGACCCGATACTCGGATCGATTCCAGTTCTTTCCGAAGCCGGTTGATCGCGGAAGACCGGTCTGGAGCGCATGCGATGACCTTGGCGACCATCGAATCGTAGTCGCGCGGAATGGTGTCGCCTTCCTCGACGCCGCTGTCAATTCGAAGGCCCGTACCGGTTACCGGCATGCGAAGGCGCCGGATTCGTCCGGGAGAGGGACGGAAGCCGGCGGCGGGATCTTCCGCGCAGAATCGCGCTTCGATCGCGTGTCCGGAAATGCGGATTTCGTTCTGCGCCTTGGGCAAGGATTCACCGGCCGCGATCCGAAGCTGCCACTCCACCAGGTCCTCGCCTGTGATGGCTTCGGTGACCGGGTGCTCGACCTGCAGCCGCGCGTTCATCTCCATGAAGTAGAACGAGTCCGGTCCGGCATTTTCCGCTGGCACCAGAAATTCGACGGTGCCGGCGCCTTGGTACCCTGCCGCGCGGGTTGCGCGGAGGGCAGCCTCGCGCATGGATTCGGCAATGCGCGGCGCGAGGCCGGGAGCCGGGGCTTCTTCCAGAATCTTCTGGTGCCGCCGCTGCATGGAACAGTCGCGCTCAAACATGTGCACCGCATTGCCGTGGGAATCCGCGAATACCTGGACTTCCACATGGCGCGCCGGCTCGATCGAACGCTCCAGCAGCAGCCGGTCGTCGCCGAACGCCGCCCGGGCTTCCCGCCGGCAGGCGGCAGTCGCGTCCGAAAGTTCGGATTCGCGTCCCACGCGGCGCATGCCGAGTCCACCGCCGCCCGCCGCCGCCTTGATCATGACCGGATAACCGAGGCGCCGTGCCGCCGCCGCAATATCCGAGTCTGCATTCGCATCTTCGGCGCCGGGGATCACGGGTATGCCGGCCTCATCCATTCGCCTCCGGGCCTCGCGTTTGTCGCCCACCGCGCGCATCGCCGAAGAAGGCGGGCCGACAAAGGTCACGCCGCTGTCCTTCAGGCGATCTGCGAAGAGCGGGTTCTCAGCCAGGAATCCGTATCCCGGATGTACGGCGTCGGCCTTGGTCGCCGAGACCGAAGCGAGCATCCGGTCCAGATGAAGGTAGCTTTCCGCCGCGGGGGCAGGTCCAAGGCGAAAGGAACGGTCCGCATGCCGCACATGCATTGCGTCGCGGTCGGCGTCGGAATAGACCGCGATGCATTCGATACCCAGGCGCCGGGCCGTCCGAAATATGCGAACGGCGATCTCGCCGCGGTTGGCGACGAGCAGGCGGCGGAACATCATTCGCGCCACTTCGGCGAGCGTTTCTCCAGGAACGCGGCGATTCCTTCCTGTCCCTCGGTTCCCGCCCGAACGTCGGCAATCCGCCGTGCGGTTTCGTCAAGGAGCGCCGCGTCGATGGCGCGTCCGGCAACCGACGACACGAGGTTCTTGGCCGAGGCCAATGCCTCGGGTCCGCCCGAGAGAAGCGAGTCCAGGAATTCCGCGATTCGAGCATCCAGTCCGTCTTCATGGCAAACTTCCGTCACCAGGCCGAGTCGAACGGCGTGCTCGGCGCTGAATCGTTCCGCGCCGAGCATCCAGCGCCTTGCCTGGCGCGGCCCGAGCGCGGCGACCAGATAGGGAGAGATCACGGCGGGAATGAGCCCGAGTCGAACCTCGGAAAGCTGAAACCATGCCTTGGTTGACGCGAGCGCGATATCGGACGCCGCCACGATGCCTACGCCGCCTCCCACTGCGGGGCCGTGCACGCGCGCGATCACGGGTTTGGGCAGGGTCGAAATCGTCCTCATCAGGTCGGCCAGCGCCCGGGCGTCGTCCAAATTCCGGGTACGGTCGTAGTTGGCTGCCGCCTGCATCCAGCGAAGATCGGCGCCGGCGGAGAACGCGGGACCGCGGCCGGCGAGCACCACGTTGCGGACATTCGGGTCTTCACCCGAGTCGGAAAGCGCGGAAGTCAGTTCGGCGATCATGCGGGGCTCAAGCGAATTTCGCTCCGCGGCCCGGTTGAACCATATCCACCGGTTTGAACCGTTATCCTGGATCTCGATTGCGGCTGCCATTCGCGTTCTTTCCTACATGCGGAAAACGCCGAACCTGGTTTCCGGGATCGGGGTGTTCAGGCTCGCGGATATGGAAAGGGCCAGCACCCGGCGCGTTTCGGCCGGATCGATTATTCCGTCGTCCCAACCGCGGGCGGTCGCGTAGTACGGACTGCCCTGCGCTTCGAACGACTTGAGAATCGGGTCCCGGAATGCCTGCTCCTCTCCGTCGCTCCAGTTGCCTCCGCTCCCTTCAATGGCATCGCGGCGAATCGTCGCCAGCACCGAGGCGGCTTCCCTCCCGCCCATCACGGAAATTCGCGAGTTGGGCCAGGTCCAAAGGAAGCGGGGCTGATAGGCTCGTCCGCACATGGCGTAGTTGCCAGCGCCAAAACTGCCGCCGATCAGCACGGTGAACTTCGGAACCGCGGCGTTCGCGACCGCATTAACCATCTTGGCGCCGTCCTTCGCGATCCCGGCGGCTTCGTATTTCCGGCCCACCATGAATCCCACGATATTCTGCAGAAACAACAAGGGCAGGCGCCGCTGGGCGCAGAGTTCAATGAAATGCGTTGCCTTCAGCGCCGATTCGGAGAACAGAATTCCGTTGTTGGCAAGGATGCCCACCGGATAGCCATGCAGGTGCGCAAAGCCGCAGACCAGGGTCGCGCCGTATCGAGCCTTGAATTCATCGAGCCGGGAACCGTCCACAATTCGCGCGATCACCTCCCGGACGTCGTAGGGGGTTCGAAGGTCCTCCGGAATGATTCCATAGATTTCACCGGAGTCGTACAGGGGATCTTCTGGAACGCTCACCGGAATTTCAGCGCGACCGGGCCGGCCAATGTTCGCCGCAATGCGTCGCGTGAGTGCGAGCGCGCCGCTGTCGTCTTTCGCCAGGTGATCGGCGACTCCGGACAGCCTGGTGTGCAGGTCGCCGCCGCCCAGGTCTTCGGCCGACACGTTTTCTCCGGTTGCCGCCTTCACCAGCGGCGGACCGCCCAGGAATATCGTGCCTTGATTCTCCACGATGACCGTTTCGTCCGACATGGCCGGCACATATGCGCCGCCCGCCGTGCAGGAACCAAGAACCACCGCGATTTGGGGGATTCCCGCAGCCGACATCTGTGCCTGGTTGTAGAAGATGCGGCCGAAATGCTCGCGGTCGGGGAACACTTCATCCTGGTAGGGCAGATTTGCGCCGCCGGAATCCACCAGGTAGATGCAGGGCAGGCCATTTTCAGCAGCAATTTGCTGGGCGCGGAGATGTTTCTTGACGGTGGCCGGAAAATACGCTCCGCCCTTGACCGTCGCGTCGTTGGCGATCACCATGCATTCGCGTTCGGATACGCTGCCGATGCCGGCGACGAGGCCGGCAGAGGGAGCCTCGTTGTCGTACATGCCGTAGGCCGCGAGCGCACCGATTTCCAGAAATGGGCTTCCCGAGTCGAGCAGGCGGTCCACGCGCTCGCGGGGCAGCAGCTTTCCCCGCGACAGGTGCCGTTCGCGCGTCCGTTCCGGACCTCCTCTTGAGACAATTGCAAGGCGTTCGCGAAGGGTCGCGACCTCGGTGCGGAGGGCGCGGTCGTTCGCCCGGAATTCCCTGGAACGGGTTGAAACCTGGGAACGGATCACGCCCATGCTCGGGGAAACTCCTAGGCCGTCTGCTCGAAGAGTTCGCGGCCGATCAGGTACCGCCGGATCTCCGAGGTTCCGGCCCCGATTTCATAGAGCTTGGCGTCCCGCCAGAGCCTGCCTGTGGGAATTTCGCTATCGTACCCCGTGGCGCCCAGAGCCTGAATCGCCTGTCCCGCCACCCAGGTGGCCCGCTCCGCCGCGACCAGAATGGCGCCGGCCGCATCGGTTCGGGTGACTTCCCCGCGGTCGCAGGCCTCGCCCACCGCGTACACGTAGGCGCGCGTGGAACTCCAGGTCGTATACATGTCGGCGAGCTTTCCCTGCATGAGCTGGAATTCGCCGATTGGCCGGCCGAACTGGCGGCGTTCGTGCACATAGGGCACCGCCACATCCATGCAGGCGGCCATGATGCCGAGAGGCCCGCCCGCCAGAACGGCGCGTTCGTAGTCGAGCCCCGACATGAGGACTTCCACGCCGCGGTTTTCCTCGCCAAGAACGTTTTCCAGGGGGACCTCGCAGGATTCGAAGATCAGTTCTCCGGTGTGGGAGCCGCGCATGCCCAGCTTGTCGATCTTCCGTCCGGTGCGGAATCCGGGAAAGGAATCCTCAATCACGAAGGCGGTGATGCCGCGGGGTCCTGCGTTCGGGTCCGTCTTTGCGTAAACAACCAGAACGCCCGCGTCCGGGCCGTTGGTGATCCAGAGCTTGGCGCCATCGAGCACGTAGCAGTCGTTCCGCTTGCGCGCCCGGAGTTGCATGGAAACGACATCGGAGCCCGCACCCGGTTCCGTCATCGCGAGCGCGCCGACCGTTTCGCCGGAGATCAGGCCCGGCAAATAGCGTTCCTTTTGGTCGACGGTTCCGTTCAGCCGGATTTGGTTCACTGCCAGGTTGGAATGCGCGCCGTAGGACAGGCCCACGGAAGCGGAGGCCCGGCTGATTTCCTCGACCGCGATGATATGCGCGAGGTATCCCATGCCGGATCCGCCGTCCACTTCGGGCACGGTGATTCCAAGCAGTCCCAGCGCGCCGAATTTCTTCCAGAGGTCGTGAGGAAACGTATCGGCTGCATCAATTTCGGCCGCGCGAGGAGCTATTTCCTCCGTGGCGAAAGCGGCCACGGTTTGGCGAAGGAGTTCGATTTCCTCGCCATGCGCGAACCGCAATCGGGGGATCGGTTGCATGCTCAACCTTTCGGTCAGGAAACGCCGCCGGCCGGGTCCGGATCAATCCCGCTCAGCGCCGCGGCGCGAACCCGGCGCAATTCGCGGAGCGTGAAATTGAGGTCGCGCCGCCGTCTCAAGAGTTCTTTTTCCCGTGCGTCGATCTTGTGCACGAGCGCGGCGATTTGTTGCCGTTCGTCGATCGGCGCGCGGTACATGTCGATGATTTCCTGGCATTCCGCCAAGGACAATCCAATGCGCCGTCCCCGAAGCGCCAGCCGTAGGCGCGTGCGGTCCGCCGGATTGTAGATCCGCCGGTTTCCGACTCGCCGGGGAGCGAGGAGTCCACAATCCTCATAATGCCGCAAGGTCCGGGCGGTGATTCCAAACTCCTTGCGGAGGTCGGTAATGCCATATTGGCGGGTATGCGAGCGCGTCGCCATGCTCCATAATAGCTTACGTTAACGTAAACGTAAATCCCTATGCCAGTGCTTGGTGCGCGCATTTTGCTTGCCATTGGCGGACAGGCTGAAGGGAAGGGATTTCAAAGCCATGTTCGGGTTTGCCGGTTTCCAGGAAAGTTGACGCGGCGCCGCAAGTTCTCGCCGCCAAAGCCCTCGCACGGCGCATTGCAGGGCGCGAGAAGCCAGGCGCGATGCGAGGCGGGACAATATGCCCGAGACCAGACCTGCAGAGACACCGCAGCGGGCGCTTGGACCGGACGCGGAAAGAACCCACGCGCTGAAGAGCGTCAAACGTGATTCGGAGCTATGATGCATGGCCCCGCCACAGCGATTTCTCGGTCTCTCCGACCAGCGTCGAGCGTCGCCTGCAGAGAAAGCTTATTCGGTCTTGACATTCATCACTGCCGGAAACCGGGTGTCAACGACACCCATTTCGGTTTCGAGCGCAGGGCGCGGGGCCTCTTCGTAGGCCCCTGCTTTTTCGGCAAGAATCGATGCGTGCCTTAGTGTTTTTCGACGGAATCGGTCCTCTAGTCTGTTCTCGCCATTCTACCGTTCAGTTCGATTCCTCAAGCTTCTCGATTTTCTATGCGCGAGCAAATTCTCGCAAGCGAGTGGGTCGGTAGCGATTGCCAAAAGACGGTGAGTGGCCGCATCTCGATTTTGGCCTCAACAATTGGTCCAAAATTCTTGACTTCGAGATTCAATGAATCTTGCATGGGCTGACGATTCATGCGTCTTCCAAAAAATTTGCAGCAACAAAGCAATCTTCAGGCAGCGGTCCACTGCCGTTGAAAGGATTGGGAGAACCAATCCACCTCATTCTCACTCGCCTTTCCTGTTCATCGAGCGGCGCCGGTTACCGATGCCGCGAATAATTAATTTGGTTGGTGTCTAACCCCGTTGACAGTCTCAACCTGTCTGGAATTCCCAAAAAAAATCGCGAAAGATCGTCACTGCTCCCTTTTTGTTACGGAATGCCGAATCCTCTCGCCTCAATCCTGTTGGCGACGCGGCAATCGCACCTCAAGGCGCCCTGACCTTTGCAAAATGCTGTAAGTGCGCAGTAATCCAATGAAGATACATACGATGGTCGCGGTCTCGACGAGAATCTCTCAGCTCCGGCGCCAATCGGTTCTTTTCTTGCCCCGCTATTCCGGCGGAGCGAATATCACCCGCCGCGCCCGTTGCGATCAGATGATATTGGCGTCCGGTCCATACGGAAAACTGGTCAGGTTCTCTGCTCCTTCTGCGGTCACCACCAGGATGTCGTGTTCCCGGTAGCCGCCAGCCCCCGGTTCGCCCTCGGGAAGGGTGAGCATGGGTTCCATGGATACCACCATGCCGGGTACCAGGATCGTATCGATGTCCTCCCGGAGTTCCAGTCCGGCTTCACGCCCGTAATAGTGGGACAAGACCCCGAAGGAATGCCCGTAGCCGAAGGAGCGGAACCGCAGAAGGTCCTCGCTGGCGAGATACCGGTTGAGCTCCGCGCAAATCTCGGCGCAAGAGATGCCCGGGCGAATGAGAGAAAGTCCGGGTTCGTGGGCCGCGACATTTACGTTCCAGACTTTGAGGGATGCGTCGTCCGGTTCACCCAGGAACAGCGTTCTTTCAAGCGCCGTGTAGTATCCGGAGATCATTGGAAAGCAATTCAGTGCTGAGAATGTCGCCCCGGCGGATTTCTCGAGCCGTGACAGGATTATGGGCGCCATCCGTGTTGAGGCCGGACTGGAACCAAACCCAGGTATCGCGAAGTTCGCTGCCGGGATGCGCTCGGGCAATCTCGCGTTCCATGGCGTCACGACCGGCGATCGCAACGTCGATTTCGCGAGCCCCTTCCGCAATCGCCGCGCGGCACGCTCTTCCCCCGATGTCGGCAACGCGTGCACCATCGCGAATAAGCGCAATTTCTTCGGCTGACTTCACCATTCGGGCGGCCATGGCATCCGGCGCCAAATCGACCAATTCGGCCCCGGACAGGAATTCCGCCGCTTTGTCGCGCATGGCGAGCGTGAGATGATCGCCTTCGACGCCAATGCGCCCGGCGGCGCCCGCGAGGTCCGCCACCGCCCGCCAGAAATTGTCGCGCCGCCAGTCGGTATAGACGAGATTGTCGTCGACGGAACGCCGCCAGGGCTGGCCGCCGTCGATATTCGCGGAGACGGTCGTGCATGCGTCCTGGGTGATCACGCAGGCGTACGGGCGGCCGAATGCGCAATAGAGGAAGCCGGAATAGTAGGCAATGTTATGCATCGAGGTCATGACGGCGACCGGAATTTCGCATGCGTCCATGACTTTCCGCAGTCTTGACAGGCGTCGCTGATATTCCGTATCGGAGAACGGCAACTTCGTCTTGTTTCCATTCCTGAAGGCGAATGTGGACGGACGCCCGGAACTCGTCATGGGGCCTCTCCGTGTTTCGGGGGATGCGTTTCGGTCCACTACATGTGCCACAGCATCGCCCCGAATTGAAGAAGTTGCGGTGGCGAAGGACGGTTGTCCGTAGCGAGCCTCTTGGAACGGGCGGTGAATCAAGGTATGCGATTGTCATCCACCTCTTGGTGGTGACCGGGCGTTCCCGTGCGCGCCGCACGGCGCGGGTTGCATCGGATGCCTACTCGGATGCAGCTTGGAATGCCCGGGCAATGGGCGCCCCTTCCGAATTTGGGGCTGACAAAGGCGCGGACACGGATGGAAATCATGGAAGACAAGAACCTGACCCTCGATGAGGCGCATGCGCTCGCAATGCGTTGCCTGCTTGCGAACGGATGCGATGACGAGAACGCCAAACCGGTCGCCGACTCGATGATCGCGGCGGAGAGGGACATCTGCCTTTCGCACGGCCTGTTCCGCTTGCCGGGATACATCGCGGGGCTTCGCAGCGGAAAAGTCAACGGACGCGCGCGTCCCGTGGCCGAAACCATGTCTCCCTCCGTAATCAAGGTCCATGGCGACGGCGCCATGGCGCCGGTCGCGCATGTGTCCGGTCTCGGTCCGCTCGCAGACCTGGCCCATTCCTCCGGGATCGCGGCGCTGGCGATCACGAAGTGTTTTCATCTTTCCGCTCTCTGGGTAGAGGTTGAAGCGCTGACGGATCAGAATCTGTGCGCATTCGCGTGCACCAGCGCGCTTCCGGTCATGGCGCCGGCAGGGGGAACCAAACGGTTGTTCGGCACCGACCCGATTGCGTTCGGCTGGCCGCGAAGCGCCGGTGGCGCGGTAATCTTCGATCAGGCGACCGCGGCAGTGGCGCGGGGCGAAATCTTGATTGCGGAGCGCGAAGGGCATCAGCTTCCGCCCGGCATTGGTCTGGATGCGCAGGGCGCCCCGACCACGGATCCCGCCAAAGTGCTTGCGGGCGCCCAATTGGCTTTCGGAGGTTACAAGGGTTCGGTGCTTGCACTCATGGTGGAATTGCTCGCCGGCCCCCTGTTGGGGGAAACACTCAGTTTCGAAACCGCGGAAGCAGACAACCAGGATGGCGGGCCGGTAAACGGCGGCCAGCTGATACTGGCTTGGGATCCGGAACGGTTCGGCGGCGGTGGGGATTGGGACCGGCGCGCCGAAAGGCTCTTCCAGCGTATCGAGGAAATGGAAGGAGCGCGCCTCCCGAGCGCCCGGCGTTACGAGAATCGGCAGCGTACGGCCCGCGAAGGGATCAACGTCGCCGGGGCGCTCTACGAGAAGATCACCGAACTCGCCGGGGGCCCGGATTAGGACCGAATCGCCGTGAGGGCAAGCGCAACCCGCCCGGTCCGAATCAACGTGCGATAGCCTTTGTCGCCGATATTTCCTCACACTGCCGGTCCGTTCGTCCGTCTCGCTCGGCATAGGGCAAGAAAACGGCAAATTCCGTGTCCGGTGCGCCGGGGACCGATCCAATGCGCCCGGAGTTGAACCTGGCGAAAGAGGGGTTGGCTGCAATCTCAGATCCGGGGGAGTTGTCTCGACAGGCGAGGTGGCAATTGTCAATGTCTTGGTGTAATCCGCAGCGGGCGCGTTCACGGGTGTGGGCTTCAGCACGCGTGCGGCGCCAGGTCTTGTCGGTTGCGCGCTTGCACATGTTGGGAACGGTCAGATACGGGTCGGCATGAAGTTCAACGGTTCAGAAAACATTATGGCGGTGAGGTCCCGCGTCTGGTCCGCGCTGAATGACCCGCAGGTGTTGAAGGAATGCGTTCCGGGATGCGAATCATTCGAGCGATCCGCGGAAAACACGTTCGAATTGGTTGTCAAGCGCAAGATTGGACCCGTGAAGGCGAACTTTCGTGGCGAGATCTCGCTGACGGAAATTGTGGATTCCGAGAGTTGCGTCATTTCCGGGGAGGGCAAGGGGGGTGCGGCCGGTTCCGCGAGCGGCAAGGCTGAAGTACGCCTTAGTGATTCGCAAGAAGGCACGCTTCTGGAATACCAGGCAGATGCCCAGGTTCGTGGCAAGATCGCCCAGCTCGGAGCCCGGCTGATCAATCCCTTTGTGAAGAAGACCACTACCACGTTCTTCGAGCGATTCCGCAAGACTGTCGAGGAAATCGAAGGCCGTGAGGAGAGTTGACCGCTGCCGGCCATCTGGCATGATTGCGGCGGGTTGGCCTACTAGCCAGAAAACGGGAGAAAACCCATGCCAAACGTATCGATGACGGTCAATGGCAAGGCCGTCGAAGGAGAGGTTGAAGGGCGCGCGCTGCTTGTCGAGTTCTTGCGGGAGCACTTGCATCTCACCGGCACCCATGTGGGTTGCGATACGAGTCAATGCGGAGCCTGCGTGGTCCATGTCAACGGCAAGAGCGTCAAGGCATGCACGATGCTCGCATTGAGCGTAGACGGAGCGGAAGTTGCGACCATCGAGGGCATGGCGAACGCCGACGGCTCGCTTTCGGTCCTGCAGCAGGCGTTCCAGGACAATCACGGCTTGCAATGCGGTTTTTGCACACCGGGGATGGTGATGAGCGCGGCGGACCTGCTGGCGCAAATTCCGGACCCTTCGGAGAAGGAAATCCGCAAGTGGCTGGTGGGCAATTTTTGCCGCTGCACCGGTTATCAGAACATCGTGAAATCCATCCAGGCGGCAGCGTCCGCCATGCGCGCGTGAACGCGCGAAGAGGTGATTTGATCCCAGGCTACAAAGCGGCAGTTTCTGCTGCCTTTGGGAGGATGCAATGACAGGAGAATATGGAATTGGCGCCGCAGTGAAACGGCGCGAGGACGTACGGTTTCTGACGGGACGGGGAACCTACACGGACGACATCAATCGGCCGGGGCAGGCGCATGTGGTTTTCTTGCGTTCATCCACGGCGCACGCCCGGATCCGCTGCGTGGAGACGGGCGATGCCGAGGCCGCGCCGGGAGTTGTCCGAATATTCACATCTGCGGACATCGAGGCCGCCGGACTTGGGGGTGTGCCTTGCGGCTGGGGGGTGACGGACCGCAACGGCGAACCGATGCGCGAACCGCCTCACCCGATTCTGGCAAGCGGCAAGGTCCGTCATGTTGGCGACCCCATTGCCGCAGTGGTTGCGGAGAGTGTCGAACAGGCCCGGGATGCCGCCGAGCGAATTCGCCTCGATCTCGAGGAATTGCCCGCCGTGACCGACATGGCCAACGCGCAGCAGGGCGGCGCCGCGGTCCACGACGATATCGCCGACAATCTCTGCTTCGACTGGGAACTGGGCGATAAGGAAGCCACCGATGCGGGGTTCGAGAGCGCCGCGCATGTGACAAGGCTGGAGTTCACCAACAATCGACTGGCGCCGAACGCCATGGAGCCTCGGGCCGGGATCGGCGAGTTCAATCTGGCGACGGGGGAATACACCCTGTACACCACGTCGCAGAATCCGCACGTGATCCGTCTCCTGATGGGCGCATTCGTGCTGTCCATTCCGGAGCACAAGCTTCGCGTCGTGGCGCCGGATGTGGGCGGCGGTTTCGGCTCCAAGATCTTCCACTACGCCGAAGAGGCGTTCTTGACCTGGGCCTCGAAGGAGGTTGGACGTCCGCTGAAGTGGACCGCGGAACGCGCCGAATCGTTCATCTCAGATGCGCATGGACGTGATCATGTTACGGTCGCGGAACTTGCGCTCGACGCAGACGGCAGTTTCCTGGGTATGCGGGCCGATACCATGGCCAACATGGGGGCGTATCTTTCCACCTTTGCGCCTTGCGTGCCGACCTACCTGCACGCAACCCTGCTCGCGGGACAGTACACCACGCCGGCGATCCACTGCCGGGTCAGGGCGGTGTTTACCAATACGGTGCCGGTCGATGCGTACCGCGGCGCGGGTCGCCCGGAAGCGACGTATCTCGTGGAGCGACTGGTGGAACGGGCGGCGAAGGAAATGCGGATCGATCCGGCCGACATCCGCCGCCGCAACTTCATCCAGGCGGACCAGTTTCCGTATCAGACTCCGGTTGCGCTGCAATACGACACCGGCAACTACGAGGCGACGCTCGACCGAGCGCTGGAAATGTCGGACTACAGCGGTTTTGCCGCCCGCCGTTCAGACTCGGCGACGCGTGGAAAGCTTCGTGGCGTCGGGCTCTCGTGTTACATCGAAGCGTGCGGCATCGCGCCTTCCTCCCTCGTAGGAGCATTGGGCGCACGGGCCGGGCTCTACGAAGCCGCAACGATTCGAGTGAATCCGACGGGGTCGGTTTCGGTCATGACCGGGTCGCACAGCCACGGCCAGGGCCACGAGACGACTTTTGCGCAGGTTGTGGCCGAACGGCTCGGCATCGACTACGACGCGGTCGATATCGTGCACGGCGACACCAACCGGGTGCCGTTCGGCATGGGCACCTATGGCTCGCGTTCCATTGCGGTGGGCGGAAGCGCCATCGTGCGAGCGATCGACAAGATCATCAACAAGGGCAAGAAGATCGCCGCCCACTTGATGGAGGCTTCGGAAAGCGACGTCGTGTTCGAAAACGGCGCGTTCACCGTAGCGGGAACGGACAAGTCGAAGTCGTTCGGCGAGATTGCCCTGACCGCGTATGTGCCCCACCAGTATCCCATCGAAACCGTGGAGCCCGGGCTGGAAGAAACCGCCTTCTACGACCCACAGAACTTCACGTTTCCGGCCGGGGCCTATATCTGCGAGGTGGAAGTCGACCCGAGAACCGGCGAGGTGGCCATCGAGAGATTTTCCGCCGCGGATGATTTCGGCAACATCGTCAATCCGATGATCGTGGAAGGGCAGGTGCACGGGGGACTTGCCCAGGGAATCGGCCAGGCGTTGACGGAGAATTGCATCTATGACGAAGGCGGCCAATTGGTCAACGGCAGCTACATGGACTACGCCATGCCTCGCGCGGACGACTTGCCGGGTTTCGAGGTCGATACTTGCGTAACCCCCTGTACGCACAATCCGCTCGGCGTAAAGGGCTGCGGCGAGGCCGGAGCGATCGGAGCGCCCGCCGCGCTGATGAACGCGGTTCTGGATGCGCTTGCCTCGAAAGGCGTGGAACACCTGGAAATGCCGGCGACGCCGGGCCGGGTCTGGGAAGCGCTGCAGGCTGCCGCCTGATCAGATAGCGAGGAGAGAAGCAATGTATGCATTTGAGTATGTTCGGCCGGCCTCGCTCGATGAGGCGGTCTCAGCGCTCGGAGGCGAAAGCGCCTCCGCCCTTGCCGGCGGCCAGACCCTCCTTCCCACCCTGAAGCAAAGGCTGGCGTCGCACGACACGCTCGTCGATGTTCGCCATCTGGCGGAGCTTCGGGGAATCGAAGCGGCAAATGGCGTTCTCACGATCGGCGCGGGCATTACGCATGCCGAAGTGGCCGGTTCGTCCACTGTTCGGGACGGCATTCCGGCGCTGGCGGTGCTGGCGGGAGGGATCGGGGATCCCCAGGTGAGAAACCTTGGCACGTTGGGTGGTTCCATTGCCAACAATGATCCCGCCTCGGACTATCCTGCCGCGGTTCTCGGCTTGGGCGCCACGGTCGTTACCAACGCGCGCGCCATGGATGCGGATTCGTTCTTCCAGGGCCTCTTCGAGACGGCGCTGGAAGATGGCGAGTTGATTACCGCCGTGCGTTTTCCCGTTCCGCGCGCGGCGGCCTACCGCAAGTTCGATCAGCCCGCTTCGCGCTTTGCCCTGACCGGCGTGTTTGTCGCGCGAACGGACACCGGAACGCGTGTCGCAGTTACGGGCGCCGGCGAAGACGGAGTATTCCGGCATGCGGGGCTCGAAGCCGCCCTGAATTCCGCGTTCAGCGTGGATGCGGCCAACGGGACCGAAATCTCGGCGGATGACTTGATCGAGGACCTGCACGGTTCACCGGCGTACCGGGCGAACCTGATCCGGGTAATGGCTGCGCGCGCGGTCGCGGACTGCGCTTGACACGCCTGGTTGCCGCTGGCCGTCCGCAGGCGCGGGCGGCCAGCGGCATTCCGCTTGCAAGAATTTCAGGAGCAGGAATGGAAGCGTTCACCAGACTGACAGGCATTGCCGCGCCGCTGCCGATGATCAATGTCGATACCGACATGATTATTCCGAAGCAGTTTCTGAAAACGGTGAAGCGCACCGGCCTCGGCGTTTATCTATTCGAAGACATGCGGCGGGATCCGGTCAGCGGAAAAGAGATTCCGGAATTCGTTCTGAACCGTCCGCCGTATCGGGACGCCAGGATTCTCGTTGCGGGTGAGAATTTCGGATGCGGTTCTTCACGGGAACACGCGCCGTGGTCGCTGCTGGATTTCGGCATTCGATGCGTAATCGCCCCGAGCTTCGCGGATATCTTTCACGGGAATTGCTTCAAGAACGGCATCTTGCCGGTGGTCCTTCCGAGAGAAGAGGTGGGCGAGCTGATGGAGGACGCCGGTACTCCCGAGACCGCGACGCTGACCATAGACCTGGAATCCCAGGAAATTCGCCGCACGAGGAATGATGCGCCGGTGCTGTCCTTCGAGGTCGATTCCTTCCGAAAGCACTGCCTGTTCAATGGTCTCGATGACATTGACCTGACCATGCAGAAGTCCGGCGAGATCGACCAATTCGAGGAGGCGCACCGCGCCCGCTATCCTTGGCAGTGAGTTGAACTTCCATAACCGTTCGGAAAACGATGAACAGCAATCGAAGCCTTCTGCTCCTTCCAGGTGACGGAATCGGCGTGGAGATCATGGAAGAAACCCGCCGCGTCATCGGCTGGATGTCGCGGAACGCCGGGATTTCGTTCGAAATCGAGGAAGGACAGGTGGGCGGCGCCTCCATCGATGCCTTCGGCGCGCCGCTTACCGAGTCCACGCTGGAAATGGCGAAACAGGCGGGCGCGGTGCTGCACGGCGCCTGCGGGGGACCAAAATGGGATGGCCTTCCTTTCGAGCAGAAGCCGG
The DNA here is from genome assembly GCA_965219495.1 of Rhodobacterales bacterium. GTDB lineage: Bacteria > Pseudomonadota > Alphaproteobacteria > Rhodobacterales > CAZPXZ01 > CAZPXZ01. The sequence continues at coordinate 3,908,871 of OZ244777.1, forward strand.
AGCGGGGGCTCCTGCGGATTCGGCGCGAGCTTGATCTTTTCGCCAACCTGCGCCCCGCCATCTGTTTCGACGCCCTGGTGGACGCGTCTTCGCTGAAGCGGGAACTGGTGTCCGGGCTGGATCTCCTGATCGTGCGCGAGTTGACCTCGGGCGTCTATTTTGGAGAACCGCGAGGGATCGAGGTTCTGCCGGACGGGGAACGCAGGGGCGTGAATACGCAAAGCTACACGACCCGCGAAATTCGCCGGGTCGCCCACGTCGCATTCGAACTCGCGGGCAAGCGTTCGGGCCGTCTTTGTTCGGCGGACAAGGCGAATGTCATGGAGTCCGGCGTGCTTTGGCGCGAAGAAGTCGACCATGTGGCGGCGGACTACCCGGATGTTCAGGTCACACATCTTTATGCCGACAATTGCGCCATGCAGCTGCTGCGGGACCCGAAGCAGTTCGACGTGATCGTCACCGACAACCTGTTCGGGGACATGCTGTCCGACGAGGCGGCGATGCTGACCGGTTCGCTTGGCATGCTTCCGTCGGCCTCCCTCGGCGTCCTTGACGGGAGTCCCGGGCGCGCCTTCTATGAACCGGTTCATGGTTCGGCGCCGGACATTGCGGGTGAAGGCAAGGCGAATCCGCTGGCAATGATCCAGAGTTTCGCGATGGCGCTCCGCTATTCGTTCGATTGTGCGAAAGAAGCGGAGCTGCTGGAGGAGGCGGTTGCGGGGGCCTTGGCGGACGGCGTTCGCACGCCAGACATCGCGGCCCCGGGTTCGGACAGTGTGACGACAACGGAAATGGGGGACGCGGTTCTCCGCGCGCTCGACGCGCTCGGATAAGGCCGCGCGGCGAGATCATGGGATACCGGGTCGCGGTGGCGGGAGCCACGGGCAATGTCGGCCGCGTGTTGCTCGAAATTCTGGCGGAGCGCAGGTTTCCTGCGGACGAGGTCATCGCGCTCGCGTCCCGCCGTTCCGTTGGCGTTGAAGTATCGTACGGGGGGCGCCGGCTCGCTTGCCGCGAACTCGGCAGATTTGATTTTTCCGGCATCGACATCGCGCTTTTTGCAGCCGGATCTTCGGCTGCGGAAGCAAACGCTCCGCGAGCGGCGAATTCGGGATGCGTCGTCGTCGACAACTCCTCCCTCTACCGCTACTGCGAAGAGGTTCCGCTGGTCGTTCCGGAGGTGAATCCCGATGCAATCCGGGCGTATTCCGCGCGGAACATTGTTGCGAATCCAAACTGCTCGACCGCGCAGATGGTGGTCGCGGCAAAGCCCCTGCATGACCGGGCGCGCATCCGGCGGATCGTGGTGGCCACCTACCAGTCGGTCTCCGGCGCCGGCAAGAAGCACATGGATGAACTCTGGGCACAATCCCGGGGGATGCTTACGGCAGGTTCCGCCGAGCCCGAGCACTTTTCGAAGCGGATCGCGTTCAACGTCATTCCCCATATCGACAGGTTTCTGGAGGACGGGGCTACCCGGGAGGAGTGGAAAATGCAGGCGGAGACCGCGCGAGTTCTCGATCCTTCCATCCGGGTGACGGCCACCTGCGTTCGAGTGCCGGTATTCGTGGGGCATGCCGAAGCAATCAATCTGGAGTTCGAATCGCCGGTGAGCGTGGAACAGGCGAAAGAAGCGCTTGCCGAGGCGCCTGGTGTGATTGTTGTCGACCGGACGGAAGATGGTGGCTATTCGACACCGCTCGATTGCGTGGGAACCGACGCAGTTTACGTGAGCAGAATCCGCAGGGATCCGACGATCAAGAACGGGCTGAACCTTTGGTGCGTATCCGACAACCTGCGCAAGGGAGCGGCGCTGAACGCCGTTCAGATCGCAGAGTTGCTCGATCGGGAGTGCTTGCGCCGCAGCTGAGAGATCGATCGGAAGAGCTTGAATTCCGATCGAGACATCTCAACACGCTGCCAATCCGGGCTGGCCCGGGTCCATTTCGCGGGAAGCATGCGCTCGGCATCCGTTCCGGGCTCTGTCCCTGGAACTCCGTCCGCATGACCCTTGCCGTCGCCGGGAGCCAAATTCAGATGCGGAACGCATCGGTTTCCGGTCATCGTTTCTGCCGGTACGGATGCGCGGGAGGAAGTCGCCGGCGATCTCCGTTCCCATGTGGGAACCGACAAAGTTCGTTCGGAGGAAGACGAACAAGAGTCGTTGCAATGGCAGACCCCTTGGAACAATTCGGGACAGTTCTATGCTGTAAATGAAATCGCACTTGACCAGAAACACAGATGCCGGAATTGCCGACGGGAAGGCGAGTACGGTGGCTGCCCGATTCTGTTGCAGGTGGAACGCACCGCCGGGACAACCCTTCGCAAAATTCCGTGGCAGTCCTTTGGGGCGCCTCAGTAATCTGAAGAGGCGCGAAGATGGCCAAGACCGTAACTGACTCACCTTCACCGGAAGTTGGCGAAGGATATCGTCTCGATCCCGAAGTGGTCGACGCAGCTCTGGAAGCGCTCGAAAGCGGGCAACGGGAACGATTGCTTGCGCTCGTAAAAGACTTCCATGCCGCCGATTTCGCGGATCTTCTTGAGCAGATCAAGCAGGACGACCGGCGTCGAATTGTCGAAACATTCGGGCACGACCTGGATCCGCAGATCCTCTCGGAACTTGAAGAAGGTGTTCTGAACGAGGTGCTCGGATACATCGCGCCCGATGTGCTGGTGCGGGCGGTTTCGGCACTCGATTCCGATGACGCCGTTCACCTCCTCGAAGATCTGGACGCGCGTCAGCGCCGTGAGGTGCTGGAGGCGCTCGAACGGCCGGAACGGGTCGCAGTCGAAGAATCTTTGCGGTACCCGGAAGACAGCGCCGGACGGATGATGCAGCGCGAGCTGGTGAAGGCTCCTCCTTTCTGGACAGTGGGTCAGGTGATTGACTTCATGCGCCTTGAGTCGGATCTCCCTCAGCAGTTCTATGAAATCGTAGTGGTGGATCCGGCGCACCGCCCCGTGGGCGTGGTGCCCCTTGCCCGGATCATGGGATCTCGCCGGCAGGTAGCGCTCGAAACCATCATGAACACGGAGTTATGGCCCATCCGGGCGGACGAGAATGAAGAAGACGTCGCTTACGCGTTTCACCAGTACAGGCTGGTTTCTGCTCCCGTTGTCGATGAATCCGGCCGGCTTGTCGGGGCGATCACCATCGACGACGCGGTCGGTGCACTCGATGAGCAGGCCGAGGAAGACATTCATTTGCTGGGCGGCGTGGGCGACGAAGAGATCACGGATTCCGTCTCCGAAATCGCGCTTCGGCGATTCCCCTGGTTGCTGACCAATCTCGCCACGGCAATCCTTGCTTCCCTGGTGATTTCGATATTTGACGACACCATCGATCAATTGGTCGCGCTGGCGGTGCTGATGCCCATCGTGGCCTCCATGGGGGGAAATGCGGGAACCCAGTCCCTGACGGTTGCCGTGCGAGCGCTTGCCACACGCGATTTGACGAAGACGAATGCAGGAAGGGTGGTGGTACGCGAACTGCTGGTCGGAGTCGCGAATGGCGTTACCTTCGCGCTGATCGCAGGAGGGGTTGCGTACCTCTGGTATGGCGACGCCACGCTTGGCGCCGTTCTCGGATTGGCGATGGTGCTGAATCTCGTTGTCGCCGCGCTCGCCGGAATCCTGGTGCCGATCGGTTGCGAAAGGGTTGGCGCCGACCCGGCCCTGGCGTCCAGCGCATTCGTGACGACAGTTACCGATGTTGCAGGTTTCTTCGCGTTCCTCGGCCTGGCGGCATGGTTGCTGCTCTAGCCCAACCCATATCCTAAAGTCCTCAATCACGGGAGCTTTCGCTATGCAACTATAGGTATGTAATGGCCCATTATAGAGTCTATTTTGATGGTTATAGGATCATAAGGGTCGAACAAGTCAACACACTTCGAGTTCCGAGGATACCTACCGATGCTTGGTGGAAGCATCAGAAGAAAATTGGCTCATGGGATTGGCGGCTTTCGCAATTGTGGAAATACAGTGCATAGAGCGGATGAAGCACCATGAGGATAGCAAGGCGTCTGTACCGACGGCCGACGAAATCGCCGAATGGTACAGGCGACAGCCCGTTGGCGTGTTACTGCGAGCGAAGGACGACGTGGAAATCGCTCTGTTGGGATATTCCGAACAATCACTTATCGATGCCGAACGGGCGGTGCGTGAAGAAGTCCTCGAGAGCGCCGTCGTCGAAGAAACTCGTTCCTTGCGCCGGTCTTGGTCACAATTGGGCGCGAACAGTCTTGAGGGAGTGATCGGCGCCGTAATATTCAGCGCAATTCTGGTTGTAGGTAAGCTCTTTCCATCGGCCAAAACCTCTCCCATGGCGCTGTGGGAAGGCATCGGTGAGCAGCAGAAGCGGGAGCATTGACGTGTGTTAAAAGCAAACGTGCAGCATCCGCCGTTTCAAGAGTGCTTCGCGACCCAAGAAGCAGCAAGGCAGCGAAGATCGCTGCGGATCTTGCGCTTATGCAGCGCCCAAATCGAAAGAAAACCTGATTCGGTCTTGCGTCGAAATTTCGAGAGTTTGGAGCGTCGGCTACTGTGAACCCCGATCTTGCGTTGACTTTCTACGGGGTTCCATCCTGCGGTTGCTGGCGACGGCGGAAGGTTGCCGTCGCCGAAGGGTGAGGCGAGGTATCCTGGCTTCTTGATTGTCGAAATTCTCAAAGCCAGTCTGGCGCGACAAGAAGAGGTTCATTCGCTATCGCTATCGACATCGGCGATTTCTGCCTCGATTGCCTCGTCGGCGTATCGAGTCTCCAGTCGATACCCGACATTGCGTTCCCGAAGATGAGGCACGTCTGCAATCCCCCTGAAGAATAATTCGACCACGATGGCAGGCGAGTGCCTTCTCGTCCGCGTCAGCGGCGTATTCACAAGTCGACGCTTCCATTTTTCGCACGAGTCGTCAGAAGAAGGCAGATGCTGACGCAAATTCAGACGCAAACCCGCCAGCGTCCCCTTTTTCTACGGAAATTGCGGTGGTCGCACTGCGATGCTGGTGATCTACGCGTCAACGTTCACATACACAGAGCCAGGCACATCGTCATGCTGCCGTTTCCCTTCAACTTGGCGTCCAATTCACCAAGTGTTCCAGGCTGCCACGGTTTCCCCGATTGCGCCGCAGAAAACCATTAGCGTCCGCGGAGAAAATCGAAATCACAACCCATCGGAGCCGGGAGCACCGATTCATGGTAGAGGCGGGAATAACCCCTGTTCGGTTTCACCGGATCGCCTTTCCACTCTGCCCGCCGCCGGGCCAATTCATCTTCTTCCACCTTGAGATCAAGCATCTTGCGGGAAGCGTCCAGGGAAATGCGATCGCCATTCCGAACAAGCGCGAGCGGACCTCCGTCCGCGGCCTCCGGGGTGATATGCAAGACAATGGTTCCGAAAGCGGATCCGCTCATGCGCGCATCCGACAAGCGGACCATGTCTTTCACGCCGTTCTGGGCCAGCTTCTTCGGAATCGGGAGATATCCCGCCTCGGGCATGGCCGAAGGACTTCGGGGTCCGGCATACTGCAGGACCAGGATGTCTTCAGGAGTTACAACCAGTTCCGGGTCGTCGATCCGTCGCGAGAGGTCTTCCAGACCGCTGAATACCACTGCGCGGCCTTCGTGCTGCAGGAGTTCGGGCGTAGCTGCCGCACGTTTCAAGATTGCCCCGTCGGGGGCAAGCGATCCCCGTAGTACCGTCAATCCTCCACACCCTTCGATTGGATCCTCCGCCTCTCGGATGACGTTGCGGTCGATCGGTTCCGCGGGAGGCTCCGCCAAGCGCGTCGCCAATGACTCGCCGGTGACCGAAATCGTGTCCAGGTTGAGGCTTGCCATCAGTTCCCGGAGCACGCCTTCGGCGCCTCCGGCGGCATGGAAGTCCTCCATGTAGTTTTCGCCGACCGGCTTGAGGTTGACCAGCACGGGCGTTTCGTCCGACAGCCGGTTGAACTCTTCCAGGTCGACCGCAATGTCGAGCCTTCCGGCAATCGCGGTGAGATGAATCAGCGCGTTGGTCGATCCGCTCACTGCCAGGAGCGCCCGCATGGCGTTTTCTACCGAATCCCGGGTGATCAGCTTGTCCGGTGTGATCGCGGTTTCGACTAGTTTTGCGGCAAGCGCGCCGGTTTCTTCGGCGGCGCGAAGCCGGTCGGCGTGGACGGCGGGAATGGCAGCGGAGCCTGGCAGCGCGATTCCCAGGGTCTCGGCGATCACTGCCATGCTGCTTGCGGTGCCCATGACCGCGCAGGTTCCCGCCGTGACTGCCAGGCGACCCTCGACACGCTGAATCTCGTCGCTTCCAATCCGGCCGGCACGATAATTTGCCCAGAACCTGCGGCAGTCCGTGCAGGCGCCCAGCCGCTCGCCTCGATGGCGACCCGTCATCATCGGGCCGGCAACCAGGAGGACGGCGGGCTTTCCGGCAGAGGCCGCACCCATCAGCAGCGCAGGCACCGTCTTGTCGCATCCACCCATGAGCACAACGGAATCCATGGGCTGCGCCCGAATCATCTCCTCCACTTCCATGGACATGAGGTTGCGGTATTTCATGCTGGTGGGGTGAAGAAAGACCTCGCCGAGCGAACTCACTGGAAATGGAACGGGCAGGGCTCCTGCCGCGAGTACGCCCCGTTTCACCGCTTCCAGCAGTTCAGGAAAGTGGCGGTGGCAGTTGTTAAAACCGCTTTCGGTCGAGCAAATTCCTACGATCGGGCGGTCGAGGGCGGCATCGGTATAGCCCATCGACTTGGCATACGACCGGCGCAAGTAAAGCGAGAATTCCGGGTCCCCGTAATTGGTAAGGCCGCCCGCCAATCCAAGATATTTCCGGTCAAGATTTCCCACGGGCATCCCTCGCGACTGACGACCGATTGGATATCAAGGAATATCCGACAGGGACGTACATCAGATAATCTGCTCTCGGTACTGGCGCTGCACATCCTCGCACCAATTGCCGACGTTCCAGCGGCCATACGCGCCCATTCCCCCGGCTTCGTCAGGACCGAAGTAGACGGGAACGTGGATGACCGAGAGGCCGGAATATGCGTGCGCCGCATCAAGTGCCGTGCGAAGGCTTTCGGCGTCGTCACCACCGTCAAGCGCAAGCACGCCTTTGACAGAACTTGCAAGCTTCACGTAATCAACGGCGACCCCGTCATTCGTTCGAAACTCTTCGCCGTATTGCGCGAGTTGGAGAGCCGAAATTGCGGACATGCGCCGGTTGTCGAAGATCACCAATGTGGCCCGCAACCCATGTTCCACTCCATCGACCAGGATTTGCGGGTTCATGAAAAATGAGCCGTCGCCGCTGAACGCGACCGCGTATCGGGGCTTGTCGGCGAGTGCGCCCGATACGAGCGCGCTCGCGGCAAATCCCATATAGGATGCGCCGGCTTCCGTGTAGGTTGAGAACGGATCGTCGTCTTCCACGATCTGAAACCCGTTCGCCTGCACATCTCCGGCATCAAAGTACTTGATGGCGCCTTTCTCTCGGGCGAAGTCGGCGGCCACCTTGATCGCCTGCGGCTGCGTCAGCACGCGGCGGCCCCAAACGGGGTCAAGAGGACGGGGCGCCTCGAATTGCCTGGTCTTGAACGCAGACCACTCCGCCTTCTTTTCACCGCAGCAGCGCAGCCATTCCTGTTTCGCTTTCGAGATCTCCGGAAGCCCGGAATTGGAGTCCTGGAGGAGTGCGGCAATTACGGTTCCCATATCTCCCACCAGCGCCAGCGTACGGTTGTAATGGTGCGCATCCTCATAGTCGGCATTGATGTTCAGTACGTGCCGGACCCTTGGATAGCCGATACCGGAACAATCCGACTGGCAGACCGCGCGGGTGCCTGCCGCGATCAGCAGATCCGCTTCCTCCATTGCAAAGTTGCCGCTGATCGAACCCTTGGAGCCGCCCACATGCATGTTCTGCGGGTGCGAATCGGGAAGCACACCGGTCGACCCGGGAGAGAGCACAACCACCGCTCCAATTCGCTCCGCGAGTTCGCGGATCTGCCCGGCGAATGCGCGAGATCCACCGCCTGCCTTGATGACAATCCGTTCAGCTCGGCTGATCCGTTCCCTTGCTTCTGCCAGTTCGGGCTCGCCCGCGAAACCGCCGGGGCGTGACCGGTCAATTCCGGGGAGCGAGGCGAGGGAGAGCTTGACCGGCTGAGGCTGCGTGTTGATCGGCAGCATCAAATAGAACGGTCCCGGCTTGGAGGGGTGGAAGACGGTGTCGCGTCCCCTTCGGAGCGCATCGCGCATCGCCTCGGGCGTGTGCAGCGTGTAGGACCGGCCCATGATGTTCGCCAGCATGCCAAATCCCCCCTGAACGGGTTTGGGGATTTGCTGCATGTTGTAGCCTTCGCCATGCGTCGTTTCGTCACCGTAAATGTGGTAGACGCCGACACCGTTCGAAGCGGCAGCGAGCGACCCTGCCATTGCCTGCAGCGCACCTGGCCCAATCGAAGTTACGACTGCGGGCACTTCCCCGTAGACCCAGGAGAGCGCGGTCGCTGCGTGCGCCATGGCGACTTCGTTACGGAACTGGAACGTTCGGGTTAGGCCGGTTTCCTCGTAGATCCTCAACACCTCCGCCAGTGCGGTGGATCCGTGCCCGAAGATGGCGAAGTACTTTCGCACTCCCTGTTGAAGGAATCCGATCACCAGCGCCTCGGCCATGGAAAGTGTCGGCTGCGGCGGAATTGAGCCGTTCAGCAGAGCGGATTCCAGGTTGCCGGCGCCGGCAATGGCGGCTGCCCGCAGGGAAATGCCTTCGGGTTCGCCGAGGGACGGAATATCTCGCATTCTGATCCTCCCGAGTTGTTTCGGCCGCTAGAGGCTGACGGCGGCTCCGGAATGCGCCGATTCTTGGGCCGCAAGCGCAAATCGGAGGACTTCCCGTCCATCCCGGACTGAAAGCCTTGGTGCCTCGCCGCCCCGCAATGCATCGATCATATGCCTTGTGCAGTGAACGAAGCTGCGTTCCCATCCCGTTTCGAGGTCATGGAAATCTTGCCGCACGCCGTTGGCGTAGAGTTGGAGAGGCGCTACGTCTCCGAGCTGGCCGTGTCCCCGATTGATCCAGATCACACCTTTGGTGCCGGTGATTTCAACCCTGTCGTCCTGCGCATAGTGCTCGGTCGTGACATCGAGTTCCGGTGAGTAGACGATCTCGAAGTTGCCGTAACGGTTGCCTGCAAACCGGAAGGAGATGATCCCGGGGGAATCCAGTACATGGCCGTCAGGCAGGGGAGTTCTGCCGATCCACGCGTGCACCGCTTCTGCCTGCCCCATGAAATGCCAGGCGATCGCGAATTTGTGGTGACCGTCGTCGAAAGCTAGGGGGCCGCCGCCAGACTTGACCGTATCATGGCGCCAAGCCCGGGCAGATGCGGGCACGTCCCATTCGGTCACGCTGCGACCGGAGTTGCTCTTGATCCGGATAGTCAACGGTTCGCCGATCGCGCCTTCATCCACAAGCGATTTCGCTTTCACGACCGGCGGGTAAAAAAGAAAGTTTTCGAACAAACGGAATGGCGCGCGAGCATCTTTCACGGCATCGATCAGCAGGTTCGCATCCGCAACCGTCGTGCACATGGGTTTTTGGAGCGAGACTGCCTTGCCGGCCTCGATCGCAGCCAATGCCGCTTCCAGGTGAAGATGATGGGGAAGCAGAATCTCCACCAGGTCGATTTCGGGCAGCGACAGGAGTTCGCGGTAGTCGGCGAGCACGGTGGCGCCTGCCAAATTCCATGCGCGGCAGCGTCGCTCGGCCAATTCCACCTGCCTGTCGCAGAGTGCAACGATCTTGGTGAAGGGGTTGTGGATGTACTCGATGGCATGGAGGTCCGAAATTCGGCCAGTGCCGATGAATCCTACGCGAACAGTTTCCACGCTTTCACCCCCTGAATTAGCCCAGTCGGCTTACGAGTTAATAAAGTGTGCCATACTATCGTTTTATGATACTACTCGTGAATGAAAGAGACTCATATCTTGCGTATTATGGCGGCGCCCGCCCGCCGAAGTGCTATGAGTCATGAAGAATTTTCTGCATGTCGGTGTTTTCTCCATGCCGCCGGGATCACCGTGCTGCCGGTTGTACACGTCGGTGGTGGCGACATCGTAAGGATTCCGAATATTCCAGAATTGATCAAGCCTATATCGGACTTCCGAGAATCTTCATCGTCGATGCGGCGTGAAACGATCGATCTTTTTTCGGCACGGCTTGGGCTGACATACGGCATGCAACCATACGCTAGCTTGGTAGACCAACGGCAGCGCGAAAGACTAGATGTCCAAGCTGATTCGCAGCAACCAGAACAAGAATTGGCACTTTCGAATTGGCCTCGAGTGGTTGGTATGGATGAAGGCCATTCTCTCGATAGATGAATCAGCGGATTCGCGAAGTCGGTCCTCAACGGTAGGGCGGATTGCATAACAGGGGGCGGAGACACGGCTCACCGTTGTTGAATTTTGCAGATCGGCGGTGGCGACAATGCAGCGGGCATTCTCCTGCCAGACTCATCACGAGGCTTCGCGCCGACCAATCGCTTGAATGCGCAAGGTCGGCGTCATTGAAATCGAGTCGCTTCGCTTTCGCAGGTTCCGCGCGAGGGAGGGAAATGCCGTAAACGCATCGAACAGAGAACCCGTCTGGATTCGTGCCCGTATACACCAGGACGCCTTGAATTGTGTCACTCAATTCTCAATTCTATGGCGCCAAGCTGGATGCTATCTTCGCCGCACTGTCTCAGAACGCTCGTCAGAGCGGCGCCAGCCGGGTAAGCACAGTCCATGCTGCTGGCACAGATGATGGCATGGCCAGCTTGGAATTCTCCGATAAAGGTCTTGGCGTCAGCGATCCCCAGACGCTGTTGATTCTTGGTGAAAGCGGCAGGCGAAGGGACGAAAGCAGCGTCGAGGCCCTGCGGGAATGGGTCTCAATTCGCTTTCCCGTCCGGGCTGCACCGTTTCTTGGCGACAAAAGTCCAACCGAAGTGTTCCGGCGGAAGGATCGTACGTCGCCGTCACGCCGGATGGCTTTCTCGGTAACGAAACAATTCAAATACATCCCGATGCCGAAGCGACCATTCCGAACGAGACAGGAATTATCGGTCGATATCACGAAACTGATGCAAACGGGTGTCCCCGATTGTCATGCGTGGGGATGCCAGTTTTTCAGGCGTTGTCTGGCTTCTACTGGTGATGCGGTGAAAAGGGCATCCACACCATAGTTCGCAATTGCAAAGGAAGCGGATACGGACGCGGCTCTGGCGGCCTCTGCCACCGTGCCCTGGTTTCCGATGAGGGCCGCAACGAAACCGCCGCAGAAACTGTCGCCGGCGCCGGTTGTGTCCAGGATATTCTGTGCGGGAAAAGCCGGCAACGACATGGTTTCATCCCGCTCGGCATCGAATGTGATGCAGCCCTCATTGCCGAGTTTGATGACTACCAATGACGGTCCGAGGGACGCGAAGTAACGCGCGGCCTTCGACCAGTTGTCCATACCGGTAAGCCGAAGCACCTCCTCTGCGCTCGGAAGGAAGATGTCGGTTTTCGGTAACAGCTCAAGGATTCTGTCTTCGTTTCCGGATATGTAATCCTCTTGGAGATCCAGGGCCAAGACGGCTGTCGTGTTCGTCCGCAAGAATTCCAGAAGGTCTTCCTGGGCGTCAAGGGTCATCGCAAGAACCAGGAACGCGTCGGCCATGAGGAATTGTTCCGGGATATCCGCCGGAGTCGGCGATTGTTCATGAAAGACCTCTTCGCTCGCGAACAACGTCCAGGATCGCCCGCCGTGAGAATCGTAGACGACGCGATTGTGGAGCGTCGGATGGGGTCGACGCGTCAGAAGGTCAGTCCGAATGCCGGACTTTGAAATCGAATGCAATACGGCTTCCGGCAGGTCGCTTCCGACAGGTGCGACCATCGCTGTTCGCGGTTCCCATAGCCGGGCCCCTAACACCGCATAAACGGCGTCACCGCCAACGCAAGCATGCCGTTCAGTACCGTCGGGAAGGACAATGTCATCGATCGTAAAACTGCCGAGGCAGACCAGGCGTGGCCCGTTCAACCGTCTGCCCTTTCCGCTTCAGCAAGTCGAAACTTCTCGCTGGCAACGTGATAGGCGAAAAGCTGGACTGGCACTGAATAGACGAGCGGCGATAGCAGTTCCGACATGTGCGGCAGGAAAATCAATTCATCGGAATTCTCCGCCAGCGATCTTTCGCCTTCGCTCGCAATCGAATATACGCGGCCGCCCCAGCGTTTTCCTTCCGCCGCAGTGTCGCGCGCGCGCGCAACCGTCGGGCCGCTAGGCGCAATCAGTACCAGCGGGTCGCCAGCCTTTTGGGAGATATAGTGGTGAAATTCCTCGAGAGGTATGGCAATTGCATGGTTGGGCGAACATTCCTTGATTTTTGCGGCTCCAAACGACGCCGACGAGTAGGAAGGGCCTCCGCCCGCAAAAAGGTACATGCTATTCGTTGCTTCAATCTTGGCAATTTGCTGCATGCTGCCATTGTGCCTTTCTGTGACGTCCGCAACGAGCATGGGAATCTCGTTCAATGCGCCCTGCAGAGCTTCGATATCCCTGGTCCCCGAAGATACGGCCACAGCAAGATCGATCGCAAACTGGATCAGCAGTGCGAGAGCGGCGGTACTCGCTTGAGTCGGCCATCCCTTTCGCTCGGCATGAACAAGCAATTTGTAATCCGATTCCCGACTGAGTGGTGAATCCGGCGTATTCGTCAGTGATAATGTCGTCGCGCCAAGCGCCTTCGCCAGCAGAATTGCTTCCACAGTCCTCGTCGTCGCCCCGCTCGAACTCAGCGCAATGACCAGGGTATCTGCGTCGAGAAGGAGATGATTGTAGTAAGCAAAATCAAGCGCCTGCATTGGTTCGCAGGATATGCCGAGGAGTCGTTCGAACAGGACCCTCGCAGCGATCATTACAGAATAGGAATCGCCGCAACCGACAAGGTAAATCCGTCTGACAGGTCGTGTCGCCATACTCCGCGCGATATCACTTACGGATTGGCGTTCGTCTTCAAGTGTTTTCTTTATCGCCGCCGGCTGACCCAGAATTTCTTTCATCGTGAGGTCTACGCGAAGCCTTCGCTTGGAATCGAGGTCGTCGTCGGTCGGGAGCACGAGTGCCCGTTGCTGTTCCTGTTGGTATAGATCGGAAACCAGCCGTCTAGCATGCTCATCCAGTGGCGAATCCGCCGCCAAGAGTGGCGTGCAAGTCACGTTTTCGTTCAAATTCATGTCTACCTCATCTGCCGGTTACCGGCATTCTCTGTCCCATGGTTCGGTTTCGTGCACGGTCCTCGTTGGCTGAATCGTCGAGCACCCGGCGCCGGGAGTATTCGATGGGCCGAAGGGCAGGGGCGGCGGCGGAGACGCGCTCGTGACGGAAGGGAGCGCCGGGCGGTTAGCATGTGGTCCGGTCGGTCGTACCCCAGACGGTCTCACGGACCGGTGTGATGCGGCCAATTGCCTCGATGCGGGGCCGGTCATGACGGACGGTGCGCAAGTCGATATTCGTCGGAACCGTCGAACTGCGGGTCCCGATGCGACCGTGGTTGCCGTCAACACTCCGGAAAGAAGGTGGATTCTTGCACGTCTCCGGATTGCCGGGAAACAGCGGGACGTTCTCGTGAAGCATGACCGCGCACTTCTCGAGAACCGGTGCGCAGCCATGGTCGCGGTCGCGAACCGTCTGCGTCGTCTCCCTCCGGGCGGGAGCGGGGTCGGGGATGACGACACGTCCTGTCCGGTCGAGCATCTCCAAACCGGACGGCAAGACGGAGGTCTCGTCGGACTCCCCGCCAACCGCGGACATCGCCATTCCGGCCCTCGTGAGCGCGGTGAAATGCCGGGCCTCCCTTCAGGGGGCAGAAGTGGCTTATCCTTCACTTTGGGGGCTCGCATGTCTCGACCGGTTCATGCCGACATCCGTGGTCGCGGCGCGCAGGTACATCTCGCGGTAATATGGTTCAAGTTCAGCAGCTGATTTCTGCGACTTGGCCAGCTCGTCGGCATAGGCGTGTGCGAATTCACGAGCTTCCTGTTTAATGCTCTCTTCGTCGACGCTGCAAACGCGCCCGTCATGAAAAAGGATTTTCCCGGCGACCATTGTCATCCGTACCGAACTTCCGTTTTCGCAATAGACCAGTTGTCTTTGAACATCGTTGAGTGGCGTAAACGCGATTTCATTGAGGTCGAGCAGCGTGATGTCAGCTTGATAGCCCGGTGCGAGAACGCCGATCTGGTCCTCGAGTCCCATTGCGCGGGCGCCGCCCGTGAAGACACAGGAGAGAATTTCATCGACCGTGGGCCAGTCCCTGTATTCCGCATCGGTGATGTTGTGAATCAATCCTGCAATCTTCATGGCGGTCCACAAGTTGATGCTGTCGTCGGCAATCGCCTCGTCTGTTCCTATACAGATCGGTATTCCGAAATCCCGGATCCTGCGAAATGGCATGATTCCGCTGCCAAGCCGGAGATTGCAGACCGGATTGTGAGCAATAACCGCTTCTTTCTCGGCGATCATGGACAGGTCCGCCTCGTCGAGCCAGATGCCATGAATCACGTTGGAACGGTGATCGAGGACGCCTCGTTCCTGGACATATTGAACCAGTGACCTTCCCAACTGGAGATCGCCGAAGACCCGCTGGACCCGGGTCTCCAGAATATGCATGTAGAACGGCAGGTCGAGATTCCGGCTGATGTCGAAAAGCGCTCCCAGATAGTCTTCGGTGACCCGGTGGGGCGCGGAGCAGGAAACTGCGGCGCGAATTCTGCCATCCTGCACACCGTTCCAGTTGTCTATCAAGTGTCCGTAGAGCGCCAGAAGTTCATCAGAAGACGGGATAGGCGCGGTTTCCAGTCCAAGCATTCTATTCTCGGGAAGGAGATCCTTCAGGAATGGATATTTCTTGTATTCGACAATATTCGGCTGATCGAGCGCCACGGTCGCCCGAATACCCGAATCCGAATAGGCGGACAGTACGGCGTCAATGTTTCCCGGGCTTGGATAGGGCGTAAAAAACGCATCATCCTGTACCGATGTGATGCCGAGCCTAAGCATCTCGACGGCGCCCAGCATGGTGCGGACATATACCATCCGGTCCGGCGGAAGCGTATCACCCAGAGGCGGTACTTCGTACAGCATGAAAAGTTCAAGAGGCAGGCTGTTCAACCTTCCCTTCATCAGGTTCGTGGAAGAGTGGAAATGCCCGTTGATCAGACCTGGAATGGCCAGCAGCCCGTTGCCGTCGAATTCCTCAACGCCCTTGGTTCCGGGCGCGAATTCCGCTTCCGCATCGACTGCGACTATTCGGCTGCCATCGATCAGGATATTGACGTCACGACAAATACAGTCGGTCTTGCCCGCCGGAATTGCCATAACGTTGCGAAAGAGTTTCTTCATGCCGCGCGTGGAGAACCTCCCATGTCCTGGCCCAGGTAACCATAAGACGATTTCGGAAAACACCGCAATCGATGTAATCGGGCGCACGCCTGGAATGATTCCCGAAAGCCGTATGCGGCTGCGTGTCCCCGAGGTCAAGTACGGGCACGTTCATTCCACCGGCGCGCACCGGAGATGCGACGTGCGCCAGTATCACGTTGCTGCAGCCCCGAAGCCTGTGGAACCCGAGGGAACCGTTTGCGGGAACGAGTTGCCACAATATTCCACCGCGCAGATTGCATCCAAATCACAGGGGCAGCGCAGCGGCATTCGACAAGACTCGGTCTGAAACGCGCGGCGACCGGATTCACAGGTTGGCGGTCCAGGTTCAAGAACGATGGTCGCCACGGGAGAGATTTTCCGCATTTATAGTGCCTGTGCAGAATGGTTGAAGTTCGTTTCATATCAACGGGTTGTGGCCGGTTTTGGGTTGCAAGACCTGGTTCCGGGCGTATGGTTCCAGGCAAATTTCAGTCGAAATCGGTCGGATGGGCGGAATCTTCGTGACGGGTCGCTGGTTCCGGCGGAGCATGGACGAGAGCGAGGGCATGGGCGCAATCCAGGAACCGGATGATCGGCTTGGCGAGATCGCCATCGAGGACATTGCGATGGACCCGGGCTGCCGGGATGACATCCCGGCGGTGTTGCGGGGCATCCAGCACCTGTACTGCGACGAAGCGTTGCGCCAGCAGGTTTTCGGCCTGCTGGAGGCGAATTGTCTTCCGGGCGTGGACCTGGCGCCCGGGCATGGATTTGTAGCGGATGTTCGTGCTGGCGACGCTCAAGCAGGGCATCCGGTGCGACTACGGCCGTCTGCAGGACAAATGTTGCGCAGCGGGTTATGTTGCGGCAGCTGGGTAACTTGCTGAATAGCGTAGATAGATCCCGCAACTCCGCAACATAAGCTTTTACGTTCACAAAGATTTCAGGAAGGCCATCAGCCCCTTCTTCTCCTTCCACGGCCGGCTCGGCCCCGGTTCAGCCACGTCGCAAAGCGCCAACGCCCTGGCCTTCATCTCGAGATCAATCTCGGCATAGATGTTGATGTTGACGTGGCCAAGCCACGCGCGGACCGTGTTGATGTCCACCTTCGCTCGCACCAAGGCGCAGGCGGCCGTGTGCCGAACCACATGTGGGGTTATCTTCCACCCGACCCGAATCAATCTATGTGATCACGCTCAGGGGGGGCCGGAAAGCGGATCTGTGGGAGCACCTCGCCGGGCAGCCGCGATTGGCGACACAGACGCTGGAACTGGCCGCGTGCGGGGGCAAGCGCACCCGCAAGAAGCGCACAGTGCACATCGACATCCGCGCCACCGAAGTGAGGCTGGCGCCGCCGCAGGCCAGCCGCCGGTCCGCATGCTCGCGGTGTCGGCAACCGAAACGCCCAACAGGAAGAACGCCCTGCACTGGCTGTTGCTCACCACCGAAGGCCTCGCCGGCGCGAGCGCCGAAAGCCGCCCTGAAGCGGAGGCCGCCGCGGCCGGCAATCTCGTGGAGACCGCGAAGACGGCCATCCGCTGGTATGTGCTGCGATGGACCATCGAGCTTTTCTTCAAGGCGTTGAAGACCGGCACCCGCATCGAGGATCGCAGGCTCGACCATGCCGACGACCTGCGCAAGTGTCTCGTCTTTGACGCCATCACCGCATGCCATGTCTTTGATCTCGAACGCATGGCCCGCGACAAGCCCGACACGCCGGCCGGCGAAGTCGTCACCCAGGATGAATTCGACGTCCTGTATGCCCTGCGCAAGGCGCAGGGCGGCGCTCGCGCGCGAGCGCCGCCGGGCCATCGGCCGGATATTCGCACCTTCGTGATCGACCTCGCAGGGATCGTTGGGTTTCACCCACGATGACAGCAGCCACTACCGGGAACCCAAAAAGTCTGGCAAGGCTACGTGCGCCTGAAATGGGCAACACTCGGCCATCTCGCAATGAAAGGAACAGACCTGATCTGAAATCCATATATATGAATGGGGTGTTGCAAGGCCCCGGCCTGGGCGGGTGCTCCCTCCCCATGGCGGAAGATCGCCGGTATCCTCGACATTCGCGCGAAACCGCCCCCCAACCCGTCATTCGGAGTGCAGGTGGCCGAATTCCGCGCCGCATACCTTCGCCAGAAACGTCGCGCCGGGTTCAAAACCCGGTATGTTGACAAAGACGCGATATTTCTTGGGGTATTGAGACTCTCCGGCGCAGCAACGCGACCCGCCATGTCCTGCACGAGACGCTTCCGGCCGGGCTGCTTTCGACGACGGGCGGTGGCGAAGGATGCACGGAAATGGCGCTGCTTGGGTTCTTCAAGGCGGACCCCCGCAAGCACCTGAGCACCGGATGCGGCGCTTGACCCATTTTGATTTGTGTGGAAGTATCCGGTGTATAAGTTGCCGTCCAAGTTACGTGATGCGGTCTTGTTGCGCATTGAATTGAGAAATCAATAAAATCGCAACTCCGCGCGCAGGCGTTGAGGCCTGCACGAATGCAGAAGCGCCTCAACCAAAGATAGAAGGAGTCCCCGAAATGAAAGCCTCAATATTGAAATCCCTACTCGGAGTATGTGCCGCAGTTGCTGTGTCTGGCGTGGCGGGTGCTCAGGAAACACCAAGTTTGGGGGGAACAGAACTTCCATCCTATGAGGCTCCGAACGAAGGACTGGTGGCTGCAATCAGGGAAAGAGGAAGTCTCAGGAACGGCGTTGAGGCGCAGAATCCGCCATTCGAATACATAGAAGACGGCGAAATTGTTGGCTACGACATAGAACTCGCGCGCATGTTCGCGGAGCACATCGGAGTTGAACTCGATGTCATAGACACAGCGTGGTCTGGAGTCATACCCTCCCTTTATACGAAGAAATTCGACATGATCTGGTCTGCGATGACCATAACGGAACCGCGCAAGAAAGCGGTGACGTTTTCACAACCGTACGCCTCGGATCAGGTGGAATTCATTGTCAATGCGGGCGACGATCGGATCAAGACCATTGCCGACCTGAACGGGATGAAACTCGGTACCCAGCTTAATTCTGCGGCAGAGTTTCAGGCACAGGAGCTAATCAAAGAGCATGGGCTCGCCGTCGATTTAAGGTCGTTCGACCATTTCGACGGAGCGTATCTCGATCTCAAGAATGGCAATGTCGATATCGTAACAAGCACGAAACTCAATGACCGCGTGTTGTTCGACAGGAATCCTGGGGTCTATGATGTGGCTCTCGAACTCCCGATCTACAACTATGTCGGTGTCGCTACAAGGCAGCAAGACGGAGACCTGTCAGAAGAAATCGATGCCTTCATCGACAAGATTCAGGCGTCTGGGGAGCTGGCGGAGTTGCAAATGAAGTGGTTTGGCCATGTGATGGACTTGCCCGAGTAACACGAAGACAACTAGTTAGCCGTCGTGTCAGGCTTCGATTTCGATCTCATCCTCGAATATCTCCCTGATTTCTGGCGAGGTGCTAAGGCCACCATCTTTTATTCGCTCACGTCGCTCGGATTGGCGGTGACGATTGGATTGGTGGGGGCGCTATGCAGAATCTCTCAGTTCAGGTTGCTGAGGTTGCTGGCGCGCGGCTACATTGACGCCATTCGCGGAACACCCGCGCTAATTCAGATATTCTTCGTCTATTTCGGCATGCCGGCATTCGGAATAAACCTGTCGGCTCCGACTGCTGCGGTGGTTGCTCTCGGCATAAATAGCGGAGGCTATCTTGCTGAGATATTCCGCGCCGGAATTATGGGCGTAGACCGAGGTCAAACAGAGGCTGGCCGGTCGCTGGGAATGAGTTACGGCACGACAATGTGGCGAATCACGTTGCCGCAAGCCGCGTTGCTGGTCGTTCCTCCAGCGGCCGGGGAGTTTACCAATCTTGTCAAGGGCACGTCTCTCTTGTCGACGATTTCGGTTTCTGAATTGACGCGGGTGGCGCAGCAGATCGTTGGAGTAACATTCCGGCCCATTGAGGCCTACGTTGCGATTGGGGTGATTTACTATTGCCTCAATGCGGTAATCGCACAGGGCGCCGTGTCGCTCGAGCGGTCGCTGAGGCGGTCGCAAGGGCTCGAGTGATGCCGCAACCAGTTGTCCGGATCAAGAATCTTCGAAAATCCTTTGGTGACAATGAGGTTTTGCGAGGTATAAACCTCGAGATCGAAGCAGGCGAGACTTTGGTCGTTATCGGCCCGAGTGGCTCCGGGAAATCGACGCTGTTGCGCTGCACCAACTATCTCGAAACTCCAACATCGGGAACAGTTGAAGTGGGTGGTGTGCCGTTCGTTCTTCCAAATGTTTCCCGTCGCACGCAGGAGCGGCACCTGAACAAGATGCGGGCCCAGGTGGGCATGGTGTTTCAGAGATTCAATCTGTTTCCCCACAAGACCGCGCTTACAAACGTCATGGAAGGGCTTCTCGTCGTCCGCCACCTGAGCCGTGCCGACGCGAAGGCAAGGGCTACCCAGATGCTCGAACGGGTAGGATTGGCGGACAAGCTGCATGCCTATCCGGCGCAATTGAGTGGAGGCCAGCAGCAGCGGGTGGCGATCACCAGGGCGCTCGTGATGGAGCCCAAGGTCATGATGTTCGACGAGGCCACGTCTGCGCTTGATCCTGAGCTCATTGAAGAAGTCCTCACGGTCATGAGAAAGTTGGCCAGTGACGGCCTCACAATGATTGTTGTGACGCATGAAATGGACTTTGCCCGGGATGTTGCCCGCGAAGTCATGTTCATGGACGACGGCGTCATCGTCGAAAAGGCGTCACCGCAAGAGATATTCTCATCTCCGAAACATGAGCGGACACGATTATTTCTCAAGAAGATTCTGCGGCCATAATTAGTTCGACCACAATACGAGGCGGGCTGATTGTGACGCCGCGTCAGAGTTTCCGGGCCGACATCCGGGTCAGTGATGGCGTGATCGATGCCATTGGCCGCAACCTGCCGGTGAGTTCGGATACGAGGATTGTCGACGTAGGTGGACTAACAATTTTGCCCGGCGCAATTGATCCGCATTCCCATCTCTGGGAAGCCGGATTCATGTCAGATCCTGATTTTTCCGATAGTACTGCTTCGGCAGTCGCAGGTGGAATAACGACGATAATCGACATGCCGCTCACCGTACCGGAGGTCCTGGACGCAGAGACCATGAATGAGAAGGCGCTGCTAGGTATACGCACATCCCATGCCGACTTTGCATTGCACGCGGGCGTCACTCCCGACAATCTATCGGGTCTCGAGGCAATGTGGCGGGAGGGCTGCACCGCTTTCAAGATATTCACTTGCGATACCGGTTGTCCGATGGCCGGATTGACCAACGACTACGATCTTGCGGAAGCTCTGAGAGTCATTGGATCGTTCAATGGACTGGCCACGTTTCATGCGGAGAGCAACGATCTCTTGAACGGCAATCTAGCGCGCCTCCAGCGCGACAACCGTACCGACAACATGGTGTATGTGGAGTGGCGAAATGAGACCGTGGAACTCGAGGCTATAAACAGAATTCTGTTTCTTGCATCCCGCTTTGGAACGCGGGTCAATATCGTACATGTGACGTCACCAGCCGGTGTCGCTCTCGTTCAACAGGCGCGTGCGAATGGGGTTGACGTCACGGCGGAAACATGTCCCCACTTTCTCTACCTTACCAGCGATGACATTGCAGAACGAGGAGCATGGGTAACCTGTGCTCCGCCTATGCGGGGACCTGACGCACGGGATGGCTTGCGCGCTCTGATAGCCGATGGTTCCATCTTGACCATAGGCTCAGATCACGGACCTGTTGATCCGGCGCTGAAGCGACGCGGCAGCAACAATGTTCTGGACGGGCAACCCGGTCTCCCGGGCAACGAAACGATGGTTCCACTCCTTCTCAATCTCGCGGCAGCGGGAAGAATATCACTGAACAAATTCGCGGAGCTTACAGCAGAAGCCCCATCCATTCTTTACGGATTGTTTCCACGGAAGGGGGCAATTGCCGTGGGAAGCGATGCGGATTTCACAATAGTCGATCCGGCCTACGAATGGACCATAAGAGCCAAGAACCTTGTCGGGAAATCGGGATGGTCACCGTATGAGAACCTGTCCGTAAGGGGCAGGGTTGAATTGACGGTTATCCGTGGAAGAGTGGTCGCCGAGAATGGCCGGCCAGTGCGGGAGCCAGGCACGGCAGCATTCATTCGGCGACGCTAGACAACATTGATTGACCGCAACCGTTCGGTTGTCAGGTGATGTTTTTGTGCGGCCGTTATTTTCCATTTTCCCGAATTGGCCGATGCACTGGTAACCCGTTTCAGGATGCGCTATGTGTGATGCATGGCGATTCGCGACGATGTGGATGGGACGATGCGGGCCCCGCTGGTTGGCGGGGTGGAGCCGATTCTGGCATGTGCGCCGTTGCCGGCTGGCCCGGGAGTTCTGCCGCCGCATCGGCTGGCGCAAGCCGGATGGCGGCCTCAAGCACATGATGGCCAAGGTCACCATGCTGAAAATGCATCGCGACGGAGTGATCGTCCTGCCGCCGGCGAGAAGCCGCAAGCGCGCCAGGCGCAAGCCGGTCCCCTTCACCCCGGCCACCGACCCGCCGCTGTTCCCGCCCCCCGCCACCCTCGAAGCGGTCCGTCCGCTGCGCTTCGTCCCGGTCACCGGCGCCGGCCCCCGCGCCAGCCGCCTGTGGAACGAGTTCATCGAACGCTATCACTATCTCGGCTACAAGACCCTGGTCGGCGCCCAGATGCGCTACGCCGTCCACGACCGCGACGGAGCGCCGCTCGCCATGCTCGGCTTCTCCACCGCAGCCTGGAAAATCGCGCCGCGCGACCGCTTCATCGGATGGTCCCCGCAAATCCGCGAGAAAAACCTCCCGCTCCTGTGCGACAATGCAAGGTTCCTCATCCTGCCCTGGATCCGCATCCCCAACCTCGCCTCCCACATCCTCGCCGACGCCCGCCAGCGCCTGCCCGAGGACTGGAAGCGCCAGTACAACATCAACCCCGTCCTCGTCGAAACCTTCATCGAGACCCCGCGATTCGCCGGAACCGCCTACCGCGCCGCCGGATGGATCCATGTCGGAACCACGCAAGGCCGCGGACGCTACGACACCCAAAACCAATACGGCTTGCCCAAAAAGGAAATCTGGCTTCGCCCAATGCGAAAAGACTGGAAACGAATCCTAAACCGCTGAATACACACCGCCATCACGCTAAAACCGAACGGCTACGGTTGACCTGTTCTCCTTGATGTGCGCTCTGTATTTGAGCGCTGTTATGACCTTGAGCATGACCCACGGTGCTCAAGGCAGGCCGGGACAGGTCCATCAATGTTATCTCAGTGGGCTCTACAGGGCTATGGTAGTGGCGCGGGCTAGCCTGAATTGCCGGTGTTGTTTTCCTTGTGACCTATGAGGTGGGTCATCCACCGAAGTGCAGCCTGAGGGACAGGTTTTCGAGCCATGGCAGCACGGTTTCCGGTTTCTGCGTCCGCGATCTGGCATTGATCATCATCGGGTTGTGTGCCCTGCGTCCGAAGCGGACGCCGATGCCGTGTTTGGAGATGGTCACGGTCGCGGTCGAGTCAATGAATTTCCGGAACAGGGTTCTGGCCCGCGCGGCTTGCTGCCCGTTGCCGAGGGGTGTGATTCTCATATGGAAAACAGACTCAAGTTTTAATATGTCCCTTCATTGAGCATCTTTTCGTTCAATATTCATTCATGCAGCCTTCCTCGGTGTCTCGATTGCGGCGCCGTTGTCGTTGGCGGCGCCCTTCAATCTCGCCGCAATTGCTCTCCATGCCCGGTCGAACCGCTCGGACTTGAGCAAGCTGCGGAACGTCAGGATGGCTTGTCCCCCGCTGTGCCCCCAGCGTTGGCCGGCCTTCTTCATTCTGGCGCTCACCAGGGATTTGCAGGTCGCCTCAATTACCCCCGAGCCGATGGGCAGGCGCTTGGCATGGAATGCCGCGTAGCGCATGCGCCGGCGGTGCTTGCGGAAGAAGCGCAGCTCGCGCTTCACCTCGGCCTTCGCGGCGCCGGCGCGGCGCAGGCGGTAGCGGATGGCGTCGATCACCTTCTCGATGCCATCCTCGTCGTCGCGCAGGACGGCCTTGTACTTCTCGAACCACTTCGCGCCGGCCGCCGCGCCGCCGCCGAAGGCGGCATCCGCCACGCATTGCAGGTGCTGGCAGGCATGCCAGTAGTCGACCAGCTGGCAATCCTCCGCGACCAGTGTGCCGAGGAAGCTCCAGTTGTCCGGCGCGGCATCGGCGATGCCGACGATCCGCAGATCCGGGCGGCGTCCGACAAGGCCGGCGACTTCGGCCGCCAGCTCCTCCTTGAGGGTCGCTTTCCCCGGCTCCGCCATGCGCCCGAAATACACGCTGTGCAGCCGCTTGCCCGCCTCGTCGTAGTAGGTAAGGCTGCCGCAAGATGCTTCCCGGTATACGGTTTTCCGGTCTTCCCCCTCGCCCGGCCGCATCGGAACCATGACGCCGTCGAGGGAGACGCAGGCGCTCGCCGCCGCCGCCGGAACCCCCTCTTCCAACCGGATCTCCTCCATCGCCTCTTCCGCCACCTCTTCCCAATGTTCCGCAGCTGCCCTGCCCAGCCGCTGCAGGCTGCTCACCGAGGCCCCGTCGATGCCGAACATTTCCTGCTGCGCAACGCAATCCCGCGCCGTGTTGCCGCTCAGCAGGTACAGAGACTGGCAGGCCCCAAGCGGCGTGAAAAAGGCGTCCGCCAAGCCGAGTTTCTCGTCCACCGGCGCCACCGATGCCTCTCCCGCACGCCGGTAGCGGCTCCGCCAAAAACTCACCTGCCCCACCGACGTCATGATCGTCTTCGACGTCGCCTCCACCCGCGTATAGACCCGCCCGTCCCGCGTCAGCGAAGCGGCGCCATCGTCAAGACGTTCGATGCTGTCTTGCAATATCTCCCGGCCAAACCCATGCAACGCCGACACCACGTCCCGCTCAAACCGCTCGAAATCCGTCGCCGCCATGCCGGATTGCAAGACCGCGCCAAGGCGCCAATGAAAGGCTTCGATGAGCTTCGCCGGAAGCGCGCCCGGCACCGAATCCGACCGCTGGACGGAAGCAGGAAAGCTGGACGGATTGTCGGGAAAAGGTAGAATAGACATGAGAGTGCTCCTTTCTTGTGCGTTCTTTGCTTTTTGCATTCAAGATACCACGGCTTGTGGTTGAGAGCACTCTCATCCGCTCCATATCGCGGGTTTCCCGGGAAAAATTGCCTCCGGCCGCAGAGTTTCACAGCAAAT
The DNA here is from genome assembly GCA_965219495.1 of Rhodobacterales bacterium. Classification (GTDB taxonomy): domain Bacteria; phylum Pseudomonadota; class Alphaproteobacteria; order Rhodobacterales; family CAZPXZ01; genus CAZPXZ01. The sequence continues at coordinate 3,933,598 of OZ244777.1, forward strand.
CCCCCGCATCGCCCTTGCTTCCTGACGTAAGTGCCTGAAATTCCTCAGTGCGATTTTGCCATAGGAGACCTGCACCCGTTGCCGAGCCTGTTGGGCGAGCAAGCGGCAGAGCGCGCTGGCCATGAGCGTGAGCTGGAGGTCGGTGTTGATGCGCATGGGCGCGGCGGCGGAGAGCGCGTCTTTGTGGAAGAAGTCGAGGGTCTCCGCGATCTGGTTCTCGATGACCATTCGCCGAGCGTAGCGGTCGACGAGATCGGCCGGCCTTGCCCGCATCTGGTTGGTGAGCAGCAGCACCGGGTCGTCGCGCCCGAGCTCTGCGACGGCGACCTGACGGATCTCGCTGGGATACTGCGGCAACCGGACACGGTGGTTGTCAATGATCCGCGGCGCTCGGTAGCGGCGGCCGATGTTGGCCAGTCGGATCCGCCGCCAATCAGCCTCGGGGCGTGCGCGGAGGTCCGTCATCGTTTTCTTCGAGCGCCGGCGCAGGGTGAGGAAGGCGATGCCCTGCCGGTCGATCTCGGCCAGGTTTGCCTGGGTGGTGAGGCGGCTGTCGAAGACCAGCTCGACGGGCAGGATGCCGGTCTCGTCCCGGTGCTCCCTGATGAAGCGGAGGATGGCGTCGTTCTGGCGATTCTTCCGGAGGGTCGCGTCGGCGTAGCAGAACACGCGGGCCTCGGCATCGCCGGCGAGGAAGGCGAGGACGCCGTTCTGCCGCCGCGAGCGCTTGGAGACAAAGTGCTTTTCGATCAGCGCTTGGTCGCCGTGGTAGGGAATAGTGTGACGCGAACTATCGGGAGTTGGTGGGCGAGTGAGTTCACGGAGAAAGGACGAGAGCCGGGGCGCGGTCGGAGCGGGAGCGGGATGAAGAACCGGCGCCGAGGGAGCTGGTGTGAGGGGAAAAGCGGGAACCGGAATGGATCGGAGGGAACGGGAAATCGAGGGGAGGAACGGAGCGGGAAGAAGGGACTGGAATCGACGCGGACCTCGAAGGGGAACGAAAGCCCGGGCCCGGCCGCTGCGGAACGGAAGCGCTGCGACCGGGTGACACTCAGCGAATGGCCGAGGCCTCGCGCGAGCGCCGGAGAAGGTACTCGGATGCGGCGGATGCGTGACGGGCCGCGACGAAAAGATAGCGCGGGTCCTCGCGGGTTTCGGAGAGCCGGCTTCCGAGATAGTCTCGGGACCGCGGCTGGGGCGGCACGCCAAGGGCGGCGCAGAGGAACGTCGCCGCGAGTTCGACGACCAGTTCCTCGAATGCATACGAGCGCTCCGACCTGTCGCCGTTCAGCCCCCGGTCGAGGCGCGCCGGGTGGCCGGTCCAGTGCGCGAGTTCGTGAAACGCGACGCAATAGTATTCTTCGGATGAGCTGAACCGGGAGATGTCGGGAAGCACCACGTAATCGTCATGGGGCCGATAGTAGGCGTGGCCACCGCCGGTGCGAATGTCGGCGCCCGTCGTCTGCATGAGGGCCTCCGCGTCAAGGTCGGCTGCGAATCCTGCCGCGCCCTCCGGCACCAGGAGCTCGGGGGGAAATCGCGAACCTGGTAGAGATTGAAGACCACGTACTGGCAGCGGCACCAGATGCGGCGTGCCTCGCCTTCCGTGATCTCTCCGACAGCGATGCGCTCTCGCTCGGACTTAGGAACAAACTGCTTCGCGAAGACCGTGCGAGTCCCGTGGGCTCCCCTGCGAACGCCGCCGGCGACATTGCGGGCCTGCCGGAAGGTGACCCAGCGATGGCAGGTGAAACGGCTCAGCGCCGCGGCGGTCCAGAGCACAAGGACGTTGACGCCGGCATTGCCCGGACGGTGTCGGCATTCGTGGGCATGCCCGGCGTCCCGCCACCGGTCCAAGTCTGCAGCCACGGCATGACGCCTTCCTCCATTGTCGCGACAATATCCGCGACGATCTGATGATGCGTGTCGTTCATGAGACCCTCCGTTGCTTGCCACCGGACATCGGGGGCGCTGCTTTTCTTCCCGGCCAGGCCGGAGGCCTAACAGGCGCCGTGAGCGGGAAGGGTCAAGGTTCGAGGTGGCCGGGTGGTACGGGCGCAGGGAGCGAGCGGAGCGAACGACCGAGCCACGGTCGGCTAGGCGGGAGGCGTGGCCTTGACCCTGAACGCGAGGAGCGCCAATTCCCAATTGGGGCCGAGCATCAGCCTTCAGGGCATGTGTTCAATCAATTGATTTTTGGAGGTGCGTGGGGTGTGAGAACCAGCCGCCGAAGGGCGTCGACTACCCGCTTCCCGACCAATCAAGTGGCCGGGCGATGCAAACCGTTTCGTATCCGGCGTTAGCCCGAGCGGCGCTTGAGCGGCAGCGTCCGCCGCGCGGCTTCCGAGCGTCACTATAGGAAGCACGAGGTAACAATTCAATGCGCGCCGCAGGGTCATTCACTCGGCCCGCAGTGTCGGCGCCGGTGTGTCGGCGCCGGTGCTGGCTCGTCCGTTCCCGCCGCGCAGCAGAGGTCGCGCTGACGTTCTCTAGCGCTGTATCGGGCAGCACTCACGCTACCGCACCGCGAAGCGTCGAGCGGTCATGGCGGTACGGGCGTCGAGGTGTTCGGCAGGGCGATCGCTTCCGGCTGCATCCCCTGAAGGGCGACCGCGCGGGCCAGTGGGGCGTCCGCGTCTCCGGCAACTGGCGCGTGGTGTTCCGCTTCGAGGACGGCGAGGCCGTGGCCGTGGACCTGATCGACTATCACTGACCGGAAGGAAGCGCTAACCATGAACGACGTTGCGAGTGACTGCGTCGGCCCGACGCTGAACCCGCCGCACCTGGGGGAGCTCATCCGCGAGAGCATGGCCGATGTGGGGTGGAACGTAACCGAGACGGCGGAGCGTTTGGGCTGCGAGCGCGGCACGCTGTCGCGCCTGCTGAACGGCAAGGCGGGGGTGTCCGCGAACATGGCGCTGGCATTGGAGAATATCGGCTGGGGCACCGCCGATCACTGGATGCGGATGCAGGCGAGCTACGAGCTTGCGCTGGCCCGCCGGGACCGGGCTGCAGCGGAACGGCACGTGAGCGAATGGCACGCATGATCCGGTCTCGCGCCCGCGCGGCGGACGATCGATCTGCATGAACGCTTGTGCACCGGGCAAAGCACGACCAGAACAGAATCGATTGCGGGAACGAATACGAGACTGACGACGGCGGTTGAGGCGTATTTCGCTGACCTTGGACGGGTGCGTGCTCCGGCGGCGCAACTCCAGGATACGCCGGTTCCCGTGCCTGCGTGAGACCGTCGCCCCCGGAGCGGGCTCTTCGTCCTTCGGCTTCTCTGGCGGCTGGAAGAAGGCCCACCCGGGATTTGCATGGAACGCGGAGCAGAGGTTGCGGAAGGAGCCGATGCGGTAGCCGAAGGCCTCCGCGGCAGCCTTGCAGTCCATGCCGTCAACGTAGCGGGCACGCAGCGCCTCGTAGCGTCTTTGTGCCGGGTTCCGTGGCCTTGAGGAATGTGTCCCGGAGCGTCATAATCTCCAACCCTGCACAGAACACACATTGTCACACTATCCTTCACCCCAAACCCCGTCAACCGCTTCATCCGGTGGAAATGCCAAGGCAGCGAGTCTGGACGGCGGGCAAGCGCAAGATCCTGTTGCATTCCGGCCGAATACGCCAATCCCGGATGATTTCACGCGAGCGGGCGGCGCGCACGCCGGGGCGCCGTCGCGTCTTTCGGCGCATGCTGTCTGCATCATGGTTGTGTGAGTATGATTACTACTGCGAATGGTATATATGACATACTGCTTGCGAAAAGGCAGAAATAGCCAAACAAATTCGGAAAACGCGGCCGTCTCGCATCACATGCCCCCTATGAGTGGGAATTCAGGCTAGAAGAACCATCGTCAGAACGCATAACCGGAAGTGACGTTCGTTCGTCGTTCGATGCGTCAGAATCGACAAATCAGTGCTGGAGGCGAAATTGCAGGGAAACGGATCGGCGCGTTCACCGGGATTCCCACATATTGTTCAATTCTGAAGCATGAATGAGTCTTGATGGCGAGGGCGAAGTTACCACAACATATTGTAGTTTTGGAAGGAGACCTCCCAAATTGTTGACACGATTGCCTTGGTTTACCTAAACTCCCCGGAAGCGGAATCCATGCCATGAACAGCAGTATCTTCAGCGCTTCAGTCTGCGGCTCCGCATCTGATTCTGATTCCCTGTGGGAAACGGTTCGCACCGGTGCAGCCTAGCATTCGTTCGCTCGGCTTCACCCGCGCCAGCGGGCAAACAGTTGATATCGTCGATTAACCCATGACCAAAGACTGTTTGCCATTTGTCTTGAACTCAACAATCACGACCCACATCGCGACCGCGCTCGGGGAAGTATTAGCATTCTGGTCCTTATCCGCGGCTATGTAATTCGAGAATTTGGTTCTTTGGGACAATGGATTCTTCAGAAGTCCAAACCTGATGGGATGATGGAGTGATGGCCACGATCCCCGCGTCCCGTTTTCCCGCGGTCAATGTCTCAAGGGTTCCGCAGCGTAGTCCACTGCGATATCCAGGCGGCAAGACATGGCTGATTCCACATATCCGGGAATGGCTGACCGTCACCAAGCCAAAGGTTCTCATTGAACCCTTTGCGGGAGGTGGAATCGTATCGCTCACAGCGATCATGGAACAGCTCGTTGATCGGTGCGTTATGGTGGAGATTGACCATGACGTCGCCGCGTTCTGGCATGCTGCACTCCGATCCGGAAAAGAACTGGCTGACCAAATCAGGCGCTTCGACCCGACAAGACAGCAGATTTGCGAGATGGAACATCGCGACGTGCGTTGCTTGACCGAACACGCCTTTCGAACATTGGTTCTCAACCGAACGCGTAAGTCCGGAATTCTTGCGCCGGGGGCGTCATTCACGAAAAACGGGGAGAACGGAAAGGGCATCCTGTCGCGCTGGTATCCCGAAACACTGGCCGCCCGGCTGGAAGCCATTTCGGATCATTCGTACAACATCACATTCTGTGAAGCCGATGGAATGCAACTCCTGGAGCCGCTGCTATTTGGTTGGGGGCGGTCTGCCGCAGTCTTTGTCGACCCACCGTATACAGCTGGGGGTAAGCGTGCGGGATCCAGGCTCTACTCCCACAACCAAGTCGATCATGCAGCACTCTTCGGATTGTTGGCGCGACGCAATACGAATTTTCTCATGACGTACGATCGTTCTCCCGAAATCGTAGAACTAATTCGCAAGCACGACTTTCGGGTGGTATCGGTCAGTATGAAGAACGCCCATCACAACCACTTGTCGGAGCTCATTATTACGCGAGAGGATTTCTTCCTGTGACCAGCCGGTTCGGAATCGCCGAATGGTATGGTAAACCATTCGCGCGGATGCCTCCAACCCGTCGAAAACAGCTTGCTAGGTTTGCTCTTGCCGAACCCGCGTCCCAACTTCGGCCGGGGCCGAAACCCGGAGCTTCGGAAACGCCGAACTGCCCCGCGAAGAACCCGGAAGCCCGAACGCCTCCCGCAGACCCTGCTCATCCGGCAACGAAGACGAGGTGCCGTACGGCGCGACCAGGCGGCGGCCGTGATACCAGGCGCTGGCGGTCCGCCGCGTCGAGATGCAGCCCACGATCCGACGCCGCAACGCCCTCAAAATATTCGAATTCGTCCCGCGGCTCACCCCAATAGCCGCCCCAATCATCCGGTAAGACAACCCCGCATCATGGCGGAGCAAAAGCACCTGTCGTATGTTTTCCATGCCGGCTCTCCTCATCGTGGAGCCCACCTTTCCAGGATTCAACATGGAAAGAAGATAACCCGCCCGAACCGGAGAACCGGCATTCCAGAGGAAAACCGGACACGCCGCCGCTCCCCCCCGCTTATCGCCGTCAACGACGCAAAACTCCCGAAACGAATCCAACCGGCGCCGGATCAGGCGCCATCCGAATCCCGTTCAAATATTTTGCGAATCTTGTTCAAGTGTTTTGCGATTTCTGTCCAAATCCTGTGCGATTCTGTAAAATACAGCAGCGCATATGTTCGAGAATTCCTTAGCACTTCAGACGACATGAACCAGTACGCGTTGGCGTTCTATCGGGACGTCGCAGATATCTACGATGCAATCACTCGAATTAAGAATGTAGAAAGAAATCCAACAGGGTTTTCTCTCAATAATGCGCCGATACTAGGACTCCTTACGAGGCCCCGGAAACTCTTCAAGGAAGTCCACAGATTCTACAAGGAGGAAAATGCCGAATTTATTGCAATTGTTGAACAACCAATAAGTGAAGCATGTGTATTAGCTAACTATTTGCGATGCGCAATCAGAGTTTAGTCAAGAACTAGGCATCCAGGGCCTTATCAAAAGATTGCTGAGTTGTAAGATGTAAGAAGGTCACTTCGGCGATGCCGAGTGCGTTCGTGTGACAGTTTCCCTAGACAGCTCATTTGTTCTCAGGAGACGAAATATACATGCCGATGCTATCGCCAACGCGAGAGCCTGAAGTCTTGATCGACTCGTTCGCCAAATCGGCGTAGGGCGCAGTGGTTTGTACTTGGGTGCGACGGAGAAGCTTACTGATCATTGGAATGCTCTCGACAAGTGCCAGCGCGTTGGTCATGTCACGAGGCCGGAGGCCGTGAATTCGTTCTTCCTTCTGTCCGGCGTTGGCGAACGGCATGCCTCGGATGAAGCTTGCAATCATGGTGATAACGCAAAAGGACGCCGCCCGTGGACACAAGTTTGAATCCTTCCAGTTACGGTACGATGACGGGCGAATCGGCTCGCTGTGCTGGTAGCCTAAGAAAGTCAGCGAATGTAATAGGTTAGACGGCATTCTGCATGCGGCTGCGTGCAAACCGGCAAAACGAGCATGAACGTGCGGATTGGAAGGCGGGGCCGTGCGAGCGATCGGTGGTTGTCGGACGAAGGATGCGAAGAACGCGAATGGTCATGGTTTGCGTGATCCGGGTCGCGAAGGTCCAACCCGGCGTTCGCTCCCTGGCGAATTGACGCCACCCCGGAATAATTCAGGGTAGACTGAACCGGGAAAGATCAGGCAGGGTTCAATGTGGGCCTCTACCGTTCGGTCGTGCCGTATCGGAGAGACGCACATCACCGGCTATGCAAAGCCTGAGGGCGAGGGCAACGACATGATCGCCAAGATGAGGATGCTGGCCATGCACTGGATTGGCCTGGACGTCCTGCCGCCGCCTTGAATATCGGCGGAGCACTGGGCCAGTTCGACTAGGTTCGGGCAGGACTCCGAACTGCCGCTGCTCCGGTCTCCATCACGGTGCGGGCGAACGGCAACCCGAAAAGGAGGGACAATCGGCGTCAGATTTTGGAGCGAAAACGGTTGCTATACAATTACGGATCGGAAAAAGGGGGTTCCGGGAGAGTTAGGCAACATACAAAAAATATCATTGTAACAATGCATTAGAGATCGTTTGGCTGCGGTGGGTTGGGGGAATGTTGCACAAGTGCAACGAATGCAACGAACATCAGAACGCCGACAGCACATTTGTCAAATTCGAAATGACCGGCGTCCACAAACCGCGAGGACAAATTTGTCCCGTTACGCCGACGTTGACATGTTGATATCTTTGATTTATCCAATCCGACATGTCGTAACCTACGGGAGGGCTTTCAGCCATGGAACCGTTTGTCGGAATTTACAAGGAACGCAAGTCTTCGAGAGCTACAGTTCATTTCCTCGCGTCCGTGTTCCTGCTCGTCGGGGTCAACTTTCCAGCAACTGCACAAGATTCCGTCGTTCAGTCTCAGGAGGAAATCCAACAGCGGATCGCAGAACAAGACCCTGGTGTTTTTGAATTTGTGAAGGATAGGCCAATCTTGGGGTGGCTGATCAGTAGTGGCAACTTCGAAGATATTCCCGAAGCAATACGCACGAACCTCGGTGGTATCGACCAAACAAAGTACTCCGAAGAATATCTCGTGGAAAACATCGGAAGTATCGTGGCGCTTCAGATGTCATCGGAAAAGCCGGACTTTTACATCATCGGAAAAGTGGTTTTCGACGAAAAGTATGAAATTGTGGATGTTCAAAATGTCGTCGACAAGAATTCAAGACTTATCTCACGGCTGGAGAATGTACCGGACGTTTTGGCAATGCTTACGGAGAGGAATGCTTCGATTGTGGGGGCATTGAAATCCGTTCCCGTTGAGATGATCAAATTCTCGGATATAGGATACGGCACATCAGAAACCGTAACGATCAACTCGCCTTGGGGCGAACAGACAAAACCATCGGATCAGGAAGGTTTTCTGGTGTGGGATTCTTCGGAAAACCAGTACTACATGGTAAATGAAGGCGACGACGGCAATCCACTTGGTTATGTACCCTTTTGAGGATCAATGCAGGGACGGTAACCGGATGTTGCCTGAATGCAGGCAATCCGGGTTTCAGTCGGCATGATCGTGGTCCGCCAACGGACAGAGTGATCGCTTTCAAAATTCTTGTGACGTTCAATCAAGACTTGCGGTTCCGAGGATCATGTCGAGCATGATATCGTCGCTCCAACCGGCCTTCTTGATCGTGTTTATCTTGCCGCGCATGGCATCCTTGCTTGGTTCCGCCGGCGCGATGTTCAGCGCCAGGCACCGCATCAATGCCAGGTTCTCAGGCCCGTTGTCGCACCAGTTGCGCTGACCATTCTCGTTCATGCTGACATCCAGAAGCCAGTGCAGGGACGTCTCGATCGACCAATGGGTCCGCACCGCATGCTGGAACCGTTCCAGCGATAGTTGCGCACCCAAGATGTAGTTCCGGGTCCCGGTTTTCGTCTCGCCGTTGCTCTCGCGTGTCGCCACCACCTTGCCGATCGCTTCGAGGCCCGGCCAGTGATGTCGTTGCCGGAGCCATTCGACATCGTGATCGACACTGGCAATTCGTGTCTCGATACGCACGTGACCACCGTCTAGGTCTTTGCATGACTGGAGTTTTCCGGCCGCGGCTCCGGCCGCGGCCGGATCGTCGAGATACAGTTCCACATCCTCGTGCAGCGTGCCCTGGTTGCCCTTGAGCGCCGGGACATGATCGCCGGCCTTGTCCACGATCATTTCCGCGGCCGCACGCTGGGCATTGACTGGAACGGCCGGTGCCAGGTACTTGGCGTGGAACTTGCCAACCGGAAAAGCCACTCATCCAGGATGGACTTTCTGCTGGGTCTGAAGGAACGCGGCCTTGATGGTGTGGAGTTCGTTGTCTCCGACGATCATGCGGGGCTCATCGTAATTGTCGGCAACGGACGTCGAGGCCGTTTCCGCATCTGTCGCACTCCGGTAACCGTCGCCGGTACCGAGCGTCGCCGTCACGCTTTGGTTTCCGCGCCGGTGGAACGGTTTTGCGACGGCACCCACGGCCGGGCGTTGGCGGAGGTCGTGATGCACATGATGGACCGATACGACGAACTGCAGTCGGGGTTTTGCGATTCCCGGTTTGTCGCGGCGATGCTTGCTGAACTGGATGATGAAGCACTGATGGCCTCGGCACAGGGGTTCGCTCAGGGTGTCCGGATTCTCGAGGCCGATGGGCCAACGGAAGAGTTTTCGGGAGACGAGCGGCGGTCTCTGTCGCTGCTCGCAGGAATGGCGGAAGGGGAGCTGCCGGTCACGGATGCGCGCATCGATCTGGCGGGGTGCGTGGAAATTGGGGTGGCGATGCGGCACGGGGCCGGTTCTTGACCCGTGCGTGCCCCCGGCTGTCCCTGTGCTACATGTTCTGAGGCGGTTGCGGCGGTGGCGTGAAGGCGGGCAAGGCGTTCGGGGATGCCGTGGACGGAATGGACACGGTGAAAACGACAAAGGACGCTGATCACGGACGCGATGTTGAAGTCGGCCGATTGCGGTGCGATGACGGACCTGTCAAATTTGGGTGCTTGGCGATCCGGGAAAGCAAGGCGATTCGGGGGTGTGAAGCGTCGCGAACTGTAGGGCTGTGTACCCGCTTGCAAATGAAGCAGCAACAGTCCCCAAGTAGCTCAGAAGCATTTTCAATGTAACGCGACAATTGCGATGCCGCATGGTGTTGGCCAGGGGCTGATTTCTGATTCGACGGTTTCACGCGCTTGATTTTTTGCCGGGTTGCGTGTCTTTGGCGCGGCGCCAAGGTACTGGCTTTTCTTTTCGAGGAGAGGCCGATGCCCGGGAAGCACATCAACCAGAGACACGTGGAGATTTTCTTGGGTTCGCGCGGAGAGGGCAAGTCGGTTCACCAGGCGAGTGCGGCTGGGGGGTTTTCGGAACGGACGAGCCGGCGGGTCGATTCCGGGGAATGGGTGCGCCGGTCGGCACGGCCGGAGCGCTGGTGGCGGACGCGATCAGACCCGCTTGCGGGGGTTTGGGAGAGGGAATTGGAGCCTTTGCTTCGGGAGGATGCGGAGCTTCGGGCGTACAGTCTTTGGGAGCATGCCCGCGATCGGGAATGGATTTCGGACGATTGCCCCAAGCGGACGTTTGAGCGCCGGGTGCGGGCGTGGAAGGCGGAACACGGGCCGGACCGGGAGCATTCGTGTCTGTTGTCAAGCCCGATTCGGATCGGGCGCGCCGATCTTTACAATTTATCAACAAGTTATTGACATGCTGGAACTCCCGGCTGCAGTCGGCGCCACTGGCTGCCAGTGGCGATGCTGATCGAGCAGCACGTTGGCGAGCACAATCAATTTTCGGATGACCGCAACGATCGCGACCTTGTGCTCTTTTCCTTCCCCCCTCAGGCGCTGATAGAATGCCTGCATGTCCGGATTCCAGGTGGCGGCGCTGGTTGCCGCCATATACAGTCCGGGGAGCGGCCCGCCCGCCCTGGATATGCCGGGTTCCGGACCGGGTTCCGCTGTCGTCGTCCAGCGGGGCGACGCCCAGCAGCGCCGCGGCCTGGCGGCGGTCGACGGAGCCGAGCTCCGGCATTTCCGCGCACAGCAGCGCGGCGGTGACCGGCCCCACGCCCGGGATCGATCGAAGGATCTCGTCGCGCCGGGCAAGTTCGGCATGTTCGCCGATGTGCCGGCGGATCGCCGCTTCCAGGACGGCGGTCTGCTTGTCGAGTTCCCGGATCGCCGCTTCCAGGGCCGCCACCACCGCGGGCTGCTCCTGGAACTCCGCGAGGGCCAGGCTCAGGCCAGTGCGGGAGTTGATCAGACGGCTTCTTCCCCTGGCGAGGTTGCCAAGCTCGGTTTGCGCGTGGGAACGGAGCGTGCGGGCCTCGAACTCCATCACCTGCCCCAGTCTCGCCAGCATGGCGGCATCCACCCGGTCGTTCTTGCCGAACCGTCCCAGCGCCTCGGCAAAGCGCCGCGCCCGCAGCGGATTGATCTCCATCACCGCAATGCCGGCATCGCGCAAGCACCGGGATACCGCCCGGTGGTAGCGCCCGGTCGGCTCCAGCACCACCCGCTCGACGCCGGCCTCCCGCAGCCACTCGACGAGCGTTGCAAACGCATCCTCGTGGTTCTGCATCCGCCGATGCTCTTGCGTCGAAGAAATGTTGATGTCCAGGTTGAACTTGCCGACATCGATGCCGGCCCCTACGATTTGCTTGTTCATGTCCTTGTGCTCCTTTCCTTGCCAATACGGGCCTTGAGCCCAAGCATCCGTTCAGGACGCTGAGGACGGAACAGGAGGGGCGACCCAGCTCCCGGACGGATCTCTATCCTGGGTGGTATACGGTCCGACCCCTCCCGGCGGGGAAAGGTCGACCTTTCCCCGCATCCACGCCTTCCCACAAGATGCGGAAAGGCTGCGATTCAATCGCACGCCGCCGCCAAACCGCCAAAGTTCGACGGGCGGGCGAAGAGTTATCAACAATATTTACACAAAAGAAAAATGTGGATAACGGCCCTCAAATTGGACCTGTCCGACACACAAGGTGACATTTCGGCAGGACGGGCTGCCGCCGGGGGAGTTGTGCTGTTCGGATTTCTTTTCCGGCAACCGCTTGGAAGTGACGATCCGGGGGGCGCGGTTCCCGCACATATTGCATCATTTTTGCGCCGCGTGGTCGGGCTGGCAGTCGGCGCTGGTGGTTCCGGGTTCGGGCGAGAGCTTTGCGGCGTTGCATGCCGGGCTGGAGAAGGCGCTGTGGGGCCTTGGGGGGAGTTGCCGGCGGCGTCGGACGGACAGTCTTTCGGCGGCGTTTCGGAACGTTTTGCGGGAAGCGCGGGAGAACGTGGCGTCGCGCTATCGGGCGCTTTGCGGGCATTCCGGGATGGAGGCGGAGCGCATCAACCCGGGGCGCCCGCGGGAGAACGGTTCGATCGAGGCGCGTCACGGGCACTTCCGTGATCGTCTGGACCAGGCATTGCGGCTGCGAGGCAGCCAGCACTTCGCCAGCATCGCGGCTCTCCGCCTCCAGCGCTTCCTCGAGAACCAGTCGGGTCGCTAGCTTAACCAGCTCGCCGCGGCGATCGGGCGAGGAAAGTCGGCCCTCAATCAAGTCAGAATGGCACTGGCGTGTCCGCAAGGATCCGGGCATTCTATTCGTCATGGGGTGTGTTCTCCGGTTGACTGTCGGCCTCCGCCGACGGTTTGGTTTTTCACTCAGCTGGAATACACGCCCCTCCAAAAATATCCGGCAATTCCAGGACATCACCCGCCGATCGCATCGAAGACAGCGTTCGCAACCGCGCCCGCAGAACGTTGGGATCGCGGAGGATACCACTGGCGCACGCAGAACGCCTCACGGTAGCCACAACGCTGGCAGCATGGCAACCGGGACCCCACGCTGGCGGCCGCTCGCACCCTAGACGGTGGCCGATCCGCCGCCCTTTGGTATTATGGGCGCGCCAACCCATCCGGACGGGAGACCAGCCATGCGCCTTCTCTTCGCGGCCTTCAGCGCGGCTGCGGTCATCGGTGGACACGCCGTCGCCGCCGAAGTCACCATGGAATCGTTCCCCATCGTCGGCAAACGGCCTCACGACGTGGCCCCCGCGTCCGACGGCGGGGTCTGGTACACCGCCCAGCGCAGCGGATTCCTGGGCAAGCTTGATCCCAAGACCGGCGAAGTGGTACGGGTCGCGCTGGGACCCCGGTCGGCGCCCCATGGGGTCATCGTCGGACCCGATGGCAACGCCTGGATCACCGACGGCGGCCAGAACGCCATCGTTGAGGTGGACGTCCGCAGCCTTGACGTGACGGTCTATCCCCTGCCCGCCTCCGCTCCCTCCGCCAACCTGAATACCGCCGCCTTCGACGGCAATGGCGTGCTGTGGTGGACGGGCCAGAGCGGCTTCTACGGCCGCCTCGACCCGGTGAAGGGCGAGGTGGAGGCTTGGCGCGCCCCGCGCGGGCGCGGCCCCTACGGAATCGCCGCGACCCCCGACGGACAGATCTACTACGCCTCGCTCGCGGGCTCCCACATCGCGAAGGTGGACATCGTGACAGGCGAAGCGACGGTGATCGAGCCGCCCACCCCCAACCAGGGCGCGCGCCGCGTGTGGTCCGACTCGATGGGCAACATCTGGGTAAGTGAATGGAATGCTGGCCAAGTCGCGCGCTACGTGCCGGCGACCGGCGAGTGGACGGAGTGGAAGCTGCCCGGCTCGCGCCCACAGGCCTACGCGCTGTACGTGGACGAGAAGGACATCGTCTGGCTCACCGACTTCGGCGCCAACGCGGTGGTGCGATTCGACCCCGTCACCGAGGAGTTCGCCCAGTTCCCCGGTACCCGCCGCGGCGCCCAGGTGCGGCAGCTTCTGGGCCGCGCCGGCGAAGTGTGGGCGCCGGAATCCGGCACCAACACGCTGGTGGTTCTCCGAACTGTGAACTAGGGCCGCAAACAGACGGAGGAAGGCGGTAAGTGGGACTGCTGCGCGACAATCAGGATGACACACGGGGTTGGGGCGGCCGGAGACGCATGGCGGTGTTGTATTTCTAATTATCTCGGCAGAAATAGGGCGAATTTTCGTAACTGCCCAGGTAAGTGCGTGCACCACGGAGTGCATTGCCCGCCACTGCCGCAAGGTCGATGCTGCCCGGTTGTGACGGTTTCACGGGCGAGAACAGTTCTCTCTCGAAAAATCACTGGTAACACCAGGGACTGGTAACAGAATTCAACCTGCGCTATTTATAGCGTCATGGCGATTCGCTTTCAGACCCGACGGTTCTTGCGGGCTTTTTCAGCGCCGACCCACCTGGCGCAAGGGGCGCCGCCGCATGATGATGGCGGAACGAAACAGATTGAGGCTTTGCGGGAGCAACTCGAACAAAAGGACGAGCAACTCGCGGCGCAAGGCGAGCAACTCGCTGGTTTGCAAGCCGAGAACGCGACCCTGCGGCAACGTCTTGAAGAGCTGGAGCGGCAGCTTGGCCGGAACAGCCGGAACAGCAGCAAGCCTCCTTCGAGTGACGGGCTGAGCAAGCCGCGGGCGGAGCCCCGGACAAGAAGCCAGCGCGGCAAATCGGGCAGGCCGAGCGGCGGGCAGCCCGGGCACGCGGGCTCGACCTTGCGCCGGACCGACACGCCGGACCATGTCGAGGATCATCATCCGTCGCACTGTGCGGGCTGCGGCGCGCCGCTGTCGGCCGCGGACGGGGATGGAAGCCATGTTGCAAGACAGGTCTTCGACCTGCCGGAGCCGCGCCCCCTCGAGGCCACGGAACACCGCGCTCACCGTTGCGTTTGCGGTCATTGCGGCGCGACGACACGGGCGGCGTTTCCCGCAGGCGTGACGGCGCCGGTGCAGTATGGTCCGCGCATGGCGGCGGTGGCGGCCTATCTGAGCCATGCGCATTTCCTGCCCGAGGATCGTTTGTCGCAACTGATGGCCGACCTGTTCAACGCGCCCGTGTGCGCCGCGACGCTGGCGGCGATGAGCCGCCGGATGGCCGAGCAGTTGCAGGGTTTCGTCGACCATGTGCGGGAGCTGATCGTCCGCAAGGCGCCGGTGAAGCATCTCGACGAGACCGGCTTCCGGGTTGGCGGGCGCACGCAGTGGCTCCACATTGCCTGCACGCCATGGCTGACCTTGTTTCGCGTCCACGAAAAGCGCGGCGACTTGCTGCCGGGGTTCTCCGGTTGTGTCGTCCACGATCATTGGAAGCCCTATTTCAAGATCGAGGGCGTTTCACACGCGCTCTGCAACGCCCATCACCTGCGCGAACTTCAAGCCCTGATCGACATCGAAAAAGAGGACTGGGCCCGGCGCATGCACCGGCTCCTGTCGCGCGCCAATCGGGTCGTTCATCTCGCCAGAACGATGGCAAGACCTCCTCCCGAAACGCTGCTCCACCGGATCGGGCGAACCTATGATCGGATCCTCGCCGAGGCGCTCGCCTTTCATGAGGCGCAGCCACCGCTCGCGCCGCCGGAGTCCGGCAAACGCGGGCGAAAGAAACGCCGCGTCGGACACAATCTCGCCCTCCGGCTCCAGGACTACAAAACCGAGACCTTGCGTTTCCTTACCGACCCCGACGTTCCGTTTACCAACAATGAGGCCGAACGCGATGGTCGAATGGGGAAATTGCGCCAGAAAATCTCCGGCGGGTTCCGCTCCCCAAAAGGCGCCCAAGACTTCGCCACCCTGCGCAGCGCCATCACCACCGCCAGAAAGCAGGGCTGGAACATCATCGAAACCTTGATGACATCGCCGAACCAACTGATCGGAAAACTCCAATGCTAAACCGCTCCATACCACCTGCCCGCTGGCGCCACGCCGATCCCGACCCAAGCGTGCGTGATCCCAAACGCAAGCCTTGCCCAGCCTTCACGTACGCGCGAGACTGAGTGCTGGGCAGTTACGAATTTTCCCAGATTGTTTCGCGCGCGAACTGTTGGATTAATCCGGGAAAGCGTGATCAGGATTCTTTTCCAGGCAGGGCATCTTTCCAGTAGGCTGTCCGCCAGTAGAATGCTTTACGCACGATGCCCATTGTCCTTGTCCCTGGAACCGTAGCGAAGCCTTGCGCGTTCACGCGGCACCGAGCGCGTGACAACACCATCCGGCAGTTACGGAGCATTGCGAGAAACGCGTACGGTATGTTTTGGGAAAAACGTGCCGAAATAAAGTGAAAAACAACAAGCGAGCGTAGTCCGACCGAAGTCGAAGGCCGCCAGCTTCCGGTTCGAAGGGACGTAATTTCGTCGGTTGGTTCTCTTGGTGTGACAGCTCGGCCCACCAAGCCCTGTTTACATGGTCGAAATAACGACGTTCCTGACTCTCGTACTTTTGCGTTACGGTACAGGACGTTAGAAGGCGCGTCAAGTGGTCGTTTTGGCGGGATGTCTGCATAAGTGGAGCATCGTCGGCGGCCGAAACGTTGCATTCTGGGAAACCCACTTGTGTGGGCCAAACGCTCCATAAAACCTATGCAGTTTGTGGCCTAACTTCCTTGGATTCGAACATGTGTCACACTATACGTTTCTATGCAATTGTATAAAACCGACTGATCCGTATAGGTATTCCGTAGGAGAATTCGAACGAACATTGCTTCCAAATTTGCTTGCCAGATGCGTGAAACAGGGTCCATCATAGGCGAAATCCTGACTCGAAAGGCGAATCCAAGAACACTCCTTCACCCAGGCGAAAACAGCGCGCGGTCACGGCAACCAACAGCGAGTGGACGGCACTGAAAGGGCGTGCGCGGGTTGCCGGAATGGATGTCTCCCGGTTCGTCATCGAGCGGTTGACGGTGCCGGCGGGAGAAACGGCCGCGACCCTCGACCGGATTGAACGGTTGCTGACGATCCTCTTTGAGATCGAGAAGGAACGGATGGCTCGAAACCGCGAAGCGGATGTCTGGGTTCGGCTCGTGCAGCGGGCGGACGCGCGTCTCGAGGAAGAGCGACTACTCCAATGAAGGAAGTGTCGGAACCCGTGCGCCACCGGAGAGCGGGTCGGCGGAGCATCTATTGTACGCCGGAGCTGATCGACCGCGAGCGCCGCCTCGTCGAGCGGCGTATCAATCAGGTCGGGTTCCCTGTCGTCAAACAGCTCGAAAGCTTCGACTTCAAGGCGATCCCGGCGCTCAGCAAAATGCCGGTGCTGGATCTCGCGCGCGGCGAGAACGTAATTCTGCTCGGCCCGAGCGGCGTCGGCAAGACCCATGTCGCCCTCGCCGCCTGCCAGAAGGGCCTCGGCGTGCGCTTCGCCACAGCCTCCCATCTGGTCCACGAGCTGATCGAGGCGCGCGACGAGAAGAGGCTGCTCCGCCTGCAGGCCCAGCTCGCCAGGGTCAATCTCCTGATCGTCGACGAGTTCGGCTACGTGCCCCTGTCGCAGACCGGAAGCGAGCTGCTGTTCGACCTCTTCAGCCGGCGCTACGAGAACGGCGCCACCATTGTGACCGCAAACCTGCCCTTCCAGGAATGGACGACGGTGTTCGCCAGCGAGCGCCTCACCGGCGCGCTGCTCGACCGCATCCCCCACCATGTCCATATCCTGGAGATGAACGGCGAGAGCTACCGGCTCAAGCAGAGCCGGTCACGACGCCGGCAACCGTCCGAATAACCCCCCGCTTGTCCCCGTGGGCCCACAGGTCCCTCCCACCCTCCCACGCGCGGGCCAACGCCAGCCGCGCGGAGGGCGCGTCGCCCCGCTCGCGGGTCCCTCCCGTGGACTACGGGGACAAGCTACCACCCAGCGCGCAGTACACTTTTACGCCGCCGTTGACAAAATTTACTGCTAACGATATGCTGTCGGACGGCAAGCCAATCAGCGAGAGGCAAGCCAATCAGTGAGTTTTTTGAGGCGTGACAACGCGAAAATATGAACTTCTTCGTCATCCTCGTCAGATCGTAAGGGAGGTGAATTATGACACACACTCGTACCGGGTTCGCTGCAGGCGCAGTGGCCCTTCTAGCAATGTTTTCCGCTTGTGCCGACGCAATTGGTCAAAGTGACCCACCAAAGACGCTCGTCGTCGGTCTTGACTCGGAACCGATTACGCTCAATCCGCACGCGAATTCTGAAGCAAAGGCACTCCAGATCGGGCACCTAACTACCTGCTTCCTCACGTCGCTGAACGACATAAACGGTGGGCCCGTTCAGCCTGGTGTGGCAACCTCCTGGGAATTTGTATCTCCCACTGAGGTACTCTTCCACCTGCGCGACGACGTGAAGTTCCACAATGGTCGGAAGCTCACGGCCGACGATATTGTCTTCACAATCAACTGGACCCAGAATCTGGAAAATGGCTCAATCCACAGGAATAAAAGCCTACTGATAGACAGGGCGGAAAGGTCTGGTGATGACGTTACGATTCATCTGAAGTCGCCATATCCTCCTCTGATTGAGTTGCTGGCATACCTGCCCATTTATTCCGAGGATACCATCGACACGCTCGACACCGCGCCAGTCGGCTGCGGACCGTTCAAGTTCGTACGCTGGGACCGCGACCAACAGATCCTGTTCGAGACGAACAAGGAATATTACGGCGGTCCCATTGCCTTCGATGAGCTCGTTCTTCGCGTCTTCCAGGATTACAACGCCGAAATGACAGCGTTCCTGGCTGGCGAGGTAGATATCTTCCAGTTTCTTTCAAGCGTCGATATTCCGACCATTGAAGCACGCTCCGACCGGTTCCATGTACAGAGCATCGACGACTATGGCTACTACCTGAGCTCCAACACGCAGAGGGAAGAACTCGCGAATCCGAAGGTGCGCGAGGCTATCAAGTACGCAATTGACAAACCAACGCTCGTCAACCTTCTTATCGCTGGGTCTGGTACGCCTGTCTCCCAGCTGGTTGTAAGGACAAACCAGTATTACGACGACACGCTCGACTGGGAACGGGATGTGGAACGTGCTCGCCAGGCATTGATCGATGCCGGATATCCGAACGGTCTCGATCTGAAGATCAGCTCGGCGGATCAGGTTGTAAACCGCGACCTCGGAACCGTGTTGAAAGAACAGCTTGAGGAAGCCGGTTTCCGCATTCAAACGGAAGTGCACGATGCCGGTGCGTTCTTTGCCGGATTCAATGAGGGCCGATACCAGCTTGCCACTGGTGGATTCGGCTTTTACGCCGATCCTGGTCTCCGCACCACCTTCATCCTTGGCACGACTACGGTCTGGAAGCGCTATGGCTACCAGAACGCAGAATACGATGCGCTCTATGCTCAGGCTCTTGCAGAAACCAATACGGAGGCGCGCAAGGCGATTTACGGGCAGATGGGGAGAAAGGCCATCGACGAAGCTGGCTTCTTCATGCTCTTCAGCTCCACCGGCAATGCAGCTGTAAAGAATTCGGTGCGTGGCCTGGTCTATCGTAGCAGCGGCAACGCGGACTTCAGCAAGATTACACTCGGCGAGTAGCAAGGAAGGGATACGAGAGAGAATACATTTCTCTCTCGTATCCCACTAACGTCTTCTCGGATCGGATGTGGGAGTTGGCGGATGTGCAGCCAGACCTTATCCTGTTTCATGTAGACAAACCGGAATGG
Source organism: Rhodobacterales bacterium (assembly GCA_965219495.1). Lineage (GTDB taxonomy): Bacteria > Pseudomonadota > Alphaproteobacteria > Rhodobacterales > CAZPXZ01 > CAZPXZ01. The sequence goes on from OZ244777.1 coordinate 3,952,963, forward strand.
CCCGACACACATTTGAACCGGTACGCTATTACAACTCAATCGGTTCTCACCCGCCCGCACTGACGATCGCGCTTGGCGATACCGTGGCAACCACAACGGTCGATGGTCGCGGTTTTGATGCTCAGGACAATCAGGTTACCCAATCCGGCAACCCGATGACGGGCCCGTTCTATATCGAGGGAGCGGAACCGGGCGACACGTTGGTAGTGAGCTTCGACAAACTAAGGCCAAGTCGCCGGCGAGGATGGTCATTCAAGATGGTATGGCCAACAGCCGTTGAACCCGAGTATGTGCGCCACCTACAGTGGCCCGATGAGAGTGATCGGCTGGCGACCTGGGAGGTCAATGCAGAGGCCGGCACGGTCGAACTGGTGCGTCCCTCGGACACCAGTTTGGGAGCGCTCGTCCTGCCAACCGCGCCGATGGTGGGTTGCTTTGGCGTTGCTCCGGTGCGCGAGCAAGTAATCTCCACCCGAACCTGCTCCAACCACGGTGGCAATATGGACTACCGTGGCTTTTGCGAGGGGGCGACGATTTATCTGCCCGTCTTTGTCGCGGGCGCTTTATTCCACCTGGGCGATGGTCACGCTTGGCAAGGGCAGGGCGAGATTATGGGGACCGGCATTGAAATCTCACTTGACGTCGAATTCACTGTGAACTTGCGGAAAGGCAAGAGTATTTGCTGGCCGCGCGGTGAGGACGACGGCTATATCTTTACGGTCGGAAATGCTCGTCCGCTGGATCAGGCGACTCAACACGCAACAACGGAAATGCTTCGCTGGATTCAGGAAGACTTTGAACTGGACCCGGTGGGAGCACACCTTCTGCTCGGCCATTGCGCTGAATACGAGCTGGCGAACATCTACAACCCGTCGTTCACAATGGTATGCAAATTGCCAAAGAGCAGGATTGCACGCTCGTAGGGCGATGGCCCGTGAAGCCCGGGGAAATCAATGAAGTCGTTCATCCTGGGAAAAGTCCTCTCCTCCCTTGCCGTGATTTTCGTACTTACGATCATCATTTTCCTGATTGTGCGGCTCCTGCCGGGCGATGCTGTGACGGTCATGATGGGCGGTGAAGCGACTCCCGAACAGATGGAGGCGGTGCGGGCGAAATACAATCTTGATGAACCATTGCCGAACCAGTACATGGCGTGGCTGACGAACGTCTTGCGCGGGGATTGGGGGACTTCTTTGGTGAACCGGTCCCCTGTCATGCCGCATGTGCTCGAGCGTTTGCCCCGCACGCTATTGTTGAGTCTGGTTTCTACGGCGCTCGCGTTAGTTGTTGCTATTTTTTTGGGCGTGGTGTCGGCCGCCAAGCACAACTCCAACACGGACCTCGGCATATCAGTTGGATCACTCGTGCTGCTTTCCGTCCCGGAATTCTGGATGGGCGTGCTCTTCATGCTGCTTTTCGCGGTGACGATCCCGATACTGCCCGCGGGTGGTTATGTAAAACCTGATGTCGACTTCGGCAAATTCGTGCTTTCAATGATATTGCCGGTGGCAACTCTCACAATCCATAGCATTCCTCCCATGATCCGGCTGGTGCGCGGCAGCATGCTTGAAATTTTGGGCGAAGACTATATTACGCTTGCGCTGACGAAGGGCAACGCACCTACGCGCGTCTACTTCGTGCATGCTCTGAGAAACTCGCTGATCCCAATCGCGACGACCATCTCCCTTCTTGTGACTTCCCTCATGGCCGGTGTCATTGTGATTGAGAAGGTCTTTCAGTTCCCCGGCATAGGACTGCTCCTGCTCAATGCGATCCAGGCACGAGACTATCCGACGATCCAGGCCTGCATCCTAATTTTTTCCGTAATTGTTGTGGTCATAAACATGCTCACCGACATCGTGTACGCGGCGATTGACCCAAGAATTCGATTCAAATGACGCAAATCCGCCCCTCAAGTCCAGATGATACGAAGCTCTTGCAGACAAATCCAAAGTACAAGTTCAATCCATATATCGATGCGCTCGCGCCTGCTGCTTCGATTCAACTTGCGGAGAAAGCAAAGACGTTGGCTGCCGCTGGGCAAACCATATTTGACCTGACGATCGGCGAACCGGATTTCGACACGCCGGCGTCCATCAAGGAGGCGGCGATACGCGCAATCGCCAGAAACAATACCCACTACGTCAATGGACGAGGCATTCTGCCGCTCCGCGAGCGGATCGCCACCAAATTGCGCGAGGAAAATGGCATTGCCTGCGCGCCTGAGAACATTCTGGTGACGCCGGGCGCCAAGTCCGCGATCTATGTCGCCGTGCGCACGCTGATAGGCGCTGGGGATGAGGCGATTGTGCTTGATCCGAGCTGGGTTTCATATGCGTCGATCATTCAGGCATCAGGCGGCATCGTGCGCAGTGTCGAACTTCCGTACGACGATGGTCACCGCATTACATTGACCAAACTGGAGGCGGCCCGATCAGACCGCTGCCGGCTTCTCATCGTCAATTCTCCGAACAACCCAACGGGGAGAATGCTCAACTCGGGCGAGGCGCAGGCGATTGCGGACTTCGCCTCACGGCACAACGTGTACGTCGTTGCCGATGAAATTGACGAGAAGATTGCGTTCGACGGGCGTCCGCATACCAGCCTGGGGGCTATCCCCCAGATTGCCGACCGCGTCATTACCGTCAACGGTCTCTCCAAGTCCGCAGCAATGACGGGTTGGCGGGTTGGATACCTTTGTGCCAATGCGAAGCTGGTAGACAAGATGTATATGCTCTACCAGCATATGTTGATTTGTATCAGCGGTTTCGCGCAGGAAGCGGCAGTTGTCGCCTTCGACTGCGCCGGCGAAATTGAAGCAATGCGCGCCGCTTATGAAAAGCGCCGGAACCTGTTTGTTGAATCCTTGCGAAATGTACCTGGCGTCGTCTGCCGCGTGCCCGAAGGAGCCTTCTACTCCTGGGCATATTTCGACCATCCCGCAATGACCTCAGCGCAAATCTGCGATTTTCTGCTGGAAGAAGCGCGGGTTGCAAGTGTTCCTGGCGAAGCATATGGTTTCGGAGGAGGGCATTGCGTCCGATTCTCTCTCGCCACCTCCGAAGATCTGCTGTAGGAAGCAGCAGAACGAATTGGCGTTGCCATGAAGAAAGCAATGGACGGAAAATCTCCAAGACTGGCAATCCCGGAACGTGGATCCGAAAAGAGCTTCAGACGCCCTGCGCTTTACCCGCCTCGGCCACATCGGTGAAATCTCTCAGACTTAACGCGTTCGAAACTTGAAGCCATCGGCCTCGTCACTGACGATGACACCATTCGCAGGAGACATCAACAAATGAGTAAGACTCCCCGCGTCATCTACAATTTCGACCCAACATTTATTTCAGCGGTTCCGCCCCGCGACGGAGGCTATGCGCAGCCGATTACGCGTGAATATGTAGAGAGTTTCGTTACCGAAGTAGCGCACCGAGGCGTAGACGCGTTCTTCTGCTGTCCAACCATGCTACGCAGACAGCTGTGGTTTTCGAAGATCGACGCGCACTGGGAAGACGAGGCTCCTAATCTTGAGGAGCCACCAAATCCATACAACTGGGAGTGGGACGAGAAGCTCTATTTTCGCATGCGTCACCACATGCTCTCGGGAGGTAAGCCAATCCACGAGTTGTATGAAACATCACGTCGGGAAGGCCTGAGCTTCTTTTTTACATATCGAATGAACGATTGCCACTACCTCGAAAAGACGTCATCTCCGATTTTGGACAAGTTCTGGCGCGACCACCCCGAATTCCGCATCAATGACTACGGCGGCGTTCACCCCAATATGCACCCGCAACTGGTGAATTTGCTGCAGAACTACATGTATCCCGAGGTTCGCCAACACTACCTGCAGATTCTGGAAGAACTGCTCGTCAACTTTGATGTGGATGGGCTCGAAATGGATCTCATGCGCAAGCCCTGCTTCGTGCCCTTGCCACAGGTTGAAGAAGGGCGCGAAGTCATGACTGGCTTTGTGCGTGATGTCAGAAACCTGCTCGACCGCTATGGCGCGGAGCGTGGCAAGGATCTGCCGTTGTGTGTGCGTGTGCCGCACACTGTCCAGTCCTGTTACGACCTAGCAATGGATATTGTTCGGTGGGACGCTGAGGAACTGGTACAGATGGTGAATGTCTCAACCAGTTTCTTGACCAATATGTTTGCCCCCGATATTCGCAGCTTCCGCGAAGAGCTCAAGAACGCGCGCGTTTATGGGGAAATGCACGGCACGGTCGCATACGGAAAGAAGTATCCCAACTACGGTCGCAGATTCTTGCGCCAGACAACTGCGCAACAGTACGAGACAACGGCCTACTACTTGATGAACCGGGGGGCAGACGGAGTTTCGCTCTTCAATTTCGCGTCCAGCCGGCAACATGAATTCAATGACCCGCGGGCACTAGCGTACCCTGGTACGGAGCCACCTCTGAAGGCATTAGACCACTTGGGAGATCGCGAATACCTGGAGACGTGCCCCAAACACTACGTCATCAACCGGATGATTGTAGACGGACGTGAATACCGCGTCTGCGCCGTCCCCGCGCAGGATGACCTTGTAACCGAAATCGAACTTTTCGAGAAAGAGTTGACGAAAACCTATGGCGATGCCGTGTTGCGGGTTGAAACAGAAGACCCTAGCCGCCACTTGCCGATTGCTTCCTACATCAATGGTCACAAATTGGAGCAATTCGAAGGTACGGGGGAGTTGTTCCCGCCGGTCTCCATCGAAGGTTTGGCGTCACTCGAGAATCTGCGGTATTTTCGGGTGCCCGTCAGTGTCCTCCGAACCGGGGCCAACGTACTTGAGGTGCATAACGAGCAGAGGACGCACCCCAAAGACTTCACGACCTTCGTGTACATCGAACTCGCCTTGTATCCCCGAGGTGTCACCTTTGGCACGGGGTAGGCGACCTGCGATGCGCATGTGGGGCTTCGGCGGCCGATGGATGGCAGGCCTTGGAAGGTTTTGACCGCCACAAATCGATGTGCGGCTTACAGAATCGTACTCCTCAATTGAGGAAACGAGTTCCATGAATTCCATTCCCGATTCGACAGGCTCCACATTCGATGATGGTCCCGCGCTGATACGGCCACGTCGTACTACGGCTGCCGCTGTGAGGGGATGGCTGCGCTTCATGCGCGGAAACAAGATGACGATGGTTGGTGCGACCTTCCTGTTGCTCATCGTCATCGCGGCGGTGTTTGCACCACTCATCGCGCCGTACAGCTACAACGAAATGATGACGAGCGATCGTCCGTTTGCGCGTCCGAGTGCGAGTCATCTTTTCGGAACTGACAATTTCGGGCGCGATGTCTTTAGCCGAGTGGTCTTTGGTTCACGCATCTCCTTGGGTGTGGCACTCGTAAGCGTGTTCTTTGGAACGCTACTGGGTGTACCGCTGGGAATGTTGGCCGGTTACGTCGGCGGGTGGTTTGACTCGTTGGTGATGCGCTTTTCGGACGCACTCATGTCCACTCCAACCATTCTGATGGCCGTAGTGATGACAGCGATGGTTGGCTCGGGGCTTCAGGTCGTGATTCTAACGCTCGCGCTTGTGTACATCCCGGGCGGCGCGCGCCTTGCGCGCGGTATGGTCTATTCAGTCAAGGAGCGCGAATACGTGGCCGCCGCACAGGTAATTGGCGAGCGGCGAACGCAGACCTTGCTTCGCTACATATTCCCAAACATCGTAGCGCCCATCATTGTGCAGGCAACCTTGCGACTCTCCACTGCCGTGCTGGCTGAGGCGACTATCAGCTATCTCGGCTATGGGACGCAGGCTCCAACACCGAGTTGGGGTCTGATGCTGGCGGACAGCCAAGTCTATATGTGGCAGGCGCCGTTGCTGGCAGTATTCCCCGGTCTTGCACTTGTACTGTTTGTGTTGGCCGGAAACTTGTTAGGTGATGGACTGCGCGACCTTCTGGACCCGAAGTTTAGGGGAAGCTTGCAATGATTCAGCCATCCCATCAGTCCGATCCCTATGTCGCTGCAAAGAATGTAACGATTGAATTCGAGCTTTCCGGCGGGCGCAAGCTGGTTGCTGTCAATGACGTCAGCTTTGAAATCAATCGCGGCGAAATCCTGGGCGTCGTTGGAGAATCGGGCTCCGGCAAAACCATACTGGCAAAGTCCATCCTGCAACTCGTTCCGCCACCAGGGAAAATTGAACAAGGCAGTATCCTGATCGACGGCGTGGATATCCTGCAGTATTCCGACGAAGAGATGCGGAAGCACGTTCGTGGCACGGAGGTTTCCATGATCTTTCAGGAGCCTCTTTCCGCACTGAACCCGTCGTTTTCGGTCGCGTGGCAGATCGAAGAAGTCTTCAAACTGCATAGAGAACACGACAGAAACACCCGCCGCCAAATGGCGGTTGAACTACTCCGCAAGGTGAGCATTCCTGATCCTGAACGACGGATCAAGGAGTTCCCGCATCAGTTTTCGGGTGGCATGCAGCAACGAGTGCTTATTGCCATCGCACTTGCCTGCGATCCAAAGCTTTTGATTGCCGATGAACCAACCACGGCGTTGGATGTAACCGTTCAGGCCGACATCATGGATCTTCTGCAGAATATGCGTGAAGAGACAGGACTGGCAATCCTGTTGATCTCGCACAATTTGAACCTCGTCACCGAGCGCAGCGACCGAATTATGGTGCTCTACGCGAGCCAACTGATGGAGATGGGGTCGAGCGCGCGCGTCGCTGAGCATCCCCTTCATCCGTACACGATCGGGCTGATGGACTCCATTCCTGATATTGAGGTTGAAGATCAGAAGATTACGGCAATTCCAGGTGAAATGCCCGACCTTACGCTGAGGCGCGGCGGCTGCGTATTCCAACCTCGCTGCAAGATGGCAATGGAGGTATGCGAACGTATCGCTCCCGAGTTGATTGAGGTTGAACCGAGACACGTTTGTCGATGCCACCTGTTCAGCAGCGAGTATTCAGGAGTGAAGTCCGGTGGAAGATAGTGTGCTGCTTCGCGTGGACAATCTGAAGGTCCACTTCCCTCTGAAGCAATCGCTGCCCAACATCATTGCCCGAAAGAAGCGACAGTATGTTCGCGCTGTGGATGGGGTGAGCTTCTCGGTGCAAAAGGGAAAGACCCTGGCTGTTGTCGGCGAGAGCGGCTGTGGCAAGACAACACTGGGCAGATCAATTGTACGGCTGACCAATCCCGTAGACGGTCGGATCTATTTCCGCGGCCAGGACATTTCTCAGGCTGCGGCATGGAAAGATGGAGCGCTTCGCAAGGAAATTCAGTACATCTTTCAGAATCCATACGCCTCCCTGAATCCAAAAGCCACGGTTCTGGAAATCGTACGCAGACCGATGGACATATTTGGGCTGCGTGACAAGTCGCAACGTGACCGTCGCGCACTGCAGTTGCTAGGCATGACGGGAATCGCCACGTCACAATCCATGCGCTACCCACACGAATTCTCGGGCGGGCAAAGACAGCGAATATCGATTGCACGCGCCCTCGCCGTTGAGCCAAGCCTCATCATTGCTGATGAGCCGACCTCGGCGCTTGATGTTTCAATTCAATGCCAGATCCTTGACCTTTTGGCGGAACTGCAGCGCCAATTGGATTTGTCCATACTCTTCATCTCGCACGATCTGGGAGTGGTGAACTTCATTTCGGACGAAGTGATGGTCATGTACTTGGGGCACGTTTTTGAAACTGGCAACACGCGCAAGATCTTTCGCGCGCCGGCACACCCCTACTCGCGCGCGCTTGTTGATGCGCTCCCTCGACACGGCAGCAGCCGCCATGAAGCACGCGTGAAACTGAAGGGCTATATCCCCAGTCCAATCAATCCACCACAAGGCTGTCTGCTCCACCCTCGCTGCCCATTTGCGCAGGACATATGTCGGCGAGAGCGTCCAGTAGTGCAGCCCGCTGGCGACGGTCACCTTGCTGCTTGCCACTTTGCCGGCCAACTTGAACTGGGACTGTTGGCGCCGGCGTAAACAGCCACTCCCCGCCTTGCTGGTGCTGATCACCTATTTGTCTGTCATCGGGCGACCAATAAGTGCGGCGTGCTGGAACAACCCGATCCGGATGCGAGAGCATCGGAGATATGGCGCCCGAGCAGCACAGCACCGATCCCGCGGTGCGGCCAAGCAACGGTCCAAGAATCCGGAGCAGTTTGGCAAGGGTCCGTCGAGGGAGTCACGGCAGCCGAAGACGGCAACAACGCGGTCGTCGGCCAGCGTCGTTGTTCCGCTGACGCGCATCGAACTCCGCCAAAGTTAAGGCGGTCACCTCCGCTCCGTTGCCGGTCTAGTCGGCCTTGCCGGAGCGCAGTTTTCGACTGGTCTCGTTGAGCTGGCCACCGCCCCGCTATCACGGACATCCGACGGCGTCATACCGAACCGACGGTGGAAGGCGAGCGAGAAGTGTGACGAGCTGCCGAAGCCGGTGGCCAGCGCGATCTCCGTCGCGGACAAAGTCGACTGCCTGATCAGGCTGTTGTGCAGCACCGGCTCCTTTACCGGTCCCGTTACCACTTGGTGTCCTGCAGCTCTTGACCGAGGTCAGGGCCGATCCCCCGAAAAAGTAGCGCTCGATGTTGGCTGCGTCTTGACGGCCGCGGACCCCATTACAGTAATAGCATCCCGATGAGGTGTCTTCGCTGCGCTTGGCCACGATTCCCATGTGGCCCCTGTACTCCAGGTGCCGACCAGGCGTGCGCAACCCTGTGACCGCCACCATGAACTCGGTCACGCCCAGGGAAGCTACCATCCGCACGCAGGCGCCGGGAGACGACCAGGCGGAGGGGCTGACCTTAGACCTAAGCAAGATCGATCTGGAAAAGCTGCGCGACGAGTTCGGGAAGAAGGTGAGGCGGAAAGCAACGGCCCTTCAGGACATCCGGGACATCGTCGAGCAGAAGCTCGCCGAGATGCTCGCCCGAAATCCATCCCGCATGGACTATCAGCAGAAGTACGAAGAGATCATCGCCGACTACAATCGAGAGAAGGACCGAGCGACCATCGAGGAAACGTTCCGGCGGCTGGTCGAACTTGTAAGTAGCCTCGATGAGGAACAGAAGCGTGCGACCAGGGAAGGGCTCGGCGAGGATGAACTCGCGCTGTTCGACCTGCTTCTCAAGGACGGGCTCGACAAGACATCCCGCGAACGGGTGAAGCAGGCCAGCCGTGAACTGCTCGCGTCGATCAAGGCACGCCTGGCGGAACTCGACCGTTTCTGGGAGAAGGAGCAGACCAAGGCGGATGTCGAGGTCTTCATCCTGGACAAGGTATTCGCCAGCCTGCCGACGCCGCCGTTCACCGCCGACGAGAAGAAGGCGGTGGCCGCCGATGTCTACGCCCATGTCTGGCAGCAAGCTGTCAGTGGCGAGTTTGCGAGGGCGGCATGATAACTGAATGCAGGTGGCACGCGGCCAGTCTCGCCAAGGCTGCCACCACCTCCTCGAAGCCCTTCTCCACGAGGCGCTGAGCCCAACGGGGCACGTCGCGAAGGAGGCGGCGGAATGAGCCGGGGCGCCAAGGACTCGGCCGAAGTCGTCGAGTTCATGACGCTGTTTGCGCGCCTAAAGCACTGGTCCGACGATGCGCCAGAAGAGCTTGCGGACCTGGCCGCGACCGACACAAGCGCGAAGGACCTCTGCATTCAGCTCTCCTTCGCTGCCCGTTTCCTCAAGATGAACGAACGGCGGGCGCAGGCGCTGTTTGCCGCGCCGGTCGATCCGGCGTTCCTCGCCGCGTGGCGGGACTATGAGGAGCGCTACGAGACAGTCGTGTCGGGGATCTGGCTGTTTCTTCGCCAGCGGGAAAGCTTGCCGCCGCCGCCACGCGGTCGGCGGCGGCCGGATCCTCTGGCTGGCCTCTTCGAGGAAGAAGTTGTGCCGATCCTGGAGCAGGCGCCGGCGATCCGCGCGGTTGCGGTGTTCCGGGAGCTGGAGCGGCGGCATCCGGCGCCGCCTGCGGGGGTTCGCCGGACGCTGGAGCGGCGCATCCGCAACTGGCGCGCCATGCACGGTCCGAAACGGGAAGTGATGTTCCGGGAGTTCAAGAGGCGTCAGTTGGAGAAGGCGCTTGACGCCGCACTGACCGGGCATCCTGGTTACGATCGTCACCCCCGTTCGGGCCACGGCACTGGCAACAGTCGCAACGGCCGCAGCGGCAAGCGGTTGCAGGGCGAGGATGGGGAGCTGGAAATCGCGGTGCCACGAGACCGCAATGCCACGTTCGATCCGCGGATTGTTCGCAAAGGCCAACGGCGCTTTGACGGCTTCAACGACACGATCATCTCGATGTGTGCGCGCGGCATGAGCGTCCGCGAGATCCGCAAGCATCTGCAGGAAGTGTATGGCGTGGAAGTGTCCCCGGATCTGATCAGCCGGGTCACGGATGCCGTTCTGAGCAACATCCGCGCCTGGCGGAGCCGCGCCCTGGATCGCGTCTATCCGGCGGTCATCTTCGACGCATTACGGGTCAAGATTCGGGAGGAAGGAATGGTCCGCAACAAGGCAGTCTACCTGGCCCTGGCCATTACCGGCGATGGCGACCGCGAGATGCTCGGCATCTGGATCGAGAACCAGGAGGGCGCCAGGTTCTGGCTCAAGGTCATGAACGAGCTCCGCAACCGCGGCCTGCAGGATATCCTGATCGCAGGGGTGGACGGCCTCAAAGGCTTCCCCGAAGCGATCCAGGCGGTCTTCCCGCAAACCGTCATCCAGACTTGCATCGTCCACTTGGTGCGCTATTCGCTGAACTTCTGTTCCGACAAGGATCGCAGGCCGGTGGCCGCCGATCTCAAGCAGATCTACCGGGCTGAGACCGCCGAAGCCGCCGAGGATCGGCTTGCCGCGTTCGAGAAGAAATGGAACCCGCGCTATCCACCGATCGGCCAATCGTGGCGGCGCAACGGGGAGAAAATCATCCCCTTCTTCGCCTTCCACCCGGACATCCGCAAGATCCTCTACACCACAAACGCAATCGAGAGTTTGCACATGACCATCCGAAAAACCATCAAGACACGTGGCTCCTTCCGCAACGATGAAGCCGCAACCAAGTTGATCTACCTGGCGATCACCAACGCCGGCCAGATCGCAAACGCAAACACATATGCCTGGAAGACAGCCCTCAACCAGTTCGCGATCCTGTTCGCAGACAGGCTCGATTCCCGGCAGATGTGAAACCAGACCAGAAACAACCGTTTACACAAAATACCTGACACCCCCCATTTGGAGCACGCGCACCGTGGCCGAGCAAACCGGTGTCTCCAAGAGCACCGTGCAACGCTGGTTCAGCCTGTTCGCGATCCAACCCCACCGCCAGCGTCACTTCAAGCTCTCCAACGACCCATTCTTCGTCGAGAAGGTGCGCGATATTGTCGGGCTCTATCTCAACCCGCCCGACCACGCCGTCGTGCTGTGTGTTGACGAGAAAACCCAAGTCCAAGCGCTCAACCGCTCCCAACCAATGCTGCCGATCGGTCTGGGCTACGTCGAAGGGGTCACCCACGATTACGTCCGTCACGGCACCACCACCCTGTTCGCCGCCCTCGACATCGCCACCGGACAGGTCATCACCCAGTGCAAGAAGCGACATCGCCACCAGGAGTGCCTCGTCTTTCTGCGCCACGTCGATGCCAACGTCCCCACCCACAAGCACCCAAGAATCAGAGCCCGGCTCGCAAGGCGCCCGCGATACCACATCCACTACACACCCACCCATGCCTCGTGGCTCAATCAGGTCGAGCGCTGGTTCGGCATCATCACCCAAATGGCCATCCGACGAGGCTCGTTCTCCAACGTCACCGAACTCGTGAACAAGATCCAACGCTTCGTCGAGCACTACAACGCCAAAGCCACACCCTTCATGTGGACCGCAACCGCGGAATCAATACTCGCAAAAGTCCAACGACTTTGCTCATATATCTCCGGGACACCACACTAGTGGGAATTGTCAGACTAACTGGATCGGACCTGTAGGGCCTACAATCGACGGCCCTCAGGCTGCGAGTTGACGCCACTCGGTCTCGTCCCCGAAAGGGTTGATGTGAGTTTTCTGCCAGGTTGTTGAGCCAACGACCGCAGGTCTGGTCGGCCGCATTGCCGATCACGTTCATCGCAGCCCGGTATGACGTAAGCCCGTCCGTAACGACCGAAGCCGACCGGCCACAACGCTTGATTGCGCGTTTCAGAAAACTGAGTGCAGTCCTGCGATCCCGCCGTTTCGTTGCAAAAACCTCGAGCACTTCTCCTTCGTGGTCAACGGCGCGCCACAAATAGTAGGTCTTCCCGTTGATTCGCTCGTGGCAGATGTCGATGCCACGCTCGGACAGCAGGTCCTCGACCTGCCGCAGCGACAGCGGGAACCGAACATACATCATCACAGCGAGCCGGATGATCTCGGGTGAACTGTTGAAATATCGGAAGGGGTTTGCATTCCTAAACGCTAAGGGACCTCGCCAGGTGGCCCAAGCCGATTGCTCTGACAACCTGTTCCATGGATGCCTCCTCCTCCGGGGGTTGGTCACACCACTGCCTTGAAACACGGCGATGCCGTCGGGAGAAGGCGTCCACTCCATCGCGATTGGGCCGCCGTTCAAATGCGTGCACTCTGATGCGGGGGCGGTGCTTCTTCGCCTCGGCCCGCCAGTAGCGCTATCAGATGTAGGCGAACACCGGGGGAAAGGCGATCACCACGATCGCCGCCCACGCGCCATAGACCGGCAGGTAGTCCGTCTGCCACCGCTCAAGTTTCGCGAACGATCCACGCCCGCGCAGGAAGCGGATGTAGAGCACAGCGGACCAGCTTAGGTTGGCCAAAAGGATCACGTTCTCGCCCAAGGCGGCGATGCGGTTCGGGCTGAAGCCGAACTCGGAGATGCGTGTGGCGATGGTCCACAGCGCCGCGGCGTCGGCCAACAGCGCGCTGACCACCAGCACGACCTGCAACACATCGAACGCGCCGGGACGTTGCTGCGGGTCCCGCGCGGAGACGGAATAGAGCAGCAGGCCGAGAACCACCACCAAGAGCAGGTTGAAGGCGATAAGCACCTCGCGCTCGACGCCGACTCCGCGCCCGGTCCAGACCACGGTCACCAGAAACGCGACCAGCAAGACGGCGAAGAACGGCGTGAAGAGGCGCGTCAGCACCGGCGCCATGTTCTCGATCACGCTCTGCTTGGCCTCCACCAGCCACGAGCCGACCAGGACGGCGCCCATGGCGCCGCAAGGAAGCAGCCACGTTACGACGAATACTTCGGCGTCAATCCCGATGGCCAGAAAGATCAGCGTGATGAACGCCGCGAACACGCCGCCTCCGAGGGCGATCAGTACGTAGTAGATGAGCAGTTCGCCCGAGAAGCGAATGAAGTCCATGCGGCCATCCACCTGTCCCCATCGGCCGCCCGCGTAGCCGACGCCGACGACCAGCCAGAGCGCGATCGGCAGGTGCAGCGCCGTCAGCACTTCGGTGTTGCCGCCCGCGGCAAAGGGATAGGCGTTGGCGAACAACGCCGCCGCGACGATCGCCGCCGCCAACCAGCCGACCGTCTTGATGCCTTGTCGCCGCTTCCGGACGAAATAGGCGGTCAGGAACGGCAGCACGAAGAGGCTCAGGTTGCGGGCATAGAAGACCGGCATTTCCTGGCCCGGACCCAGTTCGAGCCCGAAGAGCACCGGCACCTTGATGGCAACCGCCGCCGCCACCGCAAGCCCGACCGCGAAAATGGCATCGGTCCGCGCCCACGCGCGCGGCGTTCCGGAATCGGGGGCAGCGACGACGAGCTGCTTCCACAAACGGTCCGAGTGCTCGCGCGCGAACTCCCGTGAAAGGGCATCGAGGTCGCCCATGCGCTTGACCGCCAACAGGAACGCTTCATCGGTGGCGAGCCCCGCTTCGATCAGGCCCGACACCTGCTCACGCAAATGGTCTTCCAGCTCCACCACGTCGACGGAATGGATCGCCTGCCGGCGGCGGAGATAGTTCCGCCACTGGTCGATCTGCTCTTCGAGCGAACCCGCGTGATCTGTGGCCAAGCGCTCAGGCCCCCTGTGAAAGTGGTGCGGCCAACGCCGGAACGGGAACCGAGACAACGCGCCAGATGCCGCGCAGCGTTGCGTCCACCGCTTGCCACTGCTTGCGCTCCTCGTCGAGCTGCGCCCAGCCTCCGGGCGTAATCCGGTAGTACTTGCGGCGGCGGCCGGTCTCGGCGACCTCCCACCGCGCCTCGACGTGCCCGAGCCGCTCGAGCCGGTGCAGCACGGGGTACAGCATTCCGTCCGTCCACTTCACGCGCCCGCCGGACACTTCCCGAACGCGCTGGAGGATGGCGTAGCCGTAATTATCCTCGTCGGCCAGGATCGCCAGAACGATCGGCGTCGAGGAAGCGGCCATTAGGTCCTTGTTGATTTCCATGTACCGCCCGCCCCCCGCGGCGCTAGCGAACTCGAGCCCGAGTGTACATAACATACCTATACATTGAACTACTATGTATTGCAGGGCCGATGGTTCCCGCAGGCGCGGCATGAGACCGTCCGTACGCTTCGAGCGGCTGGGATTGGCCGCCATGTAGTCGTCGAGGGCGTCCTGAAGCGTCGGCATTGCGCGGGCTTGGGCACGACCTCCGGCGGAGTCGCCGCCGTCCGCGACCTTAGCCGATGGACTTCCTGCGCCAAGCGCCTGGTCGATTACGCGGCTTACAATTCGTCTGTGCTCGAAGCTGGTGGTCCCGTTGCTATGATCGGCGCCTCTACCGTTCTCCAACTCAGCGAGTGAAGCCGAAGCATTCTGGGGCACCGTGTGGCTCCTTATGCGAGATACAATTGCGCACAAAGTTAAGATCGAGCGCATCCAAGCAAGGAGCATCCTTCAATGGTGGCTAGGCCGCATGCTCGCCACACGCCGAAAGGAATGAAAATGACCGATGCCAGAGATAAGACATCCATGTTCGACCGTGCCATTCCTGTGCACGCTTCGCTGGAGATCGCGACCTCGCTCGACTTCTTCCACAAGCTCGGTTTCGAAACGCGCGACTTCGGCGACAACAACTACGGCATCGCCATCCGCGAGCACGTCGAGATCCACTTCTGGCTTTGCACGGACAAGCACGTCGCCGAAAACACCTCCTGCTACGTCCGTGTGAACGACATTCATGCGCTGCACGCAGATTTCGCCAAGTGCTTCGATGTGGGTGAGGTCGTCGAAACGCCATGGGGTATGGACGAACTGTATGTGTACGACCCGAGCGGCAGCCTGGTGAAGTTCGGTCGAAGTACTGACAGGTTCATCCCGGCGGACGCCGTGCAGAAAGCGCCTTCGGACTGAATGGGCCAGCACATATGCGCGACACTCGCGCTGCAGCGAGCGCGTGGCCGGCGCCCGGAAACGGCTGACAGGCTTCGAGAAATTGTCTGACGTCGCGCATCGGCTTGCTCATGGTCGAGTGCTTGTGGTTGCGGGTGACCGTGTCGTGCAGCGCCTTCCACAGCCGCTCGATGACATTCACCTACAGTACGCGTTGAAACACCAATTCGAACTTCGGATTGCTCGCCAGACAGCGCCCGGTGATGCCGCTCTTGTGAATGACGTGATTGTCGGCAATGAGCACGATACGCCGAGCCTTGCGGTAGGTACGATCATGAATGAGTACCACAGCCCGCACCCGTTTCCACTGCGCCCGGCGCAAGTTTCCGTCGAAAGCGCAATGCCGTACCCAGGCATGCAGGTTCATGGCGAGGATGGCGCCCTGCCACCAGGCGGCGTTGGCGCGGAGCCGCCCGCATGGCAAGGTTCCGCCCGCAAGTTCGCTCTTGAGCGCGGAATGGGCGTGTTCGGCGTCCCCACATCGACCGCTCGCCAGTTCCAGCACCTGCCCGCCGTCATCGGAGACGGTTCTTCGCCGTCCGCCCGCTTGCGGCCAGGAGCAGGAATGCTGGTGATCAGCACCCGGATTTTCCCGACCGAACCGCCGTTCCGGGCGGGAATCTCGTTTTCTTCCAGTCCAAGGCAACCGCTGCGGGGCCTGCGTACGGCGACATACCGAATGATCTCCGGACCCTTGCAATAGCCGTCCGCATTCGAAACGAAGTTGAATTCCGTCATTGAGGCAACGTCTTGCTCCCCGCCGGCCGGCTTGTCCTCAAGCGGCATGCATTCGGCTTCCGGCGTCGGCGCCACCTCTTGCATCAGTTCTTTGGAATGCACTGCCGAAATCTCAAGGCCCAGCACCCCCAATCGTCGGGCGCCGCCAGCCTCCGGCTATCGCGCTCACCGCTCACGCAGGTAATCCTCGCAACTGTCGGCCAAACGCCCCCCACAGGCTCGCGGGCCGAACACCGGCTCTGCAACGCTACGTTGGAGGTCTTTCCTCACCGTCTTGCGGTCCACTGTCAAGCGCTTGCGCGCAATGGCATTCACGCTCAGACCTTGTCTTCGTAAATCGTGCATCAAAACGATCTTCCCATATCCAACCACCAGTTCGTCCCTTCTCACCGTTCTGGGTTCAAGGTGGGTAAACTGCGCGATCCTGCTCCGGGGGGCATGCCCCAGCAATCGAACGCATCCGGTCCGCGCCCGTCCGCCTCCCGAGGGCGGCCGATCAGGTCCTCGGTCCCAGTGCCGTTGCGAGAGAAACAACCTCGTCTTATATTCTGATTAATCAGAATTACAGGAATCATGAAGATGCAACTCGCCAAGATCACAGCCCGTGGCCAGACGACAATTCCAAAAAGGGTTCGAGAAGCCGCTGGCCTGCGCGAAGGCGATGTGATTGCATTCGAGGTGGAGCGCGATCACCTCGTCGTCTATAAAATCTCGCCAGGACGGGACCACTATCTGCAGGGCCTCTCGGGCGCGATGAGCGAATGGGCCTCGCCGGAAGACGAGGAAGCTTGGCGTGAGCTATGAGCCGCTGGACGTTGTCGTCGTTCCATATCCCTTCACGGACCGGCAGGCGACGAAGCGACGCCCGGCACTGGTGGTTTCTTCGGTGGAGTTCAACGCGGCGCATGAACATTCGATCCTCGCCATGATCACCTCATCGTCGGGCGCGGCGTGGTCGAGCGACGTGGCGATCCAAAACTGGCGCGAAGCCGGTCTCGGTGTGCCGTGCCGGGTTCGTCTCAAGTTGTTCACCCTTGACAACGCGCTGGTGTTGCGCCGGGTCGGCGCGATCTCGCGGCAAGACGCCAGCTCGGTGCGGGCTGCGCTCGCACGCTTCCTGACACTCGGCTAGCGGGTAAGGCCCGGGAACCGCGCGGCGGTATCGAGGTCGGCCGGGAAGGCCTTGTTGCCGATATCGAGCATAAGGACGCGGTCGGTGGCGCGGAACACGTCGACCTCGGTCATGGTGAGGACAATCGGCGGGTCCATTTGCGGCACCTCGAGGTCGGTCGAAAGATAGAACCGGTAAGTATCCTCGATCCGCTCCAGACTGGTCGCCGCGGCATCGAGGTGGCGGACGCTCTCGCGGGCTGTTCACATTAACCGGTGTCACCGCGATCTCCCGCCGGCCCATATCTAGTGCTTGAACTCCCGCGGCACGGCACCGTGCTCTTCGCGGTTGACCTTGCGCCTCAGCGTCGAGCGCTGGAGCGCGCCGGCGCGCGCCGGCGCCGAGGTTGAAGGTGAACGAAGAGAGCGCATCGAACTGTCCGTCCTCGAGCGGCACCCTGATGAGCCGCAATACGGCGCGTTCGGCGGTCTCGACATCGCGGCACAGCAGCTCGTCGGCCGTCGCCTTGTCGATGCCGTCCGCGAACCGGTCGCGTTCCTGATCCCGCACCACATGCGCGTAACCGATGGTCGGCCAGCCGCCCGGGCAGTGATGGATCCCGGGCGCGAACCCCTCGAAGCGTTTGATCAGCGCGAGACTACTGCAGGTGAGACGACGCATGGCCTCAGCGCCGCTCGCGGAGTTTCGAGTGCGTGCGGTTGCCGAACCGGAAGCTCATCACCGCGGCAAACAACGCCCGGGTCTCGGCGTCCCAGATGCGCGGAAGTACCTCGGCGATCAGCAGGCTCTCGATCACGATCAGCAGATAGAGGCCCGAGCCCTTGACGGATGCGAGCAGGATGAAGAAGGCGTAGGTGATCAGCATGCGAACCGAGGCTCCTGGCGAGTCCACCCAGCCGCCGACCGGCGTATCGTGTGTGTAGATCGGCTTGCTCTCCCCGATGTCCGCGTTGAATTCGATCGCTTCGAGGCGCCGGTTGTGGCCGAGCCGCATCTGCTTCATGTGGCGGTTGGGCACGGCCAATTCGTGTTTGCGGTCCGTCCGCTCGGGGAGAAGGGACCTGATGTCGGGGACGGCGCTGGCGGCAAATCCCGGCAGGCCGACAAGCAGGGTCAGCATTGACGAACCTCCGTATGGATTGAGCATGAGGACGATCCCTGCCGCCCCGCAAGAGCAATTGCCGGGCGGGTTCTTCACCAAGCCTTCCACTGTCTCCACGTCCAAAGGATCGAACGGGCGCTTCAGGTGATGCATGCGAAGCAGCAATCGGGTCGGAACGGCCGGACGCCCATTCGCGGATGAAAAAGACCCTGACCGATGCCTCGAAATCTGCCCGCGGGACCACCGCCGCCAACCGGGGTAGCGGACGCTTCAGCGAAAGGATGGAATCGAGCCGCTCCTCGAACAAATCCCCTTGTCCATTCGGCCCGCCGAACAGGTTTCATCGGAGAACACCGAAAGACACGCCAAGTGGCGTCGTTCCCCTGCATTTTGCCAGATGCAATTTATCAGCGGAATCTACATAATCTCAGTAGGTTAACGAATTTCTTCAGAGTCAACGCATTCCTCCTGATTCATGCGCGGAAGCCGGAATCACGTTGACCCGGCCGCTACAGATTGCTATCGCTTGCGCTCAATTGTTGGAACAGGGATTACCGTTTTCCGCGCGTGCTCGCCGGGAAGCAAAGGAGGTATCTTGCGAATGATCAGATACTTGAAAAATGCAGGCATTGCCTGCGCACTCGGAACGATGACCGTGTTCGGCGCTGGAACCGCGCAGGCCGACGGTGAAGTCACAATCACGCACTATTTTTCAAAGGATCTTGGCGGTGGAGCCTTGGGAGAAATTTTCGGGGCCTTTGAGGAAGCTTCCGGCGTGACCATCGTAGACACCCCGATCGGTCACGAGGACTTCAAGGCAGGCATCCTGGTTCGGGCTGCCGGCGGCAATTTACCGGACGTCTTCAGCTACTGGGCAGGCGCCCGCACGCAGTTCGTGTCCGACGCCGGCCATCTTGCATCGATCGACGAGATGTGGTCTGCCAACGGGCTGGACGAGGTTGTGGCGCAGTCCGTCGCGGACGGGGCGACCATGTACAATGGCGAACGCCAGTTGGTGCCGTTTGGCTACCATTACGCCGGGATGTTCTATAACGCGAAAGTGATGGCGGAAGCCGGCGTCATGGAATTCCCGACGACCTGGGACGGTTTCATCGAGCTCTGCGAGAAGCTGAAAGGAATGGGCGTTACGCCGATCGCCTTGGGTTCGAAATTCCGCTGGCCTGCCCAGTTCTGGTTTGACTATCTGATTCTCCGGACAGCCGGACCGGAATACCGGGCAAGCCTGATGGCAGGCGACGCTTCCTACACGGATGCCGAGGTGCAGCGCGCCATGGAGTTGTGGAAGGGTCTCGTGGATGCCGGTTATTTCGCGCCGAACGCGAATGCTGATACCTGGACGGATGCGTCCGACCGCGTTTCCCGGGGCGAAGCGGCGATGACTCTGATGGGAACCTGGATTACGGGTTACTGGAATGGCAATGGCCTGATGGCGGGCGACGACTACGATTTCTTCGAGTTTCCAGCGATCGACGATGGCGTGCCGAACGCGGTCGTAGGTCCGGTTGATGGTCTTGTTGTCTCGTCGAACGCAGCGAATGGCGCCAACGCCGAAGCGCTGCTCACTTTCCTGATCTCGGACGAAAATTCGCAGGCCAAATGGGCGTTGGCGCAAGGCGCATTGTCGCCGAACGTCAATGTCGACCCGAGCATTTATTCGCCCGTGATGCAGAAGGCGCTGAACACAATTCAGAATGCCGATGTGTTTGCATTCAATTACGACCTTGCGACAACACCGCCAGCGGCGGAGTACGGGCTCGCGATGTTTGCAAAATTCATGGACAACCCCGCCGGTTATGCGGACCACCTTGCGGAAACCGAAAAGGGCGCCATGGAAGTCTTCAACAACTAGACAAACAGCCTGAACGACTAGGGAGGAGGCGGACTCCGCCTCCTCCTCTTCGCCGGCTGAATCCCGGCAGCTGATTTCCGGTCCGCGATGCAGCAGCAAACAGCTTTCTGGCGAATCGCGTTTCTCGCTCCGCCGCTGGCGGTTTTCGGGCTCTTTGTGGTCTGGCCGCTATTCAACTCCTTCTACTACAGCTTCACCGACTGGAACGGATTCAATCCGAATTACAATTTCGTCGGGATGAAGAACTTTACCAAGATCTATACGGACAGCCTGTTCGTCGGCGCTACCATCAACACGGTAATCTGGATGGTGGCGGCCATTCTCTTGCCCACGCTGGGTGGACTGGGGCTCGCGCTTCTTCTCGATTCCCACATCCGCGGCGCGAGCGTCTTCAAGTCGATCTTCTATCTTCCGATCTGCCTTTCGGCGGTCGTGGTCGGCCAGATCTGGGTTTGGATCTACCAGCAGGACTGGGGGCTTCTGAACACGTTTATTGGCGCAGTGACTGGCGACCCGACAAATTTTGCCTGGCTCGCGAAACCGCAAACGGCGCTCTACTCCGTCATCGTCGCTTGGTCCTGGCAGCAGATGGGGCTCTCGATGGTGATCTTTCTGGCCGGCCTCACATCCATCCCCGGAGACCTCCTGGAAGCGGCGGAAATGGAGGGCGCTTCGCGGTGGCAGCGAATTCGCTACGTCGTGCTACCGCTGCTTCGGCCCGCGACCGTCGTAGTGGTGGCGCTATCGGTGATCAACTCTTTGAAAGGGTTCGATATTCTTTACATCATGACCGAGGGCGGGCCATTCAATTCTTCCGATACCCTCGCCATGCACATGTACAACGAGTCCTTCCGAAAATACAAAATGGGATACGGTAGCGCCATTTCGGTGGCGCTTTTCCTGGTTACGCTCTGCATCATTTTCACGTACTTCCGTCAGCTCAAGAAGCTGAACGAGATCTATGACTGACGCCGCTTCTGCGCGTTTCCTTGATTCTCGTCCGTTTCATCCGTGGCGCGCAGCGATTTTTGTATGCCTGGTGGTGCTGGCGGCCTTGTTCCTCACGCCCACGGTGGGCGTGGTATTGAGTTCGCTGAAGAGCACGCGCGAGATCGCTCTCGGAGAGCTCTGGACCCTTCCCAGCGGTTTCTATCTGGAGAACTTCCGGGAAGTCATGAACCATCCTTCGATGAAGATTTACTTCCTGAACACGTTTCTGGTCACCGTGCCGGCGACGGTGGGTTCGATCGCGCTGGGCGTGCTTGCCGGCTACGTGTTTTCGAAGCTTCCCTTCCGTGGCAGCGAACTGCTGTTCCTTGTCGTCGTTTCGGGCATGTTCTTTCCGCCGCAAGTCGTGTTGATCCCGCTTTTCCGGCTTTTCAATGTCATGGGATTGCTGGATACCCTGTGGGCGATGATCATCGTGCACATCGCGATGGGCATTCCCATCTGTACGCTACTCATGCGGAATTTCTTCACTACCGTGCCCAATGCCCTTCGCGAGGCGGCAGTCGTCGAGGGTGCGAACGAATGGCAGGTGCTTACCAGGATTGCGCTTCCCATCAGCCTGCCTGCGCTGGCCGTCCTGGCGACTCTCCAGTTCACCTGGATCTGGAATGATTTCCTCTGGCCGCTGATTTTCACGCAGAGTGACAACAAGCGCACGATCATGCTGGGCCTGGTTGCGCTGAAAGGCCAGTACAACGTGGTATGGGGCGTGCAAGGAGCGCTTTCCCTCGTCGCCAGCCTGCCCACTCTGATGGTGTTCCTGTTGTTTCAGCGCTTCTTCATCAAGGGGATGACAATGGGAGCACTGAAAGGTTGAAGGGGCTTCACCATGCAGAACGATCCCTGGAATAATTTCTACGCGAGTTCGAGCGATGATTGATGTAGCCCGCAGCGCCCCCGGAAACGTCGATGAAGCGGAATCCCTCTTGGCGGAAGTGGGCTACGTGTCCGACCGTCCTCTGGCAACCGTTGTCTTTCTGGCCCAGGCGCTGGAGCGCCCTCTTTTTCTCGAAGGGGAGGCGGGAGTTGGCAAGACGGAAGTTGCATCCGCACTTTCCGAGGCTTTGGGAAGACGGTTGATCCGGCTGCAATGTTATGAGGGCCTGGATACTGCGAGCGCCGTATACGAATGGAATTATGCGGCGCAGATGGTGGAAATCCGGCTCGCCGAAGCATCCGGCCAAGCCCGGGACTCCCGTCGCCGGGAGGAATTGGGCCGCGGGGTGTTTTCTGATCGATTCCTGATCCGGCGCCCGCTCATGGAGGCGCTCAGCCCGCATCCGGAAGGCCCGCCTGTACTGCTGATCGATGAAATCGACCGTGCGGACGAACCCTTCGAGGCGTTCCTGCTAGAAGCCTTGTCCACGTTCCAGGTTACCGTCCCTGAAATCGGCACCGTGTCGGCGGAAGAACCGCCAATCGTGGTGGTGACCTCCAACCGGACCCGGGAGGTGCACGACGCGCTCAAGCGCCGCTGCCTGTATCACTGGATCGATTTCCCGGATTCGTCGCGCGAGCTGACAATCTTGCGAACACGCGCGCCGGAGACTCTGGATGCGCTTTCCCGTGAAATTGTCGCTTTCGTGGGCAGGCTGCGCATGGAGGACCTGTTCAAGAAACCGGGAGTGGCGGAAACCATCGATTGGGCGCGGGCGCTCACCGCGCTCGACGCGGAGCGACTGGATCCCGCCACGGTGGCGGAAACCCTTGGCGCGGTCCTCAAGTACCGGGACGATATTGCCCAGGTGATGGCGGGCGACCTGGATGAATGGGTTCAGCACGCGCGGCGCGAAGCGGGCGAAGGCGCTTGAACGCGGAACCGCTTGTGGCCGAAACAGAAACCTCGGGCCATCTGGCAGAGAACATCGCCCATTTCGGACGCGCCCTTCGGGCAGCCGGCCTGCCGGTGGGAACGGGGCGCATCCTGAATGCGGTGCGCGCGGTGTCCGCGGCCGGATTCACCCGACGCGAGGATTTCTTCTGGACATTGCATGCATGCCTGGTTTCGCGCGCCGAGCATCGCGCCGTCTTCGAACGGGCGTTCGCGCTGTTCTGGCGGGAGCGGAAGGCGCTTGAGGAAACGTTGGCATTGATGGGAGCCGGCCTCAGGGTGCCGCCTCGGTCCGAACCTGACCCTGCCGGCGCGGCGCGTGCGGCGGAGGCGGTGTTCGGCGATGCCGCGAAGTTGCGGGGCACGACGCCGGATGGGGAGACCGAATTCGAGGTCGATGCCCGGCTGACCTGGTCTTCGGACGAACTGCTGCGCAAGAAAGACTTCGAACAGATGACATCGGAAGAAGTGCGCCGCGCACGGCAGCTTGTGACTCGGCTTCAGTTGCCGGTTCCTCCGATCGGGTCCCGGCGGCTGCGCTCCACCGCGCAGGGGAGAATTCCGGACTGGCGCGCCAGCATGCGGCAGTCCATGGCGGTGGGTGGGGCGCTCAAACCCCCGCGGTACCGCGACCGCGCCAAGCGAGGACCGGAATTGGTGGCGTTGTGCGACATTTCCGGCTCGATGGGCAGCTACAGTCGAATGGTCCTGCTTTTCCTGCACACCGTAGCCAATGCCGGCCGACCGGACTGGGGCCGGGTGCACAGCTTCGCCTTTGGGACACGCCTGACCAACATCAGCCGGTGGTTCCGAACGCGAGACGTGGATGAAGCCTTGGCAAGGGTGGGCGACAAGGTGCCCGACTGGGAAGGGGGAACCCGGATTGGCGCCACGCTTCGTACGTTCAATCGCGACTGGTCGCGACGCGTTCTCTCACGGGGCGCCATGGTGATTCTGATCACCGATGGACTGGACCGGGGTGAACCGGACATGCTCGCACGCGAAGCGGAGCGACTTCGGCTCGCTTCACGGCGGGTTATCTGGCTGAATCCGCTGCTTCGTTGGGCAGAATTTGTTCCCAGGGCGCGGGGGGTCGCAGCCCTGCTTCCCCACGTGGACTGTTTCAGGTCGGTTCACAACCTGGAGTCGCTCGAATCTCTTGGGTACGCACTGCAAAATTCGGAAGGTGACGGCGAGAAGCATCGCATGATGCAATTTCTTGCCCACGCAAAGACGGCGATCTCCCATGCTTGATGAACAACGGCAAGGAACGGACCGTTTTCATTGCAGCGCGAGTTCGTGCTTCAGCGAGTGACCGCGGAACCGTTACGGACCGCCTCGATCGCCAGACGGATACGTTCCGGGGTCGCGGGCGTCCCGAGCGGAATGGGTGTTCTTGGTGGCGCCACCGAGGCGATCGCGTCCCGAATGGCGAGCCAGCCGGAGATCGCCAGAAGCAGGGGGGGCTCCCCCACGGCCTTGGAGCGGAAAACCGTTTTCGCTTCGTTCGGCACGCCTTGCAGCAATCGAATGTTGAATTCCGGAGGTACATCGCGGCTACCGGGAATCTTGTAGGTAGACGGACCGACAGTCAGCAGCCGGCCATCACGGTCCCAGACGAGTTCTTCGCAGGTCAGCCATCCGAGACCCTGGATGAATCCACCTTCGATCTGACCGAGGTCGATCGCCGGATTGAGGGACTCGCCGCAGTCCTGCACCAGGTCGGCCCGCAGGATACGGCTCTCACCGGTATGAAGGTCGACGGCGGCTTCCGTTACGGCGGCGCCCCAGGTGTAATAATGGGCCGGCGTGCCGCGCATATGCGCGGGATCCCAGCGCAGGCCGGGAGTCCGGTAGTAACCCGTCGCAGAAAGACTCACTCGCCGCCTCCAGCATGCTTCGGCGAGTTCGCCAAACGACACCGACCGGTTTCCCGATTGCACGCGTCCTTCGCGGAATTCTATGTCTTTCGCGGGGCACTCAAATTCCCGGGCGGCGATCCCTTCCATGCGTCGGCGAATCGTTCGCGCCGCCTTGAACGCCGCCATTCCGTTGATGTCCGATCCGGTTGAGGCGGCAGTAGGTGAGGTATTGGGTACTTCGCCGGTGTTCGTGGGCGTGATATGGATGCATGAAAGCGGGATCTGGAATACTTCCGCCACGACCTGCGCAACCTTGATGAACAGGCCCTGTCCCATTTCGGTTCCGCCGTGATTGAGCCTGACGCTCCCGTCCCGGTACACATGAATGAGTGCGCCGCCCTGGTTCAGGGAAGGGATATTGAAAGAGATGGCGAATTTTACCGGCATCATCGCCAAACCGCGCCGAATGGCGGAGTTGGTCCGATTCCACTTGTCGATTTCCCGGCGGCGCTGCCCGAATTGCGAATCTTCGATCGCAGTGCTGACGACTTTGTCGATGTGGCACTGACGGATCACCTGACCGCAAGGGGTGCGATAGCCGTTGGCGTCCCCGTAGTAGTTGATCGCACGAACCTCATTTGGCGGGAGATTCAGCCGCCGTGCGATGTCATCCAGGACAGATTCGATTGCCGCGACACCCTGAGGCCCGCCGAAACCGCGGAATGCGGTATTTGAGACAGTGTTGGTACGGCAGCAGTAGCCGCGCAAGGAAACGTGATCGAACGCGTAGCAGTTGTCGGAAAGGACGAGCGCGCGCGTCATTACCGGCGCCGACAGGTCGGCGACATTTCCGGCGCGCGAAAGAAACTCGAATTCCAGGCCCAGGATTCTTCCGTCGTCCCGGTATCCGGCTTCCCAGGAGATCTGAAAGTCGTGACGTTTGCCGGTCGCCGTCATGTCCGTGCGGCGGTCCAGTCGAAGCTTGACTGGCCGGTTGGTTTTCTGGGCGCCAAGCGCGGTGAGTACTGCGTAGATGGTGGCTTGGCTTTCCTTGCCGCCGAATGCGCCGCCGAGACGGCGCACGCGTACTTCAATTCGGCTGGACGGCACGCCAAGGAATACCGCAGTGCGTTCCTGCACCTCGCTTGGATGCTGGGTTGACGACCAAATGGTCAGAGCGCCATCGTCGCCGTGGATGGCGAGGGCAGCCTGGGTTTCCAGATAGAAGTGATCCTGTCCCCCGAGTTCCAGTTCGCCTCGGGCGCGATGCGGCGCCTTGGCGATTGCCTCAGCGCTATTGCCGCGTGAAAGCAGTTGAGGAGGTACGACATAGTCGCCATTCCGATGCGCCTGCCGCGGTTCCAGAATGGGGGGCGCGGGATTTACCTCCATACGGACCGCGTCCGCACCGGCTTGCGCTGCGGAATAGCTGTCGCCCAGCACAAACGCCACAGGTTCTCCGCGATAGGTAACCCGGCGTTCCGCGAGCGCCGGTTCGTCGTGAATAATGGGGCCCACGGCGTTCTCGCCGGGAATATCGAGCGCGGTAAGAACCGCGACGACACCAGGGATTGCGAGTGCGGCATCCGCGTCAATGGAGCCAATTTCGCCATGTGCGTAAGGGGAGAGCACCAAGGCGCCATGCAACAACCCCGGAGGGTCCGGAATATCGTCGACATACGCAGCTTCGCCCGTACAATGCGGCAGTCCACTCTCGTGCGGGTGCGGCTGTCCGGCGAACACCCGTTCTTGCGGTTGCGGCGATCTCACAAGTCCATGACCTCCAGTGCCTTTTCTCCAGAGAGGTCGAGAGCCAGCCGCTCGACAAGGCCCGCCGCCGCGAGTTGACGATATCTTGCGCTCCCGCGGAGATCGTCGATGGGAGAAAAGAATTCGGATATCGACGCGGCCGCCCCTTCGAAGTTCAGATTCCTCAGGGCGTCTTCCGCGGGCGGACATCGAAGTGGGCGATCTGCCATTCCACCGAATACAACCCTTGACTGGATTACCCTTCCCTTGCCGTCCCGGTCAATGCGAAATGCGGCGGACAGAGTGGATATATCCTGATCATACCGTTTCGATACCTTCCAGGCGCGGAATACCGAATTCGGAGCGGATTCCGGAACGTGTATCGAAGCAATGATTTCATTCGCCCGGAGACAGGTCTTGCGATATCCGGTGATGAGTTTCTCCGCCGCGATTTCCCGTTCGCCATCGGGTCCGTGAGCGCGGATCCGGGCATCCAGCGCTATCAGGCACGGAGCCGCGTCCCCGATCGGCGAGGCGGTCGCCAGATTGCCTCCAAGTGTGGCCTGGCTGCGGATTTGCACCGACCCGAAGCGCCGCAGGATCCGTCCGAAGGATGGCCATCTCGATTCCACGACGGGCAGCAGATCCTCGATGGGGCAGGCGCCTCCCAACACGAGGTGGTCGTTCTCCCTCACGATGCGGGCGATCTCCGGAATGCGCGAGAGCAGAATCAGCGCGCAACCGTTCGTTTTGCGGACCTCGCGCTCGAGCAGGAGATCCGTCCCCCCGGCCAGGAATCTGAATTCCGAACGAATTGCGGCCATTTCCAGGGCTTCCGCAGTGCTTTCCGGTAGAAGGACCTTGGCCAGATCCTTCGGGGCCGCGGCCGGCGGTGCGTCTTCCAGACGGGGCCGGGCTGGCGCGGCGGCATGAACGGCAGAAACAATGGCGCGATATCCAGTGCAGCGGCAAAGATTACCCGAGAAAGCGTCATGGATTGCATTTTCGTCCGGGTCGGAATCGCGGGCGAGAAGCGCGGCGCCCGCAACCACGAAACCGGGCGTACAGTACCCGCATTGCGTGCCGCCGGAAGCGGCGATCGCGGACTGAAGGGGATGCGGATCATGCCGGGTTCCAAGTCCTTCAACGGTCGTAACCGATAGCCCCGCCACTTGGCCGGTCTTCAGCAAGCAGGAATTCGCCGGTCGGGGAATCCCGCCGGAAGGTGGCGAAACCAACACCGAACAGGTCCCGCAATCGCCTTCGGCGCAGCCTTCCTTGGTGCCGCGAAGCCCGTCCTGCGCGCGCAGCCAGTCAAGCAGAATCGAATCTGCGTCCGCCTTCGGTACCGTCCGGGCGCAGCCGTTCAGTGTGAGCGGAAACGCAGTCATGCGATTGCGATCATGGTTGATTTCCTGCGGCGAAGGTGTCTATATGCGCCCTTGGCAGAGCAGTCACTATTGTCCCGAAAAATTCAGCCGCTGTCGAGATCAATACCGGATGATCCCAGGCTGGCGGGCGTACGCCGAATCGCGCCCGTGAGTTGCCGCGGATCCGGGGACGAGCGTACTGGCGCAAGAAACCGGTGTGAACGCCGGGTGCGGACATGGTTCGAAAGGATTGCACCATGGGTGAAGCGTCCACCTACCGCGCACTGCGCGCCGACCTGCTGAGCTTTTCCGGAGACCCCTACCGGACAGGCCCGTCCGCGGCGGAGTTTATTTCCGACGGCGTGGTTGTGACCCGGGGAGGGAATATAGAGTCGCTGGGCAGGGCATCGGAGATCTTGCCGGATCTGCCGCAAGGTACGCCGCTCTCGGATTGCCGGGGCTGCCTGGCGCTCGCGGGGTTTGTGGATGCGCATGTGCATTACCCGCAGACGGAGATCATCGCTTCCCGCGCGAAGGATCTCCTGGAGTGGCTGAACGTCCACACATTTCCGGCCGAAATCCGGTTTTCCGATCCGCACCACGCGCGCGTCGGCTCGCAGTTTTTTCTGACGCGAATGCTCGAGGCGGGAACCACGACGGCTGCGGTCTTCTGCGCGACCGCTCCTGCATCGGCGGACGCGCTCTTCGAAGCGGCGGCGGCGCGTAATCTGCGCCTGATCGCCGGAAAGACCATGATGGACCGGAATGCTCCGGCGGCGCTATGCGACGATGTGAAATCTTCGGAAGCGGACAGCCGTGCTCTGATCGACCGCTGGCACGGGCGTGGACGCCTCGGTTACGCGATTACGCCGCGATTCGCGATTACTTCGACACCCGAGCAGCTTGATGCGGCCGGGAAGCTGGCGGCCGGCCGGCCGGACTGCTGGGTTCATACCCACATTTCCGAAAGCGAAGGTGAACTGCGGAAAGTTGCGGAACTCTTCCCGGACGACGCCGACTACACCGCGGTCTATGAGCGCTTCGGCCTGCTTCGGCCGCGTTCGCTTTACGCCCATGGCATCCATTTGTCGGAGGACGAATTCCGGAGATTTCACGCCGCGGGCGCCAGCCTCGTGCATTGTCCGACGGCGAACACGTTTCTCGGCTCGGGGCTGATGGATCTGGCTGCGGCGCGAAACGCGGACCGGCCGGTGCGAGTGGGGCTCGGCAGCGACGTCGGGGGAGGCACCAGCCTTTCGATGTTGAGCGTAATGAGCGAGGCATACAAGGTGGCGCAGCTTCGAGGTGAAACCCTCCATCCGTTCGACCTGGTGCACCTCGCAACGCGGGGAGGCGCTATCGCGCTGGGCCTTGAGGATCGCATCGGCAATCTCGCACCCGGTATGGAAGCGGATATCGTGGTCCTGGACCCTGCCGCCGCATCCATGATGGCGCACAGGACCCGCCTGGCGCGCGATGCTGCGGATGTGCTGTTCGCGTTGATCGCGTTGGGCGATGAGCGGGCGGTGCGGGAAACCTGGGTTGCCGGCTCGCCGGTTTATCGGTCGAGCGCGGCGTAAATTTCCCGCAGTTGCGAAGAATTGGCGCAGCTGTGGTAATCTGGCCTCGTGGCGACACGTGCTGAAGGATCCGATGGGGGCAGAAATGACCGAATCCCGCTGCGAACAATTGACCGAGCATGACCGTGTTCCGGAAATCGCCTTGGAGTGGCATCGCCAAGGGCGCGGCGCCGCCCTGGCTACCGTCGTCGAGACATGGGGGTCCGCTCCCAGGCCGGTAGGCTCCATGCTCGCGGTCTCGGGCGCCTCGGAAATCGCCGGTTCGGTGTCCGGCGGATGTGTAGAGGGCGCCGTGGTGGCGGAAGCCGTGGAATCGCTGCAGGACGGAAAAGTTCGCCTGCTCCGTTTCGGAGTGACCGACGACGAAGCATTTGCGGTCGGACTGGCGTGTGGAGGGGATATCCGCGTGTCGGTGGAGCCGGTTGGTGTTGGAAAAGGATTGCCGCCGGGCCTCTTGCAGGAGTTGATTGCGTGCCGTTCGGCGCGGCAGGGCGCGGTTCTGGCGACGTCGAGAAAGACGGGAGAGCATCGAGTCTTCAGGGCCAAGCAGCCGGGAATTCTGGGTGAGGCCGCGACGCATGCCCTCAGGAGCGACCGTTCGGGGTACGCGGATGCCGAAGGGGAAGAGTGGTTTCTCGCCGTGCACAACCCGCCGCTCCGCCTCGTGGTCGTCGGCGGTTCGCATATCGCGCAACCGCTCGTGGGGATGGCCAGGCTCGCGGGCTACGACGTGACGCTGGTGGACCCGAGGGACGCCTTCGCGACGCCCGAACGTTTTCCCGGTACCGAAATCTGGCGTGAATGGCCGGACGAGGCGATGCGCCGGCACGGCCTGGATGCGCGCGTCGCGGTGGTCACATTGACCCACGATCCAAAGCTGGACGACCCCGCAATTTTCGAGACGCTCAGTTCCGAGGCGTTCTATCTGGGCTGCCTCGGTTCAGCAAAAACACATGCGAAGAGGGTCGAGAGGTTGAGGGAACAGGGTGTAGGCAAAGACGCGATATCCCGCATTCATGCGCCGGTCGGCCTTGATATCGGTGCGAAGTCCCCGGCCGAGATCGCGCTCGCGGTTCTGGCGGAAATCACCGCCCGGCTTCGGACGGGCGCCAATACGCGGAAGTTTACGCGTTGAAATTTGGTCGCGTTTCCCTCGACGAAGCGCGGGGCGCCATTCTGGCGCACACGGTGCGGTGGGAAGCGGGCGCGGTTCGCAAGGGCAGGGTGCTAGATGAAGAGGTCATTCGGCGTCTCCGGTCGGGAGGAATTCGCGAAGTCGTAGCCGCGCATGCCGAACCGGGCGACACCTCCGAAAACGAAGTATCGGAGAGGATTGCCGCGGCCCTGGTTCCGGAACCGGACGCCCAGCAATTGAGGCGCGCGCGCCCCGGCGCCGGACGCGCCAATATCTTTGCCGCGGCCAACGGTGTCTTGCGCGTGCGGAAGGACGTGGTATACGCGCTCAACGCAATCGACGAGTCCATCACGCTTGCGACACTCGCTGATCATGCCCGGGTCCGCGCCGGAAGCATGGCGGCAACGGTCAAGATCATTCCCTATTCGGTTCCGGAAAGCACTGTCGGGGAGGCTGAATCCATTCTTCGCGCAAACCCGCCGGCAATTGCAGTAGCGCCTGTGGAGGTGCGGAATGCCGCGTTGCTTCTCACGCGGTCAGAATGGACGCCGGAAAAACTCGGGCAGAAAGGAGTCGATGCCGTTCGGACCAGGCTGAACGCGCTCGGCGTTCCGCTGTTCGAAACGCGCACCGTGCCCCACGAGGTGAAGCCGCTCGCGTCCGCTCTCGCGGAATCGACTGCCGAACTGGTGCTGATCCTGGGAGATTCCGCCACATCGGACCGGAACGATGTCGCGCCGGAAGCCATCCGGGGGGCGGGCGGTGGAATCGTGCGATTCGGAATGCCGGTGGATCCCGGCAATCTCCTGCTGCTGGCCTCTCTTGGAGACGGCAGGCAGGTGATGGTTCTTCCCGGTTGCGTCCGTTCACCCAAGATGAACGGAGCCGACTGGGTGCTGGAGCGAATTGCCTGTGGAATTGAAGTAAGTAGCGAGGATATCGCCGGCATGGGTGTCGGCGGCTTGCTGCACGAAATTCCGCTTCGCCCTGCCCCGAGGGTTGGCGGAACGATAGCGCCGTCGGACCCGAACGTCTCCGTGTTGCTGCTCGCTGCGGGCCTTTCCCGGAGAATGAAGGGCGCGCACAAACTCTTGATTGACGCAGGCGGTCAGCCATTGGCGTCACGGGTGACCACTTCGCTCAAAGGAAGCCGCGTCCGCGAGATCATAGCGGTGACGGGCCACAAGGCTGACTTGGTCGAGCAGGCGATCTCCGCAAGCGGTGTGACGGGGATTCGTTTCTTGCGGAATGCGAATTATGCGGAGGGGATCGGCGCTTCCATACGGGCAGGCATGGGCGCGCTCAGTTCCGAAACGGATGCCGTCTTAATTGCGTTGGCCGACATGCCGGGCGTGGACGCGCATCTCGTGGACAGACTCATTGGCGAGTTCGACCCGGAAAAGGATCGTGCGATTTGCAGGCCGGTCGCGCCGGGTGGTGCGCCCGGCCATCCCGTATTGTTCGGCCGCCGCTTTTTCGAGGCTCTGGAAGCGTTGGGAGGGGACAGGGGCGCCCGGGATGTAGTGGGCGAGAACTCCGGCTACGTCGTGGACATTCCGGTCGATGCCAGCGCGGCAATCGATCTCGATACCGAGTCCGACTGGGCAATCTGGCGATCGAGCATGGGGTTATGAGCATCGTGTGCGAATCTCCGAAAATCATCATATTTGCGGGGAGCGTTCGCCGGGGGAGCTACAACCAGTTGCTGGCGAATGTGGCCGCAGACAAGGCAGAAGCGTCAGGGGCGGCCATTACCCGGCTGCATCTCGGCGAATACCCTGCTCCGGTCTACGACGCCAATCTGGAGGCGGATTCGGGAATTCCGGAGTCGATGAAAGATTTGAAACGCCTCTTCGAATCGCATGACGGATTCCTGGCGGTGTCGCCGGAATACAATGGCTCCATCCCCGCGCTTCTGAAGAACATGATCGACTGGCTATCGCGGCGCGGGGATGACGCAAAATCGCTACTGCCTTTCCGGGGGAAAGTTGCGGCGCTGATGGCCGCTTCTCCGGGCCGTCTCGGCGGGATTCGGGTCTTGACTGAGTTGCGGCGCGTCTTGTCGGGGATCGGGACGCTGGTAATTCCCGCTCAATATTCGCTTCCCCATGCGGACAAGGCATTCGACGGCAACGGACGGCTGCTTTCGGAAGTGTCGGAACGAGCGGTCGAGCGCGTTGTTGAGCAGTTGCTGCAAACCGCGCAAAAGTTGCGCTGACTGGACGGATGCCGAGACGGGAAGAGCAGGTATTCCGCTATTCCCGAATTGCGCGGTTCCGGGAGCCGGAGAGACCGGAAAACGGATCGTGGATCAGTTTGAAGGCAGTTGACGTTGCGAAGACCGCCCGGCTCAGGGAAAATAAGTTCAGAGCTTCCGCCATTCTGGCATGAGAATTGACTATTTCATGCATTTGACTTGATCCCTGCCCGGGGTGGCAGCATAATTCGGATATGTCGATTTATCCTCCATCAAGGAGGTCCGATCGTGCTGCCTGCCCGTCTTGGCTTCATTCCCGACAACGCCATTGTGATCATCGACCAGTGCGCCATTGCCGGGGAGGACGGCCGCTCGGCGGTGTTCAACTCGGGCGGGATGTTTTTCTCGGCTTCCGCCGGCGACCGTCAGGGCGTTCGGACGGCGATGCTGGCTTCCCTTGGGTTGGCGAGCGTGACGCAGTTGGCGGAAGCGTTCGGGGTTTCGCGCACCACCGTTTACCGCAACCGGGTTGCCTACGAGGCGGGCGGGGTGGAGGCGCTTTCCGGCAGCCGGGGCCTTTCAAGGATCCGTACTTGTATCAGCCATGTGATTCATCTATATGGAGGGTATGCAGGTTGGTCTTCATCAGTTTCGTTCCACCACCATCGAGTGGCTGAAGGGTGCGCTCCGGGAACAGGGTATCACGCGGAATGTTCTGACGCGTTCGTTGTGCGCGCATGAAGACTGGCGCAATCGCTGCGGGCAGCTGTGCGTTTCGGCGGCGGCGAAGGCGTTGCCGGTTCTTGCGTCGAAGCTTGGGCTGGCTTTGCCGGCGGCGCGGTCGGCGCCGAATTTCGAGGCGGACGCGCGGCGGCCGGCGCCTTCAACGGATTTCCCGGACCTTGCGCTTCGGTGTTCGTTGCGGGCTTGTGGCGAGCTGACGCTGGAGGCGTTGGGCGGAGATGCGGACCGGCGGCGGTGGGAGTCGATGATGGCGACGCATCATCCGCAGGGCTGGGCGCGGGCTCCGGGCGGTCAGTTGCGGTATTGGATCCGGTCGGCGACGCATGGCTGCCTCGGCGGCATCGGGTTTTCGTCGGCGGGCTGGCACCAGCAGGCGCGCGACGCCTTCATCGGCTGGTCGCCGGATGCGCGGGCCGCCAACCTGCCGCGGGTGGTCTGTAATCACCGGTTCCTGATTCTTCCGGGGGTGCGGGTGCACGGCCTCGCTTCCCGGGTGTTGCGGATGGCGAGCGATCGGTTGGCGGAAGACTGGCAGGCGGCGTACGCGGTGCGGCCGGTGATGGCCTTCACCTATATCAGCCCCGGCTATTCCGGTCGTTGTTATCGGGCAGCGCGGTGGCGCTGCTGTCCGCAGCGCACCGAGGGACGGCGGCCGGATTGCGCCGGCGAGGCGCCGGGGGTAAGACGAAGCGTCTGGATGAAGCCGCTGTCGGCCGGCTGGCGCGAAGCGTTGCGCCGGGCGCCGAAGCGGACGATCGGCACGGCTCCTTCCCAGTACCTGGACGCAGACACGGATTGGGCCTGCCGGGAGTATGGCCGCAGCACCCATACCGATGGCCGGATTCGGGACCGGATTGTGCGCATGGGCCGGGCGTGGCTGCGGCATCTCGGCGAGTCGCTTCCGGTGATCTTTCCGGCCCGGGCGGAGCAGAAGGCGGCCTATCGCTTGCTGTCGAACGAGAAGGTGAGCATGGAACACATCCTGGAGCCGCACCGGGAGATGCTGGTCGAGCGTTGCCGGCTGGAACCGACGGTTCTTGCCATCCAGGACACCACCACGCTCAATTATGACGGGCTGGAGGCGACTGGCGGCCTTGACGGGCTGGGCGGCGGCGGCAAGGGAACCTCCGGCATTCTCGCCCATACCGGCCTTGCGGTCACCCTGGCCGGACGCCCGTTGGGCCTGTTTGAATTGAACGCGGCGTTCCGCAGCGGCAAGACCGCCGACGGCATGGATGTCGGTCCGGATGTCAACGACAAGGAGAGCGCCCGCTGGTTGCGCGGCCTCGACCGGGCCCAGGAACTGGCCGCCGCCTGCCCCGGAACGCGGGTGGTCAATATCTGCGATCGAGAGGGTGATTTTTGGGAACTGCTGGGCAAGGCGGCATCCGACGGCGCCAGGCTGCTGGTGCGCGCCAGCCGTTCGGCGCAGCGGCAAGTGATCCTCAAGGACGGACGGAAAGCGGATTTGTGGGAGCACCTCGCCGGGCAGCCGCGATTGGCGACACAGACGCTGGAACTGGCCGCGTGCGGGGGCAAGCGCACCCGCAAAAAGCGCACCGTGCACATCGACATCCGCGCCACCGAAGTGATGCTGGCGCGGCCGCAGGCCGCCGCAGGCCAGCCGCCGGTCCGCATGCTCGCGGTGTCGGCAACCGAAACGCCCAACAGGAAGAACGCCCTGCACTGGCTGTTGCTCACCACCGAAGGCCTCGACAGCGCCGGCGCCGAAAGCCGCCCTGAAGCGGAGGCCGCCGGGGTTGGCAATCTTGTGGAGACCGCGAAGACCGCCATCCGCTGGTATGTGCTGCGATGGACCATCGAGCTTTTCTTCAAGGCGTTGAAGACCGGCACCCGCATCGAGGATCGCCGGCTCGACCATGCCGACGACCTGCGCAAGTGTCTCGTCTTCGACGCCATCACCGCCTGCCATGTCTTCGATCTCGAACGCATGGCCCGCGACAAGCCCGACACCCCGGCCGGCGAAGTCGTCAGCCAGGAGGAAATCGACGTCCTGGATGCCCTGCTCAAGGCGCAGGGCGGCCCCCGGGCGCGAGCGCCGCCAGGCCATCGGCCGGATATCCGCACTTTCGTGATCGACCTCGCAGGGATCGTTGGGTTTCACGCTCGACGACAGCAGCCCTTGCCGGGAACCCAAAAAGTCTGGCAAGGCTACGTACGCCTGAAATGGGCAATACTCACCTATCAAGCACTGAAAGGAACAAACCTGATCTGAAATCCATATACATAAGTGGGGTGTTGCAAGAGCCGGGGCCCGCGCGGCGGCTACAAGCTGGTTGTTGTATCTCTGATTAATTCGTCAGGATCGGGGCATTTTTGCCCGGATTGCTCCGTTGACGAAATGGCTGGGAATTTGGTTTAGAACTGGAAATCGGGATCGCGCGATCCTTCATTGCTTTCTTTTCCAAGCAGCCGCTTTTGACTGTTGCAAGGAGCAGGGAAACGGGTGAGCGCCTTCCGAACCCTGATTCGAGCCGAAAGCGCGGAAATCCCGCGCTTGATGCGCTTCACGGCTCGGCGTCCCGGCCCCTGTCCTTCGCCTCCTCGTCCAGCCACGTCTCGACCGTGCGCCGGTACCGCCGGCGCAGGCGCGGCGGCAGCCCGGCCCATCTCTGGAGAACGGCCAGATCCTCCGGGTCCCGCCCGCAGGGACCGGCCGCGTCGGGGGTGACAAGCTCGGGGAGGGACCGGCCGAGCGCGGCGGCGATCCGGGCCAGCGAATCGGCCGAGGGCCGGACCGCGCGGCCCGTCTCGATTGCCGCGAGATAGCCGCGGCTGGTCCCCGCCAGCTCGGCCAGTCTCTCGCGCGTGTGCCCGGCCTCCCGCCGCCACGCCGCGATCCGGGTGCCGGCCTTCCCGCCGTCTGTGCGGAAGAGCGTGAACCGCGCCGTCCAGCCAGGCGTCGATCAGGGCCGCCATGGCGCGCCGGTCGGGCCGGTTCAGTCGCATGAACCCGTCCGCGAAGGCCACTGTCTCGGCCGGCGGGACGTCGTCGGCGGGTGCGGCAAGCTCCTCGAGCGTCATGCCGAGGGCCGCGGCGACCGCGGCGACCGCGGCGAGCTTCTCGGCGCCAGGCCGGTCGATGCGACCCTGTTCCAGGTTCCAGACGTAGCTCAGGGCGCTGTCCGACTTGCGCGCCAGACCGCGGAGGTCGAGGGTAGGTGTTCCAAACCGTCAAACTGATGGTGAAGATGGAAACCGAGGGACGGACCCGTCATCTTGAAGCCTGTTGTTGCCTGTCTATGACAATGAGATGAACAAGGACGAAGGGGAGGTGGTGATATATCTCGATGAGGATAGGGTACTGACTTGGTGGAATCGTATTGTCGCCCGCACCTAGTACGGCATCCAGGGATGTAAGAAGGCCAAGATCTACCCGGATTTCATCTTTACCGTAAATAAGGATAGCACAGCCAGCTGCATAACCGTGCTTGAAACCAAGGGCGACCATCTCGACAATAGTGACACCGCCTACAAACGAAGGGTTCTCAGTTTTCTGTCAGATAACGTCTCACGGGACGACTGTACACCGGTCGGGATTTCGATGTTGTCAAGAGCAACGGCAAAACCGTTCAGTGTTTGCTCCTGATTTCGACGGTTTGTTGATGTAAATCATTGTGTTCAATTGTGCCGATCCCCGAAAAGGCACTACATCAGGGGCACCAGTGCCGTGCCCCTGCAGATGTTCGGATGTCCTCAGGCGTGGAGGCGCCTGTGAGTCGTCGTCAGTTCACAGGCTGCGCTCGTCCGTTTCATCCCCATCACTGCGTAGAGTTTCCGGGCCAACTCGCCGATTGCCCAGGGCAGGACGTAGCGGCGCCCGTTGCTCTGATCGGCAAGAATGCTGCACTGGACACGCACCAGCGCCTGGCGGATGGCCTCGGGCGAGGCCCGCCGCTGCTGGAGCCGGGTGCGCCAGGCAAGATGGCGCACGCAGAGCAGCGTCATGAAGGCGATGGCGATATGGGCCCGGATCCGGCGCTCGGTCCAGTGGAAGACCGGCCGTACCTTCAGGTCATGCCTGGTGTTGCGAAAGGTCTGTTCCACCTGCTAGAGTACGGCGTAATGGCCGAGAACATCCCGTGGCGGCATGTCGGGCAGGTTGGTCACCACGCCATGAATGCCGTCCCAGCGGGCCTGCTGGCAGGCCCGTTCCTCGTCCACCACCAGTTCGGCCTCGCCCTCAACCCGCAGGAACCGCTGGTATCCCCGGTTGCCGAGCAGCTCCTTCGGATTGGCACTTCGTGCAAACCGGCCACGCAGCTAGCCGAGCGCCCGCTCCCGCTCCCGGGCATCCTTGGCCGCCCGCTTCGGCGAATGGCTGACCACGATCCGGCGGCCCTGATGCATCACCTCCTGCACCCGAACGCCCTCTGCATCCGGCGCACCAAAGCGCCCGGGATCCAGAACCTCCTCCTGACAGCCCTTCGGCAACTGCTTCAGCCTGGCGCCGACAATGTAGAACATCCCCTCAGCCTCCATCGCCGCAAGGTTGTCCCTGCTCAGCATGCCGCGATCGGCAACGCAGATCACACGACGCAATTCATGCACCTGCCGCAGTCGCCTCAGCGCCGGGACCAGGCTGTGACCCTCGAAACTGGCGCCGGGCAACACCTCGTAGCCAACCGGCAGACCCTCTGGCGTCACCATCAGCGCCAAAAGCACCTGCGACTCCATGAACTTCGCATCCTTGCTGTAACCGGGCTGCTTGAGACCATCGGAAACGAAGGATTCAAAATACAGGGTGGTGCAATCGAAAAGCAAAACATCAAGCGGGCGGTTCAGAAGATCCTGCGCCTGGTTGCGGGCAAGCTGCTGAAGACGCTGAATGCGGGCGTCAGTCAGATGGTCCATCATCCGGTAGACCCGCTCAAGAGGAAGCCGCACACCAAAATCCTCCTCCAGACAGTGAACACTGGCGCGCTTGCTGACAGGATTGGCAATCCGGGCCATGACATTTTGAAACAGCGCCTGGTGAGAGGCGCGATAGCGCGAGCGCGGCAAGATGGCATCAAGGCCGAGCTCCTCGTAGAGAGCGCCATAGACCTCATGGATGGGGTGTAGTTCTTGTATGGCAAAAGGAAGTTCTTGAGCACCAAGGAGTTAGTGAAATCTCTGGAGCTGGTTTCGGTTTTTTTGTGACAAGAGGTGGTTTCGCGGGTGAATTTTGTCACGAAAGGTTGATTTTGACGAGACATCGGGAGTGCTCCCGACCGCAAGATGCGGTATCTTGGCATTAGTTAATCTCAAGATATGGAGCACTCCGATGCCAGTATTGCAGTTTCCGGCCGACCCGTCCACAGGCGTTTTCGCCCTTCCTTCGGTGGACGCGCCGTCGCGTCAGCTTGTTGAGGACGCGGCCTTCCGATTTTCGGGTTTATGCATGGAGTTGCTGGGATCCGGCTTGGCGTTGCGCGACTTTGAAGCCTTCGAGCGGGAACTGGAATCGGTGGGGCGGGAGGTTTGCCGTCCGGTGCTGGCGGCGGCGATTGGAAGCCTGGATGATGGGGCGCCCTCGGTGACGCGCGACGGAAAGAACTACAGCCGGGTTGCGCCGACCCCGAAAACGATCCAGACATCGCTGGGAGCTGTCCGGTTCTGGCGGCCTCGCTACCGCCGGGAGAGCGAGGCTTCGCTGGTTCCGGTGGATGAAGCGCTGGGCCTTGTGGATGACGATTTCACGCCGCTGGCTGGTCGGCGGGCGTTGTTGCTGATGAGCGACAACACGGCGCGGGAATGCGTGACGCTTTGCGACGAACTGGGGGGCATGCAGCCGTCGGTGAGCAGCTTGCAGCGTTTGACGCAGGAAGCGGCGAGCCGATGGGAAGCGGTTTCCGGGGAAGCGCTTGAGGAGGTCCACGCGGGCGAGGTCCCGGAGGCGGCGGTGACGGCTTGCGTCTCGCGGGACGGCGTCATGGTGCCGATGCGGGCGGGAGAGGCCGGCCAAACCGCCGCCGGATACCGTGAAGCGGGTTGCGGAACGGTTTCCTTTCACGATGCCGGGGGAGAGCGGTTGAAAACGCTGTATTTCGGCCGCATGCCTGAAGGCGGCAAGGTCTCGCTCAAGGCGCAGCTTCGCGCCGAAGTCGCACCCATCGCTCGCTTGCGACCCGATATTCGGATTACCACCGTCGCCGACGCCGCCCCCGATAACTGGAGCTTCTTGTCGACCCTCGCGCCCGACGCGCCGCAGGTGATCGACTTCTGGCACGCGGCCCAGCATCTGCGGGCCGCAGCCGATGCTGCGTTCGGAGCCGACTGCGGGGACGGCGGAAAATGGTTTGAGAAATACCGCGGCATCTTGCGCGAGCAAACCCGAGGCATCGACAAAGTCATCCGCGCCTTGCGCTACCTTTGCGGCAAACATCCGAAAGCCCGTCAGAACCTCAAACGGGAGTTGAACTTCTTTCGCAAACATCGCCACCGCATGCGCTACCAAAACTGGGCCGACCAAAACCTGCCGATCGGCTCGGGAATCGTCGAGGCCGCAAATCGCACTCTGATCGCTCAGCGATTGAAACGCTCCGGACAGCGCTGGGGAAAGAACGGAGGGCAGGCAGTGTTGAGCATCCGCGCCCTCGTCGCATCCAACCGCTTCGATGCCGCGTGGAAGGCAATTGTCAGTACATGGAAGACGCCCCAAAACGACAACAACTCAAGAAAGCTCTTCAAATCCGCAGCATGAATGGAACTTTGCCATACTGGACTCGCACCCCATGGATGCCAAGAACCAGCCGCTGCTCTTCATACAGCTTGCGCAGGTCAACCGGCATCGGGCCCTGATCGCCGGGATTTCGCCGGGCCTCGATCACCTGGCGGGCGAT
The DNA here is from genome assembly GCA_965219495.1 of Rhodobacterales bacterium. Classification (GTDB taxonomy): domain Bacteria; phylum Pseudomonadota; class Alphaproteobacteria; order Rhodobacterales; family CAZPXZ01; genus CAZPXZ01. Next base: position 3,993,473 of record OZ244777.1, read on the forward strand.
CTCATCGGGAGGAAAGAGCGTTTGCCTTTATGACCTCCGCCAGATCCCTGAACTGGCGGAGGTCCTCATTGTGTAGCGCGTCAATGTTGACGGCAGCTGCGCGTCAACCAAGTGTAGAGATTTGGATTACGGGAAGCGTCGGACTGAGAGTCCGTTCGAAGGCTAACGAAATTTTGTAGGGGTGTATGGCTCGAGAATGAACTCATCCCAGATGATTCCAGTGCGAGGCGGAGAGATCGTCGATTGTCTGCCCGAAGACATTGGTCGGCACGGTGTCGTCATCTTGCTTTACGTGAATAATTCGGGATAGCATAGTTCTTGAAGATTCAATGGCGAGAGTGGTGGCAGGAACACCGCATCGAAACGGGGCGGCGACTCCTAGCCGTTCTGCATATTGGCCGTCGGTAGCGACAACATGTCAGAAGAATCCACTGCGGCGGAAATGCTTCGGGAAGGTGGGAGGTTCGCTAATGGGAGCGTCAGGAAAGATCGATGAACTGATAACCGCTAGCAGGGCTCTGTACGAGCGCAAGCTGATCCATGCAGCTGGCGGCAATACGAGCGTAAGGCACGGTGATTTTGTCTGGATCAGTCAAACCGGATCGGAACTCGGAAAGCTGACCGAAAACGAGATTGTCAAGGTCGACCTTCAAGGCAATGTATTGGAGGGCAGCGACCCTTCAAAAGAAATGGGCATGCATCTCGCAATGTATCGAGCGAGAGAAGGTGCCCGGGCCGTTGTTCATGTTCACCCGACCTATTCGATCGCCTACTCGACACTGGTCAGTCAAGAGTCCAACGATACGGTACCGCCGTTTACGGCGGCGTTTTATTTGCGGGCCGGACGCGTCCCGATGATACCCTATCACCCCTCCGGCGCGCATTCCCTGCACCAGGCTGTCGAGGCGCTGGCGTCCGTCTACCATGCGATCCTATTGCGTCAGCACGGACTCATTGTCGCCGGAGCCGACATGTCGAGGGCAATCGGCGTTGTGGAAGAAGTCGAGCAGTGCTGCCAGATTTCCGTTGTGACCGGTTTGAGAGGAGCACCACTGACGGAAACTCAATGTCGGGCGATCGATACGGCATTGGGCAGATCCTGGGATAATGTCGGCTGACCAAGCTAACGATGGATCCGCTCTTGCTGGCCTTTTACGGGGACGATTTTACCGGCTCCGCCGACGCAATGGAGGCTTTGGCAACCAACGGAGTCAAAACTGCCCTTTTCCTCGGACACCCCACTGAGAGGAGGCTGAAAGCAGGCCTCTCAGACCATCGGGCGGTTGGGATCGCCGGGACCAGTCGTACCATGACTCCCGCCCAGATGGATAACGAACTGCCAGACCAGTTGGCGTTGCTGAATAACCTTGAACCCCGTTTTATTCACTACAAGGTTTGCGCAACATTTGATTCCTCACCCGGGATTGGCAGCATCGGGCATGCAGCCGACATTGCATTTGATGTAATTGATCCCTCCTGTGGTGTCATTGTTCAGGGCATACCTGTACTCGGTCGCTATGTCGCATTCGGCAATCATTTCACGGTGTATGGTGACCAGAGATACAGATTGGACCGACACCCAGTGATGAGCAAACATCCGATTACACCGATGGATGAAGGTGACATTCGCGTGCACTTCGCTCGGATGTCAAAGAAGTCTGTAGCACTTATCGATCTGCTTCACCTGGATGAATCACCGCAGTCTCTTTCCGATCGTTTTGACCGATTTATCGCCGACGGCATGGACATTGTTCTTTTTGACACGCTCAGTGACGAGAATCTCTTCGAAATCGGCCAATTGATTCACGAAAAATCCAAGACCTTGAAGATTTTCGCAATTGGGTCTTCCGGTTTTGAATATGCGATTGCTCGATACTGGCGAGCGAACGGTCTAACTCCGGAACCGCAACAGTTTCCTTCGGTCGGTCCGACCAATAGGTTGATCGTCGTTTCGGGCAGTGCTGCCGCAAATACGGCGGACCAGATCAATTATGCCCTGGCGCATGGTTTTGCCGGCATCGCGCTAAAGACCGATCGATTGGTCGACGAACAAGTTGCAATAGAAGAACGTAACCGGGTGACCAAACAAGCACTTGCCCGCCTCGGCGAAAGCAAGAACCTGTTGCTCTACACCACCATAGGCCCGGATGACCCGATCATTGAGAAAACCGTGGAAGCGGCCCGACAACTCGGCATCGATCGAGGTGAGACCGGTAAGATCATCGCGAGACAGCAGGGCCTGATACTCCGTGCGCTGCTCGAAGAGACCGGGGTCGGCAGAGTCTGCGTCGCAGGTGGTGATACCTGCAGCTACACGTTACGCCAGCTAGACATCCATTCGCTGGAATTGCTGATGCCGCTCATCCCAGCGGCTCCGATGTGCCGTGCTTTCTCGGACAATGCCGGTTTGGATGGTCTGCAGGTGGCTTCAAAGGGAGGCCAGATCGGTTCTCCAGACTATTTCTTGCAGGTTCTGGAAGGGAAGAGGAGATAGACTCGGACAGCCCATGTTTCTGTAACGTCGCACAGCGGGTCGGCAACAACGAACCCATATTCCGCGGGACGAGGGAGAGCCTCAGGGCGTATTGGGGCACACACCTGGGGCGCCTGCTGCCCGGCATTCAGCGCGACCCCCCGCCAGACATCCAGAACTCGCGCATGGCCGAGCGTCTGGAGTATCACGGTAATGCGACCCGAATTCACCATTGACGAGAAGGGCGTCTGTCACCAGCAGGCCCGTGCGCTCTGGCGCTCCAAGACCTAAGGCGCGAAATTCTCCGCCGGATCGATCAGATGGCACGCGGCAGTATGCTCGGGCGCCACTTCCTGCAACACGGGTTCCTCACGACGGCATCGATTCATGGCGAGTGGGCACCTTGTGTGAAAATTGCACCCGCTTGGTGGATTGATCGGACTGGGGACTTCGCCAGCCAGTACCGTTCTTTTTCTATGTCGTGCCCCAGGGCCGGGGGCAGGCGCGGCCTCAATCAACGCCCGTGTGTAAGGGTGCTGTGGATTCTTGAAAATGTCTGCGGTTCTCCCGCTTTCGACAATCTTTCCGAGATACATCACGGCGATACGGTGGCTTATATGCTCGACCACCGCAAGATCGTGAGCAATGAATAGATAAGATATCCTTAGTTCATCTTGAAGGGCTTCGAGAAGGTTGATGATTTGTGCCTGGATCGAGACATCCAAAGATGAAACTGGTTCGTCACATACGATCAGGCTGGGTTTCAGCGCTAGAGCCCGCGCAATTCCGATACGTTGCCGTTGCCCACCTGACAACTGGTGCGGGAAGCTTAGTCTGGCCTCTGCAGGCAAACCTACTCGATTGAACAGCAAACCAAGTTCTTGTTCTAGCGCTTTCCGATCTTTGAGGCCCTGGACCACCAACGGTTCTGCGACGGAGGCACCCATCGTCATACGTGGATTAAGGGCAGAATAGGGGTCCTGAAATACGATCTGGATGTCTTTCCGACGGAAACGCATTTCCTCATCGGACAGGTGCGTTATGTCGGTGTTGCCCAATCGGATCTTGCCGGAGGTAGAGGGAATGAGTCGAAGAACGGCGCGAGCCAGCGTCGATTTTCCGGAGCCGCTTTCGCCGACCAATCCAAGCGTCTCTCCCTTTTGGATGTGGAACGACACGCCGTCGACTGCGTAGACTTGTCCGACCGTTCGGCCCAGAACACCTCGACGAATTGGAAAATGGACGTGGAGGTCGGTCACCTCAACGACGACATTATCTCCGGCTTCAGAATCGGCAACCGAGCCATTCGGCATGCCGTGATCTTTTGCCAGGCGTGGAAGCGAAGGGTCCATTCCCAGAACTAGACTACCTGGTCGGCGTGGTGACAAGCGCTCAGGTGCCCAGTCCGAATCGTTCGCAGTTGCGGCGTCTCTGATCGGCACGTTTCGCTTGCCGCTGGACACCGCAAATGAAACGCGCAGCCGGGCGGTATCCGGGCGAGATCGGGTGGCTGGCCGGGTATGGGCGTAAGTTGTCGGTTGTTCCGGCCAATCTGAACAACGGAATCAAGCAGACCACGGGTGTAAAAATGTTTTGGGTGAGCGAAAATGTCCTCGACCGTACCCGTTTCAACAACTCTACCGGCATACATGATCATTACCCGATCGGCGATTTCGGCAACAACGCCCATTGAATGGGTAATCAACAAGAGCCCTATGCCCTCAACCGATTGCAGCTCCTTCAACAGCTGTAGAATCTGTGCTTCCACCGTAACGTCGAGCGCTGTCGTCGGTTCGTCGGCGATTATCACCTCCGGTCGGGCGGCCAATGCCATCGCTATAACGACCCGCTGTCGCATCCCGCCCGAGAACTGGTGAGGATAGTTGTTCACTCGTTCGGCCGCGTCTGGAATTCCCACCCGTTTGAGAAGCCGAATAGCCTCTTGGCGGGCAGCTGTTCGGGTCGCGCCAAGGTGAATGCGGAACATCTCAGCGATCTGCCATCCCACCGTGTAAACAGGATTGAGAGATGACATTGGATCTTGAAACACCATCGCAATCCGGCGTCCGCACAGGCGGCGTCTCTCCGACGCCGGCATTGACAGCAGATCTTGCCCGGCGAATACTGCCCGCCCGTTGGTTACATGCCCGGGCGGCGATTCAAGGACGCCGAGTACGGCTTCCATGGTGACTGTTTTGCCGGAGCCACTCTCGCCGAGGATCGCAAGCGTTTCGCCGCTTCTAACCTGAAACGAGACGCCGTTGGCCGCGCGCACTAGGCGCGCCCCTAATCGAAAATGCACGTGGAGGTTTGAGACGTCGAGAAGGGGCTTGTCGCTTCCCACTGCCCTGGTGCCGTCACCAACAGACGGGTTCACTGTTCGCTCCGTTCATCTCCAAGTCCCACTGTCGAGATTATGCCGGCCATGGTGCGCGCTCTTCAGATATGTTGATCCTCATTCAACGATTCAGGTTGTGCCTGTGCGCTAAGTCCTAACCGCGCCCTACGAAAGGCATTTGGGTCGCCATGACCGTCATGAACAGCACATTTGACTGGAGCGGCAAGTCGGCCATGTAAGCAATGGCCTGACCGACGTGATCGACTTCCATCAGCGGTTCGACTGCGATCCTGCCGTCAGCCTGCGGTACTCCGTTGACCATGCCCGCCGTCAACTCAGTCGCGGCGTTGCCGATGTCGATCTGACTGCAGGCGATGTTGAACGGGCGGCCGTCAAGCGCGGTGCTCTTGGTGAGACCTGAAATCGCGTGCTTCGCCGCCGTATAAGGGGCCGAATTCGGGCGCGGGGTGTAAGCTGAAACTGAGCCGTTGTTTATGATCCGGCCGCCTTGGGGCGTTTGGGCCTTCATGATCTTGAAGGCGCCTTGAGTGCACAGGAATGCTCCGGTCAGGATTGCGGCAATTACGGCTTGCCACTGAGCGAACGTGATTTCTTCCAACGCGACTGGCGGCGCACCAACCCCGGCGTTGTTGAACAGCAAGTCAAGGCGACCGAACGTGTCTTTCGTCTTGGCGAACAATTCATCCACAGCCTCGGCGTCACCGATGTCGGTTGGTACAGGGAGCGCCTTTGCCCCGAGCGCCTCGATCTCGTTTGCCGCGACGTCGAGTGGCTCAGAGCGACGGCCGGCCAGTACGACCGCGTGACCGCCCCGAGCGAGCGCCAATGCCGCTGCCTTGCCGATGCCAGTGCCGCCGCCGGTTATCAGCGCAACCTTTTCAAATGACCTGGCCATCATTGTCTCTTGCTCCCGACAACCTCATTCCAACGCTTAGCTTGGTCCTCACCAGTTGGCATCTGTTCTCTCATGTATCGGCGAATCCGCATTGATACGCCGTCGCCCGATCGTGACGTGCACCCCCAGATGCCGATCAGGACCCAGGCGTTGCGCCGACCGCCTTCACGGATGCGGCAAGCACTTCCGGCTGGAAATGACCATAGTATTTCCGGAGGGGAACTTCCGGTGCGTAAACATCGCGAATCCATGCAAGATAATCGCGTGATCGTATCAATGTCGCCGGAGCGACCGAGTACTCGAACCCGCGCCCGCATTCCATAATGACGGCGCCGTCAAATCCCGCGGCGACCAAGTGTTGTGACATCAAGCCGATTGGCTGATCGCCTTCGTCGAGGTGCCGTCGGCTAAATTTCCATAATCCATCCGGCCCCAGGCTCCGTTCCCAGTTCTTTGCGTGCCAATAGTTAACATGCGGGGATATTATTCTGCATTGCTCTGCTGCCGACGGTACGACGGAGCTTGGATAATCCGGATAGATCCACGCATTATCAAATGTATCGGGATTAATTCCTACGTTTGTCTCGTCAATCATTTCCATTAGGCGAAAGGTCGACTTCGGAATGTCGCAGAGCCCATCCGGATGCATCTGGAGCGCCAGCGACGCCCCGAATTGTCGGACACGCTGCGCGTAACGTTTGAGCGATCTTGCAGAGAGTTCGAAATCGGCCGTTGTGGCGTCCCACAAACTGCGGAACAACTGACGCGTCGGTGCTCCGGGTGACGGAAGCATGGGCAAAGAGAAAACGGGCTGAACATCGATGATGTTCACCTCAAGTATCTCCCCGATCTTTGCGATCTTTTCGAGTTCGGCTTCCTGATCGGACGCCCAAGGCTCACGAAAAGTCATTCGCCGCCAGCCGAGAATGCCCTCAATACGCATGCCGGAGTCGTCGACGACCGCTTTGATCTCGCGCCACTCATCGTCCGAGACGTCGAAGACAAGTCCTTCCTTTGTGTAGTGATCGGGCAAGAGTTCAAGCGCCTCATAGCCCTGCTCGCGCCAGAACGAGAGTTCCTTGGCCGTCGCCGACTTGTCCCAGTCACGACCTGCTTTCGGGGCCCAGCCGTGACGCCTCAGGATCGGATTGAGCTTGAACCCTAGTTTGAATGCCATTCTTCCCTCCGTCTTGAGCGTGTCACGCAACTCGCCACGAGTTGGTCTCCGCTCTTGTCTCCCTGGAGCTTTCAGGCTACCATACTTTCGGGCAATCATATAGTTATCACTGCGAAAGGATAGCCCTTGGATTTTTGAGATGAACGGCAGGGCTATGAATGCGCTGCCGATATTGAAGGGAGAGAGAAAATGAGCGCGAGTAAGACTTGGCTCCGTCGGTTTGCTACCGGAGCCTCCTTGATGTTCGTTTCGTTCGCAATGCTCGGCCTGAGCGGCGTCCCGTCGTCGTCGCAAGAAGATCAAGTCACAATTGCGCTGGTGGTCGAGCCAGAGAACCTGGACCCATGTGACGCGCCGAGCGATCGGGTTGGCAAAGTACTTCTCGGCAATATCGTCGAACGACTTCTCGACAGGGACCTCAGCACCGGACAGCTCAAGCCCGAGTTGGCGACGTCATGGGAACAGGTGGATGACCGGACCTGGCGGTTTCATCTTCGCGAAGGAGTGCAATTTCACGATGGCTCTCCATTCAACGCCGAGGCCGCCAAGTACTCGATCGATCGTTCAATGAACGAGAATATCGCCTGTCAGATACGTGAGAAGTTCTTCAGCGATCGGTCGCTTGAAGTCACTGTCGTCGACGACATGACGATCGACATCGCAACTGACATTGACGATCCCATTCTGCCACTGCTGTTGAGCGCGCATGTCATGCATCCGCTCAGCGTACCGCTCGACGAAAATGTTCGCGTAGGGGGAGGAACCGGGCCGTACCGGTTCGTCGATTGGCAGGCCGGACGGCAGATCGTCTTGGAGCGCAATCCAGACTACTGGGGTGACGCGCCCGACGCGGCTCGCGTGGTGTTTGTCTGGCGATCCGAATCGACGGTCCGGACTGCGATGGTGGTTAATGGCGAGGCGGATCTTGCCACCGATATCTCGTTTCAAGATGCACAGTCGCATCAAGATATCTCGGCCAGCTTTCCAAACGCCGAAACGACCAGGATAGTGTACTACGCTCGTCCTCCCATGACCGACCCCAGGGTCCGGGCGGCGATCAATTACGCTATTGACCGTGAGGGCCTTCGCGGCACGATCCTGGCACCTGGCGTTGAGTTCGCCAAAGCGCTTGTGCGGCCGTCCGTCAACGGGCACAACCCGGATTTGGCCATCTGGCCCTACAAGCCAGATGTTGCCCGCGCATTGATTGCAGACGCGGCTGCGGATGGTGTGCCGGTCGATCGCGAGATCGAATTCATCGGACGTCAGGGGCATTTCCCGAACGTCGGCGAATTCATGGAGGCTGTGACGGCGATGCTGCATGACGCCGGACTGAATGTTCGGCTGCGCATGGTCGAAGGACCGCAGCGGTCCGAGATGATGCGTCCGCCATACCCGGATGAACCCCGTCTGTTTGTTGATCAGCATGACAATACACTGGGAGACGCTGTGGCCACCTTGTTCCACAAGGGTCATTCGGAGGGCAGGAGTTCACTGGGCACCGACGACCCCTACCTCGACTTCCTGATTGACTACGCCACCCAGCAGACCGGGGTAGAACGCACTTGGGCATGGCAGCGCGCGTTCGAGCGCCTAAACCTGGCTCTAGTGAGGGAAGCGTTGCTCTATCACATGGTAGGTTTCGTGGCGATCGGTCCGCGCATTGACTTTGCGCCTACCGAACGCACTCGGAGCGAAATCAGGCTGGCCGACATTAAACTGAAATAGAGCCGTTAGCCGTCCCCAATTGCGGTAGGACTGACCACTCGCCGCCGACTGACCACTCGCCGCCGACTGCTCCACGCAGCCGGCGGCGATGGAATTGTCACATCCTCATGGTAATCAACTGCATGCCTTGCCGCTCTCTCGGAGGGTCTGTTGGCTGAGTTCCTGGGCAGACGGGCGTTGCACAGCGTCATCGCAATGCTCAGTCTCATCCTTTTTGTGTTCGTGATCGTCAGGCTTTCGGGCAATCCTGCGCTGCTCTACCTGCCCGAATCCGCGAGCGATGAATTAATTCGGGAGTTCAACGAAAGATACGGCTTGAATGAGCCCATATTCGTCCAGTTTGGCCGCTATCTGTGGGACATCGCGCATCTCGACTTCGGCATGTCCATCCGTCGCCATATACCGGCGATCGAGGCCGTCGCCTTGGCCTATCCATGGACGCTGTTTCTTTCCGGCATTACGCTCGTCCTATCGATGCTTATCGCCATGACCGTCGGCCCCCTTGCTGCTTATCGACCGGGTTCGGTGTTTGACCGATCGGCGACCGTTCTCGCTCTGTTTGCCGCGAGTACCCCCGGCTTCTGGCTGGCGATAACCGCAATTCTGGTGTTTGCAATCGAGTTAGGCTGGCTTCCCACATCGGGGGTTGGGGGGCCGCGCTACTGGGTCATGCCGGTGGCAGTAATGATGCTGGAAATTACTGGCACGACCACGCAGGTCGTGCGGGGTTCCATGATCACTTCTCTGGCTTCCCCGTACATCAAGGCCGCCCGTGCCAAGGGAATGCCCGAGCGCCGGGTCGTATTTGTGCATGCCCTGCGCAATTCCTTGATCGCTGCCGTGACGGTCGCCGGGGATCAGACGCGAGGACTCATCAACGGTGCAGTGGTCGTGGAGACGATATTCGGCTGGCCGGGAGTTGGAAAGCTCATGATCGACGCCATCGTGCAGCGAGACTTCGCGGTCCTACAAGCAGCCGTCTTGGCCACGGCTTTCGCAATCTTCCTGCTCAACTTGATCATCGACATCATTTACGCAGTGCTCGATCCGCGGATTCGAGTTCGGTAGATGGTGTGCAAGAGATGGCGGACAAACGGTCAAACCTAAGCGCCAGAGTCCGAGGCCTGAGGGCTTCGATCAAACATTTCCGGGTGCTCCTAGCTGGCGACGCCTTTGCGTTTGTGTCGCTGGTGCTCCTTGTGATTATCATTGGAATCGCCGTCATCGGCCCAGTCTATATGTCCGATGCCGCGACGGCGCTTGACCTGAGTCTGCGGAATGCCCCACCGTTTACAGACGAAAACGGTCTTCTGTTCTGGCTGGGAGCCGATGCCCTTGGCCGCCCTCTCATCGCACGGCTGATCGTTGCTGCCCAGCCGACCTTGCTGATCGCCACAAGCGCTGTCATCACCGCCATGTTGTCAGGGGGCATTCTCGGGCTTGTTGCGGGCAATTTCGGCGGGTTGGCCGACAATGTCATCATGAGAATGGCGGACGTATTGATGAGTTTCCCGTCGCTCCTATTGGCGATCTTCGTACTTTACGTATTAGGACCCAGCATACCGGCCGTTGTCATCGTGCTCGGTATCACCCGCATGCCGATATACATCCGCGTTGCCCGTGCTGAATCCCTGTCACTCCGTGAGCAGCCTTTCATTGAATCCGCAAGGGCGGCAGGCGCGCGACGGCGGCGGATTATTGGCGTTCACATCACTCCACTGATCCTGCCGACCTTGCTCACGGTTGCCACGCTCGATTTTGCCAACGTCATGCTGGCAGAATCTGCTTTGAGTTTCTTGGGACTTGGAATTCAACCTCCCGATCTCTCATGGGGCCTCATGGTTGCTGCGGGCCGAAACTATCTGACGAGTGCTTGGTGGGTGTCGCTTTGGCCGGGTTTTGCGATCCTTCTGACAGCACTTTCGGCCAATCTGGTCTCCAACTGGCTTCGGATTGCGATGGATCCGAGATTACGGTGGAGGCTTGAACGGCGATTGGGCGATAGCGACGCTGAGTAGGTGCGGAGCGTTGCTGTTCTAGCCGCAATTATTCGCTGCCGGGCGCGTTGCGGCATCCGCGTTCGGTCGCTTCTCGCGACTCGAGAACTTGGGCAGACTTGAAGGTTAGTTTTGTGGCCAAGATTCGACTGCGCGTGTGGCCCTCCCGTCGTTTCCAATAGTTGATCCGAGATTGAGGGTCCGTGGATATACCGATGCGACATGCCTTGTTGAGAATTCCTGTTGGAGTAAGCTCTGCAAGTTTACCGTGGCGAAAATCCGGGTAGAAGTCCTAAAGTTGGTTGACTGAGCTCTGCCGAGGTCGGAGGAGAAATTACTCTTTGCCTGTGTGCTCCAGGATTTCCTCTCTAACCGACCTGCCGGCAGTCTCGGGATAGGTGTAGTCCTCCTTGATTTGAATGGAGCAACCCGGATGTGTTGTGCCCGGTGGCTTTCCCAATTTCACGTGTATGAGCGTCGATGTAATCACCGGCAGCCCAGAATGACTGCGAGGGTCAGTCGGCAAGGATCTAGCAACTACCCAAAATCAGTATGGGCTGGCCACGGAGGATCGTGTCCAGATTCATGCCGGGTTCGGTGACGAAATCTGGAGGGGTACACACTGGGTCATTACGAAAGTAGAGGTCCCATGCTGCCTGACGTATCGCGATTTCCAGCGTTGGGTGAGGGTGCTGTCGTTCCGTCAACATGCCGGCCCAGAAGGGCATATAGCAAAGATTCCAACCGGCCGTGAACGCGTCTGGATCCCAAGGGTGCCCCCAGACGTGGCGAACGCCATAGCCGGAAGCACGTTTGATCGACCGACCCGAATACATGGACCAAGCCCTCTGAGCTACGGAGTTGTCGCCCAGTTTGACTTTCCGTCCTTGCCATCTCTTCTGGTTGACCGAGGAGCAGGTGGATCGTCTTCGACCGTTTTTTCCAAAATCGCACGGGGTCCAGAGGGTTGATGACCGTCGGGTGTTGAGCGGGATAATCTTCGTTAATCGCAATGGTTTACGATGGCGGGATGCGCCTGCGGAGTATGGTCCGCCGAAGATGCTTTACAACCGCTGGAAGCGATGGAGCGAGAAGGGCGTCTTTGCCCGCATGCTGCAGGGTTTGGCTGCACAGAGCGATGCGAGAGACATGCTGATGATTGATGCGACGCATCTCAAGGTACACCGCACTGCCGCAAGTCTGCGGCTGAAAAAGGGGGCTTCGGACGCTGCATTGGCCGAACGAAGGGCGGCTTGAACTCGAAGCTGCACACGGTGGTGGATGGCCATGGGCGTCCGATCCGGATGGTGCTGAGCGCCGGGCACACCAGCGACTATGTTGGCGCACTTGCCCTGGTTGGGGACCTGCCTGCGGCGCAGACACTGCTTGGCGATCGCGGCTATGACGCCGACTGGTGTAATTGGGGCAACTTGCCGGGAATTGCGTCTGGTCTGAGAGGAAGCGTCAGGCTGCGGCGCGCTGCGTGATGATCTCGGCAAGCCTTGGTACTTCGGCGGCACCGGCAACTCCGAGGCGGTCGCGCAGATAGGACCAGAATGGCACGCTGAGCTTGTTGCAGGTCTTCAATGCCCCGTGTTGTTTCCCAGATTCTTTCGCCAGTAGCAGGTCCGTTTGTACCGGACTATTTCGGACACGGATTGGAGTGGGCACGGAATAATCCGGCACGGGATTGATGGACTTCTTTTCCCGGCAGGCTGCGTTCCGAGCAGGGGGATTCCGAGTAGTCTGGACGCGGTTTGTTGCGCTTGGCGTCCGGCCAGCGCGGCGATTTTTTCCATGCAGAGGGTCGGCCCGCGCGATTGCAGTCGCCGGGCCGTGGGCCTGCTCTCGCTCCGGGTTCCGAACGAGATCTTCCGCCGGGTGACATGTGCTCGAATATCGGTCTTGGCACCGTTCGAATTCAGAGGCGTGGCCGGATACTCGAGCACGCGCAGAAGTTCATCCTTGTTCGCCCTCAGCCGCCGCAGCAGGTTGTCGAGGCTGGCATAGCCGGTCCGCTGTCCGAAGATCTCGTCGAAGCGCACCGACAATGCCCTGCCGTGTGCGCGGCAAGGGGCCTGCCTGTAGGCAGACAGTTCCCGGTAGCAGCCCCAGAACATCATCCAGCACCGCATCCACACGCATGCGCTGGAACTCGCTGGAGCCCCGCTGCTTGCGAACCAATCGCTCAGCGTGAACCCAGCATAGAGAGTGGGCATCGCCGGCATTGAACTGGCCGTCATCGTCGGTCAAGTCCCAAAAGTGCTGGATAAATGAGGAGAGGCATGCTTCCATTGAGTTGACAAAAAACCGCCGGCAATCCGCTGGCCTCAACGGGAGAGCACACCCCATGACGAAGAGAATACCTGGATCGATGCGCACACGCGAGAGCCTTCTGGATTTGGTTGAAGGGCGCCTGTCGGCCCCGGACGCGCCCGCACCGAGCTGGTGCGCCTGGCCACCCGCCTGATCGTCGAGGAGGCGCTGGAGGCGGAGAGCCGCGATGCGTTGGGACGCGACTATTACGAGCACGGTGCGTCGCCGGGCCAGGGCCATCGCAACGGCGTGCGGACCGGGCGTTTGAAGACGGCGGAGGGCGTGGTCCCGTATTCGGCGCCGCAGATCGCCGGGCGCGACGAATCGTTCCGCTCGGAGATCCGGCCGCAGCTGAAGGGCAACAGCGCGGCGCTGGAGGGCTTGGCGGTCGAGATGTTTGCCCGGGGCCTGAGCGTGCGCGACATTGAAGATGCGTTCCGCAACGACAAGGGCGAACTGCTGCTGTCGCGCACGGCAGTCTCGGAGATCGGCGAGCGGTTGTGGCAGGACTATCAGGAGTTCGCGACCCGCGATCTCGGCGGGCACGACATCGCCTACCTGTTATTGTTTTTCAGATTATCTCGTCAGAAATAGGGCGAATTTTCGTAACTGCCCAGCACTCAGTCTTGCGCGTACGTGAAGGCTGGGCAAGGCTTGCGTTTGGGATCACGCACGCTTGGGTCGGGATCGGCGTGGCGCCAGCGGGCAGGTTGTATGGAGCGGTTTAGCATTGGAGTTTTCCGATCAGTTGGTCCGGCGATTTCATCAAGGTTTCGATGATGTTCCAGCCCTGCTTTCTGGCGGTGGTGATGGCGCTGCGCAGGGTGGCGAAGTCTTGGGCGCCTTTTGGGGAGCGGAACCCGCCGGAGATTTTCTGGCGCAATTTCCCCATTCGACCATCGCGTTCGGCTTCATTGTTGGTAAACGGAACGTCGGGGTCGGTGAGGAAACGCAAGGTCTCGGTTTTGCAGTCCTGGAGCCGGAGGGCGAGATTGTGTCCGACGCGGCGTTTCTTTCGCCCGCGTTTGCCGGGCTTCGGCGGCGCGAGCGGTGGCTGCGCCTGATGAAAGGCGAGCGCCTCGGCGAGGATCCGGTCGTAGGTTCGCCCGATCCGGTGGAGCAGCGTTTCGGGAGGAGATCTTGCCATCGTTCTGTCGAGATGAACGACCCGATTGGCGCGCGACAGGAGCCGGTGCATGTGCCGGGCCCAGTCCTCTTTTTCGATGTCGATCAGGGCTTGAAGTTCGCGCAGGTGATGGGCGTTGCAGAGCGCGTGCAGGACGCCCTCGATCTTGAAACAGGGCTTCCAATGATCGTGGACGACACAACCGGAGAACCCCGGCAGCAAGTCGCCGCGCTTTTCGTGGACGCGAAACAAGGTCAGCCATGGCGTGCAGGCAATGTGGAGCCACTGCGTGCGTCCGCCAACCCGGAAGCCGGTCTCGTCGAGATGCTTCACCGGCGCCTTGCGGACGATCAGCTCCCGCACATGGTCGACGAAACCCTGCAACTGCTCGGCCATCCGGCGGCTCATCGCCGCCAGCGTCGCGGCGCACACGGGCGCGTTGAACAGGTCGGCCATCAGTTGCGACAAACGATCCTCGGGCAGGAAATGCGCATGGCTCAGATCGGCCGCCACCGCCGCCATGCGCGGACCGTACTGCACCGGCGCCGTCACGCCTGCGGAAAACGCCGCCCGTGTCGTCGCGCCGCAATGACCGCAAACGCAACGGTGAGCGCGGTGTTCCGTGGCCTCGAGGGGGCGCGGCTCCGGCAGGTCGAAGACCTGTCTTGCGACATGGCTTCCATCCCCGTCCGCAGCCGACAGCGGCGCGCCGCAGCCCGCACAGTGCGACGGATGATGATCCTCGACATGGTCCGGCCTGTCGGTCCGGCGCAAGGTCGAACCCGCGTGCCCGGGCTGCCCGCCGCTCGGCCTGCCCGATTTGCCGCGCTGGCTCCTTGTCCGGGGCTCCGCCCGCGGCTTCTGCAGCCCGTCACTCGAAGGAGGCTTGCTGCTGTTCCGGCTGTTCCGGCCAAGCTGCCGCTCCAGCTCTTCAAGACGTTGCCGCAGGGTCGCGTTCTCGGCTTGCAAACCAGCGAGCTGCTCGTCCTTTTGTTCGAGTTGCTCCCGCAATGCCTCAATCTGTTTCGTTCCGCCATCATCATGCGGCGGCGCCCCTTGCCCCAGGCGGGTCGGCGCTGAAAGAGCCCGCAAGAACCGTCGGGGCTGAAAGCGAATCGCCATGACGCTATGAATAGCGCAGGTTGAATCGGGTTACCAGTCCCTGCTGTTACCAGTGATTTTTCGAGAGAGAACTGTTCCCGCCCGTGAAACCGTCACAACCGGGCAGCATCGACCTTGCGGCAGTGGCGGGCAATGCACTCCGTGGTGCACCCACTTACCTGGGCAGTTACGAAAAACAAGCGCTTACCGATACATGCGCGCGGCTTCAGAGTACGCTGGGCCAAGCCTCAAAACCGGATCCATGCTACCCGGCGCCCGAAGCACCATCGCGCCACCCGACGCGGCGAAATGGTGCAGTTTGACACCTTGCATCTGCGCTACCTTCCGGGAACCATCTTGTATCAGTTCACTGACTACGATCCGGTCGCAAAGCTCCCCCAGGCAAGGGTCACATCCAGCGGCTCGGCAGCCAGTGCGCGAGCCGCCCTCGAGCAACTCCTCGACACCTTCCCGGTCCAGGTGCGTGGCGAGCAGGTCGATAACGGCTCCGAGTTCCGAAGCGCCCGTGAACAGTTTCTCCACGAACGCGGAATTCCCATGCAACTCATCCAGCCGAGAAGTCCGAATCAAAACGCCCACGTCGAGCGATGTCAGAGATCCAGGCCGCAGGAACGCTACGAGACCACCTCCCAAGCCACTACCGTCGAAGAGCACAATCGCGACGACCAGATCTTCGCATGACGCTACAACAACGTCCGACCCCACGCCGCCCTCGGTGGAAAGACCCCCATAGAGTACCTGCAGTACAACCACACTGAGAGCCTTCGCTTCGAGACAGGCAAACCGATTCGTACCGCGAAACTCGATCGAGCCCCAAAGCACCCAGAGTGCCAAATGTCTTGATCCCGTTCGCACCATTGAAATCATCATGAAGGCGACATAACCTGTCTCACCAGCGATGCCTGCTTCACCTTTTTCAATAGAGAAAGGGACATCGCCCAGGAGGTCCGAGATGGCCAATAGAGTGCTTGTTACCGGCGGTGGTCGCGGAATTGGAGCGGCTATTGCGATCGAGTGCGCCCGTGCCGGCGCCGAGGTTGTGGTCAACTATGTGAGAAATGCCGAGCGTGCCAACGGCGTCATCGAGACAATCCGGCGGAACGGCGGGAAGGCGATTGCCATTAAGGCGGACGTTTCCGCTCGCGACGCCGTCATCGCAATGTTCGAACAGGTTGACCGCGAAGTCGGCCGGATCGACGCCTTGGTCAACAATGCTGGTACGAACGGTACGGTGGTGCCGTTTGTCGATCTGGACACGTCGCACATACAGGAAGTCTTCGGGACCAACTTCCATGGCACGATTTTTTGCGCGCAGCAGGCGGTCAAACGGATGGCGCGAGAGTACGGCGGCGAAGGTGGCGTCATTGTCAACATCTCTTCCATCTCTGCGCGAACAGGCGGCATGCCCGGTCACGTTCACTACGCTGCTTCCAAGGGTGCGGTGGACGTGTTGACAAATGCGCTCGCCAAGGAATTGGGACCGATGGGCATTCGGGTGATCGCGGTACGACCGGGCGTTACCGATACCGAGATCCAGCAGGCATTCGGGGGAACGGCAGCGATGACAAAGCTCCTGCCGACCATCCCCCTTGGTCGTATCGGCCAGCCCGAGGACATTGGCCGGATGGTCGCCTGCCTGATCTCGGAGGCAAGCAGCTATATGACGGGAACTCTGGTCGATATCTCCGGCGGACGGTAGGGCACCGTCAAGCCGGTCGCCCTGGTCGGCGACGTGATCAAAGGCTGCTCGGATCGCTTGTGCAGCTAGAAAAAGCTGTAATTTCTGAAAAAAGGCGATCAACGCTGGGCGTCAGCAGACGCCCCAATCCCAATGTCGGTGGAAGCTTTTCTTGCCGAAGTCGATGCCGATCGTCGTTACTAGATTGGTCTGTAGGGCGCAAAAATCTAATTTGGCCGGCTATGCAGCCAGTTGATACGCAGTAACCGTCTTATTTCGGGCCCGTGGCAGGCTTGTTTGGGGGTGAGGGTACCGCGCCGAGGGTATAAAATTCCGATCGGCAGCGGATCCGGTTTTGGGCGGAGGTCTCGAGCGGTTGCCGCGGGACTGGATTCCGGCGCCGTTTTCGGTCATGTGTAGCGCGACAATCTGAGTGAGGCTCCGCGACAATCAGGATGAGCCATTTGGTGTCGCGGCGAGAGTGGTAATCGTGATTTTTCCGGGATTGCAAAAGGGGGAGTGAGATTGAAATTGACCCGGGCAGACATGCAGTTTGGATGGCGTTGGCTTGGCGTGGATTGGCGGGATATATTTCGGGTTGAGGCGCGCTCGGCGCGATTGGCGAGCGGCATGTTCGGCGCCGATTTTTGCATTGCTTTTCGCGGTGTACCGGTTCGATCGTGATCAGGACGCGAGGATGCGTTGCGCCGGGTGGTTGCGTTGGAGCACGCGTGATTGTCGCTGCTGGCGGGCGTTGGCATCCGGGAATTCGGCCTATTGGCCTCATCGGCCGCGGAGCCCGGGGACGTCCAGCGCCCCAGGACCTGGTCGATTCAGCGAATGATGCTTGGTATGGGGCTTATATGGTGTCTGTGCCAAAAATAATGGGTTTTGAACCCGGCGCGACGTTTCCGCCCCAGACGCCCGGCGCGGAATTCGGCCTCTTGCGCCGTGAATGAGCGGTTGGGAGCCGGTTTCGCACAAATTTCTAGGATGCCGGCGATCTTCCGCCATGAGGCAGGGGGCCGAGCCAAGGCCAGCGCGCCAGACTCTGGCGGTCGCGCGCCCGCCTCGCCGCCGCCTGCGGCGCCCTTTCCGTTCACAACAAGAAGGAGGCCTTCATAGCATCCGGTCCAAGCGGATGAACCGTTCAAGTGGCATATGATTCCTGTTCAAGTGCGCGAGAATATTGCAGCCGGTGCGTTGTCGTGTGGTTCAGGCCAACCACATTGGCGATTTCGGCGACGGAAAGCCGACCGGTATCGGAGACGTCCTCCAAAATATTTAGCGCCTTGGCAAGCGTGCGCGCCACGGGCGCCGGCCGCGCTGCTTCGGACCTTTACGTGTTCAATTCGCAATTCAAGCAATTCCGCCATTTGACCAATCTGTTCACGATGGTTCTTGATGATATGATCAAATGAACCGGTGCCTAAATCAACAAACGCCGAACAGCGCACAGCGCACAGCGGCTGACCTCTCCCCAATATTTCATCTCGGTGGATCGCTTGATGTCAAATATAACGGCCGATAAAATCTTCACTATATTCACCTCTTGAACCTATGAGACAAATACTGGCGTGAGGCCGGCGAAGTCAGGCGAATGATGGCAGTGGGGACCCCGATGCGCGCAGCTCTGCTCACTGATATCGGAAAGCCGCTTACGATCGGCGATGTGTCACCGCCGGAGCCGGGCCCGAGGGAAGTACTGGTGCGCACCCGCGCCTGCGGCATCTGCCGGACCGACCTGCATATTGCCGACGGGTTCGCATACCGGCCGCCTCTGCCACATATATTGGGGCACGAGCCGGCTGGCGTCGTCGAGGGAGTTGGCGCGGAGGTGAAGACCTTCAAGCCGGGCGAAGCCGTCGCACCCTATCTGTTCCTTTATTGCGGCACCTGCCGGGCCTGCCAGGCGCATGAGGAGGCACGATGCAGCAATCCCGCCGGCATTCTCGGCGTCAGCATCGCGGGCGCCTTCGCGGATTACTTCGTGATTCGCGAGGACAATCTCGTTCCCGTGCCGCATGTCGTGCCGCTCGATGTCGCAGGGCTGATGGGCTGCGCGGCGATTACCGCTGTGCGCGCCATGGCTCGCGGTGACCTCGCAATCGGCCAGCGGGCGGCTGTTATCGGTATCGGCGGCATCGGGGTGCTCCTGGTGCAGGGCCTTGTCGCGGCGGGTGTCGAGGTGGCGGCGTTCAGCCGCTCGGAAGCCGCTCGAGCGCATGGCCTGGAAAACGGAGCTAAGGCCGCGTTCGGGCTCGAAGGCGGAGAGCTCGACGCGACATCCGTCTTCGACCGAGTCTTCGATGTCGTAGGCACGGCCGAGACGATGGCTCTGGCGGGACGGCTGACGCGTCGCGGCGGCCGCATCATCGTCATAGGCGAGGAGCCGAACTTTCCCGCCATTGACACAGTTACGATCGCCCAGCGGGAGCTCGAAATCCACGGTTCGCGCAATGGCGCCCGCGCCCAGGCGGATGAGGCGATGCGGCTGATGGCGGCCGGTATCCTGAGGCCGCAGATTGCCGCGCGGGTTCCGCTCGCAGAAATCAATGATGCGTTTGATGCCCTTCGACGCGGAGCGATTCATGGGCGCATCGTTGTCGATCTAGCCTGAGCGGCTTCGACGGAGACGATGAGGCCGGGTTCAATCAGGAAACCGAAATGGAGGCGAAATGGAAAAGCTGATCGTTACCGTCACCTGCGACTCGACGATGTCGTATCCGTCCAATCCGAACAATCCGACGCCGCGCGGAATCGACGCCGTCGCCGAGGAGTATGTCCGCTCAGTCGATGCGGGAGCATCCATCTGCCATCTGCACGGTCCCTACACGGTCGATCAGGAGATTCAGCCGGATGGTACGAAGCTCTCCGACCTCGATATCCCTGGCTGGAGTCGTCTTCGTGACGGCATCCTCGCCAGATGCGATGCGGTCATCCAGTACGGCATCGCCAATGGCCGATTTTCGCAGCGCAAGGTCCTCATGGAGGAACAGCGGCCGGACATGATTTCGACCTGCTTCAACGCCCATGACGAATGTTTCGACTATGAGCCTGGAAAGGAGCCTGTCGAGCTCTACGGATTGCACGATCGCGACGAGCTCGCCGAATATTGTCGATTGACGGCGGCGCTTGACGTCAAGATCGAGGTCGAGGCGTTCCACTACGGCGGAGTCTGGAACGCCATGCGGATGATGGAGAAGGGCCTGCTCAAGGGACCCGTCTGGGTGACCTTCTTCCTGGGTTGGAAGGGCGGCTGCTGGACCCCGCCGACACCGAAGGCGATGGTCTACATGGCGGACCATTGCCCCGAAGGTTTCATCTGGAACACCAGTGTCATGGACCCGGTCGAGCAATGGAAGGTACTGGCCACGGCTATCTGCCTCGGCGGTCATGTCCGGGTCGGTATGGAGGACAATCCCTTCATCGAACCGGGCGAGTACGCTCGCTCCAACGTCGAGCTGGTAGAAAAGATCGCCCGCATCGCCCGCGACATCGGTCGGGAAATCGCCAGTCCCGATGAGGCGCGGGCGGTCATGAAGGTCAAGCGACGCGAGCTGCCGGTGTAAAGCAGGCTGGCGGCGCCGGGCGGGGCGGCGAATCGCTGCACTACTGGCGGTTCGTTCCGCAAATCGAGGCCATTAATCTCGTGTCGCGTTCAGTCTCGGCGGCGGGTCGCGCGTTTGCCAGTGCCGCCGCAACGAGTTGTGGACGATCGGGAGGTGGGGATGTCCCGGCCGCCGTTGAAAAGCTGAGGCAGGTGTCGCTCTCCTGGAGCCGATACGCTCGACCTTGCAAGAGATGATAGAGGACGATGCGACGGCGATGTGCGGGGCCCGCTTCAGAGCTCGTAGTCCGTGGTGTGATGGCGATCCATTCGCCGCTTCAGCTCGGGGACGGAGAATGTCTCCGAGGTGCGCGTATACTCGATAATCGACTGCTCCGAGGCCGTGAACTGCTCGGCCACACGCAGAAGCTCGCCAAGATCGATTTCGCCAGGGATGATGACAACGCCATGTTCGTCGGCGTGCAGAAGCTCACCCGGATTCACCACCAGACCGCCGACCTTGACGAGCCCGCCGATCTCGACGAAGCGGATATTGGCGTGGCCGACGATCGAGCCCTGCGCGAACAGGCCGAAGCCCACCGCCTCCACCTCTCTTATGTCGCGGGCGGTGCCATTGGTGATCACCGCGACGCAGCCGAGCCGCCGGAAGATCGACGCCGATACGTCACCCCAGGCGCAGCCGTGACCGGACGGCTGGTCGAGATCCTGGCAGACCATGATCGACGGCTTCCTCTGGCCGTCGACATAGGTCCAGACATCCTCCCAAGGTACGCACTGGTTGCCGGGCACGTGGGGTAACTCGGTCATGATCCGGCCCGTCACGGCATAGCCCACGAACGCGCCGAGCGATGGCAAGAGACACCTTATGCTGGCATCCGTATAGCCGTCCTGACGGGGCCGGAGGCCAAAGCGCTCAATCGCGTCGTAGACGATCGGCGTTCTCAGTCTGCGAAAACTTGTCAAGATAGTGTCCACGAATCCCTCCTATATGTAGATTTCTGCGCGAGAGCCTGCGATTCGGCGCGCGAAGGCCGTCCGCAAGAGCCCGGTGTCAGCCGACAGTACCAAATTGTCGAAGCCCAGATCGAGCTTCGCCTGGGCGCGCTCACCCGAAACGGCGTGCATAACGACCGGCAAACCGGCCGCGCGGCCGACGGCCACGATGGCGCGTAATGTATCGGCAAAGGCCGGGACCGACCAGTCGGTCCCGAGGCCGAGATCGACCGAACCGACATGCAGGCCGGCGAGGCCCGGTACTGCGGTGATCGTCCTCTCCGCGTCGAATCCGCGCCGATGCTTGATGATGGCGTGTACCTCTGGCGGATCTCGGCGACATTGGTGGCTTCGCGGCGCAGGCCGAAGCGCTGACCGCCATAGCCGCGCCGCCTCTCCGGCCGATATTGGGCCCGCGCGAGGGCCGCAGCCGCGATCTCCGGCGAGGACAACATCGCGACGACAACGCCAGACGCGCTGTGATCGAGCACCCGCGGAATCTGCGCGAGCTCCTCCTCGCTGAGGCGAACCAGCACCGGCACATCGAGCGCGTGCGGCAGCTGGATGGCGCAGAAGGCCCTGCCGAGATCCCAGGCGCCGTGCTGGAAATCCGGGCCGATCCAATCGAAGCCAGCGCGACCGGCGGCCTCGACGACCAGCGGTTCCGGGATCGTGAGCCAACCGTCCAGCCCGACACGATGTGACCTTGCCAGGTCCGTTGTAGTCATTCCACTGCCACCATTCTTGGGAGGAAGATGAAAGCCTTTCGCAAGCCGCCGCCGCCCTGATCCGTTGTCGCTGTCACCTGTAGCAACCAACTTGGTCAGCTCCGGCGGGGTTCCGGCATCTTGAGGCCCTGCGCCGCCGCGGCGAGCGCCGCCCAGGTCGGGCGGTCGACAAGGGCGAAGTCAGCCCCGGCGTTGGCCAGCTGGCGTAGTTCCCGCTCGCCCGGCAGCATTACCGGGTGTTGCGGGTCGATCGGTGGGGAGGAGCGAACATAGGCGCCCATACGCGCCGCCCTCCGGGCAAAGGCGCCGTCAGCACCGATCGCGATCATGGCGAGGTTTGACCCCTCACGTGCCGGGTCTTCGGTCTCGTCTCCGGTCAGGAGCGCGGCAAGCACTTCGACCATCAGGGCGAGCGCCGTGCCTCGATACCCAAAGTCACCGCCAAGCGGCTGCAAGGCGCCGCGCGGCTCGCGATAGAGCACAGCGGGGTCGGTGGTCGGGCGGCCGGCGGCATCACGAAGCGCCCCTTCCGGCGTTCCGGCTCCCCGGTTTCTGAGGCTGCGGACGACGCCCTCCGGCACGACGCTGGTCGAGAAATCTCCGGTCAACGGCGGTCCTTCGGCAACCGGACAGGCGAAGGCAATCGGGTTGGGCGCCAGACGCCCCTCCAGGCCGCCGAAGGGCGCGACCCAGTGCCCGGACCGCGGACCGCTACATACCACTAGGCCAACGCATCCCCCCAAAGCGATCGCCTCGGCATAGGCCCCGATGCGCCCGGTATGGCCCATGTGGCGGCCCACGACGCAGGCGATGCCGAATTCCGTCGCCAGTCGCACCGCCTCGTCGACCATCCGGACTCCGACCACCTGGCCGAAACCCTTGCAGCCATCCACCGCGGTGCACGCGGGCTCCGTGGTCGTGACGACCGGTGCCGCGGCCGGCGCGATGCCGCCGGCGGCGATTTCGTCAAGATATTGCGGTAGCCGGATGATGCCATGCGAGGCAAGGCCCATGGCATCGGCCTCGAGAAGATGGTCGACGACCACGGAGGCGTTGGCGGGCGTGGCGCCAGCCGCCTCCAGCAATCGCCGCCCGAGCGCCGCTAGCTCCGACCTAGACACCAGGACCGGCTCGGTTGCTTCGGCGGAGGAGTTCATCGTCATGATTTGCGTTCCTCTTTGAGGTGGAATGGTCTCGGCTGCGGGGACCGCGCTCTGCCGTGTGTTGTCCCGCCTGGAGATCGCCTAGCCCTTGGTCGCCCCTGCGGTCAGCCCCCTGACGATGTGCTTCTGAATGATCAGGGTCATCAGCGCGACAGGAGCCAGGATGATGGTCGCAGCGGCCGCCAGCCCACCCCAGTTCACCATGCCATACGACATGAATTGGAACACGGCAACAGGCAGCGGTGCCGTATCCCGACCGGAAAGAATTAGCGAGAAAAGAAAATTGTTCCATGAATAGATGAAAGCAAGAATGGTGGCGGCGACTAGACCGGGCACGGTGAGGGGCAGGGATATTCGGATGAATACGCCGAAATACGAGCAACCGTCGATGCGCGCGGCATCCTCAAGCTCGCTCGGGACGTCCTCGAAGAAACTGACCATCAGCCAGACCACGATAGGTAGCGATACGATCAGATGTGTCAGGATCAGGGGCGTATATGTATCGAGTAGTCCAGCCTGTCGGACAATGATGTACCATGGCACTAGGCAAGCGACGCCAGGCACCAGACGGGCCGCCAATATCACTATGCCGACTGCGCGCCATTTGCGGCGGGCAATAGCGTAGGCGGCGGGACAGCCGAGAAGCAGGGCCAGCGCCGTCGACCCAATGCCGATGACCACGCTGTTGAGCAAAAAGCTGAATAGCGGGTTTTCGATAAAGACGTCCCGGTAGTTCGTGAAGGTCGGTGTAAACACCCAGCTTGGCGGGTAGCGCAGATTTTCGGCCTGGCTCTTCAGCGAGGTCATGATCGTCCACACGAACGGGAACATGATGACAAGGATCGCGATCCACGGGAGGAGTTTTACCACCACCGTTGCGATCGCGCCACGCCAAGGCTGATGACCCGCTGCTCCGGTCATCGTTCACGCAACTTGAGAAGCATCACCGAGATCGACAGCATGATCAGAACAAATACGACAATGATGGTCGATGAATACGCCATGTTGAAATAGTGAAAACCCTGAACGAACGCGTACATATTGATCGTCTCCGACGAGCGTCCCGGTCCGCCTTGGGTCATTACGTAGATAAGATCGAAGGTCTTAAACGAGTCGATCGCCCGAAATAGAATGGCAGTCACCAGCACCGGACGCAGCCACGGCAGTGTAATGTAGACAAATTCCTGAAACGGTGAGGCGCCGTCGATGCGGGCGGCTTCATAGGGTTCGTCGGGAATGACCGCCAGGCCTGCCAGGCAGAACAAGGTGATCAGCGGGCTCCACTGCCAGGTGTCAACGAGAACAAGTGCGAACAGGACCGTGTTTGGACTCGACGTCCAGGCAGATGGCGGCAGACTGAAGGTGGTCAATATTTGGTTGAGGACACCGAGAGTCGGCTCCATCATCATGGCCCAGACGAGGCCGATGGCGGCCGGCGTGGCCATCATCGGCAGGAGAATGAGCGTCCGAGCCACGCCGCGTCCGAAGAATCGGCGGTGCAGCACCAGCGCCAAGCCGAGTCCGATTGGAACCTGCAGCAGCAAACCGAGCCCGACATACACAGATGTTCGCCAGATCGTCCACCAAAAATCGGGACTCGTAGCCAACGCGACGTAATTGTCGATTCCGATTAAACGGGGCGGGTGGCGAGAGGTGACGACCCATTCGTTGAGGCTGAGCCAGATCGTGTAGACAAAGGGAAATGCGATGATCACCACCATCGCGACCACCGCCGGAGCGACAAAGAGTTGAAAGAAATAACGGTCGGCCCAGTCAGGCCCGGGCCGACCGCCTACTCGTTTCGGAGCCAGCTTTCAGATCGAATGCTTGTGCAGAAAAGGCTCCGTTATGCCTTTTCAAGTACCGCCTTGAACTTGTCGTTTGCGGCGTCCGCTGCGGGTTTGACCGATCCGCCTTCGATCGCGGTGACGATGACATCGCCGATGATGTCACGCACCTCGTTTACCGGTATGACCGGCGGCGCGAAGAGCGGTGTACCGACCTGGATGGTGTGCGCCACCGCCCGGCGCCAGTCTTCCGGCGATTTCGACGCCGCCTGGAACCCAGCATTGTTCCAGATCGAGGAGCGTGGACTTCCTTGCCCAGCCATGGCGAGGTTGAGCAGTGTCTCTTTGCTCGTCCCCCATTGCATTAACAGCCAACTGGCGTCCTTATTTCTGCTCTTCGAGTGCATGGCGATTCCCCAGCCGTTGACAATCGGATGGTCGCCGCCAGGACCCACGGGCATGGGATGGTAGCCGATCTGTCCCACCACATCTGACCGCGCTGGGTCCTCATAGATGCCCGCGAATACTGTACCTTCGACGGTCATCGCCGCACGACCGGACACAAGCATCGAATTGGTTTCGGTGAAGTGGTGATTGGTCGAACCTGGAGGACCAGATTCCCGCAGAATTCGTCCGTAATATTCGAAGGCCGCAATTGCTTCCGGTGTGTTGATCGACGGCTGACCGTTGCTGTCGAGCCATTCGGCGCCAAAATTGTGGAAGAAGCACGAGAAAATGCCGACAGCTTGACCACGACGGCCGCGCAGGGACACACCAAAGATGTTGTTGTCACGATCGGTAAGCGTCTTGGCGGCGGCCTCCATTTCCTCCAGATTGGTAGGAGCAGCAATGCCCGCCTTCTCGAACATCGTCTTGTTGGTCATGAGTATGAGTCCGCCGAGCTCGATCGGCAGAGCGACGAGAACGCCGTCGACCGTCTGTGAGCCCCATGCGCCGGCGCCGATGTCGTCGCGATCGTAACCAGGTATCATCTGATCGGCTTTGGCGAAATACGGTTCGATGGGTTCATACCACCCGGCCCGAAGGAACTGCACGCCTTCATTGCCGATCAGCGTCATGAACAGGTCGATATCGGAATTGCCGGCCGCCATCTCCACGACGATGCGTTGACGATACTGCTCCTCCGGCAATTGCTGAACGTCAATTTCAATTCCGGTCTTTGCCTGGAATTCCGAAAATTGCTTGATCAGCAAGTCGCCTGGCTCAATCCGGTTGGCCATCATGCGAAGCTTGGTTCCGGAATATCGGTTCCAGTCAAACTCGGCCGAAAAGGCTGACGGAATATTGAGATTGAGCGCCGACACCGTTCCAACTGCTGTCGCAGACTGTAGTATCCGCCTACGCGTGTAGTTCGTAGATGCATGCGCGCTAGTTGTCTTGCTGCCCATAGTTCCCTCCTACGGTTTAAAAACCAACAAACAAAATTAGAGACGATTAAACCATACCTTCGATGCCTGTCAAAGTCAATATGGTTTGTGCACAGGAGTATCCCACGCTTTGAGATTCTTGTGAATTGCGGACGGATTTGAGAGAATTCGCAACGCTGGCGTGAATCTGAACGGCTTGGGCGCCGTTCGAGGTCTTGCTGCGGAGCTGATCTGTCCCGTTTTGGCTTCCGTGCGTTGCCGTGCCGAGTTTCCGCTCGATCGTTATCGGTGTTTGCCCCGGAGCGCTGCCGCCGGTGATTCCCTGGCGCGGTTTGCGGGATCGAGGGGCGCAGCGAAAGGCGTCGATTTACGTGGCGGCGGGCTTCGGGGCGCTTTGGCGGGTTCCCCGACCGGGAGGCGGGGATTGGCGGGGAAGGCCGGGTTCAGGGCGACAGCAGCGCCGTGAGCGCGTCCCGGCGCTGCAGCGCGAAGTGCCGGGTCGCGGAAGCGAAGCTTTCGAACGGGGTCTTGTGGATGATGATGGCGAGCGCGAGGTGGGTGCAGATGGCATTGTTGGCGGGCGCGAAACCGGCGCGGGCGAGGCAGGCGTCTTCGGCGAAGGTCTGGTCGCGGATGTGATGATTGACTTCGACCGACCAGTGGCCGCGGTTCCAGGCGAGGAGCTGTTCCGGGGAGGCGCGTTCCGCCGGCGCCGAGGTGATGCCATAGGCGTGTTCGATGCTGGTTTCCCCGGTTCCGTTGCGCCTTGCGTCGGTGCGTTCGCGGATGACGCGGAAGATCTGCGCGACGTGCGGGTAGTTGAGCAGGCGCGGCAGCGGCGTCAGCACCTCGATGCGGCGCTGCTCGACGCGGCCGTGCGCCTTGTCGATCTTCTCCTCGAACCGGCCGCTCGCGGTGCGCTCCCAGTCGACCGTTTCGAGAGCCTTGCGGGTTTCCGGAGCGTTGTCCTTGACGCTCATCAGATAGTCGGCGCGATGCGTTTCGACGATGGCGCGGGCGGTGTCGCGGGTGGTGTGCAGCGCGTCAAGGGTGATCACCCGGCCCTCCACCGGCGCCTGTTCGAGCAGCGTCCGAACGGCCGCGATCTCGCCGCCGTCGTCGTGATAGTTGAGGGTCGCAACCGGCATCCGGGTCGCGTGTTCGACCAGGGCCGCGGTCTCGAAGTGCCCGTCTCCATTGCGGTTCGCGCCGCGAATGCGCTTGCCGTCGATGGCGATGGTGCGCGCGAGCTGCAGCCGCGGCGTCGTGTACCGCTGCAATGCCGCCTCGACCTCCTCGGGGTCGAGGGAAGCGATCACCCGGTGCAGGGTCGACTTCGAGACCGGAACGTAGAGCCCAGTCTTCGGGTTCTTCCAGGCGCCGATCGCCTCCAACTCCCGCTGGCTCAGCTTTTGCGCGTACTCGGCGGCGGCGACCGGCCCGCGCATGTTCGCGAGCCGCGCCAGAGTGTAGACCGCGAGCACCGAGGCGACCGTGTGCTTGCGGCCCTGGCCGCGCCGGAAGTCCGGGATGCCGGCAAGCTCTTGGTACAGCGAGCGCATCTCGCCCGGCGCCTGGCCGGCAGCGCCCTTCGGCTCCCACCCGGCCGGCAGCGGCGCAGGGTCGCGCAGGCGTCGGCAGGCGTCGCGCCGCAACGGGTAGATGTAGAACTCCTTGGGGCGCCCGTGGGCGTCGGTGTAGCGGCCATTGTGGCGCGCGAACCCCCGGGTCAGGCCGAGATACCGCCAGTTCCCGGCCGCGTACACCGTGCCCTCGAACCGCGCCGGGTCCACGAAGGACTCCGCAAGCAGAACCGGGTGCCCATACTGCTCTTGCCAGTCGGCGCTCAGGCGACGCAGCATCGCCGCCATCGCAAACGAACCGAGGCGCGGAAAAACCTCCTTGCCGCCAAGCACAACGAACCGGGAATTGTTCGCTATCAAGTGCAGGCGCCGCCACCGGACAGCGCCCTGCCACCCGACCCAGAGGTCCCGGTGCCGGCTCTTCAGCGCGCAGGACTGCCAGCCGGCCAGCGCGATCCACTGGCCCGCCCACTCGATGACGTAGCGCAGGCCGCGGCCCGCAAACCGCTTGAAGCCAAGGTAATGATGCGCCTCAACCAGCGCGTCCCAGCGCACGCGCTCGTCCGGCCGCGCAAGGCGCACCACCACATCGCGCAGGGAATACCCTTCCGGCGTCTCCCGAAACAGCGCCTCGCCATCGATTCGCTCTTCCATGCGCTCATCAGTACACCAAACGGCGCCAAAAAGCCAGCAACAAATGCAACCGTCGATCAATACAGGGGCGAATCGTCGCAAACTCTTAGCGTGGGATCACCCTGGGTTTGTGCAAGGCTATATTTTGACTGGGCGTAACTCATTGGGCGCTTAGCGGATTTCTTGCGGGCGGACAAACCCGCGCGGATTCGCGAAATTCGCACCCATGAGTGTCAATTCGGATTTTGCCTCTGCTGCGGGCGGGTTTTCGCTTCGCGATGTCGTGATTCGCCCGACGGTCGGGCTTGCCGAACTCCGCCGCTTGCATTCGATTGCGCAGAATTCCCGTTTCCTCAATTTGCCGGGCTGCCACTGGCGCAACCTGGCGTCGCGGATGCTGGGGCTGAGCCTGCGGCGGCTGTCGGCGGACATTCGGGTGCGCTACGGCCACCCGGTGCTGCTGGCCGAGACCTTCGTGAATCCGGCCCGCTTTGCGGGGACCCGCTACCGCGCCGCCAACCGGGGGCCGGTGGGCTTCACCCCCGGCTATGCCCGGCGTCCGGCGGCGGCGCCGCACTGGGTACATCACGGCCAGGCCAAGGAGACTTGCATGTATGAACTGACCCCCGGCGCCCGGGCGGCGCTGAGCGCCCTCGACGAAGGCGGCGATTGGCGGGACTAGGGCGATCCCCGGCCGCTGAACCGCAAGCAGATGCGCAGCCTGTTCGATTTCCTGAACACGGTGCCGGAGTTCCGCGGCCGGCGAGGCCGGCGCTATCCGCTGGCGTCCCTGCTCGCCATCGCCGCCCGCCTGGCCGGATGCCGCGGCGTCACCGCCATCACCGCTGTGCATCCTTCACTTCGCCCGCAGGGAGTGACATATCTGTTCGGTCACGTACGTGGTGCTGTCGGCTTGAGCCTATTCATGTGCCACCACCGGCATTCCGTTGCGCGCAATTATCCGCGAGATTCAGGTTTTCCTCTCTGCGCTCGTGCTGGCGCTTCTGGCAATGTTGGTGTTTCCAGAGGTCGTACTTTGGCTACTGCGGCGGTTCGGCCCCGCCATTGGCGCAAATCCGGAAACCAATGCCGGTCAAATAGGCGATGGCGCGACGGGCGATCGGCAGGCACGCCTCCGGATTGGCTGGAAACATGTCCTGCTCGACGATTGCATAGCCATCATAGCCGACCGCCTCGATGGCCGCGTGGAGGGCGCGAAAGTCGACAATGCCGCGCTCCGGTTCTTGGGTGACGCCGCATCGCACCGCCTCGCCCCAGGGGATATCGCCGGCCCGGACCTCGCCCAGCGTCCGAGCGTTCATGCTCTTCAGATGCAGATAGGGTATGCGCTCGGCATGGCGTCGGAAGAAGGCGACTGGATCGCCGCCGCAATAGGCGTGATGACCCGTGTCGAGGCAGAGCCCGACTAGCGCCGGATCGGTATCGGCGAGAAAGCGCTCGATCTCCGACTCCTCCTCGATCTGCGCGTCGCAATGCGGATGGAAGACGAAGCTCAGGCCGTGCCGCTCGCGAACGCGCCGCGACATGGCGTGGGTATTGTCGATCATGCACGACCAAGTGGCAGGGTCGAGC
The DNA here is from genome assembly GCA_965219495.1 of Rhodobacterales bacterium. Classification (GTDB taxonomy): domain Bacteria; phylum Pseudomonadota; class Alphaproteobacteria; order Rhodobacterales; family CAZPXZ01; genus CAZPXZ01. The sequence continues at coordinate 4,023,783 of OZ244777.1, forward strand.
CGGCGCGGGGCAGTCGGCTTTCCGGTGTAGTTGTCGCGGTAAAAATCGTCGAGGCACACGAAGTAGCGTGCACCGAGTTCAGCTAGCCAAGCGGCCGTAACATCCAGCGCGCGCATGGCTTCAGGAAATTGCTCTGCCGAGGCGATGCGGGCAAAGAAGGTGCCGCCCGGAAGTGACAGGCCGCGGCTCGCCAATTCCCGGCGAAGGTGCGCCGCGTCGGTCGGCATGTAGCCGTAGGGGCCTGGCTCAACATAGCGGTAGCCGGCCTCACGCACCTCTTTGAGATAGCGCTGCCAGGGTATCTGGTTGGGATGCGACGCGTGCCAGATTCCCCAAGCATCCGAACCAGCTCCTAGCGTGGCGGGCATCAACCTGATCCGCGAGATGGCGAGAGCTTCGTGCCGGCCATGGCGATAGGGCGAGCGAGATGATCTCGGCCGTCAGCTCGACCTTGTCGGCCAAACCGAAGATCTTGTCGCGATCGCCACCGCTGACGCCAGTGGCCGCGTCCGACCGGTGATCGGCCGGCCGTAGGCATCCGAAACCGGTGCCGCCACGCACCAGACATTATCGGCATGCTCCCGATTGTCGGTCGCACATCGCGCCGTCGGACCTCGGCCAGCTCCGCCATGAGGACTCCGGGATCGACGATCGTGTTGGCGGTGTAGTGGACAAAAGGCCGCTGCGCAATGATGGTGCGCTGCTCATCCTCCGGCATGAAGGCAATGATCGCCTTGCCGAGCGAGCAGCAACGCAACGGGGCGGGTTTGCCGAAGCGTGAAAACATGTTTGGAAAAGAGGGTTTTTCTATTCCCGCGAGATAGAAATGCTCGCCAACGAATAGGATGCCGAGATTGACCCGCTCCCCTGCCTGCTGGGCGAGTTTATTGAGACAGGGAAGCCCGGTGAGCCTCACGCGGTTGCTGTCGAGTTGGCGGGCCGCCATGGGCAGGACCTTGAGACCGATATCGTAGCCGCGGCCGTTCTCGGCTAGTTGCAAATAGCCGGCCCGGGTCAGCGCGTGAACCAGTCGGTGCGTTGTCGTGCGGTTCAGGCCATCCATATTGGCGATTTCGGCGCCGGAAAGCCGACCGGTATTGGCGACGGCCTCCAGAATATCTAGTGCCTTGGCAAGCGTGCGCACCACGGGCGCCGGACGTGGATTCCAGGCGTCGGCCTCGCTGCTCCCGACCTTCACGTGTTCAACTCGCAATTCAGTCAATTCCGCTATTTGACCAGTCTCTTCACGATGATTCTTGATGATATGATCGAATGAATCGGTGCCTAAATCAAGAAACGCCGTACAACACCCAGCGGCTGACCTCTCCGTTGATTTCAGAACTCTAGACATTCCGGCATAAGAAGTGAATGTTTTCATGCATTTGACTTGACATCTGTACGGGGAGTCGGCATAATTCGGATTTAGATAATCACCCCCCCGCCGAGGAGTTCCGATCTTGCTGCCTGCCCGTTGTGCGTAATCTCATTAATTGACGGAACATTAGGACATTTCGGTCACGTTCATTAAGAGAGGGTACTTCTCCTCCAAGTAGAAAACGCAGGGGCATTGTGCGCCTGGATGCAGGGCAGTCACGCTGACAACCTGCTTCTTGAGGGCATCCGTGTGCAAGACTGCCCAGAAGCGCGTTTCCGCTTGCCGACTCCCCAGGCAGGCAAGGAACTGGAAACGGGAAACGTCACCGGAACGAAACCATTGAACAATGTGAATAGTGGTCCCTCATTTATCGTGAGCGCTCACACCCCCCCGTCCTGGCTTCGTTCCCGACAACGCCATCGTGATCAGCGACCAGCGCGCCATCGCCTGGGAGGACGGCCGCCTGGCGATGTTCAACTCGGGCGGATTGATTTTCTCGGCTGCCGAGGGCGACCGCCAGGGCGTTCGAACGGCGATGGGGATGCTGGCTTCCCTTGGGCTGGCGAGCGTGACGCAGTTGTCGGAAGCGTTCGGGGTTTCGCGCAACACCATTTACAACAACCGGGATGCGTATGAGCGGGGCGGGGTGGCGGCGCTTGCGGACGCTCGGGGTCCGCGCGGCGGCTACAAGTTGACGGCGGAGAAGCTGGCGGCGGCGCAGGGTCTGCTGGACGCGGGCGGCTCGGTGCGGGGGACGGCGCGGGCGCTGGGAGTTTCGCACACGGCGCTGCAGTACGCGCTGCGGCAGGGCTGGCTGCGTCCTGGCGATGGCGGCGCGCCGGTTTCGGCGGATCCGGGATCGCGGCCGTCGGCGCGCTCGGCGGCGGACGCGTCCTGCGAAGGGGGCATCGGGGTCAAGCGCACGGAGGAGCGGCTGCTGGCGCGGACGGGGGCGCTGGACGAAGCTCCGGCGGTGTTCGCAGCGGCGGAGGCGGTTTCCGGCGCGGGGGTGCTTCTGGCCTTGCCAGCGCTGCTGGGCGAGGGCCTCGTGGAGGCGTCGGAGACGGTCTACGGGCGGTTGAAGAACGGTTTTTTCGACCTTCGCAGCGTGCTGTTGACGCTGGCGTTCATGGCGCTGCTGCGGATCCGGAGCGCCGAGCAATTGAAGGGCCATGCGCCGGGGGAGTTGGGGCTTGCTTTGGGCCTGGACCGGGCGCCGGAGATGAAGACGCTGCGCCGCAAGCTGCGGGAGATCGGCGCCCGGGGGCTTGCGCGGCAACTGGCGGAAGCACTGGCGCGGCGCTGGATGTCGGCGTCGCCCGGGCTGGTGGGGATGTTGTATATCGACGGGCATGTGCGGCCCTACCACGGCCGCAAGCACCGGCTTCCGAAGGCGTTCGTGCCGCGCCGGCGGCTGTGCCTTCCGGCCACCACCGATGTCTGGGTGCACGATGCCGCGGCGCAACCGTGGCTCTTTGTGACGGCGGCCGCCAACGACGGACTGCTGTCGATGCTGGACAAGGAGATTCTGCCGGACGTGCGGGCGCAGGTTGGCGCCGGCCGGCGGGTGACCCTGGTGTTCGACCGTGAAGGCTGGAGCCCGGAGACGTTCCAGCGCTGGTTCAAGGCCGGCTTCGACGTGCTGACCTACCGCAAGGGGCGCTACGCGCCGTGGCCGGAAGCGGCGTTCGATGCCTTCGAGGATCCGGCCCAGGCCGGCGCTTCGAAGCCGGCGGTCTACCGCCTTGCCGCAGGCGAGGCCCGGTTCGGCAAGGGCGGGTCGTTCCGCATGCGGGAAGTCCGCAGGCTGTGCGCCAACGGCCATCAGACTTCGGTGTTGACGACGCGCCGGGACCTGCCGATCGCCGAGGTGGCCTCGCGGATGTTCGCGCGCTGGCGGCAGGAGAACTTCTTCCGCTACATGCGCCACGAGTTCGCGTTGCACCATCTGTGCTGCCGGGCGGTGGAGCCGGACGATCCGGTCCGCCTCGTGCCCAATCCGCTGCGCAGGCAATTGAAGAAGGACCGCGAACGCCTCGAGCGCCAGGCCGGGCGCCTTGAGCGGAAGCAGAAGAAGAAGATGCAGGATCTGCGGGAAGCCGACGCCGGCAGCACCCGGCGCCTGGCGAAGCGCGGCGCTGCCCTCGCCGCCGTTGAGCAGCAGATCCAGGAGGTCGAAACCCGGATCGAGGAATGCCGCGCCCGCTTCGCCGAGGCCCCGGAAAAAGTGCCCTTCGCAGACACGTTTCACCTATCCGGGAACCCGTCGGCGAATGGTCTACCAAGGCCCGCCCGGTTCAGCGTGAATTCTGCCTATGTCTGAAGTTCTAGAGTTATGTCGAAACGCTCAAAAAAGCCGAAGACCAAATCTCCAGTTGAAATTTTAGGGGATTATATGGATAACTTGACAAGAAAGTGGTTTTCGCTTGCGCATTTGCAGAAACGGTGGTACGAATCGCTCAATAAAGCAACACCGATGCAACTCCTATGCAACACGATCCCGCCTCTCCCACCGGCGACGCCCGTCCGGTGTTCAAGGTCTTCAAATGCCGGGCACGGCTCACTCCGGCCTCGCACCGCCGTCTCGGCGAGGTGTTGCGGTTGTGTTGCGGGTTCTACAACGCCGCGCTTGAGGAGCGCATTGGCGCCTGGATGAAGGCGGGGATTTCGATTTCCTGTTCCGACCAGTGCAAGTCTTTGACGGCGATCCGCAACGACACGCAATTTCCCGAGTTCGCCGCCCTCAGCATTCAGGTGTTCCGGGGTGTCCTGCAGCGGCTGGACCGGAGCTTCCGGGATTTCTTCCGACGCGCGGAAGGCGGCGGCAAGCCCGGCTTTCCGCGCTTCAAGGCGGCGCAGCGGTGGCGAACGGTGGAGATCGCGGAGGTCTCGCGGGGCATGGTGCGGCGGCATGGTCGGCACTGGCGGCTACATGTGAAGGGGCTTGCGCCGCTGCAACTGCGGTCGTCGCGGGCGTTGCCGGAGGGGGCGGAACTGAAGACGCTGCGGGTGGTGCGGAAGCCGCTGCGCGCCGAGGTTCACTTGGGCTTCGCGTTCCCGCCGGTCGCCCCGAAAGAGGCGATTGTCCGCCCGGTCGGCATCGACGCGGGGGTAGCCAAGCGGCTGACGTTGTCGGATGGCGGGGAGGTCGCGAAACGGGAAGTGGACCGGGGCCGCCTGCGCCGCCTGCAGCGGGCGGTGGCCCGCGCGGCGCCAGGGTCCGGCAACCGGCGGAAGAAAGTGGGGTCGCTGGCGCGGGAGTGGCAGCGGATCTCGGACGCCAACCGGCAAGTCCTGCACCGGACGGTGTCGGCGCTCAGCCGGGCCTACGATTTTTTCGCGATCGAAGACTTGCGGATCGCCAACCTATTGCGCTCGGCGAAGGGGACCGCGGCGGAACCCGGACGCAATGTGCGGGCCAAGGCGGGGCTGAACCGGGCGATCTCCGAGCAGGGATGGGGAACGTTTTTCACGCTCTTGAAGGACAAGGCTGCGAGCGCCGGCCTTCAGGTGGCGGAAGTCGCGCCGCAGGGAACCAGCCATGCCTGCTCGGGATGCGGCGCCGATGCGCCGAAGAGTCTGGCTGTTCGGGTCCACGCCTGTCCGGCCTGCGGGCTGGTGCTGGACCGCGATGTCAATGCGGCAAGGAATATCCTGCAACGGGCTTTGGCCCGTTCACGGGTGGGGAGTGGCGGGGTGATCCCGCTTCCCGTGGCGGCGGCAGGAGCGGGGAACCGATCATTCTCCGGAGCAAGCGGGGCAGTGGCGCCGCTCGTCGCAGAACAGTGTCATGTCAAATTATGTATATAAGCCCCAAATTTTACGGTCATCGCACCTAGGATAACACCGGCAACGGAAACGAGCGTGGCCGGTTGGGTCTGGCCAATCGAGGAAGTCGTCGATCTGTCGGGCAGGAAGCGATGCGATGCGTGCTCAGCGTATCAACACGGCCAGCACCATAGGGTTAGTCATTCTGTCGCCTGACCGCCCCTTGCCGACAGTGCTTCCTGCTACGTTGCGTACGGTACTGACCAGGCAAATGCCGATGCCGCAACCGGACGAGGGAACCAGCGCACATATTTTTCAGCTATCCGTCGTGGTGACGGCGCCCACGGGCATTCTCAATTTTGCTACGGCGGACGGGACGCAGCCATGAAGAAGGTTGGGACGATTGGCCATCCCAACTGTCGCTACCATGCCGACATTCAGCATTGTCTTCTACTTTGAGCAGCTTTTTTCCCAGCAAACTACTGTTTGGTAGAAACCGAGAAAATCGGCCAAGAATGCTCAGACTGGCGCGCTATCGGAAAACGACCTGCGGCGAAGCTTCAGAAAATCAGTTGGCAGGCAACCACTACGACAGCAATCGAGATGACGTATCCGACCTCAATCGCGATTGCATCGTTGCGTTTTTGGGAGAACTTTCCACCGGCAGCCATCAGGAAGGCGAGGGCCAATACGAATAGAACGAAAATCAACAACCCGTTGCCAGTCATCGCAACGCCACCTGCCCAAGCGAACAGGAAGATCCCGATGGCCTGCGCGATCATGGCAGGTATGGAGTAGCCTTCGGCCTCGTTGAAGGAGACACCGACGCCTTCCATCCAGCGTGTCCCGAACAGTTTCGGGGAGTACCAAAGCCACCCCAGCGCAAAGGAAACAACAGCCGCGACAACGATCGCGAGCCAGTTCACTCCAATTATGATTTCATTCATTTTCTCTTCTCCTTCCGAAAATAAGTGTAGTGGCCAATTGTTGTTTGGAATTGAGACGCAATCACGGCCAATTGTCTGCGAGTACGAGTTGAATGAGACAAATTCGTGTACCCATCCCACATTGCTGGCATCAGGGGCGGACCGCATTGTAGTTTCACCTCAGGTGCATTGACTAGAGTGTAAGACCGATGATGCGTGAGGCTTTTCTTGTTTTTCCGGGTAGCAACGGGACCGTGTAGATTGTGTTTCGTATTTCAGGCGGAAGGACGAAAGAAGCGGCACGGCGACGCATTGTTTGGTTGCGATGGCATTTCTCTTTCGACATTGGCGGGATATTGGAGCGCGGCTCAGACCGATAGCGATTTCAAGACGGCCTGCAGGGCTTTCTGCCGGCGGGATGCGCAATGCCGCCGGGCCTGCGGCAGGTAGCAGAAGTTTCCCCCGGCACGAGCTGGGATGAACCGTCCTGCGCCCGCACCTTGCCGCGTGTCACCCGGATTCCCCCGCACGAGCGGGGATGATGAACACTCTGGAGAAGGGCGAGCAGTTACATATGAAATAGCCCTCCAATACGGCGTTTCCCGAAGCGCCTTTGAAACGTGGTGAGGGCGAACTTGTTTCTCCACTATGAGCGCCGACCAAGTCGGGCGTCGTGTCGATAGTTTCCCGAATGCGAGCAAATGATGGTGGCCCGCCGCCGGGTAAGAAGATTGCGAGGACCTAACGGGGAGCGTTTGAAAATTGCAATCTGACCAATCCCGCCACGTGATATAAGCGAGTTGCGAGCTGTCCCGCTACGTGGACTTCTCGAGCGCCTGCTCTAGGTCAGCGATCAGGTCTTCCGGATCCTCAAGCCCAATGGAAAGGCGGACCAATTCCGGACCCGCCCCGGCAATGGCGCGTTGTTCGTCCGTGAGTTGCCGGTGCGTGGTCGAAGCGGAATGAATGATCAGGGAACGCGCGTCGCCCAGGTTGGCGACATGCGAGAAGAGATTCACCGAGTCGACCAATTTTACGCAGGATTCGTATCCGGCCTTCAAACCGAAGGTGAAAACGGAACCGGCCAGGCCATTCCTCATGTACCGCTTCGCGAGTTCTCGGTACGGGGAAGACGGCAGGCCTGCATAGCTCACGTAGTCGACTTCCGCGCGTTGTTCAAGCCACTCCGCAACGTGCAGAGCGTTGAGGCTCGCGCGCTCCATTCGCAAGCTCAGTGTTTCTATTCCCAGGAGCGTGAGAAAGGCGTTTTGGGGAGCCTGGCACATTCCGAGGTCGCGCAAACCCACCGCGTGGCCATGCACCGTGTAGCCCAGGTTCCCGAAAGTTTCGTGAAAGTCCAGCCCGTGATAGGCGGCTTCCGGTTCCGAGAGGGACGGGAAGCGCTCCGACGCGGACCAGTTGAACGTACCCTTGTCCACGACCGCGCCACCCAGCGTGGTGCCGTTGCCGGATAGGTATTTCGTGGTCGAGTGCACGATGAGGTCGCAACCATGCTCGAACGGTCGGCAAAGCCACGGGCTCGCAAGGGTATTGTCAACGATATAGGGAATACCCGCATCTGCCGCGATCTTGCCAATCGCGGCCATGTCAGTGACCGACCCTCCGGGATTGCAGAGGCTCTCGGAAAACAGCGCCTGCGTATTGTCGTCGACAGCCGCCTTCACGGCATCCAGATCATCGAAGTCTAAAAGTCTTGCCTCCCATCCGAATTTGCGGAACGTGTGGGAGAATTGCGTGACGGAACCCCCGTAGAGGCGATTCGAGGAAACAAAATTCCGGCCCGGCGACATCAACGGAAAGAGCGCCAGCAGCTGCGCGCTGTGGCCGGAGGAGCAGACTACGGAGCCAATGCCGTTCTCAAGCGCGGCAATCCGCTCTTCCAGCGCGGAAACCGTGGGATTGGTCAGGCGGCTGTAGAGGAAGCCGTATTCCTGGAGATTGAAGAGCGCTGCCGCGTGGTCCGCATTGCGGAAAACATAGGCGGTGTTCTGAAAAATTGGCGTTTGCCGGGCGCCCGTGGTGGGATCCGGCCGGGTGCCTGCGTGAAGTTGGAGCGTTTCGAATCCGTAGCGAGGTGCTTCGTCCTGCATGGCTTTCTCGTGATGTTGAAGTCTGGAGCGTGGAGGCGGCCTAGTCGAGCCGGGAAGTCAGAATGCCGGTGTTGATGCCGCCCCATCCGAGTTCCCCGAAATGCCGCGCGTACTCGATCTTGGGACAACGGTTCATCACCACTCGAAGTCCCGCTTCCCTTGCCAGGCGCGCCGCTTCTTCGCTCACGATCCCGTGTTGCATCCAGATCGTGCGGAGTCCGCGATCCTTCAGATGAAGGATCGCTTCCTCGACGACACCGGGAGCCGCTTCGGCTGCGCGGAAGATTTCCACCATGTCGATAGGATCGCGCTCGCGTGGAATGTCGGCAAGCGAGGGCAGGAATTCTTCCCCGAAAAGCTTGCGGCCCGCGGCGACGGGATTTACCGGGATCACTGTATATCCCTTGCGCCGAAGATAGCGCACCACGTAATAGCTTGGGCGCACCTCGTTTGGGGAAGCGCCCACGGCCGCAATGGTCCGGGTATCCCGAAGCACGGTGCCGATATCGGCGTTCTTGTGCGTTTCCGGCATGTTCGCAACCTCTCTCCATGCAGGCCGTGAATCAGGACAGGACTATTTCAGCACGCCCGGCCAATTCGCGTTGGCCTTGATGATGTTCCCGGGGATATCCTTGCTCCACGTGTTCCTTACGCCAAGCGAATAGTTCAGATAGAGCTTGTTGTCGACGATCGTCCAGGCTTCGGGAACGATGCTTGCGGTATACCCCTTCGAAACCGCGTAGGCGCAGTAGCCTCCATATTGCGGGGCGTAGGCCTCCGGATCCGCAATGAAGAGATCGCGGTTCCCGGCGCTGGCGAACCGCCAAGTGGCGTCATTCCACTCGTGTTCGAACTCGGGCTTTCCTTCGACGGGTTGCTGTTCCAAGAAATACGCAACGGGGTCGGTTCCGCGAATTGCCAGGCCTCTCCTGGAGTAAACGGGATCCTCTGCGGACATCGCGTTTCCGCCGGACACGGCCGCGAGTCCCAATCCGATTGCGCCAGCGCCGAACATGCGCCTTGTAACGTGGTTCATGGTTCCTTCTCCTGGTTCGGGCCGGCCGCTGCGGCGCGGCGAACCCTATCAAACTGTCGGGCGAATATCATCACCCAGTGTGGCCGTCGTGTGTCCAAACCCGGGATTCCGGGAACGATAGGCGTAAAGCGCCACCGCGGCAGCGTTCGAAACGTTCAGGCTGGGTGCTCCGCTCGTGGACGGAACTTGACAGAGCATATGGCAGCGTTCGCGGGTAAGCCGCCTCAATCCGCCGCCTTCCGCGCCCAGCACGATAACAGCCGGCGGATCCGCGGTCGTTGCCACCGCGGTCTCGATGGAGTCGGCAGCCGAAGCATCGAGCCCGATGATCTTCACGCCGGCCTGGTCAAGTCGCGAGAGGCATGTGGCCAGGTTTCCGATGCGAAGGTAGGGGACAGAATCGAGCCCTCCGGAAGCCGCCTTCGCGAGTACTCCGCTTTCGAGCGGAGCGCCCCGCGAGGGGGCAAGAACCGCGCAGGCGCCGAACACCCACGCGGAACGAAGCACGGCCCCCACGTTTCGCGGGTCCGTGACGCGGTCGAGCGCGATGGCGACGGAACTTCTGTTTCCCGCGGCGAAGCTGTCCAGTACCCGCTCCGCGTCGGCGCGCAACGGATGCACTTCGGCTGCGGCGCCCTGATGAACGGCGGACGGCCCGAGAATCCTTGCGATTTGACGAGGTTCCGCGAGTTCCAGCCTGGGTTCCTCAAGCCAGGCCCGAAAGGCATGGGATGCGTTTCGCGTCAGCAGGAGGCGCCGGATGCGACGCTCGGAATTTGCGAGGGCGGCGGCCACCGTGTGCCTGCCGAACATCCAGTAGCTTCGCTCACCACGCCGGGCTTGCGGCTTCGATTGCAAGTTCTCGTTCATCGATGGGCTGGACAGGCGTTGACAGGCGAGGGGTAGGCCGGATAAACCATCGTCGCGTATCTCCTGTTTGGCTGTCCACGAGGAACGCGAGTCTCCCGCGTTCCGTCCGCACGGAGGGGTGGCAGAGTGGACAAATGCACCGGACTGTAAATCCGGCGGGGTAACCCTACACTGGTTCGAATCCAGTCCCCTCCACCAGGACCCAGGCGCGGGTGTAGCTCAATGGTAGAGCCGCAGCCTTCCAAGCTGAAGATGAGGGTTCGATTCCCTTCACCCGCTCCAAGGATGTCCCGGTTCGATTCGGAACGATTCCGAAGACCTTGGACTTTCTCTCGCGGCTGCCGGATGGTCCCCCAAGATACGTCAGTCACATTGCAGACACTTTGACATGCTCCGATATCAGAAAGCGCGGCTTTTCAGCCAGGGCGTTCCCGGAGGCAAGCCTGGAGTTTCAACACCATGATTGACTTGCGTATTATCGTCTTGACCGCCTTGTTTTCGATCGGCCTTTGCGTCTCGGCGATGGCGGCGGGGAGCGCGGGTCCATCCGAGGATGCTACCGATCCGGCGCAGATTCAGGCATTTCGCGACGGACAGGCTGCCGCCGGGAACAAGGATTGGGCGCTGGCGGTTCGTCATTTCCAAGAGGCCGTGAATCTGGACCCGAAGGATGCGGACGCGCTGAACATGCTGGCCTTCAGCCAGCGCCACACCGGAGACCTTGAGAGCGCATTCGCCAACTACGAAAAGGCGCTCGCGATCGACCCGAACCACAAGGAAGCGCGGGAATACCTTGGGGAGGCGTATCTCCTGATCGGCGACCTGGAGGGAGCGGTAGGGCAGCTGGAGGCGCTGGACGACATCTGCTGGTTCAGCTGCGAAGAGTACGACGAGCTGGAGGAAGCGATCGAGGCGTACAAGGCGAAGGCAAATTAGCTCCGGTTCGCGGCCGGCCGGGCGCCGTCGCGTCGGCGTTGTGCTCGCCTGAACTTGTTCGGAGTCTGGGGTTTCGGCCGGGAGCGCAGGCTTGCTCGAACAGGTGCGGAAATTCAGGCACGCGCGGGTCTGATGCCGATTGGCGAAGACCGCCGATCCGTCCTGCGATCACGACCATTACCGGTGCGTCCAACGGATGCGCTTGTTGACTGCTTTTGCCAACACGGGCATCGGCAAAGCTCGAATCCGCAGACTACCCCGGGAGCGAGTCGCCATGCATGCGCTCATCTTGACGAACGCTTGTTGCATGTCGGTGCAACGTGAACCGGGGAAAGCGGCGTCCAGCATGGTGACTTCCACTGAACAAATGAGAGTAGGGCGCTCGTGAGCAAGCGAGCACGGTCTCAGATGGCCCGGGAAATTTCGCAGATCCCCGATATTGCCGCCAGGCAGTGCGGGTATCGAGCCCCCCTCTACATCAAGGAAGGCGAGCGATTGCGAAAATTCGCGCCCCGCTTCTTCGTGACTTGCGCCAGGGGAAGTTCGGATCATGCGGCCGCCTATTTCAAGTTTCTCGCGGAATCGCGTTTGGGCATTCCGGTCGCAAGCGTTCCGCCTTCCATCGGCTCCCTCTACCGGCAAGAGCTCAGGCTGGAAAACGCGGCGTGCCTGACGATCTCGCAATCCGGCGAAAGTCCCGACCTGGCGCAGCTGCAGAGAAATGCGCGAATCGGGGGAGCAAGAACGATCGCCGTGCTCAATGCGACTTGTTCACCGCTATCCGAGGATGCGGATTGCGTCTTGCCTCTCCTGGCCGGGAGCGAGGTCGCGGTTCCCGCAACCAAGTCCTTCGTTGCCAGCCTGGTTGCCGTAGCCTTTCTGGTTGCGTCGCTCGCGAACGACAAGTTCCTCCTCGAAGCCCTGCGGCGGCTTCCGGACGCCCTGCGCGACGCCCTGGCGTACGAGTGGCCGGTCGCGCTGGAAGCCATTCCGGATGTTCCTTCACTCTTTACCGTCAGCCGGGGACCCGGCCTGGCGATCGCCCAGGAAGCCGCGCTCAAATTCAAGGAAACCTGCCGGCTGCATGCGGAAGCATTCAGCGCGGCCGAATTGCAGCATGGCCCGGTCGTCCTGGCGCGCAGCCGTTTCGCGGCGTTTGTGTTCGCCCAGTTGGACGAGAGCCGTCCCAGCATCCTGCACGCCGCCGATGTCATGGAGCAGAGAGGGGCGGAAGTGTTTCTGGTTGAATCGGGGCAACGAACGGCAGGTGGCCTGCGCACCGCAGAGGCGCCGCACCCGCTTCTGGTTCCGATTTGTCAGATCACGACTTTCTACGCGTTTGTCGAACGCCTGGCCACCAGAATTGGCGTCGACCCGGACGCTCCGTCGAGACTGAAGAAGGTTACGCGGACACGGTAATCCGTCCGTTCTAGGGCCGATTTCCGCTCACGGCGCCGGAATTGGCCGCGCCGGATACGGAGTGGCGAGAAAACACTTTCACGATCGTTTGAGCACGGGAGTCCCTGATCGGATGTTGGCCAATTCGATGTCGAATCGGCCCGTCATGTTGACAACCGGTCGACGAAAATTTATTTTGTTCGGTAACCGAACGAATTAATTGGCGGGCCGTGCGGAACAGTTCTCACATCTCGCGGAAACTCTCGACCTGCATGGTGCTGGAGGCCGTGGTCAATTGCGCCCCGATTTCACGGGCGAGCATCGCCAAGCAAACCGGACTCTCGAAGCAAACCGTCTCCGAAATCGCCCGCAAGCTCGAAGATGGCGGTTGGATCCAGGAAACCGGGCGCACCAGCGGCCATGTGGGGCGAAGCGCGGTCACTTACGAAATTGTCGCGGACGCCGCCTGCATCGCGACCGTAGATCTTGGTGGAACCATGACCCGCGCGGCGATCGCGGATCTTTCCTGCAAGATCCTTGCCGAACTCTCGGAGTCCACGGATGAACGCGGTGGCTCCGCGGTCATCCGGCAGATCGCAAGGCTTTGCAGGGGCGCCGCGCAAAAGAGCGGGATCGGGTTCGAGCGCGTGAAGCTTGCAGTAGTCGGGGTACCCGGAGTTCCGGAACGCGAGACCGGGCGGGTGATGATGGCGCCGAACATCGCCGAGTTCGAAACACTCGACGTACAGGGCATGCTCGCGGATGACCTCGGAGTCGAGGTGATTCTCGAGAACGATGTCAATCTCGCCGTGCTCGGGGAGCACTGGATCGGAGTCGGTGCGGGGGTCGACGACCTCGCCTACATCAAGCTAGGGACGGGAATCGGCGCCGGAATCCTGGTCGGGGGAGAACTCGTTCGGGGATCTGCGAACGCGGCCGGGGAACTCGGATTCCTTCCCTTCGGGGCCGATCCCTTCGAGACGGAATCGCTCCGCGTGGGCGCATTGGAACGCGTGGCCGCGAGCGTCGGCATGCGGTCGCGTTTCCAGGCGCGGACCGGCAGGCAGTCCGAAGTCCCGGAAGTCTTCGAGGCAGTTAACAAGGGTGAAGAAGGCGCGCTCGAAACGCTTGAGGAAACCGCCCGATACGTAGCGAGGGGGATCGCCGCGATCTGCGCCATCACGAATCCCGCGAAGGTCATCCTCGGTGGATCCATCGGTCAGCGGCAGGAATTGGTGGAGCGCGTGCGCAGGCTGTTACCGCATTGCTCCCCGAAACCCGTCGATGTCCTGGTCTCGGACCTGGAGGCGCATGCCGCCCTCGTGGGGGGCGCCGCCGTGGGCCTCAACCATCTGCACGATGCGCTGTTTTCGGGGGGCACCCCGGGTGCGGAAATCGCTCTTCCGCCGGCGATGATCGTGAATTTCGCGAGCCGGGCGCAATGACTTCGCTGCATGGCCTCAAACGCGAACTCTTCAAGATGGTCGATACAGATAATGCGCTTGCGTTGCTTCGCGGCGCGGTGGCGCGGGAGAGCGTGACCGGAAACGAGGCGAATTTCGTCAACTACCTGCAGCCCAAGATGGAGGAGCTCGGCCTGGATCCGGCGCGGGCGGATTTTGCGCCGGAGCGACAGAACATTTGGGGAGATCGAAAGGGAAACGCCGGCGGCAATCGCCTGCTTTTCATGGGGCACACCGATACGGTCCATGTCCGGGGATGGAAGGAGAGATGGGCGGGGACGGAACGGGAGAGTCCCTTTGGCGCCGCAAGCGTTGACGGCGAAGTCTGGGGCCGCGGCGCGGGCGATCTCAAAGCGGGAATCTGTTCGAGCCTCGCGGCGCTGGAACTCCTGGACCGCGTAGGCCTGCGTCTCAGGGGCGATGTCGCGTTTGCTTTCGTGGGCGACGAGGAAAGCGGCGAGCCCGGAACCGGCGCAAGCGCAGGCGCCAAGGAGTACGCCCGCCGCGTGGCTGCCGGCGAGATTTCGAAACCGGATTTTGCGGTGTACGTCGAGCCGACCCGGTTGGCGGTGTGCACGGCGCAGATGGGCTTTTTCATTGCTGAAGTGAAGGTCACGGGCAAATCCGCGTATTTTGGGATTCCCGAGCAAGGCATTGACGCAATCAAGGCGGCCCACAAGGCGCTGCATGCAGTTTGGGAGCACTCCGACGCCATCTCGACTCGCTCGGAACACGAACTCGTCGGCCGGGCATTCGTACTCGTCACGCATCTCGAGGGCGGGGGATACATCGCGGTTCCGGGCGAATGCTCCTTCTCCCTGATTCGAAAATTGCTTCCCGGAGAAGATCTCGACGCCGCCGTGTCGGAACTTGAGGCGGTTCTCCACAATTCGGTGCAGGGGGAGGGGGTCGAGTTCGAAATCGGATATCCGGCGGGCCGCGATCACCGCTTCGGAGGATCTGCGGCGGAGGTCGATTCGGAACAGACCGCTGTTCGCATGCTGAGCGCGGCGATGGCGGAGGTGATTCCCGGCCGCGGCCGGATCGAGGGAGCGCCTTACTGGTCGGAAACCCCGTTTCTGATCAACGAAATCGGTTGTCCGGCGGTGTATTGCGCGCCGGGCGACATCACGAACTGCCACACGCTCGAAGAGCGCGTGAGCGTCGGCGAATACATCGGCGCGATTGTCGCATTCGCGATGTTCATGGCGAGTTATTGCGGCGTTTCCAGGCAGTAGGAACCCACCCAACTTGCAACGGAGGAGAACATGAAACTCAGGAATATGATTCTGGTGGCGGCAGCCCTGACAATTGCCGCAGGTGCGACCGCCAATGCCCAGACCATGGGGCCAATGGGCGAAACGGCGACGCCGTCGTCGGAGGTTACGGTGCCCGACAGCGCCCTCGCCACGCTACAGGCGGGAAACTACCGCGCGGCGCTGTCCTGGCATGAATTGTCGGACTTTGTCAGCGCAGTCACTGCCGGCATCACCGACGAATTCAACCGGCTGGGGATTGAAATTGTCGCGACGACCAGTGCCGAATGGGATCCAGCGAAGCAGCGGAGCGATATCGAAACGGTGCTTGCGAAGAACCCCAACATCATCATCTCACTGCCGCTCGATCCGGTGACATCCGCCGCCGCGCTGCAGGAGGCGAAGGCTGCCGGCGTAACGCTCGTCTTCCTTTCGAACACGCCCCAGGGCTTCCAGCATCCCGCGGATTACGCGGCCATCGTCACCGATGACCTCTTCCAGATGGGCAAGCAGGCAGCGGATGCCCTTGCGTCCGCCATGGGCGGGGAGGGCACGGTTGGCTGGATCTTTCACGATGCCGCCTACTACGTGACCAACCAGCGCGACAATGCCTTCAAGTCGACCATCGAAAACGATTATCCCGGTATCAGCATCGTTGCCGAGCAAGGCCTTGCGGATCCTGCGCGCGCGGAGGAAATCGCCAATGCAATGCTTCTCCAAAACCCGGACATCGGGGGAATCTACGCTCCGTGGTCCGGACCGGCCGAAGGCGTGCTCGCGGCGCTTCGCGCTAACGGCAACACCACCACGAAGCTGGTGACCCTGGATCTTTCGGAACCGATCGCGCTTGACATGGTGAAAGGCGGCAATGTCGCGGCGATCGTGGCCGATGAAGCGTACGAACTCGGCCGCACGATGGCGGCTGCGGGGGCTCGTGCCTTGATCGGAGAGGGATCGCCTCCGTTCGTGGTTGCGCCGGCCTTGACCATCAACGCCGACAATGTTGCCGAAGCGTGGCAGCGGTCGTTGCGCACCGACGCACCGAAGAGCGTGCTTGCTGCCATTCAGTAGGTGCGCGGCTAATCTCTCCGGCCGGCGCGCCGCGCCGGCCGGAGAGCCAATTTGATTGGAAGCTTCCGGCCGGAAGACGAACTCGGGAGCTTTCCCATGGACCCGTGGAAGTCCACCGTCCGAAAACTCGATCTGCATGAGTACGTCGTATATTTCGGCTTCTTTGCGATCTTCCTCTTTTTTGCGGTGACGCTCGGCCAAGATGGCTTCCTGACCACCCGCAACCTTTCCAACATCGTCCTGCAAACGGCGCCGGCCACCTTGATGGCCATCGGGCTGGTTTTCGTGCTGTCCGCGGGAGAGATCGATCTTTCGTTCGGGTCGATCGTGGCAGTTTCCGCGCTTTCGGGAGCCGTGGTGATGCAGGAATACCCAATGTTCCTGGGTATCGCGGCCGGATTGGGCGCGGGCCTCGCGATCGGGGCATTCAACGGCTTGATGGTTGCGTATCTGGGGTTGCCGTCGTTTCTCGTGACGCTTGCGACAATGGGGCTCTTCGCCGGTGTCGCCCGCACGCTCACCAATCTCAGATCCATTCCCGTGGTCAACGAGACGTTCACGGGGTTTTTCGGTTCCGGAAAGGCGTTCGAAATTCCCTCCCTGGTTCTCTGGACGCTCGGAGCGGTTGTACTCGGCCATATCCTCTACAGGCAAAGCCGCTTCGGTGCGCATGTGATCGCAACCGGGGACAATCCGAGGGCCGCCCAGGCGGCCGGAATCAAGGTGCCCCGAATCCGGTTGCTGGTGCTGGCGTTGAGCGGCGGTTGTGCAGGTCTTGCGGGCCTTCTTTACGCGGGCCGGATCCAGGCCGCCAAGTACACGCTTGGCGAAAGCGACCTGCTGACGGTGATCGCGGCGGTCATCGTTGGGGGCACGGCGCTCACAGGGGGCAAGGGCTCGATTGTCGGAGCACTTGTCGGCTCCTTGTTGATGGGAATGTTGAACAACGGGCTGATCCTCATGGGGCTTTCCGTTTCGGACCAGATGATCGTCCGTGGCCTGATCATACTCGTGGCGGTGGCCGTGTCGTTGCGGGACGTCAACCGATAGGAGAAATCTCTCATGTTTCTGGAAGTGCTGCGGCGCAGGAACCCGGGATTCATCGAAGCGGCAATCGAGCTGCACCAGGCGGGGGAAATTCCGGCAAATTCCTACGTGCTGGATCTGGACGCAATCGAAGAGAATGCCCGGATCATTGTCGCGGAAGCGGACCGTCTCGGAATGAAGACCTATGCGATGACCAAGCAGGTCGGTCGGAACAGCGGCTTTTGCAAGGCGCTGCTCCGCGGCGGAGTCGAGAGATCGGTCGCCGTCGACATGGCCTGTGCGATCTCTTGTGAGCGTGCCGGACTGAAGGTTGGACATCTCGGGCACCTGGTTCAGGTGCCGCGGCGGGAAGCGATCTACGCCGCATCCAGAATTCAACCGGATTATTGGACGGTCTTCAGCGAGGACAAGGCGAGGGAAGCGGCTTCGTCTGCTGCCGCAAGCGGGCGGAACCAGGATCTGCTTGCCCGCATCTACGGAGATTCGGATACGTTTTACCTTGGACACGAAGGGGGTTTCGCCGACCACGGGATTGTGGCCGTGGCGGACTGGATCGACGAACTGGAGGGCGCAAGTTTCGCCGGTGTGACGAGCTTTCCGGCGCTCTTGTATGACCACGAGGCGAAAGCAGTGTTTCCCACGCGGAATCTCAGGACGCTGTCGCATGCGGCGGAAGCCTTGGCGAAGACCGGGCGCGGACACGTGGAGATCAACGCTCCCGGAACCACCTCCTCCGCGGTGCTTGGCATGTTGGCGGACGCCGGCGCGACGCAATGCGAACCGGGCAACGGATTTCATGGGACGACCCCCCTGCATGCCGTTCAGGACCTGCGGGAGCGGCCGGCGATGCTCTATCTGACGGAAATCTCGCATATGCATGGCGGCTACGCCCACTGCTTCGGCGGCGGACTCTACATCGACCCGGTGTTTCCGGACTATGACGTGCGGGCGATTGTCGCCTCGGAACCGACAACGGCGGCATCTGCGATGGCGAGCGTGAATATCCCGCCGCCTTCGGCCATCGACTACTACGGCATGATCGATGCTTCCGGCGCGCCAAGACCGAAGACCGGGAACACGGTGATATTCGGCTTTCGGGGACAAGCGTTCGTCACGCGGGCGCTCGTGGCCGGGATTTCCGGGGTTTCGCGCGCTTCCCCCGTCGTTGAGTCCGTTGAAGACGGGTTCGGAATCCCCGCAAGTCTCGCCAGCCTGGAGACGGCAGCATGAATTCCCATTCGAACGTCGGCCGGGCGCCGGTCCTGCGGTTGACCGACATCCAAAAAACGTTCGGCGGCATTGAAGCCGTGAAGGGGTTTTCCCTGGAACTGCATGCCGGTGAAATCGTGGCCTTGGTCGGGGACAACGGCGCCGGCAAGTCCACGATTGTGAACATCGTCTCCGGAGTATACGCGCCCACGGCCGGAACGATCGAACTTGACGGCGCGCCGGTAAATTTTGCGGACGCAAGCATGGCCCGTTCGCGGGGCATCGAGGTCGTCTACCAGGACTTGGCGCTTGCCGACCAGCAGCCGGTCTATATGAACCTGTTTCTTGGCCGCGAAATTCTCAAGAAACGTCTGCACTTGCTGGACCGAAAGACCATGGTCAGTGAAACGGAGAAGCTGATCCGCCAGCTGGACGTTCAGGTGCCGTCGGTGCGTGCGATTATCCGGGACTTGTCGGGTGGCCAAAGACAGGGTGTGGCCATTGCCCGGGCAACGCATTGGGCGAGCAAGATCATTCTTCTCGACGAACCGACCGCCGCGCTTGGAGTGGCGGAGACCGCCAAGGTCGAAGGAATCATTGCAAGCCTGAAGGCGCGGAACCTCGGCGTATTGCTCATCAGTCATCGCCTGGACCAGGTATTCCGGCTGTCCGACCGCGTTTGCGTCCTGCGCCAAGGCGTGCAGATCGGGGTTCGCGAGACCGCGCACAGCAACGAGAACGAGATTGTCTCCATGATCACGGGAGTGCATTGACTCAAACGGCAATCGCGGCGCTTTTCGTTTCACAAGGCTGATTTTGTATTGGGTAATGCGCAAGGCCATTTGCGATGCCTCGCTTTGCCAAGCAGGCGTGTCCGCAAATCCCTGTCCTTGCATTACCTGGAGATCCGCTGATCGGTGCGCGGCCCGGGTCGCTCCCAATGGCATTCACTTAGCGGATTCATCCATTCACTTAAGGAATCGCAGTTCGTCGGGGGCGGATTACTGCGTTTTCTTGCGGGCTATGCGGTTGCGCGGGCCTTCGGAACCTTTCTCCGGCTCCATTTGCCGATCGGCTTCCGGGAGCGCCGGGGATACGACCGGTTCGGTCGCAGGCGCTGTCGGCAGGCGGTAATTCCCTCGACGATCCGGGTGACGGTTTCGCTGAGCGCGGTGGCGTGCTGGAGCAGCAGGACCTCGATATTCCTGGCCACCGTCGCCAGGCTGTTCTTGAAGTTGGCGGCCATCGCCGGTTTCGGGCCGCCTTGGCGGCCGCGGTTCATCCAGTCTTCGCTTTGGTTGGCGAACAGCCGGGTCAAGGTGATCAGGATGAAGTGCGCGAACAGTTCCTGTTTCACCGCGCGCTCGCTTTGGCCGTGGAAGTCCTCGACGCCCAGGGCGCCCTTGCTGATCTTGAACAGCTCCTCGATGCCCCATCTTCCATGGTAGAGGGCCGCGAGGTCTTCGATGCGGGTTGTCTCCGCATCGAGCAGCGTCGTCGCCAGCGCGAAGCGGGTGCCGCCGGCGGTGTACTTGACCAGCCGCAGGCGGAGCGGCCCGAAGCTGACGCCCGGGTATTTGGCGCGCAAGGCGCGCAAGGTGTCCCGGCCCGGCGCGACCTCGGCCACGCTGTCGGCGCAGTCGCCGGCAAGGAACGCGTCGAAGGCGCTGCCGGCCTTCGCCTTCAACCGGAACACCGGATGCAGGCCCCGCGCCACATGCGCGTGCAGCAGTTCGTAGGAATAGTAGCCGCGGTCGTACACCACGACGTCGCCTTCGGACAGCGCCGGCAGGTGGCCGAGCGCCGCCGCCCGCTCATTGCCGTGGGCGTGGAGGTCGAAGTCCACCGGCATCTTCGCCCGCAACTGGTACAGGCAACTCAACAGGCCCTGCGGATACCAGGCTTGCGCGGACGGCGTCCGGTAGCCATTCGCCCGCAACTGCCGCGGCAGGTTCAGCTTCGAGCCATCCACCGCGAATATCCGGCGCCCCTTCCAACGCTTGCCCGCATCGGCCGCGCCGGCCTCCCGCAGAATCTCGCCGTGCAGGCGCCGGAACAGGCCTTCGTCCAGCTTGGCCCGCGCCCGGCACATCGCCGACGCCGCAACCGGAGTGGCCTGCGGCAACGCGATCCCCATCATCCGGCACTGCTCCCAAAGCTCGGCCACGGTGGTCGCGTAGCCCTGCCGGTCCTTCGAGAACACCAGCCGGAACACGAACAGCGTCACCAGCAGCGTGTTGAGCACCCGCCGACGCTGCTGCCAGAGCCGGTCGTGCTCATTGGCGACCCGGACCACCGTTCCGATCACGTTGCCCCACAGCCGCAAAAACGCATCCTCCTGCGCAAAGGCCGGCGGCGGCCCGTTCCGCAACACCTCCCGGCAGCGCTTCGCCAGCGGGTAGACGTACACCTCCTTGCGGCTCTTGCCCCCCGATGCCTCCTCGCCCGGGCGCCCCTTGCTGCGCCCGATGCGCCGCCAATTGGCCGCCCGGTAGCAGGTGGCGTCAAACCGCTCCGGGTCGATAAAGGTCTCCACCAGCACCGAACGGTAACCGTGTTGCGCCGCCCCGTCCTCCGCAAGCCGCCGCAGCGCCATCGACAACGCCTTCGAAGCCAGGCACTTCACCCGGACCCACGGAAAGAGCAAGAACCGGCTGTGACAGACCACCCATTCCAGGCGCTTCGCCCGCTCCCGCTCCCCCCAGCCGATCCACGCGTCCCGGCAAGGCAGTTGCGTCGCGCCGGCCGTAAACAGAAGGCAGCCCAGCCGGCGGCCCTGCCCGTCCAGCAGGAAGTACCGCAAGTGGCGCCCGAACGGCCGCCGGTAGCCGAGGTAATGATGCCGATCGACCAATCCATTCCAGACCTCGATGTCCGCCGCTTCCGTCGCCAACCGCAGCGAAAGCGGCGCCAACTCCTGCAGCCCGCACGCGATCGCCGCCTCCGGCGCCTTTCAAGGATCCGTACTTGTATCAGCCATGTGATTCGTCTATATGGAGGGTATGCAGGTTGGTCTTCATCAGTTTCGTTCCACCACCATCGAGTGGCTGAAGGGTGCGCTCCGGGAACAGGGTATCACGCGGAATGTTCTGACGCGTTCGTTGTGCGCGCATGAAGACTGGCGCAATCGCTGCGGGCAGCTGTGCGTTTCGGCGGCGGCGAAGGCGTTGCCGGTTCTTGCGTCGAAGCTTGGGCTGGCTTTGCCGGCGGCGCGGTCGGCGCCGAATTTCGAGGCGGACGCGCGGCGGCCGGCGCCTTCAACGGATTTCCCGGACCTTGCGCTTCGGTGTTCGTTGCGGGCTTGTGGCGAGCTGACGCTGGAGGCGTTGGGCGGAGATGCGGACCGGCGGCGGTGGGAGTCGATGATGGCGACGCATCATCCGCAGGGCTGGGCGCGGGCTCCGGGCGGTCAGTTGCGGTATTGGATCCGGTCGGCGACGCATGGCTGCCTCGGCGGCATCGGGTTTTCGTCGGCGGGCTGGCACCAGCAGGCGCGCGACGCCTTCATCGGCTGGTCGCCGGATGCGCGGGCCGCCAACCTGCCGCGGGTGGTCTGTAATCACCGGTTCCTGATTCTTCCGGGGGTGCGGGTGCACGGCCTCGCTTCCCGGGTGTTGCGGATGGCGAGCGATCGGTTGGCGGAAGACTGGCAGGCGGCGTACGCGGTGCGGCCGGTGATGGCCTTCACCTATATCAGCCCCGGCTATTCCGGTCGTTGTTATCGGGCAGCGCGGTGGCGCTGCTGTCCGCAGCGCACCGAGGGACGGCGGCCGGATTGCGCCGGCGAGGCGCCGGGGGTAAGACGAAGCGTCTGGATGAAGCCGCTGTCGGCCGGCTGGCGCGAAGCGTTGCGCCGGGCGCCGAAGCGGACGATCGGCACGGCTCCTTCCCTGTACCTGGACGCAGACACGGATTGGGCCTGCCGGGAGTATGGCCGCAGCACCCATACCGATGGCCGGATTCGGGACCGGATTGTGCGCATGGGCCGGGCGTGGCTGCGGCATCTCGGCGAGTCGCTTCCGGTGATCTTTCCGGCCCGGGCGGAGCAGAAGGCGGCCTATCGCTTGCTGTCGAACGGGAAGGTGAGCATGGAACACATCCTGGAGCCGCACCCTGCCCATTGCGCTTTTTGCTGCTGGACTTTTTTTAATTCACCTGTTATCAGGGTGCATGCTTGCACAGAATTTGATTCGCCGCACCCTGTTTTCGGAAGCAGGACGGGAGACATTGGCGGCGCTTCCGGCGCCGGATGTGTTTTCCGGTCGCTCGGCTTTGGTGCGCGAGGTTTGCGCGCGTTTCGATTTCCGCGATCCGCGTGGCCGGCTGCAGGAGGCGGGATGCCTGTCGGCGCTGCGGGAGCTTGAGCGTGCGGGGGGTATTGTGCTGCCGCCGCCAGGTCCCGGTTCCGGTGTCGGGCGGACGGCGCAAGGCTTGGCCGAGCCGGTTCCGGCGGCGGTCGATGTTCCGGATCGTGTCGACCGGATCGACGGTCTTGTGGCGCTGCGGGTCGATGAGGAAGCGGATCGGCGCCGGTTCAACGAGATGATGCGGCGGGAACATCCGCAGGGGGCGGTTGTGCATGTGGGGCGGCAGCTTCGGTATCTGATCGGCTCGGAGCACGGCTGGCTCGGCGGCTGCCTGTTCGCCGCCTCGGCGCTGGCGCTGCAGCCGCGCGACCGCTGGATCGGATGGGACGCGGGCCGCCGCGAGGCGCATCTTGACCGGGTAGTGGGGCTGTCACGTTTTCTTGTCCGTCCCGGGACCGGGTGCCGGAACCTGGCCTCGAAGGCGCTCAGCCTGTGCCTGCGTGCGATGGCCGGTGACTACGCGGCGCGCTATGGTGTCGCACCGCTTCTGGTCGAGACCTTTGTCGGGCCGGGACAGAGCGGGGTCAGCCTGCGGGCGGCGAACTGGACCTATGTCGGCGAGACGGCGGGCCGCGGCCGGCGCGCTGCGGCGGGCGCCCGCGTGCCGGCGAAGGCGATCTACATGTACCCGCTGGCCCGGAACTGGCGACGGCAGTTGGGGGTTGCCGGGCTGGGCGCTGCGCCGCCGCGGCCGACCCCGCGGGTACTTGGCCCGGGTGACGGGCTGGACCGGGAGAACTGGGCGGCAAATGAATTCGGCGCTGCGCCGGTCGGCAATGCGGCGCTGTGCAAGCGGCTGGTGAAAAGCGCCGCAATCCAGGCGGCGGCGCCGGCGAAGACGTTCTTTTCCGCCGCCTGTGGCGATGCGGCGGCGGTGCAGGGATATTATCGAATGATCGAGCGGCCTGACGAGTCGGCGTTGACGCCGGAGGCGATGCTGGCGACGCACCGGGGGCGGACGCTGCGTCGCATGCGGGGACACCCGACGGTGCTTTGCATCCAGGACGGCAGCGACCTGAACTTCGCGACCCATCATGGCTGTTCGGGTCTCGGGGTGATCTCGAAGAACAAGGGGGCTTCGGGCACGTTGGGGCTGCATATGCACACGACCTTTGCAGTGAACGCGGAGGGGGTGCCGCTCGGCATCCCGCGCATCGAATTCGATGCCCCGGACGGGAAGTCGGACAAGAACAAGCCGGCGGCGGAGAAGAAGACGCAGCGCTGGCTGCGGGGCTGGCGCGACACCAATGCGCTGGTGGCGGATCTCGCGGATACGCGGGTGATTTCGGTCATGGATCGCGAGGGTGACTTGGCTGAACTGTTCGCGGCGCATCGCGATGAGGGTGGCGCGGCGCTGCTCGTGCGGGCGAAGCACGACCGTGTTCTCGGCGATGGCGGCAAGCTGTTCGCGACGATGCGTGCGACGCCGGTTCGGGCGGCGCTGGAGGTCAAGGTTGACCGGGCCTCTGCGCGCAAGGCGGCGCGCGGTCAGAAAGCGTTCGCGGGCCGCGAGGCGCGCCTGGCGCGCGTCGCGCTGCGCTGGGAGCGCATCGAGATGCCGATGCCGGCGAAACAGAAAGCGCGCCTTGGCGCGGCGCCGGCGCCGCTGTCGGTGGTCCATGTGCACGAGGCGGAACCGCCGAAAGGCGCGGAGGGGATCGAATGGCTCTTGATCACCACCGTGTCGGTGACGACCGACCAACAGGCCCGGGAGGTGGTGGATCTGTATGGCCTTCGCTGGCGCATCGAGGACTATCACCGGATCCTCAAGAGCGGTTGCGATGTCGAGAAGATTGCCCATACGACAGCGGAACGGATCAAGCGCGCGGTCACCATCAACGCGATCATCGCCTACCGGCTGGCCGCGCTGACCCTGCTCGGGCGCGAGACCCCGGAACTGCTTGCCGAAACCATGTTCTCGAAGGTTGAAATCGCGGTGTTGTGCGATTTTGCGATCGAACGCGGGATTGCTCTTCCCTCGACTGCCGCGCAACCCGGCGACCGCGCTCCAACGGCGGTTGCCAAAGGCCGGGAGGTTCCACCGCTGTCGCTTGGCTGCGCGATCCTGCTGATCGCGCGGCTGGGCGGCTACCTCAACCGGAAGCATGACGCACCACCCGGTCATCAGGTGATCTGGGAAGGCTACACCCGCCTGGCTGTCGCGACGCAGGCAATGGAGCGCCTGATCAAGAATGGCGAGGAAAGCCCGCTGTACAATTGGATACGTCCAGTTAAAAACTGACTAATGGGCAGGCCGCACCAGGAGATGCTGGTCGAGCGTTGCCGGCTGGAACCGACGGTTCTTGCCATCCAGGACACCACCACGCTCAATTATGACGGGCTGGAGGCGACTGGCGGCCTTGACGGGCTGGGCGGCGGCGGCAAGGGAACCTCCGGCATTCTCGCCCATACCGGCCTTGCGGTCACCCTGGCCGGACGCCCGTTGGGCCTGTTTGAATTGAACGCGGCGTTCCGCAGCGGCAAGACCGCCGACGGCATGGATGTCGGTCCGGATGTCAACGACAAGGAGAGCGCCCGCTGGTTGCGCGGCCTCGACCGGGCACAGGAACTGGCCGCCGCCTGCCCCGGAACGCGGGTGGTCAATATCTGCGATCGAGAGGGTGATTTTTGGGAACTGCTGGGCAAGGCGGCATCCGACGGCGCCAGGCTGCTGGTGCGCGCCAGCCGTTCGGCGCAGCGGCAAGTGATCCTCAAGGACGGACGGAAAGCGGATTTGTGGGAGCACCTCGCCGGGCAGCCGCGATTGGCGACACAGACGCTGGAACTGGCCGCGTGCGGGGGCAAGCGCACCCGCAAAAAGCGCACCGTGCACATCGACATCCGCGCCACCGAAGTGATGCTGGCGCGGCCGCAGGCCGCCGCAGGCCAGCCGCCGGTCCGGATGCTCGCGGTGTCGGCAACCGAAACGCCCAACAGGAAGAACGCCCTGCACTGGCTGTTGCTCACCACCGAAGGCCTCGACAGCGCCGGCGCCGAAAGCCGCCCTGAAGCGGAGGCCGCCGGGGTTGGCAATCTTGTGGAGACCGCGAAGACCGCCATCCGCTGGTATGTGCTGCGATGGACCATCGAGCTTTTCTTCAAGGCGTTGAAGACCGGCACCCGCATCGAGGATCGCCGGCTCGACCATGCCGACGACCTGCGCAAGTGTCTCGTCTTCGACGCCATCACCGCGTGCCATGTCTTCGATCTCGAACGCATGGCCCGCGACAAGCCCGACACCCCGGCCGGCGAAGTCGTCAGCCAGGAGGAAATCGACGTCCTGGATGCCCTGCTCAAGGCGCAGGGCGGCCCCCGGGCGCGAGCGCCGCCAGGCCATCGGCCGGATATCCGCACTTTCGTGATCGACCTCGCAGGGATCGTTGGGTTTCACGCTCGACGACAGCAGCCCTTGCCGGGAACCCAAAAAGTCTGGCAAGGCTACGTACGCCTGAAATGGGCAATACTCACCTATCAAGCACTGAAAGGAACAAACCTGATCTGAAATCCATATACATAAGTGGGGTGTTGCAAGCTCCGGCGCCCCGCACTCTTGCTCCGCCGGCGGCTTCTGCGGACCCCGGCGCATCGATTCCCGCTTCGCCGGAAGCCTCAGAATGCCCAGCTCCTCCAACTGCTCCAGCATCCGAAGGCAGGCCTGCACCCGGTAGTCGCCGTTCGGCGTGAACCAGCCCAGATGCTCGCAGATCGTAGATCCCAACTCCCGCCGGCTCAGCCCCGGATACAGCGACACCGTCGTCTGGATGTCGGCAATCTGGCGGCGCCGCAGCCGCTTGCCTAAAAACGTCGTCGACTTCAGATTCTCGATCCGCGGATCCATCGCAGCCTTCCCGAATCAAACCGATTCGCGCATACGATGCCAGAAACCGCGCAGCGACGCAAGCCGCCGCCGCGCCCTCCCCGCAGAACGGAAATTCTCCAAACAAATCAAAGCCTTATGGTAATGCCGGGCATATCCGAAAAATCTTCTCAAAAGTCAATGCCATTGGGGTCGCTCCGGGTCCCGGCGGAGAGCTTCCGCCGTGTCACATGGGCCCGGATGTCCTGCTCCGCACCGTTGGAGTGCAGCGGGGTTTCCGGATACTCGAGCACCCGGAGCAGTTCCGCCTTGTTGGCGGCCAGCCGGGCCAGCAGCCGGTCGAGCATGACATGCCCGGTCTTCGTGGTGAAGATCGTGTCGAACCGGGTCGTGAACCATTTTCGTCGTCGTTCACCGGGGTTTCTCCGGTACCCGAGCAGGAGCTTGTAGTGGCCCCGGACCTTGTTCTGCACCGCGTCCCGCGCTTCGCGGTGGCGGTCGGTGGGGGGCACAGAACGTCTTGTGGATGAGGCGCTCTGCGTGCACCCAGCAGAGCGCATGCGCGTCACCGACATTGAACTGCCCGGCATCGTCGCTGAGGATCACCGTCCCGGCAATGCGCCCGGCCGCAGCGATGGTGCCCCAGCATGCGCCCTCGGTGGCCACCCGGACCGGGTCCGGGTGCATCTTGAGAAGGGTGATGCCGGGCGTTTCCAGATGGGCGAGCCAGGCGTCCCGTCCGGGGAAGTGTTTCCGCGGATGATCCACCAGCGGCCGGATCACCTTTCCCGACAGCTTCATGCGCCGCATGTAATCAAATGCGGCGTCATTGTGGGCCAGGTTGTTGTCGTCAGCACACAGGTGATCGAGGAAGTTGAGCCGGCTCTTCGAGCCGCGGCTCCGGAAGTGGGTGAAAAGGTCGTTGCCGACCGTCGTGCAGAACCCGTTCGTGCCCTTGTGACGGGCGCCGGTGTCGTCCACGTTGATCCAGCCAGCGCTGTCCATGCCGGCCTTCAGGATCTCCCCTGCCTCGGTGACAATGCCGGCCGTGTCCTCGTTCAGGATCCGCATTACCTTGCGACGCGAGATGTCCAGCCCAATGTCGTTCAGGAGCGTCGTGATGCGGCCCACCGTCGACTGTCCCTGGTGATAGAGCATGACCACGAAGGCCTTGAGGCCGGAGCCGTACTGCTCCTTGCCAGAGGCAACCCCCTCCGGCATCTCCGCCACCAGGCGGCGGCCGTCCGGAAGTTGCCATACCTCGCGCAGGTAGCGGACCTCCTCGGCACGGATGACGATGTCCCGGACCGTGTGAACCGCGTAGCCCTTGTGGACCGCACCCGTGGCCTCGGCCTCGGCCCTCACGATGACATCCCGCCGTGTCGCCTTCGGGTTGTGGCGCTTCGCCCCGCGGCCCCGCTTCGAGCGGCGTTTCTTCTTCGACGAGGCCGCCTCCGCCGAGGCTGCCATGCCGCTCGGCTTCATGTCCGGGCGCCGAGGATGGTTCTTGAGCGCCCTGACCTCCTCGCGCAGCACGAAAACCATGCCGTCACGTTCGGCGAGACGGTCCAGAGCCGTCGTCAGCTGGTTCCGGAGTGCGGCGGTCTCGTCCGCCGGCTCGGAAAACCGTGTCTCGAATGCCGCGATTGCCCGGTCACGTTCGGCGAGCTGTTCAAGAGCCATGGCGAGTTGTTCCCGGAGTGCGGCGATCTCGTCCGCCTCCGTGGCGCCGGGGATGGTGGTCTGATCTACTCTTGGCTGCGAATCACCCATATGCCCTTGAATCACAGGTGGATTCGGAAGGGAATCTCCGATCGAAAAAAATGCAAAGAACCCTGAACAGGCGGAGAACTCACGCTGCCGGGGCAACAGATGCACGCAACATACAACCTACTCCCGGGAAGTTGCCCCTATTACAACTCCATATCAATGTGAGGGACCTTTCGGGGGCAGGTTAGAACCGCCAAGATCTCGATTGACTTTCGCATTTCTTTTCTTTCAAATGTTAAACGATACCTCCGGCAACCATCGGACCCAGATACCGGGGCAGGAAATGAAACCATGGCGACGAGTCTGGCCCTTCGCGGTGTTGACAAATTTTTTCCGACACCTGGAAGTGGGCCGCCGGTTCAGGTGCTTTTCGATTTCTCTTTTGAGGCGCAACCTGGCGAGTTTGTCGTCTTCCTTGGGCCGAGTGGCTGTGGTAAGTCGACTGCGTTGCGACTGATTGCGGGGCTTGAGCGACCTCAGGCGGGGGAGATCGTAATCGACGGCCGCGTTGTGAACAACGTACCGGCTGCGCGCAGAAAGTTGGCGATGGTGTTCCAATCTTACGCGCTCTTTCCCCACCTTTCCGTGGCTGAAAATATTGTCTTCGGGCTCAAGGTGAGAAGGGTTCCAAGAAAGGAACGCAATCAGTGCCTTGAAGAGGTCGCAGCGCAGCTCGAACTGACTGACTTCCTTCGTCGGAAGCCACTGCAGCTTTCAGGCGGTCAGCGTCAGCGGGTGGCCCTTGGGCGAGCTCTGGTCAGTGGAGCTTCTCTGATCCTTATGGATGAGCCGCTCTCAAATCTTGATGCGAAGCTCCGACAGCAGATGCGGCATGAGCTCAGGGATCTGCAGCAACGATTGGGGCTGACGGTCATCTTCGTGACGCACGACCAGGTCGAAGCAATAACTATGGCGGACAAGGTCATCGTCATGCGCGAAGGTCGAGTAGATCAGATCGCCGACCCTTGGACGCTGTATCGATTCCCTTGTCGAACAGATGTGGCAAAATTCATTGGGTCTCCGCCAATGAACCTCCTCACGTGCCACGTTTCCGAAAATGGGCTGCAAATAGCAGGCACCCAGCACGACATCGGCCTCGATCACGGTAGTTTGGAAACCGGCCGTATGGTCGTTCTTGGGATTCGGCCTGAGGATCTTCTTCTTGACCAAGGCGAAATCAGTTTCGATGCGCGGTTGGCATCCGTTGAACTGTTAGGCGCCGACCAGCTCGTTCGGCTGGATATTGGTGCCGATGTTCCACTCATGGCGCGAATACATAGCGCCGTAAGTCTTGAAAAAGGCCGTCGTTACCGCTTCGGGCTCCGGGCTGAGGATGTCCATTTGTTCGACGGTTGCAATAGCGAACGGATTGAGAATTTCGATGACGAGGCTGCGAGTTCCTCGTTCACCGGAAGTAAGAACAGGATAACGTGCAGGAACCAAAGGAGTCTCTTCTAATGATAACCACTCGAATTTTCAGAAAGTGCTTTCTCAGTGCCCTAGCTGCGATCGCAATGCTGGCCGGTGGGTCTGGCGCGATGCCGACGGCCGCCGTAGCCCAGACGAAGATAGAGATGTTGTACCCGATAGCAGTGGGTGGCCCACTTGAAGCTGTAATTAATGGCCTAGTCGCAGACTTCGAGGCAGAGCACCCCGAAATCGACGTCAACGCTGTCTACGCCGGCGGATACAACGATGTAAGAGTGGCAGCACAAATCTCCGTCGAAGCAGGCGATCCACCTGCAGTGGCTTTATTGCAGGCAACACAGATGTACGAGCTGATTGACGGCGGGCTGATCACACCGTTCGACGACCTCGTCCAGACCGCAGAAGAAAGGGAATGGCTAAGCAGCTTCTTTCCGGCGTTCATGGAGAACGGCCGCGATGCCGAAGGCAAAACGTGGGGCATCCCGTTTCAGCGTTCGACTGCCGTTCAGGTATGGAACAAGGAGTTGTTCAAGGAAGCGGGTTTAGATGCTGATCACGCACCTGAGACGTGGGACGAACTGGTGCAGATTGCTTCTCAGGTTCAACAGAAGACTGATGTCCCGTGGGGCATCGGAATTCACTCCTCTTCAAGTTGGATGTTTCAATCGCTTGCCATCCAGAACGGCATCACGTTATCGAGCCCTGATGGCAATGCGGTATATTTTTCGGACCCCGCTGCGATTGAAGCTCTGAAGTGGTATGCGGATCTTTCTCTAGTGCACAAGGTGCAATCACCCGGCGTTATCCCGTACGGAACACTGAACCAGGCTTTCATGGCGGGTAAGTACGCGATCGCATGGCAGAGTACCGGAAGTCTCTCAGGTTTGCGGAAGAACACTCCATTTGAGTTTGGCGTGGCCATGTTGCCTGCAAACAAGCGACTTGGAGCAGCCACTGGAGGCGCGAATCTTTACATATTTTCGGATGCTCCCGAGCCCGAGCAGAGAGCTGCTTTCGAGCTGATCAAATTCCTCACTCGCCCTGAACAGGCTGCTAGGTGGACAGTGGCAACGGGATACGTTGCACCCACATCTGAAGCTTGGGAAACGGAGCAGCTGCAGAAGTACATGGCGGACTTTGCCGGCGCGTCCGTAGCCAGGGATCAGCTTGAGTTCGCTAAGCGAGAGTTCTCGACCTTTCAGCAAGGTCGCGTGTATGGTCTCCTAAATGATGCCGTGCAGGAAGCCCTCACCGGTCAGAATGAGCCGGAGGCCATCATGACTCGGATCCAGAAGGAGGCGGATTCAATCTTGACTCCATATCGGTAGAGCTCAGAGCCGTTGAAATTGCATGTCATAGGGGACTCCGGCGCAGGTCCTTACATGGGTTCACCGTGTACGGGCTATGTAGTGGCGACACAAAGAAGCCGGATCCTCCTTGACTGCGGGCCTGGCGTAGCGACTGCTGTTGGTCGCACTTTGGATCCCATCGATCTGAACGCAGTTTTCATCACGCATTTGCATGCGGATCACTGCTATGACTTGCTTCCTTTCGCCATGAATCTCCGGGGTCGGAGAGGTATATCTTCGGGCCAATTTTTCCGTTCAGCGGGTATTGAGGAGCT
Source organism: Rhodobacterales bacterium (assembly GCA_965219495.1). Classification (GTDB taxonomy): domain Bacteria; phylum Pseudomonadota; class Alphaproteobacteria; order Rhodobacterales; family CAZPXZ01; genus CAZPXZ01. Next base: position 4,055,255 of record OZ244777.1, read on the forward strand.
GCATATGCCCCTCTCCATACCCGTTTACCTAGGATCTGGCGGTCGGAAGATGGTTGAGGAACTGGAATCTCACTTTCCTCTACTCACGCCACCGCCATTCGACACGATCACCGGTGGTGTGCTCGACTTTCGGGAGCTTTCCGGCACAGAACCTGTGGAGGTGGGCGATATTATTGTCGAACCTTTTGCCGTGCAGCACTCTATTCCGGCCGTGGGCTTTGCGGTTAGTGATGGAAGCACTCGCCTGACTTTCACAGGTGACACAGGTCTGTTTGATGGGTTGATCTCAGCGTGCGCGGGCGCTGATGCAATCCTCGCAGAGGCTACGCTTTCAAAGGGAAGAAACGAGAAACACCATATGTCAGCTGCGGATGCCGGCGTGCTTGCGAGGCGGTCGGGAGTCGACGTCTTGATTTTGACGCACTTCGTCGAGGGCGGGAAAGAGTCCCGGTCCAAAGCGCTGGAACAGGCACGTGAGGAATTTTCCGGCAAGATATTAATAACAGAAGCTGGAAAACGCATTGACTTGTGATGGCGATACCTCCAAGCGCAAACAGGGCTCCACTGGAATTAGATTTCCAACCGACTGAACGCAGTCTCCTTTCGGCTCTGCGCCGTATCCCGAACCCGGTCTTCGCATGGCTCGTCTTGCTGCCGGCGATCCTGGGTTTGTCTGCTTTCTCCATCGTCCCGATGGCATCCGGACTGTGGAGGAGCTTACACGAGCCCGGACTTGGAGGCGGCATTGGCCTTGCTCAGTATGAGCAAATGATCAATGACCCAGTCTTCAGGATCGCCTTAAGAAACAACGTCATCTTCAGCGCGATTACTGTGCCGGTCAGCCTTGCATTGGCGATGCTTATGGCCGTTTTGGTGAATCGCCGCTTTCGCGGCCGTGGCTTAGTTCGCCTCGCATTCTTCACACCGGCGATGTTGCCCGTGGTAGGTGCGGCAGCGATCTGGCTATTCATGTATCAGCCGGATTTCGGGGTTATCAACGCACTTCTCGTGGGCCTTGGCTTTCCACGGCTGAATCTTCTAGGCCAGCCGTCGACAGTGTTGCCCGCGTTGATGGTGGTCATGATTTGGAAAGAGTCCGGTTTCTTTATGCTGCTTTACTTGGCGGCTTTGCAGTCGATTCCGGAAGACCTCAATGAGGCGGCCACATTAGAGGGTGCAGGGGAATTTTATCGATTTCGGAGGATTACTTTCCCGTTGCTCATGCCTATGTCTTTGTTCGCGTCGATTGTCGCGATAGCAAACAGCGTCAAACACGTCGATTTTCTATTCATCATGACAGACGGGGGACCGGCCAACGCCAGCAACCTTCTTCTCTATCATATCTGGGAGGCCGCATTCGTTCAGCGCCGACCAGAATATGCAGCGGCTGTGACGGTCGTACTTGTTTCGATTCTGTTGGTGCTCGCTGCGGTCCAGATTCGCGCTCTAGACAGCCGAATACACTACCGATAGGGGGTCAGTTGTATCATCGCGAGTGGTTAGACAGGCTCTTCGCTGCTCTCCAGGCATCAGGCACCTGGGTGTTGGGGCTACTCTGGATTGCCCCGCTACTGTACATTTTTTGGGCTGGTTTTCGTGATCCTCAAGTTGCGCTGTCATTTAACCCTACCAGTGGCTGGACATTCGACAATCTTCTGTTCGTGTGGAACGCAGCTCCGTTTGATAGGTACTATTTCAATACGACTGTGCTGGTTATCGGCCTATCGGGGACCCAGATCGTAGTGGGAACGCTCGCAGCTTATGCCTTTGCGCGGTTTACTTTCCCGGGCCGCGACGTGCTTTTTCTATTCGTACTGCTTCAACTGATGATTTTTCCTGAGATCTTGCTGCTGGAAAACTTTCGGCTGGTATCCTCCCTGGGACTTTTCAACACTATCCCAGGGATCGGTATCATCTATGCGGCGAGCGCATTCGCTATTTTCCTCATTCGGCAGGCATTTCGAAGCGTACCCAAGGAACTGGTGGAGGCAGCAGAGGTCGAGGGTGCTTCGCGATTGGCCATCCTGTGGAAGGTATATATTCCTGTGGCGCGCCCTTCGATCGCCGCTTTTGCGCTTATGTCGATAAGTTCGCACTGGAATAGTTTCCTCTGGCCCCTGGTAATCACCCGGTCGCCGGAGGCAAGACCGGTTACAGTTGGTATCGCAAGATATCTGTCACCCGACACTGGGATTAGCATCACCAACCTGTCCGCTGGAACTGTAATCGTTGTCGGTCCGTTGCTGATTTTCTTCCTTATTTTTCAACGCAGATTTATTCGGAGCTTCATGCGGTCCGATATCATGTGACGCCGAAAACCATCACGGGTCGTGACTTTCCCCCCAAAAACCGGGCCATTTTTCAGGAGAGTTTGTTCTTGTAACGTTCGCAGCAACGAGGAGAACAAAGGATGCGGAAGTCACGCTTTACGGAAGAACAGATCGTTTGCGGGTTCTACGATTACTTGAACGCTGTTCTACGGTTATTTGAACAGCCGAATCCTGTTTCGCGGTTCCCCTGATTTCACTTTCGGTTGGGGGCTGTTTTCGCGTTCTGGTCCTCTCTGTCAGTGGCCAGTGGCAGCTGGCGTTGAATGGCGGAGCGTAAGCGACGCCCGTGGTATTTTCAATGGTGCCGGCACGGCGGGTCGGCGGAAAGGCGCGGGACCACCATCATCCCAAGGGCCTTTCCGCCGGGAGACCCCACTGTGCCCTTGTGCAGGGTTTCTGAACGCCGCAGGCGCGCCATCCCTTCAAGGCCCAAACAGCCTGCGAAATCCGATGGCACTTGACCAAGAATCCGCGATTACCTGACCAAGATTCGGGTGGTGCCTGACCGGGTTTTCCCGGTCCGGATCGCGGTTTTTCGCGGGATCGAAGCGGAGCGGCGGGGGTTTCCCCGCGCGGGGCCGCCTCGGGGTTGCCGGTTCTCCGTTTTGGCGGCGCAATTCCTTTTCCACGAAACGTTGGAACAGGAGGGCTCCGAGATGAGGAGAACCGACATGCAAAAGATACGGGACATTTTGACGCTGCGCTATGAGTTGGGGCTTTCGTTCGCCCGGATCAGCGGCGCGCTGGGGATATGCCGGGGCACGGTTTCGAACGTGTTGGCGGCGGCGACGGCGGCGGGGCTTCCGTGGCCGCTTCCGGCGTCGGCGGACGAGGCGTGGCTTCGGGCGGCGTTGTACCCGCCGCGGGAGCGACCTTCAGACGGGCTTTGGCAGGCGCTGGATGTGGAACGGATGACGGCGGCGCTTGCGCCGTCTGGCGGGCGGCGTTCGCCGCGGATCACGCGGCGGCTGGTTTGGGAGGGCTACTGCGCGGAAGCGGCGGAGGCGGGACGGCTGGCGTACAGCTACGGTCATTTGTGTGCGCTGCTGGCCGGGGCGACGAGCGGCGCGGGACGGTTGCAGGCCCGGTTTGCGTATGCTCCGGGGGATTGGATGTTTTCGGACTTTTCGGGCAAGTCGGCGCCGGTGCGGGGCGCCGGCGGCGATTGGCATCCGGAGATCTTTGTCGCGGTTCTGGCACATTCCAACCTGCTGTACGTGGAGGCGGTGGAGGCGCAGTCCGTCCAGTGCTGGACCATGGCGCACCGCCGGGCGCTGGAGTATTTTGCCGGCTGTCCGCGTTTCCTGGTGGTGGATAATCTGAAGGCCGGGGTCAGCTGGAACCGGGGGGAGGACATTCTGCTCAATCCCTCGTTCCGGGAGTTTTCGCTGCACTATTCGGTGGCGGTGCTTCCGGCGCGGGTTGGAAAACCCACCGACAAGGGCGTCGTCGAGGGCAGTGTCGGCACGGTGAACCGCCGCATTCTGGCGCCGTTGCTAGGGCGACGGTTCTTCTCGGTGGAGGAACTGAATGCGGCGATCGGGCCGCTTCTGGAGAAGCTGAACGGTTCGCGAATGCGGCGCTACGGCAAGAGCCGGAGGGCGTTGTTCGAGGAACAGGAGCGCGCCGCGCTGCGGGCGCTTCCTGCGGAGCCCTATGCCTGGGGGACATGGCTCAAGCGTTCGCTGGGCAACGATTACCACGTACAGCTGGACTACAACTTCTATTCGGCGCCCTGCCGCTATAGCGGCCAGGAGGTGGGCGTCCGGGTTGGCGAGCGGATGGTTGAAATCTTCCTGCTGGACCGCTCGCAGCGGATCGCGGCGCACCCGCTGCAGCGCGGGCGCAACCAATACGTCACGGAACCCGGGCACATGCCGGAAAACCATCGGAAAACCCGGAAGTTGCGGGACCGCGACTACGGCAACTGGTTGCTGGAGGAAGCCCGCAAGATCGGCCCCGCCGCGGTCGCCTGGACGGAGCGGAACTTCGCCAGCGCCGACTTCCCGGAGCAGCGCTATCGAACCGTGCGGGGCATGCTGAGCCTCGCCGGTCGGCACCCGCCGGAGCGGGTGAACGGCGCCTGCCGGCGGGGGCTGGCGGTGGCGCGGCTGGGTTCCGGCTTCCTGCGCGCCTGGCTGAAGGAAAACCCCGAAGACCGGGCCGCCCGCGAGGCCGGGACGGCGGAGCCGATTCCGCCGCATTGCAATCTGCGCGGTCCCGAATATTACCGCAGGCCGGAGCAGGGAGGCGACGGATGACCCTCTATCATGCCACCCTGGAACGCATGGCGCGGCTGGGACTGCGCGGCATGGCGGAAGCCTTCGAAGAGCAGGCGGTGCTGCCCGGCGCCCGCGAACTCGGCTTCGAGGACCGCCTGGCGATGCTGCTGCAGCGCGAGGTGGACTTCCAGGACACCCGAAGCTACCAGGCACGGTTGCGGCGCGCGCAGTTGCGCGTCCGGGCCGACCTCGCGGATGTCTCGTGCCGCGCCGGACGCGGCATCTCGCGCACCGAACTCACCCATCTCGGCGCCGGAGAATGGATCTGCAAGGCGATCAATTTGATTGTCTGCGGCGCAACCGGCGCGGGCAAAACCTGGATCGCCTGTGCGCTCGCCAACCAGGCCTGCCGGCAGCACCACTCGGTTCTCTACCGGCGCATGCCGGAACTCGTCGAGGAGTTCGCCGCCATCCGTGGAACCGGCGCCCATGCCCGGCTGATGCGGCGTCTCAAGCGCGTCGACCTGCTGGTGCTGGATGACTGGGGGCTGCAGCCGTTCGCGCCCGAAAGCCGCCGGGATATCTTCGAAATCGTCGAATTCCGCGAACGCCGCGCCTCGCTGCTGGTCGCCGGACAAGTCCCGCCGGAACACTGGCATGGCGTGATCGGCGAAGGCGCCATTGCCGACGCCATGCTCGACCGGATGGTGCATTACGCCTACCGGATCGACCTCGCCGGGGAATCCATGCGGCGCATGGCGGAGCCCCCGGACCTTGCCAGGGACGCCAGCGCGTGAGGCCACGGATCGAAGGCCGGCCTGCGGCCGGTTCCGCGGCGCCTGCGGCGCCGTGCCGCACGAGGTGATGTTCGGTGCCGGCGCGACGAACCGGCGACGGGGCAGGCGCGCCAGACTCTTGCGGTCGCGCGCCCCCCGCCGCCGCCGCGCAAGACCCATTGAAACCCGGGCGGACGGTCGCATACGCTCCGTCCGTCAGGGGGGTGCACATTTCATATGGAGTAAAGTAAACCGTTCGTTTGCAATCAGTCAGGCTAGCACCGGCGCATTCCGAGTCGCCGTTTTGTGACACGATTTCCCGGGTTTGACCGCTTTTGCCGGATTTTCGCGAATTTCCTCCGGTTTCCCGGGGCAGGAGGGGGGGGTGAGTGCTCCTACCAACATGTGGTATATGGATTGAAGTCTACAACAATATCCGGGAGCACTCTGATGACAGTATTGCCGTTTCCTGCGCGCGAGTCCAGCATTGCGAGAGATGCGACCGCTGTGGAGATCGAGACGATCCTCTCGAAGTTCGGAACGAATGCGCGGGCGCTGTTTGCGTCCCTTGCGGAGGGGACCCAGTCTGCGGAGGGTTTCGAGCGTTCTCTGGCGGCGGTCTCGAACGCCGCCAGTTGTGCGTTCATGCGCCTGGCAATCGAGTCGGTGGACGAGGAGAGCGACCGATTGGTGGTGGACGGCAACGTGTATCACCGGATCGGCACATCGCCCAACACGATGCTGAGTTCGTTTGGTCCGGTTTGGTATGAGCGTTCCCGCTATCGCCGCCGGGGTTGCGATTCCGTTGTCCCGGCGGACCTCCGGTTCGGCCTGATCAACGGCTTTTGGTCGCCGCTTGCGGCGCGGCGTGGAACGCTGTTGATGGGGCTGGCGCCTGCCGGGGATTGCGTGCGGCTTTCCGAGGAGCTGGGTGGCATGTCGCCGTCTGCGACGGCGCTCAATCACCTCGTGGAAACGGTTGGCGAAGCCTGGAATGTAGTGCAGGACGAGGCCTTGCCCAGCATCCGCGCCGACGAGGACATCCCTGCGGGATCGTCGGCGCTTTCGATTTCGCTGGACGGCGTCATGCTTGGGATGCGCAACGAGAAAGGTGAAGGGCGGCAAGGAGATGCGGCGGCGACGGGTTTCCGCGAGGCGTCCTGCGGCGCGGTGTCGTTGCTGGATGCGGATGGCGAGCGTATCCGCACGGTCTATTCCGGGCGGATGCCGGAAGCCGGCAAGGCGACGCTGAAGCGCGGCCTGCTCGAGGAGGCCGGGCATGTGCTGCACATTCGCCCGGACCTGGAAGTGGTGGTCCTCGCCGATGGGGCCGCCGACAACTGGAACTGGTTCTCCGAGGCCTTTCCGGAAGCCACCGAAATCCTCGATTTCTGGCACGCCGCTCAGCATCTCAAGGCGGCGCTGGACAGCGCCTATGGGACCGACAGCATGGAGGCGCGGCGCCGGTTCGAGAGGCTCCGGGGAAGGTTGCGCGACGAGGAAGACGGCGTCGAGCGGATCGTGCGGGCGCTGCGCCATCTGGCCAGCAAACATCCGCGCCGGAAAGCCATCGCCCGGGAACTGGCCTTCTTCCGCAAGAACCGGCAACGCATGCGCTACGCCGCGTTCCAGAACCGGAAGCTGCCGATCGGCTCGGGGGTGGTCGAGGCTGCCAACAAGGTTCTCGTGACCCAGCGGCTTAAATGCTCCGGGATGCGCTGGAAGCTCGACGGAACCGGCCAATATGTTCTGAGCGTGCGGACCTTATGGAAATCCCACCGATTTGAAGCGGCCTGGAGCGAAATCATGACGGCCCTGGAGCCTCCGGAATTCACATTTCAAAATCGCAATAACGTCGTAATAGCTGAAGGATTGCACTAAGCGCGCCCTTCAACTATTTACTCCATAGAAAATTTTCACCCCGTCAGGGGCGGCCCGTGGCCGCACCGGGGCGCCTCCGGCGCCCTTCCCGTTTACAACAAGAAGGAGGCCCCCAAAGCATCCGTTCCAAACGGATGAACCGTTCAAATGTCATAAGAATCTTGGTCAAGTGAAATCTGATTCTTGGTCAAGTGTGCCAGAACTCCGCAAACAGCCCGAATGTGCATATATGGACGTCCTGGAGAAGATTCAGTGAACCGGTGAAGTGTTGACGCCTTCTCCCCGTCGATCCGGGATCGGATCACCAGCGCGGGCGGTCTCCGTTGATTTACGCGCACATCAACCCCTATGGCCGCTTCGAGGTCGATCTCGACCGGTGCATCGGCTCCGAGAGTAACGCTGTATGAGTGTCATAAAGGGTATACCCATCGTGACGGTGCGAATGAACACCCCGTGCCCGCATTTTCCTGTTCATTTTGGGTAGTTTCAGGGTTAATGGACAGTCCATGTCAGGGGCACACCCAAAATGAACAGTCCAACCGCCCGCATCGGCTATGCTAGGGTCTCGACCGCGGACCAGAACCTCGATGCCCGGATCGCGGCCCTTGAGGCTGCAGGCTGCACCATGGTCCGCACCGAGCCCGGCGACGGCGCCACCCTCGCGGGACGTCCCGAGCTCGGGATCATCCTCGAGTTCATCCATCCGGGCGAGACGCTGGTGGTCACGCGCATCGACCGCCTGGCGCGGTCGTTACGCGATCTCCAGGTCATCGTCGCGATACTCAAGGACAAGGGTGCCCATCTCGCCGCCACCGAACAACCCGTGGACACCTCGACCTCTGCCGGCAAGGCGTTCTTCGACATGCTCGGCGTCTTTGCCGAGTTCGAGACCAACCTGCGACGCGAACGCCAGGCCGAGAGGGTCGCCGCGGCGAAGCGATGTGGCGCCTATCGTGGCCGCCCGCCTAGGATCGACACGGAAGCCATAAAGCAGCGGCTGTCGATGGACCTGTCGCCGACGGAGATTGCCCGCAAATTGGGGATCTCACGCGGAACCATCTACAATGCCAGGGCGGACATGAAAGTGAACGCATGACGTGGTCGGCCGGACTTCGCAATCATTCCAGGAAACGCCGTCATCCAACTCGATGAATCCTTGCGGGTTCGTTCTCGTTATGTTCTTCAAAATGTCCATATATGCACATTCGGTCTGTTTGGGCCAACAACCGTGAAATTGCCGGGATATGAGCCACATCGCCGGATTGGTGACGGATGCGGGTTAGCCAGATTCGTGTTGAAATACACGTTAAGAGTCGTGCAGCCATATCGTAGCTGGGTCGATTGAATAGCGTCTGCCAGGAAAATCTCCAGAGAATGCGCCCGAAGGCGACTTGGCGGGAAAATCTCAGCCAATTTTAGCAGCCGGGCCGTACGTATGAATGGAACGGTGGGGGGTAAGAGGGGCAACTTCCCGGGAGTAGGTTGTATGTTGCGTGCATCTGTTGCCCCGGCAGCGTGAGTTCTCCGCCTGTTCAGGGTTCTTTGCATTTTTTTCGATCGGAGATTCCCTTCCGAATCCACCTGTGATTCAAGGGCATATGGGTGATTCGCAGCCAAGAGTAGATCAGACCACCATCCCCGGCGCCACGGAGGCGGACGAGATCGCCGCACTCCGGGAACAACTCGCCATGGCTCTTGAACAGCTCGCCGAACGTGACCGGGCAATCGCGGCATTCGAGACACGGTTTTCCGAGCCGGCGGACGAGACCGCCGCACTCCGGAACCAGCTGACGACGGCTCTGGACCGTCTCGCCGAACGTGACGGCATGGTTTTCGTGCTGCGCGAGGAGGTCAGGGCGCTCAAGAACCATCCTCGGCGCCCGGACATGAAGCCGAGCGGCATGGCAGCCTCGGCGGAGGCGGCCTCGTCGAAGAAGAAACGCCGCTCGAAGCGGGGCCGCGGGGCGAAGCGCCACAACCCGAAGGCGACACGACGGGATGTCATCGTGAGGGCCGAGGCCGTGCCCACGGGTGCGGTCCACAAGGGCTACACGGTTCACACGGTCCGGGACATCGTCATCCGTGCCGAGGAGGTCCGCTACCTGCGCGAGGTATGGCAACTGTGGAATCGCGTTGAAAATTGACCCACTTGTTGGGGTGATTCGCGTCCAAAATTGACCCACCCCGATTCGCTGCCACAACGGTTCCTCGCCACAACAGAGCGAGGTACAGGAGATGCTTACAGTGGAGTCAATTGGAAAGATTCAGTGGGCCGGACGAGTTCACGAGAAGTCGATCCGGTCGATCTCGAAGTCGATGGGAGTGTCGCGGAACACGGTGCGACGGATCTTGCGCTCGGACGTCACGGACGCGCGGTACGTTCGTTTAATTCAGCCGCATCCCATGCTGGGGGATTTCATTCCGGCCCTGGAACGATTGCTGGAAGACAATGCGAGGAAGCGGCGGCGCGACCGGCTCAACGCGAAGCGCCTTTGGCAGTTGCTTGCCGATCAGGGCTGCGAGGCGTACCAGTTCGACTGGAGCCTGGAATATGCGGTTCTCGGCGGCGCGACCGTGCGGCTCAGGGCCGCACACATGCGGCTCTGCTACAGCCGGATGGGTTTCTTGCGGGCCTATCCACGGGAATCGCAGGAGATGGTGTTCGACGCCCACGACCGGGCCTTCGAGCGGTTCGGAGGGGCCTGCGTGCGCGGCATTTACGACAGTAAGGCGGACCAGCAATCGATCCGGGGGATCGATTGCCCGCCGAACAAGACCGCCGTCGACGCGGCGGACGGGATTGACCACCTGGGTGTCGTCGTGGACGGCGGCGAGCGCGTGTTCGGGCATTGCGTCGAGATCGAATTCGGTTCGCATGGTCTTGAACCCGTTCTCCTGGGACCAGCGCGAGAACATGGCGCCGGCGATGTCCGCCGTCGACATGCCGGGATGGGTGGTGATCACCGGCGCCTGATGGCCGCTCGCGGTCAGCCGCCGGATCTCGCGCACGGCAAGTCCGTTGGGGAGTGTGACGGTTCGCTCGGCGAGAAGAGCCGGGGCCTCGCGCATGCCGTCCGGCCCATGCAAGGGCACGGCGTGCTGGCTGAACTCGTCGGCCGGCCAGTCGGGCTGCTTGCGGCCCTTGCGCCAGGTGATGCAGGCGATGCCGCAACAAGCGAGATGACGGAACAGCGCCGGGCTCCAGCCCTCCCGGTCGAACATCAGGGTCAACGCCGGCGCCGCGGGATCGGCTTCGGCGGGCAGCACGCCCATTTCGCGCAGTTCCGGCAAAATCGTCTCGCGCAGGATCCGCACCATGCCGGGATCGACCTCTTGGTGCAGGCACAGGAAGGGCGCGCCGTCGAGCGCGTGGCCGAGGTCGCGCCGGGCCGGGACACCTTGCGCGCCTTGCGCACCAAATACCCGGGCGCCCGCTTCGGGCCGCTCCGCCTGCGGCTGGTGCAATACACCACCGGGGGCACCCGCTTCGCGCTGGCGACGACGTTGCTCGATGCGGACACAACCCGCATCGAAGACCTCGCGGCCCTCTACTATGGAAGATGGGGCATCGAGGAGCTGTTCAAGATCAGCAAGGGCGCCCTGAGCGTCGAGGACTTCCACGGCCAAAGCAAGCGCGCGGTGAAACAGGAACTGTTCGCGCACTTCATCCTGATCACCTTGACCCGGCTGTTCGCCAACCAAAGCGAAGACGGGATGAACCGGGGCCGCCAAGGCGGCCCGAAACCGGCGATGGCCGCCAACTTCAAGAACAGCCTGGCGACGGTCGCCAGGAATATCGAGGCCCTGCTACTTCAGCACGCCACGGCGCTCAGCGAAACCGTCACCCGGATCGTCGAGGGAATCACCGCCTGCCGACAGCGCCTGCGCCCGAACCGGTCGTATCCCCGGCGCTCCCGGAAGCCGGTCGGCAGATGGAGCCGGCGAAAGGTTCCGAAGGCCCGCGCAACCGCATAGCCCGCAAGAAAACGCAGTAATCCGCCCCCGCCGAACTGCGATTCCTTAGGTGAATGGATGAATCCGCTAAGTGAATGCCATTGGGGCGCGCCCGAGCACAGTTTTCCGTTGTTTGCCGTGCCGACCCCTTGCCAGCAAAAGGCCTTCGAACTGCTCGAAGTAGACCCGACCAAATTTGTTGCCAGTAAACTGGCAGGGTGATTCCTGCTAACTTCCTGACACTGAGGCGCTTTCGGCCAATTCCACTCGTGAAGTTCGGTCTAGGTACCACATAGGCACCGTTTTATTTCCAAGTTGTGCGCAGCCTCGCGCAGGCTTGAGCGAGCATTTGTCAAGAATCCATAAGCGGGGGTGCCGTGCACCGGCACCCCGTCAAGTCCGCCTATGTGGCTTTTGCAATGGCGGCGGTCCAACCGGGAGAGCCTCGTACGCAAGGTCCGGTCGCGCCCTTTCCCGCCCGTCAAGCGGCCACAAGAAAAACGACCGGGTTTTCGAGCGTGGGCTATCGCGTGGGGAGCGCTTGCGCGCTTGGATTTTGCGTGTATAGTCTGCCCAACGTTACCAAGTCTTTGTTGCTGGACCGATTGCCCGCGCGAGCGGGTGGCCAGGTTTCTTCCCCGACATTGCGAACGTTTTTCAAGGGGTGCCGCATGAGGCGGCGCTTCGCCAAACTGTTGTGAAAGGAATCGATAATGGCGACAGGTACTGTCAAGTGGTTCAACCCTACCAAGGGTTACGGGTTCATCCAGCCTGAGGATGGCACCAGAGACGTATTCGTCCATATCAGCGCCGTCGAGAGGGCCGGCCTTGATACGTTGAACGAAGCGCAGAAGGTTTCCTTCGAGGTCGCGCCCGGCCGGGACGGCAAGATGTCTGCCGAGAACCTCGTTCTCGCCGGCTAGCACCATAACGGGGCGGACTGTGTCCGCCCCAACCGAACATCGCGGAGAGCGTGTAGTGCCCCGAAAGCCGAACTACAGTTTCGAACGGCGCCAGAGGGAGCTCGCGAAAGCCGAGAAAAGGGCGGCACGGCTGGAAGCCCGTGCAAGGAAACCGGAACGGCAAGCGGTTGAAAGCCGGTCTGGCGAGAGCGACGGTCGGGCGGACGAAAGTCCTCCAAAGGCCGGGGAGGTGCGGTGAGCGGCACAGACATGAACTGCGAGATCGCGACCTGCGGGATCGCCAGCAGCCCGGACCGGGGCCCCGTGACCCTCTACCTCGGCAGCACCGAGGTGTGAAAGTCCTTCGAGTTCACCGTTCCGGTAAGCATCCGACGAAGACCGCAGGGGTTTGCGGGCTGATTTCAGGTGGTGAAGGAGCGCCGGGATACGATCCCGGGATAAAGCGCCATGCGGGGATATCGGCCTATGCGGCCTGATGGTGCCGCTGGTCGGCTTCCCGGTTCCGCGGGAGGAGTTCGTCGAGTCGGTTCTGCGGTGTTCCGGCGATGCGGCCGAGGACGGCGGCAAGCCAGGCCTACGGATCGACGTCGTTGAGCTTGGCGGTGCCGACGAGCGTGTGCATCGCCGCCGCGGCCGGAGCCGGCGAACAGCCAACTACGTCTTCCGAGGGCGATGCCGCGCAGGGCCCTTTCGGCGGCGTTGTTGGTGAGGCAGATGCGGCCGTTGTCGACGAATCGGGTAAAGGGGCCCCAGCGTCTGAGCATATAGTCCATGGCCTTGGCGACGGGAGAATGGCGCGACAGCTTCTTGCGTTCGGCCTGCATCCAGTCCTCGAGGTCGGTCAGCAACGGCGCGCGCAGCTCTTGGCGTACGGCGAGGCGCTGCTCGGTGGCCTTGCCGCTGATCCCGCGCTCGATGTCGAACAGCGCAGCGCAGCGCGCCGATTCGCTTCACCGCCTCCAGCGCGAGCGGCGAGATCGGCGGCGCGCGCTTTCCGTGCCTCTTGCCGGCCGCGATGTCGGCGAACTCGTAGAACTTCCTCCGTCCGTGAGCCCGGCAGAGCGCTTCGGTCAAGCAACGACCGGCTCCCGCCGCCGACCGGGGCGGCGGCAACCAAATATGACTCCGCTGGATTTGAGCGTGCCGGTGGGCCGGCCGTGCGCGGCCTCGTCGGCGCATGGCCGCGTCCGGATTCGACTTTCGCAATTGCCTGTAGTAAAAATGTTCGTGATTCACAGGCATTATTGGGTAGTAGTCCAATTAGTTGCGCAACGGAAACATCTTCCCGGCGGGCCCACGGTGCGGCGACAGTAGTACCGGGGAGGCCACGATGACGGGATGGAGCGGCGCCGGGCGCGCAGGGAGTTGGGGTCCCCCAGGGGGATGCGCGTGACGTGCACGGCATTGCTCGCGCCTCGGCAAGGGGTTTGCGAACCCCGGGGTGGCTTTGCGGCAGGATATATTAGCGCCGTGCGGAACTGACGCTGCGTTCGGACATCATCGGTTCGGGGAGTGGCGCGGCCATGTTTTCGAAGCCTTTCGAGCATGACGATGCCACAATGGTGAGGCGAGATGAGCCGACCCGGGCCATTCCTGCGTACACGCTCCCGTGGACGCCGTAAACTTCCCACCGCCAGTCCCGCGCAATGGCACGCGCCCTTCCGGGCGCTCTGACGCCATGGGCCGAGACCGCCATCGGCGCCGGGGATGCCTTGCCAGCTCGATAACCGTCCTTGCCGTCCGCGCTGCTGGCGCTCGCTGCGCTGGCGCCGTTGGCCGCACAGGCGCAGACGCCCGTCACGTTGGTGTCGAACATTGGCCAAACCGGCTTTGGGAATGTACACGCAAGATTTGCGCAACCTTTCAACACCGGCAAGGTGAGAGGCGGCTACGAGCTCAAGAGCGTCAAAATCCCGGGCCGACGCAAAGAGCAGAAGAGATCCCTGGTCGGCACCGTGCCGATCCTCGACACCGGATAGGGTCCGCCGCCAAATCGACACCAGCGCCGCCCGGCAGCGCAGAAGGGCCGCCTGCAGATTCGGGCCGAGTATTTCGGAACTGCCGCAACCCCCGCTTTGCCGACACTGCGTCCGGCTCAAGTCAACTCGGACAATCCGGCGCCGCGGAAATGAAGCCGAATGGCGTCGCCGACGACTCCGTGTCACTGCATCAGGCACTTTCGAAACAAAAGAATGCTACAGCGCAAACGCCTCATATGCCTTGGCACACTTGACAATTTGTTCAATTGCGAATAGGAAAACCGCATCTGGATGACTTTCCCTCCCCGCCCGGCAAAGGGTGAGCGCGCCACTTGGCGAGCGGTCGTCGGAGTTTTTCGGTCAATTGAATCGGGAGGAAAATATGTACGCAAATTTTTGCAGAGGCCTCGCAGGCCTCTTTGTATTTGCAGTTTTCGCCGTCGGCGTATCTGGCCCTGCAAATGCCTTGAGACCAATGTCCGAGTGGACACCTGAAAACCCCGCCACGCTCGAAGAGATCGAGGCTGAACTGGCAAAGCATAAAGGCAGCAAGTTCATTCTTGTCTCGACAGGAGGAGCGTTCTCGGCGGCTGTCCGGAAAGCCTGGTTGGAACCCCTGAAGGACAAGTTTGGGATCAACATTGTTGATGATAGCCCACTTCCCTCCGCCGCTCAGATTCGAGCAGTTGCTGAGACGGGCAACTACATCTACGACGCGGTGGACATCGGTACGGGGTTCGCTGCGCGATTGCTCGAAACGGATTCGCTCGACCCCTGGGATATGTCGATCGTTGATCTCAGGGATTGGGTGGAAGCGACCACGGTGATCGGCCCGTACGTGGCTGGCGGCGGCATCACTTGGGCTTTGACGCTAGGCTACAACTCTGACGTCTATCCCGGTGACAGCGGACCCAAGAGCTGGGCTGACTTCTTCGATTTGGAGGGATTTCCTGGTCCCCGAGCTCTTCGCGGAAAAATCGGTGACGGCGCTCAACTCCAAATCATGCGACTGGCCCGCAACCCTGAACTCCTCGAGACAGATGAGGGAAGAAAATCGCTGCAGCAAATTTCGGACGCCGTCATTGATGACGACTACGCCTGGTTCGCGGGCTGGGTAGATGAAGCAGGGAACGACATTGTATTCTGGGAACAGGGATCACAACCACCTGAAATGCTCATCGCAGGTGATGTGAATATGAGCACCGCCTGGAACGGGCGGATCTGGGATGCCGCGCAGCAAGGAGCTCCGTTGAAGATCTGCTGGGAATGCGGATACTTTGTCGGAACGGGGGGCTGGGTGATACCCAAAGGTTTAGCGGAAGCGGAACCTGAAGGATATCTGCTGGCCAACTTGATCGCCGCCTGGGCAAGCTTCCCGGAGAATAACGCTCGGTTCCAGCAATTTATTAGCTTTGGACCCGCGAATACAAGGGCTCCTGAGCATTTTGTTGGTCCGGAATATGATGCGGTTCGGGAAGAGCTTCCGACTTCTACCCGAAACCTCCCGTACGCCGTTTTCTTTGATGAGAAATGGATGGGCACGAAAGAGGATTACGCGGAGGAGAAACTCATGGAGGCCATGCAGTAGCTCCTGCAAATCGTGTACGTTCAGAAAGAGCTAGGTCGATTTCAATAAGCTGATCCTCGCCACCGTCAAACCGGTGGCGAGGATCAGTTCTCTTCAGGTATCTGAATTAGATCTTTGACAAGTTCCTTTAACCCGTTGTTGCACAGGTATTTGCGGTCTGCCCGAGGCGTCGCAGGAGAGCCCGATTGGCGGCCCGGAGCACCCATGCCTTGGGCCGCTGGATGGTGCGCTCGAAATCCTTGGTCAATCGTCGGAAGCGGTTCAGCAAGGCGAAGGTTCTTTTAGCCAATCAACGGCGGAGCAGGACGGAAATTCTCGGTTTCCCTTGGGCTAGGAAACGGTGATGAGATCGATATCCAGTCCACGGTCGCGCATCGTCCGCACCAATTTGGCGCCGCTGTAGCCCCCATCCGTGAACGGCGCCTGCAGCGCCGGGGAGCGCATCACCTCATCTTTCGGTAAGTCCAGCGCACCGTCGCGGTCCCGATTTCTCGCCGAATGCACGTGAATCGCCAGCGGAATGCTCTCCGCGCCCGCCGCGAGGTGACGCTTCCGACCCTTGAGCTTCGTGAAGCCATCGCAACCGCGCGGACCACCCCCTTCGGTCGTCTTGGCACTCTGGCCGTCAATCGCACACGCCGTCGACTCTTCCGCACGCTCCGCTCACCGGAGAAGCCGCAGAATCTCCTCCGGCAGCCCATGCTCTCCATGTACCGGAACGCGTTCCGGACTTCGCGGAACTCCGTCTTGCGCGGACGACCCATCGAAGACGTTCCCGACAAGAGAGGCTCGAACTACTCCCATTCCGCATCCTTCAAATCAGACTCGTAATGAACCAAGGGTCGCTTATACTGCTTGCGAGTTGCTTCATACCAAGGGATGTGAATTTTCCATATTTGGCTCAATAATTTGTGGGAAACACAACATGTCGAAGCCACTCGGGGAGACTTTGGGCAAACTCTAATGAAAGCGATGCAGCCAATGAAAGAAGGCGCAGTCGCTACTGCGGGGGCAAATGCCAAGAATCCATGGTGCTAAAGTATCTCTCAGGGGTCTTACCAAGTTCTATGACGATGTGCGAGCGCTCGACAATGCGACAATTGATATCGAAGCGGGTGAATTCGTAACGCTCTTGGGCCCGAGCGGATCAGGCAAAAGTACAGCCCTCCAGATGATCGCCGGATTCACCGTTCCGACGGCCGGTGACATCCTGGTCAACGATCTGTCGGTGGTTGGGATACCTACGCACAAGCGAAATGTCGGGATGGTGTTTCAACACTATAGTCTCTTTCCGCATTTGGACGTTTTCGAAAACGTCGCGTTTCCGCTGGAAATGCGACGTGTGAAACGAAACGAAATTCGACGACGCGTTACTTCCGCACTCCAACTTGTTCGACTTCCAGGTTTAGAAAACCGGCGAACCAACCAACTTAGCGGTGGTCAGCAGCAGCGCGTCGCTCTTGCTCGGGCACTCGTTTACGAACCTGCGGTTCTTCTTCTGGACGAGCCGCTCGGGGCCTTGGACCTCAAGCTACGGCAGGAACTCCAAATAGAACTACTTCATCTTCACGAGAGACTGGGGCTTACAATTATTTTTGTAACGCACGATCAAGGCGAAGCTCTGACCATGTCCAATAAAATTGTAGTAATGAAAACAGGGGCAATTCAGCAGGTTGGCACTCCCGCTGAACTGTATACAAGGCCCGGCAATCGTTTCGTTGCCGATTTTATTGGAGAGTCGAATTTTATCGTCGGAGCCATTCGGGATTCGGGTGACAACAGCCGTGTCCTCGTGACGTCGGATCGTCTAACCTTCTCTTATCTTGCGCCAAACGGGCACGATTTGGGGCAATCGGTCACTGCGATCGTACGTCCCGAAAGTGTCGTACTCAATCCGAAACCGGGTGAACTGAGCAATGCGTTTGAGGGAACAGTGAAAGAAACGATCTATTTGGGCGACGTGGTGAAATATGTCATACAGATAGGATCAGATACCACCGTAACGGCAAAAACGTTACTCAGGGCAGCGACAGGCCAGTTCTCTCGCGGCGATAGCGTTCGAGTTGGCTGGGCAGTTGAGGACATGGTGCCCGTACAAAGCGAGGGGACGGACGCAGGCGGAGTTCGGGACTAGCAAGCTGCGATCCGGACACGCGCCGACCGATGTTGAATTTGAGAATGTGCGAAGCGTGAGGAGCTAAAGGAGACATGGCCGACGAAATGGCGTCATACGATGCACATTCGGGAGGACAGGGTAGCCTTGGGGAATTGAAATTGCGTTGGCTGCGCTTAAGAAAGCAATTGTTCTTCGTTTCCCTCGTCGCACCGTCCGTTGTTTTTGTTCTTGGGTTCTTGGTCATTCCACTCTGGAGAATGTTTCTCCTGAGCTTTGGGAGCGCAGAGTCGATTTCCGTCACCTATGATCTTGAGTCGCTCGACCAGTACCGAAGAGTGTTTTCCAGTACGGCCTACCAGCGCGTGATCCTGAATACCTTCTGGATCTCTTTCTTGACCACTGTTGGTTGTGTTATCGCCGGTTATCCGACAGCCTATGTCCTCGCTACTGTTTCCGACCGGGTGCGAAAGGCGCTGCTCGCAGTGTTGGTTCTGACAATGTGGACGAGTATCTTGATCCGCACGTTTGCCTGGAGAGTGATATTGGGGCGTCGCGGCCTGGTAAACGAGACGCTGGAGTGGATCGGCGCCATAGACGACCCTTTGCACCTCGTATTCAACAGGACCGGGACTTTGGTAGGAATGATTCACATCCTTCTTCCGCTTCTGGTGCTCCCGGTTTTTGCAGTCATGCGAGGTATCCCGAAGGAGTACATGCTTGCCGCAGAAACTCTGGGTGCAGGGCCGCTGAGAGCATGGTGGCGTGTCTACCTTCCACTTTCTTTGCCGGGCGTCGGAGCGGGTGCACTGTTGGTCTTTATCCTCTCTCTCGGATTCTTCATCACGCCTGCGTTGCTTGGGGGAGCGTCAGATAGGATGATATCCAACATGATAGCGCTTCAGATTGGCGAACTGAACAATTGGGAGTTTGCTTCCGCATTGGCGTTCTTGCTTCTTACCGTAACGCTTGCGTTATATTTCTTGTATGCGCGGTTTATGAGTTTCGAGCAGTTGTATAGGGCAAGATAGAACAAGGTCTCGTGAGGTAAGATCGAATGAGGGCGGAAATCGCTCATGGCGCGGTTGAAACTCCAGTTCGGCGGGTGGTGCTTTACGTCTTTGTCGCGCTCGTGTTCGGGTTTCTTGTTTTTCCGACGTTCGTAATCATCCCCCTTTCGTTCACCGACTCCATATATCTCCAGTTTCCGCCGAAGGGATTTACCTGGCGCTGGTATCAGGACTATTTCGGAGTAAGGGGGGCCAGTCACTTCGGATCCACTGGGCGCTGGGTGCCTGCGACGATCGTCAGCCTTCAACTGGGGCTCCTGGTCGTAGCGATCAGCGTGCCCTTGGGATCGCTCGCGGCCTATGGGCTTGCGAGGGGCAGATATCGGGGAAAGGCGGTTTTCAACGCCATAATCGTGTCGCCCCTCATCATGCCGGTTCTTGTGACGGCGATCGCGCTCTTCTTCTTCTTGTCGAAAAATTTGCGGGATTTTTTCCAGCCTATTCCGCTTCCATCGCTTTCATCAGCGGGAGAGTGGGCTGCAATCGTGGCTGTATTGGTCCTCAGCGTGGGTTCAGTTGCTGTCCTGAGCGTTCCAAGATTCTGGCAGAGTTCGGAGAGGGTATTTGTCTTGGAGGCGTGCTCCGCTCTCAGGCGATGGGCAATCGTGATCTTGGTTGGCGCTGCGTCATTCTTCTTCATTTCGTGGGCCGTTGGTGCAAGTGACGGTCTGGATGGAGGCTTGTTTACGCCAGGTGACCCGATCCCTTCCGTCCCGATGGTTTCTCCCGGACTAGTCGTCGCGCATGTGATCCTGACCATACCCTATGTTGTCGTCATCTTGAGCGCCACCTTGAGAGGTGTCGATGAGACGCTGGATCATGCGGCAGCAACACTCGGGGCTCCTCCCTTAACTGTTCTTCGAAGAGTCGTTCTCCCGGCCATGAAAAGTGGGCTAGCCACAGCCGCATTCTTCTGCTTCATTGTTTCTTGGGACGAGCCTGTAGTGGCATTGTTTCTTTCCACACCAGAAGTAACTACGCTTCCGAAAGAGATTTGGGACGGGATCAGGACCGAGATCAGTCCGACAATTGCAGCAATCGCAAGTATGCTGGTTTTCGTGACGATCGTTCTGATGAGTATTGTTCATGTCCTGCGGAAAGAGAACAAACACTGACATGAATGATGGTTTCTGAATACAGTGACAGTTGGCGCCGTTGATTGCGCATCGGAAGGCCCGAACGTAAAGGTCTCCAGTTGGCCCTTGCTCAACGTGGGCAGAACCAGGCACCCGGACAATGAGAAGGAGAAGGCATCATGCCAGAGGAGGTTAAGCCGTACTGGCAAAGCTACATTGGTGGTCAATGGGTCAATGGATCCGGCGACGGTCGAATAGCAGTCGAAAACCCGGCGACGGGTGAGCAGCTGGCCGAAGTCGCGAGGGCAGGAAGAGAGGATGTGGACGGGGCCGTCGCCGCAGCCAGAGCCTGTGTTCAGGCCCGAACACTTTGGGACATGCGCCCAGCGGACAGGGGCCGCCTAGTCACAGGGATTGGCCGGGCGCTCGACTCGATGGAAGAGGATGCAGCGCGAATTCTCTGCCTCGAGAATGGCAAGTCGATTTCCTTGGCACGCGGAGAGATCCAGGATGCCGTGCGCTATTTCGAATATTACGGAGGTCTGGCCGACAAGATAGAAGGGCGGTATATCCCGCTGGGTTCTGGGCTGGTTGGCTACGCGGCACCTGTACCTTACGGAGTGTCCGCTCAAATTGTTCCTTGGAACAATCCCATGGAGATCACCGCGCGTTCGATGTCAGCCGCCCTCGCGGCGGGAAACGCAGTCGTCGTCAAATCGCCAGAACTTACACCTTTGAGCGTGTGCATCGTGGCTGAGGCTTGCGAGCGTGCAGGGGTGCCTGAAGGAGCTGTCAACGTAGTTTGCGGCTACGGTGAAGATGCAGGAGCCTATCTGGCCGCGCATCCTGATATCGATCAGGTCGTTTTCACGGGCTCCATCGAAACCGGAAAGAGTGTCATGCATAGCGCGTGCGAGCGCGTCGTGCCCTGCATTCTTGAACTCGGTGGCAAGTCAGCGGCGATCGTCTATTCGGACGCCGACCTTGATCAGGTTGTTGACAGCGTTCGGTGGGGAATATTCCCGAATGCCGGGCAAGCCTGCAACGGCATGTCGCGCCTGGTAGTGCACCGCGATGTTCATGACGATCTGGTCGATGGCATAGCCGCCATGGCGAAGGGGCTGAGTGTGGGGCCCGGAATAGAAGACCGTGAGCTCACCCCGGTCATCTCGGCGGATCAACTCGACCGCGTTGAGGGTTACTGCCTGGCAGGGACACAGGAAGGCGCCAAGGCCGTACTTGGAGGGAAGCGTCTCCAGGACACAGCGGGTCACTTCATGCCGGCGACGGTCTTTACGAATGTGCAGAGCGAAATGCGAATTGCCCAGGAAGAGATTTTTGGGCCCGTTCTATCGATAACCACCTTTGAAGAGCCAAACGACGCAGTCATGTATGCCAACAGCACGAAATATGGCCTCGCGGCCGGGGTTTTTAGCAACGATATCGACCATGCGCTATGGACCGCCGATCGCCTTGAAGCGGGACAAGTCTACATTAATGGGTGGTACACGGGTGGAGTTGAGACGCCATTTGGTGGAATGAAAGAGTCCGGGCTTGGTCGCGAGAAAGGTCAAGAGGCAATCAACAACTACGTTCAAACGAAGTATGTCGGCGTGCGCACAGCACCTACCTTGGAGCGAGCGTAAGAGGAATCCGAGATGCGCATGGATATGTCCGGCAAGACTGTACTGATCACCGGTGCAAGTACGGGAATTGGCCTGGCCATCAGCCACTTGTTTGCAGAATGCGGTGCGGATGTTCTCATGCTTGCGGAGTCTGACTCTATCCGCGCGGCGGCGGCGGAGGTGGAATCGAAGTCTGGAGCCTCCGTGGAAGCCATCATCTGCGATATCAGCGATCGGAAGTCCGTGACAGAGAAAATTGGCCGCCTCCAGCGTATCGATGTCCTGATCAACAATGCTGGAATCGAGAGATTTGTTCCAGTACTCGATCCGGATCCAGTGGTTGAGGAGGACTTTCGGAGGGTCTTGGAAGTCAACCTGTTCGGCAATTTTTACGTGACGCGGGAAGCATCGATGCGAATGGGAAGAGGAGGTCGTATCATTTTCACATCGTCGGTCTGGGGCAAAACCGCAGTCGCGCACCATTCCGCGTATTGTGCGACAAAGCATGGCATTATCGGAATGATGCGAAGCCTCTCACGTGAACTTGGCGCCAAGGACATCACGGTCAATGCCGTATGTCCCGGGTGGACGGAAACCGATATGGCGATGCTCAACCTGAACCGTATGGCTGAACTTGAGAAGAAGGATCCTGAATCTCTGCTGAAAGAACAGATATCGATCCAGTCGATTAAATCACTCATGAAACCCGATGACATTGCTGGAATCTACCTGTTCCTCGCGTCAGACCTTGCGGCGAGCATCACCGGACAAGCTATCAACGTGGATAGGGGGGAGCTTCTCGCCTAGGTAGAATTGAGCGACTAGGGTGAGCAAGCATTTCAAGAGGAATTGCGGCACTAGCCCACTGGCAGCAATTGAGGGGAAACAAGTGTGAGCGCGAGAGAATACCAGAATCCAGACAGCCTTCCCGGAGCTCCTGGATACACGCACATCGTGAAGGTGGGTAGCACCGTGTACATATCCGGACAAGTAAGCGCCGATATTCATCTCGACTTGGTCCACGCGGGTGACATAGAGGCTCAAACTCGGCAAGTCTGGCACAACCTGGAGGAGGCGGTAAAGGCCGCGGGTGGCACTCTGCAGGATATCGTCAAGACCACCACTCTCGTCACGAGCGCGGACCATTTCCCGATTGTCCGGAAGGTTCGAAATGAGCACTGGAAAAACCTTAAACTGCCTGCAAACACGATGGTTGTTGTGAAGGCATTTGCCAATCCCGAATACCTTGTGGAAATAGAGGCTGTAGCGTTCGTTGACGAATGACGACCGAACGAGAATCTTTCCTTGTGTAACGTGCCGTCAAGCGCCGGGCAGTTTGAATTCGACGATCTATTCGCAGCTCAAGAGTTTTTTTCTTTCCAGGACTGGACTGACGGTTTGCCCATTGTCCCGCCAACATCGGAAAGGGTCCAGAGCTTCGTGGAACAGGCGAATCGTTCGCCTCTGGACGTCGTTGGAAAGGCACCCATAACGAACCAGCCGATAACTGTGGAAAAAATTGCAGTCAATTCCGTAATGGCCGGTTGCCTTCCCGAGTATTTTCCGATCGTCCTTGCGGCAGTGGAAGGGATACTGGAACCGGCGTTCAATTTGCATGCCATATGCATGGCCACAGATAGCGCCACAATATTCTTGATCGTGAACGGGCCTGTCGCGCCGATGACCAGCATGAATGCCGGTACTGGTCTGTTTGGGCCCGGCAACCGTGCAAATGCCACTATTGGAAGGGCAGTTCAGTTGGCGGTGTCAAATACAATCGGCCAAATGCGAAGTTTGCGTATGTCGACGCTGGGGCAACCAGCCATGTTCTCGTGGTGTATTGCCGAGGCGGAGGGTCTCAGCCCTTGGAAACCGTTTCATGTCGAGCGAGGATTTGAGGCACGGCAAAGCACCGTGGCCGTCTTCTCGGCGTTACCTCCGATTCAGGCAAGGAATCACGTGTCCCGAGACCCGGAGGATATCCTTCGTAGCTTTGGCCCTGGAATTCTGGCGGCCAGTTATGGCGTTTTTGGCGCGGTAACAGCAGACCGCGGTATGGTCGTGGTCTTCAGCCCCGAACTTGCCAGACATTTTGGATCAGCCGGATGGTCGAAGGGACGGATCCGGGCGCTTTTCGCAAAGATCCAGCGAGAGGAGGTGTCCAACTGGATCAAGCGCGAACAAGAAGCCGGTCGCGAAGCGTCGGAGAGCGCAGAGCCCGTGAGTGGAGCCGTGAGAAATTCCGAGAACTTCTCTGTCATTGTTGCCGGCGGCAAAGCGGGGGCCTTTTGCGCGCTGGTTCCAGTCGTGGAGGTACTACAGGGAGGAAACGTGATCATCAAACCTATTGGTAGTGAGTATGATCGCACCAGGAAATGAGGAATTCATAGTGACATCGGAACCTCAAATTGTCCTCAGCCCGACGATCGATGCCAAGCAAGAGAAAATCCAGTTGGCGCACCGTCCACATTCACTTCAGGGGACAAAATTAAGTTTGCTGACAAATCGCAAACGGAATGCGGATAAACTCTTGGAGGAAATCGGGAGGATTCTCTTAAGGGACTACGGGGTGAAGTCGGCAATCAGTGTAACAAAGAACAGTTCGTCGAGACTAGCACGGCCGGAACTTTTTGAGAATCTTGCAAGCAGTTGCGATGCCGTAGTTACCGGAATTGGCGACTGCGGGTCGAGTTCGTCCTTTAGTATTTGTGACGCGATAGAGTTGGAAAAGAAAGGAAAGCCTGTAGCGGTGCTCGTAACAGAAGCGCTGAAGCCCAATGCGGCGGCGACGGCGACAAAATTGGGTGCGGCAGACTATTCCGTTATTACCGTCCCTCACCCCATTGCCAGTCTCTTGCGGGAAGAGATTCGAGATATCGCACAGCATGTCGCACCTTCTGTAGTTCGGGTCCTTTTGGGGAAGCCAATCGCATAGGCAGACCATTTCCGAGGACTCTAGCTTCAGGATTTCCTGAAGACCGACAGCGAGTCGAAGAGCGGTGGCGAATTGATGAAGGCAAGTCCGTGCGAGGTAAAACGGCGGGGATTGGATGGGAAATGGATTCGGCGCAGATGTAGTCACCAGCATCGATCGAAACACGGAGAAGATGCTTGATCTCCTGGCGCGGCTAATCAAGATACCGAGCTTCAAGGGACAGGAATCGGTTATTGCGAAGTTTCTGGGCCGCTACTTTCGCCGACGTGGATATGACGTCGAGCTTCAGGAAGTGGGGCCTGGTCGGCTGCAAACCGTTGCCATCTTGAAGGGTAGTGGTGGCGGCAAGAGCCTTATGTTCAACGGGCATATAGACATGGATCCCCTGGTTGGCGGCTGGGCGCGTGACCCTTGGAGCCCTCGGATTGAGGGTGATCGCATGTACGGCGCCGGAAGCTTCAACATGAAGGGCGGGATTGCGGCAATGATTTTCGCCGCGGAGCAACTCCGCAGGTGCCGTGTACCGCTACGAGGCGATGTCGTCCTGGCTTGCGTTGCAGGAGAGTTGTCGGGAGGCGACGGAACCGTTCACATGCTGGAGCAGGGCGTAAGGACGGATATGGCAATCGTCGCGGAATGTTTCGGCACCGAGAGCATCGCTACGGTACACGTCGGGGTTCTTCATATGGCGATCCATACGCACGGCGTAACGAAACACATCAGGTACCCGCAAGGCTCGGTGGACGCGATCATGAAAATGGAGAAGGTGCTCGAAGCTCTACGCGACGTGAGAATGACCCATTTACCGAGGAACGATCTGCCGGAAATGCCCATTCTCAACATCGGTGGCATCATCGGTGGATTAGGACGGGACTACAACCTCGTGGACCCTTACTACATCTCCGACTTCTGCACCGCGGTTATTGATGTCCACTACGTTCACGGTCAGACGCCTGAGTCAATCGCAGAGGATGTTCACAGGACTCTAGCTCCGCTTGTGACCGAGGATCCGGAGTTGAAATATGAAATAGAGATTCCGGTTCCCGAGAACATTCCCGGGGCGAGGCAAAAGATAATGGAACCGTTCGACTTGCCGAAAGACGAGTATATCGTCGATGCCGTTGCGCGGGCACACAAGACTGTCGCTGGAATTGCTCCAAGGACGATCGGAGCCGTGCTGCCTTTGTCTTACTCTGCAAATGACACAACCCATTTGTGGAAGGCGGGTATACCCTGCGTAATCTATGGACCAACCGGCGGAGAAAATGAGCCCGACAACTATGTCCTGGTTAGCCAGATGGTGCAGTGCGCTAAAGTTCTAGCGTTATCAGCAATTGACGTCTGTTCTCAATCCACATGACGGAGAATCTGCGAGCTTTCGTCAATTCTTCGAGAATTCGCCCTGTTTTTCTCGATTCAGGAACTTGACCGATGTCCCGAACGCCACAGCAGGCCACGATTCGGGTGTAAAGAAGAGCGTGCGACCTCTGGCCTTCTTGAGGAAGGATTGCCTTGGGGATTACTTCGGATCGTGCCGAAACGAAAGATCAGCCTTCCCGCTTCGGCCTTCGAACGTTACCTACCGTGACCGGACGCACCCCGGCCTGAACGAATTCGTCGATGGTCGTGCCTTCGGGCATACGCACATCTTCCTGCAACTCCGCCTTTCTTGGCTGATCGCTTGAACACACCAGTTCGACGATCGGCCGATCAGGTTGCACCGGGTCGCTCATTTTCGATTTCTCCGAAGGCCACGAACCCAGCCAGGAAGTTCATCGACCGGCCGCATTCCTTCGGACCGCGAAGAGGTATGCGCTCCGGGCAGCCGACGAATTGGCCACGTCGCGGCCGCTGGGAGCGGTCAGCTCCGAGTACTTCAACCGTCTGTCCTCCATTCCCTGGCCAGCGCGGCGTTCTGGTCCCGGGTGGCCATCGGCCGATGATTGTGCTTGCCCTCGAAGTCGGTCAGGTACCGGTCCAGATGCTTCGGGCTCATGTTTTGAAAGGTCCCAGCGCACACACGCTTCAGCATGCTCCAGAAGGATTCCATACCGTTCATGTGCGCCTTCCGGCGGAACGTACTCGCCACCGAATGCTTCACGCGCGGGCGATGGAACGGCAGTCTTTTGTAAGCCAAGGCTTCATCGGTATAGACTGTCGCACCTGAAGCCGTGTGCTGGATGACGATCCCCTGAAGCACCGGCCCGACAAGGCTCTCGGTGACTTTCGCCCGCCCGCGCCGGGTTGCCCGGTTCCTCGCGCCAACCACCGCAGTCTTGCCTACCGCGCCGCGGCCTTCGGGCGACTTTCTATTCCCATGGCGCATGTGGGTCCGCTTTCCGCCCACCCCCCAAATTGACGCCAATCGAGCGACCGCGCCTGGCCTGGCCACCCTAGGCAGCGCCATCACCACCGCCAGAAAGCAGCGCTGGAACATCATCGAAACCTTGATGACATCGCCGGACCGACAGATCGGAAGACTGCAATACTGAACAGCTCCAAGCGCCCTGCGCTTCGGCGCCACGCCGATTCCGACCCAAGCATGCATGATCCCACACGCAAGCCTTGCACAGCCTCCACGTATGCGCGGGACCGAGTGCTGGGCAGTTACAATTTTCCTTGGTATTTTGTGCCCGGGCACACAAGCAACCGCGATCCGCTAGCTACGCCACGCGAGCAAACGTAGAATCTCCACAACGAATGGAGGCGATTATGATCGAGAACAAACTTGTCTGGCCCGACAATGCAAGATGTGCTGTTGCGTTCACCTGGGACATGGACGCCGACAGCCTTCTACACCTGGCGCATCCGGAAAGAGCAGGACACTTGCTGTCGACTCAGTCCAGCTTGCGATACGGCCCGGAAATATCAATCCCACGGCTTTGTCAGGTCTACAAAGAACTGGATATGCACCAGTCATTCTTTATCCCGGGTTGGTGTATTGAGCGCTTTCCGCGTGCAGTTGAACTTCTCCTTGAGCATGGCCACGAGATCGGCCACCACGGTTACATTCATGAGATTCCACATGAACTGTCCCGGGACGAAGAGCGACATGCGTTGCACCGTGCACTTGGGTCCTTTTCCAAGCACACAGGCGTTCAACCTAAAGGCTGGCGCGCGCCGTTAAATGGATTCTCCGGTAATTCTCTTGAGTTGCTGATTGAAGCCGGGTTCGAATACGATAGTTCTCTGATGGGTGATGACATTCCATATGTGCTAGAGAGCGAAAAGGGAAGACTCATTGAAATTCCGACCTACGTCACGGCAGACGACTGGCCGCACTTCATGCACAATCCCGACTTGAGTTTTGAGATGGCAATCTCTCATCCACAAGACGCCAAGCGAGTTTACCTCGCCGATTTTGACGCGATGTGGGAGCATGGGGGTTTGTGGGTTGGTGTTTGGCACCCGTTCCTTTCCGGCCGAATTCCAAGAGTGCAGATGATGATTGAAATGATACATTACATGCGTGAACGGGGAGGCGTCTGGTTTGCGACTCTCGGTGAGATCAATGATCACGTAAGAAAATCCATTGCCGAAGGTCTTTGGAATCCGCGCGTTGATCTCGTACCTTACGATCCGCAGCCGATCGACGAAGTCGCCCATTTGCGCAAGGCTTGAAGTAGTGCTTGACGATCGGTTCAAGAACCCATGCGGAAACCTTAATGTTGTGGAAACCTGAGCGTTCAAGCGCTTGAAGCCAGACGGGGAGAGGCGAGATCGGGTTCCCATAGAAGCGGAAACCTCTCCTGTTGGTTTCAACCTGAGCAGCAGGTGATTCACGCCTTCCCCGAGCGGCCGAACACGAGCATCCCGGTGCGAGAACGATATGCGGGTCCGTCGGATCGTCCCGGACTACAACAATCACTCGAGATCTCCGGGCTTGTCCATGGGCACGATCAGCGCCCGTACGACAACGGCGCGATATTCGGTCTTGTGGCTGGAAGCAAACGAACTGGATGTTGGCACGGTTGACGCCCGCGTCGCACGTCAGTTTCTGGATCATGACTGCAGGCGCCCTGGCCCGTATGGATAAGGGCAGGAGGTTCGCAGGGCTTCGCGGATGTCTCTTGATCCGGTTTCTTCGCTTTCTCGCAGCCACCGGACGTGCGCCGGCATCTCGGGGATGGAGACCGGCATCGAGCATCTGGATCGGTTCACAGAGACGCTCCTTGCCCGAGGGTATCGCCCTTCGACGATCGCTGAACGCCGGAGCAGGTGTCAGCACTTCATCGTCTGGCTTCGTTTATCCGGAATTCCGATCACCGCCGTCGACGAGAAGGTGCGGAATCGATTCCTCAATCACGACTGTCGATGTGTGCGTAAAATTTTCTCTGGAAGCCTGGCGCTTACAAGACCGCCGGAGGCGGTGGGCATCTGATCGGGAAGTTCATGGACTTCCTGTTGGTTGTTGACGGGGGAAATGGAATTTGCGACCAATTCGGCACCCGGTTGGAGAAGAACTCTCCATGACAAGACACTCTATGACCCTCTATGAAAAAGGGGTAAACTGCGTACTTCACTCAATTCAGTTCGCGGATCCGGCTCGATGCGAATACATAAATGGAGAAGAGGGATAGTCGAATATGGACCGATACCGTGGAATCTTTACGCCAATATGTACTCCATTCGATGAAGAACTAAAGGTCGATCGGGAAGCTCTCGCTCGACTGCTCGACTTTCAGCTAGCGAATGGCATCCACGGAATTATTACCTGCGCAGGAACCGGACAATTCTCAGCACTCAGCGCCGATGAACGAATGCTTGTGACGCAGGTGTCCGTAGCGCATGTTGATGGACGGGTGCCTGTCCTCGCTCACGCAGGATCATGTAGCACCGCAGAGGCGATCGGACTGAGCAAGCACGCGATGAATGCTGGCGCAGACGGATTATTGATCTCACCACCATACTACGAAATTCCGACTGAGGATGAGATTTTCGCCTACTTTGAATCGATCAGCCGGTCGGTGCCTTTGCCGATCATGATCTACAATAATCCGTACGCGTCCAAAATTGATCTCGGACATGGCCTGCTCAGTCGACTATGCGAAATTGAAAACGTGAAAATGGTAAAGGAAGGCGGCGGAGATCTGGTTCAGTTTCAGCGGATAATTGCGGAACTTGGCCATAGGTTGGTTATTTTCAACGGATGGGATACGGGCGCCTTTGCTACGCTTCTACATGGAGCGTCTGGTTGCGCGTGGGGTGCCGCGAACGCCATCCCCAAAGAATGTGTTGAACTCTATCGCCTGGTTGTTGAGAAAGGAGACATACCGAAGGCCAGAGTGCTTTGGGACAAGCTCTTCCCCGTGAACTATTTTTTCGAGACAGAGGGATACGCTACCAGTATCAAGTCCGCAGCGGCGATGGCGGGTGTAGACTTGGGAGGGAACCGCCCACCCCTGAATGCACCCGGCAAGACCAAAATGAAAGAGCTTGGGTCGCTTCTCCGCGTTCTGAACGAGACTGTCGATACGTTGTAGCGAGACCTGAGAATCGAGGTTTGGCTGCTTCGTTCAACAGCGAAACGGGACACAAACAGCAGACAGGACGGTGGAAATGAATCTGTGCGTGAATCAACGAGGCGAGTATGCGAGATCGTAGCCATAAACAGCACGTGGCTGAGGAAAGGCGCAGGCTGTATCCGGAGATCGAGCCTTATGAGACGGGGCGACTACAGGTTTCCAACCTTCATGACATCCACTATGAGCTTGTCGGCAATCCCCGAGGAAGGCCAGCGGTGGTTCTGCACGGTGGACCGGGCGGCGGCGTCGAACCCGTACAACGTCGATATTTTGATCCGCAGCACTATAACGTCGTCCTTTTCGATCAACGCGGTAGTGGCAAGAGCACACCGCATGCGTCGTTAGTGGATAACACAACGTGGCACCTTGTCTCAGACATGGAGATGCTACGCGAACATCTTGGCATAGAGAAATGGCTGGTGTTCGGCGGTTCTTGGGGCAGCACTTTGGCCTTGGCCTATGCTGAAACTCATAGGGAGCGCGCGAACGCGTTGGTCTTGCGGGGAATCTTCCTGCTTAGGCGCATGGAGCTCTCATGGTTTTACCAAGAAGGGGCCAGTTACATTTTCCCGGATGAATGGGAGAAATTCCTGGCGCCCATCCCGGAGTCAGAACGCAATGATTTGATTTCGGCCTACTACAATCGCTTAACTGATGAAGATGGGAACGTACGTATGCTAGCTGCACGCGCCTGGAGCACATGGGAGGGCGCTACGCTCTCGCTCCGGCCGGATCCGGACAGAGTTGCACGTTTCGGAAGAGACCGCTTCGCCGAGGCTTTTGCCCGAATTGAATGCCATTACTTCGTAAATGGCGGCTTCTTTGAGAAGGATGGGCAGTTACTGGATCGCGTCCGGAGCATCAGCCACATTCCGACCGTGATGGTGCATGGGCGCTACGATGTATGCACCCCCGTACGCACGGCATGGGATTTGCACCGCGCCTGGCCGGAAGCCGACCTCCGCATCGTCCCAGATGCAGGCCACGCCGCAACGGAAGCAGGAATCATCCATGAGCTCGTCACAGCAACTGATCGTTTTCGGTCGCTTGAGTAGATCCGAACGACTTCACATTGAACGGCTACGAGCGGCCGGATCCAGCTCTCTGGATCGACTGCCTCTTCCATGCCGTGCCAGCTGCGCATCGGGATATTGCGACCGGAGTTGAGCGGGACCGCGGCGACCTTCGACTGCGGTCGGGTTACGCCCTCCCTGCGCCTCCGGCCGCAGCGCTCCCGTGTCTCATCCTGAATGTCGCGGAGTCTCATCTTGATTGACGCGCAGCACCGGAACTCGGCACCGGGTCGAAAGGTCTGCAGGCGGTCACGAACGGTGGGCGGAGGGGAGACGTGGCTGATGTCTTCCTCTATTCGGTTCGCGGCCCCAAAACTTGGGTCACCTTGACCTCCCAGGAGCTGGCGGACAAACGGACGGAGATCGACGTCTGTCTCGTTCCGGTCGGCGCCGTCGAACCGCGTGCGGGCCATCTTCCCCTTGGCCAAGACAATTTTCAGGCCGAGGAAATCGTTCGCCGCGCCCTCTTGAAATTGGAAGCCGACGGAAAGAAGGCGATCATCGGCGCGACGCTTCCCTTCGGGCCGGTGTCGAACCTGAAGTTCCCGGGGAGCGTCAACATCACGCCGACCACCCCGGCGGATGCACTGGTCGTGATCGGAAATCGAAACCCCCGCTTTCATCCAGGCGCCGATGCGCTCGTCAAGCGCGGCGTTGTAAAATCCGCAGCACAGCCGCAACACCTCGCCAAGACGGCGGTGCGGGGCCAGGGTGAGCCGCGCCCGGCATTTGAAGACCTTGAACACCGGCCGGGCGTCGCCGGTGGGGGAGGCGGGATTGGATTGCATTTCTGTTGCATTGTTGTCTCTTCATTGAGCGATTCGTACCACCGTTTCTGCAAATACGCAGGCGGAAGCCGCATTCCTGTCAGAGCAAAACTGTTCTCGGGGTTTTCCGTTTCGGATTTGGTTGCCCGGCATCCGGGCCGTGGAATTTCGGTTCCAGGGCCGTGGATTTCGGTTGCCGGATTGCTTGCGGATGATGCCGGGCGGGGGATTTTGGGGATTGGTCCGGGGGTTCGGCCATGGCGAAGGGCTGGCTTTGACGGGAGCGGTGGGACGGGTTGACGGTGCCCGGGTTTGCCGGGCGGGTTGTATCAGGAAGCGGTCACGCCGGCCGGTTCGGGTTTTGGCAGGCTGTTGCGGGTCATTTTGAGGAAGTCGAGAACGGTGCGGATATTGCGGTTCAGTCTTCGCAGGGTTGGTGCGACTTCGAGGCCGCGTTGCTTGATGAGGCCGATGGCGAAGCGTCGCAGGCGGGTGGTGTCAAGATGGGATGGACGCCCTCACGCCTTGTTCGGCATCATTGTGCCAGGCCGGTCGCCGAGGACCGGGACGCAGCGAAGGAGGATCCATCCCATGCAACATGTAGAATACGTCGGACTGGATTTGACGAAGGACATTTTCCGGGTTCAAGGGGCCAACGCCGATGGCAAGCGGGTTTGCGCTGGCGGCTGAAGCGGACGAGCCTGGAACCGTTTTTTCAATTTCTTTCGCGGTGTCATTGTGGCGATGGAGGCCTGCGCCGCGTCGCGGCACTGGGCCCGGCGGCTGCGCTCGTTCGGCCACGAAGCGCGGCTGATTCCGGCGCAATTCGTGAAGCCACTTGTGGAGACCAGCAAGAGCGACTTCTGCGCCGCGGAGGCGATTTGCGAAGCGGCGCAACGTCCGACCATGCGCTTTGCGCCGCTGAAGACGGAGATGCAGCAGGAGGTGCTTGTGGTGCAACGGGTGCGGCAGCAGTTTGTGAAGCAGAGGACGCAATCGATCAACGTGCTTCGGGCGCATTGCGCGGAGTTCGGGGTGGTGGCAGCGCAAGGCGCTGCGGGTGTTTCAGGTCTGCTGGAGCTGGTTTCCTCGGACGAGGCAGCGAGCCTGCCGCCGATGGCGCGCCAGGCGCTGACCGGGGCTGTGGCGCAGATTGTGTTTCTGACCCAGGAGATCCGTTTTCTGGAGAAGCAGTTGAAGGACTGGATGAAGGAAGACGAAGCGAGCCAGCGGTTGTTCGAGATCCCGGGTTTCGGCCCGTTGTCGGCGACGGCGATCTCGGCGTCGATGGGAGACGGACCCGCGTTTCGCTCCGGGCGGCAGTTCGCCGCCAGGCTCGGCCTGGCGCCCAAGCAGCATTCGACGGGCGGCAGGACGCGTCTGGGAAGGATCTCGAAACGCGGCGACCGGTATCTTCGCACGCTGCTGGTGCATGGCGCCCCAACGGCATTCACTTAGCGGATTCATCCATTCACTTAAGGAATCGCAGTTCGGCGCGGGCGGATTGCCGCGTTTTCTTGGTGATTCTCCCTCAAAGTTGCCACTTGCTCCCGTCGGAGCGCGGGGACGAAGCCTCCCTTGGATTCTGTATCTCCAATTCTGTAGCGAAGGTGCGGGGCGGCTGCGGCCCGCTCAAGCGCACGCCCGAGATTGTGGAGTTCACCGCCGGTGCCGGACGGAGGGTTCCCAGCGCACAGATGGCTGAACAGATCGAACAGCGTTTCCGCGTGCGCCTGCAAGGGCACACCGTCGAACGGGCACGATGTTGATCCCTCGGTTCAGCCCTATCTCGACTGCGACGAGTTGTTGCGCAGAGGCAAGGATCTCAGGGATTGCAGACAAGCCCTGCAAGAGCAGCGTGACGAGCTGACTGACCAGCGCAAGGAACCGGCGCGACACAACACCCTGCGCGAGAGGATCCCCGGATTCTCGGCAACGGTTGGCGCCGACATCAATTATCTCGACTTCGAACAACGGCAAGAGTTGTTGCGCCCGGTGGTCGAACAAGTTCCGGTACGGGGCTGGCAGGTCGAGATCAGGCTTCGCATTGCCTTGGACGAGCCACCAACTCCGGAAAGTCGCGGGTTGTCCGGCAAGGACCGTTTGCGTTCCCTTCATGGAACGGAGAGGCCAATGCCAGGAAAGCACATCCACAAGAGGCACAATGAGATTCTTATGGCTTCGCGCGGGAAGAACAGGTCGGTTCGGAAGTCGAGTGAAGAAAAGGGGATTTCGGAGGGCAGCGCGGGCCGCCGGATTGAACGTGGGGAATGGGTGCTGCGGTCGGCACATCCGGAGCGCCGGTGGCCGGCGCGTCCGGGCGCGCTCGCCTGGGCTCGTGAGCCGGAAATGGAGTCGCTTCTTTGTCGGGATCCGGGGCATCGGGCGTACCGTCATTGGGAGCTTGCCCACGAAAAGGGGGGGGGGTATCGAACGATCGTCACAAGCTGACGATTGAGCGAACGTCGAGTTCATTCGCCAGGTGCTTGATGGTTTCAGCGCCGATGCAAGTTTCGACGTGGACGTGGAACTCCACCCTTGGAATCGCGCGGACCAGTCTCGGGGTCAATCCAACTGCCTGATCCATGGTCCGCCACCTCTGCTTATTCCCGATGATACGGCACACCCAAATTTTCCGGTTGTTCGGAACGCATGCGAATCCCCATCATTGCGACGATGGCGACAACATAAGGCAGTGCGAGCAGGATCTGGTAAGGGATCTGCACGCCGATTCCTTGGGCCTGAAGTTGAAACGCCTCAAGAAACGCGAACACCAGAACCGCGAGAGTAATCGGAACCGGCTTCCAGTTACCAGCAATGATAATGACGATCGCGAGCCACCCGCGACCGCCGGTCATGTTCGGCACGAACCGATCGGTAATCGCCAGGACGAGAAACGCGCCGGCCAAACCGGTCATCGCCCCGCCGAAAGCCAGCGCCGCATACTGGCGTGCCGCGACGCTCAGCCCCTTGGTGTCGAGCGCCCTCGGGTTTTCGCCGAGACTACGTACCTCAAGGCCATATCGTGTACGGTATAG
Organism: Rhodobacterales bacterium; assembly: GCA_965219495.1. GTDB lineage: Bacteria > Pseudomonadota > Alphaproteobacteria > Rhodobacterales > CAZPXZ01 > CAZPXZ01. The sequence goes on from OZ244777.1 coordinate 4,090,130, forward strand.
AAAGTACCAAACCACCGGCACCATGAGAAAAGCGAAATAGGTAAAGAGTTTCTGTGAAAAAAGTACCGGGCCGAGATACGGTATCTCCGAAAGCAGGGGAAGTACCAATTGATCGTATGGGTCGATGGTCGGGATATTTGGTTCGCCGTGAAGTCTTATGGCTTCGCGGTGCAGGAACAGCGTCGTACCGGCGGCGAACAGGTTGATGCCTAGTCCGGTGACAAACTGATTGATTCTCAGTGTCGTCGCAGCCAATGCCATGATCATGTTCATGGCGACGCCGGCAATCACCGCCGTTACGACGCCAAACGCGAGAGAACCCGTTGTAACCGCTGTCGTGTAAGCTACGAAGGTAGCCATCAGCATGGTGCCTTCGACACCTAGGTTCCAAATTCCAGCACGCTGCACGACGAGTTCGCCAATCGATGCGAGTAGCAGCGGGGTCGCAATTCGCAAAGTCGCGGCGAGCATCGAAATCAGGATCGCTTCCTGGAAGAGGTCAGACATCTGGGTACGCCCTCGTCAGGCGATAGCGGGCCAGAACGGACGAGCAGAGGAAGAAGATGAGGATGATCGCCTGCATGGCCGTTACGATTGCGGATGAAACATTCGCAAAGACCTGCATAAATAGCGCGCCCTGTGCCATGCCACCGAAGAGGATTGCCGCGACGCCAATTCCCAACGGTCGCAGCCCCGCGATTACCCCGACGATGATCCCGGTTGATCCCAATCCAAGCAGAAATGGTTGGCTGATTCTGAAATCGACGCCGAAGGACTGCGACATACCCCCCAATCCCGCGAGGCCTCCTGATATCATCAAGACGATGATGAACATTCGATTGGGATTGGTTCCCTTGAAGCGAGCGGCGACGGGATTAGACCCGAACGCGCGCAGTTCAAAGCCAAACGTGGTTCGGAACAACAGAAAATGGATGGCAATCACCGTGATTGCCACGAGCAGGACGCCCAGGTGAAGCTTTGACCCCGGAATTATAACGGGGAGCTGGACGGCGTCCGGGAATCTGGGCGTTTGGAGATAGTACTCTCCGGGCGCCATCCATATGCGGCTGGTAAGCAGATAAGAGAGAGCTAGCACGATGATGTAGTTCATCATCACCGTCGATACAATTTCGTCAACGCGAAATCTCGCCTTCAAAACGCCCGCCAACCCGCCAAGAAGGGCGCCGCCGATAAACCCGGCGATAATCACCAGGGGAACGATCAGGATGCCGGGAAGCTCAACCGATGAGATCATCCAGTAGGCCATCATAGAACCGGCGAATACCTGTCCTTCCTGTCCAATGTTCCAAATTCTGGCGCGAAAAGCGATGCCAGTGGCGAGTCCCGCGAAGGCCAGAGGCACTGCCTTCACCAACGACGCATAGGTGCTTTTCAGGCTTCCAAAGGCTCCGATGACCAAAGCGTGAAAAGCGTCGAGAACATCGACCCTGACAAACATCAGCAAGGCGGCCGAGGCCAGGAACGCAAGAATCAACGCGAAAACCATGGCGATCAGCGATCCCAGCCAGCTGGGATCCGGTCGACGCTCCAGTTTTAACGAACGAACAAATGGCAGGCCGCCGAAACTCTCGGTCATCGCTGGTATGGCGTCGTTTCTCGTTGTCCGGTCATGAGCAGGCCCAAATTCTCTATTGTGATCGTGCCCGCATCGAAAACACCCATGATTTGGCCCTTGAACATTACGGCGATGCGATCGGACAGGGCCAGGATGTCGTCCAGTTCCTCAGTCGCCAGCAAGATGGCAAATCCTTCCTTTCGCTTCGTCAGCAGAATTTGGTGCACATACTCGATGACGCCGACGTCCAGACCCCGGGTGGGTTGATTGGCAAGCATGCAACCTGAGCTGGACCAGAGTTCCCGTGCCAATATGATTTTTTGGGCGTTGCCGCCGGAAAGCGTGCTGGTCTTGGTCTTGGAAGATGGCGTAACGATTCCGAACTGATCGATCGCTTCGTCTGCGAAACCGGCAATTTTGGGGAAATCCAGCAACGCTCCGGTGGAGAATGCTGGATTGTTCTGGATTCCGAGGATGAGATTTTCTTCGACAGTAAAATCGCTTACCAAGCCAACACGATAGCGATCATCCGGGATGTAGCCGATGCCCCGATCGATGGACGCTCGCGGAGACTGATTGGTGATATTCTCACCATTCAGCTGAATGCTGCCAGCGTCAACCTCACGCGCGCCGACCAGAGCTTCAAAAAGCTCATTCTGTCCGTTCCCCGCAACACCGGCGATTCCCAGGATTTCGTGCGCGTGAACCGTAAGGGACATGCCATTGAGGGCGGCTAAGCCCCGGTCGTTTCGGACGTGCAGATCCTCCACCTCCAGTATCGCTTGACCGGCCGCGAGGTCTTGCCGTTCCACCTGCAGCATCACGTTGCGCCCCACCATCATCGTGGTAAGCTCTTCCTTCGTGGTGTCTGCCGTATCCACCGTGGAAACGACCCGACCCTTGCGTAATACCGTGACCCGATCGGATTGCATCACCTCATTCAGCCTGTGTGAGATCAGGATGATCGAGAGACCATCGTCGGTCATGCGCCGGATGATGCGAAAGAGTCGCTCAGATTCGTGTGGCGTCAGAGCGGCAGTGGGTTCATCCAGTATGAGCAACTCGGCGTCAAGGTAGAGGGCCTTAAGGATCTCAACCCACTGCTGTTCGCCAACGGCCAGTTGCCAGATTTTCGCGTCGAAATCGACATCGATTTCATATCGATCACAAATGTCGGTCAGCCGTGCCGAGGCTTCCGCCAAGCCGACCGACCAACCTGATTTGTGCGTACCAAGGACAACATTCTCGATGACCGATAACGGCGTTACGAGCACGAAATGCTGATGCACCATCCCGATCCCCGCCGAAATTGCGTCACGCGGGGAGAAAAATGAGACGTGCCTCCCATCGAGGTACACGTGACCCGCTTCGGGACGGTAAAAGCCGTAGAGACATTCCGACAAGGTTGACTTGCCCGCTCCGTTTTCACCGAGAATGCAGTGCACCTCGCCCCGCCGGACATCGAACGAAACAGAGTTGATCGCGACGAGGTCGCCGAAGCGCTTCGTCATGTTCTCAACTCTCAAGTGCTCGACAGTAGTCGTAATCAAGAATCCCTTCGCGCAGAAGCACCCATCGAAATCATCCTACAATTTCGTGCGAACTCCGGCGAGGGCGGGTCGAGACACGGTTCGCCCAAGCCCCTTGCCGGAGTCAGCACCGATACAAGTCAGTCGGAGACCGGGACGTCCAACATCAGCGGCACCTCGAGTTCACCGGAGATGATCGCGGCCCGAGTCGCTGCGATTCTTTGCTCAAGCTCGTCGGGTATTTGGTCAGCAAGACCATAGTAGGGAGCAATGTCGGCGCCACCTTCTGCCATGCCGTGCCATACCGGATCCTCATTGCCAGCATAGGGAGTGCCATTGACCTTGTGGTCATACCAGATGTCGAGCATCCACAGAAGGATTGGGTCCCATAGCAGCACCGTTCCACTGATGACGACATCAGGCGATATATCATTCTCATCCCGGTATTTGCTCAAGCAGAACAACCCCTTCTCTTCACAGGCGGCATAGACGCTTCCCGACATCTGATAGATAACATCGGCACCGGCTGCCGCTTGTGCGTAGGTGGCTTCGATCGCCTTCGGCGGATCGTACCAAGACTCGATGAAAGTAATTTTCAATTTGGCGTCAGGATTTACCGACTGCGCACCGGCTCGATAGGCATTGATTTGGTCGTTGATGTCAGAGGCGGGAAAACTGCCCACTACTCCGATAACGCCCGTCTTCGACACACCCGCGGCCAGCATACCCAACAAGTAGGAGGCCTCATGAACCCTGCCGAACGCCAGATAATGATGTGTTCCGGCATTGTAGTTTCCAGAACCCAGAGACACCCACATCATGCTGGGAAACTCGTCGTGCATATTCTTGATCTGATCGCTGTGGGCCGATGCATTTAAAATGATGTCGAAGTCGCCACTGCCGGAGATCAGGCGCATGACCGCCTCCGCTTCGTCTCCCCAGACCGAGTCAAAGAGCCTGTAGGTGATTTTCAAGCCGAGCGGTTCTTGCGGAATTGCCCGGTCCAATGCTTCGATAACGGTTTGGTCCCAAGCCGCCTCAGGGCCGACAGACAACATGAGCGCAATGCGAACCTCGCTCGGCGCGTCGGCCACCGCCTGTTCGGCTTGGAAAGTGAAGATGAGCATCAAGCTCGCAAGTCCAAGAGTGCATCGCTTGAAAAAGTTGAAGATCATTTTTGGTCCTCCCTTCGATCTATTCAACTGGCCGCCAAGAATGACCGCATGCCGGAATCTCCCAGCCAACGTTCATGCAAAGCCAACGGACCACTGAATCGACATGACTGCGTTGGTCTTTAGCATCCGTCGGATTTCATCATAGTGGCTGAGCCGGCGCATTCCTAACTCCAGGAGTCGTCGGTGTTGCGGCCGTCCATCAGCAGTTCCTTGGCTACGTCGACTATGACGCGGGCGCAGCTACCTAGTTGGTCTACCGCCACGCGCTCATCCGCGCAGTGGCATTCCGTTACGTTTCCCGGTCCAAAATTCACCGCATCGATTCCCGCATCATTGACAAGATTGCGGACGTCGCTGGCGAACGGAGCGCCGTACACTTCGCCGGGTGAGCCCGTGACCCGTTCGACGCTTCGAACCAGGTGACTTACCAGCGGTGCGTCGGCACTGATCTCTGCCGGTTCGAAGCGGTTGTGCGCCACGCTCACCTCGACCTCGATTTCCGAACCGTCGGGGCGCGCCGCCTGCATGCGGGACGTAACCTCCCTGAGTTCGCCATCGACGGTTTCGCCCGGAATGAGCCGGCGATCGACATAGAGGTCGATGAAGTCCGAAACAGCATTCGAAACTACACCACCCTGGATCACGGTCGGGGTACAGGAGCCATGCGACAACAAGGGGTGGCGCCTATTCTCGACGTCAGATCGATACTCCTCAAGCGCTTCGAGCACCCATCGCAATCCCCAGGCGGGGTTAATGCCGAGATCCGCGCGGCTCGCGTGGATCGAGCGGCCCTTGAGCCGAATCCGCAACGGAGCGAGGCCGCGGGTCGCCGATGCAATTCGCAATTCGGTGGGCTCGGTGACAATCCCGAAATCGCCTCCGTAACCGGCTTCGAGTAGAGACAGCGTCCCTGGTTCCGCCCTCTCCTCGCCGGCCGCGAAATGCAGCACTAACGAGCCGGGCAGGCGATCGACGTGCCCGGAGAGATAATGTGCTACGCCAATTTGCACCGCCAGCCCTGCTTTCATGTCACAGGCGCCGCGGCCATAGAGGAAGCCATCACGGAACGTGGCGCCGAACGGATCAACGGTCCAGAGATCTTCGTTGTCGATCGGCACCGTGTCCATGTGTCCGTTGAGGATGAGCCGCGGGCCATCCTTTGATCCGCGCAAAATGGCGCCAACGGAAGGGCGATCCGGCATCGACTCGACCAGTTCCGTATCCACCGGCGTATCATCGAGCCAACTCACGATTCGGCGCGCCATTTCCCCCTCATATGCGCCAGGATTCGTACTGGGCGTGCGCACGAGATCCGAAAGAACATGCGTGATGTATTTCGACGACAGGGGATCGGAGTTGGCGGGGGCTCCCTGATACAATTTCATGGAAGGAAATTATATTTCATAGGCTGCTGCGTCAATTCAATGAATCCACTCCAGATCCGCAAGCGAAGGCGCGAGAACGGGAGCCAAGAAACCGGCAGGAGGAGGAATTCGGGCGAAGTGGGGTGTCGACGCGCTGGATTCGCTTCTTCCTGAACTTGACGGGCGCGCAAGAGCGCTTAGGCGCGCGATTGGGTTTGCAAGCGAGCGCTTTGGGGGGCCATTTGGAAGGGACCTGGCTTTGCTGGCGGCCGGATCAGAACTTGCCGGCACTAGCCGGAAGCGGGGCATCTGGAAAGGCGTTCCAGGGCGGCGCGAAATGCTTCGGTTCCTGCTTGCCGCAGCATCAGGGTCCAATTCCGCGCCTGCCGGATCAGCCGCGCGGCGAGGGCGCGTTCGGCGTCGCCACAGTGGCTGTTGGCGAACTGCAGGACTTCCTTCCCCGGCTTCGGCTCCGGTCCGTGGCCGTCGGGGCGCTCGCCGCCCGGCAGTGGGAAGTTGGTGATCAGCGACCGGATGGCGTAGGCCCGGTGACCGTCGCGGGCGGGGACCTGGTTGGCCTTCACGCAAAGGGTGCCGGGCCGTGGCCTTCTTACGGCGATATAGCGCAGAATCTCTGACCGCTTGGGAAAGCCCTCCGCATTGGATACGAAATCGATCTCGGCGATGCAGGCGGCCCTCCCCAAATGGCAAAAGGGTCGGCATCCGCGTTGTCACTTTCGAAGACTGGTCAGAAATCACTCGCGTAACGGCCCCTCGGATCGCCCTCCCGGCCAGGCGACCCAGGTCACGGGGCTTCAGCCTGGCCAGATTCCCGACCAAGCCGCTCGCCAGAAGCCGGATCTGTCGACAACCATACGTGTGGAATTCTTCTCTACCGGTGATCCGCGCCTTCGGTGCGCACTGCCATGAGCCGACATCAACCAATCGATCCGGAGAGGGAGCTAGCGCGAAGCATGTATCGCAGTGACCGGCGTTCAGGCAAATAGGCGGGATGGAATTACACGCCTGGCTAGTCACGATCCAGGTCGTGAAAAGGCGGCTGATCCTTGTTGGAGGCGCGGTGTGACGCAACTGACACAAAAGCGAATACAGATGGATTCCATTTGAAAACGCTCGCTCATTTCCACTGCTCGGCCGAGCGAGTTGGCGCGATGAGTTTCCTGAATCAATCTCATCGAACGGCTGCGGAAGATTATGTCCATCGGAGCCGGAGACCGAGCCCGTCAATGATCGTCAATGGGCAGTGGTATCATCCCAAAACCCTTGATGAGGTCGGGCCGCTTCCTCCTCCATGATCGGCCCGATGACGGTCGTAGGATGGGCATGACAAGATTCAAACACCTCGCGGCAGGTGATGCCCAAGAGAGCTGGATTCGGGACGTTGTCAGTAGCCCACATGGGAGTCAGCGATTCGCCGGACAATCCGAAAACAACGGCGCGAACACCTGCAAAGAATGTAGCACCGGCGCACATGGCGCACGGCTCGGCACTAACGTACATGACCAGCCGGCCAAGTTGCTCCTTATTGAAAGCCCTGGACGCCTTGCTCATGAGATTTCGCTCGGAATGGTCCGTCGAGTCCTTGTTGGTAAATTCCGTGTTTTCAGCTTCGACCACAATGTTGCCGTCCAAATCGGCGAGGAGCGCGCCGAACGGCTTGTTGCCATTCTTGCGAGCAGAAGCCGCCAATTCAATTGCGCGGCGCATCAGTTTCTTGTGGTCTAGCTTCGAGAGCTCGTCAGCAGTTGGTGCAGGCATACCCTATTCGTACCTCCTCATTGTGATTGAGCGTCTGATTCACCAGGAACTTGGAACCAAATCACGTTGTCATCCATGGTATTGATCCGAGAGGATTCTGAACTTCTTCGGGAATCAGGTCAACGGGTGAAACTGACGAGCGATCCTGCGGCGCCGCTTTTCACTCTTGCGAGAGCCCGTTGCGACATGCAGGCTGCGCCAAAAGATGCGAGAGCGACTGCACAGGTCGCTCTCGCGGCGGACGAACAATAAAGATCCACGCGGTGGATGGTGCGGACGGCCCGCCCATCCGCCTGGCGCTCAGTGCTTGACAAGACCATGACGGCCAACTCGTGTGCGAGCTCTTGACCGGGCTTCGTTGCAACGGGATTCCGCTGTCCGATCGAGCGAATGACTCCGATGCCTGCAAGAACCTCGTGCGGGGGCGCGGAGTCTGGGCAAATATCCCGCTGCAACGAAATCGCAGAAACCCGATCTGCTTCAGCCCGCATCCTTGTCGCGACCGCAATCACGTTGAGAAGTACTTGAAGGTCCTGAAAAGTGGAACCCGCCTCAAGACCGCAGGCTCGATGCTGCCGACGACCTCCGCGAGTGCCTCGCCATCGCCACCTGCTACGTCTTCGACCTCGAGCGCGATGTTGGCGACGAGATCCATGAGAAGCGCACCGAACGGCCTGTTGCCGTTCTTTCTGCCACAGGCAGCCGATGCGATGGCGCGCCGCATGAGTTTTGCGTGGTCGAGTTTTGACTCCTCATCAACCCTTGGCGCCGGCATTTTCTTTCTTCATTGTTGTTCAAGTGCTTTCGCCATCAATACCGGCAGTCGCTTGCCCAACGCGATGTCTTCGGGCCGGATTGGTACGCGCGGCAACTCCAGGCCGGTCGCATGGCGGATCGCCGCGGCAACGGCCGGTGTGGAAGACAGGCTCGGCGTTTCGCCAACACCTTTGACGCCGAACAGCGAACCCTCTTCGGGCTGTTCGATCAGCGCCACCTCGACCGCGGGCATGTCGGCGAAGGTCGGGATCAGGTAATCGGTGAATGACGGGTTTTGCACGAGACCGCCCACGGAGAGGACTTCCTCCATAACGGCAAGTCCCACACCCTGCGATATGCCGCCCTCGATCTGACCGGTCACGGACAGCGGGTTGAGTGCGTTGCCGACATCCTGACCGGTCGTGACCTGCACGACGCGGACAAGCCCGAGATCGAGGTCGACGTCAACCACGGCGCGCTGAGCGGCAAAAATCCATGATACATCCGTGTCTCCCTGTCCGGTGTCGGCATTCATTGCGTATGTCGGCCGGTGCTCGTGGTGCGCTTCCGCTTCAATCGGCTCCGAACTGGCCTCTGCAATGGGAACTTCTAGCGAGCCGTCGAGCGCGACGATTCTGTCGTTCTCAATCTTGAGGTCTTCCATGTCCACACCGTTTCTGGCCGCAAGAATCTCCTTGGCCTTCTCCGCTACCTTGCGGCACGCTTTCTCGATAACCGCGCCGGACATAAAGGTCTGCCGGCTGGCTGCCGACGAACCGGCGGAGCCGCAATCCACAGTCGATGCCGGGGAGAGCTTCACTTCTTCGACCCCGAGCGCAGTACGCACGATCTGGCCCGCCACGGAGACGAAGCCTTGTCCGATCTCCGCAGCCGCACATGTGATGGTGGCGACGCCTCGTTCGAGCCGACATCGGGCCCAAGTATCGTCATTGTATCCTTCGGTGTAGGCGAGGTTCTTGTAGCCGACGGCGAATCCGACCCCGCGGCGGATCCGCGGTCGATCCGCGGTACGTCCGGCGCCTCCCGGCAGTCCGTAGCTGTCAATATTGTCGCTGCTCGGGCCGGGAAACGGGAAAGCTGCTGCCGCCTCGATGCACTCCTTCACCGGCGCCGGCGCGTGAATCTGCTGGCCGGTCGGCAGTCGGTCGCCAGTGCGCAGCGCATTGCGCAGCCGGAGTTCGACGGGATCCATGTCGAGCGCTGCAGCCAGTCTGTCCATTTGGCTCTCGTGACCGAAGCACGCCTGCACGGCGCCAAAGCCCCGCATCGCACCACAGGGGTGGTTGTTGGTGCGCACGCACGTCGCTTCGACGACGACGTTCGGAACACGGTAAGGACCGCAGGCAACGCGCGCCGCGTTGGACGCGACGAACGCCGACGAGGATGCGTAGGCGCCGCCGTCGAGCAATATGCGGGCTTCGACCTTCACCAGTTCCCCTGATGAGGTTGCATGGTGCCGGTACCACATTTTTGCCGGATGTCGGTGCAGGTGGCCCACGAACGACTCGTCTCGCAAGTAGCTCATTTTGACAGGTCGGTTCGTGTGCATGGCAAGCATGCAGGCGTGGGCGTGAACGGAAAAATCTTCGCGCCCCCCGAACGCGCCGCCAACGCCGGCAAGGTGGATCCTGACTTGCTCATCAGGAAGGCCAAGGCAGGGCGCCAATTGCACGTGGTCCTGGTGAATCCCCTGCGTCGCAACGTGAAGATCGACGCCCCCGGCCCCGTCCGGCACCGCAAGGCCGGACTCTGGCCCGAGGAACGCCTGGTCCTGCATGCCCATCTCGTAGGCACCTTCCACGACCACGTCGCCGGCCGCGTCTGGATCGCCGCGCAGGATGGGCACCTTTCGGATGACGTTTCCATCCGGGTGGACTGGCGGACCTTGCTCCGCGAGCTCGGGGTCGGTCAGTGGCTCCAACACGTCGTAGGTCACTTCGATCGCGGCAAGAGCGCGTCGGCACGTTTCGGGGTCCATTGCGGCGATGATCGCGATGGGCTCGCCTTCGAAGCGCACGATGTCCGAGGCCAAGACTGGCTGGTCTGGCACAATGAGGCCGTAGGTGGGACGGCCCGGGACATCTTTGGCAGTCAGCACCGTCGCCACGCCTGCGACCTTCAGGGCGCGCTCGATATCGAGTTCAACGATACGGGCGGAGGCATGCGGAGACCTCAGCGTGGCGCCCCACAGCATGTCATCCGAATGCAGATCGGACGAGAACGCAAATTTGCCCTTCACCTTTTCGATGCCGTCCGGACGCGGCGGGGATGCTCCGACCCCTGCCTTCGCCTGCGTGATGGAATCCGCCCTACGGTCCATATCGCATCTCGATGACTCGTTCGACTGCGGCTTCGATCCGGCCATAACCTGTGCAGCGGCACAGGTTTCCGGCGAGCGCTTCCTTGATCTCGAGGCTGGTAGGCGACGGATTCTGATCGAGCAGATTATGCACCGCGACGATGAGTCCGGGTGTGCAGAACCCACACTGAACGCCGCCTTCGACAAGGAACGCCTCCTGCACGTCGGTCAGCGCGCCATTGGCGCCCAGCCCCTCGACCGTAAGGATTTCCGTTCCCTGGGTTGAAGCCGCCAATTCGAGGCATGCGCAAGTCAGGCGTCCGTCGATCAGTACGGAGCATGATCCACACTCGCCTTGCTCGCATGCATTCTTCGCACCCCACATGCCGAGCCGCTCTCGCAACACGTAGAGGAGGCTTTCGCCATGCCACGAGGAATCGACGGTGTGGCCGGTTCCGTTTATGCGCAACGTATAGGAAATCGCCTGGTCCATTGTTCGCTCCGGCCTCCCTAGAAAGTCCTCATCAGCGCGCGGCGGGCCAGTACCGAAATTGCGTGGCGCCGGTAATCCTCTGTAGACCGATGATCGTCGATGGGGAGAGCAGCGTCGGCGCACATCGCGCCGAATTTCTCGTATGCCTTGGCATCTCCGATTCGGGCTCGATCCCAGTCGATCGCACCTGCCGCCATGGCTTCCGCCTCGGGGCAGCGAAGAACCCTGGGTCCCACAGCGCCAAGTGCGCACGCGATGCGCTTGGCCCTGGTGTCGGCGACGAGGGCGACACTCGCGACCGCGATGACCATCGCGTTACGCTTGCCGATCTTCAGAAATTCCTGAGGACCGCACGCGACCGGGATCGTCACGGAAACGATCAACTCGTCATTTGCAAGTGTCGTTCGTTTCACGCCGGTGATGAGTTCCGACATCGGCATCGAGCGCTCGCCCTTCGCGCTGGCAATCGTGATGATGGCATCCAGGGCGGCAAGGACGGGGAGCGTGTCCCCGGCGGGTGAGGCAGTAGCGATGTTGCCGCCAAGCGTGCCGGTGTTGCGGATCTGCGGTGAACCTACCGTGCGTGCGGCCTGTGAGAGCGCCGGAGCGAGCGCTGCCAATTCCGGCTCGAGAAGATCGGAGTACCGAATGCCGGCGCCGAGCACCAGATTGTCTCCGTCTCGTCGCCATCCGCGCAACTCACCGACTGCGCGGAGGCTAACCACCGCCGTCGGTCGACGGCAACCATAATTCACCTCCACCATGAAATCGGTTCCACCCGCGAGCACATCCGCTCCGGCATCAACCTGGAGCGCCTGCAGGGCTTCGTCGACGGAGTTGGGGAGAGCGACGTTCATGGCTCACTGTCGCAATTATACCGTTCCATGCCAAGACTCATAAAGTATCATTTCTGAGTTCAAGCACAAAACTCACAACCAGCGGGCAGGGCAATATCCACATGCCCAGTGTGCAATTGCCGGGTAAGGCGATCGCGCTTGGCGGACGTTTCAGCCACTCGAGATCTATGAGAAGGGCAATGAACCCTTCCACCGGCGTGGAAAAGTCGGTGCGGAAAAATACCGCAAGTTTCCAAGCGAATGGACGCTTCAGCATTCGCACTGAACCTCTAATTCTTGCCGCCGGCAAGAGAACCGCGCCGAGGCCAGCGAGGGCTCGTTGCATCGCGACCTGAAACCGGGAGGTCCCTGCTGCCTTTCGCGTTTAAGAGCCCGCCACGGGGTAGGCTGTCGTCTCATAGTCGGCCAAGCGGTCGGATTGCTCGTGGAGTATCCAGTTGTGATTGCGCAAATCCCACAAGTCTACCGGCTTGTCATTGTGCGCCATGAAATGGTCTGGTCGCAGCACAACAACGAATTGCCGCCACCCGAGTGAAACCAGACTACCTGGCGATTGCGGCGGTTTCAGGCCAATCGCGAGATGATCTGTGTCCGCCGCCACGGCTTCAATTCTATAGGACGGAAGCGCGAACCCCTTCGTGCGAATGGAAACCATTGGACGTTTCTTCCGCCAGCGCCGGATCGGATCGAACATCATCGCTTCGACAAAGGCCGGAACGATTGCGAAATCCAGGATACCGGTCTAGCGGTCAGCGAGGTCCTGGGCCGGCCCTTACCAAGCGCTCCTACGTTGAAACCTTCGCGCGAGCCTGCGTAATGCGAGCAAGGCCAATCAAGAGAAACGATTACCGAAGCCGATGGCCAAGAAGTTGGCAGCCGTCGGTCCACGCTAATCAACGAGCCCCGTAGCGCAGCAGGGCCTTTCATTCCTCTCCTGCGCCAGAGAAATTGGTGATGACAACACTGCCCTGTGGAAACTTGGCGACGATGTTCAATCGTCTGCCCATGGCTTCGATGTAGGAGCGAAGGCTGGAGATATGCATGTCCGCTCTCCGCTCCAGCTTGGCGACCACCGGCTGGTTGACCTTCAGGACCGCGCCGACCGCCTGTTGGGTCATCGCCCGCGCTTGCCGAAACTCATGAAGGGGCATGGCAGTGCGAAGCTCCGCCTTGCGGGCGTCGACGCGCGCTCGGCGCTCCGGCGTAAAGTCCTTCGTCAACTCGTCAAATGCCCGGCGTCCACTCATTCGATCAGCCCTTCCTCTTTCAGTTCCTTCGAATGCTCGTCATGGAGCCTGTCGGCCAGAGGCACGAACCGCCTGTAGAACCGGTCGTCGCCCGTCTTGTTCCCGCCGATCAGCAGAATTGCCGTTCATCTCGGATCGCAAGCGTAAAACACGCGGATGGGCTGGCCAACGCTCTGGATGCGAAGCTCGCGCATATGGCCGTGGCGGGAGCCCGTCGCTCAGGAAGAGTAGGGAAACCGCAGCTCTGGACCATGCTCCGCCAACAATTCGACTACGGCGGATATACCCTCCTGTTCGCCTTCCAGAAGCCCGGCCCACCAATCTCTGAACTCGTTCGTGTACTTAACATCCCAGTTCATCGGTCCATATATTCCATCAACAGTATGTCGTCGAAGTTGCCGGGCCAGATCTGGACCTGACCGCTTGATTGCGAAACCGAGAAAACCCGCACCTGGGAAATTCTCAAACCATGGCTTCATCAAAATGGGGTCACGCGTCTGTCAGCTCGTCGATCCGGTCTGCGATGCTCTGCGCCAGCGCGCGAAGCTGCTCGACGATCCAGTCGGAGGCGTAGCCTTCGATCGCGTCGTCGGGCCGGGCGTGGTTGACCAGTCGCTTGGTCGGTGAGCACGGCAGCGGCAGTTCCCGCTCCTCCACCGTGATGAAGCAGTTGCACAGCCCGTGGAACCAGAACAACCCCCGCCGGCTTCGCTTTTGCCGTTGTAAAACCGGTGTAGGTCCTCCACATGGCCAGACGCGCTGGCCCGGGACGGAAGCACACCGGGACGAAGCTTCTCGGGGAAGTCCCCGCTTCCCACGCGGCGGCGTTCGAAGAGCACGACCGTTGTGCTCCTTCGTGCTACACCGCGCTCGATCGCGGCCGGAGAGTTCGCCGCCGTCGTTCGCACCCTTGGCGGCCTAGCGGTTCCCGCATAAATTCTGACTTCCTGACCCCATACCATTTGTGATGAGCTATTTCGCAGGTACGGCGGGGTCGACGCGTTCGAATGGACTGTCGCTGTCGGATGCCAGTTCGTACACCATTGTGAGGTCGGTTCCGAGGAATACGGTTTTGGTTGCGTTGAGGGTTTCGAGGAGAGGCCGCAGATGACGGGAGTGCGGCTTGTTGTCGAGATACAGGATGCGGATGGCAAGGGTTTTCCGCGGGTAGTCGGGCGGGATGGTCGCCTCGGTGGAGAACAGGGCGCGGAGGGCGGCGCGTGGGTTGCTTTTCTTTCCCTGGGCCTCGGCGATGCATGGTATCATGGCGGTTTCGGCTCGATAGGCGACAAGCCGAGAAGCTTCGCGGTCCGGCGAATTCTCAACCCTTGGGTGCGAAGGCGGCCGGCCTCTCCTGCGCACGCCGCGTCAATCGCCGTCCGGCTGCGCGGCATGCGCGGATTGTGCAAACCGGCGTCACCTTTTTTGCGACGTGTGCGCGCGGCGCGCATGACCGTCGCACGGTTGACACCGAATGCGGCCACGATATTCCTTGTGCGACGCCAGTCCGGTGACGGCGAACTGGCCGATCATGCGGTTGCGCGCGTTGCTGTCTTCGTTGGCATGGCTGCAGAGGGGTTGCAAATAGACAAAATACGTCGTGGTTCCATCGCGGCTGATCATGGACACGGTGGAACTGATCGCAACGGTGTCTGCTGGACACATCAGCAAGGGTGAAATGGTCAAGTCGGCCCCCGTGACAGCAGCACGGCATATAGGGCGATCCGCATGGAATGTCATGGCCTTTGCCACGGGAAAATCCTTCTGCGACAAGGAAATGGCGTCCATCAGGACGCCTGGATCATCGCATGAGGTCAGGAAATCAGACCTCTACGTCGTACTCGACATCTTCAGCCGCTACGCGGTCGGCTGGATGGTCGCCGACCGGGAGAACTCGACGCTGGCCGCGAGCTGCGCGCGCTGGAGGCGGCGGGAGAGCGGTTCCCCGACGCAGGCAAGCGGCTGCTGACGCTCGATCGGGACAACCTTCCGGGGACCTTGCCGGACGGGTGGTCGCAGAGACGGCTTATGAGTGGATGCTGAACGAGGGCGCACCATCGTGACGCCGCGTGCAATGGATTTCCGCGGAGGTACGCCAGGCTAACTCTGGCGTGGATAGCCGGTGCAAGACCGGCGGAAAGGAAGGTGTAACGAGCCACTTTCGCCGCGAGCCGTGCGCTTGCCACCGTGAGGTGTCAGGTGAAGTGTCGGTAGCGGTGCGCGTGGGCAGGGCTAGTGAGCATCGAAATAGATGTCTTTCCGGAGTGCCGAGACTTTCTCCGCGGTCGAAGGCAACACTGGCCGTCCGTTTTCGTGAGGACGGCCGGGCTCCGCGGCTTTCATCTCCCCACAATTGTATTCGGTAATCAACTCATCTTCGCTTCCTTGACTGCCAGCACGCCGAAGAGTGCCCATTTCAGTAGGATATATCCTTCCCAAACTTTCTTCGTTCCCGGTAGCGGTTGCTGTTTGCGCGGATGAAACCCGGCCAGCTGCGCGATGTTGATCACCAGGGTACGAATGTCTGGCGTTGCGGGGGGTGGTGCGCGGGCGTTGCGGTGGCCCTGGGCCTTCAGCAAGGCTTGCAGGACATCGATTTCGTCTTGTGTGACGACTTTGTTGGCGGGCGTGTCGGGGGCCTCGCGCGCCATCCGTTCGAGATCGAACACATGGCAAGCGGTGATCGCATCGAAAGCCAGACACTTGCGCAAATCGTCGGCGTGGTCGAGCCGGCGGTCCTCGATCCGGGTGCCGGATTTCAACACTTTGAAATACAGTTCGATGGTCCATCGCAGGACATACCAATCGATAACGGTCCACGCTGTTTGCACCCTGTCGTCGGCGGTCTCGTTCAGGCCCTCGGTGGTCAGCAACAGCCAATGCACCGGGTCTTTGCTGCCGCCGGTCTCGGTTGCCGAAACCGCGAGCATCCGGATCGGTTCCCGATCGGCAGCATCCTGCGGCGGCGCCAGCAGCACTTCCGTGGCGCGCAGGCCGATCTTTGCCGTGCGCTTCTTGCGGGCCCGTTTGCCGCCACAGGCCGGAAGCGCAAGCTGCCGGGTTGCAAGTTGCGGGGTCGCCGCGACATGGTCCCAGAGGTCCGCCTTGCCGCCCCCCTCGACAAGCACCTGGCGCTGGGCCGACCGGCTCGCGCGCACCAGCAGGGCTGCCCCGTCCGCGCGCGCCTTGCTCAGCAGGCCCCAAAAATCCCCTTCGCGATCACACACCGTGATTACCCGCGTCGCGGGACAGGCCGCGGCAAGCTCCTGTGCCCGCTCAATACCCGCAAGCCAGCGCACACTCTCCTTGTCGCCGCCCGTGGCACCGCCATCGCGGAACGTCGCGTCCAACTCGAACACCCCCAGCGGACGACCGGCCAAGGTGACCGCAAGCCCGGTATGGGCGACAACACCCGAACTGCCCTTGCCGCCGCCACCGAGACCGACAAGACCCTCCGTCGCCGTCAGCAGGTCGTAATTCACCGTGGTGGTGTCCTGGATCGCAAGAACCGTCTGCTCCAGACCGCACCGCTCCACCAGCATCGCCTTGTGGCCATCCAGAATGTGATCCATCGTGACCTTCTCGTTCGACAACAGCCGATACGCCGCCTTCTGCTCCGCCTTTTCAGGAAAGATGACCGGCAACCCCTTGCCAAGACACCTTAGCCAGGATCGGCCCATGCGAACAATCCGGTCCCGGATCCGGCCATCACTATGAGAACAGCGGCCATACTCGCGGGACGCCCAGTCCGCATCGTCCTCGACAAAGGCCGCCGGTGCCGCACCGATCACGCGTCGCGGCACCTCGCACAAGATCTCGCGCCAGCCCGCCGACAGCGGCTTCATCCACACGCTGCGCTGCTCCCCCGGTTCCTCGCATCCGGGCGGACGCCCCTTGGTCCGTTGCGGACAGCACCGCCACCGCGCCGCCCGGTAGCTGCGACCGGAATAGTTGGCGCCGATATAGGTGAACGCCAGCACCGGGCGCACCCCGTAGGCCGCCTCCCAATCCTGCGCCACCCGTTCGCCCGCCATCCGCAGAACACCCGACGCCAGGCCGTGAACCCGTACCCCGGGAAGCAAAAGAAAGCGGTGATTGCAGATCAGACGAGGCAGGTTCGCGGCGCGCGCATCCGCCGACCAGCCGATGAAGGTATCACGCGCCTGCTGATGCCAGCCGGCAGACGAAAAACCAATGCCGCCAACGCAGCCATGCTGCGCCGAACCAACCCAATACCGCATCTGCCCGCCCGGCGCCCGCGACCAGCCCTGCGGATGATGCGTCGCCATCATCGACTCCCACCGCCGCTTGTCCGCAGCATCGGCAACCGGCTCCAGCGTGATCGCCCCGAGATCCCGCAACCGACACTGCAGGGCAAGATCCGGGTAATCCGCCAACCGCTGGTTGCCGCCTGCCGCGAAATTCTCCACCCTCCGTGCCGCAGGAAGAGCCAGACCCAGCTTCGATGCAAGAACCGGCAACGCCTTGGTCGCCGCCGATACGCAGAACTGTCCGCAAACGTTCCGCCAATCCTCATGCGCGCACAACTCCCGGGCCACGGAAGTCCGCGTGCCGCTCCCGATCCGCAGCGTCTCCTTGAGCCACTCTATGGTCGTGGCGCGAAACTGGTGGAGCCCAACTTGCATGCCATCCATATAGCCGACAAACTTATCAAATACAAGTATGGGAAAATGAAAGGCTCCGCGGTGTCCAGGAACCCATGCACGCGCGTAGATCCACACAGGGGAACTGGGAGGGTTTCGCTTCGCCCCGGCAGTCGAGCCGGGGCCGCGAAGGGGAAGGAGAAATCCGAACTGATGATGAACGAAGCGAAGCAATCGGATGCCGTCATAGTATCGATGAAGGGGGCGAACAAGGGAGCGCCAGCTCCTGCGGAGTCCCTGGAGAGAAGGGCGGCAGCCCAGGGGAATCCGGGAAGCCAAAGCACGCGCCGGACGCAGGGTCGGGCAAGCGTGTCACAAGCGGCGGACCGGATACGGCAGGCAGCCACGAGGAATCCGAAGGAACGCCTCACGGCGCTTCTGCACCATGTCACGGTGGAGGTCCTGAGAGGGGCTTTTCATGCTTTGAACCCGCACTCTGCGGCCGGAGTTGACCGGATGACCTGGGAGGCATACGGCAAGGAACTGGACGTGCATTTGCACGCACTCCATGACCGTGTGCACAGCGGAGCGTATCGAGCGCTCCCATCGCTGCGGGTTGAAATCCCGAAGCCGGATGGGGGAACACGACCGCTTGGCATTGCCGCCCTGGAGGACAAGATCGTCCAGAAGGCAGTGGTGGAGTCGATCCTTACCCCGATTTACGAGGTCGAATTTCTCGGGTTCAGCCATGGGTTCCGGCCAGGGCGCGGGGCGCACGACGCTCTGGACGCTCTTGCCTACTGTATAGCGCGGCGGAAGGTCAACTGGATTGTTGACGCCGATATCCGCGGTTTCTTCGATAATTTGGACCGAGACTGGTTGATCCGGTTTCTGGAACACAGGATCGGAGACCGGCGGGTCATTCGGTTGATCACCAAGTGGCTGAACGCTGGCGTCATGGACGGGGGCGAGTGGAAGGACGACCTTAGGGGAACTCCCCAGGGAGCGGTTGTTTCGCCAATTTTGGCAAATATTTACCTGCACTACGTCCTCGACCTCTGGTTTGACCGGAAATGGCGTCCGCAGGAGGCGAACGGAGACGCGGTCATCGTGCGATACGCGGATGACTTCGTGGTTGGATTTCAATACCGGCAGGATGCGGAACAGTTCCTTGACGACCTTGAACGAAGGCTGGGCAAGTTCGGTCTGGCTCTCCATCCCGGGAAGACCCGCTGCATCGAGTTTGGACGCTTCGCCAGGGCGGACCGTCTCTCACGCGGTCAGCGGCGCCCCGAAACCTTTGATTTTCTGGGGTTCACGCATTACTGCCGAACCACAAGAAAGGGCGGTTTCAGTCTCGGGCGGAAGCCGGTAGCGAAACGCGCCCGGCGCACGCTTCAGCGGATCGGTGAGGTCCTGCGCCGTCGGCGTCACGACGACCCGGAGGAGGTAGCCGGATGGCTGCAACGCGTGCTCAGGGGGTGGCTGCAATACTATGCAGTTCCCTCCAGCCATGCGTTCCTCCAAGCGTTCGTGCGAAGCGTCAGGAGCCTCTGGTTCCAGCAACTGCGCCGTCGCTCCCAGCGGGGGAATTCCCTTCGCATATGGGAGCAATTGGCGGAGTTGACGCAGCGCTTCTTCCCACCAGTCAGGATCCTTCACCCATGGCCGGATCAGCGGTTTCGTGCCGTCCACACCCGAGGCAGGAGCCGAGTGCGTTAGCGCGCACGCTCGGATCTGTGCGGCGGGGCGCTGGGCAACCAGCGCTCCTACCGCGACGGCGTCGGGAAAGGCAACCCCATCGATGTACGCTTCGGGAAAGGATCGCGGTCGGAGATCCGGGTGCGCTGACCGCTCGATGGATCGAAAGGGGATATGTCGAAGCCGTCACCGAGGCACGTTGATGCTCGCAAAGCAAGACGGAAGACACTCATGCACTTCGTAAGTTACAACATCCAGTACTCCCGAGGTAAGGATGATCGCCACGACCTCGCACGCATCGCATCGGCGGTGGAAGGCGCCGACCTCATCTGTCTTCAGGAGGTGACTCGAAACATGCCCGGGGTGCCGGATGACGATCAGCCCGGGCGTTTGGGCGACCTCCTGCCCGATTACTTCTGGATTTACGGTCCACCGGTCGATATCGACGCCGGTATCCGGGATGCGTCGGGACGACCTGCCAATCGGCGCTTGCAATTCGGAAACATGATCCTCAGCCGCTACCCCATTCGGTCCTCAAGGCTGTTTCTCCTGCCCCGATTTCGCACCTTCGATACCCACAATCAGCAGTGCGGTGTCCTGGAGGGGATCGTCGCCCTGCCCTCGGGGCCACTGCGCATTTACTGTGTACACCTCAACAGTCGGGCCAGCGACGAACGCATGGCACAGATCGACTTTCTGGTGGCGCGGCTCTTCGACATTCCCCGGGAGGGGGGCGCGTGCACGGGACCGCCTTGGCGGGAGGGCACGGAAGAGACGCCCATGAGCGAGGAATTCGTGCTCATGGGTGATTGCAATATCACCCCGAACTCGCGCGAGTACGAGCGCATCGTGGGCGAGCCCGACTACTACCACGGTTATCGCATCGTCGCCCACCATCCGGTCGATACCTGGACACAGGCGGGCCATGAACGGGACGGCGGCGTCACGTGGTACGACGCGATCGACGACTGGAAGCGTGGGCTTCGTCTCGACTACGCCTTTGTCAGCGCCGGCCTCGCGAGACACGTGAGCCACGCCCGGATCGACGGTGACGCGGCCGGTTCGGACCATCAACCGTACTGGTTCAGCTTGTCGTTGCAAGCGGACATGTCATCTGCCTCAGCCGGCGGAGGGGGCCGGAGAAAGTCGGGATGAAGGAAAGAAGACCCGGCGCAAGCCGGGTCTTCAATGATGCCATGTGGTTGTCCGCTCTCGGCGCCTGGACGCTCGATGAATCAGGCGAACCACCACCGCTCGGCGAGCTTCTGCCCGTCGAGATCCCAATTGCCCTGCATCTTGCCGTGCCGAATCTTGTCCGAGGTCGCGAACACGTAGTTGTTGAACAAGGGCACCACTACGCCTCCCTCGTCACGCACGATGCTCTGCATCTCCACGTACATCTCACGCCGCAGTTCGTCGTTCAACTCGGACCGGGCCCGGATCAGGAGTTGGTTGAATCGGTCGTGCTTCCAGAAGGTATCGTTCCAGGCCGCGCTGTCGGAGTACGCGGTCGAGAACATCCAGTCCTCGGTGGGCCGGCCGCCCCAGTAACACATGCACCAGCCCTTCTTCATCCACACCGCGGACCAGTATCCATCGTTCGGTTCACGAATGACGTTGATCTCTATTCCGGCCGCGGCGGCGTGTTCCTTGTAGAGTACGGCGGCATCGACCGCGCCCGCGAACGCCGCGTCCGCCGCGCTCAGGTCCACCGACAGACTGCTCAGGCCCGCCTGTTTCACGTGCCATCTCGCCCTGTCGGGATCGTACGTGCGTTGTGGGAGCTCGCTGGCATGGAACTGATTGGCCGGACTGATGGGATGGTCGTTGCCGACCGCACCGTGGCCGCGCAGCACCGTCTTCAACAAGGCTTCCCGGTCCAGGCCCAGCTTCAGAGCCATGCGGACGTGGTTGTTGTCGAAGGGCGACATGTCGGTACGCATCGGAATCGTATAGTGCGCGGTGCCCGTCGTCTCTTCGACCTTGATGCCGGGCGTGCGCGCGAGGAGATGCACGGTCTTGAAATCGCAACGGTCGATCACATCGACTTCGCCCGTCTTCAGGGCACTGGTGCGGGTCGAAACGTCGACGATTGACAGGAGCTCCACCTCGTCGAAATGTGCGTGCCCGGATTTCCAGTAGTTGGGGTGCTTCTTGCCCAGGAAGCGTACGCCCGGCTCGAATGCCTGAACGCTGTAGCCGCCGCAGCCGACACCACCGAGCGGGTCGATCTTGCCGTCCTTGCTGGGCAGGATGGCGACGTGGTAGTCGCTGATGATGTAGGGGAAGTCGGCATTGCCGCCGTCCAGCGTCACCTTGACGGTATCCTTGCCTTGGGCCTTGATGTCCACCATGCTCTTCAGCAGGGCCTTGGCCGCGGATTTTGAATCCTCGTGTCGATGGTGATTGACCGAGGCGACCACGTCATCGGCATCCATTGTCTTTCCGTTGTGGAATTCGACGCCCTTGCGAATCTTGAACATCCATTCCCTGGCATCGGACGAGGCTTCCCAGCTCTCGGCCAGTTCCGGCTCCAGCTTGCCGGATGTGCCAATCTCGGCCAGATGGTTATTGACGGTGTAATTCAGGGTGCTCATGTAGCCGTTCTCGAACGTGGCCGGGTCGAGCGAGTCGGTGGTCGAGCCGTGGGCCATGCCCACCCGAAGCCGGCCCCCCATTTGGGCCGCGTGCGCCGCCCCACTCCACAGGGAGCTTGCCGTGGCGGCGGCAACGCCCAGAGCCGCCGCCCTCTCGATGAATTCGCGGCGACTCAGGGTGCCGCTGGCCAACTGGCGCTTCAAATGTCTTGTTTTGTTCATGATGTTCCCCCCCCCCCCGGGTTTCGATACCGATCAGTCTGCGACCGATGATGCTGAAGTCTACCTACCGCCCGGAACGCTTGTCCAGAGCGCATCTGTTTTAGTTTGAACCGTATCCGGCGTCTTGGATGTAGGTAACCGTTCGGTTTTAGCGTGATGGGGCTGTGTATTCAGCGGTTTAGGATTCGTTTCCAGTCTTTTCGCAGGGGGCGAAGCCAGATTTCCTTTTTGGGCAAGGCGTATTGGTTTTGGGTGTCGTAGCGTCCGCGGCCTTGGGTAGTTCCGACATGGATCCATCCGGCGGCGCGGTAGGCGGTTCCGACGAATCGCGGGGTCTCGACGAAGGTTTCGACGAGGACGGGGTTGATGTTGTACTGGCGCTTCCAATCCTCGGGCAGGCGCTGTCGGGCGCTGGCGAGGATGTGGGAGGCGAGGTTGGGGATGCGGATCCAGGGCAGGATGAGGAACCTTGCATTGTCGCACAGGAGCGGGAGGTTTTTCTCGCGGGTTTGCGGGGCCCATCCGATGAAGCGGTCGCACGGCGCGATTTTCCATGCCGCGGTGCTGAAGCCGAGGCCACGGGGCTTGCGCGCATAATCCGCAACGTGAAGCCGTCCCCCGCAGCGGCCGCAGCCCGCCTCGCGAAACGCCTCCGCGATCGACGCGTCAATCCGGGTGAAAAGCGCCCAGATCCGCGAACTAAATTCTGTGATATACTCGGTTGATCCTTTGTTTGCAAAGGGTTATAGAAGGAATGAACATCCCAATTTCTTCACCAACCGGGTGCCATTATGGTCGCAAATCCGAATTCCCCCGTCAACTACCAATTTGCCGCGACTGGACCGGTCTCGACAGCCTATGGCGGCGCCGGGCTGTGGCTTGAGGCGCTCTGGCGCAGCTGTGCGCTGCGCGATCTTCCGCGGGGGGTGTCGGGCGGTCAGGGCTGGACCGACGGCCAGATGCTGCTTTCGATCGTGTTGCTGAACGTGCCGGGGTTTG
Organism: Rhodobacterales bacterium; assembly: GCA_965219495.1. Classification (GTDB taxonomy): domain Bacteria; phylum Pseudomonadota; class Alphaproteobacteria; order Rhodobacterales; family CAZPXZ01; genus CAZPXZ01. Next base: position 4,113,349 of record OZ244777.1, read on the forward strand.
ATTGCGCGGAAGACCTGGAGCGGATGGAAGCGGACCCGGGGCTTTTGCGGGATGGTTCGGCGGTATGAGCCGCGGATTCTGGGCGTGGGGAGGAAATGGCTGGCGCGCCGCCAGCGTGGGGGCCGTCGTCGGACGTTGCCGTCTCCGCGGGCCTTGCTCGATTGGCTGCACGGCCACCAGGATGCGGAAGCGGGGCAGGAGCGGCGCAAGGGCGAGGCGATTGTGCCGCGCCCGGCGGCCTCGCTGGCGGTGTTTTGGGAAACCTCCCGGCGGCTGTTTTCGCAACTGGTGGACCGGCATGGCCTGCGCCGCATCCCCCTGGACCTGGATGCGACGATCGTTGCCTCGGGCAAACGCGAAGCGCTGCCGACTTACCGGGCTTCGACCGGGGTGTGTCCGGGGGAGACGGGGCACCAGCCGCTGAACGTGTTTTGCGCGGAACTGGGGCTGATGGCGCATTCGGAGATGCGCGACGGCAACGTGCCGGCCAGGGAAGGCAACGCCCGGGTGCTGCTGGAGGCGCTGGAACGGCTGCCCGGCGCGGTCGAAGAGGTGACGGTGCGCAGCGACAGCGCCGCACATGCGGCGGAGGTGATCCGGCTCTGCAACCGTCCGGAGACCCGGCCGGAGGCCGGCGGCGCCCGGCGCCTGGGGGTGGTCGGCTTGGTGATTTCGGCGGTGCATTCCAAGGCGCTGATGAACCAAGTGATGCGAACCCCGGAGACCGCATGGAAGCCGCTCGGGGAGAAGCCGAAAGAACCGGAGGCCGAAGTGGCCTCGATTGCCGGGATCAACTTCGTGTCGAATGCCGACGGTCATCGCAAGGGGCCCGGAATCCTTCGCTACATTGCCGTGCGAAGGCCCCGGCCCGGATCGCTCGGAGTGAAGGCCAACGAGATCCCCGCCCGTGACGGCCACCCGGCCTACGGCATTCGGGCGCTGCTGACCAACATCCCGGCGCCCGGCGGCGAGCGGCCGGACGGCTTCGGACCGAAACCGATGCCGGCAGAAGAAGTCCTGTCCTTCGCCAACCGCCGCTGCGGCGACGCCGAGCAGGTCCACGATACGCTCAAGAACAGCCTCGCCGGCGGCATCCTGCCCTGCGGCCGGTTCGGCAGCAACGCGGCCTGGTGGCACGGCGCCATCCTGGCGTTGAACGTCCACGCCTGGCTCGGCCATAGCACCCTCGAAGCCGACTTGCGCCGGGCCCACTGGAAACGGCTGCGGGCGGTGATCCTGGTCCACGCCGCGCGCCTGGTCTGGCACGCGCGGAGATGGATCCTGGTGTTGCGGCAAGCCGGAACCGAAGAACTTCGCGCCGCCCCGGAACGCCTTTCCAGATGCTCCGCTCCCGGCTGACGCCGGGAGCTCCCCGCTGCAACCGCCGTCAAATCCGAGCCGCCGTCGAACCGTGACCGGAAGCAGGGCGCGTCACCGAAATTCTGCGCAAACGCTCGATCCGTTACGCCTCGGTGATCGCCCGGGGCGCCGGAAAACGAATCACCCGGCTTGTCCGCGCAATTCGCGCCAAAATCTCCGCCAGAACCTCCTCAGACCCCGTTCCATAGCCGTAGCTCGCGGATTTGGGAAGCGCCCACTCACTGGCGCCGACGAGGATTCCGTGCAACATTGATTCGTCTCTCCTGCTGGATAACAAGAGAGACAAACCCCCCGGGGATGCTTTTGCAAGCTCCCCGGGGGAACCGATCGACATTCATGCACGGAATCTGATCGGATCCACCCGATCCGGAATCAATCTATGTGAGCACGCACACGGATCCGAGGTCTTGCCCGTGACCCGGTTGTTGGCGCCCGTCGAATGGCTCTCCATCGCCTTGCCGTCATAGCCGAGGAATTCGCCGAAATCGTCCGCTTCCTCCATCAGCTGCTCGCGCATCGTCCGGATCATGGCGCCGATCATCCCCTGCTCCTCCTCCAGCGCCACCACCGCGCGCAGGAACCGGCTGAAGTTGCAGGCGTCCGGCGCCGGATCGCGCAGCGGCTGCGGAAGGTAGATCACCGTCGAGCCGTCCGCCTCCGACACTACCCGCTTCGGCGCGATCTGCCGGGGAAGCGCCGGAAATCCGCAGAGTGCGAGCAGCGCCGAATTGCGCTGCAGCTCGCGCAGCAGCGACTGCGCGGACTCGTGCTGGAAGACGATGCCGGCCAGCATCGCCCGCCACATCGCCACCACCGGATCATCGTCGCGCCCGTGCCCGCGCCGCTCTTCGAGCGCGTCCAGGATGTCGCCGTCCGGCATCGCATCCAGCACCAGTTGCAGGCGCTGGAGTTCGGGGCGCTGTCCGACATCCGCCCAGGAAAAGAGTAGGTTGGTTGAGGCCGTCATGTCGTTCCCTCCGTGGAACCAGGGTTCTTTAATTCACACCTATTCTAGCACATGACGCCCGCAGACTCCAGGAAAGTGTCTTGTATCCGGCTGAAAAATATTGCAAGTCTCTCAATTCCGGAGCATGGGCGGCGTGGGGAGGAAATTCCGCCGGCCGGGAGAAATTCGCCGGTTTGACGGCGTATTCAAGGGATTCCTGGAGTGAAGTGAATCTGAACGCTGTGAAACGCTCGACAAGCCAATGGGTTAGAACAGCGCAAAGGCCTCAGGAACCGCCATATCGTGTCCCGGCACACCGAGATCCCTGCCGCGGTCAGCAGATCCTGCAGCCGGTCGATCGTCAGATGCGGCGTCTCGCCGACCAGCGCTCGAACCAGCTCCCGGTGCGGCTCCAGAAGCCAGCTTCGGTGGCCGCCGATCTTGCCCGGCGCCACGGTCCCCCTCGCCCGCCAGCGGGCAACCCATTTGGGGACCGAGGAAACGCTGACACCGTAACGCGCCGCCACAGACCGGATCGGCTCGCCCGCCAAGTGGGCTCGGACAACGGGTTCGCGAAGGTCATTCGAGTAAGCTCGGCCCATCCATGCTGGCCTGCTTCACCAGTGACCAGTTTGAATCACATCCCCTAACCAATTGGAATCAAAAGATTCTATCTATAACGGATACGTCCTAATGAAACCAAGTCTCTTCGAGGCGCGAGCGAACCTTGACGACCGGATTGAGCGTGCCGTGTTCCGCCTCGACGATGGCCATACGGGATGCCGGCTTCCCGGTAGCGCCCGCCGTGGCCGGCGCCGTGAGCCAAGTTCGGGCAGGTTGGCGCTTGTGTCGCTTGCCCGCCACCCGTTCAATGCGGGGGCGCCCGCGCCGGCAAGAGCGCCCCATGCCTCGCCGCCGAGGCGGAGCCTCGATGGCTCAGGTGAGCTGTTCGCTGAGCGGGCCCTCGCGCAGGCGGGCGCCGGCACGGGTGCGGAGCAGGTCGTCGAGCCAGTCGGGGTCCATCTCCGGCACCGACGCGAGCAGGAGCTGGGTGTACTCGTGGTGGGGGGGCGACAGGATCTCGTCGCGTGGCCCGTGCTCCACCACGCGGCCATTGAGCATCACCACGATCTCGTCGGAGATCGCTTTCACCGTCGCCAGGTCGTGGGTGATGAAGAGATAGGAAACCTTGAGCTCATTCTGCAGGTGCTGGAGCAGGCGGAGGATGCCGTCCGCCACGAGCTGGTCGAGCGCCGAGGTCACCTCGTCGCAGATGATCATGTCCGGCTTCGCGGCCAGCGCGCGGGCGATGCACACGCGCTGCTTCTCGCCTCCCGACAGCTCGGAGGGGAAGCGATCCATGTACCTTTCACTCAGCTCGATCTGATCGAGGAGCTCCACCACCCGGTCGCGTCGCTCCTTGCCCTCCATGCCGAAGTAGAAGGACAAGGGCCGGCCGAGCACCTCGTCCACCTTCTGGCGCGGGTTCAGGGCCACGTCCGGCATCTGATAGATCATCTGCAGGCGGCGCAGCATCTCCTTGTCGCGGTGCTTGAAATGCGGCGGCAGCGCTTGGCCCTCGAATATGACGGAACCCCTGGTCGGGGGCAGGAGCCCGGTGATGACACGCGCCAGGGTGCTCTTGCCGCTCCCCGACTCGCCTACTACCGCGGTGGTGTTGCAACGGGTGAGGGCGAGCGTGATGTCTTCGAGCACCGACACGCCACCGGAGCCGCCGTAGCTCGCGCTGACGTCCTTGACCTGGAGCAGGATCTCTCCTTCCTCGGGATGATGCACCTTCTCCTTTCGCACCTTGCGGACCGACAGCAAGTCCCGGGTGTACTCTTCCCGTGGCGCCGCGATCATCTCCCTCGTCTTGCCGACTTCGACCGTCTCTCCGTAGCGCAGCACCATGATGCGGTCCGAGACCTGCGCGACTACGGCCAGATCGTGGCTGATGTAAATGGCGGCGGTGTTCAGCTCCCGGATCGCATCCTTGATCGCGGTGAGCACCTCGATCTGGGTGGTCACGTCCAGCGCGGTGGTCGGCTCGTCGAAGACGATCAGATCCGGCTTGCACGCCATGGCCATCGCCACCATCGCGCGCTGGAGCTGCCCGCCGGAGACCTGATGGGGATAGCGATTGCCGATGTTCTCGGGATCCGGGAGATCGAGCTTCCTGTAGATCTGCTTGCCTTCCGTTTCCGCCTGGGAGACCGCCATCACCCCGTGCTGCGCCGGCGCCTCGGCGTACTGTGCGATGAGCCGGTGGGCGGGATTGAAGGATGCGGCAGCGCTCTGCGCCACGTAGGAGATGCGCACCCCGCGCAGCCGGCGCAAGCGTTCGTCACCGGCCGACGTGAGCTCGATGCCGTCGAAGGTGATGCTGCCGCCGGTGATACGGCAACCCGGACGGCAAAAGCCCATGCTCGCGATGCCGATGGTCGACTTGCCGGCGCCGGACTCCCCGATCAGCCCGAGCACCTGCCCGCGGTCCAGCTCGATGTCCACCCCCTTGACGATTTCCTGCCAGCGTTCTTCCTGGAACCCCTCGACCCGCAGGCCCTCCATGGTGAGTAGTCGAGACATACGTCCTTCCTGGTTGCGTCTCCGGGCTTGCGGCGCAGGTTTCAGTATTCGTCGCGCAGCCCCGCCGCCTTGCGCAGAAACCAGTCCACCACCAAGTTGACGCCGATGGTGAGAACGGCGATGGCGGCGGCCGGTACCAGCGGAGTGTAGATGCCGAAGATGATCGCGCCCGCGTTCTCCTTCACCATGCTGCCCCAGTCCGCGGTCGGCGGCTGCAGGCCGAGGCCCAGGAAGCTGAGCGCGCTCAGGAACAGGAACACGAAGCAGAAGCGCAGGCCGAACTCGGCCACCAGAGGCGGCAGGGTGTTCGGCAGGATCTCGTGCCGCATCAGCCACCACAGCTTCTCGCCCCGCAGCCTCGCGACTTCGACGTGCTCCATCACCTCCACGTCCATGGCGACCGCCCGCGACAGGCGGTAGACGCGGGTGGCGTCGAGAATGGCGATGACCACGATCAGCGCCGTCACCGAGGTGCCGACTACCGAGAGGATCATGAGCGCGAAGATCAGGGTGGGGAAGGCCATGAGCACGTCCACGAAGCGGCTGAGCGTCTGGTCGACCCATCCGCGCTGGGTGGCGGCAAGGAAGCCGCAGGAGATACCGAGGGCAAAGGAAAGGATGGTCGTCACCAGGGCGATGGAGATGGTGTTGCGCGCCCCGTAGAGGAGGCGCGTGTAGAGATCCCGCCCGATGTGATCGGTGCCGAGCAGCACCTTGTGCTTGCGGCTCCGGTTGATCTCCTCCCAGCACTGGTAGGCGGAGATTCCTTCCGGGGTGCAATCGGCCGCCCAGAAGCCGACCTCCCAGACGTCGCCGACCACCTCCGTCTCCCGGAAGGAAGTGAGCAGCGGAGCGAAGAGCATCAAGGTGACGTTGACGATGATGATCGCCAAGCCGAGCTTCGCGCTCCAGGGAGAGTACGCCAGCGCCTTGAGTACGTTCACGAGCATGATCGGTCTGCCTTACTTCGGATGGCGCAGGCGTGGGTTGGCGAGAAGCGACAGTACGTCCGCAGCAAGATTGAGCAGCACGTAGGTTCCGGCGAAGATGAGACCGCTCGCCTGTATCACCGGCAGATCCCGCTTCGACACCGAGTCGACGAGGAGCTGGCCGAGGCCGGGATAGACGAACACCACCTCGACCACCACCACGCCGACCACCAGGTAGGCAAGGTTGAGGACGATCACGTTGATGACCGGTGACAGCGCGTTGGGGAAAGCGTGATGCACGATGATGCGTCTGCGCTTGATGCCCTTGAGGCGCGCCATCTCGATGTAGGGGCTCATCATCAGACTGATGATGGCGGCGCGGGTCATGCGCATCATGTGCGCCACCACCACCAGGATGAGAGTGAGTCCCGGCAGCGCCACCGCATGGAGCTTGTCGCCGAGCGCCATGTCGGGGGAGATGTTGGAGATGCTCGGGAATACGCTCCACTGTACCGAGAGGAGAACGATCAGGATGTAGGCGACGAAGAACTCCGGAAAGGAAATGGTGGAGAGCGTCGTCATCGAGATCATCTTGTCGAACAGGGTCTCGCGGTACAGGGCGGCCATCATGCCGAGAAAGACCGCGAGCGGCACCGCAATCACCGCGGCGCTCAGCGCGAGAAAGAGGGTGTTGGCGAGCCGGGTGTCGATGAGCTCCGATATCTCGCGCTTGTTGGCGAGCGAGGTGCCCATGTCGCCGGTCATGAAGTTCCCGAGCCAAGTGACGTAACGCGTGTACCAGGGCAGGTCGAGACCCAGCTCCCGGCGGAACGCGGCTACCGTCTCCGGCGTCGCGGACTGACCGAGAATGGCCTCGGCGAGATCTCCGGGCAGCAGCTCTACCCCGACTGCGATCAAGAGCGAGATGACGATGAGGGTGACGATGCCGAAAAGCAGGCGCTTGCCTATCAGCACCGGCAGTGAATCCATGATCCCTCCACCCTGTGATTGCGGTGTCCGAAATGGTCGAACAGGCCGACTCCGCACCGCATCATGGGCGAATCGCAAGCCCATCTCAAGCGACCTGCCCGCTCCCGGACGCAGACCCGCACAAGAAGAAAATCAGCCGGCGATCGAGTAAGCCGAGCGTCCACGGATGGTGTCTGGCCGCTGTGGCGCCACTCGTCGACCGTGGCGCGAACACCATAAGGCATGCAGGAGGATACAGTCGAAGAGTGGGAACAACATGTCAAGTGACAATTTCACGGACAGTGTCAGAATTTCAAACAATGGAACAACAGCATGCTCAACGCTACAGAGCGATGATGACGGAGAACGGCCGGGTGGTCGTTCCGGCACGCCTGCGCAAGCTACTGGGTGTGGAGGGTACGCGGGCGGAACTCTTCTTCCATGTCCAGGGCGAGGAGGTCACGCTCACCACGAAATTGCAGGCGCTCAGGCAGGCGCAGATACGGCTTGCCGGGATGGCGCCGACTGGAACGAAGCTCGTATCGGAAGAGCTGATCGAGGATCGCGCAGCGGCGGCGCATGTGGAATCCGGCGATGCGCAGGACCGTTCTTGATGCGTCCGCCATCCTCGCGGCGCTGTTCCGCGAGCCCGGCGCGGATGTCGTCGAGACCCACTACCAGGCCGGCATCGTCTCGGCGGTGAATCTCTCCGAGGTGGCCGTGAAGCTGTCCGACCGCGGGATGCCGGACGTCGAAGCCCGGAACCTCCTGTCAGGGCTCGGCTTGGTGGTGTGCCCGTTCGACGAGAGGCTGGCCTACATGGCTGGAGCCTTGCGTGAGGTCACGCGGTCGAGCGGTCTGTCGCTCGGCGATCGGGTATGTCTCGCCCTCGGCCTTGCTGAAGCGGTTCCTGTCATCACCGTGAACAGGAAGTGGGTCGACGTCTCCGAAGCGGTCGGCGTCGAGGTCATCCTGGTCCGATGAGCACCGGATGCGGGGAGCGCGGGGATGCGCAGTCACAGCGCCCTGATTGACTGCTAGCTCTCACGCCAGGCGTTGCGCGTACTGAACGTCGAGATCGGCCCGGCCCGATTTTCCCGCCCGGCGGCGGTGTCGCATGGACCGGCCGCCGCGGTGTCTCGTGCCGACAATCTCGCAGTCCTCGACATGGGGGTCAATTTAGATCGTCCAGTGCTCGGGGTGGCGCCGCGCCGCCAGCGCGGCAATGGAGTCCGAGACCCCGGGGCGCGGACTCGGGGTCCTGGGGGCTTACGCGGGAGGGGATGCCCACCTCGTCGAGAAGGGCGTCGATGTCCTCCTTGCTCACCGTAGCCAGGAAGTTGTGCTCGGGCGCCGGTTTCGGCGCCTGGGAGCGGTTTCGGGCGCGGTGTCGGGTTTGTCTGTCAAGTCTACCTCCGTGTCCTGCGCGCGCGCTTCGGCTCCGATGGCGGTGGTGTCGGTCGCGGTGAGGGTGAGCGATGGCCGCGGCGCAGCCATCAACAGCCCCACCCAGCAGGCGGTCGAGGAGGCTCTATCCGCTGCGGGCTTTCAAGTCATCGGCCTCCACACCTGGGACGTGCCGTGCAAATTGATGGACATGTTCCTCTACGCTGGGAACGACCGGCCGGAACTCTACTTCAATGCGCGGTTCCGCAGCGGTCTTTCGAACTTCCGGCCGAGCAGGTGCCGACCCAGCGCACTCCGGCCAATACGTTGCGCTCCGATGCGGTCGGGCTCCGCGGCGCCATGCGCTGGGTCCGGACCATGGCACTGTCGTGCCCGTGTGCGGAGAAGCACGAGATGGTGGTCACCTCCACCCCATGCTGGCTATTGGAAGAGGAGTGAACGTGAACGGAGGCCAAAGACAAAGGCTCCAAGGATCAAGGACCGCGTTTCGTACCCGCAAAGGGCAGTGTGATTGGCGGTATACCAAAGCAGAAAACGGCGCGGATCACTGACGCAATGACCGACCTACAGCTCGGGATCGACGGGTTGAGAAGTCGGTTGCCTGAAATACGCGACGGAAATCAGTGGGTTCATGCGACGGGTGCATTCGCGCGGATCAGTTCTATTTTCCTCCGGAAGACCGTCTTGGGAGACCGCGACAGACGCGAGACCCAATTGCTCGACGATCGCGTTCTGGGATCAATCAGCTTGAAGTTTGACCGGTTGCGCAAGATTCCCCGGGACAAACGAAGAGAGATCGAAGTCGGCTTCAGTCTCGCTGGGGGGATCCTGCAAGCGACGAAATTGGACGACCATACTCGGGAGCCCCGAGATACCTATGTCTTCCGCGCGGGACCGCAAGAGGTGAAGCTATCCATCGAGTGGCCGCTTCCGGGTGCGGCAGACTGGACGGGGGTGCCATCCGAAGAGACGCCGTGGCTGGTGAGCGCGGAGCAATTGTTTCAAACGGGTGCGGGCTCCGGCTTGGGTTGCGATCAATGGTCGGGCCAGCGGGTCGTGCTGTTCGACGATAAGGGCATTTCTCTGAAGGAGATGATTCGGACCGTAGTGAACTTCGAGGGCGCCCATTCGATCGACGTGGGCCGGCTGGCAACCGTCGAAGGCGAGGCGGCCTCCAAGGCTGCGACGAACCCGGCGCCGCACATCCTGAATGGCGTCACCCTGTGTGGAATCCGCTACGTGCACCTGATCGTGATTGAGTGTGCGCTGTACCTTTACGAGAAGCTATTGAACGAGAGCTCGATCGAACGGCCTAGTGGAAACATTTGCATGATTACACCGGCGGTCGCGTGCCCGCCGGAGCAGGTGGAATCCCCTCGCACGGATTGGTTGAAATTTCAAGGCGGAATGATGGTCTCGTTTTCCGATGTGCCGCAGGTAGTCCGACACAGGGTCAAGGCTGTGAACTAGGGGCGGGCAGACGGCCTTGGCTATTCTCGTTCAAACGTACTTGTCGTGAAGGACTTACCGCTGTTCGATGACGGCGGCATCCGGTATGCCAACGCCGGTAGGTTTCGCGCCGTTCTGCGCATTGCCCGGTCGGTATTATGTGAATCAGACGGGTCACGGATTCACGCCGAACAGCAAGCGGCACACCGTCGGTCATTGCGTTTGCGCACAGCCTCGCTGACCCACGTGAAGATAGCGTTTTGATCGGGAAGGCTTCGGGACGGTATCGGCTCTATTCCTGCTAAATTTGCAGGCAACCCTCGCTCCGACGCCGCCAATCGCTGCCATTCCCTTGACTGAACCGAACCGAGTCTTCCGGAGACTGGTTCATTTGCCGTGCGCCGCTATAGGGGTAGAAAACGGGATCGATCGACCTCGCGGCGCCAAGAGAGCGCTCGCATGCGCCGGAGTTCGACTTCAAGTCGCCCGGCCCGACGCCCGACGCTGGAACTCCCGCCACTGCTGCGCTCCGAATTGCCGTGCCTTGATGCCAACCCCGTGCGCTTTGATGACGGACTGAGCCGCGCTGATTGCGCCCGAGGCCGTTTCGGGTCACCGCCACCGAATTGGGTGTCAGGATTATGGCTTGCGTAAACGGCAGAGACGATCACGGTCGAGGGACCCAACTATGTGTCCGAAAGCCGTGGTCGGGCCGGGAAACGGCAGGGACAATCCCTCCCGGTATCGCCGCTACGCACAGCGGCAATGCCGCTGGCAGGGGTCGCGCTCCAGTCCTTGGCGTCGCGTCGAGCGTCGTTGGCGGCGTGAGACGCTTCCAGCTTGCAGATACCGGCCTTCTCTCGCAACATTTCCACCGTCCCGATGATGGGGCAGGACAAGCGCGGAGCCGTATTGTCATCGACGCTGGCCCCCCGCATGACCACCGTCAGCTTATGGATAGCTCAGGTGGGTGGGTGGTCGAGTAGCGGAGCAACGGCACGCGGGATAACCCACCCACCTGAAAGGAGCTCATATCGGTGGAAAACGTAAAGCTGGAAGTATCAGAGAGCAATCGGCTTACTATTGAAGTCGATCTAAACCACCGCGGCGACATCAGCGCTTCAGGTAAGACCAAACGAGTGACCTCTACCCAGGGTAATGTCAGCGTTATGGATACCAATGGCGTCGATGTCAAAATAGGGCTCAACGTGTACGTCATGCCTGCCGATTGACACCGGTTCCACTTCACACATCTTTGACATGCGACCGTGGGATGTTATATCGAGCATGCGTTCGGTAGTCGTGTGACACAGTGCCTGTGCACCGTGCCCGGCGCTCCAGCGCGCTGTGACGAGCAGCGCTGATTACTTTCACCGGAATGCGCATCTATCCGTTGGGACGTGGGACGCCGCCAAGGTCGTCCCTGCAGCTGACCCCTGAGTGATCGGCAGGCGACATTGAGCCCACACGATGCGAGTGGCGACATCGGGCTGATTCGTGGTCCTTCCCATACATGATCACGAATCAGCCGGATTTCACGGCGTGCAAGATCACCCCTGAACGGGGCGGCCGCACCGCTGTCGACACTTTCGCCGACCTGAGCGTCATCGTCGCGGGAGCGCAGGCTCGAATCGCCGCAACCACCGGGTGAGCACGATACGGATCGAGAGCGGTGGTACGCCAGGCTAACTCTGGTGTGGATAGCCGGTGCAAGTCCGGCGGAAAGGGTGCAGCGAGACTAGCTGCTGTACTAGTGGGCGAAAGTCCCACCGGCGCAATTCTCAGTTTGGCGCCGTAGTCATATCCGGCAGGCGCACGGGGTGACCCGGTGACCTGGAAGCCCGGAAGTAAAAGCCCTGGGAGACGGAGTGGAGATGGTTCCGCTTGAGTCTGATCAGCCCGGGGGGCGAGCAAAGAGTAGGGCCGTAACGAGAGTGAACGGATCAAGCGTCGAAAAGGACTTCCTGCATGAAGCTGATTTGCGGGGTAATTGGAGTTGCCAAGGGTCTCCTTTCTACCCGATGGCCAGTGTCGGTGCGGAAGAACTGAGGAGCACGCACCGAGGCTCCCGGCGTACTGAAGGCGGCAATACTCGAAAGTACAGCAGCGAAAGTCCGGAAGGTCTGGGGATCAGACAGGATGATCCTTGAATGTCAAAGACCGCGTCTATAACCGGCTGTGCCGGGAAATGAAACGGAGATCTCCAGACTGGCGGATGAGGTCGGCAAGCGATGAAGGGTGGGACAACACAACCCACCCAGAGCGAGGACCTCTGGGCACAGGCGGCTGTACGGCATCCAAGGCCCGCACCCAGTGGCGGACTAGCCTAACGGTGGTCGATGCAGCCTGAGGACGGAGTGAACGCGGTTTCTGCTCGGGGGAATGGCTGGGTCGGCCTTAACCTCGGCGGTCAGGCGGAAGGCTCCGCTCCAAACTGCCAGGTGCCTGTTGCTTGAAGCCGTACCGGGGAAAACCCGAAGTCCGGTTTTTAGGGAGGGCGGCTGGAAACGTGATCTATGGTGGAACTGCGCACCCACCTGCAACCGAAAGGGCAGGACCGGATAAGCCTCCACCTAAGGGTGCGCGCGCCAGTGCCCTACCCGACGTGCAGCGAGACTAGCTGCTGTACTAGTGGGTGAAAGTCCCACCGGCGCAATTCTCAGTTTGGCGCCGTAGTCATATCCGGCAGGCGCATGGGGTGACCCGGTGACCTGGAAGCCCGGAAGTAAAAGCCCTGGGAGACGGAGTGGACATGGTTCCGCTTGAGTCTGATCAGCCCGGGGGGGCGAGCAAAGAGTAGGGCCGTAACGAGAGTGAACGGATCAAGCGTCGAAAAGGACTTCCTGCATGCAGCTGATTTGCGGGGTAATTGGAGTTGCCAAGGGTCTCCTTTCTACCCGATGGCCAGTGTCGGTGCGGAAGAACTGAGGAGCACGCACCGGGGCTTCCGGCGTATTGAAGGCGGCAATACTCGAAAGTACAGCAGCGAAAGTCCGGAAGGTCTGGGGATCAGACAGGATGATCCTTGCATGTCAAAGACCGCGTCTATAACCGGCTGTGCCGGGAAATGAAACGGAGATCTCCAGACTGGCGGATGAGGCCGATAAGCGTTGATGGCCGGGACAACACAACCCGGCTGGAGCGAGGGCCTCAGGGCACAGGTGGCGATGCTGCAGCCGATGGCACCGCACACGGTGGCGGAAACCACCATCAGTTTGGCGGCGGCATCATCGTAGGACGGAGCAAACGCAGTATCCGATCGAGGGTAGGGCCGGGTCAGTCTTCACCTCGACGCACCTGCGGAAGGCTCCGTACCGAACTGTGGGGTGCCTGATGCTTGAAGCCGTACCGGGGAAAACCCGAAGTCCGGTTTTCAGGGAGGGCGGCTGGAAACGTGGCCTATGGTGGAACTGCGCACCCACCTGCAACCGAAAGGGCAGGACCGGATAAGCCTCCACCTAAGGGTGCGTGCGCCAGTGCCCTACCCGACAAGGTGTAACGAGCCACTTTCGCCGCGAGCCGTGCGCTTGCCACCGTGAGGTGTCAGGTGAAGTGTCGGTAGCGGTGCGCGTGGGCAGGGCTAGTGAGCATCGAAATAGATGTCTTTCCGGAGTGCCGAGACTTTCTCCGCGGTCGAAGGCAACACTGGCCGTCCGTTTTCGTGAGGACGGCAGGGCTCCGCGGTGTCCAGGAACCCATGCACGCGCGTAGATCCACACAGGGGAACTGGGAGGGTTTCGCTTCGCCCCGGCAGTCGAGCCGGGGCCGCGAAGGGGAAGGAGAAATCCGAACTGATGATGAACGAAGCGAAGCAATCGGATGCCGTCATAGTATCGATGAAGGGGGCGAACAAGGGAGCGCCAGCTCCTGCGGAGTCCCTGGAGAGAAGGGCGGCAGCCCAGGGGAATCCGGGAAGCCAAAGCACGCGCCGGACGCAGGGTCGGGCAAGCGTGTCACAAGCGGCGGACCGGATACGGCAGGCAGCCACGAGGAATCCGAAGGAACGCCTCACGGCGCTTCTGCACGATGTCACGGTGGAGGTCCTGAGAGGGGCTTTTCATGCTTTGAACCCGCACTCTGCGGCCGGAGTTGACCGGATGACCTGGGAGGCATACGGCGAGGAACTGGACGTGCATTTGCACGCACTCCATGACCGTGTGCACAGCGGAGCGTATCGAGCGCTCCCATCGCTGCGGGTTGAAATCCCGAAGCCGGATGGGGGAACACGACCGCTTGGCATTGCCGCCCTGGAGGACAAGATCGTGAGGTCGAATTTCCCGGGTTCAGCCATGGGTTCCGGCCAGGGCGCGGGGCGCACGACGCTCTGGACGCTCTTGCCTACTGTATAGCGCGGCGGAAGGTCAACTGGATTGTTGACGCCGATATCCGCGGTTTCTTCGATAATTTGGACCGAGACTGGTTGATCCGGTTTCTGGAACACAGGATCGGAGACCGGCGGGTCATTCGGTTGATCACCAAGTGGCTGAACGCTGGCGTCATGGACGGGGGCGAGTGGAAGGACGACCTCAGGGGAACTCCCCAGGGAGCGGTTGTTTCGCCAATTTTGGCAAATATTCACCTGCACTACGTCCTCGACCTCTGGTTTGACCGGAAATGGCGTCCGCAGGAGGCGAACGGAGACGCGGTTATCGTGCGCTACGCGGATGACTTCGTGGTTGGATTTCAACACCGGCAGGATGCGGAACAGTTCCTTGACGACCTTGAACGAAGGCTGGGCAAGTTCGGTCTGGCTCTCCATCCCGGGAAGACCCGCTGCATCGAGTTTGGACGCTTCGCCAGGGCGGACCGTCTCTCACGCGGTCAGCGGCGCCCCGAAACCTTTGATTTTCTGGGGTTCACGCATTACTGCCGAACCTCAAGAAAGGGCGGTTTCAGTCTCGGGCGGAAGCCGGTAGCGAAACGCGCCCGGCGCACGCTTCAGCGGATCGGTGAGGTCCTGCGCCGTCGGCGCCACGACGACCCGGAGGAGGTAGCCGGATGGCTGCAACGCGTGCTCAGGGGGTGGCTGCAATACTATGCAGTTCCCTCCAGCCATGCGTTCCTCCAAGCGTTCGTGCGAAGCGTCAGGAGCCTCTGGTTCCAGCAACTGCGCCGTCGCTCCCAGCGTGGGAATTCCCTTCGCATATGGGAGCAATTGGCGGAGTTGACGCAGCGCTTCTTCCCACCAATCAGGATCCTTCACCCATGGCCGGATCAGTGGTTTCGTGCCGTCCACACCCGAGGCAGGAGCCGAGTGCGTTAGCGCGCACGCTCGGATCTGTGCGGCGGGGCGCTGGGCAACCAGCGCTCCTACCGCGACGATGGCTCGAAGCTGAACCTGCCGCGGCAGTTGCGGGCGAATGGCTACCGGACGCCGTCCGCGCAAGCCTGGTATCCGCAGGGCCTGTTGAGCTGCCTGTACCAGTTGGCGATGGCCGCCAACTTCAAGAACAGCCTGGCGACGGTGGCCAGGAATATCGAGGTCCTGCTGCTCCAGCACGCCACCGCGCTCAGCGAAACCGTCACCCGGATCGTCGAGGGAATCACCGCCTGCCGACAGCGCCTGCGCCCGAACCGGTCGTATCCCCGGCGCTCCCGGAAGCCGGTCGGCAAATGGAGCCGGAGAAAGGTTCCGAAGGCCCGCGCAACCGCATAGCCCGCAAGAAAACGCAGCAATCCGCCCCCGCCGAACTGCGATTCCTTAAGTGAATGGATGAATCCGCTAGGTGAATGCCATTGGCCGTCGGCGCGGGGCTGACATTCGGCCATCACCATTGCGGCAGCCGCCCGAAAGGTCATTTGTGAGTGCCGGGTTCGCGGGAAGCGATGGTTGTGCGGTGGTGGTGAACGACGACAAATATGGACCAGCGTGCGCGGGAGTTGGATTGAATCCGCTTGCTTTTTGCTTACGGATAAAATCGTGCCGGAACAGAGGCGGCCTAGATTGCTCGCAGGAGGTTTGAATTACGTCGTATTATCAATAGGTTATGGTAAGAATGTCAGAGCGTTTTGGCTCTAGTGAATGTTCGGCTTCCGAACCCGGCGAGCTTGTCATCCCAGGCGATCCAGGACTTCTCAGCGGGCTTGAGGATTTCGACAGTGTGCTTGGTCAACGTCAGCTTGGCAGTCGCGGTTCGTATTCCTGAGAGATGTTCCATGGCGTCGAACATGGCGCCAACAGCACGATCGCACGCGACCATTGTCAACACCTGAAAAGAAAGAGGAGCGCATGATGGCGCACGCTTGGCGGCGATAGGTGGAACGAAATGAATCTCAGTGTGGCGAGAAGCAGGGATTCATGTCGTTCCATTAGTAGTCAGGAGCATCCATGTCGAATGGTAGCGGACGAAATTCTCGACCATGTCGAAACCGATGTGCCGGACGACCACCATGCTTGAATCGTCATAGAGAATTGTTTGGCCCACAAGACGCAGATGATCCGCAATGGGTTCGTGCGCCACCCGCGCTCGCACATCCATTTCACCCCGACCTCGACATCGTGGCTGAACCATGTCGAGCGCTTCTTTGCCGCACTGACTGAAAACTGTTGTGGCGGGGCAGTCTTCGCTCCATCGTCGAACCGGAAAGGACAATCCTTCACTACATCAACATCGGCAAAGAAGCTCCCAATCTTTTCCCTGGCAGAAGTCTGTGAAGGAGACCCTCGCCTCCATCAGGCGATTCTGCCTCGGAACTCTGGAAATCACACGGAAAACCGCATAATTCTAGGAATCGAAAAATCAGGACACTAGATTCTTAAACCAACTGACAGGAACAGGGAGATTGCGTCATGTGCGGATTGACCGAAGAGGAACTCGCCAAACTCAAGCACGAGCTGAAGCCGGAGCCTTTGCTTGACAAGGGCGGGCACAAGGTCTCCAAGAGCCCTTGGGGACCGGCAGATGAAATTGGTCGACTGAACTGGGTCACTCCGGAATCCGTGGCGCGGATCATGGCGCGGGTCGATGGCCGCAAGGTGTTCGATCTCAACGTTGTCTATGAATCCAGCATGCCCTCATGGACTGAAGCCGGTGATCCGCCTTTCAGCATCTGGATGACACATACGCCGAAGGGTGAAATTGCATATGGCCGTTCTGGCTATAGCGGCGAAATTCACAAGGAATACGGCTATTCCGGCGATGCGATTTCCATGTACACGCATTGCGGAACCCATATCGACACGCTCAACCACATGGGCTATTGGGGGATGCATTGGAACGGCTGGACCCAGGACGAGCACTTGGGTTCAATGGTTTGGACCAAGGGTGGCAGCGCCCGCTATCCACCCATCATCGCCCGCGGCGTGATGCTGGATGTGGCCGGAATGCATGGCGTCGATATCTTGCCGGCGCACTACGAGATCACGCCAAAGGACTTGCAGGACACGGCGAAGAAGCAGGAGATTCGCTTCCGAAAAGGCGATGTAGTGCTGGTGCGCACCGGGCGCATGCGTATGTGGCCAAATGTGGACTATCTGGCCGGGTCGCCTGGCATCAACGTCGATTCGGCCCGCTGGCTTTGCGAGGAGGCCGGCGCCATGTGCATTGCCGGCGACAATATCGGTTTGGAGCCACAGCCATATCATGGCCAATACGCGCCAGTGCACTGCTACATGTTCGCTACCGCGGGCTGTCAGATCATCGAGGTAGTGAACATGGAGGAGATCGCCGCGGAAAAGACCTACGAATTCGCCTTCATGGGCTTCCCGATGAGAATTTTTGGCGCCACCGGCGCCCCAATGCCGTCCGTTGCGATACCGTTGAGGGACTGAAGATGTTGAAACCGTTGCGCCTTGATAACCTGGACATCGTCGTCAAGGACTTTCCGGCGATGGTGGACTTTTACAAGAACGTGCTTGGTCTTCCACTCCATCCGCACGGCTATGAGCCCGAGAAAGGCTGGGCGATGTTCATGTGCGGTGATGTCGACTTGGTGCTGCTTTCGGTGCCCGATGCCGATCGCGAAGAGCGTCAACGTACCGGCAACTATTTTGCGGATCCGGCCGGCGTCCATTCCTTCGCGATCCAGGTCGCGGATTTGGATGGAGCCATTGCAGAGCTCGACAAGCACGAAGTGACCTGGGCGGACGAGATGAAAGTCTATGGCGCAGGTGGCTTTCTGCAGTCCACTCCAAAGGGCGAATTCGACGGCATGTGGTACCGATTTCGTTCGTTCTATGACCCGGAAGGCAATGTGACCCATCTGTGCGAGGTGCATCCGCCGAAGGGATTTGTCCGCAGCGAATTCCGTCGAGGCTAGGCGATGAGCAAGCTGCCGAAGTTGACCTATTGCATGACCATAGGGCTCGATGCGATGTCGCTATGGATCACGTCGTTCCGCACCAACAATCCAAGCATGCTGTCACGCGGGGAACTCGATGTGACAGGCTGCCGAAGAGTGCTGGATATCCTGGACCGCTACAACGTGAAATCGACATTTCTGGTGCCCGGCCATACTGCATTGGCCTATCCGAATTTGATCAAGGAAATCGCCGATCGAGGGCACGAATTTGCCTATCACGGATGGATGCATGAAGACGTCCGCGACTCTAGCAAGGACGAGGAGCGACTGATCATCGAGCGCGGGCTTGAGGCGCTTGATCTTGTGGTCGGCGTGCAGCCGCGCGGCCATGTGTCCCCCGCCTGGAACATGAGCGTCAACACGATTGACTTGATGGATGAGTTTGGTTTCGAGTTTGACGGCAGCCGCATGGCAACCGACCACTTGCCGGTTTATCTGCGCAAGGGGGACAGTTGGACGACGGACAGGCCGTTTCAGTTCGGAACCTTGACGGACATTGTAGGCATTCCGGTTGCATGGATCATGGATGATGTCCCGATGTTCGAATTCGTCTGGGGCGAAATCCCGGGTCTGAAGGCGCCGTCCCAGGTCGAGGAAATGTGGAATGGCGAACTTGACTATGCCGTTCAGAACTGTCCTGGTGGCGTGTTCAACCTGACGGTTCATCCGCAATCGATCGCGCGCGGCGCACGAATTCAGGTACTGGATCGGCTGCTGAAACGTGCGTCGGAACTCTCCGATGTCACCTACCTGAAACAGTCCGAGTATGTCGACCTATGGCGCGCCGAACACCCGCGCGAGCAGTGGCGGAGGGAGAATCCGGAACTGGCCGGAGACGGTTCGATTCGCGCGTTGCCGTCCATGGCGCAATAAGGAGCGAAAACTGGCGGCGGTTCGTCGGGTACTGGTTGTCGGAGGCACTTCGCCGATCGGGCACGCTATTGTCGAACGCTTGATCGGCCACGGTGATGCTGTCGTCTTCAATGGACGCGACTTGTCCCGCGGCACAGCGCTCGCCACGAGGACCGGGGCTCGCTTTGTCCCCGGCGACTTTCTTCCCCCCGGAGAAGCCGAGCGGATTGCCGGCGAGGCAATCGACGGTCTTGGAGGCCTGGACGGACTGGTGATTGGCGCTGGCCTTGTGCATGCCGCCCGCATTTCTGAAACAACGGACGCGGCCTGGGACATGGTGCTGGCAACCAACCTGGTCGCGCCATTCCGGTTCTCCAAGGCGTGCATGCCCGCCCTGGCCGATGGCGGTGGCGCCATCGTCACGATCGCGTCCGGCGCTGCAGTGCGGACCGAGATGAATTTGGGCGCCTATTCGGTGGCCAAGCGCGCCGTAGCATGGATGAGCAACATGCTGGCCGTGGAGGGCGGGCCGCGCGGCGTGACCGCCAATGTGGTTTGCCCCGGAAATACAGCATCCGGGATGGCCTCCGTAACACCTTCCATACAAACCCGGGAATTCGCTCAACCGCCTATTCCACCCGCCGGCCGATTAACCTCGCCGAAAGATGTAGCCCGCGCCGTCTGTTTCTTGCTGGATTGCGGCGACAACAATTGCACCGGCGCCTCTCTGACCATTGACGGCGGTCTGCGTGCCGCGCTCCGCGCAGCCAAGGTGCATCAGCCATGACGGACGGGGACAGGTGGACGGCCTTCGTTACGGGTGGCACATCCGGCATTGGCAAGACCATCGTCGAACAACTGTGCGGCGCCGGCATGTCCGTCTGCTTCACAGGGCGGAATGAAGAACGCGGTTCAGCGATTGCGACGACCGTCGGTGCGCGATTTCTGCCTGCCGACGCCGCCGACCGTGCGGCATGCGATGCGGCTCTGCGTGCGGCGCTGGAGCACTTCGGCGCTGCACCGGATCTGTTCGTTTCCTGTGCGGCCATCGTGTTTGAAGCGCCATTGTGCGAAACTCCCGATGCAATTTTTCACGAAATCATCGAGGTCAACCTGACCTCGTCGTTTCGTTGTTCGCGGGGCTGTCTTGAGGCGATGCGAAACCGCGGCAGAGGCGTGATCGTGCACATCGTTTCCGATGCGGCCCTGACAGGGATTCACCACCTGCCGGCCTACTCCATTTCCAAAGCCGGTTTGTTGGCCATGTCCGAGGCGCTGGCAGCCGAGGCCGTAGTGCATGGAATCCGGGTGAATGCGATCTGTCCCGGTGCGGTTCACCCTGGAGTGCAGTCGACGCCCACAGGCTTTGAGCATCATGCCGAGGACGATTCGAACTGGGGCACGGCGCCATCGGGGCGTCACGGAACCGGAACGGACATTGCTCAGGCCGTTCTGTGGCTCGCTTCCGATGCAGCGTCACATGTGGCCGGGGCGACGCTGCGCATTGACGGCGGCGCTTCCGCGGCCATGCGAGGAGGAACCCGTGCCTGAGACAGCGGCAAAACAGCTTGAAAAAGTTCTGAGCAACCTCACGGCAAGTGAACCGCTCGTAAAAGCCTATGTCCGCGAGCGCCGGGATGCCGCCACCGAAGAGGCAAGAACTGCGGACGCGAAAGTCGCCACATCGCCTGTGCATGGTTGGCCGTATGCCGTGAAGGAAGTTTTCGATGTCGCCGGCATCGAGACCTGCGGCGGGAGCCGTGCTTTGAGCGGCAACGTGCCATTGGAGGATGCAACTGTGGTCGCCCTTCTCCGAGAAGCGGGTGCGGTGCTTGTGGGGACGCAGGTCTCCCATGAGCTGACCTGCGGTCTCGACGAGCCGCCGGCACGCAACCCCTGGGACCTCGAACGATATCCCGGCGGGTCGAGCGCCGGAGCGGGCGTGTCCGTAGCGGTTGGCTCGGCGCGATTCGCGCTTGGCACAGATGCCGCAGGCTCGGTGCGCATTCCCGCAGCGATGACGGGAACAGTGGGCCTGAAACCGACGGCCGGGCTGGTCAGCTCGACCGGTGTGTTACGGCAAGCAACGGCTCCCTCCATCGACCATGTGGGCGTCGTCGCTCGCACTGCGGTGGACGTTGCCCAGGTTCTCGAGGTCATTGCCGGTCCTGATCCGATGGATTCCGGAACCCTGCAGGGACTCGCCCATCCGCCATTGAAACCGGAGCCGGTGCCCTTGCAACTCGAAGGAATCAGACTTGCCATACTTGGCGAAGAAACACGCGCCGCGCTCAATGAGGTCTATGACCAGGATCACGACATCACGGCCGCGTTCGAGGAGGCTTGTGCTCTGTTCAGGGACGCCGGCGCCGGATTTGCCACCATTGAACTGCCGGCACTGGCAAACGCGATCGAGGCGACGGTCAGTTTCTTTTCGGTGGAACTTGCAGCAGCACATCGAGGGCATTTCACCGACAAGAAAGCCACCTTTCATCCAGATGTGGCAGCTATGCTTGAGGATGCCTTTACCACTCCGGCGGAACGAATAGAAGAAGCTGTCCGGATTCGTTCCATTCTTCGCCATGATTTCTCAGCGGAGCTTGCCGGTGCGCAGGCTACCTGCTTGCTGACCCCGACGACACCGCGCGCGGCCATGCCTCTGTCGGCATTTACGCCAAGCGCCGAACTGGGAACCTTGATTCCCTATACTTGCGGATTCAATCTGATCGGCAATCCCGCGATCAGCGTGCCATGTGGGTATACCGAAGAAGGCTTGCCGATCGGGCTGCAGATCGCCGGAATGCACTTCGCCGACGCGACTGTTCTCGGTCTCGCCCATGCCTACCAAATGCGAACAAGTTGGCACTTGCGACATCCGCCGCTGACCGGCCTGTCTTTCTGAGGCCATTGGAGTATTGGCAAAATACGTTTGCTTGGAGTCAGTAATGCTCTCGCAAGCGATCGGCGGAGCACGTCCGCTTCGCCGCCTCCAGCTTCAGTCGTCAACCGGTTCCGAGATCGCCACGGCATCATCCGTTTCGATACCAAGGTCGCACACTGTTTTCTCAATCTTGGTGTGACCATGCAACAGCATGACCGCACTGAGGTTACCGGTCCACCGACAGATCAGCATCGCCTTGGTCCTGCGCAATGAATGTGTCCCAAAAGGCGGCGGGGCCAGGCCGACGCAGTCGATCCACCGGGGCACGAGCCGGGCGTCCTGGCTCGTCGTCAGGAGTGTGTTGCGATCCCGTCTTCCCGGGAGCTGACAATCATCAAGACGCCACCGATGCGTTCTCAGGTATCGAGACTCATCTACGAGAGTCACAATGGGCTCCCGACACTGTTCCACGCCGAGGCGGGGCACCCCCCATCCTTCGCCTTCCCCTTGCCGGCGCCACGGGAAGCGGTTTCCCGCCATTTCCCACCCGTGAACGGGCCAATACCCGCTGCAAGACGTAGCACCGGAACCGGCTACGCGTCCAACACAATATTACCTGTCGGCACTGCTTGGCAGATAAGGCATCTATTGTCTTCCTCAGCGGCAACATCGAGGAGATGCTGGAACGAGTCCGATTCTACCCGCACCGCACAGCTCTCACACTGACCGACTCGGCATCCAGAATCCAAAGAAATGCCAAGCTTTTCGCCAAACTCCAGCAAAGACCCGGATTTGTCTGTCCATTGGGCCGTTACCCCGCTCTTGGCGAAGTGTACGCTATAGGGACCTGTCGGAATTGGTTTGGTCGAAACCGGCGAGACGAACACTTCTTTGTAAACACGCACAGCAGGATGCCCCCGGGCGGCGAGCGCATCCCCGACCGCGCTCATCATCGGGGGCGGGCCACACAAGTAGACCTCGGGCACTGTTGCAAAATCGGCAAGCAGGATGTCATCAGCCTCTACAAAACCGCTCTTGTCATAGTCAACGCCGAGCACATCATCGCTCGCGGGTTCGTTGTAGATGTTAACCACATTCAGAGAGGGGATAGCCTCTTGCAGGGCATTTATTCGGTTTCCATATGCGTGCACCGCGCTGTGCCGGTTGGCATAGACTAGATGGATGCGCGGCGCCGTTCCAACGGCCGCCACCGTTTCCAGATAGCTGAGGAAGGGAGTAATCCCGATGCCACCGGCGACAAGGGCGATCGGATCATCGCTTTGTGCGGGGATGACAAATCGGCCTGACGGTGCTTTCAACTCGACCTCTGAGCCAATTTCCAGCCCGTCGTTGATAAGAGACGACATGATGCCAGGAGGCGCCCCCGGCGCGTTCGGCGGCGCAACCAAACGTCGCACTGAGATCACGTATTCCTTCCGCTCAGCAAAAGTTGCAGACCCAACGAGAGAATAGCAGCGCGTAACCTCTTGCCCTGTTTCTGGCAGTCTTACCCGTAACGTAATATGCTGCCCGGGCTGATAGTCAGGCAAGATGTCCAGGCTCTTTACCTGGATACCAACCCTGGTGACCCCGTTGGCCACCTTTTGCAAGGACGCAATCGTTGCCGGCCGGAAGCCCGGCCAGGCCGCTCGCGCCTTTTTTGCCGTATCCACTGCACGCAGCCTGCAAATCGCAGAGCGGTGTGGGACCGACCCACTGATCGGGTCAATATGTTTGGTCTCAATAAGACGATTATAGTTTGAGCCGCCGTTGCTCAGAGGGTCGAATCCGGGCAGGTCCAGTTCCTTGTTTTCCTGCCACCAGCCGTAAGCCGCGACAATAACACGGGGGTGCAACGCATTGTTAATCTTCAGTTTCATCTTCGCTCGACCGGCATCATTCTCGATCCAGATCAGGTCATCCTCCTCGAAGCCCAGATCGTCAGCTGTGTCCTGGCACAATTCAACAACAGGCTCAGGCACCCTTCTACGGAGCGATGTGATGTTGCGATATTGGGAATGGCAAAAATATCCGCTCTTGGCGCTCGTCAATTCAAAGGGGTATTTTTCAGTGTCCCGGTCAAACGATGTAAATTCCGGCAGCGGCGAATAGCGGTGGCGCAAGAACAGCTCGGAGTAGATTTCCACGTGGCCGGTATCGGTTTCAAATCCCTTTACACCGGCCCCACTTTCCTGCGTGTACTTTCGGGGCTGGTAAGCTAGTGGTTTTCGAATACCACCGGGGTTTTCGCGCAATTCATCCAGAGAAATGCCCGACGGTTCCAGTACATAGGCAAATGCCTTGTCGATGTCCCCACCAAAAAAGTGATCCCCTAGCCCAAGGCGTGTGGCTAGATCGAATACGATCTCCATATCAGAGCGGGTTTCTCCTCTTGAAGGGACGAGTGCTTCGCGAAGCTGAACCAATTCATTCGCGTCCTGACTGATATCGAACCCAACCCGCAGAGCTTCCCTTTCCCAGGGCGTATTCACCGGTAGAAAAATGTCTGCAAACATCGCTGTTGGGGTCACATTGGTATTGCAGTGAGCAAAAAATTTCAGGGCTTGGAAGGCTTCCACGGCACGGTCGGTGTCCCCGTGTGATAGCAGATGGTTTGCCCCGAAAGATACGAACGCCCTAATTTCATAAGGCTTCTTTTCCAGTACGGCAGTGTAAAAGTCTTTGGATGTGATCATTGCCTCAGAGGGAGGTCCGAGCGGGCGAACGTCAACACCCAAAGCCTTGTCCAGCTGTTCCTTGGACAGCAGACTCAAATCTGCGATCAAATTGGTCGGATGCTGGCTAAAAGCAACGTTTCCACCTGGCGCATCATAGCTGCCGCTCAGGGACATCAATATGGCCAGAGCACGGTCGGTTTGTGTCGCATTGCTCTGTTGGGCCAAGCCGCTCCAAGCATAGTAGGCAATCTTGTCAGCACCGCCCAATGCTTCGGCCGCCGCTTCGATATCCGCGGTCGGAATGCCCGTTTGGGATGCGACTTTCTCAAGCGGGTAGTGTTGGCACGCGTCTACATATAGCTCAAACGCCGTTTTGCAGGACACCGATCCACCGTCCGTTTCCACCAAGGTGTCGCCGCCAAGGGAAATGTCTTTGGGGACCTGGCGCTGCCGGTCCATGCGATCGCCCAGATAGATGAGTGACCCATCCCCTGATACGGCAACGTAGTCCCTACCGCCCCGACCATCGATGTCGCCCGACCGCAGGAACTTGCCGGTATCCTGACGGACGAGGAACGGTCCATTACTCCAGCTCGTTAGAAACTCCTTGTCGTATCCGCTTTTCTCGATCAGGATTCTGGCAAGTCCCATTGCCAGGATCCCGTCTTTTCCGGGCAGAACGCGCAACCAGTGGTCGGCGTCTCGGGCATATCCGGCGTCGCGCGGGTCGACGGCGATAATCTTCGCGCCTCGCGCACGCGCTTCGGCCACCTGAGTTGCCTGATCAAGCCAAACGGCACTGGGATTGAAGCCCCAGAGCAGAATTGTGTCCGCATTCGCGTAATCGGGGTACAGAATACCGCTACCGAACGTAAATTTGTGTGCACTGTCTTTGTGCCAGTTGCAGATCTCCGTACCGTGAACATTGTTTGGAGTTCCAAACGCGTAAGTAAACCGATCGATCCACTCATCACCATCGCTGATCGGCGTGCCACTGGGTGTCGTCAAACCGAAGGCTACAGCTTCGGCGCCATGAGTCTCCTTGATCGCATTCAACTCTGTTGCGATTTCATTCAACGCTTCTTCCCAGGTAATACGCTGCCACCCCGGATCTGGATCCGATTTCGGATTGGTTCGGCGCATGGGATACAAAGCTCGATCGGAGGAATAGAGAATTTCCGGTGCGGCTTTTCCCTTCAAGCAAAGCGCCTTGCCGGTCGGGTGCTCCGGGGACGGCCCTGCGGAAATCAGTGCGCCGTCGCGCACCTTGTAAATCGCGCCGCAACGCGACTTGCACAGGCTGCAGAAACTCCGCTTTTCGGCCACGTCTCCGCTTCTCATGTGTTGCTTCACCTCTAGTTTCGGTCAATTAATCAAGTCGCCGAGAAACTGTCATCAATGTGTCGCAATACGGAGACCGCCACCAGCGGTCCCGAAAAGTCGTAAAAATTCGCCTTGCTTAAAAGGCAACACGCCCAAACCAAAAGGCCACATTGCACACTTTCTTGGTAAATTTGTATGCAATCGGCACATACCTGTCAATGGTCTCGCTCTCCCCAAGTCGCTTCCTGTTGAGGCACAATTAATTGTTGGGGGCTCCGACAAAAGTGAGCTAGCTATCCCGATAACGGGACTATTGCATTGGCATCAGATCCGTGATGGGTTCCGTTCACCTCTTCCCTCAGCCTATCCGGTCTTTTGCAAGCGCCGGAAACGTTGCGCGGTGTGACAGTCTCGGTCTCATCGGCATAGTGGCAGGCAACCATATGCTCTGGGCCTAGTTCACGCCAGGCAGGCACGTCGGATCGGCAGTCTTCGTGGGCGATCGGGCAACGAGTATGGAACCGACAACCCGATGGAACATTCGCGGGTGAAGGAATTTCACCTTCCAACTTTTGCACCTTGCCGCGATCGTCCGGATCCAAGGACGGGATTGCTGAAAGCAGGGCCTTGGTATAAGGATGACGAGGTGTCGCGAAGAGTTCCTTCGAAGGCGCCGTCTCCACGATTGACCCCAAGTACATGACAGCGACATGATCGCAGGTGTGGGCGACCACACTCAGGTCGTGACTAATGAATAGAAAGGTGATGTCCAGCTCGTCCTGCAAGGAGCGAAGCAGGTTCAATATATCCGCCTGAATGGAGACGTCCAGGGCGGCGACACTTTCATCGGCAACGATAAACTTCGGCTGGCAAACGAGCGCTCGGGCAATCGATATGCGTTGGCGCTGACCACCGGAGAAGGCATGCGGAAAACGCCTGAGATGCTCCAGGTTCAGGCGACACTTCGCCGCGATCTCGCGGACGTGTTGATCCGTCTCCTCGCGTGATGACGTGAGTCCCATGACTTCGAGAGGCTCGGCAACAATATCGCGCACAGTCATACGCGGGCTAAGTGCGGCATAGGGATCCTGAAAGATAAGCTGCGCTCTCTTTCGGTAGTCTTTGAGGTCCAAATCACTGATATCGGCCAAATCATATTGAACTTCGCCATCGTCGTACCCGACATGACCGTCGGTAATGGGCGCCGCCTTCAATATTGCCCGGCCCAGTGTTGTTTTGCCGGAGCCACTTTCGCCGACCAGCCCGAAAAAACATCCCTTGGGAATATCCAGCGATACATCGTCGACGGCCTTGACGATCGCCTTTTGGCCGAAAAGCTTGCGTCCAAGTGCGTAGTGAACGGACAAGTTCCTAATCGAGACAAGAGACGGGGTGGTCATGCCGGCATCTCGGTATTCTCGAGCATTTTGCTTTCAACAAGGAAGCAGGAGGCCAGATGCCCTTCAGCCAGTTTGGTCGGTTTTGGTACGGCAGCATCGCAAGTCCCCTTGATGGAATGCAAGCAACGGGTGTGGAAAACGCAGCCGGTGGGACGCTCCAAGGGGCTGGGAATATCCCCAGGGACCGGCGTTAGCGGCTCATTGAGATTTTCAAGTTTGGGCAGGGCGTTGAGCAGGCCTTGAGTGTAAGCGTGCGCGGGCTGTCGAATTACCCGCCTGACGGATCCCGTCTCAACAAGCTTGCCCAGATACATCACCGCTACGCGGTCCGCTGTTTGCGCTATAACGCCAAGATCGTGCGTGATGAACAAGATCGCCATGCCGAACTCAGCGACCAGACCCATCATAAGATCGATCACCTGGGCCTGGATGGTCACGTCAAGGGCCGTTGTCGGCTCATCGGCGATCAAGAGCCTTGGCTTGGTTGAAAGCGCCATGGCGATCATAGCTCTTTGACGCATGCCGCCGGAGAACTCAAAGGCATATTGGTCAAACCGGTTCCGAGGGTCTGAAATGCCGACCCGAGCCAGCATGTCGATGGAGTGCTCGCGAGCTTCCTTCTTGGTCATGTTGGAGTGCAACAAGAGCTGTTCGACCATCTGGCTGCCGACAGTAATCGCCGGTGCAAAGCTCGCCATTGGTTCCTGGAAAATCATCGAAATGGCGCCGCCGCGGACGAGTTTGAGTTCCCTGGCTTTCTTCAGGGCCAGGACGTCAACCGGGCCGCTTCCAGCCTGCAAGGTGATCTTGCTATCGTCGGAATAGATGGAATTGGGGGCATTAAGCTGCATTATCGACTTGGCGGTCACCGACTTGCCGGAGCCACTCTCACCCACCAATCCCAGGACCTCTCCGGGTGCGATCTCGAATGAGACATCGTCCACGGCGGAGATGAGTCCTTCGTCCGTGTGGAAGCCAATGGATAGGTTCTCGACGTTGATCAACGGTTGGATCATGACTTGCGATCCGAATAGGGGTCTGCGGCATCGCGCAAACCGTCGCCAACAAACACAAACGCCAGAACCAACGTGATGAAGAAGACAACGGGTATGAAATACCACTGGTAATTCAGAAGCACATCCGCTTGCGTGACCTTCTGCAGCATAACGCCCAGCGAATTGACCGGATCTTTTAGGCCCAAACCGATGAAGCTGAGCGCTGTCTCGGAAAGCACCATGTAAGGAAATGAAATCACCAAGTCGACGATGATATAGCTGGTGAAACTCGGTAGCAGGTGGCGGCGGATGACATGTGCGGGCGATGCCCCACAAAGTTTTGCCGCCAACACATATTCCTGGTTCCGCTCGGTTAAGAGATGGGTTCGCACCCTTCGAGCCAGTGTCGGCCAACTGATGAAACCTAGGATAACGGAAATAAAGAAAAAGCGGGTTTCAGCGCTCCATTCATCGGGGACAAAGGCCGCTAACGCCATGAAGAGCGGGATGGCAGGAACGGTTCGAACCGTATCGGTCAGCATTTGGACGGCGCCGTCAATGTGGCCGCCAAAGTAACCTGAAAAACCGCCGATGATCAGCGCCAGGATAAAGCTAATCAGCACACCGATCGTCCCCACGGCAAGCGAGGTAGAAATGGCGTGCAAGGTTCGTCCGAATATATCTTTGCCGCTCGCATCCGTTCCGAAAAGATGGATGCCACCCTTGTCGATGCCAAAAAGGTGCCGGTCGAAGGTGATGCCCGGAGTAGTGAAACCGATATCCGTTCCCGGCAGGCCAATTTGGTGCCTGAAGAAAGTATATTTCCAACCCTTCGGGAAAAACTGGACATAGCGCCTTTCTTCGGGGTTAACCTCCGTGACCCAACGGTAATTCGTCGCGGCCGAGCGAGTTCGCTTCAAGCCATGCAAAAAGGGGCGCCATGAACAACCATTTTGGTCACAAAACACGGGAATCCGCGGTGCACCGTTCAAATACTTGTCGTTGCGCCCGGCGATGGTGGGGTCGTATGGCGACAGGAAGGGCGCAAGTAAACCGGCTAGAATCATAAAAATCAGGACGCCCCCCGCGATCATCGCTGCCTTGTTTTTCTTAAACCGAGCCCAAATAAGCTGCCCTTGACTGGCCGTGAAGTAGGCCTCTTTACGTTTCTGCTCGGCTTGTGAATCTTGAGTGATGGTCTCGTCTGTCATGACTCTAACCTCCCATCACCCCGCGCCGGACTCGTGGATCGAGAATCGCCAACAACAAGTCCGTCATGAAGTTGAGGAAGACAATAGAAGCCGTCAGCATGAAGATGATGGCGCTAGCCAGCTGCTGGTCGTTAGATCGCGCCAACGCGTCCAGGAGCAACGCGCCCATCTCGGTTAAGGTCAGAATTACCGCTACAATGGGTAATTCGTTGAATATCCGGTTGAGGTCAAAGCCAAGCGTACTAATGATCGGCCCCAGCGCATGGCGCGCCGGGTAGCGCCAAAGAAGCTTGGAGCCATAAACCCCTCTCGCTTTGGCCGCGGTCACATAAAGCTTGCCAATTTCATCGGACATCAAAGCGCGAACGGTCTGTAAGGCAAATGCCGTAGCCGACCACCCCAAGATAAAAATCGGCAGCCAGGCGCGTGACAGAAAATCAATCACCCGATCGTAGGACCAGGGAGCATCACGATACTCCTTGGAGAAAAGGCCGGTCAGGCTGTCTCCGAACACGACGGTCGAGAACAGCATAATCATCAGGGCGAGAAGGAAGTTCGGCATCGCAAGACCGAGATATGAAACGAAACGGAGGATATTGTTGGTCGTCGCACTGCCGGATGTTGCAGCAAGCATTCCCACCGGAAGTGCGATCAAATAGGCGAACAGTAGTGCGGTAAAACATATGCCCAGGGACAGGAGGACTCTTTCCCCTAGCAGCCTGTTGATATTCAAACGAAGGATACAACTTTCACCAAAATCGCCCTTAAGAAACACGTTTCCAACCCAACTGACCCAACGGACAATAAAAGGCCGGTCCAGCCCTAGACGTTTTTCCTCAACTGCAATGTCTTTAATGGTGATCTGCTCGCCCTGAGTGTTCTTGAACGCCAGATAGCGTTCCGCGCAGTTGGCTGGTACGAGTTCCATTAAGCCGAAGACGATGAAGGACACCATGAGCAACGTGACAATTGCCATGAGGAACCGCATGGCCACGAATCGGCCGAACTGCAGCATTGCCATGCCGCTAATTCCCCTCAGAGTTTGACCCAAACTCTTGAGTGGCTTCGACATGTGGTATTTTCCATAAAGTTTACAACACCAAATATGGAGAACGCACATGCCTTGGAAGGAAGCCGCTCGCACCGAGTATAAGCGGCCCTCGTCTCGTTACGAGTCGGATTTGACGGATGCGGAATGGCGGTTGTTGGAACCCCATCTTCCGGGACGGGCTTCGACGGGCCGTCCCCGTACCACGGATATTCGAGAGGTTGTGAACGCGATCCTGTACATGGCCAGCACGGGTTGCCAATAACGCGCCTTCGCCAAGAATTTTCCGCCCCTTACGGCGGTTCAGAACTATTTCTACGACTGGTCGAGGCGGACGGACGGATGCCATTTTGGGGTCGCTGCGGTGCGTGGCGCGTCTCGATGCGGGCCGCGCGGAGGAGCCGACGGCGGGTGCGATTGACAGCCAAAGCGCCAAGACCGGCGAGAGCGGAGGGCCGCGCGGTTCCGACGGGAGGCAAGAAGGTCAAGGGCCGCAAACGCCACGTTGTGGTTGATGCCGAAGCGAACCCGCTGGCGCTTCAGATTCATGCGGCGGGAATCCAGGATCGGGACGGTGCGCTGGACTTGTTGGAAGAGGCGGCCGCACGTTGCCCCACGCTGCGGGCATTGTTCGCGGATGGGGGCTACTCTGGCCCGAAACTGGCGAGGTCGCTGCGCGACCGCGGCCTCGATCTGGAACTCATCATCGTTTCCAAACCCCCGGGAAACAAGGGTTTTGCGGTCCTTCCCCGCCGTTGGTGGTGGAAAAGATCTTTGCTTGGCTGAACCGCTGCCGACGATTGGCCAAGGACTTCGAGCGGACCATTGAGAGCGCCAAGGAGTGGGTTCTCCGGGCTGCGGTGCGGTTGCCGGTCCGGCGCCGCGGACGGGCGCGTAGGTGCTGTAGCGCAATGGGTTAGATGGACTGGTTATAGTTCTGATTCAGATACTTGCCAGTATCTTAGAAATAGCGTCGAGGCCGCGCCGGGTGCGCCCTGAGCACCCGGCGCGGCCTCGACCTCATTGTCCGTCTCTCAGTCTTTTTCGGTCAAGAACCACTGCTGCGGCCGGTAGGGATACGTCCGGTAGTACTCATCGGAGTTCGTCTTGAATTCCGGGAAGTTCTTCAAAACATTCCGATGGTAAATCGGCGCCGGCCCCAGAACCGTCCCGATGAATAACAGGTTCTCGGTCATGTTCTTTACCAGACGCGCACCCAGCTTGTTCGACTCCTCCGTGTTGATAGGGGTGGACTGGAATGCGTAGATGTCGTCCATCATTTGCTTCACATAAGCCGGCGGCTCGATACCTGTCGCGCCGTCGCTATCGATGTACTCGGCCCATAGCATGCCGTTTCTCAACCAGAAATAGCTCTCGAACGGCGGCAGGAAGATTTCCGGACTCCCGAGCACAATCGCCAGGGGCTGGCTTTTTCGCCACATCATGACGTCGAGCTTATTGGCCGACTGGGCGCCGCGGTACTCGTCGGGGGTGACTTCCTTGGAGGTTGTTTGGACGCCGACGTCCGTCCAGTGTTGAGCGACGAGCTCGACGACCTGGACGGGCACGCCCTGGGTGGCGAACTCCAGTCTGATCACCAGCTTGTCACCACTGGGCAGGTCACGGAAGCCATCGCCGTCTTGGTCAACCAAGCCAATCTCGTCAAGCGATTTGTTCGCCAGATCTTGGTCGAAGTCCGCGTAATACCTAAGCCACTTGGGATCGACAAAATCCGGTGCGGGTGAGAAACCGACGAACTGTTTAGGTTGACCTAAACCAAAATAGGCTACATCGTTGATCTCGTCGCGATTGATGGCCGACGACATCGCCTGGCGGAACCGCAGATCGCTGAAGATCTCTCGCTTTTCCGGATCGGGATGGGTCACGTTGATGGCGAAGGTCGGCAAGGCGATCTCCGGCCGCAATTCGACGGTGTAATTACCCTTCTCGGCGTTGTCGAGCAGGACCGGCGCCATGGGCAACGCCAGGGACTGGGTCTTGAAGTCGATCTCGCCGTTGATCAGCTTCAGAACCCTGACCTCGTCATTATTCGCCCAGGTCTCGTCTTGCTCATCGATATAGGGCAGCTGGTTGCCCGCCGTATCAATCATGTGAAAGTACGGGTTCGCCACGTAGTGCCGTCCCTCGGGCGCTTCGGCAACCGTGATGTAGGCCTCCAGCGACGGCATTACTGCAGCAGGAAGCTTGTCGATCTTGTCTGGCGTGCGAAGCAAAGGCGTCGGCGTATCGGGCCAGTCAGATTGGCCGTGGTAGAGATTGATCACGTCATAGCCACTCTCGAATCCCGCCGCCTGCGCTAGCTTGTCCGCGTCCGGGTTAATCGCCGGATGGAATTGGCCGTGGAACTTTTTCGACTGGAAAGCCTGGCCGTAGTGGTGCGCGAAGTGCGCCAGCAGTCCCGGTTTCGGTGCCGGAAGATTGAAGCGG
Organism: Rhodobacterales bacterium; assembly: GCA_965219495.1. Taxonomy (GTDB): domain Bacteria; phylum Pseudomonadota; class Alphaproteobacteria; order Rhodobacterales; family CAZPXZ01; genus CAZPXZ01. Next base: position 4,146,155 of record OZ244777.1, read on the forward strand.
ACGGTCTGATCGTCGATCACGTCGACGCTCATGGGCTTGCCGCCGACCAGTACATAGTCCTCCGGCTCAGCAAAGACGTTGGTGTCGAGGTGCAGGTTCTCATACCAGAACTCGACGTCCGCTGCCGTGAAGGGATCCCCGTTTGACCATTTGTGACCCTTGCGCAGAAAGAAGGTGAGCTGGGTGAAGTCTTCATTCCACTCCCAGCCCTTGGCGACATTGGGCACAATGGTGGCCAAATCATCAGAAAAACGAACCAGATTGACGTGACGCGTCGAGAGAACGTCGGAAGTTCCAGCCTCCAGGGCGTTGGCAACCACATCCAGTGTGCCGCCGTAGGTGCCTATCTCGTCATAAGGGGCGACGACAAGGGGCTCCTCGGGCAGACGCTCGGCCAGAGGTGGCAACGCGGCGTTACCCACAATTCGGCTGTTCAACGCCTCGATCGACGGATTCTCCTGGAACGACATCGTGCAGTTGGCGAGGCTTTCGAGCTCGCTCAGCTCGTACTGCTGTGGGTAAGCGCCAGCGGGAACCCCCATCGCATCCGCCACCGTGACTGCCGGACAAGCCGCATGGGCGCTAGTCGCGACCACGCAGAGAGCCGCACTCGCCACTAGAAGACGCTTAATCATTGTGATCATCATTGTGATTCTCCCCTGCTGTGTAGTGGCGCAATTCCTTGTAATCCCGCGCCGTAGGACGAATGATTATACAAACAGGTACGCGTTGAATACAAGATGCCATTCACCCAATGTCGCGAGCGTCAGGCTAACTCGTGTCAGTGTAGCCGACCAGCTTCGCCCCGAGTCATGGGCCGTCATTCGCGAGGATGGGGGCTAAGCGTTGACAGGGGGTGTGTAGCCGCAGGTATTGAGCGTCAAAATGGGTTTGTCCGGGGTGACGAGACCGTGCGAAGAGTCGAAGGCAACATTCGCCCTGCGGAATGGCGAGGCAGGGCGGGACCCCGCGGTGTCGAAGCACCCAGGGGATACACATACGCGCTGCACGGGGACCCGGGAGATATGTTGCAAACAACATATCGGTCGTTATTTCGCCCTTGATGCGCCTCAGATTTCCCCGACTACGAGCCGTGAGATGCAGGTTGACGCCGATTTCGGCAAACGACTTTGCCAGCACTTCGCCAATGTCCTGGGAAACTCCGGTAACCAGCACGGTCTTTCCGTTCAGTCTAAGGTGCATGGTGTTGGCTCCTCCAATTCATTGGCCGAGTGTTTTCCGACGCAATCAGAACAGCTTGATGTCTTCGCGCGCGTTGCGGGCTTCCTCGACGACGCCCGGCAGGAGCTCGCAGAACTCAATAACCCATTCACGCGGAACGCTGACGGAAACCTTGATGAACCGATCCCCAAAGGATTTGGTGTGGTACGTGCCATGGCGGACCATCACATTATGTTTGCCGAGAATGGCACACACAGCTTCAGGCTTGACACCTGCAGCGGCGCATTCGAGCACAAGGAAATTTCCGTTTGACGGGGAGATCGGAACCTTGAGCCCTGGAATTGCTTCCGCAGCCGTAACTGCCCAGGTAAGTGCTTGCACTACGGAGTGCATTGCCCGCCACTGCCGCAAGGTCGATGCTGCCCGGTTGTGACGGTTACACGGGCGAGAACAGTTCACTCTCGAAAAATCACTAGTAACACCAGGGACTGGTAACAAAATTCAACCTGCGCTATTTATAGCGGCATGGCGATTCGCTTTCAGACCCGACGGTTCTTGCGGGCTCTTTCAGCGCCGACCCACCTGGCGCAAGGGGCACCGCCGCATGATGATGGCGGAACGAAACAGATTGAGGCTTTGCGGGAGCAACTCGCACAAAAGGATGAGCAACTCGCGGCGCAAGGCGAGCAGCTCGCTGGTTTGCAAGCCGAGAACGCGACCCTGCGGCAACGTCTTGAAGAGCTGGAGCGGCAGCTTGGCCGGAACAGCCGGAACAGCAGCAAGCCTCCTTCGAGTGACGGGCTGAGCAAGCCGCGGGCGGAGCCCCGGACAAGGAGCCAGCGCGGCAAATCGGGCAGGCCGAGCGGCGGGCAGCCCGGGCACGCGGGCGCGACCTTGCGCCGGACCGACACGCCGGACCATGTCGAGGATCATCATCCGTCGCACTGTGCGGGCTGCGGCGCGTCGCTGTCGGCTGCGGACGGGGATGGAAGCCATGTCGCAAGACAGGTCTTCGACCTGCCGGAGCCGCGCCCCCTCGAGGCCACGGAACACCGCGCTCACCGTTGCGTTTGCGGTCATTGCGGCGCGACGACACGGGCGGCGTTTCCCGCAGGCGTGACGGCGCCGGTGCAGTATGGTCCGCGCATGGCGGCGGTGGCGGCCTATCTGAGCCATGCGCATTTCCTGCCCGAGGATCGTTTGTCGCAACTGATGGCCGACCTGTTCAACGCGCCCGTGTGCGCCGCGACGCTGGCGGCGATGAGCCGCCGGATGGCCGAGCAGTTGCAGGGTTTCGTCGACCATGTGCGGGAGCTGATCGTCTGCAAGGCGCCGGTGAAGCATCTCGACGAGACCGGCTTCCGGGTTGGCGGGCGCACGCAGTGGCTCCACATTGCCTGCACGCCATGGCTGGCCTTGTTTCGCGTCCACGAAAAGCGCGGCGACTTGCTGCCGGGGTTCTCCGGTTGTGTCGTCCACGATCATTGGAAGCCCTATTTCAAGATCATCGGCGTTTCACACGCCCTCTGCAACGCCCATCACCTGCGCGAACTTCAAGCCCTGATCGACATCGAAAAAGAGGACTGGGCCCGGCGCATGCACCGGCTCCTGTCGCGCGCCAATCGGGTCGTTCATCTCGCCAGAACAATGGCAAGACCTCCCCCCGAAACGCTGCTCGACCGGATCGGACGAACCTATGATCGGATCCTCGCCGAGGCGCTCGCCTTTCATGAGGCGCAGCCACCGCTCGTGCCGCCGGAGCCCGGCAAACGCGGGCGAAAGAAACGCCGCGTCGGACACAATCTCGCCCTCCGGCTCCAGGACTACAAGACCGAAACCTTGCGTTTCCTTACCGCCCCCGACGTTCCGTTTACCAACAATGAGGCCGAACGCGATGGTCGAATGGGGAAATTGCGACAAAAAATCTCCGGCGGGTTCCGCTCCCCAAAAGGTGCCCAAGACTTCGCCACCCTGCGCAGCGCCATCACCTGCTAAACCGCTCCATACGCCCTGCCCGCTGCCGCCACGCCGGTCCCGCCCCAAGCATGCGTGATCCCAAACGCAAGCCTTGCGCAGCCTTCACGTACGCGCGAGACTGAGTGCTGGGCAGTTACCCGCAGCCTTGCGAACCAGCTCCTGATTTGCACGCGTTTCTTCAAGTATAGACGGGAACCATTCGGCCTTCGTTCTAAGACCGGCGATTGCGCCGCGTTGTGCGACGATGTTCGAACCAAGGTTGTTTGGCGGCGCTTTAGCAAGACGCTCCGCAATTTCCGGAGACGTCGTGATAGATCCGACCCGAAGTCCGGCGAAACCCAGCCATTTGGAGAAACTCCAGATGGTGATAGTCATCTCCGGATAAAATGTGGCAGCCAGATGGTGTTCGTAAGCAAAGTCTCGATAAGTACAATCGTGGATGAAATATGCTTCAACCGAACGGGCGATATCTGCAATCTGCTCGATTTCCTCCTCGCTACAGCAACTCCCAAGCGGATTATTGGGATCCACCAAGTAGATGATCTTAGTCTTATTGCTGACGACCTTGCGCAAACGCTGCGGATCCAGACGGTAGCCATGCTCAGGCCCATAGATCGGGAGCTGTGATACGCTGGCGCCAACTGATCTTGAAAACGCCATAGGCCAGGTCCAGGAGGGGTCAGTCGTTACAAATTCGTCACCTGCCACGAGCAGCGTATGACAAACGTGGTACAGACCTGCGACTGCTCCATCAGTGATCAGAACAGGCATTTGTTCGAGACCAAGCTCTTTCGCGACCAAATCGCGAAGCTCCTCCAAGCCAACTGGGGGAGCATAAATATGGTACTCCTCATCAACGATGGACTTGATCATCGCCTCGCGCACAAAAGGATGTGTGGTGAAGTGGTTGGTGTTCTGACCCAGCCATCGAAGATCAGGCATATTCACCATTTTGTTAAAGTGTTGATTGCGGATCTCGAAGTCTTTCATTGGCTCGGCTGCCTCCTTCGAAGCCGAATGCCAGGCAAGGCATATTGCATGCAATCAATAGGATTTTGCATTCTATGTCAATTGAAGTTTTGCATTTGCACGCTCGGTTCAGATCCCAACTCTCCTATGGCCGGAGATCCGGTTCTTGAGGCATACAAGGCTAGACAGGTCTTTGGTTCCACATACGGACAGGGTAGTCGCGCCGCTCGGGCCGTTCCGAAGCGGGTGGAACACGTTCAGGTGAAGATCGTGATCGCTTTGAAGGAGCCTTCGCATCAGCATCTCGTTGCACATTCGAGGATCGATGCCGAGCATTAATCACCGTCTCGCCTGCCGCCGCCAGGATTGCGGACAACGACGCCTTGATCCCCTATGGAGGCTGCACGGAAATGGTAAGTCGTAGCAGCGCTAGGCGCGCGTACAGTCTCTGGCCCTAGCAGCTGGCTTACGAAAGTGCAGTTTGTAAACTAAGCGCTAATTTCATGTGATGCGCGTGCGAGGGCCCGTGCATCTTCGGCGAGGAGATCCAAGTGTCCTCCCATCGCACGTGACGCATCATCAGAGTCGTTCTGCTCAATCGCATTGAGGATAGCCTCGTGCTCGTCAATGGATTCTTCGACACGTCCGGGCCTGAAAGTAATCAACCTTCGGTAGGGTGCAAGGCGTTTATCAAGGGCCATAATCGTTTCGTACAGTACGGAGTTGTGCGCCATGGCGTAGATTTGTTCATGGAAAACCCGGTTCGCTGTAAAGAAGATCCCCGGGTCCTTTCTCTTTGCTGCATCCTTGCACTTCTTGTGTGCATTCCTAAGAGCCGGTAGGTCCTCGCCCGTAGCTCGGCGAGCTGCTTGGGACGCCGCAAAAGCTTCCAGCATTGCCATCAACTCGAACATTTCCATGATTTTGTCTAACGCCGGGCTAGCGACGAAAACGCCCGCATGAGGCCGAATGACCACCAGCCTTGCCGTGGCAAGGCCCTTCAAAGCCTCGCGGATCGGCGTGCGAGACACACCGAAGCGCTGCGCCAGCCTCGATTCGTCCAAGCGCTCACCAGCACTGAACTCCCCCTGGACAATGGCCGTCTCGATGCGCTCTTGAAGTTCCAGTGCCTGAGTCTTTCCTTTCGTCGACAGAGGCTTGGAAGTGGAAAACCTTTCCGCTGTTGCCATCTACTGACTACTCCATGCATGCCTGATCTCCCGGGCTGATTGACTTTGGGCAAAGAATGCCGGACAGCACTGATTGCTGCTGCAGAGAAATGAAAAAAGTCCGCCCACGTCCCATTCTTGCAAATTGTTGGGCGACCTCCCAGGCTCTGTAGCGTTAACCAAGTTCCGTAGCAAAAGCATCCAAACGATTACCCCGTTCCTGATCGTTACATGCCTACCCGCTACGAAGTCCAAGAACCGGCCGACCCTCCCAAGCAACCGGAACTTACCTTCTTGACCTCTTCAGGCAACATCAGCCAAGCCAGACCAGCACAACAATTGGATTCAAGGCAAGTTTTCTTGCATGAATCAGACATGGCGACGCGATGCAGTTTGACCAAATCGGTTTGGCCGGAGGTTTCTGTCAAAACAGCACAGATCATTGGACAACATATACAAAAAAGAACTTGCTGTATGCGATCGTTCGAATTTTTCGGCCGAACATGGAGCCATCAACTCGTATGCGAAATTCGAAACTGACCGCTCGGGATCGAACGTAATTCGAGCCGCCAATCAGCATGGCTTTCGGCAATTGCTCTTGCTGTACGTGAACTTTGAAGGCATTCGAACGGCAAGACTTGCAGCCGAGGAAAGCAGAGCGGAAATAGCGGACCGCCTCCAAGACTGATCGGAAGTCACCTCCCCAGCCCTATTGCATTCAGCCATCCGGGAAGGCGTCCGATACAATGTCCAGAGGCACTGGCCGTGCAGATATACGCGGTTGATTGAACAGGAGTTGCTTGCCTTCTGCGCCGAGATGATCTGCTAGTGCTGGCGCAGCGGCGTCACCACAGAAACGTCCTCGGCAGCGACCCATTTCAGCCCGGGGCCAGAGTTTGATGCCGTAGAGCCCATTCGCTCCATCTTCCGAGGCAGTCCACATGTCTCGCCAGGTAACCTCCTCGCAACGACAGACATGCGCTTGGGAAGCATTTTGTCCGATGATTTTTGGAATCATGAGCCGGAACAACGGAATTGTTGCTGTCCCAATCGGCTTGGTCGATCCAGCACAGCAATCAGATCAACGGCAATCACTATTGCATAGCATGATCGAGAGAACGCGATGCAGTGCGGTTCCAATACTATACCACAGACACACCAAATCATTGTCAAGTCATACGATTTCGATCGTATTGAACACTATACATTGCGCCCGGTTCTTGATTTTGAGGCTGTTGCCTCGCATCCGACAATTGAAACTGACGCCACTCGAAATTCCCTGCCGCACCCGGAAAGTCCCCTCGGTCCCATACGCCTGATCAGAAATCGATTGCCCGCTACCGCTTGGCCGGACGTAATTTGGCGTGGAGGTAGAACCAATGGTGGCGGCCGCTTCAGAGAGCATTGTATCAACCTAACTCAGTCGTTTGTGACAGAAGGCGAGCGCCACGGGGAAATTGGACATATCCCGCGCGATTTGAATGCACCAAAGCACACGACGAAGAGATCACGACGAAGAGATCATGCTTTGAACCGAACAGGCTTCCCAGGCTATTCGGACGTTAGATCTCATCATGAAGTCGTATGTTGAGTGGGCTAGTCCGGCCGACTCTCCTTGACCCATGTGTAGGTTTCATCGAGAGTGTTCTCGAACCTTTCGCAAATCTCGTCGATCTGACCCTCAGTTGTGATCAGCGGGGGTGTTATCGCCATGGAATCATCTGCGAGAGGACGTACAATCAATCCGTGTTTCAGGCCATACTCGGAGCACCTGTGGCCGACCATTGAAGATGGCGCGAAGTTCGTGTGACGGGACGAAGACTTGTCCTTGACAAGTTCGATGCCGGCCAGCATACCCACTCCCCGCACCTCACCGACTAACGGATGGTTCACCAACTCGGCCAGGCGATGCTGCATGTAATCGCCTATGCGCGCAGCATGAGAAATGATGTTTCGCTCCTCATAGATCTTGATCGTCTCCAATGCCACTGCTGCCGTTACAGGATGAGCGGACGACGTAAAGCCCGTTCCAAGCACACCAAATTGGTCCCCTCCCGTTTTCAGACCCTCATAAATCCCATCGGAAATCAGCACGCTGGAAATCGGCAGATAAGCTGAGGAAAGCTGCTTGGCCAAAATCATGACATCAGGCGTGATACCGAAAGTTTCCGAGCCGAACAAATTGCCTGTCCGGCCAAACCCGCAGATCACTTCGTCTGCAACCATCAAGACATCGTGCTTCCTTAGAACTTCTTGCACTCTCTCGAAATAGGATTCCGGCGGGACGATCATTCCGCCGGCGGCAATTGCCGGTTCGGCAAAGAAGGCTGCGACGGTCTCTGGCCCTTCGTCTTCAATGAGCTTGTCAATTTGTAGCGCCAGACGACTTGCAAAGTCCTGTTCACTCTCTCCTTCTCGTCCCCCATGATAATAGTGTGGTGTCTCAACATGCAGGAACTCAGGAAGCGGAATGCCAAAACCATTGTGAGCAGACGGTATTCCGGTCATACTGGCCGTTACGGTCGTCGTTCCGTGATACCCCTTGATATGAGTGATGATCTTCCGTTTCTGCGGCATGCCCCGCGCAGTGTTATGGTACCAAATGAGCTTCACCGCAGTATCATTCGCTTCAGAACCCGAACTCGCAAAGTATGCTTTTGAAAGTGGCTCTGGCGCCATGTTTATTAGCTGTTCCGCAAGGCGAATGGCCGGTCCGTTAGCAAGGTGGTTAAAGCTGTGGTGGTAGGCGAGCTTCTTCATTTGATCGCACGCCGCCTCAATCAACCGATCTTCTCCCCACCCAAGACTGACGCATGACAAAGCTGCCACGCACTCCAGATATCGATTGCCGGCATTGTCGAAGACGTAGATTCCCTCACCTCGCTCAATGATCATCGGCCCGACTTCTTCATGGTGCCGCGGATTCGTGAAAGGATGCAAGCTAAAGGTTATGTCTTTGGACTGCAGAGAGTTAGGAGCACTGCGGTTCATTGTGTACCTCTATTGTCTATTGATCGGTCATGCCCTGAAGGGCCGCACGCATCCCCAATTCTCGTATTCATTGCGATCACCCATAGCGCGTTCCGCCGCCGAACCAATCATCAAAATCAGGCTCTGTTCGCACTACAATGCTGCGCTTGCGCATATAGCTTTTGAGCGCATCCCAGCCGTTCTCCTTGCCATAACCACTGGCTCCAAACCCTCCCCAGATGGATCGGGGATCGTTCTTGTGGTGATCATTGATCCACATAACGCCCGAGCGTAACCGATTGGCGACACGATGTGCGCGAGTGACATCTCGTGTCCAGAGCGCCGCGCCCAGGGCGTATTCACTATTGTTCGCGATCGTGAGTGCCTCCTCCTCTGTCTTGAAAGGTGTGACAGAGACCACCGGGCCAAATATCTCGTTTTGAAATAGCGCCATATCCTGTGACACGTCGGCAAAGACTGTTGGCTCGACGTAATTCCCCTTGTCGAAGGGCGCAGGCATTTCAGGTCGCCCACCTCCCGCCACACAGCGCGCTCCCGCTGCGCGGGCCTCTGCGATTGCTTCCAAGCAACGCTCTAGCGAACTTGCGGATATAACTGGACCCATATCTGTTTCGGGGTCAGCCGGGTCCCCAAGTCGGATCGCTTTCGTGCGTTCAGCGAATAGTGCAACAAATTCTTCGTAGACTGGCTCTTCGACAATAAACCGCGTACCGGAAACACATGTCTGTCCCGCAGCAACGAATGCTGAAAAGACTGCCCCTGCGGCGGCCTCTTCAAGAGGTGTATCACCAAAGATCACAACGGGGGCCTTTCCACCCAATTCCAAGCTACAGGGGACCAGACGCTCGGCCGCGCGCGAAGCAACATGGCGACCCGTTGTGGTCCCTCCGGTCAAGTCAATGCGTGAGACCAGAGGATGGTCGCAAAGTGCCGTTCCAGCCACTGGCCCACCCGTTACAACATTGACAACGCCGGCCGGAAGTTCAGCCTCTGCAGCCCAGCTTGAGAGAAGCAACGGTGTTACAGGCGCCTGCGATGAGGGCTTCACGACACAGGTATTGCCAGCAGCAAGCGCTGCCGAGAGTTTCTTGATCAGAATAAGAACTGGATGATTCCAAGGCGTCAGCAACGCGCAGACACCGAGTGGTTCGTAACGGGTCAGTGTTAGGAACCCACCTTTAACGTTGTTGGCTTCGGCTTCCAGCCCAACAGCAATTGAGGCAAAGTATTCGAGCCACTCCGGAACGCGGGCAAGCTGCGCCCGCATCTCCCGGATCGGCCTCCCTGTGACCGCGGTTTCGAGCTCCACCAGCTCGTTCATGTGCTGCCTGACGACATCCGCAAAAGCGCGAAGATATCGGGCACGGTCAAAGGGATCGAGGACGGACCATGTACTTAGGGCTTTGTCAGCTGCCCGAACGGCTGCGTCCACCACGCTCGGCCCGGCTTTTGGGACTGTCGCTAGATGGCCACCGTGGGCAGGCGAGCAAACTTCGATCACGGAATCCACTTCCGGCTCATACCAAAGCCCACCGACATGAATCTGGCGCGAAGGTACGGAACACCCCGCCGCCGCCAGTATCTCAGCCATCGCTGAACCCCCGGGGGACACGCGCCAGCACTTGCGCGGCAATATCGAGAGTCTCTGACTTCGCTCTTGTGCTGCAATCAGTCACGGGCTTCTCCTGACCTTGCTTCATTTCACCGATCAATCCCGCATGTCGGGTCTTGCTCCGAAGTTTCGGATTGTGCACTACTAAAACCATCTTGTGTACAATCTATGGACTCCGGTCAAGCCCCTATGCACGCAGGAAATGGGCAAATGCTGCGGCGAGTTCCGAAATAGGACCGAAGTGAAGAGCTGTTCCTTCCGTTTGTTGCCTCCGGGCCAACTTGTAGTCCGACTCGGCTTCCTGGAAAGGCGCGACGCCAATATTTCGCGACGAAATGCGCCCTCTTGCGAGTTCAGCCGGTCGCTGCAACACAAGCATTGAATCGCACTGCTGGTGTTTCGAAGTCTAATGTCTTCCTCGGCGTCCAACGGTTGTTGCACCACATCTTTGCCAGCGCAGATACGCTGCAATGAGGTTTGAGGTCGTCTCTGGCATTAGCCATCCGACTCGCCATCGGCGATGCCTGACAGTTTGACCGGAGGCCGGTCGGGGAACCTCGCGATGAGCGAGAGGCGGCCGCCCATGGCCTCGACTGTCCTGCGCAGCGTCGAGAGCAGTAGATCGCTGCGCTGCTCGAGCCGCGAGACGCCGTCCTGGCTGATGCCCGACTCGCGCGCGACGCTGACTTGGGTGAGCTGGCGGGCTTCGCGCAGTTCGCGCAGCGTCATCTCCTCGGCGATGAGCTCCGCGGCTAGGTCCTCGACCTTGCGGCGCTCGGCGAGGTCGAGCCCCGCGATCACGTCTTCAGCATTCAAAGCCATCACGACTCTCTTTCCTTCGCAAGCTGGGTGAGGCGCCGGTCGAATCGTTCGTCGGCCTTGCGGATGAGCGCGCGGTAGAAGCGTCTGGCTCCGCCGCCCGACTTGTCGCCTGTAACGAGCAGGACGGGGCGATGCGCGCAGGATCGAAGGCGAACCCCCACTCCCCATCCGCCGCGCTGCACCGCATCTCCTTCATGTTGGTATGCCGCGAGCCGTTCAGTGTGTCCACTCGCGGTCGTCCCGATTGCCGTCCGAACTGCCGCAGGAGGCGCGACAGGGCGAGGATCGTCCCTCGCACGTCCTGCGGCAAACCGAAAAATTCAGGCTCGAACTCCTCGGCGATCTCGACCCGCCGGCGCATGGGCTCAATATGTAATGCTCGACATATGAATTCAAGACAAATTCCAAGACCTCCATACTGTGATTGGTTGAAGTGGGCGCCCCGGACGGCGGTTGCGAATTCGGAGGCGACCAGGTGCAGACCGGCCGGAGTCCTGGGCGGAAGCGTCGTCGCGGTCGCCGTTCTCGGTCCGGTCCGGGGCGTCGTCGAGAAGGCGTGCGGCATCGCGCAGCGTTGCCGCTCGGTCGCGTAGTTTGCGTACGCTCACGAAGGGTGCGGGTGGGCGATCGGAGCCGGCCGTCTACGACACCCCACCGCGAGAGCCGGGCGAGTCCCGGCGAGCACGTCGGAGAGCGCCCGGGCGGGGGCGCCGCGGAGCGCCCTGGTCACAATGCGGTCCTTCGGAAGCGGGCGGCATCGCAACGGCCGCAAAGCCCCACGCCGGGCTGAGAGGATGTCCGGCAGCGCCGGCCGGGACTTCGCGCCAAAGCGCGCGGAATGCCGGAAGCGGACAGCCTCCGGCTGACGTCATGCGCTTCGCTGGCTCGCGCAATCACGACCCCGACAGACCGCATCGTCGGCGCAGGGCCGGCAGAAAGGAGCGTCCAGCAACCGCCGGCCCGCAGCGAAGGGAAATGCCGATGACGGCAGAGCCAACAACGCCGCCGCCAGGAACAACCCCCCAGCCCGGTCGAACCAGCGCCCGCGAATGCCGCCCGAACGCGCCCAGAGTGATCAGGCCGCAAAATCGCCGGTGGAAATGGCGCGACCCTCCGTCGCACGCCGGAACCGGCCCCGCACCGGCCGAACACCCTGCCGGGGGCGGATCGAAACCCGGCACGACCGAGCGCCCGACCGGCAGACATGCCGACCTGCCCCCAAGCCGCCACATCCAAGTCATCCGAGGTCCCTTCCCAACAGTGGAACCACCGAGTTCCGTGAATCCGGCTACGCCTCATCCACTAACCGGGTCCGGAGCAAACCAACACCGGCAGGCACGGTCCCACCGAATTGCACTCGCCTCAGGGAGAGCTGATGCGGGATCGTGCCCGGTCCGCGCCGCGACGGCCGGGGCGCATTAACGCGCCGCCAGACCGGCGTTCAACCCGGTCCGGCAGACCTTGCCCATTCAGGAAACAACACCCTGGACTGCACGCACGGATAGTGGGACCGCGCAGCGATCAATCGTCATCTCGCCTCGAGTCCATGGACGCAAAATGCGCCAGGTAAGTCGCCACCGAAAAGTTCGGCATGATAGTTGTCGCTGGTGGCCAACGTAATTGACGCTTGTATGGACTAGCGGAAAACGGTGCAGGGAACTCGCTAGCGTGTTTCGCGCCAAAATACCTGAAAATATGTCCGCAACTCCGTTTCATCGGGGTAATTTTCAAATCCGGGTCATCGAGAAACGGTTCGACTCGGCAGGCGTCACCCTGCAGCGCGGCTCAGAACTTCTTCGGCCCACTGGTTCAGGCTCTTGCCAGACAGTTCCGCCGCAAGCGCAGCCTTGCGATGAACGTCGGGACTGACACGAAACATCATCTGCCCCGAGTAAGATTTCTGGGGCTCCTTGCCGATCTTGGCGCAGGTTTGGATACAGTCGTCAACAGCATCGCGAAAGGCTGCCAGAAGAGCTTCAACGTTATCTGCGTGAAAACCGACGCCGTCGCGGATGCCGGCTATCCGTCCGGTGAAAATCCTTTCCTTTCTTCGTCGTCATAGCCGATACGAGCGGAGTAACCCTTGTACGTCATTGTGTTCATCATGGCGCGTGACTCCAATTCTCTCCAGAATCGTGCGGGCGGCGCGAACCTGGTAGCGCTTCGCCTCCTTTGCGGGATGCGGGCGGTAAAACGTCTCAGCCTCGCGATCCTTCGCGATCCCCGGCCTTCGATCAACCACGCGCCTGCGGCAATGAGCAGCGCTTCCTCCGCCGGCCATTCGACGGCGCCGGAAACCGGATCACGAAAGACAAGTTCCAGTGTCTCGCGATGTTTGCCCCGCATATGGGAACCTTGGCAGATGCTTGCAATATCTGCAAGCGCAGTTCTTGGCACCCGGCTGACGCAGCCACGGCCCGACATCGCGTCCGAACCGTTCGGACTCCTGCGCTTTCTCCGGCTTCCGGATTGGCTGCCAACGGAAATCCTGCGCTTCCTTTGTGCGCTCCGTGTCCCTTCCGGGCAGCAGTTCCCTCTCGCCGAACTTGACCTTCTCCTGTCCGACCGCTTGGAGTTCCGCCATCTGCTCGCCTGTGATGGCCTCCAGACGTATTCGCAGTACCGGATCGTCCCCTTGCCGTTGATGAAGAATGAAATACTCGCAGCCGCCTTTGTTTCGTGCGTGCTTTCCACCGCCCAATTCACGGCTTCCTTCCATACGTGCGGGCAAACGCAACCATGCTCCGTCTTGGTCGCGTCGGACTTCCGCTTCAATCTGTCGCCGAAACCCAACGCGCTCGCAATTCTGATCGTGCTCTTGAATATACTGACCTTGTTTGTCAACGAGTTGTTCCTCCGCCGTGCGATTCGGCGGCGAACAGGCACTGTCCCGCGTTCGTCTGCTGCGCAGCGCAGAGCGGCGTAGGGACCGCGCAGGGGAAAACCGGGCCGTGCTCAGGAAGAGGCGCGTTATCCGATCTTCCATTCTCCATGAATTCGGAGTTTCGGCAGCACGCGGCGGGATGCGGAAAACCTGCCGAACGATTTCCGCGACGAACTGCAATGCGGGCTGGCGCAGGCCGAAGGGCGCGCCGGGCCAAGCCGGGTCAGTTGCCCTTCTGCTCTCCCGTTGGACGGACGTTCTCTGAGTTTTGGTCGTGCCGCGGGAGAATTGCCTGGAGCGATACGCTGGGGCGTTTGTGTTCAATCCGATGGTTCTTCCGGGTGCGGATTTTGGTTCCAGCCAATTGCGAATGCTGAACCTCTCCGTCGTCAAGGGTGCGCAAAGACTGATCGGTTCGTTGCCGGGCTATTGTCCTACGCCCTTGGTTTCCTTGCCGGGGCTTGCAACGGAAGCGCAGGTCGCGAGTCTCTTCTACAAGGATAAAAGCAATCGCTTCGGGTTCGAAGCTTCAAGCCCCGTGAAGGCACCTACGCGGTCGCGCGCATGCTCTTGCGGGAGCTGTCGAGAATTACGGGAAAGATCGATATCGAATGCGCTCACCTGCTAGACGGGCGCTTCCGGGAAGATGCGGCTCGAATTGCGGTCACGGCTGCGACCGATGGCAATCACGGCCGGTCCGTCGCCTGGGGGTGTCGATGTTCGGCTGCCGCGCCGTCATATTCATCAACGAAGCCGTCAGCCGGGGCCGTGAGAGCACGATCCGGCACTATGGCGCCGAAGTGCGCCGCAATCCCGGGAACTTCGACGACGCGGTTCGAACGGCGGTGGCGACCGCGAAAGCGAAGGGGTGGCATGTCATATCCGACACTTCGATGAGCCTGACGGAGGAAGTCCCCTCGATGTCACCCGGGATTACGCCGTGATGGCCGCCGAAACGATTGAACAACTGCCTGATGGGGAGCCGCCCACGCATATCTTCTTGCAGGCTGGCGTGGGCGGAATGGCCGCGGCGAGTTCCGCGCAATTCTGGCTGCGTTTCGGAGGGAGGCACCCGACGACGGTGCTCGTCGAGCTCGGAACTCGGCGTGCTGGTTCGAGAGCCTGAAAGCGCGTCGCCCGGTGGTTATCGGCGGGGATCTTGAAACCGTAATGGGCGGGCTGGCTTGTGGGGAGATTTCGTGCATCGCGTGGGAAATACTCTCGGTCGGCACCCATGCGATGATCAAGATCCGGGACGAGGACGCTTGCGATTGCGTGTGCTTGCCGGTGGAAGGACGATAGGGCGATACGCAGATTGTCGGCGGGGAATCCGGAGTCGCCGGTTTGACGGGATTTCTGGCGGCGGCGGCGAATGGCGGCATGCGAGAGGCGCTCGGAATAAACGAAGAGATCCGTGTCGTCGTGTTTGGAACCGAAGGAGCGACCGATCCGGAGACCTACGCCAGGATTACCGGTGTCCGGCCGCAATTCCTGAAAGGGCAACCGATTCGGAAATCCCGCAAGGTAGCCTCGGAGATCGAGCCCACTCTCTTTCCGCAATCGGAGTTGGCAGATGGCGAGGGAGAAGTGGCATGGCCAAGGTCTTGCCATTGCGGCCGGTGAAATGGGGCCGATCTCCCGCGACGAATCCCGCGCCTCGGCGATCCGCCGGATGACCGACATGATGCGGCAGGCCAAAAGCCTCATGGTAGAGTTGACGGTATTTCCGGAACTGGCGCTGACGACCTACTTTCCGATGTGGTTTATAGAGGACCAAGCAGAGATTGATTTCTATTTCGAGCGGGAAATGCCGAACGAGTACGCGCGGCCGCTCTTCGGGACGGCTGCCGAGTCGGAAATGGGGTTCTATCTCGAGTACGCGGAGATCTCCGAGGGGAATGGCGAGAGGCGGCGTTACAACGCGGCAATCCTGGTCGACGCAAGCGGGGTCATCATCAGCAAGTACCGGATCACCTTCCCGGTTACGCGGAGCACGAGCCCTGGCGTCTTTTCCAGCACTTGGAGAAGCGATTCTTTTTCACGGGGGACTCGGTATTCCGGTGTTCGACGCGTTCGGCGGGCGCGTGGGCATGTGTGTTTGCAACGACCG
Source organism: Rhodobacterales bacterium (assembly GCA_965219495.1). GTDB lineage: Bacteria > Pseudomonadota > Alphaproteobacteria > Rhodobacterales > CAZPXZ01 > CAZPXZ01. The sequence goes on from OZ244777.1 coordinate 4,161,871, forward strand.
CCGGTGGCCTAGAACTTACAGGGTAATGGGATTGCGAGGCGTCGAAATGCTGCTACTCGGCTACAACACGCCGTGTCACTACCCGCCAGTGCCCCAGCACGATCACTTGCAGGAATTTCACAATCACCTGGTCATGCAGGCGGGCGCGTACCAGAATGGCGCCTGGATCGTCGACGTGGCCAAGGCGGGCAGGGAGGAAGGCTGCGATTTGATCGGCGGGACTTGCATTCTTGCGCCCACTGGTGAAATCCTTGCGGAATGCGAAACGCTATCCGACGAGGTGATCACTTTTACATGGAGTTTGGACCGCTGCCGCGAGATCCAAAGCCACATATTCGATTTCGCGCAGCATCGGGAACCCAGATTCTATTCATTGATCGCGGAAACCAACCTCTCTGGGTTCCGCAAGGAATAGGGGCAAGGGGATGAATAATACGATGCGTACCGGCCTCGAAAACGGGGTCGTCGATCCGGTGGTTTACAAGAAGACCGTCGAGCTGCTCGGAAGAGCAGGCGTCCGCCTGCCGCAGATTTCCGAACTGGCCAACCCGTCTATGATCGACAGTTCGATCACGGACGAGCTCGGTGGGGTGGATCCGGACAAACCGGACCCGCGCAATCTCTACCGCCTGCACTGGCAGAACGCGGAAAACCGGCGCGACATTTCGGATTCGCCCCCATACTTTGTTTTCCCACCGGAACTCATCGATACGCCGGCGAAGATTGTCGTCGTTCCGGGCAATCGGTTTCCGCTGATCCAGGCCCACAAGGTGCTGGCCGCGTATGGCTGCCTGATGCCCAGGCTGATTACAGGTCAATTCGACCCCTCTCGCCACCGTGCTGTCTGGCCTTCCACCGGCAACTACTGCCGTGGGGGAGTGGCTATTTCGAATATTCTCGGCTGCCGGAGCGTCGCGCTCTTGCCGGAAGGCATGAGCAAAGAGCGCTTCCGATGGCTGGAGAATTGGGTCGCCGACCCGAAGGATGTCATTCGGACTCCCGGTACCGAAAGCAACGTAAAGGAGATTTATGACGCGTGTCGCGAATTGTCGCGGGATTCCAGAAACATCGTGCTCAATCAATTTGCCGAATTCGGCAACTACATCGTTCATCGCGCGGTCACCGGGCCTGCATTGGAACGAGTGGCCCAAGCCTTCAGCGTAGACGGTTCGGTAAAGGCCCGCGCCTTTGTTTCGGCCACCGGCTCCGCCGGCACGCTTGCCGCCGGCGATTACCTGAAAGAGAAACTTGGAACCAGAATTGTCGCGGTGGAAGCGCTGGAATGCCCGACCATGCTTTACAACGGTTATGGCGAACACAACATCCAGGGCATCGGCGACAAGCACATTCCACTCATTCACAACGTCATGAATACGGATTTTGTGGCCGGGGTATCGTTCCAAGCGACCGATGCTCTCAACCTCCTGTTCAATTCAACGCCCGGCCAGGATTATCTCCGCGTTCACAAGGGACTGTCGACGGCGCAACTACGTTCACTGGCGGACCTAGGACTCTCTTCGATAGCCAATGTAATCGCGGCGATAAAGGTCGCGAAGTATTCGCAACTGGGACCGGAAGACGCGGTTCTTACCGTCGCGACCGACGGTGCTGGAATGTACCGCACGGAAATGACCAAGACAGAAAGCGAGACTTTCAGGAATGATTTTGGCGTTTTGGACGCCGCGGAAGTGCTCGGCAGGTATTTGCTAGGCACGACAACAGATCACTTGCTTGAAATGAGTCGGATTGATCGGGAACGGGTTTTCAATCTTGGGTACTATACCTGGGTTGAACAACAGGACATTTCGGTTGAGGATTTCGATGCACGGCGCAGCCTGGATTATTGGGAAGAACTAATGGGCAATGTAGATGCCTGGGATCTAGCGATAGAGGAGTTCAACGGAGCATTGCATGAAGTAGACAAGTAATTTCCTGGAGTTTGTCGTTGTCAAATTTTGGCACAATCGAATTGTTCGGATGTTCGACCAAATTTTGCACACGCTGCGGCTACACGCGCTCGGAACGCAAGAGATCCCATGCAGCAAAGGGCAGCACATATTGGTTTCCCAAACCGTCAGGCTCATAACCTGAAGGTCGTAGGTTCAAGTCCTACCCCCGCAACCAAGATTAAGCCCTTGAAAACAATGAAGTTTTCAAGGGCTTTTTGATTCTTGAGAATCAGTCGAAAATTTGACAGTCAACACATGGTCAACACGAGAGTCTGAGCGCGAAATTTGTATTTGCCGTGGCCTCGTTGAGGACCCGTCTCCACGAATGCCGATATGTCGCCGATCGCTCCCCACGGCGAAGGCGTGAATTCGTGTCACCGGGGCCGAGTAACCAACCGGTGTTGACACTTGCGGCGGGCATCCGTGTTGACTCTCTCGCAGGCATGGCCGCGAACGGTTGGCGCAGTTCCCGCGAATGACGGGCGCCGCCCTTGCGGTTGATTGGGTGCGGGCGGCAGGAGTGGCCCACGAGTATGCGGTCGGCGCTTGAACACGCTGCCGATGTCCATCACGTTGCGGCGGCATGGTCGCAGATTCGGAAAGAGGGCCGATGGGAATTTCCAGCTACTCGCCTGTTGCGCTCGCGGAAATGATAGCGGGCGACTTTTACCTTGATGGGTTAGACAATTCTTCGAGAGGCTTGGAGCCTGTCAAGCCTTGGTTACTGATCCCGGAGGTGGACGCCGCACACCGGGTGCGTGAGCTCGGCGCTTCGGAATAGGAAGTCCGGCGTTTCCTGACACTGGTGTGCGCGGTGGACTACCAGTTCAATTCCGACCGGCTATGGAGAGCAGCGGCGCAGCTGTATTCGACGCGGCCCAAACTGTTCGATCCTGCCGTGGTTGCAGCCATGCTTCCGGAGAAATTGCATCGAGACCTGCATGGCGCGGGTGTGGCGGGGAGGTTCCATCAACGGAACGCGAAGAGCTGGCAGCGGATCGCAGAGCGCCTGGTCACCCGCGATGGGTCGGCAGTACGACGCGTGATCGACGAGGGTATAGGCTGCGTGGACGCGCTGAGGAAGGACTTGAGGCATTTCCCTTTGCTGCGCGGGGAAAAGATCGGGCCGGTGTGGATTCGGATCATGGCGAATCCTGGCGGGGCCGAAATCACCCCGGTCGAAGCCATGACGGTCGGCGTGGACATCCATGTCCGCCGTCTCACCCGGAATCTGGGTTTGCTGGGCGACGGGAAGGCTATCGCGGCAATGGACACGGATGACGACAGCCGGGACACGGACATCCGTCGAATCTGGTACGATGCCGCGAGCCGGGCGGGAATCGAAGGCCCGCCGGGGATCGGCCGCGGTGCCGGCGCCGTAGACCCGGCGCTTTGGTTCTTTGGTCGGTGGGGTTGCGGCCATTGCGAGAAGTTGGCGAGGCGGGTGCGTTTCGGGCGCGCGTGCGAGGCTTGCCGGATGTGCGCCGCTTCCTGACAACCGGTATTGCGCTTGGTGAGTTCGCCGTATGGTTTGCATGCAAACCCAAGCCTTCGGGTTGATGGGGCTACTTGACCCCGTCACCTGTTGCCTGTTCTCAGGGGCAAGCGTCGATGTTTATTGCCGTCAACCGGGCGATCGCTCGCTGAGCGGGTGATAAACGGATGGCGTGGCTGGTAGACGTTCCGGACGCAGGCGACAGGGAGGTCTCTTCATAGAGATACCGCGGTTGCAACCTGATCGAAACCGGTTTGTTTTCATTCGGATCGGCGCTATCGGCTCGACCTGAGCCGCATCTGAAGAGAACGGCGATGCGGTCGGAATACCGTGTTGACGGCAGACGGGCACGGCTGGCCTGGAAAGTTGTGATGGTGGCGAAGATCGAGCCGGATCAAGAACGCTCCGGTGGAATGCGATTGCCGGCAATTGAGTGGTGAGACGAATGAGTGGTGAGACGAAATGATCGTGACGCCAGAGGACTGGCCGACCCAAAAGGCTGAACCGGCATTCTGGGAGGAACTTGGCAGAGCGGTGGCCACGTTCGGGTTCTTGGAAGACCTGATTCCAAGGTTCCTGTTGGCACTCGAAGGAAGCAGGGATGCGAAAGAATATACCGAGGACGAGGTAGAGAAATGGGTAGGCTCGCTGGAACGGTCTCTGAGCGATCCCTTGGGGCCATTGGTGCGCAGGGTCAAACGAGCGGTTGAACGCGATGCACGAATCGCGGAGGAAAACGGTGTCGAATTTATCGGCCGTTTGCAGAAATTGAGCGAATGGCGCAATGCCCTGTGCCACGGGGCCTGGGTTCGTTTCGACCGAAGCGGTCGCGCACAGCTTCGGCACTTTTCGAGAAGAGGCAAGAAGGAAGTCATGCAGCTTTGCGATGAGCTGTCGAAGGAGGACATTGCAGCCATCCGCAGTGAGACTGTCTCCGTGACGCATTGGTTGGTTCAGGAAATAGCGTCCATCGGTGTCCGGTTCCCTGGCTCCGAATTGCCTGGTACGGATTTGCGTGAATGAAGGTCGATCGACAAGCCGCTCACGACATTGGGCAGCCAAGCTTGGTCGATGTCTGAAATAGCGGATTCTGCAGCAAGGGGTAGAGGTGGTTTAGCGAGCATGAACGTTGATGCCAATCCGGACGACGGTGCTTGGGAGCGGCTGCTCAGGGGCTTTCAGAAAAAAGATATCCCGCCGGCAGACTGTCCTCAGTGCGGCCAGAAGAGCGCAGCCGCGCCTGTCGCGGGGCTTCCGAGACGGCAAACCTTCGGCGGCGGCGCCGATTACACGTTCGGTGTTTGCCGCGAATGCGGAGAGCTTTGCGGCCTTGAGGTCATGCTGGTGTCACTCGACGGTGACCTTTCGACCCGCGCGTACGGGTTTCCCCGACCGGCGATGTCCGGCGTTTTTCCAAAGCAGAAGCAGACGCTCAGCGCCGACGAGATCGTCGTTCCGCCGCACATGCCCGAACCGGTCGATGCCCTGTTCCGGCAAGCGCGCCACAACCTCATTTTGCGGAACTGGGACGCGGCAGGGATGACCTACAGGAAAACCCTGGAGGTTGCCCTGCGCACGGAATTCGGTATCGAGGGCGGGACCCTAGCATCGACGATCGCGCATGTATCCCGGACGCAGCCCTCAGTTTTCAAGCTCTTCGCCTGGCTGACGCGCGTGGCTGGGAACGAAGCCGCCCACGAAACGCAGTTTTCGGAGGCGCTCGCCGTGCATCTGGACAGTCTCGTTGAACAACTAGTGGTCTACCTGTTCACCGTTCCCGAAGTGAAGGAACAGGTCGCTCGATAGTCTCCGTCAGATCCGCGGCTGACCACCCCCATGCCGGGGACGACGGCGAGATATGCGCATCTGGCGCGGGGTATTCGAGACATAGGCGGTGCGCCGGACCGTGGACGGCAGTGGGGCGGGATGCCGATTGCCGGCCGCGCTGAACCGGGTGTCCGTCCTCGTACAGATGGGCTTTCCGGCGGATTTTTCGAGAACCGCCAGAGGCATGGCGGGGTCGGGGCGCCGCAGGCTGTCGGCTTCATGCTCTTGCGGCATGAATTTTACCTCAAGAGGCATTTTCTTTTTCGCTGCTGTGCCGCTAGTCGATTTCGCGGACTGCGCGGCGGTGAGAGGGTCCTGAGCGTTTCTCCGGACCGGAGCGCTTTCCCGTACCGGGACATTCGCCGGTTCCGCCGCGGGAGGCGGAACCATGAGAGGTCAAGGGCAGCGGGCGTCGCGCGGACGCGGGGACGCCCGGTGGCTGGTCGTCGTCGAATCCCCGGCCAAGGCGCGGACGGTCGAGCGGTTTCTCGGGCGCGGCTGGCGGGTGCTCGCCTGCCACGGCCATGTGCGGGACCTGCCGACGACGGCTTCGCGATGGTCTACGAGACCGCGGGGCGGCGCGCGGCGCGGGCGCTGGGGGCGATCCGGGCGGCGCTCGGCGATGCCGAGGGGCTGATCCTCGCCACCGACCCGGACCGCAAGGGCGAGGCGATCGCCTGGCAGGTGCTGACCTGGCTGCGGGAGAAGGATGCGCTCGGGGACAAGCCGGTCGAGCGGGTCGCCTTCCGCGAGATCACGGCCGAGGGGGTGCGCGCGGCGATGGCGCGCCCGCGCGGCCTCGACATGGACCTGGTGCAGGCGCAGCAGGCGCGGCGCGCGCTCGACTACCTGGTCGGTTACGGGCTGTCGCCGCTGATGTGGCGCAAGGCGCCGGTCGGCCGGTCGGGTGCAGTCGGTGGCGCTGCGCCTCGTCTGCGCGCGCGAGGCGGAGATCGAGGCCTTCGTCCCGCAGGAATACTGGACCGTGGAGGCGGCGGTCTCGGTCGAGCGCCGGACGGTGCGGCGGCGGTCGGCCTGTCACCGGTCACGGTTGCGGAGAGAGCGGCAATGAAGAAGTCGGAGATGGCCGAGCGTGTGGCGGGCAGGATGGGGCTGAGCAAGTCCGCCGCCGAGGGTGCTGTCGACGCGGTGTTCGAGACGATCGTCGAGGCGCTGGCGAGGGAAGAGGCGGTGCGCATCGCCGGGTTCGGGACGTTCGCGACGAGGAGCCGGAGCGCGCGCACCGGACGGAACCCGCAGACCGGGGAGAGCATCGCGATCCCGGCGTCGAAAGCGCCGTCGTTCAAGGCGGGGAAGGCGCTCAGAGCGGCGGTCAACGAAGGGCGGGAGGCGAAGCCCGATAGGTGCGGAGAGTGAGGATACGGAGGCTGTGGCCGTGAGGAAGACGGATTGAGGCTCGGACGGGTCGTTTGAAGCGGCGTTGTGTGGCGACTGCATTGGGCGCAGCCGGTAAAACGATCGAGTCTCCGAAGGACGGCGATCTCTATGTCAGGTCCGGGGCCAGATTAGCTCTTGTACGCTACAGCAGTACGGCTTTCCCTTGTCCGTTAGGTCAAGTATCTCCTGACAATGGCCTTCGCAGATTCGTCGAGGCCAGGAAAGAGCACCTCTTTGGTTACATGCAGGATTTCCAGCTCGTGAAGTATGTCTTTCTTTCTTGAAGCGGGCACTGTTACTTTGTGGTGGCAGTAGACTGGCACATTCTTTGTCCAGCTTCGAATAGTATCGCTTTCGTAGGTCTTGATGATAGATTTGGGTACTGCAAATATGTGGAATACACCATCCGTTTGATCATCTGACGATAGATTGGAAGACGCATCACAACAATGAAACAGGGCAACTAGCGGGTTTTTTGTGATGTCAAGAAGTCGGGTCTTCAGTCCATGGTGTTGAGCCAACACCCATTGAGACAGGGCCGATGACACATTGGTAAAGTCATCAGGCCTCCTTGACATCAGTTCCAGCAGCATTTCACCTTCCGAGTTGCGCAAGAGTGGCTTGTCCGTTTGCCCACGCATCACCGAAGGTATGAGGAGCCATTCATTCTCATATTGTCCGCGGAAATAAAGTGTATGTTCCTTGCTAACATCCCCGTGCTCCAACCGACGGTAATGATTCTCTAAGGTTAGACATACATCGACCAGAGATTTGACGTCATTTACGTGGCTTATGTCTAAGAGTTTGACCTAAAACTATTGAGAGGCTTCGACATGTGGTATTTTCCATATAGCTTAAACACGAAATATGGAGAGCACCCATGCCCTGGAATGAAACCACTCGCGCTGAGTATAAGCGCCCCTCGTCTCGTTACGAGACGGATTTGACGGATGCGGAATGGTCACTGTTGGACCCCCATCTTCCGGGACCGGCATCGACCGGTCGTCCCCGCACCACGGACCTTCGGGAAGTCTTGAACGCGATCCTGTACATGGCCAGCACAGGTTGCCAATGGCGCGCCTTACCCAAGGATTTTCCACCGTTTACGACGGTTCAGAACTATTTCTACGGCTGGTCGAAAGGGGGACGAATGGAGGTCATTCTGGCGTCGCTTCGGCGGGCGGCGCGCCTCGATGCGGGACGCGCGGAAGAGCCAACGGCGGGTGCGATTGATAGCCAGAGCGCCAAGACCACCGAGAGCGGAGGACCGCGCGGTTACGACGCCGGCAAGAAGGTGAAGGGCCGCAAGCGCCACCTTGTGGTGGATACGGAAGGGAACCCTCTGACGGTGCAGATTCATGCGGCGAGCATTCAGGATCGGGACGGCGCGCCGGACGTGTTGGAAGAGGCGGTCGCGTGCTGCCCGACATTGCAGGCGTTGTTCGCGGATGGGGGCTACTCGGGGCCGAAACTTGCGGCGTCCCTGTGCGACCGCAGCCTGGATCTGGATCTCATCATCGTTTCCAAGCCCCCGGGAAGCAAGGGTTTTGCGGTTCTCCCCCGCCGCTGGGTGGTGGAACGGACTCTTGCCTGGCTGAACCGCTGCCGACGATTGGCCAAGGACTTCGAGCGAACCATCGAGAGCGCCAAGGCGTGGGTGCTCTGGGCTGCGGTGCGGCTCTTGGTCCGTCGCCTCGGGCGGCGCGTAAGTGCCTGTGCAACAATGGGTTAAATGGACTTGCTAAAGTTTTGATTCAGACACTAAGATATGTGGTGCGTCTTGATCGTGGACTGTGCGGAAGAGTTTAGCGTTCCAGGGTTGTGTATCCGTGATGTCAACGGCAACCAGTTTGGTGCCACTGAAGTCTGTATCCTTGATTTTCGATCTAACGAGATTTGCATTCGTTAGGTTGGAGTGGGTTAGGTCAACCCCTTCCAAGTCAGCGCCGCTTAGATTGGCACCGACAAATTTGACATGGCGCGTTAGCGCATCCACGAGGGTTGCGCAAAGGAGGACTGCGCCTGAGAAATCGGAATCGGTGAGATCGGCGCCGGTAAGGTCGGCGCTCCACAACTGACAGTGTTGCATTTGAGCGGACTGAAGATTTGCGCGTCGAAGCCCAATACCGCTCAGACTGGCACCGCGAAAGGATGCGTTTTTCAAGTTAATTCCATCGAGATGAGTGTCGGTACGTATAGTGGGTGGGTCATATAGAGGTCCCTGAAGTGCGGCGGGAATATTGGCGCCCGAAAAGTCCGGAAAGAAATCAGCTTTGTCGCGGCGAGCGTTCCAAGCTGCAACGCCCTCTTTGAGCCATTGGATGTGCTGTGGATTGGCCATAGTATGAAGTCCTACTTTTCATGCTTGACGCGGTTAATGGCTGCAACAGCGTTAGCCGAGCTGGTCAGGAAAAACTCCTCTGTAGGGTGCACATTTCATATGGAGTAAAGTAAACCGTTCGTTTGCAATCAGTTAGACTAGCACTGGCGCATTCCGAGTCGTCGTTTGGTGACACGATTTCCCGGGTTTGACCGCTTATGCCGGATTTTCGCGAATTTCCTCCGGTTTCCCGGGGCAGGAGGGGGGGGTGAGTGCTCCTACCAACATGTGGTATATGGATTGAAGTTCACAACAATATCCGGGAGCACTCCGATGACAGTATTGCCGTTTCCTGCGCGAGAGTCCAGCATTGCGAGAGATGCGACCGCTGTGGAGATCGAGACGATTCTCTCGAAGTTCGGAACGAATGCGCGGGCGCTGTTTGCGTCCCTTGCGGAGGGGACCCAGTCTGCGGAGGGTTTCGAGCGTTCTCTGGCGGCGGTCTCGAACGCCGCCAGTTGTGCGTTCATGCGCCTGGCGATCGAGTCGGTTGACGAGGAGAGCGACCGATTGGTGGTGGACGGCAACGTGTATCACCGGATCGGCACATCGCCCCACACGATGCTGAGTTCGTTTGGTCCGGTTTGGTATGAGCGTTCCCGCTATCGCCGTCGGGGTTGCGATTCCGTTGTCCCGGCGGACCTCCGGTTTGGCCTGATCAACGGCTTTTGGTCGCCGCTTGCGGCGCGGCGTGGGACGTTGTTGATGGGGCTGGCGCCTGCCGGGGATTGCGTGCGGCTTTCCGAGGAGCTGGGCGGCATGTCGCCGTCTGCGACGGCGCTCAATCACCTCGTGGAAACGGTTGGCGAAGCCTGGAATGTCGTGCAGGTCAAGGCCTTGCCCAGCATCCGCGCCGACGAGGACATCCCTGCGGGATCGTCGGCGCTTTCGATTTCGCTGGACGGCGTCATGCTTGGGATGCGCAACGAGAAAGGTGAAGGGCGGCAAGGAGATGCGGCGGCGACGGGTTTCCGCGAGGCGTCCTGCGGCGCGGTGTCGTTGCTGGATGCGGATGGCGAGCGTATCCGCACGGTCTATTCCGGGCGGATGCCGGAAGCCGGCAAGGCGACGCTGAAGCGCGGCCTGCTCGAGGAGGCCGGGCATGTGCTGCACATCCGCCCGGACCTGGAAGTGGTGATCCTCGCCGATGGGGCCGCCGACAACTGGAACTGGTTCTCCGAGGCCTTTCCGGAAGCCACCGAAATCCTCGATTTCTGGCACGCCGCCCAGCATCTCAAGGCGGCGCTGGACAGCGCCTGTGGAACCGACAGCATGGAGGCGCGGCCTGCCCATTAGTCAGTTTTTAACTGGACGTATCCAATTGTACAGCGGGCTTTCCTCGCCATTCTTGATCAGGCGCTCCATTGCCTGCGTCGCGACAGCCAGGCGGGTGTAGCCTTCCCAGATCACCTGATGACCGGGTGGTGCGTCATGCTTCCGGTTGAGGTAGCCGCCCAGCCGCGCGATCAGCAGGATCGCGCAGCCAAGCGACAGCGGTGGAACCTCCCGGCCTTTGGCAACCGCCGTTGGAGCGCGGTCGCCGGGTTGCGCGGCAGTCGAGGGAAGAGCAATCCCGCGTTCGATCGCAAAATCGCACAACACCGCGATTTCAACCTTCGAGAACATGGTTTCGGCAAGCAGTTCCGGGGTCTCGCGCCCGAGCAGGGTCAGCGCGGCCAGCCGGTAGGCGATGATCGCGTTGATGGTGACCGCGCGCTTGATCCGTTCCGCTGTCGTATGGGCAATCTTCTCGACATCGCAACCGCTCTTGAGGATCCGGTGATAGTCCTCGATGCGCCAGCGAAGGCCATACAGATCCACCACCTCCCGGGCCTGTTGGTCGGTCGTCACCGACACGGTGGTGATCAAGAGCCATTCGATCCCCTCCGCGCCTTTCGGCGGTTCCGCCTCGTGCACATGGACCACCGACAGCGGCGCCGGCGCCGCGCCAAGGCGCGCTTTCTGTTTCGCCGGCATCGGCATCTCGATGCGCTCCCAGCGCAGCGCGACGCGCGCCAGGCGCGCCTCGCGGCCCGCGAACGCTTTCTGACCGCGCGCCGCCTTGCGCGCAGAGGCCCGGTCAACCTTGACCTCCAGCGCCGCCCGAACCGGCGTCGCACGCATCGTCGCGAACAGCTTGCCGCCATCGCCGAGAACACGGTCGTGCTTCGCCCGCACGAGCAGCGCCGCGCCACCCTCATCGCGATGCGCCGCGAACAGTTCAGCCAAGTCACCCTCGCGATCCATGACCGAAATCACCCGCGTATCCGCGAGATCCGCCACCAGCGCATTGGTGTCGCGCCAGCCCCGCAGCCAGCGCTGCGTCTTCTTCTCCGCCGCCGGCTTGTTCTTGTCCGACTTCCCGTCCGGGGCATCGAATTCGATGCGCGGGATGCCGAGCGGCACCCCCTCCGCGTTCACTGCAAAGGTCGTGTGCATATGCAGCCCCAACGTGCCCGAAGCCCCCTTGTTCTTCGAGATCACCCCGAGACCCGAACAGCCATGATGGGTCGCGAAGTTCAGGTCGCTGCCGTCCTGGATGCAAAGCACCGTCGGGTGTCCCCGCATGCGACGCAGCGTCCGCCCCCGGTGCGTCGCCAGCATCGCCTCCGGCGTCAACGCCGACTCGTCAGGCCGCTCGATCATTCGATAATATCCCTGCACCGCCGCCGCATCGCCACAGGCGGCGGAAAAGAACGTCTTCGCCGGCGCCGCCGCCTGGATTGCGGCGCTTTTCACCAGCCGCTTGCACAGCGCCGCATTGCCGACCGGCGCAGCGCCGAATTCATTTGCCGCCCAGTTCTCCCGGTCCAGCCCGTCACCCGGGCCAAGTACCCGCGGGGTCGGCCGCGGCGGCGCAGCGCCCAGCCCGGCAACCCCCAACTGCCGTCGCCAGTTCCGGGCCAGCGGGTACATGTAGATCGCCTTCGCCGGCACGCGGGCGCCCGCCGCAGCGCGCCGGCCGCGGCCCGCCGTCTCGCCGACATAGGTCCAGTTCGCCGCCCGCAGGCTGACCCCGCTCTGTCCCGGCCCGACAAAGGTCTCGACCAGAAGCGGTGCGACACCATAGCGCGCCGCGTAGTCACCGGCCATCGCACGCAGGCACAGGCTGAGCGCCTTCGAGGCCAGGTTCCGGCACCCGGTCCCGGGACGGACAAGAAAACGTGACAGCCCCACTACCCGGTCAAGATGCGCCTCGCGGCGGCCCGCGTCCCATCCGATCCAGCGGTCGCGCGGCTGCAGCGCCAGCGCCGAGGCGGCGAACAGGCAGCCGCCGAGCCAGCCGTGCTCCGAGCCGATCAGATACCGAAGCTGCCGCCCCACATGCACAACCGCCCCCTGCGGATGTTCCCGCCGCATCATCTCGTTGAACCGGCGCCGATCCGCTTCCTCATCGACCCGCAGCGCCACAAGACCGTCGATCCGGTCGACACGATCCGGAACATCGACCGCCGCCGGAACCGGCTCGGCCAAGCCTTGCGCCGTCCGCCCGACACCGGAACCGGGACCTGGCGGCGGCAGCACAATACCCCCCGCACGCTCAAGCTCCCGCAGCGCCGACAGGCATCCCGCCTCCTGCAGCCGGCCACGCGGATCGCGGAAATCGAAACGCGCGCAAACCTCGCGCACCAAAGCCGAGCGACCGGAAAACACATCCGGCGCCGGAAGCGCCGCCAATGTCTCCCGTCCTGCTTCCGAAAACAGGGTGCGGCGAATCAAATTCTGTGCAAGCATGCACCCTGATAACAGGTGAATTAAAAAAAGTCCAGCAGCAAAAAGCGCAATGGGCAGGCCGCGGCGCCGGTTCGAGAGGCTCCGGGAAAAGCTGCGCGACGAGGAAGACGGCGTCGAGCGGATCGTGCGGGCGCTCCGCCATCTGGCCAGCAAACATCCGCGCCGGAAAGCCATCGCCCGGGAACTGGCCTTCTTCCGCAAGAACCGGCAACGCATGCGCTACGCCGCGTTCCAGAACCGGAAGCTGCCGATCGGCTCGGGGGTGGTCGAGGCTGCCAACAAGGTTCTCGTGACCCAGCGGCTTAAATGCTCCGGGATGCGCTGGAAGCTCGACGGAACCGGCCAATATGTTCTGAGCGTGCGGGCCTTATGGAAATCCCACCGATTTGAAGCGGCCTGGAGCGAAATCATCACCGCCCTGGAGCCTCCGGAATTCACGTTTCAAAATCGCAATAATGTCGTAATAGCTGAAGTATTGCACTAAGCGCGCCCTTCAACTATTTACTCCATAGAAAATTTTCTCCCCCTCTGTATGCGCTTCACCTTTAGCTGACAGCTCTAATCGTATGCTTGATTAGGTTGGGTCGGTCGGAAAATGAAATCATCATCCCTCCTTGAAAGGTAAGCCAGTCTGGCTGGGAAGATTCCGCTTGTTCCGGCGCGCACGCGACTCCCAGTGTGAGCTGGAAGATGTCGACGTCCGGAGGTGCGATCGAACTTTCGGTCAACAGTTTCTCGTACAGGTACAGCGCAGTCTCGATTACGATGAGGTGCGCGTATGGGATTCCAAACATGGTGACGGCGTTGAGAATGTGAGGTGCTGGGTTCGTGGCTGCCTTGGAAGGCTGTTCACCCTCGACTGTGGCCAGACGGCCGACATTGATTGAATGGGCGCCCTCGTAGTTCACGACGGTCCGAATTATTTCCTTGAGGGAAATCCCCTTCCCATCAAACAAAACGACCTGCTGGCCTAGCCAGTCGTCGCAACTCAAACTGGAGTGCGCTCTTGACTGGAACAGTTGGTCGGAACCGATCAGCCAAGGTTCCTCTTCGGATGGTACTGCTGTCCAGTTTGCAGCTCCCGGTAGCGGCCATTCAAGGAGTATCGTCACCTCCTGGGGCCCGGCACGAAAACGATAGGTCTCCAAGGGTTCCCGCGTTTGGTCGTCTAGTCTCGTCATCACGAGGAGCCCCTCAGTGAGACGTAAGCCGATCTTCAGTTCTTTCCGCTTGTCCCGGGGGATTCTGCGCAATGGATCGAACCGCAAGTCCAGCGATGCTAGAACGCGATCGTCGAGCAACCGGGTCTCGCGCCTGCCGTGGTCTCCCAGGACGGCCTTACGGAGAAAGATCGAGCAAACCCGGGCAAATGAGCCCAATGCGGTTGCCCACCGACTCCCATCGTTCACGTCAAGCTGCCGTCCCCTTAACCCGTCGATTGCTAGCTGCACGTCGGAGATTGCGTCGGTGATCCGTGCGGTCTTCTCCTTGGCTATGCCTCCGATGAGACTCCCGCTGGTAGGAACGAACTTCACGCCCTGTTCCTCGGTGCCCTTGCATTGACCACTGTTCATGTTCCCTCCTCTACAGGACGTCGGCGCTAAGCGATGACGATCAATGACTGGTGCCGCTCAGTGTTACCGAAATGACGACCTGGAGGGTAGCCTCGAACACGATGGCATTTCGCGGTTGGAAGACGGAGCATTGACGAAGGGCGAGGCGACAGAGGACGCGACTCGCGAGGTTGTCAATGCGCTCAACGGAGACCGGGGTCGGCATGAGCTTGCGGGGAGTAGCCGAGGACCTGCATGGCACCGAGCGTGTGGCGGCGGTGTGGTACGCAGACAGCGGTGGGCAATTGCTAACGCGGCGCGTGGTGCGGATGGCGCGGGCGCATGCCGAACGGGACTAGCGCGACATTGCGGCTGCACGGCGGGTGGACGTTTGACTAAGAGGTGTTCCCGGTTCTGCGGGTCCCGCTTCTTCGCGGCGGGAGATAGCCAAGCGCACGGTTGGTGGATGGGCGAGTGTCAACGACCGAGGCATACCGCGCGAATATCGCGCGAATTCGGGATGGTCGCCGAAATCATGCGGCTGACGTGACATGTCACGTCAGGAAGTGGATCAACTCCAGTTACGGTATGATTACGGAAGCCGATGTGGACAATCTACGAGGGCACGAAAGGAACTAGAGATACATGTAAAAACAACAGGTTAGGAGGATTCAGGCAGCTAGACGATAGTCGAATGATGCAGAAGTGTGTCGTAGATCGTGAGTCGTGTATTTCGGCGGTCCGGGTTCGGGGCAGGCTTCGTTTCGTTAGCCGCGGCCATTCCGGGCAAGCAAGTATGAACGCGGTTCGGGGCGGATCGATGTCAGCGCCAGGGGTCGATCAGGATCTCGTCGACCACAGAGATCGTGCCGTCGCGCCCGATCCTGAGCAGGAAGACCTCGCCCGAGGCGGGGATTCGGCCCGTGAGCGCTGTGATGTTCACCTGATGGGTAACCAGGATGACGGTTTTCCCCGGCGGCAGGCCGAGCAGGAATTGCCGGAGTTCGGCGGTCTGAGAGCTGGCCCGGTCCCGGTTCCGGAAGAACGAGTTCAGCGCGGGCAGGTCCGCGACCGGACCGATGTGGAGGAATCGGGCCGTGTCGCGGCAGCGGCACCATTGGCTGGTGACGACCCGGTCGACGGTCACGCCTGCGGCGCGGATCGCCGCCCCGATTTTTCGCGCCTGTTCCCGGCCTTGCCCATCAAGATTGCGCTGGGTAGTGCAATCGTCGAGCTTGAACGATGTGGGGTCTCCGGTCCCTGGCGCGAAGGCGTGGCGCAGGATGGCGCCGACGCCGGGCTCGGACAGGCGGGCAAAGCGCGCGTCCGCGGCTGTCGGCAACGGGGAGAGAAGGAAGGCCGCCACCAGGGCGGCGGCGAGAAGCAGGCGCGTCATCGGCGGCTGTGTGAGACGGAGTGGCGATCGGGGCCGGCTGGACGAAACTAGCGCCCGGATTCGGAAGCTTCCAGTCATGTTGAGCATGCAATGCGCCGGTTGACGATGGCCGATGCCGGTCCTAAGCCGTGTCGGGTAGTCACGCGCGCTCGGACAGAAGGGCCAGGAGCGGGGGGTTGATGTAGAGGTTCTCGCGCCCAGCCTTGATTTCCTCGAGGAGGCCTTCGGCTGCGAGGGCTTTCAGATAGACGGCGGCCGTCTGGCGCTTGGCGATGTCCGCTTCGACCACGTCACTGATCCGGCAGTAGGGATTCACGAAGATCAGTTCCGCCAGTTCGCGGGAGTAGATTTTCGGCATCCCCTGTCGAATTGCGGCGCCTGTCTCGTCGAGAAGCTCCCGGATCGCGCGGATTTTCGCCGTCGTCCATTCCGCCGTCGTTCTGACAGCCTCCAGAATGAAGAGTATCCATGCTTCCCAGTCCTGTCGGGTCGTCACCTCGAGCAGATACCGGTAGTAGAGCGCCTTGTTCCGGATGATGTGCCGGCTGAGATAAAGGACGGGAACGTCGAGCAGGCCTTTGTCGACGAGATAGAGCAGGTTCAGCACGCGTCCGGTCCGGCCGTTTCCGTCGACGAACGGATGGATCGCCTCGAACTGATAATGCATGACCGCAAGCCGGATCAGCGGGTCGATCTCCTCAGCCTCGTGAATGTAGCGCTCCCAATTGGCCAGTTTGCTCCGGAGAACGTCCTCTCCCTCCGGCGGCGTGTAGATGACCTGCTTGGTTGCATCGTTCACCAACGCCGTTCCCGGCGTGTTGCGAATGTCCAGCTCCACTCCCTTGATCGTTCGACAGACTTCGACCGCAATGGCGGTCGAAACCGGCCGTTGGTTCAGCATCTCGAATCCGCGGTGCAATGCGGTGCGGTAGCGCAGAGCTTCCCTGGTGGCAGGGTCGGCTCGACCCGTCGCGTCGTTGGCATAGCGGAACAGCCGGTCGGCCGTCGTCACGATGTTCTCGATCTCGGAACTCGCCTGCGCTTCGAGCAGGGGGATCGAGTTGATCAGCATCGCCTGGTTCGGGATGAGATTCCCGGAGACGCGGAGCTCTACCAGTGCCGCGCGCGCGGCAATGCAACTCCGAAGAATGGCCTTGGTCTCGGTTTCCGAAGCCGGTGGCAGGTTCGGGAGGTCATTGAAGGGACGACCGGGATCGAAGGTCATGTCGATGTATCCAGCTCCTGTCGACACATTTTCCGAACATGTCGATTCCGTCGACATGTCACCGCAACGTGTCGATGAAAAGAATATACATCAACACGTTGCGGTATGGCAAGCAGGGGGATGGGCAATGCCGCGCGCTGTCGATCGGGCGCTCCTCGCTCTACTACGAGCCGAAGGGGGCGAGGGCCGCGAGTGTAAGAATGGCGCCAGCGGTTTGTGCTCGTTGGGAACTTGTGGAGTGAGGCGGAGTGAACGGGGGCGGGTCACGCAGCGTCGGCGACGCTTTCCGGCCCGGCCAAAAGCGCCTCGATCCGGTCGGCGACATTCTGCGCCGGTTCTCGGAGTTGGGAGACGGTCCAGTCGGCGGCATAGCCTTCGGTGACGTCGTTGGGGCGGGCATGGTTGACGAGGCGCTTGGTGAGGGAGGAGGGCAGCATCAGCTCGCGCTCGGCGACGGTAATGAAGCAGTTGCGCAGGCCGTGGAACCAGAACTTGGCGCCGCCGGCCTTGCTGATGCGGTGGTAGAGGTGATGGATGTCCTGCACATGGCCGGTGGCGCTGGTGGGCGAGGGAAACACCCAGTCGCGAATGCCGGCAGGCAGGTTGTCGGCCGCCAGCCGGCGGCGCTCGAGAATGGCCGCGAGTTGCCGGGTGATCGGAAGCTCCAGGGGCGCGCCGGTCTTGGTCTCCTCGACCCGGAAGGTGAGCGCTGCCAGGTCGACCCGCTCCCAGCGGAGTGTGAGCACCTCCTCGCGGCGCATGCCGGTGTAGAGCCCGAACCAGAGAGCGTCCCGGATCGCCGGGTTGTGCACCTCCGCCTCGATCCCGGCGCGCCAGCACGGCAGCACCTCTGCCGGGGCCGAAATCTTGCGCCTTGTCTTTCGGTGGAACTTGCCGCCGCCGGCGAGCCAGAGATCGACCGGATTGCGCAGCCCGTCCAGGTCGACGCAGGGCCTGCGGTAGACCGAGCGCAGAAGCGACATCGCCCGGTTGGCTGCAGACCAGCCGTGGTCGGCCGTGATGCTGTTGAAACGGGTCTCGACATCCTTGCGCGCGATAGCGTCGAGCGGGCGGGTGAGCCAGTCGCCCAGATACCGCTTCGCCTCGTAGCGGTAGAGCTCGTTGGTGCGCTTCGAGCGGTTGGGATTGGCCGCCATATACTCTTCGAAGGTATCTCCGAGCGAGGGCATGCTGCGCGCCTCGGCGCGTTCCTCCGCCGGATTGTCGCCGTCGGCGACCTTGCCGAGGATCTTCTGTGCCTGTCGCCGCGCCTGGTCGGCCGTCACCTTGCCGTAGCGGCCGATGACGACGCGCTTGTTGGGCGCCTTCCGGCCACCGTCGCCGGCACGGTAGTTGACGATGAAGGACTTGGCGCCGCCGGGATGGACACGGATGCCGAAGCCCACGAGCTTGTCGTCCCATGCGATCCATGACGTATCGGTCGGCTCAAGCGCTTCGATGATCCGCTTGGTGAGTGTCGTGCGCACCTTCGCGGTACGTTTTCCGGTGTTCGTTGTGAGCGCTCAGTTTGATTGCTGGATGTATTTTCACGCTGTCTGATGGAATGAGGGCTGTTGGGGCCGATTTTGCGCGGTTTGGACGCCGGCGGTCTTGGGTTGCGGACGTTGTCCGTTGGATAGTTTGATTTTTCGTAACTGCCCAGCACTCAGTCTCGCGCGTACGTGAAGGCTGCGCAAGGCTTGCGTTTGAAATTATACATGCTTGGGGCGGGACCGGCGTGGCGGCAGCGGGCAGGGCGTATGGAGCGGTTTAGCATTGGATTTTTCCGATCAGTTGGTTCGGCGATGTCATCAAGGTTTCGATGATGTTCCAGCCCTGCTTTCTGGCGGTGGTGATGGCGCTGCGCAGGGTGGCGAAGTCTTGGGTGCCTTTTGGGGAGCGGAACCCGCCGGAGATTTTCTGGCGCAATTTCCCCATTCGACCATCGCGTTCGGCTTCATTATTGGTAAACGGAACGTCGGCGTCGGTGAGGAAACGCAAGGTCTCGGTTTTGTAGTCCTGGAGCCGGAGGGCGAGATTGTGTCCGGCGCGGCGTTTCTTTCGCCCGCGTTTGCCGGGCTCCGGCGGCGCGAGCGGTGGCTGCGCCTCATGAAAGGCGAGCGCCTCGGCGAGGATCCAATCATAGGTTCGCCCGATCCGGTCGAGCAGCGTTTCGGGGGGAGGTCTTGCCATTGTTCTGGCGAGATGAACGACCCGATTGGCGCGCGACAGGAGCCGGTGCATATGCCGGGCCCAGTCCTCTTTTTCGATGTCGATCAGGGCTTGAAGTTCGCGCAGGTGATGGGCGTTGCAGAGGGCGTGTGAAACGCCGCTGATCTTGAAACAGGGCTTCCAATGATCGTGAACGACACAACCGGAGAACCCCGCCAGCAAGTCGCCGCGCTTTTCGTGGACGCGAAACAAGGTCAGCCATGGCGTGCAGGCAATGTGGAGCCACTGCGTGCGCCCGCCAACCCGGAAGCCGGTCTCGTCGAGATGCTTCACCGGCGCCTTGCGGACGATCAGCTCCCGCACATGGTTGACGAAACCCTGGAACTGCTCGGCCATCCGGCGGCTCATCGCCGCCAGCGTCGCGGCGCACACGGGCGCGTTGAACAGGTCGGCCATCAGTTGCGACAAACGATCCTCGGGCAGGAAATGCGCATGGCTCAGATAGGCCGCCACCGCCGCCATGCGCGGACCATACTGCACCGGCGCCGTCACGCCTGCGGGAAACGCCGCCCGTGTCGTCGCGCCGCAATGACCGCAAACGCAACGGTGAGCGCGGTGCTCCGTGGCCTCGAGGGGGCGCGGCTCCGGCAGGTCGAAGACCTGTCTTGCGACATGGCTTTCATCCCCGTCCGCAGCCGACAGCGGCGCGCCGCAGCCCGCACAGTGCGACGGATGATGATCCTCGACATGGTCCGGCCTGTCGGTCCGGCGCAAGGTCGAGCCCGCGTGCCCGGGCTGCCCGCCGCTCGGCCTGCCCGATTTGCCGCGCTGGCTCCTTGTCCGGGGCTCCGCCCGCGGCTTCTGCAGCCCGTCACTCGAAGGAGGCTTGCTGCTGTTCCGGCTGTTCCGGCCAAGCTGGCGCTCCAGCTCTTCAAGACGTTGCCGCAGGGTCGCGTTCTCGGCTTGCAAACCAGCGAGCTGTTCGCCTTGCGCCGCGAGTTGCTCGTCCTTTTGTTCGAGTTGCTCCCGCAAAGCCTCAATCTGTTTCGTTCCGCCATCATCATGCGGCGCCCCTTGCGCCGGGTGGGTCGGCCCTGAAAAAGCCGGCAAGAACCGTCGGGTCTGAAAGCGAATCGCCATGCCGCTATAAATAGCGCAGGTTGAATTCTGTTACCAGTCCCTGGTGTTACCAGTAATTTTTCGAGAAAGAACTGTTCTCGCCCGTGTAACCGTCACAACCGGGCAGCATCGACCTTGCGGCAGTGGCGGGCAATGCACTCCGTGGTGCACGCACTTACCTGGGCAGTTACGATTTTTCTACTTGGAAAGGAAGGCGCCGAGGGTTTCGGATTTGAGCAGCATTTCGCTCCAGTCTGCGGCGCCTTTGGGCCTGAGGCGGCGGATTCTGGGGTCGCTTTCGGCGAGATGGCGGGCTGCGCGGTCTCCGGGGATGTCGGCGTCGTAGCCACAGAGGATTTGGCTGGGGGTCCATTGGTTCATCCAGGTGGGGATGCGGCGTGCGAGTCCGGCGGTGGATGCGACGGTGACGGGCTGTTTGGCGAGCTGCCTTGCAGCGAGGGCGTCAACGGCGCTTTCGGCGATCAGGACGGTTTCGGGGGGGATCGGTCCGGCAGCGATCCAGAATGCGCCGAGGCTTTTGCGGGAACCTGGCGCCATTGTCTTGCGTCCGCCGGGCCGGGGTTCGGCGATTTCGGCGCCGTTCGGGCGTCCTTCGGCGTCGGCGCAGACGAACACGGCGCGGCCGTACTGGTCGGCGTGCAGCCGCTTGCGCCTGTGGCACTGTTCGAGGAGCGCGGGATCGATGCCGCGTTCAGCGGCGAGGGCGTCGCGGAGACGGGGCCATTGCGCGGGGTCGGGGCCGGGAATCCGGATGCGGGGTTGCGGGGGATTGTCGGGTGCGACGGTTTCAGCCTGCATTCCGGCGAGCCATTCGAGCGCTTCGGGGAAGCTTCGTCCGGTCGCATGGATGACGAAGTCGAGGGCGCCTCCGCCGCCCTGTCCTGCGATGTGATCGAAGAATTTGGATCCGTTGATGCTGACGATGGAGCCATTGCGGGTCCATTTCGCGCGGTCGCGCGGGTGGGGTCGGAAGCCGAGGGATTTTGCGACCGTTTGGAGCGGGACGGTCCTTGCCCGGGCGGCTGCTGTGGGCGGTGTTTCCGGTTTCCGTTTCCCTGCGGTCCCGGCGGACCGGGGGAAACGGAACCGCTCAGGATGCGATCCGGCAGCCATTCGGGGTGCTTTCGACGCGGCCCTCGTCGACCAGTTCCTTGAGCGCCTGGACCACGGCCTCGGCCCGGATGCCGGCCCGGGAGCGCAGCTCCCTTTGCGGCATCGGCGCCTTCGCCTTTGCGAGGACGGCCTCGATGCGCTGGCGGGGGGTGTCGGCGGGGGGTTGTTCGGCGTCTGCGTCGTCGACATGGAGCGCGAGTTCCGGGGGACGGGCCCTGAGTTCGAGGGCCAGTTCGGGGCCGCTGGGCAGCCCCCGGTGCTCGGCGTTGAGCAGGATGCGGCGGCTTCCGCGGCGCTGGAGGTAGAGCAGGGAGTCGGCCCAGGCGTGAAGCTCGGTGGAGCCGCGCAGCGCCTGTCCTCCGCGCCGGTGGCCGTCCTTGCGGGCGTGGTGGACCAGCAGCACGGCGCATCCGAAGCGGACCTGGAGTTCGCGCAGCGATCCGAGCAGGGGGGCGATCTCGCCGGCCTGGTTCTCGTCGACCGCGTGCAGCCGGACCAGCGGGTCGAGGGCGAGCAGCCGGGGCCGGACGCGTTCGACGGTTTCGGCCAGCCGGACCCGGTCGGCGGCGACATCGAGGCGCAGCCGGGGGGTGTCGATGATCTCGATGTCGAGGCTGTCCAGGGCGCGGCCTGCGGCGCGGGCGATGCCGCCGAGCCGTTCGCGGAGAATGTGCCGGGCGTCCTCGGCGGCGAACAGCAGCGCGGTTCCGGGGGCGGCGACGGCGAACCGCCGCAGGCAGCGGGCGCCGGTGGCGACGGCGACGGCGATGTCGAGCGCCAGGAAGGACTTGCAGCACTTCGGCTCGCCGCCGATGATGCCCACCGCCTGGTCGCCCCAGAGCTGCTCGACCAGCCACTTCTCCGGCTCCGGCCTGGCCTCCAGGTCGGCCGGGCGGAAGGTGGGGAAGCCGCGCCGCCTGGCGCCATTGCCGGGCGGACTCATCGCCGCGCCCGGGCGGTGTCGGGATAGGCCTTGAAGTAGAGCGCCATGTCGATCCGGTCCTCTTCGCGTTCGGCGGCGGACCTGAGCAAGGCGTCGCCCATGATGGTGAGGGAACGCAGGTTGCCGCCGCAGTGGGCGCACAGGGTGTGCTTCAGTTCGGCGTCCATCAGGCCGGGGTTGCCGGCCTGCTCCAGCATGTGGTCGAGGCTGGCCTCGAGGTCGGCCGGCTCGGCGAAGCCGAGGTTGAGCCGCAGGCGGACGCGGGACAGCAGCGGCAGCAGGTCGGGCCGGCGCATGCGCGCCAGCAGTTGGGTGTCGCCGGCCAGGATGACGGCGAGGATGCTGCGCGAATCGAACTCGGTGGAGGACAGCAGCCGCAACTCGCCCAGCACTTCCGGGGCTGCCGCCTGGGCCTCGTCGATCAGCAGCACGGGGCGCAAACGGGTGCCGTCGAGATGCGCCGCCCAACTCTCGCGGAGGCCCTTGAAGCCGGACCACAGGTTGCCGGCCAGCATGCCGACGCCGAACAGTTCCGCCATCTCCCGGTAGAAGTTCGAGAGGCTGGCGCTGGCGTGGCTCAGGGAGGCGGTCTTGAGGTCGGCGCGCCGGGACAGCGCCTCGCCGACGATGCGCAGCGCGGCGCTCTTTCCGGTGCCGGGTTCGCCGCTCACCATCGCGAAGCCGCCATGCGCCAGCAGGTGGTTCTCGACCTGCCAGCGGAAGCTGGCGATCTGCGGCGTCTCGCGCAGGGCCGAGGTCGGCGCATCCGGCAGGAACGGATTCCATTTGAGCCCGAAACGGGCGTGCAGCCTATGATCCATCGCCGTCCTCCTCTTCGATCTCGTCGCACGGAACGTAGGGCGGCGGCAGGCCGGTGGCCGCGAACTCCTCGAGCATCCGTTTCAGCAGCGGCGCGTCGTCGCCGCCATCCGCGCGTTCTTCCGGGGCGTCCGCTGCGGGATCGATCCGCCGTCGCCGGCCGTCGGCGTTGGCCGCCAGGTCGACCGGAAGCAGCCGGCACATCTCCGCGCCGCGCGGGTCGACGGCGGTGGCCGTCGACAGGTCCCAGCGGGCGAAACGCACCCGCAGCTTGCGCAGGCGCCGGAAGCGGGAGGGAACCTCGAAGCGGACACCCCGGAGCGACACCGTGCCGTCCGTCCGCCGCTGGGTGCGGTACTCCTGCAGGCGGAACGACGCCCGCAGGGCCTCCGGGCCGGGACACGGGCGACCGGCATCGGGGCCCGCGAGCAACCGCTCCAGCGGCGTCGAAGCGATGCTGCGGTGGCGGCGCCGGTTATAGTCGCCCTCGGCCCACACCGAAGTGATGCGGTTCAGTTCCGACAGCGTCAGCTCCCGGCAGCCGCCGATCATCGGAAGCAACCGGCTTTCAACCAAGCCCCGGAAGGCTTCCACTTTACCGTTTGAGTGAACAGACAAGTGCACCTGAAGGTCACGGTGCGACGACGGCTTTCACGGTCACTCACCCGTTTCATCCGCTGAACGGCCGCACCTTCGATCTCCTGGAGATCAAGCTCTGCTGGGGTGAGATGCGCGTCTACTGGCTTGACGAGGCCGGTGGTGTGCGGCGCATCCCGTTGTGCTGGACCAGTCTGGAGACGCCGGACCCCTTTGTGGCGGTGTCGGCCGGACGCTCCGCGTTCCGTGTCCTGGATCTTCTGGCGCTGAGCGACCTTGTCGCCTCGCTGCGCGGGGACGTGTCATGACTGTCAAAGAGATTATGCCGCAATATGTAAGAACATTTATGCCGATGTATGGTGACGTGCCCCAGGCGATCATCGGATCGGTTGATGTCGACTGCATCGCAACTCGCTGTTGTTGGCGTATAATCCCCAATGAACAGTGCGAGAAGCTTGACGACGCCCTCCTGGTGCGGCATATATATAATGACAGTTTCGCGAAAGGAACCCCCCATGCCGAAGAGCGACGACAAGACATCAAACCTCAAGAAGCATGGCGCCCTCAACCGGCATCCCGAACAGGTGCGCGACCCCCTGTTCCTCGAAGAGGCCTTCTTCGATCCATGCGACCTCGTTCAGGTCCGCTACGAGATGCTGCGGCGGGTCACGAAGGACGGGCAGCCGGTGAGCAAGAGCGCGCGCACCTTCGGTGTCTCCCGGCCCACCTGGTACCAGGCAGCAAAAGCCTTCGAGGCCGGGGGCCTGCCGGCCCTTCTCCCCGAGAGACCGGGACCAAGACGCGCCCACAAGCTCGACGAGGCCGTGGTCAGGGCGCTCATCAAGGCGCGCTCGGCAACGCCCGCCATCACCACCGCAGAACTCGTCGCCCTGGTACGCGAACGCTTCGCTCTTTCCGTTCACCGCCGCAGCATCGAACGGGCTCTGTCCCGTGCCAAAAAAAACCTCTGAAGACACCGCCGCCGTGTGTCGACCCACAACACACGACCGGGGAATACGAACATCTGCGCCAATCCAGAGAACACGCCGACAGCATCGCCAGACACCGCGGGCTCGCCATCCTGACCGGCCACGGCATGGCAGCGTGGCTCGCCATCCTCGGCCAGGCGGCAGCACCCCCGGAACGCCGTCACGATCCCGCAATGCGCCTTTCCCGGGATCTCGAAGCCGGTCTGATCGACATCATCGTCGCCATTGCCATGAACCAGACAAGGGAGACCCGCCATGAGCCGTGAGAACCACAAGGTGACGGAGCGTCATCTGGCCCGCAACGCCTATCTCTACATCCGCCAGTCGACCCTGCGACAGGTGGTCGAGAACACCGAGAGCACACGGCGCCAGTACGAACTGCGCGATCGTGCCCATGCGCTCGGATGGCCGATCGAGAAGGTCATGGTCATCGACTCCGATCTCGGTCAGTCGGGTGCGGACCGGGACCGCGCCGGCTTCAAGAACCTGGTCGGCGAAGTCTCCGTGGGTCATGCCGGCATCGTCCTCGGTCTCGAGGTCTCCCGGTTGGCCCGCAACTCCAGCGACTGGCACCGGCTGCTCGAGTTCTGCGCCCTGACCGACACCTTGATCCTCGACGAGGACGGTGTCTATGACCCCTGTGACTTCAACGACCGCCTCATCCTGGGGCTCAAGGGCCAGATGTCGGAAGCCGAGCTTCACATGCTGCGGGCGCGCCTGCAGGGCGGCATTGCCAACCGGGCGAAGCGTGGCGAACTCAAGGTGCGCCTGCCCGTCGGCCTGGTCTATGATCCGCTCGACCGGGTGGTTCTCGATCCCGATGCCCAGGTGCGCAACAGTGTTACGCTGCTGTTCGAGACCTTCATGCGCACCGGATCGGCGATGGCCACCGTCAAGGCGTTCCGCGCCACCGGACTGAAGTTCCCCCGAAGGCCGTGGAGCGGCCCGCACAAGGGCACACTGCACTGGGACGAACTGTTGCATTCGCGGGTCCTGCAGGTTCTCCACAATCCCCGCTACGCTGGCGCCTTCGTG
This sequence comes from Rhodobacterales bacterium, assembly GCA_965219495.1. Lineage (GTDB taxonomy): Bacteria > Pseudomonadota > Alphaproteobacteria > Rhodobacterales > CAZPXZ01 > CAZPXZ01. Next base: position 4,187,637 of record OZ244777.1, read on the forward strand.
TTCGGCCGCCAACGAAGACGGCGTCTGCCTGACGGCACGTTCGCCTACAGGCGCGGATCCCACGAAGAGGCCACCGTGCTGCTGCGCGACTGTCATCCCGGCTACATCACCTGGGAGCGCTTCGAGGCCCACCAGCAACGCCTTGCCGAGAACCGGACATCCGGCGCGGACAGCCGGCGACCGCCGCGCGAGGGACCGGCTCTCCTCCAGGGCCTCGCGCTGTGCGGCCTGTGCGGCAGCAAGATGGCGGTCAGCTATCATCTGCGCCGCAACTGTCAGGTTCCGGACTACATCTGCCAGCGTCAGACCCTCGATCACAGCCTGAAGGCGTGCCAGCGTGTGCCGGGTCGGCGCATCGATCAGGCGATCGCAGAGTTGCTTGTCGACCTCATGACACCGACGACACTGGAAGTGGCGTTGCGCGTGCAACAGGACCTCGAGGCACAACTCGAGCAGATCGATGTCTGGCGCCGCCAGCAGGTGCAGCGTGCCCGCGAAGAGGTCGATCTCGCACGCCTGCGGTTCATGAACACCCATCCCGACAATCGCATGGTCGTCGATGCCCTGGAAGCTGAATGGGACGCGAAGCTGCGCTATCTCGACACGGTGCGCCACGACTGCGACCGGCGCCGGGACGAACAGCGCAGGCAGCTCGAGACCGGCGAACGCGAGCGCATCCTCGAGCTTGCCTGCGACTTCCCGAAACTGTGGCGCGACCCGGCAACTCCGGACCGTGAACGCAAGCGCATGATCCGGCTCCTGGTCGAGGACATCACCATCACCGGCGGTGAAGAGATCGGACTCGACATCCGGCTGCGTGGCGGCGCCACGCGCCGGATCGCTGTCACGCCGGACCCGCCGAGATGGAAGACGATGGTCACCCCGCCCGGCGTGATCGATCGGATCGATGCATTGCTCGACGCTCACAGCGACGGCGCGATTGCCGATCTCCTCAACCAGCAGGGCTATCGGAGCGGGACTGGCCAGCTCTTCAACAAGAAACTGATCCAGGCCTTGTGCTGGCGCCGTGGTCTGAAGACCCGTTACAAGCGTCTGCGCGAACGCGGCCTGTTGACGCGCGAGGAAATGGCGCAACGCCTCGACATCCAACCACTCACGGTGGTGCTATGGCGCCGACAGGGCCTGCTCGTCGGTCATCCATGGAACGACAGGAACCAGTGTCTCTACGAGATGCCGGACCCCCCACCCGTCAGAAACACGCACAAGCTCGCCCGGATGCAAAGAGCCGCGTCGGATCACGCTCACCAGAGTGCGCAGGATCCGGCCAGGCAGGAAGAACGATGACGCCTCGAGCCTGCGCATCAACGACAACGTTATCGTGTGCTGCCGAAGCCGGGCACGCGGACAAGGAGAACACGATGGCCCTCAGCCCCGCAGAGAAGCAGCGCCGCTACCGTGAGCGTCTCAAGGCCGGCGCCAGACCGGTCCACTATCGATGCCCCCGGGACAGGCGCTCAAGGCCGCAACGCTGGAAGGATGCCGTGGAGATCCTGATCGCCCTGCAGGAGCACTACAGGACATGGCTCGAAGCCCTGCCGGAGAGCCTCCACGACACGACGGTCCACGCGATGCTGGAGACGATCAGCGATCTCGACCTCGAGGAACTCCGGGACGTCGAACTGCCCCGCGGATATGGACGCGACTGATGACACCCGATACGGTCACGTTACCATGTACGGTTGAAATCCCGGTCGCCACCAACGCAGTTCCAACCGACGGCGGGGCGGACGCGAACCTTGAGTACAACGGCACGGGAACGGCTCTGATCAATCAAACATGTTCCCATCGAACCCATGGAGTGCAGTATGAATCACAGTCCTTCTGCTGCGGACTCTAGGGACGCGTCGTCACCCGCAGAATGCCGAGTTCCTCAAGCCCGTTCACCACCTCGCCGGCCGCCATCGCCGAGCCGTTGTCGACCATCAGGGACCTGGGACAAGTGCGCTTGAGAAGCGCCTGCACAAGGCCGTGAACAAAGCTCCGGGCGCTCTCCGAGAAGTACCATTGCCCATGGCAGAGAAGCCGCGAACGGTCGTCGATGAACGTCAGCAGCACCGGCTTGATCCATTCGCCGCTGCGCCGCAGCACCCGCAGCGAGCCCGTGTGGAAATCCGCATGCCACAGGCCATGCACCCGCTCGACCTCGTAGCCGCGGGTCTCCAGCTGCGAGCGCCGCCGCAGCGCCGCCGCCTCGCCGGCAAGCATGCGCCGTCCGGGCCGCGTCCGTCGCAACCCCTCCGCCCGCATGAAGCGCAGCACCGACGGATAGGACGGAAGCGGGCTGAACGCCGGGTCGGCGCCGGCGACCACGACCAGGTTGTCGTAATGCAGCTGCACCGTCCAGCCGGGATGCGCGGCGTACTGGCGGCGCAGCGTCTCCGCGATCCGCGGGGTGAACGAGCGCTGGAAGCCGGCGTCGGAGCGCCGGCGCTTGCAAAGCGCCCCCACCGGATCGCTGTCCTCCGCCCGCGCCAGGTAGTACCACCGCTCGATGGTCGCCGCCGCGAACCGCACCGGCTCCGCCGTCGCGGGGTGGCGCCAGTCCCGGGACGCCAGGCGCTCGAACTCGCGCCCCAGCCCGCCGGCCGCCGGCGGCGACGCCAGAAGCGGCCCCACGATCGAGAAGCGCAGCCGCGCCCAGCCGTCCCGTCCACCGTTGCCTCCGTCCATTCCGTCCCCCTTCCTTGCAAGCAAAGTCTCCGGAGAACCTATGAAACGGAACCGGCCTCATGTCGCGCGGCAACTTCTGCGCGACCCCCGCCGGCCGCCGCCAGCCCGATCGAAACGGTCCACGGCAACAGCCACCGGAGCGCCCGCAGCAACCCGCCGCGGTCCCCCGCAACGCCGAACAACGCCAGCAGCGAAGCCGGAAGCGCGTCGCCCGCCGGAGGCCGCGCCAACCCGCCCCGCCGCGAGATCCATTGCGGCGTCCGCGGGAACGCCTCGCGCCACCACCGCCGCCAACGCCGAAGCGTCCGCCGGGCGATGCCGAGCCGCATGCGCAGCTTGCGCGCCGCCGCGCCGCAACCGCCGGAAAGCGCCGAAACCACCAGAAAGCATCCGGAGGCATAAACCCGCGAGCCGAAATAGCGCACCGAGGGCGGCGTCGACCGCCGCCGGCAGCCCTCCGAACCGCAGCAGAAGCTGAACCGCGTGAAGCCCTCACCCCGGCGGAAGCCGAGGCCACGGGGCTTGCGCGCATAATCCGCAACGTGAAGCCGCCCCCCGCAGTGGCCGCAGCCCGCCTCGCGAAACGCCTCCGCGATCGACGCGTCAATCCGGGTGAAAAGCGCCCACTCACTGGCGCCGACGAGGATTCCGTGCAACATTGATTCGTCTCTCCTGCGACATAACAAGAGAGACAAACCCCCCGGGGATGCTTGTGCAAGCTCCCCGGGGGAACCGATCGACATTCATGCACGGAATCTGATCGGATCCACCCGATCCGGAATCAATCTATGTGAGCACGCACATTCGTCTCCATGAAGGGAGTATGGAATCGCACGAGAAACGCGTCAACACATGCGACAACACCAGAAAAGAAATGCTTGACACCCAATGGCCCTGTATGGCCGCATGGTCGAAGACTAGGAACCCCGTAACACCTTGGCTAACATGACTAAATGGCACTGTCTGGCATCGGTCGGCTTCCTCTGGCCCAATATTGGAACGAGTCTCATAACCTGAAGGTCGCAGGTTCAAATCCTGCCCCCGCAACCAAGATAAACCATTGAAAATAAACACGTTTCCAGGGTTTTCGCTTCTCCAATCGGTTCATGACAATTCGATTGGGAATCTATTGGGAATCACGCGGAATCAATGTTCTGCGCATCTATATAGTGTCTGTGCAAAAATACCGGGTTTTGAACCCGGCGCGACGTTTCCGGCCCAGGCGCCCGGCGCGGAATTCGGCCCCTGGCGCCGTGAATGAGCGGTTCGGGGCGGGTTTCGCGCGAATGTCGAGGATGCCGACAATCTTCCGCCATGAGGACGGGGCCCCGGCCAGGGCCGGGGCGCATGCCGACGGCGTTGGCTCGGCCGGCCGCAGTCAGGCGGCGCGGCGAATGCCTTGGCGTCGCTGATTCTGGATCTTGTCCCGCTCGGTTCTCTGCAGCACCAGGCCGATCCGGTGCAGATTTGCGGCAAGGATTGCGAGAGCGACCGTTCGAGCGAAGCCATCCCTGCCGTGCGCGCGGACCCGGTCCAGGCCGCGGCATTCCAGGTTGTGGATGGCGGATTCCACCGCCGGATGCTGCCGCCGCGCCGCGACGAATTCGGGGCGCGCCTCGCGCTCCCGCGCTTTCTGCGAAAGAGTGCCCTTCGCCGGCAGCGCGTTGCAATCCAGCAGCGCGTCCAGCCGCACCCGGTTGGACGGGCTGTGGAAGCCCCGGTCGAAGCTGCAGCCCCGCACCGACGGAAACAGGGCGAGGGTTTCCGACAGCAGCGGAACCGCCGCATCGACGTCGTCGTCCGCCCACGAGATGCGGTGGTGCAGAACCAATTGATGCTGGTCCTCGACGATGCAGACCGGAACCCCGAGTTCGACCATGCGCCCGGCCTTGCCCTTCGCGCACCAGCGGGTATGCGGCTCGAAGATGGAGAACACCTTCTCTTCATGCGGGATCGCTTCGCCCTGCAGCAGCCGCCGGTCGACCTGGTCGATCTGGCGAAGCGCATGATCCATAAGGTCTTGCACGGCATCGATGTCCCATGTCTCCGCCCCGGCCGCCTCGAGTTCCCGCCGCAGCCGTTCCGCCCGCGCCACCAGCGACCGGCAAAGACCCAGGTAAGCGCATACGCGGTCCGGATGCCGCCTCTGCCGCCAGCCGCCAAGCCCGAAGGCCGAAGCCAGCTGCGCGGAAACCCGGATCAGGCACCGCATCGCGTCCCACAGCAAGTTGACGTCGGTCGGATAGTGCACGTCGGTTTCCACCACAAAGGAATCGGCCCGCGCCCGCAGCGGCGCTTCCGGCTCCTGCCCGAACAGCGCGTGGCCCGCCTTCACCACCAGTGCGTTGATCTCGTTCAGAAGTTCCGGCGTCAGCAGCGAGACATTGCGCACCAGCGTCCGGTGCTCGTACCGGCGATGGTCGTCAAGCCCCGAATGGCCGAGCATCTCCCGAACCGTCCCATGGCAATTGGCAAGATCCTGCAGACGGTCGTAGTCGCACCGGATGCCCTGCTTCAGCGTCGCCAGCACGAAGATCCGCCACAAATCCATGCCCGGGCGCCCAAGCCCCCGGTCCACGCCCGGAAGAAAATGCGCGTCCAGCAGGTCGAAAACCTGCCGGCGCAACGCTTCGTCGCAGTACAGGTGCTGGATGCCCCGCAACACCGCCGGGATGTCATCCCGGCAGACCGGGTCAATCGCAATGTCCTCGATGGCGATTTCGCCAAGCCGAACAAACGGTTCCTGGATTGCCCTCATGCTCTCGCCCTCGTCTCTGCTCTGCCGGAACGAGCGACCCATCGCGAAGATTCCGCCCATTCGACCAATTTCGCCTGAATTTTGCCTGGAATTATACGCCTGGGACCAATCTTCGCAACCCAAAACCGACCACAACCTGTTGATATGAAACGAATTGCGACCTTTTTGCACAGGCACTATATAGTGTCCGTGCCAAAATACCGGGTTTTGAACCCGGCGCGACGTTTCCGGCCCAGGCGCCCGGCGCGGAATTCGGCCCCTGGCGCCGTGAATGAGCGGTTGGGGGCGGGCGGACGAGATTATGCAGCTCAATGAGCAGCGGATCGCGGTTCGCAGTGGGCGGGAAGACCTGCCTAAGCGGCGGGATGAATATCGTCTCGAGTTGGAGTCGCTGACCAGGTTGGGCGCTGAGATCGGTTGGGATATTGAGGAACCAAGCGAGCTGATCGAGCGGATACCGCCTAGGAGCAACGTTGAGACAGTACGGAAACTACTGGCACGGGATGGGGAACTGGCAGTAGAGCTACGCGGCGCGCGAAGGGCGTTGGAGGAGTCGCAGGCGGCGTTTCAGGACAAGACAGAGCGTCTGGAGGAAATTGGACAGGCGACGGACGTGTCCGAGCTGGCCGCTGTGTTGAATGCCGTTCGGGATATCGGCGACGTGGCAGGCCGTATTCGGACGGCACAGGGGCAGGTGGCCGAGATTTCCGGAGGGATTGAGAAGAAGCTCCGGTCAATGAAGCCGGTTCTGCCTGTAGGCACCGATATCGAAGCACTGGCGGTACCGCCGAGGGATATGGTCACCGCGCATCGGGACGATGTACGGAATTGGGCGCTGCGCCAAGGCGAGACGAAGCAGCGGCTCACCGAGGCGCGCAATGACGTGGAACGGGATCAAATGGCGCTGGAGCGGCGCGTGCGGGTTGAAGGCGTCGTGGGACCGGGAGCGGTGGAAGAAGCCCGCGGCTATCGGGAGACGCTGTGGGAGCTGGTCAAGGCTCGGTACATTGCGTGTTCGGAGATCCCGGCCGAAGAGGCACAGGCCCATGCCAAGGCCTTGGAAGATCTACCAGCGTCTCTCGAAGGAGCGGTTGAACAGGCGGACAGCATTGCCGACCGCCGCTTCGACAAGGCCCAGGCGGCGGGGGAGTTGGCGGTGCTGGCACACAACATCGCCGGACACGAGACGCGGATCCGCCAACTGGAGACGGATGAAGCGGCACTGAAGGCTGAGGGCGAGCAACTCGATCAGGCGTGGCGCGCGCTGTGGGCTAAAGTGCCCATTGAGGTGGTTGCACCCGATGTCATGTTGGCATGGCTGGAAGCCCGTGAAGACGTCGTGAGACTGATCGACCGTGAGCGCGACGTGCAGCGTCAGCTGGACGACAGTAGGCGAGAAGAACAGGAGGCAATTGCTCAGATTCACGCGGCGCTGACAAAAGTCGGCCGGGGTGCCGAGGAGGCCGAGGCAAATGAGCTGCGAGTGACGGTCGAACGGGCGGACGTGTATCGGAGGGAGCAGGAGGCAAAGGCCGAGAAGATTGTTGAGATGCGCGAAGCGGTGCGGACGGCCAAGTCTGAGGTGGCAAGGTGAATTGGAACGAGCGGAGGCGGAGCGGAAAGGCTGGCAGGCAGATTGGGCCAAGGCGGTTGCGGCGATTGACCTCCAATGTGACGACAAGCCTGACATTGTGTCCGCAAATATCAACGTCATCGAAGAGATGCGCGAGCATGCGGCGGCGGCGAGAGAGCTCAGGGATAGACGCATTGCCACGATTGAGCGGGACATTGGGACATTTGAGCGAGCTGTGGCGGAGGTTGTCGCAGAATTGGCGCCGGACCTGACCAACGGCGATGCCGATGCTTCCGTGGTGGCGCTGGATCGTCGGCGGGAAGAGGCGTTGAAGCTGCATCAACAGCATCGGGAACTGACGGATGCGGTGGGCGAGCGGCGGAAGAAGATCGAGGAGCTGGAGGAAGACCGAAAGGCCGCGTGGACCCTGGTGCAGCCGCTCCTGGAGACTGCCGGAGTTGAGGAGGTCGAGAAGCTATTCAAGGTGATCGAGCGGTCGGACCAGTTGAGGACGTTAAAGGAGAAGCTGGACGGCGTCATTGAAACGCTCGGTCAGCAGGGTGACGGACTCGCGATCGAAGTTATTGAGGAGGAGTGCCGGGATGTCGACATTGACGCGGCGCGGGTCAGGGAAGAAGCGGCCGAGGCCGAAATAAAGGCGCTCGGCGAACAGCTGGAGGAAGCCGTTGTAGCGCAGAGCGAGGCGCGGAAGGCCTTCGAAGCGATCGGGGGAGACGACGCGGCGGCCAGGGCGGCGGCCGATTGTGAGGAAGCACTGGCTGCCATGCAGGATGTTGCCGGGCGGTATGTGCGAGTACGGGCGTCGGGAATGCTGCTGCGCTGGGCGGTCGACCGATATAGGAAGGAAAAGCAGGGGCCGCTGCTGAAGCGGGCCGGTGAGTTGTTCCGAGTGCTGACACGGAATTCCTTTGAAAGACTGGAGGTAATGTTCGACGAACAAGACACCATGCATCTGACGGGAGTGCGACCAGACGGAGAAGTGGTAGCGGTGCCGGGTCTGAGTACGGGGACGGAGGATCAGCTGTTTCTAGCGCTGCGAATTGCGGCGGTAGAGGACTACCTGACGCGGGCCGTAGCGCTGCCCTTTGTGGCGGACGACCTGTTTATCAACTTTGATCCGGAGCGGTCGGCGGCTGGGTTTGAGGTGCTGGGGCAGCTGGCCGAGCAGACGCAGGTGCTGTTCTACACTCATCACCCGCATCTGGTGGATGTGGCGCGGGAGACGTTGGGTCTCGACGTGGATGTAGTGACGTTGGCCGACGCCGCGTAGAGTTTAAACTTTGAATCTAGAATCTTGTTCGGCGTGGCTGTTGGGCGCCGATTAGCATTCTAACCCGTTGCGATCGATACGAACTGAGGGGTCAAAGGGCTGCGATGAATAACACTCGTGCCCACCATTTCCATCAACCAGGGCACAAAGAGCACGTATCGCAGCCGAGTGTGCAGGACGGACGTTCCGGGAAAGAATCTGTCCGCGAACCGTTGGTGGAGCGAGAGAAACCCACTTCGTCGCGTACGCCACTGTCGTTCGCCGCGAGCGTTTCCTCGGCCCGCGCCACTGCTTCTCGCGAAAGGAGGACCACCCTACCGGTTCGTTTTGCCCTCGCGTCAGCAGATCCTCCGCTCGGCTCGACTTCGCCCGTTAATAAGCGTGAAATATTGACCCCCTAACGGGGTTGTTACAGCAGCACGGCTTCGACACCGGCTTCATAAGAAGGACGCTTTCCCAATTGCTTGCGGCGCTCAAGTGCCATCTTGGCAAACGCCTCAAGTTCCGCGATGTCCCTGTCAACCTGGTCGGGCTCTGGAAGGTCTGGCGGCAGGTCTGGGGCTCGGTCATGTCCGGAATAGTGAGAGCACCGCTTCATGCCTTCAAAAATAGCGGGGTAGTCGGCTGCGGGATCGACACAGGCTTGTTCGATGCTTTTCGTCATGACCTCCGGTCGGAAACGCTGCACAACATTATTGAACAAGATTTCTTCGACAATGCGCTCCCAGGATTCCCGCATTTTCGCGTAGAGCCCAACAATGCTGGACCGGAATTGCTGGTCTGTATGGTCGTACCCATCACGAATGAGTGCTGCAAAGTCTTGTCGGACATTGTGAAGGCGCTCGAGAACACGCTTCATCTGCCAAGGCTTTTGGGAGTCATCGATCAGGCCGAACCGGTCGTTCCCTGCGCTGCTCATCCATTCGCAGTGCCGGCCAACCCGGGCACGGCGGGCCTCTGTCCACAGCATGTGATGGAACAGGATGTTGTGGGTGAAGACAATCACCTGACGGCCATTGGAAGCTTCCTCCGCGAGGCGTTCGGCCACAGCTTGCATGCGGCTATGATCTAGCGAAGAAACCGGGTCATCGACAATGATGCCGTGATCGCTGCCGATTTCCTGCAGTTCTGCCAGAAAGCAGGCGAGTGCGAGGGCGCGCTGTTCGCCCTCACTCAGGACATCGCTGTTGTTGGCGACGCGCTGCTGGGCATCGAGCGCAATCTCGATGATGCTCTCGCCACCTCGGCCGCGATCAGCCAGATCCAGCGGAATATGGGTAAGCCGCAACCTCTCCAGTTCCTTTTTCAAGGCAGCTCGTAGGCTCGGAGTGAGGATCTCACGACGACGGTCGGTGATTCTGCGCGTGATCGCGGTCAAGCGGCACTGCTGTGTACAGGCGTGGAGCCGGCGACGCTCCTCCAGACGGTTGCGCCGCTCGACGATGATTTCGATCTGTTCGCTTAGCTGCTTCTGGTCCGCGAGTTCGGCGTGACGTGCCTTCAGCCTGGCCAGAGCCTCCTCGTCACGTTCGGCGATTTCCAGCTCGGCAATCTCGGCATCGAGGCGGCCGATTTCGTCTTCGATGAACGGAGTTGGCGAGGCGGGTAGCGGATCCAGATCCTGGAGAGCGTCGTACCGATTTTCGCGCAGGGCGCCCTTGACAGCTTCCAGACGCTCGCCGGCCTTCTCGACGAAGGTAGCCATCGTGGTCGCGCCCTCCTTGCAGGCAACCGAAAGGGCAGCGTAACCGGCAAGCAAGATTTCGATTTCGCGGCAGGGCCTAACTCTGAATGCCAGGAGCCTGTCGCGATGCTCGGCAATAGCCCGATCAGCGGCGACGCTCTCCTCGGCGGCTCGGCCAGCGATGTAGTCGTCGAATGCCGCCATGCGGGTCGTAGCATTCTCGTCGAGATCCTGCTGACACAGGACGCACAGGCCTCCGTTGGCGAGCTGGGGAGGCGGCACATCCGGAAATACGGTGACTGCAAACTCCCGCGCATATGTGAGCATCTGGCGCCAAGTCTCAGATCCGAGATCGGAGATGGGCTGATCACTGAAGAGATCTCTGGCAGCAGCTTCCACGGCTCGATTTGTAGTCTCGGCCTCCTGATGTTTTCGACGGATGGCGGCGAGCGCCCCATCGGCGAGATCGGCCTCGATCGCCGAAACTTCTTCCCTGACAGTTTCGAGGGCCCGCTTTGCCTCGGACCGCAGCCGGATCATGACCTGCGGGTCTTGCTTCAGTTTTTCTTCAGCAGCGTCGAACTCAGCCTGCTTCTCAGCCGTCCAGCCACCGAGTTCGCGCAGGTGGGGTTCGCTTGGAAGGTCCGCGAGCGCGGTCTGAGTGACGAGGCTGGCAAGCGCTGCGTGAACGGTCGAGCCTTCGTGGTACCCTTCCGGCAGGCGGGTATTGACCGCTGCGTTGACGGCGTCCAGCCGTTCTCTGAAGTCTTCGTCGAGTGCCCGGCAGGTGAGGCCGAGCTTGTTCATGAGATCGAGTTCGTAAGGGAGGAACTCGATCTTTCGTTCCTTGTCGACATAGACGCGTGCGGTAGCGGTGTCGAATACTGAGATTCGCGACAGCTCGCCGGGTGGGTCCTGGTCAGCGTACCAGGTCACCTCTTCCTTGGGTTGATCGTCGCCCCCGACACGAAAGGCGACAGCCACTTCGGTGCGATCTGCAGCCGCGCCGTCATACACGTTGCCGCGAAGTGAAACCGGGCTCAGCGATCGGCAGAGCTGCCTTGCGATACGGCAGTAGCCACTCTTGCCGGAAGCGTTAGCGCCATAAACGAGAGTGACACCGTTGACCGCAAATTGAAGAGGCGGCTGGTTGGAGGACAGCCGGTCAACATGGCGGATGGGGCCAAGCGAGGCGAGCACGGTTGTGGGGTTGTTGCTGGCCGCTTGATTGAGATGCTCCTCGGCAAGCGGTACAGGATCCGAAACGTTTTCGGCGGGGAGGCCTGCGGCCCGCTGAATTTGCAGCCGGAGTGCCGAAAGGTCGTCGGTCGTCAGTTCGCCCTGCGAGGCGAGGCGACGCAGGGCGTCCTGTTGCCAGGGCAATCTGCCGGCGGCCCAGCCGAGTAGTTCCTCATGCGCCATTCGTACACCCGATGTTCACGTTATTCGTTCAGGAGATGCTGATGTCACTAGTGGACCAGGGCAGGCAACACGCCACAGACGTCGCGGAATTCTGGCCCTTTGGAAGAAAAGAGGTGTTCTGGTGAGGGTCGGCGATCCGTCGATTGAAAACAATGCCCGGGACCAATGGCAAAAGCAGGAATTTGGCAATCACGAATGAGAAATGCGACTGGGTGGGACAGCGAGGTCCGTGACTGCGATGCCGAGGGCGGCATGGAGAACCTTCGGAGTGGAGGCCGGAACCAATCAGAGCAACGCCGAAAACTGAGCCATTTCGGCGGCGGTAGCGACGAGCCCCAACCCGCCGAGGGTGGTGAGATAGTCTTGTACAGAGACGGGCGGTGCTGTCAGCCGCGCTCGTATCTTGCGGACGGCGTCGCAGAAGGGGCCGGGCATCAGGTCAAGGTGATTGGCAAGAAAGTCATCGGGGTGCTGGACTTCGATTCCGTAGGGCACGACCGCGGCTTCTGGGAAGTCCCGCAGGTTGGAGGTGACGATCACGTCGCAGCGTCCGACTATTGCTGCTGCGAGAACATGACAGTCGTCGGGGTCGGGAAGGTCGAGTGTGGAGATAATCGTTTCGTATCCGGTGATCAGGCAATCCCGTGTTGCCCGATCCATGAGATCGCGCGTCCGTTCCAGGGCTGCTCGATCACGGTGCGGTTCGTTGCGGATCAGGGCGTCGATCCACTCCCGATGGATGTCTGCGGTCCATTTCGCGCGAAAGAGATCGTCAACGGCCAATTGCAGAAAAATATCCCGCATCGGTGCGGGATAGAGAATGTTGGCGTCAAGGAGAGCCGTGAAGGCCGTCACCGAGGGCCATATCCCATATCATGGGCCTGAGCTTCGCGGGTCAGCTGTTCGAGCACCTGCTCTCGTTCCCGGTCGATGGCATTCTTGTATGCCATGACATCCTCCATGCGAATACGGCGGTGCTTGCCGACTTTCCGATGCGGGATGGCTTTCTGCTCAAGGAGTTTGATCAGGAAGGGACGGGAGACGTTCAGCACGTCGGCTGCCTGGACGGTGGTGAGCTCGGCGCTCTCCGGAATCAACGTAAGGCCCTGTCCCGCGGCCATGGCTTCCAGAACATGCATGAGCAGGTCGACCGCGCCTGCCGGGAGATCGATCGGTTGTTCCTGTTCGCTGTCTCTGACGCGCAGCTTCAAGGGCCGGTCCGTCCCGCCGTACGGCGAAAGAGCCTGGTAGGTGCTTCGTGCGATCGCTGCGTCCCGCGGCGTGGGCGGGAGCTGTCGGTGAGCTAGCGTGATCATGTATGCCTCCCTGGAAGGCGTGACCCAACAGGGTCAAGATACGTATATGAAATAAATGAAGCAAGCGAAGCAAATGTCAATAGGGGAGTTCTGCGTTGACATGCCGGCCGGATGGTCGACCGGGTTCATTCGGAAGGCGAGAATCTGTCAGTTTCCTGATCCACCAACAGATCCCCCCCCCCAATGCTCCCAGTGATCCGTGCGGCCGCCGTTTGGATGGAATCTCGTGCGAGGTGGGCGTAGCGGGCGGTCGTCTGGACTTGGGTATGCCCCAGGAGCTTGCCGAGTAGCAATGGCCAGCTTCCACTCTGAGGGTGGGAACAGGATTTTTACGATAGATTATAATACCTTACAAGCTGAACTCGCATTTCACACCCTCAGTCCATTTTGCTTTGGGTACCGTATGGGTACCATTTCATTTCCAGTCCCAGCGCGTCGTTGGCTACATGTGCCGCCTTTTGTCCACCCCATATTTCCACCATCGTGTTCGTTCGGTCATCGGGTGATGCCATCGCGTGGCGATCGCCTCGATTCTCGACATAGCGGTCACGAAAGTGCGGGTTCGCTCGACCGTGTCGTCCGAGACCTCGGATGGCGCATTCTCCAGGATCGGATCGAACGGGAGTCCGATACGGAAGGCGAGACGTAGTCTGAGGAGGTTGCGCCCGACCGGCCGTGACTGAGATGGGTGGGAGAGGGCCGTGACCCGACCCGCTCAACAGCGTGTCCATCGGCTCCCCACGTCGGGAATACAGCAAACAAAGCTACACTACATCTCCCGACTAAGCTGCCGCCGTCCGCCGCTCCGGCGGAATCGAGACGTCCACCACGCAGATCGAGATCAGCCACCGCTCTTCCTCAGGCAGCGACTCCTCAAGCCGCCGCCTAACGTCCTCGGACGTCTCCGGCGACCAATCGCCGTGCTTGGTCGGTCGGCACTTCTCCGTGTCTCCGAACCAGAGCACCAGATAGATTCCGAAGCCGGCCGCGCCGGGATCCCGCGTGTACTTCGCAATCAATTGCTCCCCGACAGCCTCCCAGAGATCGTCATGGCAGCTTCGCTTGATCTCCACCGGAACATTGAAACCCGCGAAGCTCACTCGAATGTCCGCCCGCTTATCCTCGGCGTAGACGCTTTCCGGCTGCGCGTCGATCCCGAGACGCGCGAGCCGCAGCTCGAGATCTGATAACAGCGCGTCCCGGCATGCGTCCTCGGGCCTCGGATCCGTTGGACGCCTGTACCCGTCCAAGTTCCAGTGCTGCCGCCAGTCCGACGTACTTCCGTCCCGAATCCTCCTGGCGAGACCCTCCAGTTCGTCCAAGACCAGCGCCGCCAAATCCGACGGGTTCGCCGGCCTGCGGTTGGCCAGCGTCTCGAGCACGCTGCCAATGTCGCAATGCCGGTACTCGTCCTCCCTGCGCTTTCCCGCCTGCCGCCCGCGCGCGTCCCTGATCGCCGGCAACCACGGTGCCGCCTCCGGTTTCTCTTCGAGCGCCGCAAGTGCTTCCCCTGCCGACCTGCTCGTGTCGTCCCCGAACTTGGCGATCAGTTCCGCCACGAACCAGAACGCCCTGTTCGTCAGGATGTTCCTGCGGTACGCCGCCCCAAGCGCGGCGACCAGCGGTTCAATGTCACTCGCGGATAAACTCCGCCAGACATCCGATCGCGGGACGCTCGCCAATTCCACGAACATCACCAGCCAAGTCAGCCCTTCGTCGTCGTCCGCCAAAGCCCGGATGTCCGCCCCGTAGCGGTCCGGTGCCGTGAAGTATCCGGCAGACACCCAGCAGGCCCGCTCCCCCGCCGGCTGGCCCCCTCTTTCGAGCCGCTCAACGATCACCCGATCCACGTCCGCCTGGCCGCATCGCTCCAGCGCCGCGTGCAGCGCCCAGCAGAGCGACACCAGCGACGCCGCTGTATCCGCCCTCGGGAACCGCTTAAGAACCGGCAGCGCCGCCAGCGCGGCGACCTCGCGGTGGTCGTCGACATCCGCCAATTCGCGTAGTTCCCGCGCTTGCCGCACGCCCGACGCGAGTTTCCGCGCCGCAGTGCGGCAAACCACGTCGGCCACCAGCGCCGGATCGTCGCGGAGCAGCGCTCGGAACCACTCCGGCCGGTAGATCCCCGCCCCGTCCGTGCTGTCCGGGTCCACCAGCCGGCGCGGGAGCGTGTAGAGAATCGTCAACGCCAGCCGGATCTGCCAGTCCTCCAGGTTGCCCACCGCGAGCCGCCCCGACCGTTCCAAGCTGTGCAGTCCGGCCGCGAACGGCAGCACGCGCCAATCGACTCGATCTCTGTCGGCCAGCCGCACCACATCGTCGCCACCGGGCAGATCTTCGCCCCCGACCGCCTCTTCGAGCGCGGCCACCAGAACATCGACCAGTTCCTCCGAACCGCCAACCAGACTCCCCAGACGGTCCCGGGGCGTATTCCCCGCAGCGTCCTCGCGGTTCCCAAGATACGCCTCGGCCACCCGATGCAGGGCCTCGGGCGTCGCGCGCAACGCCGCATTCCATGCCGCCGCCATGTCCTCCCGCGAGTCCTCCTCCTGCGCATCCGCCAGCGATGCCCCCTCCGCGCTGACCTCGCGCGGGGTGCCCGGTCCTTCTCGGCGTCGCACAACCGCCTCGAACCGATTCAGCAACGGCTCGTTGTCCGCCAGCTCCGCCCGGACGCTCTCCACCGTCAGCCCGCGCGCGCCGCTCCTCTCCGCCACGCTGTCGAGCAGTTCCCCGAGATAGAAGGACGCGGCCCGTCCGTCCTCGGCGCCGAGCGCCATCTCGAGGCACCACGGCGCGTAGTCGAACGGGCGTGCCCCGAACAGCCGCCGGTCGACCAGTCCCAAGCAGTCTTCGCCGTTCTCGAGGGACCTCTCCACACCCCGCACGATCAGGACCTTTAGCGCGTCCTGGTTCCACCGCAGATCGAACCCTACGAGGCTCCTTTCCCGCTCCGGCAGACCGAGCCCCGGATCCGAAACCACGCCCAGCCAGTCGTACATGCGGTCCGGTGCAATCTCGGCGTCCTTGTCCCTGAAGATTTGTTTCAGCAGCTCCACCGGCAGATTTCCCATCCGGGTGTACAGCGCCACGCGGCGGACCATGAACGGCCTGAAATCCTCGAACCTGGCCACAATCCCGTCCAGCAGGTCGGCCAGCTGTTCGGGTGCGGACTCCCTCGGGACATGGTTCACCCAGAATCGCGAGTACTCACCACCTGTCTCCACCAGCTTCGGTGCCCTCAGGTACCGCAACGCTTCGGCAACCAACAGCACCTCCGGGTAGAGCGCCTTCAGCAGAATGCCCAGCAGTTCGTCCTGGGGATCGTCCAGCCTCCCCTCGTGGATCTCGGCCGCCATCCCCGCGAGCGCATCGAAGCCGAGTCGATCCTGCACCGCATAGCCGGTCAACACGTCGAGTGCGGCGCACCGGACGCCCTGCCCCCAGCTCGGATCGCGCACCGTCTCCTCCAGAACGCACGCGAGCGCCGGCAACGGCTCCCCGTCCGCCAGCAACTGCATCAGCAGCATCACGTAGGACTGGTGCTCGTGGTCGCGCTCCGGGTCCGACAGGATCTCCAGGAACATTCCTTCAAGCTCCGCCGATACGATCGCGCCGATGCCGGACACCTTCCCCATCGATCGCGAGCACCACGGATTCCACGCAGTCTCCCGGCGCAGGTTTCGCACAATCTCCCGCTTCTCGTCGGCCGAATAGGTGTCGCGTTCGCCCGCGTAGATCAGCCCGCTCGCGTCGAACCGGCTGAGCCTTTTCCGCGACGCCTTGTTGTGCACCGCCAGCCAGGAGACGAAGTTCTGGAAGGCCGCCAGCAGACCGCCGTCCGACCCGGTGATCAGGGCAAGAACCCGCTCCAGCGGCAGCCCTGCGTCCAAGAGCCCCGAGACATGCTTGGCCGCGAGGAACTCGGCGATCTGCCGGTGCGCCGGCGCCAGCCTCCCCTCCGACACGCCCTCGAACAGGCGCGTGCCCAGCACCTGCCACGGCCCGCGCCGCGGGTCGCCGTCGACCTCTGCGACCGATGGGTAGTCGGCCTTGGGCACCGCCCGGTCCGGCAG
The DNA here is from genome assembly GCA_965219495.1 of Rhodobacterales bacterium. Lineage (GTDB taxonomy): Bacteria > Pseudomonadota > Alphaproteobacteria > Rhodobacterales > CAZPXZ01 > CAZPXZ01. The sequence goes on from OZ244777.1 coordinate 4,204,448, forward strand.
CGTGTAGCCCGCCCCGCCGGAAAGCAGTTGCCCGGCGCACAGCCGACCGGCCGCCTCAATGAGGGACTCGGTGTCGGTGGCAGCCGGGTTTGCGGCCCGATGCTCCCCGTTCGTCTCCCGGGCGAGCATGCGGCAGGCGTTCTCGAACGTCTCCGTGCGGGAATCCGGCCACTTTCCCACCGCCACCGATTTCGCGAGCAGGTCGAGGTTCTGCGGGTTCCGCAGCAGCCGGTCGACTCCCCGCTTCCGCGCTGCGGCGATGAACCCGTCGCCGTCCTCCACGCCGTGGTTCTTAGCGAGAATGTCCTTGATGTCGCGTTCGGACAGGGGATCCAGGCGGACCACCACGACCGTCCCGTCCGGTGAGACCTTCTCCAATCCTTCCTTGTCGTTCGCCGCCAGCCAGTCGGCCCACCGGCACGACAGCCGAAAGCGCGGGCGTCCCAGACCGTCGAGCTTTCTTCGGACCTCGTCTAGCGGCGTCCGCCCGTCCTCCGTGCCGGCGCGGGACTCGTCGAGCCCGTCCAGAAACAAGGTGACGCCATGCCACTCTGGATCGTCGTCAAAGGTCCGAAAATCCCGCACGGTCACGTACGCGGCCCCTTCCCTGGCGGCCTCGCTCCTGAACGCCGTCGTCTTGCCAGCACCCGGTTCCGCGATCAAAACGTACGCCCCCGCACCCGCGTGGTCGATCAGCACCGTCGACTTTCCGGCCGCCCGCTCTCGCTCGCTCTCGTCCACCACCGTGCAGGTTCTCGGAGCAACGTAGCTCGTTGGCGCGCCCATGTGCTGCTCACTCATCGCTCGTCTTCCTAACCTCCAGCTCCTTCACGCATTGCCAGGGACCTACTGGGACCGCGTTCTCAGATCGCGCCGCGTGCTCTCCTGCGCGCGCTGCCTTCGCAAGCCCGCGTCCAGACCAACCGGACCATCTCGTCACGTGATAGATCGCAACCCTTCCCGTCGGGGACACTCGGGCCGGCGGTAGTAGAGCCCCGGCGCCAGGTAGCCCGCTACGCAGTCCACCGGTTGTCACCTTCACTCAACCCTCGTCAGATGCCAACGCACACTTGCCGCATTCAGGGCACTTCTTGGAATCGGATCTCGAAACGCGCGTCGTCGAGTACTGCCCAAAGCATCGGCAACTCCCGATACTCCTCGCTCAAACTCCCTACCACCGTCCCGTCCACTCGTGCACCGACCAACAACCGCGTGATGGCGTGCTTTGGGAATTCGAAGCAATGCAATGGCTTGTGTCCCACTTCCACAACTGAGCAATTACCACTTTCGTTAGCTGAGTTCCCTTCCGGCTCCAAACCGCCCAGACACTTGGCAACCCTTACTTCTTCCTCGTAGGCCCATTCCAACGGCTTCGTCAGAAACAATCTCTGCCATTTCTCGTAATGGCTCAGAACGAAATGATGCGTAGCACCAACCACGACACCTTCCGTGAAGTTCGAAACGAGCGCTGCATTTGCTCTGACCCGAGAATAGATAACAGTCCCGAATTGGGCGGGAATCATATTTCTCCTCACATCCATGAAACCCGCAAGCTCCGTATCGATCTCCAGTACGGCACCATGGTGACCATCAGCATAGTGCGCCCACATCAACGCATTTGTGGATGAACGGGTAAGCGAAAGAATTGCGGTTCTTTCCTCCCACAAGTGGTTCTTCATGTCCGTTCGAACTTTCTCAAAGACTCCGCTTATCGGGTCCGCTTCTGCCCCCAATGGCATACGTGGTCTATCAAATGGGTCATTGAAGAACCCAGGCCGCCTAAATTCCATCTGTCCAACAGAAATGATCCTTCGGGCTGACTCAATTGAAGTGTATTTGTAGAGGATCATCGCAGTGGCTCCATGCAGTCGGCACTACCCAAAAGCAGTGCTTGACCGCTTTCATCTGGAGTTCGCCACGTATTGCGGGCAGTCGCTACTCGTCCCATCGCTTGTCCCAACCCGTCCGAATCGTTGAAGCCAGGTACATCGAGATTTCCTGTATGCCGTTTGGTCGCTCATGTGGCAGCCTGCACGTTGCAGAAACGTGCACTCCGCCCCCTATTCTTGCTCCACGCTATCTTCGTCATGGCGCACCTTCGAGAGACCCGCAGCCACCAGTCCAGCCGGCACTGCGACGATTCTCAACCCACACATCAGGATTATGAACGTGAATATCTTGCCACCTGCCGTGATGGGATAAACATCACCGTTGACCTGCCCCTGGCGACTGGTCCAGTGCGGTAGTCAACCCGTCCTTCCGGTCACTCATTGCCAGTAGGCCTTCATCACCGCCAGCCTCGATCACGCGATCGAAGAACTCTCCGTATTCGACCTCCTTCTCGCGGTCTGCGGGTTCCGTGTGGACCACCTCGCCCTCCACCGTGTACCGAAACGTCCCTTTCACGCTAACCACGATGTGTCAAACGACAACTATGATGGCCACCAGCGACAACTATCATGCCGCACATTTGCGGGGCGATTTGGTCGGCGTTTTTCCGGTTCCCGGTTCCTGGCGGGTTGGCGTCTTGTCGCCGGACGATCCCATTATTCGTGCATGACGTTCGCCGTACCGGTTCCCTGAAGGGCGCGATGCGGGCGACCGTGCGCAATGCGTGTGTTTCTTGACGGTGTCAGGATCCGGTGACGCCGATTGCCGGAGCGGCGCCCTGGTTTCGGCGTGTGGCACCCTGCCTGCGGGGGTTGGCGGCTTGCTGCCTGGCCGGGTGGGTGGATGAGGCGTAGCCGGGTTCACGGAACTCGATGGCGCCACCGCTTGGCGGGTGCTTCGGATGCCCGCGATATGACGGCTTGCGGGGAGGCCGGCATGGCTGCCGGTCGGCAGCGGGGGCGGCGCCGGATTTCGGGCTGCCCCCGGCAGGGGGTTGAGCTGGTGCGGGCTGCCCATTAGTCAGTTTTTAACTGGACGTATCCAATTGTACAGCGGGCTTTCCTCGCCATTCTTGATCAGGCGCTCCATTGCCTGCGTCGCGACAGCCAGGCGGGTGTAGCCTTCCCAGATCACCTGATGACCGGGTGGTGCGTCATGCTTCCGGTTGAGGTAGCCGCCCAGCCGCGCGATCAGCAGGATCGCGCAGCCAAGCGACAGCGGTGGAACCTCCCGGCCTTTGGCAACCGCCGTTGGAGCGCGGTCGCCGGGTTGCGCGGCAGTCGAGGGAAGAGCAATCCCGCGTTCGATCGCAAAATCGCACAACACCGCGATTTCAACCTTCGAGAACATGGTTTCGGCAAGCAGTTCCGGGGTCTCGCGCCCGAGCAGGGTCAGCGCGGCCAGCCGGTAGGCGATGATCGCGTTGATGGTGACCGCGCGCTTGATCCGTTCCGCTGTCGTATGGGCAATCTTCTCGACATCGCAACCGCTCTTGAGGATCCGGTGATAGTCCTCGATGCGCCAGCGAAGGCCATACAGATCCACCACCTCCCGGGCCTGTTGGTCGGTCGTCACCGACACGGTGGTGATCAAGAGCCATTCGATCCCCTCCGCGCCTTTCGGCGGTTCCGCCTCGTGCACATGGACCACCGACAGCGGCGCCGGCGCCGCGCCAAGGCGCGCTTTCTGTTTCGCCGGCATCGGCATCTCGATGCGCTCCCAGCGCAGCGCGACGCGCGCCAGGCGCGCCTCGCGGCCCGCGAACGCTTTCTGACCGCGCGCCGCCTTGCGCGCAGAGGCCCGGTCAACCTTGACCTCCAGCGCCGCCCGAACCGGCGTCGCACGCATCGTCGCGAACAGCTTGCCGCCATCGCCGAGAACACGGTCGTGCTTCGCCCGCACGAGCAGCGCCGCGCCACCCTCATCGCGATGCGCCGCGAACAGTTCAGCCAAGTCACCCTCGCGATCCATGACCGAAATCACCCGCGTATCCGCGAGATCCGCCACCAGCGCATTGGTGTCGCGCCAGCCCCGCAGCCAGCGCTGCGTCTTCTTCTCCGCCGCCGGCTTGTTCTTGTCCGACTTCCCGTCCGGGGCATCGAATTCGATGCGCGGGATGCCGAGCGGCACCCCCTCCGCGTTCACTGCAAAGGTCGTGTGCATATGCAGCCCCAACGTGCCCGAAGCCCCCTTGTTCTTCGAGATCACCCCGAGACCCGAACAGCCATGATGGGTCGCGAAGTTCAGGTCGCTGCCGTCCTGGATGCAAAGCACCGTCGGGTGTCCCCGCATGCGACGCAGCGTCCGCCCCCGGTGCGTCGCCAGCATCGCCTCCGGCGTCAACGCCGACTCGTCAGGCCGCTCGATCATTCGATAATATCCCTGCACCGCCGCCGCATCGCCACAGGCGGCGGAAAAGAACGTCTTCGCCGGCGCCGCCGCCTGGATTGCGGCGCTTTTCACCAGCCGCTTGCACAGCGCCGCATTGCCGACCGGCGCAGCGCCGAATTCATTTGCCGCCCAGTTCTCCCGGTCCAGCCCGTCACCCGGGCCAAGTACCCGCGGGGTCGGCCGCGGCGGCGCAGCGCCCAGCCCGGCAACCCCCAACTGCCGTCGCCAGTTCCGGGCCAGCGGGTACATGTAGATCGCCTTCGCCGGCACGCGGGCGCCCGCCGCAGCGCGCCGGCCGCGGCCCGCCGTCTCGCCGACATAGGTCCAGTTCGCCGCCCGCAGGCTGACCCCGCTCTGTCCCGGCCCGACAAAGGTCTCGACCAGAAGCGGTGCGACACCATAGCGCGCCGCGTAGTCACCGGCCATCGCACGCAGGCACAGGCTGAGCGCCTTCGAGGCCAGGTTCCGGCACCCGGTCCCGGGACGGACAAGAAAACGTGACAGCCCCACTACCCGGTCAAGATGCGCCTCGCGGCGGCCCGCGTCCCATCCGATCCAGCGGTCGCGCGGCTGCAGCGCCAGCGCCGAGGCGGCGAACAGGCAGCCGCCGAGCCAGCCGTGCTCCGAGCCGATCAGATACCGAAGCTGCCGCCCCACATGCACAACCGCCCCCTGCGGATGTTCCCGCCGCATCATCTCGTTGAACCGGCGCCGATCCGCTTCCTCATCGACCCGCAGCGCCACAAGACCGTCGATCCGGTCGACACGATCCGGAACATCGACCGCCGCCGGAACCGGCTCGGCCAAGCCTTGCGCCGTCCGCCCGACACCGGAACCGGGACCTGGCGGCGGCAGCACAATACCCCCCGCACGCTCAAGCTCCCGCAGCGCCGACAGGCATCCCGCCTCCTGCAGCCGGCCACGCGGATCGCGGAAATCGAAACGCGCGCAAACCTCGCGCACCAAAGCCGAGCGACCGGAAAACACATCCGGCGCCGGAAGCGCCGCCAATGTCTCCCGTCCTGCTTCCGAAAACAGGGTGCGGCGAATCAAATTCTGTGCAAGCATGCACCCTGATAACAGGTGAATTAAAAAAAGTCCAGCAGCAAAAAGCGCAATGGGCAGGGTGCGGGCCCGGTTCTCGAGTACGCCGGAGGGCCGGGTCATTTCCACCGGCGAGTTCGCGGCCTGATCACCCCGGGCGCGATGCGCTCGACATGCGCGGGCGTCGGTTCGGGTGGAAGTGGGGGCTGCTGGTGGGGGCGCCGATGGCGGCTCTACCGCGGTCGGCATTTGCGTTCGCGGCGCGCCGGCGGTTGCGGCATGTGGGGTTTGGTCGGCATGCGCCGGCGATGCGGTCTTCGGGGTGGTATGGGTGCGAGCCCGCGAACCGCATGACGGCAGCCGAAGGCTGTCCGCTTCCTCCTCCGACCGGCTTCGGCGCAGGGTCCTGCCCGGCGCTGCCGGGCGGGCGTGCGGCGTTGGTGGTGTTGTTTTTCACTTTATTTCGGCACGTTTTTCCCAAAACATACCGTGCGCGTTTCTCGCAATGCTCCGTAACTGCCGGATGGTGTTGTCACGCGCTCGGTGCCGCGTGAACGCGCAAGGCTTCGCTACGGTTCAGGGGACAAGGACAATGGGCATCGTGCGTAAGGCATTCTACTGGCGGACAGCCTCCTGGAAAGATGCCCTGCCTGGAGAAGAATCCTGATCACGCTTTCCCGGATTAATCCAACAGTTCGCGCGCGAAACAATCTGGGACAATTCGCCCTATTTCTGCCGAGATAATTAGAAAAACAACACGCTTCGCCGCGAGGTCCTTCAGGAACAGCGCGTTCATCGTGCCCTTGACCCCGACGTGAAGCTCGCTGATCTCGCCCTCGGCCAGCGTGACGACCGTCACGCCGGCGAAGCGCAGGTGCTTGTACAGCACCGCCACATCCACCTGGTCGCGGCTCACCCTGTCGAGGGCCTCGGCCACCACAACGTCGGACACGCCGCGCCGCGCGTCCTCCAGAAGCGCCTGCACGGCGGGGCGCAGGATCACGCTGTCGCCCGAGATGGCGGCGTCGCGGTAGCACCCGCCAATCTTCCAGTCCTCCCGCTCCGCATGCTCGCGGCAGACCCGGAACTGGTCCTCGATCGACGCCGCCCGCTGCTGGTCGGACGAATGGCGGGAATAGAGCGCGGCGCGCATGGTCATGGGGCAGGGTCTCCTATCTCTCGCCGGCGTCCTTCGTCGGCGCGTTGTCGTTGGCGGCCTCCCGCCGCCCGCATTCCTCGCGCGCGATCCGGCGCCCGAGCAGCCGGGCCAGCGTCATGACGGCGGCCTCGATCCGGGCTTCGGCCCCGCCATTGTCGTTCGCCGGCAAGCCTCGCGCGGCGGCAAACTCGCGATCCTCCCAGTCGGCCATCTCTCCATGTCTCCCTCGACATGTCGCTCCCGGGAGTGGATTTGAACCGCGATTTAGCGGGAGTCAAACCGCTCCGATAGGGAAGTTCCTGCATGGAATCATACACTTGCGTAAATCCGGGTGGACATGTCGGGACAGGCGGCGTCTGGAGTGCGATGAAAAAAATCTGTCGGACTTTGCGGAGCCATGCGGCTCACGACTCTTCCAGTTCGAAGACAGGAATATCCATGGCGCGGGCGACGGCGATCATTCGGCGGTCGTAGGCCGCGAGTTCGACAGCCTGACCGTGATCGAGCAAATACGCGCATGATGCCAGATGCAGCGCATCGAGCGTCCGCAACGGGGCAGGACCGGGAAAGGCGTCCAGCGCCCGCGCGAGCACCGACGGGGCAAGCTCTAGCATCGCAACCCGTCCGATCAGCCAGCGGGCCGCCTCGCCGTGGGAATCGGCGAGCCCGCGCGCATGCAACGGCGTCCATAGCTCGTACTCCAGCAATCGGCTGGAAACCAAGGTCTCGTTCCAGAGCGAAACCGGAGGGCGGCGATCTTCGACCAGCAGATGCGCGAGCGCGACGGACGTGTCGAGGTAGATCACCGGTCGCGCCGGTTCTCGTCCAGTTCGTCGAGAATCTCGTCCAGCCGGGCGATCGGCTCCGGCGTTGGCGGTGGCCCCGAGGCGGTCAGCGCCGGTGGTGTAAGCACGCCGGACCGCACCGCGTCAGCCAGGAATGCGTCGGCCAGGATCGGACTCCGTGTCTCCCTGAGCGGGCCAAGCTCCGCCACCACCTGGTCACGGTCCGTCACCAGGATGGTTTCCCCCGACGCCGCGAGCCGGACGTACTCGCTCAACCGGCTGTTCAGAACCTTGATCCCGACCGATCTCATAGGCAGAAAAGTAGCAACCGATTGCTACCTTGTCAATCTCCATCGCACGAAAGGTTCCGCAAACTGGGAAACCGACGCCACAAGAGGCGCTCAATCGCCCCCTCGGGCTACTCGACGGTTATCCGGCGCGAGCCCGTTGGGTACGGGCAATCGCACCCCTACATCCCACGGAGGTTTGCGCGTCACACTCAACCGTATCGGTCCCGACGGAGGGCACCGCTTTGGCTGGAGCGAATTATAGACTAGGTCGACGCTGGTATTTTGTCGGTCCCACCGAGGAGGCCCGTAGTTTCCGCGGAGCAACGGCTCGTGAGTGTCGCTTCGATGAGACTCTGCGGCGCCATATCGCCCGAAAATGATGCCCCCGTTAGGTGGGGCGTGCCCGGTGGCGAGGTTCGAGGTTCAGGATGAGCAAACGACCGAGGAAACTACCGCGCGTCGAACTCCTGAACGTTCCCTCTCACCGCCAAGGAGCATTCGACAATCTTTGCGTCTACTACACGGCCGCGATGATGCTGTCCGCGCTGTTTCCAGAGTACACGAGGCGATCCGGTGAGAACGCTCGGGAGAGAGCGACCAGGAACCTGTCCAACGATCCACTCATCACGAACTACGGTGGCCAAGACGACCACCAGCGGATTCTGGCGAGATGGTACTATCAGGGAGAATACATCAGCAAGGCTTCGACCATCTTGAATCGGATCAGGCAATAGGACGGCAAGAGCACGAGGTTCAAGTGCGAAGACGAGACCGCCCATGACAATACGTTCCGCGATGTGATCGCGGGCAGTATTGATCTCGGCTTGTCGGTCATGCTCGGGTGGAGCACACCCGACTACGGTAACCACGCTGTTTTGGTAACCGGGTACCGGGAAGGTAGCGAGAAATGGCTTCTCATCAACGATCCGGCGGGAGACGCACATCAGATCAGCTGGGATTCGCTCAAGCAGCAGAAAAGGGAAAATCTTGAGGTCGGCCTGTGCGATCCGACGACCCATGTTGGCTACCGACCGCTGAAGAGATGCGAAGCCGCTCCAGGCCGGGCGCCGATCATCAGTCGTTGGACGTGCAAGGGGTACAAGCCGGTCGAGCACGATTTTGGCGGATACTCGTGAACCAGACACTCAGTCAGCATCGGACACAGTTCGACCGTCGAATGTTGTCAGCACTCGACCATCGCCGTCAATTCACCAGACTGCGATGGCTCAGATATCGGTGTGCCCAGAACCGCAGCGACCGGAACGCTCGCCTCCCCGCGATCCCGGACGCAATGCTTGTCCGCGCTCACGACTTAGAATATGTCAACTTAGTCGGGGTCTTGAATCCCCTTCGCGAGACAGGCTCTGAGTTTCCTTGCTTGGCAAATCGGCGATAGTTCGTCGTCCTCCAGAACCTTCAGGTTGAATTCGAAGAATTGATTCTTCACCAGCGGGTACGCATCGGCTGCGCACCACTTGTGCCATATCATCGTTGCCAGTTCTGCTAACGCGCTGAAGTAGTCCTCATCCATTCCCTGGGGGAAACCGCCCAGTTCGATATCCGCCAACCGCGTAGGGAGGTCATTGTGAGCGATGATCTTGTCGCGGGCAGGTCTTAGAGTTTGACCCAAAACTATTGAGTGGCTTCGACATGTGGTATTTTCCATACAGTTTAAACACGAAATATGGAGAGCACCCATGCCTTGGAATGAAACCACTTGCGTTGAGTATAAGCGCCCCTCGTCTCGTTACGAGTCGGATTTGATGGATGCGGAATGGTCGCTGTTGGAACCCCATCTTCCGGGACCGGCTTCGACCGGTCGTCCCCGCACCACGGACCTTCGGGAAGTCTTGAACGCGATCCTGTACATGGCCAGCACAGGTTGCCAATGGCGCGCCTTACCCAAGGATTTTCCACCGTTTACGATGGTTCAGAACTATTTCTACGGCTGGTCGAAAGGGGGACGGATGGGGGTCATTCTGCGGTCGCTTCGGCGGGCGGCGCGTCTCGATGCGGGACGCGCGGAAGAGCCGACGGCGGGTGCGATTGATAGCCAGAGCGCCAAGACCACCGAGAGCGGAGGACCGCGCGGTTACGACGCCGGCAAGAAGGTGAAGGGCCGCAAGCGCCACCTTGTGGTGGATACGGAAGGGAACCCGCTGGCGGTTCAGATTCATGCGGCGAGCATTCAGGATCGGGACAGCGCGCCGGACGTGTTGGAAGAGGCGGCCGCGTGCTGCCCGACGTTGCAGGCGTTGTTCGCGGATGGGGGCTACACGGGCTCGAAACTTGCGGCGTCCCTGCGCGACCGCAGCCTGGATCTGGATCTCATCATCGTTTCCAAGCCCCCGGGAAGCAAGGGTTTTGCGGTTCTCCCCCGCCGTTGGGTGGTGGAACGGACTCTTGCCTGGCAGAACCGCTGCCGACGATTAGCCAAGGACTTCGAGCGAACCATCGAGAGCGCCAAGGCGTGGGTTCCCTAGGCTGCGGTGCGGCTCTTGGTCCGCCGCCTCGGGCGGCGCGTAAGTGCCTGTGCAACAATGGGTTAAATGGACTTTCTAAAGTTTTTATTCAGACACTTAGACACTCCGGCAGTTCTGTCAAGCGCTCCAGGAGCCCGTCAATTCTGATACGCTCCTCATCGGTCCAGCCGTCCGTTTCGCAGAGACGGCTAGTCGACAGGTTCTGGTTCCCGCGCTGCACACCGGGATCGTCCAGCCGAACGACTTGCGAAATCCACGCTTCCAGGCACATGCGGTAAACCCGATCTATGCATTGTCCGATCGGACTCTCCAGCACATCGGCGTCTGACTGCTCCGCTTGAGACGAAAGGTCTGCGAACACCTCGGCCTATTCCCGGAAGGGCAGGTTGGTGGTGATGAGCAGCGGCGCGTGCTCGTAGAGATGGGAGATGAAGCGGAACAGGGCCTGCCCTCCGGCGCGTGCGAAGGGCAGGTAGCCCAGTTCGTCGATGATGATGAAGTCGCTCCGGCGCATGGCCTCGGCGAGGCGTCCCTGGCGTCCCTCGCGATGTTCCTGCTCCAGGAGGTTGACCAGTTCGACGGCATTGAAGAAGCGGCCGCGGACGCCGCGGCGGATGCAGGCGCGGGCGATCGCCACGCTCAAGTGCGACTTTCCGGTGCCGGTTCCCCCGACCAGGATTACGTTGCGGGGCGGCTCCAGGAAGGAGCCCTCGGCGAGCCGCCGCACGACGGGTTCATCGACGTCGCTGTCGGCGAACGAGAACCCTTCGAGTTCCTTGGCGGTGGGCAACCGGGCGACGCTCAGCTGGTACTTGATCGAGTGGGCGCGCTTGTCGGCGATTTCCGCCTTCAGGAGTTCGCTCAGGTGAGCGTGCTCACATAGATTGATTCCGGATCGGGTGGATCCGATCAGATTCCGTGCATGAATGTCGATCGGTTCCCCCGGGGAGCTTGCACAAGCATCCCCGGGGGGTTTGTCTCTCTTGTTATCCAGCAGGAGAGACGAATCAATGTTGCACGGAATCCTCGTCGGCGCCAGTGAGTGGGCGCTTTTCACCCGGATTGACGCGTCGATCGCGGAGGCGTTTCGCGAGGCGGGCTGCGGCCGCTGCGGGGGGCGGCTTCACGTTGCGGATTATGCGCGCAAGCCCCGTGGCCTCGGCTTCAGCCGGGGTGAGGGCTTCACGCGGTTTAGCTTCTGCTGCGGTTCGGAGGGCTGCCGGCGGCGGTCGACGCCGCCCTCGGTGCGCTATTTCGGCTCGCGGGTTTACGCCTCCGGATGCTTTCTGGTGGTTTCGGCGCTTTCGGGCGGTTGCAGCGTCGCGGCGGCGCACAAGCTGCACAAGCGGCTCGGCATCGCCCGGCGGACGCTTCGGCGCTGGCAGCGGCGCTACATGGATGAGGGTGTTGACGGTCTCCGGCATGACGCGACATGGCCGCCAGGGACGCCGCCGGTTCCGCCGTGGAAGGTGCGCGAGGTCGTGGAATTGACAAAGTCTCCTCCGGACGGGGAGGCGACGCACTGGACCCTTCGGGCGATGGCGGCGCGTGTCGGGCTTGCGTTTTCGACGGTGCGCAAGATCTGGCAGGAGCATGGCTTGGTGCCGCACCGGTTCCGGGAATTCAAGTTCTTGAACGATCCGGCGTTCGTGGACAAGCTGCGCGACATTGCCGGGCTTTATGTGAACCTGCCGGAACATGCGGTGGTTCTGTCGGTGGACGAGAAGTCGCAGATCCAGGCGCTGGGGCGCACCCAGGCGCCGCTTCCGATGAAGAAAGGACATCCGGAAAGGAGGTGTCCGATTTTCTGTGTAAATGGTCTATTTCAGGTTGCAGAAGAGAAGGCGAGCTAGGATGAGGAGAGAGCAAGCGGAGCAGAGCAAGGGGTTGATATCGGACTCGGTTCTCGAAGAGCTGATGTCGGACGATGAGAAGCCGGAGGACCTTCTCGGTGAGAAGGGATTGTTCCGGGAGCTCAAGAGGCGTCTGTTGGAGAAGGCGCTTGACGCCGCACTGACCGGGCATCCTGGTTACGATCGTCACCCCCGTTCGGGCCACGGCACTGGCAACAGTCGCAACGGCCGCAGCGGCAAGCGGTTGCAGGGCGAGGATGGGGAGCTGGAAATCGCGGTGCCACGAGACCGCAATGCCACGTTCGATCCGCGGATTGTTCGCAAAGGGCAACGGCGCTTTGACGGCTTCGACGACACGATCATCTCGATGTGTGCGCGCGGCATGAGTGTCCGCGAGATCCGCAAGCATCTGCAGGAGTTGTATGGCGTGGAAGTGTCCCCGGATCTGATCAGCTGGGTCACGGATACCGTTCTGAGCAACATCCGCGCCTGGCAGAGCCGCGCCCTGGATCGCGTCTATCCGGCGGTCATCTTCGACGCATTACGGGTCAAGATCCGGGAGGAAGGAATGGTCCGCAACAAGGCAGTCTACCTGGCCCTGGCCATTCCCCGCGATGGCGACCGCGAGGTGCTCGGCGTCTGGATCGAGAACCAGGAGGGTGTCAGGTTTTGGCTCAAGGTCATGAACGAGCTCCGCAACCGCGGCCTGCAGAATATCCTGATCGCAGGGGTGGACGGCCTCAAGGGCTTCCCCGAAGCGATCCAGGCGGTCTTCCCGCAAACCGTCATCCAGACTTGCATCGTCCACTTGGTGCGCTATTCGCTGAACTTCTGTTCCGACAAGGATCGCAGGCCGGTGGCCGCCGATCTCAAGCAGATCTACCGGGCTGAGACCGCCGAAGCCGCCGAGGATCGGCTTGCCGCGTTCGAGAAGAAATGGAACCCGCGCTATCCACCGATCGGCCAATCGTGGCGGCGCAACGGGGAGAAAATCATCCCCTTCTTCGCCTTCCGCCCGGACATCCGCAAGATCCTCTACACCACAAACGCAATCGAGAGTTTGCACATGACCATCCGAAAAACCATCAAGACACGTGGCTCCTTCCCCAACGATGAAGCCGCAACCAAGTTGATCTATCTGGCGATCACCAACGCCGGCCAGATCGCAAACGCAAACACATATGCCTGGAAGACAGCCCTCAACCAGTTCGCGATCCTGTTCGCAGACAGGCGCGATACCCGGCAGATGCGAAACCAGACCAGAAGCAACCGTTTACACGATATACCTGACACCCCCCTCATGCCGCGCCGCATGTCCGTCACTCCGGTCGCCAGCCACACCCGCACACCGCCCGGAACCGGGATCATCGCCGCTCCAGAACCGCAAGGACCCGAGCCAGCGCCCGGCCGTCCACCCCCCGGTCGACGATCACGCGGCGACCGCCCGCCAGCACGATCTCGATCCAGCCCGCCGCCGCCGCACCCTCCGCGACAACATCCCCGGACGACGCGCACATCGCTAAACCGTCCAACTCTCCGTCCGGCGTTGCTTCAACTACCACTGGCACAAACCGGCCGGGCCCGACATCGCGCGCCAACTCGCGGTACAGCCGCCGCCACTTGAACACTTGGTTGGCATTGACATATTACCGCCGGGCGACGATCGACACCGAAACCCCCGGCTCGTGGCTCTCAGCCACAATCTGGCGCTTCCGCGCCTCGCTCCACCGACGGCGACGGAGATCAACCTGATGACCGCCGCTCCCCGCGCCCAACTTCTCTTCCACAATCGACATCGGCCAAGTGTCCACTAATAGCTAAGTGGACACCTGAGAAGTGCCCACTACCCGAGCACTCAGCCTGACCAACCTCACCCGATCGGAACAGGCGGCCTATGCCGGATGGTTACCCTGTAGCCTGAGTTGCATCCACGAACCGCTATCCATCGCCACGCGCACTACACCTAGAGTAGTCCAGGTCCTTGTGGATGCTGGCCACTATGTCCCCTGCGCCTCCAACTCCCGCGCGCATTCGTCTCCGTCACCGCCCGAGCAACGCTTTTCGTCACGTTTCCTTCTCTCGCAAAGTGTCGATCAGGCGCTTGGCATGTGGCGATGCGTCAAAGACCTTGGCAGGATCGGTCTGCTCCAGGATGTCAAAGGAGTGGCGCCCCTTGCCGTACTCGCCCTTTGTGCATCGGCGCGTGGCGTTTCGCAACCCTTCGAGCGCATCGTCCTTCGCAACCTCTTCGATCTCTCTTCGGCCGGGGAGAGCATTGCGATTGAAGTCGCGACCGAAGTATTCGGCAAGACCGTCCGTGTCGGCCAGGAACCACGCCTCCATGCATTGGACCATCAGGTGGGCATGTTCGTCCGTAGCCTCACGTGGCCTGTCCCAACCGTCACGTCCTGCCAGATGCTGCCAGGGTCCGGCGCCATCCGCGACCGGGTCTTCACTGTCGACCAGCAGGACGATGAATTCTTCTGCCTTCCTTGCTCCAAACGCTGTACGAAACTTGTCGAAAGCAGTTTTCCTGCCGCCGCAGGCGATGACTCTCGGCATCCGTCCAGCAAGGTTCGCCTTCTCGAAGAAGGATCCGAAGCCCATGCGGCACCTCGTCCGCAGGTCCCGGCCGTCGCCCCCTCCCTCGACATAAATCTTGACCTTCACCAGCGGGTCCCCCCCAGCTCTCCGGAGGTCCACAGCTCGCCGAGTCGATAATTCTCGAGCCAATGGGACAGCTCGTCCTTGTTCAGGCGCTTGAGCTTCGTCTGCCCGTTCTCCTTCTCGCAGATGACTATGCTCTCGGGCGTCTCGGTCAGTGCATCCACTAGCGTGTCCGAATGCGTGGTGACGATGAGCTGGCACCGCTCGGAGGCTTCGCGAAGCAGGTCTGCGAGGCTTGGCAGGATGTCGGGATGCAGCCCGAGTTCCGGTTCCTCGATACAGACCAGCGGCGGTAGGGTTGGGTGGCACAAGATGGCGAGCAAGCAAAGGTACCGGAGGGTACCATCGGACAGCCTAGTGGCGGGAATCGGGACGTTGCCCTCCCTAAGAAATACTTGGACGCTGCCAGCCTCGATCTGCACATAGTAGTCGTCTATGCCGTGGTAGAGCTTTCGAAGCGCAGTGAGAAGCTTCTTCTTCGCCTCCGAATCTCCCTCGAGGCGGTTCAGAACCATGCCAAGGTTCCGACCATCTTCCGAAAGTGAGTGATTTGGGAGGTCGGCCTTCTGTGGCAATCGCGGTGGAGTGTTCCGACCAAATGACCACTCGCGATAGAGATGCATTCCGGCGAGCCCAATCCCAATAGACGTGAGTTCGCGATACTGAACCGGATCCTTGAGTTGCGACAGGATCGATTGATCAGGCTTGATGTCCGTCGGGAGCAGTTCACGCTGGCTTCTCTTCCCGCTCTCGTCGCGGTAGGTCAAGGTGACCTTGCCGCTTCGACGCTCCAGGTAGCGTTCCGAGCTGTCTTCTCCTTCCTCGGTTTGTCCAACTTCTCTGATTTCCTCTCTGAGGCTTGGCATTCCGAAGAAGAAGGGGCCAAACGCGAGAGAGTAGCGAAGTAGCTGTTTATCCGAGCGGGCGAAAGGATTTCCTACGACCACCTCCACTCGCGCTTCTTTCATTTTCGATTCACCGCGCCAGATCCAGTTGTTGCCCCCGCCTCCTTCGCGGATCGGGGCCATGATGTCGCTCGGTGCGGCTCTTAGCAGGCCGATCACTTCAATGAGGTTCGACTTGCCGGATCCGTTGGGGCCGATCAGAACGTTGAGAGGCGTGAGTTCAAGCTCCTGGGCGTCCGGCCCGAACGAAAGCATGTTTTCGAGCTTGATGCGGTGCATGAACATCGCGTGTCTCCTTAGCCGATGGCGGTCAGGCCTCACCCGACCTGAGTCTGGGGACCCCGCATCGCCGTCCCGGCCCCTACCTGGACGGCCTCCTCCGTGCGCAGAGTAACGCTTCCGGCCTCCACGTGACCAATTTGGCGGCGCGAAGTCGCGCGCGGATGCTCTTGTCACTCCTGAGTCCTATGATGGCGCTCACCTCGGCGATCCCCATGCCGTCCGGTGTCGTGCGGATGCGCTCCAGGAGGTCGAGTCCTCGCCCTCAGCCGAACACTTCGGCGCGTCGGGCGAGTTTGGCATCGTTTTCGGTCATTGCGTGCCCTCGCTGCTTCGACGAGTGTACCGAGGGAAGGCTAGGATCCGGTCGTCGTCATCTTTTCCTGCTCCTTGCGCCCGTGTCGTGCTCCCACACGCCCCACCGTCTTGTCTCGTGCCCTAGCATCGCCTTCGCGTTGGCGTCGAGGCGCCACTGAATCGGTCCCGCGGTCTCCTCATCGCAGTAGTACGCGTGGTGCTCGAAGAATCGTCCGATCAGCGCACCGCACCTTGAGCATCCGTTGCTCACGTAGCTTCCTCGCACCGTGTTGCTGTACCTCTCCCGAACTGTGCCGATATCGTTGCGGCCGGCGAACGTCTCTTGGACGCATTGAACGAGCACTGGCTCGGCATCGGCGACTACCAGTCTCTCTCGGATTTCGTGTGGCCCGACCCTTCCGGCGAGCCACGTCACGATCCGAGTCGGAGATCCGCACTTCCGGCAGTCGAGTACCCCTGTCTCGATGTTGAGGGTGATTTGGTCGATGTGCTCGATGCCGAAGAGGAACTGACGTTTGAACACCGCGTTCATGAACGCTTGCGGGTCCAAACTTTGCGTCCAATGCTGCTCTTCCTTCCGCTGGCCAGCTCTGAGGTTTTCCCACTTCGGGATGAGGATTTTCAGTCCTTCGGCAGCCGATCCGCCGATGCATGCAGCGGGGAGTTCTTCTGAGATGGGAAACCCGGGCTGTCGAAGCAGCCATACGCCTTTCACGCCCGACTGCTGGTAACGACGGTGCCGGCGCCAGGTCTCCTCGTTCGTCTGTCCCGACCACTGGATCTCGATCGCGATCTTCTCGTCTCCTTTCCAAGCGAGTACGTCCGCGGTCCATCGCTCGCCGTCGGCGGTGCTCCCGCTCGCCTCGGTCTGGGCCTTGCAGCCAGAGACTCGTGCCGCCTCGACCTCGGTTGCGGTGGCTTCGGTGCCCCGCTCGGTCTTCGGCACCGTGTTTCAGCCCGTCCGGAATCGCAATGCCTGCAGCAATCTGGTAGCAGCGGCGGCAAGGGTTCGACGTGTTTCAAGTCCCCGAATTCGACGCTAACAGCGCGATTTCAACAACGAGTAGGAGCGAATGAATGACGGAAACCGACCCATCCGAACCACAATCCGGAGACGAGCAGCCGGAAAGGCAGGGCGACGCGCGCAGGACGCGCGGCATCCGCTTCTCCGATTCCGAGTGGGAAGAGGTCAAGGCCGCCGCGCAGAACCATGACGTCCCGGCCGCGGAGTTTGTCCGCGAGAAAATTCTGGAGATCGCCCGCAGCGGTAGCGATCCCGGCACCGGCGCGATCCCGGCCTCGCTCGCCCCGCTGATCGAGCGGACCTTCCGCTACACCTGGATGCTTGCGACCCACAAACGCGACGAATTGATCCGCGAAGGACGCGGCGAAGAGATCGAGAAGCTGGCCAAAGCCGCTCGCGAATCGCAGGACCAGCTGCAAACAACGGAGTCGCGCTGACGGCTATCGAGCCGGCAGCATCTCCAACCGACAAGAGAAACAGGACATCGACGTGACGTTCCGTGTGGTCGACAAGAACTGGGAAACCGAAATTGCGGATGCGTTGCGCCGTGATTCCGATCAACTTCGGATCGTTTGCCCGTTCATCAAGGCTCCAACCCTCGCTCGAATTCTCTCCCTTCGGCTGGGTGCAATTCGAGTCATAACTCGCTTCAACCTGGCGGATTTCGCGGAAGGAGTGAGCGATATCGCTGCGCTGCGAATGTTGCTCGATGCGGGAGCGGCCGTCCGAGGCATCCGCGACCTTCACGCCAAGCTTTATGTCTTCGGTTCAACCCGGGCGATCGTCACGTCCGCGAACCTTACCGAGGCCGGTTTGTGCCGGAATCACGAGTTCGGTGTGCTCACGGGAGATACGGCCGCCGTCGAACATTGTATCGTCTATTTCGACAATCTCTGGCAGCGTGGCGGCAGCGACCTCCGGCATGACCGGCTGGAAGAGTGGAGCCGGACTGTCGACCGCCATCTGGCTTCCGGCGGGCGCTCCGGCAGGGCATCTGGACTGGGCGACCACGGTTCCGATGCCGGGCTCGTCGAACCGCCGCGCGCCGGGCCGGCGCCGTTCTTCGCCGACGCCCCGCAGGCGTTCGTCAAGTTTCTCGGCGAAGGCAGCGACCGCGTACCTGTCACCTGGCCCACGCTCGACGAGGTCCGGTGGGCAGGTTGTCACTGGGTTCTCGCCTACCCCGCAGCGGGACGCAGGCGCCCGACCGGTGTCGTAAATGACGCAGTGATGTTCATTTCTCGGCTCGTGAAGGGACCCGATATTCGCGTCTTCGGCCGCGCGATCGCACTGAAACACGAACAGGGGCGCGACGAGGCAACACTGGCGGATATCGAGCAGCGACCTTGGAAGTCCCGATGGCCGCTCTACATTCGCGTTCATCACGCCGAATTCGTCGCCGGCAACATGGAGAACGGCGTTTCCCTCAGGGAACTCATGGGCGCGCTTGGGGCCGACTCGTTTGCGTCCACGCAGCGCAACGCCGCCCGGGGGCATGGCAACACCGACCCGCGCCGCGCTTTCATGCAACAACCCGCTGTCAAGCTCTCGAACGAAGCCTTCCAGTGGTTGAACGAACGGCTCGGGCAAGCATTCGACGACCACGGCCGAGTTCCCCGGCATGACCTTGAGCAGCTCGACTGGCCAGAGCTTCCAAACCGTCCCGGTCCGATTCCGGAGTTCAAGCAGGAAGCGTTCGATCGGGAATTGCGTCGAATCCTGGAAGCGGAGAGGCGCACCGGAAAGACATCATCCCGGGTGATCGCGCGCGATTTGCACCGGAATGTCGTCGGCGGTCCCCAACCGAACCGTATGCGTATGGCCTGTCAGGCGCTGTAGAAGCTATGGAAGCAACAGGGACATATCCAGGACCAAGTCATCCACACGACCAAGAGCGGCGAATCATCCACCGTTGAAATCGAGTTCTTGCTCTGACTGTCCCTTAACCACCCGCGTCTTGCGATGGAGGTGCAGCGAAGTCTACAGACATGACAGCGGATGAATTTAAACCCAGTGAATGGATCGAGATTCTGTCGCGAGCCCTAGCCGGCTTGGCCGCCACGCAGGACGTTTACGCGGACGAGTTTCGCCGGCCACGCCAGCAGGGCTTCCGGCGCGATGGAGACGTCTTCCGGCCGACCGATCCGGATTGCCCTTCGTACCATCTTCAGGCCTTCTATTCCCACGCGTGTCGCGGACAATCACGCTCTTTCAAGGAACGCTACGGCCCCCTCCGATCGGCACTGGAAGACGTGAGCATCGTGCTCGCGCGGCATCCTGTGTGGGCGACTCTGATAGAACCCTCCGACGGTGAAGGAGAGTTCTGGACCGAGATTGCGGGTGACGGCAGCCTCGGATCCCTTTTCTGCATAGTCGCCGGGCTCATGGCGCGAGGGATGGAGCTGGGCGAAAACGGCTTCCGGCTGGCAGCCTTTGAATTGCACTCTTTGGTCGCACCGAGCGAAATCTCAAAACGGCCTCCACGTCTTGGGGATCTCTCGACGGGATATCATGTTGTGCTCCCGTACGGCTTTCGCGTTGCTGGGGAATACTCGATCCTCGACGACATGGCGCTCGTTCAATTTGAGCAGACAAACTCGTTCGTCAACAAGAGCGTGCTGAACGAGGTCGCGCCCGAAGTCATCAGGTTCAACGCTTGGAAATCCGTCGCAGCGCGCGTGAAACCCTTTCGGTGGAAGCCCCGGTTCCGTGAATCGGGCGGCGATTCTCGCTCCGATCTGGATTGGGGAGGTACCTTTTTCGAGGATGCAGAAGCCTTTGTCGAACCGTTGGCGATGTTTCACGCAGCGCCCGCGATATGCCTGGTGGCAATCCCCTACTGCCTTCATCAAACCGCAACCTCGCTCCTGGGCCGTCCGCACTACCATGGGTCCTATAGCTGGGGCCTGAGGGTCCGATCGTTCGACAAGCGTTGGCGATCCAGCAATTTGGATATGTGCGCGCTCGAGGAAGTCCGCAACGCGTTCGGGAAGCGAAACAGCAAGCGGTATAGAGATTGCGCACCGATCATCGCTCGATTGGCGGAAGCGCTCGCGCGCACCGGACGGTTTCGGAACGACGACAAGATCCTGGACGTTGCGATCGCTCTCGAGCAGATGTACCAGCTCGATGGTGGGGAAGTCAGTTTCAAGCTGAAGACGCGTGCAGCCTGTCTTCTCGAATCGGACACGCAAGACAGATTGCGGGTGTTCCGCGACCTCGACGACTCTACAAGAAACGATCGGCGATCGTTCACAGGCGGAGCAAATAGCCGTCAGCCGAGGAGAAAGCGGATGCCTTCGACAAAGCATTTGCCATCGCGCGCAGCTCGGTTACCAATCTCTTGCGCGACGGTCCGCCAGCCGACTGGAACGAAATGGTGATCGGCGGATTGCCACGCCGCCGAAACGGGCCTCGCATGTCTGCCGGAACGACGAAGCTGGGTTACCGGAACCGAAACGACCAAGTCGTGGTCCGTCGAACCGATCTACCCGGGAACGACCACAACCAACGCGTCTACGTCCTCCAATGCGACCGCTGCATGCATCGCTACGGCGCCAACGGTTCGGACATCTGGCAGAGGCGCTGCCCGCGTTGCGATGGAGGCCGGCCCGGGTTGAGTATTGACGAGTCATAGTCAAGACGCGGTACCGCCCGTCGAGTGATCACTGCGTCGCGGCCGTAACTCACTCTGCAACGGGGCGAATATGTTGGAGTGCTGGAAGACGTGGCGGTCGCCGCACAAGGTGTGGGCGTGACCGAGAAGGCGGAAATGCCGGACGCTCGCCAACTGGAGCGAATCCAAGGCTTGATGGGCGAGATCGTGCGCAAGTCGTCGGAACGCGAAGGCACATGCGTGTTCCGAGGTGAACCGGAGTGCTACTCCGTCGTGTCGTCCGGGTTGTACCGGAAACGCCCGGACAGCGAGAACGAGGCATTCGACATAGGACGGATCGAGCAGGAAATCGCCGAGAACGCGCGATAGTACACTACCCTGGCCGACGATGTGGAGATTCTCACGGAGATTCAGCACTTCGGCGGCGCGACGAATCTGATCGACTTCACCGACGACTACCTGATCGCGCTGTTCTTCGCGAGCGTCAAGGGCGACGGGAAGGACGGCAGGGTGGTGTTGCACTGGCCCGAGACGGACACCCTGGTGAGGCCGAAGCAGACCATCAACAGGGTCGTCTTCCAGAAGAGCGTGTTCGTTCGTCCTTGAAGGGGGTTCATCGTGCCCAACGCTCGCGAAGAGACCGTCGTCGTCCCAGCCGATCTGAAGGGAAGCATCCTTTCGTTCCTGGAGCGCTTTCACGGGATCTCCGAGAGGACCGTCTTCAACGACATCCACGGATTCATCAGGCACCAGACTCCGGGTCGAAGCGGCTATGCGCGAGAGTTTCAAGAGTCACTGACCAAACCGCCGTACGACATCGCTGTCGAATTGAGACCTTGCCTGGAGGCGAAATTTGTCGACATCGAGCTGACAAAATTGCGCCACGCTTACCAGCAGAGGGGGATCGTCTACAAAGACGACAAGAGAAGCATGTTCTCGATAAACGTGATCCCAACAACGCCCGGTCCGACAGGCTGCTACATTTTCGATTTCGAACCGGAACAGGTCGTCGACCTCTTCACGCATTTCATCGAAAAAACCAGGGCGGGACTCAGAAAAAAATCTATTGCAGGCGCGGGGAGGCTCACCTGTTCCAGGGCGCGACTGACCTCGCCTTATGCGACTTCGAAGACGCGCCGGCCATGGACGCAGAGATGGCGGAGGCGTACCACGGGCGCGGCAACGCGTACAGAAAGCAAGGCAGTGCCGACCGGGCGATGGCCGATCTTGATGAGGCGCTGCGGTTGCAGCCGGTTCTGGCTGCCGCGTTCATCGACCGCGGAAATGTGTATCTGGAACGCCGGTCCCTAGACGAGGCCATTCAGGATTACGACAAGGCAATCTCCATCATGCGAATGGGGGCCTATCACGGCCCTACCGGAGAATTAGAGATGGGCACTTTTTCCGCGCGATGGCTCACTGCGTCCAGCACGACTGGTGCGAAGCCAAGACTGATCTTCAAGCTGCGAGAACAGAAGCGGTGCTGGTCGCGTCATCGTTCCGAAACATAGTCGGTGGCGTGGCCAAGTTCGAAGCAGACTACGGCCTGAGAATGCCTTCCGACGTTGCGACTATGTTGTACGTTGCTGAGCGATAGATTCCCAGCTTGGTCGACGGAATCGACTCGATCGCGCCGGCAGAACTACCCATTTGCGCGGATCACGTAATCGCGGCGGGCACGGCTACCGCTATTCTTCCATCCCACGCCAGGGTGCCGAGCAAGGCTTTCGCTCATCCGAAGTTCCGTGTAGCGCCGGGTGCAAAAGCAGCAAGAAGCCGGCCATGGATCTCGCGACGCTACCTCCCGAGATTGCGATCGACACCCTTCGGCTCCTGCACCTCTTCGGGCGCCAATCCATGCGTTTGCGGTGCTGACGCCATTCCCTTCTTGGATGCGCGACCTGCTTCCCGCACCGCCCCGCGCGGCATCCCAACCGGACGTTCCATTTCACGCCCACCTCGTCCTCCAGGCTGAACGCGGTCGAGGGGTTCTTCGCGAAACTGACCAGGCGGCGTCTGAAGCACGCCGGCTTCAACTCCGTCACCGAGTGCGAGGTGGCCATCCGTCGGTTCATCAAGGAACACAACTGCAATGAAGCGAAGCCGTTCAGGTGGACCGCCGATCCCGAAAAGATCATCACCGCCGGGAAGAGAGGGTTGCAAGTGTTGGATTCAAACCACCAAGTCAGTATTGCAAGTGATTCAACACGCGGGTCTTGACTGTGGGCTCGACACCTCATACTAACTATTGATGGTGCTGAGTGGAAGCGGATTCACCTGTGTAGCTTTGGAGCACAGAATGATCGATCGCTACGAATTGACCCGAAGGATGCTTCTCAAAACCGCATGCGCAGGAATTGCAGGTGGGTTTGCTGCAGACGCTCTTGCCGGACCGAAAGTCACGGATTTAGAAGGGCTAGATGGCCTATGGCGTGACGCCGAGGACGCGATCCGTAACTTCTTCGGGTATGTGGAATTCGAGTACGGCGGCATTACTCTCGATTTGCCGCGGCACGCGGACTTCGGAAGTTCGGTCCCGCTTTCTGTTCGTATCGACTCAGCAATGTCAGACATGGATTACCCGGTTGTCTTGCACATCCTCGCACACGAGAACCCGACCCCCCACGTACTTTCCGCGTGGATGAAGCCGATGGCGGGCCGGGCCGAATTCTCTACCCGAATCCGTCTGGAGATTTCGCAGACGGTCACCGCTGTGGCCCGGATGGCTGACGGCCGTCACCTGAGGGTCGATCGCGACGTCTCGGTCAGCTTCGGCGCTTGCGGTCAAGTTGGCATCGGCACTCAGGACGAGGTTTTCGCCTTTGAGCCCGAAACCCGCGTCAGCGTGCCCGCGCATGCCACGCGCGGTGAGATCATTCCGATTCGTGCGATCATCTCGCACCCTCAGGAAACTGGTTTGAGGCTGAACAGCACCCTAGAGTGGATTCGCGAACGCATCGTCTCTCGCTTCGCGTGCAGCTTCGACGGAATCGAATTCTTCCGTACCCGACCTTATGCGGCTGTAGCGACGAACCCGTATTTTCAGTTTTACGTGAGGGCAGAAAAGTCCGGCCAATTCCAGTTCAAGTGGTATGAAACTGAAAGCCACACATATACGAGCAAGTCACCGATTCTGGTCAGCTGACTTCATCCGATCGAACGAAGTAAGCGGACAAATTAGCCCGTTCGGCTTGGCCGTGGCGTGACGGCGCGCGCCGCTGGTTTCCTTTCATCTCCCCACAGTTGGCTACGAACCATTTTCAGTGAATATCGTGGACAGGGTTTTTCAATGTGGCCCTCCTCTTGTGCTTTCTGTCCTCGATAGAAGGCAAGTTCTGGTCTGAAGTGCAGAATCTTAAGATTGGTCGGGTTCGGAGATCCGGACTAATCTGATTGAACGAGGCTGCGGGGAACGATTTCTGAGCTATGGGGAAAGTGGTTTGCGGCAATGCCCAGCGCCGGTCACAGTGTCCGGCTCTTAGGACAGTGTCGACGCCTCGACGACGGGCGATCCGGTCGTTTTCGGCGCCTGTTGGGCCGCATCGGAGCGGTATTTTCGAAACGGCACGGCCTGGACCGAACCGGAGACCGAGCGGAAGCATTGGCCGGTGTGTGCGACCTTGCTGCAGACAGCAGGTTCATCGAGATGACGCCTCCGGCGGGTCCCGGCCCGGACCCGGTCTTTGCCACCCGGCGGGGATTGCGCTGACATGCCGCAAGGACCCGCCGCAATGGGGACAGGGGGCGGGTCCCGCGTCGTCGTTGCTGCGGGTTTCATCCTGCGGTCCGCCGTCAGCGGCATCCCTAGCTTCCGTTTCTGGCCCCGGGCCGGTTGTCCCGAGAGCCCGGCGTGCCGCCTCGAGGGTATTCCCGCGGCGGCCGTTGGCGAGAATCCCGAAGTGGCGGATGCGGTGCAGCTTGTCCGGCAGGACGTGGATGAGGAAACGCGTGATGAACGCCTCCACGGGAATGGTCTCGGTGCGGTAGCGCAGTTTCGTCTGCCCGGGCGGCTTCGGCCCGCGGCACCGGAAGGAGACGCTCTCCCCGTCGAAGGCGATGATGCGGCCGTTGCCGATGGCGACCCGGTGGGTGTAGCGCGACAGGTAGGCGAAGACCTTACCGGCTTATGGTAATCCAACAACTAAGGTGAGTTGAAGCCTTACAGCATTGTCCACATTGAGTTCTGTGACCGAAACACTTTCCATAGATCTTTTCTTTCTCCTTGCTTGAATCCGCAAACAAAGGAGAACCAAGATGCGATCAGCAAACGATCAGGAGCTTTTGTGGCATGCTACGGTTGGCCTGTACTCGGGACTATTGTTCGAGTTCGACAACTACGTGCAGCAGGCAGGTATCGCCGAGAAACAAATCCGGCTCCGTCTCGGTACAGCGAGGCACTTTCTGGCGTGGACGCGTGCGAGTGGCACCAGGCAGAAGGCGGTGGATGATGCGGCGCTGCTGGCCTTCCGGGACCATGAGTGCCGCTGTCTTGTTTCACTCCAGGGCAATCCCTGGCCAAGGCGCGAGCCCGGGCTCGGCGCGGCGACAATGCGGCACGCAATCCGTTTGGTGCAATTCCTTGAGATCAGCGGAAAGACTGATCATCCTGACAAGATTCAATTTTGTTTTCGACCGCTGAAGGATTTCCTGGAACACCGCGCGAAGGAAGGCTTTCGACCATCCGCCCTTCGTGATTACCGCAAGTTTGTCCGGCACTTTCTGATCTGGCTCCATCGATCGAGAACGCCGATCAAAGCCATCGCTGCAGATGTCGTCGGATCCTTTCCTGGACATGACTGCCTGTGCCACGGCTACGCCGTGACGCCCAACAAGCTCCGGGCGGCAAGGCGTTGTGAGGTGGTCATAAAACTGTTCGCGAACTACCTGGCGGAGCGGGGGGTGGCGCCCGATGCCTTCGTGGCGCCAAGGCAAAGGAAGCAAACGCAAACTGGAGGCATTCTGTCTCTGGCTGGAACAGCACCGCGGCATATCGGCCGCATCAATCGAATTGCATGACCGCAAAGTGTCCTCTCTTCTCGACGATCTCCGGACGGACCCGAGCCGGTACGCCGCCGTCCTGGTTCGTCAGGTTCTGCTTCGCCGCTTCGCGAAAACGAGCTTGCCACACGCCAAGACAATTACGGGTGCCATGCGCACGTACCTGCGCTTTGTCGCCTCGACGGACGCGTGTCCCGCGAGCCTTGTCAATGCGGTTCCGTCTCCCGCGAATGGGCGGGCTCTCGACCCTGCCGCGTTACATCCCCACGGAGGATATCGAGCGTGTGATCGGGTCCTGTGAGGTCACGGCGCCCGGTGGCGTTCGTGATCGCGCCATTTTACTGCTTCTTGCCGGGCTGGGGCTGTGCGCCGGGGATATCTGCCAACGGTGATCACCGGCGAGGGAGAACGGATCGATCTGTGGGACCATGTGGCGGCGCAGCCGCGGCTGACCGGGCGCACGGTCGAGATCGGCGCCGGCGGCGGCAGGCGGGCACGCAACAAGCGCACGGCGAAACTCGATCTGCGGGCCGTCCGCGTAACGCTGGCGCCGCCACGCGACGCCGCCGATCAGGCGCCGCCTACAATGCTCGCGGTCTCCGCCATCGAGCCCAACCCGCCCGCCGGCAAGGACCCCCTCAACTGGCTGCTGTTAACCACCGAAGGACAGGCCGACGCCGAAACCGCCAATACCGTCATCTCCTGGTACGAACGTCAATGGACCATCGAGGAATGTTTCAAGGTCCTCAAGGTCCGCACCCGTATCAAGGACCCGCGGCTCAACGATGCCGACGAATTCCGGAAGTGCCTCGCCTTCGATGTCATCACCGACGACGAAATCTTCATATCGTATATCCAGCTCCAGCATCTCAATGTCATTCGCGCACCACCGCCGCCGGGAATTATGCCCGACATCCGGACTTTCGTCATCGATCTGGCAAGCCTCGTCGGCTTCCACCCCCGAAAACAGCAGCCAATGCCGGGAACACAAAAGGTCTGTGAGGGATACGTCATTCTCAAACACACAACAAGAGCCTACCATGCCCTGAAAGAGCAAAACATGATCAGAAGTCTGGATACTACAATGGGGGGATGAAAGACCCGGGACACTGAGGGGCAGGTGTGTCCGCAACACGCCGCAGGGGGTGCGCGGTGCCCGGAAAAACGAAGTTGCGTCCGGAATAGAACGAGAACAGCCGGCGAAAGCCGGTCGGATCCCCGAAAAAAGTCAACTTGAAAGCACCACCGTGTCCGATCGCGGCCGATCACGAGTGAAAACGACCATCATCTTGGATTGGTGACGGATGCGGGCTAGTCGGACAATGCTCGCGCATTCGGGATGGAGTTACCGATGTCCTGCCATGGCGACCGGTCGCTGAAGCGGGCTCGAACAAATGTCGCAAGATTTGCCATCTCTTGGTCGGCGATCTGAAGTGACCGGCCGGGCATGGAACGACTAGGTGCCCAGCGAGAGGCGGGCACACCTTGGAAGACCGCCATCACCAGGTTGCTGGCGGAGGGAGCCTGAACCGCTGTCGACAGGGCAAGTGGCACGGGTTCACCGCCGACCTTGTGACAGCGCGCGCACTCGCGCTCGAAGACGGCCGCACCGGATGTAGCCGCGGCGTCTCCAGGATTTGGCGGGGCATCCGGGTGAACCCATTGCAAGGTCTCGGCTTTCCAGCGGATCGCAGCCGCAATGCGCTCCTGTTCATCCGCGGGCAAGCCGCCACCCTTGATAGACATCAGATAGGCAGCAATAGCGAAGACGTCGTCTTCCGACTGGTCGTAGAGATCGTTCACTACGGGTCCCATAGGCCCGGCGGCAGCACCGTGGTCCTTGTCCCAGCCATCGATCAGATAGTTTACAAGTGCAATCTGGGTCCAAGGGATCGGGGCTGGGGTCGCGTCGTTGAGCGGCGGGGCATACCATCCCTCGGCCCAACCGCCCGCATCGGCATCAGCACCGTTCTTGGCGGTCGCGCCCAGCTGGTTGCGTTTGGAATGGCACGCGCCGCAGTGGCCCAGTCCTTCGACGATGTATGCGCCGCGGTTCCACTCTTCGTCCCTGGTCTCGTCCGGCTCCAACGCGCCGGTTCGAAGAAACAGCAGCTTTCACCCGGAAAGCAGCAATCGCTGATTGAATGGAAAGCGCAACTCATTCGCTGGAGTCTCGGCCTCAACGGGCTTGATGCTCATGAGATGGGCGTAAATCGCGCCGAGATCATCATCCGAAACCCGCGTGAAATAGTCATAGGGGAAGGCAGGATAGAGGTGACAACCCTCGCGGTCCACTCCCTCGCGCATGGCGCGGACAAAGGCGTCCTCAGACCAAGTTCCGATCCCGGTGGCGGGGTCCGGCGTAATTTTTGTCGTGTAGATCACACCAAAAGGTGTCTCGGGAGCGCGCCCGCCGGCGAAACGGCGTCCGCCAGTCCTGGTATGTCAGACTTTGCAGTTGCCCAGACCGGTGAGAAACGCTCCGCGTTCGACTAGGCGCCGGTCGAAGCTTACGCTGTCTGGGCGGGCGATGGCCTCGAGTTGCACGAACCGAAGCGCGTATGCGAATGCACCTGTAATCCCGACGACAACCAGCAAAAGAAGGCCAAGCGCAAGCCTCTTCACGTTTCCGTCCCGTCGGACTTTCTTTAAACTTTGAAACTCCTGCACCCGGAGGCGGAGCCGTCCGGGTGCAGGAGGATATTGGAGTTTCGGCCGGCCCCAGAAGGCCGGCCTTGGGCAGATCAGGCCCAGCTCAGGTCATACTGCAGGATTGGCGTGGTGCGAACGCGCTTGCCGCTTGCGAAGTAAATCGCATTGCCAACGGCTGCTGGCGTCGGTGGGCCGGACGGCTCTCCATAGCCACCCCACCAGCCGTCCTCCGACAGTGCGAATACGGTTTCGACCTCCGGCATGTCCGACATCCGCAACATGTGGTAGTTGTCGAAGTTAGCGTTGGTGAAGCACCCGTTCTCCATGCCTAGCCCACCATTTAGCACGTGGCTAAGCTCCCATCCGACGCCACTGAAGCACTGCTCCTCGGAGCCGAGGGTATTTAGGACGTAGCCGCTGTTGGAGACGACCAGCACCTTGTCGACGAAGAGTCTGCCCCGTCGCGTTACCTCGACGGTGGCCACCGTCCCGACGATCGAGCCGTGATCCTCGGCGATACCGATGCCCATGCCCTGTCCCTTGGGCAGATCCGTTGTCCAGCCTGACACCTCCTTGATCTTCAGAAGCACGCGCTGCCAAGGCTCGTTGCCCACGGTCATCTTGATCCGCCACTCGAGCGGGTCCCAGCCGGCGGCTAGTGCCATCTCGTCGACGAACTGCTCGATGCAAAAGACGTTATTGTTGGCGCCCGGGGCCCGGTGCGGGCCGATCGGGATGTGGTTGTACACCTCGTGCCGCTCGTAGCGGTAGTTGGGCACCTGGTAGGGCATGTTGGCGATGTTGCGGTCCGCGTAACGGCCCCTGAGGCTTTCACCGACGGCGCGGCTGAGCATCGCCGTAGGCAGCCC
Organism: Rhodobacterales bacterium; assembly: GCA_965219495.1. GTDB lineage: Bacteria > Pseudomonadota > Alphaproteobacteria > Rhodobacterales > CAZPXZ01 > CAZPXZ01. Next base: position 4,233,671 of record OZ244777.1, read on the forward strand.
GTCGTCGCCGATCTCGGCACTAAACCGCGCCCAGACCGGTGGACGGGAGCGGTCCTGCATGATCTCGTCTTCACGCGCCCAGGTGACGTTGACCGGTCGCCCGATCTGCTTGGAGATCTCGACTGCCTGACGCGGCACGTCCGTTTGGTTGCCGTTGCCGAAGGCGCCGCCCTGATAGCAGGCATGGACGTAGACGTCTTTGGGATCTCGCCCGGCCTGCTCGGCGGCGAGCAGCAGCGTCGAGGAAACGTTCTGGGTGAAGCTCCAGACGTCGACCCGGTCCGCCGTCACATTTGCGACCGCCGAGGGTGGGCACATCGTTGCATGCGCCTCGAAGGGTCGCGAATAGTCGCCGGTCACCACGTTCGTTGCAGAAGCGAGGATCGGTCGTGGATCGCCGCGGACCTCCTCCGCATGCTCGGCCTCCATTCCTAGGAGGTTCTGTGCGGCCGCGGTCATCTTGTCGTAGCTGTTATCGGCGCCGGGCCCGTAATCCCATTCGATCGGCATCAGCGACAGTGCAGTCTTCGCCCTGTAATAGGTGTCGGCTACCACCGCGACGCCGCTGCGCATGTCGGAATTTGCTAGCTCCTCGGCAACCTGCGGCAGTTCGACCGCGGCAATAACTCCGGGCCGGTCCTTGACCGCGTCGAAGTCGTAACTCATCAGCTTGCCCTGCGGTACCGGGCAGGCCTGCACCGCAGCGTAGACCATGCCGTCGAGGCGCACGTCGATCGGATAAATCGCGCTGCCGTCGACCTTGTGCTCAACGTCGACTCGCGGAATAGCACTGCCCACAAGCCACCAGTCGCCGTAGGCCTTGATCGCCGGTTCCTCGGCCAGAGTTACCGCCGCCGCCGCGGTGGCAAATTCGCCGTAGGTCGCACTATTGCTGCCGGCGGTCAGCATGCCCTGTTTCGCGGTGACCGCAGTGCGGTCCACACCCCAAGCGTCGGCTGCGGCCTGCTTCAACCGCTCGCGCGCAGAGGCGCCGGCCTGCATGATGTGCGTGTGCCGGCGGCGAACGAGGGCGGAACCTCCGGTCGACATGCTGACGTAGACCTCGCCTTCAGCGACGTGGCGGTTGGCCGACGCCATAACCGAGCGCACGTTTTCCCAAGGTACGTCGAGTTCCTCGGCGATCATTATCGCCACGGAGGTCAGCGCACCCTGGCCCATCTCCGTGTGCGGGCAGCGAATGTTGACGATGCTGTTCTCGTCGATCGTCAGCCACGCGTTTACTTCGACGCCTTCGCCTTCGACCCAGGGGCTTGCGGTCGTCGTGGCCGCAAGCGCCTTAGGCAATCCGGGCACAAAGAAACCGAGAGCCATACCGCCTCCGGCGGCTACTGCGGTCTTGACGAAGGTGCGGCGTGAGACTTCAATGTAAGACATCTTATCCTCCCTTATCCACGATTGATTTCCGCGGCCGTGTGAATCGCCGCACGTATTGCAGGATACGTCGAGCACCTGCAAATGTTGTCTGCCATCGCGGCGTTGATCTCGCCATCCGAAGGTTCCGGATTGCGTTCAAGCAATGCTGCCGCGGACATGATTTGGCCGGACTGACAATATCCGCACTGTGGAACCGAATGCTCTATCCAAGCACGCTGGATTGGGTGGCTTCGGTCAGGTGAGAGCCCCTCAATCGTAGTGATCTCTTTTCCACTCGCGGATGCCGCGTTGATGTTGCAGGATTTTGTGGGTTGACCATTGATGTGAACCATGCAGGATCCGCACTCGGCGATCCCGCAACCAAACTTTGTGCCTGTCAGGCCGATTGTATCCCGAATAACCCAAAGTAGCGGAGTTTCCGGTTCGACATCAATGTCATAACTCTTCGCGTTCACAGATAATGAGAAACTCATGTGTTATCTCCTCCCATTGGACGACGAGAAACCGATAGAACCACCGCGCGATTAACCCACAACCGTAAACAGACATCAGAGGTCGCTCACGAGCATGCTATCAGATCGTGAACAGAGGTTCGAGGTCGCTCATAGGAATGTTATCAGATTGGCGCTGTCAACGCAAGGGCAAAGTTCAAGGAGTTTGCACGTCAAAGTCTTTAGGCCGCTTGTTTTTTGAACGCCCGATTTTCCCGGAAATCCTCGAAACCTCCATCGGGCACACAGCGTCGCATGGCGAGAATGGCGTTGGCGCCCCGCACCCCTCCAGTGCATTCCCGAGCGCTTCAGCCGTGCGCCGGCGATGTTCTTGCAACCGGCCTCGACCACGCCGGAACCCACGCACAGTCCCATCTCCCGAAAATTCGCGTACCGCATGCGGTCGCGGCCGGCGGCGCAGCTGCGGCATTTCCGTGCCTGCTCGCAGCGCGGCGCAAGTTTGCCGAGCGCCCCGGGGACGGCGTGGATCCGGCCCTCCCCCAGTTCCGCTTGCCTTTTCGCGGTCCATGCGGCGGCCAGTTCTGAGCCGGCGTCGCAGACCGCCTTTGCAACGTCCGTGAGGTGCTCCTTCGCGTGGAACAGGTCCAGGATCTCGATCGCTCCGGGGCAGGTCCCGGAGTGGAGATTCCAGATCCGAGGCGCTCCGTCGCTGATGACGACCCGGCGTGGAGCGCTCTCGATGGCCGCCGTGAAACTGGCGGAGCCGCGATCACGCATCGCAAGTCCCGTCTCCTTGTCGCGCTTCTCCGCCGTCCACACCACAGCCAGCTTGTAATTGCGGGTCTTCGCCGAACCGTCCGGCTGCTTGCCCTTGCGGCTCTCCTGCTCCGACTTCCCGGCCGGAATGCCGGTGCCGTCGATGCCGATTTGCATCGTCGGCGCCGACGGACGCTCCGCCTCGACCGCCTCCCGCTCGTCGGCCGCGATCTCGACCCCAAGCGCCTCGGTGGCGCGCTCCACCTGTTTCGCGCAGAGCCGCAGAGCCACCCGTTCAGCCAGCAGGCGGCTCGCCGACGCGAAACCCGCGTGCGCCGCCGCTTCGCCGGTCATCCGCAAAACCGAGGGAGACGGCGACGCGCCTTCCACGCCGGGCGCGGCGTCGCGCGAAAAAATCCCGCGGCCGCAATTCCCGCAGCGTCAGCAGGCCCGCTCCAGTTCGATGCCGCCGGGTTTCGTCAAAAAATTTTTTGACCGGTTCCCGCGGCACTGCGCCTTCTCTCCGCAGCTGCATGCGGTCCGCGGACCATCGTGGTCCGAGCGGTCCGCGTTCAGCCGCCGCGACAGCGACTCCGCCGCAAGCGCGCGGACATCGCGCAAAAGCGCCGTCTCAACCGCTTCCAGGTTCAAACCGGTGATCGGACCCGGACCCAAGTGCCTGTCGACCACCGCGTCGATCCAGTCTACTGAAACCCCGCGCCGACGTCCGGGTTACCCGTCGCCGAATTTTGAAGACATCGTACAGCTCACTTGGTTTCTTTTTAGTTGTTGGCGGGAAACCAGCATCAATCCGATGCGGGCCGCAAAATTCCAGCAATCCAAAAAATCTGACGTGCGCCCCAATGCTCTTCGCTACAAAATCATCGAACTGCACCTCGGTGCCGTCATTCGGTACCGCTCTGTCAGGACCGAAAATCCTCGCAACCCATCCATGAAAGGTGACCCCAAATCCGGAAATCGGAAAATGAAAAAAATTGTCTCGTGCCCCATGTTGCACTTCACATTTCAATTGGCGTAAGTAATATCTGTTGGACAGAAGCGCAAAGAGCGAATGCAACTTACCGCGTAGGGAAATCAGGCACTGGCCTTGCCCGGAGCCGATGCGTGGGCCATTCATATTGGGCTTCAGCGAACATGGGAGATAGCAATGCATAGATCGATTCTAGCTGGCATCGCGTTGAATCTTTTGCTTTTCGGAACTGCATCCGGCGGCCCATTCGAAGATGGGGGGGCGGCCTACCGAAACGGGGATTTCGCCGCCGCTTTTGCGGCTTGGATGCCGCTTGCAGAGGCGGGCGATCCAGTCGCACAATTGGACATCGGTATTCTCTACGATCAAGGACAAGGAATCGGCAAAGATGCCGCCGAGGCCGCGCGCTGGTATCGGCTAGCCGCCGACCACGGCAACAGTGCCGCGGCATTCAACTTGGGGTTGATGTTTGAGGTCGGAGAAGGCGTGGACCAGGATATCGAGACCGCACTCAACTGGTATCGGATTGCCGGCGAGGGCGGGGATATATTGGCGCAGTTCAAACTGGGAAGCTATTATGAGAACGCAACCCACGTAGCGCGGGACTACTCCGAGGCACGCGAGTGGTATATGCTGGCGGCCAAGCAAATGCACGTGCCGTCAATGTTCCGCCTTGCCAGCCTTTATGCCAACGGTCTAGGGGTTGAGAGAAGCTTGAGCCAGGCCAACAAGTGGAACGGACTTGCCAATGAAGCGCAAATGAGCGGCACGACCAGCGTGGCGTGCAATCAGCGCAGCCTACCTTTTGAGGAAGTGTGTCGTCGCTCGACCCCGCGAATGTGACACTCCGGCTACTCGCGGACTGCAGGTGACTCAATCGGCAGTCCGCGCCCTCGCCAAGCCATGTAGAGTTCCGGAGCGAGGTATTCCTCGGAGCCATACGGAAACGGCCCGGCGCGCAGCGAAGTGTTGCACCACTCAATAATTCGGTGACGTGAGGCAAGCTTTCGCCAAATCAACCGGTGGATTGGAAAACCGATTATCTGGCCCCGGCTGATCGTATCGCCACGCAGCCTCTGGCCGACGAGGTCATTGTGACACTGGCCGCAAGCGAGATCCAGTTGCTCCCGCCGACGGAAGTAGAACGCTTGGCCGGCCTCGAAATAGACGGCAGCCGGTCCGTCGACCTGCACAGCGATCGGCATGCCTGAGGACTGTGCGGATATGCAAGCACTAAGCGCAAGCATGGCATCGGATTCGTAAGCCAGCGGCGCAGCCCCCATACGAACTTCCCGTTCCCGGTTGATCCGCAACTCGAGATTGAGAAGGCTGCCAGCCTCTGGGTCGTAAGCGGGATACCTAGCTGCCACCCGTTTAATTGCCGTCTCAGCTGGCCATCGTAGTTGTCGTTTGACACCATGGTAAGATGCGCAAGATTTTTCTTCTGTCCCGTCAGGTGTGGACCAGAGTTGTTCTCCGCGCGGCAGCGCCAAGGACCCGGAATTCTGAAAATCGTCGTCCTGCAGCGTTCGAGTCGCTGCATCAAGGAACAAATACCCGGATTGGCGCCCCTCGCTTTCGTAGACCGCCAGATCGAGCGGTCGGGCCGCCGAGGGTTTGCTCACGGATACCGAGGTGGCCATTGCCGCAAGGACTGCACGAAATGTGGGAGTCATTTCGGCTCCTTCAGTGAGGCAGGGTAGGCCACGACGTCTTGGATCTCTTGCGCCGTATAGATTGTCCGGCCCCTGTAGGACTCAGCCACGCGCTACAGCCCGTCGACCTGGTAGACGCGTTTGCGCTGTAGCCAATTTTTTTGTTCGGGCCGCCTTTCGTGGGGTAGCTGGCGGGGTCTGCATCGACCTTTTGCTGCCTTCCGGCGGCGCCGAGGCGCCAGGGTCGGCTTGAGTTCGGCGGCATTCCGGCGAACAAGGCCGTTTTGGCGGCCGCGAGCCCCGCGGGCGGAATCGGGGCGCGGCCCGGTCTCGCTACCGTACGGTTTCGGCGGCGATGCAGTGGGGAACCCCATCCGGTGTCGTGGACCGGTATGGCGCCAACCAGGGATCGCATTTGTTGCTTGCGGCCAGCGCGGAGATGGCCGAGCGCCAGGGCCATCATCACCGCCATCGCGAGGCCGACCCGGGCGGTCATCTTCGCCTTGCCGCGAATGGTGTGGCGCTCGAACCGGAAGCCATTGTCGAGGCGGCTGTAGATGCGCTCCATCGCGCTCCGGCGATTGGATCCGCTCCGCCAGGACGGGCTGCCCTGCCGGGTCGGGGTGAAGATGCGGCGGTTGTGCTTCTCCAGTCCGATGCGGATCACCCGGCCGAACGCCCCCGCCTTGGAGCCGGCGCCTTTGTGGCAGTCGTCCCGTCCCTCGCATGCGAAGCCGCAGGCGGCGGCCGGGCAACGGTATTTGAGCGACGAGCGGTCGGCCTCGAACCCCTGGAACGCCATCGGGCGCTCGGTTCCGGTGGCCGGGCGCTTGCAGATCACCTCCCCTCTCTCGGTATGGTGAATGCAGTCGTTGCGGCCCTGGAAGAGCGGGCGCGAAATCGGCTTGGCCGGGTCGTAGCCCGCTTGCTTCTTTTCGGCGCTCCACAGCGCCCGGCTGTCGATCAGCGGGCGGATCCGGTGCCGGTCCCAGAGCGTGGCTTTCAGCGGGCCGCTGTCGAGGCTGCGGTCGGCGCTGAACTCCTTGCAGCGCTCCGCCAGGGCCGGGGTCTCCTCGAAGAGCCGTTCCGAAAGCCACTCCAGCTCCTTGACTTCCGACACCCAAGCCCGTGTCACGCTGGCCGCCACCGGGATTTCGTACTGCGTGTCGGCAATCGTATGGACGCGGTAGCCGAACCAGCTCTTGATCTTCTTCCAGGGCTTGCCGGTCTGGGCGTGGATCCCGTGCGTCTCGTGCTTGCCCCAATCCGCGTCCGGATCCGAGGTCTTGCCCGTGACCCGGTTGCTGGCGCCCGTCGAATGGCTCTCCATCGCCTTGCCGTCGTAGCCGAGGAATTCGCCGAAATCGTCCGCTTCCTCCATCAGCTGCTCGCGCATCGTCCGGATGTGCGTGATCACATAGATTGATTCGGGATCATGGCGCCGATCATCCCCTGCTCCTCCTCCAGTTCCATCACCGCCCGCAGGAACCGGCTGAAGTTGCAGGCGTCCGGCGCCGGATCGCGCAGCGGCTGCGGAAGGTAGATCACCGTCTCGCCGCCCGCCTCCGACACCACCCGCTTCGGCGCGCTTTGCCGGGGGAGCGCCGGAAATCCGCTCAGCATCGCCCGCCACATCGCCACCACCGGATCATCGTCGCGCCCGTGCCCGCGCCGCTCTTCGAGCGCGTCCAGGATGTCGCCGTCCGGCATCGCATCCAGCACCCGTTGCAGGCGCTGGAGTTCGGGGCGCTGTTCGACATCCGCCCAGGAAAACGGTAGGTTGTTTGAGGCCGTCATGTCGTCCCCTCCGTGGAACCATGCTTCTTTAATTCACACCTATTCTAGCACATGACGGCGGCAAACTCCAGCGAAGTGTCTCGTATCCGGCTGAAAAATATTACAATTCTCTGAATTCCGGAGCATGGGCGGCGTGGGGTGGAAATGCCGCCAGCCGGGCGAAATTCGCCGGCTTGACGGCGTATTCAGGGGATTCCTTGGGGTGAAGAGAATCTGAACGCTGTGAAACGCTCGACAAGCCAATGGGTCAGAACAGCGCAAAGGCCTCTGGTAGTAGGACGGCATTGTTGTTTCGGGGTTCAACCCCTTCGGATCGACCAGGCGCTGGCGCTAGCGCAATTCAGCCTCGGTCAAACGGTCACCGACACCGATCAATGATGGACCGATTGCTCCCCTGTCGGATTCTTCTTGCAACGGCAACACATGGCAAATCAGACACGTGACGTTCTCGGCATCGGCCACAATGCGCCGTCCCCTTCCAGGGTTTCTGAACTCAGACGTTAAAGGCTGAAAAACCCCCGAAGCATTGTCCTGTGCACACCGATATCGCCATGAACGCAGCAAACGAAGTCATGAACAAACCTCGTGCAACTGGCGTCATGTCCTTCTTCAGCCAAAAATTTCAGACGTGATACTCTTGTACCAGCCCCTCGCATAGTTTGCCTCGCTTTGCCGGAATTCGGTGCTGGCGCCCGACGGGCTCACACCGCCGGCACCCTCCACTGCGGTGATCTTGCCATCGTCTCCAAGCCGATAGACCGCAGCTACCGATATCCCGTAATCCGGCGCGACAAGGCTGTAGCAAGTGTTGATAAACGAGGGTTCGGGAAGCGGCTTGCCGCCCAGAATCGCGGCGATCACGGCGGCACACATCTTGCCTTGGCTGCCGGCCGAAAAGCCCGACTTCGGCATTGCGCCTGCAATCGCTGCGTCACCTAGGACGTGAATTCCCGGGGCAACTGCGGATTCGAAGGTCGCCTGATTCACGACACACCAGTCTCCATCTTCTGTAAGACCGGCATCGCGTGCGATGTTCGCGGCGCGTTGCGGCGGAATCACGTTGACGACGTCGCCCGACGCACGCGCGAATTCGGTCACAACCGTTTTGGTGCCTTTATCAACGCTCAAAAGATTGCCGGCCTGCGCGAATGGCACCCATTCGATGATCCCGGGATAGAGCGCTTCCCAAGCCTCAATGAAGAGCGCCTGTTTGGAGAACTTGTCCTTGGTGTCGAGCAGCAGGATCTTAGAGCGCGGTTTTCTTGTCTTCAAGTAATACGCGATCAGGCTTGCGCGCTCGTAGGGGCCCGGCGGGCAACGGATTGGGTTTGCCGGAATCGTCATTATGACGACACCACCGTCGTCCATTTCCTCAATCTGCCGACGCAAGAGCAGCGTCTGTACGCCTGCCTTCCACGCGTGGGGCATGACTTCGGACGCGTCGTCGTCGTAGCCTTCGATCATAGTGGTCTTGAAGTCGATCCCAGGCGACACCACCAGCCGGTCATAGCTAAGTGTGGCACCCCCAGCCAGCCGCACAGTATTGGCATCGGCGTCGATACCCATGACCCGGTCCTGTACGACTGTCACACCTGCTGCGCGCAGACCGTCAAATGCATGGGTCACCGCTTCGATCTCATTGAGACCGGCGATAACAGTATTGCTGAAAGGACACGTGACGAACGCAGGTGATGGTTCGATAATCGTGACGTCGATATTCGGGGCGATTTGGCGAAGATAGCGAGCACAAGTGGCACCGCCGAAGCCGCCTCCAACGACCAGCACCCGTCCGCGCGCTTGTGCCAATACACTGAGCGGTGCAAGTCCGGCCAGCGAACCTGCGCCAATAATCTTAAGTATGTTGCGTCGTGTCGTTCGAGATTTCATTGGAAGACTCCTCCGACAGATTATATGAATTTTACTATGTCTTGACTCGTTCTTATTTTGTCCGCTTGTCGCAACATATAGTGTGCAGCGGGCGGCGATTTCCCCTATGTTGAGTACTTGAAAATGTCAGCATAGGAGGTTTGGCATGATCGCACCTGTTCCCATCACCCGCGCCGACTCCAGATCGGTAGAATTGCACGACTTGGCCAGCGAATGCAAGAGCGTCCCTCAGGCGCGTGTCTGCGGGCGATTGCGCTGGTTCTGGGTGGCTGGCCGCGCAGCAGGGTTGCCCGCGCGCCGGGGACGACGGCGCAATCGGTCCGCTACTCAATGGCATTGACTTTTGAGAAGATTCTTTTGGATATGTCCGGTTTTCCCGTAAAGCTTTGAGTTGTTTGGAGGAGTTCCGTTCCGCGGGGAGGGCGCGGCGGCGGCTTGCGTCGCTGCGCGGTTTCTGGCATCGTATGCGCGAATCGGTTTGATTCGGGAAGGCTGCGATGGATCCGCGGATCGCGAATCTGAAGTCGACGACGTTTTTCGGCAAACGGCTGCGGCGCCGCCAGATTGCCGACATCCAGGCGACGGTGTCGCTGTTTCCGGGGCTGAGCCGGCGGGAGTTGGGATCTACGATCTGCGAGCATCTGGGCTGGTTCACGCCGAGCGGCGGCTACCGGGTGCAGGCCTGCCTTCGGATGCTGGAGCAGTTGGAGGAGCTGGGCATGCTGACGCTTCCGGCGAAGCGGGAATCGATGTACCGGAGTCCGCAGAAGCCGCCGGCGGGGCAAGAGTGCGGGGCGCCGGAGGCGGCGATCGCGTGCGGGCTGCAGGAGTTGGCGCCGCTTTCGCTGCGGTTGGCGACGGAAGCGGCGGACATCGAGGCCTGGAATGGATTGGTCGGTCGGCATCATTACCTTGGCTACCGGCGGCCGTTCGGGCGCCACTTGCGGTACTTCCTGCTGGACGGACAGGGCCGCCGGCTGGGCCGCCTTCTCTTCACGGCCGGCGCGACTCAACTGCCTTGCCGGGACGCGTGGATCGGCTGGGGGGAGCGGGAGCGGGCGAAGCGCCTGGAATGGGTCGTCTGTCACAGCAGGTTCCTGCTCTTTCCGTGGGTGCGGGTGAAGTGCCTGGCTTCGAAGGCGTTGTCGATGGCGCTGCGGCGGCTTGCGGAGGACCGGGCGGCGCAGCACGGCTACCGTCCGGTGCTGGTGGAGACTTTTGTCGACCCGGTGCGGTTTGAGGGCACCTGCTACCGGGCGGCCAATTGGCGGCGCATCGGGCATAGCTAGGGGCGCCCGGGCGGGGAGGCGTCAGGGGGCAAGAGCCGCAAGGAGGTGTACGTCTATCCGCTGGCGAAGCGCTGCCGGGAAAGGCGACGTCGTGGTGTACGACCGCGGCTACTATTCCTACGAACTGCTGCACGCGCATGCGGCGCGGGGCCTGCATCCGGTGTTCCGGTTGAAGGCGAAGGCCGGCAGCGCCTTCGACGCGTTCCTTGCCGGCGACTGCGCCGACAGCGTGGCCGAGGTCGCGCCGGGCCGGGACACCTTGCGCGCCTTGCGCGCCAAATACCCGGGCGTCAGCTTCGGGCCGCTCCGCCTGCGGCTGGTCAAGTACACCGCCGGGGGCACCCGCTTCGCGCTGGCGACGACGCTGCTCGATGCGGAGACAACCCGCATCGAAGACCTCGCGGCCCTCTACCATGGAAGATGGGGCATCGAGGAGCTGTTCAAGATCAGCAAGGGCGCCCTGAGCGTCCAGGACTTCCACGGCCAAAGCGAGCGCGCGGTGAAACAGGAACTGTTCGCGCACTTCATCCTGATCACCTTGACCCGGCTGTTCGCCAACCAAAGCGAGGACGGGATGAACCGCGGCCGCCAAGGCGGCCCGAAACCGGCGATGGCCGCCAACTTCAAGAACAGCCTGGCGACGGTCGCCAGGAATATCGAGGTCCTGCTGCTCCAGCACGCCACCGCGCTCAGCGAAACCGTCATTGCGCCAGGCCAAGTCCTGGAAAGGGTGCAGCGAGACTAGCTGCTGTACTAGTGGGTGAAAGTCCCACCGGCGCAATTCTCAGTTTGGCGCCGTAGTCATATCCGGCAGGCGCACGGGGTGACCCGGTGACCTGGAAGCCCGGAAGTAAAAGTCCTGGGAGACGGAGTGGAGATGGTTCCGCTTGAGTCTGATCAGCCCGGGGGGCGAGCAAAGAGTAGGGCCGTAACGAGAGTGAACGGATCAAGCGTCGAAAAGGACTTCCTGCATGAAGTTGATTTGCGGGGTAATTGGAGTTGCCAAGGGTCTCCTTTCTACCTGATGGCCAGTGTCGGTGCGGAAGAACTGAGGAGCACGCACCGGGGCTCCCGGCGTACTGAAGGCGGCAATACTCGAAAGTACAGCAGCGAAAGTCCGGAAGGTCTGGGGATCAGACAGGATGATCCTTGAATGTCAAAGACCGCGTCAATAACCGGCTGTGCCGGGAAATGAAACGGAGATCTTCAGACTGGCGGATGAGGCCGATAAGCGTTGATGGCCGGGACAACACAACCCGGCTGGAGTGAGGGCCTCAGGGCACAGGCGGCTGTACGGCATCCAAGGCCCGCACACAGTGGCGGACTAGCCTAACGGTGGTCGATGCAGCCTGAGGACGGAGTGAACGCGGGTTCTGCTCGGGGGAATGGCTGGGTCGGCCTTAACCTCGGCGGTCACGCGGAAGGCTCCGCTCCAAACTGCTAGGTGCCTGTTGCTTGAAGCCGTACCGGGGAAAACCCGAAGTCCGGTTTTTAGGGAGGGCGGCTGGAAACGTGGCCTATGGTGGAACTGCGCACCCACCTGCAACCGAAAGGGCAGGACCGGATAAGCCTCCACCTAAGGGTGCGCGCGCCAGTGCCCTACCCGACGTGCAGCGAGACTAGCTGCTGTACTAGTGGGTGCAAGTCCCACCGGCGCAATTCTCAGTTTGGCGCCGTAGTCATATCCGGCAGGCGCACGGGGTGACCCGGTGACCTGGAAGCCCGGGAGTAAAAGTCCTGGGAGACGGAGTGGAGATGGTTCCGCTTGAGTCTGATCAGCCCGGGGGGCGAGCAAAGAGTAGGGCCGTAACGAGAGTGAACGGATCAAGCGTCGAAAAGGACTTCCTGCATGAAGTTGATTTGCGGGGTAATTGGAGTTGCCAAGGGTCTCCTTTCTACCTGATGGCCAGTGTCGGTGCGGAAGAACTGAGGAGCACGCACCGGGGCTCCCGGCGTATTGAAGGCGGCAATACTCGAAAGTACAGCAGCGAAAGTCCGGAAGGTCTGGGGATCGGACAGGATGATCCTTGAATGTCAAAGACCGCGTCAATAACCGGCTGTGCCGGGAAATGAAACGGAGATCTTCAGACTGGCGGATGAGGCCGATAAGCGTTGATGGCCGGGACAACACAACCCGGCTGGAGTGAGGGCCTCAGGGCACAGGCGGCTGTACGGCATCCAAGGCCCGCACACAGTGGCGGACTAGCCTAACGGTGGTCGATGCAGCCTGAGGACGGAGTGAACGCGGGTTCTGCTCGGGGGAATGGCTGGGTCGGCCTTAACCTCGGCGGTCACGCGGAAGGCTCCGCTCCAAACTGCCAGGTGCCTGTTGCTTGAAGCCGTACCGGGGAAAACCCGAAGTCCGGTTTTTAGGGAGGGCGGCTGGAAACGTGGCCTATGGTGGAACTGCGCACCCACCTGCAACCGAAAGGGCAGGACCGGATAAGCCTCCACCTAAGGGTGCGCGCGCCAGTGCCCTACCCGACAGGATGAAATGAACTGAAACCTTTCGTCGCGACCCAGCAGGTTCGAATCCTGCCCGGCAAAGGCGCAGCCCGCCAGCCGGAACCGAGTGTTGCATGGCGTGCCGGCAACGGACGTCGTGAAGCGTACACAGGGGGTGATGAAGCGGCGCTATTGAGCCTCGAAATTCACAATGATGACGCCTTCAGCTTTGACGGACTGGGGGCAGCACCGGAAACGCCGCTACGGGTGAGGCGTTACGGGTCGTCCGGGGTCGGAGAACGGCGCAGAGTCACGGGAAGGGGGTTGCCGGGGAACCTGGGAGGACCTGTCATTGCCCGTAGGGAGAGCTGCCGGATACAGGGAGAGCCGGCTGAACAAAGGCCCTGGCCCGAGATCTTGCCTGCGGGGTGTCGGGAGCGCGTCGGCGGACACGAACGAAGCAGGCACCTGCGGAGCCGGCTGGCGAACCAATAAGCCGAAGGCCATGCGTGGCAGGTAGTCGTAGCACCTTCATAGTACTGCTGACGGCGGGGAACCGGGTCCACCGGGACCCGTCCGAGGAAAGGGAGGTGCCTCCTGTTCAGACCCGCTGACGGGAAACACCGACGGAGACCCGATCTCCGGCCGTGTGTCAACATAACGGCAGCGGATAGCCGTTCAGGTGCGGCGGCGCCCTTGGGTGCTCTGCGCCTGCGGAGCTTGAGCAGCGCCTCGGCGCTGCCCCTGCGCGAACCTGGCAGGAGAGGAACCGAGTGCGTTAGTTGCGCACGCTCGGGTCTGTGAGGGGCGGGGCTCGGTAACGACCCCGCCTACTCGGCCCCGGATCGTCGAGGGAATCACCGCCTGCCGGCAGCGCCTGCGACCGAACCGGTCGTATCCCCGGCGCTCCCGGAAGCCGGTCGGCAAATGGAGCCGGCGAAAGGTTCCGAAGGCCCGCGCAACCGCATAGCCCGCAAGAAAACGCAGCAATCCGCCCCCGCCGAACTGCGATTCCTTAAGTGAATGGATGAATCCGCTAGGTGAATGTCATTGGTCGGCGACTGGGTTGCGCTACAACGCGCGGGGCCCGGAGGGACTTGTCGATGTGCCGCGTGCGGGACGGCGGGGCCGTCTGACGGCGGCACATCGCGCGGCGGTGGTATCGTGGATCGACGACGGCCCGGACCTCGAGACCGACGGCGTAAGCCGCTGGCGCCTGGCGGACATCCGCGAAAAGGTGCTCGCGAATTTCCACATTCGTTTCCGCCTGGAATCGATCCGCCGACTGTTGCGCTTTCTCGGCTTTTCGCATGTTTCGCCGCGTCCCGTTCACCCTTCGGCGGCGGCCGCCAAGCTGGTGGCTTTTCGCCGTGATTTCCGTAGGTTGGCGCCGGACGCGGCGCCCGAGGAAACCGATCCGGAGGGCATCGAAATCTGGTTGCAGGATGAAGCGCGGGCCGGGCAGAAGGGCATGTTGTCGCGGGTCTGGACGCGCAAGGGAAGTCGCCCGCGCGTGGTCCGGGATCACCGGTACGGCTACGCCGTCCTGTTCGCCGCCGTCCGCCCGGCGAACCCGGTGGCGGTGGGCCATATTTGCGACCGCGCCAATGCCGATGAGATGAACCGCCATCTCGCCGACATCGCGGCCGCGGTCCCGCCCGGACACCATGCCGTGCTCGTGCTCGACGGCGCCGGATGGCATCGCGCGAAGCGCCTGGAGGTCCCCGCCAACATCTCCTTGATGCGGCTGCCGCCCTACAGCCCGGAGCTCAATCCCACGGAAAACGTCTTCGCGTTCCTGAAAGGTGCCTTCCTCGCCAACCGGGTATTCGCAACCGTCCAAGAGGTGCGGGACGGCATCGCCAGCGCCTGGACGAGCTTCCGCTCGGACCCCGAGAGAATCGCATCCATCACGATGCGGAAATGGGCAATCTGCTCCGGCGAAACCCCCTCATGAGCCGCTCGCACAGGTCAAGACTTCGTAGAAATGGTATTAGTTCCTGGCGCCCAGAAAGGCGGCCAGTGCCGCAATCTCGGCCTCGCTGTATCCTTTGGCGATCCGCGTCATGATCGTGGCCTCAATGGTTCCATCACGAAAGCCCATCAGCAAGTCGAGGATGGCCTCGCCATCGAGTTCTGCTATCGAAGGGATTTCACCGGTGCTCATGCCGCCCGACCCGTGGCAGGTAAAGCAGGACGCTGCCAAGACACTTCCGGTGTTGTCCTGTGCGTAGCCCGAGTTCGCTGCGGAAAGCAGAACGAACGCCAACCCCAGTCTCTTGAAGCAGTGTGCCATAGTATCCGCCTTTCGCTCGGCGGCACTAGAGTTTCAATCGCCGCCGGTTGGCTTCGGTTGCCTTAACTCTAGGCACAACAAGATACGCACTCTGTGCACCTGATCAGAGCCGCCCCGACTGCCCTCAAAACAATCATACACATGACTGAAACAAAAAACATATCCGGTGTAGTCAGAGACAAGGAAAATTTCGCAAGTTTACCAGGGCCATCGCTTTTGAACATTCATACGGCACGGATCAAATCGAACATGAATTCGTCCTGCCAGGCCGGCCCGTTTGAGATTTGCTCGCATCGAGCCCTTCGACGGTTCGGCCCCGGCGAGATTGAGTGCCACCCGTCGAAGGACGGCGAGGTTTTCGGGACCATTCTTCGTCCGGTTCCGTGCGTTGTCTTCATGCACGTTGACGTCAGGGACCCAGTGCAGTGCGTTCTCGATGGTCCAGTGGGCACGTGCGACGGCATGGAATCGTTCGGGCTCGAAGCGAGCGCTGAGCACGTCGTACCTTGCGCAGGTGGCCGTGCACCCGTCGCTCTCGCGGGTTGCAGTAATTTTTGATGGCCGCAAGGCCGGGTCAGTCGTGACGATCGCTGGGCCAGCCGATATCCGTGGAGACCGTCGCACAGCGCGTCTCGATGCGGCCGTGATCACTATCAACACTCTGGAAAGACGGCAGATTTCCACAGATCTCCGGATACAGTGTGATATCCTCGTGGAGGCTGCCCTGGTTCTTCTCCAGATCAAGCACGTAGTCGCCGCCCTTGTCACAGACCGTCCGCGCCGTCTGCCGTTGCGTGTGCATGCCGTCGGCAGTAACGACACGCGCCTTCAGGCCGAGCATCTCCAGAAGCACCGGCATGGCGGCGATCTCGTTCGCATCAACCGCCACCTGGCCCAGCATCAACCGGGATTGCGCTGCAAAGGCCTTCACCAGCTGCAGCGGCGATGGTGTCACGTGGGAAATGTACGACAATGGATCTGGACGAACGATTTCTCGACCTGCACCGGCGCCTGCAGAGAGGAGGAGCGTACCTGGCGCCCCCGGTTCGGCGGGTCGAGATACCCAAACCGGATGGCGGGACGCGACCGCTCGGAATCGCCGCGCTGGAGGATAAATTCGTCCAGAAGACGGTTGTGGATGTGATCCTGCTCACGATCTACGAGACCGGAGGTTCGTGCGCCGTGGAAAGGCGCTTTCTTCTAGCGGGTGCGAATCCCGCGCAATAGCTGTCGCTCCGGTTGGTAGCAGCCAGGGCGGGTCATGGAGGTAACGACATGGACTGAAGCACCCTGGTGACAAAGGACCGCATAAGGCGGTCCAGCAACCATGCGGGCCGGAACGCAAGTGAACGTCATGCAGGCCTCGAAACCTCTAATGCGGAAGCTGACCCTGCGGAACTTGGGGGAAAGCCGATGGCAGACCGGGAAGTGAGCGACATATGCACCGATCTGTTTCCGCCGGGGTAAGGACGCTGGCACGCATGGAAGGGGAAGAAAGCAGCAACACGGGAAGCCCTGTCGGTGGCGTGGCACGCGTCAACCGGAAACCCGTGAGGGCCAGTCTGGGCCGGCAGGGTGGCGGATGGGCTCGTACTACCTTGGAGGCCGGGTAATGCCGGCGGAGGGAAGGGGCCCTGGTTCGAGAGCGGTATGGAAAGGAAGCAAGGCATGACCACTGGCAAGAGCCTAACAGGGTCAACAGGAGTTCGGAAACTCCAGACCATGCTACATGTGAAAGCGAAGGAAGAACCCAAGCGACGGTTCCACGCACTGATCGACAAGGTGTGGCGAGCAGACTTTCTGGCTGAGGCCTGGTTCAGGGTACGCCGTAACGGCGGCTCCGCCGGGGTTGACGGGGAGAGCTTCCAGGACATTGAGTTGAACGGCTTGGAGCGGTGGCTTGGGGAACTATCGCAGGACCTGAGGGACGGGACCTATACACCGGCACCGGTGCGACAGGTGCTGATCCCGAAGAAACAGCCCGGCCAGTTCCGGCCCTTGGGCATTCCCTGCATACGGGACCGGGTAGCGCAGACATCGGCCATGCTCGTGCTGGAGCCGATCATCGCAGCTGACCTGCAACCGGAGCAGTATGCCTACCGGCCGGGGCGGAGCGCGAACGACGCGGTGAGACGCGTCCACCGCCTCCTGAACAGGGGGCATAACGAGGTGGTCGACTGCGACCTGTCCAACTACTTCGGGGAGATTCCCCATGCCGAACTGATGACGAGCATCGCACGTCGCGTGAGCGATGGACGGATGCTCGGCCTCATCAAGGCGTGGCTGGAAATGTCTGTCGAGGAGGATGACGGCAAGGGCGGCAAACGCCGTACGAACCGGGCGCGCAGGGAACGGAAAGGGACTCCCCAGGGATCCCCGATCTCGCCCCTGCTCAGCAACCTCTACATGCGACGCTTCATACTGGGCTGGGAAGTGCTGGGCTATGCCCGGCGCTTTCGTTCGGAGATCGTGAATTACGCGGATGACCTCTGTGTTCTCGGCAAGGCCCCGGCGGCAGAGATGCTGGTGGCGGCCAAGCGACTCATGGCGGGTCTGAAGCTGCCGGTCAACGAACGGAAAACCCGGTGCTTGCGGTGCCCGGACGAAGCTCTTGAGTTTCTTGGATACCGCATCGGACGCAACTACCGCCCGCACGGCAAAGGGACCTACACCGGCACCCGTCCGAGCAAGGCGAGCGTCCAAAGCATCTGCCGCCGGATAAGTGCGATGACGACGCCGAGGTACGAGAAGCTATCCGTGGAGGACACGGTGCACCGCCTGAACCGGGCCATGTCCGGTTGGGCGAACTACTTCCACCTCGGACAAGTCGGACCGGCCTACCAGTCGGTCGATCGACACGCCACCGCGCGGCTGCGACAGTGGCTCTGCCGAAAGCACAAGGTGAGGTCCGGGAAGTACGTGCGCTTCCCGGACACGAAGCTATGGGAAAGATATGGCCTCACCATCCTTGCGCAGACGGTCAGGCGCCTTCCGTGGGCGAAGGCATGATCTCGTCCGAAAGCTGAGTGCGGGAAAACCGCACGCTCAGTTTGATGAGCGGGGGTGAGGAAACGCGGATACGGTAAAGATTGAGGCACCGACAACGTGCGAAAGCCGTCGGCAAACTGCTACTCCCTATACCTAAGCCCGGACGCGCCTCCCCCCGACTCTACTGGGGTTCAGCTATGGGTTCCGGCCGGAGCGGGGGGCGCACGATGCGTTCGACGTCCTGGCCTTCGGGATAAATGGACGTAAAGTCAACTGGATACTCGACGTGCACGTGAAAGCATATTTCGACACGATCCCGCGGGATAGGCTGATAAGGATGCTCGAACACCGCATCGGCGACAGGCGGGTCATCCGCCTGATCCGGAAATGGCTTCGCGCTGGCGTCATGGAAGATGGAAACTGGTCGGACACGGGAACAGGCGCGCCTCAGGGTTCTGTTGTTTCTCCCGTGTTGGCAAACGTGTTTTTGCACTACGTCCTCGACCTCTGGCTCCACCAGAAACGGCGCCCAAATGTCCCAAGAGGTGACACGATCATTGTGCGCTATGCCGATGATTGGGGAATCGGGTTCCAACACAAGCGGGACGCGGAGCGGTGCCTTCGTGACCTTGGGGAGAGGCTGTCCGAGTTCGGTCTCAGCCTTCACCCGGACAAGACTCGCCTCGTGGAGTTCGGACGATATGCAGCAGCAGACCGGAAGCGATGCGGGGAAGGCAAACCGGAGACGTTCGGCTTCCTGGGTTTCACGCACTACTGCACGAAAATCCGGAAAGGACGGTTCCGGCTTGGTCGCAAACCGATCGCCAAGCGGGTCAACAGGACCCTCAAGCGCATCGGAAATGTGCTTCGGAAGCGCTGGCATCACGGCATCCGGGAAGTGGGAGAGTGGCTCGGGCGGGTCTGCAATGGCTGGCTCAACTCCTACGCCGTCCCGGGGTCCGGCCAGTTCATCCGGAAGTTCGTCCACCGACTGAAGCGCCTGTGGATGCGGGCATTGCGGCGTCGGCCCCGACGTCACAACTTCAGTTGGAAGAGGATGCAACGCATGACAGAACTACTCTGGCCGCGCGTTACCATTCGCCACCCATGGCCGAACCAGCGGTTCGCCGTCAAATTCCCGAGGTAGGAGCCGGATGGATTAACGTCCACGTCCGGAACTGTGCGGGGGGGGCGTCGGGAAACCGACGGCCCTACCGCGACCCGTGCAGAGAAAAGCCTCGCCAAGCGCCCGCCCCTCTGTTACACTTCAAATTTCACACGGGGCCTAATCTTGAACTACGCGAGGCATCAAATGGTACGTGCGCTCTTTATTGCTCTGATAGTGGTCTTTCAAAGCGGTCATGCCGCTGCTGAAACGTTTGAGAGCGGCGTATCAGTGTTCAAGCGTGGCGATAACGGCGCAGCCTTGAAAATCTGGGAAGAGCTTGCGGAATCCGGCGACAGAGACGCCCAATTCAATGTTGGTATCTTGCACGCACACGGGACTGGATTTGAGACCGATAGAGCCGCGGCGTTCCACTGGCTGAAACGCGCTGCCAAACAAGGGGACATCGTCGCGGCATACAATCTGGGCGTGCTTTTTGCGGACGATGCCACTGGCAGCCCCGACTACGAAAGCGCGGCCCGCTGGTATGAGGTCGCGACATCAGCAGGTCACTTCTCCGCGATGGAGGGTCTGGCCATTTTGCTGGCCAACGGACGCGGCGTCGAGCGGGACCTGTCACGCGCGGCGCGACTGACCTCCGAGGCCTCGGAAACCGAATGTTTCATGGGCCAGATTGGCAACAACTTCCGCCCAAGAATGTCGCGGCTCGTATTCAGGAATTGAACACTATGTCGGATTCGAAGAAGCGCGGTAACTGCCCAGGTGCTCCTTTTGGGCATGCGGACCCTTGCGAAAGAGCTATCCCGACCATAGTATTTGAGAGAGGCGTCTTAGGGGTGTAGCTCAGTCGGTAGAGCATCGGTCTCCAAAACCGAGGGTCGCGGGTTCGAGCCCTGCCACCCCTGCCAGCTTGAACCGAAATCGCGATGCGGCCACACTTGATTCTAGGTGGCCGGTCCGCCAGCTAGGAAAACCATGGCAGAACAGACAAAAGAACGCCGGACTTCTCCGGCGCAATTCGTGCAGGAAGTGCGCTCCGAGGCGAGCCGAGTCGTTTGGCCGGGCCGGAAGGAGACCGGTATAACGACCCTCATGGTTTTTCTGATGGCCGCGTTGATCATGGTGTTCCTGTTCCTCGTCGACCAGGTGCTTCGGATCGGCATCGAAACGATAATTCGATTTGGGGGAAGTTGAAGCCGGACTCGAATCAAGATAGACTCAGGCAGTTTGCGAAAACCCCGGCGCGCGTTCGCCCGAGCGGATGCGTCTGGGGCTTTATGTCTTTGGCATTGACGGGCTAGGGAACGACTGTCCAATTCACTGACAGGCGCCTTGGGCAAGGCTTTCATGAACGAACAGGCAGTACGAATCGAATCAGAATCCGAGATTTCGGAACCATTGTCTGATCAAGCAGACCTTGGCCAGTGGTATGTCGTGCATGCGCTCTCCAATCACGAGAAGCGGGTCGCCGAGTCTCTGCAAGACGCCATCAAGATGAAAGAGGCGAACGGCTCTATCCAGGAGGTGCTGGTTCCGACGGAAACCGTCATAGAAATGCGCCGGGGGCAACGCCGCGAAATCGAGCGACGTTTCATGCCCGGTTACGTTCTGGTTCGCATGCACATGAACAAGCAGAGCTACCACTACGTGACCGAGTTGCCACGCGTGATCGGCTTCCTGGGTCCAACCGGCAAACCGACTCCATTGCCGCCCAACGAAATTCGCCGCGTACAGAACCAGGTCGTGGAAGGCGTCGAGAGGCCGCGCCCGTCCGTGACGTTCGCGGTGGGCGAGGAGGTGCGCGTGATCGACGGCCCGTTCGAGTCATTCTCCGGCCAGGTCGAGGAAGTCAACGAAGAACAGGCGCGCCTAAAAGTCACGGTGATGATTTTCGGAAGGCGGACGCCTGTCGAACTCGAATACGGACAGGTTCAAAAGGCGAACTGAACGGGGGATTCAAAGCATGGCGCCCAGAAGACAACCACAAGGGCAGATCAAGCTCGAAGTGCCTGCGGGTGGAGCCGTTCCGGCTCCTCCGATCGGGCCGGCGCTCGGGCAGCACCGCATCAACATCATGGAGTTCTGCAAAAACTTCAACGAACGAAGCAAGAACTTCGAGCCGGGCACGCCCTGCCGGACGGTGATCACCTATTACCGTGACAGATCCTTCACCTTCGAGATCAAGCAGCCTCCCGTCAGTCACTTTCTGAAGCGTGCGGCAGGCCTCGCCAAGGGGGCGGAAACGCCCGGGCGGGAAACCGTGGGAACGGTCACGGCAAGCCAGGTGCAGGAAATTGCAGAGGCCAAGAAGGACGAACTGAATACGCCGGACATTCAAGCCGCGATGCGGATCGTTGCCGGCTCGGCGCGTTCGATGGGCATCGAGATTCAGGGGTAGGGGCCTTGGCGAAACACGGGAAGCGCGTTCGGGACGCGCGCGAGAAAGCGTCCGAACAGAGACTGCGTTCGCTGGATGAAGCGGTCGTCTTCGTCAAGCAGCATGCCAAGGCGAAATTCGATGAAACCATCGAGGTGGCCATCAAGCTTGGTGTGGACGTGCGGAGATCCGATCAGACCGTGCGCGGCACGTGCACGTTGCCCGGCGGCACCGGCAAGAATGTGCGGGTCGCCGTATTCGCGCGGGGACCGAAGGCGGACGAAGCGAAAAACGCCGGTGCGGATGTGGTCGGCGCGGAAGACCTCGCCGAAACCGTCCAGAAGGGCACGATCGAATTTGACCGGTGCGTCGCCACGCCAGACATGATGCGCGTAGTTGGGAAGGTCGCCCGCATCCTGGGCCCGCGTGGGCTGATGCCCAACCCGAAGGTCGGAACCGTCACGATGGATGTCGAGGACGCGGTTCGCAAGGCCAAGGGCGGCGAGATTCAGTTTCGCACCGAGCGGACCGGAGTCGTCCATGCCGGCGTCGGCCGGGCAAGCTTTGAGAATGTGGCGATTTCGGAAAACGTTCGCGCGGTCGTGAATGCAGTGAATCGCGCCAAGCCGGCCGCCACGAAAGGAACCTATCTGCGCAAGATATCCCTCAGTTCCACGATGGGACCGGGGATATCGGTGGAAGTAGCGAGTGTCGTCGGGTGAAGCGGCGACCGTAGTGGAGGCATCAAGAATTGCTCCGCGGCTTCCTCGAAGGCCGCGGGCAACAGAAGCAGGAGCCTGCAGGGCTGCTGTTTTCTCCTGTCCGAGACGGCGGGTGTGAAGGGGGGCTGCCCTTCGCTTAATGGGAAACCGCCCACCATAGACGGGGTTCAGTCAGGCAGGACACGGCGTACTCAACTGTAGTGCCGCACGTTCTGGGATCGGGAACCGGGACAGGACAGCATCGCCGGCCGATTGTGGCCGGCATATCGGAATCGGCTTGTGGATTCAGCCACGCCGCGAACCGAAACGTTGGAGCAATACGTTGAAGAGAGTAGACAAGGAGCGGGTGGTCGGCGAACTCGGTGACATGTTCTCCGAGGCCGGGATCATTATCGTCGTGCATTACCGCGGCCTGAACGTCGCGGATATGACGACCTTGCGGGGGCAGGTCAGGGAAGCGGGCGCGTCCCTTCGCGTCGCCAAGAACCGGCTCGCGAGAATCGCATTGAAGGACAAGCCTTGCGCCAAGGTTGAACAGTTCCTGGACGGACCCACGGCGATCGCCTATTCGGACGAGCCGGTCGGTGTTTCCAAGGCGCTCTGCGGATTCGCGAACAGGAACGCCAAGCTTGTCGTCCTAGGCGGAGCCATGGGCGAATCCGTCCTGGACGCAAGCCGGATTGCAGAACTCGCCAAACTGTCTTCCCTTGAGGAACTTCGCGCCAGGCTGGTGAGCCTGTTGAACGCGCCGGCGTCGAAGCTGGTCCGGACAATCGCGGAACCTGGCGCGCAAATTGCGCGCGTAATGGCCGCGCACGGGGAATCCTGAACCGCAACGTATGCAGCGACACTGAAAACAAGGAGATATTGCAAATGGCAGATCTGGAGAAGATCACTGAGGAGCTGTCGAGCCTCACGGTTCTCGAAGCCGCAGAGCTTGCAAAAATGCTTGAGGAGAAATGGGGCGTTTCCGCTGCCGCCGCCACGGTTGCGGTCGCTGCGCCCGCCGCCGCCGACGGAGACGCGGGCGCGGTCGAGCAGGACGAATTCAACGTGATTCTGAAGTCCTTCGGCGAAAAGAAAATCAATGTCATCAAGGAAGTTCGCGCAGCCACCGGCCTCGGCCTCAAGGAGGCGAAGGAGCTCGTGGAAGCGGCGCCGAGAGAAATCAAGGAAGGATTGGGCAAGGAAGAAGCAGAGGCCCTGAAGAAGAAGCTTGAGGAAGCCGGGGCGGAAGTCGAACTAAAGTAACGGGAATTGCCCGGAAAAATCATCATGGCGACGACGGGCCGGCCCTGACGGTCGGCCCGCAGAGGAGCAAAGCCTGCAAAGGCTTTGCCGGACCCGGACCGTTCGGTCCGGGCAAACGCAATCGGAGGGCGCGATGGCGAGGACACCCAACAGGCACAAACGGCTACGCAGAAAATTCGGAAAGATTCGCGAAATCTCGGCCATCCCCAACTTGCTGGAAATTCAGAAGCGGTCGTACGACTTTTTCCTGAATTCTGGAGATTCCGATG
This sequence comes from Rhodobacterales bacterium, assembly GCA_965219495.1. Classification (GTDB taxonomy): domain Bacteria; phylum Pseudomonadota; class Alphaproteobacteria; order Rhodobacterales; family CAZPXZ01; genus CAZPXZ01. The sequence continues at coordinate 4,257,367 of OZ244777.1, forward strand.
GTCCGCAGCCGGGTGTCGGGCTGCAGGGCGCGTTCGATTCCGTATTTCCGATCAAGAACCAGGACGGCAGCGCGGAGCTGGAGTTCCTTGAGTACTCCATCGGCGAGCCGCGCTTCGACGCGGAAGAGTGCCGGATGCGCGATCTCACCTACGGGGCGCCGCTGAAGGTCAGTTTTCGCCTGAATGCCTTCGATGTGGACAGCGAGACCGGTGCGACCGCTTTCAAGCACAGCAAGGACCAGAACGTGCACTTGGGCGATTTGCCCATGATGACCGAAAGCGGCACGTTTGTTGTCAATGGCGCCGAACGCGTCGTCGTTTCCCAGATGCACCGCAGCCCCGGGGTGTTCTTCGATCACGACAAGGGAAAGAAAAGCGCCTCCGGGAAATTGCGGTACGCGGCCCGCATCATTCCGTATCGCGGATCCTGGCTCGAATTCGAATTCGACGTTCGCGACAAGATTCACTTCAAGGTGGACCGGGACGTAAAGCTTCCGGTCACCACGCTTCTCTATGCCTACGGGATGGATCGCGAAGGCATTTGCCGGTCGCTCTATGAAACCCGCAAGTTCACCCGGACGGAGGACGGAAACTGGTCGGCCCCGGTCGACCTGTCTTTGTTGCGCGGCACGCGCGTGGCCCGGGATTTCGTGAATGCGGAAACGGGAGAAGTCGCCGTCAAGAAGGGAGTCCGGATCAGCGAGCGAATTTTGCGCAAACTGGAGAAAGAGGGATTTCGGGACGAGCTGCTGACCGGCGACCAGTTGCGTGGACTGCCTTCCGCAAACGACATCGTTGATCGGAAAACCGGCATCGTCCTGGTCGATGCAGGGGCGCCGCTCACCGCGGTGGCGGTGGAAACGCCCGGGCAGGATAGTCACGAGGTCCTGATCATCCAGGATGGCGGCGGGTTCGTTCACAAGATGATCGGCCAGGAACTCGCCGACGAGACCCGGCGCGCGGCAGGGCGCGGCGATGACCGCGAACCCGCGCTCAACGACATTTACCGCTGGTCCCGTTCCAGCGAACCGCCATCCCTGGCCACGGCGGAGATCTTCTTTGAGGGGCTCTTCCTGGACCCGAGCCGCTACGACCTTTCTGCCGTGGGCCGCGCAAAGATGAACGAAAGGCTCGGCCTGGATGTTCCGGAAACTGAACGCACCTTGCGCAAGGAGGATGTCGTGGCGGTGGTCCGCGAGCTGGAGTCGCTCCGTCTCGGCAAGCGCGCCGTGGACGACATCGATCATCTCGGCAACCGGCGCGTACGCTCCGTTGGAGAGCTGATCGAGCAGCAGTACCGGCTCGGCCTCATGCGGATGGAGCGTGCGATCCGCGAGCGCATCAAGCGCATCAGCCCGGCCGAGCTTGAAATTCTGAAGCCGGAAGACCTGGTGAACGCGCGTTCCGTGGTATCGGTCGTGCGGGAGTTCCTGGCTTCCTCGCAGCTCTCGCAATTCATGGACCAGACCAATCCGCTTTCCGAAATGGCGCACAAGCGCCGGATATCCGCGCTCGGCCCGCGCGGCCTTAAAAGGCGGAACGCCAGTTTTGAAGTGCGCGACGTTCACCGGACGCATTACGGCCGAATCTGCCCGATCGAAACGCCCGAAGGCGCAAATATCGGACTGGTCAACTCGTTTGCGACCTTTGCGCGCGTCAATCGCCACGGCTTTATCGAGACGCCCTTTCGGCAGGTGCAGAGTGGCCGTGTCACCGACAAGGTCGTGTATCTCTCGGCCATGGAGGAAATTGGGCACAAGATCGCCCAGGCGAACGAGCCGCTCACGCGCTCCGACCGGCTGGAAAACTCCGAAGTCCTGACGCGCCAGGACGACGGCGAGAGCGAGGTCTTCCAGTACACGCCCCGGGACAAGGTGGACCTGATCGACGTTTCCCCCAAGCAGGTGGTTTCCGTGTCGGCGTCCCTGATCCCCTTTCTTGAGAACGACGACGCGAACCGGGCCTTGATGGGCTCCAACATGCAGCGCCAGGCGGTTCCGCTGATCGAAGCGGAAGCCCCGTTCGTCGGAACCGGAATCGAGGAAATCGTTGCGCGCGATTCGGGCTCCGCGATCACCAGCGGGCGAGGTGGAATCATCGACCAGGTCGATGCGAGCCGTATCGTGGTGCGCGTTACCGACCGTTTGGATCCGGGCGACCTCGGCGTCGACATCTACCGTCTGCGCAAATTCCAGCGTTCGAACCAGAACACCGCGATCAACCAGCGGCCGCTGGTGAAGGTGGGCGAGCGCGTCAAGGCGGGGGACGTGATCGCGGACGGTCCGTCCACGGATCTCGGCGAACTGGCCCTGGGAAGAAACGTGCTGGTCGCATTCATGCCCTGGCAGGGCTACAATTTCGAGGATTCCATCCTCGTCTCCGAACGTATCGTTCGGGAGGACGTCTTCACCTCGATCAATATCGAGGAATACGAGATCGCCGTCCGGGATACCAAGCTCGGCCCCGAAGAGGTCACGCGCGACCTTCCGAACGTCAGCGAGGACGCGCTCCGCAATCTCGACGAGGCCGGCATCGTCTATATCGGCGCCGAAGTAAAAGCGGGCGACATTCTCGTCGGGAAGATCACGCCGAAGGGCGAAACGCCGATGACCCCGGAGGAGAAATTGCTCCGGGCGATATTCGGGGAGAAGGCGGCGGATGTCCGCGATACTTCGCTGCGGCTTCCCCCCGGCGACCTCGGAACGGTGGTCGAGGTGCGCGTGTTCACCCGGCACGGCGTCGACAAGGACGAACGCGCCCGGCAGATCGAAGAGGAGGAAATCGAGCGCCTCGGGCGCGACCGCGTCGACGAGGAAGCCATCCTCGAGCGCAACATTTCCGCCCGCCTCCGCGACCTGCTCAACAAGAAGACCGTGTCGAAGGCGGTGCCGGAAGCGGACCTGAAGCCCGGCGGTGTCCTGGATGCCGGCCTGCTCAAGGGAATGAACTGCGCCAGGTTGTTCCGCCTTGCGGTCGATGAAGCGGACGCCATGGACCGCCTGGAGCGCCTGCACGACCAGCATTTCGCGGATCTGGAGCGGATTGGAAAGCGGTTCGTGGACAAGTGCGAGAAAGTGCGGAGCGGCGACGACCTGCAGGCGGGGCTGATCAAGGTCGTCAAGGTATTCGTTGCGGTGAAGCGCAAGTTGCAGGCGGGCGACAAGATGGCGGGCCGCCATGGCAACAAGGGGGTCATCAGCCGCGTGCTGCCGGAAGAGGACATGCCCTTCCTCGCGGACGGAACTCCCGTGGACATCGTTCTGAATCCGCTTGGGGTTCCGTCCCGCATGAACGTGGGACAGGTGCTGGAGACCCATCTGGGCTGGGCCGCGCATGGCCTCGGGCAGATGGTCGGCAAGGCGCTGGATTTGTATCGCGGCGGCGAGGGAGCCAGGGAACTCCGCAAGGTGATGGATCGCGTCTACGGCAAGGAGGCGGTCGAAGGGGCGGCGTCCTCGGACAAGGCGCTCGCCAATTTCGCCGAGCATGCGCGCAATGGCGTGCATTTCGCCACGCCGGTGTTCGACGGCGCCCGCGCCGAGAACATCGCCGCCCTGCTGGAAGCGGCGGGGCTCGACAGATCCGGTCAGGAAACCCTCTATGACGGGAGGTCGGGCGCGCCTTTCGACCGCAAGGTTGCGATCGGGTACAAGTACCTGATGAAACTGCATCACCTCGTGGACGACAAGATCCATGCGCGGTCCACGGGCCCCTACAGCCTCGTTACGCAGCAGCCCGTGCGCGGCAAGGCCCGGTTCGGCGGGCAGCGTGTGGGCGAAATGGAAGTCTGGGCGCTGCAAGCCTATGGCGCCGCCCACACCCTCCGCGAGATCCTCACCTACAAGTCCGACGACATCGCCGGCCGGGCCAAGGTGTACGAGGCCATGGTCAAGGGCGAGACGGTGTTCGAAGCCGGACGCCCGGAGAGTTTCAACGTGCTGGTGAACGAGCTGAAGGCGCTCGGAATGAATGTCGAGCTGCAGTCCGAAGACAGCTTGAACGAGCGTTCCGAAAGTTCGCCGGAACCGGCGCGGCTGGCACCGTAATTCCGGGGAGCGATCCCCGCAAAGGAACCTATATGTACAACGATCTTCCTACATTTCGCCGTCCCGGCGTCGAAGCAGGCGCTTTCGACCGGGTGCGGATTTCCATCGCCGATCCGGACGTGATTCGCAACCAGTGGTCGCACGGAGAGGTGAAGAAACCCGAGACGATCAATCACCGCAGCTTCAAGCCCGAACGCGACGGCCTCTTCTGCGCGCAGATCTTTGGCCCGATCAAGGACTATGAATGCCTGTGCGGGCGCTACAAGCGGATGAAGTACCGGGGTGTCGTCTGCGAGAAATGCGGCGTGGAGGTCACGCTGAAAAAAGTCCGCCGCGAACGCATGGGACATATCGAACTCGCAGCGCCGGTGGCGCATGTGTGGTTCTTGAAGTCCACCGCTTCGAGTATCGGGCTGATGCTGGGCATGAAGGTGTCCGAGCTCAAGCAGATCATTTATTTCGAGCGGTACGTGGTGGTCGAATCCGGCACTACGCAACTGGCCAAGCGGCAAATTCTCACCGAGGAGCAGTACGAGGCGGCGCTTCAGAAGTACGGCGCCGGCGAGTTTCACGCCGGCATGGGCGCGGAAGCGGTGCGGGCGCTCCTCGAGAAAATGGATGGCCAGAACCTGGTCGATGAAGCGGAACAGCTGCGCGCCAGGTTCGAAAGCCTGAAGCGGGAACTGCGAACCAAGCGTCTGCTCGCGCGAATCGCGCGGGTGCTGACGCTGCGGCCGCGCGACCTCGAGAAACTCATCACCTGGCAGGGCGCCGTGGTGCTCGACCCGGGGTGCGTCGCGCGGCTGGCGGAGGGGCAGCTGTTGACGGCGGATCGTCTTTCGCGGGTTGGCGAACGATACGCCGCGAAGGGAGCGATTTTCGCCTCCGGCCCGTCCGGATTGCGCGACTACTTCGCGTTGCGCCTCGCGCGGGGACTCGAAACGGACGAGGGACTTTACGAGGAACTCGCGAGCGTACTCGGGCCATTCCTGGAGGAGGAGGTCATACACCTCGAAGAAGACGCGAGCTTGCACACCGCGGAGGCGCTGGAACTCGCCGAGCATGAGGACCGGCTTGCCGGCGCGCTCTCGCTCGAAGGCGGCGCCTTTTCGAGCCTGATGGAAGGGAGCAACCACGTCGTCTTGAAGCGCCGAGGCCCCGCCGTAGCGCTCGGGAAGATGGTGGCCGAGAAAGAAGTCGCCGCCGCGGATTCCGGTGACTCCAAGAAGAAACGCACGCTGACCAGGATGACGGCGGTCCGGTTCCTGATCGATGCGGCGCGGCGCAAGGGCTTTCAGAACGGGGATGCCCGGGCCGCCGGGGATTGGGGAACCGCGCACGCGGCGCGCCTGATCCGCCTGGGGATCAGCGGCAGCGGCGAAATGCCCGGCGAAGGGGTTAACGAGAAGGAACTCAAGCGGATTCTCGAAGAGGTGAACAAGCGCCGCCGCTTCCTGAACAAGTTCATCGACTCGGGGAACCGGCCAGAGTGGATGGTGCTCACGGTGCTGCCGGTCATTCCTCCGGACCTTCGTCCGCTTGTGCAGCTTGACGGCGGCCGGTTCGCAACTTCGGATCTGAACGAGCTCTACCGGCGGGTGATCAATCGGAACAACCGCCTCAAGAAACTGAACGACCAGCAGGCTCCGGAGATCATTGTCCGCAACGAGAAGCGGATGCTGCAGCGGTCCGTGGACGCCCTTCTGGCCAATGGCGCCGTGGGCGAACCCTCGCTGGACGCCAACAAGCGGCCACTGAAGTCCTTTTCCGACATGCTGTTCGGAAAGCAGGGGCGTTTCCGCCAGAACCTGCTAGGCAAGCGCGTGGACTTTTCCGGGCGTTCCGTCATCGTGGTCGGGCCGGAACTCAAGCTGCACCAGTGCGGGCTTCCGAAGCGCATGGCGCTTGAGCTCTTCAAGCCCTTCATCTTCGCACGGCTCGCGGCGCAGGGATATTCTCCCACCATCAAGCAGTCGAAGCGGTTTGTCGAAAGCGAGGCGCCCATGGTCTGGGATGCGCTTGCCGAGGTGATCCGCGAGCACCCGGTGCTTCTGAACCGCGCGCCGACGCTGCACCGGCTGGGCATCCAGGCCTTCGAGCCCGTGCTCATCGAAGGGAAAGCCATCCAGCTGCACCCGCTGGTATGCGCGGCGTTCAATGCCGACTTCGACGGCGACCAGATGGCCGTGCACGTGCCGCTTTCGCTGGAATCCCAGCTCGAGGCGCGGGTGCTGATGATGTCCACCAACAACATCCTGAGCCCGGCCGATGGCAAGCCGGTGATCGTCCCTTCGCAGGACATCATTCTCGGTCTCTACTACCTGTCGCTCATGCTGGAGGGTGAGCCGGGAGAAGGGATCGCGTTTTCCGGGCCGGCGGAGGCGGAGCACGCCGCGTTTGCCGGACAGATCACGCCCCAGTCGCAGGTCAAGATCCGCATCGAAACGTTCGATGAAAACGGCGAGGCCGTGGTGCGGCGCTACGAAACAACCCTGGGCCGCGTGCGCCTGGCGGCACTGCTGCCGCGCGATCCGGCGATCCCCTTCGATATCGTCAATCGCGTCTTGCGGAAGGCCGAGGTCCGCCAGCTCATCGATACGGTGTACCGCCACTGCGGCCAGAAGGAGACGGTGATCTTCTGCGACCAGATGATGCAGCTCGGTTTCAGCGAGGCGTGCCGGGCCGGAATTTCCGTCGGAATGGCGGACATGGTCATTCCGGCCGAGAAGGAGCAGCTGGTGCGCGAAACCCAGGACAAGGTCGAAGAACTGGGCCGCCAGTGCAGCGAGCACCTGATTACCGAAACCGACAAGTACAATCGCGCGGTCGAGGCGTGGACCCAGTGCACAGACGCTATTTCGGACGCCGTGGTCCGCGAGATCTCGGAACCGGTGAAGAACCCGTCCACGGGCCAGATGGTGCCGAATTCCGTGTACATGATGATGCATTCCGGCGCCCGCGGTTCGAAGGACCAGATGAAGCAGATCGCCGGCATGCGGGGCCTGATGTCGAAGCCGTCCGGCGAGATCATCGATACGCCGATCATCGCGAATTTCATGGACGGGCTTTCGGTGCGCGAGTACTTCTACTCCACGCACGGGGCACGAAAGGGACAGACCGACACGGCGCTGAAGACCGCCCGCTCGGGGTACCTGACGCGCCGGCTGGTGTATCTGGCCCACAGCTGTGTCGTGCGCGAGGACGATTGCCACACCGACAAGGGAATCGCGATCGACGCGGTGGTTCCCGGCGAGCGCCATCCGGTGCCGTTCGCTTCGCGCCTGCTCGGCAGGGTGGCGAGCGAAAACGTGGTGGACAAATCCACCGGAGTTTTGCTCGTCAGAACCGGCAACATGATCAAGGAAGATCACGCGTTCCGGATTCAGGACGCGGGCGTGCCCCGGGTGCGCGTGCGCTCACCGCTGACATGCGAAAGCGGTGACGGCGTTTGCGCCCTTTGCTATGGGCGCGACCTCGCTCGCGGCGAACTGGTCAATATCGGCGAGACCGTGGGCATCATCGCCGCGCAGTCGATCGGCGAGCCGGGCACGCAGCTGACCATGCGCACCTTCCATTCCGGGGGAGCGGCGGCGGTTTCCGAACGCACCTACCTGGAAGCTCCCGTCGACGGGCATTTCGAACTCCGGGACGCGAAGGTGGTTGTCGACGAACAGGAGCGGACCGTGGCGATGGGCCGGAGCGCGAAGGTGGTGTTCTTCGACACGCACGAGCGCGAGTACGCCCTGGAACGCCTGCCCTACGGGACGCGCATCGCGGGAGGCAACGTCGGGACAGGAGCGGTCTCGGGAACCGTTCAGGCCGGCGACCGTATCGCCGAATGGGATCCGTACAACCATGTGGTTCTCGCCGAGAGCGACGGCGAGGTGGTGTACGAGGATCTGATCGTCGGGCTCTCCTACCGGGAGGAAATCGACGAGGCGACCGGCGCCCAGCGCCGCGCGGTGACCGACTGGATCGGCACCACGTCTGCGGCGGACCGGCCGCAAAGCGGCGTGCGCCTTTCCTCGCTCCGGCCGTCGCTCGTGCTGGTTGACGACAAGGGCGAGCCCTTGCTGCTCGAGCCGGGCGTTGAGGCGCGATCCCTGCTGTCCGTTGGCGCCATGATTCTTGTGGAGAACGGAGAAAAGGTGCGTGCCGGCAAGGTGCTGGCGCGAATCCCGCGGCACAGTGCGACCTCCAGCGACATCACCGGAGGCCTGCCCCGCCTGGAGGCGCTCTTCAACGTGCATGGCTCGAAGGAAGCCTCCAAGGCGATCATCGCGCGGATCGACGGCCGGATCCGGTTCGGTCCGGTGCGCGGCAACAACCGGCGCCTGATCATCGATCCCCACGATCCCTCGGAGGAACCGGTGGAGTACAGCATTCCCAAGGATCGACACATCGCCGTTTCGGAAGGCGCCGAGATCCAGAAAGGGCAGTACCTGATCGACGGCGACCCGGCGCCGCAGGACATTCTCGATGTGTACGGCGAAGAGGTCGGCCAGCTGCGGCTTGCGCGCTACCTGATCGACGAAAGCCACAAGGTCTACCGGGCGCAGGGCGTCGAGATCAACGACAAGCACATCGAGGTCATCGTTCGCCAGATGCTGCGGAAGGTCAAGATCACCGACCCGGGCGAGACTCACTTGCTGGAGGATGAACGGGTCGACCGGAGCGAGCTCGCGGAGATCAATCGGACCGCGATTTCCGAAGGACGGGCGCCGGCTGCCGGCCAGCCCGTGGTGCGGCGCTATTTCGACGAGATGCGGCGGGACACGAGTTCCTTCATCGCCGAAGCGTCGTTCGTGGAGACCCAGCGGGTGCTGACCCGGGCGGCGGCGGAAGGCGAGATCGATCATCTCCTCGGGCTGAAGGAAAACGTGGTGGTGGGACGCCTGATTCCGGCGGGAACCGGCCTGGTTTCGCGGCAGGTTCGCCGGGAGGCGACGCAACGCGATCGGGTCGTCGAAGACGAGCGCCGCCGCGAACGCGAGGAATCCCTCCGTCAGATCGAGGCCAGCCAGCGGGCGCGGAATGCGTTCGCGGAATCGTTTGCGGAAGCAGGACCGAAAGAGCCGGAGGAGCAGCCGGCCGCTTGACGGGACGCGCGCCGCCCGGTAGTTTCGCGCCACGCTGAATTGGAGCCGTTTTTCGTGCGCAGTGCGGGAGGCGAGGAGCCATCCGTCGGGTGTGGACAGCGTGCCCGTCAGCCGGTAGAATCGCGGTGTTTCCACGCGTGAGCGGCTTCCCTGCTCGCGGTGGCTGTTTGCATGCATTGATGATTCGGGCACGATTCGGGCCCGCGGCCCGGGTTGCGTGCAGTATTGACGTGGCGAAGTGGGAGAGGCAGGCGGAATGCCAACGGTACAGCAGTTGATTCGCAAGCCGCGCCGCTCGAAGGCGCGGCGGAACAAGGTCGTGCACCTCGCTTCCTGCCCACAGAAGCGGGGCGTCTGCACGCGCGTCTACATCACCACGCCGAAAAAGCCGAATTCGGCCCTGCGCAAGGTTGCGAAGGTGCGGCTCAGCAACGGCTACGAAGTGATTTCCCACATCCCCGGAGAAGGCCACAAGCTCCAGGAGCACAAGGTGGTCCTGATTCGGGGTGGCCGGGTCAAGGACCTGCCGGGCGTCCGCTATCACATCATTCGCGGAACCCTCGATACCGAGGGCATCGAATCGCGCCGCCAGCGCCGCTCGAAATACGGCGCCAAGCGGCCCATGTGAGTTGAAGGAACGCCGCCATGTCCCGTCGCCGCCGCGCCGAAAGGCGAGAGGTACATCCCGACCCGCAATTCGGTGATCGCACGATCACCAAGTTCATGAACAATCTCATGCGCGACGGCAAAAAGTCGGTCGCGGAAAGGATCGTGTACGGCGCGCTTGAAGTCGTCGAGACACGCGCCCGCCGCAATCCCGTGGATGTCTTCCACCGTGCCCTCGAGAACGTCAAGCCGACCCTGGAGGTGAGGTCGCGCCGGGTCGGCGGTGCGACGTACCAGATTCCGGTGGAAGTCCGTCCCGAGCGGCGCGATGCGCTGGCCATCCGCTGGCTGATCGCCGCCACCCGCGCGCGCGGCGAACACACCATGCGGGACCGGCTCGCCGGGGAGTTGCTGGATGCCTCGGACAACCGGGGAGCGGCGGTCAAGAAGCGTGAGGATACGCACAAGATGGCCGAAGCCAACCGCGCGTTCTCGCATTACCGCTGGTAGCCCTGCAGGAACACCGAACATGTCGCGCGAATTTCCCCTGCACTGCTACCGAAACTTCGGGATCATGGCGCATATCGACGCCGGCAAGACCACGACGACGGAGCGAATCCTCTTCTATACGGGCCGCTCCCACAAGATGGGTGAAGTGCATGACGGCGCCGCCACCATGGACTGGATGGCGCAGGAACAGGAGCGCGGCATCACCATCACCTCGGCCGCCACCACCTGTTTCTGGCCGGGCCGCGACGGCGAGCTTCGGCGGCTCAACATCATCGACACCCCCGGGCACGTCGATTTCACCATCGAGGTGGAGCGCTCGCTGCGGGTGCTGGATGGGTCGGTGTGCGTGCTCGACGCCCATGCGGGGGTGGAGCCGCAGACCGAAACCGTCTGGCGCCAGGCCGATCGCTACCGGGTTCCGCGCATCGTCCTCGTGAACAAGATGGACAAGGTCGGGGCCGACTTCGATCACTGCCTGAAGATGATCCGGAGCCGCACCGGCGCAACGCCGATTCCCATGCAGATTCCGATCGGCAGCGAGGGCGGCTTCTCCGGCGTCATTGATCTGGTCACCATGCGGGCGCTGATCTGGCTCGAAGAGACGCTTGGCGCAAAATACGTTGAGCGCGGCATTCCACGGGAACTCGAGCGCGCCGCGGCCGCGGCGCGCGCACGTATGATCGAACTCGCGGTCGAGCAGGATGAGGCGGCGCTCGAGGCCTATCTGGACGGCGTCGAACCGGACGAAGAAACGCTGCGGGGCCTGGTTCGGAAGGGAACGCTGGCCATGGCGTTCGTGCCGGTCTTTGCGGGGTCCGCTTTCAAGAACAAGGGCGTGCAGCCGGTGCTGGATGCGGTGATCGATTACCTGCCGAGTCCGCTGGATGTGGGAGCCGTGCGGGGCTTTGCGCCCGACAAGGCGGCGCGCGCGGTGCTGCGGAGGCCCGAACGTTCGGAGCCGTTATCCGCCCTCGCGTTCAAGATCATGAACGATTCCTTTGTCGGGTCGTTGACGTTTGCGCGGGTCTACTCGGGCGTCCTCAAGCGCGGGGAAAGCCTCCTGAATGCGACCAAGGGCAAGCGCGAGCGGGTCGGCCGCATGCTGATGATGCATGCCAACTCCCGCGAGGACATCGACGTGGCGAAGGCGGGCGACATCGTGGCGCTGGCGGGGCTCAAGGAAACCACCACCGGCGACACGCTGGCGGATCTGGCATCCCCCGTCGTGCTCGAAGCGATCGATTTTCCGGATCCGGTCATCGAGATCGCGGTGGAGCCGAGGACCAAGACCGACCAGGAAAGGATGTCGCTGGCGCTGCAGCGCCTGGCCGCCGAGGATCCGTCCTTCCAGATCGCCGTTGACGAAGAGTCCGGCCAGACGATCATGAAAGGCATGGGCGAGCTTCACCTCGACATCCTCGTGGACCGCCTGAGGCGGGAGTTCCGCGTCGAAGCCAATATCGGCGCGCCGCAGGTGGCCTACAGGGAAACCGTGACCCGGAACGCGGAAATCGACTACACGCACAAGAAACAGACCGGGGGCGCGGGGCAGTTCGCCCGCGTCAAGCTCCAGATCGAAGCGACGAAAGCCGGCGAGGGGTTCACGTTCGAAAGCCGCGTCGTCGGCGGCGCGGTGCCGAAGGAATACATCCCCGGCGTGGAGAAGGGCATCCGCTCGGTCATGGAATCCGGCGTGCTTGCGGGGTTTCCGGTGATCGACGTGCGGGTGATTCTGGTCGATGGCGCCCACCACGACGTGGATTCTTCGGCGCTCGCTTTCGAAATCGCGGGAAGAGCGGCGGCGCGGGAAGGTCTGCGCAAGGCGGGCGCGCGGCTCCTGGAGCCGGTGATGCAGGTCGAAGTGGTGGCGCCGGACGAGTATCTCGGCGAGATCATGGGCGACCTCAATGCGCGGCGGGGACAAATCCAGGGTTCGGATACGCGCGGGGTGGCGACCGCGGTCCGGTCCTTTGTGCCGCTCGCCAACATGTTCGGTTACGTCAACACGCTGCGGTCCATGTCGCAGGGCCGGGCGCTCTTTACCATGGAGTTCGATCACTACGACAGCGTTCCGCAGAACGTGGCTGACGAAATCCAGGCTTGTTACGCCTGACAGGGGGTGCGACTGCGCGGGGGTGGTAGCTTTCGCGATTCGGAATGACGGGAGAAAAAGAGGATGGCAAAGGAAAAATTCGACCGCACGAAGCCGCACGTGAATGTAGGCACCATCGGGCACGTGGACCACGGCAAGACGACGCTGACGGCCGCAATCACCATGGTCCTCGCAGAATTCGGACAGGCAGAAGTACAGGACTACGACCAGATCGACAACGCGCCGGAAGAAAAGGAGCGCGGAATCACCATCGCCACGGCGCATGTCGAGTACGAGACCTCGAACCGGCATTACGCGCATGTCGACTGCCCCGGGCACGCCGACTACATCAAGAACATGATCACCGGCGCGGCGCAGATGGACGGGGCGATTCTGGTTGTCTCCGCCGCCGACGGCCCGATGCCGCAGACCCGCGAGCACATCCTGCTGGCTCGGCAGGTCGGGGTTCCCGCGCTGGTGGTGTACCTGAACAAGGTCGACCAGCTGGACGATCCCGAACTGCTGGAACTCGTGGAGCTGGAACTTCGCGAACTCCTGAGCGCCTACAATTTCCCGGGCGACGAAATCCCCATCGTTACCGGCTCCGCCCTCGCCGCCATCGAAGGGCGGGACGAGGAAGTCGGCAAGCAGTCGGTGCTGAAGCTGATGGAGGCGATCGACACCTATATCCCGGTGCCGGAGCGCCCGATGGATCAGCCCTTCCTGATGCCGGTCGAAGACGTGTTCTCGATTTCCGGGCGCGGCACCGTCGCCACCGGCAGGATCGAGCGCGGTATCGTCAAGATCGGCGACGAGGTCGAAATCGTCGGCATCCGCAGGACGTCCAAGACCACCATCACCGGGGTGGAAATGTTCCGCAAGCTGCTTGACCGGGGAGAAGCGGGAGACAATGTCGGCGTCCTGCTGAGGGGCGTGGACAAGGACGGGGTCGAGCGGGGCCAGGTGATCGTGAAGCCGGCCTCCGTCACGCCGCACACCAAGTTCGAAGCCGAAGCCTATGTGCTGACGAAGGAAGAGGGAGGACGCCATACGCCGTTCTTCGCGAACTACCGGCCGCAGTTCTACTTCCGAACGACGGACGTGACCGGCACCATCGCGCTGCCCGAAGGCACCGAGATGGTGATGCCGGGCGACAATATCCAGATGACCATCGATCTCATCAACCCGATCGCCATGGAGGAACAGTTGCGTTTCGCCATCCGCGAGGGCGGCCGGACGGTGGGCGCCGGGGTGGTGACCAAGGTTCTCGCCTGATCGGCGGGCGGTGGGGCGAAAGGACGGGCCATGCAGATCCAGCAGAACATTCGAATCCGCCTGAGGGCGTATGACCACCGGGTGCTCGACGGGTCGGCCCGCGAAATCGTGGAAACCGCGCGGCGCACCGGCGCCATCGTGCGGGGTCCGATACCCTTGCCGACCAAGATCGAGAAGTACACGGTCCTGCGCGGCCCGCATATCGACAAGAAAAGCCGCGAACAGTTCGAGATCCGCACCCACAAGCGCATGCTCGACATCATCGATCCTTCCCCGCAGACGGTGGACGCGCTGATGCGTCTGGATCTCGCGGCCGGCGTCGACGTGCAAATCAAGCTCTAGGAGCGGCACGATGCGGACAGGAGCCATCGCGCGCAAGCTGGGAATGACCCGGATCTTCCGGGAGGACGGCCGGGCGGTCCCGGTCACCGTCCTGCACATGGAGGAACTCCAGGTGGTTCAGCGGCGCGAGCGGGGCCGGGACGGCTATGCGGCGGTCCAGTTGGGCGCCGGCAAGGCGAAGCCGAAGCGGACTTCGGCCGCGATGCGCGGCCATTTCGCGCGCGCCGGGGTCGCGCCGAAGCGGCGCCTGGCGGAATTCCGGGTGCCGGAGGAAAACCTGCTCGAGCCGGGCGTCTCGATCACCGCCGATCACTTCGCGGTGGGGCAGTTTGTCGACGTGTCCGGCACCTCCGTTGGCAAGGGGTTCGCCGGGGCCATAAAGCGGCACGGCTTTTCGGGGCTCGGGGCGTCCCACGGCGTATCGGTGGCCCACCGTTCGCTTGGTTCCACCGGACAGTGCCAGGATCCCGGAAAGGTGTTCAAGGGCAAGAAGATGCCCGGCCAGATGGGCGGGAACACGGTGACCGTGCAGAACCTCGAAGTCGTCCAGGCCGACGCGGGCCGGGGCATCCTGATGGTCCGCGGGGCGGTTCCCGGAGCCCAGGGCGGCTGGGTTACGGTGCGCGATGCGCTGAAGAAGCCGCCGCCAGACCTGCCTCCCGGCCCGGTGAAGGCCAAGGAGGCGGGCGGGGGCCCGGCAGAGCCGGATCCGGAAGGCGAAAGCGCCGTTGCCGCCGAAGACCACGCCGGAGAGGCGCCTTCGCCCGACGCGGCGGCGGGCGCAAGCCCGGACGGGGACGGGCAATCATGAAAGCCGATCTCTGCAAGCTCGAACCTGGCGAGAGCAGCCACATCGAACTCGACGATGCGGTGTTCGGCGTCGAGGTGCGCCCGGACATTCTGCAGCGGGTCGTGCGCTGGCAGCTCGCCGGGCGCCAGGCCGGAACCCACAAGGTCAAGGACCGCAGCGAGGTGTCGTATTCGAAGCGCAAGATCTACCGCCAGAAACGATCCGGACGCGCGCGCCACGGCGCCCCTTCCGTCGGATTATTCCGCCATGGCGGGGTTTACGGCGGTCCGGTCCCGCGTTCGCACGCGCATGGCTTGCCCAAGAGGCTCCGGCGCCTCGGACTTCGGATGGCGCTTTCCGCGAAGGCGGCGAGCGGCGACCTGATGGTGCTGGAAGACCTGGCGCTCGAAGAGGGACGGAGCCGCCTCTTGCGGAAGAGCACGGTGCAGCCCGGGCGAAAGGGCGTCCTGGTGATCGGCGGCGCGACGCTGGACGAGAATTTCGTTCGCGCGGCGCAGAACCTG
The DNA here is from genome assembly GCA_965219495.1 of Rhodobacterales bacterium. Lineage (GTDB taxonomy): Bacteria > Pseudomonadota > Alphaproteobacteria > Rhodobacterales > CAZPXZ01 > CAZPXZ01. The sequence continues at coordinate 4,272,651 of OZ244777.1, forward strand.
CCGCGCCTCGACGTGCTGCCGAGCGTCGGCGCGAATGCCTACGATATTCTGCGCCGCGGAAGGCTGGTGCTGACCCGGGACGCGGTTCGCGATCTGGAGGCGCGGCTTCGATGAGCGCGGAACCACGCCATTACGATATCCTGCGCAGGCCGGTGATCACGGAGAAGTCCACCAACCTGTCGGAGAACAACGCGCTGGTGTTCGAGGTCGCGATGGGCGCCGGCAAGCCCGAAATCCGCGAGGCCGTCGAGCAGGTGTTCGGCGTGAAAGTGAGGCGGGTCAACACCTTGATCCGCAAGGGAAAGCGCAAGCGCTTCCGGGGAACCCTCGGGCGCTGCCGAAACTGGAAGAAGGCGGTGGTGACCCTGGAAGAGGGCCACTCCATCGACTTCTCGTCGAAGTTGTAGGGGATCCGGGCAATGGCGCTTCGCACCTACAAGCCGACGACCTCGAGCCAGCGCGGCCTCGTGCTGGTCGACCGCTCCGACCTCTGGAACGGGCGCCCGGAAAAGCGCCTGGTGGAAGGCCTGCCTTCGAAGGGCGGACGCAACAACGTCGGAAGAATGACCATGCGGCGCCGCGGGGGAGGGGCCAAGCGGCTCTACAGGATCATCGATTTCCGGCGCACCCGGTTCGACGATCCCGCAACCGTGCTGCGCCTGGAATACGATCCGGGGCGGACCGCCTTCATCGCGCTCCTGCGCTACGAGGACGGGACGCTGTCCTACATTCTGGCGCCGCAGCGCCTGAAGCCCGGGGACGTGGTGGTCTCGGGCAAGGAGGTGGATGTCAAGCCCGGCAACGCGATGCCGCTCCGCAGCATGCCGGTTGGCTCGATCGTTCACAACGTGGAAATGAAACCGGGCGGCGGCGGCAAGATCGCGCGCGCCGGGGGCACCTACGCGCAGTATGTCGGACGGGACGCCGGCTACGCCCAGCTTCGGCTGACCTCGGGCGAAATGCGCGTCGTGCGGCAGGAATGCATGGCGACCGTCGGCGCGGTATCCAATCCGGACAACGCCAACCGGAAGCTCGGAAAGGCGGGCCGGGCGCGGCATTTCGGCCGCCGGCCGGAAGTGCGCGGCGTCGCCATGAACCCGGTCGATCATCCGCATGGCGGCGGCGAGGGCCGGTCTTCCGGCGGCAGGCATCCGGTGACCCCGTGGGGCAAGGTGACGAAGGGGCGCCGCACCCGGGGCAGCAAGCCTTCCGACAAGCTGATTCTGCGGAGCCGGCATCTCCGCCGCAACCGGCGGCGCGGTCGCCGCGGATAGCACGGGGGATTCGAAATGGTGCGGTCAGTCTGGAAGGGTCCCTTCGTGGATTCGCATGTGCTCAAGAAGGCCGAGAAGGCGCACTCGGCGGGCAGCCGGCAGGTGATCCGGATCTGGTCCCGCCGGTCCACCATCCTGCCGCAGTTTGTCGGCCTGACCTTCGGCGTGCACAACGGCCGGAAGCACATTCCGGTGCGGGTGAACGAGGAAATGATTGGGCACAAATTCGGCGAGTTCGCCCCGACGCGGACCTTTACGGGACACAGCGGGGACAAGAAGGCGAGGCGGGTGTAGCGTCATGGCGGGAGAGGGCAGAACGGAGGCCGGCAACGCGGCGACGGCGCGCGCGGTGGGCCGCATGCTTCGCGTCAGTCCGCGCAAGCTGAACCTGGTGGTTCGCGAAATCCGCGGCCAGCCCGTTCAACAGGCGCATATGCGGCTGGCGGGTTCCCGCAGGCGGATTGCCGAATCGGTACGGAAAGTGCTGGACTCGGCGGTCGCCAACGCCGAATCGAACCACGGAATGAACGTCGACCAGCTCGTGGTCGCCGAGGCCTGGGTCGGCAAGAACCTCACGCTGCGGCGGGGGCGCGCCCGGGCGCGCGGGCGGTACGGTCCGATCCGCAAACCGTTCAGCCAGGTCACCATTCTCCTCGCGGAGGAGAGCGAGGCGGAGGACAAATGATGGGTCAGAAGGTCAACCCGATCGGGCTGCGGCTGGGAGTGAACCGCACCTGGGAGTCGCGCTGGTACGCCGACTCGGGCACGTATGGCGAACTGCTTCACGAGGACCTGCAGATCCGCAAGCTGGTTCGCGACCACATGCAGAGCCTGGGACGCAAGGGCGGAACGCGCCGGGGCGGCGGCCGCGACCCGGCGATTTCACGCATCGTCATCGAGCGTCCGCACAAGAAATGCCGCGTCACCATTCATACGGCGAGGCCGGGCATCATCATCGGGCAGGGCGGCGAAACCATCGAGAAACTCCGCAAGAAGCTCGCCAAGATCACCAACGCCGAAACCCATCTCGACCTGGTGGAGGTCCGTCGACCCGAGACCGATGCGCGGCTCGTCGTGGAGAATGTCGTGCAGCAGCTCGAGGCGCGGGCGTCGTTCCGGCGCGCGATGCGCCGCGCGGTCCAGAACGCCATGCGGATGGGCGTGGAAGGAATTCGGGTAGGCATCGCCGGCCGCCTCGGCGGCGCCGAGATCGCCCGCAAGGAGTGGCACCGGGAGGGGCGCGTTCCGTTGCACACGCTGCGCGCGGATATCGACTACGCCGCCGCCGATGCCCATACGGCTTACGGCGTGTGCGGCGTCAAGGTGTGGATTTTCAAGGGCGAAATCATGGAGCACGATCCGGGCGCGCGCGACCGGAGAATCGCCGAATTCGTCGAACGGCGTCCGGGCCGAAACTGAGGTCGCGTCATGTTGTTTCCCAACAGGCCCCGCTATCGCAAGGCGCACAAGGGACGGATTCGCGGAGTCGCCAAGGGCGGAACGCGGCTCACCTTCGGCGCCTACGGGTTGAAGGCGGTGGAGCCGAACCGCATCACGTCGAACCAGATCGAGGCGGCGCGCCGCGCCATCAACCACCACATGCGGCGCCAGGGGCGCGTATGGATTCGGATCTTTCCGGACGTGCCGGTGTCCAAGAAGCCGACCGAGGTGCGCATGGGAAAGGGCAAGGGATCCACGGAGTATTGGGCCGCCCGGGTCAAGCCGGGGCGCGTGATGTTCGAAGTCGACGGTGTCGCCGCGGCGGTGGCGAAGGAGGCCTTGCGCAAGGCCTCCATGAAGCTGCCGGTGCGGTGCCGCGTGATCGAGCGCGTGGAGTAGGAGAAGCCGATGCGTGCCGCGGAACTGCGCCATATGTCGGAGGATGAACTCCGCGGGGAGATCGGGAAGTTGAAGCGGGAGCAGCTGAATCTCCGGTTTCAGCAGGCGGAAGGCGAGACGGCGGGGCTTGCGCGGATGCGCGCTGCGCGCCGGGATGTGGCGCGCGCGATGACCGTGCTCGCCGAGAAACGCCGCGCGGGCGCGGAAGAGGCCTGAGGAGAGGGAACGATGCCACGCCGAGTCCTGCAGGGCCGCGTCACCAGCGCGGCGAGCGAGAAAACCGTCACGGTGAGCGTGGAGCGGCGCTTCCGGCACCCGGCGCAACAGAAAATTATCCGGCGAAGAAAGAAGTACCGGGCGCACGATGCCGAGGGAACCGCAAGCGTTGGCGAAATGGTCCAAATTCGCGAATGCGCGCCGATCTCCCGCACCAAGCGCTGGGAAGTTCTTCCCGCGGACGGCGGAGAGGCGTGAGGTGGCGTTATGATCCAGATGCAGACGCAACTCGACGTTGCGGACAACTCGGGCGCGCGCAAGGTGCAGTGCATCAAGGTGCTCGGCGGCTCGCGCCGGCGGTTCGCGGGCGTCGGCGACATTATCGTGGTCTCGGTCAAGGAGGCCATTCCGCGCGGGCGCGTCCGCAAGGGGGATCTGCGCAAGGCGGTGATCGTGCGAACCGCCAAGGAAGTGCGTCGCGAGGATGGCACCGCGATCCGCTTCGACCGGAACGCCGCCGTGCTGCTGACCAACAATCTCGAACCCATCGGGACCCGCATTTTCGGGCCGGTTGTCCGCGAGTTGCGCGCCAAGAAGCTGATGCGCATCGTGTCGCTCGCTCCGGAGGTCCTCTGACGATGGCGGCGAAGCTGAAAAAGGGCGACAGGGTGCACGTCATCGCGGGCCGGGACAAAGGCAAGACCGGTGAAATTACCCGGGTGTTTCCCGCCGAGCGCCGGGCGATCGTCGGCGGATTGAACCAGTCCGTGCGGCATCGGCGCGAGGCGCAGGGCAAGCCGGGTGGCCGCATCGCCCAGGAATCGCCGATACACCTTTCGAATCTCATGCTGGCCGACCCGAAAGACGGCGCCCCGACGCGGGTCGGGTTTCGGCTGGAGACCGTGGACGGCAAGAACCGCAAGGTGCGGATCGCCAAGCGTTCGGGGGAGGCTGCCGATGGCTGAAAACGGCGAGTTCCCCCGTCTCAAGAGACTCTACCTGGACGAGATCGTGACCGGCATGTGCGAGGAATTCGGCTACCGGAACAGGATGATGGCTCCGCGCCTCGACAAGATCGTCCTGAACATGGGGGTCGGCAAGGGCGCCAGCGGAGACTTCAAGGCGATCGACAGCGAACGCGGGCGCCGATCGAACACCGCGCGGGAAGAGCTGGGGCTGATTACGGGGCAGCGGCCGGTCATCACCCGGGCGCGAAAATCGATCGCCAGCTTCAAGTTGCGCGCCGGACAGGCGATTGGCGTCAAGGTGACGCTGCGCCGCCACCGCATGTACGAGTTTCTGGATCGCCTGGTGACGATCGCCTTGCCTCGAATGCGGGATTTCCGGGGGGTTTCGCCGCGAAGTTTCGACGGGAGCGGAAACATTTCGCTCGGCGTTCGGGAGCACATCGTCTTTCCGGAGATCGATTACGACAAGGTGGACGCGATGCGCGGATTCGACGTGGTCATCGCCACGACCGCGGCAACCGACCGTGAGGCCAGGTCACTGCTCACGCGGTTCAATCTGCCGTTCCAGGAATAGGGGAGGCTACGGAGAGCAAAATGGCCAAAGTCGGATCCATCGAAATTCAGAAGAAGCGCGAGCGGCTTGTCAGGAAGTACGCCGCCCGCCGCGAAGCGCTTCTACAGGTGGCGCGGGATCGCTCGCTCACCATCGAGGAACGGTTCAAGGCGCATCTCGCCCTTGCGAAGCTGCCACGCAACGGTTCGAAGACGCGGCTCCGGAATCGGTGCGGGCTGACCGGCCGGCCGAGGGGGTACTACCGGAAGTTCCGCATGTCCCGGATCGCTCTCCGGGAACTCGCTTCGGCCGGATTGATCCCCGGCGTGGTCAAGTCGAGCTGGTAGGAAGAGACCATGATTCTCAACGACCCGCTTGGCGACCTCCTGACACGCATCCGGAACGCCCAGATGCGACGCAAGCCCACGGTGTGCTCACCGGCGTCGAAACTGCGCCTCGCGCTGCTCGGCGCCTTGCAGTCGGAGGGGTACATCCGCGGGTTCGAGACCCGGGAGGGACCGGAGGGCCGACCGGAAGTCGAAGTTTCCCTGAAGTATCACGACGGGAAACCGGCGATCCGGGAACTCCAGCGCGTTTCCAAACCCGGGCGCAGGGTGTATGCCAGGGCGGACAAGGTTCCGCAGGTTCGCTCCGGTCTGGGTGTGGCGATTCTTTCCACTTCGCGTGGCGTGATGACCGATTCGGAAGCCTTTCAGGCGAGGGTCGGGGGCGAAGTGCTCTGCCGGGTATTCTGAGTTCGGGATCGGGAGCAGTTGAGATGTCCAGGGTTGGCAAGGCGCCGGTGCAGGTCCCCGAAAGCGTGCAGGTTTCGCTGGGAGACGGCAAGGTCGAGGTTTCGGGACCCAGGGGTTCCCTCGAATTCCGGTATCCCGAAGAGGTCGAAGTGCGCTTCGCGGACGGCGCGATCACCGTTGCGCCGCTTGGCCGGGACAAGCGCGCCCAGCAAATGTGGGGAACGTCGCGGACCCGGATCCAGAATATTGTCACTGGCGTGACCGAGGGGTTCGAGCGCTATCTCAACATTGCCGGCGTGGGATACCGCGCGCGGGCAGAGAACAACTCGCTGAAGCTGACTCTCGGTTTCTCGCACGAAGTCATCTATGCCGCGCCAGAGGGCGTGACGGTGGAGACCCCGCGGCCGACGGAAGTGCGGGTTTCCGGAATTGACCGGCATGCGGTGGGGCAGGCCGCCGCGGAAATTCGCCGGTTCCGTCCCCCGGAGCCTTACAACGGCAAGGGCATCAGCTACCGGGGCGAGCAGATCTACCGCAAGTCTCCGCGCAAGACGCAGACCGGAGTGTAGCAGGATGGCTGAAACCAAGCGGAAACAGTACGAGCGCCGCCGCCAGCGCACGCGAAATCGCATTCGCAGGGTATCGGGCGACCGCTGCAGGCTGAGCGTGTTCTGTTCTTCGAAGAACGTCTACGCGCAGGTGATCGACGATCGCGCGGGCCGTACCCTGGCCGCGGCTTCCACCCTGGAGCCGGTACTCGGACTCAGGGGGCGGTGCAATCGCGCGTCGTCGGAACAGATCGGAAAGTTGCTTGCGGAACGCGCTCGCGCGGCAGGCGTCGAACAGGTTGTCTTCGACCGCGGGGGCTACCGGTACCATGGCCGCGTGCGTGTTCTGGCGGAAGCCGCGCGCGAAGCGGGATTGCAGTTCTAGGGAGGCCGGGAATGGCGCGGGGAGATAGAGACGGCAGCGATTCCGGGCTGGTCGACCGGCTGGTCCACATCAACCGGGTTGCGAAGGTGGTCAAGGGAGGCCGCAGATTCGGCTTCGCCGCCCTGGTGGTGGCCGGGGACGAGCGTGGCCGGGTCGGATTCGGAAAGGGAAAGGCGCGTGAAGTGCCGGAAGCCATCCGCAAGGCGACCGAACAGGCGAAGTCCAGTATGGTCCGAATTCCGCTCAGGGATGGCCGGACGTTGCACCATGATCTCGAAGGGCGCCACGGGGCCGGAAAGGTGGTGCTGCGCATGGCGCCGCGGGGAACCGGCATCATCGCCGGAGGCCCGCTCCGGGCGGTGTTCGAGGCGCTGGGAATCCAGGACATCGTGGCGAAGTCGGTCGGGAGCAACAATCCGTACAATCTGGTGCGCGCCACGTTCGATGCGCTCTCGAAGCAGGACTCGCCCAGGAGCGTAGCCGCGCGCAGGGGAAAGAAGCCGAATGAGATCATTTCCCGGCGCGATACTCGCGAAATTGCCGGAGACCCGGCGTGAACGCCAGGAGAAAAAAGCCGCCGGCAACGATGACCGTGCGGCAGGTCGGCAGCCCGATCCGCCGTACCAAGGATCAGCGCGCCACCCTGCGCGGCCTTGGGCTTGACCGGATGGGACGCGTCCGCGTGCTTGAAGATACGCCCGCCGTGCGGGGAATGGTCCGCAAGGTCCGGCACATGGTTGAAATCGTCGGAGAAGATCAATGACGGCGACCCCGGAATCCACCGACACGGCAGGTCCCGCGGTAGAAACCGGGGCGCCCGTCGCCGCGGCGGAAGAACGCGTGGAAACGGTGGCGCTTTCGGCGTTTCCCACGTCGCCGGGAGCGAGGCGGGCCAGGAGGCGGCTCGGTCGAGGTCCGGGTTCGGGCCGCGGCAAGACCTGCGGCCGCGGAACCAAGGGTCAGAAATCCCGCTCGGGGACCGCGCTCGGCGGCTTCGAGGGAGGGCAGATGCCGATACACATGCGGATGCCAAAGCGCGGATTCCGCAATGCTCCGTTCCGAAAGCGCCCCGTGGGCGTGAATCTCGGCCGCCTGCAGGAGGCGCTCGATGCCGGCAAGCTGGACGCCGCCAACGTGGTGGACGAAGCAGCGTTGATCGCGGCGGGAGTGGTTCGGCGGGCGCCGGACGGCGTCCGCATTCTGGGGGAGGGCGAAATCCGGGCTGCGCTCCAGCTCATTGCCACCGGCATCTCCAGGGCGGCGCTTGCCGCGGTGGAGAAGGCGGGGGGCTCGTTCCGGACCGTCTCCGGTGCGCCGGGCGCCGATTCCACCGAGGGTGAGGAGACAGCCACGTGACATCCGCCGCCGAACAACTGGCCGCGAATCTCAGTTGGGGAGCCTTCGGGCGCGCCAAGGAACTGCAGCAGCGAATCTGGTTCACGCTGGGACTGCTGGTGGTGTACCGGCTCGGCACCTACGTGCCGATGCCGGGAATCGACCCGGAGCAGCTGGCGCGTTTCGTGGAACAGACGCAAAGCGGCCTGCTCGGCGTGTTCAACGTCTTTGCCGGGGGCGCCGTCGGGAGGCTGGCGATCTTCGCGCTCGGCATCATGCCGTACATTTCGGCCTCGATCATCATGCAGCTGATGACCTCCATGGTGCCGGAACTCGAGCGCCTGAAGAAGGAGGGCGAGACCGGCCGCAAGCGCATCAACCAGTACACGCGCTATGGCACCGTCCTGCTGGCGACGCTGCAGGCATGGGGAATCGCCTCCGGCCTCGAAGGACAGGGCCTTGCAAGCGATCCCGGCCTTTTCTTCCGCGCTTCGGCGACCATCGCGCTGGTGGGTGGCACGGTGTTCATGATGTGGCTCGGAGAACAGATCACCGCCCGCGGCGTGGGCAACGGAATCTCGCTCATCATTTTCGCGGGGATTATCGCCGAACTCCCCGGCGCGCTGGCGCGCCTGTTCGAGTTCGGCCGCACCGGCCAGCTGTCTGCCGCGATCATCATCGGCGTGATTCTGCTGGCGTCCGCGGTGGTGGCCTTCGTGGTTTTCGTCGAGCGCGCCCAGCGCCGCATCCGTGTCCAGTATCCCCGCCGCCAGGTCGGCAACCAGGTGTTCCAGGGTCAGAGTTCGCACCTGCCGCTGAAAGTGAATACCGCCGGCGTGATTCCCCCGATCTTCGCGTTTTCGATCCTCCTGCTGCCGGTCACGGTAGCGAGTTTTTCCGCCGAGGGGGGTCCCGGATGGCTGACCACCGTTACAAGCATGCTGGGGCGGGGCCAGCCGCTCTATCTTGGCGCATTTGTGGCGCTGGTCGTATTCTTCGCTTTCTTTTACACGGCGGTGGTCTTCAATCCCGAAGACGTCGCCGAAAACCTGCGCAAGCAGGGCGGGTTCATTCCCGGCATCCGGCCCGGAAAGCGCACGGCGGTCTATATCGATTACGTCCTGACCCGGCTGACGGTGGTCGGCTCGGCCTATCTGGCGGCGGTTTGCCTGCTTCCGGAGTTCCTGATCTCCGAGGTCGGGGTGCCGTTCTATTTTGGCGGCACGTCGCTCCTCATCGTGGTGAGCGTGACGATGGACACGATTTCCCAGGTGCAGAGCCATCTGCTCGCGCACCAGTACCAGGCGACCCTGCGTCGCGCGACAGGACCGCAACGACCGCGCCGAAGGCGCCGGCGTTGAATATCGTCTTGCTTGGACCACCGGGCGCGGGCAAGGGGACGCAGGCGAGGCGGCTTGCGGAGTCCCTCGGAATCCCGCAGCTCTCCACGGGCGACATGCTGCGCGCGGCGGTCACCGCCGGGACCGAGGTGGGGCTCCGTGCCCGCGCGATCATGGACGCCGGAATACTCGTTTCCGACGAAATCGTCTCCGGCGTGGTGGCCGAGCGTCTCGACGCGCAGGATACGGTTCCGGGTGCGCTGTTTGACGGGTTTCCGCGCACGGCCGCGCAGGCGGATTCGCTGGATCGCCTGCTCGCGGAGCGGGGGCGGAAGATCGATGCCGTGATTGAGATCCAGCTCGACGACGATCAGCTGGTCGACCGGATTGCCGGCCGGTACACCTGCGGCGCGTGCGGCGAGGGCTACCACGATTCCAACAAGCCGACCCTGGTGGAAGGGGTCTGTGACGCGTGCGGACGCACGAATCTGGTTCGCCGAAGCGACGACAATGCCGAGGCGGTGCGTCGGCGCCTGGCGGCGTACCATGGAGAAACCAGGCCGTTGATTGCCTATTACCGGTCACGCGGGAAGTTGCGGTCCGTGGATGGCATGCAGACCATCGGCGAGGTGACGGAGCGGATACAGACCGTACTGGGAAAGCTGGAAAGCGAAGGCGAGAAATGCGGATGAACCCGGAGTTCAGGGTTGTCGGCAAATCGCCGCCCGTCGCGGGGCGGTGCAGTCTGCGCCCGGAGACCGGACGCTTGAGGGGAGGATAGGGGATTGGCCCGAATTGCAGGAGTAAACGTGCCGACCGGCAAGCGATGCGAGATCGCGCTGACCTATATTTACGGCATTGGCCGGACTTCCGCGCAGGATATCTGCCGAAAGGCGGGGGTGCCTCGGGAGCGGCGGGTGAACGAGCTCGGCGAAACGGAAGTCAGCCGCATCCGGGAGATCATCGACCGGGAGTACATGGTGGAGGGAGACCGGCGTCGCGAGACCTCGGTGAACATCAAGCGCCTGATGGATCTCGGGTGCTATCGGGGGATTCGGCACCGGCGCGGGCTGCCGGTCCGCGGCCAGCGGACCCACACCAATGCAAGAACACGCAAAGGTCCCGCCCGGCCGATAGCCGGCAAAAAGAAATAGGGCGCGGGACGCTTCGAGGAGGCACGGGATGGCTGTCGAAAAAAGACGCTTGCGCAAACGGGTGCGGAAGAATATTACAGCGGGTGTCGCGCACGTGCGGGCGACCTTCAACAACACGATGGTGAATATCACCGACGCCCAGGGGAACACGATCGCGTGGTCCTCGGCCGGGCTGGTCGGGTTCAAGGGATCCCGAAAATCAACGCCGTTTGCCGCCCAGATGGCAGCGGAAGACGCGGGCCGCAAGGCCCAGGAACACGGGATGACAACGCTGGAAGTCGAGGTGCTTGGTCCGGGGTCCGGCCGCGAGTCCGCTCTACGGGCCTTGCAGGCGGTGGGGTTCACCATCACCTCGATACGGGAGGTCACACCGATCCCGCACAACGGATGCCGGCCGCCCAAACGGCGGCGGGTCTGAGGCGGATCCTTGGCGCGGCGTTTGCGCGGCGCCTGAATCGCATGAGGTATTCGAGTTGATCGAAGAACACTGGAACAGTCTGATTCGACCCGATGAGGTCAAGGCGCGGACGGGAGAGGACCCGGCGCGATTCGCCACGCTGACCGTGGAACCGCTGGAGCGGGGCTTCGGCCAGACACTCGGCAACGCCATCCGCCGCGTACTGCTTTCGAGCCTTCGCGGCGCGGCGGTGACGGCGGTGCAGATCGACGGCGTCCAGCACGAATTCTCGTCCATCGCGGGCGTTCGCGAAGACGTCACGGACATCGTGCTCAACGTCAAGCGAATCGCGGTTCGGATGACCGTGGAAGGACCGCGAAAGGTCACGCTGATGGCGAAGGGACCGGGCGAGGTGACGGCCGGGAATATCAAGACCAGCAACGGCATTGACATCCTCAATCCCAGGCACGCGATCTGCCACCTCGACGAAGGGGTCGACTTCTACATGGAGTTGGTCGTGAACAGGGGCAAGGGATATGTTCCGGCCGAACAGAACCGCACCGACTCCACGCCCGTGAACGCGATCGTTGTGGACGCGATCTATACGCCGATTCGGAGAGTCGCGTACCACGTGGAACCCACGCGGGAAGGACAGGTGCTCGACTACGACAAGCTCATTCTGGACGTGGAGACCAATGGCGCCGTGAGCCCCGAGGACGCGGTCGCCTACGCATCGCGGATCCTGCAGGATCAGTTGTCGGTATTCATCAACTTTGAAGACGCGATCGTGCCGGCGCTGGCTCCGGAGGTCACCAATCTCGCCCAGGATCCGCGCCTCCGCCGCAAGGTGGACGAACTCGAACTCACATCGCGTTCGACCAACTGCCTGAAGAATGACAACATCGTCTATATCGGCGATCTTCTGCAGAAAACCGAGGCCGAAATGCTGATCACGCCGAATTTCGGGCGCAAGTCGCTGGACGAGATCAAGTCCGCTCTCGCCCAGATGGGGCTGGAACTCGGGATGGAGATTCCGGGCTGGCCGCCGGAGGATCTGGCAATCGCCAGCGAAGAGGAAGCCGGTTAGCGGCCGGACGCCATTCGAACCGGGAGGAACCAGATGCGGCATCGAAACGCGCGCCGGAAACTGAACCGCACCGCATCGCATCGCAGTGCGATGCTGGCCAACATGGCGTGCTCGCTGATCGAGCACGAACAGATTCGCACGACCGTGCCCAAGGCCAAGGAGTTGAAGCCGTATGTCGAACGGCTCGTCACCCTGGGCAAGAACGGAACCCTGCATGCGCGCCGGCGCGCAGTTGCGCAGATTCAGCAGGAAGCCGCGGTGCGGAAACTGTTTGCGGAGATTGCCGATCGATACCAGGAACGCCCCGGCGGTTGCGTGCGGGTGCTGCGCGCGGGATTCCGGCGGGGCGACAATGCGCCAATGGCAGTGGTGGAATTCGTGAGCCGCAATGCCGAGGCGAAGGGCGCTGCAGACCGGGCGCGGGTTGCGGCGGAAGCGGAGGCGGAACGCGAGGATTCGTGACCGGACCTGATCGCCGGAAATTTCTTTACGCGGCGATTGTCCGCGCAGCCTTTCTCTTGCCGTTTGCGGCAGGCGTCGCCTACAGCGGACCGGGATTCGCGGAAGGGGGCGACACCCGATCTCCAACCAGCCTTGCGGAAATCAAGCTTTCCTTCGCGCCCGCAGTCCGGCGCGCGGCGCCTTCCGTGGTCAATATTCATGCGAGCCGCATGGTGCAGGAGCGCCGGAGCCTGTTTGACGATCATCCCTTCTTCCGGGAGTTCTTCCGCGGATTCGGCGAAGGCGGGCTTGTCCGCCGGCGCATGGCGACGTCCCTCGGTTCCGGCGTGCTGGTGAGCCCGGACGGGCTCGTGGTGACCGCCGAACACATGATTTCCGAGGCAAGGGAGATTCGAGTCGTCCTGGCGGACCGGCGCGAGTACGACGCTACGGTGCTTCTTGCGGACCCGACCGCCGACCTGGCGGTTCTCCGTCTCGCGGGAGCGAGAGACCTTCCCGTGCTTCGGTTCCGGGACGCCGAAGAGCTTGAAGTGGGAGACCTGGTGCTCGCGATCGGCAATCCGCTCGGCATCGGACAGACCGTGACGTCGGGGATCATCTCGGCGCTGGCGCGCACGGACGGCAAGGACCGCTATTTCCTGCAGACCGATGCGGCGATCAATATCGGGAACTCCGGCGGCGCCCTCGTCGACCAAGAAGGTTCTCTTGTCGGCATCAATACCGCGATTCTCACGCGCACGGGCGGCTCGGACGGCATCGGTTTCGCCGTGCCTTCCAATCTGGCGAGTCTCGCGGTCAAAGCGGCGCGTGCGGGAAGAGATTCCATTCCCCGTCCCTGGGCGGGAATGACGGTGCAAAGCGTGGGACAGGATCTGGCGGACGCCCTGCAGATGGCCCTGCCGCGTGGACTGGTAATCAACGCCATCGATCCGCGAAGTTCCTTTGTCGAGGCGGGCGTAGAATCCGGAGATGTCCTTCTCGAGGTGAACGGCCGTCCGGTGAATTCCCTGCATGGACTCGCGTACCGGCTTCTCCTGATCGGGCCTGGTGGAACGGCCAGCGTGCGGCTGATGCGCCGGGGCCGGACCGGCAACGTCAACGTCGCGCTGGTGGCGGAACCCGAAGCTCCACGTGGCCAGCCCTTCGTATTCGGCCGGCGAAGCGGTCCCTTTGACGGCGCCGAGGTTGCCAACAAGAATCCGGCGCTTGCGGCAATGCTGCGCCTTCAATTCGGCGGGCTGCGCGGAGTCGTCGTCCTCAGTGTCCGCCAGAGAGCCGCGAGCTGGCTCCGGCGAGGAGACGTCATTCATTCGGTGAACGGGGTGGTGATCCGGGATGTCTCCCACTTGCGCAAGGTGGTTTCCGGCCTGCCCGGGCGCTGGAGAATCGAGATCGAACGGAACGGGAAAAGACTGCGCGCCAATTTCAGCGGATAGCCGGGAAAACCATTGGACGAACTCTTCGAGGCAAAGGGGAGCACGCCGCTCGCGGACCGCCTTCGGCCCGCCTCGCTCGGAGAGGTGGTTGGGCAGGATCACCTGCTGGCCCCGGAAGCGCCCGTCGGCCGAATGGTCGCACGGGGCGAGTTTGTTTCGTTCCTTCTCTGGGGACCGGCCGGCACGGGCAAGACCACGATCGCGCGGCTCGTGGCAAACGCGAGCGGGCGGGAATACGTGCTCCTCAGCGCGGTATTTTCCGGGGTCGCGGACCTCAGAAAGATCTTTCAACGTGCTCGCGCGCGCCGCGAAGCGGGAAGGGAAACCTTTCTCTTTGTGGACGAGATTCACCGCTTCAATCGCGCGCAGCAGGACGCGTTCCTGCCGCCGGTTGAAGATGGAACCGTCTTGCTGGCAGGGGCGACCACGGAGAATCCCTCCTTCGAATTGAATTCCGCCTTGCTGTCGCGGCTTCAGGTCTTCACGCTCAAGCGCCTCGGCCCGGAATCGCTGAATGTTCTCCTGCAGCGAGCGGAAGCGCACGCCGGAAGGCCGCTGCCGGTCGGCGGGGAAGGCCGGGAGGCAGTCCTCGACATGGCGGATGGCGACGGCCGCGCAGTGCTCAATCTCGCCGAGCAATTGCTGGCGATGCCCGCGTCGGAGCTGAGCCCGGCCGAACTCACGAGGCGGCTGGCGCGGCGCGCGCCGGTGTACGACAAGAGCCGCGACGAACATTACAACCTGATCTCCGCCCTTCACAAGTGCGTTCGGGGATCGGATCCGGATGCGGCCCTCTACTGGCTCTACCGGATGCTCGGCGCCGGCGAAGATCCGCTTTACATCGCCCGCAGGGTGGTGCGGATGGCAACGGAAGACATTGGCCTCGCCGATCCCGAGGCGCTGAGGCAGGCGGTGGCGGCCAAGGATGCCTACGACTTCCTCGGTTCTCCCGAGGGCGAACTGGCGATTGCCCAAGCGGTGGTCTATTGCGCCACCGCCCCGAAGTCCAACGCCATGTATCGCGCCAGCAAGAAGGCGGCGCGGGTCGCCGGCGAGGCCGGTTCCTTCGCCCCTCCAAAGCACATTCTGAACGCGCCGACCTCGTTCATGAAGAATGAGGGATACGGAGAGGGTTACGAGTACGACCACGATTCGCCCGACGGTTTCTCGGGCCAGGCGTACTTTCCGGAGGAAATCGGCCGTCAGGAATTTTACGAGCCGTCGGAACGCGGATTCGAGCGCGAACTCGCCAAGCGCGCCCGGCACCGGCGCGAATTGCGGAATCGCCGAAATCCGGGACGCGAGTCGTGATTGGCAATCTTCTCCTGGTCGCGCTCGGGGGCGCGCTCGGGTCCGCGCTTCGCTACCTGAATTTCTTGCTGGCGGAGCACGTGCTTGGCCGCGGGTTCCCCTACGGAACGCTATGGGTAAACGTCCTGGGATCGCTGCTGATGGGGGTTGGCGCGGCGATGCTGCTCGGGCGCGCGCCCGCGCTCGATCGCATGCCGCTATTCTTCCTGACCGGCGTGCTCGGCGGCTACACGACGTTTTCGGCCTATGCGCTGGACGGGTTTCGCCTCTTCGGAGAAGGCAAGTACGGAATTGCGGCGTTCTATTTTGTCGGTTCGCCCGTGCTTTCCCTGGCCGGTTTCGCGGCGGGTTACGCGCTCGTACGCGCGCTGGTTCCGTGAGGTTCCGCCTTGCCGGTGCGGCGTCTGCGGGTCGGGGAGGACGAAAGCGGCCTTCGCCTCGACCGCTGGCTTCGCATCCACTTTTCCGGAATTCCCCATGGCCACCTGGCAAAGCTTCTTCGAACCGGGCAAATCCGAGTCGACGGGGCGCGGGTAGGGCCGGACCGCAGGCTGGAGGCAGGGGAAACCGTCCGCTTGCCGCCGTTGCGCGAGGGAGAGGATCCGGAGCCGGGGCGGCCCACGGCCGTCGGGCGGGGTGAGGCGGGTTTTCTCGCCGGACGCGTCCTCCATCTAGACGACAGCCTGCTTGCGATCGACAAGCCTGCCGGCCTGGCCGTGCAGGGAGGAACGGGGCTTTCGCGAAGCCTTGACATGTTGGCGGGTGCGCTCGTCCCCGAGGGCTCCGAATTGCCGCGACTCGTTCACCGGCTCGACCGGGATACCTCCGGCGTACTGCTCCTGGGGCGGACGCGCCGGGCGGCTGCGGAACTCGCCGCCGCCTTTCGCTCGCGCCAGGTGCGGAAGACGTACTGGGCGGCAGTCCACGGTTGTCCCCAGCCGTCTTCGGGAGTCCTGGCCGGTGGAATTGCCAGGGCGAAGGAAGGGACCGCCCGCCGAATGCGCGTCACCTCGAACGCGGAAGTGCACGGTTCTTCCGAAGCGCGGTACGCCCGGACGGAGTACCGGACCGTCGGCAGGGCCGGGGCGGTCGCGTCTTGGGTCACGCTTTGGCCGGAGACGGGCCGGACCCATCAAATTCGCGCGCAATTGGCGGAGGCGGGGGCTCCAATTATCGGCGACCGGCGTTACGGATCCGCGAAGAGTCGTCCCGAAAGCGAGTTCGGCGAGGGGTTTCATCTTCATGCGAGAGCGATCGAAGTTCGGCATCCGGACGGAGGCGGGATCCTGCGTCTCGAAGCCCCGCTCCCGGAGCACATGAGCCGCACCTGGGACCTGTTCGGCTGGGATCCGAAAGCGGTGTCGGACAAGCCGCTCGAAGTCCAATGACGATTCGAACCCGGACGGCGAATGGCGGCCACGCCCTCTTTCGGGAATCGGATCCCGTTCTGACCCGGAGTGGCGAACCGGTCGTCGTTCCGTCCCGTGCTTTGGCGGTCGCGCTCGCACGCGAATACGGTCGAGTTCGGCACCCACAACCTCTGGGCGCCGTTCAGCCGGCATTGGTTCGGCTGGTTTCGAAGGCGCTTGGCTACGTGACGCAGGAGCGCGATAGAGTGGTTGGTTCCATCGCCGCCTATGGCAATGCGGAACTCCTGGTGCATCGCGCGGAGACGTCGGCGGAACTCGCGGCTCGGCAGGCGAGGGCGTGGGATCCATTGCTTGCGTGGTCGCGCGAATGCCTGCGAGCGGAGTTGAAACCGGTGAAGGGAGTCCTGCCGCACGACCAGTCTTCCGATGCGCTGGGAGCGTTGGCCCGGGCGGTGAACGCCCTGGACCGGTTCGAACTCGCCGGGGTCGGCGATCTGGTTTCGATTTCGGGCTCACTGGTCCTCGGACTGGCGGTGCTGCACGGAAGGATCGAGGGCGAAGAAGCGTGGGAGCTTTCCACGGTCGACGAGCGCTGGCAGGCCGAGCACTGGGGATGGGACGCAGAGGCTGCCGCTCTCGCGGAAAGAAAGAAAGCGGAGTTCCTGTTTGCAGCGGAGTTCCTCGGACTGCACCGCCGGAATGACGGGTGACCTTGCACCGTCAACACGAGCGCTGGTGTCGGTTTCTGCGTGCGCCAGAACGAGGCGCCATTCTCCGGCAGGTGCGAAACTGCCCGGGAACTGTCGTTCCACCCGGCAGCAATTGGAACGGCCGTTGAGGGCAACCGAGGAGGTTGAAGCATTCCGATGCACGAGGGCGGCCATGGGCCGTTCAGCGAGCACGCGGGCGGCAACGTATAGGGAACGCCTTCTTGCCGGCAACTGCACCATCGTCAAGGATCCGGTCCACCAGGACACTGCCCATTCGAGGAGTGTAGTGAGGCGGGTCTGTTCGAGGTCGCCAAGGCCGTGTACGGAACTGGCGGCGGCCTCGCCAGGCAATGGGGAAAACAACGACGCGACGAACTCGATCAAGGCCGGATCAGTGACATCCTTGCCGCCCTTCGCGACCATGCCGAAACCTGTGAGGAAGCCAAATCGTGCTTCGACTACATCCGAAACGATCGCAGCCGGATGCAGTATCCCGGGTTCCGGGCCATGGGCCTCACGGTGGCGACCGGCGTCGTCGAAGGCGGTTGCAAGAATGTCATCGGAAGCTGTCTCGAGCACGGCGGGATGCACTGGACCGTCGGCGGCGCCAACGCCGTCATCACGCTTCGCTCCGCAATCCCGAGCAACCGGTTCGACGACTTCCGGGAGCGCCGCGCAATCGGAAAATGAATGGAATCTCACAAGAATGTCATGCACCCACCCCTTGAACTGTCAGTCCCTTCCCCCTCCACGTCCCGCATCATCCCGATTCATGAGAAGCTATGTCTCCTACACTCGATGTCGGACCTTTTCGCCGCGTTTTCGGCCGTCCGCATGCGCGGAACGTATTCCTCTCACCGGGCATGGGCGAGGAACGAATGGATTACGTGGCCGCGGATCGGTTTACCGGGCTCGTGGAAATGGGGGCGGGTATCGGGCAAGTGTCTTGCCGATCAATACGTCTGCGTCACCGTGCGGCGTTACGCACAAGTGTTCGCGGCGTCGCGTTTTCGTGGCCTTCAACACACCTTGCCGCGCGCCGGGACGTCAGCAATTCCCACCTGTTTGCTGCCGCGCACCAGCGCAACCCGGTCAAGCATGTTGGCGACGACGCAAGCGTGGTTCGGTATGATTCTGACCTTTTCTCCCACAGTCAGGCCGGTCGCGCTGGCAGAGACCATGCGTCCATGTTCCTCGTTCAGCAAATCGATCACGATTTCAGGTCGGCCCACGACGTATCCGTGGCCTTCGAGTCCGACCAGGTCTGCAGTGAGCACCTTGGAGCCGGCATCGATCACCGCGCGGTTTTCGTTTGGTGTCGATACAACGGTGGACAACACGCTCAGAGCGCAATCCTCCCAGCCGCAGGCGCCTCGTTCGACCACCGAACGGTCGTTGTAGACATAGTTGCCGACGCGATATTCGGTCACGACGGGCATGTCGTGCGCGCGCCACATGTCGGGAGATCCTCCGGATGATACCCGGCGAACACGCAGGCCGGCGTCCTGGCAAATACGTCTCGCGCGGCGGAGCCAATCGTGCACATCGGCGAGCCTTTCGGGGGGAGGGTAGGTAAGCAGGCCGCCGAAGGAGAGGCCGGGCGCGGCATCGATCTCAAGCGCCAGATCCCGTGCGGCCCCGGGAGTTTGGACGCCACAGCGGCCCGCGCCCGTATCACATTCGACCAGCACTTCGAGCGGCGAGGAATGCGCCCGGAATTCCTTCGACAAGCCATCCACCACCGCCAGGCTATCCGCGACAACCGCAAGCGTTACAAGCTGGGCGAGCGCCCGGAGGCGGGCGAGCTTGGCGGCGCCGAGGATATTGTAGGTGAGGAGAATATCCTCGATTCCACCTTCGGAAGCGATCGCCTCCGCTTCGGAAATCTTCTGGCAAGTGATTCCGGTCGCGCCGGCGGTGATTTGCGCGCGGCCAAGGAATGGCAATTTGTGGGTCTTTATGTGCGGCCGCAATTGAATGCCATGACGGTCGCAATATGCCTGATACCTGGAGATGTTGGCTTCGGCGATCTCGAGATCGACCAGTACCGCCGGAGTATCGATCTCGGTGAACACGACTCAACTCCGCATCCCGTGCGGATCATCGAAAATCGGCCAGATCCGCCGTGTCAGATTCTGGTATGGGGTGTTTTGCGGATTGTTGGGGTAGGGCCCGTCCACGGCCGCGTAGAATATCTGTGAAGCGATCGGCGCAAACCCTTCGTGAAAATGATTCGTAGACTTGATGATCAGGATCCGTTTGGACAGCGGGTCAATCCCCAGATTTGAGAAGAGATCCGGCGAGAAGGATTGGCTGCGCGTTGAGTTCAGCACGATGTCAAGACCATTCAGCCGGATTACCGCGGCGTCTCCCAAGGGCACAACGGAGTCGCCGAAGCTCTGCACCGCGTCGCGGGTGATGCGCATGATCTCGACTTCCGCGTCGACCGGATCCCCGGCGACCGCAGAGGTCTTGGCCCCAAAGCGCAGGTCGAGGCGGGATCCTTCGCCCGCGGCGTGGCAGAGCCTGACCGCCATCGGATCCCACATCGTGCCCACCGCGACGCCGTCGAGTTCCATTTCGAGCGCAATCCGCGTCAGGATCGTCGAATCACCTGGAACCCCGCCCCCGGGGTTATCCCAGACATCGGCGACTACCGCCGGTCCCTGCCCCGCGGAATTGGCGCGGGCGAGTGCTTCACGCGGGCAAAGAACATCCGGTTGCATGCGGCCGCGGAACGAAAACAGTTGCATTCCGAGATCGTGCGCCAGTCGATCGCCCCGCGCTTGCGCATCATCCGTGATCACGACCATCTTCGCTCCGAGATCGGGCGAATCGCCCGCCATAAAGCCGTGGATGACCGAGATTGACAATACTTCGCCCTTGTCTTCAAGAGTTTTGAGGCGGTCCACAAAGCGCCGCATCGGATTCCAGCTTGTCGGCATCACCTCGACCATCCTGACGTCGAAGAAAGATGTCACCGGTCGGATTGCTCCGTTGGATGCACGGTGCGCCAGGCTGGCGAGATTCTCGGCTGCAGATACGAAGTCGGTATGTGGAAACTCCTTGAACGCGACCATCAGGTCGGTGTTGCGGACGCAGCGCGCGGTGAGGTGGCTGTGCGGATCGTATGTCACCCCGATCAGGGTTTCCGGCCCTGCGACGGCGCGAACCCGCTCCAGCAGGTCGCCCTCGCAGTCGGGTTCGCCCTCGGCGATCATGGCGCCATGAAGACCGAGCAGAACGATGTTGACGGGCAGTGCGCCGCGCAGTTCGGCGAGGAGTTGGTCGCGAAGATGCGACCAAGCCCGCGCGTTGACGATGCCGCCCGGTTCGGCCCACGTCGCGGTTCCTTCGATCAGCTCCCAGTCATACGCATTCGCCCGGCACCGGGCAACCGGATAGATCGCCGAACAGAGCGTCGGCGAGTCGGGATGGCCCCCCGGCGGTGCGTAGAAGCTCTCCATGAAGTCCCTGAGATCGGTTCGGAGCGGAGAAAACGAGTTCGTTTCCGTCGCAATGGAACCGAGAAACACGCGTTTCATGTTACCGCGGCCTCCGGTCCGGCGTGATGACAGGCGACTTCATGACCCTCCCGCAGCGGTACGATGGCGGGAGCCTGCTTGCGGCAGATATCGCTTGCGAGGGGGCATCGCGGATGAAAGGCGCAACCGGTCGGCGGATTTGTGGCGCTGGCCGTCTCGCCGGGCGACACCGGTTTCGCGCGTCTTCGCGCCGGGTCCGCGCGGGGGATCGAATCGAGAAGGAGGCGGGTGTAAGGATGGCTTGGCCGGGTGAAGATCTCGGCCTTGGCGGCGGTTTCGACAATTCGGCCCAGATACATCACGGCCACCCGGTCGCAGATCTGGCGCACGACGCCGAGATCGTGACTGATGAAGAGCATCGAGACGCCGCTGTCTGATTGGATTTCGCGAATCAGCTTCAAGACCTGCGCTTGAATGGAAACGTCCAGGGCAGAAACCGGTTCATCGGCAATCACTATTCTCGGTAGAAGGATCATCACCCTGGCTATGCAGATCCGTTGGCGTTGGCCGCCGGAGAATTCGAACGGATAGCGGGCCATGGCATCGGGAGCCATCCCGACTCGAGACAGCATTTTCGCGATCTGTGATCGGGCTTCGGCATTGGTCCGGGCCAAACCGTGGATTCGGAGCGGTTCGGCCAGCGTTTGCTGAATGGTCAGCCGTGGATTCAGGCTGGCGAACGGATCCTGGAAGATCATCTGGATATTGGCGCGCAGCCGCCGAAACCCGGCCGGGGAAAGTTGCAGTATGTCCACGCCGTCGAGATAGGCGGCGCCGGAGGTCACGGTCTCCAGCCGCGTAAGGGACCGCCCGACGGTAGACTTCCCGCATCCGCTCTCGCCGACGAGGCCCAGGACTTCGCCCGAGGAAATCGTGAAGGAAACTCCGTCGACCGCCTTCAGCACCGGCCGGACTCGGGAGAGGAGAGATCCTTCGAGACGGAAGTGGGTCTTCAAATCCCGAACCTCCAGCAACGTCGCGCTCATGCCGCCGCGCCTCTCGGGAAATGGCAGAAAACTCCCCCGTTTGCAGAAGGATCGGGAATGGCGCGGCGGCACCGGCCGGTTGCGTAGGGGCACCTCGGATGGAAGTCGCAACCGGCAATTACTTCTTCGATTGTCGGAACCCTGCCCGGGATCGGAGGAAGGGTATCGAGGTCGGCATCCGGATCGGGGATGGAGCGCATCAGGCCCAACGTGTAGGGATGTCGTGGCGCGGCGAAAATATCGGCTGTCGTCGCCGCTTCGACAATCCGGCCGCGATACATGACCGCGACCTTGTCGCAGGTTTCAGCGATGACACAGAGATCATGGGAGATCAGGATCAACGCCATTCCGTAGCTTTCCTGCAGTTCGAGCAACAACGCAAGAATTTGCGCCTGTACGGTTACGTCCAGCGCTGTGGTCGGTTCGTCTGCGATCAGCAACGCCGGGTCGCGGGCCAGCGCTATGGCGATCATTACCCGTTGGCGCATTCCGCCAGAAAGCTGGTGGGGATAGGCGCGCTGGCGCTCCCGGGGCGCAGGGATGCGCACCAAGTCCAGCAATTCCAGCACACGCATGTTTGCCGCCCGGCGGGAGACTCGGCGAGTTTGGGTAACGGCCTCGGCAATCTGATCGCCGACCCGGTAGACCGGATTCAGGGAAGTCATGGGTTCCTGAAAGATCATTGCGATCTGGTCGCCCATGAGGCGGCGGCGCGCGGCTGGGTCCAATGTCGACAGGTTCAGGCCCTTGAACCGAATTGCTCCATCCGTGATCCGCACGGGCGTATCCCCGGTCAATCCCATAATTGCGAGGGAGGCAAGCGATTTGCCGCAACCGCTTTCCCCAACGATGCCGAGCGTGTGACCCGAATCGATTTCAAACGAAATTCCACGCACGACCGGAACAAGCCGCCCGTCCCGGGCCACCGCGATCGAGAGATTGTCGACTTCCAGCAGGGCCATCGTTCACACCCCTGCAATATCGTGACGAAACCTTGGATCGATGTTGTCGCGGAGCGCGTCGCCGACCAGGTTGATCGAGAAGACCGACAGAATGATCAGGGCGCCCGGAAACATGAGAAGCCAGGGCGCGCGCGTAATGTAGATTCGGCTCTCCGACAACATGTTGCCCCAACTCGGTATTTCGGGCGGCAGTCCAAGCCCGAGAAAGTCCAGCGCAGCCGCCTGCAGCTGGGCGAAGGCGAAAACGAAACTGGCCTGCACCAGCAGGGGCGAAAGCAGGTTTGGAAGCATGTGCCGAAACAGGATCGAGACGTGGCCGGCGCCGGAACAAATTGCCGCATGGACGAAGACCTCAGACTTCAGTTTCAGCGTCATGCCGTAGAGGATGCGCGCCGTGGTCGCCGAGTAGACAACCCCGATCACGAGAACGGTGTTGAACACGCTACGCTCAAAGAGCGTGGTCAGCGCCAGCGCCAGCAGTAGCGCGGGGAAGGCCATCATTACATCAACAACGCGCATCAACACATGGCCGAGGCGGCTGAAATAGGCGGAGAGCATCCCGATCAACCCGCCGGTGCTCAGCGAAAGGGTTACCGCGCCAAGCCCGATCAGGAGCGCCATGCGCGCGCCGTGGATGCACCGGGAGAGTGTATCGCGCCCGAAATGATCCGTCCCGAAGGCGTGCGTGGCGCCAGGTTCGTTCAGTCGTTCGAGCGGGTTGATTTCCAAGGGATCGAAAGAGACGAGCACGGGCGCGAAGATCGCGGCGAATACGATGACGGCCAGCCACGCCAACCCGATTGACGCCAGGACGCGTCCTCGAAATGGCGCCATGAAAGTCCGACCACTCATTTCAGGGATACGCGCGGATCGAGTCTCGCATAGGCGAGGTCGACCAGCAGATTGATCACCGTGTAGAGCACGACGATCACCAGGATCACACCCTGGATCACCGGATAATCCCGGCGCAGGATCGACTGGACGACCAGCCGCCCCACGCCGGGCAGCGAGAATACGGTCTCGGTCACGACAGCTTCGGAAACCAGGGCCGCGAATGTGAAGCCGAAAGCCGCCGCAACTGCGATGAGCGCATTGCGGAGAACATGGGCGAGGACCACCCGGACCGGGTGCAATCCCTTGGCGCGGGCCGTGCGGACATGGTCTTCGCGCTGGACATCCAGCATGGAGGAGCGGACCAGCCGGATGATCAGCGCCGCATTCGGCGCGGCCAGCGTGAGGCTCGGCAACAGCAGGTATCGAAGGTTGATCAGGCCGCCTTCATCGAAGATCGATGGATACCCCGAACTCGGGAGCCAGCCGAGACCCACGGCGAAGATCAGGATCAGGTAGAGGCCGAGCCAGAATGTGGGCGTGGAAGCCGCCAACATCGCGCTTCCCGAGCAAAGTTGGTCCAACCATGTTCCGTGCCGGGTCGCGGCGACGACACCGACCGGTACGCCGATCAGGACGATCCAGATCATGGTCAGGGTGGCGAGCAGGATGCTGGTCTCGGCGCCATCAGCGATTATGGCGACTACCGGCTCCTGAAAGAAGATCGAGGTGCCGAGATCGCCCTGCAGCATGTTGCCCAGCCAGACCAGGTACTGGATGTGGAGGGGCGCATCCAGGCCGAGTTCGCGGGTCAGGGCCGCCACCTGTTCTGGCGTCGCCGCATCGCCCAGAAGCACTGCCGCCGGATCCCCCGGAATCAGATGCACGAAGGAGAACACCAGCATCGAGGCAGCGAGCAGAGTGGGAATCAGCGCGAGGATTCTTTTGCCGACGTAAAAGAGCATCAGCATCCGTTCGCGTGCCAGCGCCCTCGCGCGTGATTCAAATGGAAGCCCTCCCCGGCAAGTGCCGGGGAGGGCGCAGGGAGGAACTCTATTTCGAGATGTTCCAGAAATGCGGCCAAATCCGGGTCGCATCCGTCAGTCCCTTCAGCGCCGGGGAGGCGATGTTGTACGTGTAAACATCGCCGGTTTTCATGGTGGGGACCTGCTCGTAGATCGCCGCCTGCAACTCGGACCAGATACCGATCCGCTCTGCGGAATCGGAGGAGGCGGTGAAACGCGCTTTGAGCGCACTTTTTTGCTCCGTGGTCCACCAGCCGGGATAGCTGTCGTTCATCACGGAGATCAGGATCGGGTCGGGGACGAAGCCGTGATGGGTGAAGAAGAGATCCCATTGGTCCGGCTGGGCGCGCTTCTGGATCAGCGTTGCCCAGTCATAGACCTGCAGGTCGATATTGAACCCGGCCTGCGCCAGTTGCTTGGTGAAGACCACCGCCTGGTCGTAGTGAAACGGATAATTGGTGGAGACCATGAACTTGATCGGCGCGCCGTCATATCCGGCCTCTTCGGCCATTCGCTTCGCGGCTTCCGCGTCGCCCCGGCTGCATTCTGCAGTCCCCGCGTCCGTGTACCAGACATTGCCGGCAGGCATGAAGGACCCGTTTGCCCGCCAGAGCTTTTCCGGTCCGATCGAGACACGAAGCGCTGCTTCCTTTTCCAGCGCGGCCTGAATTGCGCGCCGCAGGGCGGATTTTTCTGCAGCGGGCCGTGCCTGGAATTCATGAATACCAGGCCAAAGATCGGCCCGCCGTTGAGGATGGTCACCACATCCGGATCGGCGTCCAGACTCTCAAAGAGGTCGCCGGGAATGCTCTCGGCGTAATCGTAGTCACCCGCTTTCAGACCGCTGACGCGGGCGCCGACATCCGGCACCGGGATGAAGCGCAGCGTG
Source organism: Rhodobacterales bacterium (assembly GCA_965219495.1). GTDB lineage: Bacteria > Pseudomonadota > Alphaproteobacteria > Rhodobacterales > CAZPXZ01 > CAZPXZ01. The sequence continues at coordinate 4,298,029 of OZ244777.1, forward strand.
TCGAGCTCTGCCTGGCGCGCGCCGGCATAACCGTCCGCCGCGCCCGAAGGCGACACGTAGCCTTCGAAGCGTACAAGCTCGACATGGCGGTTGGGTTTCCATTCGCTGAATCGGTAGGGACCGGTGCCGATGTAGCTGGTGGGGGCGATCGGCTCCTTGCCGGCTCCCTCGACGACGGAGGCGGGATAGATCGCCGGACCACCATTGATGAAGGCGAGAATATTCTTCCAGGGTCCGAAGGGGGCGGTCAGTCTGATGGCGATCTCATGCTCGCCGGTGGCCTCGACGCTTTCCACGTTGCTGAACAGCAGGCCGCCTCTGGCGCCGTGCTCGCCCCATCGCCTCAACGAAGCCACGACGTCGGCCGATGTCATTTTCTGGCCGTTGTGGAAGGTCACGTCGTCGCGCAGTCCGATGGTGATCGTCCTCCCGTCTTCGCCGATGGTTTCCCCTGTGGCCAGCAGAGGCGCCGGCGAATTCGAGGCATCGAATGTGTAGAGGCCTTCGAACATGTGATGCGCGATGGTGGTCGCCAGGTCGGAGGTCAGCACGTGCTGGTCGAGACTCGGCGGTTCGCCGACGGTCGCGTATCGAAGCGTGCCTTCCGCCCAGGACGGCGTCCAAATCGTTGCGAGGGCTGCGGCGGCCAGGAGAACCCGGCTCCCTCTCTTGAGTTCTGCGTGGATGTGTTTCATCTTGCTGTGCGTCATCTGAATTGTCCTCCTCGAAAGCTGTGGGCTGCGGATGATGCATGAAAGAAACTACCATATTATCGAAATAGATGCAAGTGTTGTACCCAGATTATGAAAGAAACTATAACTTTAGGAGTTGCAATGGCAAACGATCCAAATGGAATCACTCGTTTCGGGCTCCCTGACTCCGCCGGCGGCGCGCCGGCAATGCCGCTCGCCAAGGCGGTGCGGGGAGGCGATTATGTGTATGTATCTGGACAGGTTCCGGCCACCCAGGGAGGAATCAAGACCGGGAGCATCGTCGAACAGACGGAACAGGTCATGAAGAACATCGTCGACGCGCTCGCGCTGGTCGGCTGCGGACTGGAGCATGTGGTCAAGGCCAATTGCTGGCTGGACGACCCCCGGGACTTTTCCGCCTTCAATTCCGTATTCGCGCGTTATTTCGGGGAAAATCCTCCGGCGCGCTCCACGGTGCAGGCGGCGCTGATGGTAGATGCCAAAGTGGAAGTTGACGTAATCGCGTACAAACCCGAATGATCGTGGACTTGTCCATGCCGGCGGCGCCCGTTCTCGACGTCATTTCGCGAATGCACGAGCTGAACGGAGCGCTCTCCAAGCGCGAGCAGCGGGTAGCGAACTACGTGCTGGAGAACCTGGAGGCCGTGGCCCATCAGAGTCAAAGCGAGATCGCGCGCGCCGCGGAAGTCTCGGACGCCACCGTAACTCGTTTCTGCCAAAGCCTCGGGTGCAACGGTTTCCGGGATTTCCGGGTCCGGTTCGCGCAAAGCCTCGCGGTCAGCCTGCAGTATCTCCGGGCCAGCCAGATCGGCGCCGAGGCCGAAATTTCCGATGACGAACTGATCGATCACGTACTCGGGGCCGCGATCAACCTCCTTACCGTGGCGAGAGGGCAACTGAGGACGGAAGTGCTTCGCGAGGCCATCGACATCCTTTCCGGCGCTGGCAGGATCGTGTTCATTGGAGTTGGCGGCAACTCATCCAATCTTGCCGCCGAAGGAGCCAACCGGTTCTTTCGCCTCGGCATTCCGTCCGAGAGCCATTCCGATGGCTATTTCCAGCGCATGCTGGCGTCAACGCTGGGCGAGGGCGACGTGCTGTTTGCCGTGTCCTCCAGCGGTTCGCCCGGCGAACTGCTGGACAGCGTCGCGATCGCGGGACAGTACAGGGCGAAAACCGTCAGCCTTACCAGAAGTGGGTCGCCGCTTGCTGCCGCGACCGACGTGGCGATCGAGCTGGAGCTGCCGGAGGACCGCGACATTTACAAACCGACCGCGTCTCGTCTCGCCTATCTCCTGGCTCTCGACATCGTCGCGACCGGCGTTGCGCGGGCCAATCCAGCAAGCACACGAGAAAAACTGCGCCGCATTCGAACTTCCCTGGTCCAGATCGGCCAGAAGACCGATTCGTCTCCGATCGGCGATTGAGCACCGCCGAATAACTCGTTTGCCATTTCAGTGAAGCGCCGGTTTGACGTCATTCGGCCCCTGCCAGCGCACCTCGCTTCCGGCTCCGCTTCAGGATCAGTAATCGTGCGCAAAGCCGGTTCCCTGGGTTGTTTCGTTTGCCGATCAAGAAGATCGTTGCAGGACAAGAATCGCAATTCAAATTTACGGCGCCTGTCTCCATGTATGCAGACGGGTTCAGTCAGGGCGAGGGTCTTCACACTATTCCATGGTAGGCACCTTGCCGATAAATTTCCCCGCCGGTAAATCTCTGATGGTTGTTCGCCGGCGTGGGGTTGGCTCGCATCCATCCTCCGTTTCGCGGGAAGGCGCGGTTACCGCGGGGTCGCCAATTCCGAAACAGGCGGATCGCCGACGCAATTGCGCTACATCGGTTTCTTTGTATTCCAATGCTTTACGTCGCAACCACGTGTGCCTGCCGGGAACGCAAATGCTGGTGAATTTCAACTGCGGCGCCAGAGAGGCGAATCCCGGAAGGACGTGGATCATGGCCTCTCTCCGGCTTTCTTCGTCTGACACACGGGAAGCAGAAATGGGAGTTCCCGTCAGGGCGTGGGGAGGACGGGGCTTGCAACGGCATTTGGAGAAGCTTGTCGCCTTGAAGAAATTTGAGTTTCGCAGCCCGTACGAAACCGGATGTGTCTGCCCGGAGAGGGCACGTCTGGCGCTTACCGGTACCGTGCCGACCAATCCCTGCGAAAGGCCCATAGCGCGAGACCGGCAAACCCCACGCCGTAGGCGGCAAGCACCACGAAACTCGTCGCGGGCAGGGGAGCGGACTCGCTGACCGTCGACCAAGCGATCTCCGCGAGATGGCGAGTTGGAGTGAAGCGGGAAATCAACTCGATGGTTTGAGGCATGGAAGCAGGCGGGATCCAGAGCCCGCCAACGAAGGCGAGCGGAAGGAAGACAAGGTTTACGATGGGAACCGCAGCCTTGGCGGACAACGAGTATCCGAGGGCAATGCCGAAGAGCGTGAAGACCGCCCCGCCGAACAACAACGCCAGCAGGAGGGCGCCGGCTTGGCCCAAACCTATTTTCACCGGTACGGTGAACCACCCGACGAAACCGACGAGGATTGCCGCGGCGAGCGCAAAGGTCAGCGAGGTGCATAGGCGGGCAGCCATGCGGGGAGCGGGTGAGGCCGGCATCACCCGAAGGTAGCGATCCCAGGGCCTTTCGCGGTCCATGGCGACTCCAACACCGAACTGATAGAAGGCCACGCCTGCAACCGCGTAAACCACCCAGGAAGCCATCATGAAATTGCCACCGCCTATACCGGGAGGACGGAAGGTCGCGCCAAAAAACAGGAAAAACATCGCCGGGAACAGGATCGTCGGAATCCAGAAAGCCGGGACCCGAAAGAGCTGTCGGAATTCATAGATCGCGTAGGCGCGGTACAGCCGCATCCAGTCAGTTCCCATTCGTGCCTCCCTCCAGCAGCGAGAGGACCGCTTCCTCCAGCGGCGCATCCGATACGGTGAGACGCGCAAACTCCACATTCGATGCAGCGAGCGCGCGCACGAAGGAATCAGAGTCCCTGACGAGAAGATGGTAACGACCGTCACGCAATTCCTGCTCTACGATCCCGGGAAGTTCTGGAAGGCTGGCGGCGGCGAAGGCGACGCGCCTGACGCCCAGCCGTGCTCGTACGCTGGCAGTGGGGCCGGAAAACAACACCTGTCCGTGATCGATCACGAGGACTCTCGTAGCCAGCGCGTCGGCCTCCTCGAGATAGTGCGTGGTGAAGAGCAGAGTTCCTCCGTCGGATGCATAGGCGAACGCTTCGCGCCAGACCGCCCGGCGACTGGATATATCGAGGCCGACGGTCGGCTCATCGAGAAACATCAGTTGGGGGCGTCCGACGAACGCGAGCGCAACCGCAAGGCGGCGACGCTGGCCTCCGCTCAGGCGTTCGGCAAGGCGGTCCTCCAAGTCGGAAAGATCGAACCGGGCCAAGACATCGCCGATTTCCATGGCATTCGGGTAGTGGGTGCGGACAAATTCGACAATTTCGCGGACCTTTAGAGTGGGCGGAAAGGAGGTTTCTTGGGGGGTGGCCCCAACGTGCCTTCGGACAGAATGTTGCTCCGGCGGTTCACCCATGATGAAGGCGTGTCCCCGGTCGGGGCGGCGAAGACCGAGGAGTATATCGATCGCGGTGGTCTTTCCCGCGCCGTTTGGGCCGAGTAGGGCGACAATCTCGCCGCGCGAAATTTCCAGGGAAAGGCTGCGCAGGGCTTGAATGGCGCCGAAATTCCTTTCGACCGCCACCAACTCCGCAAGGGGCGCGGTTGTCGGCATCAAGCGATCTCTCGTGATGTTCGAGGATGGCCGGAAGCGGGTCGATTAGAAGTCAACACGGGTTCCGATTGGCATGCGGCAAGTTGCAGATGCGTACCGCTAACCGTTAAGCCAAGCTTGAGTCTCCGAAATATGTTCATCACTTCGATTTCCGAGTGGGGGATTGCTGCGGCGGGAGATTATGTTGCCGGCAGGAACAAATGCAAGCGAGCAAGTTACCAAATTCGGAACTCTTCATTCGTACGGACGACTTTCGCGAGAAAAAGGGGGGAGACGGACATTCTAGCGCCCTTGGCATTTACGGCCGATCAGGAGCAAACTGGTGGTTAGGAGATCTGGGCGAAGAGTCTGATTCTGCTTGGTGACGAAAGCGGTCGAACACGGCTTATCTCGGTTCAATGCTACCGCGAAGATGAAGAGTAGGATCTACTTTCATTCGGCGGTGGATGGTCCGGTGTGCGACCCGAAGGACGCATACTGAATGCAGTCCGGCCTATTCTTGCTTCAAGGCCGCTGATTGCCGCGTGCGGGGGTCCGTCTGCGGCGAGAGGACTTAGTGCAAATACCGCGACTTGGAGCGGTTGGGTTAGGATCGAGCCGAGCATTGTCATGGTTCGAAGATGGCAGAAACGGGCGGTCAAGAATGGCGCTCGGACCAAATTCCTTACTGGCGGATGAATGCGTGGAGGCAAGAGTAGCTTCGCAACAATTGCCCTGTGAACAGGCAAATCGTGCTTGTGGCTTGAATGCCCTGAAGAGGCCGCAGCGACACATCCCTGGCTCATGCTCAATCTGTACAGCGTAGCTGAGAGGAGGAGCGTCCAACGAATTGGATGATTCTTCGGGTTTGCTTCCGAGAGAGCAATCGGACGAAGAGCGCGCGGGCCTTGCGGGCACTGCAAGTCGGGGCTTCAATCCAAATGGCGCGAGTACGTACCGCAGAGTTTCATGCATGCCCGATCCTGCGCACCTGACGGCAATGGAAATCGAATTTGCGGGAAGACTGGGAACCGTTTGCGTCATACCGGTCCGGCGAATGGCAGTAGAGACCAGAACTCCGCAGATTGCGCAAGTTCAGGCTCGAGACTCACTTCTTGCACTTGGTCAGCCTGTACTTAAGTGTAATCGGAAAAATTCCTAATCGTGAGCGCTACAAAATTCCGATAGTTACGCAGGACTAGTGGCTGCGGGAGAGGGACAAGCCATTGAGGGTGCAGACATGTTATTGAGCACATATTGCCTCGATGGGCTGGACGGTCGAGATCGCCGGCGGGTTCGAGCCGGAGTTGGACGGTCTGCATGAAGACGTGCAAACCGAGATCTTGGCCCTGTCGTGTCTGTTGCAGCAGTTCGGACCGCACCCGGGACGGCCCCGCGTAGAAACGCTGAACGGCTCCCGGCCCGCGAACATGAAGGAAATACGGTTCAGTGCGGCCGATGGGGAATGACGACTCGCCTTCGTCCCCACGCGCAAGGCAGTCTTGCTCGTTGCGGGCGGCACGTCGGGCGGCAGCACTTGACGATTTTACCGTAGGCTCATTCGCAAGGCCGACGAGCGCTTCGACCGGCATCTTGTTCGGCTCGCGAAGGAAGGAGATTCGTGATGGCATTGAACGTGGATGACAGGATCGCGCGGCTCGACCCCGCCAAGCACCGGAAAGTCGAAGACCGGGCGGGGGAGCTCATCGCCGAGGAGATGACGCTCCGCGAACCGCGCAGGGCCCGGCAGCTCACCAAGGTCAGCGTCGCACGCGAACGCGGCATCACCCAGGACGGTGTCTCGCGTCTCGAGCAACACAGCGACCTGCCGTTGTCGACATTGCGCGGGACAGTCGAGGCGATGGGAGGACGCCTTTCGCTGATCGCGCGGTTTCCCGACCGACCGCCGGTCGAACTCTCGGGCATCGCCGAGCAGGAGTGCCGGGACAAATGCCTGTAGCCATCAAATTGCCGGAGAATGACCTGTGCCGAGATACATGAAAAACGGATTCTGGATGGTGCTGGTGCCGGGCGCCGTCGCGTACTTACGCTATAGGGGCGATCCGGATCCGACCTCGCCCGCGAGGATCTACGAGTTACTCGACGAGCTCGGCTTTCTGGAGATTGTCCCGCGCGACAGGGACAGCATGCTCGCGACCATCGCCATTCGTCTCGGGGATCGGTGCAAGGGGCTGATTCCCGACTGACGCGCTGCCGCCGACCGGTCCCGTCTAGAGCTTGACGCCCCTGTCGGCCCCGTGTTGTCGACGACCCCGTGATTTCCCTGTCCGGGGCGGCGGACCACCTACTGGCGCGCGCCCTCCCGGCTGAATCATCCCGACATTTCAATCCTGGCCCGGCGGTTGTGGGATAGCCTTGAAAATGTTGAGATCAAATTGTTGACGCCGATTAACCCCCGGCAACGCCATGAAGGAGCCTGAAAGCGCAAAATCCACTGTCAACATCGGAACAATTTGGCGTACCCGCACGTGGACAATGCATCGCCGCTGCGAATCAGCGCCGGGCTCGCCAAGAAACGCGTCAATTCATGCGCTGACGCAATGGAAGTTCATTGCCGGGCGGATTTTGCAAGAGCCTCTTTGTTGGAAATACGCAGTTCCCGGGGCGGGCTGGCGCCAATTGTGTACCAGCTATTTGGATATGCAGGGTGCAGTGTAGGTCGTTTTTATCCTTATGTACAATAGTTTAGGGACCGACATCTGGCGGAGGGAGAGGGATTCGAACCCTCGATACCGTTCAACACGGTATACACGCTTTCCAGGCGTGCGCCTTAGACCGCTCGGCCACCCCTCCGGACCGTCAGACTGTATATGCGATACAGAACGTATCGCAAGAGGTGCCGCGTCAACGCGGTTTGCAGGTCAACGGAGACGCTCTTCACCGAGAAATACGCGGCGCGGGAATCGCAGGCTTCGAGCGAAATTGGCGTTGAGCGCGCCCTATGGCCGCAATATGGTGCCATGAGGAAGTCCCCGGCAAGTTTCGAGCGCATGATGAAGCACATTCTGGAAGATTTGGAAGCGCGCAGAGAGGCGGCAAGGCTAGGTGGAGGCCAAAGGCGCATCGCCCAGCAGCACGAGCGTGGCAAGCTGACCGCTCGCGAGAGAATAGAGGTTCTTCTGGACGAAGAATCCTTTGAAGAGTTCGACACCTACGTTACCCACCGGTGCACGGACTTCGGCATGGCGGAACGGAGGATCCCGGGCGACGGAGTAGTGACAGGCTGGGGGACCATTCACGGTCGCCCGGTCTACGTGTTCAGCCAGGATTTCACGGTTTTCGGAGGTTCGCTCTCCGAAACCCATGCGCAGAAGATCTGCAAGATCATGGACATGGCGGTGCGGAATGGCGCGCCGGTGATCGGTCTGAATGATTCGGGCGGCGCGCGAATTCAGGAAGGCGTTGCCTCCCTGGCGGGTTACGCGGAGGTATTCCAGCGCAATGTGCTCGCGTCCGGCGTGGTGCCGCAAATCTCGGTCATCATGGGGCCATGCGCCGGCGGCGCCGTGTACTCTCCCGCGATGACCGACTTCATCTTCATGATCCGCGGTACTTCATACATGTTTGTGACCGGTCCCGATGTCGTGAAGACGGTCACCAATGAAGTCGTCACGGCGGAAGAACTGGGGGGAGCGAAGACGCATACGGAAAAGAGCTCCGTCGCCGACGCGGCTTTCGAAAACGACATGGAGGCGCTGCACGAGGTTCGCAGGCTCTTTGATTTTCTGCCGCTTTGCAATCGCGAGCGGCCTCCCGTGCGCAACTCCCGCGATCCATCGGACCGCGTGGAGGAATCCCTCGATACGCTGGTTCCCGGAAGCCCCAACAAGCCTTACGACATCAAGGAAGCGATCCTGAAGATCGCGGATGAGGGCGACCTCTTCGAAATCCAGAAGGAATTTGCAAAGAACATCGTCACCGGCTTTGTCCGGATCGAGGGGCATACCGTGGGCGTGGTCGCCAACCAGCCGCTCGTGCTTGCGGGTTGCCTGGATATCAACTCCAGCCGCAAGGCCGGCCGATTTGTCCGATTTTGCGACGCGTTCGGCATTCCAATCCTCACCTTTGTGGATGTTCCCGGATTCCTGCCCGGAACCACGCAGGAATACGGAGGGGTGATCAAGCATGGCGCGAAACTTCTCTTTGCGTTCGCCGAAGCGACAGTCCCGAAGGTTACGGTGATTACCCGCAAGGCTTACGGAGGCGCCTATGACGTCATGAGTTCGAAGCACTTGCGCGGTGACGTGAACTACGCTTGGCCGACGGCGGAGATTGCCGTGATGGGACCGAAGGGGGCGGTGGAAATCCTGTACCGATCCGAATTGGACGACAAAGAAAAGATCCGGGAGCGAACCAGGGAATACGAGGCGCGTTTCGCCAATCCTTTTGCGGTGGCGGAAAGAGGGTTCATCGACGAAGTGGTTCTGCCCCGGCACACGCGGCGGCGGGTTTCTACGGCTTTTGCCTTCCTTCGGAACAAGAAACTCGAGAACCCATGGAAGAAACACGACAACATACCCCTTTGAATTGAATTCTTCCCGCACCTGAACGCGCGATTGCACATGAAACATCAGAGCGCCGCTGTCGCGGCAGGGCACGATTTGGTCGCAGACACGGTTCGAGACGTTCTGCAAGCCGGGGGGAATGCCTTCGATGGGGCCGTCGCTGCGGCGGCCATGGCATGCGCGGCCGAACCTGTTCTCGCCTCTCTAGGCGGTGGCGGATTCATGTTGGCGCATCCTGCGGATGGGGCTCGGAGGATTTACGATTTCTTCGTCCAGACGCCGGTTCGGCGGCCCGAGGAGACGGACTCCTACGATTTCTATCCGGTAGACGTGCATTTCGGAACCGAGGTTCAGGAATTTCACATTGGCTGGGGGACCGCAGCAGTTCCGGGTACGGTTGCGGGGCTCTTCGATATCCATCGCGACCTCGGGAGAATTCCGCTTGCGGAGCTCTTTTCGCCAGCGGTGCGCGCCGCCAAGGAAGGAGTACGGGTCAATGACGCGCAGGCGAGTTTCTTCGAGATCGTGGAGCCGATCTTTGTTGCGACCGAAGCCATCCGCGCGATATTCGGGAGCCGACGAGAGAAAGGGCGCGTCGTGCGGAGTGGAGAGAATCTTCGGCAGAGCGAATTCGCGAACTTCCTGGAAATTTTGGCGATAGAGGGTCCTGCGCTCTTCTATCGTGGGGAGGTGGCGGCAGCGCTCTTGAATGAAATGGCCCATCGCGGCGCTTTGACGGCAGAGGATCTCGCCGCCTACCGGGTCGAGCTTCGTACGCCGCTCAGCATGTCGTTCCTGGGCACGCGCGTCGAAACCAATCCGCCGCCCTCTTCGGGAGGACTGCTGGTAGCCTTTGGGCTGACCCTTCTCGAAAACCGGCCACTTCATTCGCTCGACCAATGCGGCGCTGCACATGCCGCGCGGATCGCCAGCGTTCTTGCCGCCACCTCGGAAGCGCGCGTGGAGAGTTTGGCGAACGCAGATCGGGACCAACGCCCGGAAGAGGAGTCGGCGATGCTCAACCCCGGGTTTCTCGAGACGTGGAGGCACAGGGTGGAATCGCGCATCTCGGCCCGGAACGGCACGACGCATGTGAGTATTGCGGATCGCGAAGGCAATATCGCGGCGCTCTCTCTTTCGAACGGTTCCGGATCGGGCTGCATCATTCCGGGCACCGGCATCGCGATCAATAACATGCTCGGCGAAGCGGATCTGAATCCAACGGGATTCCATAGTTGGCCGAGAAATCGCCGACTCACGTCAATGATGGCGCCAACGGTCGTGCGGTGGCCGGACGGCCGGGTGGCGGCCATCGGTTCGGGAGGATCCAACCGGATTCGCTCGGCAATCTTGCAGGTGCTGGTAAACCTGGTTGCGCACGACATGCCCGCGGAAGCGGCCGTTTCAGCGCCGCGGCTTCACGTCGAGGGCGAACGCTTGAGTGTGGAAGCCGGCTTCGAGCAGGAAGAACTCGGCGCGGTCCTGGTTGCCTGGCCGGATCATCGGGTCTGGGACCGGACGAGCATGTTCTTTGGCGGCGCCCATACAGTGCTCGTGGGCGCCGGGCGCGGCGAGGCCTTTGGCGATTTTCGCAGAAACGGCGCCGCCCGAGTCTTCTAGCTGGGCACTGTTCGGGCAGTCAGATGCTGTTGCGCCTTTCGGTTCGCGATCTGGTCGTGATCTCCGTTTTGGAGATCGAGTTTGGACCCGGACTGACCGTGATTACCGGCGACTCCGGCGCCGGCAAGTCCATCTTGCTCGAAGCCCTTGGGCTGGCGCTTGGAGCGCGAGCATCGGTGGACCGAATTCGGCCCGAGGCAGTTCGTGCCGAAGCGAGCACAGAATGGGCATTGCCGCAAGACGGCGATACGCTTCGATTTCTGGAAGAACGCGACCTGATCGATCCGGATTCCCCTGGGCTCTGCACTTCGCGGCGGACGCTTGACCGCAAAGGGCGGTCGCGCGCATTCATCAACGATCATTCGGTAACGCGAAATACGCTTTCATCGTTCGCGCAAAAGCTCATCGACATTCACGCGCAGGACGAGAATATCCGGCTCGCCCACCGGGATGTGCAACTGGCGTTGTTCGACGATTACGCGCTGCCCGCGGGTGAGCGAAGTCGCGTTGGAGGAGCCTGGCGGGACCGGCGCCGGGCCGGGGAGGAACTGGCAACCGTCGAAGCGGAAATTGCCGCGGGCGCTGACCGGCGTGAATTGCTTGAATACCAGATCGTTGAATTGGAGGAACTTGACCCGCAATCAGGCGAATATGAGGAAATATTCGCAGAGCATATGCGCCTTTCGCAGGTCGAAAGGCTTCGGGAAGCAGTTTCCAGGGCAATTGCCAGTATGGAAAACACGGAGGCTCTGGGCACTTCAGCGCGAGAGTTGTCGGAACTCGGTGAAAGGGAAGCGGACTTTGTGTCGGCATGCGGCAATCTTGATGCATCGCTTTCCCTGATTGGCGATGCAATCGGCGATCTTCGGCGCTACGAAAGCAAGCTGGTCTTCGACCCCGAGCGTGCGAAATTTCTTGATGAACGACTTCGACGCATGCATGACATTGCGCGAAAGCATCACGTTACTCCTGAAGACTTGCCGGAGGTTCGCGCCAAACTCGCCGAGGTTATCGGGGATGCCGCCGCCGGCAGCCGGCGGCGGGAAGAGTTGGCCGGGAATCTGGAGCAATGTGAACGGGAATACCGTGCCCGGGCAAAGTCGGTGGGAGAATGGCGCCGTGCGGCCGCAAAAGTCTTCGAGACGGAAGTTACGGAGAAAATTCAATCCCTGGGCATCCAGGGCGGGGCGCTTGTTGTGGATTTCACGGAAGCGGAATTGGAACACGGTTTCGAGTCGGTGGAGTTTCTGATCAAGACTCATTCCGGCCGGCAATCCGCTCCCCTCGCGGAAGTCGCTTCGGGAGGCGAACAGGCGCGAATTTCCCTGGCGATTTCGCTGGTGGCGGCGGCAAAGAGCGATCTTCCGTGTCTCGTTCTTGATGAAGCGGACATCGGCGTGGGTGGCGTAACGGCGGATACCATCGGACGAATGCTGCGAACGCTGGCGGACCGCACCCAAGTGATTTGCGTCACACACGCTCCGCAAGTGGCGGCACTCGGAAATCGGCACTTGCGGGTTCGGCGAAGCACCAAGGGAAATACCACAATCGAAGTTCTTTCCGATGATGGCCGGGCGGAGGAACTCGCGCGCATGCTTTCCGGCGCCACGGTTACGGATAAAGCAAGGGCGCACGCGCGCGGTCTACTCGATGAGGCCGTACCAAGGTAGAAAGTGGCCCATACCGGGGAGGAGTTCGGCGTCATTCGGATTGGGGTAGGATGCAGGGGCGATGCTCCATTTGCCGCGGCCCTCGAGAATTCCATTGGTTTGGGTGAAAGATTGAAGGGGATTTGATGTTCGAAACCATTGAGTATCAGACCGAAGACGACATCGCGGCGATCCGATTGAATCGGCCTGACCGATTGAACAGCTTGAACAGCACGATGCGGCTGGAATTGCGCACCGCGTTGCAGCAGGCCTATTCGGAGTCCCGGGCTGTGCTGCTGACAGGCGCAGGTCGTGCATTTTGCGCCGGTCAGGATCTGGGTGACGTGGACCTGTCGCGGGGGGTCGACCTTCAGAAGCTTCTCCGGCAAGAGTATGAACCACTGGTCAAGGCGATTGCGGAGTCTCCCATACCAGTCGTATGCGCTGTCAATGGCCCGGCGGCGGGAGCGGGAGCAAATCTCGCCCTGTCCGCGGACATCGTGCTTGCAGCGCGTTCCGCGACGTTCTTGGAGGCGTTCGCGAGAATTGGACTGGTGCCGGACGCAGGCGGCACCTATTGGCTTCCACGACTCGTGGGTTTGCCGAGGGCGAAGGCAATGAGCCTTCTTGCCGACGAAATCGACGCCGCCACGGCGGCGGACTGGGGTCTTATCTGGCGGGTGGTGGAAGACGATGACCTAATGGATGAAGCACTTGACCTGGTTGGCCGGCTCGCGGGCGGACCCACCAATACGTATCGTCTCATCAAGGAGGCGCTGCGCGCGAGCCTGACCAACAACCTCGACGAACAAATGCGCATCGAAGCCGAACTTCAGCACCAGGCCGCGGAATCGTATGATTTCGTCGAAGGCGTGGCCGCATTCATGGAAAAGCGTTCGCCGGAGTTCAAGGGCCGATGAGCGTAGCGCGAATGACACCGGAAGTCGCCGGCGGAATTGTCAGCACGGAGTGGTTGGATGCAAATCTTTCGGCGCCGGACCTCCGTGTCGTCGACGCAAGCTGGCATTTGCCGACAACCGGCCGGTCGGCGCAGAGCGAGTATCAACATTGCCACATTCCGGGAGCCGTATTCTTCGACATTGACGAGATTTCGGACGAATCTTCAGAGTTGCCACACATGTTGCCGCCGTCCGAAAAATTCGTCTCGCGGGTGCGCCGTCTCGGGCTCGGAGATGGCAATCGCGTGATTGTGTACGATTCCGTCGGACTCTACAGCGCGGCCCGCGTGTGGTGGATGTTCCGGTTTTTTGGCCACACGGATGTCGCCGTCCTGAATGGGGGCCTTCCGAAGTGGATTGCCGAGGGCCGGCCGATCGAAGACCTTCCTCCGTTGCCGCAGCAGCGGCATTTCACGGCCCGGCGGAACTGGTTGCTGGTTCGGAGTCTGGATCAGGTCGCGCGGGCTTCGCGGGACAAGAGCGAGCAAATCCTCGATGCCCGCAACTCCGCGCGATTCAGCGGACAGGAAACTGAACCCCGGCCGGGACTGCGTGCAGGGCATATTCCGGGTTCGCGGAACCTGCCGATTGACCAGTTGCTGGAAGAGGATGGAACCGTCCGTTCGGAAGACGAAACGCGAAAGCGGTTCAAAGAAGCCGGAATCGATCTCGAACGGCCGGTCGTCGCCACCTGTGGCTCAGGCGTAACGGCGGCGGTATTGAATCTTGCGCTTCACCGCGTCGGTCATACGTCGAACGCCCTTTACGACGGTTCCTGGGCCGAATGGGGGTCTGCGTCGAGCTCGACGCGCATTGAAACAGAGTCATGAAATCGCCGGCCGATTCATCGCCGGGCGAAATCCGTTACTCCATCACGTTTCTGGAGATGGCGGCTCCACTTGAACGGGCGCCCTCCGACGCCCCGGATGGGTTTTCGGTTCGCCGTGTCCGGGAACCTCAAACGAAACTCTTTCGCCGACTCTACGACACGGTGGGGTCCTCTTACGAATGGACTGACTTTCATTCGGTCCCGGTCGCCTGGCTGGATGCCTTCATTCAAGACCCGCGACTGGAGTTGTATGTCGTTGAAGCGGGGCTCGGAACCACCGCCGGATTCTTCCTGCTCGATGTGCGAAACCTTGTCGTTGAAGGCGTAGTGAATCTCGTGCTTTTCGGGCTGTTTCCGGAATTTTGCGGGCGAGGCCTTGGCGGCTGGGCGTTATCCGAAGCGCTCCGCCGGGCGTGGCGGGAGGGAACGCGCCGGGTGGACGTGAATACCTGCACGCTCGATCACCCGGCAGCCTTGCCGCTCTATCTCAAGGCGGGATTTGTTCCGATCCGCGCCGAAGAGCGGACACGCTGTGCAGACAGCCAAGGCTGGCAACGCTGATTTTTGCTGGAACGCGCCAGATATCGGCTCGGTTGACTGGAGATTGTATCAGGTTGCGTTCACGATTTCGCAGTCGCATAAAAAGACGTCGGCCCGCAAATTCCAAGTGGACGACAGGTTCCTGATCATCGAAAACGTAAGCGGGCGGCGACGATTGAGCACTTTGGTGGCGTGTGGCTGAGACCCAATCAGCGTGGCAAAGTCTTTTGCCGGAAACCGCGCGCTTCCATGATGTGCGCAGTTGCCGAGATTGGGTCGGGCGCCTCAATTGGCCGGCGCTCCGCCTCGTACGCCTCTACGAGCGTGACAAGGACTTCGAGTTCGTCGCCCTCCGGCGTGTCCGGGGTCGAGCCCATAAGGCGATCGATTGCCTGCAACGCAACGTCGTAGTCAGCTTCGTTCTTGATCGGCTTGATCTTCATGTCGAACTCCTGGACGGTGTGTGCATTCGCGGAATCATATTCTCCATGCGAGCCTGCAAGACTCACGAAACCGGGCCGATTGGCTACTCAAAACGGACGATCAGTCGAAACCTGTTCCCGCCGATGGTATAACCAACGCGGCTCTTGCCGACGATACTCGCGTTTCTGTACATTGCTTTCACGTCTGCCGGCGAGGACCGATCTGCATTCGATGCGATCGCGTACCAGGTCTTGAGGGGTTGTTCCGCACCGGGTTCCGCTTCCCGGTATGTGCGCAACGTCCGCTTTGCGATGATTCGCATAACACCGGAACTTGCATCCCGAATGGGGATGCAAAGGGAATCCCCATCGAGGATGGTGAGTGCCGATTTCGTGAGTCGGCGATTCCGAGTCCGCGGACAGTTGCGGGAACGGATGAGCGAGACGTTGAAGGCCAGGATCGCGTACTGTGATAGCAGACTTTGACGCGAACATCATCTAGGGGATTTGAAAATCGATTCATACAGGATATAGTTGTTGTCTTTCGAATTCGGTTTCGTTTCCAGAGAGTGCGAGACGCCCCGGCCAGGGGATCGGATTTGACGAGAAAGCAATTGTGCGTACCTACAAAAGGGGGAACCTTAAACCTCCGTCAGGTGCCGTCAGGGGGAATCATCGTGCGCATTCACAGGCACTACACGAAAATCGGCCGGAGCCCTTACGAGGACATCGAGTTTTGGAAAGCGACGAGTGAAATTCGCCGGCCGGACGGCACGATCATCTTTCGTCAGGAAGGAGTCGAGGTTCCGAACGGCTGGGGCGAAGTCGCAGTAGACGTTCTTGCCCAAAAATACTTCCGAAAAGCTGGCATCCCCTTCGCGCTGAAGCGCGTCCCGGAGCAGGGCGTTCCCAGATTCTTGCACCGGTCGGTTGCGGACGAAAAGTCGCAGGCGAGGTTACCGGACGAAGAACGCTATGTAGGCGAAACCTCCGCAAAGCAGGTCTTCGACCGGATGGCCGGCGCCTGGGCATATTGGGGATGGATTGGCGGCTATTTCTCCACCGAGGAGGACGTGCGGACCTTCTTCGACGAGATGCGCGCCATGCTGGCGCTGCAGGTGGCGGCGCCGAACTCGCCGCAGTGGTTCAATACCGGCCTGTACTGGGCATACGGCATCGACGGTCCGGGTCAGGGCCACTATTTCTTTGATACCGGACGCGGAGAGGCGGTCTTGTCAGACTCCTCGTATATACGCCCGCAACCGCACGCCTGCTTCATCCAGTCAATCAACGACGATCTTGTGAATGAAGGCGGCATCATGGATACTTGGGTTCGTGAGGCCCGCCTGTTCAAGTACGGTTCCGGAACCGGCACCAATTTTTCCACCCTGCGAGCGGAAAACGAACCGCTCGCCGGAGGGGGGCGTTCTTCCGGCCTCATGTCCTTTCTTCGAATCGGCGACCGCGCGGCGGGGGCCATCAAATCGGGCGGAACCACGCGCCGCGCCGCCAAGATGGTGATCGTGGACATCGATCACCCGGATATCGAGAAATTCATTGGCTGGAAGGTGATCGAAGAACAGAAGGTTGCTTCGCTGGTTGCGGGCTCGCGGATCCATCGCGACCGAATCGATGACATCCTGGCGGCCTGCCGGAATTGGGACGGGCGCGCCGAGGACGCGTTCGATCCCGTCAAGAACCCGGCGCTGCGCGCTGCCGTTCGCGAGGCGCGGCGGGCCTATGTGCCGGATGGCTATATCTCCCGCTTCCTTCGATTCGCGGAGCAGGGGTACGATTCCATAGATTTTCCGACCTACGACACGCATTGGCAGTCGGAAGCCTATCTCACCGTTTCCGGACAGAACTCGAACAATTCGGTGCGGGTGACCGACGAATTCGTCCGTTGCGCCTTGGAAGACCGGGACTGGGTTCTGACCCGCCGCACGGATGGCGTAGTGGCGAAGACGGTTTCGGCGGGGAAACTGTGGGACTCGATTGCGGAGGCGGCGTGGGCCTGCGCGGATCCGGGGGTGCAGTTCCACGACACCGTTAACGACTGGCACACTTGCGCGGCCTCCGGACCGATTCGGGGCTCGAACCCCTGCAGCGAGTACATGTTTCTGGATGATACGGCCTGCAACCTGGCTTCTCTGAACTTGATGACGTTCCTGAAGGAAGATGAATCGTTCGATGTCGCCCGCTATGAGCATGCCATCCGGTTGTGGACGATTGCCTTGGAGATCTCCGTCGCGATGGCGCAGTTTCCGAGCGCAACGATTGCCGTGCGATCGCACGAGTTTCGCACGCTGGGCCTGGGCTACGCAAATCTCGGAGCGCTGCTCATGGTGCGGGGATTGGGCTACGATTCCAGTGAAGGCAGAGCGCTCTGCGCGGCGCTGAGCGCAATGTTAAGTGGGGTTTCGTATGCGGTCTCGGCGGAAATGGCATCGGAAGTCGGACCGTTTCCCCGTTTCTCGGACAATCGCAACGACATGCTGCGGGTGATGCGCAACCACCGGCGGGCTGTCCTTGGCGAAACGGCTGGCTATGAGGGTGTCAGGACAACCCCTGTTCCCTTTGACCGTGAAGCTTGTCCGGAAAGGGGGCTGGCCGAGGCGGCGAAACACGCCTGGGACCAGGCTGTCGAACTCGGTGACTTGCATGGCTATCGGAACGCGCAGGCGACTTGCATCGCTCCGACCGGAACCATCGGATTGGTGATGGACTGCGATACCACGGGGATCGAGCCGGATTTCGCGCTGGTGAAGTTCAAGACGCTTGCCGGGGGCGGTTACTTCAAGATCATCAACAAGAGCGTGCCGGCGGCGCTGAAGCGGCTCGGATACAGCGAAGACGCGATCTCCCGTATCGTAGCCTTCGCGGTCGGGCGCGGAACGCTTCACGATGCGCCGGAAATTACGGAATCGAAGCTTCGCGAAAAGGGTTTCGACGACGAAGCGATCGAAAAGATCGAGGCGGGCCTGGGTTCCGCGTATGATATCCGTTTCGTGTTCAATCCCTTGACTCTTGGAGAGGAGTTCTGCCGCGACGCGCTGGGAATTGACGAAGAGCAGCTTCAATCTCCCGGATTTGACTTGCTGTCGGAACTGGGCTTCACGCCTGGCGAGGTGGAAGCCGCCAATTCCTACATTTGCGGCGCCATGACATTGGAGGGGGCGCCGAATCTGAAGGATGAGCATCTGGCGGTGTTCGATTGCGCCAACCGCTGCGGCCGCACCGGCGAGAGGGCGCTCTCCATAGAAAGCCACATTCGAATGATGGCGGCTGCGCAACCGTTCATTTCGGGCGCGATTTCGAAAACCATCAATATGCCGGCAGCCGCCTCCATTGACGATTGCAGGGACGCCTATCACCTGTCTTGGCGCCTCGGGCTCAAGGCGACGGCGCTGTATCGCGACGGCTCCAAGCTCAGCCAGCCCCTTTCCTCGCAGTTGCTTGAAGTCGTGGCCGGAAGCGAGGACGAAAATGCCGATACAGGCCCGGCGGATGTTTCAATGGTGGACCGGGTTCGGACAGTAGTGGAGCGCGTCATCGAAAAGGAACGACCGGCAGGCCGCCACCGGCTGCCGCAACGCCGCAAGGGCTACACCCAGAAGGCGACGATCGGCGGACACAAGGTCTACCTGCGGACCGGGGAGTACGAGTCGGGGGAGATCGGCGAAATTTTCATCGACATGCACAAGGAGGGGGCGGCGTTTCGCTCCCTGATGAATAATTTCGCGATCGCGGTTTCGATCGGCCTTCAGTACGGTGTTCCGTTGGAGGAGTTTGTCGACGCGTTCACCTTCACCCGGTTTGAGCCGGCGGGCCTCGTGCAGGGCAACGACTCGGTGAAGAACGCGACGTCGATTCTCGACTACGTGTTCCGCGAGCTGGCGATTTCCTATCTCGACCGCACGGATCTGGCGCATGTCGAACTCGAAGGCGTGCGGTTCGATTCCATTGGCGGCAAGGAAGCTGCGGGCGGTTCGACCGCGCAAATCCAGGATATTGCCTCGACCGGTTACTTCCGGCAGAGGTTGCCGCGCGAACTGCACGTATTCGAAGGGGGCAACGCGGCAATCGCCCGCGCGCCGGAGGTTGCGGCGGATGCAGATCGACAGCCGGCTCAATCCGTTGTTCCCGGAAACGATGCCGCGACGCTGGCGACGCTCGACCAGCGGGAGATGGCGCGCTCCAGGGGATTTGAGGGTGTTGCTTGTGACGATTGCGGAAACTTTACGCTGGTGCGGAACGGCACCTGCCTGAAGTGCAATACATGCGGCGCCACGACCGGTTGTTCTTGATCTGAAGGGCGAAGCCCGGAATCCCTCGCCCGCAATTCGGAGGCCGCTTCAAGCGCCGCGGTGGTTCGCGGCCTCCAGCGCGGGTTCAAGGATTTGATCGAGCACTTTCTCGTCCTCGAACTCCACTTCGATTTTCTGAACCGCGATCGAGGTGCGAAATCGTTGCGGAATTCGGACTGCGTCTTTTTCCGTGGTGACCAGAAGCGCGCCCAGCGACCCCGCGTCCCGGATCAATCGCAAGATCGTCAGGGTTGGGTAGGGGTGGTGGTTTGGAAAGGACTCTGAGCGAACCAGCTGTGCTCCCAGGTCCTTGAGCGTCCGGAAGAACTTTTCCGGAAACGCGATTCCGGCAAATGCGAAAACGCGCGCCCCAGCAACGGTGAGGCCGGTGGAAACCGGCCGGAACCTCGCGCGAATCACCGGGAGGCTGGTGTCCGGTTCAAACTCGCCCCTGCCGGTCAAAACCACCGCATCGGCGCGCGCAAGGCCGGAGGCGACTGGCTCCCTTAGCGGCCCCGCCGGAAATACGCGGGCGTTTCCAAATCCGGAATCGGCATCCACCGCGATCAACGCGGTCGTCTTCGAGATCGAGTGGTTCTGGTGTCCGTCATCGAGGATTGCGATATCCGCCCCGGCGTCGGCGGCGGACCGCACTCCCGCGGCCCGGTCCCGGGCGACCCAGGTCGGCGCCACTGTCGCGAGCAAGAGTGGTTCGTCGCCAACGCGGCGATAGTCGTCCGAATCCGGATTCACTCTGTGCGGCCCTTTCTCGCGTCCCCGGTATCCGCGCGTGACCAGATGCGCGTTCACACCATTGGCGCGAAGGCGTTTCGCGATGTCGAGGGCGAGAGGAGTCTTTCCGTGGCCGCCCATGGTCAAGTTGCCGATCGAGAGTGTGGGCACCGGACTGGGCGCGGGACGGGCGAAGCGGTGACGCAGTACGGCGACCCTTCCGATCGCAAACCCGAAGGGCGAGAGCAGTTTCGTGAGCCTCTGCGGTCTTAACGGCGGATCGTTCCAGAAGCCCGGTTGTTGCAGCATCGTAAGCACTCGCTCTCAGACGTGATTCTCGGCGGTCTCAAACGCAGTACCCGGTTCGCGGGTTCTTGCGCCTGGTTCCTGCGGTGGCTGACAACTTATCAAGGATGTCCCGGATTTGCGAAACCGGCCCGGTCGGCCAGCCCCATCCAGACAGTCTTTCCGGTCCAGGGATGAATCGTGGACCGATCAAAACCGTTCGGGAACGTTTACCGAACGATTTTCTGCCCGGGGTCAGGCGATTGGAAGCGGTCGAGGATTGCCTGGTGCAGAACGGGAGGGGCGATCACCAGACCTTGAGCGCGGGAAGACTTGGCATTGTAGCGCAGTTCCCTTCCCTGCGCGTCGCTGGTGCGAAGTCCGGCTTCGCGCGCGATCAGGTCGGCAGCTGCAATATCCCATTCCCAGGCGTTCCAGAAAGTGATTGTCGCGTCCGCCCGGCCGGATGCCACCTGGCAGATGCGGAACGCGAGGGGCACGAGTTGCAACACCTTCACTTTCGGCGAAGCCCCCCGCCAATGGCGATCGCGAAGCGCCGACCTTGGTCCCAGGAAGCGTGCGCCCTCCAGATTCGTGCGTGTGGATGGCCGCGGGTTCTCTCCGTTGTGGCAGGTTCCACCGTGCTGCACCGCCTCGAAGACCTCGTTCCGGGCCGGGAGATGCACAATGCTTGCCACGGGAGTTCCGCGTTCCGCAACGGCTGCCGCAATCGAGAAGTCCGTTCTGCCGCTCATGAGTGAACGCGTGCCGTCAATGGGATCCACAATGAAAACACGTTCACGCAGCAGACGCGCCGGGTCGTCGAGGGTTTCTTCCGAGAGCCAGCCATAGCCGGGTCTTGCGGCGAGCAGGCGTTCCCGAAGATAGCTGTCAACCGCGAGATCGATTTCCGTGACCGGACCGGTGCCGTCCTCCTTTTGCCAGGCGGCAACGGTCTGTTTTCGCTTTTGCCGCACGATTTCCGCTGCACCGGAAACGGCGTCCCGCAGCAGTTCGAGATCCTTCCGGTGCTCGTTTGCAACTTTGTGGTCGCTGTGCGGCATGGCCTTCACCCGCTTGGTTCAATCGGTTGCCCGGAAACTCGAAGGAGCGCGCGGTTGCGCGGGACTTAGCGAATTCGCCGCCGCTTGCCGAGGCGCAGGCTCGGCGTACTTCGACGATCGATGTGCTCTCTAGCACGATCGTCCGCTCTTACTCCAATTGGTTGTTCAAGCCTGATTATACAACTTCGAGTCCGCTGGCTGCCCGGGAGCGGAAGTCTCTGATGCAGGAATGACACGAGCCGGTCGCGCTTGCGCATGCGCATTCAGCCACTATTACGATGATCCATCGGCCTGTTGCCAGAAATCAGTGGAATTTGTCCTGGATCCCAGCTGCCATGACCGCGCCTCTCGAATTTGACGCCTCGCTGGCGTATCGCTCCATTCAAATGGAGCGATTCAACGCGTTGATCGGGCCGATTCTGTTTGCGGCCAATTCGGAATCGGAATGGCGGTTCTACCTGGATCTGGACGACCGGCACGCCAATGTCGGCGGGGTATGCCACGGCGGCGTGCTGATGTCTCTCGCCGATATCGGCATGGGAGCCGCCGCCTTTTGCGCCGTTGGCCGTCGCCCGGTGGCGACGATCGCATTCAACGCCCAATTCGTGTCCGCTGCGAAGTCTGGAGGCCGTGTTCACGGGAGATCCCATTTGATCCGTTGGGTAAGGGAGATCGTGTTCATGGAATCGGATCTCTGGTTCCAGGACCGACAGGTGATGAATGCGACGGGAATCTGGAAGGTGCTTGACAAGACTTCCGGCGTACGCCGAAACGGTGAGATCCTGAGCGCCTGAGAGGCTGGTGAAGGCGTAAAGAATGAACCGCATTGGATTTTCTTGAGCGATCCCGTGGCGCGGACAACGAATATCCGCTGCCCGGTGTATGGCTTCGTGACGCTGGAGGACTGGCAGCGCGAAATCATTGATCAGGCCGCCTTTCAGCGACTCCGGCGCATTCGGCAGCTCGGCATGGCGGAATTCGTTTATCCGAGCCTGACGCATACCCGATTCGAGCATTCGCTAGGAACCATGCATATGGCGACGCTTCTGTTTGATGGCATCTGCAACCGTGCGCGGGAGCCGTTCATGGCGGCGTTCGGGTCGAACGGTGAAGACCTTCGCCGCATGCGCCGTCTCGTCCAGGCCGCCGCGCTGCTTCATGACGTCGGGCACGGCCCGCTTTCGCATGTCAGCGAGTCGCTCCTCCCGGTCGACCGGTGCGGCGGTTCACGTCGCCACGAAACCTACTCCGCGGGAATCGTCCGACACCGGTTTTCGGATGTCATCGACAACCATCCGTCGAACCGGGACTTCGGCATCACGGCCCATGAGGTCGCCGCGTTATTGCTCGGGCAAGATCTTGATCCTGCCCGCGCCTTCTGGCGGGGAGTTCTCACCGGCCAAGTGGATGCGGACCGAATGGACTACCTGATCCGGGATTCCTTGCATTCCGGCGTCGCATACGGCCGCTACGACTGGCCGCGCATTGTGCTCACCGCGACCGCAGTTGAGGACGGCGCGGGACGGCTCACGATCGGTCTTGATGAGCGCGGCTGGCATGCGGCCGAACAAATGATTCTTGCCCGCTACTCGATCTTCACACAGATCTATTTTCATCACACCACGGCCATACTGGAACACGACATCCGGCAGGTGATGGAAGGCATGCTGGAAGAAGGCAGGTATCCGGGGCCGGAATCGGATTCGCTGGACGAGTACCTCGAGTGGGATGACTGGCGCGTATTCGGGGCGTTGGCCGAAGGGCAGGGTGGGGAAGCCGGTCGGCGAATTCGGCTGCGGATCCCGCACGCGCAAGCCTACTGCACGGTAGAGGCGCCGGGAAATTCGGACTTGGAAGCGCTCTCGAGAGTTGAGAATGCCCTTGGCCCGCTGCTCGCGGCGCGGCTGACCGCGGAACGTTCAAGCTGGTACCACCCCGGAGCCGACGATGTGCTGATCGGCGTAGAGGGCGCGGAGCCCCGGCCGCTTTCCTCAATCTCCGCTCCGGTCGCGGCAATGCTGCCTCACCGGCAAGTGCGGCTGTACGTTGTGCGCGATTCGCTCGGTGAGGCGGAGAAGAGGATGCAGGGACTGCGCAAGTTCCGGTGAGATTCTGCGTCAGCCATCGGCGTCCACGCCGACGGCATCAGCCACCGAATCGAATCCGTCCCTCGCGAGAAGGAACGCCAGTTCCCGGGCGACATGGGTGCCGATTCCCGGACCCTCCCAGATCATCGCAGTGTAGATTTGCACGAGCGAAGCGCCGGCACGGATGCGTTCGTAGGCGTCCTGTGCGTTGCCGATCCCGCCGACACCGATCAACGGGAGGGATCCCCGGAGAACGGAATGCAGGCGGCGGAGCGTTCGAAGGGCCAGTCCGTGCAGGGGCGGGCCGGAAAGGCCGCCGGCTTCGGCCGCCCTCGCGACGGCCATTCGGGAGCGGAGTCTACTGGAAGTATTGGTGGCGATGATCCCATCGACGCCGCGTTCATGGCAAACTTCCGCGATTTCCGCGATTGTGTTTTCATCAAGATCGGGCGAGATTTTCACGAGCATGGGCGCCGGAGGGGACTGCCGGAATTCCGCCAGGTCCTTGCGCGTCGACAGGACTCGCTTGAGTCCGCGGTCGAGTGCGTCCGGTTGATGGAGACTGAGAAGTGAAGGGGTATTGGGGGAAGAGATGTTCAGCGTAAACCCGTCGGCCAGGTCGTACAGGTTCTTGAGCAGGACCTCCCAGTCGTCCGCGGGGTCGGCAGTATTCTGGTTCGCTCCGAGATTGGCGAACACGGGGAGTCCTCTCGGGCGCTTCCGCAGTCGCGGACCGACCTTGATCATGCCTTGGCTATTGAATCCGAGTCGATTGACCATGGCGCGGCCGGGAAGCCGAAACAGGCGGGGTTTGGGATTGCCGGGCTGGGGACGGGGCGTGACACCGCCGATTTCGACGAATCCCCAGCCAAGCCGGTGAAACGCGCGGATCGCCCGCGCATCCTTGTCGAAACCGGCCGCCAGTCCAACGGGATTGAGAAAGTCGATTCCGAATACCTGCAAGTGGAGGCGCGGATGCTGCATTCGGCTGACTGGCCCCGCCGGAATGCGTTCAAGAGAACGGAGCGCCAGTTCGTGCGCAGCCTCCGGAGGCAATACGCGGAACGCGGACGCGACCAGCCGGTCAACGCGCCGGTTCAGCTGCCCACGAAGCAAATTCAGGATGCGCGGAGACCTTGTTTGGCGACCCATGCCTCGGTGTCATCCAGGGCGCGTCGGAAACAGGCGAACATCTCGTCAATTTCCTGTTCCGTGATCACCATCGGCGGGCAGAACGCGAGCGTGTCGCCAATCGCCCGGTTCAGCAGGCCGCGCTCCGCGGAGTTCTTCATCGCCTGTATGCCGACGGCGCCGACGGGATGAAAGGGACGCTTCGAATCCGGGTCGGCGACAAGTTCGAAACCCGCGATCAGACCGTTGCCGTCGGCACGCACTTCTCCGACAAGCGGATGATCCGCAAACTCCTGCGCGCGCATGTGAAAATGCGGGCTGATCCGCCGCACGTGTTCGAGGACGCCGTCCCGGCGGTAGATTTCGATCGCCTTGAGGCCGAGCGCCGTCGAAACGGGGTGGCCGCCATAGGTGAAACCGTGCGCGAAAAGGCCGATCTTGCGGCTTTGATTCTCGAGGATATCCGCGGTTTCGCGATTGATGGCCACCGCCGAAAGGGGTCCGTATCCGCTGGTGATCTGCTTGGCCATGGAGAACGACGTCGGCCGCATGCCATAGGTCTCGGCGCCGAACCAGTTTCCGGTGCGCCCGAATCCGCAGATCACTTCGTCGTCGATGAACGCGATCCCGTGCCGCGCAAGGACTTCGTTCACGGCCTCGAAATATCCCTTGGGCGGATGAATGACCCCGCCGGCTCCCATGATCGGTTCGGCGATGAACGCGCAAATCGTTTCCGGTTCTTCCCGCTCGACGGTTTCCTCGAGTTCCGTCGCCAGGCGCGCGGAAAACTCCCGCTCGCTCTCGCCCGCCTCCGCTTCGCGCCAGTAATGCGGCGAGGTGACGTGGAAAAAGTTACGGGCCGGCAGGTCGAAATCCTGATGGAACCGCGGGATACCGGTGGCGCTTGCCGCGATGATGGTGACCCCGTGATAGGCGTTTCTGCGGGAAATGATCTTCTTCCGGGCGGTTTCGCCTCGCGCGTTGGCGACATGCCATGCGATCTTGATTTGCGTGTCGTTCGCCTCGGAACCGGAGCAGGCGAAGAACACTTGCGCCATCGGTTCGGGCAGAAGCTCCTTGATGGTCTCCGCGAGCGCGATTGCGCCTTCATGCGAGCGGCCGCCGAACAGGTGCGCATAGGAGAGCCTCTCCATCTGCCGCTGCGCGGTCTCGGCCATTTCCACGTTGCCGAATCCGAGCCCGGCGCACCAGAGGCCCGCGAGTCCTTCGATGTAGCGCCGGCCATCGCCGCCATACAGATAGATCCCTTCTCCCCTATCTATGACAAGAGGCCCCTCCTCGCGGTGAACCGCCAGATTGGTCACGGGGTGGAGCACATTTTCGATGTCGCGCATTTGCGCGTTGGTAGGAGTTTTCAAGGCGTCCGCCACAGATCGTCACAAGCCCGCAATTGGGCACAAGTTCACTTCATCTACGTTGCTTGCCTCTCTTTTGCAATCCATCCGGGAAGCGACAGCGCGCGCGCGAGGGGGCGCTCGCCTTGCAGCCGGAGGTGACCGTATGCGACGAACCGGTTTCCGCTCTCGATGTGTCGGTGCAGGCGCAGCTCATCAACCTGTTACGGGTCTTGCAGCAGGAATTCGGCGTTTCCTACTTGCTGATCTCCCATGATCTTGCGGTTGTAGAGAAGCTGAGCGAAGCAATTGCAGTCATGTATCTCGGGAGAATCGCGGAACAGGCCCCGCGCAATCAGTTTTTCGACAGGCCCCGTCATCCTTTTACGCAAGCCTTGATCGAAGCGATTCCGAATCCGGATCCAGCAGCAAGTTCGAGAAACATGCAGACAGTGTCGATGCATGAGTGCGCTTGAACATCCTTTTCCCGACATAACTATCAATATAACAATAGGTTGAATCGGTTCCGGCATCGCCACGCGTCAGCTACGCCCATCCTTCCATACACAGTGATTTCTTCTCTTGTGTTGACGGGTGCACGACAAATTTGTGAGATTTCGGTCATTCTCCGATTGCGCGTCGCTCCCAGAAGTCGTCGAAGCGGTTGCTCAGAATGGCGCAGCGCAGCGCGATGATGGCGTTGGCGCCGTTGACGGTCCAGTGCATTCCGCCACGTTTGAGTCGGCTTCCGACGACGTTTTTGCAACCGCCTTCGATGACACCGGTTGCAACACAAAGACCCATGGCGCGGAACTAGGGATATTGCATCCTGCTCCGGTTGTTGGCGATGTAGTCGATGCACTTTTTGGCCTCCTCGCAGGTTCCGGCATGGTCGCGAAGGGCGGCAAGGATCTCGCTGATGCGGCCTTGATCGAGTTCGTCGCGTCGTTGCTTTCCCCATTGCCTGGCGAGGTCGCTGCCGGCTCCGTAGACGGCCTTGGCGGCATCGAACAAATGGCCCTTGGCATGAAAGATGTCGACGACCTGGATGGCTTCCGGGAAGTGCTCATCGGCAAGCCGCCAGATCCAGGCGGCTCCGTCGCCGAGGATGACGCTTCGCGGCGCTTGGTCGAAGCGACGGCGCTCGGATTCGCGCAGGACGCGCCGGGTGAACGGCGCGGGAATGGGGTCGGTGTCGCGGCTGGCGGCGGTCTCGATGGCGGCGTTGTAGCTGGCGGAGTGCGGGTCGCGGATCGGGCTGCCGTCCTTGTCGGGGGTTTCGGCGGACCAGACGGCCGCGATCTTGGCCTCGCGCGTCTTGGCGGAGCCGTCGGGCTGCTTGCCCCTGCGGCCCCGGGCGGCGTCCTTGCGGACCGTCACGCCGGCCCCCACGCCGATGACCAAACCCTTTACGATTTCCTGCATCCTTTCCCCGCCTTGAAGTGCCAATAATTCGCGCTATACTGGCGATCCATCCAAACTCCCGTTGCGTCTACCAACGCATCTGTACAAGAAACCCTGATCGAAAAATGATGCGTGAACCAGCCCTGCCTAGGGGGGATCAATCTCGAAAGCCTCCCGACACCATTTCCTCACTCCGACCATAACTCTCTTCGCATTCTCCGCTTCGTCCTGAGCAGTCTTCACCTCGCCCGTGAACACTCCCTCGTCCGAGTATTCCAAGTGGGCTTTTTCGTGAACGAGTTGTCGTCTTGATCCTTGTAGCTGCTCAGTCCATTCGAGTAATCGGTCATCGCCGCAGCCCAATAGCCCTAACTTTTCTCTGTAGGACAGTCGTCTGTCGACCTTCTTGAAACATTTGCGACCGAATTTCCGGACTATCAGGAGATGCAGAAGAGCCTCAAGCCAAATACAGCTGAACACAACTGAAATCATCGCTTCCTTGAACGACTTCTGTTCGGGATCGAAAGTCTTTATGGTTCCCGGGCTGCCGTCGGGCATAGGTCGAACGTTCCTGTCCATGTCCTCAGACATCCTCTTGTATGCCGCATCGGCAATCGCTCCGAAAATGTGGACGTTAGTGAAAATCGGTTTATATTCCGCTTCCATGGAACAACCGACCTCCGGTCAATTTCCATGCTCTACTGGATAGTAACGGTAAGCATCAGATGGACCGCCTCCCCCTCGGCGTTCAGCCAGTCCTCGGTTCAGGAGCAAAATGCAGTCGCTATTGACCCGTTGCTGATATCCATCTGTCCCGAATATCGCATGTGCCAATTCCGTCTCTGTCCGGCCAGGTCCGTTCTCGATCAGAAAAAGCAACACGTCACGCGGATGACTTTGTGCTGCTCTTCGAGAATCGACGGGGCGGCGAGCGGCTGCTGGCCGTTCTGGGCAAGCGTCTGGAACGATATGGACTTACGCTCCATCACGTTCGACTTTCTGGGATTCACCCATATGTGGGTGCGTTCCCGGCGAGGCTACCTCGTGCTGCGGCAAACCACGGCCAAAGACCGCTTCGCGAGGGCGTTGCGTGCGGTGCGGGACTGGTGCCGACGGCATCGCCACGCTCCGCTGCCCGCCCAGCGCGAGCATCTTGCCAGCGTCATCCGGGGCCACTGCGCCTACTATGGCCGGACCGGGAACAGTGCTCGGTTGTCCAGCTTCCGCTTCCAGGTGATCCAAACGTGGCGAAAGTGGCTCTCGCGCCGCAGTCGCTCGGCTCGGATCAACTGGGACCAGATGGCCACGCTTCTCCGCCAACACGCCTTGCCGACTGCCAAGGCCGTGCACTCGAAGCTCGTCGCTTGAGCGAACCTGACCTGCGAGGAACCGGATGCCCTAATGCGGGCACGTCCGGCTCTGCGAGGGGGGCGGCTCGGTAACGACCGCCCCTACTCGGCATTTATCTTTCAATGGCATGAGTTGTGCATCCAGCACTCAGGCAAATAAGGATAGGTCCGAGAAACCGGACGCGAGCATCTGCAGAGCCACCAGGAACAGAATTGCGATACCCACGTAACACATCCATGGATGACGAGCCAGGAGCCGGGAAATCACAGCCGCGCCGAAGGCCATCAACATGATCGACAGCATCAGGCCGAACACCAGCATCGGCCGGTTGTTGTGCGCAATGCCGGCCACCGCGAGGACGTTGTCGACGGACATGGAAATATCCGCAATGGCGATGGTGGTGAGGGCGTTCAACATGGATCGCCGATCGAACTTGGTTCCGTGCGCAACGCCCTCCGCGGCCTCTTTCAGTTCGGAAACAAAACCTCTCCTGACATCCGTAAAAAGCTTGTACGCCACCCAGAGGAGGGCAAGTCCCCCAAGAATTCGGATCCAGGGAATCTCGTAGAGATAAGTTGCGGCGAGCGCCGCCGCGATGCGGACCACGATTGCCAGGATAACACCGAACAGAATCGCCCGCTTCCTTAGATGTGGTGCAAGCGCCGCCGCCGCCATGCCGATCACCAGCGCATTGTCCCCGGACAGCACTACGTCCAGCCAAATGATGGCAGCGAGGTCGGCAAGCGATCCCAGGTTTGTCAACTCCATCCGCCAGTTCCCATTCCCGCGCTTTCCCCCACCGTTCCACGGTTCTCTGTGGCTTCACGGAGTCATCCGCTGACGCGCATTTGGCGCGGACTTCCCTCTATCGTTGCTGTGCGCACGCCGGTCGACGCACCCATCGAACTCTCGGCATTCGTTCGAAAGCAGGCAGCATGATAAGTGGTGCCCCGAGCTTCGCGAATCCAGAGCAGGGCCTCAATGGCAAGCGGAAGAATTTTTCATAGCAGGGTAAACGGGAGATTCTCCGGCACGCGCTTCACCAAGCCCGCCCCGACACATCACTGTGAGTCAGTGAACTTGGGGGTTTCGACAACGAGAAAGCCCTGAAGTGTGGC
This sequence comes from Rhodobacterales bacterium, assembly GCA_965219495.1. Lineage (GTDB taxonomy): Bacteria > Pseudomonadota > Alphaproteobacteria > Rhodobacterales > CAZPXZ01 > CAZPXZ01. The sequence continues at coordinate 4,327,869 of OZ244777.1, forward strand.
ATCTCCGCTAGAACGATACGAGATCGCCACCCTTCAGCGAGAGCATGTCGCGCGCTTCTTCTGGAGATGCGATTTCGCATCCGAGTTCTTCAAGGATCAGGCGGACTTTTCGCACCTGATCGGCGTTCGACCGGGCCAATTGTCCGCGCGAGATATAGAGTGAATCCTCGAGACCGACGCGGACATTGCCGCCCATCTGGGCGGCGGTTGCGGCCAGCCGCATTTGCGCGGCGCCGGCTCCAAGCACGGACCATTGGTAATTGTCGCCAAACAGCCGGTCCGCTGTCCGTTTCATGAATATCAGGTTGTCGATGTCCGTGCCGATTCCGCCCAGAATGCCAAAGACAAATTGAATGAACACAGGCGGCTCGAAGAGTTCCCGGTCCATGCAGAATCTCAGATTGTAGAGGTGCCCCACGTCGTAACATTCATGCTCGAACTTCACTCCATGTCCCTCGCCCAATTCCTTTGCGACAAGGGCGATGTTCCGGAAAGTATTGCGGAATATATAGCCCTCGGAGTTTCTGAGATACTTTTCTTCCCAATCGAACTTCCATTTCTCGTAGCGATCCGCAAGCGGATGCATCGAGAAATTAATCGAACCCATGTTGAGCGAGCACATTTCGGGAGAAGCCCATTTGGCTGGCGCAATCCTCTCCGCCATGGCCTTGGTGAGGCTGCCGCCCGTGGAGACGTTCACAACGTTCACAACGGCGTCGGTCGCCTGTTTGATCACCGGCAGGAAGCACTTGAAATGCTCCGGATCGATGGAAACATTTGGGGCTTATATACATAACTTGACATGACACTGTTCTGCGACGAGCGGCGCCACTGCCCCGCTTGTTCCGGAGAATGATTGGTTCTCCGCTCCTGCCGCCGCCACGGGAAGCGGGATCACCCCGCCACTCCCCACCCGTGAACGGGTCAAAGCCCGTTGCAGGATATTCCTTGCCGCATTGACATCGCGGTCCAGCACCAGCCCGCAGGCCGGACAGGCGTGGACGCGAACAGCCAGTGTTTTCGGCGCATCGGCGCCGCATCCCGAGCAGGCCTGGCTGGTTCCATGCGGCGCGACTTCCACTACCTGAAGGCCAGCGCTCGCAGCCTTTTCCTTCAAGAGCGTGAAAAACGTTCCCCATCCCTGCTCGGAGATCGCCCGGTTCAGCCCCGCCTTGGCCCGCACATTGCGTCCGGGTTCCGCCGCGGTCCCCTTCGCCGAGCGCAATAGGTTGGCGATCCGCAAGTCTTCGATCGCGAAAAAATCGTAGGCCCGGCTGAGCGCCGACACCGTCCGGTGCAGGGCTTGTCGGTTGGCGTCCGAGATCCGCTGCCACTCCCGCGCAAGCGACCCCACTTTCTTCCGCCGGTTGCCGGACCCTGGCGCCGCGCGGGCCACCGCCCGCTGCAGGCGGCGCAGGCGGCCCCGGTCCACTTCCCGTTTCGCGACCTCCCCGCCATCCGACAGCGTCAGCCGCTTGGCCACCCCCGCGTCGATGCCGACCGGGCGGGCAATCGCCTCTTTCGCGGCGACCGGCGGGAACGCGAAACCCAAGTGAACTTCGGTGCGCAGCGGCTTCCGCACCACCCGCAGCGTCTTCAGTTCCGCCCCCTCCGGCAACGCCCGCGACATCCGCAGCTGCAGCGGCGGAAGCCCCTTCACATGGAGCCGCCAGTGCCGGCCATGCCGCCGCACCATGCCCCGCGAGACCTCCGCGATCTCCACCGTCCGCCACCGCTGCGCCGCCTTGAAGCGCGGAAAGCCGGGCTTGCCGCCGCCTTCCGCGCGCCGGAAGAAATCCCGGAAGCTCCGGTCCAGCCGCTGCAGAACACCCCGGAACACCTGAATGCTGAGGGCGGCGAACTCGGGAAATTGCGTGTCGTTGCGGACCGCCGTCAAAGACTTGCACTGGTCGTAATAGGAAATCGAAATCCCCGCCTTCATCCAGGCGCCAATGCGCTCCTCAAGCGCGGCGTTGTAGAACCCGCAACACAACCGCAGCACCTCGCCGAGACGGCGGTGCGATGCCGGAGTGAGCCGTGCCCGGCATTTGAAGACCTTGAACACCGGACGGGCGTCGCCGGTGGGAGTGGCGGGATCGTGTTGCATAGGGGTTGCATCGTTGTTGCTTTATTGAACGATTCGTACCACCGTTTCTGCAAATGTGCAAGCGAAAACCACTTTCTTGTCAAGTTATCCATATAATCCCCTTCACTTACTTATCGCACGGGCGCTTACGCGCCGAACGGAATCCCCTTTGCGAACGGGTATGCCGACTATTACAACCTGCTGAACGAACGTGACGGTGGCATCAACGGAGTGCGGCTGAACGTGATTGAATGCGAGACAGCGTACAACACCCAGAAAGGGATTGAGTGCTACGAAAGCCTGAAAAATGAAGGCGACTCCGGGACGGTGGTTGTACAACCGCTATCTACCGGCATTACGTATCAGTTGATTCCGAAGGCAACGGCGGATCAAATTCCGGTGTTTTCCATGGGCTATGGCCGGACTTCAGCGACCAACGGAAGGGTGTTTCCCTGGATCTTCAATTTTCCGGCCAGCTACTGGGATTAGGCGTCGGTGATCGTAAAGTACATTGGCGAGCGCGAAGGCGGAATTGACCAGATTGCCGGCAAGAAGATCGTCCTTGTCCACCACAATTCGTCCTACGGGAAAGAACCGATCCCGACACTCGAGGCGCTTTCCGAGAAACATGGCTTCGAATTCCTGGCGCTTGCAGTGGACCATCCGGGTCAGGAACAGAAGGCGACGTGGCTCACCATTCGCCGGGAGCGTCCCGACTGGGTGCTGCTGTGGGGCTGGGGCGTCATGAATCAAGTTTCGGTCAAGGAAGCGGCCTCGATTCGGTTCCCAATGGATCATCTCATCGGCAACTGGTGGTCCGGGTCCGAAGTGGACGTTCTTCCGACCGGCGAAGGCGCACACGGATATCTGTCCGCTGGATTTCATGCTCCGGGACCCGGAACGGTTGTGCATGATCAGATCATTGAACTGCTTTATGACGCAGGAAAAGGTTCTCCCGAGGGCCGGTCTACGGTCGGTCAGGTGCTTTACAATCGTGGACTTGTGGCGGCGATGTGGACGGCCGAAGCAATTCGGACTGCAATGGAGATTCATGGCACCAATGAAGTAACCGGTGTTCATGTGCGCGACGGTTTCGAGGCGCTAAACGTTGATGAGGCGCGTCTGATTGAACTCGGTTTGGAAGGGTTTGCTCCGCCCGTGTCGATTTCCTGCGCCAATCACACGGGGCCACGGCAGGTCGCAATCCAAGAGTGGGACGCCAATACCCAAAAGTGGACCTTTATCACAGGTTTCTATGAGCCGGACCACGATGTTGTGGACCCGCTGATCGCAGCGGATTCGGCGGCTTACGCGGCTGAGCAAGGAATTACTCCGCGCGACTGCTGACGTACGGGGCGGAACCTCATGCTGGACCCGCTCGAAACCCGAAGTCCCGAAGAGCGCGCGGCGACGCAGTTCGCGACGCTGCGCGCTCTCTTGTTGCGCGCAGTCGAATTCGCCCCCGGTTGGGCACGGCTGCTGGACGGCGTCGACACGCAGGCCGTGGACCAGCAGGCGGCGCTCGCCCGGCTCCCGGTGTTGCGGAAAGCCGCGCTGACGGAACTGCAGGCGGCGAACCCGCCATTTGGCGGCCTTACGACGCGGCCGCTCGGGCACGACGGGGGAATTCAAAAGGTTTTTGCCTCCCCCGGCCCAATTTACGAGCCGGGGATGGATTCTCGCGACTGGTGGCGCTTCGCACGCGCCCTCCGTGCGGCGGGATTGTCTGCCGGAGACGTGCTTCTCATCTGCTTCGCGTACCACTTCACTCCTGCGGGAGCGATGCTGGAATCCGGAGCAAGGGCGCTGGGCGTCGCGGTGATCCCGGGCGGAACCGGCAACACGGATCAGCAGGTCGAGATTTCTAGAACGGTTCGTCCGAGCAGCTATGTCGGAACGCCCGACTTCCTGAAAGCCATTCTGGACCGGGCGGAGGAAAAGGGCAGCAGGCTCGACTGTTTCCGCCATGCATCGGTGACTGGCGGTGCTTTGTTTCCCTCGCTGCGCCAGGAATACGCCGACCGGGGAATTGCATGCCTGCAGTGCTACGGCACCGCAGATCTGGGCATGATCGCCTATGAGAGCAGCGCGCAAGAAGGCATGATCCTGGATGAGCACGTGATCGTGGAGATCGTTCGACCCGGCACTGGTGATCCGGTGCCGGAAGGAGAGGTGGGAGAAGTCCTGGTGACCACGTTGAACGAGGATTATCCACTCATCCGCTTCGCGACCGGGGATCTCTCTGCATTTCTGCCCGGACAGAGTCCTTGTGGACGGACGGGGCTGCGAATCAAGGGTTGGATGGGACGCGCCGACCAGACGACCAAGATCAGGGGCATGTTCGTGTACCCCTCGCAAGTTGCGGAAATTGCCCGCCGGCACCCGGAAATCGGGCGGACTCGCTTGACCGTTACCCGCAGTGGCGAGCGCGATGCGTTTGAACTGCTATGCGAGTGCGACGACGCGAACCGGGCTGCAGTCGACAAAATTGCCGAAAGTATCCGGAACGTATTGAAGCTGCGCGGTGGCGTGAAATTGGTTGGGACCGGAACGCTGCCAAATGACGGAAAGGTGATTGCGGACGAGCGCGATTACGGGGGCGGACAAACCTAGCCTTGGCGCGCCTTGAACCGGGGCTGCCGCTTGTTGATGACGTAGACGCGTCCTTTCCGCCGGATCACTCGGCAGGATCGTTCGCGATTCTTCAGTGATCGAAGCGAATTCCTGACTTTCATCGTTTCACACCTCATTGCCGGCGCCACTGCGTAGAGTCTCGGGCGGTCTACGCACATGGAACTCGTTGCCGCCGGAGAGATATTCGGCGCAACAAGAAAGCGCTTTCAAGGCGCCGGTAGTCGTTCCCCCTCGGCGGGACAAGATCAGTCGACCTGTTTTCGCCGAGGAAAGCCATGCACTATCCGGTCGGCCCTTCACGCGATTGGGAAAACAAAAAAGGCGAAAGACTTCCTCTCCCGCCGCGCACCGCAAGGGTGGTCAATACACGCTCGTTTGTCAAGTTGAGTTCATTCGGGATAGCTTTCCTGAACGCACGCAGGCATGGCGGAACGGCGAAAACCGAAGGGCCTTGGCGGGGCACGCAAATCCGGGGCGGTTGGGGCGAATCAACTGGACTTGGGGCGATCTGAGACGCCAAGGAGTTCGTTTGCGCGGAATTCGGCGAAGGCGGCAGGACACTCGGAATCGGACGACACGATGCGAAAAAGACCGAGAGGAAGCGCGGGATACCTGCCTTCGGAAGGGCGTCGGATGCCGTTGAACCTGGGCGGGTTGTCCGGCCTGAAAACAGGCGATGCCGTGTTTTTCGTGCATCAGGGCAAACGAGTTGACGCCCATATCATTGAAAGCAAGCGGCACTTCGCAAAAGTGCTCGACGGCGGCGGAAAAACCTGGAGGGCGGGTTGGGGCACGCTCTTTGCGAGCGGCAAGCCGCCGATGCGGCAAATTGTCACGGAGGGAGACCGTAGCCGGGCGGGGATGAAAGTCGGCGACCAAGTGAGGTTCCAGGTATCCGGGAGTGAACGGATTCGGGGCCGAATCATCAAGTTGAATCCCAAGCGTGCGAAAACGGTCGCGGAAGACGGCAGAACGTGGCACGTGCCGTACGCGCTGTTGGATCTTGTGGAAAGCCCGGCGGACTCCGGTGAGAGAAGGAAACGCCAGCGAAGGCTTGATGCGGTCGCGTGTGAAGCCCGGGCACGCATGGACGATTACGGACTGGAAGACTGGACATTCCGGTTCACCGAGGCGACGCGAACCGTCGGGGCGACATACTATCGGAGCAAGACCATTGCGCTCAGCCGGCACCATGTTCTGGAGCATGCCGCCTACCAAGTCACGGATACAATCCTCCACGAAATTGCGCATGCGCTGGTCGGACCGAGGGTCGGGCACGGGGCCAAATGGAAGGAAGTCGCGCGGCGTATTGGCGCTGCGCCGAAGGCTCGCATGGATGAAGAATGACGAGATCGCTCGCATGGCGGAGAATGGCGGCGTAATCGGAGGCCTGGACGCAGCATCCGGCAGCGCGTTGCGGCGCCACAAAACTGCGGCGTACACAAAGGATTCGTGATGGCCAGGAAGTTCTGGGCGGACTTTCCGCACCAGTCGGCGATCATATGTTGCCGTTCCCAACGCTCTCGGCGAGGGGAGGCATGTCTCGTCTCCAGGCAGGTTGCGCAAGCGCGAATTTGCGGATGGAGCGCGCTTCGACCCACACGACACCTGGACACGAATTCATCAGGTGATTGGCGTTCCGGCTGGCGGGTGGCGAGCCTCGGCCAGCCCGCCTCCGCTTAAATCGGATCACCGGCAGACTCCTCGCGCAAAATCAATAGGCATATTTCCAGCCGGCGAACAGGCTCAGGTCGGTGCTCGGTTCTTCGCGATGACCCGGATTGGTTGTCCAAACAACGCCGAGTCGAAGTTCACCGCCCGAAGCGAACGGTTGATTCCATTGCGCTCCGACATCAATCTGCCGGCCCGCCGGCCTGAAGCTTGCCTTCAGCCGTTCGCGCACGACATCGCCGCCCTTGGTTCGACCCACGGGTAGCGACAAATAGGTCTGGCCATTTTCGACTCGCAATGGCTGCGAAACGGAGAGCCGCAGCGACGTGTCATCCGCGAACCGGCGCATCGCGTGCAGTGTGAAGGAACTCGTAGCAAGGGCCGAGATGCGGGAAATCAGGCCGCCGCGCGCTGCCACGCGCACCGTGCCGGCTTCGGCGCTGGCTCCGAACTGCCACCCGGTCACATTGACGATCCCGTCGATGCCGATGAAGGCGGACTCAGCCGACAATCCGCCGAACGCCCCTTCGGCCGAAGTTCCCAACAGGGTGCTCCTTTCACCCATCAAGCCTGCCCGAAAGCCGAAGTGTCGTTCGGCAGGCCGCCACGATAGGTTGGCACCTGATACCGGTTTGTTGTTGCGATGACCCTCCGTCGAGAAAGCGGTCGCCACCAAGCCATTTGAACCCATGACACTTAATGCCAGCGCTCGCTTGGCGAGCGCAAGATGGCCGTTCCGCCAGGCACGCGGCGCGTCCATGAAATCCAGCTGTAAACGGTTTGTGGCGGGCCGCCGCGCGGACTTTTCGCCGTTCGGCGTATCCGCAAGATTGATTCCCGGCGCCGCGGATTCTTGATTTGTACTCTTTGGCGTCAAGAAGTCGCGAATTCGCGCTGTGAGCGGTGGACTGGCCTCGAAATCCGCGAAATCGCCGAGGTCAAACCAAAACGGCGCCCCCATGGCGTCAAAGGCGGCAATCTCCCGTCCCGTAAGCGATCGTGAGAGTCCGTCACCGAACGCGTTTCCGAGTGAAAGACGCGTCGAGCGCAAGGCGGAGCCCGGACCGTTCACACGGTCAGCCGACGCCACCATGATCGGTCCTACCGGCGAGGTCGCCGCGCCGAGATCCATCAAGCCTTGGCCGTAAATCATTTCGTCGGCATATTTTCCGTCACTTCTGGTGGTGTCCAAGAGGCGCCTGACCAACGCAGTATTTGAGAGTTGATCACGGAAATAGTGTTTCATCACCGCGAGTCCGCCCGTGACCATCGGCGCCGCGTATGAAGTGCCCGAACTGATAGCGACGCCCCGGAAACCCGGAGTTCCGTCGTCGGGGTGCGGTCCGAAATAGGCTATCCGAATGTGCTGGCCGGGCGCCGCGAGGCACCATTCGGCGGCGATGCCGCAGCGGTTGGAGAAACTGGCGATATCGCCATCCGGGTTCACCGCCGCAACGGCGATGGAATGACCCTGCAGCTCTTCGATCCGGACGACCAGGCCGGCCAGCACTTCGACGGAGACGGCATCGAGCTTTCCCCCGGTACAAAAATCTGTTGTAGGCTCACAAGGATCTCCATGGGCATTGCCTGCGGGCCAGACAAAAACTGTCTTATCCTGCGTCCCCGCTTGAGCGATCATCTCGATTGCCTGGCGGTAGTGAAGGCGAAGGTCTTCTTCACGATAGCTATCGATAATTCCGTCGAATCCCCAGCTCAGATTCAGGATGTCAATGCGACGGTTCCCGTTCCGCCAGTCAAGAGCGGACTGAATCAAAGCCGCGTGGACCGCGTCGCGCGCTCCCATGCCGGTCAATGAGACCGGCGCATAAGGACGACCTGGCACCGATGCGCCGACAGGGATCGCGAATACGGCGAGATCCGCTCCCCAGGCAACGCCGTGGGCGGTGTTGGTGTAGTTTCCGATTCTCGGCGCAGCGGCGACACTTGCCACCGCGGTGCCGTGCGACCCGCGGTTCCCCGTTTCGTCGGTTGCACCGAGGAGGAAAGTTTCGGAGATCGGTTTGTTTTCGAACAAAGGGTGTTGGAGGTCGATACCGGTATCGATCACGCCGATGATGACACCTTCTCCCGGCTTTACATCTTTACCCAGAGCAAGGGCGAGGTGCGCGTAGCTTCGGTCCGCCCGGATCTCGCTCAGCCCCCACTGGTTGGTGAATTGGTCGAATGCGCGATACTCCTCGGCGACCGGGTCCACGAGAGTCTTGAATACCCCCGGCATGACGCATCCGTGCTCGGCCGTCGTGATGCAGTCTTGAGTCTCTTTGTCTGGGGAAGAGATGATTGTCTCTGGAAGTGAAATGATTGTCTCTGGAAGTGAAATGATTGTTTCTGGCAGCGAAACGACTTCTTCCGGGGGCGAATCGACTTCTTCCGGGGGCGAAATGGGCTCGTCCGGAGTTGAGACAGTTTCCTCAATATCTCTGGTGCCCGCGCCGCCGCCGCAGCCAGAATGCAGGCCCGCGGCAACCAGCAGCGCGATGCCCAAGCTGGGCAGACGGGCGCGGAATCCCACTACACGTGCTCGGCCGAAACAGAATTTGGGCCCGGGATCCCAGCGAAGTTGCGGTTGCATCATGGAAGGTGAAGTAGCCGAATTTGCCCTCGGAACGTGGAATTCATCGAGTCGCGAAATCCGTCCGGCGCGTACCGGAAGCACTGTCGGGCAGAAGCAGCATTCGCTGCGGGCGCCAAAGATGCCGGTTGCAAGGGTGATCTGGCGTGCCGGTTTTCACTGGCGGAGCCTGCTTTCGGCGGAATGGAATCATCGCGGCCGACGCCTGCCGGTTCCGATTGGCAATTCGGCAGGAAAGGGTGGGAGTCTTTCCGTCGTATTCCTTGGCATGACATGAGACGCTCCAGCGAGCGCTACGGAGGTCGATACGCGAAAAGTTATAACAGAAAATTGGGTCAGCGAGTACGGCTGCAGTCGTTACCCTGTCGAAGCGAATCTCAAGCCATGAATCGTCCGGGTGATCACGGTTGCGAGCAGGCGATTGGTGGGCGCGGGTGGGATCGAACCACCGACCCCTACGATGTCAACGTAGTGCTCTCCCACTGAGCTACGCGCCCGAGCACGCGACCGAAGTCCGCGCTGATGGCAGGAAGGTGTCTAGAAAACCGTGGCGCCAGTGTCAACTTGGAGCGGGCCCGGTATCCCGGAGTTCATTCTGTTGAGCGGCAATGAGATCCTGCAATCCGTACGAATCGAAGCCCGGTTGATCGCAATGTTAGCCAATTGCATGGAGAAGTTCGACGCAATTGCTACGGCCCGCCGGCGCGGCGTAACTCACGAGTCTTCCGGTTGTAATGCGTCGGCATAGTGTTTGCGGATGAATTCCTCATCGAATTTGCCACTGATCCGATCGTGTTCCACATCTTCGCACGTCCGTTCAGCGGCTGGACCGTACCCTCCGGCGCCTGGCGTGGTAACGACGATCCTGCTTTCCGGTCCAACAGGCAGCGCCGATGGCTTGTTGGCGAGGCGCTGATAGGAACCATCATCGCCGATCACTTCGAAACGGCCAGTGGCGCCGGCGCCTCCCCCGAAGAGCCCCCAGGGAGGATTCGTGAAACGCTCGCCCTGACCCGAGAACGTGACTTGATGTCCGACCGGTCGATAGGCGCGGCGCATGCCCAGGCCTCCCCGCCGCTTTCCTGGGCCGCCCGAGTTCGGAACCATTTCATAGCATTCGATCATCAGTGGATACTCGGTTTCCAGGGCCTCGATCGGCAGGTTGGAAGTATTTGTAATGTGGACCTGAACTGCGTCGGTTCCGTCCCGGTAGGCGCGCGCTCCGGCGCCTCCACCCAGCGTTTCGAGGTGTACATAAAATCGGCCATCCCTGTTGCGGCCGAAGAACGCAGCCGTAGTGTTCGCGCCGTTGCTCCCGGCGGTCACTCGGTCGGGGCATGCGGTGGAGAGCGCGCCAAATACCACATCGATGATTCTCTGGGCGGTTTGGGCCCGCGCTGCCGAGGCGGAAGGAAACGTCGCGTTGACGAGCGATCCTTCCGGGGCGCGAATGGTCATCGGTTCCAGCATGCCATGGTTTTGCGGGCAGTCGGGATCGAGCAGCACCTTCACGCAATACATGCAGGCCGCCTGCAAACCCGCCATGGTTACATTGATATTGCCCTTCACGGAAGGATCCGTTCCTTCGAAGTCGAATTCTACCTCGGTTCCGGAAACCGTCACCGTCACCACCAGCCGGATGTTTCTCGCGGAAATCCCGTCGTCGTCGACGACATCCTCGAACGCATACCGTCCGTCCGGCAGCGCGGCGATGGCGCTTCGCGTCCGGCGGGCGACCGCGGAGACGATGGCGCCGCATCCTTCGAGCACGCGGGAAGCACTCCATTTTTCGATCAGTTCGTGGCAGCGCCGCACCCCAAGCCGATTCGCCGCGATTTGCGCGTTGTAATCCCCTCTTCGCTCCTCGGGGACGCGGACGTTGAGCAGAATTACGTCCATGATGTCCTGGACGATTCGATCGTTTTCGAGCAGCCGGATCGGCGGAATACGCAGGCCTTCCTGGTAGATCTCGGTCATGCCTCCCGCCATTGAGCCGGGCGCCATGCCACCGATGTCCGCGTGATGAGCAATGTTGCACGCGAAGAGAACAAGCTGCCCTTCGTGAAAAATCGGGGCTGCAATCGCTACATCCGGCAGATGAGAGCCGCGCCCCACATACGGATCGTTCGAGAGAACCATGTCGCCGGGCCGGAGTCCCTTTGCTCCGTATTTCGCCAGTATGACCTCGACGAGGCCGAGCATGGACCCGAGATGCAGGGGCAAACTCTCGCCCTGCACGACCACCCGGCCGGTCGGATCGAAGAGCGCGGTGGAGTGATCCCTTCGTTCCTTGATGTTGGTGGAATAGGAGCTCTTCATCAAGGCGACGTACATTTCGTCGGCAATGCTCGCCATGCCGTTTCGAAGGAGTTCCACGTCGATCGGTGACATCGCCAAAGTACTACTCCTTGAGCGAGATTGTGAGGTTGCCCCACCGGTCCACTTCGCAGGTATCGCCGGGAAAAACCAGAACTGTAGCGTCCATTTGCTCGATGATCGCGGGGCCTTCGATTCGAATGCCAAGTCGCAATTCGCTGCGGCGGAAGAGCGGAGCGGCCATCCGATTCCGTTCGCCGAAGTCAGCGGTCCGTTCGCCGAAAGCTGTGGCAGAATTGCCGGTTCGCAGTTCCGGGAGACCGGCATATGTTTGAAGAGCGACGGCTTTCGCCATCAGGTGCACGATCTGAACGGGTTCGTCTTCTGCCGCAAAACCATAACTCGCTTCGTGGACGCGGCGGAATTCCGCGGAAATGGATTCGGCAAGCGCAGCATCGTCGAGGTCGAATCTTACCCCGACAGGGAGCTCGTAGTTCTGGCCAAAATACCGGACCCCGGCATGCCAGCGGACGCTCCGGTTATCGATTGGCACGTCTTCTTCCTCGTACCAGCTACTGATTTCCGTCTGCATCGCCTTGAATACTGTTCGAAGGGCCTGGACCCCGCCGGCGTTCAGCCCGGCGAGCACGGCCCGGACATATTCCGCTGTAAGAAGCGCACTCATTGCCCCTTCCGCGCAGAGAATTCCGGGGCTCGGAGGAACGATGACGCGGGGAATTCCGAGATCGCGGGCAATGTCGACCGCGTGAAGCGGGCCGGCGCCCCCGTATGCGAACAGAGTGAATTCCCGCGGGTCATGCCCTCGCTCGACCGACACGGAACGGATGGCCTTCCCCATCACCGCGGAAGCCACCTTGACGATTCCGAGAGCGGTTTCGCCTGGCGCCATTTCCAGTCGGTTGGCCAGGTTCGCAATTTCTTTTTCCGCGCATGAGCGATTAATCGGCATGCGGCCGTCCAACAGCGTTTCGCCATTGAGGCGGCCAAGTATCACGTTGGCGTCGGTCACCGTCGCATCTTTTCCGCCAAGTGCGTAGCACGCCGGACCCGGGTGGGCGCCAGCGGATTGGGGGCCTACTTTCAAGAGCCCGTCCCGGTCAATCCATGCGATGGATCCTCCTCCGGCGCCGACCGCAATCACGTCGAGCGCGGGCATACGGATGGGAAACCCGGCGAGGTCGCATTCGTCAACCTCGGAGGGAATCCCTTCGCGCAGGAGGCAGACATCCGCGCTGGTTCCCCCTACATCCAACGTGATGAGGTTTCCGAATCCGGCGAGGCCGGCGCGCCGTTCCGCGCCTCTTACCCCGGCGGCGGGACCGGAAAGGCATGCCCGAACCGGCAGACGCCGAGCCATGCGCGCCGACATCAACCCGCCGGAACTCTGGCTGATCTTGATCTCCGGCTTGATTCCCAGTTGTTCGGCGCTGTGGGCAAGACGGTCGAGATAGGAACCGATAATCGTAAGGAGAGCCCCGTTGAGCACGGCGGTTGAGAATCGCTCGTATTCGCGGAATTCCGGATAGACGGAGGAAGAAGTCAGGACCGCGACCGAGTCGCTCAAATTTTGCCGCAAGATTTCCGCAGCGCATCGCTCATCTTCCGGAAATGCGTAGGAGTGCAGGAAGCAAACCACTACGCAGTCAACCTTTGCGGCACCGAAGAGACCGGCGGCCTTCTCCACTGCATCCCGGTCCAGGGGCACATGGACAGTTCCATCGAAGAGCCTTCGCTCCGGCACTTCCAGCCGAAGTTCGCGCGGAACGATCGGGGGTGGATGGTCCCGATGGATGTCATAGACCTCGGGCCGGGTCTGCCGGCCGATTTCGAGCAGGTCACGAAACCCTGTAGAGGTCAGAACCGCAACACGTCCGCAGCGTCGCTGGATGAGTGCATTGGTGCCCACGGTCGTACCGTGGGAGAGGCGCGATACGTTGGTGGCCTGAAGCCCGTGCAGATCGAAAATCTCGCGCAGGCCCTCGACAACGGCGCGGTCCGGCTGATCCGGTGTCGACGCGACCTTGTGTTGAATGAGGCGTCTTCCGCCATCCAGAATCAGCGCGATGTCGGTGAAGGTCCCACCGACATCGACACCGACTTCTATGGAACTGCTCAAGGAGATTACCGGCATGCCGCAGGGATTGGGTTCTTGGTGAAATGTTCGTGACGCAAGGTGCGAGTCATTTACCCGGTTAATCCTTTCGGCGGAGGGGAGGAACCAATCCGACCCGGTGGAAAGATGAAAACCGTCCGCCGCAAGTGCCCGCCAATTCGCGGGCCAGGCGGAGCGACGCGATCCGTAGAGGCGCGGCTGACTCCATGCAGTCTCGCCGACCCGGTACTACAGTGGAGAGGTGATCCGCATTATGCAAGCGGCGTGCTGGTGCTGACCGTGCGAAGGCTGGCGCGGTGAGACTCCTCATCTGACATTCTATCGTTACAGGCTTCCCACCAGGATGGCGGCAAGGAGAACGAGTCCGGCATCGCGGTTCGCGCGAAACATCCGGAGGCAGTTTTGCCGGTCGCCGGTCTGGAGCGAAAAGCATTGCCACGCGAGGCGGTCCGCGAACGCCGCGAGCACCAGCCAGAAAGCGAGGCCCAGGCCGGCCGCGTAACCGGCCGCGGCCGCGAAAGCTACCGCCGCCACGTAGAAACCCGCGATGGCCCGGGGCGATGTGTCTCCGAACTTGATCGCAAGCGACTTCACGCCAATTTCCCGGTCGTCGTCCCGGTCCATCAGCGCATAGATGGTGTCGTAGCCGAGTGTCCAACAGATTCCGCTCGCATAGAGAAGGAGTGGCGCCCAGCCCAGGTAACCCGTATAGGCCGCCCATCCGAGAAGCGCGCCCCAGTTGAAAGCAATGCCGAGCACCAGTTGAGGCCAATGCGTGAACCGCTTGGAAAACGGATAGAGTGCGGCGGGAATGATGGCGAGCAGTCCCAGCCCGATCGCGAAGTTGTTCATGCTCAGGAGAACCGAAAGTCCTGCAAGTGAAAGGATGCCGGCGAACACGGCAGCGCCCATCCGAGTGATCGCTCCGGAGGCGACCGGGCGGTTGCGCGTACGCTGTACACGGCGATCAATATCGCGGTCCGCAATATCGTTCAGTGCGCATCCAGCGCCACGCATGACAACCGCTCCCAACGCGAACGCCGCAAACAGCCAAAGTTTCGACGCGTTCCATCCTTCGACCGAGGCAGCCAAGGCAATGCCTTGCCAGCAGGGAATCAAGAGCAACCAGCTTCCGATTGGCCGGTCGGCGCGCACGAGCTGAAGCCAGGGATGCGACCAGGCTGGAGAAAGCCTCAGTACCCAACTCTGGAGCGGCGCGTCTTCGATGCGGGAGGATTGCTTCGACTCGTGCATAAGAGGAATTATACAGTGGCGCGCCGGTTGTGGCGCAGTTTTCACCGCGCAATTGGATTTCGGAGGGATCTCGCAATGTCGGACATTCCACGGCTGTTCGTGATTGATGATTTGGGCGCCGGTCACGCGGTTTCGCTCGACGCGCACCAGGTCAACTACCTTCGAAACGTTCTTCGTTTCCAGAAAGGTAGCGAGGTGCTGCTGTTCAACGGGCGAGACGGCGAGTGGGCAGCCAATGTTGCAACACTCGGTCGGCAGGAAGGAGTGGTGGGTTGCAGTCGCCAGACACGCGCGCAGAGCGGTCCCCCGGACGTGTGGCTCGTGTTCTCGCCGCTCAAGCGCGCGCGAACGGACTTCGCGGTGGAAAAAGCGTGCGAAATGGGTTGCCGCCGGATCCAACCCGCCTTCACCGAGCGGTCATCGACTCGACACGTACGGGTTAGGCGCTTGCGCGCACGCGTGGTTGAAGCTGCCGAACAGTGCGGGCTCTTGGGTGTACCCGCCGTGGGGAAGCCGGTTCAACTCGAATGCCTGCTCGGAGACTGGCCCGGCGAACGGAAAATTCTGTATTGCGACGAGCGCGGGGAGGCGGGGCCAGCGGCGCGCGTGTTGGCGGGGACCGCACGTGGCGCACCCTGGGCAGTCTTGATTGGACCGGAGGGAGGTTTCTCGCCGACAGAGGCGTCGCTGCTTACCGAACATCCGGCGACGGTCCCGGTTTCGCTCGGACCCCGATTGCTGCGGGCTGAGACTGCGGTGGTCGCATCGCTTGCGCTCTGGCAGTCATTTTGTGGCGATTGGGATCCGGGCCCACCTCCGAGACGGAAGTAGAACGACGGGTTCGAAAGTCGGGGACGCGGGAAGATGATCCGGGATTGCAGTCAGGGATGGTCGGCACCCTGGTCCTCTTGAAATGGCTGCAATTCATCGAGTTACGTGCGCTGGATCGCCGCCCGGCTAGACGAGACCCAACCCTTGCGAACCCAGCAAATTCATTGAAGCGGTTTCGGAATGCGCGGATGCGACTCCCGAAAGAGGTCAGTGTGTCGAAACTCTTGAGAATTGATAACTGCCCAGGACCGATTTTCGGTTTTGCATCGACGTTGCTGGCTGGGTGGCTTGACTGGGTCGGTGCAAGGCAGGCCAGCAGAGCCGTTCAGTATTGCAACCTGGCGGCCCCAGGTGTTGTTTTTCAGATTATCTCGTCAGAAACAGGGTGAATTTTCCCAGATTGTTTCGCGCGCGAACTGTTGGATTAATCCGGGACAGCGTGATCCGGCTTCTTCTCCAGGCAGGGCGTCTTTCCAGTAGGCTGTCCGCCAGTAGAATGCCGTACGCACGATGCCGATTGTCCTTGTCCCTGGCACCGTAGCGAAGCCTTGCGCGTTCACGTGGCACCGAGCGCGTGACACCACCATCCGGCAGTCACGGAGCATTGCGAGAAACGCGTACGGTATATTTTGGGAAAAACGTGCCGAAATAAAGTGAAAAACAACAATGAGCCAGTCGACATGGACCCTGGTTCGCATCACGGGCCCCGGAATAAGCAAGGGCCGCTCCGCGGAACGGCCCTTTAACCGACAGCACGCTGCCAGCGGGTATCTGCCAGCGATCTAGCGCCGAACCGGTGGCGATTGAAGTGCTCCCGGATGCAGTCGTCTGACACTCCGCGACGGGCAACACCGTATTGCGGACATCGAGCGCGAACCCCAGCCGATCTCCGCCTGGCGATCCCGCAGCCCAAGATCGCGGTCGACGTCGCGGCTGTGTCGTCAGCCGGCTGCGACGATGCGCAGCTTTCCGCCGGTGGCCGAGCGCGGTTGCCGGATGACGATCTCGATTTCGCAGCCGAGCGCCGTCAGGAGGCGGAACAGGCGCTCCAGGGAATACTCGCGGAAGTCGCCCCGCAGAAGCCGCGACACGTCGGGCTGGGAGAGGTCGAGCAGTCGCGCGGCCTCGGTCTGGGTGATGCCGCGCTGCCGGACGATGGCGTCGATACGGGTGACGAGCTCCGCCTTCAGCAGATGCGAGTCGGCGTCGGGGAGGTCGAGGTCCGCGAAGACATTGCCGCCGCCGCGTATGACAGTGGGATTGGTCGTGTCCATGGTTCCAGGCGCACTATGGAGGTTTCACCATATTCGACCAGGCCGGTCCTTGTCCAAACGCGCCCACGGGAAGTTCGGCAGTCGATGCGCATAGGCAACGCACGACGCCTGCGGACTTGCACTGTGTCAGAAGAAGGAATATGTTTCTGACAGACTTGAGGTGTGTCATGGAACGGCTGAACGAAGCGATCCTGCATCATGCCCGAAACCAGCCCGAAGGGGTCCCGGTATCGGCCAAGGGACTGCTGCATCTCGGCAGCCGCGCGGCCGTGGATCAGGCCCTGTCGCGTCTTTCCCGTCGTGGAGAGCTGTTGCGCGCGGGGCGCGGCCTCTATGTGCTCCCGGTCAAGAGTCGGTTCGGTAGCCGCGCGCCTTCGCTGCTGAAGACGGTCGAGGCCGTGGCGGCACAGCGCGGGGAGCGGGTCGCCGCCAGCGGCGCCATGGCGGCGAACAGGCTCGGTCTGACGACGCAGGTGCCGGTCAAGCCGGTCTTCCTGACTTCCGGACACAGCCGCAAGCTGAAGCTCGGCCGCCAGGAGGTCGAGATGCGGCACGCATCGCCATGGCAGCTCGTGCTGACGGGCCGCAAGGCAGGAGACGCCGTCCGAGCCCTCGCCTGGCTCGGACCCGAGAGGGCCGAAACGGCGCTTTCGGAGATCGGTCCATCGTTGACCGCTGAGGAGCGCCAGGAGCTGGCCGGCGTCACCGCGCAGATGCCGGGATGGCTGGCGGGACCGGTGGGCAGGCTGGCACATGGCTGAGCGCTACCTGGATCTCTCCCGTGCCGATCGTCGGGAGGTCCTCGATGTCGCCGCCAGCGCGTCGGGCCGGCCGGCCTATCTGCTGGAAAAGGACATCTGGGTCGTCTGGACCCTCCACATGCTGTTCGGGGATCCCATCGGCGCGCCGCTCGTCTTCAAGGGCGGCACCTCTCTGTCCAAGGCGTATCGCGCCATACCGCGCTTCTCCGAAGACGTCGACCTGACCTATGACATCCGCGAACTCGCACGGGACCTCGTCGGTGACAGTCCGGGCGCTCTGCCGAAGACCCGGAGCCAGGAACATCGATGGACGAAGGAGATACGCCGACGCCTCGCGGCCTGGACGCGCGATGCGGCCGCCCCGTTTCTGGCCGCGGCCCTACGTGCCGTGGAAGCGGATGGCGCGGTCAGGGTCGAGGATGGCGACCTCTTCGTTCGCTATGCGCAGTTGACGGAGGGGACGGGTTATGTCCGCCCCGAGGTGAAGCTGGAATTCGGGGCGCGCGCCACGGGCGAGCCGAACGCGCCGATGCCGATCGTTTGCGACGCGGCGCCCCATGTCCCGGCGGTCGAGTTCCCGACGGCGGAACCGCGCGTGATGCAGGTCGAACGGACATTCTGGGAGAAGGCGACGGCCGCGCATGTCTACTGCCAGCAGGGACGATTGCGTGGCGAGAGCTTCGCGCGCCACTGGTACGACCTCGTGCGGCTCGACAGCGCGTGCCTGACGGAACGCGCCCTTGTGGATCGGGCGCTCGCCGAAGCCGTGGCGGCGCACAAGACAATGTTCTTCCGCGAAAAAGACGCATCGGGAAACTGGGTGGACTACCACGCCGCCGTCGCAGGCGCCCTGCAACTCGTCCCGGAGGGCCCTTCGTTTGACGCACTTGCGGAGGACTACGCGCGCATGGTCGAAGACGGGCTGTTGCTGGACGAAGCGGAACCATTCGCCGGGCTGATGGCTTCCTGCCAGAAAATCGCGGACCGGGCCAACCGGCGGGGCTGACCGCATGATCTGCGCCATGCCATGCAAAGTGTCGAGAGGGAGTCCGTGGACGTCGACAGGATTTCCGGTTGTCGAGACGACCCGAAACATGCTGTGCGAAAGCGCACGCGAAAATATTCTTGTGTCGTCGCGTGGGTAGCCAAGCGCCCTCTCTGCGCAGACACGGATAGCCATGAGTGTGATCTAAGTCATGGAAAATACAGGACCTGTTGCTTGACATTCCCTTGGTCTTCCCAAAGATCGCCCCCAAGAGGGACGGTGTTGCGGCGAGGCAGGGCGTTACGGGAAGAAACGGGAGCGGACGGCCGACGGACCGCGTTGCCGCCAACGACAACGAGGAGGCCGAGGCCCGCGTTCGGTCCGCCGTGTGCGTGAACTTAATAATTGATGGAACATTTGGACATTTCGGTCACATTCATTAAGAGAGGGAACTTCTCCTCCAAGTAGAAAATGCAGGGGCATTGTGCGCCTGAATGCAAGGCAGTCACGCTGACAACCTGCTTTTTGAGTGCATCCGTGCGCAAAACTGCTCAGAAGCGCGTTTCCGCTTGCCGATTCCCCAAGCAGGTAAGGAATCGGAAACGGGAAACGTCGCCGGAACGAAACTATTGAACAATGTGAATATTGGTCCCTCAATTATCGTGAGCGCTCACACCGCCGTGCTGACGATTGCCCGCCTGCTCGGGCGCCAGATCGCCCGCGAGCAGTTCGAGCGAGCGGCTTCGGCCAACGACAATGCCCCGGTCAGGGAGGCCGGAGACCGACAGGAGCGATGACATGATCCTCGCCGCCCACTTGTTGTATTCCAAATTGCACCGATGCGGATTTCCCGGAAAATTCCGTACGCCGTGGGAAGGTTTATCCCACATTGCACCGATTGTTTCGGACAGGCGTCCCACATTCGGTTGAGCGAAGCCGCCAGTGCCCGTGTTCCGGGGCGATGATCCCGGTATCCGGTCCGCCTTGTGACGTCCGATTTGCCTGTTGAGGGATGCTTGCCCGGTCCTGGGCCCGCCGATTTCACAATTGGGCGATTCGCCGGCTGGATATGGCCGGCGGATCGGGGCCATGGATTGTTGGCGCCTCCGAAATGAAATCAACGCCTTCCTGGGCTAGTCCCATTTCGACACGCTGACGCCGAGCGGCCCCGGCATGTACACCCCCTGAACCGCCAACAGGACGCACTACGCCTGCAACACGCTGGCATGGCCGAGATGGCTCTGCAGGTCGAGGACCGTCGGCGGCGAGCCGCAGAACTGGTCCGGCAGAAGCCCGCGCAGGATCCGCAGGCACATGTGGACCGCATCCTGCCGGCGCCGGAGCCAGCGCCGCGCCGCCTTCGCGCTCACCTCCGGGTCCGGGTGCGCCTGTCGTGCTGTCTGGGTCAGGTCCGGGGACGCCTCGGCCAGCGCCACGGCTCGCTCCAGGGACGCAAGCGAGCCAGGAAGCCCCGACGCAAAGCATTCCGGCAAAAGCGAAAACGTGGTGTGACCGTTCGGGCAATACCAGCGTGCAATGCGCGCCTCTCCCTACGGGGTCATGCGGACATACGTGCCATGGCGGGCAAACGAACACCGGCCTTCCTCGTGCCGCAGGCACGCTTCCAATGTGGCCAGCCGCCACGCGCGGGTCTCGACGTACGCCTTTTCCGTCAGATCGGTCAGAAAACGAATTTGCATGTGCGGACGACCAGACGGTTGCAATGCCAGCTCTCGAGGATGTCGAGGGCGTCCGTGAATTCTACTTCCGTAACGGCTACTTGGAAAAGGAGAACCTGATTTCCACTTTATTCCGATTTCTCAGCAATCCGTGCACGAAATAACTCGGGAAAAAATGCCCCTGTGGTGCTGGATTTATCTGGGATACAAGATACGGCCACGCGGCTGGGGACGATCGGCCGGCTGCACCACGCCATGGGAGCTCGGTGCGCGGGACGTACGGGCCAGCCTAGCTCTGCCCTCTAGACCCCGCGAGAGGGACTGGGGGGCGCTAGGATTCGCTAGGGGTGAATTTCGACGGGAAGATCCGCAAACAACTCGCGGACTTTCTCGACCATCTCGGACGGTGCTAGGACACGAGTGATCATGGAGCTAACATGTTCGGGACCCGGGAGAGCTAATGAGACTGCTTTGTCCACGCGCCGAAACTTCTGATCTTCGAATTGCAGCTCGCGCTTCCAGAAACGGCCATCGACGCGGAGAAGCAGTTCCCGTTCGCGTGGCGGGAGCGGAAGTCCACGCGCCCGATTGTTGACGGGGTAGTTGGCGGTAATACGCCACTTGCGTTGTTTGTAATACGCAAGGGGCTCGTCGACATGCTCGTCGTCAGTTGGGTGGAACAGCGACTGGACGATGGAGATGGCTCCGATCATTGCGGGGAACGGGCGTTCTCGAAGCCAAGGAAGGCAAGTAAGTCCCGTATCGAGGCCATGGGAACCTTGAACTCTTGGATGATGCCTCGTCGTTCGTCGCCGTTTCTCAGGTCGAAGACGCAGTTGTCCGCAAAACGCTCTGCTCCGGGGAAGCGTTCTCTAACGTGGTTCAGGTCGGTGATCTGATTGAGTTCCTTGAGGTTTCGGAGCATGTGTTCGATGTGGGCGAGATGACCCACGACGAACGGTCCGAGGAGCGCGAGTTGGTCGTCTTTCGTCAGCGCCTGCGGCATGTATATCACGGGCAGCGCGCCGGCCGGCGCAGTCCCGCGATGTCGAATTCGATGGCGTATGGCCCGAAATGCTGGGAGTGCGCAGGGAGTTCATCGGGCGGAAGCTCGGTGAAACAAATGCGCTCTTGGAGTACGCGATAGGGGGATGAGCTACCTAGGCTCACAGGAGTGGTCCACTCAACAACCTCGGGAGCCAGAATCAAGCCGGTTCGCCGTATGGAGCGGAGGATCGCCAAACCGCGTGCCAAGAGTTCTTGGCGGGTCTCTCCTTCACGCGGCCTCGGGAAGCTGTGGTAGAAGAATGTGGTGTCCGCCATGGCGCTGTCCTCCGGAAACGAATTGAGGTGCACAAGGGCTCGAGCCGGCTCATCCCCGCGAGTTGCGCAGCAGCATTGATGCTACCGCCTTACGGTCGAAGGGTTGTCCCGGTCGGGACGCGACCCTCCTGGCCCCGAAGTCCCCCTGTGCTCTCCGCGGCCGTTTGTGTGGAATGTCGCCGAGGCCGTAGCCGACACATGCTCCCTGCGGCGTTCCGGACACCCGTAGACGACTCACGCCGCCTCGCCGACGGTCACACTCACGCGCTTCCCCAGCCGGCGCAGGGCCCAGTCAATTGTTGCGGCCTTGGTGCTGTGTTCGGGATTGAGCATGCGCCGCACCTCGCTCTCCGCGACGTCGAGGTCGCGGGCCAGACGGCGTTGCGAAATCCCGGCCTGGCGCCACGCCTCGTAGAGAGCCGCCTTCAGCGCGATCTGCACCGGAGGAACCACTAACGGACGCCCCCTGCCGGCGCGCGACGGCTCGGGCAGGTCCCCGCCCTCCCGCATCGTGGTGGCGATGAGCTCGCGCAGCAGATCCTTGGCCTCGGCCAGCGCCTCGTCCCGTGTGGCGCCGTCCGTTGCCCCCCACCCGAAATCCGGGATCGAGACGACGAACCGGCCGTCCTCGTCGCGTTCGATCGTGGCGGGATAGTTGTAGGTATCGGGCATCTCTTCGGTCCTCCTGGGCAGCGACGCTCGTGTCGGTCCGCCCCCTAGAAATCGTCCCTATCGATCCCGAGGTCGGCGAGCATCTCGGCGAGCAGTCCCTTGCCGATCTCCTTCTCGCGGTCCTTGACGGTCGTTCTGCGATTGCCCGCATAGAGCGTACCGTGCGAGGCGGCGCCTTCGGACGCCACGAACCGAACCTCAAGACTCCGGCTCCGCGCCCATCTGCGGACCCTCGCGATGAACTGCCGCCCGTTCATGTCCGCCACAGTGGGATCCGGCGCCGGTGCCCGTCAAGGATAGATGCGCACATTTTTGAGCGCAACAGTCTTTTCCCGATGACCGTCTGAGCCGGGTTCGGCCTGCATCGCCGGCCCGTCGCCCGCTGGCGAATGGCCGCGAGGGGTTCACCCGCCGGGCGCTGTAGCGCGACAATCAAGGTGACACATGCGCGACAATCAAGATGACACATTTGGTGTCGCGGCGAGCAGGATGATTGCGAGGTTTTTGGAGGATTGCAAGTGGGGGAGCGAGAAGGGGTTTGGGTCGTGTAGGCGTGCTGCGCATTTTGTGGATCGTTTGTGAATTTGGTGTTTGCCGGTTTTCCGGGGGTTTTGCGGAGGCTCGCGGCGGGTGCAGGGCCAGCGGGACGTTTGGCGCTGTTTTGTTGTATCGCTTTTCGGGGCGGTGCGGTCCGATTGTGATCAGGCCGCGAAGATGGGCTGCGCACCGAGGTTCCGCTGGCCCGGCGACGAGATCCCGGCGGAGGGCCGGCGCAAGCCGAAGCGCATGATCACGTCGCTGGACGACGTGCGCAAGCTCCGTCCCGCGCGCACCGAGATCTCATCTGCACCGGCCTGTGCATCAAGGGCGGCGTGCAAATTTGGGGCGACATCGCGACGGGCCTTTTCGTCGACCGCAAGCAGAAGCGCTGAGAGGCGTTCTCGGAGGACGTCCCGCCGGCCCCGCGCCGGCCAAATCGCCGCGCAAATGTGCAGCATGATAGTTGTCGCTGGTGGCCATCATAGTTGTCGTTTGACATGCCCGCCTGAAGGTGGAAGGCGCGGCGGTCGGCGACCGGCGCGGCATCCGGGCCGATGATATCGGCCAGCACTGCAGCAGAGCGCCGCGGCAGCCGCGCCAGGCCGGCCTCGCGGATCACCTTGGCCACGGTCGACAGGCTGGCAGGACAGTCCTCGGCTGCAAGGACGGCGGCGATCTGGTGGATCGACATCTGCCGCTCCCGGCGCAACTCCAGGATACGCTGGTTCCTGTGCCTGCGTGAGACCGTCGCCCCCGGAGCGGGCTCTTCGTCCTTCGGCTTCTCTGGCGGCTGGAAGAAGGCCCACCCGGGATCTGCATTGAACGCGGAGCAGAGGTTGCGGAAGGAGCCGATGCTGTAGCCGAAGACCTCCGCGGCAGCCTTGCAGTCCATGCCGTCAACGTAGCGGGCACGCAGCGCCTCGTAGCGTCTTTGGGCCGGATTCCGTGGCCTGAGGAATGTGTCCCGGAGTGTCATAATCGCCAACCTTGCATATAACACACATTGTCACACGATCATTCAGCACAATCCCCGTCAACCGCTTCATCCGGTGGCAATGCCAAGGCAGCGTGTCTGTACGGCGGGCAAGCGCAAGATGCTGTTGAATTCCGACTGAATACGCCAATCCCGGATGATTGCACGCAAGCGGCCGGCGCGCCGTCGCGTCTTCCGACATGTGCTGTCTATATCAAGGTTGTATGAGCATGATTACTACTGCGAATCGCATATATGACATACTGCTTGCGAAAAGGCAGAAATAGCCAAACAAATCCGGGAAACACGGCCATCTCGCGTCACATGCCCCCTATGACTGGGAATTCAGGCTAGGTCATAGCTTGTGTTCTTGCTGCCGCCCGGATTGCGGCGAAGGATGCCGCGTTCGACCAGTTCATTGATGTCCCGCTGCGCCGTCGGAATCGAACACTTGCCGATCGTGGCCCATTTCTTTGCCGTCAGCTTGCCTTCAAATCCATCGAGAAACCTGTTGAGTACTGTTTGCTGTCGTTTGTAGAGAGGCTCGCGGGCATAGCGCTGCCAGAAATCAGCCTTGCGCAGAACAGCCTCACAAGTCGTCTCGGCGCCGTCGATCGCGCGCGAAAAGCAGTCAAGGAACCAGGCCAGACACTCGGTGACGTCGAGCGCGCCTTTCTGCGAGCGTTCAAGCATGTCGTAATATCCGGATCGTTCCTTCCGGATCTGACTCGACACGCTGTAGAAGCGCTGTCCCGAATCCTCCGACTGCGCCAGCGCCTGATCCGCGATCGCACGCGCGACGCGGCCGTTGCCGTCCTCGAACGGGTGGATAGTCACGAACCAGAGATGCGCGAGGCCAGCGCGCAGCAGGCCTTCGGGTTCGCCCCGGCGATTGAACCAATCCAGGAACGCCTGCATCTCGGGTTCGAGGTGCCGAGCCGGCGGCGCCTGATAGTGCATCCGCTGACGGCCGATCCGCCCCGAAACGACCTGCATCGGGCCATCCGCGTCGTCGCGCCATGCTCCCGTCTTGACCTTGTGCATTCCTGAATAGCCGGTCGGAAACAGCGCCGCCTGCCAGCCGAACAACCGTTCGGCCGTCAGCAATGCCTCATAGTTCTCCGTAGCGTCGAGCATCATTTCGACGACGCCTTCGGTCCGCCGATCGGCCGGCACGACGACGGCGGCAGGCACGCCCAGGCGGCGCGCGATCGAGGATCGCACGCTGTCACGGTCAAGGACCTCGCCCTCGATCTCCGAGCTCTTGATGACGTCTTCCGTGAGCGCTTCGAGCTGCGCCTCGAGCTTCAGGTCAAAACCGAGTCTTGCCATACTTCCTAAAAGTCGGCCTTGCTTCAGGCGCGCGGCCGCGAGCGGCTCAAGGAGCCGACCGTCGTCCCAGGTCAAGTTGGGCCATTCCGGCTGCTCCCAGATGTACATGATTTTCCTCTCTCAATGAGGAGAATATGGCATCGTTCTCGTCATTTGGCAAGCACATTCTCTTCTCTTGGTGAGGAGAATAATTCGCCTTTCGCCTCATTGCCCAGTGCTGGGTACCAAATTGGCGAAAAGCGCCGGGGTTGACTGGTCGGCAGTGTAAGAATATCTTACCATGTGTCGGATGAAGGAGGCGCCCATGGATCCCGCCGCACTGAAAAAGAAGCGGATCGACGTCATCGGCCAGATTCAGGCCGACAGCGGCCTCGAATGCCCAGCGCTGACCGGCGCTATCAAGCCGATCGAGAACCTGCCCAAATTCGACAGCAAGGTCTGGCCTGTCGCGACCACGATCCTTGCGACCGAGATCGACGCGACCATCCCCGACGACGTGAACATCTTCGTCGACGAGACGACCAAGCTCCCGCGCTCCATCGACGAAACAGCCGTCTTCGTCTGCGACTTGCCAAAGAAGCAAAGCGAGCAGGAATCGGAAGCGGCATGACCAAACTCGATTTCGCCAAGCGCACGCAGATTGGCGAGCGCCTAAAAGAGGCGCGCAAGCTCGCTGGCCTGTCACAAGGCCATGTCGCCAGGATGCTTGGCCTGCATCGTCCCTCCGTCAGCGAGATGGAGGCCGGCAACCGCCGCGTCTCGGCCGACGAGCTCGCTCGGCTTGCCGAGATATATGACGTCAACGTTGCCTGGCTGCTTGGCCAAGCGCCCGAGACACTCGACGCTCAAGACCCACGACTCGAACTCGCCGCGCGCGAACTCTCCAAACTCAAGCCCGATGACTTGGAACACCTGCTCAGACTGTTAGCCGCCATGCGCACCGATGCCACCGCGACTGGAGGCGATCGCTGATGAGCGTGATGCGCACCATTAGGCCCAGATTCAACCGTCGCGCCCTGGCGACCCAAGCCATGCAGGCCGCCACCGCCACGCGGGCGAAGGCCACGCTCGACCAAACCAGACCCATCTGCATCTACGGCCTTTGCGAAACGCTGGGAGTCGCGGTGCGCTTCAACAACATCAACATGGAAGGGATGTATCAGCGCGGCCTTCCATCGCGCATCCATCTCTCCGCGCGACGACCGCTGCCGCGGCGCACTTTCAATTGTGCGCATGAGCTCGGCCATCACGTGTTCGGCCACGGCTTGTCGATCGACGAACTGCGCGAGGACGCCAAGACGCAACCCTGGGAGGTGTTGCGTGGAGGGTGATTCGGGGAACGGTTTTCGCGGGCAGGGCTGGAAGCGTGGCGGGGCTGCCGGGGAGAAGGATAGCTTGGAGTGGCGCAGCCGCCCTCCAGGCTCCCGGCCAACCCCGGCTGGGCATCGGCAATCGGCTCGAACCCCGCCAAAAGCCCTGCTTGGAAATACCCCCGCTACTCGAAAAAAGGAACCGGTTCGCAATTTCCCGCAATTTACGGATTTCCCGGCAATCCGCGCGCGGCGCATTTCGGGAAATTCCGGCACGCCTCCTACGGAATAAATCGAGTTATAACACCGGTCGAGAAAGCGCAGCCAGCGAAGCGCTTGGCCGGCAAAGATTGTCGTGGCCAAGGGTGATGCCGATCTGCCGTACCAATGCACACCCGGCCACGACCACTCGCGGGCTGCGAGCTCGACTTGGGAAACAGTTACCTTCCCGCCTTCCTGCAAGTCCAAAAGGCGAACAAGATTGAGCTGAACGCTCGCGATCTTCGCCAACTCTCGTGGCCTGACACCGGATTCTGCGCAATGCCGGAGATATCGAAGGCAGTCTTGGGCGAGCGGTGCTCCTTGGTACTTCTCAATTGTCTTGGATGTTCTGAATGGATCTTCGAACATGGTTGTGTCTCCTTGTTGTTGGAGACACGATCATGTGCACAGGTTGTGCTGAAGAAAAATATTTTGCGGAGATTCGGGCCGTCTCCCTGCCAACCGCCAGAAAACGCCGTCACCGCAACATATGGTTTGCCGCAACACTTATGCGGCGCAGTGCGCATTCAATCGATTCGGGTGATGGTGCGAAGGCGTAGCGTGCGCCGCCGTCCATCGTGAAGGCGTCAGCCATGGCGGGTTCCTCTCCCGGATCCTGTAGGGAATGAAGCGCCTGAATGGTAGGGGCAAGGTACATGCGGGAGGAGGAAATCGACAAGGTGGTTGCGGCGCAGACCTCGACGGCAGGGCGAGCGGAACATCCGTGTCGGCTTTTCCTTTGTTATGGGGCTTATATACATAACCTGACATGACACTGTTCTGCGACGAGCGGCGCCACTGCCCCGCTTGTTCCGGAGAATGATTGGTTCTCCGCTCCTGCCGCCGCCACGGGAAGCGGGATCACCCCGCCACTCCCCACCCGTGAACGGGCCAAAGCCCGTTGCAGGATATTCCTTGCCGCATTGACATCGCGGTCCAGCACCAGCCCGCAGGCCAGACAGGCGTGGACGCGAACAGCCAGACTCTTCGGCGCCTCGGCGCCGCATCCCGAGCAGGCCTGGCTGGTTCCATGCGGCGCGACTTCCGCCACCTGAAGGCCGGCGCTCGCAGCCTTGTCCTTCAAGAGCGTGAAAAACGTTCCCCATCCCTGCTCGGAGATCGTCCGGTTCAGCCCCGCCTTTGCCCGCACATTGTGTCCGGGTTCCGCCGCGGTCCCCTTCGCCGAGCGCAATAGGTTGGCGATCCGCAAGTCTTCGATCGCGAAAAAATCGCAGGCCCGGCTGAGCGCCGACACCGTCCGGTGCAGGGCTTGCCGGTTGGCGTCCGAGATCCGCTGCCACTCCCGCGCCAGCGACCCCACTTTCTTGCGCCGGTTGCCGGACCCTGGCGCCGCGCGGGCCACCGCCCGCTGCAGGCGGCGCAGGCGGCCCCGGTCCACTTCCCGTTTCGCGACCTCCCCGCCATCCGACAACGTCAGCCGCTTGGCCACCCCCGCATCGATGCCGACCGGGCGGACAATCGCCTCTTTCGGGGCGACCGGCGGGAACGCGAAGCCCAAGTGAACCTCGGCGCGCAGCGGCTTCCGCACCACCCGCAGCGTCTTCAGTTCCGCCCCCTCCGGCAACGCCCGCGACGACCGCAGTTGCAGCGGCGGAAGCCCCTTCACATGCAGCCGCCAGTGCCGGCCATGCCGCCGCGCCATGCCCCGCGAGACCTCCCCGATCTCCACCGTCCGCCACCGCCGCGCCGCCTTGAAGCGCGGAACGCCAGGCTTGCCGCCGCCTTCCGCGCGCCGGAAGAAATCCCGGAAGCTCCGGTCCAGCCGCTGCAGGACACCCCGGAACACCTGAATGCTGAGGGCGGCGAACTCGGGAAATTGCGTGTTGCTGCGGATCGCCGTCAAAGACTTGCACTGGTCGTAACAGGAAATCGAAATCCCCGCCTTCATCCAGGCGCCAATGCGCTCCTCAAGCGCGGCGTTGTAGAACCCGCAACACAACCGCAGCACCTCGCCGAGACGGCGGTGCGAGGCCGGAGTGAGCCGCGCCCGGCATTTGAAGACCTTGAACACCGGACGGGCGTCGCCGGTGGGAGAGGCGGGATCGTGTTGCACAGGAGTTGCATGGATGTTGCTTCATTGAGCGATTCGTACCACCGTTTCTGCAAATGCGCAAGCGAAAACCACTTTCTTGTCAAGTTATCCATATAATTCCCTTTGTTATCAGATTTTGATAACTTACACTGATGACAATGCCTGACCGCGATCCTGGGCTCGACACGCTGCTCGACCTTCACGGCCAGACGTTGTTCGTGAACGAGGTTGGACACTGGGTGAAGTTCATCGTGGTGCAAAGCGAAGTCACTCCGGACAAACCGCACGGACTCAGCTTCTCGCTGACGCTGCACGCCCCGGACGGCGCCAGGCTGGTTGGGTTCGACAATGCGCACCCGGTGAGAGAACGGCCAGGACCGGGTGCGCGACGCGCGGGGAGTGTGACCATCGGCACAGGCTGCGGACAATCCGGCCCTACGAATACAAGGACGCGGCGACGCTTGTCGAGGATTTCTGGAAGGAAGTTGACGAGGTTCTGAGGGGAAGAGGATCGATTCCATGAAAACATTGAAGATCGGCATTGCCGGCTACGACCGGATGAAGGCGCGCACCATGGCAATCGCCCGCGGAGAGTACAAGCCTGCCAGGGGCGAACCGACGGTCTGGTTCACGTCCATCGAGAGCTTCGCGAAGGTGCTCTCGCAGCGCAATCGCGAGCTTCTGGAGATGATTGCGAGGGAAAAGCCGGACTCGCTCACGGAGTTGGCGGAACTCGCGGGGCGAAACAAGTCGAACCTTTCGCGCACACTGAAGACGATGTCGCGCTACGGGCTCGTGGAGTTGAAAGAGGGACAGCGCAGCACGCTGGAACCTCGCGTCCCGTACGATCAGGTGAGGCTCGACGTTTCGTTGACAGCGCCGTCGAGGCAGGTTGCATGAACAGTGTTGTATTTTGCATTCGTTCGTAACTGATTTCTCGAATTATTTTTGCCTCGCCTGAGAAAATATTCCCACACTGCTTCAGTTTCTTCGGAAGACTCATCGGGTTGAATTCCTTTCGACTTGAGCCCGCGTGACTGACATAACGCGAATCTCGGCCGGAACCGCCCAGCGCTCGGATTTGGGCATGACGAGCCCGATTCCGAATCAGGAAAAACCGCCCGCGACATTCCCAAGTTCCGCAGTCCTTGCGCTATGCTCTCCGTCCAATCGCCTGGCGGCCGATGGGAACCTTGGCTCCTGGGAAAAGAAGATGGGCGGGTTGGCGGTCTTCGCGTTCCCCGCTTTCGGCTCCAGTGCGCAGGGAACGGGAGCTTGTCCGTGCGGCATGCTCCGGCACAAGGCGCCGGTCGTCCTTGGCGCACAAGTTGACGGAGGTTCGCCGGATACTTGCTGGCAGGTGGCCGCCAGGGAGGACGGACAACGGTGCTGGAGCGGCGTCGGCGCGTGGGCGATTGGCCGCCGGTCGGCGCGATCCGAACGCCGCGCTGCTCGTGGAAAGCGCCATCGATGCGATCTCCGCCATCTCCATGCCCGCCGCCCACGACGCCGGCGCCGTCGTCTCGACGGCCGGCCTGGCCGCCGCCCTGGATCGAAGCGCTCGGCATCGAGCGAATCCTCTGTGGATACGACTCGGACAGCGCCGGCGAGGCCGCCGCCGAAGCCCTCTCCCCGGCGGAAGCCGAGGCCACGGGGCTTGCGCGCATAATCCGCAACGTGAAGCCGCCCCCCGCAGCGGCCGCAGCCCGCCTGGCGGAAGTCCTCCGCGATCGAGGCGTCAATCCGGGTGAAAAGCGCCCCCTCACTGGCGCCGATGAGGATTCCATGCAACATTGATTCTTCTCTCGTTTGTGCAACAAGAGAGAAACCCCACCGGGGACGCTCTTGCAAACTCCCCGGGGGGACCAATCGACATTCACGCACGGAATCCGATCGGATTCGCCCGATCGGGAATCAATCCATGTGAGCACGCTCAGCCCTGCCGGGAAACAAACCCTGCTTGGAAAAACCTGCCTGGAATGAAACCCGCCGGGCTGCTGCTGCTTCAAGCTATCCTCCTCCCCGGCAGCCCTGCCACGCTTCGGTCCCTGCGTGCAAGAACCGTTCCCCGATACACCCTCCACGCAACCCGGTTTCTCCATAAGCCCCTACTCGGAAGAGAAATCCCCCGTTCCGCCAACGCCGTGCACAGCCCTCCGAAAAAAGCGGTAAAGCGTGGGAAAAACCTCTCACCTGCTACGAAATATTCCGGGAATCCTTGGTTGAAACATTCCAAACAACAACAGCAGGAGCGGCGCAAGGGCGAGGCGATTGTGCCGCGCCCGGCGGCCTCGCTGGCGGTGTTTTGGGAAGCCTCCCGGCGGCTGTTTTCGCAACTGGTGGACCGGCATGGCCTGCGCCGCATCACCCTGGACCTGGATGCGACGATCGTTGCCTCGGGCAAGCGCGAAGCGCTGCCGACTTACCGGGCTTCGACCGGGGTATGTCAGGGGGAGACGGGGTACCAGCCGCAGAACGCTTTTTTGCGCGGAACCGGGGCTGATGGCGCATTCGGAGATGCGCGACGGCAACGAGCCGGCCAGGGAAGGCAACGCCCGGGTGCTGCTGGAGGCGCTGGAACGGCTGCCCGGCGCGGTCGAAGAGGTGACGGTGCGCAGCGACAGCGCCGCACATGTGGCGGAGGTGATCCGGCTCTGCAACCGTCCGGAGACCCGGCCGGAGGCCGGCGGCGCCCGGCGCTTGGGGGTGGTCGGCTTGGTGATTTCGGCGGTGCATTCCGAGGCGCTGATGAACCAAGTGATGCGAACCCCGGAGACCGCATGGAAGCCGCTCGGGGAGAAGCCGAAAGAACCGGAGGCCGAAGTGGCCTCGAGTGCCGAGATCAACTTCATGTCGAATTCCGACGCCCATCGCAAGGGGCCCGAGATCCTTCGCTACATTGCCGTGCGAAGGCCCCGGCCCGGATCGCTCGGAGTGAAGGCCAACGAGATCCCCGCCCGTGACGGCCACCCGGCCTACGGCATTTGGGCGCCGCTGACCAACATCCCGGCGCCCGGCGGCAGCGGCCGGACGGCCTCGGACCGAAACCGACGCCGGCAGAAGAAGTCCTGTCCTTCGCCAACCGCCGCTGCGGCGACGCTGAGCAGGTCCACGATACGCTCAAGAACAGCCTCGCCGGCGGCATCCTGCCCTACGGCCGGTTCGGCAGCACCGCGGCCTGGTGGCACGGTGCCATCCTGGCGTTGAACGTCCACGCTTGGCTCGGCCATAGCGCCCTCGAAGCCGACTTGCGCCGGGCCCACTGGAAACGGCTGCGGGCGGTGATCCTGGTCCACGCCGCGCGCCTGGCCTGGCACGCGCGGAGATGGATCCTGGTGTTGCGGCAAGCCGGAACCGAGGAACTTCGCGCCGCCCTGGAACGCCTTTCCAGATGCCCCGCTCCCGGGTGACGCCGGGAGCTCCCCGCTGCAACCGCCGGCATATCCGAGTCGCCGTCGAACCGTGACGGGAAACGGGGTGCGCCACCGAATTTCTGCGCAAACGCTCGATCCGTTACGCCTTGGTGATCGCCCGGGGCGCCGGAAAACGGATCACCCGGCTTTTCCGCGCAATTCGCGCCAAAATCTCCGCCAGAACCTCCTCAGATCCCGTTCCATAGCCGTAGCTCGCGGATTTGGGCGTCCCACGTTGGCTTGTTTCCGCTTGCGGTATGCTTACGGTCGAGGAATGGAGCAAAGAATGCGGAAAAGAAAAACCCCGCTATCCTGTTGGAAAAACGGTTTTTTTGGTTGCGGGGGTTGGATTTGAACCAACGACCTTCAGGTTATGAGTTTGCCTACAAACTGCGTCTTAGATGCGTTGATGACGCCTGATTGTTGACAAACGGCTGATATATTGGGGTTTTCGGATTTCTTGCGGACGCATGCGCCGCCTCCCGCGCGTTACGAATCGATCCAAAGTGTTTGCCAATAGTTTGCCAACTTGCTAGAAGGCTCTTCTGGGGTCAAGAGATTCGAGCCATGGCAAACCGCATTCCGAAACTCACCAGGCGCGCCGTCGAGGCCCTCAAGCCGAACGGCGCCGATACCGTCTACTGGGACGGCGAACTCACCGGCTTCGGCGTGCGCGTCCGGAAGTCGGGCAGGAAGAACTACGTTCTCCAGATCCGCGTCCGCGGCAAGCTGCGCTGGTTCACCCTCGGGCAGCACGGGCGCATCACCGCCGACGAGGCGAGAGCCGCGGCGCTGGAGATCCTGGCCCAGGCGAAGAAGGGCGTCGACCCGCGCGATGCCGATGCGAAGCGGAAGGCCGAGCCGGTCATGACCGAGCTCGGCAGGCGCTTCCTCGAGGAGTATGTCCCGGTCCACTGCAAGCCCAGCACCCAGGGGGAATACCGGCGGTCGGTGGAGCTCTTCATCGATCCCGCGATCGGCGAGATGCGGATCGCCGAGGTCGAGCGTAAGGACATCGCCAAGCTGCATTTCGACCTGCGCGACAAGCCCTACCAGGCGAACCGCACGCTCGGCGTGCTCTCAAAGATGTTTTCGCTCGCGGAAATCTGGGGCATGCGGACGGACGGGTCCAATCCCTGCCGGCACGTCAAGCGCTACAAGGAAAGCAAGCGCGAGCGGTTCCTGTCGCCCGAGGAGACCGAGCGCCTGGGCGCGGTCCTCGCAGAGGCCGAAAGCGAGATGCCCTCGGCGGTCGCCGCCTTTCGCCTGTTGCTCTTGACGGGCTGCCGGCTGTCGGAGATCCAGTTCCTGCGCTGGGAATACGTCAGGGACGATTGCATCGAGCTGCCCGACGCGAAGACCGGGGGGCGGGTCGTGCCGCTCGGGCCCGAGGCCCGCGCCGTGCTGGCCAACCTGCCCCGCGAGGAGGACAATCCCTGGGTCATCCGTGGCAGGCTGCCGGGCTCCCATCTCACCGATCTCCAGCGCCCCTGGCGGCGCATCCGCGCGCGCGCCAAGCTCGAAGACGTGCGAATTCACGACCTCAGGCACTCGTATGCCTCAAGGGCGCTGGCCTTGGGCGAGACCCTCACGATGATCGGGAAGCTGCTGGGTCACACCCAGGTGCAGACCACTGCCCGGTACGCTCACCTTGCCCGCGATTCGCTCCAAAACGCCGCCTCGCGGATCACTGGCAGCATCGGAAACAATCTCCTGGGCAGCGAGGCTTCAGGGGCGCCTCGGGCGGAGCCGTAAGCCCGTTGCCCCTCTGAGGCGGGACAGGCCCCGCAAGCGTAGCCGAACCCGCTTGCGAACGTTGCGGGCGGTGTCTATATCTCGGTCAAAGGATTGGGAATTTCCCCGTCGACAGAAGGGTCCTGCCGCTTCCGGGGCTCTTTGGTTTTCCCCGCCTCGAGCTTTCACAGAAGTTGAGCCAATCCGCCGATCTTGGGTCGGACGATCTCGAACGCGCGGTTCGGCTGGTCCGGGCGAAAGTGCGACAGCACGATGGGCCGTACGGTCAGGTCGCTGTTGCCGACTGGCGCATCCTGGAAGTCACTCGATTCAACGTAGCTCCGGGATCGTTCGCTGTCCGGTCGCCATTAGGCGCAGAGGAATGTTCGTTAAACTCCGCACGGGCAACATTAGTGGAAGCTTTGGCGACTAGCTGCAACAGGCGGAGGGGCCCAAGTATCAGGCGTAAACTTCCGTCTGTTGCCAATTGCTTTTGATGTACTCGACCCCATTGAGTTTTCGGCACAATAACAATTATG
This sequence comes from Rhodobacterales bacterium, assembly GCA_965219495.1. GTDB lineage: Bacteria > Pseudomonadota > Alphaproteobacteria > Rhodobacterales > CAZPXZ01 > CAZPXZ01. The sequence goes on from OZ244777.1 coordinate 4,362,237, forward strand.
TATTTCACCGTCGCCTTGGACTACCAATAGATTGCGATGATCTCGGTGTCCAAGAACCTTTCTTGATTGCCAGGCATTGAGGCATTACGGTATCCATCTCTATGCGAGTCCTGATGAATCTTCCTATTCGAAGCGCTGGCATCCTGGATAACATCATTTCTGACCCGGTAGGCGAGATCCCCACAAATCTTTATTCCCAATGCGTCGTCTAGGCATTGGGTCATCTTCGCGAAGACGGACCGCCGTCCATCAACACTGTCCAGCCAATCCGGTCTAGGTGAGATTGAGTCGACCATGCTATTTATAGCTCCGGAATCGAGACTGCGATCAAGGTGTGTTAGGATCTGTTGAGCATATTCCTTCATGATGCCTTTCCAAGACTGTTCGTCATTATCAATCGGGGTTTCCCTAATATCACCCGTTCCGTGTATGGCTTCAATCGCTTGGTCACTAAAGTCTTTGATCATTTCATCAAACTGCGGGACGATACCCGCAAGCACACCAGCGATCTTGACCGGATGCCATCTATTGGCCAACCCGCTTACCGCGATACGGCAGAAGACCGTGTATTGAGCCTGCGAAAATAGGACTCGTCTGATATCTTTCCAAAAAAGGTCATGCTGAGCTACTCCGACCGCAAACGCCGGATTTGCGGTCAGAGACAAATCGGAAGGCAACTGATCCAAGAGCAATCGGTGGACCAAGACTTCGCGACCAGCAATACTGACCCAACTGTAATCTATGAGGCGCCCTCTAATCGGAACAAGACCGACAAGTAAACCATCCAGCACCCGTGCCAATGAGCGCATTTCGGGCAATTTAGCGGGTAACTCGTTTCCGAATAGATGCTCGTTATCCTCCATAAGTTCTCGAAGGGTAGTGATTATAGACGTCATTCGAAAAATGGGGTCTGTTTCTAGCTCCACCTCCAATTCCATTAGTTCCCCTCGACGGATAGTGCGGGGATCGACAAGCCAAGGATCCTTAGACTCCCGATCGAGTCGCCTTTCGAGATCGGAGACGGAGTGAACGGTGGGTACGCTGTCACGGCCTAGAGGTGTCAATGCGAGCGCTGCGCGTTCAATCTCATAGAGTTCCTTGAAGCTTGTCTGTATAATTGACTTACGTAAAACCTGGGAGCCCCGAAGTTCGCTGGTGTGCAATTTGGAATCGAGCCTTGCGTTTATGAGGCCAGTCCCGACACCAATTGAACTCCCGACGTCACCATGTTGGGAGGCAGTCTGGCTCTCAGTGAATTCTGTAGGGATGGCACCCTTCCGAGAGGCCAAGATGCTATAGACCGAGACTTCGTCCAAATAGACGAATTCGCGAAGCAGACCGTCGGAGCTTGACGTGACCGGTCGCCTCCTCTGACGACGCAGCCACTCTCCGACCCTAGAGGCAAATCTCATCGACCTTCCTCCGCCTGTCCGGCCCGTCTCAAGCGAAGCCGGTAACGGGAAACGCGCTCGAATCCGCCTATGTAGTCTTCTTCGTAGATCTTGTCCCTCCTATCCTGGGCGGCCAGCAATGCCGCTTCCTTCCAAATGTGCGCAAGCTCCGCTGCCGACCATCCGGCTGAGATCGCCGCGATCTCTGCATGGGGAAGCGGGCTAGCCGTCGACAGCCGGCGCGCGGTCTTCAAAAGGATGTCCAACCGATCGTTTTCGTCTGGATAGGGGAATTCGATTTCCCAGTCGAAGCGTCCAGGTCTTCGCAGCGCTACATCGAGGTCTTGAGGTCGGTTAGTAGCAGCGATGACAACTACGTTATTGTCTGGCGAAAATCCGTCCATCAGGGTGAGTAATTGAGCGACCACCCTTTTTGACGCTTCATGCGATCCATCGCCGCGCTGCGCTGCTACGCTGTCAATTTCGTCAAAGAAGATTATTGCTCTCTCCTGCTCCGATGCGGTCTTAAATAGTTTTCGCAGAAGCTCCTCGCTTTGACCGTACCATTTACTAAATATCGCTGGGCCAGAAATTTCATAGAATTTTGCAGAAGACCGGGAAGCAATTATCCTTGCGAGCATTGTTTTGCCAGTTCCAGGTTCGCCTGTAAACAGGACGCCCTTGATCGGCCGTGCCCCAATTTTCGCCAAAATTTCATTTTTCTGTAAAGGTATCTCAATCAATTCTCTGGCCCTTGCAACTACATCTGGGAGTCCTCCAAAATCGTCGAAGTTGAGCTCAGAATAATCTGCGCCTTCTGCGAGAAAACCGGCTATGACCGTATCATCAACCTGCGGAAGTTCGATGTAGGTGATTGGAGATTCTGACAGAACTCGACTGACCCCCTGAACTTCGCCAGCATGAACAGTGTTTCCAACAGCGTACGACACAGTGTCTCTCGTTGGGACCGTACGAAATCGCCCTCCAGATTCGATTACGGTAATGTCCTGGCACTTGACCTTTACAACACCAACCCACAAGTCATCAGGCCAAGAGTCGCTCGACGTTTTGTCCAATGTGACGTCTATGTTGTTTTCTATATCGCCGCAAATCAACAGGACGTTACCGACTGCAAAACGTTGTTGCGTCGTGTTGAAAGAACCTGACTTTCCGTTTCGAAAATCGATGTAAACAGTGCGCTCATCTTCACTAACTGCAGTGACCTTAGCAAGCAATCCAGAAGAGTTGAATTCAACCGTCATTATTAACTAAATGTCCCGATGTGCTTGGGAAATGACGGTGCAATACACATTGGCACGGGTCCGTGGGATCGCCCGTCTGGAAGCGTTAACGCGCTGTGGAGCTGGTAAGCGGAATGATGGGCACTAGCTTCCTCAGGTATTGTACATCATTCGGTGGGTCAAGTGGCGAGTCGAGGCTGGTGTTCGGACTTCCAGTGCCATGTCAGGAGTTCGTGTGGAAATGTCCTGAGCGTCGTTGTGACTGCCGAGGTTGCGGCAGCGATGCCCTAACTGCGCGATCCTTTGATGTGCTCTTCGAGGGCGTCGGCAATGACCTTACGGGGATCGGCAATGCTGTAAATGTCAGCGTCCTGCTGGATCTCGTGGCTCACGAATCCGTCAACTTGGATTGGCTGGCCGTCGACAAACACCTTTAGGTGCCATTGCTCATGGTCACTGACGACCTTGATCTCGAATGAGCGACCGCCGTGTTCGAATTCCTTAACTGTTTCCAATGCAATTGCTCCTCTTTCGTCCATAGTCCCATTCCCTTGGTACTATGTCCAGTCTTGGGTGGCGCCCCTTCCTGTCGCTGGTGTGTCATCATTGGGGTACCCGGCCGGCGCAGCAAGCGCGATGCCACCCATGGCGCCGGTATCTTTTGGCAGCACTTGCCGTTGCTGGACGGCTGGTGCGCTCCGGGAGCTTCCGGCGCGGTCGCGACTTCGGTGCCTGACTCGGCTTGGTTCCGAAGCAGCACGCGACAGGCGGCAAGCCGACGCTGGGCAAGATATCGAAGATGGGCCAGCGCGATCTTCGACGGCTCTTGGTCAGCCGCGCCATGGCAGAGGTCTCCTGGGCAATGCGCCGCGGTAGGGCAAAGGATCCATGGTAGGCCAGCATGCTGGAACGCAAGCCGCGCAAGGTGGTTACGATAGCGCTGGCCAACCGAACGGCGCATCGTCTGGATACTGACGACGAAGAAAGAGATTTACCGGGCTTCCGTCGCCTGAAGGAAGCGAAAGAAGGGAAGCCGTCGGCGATGACGGGAGCGCCTCAGGGCGGACACGAACCCTGGCAAGCACCCCTACCAGCTGTTCCTACAGCTCGAGGAGATCGAACACCGCGCCACGAAGGTCATCATCGCTCCGGCGGGTCGCCCGCTTCCGAAGCGCGCCAAACGAAAAAGGTGCCGTTCGCCTTTACCCTGAACGGCACCTTGACGCCGATCTCTAGCCCCTCCCGACCCTTTACCTCCGCCTGGTCCACCCTGTCGATTTCTATTGAAGTTATCGCGCCATGCCTGAGTTCCGCGGCCGCACCTGCCGGTCGCATCACAAGGAAATCGCCCGGCACCAAACGTCCTTCGGGCCAGGCAAAACAGGCTACATGATGCCCGAACACCTGCACTTCACCTTCGACGGGGGTCAACTGACCACGCGCAATTCGTGTCTGAAGCAGTTCACCGACTAGGATCTCGTTCATCGCCTCGGCAAACGCGCCTAGCTCTACCGTGTAGTCAATAATTGGGCTGGACAACTGGGAGTTGGCCGTGTATATGGCACGGCATGCTACCCCAGAATCTAATCCACCGCACCCTGAGTGATTCGGCTTGCTGCGACCGGATTGCCCAGATTCTGTCGCAAGAGACCTTTGAGAGCCGCACGGCGGCGGGTCGTCGCATTTGCGCGGAGTTCGGCTTCGTGGACAGCCGAGGCCGGTTGCAGCTGGCGGGTTGCCTGAAGGCATTGAACGCGCTGGCGGCCACTTCGGCGCGGATTGTCTTGCCGCCGCGGCAACGGCCGCCTCCTCGACCGACGCCGTGCCGGCTGGAAGGCTTGTTGGCGTCGGCGGCGCCGGTTCCGGCGCGGTTGGCGGAGGTGAAGGGCCTGGAGTTGCTGGCGGTGGCTGACCGGCCGCAGCGGCGGATTTGGAACACGATGATCGCGGATGAGCATCCGCATGGGATGACGATCTTCGCGGGGTGTCAGATGCGCTATCTTGTGGCCTCCGCCCACGGCTATCTGGGTGCGGTGGGTTTTTCGGCTTCGGCGCTTCGGCTGGCGGCGCGCGAGCGGTGGATGGGGTGGAGCGGCGAACAACGCCGGGCGCATCTCGGGCGGGTGGTTTGCATGAGCCGCTTTCTGATCCGTCCGGGCATTGGGTGCGCGAATCTGGCCAGTCATGTGCTGGGCCGGGTGTTGCGCCGCTTGCCGCGGGACTTCGAAGAGCGCTACGGATACCGGCCCTGGCTGGTGGAGACGTTTGTTGGTCCGGAGCATGACGGCGGGTGCTTGCGGGCCGCCAATTTCCTTCGGATCGGGGAGACCGCCGGCCGGGGCCGCCAGGACCGCAGCCACCGGCATGCAAAAGCGGTGAAATCGGTCTACATGTATGCGTTGCGGTCGGACTGGCGGCGCCGGCTGGGGGTTCCGGATGTCGACCCGGCGCCGAGCCTGGAGCCGGGCGCGGGACTGGATAGCGAGGTCTGGGCCGGGAACGAGTTTGGAGGCGCGGCTTTGGGAGACAAGAGATTATCGGCCCGCCTGGTCAAGAGCGCCGGGTTGCTGGCGGCGTATCCGGGGCGGGCGATCAACGGCAACACACAGAGCGATGCGGCGGCGGTGGACGGGTACTACCGGTTTATCGAACAACCGGCGGACTCGGAGGTGACGGTTTCGAACATTCTGGCGCCGCACCGGGCGCGCAGCATTCAGCGGATGCGCAGCCAGGACACCGTGCTTTGCATTCAGGATGGCTCCGACCTGAACTTCGCCACCCGTCCGAACTGCGAGGGTCTCGGCATTATCGGACGCAACCAGACGGCGTCGAAGACTTTGGGTCTGCACCTGCACCTGACGCTGGCGGTGAACGCGCAGGGGCTTCCCCTGGGGGTGCTGCGTTGCGCGATGGACGCGCCCGCTGCCGACAGCGGGAAGCGGGCGGGAAACACGCAAAGCGATTCGGCGGGCAGCAAGACGCAGCGGTGGATCGATGGCCTTCACGATATCGCGGTCGCGGCGCGCGAACTCACCCGCAGCACGCGTGTGATCGGCGTCATGGATCGGGAAGCGGATTTTTTTCGACTGTTCGACGCACAGCGGCATCTGCGGCGTGTCGAGCTTTTGGTCCGCGCCAAACACGATCGCTGCCTGCATGCCAAGGGAAAAAAGCTGTTTGCGACGATGCGCGGCGGGGCTGCCGATGGACAGGTCGAAGTCGAGATCAAGGGATTGACGGAACGTCCCAAATCCAGTGGCAAGAAGGCGCGCCCGGCGCGTCGCAAACGCCTTGCGGCCTGTGAACTCCGCTTCCGCAAGCTGCGCCTCCCTTCAACCTTGGCGGGGGCCGAACCGGTTGCGATGTCGGGGGTGCATATCGTCGAAACGGAACCGCCCGAAGGCGAGGACGCAGTCCAGTGGTTCCTGTTGACCAGCCTCCCCGTCGAAGACCGCACAACGGCTGCGGCAATCGTCGAACACTACCTGCAGCGCTGGCGGATCGAGGACTTTTTCCGGGTGCTGAAATCCGGCTGCCGGGTCGAGTACCTCGCATTCCGCACTGCCGACCGGCTGCAACGCGCCATTGCCATCAACAGTGTGATCGCGTGGCGCATCATGTTGATGGCGCTTCTCGGCCGTCAGGTGCCGGAATGCGATGCCGAACTGATGTTCACGGATCACGAGTTGAGCTTTCTGCGGGATTATGCGGCGGAGGTCGGGCTGCCGCCTCCCGAACATCTTGGAGATGCCGTCCGCCTGGTGGCGAATCTCGGCGGTCATCGGGACCGGAAGCATGATCCTTCGCCAGGAAATCAGATCATGTGGCAGGGATACGATACTCTGTCAAAAGCCACATTGGGGCACCGAATTGGCGTTGCGGGAGCGACAAGACTTGCCATGGCGAACTCTGAATGAGACGTTGTCCAGGAATAGTTCTAGCTACTCGGTAGGCCTAGCTTGGCCGCCCGCTCCCGGACGATCGCGTTTTCCTCTATGGACACAAGATTGACCACACCGTGGGCGATATCGTTCCGTAGACGCACCAACTCATCGACGTGATCTAGCGCACCTTCCACCTCATTATCGTTCATTTCCTTCGCCAATGGGCCGCCGGCCCCGGTCAGGAAGGCATCGTACGCCGGCGCGTACAACACGCGCCGCGCAGATATATGCAACCCCAGGCTGCAGATGATATCGCGAATACGCTTCAGGTTCATGTTGGACGAGCGAACCAGGAACGCGCGTGCATTCAGTCCGTAGCGCTCGTTGCCGCTCAAGCAGTCATGCAAGACCGCCACCACACTGGAGATATCTTCTGTCTCGCGGACTTTGCCGTCCTTCAATAGCGCCAAATAGTCAATGGTCAGGCGTGTATGCCGGTCGCGAAGCCCCTGGGGAAGCTCCCGAAACTCCGAATGCAAACTCACCATTTCTTCTACGTACTCCTCCACGGATTCCTCGACAAATCGTTCGAGCGCGCCATACAGGACAATAACCGCAGACACGTAGTTCTGCCGTCTGGTTATCGTGCTGTTGTTCCGTATCACGTCTATCGTGTCATCCAGACCTGTGCCATCGACGCTCGCACCGGACAGTATTGCCGCAACAAGCTCCTCTCTGGCATCTGACGCGTCCAAGAATTGGACAAGCTTGCCAATTTCAGCCTTGAACGAAATCAGGGCATTACGCATGCCTAGCAGTAGATTTGAAGGAAGGCCCGGTACCGCTCTTCCCGCTGCTGAAGAGCGGAAGGGTTGACATTGCGTCCCTCGAAAGTGTCGTACTCCGCTCGATAGAGTTCCTCGATATCGCTCCGGATTCTGTCCGCCTGTCCGGTCAACGCCTCGCGCCGGGGTAACATCTCGCTAAGCACGAGCATGAGCGGGTCGTAGACCGTTGTTGTCGGACTTTCTCTCCAGGACCAGTAATCGTTGCCGCCGCGTGCTCGCTTGCGAAACAGGAAGAAACTGCGGTACCCGAACAGTTCCTCGGCGAACTCGATTGTACCGGCGAACAGGTCGCCGATGCTGTCGAATGTCGCTCGCGGAAAGAAGTTGCCCTTGCGCAAATAGCGGTCCAGATACGCCCCAAGCGACTCGCCCGAACGATGCAGACGATGCTTCTGGCGATATGCGAAGAACCGCAAAACTAGCTCCACATCGGTCATCTTCCGGAAGTCCTCATTTGCGATCCGCTCTTCAGACGGCAACACGCCCTCCAGCTCTTCGCTTTCCGGCTCCGTGATGCCCCACAACCGACAAAGCGCGGGATGCTTCGAGAGGCGGATGCAAAGCTGGTTCATTGGTCCGTCAAAAAGCGCGTTGCGGGATTCCTGCGGAGAAAGCCGGACTCCACCGCTGTTGATCCGCTCGAACACGAGCTGCTTCAGGCGCAACGCATCTTCCTCGCTATGCGCCGTTTCTTTCAGGAGAATGACGGAGGAGAGATAACGCCGGTCGATGCCTTCCCTGACCTTGGAAGGCAACGCCTCATAGGTACGACCGTTTAGCTCCTGCCACTCGACAAGCCCCGTTAGCGCAAACCTATTTCGATAGAATTCATGAATGGCGGTCAAGCGTTGCAGGCCGTCCATCACTTCGTATTTCGAGTAATCGTATTCGTACAGAAAGATTGGCGGAATTGGCACGTTCATAATCAGCGATTCGATCAGCCTGGACTTGCGGACATCGTCCCATCTGTGCCGACGCTGATACTCCGGTGAGATTGTATAAGACTCATCTTCGACAATACTCGCAATCGAGTTTATGGGATACCGCGCCTGCTCCGTAACAATACGTACCTCACCCTTGACGTATTTCGAATTAATGTCGCTATCGAACAGGTCTGAGCTCAGGGCGTCTCGAGTCGGCGCATCTTCGATATATTCATCGGGCAAAAGATGTGCGTTCCGCGCCGAGTCATTAGCCATCGTCTCCGCCTCCGTCATCCTCCCCGTCGAAAAGACTGCGATCCGCTTTCTCTGCCTTTTCCCGGGAACGCTCGCGCAGCCTCACAGATCCGGGCGGATCGCCTAGCAGCCGGTACGCCCTGAACACATGCTCGGTACCAGCATTGGGGTTGCGGACTCGCTTTGTCTTGAGTTCGCTGGTCCTAAGATCGAAGTCATACGCGACCACCACGTGCTTGACCTCGCGTCTGGTCAGGCTTTCGATAGCAATCAGGTCTTCATCCACGGCCGTGCCAACCGGAAGGATCAGCGTGCAATGATGCGCAGTACCCTCCGCCAGAGCGAACGGGGTCGGTGCCACATACATCTTTCGATCCCGCACCAATATGTCACCGTAGCTTCCAAAACCACGAAAGCTCCTGTTCTTGTGAACATACTCGTTATCCGCATTCAGGAAACTGCCATGACAGACGACCAGGTCGAGAACCGGATACCGATTGCCGTCGGGCTTTTTAGGATAGCGACCGAAGACATAGTAGACTTGGCGTCCGTTACGCTCGCCGCAGGGAACCTGACTGTTGCAGTCGTAGTCGGCGTCCCGTCCCGGATAGGCAAGTCCCTTCAGCTCATAGCCTTCGGTGTGACGCACCAGCCGGAAGTCAGGATATGTACTGCGCCCCGGTTCATCGTAGTTCTCGCCGATATCGTCAAGGCGTGCCTTGAACCAGTTCTGAAAATGAAACTCCTTGTCGTTGCGATCCGTTCGCTCGACAAGGACTCCCCCGCGGATAGCGGACACGCATTCCCGGAAAACGGCACAGACCAGACTCACCCCTTCGCTCCCTCGGTCTCCCTGCTGCGTGGAAAATGCATACTCTCGATTGCCGCCTCGATCTCGGCTTCTCCAGCCTCCAGAACCGACAGCGCCGCCTCCAAACCTTGCAATAGAGACAGATATCGAATCAATTGTGCCATGAGGATAACTCGAATGTCGTTGCGGCTCAGCATTCGACCACGCTTTCTGAGGCGCTCCACCTGTCCGGATGCGATGGGGAGAATGGTGTTCCACAAATCGCCGTTCCGTTCGCGCAAAACCAGGCATGAGCGTTTGCGACACACCAAGATGATGTCCAGATCGATAGGTTCCCTGGCCTGAAACTTCGGCATCGCCACCGACATCTCGGCCTTGATGGGATGAGCAGCCGTTATGCCGAATCCCGCCTCCATGAGCGCATGGAGCACGGAACGCCAGCCCTCGCTGCGCGAGTGGTGATAGGTAAACGCGAGCACCCCGTCATCGGCCAGCACGCGATGCGCCTCGGTCCAGACCCCCGATAGCCGGCCGGTAAACGCTCGCACATCGGAATTTTGCACCTCCGACTCGACACGCGTCGTGTGCGAATGCCTAGTGCCGTCCTCTCCCAGAATATGACGCTGCCAGACATGGAAGAAGTCGGCGAGCTGCGAATAGTGGACGTTGTCGAAAAACGGCGGGTCGCTGACCACGGCGTCCACGGAACCGTCCGCAAGATCGGTTCGACTGGAATCCCCGCAGGACAGATAGACGGCCTGACCCCGCTCGAAGTCCGCAAAATCCGCAGCCGCATCGAACCCGAGTTGCTCTGACAGCCCGTAAACCTTTTCCGATGCCCTGCGACCCCGCCCCTCTACTAGCCGCAACTCAAACGGATTGTCGGCATAGTCCAGGGCCCGACAGATGCGCCCCTTGAACATGGTCATGAAGGATCCCGAACTCTTGGGCGTCCCCCAGGGATTTGCCTCTAGCGGCACTCGTTCGGGTTTGAGGATATGGTGGGCAAACATGTGGCGCACTGCGCCCGTACCTTCGCCCTTGTAGGATGCGAACATGTTGTTGAATTCAAGCGCGCCGGAAAACAGGCAGGTAAACAGCTCCCTTAGAACCGGATCGTTCAGTTTGCCAATTCGCTCGGCAAGAATCGCCAGACACAGCAATTGCCGTTCGTTGAACATCTCGTGCCAGTAGTGGTAATTGTACCCGAGCGCCTGGTTTGTGTTGTACCCGGGCTCGATCGGCACCACCGGGTACGCGTCGGCCTTTCCGGCCAACGCCTCCGCCGCTCGATCATAGAGTTCCCGGTCCGCATCATTTGCTGCCAGGTATTGCTTCGTTCCATCCGGCAATAGGACAAGCTTGGCGTAGAGACGGTGTGCGGGCGGCGTATTTTTCTCTCGAATCGCCTCGGCAATCCGGAAATCGTGCGAACAATCCCGACAGGTCGCTTTCTTCCCCCGTGCCGAGCCCTCCTGCGGGTCGAATTCCTGCGCGCAACGTGAGCACATTGCTGTCTGTGCCTCGTAGTTGACCGCATTTACCTCGCCGCAGGACGGGCAGACGGCCTGGCATACAGGCTGTCGCTTCGCATAGGCGTGGCGCGCAAAAATTCTCGACGGGAACATATCTACGGTGGCGGCGCAGTTTGGACAGTCGACCTGCTTGACCCAAAAATAATAGAGCACTTCCGCCTGCGTGCCGTCATCCATCTCCGCCTTGTAGTAAGCCTTGATGGTTTCCGCCACATCGCGCCGAATGTCCTCGAACGATTCCAGGACGGCACTGCGATCGTGCTTGGCTAGTGCATTCCGGACAAGGAAATACGCTACCGGGTTAATGTCGCGGCCGATCGCCCGAGCACCGAGCTTGAGCGCTTCGCCAACGGTCGTGCCGCTACCCATGAAAGGATCGAAGATCACTCTTTCCCTCAGCCGCACTGGCCGATAGAAGGCATCGAGCACATTTGTACCGGATGGCGAAAGCGCGCCCAATACAATTGCCCGGAAGACCGTTCCGAGTCGCTGCGCCCACCACTTGTGAATATGATAGATCGGTCGGTTGATTTCCTTGCGCCAGCTCTCGACCGCAGCAATTTCGCTTATCGTCTCGAAGGGAAAGTCGTCATCTTCCAGCGCGCACGTTCCACTAAACGGCAAGACCATGTCTCTGCCGGCACAAGCGGAACCAAGGTCGAGTTGTCCCTGAACCTGAGTCATGCTGGCCGCCGGCACCCTCCACAGGCAAGTCCCCCCCGGGGGCTCGCATGATCAAACGGAATCGTCAACCTGAACAATGCTCGCCGCATGGCGCCGCACATTCTACGCTACCCTTGAATTCAACATGACCAGTTCTTCTGGCCATGCATCTATCTCCGTCCTGCAACAGGATGGTCGACCAAGCTGGCGCGGTTTCGCGCCCAACTTCGTTCTTCCGTCCTCTGATCTGCTCTATTGATCCAGAGAACGCATTGCTTACATCAATCCACCTGGTACCAACGCGGTGCGTCGATTTGCACACTTCAAACGACCACATACTGACAACCTTTCCCACAATTGGCTCCCTCCGTGAGCTTAGGATGACCTTGTAGTTCCCCCACGTCGCGCCTCTTGCGAAATAGCACCAATGGATTTTTCGTGATCCACGGCTGCCCGTATTATCTCTATTACGCTCTCTCGATTGCTGCGTGCCAGTCTAGATGCGGAAATCTTGAACCGTTCAACTCCTAACTCGATCAATTGAACCTTCCCCAACTCCGGGCTCAACAGCAGCTCCTCCACATCAGCGTGCGAAAGCTGATCAAGATTGGGCGGGAGCACCGGCTTATCGACACGAAAGCTACGACTTACCTCCTGCGGCATTATCCCCTCGACAAAGATCTCTGGAAGCTGAGAAACAGGCCGGTTAGCGTGAGATCTCAATCCTTTCGCCAACTTCTTTAGTACGTCACTTAACTCCATATTTCCGGTCTTACTATCAGCCTGTAGTCTGGCCAACGCCGACAAATACTTCACCAAATCCCCAATTCGCAAGCCTTGGTTCTTATCTTCCTCGCGTCGCGTTACATCTTCCTTCCCTATAGTATCCTTCATAACGCATCGACCCTTTGCTTTAATTCAAGAGTCAACTCTTGAAATTGTTGATGAAGCCCTCGCCCTCCAACGTTTTGAGTTCTGCTTCTATCATATACCGGCACACCCTCAGATAAAGCTTGAGACAACCCTGTTCCTTGTACGATGTAAGGTTCCACAAGATCATCACCCCAATACCTCTCCAAGGAGGCCAAATGCTGCGTATGGTCGTTTGTGTATCCTGATTCAGCTCTACCAGAGGTTTGGATCCTGGTAATTACTAGCCCCACCAACGCTGTAGCAGGAACGTGCGCATTCCTATGCTCTCCCATTGCCGACAGGGCGTTCAACCGGTCATCAATCCCTGTACGAATCATCTCGTGCAAATGCGGCGCGCCTCGTTCCATCACTGCTTCCGGTACGACTGGGATTACATATCCATGACTAGCCGCTATTGCATTTTGCGATACTATTTTTGTGGCGGGTGGACAATCAAAAATTATATAATCGTACGCCGAATCAAGGTTGTTCTCTTCAATCCATCGGCAAATTAGGGTTCTCTTGTTCCATTCCGAATGGATTGCATTGCCATGATGAGACGCTGTCAATTCGATCTCTATATTGTCAAGTTCTAACCCGGAAGGTACTATATCCAAGGAGCGATATTGGTTCCGCCAACCCACCCTGCCTTCCATGGGATTACTGACGATTATTTCTTCACCAGGTAGATTTTGTGATTGACCTACAAATGGTCGAAACACTTCACCAATGCTTTTTTGTTCTTGAATAGCAGTTTCCCACCCCTGGGCCCCTAAACAAACAATTGAGAGACTGCTTTGGTGATCCATATCAATCAACAATACTCGTTGATGATCATGAAATCGAGCCAAACCGGTTGCCAAATGAAATGATAACGTCGTTTTCCCTACACCGCCTTTAAAGTTAATAATGCTAATTCGCTTCGCCACCGAGGGGCCTCCTGCTTAAGTGTTTAAGACGGTTGAGTTAAGAGAGAGTGCTTGCGATCGAACTTCGTCGTAGCGCTGTTGCTTTTGGTTGTCATCTGGTTCTTGAGGCGCAATCTTGCAAAAAAGACGCGCGCCTAAGCGGTGCCAATGCGGCACCCAGCTAGCCAATTGCAGACGTGTGTGTATCATCGGTAGATGATCTCACTTTGTCGACGGCTGTCCATCACCATGTCAAGATAGCACGGTATGGGAACTTGGCGCGATCAGGAAGTGTTTCCGCTCACGTTCTCCCGGTTGCGAAGCGCTCTCTGTGAGTTGGGAACCCGTTGCCTCCCTTTTTCTCTTTGCTCCATTCCGAGGATCCCCTTGTCCACGACTTACTTGCCGCATACGCGATGCTGCATACGCCCCGGCTGCGGCGCTACCCCCAACCCGGCGGACGTCTTGGGTATTCCCGATGGCAGTCTGGCAGCTCGCAGAGTGTCCGTCATCGTATAGAAATCGGCCGGATTCCACATGCCGGCGGTTTGCGGTGCTTCCAGTCGCGATCTTCGCTCGTCGCACCGTCACGAGCCCGGACCCCCATTGACGGTGTCCTTCAGCGTCTTCCCCGCCTTGAACGTCGGCGAAGTGGACGCCGATATCGAAACGGCCTCGCCGGTCCTCGGGTTGCGTCCGGTTCGGGCTGGCCGGCGCCTGGTGCCAAAGGTCCCGAATCCCGGCAGCCGCACATCCTCTCCATCGGCAAGCGCCTCGCCGATCGTCGCAAACACGCTGTCCACCGCATTCCTTGCAGCGCTCTTGCTCAGCCCCGTGCGGGCAGCCAGCCGGTCGGTCATCTCCGTCTTGTTCATATGTTCGCCTCCCGCCGTGACGCCGAGCCCTTCCGCCATCCCCGGATGGCCCATCGCCCGGTTCCCGACACCGACTACCACGAATGCCTGCCCGCGGCGACGCCCGGCTACGCCTGGGCGCGGCCATTCCGTCGTCGCCGATCCGCCGATCAGCGCGGACCGCAGACTACGCAGCCGGTTCCGTGTCGGGCGCCCCGTCCGGTTCGGGACTTCCGCCATGCGTACAGGTTGTCCACGAACTCCGGGATCAACTCCGCCGCCAGCCCCCTGAGCTTCTCTTCATCCTCTTCCGTCAGGTCCGACCGGCCGCGACAGGAGTCACTCAGCGCAATGATCAGATCGAGCGACCTCGCCGCCTCCCGGTCGTCGCTTCGCGCAATCTGCCGCCACACGGCCCGGCGCAGCCGCATGCCTCGTTCGAAGCCGTCGATCCACGGCTCCCACATGCTCTCGCCGCTGTCGGCGTCCACTCCCAGGACCGGCGCATAGTCCTCCGGGCTTTCCGCCAGCTCCCGCGCGATCCGGCTGTAATGCCCCATCACGGCCGCGATCGTCGCCTCCGTCCCCTCGGCATCCTCGAAGCCGATATGCGAGTCCCACACCCCTGGAAGCCATTCGGACGGCGGGATCGTATGCGGGCAGACGATCAGGGCCGCGACATAGCCGTCCAGTTCCACGACATTCATGCCCTTCCACTCGGACGGTATGGTCTCCAACAGATCCCGCAGGCGATAGAGTTCCGGGTCGACATCGCTCATGGACGGCAGTTATCCCGACAGCACCGCGGCGGTCAATCGCCATCCGGAAGTAGCCTCGCTTGCGGCATAGGAGGCGCCGGCGCCACGTCCGCGACCTTGTTGCCCGTCCTTTTGCTGCGCTGCCGGCCCGTCGCGGAGCTCGGCTGCTCAGCAAGCACCTTGGAGCGAGGCTCGAAGACGTTCGATGTCTTCGTAGAAGGGTTCGCGGCTTTCCGGCCCGAAGTTCTCGGGATGGGTGCAGCGAGACTAGCTGCTGTACTAGTGGGTGAAAGTCCCACCGGCGCAATTCTCAGTTTGGCGCCGTAGTCATATCCGGCAGGCGCACGGGGTGACCCGGTGACCTGGAAGCCCGGAAGTAAAAGTCCTGGGAGACGGAGTGGAGATGGTTCCGCTTGAGTCTGATCAGCCCGGGGGGCGAGCAAAGAGTAGGGCCGTAACGAGAGTGAACGGATCAAGCGTCGAAAAGGACTTCCTGCATGAAGTTGATTTGCGGGGTAATTGGAGTTGCCAAGGGTCTCCTTTCTACCTGATGGCCAGTGTCGGTGCGGAAGAACTGAGGAGCACGCACCGGGGCTCCCGGCGTACTGAAGGCGGCAATACTCGAAAGTACAGCAGCGAAAGTCCGGAAGGTCTGGGGATCAGACAGGATGATCCTTGAATGTCAAAGACCGCGTCAATAACCGGCTGTGCCGGGAAATGAAACGGAGATCTTCAGACTGGCGGATGAGGCCGATAAGCGTTGATGGCCGGGACAACACAACCCGGCTGGAGTGAGGGCCTCAGGGCACAGGCGGCTGTACGGCATCCAAGGCCCGCACACAGTGGCGGACTAGCCTAACGGTGGTCGATGCAGCCTGAGGACGGAGTGAACGCGGGTTCTGCTCGGGGGAATGGCTGGGTCGGCCTTAACCTCGGCGGTCACGCGGAAGGCTCCGCTCCAAACTGCCAGGTGCCTGTTGCTTGAAGCCGTACCGGGGAAAACCCGAAGTCCGGTTTTTAGGGAGGGCGGCTGGAAACGTGGCCTATGGTGGAACTGCGCACCCACCTGCAACCGAAAGGGCAGGACCGGATAAGCCTCCACCTAAGGGTGCGCGCGCCAGTGCCCTACCCGACGTGCAGCGAGACTAGCTGCTGTACTAGTGGGTGAAAGTCCCACCGGCGCAATTCTCAGTTTGGCGCCGTAGTCATATCCGGCAGGCGCACGGGGTGACCCGGTGACCTGGAAGCCCGGAAGTAAAAGCCCTGGGAGACGGAGTGGAGATGGCTCCGCTTGAGTCTGATCAGCCCGGGGGGCGAGCAAAGAGTAGGGCCGTAACGAGAGTGAACGGATCAAGCGTCGAAAAGGACTTCCTGCATGAAGTTGATTTGCGGGGTAATTGGAGTTGCCAAGGGTCTCCTTTCTACCCGATGGCCAGTGTCGGTGCGGAAGAACTGAGGAGCACGCACCGAGGCTTCCGGCGTACTGAAGGCGGCAATACTCGAAAGTACAGCAGCGAAAGTCCGGAAGGTCTGGGGATCAGACAGGATGATCCTTGCATGTCAAAGACCGCGTCTATAACCGGCTGTGCCGGGAAATGAAACGGAGATCTCCAGACTGGCGGATGAGGTCGGCAAGCGATGAAGGGTGGGACAACACAACCCACCCAGAGCGAGGACCTCTGGGCACAGGCGGCTGTACGGCATCCAAGGCCCGCACACAGTGGCGGACTAGCCTAACGGTGGTCGATGCAGCCTGAGGACGGAGTGAACGCGGGTTCTGCTCGGGGGAATGGCTGGGTCGGCCTTAACCTCGGCGGTCAGGCGGAAGGCTCCGCTCCAAACTGCTAGGTGCCTGCTGCTTGAAGCCGTACCGGGGAAAACCCGAAGTCCGGTTTTTAGGGAGGGCGGCTGGAAACGTGATCTATGGTGGAACTGCGCACCCACCTGCAACCGAAAGGGCAGGACCGGATAAGCCTCCACCTAAGGGTGCGCGCGCCAGTGCCCTACCCGACGCATCCATCCAGGCAATCGTACGCTCGAAGTATTCGATCGCGTGTTCGGTTTCGCCGCGCGCCTCGCAGACCATCGCCTTGCGCATGAGCCAATCGTGCACCTCGGGATAGCGGGTCCTCAGCTGCTCACAGGCGGCGTCGGCTTCATCGAGGCGGCCTTTGTCAAACGACAACTATGATGGCCACCAGCGACAACTATCATGCCGCACATTTGCGGGGCGATTTGGTCGGCGTTTTTTCCGGTTCCCGGTTCCTGGCGGGTTGGCGTCTTGTCGCCGGACGATCCCATTATTCGTGCATGACGTTCACCGTACCGGTTCCCTGAAGGGCGCGATGCGGGCGACCGTGCGCAATGCGTGTGTTTCTTGACGGTGTCAGGATCCGGTGACGCCGATTGCCGGAGCGGCGCCCTGGTTTCGGCGTGTGGCGCCCTGCCTGCGGGGGTTGGCTTGCTCGCGGGCTGGCGGCTTGCTGCCTGGCCGGGTGGGTGGATGAGGCGTAGCCGGGTTCACGGAACTTGATGGCGCCACCGCTTGGCGGGTGCTTCGGATGGCCGCGATGTGGCGGCTTGCGGAGAGGCCGGCATGGCTGCCGGTCGGCAGCGGGGGCGGCGCCGGGTTTCGGGCTGCCCCCGGCAGGGGGTTGAGCTGGTGCGGGCCCGGTTCTCGCGTACGCCGGAGGGCCGGGTCATTTCCACCGGCGCGTTCGCGGCCTGATCACCCTGGGCGCGATGCGAGCGACATGCGCGGGCGTCGGTTCGGGTGGAAGTGGGGGCTGCTGGAGGGGGCGGCTCTGGCGCGGTCGACATTTGCGTTCGCGGCGCGCCGGCGGTTGCGGCATGTCGGGTTTGGTTGGCATGCGCCGGCGATGCGGTCTTCGGGGTGGTATGGGCACGAGGCCGCGAACCGCATGACGTCAGCCGCAGGCTGTCCGCGTCCTCCTCCGATCGGCTTTGGCGCAGGGTGCTGCCCGGCGCTGCCGGGCGGGCGTGCGGCGTTGGTGCGGGGTCCTGCGGCTGCTGCGGCGCGGGGGTTTCGGCAGCGCGGTCGCGGTTACCGCCGGGTTTGCTGTTTGGCCCGTTCCCGGGCGGCTTTCTGGCGGAAACTCTCGGCGTTCAGTTCGAGAATATGGCCATGATGGACGAGGCGATCGCAGGTGGCGGCGAGCATGGCGGCGTCGGGGAAGATGCCGGTCCATTCCGAGAACGGCTGGTTGGCGGCGACGGCGAGGGAGCGCCGTTCGTAGCGCCGGGAGACCAGTTCGAACAGCACCGCGGTCTCGTTCTGGCTGCGCCGCACATAGGAGAAGTCGTCCAGGATCAGGAGATCGAACTTGTCGAGGCGCAGGAACAGGCGTTCGAGGTCGAGATCGGTCTGCGCCCGCTTGAGTTGCTCCAGCATGGAACTGGCGGGAGTGAACAGCACCCGCCGTCCGCTCCCGACCAGGGCGCGGCCGATGCCGCTGAGGAGATGCGTCTTGCCGCTGCCGGAGTTTCCGAAGGCCAGCAGGTTCTCGGCCCGGTCCAGCCACTCGGTGCTTTCGGCGAAGCCGCGGATGCGCGGCCGGGAGAGCCCGGGCAGCTGGCGGAAGTCGAAGTTCTCCAGGGTCTTTCCCGGCGGCAGCTTCGATTCCGCGAGGTAGCGCTTCAGCCGGCGCTGCTCGCGGTCCAGCAGTTCCTGTTCCGCCAGCCGGCCGAGGTATTGCGCCGGATGCCAGCCTTCCTCGATCGCCCGTTCGCCGATCGCCTGCCAGTGCGCGGCGAAGGCCGGCAGCCGCAGCGCCTGCAGCAGGCCGGGCAGCAGCGACAGATCCGTGGCCAGTTTCCGGTCGCTCATGGCGCCGCTCCCAGCAGTTCGTCGAGGCCAGCCACGCTGGGCGCCGCGACGGAGATGGCGGGGAGCGACGCGCTCCGCGGACGGAACTCTTCTTCCAGCGCCACGAGGTCCGGCAACTCGCCTTCGTCCAGCCGCGCCTCCAGGCTCCGCGCCAGCGCGTCGACGCAGTTGCGCTCCACCGCCAGGCTCAGAATCCCCACCATGGTCCGGTCTGCTTCCCGCTCCGGGCGCCGCGCGGAAAGCGCCTCCCACACCCGGCGGTAGACCGCCCGCGGGAACAGGTCGTCCCGCGCCACCCAGCGGCGGAACGCACCCGGCTTCGCCCGCAGCGAAGACAGCACGTGCCGCAGGTTCACCCGGAACCGCTGCCACGGTTCCGCCCACGGCAGCTCGCACACCCGCTTTGTGCCGAGATAGACCGCGTAGCCAAAGGCGGTCATCCGCACCCGCACCCGGTGCCCGATCAGCCGCGAGGGAACCGTGTAATACTTCTTCCCCAGGTGCAGCATCGCGGTCCGCGGCACCCGCAGATCCACCTCCGTTCCCGCATCCAGGCAATCCCGCGGCAGCGCCGAAAGATGCGGTCGCTCCTCCGCAAGCCGCGCCGCAACCCGCCGGTTGCGGCGTTCCATCTCCCGGTCCACAAACGACCCGTACGCCGCGATGCTGGCGAAGTCCCGGCTGCCCCGCAGCCGCAATGCCTGGTCCAGGCGATCGCGGAAGTGCCCGTGACGCGCCTCGATCGAACCGTTCTCCTGCGGGCGCCCCGGGTTGATGCGCTCCGCCTCCATCCCGTACTGCCCGCAAAGCGCCTGATAGCGCGACGCCACGTCCTTCCGCGTTTCTCGCAAAACGTTCCGAAACGCTGCCGAAAGGCTGTCCGTCCGATGCCGCCGGCAACTCCCCCCAAGGCCCCGCAACGCCTTCTCCAGCCCGGCATGCAGCGCCGCAAAGCTCTCGCCCGAACCCGGAACCACCAGCGCCGACTGCCAGCCCGACCACGCCGCGCAGAAATGATGCAATATATGCGGGAACCGCGCCCCCCGGATCGTCACCTCCAAGCGGTTGCCGGAAAAGAAATCCGAACAGCACAACTCCCCCGGCGGCAGCTCGTGCTGCCGGAAAATCACCTCCCGGTCCGGTCCGTGTTCCGCCTTCCACGCCCGCACCCGGCGCTCAAACGTCCGCTTCTGGCGATCGTCCGAAATCCACCCCTGATCGAGGGCATGCTCCCAAAGACTGTACGCCCGAAGCTCCGGATCCTCCCGAAGCAAAGGCTCCACTTCCCGCTCCCAAACCCCCGCAAGCGGGTCCGAACGCGTCCGCCACCAGCGCTCCGGCCGTGCCGACCGCGCCACCCATTCCCCGGAATCGACCCGCCGCCCCGTCCGTTCCGAAAACCCCGCAGCCGCACTCGCCTGGCGAACCGACTTGCCCTTTCCGCGCGAACCCATGAAAATCTCCACGTGTCTCTGGTTGATGTGCTTCCCGGGCATCGGCCTCTCCTTGATAGAGGCGTTTGCGCTGTAGCCAATTTTTTTGTTCGGGCCGCCTTTCGTGAGGTAGCTAGCGGGGTCTGCATCGACCTTTTGCTGCCTTCCGGCGGCGCCGAGGCGCCAGGGTCGGCTTGAGTTCGGCGGCATTCTGGCGAACAAGGCTGTTTTGGTGGCCGCAAGCCCCGCGGGCGGAATCGGGGCGCGGCCCGGTTTCGCTGCCGGGCGGTTTCGGCGGCGATGCAGTGGGGAACCCTATCCGGTGTCGTGGACCGGTATGGCGCCAACCAGGGATCGCATTTGTTGCTTGCGGCCAGCGCGGAGATGGCCGAGCGCCAGGGCCATCATCACCGCCATCGCGAGGCCGACCCGAGCGGTCATCTTTGCCTTGCCGCGAATGGTGTGGCGCTCGAACCGGAAGCCATTGTCGAGGCGGCTGTAGATGCGCTCCATCGCGCTCCGGCGATTGTATCCGCGCCGCCAGGACGGGCTGCCATGCGGAGTCGGGGTGAAGATGCGGCGGTTGTGCTTCTCCAGGTCGATGCGGACCACCCGGCCGAACGCCCCCGCCTTGCAGCCGGCGTCCTTGTGGCAGTCGTCCCGTCCCTCGCATGCGAAGCCACAGGCGGCGGCCGGGCAACGGTACTTGAGAGTCGAGCGGTCGGCCTCGAACCCCTGGAACGCCATCGGGCGCTCGGTTCCGGTGGCCGGGCACTTGCAGATCACCTCCCCTCTCTCGGTATGGTGAATGCAGTCGTTGCGATCCGGGAAGAGCGGACGCGAAATCGGCTTGGCCGGGTCGTAGCCCGCTTGCTTCTTTTCGGCGCTCCACAGCGCCCGGCTGTCGATCAGCGGGCGGATCCGGTGCTGGTCCCAGAGCGTGGCTTTCAGCGGGCCGCTGTCGAGGCCGCGGTCGGCGCTGAACTCCTTGCAGCGCTCCGCCAGGGCCGGGGTCTCCTCGAAGAGCCGCTCCGAAAGCCGCTCCAGTTCCTTGACTTCCGACACCGAAGCCCGGGTCACGCTGGCCGCCACCGGGATTTCGTACTGCGTGTCGGCAATCGTATGGACGCGGTAGCCGAACCAACTCTTGATCTTCTTCCAGGGTTTGCCGGTCTTGGCGTTCATCCCGTGCGTCTCGTGCTTGCCCCAATCCGCGTCCGCATCCGAGGTCTTGCCCGTGACCCGGTTCCGGGTGCCCGTCGAATGGCTCTCCATCGCCTTGCCGTCATAGCCGAGGAATTCGCCGAAATCGTCCGCTTCCTCCATCAGTTGCTCCCGCATCGTCCGGATCATGGCGGCGATCATCCCCTGCTCCTCCTCCAGTTCCATCACCGCACGCAGGAACCGGCTGAAGTTGCAGGCGTCCGGCGCCGGATCGCGCAGCGGCTGCGGAAGGTAGATCACCGTCGAGCCGTCCGCCTCCGCCACTCCCCGCTTCGGCGCGCTCTGCCGGGGAAGCGCCGGAAATCCGCAGAGTGCGAGCAGCGCCGAATTGCGCTGCAGCTCGCGCAGCAGCGATTGCGCGGACTCGTGCTGAAAGACGATGCCGGCCAGCATCGCCCGCCACATCGCCACCACCGGATAATCGTCGCGCCCGTGCCCGCGCCGCTCTTCGAGCGCGTCCAGGATGTCGCCGTCCGGCATCGTATCCAGCACCAGTTGCAGGCGCTGGAGTTCGGGGCGCTGTTCGACATCCGCCCAGGAAAAGAGTAGGTTGCTTGAGGCCGTCATGTCGTTCCCTCCGTGGAACATCGCTTCTTAAATTCACACCTATTCTAGCACATGACGGCCGCAAATACGAGCGTATTGTCTCGTATCCGGCTGAAAAATATTGCAAGTCTTTCAATTCCGGAGCATGGGCGGCGTGGGGTGGAAATTCCGCCGGCCGGGCGAAATTCGCCGGTTTGACGGCGTATTCAGGGGATTCCTGGGGTAAAGAGAATCTGAACGCTGTGAAACGCTCGACAAGCCAATGGGTTAGAACAGCGCAAAGGCCTCTTGATAAGAAAAGCCAATACCTTGGCGCCGCGCCAGAGACACGCAACCCGGCAATAAATCAAACCTGTGAAACCGCCGAATCAGCAATCAGCCCCTGGCCAACACCATGCGGCATCGTAATTGTCGCGTTACAGCCTTCGTCGATGAGGCTGACGACGCTGTTCGAGAGCCGGTCTAGATCGGTCTCGGCCAGGTGGTATCCATGTGGCGATACCGCCGGCGTGGCAGGCACATGAGCGGCGCCGTCGCGATGCCAGCAGCAGTGCTTGTACTTCCTGCCGCTGCTACAAGGGCAGGGTTGGTTCCTGCCGATCTTCGCCATTACCGCCTCGTCATCGACAGCGCCCGGATTTCCTCCAGCTCCGCATTGAACTCGCAGTTACCGGCCGTCCTGGAGGCCGGCGATTGCACGACTGTCCGCTGGCGGCTCACCTGGCGCTTGCCGGGTCCGCACCCAACCCGGCGGCGATATGGCCGGTTTCTCGCTGCAGGCCTCATTCAGTGACCCGTCCCGCGCCTTTCAAGGATCCGCACTTGTATTAGCTTTTTGATGTGTCTATATGGAGGGCATGCATGTTGGTCTTCATCAGTTTCGTTCCACGACCATCGAGTGGCTGAAGGGAGCGCTCCGGGAAGAGGGTATCACGCGGAATGTTCTGACGCATTCGTTGTGCGCGCATGAAGACTGGCGCAATCGCTGCGGGCAGTTGTGCATATCGGCGGCGGCGAAGGCGTTGCCGGTTCTTGCGTCGAAGCTTGGTCTGGCATTGCCGGCGGCGCGGTCGGCGCCGAATTTCGAGGCGGACGCGCGCAGGCGGCCGCCTTCGGCGGATTTCCCGGATCTTGCGCTTCGGGGTTCGTTGCGGGCTTGTGGCGAGCTGACGCTGGAGGCGTTGGGCGGAGATGCGGACCGTCGGCGGTGGGAGTCGATGATGGCGACGCATCATCCGCAGGGCTGGGCGCGGGCTCCGGGCGGTCAGTTGCGGTATTGGATTCGGTCGGCGACGCATGGTTGCCTCGGCGGCATCGGGTTTTCGTCGGCGGGCTGGCATCAGCAGGCGCGCGACGCCTTCATCGGCTGGTCGCCGGATGCGCGGGCCGCCAACCTGCCGCGGGTGGTCTGTAATCAGCGGTTCTTGATTCTTCCGGGGGTGCGGGTGCACGGCCTCGCTTCCCGGGTGTTGCGAATGGCAACCGATCGGTTGGCCGAAGACTGGCAAGCGGCGTACGCGGTGCGGCCGGTGATGGCCTTCACCTATATCAGCCCCGGCCATTCCGGTCGTTGTTATCGGGCGGCGCGTTGGCGCTGCTGCCGGCAGCGCACCGAGGGACGGCGGCCGGATTGCGCCGGCGGCGCGCCGGGGGTAAGACGAAGCGTCTGGATGAAGCCGCTGTCGGCCGGCTGGCGCGAAGCGTTGCGCCGGGCGCCGAAGCGGACGATCGGCACGGCTCCTTCCCTGTACCTGGACGCAGACACGGATTGGGCCTGCCGGGAGTATGGCCGCAGCACCCATACCGATGGCCGGGTTCGGGAGCGGATGGTGCGCATGGGCCGGGCGTGGCTGCGGCATCTCGGCGAGTCGCTTCCGGCGATCTTTCCGACCCGGGCGGAGCACAAGGCGGCCTATCGCTTGCTGTCGAACGGCAAGGTGAGCATGGAACACATCCTGGAGCCGCACCAGGAGATGCTGGTCGATCGTTGCCGGCTGGAACCGACGGTTCTCGCCATCCAGGACACCACCACGCTCAATTATGACGGGCTGGAGGCGACCGGCGGCCTTGCCGGGCTGGGCGGCGGCGGCAAGGGAACCTCCGGCATTCTCGCCCATACCGGCCTTGCGGTCACCCTGGCCGGACGCCCGTTGGGCCTGTTTGAATTGAACGCGTCGTTCCGCGGCGGCAAGACCGTCGACGGCATGGAAGTCGGTCCGGAAGTCAACGAGAAGGAGAGCGCCCGTTGGTTGCGCGGCCTGGACCGCGCACAGGAACTGGCCGCCGCCTGTCCCGGAACGCGGGTGGTCAATATCTGCGATCGAGAGGGGGATTCTTGGGAACTGCTGTTCAAGGCGGCATCCGACGGCGCCAGGCTGCTGGTGCGCGCCAGCCGTTCGGCGCAGCGGCAGGTTCTCCTCGAGGACGGCCGGAAAGCGGATCTGTGGGAGCACCTCGCCGGGCAGCCGCGATTGGCGACACAGACGCTGGAACTGGCCGCGTGCGGTGGCAAGCGCACCCGCAAGAAGCGCACCGTGCACATCGACATCCGCGCCACCGAAGTGAGGCTGGCGCCGCCGCGGACCGCCGCAGGCCAGCCGCCGGTCCGCATGCTCGCGGTGTCGGCAACCGAAACGCCCAACAGGAAGAACGCCCTGCACTGGCTGTTGCTCACCACCGAAGGCCTCGCCGGCGCGAGCGCCGAAAGCCGCCCTGAAGCGGAGGCCGCCGAGGCCGGCAATCTCGTGGAGACCGCGAAGACGGCCATCCGCTGGTATGTGCTGCGATGGACCATCGAGCTCTTCTTCAAGGCGTTGAAGACCGGCACCCGCATCGAGGATCGCAGGCTCGACCATGCCGATGACCTGCGCAAGTGTCTCGTCTTTGACGCCATCACCGCATGCCATGTCTTCGATCTCGAACGCATGGCCCGCGACAAGCCCGACACCCCGGCCAGCGAAGTCGTCACCCAGGAGGAAATCGATGTCCCGTATGCCCTGCGCAAGGCGCAGGGCGGCGCCCGCGCGCGAGCGCCGCCGGGCCATCGGCCGGATATCCGCACCTTTGTGATCGACCTCGCAGGCATCGTTGGGTTTCACCCTCGACGACAGCAGCCCTTGCCGGGAACCCAAAAAGTCTGGCAAGCCTACGTACGCCTGAAATGGTCAACACTCACCTATCAAGCACTGAAAGGAACAAACCTGATCTGAAATCCATATACATGAGTGGGGTGTTGCAAGGCCCGGCGCCCGCGCGTGGACCACATTGACCTTGCGCCCGCTGGCATGGACCCGCACACCGAACCCGGTGAGATCGCGGTCGTAGAACACCCGGTCTCCGCGTTCGACCGCGAGCGCCTCGACCACGCGCCTGCTCAGCCTGAGAGTGCTCCTTCGAGGCATGCGCCGCTCTCCCATCCCCCCCGTGACCGAACGGAACGCCGCCCGGGGTTCCGCCGCCGACCCGTCCGGGCACCGGGAATTCCGTGAACACCCAGATACCAAACGGTGTGCAATGCCAGTGTATGAGAGTCCATCCGTGACGCGAATGCAAGCCATAGTTGGCCTTTCTCAAACATCGTAACCTATTGTGAATGATAGTATTTGACTACTCGTTGTAGCCCGGAGACATCCGAACCTATCACTCCTTCAGGTTTCCATGATCTACGACACAGCTTTGCCTCAAGGGCATTGGCGCTCGGCGAAGGGCTTCCGATGATCGGAAAACTGCTCGGTCACGCGCAGGTGCAGACAACCGCCCGGTACGCGCATCTGGCCCGAGACACCGTGAAGGACTCGGCTGCCCGAATCGGTGACAGCATCGACAGCGACCTGGATACCGTGTCATAGGGCAGCGGATCAATCAGCCTCGATGCTCTCCGAATACGTACACTGGCAGAACACTGGCGCTCGGCGAGGGTCTGACGATGATCGGGAAGCTCCCGGCCGCCCCCCCTACATTACGTCCGAAGCCCGTAGCCAGACCGTGTGAAAAGTCCAAGTCGTGGGTCGCTGCTCCGGCAGCATCGAGTCGCGAGCTCTGCGAGCATGCGACGGCGGCGCCGATAAGTCGGCGCGTCGGCCGTGCCCGTCACGTGAGGGACTGTCGTCGAGGCGCTGCACTGGATGCAGGACATGCTTTGCCGGGACGGCGAACCGGCAACCCGCTGCTACAGGTTCAATCGCGGAAGCTCTTTTCAAGACAGGGTTTCCATCAGTGCGGCTGATCGTTCTGCGACAATACCGATCACCCTGTCTCGCATCGTGCTCGCCGCTCCCCACCCCTGCGCAAAATCGGGCAGGTCTAAAGTGCCTGCGCGTCGGGAAAGCCGTGCGGTCAGGTCCGCCAATGCGATTTCGGCTTCGGCGCTCGGCAGCCCGATTGTTCGCGCCAGCATGAGAAAATCCTGGCGACGCAGTCGGTCATCCTTGCCGTTGAGCTTCAGGGCCATGCGATCGCCGGCTAGACCGGGAAAGACGCGGGTCGTAACCGCGTCATAGAGCGGTGCAAACCGGACCGATGCAAATGCCTTCGCTCCGGCTTCGGCCGTCTTGAGGATCGCGAGATTTTTCAGGTGCATGTCGCCATCACCGATAAGCCAGGCGAGGACGGCACGACGAAACAGAATACTGAGATCCGAGGCCGGATCAGTCGATAGCGGTCGGAGACCCTTGGCTATGCGTTCAATTGTGCTGTCATACTTAGCCGAGGCAGGCAGGTCCAGGATCGAACAAAAGTCTTCCAGCGCAAGACGACGCTGGTCTTCCACGCCGCGCCGGATGTCGAAACGCTCAACCAGCAACGCCGGCGGCATGTCATCGGGCATCTCGATCAATGCAGCCACTGGTACTTCGAAGCCACCGGCGCGGCCCAATTCGAGGCAAAGCCATTCGACGACCGGCAATGTCTCGAACCCGGCAGTTCCGGCGGGTTTGAGGATGTGCGTGAACGGACGGTCTACGGCAGGCACCAGAGCCCCGTCGGCAAGGAGACTCATCGGCGCCTTGATCTGGACGCCCGACAGGCGCGGTGTCTCGACCTGCGCGAAGAGTTGAGCGAGCTTTCGCTCGAAAGTCTCCTCAATGTCTCCGCGCTCCGGTCCTGCGTAGCGTCCGGTGAAGCGGCCCCCCTCAAAGAACGCGGCGAGCGGTGTCAAAAGGATATCCGCTGGTAACGTCGCCAGTTCGTCACGGCTCCGGGCGATCGCGATGTTGGACAGGTAGCGTCGTCCGCCCCGTAGTACATCGCGTTCGTCGCGTTCCTCAAGGACTTGGGCAAGCCAACCTTCGGGCAGGAGCGATTCGATGAAGGGCGGGAGCTTTCCCGGCGTGGTTTCCCGCACGAGCGCCGGCCCGCCGCGCCTCCGGGGTTTCCAGCGCCATTCGAAACCGTCATGTGTCAGGTGGCCGAGCAGCTCGCCGTGCCAGGAAACCAGAAGATCAAGGGCCGCCTTGTTTGCCGGCACCGTGGCCGCGCCGGGTTGTTGCAGGAAGAAACGTTCCGCACGTTCGCCTTCCCGATACCACTCATTCTTCCTCGCCAACGCCCAAACGGAATCTGCCGCAACCTGCGGCGAACCGTATTCCTCGACCAGACGTGCGGCCATCCGATTGCGCATCTGAGGCGTGATTGCACTGGCGTGCTCGCTTCTCAGTCGAAAGGCCTCCAGAAACCGCTGACGCGGCGAGGACACGTCGACGCGCAACTCACCCAGATCGTCCCCGATCACGGCACTGGCCGTCGATGGGTTGTGCGGGGCTGTGTTCTGGATTATCTCGAGTGTGCGAATGCGTGTACGTTGATTGCGCCGGCCGCTGATAAACAGCCGTCCGTCCGGCGCGGGCCCTAGCAGAATCGCGCTCGCTGACGATAAGTAGGCATTAGGGTAAAGATATCGTGCGATACGCACGGCGTGACCGAGGACCACGGCTTCGGCGTCGCTCTCGCTCTCGACATAGACCCCGCGGACAAGCTGAATCAGCGCCCCCGCTTGTGCGCAATGGTACGCCCGCTTTGCATCGATGGTTTCGCCCACTAGGTGCAGCATTGTGAATATCCCGTATCTGAGATGCGAGATATTCATACCCTTTTTCTAAGGTGTCAAGAACTTTCTCGCATTGCAGATGCGTGATAATGACATCGCCTTGGCCGCAGGCCCTTTCGGCGGTAGCGAGTTCCGAGCGGTGCTCCGTGCGAACACAGCGCGCGGCCGCTCTCCGGCGCCCGGCCCACGGTGAGCTTGAAGAGGGGATCGGCGCGCAGCGGGTCGCAGTCGCCAGCATCTTCATATCCGCACGCGATCGCGAACATGCGGAAGCGCTACATCGCCGACAGCGTGTGCACCACCCGTTCCGGATCGCGCCAGTCATCGCTTCTCTCGACCCCGAGGAGGTTGAGGCGGCATTGCAGCGGTACACGACGCCGCGGCTGCAACTCGCGCGCGCCATCGCCATCGACGGCAAGCGCATTCGCGGCGCGAACCGCAATGGAGACGGGCACTTCGAGACCGCGACCCTGGTCGAACACGCGACCCGGATGCCGGTTGCGACTCTCAACTATCACGACGACGGCGGCGAGATCGCGGCCGTGCGGACGTTGCTCGAACAGGTGCCGGTGGAGGGCCGGGTGATCACCCTTGACGCGCTGCACACCACCCGCGACACCGCCCGCGCCATCGTCGAAACCCATCGCGCCGACTATCTGATGAGCGTCAAGGACAACGCTCCGGAAACCCGCAAGGCTCTCGAAACGGTCGACTGGGAGCGCGCCGCGAGCGGCCGGTTCGAGGAGAAGATCGACAAGGCGCACGGCCGCATCGAGCAACGCCGCATCGAGGTGCTGACGCCGCTGCCGCGCCTGATCAACTACCCGCACGTCGCGCAGATATTCCGCGTCACCCGCGAACGCACCGACGCAAGGCGCAACGGAACCGGGAAACCAGCACAAGACCCCGTTCGAAAGCTTCGCTTCCGCGACCCGGCACTTCGCGCTGCAGCGCCGGGACGCGCTCACAGCGTTGCTATTGCCCTGAACCCGGCCTTCCCCGCCTCCCGGCCGGGGGAACCCGCCAGAGCGCCCCGAAGAAGCCCGCCGCCGCGTAAATCGGCGCCCTTCGCTGCGCCCCTCGATCCCGCAAACCGCGCGAAGGAATCACCGGCGGCAGCGCTCCGGGGCGAACACCGATTACGATCGAGCGGAAACTCGGCACGGCGACGCACCGAAGCCAAAACGGGACAGATCAACTCCGCAGCAAGACCTCGAACGGCGCCCAAGCCGTTCAGATTCACGCCAGCGTTGCGAATTCTCTCAAATCTGTCCGCAATTCACAAGAATTTCAAAGCGTGGGATACTCCTGCCCGAGTCGCCGTCACCTTGACGTCATGGGCGAAATGCAGATCGAGATTCATGTCCGCGCGCAAGGCCAGGAAATGATCGTCATATTCGGCCGGCATCGTCGCCGCGATGGTGATGTCTTCGGGTTCGGCTTGTCCCGACGCCAGCAACTCACGCGCCCAGCGCATGGCCTCAATGGCCTCGTGGTAAGCGGTGGACGCGCTCACGACGCCGATCTCGGGAGCCAGTGGCTCGGCCCGGTCGATGGCGACAGCGCTGCCTTCAAGCCAAGCCGGGATGGACCGGGATCCTGCGATCCATCGGACCGGTATGTTCTCGGCGAGGGCACGCAAGAGAGGCCGCCAGCACGGAGACAGCTCGGTGATTCCTACGATCTCGACCAATCCCAGCAGCGCCGGCGCGAGTTCGAGGCGCGGCATGGAGGCGGCGACCAGGTCCGAGGGACGCATCATGGAGGCCGGGAGGCGTTCGAGAACCGCTTCTTCCAGACGAGCAACGGACAGGATGCGCGGATGTTCGCCGGCGCGGCCCGCCAGATCGAGGGCGGCGCGCCATGCCTAGTGGAGCGTGTCTGCCGCTGCGTCGACCATACCGGGGAGATCCTTGATGCTGTCCAGCTCGCCGAGCTCGGTCTCGGGAAGAGCCTGCTGGATCGCGGCGCGAAGACTCTCATTGTCGATGGGACACGAAAATCCGCCAGCCAGCCTCGCGGCCAGATGCTCGAATGTCATCACCTGAAGACCGTGCAGGCGATCGCGGGCGGCGCGCAGCCGGACCTCGCGCATGGCCAATCTGCCATGGGCAACAACGGTTTTGCGGCGAGGATTCTCGAAAGGCGCCATTGAGTACCTGTTCCTCCGTGTGCGGCCGGGAAGCAACTTGGGTAGCGGAGTTTCGCCCTAGTCTTCGGTTCTGATCAGATCGAAATATCGCTCAATGTTGGCGTCGTCCCCCTGCCCGGCGACAACCTGACAGTAGTAGCAGTCAGTGGGATGGGGATCGGCACACTTATTCACTGTACCGAGATGGGCGCGGTATTCGAGATGTGGATACGGCGGGCGCAATCCCGTTACGCCTACCATCAATTCAGTCATGCCGAGCGAGGCAACCACACCGTTGATCGGAGAAACTGAGGGACCGGTTTCGCCGAGGACATTGCGATGGACACCATAGACGCGGGCCTCGTTTTCGAGGATTTCGTCGGTGGACAGGAAGGCGCGCACGTCCTCGCGGGTCAGGACTTCGCGGCAGTGCAGGCAAAAGCCGTTGTTCCAGACGACAGTGACGCGGCCGCCATAGATACCGGGTTCGGGCACGTCGGAGGCGAGATCGAAGAGCGGCTTGCGGTAGGCAAGACACGCCTCGTTCAATACGAATCTGATGCCGTCATGATCGACGCAGCCGCTCTGTAACGCGACAATTACGATGCCGCATGGTGTTGGCCAGTGGCTGATTGCTGATTCGGTGGTTTCACGGGTTTGATTTATTGCCGGGTTGCGGGTCTCTGGCGCGGCGCCAAGGTATTGGCTTTTCTGATCAAGGAGAGGCCGATGCCCGGGAAGCACATCAACCAGAGACACGTGGAGATTTTCATGGGTTCGCGCGAAGAGGGCAAGTCGGTTCGCCAGGCGAGTGCGGCTGCGGGGATTTCGGAACGGACGGGGCGGCGGGTCGATTCCGGGGAATGGGTGGCGCGGTCGGCACGGCTCGAGCGCTGGTGGCGGACGCGTGCGGACCCGCTTGCGGGGGTTTGGGAGCGGGAAGTGGAGCCTTTGCTTCGGGAGGATGCGGAGCTTCGGGCGTACAGTCTTTGGGAGCATGCCCTCGATCAGGGGTGGATTTCGGACGATCGCCAGAAGCGGACGTTTGAGCGCCGGGTGCGGGCGTGGAAGGCGGAACACGGACCAGACCGGGAGGTGATTTTCCGGCAGGACGAGCTGCTGCCGGGGGAGTTGTGCTGTTCGGATTTCTTTTCCGGCAACCGCTTGGAGGTGACGATCCGGGGGGCGCGGTTCCCGCATATCTTGCATCATTTCTGCGCGGCGTGGTCGGGCTGGCAGTCGGCGCTGGTGGTTCCGGGTTCGGGCGAGAGCTTTGCGGCGCTGCATGCCGGGCTGGAGAAGGCGCTGCGGGGCCTTGGGGGGAGTTGCCGGCGGCATCGGACGGACAGCCTTTCGGCAGCGTTTCGGAACGTTTTGCGGGAAGCACGGAAGGACGTAGCTTCACGCTATCAGGCACTTCCGCGATCGCCTGGACCAGGCATTGCGGCTGCGGGGCGCCGGGACTTCGCCAGCATCGCGGCGTACAGGGCGTTTGTGGACCGGGAAATGGAACGCCGCAACCGGCGGGTTGCGGCGCGGCTTGCGGAGGAGCGGCCGCATCTTTCGGCGCTGCCGCGGGATTGTCTGGATGCGGGAACGGAGGTGGATCTGCGGGTGCCGCGGACCGCGATGCTGCACCTGGGGAAGAAATATTACACGGTTCCCTCGCGGCTGATCGGGCACCGGGTGCGGGTGCGGATGACCGCCTTTGGCTACGCGGTCTATCTCGGCACGAAGCGGGTGTGCGAGCTGCCGTGGGCGGAACCGGGGCAGCGGTTCCGGGTGAACCTGCGGCACGTGCTGTCTTCGCTGCGGGCGAAGCCGGGTGCGTTCCGCCGCTGGGTGGCGCGGGACGACCTGTTCCCGCGGACGGTCTACCGCCGGGTGTGGGAGGCGCTTTCCGCGCGGCGCCCGGAGCGGGAGGCGGACCGGACCATGGTGGGGATTCTGAGCCTGGCGGTGGAGCGCAACTGCGTCGACGCGCTGGCCCGGAGCCTGGAGGCGCGGCTGGACGAAGGCGAGTTGCCGGACCTCGCGGCGCTGGAAGAAGAGTTCCGTCCGCGGAGCGCGTCGCTCCCCGCCATCTCCGTCGCGGCGCCCAGCGTGGCTGGCCTCGACGAACTGCTGGGAGCGGCGCCATGAGCGGCCGGAAACTGGCCACGGATCTGCCGCTGCTGCCCGGCCTGCTGCAGGCGCTGCGGCTGCCGGCCTTCGCTGCGCACTGGCAGGCGATCGGCGAACGGGCGATCGAGGAAGGTTGGCATCCGGCGCAATACCTCGGCCGGCTGGCGGAACAGGAACTGCTGGACCGCGAGCAGCGCCGGCTGAAGCGCTACCTCGCGGAATCGAAGCTGCCGCCGGGAAAGACCCCAGGGTGATCCCACGCTACGAGTTTGCGACGTTTCGCCCCTGTATTGATCGACGGTTGGATTTGTTGCTGGCTTTTTCACGCCGATTGGTGTACTGATGAGCGCATGGAAGAACAAATTGATGGCGAGGCGCTGTTTCGGGAGACGCCGGAAGGGTTTTCCCTG
Source organism: Rhodobacterales bacterium (assembly GCA_965219495.1). Lineage (GTDB taxonomy): Bacteria > Pseudomonadota > Alphaproteobacteria > Rhodobacterales > CAZPXZ01 > CAZPXZ01. The sequence goes on from OZ244777.1 coordinate 4,394,978, forward strand.
CGCGATGTGGTGGTGCGCCTTGCGCGGCCGGACGAGCGGGTGCGCTGGGACGCGCTGGTTGAGGCGCATCATTACCTTGGCTTCAAGCGGTTTGCGGGCCGCGGCCTGCGCTACGTTATCGAGTGGGCGGGGCAGTGGATCGCGCTGGCTGGCTGGCAGTCCTGCGCGCTGAAGAGCCGGCACCGGGACCTCTGGGTCGGGTGGAAGGGCGCTGTCCGGTGGCGGCGTCTGCACTTGATAGCGAACAATTCCCGGTTCGTTGTGCTTGGCGGCAAGAGGGTTTTCCCGCGCCTCGGTTCGTTTGCGATGGCGGCGATGCTGCGCCGCCTGAGCGACGACTGGCAAGAGCAGTATGGGCACCCGGTGCTTCTCGCGGAGACGTTCGTGGACCCGGCGCGGTTCGAGGGCACGGTGTACGCGGCCGGGAACTGGCGGTATCTCGGCCTGACCCGGGGGTTCGCGCGCCACAATGGCCGCTACACCGACGCCCACGGGCGCCCCAAGCAGTTCTACATCTATCCGTTGCGGCGCGACGCCTGCCGACGCCTGCGCGACCCTACGCCGCTGCCGGCCGGGTGGGAGCCGAAGGGCGCTGCCGGCCAGGCGCCGGGCGAGATGCGCTCGCTGTACGAAGAGCTTGCCGGCATCCCGGACTTCCGGCGCGGCCAGGGCCGCAAGCACACGGTCGCCTCGGTGCTCGCGGTCTACATTCTCGCGCGGCTGGCGAACATGCGCGGGCCGGTCGCCGCCGCCGAGTACGCGCAGAAGCTGAGCCAGCGGGAGTTGGAGGCGATCGGCGCCTGGAAGAACCCGAAGACCAGGATCTACGTTCCGGTCTCGAAGTCGACCCTGCACCGGGTGATCGCTTCTCTCGACCCCGAGGAGGTTGAGGCGGCATTGCAGCGGTACACGACGCCGCGGTTGCAACTCGCGCGCGCCATCGCCATCGACGGCAAGCGCATTCGCGGCGCGAACCGCAATGGAGACGGGCACTTCGAGACCGCGACCCTGGTCGAACACGCGACCCGGATGCCGGTCGCGACTCTCAACGATCACGACGACGGCGGCGAGATCGCGGCCGTGCGGACGCTGCTCGAACAGGCGCCGGTGGAGGGCCGGGTGATCACCCTTGACGCGCTGCACACCACCCGCGACACCGCTCGCGCCATCGTCGAAACGCATCGCGCCGACTATCTGATGAGCGTCAAGGACAACGCTCCGGAAACCCGCAAGGCTCTCGAAACGGTCGACTGGGAGCGCGCCGCGAGCGGCCGGTTCGAGGAGAAGATCGACAAGGCGCACGGCCGCATCGAGCAACGCCGCATCGAGGTGCTGACGCCGCTGCCGCGCCTGATCAACTACCCGCACGTCGCGCAGATGTTCCGCGTCACCCGCGAACGCACCGACGCAAGGCGCAACGGAACCGGGGAAACCAGCATCGAACACGCTTATGGCATCACCTCGGCGCCGGCGGAACGCGCCTCCCCGGAACAGCTCCTCGCCTGGAACCGCGGCCACTGGTCGGTCGAAGTCAATCATCACATCCGCGACCAGACCTTCGCCGAAGACGCCTGCCTCGCCCGCGCCGGTTTCGCGCCCGCCAACAATGCCATCTGCACCAACCTTGCGCTCGCCATCATCATCCACAAGACCCCGTTCGAAAGCTTCGCTACCGCGACCCGGCACTTCGCGCTGCAGCGCCGGGACGCGCTCACGGCGCTGCTGTTGCCCTGAACCCGGCCTTCCCCGCCAATCCCCGCCTCCCGGTCGGGCAATGGCATTGACTTTTGAGAAGATTTTTTGGATATGCCCGGCATTCCCATAAGGCTTTGAGTTGTTTGGAGAATTTCCGTTCGGCGGGGAGGGCGCGGCGGCTGCTTGCGTCACCGCGCGGTTTCTGGCATCGTATGCGCGAATCGGTTTGATTCGGGAAGGCTGCGATGGATCCGCGGATCGAGAACCTGAAGTCGACGACGTTTTTCGGCAAGCGGCTGCGGCGCCGACAGATTGCCGACATCCAGACGACGGTGTCGCTGTATCCGGGGCTGAGCCGGCGGGAGTTGGGTTATACGATCTGCGAGCATCTGGGCTGGTTCACGCCGAAGGGCGGCTACCGGGTGCAGTCCTGCCTTCGGATGCTGGAGCAGTTGGAGGAGCTGGGCATCCTGAGGCTTCCGGCGACGCGGGAATCGATGCGCCGGGGACCGCAGAAGCCGCCGGCGGAGCAAGAGTGCGGGGCGCCGGAGGCGGCGATCGCGTGCGGGCTGCAGGAGTTGGCGCCGCTTTCGCTGCGGTTGGCGACGGAAGCGGCGGACATCGAGGCCTGGAACGGGTTGGTCGATCGGCATCATTACCTCGGCTACCGGCGGCCGTTCGGGCGCCACTTGCGGTACTTCCTGCTGGACGGGCAGGGCCGCCGGCTGGGCTGCCTTCTGTTCACGGCCGGCGCGACGCACCTGCCTTGCCGGGACGCGTGGATCGGCTGGGGGGAGCGGGAGCGGGCGAAGCGCCTGGAATGGGTGGTCTGTAACAGCCGGTTCTTGCTGTTTCCGTGGGTCCGGGTGAAGTGCCTGGCTTCGAAGGCGTTGTCGATGGCGCTGCGGCGGCTTGCGGAGGACTGGGCGGCGCAATACGGCTACCGTCCGGTGCTGGTGGAGACCTTTATCGACCCGGAGCGGTTTGACGCCACCTGCTACCGGGCGGCCAATTGGCGGCGCATCGGGCGCAGCAAGGGACGCCCGGGCGAGGAGGCATCGGGGGGCAAGAGCCGCAAGGAGGTGTACGTCTACCCGCTGGCGAAGCGCTGCCGGGAGGTGTTGCGGAACGGGCCGCCGCCGGCCCGCAAGCGTCGCCGGCCGCCGCCGGCCTTTGCGCCGGAGGATGCGTTTGTGCGGCTGTGGGGCAACGTGATCGGAACGGTGGTCCGGGTCGCCAATGAGCACGACCGGCTCTGGCGGCAGCGCCGGCGGGTGCTCAACACGCTGCTGGTGACGCTGTTCGTGTTCCGGCTGGTGTTCTCGAAGGACCGGCAGGGCTACGCGACCACCGTGGCCGAGCTTTGGGAGCAGTGCCGGATGATGGGGATCGCGTTGCCGCAGGCCACTCCGGTTGCGGCGTCGGCGATGTGCCGGGCGCGGGCCAAGCTGGACGAAGGCCTGTTCCGGCGCCTGCACGGCGAGATTCTGCGGGAGGCCGGCGCGGCCGATGCGGGCAAGCGTTGGAAGGGACGCCGGATATTCGCGGTGGATGGCTCGAAGCTGAACCTGCCGCGGCAGTTGCGGGCGAATGGCTATCGGACGCCGTCCGCGCAAGCCTGGTATCCGCAGGGCCTGTTGAGCTGCCTGTACCAGTTGCGGGCGAAGATGCCGGTGGACTTCGACCTCCACGCCCACGGCAACGAGCGGGCGGCGGCGCTCGGCCACCTGCCGGCGCTGTCCGAAGGCGACGTCGTGGTGTACGACCGCGGCTACTATTCCTACGAACTGCTGCACGCGCATGCGGCGCGGGGCCTGCATCCGGTGTTCCGGTTGAAGGCGAAGGCCGGCAGCGCCTTCGACGCGTTCCTTGCCAGCGACTGCGCCGACAGCGTGGCCGAGATTGCGCCGGGCCCGGACACCTTGCGCGCCTTGCGCGCCAAATACCCGGGCGTCAGCTTCGGGCCGCTCCGCCTGCGGCTGGTCAAGTACACCGCCGGCGGCACCCGCTTCGCGCTGGCGACGACGCTGCTGGATGCGGAGACAACCCGCATCGAAGACCTCGCGGCCCTCTACCATGGAAGATGGGGCATCGAGGAGCTGTTCAAGATCAGCAAGGGCGCCCTGAGCGTCGAGGACTTCCACGGCCAAAGCGAGCGCGCGGTGAAACAGGAACTGTTCGCGCACTTCATCCTGATCACCTTGACCCGGCTGTTCGCCAACCAAAGCGAAGACTGGATGAACCGCGGCCGCCAAGGCGGCCCGAAACCGGCGATGGCCGCCAACTTCAAGAACAGCCTGGCGACGGTGGCCAGGAATATCGAGGTCCTGCTGCTCCAGCATGCCACCGCGCTCAGCGAAACCGTCACCCGGATCGTCGAGGGAATCACCGCCTGCCGACAGCGCCTGCGCCCGAACCGGTCGTATCCCCGGCGCTCCCGGAAGCCGATCGGCAAATGGAGCCGGAGAAAGGTTCCGAAGGCCCGCGCAACCGCATAGCCCGCTAGAAAACGCAGTAATCCGCCCCCGACGAACTGCGATTCCTTAAGTGAATGGATGAATCCGCTAAGTGAATGCCATTGCCCGGTCGGGGGGGAACCCGCCAGAGCGCCCCGAAGCCCGCCGTCGCGTAAATCGACGCCCTTCGCTGCGCCCCTCAATCCCGCAAACCGCGCCAGGGAATCACCGACGGCAGCGCTCCGGGGCAAACACCGATAACGATCGAGCGGAAACTCGGCACGGCGACGCAGGGAAGCCAAAACGGGACAGATCAACTCCGCAGCAAGAGCTCGAACGGCGCCCAAGCCATTCAGATTCACGCCAGCGTTGCGAATTCGCTCAAATCCGTCCGCAATTCACAAGAATTTCAAAGCGTGGGATACTCCTGGGAAAGACCCTGGAGAACTTCGACTTCCGCCAGCTGCCCGGGCTCTCCCGGGCGCGAATCCGCAGCTTCGCCGAAAGCACCGAGTGGCTGGACCGGGCCGAGAACCTGCTGGCCTTCGGAAACTCCGGCAGCGGCAAGACCCATCTGCTCAGCGGCATCGGCCGCGCCCTGGTCGGCAGCGGACGGCGGGTGCTGTTCACTCCCGCCAGTTCCATGCTGGAGCAACTCAAGCGGGCGCAGACCGATCTCGACCTCGAACGCCTGTTCCTGTGCCTCGACAAGTTCGATCTCCTGATCCTGGACGACTTCTCCTATGTGCGGCGCAGCCAGAACGAGACCGCGGTGCTGTTCGAACTGGTCTCCCGGCGCTACGAACGGCGCTCCCTCGCCGTCGCCGCCAACCAGCCGTTCTCGGAATGGACCGGCATCTTCCCGGACGCCGCCATGCTCGCCTCCACCTGCGACCGCCTCGTCCATCATGGCCAAATTCTCGAACTGAACGCCGAGAGCTTCCGCCAGAAAGCCGCCCGGGAACGGGCCAAACAGCAAACCCGGCGGCAGCCGCGGTCGCGCCGCCGACCCCGCCGCCGCCGCGCAAGACCCATTGAAACCCTGACTGACGTCGCATACGCTCCGTCCGTCAGGGGCAGCCCGTGGCTGCCCCGGGGCGTCTCCGGCGCCCTTTCCGATCACAACAAGAAGGAGGCCTCCAAAGCATCCGTTGCAAACGGATGAACCGTTCAAATGTCATCAGAATCTTGGTCAAGTGTTTTCTGATTCTTGGTCAAGTGTGCCAGAACTCTCCACCCGCACCGCAGCAGCCGCAAGCACGCCGGGCAGCGCCCTGCGCTGAAGCCGAGCGGAGGAGGAAGCGGACAGCCTTCGGCTGCCGTCATGCGGTTCGCGGCCTCGCGCCCATACCACCGCGAAGACCGAATCGACGGCGCATGCCCACCGAACCCGGCATGCCGCAGCCGCCGGCGCGCCGCGGACGGCAATGCCGACCACAGCAGAGCCGCCACCGGCGCCCCCACCAGCAACCCCCACTTCCACCCGAACCGACGCCCGCGCATGTCGCCCGCAGCGCGCCCGGGGTGATCAGGCCACGAACTCGCCGGTGGAAATGACCCAACCCTCCGGCGTACGCGAGAACCGGCTCCGCACCAGCCCAACGCCCTGCCGGGGGCAGGCTGAAACCCGGCACAGCCCCCGCTGCCGACCGGCAGCCATGCCGGCCTCCCCGCAAGCCGCCACATCGCGGTCATCCGAAGCACCCGCCAAGCAGCGGCGCCATCGAGTTCCGTGAACCCGGCTACGCCTCATCCACCCACCTGGCCAGGCAGCAAGCCGCCAGCCCGCGAATAAGCCAACCCCCGCAGGCAGGGCGCCACACGCCGAAATCAGGGCGCCGCTCCGGCAATCGGCGTCACCGAATGTGAGCGCTCACGATAAATGAGGGACTACTATTCACATTGTTCAATGGATTCGTTCCGGTGACGTTTCCCGTTTCCGGTTTCTTGCCTGCTTGGGGAGTCGGCAAGCGGAAAAGCGCTACTGGGCAGTCTTGCATACGGATGCCCTCAAGAAGCAGGTTGTCAGCGTGACTGCCCTGCATCCAGGCGCACAATGCCCCCTGCGTTTTCTACTTGGAGGAGAAGTTCAGACTTCCTGACCTCATGAGCTAATCCGGGTGTCCGAATGGACGCCATTTCCTTGCCGCGGAAGGATTTTCCCGTGGCAAAGGCCTTGACATTCCCCCCGGGTCGCCCTATATACATTGATGCCATAACCGGGGAATGTCATGACCTTTTCGCCCTTGCCGACGTGTCCCGCAGACGCCATTCCGATCAGTTCCGCCCTGTCCATGATCAGCCGGGATGGAGCCACGACCTATTTCGTCTATCTGCAGCCGATCTACAGCCATGCCGACGCGGACCGCAGGGCGCGCAACCGGATGATCGGCCAGTTCGCCGATGGCGGGCTGGCGTCGTCCAAGGAAATCATCGCCGGCTTTGGAGTCAGCCGGGCGACGGTCACCCGCGCCGTGCGCACGCTTCGCGAAGAAGGGGACGCCGGTTTCCACAAGCCGCGCAAGCCCCGCAGCCGGACGGCGATTGACGCGTCGTGCGCGGCGGAGGCGGGCCGGCTTCGGTCCGAGGGGTTGAGCATTCGGGGGATCGCGAAGCTTCTCGGCTTGTCGCAGTCGACCCTGCACCGTCATTTCCAGGAAGGCCGGATCCCGGGATGCCCGCCGGGCGGGACGTCGGCTTTGGCCGCGGGCGAGGCGGCCCGCAACGGGCGCGATGCCGAGGCGCCGATGGGCATGGCGGCGCACGACGTTGCGGGCCGGGTTGCGGCGAGTGTGGGCGGGATGGCGGAGGTTCAACCCCGCTTCGAGGCGGCTTCCGCGGTGACCTGCGGCGGCGTTCTGACGGCGTTGCCGGCGCTGCTGGAGAGTGGCTTGTTTCGGCGCCCGGCGCCCGGTCTTCCGAAGGGGTACTACGGTGCCGCGACGATGCTGCTGTTTCTGTGCTTCCTGTTTCTGGCCCGGTTGCGCGCCCCTGAGCATCTGCGCTTCGAGGCGCCGGGGGAATGGGGCGCGCTGCTCGGCCTCGACCGTTGCCCGGAAGTCAAGACGTTGCGCCGCAAGCTGCGGGCGTTCAGCTCCGATGAGCAAGCGGTTGGGGCGTGGCAGGCGGCGCTGGCCCGGGATTGGGCGGCGCGCGACCCGGCACTGGCCGCAAGCTTGTGCGTGGACGGCCACGTCAAGGTCTATGCCGGGCGCAAGGGCCATCTTCCCAGGCACTTTGTTTCGCGTCAGAAGCTCTGCCTGCCGGCGGCGACCAGCTATTGGATCCACGCGCTCGACGGCGCGCCCTTCCTGTGCCTGCACCAAGAGGTCGATCCCGGCATGGTGCGGATCCTGCGCGAGACGATTCTGCCGGAACTGCGCGAAATGGGCGTGCTGCCCGCCGAAGCCGACCCTGCGGCGCCGGCGTTGACTCTGGTGTTCGACCGCGAGGGCTGGAGCCCGGCGCTGTTCCGTCATCTCGCTTCCTGCGGCATCGCCTGCATCACCTGGCGCAAGGGCCGCAAGCAGCCCGACTGGCCGGCCGACGAGTTCAGCCAGCACGCCGTGCCCTTGCATGGGCCGGGCGGCATGCGCGAGGCCCCGGCTCTTCTCGCCGAGCGAACCGTCACACTCCCCAACGGCCTCGACGTTCGCGAGATCCGGCGGCTGACCGCGAGCGGCCATCAGGCGCCGGTGATCACCACCCATCCCGGCATGTCGACGGCGGACATCGCCGCCGCCATGTTCTCGCGCTGGTCCCAGGAGAACTGGTTCAAATATATGCGAACCGAATTCGATCTCGACACAATGCCCGAACACGCGCTCGCCGCCGCCGACGACGACACCCAGGTGGTCAATCCCGTTCGCCGCGTCCTCGACAAGGCCCTGGGCCGCCTGCGCGGAAAGGCGACGGTGTTGCGCAACCGGCTGTTCAAGGCTGGCAAGCAGCCGACAACGAACGCCCTGCTTGCGCAACTCGCCGAGGTTGAATGCGAGATCGGCGAACTGGCCGCAATACGCCGCTCAATCCCCAAACATGTCGCCGCCGGAAGTCTGGATGAAACGCAACGCCTCGATGCGCTGCCCGAACCCATGCGCCTGTTCTGCGACACCCTGCGCATGATCGCCTATCGAGCCGAAACCGCCATGATGCCCTGCATCGCCAAGGCCCAGGGAAAGAAAAGCAACCCACGCGCCGCCCTCCGCGCCCTGTTCTCCACCGAGGCGACCATCCTGCCAGACTACCCGCGAAAAACCCTGACCGTTCGCATCCTGCATCTCGCCAACAAGGCGCACTCTCTTCATCTCCGGCCGCTCCTCGAAACCCTCAACGCAACCAAAACCGTATTCCCCGGGACCGACCTCGCAATGCTGTACGAACTTGCATCCGACATCGACAGCGAGAATCCTTTCGAACTCGTCGACCCCGCCCTCCCTGCGAAATAGCTCATCACAAATGGAATGGGGTCAGGAAGTCAGTCTTGTACTTTTTTGTGTCGAGTCGTTGGCTTAACCCCCTGTGAAGCCTTGTGTTGAGTAAAATTTACTCGACATAAGTCTATGCGGGCGGTTTGCTGTTCAGTATCCTGGACGGCTAGTTCCGAGAGTAATTGAGAGGCCTTTGCGCTGTTCTAACCCATTGGCTTGTCGAGCGTTTCACAGCGTTCAGATTCTCTTTACCCCAGGAATCCCCTGAATACGCCGTCAAACCGGCGAATTTCGCCCGGCCGGCGGAATTTCCACCCCACGCCGCCCATGCTCCGGAATTGAAAGACTTGCAATATTTTTCAGCCGGATACGAGACAATACGCTCGTATTTGCGGCCGTCATGTGCTAGAATAGGTGTGAATTTAAGAAGCGATGTTCCACGGAGGGAACGACATGACGGCCTCAAGCAACCTACTCTTTTCCTGGGCGGATGTCGAACAGCGCCCCGAACTCCAGCGCCTGCAACTGGTGCTGGATACGATGCCGGACGGCGACATCCTGGACGCGCTCGAAGAGCGGCGCGGGCACGGGCGCGACGATTATCCGGTGGTGGCGATGTGGCGGGCGATGCTGGCCGGCATCGTCTTTCAGCACGAGTCCGCGCAATCGCTGCTGCGCGAGCTGCAGCGCAATTCGGCGCTGCTCGCACTCTGCGGATTTCCGGCGCTTCCCCGGCAGAGCGCGCCGAAGCGGGGAGTGGCGGAGGCGGACGGCTCGACGGTGATCTACCTTCCGCAGCCGCTGCGCGATCCGGCGCCGGACGCCTGCAACTTCAGCCGGTTCCTGCGTGCGGTGATGGAACTGGAGGAGGAGCAGGGGATGATCGCCGCCATGATCCGGACGATGCGGGAGCAACTGATGGAGGAAGCGGACGATTTCGGCGAATTCCTCGGCTATGACGGCAAGGCGATGGAGAGCCATTCGACGGGCACCCGGAACCGGGTCACGGGCAAGACCTCGGATGCGGACGCGGATTGGGGCAAGCACGAGACGCACGGGATGAACGCCAAGACCGGCAAACCCTGGAAGAAGATCAAGAGTTGGTTCGGCTACCGCGTCCATACGATTGCCGACACGCAGTACGAAATCCCGGTGGCGGCCAGCGTGACCCGGGCTTCGGTGTCGGAAGTCAAGGAACTGGAGCGGCTTTCGGAGCGGCTCTTCGAGGAGACCCCGGCCCTGGCGGAGCGCTGCAAGGAGTTCAGCGCCGACCGCGGCCTCGACAGCGGCCCGCTGAAAGCCACGCTCTGGGACCAGCACCGGATCCGCCCGCTGATCGACAGCCGGGCGCTGTGGAGCGCCGAAAAGAAGCAAGCGGGCTACGACCCGGCCAAGCCGATTTCGCGTCCGCTCTTCCCGGATCGCAACGACTGCATTCACCATACCGAGAGAGGGGAGGTGATCTGCAAGTGCCCGGCCACCGGAACCGAGCGCCCGATGGCGTTCCAGGGGTTCGAGGCCGACCGCTCGACTCTCAAGTACCGTTGCCCGGCCGCCGCCTGTGGCTTCGCATGCGAGGGACGGGACGACTGCCACAAGGACGCCGGCTGCAAGGCGGGGGCGTTCGGCCGGGTGGTCCGCATCGACCTGGAGAAGCACAACCGCCGCATCTTCACCCCGACTCCGCATGGCAGCCCGTCCTGGCGGCGCGGATACAATCGCCGGAGCGCGATGGAGCGCATCTACAGCCGCCTCGACAATGGCTTCCGGTTCGAGCGCCACACCATTCGCGGCAAGGCAAAGATGACCGCTCGGGTCGGCCTCGCGATGGCGGTGATGATGGCCCTGGCGCTCGGCCATCTCCGCGCTGGCCGCAAGCAACAAATGCGATCCCTGGTTGGCGCCATACCGGTCCACGACACCGGATAGGGTTCCCCACTGCATCGCCGCCGAAACCGCCCGGCAGCGAAACCGGGCCGCGCCCCGATTCCGCCCGCGGGGCTTGCGGCCACCAAAACAGCCTTGTTCGCCAGAATGCCGCCGAACTCAAGCCGACCCTGGCGCCTCGGCGCCGCCGGAAGGCAGCAAAAGGTCGATGCAGACCCCGCTAGCTACCTCACGAAAGGCGGCCCGAACAAAAAAATTGGCTACAGCGCAAACGCCTCATTGAAGAGTTGCTGCGCAGTTCCGAACCAACCTTGCGAAAAAACCTTACTTCTTATGCATCAAACACTTGCGTTCCTGTTGCGGTCTTGCTGGCGATACGGACCATGAGTCCAGAAGCATCTTGATTCTCCATATCTCGAGTTGAATCTTGCAACGGAAGCCACAAAACTATGTCGAGTGAATTGACCCTTTTCGCCAATCGATCCAAAGACTTGAACGCATCGCTCGACATAAAAAAGTACAAGATATAATGTCTAAGTGTATGAGGACTTACCCGCTTGCCCTGCAGTGTCGGACAGGTTTCGGCCTGCTCGGGCACCGGCGTCATCGCACGACGGCGGGCTACGCTAACCTCGCCGATGGTCATCTTGTGGAAACCGCGGAACGGGTTGAAATCCTTATCGCCGCAGCAATGCGCTACGACATCCGGCGACGCTGCACCGGATAGCCCATCTGTTCCGAAATCACCATGTGATGAGGCACTGGCATAAGGGTCACAGCACTTGTCACCCACGAGCCATTCGAATATCAAATGCCTTTGCAGTTCATGCGAGTAACTGGCTGCGTCGCGTGTGGCCATCACGGTGCAGCTACGCAGCGCCTGCTGATCCGGCAATGCCAAGAAAGGAAAGTTTCATGTATTCGAACAAATGCCTCGCCACACTAGCCGCTGTCCTCGGAGTGTTGTTCCTTTCCGCTTGCGGAGGCGGCGGTAGCAGTTCGGGGCTCAGCGACGAAGAACTCGACCTTATTCAGTCGGACCCTAGGGTGGTACGGCTTGGGGGAATTCTGGAGCGAGCGGATATCCTGCTCATCTCCAGCTCGCATGTCCGTTATAAGTTGTCTGCCGGAGGCCAAACAGAGAGCGACCGCTTGGTCGAACGCTATTTGTGTGCCGGTGCACGTTGTGTCGGAGATGATGCCACGGAAATTACCGTGGCAGACTTGCTCGATCCCGATAGCGACATCAACCTGACCGAAGTTACTCTGGGCTCTAGAGGTGGTTTCGATACCGTAACCATAAAAGGAACATTGGACACCACAAGCGGTATCCAAGGCGTCACTATCACGGGCGCACCCTCGGCCGTCAGCTACGGGTTCTGGGGTCAGTATGGCTGGGCGGCTGTCGAAACAACCGATGGTCCGTTTTCCGGACGGACACAAGGCGTTTCTTTCAGCGGCGACTTCAGCGCGGCTGTCGCCTATTTGGTAGGCGACACCACCGGTACCAACCCGACAGGTGTGGGAAGCGCGACTTGGAGCGGTATCGCCGAAGCTGCCTCTACCCGCACGTTCCAGCGGCGCCAGGGAACCGCGACCGTCACCATCGCCGACTTGTCCCGACCTCGCGTAGGCGTCGAGATCGACATTGCCGGTTTTGCCATCGGCTCGCCGGCCTGGTCGGACATGCCGCCGGCTAACGGCCGCTTCGCCACTGGGAGCGTCGGCAACGATCGCCTCGAAGGAAACTTCCATGGCCCGAACCACAGCGAAACCTACGGCACCTTCGACACCGGCGCCTATGTCGGCGCATTCGGTGCGAAACGGGTTCCATAGACAAGCTCTCATCTTGTGCGCATGATCGCCGCCTAGCCACTTCGACTCCCGATAGCGCGGACCCCGCTGCAGGCACATTCCACACGTACCTCCGCGATGTGTTGTTACCTCGCACTTCCTATACTAACGCTCGGAAGCCGCGCGGCGGGTCGGGAACCGTTTTCGAATATGCGCGGCGGGTGCTATCGCTCAAGCGCCGCTCGGGCTAAAGGCCGCTGTCACAGCAGCTTGGATCGCCCGAGCATTTTAGCGGCACGGAAGCGCGGTGCGGACGCCCTTCGGCGGTTGGTACTCACACCCCACGCACTGAAAGTGCCTGGCGGCGTCGCTGTTTGCCGTTTGACGGAATGATGGAAAAGTTCTTGGAATCAGTGCCTTAGGGTACTTTCCATGCGGCCCCGGTGGCGGGGCTTCCTTGTGCAATCGCCGCCGCGGCCGCTTCCTATTGTAACCAACGGCCGCTCGGCTCGACCAAGGAGCCGCCTTATGACCGCCCGATCCACCTTCGGCGAGCGCATCCGCGCCGCCAAGCCTCGCGATAAGTATTTCGAGCTCTGGGACGAGCGCGTTTCCGGCCTCGGCCTTCGCATCGGCTCGTCCGGTCAGCGCTCGTTCTTCCTGCGCCGCAAGCTGCCCACCGGCAAGGTGCGCTCGGTCACGCTGCGGTCAGCCGATCGGATGAGCGTGGCCGAGGCGCGCCGGGAAGCGCGCCGGACGCTGGCGGCCCTGCTCGACGAACCGGACGACGGGCGCAGCCCGAGATATCCGGGCCGCCCGATGAGCGAGTTCGCCGAGGAGTTCCTCGAACGCTTCGCCTGGCACTGGAAGTCGAACACGCTGGAGAGCAGCGCCTATGCGCTGCGCAAGTACATCCTCCCGGCGCTCGGGCATCTCGCCGTCGACGAGATCGCCGTCGAGCACGTGCGGGACTGGTTCGCCTCCATGGCGGACCGCCCCGGCACCGCCAACCGCTCGATGCCGGTGCTCTCGGTGATGATGCGCATGGCCGAGCTGTGGGGCTACCGGCCCCACAACAGCAATCCCTGCAAGAACACCCGGCGCTACAAGACGCCGCCGAAGGAGCGCTTCCTCGCGCCCGAGGAGATGGCCCGGCTCAACGCCGTGCTGACCCGCGACGAGTTCCACTGCCCGCGCGAGGTCGCCGCGATCCGGCTGTTGCTGCTGACCGGCTGCCGCTACGGCGAGGTCCTCAACCTGCAATGGGACTGGATCAGGGACAGGCGCATCCTGCTGCCGGACTCGAAGTCCGGGCCGCGCACGGTGTGGCTGTCGAGCGCCGCCCGCGCGGTGATCGACGCCATCCCGCGCTACGGCGACGACTGTTGTTGTTTCTCAGATTCTTTCGCCAGTAGCAGGTCGGTTTGTACCGGACTATTTCGGACACGGATTGGAGTGGGCACGGAATAATCCGGCACGGGATTGGTGGACTTCTTTTCCCAGCAGGCTGTGTTCCGAGCAGGGGGATTCCGAGTAGTCTGGACGCGGTTTGTTGCGCTGGGCGTCCGGCATGTAACGCGACAATCCCTTCGCGGGTCGACACACTCTGAAGGCGGTTATTTGCCTCCCTGCCAGTCCCGGCTTGATGCGGTCATCAATGAGGCCCAGTCGTCGGGCGGATTTCCCCGCGTGAGCATACTGGCGAAGACCATGTACGGATCGGTCCTGCTCCCCGAAGAGCGCAGCGTCGATCGGTCATTGACCCACGCGTAGACGATCACCTTCGCCTTGGCATCGTAGCGGAAGAACAATCGGAACCGTCTACCGATCCTGGCGCGCCGCCAATGGCGGTAGTGCGGACCGAGCGTGCTGCCCTGGCGGTACTTGTCCCGGGACGGATCCTGCGGGATGACCTCCAGCATCAACCGGCTCAGCGGGTGGAACAGCTTGACGTTCGCATTGGATGCGAACCCCGTCGGATCGCTTCGTTGTGCGCGTCGGACTGCGTGGTGGAGCTTGCGCAACTGGTCAATGAGGCAATCGTGAAATAGCAGCGTCCATCCGTGGCGCCGCATCAGAGGTCGCCGTCGATGTCCTCGTCCGGTCCCGCTTCACGCTGCGCATGTTCCAGCATGTCCTGCGCCAGATCGTCCGGAATCGCCCGAACATACCGGCCGGCCTGGATATCGCCGGCGAGCAGGTCGAGGAACGCACCGATCGCCGGATCTTCATGCTTGGCGTCGGCGCGGCTGACGACGATCTGTCCGTCCTTGCGGAGTTCGAATGCCACCTTGGAGCCGACATCCACCCCCAGTACCTGACGGATCGTCTTGGGCAGGGTGATCTGGCCCTTCGCGGTCATCGTGGCGACTTCGTGGATGATCGACATGCGCGGCTCTCCTCGTGCCACGCGACACTGTAAGAAAGTTTCCTTACCATGTCAAGGCCATGTGGGGGATGCGGGTTCGATGCACGCCGCCGCGCCAGTCATCTTGAACTGGTCGGGCGAGGTCTGGATAACACGTACAGCAGCAAGCCGGTAGTCGAGTTTGATAAAATGCTCGCGGACCTTGGCGCCCGAGGGCGTTTTGCCGGAGCGACCACGCGGTCTCGTCATCGGACCTCGGCAGGGAACGGACCAGCCACCAATACCGATTTGTTCGGGTCCCCAGGACGCACAGGAGCAACCCCTCATGCCGTTCCAGCATGGAATCTCTCGCAACCGGCATACTCCCCTTCCGGACCACCTGCCGCGCGAAGTGACGGTGCTTTGTCCAAACGGTGGGCTCTGATGACTTCCGGCTAGGCGCTACGCACGTTTATCCAGTTATTCTGTTCGCTTAAACTGAAATCTGATTCAACTGACTGGGAAATCGCCTCAATGATCGACATACATGCAGCGTACCAAACCATTGTGTCGCAATATTCAGACCAATCAATCGATCCGTTGAGTACACCCGCGAACGACTTCCAGGACATGGTTGGTTGGATTGCAACCGGAACCGGCAGCTCACTCTTGGTCAACAAGACAACTGAGCAAGCAATCCGCCAGGTCGCGGATTGGATGCGGCAGCAAACGCCCCCAATGCGGAACACTCACACTGTCAAGGAATGGCACGCAATGGTTAGAGCCGCCTTTGCCCCCGTTCTGGCACAGCTCGACTTTGGCGATTCAGTCGAAAACGTGGCTCGTATACTCAAGTCCCAAATAGAAACGGAAGTGAATGACCGTGTTGCTGGGTACACTGAACGCGGAACCTCCTTGGGGTGCTGGTTGTTTTCCCAAACTACGGAAAGCTCATTTTCAATTGGACCGGTTTGTTTTGAACCAAGAACAATTTGGCTGAATCGAGCACTTGAATCCGGCGACATATCCAAGATCACGCATCGCAGAATTTCACGTATTTTTTCTGGCACGCACGCAAGAAAACGCAAATCCTCGAGAGACACCGCTCAGGAGACGAGTATTTTGGAGGCACTCGGGAACGCACCAACCGTTTGTACAGTAGTTACTCAAGGACTAGCTCCCGAAACGACGCAACGGAGAGCCATTCTTGGCGCGCGTCTGGCTCTAGCGTCCGTTTCTCTGCTGTGGTCAATGCCATCCCAAGTGCTAGAGCACTTTCGTATTCCAACCGATCACGGCACCCGCGTTATCCGGACAGTGCCAGTATTGCCAGGTCCAAGGATGATCGGCGGTTCCCGTCTAATGGGAAGACCCCCCGGCTTTCCGTTGGATCGAGCCGAATGAGAAGTTCTCGTGACTGAAAATGCGGGGCTTTTCTCTCTTGCCGGACAAATGATAGCGTGCTGGACAAGTACGTGTGCACACCCGAAAGCCTCTCCTTTGTTGCTGAATTTGTGTCAGTGAACTTTCTTCATTTGGAAGGCTTGTAGGGAGGAAAGTGACATCATGGCAATAGTTGAATTCGTAGCGGCCGTGGAGTGCTTGACCGGGGGGCGGAAGGAAGCGGGAATTGTGAAATTGCTAGAGGCTCGGCTTGGCATTGATGGAAATGATCCATTTTATCAGGGAGATAGTTTAAGGAAGACGGTCAAGAGAATTTACTAAATTGGAAGGAGCCAGACGATACATGGAACCAATAGTGAAATCGCACACGACTGGAGTCCATTACGAGCACTCACGGAAGCCATTGCACGTATTGGAATTGTGAGGAGTATGGATTGGTTTCAACAAAGCTGCAATGCAACGGATCCAGAGGATATGCTAAAGCAATGGCGGGTTCCGGTGGGTTTGCCGGGTGGACTGCACTGGTGCCATAGCATTGACCTCGGTGGCTCGCCTGCGCAGCGGCAGATCGTTTGCCGTGTTGCCACCATCAGTAGTCCTCGAACTCTCAGTGTAGGTCGTTATCAAGAATCATTTGCACCAGGAAATCCTGACTGGTACCTCGTCCTTACTTCAGTCCTGAGTGCCGCTATAGTGGCCACTACTCGAAGCTTGGCATCTTGCAGCGCACTAATCGCAATGGCTTCTCGGGTTTCGTTGTCGACACCGGGGTCAATTGGGCCATCCCTTGCTGATGCCACATCGGGTGTCATAAAATCTTGGTAGGTGGCATGACAGACGCGATTTCGGAGCTTCGTCAGCACCTGAATTTCCTGCACAAGTTTAGCGTTCTCCGGCTGGAGGACGCCGTCACGTTCCTTCCAAGCCGCTTTGAGCGAGAGTGCCAAACCGCCGAGAGTGCCAAACCGCCGAGAGTGCCAAACCGCCGAGAGTGCCAAACCGCCGAGAGTGCCAAACCGCCGAGAGTGCCAAACCGCCGAGAGTGCCAAACCGCCGAGAGTGTCGGACATGCTCTTGATGAGTCTTGCGCACCATTCTTCGACTTGTTGGTTCGTGTCCTCTGTTTCGTCGACCCTTTGGTATCCAGTGATTATGTACAGAGCTCTCGGGAGAAGATCTTCAAGCATGCCGAAGGTCGCGACAGCCCGGCCAATTTGCTCCCATAGTTGAACGGTCGGGTCGTGGACCGGTGTTACTTCGACCTTTGTTCCGAGTTCTCCGACGACATCCATAACACGATTCTTGGTACAAGTTAGGTCGTAAAGCGAGGCTATTTGCTGATGGGCCTTGTCCAACACCTCGCCGTTGGGAAAGAAGCGGACTGTTGCCAATACTGGTGTCTCGAACGCTATCCAGGCGCCATGACATAGTCGATTGCGTGACCTCCGCAGTGCTTCGGTCTCCGCCATAAGTCCGGCGAATTCCGTCTTGAGGACGCTGTCCGGGTCTTCCAAAGCGGCCTGCATGGTCGGGTGTCCAGTGAGCGAGCGGATCGCCCGCGGGAGGACGTTCTCAAGCAATGAGAACGCACCGACGGTTCTTCCGAGTTCCTCTGCGGAGTTCTGGCACACTTGACCAAGAATCAGAAAACACTTGACCAAGATTCTTATAACATCTGAACGGTTCATCCGTTTGGAACGGATGCTTTGGGGGCCTCCTTCTTGTTGTGATCGGAAAGGGCGCCGGAGGCGCCCCGGGGCAGCCACGGGCTGCCCCTGACGGACGGAGCGTATGCGACGTCCGCCCGGGTTTCAATGGGTCTTGCGCGGCGGCGGCGGGGGGCGCGCGACCGCAAGAGTCTGGCGCGCCTGCCCCGCCGCCGGTTGGCCGCGCCGGCACCGAGCCTCACCTCGCGCAGCACGGCGCCGCAGGCGCCGCGGAACCGGCCGCAGGCCGGCCTTCGATCCGTGGCCTCACGCGCTCGTCCTTGGCAAGGTCCGGGGCAAACACCGATAACGATCGAGCGGAAACTCGGCACGGCGACGCAGGGAAGCCAAATCGGGACAGATCAGCTCCGCAGCAAGACCTCGAACGGCGCCCAAGCCGTTCAGATTCAGGCCAGTGTTGCGAATTCTCTCAAATCCGTCCGCAAATCACAAGAATCTCAAAGCGTGGGATACTCCTGCCAGTCGAACCTGGGCGCTTCACCGGGGTGCCGGTTTCATTCCCGCGATTGAGGCTGGATTTTGCAGTGATCGCGGTGACGGGGAAACCGGAGCCGGCGTCGAAGTCGGCGCAAGCCTTCGCTATGTCGATGCGGAGAACGGCGTCACCATGGACATTCGGGGCTGCACTTTTTTTGCTTGCGCATACCGGCAACTACAAGGAAACCGGAGTTTGCGGTCTCGTGCGGCTTGATCCGGGTGCCTCGGGACGCCGTAAGTCGCTGAGTCTGCGTCCCTCTTGGGGCAATGTCTCGAGCGGCGTCGACCGGCTATGGGAGTACGGCGCGGCGAAACCGGCCGCCAACGACAACCCGAATCGGGCTCGCGTACAGGCTACGGACGGGTATGGCTTTGGCGTGTTCAACCGGCATGGGGTGTCGACCCCATGTTCGGGGCTGTCACTCTCCGGCGAGGGTTTGCAGAGCTGTGATCCTGGCGTGTGCTACACGGTCGAATCGATGTTCGAACTGAAACTTGAGGGCGACCACAACAAGCAAGCACACGGCGCGATCGACAACGGCATCCTGCTCCGAGGCTGACTGAACTGGTAGCGGGCGTTCCCATATCCGTCGGATTTCCGGCATCGGATTTCGACCCCAGGAAGCAGTAGAATGAAGACCCGCGCGCCATGCGCGTGCGTCCTGTATTCCGGGTGCGATTCGCCAAGCGGCCGCAGATGGCCATGCGTGCAATCTCGGCCCTCATCAATTTCTGTTGCAACTCCGGATGCCGCCTCCCATCTACGCGCTGGCAAGTCTGGCGGAAGAGTGCAATACGACAAGTTTCCTGTGGCGCATGCGGAGTTCTGAACGGATCGGGCGGCACTCTCCGTGTTTTCTCGTTTGTTCGAGTTGAAGTCCCTGTCTATGGTCCCGCCAAGTGCCAGCGGCACATGTTCCGAAAAGATATCTTCTTCGTGACTGGGATATTTGTTGGCGGGGGTTCTCGAGAGCGAGAACCAATCAACGTGGAGGTCTGAAATGGAACAAGAGGATGCGTGTCCATCGACGAACAGCGAAGAGTTGCAGGATGTGAATACAGAGTGTCAGGCGGATGTCGGCCTCCGAATGTCCCCGGAGCACATGCTTGATTTAGCGAAGAGGGCGGCAGAGCTTGTAGTGGATAGAATCGAAAGCCTGCCTGAACAGGACGCTTGGGACGGCGAGTTCCGGGAAGATCTGACAACACGATTCATGAAAGATGCGCCCGAACACGGTAGCTCCGCAGCAGAGGTCATGGAGTGGGCCGCCCGCGATATTTTACCAGTTTCGCTGCGGTTAGATCATCCGCGTTGTTTCGGCTTCATTCCGTCTTCCGCCACATGGCCGGGAGTATTGGCCGACTTCATGGCGGCGGGCTACAACATCAACCAAGGCACTTGGTTGATGGCAAGCGGGCCGAGCCACATTGAATTGGTTGTTCTCGATTGGTTCCGGCGCTGGCTCGGCTATCCGGAAAGCGCGGGAGGGATCATGACTAGTGGAGGTTCGGCGGCCAGCGTCGATGCCCTGGTTGCGGCCCGGGAGGCGGCAGGCTACCCCGAACGCGCGGCAGTCTACATGTGCGACCAAAGCCACAGCGCCATCCCCAGCGCAGCAATGATTGCCGGCATTCGAAAGGAGCACATCCGGTTGGTTGGGAGCGACGATCGTTTCCGACTGGATACCGATGCGCTCTCTCGCGCGGTGGCGGAAGATCGTTCGGCGGGATTGAATCCGATTCTGGTTTCCGCCAACGCTGGGTCGGTCAGCACCGGGGCGATAGATTCGCTGGAGGATATAGCGGACTATTGCGAGGCGGAAGGCATTTGGATGCATGTCGATGCCGCGTATGGCGGCTTTGCGGTCGTTACCGAGCGGGGCAAGAAGCTCTTGCGCGGAATAGAGCGAGCGGATTCAATTGGGTTGGATGCCCACAAGTGGTTTTTCCAGCCCTACGAGGCGGGCTGTCTGATGGTAAAGGACCTGGAGACGCTCGAGAACCCCTTCGCGACTCGCCACGATATTCTTCAGGATACGATTTGGGGCGCCAACCACCCGAATTTTGCAGACCGCGGACTGCAACTGAGCCGTTCGGCCAGGGCGCTGAAGATCTGGATGTCAGTCCAGACCTTTGGGATGTCGGCGTTCCGGCGGGCGGTATCCAAGGGGATGGAGTTGGCCGACAGGGCCGAGGCGTATGTTGAAGAAAGTCCCGTACTGGAACTATTGACCCCTGCATCCCTCGGGGTGGTGTGTTTCCGGGTCAATCCCGCCAATGCCGGTCACGCCGAAGAAACCCTGGACAAAATCAATAGGAAAGTGCTTGCCCGCGTTTTCTGGGAAGACCAAGCATTCATTTCCTCCACAACGCTCCGCGAGAAGCTCTCGCTCAGGCTATGCATTCTCAATCACACCACGACTTGGGACGACGTGCGGGAGACGCTGGAGGCCAACGAGAGGTTTGGGGCCGAAGCGTCGTCCGAGTTCTGACGGAGATTCGCGGTGCATACGGCTTGAGTGCAGCTTTCTGTTCGGAGGAATTTCGGGGCCGGCGCATGCCGGCGGTTCCGACGCTGGCCGGGCAGGATTGCCGGGAGACAATACCTCGATCCGCGATCGGGAAGTTCGCATGAATACGGACGCCTTGAGGTTACCGAAGGGCCGGTGAATGGTACGGCGAACTGGAAGGCGGGAAAGGCGAGAACCCTGGACGTGAGCGAAGAGGCTCAAGGAACCAGATCGGTCAAACGCCGGGAATCGCAGCCGATTGCTTTGAAGAGTGTCCAATTCGGGGTTGCGGTGCACGCACCGCCCGGTAGTTTTTCCGGACTCGGTGGGCCGAAGGCATTAGTCGGCTTTAGGGGCAGCTTCAGTGGTTACGCAGCCGGCAGGCATGGCGTTACGTGAGATCCGTCCGGTCAGCCGTATTTTGGAGAATCCGTGAATGACTGCAATCAGAATGGGAATTGTCGGTGGCGGATACATGGGGAAGGCGCATTCCGTCGCCATGCGGGCGGTGGGGGCGGTTTTCAACACGGCCCTGCGTCCGGAGTTGGAAATGATCTGCGCAAGCACCGAAGCCAATGCGGCGCAGTACCGTTCAGCCTATGGGTTTCGGCGGTCTACAGGCGATTGGGAGGAATTGGTCCGTGACCCGGATGTCGAAGCGATCATCATCGCCTCTCCCCAGTCGACCCATCGAATGATCGCGGAGGCAGCATTCGAGCTCGAAAAGCCCGTGTTCTGTGAGAAACCGCTCGGCGATTCGCTCGAAGCGTGTCGGGCCATGGTTGAAGCGGCGGAGAGGTCCGGGGCTCCGGACATGGTGGGCTATAACTACATTCGCACACCTGCTACGCAATTTGCCAGGCAACTCATTTCGTCCGGCGCAATCGGTGAAGTGACCTGGTTTCGGGGCGAGCACACGGAGGATTTCTTTTCTGACCCCCAAGCGACCGCGACTTGGCGAACACGCGACTTGGCCGGCGGCGCAATGGGTGATCTTGCACCGCACATGGTCAATGCTGCGCTGACCCTCGTCGGACGAATTCAGGAACTCTCGGCCGAAATCGAAGCCGTTCACGATACACGGCCAGGGCCGAACGGCCCGGAACCGGTCGTTAACGATGACCAGGGGCATTTCATGTGCCGATTTGCCAATGGCGCGATGGGACATCTCTACTTCAGCAGGGTCGCGACCGGACGAAAGATGGGGTATGCCTACGAGGTCACCGGGACAAAAGGCGCGGTTCGGTTCGATCAGGAGGATCAGAACGCGCTCTGGATCTACGAATGTGCGATTCCGGAGGAACTGCGCGGGTTTCGCAAGGTCTTGACGGGACCTGCGCATCCGGATTACGGAAATTTCTGCGAAGGCGCGGGACACGGGACGGGCTACCAGGATCAGATCATCATCGAGGCGCGGGACTTCTTGAAAGCGATCGAGACCCGGACACCGGTCTGGCCCACGTTTCGGGATGGCCTCGCCGTGCAGCAGGTGATCGATGCTGCCTGGAAGTCTCATCGAACCCGGCAATGGGTTGCGGTGGAAGACGATTCGAACGACCGCGCCTGAACCGGGCAACGACTTCGGACGCGCACATGCCGGGAGGATCGCCCGTGGCCGTTTCAACGGAATTCCAAAGACTCGACCGGCAATCCACATGGCTGCCTGCAAGGTATTGCAACCCGTTTCTTTCTCGTGCGCAAGCCGGAACGCGAGATCGAGCGCCGAGCGGAAAGGTGCGTGACGATGGCTAGGTTGCGTTGGGGAATGGTCGGTGGCGGGGAGGGAAGCCAGATCGGGCCGGTGCATCGACTAGCCGCGGCGCTCGACAGCGAATTCGAAATGGTTGCCGGTGCGCTTGACGCGGCTCCGGAAGCCGCACGGGAATTCGCGCGGAAACTGGGCATTCCTGCAGATCGGGCCTATGGCACGTGGCAGCAGATGCTTCAATCAGAACGCGACCGCGAGGATCGGATCGACCTCGTCACGGTGGCGACACCCAACACGACGCATTCTGAAATTGCCGGTTCGTTCGTTCGGGAGGGGTTCCACGTTCTTTGCGAGAAACCGATGACCATGCGGGTGGAAGAGGCGGATAGGATCGTCAGCACCGTCCGGTCCAAGGAAAGGTTATTCGCGGTGAACTTCGGGTATTCCGGATATCCCATGGTTCGGCAGATGAAGTCGATGGTGCGCGAGGGTGACCTCGGGAGAGTTCGGGTGGTGGTGGCGGAATTCGCGCACGGCCATCACGCGGACACTGCGGACCTGGACAATCCGCGTGTCCGGTGGCGATACGACCCGGCCTCTGCCGGTGCATCCGGCGTCCTTGCCGACGCAGGCGCACATGCGCTCCACATGGCGACCTTTGTTACCGGACGCCAGATCGTAAGGGTTTCAGCGGATCTTGCATCGTGCATCGAAGAACGCGAGTTGGAGGATGACGCGCTTGTCGCCTTTCGAATGGAGGAAGGCGTTGTCGGGCGCCTGTGGGCCTCGGCCGTCGCGGTGGGCCGGCAGCACGGACTGACCTTTCAGATATTCGGGGAGAAGGGTGGGCTGCGTTGGGAACAGGAGCGGCCTGAACAATTGCTCTGGACCCCGGTAGGCGGGCGCACTGAAATCATGGAGCGGAGCGGGACCGGCCTTTCTGCGGAGGCGATTGGCGCTTCCCGTGTCAGCGTGGGGCATCCGGAGGGTATGCTGCTGGCGTTCGCCAATATCTATCGCGACCTGGCGGCCCTCATCAGGGAATATGACAGGCGCGGTTCGATCCCGAATTCCTCGACGCTTCCTGGCGCGGAAGATGGCCTCCGGTCGGTTGCGACGATTGCCGCAGCGGTAAGATCCGCGGAACAGGGCGGCAGATGGCAAGACGCGTGCCCCCGGGGATACGCGTGAGACCGCGCCGGGACGCCATTGCAAACACAATCATCGATTGCCCGGGGGCCTGTTCAACATGACGGAAGTGATTCACAAGCGCACATTGCAGAGCGAGCCTCGCTTCGAAGCCTGGTTGGGCAGGTCGGAAGAAGTCTGGGATCCACTCGACCCTTGGCGCGCGCAAGCGCTAGCGGGTGCGCTCGGTCTGCAATGTGGGGCCTCCGGTCCGGGAGACGAACTCCTGCCCGGTTGGCATTGGGTGTACTTCCTCGAAGCGCCGTCGCATGCAGACCTGGGGGCGGATGGCCACCGGAAACGCGGTGAGTTCCTTCCGCCCGTGGAACTGCCCGGACGCATGTGGGTCTCGGGGCGGATTCGCTTGCATACCCTGCCGCGGCTCGGGTCTCCCGCCTGCAGGGTGTCCCGGATCACCAACGTTGCCGAAAAGACCGGCCGGTCCGGTCCGCTGGTCTTCGTGACGGTTCGCCACGAAATTTGTGCGAACGGGAAGGCGGGAATTTGCGAAGACCAGGTTATTGCTTACCGGACACGCCCGTCCGGGAATTCTTCCCGACCGCGCGGCTCCTCCCGGAAGGAGGTTCCAGGGTTTCGGCGGGAGTGGCGGGTGGACGAACGCATGCTCTTCCGATACTCCGCCTTGCTCTACAATGCGCACCGCATCCATTACGATATCGACTATTGTCGGAAGACAGAGGGCTATCCGGGCCTCGTCGTTCACGGACCGCTCTTGGCGACCGCGCTTCTGGATCTCGCGCTGGTTGCCTCGGGTGAGAACGATGCGGGGATCCGGGAATTCGCGTATCGGGCATGGTCGCCTGTGTTCCATACGGAAGCATTTGCTGCGTGCGGACGCGCCGGGGACGGAGGATTGGATCTGTGGATCGAAGGCGCGGACGGATCGGTTCGCATGACGGCCCGCGCTTCCTGGAACGAGAGCGAATGAGGGATTCGAAGGACGCGACGGGTTCGTACCTGGCGTCGAGGCAACCGGCGAAGCGCGGGGCGAGTTGCAGGGATTGCCGATCCGGTCACGATGACTAGTCTCTTCCATTCTTGACCGAACATCCGGAACGCCCGATGAGTCGATATTCCGCATGGTCCCTGCTGTTGAACGGCCTCGCTGGCCAGCGCCTCTGGAAGCCGGCATGGAGGATGCCGGAGCCAAGACCTTCCTACGACGTCGTGATCGTCGGGGGTGGGGGTCACGGGCTGGCGACGGCCTATTACCTCGCTCGGCGGCACGGGATCAAGCGGGTCGCGCTGCTTGAAAAGGGCTGGATCGGATCCGGCAATGTCGGCCGAAATACCACGATCGTCCGATCGAATTACATGATTCCGCCGAACACCGGGTTCTACGAACATTCGCTGAAATTGTGGGAAAACCTTTCCCAGGAATTGAATTACAACGTGATGTTCAGCCAGCGCGGGCAGCTCATCCTGTTCTACTCTCCTTCGGAACGTGATTCCGCCACGCGCCGAGCCAATACCATGCGGCTGAACGGGATCGATGCGGAAATTCTCACGCGCGAGGAAGTGCAGAAGCTGGTTCCGCATCTGGACTTTGCGCCGGACGCGCGTTTTCGAATCGAAGGCGCGGTGTTGCAGCGGCGGGCGGGCACCGCCCGCCACGATGCGGTGGCGTGGGGATTCGCGAGAGGCGCGGACGCGCTCGGTGTCGACATCATTCAGAACTGCGAGGTCACCGGCTTCGAAATCGAGGGCGGGCGGGTGCGCGGCGTAGAAACCAGCCGGGGCCGGATCGGCGCCGAAAAAGTCGGAATCGCGGTGGCGGGGCGCACCACCCAGGTGGCGGCGATGGCGGGCCTTTCACCCCTGCCGATCGAGAGTCATCTCCTGCAGGCCTTTGTCACCGAACCTTTGAAGCCGCTGCTGGACTGCGTGATATCGATGGCGTTTCCCGGCGGACACTTCTACATCAGCCAGTCGGACAAGGGAGGCATGGTATTCGGGGGCCATGTGGATACCTACAATTCGTACTCCCAGCGCGGAAATCTCCCGGTCGTCGAAGAAGTTACGGGGAGTGCAATGAGCCTGATGCCCTGTCTCGGACGGGTCCGGCTGGTTCGTCACTGGGCGGGGATCGTGGACATGTCCATGGACGGCTCTCCGTTCATTTGCCGGACGCCCGTCGAAGGACTTTATCTGAATGCCGGATGGAACTACGGGGGTTTCAAGGCGACCCCGGCTGCCGGCTGGTGCTTCGCCCATACCATCGCCAACAATGCGCCGCACGAAATCAATGCGGGCTTCACGCTCGACCGGTTCGAGCGCGGGATCCACATCGACGAAAAAGGCGTCGGCCCGACGCCGAAAGCCCACTAGGCCATGTTGCGAATCGATTGTCCGTTCTGCGGCCCGCGCGACCATGCGGAGTTTTCCTATGAAGGGGATGCAACGGTGGATTGGCCGGCGCTTGATTGCGAAGATCCCGCGGCCTGGCACCAGGCCGTGTTTCTTCGCCACAACCCTGCGGGAATGCACCTGGAGTATTGGCAGCACGCAAATGGCTGCCGGATCTGGCTTGTTGTCGAGCGCGACACCGTGACCCATGAAATCCGGTCGGTTCGAGCGGCGCATTCCGAACTCGGTAGCGCGCTTGAGGCCGAAAGGGGCGTGAAGTGACGGGCTATCGGCTGGCGTCCGGCGGCCGAATCGACCGGGCAAGATCGATCGGTTTCCGGTGGGACGGCCGCGCGCTCTCCGGGCATCCGGGAGACAGCCTTGCCTCGGCGCTGATGGCGTCGGGGGAGCGCGCCGTAGGGCGAAGCTTCAAATACCACCGGCCGCGCGGAATCATGAGTGCAGGCGTCGAGGAATCCAACGCCTATGTGACCATCGGGCGTGATCCGGCGGCAGCGCCGAACACCAAGGCGACCATGGTCGAGTTGGTGGATGGACTTCAGGCATTTGGTCAGAACGCGTGGCCCAATGTCCGATTCGATCTGGGTTCGGCGAGTTCCCTGTTGTCACCTTTCCTGCCCGCGGGATTCTATTACAAGACCTTCATCGGACCGTTTTCGGGCACCCGTTTCTGGATGTTTTGCGAACACTTCATTCGGCGCTCGGCCGGCATGGGCCGTGCCTCGCGGGCGCCGGACCCGGACCGCTACGAGCGCGCCAACGCCTTTTGCGACCTCCTGGTGGTCGGCTCCGGTCCGGCAGGACTCGCGGCAGCGGAGGCCGGCGCGGAAGCAGGGCTCGAAGTGATTCTTGCGGAGCAGGACTTTTCGCTCGGAGGCTCGCTGCTTTCGGAAAGCGGCCAAGTGGAAGGCACTCCCGCAACCGACTGGCTTGCAGCGAGGGAATCCGCTCTTCGGTCGCATCCCCGTGTGCGCATCTTTCCTCGTACGACCGTGTTCGGCCTCTATGACGGCGGAGTCGCCGGAATGCACGAGCGCTCGAACGACGCCGAAAATGCGGGAGGCTACCGCAGCCGGTTCTGGGTGGTTCGCGCCGCACGCACGATTGTTGCGTCCGGGGCGCACGAACGCGGCATCGCGTTTCCGGGCAACGACCGTCCGGGCGTCATGCTGGCGTCCGCCAGCAGTTGCTATGTGAACCGGTTCGGCGTTGCGCCGGGCCGCCGTGCGGTGGTCGTGGCCACAAACGACTCCGGCTACGAAGTGGCGAGGGATCTGGCGGAAGCGGGAATCGCGGTGACCTTGGCGGATTCCCGGCCGGAGGGTCCCCCGCAGGCCGGAACGGCGGGCTTTGAGGTCTTGCGGGGCATGGCGCCCAGACGGGTCCTGGGCGGTCGCGGAGTGAAGACCGTGGAACTCGCGCCACCGGGGGAAGCCACCGTCAAGCCGCTGCGGTTGCGTTGCGACGTTGTAGCGGTGTCGGGCGGCTGGAACCCTGCCGTTCACTTGCTTTGTCATCGTGGAATCCGGCCGGACTGGGACGAAGACATCGCGGCGTTCGTGCCGCCGGAGGAGACGGCGGGCTTCCTGACGGCCGGTTCGGTGCGGGGAATCTGGAACACGGATGCGTGCGTGGTTTCCGGGCGCGCCGCCGGTTCGGCGGCGGCTCGAGAACTGGGTGGAGCGGCAGATGGACCGGAATACCCGCCTCGCGGCGGTTGGGAGATCCCGATCCAACCCGTCTATGAAGTGCGAATCGCGGGCGATTCCGGCGGCAAGAGCTTTGTGGACCTGCAGAACGATGTTTCGGCCGCGGACATTCGGTTATCGGCCCGGGAAGGGTATTCGGCGGCCGAACACGTCAAACGGTATACCACCCTCGGGATGTCTCCCGATCAGGGCAAGACGAGCAACGTGATCGGGCTCGGCATTCTCTCCGAAGAACGCGGTCTGCCGCTCGCGGAGTGCGGGATCACGACGTTTCGGCCACCGTACGAACCGGTCGAAATCGGCGCCTTGGCCGGCAGGGCGCGGGGCCGGCATTTCCGTCCGATCCGCCGGACGCCCGCGCACCATTGGCACTATCGGAATGGGGCGTTGATGATCGATTCCGGGCTCTGGAAACGCCCCTGGTACTATCCGGAGATGGGGGAAGGCGTTGAGGAGGCCTATGTCCGGGAAGCGGAAACGGCCCGGAAGACCGTCGGCCTTGCCGATGTATCGACGCTTGGAAAGATTGCGGTTCAAGGGCCGGATGCGCCGCAATTCCTGGATCACGTCTACGTCAACGGTTTTTCACAAATGCCCGTCGGGCGTGCCCGCTACGGCGTCATGCTGCGAGATGACGGCATTGTGTTCGACGACGGGACAACCTGGAGACTGTCCGAGCACGAGTTTTTCATGACCGCGACCACGGCGCAGGCCGGGCCGGTGATGGCGTGGCTGGAGAACTTGCTGGCCACGCGGTTTCCCGAATTGCGCGTGCACGTCACCTCGGTCACCGACCAGTGGGCGGCGGCGGCGGTCGCGGGACCGAATTCCCGAACGGTGCTGGAGCGCGTCGTGGTGGACCTGGACATGACCGACGAAGGGTTTCCGTATATGGGGGTGCGCGAAGGCCAGGTGCGCGTATCGAGCGGGGCTATTCCTTGCCGCATTGCCCGCATCAGTTTCTCCGGGGAATTGGGCTACGAAGTCTATGTGGAGTCGGACTACGGAGACGCGCTGATGTCGGTTCTCTTGCAGGAGGTGCGCAGAGAAGGGGGCGCGGCGTATGGACTGGAGGCGCTGGGTGCGCTCCGGGTTGAGAAGGGGCATGTCACGGTCGCTGAACTCGACGGGCGCGTATCGCTTGGGGACGCCGGTCTGGGCCGCATGGCCTCAAAAAAGAAACCGTTTATCGGCAAGGTTCTGGGCGAACGCCCCGAATTGCAGAGTGACGACCGTCCCAGTCTCGTCGGCGTATTTCCTGTCGACGAGTCGGCTCGATTCGCCTCCGGCTCGATCCTGTGCGCAGAGGACAATGTTGCCGGCCATGGCGAGGGCTGGGTAACGGCGGTTACGCATTCTCCCGGTCTGGGGCACTGGATCGGCCTGGGGTTCGCGCGGGGAGGCGCAGCCGCGTGGGAAGGACAGATCGTGGTTGTGGCGGACCCGGTGAACAACAGGCGTACACGCGCGCGCATCGTCTCTCCGCACATGTTCGACCCAGGGGGAGAACGGTTGCGTGGCTGATCGGGTGTCGGCGCTGGCCGCAAACTACGAAACCGGCCAATTCGGCCATATCGGGAATGCAGGACCGGGGGTCGTCCTTGCGGAAATGCGCGATCCGAGAATTGTGCAGATTGCAGCCTGGCCGGAAACCCTGCAGGAAGTAGGGTCCTGGGCGGCGGAACTGGGCGGAGCGGAAACGGCGCCAGGGCCCGGCGGCTCCACGCCCTGGTCCGGAGGGCGCCTGGCGCGCATCGAACCCTTGAAATGGTGGGCGATCGGCGCAGGCGAAGAGGGTTCTCAATCTCTCTTCGAGATCCGGTCGGAGTCGGGTGCGGCGCTGGACCTGTCGCATTCGCGAACCGTGATCCGCGCGGCCGGACGCAATGCCGCCGCCCTCATCAACCGGTATCTGGCGGTGGATCTTTCTGAGGGAGCGTTTCCGGTTGGCGCCGTGGCGACCGGCCTTTTCGATCATCTCTCGGCGACGGTGCTGCGGACCGGCAGCAACAGCGAAATTGCGTTCGACCTGTTCGTGGTCCGGACATTCGGAGAGTCTTTCTGGGAAGAACTTGTGGAGACGGCGCATCAGTTTGGCGTGGAAGTTGTGCGTCCCATTGCCGAGGACTGATTGGCCTCGGAACGAGGCGAATCAGGAGGATCAGAGCTTTTCTTCGATCGCCATTCCCATCGCGTGATACCCTGAATCCACGTACACGATTTCGCCGGTCACGCCTGCCCCCAGGTCGGAGAGCAGAAACAGCGCCGCGTTGCCGACTTCGTCGATCGTTGCATTTCTGCGAAGCGGAGCGCTTTCCGCCGTAGCCTTGTAGACTTTGCGGGCGCCGCCGATTGCCGAACCCGCCAACGTTCGCATGGGTCCCGGGGAAAGCGCGTTCACGCGAATTCCGTTCGGTCCGAGATCGCTCGCAAGGTATCGCACGCTTGCCTCCAGGGCCGCTTTCGCGACGCCCATGACGTTGTAGTTGGGCATCACTCTTTCGGACCCGAGGTAGGTGAGCGTCAGCATTGCGCCGCCGCTCGACATCAGAGGGCGGGCGCGCTGCGCAAGATCCGTGAAGGAAAAGCAGGAAATGTCCAGGGTACGCAGGAAGTTCGTGCGACTTGTATCGAGGTAGAGGCCCGTCAGCTCGGACTTGTCCGACCAGGCTACGGAGTGAACCAGAAAGTCCAGAGCTCCCCACCGTTCGGCGAGTTCGGAGAATACATTGCCGAGAGAATCGGGATCTTCCATATCGGCGGGCCAAACCAGCGAGGAGCCGACGCTCTTCGCGAGCGGGCGTACGCGGCGCCCGAACGCTTCCCCCTGATAGGTGAAGGCGAGATCCGCACCATTCGCGGCCAGGGTGCGGGCGATTCCCCAGGCGATGGAGTGGTCGTTGGCGACGCCGACAACCAGTCCACGCTTACCGTCCATCGCGGGTGCAGCGCACATCGGGGATTTCTTCTATTTCCGGTAGCGGGAGAAGACCAGGCAGGCGTTGGTGCCGCCGAAACCGAAACTGTTGGACATGACCGTATCCAGGCCCGCGTCGTCGATTCTTTTCCGGGCGACCCGCATGCCTTCGGCTTCCGGCATCAGTTCGTCGATATGCGCGGAGGCCGCGACGTAGTCTCCCCGCAACATGAGAAGGCTGTAAATGGCCTCCTGAACCCCGGTCGCGCCGAGCGAATGACCGGTCAGCGATTTTGTGGAACTGAGATGCGGCAGATCGTTGCCAAATGTCTCCCGAATTGCCGCGAGTTCCTTTTCGTCCCCGACCGGGGTCGATGTGCCGTGCGCGTTGATGTAGTCCACCTGGCGGTCGCCGAGCGTGGCGATGGCATGGCGCATGCACCGAACCGCGCCTTCGCCGGATGGCTGCACCATGTCGAACCCGTCCGAACTGGCGCCATAACCGGTCAATTCCGCGTAAACCTTGGCGCCGCGCGCCTTTGCGTGTTCAGCTTCTTCGAGCACCAGGACGCCGGCCCCGCCGGCAATCACAAATCCATCACGGCGCGTGCAGAAGGCACGGGAGGCGATGTCCGGCGTTTCGTTGAAGCCGGAGGAAAGCGCCCCCATGGCGTCGAACAAGTGGGAAAGCGTCCAGTCGAGTTCTTCGCCGCCTCCCGCGAACACGATGTCCTGCTTGTTCCACTGAATCATCTCGGCGCCGTTTCCGATGCAATGGGCCGAAGTCGCGCACGCGGATGATATGGAGTAACTCGGCCCTCGAATCCGGAACAGGGTTGCCAGTGTTGCGGAATTTGTCGAGGACATCACCCGGGGCACCATGAAGGGGCCGACTTTTCGCACTCCCTTTTCCCTGGCGATATCGCTCGACAGCACCTGATTCTTGGTTGACGGCCCGCCGGAACCCATGATGAGACCGGTCCGGTCGTTGGAAACTTCCGACGCTTCCAGACCCGCGTCCGCGATTGCCTGTTCCATCGCAACGCAATTCCATGCGGCTCCATCACCCATGAAGCGTCGCCTGCGGCGATCTACGGCCTCGCTCGGGTCAAGATTTGGCTGCCCCTTGACCTGGCTGCGAAATCCCATTTCGGCGTAGTCTTCCGCGAACACAATCCCGGAGCGGCCTTCGCGGAGAGAGGCATCGACCTCCTCGATGTCGTTTCCGATCGCGGATACGATGCCGAGGCCAGTGACGACTACGCGGCGCATCTTACCGGTTAAACCTGTATGTTCGGGATGGGGGGCGGTTCAGGCGGAAGTGGGGCTTCGGAAGAGGCCAACCCGCATACCGATGGAAGAAAATACCTTCTGACCGTCCGCTTCCAGCATGCCGTCCGCAATTCCGAGCACGACCTTGCCCCGCCGTACGCGGCGGATATCGACGATATATCGAACCGTGCGAATGGCGGGCGTGATCATGCCACTGAATTTCACTTCGCCGACGCCGAGGGCGCGGCCGCGGCCTTTTTCGCCAAGCCAGCCCAGGAAAAATCCGGTCATCTGCCAGAGCGCGTCCAGTCCAAGGCAACCCGGCATGACGGGGTCATTCGGGAAATGGCAATCGAAGAACCACCTGTCCGGTTTCACATCGAACTCGGCTACGACCTGTCCCTGGCCGTGCGCGCCTCCGGTATCGGAGATATGCGTGATGCGATCCATCATAAGCATGGGGGGCGCCGGAAGCTGGGCGTTGCCCGGCCCGAAAAGCTCTCCCTTTGCGCAAGCGAGAAGTTCTTCGAACGAAAAACTGGATTGTTCCATCTTGACTCCCCTTCGACTGCGCAAATCTTCTGCCGAAGCATTTGCCGGGGTAGATATCATTCCAGTACCTGTTCGCGCAAGCGGTCTTTTTCCCTTGCGCGGGCTTGTCTGGTGCCGCCGGCGAGAATCGAACTCGCGACCCCACCCTTCCTGCCGCTACCGCTTTCGCGGCCTCCTCCCGGAGTTTGCGGTCTGGACCATCCCTTGACCATGCCGCATGACGGCGCAGGTCCCGTCCGTCTGGCCTCTACACCTTCCCGGAGATCCGGGCTTGGCTCGGGATTGGCATGGGCGGTGCGCCCGAAGCGTTCCCCGAATTTGAACGGTGCGCTCCCGGCGGTTTCCCGGCGGGCGGGCAATTGATACCAAGGGTGTGCTCTGCCCCTGAGCTACGGCGGCACTGCACGCAAGCCTAGCGACGACAAGCGAAGGGTCAAGTTCTCGAATGCGTTTGCGCATGGCGATCTATTTCCGACAAGTTACCGAACATGTTGCAAGATCGCTGTCCGCGACGATTTGCCGATTTCCGACTGCACTGGAAGGCCTGGAACGATTCGTCCTGGGCGAAATGCCGACAAGGCAGAATGGTTCCCGCGGTTCCGAGCCGTTCAGCCCAGATGCAGGAGCGGCTTGGTTTCGGCGCTGGTGTGGCGTCGGCGAAAAATCACGGGAATTCTGCCATTCAGGGTGAATGCTGTGCGGTTCTACGAAAATCGATGGAGATGTGAATGTTTCAGGCGGCATGCTATACTCCGACGTGCCTCCGAGCGGGTATTGTAGCGTCAATGCAATCCGTCAACGCGCTATTTTGAGGCGGTGGGCGAGCGGCGCTCCGTCGGCTTACACAGAAGAAGAAGAGGTCGCGCAGACCCTAGAATTGCCGCACGAGGCGCAGCTCTCCGCGTGTACGCTTGTAGTCATAGAGCTGAGCGTTGGTTTCCCGTACTTCGTTCGTTACCACCAATTGCGGACTAAAGCCGTACAGGGTGAAGTCGCGGTCGTGGACCGATGCGCGCAGGATACGAGTTCGGTCTTCCCGCGCCGACCCGTCGCGCGTATAGGGGTACCAGCTGCCCTCGTATGTCGTCCAGCGCAATTCTCCGCTTCCGCTCAGGTTGATACCGAGTGGCAGGGCAACGGAGGCACCCAAGCGAATCCAGCGGGTGGAATTTCGCCAGGCTTCCGATTTCGGCCTCTCGCGGGAGTATCCTGCTGCGGCTTCGGCCTGCAAGGTCGGCGTGATAATCCAGGTACCGCCCAACGAGTGGTTCTGGGCCGGCCCGTCATAGATATCCTGTGTCCGGTAGTCGCGCCGGTGCCAGGATGCTCGCCCGTTGACCGATATCCTAGAAGTAAGTTTGTGTCTGATTTCGATACGAACGCCGAAGTCATCATTATGCGGAACGGTGCCAGTCCAGCTGCGGCGGACGTTGCCAACCACGCTGACATCGGTGTCCTCATCCAATAGCCAGCGCGGGCCAGCATGGACCGACAGGAAAGTCTGATCGAAATTGCTTTCCGCGTATTCTTGCCCACCCATGTCCCCGCCCATGCGGAGCCGCACCTGATCGCCCAGAGGGTACTGGTACTCTCCGCCCATCCACACGGAAACACCCACGCCCGAAGTCGTCAGTTCTGTCGCGGTGCGGCGGAAAGGCAAGTCGAAAATATAGATGATCTCCTCGTCCGAAGACCCGCCGATATTGCTGTCCGGCGCCAGTGCGGCCCCAAAGTACATCGTCCACCGCCGCCGTGCCCGGATTTCGGCAAGAAATCGCCGAATATTGACCACTACGGGCTCAGGCGGGTTGCCCGCCAGCACACGCTCGAAATGACTTCGCGCCAGGCTGTCCTCGCCACTGAAAAAGAAGGCTCGCGCCAGTTCAAGACGAACGCGAACCAGTTCGGGGCGATTAGTTAATATGCGGCGAAGGGCTGCAATGGCTTCGTCCAACGACGCCCTCTGGTCTGCTTCGGTGATCTCCAGGCGGCGGGAATTCTCGATCGCCGCCAAGCCGAAAAGAAAGAGGATGTCCGTGCGTTCCGGATAAACCTGTGCTAGTGGCCGCAGTAAGGATAACGCTTCTTGAAATTTGCCAGCCTCGACCAACATTCGTGCCTCTACTACTCCAGATTCGGACTGAGGCGGCGGTTCGTCGTCGGCGTTCAATAACAGTATAGGGAACAGGCTGAAAGCAGCTGCCGCAAGTAGGCGGTAAAGGGCTTGTTTGATAGTCATCGACCGTCGGCCACTTGTGGAAACAATTGCGCCAAGAAAAGGGCAGCCCAAGGTAGGCTGCCCTCTTCTCAAGTAGTGGGTCTGTGAGATCAGGTTCTCATGGGCAAACACCCAGTCTTCTTGATCGCATACTACTCCTCGCTGATTGTTGCTCCGTACGCTCCTGAAACGACCCCGTTGGTAAATGCAGCGTCAAACAGGCCAGCAACACCGGTCGGTTCATCCGTCGCCGCTCTGTCTGCGGGGCCGAAGAAGCTAGCTGTCCACTCTCCGGCGTCTTCGACGTTGGCAACACTAGTGGTGCCAGAATCTGTGATATTATCGAGTGAAATTCCCCCTAGTGTAATGTCTCCAAAGACACGCGTCTCGCCGTCCATAATGTTCGTAATCATCCCATCGATCTGATTTTGATCGTCTGGTGCCACGTTACCTGGCGTGCCAAACACTGCCTCTAGACTTGCCGTTGCGATGAAGCTGCCGTTGGATGCACTCTTTTCTGTGCCATCGTCATTGAAGACTCTTTTCACATACAGACCAGCTGCGGCCCCACTATATTCGGCACTGCCATCTGTAACGGATCCAACATTGTTTATCGCTGTAGTCGAACCGTTAGCAAAGGCCGTGAACGCGTAGCTGTCGTCGGCGCCTTCTGTCGTTGTCGTCTGTAACCAATACCCGAACGCCAGATAGTCTGTGTCAGCCACAGGGACCTCAACGCCCTCGGCAGGTACAAATTGCCAGTCTCCCGTCACTGAACTCAGTTCTCCACTTGAATCAGTTACGGCAGTACATTCGGCTGTGCACAGGTACATTCCTTGCGCCCCATCAAAGGTGCCCGCGAACATTGGATTTTCCGTGTCCATTTCGTCAGAGTACGTTAGCGTCTGGGTCTTAGCCGAAGGAAAATCGGCCGCCGACGCCATCCCCACATTTGAGTTTGAAATACCCAGGTACATGTAGGCAGGATCATCGCCGGAGGCAGGTTCTTCAGTGAGCGGGTACACAGTCGCGAATGCTGTGTCTGTGGGCATATCAATGTTCGTATAAACAACTACCACCTCAGACGGACCGTCCATGGGGCTACGCGCTTGTGTGTCGCTACCCCACCCGGAAATTTGTGGAGTCTCGACGCCCGTTGCACCTGCATAAGCGCTCTCTTCAGGCACTGTACCAGAAGTGACGAGAGTGATAGCACCGCCATGTACTGCAGTTGCACCCGTGGGAATGGTGTCACCAGTCGGAGCAGTTTCAGTATTGATTGCCGTCTCAATCGCCTTAGCGGTCTTCGTCATCGCCGCGATATCCTCCTCGGTGGGCGCCATTTCATCGGTATCATCGGTATCGTCGGTGTCGTCGGTGTCGTCGGTGTCGGGCATATCGTCGGTGACCGGCGGTACCGTATCCATATCATCCGTGTCGTCGCCGTCGCCACTGCAACCGGCTGCGAGAAGCGCGAACGTAGCGACCGCGACCGGAATCAACATTCTTGAAATTCTCATTTGATGTGGGCTCCTTCCAACCTTTTGTTTAGAGGCCCGTGAAGGAGCCTCTCTTTGCGTTATAAAATCAGTCTACCATGTTTGCAACCCAGAGCCAACCCACTCCAAAATCAATCGGAACTATCGGCAAATTTGCAACATGGTCATTTCACAAGGTGTACTTACCACAATTTGCGTGATTGAGAAAACGATTCGTTCTTATCGTTGCTTCGGCCAAATCCGGCTCGTGATTCGGTTCGTTCTCGCTGTCGCTTCCGGCGTCCGGTTCGGGCGAGAGGACTTGGAAATCCAGCGTCCTCGCAGAACTTCTCCAAGGCATGTGTTGCGCCGTGCAAGGTCGCGGGCAGCACGGTGAGTTTGGCGAGCGCATACGAGCCCAAGACTAACTGCCGTGGTGAAATCACTCAGAGTCCTCGGTCTGCTAATGTACCACACGATTGCAACAGAGGATGGTCAGCGATCTCTCGAAAAGTAGTGTCAGGAACAAGTCGGAGTGATCTCCGTAATCGTCAAACACTTAGCCCTCTAACAGGAACGATTCGCGGTCCGTCAAGTATCCAGTGCATTTGAAGAAGGCAGTTCGAAAAGGGCGCTGAAACTTGGTAGGGGACGTGCAGGGGTTGCGGAAATCAAGGTGAAAGTCAGGCAGCCCAATCGATTGCGACCGGAACTCCGCTTGATTTCGTCCGCGCCGGACTCTGGAATTTACCCCTCATTCAAGAGGTCGGACTGACCGTATTTGACGGTTCGCTGGATCGCATTCCTCGCTTCTTTCGGAAAGAAAATAGTCGAATCGGGCCTAAAACGAGCCAAAGCGCCAGGCGAATCTGTCTGCGTTAGATGGAGTGATGGCACCGCGAAAGGCAGGCTTGGCGCAAGAATTCTTTCCCGCAAATTCGTGTTTGGCTATGGTGCTTGGTATCCAATAGTCGCGCAGTCGCAACGTAGGTAATCGTATCAGGCTCAAATGATGTCCAAGAAACCAAGCAGCACGCCAAACAGCGAATCCCGGAGGCCTCCAAGCGAATCACGACGCATTCGGCTTGCGCTTGCGCTTCGGGAAAACCTGCGCCGGCGGAAAATTCAACAAAGGCAACGCGCGCGGGATCAGGGCGGCGGAAAGGCTAACTAGTTGGATCGCATCGAGATTGAGGGCGGCGTTCCACTCAAGGGGCAGATCCGAATCGGTGGCGCAAAGAACGCCTGCCTGGCCCAGTTGCCGGCAACTCTACTGACGGGAGAATCCGTCACACTGAGCAACGTTCCGGAACTCGCAGATGTCGTGTCCATGTCGGACCTGCTTCGGAGTCTCGGCGCGGGCGTAATTTGGGATCGCGACCGCTCCGAGATCAAGGTAACCGCGTCCCTGATTTCGAATTTCCGCGCGCATTACGACATCGTCCGCAAGATGCGCGCCAGTTTCTTGGTTCTCGGGCCTCTGCTTGCGCGCGAAGGGAACGCGAAGGTGTCGCTTCCTGGAGGGTGCGCAATCGGCGAACGGGGGGTCGAGCTGCATCTCATGGCGCTCGCGGCGCTGGGCGCGGAACTCGACCTGGCCAACGGATACGTGGATGCCCGCGCTCCCAAAGGACTTCGAGGCGCCAGAATCGAATTTCCCGCGGTTTCGGTGGGAGCCACGGAAAACGCCATGATGGCGGCCACGCTCGCCCGGGGGGAGTCCGCAATCGTCAATGCCGCCCGCGAGCCCGAAATCTCGGCCCTCGCCGATCTCCTCAATGCCATGGGCTCCGAAGTGGAGGGGGCGGGAAGCTCCACCATCCGTATCCAGGGTGTGGAACGGATGACCGGCGCCAGCTTGGAAGTCATTCCCGACCGGATCGAGTTCGGCACCTATATGGCGGCGGCGGCGATCACCGGAGGCGAAATCCAGCTGTTGGGCGGCAGGGCCGAGGATTCAGCCTCGACCATTGCAGTCCTGGAGGACGCAGGGGTTGAAATCAGGCCCGCTCCCCGGGGCATATTTGTAGGCAGGCGCGAGGACCGGATCCGACCGCTTTCGCTGCATACGGCGCCCTATCCCGGATTCCCCACGGACTTGCAGGCGCAGTTGATGGCGCTCCTGGCGATCGCGGAAGGCGAAAGCGAAATCGAGGAGCGGGTATTCGAGCACCGATTCATGCATGTCCCGGAACTCTCCCGCATGGGCGCAGATATCACGATCCGCGGAAATCGCGCCCTGATTAAAGGAGTGTGCTCCCTGAAGGGCGCACCGGTAATGGCTACGGATCTCCGCGCATCGATGAGCCTGGTGCTCGCCGCGCTCGCGGCAGACGGGTGCACGATCGTGAACCGCGTCTATCATCTGGATCGGGGGTACGAGCGCACGGTGGAGAAGCTTTCGGCTTGCGGCGCCCGCATCCGCCGGATCCCCGGATGAATGGAGCAGGACATGCCCGAATCGCATTCCCGTCTGAGGCTGCTTGCGGAAACCCCGGAAGACCTCCAGGTGATTTCGGCGGTGCTCCAGGATGCCCTGCTTCTCAGCCGCGACGTCGTCTGGCAATCCCGCCGCCGGTGCCTTCTGCTCCGCGTCCAGCGATTCCGTTGGGAAGCGCCAGGCGAAAGTTCCGAAGCGACAGGGGAACGGGTCGCAGCCGCATTGCGTCTGGATGGCGTGCTCGGCGTTCGCTCCCGCGGAATCGACCGCGAGATGCAGGACCAGGTGGCGTGTCTGCTCTCCATGGAATTCAATTCGGGAGAGGATTGCAGCGGAGTCGTCCGCCTGAATTGCGCGAACGGAGCGGAAATCGCGATCGAAGTCGAATGCCTGGAAGTGCGGCTGGCGGACTTGTCACGGCCGTGGATCGCCGCGGCGCGGCCCGAACATGATCCAGGGGCGTAGATCGTGGTGAAGCGCCTGGACGCCGGGCAAGCGGGTTTCGAACAAGTATTCAATGAACTGATCCAGCGAAAAGCTTCGATTTCGCCGGAAATCGACGCTGCGGCGGCGGCAATTGTCGACGATGTGCGCCTGCGCGGCGATGCAGCCCTCTTGGACTATACGAGACAATTCGATGACTACGATCCGGCCGAAACGGGTGGATTTGAATTGTCGCAAGAAGACTGGGACGGGGGAGCCGACGAGGTCGACGATGAAGTTTGCGCGGCGCTCGAATCCGTGGCCGCGAGAATCCGCGCATATCATGTGCGTCAGCTGCCCGAGGACGTGCGCTGGGTGGATTACGCGGGGGTAGAGCTGGGTTGGCAATGGCGCCCCATCGACTCCGCGGGCTTGTACGCTCCCGGCGGCCTGGCGCGATACCCGTCATCCGTATTGATGTCTGCCATCCCGGCGCAGGTCGCGGGCGTGGAGAGAATTGTTCTTTGCACCCCCGCGCAGGCAGGAAGGCTCGACCCGCTTGTGTTGCTGGCCGCGTGGCTGGCAGGCGTTCATACAATTTTTCGGCTTGGTGGAGCGCAGGCCATCGCGGCCATGGCCTACGGCACCCGGACGGTTCAGCGCGTCGACCTGATCGCAGGGCCCGGAAACGCCTATGTCGCTGCTGCGA
Source organism: Rhodobacterales bacterium (assembly GCA_965219495.1). Taxonomy (GTDB): domain Bacteria; phylum Pseudomonadota; class Alphaproteobacteria; order Rhodobacterales; family CAZPXZ01; genus CAZPXZ01. Next base: position 4,434,707 of record OZ244777.1, read on the forward strand.
AAAGGCGTTTGTTCGGTCGTGTGGGCATCGATTCGATCGCGGGTCCGTCCGAAGTCGTTGTGGTGGCGGACGGGGAGAACGACCCGAAGCAGGTCGCGCTCGACTTGCTCGCGCAGGCGGAGCACGATCCGCAGGCGCAATGCATCTTCATTACAGATCACCCCGAACTTGCAATTGAAGTCGAACAATCAGTCGAAGAAGCCCTCTCGAAACTGGAATCGCCCGAAACCGCGCGGGCGAGTTGGGATGCGAACGGCGCGATCATTCTCGTCAACAATCTCGAAACTGCCATGGCGCTCGCAAACCGCATTGCCCCCGAGCACCTGCAGCTATGCTCGCGTCAGGCGCCGTGCCTGGTCGAGGCGGTGCGTCATGCCGGGGCGGTATTCGTTGGAAGCGCCACACCGGAGGTTTTCGGCGATTATGTCGCGGGTCCGAGTCACGTACTGCCGACCGGCGGCGCCGCCCGGTTTTCCTCAGGGCTTTCCACCATGACGTTCATGAAGCGAACAAGCCTGATACGCGCCGGTCAGGCTTCGATCAGTTCGCTCGGGCCAACGGCGGAGAGGCTGGCGCGCGCAGAAGGCTTTGAAGCGCACGCCCTTTCCATGCGCTGCCGCCTGCCGGAGGATAGCGGGACAGAGTCTTGACCGGCTCCTCCAACCGTCTGGCGTCGGTCGACCTCGACACAACCGGCCTGCCCACACCGACCGCAGAGATCGAACAGGAACGGCGCGTAGCGATCTTCGACCTTCTCGAGGACAACAGCTTCCAGGTCGTTCCGCGCAAGAACGCGGAGCCGCCATCCGGCCCCTATGCGCTGGCTCTTGCGGTGCAGGAAGGCCGGCTGGTGTTTTCGGTCAGCTGCGCCAACGGAGATATTGCTACCGAACTTCATCTGTCGCTGACCCCGTTCCGGTCGGCCGTCAAAGACTACTTTGCAATCTGCGAGAGCTACTTCGAGGCCATTCGGCGCCTGCCTCCGCACAAGATCGAGGCCATTGATATGGGACGTCGCGGAATCCATGACGAAGGCGCACGCCTTCTCGTCGATCGCCTTGAAGGCAAGATCGAGATCGACATGCCGACGGCGAGACGTCTGTTCACGCTGGTCTGCGTGTTGCATTTCAGGGGATGATCGGTGCAGTTTCCTCCCGGCGGCGGAAGTCCCAAGAGCGTGGTATTCGCCTGTGACTACAACGTCGTGCGGTCGCCAATGGCGGAGGGCATCATGAAGTCCATTCATGGCCGTCGGGTCTATGTGCAATCGACGGGCGTGCGCGGCGGCGTACCGCTGGACGGATTTGCGGTCGGCGTATTGCAGGAAATCGACATCGACATCTCGTCGCACCAGCCGCGAACATTTGAAGAAATGGAAGCGTACGGCGAGGACTTCAGTTCATATGACATGATCGTTTCGTTCACGCCGGCAGCGCATCGCCGAGCATTGGAATACACGCGGCATTCGGCGCTCGAAACCGCGTACTGGCCCACTTTGGATCCGACGATCTCCGAAGGCTCAAGGGCGCAGCGGCTGCATGCCTACCGGGAGTTGCGGGATCACATATTTCGGCAAATTGAAGCCGTCTTCGGGCCTGCGTCGGAAGAATGAGCGGACCGACAGAGAAAGAAGACTCAACTGGTTGCGGTTGCAATTCCGGCACTCAGGCATCATTCTGTGGCTAGGGCGTCGAACAGGCGCGATGAACCAAACCTGGCGATGGTCTGTACGGAGGTCTTGGCACCCATGCCGAAGGAAGAGACGCTTGAGTTTCCTGGCGTCGTGACGGAGTTGCTGCCGAATGCAACATTCCGAGTCTTGTTGGACGAAAACGATCATGAACTTATCGCGCATACCGCCGGCAAAATGCGCAAAAACCGAATCCGAGTACTCGCCGGCGATCGCGTTCAGGTAGAGATGACGCCGTATGACCTCACAAAGGGGCGCATCATTTATCGTTTCAAGTAATAGCAGGCGCTCGCGTTTTCGAAATCGCGAATGGTAGCGTGCGGCCGGATGAGCGAAGGTCGGCACGTAGTATTGTTCGCGGAGGATAGCCGCGAATGGGCCGCGCTGGTTGTGGACGGTCGGCTGGAGGATTTGTTTGCCGAAGATTCGAGTCGGTATGCGGGTCCCCGCCGCGGCGAAGTCTGCGTAGCTCGAGTGGACCGCCTTGCTGCGGGTGGACGCGTTGCTTTCCTCGATCTTGGCGGCAATCGCACAGGATTTCTCGGCCGGGCGACCGGGCATGAGGAGGGAGATCTCGTTCTCGTTCAGGTCGACCGGTATGCCTTCGAGAACAAGGCCGCCCGCGTAAGCGAAGCGGTTTCAGTACCGGGACGGTGGTCGGTGGTGATCAGCGGCGGAGATGGCGTGGCCGTTTCAAGACGGATCGCGGACGAGGAAGAAAGAGACCGCCTCCGGGATGCCATAGAGTCTTACGCAACGGATGTGAGAATCGTGTTGCGGACGGCGGCCGAGAACGTTGATGAGGACGATCTCGTCGAGGAAGTCGATTTCTTGCTCGAACGACTGGACGATTTCCGCGAACAAGCCTCCGTGGGAGAACCGCGGACGATTCTGGAAGCTCCCGGACCGGTGCAAAGGGCTTTGGTCGACTGGCCGGTCCAGTCGGCTGTTCAGGTGACGGGCGCCGGAGGCTCTCTGGACATGGCGTTGGGCGGCGAGGAACCCGACGGAATGATTCGATTGCAGAGCGAAGACGATTTGCTGGATCTCGAAGACCTGGATTCTCAGTTCCGGTCGCTCCTGCATGCCAAGGTTGATCTTGCAGGGGGAGGTTGGATTGCCGTTGAACCGACGGCGGCGCTCGTCGCGATTGATGTCAATGCAGGAAGCGGCGAATTGGAGCGCAGGTCTACTGTCGAAGTAGGGAGAGTTGCGGCGCGAGAAATTCCCAGGCAGCTGAGGCTGCGGGGTCTGGCGGGTATCGTTGTCGTTGATTTTCCGCACGGCTCGGACACGGACGATGAAAGAATCGAACGCGAGATCATCGCCGCGTTGCGCCGGGACCCGGCGGGAGGTCGGGCCTACGGATGGACCGAGGCGGGTCTCTACGAAATTTCTCGCCGAAAGGACCGTCGGCCGGTGCAAGAGTGCTTTACCGGTCGGCTCTGATCGTGTCGTTTGTTGAAGAAGAATGCTCGTACTGCGGCGCTGCTGCGGCGGCCGAATGGCATCCGTTTTGTTCGAAGCGTTGCGCGGATGCGGACTTGGGTAAATGGTTGACGGAAGACTACGTAATTCCGGTTCAAGGACCGGAAATTCCGGATTCTCATGAGTCGGGCGAAGATGAACCCAGAAACTGAAGGCCAGGATCGAGATGTTCCAGTTGCGCAAGAACTTGACGCAACGGGATTGAAGTGTCCCCTGCCGGTGCTCAAGGCGCAAAAGCGACTTTCCGCGCTCGCAGACGGCGAGTTGCTTCGTCTCTATGCCGATGATCCTGCGGCGCCGATCGACGTAATGCACCTTTGCGCGGAACAGGGGCACAAGCTGGTCCGTGAGCGCAACGGAACGGCTGGAATTTGGGTGTTCGATATCCGGAAAGGTGGCTGAAAAGTCCGGCGGAAACCCTGATCGAACAATTCACACGGTTTCGCATGGAGGGGCGATTGAGGGATGCCTTGGCGCACGCGCCCTGCCGTTTGGCGTAGAGGTCCCGGGCATCATGTCCCCACTTGGATCCCCGCGAAATTCCGATCTTGGCAGACAGGCGCCGGTCAGTGAAGATACTATGGCTGACCGGTCCCGTTGATTTCGGGACGAGGGCTGTCGGTTAGGAGTAGGCTCATGTCCATGTCGGAAAATCCTGAATCAATCACGATGGACCGCAGGTCCGTCGCTTCGTGGTGTTTTTACGATTGGGCGAACTCGCCGTTTCCCGCGATTGTCTTGACGTTCGTAATTCCCGCTTACTTTACACAGGCCGTTGCAGAAGATGCCACGTTTGCGACATCGCAATGGGCATTCATGATCGGCGCAACGGCCCTTGCAATCGCCGTCGCGAGTCCTGTCCTGGGATCGATTGCCGACCAAGGTCGAAGCCGAAAAACATGGCTTCTGGTGTTCACGATCATCATGGCTGTAGGCTCGGCGCTGTTGTGGTTCGCCAAGCCGGAATCGTCATCCACGCTCCTGCTCCTGTGGTCGGTCGCGGTGTCGGTGTTTGCGTTTGAGATCGGCCTTGTCTTTTACAATGCAATGCTTCCGACTCTCGTGCCGGCAGGTTGGCTCGGGCGGGTTTCCGGCTGGGCCTGGGGCCTGGGATATTTTGGCGGGCTCGGCGGCCTGATGCTGGTATTGCTGGGATTCGTGCAAGTTGAAGTGCCCCCCTTCGGGTTGGACAAGTCCATGGCGGAGCATGTCCGCGTGGCAGGGCCGATCGCGGCACTCTGGTTGGCCGTCTTCTGTCTTCCGCTGTTCTTGTGGACGCCGGACCGACACGGGAAGGGCCTGCCCGCCGCGACCGCGGTTCGCAGCGGCTTGAGCGCTCTCGCTCGGACGCTTCGCCAGTTGCCCAAGCATCGCCATCTGGGTCGATTCCTGATTGCCAGAATGATCTATACGGACGGTATCAATACCTTGTTTGCATTTGGAGGCGTTTACGCGGCCGGGACTTTCGGTATGGAAATTTCAGAAGTGATCATGTTTGGCGCTCTACTGAACATCACCGCCGGCAGCGGGGCGCTGGCATTCGGATGGCTCGACGACTGGCTGGGCGCGAAACCGACAATTCTGATCGGCTTGACAAGTATTGTCGTGCTCGGCGTGCCGTTGCTTCTCATTGAAAGCGTGGTTTGGTTCTGGGTTCTGGGTGCCGCGATCGGAATGTTCTTTGGTCCCGTCCAATCGGCAAGCCGGTCGCTGATGGCGAGGCTGACTCCGATCGGGAAGGAGAGCGAGATGTTCGGTCTGTATGCGCTCTCGGGAAAGGTCACCGCGTTCGTCGGACCGTGGCTGGTTGGCGGCGTTGCGCTGGCCTATGACAGCCAGCGAGCAGGCCTTGCGACGGTTCTGCCTTTCCTGATCGTTGGTGGGTTGCTGCTCTACACGTTGCCGATGCCAAAATCGCGAGAAAAAATCCTGGCAGAGTAATGCCGTGCGCGTGTTCGAACCGAAGACGGTTGCTCGGACGGTGATTTGGACAGTTGATAGGGCCGGTTACGCATAATTTGGTGATACCCGCCAATTTTCCCTCGGCCTTGTAATTTCGTTGCAGGCAGACCTTCGCAACTGCGATCCATCACCTTCTTGCGATGATCGAATCCTCGGGTCGGGCGCGCAAGGGTCTCAAGCTCTTCTGGCGACGGGAGACACTTCGATCACCTGTGACCGATTTATTCGCAACCAGGTCCTGTCAGCGGTCCGCCCGAGCTTGCGATAGACGGTGCGGGGAGAGAAGCAGTGCCGCCTCCTCGACCAGGGACCGTCCAACGATGGCGCCTGTCGGGCGATGCGCATTTGCGTTTCACTCAGTCGTCGTAGCGAATTCGCACATAGTTTCCTGGTGCGTCCGCAAGAACGCCGAGTGTCGCGCCGGGTTGTCGCGGAGGGGTGCGGTCTCCGGAAAGTCTTGCCAGCCAGCGTTTCCAGTCGGTCCACCAGGAACCGGTCCGCTCTGCAGCGCCCGTTTCCCAGTCCTTCAAACTGGCGGCCGCGTCAGTTCCGTCTGCGCGAAAGGCATGCTTCCTCGTCGAAGGCGGATTCATGATGCCGGCGATGTGCCCGGAATCGGCAAGTACGAATCGCTTCTCTCCGCCCATCAAACGCATCCCCCGATAGACGGACTCCGGTGGCGCAATGTGATCCTCTCGGGCAGCCACGTGATAGGTGGGCACGCGAATGTCCGACAGGTTCAGCACACGCCCGTCAAGTCGCAGCGCGGAACGGGCGAGGCGGTTCTCGAGATAGAACCCGCGCAAGTACTCTTCATGCAGGCGTGCCGGCATGCGCGTGGAATCCGCATTCCAGAAAAGCAGGTCGAATTCTCCGGGCTCGACTCCAAGAAGATAGTTCTGAACAATGAAGTGCCAGAAGAGATCCGCAGAACGCAGCATGTCGAAGCTGCCAGCCATGGATCCCGAGGGTAGGTAGCCTTTCGCTCGCATCTTTTCCGACAATTGCTTGATGGTTCTCTCGTCGGTCAGCGCCATCAGGTCGCCTGCATCCGAAAAGTCGAATTGACTCGCGAAAAACGTGCAGGAATTGATTCTGTCGCGGGATGAACCTGCGAGATGCGCGAGGGCGGCCCCCATGAGCGTTCCCCCAATGCAATATCCGGCGACATTCACTCGCTGCTGCCCGGTTTCCTCGCTCACGCGGTCGATTGCCGCCATCGCGCCTTCGAGGAAGTAGGTGTCGAGTCCGGCTCGTGCGAGCGTTTCATCCGGATTGATCCAGGAGATCAGAAATACGCTGTGGCCATTCCGCAAGAGCCAGCGAACCATCGATTTCCCGGGTTGAAGATCCAGGATGAAATACTTGTTGATCCACGGCGGAACGAAGAGAAACGGAACTTCGTAAACCGTGCGGCTCTGTGGGTCATACTGGATCAATTCGAAGAGCCTGTTTCGCCAAATGACCTTTCCCGGGGTCGCGGCAACCGTCTTCCCGACTTCGAATGCTTTCGGGTTGACCTTCGATACTCTGGGTGGCCAGCCGGAAATGCCGACATCCCGTGTGAAATTTTGCATCCCCCTCAGGAAATTGCGCCCCCGTTCAACGCGCGTGGCGCGAAGCACGGCGGGATTGGTCGCGACGAAATTTTCTGGAGACAGCGATTCCAAAAGTATTCGAGTCAACAAGGCAATCTTCCGCCGTTCCGGAACGCTGCCGATATCCGCCGATTCGGCGGTCTGCTGAATCCAGTTCGCGTTCTCAAGATAAATTCGCCGCAAGCAACGGTAGTACGGCGTATCCGTCCAAGCGGGATCACGAAACTGCAGATCGCCCGAATCAGTTCCGGGTGAAGCCTTCTCGATCCCGAAAACGGCTTCGGTCACTGATTCGCGAAGCAATTCAAGATTGCGGTTCCAGAGCGCGTTTGCGTTCCGTGCCGTTTCCAGCGGTTTTAGGGTGAGCGCAAGGCCAAGCTTCCCGAGCGCCGGGCCGAAGTTGATTGGATCCGGGTCCGAATGCGCGACCTGGTCGAGTGCCTGTTGGAGAGAACGGAAAAGGGATCGATTGCTCCATTCCAGCGTCTCGATGGCCGATTGCGCAAAGCCCGGTGAAAAGGGAAGCGTCAATGCGGTTTCGGTAGGAGAGTCGGTTTCCTGCAGGTTGTCCAATTTGTATCCGAACCTGTAACTTGCGTACGTGCGCATGGCGCGCATGAGTCGCCGCGCGCGGCACATGACTCGGAGCGCACGGCGCAAGGTATAGTGGTTGAACAATCGGTTTGCCAGCATTTGTTGACTAGGGCGCTTCATGTTGCCAAACATGCGCCCCACGTGGGGCGCAATTCGGGCGCCGCCGAATTCGTTCGTCGAACGACAAGCAGAGGGGTCCGTCAATGAGCGTTGGTTCGGAAAACGGCTCGCTCGGCGTGGCCGTCTTCGGCGTGGGAACGGTCGGTGGCGGCGTGATACGCCTTCTGCAGGAGCAGCGGGAACTGATTGCAGCCAGGGCCGGTCGTGCAATCGAAATACTCGGTGTTTCCGCGCGCGATCGTCAGCGGGAGAGGTCGGCGGATATCTCATCCTACTCTTGGTACGACGATCCCGTCGCTTTGGCGGAATCCCCCGGCGTCGGTTGCCTGGTTGAAGCAACGGGCCAGACGGAAGATCCGGCTCTTTCCGCCATCCGCGCCGCACTGAGGAAGGGTCGGCATGTAGTTACCGCCAACAAGGCGCTTCTTGCGCTTCACGGATCGGAACTGGCGGTCGAAGCGGACGAATCCGGGAGCGTGCTTGCATTCGAAGCGGCTGTGGGGGGAGGCATTCCGGTCATCAAGAATTTGGCCGAGGGCCTGGCCGCGAATGAAATTCAGCGCGTTTATGGCGTCCTGAACGGAACCTGCAATTTCATACTTACCGAAATGGAGCGTACCGGCGCCGACTATTTTTCCGTGCTGGAAGAGGCACAGGAGCTTGGTTACGCGGAAGCGGATCCGAGCATGGACGTCGGAGGGGTGGATGCTGCTCACAAATTGGCGCTCCTCGCCGCGCTTGCTTTTGGTACGAAGGTCGACTTCGAAGGCGTATCGGTCGAAGGGATCGAACGCGTCCAGGCGATTGATATCGAACAAGCACGCGATCTGGGATATCGAATCCGGCTCCTGGGCGTCGCCCGGATGTCGGAGAGCGGTCTTGAGCAGCGCGTGCAACCTTGTCTCGTTCCGGCGGAGTCGATTCTCGGCACATTGGAAGGTGTGACCAACGCGGTCGCATTGGAGGGGGACTCCGTTGGCCGTACGGTGCATCTTGGACCCGGGGCCGGGGGTGGCCCCACCGCTTCGGCAATCGTGGCGGACCTCGTTGACATCGCCCGCGGCTTTCGACGGCCGACCTTCGGGATTCCGGCCTCTTCACTCGTCGAGGCGGAACGGCAGCCCAAGGAAAATCGCTCCGCGCCCTACTACGTTCGGCTGTGCCTTCAGGACCGGCCCGGCGCCTTGGCGGAAGCCGCCGGAAAGTTGGGGACCGCCGGAGTTTCGATCGACCGGCTTCGCCAGTATGCGCACGAAGGCACGGAAGCACCGGTTCTCATTGTCACCCACGAAACGTTGCGGGCCGATCTCGACAGGGCTTTGGACGGCATTCGCCAACTGAAAGTATGCACGGAAGCGCCCGTTTCCATTCGGATCGAATGTGTGTGAAGGGGACTGGAATACGAGGGTCACAATGGGCTCCCGGCGCTGTTCGACGCCGAGGCGGGGCACCCCCGGTCCTTTGCCTTCCCCCTGCCGAGGCAACGGGAAGCGGTTTCCTGCCATTTCCCACCGGTGAACGGGCCAATGCCCGCTGCGAGACGTATCACCGGGACCGGCGCCTGCAGCCTGGTTTCCAGTGTGACGGCGCAGAGAGGCGCTGAAGCGCCGATTCAAGGGGATAGTTGCGTTGGTAAATGATCCCCGAAGCAGTCAGTTGCGCGCGATTGGCAGGAACGCTATCCACGTGCGAAGGATCGTACTCGAAAGGAAGACCTGACATGGCGCATGTCCGGCGACACGATTATCACCTCGTGGATCCGAGCCCTTGGCCTTTCCTGGCCGCACTCGGCGGCTTCCTGCTTCTTGGAGGAACGGTGCTCACGCTTCATGGCTATCGGCCGTGGGCGGTCGGAATTGGAGTCGTCCTGATTCTGTATTGCATGTGGGTGTGGTGGGCCGATGTCGTGCGAGAGGGCAACGGAAGAGACCACACGGCCGTCGTTCGTATCGGATTGCGATACGGAGTGGTTTTCTTCATCGTTTCAGAAGTCATGTTCTTTCTGGCCTGGTTCTGGGCCTATTTTTCGAGCGCGCTGTTTCCTGCTTCGGGGATTTGGCCTCCGGCCGGAACCGAAACCTTCGATCCCTGGCACCTGCCCCTGCTGAACACCCTGATTCTTCTGACTTCCGGGGCCACCGTTACTTGGGCCCACCACGCGCTGCTGCAAGGCGACCGCAAAGGCTTGATCTACGGTTTGGCCCTGACCTGCGTGCTTGGCGCGGCATTTACCGCCTGCCAGGCGTACGAATATGCGCATGCGGCGTTCGCGTATGGAGGCAACATCTACGGCGCCACATTCTTCATGGCGACGGGATTCCATGGAGCGCACGTGATCATCGGCACGATTTTCCTGCTGGTGTGCCTGGGTCGTGCGATCCGCGGAGACTTCACGCCGGAGCGGCATGTCGGCTTCGAGGCCGCGGCGTGGTACTGGCATTTCGTGGACGTTGTCTGGTTGTTTCTATTCAGCTGCGTGTACATTTGGGGCGGCTAGGGCTACCGTGTAGTCAATAATTGGGCTGGACAACTGGGAGTTGGCCGTGTATATGGCACGGCATGCTACCCCAGAATCTAATCCACCGCACCCTGAGTGATTCGGCTTGCTGCGACCGGATTGCCCGGATTCTGTCGCAAGAGACCTTTGAGAGCCGCACGGCGGCGGGTCGTCGCATTTGCGCGGAGTTCGGCTTCGTGGACAGCCGGGGCCGGTTGCAGCTGGCGGGTTGCCTGAAGGCATTGAACGCGCTGGCGGCCACTTCGGCGCGGATTGTCTTGCCGCCGCGGCAACGGCCGCCTCCTCGACCGACGCCGTGCCGGCTGGAAGGCTTGTTGGCGTCGGCGGCGCCGGTTCCGGCGCGGTTGGCGGAGGTGAAGGGCCTGGAGTTGCTGGCGGTGGCTGACCGGCCGCAGCGGCGGATTTGGAACACGATGATCGCGGATGAGCATCCGCATGGGATGACGATCTTCGCGGGGTGTCAGATGCGCTATCTTGTGGCCTCCGCCCACGGCTATCTGGGTGCGGTGGGTTTTTCGGCTTCGGCGCTTCGGCTGGCGGCGCGCGAGCGGTGGATGGGGTGGAGCGGCGAACAACGCCGGGCGCATCTCGGGCGGGTGGTTTGCATGAGCCGCTTTCTGATCCGTCCGGGCATTGGGTGCGCGAATCTGGCCAGTCATGTGCTGGGCCGGGTGTTGCGCCGCTTGCCGCGGGACTTCGAAGAGCGCTACGGATACCGGCCCTGGCTGGTGGAGACGTTTGTTGGTCCGGAGCATGACGGCGGGTGCTTGCGGGCCGCCAATTTCCTTCGGATCGGGGAGACCGCCGGCCGGGGCCGCCAGGACCGCAGCCACCGGCATGCAAAAGCGGTGAAATCGGTCTACATGTATGCGTTGCGGTCGGACTGGCGGCGCCGGCTGGGGGTTCCGGATGTCGACCCGGCGCCGAGCCTGGAGCCGGGCGCGGGACTGGATAGCGAGGTCTGGGCCGGGAACGAGTTTGGAGGCGCGGCTTTGGGAGACAAGAGATTATCGGCCCGCCTGGTCAAGAGCGCCGGGTTGCTGGCGGCGTATCCGGGGCGGGCGATCAACGGCAACACACAGAGCGATGCGGCGGCGGTGGACGGGTACTACCGGTTTATCGAACAACCGGCGGACTCGGAGGTGACGGTTTCGAACATTCTGGCGCCGCACCGGGCGCGCAGCATTCAGCGGATGCGCAGCCAGGACACCGTGCTTTGCATTCAGGATGGCTCCGACCTGAACTTCGCCACCCGTCCGAACTGCGAGGGTCTCGGCATTATCGGACGCAACCAGACGGCGTCGAAGACTTTGGGTCTGCACCTGCACCTGACGCTGGCGGTGAACGCGCAGGGGCTTCCCCTGGGGGTGCTGCGTTGCGCGATGGACGCGCCCGCTGCCGACAGCGGGAAGCGGGCGGGAAACACGCAAAGCGATTCGGCGGGCAGCAAGACGCAGCGGTGGATCGATGGCCTTCACGATATCGCGGTCGCGGCGCGCGAACTCACCCGCAGCACGCGTGTGATCGGCGTCATGGATCGGGAAGCGGATTTTTTTCGACTGTTCGACGCACAGCGGCATCTGCGGCGTGTCGAGCTTTTGGTCCGCGCCAAACACGATCGCTGCCTGCATGCCAAGGGAAAAAAGCTGTTTGCGACGATGCGCGGCGGGGCTGCCGATGGACAGGTCGAAGTCGAGATCAAGGGATTGACGGAACGTCCCAAATCCAGTGGCAAGAAGGCGCGCCCGGCGCGTCGCAAACGCCTTGCGGCCTGTGAACTCCGCTTCCGCAAGCTGCGCCTCCCTTCAACCTTGGCGGGGGCCGAACCGGTTGCGATGTCGGGGGTGCATATCGTCGAAACGGAACCGCCCGAAGGCGAGGACGCAGTCCAGTGGTTCCTGTTGACCAGCCTCCCCGTCGAAGACCGCACAACGGCTGCGGCAATCGTCGAACACTACCTGCAGCGCTGGCGGATCGAGGACTTTTTCCGGGTGCTGAAATCCGGCTGCCGGGTCGAGTACCTCGCATTCCGCACTGCCGACCGGCTGCAACGCGCCATTGCCATCAACAGTGTGATCGCGTGGCGCATCATGTTGATGGCGCTTCTCGGCCGTCAGGTGCCGGAATGCGATGCCGAACTGATGTTCACGGATCACGAGTTGAGCTTTCTGCGGGATTATGCGGCGGAGGTCGGGCTGCCGCCTCCCGAACATCTTGGAGATGCCGTCCGCCTGGTGGCGAATCTCGGCGGTCATCGGGACCGGAAGCATGATCCTTCGCCAGGAAATCAGATCATGTGGCAGGGATACGATACTCTGTCAAAAGCCACATTGGGGCACCGAATTGGCGTTGCGGGAGCGACAAGACTTGCCATGGCGAACTCTGAATGAGACGTTGTCCAGGAATAGTTCTAGCTACTCGGTAGGGCTAGGGCCGGGCGCATTCGGTTGGCAGGCCTGACCGGTTCGCGGCCGGGCGCCCCGAGCGGGCCAAGCAGAGGATGGCGGGCCGTCGCAGAATTCTGATTCTTGGGATCGCGATTTCAGTCGGATTCGCCTTGTTGGCTGCGCTCGCGATCTGGCAATACTCTCGTTCGCTGGAGCGAGCAGACGCGATCGCACTCGCGGAGCAGCGGCTGCAGTTGACGCCATCTGCATTGCCCGATTCGCCTGGCCCCGACGCACATGCCCTGCTGCCGGTACGCGTCCGGGGTCGGCTGGAACACGAAAACGAACAGCGGGTGCTTGCCTCGACACAGGAGCTGGGCCCGGGATTCCGTGCGATCGTGCCGTTTGAGGTTGAAGGAGGGCGTCGTATTCTGGTCGATCGCGGTATCGTTCCGTTCCGAATTCAGGATTCGGGAAAACGGCGACAGGAATCCGGGGGGGCGTTCGTGGAAATCTCCGGCGTGTTGACTTGGCCCAGGGAACGCGGCTATTTCACGCCCGAGCGAGATCAGGAAAGCGGACTCTGGTTCGCGCGCGATGTGCCCGGCCTTTCGCAAGCGGCGAATACTGAACCGGTCCTGCTTGTAGCACGGGAATCGGGACCTGGAGGCTGGCCGAGGGCAGACCCGCCGGCGTTGGATCGCGCCAACATCCACATCGAGTATATGCTGACCTGGATTTCGCTTTCGCTCGCCTGGCTGGTGATCGGTGGCATCCTGATGCGCCGCGAACACCGGCAAAGCATGCAGACGTGAGCGTTTTTCGCATCGTCGTGCCTCGAGGGAACAAGACGTCCGGGAGGTCTTGCAATTGGAATACGTCAGCACGCGTGGCGGTTGCCGGGCGCAAGGGTTCCGGGAAGCGCTGCTGGGCGGACTTGCACGGGACGGGGGTCTTTACTTGCCGGCAGCTTGGCCAGAACTGACAATGTCCGCTTTGCAGGGGATGGACAACCTGACTTACGAAGAGACCGCGCTTCGGGTAATGCGTCCATATACAGCGGACACCTTTGAGGAATCCGAGTTGCGAGGCCTGATCGGCGATGCCTATTCCGGATTCACGGATCCCGAGCGGACTCCCCTCGTGCCCGCCGGTCCGAATCGTTGGCTACTGGAACTCCATCACGGCCCCACCTTGGCGTTCAAGGATCTGGCGATGCAGCTCTTGGCCCGGATGATGGAAGCCGTCCTTGCCAGGCAGGGCGAGCGTGCGACCGTGTTGGGAGCGACTTCCGGTGACACGGGATCTGCCGCAATTGAGGCGTTCAGGGGCAGCTCGAGAGTGTCGGTGTTCATTCTTTTTCCCGAAGGACGGGTTTCGGAAGTTCAGCGGCGGCAAATGACGGTTCCGGGAGATTCGAATGTGCATGCGATCGCGATCAGGGGCGATTTCGATGACGCCCAGGGCTTGGTCAAGGCCATGTTCAACGATCACGAATTCCGGGATCGGCTGGCGCTGGTAGCGATCAATTCCATCAATCTGACAAGAATTCTTGTGCAGGCAGTGTATTACTTCTTCGCAGCGCTTCGACTTCGTATGCTGGAGCGGGGGGTTGTGTTTTGTGTTCCGACCGGCAACTTTGGCGACGTGTTTGCCGGCTATGCCGCACTTCGGATGGGATTGCCACTGAAAAGGCTTGTGATTGCCACAAATTCCAACGATATCCTGCACGAGGTTCTTGAAACCGGACGGGGAACGAAACGCACGGTAATGCCGACGAGTTCACCGTCCATGGATATTCAGGTCCCCTCAAACTTCGAACGCGCATTGTTCGAGGCTGCGGGACGCGATGGCAAATCGGTAAGGGAACGGATGGAGAAGTTTTCCCATACCGGGGTATTGACACTGCAGACGGAGGAAAGATCGTATTTGAACTCGATCTTCGTTTCTGCCCGCGCTTCGGAAGCTGAAACCAATTCTGCGATCAGGCGGACTGCCCGGGAACACGGCATCCTGGTTGATCCGCATACTGCGGTTGGCCTGCATGCGCTGGAATCCGTCGGTTCCGATCATCCGTCGGTTGTGCTGGCGACTGCACACCCGGCAAAATTTCCCGGGGCAGTGGAGGCCGCTTCCGGCCATCGCCCCAAGGCGCCCGAACGACTGAAGGCGGCCCTCTGCGGACGGGAGCGGTATGAGATCGTCGACGCGAGGCTCGACGCAGTGAAACAGACAATTGAAAAGGAGATGCAGTGGTGAATGTCGAATTGACGACGCTCCGTAACGGCTTTCGGGTGGTTACGGACCGAATGGACAGTCTGTCCTCGGCCGCGGTCGGCGTATGGGTGCTGGCTGGCGGACGATGTGAGAATGATCAACAGACGGGGATTTCGCATTTTCTTGAACACATGGCGTTCAAGGGAACGCGCAGGCGCACGGCATTCGACATCGCGAACGCAATCGAATCGGTGGGCGGATACATCAACGCATACACCTCCCGGGAAGTGACCGCATATTTCGCGCGCGTCCTGGAAGAGGACGTGCCGCTTGCCGTGGAAATTGTCGCGGACATCCTTCGTGAGCCGACGCTCTCGCCCGAGGATGTTGAGGTGGAACGAGGCGTGATCCTCCAGGAGATTGGTCGCGCCCTCGACACTCCGGAGGATGTGGTGCAGGACTGGCTCTTCGACGTGGCATATCCGAATCAGCCCTTCGGCCGCAGTATCCTGGGGCCAGCCGAACTGGTATCGACACTGAATGATCGCGACCTGCGCAGCTATATGAACGGATTATACCGGCCGGAAAGCATGATTCTCTCGGCTGCGGGGGCTGTCGATCACGCGGCGGTCGTCGCCCAAGCCAAGGAATTGTTCGGTGACCTGGATACTCCGGCGACCGCCTGCAAGGCCCAGGAAGCTATTTATAGCGGCGGCGAACGCCGCGAGGACAAGGATCTGGAGCAAGTGCATCTGACACTTGCGCTGGAGGGCCCAGACAATCTGGACGCGGAGAGGTATTCCGTGCGGGCGTTCTGCGGTGTTCTCGGCGGCAGCATGTCGTCCCGCCTTTTCCAGGAGGCGAGAGAACGTCGCGGACTGTGCTACGGGATCTACGCCAACTGTTCGAATTTCCAGGATACGGGCCTCCTTATGATTTACTCGGGCACCGGGGATTCGCAGGCCGCGGAACTGGCGAGCGTGGTGGTCGACGAAATGCGTCGCCTGTCGGAAGACGCGACCCAGGAGGAAACGGACCGGATCAAGACCCAATTGCGGTCCTCGTTGGTGATGGGGCTGGAGTCGCCCATGTCGCGGTGCGAGCGCATGGCCAGCTCGGTGGCGGTTCATGGCCGTCCGATTTCTCAGGAAGAAACGCTGGCCGACATAGACGCCGTCAACCGGAAGCGAATGCAGGAGGCGGGCGAAGGGCTGCTGAAGGGGAGCGGGCTATCCTATGCGCTCTACGGGAAAGTTGCGGGCGCTCCGGCAGTCGCCGAGCTTCAGGAGCGGCTGAGCGCGTAGTCCGCCATCTGGTACCGTGCCGCGCGTGCGGAGTTCGGGCGCTTTTCCGGCGGAGAGGTCGAATTGAGCCAAGGGCTTTCGGCGCGCCATGGACGTTCCACATGTGGTTTGAATTCAGTCGACCGGCAAAGCCGATTCGCGGCAGGCGCGTTTGCCTGCGACCTCCCGCGGCAGACGACTACCCCGAATGGTCGGCATTGCGTCGAGGGAGCCGCGCATTCCTCGAACCCTGGGAGCCGAAATGGCGTACCGACCACCTGACCCGGACCTCGTTCCGGCATCGTGTCCGCTGGGCGCGGAGAATGATCGAAAAGGGCAAGGCCTATCCGCACCTGATTTTCCGGGAACGGGACGGAAAATTGATCGGGGGGATTACCATCGAGAATGTCCAGGGCTGGCCGTCCATGTCCGCGTCACTCGGGTATTGGATGGGCGAGCCCTTCATTCAACGCGGATATATGACCGACGCATTGCGGCTGATCACCGAGCACGCGTTTCGCGAGCTTGGCATCAGCAGGCTGGAAGCCGCTTGCGTTCCGGAAAACGTGGCGTCCCGCTCGCTTCTCCTGCGTTGCGGATTTCACCGGGAAGGTCACGCGCGGGCAATGCTGGAGATTGACGGCGACTGGCGAGATCACGAACTCTACGCGCGGGTGAGCGAGGAGCGGGCGCTATCGGGCAATATCGACGGCTCAACGCAGCAGATTTGAAGAGGCGCTGCGAGAATTACAGTGTCCGTACACGCGCTTGTGGGCTTGGAGGCACAGCCTTGTTGCGGGCGGCCGGCTTTTTCGGTTGCGGAATGCTTGGCCTGAAGCCTGCGGCCAATCTTCCAATCCGTCCACCGCTGCCTCCGATTGCGCGGGAGATCCCAGGTGGTCGGAGCCTTTCGTCTCGCAGCATCCACGATATTCCACGCGCCGATTGTGGCAATTGGCTTGGATTTGTGGTAGTTTCAACTCGCGTTCAGCGAGCGAACGCATAGTGCCGGAATCGCATTCACGGCCGCCATTGCGCCTGCGCTTGTTGGAACGCTGAGTTCATTAAGGGAGGGTTTGCGCATGGCGCTGACACTAACAGTAAACGGCACGTCCCACACCGTGGACGTGGAAGCGGAGACCCCGCTCCTGTGGGTGCTCCGGGACAACATCGGCCTGACGGGAACCAAGTACGGCTGCGGCATCGCGAAGTGCGGCGCATGCACGGTGCATGTCGACGGAAGGAAAGCGTTCTCGTGCACGATGAAGGTATCCGCCGCGGTCGGAAAGGAAGTCACAACCATTGAGGGACTGTCCGAGGACAGTTCGCATCCGGTGCAGGTTGCCTGGACGGAAGGCGACGTGCCGCAATGCGGTTACTGCCAGTCCGGACAGATCATGGCGGCGGCTGCGCTCCTGGAGCAGCGGCCCAACCCGTCTGACTCCGACATTGATTCGGGGATGTCGGACAACATCTGCCGCTGTGGAACCTATGTGCGTATTCGCCAGGCAATCCACCGCGCGGCCGAGATCGCGGGAGGATAGGACCATGAAAGCAATTGAACTAGACCGGCGGAAATTTCTTGTTACGACCGCCAGCGCGGCCGGCGGCATGGCGCTCGGCTTCTATATGCCGGGCATCGCCAAGGCCGGAATGATTCCCGACGCACCGTGGATGCGCACGGATGCCGGCCAGGAGGTCAATGCCTGGCTGGTAATCGACCCGGACAACACCGTGACCATTCGGGTCGGGCAGTCCGAAATGGGCGAAGGCGTTTTCACCGCAATGCCGATGCTCGTGGCGGAGGAGTTGCAGTGCAGTTGGTCCGATGTCCGGGCCGAATACGCCGATGCCAATCGTCACGTCAGAAATACGGTGGAACCGTACATGGTCGCGGGTGGCGCCGCCCAGGAAACGGACAATCTGTATCAGCGGATGGGGACAGGAGGTTCGGGCGCCGTGCGTCGTTCACGCCTCTTTCTGCAGCAGGCTGGAGCCAGTGCTCGCGAGCGTCTGATGCAAGCGGCAGCAAATGCCTGGGGCGTCGAACGCTCTACGGTTACCGCGAAAGACGGCATGCTGAGTTCTGGAAGCAATTCCGGAACGTTCGGAGAGTTCGCCGCAGCCGCTGCGGAAATCCAGCTCGATGCGGAACCGGCGATCAAGACGCCCGATCAGTTCACGCTGCTCGGAACCTCGGTCCCGCGCCTCGATACGCCACTGAAGGTGAACGGCAGCGCCACTTACGGCATCGATGTGCGTGTGCCGGGCATGGTCCACGCCGCAGTTGAGGTTGCTCCCGTGCCGGGCGGCCGGCTGGTAAGTTTCGACTTCGACGCAGTCAAGGACCGTTCGGGCGTGATTGCCGCCTATCGCCTCGGCGAGGGTGGAATCGGCGAATTGTCCTTCAACTTGGAAGAGGTTCCCAACCGGGTAACCGGGCTTCAAAGCGGGGTCGCCGTTGTCGCCGATACCTATTTCCGGGCGCTCACCGCGTTGCAGCTCATGCCCAAGGAATGGGATGACGGCGGATTCGGAGATGTCAGCGACGACAGCATCATCGATGGCGCACTACAGGTTCTGCACAATCCGGACGACGAGACCTACAATCCCGCCGATTCCGAAGGGGACGCCAAGGGCGTAATCGCGGCTGCTTCCAACACCATGGAAAGCACCTATGTCACGCCGTACCTCGATCATGCCTGCATGGAACCGATGAACTGCACGGCGCATGTGACGGCGGACCGGGCGGATATCTGGGTCGGTTCCCAGAACCCGCCGGGCGCGATCGCAATTGCGGCGGAGGAAGCCGGATTACCGCAGGAAAGCGTGTTCGTGCACACCACGTTCCTGGGCACCGGGTTTGGCAGACGCTTCCGCAATGACGAAGTCCGTCAGGCAACCGCCATCGCCAAGGCGCTGGGACAACCGGTGAAGTTGGTCTGGACGCGCGAGGAAACCACGCGGCAGGGCAAGTTCCGTCCATATTCGACGTATTATTTCAAGTCGTCGATGGGCGAGGACGGAATGCCCAGCGCGTATTGGAACCGAATCGTTTCGCACTCCATTTTCAACCATCAGATTCCGCAGTTCCTGAACGATGGAATTGACAGTCAGGCGGTTGAGGGGCTGGACAAGCGCCTGCCCTATTCGTTTGCGAACAAGCAGGTGGACTATGCAATCCGGGATTCGCATTTGCCCGTGCACTGGTGGCGGTCCGTAGGAGCGTCGCAAAATGCATTCGCGGTGGAAGGGTTTATTGACGAAATGGCCCACGCCGCCGGGGCGGATCCGTTGGAATTCCGCTTGAGCCTGCTGCCGGAGGACTCCGAGTTCCGCAACCCGTTGGTGGTGGCGGCCAGGGAAGCCGGCTGGACGGCCGATCTCGGGCGAGGCGAAGGCATGGGAATTGCCGTTTCGGAGGCTTTCGGCACCATTGTCGCGCAGGTGGCGTTCGTCACCGTCAGCCGGCGTGGCCAGTTGCGGGTCGAAACCATCGATTGTGCGGTTGACTGCGGCCACGTCATCCACCCGACGATGGTGGAGATGCAGATGGAAAGTTCGATCGTATATGGCCTTACTGCGGCGCTGTATGGAGAACTCCACATCAAGAAAGGAGCCGTGGTCGAGGACAACTTCGATAGTTATCTGATGTTGCGCATCAATGAAATGCCTGAGATTCGCACCCATCTCGCACTATCTGGAGGCGACAAGTGGGGAGGAACGGGCGAACCGGCCGTGCCGGCTGTCGCGCCGGCGATCGCCAACGCGATTTTCATGGCGACGGGCAGGCGCATCCGCAGGCTTCCGTTCCGGAATCACGATCTGAGCCCTTCATAAGGGCGCAATCGGCTTGTGCCGGTGGCCGGAGACTTTCGGCCACCGGCAACGAATTTGAAACGATGCCCGGTCGATGGCGTTTCGCGTATGAAAAGGAAAGCGGATGCTGCCCCTAGCTCGAATTCTCTTCGCGGTGGTTTTCTTGGTTGTACTCCGTCTACCCGACGCGAATGCCGGCGATCCATCATCCGCGGTTCTCGCGGACGCCTGCGCCACATGCCACACGCTTGGCGGTGACGCTGACGGACTGGTTCCGAGCCTGTCGGACCTGGATGCTGAGACCCTGCAAGGACTGCTTCTGGGATTCCGGCGCGATGAAATCGAAGCAACCATCATGGATCGCATCGCGAAAGGTCTGACGGAAGCGGAAATAGAATCTCTCTCGCGCCAGATTGCGGCATTCTCGCGGTAGGGCGGGGATTCAAGATGAGGGACTTATGAGTTTCGGAGTTTTCCGCAGTTCCCGAAGGGAAGTACTGAAGTGGGCCGGAGCGGCGGCCCTATTGGGCTTGGCCACGGACAAGGTCAGAGCGCAGGCCAAGGGGAGGATCGTGGTCGTCGGAGGCGGGTTCGGTGGTGCAACATGCGCGCGATACCTGCGGCGGCTGGCTCCGGGCTTGCAGGTTACGCTCATAGAACGGCGGAAACAGGCCGCCACATGTCCGTTCAGCAATACCGTAATCGGCGGACTTCAGGAGCTTGACTTTATCACGCACGGTTTCGGCAAGCTCCGGGAGAGCGGCATCGAGATTGTGGAACAGGAGGCTGTAGCGATCGAGGCGGAGTCGTCCACCGTTCGCTTGGCCGGTGGCGAGGAAGTCCCGTACGACCGGCTGGTCCTCTCGCCGGGAATTGACTTCAAATGGGGGGCAATCGAGGGGTACGTGGAGGGGGCGGAGGAAACCATGCCTCACGCCTGGAAGGCAGGCGTCCAAACCCGTCTGCTCCGGCAGCAACTCGAAGCCATGGAGGATGGGGGCCTCGTGGTGATCGCTGCGCCCGCCAATCCATTTCGCTGTCCACCTGGACCCTACGAAAGGGCGAGCCTGATTGCCCACTATCTCCATCGCCATAAACCGCGGTCGAAAGTCCTTATCCTCGACAGCAAAGACGGTTTTTCCAAGCAGGGATTGTTCCGGGAGGGATGGGAGCGGCTATATCCGGGCAAGATCGAATGGGTCGGTTTTTCCAATGGGGGAAATGTCGTTCGAGTGGATCCCTCCACCATGACCGTCCGCACCGATTTCGACGAATTCAAAGCAGATGTGGCCAATATCATTCCTCCGCAGCGCTGCGGGCGGCTTGCGGATACGGCCGGCCTGACCGCGGGGGGTGAATGGTGCCCGGTGGATCAGGCCACATTCGAATCGACAGTCGTGCCGAACATTCATGTTCTTGGCGATTCATCCATTGCCGGGGCCATGCCAAAATCGGGCTTCAGCGCAAATAGTCAGGCGAAAGTGTGTGCGCACGCAATCGCTGCGCTCCAAAGCGGGGACTCACCGCCGGTTCCCGGCTATATCAACGTCTGCTACAGCCTCTTGGCCGCAGACTACGGAATCTCGGTCGCGGCGGTCTATCGACTGGGTGAGGACGGCAAAATCGCTTCGGTGAAGGGCGCCGGCGGAGTCAGCCCTTCGGATGCGTCCGCGGAATTCCGCCAGGAGGAGGCAAGCTACGCATACGGCTGGTACGCGAATATCACTGCCGACATGTACGGATGATCCCGGCGGTGCCGCCGCAATGGCTGCCTCGACATTCCTGATTGCTGCCCTCGCAGTAGGATCGCAGATCTGGACGGTGGCGGAACTTTTGGCATCCGAGTTCGTTCATTTTCAGGTTGAGGAGTTTTCGATTCCGGTTCCGCTAACTTCGGTTCCTGGCAATGCTGCGAGGGGAGAGCGAATTGTACGGGATGCCTCCAATGCCACATGCCTCATTTGCCACGACATTCCGATTCCCGGAGAGCCGGATCCCGGCAACATCGGGCCTTCCCTTGACGGGGTCGGCAGTCAGTACACAGCGGGCGAATTGCGACTACGCCTGGTTGCCCCGAAGGCTCTAAATCCGGATACCGTCATGCCTTCCTACTACAAGATCGAAGGATTGAATCGGGTAGGCGAAGAGTTCCGCGGGAAATCGATTTATGACGCACAGGAAATTGAAGACGTAATCGCATACTTGTTGACGCTGACCGAGAAGTGACAGAGGATTCAAGCCATATCTGACAAGACGGGAAAACGATGAACGAGGGGCGTATTAAGCTGGCGGCGGGCGCTCAGAACTCTCGCGGGCGGCGCAGGCGCCGCTGTTGCGCTTTCTGCCGTGCCCGTGCCGGCGCGGTCGGTCCTTCCCGAGATGCTCCCAGGGCTGCGGGAAGCCGTTCGCGAGTGTCTGGGCGACCGGGAGGCGCTCGCGGGCCGCGTCGTTCTCGATCTTCGGGACCGCGCTGATACGGGTGTTTCCGTGCCGTTGACGGTCTCTGTTCCCGATTCGCCCATGACCGCCGTGGACTACCTCAAGAGCCTGCATGTCTTGACGACGCGGAACCCGCAGCCCTTGGTCACCGACTGCTATTTCACCCCACGTTCCGGTCGAGCAGAAGTGTCGCAGAGATTTCGCCTCGTCCAGAGCCAGGAAGTCTTGGCGTTTGCCGTCATCAGCGACGATTCTGCTTGGGTGACGGCGAAACACGTGAATGTGTCACTCGGCGCATGCGCCGTGGAGATATTCCAGGCAGACAAGGAAAGAGCGATCCGCTCCCGAAAATGAGAGACAGGTATTCATGAAATTCGAGTTCCGGCGAAACAAGCGGAGCCCCGCCCTTGCCGCTTGGGCGCAAGGTCAAAGGTCTGCGTGGGGAAGGAACGGCGAGCCGGCATTCAACCGGGGTGTTTTTCAGGCTCTTCTGCCTGGGTCGCATGGGCGGGGAGTTGAATCATGATCGGAGTCAAGACCCGCAAGTCTGTGCCGGCCTTCGCTCGCCGCGGTGAAATCATCGAGATCGAGACGCTCGCGACCCATCCGAGGGACAACGGCTTCTCGTATAGCAGCAACGGGCAGCGAATACCTCGGCACATCATCAACCGATACGAGGCGATCTATAACGGCGAAGTGATATTTCGGGCGGACTGGCATGTGGCCATATCGACGAACCCGTTCATCTCATTGTATGCGGTGGCAAGCGAATCGGGGCGAATCGAATTCAGATGGTATGACGATGACGGCGCGATCTATACCGATTCGACCGAAATCACGGTAACCTGAGCCAGGCTTTGCAAATGCGGCCAACCGGCGTTGTCCGACTCTTAACCGGTTCGGCGCTTCTCCTGCTGCTGTCCGGCTCCCACTCCGGAATGACTTCGGCATATTCGCAGCAATCCGCGACGGCGTTCGAGAACGTGGCAAGCTCCGGGTATTCCTATATGGGAGACCAAATCCAGGCCTTGCAGGACGACGATTTTCTCAATCCCGGGATGTTCGCTGTGGAAGCGGGAGCAGAACTCTGGTCTGCGGCCGATGGCGCGGCAGGCCTCTCCTGCGCATCCTGCCACGGAGACGCGGAAACGTCGATGCGCGGTGTGGCCGCCAAATATCCGGTCTACGATCCGGCAACCGGAAAGCTCATGAATCTGGAATTGCGAATAAACGACATGCGAACCCGATATATGCGGGTCAGCCCTTTCCCGTATGAATCCGACTCCCTGCTTTCGCTCACCGCCTTTATTGCTCACCAGTCCCGCGGTGTGCCGATGCATGTAGATATCAGCGGCGAAGCTCTCCGGTTCTGGGAGGAGGGACGGGACTTTTATTCTTCGAGAAGAGGGCAACTCGATCTTGCCTGCAGCCAGTGCCATGACAATCTTGCAGGATTCCAGTTGCGCGGGGATCGCGTGAGCCAGGGACAAAGCAGCGGGTTTCCGTTCTACCGGTTGATGTGGCGCTCGATGGGGTCGCTGCATCGCATGTTCCACTGGTGCAATACGTCTTTGCGCGCGGAACCCTATCCTCTCGGTTCCCAGGAATACCTGAACCTTGAGCTGTATCTGGCTTGGCGCGGGCGCGGGCTGCTGATGGAAACGCCGGCCGTGAGGCCATAGGCGGGGAACATCATGCAAGATGCATTCGGAAATCCCCGTGACCGTTCCTTGATCGCCTCCGCTCAGCGATCGGGAACATGTGATTGGTGCTTCGAAAGAAGCCGACATGGTCAATCTCAGAATTGTGGCGATCGTGGCGATGCTGGAACTCCCGCTTTCCGAAGCGGCCGGGGAGGAGTTTCGCAATTGCGATACCTGCCCGACCATGGTGAAAATCGACCCCGGCAGTTCTCCGCGGTCACAGAATCTCGATGAAGAAAATGTCGATGTCGCGATCGACTACGCGCTCGCGATCGGCTGGTTCGAGGTCACAGTTGGCGAATTTCGTCCGTTCGCGGCGGAAACAGGGTTGCAAACCAATGATTTTGTACGCTGTTTCAAACCACGGGCGATAAGGAGTATGAGGATGGCGGCTGGAACGATGCGGGTTTCCGGCAGAGGGATGCACATCCCGTTCCATGCGTAGGCAGGGAAGTAGCAAACGCCCATGCGGAGTGGTTCAGTGACAAGACCGGCGTCAAGTATCGGCTTCCTAGCGAAAGGGAGTGGGAGTACGCCGCCCGTGACGGTGCGGGATATACTTCGAAATGGTTCCGAACCGGCAATCTTCGTCCGGGCCAGGCGAAGTGCGCGACATGTTTCGGAACGGATGTGATCGGCCGTGAAGACGATTTGACCACGGCCCGTGTCGGTGGCGGGCCCCTTCGCTCGTTCGGACTTGTCGACATGCTCGGCAAGGCCGCAAAATGGACACTTGATTGCGCCAGTAGCTCGAATGCGGGAGCGCCGGTCGACGGCAAAGCACGGCTTTAAGGCGAATGCGGGCAACGGATCACGCATGGAGACGCCGTTCATGATGAATGGGCGGAAATTGCACGGCTTCGAGTTCCGAAAGACCGCACGAAGGGCCGCAACGACTTGGGATCTCGACTCATAAGAGATCTACCCCAGGCTTGGTTGGCGTCGCCAATTGTATTCCCGCTGTCACGGATGCCCGTGGAGGAAATCCCCGGACTGGGCAGGCTGTGAAAAGGCCGGGCGCAGGCCCGTTGATCGTGGCGTTTCCGATCGTTGTTGCGGGCGCGGGGTTGGCGTGGGCGAATCGGATTGCGCAATCAAGCCTGTCAATTCATCCGCGCCCGCCAGTTTTGATTCCGCGCTCGTTCGGAAGGGCGAATCTCTCGCTTCCATCGGTGCGTGCGCCGTGCGCCATACCATTCGAGGGAAAGCGAGAATGGCCGCCCGGGTCGGCCTCGCGTTCGCCGGTCATGATGGCGCTCGCCCTCGGCCTCCTCCGGGCCGGGCGCGAGTAGCAGCTTCAGTCCCTGGTCGGCGCCGTATCCATTCTCGACGCCGGATAGCGTTCACCGCCGTATCGCCGCCAAGACCGCTCGGCAGCGTAACCCTGCTGCTCCCGGGTTCGCGCCGTACAGTTCGCAACCGCCGGAAACGACCGCTTTACCGAAATTCCACCCGGTTCAAGTCTTTCCTGACGTTCCCGGGTCACCGAAATGCAGTGAGGCATCGCTGCCGTCGGTTCCGCGTCATTTCAGGAAACACGTTCAAGAATGGATTTTAGCGCAAACGCCTCTCACGGCGCGACGTTGCCACTTGCACTGGAAATGTGATATCTACATTTCGCGTTCAGCGAGCGAACGCAGAGTGCCGGAATTTCATGTACGGTCGTCCGTGTGCCTCCGCTTGTTGGGACGCTGAGTCCATCAAGGGAGGGTTTGCGCATGGCGCTGACACTAACAGTAAACGGCACGTCCCACACCGTGGACGTGGAACCCGAGACCCCGCTCCTGTGGGTGCTCCGGGACAACATCGGCCTGACCGGCACCAAATATGGCTGCGGCATCGCGAAGTGCGGTGCATGCATGGTGCATGTCGACGGAAGGAAAGCGTTCTCGTGCACGATGAAGGTCTCCGCCGCGGTCGGAAAGGAAGTCACAACCATTGAGGGACTGTCCGAGGACAGTTCGCATCCGGTGCAAGTTGCCTGGACGGAAGGCGACGTGCCGCAATGCGGTTACTGCCAGTCCGGACAGATCATGGCTGCGGCTGCGCTCTTGGAGCAGCGGCCCAACCCGTCTGACTCCGATATTGATTCGGGGATGTCGGACAACATCTGCCGCTGTGGAACCTATGTGCGAATTCGCCAGGCAATCCACCGCGCGGCCGAGATCGCGGGAGGATAGGACCATGAAAGCAATTGAACTAGACCGGCGGAAGTTTCTTGTTACGACCGCCAGCGCGGCCGGCGGCATGGCGCTCGGATTCTACATGCCGGGCCTTGCGAAGGCCGACATGATCCCCGGCGATCCCTGGATGGAAATGGAGGGCGGCCCGGAGATCAATGCCTGGCTGACAATCGATCCGGATAACATAGTGACCATTCGGGTCGGGCAGTCGGAAATGGGCGAGGGCGTCTTTACGTCGATGCCGATGCTCGTGGCGGAGGAGTTGCAGTGCAGTTGGTCCGATGTCCGGGCCGTCTATGCCGATTCCAACCGCCATGTACGCAACACGGTGGAGCCGTACATGGTAGCGGCCGGCGCGGCCACGGAAACGCAAAACCTTTACCAGCGCATGGGGACCGGAGGCTCCGGGGCCGTTAGGCGCTCGCGTGTCTATCTGCAGCAGGCTGGCGCCAGCGCTCGCGAGCGTCTGATGCAAGCGGCAGCAAGTGCTTGGGGCGTCGAGCGCTCTGCGGTGAGGGCAAAGGATGGCATGCTGAGTTCTGGAAGCAATTCCGGAACGTTCGGAGAGTTCGCCGCAGCCGCGGCGGAGATCCAGCTCGACTCGGAGCCGGCGATCAAGACTCCCGATCAGTTCACGTTGCTCGGGACATCGGTTCCTCGCCTCGATACGCCTCTCAAGGTGAATGGAAGCGCGACGTACGGCATCGATGTGCGCCTGCCGGGCATGGCTTATGCCGCAGTTGAGGTTGCTCCCGTGCCGGGTGGCCGGCTAGTGAGCTTCGACTTCGATGCGGTCAAGGACCGCCCGGGTGTAATCACCGCCTATCGCCTCGGCGAGGGAGGAATTGGCGTACTGAACTACGACTTGAATATGGTCCCCAACCGGGTGAACGGAATTCAAAGCGGGGTTGCGGTAATTGCCGACACCTATTATCGGGCACTCACCGCGTTGCAGCTCATGCCGAAGGAATGGGACGACGGCGGGCACGGAGATGTCAGCGACGTTGGAATTATCGAGGAAGCGCTGCAAGTGCTGCATAACCCGGATGACGAAACCTACAATCCCGCGGATTCCGTGGGAGATGCCAGGGGCGTAATCGCGGCTGCTTCCAACACGGTAGAGGGCACCTATATCACGCCGTACCTCGATCATGCCTGCATGGAGCCAACGAACTGCACGGCGCATTGGACTCCGGACCGGGTAGACATTTGGCTCGGCACGCAGAACCCGCCCAGAGCGATTGGCATCGCCGCGGATGAAGCGGGGCTGTCTCAGGAGCAGGTGTATATTCACAACGCGTTTCTGGGTACAGGATTCGGCAGGCGCTCGCGTTGTGACGAAGTCCGTCAGGCAGTCGCCATCGCCAAGGCGTTCGGAAAGCCGGTTCAGATGATCTGGACGCGAGAGGAAACCGCTCGGCAGGGCAAATTCCGCCCCTATTCGACGTACTATTTCAAGGCGGCGATGGGGGAGGACGGCAAGCCCGAAGCCTATTGGAACCGGATCGTGTCGCACTCCATCTACAACCATCAGATTCCGCACAGGCTCGGTGATGGTATTGACAATCAGGCGGTCGAAGGATTGGACGAGCGCCTTCCGTATGACATTGCGAACAAGCAGGTGGATTATGCGATTCGTGATTCGCATTTGCCTGTGCACTGGTGGAGGGCCGTCGGCGCGTCGCAGAACGCGTTCGCAGTGGAGGGGTTCGTTGACGAAATGGCCTATGCCGCCGGAGCGGATCCGTTGGAATTCCGCCTGAGTCTGATGCCGGAGGGCTCCGAGTTCCGCCGGCCGCTGGAGGTGGCGGCCGAAATGGCGGGCTGGGGCACCGATCTTGGGCGCGGTGAAGGCATGGGAATCGGCATCGCGCAAGCGTTCGGCACGATTGTCGCGCAGGTTGCCTTGGTTACCGTCAGCCGCCGCGGGCAGTTGCGGGTCGAGTCCATCGATTGCGCGGTCGACTGCGGTCACATCATCCATCCGAAGCTGGTGGAGATGCAAATCGAGAGCTCCGTTGTGTACGGACTTACTGCTGCACTCTACGGTGAAATGCATATCAGGAAGGGTGTGATCGTCGAGGACAACTTCGACAGCTATCTGATGTTGCGCATCAACGAGATGCCCGAGGTTCGCACGCATTTCGCGGCGCTGTCGGGTGGCGAGAAGTGGGGTGGAATCGGTGAGCCAGGCCTACCGCCTGTCGCGCCCGCAGTTGCAAACGCGATTTTCGCGGCGACTGGCAGGCGGATCCGCAGGCTTCCGATACGAAATCACGATCTGACCCCCATGTAAAGCCTGAAATTTGAAGGCCCGCGGCCGGAAATATCCGGGCGCGGGCCACTCCATTCCACTCTCCTCCATCTTTGCCGATTGCAGAGGGCCGCCTCGAGCGATCCCGAATAGTGGACAGAAATCTGTACCGGCTCGACGCCGAACCGCGGATTGCGGGGGAGGCGGGTCTGTTGCGTGATGCCGAGTCTTGCCGCTGCAATCGACCTGGCGGTTCTTGTTGCTTCGGATGCGAGCGCTGGCACCCCCTCAGCGGCCGTCATTGCGGACAAATTCGCAACTTGTCATGGGCTTGGCAGGGTTACGCTCCGGATTCGCTTCCCAGCGTGTCGGCGCTGGAATTCGAAGCGTTTGTGAGCGCTCAGTTTGATTGCTGGATGTTGCGGAGTTCTGGCACACTTGACCAAGAATCAGAAAACACTTGACCAAGATTCTCATGACATTTGAACGGTTCATCCGTTTGGAACGGATGCTTTGGGGGCCTCCTTCTTGTTGTAAACGGGAAGGGCGCCGGAGGCGCCCCGGTGCGGCCACGGGCCGCCCCTGACGGACGGAGCGTATGCGACGTCCGCCCGGGTTTCAATGGGTCTTGCGCGGCGGCGGCGGGGGGCGCGCGACCGCAAGAGTCTGGCGCGCCTACCCCGTCGCCGGTTCGCCGCGCCGGCACCGAACATCACCTCGTGCGGCACGGCGCCGCAGGCGCCGCGGAACCGGCCGCAGGCCGGCCTTCGATCCGTGGCCTCACGCGCTGGCGTCCCTGGCAAGGTCCGGGGGCTCCGCCATGCGCCGCATCGATTCCCCGGCGAGGTCGATCCGATAGGCGTAATGCACCATCCGGTCGAGCATGGCGTCGGCGATGGCGCCTTCGCCGATCACGCCATGCCAGTGTTCCGGCGGCACTTGTCCGGCGACCAGCAGCGAGGCGCGACGTTCGCGGAATTCGACGATTTCGAAGATATCCCGGCGGCTTTCGGGCGCGAACGGCTGCAACCCCCAGTCATCCAGCACCAGCAGGTCGACGCGCTGGAGGCGCCGCATCAGCCGGGCATGGGCGCCGGTTCCACGGACGGCGGCGAACTCCTCGACGAGTTCCGGCATGCGCCGGTAGAGAACGGAGTGGTGGTGCCGGCAGACCTGGTTGGCGAGCGCACAGGCGATCCAGGTTTTGCCCGCGCCGGTTGCGCCGCAGACAATCAAATTGATCGCCTTGCGGATCCATTCTCCGGCGCCGAGATGGGTGAGTTCGGTGCGCGAGATGCCGCGTCCGGCGCGGCACGAGACATCCGCGAGGTCGGCCCGGACGCGCAACTGCGCGCGCCGCAACCGTGCCTGGTAGCTTCGGGTGTCCTGGAAGTCCACCTCGCGCTGCAGCAGCATCGCCAGGCGGTCCTCGAAGCCGAGTTCGCGGGCGCCCCGGGCAGCACCGCCTGCTCTTCGAAGGCTTCCGCCATGCCGCGCAGTCCCAGCCGCGCCATGCGTTCCAGGGTGGCATGATAGAGGGTCATCCGTCGCCTCCCTGCTCCGGCCTGCGGTAATATTCGGGACCGCGCAGATTGCAATGCGGCGGAATCGGCTCCGCCGTCCCGGCCTCGCCGGCGGCCCGGTCTTCGGGGTTTTCCTTCAGCCAGGCGCGCAGGAAGCCGGAACCCAGCCGCGCCCTGCCAATTAGTCAGATTGCACTGAACTAATGATACTGTAGAGGTTGTTCTTGTCGCCAATCTTGACAGCCCTTTCCATGGCCTGCGCCACGGTGGCGAGCCGCGTGTAGCCCTCCCAGATGACTTGATGGCCGGGTGGCGCGTCGTTTTTTCGGTTGAGATAGCCTCCCAGCCTCGCGATCAGCAGGATGGCGCCGCCGAGCGACATCGGCGGCGCCGCGGCGCCGTCCTCGGGTGGAAGTTCGACCCGGCGTTCGATGGCGAAATCGCGCAGGATGGCGATCTCGATCTTCGAGAACATGGTTTCGGCGAGGAGTTCCGGGGTTTCGCGGCCCATCAGCGTCAGGGTGGCCAGTCGCTAGGCGATCACCGCATTGATGGTCACCGCGCGCTTGATGCGTTCCGCCGTCGTGTGGGCAATCTTCTCGACGTCGCAACCGGATTTCAGGATTCTGTGATAATCCTCGATGCGCCAGCGCAGGCCATACAGCTCAAGGATTTCCTGGGCCTGATCGTTGCTCGCGACCGGCAGGGTGGTGATCAGGAGCCATTCCAGCCTCTCGGCGCCTTTCGGCGGCGCCTCCCGCTCGCGGACATGGACCAGCGAGAGCCGGACCGGGTCGGGTCCCAGGCGCTTCCTTTGCTCTTGCGGCACCGGCAGCGCAATCTCCTGCCAGTGCAGCGCCACCCGCGCCATCCGGGCTTCGCGGCCAGCGAAGGCCTTCTGACCGCGAGCCGCCCTGCGGGCAGAGGCGCGATCGACCTTGATGTCGAGATGGGTCCGCGGCGGCGCCGCGCGGATGGTATCGAACAGCTTGCCCCCATCCGCGAGAACCCGGTTGTGCTTCGCACGCACGATCAGCGCGGCGCCGCCCTCGTCGCGATGGGCACAGAACAGATCCGCGATGTCGCTCTCGCGATCCATCACCGCGATCACCCGCGTCTCCGGGAGTTCCCCTGCCAGCGCACTGATATCCCGCCAGCCCCGCAGCCAGCGCTGCGTCTTCTTCTCCGACACCGGCTTGTTGTTGTCCGGCTTCCCGACCGGCGCAGCGAACTCGATGCGCGGAATGCCGTCCTCGTTCACCACGAACGTCGTCTGCATATGCAATCCCAGTGTCCCCGAAGATCCCTTGTTCTTCGAGATGACGCCAAGACCCGCACAAGCCCGGTGGGTCGCAAAGTTGAGATCACTGCCGTCGATGATGCATAACGCCGTCCGTTGCGCGCGCATGCGAAGCCGGGTCCGCGCCCGGTGGGCGCCCAGGATCGCTTCCGGCGTCAATGCGGATTCGTCCGGCCGCTCGATCATCCGGTAATATCCCTGTACCGCCGCCTCATCGCCGCAGGCGGCGGAAAAAAATGTCTTCATCGGCGCCGTCGCCTGGATCGCCGCGCTCCGGACCAGCCGCTTGACCCGGGCCGCATTGCCGACCGGCGCCTCGCCGAATTCATTGGCCGCCCAGCACGCCATGTCAAGCCCGTCGCCCGGGCCGAGCACGGTCGGCGGCGGCGGCCGCACCGGCGGTCTCGAAGGCGGCGGCAGGCCGCGCCCGGCAACCCCCAGTTGCGCCCGCCAGTCCCGGGCCAGCGGGACCATGTAAATCGACTTCACCGCAACCTTGGCGCCCTTCGCCGCGCGCCGCCCGCGACCTTTCAAGGATCCTCACTTGTATTAGCGTTTTGATGTGTCTATATGGAGGGCATGCAGGTTGGTCTTCATCAGTTTCGTTCCGCGACCATCGAGTGGCTGCAGGGTGCGCTCCGGGAAGAGGGTATCACGCGGAATGTTCTGACGCATTCGTTGTGCGTGCATGAAGACTGGCGCAATCGCTGCGGGCAGTTGTGCGTATCGGCGGCGGCGAAGGCGTTGCCGGTTCTTGCGTCGAAGCTTGGGCTGGCTTTGCCGGCGGCGCGGTCGGCGCCGAATTTCGAGGCGGACGCGCGGCGGCCGGCGCCTTCAACGGATTTCCCGGACCTTGCGCTTCGGTGTTCGTTGCGGGCTTGTGGCGAGCTGACGCTGGAGCCGTTGGGCGGAGATGCGGATCGGCGGCGGTGGGAGTCGATGATGGAGACGCATCATCCGCAGGGCTGGGCGCGGGCTCCGGGCGGTCAGTTGCGGTATTGGATCCGGTCGGCGACGCATGGCTGCCTCGGCGGCATCGGGTTTTCGTCGGCGGGCTGGCATCAGCAGGCGCGCGACGCCTTCATCGGCTGGTCGCCGGATGCGCGAGCCGCCAACCTGCCGCGGGTGGTCTGCAATCACCGGTTCCTGATTCTTCCGGGGGTGCGGGTGCACGGCCTCGCTTCCCGGGTGTTGCGGATGGCGAGCGATCGGTTGGCCGAAGACTGGCAAGCGGCGTACGCGGTGCGGCCGGTGATGGCCTTCACCTATATCAGCCCCGGCTATTCCGGTCGTTGTTATCGGGCGGCGCGGTGGCGCTGCTGTCCGCAGCGCACCGAGGGACGGCGGCCGGATTGCGCCGGCGAGGCGCCGGGGGTAAGACGAAGCGTCTGGATGAAGCCGCTGTCGGCCGGCTGGCGCGAAGCGTTGCGCCGGGCGCCGAAGCGGACGATCGGCACGGCTCCTTCCCTGTACCTGGACGCAGACACGGATTGGGCCTGCCGGGAGTATGGCCGCAGCACCCATACCGATGGCCGGATTCGGGACCGGATTGTGCGCATGGGCCGGGCGTGGCTGCGGCATCTCGGCGAGTCGCTTCCGGTGATCTTTCCGGCCCGGGCGGAGCAGAAGGCGGCCTATCGCTTGCTGTCGAACGAGAAGGTGAGCATGGAACACATCCTGGAGCCGCACCGGGAGATGCTGGTCGAGCGTTGCCGGCTGGAACCGACGGTTCTTGCCATCCAGGACACCACCACACTCAATTATGACGGGCTGGAGGCGACTGGCGGCCTTGACGGGCTGGGCGGCGGCGGCAAGGGAACCTCCGGCATTCTCGCCCATACCGGCCTTGCGGTCACCCTGGCCGGACGCCCGTTGGGCCTGTTTGAATTGAACGCGACGTTCCGCAGCGGCATGACCGCCGACGGCATGGAACCCGATCCGGAAGTCAACGACAAGGAGAGCGCCCGCTGGTTGCGCGGCCTCGACCGGGCACAGGAACTGGCCGCCGTCTGCCCCGGAACGCGGGTGGTCAATATCTGCGATCGAGAGGGTGATTTTTGGGAACTGCTGGGCAAGGCGGCATCCGACGGCGCCAGGCTGCTGGTGCGCGCCAGCCGTTCGGCGCAGCGGCAAGTGATCCTCAAGGACGGACGGAAAGCGGATCTGTGGGAGCACCTCGCCGGGCAGCCGCGATTGGCGACACAGACGCTGGAACTGGCCGCGTGCGGTGGCAAGCGCACCCGCAAAAAGCGCACCGTGCACATCGACATCCGCGCCACCGAAGTGATGCTGGCGCCGCCGCAGGCCGCCGCAGGCCAGCCGCAGGTCCGCATGCTCGCGGTGTCGGCCACCGAAACGCCCAACAGGAAGAACGCCCTGCACTGGCTGTTGCTCACCACCGAAGGCCTCGACAGCGCCGGCGCCGAAAGCCGCCCTGAAGCGGAGGCCGCCGGGGTTGGCAATCTTGTGGAGACCGCGAAGACCGCCATCCGCTGGTATGTGCTGCGATGGACCATCGAGCTTTTCTTCAAGGCGTTGAAGACCGGCACCCGCATCGAGGATCGCCGGCTTGACCATGCCGACGACCTGCGCAAGTGTCTCGTCTTTGACGCCATCACCGCATGCCATGTCTTCGATCTCGAACGCATGGCCCGCGACAAGCCCAACACCCCGGCCGGCGAAGTCGTCACCCAGGAGGAAATCGACGTCCTGTATGCCCTGCGCAAGGCGCAGGGCGGCGCCCGCGCGCGAGCGCCGCCAGGCCATCGGCCGGATATCCGCACCTTCGTGATCGACCTCGCAGGCATCGTTGGCTTTCACCCTCGACGACAGCAGCCCCTACCGGGAACCCAAAAAGTCTGGCAAGCCTACGTACGCCTGAAATGGGCGACACTCGGCCATCTCGCAATGAAAGGAACAAACCTGATCTGAAATCCACATACATGAGTGGGGTGTTGCAAGGCCCGCGACCGGCCGTCTCGCCCACATAGACCCAGTTCGCCGCCCGCAGGCTGGCGCCGTCATAGCCCGGCCCGACAAAGGTTTCGGCCAGCAACGGGACAATGCCATAGCGCACATCGAAGTCGCCGACCACCGCTTTCAGACACAGACTGAGCACCTTCGAGGCCAGGTTTCGGCACCGCCGTTGCGGGCGCACAAGAAACCGGGACAGCCCAACCACCCGGTGAAGCCGCTGCTCGCGCTCCTCGGCACTCCAGCCGATCCAGCGGTCGCGCGGCTGCAGCACCAGTGCCGAGGCCGCGAACAGGCAGCCACCAAGCCAGCCGTGATCCGAGCCGATCAGATAACCAAGCTGACGACCGAAAGGCAAGACTGCTCCTTGCGGATGTTCCCGCTCCATCAGCTCATTGAAAATCCGGCGGTGGCCAGCGTCTGCAACCCGGACCACCGCAAGCCCTTCGATCCGGTCGACCCGGTCGGGAACCCCGCGTGCCGGGGCAACCGGCTGGCCAAGTCGCTGCGGCCGGTGCCGGGAACCCGCCGCAGCACCCGCAGGCGGCAGGACAACGGCGCCGCTGCGTTCCAGGTCCCGCAAGGCTGTGAGCGCTCAGTTTGATTGCTGGATGTATTTTCACGCTGTCTGATGGAATGACGGCTGTTGGGGCCGATTTTGCGCGGTTTGGGCGCCGGCGGTCTTGGGTTGCGGACGTTGTCCGTTGGATAGTTTGATTTTTCGTAACTGCCCAGCACTCAGTCTCGCGCGTACGTGAAGGCTGGGCAAGGCTTGCGTTTGGGATCACGCACGCTTGGGCCGGGATCGGCGTGGCGCCAGCGGGCAGGTGGTATGGAGCGGTTTAGCATTGGAGTTTTCCGATCAGTTGGTTCGGCGATGTCATCAAGGTTTCGATGATGTTCCAGCCCTGCTTTCTGGCGGTGGTGATGGCGCTGCGCAGGGTGGCGAAGTCTTGGGCGCCTTTTGGGGAGCGGAACCCGCCGGAGATTTTCTGGCGCAATTTCCCCATTCGACCATCGCGTTCGGCCTCATTGTTGGTAAACGGAACGTCGGGGTCGGTAAGGAAACGCAAGGTCTCGGTTTTGTAGTCCTGGAGCCGGAGGGCGAGATTGTGTCCGACGCGGCGTTTCTTTCGCCCGCGTTTGCCGGACTCCGGCGGCGCGAGCGGTGGCTGCGCCTCATGAAAGGCGAGCGCCTCGGCGAGGATCCGATCATAGGTTCGCCCGATCCGGTCGAGCAGCGTTTTGGGAGGAGGTCTTGCCATCGTTCTGGCGAGATGAACGACCCGATTGGCGCGCGACAGGAGCCGGTGCATGCGCCGGGCCCAGTCCTCTTTTTCGATGTCGATCAGGGCTTGAAGTTCGCGCAGGTGATGGGCGTTGCAGAGCGCGTGTGAAACGCCCTCGATCTTGAAATAGGGCTTCCAATGATCGTGGACGACACAACCGGAGAACCCCGGCAGCAAGTCGCCGCGCTTTTCGTGGACGCGAAACAAGGTCAGCCATGGCGTGCAGGCAATGTGGAGCCACTGCGTGCGCCCGCCAACCCGGAAGCCGGTCTCGTCGAGATGCTTCACCGGCGCCTTGCGGACGATCAGCTCCCGCACATGGTCGACGAAACCCTGCAACTGCTCGGCCATCCGGCGGCTCATCGCCGCCAGCGTCGCGGCGCACACGGGCGCGTTGAACAGGTCGGCCATCAGTTGCGACAAACGATCCTCGGGCAGGAAATGCGCATGGCTCAGATAGGCCGCCACCGCCGCCATGCGCGGACCATACTGCACCGGCGCCGTCACGCCTGCGGGAAACGCCGCCCGTGTCGTCGCGCCGCAATGACCGCAAACGCAACGGTGAGCGCGGTGTTCCGTGGCCTCGAGGGGGCGCGGCTCCGGCAGGTCGAAGACCTGTCTTGCAACATGGCTTCCATCCCCGTCCGCGGCCGACAGCGGCGCGCCGCAGCCCGCACAGTGCGACGGATGATGATCCTCGACATGGTCCGGCGTGTCGGTCCGGCGCAAGGTCGAGCCCGCGTGCCCGGGTTGCCCGCCGCTCGGCCTGCCCGATTTGCCGCGCTGGCTTCTTGTCCGGGGCTCCGCCCGCGGCTTGCTCAGCCCGTCACTCGAAGGAGGCTTGCTGCTGTTCCGGCTGTTCCGGCCAAGCTGGCGCTCCAGCTCTTCAAGACGTTGCCGCAGGGTCGCGTTCTCGGCTTGCAAACCAGCGAGTTGCTCGCCTTGCGCCGCGAGTTGCTCGCCTTGCGCCGCGAGTTGCTCGTCCTTTTGTTCGAGTTGCTCCCGCAAAGCCTCAATCTGTTTCGTTCCGCCATCATCATGCGGCGGTGCCCCTTGCGCCAGGTGGGTCGGCGCTGAAAAAGCCCGCAAGAACCGTCGGGTCTGAAAGCGAATCGCCATGACGCTATAAATAGCGCAGGTTGAATTCTGTTACCAGTCCCTGGTGTTACCAGTAATTTTTCGAGAGAGAACTGTTCTCGCCCGTGAAACCGTCACAACCGGGCAGCATCGACCTTGCGGCAGTGGCGGGCAATGCACTCCGTGGTGCACGCACTTACCTGGGCAGTTACGATTTTTCTACTTGGAAAGGAAGGCGCCGGGGGTTTCGGATTTGAGCAGCAGTTCGCTCCAGTCTGGGGCGCCTTTGGGCCTGAGGCGGCGGATTCTTGGGTCGCTTTCGGCGAGATGGCGGGCTGCGCGGTCTCCGGGGATGTCGGCGTCGTAGCCACAGAGGATTTGGCTGGGGGTCCATTGGTTCATCCAGGTGGGGATGCGGCGAGCGAGTCCGGCGGTGGATGCGACGGTGACGGGATGTTTGGCGAGCTGCCTTGCAGCGAGGGCGTCGACGGCGCTTTCGGCGATCAGGACGGTTTCGGGGGGGATCGGTCCGGCAGCGATCCAGAATGCGCCGAGGCTTTTCCGGGACCCTGGCGCCATTGTCTTGCGTCCGCCGGGCCGGGGTTCGGCGATTTCGGCGCCGTTCGGGCGTCCTTCGGCGTCGGCGCAGACGAACACGGCGCGGCCGTACTGGTCGGCGTGCAGCCGCTTGCGCCTGTGGCACTGCTCGAGGAGCGCGGGATCGATGCCGCGTTCAGCGGCGAGGGCGTCGCGGAGGCGGGGCCATTGCGCGGCGTCGGGGCCGGGGATGCGGATGCGGGGTTGCGGGGGATTGTCGGGTGCGGCGGTTTCGGCCGGCATTCCAGCGAGCCATTCGAGCGCTTCGGGGAAGCTTCGTCCGGTCGCATGCATGACGAAGTCGAGGGCGCCGCCGCCGCCCTGTCCTGCGATGTGATCGAAGAATTTGGATCCGTTGATGCTGACGATGGAGCCTTTGCGGGTCCATTTCGCGCGGTCGCGCGGGTGGGGCCGGAAGCCGAGGGATTTTGCGACCGTCTCGAGCGGGACGGTCCTTGCCCGGGCGGCTGCTGTGGGCGGTGTTTCCGGTTTCCGTTTCCCTGCGGTCCCGGCGGACCGGGGGAAACGGAACCGCTCAGGATGCGATCCAGCAGCCATTCGGGGTCCTTTCGACGCGGCCCTCGTCGACCAGTTGCTTGAGCGCCTGGACCACGGCCTCGGCCCGGATGCCGGCCCGGGAGCGCAGCTCCCTTTGCGGCATCGGCGCCTTCGCCTTTGCGAGGACGGCCTCGATGCGCTGGCGGGGGGTGTCGGCGGGGGGTTGTTCCGCGGCGGCCTCTGCGTCGTCGACATGGAGCGCGAGTTCCGGGGGATGGGCCCTGAGTTCGAGGGCCAGTTCGGGGCCGCTGGGCAGCCCCCGGTGCTCGGTGTTGAGCAGGATACGGCGGCTTCCGCGGCGCTTCAGGTAGAGCAGGGAGTCGGCCCAGGCGTGAATCTCGGTGGAGCCGCGCAGCGCCTGTCCTCCGCGCCGGTGGCCGTCCTTGCGGGCGTGGTGGACCAGCAGCACCGGCTTGATCCATTCGCCGCTGCGCCGCAGCACCCGCAGCGAGCCTGTGTGGAAGTCGGCATGAAATGTTATGCATAACATTTCATGCCTTATGTTGCGGAGCCGGTTATGTTGCGGAGAGGCGATCCTGTCGCACCGGGCAAGGCAGTCCGGCAGGCCTCCGCAACATAATATCTTGCGTTCACATGGCTTTCAGGAAGGCGATCAGCCCTTTCTCCTGCTTCCACGGTCGGTTCGGTCCCGGTTCGGCAGCGTCACATAGCGCCATCGCTTTGGCCTTCATTTCGAGATCGATCTCGGCATAGATGTTGGTTGTGTCGAAACTCGCATGGCTGAGCCAGGCACGGCTCGTATTCATATCCACTCGGTATCCTTCGATCGTACCGGGCCGTGTGAACAGTTCTTCGAACGCGATCGTGTCTCCATATGGTTGGAAAGACGATCATGATGACAGGCTTCGTGCAGAAAATTATGTTGTGGAAATTCGGATCTCGCCTTTACCAGCCAACAGACATCGGGATTGCCGCAACATAACCGGCTCCGCAACATAAGGCATGCCACAGGCCATGCACCCGCTCGACCTCGTAGCCGCGGGTCTCCAGCTGCGAGCACTGCCGCAGCGCCGCCGCCTCGCCGGCAAGCATGCGCCGTCCGGGCCGCGTCCGTCGCAGCCCCTCCGCCCGCATGAAGCGCAGCACCGACGGATAGGACGGAAGCGGGCCGAACGCCGGGTCGGCGCCGGCGACCACGACCAGGTTGTCGTAATGCAGCTGCACCGTCCAGCCGGGATGCGCGGCGTACTGGTGGCGCAGCGTCTCCGCGATCCGCGCGGTGAACGAGCGCTGGAAGCCGGCGTCGGAGCGCCGGCGCTTGGAAAGCGCCCCCACCGGATCGCTGTCCTCCGCCCGCGCCAGGTAGTACCACCGCTCGATGGTCGCCGCCGCGAACCGCACCGGCTCCGCCGTCGCCGGGTGGCGCCAGTGCCGGGACGCCAGGCGCTCGAACTCGCGCCCCAGTCCGCCGGCCGCCGGCGGCGACGCCAGAAGCGGCCCCACGATGGAGAAGCGCAACCGCGCCCAGCCATCCCGTCCGCCGTTGCCTCCGTCCATTCCGCCCTCCTTCCTTGCAAGCAAAGTCTCCGGAGAACCTATGAAACGGAACCGGCCTCATGTCGCGCGGCAACTTCTGCGCGACCCCCGCGTCCCGCCGCCAGCCCGATCGAAACGGTCCACGGCAACAGCCACCGGAGCGCCCGCAGCAACCCGCCGCGGTCCCCCGCAACGCCGAACAACGCCAGCAGCGAAGCCGGAAGCGCGTCGCCCGCCGGAGGCCGCGCCAACCCGCCCCGCCGCGAGATCCATTGCGGCGTCCGCGGGAACGCCTCGCGCCACCACCGCCGCCAGCGCCGAAGCGTCCGCCGGGCGATGCCGAGCCGCATGCACAGCTTGTGCGCCGCCGCCGCGCTGCAACCGCCGGAAAGCGCCGAAACCACCAGAAAGCATCCGGAGGCGTAAACCCGCGAGCCGAAATAGCGCACCGAGGGCGGCGTCGACCGCCGCCGGCAGCCCTCCGAACCGCAGCAGAAGCTGAACCGCGTGAAGCCCTCACCCTGGCGGAAG
This sequence comes from Rhodobacterales bacterium, assembly GCA_965219495.1. Classification (GTDB taxonomy): domain Bacteria; phylum Pseudomonadota; class Alphaproteobacteria; order Rhodobacterales; family CAZPXZ01; genus CAZPXZ01. Next base: position 4,474,307 of record OZ244777.1, read on the forward strand.
CCGAGGCCACGGGGCTTGCGCGCATAATCCGCAACGTGAAGCCGCCCCCCGCAGCGGCCGCAGCCTGCCTCGCGAAACGCCTCCGCGATCGACGCGTCAATCCGGGTGAAAAGCGCCCACTCACTGGCGCCGACGAGGATTCCGTGCAACATTGATTCGTCTCTCCTGCTCCAAAACAAGAGAGACAAACCCCCCGGGGATGCTTATGCAAGCTCCCCGGGGGAACCGATCGACATTCATGCACGGAATCTGATCGGATCCACCCGATCCGGAATCAATCTATGTGATCACGCACACCCTTTCGGTATCCGAGCCCGTGCTCCCGAGCCCGTTCGATACTGTGCCGCCGGAATGGCTCGCGAGCACGAAACAGGTCCTCCCGGCTCCCGCGGCCCTCACGCTCCACCGCACCAGGACCCTGGCGCCGTCCCGCATGCCGCCGCCGCGCCTCATCGTTCCTGCGGCTCCAGCAGAGCGAGCGCCTGCTCCAGGGTCAGGTCGTCCGGCGGGACCTCCTTCGAGGGCCATCCGCTGCTGGAGGGCACCCCCGCACCCGGCGACCTCGCCGCCTGGCCGTGGATCGACTTCGACCCGCCCGCCCTCGACCGCCTGCTGGAGAGGCTGTTCCGCGACACCGGCCGGCGCGCCGCGACCGTGCTCCGGGCCGCCGAGTTCAAAATGCGCTGGACATCGCCGTCAATACCTGATACAGTCGTTATGCAACAGTGGTGCCGAACTTTGAAACGGCTCGCGGCGGATGTCGTCGTCCGGCCGGTTCTTGACGCCAGTCTTCGGGAGCCCGAGCCGGCGCTGTATTCACAGATAAGGACATTCTAGATGACCCGAAAAGGCAATTCCGAAACCTCGATCTTGCAACGCAGATTGCTCCAGGCTGCGGCCACTGCGGCCACTGCGGCAGTTGCATTCCTAGCTGCGACCGCGTTGACCTTTCTCCCCGCCGGCGCGCAGGAGGCGAAGCGCGGTGGCACCGTCACGCTAGTCACACCTCAAGGTTTTCCGGGTTTGGATCCCGCGCTCACCTCACTCGGGAACGGCGACAATCTCCACTCTTTGCTGTGGAATGGCCTGACCCGATATGACGAGCAGAACAATGTCTTACCAGACCTCGCGGAGCGCTGGGACGTGATCGATACGCATACGATTGTATTTCACCTCCGCAAAGGGGTGATGTTTCACAATGGCCGGGAGGTGCTGCCCGCGGATGTGATCGCGTCGATCATGCGAGTGCTCGATCCAGAAACCGCCTCGCCTTACCGTGACTCGCTTAAATCGATCGCCACAATCGACCAGGTCGATGACGTCACGATCCAGATCAATCTCTCCAGCCCCGACGTCACCATTCCTGCCTCTCTCGCTCCTATCAAGATTCAACCGCCAGAGAACTTTGCCGATGCGAACCAGAATCCGATCGGGACAGGGCCGTTCAAGTTCGTGAAATATGTGTCGGGTGATCGTCTCACGCTCGCCCGTTTCGAAGACTACTGGGACCAACCCAAGCCCTATCCGGACGAGTTCATCGTTCAAATCGCAAAGGACCCTATTACCGCCTATAACGCATTTAAATCGGGGCAGTTCGACCTCATTTGGCAGATGGACTTCTCGATAGTCGAAGAAGTTAAAAACAACCCAGATATGACGCTGATCGTGCCGCAAGTGACGAGCACCAGCCTCATGTTCGGCGTTGACACCTCCCAGCCGCCGTTCGACAACAAAATTGCCCGCCAGGCGCTCATGTACGCGACCGACAAGCAGGCCATCATCGAAGCCGCCTATTTTGGCATCGGATACCCGTCGCCTACCAACAGCAACTTGGTAGAAAACCACTGGGCGTACCATCCGAATCTTCCGCCGCGCGAGTACGACATCGAGAAGGCCAGGGCCCTTTTCAGAGAAGCGGGTATCGAAGAGGGATACACCTTGACGTTCAATGGGTATGACCGTCAGGACGTTCGAACACAGGCTGAAATCTTGGAGCGGAGTTTGAACGAAGTCGGCATTAAGCTGGAAATCGTCTTGTCGGATATCGCCGGCTGGCGAGCTGTATTCGAAAAGCCTTGGCCGAATATCGTGTCGTTCAAAGGCCAGGTCCGGGGATGGGACCCTTCGTTCCTGCTGGCAGGACTCCAATGTAACGACGAGCAGGCCCTCATCTCGTACTGCAACGAAGAGGTCGACGCACTGATGGAAAAGGGCAGGGCAACGTTCGATCAAGAAGAGCGCAAAGCGATCTACTACAAAATCCAGGAGATTCTCTACGACGAGGTTCCATGGATCGTGAACATACATTACACGCCAGACCACGCGGCATTTAGCTACATCAAGGGATTCTATGTAGATGGCCGCGGGCAGTTGCACCTCGACGGGGTCTGGACCGAGAAGTAATCGAAAATCAAGCGAATCAGTGAAGTGGTTACGTCACAGGCCTGAAGCTGCAGGAAGAAGGGTTCTTCCGACCGGGTCTGATCGAAGACGTTGACATCCTGCGTGCGGAGTAGGCTTACCGGCAGCAGCGCGATGAAAACCAGGCCCGAGACGATCATAAACCAGGCGCAGGCCTCGAATGGGGTAGCCCTGTCTCAGGCGGCTGCCGAGGTCATGGCCGCCGAACTTGCCAGCTACCTAGCTCGTGCCGAGGCTTTCGCCGCGCTGCTCCAATTCGACGATGAGCCCTCTCATTTCTCTAAGGTCTTGGCGGCCAAACAAGACGAAGAAGCATGAGCCAGGAACTATCTAGCCTTAGTCTTGTCGAGACCGCCAAGGCCATCGCGACCAAGCAGCTTTCGGCGCTGGAGGTGACGCAAGCGTGCGTTGCCAGGGCCGAACGCCTACAAGACAAGCTGAACTGCTTTATCTCGCTTGACCGAGCCGGATCTGAGGATCAGGCACGGCGCGCAGACCGCCTTGCAGCCGAAGGCAAAGCCACTGGGCCTCTGCACGGGGTTCCCGTGGCGCATAAGGACATGTTCTACCGCCGAGGGAGAGCGGTGACGTGCGGCTCCCGCCTCCGCCAGGGATTCTTTCCCGGGTTCACTGCAACCGCACTCGACCGCCTCGACTCCGCCGGCGCAATCGACCTGGGTGGGCTCAATATGTCGGAGTTCGCCTGCAACCCTTTCGGATTCAACGTCCTGGTCGGCCCCGCCAGAAATCCGTGGAACCCCGAGTACATCGCAGGCGGCTCATCGTCGGGCTCGGCAGTGGCAGTTGCTGCCGGCATCGTCTTCGGGTCGCTTGGCTCTGACACCGGCGGGTCAGTAAGATTTCCGGCAGCGATATGTGGCGTTCCCGGACTAAAGCCGACCGACGGCCGCATCAGTCGTCACGGCATGATGAAACTCAGCTTCTCACTCGACAACGCGGGTGTCATCGCGCGCTCGGTGCAGGACCTTGCGCGGCTCCTTAGAGCCGTAGCGGGCCACGACACGCTCGATCCGACCTCCGCAATGGCTCCAGTCTTCGACTATGAGGCGGCCCTCGATTCGCCGGTCGCGGGCTGTCGGCTTGGAATTCCAAGGAACTATTTCAGAGAAGGCATCGCCGACGATATCCGCCAGCGGATCGACGGGAGCCTTGAGGTCTTCCAGTCGATGGGTGTCGAACTGGTCGACGTCGACGTGCCCGATCCGTCGGCGATGGAGGCCCTCGCCACTACAATCATTCTGTCCGAGGCGGCAACCATCCACGCGCAATGGCTGGCGCAGCGCGGCGACGACTACACGCCTGTGGTGCGCGAGCGTATCTCCTTTGGCTTCAGCTTCACTGCAACCAAATACGTCGAGGCTCTGAGCCTGCGCGGGAGGATACTCGCCGAAACGTTGGCCACCGCGTTCGCCGGAGTAGATGCGCTCCACACTCCGATGACGCTTGCCGCTGTACCCAGGATCGCCGACATCGAGTCAAGCCTCAGGATCAAGTCCGACCTTTCTTTCGACATTGGTCACTGCACGAGGCCGATCAATTACCTCGGCCTGCCTGCACTCAGTGTTCCCTGCGGCGTCTCAGACGACGGGCTGCCCGTAGCCTTCCAGCTCGTCGGGCGACCGTTCGCCGAACATCTCCTTCTCAATCTCGGCCACGCGTACGAGAAAGAGGCCGGGCACACGAAGCTGTTGCCGGTTTGACTCCGACGAAGTCCTCGAGGCCGAGGCCCGGCGAATCGAGAGTCGCCTTTCACAAGCACGATGCCGAAACGCGAAACGTTGGCCAAGGCCGGCGCTAAGTGTCTGAATCAAAACTTTAGCAAGTCCATTTAACCCATTGTTGCACAGGCACTTACGCGCCGCCCGAGGCGGCGGACCAAGAGCCGCACCGCAGCCCAGAGAACCCACGCCTTGGCGCTCTCGACGGTTCGCTCGAAGTCCTTGGCCAATCGTCGGCAGCGGTTCAGCCAAGCAAGAGTCCGTTCCACCACCCAGCGGCGGCGGAGAACCGCAAAACCCTTGCTTCCCGGGGGCTTGGAAACGATGATGAGATCCAGATCCAGGCCGCGGTCGCACAGGGACGCCGCAAGTTTCGGCCCCGAGTAGCCCCCATCCGCGAACAACGCCTGCAATGTCGGGCAGCACGCGACCGCCTCTTCCAACACGTCCGGCGCGCCGTCCCGATCCTGAATGCTCGCCGCATGAATCTGCACCGTCAGAGGGTTCCCTTCCGTATCCACCACAAGGTGGCGCTTGCGGCCCTTCACCTTCTTGCCGGCGTCGTAACCGCGCGGTCCTCCGCTCTCGGTGGTCTTGGCGCTCTGGCTATCAATCGCACCCGCCGTCGGCTCTTCCGCGCGTCCCGCATCGAGGCGCGCCGCCCGCCGAAGCGACGCCAGAATGACCTCCATCCGTCCCCCTCTCGACCAGCCGTAGAAATAGTTCTGAACCGTCGTAAACGGTGGAAAATCCTTGGGTAAGGCGCGCCATTGACAACCTGTGCTGGCCATGTACAGGATCGCGTTCAAGACTTCCCGAAGGTCCGTGGTGCGGGGACGACCGGTCGAAGCCGGTCCCGGAAGATGGGGGTCCAACAGCGACCATTCCGCATCCGTCAAATCCGACTCGTAACGAGACGTGGGGCGCTTATACTCAGCGCGAGTGGTTTCATTCCAAGGCATGGGTGCTCTCCATATTTCGTGTTTATGCTGTATGGAAAATACCACATGTCGAAGCCACTCAATAGTTTTAGGTCAAACTCTAAGATGGGGGAAACACAAAATGCAGAACGCATCGCGCATCGAAGTCACCCGCTTGCTTGCAGAATTCGCCGCGGGGATCGACTTCGAGAACCTGCCCGAAGAGGTGCGCAAACGGTCCCGACTGTTTGTACTCGATGGCATCAGCGTCATGTTGGCGGCCGTGGACTTCGCCGCGCGCGATGACGACCACTGCCTCAAGCACTACCTGGACGCTGCTGCACCGCCGGGCCCGGCCACGATTGTCGGCATGAAGCGCAAGACGACACCCATGATGGCGTCCTTTGCCAATGGCCTACTTTCCGAGGTGCTTGACTACCAGGACTCCAATCTTGCTGCCAAGCTTCATCCGGGCACTGCTAACATACCGGCGACTCTCGCTGTCAGTGAAACGTCGGCGTGCAGGGGCCGCGAACTGCTCGCCGCTGTTGTCGCGGGCTACGAGGTTGCATGCCGCCTCGGCATGGCGACCCAGCCGGCACATTGGTATTCCGGGTTTCAGGCCACCGGCACCTACAATACGTGCGGCGCCGCAGCGGCGGCCGGCCGGCTTTTGGGATTCGGCATCGAGGACATGGTGGCGGCGCTCAGCATCGCTGGCTTCGTCCTTCCGATAAGCCATGGCGACAATATTTTTAAGGGACACTCGGCGAAACCGATCCACGGCGGCCAGTCCGCTACGTCGGGGGTCTCCGCGGCGTACCTTGCCCATGCCGGATACCGTTCTGGACCACTCGAGGGCGAGGCGCCGCGCTATCATGCTCCCCTGCGTATCCTGGGTACTGACGACCCCAATCTTGAAGAGGCGGTTCGCGGAATCGGCACGATATGGCACTCGCTGGAAGTCGGCTTCAAGCCCTTCCCCATTGGCCACCTCAACATCGGGCCGGTTGAGATCTGCCTGGATCTGATGGCGGAACGGCCCATCGAAGTCTCCCGCATCGAGTCCGTCAAGGTTCGCACCTTTCACGATGCCTGGAAGTTCACCGGCCAGAAGTACACCTCGATTGAGAGCAACTACGTGGACTCCCACTTATCCTTGCCGTTCACGGTAGCGGCGACCCTCATTGACGGGGAGATGACGCTACGCCAACTCGCCCGCACACGACTCATAGACTCGGCGTTGCACGACCTAGCATCCCGAGTGACGGTTGTTCCGGTCGAGGAGATGAGCCAGCTGTTTCCCCACGAATGGCCGGTGGAGGTCGAGATTCGGCTGAAGGACGGTGAAGTCCGCAAAAAGCGCATTGATCAGGTCATGTGGTCGCCCCGACGCCCCCCTACCTGGGAGGCGGTGGCAGGAAAGTTCCTTTCGTCGGCCACGCCTGTGATCGGCGAGGAACGTGCGCTCAGGGCCATTGAGTTCGTCGCAGGCATCGACGACAAGCCGTCGGTGGCCCCGCTACTGGACCTAGTGGCCGGATGAGCGAAGCCTGCCACGTCAGTGTTTTGCCAACGGGCTGATTTATTGCCGCAGGCAAAAGGCGCCCCGGGACGCTGGGAAGATGCAACTCGATCTGGTCATCCGCGACGGATTGGTGTTCGACGGGACAGGGGCAACGCCCATCAAGGCTGACGTTGGTGTGGCGGCGGGGCGAATCGCTGAAATCGGCCGCATCAAGGAACGGGGCCGGGACGAGATAGATGCTGCGGGCCTTTCAGTCGCTCCCGGGTTCATAGATATCGATAGCCATTCCGATTTCACGCTGCTTGTCGACCCGCGTGCGGTGAGCGCGATCCACCAGGGCGTAACAACCGAAGTGATCGGCAATTGCGGCCGCGGATGTTTCCCGATCTCCGACCCGATTCTTGCCAAGCAGAGCATCTACGGCGTCACCGACTCGACCGAGCTAACGTGGAGAGACATGTCAGGCTACTTCGAACAACTGGACGCCGCCCAGCCGGCGGTCAACGTGTGTTCCCTCGTTCCGAACGGTCAGCTTCGCCTCGCTACCGTCGGACTAGCAGATCGACCGGCGGCGCCAGAAGAGTTGCGCGATATGGTCTCACATCTGGAAGCCGCGCTCGAGCAAGGTGCATGGGGGCTATCTACCGGCCTAGGGTACGCGACCGAGATGGGCGCGACCGACGAGGAGATCACGGTCCTCTGCAAGTCCGTCGCGAGAGCAGGCGGCCTGTACGCCACCCACACCCGCCGGCGTGACAAAGGGGCAAGCGACGCCGTCGGCGAAGCAATCCGCACAGCCGCTCGTACCGGAGTCCGGCTGAAAGTGTCCCATCAGCTCCCGCGCAGCGGTGCAGCGGAAGGAGAGCAGTGCATCGCGGTGGTGGAGAATGCCCACGGAAACGGAATCGACGTTGCTTTCGACATGCATACTCGCCTGTTCGGGACAACGTACCTGCACGCTGCGCTCCCTGCCTGGGCGAAAGAGGGTGGCTCAGAGAAGACTATCGAGCGGCTACGCGACCGCGAGATGCGAGCTGAAATGATGCGGCATGAAAGTATCCTCAGCGCAAGCGGCGACTGGCAGCGCATTGTCCTTCTGGACAATGACTCATGGCCACAGTACTCGCGGCGCAGCGTCCATGACATCGCTGTCGAGCGGCAACAGTCGCCGTTGGACACCGTCTACGACTTGTTGCTCGGGGCAGAGAAGTTCGCCGATCTCATGGTGATACTGCGCTGCTACACGGAAGAGCAGCAACGCGACGTATTCGCCCATCCGCTCTGCATGCCGGGATCGGACGCAACCACCCTTGCCCCCGATGGCCCCCTCTCGAGATCCGTATTCCACGTCGCATACAGTTGGGCTGCCTGGTTCTACCGGTTCATGGTGCGGGAATGGAATATTCTCACGCCCGAAGATGCCATCCATCGTCTCACCGGGTTGCCCGCAAGGACGCCCGACATAAAAGGCCCGGGATACTGCACAAAGGGGCGCATGCGGATGCGTCATATTCGACGCGGACCGCTTCGCCGACGAGGCCGACGCTTATTCACCCAACCGGTTGGCGACCGGCGTCGCGCACGTGTTGGTCAACGGCGCCGTCACGCTCAGACACGGAAGGTTGACCGGAAAGCGCGCCGGCGTCGCGCTGCGTCGCCAATCAATCGGTTGGGTTGAGGCTGTTCGCGATGGAAATTCTCTTCGCCAAAGGCCCAACCGGTTTTCGTTCAGTACGTTTGCTAGAGAGCGATTGATGACCGACCCCATCAGATTTGAAGTGGTTCGCAATGCCCTTATGTTTGCCGCCGAGGAAATGGCGGTCGCCTTGAGGCGTTCCGCCTATTCCACAAACGTCAAGACACGAGGCGATTTTTCCTGTGGGTTGTTCGATCGAGATCTGCGGATCGTCGCTCAGTCATTCAGCCAACCCGCGCATCTGGGATTGCTCGCCACGCTTGTCGCACGAAACGTCCGTGCATACGGAATCGATCGACTAGGATCCGGCGACGGAATTCTTGTCAATGACCCCTTCAGCAGCGGAAGCCACCTCAACGACATCACCCTTATCTCACCCATTTACCATCGTGATGCGCTTGTCGGATTCGTCGCCAACCTCGTTCACCACGTCGATGTCGGCGGAGGCGCCGCCACATCGATCGGTGCATTTCAAGAGATCTATCAAGAGGGCGTGCAGATTCCTGCGGTCAAACTCATACAAGGTGGCGAGATCGTCGAGGATGTCTTCAACCTGATCATTGCCCAGGTCCGCGCAAAGCGAGAAACGAGGGGCGACTTCCGCGCACAAATCGCCGCCAACAACACCGGCATTAAGCGGTTCGGCGAACTCCTAGACCGGCTCGGAGAAAATGATGTTCTTTCATACATCGATGAACTTATCGCCTATACCGAACGTCGCGCTCGAGCGGAAGTCGCGCGGTTGCCGCAGGGTATGTGCGAGGCCATCGGATATCTTGACGACGATGGGTTTTCCGACACGCCGGTAAAGATTCAGGCAAAAATCACGTTCGGAGAAGACGGGGTTCACTTCGACCTTACGGGTTCTGATACCCAGCGGCGAGCACCCGTGAATGCCACCATCGCGCAGACATTCGCGGCTTGTACCTATGCGCTGAAATGTCTAATCGATCCCGATGTCCCCTTGAACGAAGGCTTCTTCCAGGTCGTTTCCATCAACGCGCCGAAGGGAACCGTCGTGAACGCGACCCATCCCTCCGCGGTTGTCGGTGGGTGGGAGGTGGCCGTCAGGTTGGTCGAGACGCTCCTAAAGGCTTTTTCTCAACTCGTGCCGAACGCGGTTCCAGCCGGGACGAAGGGAATGATCTGTCATGCTGGATTTGGTGGAAATGATCCGCGCACGGGTGAGTACTACTGTTTCCTGGAGACGCTCGCGGGTGGTTACGGTGGGCGGCAAGGGTTGGACGGTCCCGACGCGGTCCAAGTCCACATACAAAATACCGAAAACGCTCCAATTGAAGAGACCGAGAGTAACTACCCAGTCCGGATTCTGAGATACGGACTTGTCGAAGATTCCGATGGCCCGGGGCAGTGGCGGGGCGGCTTGGGTGTTCGACGGGACTACCTGTTCCTCGATCACGACCCAACGTTTACCGTCTTGGCCGATCGAGTAAAGCAGGCACCCTGGGGATTGTTCGGTGGAGGACCGGGTGCCACCGCGCACTACATCTTGAATCCCTCAGGTGATGCTCGTGAATTGCCAAGTAAAGGCACTGTCCAGCTCAAAGGCGGCGATGTCGTCAGCTACCGAACGGCTGGCGGCGGCGGATACGGACCTGCCTCGGCTCGCGATCCGGAACTCGTCCGCATCGACGTGCTCCACAAGAAGATCAGCATGGAGCGCGCTAGAAGTGAGTACCACGTCGCCATCGATCCGGCCTCTGGCGCTGTCGATCCTGTTGAGACACAGCGCCTCCGATCTCAAGTGACTGCGAGAAATAAGAAATGACTCAGACTCAACACCGCTTTCGGCTCGGCGTCGACATTGGTGGTACGTTTACAGATGCAATGCTCGTCAACGAAGGCACCGGAGAAACCTGGTCACGGAAAGTCCCGACGACCCCGCGCGACCCATCGGTCGGTTTTATCGACGTTACCGAGCTTGTGTTTCGCGACGTCAGCGTTCCCGTCGAGGCAGTGTCGTACATCGTCCACGGCACGACGATTGCCACCAATGCAATCATCGAAGGCAATGGAGCAAAGACCGGCTTCATCACGACGCAGGGATTCCGCGACATCCTTGAGATGCAGCGCCAAATGCGGCCCTCACTCTATGACCTCCGATTCACTAAGCCAGCCGCCTTGATTCCGCGGAATCTTGCATTCGAAGTTCCTGAGCGCCTCGATGCGAACGGAGCCGTTGTTGTTCCGCTTGACGAAGACGCTGTACGAGCAACCGTGCGCGCTCTGAAAGGCGAGGAAGTCGAAGCGATCGCCGTCTGCTTCTTACATGGATATCTGAATGGCTCCCATGAACGGCGCACAGGAGAGATCATCCGCGAAGAGTTTCCTGAGGTTGGTCTCTCCCTCTCCTCGGACGTCGCACCGGAGATTAGAGAGTACTTCCGCGCGTCCACCACGGTCATCAATGCTTTGGTCCAACCCGTCGGCAAACGATATCTCCAATCGATTGAAGGCCGACTTCGTGCTATGGGAGTAAGCGCCGAGCTGCTGGTCATGCAATCGAACGGTGGCGTCTACACGTTCGCGGCAGCAATCGAGAAGCCAGTATTCCTCATCGAATCAGGTCCCGCTGCTGGGGTGATTGCCGCGGCGCATCTGGGTAGTCTGCTCGGCCAACGGGAGGTCATGTCTTTCGACATGGGCGGTACCACCGCGAAAGCCGGCCTTATCCAAGATGGTCAGCCGAAGGTAACCAAGGAGTATGAAGTAGGTGTCCACGCATCTGCCGATGTCGGTGGTAATCGTGGGTCGGGTTATCCGATCAAAACACCGGTTATCGATCTGGTCGAGATTGGCGCAGGTGGGGGGAGCATCGCCTGGGTCGACTCAGGTGGCGTTCTCCGGGTCGGTCCGAAGTCCTCGGGCGCCGATCCAGGTCCCGCGTGTTACGGACAAGGCGGAACAAAACCGACCATAACTGATGCGAATCTCTTTCTTGGGCGGCTCAATCCCGAGTACTTCTTGGGCGGCGAAATTTTGCTTGATATTGAGGCTGCCCGCGAGGCGATCGAAAAGTTTTGCGCGGGTCCGCTCGGTCTCGATGTCACGACAGCCGCGAATGGAATCGTTGAAATCGCGAATACCGCGATGATCAACGCGCTTCGACTTGTTTCCGTCCAACGCGGATACGACCCACGAGATTTCGTTCTGGTGCCGTTTGGCGGCGCTGGCGGCGTCCATGCCAATCGCCTGGCGGCGGAGCTTCAAATTCCCTTGACAATCGTTCCGCCAGCACCCGGCGTCTTCAGCGCATTCGGGCTGCTCGTCACCGATCTCAAGCACGAGTATTCCACCACGAGAATCCGTCGAACCGATCAACTCGACGTCTCTGAAATCTCCGGCGTCTTCTCGACAATGGCCGATCAGGGCAGAACGCTCTTGTTGCGAGAAGGCGTTGCAGATGAGGTGATGTCCTTCCCACGCCATCTGGATATGCGGTACGTGGGGCAGTCCTGGGAATTGAGCATCCCATTACCGGAGGGTACGCTCGATCAACAGGCGATTGATTGTGCGGTCGGGCAATTCCACAACGAACACAAGCGCGCATATGGACATAGCACGCCTGGCGCTCCAACCGAGTTCGTCAACCTGAGATTGGCCGCGGTTGGGATGATTCAGAAGCCTCAGATGCGCCAAGTTCCCGCCGCGACAGGCGGTGAACATCCGGTGCCAAGTGCCCGGCGGCCGGTCTACTTTTCGGAGTCCGGAGGGTTCATCGACACCTCTGTTCATCTTCGTTACTCCTTGGGTAGTGGTTCAGAAATCTGTGGTCCCGCCGTCATCGAAGAGATCGATGCCACGGTTGTTCTCCATCCTGGATTTCGAGCAACAGTCGACAACCTAGGGAATCTTCTGATTGCGCCCGATCCAACTTTGTCTCATGACGCGGGTGAGATGTGATGTCGTCCGACCGAGATGCGCCCCTGATCGATTGTCCACCCGGCCGCACGAATGCATTCCATGTCGATCTCGATGCGCTCGATCACAACGTGGACGAGATCAGACGAATGGTCGGCCCGGAAGTCTTGATCTTTGCCGCACTAAAGGCAAATGCCTACGGATTCGGCGTGGTCGAGATTGCGCACGCAGTCCTGAAATCAGGCGCAGATGGTCTGGCAGTTGTCGATTTGCGCGACCCGGTTCTCTTACGCAATGCGGGAATCGATGCGCCCATACATTTGTTTGGCGGCATGTTGATCACGGCTGAGGTCGCACGATACATCTCCGATTTCGACCTCATGCCCACAATTCTTCGTATCGAGGACGCGACGGCGGTCTCGCAAGCCGCCACAAAATCGATACGCGTCTTCATCAAGGTCGAAGTGGGTGTCGAACGATTTGGCATCGCAGTCGAGGACGTGCAGGCGTTCGCGAAAATCGTCAGGTCGATGCCCAACATCGAACTGTACGGTCTCAGCACACATCTCCATGTGCCTCGTCGCGATGCCAGCGAGGTAGCGCCGTACTTGCAGCGGCAATTCCAACGTTTCGAAGACGCGGTTCGCCAGGTCGAATCCGATGGTGAGCTCGTCCCGGTCAAAATGGCGGCATCAAGCGGATCGCTCAGCATGACCGGGACGATGAACTTGAACGCGGTCGATCCTGGACACCTGCTCTTTGGACTAAGACCCGGTGGACCGGAGATGGAACGCCTGGATATTCGCCCCGTCATGGCGAGTCTCAAGAGCGAACTTGTGCACATTCACGTCGTTCAGCGAACTGAGTACATGGATCTAGCGCCCTTCCCGGTGAGGCGCGGCATGCGAATCGGCGTCCTCCCAATCGGCGTCGTCGATGGGATGTTGTCATTGCATAGTGGCTCCGTCCTTGTGAACGAATGCCGTTGTCCGGTGCTCGACGTTGCGTTGGAACACACCAGGATCGACCTGACTGGTGCCAATGCATTGGTCGGCGATGAGATTGTGATCATCGGACGGCAGGGTGAAGACACGATCGATATCACAGACGTTCTTGCTCACCACAAACTCAGAATTCCTGCGTCGGTTCCACTTGCGGTGCATCACACCGTACCCCGAGTATACATTCGCGACAGCCGATAACGTGAGACCACGACCGTGTTTCAGTTTTGGTGTATAACGGACCAGAAGTGACACTGTCCGAAAAGGGGGGTCGCATGACGGCAGACGTTCAACTGGCTACCAGAGGGACAACCTCGCCAAAAACCGGCAGTCGCCCACTTCTCGAGGTCAAAAACCTCAGCACCCAGTTCTTCACGCAGGATGGTATTGTCCGCGCCGTCGATGATGTCTCCTTCTATGTGATGCCCGGGGAAACATTGGGCGTCGTAGGCGAATCCGGTTGTGGCAAGAGCGTGACAGGACTCTCCATCATGCGCTTGATTCCCAGCCCGCCCGGTAAAATAGTCCAAGGCGATATTGTCTTCAACGGGAACGACATCCTCCAGATGTCGGATGACGATATCCGGAAGATCCGCGGTCACGAAATCGCCATGATCTTCCAGGACCCGATGACCTCGCTCAACCCGGTGCTCACCATCAACCGCCAGTTAAGCGAAGTTCTACAACTCCACCTCGGGATGAACCAGGTTCAGGCCAAGACCCAGTCGATCGAGTTGTTGAAAATAGTGGGTATCCCAAACCCTGAAGAGCGAGTCGATCAGTATCCCCACCAGTTCTCCGGAGGTATGCGCCAGCGCGTGATGATCGCGATCGCGCTGTCCTGCAACCCGAAACTAATCATCGCGGACGAACCTACCACAGCACTCGATGTAACCGTTCAGGCGCAGATTCTCGATCTCATGCGCACGCTGCAAAGTGAGCGCGACGCCGGCGTCATCATGATCACGCACTCCATGGGTGTCGTGGCCGGTATGGCGGACCGGGTTCAAGTTATGTACGCAGGCCATATCGTCGAGGCCGCCGAGACTGAAGAAATCTTCGGAAATCCGCGCCACCCATACACCGTCGGCCTGATGAAGTCGATTCCTCGACTTGACTCGGACCAGAAGGAGAAGCTCGAGCCAATCCGAGGACTTCCACCGGATCTCATCGATCTGCCTGACATGTGTCCGTTCCTTACGCGGTGTAACTTCGCTCGGGAGCAGTGCGAACAGAAACGTCCGCCGCTTCTCCAAGTTGCGCAAGGGCACTTCTCAGCCTGCTGGTTCTGGGAAGAGGTATCGAAGGAATCGGACGCGCCAATCGCGGTCGGAATGCAGGACAGGGCTGAGGCACCGGCGGCGAGCCAGGGAGCAGTCAGCTAATGACCGCCACCACTGCGGCAGAAACACCTGCAACGCCGGGCGATGGCAGCGGGGATGCACTGCTTATCGTCAATAACCTGATAATGCACTTCCAGGTGACGCAAGGCATCATTTTCCAACGCAAGGTCGGAGTAGTTCACGCTGTCGACGATGTCTCGTTCGAGATCAAACCGGGTGAAACGCTCGGACTCGTGGGTGAATCCGGGTGCGGCAAGTCCACGACCGGGCGTGCCATCCTCCAACTCTACAACCCAACCTCCGGCGAGGTCATTTTCAAGGGCAAGGATCTGACCAAGCTCGATAGTGGTGACATGCGCCGGATGCGGCGCCACCTTCAGATAATCTTTCAGGATCCATATGCGTCGCTCAACCCACGTATGACGGTCGGGAACATCATCTCCGAGCCGATGCAGATCCATAATCTGGTTGCCAAGAACGAGCGTAGTCAGCGGGTCCAGGAACTGCTCCAGACCGTGGGTTTGAATCCATATTTCGCGAGTCGCTACCCGCACGAGTTCTCCGGCGGTGAGCGTCAACGCATCGGAATCGCTCGGGCCCTCGTGGCCAACCCGGATTTTATCGTCGCTGACGAACCGGTTTCAGCGCTAGACGTGTCGATTCAAGCGCAGATCGTGAACTTGCTCGAAAACCTTCAGGAACAGTTCGGTCTGACATACCTCTTCATCGCGCACGACCTCTCGGTCGTGAAGCATATTTCGGACCGGGTGGCGGTCATGTATCTCGGCAAAATCGTCGAGATGGCCGGTTCGAACGAATTCTATGCCGATCCTCTTCACCCATACGCGAAGGCACTGCTCTCAGCGGTGCCAATTCCTGACCCATTGGTGGAGAAAGGTCGGGAGCGCATCATCCTCACAGGTGATGTCCCGAGCCCGATCAATCCGCCATGCGGCTGCCGTTTCCACACTCGTTGTGCGTATGTGATGAACGTCTGCAAACAGATCGATCCGCACTTTGCTGATCAGGGCGGCGGCCATTTCGTCGCGTGCCATTTGTACCCTGGCTCCGGAGCCTGACAATCAAGCGCATTGAGTCAACTTGCAATTGGTAAACCAGGGAGATCCAATGTCTGGGATCTTCCTGGTTTTGTTGTACCGATGTCGCAGCGCTCATCCGCGAAAAGGCGCCGAGCCACACCGGTGTCCTTCTCGCCAATCACGGACCAGTGGTCGCTGGCGACCTCCAGCAGAAGGCATTTCCCTGACCGCTGCGCAATGAGATTCGGTACTAAGTCCCTGAGAGGCTGACTCTCGGGCGGTTCTCAAATCAGCGTTGATGTGATTCACCGTGGCGAACGAAGGAGGTTCGCCATGCCCGTTCCATAGCGCAGTGATTTTGATGCGTTTCGGTTGCGTGCGATTGCCCGCAAATCGAAGGACGCACCCCAGACTCGTCGGCCTCTCGCCCTTGCGGCGATCTATGACTGCGCATTCCGACGATCGCGACCACTCGTTCCAACGCATTGCGACCACCTATTCCGATTGATCGCGACCAGTGTGGCGCGGATGCATGAGGGCGCCGTTGGATGGTTTTGCTGATGTCAGTATTGGCGGGCCTCGTCAAGCATGGGGTTGGTCCTTCAGGTCGGCGACCGGCAGCGCCGTTTCCGTCTCACCAGCCTGGATCTTGCGCATTGACGGGCCGTCGAGCGCGAGCCGGTAGACGTTGTGAACGATGCGATCGAGGATGGCGTCGGCGAAAGTGGGCTCACCGATGACCTAGTGCCACGTGTCGGTCGGCAGCTGGCTGGTGATGAGTGTCGAGCCCTGGCCGTAACGATCCTCGACGATCTCCATCAGATCGCGCCGCTGACCGGCGGTGAGCCAATCCGGACCCCAGTCGACGAGGACCAAGAGATCGGCCTTGACCAGGGTGCCGAACAGGCGCGCGAAGCGGCCATCGTCGTGGGCAAGCTCGAGGTCGGCGAACAGCCGCGGCACGCGGGCGTAGTGCACGGTGTAACCGTCGCGGCACGCCTTGTGGGTCAGCGCGCATGACAACCATGACTTGCCGACGCCGCACGGCCCGGTGACGAGCAGGTTGCGGTGCTCGGCGATCCAGCGGCCGGCGGCGAGCTGCTGGAACAGCGCATTGTCGAGCCGGCGCGGCGTTCGGTAGTCGACGTCCTCGATCGACGCCTGACCGTGACGCAGCCTGGCGCTGCGCAGCCGGCTGTGGAAGCGCTTGGTGTTGCGGTTGCCGCCTCGCGGTCGAGCAGCAGCGCCAGCCATTCGGCGTGCGCCAGATCGGCCGCATTATCCTAAGCCTGGAGCTCGACGAAGGCGCCGTCGAGCTTGAGCGCTCTGAGCTGGTCGATGGTGGGATGGGTCAGCATTGCGTGCCTTCTCCTCTGTGGAAGTAACGGGGGCCACCGATGTTGTCGTGCGCTATCGCCGGTCCGTCCGTGGCGGGTGCGGGCCGTTTGCGATCGAGGTTGGTCTTCAGGATCGAGGCGAGATCTGCCGCCGCATTGTGGGGTAAAGCGTCGGCCGGACAGGGCCGCTGGCCAGTTTTCGGCTATGGCGCGCGACCCGTCTGCAGAATATCGGCGACCAGCCGGTCAAGGCTGATCCGCTCGCGCCAGTTCCAATCCTCTCGCGCCGCGGAGTCGTCTATCGAATTGGGCCAGGAATCCGCGATCGTCTGTCGAAAATCCGGCTCGTAGGTGCACGAGAAATCCGGAACGTGTTTCTTGATCTCCGCTTCGAGCGCTGCGGCGGTGAAGGACAAAGCTGCCAGATTGTAGCTGGTACGTATTGATATACGCTCGGCGGGCGCCTGCATGACGGCGATGGTGGCGTCGACCGCATCTTCCATTGCCATCAGCGGCATGACCGTATCGGGGCGAACGAAGCACTTGTACGGTTTGCCCGCCAGGGCACTGAGCAACATCTCTACAGTGTAGTCCGACGTTCCGCCGCCGGAAAATTTTTTTACGGTAATCAGCCCCGGATAACGCAAGCTGCGGACATCAAGGTTGAACTTGTCGAAGTAGTAGTGGGAAAGGTTCTCTCCAGCGACCTTGGTGACGCCGTACATCGACTCGGGTTCCAGGATCGTGCGCTGGGGCGTGTTGTCCTGCGGTGTGTTGCCGCCGAAGACGGCAATCGAGCTTGGCCAAAAGACCTGTGACAGCTTGCCCGCAACAGCAACATCCAGGATCGTTTTGTGCGAACCGAGATTGATCTTCCAGGCCAGATCGGGATTCTGTTCGGCTTCACCGGACAATATGGACGCCAGATTGTAGATCGTTGTGACGCCGTACTCGGCGACCACCGCTTCGACCTGGTCGCGTTTGATGGCGTCTAGATATTCGACTGGACCGGTTTCTGCGATCGAGGCGTCGGGCTGTGTCTTGCGGCAGCCTGCGATCACGCGATCGTTGCCGTGGATCGTCCGCAGCGACGCAACCAAGTCTGTTCCGATTTGGCCCGCTGCGCCGGTCACGAGTATGACTTGATGGTCTGATGGCACGGCGCCCCCTTGTCGGAATTCGGTGCTGCTCATCCGATCTCATCGCACCGGAAGGCGTTCCCCCGGTTCGGGCGACGGTCGGCAAAAATTATGCACTGTGTATTGAAACCGTCAAGCACCTTGAAGGCGGATTTGTGCTTTGAGCTTTCGCCCCGCCTGACAAGGATTTGACGGCAATACTGGACTTCCTGTCCACGCCCTGATATGAGTGCCGTGAGGCAACCGTGGGGGCAAGGAAGCCGTGGTGGTTCTTTCGGAGGTGGCCGTCGACATCGTGGCGGTGGAGGACGAGGCCCGCTTCCGCGACTTGATGCAGGCGCACCACTATCTCGGCGCGGTGCCGGGGATGGGCGAGACCGTGCGCTATGTCGCTCACCATCGAGGGCGCTGGCTGGCGTTGGCGGTGTTCTCGGCGCCGGCGCTGAAGTGCGGGGCGCGCGACCGTTGGATCGGCTGGGACTATGGCGTCCAGTTCGGCCGTCTGCACCTCGTCACCAACAACTCGCGCTTCCTGATCCTCCCCGGCGGTGAGCGCAACCTCGGCTCGCGGGTGCTCTCGCTGTGCGCGCGCCGTCTGGTGAACGACTGGCCGGCCCGCTTCGGCCACGACCTGCTTCTGGCGGAGACCTTCGTGGACCCGGCGTACTTCCGGGGCACCGTCTACCGCGCCGCCAACTGGATCGAGGTAGGACGCACCCGCGGCTTCGCCCGCGACGGGCACAGCTACAGCGAGCACGCGCACCCGAAGCTTGTGTTCCTTCATCCCCTGTGCCGGGGCGCGCGGGCCCGGTTGCGGGCCGCCCATCTCGACCCCCGCCTGCGACATGGAGTGCCCAAGATGACGCTGAGCGCCGCACGGATGCGATCCCTCCCCGAGTTCTTCCAGGACATTGACGATCCCCGCCGCCGGCAAGGCCGGCGCCATGCGCTGCCCACGGTGCTGGCCTTGGCCACCGCCGCGACGCTCTGCGGCATGCGCGGCTACAAGGCGATCAGCGAATGGGTCGACGATCTCAGCCCCAAGGTGCTGCAGCGCTTCCGCGTGCGCCGCCGCGACGGCCAACACCGCCCGCCCAGCCTCTCCGCGATGCGCAGCCTGCTCATCCGCGTCGACCCGGCGCAGCTCGACGCCGCCCTGCGGTCGTGGCACGAGGCCCATGGCTCAGGCGACAGCGCGCTGGCCATCGACGGCAAGACCATCCGCGGCGCCATCGATGCCGATGGCAACCAAGTTCATGTGCTCGGCATCGTCGGCCACGATACCAAGGCATCCTGGGGTCAAAAAAAGTCGGCATGAGGCCGGACGCCGGCGAAGGGGAGAAGCGCACCAACGAGATCGGCACCGTCATCCCCCTGCTCGAGACGTTGCCCGACATCGCAAACCGCACCGTCACCGCCGATGCGCTGCTCACCCAGCGGGCGCTGGCCAAGTACCTGCTTGGCCGCAGCGCAGACTATCTGTTCACCGTCAAGGGCAACCAGCCGACCCTGCATGACGACATCCGCCTCCTGCTCGATGAGACCATCGCCCGGCGCGCGCCGGACTTCATGAACGAGGGTGCGAAGCCCGAGCACGGCCGTCGCGAACGGCGCTCCATCTGGGTCTCCAGTGGGCTCAACGACTACCTCAACTTCCCCGGCGTCGGACAAGTCTTCGCTATCCGCCGCGAAACCCGGGAGGTCAAGTCCGGCAAGCGCCGCTGCGAGACAGCCTACGGTGTCACCAGCCTGACCCCGGAAGCCGCATCCCCGGAACGCCTCCTCACCCTCAATCGCGGGCACTGGACGATCGAGGCGACGCACCACATACTCGACTGGAGCTTCGACGAGGATCGCAGCCGCATCCGCACCGGGCACGGTCCGGAGAACATGACCCGGCTGCGGCGCTTCGCTATCGGTCTCATCAAGGGGCGCGGGCTCGCCCTCGCCGAGGCCATGCGCAATTTGGCCAGGAACCCGCGCCGCGTCCTCGACTTTCTGAAAATGACCGACAACGTCGTCCCGCGACCAGCGCCCGGCTGACCGCCCCTCCGGGCCGCGTCCGTCGCCTCGTCGCCAACCCTCGGCACACGGGGGCGAGAGCGGTCATGCCCAGATGACGCCGTCGCCGCCTCTGGCGTCAAAGGAGAGCGCTATAAGGCGGCACGAGCACAGCCAAATCCGGCACCGAGCCGCTTCAAGGGTGCCAACACAGGCCGGTGCCCCATGATTGAATGCTGCGAGCCGGCGACGAAAATTAGAACGAATTTGCCGTGCAAGCACCTTCCCAAGCGCCCGCAACTGTGATCATTTCCGGCATCCGCCGAGCGGTGCGTGCCCCGAGGAAATCTGAGCTGAGAATTCGCTGCATGAGTGGAAGGCACGATGGCGCCGATCTCCACCAACTCGGCAAGACGGTTCGCGACGCGCGCAGAAAGAAACGCGTCACGCTGGTAGAGTTGGCGAAAGCGTCAGGGGTGTCGAAATCGGTCCTGTCGCAGGTGGAGCGCGGCACAACCAATCCAACGCTAGCGTACCGAAGCGGACGTTGTCCGGAACGGGGGACTGGGCGCTGAGGTACTCATTGAAGAGCCTCATCGTTCAGGGATTCAAGGGACAGCGTGGCTGGACCGAAGCCTGGCGGTCGGCGGAGCCGAAGAACCGCTACGACGTCGTCGTCATCGGCGGCGGTGGTCATGGGCTCGCCACGGCTTATTACCTCGCGCGCGAGCACGGGATCACGAATGTTACCTCGCGCGCGAGCACGGGATCACGAATGTCGCCGTGCTCGAAAAGGGCTGGATCGGCGGCGGCGGTACCGGGCGCAACACGACCAATGTGCGGTCCGACTACATGTACCCCGAGAGCGCCGCCGTCTACGACCTTGGCCTTCGCCTCTATGAAGGGCTAGCCCGCGAGCTCAACTTCAATATCATGCTGTCCCAACGCGGCTGGCTCACGCTCGTCAACAGCCAGCACCAGATGGAGTCGGCGCGGCACAAGGCCAACTGGCTGGCCTGCAACGGCGTCCACGGCGAGTTAATCGGCCCTGACGAAGTGCGGCGCATGCTGCCTCTGCTCGCCGACGACGAGCGCGCCCGGTTTCCGCTCCACGGGGCCTTCCTCCAGCGGCGCGGCGGAACCGTTCGGCATGATGCCGTGGCGTGGGGCTATGCGCGCGGTGCCGACCGTCTCGGCGTAGATATCGTTGAAAGGTGCAAAGTCGTCGGTTTCGACAAGCAGGGCGACCGCATCATCAGGGTAAGAACGAACCGTGGAACGATCGATGTGGGCCGGGTTGCGGTCGCTGTCGCGGGACACTCGACCATTATCGCCGATATGGCCGGATTCCGGCTGCCGCTTGTCAGCCAGTGCCTGCAGGCCATGGTTTCCGAACCGGTGCGGCCGATGCTCGACCATGTTGTTATCTCACCGGAGACCGGTGTCTATATCAACCAAACGCAAAAGGGCGAACTCGTGATGGGCGGTGTGCTCGACTTTTATCCGTCCTATGCCCAACGCGGCAATTTTCCGACCATCGAGAATGTCGCGCGCGGAGCCGTCGAAATGTTCCCGGCCATCGGCAGTTTGCGACTGATGCGTCATTGGGCCGGCATCGTCGACATCGTTCCTGACAGGTCGCCGATCCTGGGTGCGACGCCGGTCGAAAACCTGTTCATCAACTGCGGCTGGGGTACCGGCGGCTTCAAGGCGATTCCGGCCGGCGGCTACCTGCTCGCCCATTCGGTCGCCACCGGCCGCGCCCATCCGCTGATCCAAGCGTTTGCGCTTGAACGCTTCACCAACAACCGGCTCGTCGACGAAGCGGCGGCGTCCGGTATTGCCCACTAGGGGCGGTCATGATCGTTATTCGTTGTCCTTATTGCTCTGAACACCGCCATGAAGGGGAGCTGGAGTATGGTGGCGAAGCGGAGATCGTGCGCCCGCTCGAGCCGGAGCGGGAAAGCGATGCCGTCTGGGTCGGCTATCTGTTCATGCGTCGGAACACGAAGGGCGTTCTCCTGGAGCAGTGGTGCTGCCGGGCGGGATGCCAGCAATGGTTCAAGGTCGCCCGCGACACGGTCAGCCACGATGTTCGCGAGGTCCTGCCCTTTGACGGCACGTTCACGTACGGCTGGGCGGAGCAGGGCTGATGGGCCGCAACGCGGGTTTCCGCCTGCCCCGCGGCGGACTGATCGATCGGAACAGACCGCTAGGGTTCCGTTTCAACGGAAGGCCGATGACCGGCTATGCCGGCGATACCGTCGCCTCGGCGCTTATGGCCAACGGCGTGCGCATCATCGGGCGGAGTTTCAAGTATCACCGGCCGCGTGGCTTCTTCGGCGCCGACTTCGAAGACCCCAACGCGATGCTGGAAATCCGCGACGCTTTCGGTCGCGATCCGGCGATCCGCGCCGGGCAGGTGCGCCTGGCCGAAGATCAACAGGTGAGCACCGTGACCGGTTGGCCGTCGGTCGAATTCGATCTCGGCGCAGTGGCTGGTCTCGCCCAGCGGTTCATCAAGGCCGGCTTCTACTACAAAACCTTTATGTGGCCGGGATGGATGGTCTACGAGCCGTTCGTCCGACGCGCTGCCGGCTTCGGCCGGCACGACGCCGAGGCGCCGCTCCGCCCGGGCGAACACCGTCACGAGACTCGCGACGTGCTGATCGTCGGCGGTGGTCCGGCCGGTCTGGCGACGGCGCGCGCTCTCGTGGGCTCCGGTCTCGACGTCGTCCTTGCCGAGTTGGCGCCGGCCGTCGGTGGCAGCCTGATGTGGGAGGATATCGAGGTCGACGAAACGCCTGGCGCCGCATGGGCGGCCGCGCAGCACCAGGTGATCGGTTCGGAACCCGGGGGCCGCATCCTCACTGATACGGTCGTTGTCGGTGCCTATGAGAACGATTTCTTCACGCTCCTCCAGTCCCGCTACGAGTCCGGCGAGCAGGGACGCGCCGGGGGCGTCGCAAGCGAGCGCTTGTGGAAGCTGCGAGCCCGCCACGTAGTGCTCTCCACAGGTGCTATCGACCGGCCGCTGGTGTTTCCGGGAAATGATCGCCCGGGCATCATGCTCGCCTCGGCGGTACGCCGGTACATTGCCGAATATGGCGTGGCTCCCGCCGACAGCATCGCTGTCTATACGAATAATGACGGCGGCTATCGGACGGCGCTGGCCGCGGCGAAAGCCGGCCTCAGCGTGGCGGGCGTCATCGACACGCGCGATGCCGAGCCGGGCCCGCTTGCCGAACTGGTGGCGGCCAAGGGTATTCATCGTTTCGGCGCTTCGCAGATCATCAACACCGAAGGCCGTAAAGGACTGCACACCGTTACCGTCGCGCCGATCGGCGGTGGCGGCGCGATGCGCCTTTCCTGCGGCGCGCTGGCGGTATCCGGGGGGGCGACGCCGCTTGTCCATCTCGCCGCACATCGGGGCATCAAGCCGGCCTATGACGAGAAATCGTCGTCCTTCGTGTGCCGGCAACTGCCTTCAGGATGGCAGGCGGCAGGCGGCGTCAGCGGTGGGCAGAGCGTCGCTGCGGCGTTGCGGGAGGGCGTCGCCGCAGCGAACGCGATCCGTTCGGATGCCGGCGTTGCGCCTTCGGGGTGGTCGGCTCCGGAGGTGATCGAGCACGAAACCGGTTACGCCACACCGCACTGGAGAGCCACTGCCGGCTCGGCATCGTGCATGTGGGTCGACCTGCAGAATGACGTTACCGTGGCTGATGTCGAGCTTGCTGCACGCGAGGGCTACACCTCAGTGGAGCACCTCAAGCGCTATACGACGCTTGGTATGGGCGCCGATCAGGGCCGGACGTCCGACGTCAACGGCATAGGACTGATGGCAGGCTTGTCCGGTCGCGCGATGGGCGAGGTCGGCACGACCACGTTCCGGCCGCCCTATACGGGAGTTCGCATGTTGGCGATCGCCCACCATCGGCAGGGCGCCCTCTACCGACCGAGGCGGATCATGCCGGCGCATGATAGCCATGTCGCGGCGGGAGCCGAGTTCGAGGATTTCGGCTGGCAGCGACCGGACTGGTATCGCGCCAATGGCGCCGACCGCGAAGCCGCGGTCGTCACGGAAATGCTGGCCGTTCGCAACGCGGTCGGAATCTTCGACGGCTCGCCGCTTGGCAAGATCGAGGTCGGTGGCCCCGATGCGGCGAGTTTCCTCAATCGCTTCTACGTGTCCAACCTGATGACGTTGAAGCCCGGGCGCATCCGCTACTCGGTTATGCTGCGCGAGGATGGCATCATCTTCGACGACGGGGTCGTGACCTGCATCGATGAGGGCTTTTACATTGCCGGCCCGACCTCGGCCCAGGCCGATGCGGTAGCGGCGTGGTTTGAGCGATGGCGGCAGACGGAGTGGCCGCATCTTCGGGTCGCGACGGTGCCGGTGACTCCGAACTGGGCCTCGATCGCACTGTCCGGCCCGCGGGCACGCGATCTTCTGTCGGCGGTAGAGATCGATATCGACCTTTCGCCAGAGGCATTTCCGCACATGTCCTTCCGCCAGGGGCGCGTCGCCGGCGTGCCCGTCCGACTGTCACGGATCAGCTTTACCGGCGAACTGCAGTACGAGGTGAACGTCCCGGCCCGCTATGGCAAGGCGCTGATTGACCGGTTGCAGGAGGCGGGTAGGCCGTTTGGAGCACGCCTTTTGGGCATGGAAGCCTGGCTGCGTCTGCGCGTCGAGAAGGGCTATCTTCATGTCGGCTCCGACACCAACGGACGCACCTCGCCGATGGATATTGGCATGGCGGGGATCGTTGAGCGCAAGAAGGCCGACTTCATCGGCAAGCGGTCGCTCTCTTTGCCCTATGGCCGCAGCGAGGACCGCGAACAGCTTGTCGGATTGAAGGCGTTGAAGGGGCAGTTGGCGGTCGGTGGGCGGATCTTGGCCGCCGGGGAGACGGCGCCGCCTTGCCGCACCGACGGATATGTGTCCTCCGCCTGCTACAGCCCGACGCTTGATGCGTCCATCGGTCTGGCGCTCATCGAACGCGGCGCTTCCCGCCTCGGAGAAACAGTACGGATCAGCGATCGCGGCGCGATCATCGAAGCGGAAATCTGTTCCCCAGTTTTCTACGACCCCGAAAACGAAAGGCTGAAGCAATGACGCTGGAGGCGCGCTCGGTGCTGGGGAATCCGTTTATCGGCGTGTATCGTATCGGGGTGCCGACGGCGCGAGGCGTGTTCGTGTCGGAACTCAGCGGCTGCTGCTGCGTCCACTGCTCCTCAACTGTTGCAGCTCATGAAATACTTGATGAGCTCTCCGACGCGGTCGGCCTGTCGCTTCCCGCCAAACCCGGCGTCGCAACCGACAACAAAGGCCGATGGGCGTTCTGGATGTCGCCGCGATCGTGGCTGGTCTCGGTCGACGCCGACCGCGAGGGAGCGTTGGTCGCATCGGTCGCGGAGAGATTCCCTGACCGGCGCGTCCACGCCAGCCGCTTCAGCGACTACCTGTTCTGGATGTCGGTAAGTGGCGAGGGAGCCGAGGACCTGCTCAGGCAGGGCGGATTCCTGTCGGTGGAAGAAACGGGATTCCAGGTCGGAAGCATGAAGCGCACGCCGATTGCAGGCATACCGCTGCTGGTATGGCGACAGGCACCCACCGACTGGCGGCTCGGCCTCGAGCGTAGCCGCGCGTCCGATTTCGTCGACTGGATACGTGCCTGCCTGAATGGAAACGATTTGGCGGTGACAAACAATGTCTGACAGGAACCTAGTTGAGCGCCTCGAGGTCGAACTGGGAGGACTAAAAGAGGCCGGCCTGTACAAGCCGGAAAGCCGGAACATGTGATCGCTTCACCTCAGCGGGCCACCATTACGCTTGCTGACGACAGCCGGGCGCTGAACTTCTGTGCCAACACCTATCTCGGTCTCGCCGATGATCCGGCGTTCCGAGGCGGCCAAGGCGGCGCTCGACCGATACGGCTACGGCATGGCTTCGGTGCGCTTCATCTGCCGCACCCAGGAGGTGCACAAGACGCTGGAAAAGCGCATCGCCGCTTTTCTCGGCACGGAGGACGCGATCCTCTATTCGTCCTGCTTCGACGCCAATACCGGCCTCTTCGAAACCCTGCTGGGAGAGGAGGACGCGATCATTTCCGACGCGCTGAACCATGCTTCGATCATCGACGGCGTACAGCTCTGCAAAGCGCGCCGGCTGCGCTACGCCAACAACGACATGGCGGAGCTGGAGGCGCGGTTGAAGGAAGCGCAGGACGCCCGTTTCCGGCTCATCGCTACCGACGGCGTGTTCTCCATGGACGGGATCATCGCCAATCTACCAACGATCTGCGATCTCGCCGATAGATACGACGCCACGGTGCTGGTTGACGATAGCCATGCGGTCGGCTTTCTCGGCGCCCATGGCTGGGGTACGCCGGAATATTGCGGCGTCGAGGGACGGGTCGATCTGGGCACGGGCACGCTCGGCAAAGCGCTCGGCGGCGCCTCGGGCGGCTACACCTGCGGCAAGGGGCCGCCCCGAACCGAGAGCAGTCAATACCAGGGCTAGTTTTTTGTTCGCCCCGCGGGCGTCGTGATCTGAACTCCGGGCTGGTCATTTCGTTCTCGGCGTGGCAGTATGCCGTTGATGGCGCCGCTGCTGGTCGAGGATTGGTCCATTGATCTGCGCGCGGTCACGGTGCGTGCGACCTGGGGCGCGCGGGAACACCGGCGCTGGGACCGGCTGGTGTCGGAGCATCACTACCTGGCGTTTCACGGCGTCATCGGCAAAGGCCTGCGCCATGTCGCGGTACACGGCGAGAGCTGGGTTGCTCTGATCGGCTGGCAGCCGGGCGCGTTCAAGCTGGCCGCGCGCGACGGCTGGATCGGTTGGTCGACGGAGCAGCAGTTCCGGCGCCTGCATCTGATCGCCAACAACTCGCGTTTCGTCATCCTGACGCCGCACCGGGTGCCCAACCTGGCCTCGCGGGTGCTGGGGCTGAGCCTGAGACGGCTGTCTGCGGACATGCAGGCGGTGCACGGCTACCCGGTGCTCCTGGCCGAGACTTTCGTGGACCCTTCGAGGTTCGCCGGCACCTGCTACCGCGCGTCGAACTGGCGCTCGCTGGGGATGACGCGCGGCTTTGCCCGCGACCCCGGGGCTGCGCCGCGCTGGCGCCACCACGGCCAGCCCAAGGAGGTCTTCGTGTTCGAACTGAGCGAAGGCGCCGCCGAGGCGCTGAGCCGGACCGAGATGCCGGCGCACTGGAACGCTGAGCAACACACCGAGCCGATGGCCGCGCCTGGGCTGCGCAGTCTGTTCGAGTGCCTGGGCGAGGTACCCGAGTGCCGCTTCGCGCGGGGCAAGCGCTACCCCTTGAGCACCGTGCTCGCGCTCGCCGTCGCGGCCCGGCTTGCCGGCTATCGCGGCGTGACCGCGTTCGCCCAGTTCGCCGCCCTGCTCAGCCAGGACCAGCTCGAGGCGGTGGGCGCGTTCTGGAGCCCTTCCAGGAAGTGCTATACCGCGCCTTCGATCACCACCTTCCACAAAATCCTCGCAGCCCTGCCTCCCGAGACCCTGGACAATGCCATCGGCCAGTGGACCGCCCAGCAAAGCACCTCGCATGCGCCGGTCGCCTTGGACGGAAAGGACCTGCGCGGCGCGTCTGCGCAGACCGAGAACGGACGCCGGATGATGGTCGCGGCGGTGGAGCACGACAGCGGTCTGGTCCTCGGACAGGTCGAGGTCGACAGCAAGAGCAACGAAATCCCGGCCGTGCGCGAGCTCTCCAGCAGCCTCGACCTGACCGGGCGCATCGTCACCATGGACGCGATGCACGCCCAGCAGGAAACCGCGCGCTGCCTGCTCGGACGCCGCGCCGACTATGTGGTCAGCGCCATCAAGGACAATCAGGAGACCATCCTCGAAGACCTCAAGGCGATCGACTTCAGCGACGCGCCCTGGCACGAAACCGTCGACAAGGGACATGGCCGCATCGAGCGCCGACGCTGTGCCGTCGTCGACCTCTCCGGCGCCGAGTGGGACGGCTACGCCAATCTCCATGGTCGCCGCCAGGCGGTGCGCATCGAACGCGAGCGCGAGATCCTCAAGACCGGCAAGCGCAGCATCGAGGTGGCCTACAGCCTCACCTCGCTCAGCGCAGACCGCGCCGGGCCCGAGGAGCTGCTGGCCCTGGTCCGCAACCACTGGCACATCGAAAACAGGCTGCACTACGTGCGCGACTTCACCTACGACGAAGACCGCTGCCGGGCGTACGTGCGCCACATGCCCCGCAATCTCGCCTGCCTGACCAACGCGGCCATCGCCATCGTGCGCAGCGACGGCCGCTTCCGCTATCTGCCCGAGGCCAACCGCCACTATGCCGCCCGCGCGCAGGACGCCCTCGCCGTCATCCTGAGCACGCCCGGCGCCTGATCCCGCAGGCGCCACCACAGAAGCGCGTGGGTCGCGGCGCGTCCGCTGCCGACGCCGGATAGTCACGCCCGAAGAGCCCGAGAACGCCGTTCGGCAGCTTCGACAGCGTCCATTGAATCGGCCGAGCCGAGCTCGGGAATGCCCCAAATCCCCTCCACCGGACGCGCTCTTCCTCATCTCGCGGTCTCAGCCCGGACTAAGAAATGGTCCTGCAGTCAATACCGACAAGGGCGACGAATCCTGCCATCCGGCGATATCGTCTAGAGATATCTTTGCCGATCCTGCCTCGCCCAACGCTAGCACCTCCGAACCGACCCTTGCTTCCGGCGCCTCAGAAAGATCGAGGATCGTGCTGCTGAGGCACACGCGGAGCACGGTGACATGGCGCTCGCCGAGCCCGATCACCACCCGCCGGAAGGCATCTTGCCGGGTAACTTACACCGGCGCAGCCTGATGCACTTTTACTCCGGCCCGCCGATGCAAAATCTCTCCGGCGTTGACACGTCACGCTTGCAGCCCGGCTTACCGGCAAGACCGCAGCCGAGGCCATCTCCGTCATGCTCGTCGTCTTCGGCAGGATCGACCCGCCGTGCGCAAGTCCACCACCTTCGACAACGACACCGTCTTCGCCCAGCATGGCCTGCTCCGAACCATGCGCGACATGACAACATGGTTCTGCGACAGCCTATGCCTCCTGGCAAAAGGGCGGCATCGAAAACGCCAATGGCCGACTACGATGCTGGTTGCCGCGCGATATCGATATCGACAGCGTCTCGGACCAGGAGAATCCAGGGCATCACGCTCACCGTCAACCTCACACCGCGAAAGTGTCTCGGTTTCAAAACGCCCTTCCAGGCATCCTCGCCGAGCTTGGCAAAGACGTCCAAATCTGCTTCTCATGAAACCGTTGCACTTCGCTCCGGAATCCAGGTTCCTGCTGATCGCAACTGCCTGTTCGAGCCCGCCGGCGGGCCGCGCCCGCTGGACGTTGGAGCTGTTAGCCGATGCGTTGGTCAGGCTGACCGAACATGACAGCCTGTCGCGCAAGACGGTGCGCCGGCGTCTGGCCGAGAACGATCTGTAGCCGTGGCGCAAGGACATGTGGTGCATTCCCAGGTCAACGCAGAGTTTGTCGCGCGCATGGAGGATGTGCTCGACCTCTATGGCGAGGCGCCCGATCAAAAGCGGCCGGTGATCTGCTTCGACGAGAGCCCAACCCAGCTCATCGGCGAGGTGCGTCAGCCGATCCCGGCGGCGCCGGGACAGCTTGAGCGCACCGACTTCGAGTATCGACGCAACGGTACGGTCAACCTCTTCATCTTCCTCGACGCGCACCGGCCCTGGCGCAAGGTCAAGGTCGCCGACCGGCGCACCGCGGAGGACTTCGCCCCGTGCATGCGCGAGCTTGCCGATGTTCACTTCCCCGAAGCCGAGCGCATCCGGGTCGTGCTCGACAATCTGTCGACCCACTCGCCCGGCGCCCTCCACGCAACCTTGCCGCCTGCAGAGGCGCGACGCGTGCTGCGCCGGCTGGAGTTCCACTACACGCCTAAGCACGCCAGCTGGCTCAACATGGTCGAGATCGAGATCGGTGTCTTGCGTGGCCAATGCCTCGACCGCGCCGCATCGACAACCGCGAGCGGCTCATCGCCGAGATCGCAGCCTGGGAACACCAACGCAACCAAAGCGGCGCTCGCATCAACTGGATGTTCTCAACCGAAAAAGCCCGAACCAAAATGGCCCGTGCCTATCCCAAAACAACATTCAAAGAGTCATAATCACTGTGCAAAGGAACTAGTCTAGTCGATGACACCAGTGAGCGCCGCACGAGGATTGGTGACCATCATGATTTCAATCTGTTCCTCGCTGATGCCCGCTTCGAGCATTCGCGGCACGAATCCGCTCAACACGTAGTCGTAGCCCTGCCCGCCGAAGGCTCGCAAATGAGACTTTAAACATACATCATGCGAAAGGAGGATCTGGCGGAGATATCCTTTGTCGATTAGGTTTTTGATCCACTCTAGGCGACGCTGAATTTCCCACTCGATGAAACCCCGACCGATTGAATCGAATTCAACGTAGGCGCCACGGCGGGCGACCGCTTCGTGGTAATCCATGTGGGGATAGAAGTCGCAGTGACCGATCACGATCCGGCGCGGATCGACCCCCTCCTCTTCGAGAATATCCAATTGATCTAGACCGACCGGTGACCGCACGGCGTGCGTGGTTATGGTCAGTCCAGTGCGCTTATGCGCCCGCGCAGCCGCACGGAACACGCGCTCTTCGGCCGGTGAGACGTGGTAGAGATCGGTACCAATTTCACCAATGACCCCGGCACGGATTCCCGTGCCATCGACGCCCACCTCGATATCGCGCACCATCTCGTCGGCAATCTGATTGGTCGTGTGCAGGTAGACGCTCTCATCGTAAAACGGCTCCCGGTACCAACCGCAGCCCATGATGATATTGAGATCGGCCTGTTGAGCGATCGTGACAAGTCCCTCTGGGTTCTGCCCGAGGATACGGTTGGTCACATCGACAACCGTTGAACCGCCCGCGGCTTTGAAGAAGTTAATTTCGTGAACCGCCAGGGGAATCTCGTTGAGCACGCCGTCGGGGATTCGCGTCACCCGGCAGAGGTCGATAATAAGATGCTCGTGCATCAGTGTTGAGCCGAGCCGGTCCGCTTCCACCGGACCAAGCACCGTCATTACTGTATTCGACATTGTCACTTCTCCTCCGTAGGTTGATGCTAGCGCTTGCCGGATTGAAGGAATCCTTCCAAGTGCCAACCGCGCGCGAAAACGGACTTCGCTCGTCCCTCGCTACATTTGACGTAACCGCGGGTCGAGCGCATCGCGCAGCCCGTCGCCAAGGAGATTGAGCGACCAAACAATCAAGAAGATCGTCAACCCGGGAAATGTGATGTACGAGAAGGAGCGTGAAATGAAACCATATCCCGAACGGAGCAGTGAACCCAACGAAGACCAGGGTGGCTGCACTCCAAGACCGATATAGCTCAGCGCTGCTTCGATCAAGATGGCCTGTGCCATGGTGAGGGAGGCCTGGACGATCAGCGGTGGTAGACAATTCGGCAGGATCGTGCGAAGCGCGATACGCATGTCGGTAGCGCCCGTTGCGCGAGCCGCCAATACATAATCGAGGCCTCCCTCAACGAGAACGACGGCTCGCGTCAACCGCGCGACGCCGGGCACTCCCATGACTCCAATGGCCAGGGTGGCATTGACGGTGCTGGGTCCGAACGTTGCGACCAGTGTCAGCGCGAGCAACAATCCGGGGATGGCCAACAGGACGTCCATCAACCGCATGATCAGATCGCCGGTGAGACGGCCCCTGTAACCGGCGATCAGCCCCAGTGGCACTCCGATAAGGAACGTGATCGCCACGGCGCTGAGTCCCACAACGATGGTGACTCGCGTCCCGAAAAGAATCCGGCTGAATAGATCACGGCCAAGCTCGTCGGATCCAAGCCAGTAGCTCGCGCTTGGTCCGGCAAACCGGGCCTTCGCATTTATCGCCAGTGGGTCGTGGGGCGCAATCACCGGAGCGAGGAGTGCTGCCAACGCGATCAGTGTCAGAACCAACGCCGCGATGGCCGCTGGTCGCCGCCGACGCAGCGTTTGTGCAAGGCTCTTGAAACCCGTAGGGCTGGTACGAGGTTTATCTCTCAGCATGGGTTCCCTGGATTCCATCGTGAAGTGCAACGGGCTTAAGCAAATCTGATTTGGACGCTTTTTCCGAGGTCGGCAAGCATTGTCTGGAATGGGGTTTTGTAGCCGACGCATTTGCGTGGCGTGAGGTTGGCGGTGAAGACGATGTCCTGCAAGTCCTCGTCATCGAGGGCATCGATGTCCAGATGCCGGGGTAGCCAGCGGCGCAATCGACCGTTGGCGTTCTCGACACTACCCTTTTGCCAGGACGCATAGGCGTCACAGAACCAGGTCGTCATGTTGAACATGGATCTGAGCAGGCTATGCTGGGCGAAGGTGGTATCGTTGTCGAAGGTTACCGACTTGCGCACTGCCGGATCGAGCCGCCGGAACACGCTCACCATGACGGAGACGGTTTCGGCGGCGGTTTTGCCGGTCAGTCGAGCAGCCAGTGTCACCCGTGATTTGCGTTCATGCAGGACCAGCACCGGGCGGGTGCGCTTGCAGATGGTCAGATCGGCTTCCCAATGGCCGGTTTCCTCTCGGTTTGCCACCGCATCGGGCCGATCGTGAATGGAGGCTCTGTTGTTGATGGTGACGCGGGATTGTCGCGCCCGCATGGGCCGGCGTGTTCTGCGCCGGCGGGTCAGATAACGCCACAGCTCCTCCGCCTTCTGCCTGGCGCGGTAGAGGAAGGCGTAGATCGTCTCGGTGCACACATCACGCAGGCCTGACTCGTTTGCCGCCTTCAGCCATCCGGCGATCTGTTCCGGCGACCAGCCTTCAGCCAGACGATCGCGGACAAAGCGACCGAGCCCCTCGTCCTGCTCGATGGCCGCGTGACGCCGCCTGCGCAACACTCCCTGTGGTCCGGATAACCAACCCGACATCATATCGGGTCGGGGGTGTTGCACTTCAAGCTGGAACTCAGCAGACGCGGTCCCTGATCGTGTCACGCGAGGGCCGTGCCCGGCGTGGTCTTCGGCGTTTGTGGCGCCGGGTGAGATAACGCCAAAGCTCCTCGCTCTTCTGGCGGGCACGATAGATGAAGGCATAGACGGTCTCGCAGCCCAAGGGCCCGCAGGCGGCGCTCGTTGCCGGCTTTCAGCCATCCGGAGGTCTGTTCTGGCGTCAGAACTCAGGCTCCGGTGATAGTTCGATTGCCCGCCTGAGGGGTCATAAACCGCTCCCATGGTTAGGTATATCGAATTCTCGGATCCAGCGCACCATAGAGGATGTCGACCAAGAGATTGATCAGAATAAATCCCGTCGCAAACAACATCACGGTGGCTTGGACCACTCCATAGTCTCGCAGGCGAATGGCATCGATCACAAGTTGACCCAGTCCCGGGTAACCGAAGACCCATTCGATCACGACGCTGCCGCCGAGGAGATAGCCCATTTGCAGCCCGACGACCGTCAGTGTAGGAATCATGGCGTTCTTCAAGATGTGACCAAAAACCACATTTCGTTCTGAGAGGCCCTTTGCATGTGCGGTCTGCACATAGTCCTGACGTTTTACTTCCAGAATGCTGGAGCGTAGGAACCGCATGGTCGGCGCTATCAATACCAGTCCAAGTGTCACGCAGGGTAGGACAATATGTTTGAGATTGGTGATGGGATCGTCGAAGAATGGGACGTATCCGACCGCCGGCAGCCAGCCCAGCTGGACTGAAAAGGCCAAGATGAGCATGATGCCGAGCCAGAAACTCGGTACCGACATGCCGATCGTGCCAATTGCCGTCACAATGTAATCGACGATCGTGTTTTGGCGGATCGCGGCGGCGATCCCAAGTGGAATCGCGATAAGCAATGCAAAGGTCATCGCGAAGACTGTTAATTGCAGGGTTGCCGGTAACCGAAGGGCGATCAGAGACGACACTTCCACCTGGTCGTAGTAAGAGACGCCAAAGTCGCCGCGAAGCGCATTGCCGGCCCAAATTACATACTGCAAATAAATTGGTTTATCGAGACCTGCTGCCGACCTGAGTTTCGCGATGTCTTCTCCTGTAAGTCCAATTTGGATACCTTGTTTGGCCAGAAACGGATCTCCCGGAAGGAGATGAAGGGAGGCAAAGATAACCATCGAAACCAAGATGATTACGACAATGCTTTGGAGCAGTCTGCGGATAACGTAGGTTTGCATGTATGCTACTACGATGCCGATAACTGATCAGCAGTCAATCGTTCGAGTCTCGCAAGGTTGGATTCGGTGGCTGGTGGCCTGTCCATCGTCAGTGCAGTCAATATCTCCCCAACAACAGTCGAAAACTTGAAGCCGTATCCGGAAAACCCGCCAGCGAACGCGACCGCAGCATGGCCAGAATGCCGGTCGACGATGAAATGGGCATCGGGAGAATTTGTGTACATGCAAATGTGTCCGCGCACGACCGAACCACGCTCCGTCAAGAAAGCTCGGATTCGCGTTGAGTCTTCTGGGGTCAGTGTTCGTTGGATCGTTTCTCGGCGACTCAGATGGTATGCTGCCGCACTTTCCATCGCCCCGAGGCTCTCAACGGCCACGTCACACATCTCGATCCCGCGATTCGCAGCACATAACTGCCAGAAGCCCAGGCTACCACCGGATGCGAAGCTGTGCCAGCTCAGCGGCCTCGGCCTTCTGTGTCGCGATCGCCGCGATCGAGCCCGCGGCCTCAAGCTCAAGCCGCCAAGTCTTCAGCTGCGTTGGCGTCACGCCGGCAGCCACACTGGTATGCCAGAAAGACGATGCGATCGATCAGCGGCCCCGAGTCCAAGTCCAGCCAGGTCAATTCAATGAGCGCAAGGAACACGGCACGGGCACCAATGCTGTGAGCCGCAATATCCAGATTGCCCGCCCCAAACCGGCCCACCATTTCTTGGATGGTCTCAGCCAGGCGGCAATGCGCTCCAGTAAACGTCCGACTCGTCGCGAGTGTAGCTCAGCATTGCACCATCGGACAGCCAGCTGAACAGCAAGAAGCGTCCCTCCAATCCAAGTGATAACTGAAACAGGGACGACCGTTTGCAGCCGTTCGGGAAGCCCATATTGGCGCTGTGCACATAAAGCAGAGGCGTTCGTTCATTCGATGATCGCTCCAAATCATCCCCTAAATCTGCGATTTGCCGCTCCTCGATCGCATCGAGCCGCATGATTTCATCGGGCACGTAAAACGGTGCATTCGCAGCGATCGTCTCAAGCGCCTTGTATGGGCGTAGGGAAACGCGGCACAGACCGGCACGGCGCGAACTCCGATCGCTGCCGTAGAAGGAATCCGGGTCGTTGCTGCCGGTCCTATCGCGCACGGTGACAAATGAGACGGAACGGGATCGACCGTCATCCATCGCCGCCTGACCAACGGATGAACCTTCAGCCGACCTGGCTCCAGAAAGAGGGCTTCAAGATCTGGCAACTCCCGGCGTCGTCCCTGGTCGAGGCGAAGCTCCTCAACGCGGCTGAGTCAGAGCCTGGCCAAAAAAAAACTTCAGCGAATTAACCCCCCAAACGCCCGTCGCTGAGCCTCACCATCCCCAATAAAAAGAATCGCAATTGACCCCAAGAACGTGCGTTGCCGCCCACCGCGTGCGCCTCGACCTCATCGTCCCAAATATCACCCTGAAACCATGTGACTATTTCCGTCATGTGAATTAGCAGATCTCGGAGTTCGTCGATTTTGTCGGCAAAAGAATCGCGGCTTTCCCCCAGGTTTTCCATGCCGACCTAGTCCTCACTCAGTGCAAATCACCCTCACCATCAACCGGTCCGGTTTTCGCGCAGGCTGCAGAGTTATGACCCGCCCCCCGGGGTCAGCGCCGGTCGAGGGCGATCGCACCGGCGCTGTCAAGGCGAAGGGCCGAGGCGTCTATCGCTCCGGACCGGTGCCGCGCCTCAAGGCGTTGCTTGACGGTGTCGTGGTGCCAAGCGCACGCCGACTGCAGGTCGGCTTCGTCCCAGAACAGAGACCGGTTTTCACGACGCGGGACGATGTGGTCGGTCACATCCGCCGATATCAGCCAGCAGACCGCCTCGCAGCCGAGGCACTTGGGATGTGCTCGGCGCCAATCCCTGGAGACCCTGTCCCACTTGGCGTCGTAGCTACGCTTGCGGGCGCTACCGCGATCCCGGTCGTACTGACGACAGGCGGCGCGACGACCGGCGGGCTGACATGGTGGCCGAAAGGTGCTCGGGCGCTGTGACATCGCAGGGACGGAACGTTGGATCTCGGCTCGATCGTAGCCATCAGGATTTGCGTTTTGGAGATCAGGAGGCCGCCGCTTGCGAACCCGCACCGCTACCCGTCACACTGGTGAGATTTCTCAACGGGAGGGAATTTCATGACGAAGAACATCGTCGTCTTTTCCGATGGCACCGGACAAGAAGGTGGCAAGGGCACAAACACGAACGTCTACAGGCTTTACAATATGGTTCTTGATCGCTCGCCAAAGCAGATTGCGTTTTACGATCGTGGTCTCGGGACCGGGCTTCGGAAGTTCTCAGGTAATCTCGCAGGGAGAGGAATTTCGCAAAAACCGCTTATGCACGTGGCTCCGGTTGCGAGAGTTGGCCACCAGATGTTGAGGTTGAGGGGGTGTGATTCTCATATGGAAAACAGACTCAAGTTTTAATATGTCCCTTCATTGAGCATCTTTTCGTTCAATATTCGTAACTGCCCAGGTAAGTGGGTGCACCACGGAGTGCATTGCCCTCCACTGCCGCAAGGTCGATGCTGCCCGGTTGTGACGGTTTGACGGGCGAGAACAGTTCTCTCTCGAAAAATCACTGGTAACAGCAGGGACTGGTAACCCGATTCAACCTGCGCTATTCATAGCGTCATGGCGATTCGCTTTCAGCCCCGACGGTTCTTGCAGGCTTTTTCAGCGCCGACCCACCTGGCGCAAGGGGCGCTGCCGCATGATGATGGCGGAACGAAACAGATTGAGGCTTTGCGGGAGCAACTCGAACAAAAGGACGAGCAACTCGCGGCGCAAAGCGATCAGCTCGCTGGTTTGCAAGCCGAGAACGCGACCCTGCGGCAACGTCTTGAAGAGCTGGAGCGGCAGCTTGGCCGGAACAGCCGGAACAGCAGCAAGCCTCCTTCGAGTGACGGGCTGCAGAAGCCGCGGGCGGAGCCCCGGACAAGGAGCCAGCGCGGCAAATCGGGCAGGCCGAGCGGCGGGCAGCCCGGGCACGCGGGTTCGACCTTGCGCCGGACCGACAGGCCGGACCATGTCGAGGATCATCATCCGTCGCACTGTGCGGGCTGCGGCGCGCCGCTGTCGGCTGCGGACGGGGATGGAAGCCATGTCGCAAGACAGGTCTTCGACCTGCCGGAGCCGCGCCCCCTCGAGGCCACGGAACACCGCGCTCACCGTTGCGTTTGCGGTCATTGCGGCGCGACGACACGGGCGGCGTTTCCCGCAGGCGTGACGGCGCCGGTGCAGTATGGTCCGCGCATGGCGGCGGTGGCGGCCTATCTGAGCCATGCGCATTTCCTGCCCGAGGATCGTTTGTCGCAACTGATGGCCGACCTGTTCAACGCGCCCGTGTGCGCCGCGACGCTGGCGGCGATGAGCCGCCGGATGACCGAGCGGTTGCAGGGTTTCGTCGACCATGTGCGGGAGCTGATCGTCCGCAAGGCGCCGGTGAAGCATCTCGACGAGACCGGCTTCCGGGTTGGCGGGCGCACGCAGTGGCTCCACATTGCCTGCACGCCATGGCTGACCTTGTTTCGCGTCCACGAAAAGCGCGGCGACTTGCTGCCGGGGTTCTCCGGTTGTGTCGTCCACGATCATTGGAAGCCTTATTTCAAGATCGAGGGCGTTTCACACGCCCTCTGCAACGCCCATCACCTGCGCGAACTTCAAGCCCTGATCGACATCGAAAAAGAGGACTGGGCCCGGCACATGCACCGGCTCCTGTCGCGCGCCAATCGGGTCGTTCATCTCGCCAGAACAATGGCAAGACCTCTCCCCGAAACGCTGCTCGACCGGATCGGGCGAACCTATGATCGGATCCTCGCCGAGGCGCTCGCCTTTCATGAGGCGCAGCCACCGCTCGCGCCACCGGAGCCCGGCAAACGCGGGCGAAAGAAACGCCGCGTCGGACACAATCTCGCCCTTCGGCTCCAGGACTACAAAACCGAGACCTTGCGTTTCCTCACCGACCCCGACGTTCCGTTTACCAACAATGAAGCATATGCCGACAAACGTTTTATGCCGACAACGCGGCCCAACTCATTGATTCATTGGGCCGCGCGTCGGAATTTGTCGGCATAATCACAGAGCTTCGAGGAATGCGATTAGCGCGTCATTGGGTTGATAGGTACCTTCG
The DNA here is from genome assembly GCA_965219495.1 of Rhodobacterales bacterium. Classification (GTDB taxonomy): domain Bacteria; phylum Pseudomonadota; class Alphaproteobacteria; order Rhodobacterales; family CAZPXZ01; genus CAZPXZ01. The sequence continues at coordinate 4,512,730 of OZ244777.1, forward strand.
GGAGCTTCGGACGGTCGTGTCCGGTCCATCGCTTCTTTCTTTATGCGCATGTCGGCATGAAGGTAGACCTGCGTTGTCTCGAGCGACTCGTGCCCCAGCCAGAGCGCGATGACGGCGCAGCCGACGCCGCGTCCGAGCAGTTCCATGGCGGCCGAGTGTCGCAGCGTATGAGGACTTACCCGCTTGCCGTGCAGTGTCGGAGAGGTTTCGGCCGCCATCCGAGTGTATTTCCGCACGATGCGCTCGATGCCGTCACGGCTGAAGCGTCCGCCGCGATTGCTGACGAACAGCGGCTGGTCCGGCGCTGCGGTCCTTTCCCGGAGCCAGTTGCGGAGTGCCTGCATGCTGTCGCTGCGCAACGGAGTTGCCCGGTCCTTGCGGCCCTTGCCCCGGCAATGAACATGGGCCCGCTCCTGCGGGTCGAGGACCACATCGCCGACATTGAGACCGATCAACTCCGAGACCCTGAGGCCGGTCTGCAGGGCGACAAGCAGCAGGGTTCTGTCGCGCCGGCCGTAGCATGTGGACAGGTCGGGCGCCGCGAGGAGTGCCGCGGATTCCGCCCGGTCCAGATGATCGATCCTCCGTCGCTCATGGCGCTTCGGCGGAATGGCGAGAACCTGCTGGCAGTGATGAAGCAGCGCGGGTTCGCGGATGGCGACATGTTTGAAGAACGACCGGATCGCCGATCTGCGGGCGTTGCGTGTGCGGGCGCAGTTTCGGCGGCTGTCCTCGACGAAGCCCAGGAACCTCCCCACGAGATCGGCGTCGATGTCGGTGACAAGAAGATCGGTCCGCGCCCGGTTGAGCTGTCCGCAGGCGTAGTCGAGCAGCAGAAGGAAGGTGTCGCGGTAGCTCTTGACCGTATGAGGACTGGCCTGCATCTGGGCGATAAGGCGATCGGCGAAGAAGCTCTGCACATGAACAGGCAGGGAATGCATCGTCATGATTCCTCTCCCCGTGCGAACGCCCGTTCGGCGCGTTCAGTGGCCAGGCGCAGGAGTTCGGGCGTTGCCTCCAGATACCAGTACGTGCCGCTTGGGCGCTTGTGTCCGAGCAAAGTGCTCAGCTTGTGCATCTCGCGGTCGGGGTCCAGCGCGGACCGGTGCCAGTCGATGATAGTCTGGACTGCCATGGAGTGGCGCAGGTCGTGAAGCCTTGGGCCGCGACCACGCCCTGCCCGCGGTTCGCGAAGGCCGATGTTCTGGCCGACCTTCGCAAAGTTGTATTCGGCCGAGCAGATGCCTATGCGCCGAAGGTTCTCGCCGACGAAGAACGCCGCCGTATCCACCGCGCCGAGGATCCGCTCACGCCGCGATCGGTATTCCAGAAGGCGCTCGATGGTGCATGGGGTGACCGGGACCACACGACTCCTGTCATTCTTGGCGTGCCGGATGCGCAGCAGGGCTGCGTCCGTGTCAACATCCCCGTCGTCGAGCCCGAGCGCCTCGCTGATCCGCAATCCAGTGACTGCCAGCAGCCCGAACAGTGTCGCATAGGTGCGGCCGCGCAGGCCGGGCTTTGAGGGCAACCGTGCGGCCTCGGTCACGATCGCTGCAATCTCGCCGTCGGTGTAGATGTAGGGTTGCGGCCGTTGTAGACCCGCCGGAATCAGGCCTCGGGGCGGCACTTCGGTCCGTGGATCAACGCCTTGCAGCCAACTGGCGAAGCTGCGCACGTGGCTCAGCCGGCAGGACCATGTTTGTTGCCCGCCCGTCGAGTCGGTCCGCTCTTTCCAGCGCAAGAACAGTTCCGTGGTGACCCATTCGGCGCCCTGGCTGTCGGCGAAGGCGACAAACCGGCGCAGGTCCCGGACGGCGCTGGCCGAAAGGCCGGTTCCGAAACGGTCACGCAGGACGAGGTATTGCTTCATGCGGCCTGTGAGCGGGATCATCGTGCCGCTCCCGGCCACCGCCGCGCGAGCGGCCGCAGCGCTTCAATGTCGCACCGGGCATAGACGGTGGTCGACGCGCGGGACCGGTGGCGCAGAACATCGCCAATCTCGTCGAGGGACGCCCCCTGGTTCAGCATGCTCATGGCCAGGCTGTGCCGCAACGCATGGGTCCGCACCTCGCCCCGGGGTGGGGTCAGACCGGTCCGTTCAAAGGCCCTGCGAAGTGAGTTGCGGATCATCAGGGACGATGTGAACGGTCGGTGTGGCGGATGCGTGGATCCAAACAAATGGCGGGATGCGCCCTTCCGGCCGTTGCGGATCCAGGCGACGACCGTCTCTCCGACATCGGCGGGCAGCGGCATGCGGTCGAAGCGTCCGCCTTTGCCGCGTATGAGAATCGTGCCCGCCCGCCAATCGATGTCGTCGAGGCGGATCGCGATCACTTCCTGCGCACGCAGACCGAGTCTGGCCATCAGCAGCAGCATCGCATGATCGCGCAGCTCGCGCGGGCTGTCGCCGCCGACCGCTTCGATCAGCTTCCGAACCGTGCCGGGCTCGAGATGACGCGGTTGCCCGTCGGGCCGGCGCTGTGCCGACGGCGGAACAATGGCGGCCAGGTCGCACGGGATTCGGCCGCTCCAAAAAAGAAACCTCAGAAGGTTGCGCAAGTAGGGCAGCCGCCAATTGACCTTCCCGGACAGGTGATCCAGGAAGGCGAGGATGTTCTCGGGCGTGACGGCGCCCGGATCGCCCGGCGTCCGGGCGGCGGCGCAGCAGAACGTCATAAAGCTCTTCAGAATGTTCCGGTGTGTGTGCAGCCGCCGCCCGAACAGCCCCCGCTGTTGCCGCAACCAGTCATCGAACTCCGCACTCAATCGTTCCAAGGAGCCCGGCAACGGCAGCGGTTCGCAAGGCGCCGGTGCGATCACGCCGGAATCGACCAGATGGCCGGTGAACCGTCGTGCGACCGACATCAGATCACGCTCAAACGAGGACGATCCTGTTCGCGGGCACGCCGCTGCGAGCACTGCAAGCACGCCTGCGTCAAGCTCGTCGGCCCCGAGGCCGCGGGCCTCAACCTCCGCACAGAGCCGGGTGGTCATGCGTCGGTGGGTGGAAACAGTGCCTGCGGCGTAGCCTTGTGCGGCAAAAGTGTCCAGATATGCGCTGCGATGCGGCGCCAGCCAGAAGCAATCCATCGACGTCGATGTCGACGGGGACAATGCACAGGAAGACATGGTTCATACCTTTCGTTGGAAATGAAAGAAACTACGCCGAACTCTGTGCAACGGAAATCAGGTCGATGCTGTCACCGCACCGGACGACAACAGCGTCAAAAGGGATCAATCAAGCTGCCTGCTGGTCGGCGTGGCCCCGCTCCATCCGCAAGGCCACACCGCATCTCCGCTCCATGATTATGCCGACAAATTTCGGCGTGCGGCCCAATGAATCAATGAGTTGCGCTGCGTTGTCGGCATAAAACGTTTGTCGGCATATGCTTCACTATGCCGATATCGGCATAGTGAAGCCGAACGCGATGGTCGAATGGGGAAATTGCGCCAGAAAATCTCCGGCGGGTTCCGCTCCCCAAAAGGCGCCCAAGACTTCGCCACCCTGCGCAGCGTCATCACCACCGCCAGAAAGCAGGGCTGGAACATCATCGAAACCTTGATGACATCGCCGGACCAACTGATCGGAAAACTCCAATGCTAAACCGCTCCATACCACCTGCCCGCTGGCGCCACGCCGATCCCGACCCAAGCGTGCGTGATCCCAAACGCAAGCCTTGCCCAGCCTTCACATACGCGCGAGACTGAGTGCTGGGCAGTTACCAATATTCATTCATGCAGCCTTCCTCGGTGTCTCGATTGCGGCGCCGTTGTCGTTGGCGGCGCCCTTCAATCTCGCCGCAATTGCTCTCCATGCCCGGTCGAACCGCTCGGACTTGAGCAAGCTGCGGAACGTCAGGATGGCTTGTCCCCCGCTGTGCCCCCAGCGTTGGCCGGCCTTCTTCATTCTGGCGCTCACCAGGGATTTGCAGGTCGCCTCAATTACCCCCGAGCCGATGGGCAGGCGCTTGGCATGGAATGCCGCGTAGCGCATGCGCCGGCGGTGCTTGCGGAAGAAGCGCAGCTCGCGCTTCACCTCGGCCTTCGCGGCGCCGGCGCGGCGCAGGCGGTAGCGGATGGCGTCGATCACCTTCTCGATGCCATCCTCGTCGTCGCGCAGGACGGCCTTGTACTTCTCGAACCACTTCGCGCCGGCCGCCGCGCCGCCGCCGAAGGCGGCATCCGCCACGCATTGCAGGTGCTGGCAGGCATGCCAGTAGTCGACCAGCTGGCAATCCTCCGCGACCAGTGTGCCGAGGAAGCTCCAGTTGTCCGGCGCGGCATCGGCGATGCCGACGATCCGCAGATCCGGGCGGCGTCCGACAAGGCCGGCGACTTCGGCCGCCAGCTCCTCCTTGAGGGTCGCTTTCCCCGGCTCCGCCATGCGCCCGAAATACACGCTGTGCAGCCGCTTGCCCGCCTCGTCGTAGTAGGTAAGGCTGCCGCAAGATGCTTCCCGGTATACGGTTTTCCGGTCTTCCCCCTCGCCCGGCCGCATCGGAACCATGACGCCGTCGAGGGAGACGCAGGCGCTCGCCGCCGCCGCCGGAACCCCCTCTTCCAACCGGATCTCCTCCATCGCCTCTTCCGCCACCTCTTCCCAATGTTCCGCAGCTGCCCTGCCCAGCCGCTGCAGGCTGCTCACCGAGGCCCCGTCGATGCCGAACATTTCCTGCTGCGCAACGCAATCCCGCGCCGTGTTGCCGCTCAGCAGGTACAGAGACTGGCAGGCCCCAAGCGGCGTGAAAAAGGCGTCCGCCAAGCCGAGTTTCTCGTCCACCGGCGCCACCGATGCCTCTCCCGCACGCCGGTAGCGGCTCCGCCAAAAACTCACCTGCCCCACCGACGTCATGATCGTCTTCGACGTCGCCTCCACCCGCGTATAGACCCGCCCGTCCCGCGTCAGCGAAGCGGCGCCATCGTCAAGACGTTCGATGCTGTCTTGCAATATCTCCCGGCCAAACCCATGCAACGCCGACACCACGTCCCGCTCAAACCGCTCGAAATCCGTCGCCGCCATGCCGGATTGCAAGACCGCGCCAAGGCGCCAATGAAAGGCTTCGATGAGCTTCGCCGGAAGCGCGCCCGGCACCGAATCCGACCGCTGGACGGAAGCAGGAAAGCTGGACGGATTGTCGGGAAAAGGTAGAATAGACATGAGAGTGCTCCTTTCTTGTGCGTTCTTTGCTTTTTGCATTCAAGATACCACGGCTTGTGGTTGAGAGCACTCTCATCCGCTCCATATCGCGGGTTTCCCGGGAAAAATTGCCTCCGGCCGCAGAGTTTCACAGCAAATCCCCCGCATCGCCCTTGCTTCCTGACGTAAGTGCCTGAAATTCCTCAGTGCGATTTTGCCATAGGAGACCTGCACCCATGGGATACCACGTCGCGTTGTTGTACGGGCTGCGTGTCAGCGCGGAAGTTCGGGTGGCCAAGGACATGACGATCGTTCCGTTCTATCGAGTGGCCGCGTACCTCCACGAAAGCATGCTCCGTCGCGTTGCCCCTGAGATCACGGAATTGAACCGGTGGAATTCCGTTAGCGCGGTCGTAAGACGCTTCCGGTGGAAGCCGGCGTTCTACGTCAGGGGCGAGGAGTCGGAGCCCGCGCTGGACTGGGGAGGCGAGTTCTTTAAAGACGCGGAAGTACTGATCGAACTGCTGGCGGTGACCCACGCAACACCGGTGGTATGCTTGGCGACGGTACCTTACTGCCTCCATCGCACCGCATCGGGTCTCTTGGGACGACAGAACTCTTGGGGCGGGTTCGATTCGAAGCAATGGATCCGCACGTTCGACACGAGTAAGGAACCGAACGAGGCGGACATGGATGCGATAGAGAAGGCAAGGAAAGGCTTCCGCGAGCGGACCAGTGAGCGGTATCGGGATTGCGCACCGTTCATCGCAAGGCTTGCGGAGGCGCTTGCCCGAAGCGGGCGGTTCCGGATCGACGACAGGATTCTGGACGTGGCGATCGCGCTCGAGCGGATGTACGAACTCGATCAGGGTGAAATCAGCTTCAAACTGAAGACGAGGGCGGCTTGCTTCCTGGGAGCCGGGAAGGCAGACCGTTTACGCGTGTTCCGAGACGTTGAAGATCTCTACAAGATGCGCTCGGCAATCGTCCACAGGGGGAAGAACCGACCATCCAGGAAAGCGCGAGAGGAGGCGTTCACGAAGGGATTTGACGTTGCGCGCAGATCGGTCGTCCAGCTGCTGCGCCATGGCCCGCCGAGGGACTGGAACGAGATGGTGCTCGGGGGAGCGAAACGATCTAAGCGGCAACCGCGGAGCGGGAAGGGAACAACCCAACCTGGCTACAGGAACAGGAATGGTCAGGTCGTGGTGCGGCGAACGGATAGGCCCGGCAACGACCACAATCAGGTTGTCTACGAACTCGAGTGCGGTGGATGCGGCCACCATTACGGCGCGAACGGATCGGATATCTGGCAGAGGAAGTGTCCGGAGTGCGGTGGAGGCCAGCCCGGATTGAGTTATTTGTAGGGGGAATCCGGCGAGGAAAACTCCGGTTGCCCGAAATGCCCGATAGCGATTGCGGCTGCTGCCGGACCGCGGATGCCGGGTCGAAGATCACAGCGCCCGGCCGCTCCCGCTTGGGAAACGGCACGACGTTGGCGGCGGCGCCCTTCGGGTTGGTGCGGATCGCGAGAAATGTGGGCGGGCTGTCGCCGGAGGCGTTGCGGCTATTGTCGACAGTCTGAATGAAACGAGGGAACGTGCGATGAAGCCAATGGAACCGAACCCGATGCCCAATCTCTGACTTCCTGACCCCATACCATTTGTGATGAGCTATTTCGCAGGGACGGCGGGGTCGACGCGTTCGAATGGACTGTCGGTGTCGATGTCGGATGCAAGTTCGTACAGCATTGTGAGGTCGGTCCCGGGGAATACGGTTTTGGTTGCGTTGAGGGTTTCGAGGAGAGGCCGGAGATGACGGGAGTGCGCCTTGTTGGCGAGATGCAGGATGCGAATGGTGAGGGTCTTCCGCGCGTAGTCTGGCAGGATGGTTGCCTCGGTGGAGAACAGGGCGCGGAGGGCGGCGCGCGGGTTGCGTTTCTTTCCCTGGGCCTCGGCGATGCAGGGCATCATGGCGGTGTCGGCTCGATAGGCGATCATGCGCAGGGTGTCGCAGAACCGGCGCATGGGTTCGGGCAGCGCGTCGAGGCGTTGCGTTTCATCCAGGCTTCCGGCGGCGACATGTTTGGGGATTGAGCGGCGTTTTCCGGCCAGTTCGCCGATCTCGCATTCGACCTCGGCGAGTTGCGCAAGCAGGGCGTCCGTTGTGGCCTGCTTGCCAGCCTTGAACAGCCGGTTGCGCAAACTGTCAAATCGCGTTCAATTTTGACCCATCTTTCGGGGCTTTTTCTTCCCAGTAGAATTGTCTGACCGGTTTTCCGGACTGTTCGGACCGGGGTGATTGCTGGAGGGAAGAGATGGGGATTGATCCGGGTGGTGGCTGGCGTTCTGTGGCGTCGTCGGTTCGGAATCTTCCGCTTGCCGGGGTTGCGGTTTCGCTTGGCTACCGGCGGGACGGGTTGGACCGGTCGCGCTGGAAGCGTCCGGGTTCGGTGCTGAGCATCAACGGCGCGAAGTTTTTCGACCATTTGGCGGGTTCCGGCGGCGGCGGCGCGGAACCCATCGGCGGGCGAGCGCGGCGGCGAGGTGACGAGACGGCTGACGGAGGCCCGGCGCGCGTCGACGGCGCTTGAAGGTTTATAGCGGATGCGCTATGTGTCCGGCATGGGATGGACGGTGGAAACGGTCTCCGCAGTCGACGCCGAAATCGAGGCCCTGCCGGTTAGGCTGCGCGCCCGTCTGGTCCGGCTGATGGAGACGGTGGAGAAGGTCGGTCTGGAGACGCTTCGCGAGCCGCATGTCAAGCATCTCGATGGCAAGCTCTGGGAACTGCGGGTCAGGGCCGAAGAGGGGATTGCCAGGGGGATCTACGTGACGGCGGCGGGACGGCGTGTGGTGGTGTTGCACGTCTTCGTGAAGAAGTCCCACAAGACGCCGCGCGCTCGCGACCGCCAGGGAACGGATGAAGCAGGTGATGTCATGACGAAACTGAAGGATCTCAAGAAGCGGTTCATGGAGGACCCCGAGTTCCGGGAAGAGTACGCGCGGGCCGATGACGAGTTCACGCTGGTCGAGGCGCTGGTTCGCGCCCGGGCGGCGGCGAAGCTGACGCAGGCGGAGCTTGCCCGGCGCCTCGGCACGACCCAGTCCGCCATCGCGCGGCTGGAGGGTGGCCGGGTGTCGCCGTCCTTCACCACCTTGCGCCGCTACGCCGAAGCGACCGGCACGCGGCTGACCGTGGGTCTGGAACGGGTCGACGGCTGAGGCGCGCGCGAATGAGTGGGCGCGCTGATCGGCGTCTAGCCAGCGCGCCGAACAACAGAGGTGGACGGCGATTCGGGCCCGGTGTGCTGCCCGAGCGCTCTCCTGCCATAACCGCGGCGGGCGCGAGACCGGGCTCGCGAAGGGCGGTGCGCCGGCCATCCGGATTGCGCGGCGGCGCAGGTGCGGGGGATGTGAAGCGATCCGGGCGTCAACGCTGGCCCGAACCGGGGCGCTCCGGTACAACGGGTGTCAACTTGGCGTCAGTGCCCGAAGGGTGTTGTTAAGCGCGCTTTGTTGCCCCCTGGCAATCCAGTAAGAGCAATGCGTTACCGCGCCGATCGGCACCGAACCCACGCGCCGAACAACACCGGGGGCGACAGGGAGCGGCGAGCAGGTTGGGTCGCGGTGCGCGTATGACGACCCGCAGGATGAAGGAGGTGAAGAAGTGACCATGTGCCGCAATGTCTGGTTTCAGCCGTACGAAACTGTGCGTGAACTTATTAATTGATGGAACATTAGGACAGTTCGGTCACGTTCATTAAGAGAGAGAACTTCTCCTCCAAGTAGAAGACGCAGGGGCATTGTGCGCCTGAATGCAGGGCAGTCACGCTGACAACCTGCTTCTTGAGGGCATTCGTATGCAAGACTGCCCAGAAGCGCGTTTCCGCTTGCCGACTCCCCAAGCAGGCAAGGAATCGGAAACGGGAAACGTCACCGGAACGAAACCATTGAACAATGTGAATATTGGTCCCTCATTTATCGTGAGCGCTCACAAATCAGGGGAACCAATTTACGCGGCGCAGGAAATCGAAGATGTGATTGCATACCTGTTGACTCTAGCCGAACAATAACCGAGGATCCCGGATCGCACCGGGCAATGCGGGAATGCGATGAACAAGACGTATATTTCTAGGCGGCGGGCGCTTCGGACGCTTGCGAAAAGCGCGGGCGCTGCTGCGGCACTTTCGGTGCTGCCCTTGCCCGCCCGGTCGGCTCTGCCTGAAATGCTCCCCAAGTTGCAGAAAGCTGCTCGCGAGCAGCTGGGTGATCGAGAGTTTCTCGAAGGCCGCGTAGTGCTTGATTTGCCGGACCGTGCCAATTCGGGCGTTTCCGTGCCGTTGACGGTTTCCGTACCCGATTCTCCGATGACGGCTGAAAACTATGTAAAAAGCCTGCATGTCATGACGACGCGGAACCCGCAGTTGTTGGTCACCGACTACTATTTCACCCCGCGGTCCGGGCGGGCACAGGTATCGCAACGAATTCGCATTGCCCAGTCCCAGCACGTTTTCGCGTTTGCCATAATGAGCGACGAATCCGCTTGGATAACGGCCAAGTATGTCATAGTGACCTTAGGGGCGTGCGCAGAGGAGATATTTATCCCGGACCAGAAAAGAGCCATCCAGAGGCGGCAGTGAACGCGGTTTCCTCCTCTTACGTCGATCGGATTCAGGTGGAAGGGAACCCGATTGCCGTTTGTAGGCTGCATGCCGCCCAGGAACTTCGGGCAGAATGCCGCCTCCAGGAGATTGATTCATGATTGGAGTCAGGACCCGCAAGTCGGTGCCGGGTTTCGCGCGCCGGGGAGAAGTTTTCGAAATCAAGACGCTCGCCACGCACCCGATGGACAACGGTTTCATGTATGGCCGTGACGGTCGACTCATACCGCGGCACATCATCCATCGCTTCGAGGCGATCTATAACGGAGAAGTGGTTTTTCACGCGGACTGGCATGAGGCCATATCCACAAACCCATTTATCTCGTTCTACGCGATTGCCGGGGAATCCGGGCAAATTGAGTTTAGGTGGTACGATGACGATGGCGCGATTTATACGGACTCGGCGGAGATAACTGTAACCTGAATCGGCTTCGGCGCATGCGTCCGGGTGACGCAGTCGAAATTGCACTCGTCGCGGCAATTCCTTGAACGCACGATTTTGAAGCACCGACTCAGTGCGGCACAATTTGCAGAATTCCCGGACCGGTGGCGTCGCCGCGCGGTGCCTGCGGTGCGACTTGGCAAGTGGCAAGCTCATGAAATCTGGACTGCGAACCTATGTCATGCGGGAACGCCATATGCGAGTCCGCGCTCTGTCTCATGAATCCAGGTCCATGATTCTTCTGACGGCTCTTGTTGCCCATCGATCCAGGGGCCGTTCATGGCGGTGACAAAGGATGGAATTGCGCGTCCTTTCTCCGAAAATGGCTGGCGAGTTCCACTTCGCGCAAAGAAGACAGCTTGGCCTCGCGTGCAGCCGGTGCCACGACAATCTCCCTGGATTCACATCGCAAGGGGACCAGGTAAGCCAGGGCAGATCAACGGATTCGCGTACTACCGCTTGACTTGGCGCTTGAGGAATGCCCTCCATCGGATGTTCCAATGGCGCGACACGGCTATATGCGCCCAGTCCGATTGCTTGGGTTCGCAGGCGCGCCGGAATCGTGAATTGCATCTTGCTTGGCGCGGACAACGACTCTTGATAGAAACGTCAGCCGTCTAGCCAAGAATTGCGAGGAACTTGCCAATTGATGTCGTGAACCGCCGAAACAGTTGATTGTGCTCCGCAGGTGCGCAAATTAAGCTGACGATAGGAACTCGGAAGGAGAGGTTGTCATGAAGAAATTTAGCGAATTGATTGTTGCGGCGATGATCGTCGCACCACTATCCGCAGCTGCGGGGGAAGAGTTCCAGGATTGTGAGGCCTGTCCCGTAATGGTGGAAGTCGGTCCGGGCGGATTTCCGCGAGCGATGAACTTTGATGCAGAAGTTACTGATGTGATGATCGAGTATGCTTACGCAATCGGCAAATTTGAAGTCACGGTTGGCGAGTACCGTGAATTCGTCGAGGAATCCGGATTGCAGTCTGGCGGTTGCACGCTGTTTCGAACCACGGGCGACAAGGATTATGAGGATGGTGGTTGGGACGACCCAGGGTTTCGGCAGAGGGATTCACGACCAGTTGTTTGCGTGAGTTGGGAAGACGCAAACGCTTATGCGGGTTGGCTGAGCCAAAAGACCGGAGCCAGTTACCGGCTTCCGAGTGAAGCAGAGTGGGAGTTTGCCGCCCGGGCCGGAGCCGGGCATATATCGAATTGGTTCTTTACCGGCAATCTTCGGGCCGGCCAGGCCAATTGCTCGACTTGTTATGGAAGCGATGTAATGGGCCGGGAGGACGATCTCACGACAGCCAAGGTCGGAGGGTCAGGCCTCAATTCATTCGGTCTTGCGGACATGTTGGGCAATGCGGCGGAATGGACGCTTGATTGCGCCAACAAATCGAACGCGGGAGCGCCGGTCGATGGTGGCGCTTGGCTGGAAGGCGAGTGCGAGAAGCGGGTCACGAAGGGAGGCGCTTTTCACAACGAATGGGTTGAAATTGCCCGATATCGAATTTCACGGGACCGTTCGAGAGGCCGCAACGACGTGGGATTCCGGCTTGTAAGAGAAATTCCCTAGAGTTGGCTGGACGCCCCGATATGTGTGATCGCTGCCCCGGAGGCCCGCGGCGAAAATCCGCGAGCCGGAGCAAACCGTGAAGAGATTGCGTGCAAGCTTGTTGATCGTGGCGCTGCCGATCGTCGTTGCGGTTGCAGGATTGGCTTGGGCGAACCGGTTTGCGGAAATCGCCCCAGTTGATCCTCCTTCGCCCGCCAGTTTTGAATCCGCACTCGTTTGGAAAGGTGAATCGCTCGCCTCCATTGGCGCGTGCGCCGTATGCCACACGTCGCCGACCGGCGAGCCGTTCGCGGGCGGGCGGGCGTTGCCTACTCCTTTCGGGACGATCTACACGACCAACATCACACCGGACGTCAGGACCGGAATTGGCGCCTGGTCAGAATCGGCTTTCCTCCGTGCGATGCACGAGGGGATCGACCGCTCCGGCAGCCACCTGTATCCCGCCTTTCCGTATGATCATTTCACCCGGGTGACCGAGGAGGATGTTCACGCGATCTACGCATTTCTCATGACGCTTGAGCCTGTCACCACCGCGCAGCCAGAGAACGAGCTGCCATTCCCGTTCAACATTCGAATGCTGTTGGCGGGCTGGAACCTGCTGTTTCTCGAACGGGGCGAATTCGAGCCCGATGCTTCGCGTGACGAAGAATGGAATCGAGGCGCATACCTGACAGAGGGTCTGGGACATTGCGGCGCTTGTCATTCACCTCGCAATGTCTTCGGCGCAGTGATGCGCAAGGACCAATTCGGAGGGGGAGAAGCGGAGGAATGGCACGCGCCCGCACTGAACTCTGAATCACAAATTCCAATCCCATGGAATCAACTTCAACTGGTCAACTATCTCTTTGATGGCTGGGACAAGCATCATGGCATTGTCGCCGGACCGATGGTTCCGGTAGTGAACCACCTCTATGACCAATCGGAAGACGACGTCTTCGCGATTGCGGCGTATCTGGAATCATGGCAGCGTTCGCCACTTTCGGACGCTGAACTGGAATCAGTGCTGGCACGTGCGCAGGAACTGGAATGGGGCGAAGGACGGGAGTTCATGCCGACAAAAATGCCGGTTGCGCCATCGGTCCTGCGCGGGTTGGAAGTTTTTCGTGATCAATGTGCGCGGTGCCACAAGCGAGGTAGCAGCGCTGCACAACCCGTGCCTCTTGCCCTCACGAGTACGGTCAATTCTCCCGACCCAAGAAACATAATTCACATCATATTCGACGGAATCCGGCCACCTCCCGGAGCAATCCAGCGTTCGATGCCGAGTTTTGGGGCCTCCATTACCGATGCGGATATCGAAGATCTTGTGAACTTTGTGCGCTGGAACTTCACCGCACGGCCGCTGTGGCGTGATATTCGCGAGCACGTCGACAAGAAGCGCGCGGATTGGTGATCGAATTTGCAAGGGCACAAGGCAGAATTGCTTGAGACCCGACGGGAAACACGTTTTCTCTCGGCATGCGCAGCCTGGAAGTTGCCTTTCTCAGACCGGGGGTTTTCGTAGCGAATTGCGCGACTCATTCATTGAGAGAAATCAGGCTTGACCGCCCTGCGAAACCAGGTTTGCCGGCGAAATTCCAATTCTCTGCAACGCCAAGTCCCACTTTGCGTCGCTCTCGGGCGCAAAGACTATGTCCGCTTCGGCTTCGCCGCATAGCCACATGTTTCGTTGCAATTCGCCTTCGAGCTGATCGGCGTCCCAGCCGGCATAACCCATTGCAACGATGAATTTCTTAGGGCCGCGGCCGGCCGCCATGTCGCTGAGTATCGTTTGCGCAATGGTCAGGCGGATTTCCGGAGTTACTGGAAGGGTTCCTTCGCACTCGTAGTCCGCGCCGTGAAGAATGAAGCCTCTACCCCGGTCAACCGGGCCACCGAAGTGAACGCCGACGCCGGACAGATCGGTTTCCGCGTCGATCTCAAACTCATTGAACAAGTCCGCCAAAGTGGGTTTGGGGAACTGATTGTTGACGATGAGTCCCATGGCGCCGTCTTTGCCGTGCGAGCAGAGCAGCACGACCGCGCGGTCGAACGGTCCGCCCTCACCGGTGCGCGCGAGGGAGATCAGAATTGTGCCTTCGAGGCTGCCGGTGTCGCCGTTTTTGCCCGTAATGCTCATGAGGCCAACTATAGAAGCTTTTGGCCGTTGGTGGGAGCCATGTCCGAATAATTGGACGAAGACCGAAAGAATCGCGATAAACTGCTGGCCGCTACAGCGTCGGCAAATGTTTCGAGAATGACAAAGAGAATCTTCGGTTCAGCCGTTTGAAACTATCGTATTCAGGTCCTGTCTTGATGGTAGCGGGTCATAAGCGTTCGAGTTTCTCGCACGCGGCACGCTCTTGACTTGCTTCAAATTGACCGTGCGAACTGCCCTGCCGGGCAAGTCTTCACGGAGAAATACCCTGCCCGGATTCACTCGCCGGATTTCCGGTCGTGCCAAACGGGATTGACTCTCGGAAATGCCAATCTTCAACGGGCATCATCTTGCATGCCTCCACAATTGACGCAGCTGCGAAGCTGAGACGGATCGGGATGGAATTCCGGGCGAGATTCTCGATGCGTCGAAGACGTGCCGAAGGCAAATCGCCGTATGCGAGACTCAAATGAGGTAAGAACTCTTTGCAGCCACCCACTGACGGCAGTTTTTTCTTGGCCAAGCCATGAAGCGCGGATAGATTGTCGCTGGTTTCGGTCAGGAGGTAGAGCTTGAGAAAGTAGGCGTCGCCGAAACCGAATTCGCGGATCGTCAAGCTGAAGCTGGGCGATTGTCGAATGTCTTTCCCGATCCGCTTGATCATCTCCGACCTTCGAAGCGGAATACCGCCGAGGACGGTGATATGCGGCTGAAATGTGGGGCCGCCCGAAATTTCCGCGATGCGCCGTATTTGCTCTCTCAGGAAGCTCAGTTCAGGTTCTTGGGGAACCAGCCAGATGGAATTCATGAACTGCATGCCGGTCAATGCGTTCTACGCAAGATCATTCCAGGAATGTGGCAGACTATCCTGTTCGTGCGCTCCAGATTCGCGATCCGGCTTTCGATCAAGCGCAGGATTTGGCTGGCGGTATCGTCCAACGGATCGCGGAACGTGGACGAACGAAGACAAGGCCGTCCTGCCACTTTGACAAAATCTGGTGCCGCATTCACGAGATCTTCGGGCATCCGCATGACTTGAGTATCCTTGGCGCCGTTCTTCAACAAAGGAGGGAGTGGCGGTTCCCTCGATACAACCGGTTTCCCCCGGAATTTCCGCATTGCCGGCCCAACAAATTCCGCGGACTTGACAGTCGGCCCCGATCCGTCCCACGGATTCGAGTTTGCCCGTTGGGCGCAAGTTTCCCCGATGAACAGTTGTCTTCAACTGTTCCATCTCTCCGGAACGGAGTTGGCGAAAGATGTCTTGCGAGTTCCTGCAATCTTGACAACCAGCTATTTCAACCCGCCCCCAAAACCGCGCGTCAGGCCCTCTTGAACAAATCCAACCATTGCCAGTATGGGCAATGAAGCCAAGAAGCCGACCGCTGAGAGCTTTCCCCAGAAAGTTTCATCCTCGGTAATCAAGGTTGCGATAAATGTCGGCAGGGTGAATTTTTCCGGGGACTGGATGAAGAGCAGCGCATAGGCGAACTCGTTCCAGCTCAGGATCAGAACAAATACTGCGGTCGCGATGAGGCCGGGAGTCATGACCGGCAGGACGATCGAGCGAAGGCATCGGATCAGCGATGCGCCATCCACCAGCGCAGCTTCTTCATACTCCACCGGCACGTCGCGGATGAATCCCAGGAGCATCCAGATTGCAAAGGGAAGCGCATAGATCTGATAGACGAAAATCAGGCCCAAAAGCGTATCCAAGAGGCCGAATGACCGCAGAACGTGATAGAGCGGAATGGCGAGCGAGATCGGCGGGGTGAGCTTTACGAGGAGCACGAACATCAGGAAGACGATGTCGAGCTTTGCGGGAAAACGGAATCGCATCAAGACATAAGCTGCCGGAAACCCGGCCGTGAGAGCCAGCAGCATCGTACCGATGGCGACGATCGTGCTGTTGGCAGCCTTGCCCATCAAGTCCCCGCGGATCAGTTCGCTGTAATGCTCCAGCGTGATCGTGGTCGGCAACAGCGAAATCGAGTTGGACACGTAGTCGATCGGCGGACGAAACGATGTGGCCAGCATCCAGACAATGGGCAAGAGAAAGATCGCGGTCAGAATATAGATCGCCAAGACAGAGGCGCGGGACCGCGTCCTGATCATCGGGATGTCCCTCCCAGGAGGCGGGTTGCGTAGACCAGTGCGAGAACGCCCGAAATCACAACCATGATGATCGCCGCAGCCGAGGCGCCTCCGACATCGAAGAACCGGAAGCCAAGCCGGTAGACGTACATTGAAAGCGTTTCCGTCGCTTGACCGGGACCTCCTCCAGTCAAGGCGTAGACTTTATCGAATATCTTGAAGGCATCGACGCTGCGCAGCAGGGCTGCGAGGAAGAGATACGGCGCCAGGAGCGGCAATGTGATCGAGCGGAAAATCCGGACCGGGCTTGCGCCATCGACGCTTGCGGCTTCATAGACTTCGGACGGCACGGACTGAAGGCCCGCCAGCAGGATCAGGAAGGTCAGGGGAGCTGTCTGCCAGGTGTCCACCAGCACCAGCGACAACATGGCGATGTCCGGGTTGAACAGCCATTCGACCGGCGGGAGCGCAACAGCCCGCAGGAGGTTGTTGAGATAGCCGAAATCATAGTGGAACCAGGCGCGCCAGATCGCGGTGACGACCATTGTCGACAGAACATAGGGCATCAAGAGTGCTGGAATCACGATGCGGCTTCCGGGAATCTTCCCGTTGACCAGAAGCGCCAGTATCAGTCCGAGACCGACCTCGCTCGTCGTGGCCAGAACCGCGAAAACCAAGGTATTCCAAGCCGCAGTGCGGAAGAAACGGTGAGACAGAAGATCCGAATAGTTTTCCGTCCCGACATACGTTGCGCCGTCGAACCCGTAATCGGTCGCGAATAGGGAAAGAGCGAATACGCGCGCAAGCGGATAGATCGTCAACGTGGTGAACAGCAAGATCGCCGGCATCATCAACGCCAGGGCGATCAAGATAGATCTGCTTTGCACGCCCTTTTCGCCGGAGTCGTCGCCGACGCCGAGCTGGGAGGAGCTGGGCGTCGGCAGGCTTGGTTGCGAACTCTGGTCTAACGCGCCAATGCCTTGGCAATTTGTGCATCAGCTTCGGCGAGCGCGTCTGCCGGGCTGAGTTCGCCAATCAACGCCAACTGCAGATAGTCGCCAAGAATCGTTTCAACCTGCGACCATTGCGTTATGCGCGGTCTGGGCTTGGCGTTCTCAAGCGCAGCCAACTGGTTCGGATACCAGCGGTACTTGGCCACCACGTCCTCATCCGTGTAGACACTCGTGCGGGTAGGCGGCTGTCCGATTTCCAATGCCAGCTTCTTCTGAAAATCGGCGGATGTGATGAAGTCGATAAAGGC
This sequence comes from Rhodobacterales bacterium, assembly GCA_965219495.1. Taxonomy (GTDB): domain Bacteria; phylum Pseudomonadota; class Alphaproteobacteria; order Rhodobacterales; family CAZPXZ01; genus CAZPXZ01. The sequence goes on from OZ244777.1 coordinate 4,530,044, forward strand.
GCGCCCGCGCTCGGGGTTCGGGGCGTCTACCGGCACCGCGAGAAGCCACGCGCCCAGCATGGGACTGGATCCAACCGTCTGTCCCGGCGCCGCGACAACTTCGATCAATCCCGGAACACGAGATTTCTCGGGATCATCAAGGGAAGGCGCCCAAGAAGGCCAAAGTTCGATCGACATTGCTGTCGTGCCCTGCATCAACGCATCCCGAACCTCGGAAGAATTGTATGTTTCTACGCCTTTCGGGGCGTAATTCTTCAGTTCAAGATAGAGGTTCAGCGCCTGCAAGGCCTCGGGACTATTGAGAGAAGCACTTCCCGCGCTGTCAACCAGTGCCGCGCCATGCGCCCAGAGAATCGGCAGGAATCCGGTGACAATCGGATTGGCCTTGATTCCGCGAAATACTACACCCGCAATTCCGTCGACATTTTCGGATACTTGTCGCGCCGATTCGACAACATCCGTCCAACTGCCAGGCCGGTCCATCAGGTCCGAGCGATATGCGAACATTTCGACATTGCCGACAAACGGCACCGCATGCAGGATTCCGTCGCCGACAGGAAAACGCGACACATTCACCGTCGCTTCGATGAAATCCTGGTCCACACCGCCGCCCAATGCATCCAGGCTTGCCAGCCAACCGCGCGACATGAACTCGGTTGCCCAGGTGTCATCGAGCATGATTACATCGTAGGCGCCCGCATTCTCCCTCATGGAGATCGTCACCTTTTCCAAGAGCCCGGCATACGGCAACTCGAGACGATCAATATCGAGAGAGGGATTCTCCGCTTGAAATGCCTCCACACCAGCGGAAAGCGCCTTCGCATACCCGCCATCGCGACCCGCAATTACAAGATCTGCCGCACTGGCACCTGCTGCGGAAATCGCAGCCATTGCACTGAACGCCAGCGCAGTACGTATCAGTCTCATTTTGAACTCCTCCGTCAAGGTCGGGGACGAAAGTCCCCTTGGTCAAACGTACGATAAAACGTTTTCATACAAATGTCAATAATCACCAAGTATTTCTGATTTGTGTCAAATAACTACGAGTGAAAACGATTTCTCAATTTGTCATGGACTTGTCATAAACCGGGCTTCGTGCATGCATGGGGCGGAGTCTGCTTGCAAGTCGTCGGCCACTGTCGGTCGAATGCTCTCTCCCCGGCCGCCGGCACCCCGATTGGCCGGGAAGCGCGCCGGCGGCGGCGCCGACAAGCTGGGCCACTCAACTGGAATGCGTCAGTTGCTTGCGCCGGTGGTCCGTGGCGCAGCTGTTCCCGTTGCTCGGGACTCGCGTGCTGCCCGGACAGGAGACGTCGGATTTGCCGCTGATCTGCTTCCTGAACATGGGGCAGATCGACCTGAACAAGTGACGCGCTTGCTTTGGAAATATTGGAGATGATGACCGGGAACTCTGGCAGCAAGCATTGGCCAAGACTCGGCGGAGCTAGGTATGCAGTGAACACTCTCCCATCCGTCGCATCGCAAGCGAACCGTCACGCCTTTGGTCAAACTCTCGGTATTCTCTGCCGGTATCGCCGGTTCAATCATGGAAATCGATCTTGTGTTCGAAGTTCCATCAATTGACCTGGGTAGGGCGAACCACTGGGTAGGGCGATTTCGCATGGAGTTGTGCGTCGAGCCACCAGTTGGGCTGGAACTCGCTTTACCATGATGTTCAGACCTGAATTTGCGATCCGGTCCTCCAGTCGCCGGACAATCCACGCCGCGATTACCTCGACTGGCTGGCGCAACGTTGTCAGGTTGTAAAACGGAGAGGACGCCAGAGGGATATCGTCGAACCCAGCGACCATTAATTCGTCGGGCACCCGCAAATTCAGTTGCGCAGCGCCCTCCAGCACGCCAAACGCCAAGACATCGTTGGCGCAGAAGACCGCGTCGGGACGGCTTGGCCCGGTGAGAAAGGACAAGGCATTTTCGCGCGCGTTTTCCAGCGTGCTCTTGACAATGGTTACATGGGCGTTGCCGTCCAGTCCGGCAAGCAAGCCCGCAAAGCGCTCGTCATCGGAAAATGTGTTGCGAACGTGCCGAACGAAGGCCAGGTGCCGTGCACCTGATCGAGCCAGCAATTCACCGATCTGTCGTGCTCCAGCATGATTGTCGGCGACGATGCAGTCCAGCCCGGGCGCCTTGAACACCCGCCCGAACAGAACGACGGGAATACCCAGACGTGAGAAACGTTCACTGGATTCCTGGGAAATATGCCCGGCGGCCACGATCACGCCGTCGGTTTGGTAATCCAGCGCGACCATCGCCCCCGGGTCGTTGGTGCCGTAGTCTGCGGGAACGACAAGCAATCTCTTTCCATTGGCATGGAGCATCGCAGACAGATGCTCCACCAGCGAGGCATCAAACGGGTTGCGCAGGGATCCGACGACAAGGGCGATGAGGTTTGTGCGCGAGCTTGTCAAGCTCCGGGCCATCATGCTGGGTCGATAACCAAGTGTCTTTGCCGATGCGCGTACGCGCGCGACGACCGCTTCGGAAACGGTCGGTTCACCTGAAAATACTCTGCTGACTGTTGCGGGGGAAACCCCCGAGGCAGCCGCCACATCTCTGATTGTGGTGCGTTTCATCGTGAAATTCTACTAACTACTGAAAGCGGTTTCAATTATCAATTGCAAGCTCTATGGCAGCGGATCTTACGTAATTTGCAATATTTTTGAAACTTGTTTATTGTTGTCCGGTGGTTGGCGCAGTCACAGCAGGTGCTTCAAACTTTCTTGTGGGGGACATCATGTCGCCATGCAAACCCGTGGCGCTGACAAAATTCGGTCTGACATTCCAGAATTACACCGGCGCGAACCGGGAAGGAGGGTGCGTAGACACGCTTTCTTCTGCTTTGGAGGCACGCTTGACTGTATGCCCGGAACTGCGCGTAGACCGGGTGGCGAGGTCCTGCGCACGCTGAACCGGAATGGCTTCCCCGATGTCCTGCTATCCTTCGCGCTGTCGTCCAAGAACATCCCGCCAATGTACCTTGCCTCGCTGCGTTGCTCATGTTGAGCGAAGCATGCGGAAGACCGTCATCGGCGGTCGGGCTTGTGGCATCTCCGCCAAACCCGATCCTTGTTGGCGTCGTCCATCGGGGTCATTTGCCGGGGATTTCCAGCGGAAGCGAGCCAGCCAGCATTCGGGTCTCGGAGCGGTGCCCAGGTTTCCCGTTCGAGGCTGCTAGCAACTCGTAGAAAATCGGACACGGTCCAAATGTACATCCAATTTGGCGGACTCCAATTTCTTCTGGAACTTGCCGGTGCCACCATGTTGTTGTTGTACGCCGTGCGCATGGTGCGCACGGGAATTGAGCGCAGCTACGGCGCCTCATTCCAGCGTATCTTGACTCGCAACGATAGCGCGATCGCGGCAGCCGTTTCGGGAGCAGGACTCGCGACCATACTGCAGAGTTCCGCAGCGGTCGCACTACTGGTGTCGGGTTTTGCGGCATCCGGTGTCGTATCATTTCCCTTGGGCCTGGCAATTGTCTTGGGCGGGGACTTCGGCTCGGCCCTGATCGTCCAAGCTCTTTCGTTTCGCATTGATTGGTTGGCGCCCTTGTTGCTCGCATTGGGCGGCTGGGCGATTGTCAAGGTCGAACAACGGCGAACCCGTCAAATTGGCCGTATCCTGATGGGCATCGCTCTTATCCTGATCTCGCTGGAATTCCTTCGCCATGCCATGGAGCCGATCAGCGATAGCGCCTTCTTGCCGGCAATCGCCAGCTATTTGGCGGGAGATTACCTGACTTCCTTTCTGGTCGGGGCGGCACTGGCGTTTGTCATGCACTCAAGCGTCGCAGCTGTGCTGATATGCGTGACCCTCGTCGGTATTGATACGATTTCGCTTGAAGCAGGAGTATCGCTGGTCTTGGGCGCCAATCTGGGCAGCGCTCTTATTCCGGTCTGGCTGACCCGCGGCATGGAATTGCGCGCTCGGCGCATTCCGTATGCGAATTTGGCCCTCCGCGGCAGTTGGGCGCTGGTTGCGCTATTTCTGACAAACTCCGTTCACATCCTCGCCGTTCTCGAATTTCTTGGACCAGGGCAGGCCCTGGTCACCTTGCACCTGGCGTTCAATTTGGTCTTGACGTTCCTCGCATTGCCGTTTTGCAAAGCCTTGGAGAAGATTGCGCTGCGGATCATGCCGGAGGTTTCCGTTCGAGACCCGGGCGCAGAAAAGAGTTTTGCACATTCGGCTCTGGACGACAGTGTCTTGGACTCGCCCCACAGAGCGTTGGCGAGCCTGAAGCGGGAATTGCTGCGGATGTCGGATGTTCTGGACCGGATGGCCCGCCCGATCATGTCTGTCTATGAGGATGGTGATGTTGACGGGTTTCCTGCGCTGCCCGAATTGGAGAACTACATTAATTCCACTCTCCATCAGATTCGGGTCTATGTCGTGGCGATGTTGCAATTCGAAATGTCCAAACCGCAGAAACGGCGGACGCGGGAACTAATGGAATACGCGATTTCGCTGGAAGCTGCCGGCGACATTGTTTCCAAACGAATCATGCCTCTGGTGCGCGAGAAAGCGCGGAAACGCTTGCAATTTTCACGCGAAGGTTGGCGGGAACTGGTCGCGTTGCATGATCGAGTGCTGTCAAACATGGCATTGGCATCGAATGTTCTGGTTTCTGAAGACGTGGAAAGCGCGCGTCAGTTGATCGAGGAAAAGGCGGATATCGCGAGGATCGAATTGAAGAGCCGCAGGCGTCATCTCAAGCGACTGTCCTCGGGTGAGGCCGTCAGTCTTGAAAGCAGCGACATCCATCTCGAAACGTTGCGCAGCTTGCGCGACTTCAACAGCCAGATATCGACCATCGCCTATCCCATTCTCTATCAAAACGGTCAACTGCTGGAGACACGGCTGATTGAAACAATGGGAACGACGGAGATTTGATCTTCGCAACAGGACTAGCGAGAGAACCGATTGAGAACAGTGCGAATTTGCATGCTTCGGAGTTAATCGAGTGAGAGCGTCGTCCGTCCGTCATTGGACAACGCATCGCAACTTAACTGGCTCTTCCTCAAGAACAAAGCGACGCAAGCGGAGCGGATGGAACGATCATTTGCGCACGAACATGAATCAAGTCTCCGCTCTTGAGCCGCGCAATCGAATGAACCGCCCTTCTTGGACTTGTCTCATTCCCGGTGGTGCCCGCTGCCGGATTCGAACCGGCACTTCCGAAGAAAACGGATTTTAAGTCCGTTGCGTCTACCAATTCCGCCAAGCGGGCGCGATTCGGAGCGTGATCAACTTGTGACCGATAGTCTTACGTAGGAGTCTCATCTCCGCAATGCGGCAATTTTCGAAAATTGCTAGTCCCTTCGAATATCTTTCGCGCCGAGGTCGGCAAACAGTTTGTGGATGCGGGTCGCACATGTGGCAACCTCCGCTTCATTCGTTCCACGAATAACGATGGTCGTTCCAATCTGGCCTCCCCGGGCGAATGGATAGCTGCCGATCTTGAGGTCGGGGGATGCCTTCGCCTCCAGCCTGAGTTTGTCGGCGTGGGCGCCTTCAGGAATTGCGGCGGTAATCGCGAGGGAATGAAGCTTGGGTCCTCCGGCGAGTTCCGGTTCTATGCTCTCGAGCATGGCCTTGAAAATAGATGGTACGCCCGCCAGAACCCACACGTTTTCCAGCCGGAATCCCGGAGCTGCGCTCACCGGATTTTCGATCAAATGGGCGCCATCGGGTATTCGTGCCATCCGCAACCTCGACTCATTCAGTCTTTCAGCGGGATAATAGGCCTCGAGAATGCCGCGGGCGTCCGCCCGCACATCAATGGGCACCGAGAATGCTGTGGCGATTGCGTCGGCGGTAATGTCATCGTGGGTGGGACCGATTCCTCCTGACGTGAAAACATGATCATGTTCCGAGCGAAGCGCGTTGACCGCGAACACGATTCGTTCCGACCGATCCGGCACAAAGCGGATTTCCAGCAAGGAAATGCCGATCTCGTCCAGAAATTTCGCGAGGACGCCTGCATTGGCGTCGCGCGTGCGGCCGGATAGGATTTCATCGCCGATAATCACTGCGGCGGCAGTCGGACATGACGGTTGCGCCATGTTGAACCTCTCGAGCGATCTTTGTGTCCTGCCGGTCACGGCGTGCGCTCGCGCGCAGCCTCGGAGGGAGCCGAGCTCGATCCATCTATTAGCGGATTACGGACTCAACTTCGAACTTGGCCCTCTTCCGGCGGCGAACAAGAGCACATATGACAGAGATGCACAGCCGGTATCGATGCAGCTTTCATCGCCCATTCCCGCATGCTCGCATCTTGCGCAGGCAGCGACCATGAGGCTATTCAGGGCGAGTGAATTTCTCCGATGCCCTCATCAGCGGTACGCTGCTCCGACGGTACAAGCGCTTTCTTGCCGATGTTGAACTCGGCAATGGTTGCCGGGTCACGGCCCACTGCGCAAATCCCGGGGCGATGACCGGCCTATCCAAGCCGGGTCTTCAGGTGTGGCTTCTTCATCGGCCGAGTCCCAGGCGGAAGCTCAAATATTCCTGGGAACTTGTCGAAACCGAAGACGGCGCCCTGGTCGGGGTCAATACCCTCAACCCGAACCGGATCGTTCACGAAGCCTTGCAAAGTGGCTGTTTCCTGGTGTCAGACCTTTACGATGAGATCTTGCCCGAGAGGCCGTACGGCAACAGAAGTCGCGTGGATTTTCTGCTCCGCGGAGAAGGGGAGCCGGACTTCTACGTGGAAGTCAAGAATGTCCATCTCGTGAGAGATCCGGGGCTGGCCGAGTTTCCGGACGCCGTAACGGCCCGGGGAAGGAGGCATCTGAACGATCTTGCGGAAGTTGCGCGCAACGGCGCGCGGGCAACAGTGCTATATGTGGTTCAGCGTGCGGACTGCTTGGAATTCCGTGTTGCGTCCGATATTGATCCGGCCTACGCCGCCGCCGCCGCCGCCACTCGGACCGCCGGCGTGAGGTCGATATGCTTTTCGTGCCGGGTGACGCTTGAGGGAATTGAACTGACGGATCGGCTGCCAGAGGTGACGTGATGCTCAAGGCGGACCGAATACCGCTTTATACGGATTCCGACTTCAAGAGCATGCGGCGGGCCGGACGGCTTGCCGCAGACTGTCTGGACGAAATCGAAACGTACGTTGCGCCGGGCATCGCCACCGAAGATCTGGATCGCCTGTGCGAAGCATTCATTCGGGACCATGGGGCGATGCCCGCGCCGCTGGGGTACCGGGGATATCCGAAGGCGACGTGCATTTCCATTAATCAGGTCGTCTGCCACGGCATACCCGGTCCGAGAAAATTGCGAATGGGAGACATTCTCAACATTGACGTGACGGTGATCTTGGAAGGATGGCACGGTGATACATCCAGGATGTACGTCGCGGGCGAAGAGAAGCCGGCAGCCCGGCGATTGATCGAAGTCGTGTATACAGCACTCGATCGAGGTATCGCCGCTGTGAAACCGGGAAGGTTCCTGGGGGATATTGGCGCCGCCATTCAGTCTTACGTTAGTTCTCAGCGGTGTTCGGTTGTGCGGGAGTTTTGCGGGCACGGAACTGGGCGGATATTTCACGACGCGCCCAGCGTGCTGCATTACGGAAATCAGGGGACCGGGCCGGAGCTGAAACCCGGGATGATCTTTACCATTGAACCGATGATAAATCTTGGCGGAAGAGAAACCCGCGTGCTGGCGGACGGCTGGACAGCGGTTACCCGGGATCGGTCATTGTCCGCACAGTGCGAGCATACGGTAGGGGTGACAAACTCCGGCGTGGAGGTTTTCACTTTGTCGCCGACGGGCAGGTTTCATCCGTTTCGATGCGGGATACGCTAGGACAATCCACCGGCGTTCGAAAAAGCGGCCAATTTCCGGGTTCGGTCACGCGATTTCGGTACGTCGCCGACAAGAATTGCGGAAGACATTTCGCGGATACCGCCGGAACTTTGGCATGCGGGACTTGGCCCGCGCCGAAGCTGAAAATATTTGCCTCGATCCTTCGCCATTCCGTGTGTACGCGCGTCATTCAGAGGTCCCATGCGCTCCCCGCTTGCCGAAGGGCGAGATAAGTTCGAAAATACTGGCCCCGCCTCCGACGAGCGTCCTGCATACCGTCCAGTCTTCGCGGGAGCACGGAATTAATTCGAGTCCGATTATGGCCGGTTTGGAAATCAATCTGGAATTCGCCCACGCCCTTGAATTGATCGAGGGCGGCAAAACCAATTTGTTCGTCACTGGAAAGGCCGGTACGGGAAAATCTACCTTGCTTGAGCACTATCGCGCGACCGCGGAGAGGGCGCCGATCATACTTGCCCCCACCGGGGTAGCGGCTCTGCAAGTGCACGGTCAGACGGTGCACAATTTCTTCCGCTTTGGCATTGACGTTACACCGGATAAGGTGCGCAATAGTCGGCGGAGGCCTCGAAATCCGGATTTATACCGGAAGCTGAAGACCATCATCATCGACGAGGCGTCGATGTTGCGGGCTGACCTGCTGGATTGCGTTGACATGTTTCTGCGCAGGCACGGACCCCGGCGGCAGACGCCATTTGGCGGGGTTCAGATGGTTTTCGTAGGCGACCTCTATCAGTTGCCTCCGGTTGTGACTGGCGAAGAGAGGGAGATATTTCGCAGCGTCTACGAATCCCCCTACTTCTTCAGCGCCAAGGCGCTGAAGCACACCGAACTTAAAATCGTGGAATTGCAGAAAGTCTACCGCCAAAAGGACGCCGGCTTTGTCGACTTGTTGAATCGTATCCGAAACGATTCAGTTGACGATGCGGACATCACGCGCTTGAACGCGCGTCTTGATGCGGGGTTGCACCGTACGGATAAGGACTTTTCCATTAGCCTGACTACCACCAACCGGAACGCTGACCGGATCAACGAGAACATGCTTGCATCCTTGCCTGGCAAGTCGTCCGTTTCCTATGCTGAAGTAACCGGAAATTTCGGGCGCGAACATTATCCGACCGCAACTGAACTTGCTTACAAGAAGGGTGCCCAGATCATGATGCTGAACAACGATTCGGCGGGTCGTTGGGTTAACGGCAGCCTCGGAGCAATCGAGTCTATCCGGACACTCGACTACGAGGATGAGGGGGTGATGGTCCGTCTGCAGGGGCAGGACGATGTCTTCACCGTCACGCCGTATCGCTGGGAGGTTGTCCGCTTTGTTCTGCAGGAAGGCGAGATTTCTTCCGAAACCGTCGGCCAATTCAAGCAACTGCCATTTCGGCTCGCGTGGGCGGTTACCATTCACAAGAGCCAGGGAAAGACCTTCGATCGCGTGGTGATTGATCTTGAGCGGGGTGCGTTCGCAACCGGCCAGACCTATGTGGCGCTGAGTCGTTGCACCTCGTTCGAGGGCATTGCGCTCCGGAGCCCAGTGAAAAGGAGTTCCGTGCGAGCGGACTGGCGTATCCAGAAATTCCTGACCGGATACCGCTATCGCGAGGCCGAAAGTGTCATGTCGGCAAAGGAGAAGGAAGCGATCATCCGGCAGGCGATCGTGGATGGGGCCAAGATCGAAATGACCTATCTCAAGCCTGACGATACAGGCAGCCAACGGGTGGTCGCGCCGGTCAGCGTCGGCCCGCAATTTTACCGCGGGAAGACCTTCCTCGGGATGCGGGCCTTCTGCCATCTGCGGGGTGACGAGCGGACCTTCCGGGTAGATCGGATATTGAAACTGGAAATCCGGGAATACTAACGCACCGGTTGCAGCGAGGAGCAGATCAGGTCACAGCGGGCTGCCGTAGCAGGAGCCGGCAATCTCAAGTCATGACGAAGCCGACGCAACGTCGGAATCAAGAGAGGCCACCGGGCGCGAAGCGAAGGAAACGACCGGGCGCCAAGTTGGCATTGCCGCGATCGTTCTCCGATTGCGCCGGACAAGATCAGCAATTCAGACGGTCGTCTGAACGGTTTCACCCGCAGCCGTCGCTTGCCAAATGGACGCGCCAATCGGGGCGCGATGCAAATCCCGAGCGCTGCCTGCCGTCGAGATCAAACACGGTTTCGGCGCCAATTCTTCGTGAATCGATTGAAACCCGGAAGATCGCCCGGATTCCAGGTCAGGACCGGGAAGACAGATCGACTCCGAAAGCTATCGCGGCCGGTAGAATTCCGGCCTGTCGCCTCTGCCGCGCCGCGTGTTGGCAATCACATCCGCCGCTCAATCATGAGCTTCTTGACTTCCGCGATGGCCTTCGCCGGATTGAGATCCTTCGGGCAGGCCTTGACGCAATTCATGATTGTGTGGCACCGATACAGGCGGAAGGGATCCTCAAGTTGATCGAGGCGGTCACCCGTCGCGCCGTCGCGGCTGTCGATGAGCCAGCGATAGGACTGAAGGAGCGCCGCGGGACCGAGATAGCGCTCGGAATTCCACCAGTAGCTCGGACAACTGGTTGAGCAACAGGCGCACAGAACGCATTCGTAAAGGCCGTCAAGTTTGCGCCGGTCGTCGATTGATTGCTTCCACTCCCGTTCGGGTTCATTCGCCTTGGCTTCCAACCACGGCATGATCGACGCATGCTGCGCAAAAAAGTGTTTCAGGTCCGGCACCAAGTCCTTGACCACCGGCAAGTGCGGAAGCGGGTAAATCCGGACATCCGAGCGAACGTCGTCAATCGACTTGGTGCAGGCGAGGGTATTGGCGCCATCGATATTCATTGCGCAAGAGCCGCAGACGCCTTCCCGGCAGGATCGGCGAAACGTAAGCGTCGGGTCAATCTCATTCTTGATCTTGATCACCGCGTCGAGAACCATCGGGCCGCAGTCTTCGAGATCGATCTGGTAGGTGTCGATTCGCGGGTTTTCCTCGTCGTCCGGGTTCCATCGATAAATGCGAAAGTTCTTGGGCCGCGTTGCGTTGCCCTCTGGCGGCCAGACCTTGCCCTTCCGGATTCGAGAATTTTTCGGCAGGTTGAACGCGGCCATGACGTCCGGCTCCCTTCTAGTAGACTCGCGCCTTCGGAGGGATCGGTTCGACCTCCTCGGTGAGAGTGTAATTGTGTATCGGTCGCCGGCCAATGTCGACCTTTCCGTCCTTGTCAATCCATGCGAGTGAATGCTGCATCCATTCGGCGTCGTCCCGGTCGGGAAAGTCCTCGCGCGCATGGGCGCCGCGGCTTTCGGTTCGCGTGCGGGCGGAATGCACTGTGGCGGCGGCGTTGGCCAGGAGATTCTCCAGTTCCAGCGTTTCCATCAAGTCGGAATTCCAGATCAGCGACCGGTCGGAGACCCGGAGATCCGGCAGCATTGCATGGATTTCTCCGATCCGGCGACATGCGCTGTCCAGTGTGGCCTTGTCCCGGAAGACGGCGGCGTCCTCCTGCATGGCCCGTTGCATCAGCAGGCGGATTTCGGCGGTACCGGTGCTTCCATTCGCATGCCGAACGCGGTCGAAGCGGTTCAGGATATTTTCGATTTCCGCTCGTTCGGGATTGGGTGGAGAGGATTGCCGTTCAACGACTTCACTTGCCCGAATGCCGGCAGCGCGACCGAACACGATAAGGTCAGTCAGCGAATTCGAACCCAGCCGATTGGCTCCGTGAACGGAAACGCATGCGGCCTCGCCCACAGCCATTAGCCCCGGCGCGATCGCATCCGGGTCGCCGTCGCGAGATGAAATTGCCTCACCCCAGTAATTGCACGGCACGCCGCCCATGTTGTAATGGACGGTCGGGAGCACCGGAACGGGTTCGCGAGTGAGGTCGACTCCCGCAAAAATTCTCGCGCTTTCCGTTATTCCCGGCAGACGCTCCGCCAAAAGGTTTGCGGGCAAGTGGTCGAGGTGCAAGTAAATGTGGTCACGGTTGGGGCCAACGCCTCGTCCTTCCCGAATTTCCTGCGTCATCGAACGGGATACAACGTCGCGCGACGCAAGATCCTTGGCGGTGGGCGCGTAACGCTCCATGAACCGCTCACCTTCCGAATTCGTGAGGTATCCTCCTTCGCCCCTCGCGCCCTCGGTAATCAGAACACCGACGCCATAGATTCCGGTCGGGTGAAACTGCACGAATTCCATGTCCTGGAGGGGAACGCCGGCACGGGCCGCCATGCCGCCACCGTCTCCGGTGCAGGAATGGGCCGAGGTTGCAGAGAAGTACGCGCGCCCATATCCGCCTGTCGCCAGGATCACCATCTTGGAGCGGAATACGTGCAGGGAGCCGTCATCCAGATTCCAGGCGACCACACCTTGGCAAACGCCGTCATTCGACATGAGAAGATCCAGGGCGAAGTATTCGATAAAAAACTCCGCATGGTGCTTCAACGACTGGCCGTAAAGCGTGTGCAGGATCGCGTGACCGGTCCGGTCCGCGGCAGCGCAAGTGCGTTGAACGGGAGGGCCTTCACCGAAGTTTTGCATGTGCCCGCCGAATGGCCGCTGATAGATGTTGCCCTCTTCCGTCCGCGAGAACGGCACCCCGTAATGTTCAAGTTCGTAAACTGCTGCCGGGGCCTCCCGGCAGAGATACTCAATGGCATCCTGGTCGCCGAGCCAGTCCGACCCCTTGACGGTGTCGTACATGTGCCAGCGCCAGTCATCCGGACCCATATTGCCAAGCGATGCGGCAATTCCCCCCTGCGCGGCAACCGTATGGGAACGGGTCGGAAAGAGTTTGCTGATGCAGGCCGTCTTCAACCCGGCTTCGGAGGCGCCGAGCGTCGCTCTCAGCCCTGAACCTCCCGCGCCAACTACGATTACATCGTAAGCGTGGTCGATCGTCTCGTAGGCGGCCATGCTTCAAGTCTTCGCTATGAGCTGAAGGCGATGCTGGCGATCGAAAAAGTCCCGATTGCGCCCAACAACACGCATCCCAACGTGTTGGCGAGGAGCAGCGCGGTCTTCCATCCGCCATGATGAACATAGTCCTCAACTACCACGCGCATTCCAAGAAAAAGGTGGTACAGGCAGGTGGCGACAAAAAGGATGGTGACGATCGCGTGATACGGATTGGCGTAAAGCTCGGTCGCTGCCGTCAAGTCTCCGCCGGCGACCTCTGCAAAAGGAGGCAGGAAAAGAACCGCGAGTGGGATGAGCGCGATGGCGGTGACCCGCTGCGCCCACCAGTGCCCGACTCCGTCCCGCGCCGAACCGAGACCGGCAACTCGAGATTCGTGCGTCCGCATTCCGGATTTCTCAGTAGATTGCCCAAGCCCACAGGGCGCCGCTCAGCAGGCCTGCCAAGGCAACCACAATCCAGCCTGTCGCGGTTGCGACAGGGAGTTCGAATCCCCATCCGGCATCCCAGGCAAGATGGCGCACTCCATTGCAGGCATGGTAGAAAAACGCGGCGGTTGCGCAGAAAAGCAGCGCCGCACCGGGAGTGCTGTTGACAAAACCGACGGCGCAACCAAACCAGTTCGGCCCACCCGCCAGCGCCAAGAACCATGCCACGAGAAACGTGGCGCCCAGCGCCAGCGCGATGCCGCTGAGCCGATGCAAGCCCGACATGACCGACGTGATCTGCAGCCGGTAAATCTGCAGGTGCGGAGAAAGCGGTCGCCGGTCTTGTTCAGCCTGGTGCATGTTTCAGCATCTCAAATCGTTCTTCCTGGCACATCTCTCGAATGCCGCGACCATAATGCCGGGAAAGCGAGTCTGCCAACTGGGACCGCCGTGCGGACCTGGCCCGGGTCGCGATTCCAGTTCTTGCAGTCACCTGCAATCCGCACCCACCGAGGATTGGCGGTAGCCCATCGGTTTCAGCGCGGAATCAGGACCCACCAGTCCAGATCCAAAACGACACACGATTCGTAGCGTCCTCCAGCATTCTTGTGGGGGAACCGGGTCGCGGACTGGTTCTTGAGCGCCACTGTCCTCAGGCGCAGGGCTCCCACCCGATCATGCACCGTTTCCGAGCGATCCAGCACTTCCGACCATGCATAGATCGTATCGCCCGCGAAGCTCGGCGCCGTGTGCGAGCCCGCATTGATCGCGGCCACGAGCTGCGCGTTCTGCAGTCCGTTGTAGCTGAGCGCCCTGGCAAGAGAGATGATATGCCCCCCGTAAACAACTCTGCGCCCGAACGGAGTGCTTTTCGCTTCAACCTGGTTGAAGTGGATGCGCGCCGTGTTTTGCCAAAGGCGGGTGGCAAGAGCGTGTTCCGACTCCTCCAGGGTGACGCCGTCGACATGATCAATGCGTTCCCCGACTTCATAGTCGTCCCAAAGGTGGGGGCCGCCGGCGAGTCGGCGATCGTACGGTCGAGCGCAGAAGCCCTCGGGGACCACCAACTTGATTGCGGGGACGTGGGACTCGAATTTGGGAACAATTGCCTCCGGCGCGGGCGCGGCGAGTTCGCGCTTCGGGATCATTACCCAGCGGCAAAACTTGAGCACAGAATCGCCATCTTGATTGTGACCCTCGGTCCGGACATAGATGATGCCGGATGTGCCGTTCGATGTCTCACGCAGGCCGATCACCTTCGACACACTGCTGAGGGTGTCGCCCGTGAATACGGGACGGAGAAAACGGCATTCAGCATAACCCAGGTTTGCAACAGCATTGAGCGAAATGTCAGGAACCGATTTTCCGAAGACGATGTGGAATGCTGCAAGTTCGTCGAGTGGGCTGCGCGCCAGTCCGCAGGATCGCGCGAACGCGTCGGAACTGTGGAGCGCAAATCGATGCGGATAGAGCGCAGTAACGAATGCCCGGTCGCCGTCCGTTACCGTTCGAGGCGTGACGTGGGCAAATTCTTGGCCAGCAAAGAAATCTTCAAAGAAGTTTCCCCGAAAGGATTTTTCGTTCATGGTGTCGACCTGTCCCGGGAACAGTTGAGCACGCTTGTTGCCATCATGGCTTTTACCGACTCGCTCCGGCTGGGGCGACTCCGTGCGAAGGTCCTCTTGGCATTGGCAATTCTGGTTGTCCATATCGGGACGGTTGCGGCTGCGGAGTTCCACAAGGCGCAGGAGTTGTTTCGAGCCGGCGCGTTTCTGGAAGCTCATGACACCGCAATCGTGTTCGGCACTCCCGAAGGCCATGCACTCGCCATTCAAAGCTTGACTGCGCATGGTCTGTTTCAACGGCGAAAGGAAGAAAGGCGAGCAGTCTACGCGCGGGCCGTCACACTTTCGGAACAAGCGCTCAAGCGCTGGCCGAAGAACGCGGACTTGATGGTGGAAGCAGCGCGTGCGCTTGGCCGATACGGAGATTCGGTCGGAAACCTGGTTGCCTTCGAAGAAAGCATCGGGATTCGCGCGCGCGACTATCTGGTGACCGCACTTGAGTTGGTGCCGGACCACGCGGAAGCGACTGCCGCGCTGGGGGCATGGCACGCAAGGCTGGTGGGAGAAGGCGGTATTCTCGCAGGAGTGCTATTCGGAGCAAGCGCCGCGAAGGGTCGCGAACTCATGGCCCGCGCCGAACCGCAATTGCTGGAAAATGTTCCTTTGCTCTACGAATTGGCGAGAGCTTGGCGGTCCATAGGCGATACGGCACATGCTCGGCGCTTGCTGGAACTCGCGAATGCCGCCGAAAATCGTGGGGTGTACGTAGAGTATCACCGCAAGCGCGTGAGAAAGCTTCTAGAAGATCTCCAAGGCGAGTGAGCGGTCAGGTGGCCAAATCCGCTTCCAGTTCACGAATGGCTCGCGCCTCTCCCAGCAGCCTTTCTGCGTTTGCGGCATGCAGGTTCTCGACAATTCGACCATCGACGACCGCTACGGCTCGTCCTTCGGCTTCGGCCTCCCGGAACGCAGCAACCTGCCGCTTCGCGCGTTCGACCGCTTCCTCCGATGGCGCAAAGACCTCATTGCACGGAGCGACTTGCGCCGGATGAATCAGGGTCTTTCCGTCAAGACCCAGATCCCGACCCTGGATGCAGGCGGAACGCAGTCCCTCCTCGTCCCGGAAGGCATTGTAGACACCGTCAATGCATGCCAAGCCGTTGGCACGCGCCGCAAGCAGGCAAATGGCAACGGAGGGGAGGAGAGGCTGGCGGCTAGGCACATCCGCCGCGTGCAGTTCCTTTGCGAGATCGTTTGTGCCCAGAACGAACGCGGCAAGCCGCGGACTCGCAGACGCGATTTCCGTAGCATTCAGTATTCCAAGCGCAGTCTCCATCATGGCCCAGAGCGCAGTGCTTGCCGGCGCGCTGGCGGCCTCGAGTGCCGCCACAGCGCTCTCCACATTCCCGGCCGAGCTCACCTTCGGGACGAGAATGGCGTCCGGTTCCGCCGAGACGGCGGCTTTCAGGTCGGCGGGACCCCATTCCGTATCCAGGCCATTGATACGGACGATGCGTTCGCGCCGCCCGAATCCGCCTTCCGCCAATGCCGCCCGAACAGTTTCGCGCGCGGCAGGCTTTTCGGCAGGGGCGACCGCATCCTCAAGATCGAATATCAGTGCGTCTGCGGCGATGGATCTGGCCTTTTCAAGTGCCCTGCTGTTTGAACCGGGCATGTACAGAACCGAGCGCCGGGGGCGAACAGTCTTGGTCATGGATCAGGTCGGACTCCGATTGTCAGATTTGTATTAAGTACATGAGATTGCAAGATATTTGTATCGTGGCCAGTTTGTAGCGTAATTCGGAAATTCATGGACTCGCGGACTGCAATCGTTGCGTGCAGTGTTTGATCTCGCCTTGCGTTTGCGTAGTTCGGAAATGGAGAAGACAAACCTCGGCATCCGCTAGCAAGTCGCACTTCAGGGTCACCGCGTTTTGGCTGACGAGACGTAGCTTGTCAAGCTTCAGTAGGCAGATGCCGGCATTCAGCGCTGCGATCCTGTGCTCCAAGATCGCGAGGCGGAGGGAGACGGTCCACCGCATTTTGGACTTCTGCAACCTCGAAACCCGGAGCGAGTGGGGCCGTGGCGCCGCTCGTCGCAGAACAGTGTCATGACAACTTGTCCAGGTAATCCCCGAATTAGCAGGCGACCACGTTGACGGCGAGACCTCCCCGAGAAGTTTCCTTGTACTTGTCTGACATGTCCAGTCCCGTCTGCCGCATGGTTTCGATGCACTGGTCCAGCGAAACATAGTGCGTTCCGTCTCCCCGCAGCGCGAGCGACGCCGCCGCAACCGCCTTGACCGCGCCAAGGCCGTTTCTTTCAATGCAGGGAATCTGCACCAGGCCGCCGATCGGGTCGCAGGTCATTCCGAGATGGTGCTCCAGAGCGATTTCCGCGGCATTCTCGATCTGCTCGTTGGATCCGCCCAGCACCGAGCAAAGCGCGGCCGCCGCCATGGCGGAGGCGGATCCCACTTCGCCTTGGCACCCTACTTCAGCACCGGAGATCGAGGCGTTTTGTTTGATGACCCCGCCGACCGCGGCAGCGACCAACAGCATCTCCCTCCACTGGCCTTTCGAGGCGCCCGGGCAGTGCTCGGTGTAGTACCGGATGACCGCCGGAATGACCCCGGCGGCGCCATTGGTGGGGGCGGTTACGATTCGCCCTCCGGCGGCGTTTTCCTCATTGACCGCCATGGCGTAGAGCGCAAGCCAGTCGGTCACCTGATGCGGCGGAATATCGTTTCGCCCGCTGTCGCGCTGCAAGTCTTCGTGCAGGTTTCCGGCGCGTCGGCGCACCTTCAAGGCGCCCGGCAACGCTCCCTTGCCCTGCAGGCCGCGGTCGATGCACGCCGACATGCTGAACCAGATTCGGTCCAAACCTGTATCCAGAGCGTGTTCGGATGTTCGTGCGCCTTCATTCGCAAGCATCATGCCGCAAATGCTTTCGTCCGAATCGCGGCCCATCTGCAACATTTCGTTCGCGGAATTGAAGGGAAACGGAATGCGGCTTGCGGCCGGTTCGGGGACGCCTCGCCCTTCTCCTTCCTCGATGACTGTGCCGCCGCCCACCGAATAGTAGGTTGCTGATTCGATTTCCTTTCCGCTGGCGTCCCACGCGAAGAACCGGATCCCGTTCGGATGTCCCGGCAGTGCGGGTCCGTAATCGAAATGCAAGTCGTGTTCCGCGTCGAAACGGCACACGGGAAGTCCCGGCGACGAGACCGACCGCGTATCGTGGACTCGTTCCTCGATTGATTTGCAGTCCTCGGGATCGACGGAGTCGGGTTGGCACCCCGAGAGTCCAAGGATTACCGCGCGGTCTGTACCGTGCCCCTTGCCGGTGTACGCGAGAGATCCGTGTAACGAGCAGGTGATCGTTGTTGGAGTTGCGTTCCTGATGGATCGGAGTTTCGAGAGAAATCGCCCGGCCGCGATCATCGGGCCTACGGTATGGGAACTCGAAGGGCCGATACCGATCTTGAAGATTTCGAACACGCTTGTGGCCATGTCCCAATCCCACGACAGAATGACTTGGCCCTCGAAGGGTGCGCAAGCGGTGCCCTGCAATGGTGGTTGCATGCGCCGCGAGTCTCTCCGTTCTGGTTTGCTTGAATCCCTTTAGTGAGAACAGGGAATCAGCCGAATCAGTGGGAGGGTGTTGACACCGTTCGATTGCGTCGCGAATATACACGCTTGCACCGGATATCGGTGAATCGGCAATGGCGGTGTGATTCGGGGTCAAGTAATGCGCCCCGAGATGTCGCCTTGCCCGCTGTTTGGCATGGTTATCGAGCGAAGGGATATGCGGACGGTTCGGTCGCAAAATGACTGAATCGCGCGCATGTCGACGGGGAGGCTCCGGATGAATTCCGCAGCCAGTGATCCGGTGACGCAGGGCTGTTCCCTCGGGAACGGCCCGATTGTGCGAACGGTTCATCTGTCAAGTTTAACTTGAGAGTTTGATCCTGGCTCAGAACGAACGCTGGCGGCAGGCCTAACACATGCAAGTCGAGCGAGGTCTTCGGACCGAGCGGCGGACGGGTGAGTAACGCGTGGGAACGTGCCTTTCGGTGGGGAACAACCTGGGGAAACTCAGGCTAATACCGCATACGCCCTACGGGGGAAAGATTTATCGCCGATTGATCGGCCCGCGTTGGATTAGGTTGTTGGTAGGGTAATGGCCTACCAAGCCGACTATCCATAGCTGGTTTGAGAGGATGATCAGCCACACTGGGACTGAGACACGGCCCAGACTCCTACGGGAGGCAGCAGTGAGGAATCTTGGACAATGGGGGAAACCCTGATCCAGCCATGCCGCGTGATCGAGAAGGCTCTAGGGTTGTAAAGATCTTTCGACGGTGAAGATAATGACGGTAGCCGGAGAAGAAGCCCCGGCTAACTCCGTGCCAGCAGCCGCGGTAATACGGAGGGGGCTAGCGTTGTTCGGAATTACTGGGCGTAAAGCGCACGTAGGCGGACTGGTAAGTCGGCGGTGAAAGCCCGGGGCTCAACCCCGGAACTGCCCTCGATACTGCCAGTCTCGAGACCGGGAGAGGCGAGTGGAATTCCGAGTGTAGAGGTGGAATTCGTAGATATTCGGAGGAACACCAGTAGCGAAGGCGGCTCGCTGGTCCGGTTCTGACGCTGAGGTGCGAAAGCGTGGGTAGCAAACAGGATTAGATACCCTGGTAGTCCACGCCGTAAACGATGAGTGCTAGTCGTCGGGCGGCATGCCGTTCGGTGACGCAGCTAACGCGTTAAGCACTCCGCCTGGGGAGTACGACCGCAAGGTTAAAACTCAAAGGAATTGACGGGGGCCCGCACAAGCGGTGGAGCATGTGGTTTAATTCGAAGCAACGCGAAGAACCTTACCACCTCTTGACATCCTGACGGGGGATCGCGAGAGCGATCCCTTCGGTTTGGCCGGTCAGTGACAGGTGCTGCATGGCTGTCGTCAGCTCGTGTCGTGAGATGTTGGGTTAAGTCCCGCAACGAGCGCAACCCTCGCCCCTAGTTGCCAGCAGTTCGGCTGGGCACTCTAGGGGAACTGCCGGCGACAAGCCGGAGGAAGGTGGGGATGACGTCAAGTCCTCATGGCCCTTTTACGGGGTGGGCTACACACGTGCTACAATGGCGGTGACAGAGGGTTAATCCCTAAACAAAAAAGCCGTCTCAGTTCGGATTGTCCTCTGCAACTCGAGGGCATGAAGTCGGAATCGCTAGTAATCGCGTATCAGCATGACGCGGTGAATACGTTCCCGGGCCTTGTACACACCGCCCGTCACACCATGGGAGTTGGCTCGACCTGAAGACGGTGTGCTAACCTTCGGGAGGCAGCCGGCCACGGTCAGGTTAGCGACTGGGGTGAAGTCGTAACAAGGTAGCCGTAGGGGAACCTGCGGCTGGATCACCTCCTTTCTAAGGATGGAAGCCGATTCCGGGCATCGCCCGGTTCGGAATCCTCTTGGAACAACCTATTGACTGGACCGTCCACATATCCCTTCGATCGAAAAGCGTCGGGCGCTACCCGGGAGCCGGATCGCCCTGGGCCAATTTGCCCGCCGCCCGAATGGGTCGCGGGGCCATAGCTCAGTGGGAGAGCACGTGCTTTGCAAGCACGGGGTCGCCGGTTCGAGTCCGGCTGGCTCCACCACCCGTTTCGGTGCAAATGCCGGGGAGTCCCGGCGTTTCTGATTTCGGGTCTGTAGCTCAGTCGGCTAGAGCGCACGACTGATAATCGTGAGGTCGGTGGTTCGAGTCCACCCTGACCCACCATGCCGGTGGACTAAGCGCCGGTACCGGACAGCGAGAGCTGGTTTTTTGACATCGTTTAGAATGGAACGGATATGCGGTTTGCCGCCAGTTGGCGGGGCGCATATCCAAACCAAGTCTTTGAACCTGATCGCAAAGCCGGTGGCAGGCGAGTGCCTGCGGCCGGTGTTTGTTGAAATTTTATTGAATTGGAAATTATTGAATTGGAAGGCGGGGACCCAAGGGTCTTTCGTCTTCTGGATTGAATCAAGCGCAAAAGGGCGTTTGGTGGATGCCTTGGCATCGAGAGGCGATGAAGGACGTGGCACTCTGCGATAAGCTGCGGTAAGGCGAGAGCAGCCGTTATCAACCGTAGATCTCCGAATGGGGAAACCCACCTACCGGTTTCCGTACCACCGTGTTCCAGTCGGGACGCGGAGGTTCGGCTACCGGATATTAGGTATCGGAAACCTGAATACATAGGGTTTTTGAAGCGAACCCGGGGAACTGAAACATCTAAGTACCCGGAGGAAAGGAAATCAACCGAGACTCCGCTAGTAGTGGCGAGCGAACGCGGACTAGGCCGTGCTCTGACATAACGGGAAGCTGGCTGGAAAGCCGGGCCGAAGAGGGTGATAGCCCCGTACCGGTAAAATGAAGAGCCGTTCGAGTAGGGCGGGACACGTGAAATCCTGTTTGAACATGGGGGGCCCACCCTCCAAGCCTAAGTACTCCTCGATGACCGATAGCGAACCAGTACCGTGAGGGAAAGGTGAAAAGCACCCCTATGAGGGGAGTGAAATAGTCCCTGAAACCGGACGCCTACAATCAGTGGGAGCGGCCTGCCAAGCTTCGGCGCGGCATCGGCTGTGACCGCGTACCTTTTGTATAATGGGTCAGCGAGTTGGTGTGGCGAGCAAGCTTAAGCCGATAGGTGTAGGCGTAGCGAAAGCGAGTCTGAATAGGGCGTTTAGTTCGTTATACCAGACCCGAAACCGGGTGATCTAGCTATGGGCAGGCTGAAGGCCGGGTAACACCGGCTGGAGGGCCGAACCGTGGGATGTTGAAAAATCCTCGGATGACCTGTGGCTAGGGGTGAAAGGCCAATCAAACCCGGAGATAGCTGGTTCTCCGCGAAATCTATTTAGGTAGAGCGTCGGACTTATACCCCAGGGGGTAGAGCACTGGATAGGCTATGGGGCCCTACAGGCTTACTGATCCTAACCAAACTCCGAATACCTGGGAGTAATATCCGGCAGACACACCTCGGGTGCTAAGGTCCGGGGTGGAAAGGGAAACAGCCCTAACCGCCAGTTAAGGCCCCTAAGTCGCGACTAAGTGGGAAAGCATGTGGAACGGCCAAGACAACCAGGAGGTTGGCTTAGAAGCAGCCATCCTTGAAAGAAAGCGTAATAGCTCACTGGTCTAATTAAGCTGTTCTGCGGCGAAAATGTAACGGGGCTTAAGTCGCGCGCCGAAACTGCGGGTGCGAAAGCACGGTAGCGGAGCGTTCCGTGTGCGCCGAAGCCGAATCGTGAGGTTTGGTGGAGCGCACGGAAGTGAGAATGCTGACATGAGTAGCGATAAAGAGTGTGAGAGACACTCTCGCCGAAAGTCCAAGGGTTCCTGCTTAAAGCTAATCTGAGCAGGGTGAGCCGGCCCCTAAGGCGAGGCCGAAAGGCGTAGTCGATGGGAACCAGGTTAATATTCCTGGGCCAGGGGATGGTGACGAATCGCGGAAGTCGTGCGGGCTTATTGGATTGCTCGTGCGGCCTGGCGGTTCCAGGAAATAGCCCCCCACAAGACCGTACCCTAAACCGACACAGGTGGACAGGTAGAGCATACCAAGGCGCTTGAGAGAACTGCGTTGAAGGAACTCGGCAAATTGCCTCCGTAACTTCGGGAGAAGGAGGCCCGCCTTCCGGGCAACCGGGGGGCGGGGGCACAGACCAGGGGGTGGCGACTGTTTACTAAAAACATAGGGCTCTGCGAAGCCGCAAGGCGACGTATAGGGCCTGACGCCTGCCCGGTGCCGGAAGGTTAAGAGGAGGGGTGAGAGCTCTGAATTGAAGCCCCGGTAAACGGCGGCCGTAACTATAACGGTCCTAAGGTAGCGAAATTCCTTGTCGGGTAAGTTCCGACCTGCACGAATGGCGTAACGACTTCCCCGCTGTCTCCAACGCAGACTCAGCGAAATTGAACTCCCCGTGAAGATGCGGGGTACCCGCGGTCAGACGGAAAGACCCCGTGAACCTTTACTACAGCTTCGCACTGGCGCCCGGTATGTCTTGTTCAGGATAGGCGGGAGGCACGGAAGTGGGAACGTAAGTTCCCATGGAGCCACCCTTGAGATACCGCCCTTGGCCTACTTGGCGTCTAACCGCGGTCCGTTATCCGGATCCGGGACCCTGCGTGGTGGGTAGTTTGGCTGGGGCGGTCGCCTCCCAAACAGTAACGGAGGCGCGCGAAGGTACGCTCAGAGCGGTCGGTAATCGCTCTTCGAGTGCAATGGCAGAAGCGTGCCTGACTGCGAGACTGACAGGTCGAGCAGAGACGAAAGTCGGCCATAGTGATCCGGTGGTCCCGAGTGGAAGGGCCATCGCTCAACGGATAAAAGGTACTCCGGGGATAACAGGCTGATGATGCCCAAGAGTTCAGATCGACGGCATTGTTTGGCACCTCGATGTCGGCTCATCACATCCTGGGGCTGAAGCAGGTCCCAAGGGTTCGGCTGTTCGCCGATTAAAGTGGTACGTGAGCTGGGTTTAGAACGTCGTGAGACAGTTCGGTCCCTATCTGCCGTGGGTGTAGGAGACTTGAGAGGAGCTGCCCCCAGTACGCAAGGACCGGGGTGGACGCACCTCTGGTGGACCAGTCGTCGCGCCAGCGGCGCAGCTGGGTAGCTATGTGCGGAAGGGATAACCGCTGAAAGCATCTAAGCGGGAAGCCCCCCTCGAAACTAGGTCTCCCTTGAGAGCCGTGGAAGACGACCACGTCGATAGGCCGGATGTGGAAGCGTGGCAACACGTGCAGCTTACCGGTACTAATCGCTCGATTGGCTTGATTCGATCCAGAAGTCGGAAGATCCGGTTCCAGGCTTGGTAGTATTCCTTATGCGTTCATCTGGCTTGGTGGTCATAGCGAGAGGCAAACACCCGATCCCATCCCGAACTCGGCCGTTAAGGCCCTCTGCGCCAATGGTACTTCGGCTTAAGCCGCGGGAGAGTAGGTCACTGCCAGGCCTGATGAACGCGTAGACATTCCATTCTTTACGGTGTTATCCGGCACCCGGCCTACACTGCCATCCTTTCCGTAGAAAGGGCGTAGAGGCCCTCCGCACCCGCCCGCGCAATCTCGGCAAGGCCCCTGGCTTCCGGCAATATGCGGGCCGTGTAAAAATCCGCGAGAGCTACCCGCGCCTCGTCGTTGTCCGCATGCAGGGCTCCCCGTCCCAGGTAGTGGGCGCCGCGAACCAGGGCGAGGAGGCGAAGATAGGGAACCGCTCCGGCTCTGCGGTCTTCATCCGTCGCTTCCTCCAGCATCCAGTCCGTCGTTGACCGGGCCAGCGCAAGCGCGTGCCGGGTGCGGATACCGAAGCGATCGAACGTTCCCGCCCTTGCCTCCAGGGCGTCCACCGTGATTTCGATTTCGTCAAGGAACGACCGAACTGCGGCGCCCTGATTCATCGCAATTTTTCGTCCCACCAGGTCCATTGCCTGGATTCCGTTGGTGCCTTCGTAAATCGCGGCGATGCGCGCATCGCGCAGGAGTTGAGATGCTCCGGTTTCTTCGATATAGCCGGCGCCGCCATGGACCTGGATGGCCAGATTGGCCGCCTCGCAGCCGGCATCCGAACCGAAGGCCTTGGCGAGCGGTGTAAGAAGATGCGCCCGGGCCACCGCTGCGTCGCGGTCCGGCTTCGCCGGTTCGGCGGACGCAAGATCGATTTGCACGGCGAGGTCGTAACAGATCGCGCGGGAGGCGGCTGTGAGTGCATGGATCGTCAGGACCATTCGGCGAACATCCTCGTGTCCGATAATCCCTTGGTCCGCGCGCCGGGTCGGCCCCTGCCGCCGTTCCACCGCATAGCGGGTTGCCAGTTGCCGTGAAGATTCCGCTACCGAAACCCCCTGTATACCGACGCCAAGCCGCGCTGCGTTCATCATCGTGAACATGCAGGCTATGCCGTCCCGTTCATTCCCCACCAGCCATCCCCGCGCGCCTTCGAGGGAAAGCACCGCGGTGGGCGAGCCATGAAGGCCCATCTTCTTTTCGATGGAAAGCGCTCTGAGGGCGTTCCTGGCCCCCAGGCCTCCCGATTTGAACGGCAGCACCTTCGGCACCAGGAACAAACTGATCCCTGCCGTTCCCGGAGGCGAATTCGGAGTCCGCGCCAGGACCAGATGAACGATGTTTTCGGTGAGGTCGCTCTCGCCCCAGGAAATGAATACCTTCTGGCCCGTGACTGACCAGCTTCCGTCCCCGTTGGGTTCCGCGCGGCTTGTGAGGGCGCCCACATCCGATCCCGCATGCGCCTCGGTCAGTACCATCGTTCCCGCCCATTCGCCGCTTACGAGTTTGGGCAGGTAGACCCGTTTCTGTTCTTCAGAACCGTGTTGTTCGAGCGCGATGATAACCCCTTGGGTGAGAAGGGGGCAGAGGCTGAGGGCGAGGCAGGCGGACCCGAGCATTTCGTTTACAGGGGTCACCAGGGATTGCGGCATGCCCGGGCCACCGGATTCGGTCCTGGCGCGAATTCCAACCCAACCGCCGTCGCGGAGCGCGGCAAAAGCTTGGTGAAACTCCGGAGGAGTTCGCACTACCCCGTTCTCGAATCGCGCACCCTCGGAATCCGCGACGCGATGAGCGGGCGCCACCTTTTCCTCGAAAACCCGTGCCGCCTCTTCCAGGATCGCGTCCGCGGTTCCGTCTTCGATCACGGGAAATCTTCCGGTCGCGATGAGTCGTTCGCGGCCGACCATCTGGTCGAGGCAAAATCGAATGTCCTCCAGCGGCGCCCGATACTGCATGTTGTCCTTCTGGATTCTGGAAGTGCCAATTTGGGTACGATCGCCTCACATGGTAGCATCACGGCGAAACAATGCGTACAGGGAGGCAATCGCATGGACCACTCGGCGGCGCCCAGGAGCGATCATTGGAGTGAATTGGAGGAGACTCCTCTCGCCAATCGTTATCCTTATCAAAACGTTTACGAAATGATTGCGCATGCAGGCCGGACTCAC
This sequence comes from Rhodobacterales bacterium, assembly GCA_965219495.1. Classification (GTDB taxonomy): domain Bacteria; phylum Pseudomonadota; class Alphaproteobacteria; order Rhodobacterales; family CAZPXZ01; genus CAZPXZ01. The sequence continues at coordinate 4,555,792 of OZ244777.1, forward strand.
GGCAGGCGACCAGCGCTATCCTTCCAATTGAAATCCTCGCCTAAATCCCCATCGGTCACGATCGACTATCAGACCTACGCAAAGGAGGTAACGCGAGCGGCAAACCTCTTCCGGTCGCTCGGAGCGGGCCGGGAGGACGGCATAGGCTTGTTGCTGCCAAACTCGCCGCAGACCGCGTTTGCTCTCCTCGGAGCGCAAACCGCGGGAATTGCGGTGCCGATCAACCCGCTGTTGTCGCCGGAGCACATTGCCGGAATCCTGCGCGATGCGAACGCAAAGATACTGGTGAGTCTTGCGCCGTTTCCGAAGACGGACCTCGCCGAGAAGGCGGCCGGGGCGCTGGCTCTCGCGCCCGAGGTCGAGACTCTGCTGGAAATCGATCTGGGACAGTACTTGCGGCCGCCGCTGCGTTGGCTAATTCCCTTGCTCCGCCCGAAGCGGGTAGGCGGCTACGCAGCGCGGAGGATGTGTTTCGACGCGGAGCGGGCATCCCAGGCCGGGGCAAAGCTGGCGTTCAGTGACGCGCCAGGCAGGGAGTCGGTCGGCGCCTATTTTCATACGGGAGGCACGACCGGGTTGCCCAAGCTCGCCCGGCACAGCCAGCAGAATATGCTCTACACCTCGTGGGTGACGCAGGAACTTCTCTACCGGCCGGATAACATCATCCTGTGCGCCTTGCCGCTGTTCCACGTGTTTGCCGCACACATCATGACCATCGCACCCATTGCCGCGGGAGCCCATGTCGTTCAGTTGTGCCCCGCGGGATTCCGGACGGAAGGGATCATGGATGACTTCTGGGGCTTGGTGGAACGATGGAAGGCAAGTTTCTTCGTGGGGGTCCCAACGGTATTCGCTGCGATTCGGCAAAGGGAGGTGAACGCCGACGTGTCGAGCCTGAGATACGCGCTTTGCGGTTCCGCGCCGCTTCCGCGGGAACTGTTTCTCAAGTTTGAGCAGGTAACCGGGTTGAAAATCCTGGAAGGATACGGGCAGACCGAGGCGACCTGCGTGATTTCCTGCAACCCGCCCGATGGCGAGCGGCGTATCGGGTCGGTCGGGATTCCGCTTCCGTATACGGAAGTCCGAGCCGCCAGAACGGACGGGAACGGTGGCCAACCGTCGTTCTGCGGGGCCGGAGAAGTTGGTGAAATCGTAGTTCGCGGTCCGAACGTATTCGCGGGATACGTCCGCGACGCGCTCAACGAAGGGCTCTTCGCGGACGGGAATTGGCTCCGTACCGGCGATCTCGGTATGCTGGATGCTGACGGGTACATTTGGATCACCGGGCGCAGCAAGGACCTGATCATCCGGGGCGGTCACAACATCGATCCAGGGGTGATCGAAGAAGCACTCGCCGCGCATCCGGCGGTGGCGTTTTCCGCCGCGATCGGCAGGCCCGACGCGAAAGCCGGGGAGTTGCCGTTCGGATTTGTGGAACTCATCGAGGGAGGCGCCGCGGATTCGGAAGAACTGAAGACGTTCGCCGCGGAACGCGTCGGAGATGCGGCGGCGCGGCCCGTCGAAGTTCGAATTCTGGATACCCTGCCGAAGACGGTGATCGGGAAGATCTTCAAGCCGGAGCTTCGGAAAATTGTATTCAAGGAAGTCTTGGACGAGGGGCTCAAGGAGGCAGGAGTCTCCGCTAATTTGGAAATCGCCGATGACCCCGACCTCGGTCTCGTGGCCGAAGTCGAAACAGCAGACCAGGAGGCGGCAGGCCGGGTGCTTGGCGGTTACTCGGTGCCATGGAGAATGGCCGGCGGCCGGGAGTAGCGCGTAGATGACCTTCTCTCATGGGCAAGGGAGGCGGGACAGGGTGCGGCCGGCGGGGCCCGTCGCGTAATTCGGGTTCCGGTTTGCCGGTTCAGCGCAACGCGCGCCTTTGCCCTTACCTCTGATCCCGCCTGCGGGAAACTGCGATTGCGCCCGGCCATCGCCGCGGAAGCCTGTGAGTCTCAAGAGAGGTTCGACTGGACGTTGCGAGGGCAAGGGGCGACAGGAGCAACGGGCCGGCGGGGGCAGGCCGGCGCGAACTTGAATACTGACCCTGGTCGCTGCCCCGTGCCGGAGACAATTTCTCCAGAATCAACTCGACCGCGCGGCCGCTGCCCGCAATCGTTCGAGCACTTCGGCCTCGAGCGGAACTGCGGGGGACGCGAGGACCAGCCGGCGTATTTCCGCAATATCGTCGGCATACTCGGCGAGCCGCCGCTTGTATGCTGCCCGGGTCTTCGTGCAAACCAGCGTATGCGGGCTTCCGCGCTTCTCGGTCACGCAATCAATGTCGGCCTGCGCGGTTCGAATCTGTTTGCGAAGGTGTTCGCGCAAATTCTGTCGAACCCGGAAGAGATGGCGGTGAGCAACGGGATCGCTGCAAAATTCTTGGAGTTTCGTGCAATGTTCGCAACGGCAGTCGATTTCGACAGGTAGCACCCAATCGCCAGGCGCAACCGGCGGAAGTTCGCTACGCTCCAGCAGGCGCTTTGCCGCTTGACGCCAGAGCATCTTGAACGCCCTGCTGGTTTCGGCCTCGTCCGGCCCTTCGATCCACAACTGCTCAACGGCCTGCGGTAGCGCACGGAGCGGAGGCGCCGCTTTAGGGAATTCGATAAGCAGCGCCGCAGCCGCTTCCGCGTCATCCTGGAGATCAAATTGCCATGTCAGCTGGAAGAGTTTCTGCAGGTCTTTGGCGCTGAGCGACTCCGGGGAGCGGTACGAGGAATACCAGCCAGCCTGTGCGGGTTCCTTCTTCGAGAGCTCTCTCGCTGCGAGAGGAAGAGTTTCGCAAATGGTCTTGACGAGTTTCTGCAGCACTTCGCGCCAAACCGTTTCCGCTTGGCCATCTTGCGTTTCCGACAATCGCCAGGCTAGATCGAGTATTCCGGCAGTGTTGCATGGAAACTTCTCTCGCACGAGCTGGGCCAGGAGTTCGCCGGATGCGCGGGGACCCATCGCCCCCGACACGGTCAGCAGTTCATCGTTCAATGCGGCAGCGTAGTTGGGCAGGACGATTTCCCGGAGAAACCGCAACGTCACGCTGTTGTCGCCGACGGTCCGCAGCAGCCGAATACCGTCCGAGCAACTCTCTTGCCAGTCTTCCTCCTCGTAGGGTATTGGCGCTGGCCAGAAATCGATCAGGTCCGAGAGAAAAACGCGGAAATGCGGAGACAATTCCGTCTGCTCGCCGCTTCGCCGCCATTCGGATTCGACGAATTGGACAATCGACTCAGCGCCGCCTCGCGAGAGAACCTTCACCGATTTTTCCCGGGGCCACAATACCAACGCGGCTGCACGATAGGTGCGTTCGAGGGTCACGCCTGCGTTTCCGGTCGCTTCTTGGAGCCACTCTTCGTCCGGGTGCGCGTCATCAAGCCCCCCTTCCGGCATCAATTCGCCATCGCGCAGCGGAATTCGTACAAACGCCGGCTTCTCTCCATTTGGCGCCACCCAATCATCGAGCCAGTGATCGTCTTCGAACACCTCGTCCATTTCGTAGTCGGAAGCAGCATCCTCTTCATCGTAGCGCCCGTAACCGGAGCCACTGTATTCTGCGCTGCCGGCTTGCTGGATATGCACGATGGCGGCATGCAAGACAAAACCTGCGCGGTCCGCGGCCTGTTTGAGCGTCCGGGCGACAGACGCGTCGATATTCTTGAGCGTAGGAAACGAAAGCCCGGCTTCGCTGTAATTGTGCTCCAGCAGCCAGACAATTTTCTCCGCAGCCTCGGGATTCTCTCTCGATTCCTCAAGCAACGCGGCAATCGTGTCGACCTGTGAACCAAAATCCGGGGCGTATTGGAGTTTCGCCGCACTTTCATCCGTCTCCAGCAGGAGATTATACACGAGGCAGATGCGGTGCCCTTCGACGACTGGGAGCACCTCGTGCTCGCAGTCGCAGTAGAAAGCGGCGTAGTTGAGTTCGGACGCCTCTTCGGCTCGCATGTTTACGCGTGTTTCATGCCCCGCGTGCCGAACAACCAATTCTCCGCCGCTTCCGGTCGTCGGCAAGGCAATGACCAGCGTAGCCACCATCCCGGGTTCTTTTTCCGTGTCCCGATGGCTGGCGAAGAATCCGCCTGGTTCGTAAAGCAGCAACTTGTAGAGCTTCGCGCTGGTCCGGTCGCGGGGACAACCGAGGCCTTCCGCCGCGTGGTCGAGAATTCGTCCGAACGTATCGCGCCAAGACGCGCCTCCCAGTCCAATTTTCCCGGGAGAGATTTGCCGGCAATTGCGAACGGAAGTATCCAGCAGCGTATGCGGGCCTTTCCCGTACGGCGCCTGTTCTGCGACCGTGATCAGGGATCTTACTTGCTCCGGGAGAACGGGAAATGCAATGGTGCCGACGCCTTCGACGGTCATTTGGGGCATCGGAACGTGGAGTTTCTCGTGCATGCAGTAGTCACCGGGCCGGTCTATTGATTTGAGCTGGTCTGCCAGCCGCGAGAAGTTTTCATTGTATTCGATTTCCATTGGACGGACGCTCTCCAAAATCACTCGATGCGGGTCTTCGACTTTCATACGCCGTTTCCGCGATCCCTCATTTCCATGAACTCGCGAGCAATGGTTACAGTAATTTGGCCCATCGCTCGGAATCAACTTCTAGATTTGTGGAATCGAATGACACATTAGTTGTTTAACTGTTTCTCCAGGGAACGCAAAGAGCGCGGATACACGGATTCCACATCGATTCGCTCCGCTTCGAGTTACGTCTTTGCTGCAGCCGTGTTTGATGTTGGCGGAATCGAAGTTCACTCAACCGTGGGCCATTTCCAACTCCAGCGTTGTAACGCGCAGATGCCGGCGCATCCTTTCCTCTTCCGCATGTTCGCACATTGGCGGCTTGTTGCGAGTCGTGAATTTGAGCAAAAGATAAACTGTTTCGAGGATGGGATTTGGGCTGTAGCCCATTTCTAATTCTGACTTGGCTTTTGAGGCGGCCGGATAGGTCGCACCAGCGTCGCGCAGCATTGAAGCGGTGTCGAGACGCCTGCAGCGGCTTGAACGGGGCGGCATGCTCGTAAAGCAGAAGGATTCGACGGCTGCAGGAAATTCAACCGAATTGCGGATGCGGCCCGGTTTCGCTCTCACCGGATTCGACAACGATTCGGGAATAGGGGCGACCCCCACCCCGCTATGGGAGAGAGCTTCTACGTCGGTATGAGGCGATGCTTCGTTCTCGTGTCGATAGAGTGCATGTATGTATTTGATATCACTAGCTGGCTTTTGCTCTTGCTCACAAACCGAATGGTCTTCGACAATATTTTTGCACCGTGTAAGCATCAACAGTCCGCCAATTGTTCCCGTCTTCCCGTTTTTCGCTCATCTGAGCGCGGCAGAGGCGCAGGTATGGAACATGCAGGCCCGGGAACGGCCAACGCTGGATGCGACGGCCATCAACCTTCTTGGGACCGAGCGCGAAGGCGTCCTGCCGCTGGAGATGGGGGGGGACGCGTGAGGGATCGGGAGGATGAGCGATCGACGTGCGTCAACTCATGACCCGTATTCGAGTCAGTCAGTACTGGTTTGAAGTCGTCTGGAGAGTATGGACATGGCCGCAAATAGGGAGCAGTTCGTGCAGCAGGCCGCCTCGGGCGGCAAGTATGCCCCGCTCTATCGCCGGCTGTCCGCTCGGACTAGATCCCATGGGCGGGTTTCATTTGCGGAGATCGAAGCGATTCTGGGCTTCGAGCTGCCTGCTTCGGCGCGGCTCTACCGGCCGTGGTGGTCGAACCAGAAACGGGGCGCTGGCCACAGGACGACGCCGGGGAAAGCAGTTGAGCTCTGGATCTTCTTCGCCACTAACGTTTTGGCGCGGGCGCGTTTCGAGACCGTACCGAGCCACGGCCTCGCTCGGCGCCGAATGAGAGAAGCCGACGAAAGCGGGGAAGCGCTGCGTATCAGCCGGCAGGCGCTGCAGGAATATCCGGCGACGGTGACCCCGCCGCAGCCCCGGTCGCCATGGATGCGGCCCTCGATCACGTGGCGTTACTGGACGCACGTTTCGAGATTCTGGAGGACGGGCGGAAGTCGTGGACATGCCGACGGCCTTGTGCCGCAAGGTGCCGGTGGCGGGGAAGCAGGTCCACGACGCCAATATCGTGGCGACCATGCTGGCGCATGGTGAGTGGCGGCTGTTGACCTTCAACAAAAGCGATTTTCGTCGTTACGGGGAACGCATCGCGTGGACCGACATGGAGCGAGCGGCATGAACCGGACAAGCCGGTCCCGGGGCTCGCGGCCAGGCAACGGGTCGAAAAAGGCCTCGACACGCTGCGGAGCGATCTCTGACCTTATGTCGCCGGACCCGATTGAGATGTCCAATGCGGTCTCCAGAGCGATGGGCATCCTCGGCGTCGAAACGATACGAGACCGGAGGTTCTGGTCCTGAAGCTTCTGGAGCTGAGCAGGCAGCTTGATCTTGCGCGAACGGAAGGTGGCAATTGCAAACTTCAACTCAACGCAGTGCGCCTCGCTCCTGAACACTTTCAGTCTTCTGCCCAGATCGAAGGGTGCGGTGGATCAGCCTTCAGATCCGTGACCATCTCTTCGAGCCGGTCGGGCTACATTTCCGACCGACCTCCGTGTGTGGCCCTGCGAGTACTGTCGCATTCGCCAGCGTCTCTGCAGCTTCGCTTCGCCCTCAAATACGAGTGCGTTCGGCTTCTAGTCGGTCGTGGGGCCGGCCTCAACGCTGTGCGGAACGGGAAAATAGACCATGGTCCGGTGGTCGGAGACTAGCACGCCGATGCGAACGGCTGACTGTTCGCGTATCTCAAACATCTGCAGAGAGTTTGCCTCACGGATGGTTTCCAGGGCTTGCATGTCGCCATAGCCCATACGATAGACCTCGGGGTTGGCGCCGAGGATGACCGTCAAGGGACCGTGCAGACAGGTTTCCGATGCGCTCCCCAAGCGCCTCGCCAATCGGAGTCGTCAGGTCGGGGGCGGCGATGATCAGCTGGCGTGTCGCGCAGTCTCACCTTGATTGTCGCGCTACAAATCTTTGGACGCCGGGCGTTGGGGCCGGAGAGAGCGTTCGAATTCGAGCGGAAACCGCGTTTTTCAAGAGTGGCAACGCTGCACGTAGCCACGAGGTCGTGGATAGCTGCGAATGCGCGCTCGAGACCTTGCAGGCGGGCTGCCGGTTCGACGGATACGCCGGCTGGAGCGCAGGACAACCCCATCGCATCTTTGTCCGTGGTTGGCGCCGCCTCTGGCAGAACGAGCGAATTTCCGCAGCCCCCATGTCTCAAGACAAGTTTCTCAAACTGACGATTGTCTACAGTTTATTTCATACCATTGACAGTAGGGGTCGGATCGGCCAATCTGCGGTCATGCCACGAACACAAGACATGATGGAGACTCTGGACCTGCTGCGGTCCAACTCGCTAACCAGCGCGGTTTACGAAAGTATCGAAGCCATGATCCTCCAGGGGGATTTGCAGCCGGGTCAGCGTGTCAAGGAAAGTGCACTCGCAGAAAAGCTGGCAATAAGCCGCGGACCGGTGCGTGAGGCGCTTCGTGCGCTGGAGCAGGTGGGACTTGTCAAACTGGTTGCGCGCCGCGGCGTATTCGTGCGGGAGATGAGCCATAAGCAGGTCTTGGATGTCTATGACGTGCGGGCCAGCCTGTTTGGAGCTGCCGGTCAGGTTCTCGTGGAAACGGTTACGCTGGGTCAGCTCAGGGAACTCCAGACCCTTATGGACGAAATGGAAGTTGTTGCGACTTCGGGCAATGTCGAAAGCTATTACCCACTCAATCTGGAGTTCCACGATCTTCTCGTGACGTTTTCGGGAAACGCCGAGTTGGCCAGCATTTACCAAAGCCAGGTCAAGAAGATGCATCTGTCAAGGCAAAGGGCGTTGGTTACCCGTGGAGGACTGGATGCATCCGTCCGCGAACACAGAATAATTCTCAGGTGCCTCAAGCAACGCGACGCGCTGGCGGCACGCAAAGCCATGGAAGCTCATATATTGGCCGGGAAGCGGCGTTTTCTCCTCGCAAGCCGGAATGCATCCGGTAGCGCCAAAAAAGACAATTCAAATGAGAATTAAGGCAATCCGGGCCAGCGTGCACAACATTCCGGTGTCGGTCCCGTTGCTGGATCAGCCGATTGAAGACCGCAAGGTCGTCATTTGCGAGGTGCAAACAGAAAGCGGCCATATCGGGCTTGGCCTGACAGGACAATTTCTTCCCTTCGCCGTACAGGTCGCGCTGGAACAAGAGTTTGCACCGCTTCTCACGGGCATGGATGTCCGCGATGTCGAAGCCATTCATGCCCAAGTCTGGTGGAAGCTGAACCCGCGCGCCATGACTGGTGTTGTGTCCAGCGCATTGTCGTGTCTGGACATCGCTCTCTGGGACATTCAAGGAAAGGCGGCGGGGCGAACCGTTGCCCAGTTGCTTGGGGGCGCCCGAACTTCCTGCCCCACATACGTTACGTTCGGTTTTCCCGAATATGATCGGGAACAGCTGGTGCAAGCGGCACGAGACCAAGTGAACGCCGGAAACAAGCGTCTCAAGATCGTGGTCGCGGCGACGAAGGGCGGATGGGAAGAAGACGCAGTTCGAATACGCCGGGTTCGCGAAGCTGTTGGCGATGAAGCCCAATTGATGATTGACGCGAACTATATGTTCAATCCGCACGAAGCCCGAATGCTTTGCCGGGCTGTCGAAGATGTCGGAATTACATGGTTCGAGGAGCCGCTGCACCAGAATGATGCCCGGGCGCTCGCCGACCTCCGGTCGAAGACCGGGATCCCCTTGGCGGCCGGACAAATGGAGGGGCACAGGTGGCGGCTTCGGGAATTAGTGGAATACCAAGCAGTCGATGTCTTGCAGCCGAACTGCGTCTACAATGGCGGCTATACGGAGACCCGCAAGGTCGCCCATCTGGCCCAAATCTACAACCTGCCGATCGCCAACGGGGGTGGCTGGCCGCTCTTCAACATGCACACGATGGCCGCGTTCATGAACGGCTGGCTGGTTGAGTTCCACCTCGGGATGCAATTCGTCGGAGAGCGCTTGTTCATCGATCCGCCACGTCCGCAAGAAGGGATTGTGAATATTCCCAATTCTCCGGGCCTCGGACTGGACCCGAATCGCGACGCGCTCAGAGACACTCGGGTGAAGTCGTAAAGAGCCGACAGGCTCAAACAGCGTGTAAACCGATTCAATAGTTTGGCATTAGGCACACGAAACTTCAGAAAGGAGAACGAAATGACTGACAAAGGGATTCATGCGAAGAAGACCGGGCGGGGCGACGTCGATCGCCGGGGGCTCCTTCGTGGTGCTGGAGCAGCATGGGCGATGATGGGATTGGCATCGGTTGTTCCCGGTGTGGCCCGATCCGCTGAGATGGCCAAGCAATTGCGCTGGCTGGAATATACACACTTGCAGAAGCCCATTTTTACCGAGCCATTTGAAGAAATGACCGGGATCGAGTTGGTGAAGGGCGCCATCCAGAATGATGACACCACGCTCGCCCTGCTTGCGGCGGGAGGAACTGACAGCTGGGATGTCTTCCATATGGGTGATCTGAAAAATCACCCCATTCTCGTGCGTAACGGCCTTGCGCAGCCGATCGACTACGGTCGCATTCCCAACGCGGAACATATCATGCCCGTATTCGAGTCATTCATCGGAACCAATATGGCCGGGCCCGAAGGCAAAGTGTATGGCGTCCCCAGTCGCTGGGGTGTCGACACGATCGGATATCGAACCGATATGCTGGATCCGCCAGAATCTGTACAGGCGCTCTGGGACGAGAAATACAAGGGCAAGATCGCGATGCCGGACTATGCCCTCTACGAAATTGTCTATGCGGCCCAGTACCTCGGCTATCCGCGGGAACAATATTACCGTCTTACCTCGGCACAATTGCAGGAGTGCAAGAAGGCTCTGCTCGCCCAAAAGCCGCTGCTCAAGGGGTATTGGCTGAGCGATGCCGACGTGGTCAATCTCTGGACCAGCGACGAAATCTGGTTGGCGGGAGCCCTGTGGGCGGGCACGACTGCCACACTGCGATCAGAAAATTTCCCCGTGGCGCGCACTGTACCCAAGGAAGGGGCACCCGGATTCATAAATGTCGCGTATGTAAGCGCAGGAGCCAAGCCGGAAGCGATAGAGGCTGCGTACCTGTTTTTCGATTACCTGCTGGGTGCGGAATTCGGTTCGAGAATCGGCGAGCACGGACGCTACGCCACGGTCACGGGCGCGGGACAGGGGGATCTGCCGCCGGAGATCCAGGAGGAAATCTTCCTCAAATACGTAGATAATCTGGGCGAGTTGGTCGATTTCATGGTTCCTCCGGTTAACCCGGACACGGGTGAGCTCAACTACGACGAGTGGATCACGATCTGGAACGAGGTCAAGGCTGCCTAGAGGTTTGCCGCGCCTGGGCGCCGCCCTGTTCGCGGGGCGGCGCCTCCAAATGGTCAATGAAGTTTGATGGCGGACCTGGTAGAATCGACAAACCCGGTCCTCGAGGTTCGTTCACTCACCAAGAGGTTCGGGCAATTTGTGGCGGTCGACGATGTTTCTTTCGATGTGGCAGGTGGAAGCTTTGTCTCGCTTCTTGGCCCGAGCGGTTCGGGCAAGACGACCATCCTCAGAATGGTGGCCGGTTTCGAGACGCCCTCGGCTGGCACGATTTTTCTGAACCGGGAAAGGATTAACGAAGAGCGGCCGCACCAACGAAACGTGTCGACTGTATTTCAGCAGTACGCATTGTTTCCGCACATGAGTGTATTTGACAACATTGCATTTGGTCTGGAATGCCGAGAGTTGCCGCGCCGGGAGATAGACAAAAGGGTCAGTGAGATTCTGGTTCTTACGCAACTCACAGGAAAGAATTCACGTCGTATCCAGACGTTGAGCGGCGGTGAGCAACAGCGCGTCGCCTTGGCGCGATCCTTGGTAACGAATCCCAGCCTGTTGCTGCTCGACGAGCCGCTCGGGGCGCTTGACTTCAAGCTCCGGCGGGAAATGGCAGCCGAATTGAAACGAATTCACGCGCACCTCAACATGACCTTTCTCTATGTCACACACGACCAGGAAGAGGCGCTGAGCATGAGCGACCGCGTGATCGTCCTGCACGGCGGCAAGATCGTTCAAACCGGTAGTCCTGACGACATCTACTGGCGACCCCGAACGCGCTTTGTTGCGGATTTTCTCGGGGGCGCCAACGTGTTGTCCGGAAACGTTGTGGATGTGGATCCAGTTCGCGGCGTGGTTCGGCTCACCCTGGGAGCGTCCGGCGATCAGGCCGTGGTCGGCTTGGGGTGTGGTCCGACGGAGCGTGGTTCCTCCGTGAGCTTCGCCATCCGGGGAGAACGAATTTCGATCGATAGCGGCGCGGAGGGCAAAGACAACGTATTCCGTGCGACCTTGAAGGATGTCCGGTTCTACGGTTCAACCACCGAACTGGAGGTTCGTCTCAGTGGAGGTCAGTCCCTGCGGGTTCGCGGAAGCGAGATGCCGGGGCTTGGTGATGGTTCGATTGGCGGCCTGGTCTCGATTGGCTGGGATGCGAAGGATGCCGTCCCCATGCTTGCCGGCGAATCCTCATGATTGGTTCCCGACGACCCCGGCTCTCGCCGAAAGAGCGTTGGGAAATCGCCTTCCTGCTCTCGCCCATGATCCTGCTGCTGATCACCTGCATGGCCATACCTCTCTCGGTGATGTTGATCTACAGCTTCTGGAAAACGCAGTCATTTACGCTGGTCAAGGACCTGACCACTGCAAATTACGAATACATTCTGGCGAACAGCATCTACATGGCCTTGACGGGAAAGGCCGTCGTCTATGGATTGCTGGTGACCTTGATTACGATGACACTGGCGTTTCCATTCTCCTATTTTCTTGCGCGACGGGTGTCGTTCACCAAAGCGCTCTGGGTCCATGCAGCGATCATCCCGCTGTTTACCAGTGATCTCATCAGGTACTTTGCCTGGCGAACCATTCTCGGGTCGGGAGGCATACTGAACGACATACTCCTGTGGAGCGGGGTGGTGGCACAGCCAGTCGAGTTTTTCGCCTTCAGCCCCTCGGCGGTCATCATCTCTCTTGTGCATGTCTACCTGCCGTTCATGATCTTGGCCATTTGGGCGTCGCTCGAAGCAATCGATCCGGCGCTATTGCAGGCTGCCATGGATCTAGGGGCGCGTCCGGCCCAGGTGTTCCGAAAGATAGTTCTGCCCCTGTCAACTCCGGGGCTGGTCGCAGGATCCCTGTTTGTCTTTGTCCCGGTGACGGGCGAGTTCTTCGGCGTCAACATGATGGGCGGAACCGGCGGGTTCACCATCACCAACGCCATAAACGATCAATTCACCAGCGCCCTGAACTGGCCCCTTGGCTCTGCAATGTCGTTTGTATTGCTGTGTTCCGTCGGCCTGCTGGTGGCTTTGTTCCTGCTCTCGGTGCGCAACTTATCCGTGACCCGTTATTGGCTCGGAAGGGCGACGACATGAATCGTGCGCTGCAAGACTGGCCGCTGCGCTTGTCAGTGGGCGTTGTCTTACTTTTTCTCTATGCGCCGATTGCCATTTTGGTGACTTTTGCATTCAACGAATCAGCCATTTCGTATTCGTGGATAGGGTTCACCCTGAAGTGGTTCGACGAGATGGCGTCGCAGCGAATATTTCTCAATTGGCGAAACACATTGGTCGTATCCCTTGCCGTCGTGGCGTCTGCCACGGTAATCGGAACAATGGCCGCCTATTCGCTGGTAAAATATTCCTTCCGGGGAAAGATCGCAGTGATCGTGCTTATGTTCATCCCCATCATTGTGCCGAGATCCATCGTGGGGATTTCGTTGCTGATGACCTTGAGCTACGTCGGCATCCCGCGCTCGTTGATAACCGTTGCGCTGGGCCAAATCTTCTACGTTCTTCCGTTCGTCGTTATCGCCATCGTATCGGTCATCATTGTCTTCGACCGCAGGCTTGAGGAAGCCGCCCTGGACCTGGGCGCCAATCCCTGGATCACGTTTCGGCGTATCACGCTTCCTCTTATCTCAAACGGAATCGCAACCGGAGCGGCCGTGGCGTTCGTGCTATCGTTCAGCGAATTTACGCTGTCCTACTATCTCGCGGGGGAACGGCAGACGTTGCCGATTTACATATTCTCGGAGTTTAAGTTCTTGATTACGCCCAAGATTAACGCGCTGTCAACGGCAATTATCGCCCTCGTGATCGTTATGACACTTTTGACCGAATACGTTCGGCGGAACGCCGCAACCAAGCGGAGCCGGAGCGCTCCGACATGACTCCAAGCGCACGCACAGAAGCGCTTCTTGACCGCCGAAAGCATGTGATTCCGAAAGGACTCACCAACCTCCATCCAATATTTGTAAGGGAGGCGACCGGTGCGCAAATCGTCGATGTTGACGGAAAGACATACACCGATCTGACGAGCGGCATCGGTGCCAGCAATCTTGGCCATTCCCATGAAGCCGTCCTTGGAGCCGTGAGCGCTCAATCCGGCTCGTTTCTCCACACATGCTTTCAGGTCGGCATGTATGAATCCTATCTCAATCTGGCGGAATTACTGAATGAGTTGACACCCGGCGAATTTCAAAAGAAGACGTTTTTTGCGACCAGCGGGGCGGAAGCCGTCGAAAGCGCCATCAAGTTCGCGCGCGCCTACACCGGGCGCGATGCGGTAATCACACTGCACTCGGCATTCCATGGCCGCACTTTCTACGCTCTCCAGCTCACTGGTCGGTTCGATCCTTACCGCCGCGGATTTGGACCGCTCGCAGCAGCTATTCACCGAATCCCATTTCCTTACGTGTATCGGTTTCCGCACGAAGACGATGCCGCCTGCGTGCGGTCCTGCCTGGATGCCTTGGACGCCTTGTTTCGATGCGAACTGCCAGGCGAAGCGTTTGCGGCGCTCGTGTTCGAACCAGTACAGGGGGAAGCGGGAATCATCGTTCCGCCGCAAGGTTTTCTGGGTGAGCTTGCCGGCATTTGCCGTTCACACGGAATCCTGCTGATTGCCGACGAGGTGCAGACCGGCGTCTGGCGAACGGGTCCTTTTTGCGCCTCATCCGGATTCGGGATTGAGCCCGATCTTGTTGCCACGGCCAAATCGCTTGGATTCGGGATTCCGATCGGCGCGGTCACCGGGCGCGCCGAGGTCATGGATTCCTTGGAACCGGGCGGGTTGGGCGGGACCATGGGCGGCAATCCGGTTGCCTGCGCGGTGGCGCTGGCGGGTTTGGAGACTCTGTTGAGCGATGACATCGAAGGTCGCGTCAAGCATCTTGGTCGGCGCGTGGTCGAACGCTTGGTGGGGCTGAAGCAAGAATGCGCGAAAGTAGGAGACGTGCGAGGTCGTGGTCTCATGATCGGCATCGAACTCGTCATGGACCGACAGCGCAAGGAACCAGCATCGGAATCCATGCGAGAGATCGTCGAACACTGCCGGGAAAACGGTGTCCTCGTACTCTATGGCGGAGCTCACCAGAACGTGATCCGCTTGCTCCCGCCTCTCACAATCAGCGAGGATGAACTGATGAACGCGCTTTCGGTGCTGGAGCAGGCGGTGCAGAAGTCCTGCCCTTAGAAGCCGGGAGCGAGGAGGACGTGGCTTGAAACTGATGAATGCGACAATCACCGATGCGGACTATTGCCAGAGAAAACCTGAAATACACCCTTGATCACGGTCACGCGCCCGTCGCCAGGGTCGAGCCGGGCGAATCATTTGTGGTCGAGACCGAAATCAACGTCGGCCAGGCGATCGCGCCCGGCGACCGTGCGGTCGATCCTGCCAAGATCACGTTTCCCTTCGTCAATCCTTTGACGGGACCCATCTATGTCGAGACCGTGGAGGTCGGCGACATCCTGGCGGTTCAACTCCTCGACATCGAGATTGAACCTCCGGTGTATTGCGCGGTGTTTCCGGGATGGAGCGCCTTCAAGACGTGGCTCGGCCGAGACGATTTTCGACCCCATACACATATCGTGGCCGTTGAAGAAGGTGAAATTGTCTGGAACGAAAGGCTCCGGTTTCCCGCCAAGCCCATGATAGGAACCATCGGCACCGCTCCCGCGCTGGAGGCGCCTTCCAGTGTGGACAACGGGCGATATGGGGGAAACATGGATGTTCAAGAGGTGAGTCCCGGCGTTACGTTGTATCTGCCGAGCAACGCAAAGGGTGGACTGCTCTATCTCGGAGATGTTCAAGCGCACCAGGGCGACGGGGAACTCGCCTGCACGTCGATAGAGTGTCGTGCGCGCGTTCGTCTCGCCATCGACGTATGCCGTGGATCCAAGGCGCTTTCGTGGCCCAGACTTGAGAATGACCGGTACATGATGAGCGCCGTTTCCTTGCATCCAATGGAAGATGCTCTCTTGACTGCATTCGAGCAGCTGCTGATCTGGGTTCAGGAAGAATACGACGCCGACCCTGTAGAAGCCTACATGCTGGTCGGGCAGACCCTGAAAGCCCGGGCGACCGCAATTTGCAACGCGAATCCAACCTACCTTGCCAAGGTGAAGAAGTCCTTTCTGACAGCCTTTCCACGTCGTGCGTGAAGTACGGAGCCTTTCTGCCATGCCCCGACTGGAGACTGCGGCAGGCGTCGAGCTCTTTTACAAATCCAGAGGCAAAGGCCCGCCCATCGTCTTTGTGCATGAGTTCGCGGGCAGCTATCGAAGCTGGGATGAACAAATGGGCAGTTTGTGCGGCGCCTTCCGGACGATCGCCTACAATTGCCGTGGCTACCCGCCGTCAGGCGTTCCAGACGATCCCAAGCAGTATTCGCAACAGCTGTCCGTAACCGACCTGCACCGTCTATTGACTGTTCTTCGGCTTGAACGTGTGGCGCTGGTTGGACTCTCCATGGGCGGAAACATCGCATTGAACTTCGGCCTCCGTTACCCCGATCGTGTGACCCGGCTGGTCGTCGCCGCGACGGGGTCGGGTTCGGACCCCGATATCGGATTTTCCACGCAGTTTCCGTCCGTCGCCGATCGACTGGAGCGTGAAGGTGCGCGGTCGGTTGGCCAAGAGTACTTGTCTGGTCCTACGCGAATTCAGCTGAAACGAAAAAGGCCCGAAATCTGGAGAAAACAATTCAACGAATTCTGTGCGCTGTCGCCGCGAGGCCTCGCAAACACAATTCGCGGATCGATTTTGCCGCGACCACCGGTGTATGACCTGGAAGGGCAACTGAGGAAATCTCCGATTCCGATCCTCGTAATTGCCGGCGACGAAGACGGACCGACAATCAATCCAAGCCGGTTCATCGCTGAAAACTCTCCTCACGGCAGGCTTGAGATATTTGGTGGAACCGGTCACGCGCTGAATTTGGAGGAACCGGAGGCATTCAACAACGCGTTGACGCAGTTCCTCACGCAGTAGCCGAGAGCCCATTCAGGCCATGGCACAATTGGAATGGTCTTGACGCAAATGCAGAAGAACTTTGTGGGCGGGCAACGCCGCAATCGCGTGAGCCCGCCTGCCATTGCCCGGGGCGGTCAGTTGGACGGGGATCGGGGAGCGCGGAAAGCATGGCAACATGGCTCCATACGAGTTCTTGACGCCACTGGGTCGCGGACCCATCTTCCTTCGCGAGGCGCAATCCTGCATTGCCCTCTTTCCGAAGCCCGCGTTCCGGCGCGGGCTTTCGTGTTTCTGGAAGCAGGAGGGTGACGCATTTCTCCCATCTTGACGAATTCGACCACATCGGTCCCTTCGTCAGTCGTGCAGACCCGAGATACTTGGACAGCCGGGTTTTCGGCCTCGCGGGCTTCGTCGTTTCATCGGAAGAAGTGCACGGGTTGGGGACATGGTTCATTCAGCGCCAATGCGATGGGAACGAACCTGGCCTCCAAGCTCAGGTAATGCGCGTAACGGGCCATGTCGAGGGCGCTCTCTCCGCCCACAGGGCCAATTGATTCATTGCTGGACGTGTTGAGGGTTCAACAAGTTACCGTGCCGGTCTGGTGTTTCCGTCGGAACCCTGCTATGAGGTGATTGGCGGCGAATCACCGCTGTTCAGGGTTGCGCGATGCAGTTGTCGGAAGTGGTAGTGGATATTGTCCTGCCGGAGGAAGAGCGTCGCTTCCGTGCGCTGCTGGATCGCCACCATTATCTTGGCGCGGCGCCGAAGATCGGCGAGACCATCTGGTATGTGGCGCGGGGGCGGCGGCGGTGGCTTGCGCTGCTGGCGTTTTCGTCTGCGGCGCTGAAGTGCCGGGCCCGGGACGCTTGGATCGGCTGGGACTACCCGCAGCAGTACAACCGGCTGCACCTGCTCACGAACAATGTGCGCTTCCTGATCCTGCCCGGGCGGCATCCGGCGCATCTGGGGTCGCGGGTTCTCGGGCTTTGCGCGCGGCGTCTGGGGCGGGACTGGCAGGCGCGTTTCGGCCACCCGTTACTGCTGCTGGAGACGTTTGTGGACCCGGCGCGGTTTCGCGGCACGGTGTACCGCGCCGCGAACTGGCAGCTGGTGGGGAAGACCCGCGGGTTCCGGCGCGATGGCGGCGGCTACCGGGAGGGTTCGACCCCGAAACAGGTGTTCCTTCGCCCGCTGGCGCGCGATGCGCGCCAACAGTTATCCCGGGCCCGGCTCGATCCGGCCCTTCAGCATGGCGTTCGAACAGCGATGATCACAGCAGAGCAGATGCGATCCCTTCCCGCCTTTTTTGGGGAGATCGACGACCCCCGCACGCGCCGCGGACGGCGCCATACCCTGTCCAGCGTGCTGGCGCTGGCCACCGCCGCCACGCTGTGCGGCATGCGCGGCTACAAGGCGATGTCGGAATGGGTCAACGACCTCAGCCCGCAAGTCCTGATCCGGTTCCGGGTGCGGCGCCGCGGCGGCGTCCCGCAGCGGCCGAGCCGCTCGACCCTCCGCGATGTGCTGACCCGGGTCGACCCGGCGCAACTCGACCAGGCGCTGCGGCGCTGGCACGAGGCCCATGGCGGCGAGGACGCGGCGCTGTCCATCGACGGCAAGACGCTGCGCGGCGCCATCGCCGCCGACGGCAGCCAGGCGCACGTGATGAGCGTGGTCGGCCACGACAGCAAAGCAACTTACGCCCAAAAAAAAGTCGGCTTGAAGCCCGGCGCCGATGACGAGACCCGCCGCACCAACGAGATCGGCACCGTCATTCCGCTACTCGACATGTTGCCGGACATCGCCGCCAAGACCTTCACCGCCGACGCCATGCTCACCCAGCGCAAGCTCGCGGAGTACCTCCGCGACCGCCGCGCCCACTTCGTGTTCACCGTCAAGGAGAACCAGCCGACCCTGTATGGGGACATCCTGCTGCATTTCGACACCGGCGCCGCCAGGGCGCCGGACTTCGAGGAGAAAGCCAACCTGGCGCACGGCCGCATCGAGCAGCGCGCCATCTGGACGACTTCCGAGTTGAACGGCTACCTCTCCTTCCCTCGCGTCGGCCAAGCCTTCATGATCCGCCGCCTCCGCACCGACAAGAGAACCGGCAAGGCCAGCACCGAGATCGCCTACGGCATCACCAGCCATGCGCCGGATTCCGCCAGCGCGGCGCAGATCCTGCACTGGAACCGCAGCCACTGGTGTATCGAAAACGCAGCTCATTTCTGCCTCGATTGGAGTTGGGACGAAGATCGCAGCCGCATCCGCACCGGCTATGGCCCGGAAAACACCACCCGCCTGCGGCGCTTCGCCATCGGCCTCATCAAGGCCCGCGGCCTCGAGGTCGCGCCCACCCTGCGGCGGCTGAACCGCAATATCCGCGTCGTCCTCAACTTCCTCAAGTTGACCCGCAATAGCCTGCCGACCCCCGAACCGGCCGGCGCGCCCGCCACCTGATCCAACCCGCCCGGCAAGCCGGGCGCCGCCGCTCCCGTCCAAGGCGGGAGCCCTTCGCCATGGCCGAACGTCGCACCCTCCCGGAAAATCCCCCGCCGGGCGCCGTCCGCAAGCGCCCCGGCACCCGAAATTTCCGATCCCGGCATCGAAATTCCCCAGGCCAGACGCCCGAAAACCAAATCCGAACCGGGAATCCTCGGCATAACCTGAGAACAGTTTTGCCCTGCTCCGCCCAAGTGCACGACATACTTCCTGATGGGTGCGCGTCAAGTTTCTCGGGAATTTCGTCATGCGGCGCTTGGCCGCTGTTCAGAAGTCTTTGAAGCGTCCGTTCAGCACGCACCGGCGTAGCGCAATGATGGTGTTTGCGCCCTCTACCGTCCAACGCATTCCGCCGCGCTCGAGCCGGACGCCAGTGGCGTTCCTGCACCCGGCCTCAAGGACGCCGCTGACAACGCATAGGCCCAACTGGCGGAACGGGTGATACTGCATTCTGCTGCGGTTGTTGGCGATGTAGTTGATACAGGCAACGGCTACTTGCTTGTTTCCGTGTTTGCGCATCGCCGTCAAAACAGCATCGAGATCTCCGCATTCGAGTTGGTTGCAGCGCGTTTCCGCCCACTTTTCGGCGAGGCCGCCGGGGGCGCCATATACCGCCTTGGCGACGTCCCACGGATATTCTGTGCCCAAGTTCACTATTTTGCCGTTCGATTTGAACACAATTCGGTGATTCCGGCGGCCTCGTCGAGCATAAGTTATTGCGGTGCACGGTTGTGATTTCGAGACGGTCGTAGTAGTGCCATAATCTTTGGAGCAAGAAGCAGGGCGGGACCCCGTGGTGTCGATTCCCGCGCCTTCCGCGCTACCCGAACAAGACAGCCGGCAGCCAAAGCGCAGTGCCTGGAAATGCGGTGATGATGAGCGCCGCCACCAGCATGAGCAGAAAGAACGGGAAGGCGCTTCTCGCAATGCTTCCGATGGATCGTCCCGTGATGCCCTGCAGCACGAACAAATTGAATCCGATGGGCGGCGTGATCAGGCCCAGTTCGATCATCACAACGAGGAACACGCCGAACCAGACCGGGTTCCACCCGGCCGCCGTAATGAGCGGCAGGGTGATCGGAAGGGTCATCACCATGATGGACAATCCATCCAGGAACATGCCGAGAATGACGTAGAACAGGCCGATCAGCAAGATCAGGCCAAGCGGGCCGAGATTTAGTAGCGAAATGGCTTTGGCGATTTCCTGCGGCACGTGCAGATACGCCATGGATGAAGACATGAAAGCGGCTGCGACGAGAATGGTTACAACCATGCAGGTGATTCGGGCGGTGTTGATGAGGGAATCGATGAACCGCCGCCAAGTAAACTGGCCCAGCAGAATTGCCAGCGCCAGAGATGCCGTGAATCCGAGGGCAGCCGCTTCGGAGGGTGTAACAATCCCTGTATAGATCCCGCCGAGGACGATGACGACGAGACCCAGGACCGGTGCGAGGTTTCCGGCGCTGGCGGCAAGTTCGCGAATCGACGGGCGGTCTTCGTCCAGGCGGCCGCCTTGGGCCCGAAGTGCGCACACAGCGATGTAGGCGGAGTACAGGAACGCTATCAGAAGCCCGGGAACGATACCAGCCGCGAAGAGATCGGTGATCGATTCCTCCGCCAGGACTCCGTAGATGATCATCGAGATAGAAGGCGGAATCATGAGGCCCAGGCTCCCGGCGCCGGCTAGAGAACCGACCGCCAGATCCATGTCGTAGTCCCGCTTCTCCAACTCCTTGAGCGTGATCTTGCCGATGGTCGCGGTTGTCGCGGTGCTGGAGCCGCTGACCGCAGCGAACAGCGTGCAGCCGACGACATTGCAATGAAGGAGGCGTCCAGGAACAAGGTTGGTCCAAGGCGAAATCCCTTTGAACAAGCGTTCGGAAATATCAGTCCGGAACATCAGTTCGCCCATGAAGATGAACAGTGGAATGGCCGCGAGTTCCCAGGTGTTCGCGGTCCGCCACATCGTGCCCCGCATAATCGAACCGATCCGGTGCAAGGGAAAATCCAGCAGGAGTGAGAGGCTGGTAAGCCCGACCATCAGAAGCGCGACAAATATCCAGGCTCCCGCACCTAGAAAAAAGACGAGGAACAGGACGGTCAGGAGGGCGAGTACGAATGGGTCCAAGACAGGTTCCCAGCCCTCACTCGGAGCCTAGCTCGACGGACCGACTGCTCGACAGATCAGCTTTTCCGGAAAGCACGACGAACAGGTACGAAAGCAGCTGGAGAAAAAAGATGCCGAGGCCGAGCACCATGAACGCCTCCGGAATCCACAGCGGTACCTGCGCAATGGTCTCGCTGACATATCCCCGGGTGAAACTCCGGGTTGCGTTCTTGAGGAAATAGAACGCGGCAATTCCAGTGCCTGTCAAGCCGAACCCGATGCAGAAAACCTCGAGAACGCGCCGGGGCACACCCTCGGGCGGGAGGACGGCGAGAAGCAAGTTCATCCGAATCAAGGTGCCGCGCGCCAGCGCCTGCCCCAAGGCCATGAAGCTGGCAGCGGCAATAGCGTAGCCCACCATCTCGTCCATCATGTACGTGGAAGAGGCGAAGAAGTTTCGCAGCACCACTTCCACGACAATCAGGACCACCATTCCCACGATGATCATCGCGGATACATAGATTCCTGCATCGGAAATGCGGCGCACCGCCGCATGAAACCTCCTGATCTCGCTGCCCTCCGGCAGGCGGCCGGCGGAACCGCCGGCCGCCTCTATGAGCGGAGCCTACTGCCGAGCCGCGAGGACAGCCTGATACGCAGCCAGGATTTCGTCCGCGGTTTCCTGACCGATTTTCTCACGCCACTCATCAATCGCCTGCTGCCCGGCAGACCGGAGTTCTTGGATGAACGAATTCGGGATATCCATGACAACGGTGACGTTCTCGTCCTTCAACCGCTGCACATTGCCGGCGATGCGATCCGCCGCCCGTGCCCAAAGCTCGTCTTCGACCTCCTTGGCGGTATCGAGAACCACCTTCTGAAGGTCTTCCGGAAGACCGTCGAACACATCCTGGTTGATGTGGACCATGTTGGATCCCATGGTGAAATTCACGAAATGGTAATGGTCGAGATACTGGGAAAACTTCGCGGACAAGCCGCCTTCCGCCGACGTCAGAACCGCATCGATGGTATTGGTAGAGAGGGCTGGAACGACATCCGCCCAACTCATTTGAGTCGCGGTTGCCCCAAGGTTGTTCAGGGTTATCGCTCCGTTCACGTCATAGGTCCGGATTTTCAGGCCAGCCATGTCCTCGCCAGACAGGATCCTCTTCTTCGCCCAGATGCCGACAGGCGTCCACGGCTCGGTCAGGAGAAGCATTTGCCCTCCCTTCGCAAAAGCCTCTCCGTACCAAGGCCACGCTGCATCGATCAGCGACTTGCTCTCAACCGGATTGGTAGCCATGAACGGCATATTGTTCAGGAGGAAAATGGGATCAAACCCCGCGAATACGCCCGTATATGTGCTCGCCAGCGGCACGGCTCCATCCTCGACCGCCGCCCAATGGTCCCGCGACTTGTAGCCGAGCGATCCGCCATGGTGGTTGGTGATGGCGATCCGGCCGCCGGAATTCTCGGCCAAGCGCTCCGCAAAAATCGTGTCGGCTTCGCCCGATACGGAGGTTGCGCCATATTCGTTTGGCATGTCCCACGCAACCTCTGCGGCTTTCGCAGAAAACCCGGCGGCTGCCAAAGCCAGCATGGGGACAACCAGTGCCAATTTCATATCAATTCTCATTTTGTTCAATTTGCTATTCACGGCTAACGCCTCCTTTTCTGGTTTTCTAGTGCCACGAGTTTCCGACGTTTGGCAGACGGAACTCTTCCCTACAGCCCCATCTGCTCGATGAGAGCTGCCGCCAACGGACTCTGCCGGTCCCGGTAGGAGCCGGCCGCCCAGACGTGATCCAGATTTCCGATTTCCAGATAGCTCACCGGGAAACCCCGTTCCCGGCAAGCATCTACATATATTCTTGACTGCCTGAGAAACTCATCAGTTTCGCCTCCGCCGACCGCAATGACGGTGGGAGGCATGCGGCGCGGCAAATTGTGGACTGGGCTATTGCGGTAGACCGTCTCCTCGTCCATACGGAGGTCGGAATTCAGGTAAGAGAGTCTCAGGGGCTCAAGATCGAACAGGCCGCTCAGCGGAACGGCGCTTTTTACGATGTTGCACGGCATCCCGAATTCCTCCCAGGATGTTGCCGTCAACATCGCGGTCAAGTGTCCGCCGGCGGAATGCCCGGTAACATGGATGCGGCTGGCATCGCCGCCAATTGTGTCGGCATTGCGGTGGATCCAGGCCAGCGCTTCCCGATTCTGGCGGACAATCTCATCCATGGAGACGCCGGGGCAAAGATCATAGTTGTTCAGGACAACCGTGGCGCCCGCCTCGACGAACCGCTCGCCGACAAAACGGAACATTTTCTTGTCGAAAGCGCGCCAGTAGCCTCCGTGAATGAAAAGAAGAATGGGAGAATTTCCCCGTCCATGCCAGATGTCCAGCTTCTCACCCGGCAGGTCGCCGAAGGCCACGTCTAGGGAGCAACGGAAGCTGGCGACCATGTGGTCATTGACAGGCTGCAGTGATGCAAAGGTCTCGGCGAAGTGCGGGCACCGGCGCCGCATGTCATATTGCAGGTCGAGCTCTTCCTGGTTGTACGAGCCATATACCAGCATGTCCCAAATCTCCGGGTGCCTTGCACGCGTCCGCACCGCAAGCCGCACAAGCTGCTAGCCTATCAGAGAATTACCTATGTTCAAGAGGATTTATATCCAATGGCAACAAGACATGTGTCTATATGATTCTTTTACGTTATAATATAGTGATTGGAAGAAGACCGAAATTAAGTCAAGAGGTCCTGGAAATGTTTCCGCAAGGGTTTGACCCTGATTGGAATCTCCGAAATGATCTCGACCGAGGATGTCGCCCGCCACTGGTTTGAGGCGCAAATTTGGCAGCATGGTGCAGATTGTCCGTTCTGTGGATCGACGAACATGCAGGGCGGCAGCAAGCATCCAAGCATGACGTGCTGTTGTCGTGATTGTCCAGACTATCCCATATTCTCGTTCAAGACGGGGACAATCATGGAAGGCTGCAAACTGTCTTACTGCAAGTGGGCGATGGCAGTTTATGGGGCTTATATACATAACTTGACATGACACTGTTCTGCGACGAGCGGCGCCACTGCCCCGCTTGCTCCGGAGAATGATTGGTTCTCCGCTCCTGCCGCCGCCACGGGAAGCGGGATCACCCCGCCACTCCCCACCCGTGAACGGGCCAAAGCCCGTTGCAGGATATTCCTTGCCGCATTGACATCGCGGTCCAGCACCAGCCCGCAGGCCGGACAGGCGTGGACGCGAACAGCCAGTGTTTTCGGCGCATCGGCGCCGCATCCCGAGCAGGCCTGGCTGGTTCCATGCGGCGCGACTTCCGCCACCTGAAGGCCGGCACTCGCAGCCTTGTCCTTCAAGAGCGTGAAAAACGTTCCCCATCCCTGCTCGGAGATCGCCCGGTTCAGGCCCGCCTTGGCCCGCACATTGCGTCCGGGTTCCGCCGCGGTCCCCTTCGCCGAGCGCAATAGGTTGGCGATCCGCAAGTCTTCGATCGCGAAAAAATCGTAGGCCCGGCTGAGCGCCGACACCGTCCGGTGCAGGACTTGCCGGTTGGCGTCCGAGATCCGCTGCCACTCCCGCGCCAGCGACCCCACTTTCTTTCGCCGGTTGCCGGACCCTGGCGCCGCGCGGGGCACCGCCCGCTGCAGGCGACGCAGGCGGCCCCGGTCCACTTCAGTGCCGGCCATGCCGCCGCACCATGCCCCGCGAGACCTCCGCGATCTCCACCGTTCGCCACCGCTGCGCCGCCTTGAAGCGCGGAAAGCCAGGCTTGCCGCCGCCTTCCGCGCGCCGGAAGAAATCCCGGAAGCTCCGGTCCAGCCGCTGCAGGACACCCCGGAACACCTGAATGCTGAGGGCGGCGAACTCGGGAAATTGCGTGTTGTTGCGGATCGCCGTCAAAGACTTGCACTGGTCGGAATAGGAAATCGAAATCCCCGCCTTCATCCAGGCGCCAATGCGCTCCTCAAGCGCGGCGTTGTAGAACCCGCAACACAACCGCAACACCTCGCCGAGACGGCGGTGCGAGGCCGGAGTGAGCCGTGCCCGGCATTTGAAGACCTTGAACACCGGACGGGCGTCGCCGGTGGGAGAGGCGGGATCGTGTTGCATAGGAGTTGCATCGGTGTTGCTTTATTGAGCGATTCGTGCCACCGTTTCTGCAAATGCGCAAGCGAAAACCACTTTCTTGTCAAGTTATCCATATAATCCCCCAGTTTATCCGTTCCCGGCGAGCCTCAAAGGTGTATCCAGCATGGAATTGCACCGTGATCTCGTCGTCACGCAAGAGACGGCATGGCAGATAGATGGCGCACCGCATTCGCGCCGCTTTCGAGGCCGGGGACGAGTTGTTCTCTGGACCTGTCGAAGTCGATGAGACGTCCGTTGGAGGCAAGCGCAGGAATATGCCCTTGTAAAAGCGGCTGAAGCTGACCGGGCGCTGAGCGATCGGAAAGATAGCGGTTGCCGGAGCCAAGGATCGATCCACAAACAACGTCTTAGTGGAAGTGGTCGAATATAAGGATGCCGAGACTCTGCAAGGCTTCGTCCGGGAGCATGTTGAAGCGGGCTCCGCGGTTTATCCGATATGTTGCGTGCAGCATATCGACTTTGACGCTGATAGCGCCGGAAATGCCGCCGCCGAAGCCCTCGCCAAAATTGACCCCAGGGTCGCGCCTCCGTCCCGCCGGTGCCGAGGACTGAAACGAGATGCTCCGCCACGCCCGACGCCGCGCACCACCGGATATGCCTTGAACCCGCGCAGTCCGCCGCCTGCTGTAGTGGGCTGCCGGCAGGCCTACCCAGGTAAGATGCATTCTTGCCCGTGGCGAGGGGGAGCTACGGCGCACGGTGCACGGTGCTGACGCGTGCTATTCGCTAACGTCCAGCCGTGCAACCCGCGGCAATGACTTCGAACGTCTCTGCGTTTGGGCGTTCGCCATGGACGTACATTGGCTCGAAAGCCGCAGTAATCCGTTCGAGGTCGAGAGAAGCGACGAATTCCTCGTGTGCAGCGCGATCCCTCCAGGCCGTAAACGCGATTCGCCGCGGAGAATTCGGAATAGCGAGGAGTCTCGCTTCCACGAACCCATCATGCTGTTGCATGATCGGCACAGCCATCGACACGAAGAGGTCGCGATCCTTTCCCCAGTGCGCTTCCGCACAATTCCAGTAAGCCAGCCGGACGAGCATGTTTCTAACTCCAGCAATTGGAATCCACGTTGCGCTTCGCAGACACGTGGCGTATGCCGTGCTGATGCGGGCAATCGCAGACGGGGCGCAATTGAATAGCACAGGCTCGCGCGTACCCCTACTCGGGCCGCAAACCTGTACGCTTCCGGGCCGAGGGAGGATTGTGTCCGGTAAGTCTCGGGTTCAACGGGTGAATGCAAATCCAGCCGACTAGTCGTCGCGTTTGAGGACGCCTGCCATGCCTTCGTGCAAAGGTCCGAGGAATGCACCAGGCACGGTTCCCGCATCGCCGCCCGCCAGAAGGAACGTGTTGCCGCCCACCTCGATATGGTAGTTTGGATTGCCATCGCGCCATATCATGGCGGTTCCGACGGCAGACGACGCCGTCCACGCTCGGCAGGATACGTGCTCTGTCAGGTCGAGAGTGCCGTCGAACGTGTTCAGGTCAAAAGCGAGATCGGCGGTACCGGCGACAGCTTTGGCCCGTGGAATGAAACCGAGTTGCCGTCCGGACCAGCTTGCGGCTCCCGAAAGCTGGCCGTTCGCCACGAGATCAGTGCGGGGTGTCGGTCCGAATGCCAAGGGCTGCGCGAGGCCGCTCCGCAGCGCGGCGCCGAAGGCTGCCTCGCCCCCGCCGGGTCAATGGTATTGCCTTTTGAGAAGTTTCTTGTTGTCTTGTCCGGCTGCCGCGCAAGGCATTCAGTTGGCTTGAGCATTTTCCTTTGGGAAAGAGGGGAGCGGCTGCGGCACCGGCAGATTGCCGACATCCAGACGACGGTTTGGAAGTTGCGGGGCCTGAGCCGGCGGGAGTTGGGGCATACGATCTGCGAGCATCCGTGCCGGTTCACGCTGAACGGCGGCTACGGGGTGCAGGCCTGCCTTCGAATGCTGGAACAGTTGGAGATGCTGCGCATCCTGACGCTTCCGGTGAAGCGGACGACGATGCGGCGGAGCCTGTAAAAGCTGCCGGCGCGGCAAGAGGGCGGCGCGCCGGAGGCCGCGATCGAGCGCGGTTTGAAGGTGTTGGCGCCGCTCTCGCTGCGGTTGGCGGCGGAACCGGCGGACATCCAGCCCTGGCATGGGTTGGTTGCGCGGCATCATTACCTTGGCTATCGGCATTCCGTTCGGCGTTCCCAACATCCGGTATGAATCACCGGACGGCCGGGCGGAATAGGACAAGCTGCCGGCGGAGCGCAAGACGCAGAGATGGGTGTGTGGGCTGCAGGCCTGCGCCGGGCTGACTTCGGAACCGGATGGCGTACGCCCGGTCTCGGTGATGGACCGGGATGCGGATGTATTTCGAACTTTTCGTTGGGCAACGCCGCCTCAGAATTCTCGACCTGCCGATTCGGGCGATGCACAACCACTCCCTCGGCAAGGAGCCGCCGAAACTTTTCGACGACGTACGGGCGGCGCCTGCGCAAGCCCATCTGGAGCTCCACGTGGCGCGCGGCTCGGCAGGCCGGGGAAGTCGCAAGCAGAAGGCGCGCAGCAAGCGAGAGGCGCAGGTCGCCGACGTCAAACTGCGCTACCGCCGCCCAGGGACAGTTGCTCCCGGGACGAAGCCCCGGTGCGGCTGAACCTGGTGCACATCCACGAACCGCAAGCGCCAGACGACGTCGCGTCGCTGGAATGGTTCCCGCTGACTAACCTGCCAGTCGCCTCGGTCCGGCAGGCGGAACAGGTCCTGGAGCGGTACCGCTTGCGTTGGCGCATTGAGGATTTGCGCCGGATTCTGAAGACGGATTGAAAGGTCGAGTTTGTCGGCCACCGCACCGGCGACTGCATCGAGCGCGCCCTCACCATCAACGCGGTGATCGCTTGTCGCCTCGTCCCCATGACGCTGATGGTCCGCGAGATCCAGGAACTGCCGGCAGAGATCCTGTTCTCCGACATCGAGATCATGGCTCGCGAGGAATTCGACAAGGACCGCAAATTACGTCCCTCCGAAAACTTCGGACTCGCCGTGTTGACCATGGCGATGCACGGTGGATTCCTGAGCCGGAGTCCTCCTGGGGGAAAAACTCGCAACTCATTGGCTCATAGGCAAAAAATGGAAAAAACGATGAAGTTCAACTAGCATGCAGCAGAGACCTCACGGTTCTGGAGGATTGAACCTAAGTTACGAACGGAGCGACGCCAAATGTCCGATATTGTATTGCCTCAGGAGTTGCTGGATCGCATAGTCTCGCGCCGTGGACGGCTCCATCTGTTCGAGACTTTGGCTCCGAGAGAAACGGCGCTTCTCGTTGTGGATATGCAAGACACCTATCTTGAGGAAGAGGCAGCGGGGTATGTTGCCTCCGGCCGAAAAATCGCACCTGCCGTCAATCGCCTCGCCGGGGTTGTTCGGGCGCTTGGCGGAAAGGTATTTTGGTTGCGAAACACGCTTGGAACAGATGCGCTCCAATCATGGAATGCCTACTGCCGCCTCCGAACCGTTTCACAACGGGATCGCATGCTGAAGGCGCTTGAGAAGCAAACGCCGGGACACCGGATTTGGGCCGGAATGGACGTCAAAGCAGACGACTCGATTGTTGATAAACGTCGCTACAGTGCCTTCATTGCAGGTTCCTCCGACTTGGAGAGTCGATTACGCACGCGAGGGCTTAGCACCATTCTCATTACTGGATTGCTCGCCAATGTATGTTGCGAGTCGACAGCACGGGATGCGATGATGCTCAATTTCAACGTGATCATGATCGCGGACGGTCTCGCGGCTCACTCCGAGGAGGAACTTCGAATGACGCTGGCGAACACCCTTTTCGCGTTTGGAGACGTCATGAGCTGCGACCACGTGATTCGGATTTTACGGCAAAATTAAGCCCTCCACCTTCAAGAAAGCTGATTGTTCACGGGTTCCGAGCGAACCCACCACTGAATGTTCAGTTCGCGATGGAGGGCGCGCAAGCTGTCTCGCAATAGTAGGGCGGCTAGCCGCAGCGAGTGCACGCCATACGACTGCAATCCTTCAAGATTTCGATGCTGCCATGAACCAGCGGGGCAACGCGAACGGAGTTCGCTCGCACTATTGCGAGTAGCCGGTCGTGTTCGGCAACCGCTGGCCCTTGTGAAGAGTCCAGGAGGTTCAAGTCCGCTCAGCGGATGCTCTCAACAGTGATCAAAGCAGTTCTTTTGGGCCGGCGCGCCGAAAGTGAATACCGTTCCCGAAGCAACATTCGAAAGAATGGCATGCGCTGAAGAATCGTTTGGGCCATTGGAGCGGGCGGTGGGATTCGAACCCGCGACTTCAACCTTGGCAAGGTTGCGCTCTACCCCTGAGCTACGCCCGCTGGAAGGAAAG
Organism: Rhodobacterales bacterium; assembly: GCA_965219495.1. Taxonomy (GTDB): domain Bacteria; phylum Pseudomonadota; class Alphaproteobacteria; order Rhodobacterales; family CAZPXZ01; genus CAZPXZ01. The sequence continues at coordinate 4,585,264 of OZ244777.1, forward strand.
AATAGAGGTTGGCTGGGGTCAATGCAAGGTGATCCGGAATTGCCGGGTCGGCGGTTGTGGATTTGTGTCTGGAAACCTCGTGGATAACTCAAAGGAATGGTCATTTACCGCTCCTTGGAATTTGCGAAACCCGCTGGACGAGATACAGGTCTGCTGTTCATCTGACGCGGCTCAATGCCGCATGCCATGGCTGGCGTCGCGTCGGACGGACGAATTCTCGCGCGGCAGTTTCGGGAATACTTCGATTCCGGGGCGTACACACGGCTCTCGAGCTACGCGGTCGTCAAGTGCACGGGTCATTTGCCGGGTCTGTACTAGATTCCGAATGTGCATTCGGACGTCTACTGCGTCTTCACAAACCGGACGCCCGCTACGGCGATGCGGGGCTGCAGCTTCGACCGGGGCTTCCACAGCGCGTCCAACCGGGTGCGGCTGGACGCGCTGCTGGATTGCAACGCACTGCCGGCGAATGGCACTCTTTCGCAGAAAGCGCGGGAGCGCGAGGCGCGCCCCGAATTCGTCGCGGCGCGGCGGCAGCATCCGGCAGTGGAATCCGCCATCCACAACCTGGAATGCCGCGGCCTGGACCGGGTCCGCGCGCACGGCAGGGATGGCTTCGCTCGAACGGTCGCTCTCGCAATCCTTGGCCGGGTAGGAGGGGTCGTTGCCGAGCCCCTCCCCCCACAGAGCCGGACGTGCGGACACTACCGCATCCGGTTCCTCGCGTGTCGGGTTCGCTCAGGGACGTTGGCGTCCCTGATCCACAGACGCCGAGGACGACAGCCGCCCTCGGCGCGTGCATGGCTATCCGCTGCCGTTGCGTTGACCCGGATTCGGAGCACAGAGTCTCCCCCGGGTGTCCCGTCAGCGGCTCCGATCACGCGGCGCCCCCCTTTCCTCGGCCGGGTCCCGATGGCCACGGTTCCCCGTCTTCGGCAGTACTATGAGGGCGCTACGACTCCCGACACTGCATCCCTTGAGCTGATTGTTTTCGCCGTTCGGTACCATGTGCGCCCGCTCGGTTTGTGCTGTCGCTCGCGCGCTCCCGATGCCCCGCAGGCAAGGCATCGGGCCGGGGTTGAGGTTTAAAGCCGGTGATCCCCCGACCGGCCATCCTGCACATGGACAGTGCCGGACCTCTCAGGTTCCCTGGTGACCCATTCCTTGACTTTGCAGCGTTCTCCGACCCCGGAAGGTCCGGGAAACGCCTCGCCCGTAGCGGCGTTCCCGGTGCTGCCCCCATGATGACGGAGCACAAAGGCACCCTCGTTCAGCAGATGTCGTGGCTCAATAGCGCTGCTTCATCAACTCCTGTGTACGCTTCGCGACGCACGTTGCCGAACGCCACGCAACACTCGGTTCCGGCTGGCGGGCTGCGCCTTTGCCGGGCGGGAGTGGAACCCGCTGGGTCACGGTGAAGGGTTTCAACAAATTCAAGTCATCGTATCCTCCCTTCCAGAGCTTTCCTGACGCAACCGCCAATCTGCACCGGGTCGGCCTGGCGCTGCAGAGAGCCGAGCGGGACAAGATTCGGGATCAGCGGCGCCGAGGCATCCGCCGCGCCGCCTGACTGCGGCTGGCCGAGCCAATGCCGTCGGCATGCGCCCCGGCCTGGGCCTGGGCTCCCTCCTCATGGCGGAAGATCGCCGGCAACCTCGAAACTCGTCCGAAACCGGTCCCCAACCGCTCATTCACGGCGCAAGAGGCCGAATTCCGCGCCGGGCGCCTGGGCCGGAAACGTCCTGCCGGGTTCAAAACCCGGTATTTTGGCACAGACACTATATAGGTGAAGGGTGCGCCCGGACGCTCGATGACGGCCGCCGAAGCGTGCTCGGCCGCGCAGTTCAAACAGGGCAAGACAGTTTCGGGGCGCGGCATATTTCTCATCCCTCTATCTGGCGTCGACGCGGAAACCGACGAAATGTCGCCCGCCAGTTGCTATGCGCATGCGGGGATGGTGGTTGACGTGGAAGTCGACGATGAAACCGGCGAGGTGGAGGTGTTGCAAATGAATTCGGCCTACGAAGTCGGCCGCGCGATCAATCCGCGCCTCGTCGAACAGCAGCTTGTCGGCGGCGCTTGGATGGGCATGAGCCACGCGCTTTGGGAAACCACCGAGCCCTACTATCCGAACCGCGAACACGGCCCGGTGGATTTCGATGGCTACACCATGCCCGGGCCGGGCGATATCGCGGAACACCACATCGCCATTCTCGAGCGGCCGGAGCCGGATGGCTCCTATGGCGCAAAGGGTCCCGGCGAAATGTGCGCAAATCCGGTTCTTCCGGCCGTCTCGAACGCGGTCTACAACGCGGTGGGCGTTCGGGTCGACGCACTGCCGATCACGCCGGAAAAGGTGCTGCGGGGCATCCAGGCGCAAGGCGGGGCGCGCCCGCGGCCCGTACGCTAGTCCATGCCCGTTCGCCAAGAAATCGTGGGAGTGGACGGCCCGGATTCCCTTGGCAGGGCTCTTGCCGACGCCCAGTATCTCGCCGACGAAAGCCTTGCGACCACCGCCTACCTCGCCTTGGCGCTTGGCAAGCCCCTGCTTCTGGAAGAGGTTCCCGGTGTGGGCAAGACCGAGGCCGCCAAAGCCATCGCGGCGGTGCTCGGTCGGCGTGTGATACGGCTTCAGTGCTACGAGGGAATCGACGCCGCCGCCGCGCTCTACGAGTGGAACTACCCGCGCCAGATGCTGGCGATCCGTCAAGCCGGCGAAGAATACGTCAACCTCTATGCGGACCAGTTTCTGATCGCCCGATCCATGCTCGATGCGCTCAGGAATCCGCAGTCCTCGGTGCTGCTGATCGACGAGATCGATCGCTCCGACCACGAATTCGAGGCGTTTCTTCTGGAGTTCCTTTCCGACTTCCAGATTTCCATACCGGAACGGGGCTCGATCCGTGCCACCGAACCTCCGGTTGTCATCCTGACCTCCAATCGGATCCGCGAACTGCACGAGGCATTGCGGCGGCGCTGCGTACACCATTGGATCGATTTTCCGGACGCGTCGCGGGAAGCGGCGATCGTCATGATGCGCGCGAGCACCGTTGCCCGGGCGACCGCTGACGCGGTGGTTGCCGCGGTGAGCCGGCTTCGCGCGGAACCGCTGGCGAAGCCGCCCGGCATTGCCGAGACCGTGGAATGGGCGGAAGCCGCGACGCTGCTCCACGAGCAAGGCGCCGCCTGGCCGGAAGCCTTTCGCCGGGCCTTGGGTATGGCGCTCAAGGACCAGGAGGACATCACCCATGTGCGGGCTCGGATGAACGAAATCCTGGCGGAGGCGGCGTGAGCGGCGAAGCGCTTCCCGAAGCCGTACGGCCGCTGGTCTCCTTCGCGGCGGTGCTCCGCGCCAACCGTTTTCCGGCTTCGCCCGAACAGACGGTGGATTTCTTGGAGGCGGTTCGGCTTCTTGGACCGAGGGGCATGCATGACATCCGCCAGGCCGCCTTGGCCCCGTATGCCCCGGATGTAGAACGCCGCGGCGAATTCGACTCGCTTTTCCGCGCTCACTTCATGGGCCAATCCCTGGCGGCTCCGGCTCTGGCCGAAGATGCGGAGACCCTGGAAATTTCGGATTTCGGCCCCGGGGAGGCCGAGTACGGGGAGTCGCAAGACATCGATGAATCCGGGTCGGAGGCGGCAGCCATCGAAGCGCTGTCGGCGAGAAGCTTCGGTGCTCGTGACGAAAGCAACGCTCATCGCAGGTTCCGGCGAAAGGCGCCGGATCGACTGCCGCGACGGCGTTCCAACCGATTCGCTTCTTCCCGAACCGGCGGGTCCTGGAACATGCGCCGGATCCTGCGCGACGCGGTGCGTCACGACGGAGACGCATTCCTGCTTTCGCGGATGGATCGCAAAGCCCGCCAGCGCCGCATTCTTCTACTCCTCGATATTTCCGGCTCCATGAAGGAAGGGACAGACGGAGCGCTGCGCTTCGCGCATCCGCTCGACCGTGCCGCGGAACGCGTGAAAATTTTCGCCATGGGCACGAGGCTGACCCGAATCACGCCTGCAGTCCGTCGGCGGAATCTGGAACAGGCTCTTGCGGAGGTCGAAATGCTCGTGGAAGACTGGGATGGCGGAACCCGGATTGGAGATTCTCTTCACCCAAGTTCACCATTTCGCCGTTCCATTTGGCCGGAATTCGGCGATTCCGGCGGTCTTGCCGAGCATAAGTCGTTGCAGCGTAACGATGCGATTTCCGGGAAGGCCGAAGTAGTGCCATAATCTTCACAATATGTCAGATTCCGCCTTGACAGGCCCGCGCCGCCCCGGCAAAATCCCGCCATGTTCATTCGCAGGACCCAGACCCGCCGCATGGCCGATGGCGCCCGCTATACCACCTGCCGCCTGGTTCGCAACGAACGGATCGGAGACCGGGTGCGGCAGGTAACGCTGCTCAATCTCGGCGCCGACTTCGGGGTTCCCCCGGAACGGTGGCGGGAGTTGACGTTGCTGGTGAAGCAGGTGCTGGCCAGGGATACGTTCCTGTTCGAGCCGGATCCAGAACTATTGGCGGAAGCCGAGGGGATTGGCCGGCGGCTGCAGCTTCGCAGCCTTGATCCGACGGCGGGGGAATCCGGCGCGGTGGCGGCGGTGCGCCTGGACAGTCTTGCGCACGAGCAGGTGCGCTCTTCGGGCTGCGAGCGCCTGTCGCTGTCGGCACTGGAGCAGCTCGGCTTCCTGGAGGTGCTGCGGGGCCTTGGCATGAGCGAGCGGGACGCGCGGATCGCGGTGGCGCTGGTGCTGGCGCGAATGATCCATCCTTGCAGCGAGCGGGAGGCGTTCCGCTGGCTGCGGGAGCAGAGCGCGGCGCTGGAGTTGCTGGGCCTGGAAGGCGGCAAGCCGTTCGGGTTGAACAAGCTGCACCGGATCTGCGCGATGCTGTGGGCGCGCCGCGATGGCATCGAGGCAGCGCTGTTTGGGCGGGAGCGGGACTTGCTGGGGCTTTCCGGGACGGTGGTGTTTTTCGACTTGACGAACGTGCGCTTTACTGGCCGGCCGGCTTCCCCGCTGGCCCGTTTCGGACGCTCGAAACAGCACCGCAACGACTGCCCGCTGGCGACGCTGGCGCTGTCGCTGGATGCGGACGGGTTTCCCCGGCACAGCGAAGTGCTGGCCGGCAATGTGTCCGAACCGCGGGTGCTGGCGGACGCCATCCGCAGGCTGGAAGGGCAGCCGGCATCGTCGGATTCGGACAAGCCGACCATCATCATGGACGCCGGCATCGCCACCGAGGCGAATCTCGCCTGGCTGCGGCAGTGCGGCTATCCCTGGATCACGGTCCGGCGCGGCGGCGGGCCGCCGCCGCAACGCGAGGCCGACGCCGCCTTCAAGACCCGGGCGGGGCGCCAGGCGAAGGCCTGGCGGCTGGTGGCGGAGGACGGCGAGGCGCATCTTTGCGTGTGGAGCGAGGAACACCAGCGCAAGGACGACGCCTTTCTCGCCCGCCACCGGGCGCGGTTCGAGGCCGCCCTGGGGGCGCTGCACGACGGGCTCGGGAAGAAGAACCACACCAAGCGGCTGGACAAGGTGCTGCAGCGCCTCGGCCGGTTGCGGGAACGCTACCGGCGGGTGCACCGGCAGTACGATATCGAGGTGCAGCCCGGGGCGAAGGGCTTGGCGGCCGCCATCCGCTGGAACCGCAATGACCGGCACGCGCTGCACGACGCCGGCGCCGGAAGCTATGCGCTGCGCACCAGCCATGCCGACTGGGACCTGGAGACCGTGGTCCGGCAATACTGGAGATTAACCGACCTGGAAGCCACATTCCGGAGTTTGAAGTCGGAGATGGGATTGCGTCCGATCTGGCACAGCAAGTCCGCGCAGATCTCGGCGCATCTGTTTATCGCGGTGCTGGCCTACCACGCCGTCCACCTGCTGCGCGCCCGGCTGGCGGCGCACGGCATTCGGGACAGCTGGTGGACGATCCGCAACAAGCTGGCCGGCTGGGTGCGGATCACCTCGACGTTGCAGAGCGCCGAAGGCGGCCGCATCGTGATCCGCCAGGATGCCCGGCCCGGCGCCGAAGCCCGCGCTATCGCCGTCGCCCTTGGCCTGCAGCCGGAGGCCTGGCGGCGCTGTGCGCGGATGCCGGACAAGCCGAACTGAGCCACAAACGTAGTGCCAACAGGACCCGCGACAAAATCGCGGCGCCTTGTGTTGCAGTCGGTTAGCGTTCCGGAGAAAGGCAAAATGGTGAAGATGGGTTCAGGCATTTCTTTCGGTGACGCGGTTCACGGGATTTGCGCGGGGCGCGGTCGTGGTAATTGTCTCCGACGGCCTGGAACGCGGCGACGCAACCGCCCTGTCAAGTGCGGTGCAACGGCTTCGAAGACTCGCTTGGCGCCTGCACTGGCTCTCGCCGCTGGCCGGCGGCGCGGGCTATGCGCCCGAAACGGAAGCGATCAAGGCGATTTTGCCGGATCTTGATGTCTTCGGCGATGGGGGAAGCGGCGACGCCCTATGCACGCACATGCTAGAGATTGCGGGCTCGGCATGATTCCGGTTGCCGACGCCCATCACCATGTCTGGCGGCAGGCGGATCTCCCCTGGCTGGTTGGGCCGATGCAGCCACGGATATTCAGCCCCTATGAGCCCATCCGGCGCGACTACCTCATGGAAGAATATCGCTCGGATATCGCCGGCGCCGCTGTGGTTTCGTCGGTCTACGTACAGGCGAACTGGGCGGCGGCTCGTTTTGAAGGGGAAGTCGCCTGGGTTCAGTCGGTGGCGGACCGGACGGGATGGCCGCACGCGATCGTGGGCTACGCGGACTTCACCGCAGCGGACGTGCGCCACCAGCTGGATCGTCTCCGGCCGTACGAGCGAATACGGGGGGTGCGCCAGCAATTCCATTGGCACGAGAACGAACTGTACCGGTTTGCTGCCCGGCGGCGCCTGGCGGCCGAACCGGATGTGCGGATAAATGTCGCCCGCTTGGGAGAATACGGGTGGGTATTGGACTTGCAGGTTTTCACGAGCCAGATGGCGGACGCGGCAGTCTTGGCCGCCGCTTGTCCGGAAGTGACGTTTGTGCTCCAGCATGCGGGAATGCTGGAAGACCTTTCGCCCGATGGCTGGAAGGCTTGGCGCGAAGGCATGCGGGGGCTTTCCCGCCAACCGAACGTCAACGTCAAGTTGTCGGGATTGGGCACATTTCTTCGGCGCAACAACGGCAGCCATATCCGAGCCGTGGTCACCGATACGGTGGAGATGTTCGGCGTCGAGCGGTGTCTTTTTGGCTCCAACTTTCCCATCGAGAAACTCTGGACGGACTATGGCGCGCTCGCCGAAGCCTACCATGCCGCGACAAGCGGGTTTCGGGAACTGGAGCGGAGACAGATCTTTCACGACACTGCGGCGCGGATCTACCTGTTGCCGCCCGGAGACGGGCCGGTTTCCGTGAACTAGGGAGGAGAGGATGGCACTGGAATTTCATTTGCTCGATTACGGCGATATCGAACTGGAAAACAGTTTCCTGGTTCTCGGCCACAATTGCAGCCGCACGGCGCGGGTTCCCGTGTATGGATTCCTGATTTTGGGCGGCGCGCACCCGGTGCTGGTCGACACCGGCTACCGGGATAACGCGATCATGGAGAGTTTCGGGATGCGCGGCCTGCAGTCCCACGGAAACATGATCGAAAACCAACTCGCCCGGCATGGGCTCAAGACGGGTGACATTCGATACGTGGTGCATACGCACCTGCATATTGATCACGCCGGCAAGGACGATTATTTTCCGATGAATACAACCGTCGTGGTGAACCGGCGAGAGCTCGAGTGCTCGGTTTCCGGACTCATGCACTCCCAATACCCGAAGCCGGATATCCAGCATTTGATCGAGCGCCTGCACACACAGGACGCGCTTCGGTTTCTGGATCTCGAGATTACCGGTCACGAGGAACTGATCCCTGGCGTGTGGTGCGAGCCCGCCCACGCCCATACGGAAGGCTCGGCGAACGTAGTGGTGGAAACGGTGGACGGACTCGCCTGCATTTGCGGAGACGTGATCTACAACCTCAATGACCAGGTAGTGAACCAGGTGCACCAGACGCAGTTCATGGAACCGCAGTTGACCGGCAATCACGCCGGATCCAAGCGCTCGGAGAAAGGCGCGATCAAGAAACTCTTGAATGGTTTCCGGTACTTGCTCCCGGTGCACGACGCGCCGGCGAGAATTGAGAATCAGCGCGTTGCGGGTCGCCTCGGCACGCAGGTTCCCGAACCGGTGCGCGAGACCGTGCCGGCGCGGAGTTGGTTTCCCGTCTAGCGAGTTCAACCGGGGAGGCGAAAATGGCCCACGAAGCTTCGGCGCCCGAATTCCGCGACCTGATGGACGAGTCTGCGCCCGTGCTTCAACTTGGCTCCGGCTTCACCTTCGTTGAAGGGCCGGTCTGGCATCCGGTCGAACAGCACTTGCTGTTCTCCGACATGCTCGCGGACGTTCGGCGGAGGTGGGACAGCAACGGCGTTCGGGAAGTGATGCGCCCTTCCAACAAGGGCAATGGCTTGACCTATGATGCGGATCTGAATCTCCTGGTCTGCGAGCATGCGACGTCGTCGGTGGTCCGCTTCCGGCCCGACGGCGCGCGCGAGGTCTTGGCGAGCCATTTCGAAGGCCGGGAACTGAATTCGCCGAACGATATTTGTGTGCGGTCGGACGGTTCCATCTACTTCAGCGACCCGACCTATGGCCGGATGCCGGGCTTCGGAGTGGAGCGGCCGACGGAACTCGGCATGCAGGCTGTCTACCGGCTTCCGCCGGGACATCGGCCCGGGGACGAACCGGAATTGGTTTCCGAACGGTATGTCTTCACCCAGCCGAACGGCCTTTGCTTCAGCCCATGCGAAAAGTGGATGTTCGTGAACGATACGTTCCAAACCAATGTCCGCAAATTCGAAGTCGCTTCCGATGGGCGCCTGATCAACGGACAGGTTTTCGCGAGTGGAATCGTGGATCCGCTCCGTCCGGGCGTACCCGACGGAATGAAATGCGACCAGCATGGAAATGTCTGGGTAACGGGGCCCGGAGGGGTCTGGGTCTACGATTTCTTCGGAAAACGCCTGGGCGCGGTCTCGGTCCCGGAACTCGTTGCGAACCTGCACTGGGGCGGCGAAGATTGGCGTACACTGTTTCTTGCCGCCACCACCTCGATCTATTCGGTTGAAACGAAGGTCGGTCCGAGAAACGAACCGTTCATGCGCCATTGCGCCGCGCCGGGAACGACGGTTTCTGCGTCCGCCGCCACATCCCGGGACGCTCCGCCGCAGGCGGTTGCTCCGGGAGCAGTGCAAATCGAGTCCGCGCGGACGGCGCTAATTCTCCAGGATTTGCAGAACGACGTGATCATGGATGGGGGCGCGTTCGCCGACAGCGGTTCGCCGGGGCATGCCCGGGAGCAAAATGTGATCGCGAATGCGGAGCGGCTTGCCGCCGCCTGCCGGGAACGGGGCGTGCTGGTGATCCATGTTTGGTTCGTTTGTGAAGCCGGGCATCCCGCAATGCTGCGGAACGCGCCCCTCTTTGAAGGAGTTGCTTCGGCAAACGCGCTGGTTCGGGGGAGTTGGGGCGCCCAGCCCGTTGCGGGTTTGGAGCCGAAGCCTGGCGATCTGGTGGTCGAGAAGATGACAATGAGCGCCTGGGAAAGTGGCCGGTTGGAGACGTATTTGCGCGGCGGCGGGCGGGACACCATCATCAATGCCGGCGCGTGGACCAACATGTCCGTCGAGCACACCGCGCGGACCGGCGCAGACAAGGGATATCGGATCATCGTGCCCGACGACGCCTGCTCCACAATGAATGCCGACTGGCACGACGCTTCAATCAACTTCGCATTGCAAAACGTCGCTACGGTCACGAAATGCGATCAGGTGATAGCGGCTCTCCGGAGTTGAGCATAAGGTGTGGGAGACTCGAACGTGAATCGAATTGACTTGGACGGTAGCGTGGCTGTGGTTACCGGTGGCGCGCAGGGGATCGGTCTTGCCTGCGTCGCGCGCCTGGTGGAGTCGGGAGCCAGAGTTGCGATCTGGGACCTTGACGAACCTCTCGCGGCCCGGGAGGCCGGACGCCTGGGGCAGCTGGCGGTCACAGTGGACATCACCGACCCGCATGCGGTCGAGGCGGCGCTGGCCGAAACCGAAAATGTGCTGGGTTCGGTCTCCATCCTGGTGAATTCCGCCGGCATCGCGGGGCCGGTGCACCAGGTCGAGGACTACCCGGTAAAGGAATGGGACCGTGTCATCGACGTCGATCTGAACGGCACCTTTTACGTGAACCGGGCGTTCGTGCCGGGCATGAAGGCCCGCGGATACGGCCGCATTGTCAACATCGCCTCCATTGCGGGCAAGGAAGGCAATCCCGGAGCGTCGGCCTATTCGGCCGCAAAGGCCGGTGTAATCGCGCTCACGAAATCTCTCGGCAAGGAACTGGCCGGGTATGACATCGCCGTCAACTGCGTGACCCCGGCCGCCGCGCGGACACGGATATTCGAGCAGATGACGGAGGAACATATCGGATTCATGCTGTCGAAGATCCCGCGCAACAGGTTCGTGAACGTCGAGGAGATCGCCTCCATGATTGCGTGGCTCGTTTCTCCTGAAAACAGCTTTACAACGGGCGGCGTATTCGATTTGTCCGGGGGGCGCGCGACATATTAGCTTGTGAAATTCAGTCTGCTGGGGAATTTGCAGGAATGTACAGACTGGGGGTCGACCCGTTTGCAGGTCAATCGCGATGGAGTTAAATCGAGAGACGCGAATTTCAGTTCCGTTCTTGTGACAGGAATCGGCGCAGGCGGATTTCCAAAAACGGTCGTGCAGGCCTTCCTGCCGCAGAGGCATCCGGAGATCCGATTCTCGGAGAAAGGAGTTGGCGTCTACTTTCGAAAGAATTGTGAGTTGCGAAGATATGGGCCGAAGAACTAGCAAGCCAGAGTCGCTTGGCCCGGACGAACCTGCAATGCCAAGGATTCTTGTCCCGCCTCGCGGTTACGACCCCACAGGGCTCGAAAAACAAGTATCTGTCAACCAAGGTCTTGTTGTGATGGCCGGATCCGTTATCAACGACGAGGGAAATCAAGGGGCCAAGTTCATTGCGCAGACGTAGGCCAGTCGGCAAGCAGATGAGCGAGATTCCTTTCCATCAGGCCATTTCGTTTGTTCGTCCTGACGATGCTTCTTCCGCACAGAGTTTCCGAGGAGAGCGCAAGCGATGCGAGGGCAAGCGTATTAATTTGCATTCGCCTGCTCGCAAGTCGTCTATACGAATCGATTTAGAGAATGTCCCACTCTCTATGCGTGCAGGCGGGTTATCATAGAAATCATGAGCATCTGGCCGACAACAGCGCCGGGCATTCTCCCGCAGGGAGCGAGTTGGCTATGAACTGGACCGAAAGTCGACTCCTGAAACAGCTTGAACTCGGTGAGGACAGCCGGGTTGAATTCAAGGAAGCGATTTTCAAGGGCAAGGCTGTAAAGGCGCCCGACCCGAAGGATATTGCCGACAGGCTGGCGGCGCTGGGAAATACCCTTGGGGGCACTGTAATTTTCAGCGTATCTGATGACGGGGAGATTCGTCCGATGGACCGGGATCAGATGGATTCCCTGGAAACTTTTGTCGGCAACATTTGCGTGGACCGGATTCATCCCCCGCTTGCCTTCGTCACGGATAAGCGAGTCCTGTCGGGCGGGAAATCCGTGCTTTTGGTCGGAGTTCAACGAAGCGCATCCGTTCATAGGAGCCCTCGTGGATATATGCACAGGCAGGGGAGCAGAACGCAGCAAATGTCGCCTGAAGCGCTTCGGCGCCTGTTTCAGAAGAGGGGACGTTCGGGATTGCACGGGCCGGACGAGTCTCTGGTCGGTGAGACGGGCCCCGGTACGCTTGACAAGCAACTTGTAGAGAGATTCCTGAGTTCACGCACCGTGGAGCCGGTAAAAACGCAACTCGAAAAGCTGGGACTCATCAGGGAAGACGATCTCGAAGTCCCGCGTGCAACAGTTGCCGGGGTCTTGCTCTGCAGCGCGAATCCCGGGACGCATATTCGGGGAGCCATGATCGAGGCCGTACGTTTTCGCGGGACCATCCTCGGCAAGGCGGGCCAGCACGATGCGGCGTCCATCGCGGGTCCGCTCGACAAGCAGATTCGGGACGCGGTCAGTTTTGCCGAGCGCAATACCAGAGTAGCAGCACGCAAGGATCCAGGGAGAGTGGAAATCCCGCAGTTCAGTCCGAGAGCGGTGTTCGAAGCGGTCGTGAACGCCGTCGTACATCGAGACTACTCAATCGAGCACGCGAAAATTCGACTCTTCATATTCGATGACCGGCTTGAACTGTACTCGCCGGGCGCCCTGCCAAACACGCTAAGTGTGGAAGCCATGCGTAATCGCCAAGTTGCGAGAAATGAGACGGTTTCTTCCTTGCTACGGACCCTGACTGTTGGCAGGATTCACGGGGCTGGAGACAGGCAGTATTTTCTGGAGACGCGGGGCGAGGGTGTTCCGATCATTTACGAGCGAACTCAGGAGCTAACGGGACGCGAACCGGTCTACGAATTGCTCAATGGAACGGAACTCCTGCTGACGATCCCTTCGGCTCAGCCGCCGGTTGAAGGAATTGAAGGGGTGGTATCGGTGTCAACTGCTAGCCGGCCACTTGGCGGCGTGACAGTTGTGGCGTTGTATCCAAACAAGACTTGGCAGGAAGGGGAAACCGATTCACTCGGTCGAACCAAGTTCGGTTTTCACTCAGATCTCCCGATCACGATATTTTGCTCAGCCCCGGGATTCTCCGCTCATGTCGAATCCGATTGGCGTCCGCCGCGTCCGCTCTCAATTGAGCTTTCCGAACTGCGGTCCGGCGGGTCGACAGTGTTCGTTGAAGGATCCGGCCGATTGCCCGGAGTGGCCGGAAGGTTGGACCCGGTTCTCGATAACCTGGATCGCATGTACCTGTACACCACAAACATTGCCATCGACGGAGGCAAGCAGCAGCCGGTTCAATTCAAGCTAGGCCAGGACCTGCGGCTTACCGATGTGAACGGGGTCGAGCGGATGGTGCGGTTCGTTGAAATGATTGGACGGTCGGCGCTCCTCGAATACCGACCGACGCATCACAGTCCGTGAGGCAGCCAGAATGAACCCTTGAAACATCGGGGATTGGACAACGCGCCAACGGAAACTCCGGACGCGGTGCTTGGAACCAATCGTTGCGGTTCTGGCCGGGGTCTGCATTCGGTGTGTCAGAAGGTTGTCCCCGATTCAGCCTCATTCTGACAGTAGGCGTCGCTTCAGCGTGGTTGCGGATGGGCTTGCGACTGCGCTAAAACACAGTTCAGCAATTCAGCAGGTAAAAGGTTTGGCGGGCGGCGATTATGGATACGTATGACCTGGTACGGATAGTGGGAACGCTTTGCGCGGCCTTGATGCTTTTTCTCATCGTCACCTTTGCAGCCGAAGGAATTTTCGAAGAAGGTCATCTTGATACGCCAGCCTACGCCGTGGCGGTGCTGGAAACCGAAGAAGAAGCGAGCGCTTCGGAAGAACCTGAAATCCCCTTTGCGGAACTCCTGGCTGTCGCGGACCTCGGGAGGGGAGTAAAGGTATTCAAGAAGTGCGCTGCGTGCCATCAGGCGGACAATTTGGAAAAGCACGGTGTCGGCCCTGCGCTCTGGGGCGTCGTGGGGCGTGAAGTCGCGACGCTGGAAGGATTCGCCTATTCGTCGTCCCTGATGGAGATGGCGGGCGTATGGGACTGGGAATCGCTGAACGCCTTTCTCTCCAGGCCGAAAGGCGTGGTGCCTGGTACAAGAATGAACTTTGCCGGACTCAAGAAGCCCAACGACCGGGCTGCGGTATTGCTTTGGTTGAACGGAAGAAGCGACTCGCCTCTGCCGCTACCGGAGTAGGTCTTCGGCGGGCCGGAATTTCGCGCCAGTTTGGCGCAATCTCGGGTTCGCCTCGATTTCGGCGAATTCTTTATTATTGATTCAAACAACTGCAATGGAGGCAAATATGATCACTCGTCGCGAATTTTCAAAGGCAACTCTGACGGCGGTCGCCGTTGCGCCGTTGCCGCTCAATGTGTTGCGTGCGCAGGAAAATGTCATGCGGATGCATGGAAGCACGCTGCTGGATTCACTCAAATACCCGGAAGGATTCACCAAATTCGATTACGCGAATCCGAATGCGCCGAAGGGCGGTGCCGTAACTCTCGGCGGAATTGGAGGATTCGACAGTTTCAACCCGTTCATCGTGAAGGGCGACTCCGTAAACACGCAAGGATTTATATTCGAATCGTTGACCTCCGGCACCTTGGATGAAGGGGCCTCCGGCTACGGACTGTTGGCCGAATGGATTGAGCATCCCGAAGACTACTCGTGGGTTGCATATCGGATTCGCGACGACGCCAGGTGGCATGACGGGGAGCCGGTCACCGCCGCCGATGTGGTATTTTCACTGGAAACGCTGATAGAAAAGGGCGCGCCCTTTTATCGTTTCTACTACGCGAATGTGACAGGAGCGAACGACGAGGGGGACAATGTAGTACGGTTCGAGTTTGATCAGGCCGGAAACCACGAGTTGCCGCATATCGTGGGCGACCTGTCGGTGCTGCCGAAGCACTGGTGGGAGACTCGGGATTTCGAAGAATCCAGCCTGGAGCCACCGCTTGGATCCGGCCCGTACCGGATTGGTTCGTTCGAGGCCAACCGGTTCGTGGAATTCGAGCGCGTCGAGGATTATTGGGGACAAGACTTCCCCGCTCGCGTCGGGCACAACAATTTTGACCATGTGCGAATCGAATACTACCAGGACGCGACCGCTGCTTTTGAAGCTTTCAAAGCCGGCGATATCGACTTCCGCTCGGAAAACCAGGCCAAGCGCTGGGCGACCGCCTACGACTTTCCGGCAGTGAAGTCCGGGCACGTCATCGTCCACCAGTTCGAAGCGGAAGGACCCAAGACGGTTCAAGGATTTTCGTTCAATCTTCGGCGCACGAGGTTCGCCGATATTCGGGTTCGAAAGGCCCTTGACCTGCTGTTCGATTTCGAGTGGACGAATCGGACGATTTTCTTCGACCAGTATGCACGCCCTGCCAGCTACTTTCAGGGAATTTCGGATTTGATGGCGGTAGGTGAACCGCAGGGTCTCGAATTGGAGATTCTGGAGTCGGTTCGCGCGGACATCCCCGAGGAGGCATTTGGACCTCCAGTTACGCCGAACCAGACCGATGGAAGCGGCCGTATCCGCCCGGAAATGCGGCTCGCCAGCGATCTGTTTGCCGAAGCCGGATGGACGACCAAGGACAACCAGCTTGTCAACGCGGATGGCGAGCAGTTCAAGATCGAATTCATCACCGGGCAGGAGGCGCAACTGCGAATTGTCGGGCCATTTTTCGAAAACCTCAAGCGGCTCGGAATTGACGCCACAAGCCGCGTCATTGACTGGCCGCAATACATCAACCGGGTCACGGAGCAGGACTTCGACATGGTGGTTTGGGGTTGGTCAAATTCGGAATCTCCCGGCAACGAACAGCGAGAATTCTGGGGATCGGAAACGGCCACGCGGCAAGGCAGCCGCAATGTGTCGGGCGTGCAGGATCCGGCAGTGGATGCGCTGATCGAGCGGATCGTGTTCGCCAAGGGCCGCGCCGAACTCGCCGCGGCGACTCGAGCTCTCGACCGCGTTCTGACCCACAATTACTACGCGCTTCTGGAGCTGTATGCTCCGTTGGATCGAATCGCGTATTGGGATCGGTTCGGCCATCCCGACCCGCTTCCTCCTCGTTCCGACGGATTCCCGACCTTGTGGTGGTGGGATGCGGAAAAGGCAGCGAAAATTGCCGAAGAACGCGGATAGTTATCGGTTTGGCGCTGCGGGAAAGTCCGCGACTGTGGAATGCGCTCGCCGATTCCAGGCCGAATCCTTCGTGATTGCGTATACATTTGCCAGGTTGCCATCAGACTCGCGCGGGATGAATGATCGTCGCGCTGATGGAATTGCCGCAGCTTTCGGAAGCCGCGCCGGTTGTTGAGGCCGGTACGCCGGGGCGGGCATGCTCCGGGTTCGCGGGATTGTCGGCGTCGGCGGATGGAATGCGGTTTGCGGCGACGTTTCGATGAATGCCGCCAACTGCTGCCGAGCGTCCGAGGCGGCGATGCGCGTCGCCGCCTCATGGCCCCAACGAAGCTGTCTCGAGAACTGGAACGGCGTGACGACACTGCGCCCCTCCGCGCCCCCGGAACTTGCAAAGAAGGTGCGTCTTCCGAGCATCGTCTTCATCTCGTTGGCCCCGGACCGGGGGATGCGAAGCAGTCGAACCGGATTTCTGTCGCCAGCATGGTTTTCGGAACCTGAGCCATGACTTACTACATATTGCGGCGATTGTTGTTGATACTCCCGACGCTCTTCGGGATTCTCGTGATTAATTTCGCTGTCATCCAATTCGCCCCCGGAGGACCCGTTGACCGGATCATTGCGGAGCTGACGCATGCCGACGTCGGCGCGACCGCGCGGTTTTCCGGGGAGGGTGGAGACTTCGGAGGCGCTTCCGTTTCCGAAATGGGGGCGACGGGAGGCGCGGGCGCGTATCGGGGAGCACAGGGCCTCGATCCGGAGTTCATTAAGGAACTCGAACGCCAGTTCGGATTCGACCTGCCGCCGCATGAGCGGTTCTTGAAGATGCTCCGGAACTACGCTGTATTTGATTTTGGCGAGAGTTACTACCGGTCCATCGGCGTCCTCGAACTTGTACTCGAGAAGTTGCCGGTATCCGTTTCCTTGGGCCTGTGGACGACCTTGCTGGCATACCTGGTGTCGATTCCTCTCGGCATTCGGAAGGCGGTGCGCGATGGAACCCGGTTCGATGTCTGGACTTCAGGCGCGATCATCATCGGTTACGCGATTCCGGGATTCCTGTTCGCCCTGCTCATGCTGGTTTTCTTCGCCGGTGGCAGCTACTTTCAGTGGTTCCCGCTGCGCGGGTTGCATTCGGATGGCTGGCGGGAACTCAGCCTGGTCGCCCAAGTCGGCGACTATCTCTGGCACCTGGTGCTGCCGGTTCTGGCCCTGTCCATTTCAGGCTTCGCGACGCTCACGCTACTCACGAAGAACTCGTTCCTTGACGAAATACGAAAGCAATATGTGCTGACCGCTCGGGCCAAGGGCCTGAACGAGCGGCGCGTGCTCTATGGGCATGTCTTCCGGAATTCCATGTTGATCGTGATCGCTGGCTTTCCGGGGGCATTTGTCAGCATATTCCTTACCGGTTCCGTCCTCATCGAGACCATCTTTTCCCTCGATGGGATCGGCTTGCTTGGCTACGAATCCGTCGTCAATCGGGATTACCCCGTCGTATTCGGAACCCTGTACCTGTTCTCGCTGCTCGGGCTCTTCATCAAGCTGATCTCCGATCTGACATATGTCTGGATCGACCCGCGCATCGACTTTGAAACCCGGGAAACCTGACGTGCGGCCCGTCAGCCTCGATGCCCTTCAACGCCGGAGGCTTGAGAATTTCCGCGCCAATCGAAGGGGATTCTGGTCGTTCCGACTTCTCGTCACGCTCTTCCTGCTCGCTCTCCTGGCGGAGTTCATCGCGAATGACCAGCCGCTGTTGCTGGTGTATCGCGGCGAAATTTACCTGCCGGTGTTCTGGACATACCCGGAAACTACCTTTGGCGGAGAATTTGAAACAGCGGCGGACTACCGGGATGAAGTCGTAGCGTGCCTGGTGCGGACTGGCGGCACCGAGCGGTGTATTAATGATCCGTTCGGTGTACCGGTTCCGGACCAGGGCGCAGGATGGATGGTTTGGCCGCCGATCCCCTATGCGTATGACACCATCAAGTACGATCTTCAACGCGCTCCCTCCTCGCCAACCGTGGAGAACGTCCTGGGCACGGACGACCAGGCTCGAGACGTGGCGGCGCGGGTAATCTACGGTTTTCGGATTTCCATGCTGTTCGGCCTCTCCGTCACCGCGATCAGCTCCGTGTTCGGCGTGATTGCGGGTGCGGTCCAGGGATATTTCGGCGGGCGCGTTGATCTGTTTTTCCAGCGATTTGAAGAAATCTGGGCCAGCACTCCGCAACTTTACCTGATCATGATCGTGTCTGCGGTTCTGGTGCCGAGTTTCCTGACACTTACGGTATTGCTCGGGTTGTTCGGCTGGACTGCGCTGACAGGCGTGGTTCGCGCGGAATTCTTGCGGGCGAGGAACTTCGAGTACGTGTTGGCAGCACGCGCGCTCGGGGTTTCAAACTGGGTGATCATGTTTCGCCATCTGCTTCCGAACGCGATGGTCGCCACGCTGACCATGATGCCTTTCCTCCTCACCGGATCGATTTCGCTTCTCGCCGGCCTGGATTTCCTGGGATACGGATTGCCCGCTGCATATCCTTCTCTGGGCGAACTGGCGCTTCAGGGCAAGCGCAACCTTCAAGCCCCGTGGCTCGGCCTGACTGCTTTCTTCACCTTTGCGATCATGCTTTCGCTCCTCGTATTTATTTTCGAAGCGGTGCGCGATGCGTTCGATCCGCGAAAGACCATCGAGTGAACCGGGCGACTCTTTCGGGCCGGCCGGTTCTCGCCTGGCACAATTTTGGAATCACGTTTCGCGGACGTGGCGGCGTCGAGAACTCCGTCGTCGAAGACGCAAATCTTGAAATCTACCCGGGAGAAACTCTGGCTCTGGTCGGTGAATCCGGCTCCGGAAAGTCGGTTACCGCACTGGCTGCCCTGCAGCTCTTGCCCGATTCAGCCAGTTGCAGCGGTTCCATTCGCTTTCACGGAGATGAAGTGGTGGATGCTGCGCCGGATACCCTCGGACGCGTGCGGGGGAGGGGTGTCGGCATCATATTTCAGGAGCCCATGACCTCGCTCAATCCGCTCCACACCATCGGCCGGCAAGTTTCGGAAAGCGTGGGACTCCATTCTGACCTTGGCCGGGATGCGATTCGGGAGCGAGCCCTGGAACTCCTGCGGCGCGTGCATCTGCCGGATCCGGAAGACCGGTTCTACTGCTATCCCCACCAGCTATCGGGCGGGCAACGGCAGCGTGCCATGATTGCGCTCGCTCTCGCCAATGAACCGGAGTTGTTGATCGCGGATGAACCCACGACCGCCCTTGATGTAACCGTGGAGGCGCAAATCCTTCGCTTGCTCAAGCGCCTTCAAGGCGAAAGGCGCATGTCCATGCTGTTCATCACACACGACCTGGAAATCGTGCGTCGATTTTCCGACCGGGTTGCGGTCATGAACAAGGGAAAAATCGTCGAGACCCAAGAAACCGAACGCTTGTTCCAGTCGCCCCGCCATCCCTACACGCGCGAACTCCTGGAAGCCGTGCCGGCCGGCCGGCCCAGTCCACCCCCGGACGGTGCAAGAAACGTGCTTCGGGGCGAGAAGTTGCGCGTTTGGTTTCCGATCAAGCGCGGCGTGATTCAGCGCACCGTAGGACACATCAAGGCGGTTGACGGAGTTTCGCTGTCCGTTCGGGCGGGGCAGACCATTGGCGTGGTGGGTGAGTCCGGTTCCGGCAAGACAACCCTGGTGCTTGCGCTGCTGCGCCTGGTTCGTTCGAAGGGCAGAATTTCCTTTTTCGGGAACTCGATTGAAGGACTTCGGTCCCGTTCCCTCCGGCCGTTGCGTCGCGCCATGCAGGTCGTCTTTCAAGATCCGTACGGTTCCCTGAGTCCTCGCATGTCGGCCGCGGATATCGTTGGCGAAGGACTTGCGGTCCACGAGCGCCTGTCTGACGTCGAAGAGAAACGAACCCGGGTCGCCGAGGTGCTGGAGGAAGTCGGCATCGATCCCGAAACGATGGACCGGTATCCACATGAGTTCTCGGGTGGCCAACGGCAACGCATTGCGATCGCCAGGGCGATGATCCTCAAGCCTGATCTCTTGATCCTGGACGAGCCGACATCCGCCCTCGACAGAACCGTTCAGGGGCAGGTGGTGGACCTGCTCCGGGACCTGCAGCGGAAGCACGGTCTGGCATACATATTCGTCAGTCACGATCTTCGGGTGGTCCGTGCGCTCGCCCACGAAGTCCTTGTCATGCGAGACGGTGTGGTCGTCGAGTCTGGGGAAACG
This sequence comes from Rhodobacterales bacterium, assembly GCA_965219495.1. Lineage (GTDB taxonomy): Bacteria > Pseudomonadota > Alphaproteobacteria > Rhodobacterales > CAZPXZ01 > CAZPXZ01. The sequence goes on from OZ244777.1 coordinate 4,605,367, forward strand.
GAAGCGTTCTTCCGCAATCCCCGGACGGATTACTCGCGGGAATTGATTCAGGCCGCGTGGGGCGGCGAGAAGTTCGTATTCCAATAGGGCCGCGGGAGCGAATTCAACTCGCAGTTGCATCGCTTCGCGCCGGCGGTGGCGGTTGAAGTATCGTCCGATAGACGCGCGTTCCTTCGATGACTCGCTGCACATAGTTCCGCGTTTCGGAAAGCGGTATGAGTTCGATCCAGTTGTACATTTGGATGGGACCGCGTCTGGGATCTCCAAACTTGGCGATCCATTTGCCGACATTTCCTGAACCCGCGTTGTAAGCGGCGAGAACCATCGGCAACGACCCGTCGAACCGTTCCAGCAGGTCGGCAAGTACGGTGGTTCCAAGCGCTACGTTGTAGCCGCGGTCCGCGCGCAACTGGTCCTTGCGATAGGGCAAGCCGAAACGGCGTGCGTAGGTTCGTGCTGTTCCCGGCATGAGCTGCATCAATCCCTGTGCGCCCGCCGTACTCACAGCGTTCGCATCAAACCCGCTTTCCTGGTTTGCGACCGCATAGGCTAGTGCCCGCGGCACCTCTCCGGCTACTTTGGCAAGCGGGAATTCGTTGTCCTCAGGAACCGGAAACAGCAGCGCGGGCAGGTTCCGGCCCTTTTGGACTCCTCGCTTGGTTGCCCGAATCGCGAGGCGAAGCGTTCCGAGTTCCACGCAATAAGCATGTAATATGTGGAGTTCCTCGTCAGTTCTCGCGGTGTCCGCCAGATGCAGCACAAATGGCCTTGCCAGGTCCTCCGCACTGGCCTCGGCAAGCATGCGGACGATCTGTGGAAGCTCACGCACTTCGAACCGCGCGAACGCAATTGCGGAAAACCTGGGCAGGGGCGGCAAGTCAATTCCAATGCCCAGTTCGCGAATAGCGTATTGCCCGTAATAGGTTTCAGGGTAACGCGCAGCTGCCGCCATATACTCCACAACTTCCGGGATTCGTTGGAGTTCGCGTGCGGCGAGGCCCGACCAGTATTCGGAGCGGGCTACGGATATTGGCAGCCTGACCGTATCCCTCATCGAGCGAAAGTGGGCAAGAGCCTGTTCGGCTTTGCCAAGAAACTCCAGTGCAATCCAGCCGGCAAGCCAGGCGGCTTCCGCCCGGTCGGCGCCCGAGAAGCGGTCGTGCCGTGCCGCCAGTCGATACGCCTCGGCAAATCGTTTCTCACCGAGAAGTCGCCGAATGTAGTAGTTGCTTTCGTACCACCATAGGGACGGTTTTCCGAGTTTCTCGGGAAGCACTGCAAGCAGTTGCAGGGCTTCCTCATGCAGTCTTGAACGGCGCCGCCAGCGCAATCGTTCGAAGGCCAGGCCCGGATGTTTCTCAAGACTCTCAGGAACGCGGCGAACGGCATCGTCGACGCCATATTGGCGTCCAGCAAGTCGAATTCGTGCTTCCCCAAGCAGCCGAATCGGTGTGGATACGCGAGAGAGTTGGCGGTTCGCAGAGCCCCAATGCCCATCCCAGATCATGCGGTCGAGGCGTTCGGTGTGGTCGGTCGCGGTAACCGCACCCGGGAATCCCTGAAGCAAGCGGTGTTCGTCACCTGCGGACAGATCGGAAGTCGTCCAGGCCAACCGGGCCACGCGACCGGCGTTCTCATCTTGTCTCCGGGTCTGGAGCGCCTCCGCCCATCGTAGCAGGCCGCGTCCGGAAACCGGCGGATGCGCATCAAAGAGCGCCAGCATCTCGTTTGCCGGCAGGTCAGGTGGTAGCCGTGCTTCCAGTCTCTCTTGCAACAATTTCCGATGCGGCCAGTGGGGGTTCTGATCGAAGAACGCGCGGGTGGCTGCATATGTAGGACGATCCTCGTCGGACCGCAGCAGCATCCAGGCGACGTATTTCTTCGGCAATGTGCTTTCGGCTTGCACGACAGCGTCAACGGACGAGTGCCAAGCGCCTATCCGGGCAAATCCCAGGGCTTTGACGAACAGCCTGTGGTCGTTAGCGGAAAGAAGTCGGGTTCCTCGACGCGATTCATGTAGAAAAGGGCGCGATACCGGGGGCGCTTCAACGAGAAGTTTGGCGGCTGATCTTGGAGGGGGAAGTTCGTCGCCTTCGATGCCAGGAACGAGCGCAATTGTGAGCAGCAGCGTCGCGGCGCAGCATGCACCGGCTATTCCGGGCCGAATGGCCAAGTGGCCCGGTCAGCTGCTGACGCGTTCCAGGACGTAGGATCCTGGCGCGTCTTCCAGAGGCTTCAGATTTCCTTCGCCAGGCTGGCGCGCCTCGACCTCGCCTCCCGCGTGTTCGGACAGCCAACTGCCCCAGTCATCCCACCAGGAACCTTCGTGCCGGTCCGCTTGTTCCAGCCAAGCGTCTGGCGAGGCGGAATCGGCGTTTCCTGTCCAGTAACAGTATTTTCCGGCCGCTGGCGGGTTGATGACGCCGGCGATATGCCCGGATCCTCCCAGCACAAACCGAACCGGAGAGGCAAGGCGTTGCGTAGCGCTCCAAGACGACCGCCAGGGCGCAATGTGGTCGTCCTTGGTGGCAAGAATGTAGCACGGGGCTTCGATGTTCTTCAGGTCGATGGGAACTCCGTCCAGCACGATATGCCCGGGTTTTGCAAGTCCGTTTTCCAGGTAGAATTTTCGCAGGTAATAGGCCAGCATTGCTGCGGGCAAGTGAGTGGAATCAGCGTTCCAGTAAAGCAAATCGAACGGAATTGGTTGGCGTCCCATCAAGTAATTGTTGACTACGAAAGACCAAATCAGATCGTTCTCCCTCATCATGGAGAACATTCGCGTCATGTGCTTTCCTTCGAGATAGCCCTTCTCCGCCGCATATTGCTCAATCCGTTCGATCTGATCTTCGTCGACGAAGATTCCAATCTCGCCAACGTCGTCAAAATCGAAGAGTGTCGCAAGCAAGGTAGCCGAGGCGATGCGCGAATCACCCCGCGCACCCAGCAGGGCGAGGGCGGTGACGGTCAATATGCCGCCGATGCAGAATCCCAAGACATTGACTTCCCGTTCGCCTGTGGCTCGCTCGATCGCATCGATCGCTTCCAGCGGGCCTTCACGGAGATAATCTTCAAAGGTCTTGTGCGCCAAGTCTTCGCGGGGGTTCACCCAGGAGATCACAAAGAGCGTATGGCCCTGATCAGTAGCCCATTTGATCAGGCTGTTTTTCGGCCTGAGATCCAGGACGTAATACTTGTTGATCCAATGCGGAATGAATAGAAGCGGGCGTCGCGCCACCCTTTCGGTTGAGGGTTCGTACTGGATCAGTTGCATCAATTCATTTTGGTAAACGACCTTGCCCGGTGTTGCGGCCACGTTTTCGCCGACGCGGAAGGCGTTTTCGTCGGTCATGGAGATCCGGAGTTCGCCGCGGCCCTTTTCAAGATCCGCCAGAAGATGCTCGAGACCGGTGACGAGGTTTGCGCCGTTGGTTTCCATCGTGCGCCCGAGCACTTCCGGATTCGTCGCCACAAAATTTGCAGGCGAGGCCGCGCTCACAAACTGGCGCGTATAGAAGGCAACCTTTTCGCGGTCCTTCGGATCAACGCCGTCCGTGTCCTTTACGAGATTCTGCATCCACTCCGAGGTGAGAAGATAGGCGCGTCGCAGGTGATCGTAGATCGCGCTTTCTTCCCAGGCATCGCCGCGAAACCGGCGGTCCGCGGGGATTTCCGGATGGTCCGCATCGTTACCCTGCAGCCGCCGGGCGGTCGACCCCCAGAGTTCCGCGCCCTGTCGAAAAAACTCGGCCGAAGCTTCCGTAAGTTTGTCGGGATTGGACCATAGAGCGACCGTGAAAGCGCTAAATGCCTTGCCGATCGCGGCGGGATCCACGAACTGAAACTCGCGGTCGGCAATTGCCTTCGCTTGGCGCTGCCAGAATGCTGAGGACACTCGCCCACTCATTTCGGCGATTCGCGCCCAGCGGCGAGCCTGCTCTGCCGTATCATCCGGCGAAGGACTTGCATTCGAAGAACTGGTTTCTTGCATCGGGATCCTTTCCGCTTCAGTTTTCGTGGACCCGAATCCAGACGGGCGGGACCGGTCCTCCGGGGAGATTCCCCAGAGTGCCCCACTTTAACCGGTCGGCCGTATGTGGAGAACCGCTTGACCGTCAGCCTCAGATTCTCTCCTAGCACAGTGCGCCATGTGTAGTCGATGCATCTATGCCGAGGTGCACCACTCGCCGCGTTTGCAACTTTGTCCGAGCGGCTTCCTTTCGGATTCTGCACATCGGCGGATGCCTGCGGACGAGTCCCGGCGCCATGCTGCGTAAGAAGCGTCAGGATCGGTACTTGGCTCCCATGCTACAACCAGCTGGCGACGAGAAATTGCAGGAAAGACACCATCCCGCTTGATGAGTAGATCAAGGGAACGGCTCTCGAAAATGCCTGCGCCGGAAAAAACCTGGGGAGCACCTGTTCAGGCGCTTCAGGACACGCGGGTATGCCTCACCGAGACGACGGCGCGTGTCCGCAGTAAGCCGCGCCCGGCAACTGAAAACCTCGAACACCGGCCGAGGGTCACCGGTGACGGAGGCGGGATCGTGTTTCATGTAAGGATCAGTTTTGGTGCTGTATTGAATCGATTTTGTCATCCCTTCTGCGCCTGCGCAATCGGAAGCTGAATTGCTGTCAACTTGAATTCATGAGCCTGAATTTGTTCTCATTTGGCGAGAAGCTTCAACAAGAATGTCGAGGATCCCGGAAAGCCGGAAAAGCGCCGCGATTCTCCGCGATGAAGCTGCTCGTGGAGGAGACACACCGGAGCCGCGACTCCGGCTCAACGTACGCTTCGCGTGAATGCCGACATTCCGGTATTGAGCGTGACGTACGTGGCGCGCTTCCACAATTGCGCATTCCGTGTTTCAATCCGGATGGAGTTCGAAACGCGGATACGAGTGGAAACGGTCGACGCGATCCGTTCGCGCTGTTCCAGAGGCTGGCGGTTCGCCGGAGTTGCGTGCCGCAGCCATCGTTGTGGCGACTTCGTCGCTCGTGGAAGAAAGGTAATGACGTGAAAGCATCTTTTACTTCCACGATCGCCGAATCCGATCCGGTAATTGCCGAAGCGCTTTCGAAAGAACGGCGTCGTCAGCAAGATCAGATCGAATTGATCGCTTCGGAAAACATCGTTAGCCGGGCAGTGCTGGATGCGCTGGGTCACGAAATAACGAACAAGACGCTGGAAGGGTATCCTGGCGCTCGTTTCCATGGCGGTGGCCAGTACGCCGATGTCGTCGAACAGGCTGCGATCGACCGTGCGTGCGAATTATTCGACTGTGCATACGCCAATGTGCAGCCACATTCGGGCAGCCAAGCGAATTTGGCCGTGTTTTTTGCGCTTCTCCGGCCCGGCGACCGTGTGCTCAGCCTGGAACTTGCCGCCGGCGGACACCTGAGCCACGGCTTGCCTTCCAACCTCTCCGGTCGCTGGTTTGAGGCGCTTCATTACGGGGTTGATCGCGAAACCGGGACCATCGACTACGAGGCGCTCAAGAAGCAGGCCCTGGAAACGCGCCCACGCCTGCTGATTGCCGGCGGCTCCGCCTATCCCCGGGCTTTCGACTTCGAGAATCTGGCCGCGATCTCGAAAGAGGCGGGCGCGTATTTGCTCGTCGACATGGCGCATATCGCCGGCCTGGTTGCGGGCCGGGCACACCCGTCGCCGCTTCCTCACGCCGACATCGTCACCTGCACCACAACCAAGACGCTGCGAGGTCCGCGCGGGGGGCTTATCCTTTCCCGGGAGGAATTCTGGAGCAAGAAAATCCAGTCTTCCGTCTTTCCGGGCGTGCAGGGCAGCATTCACACCCAGGTGATCGCGGCGAAGGCGGTCTGTCTGGGTGAGGCACTGCGGCCGGAATTTCGGAATTACGCCAGACAGGTCACGAGAAATTCTGCGGCTTTGGCCGGGGCCCTGGCAGACGGCGGCATGGCAATCGTTACCGGTGGAACGGACACGCATGTGGTTCTACTGGATCTTGCGGATCTGGGCCTGACCGGTGCGGCTGCTGAGACCCTTCTCGAACAGGGCAACATCACGTCCAACAGGAACCCGATTCCGTTCGACGTGGCCAATCCGTCCGAGTGGAGGGGTTTGCGATTGGGCGTCGCCTCCGCAACCACACGCGGTCTGCGGGAGACCGAGTTCAAGCGTCTCGGTAGTCAGATTGTGTCGCTGTTCAGGTCGGTTGATAACGGGGATAGCAGCGCCATTGGTGAAACGAAGGAGCTTGTGGCTGAACTTTGCCGATCATTTCCGATCGGTTCAGGTGATCTTCGCTGAAAAGGATCCGAACCTCTTCGCAGGGGCGGTTCCAAGCAGGCACCCGTGACCGGAACGGACGGGCGGCATGCGGAAAACGGTCAAGTCGGAGATCCATTTGTTAGATTCAGGATCGTCGACAGATATATGGAAGTTGCATCGACCATTTGTCCAATCTCTACGAACTCGCTGGTACTGTGCGCCTGTTCAAGCGATCCGGGCCCGCAGATTACGCATGGAAATCCCAGATTTGGGGCATCGGATCCACCCGGGAAGGCGCTGATTGCCGGGACAACGCCGAGAGTTAGCCGTGCCGCGTCACGCATCGCCCCCACGATCGGGGAGTCGACCGGCACGTCGAGCGGTTTCACATGCAGTGTCGGTTCAGAAATTTCAAATTGTAGACCGGGTCGGTGCGCCGCCAATTCGTGAAGGCGCTCGCGGTAACCCTCGATAATCTTGGCAACGCTCTCGCCGGGCAGGTAGCGGCGGTCGACCTCCAGTTCGCATAGATCCGGCACCGCGGAAACGTTTTCGCCACCGCGAATGACGTTCATCGAGAATCGTCCTTTGCCGCACAACGGGTGGGCCGTTTCGGTCGATAGCAGTTCGCGATTGTAGTCGGCGAAAGCGCCGATGACGGCGCCCATCGCCTCGACGGCGTTGATGCCTCGCTCCGGCACGCTCGAATGCGTCGCTCGACCGATCGTCCGGAAGCGGACGGCGAGCTGGCCCTTGTGGCTGGGACAGACCGCGAGCTCGGTGGGTTCGCCGATGATGCCGAAGTCCGCCCATGGGCCGTTCAGCCCGAAGTCCCGCGACCCGAGCATGACATGTTCTTCATCGCATATACCGGCGATGATCAAATCGCCATCCAGCGCAAATTCATTCTCCCGCAACAGCCGTACCGTCTCCAGGTAGCAGGCGAGGGCGGCCTTCATGTCGCACGAACCGCGACCGAAGACACAGTCACTCTGGATGACCGGATCGAAGGGATTCTCGTAGCCGTCAACGCCAAAAGTATCCATGTGCGCGGCGAGCATCACGGAAGGTCCAGGCCCCCGTCCCTTCAGTCGCCCCCAGACATTCGGACGTCCCGGAACGAGTTCACGCCGGCCCGTCTCAAGGCCGAGCGTTTCCAGGCGCCGGAGCAGGTCGTCAGCAAATTCCTGCTCGCGCCGCCCCGGTTCCGGTGGATCGTAGAATGGATTGACGCTGCGCACGGAGACCAGTCCGCAAAGGTCTGCGATCAGGCGCTTTCGGTTCGGCGCGAACGTCCCGTGTTCGCAGGTTCCTTTGCTCATGAGAGTTCCCGTTGCAGCGAATGAGCAAGTCTTTCCGGCGGCCTGAGCCTGCTTTTGACCCGGACGATCGAGGCCACAGTCCTTATTGCGCCCTGCTTCCCGGAGAAAATACACATGTCTGGACATGACCCTGTTCTGCCGCGTGTGAAACTACCGCCCGGCTCGCTCTGGCCGCTCCGCGGGTTCCCGGTCCTGCCGGCGCCGGAAGAGGCGGGAACATTCCGCCAATTCCCACCCATGAACGCGCTAATTCCCTCTGCGGCGTATTCCTCGCCGGATTGATCATGCGGTTTGCGACCCGCCCGCGCGCCGGCAGTGCATGAATGCACAGAGCCAATCCTCTCAACACCTTCCGCGCAGGCATGGCTGGCTTCGTGTGGCGCGGCTTCCGTCCCCCTGCGGCCCGCGTTTGCGGCCTTGAATTCCAGGAGCGTGAAACATTGCCCGGGCCGGTATGGAGATGGCCTGGTTCAGTCCGGACTTTGCCCAATTGTACACGCGCCGAGCGACCCGGACGAGGAACATGGTCGGTCCTGCCCGGCCATCGGGATGCTGGTGCAAGGTGAGGCAAGGAAGATCCGCGCATTCGATCGATCGTGTTGCTGGTCAAAGCTCTTTCTCAGTAGCTCAAGAATTCCTTGGTAGCCTGGATGAACGCCTCTTGCTGGTCGACGTGCAATCAATGCCCGGCGTCAGGGATGACTGCGTGTTCGCAGAACCGGTACATCGTTCGCAAAACTACAATTCCCTTGTCGTCGACATATTCTGAATGCGATCCGCTCACAAGGAGCGCAGGGGTCGCGGAGGAGTGTATAAGACGAGGAGGGAACCCCATAATTGCATCCATGTTGGCCTCGGTCGCGTCAAATCTGACTCGCCACCGGAAATTTGTCGCGTCCCGGACGAGGTCTTGCAACAGGAATGCCCGCAACTTTGAATCGGGGACAGCGTAGCGAAGCATTCGGTCTGCGTCCGTCCGCCGTCAGCAGGAATCGAGGTCGACGACACGCATGGCGTGGGTCAGCGGAAGTTGGGTGTGGGCGTATGCAACCGGCGCTATGTCGACGATCACCAGCCGGGCGACGAGGTTGGCGTGCATTGCGTTGAGCGCCATCGCGATCGTTCCGCCCATGCTGTGGCCGATGATGGTGGCTGGGGCAATTCGCTGGTCGGTGAGGAGAGCGGCGATATCTGCGCCATCCCGGGGTAGTCCATTTCGTCAGACCACGGAGAAGCGCCGTGATTACGCAGGTCCACCGCGTACACCCGGAAATCATTTGAAAGCGCGCCTGCAATGCGGCCCCAATTCCGACCGGAACCGAAGAGTCCGTGCAATAGAATTACAGGAGGGCCGTTGCCGCGAACGGTGAAGGTCAGCCGCAAAGGTTCGGATTCTCGCATTCTGGCGCCTTTGCAAGGTGAATCTTCAATCAAATTATGATAGTGCTTCGATCGGGCCGCCGTAGCTCAGTAGGTTAGAGCGCTTGATTGTGGATCAAGAGGTCCCCCGTTCGAACCGGGGCGGCGGTACCAGCAATTTGGCGCAACCGAGGACGCCGCTTGGCGTGTCGACCGTGCGCGCCTCCGCGAGACCTGCGAATAAGTTCCGTACTGCCGTTGGCGGAACTTCAGCTGCGCAGGACCTCAATGTGTGCGTCCCCGGCGAGCAGTTGCTCGGCGGCTTGAACGCGGTCGTGGCGGAGGAGTGCAAGTCCCTCGCCTTTCGCGGAACTCAGGAGCGTGCCCGCGGGCTTGCCGTCGGCGTAGATGGCCGTTCCCGACGGCGGCGGATTTTCCTTCAGCCGCACACGGAGGATGCCTCGTTTCAGCGCCGCTTTGTGACGCATGCGGGCCGTTACTTCCTGCCCTACGAAACACCCTTTTCCAAAATCCACGCCATCCAATTCGGCGAAGCGGGCTTCGAGCGGATACACTCCGCTTGGTTCGAGATCTTGACCCCCTTCCGGAACCATATGCGCAATCCGGTGCGCGTCCCATTCCATCTTCGTTACGGAATTAGCGCCCAAGGAGGCCATGTGGTTCGGGAGGCCAGTTCCATAGACACGAGCCCCGAGCGCTGTGCTCCTAGGGTCCACGACGGCTAGATTTCCTCGCCACCTCCCTGTGGCGCCGCGTTTCTCGGGCAGATCAAGGGTTCGGGCAGCATCCTCGCCGAAGAGGCAAGCGACTTCCAGAGAAGGTTCCGGCGCGATCGAGACATCGCGTCGAAGGCGGTACATCAGCATGCGCTTGGCCGCATCATCCGCTTGGCTCGCCGCGGCGTCGAGCAAAATCTTGCCAGATGAACCTTCGATCAGGAGGAAGTCCGACAGGTATTTTCCCTGGGGCGTAAGCAGTGCGGCGAAAAGCGAACGGTTTGCACGGAGGCGATTCATGTCACTTGTGACGATTCCCTGCAGAAAATCGCGAACATCCTCGCCCGCGAACTGGAGAATCCGGCGATTCTTGTCAACGTAAAATGCCAAGGTCATGATGCCATCTTCAATTCGGATTGCCTTTGAGGCGAGAAAACCAATACCAACATACAGGAAACGCGTTCGAACTGGCATCCTTCCCAGCCGAGAGCGTAGTATACGTCATGTCAGGCGCGGCTTTTGATTTGGTCGTAAGCGGAGGAATCCTGGTGACATCCGGGTTCCAGGGACCCGCGGATATTGGTATACGCCGCGGTAAGATTGCGAAAATCGGTGACCTCGGAACCAGCGAGAGCGGCGCCATGATTCGCGCGACCGGCCTGCATGTTTTGCCGGGAGTGATCGACAGCCATGTGCATTTCCGCGAGCCGGGAGGCGAATCCAAGGAAACCCTTGCCAGCGGGTCCAAGGCTGCCGTGCTGGGCGGCGTCACAACGGTGTTCGACATGCCGAACACCAGTCCTGCCGTCACCACTGACGAGGTGTTGGATCGCAAACTCGCGCGTGCCGCCGGACGGTTGTACTGCGACTACGCGTTCTACATCGGGGCTACGCCGGAAAATGCAGCTTGGCTGGCGGAGGCGGAACGGCGCGAGGGTGTTGCCGGAATCAAGCTGTTCATGGGCTCTTCGACAGGGGAACTGCTTGTTGAAGACGAAGAGGACATCCGTACGGTGCTTTCTGCGGGCCAGCGCCGCGTCGCAGTTCATGCCGAGGACGAGAAACGCTTGCGCGCGCGCCGGGGGCGGATCAAGCGGGGAGACCCTGCAAGTCATCCGGTTTGGCGGGATGCGGATGCTGCTCTCCGTGCGAGCCGACGACTGATTCGCATTGCGCGGCAGACTCGACGTCCCGTGCATGTTCTACATGTAAGCACACAGGAAGAAATCCCGCTATTGGCTGCGAATCGCGATCTGGCGACCGCCGAAGTCACCCCGCACCATCTGACCCTGGCGGCGGAAGACGCGTACTCCCGACTCGGCAATCTGGCGCAGGTCAATCCCCCGGTCCGGCAGGCGGTCCACCGCGATGCCCTGATTGCAGCGGTGGCCAATGGCGTAATCGATACCATTGGCTCCGATCATGCGCCGCATACGAGAGATGAGAAAACCAGGGCGTATCCAGAATCGCCGTCAGGTTTTCCCGGAGTTGCGACACTCCTGCCCGTCATGCTTGAGCACGCCGCTGCCGGCCGCATTCCCCTGCAAAAACTGATACATCTTTTCTCTGAAGGACCTGCGAGAGTGTTTGGAATCTTGGGCAAGGGCCGGGTACAGGAGGGATTTGATGCGGACTTGACCTTGGTGGATTTGGCAGCCAGACGCCGGATCGAGAACGGGACCTGGGTATCGCGCGTTGGTTGGACACCCTATTCGGGAATGGAAGTGCGAGGCTGGCCTGTCGCAACAATTGTCAGGGGAAAAGTCGCCATGCGAGAGGGCGAAATCGTGGAGGAGCCTTCGGGCGAACCTGTCGGTTTTCGGGCGCCCGGAACGAAATGATTCAGGAATCGGAAGATGTCCCGTCGCTCTCGGTCGTGATCCCGACTCTACACGCGATGTCCGGTATCAGTCCCACGCTTCGGTCGATTCAGAAGGGTGTCCTCGCGGGGCTTGTGCAAGATGTCGTGCTAACCGATGGCGGTTCTACGGACGGAGTCGAAGAAATCGCGGATGCGATCGGCGCAAATCTGGTTACCGTCAAGCCCGGCCGCGGAAGGCAACTGCGTGCTGGAGCAGAATGCGCCCGAGGCTCCTGGCTCCTGTTCTTGCACGCGGATACGGTGCTGAAAGACAACTGGCCGAACGCAGTTCGCCAGCACATGCTGAAATTCCCGAATTCCGCAGCCTGCTTTCGATTGCGATTTCAGGGAGGGGGGCTGGCCGCCTGGTTCGTGGCAAGCTGGGCGAACTTCAGAACGCGTGCATTCGCGCTCCCCTATGGAGATCAAGGATTGCTGGTATCCCGGGCGCTCTATGACGGCGTCGGGAAGTATCCGGAGATACCGGTGATGGAGGACGTCGCAATCATTCGAAGAATTGGTCGGCGGCGTCTTCAATTGCTTCCGACTGAAGCGAGCACCTATCCAGAGCGCTATCTTCAGGAAGGCTGGATGAACCGGGGCGCACGAAATCTGTGCTGTATCGTGATGTACGCGCTCGGCGTTTCACCGACGCGAATCGCAAATTTCTATTTTCGGCGGATACCTGGCGAAAGAACCAGCGATTCATGAGTCAGCGCAAGCGGACTCGCATCCGCAAGAACAGGCTGGTGGTGTTCACCCGGGAGCCGATAATGGGGAGTGTGAAAACGCGGCTTGCCAGGGATGCGGGATGGGTGGCCGCCACTTGGTGGTACCGACATACGGTAAAGCGAATTCTGAGGAGACTGGAGCACGATTCCCGGTGGGAATTCTGGATAGCGGTTACGCCGGATCGCTCGGGAATGGCGAGTTGTTTCTGGCCCCGGAATGTTCTTCGTCTGCCGCAGGGCGGCGGCGATCTCGGAGAGCGGCTGGCGCGGGTGCTGGGTGGAATGAAGCCTGGGCCGGTGCTGGTTGTGGGCTCGGATATTCCGGCGCTTGGAGCAGAGGAAGTCATGCGGGCGTTTCGCGTTCTGGGCGGCGTTTCGATTGTCCTCGGGCCTTGTTCCGACGGTGGATTCTGGGCAATCGGGCATCGCGCGAGCCCGCGCCGCCTGCATCGGGACGCGCTAGAGGGAATTCGCTGGTCCGGGCCGTATGCGCTGTCCGACACCGAGAGGAAGCTCCAAGGTTGGGGAGAACTTGCACACCTGCAGTGGTTGGATGACGTGGATACGGCGGAAGATCTCCAACGGCTCACCCGTCTGTAGTTGAAAAGAAGGGGCTTCCTGCACTTGATTACTCTCTTGGAGGCAGGTGCGGTTCGGTGAACCGGAAAGGAGACTGAGGGCGTCGGTTCCGGTGACGCGCCTCGCAGCCGCTAACCGGTTCGCGGATGGGGAATCGAGGGAAACTGCTTCCCGTGGGCCGGCAAGAGGAAGGCGAAGGGGCGGGAGAACCAAACCTCGGCGCGAAACAGGGCCATTGCGCATGGGGTGTCGCGCACGCGAATTCCAGGAGGGATTTTGGGTTACCGGGAACTGCCGGCGTGCTGCTCCAGGAGGCGCGGCATGATTTCTACCAGGTTGCAAGGCCTGTGCCGGTAGTCGAGCTGGGCAGCGAGAACGCCGTCCCATCCGTCGCGGCAGGCGCCGGGTGAACCGGGAAGGGCAAAAAGATAGGTCCCGTTCGCCACTCCGGCGCAGGCCCGCGACTGAATCGTGGAAGTGCCGATCTTCTTCCAGGAAACCATGTGAAAGGCGGCGGAGAATCCATCAATTTCCTTTTCATAGAGCGACCGGTGCGCTTCGACGGTAACGTCCCGTCCCGTCAATCCGGTTCCGCCTGTAGAAATTACCACGTCGATCCCCTTCATGGCGATCCAGGACGCGAGACGTGCGGCGATTTCCGCCTGCTCGTCGGCAACGATTCCGCGAGCAGCAAGGACATGTCCCGCTCTTCGGATGCGTTCCGCCAGCAAGTCCCCCGACCTGTCGTCGGAAAGTGTGCGGGAATCGGAAACCGTCAGCAACGCGATCCTGACCGGCACGAATTCGCGAACGGCAACGTCTTCAGCCATCGGACTCTCCTCTTTCGGCTCGATCAAGCTCCTCTCGAAGAGACATCAAGTCCCTCCAGAACAAGCGCTTCATCCTTGGTGTTCGAAGCAGGAACGAGGGGTGAAACGTTGGAAGCGCCGGAATCGCGGCGCCGCCACCGCTCGGCATCCAGCGGGACCATGTGCCGCGTAGCTTTACGATACCGGTATCCGTACGGAGCAAGCTCTTGCATGCCACGTTGCCCAGCAGGATCAGGATGTCCGGCTGGGCGAGGAGGATGTGGCGTTCCGTGAACGGAAGGAGCGATTGCGCTTCCTGCACGGTGGGAGTGCGGTTTCCGGCGGGGCGCCAGAACACGATGTTGGTGATGTAGAACGCCTCTTCCGGAGATTGCGACTTGCGGCTTAGCCCCGCGTAGGAAAGCGCCAGATCCAGGAGGCGACCCGACCGGCCGACGAACGGGAGGCCCTGCTGGTCCTCTTCTGCGCCGGGAGCTTCTCCCACGATCATTACCCTCGCCGCGGGATTTCCGTCGGCGAAAACGGTGTTGATCGCCCCGGCCTTCAGGGGGCAGGAATCATAAGACTCTATGGCTTCCCGAAGCGCATCCAGGTCTTCGCAAGCAGCGGCGCAGCGTCTTGCATGATCGGCGCTTGAGTCGCGGCTGGACATGGGACGTTCGGCTTCCGGCTCTGATCGGCGGCTTGCGGCAGTCACGTTCTTGGGGGCGGTCGGTTTGTCTGGCTCAGGGGGCGTCAATTGAAACCGGTCGATCGGTTCGTTGTTCACGGCCTCGTCGGCCCCGATTTCGGCTTGCCATTGGAGCGCGGAAAGACTGGCGCGGAGTTTCGTCTGGTCTGCGGACATTCCTGAAGCGTTGCGGTCTCTGCTGGCTGGCGATGAAAAAATGGTCGTCCGGAAAGTCTTGCCGGCGGCGGTTTCGCGAAACCCATGCTACAAGCAAGCCGAGTGGACCCTCAATCGATTATGATAGGTTCAGAAGACGATCTGTCCAGCGAGAGGGAACCGGGATCCTGCCGTCCGGCGCCCAAGACCAAAGAAGCGAGATCTCGAATGGGTGTGTCGTGCGAAGCGTTCGGCTTTGTGGTCGGCGCGATAAAGCCTGGCGTGACTCGCGCGTGATGGTTTTCGGGCGGATTGCCGAAACGCGTGGGCGGCGGTACATCAACGTTGCCGCGGAATTTGCGGCGGGGGAGTACGGGGAATGGCCGAAGAAATTGCGCGGGAGCGAATGGATTACGACGTCGTAATTGTAGGCGGCGGGCCAGCGGGGCTGTCCGCGGCGATTCGTCTCAAGCAATTGGGTGGTGACGGCATTTCCGTCTGTCTGCTTGAGAAAGGCGCGGAGATCGGCGCTCACATTCTGTCGGGTGCAGTGATCGACCCGGTTGGACTCGAGGCGTTGGTGCCGGACTGGAGGGAAACGGGCTGTCCGCTCGAAACCCCCGTCCGACAGGACCGATTCATGGTGCTTGGCCCGGCCGGTTCCTTGCGGTTGCCAAACTTCATGATGCCCCCGCTAATGAGCAATGAAGGCTGTTACATCGCTTCGCTCGGCAATGTCTGCCGCTGGCTCGGAGAGCGCGCCGAATCTTTGGGGGTTGAAGTCCTGCCCGGTTTCACGGCCTCTCAGCCGGTATTTGGCGAAAACGGGTCGGTCAGTGGCGTCGTGGCAGGCGAATTTGGGCGCGCCGCCGATGGCTCGACCGGACCATCCTACGAGCCCGGGGTTGAACTGCACGGCAAGTATGTGTTCATTGCCGAGGGCGCCCGGGGCTCCCTGGCCAAACAACTGATCGCACGTTTCGATCTCGCTGCCGATTGCGATGTCCCGAAATTCGGTCTCGGCATGAAGGAACTCTGGGAAGTGAAGCCAGAAAATCACCGACCCGGCCATGTTACGCATACGATGGGATGGCCTCTGGGTACGCGCGCCGGAGGAGGATCGTTCATCTATCATTTCGGCGAAAACCTGGTCTCCGTCGGATTTGTCGTGCATTTGGATTACGCCAACCCGCATCTCTTTCCGTACATGGAATTCCAGCGTTTCAAACACCATCCGGCGGTAGCGCCAATTCTGGAGGGCGGGAGGCGAATCGCATACGGTGCCCGCGCGATTACGGAAGGCGGCTGGCAGTCGCTGCCGCGCGCGGCTTTTCCAGGCGGAATTCTGCTCGGATGTGCGGCCGGGCTGGTGAACGTTCCCCGCATCAAGGGAAGCCACAACGCGGTGCTTTCCGGGATGCTCGCGGCGGAAACCGCTCATGCGGCGCTGGGCGAGGGCAGGGGTCAGGATGAACTCGGAGAGTTTCAGCAGGCGCTGGCAGATGGTGCGATAGGCAAGGACCTGCGGCCAGTGCGCAATGTCAAACCGCTTTGGTCGCGGTTCGGCTTGCTGGGCGGACTGGCCTTGGGAGGCCTGGATATGTGGTGCGCAACTCTTTTCGGCAGGCCGATATTCGGAACGGTCCGGCATCCCAGGTCCGATGCAGCAAGCACGCAGAGCGCGGACCGGCACCGGGTTATCGAATATCCCCGGCCCGACGGAAAACTGTCCTTTGACCGCCTTACAA
Organism: Rhodobacterales bacterium; assembly: GCA_965219495.1. Lineage (GTDB taxonomy): Bacteria > Pseudomonadota > Alphaproteobacteria > Rhodobacterales > CAZPXZ01 > CAZPXZ01. Next base: position 4,621,610 of record OZ244777.1, read on the forward strand.
ATGTCAGCTTTACTGGAACCAACCATGTTGAGGGACAACCAAACCACCTGCGGCTGTCCGATGATACTGTTCCAATTCTGGTCAATCTACCTCATTACGCGGAACCCGCGCAGCGCTATTGCCCGGTCGGGGTCTATGAAATTGTGGCGAAACAGGGAGGCACAAAGCCGAGTTTTGTGATAAATTCGCAGAACTGTATTCACTGCAAGACTTGCGATATCAAGGATCCCTCCGAGAACATTACATGGACAACTCCTCAGGGCGGAGACGGCCCCAATTATCCGAACATGTGATGCTGCCTGATCGACCATCGGGTAGCTGGTTCTCGCGGCGTTCGGCCGCGTTCGTCCTGGTTGTTTGCACACTCTCGGTCGTGTCCTGCCCGGCGGCGCACGCGGGCGGAGATTTCGGGTCCTACTTGATCGGCCGAACAGCTTTGCTCCGGGATGATTTTACAACTGCCGCTCGAAGTTTCTCAGTTGCGATTGCCGAGAGCGAAAATTATCCGGGCGTCATTGAGGAAGCGGTCCTGGCCCAGCTCGCTGCAGGCAATGTCCGGGAAGCGGTGAGATTCGCGGAGTCGCTCGTGGCGGAAGAATACGAGAGCCATGTGGCTCGCCTTGTGCTTTATGCGGATGCCATGCGGTTAGGGGAGTACGCGACCGCACTGGAAGTCTTGGAAGGGGATGCGAGTCCGACTGCGGACTTGTTGCGACCGTGGGCTGACTTGGGAATCGGGGAATTGGAGGGCGGCTGGACGCGACTGATCACGCCATACGTCCATCAGGACGAAAGCCAGCCGAACGAGGCAATTATTCGACTTCGCGAGTACAACCAGGGGTTGTTTGCGCTGGCGGCGGGAATGGAGGCTGAGGGTCTCGAAGTCCTGGAGGGAATTGCGGATGTTCCATTTCTGATGACTCCGGTCGCCGTTGCTTACGCGACAAGATTTGATGAGACGGGTGCGCGCGCAATGTATCTCGACGCAATCCGGCGCGACCCGAATTCGGGAAGATTGCGCGAAGCGTTTCTTGGAGGGGATGTGATTCACATTTTCTCCAGTGGCAGTTCGGCACCGGTCGACGGGGTAGTCGAATCCCTTCTCGCCAACGGCCGCCTCGGTATGTCTCAACGCCGCGGCTTTTATTCACTGCTGCTGTTCCGGTTGGCGGAATATCTGCGCCCCGACAACTTGAATGTAAGACTGGCGCTCGGAGATTCATTTGGGGGAAGGAATCTCTCTGACTGGGCTATGGAAGCGAGTCAGGCACAGGGTGTCGAGGGTGTGGAGCTTCGCATATCCGCGGCGCGCGCGCTGCTTGAGGTCGGGCAGAATTCGGATGCCTACGAAAACTTGGAGCAGTTGGTGCTGCAATTCCCCGACAGTCCGGTTGTCCATTACGCACGTGGCACGGTTCACCGTTGGTCCGAAAGTTATGAGGTTGCGCGGGAGGCATACACGCAGGTACTCGACCAGATCGGACATGCGCAAACTGAATTAAACCGAATTGAAACGCTGTACAGTTGGCAAGACGTGAGTGAAATGGAACGGCTGATGGCCTTGAATATGTTGCCGTCCGATGAAAGGGAGTCGTACTTGGTGGCATTGGCCGATGTTGCCGCGTTCGAACCCAGAATGGGACGATTGTATTTCGAGCGCGGAATGTCCTCGGAGCGTCTGGGCGATTGGGCGCTCGCGGAAGCCGATCTCAAGCGATCTCTTGAACTGGACCCAGGCAATCCGAATATTGCAAACTACCTCGCCTATACCTGGGTCGACATGGGAATCAATTTGGAAACGGGCTTGGAAATGCTTGAGGCGGCATCAGCCGCCATGCCGGAGAACGGAAACATCATCGATTCCGTCGGCTGGGCACGTTTTCGGCTGGGCGATTATGAAGGCGCGTTGAGAGATCTCGAGTATGCGGTGGAACTCGAACCGGGCGCGCCGGAGATTTACGATCATATCGGTGACGTGCTTTGGAGGCTTGGACTGCACAAGGAAGCACGGTTTCAGTGGGAACGGGTATTGACGTTGAACCCGGACAATTCCCTTCGTGAGGCAGTCGAAATCAAGCTCCAAGTGGGACTCCCGTAGCCGGCGCAGCATTGAACCACTCGTTGGATGGTGCCGGAGGCGCGACGACTCAAACGCTGGCGCGCGCCAAAGTAAACCTCTGCCTGCAAGTAACCGGCCGCCGTGTCGATGGCTTGCACTCACTCGAAAGCCTGGTGGTGTTTCCGGAATTTGGAGACGTTCTCAGCGTTTCGCCGGCACCCGAACTTGAGATGACGCTGGATCCCTCCGCTCCGTTCTCGGAGAAGGTAGAGGCTGATGAATCCAATCTGGTTTTGCGCGCGGCAAGGCGGCTCGAAGCGCGGACAGGCGAGCAGCTTGCGGTCAGATTGCATCTCTCGAAGCGGGTTCCGGTGGCCGCGGGACTAGGAGGCGGGTCCGCGGATGCGGCAGCCGTATTGCGGCTGTTGGAAAAGCGTTGTCCGGTCGCGATCGATGACGAGGAGCTCTTGGATATCGCCCGCGAGCTTGGCGCAGATGTTCCAGCATGCCTGAGATCCCGGGCGGCATGGGTTCGTGGCGCTGGCGAATACATCGGTCCGGCGGCCGACTTGCCCCCGTTCTGGATTGTGCTGGTATATCCCGGTGTTCAAATCTCCACGCGAACCGTGTTCGAGGCCAAGGTGCAAGAAGGCCGGTACGGCGAAGGCTTGGGCCGAATGCCTGAACAATTCAGTTCGCTTGGAGCACTTGTGAAGTGGCTCCGGGAAACGCGGAATGACTTGTGGCCAGTCACGAGGCGGCTCGTATCGGACTGCGCGCACGCGCAAGAGGTGCTGATCGACAGAGGCTCCCTCGCCGTAGGCATGTCAGGCAGCGGTTCGACGCAATTCGGCATATTTGCTGACCGCGAAGGTGCGGAACGCGCGGCTGGCGAAGCGCACGGACTTCGGCCGGGATGGTGGAGCATTGCCGCGCCGGTGTTGGGAAACAGGCTAAGATGATCGGCTGACGGCGAAGGATGGAAGGTCAGCCAACGCCCGGAGGCTGGGTGAATTCGGGACCGTTCCCAGTGCTGTTCGCGCCTGTTCGGCGTAGTCATCGGCCAAGGCGAGGGTTTTCTCAATCGCACTTGTCTGGCTCAGCAATTCTTGGGCGTGTACGAAGTCGCCCTCTCGCCGGATCCCTTCCGTGATGGTGCGGCGCCAGAATTGGCGCGCTTCTTTCGTGCCCTCTCGATAGGCGACCAGCACAGGGAGCGTCGCCTTTCCGCCGTTGAAATCGTCGCCTACAGACTTGCCCGTACTGCGTTCGCGGCCGCTGTAGTCCAATGCGTCATCTGCGAGTTGAAAGGCGACCCCGAGCGTATGCCCATAGGTGCGAAACGCTTCGGTCACATGCATTTCCGCACGAGCGATACAGGCTCCCACCTCCGTTGCGGCAGCGAACAATGCAGCGGTTTTTGCTCCGATCATCTGGATGTAACGCTGGTCCCCCGTGTCAAGGTCATGCGTGCTTGCGGTCTGCATTACTTCGCCCTCGGCGATAACGGCAGAAGCGTCGGCAAGCACGCTCAGGACTCGCAGCGAGCTGGTATCCACCATCAATTGGAAGGATCGACTGAACAGGAAATCGCCAACCAAGATACTGAGCTTGTTGCCCCAAACCGTATTCGCCGACGCGCGCCCGCGACGCATTGTTGAACTGTCCACGACATCATCGTGAAGCAGTGTGGCGCTATGGATGAGTTCAACGGCAGCGGCGAGGCGAATGTGGTCCTCCCCGCGATATCCGCATGTCCGCGCAACGGCCAATGTCAACACAGGTCGCAGACGCTTTCCCCCCGCCTCGATCAAATGCCTCGCGAGTTCGGGAATCAATGGCTCGTCAGTGGTTTCCAATTTCTCGGCGAGCAAGTCGTCGACCGCACGAAGATCGTTTCCGATTGACTGGAGCACACGGCGATACGGGGATTCGTTGGCGGAAGCGCGGATTCGGTTCTGAGTCATGGGCAAATTGGATAGTCTCCATGAATCATGGCCGAGGGGCAATTGCGCAGGCGCGCCGCAAGAACATGTTCGGCAGTGTAGTTTGCGCCGCTCGGGGGATATACGGTGTGGGCATCGCAACGTCCACTGAGGGGAATTCGCGACTGATGATCGGCGGCAATTTGCCTGTTACCGAAGATTCGCTTCTTGGCGGTCACGTACGGTTGCTTCAGCCGGCGCTCGGCCTTCGAGCAACCACCGCTACGGTGCTTCTGGCGGCGGCGGCACCGGCAGTTGAGGGGATGATGGTTCTTGATGCTGGAAGCGGAACTGGCGCAACCGCTTTCTGTCTCGCGGCACGGGTTTCCGGCCTGCGGCTCCACGGAATTGAAGTTGATGCAGAACTCGCGGAACTGTCATTGAAGAACGCAAGGCTCAATCGCTTGGATAACTGGTCGGTTCATGTTGGCGACATTCACCATCCCCCTTCAAGCCTCTGTTCAGCCCGGTTTGATATTGTCGTGACAAATCCGCCTTGGCAGGGCAAGAGTTCGGGACCTTCCTCACCTGATTGGCGCAGGAAACGGGCCGTGCGTGAACGGGAACCGGGATTGGGAGGCTGGATGGCCAGCGCAATGCGGTTGGTCAGTCCAGGCGGAATGCTTGTGGCAATTCTTCCGTTGGACCGATTGGAGGTTTGTGTGCGCTCCCTGGGGAAAACGTATGTTGAAGTACTCCCCTTGGCGCCACGTTCGGGAACCTCGCCGAAGCGGGTATTGATTCGCGCCGTCCCGAGGACGGAACGCGAGATCGTCCATCTGCCAGCATTGGCGGTACACGAAGGCTTGAACTATACCGAGGAACTGCACCGGGTTCTTTGGCAGCCGAGCCAATTGCCATGGCCCGCGCGGGACGAAAGGACCGGGTTCAGTCGTCGCTTGAACGGAGCGCGAAAAGAGCCAACATTAGTATCAAGGCGCAAATCTCCGGAGAACCCCAAATGAACATTACGAACCGTATCGCTTCGCTGGCGGATGAAGTTGCCGGATGGCGGCGGGATATCCACGCAAATCCGGAATTGGGATATTCGGAGACCCGAACATCCCGCATCGTGACCGAAAAACTCCGTGAATTTGGGTTTGACGAAATTCGCACGGGTATGGGAAAAACCGGGGTTGTCGGCGTGCTTCACGGTAGCCACGGAGCGGGAACGGGCGAATCGGATTCGCTCATGCTCAGAGCCGATATGGACGCGCTGCCGATTCAAGAGGAATCCGGGGTGCCGCATGCCTCGACCCGGGATGGTGTCATGCATGCATGCGGGCACGACGGGCACACCGCGATTCTACTTGGCGCCGCCAAGCATCTCGCGGAAACGCGAAACTTTCGAGGTAGTGCATATTTCTGTTTTCAGCCGGCAGAGGAAGGCGGTGCGGGGGCTGCGGCAATGATCCGGGACGGGTTGCTGAAGGAATTTCCGTGCAAGGCTGTGTTCGGACTGCACAACTGGCCGGGGCTGGCCACCGGCGAATTCGGGATACGTCCGGGTCCGGTCATGGCGCGCGCGGATCAGTTTCGCATCGACATTACGGGGTCCGGATCCCATGCCGCGCAACCACATCATTCTCGCGACCCGATCACCGCTGCGGCGGCAATCATTCAGGGATTGCAGACGGTGGTTTCACGAAACGTGGACCCGATCGAACCCGCAGTGGTTTCCGTTACGCAGATGCGGGGCGGGGATGCGTTCAATGTGATCCCGGACAAGGTGATGCTTGGAGGGACAGTCCGGAGTTTCGACGATGAGTTGCACGTGGAAATCTATGAGCGCGTACGCCAGCTTGCCACCGGAATCGCAAGGGGATTCGGCACCGAAGCCGCAGTCGAACGTGCCACGGAAGGATATCCGCCCACTGTAAACGATGCTGCGGCAACCGAGTTCGCCGCGAGTGTCGCGGATGATGTGTCCGGCGAAAACGCTGTGGACCGCGACTTTCCGATGACCGCCGGCGGCGAGGACTTTGCGTATCTGGCGCAAGAGCGTCCCGGTGCGTTCATATTCCTGGGTGCTGGAGAATCGCATCCGCGGCTCCACACATCAGGGTATGATTTCAACGACGAAATCATCCCGGTTGGAATTTCCTATTGGACACGTCTTGTGGAGCGAGGGCTGCCCGCCGCGCATTAGTCTCGATTTCGAAATTTTGCGCTCAAGGTCACTTGTAACGACGGGCTTGAATTCTTTTTGCATGTGTAACTGGAGTTGCCCATCCCTCGGAGGGGGCCGAGTAGATGGGGTCGTTACCGAGCCCCGTCCCTCGAAGTCCCGGACGAGCGGGAACTACCGCACCACGGACCTTCGCGAAGTCGCGAACGCGATCCTGTACATGGCCGGCGCGGGCTGCCAATGGCGGGCCTTACCCAAGGATTTCCCGCTCTTTACGACGGTTCAGAATTATTTCTACGCCCTGGTCGCGCGGGAGCGGCTGGATGCGCTCTGGAGCGCGGCGGAGCCGACGGTGGGCGCGATTGGACAGCCAGAGCGCGAAGACGACCGAGAGCGGAGGGCCGCGCGGTTGCGACGGCGGCAAGAAGGTCAAGGGCCACAGCGAAGCGAGACTGGTTGCTATACCTATAGGTGAAAGTCCTGCCGGCGCAATTCTCAGTGTGGCGCCGTAGTTAGAACTCGCAGACGTACGGGTTGACCCGGCGACCTGAGAGCCCGGAAGTAAGAGCCCCGGGTGGCCGAGGAAACACGGAGTTCCTCAGGTCCGGTCAGCCCGGGAGGCAAGCGGACAAGAGGGCCGCAGCAAAGGAGAAGGAACGAGCCGTCGAAAATGACCTCCCGCATGAAGCTGATTTGCGGGGTAGTTGGAGTTGCCGAGGTTTCTTACGGCTACCCGATGGCCAGTGCCGGCACGGAAGAACTGAGGCGCACGTACCGGAGTTCCTGGCGGAAGCTGAAGGCAGTCCTTCCAATTATTGATCCGGCAATTACATTGCAAATTGGTATTGCAGCAATTTCGCAACAAAGGAGGTTCCGATGACCGACTTTTCCCAACTTTCCGAACTTCAGCGGCGACACAAGGAGCTTGACGAACAAATCGCCGAGGAAGAGCGCAGGCCGGGATCCGAGGATCTCTACATTCGGAAACTCAAGCGGGAGAAGCTTCGTATCAAAGAGCAGATCGTGATGGCAGGCAGCGATTCGGACTAGAGTTCCGGATTTCTGGTAGCGCGGCTACAGGCGAAAAAATTCTTCGTCCAGACCGAAAAGTTTCCGGCGTCTGTCGGTAATTCGAGCGTCTGGAGAGCCAGATCCACCGTTTTCCGGGGAATTCGATCACCGCGGAGCGCTTCGAGAAGTGCGCGGGAGAATTTCCTTGTAAATTCCGGATGCGCCTGGACGGAAAATCCAAAATCGCCATAGGCCACCATGCCGTATGGACAAAACTCCGAACCAGCGATCACTTCCGTCTCTGGAGGTAATTCGACAATTTGGTCTTGGTGAATCGACTGGAAAGATACCGTTTCGGACGCATCCGACATCCAGCGCGGCCGGGCGAGCACTTCATAGCTTTGTACACCGATCCCCCAACCCCTTTGGGATTTTTCGACGCGGCCGCCGAGCGCTTCCGCAAGAAGTTGATGGCCAAAGCAAATGCCGACCACGGGAATTCCTGCATCGAAGGAATTTCGGAGGAATTGGCGCGTCGCCGGTATCCAGGGAAGATCGTCATATACCGCGTGTCGAGATCCGGAAATGATCCAGCCGTCGGTTTCCCGTGGTGAGTGCGGCAGTTCGCCGTCTAGCAGCCTCCAGTTGCGGAACTCAAGCTCGTCTCCGCTGAATCCCAAAAGGGTTTCGACCATTCCAGGGTATTCACCGAATTGTTCGACGATACGCTCATTCACCCTTCCGGCTTGAAGAAGGCCGATTCTCATTGCCGTGATCTCCTTTGTCTTCTTCCAGTCGCAAATCATATAGCGGCGCGATTCGTCGATCACGCTAGGGTCAGTTGGTCTTATACACCGTTGCAAGAAATGGGGATTTTATACTAAAGTAACAATATCCCTGAATTGGCGCTTCGGCGCCTCTCTACTCCGTTGTACTGGAAACAAGGCTGAAAGTGCCGGCTCCGGTGATACGTCTTGCAGCGGGTATTAGCCCGTTAACGGGTGGGAAATGGCGGGAAACCGCTTCCCGTCGCGCCGGCAAGGGGAAGGCGAAGGATGGGGGTTGCCCCGCCTCGGCGTGGAACAGTGTCGGGAGCCCATTGTGACTCTCGTCTATAAGTCCCCAAGAAGTAGGTTTCACAGTGGCCGCGTATTCCAATGCAGGTCTCCGGCGCGAGCGCCGGGAGGTATGCGCAGTGCGCCAGCGAGATTTCTTGCAGGCAACGGGATAGCGCAGCAGCTTGTGGGGAGCGACCAACAACACTTTCGGTCAGGAGCACCACCTGTTTGCAATGCTACCTGGAGAGGTTGAGAATTCGGTCTCACTGCGAATCCTCCTGCACCCGCTGGATCATGATTGCCGATCGACGCGTTCCGGGACAGTGACGATTCCAAGTAATCCTGGCCGAAAGCACGACGCTTGACGGAAACGGGCCTGCTCTTTACGTTGCGAACGCGTTCCGTGGAACCGATCTGCGGACGAAACGTTTTCGCGACCATGGCACGAGTTTGCGCGGCCGAACCGCAGAAGGGGCACCATGCGCACATACAGCGCGCGACCGGCTGATATTCAGCGTAGTTGGGTCCTGATTGACGCCGAAGGACTGGTGCTGGGTCGGCTGGCGGCGGCAATCGCGGTACGGTTGCGAGGAAAGCACCGACCGTATTTCACGCCTCACATGGATTGTGGGGATCAGGTCGTGGTCGTGAATGCGGAAAAGGTTCGGTTGACAGGCCGGAAACGCGAAAACAAGACGTATTACTGGCATACCGGCTATCCGGGAGGCATCAAGTCCCGCCGTGCGGAACAAATTCTGGATGGCGCCCATCCGGAACGGATCGTGATCCAGGCCGTCAAGCGGATGCTTCCGCGCGGGCCGCTGGGGCGCGAGCAGATGCGCAAACTTCGGGTGTATACCGGCCCGTCCCATCCCCACGAGGCGCAGGCGCCGGAACCGCTCGACTTGCGGTCGATGAATTCGAAGAATGCGAGGGATTGAAAAGCATGGTCGAGAATCAGGAGAGGGTTGAAGAAGTCGGAGACGCAATGGAGCAGGTGCATCCGGTTGTAGAGGAGGCCCCGCTTCCAGAACCCGTACGCGACGCGCAAGGTCGCGCGTACGCCACCGGCAAACGAAAGGACGCGGTTTCGCGCGTCTGGGTCAAGCACGGGCCGGGGCGCATTCTGGTCAATGGCCGTGAATTCGAAAAGTACTTCGCCAGGCCTGTGCTCCGAATGCTCGTCTCACAACCATTCCGAGTGGTTGGCGTAGACGGTCAGTATGATGTGATCGCTACGGTGCGAGGGGGTGGGCTTTCTGGCCAGGCGGGTGCGATCCGCCACGGAATTGCGCGGGCGCTGGCGGCATTCGAGCCATCCCTGCGCCGCGAACTGAAACGTGGCGGTTTCCTTACGCGTGACGCCCGGGTCGTGGAGCGCAAGAAATACGGGCGACGCAAGGCGCGACGCAGCTTCCAGTTCTCGAAGCGGTGAGCTGACGCGTGAGAATCGGGTTCGGTCTTGGCATTTTGAGCGACACCGAACTTTTCTAGAGCTGATTTCCAAAGCGGAGCAATCATGCAGACCTATGACGCTGGCATCTTGGGTGCCAGCGGATACACGGGTTCCGAACTGGTTCGGCTCGTCGCGGCCCATGAATCGATTCACATTGCGGCGCTGACCGCGGATCGCTGGGCCGGGAAGGAGGCCGGGGAGGCGCTTCCCCATTTGGGTGAGCTCGACTTGCCGCGCTTGGGCCGGATCGAAGATACCGATTTTTCGAATTTGGATATCGTATTCTGTGCGCTGCCGCATGGAGTGGCACAGGACGTCGTTCCGAGCCTTCCCAGCCGAACTCGAATTGTGGATCTCTCGGCGGACTTTCGGATTCGTGACCCAAGCCTGTACGAAACGTGGTACGGCGCGGCGCATCGCGCGCCAGATCTCCTCGGGGAGGTGGTGTACGGGCTTCCGGAGGCCTACCGTGCGGATATTCGGAAGGCGCGGATTGTTGCGTGCACCGGATGCTATGTGGCTGCGTCTCTCACGCCGCTCCTGCCGCTGGTCGCGAGCGGCGTCGTAGATGCGCAGGATATCATCATCGATGCAAAGTCGGGCGCCAGCGGCGCGGGCCGCACGGCGCGGGAATCCCTGTCGTATTGCGAGGTGGCGGAGGGCTGCGCCGCATATGGCGTGGGTTGGCACCGGCACATGGCGGAGTTGGAGCAGGAACTTTCCCGTGCGGCCAAGCGCCCGCTTCGGGCGAGTTTCACGCCGCACCTCATGCCGTTCAGCCGCGGGATTCTCGCCACCATTTACCTGCGCGGCGGGCCGGAAGAAGTGCAGAGTCGCCTAGAAGACGCCTATGCACGGGAACCGTTTGTGCGGGTTCTTCCCTCGGGTCAGGTTCCTCGTACACAGCAAGTACGGGGTTCGAATGTCTTGTTGATCGGCATTTCGAACGATCGCCGTTCCGGTCGCACAATTGTCGTGTCCGTACTGGACAATTTGATCAAGGGAGCCTCTGGGCAGGCGGTGCAAAACGCAAATCTGATGCTTGGGCTGCCTGAAACGGCAGGACTGCAGCAGACACCGGTATTTCCGTAAAACCCGGTTCGGCTTATCCGGCCGCGCCGTGGTAGAAGAACACGCCGGCACCCGTGGTAAACAGCAATCCACCGGCTATCGCGTGCATCAGCCAAGCCAGGCCGAAAGCCCGGCGCTCCCGGTACGCCCACGCGAATGCGCAGCCGCCGGCCAGGCTGAGGAGCAGGGCAGGCAAGTTCCACAGAAAGAGGTGCGCAAGCGCGAAACATGCTCCGTTGGCAACAATGGCTTCCCTGCGACCGGGGAAGAGTGCGCCATATCGCTCGAAAAAGAGCGCCCGGTACATGAGCTCTTGTGGAAGCGCGGAGAGGAAGGGGTAAAACGCCAGAATCAGAATCCAGAGTTCCGGGTTGTGTCGGGGTATCCAGAAAAACGCTTCGGGACGCAGCAATAGGGGAAGGGCAATCGCAACGGGGGTCAACGCGGCGGAAAAGAGGAGCAATGGCGTGGCCAGGTCGCCCGCTCCGAAGTACAGCAGGGCGCGCCAGCGGAAGCCGGGAGTGAACGAGAGAAGAATCACGGCTGCGGCCGCCATCACCGGGAGCGCGTACCAGATCAGGTCCCCGAGCGCGAGCAAGGCGAAGCCACAGGGTAAGACCACGTAAAGTAGTCCGAATTCCAGGCGCAGCCGGTTCCGGCCGACAGATTTCAACCCTTCAATTCGCACCAAACCGGGACGTGGTCGGATGGCTTCGGGCGCCCGCGGAGTTCGCGGACGATGCCCGCCCCGCAAAGCCGGTCAGCGGCCTGCGGCGACAGCAGGAGATGGTCGATTCTGACGCCGTCGTCCCGGTCCCAGGCGCCTTTTTGGTAGTCCCAGAAACTGTAGTGACCGGCTTCGGGGTGCAGAATTCGAAATGCGTCCGTCCAACCGGCGTGAACGATGCGGCGCCATGCCATGCGGGTCTCGGGAAGAAACAGGGCATCTCCTCCCCACCTCTTGGGTTCGAAAGCGTCTTCCGGCTGCGGAATCACGTTGAAGTCCCCGCCCATGACAATGGCGTCTTCGTTGGCCAACAATGCGCTCGCGTACGCGGAAAGACGTTTCATCCAATTCAATTTGTAAGTGTACTTCTCCCCTGGCGCCGGATTGCCGTTCGGTGCATAGAGTCCGCACACGCGAAGAATGCGCTTGCCCGGACAGACCGTGGCTTCGATCCAGCGCGCCTGCCGGTCTTCGCTATCGCCGGGAAGGCCGAACGAAATATCCTCAAGCTGCAATCTTGAGAGAATCGCCACACCGTTGTACGCCTTTTCGCCATGCACCGCGACATTGTACCCCGCGTCTTCGAATCGGGAGCGTGGGAAGGCATCGTCCTGAATCTTCGTTTCCTGAAGCAGGAGGACATCCGGAGCGGTCTCACCAATCCAGGCAAGAAGCGTATCGATACGCGCTCGCAACCCGTTGATGTTCCAGGTCGCTACGCGAATGGCTCCTTCATCCGCCACGAAGGCTCATACGGAAAAACTGGTTCCGCATCCGCAGGTTGCGTTCGCATTGGGATTCTCGACGGTGAACCGGGCTCCGATGATTTCATCCCGGAAGTCGATCACGGCTCCTTCCAGGAACGGCAGGGAAACCGGGTCGATCAGCACCCGAAGTTCGCCGCGCTCCAGGATCAGGTCATCGTCGGCGCTCTGGTTTTCCAGTTCGAAGCTGTACTGGAATCCCGAGCATCCCCCGCCAAGCACTGCGACCCGAAGCATTTTTTCCATACCCTCGTCGACCAGGATGGCGCCCAGGCGGTCGAACGCGGCATCGGTAACGCAAAGATCGGGCATCCGAGAAACCTCACTAGTATATTCCAATGGAATTTAGGGCATACTGCGGGCAGGGCAAGTCATGTAGCGTTGCGATTGGAATTCCGTCGCGCCATGACTGCGATCGAAATCGCGATTCAGCTGCATTCTGCAAGGGAGCCGGATAGTGGACATTCTTGCGGAATTTCGCGCCCGAATCCTTGAAATCCTGGAAGAACTGGCATCAGGGGGCGTGCTGCCCCCGGACTCGAACTTTTCTCAGGTTACGGTTTCTTCGTCGCGTGACGAACGCCATGGCGATCTGGCATGCAATGCCGCGCTGGTGCTTGCAAGACCGGCCAAGCGAGATCCCCGGGAACTGGCAAACTTGCTCGCCGCGGAGCTGCGGCGCGATTCGCGGGTGGTCGCGGCCGAAGTTGCTGGTCCGGGATTTGTCAATATTCACCTTGATCCCGAAGTCTTGGTCGCGGCGATCCCGAGTGTGCTCCGCGCGGGACGAGAGTTTGGCCGCTCGGACCTCGGGGCAGGGGCGCGGGTGAATGTGGAGTTCGTGTCGGCGAACCCCACCGGTCCGCTTCATATCGGCCACGCGCGGGGAGCGGTCTTCGGCGATGCTCTCGCATCGGTGCTCGAATTCTGCGGGTACAGCGTTACGCGTGAGTACTACGTGAATGACGCGGGATCACAAGTGGACGCGCTTGCCCGTTCCGCGCACCTGCGGTACCGGGAAGCGCTCGGGGAGACCGTCGAATTGCCGGCGGACGCGTATCCCGGCGATTACTTGTCGGAAGTCGGCAAGCAACTGGCCGCGGAGTTCGGAGAACGCTTCCTCGGCAAGCCGGAATTGGAGTGGCTTCTGCCGGTCCGCCGGGTTGCCGTGAACGCGATGATGAAGGAGATTCGTGCGGATCTCGTGGCCCTTGGCGTGCGCATGGACAATTTCGTATCCGAGCGGGCGCTGCAGGATTCCGGGCGGATCGAGGAGACCATCGAGAGACTTCGCGCGAAGGACCTTGTCTACCGGGGAACTCTGCCCCCACCCAAGGGAATGCCCAAGAAAGACTGGAAATCCCGGGAGCAACTCCTCTTCCGGTCTACGAAGTTTGGCGACGATGTGGATCGCCCCCTTCAAAAGGAGGACAACAGCTGGACTTATTTTGCGCCGGACATGGCGTACCACGCCGACAAGATTTCCCGCGGATTTGAAATCCTCATCAACGTGTGGGGTGAGGATCATGGTGGATATTTGCGGCGCATGCGGGCAGCCGTGGCGGCGCTTTCCGAAGGCAGTGTCGATATCGATATCAAGATCTGCAAGTTGGCGCGCCTGCTTCGGCGTGGCGAGCCTTTCGCAATGTCCAAGCGGAAGGGCAACATCGTTCTTCTTCAAGACTTTCTCGAAGAGGTGGGGCGGGACGTTGCGCGGTTTGTACTGCTGACGCGCAAGAACGATGCACCCCTTGATTTCGATGTGGAGCGTGGCCTGGAACAATCGCGCGACAACCCGGTGTTCTACGTGCACTACGCGCACGCACGGGTGTGTTCCGCGCTACGCCGCGCGGGTGATCTCCTCGAAGGGAGGGACCTGTCGGACGCGGCCCTCGCTGAAGCAGCCGGTGACAGACTCCGGCACGCGGCGGAATTGACGCTGGTTCGCCGAATTGCGGAATGGCCGGCAATTGTGCGCGCGGCGGCAATGGCTCATGAGCCTCACAGAATATCCTTTTACCTCCAGTCTCTGGCGGCGGAGTTTCACGCGCTATGGACTGCGGGCAAGACCATCGACGAATTGCGTTTCGTCCGGGAAGACGATCCCGAGGGTTCCCTGGCGCGACTCGCACTAATTCGCGCAGTTGCGGTTGTAATTGCTACGGGTTTAGGTATCCTTGGTATTGAACCACGGGAAGAGATGCGCTGAAGAACGGCGCCGGCCCGATGGCGGCACGAGGCAGAAAATGGGCAGCAAGCCCGCTATCGGCACTGCACCTGGAGTTGGACTGGGCGCCATTGCGTTCCTCGCGGGTGGCGCGGTAAGCAGTTGGCTGCTTCTCGTCGCCTGGGACTGGACACGAATTCCGGCAAGCGCCGGCTTACGAACCATTCCTCTCATTGAGACACCAGAAGAACCCGCCAAACGTATTCCGCCGGAACGTGGAGGACATTCGGTCTCGTTCAAGGACCTGGAGGTGTATTCGATTCTTGACGGAGACACCAGCCCGGACGCCTGGCGACAGGCGGAGGCGATGCAGGCCGAACCGACGGGCCTCCCTGAAGAAGGGGCGGAATGGGCGCGATCGCCTCAGGCGAACGACGGAAAGCAGGAAGCTGTGGCGAGTCGTACGGAAGCTGAAATGGCTCTGCCTGTGCCGCGTCCGGAAAGGCGGGATCTCTAGTGTGCCGTCCGCGGTTGTATTCGGCTGTTCGGGGCCGGTTCTCAATTCGGAGGAACGAAAGTTCTTTGCCGATGCGGACCCTTGGGGGTTCATTCTGTTCTCGCGCAATGCGGTGGACCCGCAGCAGTTGGTGGCGCTCGTCGGGGAGCTTAGGTCGGCGGTCGCGCGAAAAGCACCCGTATTCATCGATCAGGAGGGCGGCAGGGTGGCGCGACTCGGCGCCCCGCACTGGCGCGAATGGCCGCCGGTCGGCAAACTGTTCAGTTCGACGAAGTTCGATGCGCACGATTGCGAGGAGATGCTTGGCCTCCGGTTTCGAACCATTGCGACCGAACTCATTTCTGTCGGGGTCGACGTGAACTGCGTCCCCGTACTGGATCTTCCGGTGCCCGGCGCTCATCCGGTGATCGGCGATCGCGCCTTGGGAAGCGAGCCCCGGTCGGTTGGCAGGCGGGGAGAAATCGTTTGCCGAGCTCTCCTTGCGGGAGGGGTCCTGCCGGTTATCAAGCATATTCCCGGACATGGCCGGGCGAGCAGCGACAGTCACGCGGAACTTCCGGTTGTGGAGGCAACCCGAAACGAACTCTCCAAGACAGACTTCGAACCATTTCGCGCTCTCGCCGAAATGCCAATCGCGATGACGGCGCATGTGGCGTACAGGGACATCGATGCTTCGCGTCCCGCTACGCAGTCGCCTTCGGTCATCCGGGAGGTCGTGCGCGGAGACATTGGTTTCGAAGGTGTCTTGCTGAGCGATGACTTGGGCATGGATGCCCTGCCGGGACCGCTGGCGAAGCGTGCGGAAACGGCCTTGCTCGCAGGTTGCGACATTGTGCTGCACTGCGATGGTTGCCGCGCCGGCATGCAGGAATGCATGAACGGTATCGGGCCTGTCTCCGGCGAGGCGCTCAAGCGCTTGAAGGCAGCGGAAGCGCGTCGCACGGAACCCGGGGACTGGGACGCCGAGGTCGCCGAGACCCGATTGACCGAACTCACCGCAAGGTGGAAGGAGGTGGCGAATGGCTGAACGTATGCCAAGGGCCTTCAATCCCCCTGGTACGCGCGAACTCACGGATAGCTCGGAGTTCGTACTGGAACTCGGAAGCTACGAGGGTCCGTTGGACTTGCTTCTGGATCTTGCGCGCCGACAGAAAGTGGACTTGCGCGCCATTTCGGTCCTGACGCTCGCAGAGCAGTACCTGGACTATGTTTCCCGCGCGGAGCGGCTACGCATACAGCTTGCGGCCGACTATCTCCTCATGGCCGCCTGGCTGGCATACCTCAAATCGACTTTGCTGCTGCCACGCGAGGATGAGGAGGATGCCTTCGGCGACGAACTCGCGGCGCTGCTCACGGCACGCCTCGAACGCCTTGAAGCCATGCGCAAGCAGGCGCGCGCGCTCATGGGGCGCCCACGACTCGGACGCAACGTCTTTGCCCGGGGGATGCCCGAGCCTATGGTCGTCATGCGACAGAATTCCTGGCGGGCAGGCCTCGCAGACTTGTTGGCAGCCTACGCGCGTGTTCGCACGCGAGACAGTTACAAGCCACTGCATTTCAGTCGACCGCCGGTTGTTGCGGTGGAAGAGGCGCTCGACCGATTGCGCGCAGGTGTGCCGGACTCCATGAATTGGAGCGCATTGACCATGTTCCTGCCCAAGGAGTGGCGCGAGCGTTCGCTTGTGCGCTCGGCGATCGGCAGCATGTTCGCCGGTGCGCTCGAGTTGGCAAGGGGAGGCACGCTGGACATACGGCAGCAAGAGGCGTTCGCTCCGCTTCACGTCCGGCGGCGGGTCGGGCGGAGCGCACAAGCGGACAAGCGGACACACGAAAATGTTCCCGCGACCGATTAGCGATCTCCAGCAGGACGCCCATTCGGGAACGGGTCTGGACGTGGCGGAAAGAGACCCGGCAGAAGTCGAGCGCATGGTGGAAGCTTTGCTGTTCGCGAGTTCCGAGCCACAGTCACTCGGAGAACTGGAAGCGTGCCTGCCCGCGGGATGCGACGCAAAGAAGGCGCTTTCCACGCTCCAGGTGCGCTACAACGGACGGGGAATCAATCTTCGGCGCAGCGGACAGCACTGGGCGTTTCGCACCGCACCCGATCTTTCCTGGCTTTTCGAGCGCGAAATCGTTCAGGAGCGCAAGCTGTCGCGAGCGGCGCTCGAAACGTTGGCAATCGTCGCGTACCATCAGCCGGTCACGCGCGCGGAAATCGAAGAGATTCGGGGTGTTGCGGTTTCCCGTGGCACGGTCAATATGCTGATGGAGTTGGGGTGGGTCGGATTGGGCCGACGACTGCACGCGCCCGGACGTCCCGTGACCTACACCATTACCGATGGATTCCTGGATCATTTCGGTTTGGAGAGCCCCCGGGACCTGCCCGGTATCAAGGAATTGAAGGCACTTGGTTTGCTGGAGCGTCCGTCAGTCGCGACCGGCATCGGTGTTCGTGGAGCAGTGGAGTTGGTTGAGGAAAAAGCGGTGCCGGCCAACCCGTAGTCCCGGGCATTCGCAGGCTCCGGGACTGCATCGGATTCGCGACATGCCTTCCAAAGAGGAGAAGTGTCAGCGTTGGCGGAATTGCTTGGCCAGTTGGAGCGCCTGTCCCTGGTAGCTTGATCCGCTCTCCTTGCCATAGAGCACATCGGGGGGTTCGAGCATTTCCTCGAATACCAGTCTTCCAACCACCTGACCGTGACGAATGGCGAAAGGAGTCTCGTGGCAACGGACTTCGAGGACGTTTCGCGCTCCGGCATCGTCCTTGAGGCCGTGGCCAAACCCAGGGTCGAAAAATCCCGCGTAGTGCACACGGAATTCTCCCACGAACGGAATATAGGGGGTCATTTCCGCGGCGTAATTGGGCGGCACCCGTACGGATTCGCGGGAAACGAGAATGTAGAAGGCGCCGGGATCGAGAACCAGTTCGCCGTTGGTCGCGTACACAGGATCCCAGAATGCATCTGCGTCATAGAACGCGGTCTTGTCGATATCAAGGAGGCCGCAGTGGCGTTTGGCCCGGAATCCCACAGGTTCGCCCTCTTCGGCGAAAAGGTCGACACTGAACCTGAGCCCTTCATTGTCGATGTCGGCGGCACTGTCGACCACGGGAGCGCCGGCGTTCAGCGCCCGGAGCGTTTGACCCGTCACGGTCGGGATGCCTTTCGAAAGACGGACCTGGTTGAGCCGGGATCCTTCCCGGACAAGCAGGCTGAAAGTGCGGGGACTGATCTCCGTGTAGAGCGGTCCCGCGTAACCCGGAGGAAGCCGGTCGAATTCGGCGGAGTGGTCGGCGATCAGGCGGGTGAATACGTCCAGCCGTCCCGTTGTACTCTTGGCGTTGGCCATCGCCGAAATTTCGCCCGGCAAATCGAGTTCCTCTTGCAGCAAGGCCACGTACACGCAGCCGGTTTCCAGCACAGCGCCTGCAACCAGATCAATCTCGTGCATGGCCATGTCGTTCAGGCGGTCGGCGACCGTGGCTTCCTCGCCGGGCAGAAAACTTGCCCTGACCCTCCACGCGCGGTCTGCGAGGCGGAGATCAATGCTCGCGGGTTGGAATTGGCTCGGGAGCAACTCGCGATTCGCCCGGATTCTGCCTTCGGCAATCAGCCGTCGAAGATGCTGAATGGGGAGGATGCCCTCCGAAGGTCCCCCGGACGGGCTGGAATCGAATTCTTCATTCATTCTTGAATCAGACAAGCAGACCGATCGCAATGCCCGCGGACCGCGACCATGCACGCGGCGCCTCTTTCGCCAGGGCCCGGAAACCGAACCGTAGGCCCGCGACCGGCAAGCCTGTCTTCACCGCCGGGGAATATCCCCAGTTCCGGAAGAGAGTGGGTCGTACCCGCGTTTCCTGGGTAAATGGGAAGGCGCGGGGTTCATTCTCGAGAGGCAGACGGGACTCCAGACCCCACCTTGGAGTCGTCCAGGGATCAAGAAACAGGGCAGGCGAACGGATGGTCGGGCCGGCGGGATTCGAACCCACGACCTCATGCGCCCCATGCATGCGCGCTACCAGGCTGCGCTACGGCCCGAAAGGCCCGCATCGTAGGAGAAAAGGCGGTTGCCAGCAACCGGGACAACGGATTCGCTCTACGCGCGAAGCCGCGTGGCAATCTCGCGCAAGGCCGAGATCGCATCCTGAATGGCTGTATGCTCAGCCTCCGATAACCCGGAAGACGGAGCAGGAGACTCTTGTCTTTTTGTGCCGTTTCCAGTCTTCGCCATCGACAGTTCAAGATCGGCTTCCGGCTGACCCTCTCCTTTTCCGATTCGAATGACCGCCTCGACGCCGTGTACTTTGAGCACGCGCTGCACGCCTCGAATGGTGTAGCCCATCTTGCGAGTGAGGACACTGATCCCTTGCAAGAGCGAGACATCTTCGATTCGATAGTATCGTCTGCTACCGGCGCGCTTTACTGGCCGGACCTGCTGGAATCGCGTTTCCCAAAAACGAAGCACATGCGGGGGCTCGCCAAGCAGGCTGCTCACTTCATTGATGGTGCTGAATGGCCTAGCGGGGACCGCCATGATTCGGTCCTCCGTTCAACTCTGCGAACCGTTCACCGCTTTGCGGAGTGCTTCCGCCGGCCGAAAGACAACAGTTGTACGTTCCGCAATGGGCACCAAGACGCCGGTCTTGGGATTGCGTCCTGTGCGCGGACCCTGGGTTCTCGGATGAATCGACCCGAAAGCTCTGATCTTGACCGTTTCCCCGTCTTCCAGTGCTTGAATGACGGTCTCCAGTATGTTCTCAACCAGTCGTGTGGAGTCGCTTCGAGAGAAGCCGATCCGCTGCTGGACGGCATCTGCTAAGTCCTTGCGTGTCACCGTCCGCTGTACCATTTGTTCCTCTCCCTCAGGCTGTACTTTGGATTTGTCGATTCTAGACAATCCTGTTCTATGGTAATTTGCAACTATTGTAGATGGAGTCAATTCCTATTCCGAAGAAACATGGTGCAACGGACCGTCAGCACATTTTGCAACTCGCAAGGAGTTCAGATTTTGCCGCGGCCCAAAGAGCATTGCCGCGCCATCCGCAACAGTCCGTTCGCGCCCCATTCTGGGCACGCCGAACGTTGAGAGTTCACCAGCGAACCAGAGCCGCCCCCCAGGTCAGTCCACCTCCCATGGCTTCGAACAGCACGAGGTCGCCGGTCTTGATCCTGCCGTCCGCTACCGCGGTGGACAAAGCCAGCGGAATGGAGGCAGCAGATGTATTCCCGTGTTCGGCAATTGTGACGACTACCTTTTCACGGGGAAGTCCCAGGGCATCCACAGTCTTGTTGATGATTCGGATATTCGCCTGATGGGGAACCATCCAGTCGACGTCTCCGATTTCGATTTCGCATTCGTCCAGTACCTCGCGAGCGATTTCTTCGAGGTTGCGAACGGCGTGGCGAAATACCTCCCTTCCCTGCATTCGGACGTGACCGACGCGGCCTGTGCGGACGCCGCCGTCGACATAGAGGAGGTCCTCGTGGCTGCCGTCGGAACGCAGGCGAACGGAAAGTATGCCGGTGCGACGGAGGCCACTTGTATCGCTCGCTTCCAAAACAACTGCACCGGCGCCGTCCCCGAAAAGTACGGCAGTGGAACGGTCCGACCAGTCGAGGATTCGGGAGAACGTCTCCGCACCGATGACCAGAGCACGCCGGGCGCTACCGCTACGAATGTATCCGTCCGCGGTCGCCAGTGCGTAAAGGAATCCCGAACAAACCGCCTGCAAGTCGAATGCGAATCCTCCTCGCATGCCAAGCGCGCTTTGCACGCGGGTTGCGGTTGCAGGAAAAATTCGGTCGGGAGTGGTTGTTGCGACGATCAGCATGTCCAGCGAATTGCTATCGATGCCGGCATTTTCAAGCGCGTTCCGGGCCGCGGCGCAGGCGAGATCGGCGGTCGATTCGCCTTCTTCCGCGATGCGGCGCGAGCAAATGCCGGATCGCGTTCGAATCCACTCATCACTCGTATCGAGTGTCTTTGCGAGGTCGTCATTGGCGATGATTCGGCGCGGCAGATAGTGACCGCAACCCAGTGCTACCGTGCAGACCTCCGACATCAGCTCGCGGTTGCCCTCGGGTCTGCGTCTACCGTGTCGTCGGGGGACAGGTTCTGGAGTTCACGCGAAATCACGGCGGGCAGATTTCGCTCGGCAACCCGGATGGCGATGGAAAGCGCGGCCTCCACCCCTTTTGCGTCTGCGCGTCCGTGACTCTTGACAACAACGCCATTCAGCCCCAAGAGCACGCCCCCATTCAGGCGCCGCGGGTCCATCCAGTTGCGAATGCCGCGAAAGGACGGGTAAGCGAGAACCACCGCGAATCGGCTCAGGAGGTTTTTCCGCATGTTCACAGTTATCACTTCCCGAATGAACCTTGCAATTCCTTCGGCAGTCTTGAGCGCGACGTTTCCGGTAAACCCGTCGGTCACGATCACGTCCGCGATGTTCGCGGTAATCTGATCGCCTTCCACAAACCCGATATAGTCGAATGTCGCATCGGGCCGCTTGGCCAAGTCGGCGATAAGTTTATCCGCCTCGCGCACCTCCGGATGCCCTTTCAGTTTTTCCGCGCCTATGTTCAGGAGCGCTACCCTGGGTCGCTGCACGCCAAGCGCAATTCGGGCGTAGGCCGCTCCCATGATTCCGTATGCGCGAAGTTCCTCCGGGGTAGCGGTGTAGTGGGCGCCCATGTCAAGCATGACTGTCAGTTTGCCGCGCTTCTTGGAAGGCCAAAGAGCTGCGATCGCGGGGCGGGCCGAGCCCGCCAGTGTCTTGAGACCGGTTGCGGCCAAGACCGCCAATGCCCCCGTGTTGCCGCACGACATGGCGACTGCGGCATCCCCATTGGCAACGCATTGAATTGCGCCCCACATGCTGGTGGCTTCCCGCCGTCGAAACGCGGCGCCCGGAGCCTCTGTCATTTCAACCACGGCGGGTGCGTGGCGAACCGTGCATCTCGAAGTGAGAATTCGGCTCTTGCCCATGTGCCGTTTCAGCAGTTGTTCGTCTCCAGACAATATGAATCTGACCGAAGGAAAGCGCCGCCCGGTTCTCTCGATGCCGCGAATCACCGGAAGAGGTCCCGCGTCTCCGCCCATGGCGTCGACTGCGATCACGGTTTCGGGGGTCATGTTCGGGTTGCCTGTTTCCCGGCCCGACTTCTCGTACGAGATTCTATTCGTCGTAATCCTCGTCTGTGTCAGGTTCAGGCGCGGATACAACCTCTCGCCCGTTGTAGGAACCGCAGTGCCTGCAAACGTGATGGGGATACCTGGGGGCGCCGCATTCCGGACAATCCGCCAGGGTTGCAAAGGGAGCACGCTGATGAGCTCGACGCTTTCCGCGGCGCATGCGGGAAACTTTTTTTGCGGGGACTGCCATGGAACACCTATGTTCTGAGAGATACGGGTATTGAACCATATTGAGGGAATTTCACCCGGGTGCCGCAACATAGCGAGAGTGCCTTCACTACAAAAGCCCCTGCGGATGGCGGGCGGGTTTGGCGGATGCGTCCGTAAACGGGAAACGGGAGCTTGGCAAATCGCCCGGCATCAAGTATTTGATGCTTGCCGGGCCACGTGCAATTTGTGAATGCGGGGAGACGCGGGATGTTGGCTCACCGAAAATCCACCTATAGAACGCAAGTCCTTTCAGCCGTGCTTGCCTTTGGTGTGGTGGCGTTGGACGCGTGCGCTCCCATCGTTCGAATTCATGGGCAGGACTGGCGCGAGTTCGACGTCGCGGACATCAAGATCGGTGAGGACAACCAAGAGACCGTTTCGGAATTACTGGGTTCTCCTGCGGCCACGGGAATCGCCGATGATTCGGTTTGGATTTACCTGAGCAAGAGGACCGAAACCCGTATTGCCAGAAGTCCAAGGGTGCTTGACCAGCGTGTGGTAGCGATCGGATTTGACGCAACCGGGCAGGTGGATTGGGTAGCGGAATACGGTCTGGAAAACCGCCGTCTTGTTCCGCTGGTCGAACGCGAAACGCCGACCGCCGGCCGGGAATTCAGCCTTCTGCAGCAACTGCTGGGTAATGTCGGGCGATTTGAAGCTGCGCAATAGTTTGCAGGCTCGCACATTCGAACCGCGAACGTTCGTTCGCGTTCGGCAGTTGCGCCGGATGGGAGGGCGATGTGCATCCGGTCGTGGAGTAGACCCGATTGGTTTCGGAAGTTCCGGAAATATTTGAGCCCTTCTCAAGGTTTCGCCACGATCGCCACATTGTTCGAATGGCTGTTCCCGCGCCCGGGTGTCGAATCCGGGATCTCGCGCTTTGCGAGACAGGACCGGGCGCCGAAGTTTTCGAAGTCGGGTCCAGTGGACGCATCGATATCGTCAAGTGCGGTTGGTTTTTCGCGGGATGCCGTTTCGCATATCCCCGGGAGCACGCCGTTCCCGCAATTTCTCAGGGGCGCTGCGTCTGGCAAGCGATTCGCCGGAGCAAGTCGGATTCATGGAGTTCAGATCTTCGACCAGCGGCGTTCTTTCGTCACCCAGGCAAGGCAAAAGAGCGCGACTGCCCCAATCAGGAGTGCGGGCGCCATGGCGTAAATCACCGCGATCCATCCCGAAGTGGATAGCAGTGCGCCCGAACTGAAGGATGCGACGGCGACAAGGCCGAATACCAGAAAATCGTTCAGTCCCTGCACGCGGGCACGCTCTCCAGCGGAGTGGTTGGAGGCGAGCAGGCTCGTCGCGCCGATAAAACTGCAATTCCAGCCAAGTCCCAGCAGAATGAGTGTGACGTAAAATGCGATGAGTTCCGTTCCCGTAGCCGCCACGAAACCGGCCGACGCAAGAAGCGTAATGCCGGCGCCCATGACGCGAATATGGCCAAAGCGGACGATCAAGTGTCCCATGAAAAAGCTGGGCAGATACATGGAGAAAATGTGCCAGCGCACGACGTCCGCCGCCTGATCAGGACTGCAGCCAACCATTACCATGGCCAGCGGAGTCGACGTCATCAGCAGGTTCATCACGGCGTAGGAGACCATTGCGCAAAGCATGGCCACGATTACGGGAAGTCTCCGCAGCACTTGGGAGAGAGGCTGGCCGGAAGTCAATTGCGCCCGACTCGGCGGTGGAAGGTCCAGGAACAACACAGGCAGAGAACCTGCGATGTTGATTGCGATGAAAGTCAGGTAGGTGCCCGCATACGGAACGGGATTCATCAGATCCCGGGTTTGCTGCACCACCTCGGCTGTCAGGAATGCGGCAGCCAGGCCGCCCGCGAGCACCCAGGATATCGCCTTGGGCCGAAACGTTTCGGAACCGATGTCGGCCGCGGCAAAGCGAAAATACCCGTTTGTCGCCTGGTAGACGCCGATAAACACGGAACCCAATAGCAGAAGAGGGAAGGAACCGGAAACGAGCGCGTGCGCTGAAACGCTCCCTCCAATCGCGCCGGCGGAGGCCCCCACCAGAAATCCGGGCCGCCGGCCCACCCGGCCCATCAGGAGAGAAATCGGGGCGGTCACTGCCATGGTTGTCATCACCATGATCGAGATGGGCAAGGTGGCGTAACGCGGATCCTCAGCGAGCAGGGCTCCGGCAAGTCCGCCGAGAATAATGTGAATTCCTAATTGGGAGCCGAGAATTCCGTGAGCGGTGGCGAGAAGCAGGGCATTCCGGCGGGCGCGACGGTCTGCTGCGCTCAAAGTCATGATTCGGATTCCATGGCCGGGCGCAGTTCCGAAGCGATTCCCTCGAGAACTCCGTTGGCGAAGGCAATCTCACGTTCCGGGGCGCCAAAGGCAGCCGCAACATTTACGAATTCGCTCAGAATTACTTTCCTGGGCGTGCCGGGGGCAACGAGAAGTTCTGCCCCGGCTGCGCGAAAGACGGCAAGGAGCACCGGATCGAGACGGTCTCGCGGCCAGTCTTCATGGAGGCGCGAATTAATCGCTGTCTCAATTTCAACTTCGAGATCCTTGGCGCCGCGGACGATTCTCCGAAAGAGCTTCGGGTCCGCAGCACCCGGGCATTCGTCCGGCTCGGTAGCCCCGATCTCGCCGAACTCTCCGGCGAGGCGGTGATCCAGGTATTCCGTGAGGATGGAATCACAGTCTGCGCCGGTAACATCCATTTGATAGAGCGCCTGTACCGCTGAAATTCGCGCTGCGGAACGACGCGAACGCACATTCATTCGATTTTGTGTCGGCGCGCCATGTCGATCAATGAAAGGCACGCGACAGCCGCTTCGCCCCCCTTGTCCCGGCGCTTGGGATCTGCCCGTTCCATGGCTTGTTCGCGATTTTCAACCGCCAGTATGCCGTTTCCGACCGGAAGCCGGTCCATCATTCCGGCCATCATCAGTCCACGCGCGCTCTCCCTCGCGACAATTTCAAAGTGGCTGGTTTGACCACGTATCACGCATCCGAGCGCGATGTATCCATCGTATTTGCCAGAAGAGTGTTCGATGCGGATGGCCACCGGAATTTCGAGCGCTCCGGCAACCTCGACAAAGTCTGCCACGATATGACGCCGATTCAGCTGCCTCAGCGCTCCCGTCACCAGCAGGTCCACGATGTCCTTGTAGTAGGGCGCGGTAACCAGCAACACCCGTGTTCTATTCACTTCGGCCCTCCGATCCGAATGACTGGACACCGGCAATGGTTAGCCCGTATCCGTGAATGCCCGCGATGCGCGGGGGCGGGGAGTTTGTCAGCAAGGTCATTTCCCGAATTCCGAGTTCCTTCAATATTCCTGCTCCGACGCCATACTGGCGAAGCGTCTGGGGCTGGTCGAATTTCGTCCGGGATCGGCCAAGGCGATCGGAAATCTCGCTGGGATTGCCGTCTCGAACCAACACGATCGCGCCCTGGCCTTCCCGTTCGATGCAGGAAACACAATGCGGCAAGCGATGCGCGAGTGACGGCTCCAGCCCCAGGACATCGTCGATGACGCTGATCGCCTGCACGCGGACCAGGACCGGAGCGGGAGAATCGTCGCCGCCGAAGCGCAGCGCCAGGTGTTCGCTGCCATCGATCCGGTCGCGGAATACTCGCAGCGCCCAGGTCCGTCCCGCGGGCGAACGGTAAGGGACCCGCGATACTTCATCCACGATGGTCTCATGGCGCAGGCGATAAGCGATGAGATCCGCGATGGTTCCGATCTTCAGCCGGTGGTGCTTTGCGAAGACCGCCAAATCCGGGAGCCGGGCCATGCTGCCGTCTTCGTTCATGATTTCGCAAATCACGCCGGATGGGTTCAGTCCCGATAGCCGAGATATATCTACGGCCGCTTCGGTATGGCCCGCTCTCGATAACACGCCGCCGGTGCGGGCGCGCAATGGAAAGACATGGCCCGGCGAGGTGATGTCATCCGCCGT
Source organism: Rhodobacterales bacterium (assembly GCA_965219495.1). Classification (GTDB taxonomy): domain Bacteria; phylum Pseudomonadota; class Alphaproteobacteria; order Rhodobacterales; family CAZPXZ01; genus CAZPXZ01. Next base: position 4,647,897 of record OZ244777.1, read on the forward strand.
ACTCTCCGGATCGACGGCAACCGCGACCGTCCGAGCGCGATCATGAACGGATATGCCAGTGGTTACGCCTTCGCGCGCCTCGATAGAATCGGTGAAGGCGGTATCGATGCGGCTCCGATTCTTGGGAGAAAGCGTTTTGAGTCCAAGGGCTTCGAGCCGCTCCGGGGTGAGCGCGAGGCAGATCAGCCCGCGCCCGTGGGTCGCCATGAAATTGATCGCTTCCGGCGTAGCCATCTGGCCGGGCACCACAAGGTCGCCTTCGTTCTCGCGCTCTTCGTGGTCGACCAGCACGAAGATGCGCCCGTTACGGGCATCGGAGATGATTTCTTCGATCGGGGAGACGACCTGGGTCTGCTCGGAATCAGGCATCGGTTACCTCCCGGATCCGTTTGACGTACCGCGCGAGGATGTCGACTTCGAGATTCGCCCTTCGTCCGGGCGCGAGATCGCAGATCGTAGTGAATTCGCGCGTATGCGGAATGACGCTGACGTCAAAATTGCGCGCGTGAACGGCAGCGACGGTCAGCGAAATCCCGTCCACGGCAACCGAGCCTTTCTCCGCCACGAGTGCGGTGGCTTGTTCGGGCGCGCGGAACGTGAATCGTTCGGATTCTCCCTGTTGCTCCCTGGCCAGGAGTTCGCAGGTTCCGTCGACGTGCCCGGTGACAACGTGTCCCCCGAGTTCGTCGCCCACGCGCAGCGGTCGTTCGAGGTTGATTCGAGCCCCGACTCGCCATTCCCCTGCAACGGTCCTTGCCAGGGTTTCGGGGGAAAGGTCCGCTTCGAACCATTTCGGAGGATCCGCCGTATCGAGGGCGACGCTCGTGAGGCAGATTCCGGAACAGGAAATGGATGCCCCGACCGCCTGCGGGATGGCGTTCTCGGGGCAATCGACGCGAATCCGCCGCACTGGCCCATTGCCGACCGCAGACACGGTTCCGATATGCGTTACTATGCCGGTGAACATGGTGGTCTCCCGGATGCGGCGTGCGCCGTCCAGTTTGCCGGACTTGCGCGGGTTGCCCGTAGCATAGAGCCTCCAGAAAGCCGAGTCGTGGGCCGCGCCCGGTCGAGCCGAAGCCGGCTGAAGCGGACTTCCGGATAACGAAGGAAAAGGGGATTCGTAATGCAGTACAGTTGCACTAGGCGCCTCGTGGCGGAAGCGATCGGAACGGGATTCTTGCTCGCGGCAATTGTCGGTTCCGGCATCATGGGGTCACGCATTTCGGATGGCAATCAGGCGCTCGTGTTGTTGCCTCACGCGATTGCCACGGGCGGCGCGCTATTTGTGATGATTCGGGCTCTCGGCCCGATTTCCGGCGGGCACTTCAACCCCGCGGTCACGCTGGCGTTCCTGATCCGCAAGGAAGTCAGACCGACGGAAGCGGGACTATATGTGATTGCGCAAATACTCGGTGGAGCGATCGCTGTGCTGCTGACGCATGCGACCTTCTCCGAGCCGATCATGCAAGTCTCAAGCACGGACAGAGCGGGATTTCCATTGTTGCTGGATGAATTCCTGGCGACCGCCGGACTGGTCGGAATCATCCTGGCCACCGCGCGGCGGGGCCCGGACATCGTGGCCGCCGCGGTGGGCGTCTATATCACCCTTGCGATCTGGGCCACGGCTTCCACCTGCTTCGCGAACCCCGCCGTAACCATCGGGCGCCTCCTGACCGATTCAGTCACCGGCATTGCTCCGTCGAGCGTTCCCGGGTTTGTCATCGCGCAATTGATTGCGGGCGCCGTGGCGGCGGCGGGAATGGGCTGGCTGCTTACCCAGCGTGATTCCGGCGGCCAGGATCCTGCCACGCGCTAACCTCGCGAAGGATACCGGAAGAACTCTGTAGGTTCCCAGCGGGCATTTTCTAGAAGAGGCCGTCAATCTGGCCGTTTTCGCCGATTCGAATCGCTTCGGCGGCGGGAACGCGGGGCAGTCCGGGCATGGTCATGATCTGGCCGGCGACCGCAACCACAAATCCGGCGCCGGCGCTGAGGCGTACTTCGCGAATCGGAGTGATATGTCCGCTCGGCGCCCCGAGCCAGTCGGGTTCCGTGGTGAAAGAGTACTGCGTCTTGGCGATGCAGACGGGCAGGTTTCCGTGACCCGCCGCCTCCCATTCAGACAACTGGTTCGCGACTCGGGTATCCGCAGCGATATCGTCCGCACGGTAGATCCGTTTCGCAATCGTCCGGATCTTTTCCAGCAGCGGCATTTCCGCCGGATACAGCGGCTTGAAGTTTGCCATCCCGCTGTCGGCGATCTCCGCCACCCTCGCTGCCAGCGGTTCAATCCCGGCGCCCCCCTCCGCCCAGTGCCGGCAGAGAAACGCTTCAGCGCCTTGATCCTCGGCATAGCCGCGAACTGCCTCGATTTCAGAATCGGAATCGGTGGCAAAGTGATTGATCGCCACTACTGTCGGCACTCCGAACAACGCGAGGTTTTCCAGGTGGCGGCCGAGATTCGCGCATCCTGCGCGGACCGCTTCTACGTTCTCTTCGGAAAGCGCGGCCTTTGGCACGCCGCCGTTCATCTTGAGCGCGCGAATGGTGGCCACGAGAATGACCGCATCGGGTGACAGCCCGGAAATCCGGCACTTTATGTCGAAGAATTTCTCAGCGCCGAGATCGGCGCCAAATCCTGCTTCGGTAACTACGTAATCCGCGAGTCGCAGCGCCGTGCGGGTGGCGATTACCGAGTTGCAACCATGTGCGATATTGGCGAACGGGCCGCCATGGACGAACGCCGGATTGCCTTCAAGCGTTTGCACGAGGTTGGGTTGAACGGCTTGGGCGAGGAGTACGGCCATCGCGCCGCCCGCGCCGATATCCTGGCAGGTGATGGGCGAACGGTCTCGCCGGTAGGCAACGACGATTCGCCCGAGCCGTTCGCGCAGGTCATCGATGCCGGAGGCAAGACAGAGAATTGCCATGACCTCCGATGCCACCGTGATGTCGAACCCGGTTTCCCTGGGGAACCCGTTTCCCACGCCGCCGAGCGCGACCGCGATTTGTCGGAGGGCACGGTCGTTCATATCGACAACCCGCCTCCAGGCGACGCGGCGCTGGTCGATCTCCAGCTTGTTGCCCCAGTACACATGATTGTCGATCATCGCGGCCAACAGGTTGTGGGCCGACGTGATGGCGTGAAAATCGCCGGTGAAGTGGAGGTTGATATCTTCCATCGGCACAACTTGCGCGTATCCGCCGCCGGCCGCTCCTCCCTTCAGGCCGAAGCAGGGGCCAAGGGAAGGTTCCCGCACGCAAACCGCTGCCCGCTTGCCGAGCCGGCAGAGTCCGTCCACGAGTCCGACCGTGGTTGTCGTTTTGCCTTCGCCCGCCGGGGTCGGGTTGATGGCGGTTACCAGGATGAGCCTGCCACTGGCCATGTTCCCGAGGCCGTCCAGAAATCCGCTGGCAACCTTGGCCTTGTCGTGGCCGAACGGCAGCAGGCTCTCTTCGGGAATTCCCAGTTTGGAGCCAATGTCGACGATCGGCAGCATTTTGGCTGCGCGCGCAATTTCTATATCGGTCATGCTTGTTCCGACTCCCGTGAAGACCATCCCAATATACTTTTCATTGCCGGGGAGGCAGCCTGCGGTGGCGGGCGGCGTCCACGCTCGGCGGTCAAGACGCGCCAGGCTGCGTGGCAATTTGGAAAGTCGCCACATGTGGCGCTGAGCGCGGGCGGGCGCCAAATCTGGTTCATTCGTCTGCCGCCGGATCTACGATTTCAGGAGTTGGACCGCGAAGCACGCTGCATGGGCCGTGTTTCAAGGATCGAGGACTGTGGTGCCGGAAACCCAATCCCGTCGACGCCGTTTCCGTTGCGGCCGCGATTTCGGCTGCGCGAATCACTCTGCGTGTTTCGCGCTTTCATCCGGAATCGCCGAATCTCTGCGGGACCGGTTCCCAGTAGGTAGCAAGGTCGTCGCCCAGGAGCAGATGCTCGCGCAAGCGGAATCCCCGCACTGCGCGTCCGGCGATAGCCGGAAGTCCTCGGTTGCCGAACGTCCGGCCGGCAGTGAGCCAAAGGATTTCGTCCACGTATTCTCCGGCAATGAGCGTCGTTGCGAGTTTCGGGCCGCTCTCGCAGAACACGCGGGTAATTCCCCGTTCCTTTAACGTGCGGAGCGAGGCGGAAAGCGCTGGCGCTTCGGACCCCGCCGCGGATACCGGGATGCAGGTCGCCCCGGACGCCTTGAGCGCGCGGCGGCGTCTTTCGCTCGCTGCTTCGCCATGAATCAGCCAAAGCGGCGCGATATTCGTGCTTTCGGCGAGGCGTGAATCCGCAGGCAGCGACAAGTCAGTGTCCAGCACCACGCGGATGGGCGGCTGCTTCTTCAGGCCGGGGTTGGTCGGCAACAGAATGGGATTGTCCGCGCGCGCCGTACCGGAACCGATCAGAACAGCATCATGTTCTCTTCTGTGCGTTTCCACCAGTACCCTGGCCCGGGATCCGGTGATTTGGGTCCGCGCGCGATCGGCGGCGGCAACGCAACCGTCAAGGCTCGACGCGATTTTCAGGGTGACGTGCGGTCGGTCCCGTCCAACGCAAGAAAAATGCCCCGATACCAATTCGAGCGCCTGGGATCGAAGCACCCCGGCGTGCGTTTCGATCCCTGCTTCCCGCAATCGAGCCAATCCTGCGCCTGCGACCCGGGGGTTCAAATCTTCCAATGCGACAACCGCTCGCCGAATTCCTGCCTCGACAAGCGCGTGGACGCAAGGGGGCGTGGTTCCTTCATGGGAACAGGGTTCGAGTGAGATATAGGCGGTTGCGCCGCTGGCACGCTTGTCGGCGGAGGCGAGGGCGAGCGCCTCCGCATGGGGCCGGCCGCCGTCTCCGGTTCGCGCCGAGGCGACCGGCACACCTTCCCGAACCAGCACGCATCCGACCGGAGGGTTCGGCCAGCAACGCCCCATTCCACGGCGCGCCAGCAACAGGCAACGCCGCATCCAGCGGCGGTCATCTTCGCCGGTCAGCAAATTCGGGTTCAGTCGTCGTCCCCAGGCGGGGTCAACTGCGTGACGAATGCTTCGAAATCGTCTGCGTCCTGGAAATTCTTGTAAACGGAGGCGAATCGCACATAGGCTACGGTGTCGATTCGCGCGAGATTCTGCATGACAATCTCGCCGATGAGTTCCGAGGTTACGGCGCTGTCCCCGGCCGACTCAAGTCGCCTCACGAGTCCGGAGATCATCTGTTCAATACGCTCGGGATCCACGTTGCGCTTCCGAAGCGCAATGCGCAAGGAGCGGCCGAGTTTTTCGCGGTCCAAAGGTTCAGTGCGTCCATCCCGCTTTGTGACGAAGAGATTCCGCAACTGTACGCGTTCCGCCGTGGTGAAGCGGGCCCCACAGCCCGTGCACTCCCGCCGCCGCCGGACCACGGAATGGTCTTCGGCTGGTCGGGAATCCTTGACCTGGGTATCATATCCTCCGCAGAAAGGGCAGCGCATTGGTTGTCCTAACGTGTATCGAGCAGGTGCTGTCCGTAGATGGGAAACGCCCTGCATAACGCAATTGCTTCGCCTCGCACGCCCTTCTCGACAACGGGGTCTCCATTTTCCGGGTTTTGTGCGAGGGCGTCGAGCACCCGCAAGATCATTTCCCCGACCATCCTGAACTCGTTTCGGCCGAATCCCCGGGTGGTGCAGGCCGGGGAGCCGAGTCGCAAGCCTGAAGTGACGGTGGGCGGCTGCGGGTCGAAAGGAATGCCATTCTTGTTGCAGGTCAGGTGCGCGCGGCCAAGCGCCGATTCGGCATCTCGCCCGGTCAATCCCTTGCGGCGAAGATCTGCAAGAAGGAGATGCGTATCCGTGCCGCCGGTTACGATGTCCAGTCCCCCCTCCGCCAGCGTGGATGCGAGGACGCCCGCGTTCGCAACAACGCGCTTGGCGTATTCGCGGAATTCGGGTCGCAACGCTTCCCGCAGAGCGACTGCCTTGGCAGCAATGACGTGCATCAGCGGGCCTCCCTGTATTCCAGGGAATACTGCTGAATTGATTCGTTTTCCGATCGCGGGGTCGTTCGCCAGAATCATCCCTCCGCGCGGTCCGCGAAGGGTCTTGTGTGTTGTTGTGGTGACGACATGCGCATGTGGCAGCGGACTGGGATGGATCCCGGCTGCCACGAGTCCCGCAATATGCGCCATGTCGACCAGAAGCATGGCGTTAACCGAATCGGCAATCTCCCGGAACCGCGCAAAATCCAGGATGCGGGGCACCGCGGATCCTCCGGCCACAATGAGGCGCGGGCGGTGGATCATCGCGAGTTCTTCGATTTCCTCATATTCCACCCGTCCGGTTTCCGGGTGAACCCCGTATGGGACGGCTTCGAACCACTTTCCGGAAATGTTTGGCGGGGCGCCGTGCGTGAGATGGCCGCCGGCGGAAAGGCCCATTCCGAGAAACACATCGCCCGGTTTGAGGAGCGCGAGGAATGCCGCCGTGTTGGCCTGGGCGCCAGAGTGCGGCTGGACGTTTGCGTATTCGCAGTCGAAGAGCTCGCGGGCACGGCGAATCGCGAGTTCCTCAGCGGTATCCACATGGGTGCAGCCGCCGTAGTATCTTCGGCCCGGATAGCCTTCCGCATACTTGTTGGTGAGCGGTGTGCCGAGCGCTTCCAGAACGGCGCTCGAGACGATGTTCTCGGAAGCGATGAGTTCGATCTCCTGTTGCTGCCGGTTCACCTCGGAAGCGACGGCTTCCGAAATATCGGGATCGCCCTCCGCCAAGCTTGTGGAGAAGAACGGAGGCGAGGAGGATTCAGCGTCCATGGGATTCTCCAATTCGGGCGCCGTAAGAGGAGATTCAACCGGCACACACGGACAACGATACTTGATATATGATCTTGGCTCCAGATACATCATACAGTAGTGGCGGGGAATGCGAACGATTCTGTTGCCATGCCGGGAAAGAGGCAAACATGGCCGAATTTGATCGCCTGCACTTCACCGCGTCGGACCATCCGGATGCGCGAGCAGCGCATACTCGGCTGGAACAGCGGTATGGCGCGAAGACCCCGGATAACGCAGATGCGCTCGTGGCGCTCGGCGGTGACGGTTTCATGCTCCAGGTCCTTCATGAGGCACTAGATCTGGGCTGCCCGGTATTTGGAATGAACTTTGGTTCCGTCGGGTTCCTGATGAACACGTACCGGTCCGACGCGCTCCCGGAACGGCTGAGAGTCGCGGAGCGTACCCGCCTCCGCCCGCTCCGCATGCGAGCGAGAACCGAGGTCGGTGACGATCGCGAAGCGCTCGCTTTCAACGAGGTCTCGCTCTACCGGCAGACACGCCAGTCGGCCAAGCTCAGGATATTCGCAGACGGCCGGGAGCGGCTCGCCGAATTGGTTTGCGATGGAGTTATCGTGTCGACTCCCGCGGGCAGCACCGCGTACAACTTTTCCGCTCACGGCCCAATCCTTCCGATTGATGCGAAGCTGATCGCGCTGTCGCCGATCTCTGCGTTCCGTCCTCGCCGCTGGCGTGGAGCGATTCTGCCGGAAGAGACGGAGGTGCGTGTTGAGGTCAGGGAAAGCCGGAAGCGTCCCGTTAGCGCTGTGGCCGACTTCGCAGAGATTCGCGACGTTGTCCGAGTGGAAGTTGGTGTCGACGCAGAGGCGCGCGTCGACCTGCTTTTCGATCCCGGCCACAATCTCGAAGAACGGGTAGTGCAGGAGCAATTTGCGCTGTGACCGCAGGAAATCGAATTCGATGGTGGGCGGCCATCTTTGCGGCCGCGGTCGTTCTGCTCTGGCTTCTCGGCGAATCGTTGACGCCGTTCCTCACGGGTGCCGCGATCGCGTATTTCCTGGACCCGCTGGTGGACCGCCTGGAAAATCGAAAGGTTCGAAGGTCGTTGGGCGCGTTCCTCGTAATGGGGCTTGCCTTCCTGTTTGTGGCTGCCGTGTTCCTGTTGCTGGTTCCGGTCCTCCTTTCCCAGACAAGTGGGTTGATCGACCGGCTGCCGGCGCTGATCACGCAATTGCGCGCGTTCCTCGCGAGCTTGGCGGAATCGGAAATCAGCGGGGAATTCGGCGCCTTCCTGGCGGCGGAAATTGCCGATTCGCTTCGAGCGGCGGGGCCGTCGGCCGGCACAAGCACGCTTAAGGCGGCGCTGGCAGGCGGAGTGGCGCTGATCGATGCGGTCGCATTCGCCGTGGTGAGTCCGGTGGTGGGCTACTATCTCCTCGTGGATTGGGACCGGGCTGTTTCACACGTTGACGGGTTGATTCCCCGGGATCTGGTGGAAACGGTTCGCAAAATGGCGAGTGACATAGATCGTGTGCTCGCCGCCTTCGTGCGGGGACAAGTCCTGGTTTGCACAATCCTGGCCGCGTTCTACGCCATCGCGCTGAGTGTGGTCGGTCTCGAATACGCCGCCGTAATCGGATTGGCGGCGGGCCTGGTGAGTTTCATTCCGTATGTCGGCACCGGAATCGGGTTTGGCGTGGCGACCGGCGTCGCCTTGTTCCAATATTATCCGGAATTCTCGCCAATTGCTGCGGTGGTTGCAATTTTCGCGGCGGGCCAAGTCGCGGAATCGTATTATCTTTCACCTCGGCTGGTGGGACGAAACGTCGGACTGCACCCGGTTTGGCTGCTATTCGCGCTCATCGCGGGAGGTAATCTATTTGGATTCGCCGGCCTGCTGGTCGCGGTTCCCGTGGTGGCGTCAATTGGAGTATTGGTGCGATACGCTGAAGACCAGTATCGAAGAGGGCGCTTCTATCGGTACGAGAGCAGTAACGGGAAGCGAAAGTCTGGCGAGCGGTCCGCCACGCCGCCGCCCGAGGCCTGACAGGTGGGGAACCCGGTCAAGCCGTGAGCACGAATAGCACCCGGAGAAAATGACCGGTTTGAGACCCGCAATTCGGCCAATTCGTTTGCGCCGCTTGAGCTTTCGACAAGAAATTGTCATCATTGCAGTGCAAGACAAGTTGTGGATCGTCATTGCGGAGACCTCTCAATGAACGAAGAGAGGCAGACTGAACTTCAAGCGGCGACTTTTCGTCGTATGGTGGCGCATCTGCGGAAGCGCACCGATGTCCAGAACATCGATCTGATGAATTTGGCGGGGTTCTGCCGGAATTGCCTGAGCCGCTGGTACATGGAAGCGGCAGAGGCCGAGGGATTGTCCCTGAACAAGGAAGAGGCCCGAGAAATCGTTTACGGCGAACCGTACGATTCGTGGAAAAAGAAATATCAGACGGAAGCAACTTTGGAGCAGCGCGCGGCGTTTGAGAAAGTGGAAGCGGCTTCCGAGTGAACAGAGGCGGCGCGGGCACGTGGAAATTCTAACGAGGAGGTAGGCAAATGGCCAGTTACGCAAGGCCGATGGCTGTTTTCGGAGCAGTAGCAACACTCGTTCTGTCTGGATGTGGAGTGCTGCCGGACAGCAACTTCGGAGACATGAATGCACGGCACCTGAATCAAGATGTCGAAGGCACGACTTTCGAGTCGCATCTCACCCGTGAGTACGTGTGGCTTGCTCGTGCCGCTGCGAAAAAGGACGATAATTGGTGGGACGCGAGCGCATATATTTCGCGCGCTCGCCGGCTTTCAAGTGGAGAGGAAGTTCTCGCCATCGACCCCGATACGGTAGATTACGGGCTGGGTCGCAGTGATCGGACCGACAGTGAAGACGCCAACGCGCTCTGGCAGAGCGTTATGGCGACGATCACCGAAAATCGCGGCGAACGGCCACTGGAATGCGCACTTGCCCAGGCGACCTACGACAACTGGATCGAGGAAGAGCGGGAGGGGACGCAAACCGACCCTGCGAAAGTACGGGCGCTGCTGTCGACTGCGCTTGAACTTTGCGAGGGCCCCGAAGAAATGCCCATGGCGGAGCCCGAACCGGTCGAAATGGCGCCGGAGCCGATCGAAACCCGCTATGTCGTGTTGTTCGAATTCGACGTCTCGGAACTGGACGACGTTGCGAAGTCGCAGATCCAAGCAGCCGCTGAAGCGGCAGAGGCGCTCGACGAGGTAGATGAAGTTCGCGTGACTGGACACGCGGACCGGTCCGGCCCAGAGAAATACAACCAAACGCTTTCCCAGGCGCGCGCTGACAATGTCGCTGGGGCGCTGACCGCGGAAGGCGTTGAGCAAGAGCTGCTGCGGATCTTCGCCGTGGGGGAAAGCAACCTCGCGGTTCCGACCGACGACGGAGTGCGCGCCGTGCTCAATCGCAGGGTTGTCATAGAGCTTGAGTAAACGGTCCGAAGAGACTTCTGGCCGCGGCAGTTCTTCGATGGAAAGGGTCCCCGGGGACGGGGACGCCCTGGGGGAACTGCCGCGCTGGAAATTGGGGGATCTTTACGATTCTCCGCAACATCCTTCGGTAGAAGCAGACCTCGATTGGGTTGGCGAGGCTTGTCTCGCGTTTGCCTCGCGTTTCGAAGGAAAACTTTCGGAATTGTCCGGAGACGGGTTGGCGGATGCGCTGTCCCGCTGCGAGGAAATCCGGCGCCGCTCGCACCGGCTCGGGCTCTATGCGCATCTACGCCACGAGCAGGACACGTTGGAGCCATCCCGCGCGAAATTTGTCGGCGATACTGATTCGCGGTTGACGGAACTCACCCGGCCGCTGGTGTTCTTTCGACTGGAATTGAACACCATCAAAAACGAAACGCTGCAACGACAACTCGCGGAAAGCGCTGCCCTCCGTCGCTATCGTGCTTGGCTCACACGTTTGCGTGCGTTCCGTCCGCATCAGCTCCCGAACCTGCTTGAGGAATATGTTCACGATCACGAACCGGTAGGCTCGAGCGCCTGGTCGCGACTGTTCGGCGAAACAACTGCGGCGATGACGTTCGAAGTCGGCGGTGAAGCGCTTTCCTTGGAGCCGACGCTGAATCTGCTGCTGGATGCCGACCGGGAGAAACGGCAAGAGGCGTGGGAAGCGCTGGCATCCGAGTTTTCGGGCAGTGTTCGATTGTTTACGCGCATCATGAACACGCTCGTAAAGGCGAAGGAAATCGACGACCGATGGCGGAAATATCCTTCGCCGCAAACGCCGAGGCACCTCGCCAATGCGATTGAACCGGAAATTGTGGAAGCGCTGCGCGACGCTGTTGTTGAGGCCTATCCCAGGATTTCCCATCGATACTACGCCATGAAAGCCCGCTGGCTGGGCTTCGAACGACTCGAGTTGTGGGACCGAAACGCGCCTTTGTCTGAAGAGGGGGACAGGAAATATGGATGGGATGAAGCGCGTGAGATCGTGCTGGATGCGTACAGCGAGTTTTCCTCCGTGTTCGGTGCGGTGGCCGGCCGTTTCTTCGAGGAAGGCTGGATCGATGCGCCGGCGGTCAAAGGAAAGGCTCCCGGGGCATTTTCCGCCATGGGTCCGGTGGATGTGCATCCCTTCGTCCTTCTGAATTTCCTGGGGAGGACGCGCGACGTAACCACCCTGGCCCACGAACTGGGGCATGGCGTGCATCAGGTGCTCGCGTCCGAGCAGGGAGAATTGCTTGCCCGCACACCACTAACCTTTGCCGAAACCGCAAGTGTGTTCGGCGAGATGCTCACGTTCCGGGGGCTTCTGGATCAGGAAACGGACCGCGCCCGTCGCAAAGCCCTGCTCGTTGGCAAGGCCGAGGACATGATCAACACAGTGGTGCGGCAAATCTCGTTTTACGAGTTCGAGTCCCGTGTGCACGAAACCCGGCGTGACGGGGAACTGACGGCTGCGGAATTCGGAAAGATCTGGCTGGAAACCGCCGGGGAAAGCCTGGGTCCTGCGATGAGATTGAACGAAGGATACGAGAATTTCTGGTGCTATGTTCCTCACTTCATCCATTCGCCCTTTTACGTATATGCCTACGCCTTCGGAGACGGGCTGGTAAACACGCTCTACGCGCTCCACCGCCGGGGGGAAGCAAATTTCGTTGAAAACTACGTTGAAATGCTGCGGGCTGGCGGGTCGCGCCTGCACGGCGAGTTGCTGGCGCCGTTCGGGCTGGACTTGAGGGAACCGGGCTTCTGGCGCGCGGGCCTCGACGTGATATCCGATACGATCGACGAAGCGGAAGCGCTCGAAGACTGACAGGCGGAATTCACCCGGAAACGTTCTCCAGGAGACCGCGCTCCATCGCGAGTTCGCGCACCTTTTTCTGGACTTTTTCGAATGCGCGTGTTTCGATTTGGCGAATTCTTTCGCGCGAGACGCCAAATTCTTTCGCGAGTTTCTCAAGCGTCAAGGGTTCTTCGTTGAGGCGCCGTTCCATGAAGATGCGTTTTTCCCGGTCGTTCAGCGCGTCCATCGCGCTCAGGAGAAACGCGTGGCGTTTTTCGGCCTCGTCGGCTTCAGCCAGGGCGGAGGCTTGGTCGCCGTCATCATCGGAAATCCATTCCTGCCATTCTGGGGCGCCTTCCTCGTTGCCCATGGTCACATTCAGGGACGCATCCCCTGTCCCGGCCAAGCGGCGGTTCATCTGTATGACGTCAGTTTCGGAGACGTTCAGGCTTTCGGCGATCTGCTTCAAATGCTCGGGGCGCAGGTCGCCGTCCTCATAAGCGCGAATCGCGCTCTTGGCGCGGCGAAGATTGAAAAAGAGCTTCTTCTGGGCGGCCGTGGTGCTGATCTTGACGAGCGACCAGGATCGCAAGATGTACTCTTGGATGGCGGCGCGTATCCACCACATCGCATAAGTGGCAAGCCGATGACCCCGGTCCGGATCGAACCGCTTAACTGCTTGCATCAGGCCGAGATTCGCCTCGGAGATTACGTCCGCAATCGGCAGGCCGTATCCTCGATATCCCAGTGCCATCTTCGCAGCGAGTCGCAGATGGGAAGTGACAAGCTGGTGTGCCGCCTGCGTGTCGCCCTTGTTGCGCCATGCCCGTGCGTACTCGAACTCCTCCTCGGGTTCGAGAAGGGGAAACCGATGTATCTCGTCAAGATACTTTGCGAGACCGGCTTCCCGGCTCGGTACTGGCAGTCTGCTCGCGTTCATTACTGTGCTCGAGTTCCGAGACCAAGGGAAAAAGTATCGACGAAATACGGCACTAATGAGACAGCGGCATGGACAATTGCCGTGCGAGCGACCGGAAGTCCTTTGGGGGTTCAGAGGAAAAATTCATCAATTTTCCGGTTAGCGGATGTGGAAAACTCAATCGGACGGCGTGCAGCGCAGGACGATCGAATCTTGTCAACGCGTCGCGCGCCTCTTGATTGAGCGCCTGAGGGGAGACCGTGCGAACCCTTCCATATGTCTTGTCGCCGACGAGCGGGTGCCCCAGATGCGACAGATGTGCGCGAATCTGATGCGTGCGGCCAGTTTCCAACCGGCATTTAAGCAACGCTACGGTGGGCCCAGAAATGGGACCGGCAGTTTGGTCGACCCGGAGGCGCGTAATTGCGGAGCGCCCACGTCCCGGCAGAACCGTCATGCGCGTGCGCTGGGTGGGATGAACCCCGATATTCAGTTGAATTCGAATCCAGCCCCCAGGCTCAAAACTGACACCCTTGAGATTCGCGACTCTTGGATCTGACCGGGAAGGCACCCCCCAGGAAATCGCGAGGTATTCGCGGCCGGCTTCATGCCGCGCAAAGCAGTCTGCAAGGTCCGCGTGAGCCCGGTCGGTCTTGGCGACCACCAGAAGGCCGCTGGTACCCCGATCGGTGCGATGCACGATTCCGGGACGCCAGGGATGGCCAATGCCCGAAAGCCGGCCATCCCCGTGTGCGAGCAGCGCGTTTACAAGGGTTCCCCCGGAAACCCCAGGCGCGGGGTGAACGACCATGCCGGCCGGTTTGTCGACGACAAGCAGTTCCGAATCCTCGTGCACGACCTGCAGCGGAATGGATTCGGGCGCAAGCGGCGAAGGCGCCATGGCGGGGAGGGAAATCTGGAATTGCTCGCTCTCGCGGGCAACCTTTGACGGATTCAGCGATTGGTCCGGCGCGCCGGACGCGCAAATCCGGCCATCTTCGATCAATGCGCGTATGCGCGTGCGGCTGAGACGTGGTACATCGCAATCGAAAGCGGCCTCTTGTGCAGCGAGCGTCAGTGCACGGTCGAGCCGAAGGCCATCGCCGGTACGCCCGATTGTTACGGTAAGGATTTCTGACATGATGAACACCGCGCCGGAACCCGGAAGCGCGGTCGACGACGAGCCGCCGCGCCTGCGGTTCTTGCGCCGACTCGTAATCGTGCTCACAACGCTCCTTTTCGCGGCGATGATAGTTGTCATTGTGGCGATTGTCGTCAAAATCTCCCAATTCGACTGGGATGGATTGTCCGGGAGCAGTTCTTCAGCGACTCCGTTTGCAATTTCGATCGAGTTGCGTCCCGGGGAGAGGCTCGCTGCAGCGTCATCCGATAAAGGCCATGTTCTCCTGACGATTCGAGAGGCAGGCTCGGATAGAGCGAGAATTGTCGCAATCGACTCTTCGAGTGGCAATTTGATGGGTGAGATTGAAGTTATTTCCGGCGAATAGAAAGGGGTTTATATGGATAACTTGACAAGAAAGTGGTTTCGCTTGCGCATTTGCAGAAACGGTGGTACGAATCGCTCAATGAAGCAACAACAATGCAACACAAATGCAACGCAATCCTGCCTCTCCCACCGGCGATGCCCGTCCGGTGTTCAAGGTCTTCAAATGCCGGGCGCAGCTCACCCCTGCTTGTGCGTAATCTCATTAATTGACGGAACATTAGGACATTTCGGTCACGTTCATTAAGAGAGGGAACTTCTCCTCCAAGTAGAAAGCGCAGGGGCATTGTGCGCCTGGATGCAGGGCAGTCACGCTGACAACCTGCTTCTTGAGGGCATCCGTGTGCAAGACTGCCCAGAAGCGCGTTTCCGCTTGCCGACTCCCCAGGCAGGCAAGGAACTGGAAACGGGAAACGTCACCGGAACGAAACTATCGAACAATGTGAATAGTAGTCCCTCATTTATCGTGAGCGCTCACAGCCGAAACCATGTTCTCGAAGGTTGAAATCGCGGTGTTGTGCGATTTCGCGATCGAACGAGGGATTGTTCTTCCCTCGACTGCCGCGCAACGCGGCGACCTCGCTCCAACGGCGGTTGGCAAAGGCCCGGAGGTGCCACCGCTGTCGCTTGGCTGCGCGATCCTGCTGATTGCGCGGCCGGGCGGCTACCTCAACCGGAAGCATGACGCGCTAGCCGGTCATCAGGTGATCTGGGAAGGCTACCCCCTCCTGGCTGTCGCGACGCAGGCAATGGAGCGCTTGATCAAGAATGGCGAGGAAAGCCCCCCATACAATCGGATACGTTCAGTTGAAGAATGACTAATGGGCGGGGTGCGGCCCGGAGGCGGGACCGGAGTCGGCGGGCAAGGCCATGGAAACACTGGACAGGAATCGCGACGCCCGACCGGAGATAGTGCCGGAGCCGAAGCGGATCGATCTCGATCGTGGGATGCGATCGTCCATTCGACGCCGAAAGTGTGCGGAATTCGGCGACCTGGCGAGCGGCTGTGCGGGGTGAGTCCGGCAAGCCGCGTCCCGAAGTCCGGAAAATTCGCGGCGTCAGCTATGCGAACGGCGCAACGCCTTCGGCCGCTGCCGCCTCGTTCAAGCGGCGGTCCAGGCTCGCCAGCGGGC
Source organism: Rhodobacterales bacterium (assembly GCA_965219495.1). GTDB lineage: Bacteria > Pseudomonadota > Alphaproteobacteria > Rhodobacterales > CAZPXZ01 > CAZPXZ01. The sequence goes on from OZ244777.1 coordinate 4,663,482, forward strand.
AGCCTTCCCGGATCGCGAGAGCCAGGTAGCTGGCGTCGTAGGCTGTCAGACGGTGGCCGCGCGCCAGCGCCATGACGCGATGGTCGTCCGATTCGCCCGGACAGTGGATGGGAAGGCGACGGATTCGGGCCATGGAAGCGTCTGCATGGCGTTCGTCGATTCGCCCCCGGCGCTCGGCTGACAACAGCAGGTTGCGCAGCTCGTGCCAGAACAGGCTCGGCACCATCGCCGTTTCCTCGGCCAGCCGGTCGAGCGCAAGGTCGGCCAGTGCCGCCTCCTCGTCCGGCAGCAGCCATGCGGCCGCGATCGAGGCGTCGGGCACAAAGGCCATCAGCGTGTGTGCCCCTCGTGGCGCCAGGACAGGATCTCGGACGTGGTCACGGCCTGCTGCTTGGCCCGTTCCCGGCGCAGGGTCGCACACAGCGCGGCATGGTCCTGTCCGCCATTGATCCGTGTGACGTGGGCGACCGGCGTCGGGCCACGGCAAATGACGAGATCCTCGCCGGCTTCCACTTCGGCCAGCAGCGCGGACAGGTGCGTCTTGGCCTCGCCGATCTTCACGTGACGGGTCATGTTTTCCGTGCTCCTCGCCCGGCTTCGTTCCGAAGGGGCAGGCATGAATCGGGCCTGATCCAGGCTTCGGCCAACATTCTAGGGTTGATACCGGGCTTGGTCAAGCGCTTGGTCTGTTCGATCTTCGGCACCGGGGGGGCTGATTTTGCAAACGCTTGTCCCGAGTCGATCCTAAGTGGAAAAATTGTTGTCTTGGAACGTATACGGCTGTTCACCGTAGAGCTCGGCTTGAGGGCTCTCCGAATGCCGGGTACCGGTGTGAGTGGTTGCTGCAAAATTCGCACGCACTTGAACGGGAATCATATTTCACTTGAACGAAGTTCTCATTGCATTTGAACGGTTCATCCGCTTGGGCCGGATGCCATGGAGGCCTCCATTTTGCTGTGAACGGAAAGGGCGCCGGAGGCGCCCCGGGGCTTGCAACACCCCACTTCCATATATGGATTTCAGATTAGGTCCGTTCCTTTCAGTGCTCGATAGGTGAGTATTGCCCATTTCAGGCGTACGTAGGCTTGCCAGACTTTTTGGGTTCCCGGCAAGGGCTGCTGTCGTCGAGCGTGAAATCCAACGATCCCTGCGGCGTCGATCACGAAGGTGCGGATATCCGGCCGATGGCCCGGCGGCGCTCGCGCCCCAATGGCATTCGGTTAGCGGAATCCGGCCATTCGGTTAAGAAAAGCCCGCGCTTTTGACCTTGTTGCGGCAAATGCGCGGGTTGCGGGCCGGCAGCGGCGATCGGTGTTTGGTGGTCAGGTGGGTTTACAGGATTGCCATTTGCTCCTCGGCTGTTTCGACACCCGGTCATAGGAGCGGTGCGGGCGCTCCCGCTGCACGCAGCAGGTGATCCCGGTCATGATCTCGGCCACGGTCTGGCTGACAAACTCGGCCTGGCGCAGGAACAGCGCCTCGATCTGGCGGCCGACCGTGCGCAGGGTGTTCTTGACGTTGCCCCGCAGCGGCGGCGCGCCGGTGGCGTTGTGGTTGAGGTCCTGCTCGCCGCGATTGGCAAACAGGCGGGCCAGGGCGATCAGGGTGAAGGCGGCATTTCGACCCTACCCTAGACTCTGGGCAGCGTTTGTCAACCCGCCAAATCAGCCGCCCGCTTCGGCGCGTGAATTCAACGTAACGGCAATGGCTTACGCAAACGCCTATCAATCACAAGAATTTCCTGCCGGTATCCGAATGCCATTGGCTCGCGCCCGGGCGCCGCCCTGCGCCTTGAGCAGGGCATACAGGTCGTCGATTTCCTCCTGGCTGACGACTTCGCCGGCCGGAGTGTCGGGCTTGTCGCGTGCCATGCGTTCGAGATCGAAGACATGGCACGCGGTGATGGCGTCGAAGACGAGACACTTGCGTAGGTCGTCGGCATGGTCGAGCCTGCGATCCTTGATGCGGGTGCCGGTCTTCAACGCCTTGAAGAAAAGCTCGATGGTCCATCGCAGCACATACCAGCGGATGGCCGTCTTCGCGGTCTCCACGAGATTGCCGGCCCCGGCGGCCTCCGCTTCAGGGCGGCTTTCGGCGCTCGCGCCGGCGAGGCCTTCGGTGGTGAGCAACAGCCAGTGCAGGGCGTTCTTCCTGTTGGGCGTTTCGGTTGCCGACACCGCGAGCATGCGGACCGGCGGCAGGCCTGCGGCGGCGCCAGCCTCACTTCGGTGGCGCGGATGTCGATATGCACGGTGCGCGGTGCGCAATTTGTGGGTGCGCTTGCCACCGCACGCGGCCAGTTCCAGCGTCTGCGTCGCCAATCGCGACTGCCCGGCAAGGTGCTCCCACAGATCCGCTTTCCGGCCGCCTTCCAGGACCACCTGCCGTTGCGCCGAACGGCTGGAGCGCACCAGGAGCGCGGCGCCGTCAGATGCCGCCTCGAAGCGGGTTTGAACCTCCGCCATCCCGCCCACACTTGCCGCAACCCGGCCCGCAACGTCGTGCGCCGCCATGCCCATCGGCGCCTCGGCATCGCGCCCGTTGCGGACCGCATTGTCCAACACTTCCGCTGCTTCGCCCACGGCCAAAGCCGACGTCCCGCCGGGCGGCCATCCCGGGATCCGGCCTTCCTGGAAATGATGGTGCAGTGTCGACTGTAACAAGCCGAGAAGCTTCGCGATCCCGCGAATGTTCAACCCCTCGGACCGAAGGCGGCCGGCCTCCGCCACGCAGAACGCGTCAATTGCCGCCCGGCTGGGGGCTTGCACGGCTTGTGGAAACCGGCGGCCCCTTCTTCGCGAAGCGTGCGCACGGCGCGGTGGTGAGTTGAATGTCGCGCTACAACCAGGCGCCAGGCGTCCCAATGGCGCTGTTCAAGCGATCACGGAACGTCTCGCCTGGTGAGAATTCCTCGCGGCGAGCTTTTCGTTTCTCCATGGACCTGTCCGTCCGCAAGGACTATGCCGTTGTTTGTGTCATCGGAAACCGCGCTTCCATTTCCCGGCGAATCTTGACTGCCTCCATCGTTTCGCTGGCGTTGACGTCATGCCAACGGACGGGTTGATTGGCGGGAATATCCGTTTTCAGCGTGACATTGTGCGCGAGACCGATCGGGAGCCCTCCCAGCTCAAGAGATCTGGCAGCCGGATAGAGCTTGCCCCATACAGTGAATCCGCCCTCGCCGTCCAGGACCATGCCGGCCTTCAGGTCTCGCTTCGCTGTCGCAATCACGTCCCCCCGGAAGCCCAAGGTCATACCGGTATGCTTGTTCAGCAGAGCGGCAGATAGAATGGAGATATTGACTTCGAGGCCAATCAAGTGAAAAGGCTTGTACATGGCGGAGTATCGCCCCGATGCGTCCGTGTTCATGCCGTACTGGCGAAAACACGCTGCCGTATAGTCATTCGGCGCCTCAATGACGACGTAGACACCCCAACGCAGATCCTTGAAAACCGGCCGTCCGTCACGCTCGATGGATGAAACCACCTCAACCTGGCCCTTCCTGTGAAGCTGTCCGCCTTCGGCTGCCGGACGCAGGATATGGGCAAGGTCGTCCATGCCGGCTGGCGGAAACAGCAGGCCGTCGGGCGGCGTGTCAAGGCCGGTGGCATTGGCGATCGCCGCCATTTCGAGCGCCGATTTGGTGCCGTCCAGGAAGCTGTTGAACATCTGGCCATTCATTCCGGCCGCTGCCGCCTCTTCGGGCGTCAACCCGTAGTGCTCCCATACGGAATCCGGGGTCGATGCGCGGTAGGACGGCAGGTATTTTGTCCCCTTGCCGGCGGAGACAACCTCGAAACCCGTGGCGCGGGCCCATTCCACGAGCTCGCATGTCAGGGCGGGCTGGTCGCCGTAGGCCATGGAATACACCACCCCCGCGCGCCTTGCTTCCCGGGCCAGCAGCGGTCCCGCCAGGACGTCCGCCTCGACGTTCACCATGACGATGTGGAGACCGTTTCGGATTGCCTCTCGAGCGTGAACCAATCCGGCGGCGGGATTGCCGGTGGCTTCAACCACGACATCCACGGCGCCGGCGCGCATCATGGCCGTGGGGTCATCCACGTAGCGGGTCCGGGCGACTAGGTTGTCGGGCCAGCCGACGCTCCGGCAGGACCTTGCGGCGCGGTCCGGGTCGAGATCGGCGATGACGGAGACTTCCAAACCGGGTGTCGTGGGAACCTGGGACAGAAACATGGAGCCGAATTTGCCGGCGCCGACAAGGCAGACGCGGACTGGTCTGTTCTCGGCGGCGCGGGCAAGAAGCTCCTGGTAGATGTACAAGGCGGGTCTAACCGGACGCTTGCCCGCGCTCGGCGACAAGCTCTCGCAGGCAATCGTCGCTCAACGCCTCAATCGGTGTGAAATCCCGATGCGCGATCCATTCGTCGCGATTGAACGCCCGGATGTGATTGTCCACGTGGCAGAGGGACAGGTAAACGATCACGCGGCCAAACGGCGAGATGTTGGGCGGGCTGGCGTGCACCAGTAGCGAGGAGAACAACAGCACGCTTCCAGCCGGGCCGGTCGGCGCGACGCAGCCACCCTGTTCGGCCAGTTCAGACACAGTTTCGCGATCAAGGGTCCAGAGCGGATACGACGTTGTCTCGAGATCGTGGGCCGCATCGACAACGCCAAACTTGTGGCTGCCTGGAATGAACAGCAACGGCCCGTTCGCGGCCGTGACGTCGTCGAGAAATACAGCGACGTTCATGGCCCGCGGCTCGGGCATTTCATCGTCCCGCTTCCAGGTGCCGTAATCCTGATGCCACTGCCAGACTTCGCCATCGAAGGCAGCCTTCGCGTTGACCTTGTACTGATGCATGTAGAGCTGGCCGTCGAGAAGTTGCTCGACCGGCTCGATTAGCCGGGGATGGGCGCCCAATCGACGAAACCCTTCGTTGTATTGATGGGCGGCAAACGCCGTGCGGGGCGCGCCCGAGCTTTCTCGCCAAACCTCCTTTCGGTCCATGGCATAGATGACCTTCGATTCCTGTTTCAGAAATGCGGCTTCCTCGGCCGAGAACATTCCCGGAAAGAACAGGTAGCCATCGTCATCGAACGTTTTCAGTTTTTCTTCGGTCACACGCATTTTGTCCTCCCATGGTTGATTCCTGGTGTCTGGTCCGGGATCCGGGTACGCGGGTCAGAGATCCCTGCGCCATTGGTAAATTGTCTTGCTTGCGCTCTCAGCGTGCACCGCCGCATTCGCAACCCCACGTTCCGCGTTATCCATCGCGATGGCGTCGGCGATCGTTGCGTGCGCCCGGCCGGGCTCGGCCCCGAGGAAGCCTCCCGCAAGGCGCGCATGGACCGAACCTTTTGCGGCCATGCCTTGGAGCGCCCTATGAAATTGAACACCGGTATCGATAAGGGCTTCGATATCGCCACGGTTGGCGTCTGGCCCCCAAGTGATAAGCGGACTCTTGCCGGGCGATGGGGTGCAGGGCGCCAGTTCACCGAGCATGACAGCCGGGTGAATAGCATCACGGGCTCGCGCTGTCGGAGAGGGCTGGTGGAAACCGGAAGCATTGCAAATCCATTCCGTGTTCTGGGTGCGGAATGCAGGACACAGAGTGCCCTTTTCAACCGGGGTGTCAAACTGCTACGGCTCGGGTCAGAGAGGGGTTGGCCCCCTTCTGTCGTGTCCATTCAGCGTGGAACCCAGGGACAAATGGGGCAGATTTCCCCGGCGTCGCGCTGTAAGGGGGACACGACGTGCTTCGCTTCGTTCGAAAACTACTTTCCGGGCCTCGGATCGTTCCCTATTCAGATTCCAATCTGCTCGATTTAGCTCAGTGACACCTGGTTGGAGCGGCGATCTTAGAGCTGCGTGGCTTTCGGGGTCGTGTGACTCGCCAGCTGTTGAACGACCTCCAGTCGCGCTTCCGGATGCTCCAGATCGGCCGTAGTGCCGGTGGCGCGGTAGGTGTGGTTGCACACATTGGTTTTGATATCGGCCGTTTGGGCCGCAGCATGAAAATTTCTGGCGACCTCTGGCGGCGGTACCGACGCGCGTAGAGAGATCGGTCGCGATCCAGGGCGCGAAACAAGATGCAAGCGCCCGGAATGCACCATGGACCGGCGGACAGCGCTACCGTTGGGGACGTGTGCAGCTGCTCGAAAGGAACTGTCTGGAGAGAGAGATCAAGTCAGATATTTCCGGATAATTCCAACCTCCCAACCATTTCGCCTACGGTTTGTTCAGGGAAAAATTTGCCCGATCTCAACGACTTGTTCCGAGATACGACTGCGTACAGAGCCACGATGCTACGCGAGGCTACGCCAGGAAATCCGAGCCACCGGCAAATCGCAAACCACACGCAGGCGCGCAAGCGGAATTTTGTGCAAACGCTCGGCCGACTACTTCGGTGGGTATCGAAACAGGTGCTCCGACAGCCCCATTCGCGCCAGCACCCCCCTCAAATCGTCCAGAGCCCTCTTTTCGTGCCCGAATCTCGCGGATCTGGGTACAGAGAAAGTCGTCGAACTGTCGGCGCTTCCCACTTTGGAACAATTCGCACTGGAAATGCTCGATACGTTCCTTGACATAACGGAAACAATCATTGTTATTCTTAGTGCTGCCCAGTGATTTGGAAGAGCACGTATCCGGTGTGAGATGTTTGAGCCGTACATGCTGATGTTTCATATGGAGTAGGTGATCTACATGCCGGACATGGAGGCCGCCTGCAGTAGTCGTTGAAGATTCCTAGCGATGGCTTACTGCGGACGTTGCTCCGTTCTACAAAGATGCGCCATGACAGCCCAATTTCATTTGACGAGCGGTGGGTAAGTCGGACGATGGTCGTATTCCTGCCAAGATAGGGGAGCGCAGATGGCTGATGTATGGGCGCAATATGCCACTCTCGCTGTGTCGTTGGCGACGCTGGGCCTTGTATTCAAATTGCCCAGCAACATGGCAGGGCTACGAGAACGTATGGCCCGGATTGAAGGCTTGTTTGAAGGGTATGCGACTCGTCGCCCACAGCAGCAAAACGACGCTGCGCCTTGGAGAGCTTGATTGGGAACTCATGCGCGATTTCCCTTGCGCATGAAACCGGATATGGAAATCCGAACTGCGTCAGCGCGCCGGTTCGACGGCGAGTCAGCAAAGAAAACCTCTCTCTTTTCGGCACTTGCTCCGCGCCGCCGTAAATCGCGGGCACCGGATCGTGCACGAGATCCTCGCCGCCTGCGGGGCCATCCACCATCGCGACGCGGCCGCCGCGCAGAACTTGGCGCGTGAGGCGGAGCGGGTAGTGCGCGAAGACGAGTTGGCGCCGAGCTTTCGGGGAGCCCGGAAGTCTGGTGCCCGGACGTCCGCGGAGATTGGGCGGACGGGAATTCGGAGGCGGAGCCCGAAACGGGAGCTGAGCGCATGTCTTCCGCGGAGCGGCTCTTGGGCCGGCCGGTATTGGCAACGCGTTGATATGTCCAGATTGGAATTTGGGATTTTCCGATCAAACTCTTGGATCAGAATTTTGGAGCCTCCTCGGGATTGTCGCAGATTGCAACACGCGTGAGGCGCCGCGCCTCAAGCATCTCGCTAGCGGGACTCCCGACGTCAAATCTCTTGACCTCGACAGTCGGTGGGCAAAATGGGCTATAGATCCCTCCTGAAAGCAAGAGATCACCAACCAGCAAGCGCGGGGATTTCTTGACAACAGACCGGAATGGACGAATAATCCGTCAAGCCGCAGGCAGAGTGTGTCCCCTTCGTCTAGTGGCCCAGGACGCCAGCCTCTCACGCTGGAAACAGGGGTTCGATTCCCCTAGGGGATATGCCACGCCCAAGGCTGTTCGATTTCTTCGAATCTTGGGTGGGTCGTTACGCGCCAAGCGTGAGACGCGGCATGTTTTCGTTCAATTGGCCCGTTGCGGCTCTGCCATTTCTTCGCTGCACATCTTGCCTCACGCATGATCGCCAAAGCTGGCGCTCCTTGCCTATTGATATCCGGGCTTCATCGTTCGTCCAGCCGCTGGGTCCAAGCCAGAATGAGAAATTTGTAGCAAGTAAAAACACGCGGCCCATTGCGCGAGGCGGAAACCGCCATAAAGTCGGGGAGAGGATATCGAAGCAGTGCGGAAATCCAAATGTCAATTCCCCAACAGGGCGGCGAACAAGTAGATTCGAGACATGATCTCGTAGAATTCTTCGAATCCGGATGCAAACCACCGGATGAATGGCGGATCGGCACCGAACACGAAAAATTCGGCTTTAGCCGGGCGGACTTGACTCCGCTTCCTTATGAAGGCGTGTGTTCAATTCGAGCTACTCTCGACGGCCTTGCGGACCGTTTTGGTTGGGAGCGAGTGTTCGAGGGAGACGCGCTCATAGGTCTTTCCCGGGGAAACGCCAATGTTTCGCTTGAACCGGGCGGGCAACTCGAGCTTTCGGGAGCGCCGCTGGAAACCCTGCACCAAACCTGTGACGAAGCCAACCAGCACCTTCGGGAAGTCGCGGAAGTCGCGGATGAAATCGGCGCCGGGTTCATCGGGCTGGGCGTTGCGCCGGACTGGTCGCGCGGGATCATGCCGCACATGCCGAAAGGCCGTTACGGCATCATGAGGCGATACATGGAAAAGGTGGGCACGCTCGGATTGGACATGATGCACCGCACATGCACCATTCAGGTGAACCTGGACTACATGGATGAAGCGGACATGGTTCGCAAGCTCCGGGCCGGTCTGCTGTTGCAGCCGGTTGCAACCGCTTTGTTCGCGAATTCGCCGTTCATCGACGGACAACCATCCGGATATCTTTCCTATCGATCGCGGATTTGGGAAGATGTCGATCCGGACCGCACGGGAGCCCTGGATTTCGCTATGGAGGACGGGTTCGGGTTTGAGAGGTGGGTAGACTACTCGCTCGATGTGCCGATGTATTTCGTTTATCGCGACGGAAAATACATCGATGCATCCGGCCAGTCGTTTCGCGATTTTCTGGACGGAAGCCTCCCGGCGCTTCCGGGCGAGCGCCCGCTCCTATCGGACTGGGCAGATCACCTCACTACAATTTTCCCGGATGTGCGGCTGAAGCAGTTCATTGAAATGCGTGGGGCCGACGGCGGTCCTTGGCGTCGGATCTGCGCACTGCCGGCATTCTGGGTCGGAATCGTCTACGATTCGGGCGCGCTGGATGCGGCGATGGACATCGCCGGGAACTGGACGTTGGAAGACAGGGCGCGCTTTCGTGGAGAGGCCGCGAAAATCGGGCTAAAAGCGGAAATTGGCGGCCGCCGGATGCTCGATATTGCCCGGGAGCTTCTTGGAATCGCCAAGAACGGCCTGTTTGCGCGGGCTCGTTCCCGCGGCCTGGAGGGCGATGAGTCCCACTTCCTCAACGACTTGGAATACGTGGTGGAGACAGGGGAGACTGCTGCGGAAGAGATGCTTCGGCTTTACGATACGGAATGGAATCGACAGACCAAGAGGACGTACTTGTCGCATAGCTTTTGAACGGACGGCAGGTATTGTGAAATCAGGATTTTACGGCGCTATAGTCTTTCTGCTGCGTCTGGCGCGCCGTCGGTAAACTGGAGAGGTTGGATGCGATTCTGGAACGCGCTGTTGGGCGCCGTTTGGATAGCGATGCCGTTGGACGCGCGGGCGGAAGTCTTGGGCGCGCCCCGTTCCTGGCAAATTGACCTCCCCGAATCGGTGACGGAAGTCGCTCGGATCGTCGAATTCTATCATGACGCGATTCTCGTGCTCATCACCGTCATCACGGTCTTTGTGCTGGGCCTTATCGGCTATGTCGCGCTCCGATTCCGGGCCTCTGTCCATCCGACGCCGAGGCGTTTCACCCACAATGCGGTTGTCGAGGTTCTTTGGACGGTAATCCCGGCAATAATCCTCCTCGCCTTGGTCATTCCGGCGTTGCGCGTGCTGTACCTGCAGGAGGAACCTCCGGTGGCCGATCTTACAGTGAAGGCGATCGGCAACCAGTGGTACTGGACCTACGAATATCCGGATGAGGACATCTCCTTCGATTCGCTGATGCTCACGAGAGATGAAGTCAGGGAAGCGGGACACCCGGATTCTCTTTGGAAACTCGTCGCCGACGAGGCTCTTGTCGTGCCGGTGAACAAGGTCGTTCTTGTGCAGGTGACCGCGACGGACGTGATTCATGCCTGGACCGTCCCGAATTTCTCGTCGAAGGTGGATGCGGTGCCGGGCCGGCTCAACCAAACATGGTTCCGCGCGGAGAAGGAAGGTACGTATTTCGGTCAGTGCTCTGAATTGTGCGGCAAGAATCATGCGTACATGCCAATCATGGTGCGGGTTGTTTCGGAGGCGGAGTATGCCGCGTGGCTGGAACGCGCACGTGAAGAATTTGCGCTGGTGTCGCCGGCCGCTGAATTGACACTTGCTTTCGAGGGGTAACGCCTCCATGACGGCCGCCCTGGGAAACGCCTTCGATACCCGCGCTGAGGCGCCGTTCTCGGATTACCTTCGGTTACTGAAACCCCGCGTGATGTCTCTTGCCGTGTTTACGGCTGTGGTGGGGTTGGTAGCCGCGCCGGTCCCCGTTCACCCGGTTATCGCCTTTGCATCCATTCTCTGCATCGCTGTCGGCGCCGGGGCTGCCGGCGCGCTGAACATGTGGTGGGACGCCGATATTGACCGGCAGATGTCACGCACCAGGAATCGACCGGTCGCCGCCGGCCGGGTCGCTCCGGAAACTGCACGGGATCTCGGCGTCGCCTTGGCGCTGCTTTCGGTCTTGCTCCTCTCCCTCTTCGCAAATCTGGTTGCGGGCGCCCTTCTCGCGCTCGCGATTTTCCATTACGTCGTCGTGTATTCGATGTGGCTCAAGCGGAATTCGGTGCACAACGTGGTGATTGGAGGTGTGGCAGGCGCCCTGCCACCCGTTATCGGCTGGTCGGCTGCGGCTGGCGGCTTCGGATTGGAACCGTTGCTCATGTTCGCCGTAATTTTCCTGTGGACCCCCCCGCATTCCTGGGCGCTAGCGCTGATTCGGCGGGCCGAATATGCGCAAGTCGGGGTGCCGACTCTGCCGGTTCGAGCGGGAGTGGAAGCAACCCGGCGTCAAATACTGCTCTACACATTGGCGTTGATTCCGGTTGGCGCGGCGCTGGCGTTTACTCCCGTCGGCGGCGGGTTTTCCTTGATCGCCTCGGTGGTGCTGGGAGGGGGCATTCTTTATCGCACCATCATGGCGATTGTCGCTGGCGCCGGCCGCCGGGAAGAGGGACGACTATTCGGATTCTCCATTGCCTACCTCTTTGGATTGTTCGCGGCAATTCTGATCGACAGTTCGATTCGTGCGCTTTGAGTGGAGAGGCGGTACCCACTCGATTGCGATGGAAGAAGCGGAAATTCGAACGCGGACCCGGCGAAGAAGGAATATCGCCGTGTTTCTCATTCTTGTTGCATTGGCGGGGCTGGTTTTTGCGGTGACAGTTGTGAAGCTTTCTGAAGTGGGCGCTCCAGGTTGAGATCGGGCCAGAATGTCCGGAAATTTACAGAAGCGCAGGCGTACGGGGATACTGCTCGTAACCCTGGTTGCCGGTATGGCGGGGCTTTCCTTCGCGGCTGTGCCTCTCTATGACATCTTTTGCCGGGTGACTGGATATGGGGGCACAACAGGCCGCGTGGAAGCCGCACCGGGAATTGCAGGCGCCGATTCGGTCACCGTTCGTTTTGACGCGTCCCTCGCCCGGGGCATGCCGTGGACGTTTCGTCCCTTGCAGCGGGAACTGACCGTTCGGCTCGGAGAACAGGCCTTGGCCTTTTACCGGGCGCACAACCCGACATCGAGGCCCGTAAAGGGGATTGCGAGTTTCAACGTCGTCCCCTTTGAGGCCGGGGAGCATTTCAAGAAAATCGAGTGCTTTTGCTTTGTGGAACAAACCTTGGCCCCCGGCCAATCGGTGGACATGCCAGTCAGCTTCTACGTTGATCCTTCCATACGCGCAGACGGAGACTCCAGTTCCCTAGAAACCCTTACACTCTCATACACTTTCTTTGTTTCGGACGACTGAAGAGAGGACGAAAGTCGCACTGCGTCCCGGCCTCCACTTCCGAGGCTCTTCGCGACAATACCTGCAGGACAGAGAGCCATCGACCGCATGAGCAGGCTATACTGCTCGCTGTGCGGGCGTAGAGTTCGCAGGGGCTCCTTGCGTCGAAAAGGCGGCATCGTCGTCTTCGGGCCGAATTTCCGAATTCGGAGGATAGAACTCGGCGCCTGCGTTGCGCGCAGAAGTCCGTACCACTAACAAAGCGCAGACTCTGCATTGATTTCGGAACCGCTCATGTCTGACCTCTATCGTGATACCAGGTACAAGGGGTGGATGCTGTCGCTCGGCCTCGCGCATGCCAGCGAGGCGGCGGCTATCGCCGCCGCGAATTTGGTTGGACGGGGCGCCGAACGAGACGCTGACAGCGTGGCCGTGGAAGCCATGCGCTCCGAACTCAACAGGTTGGAAATTCGGGGACGCGTAGTGATCGGGGAGGGCGAACGCGACCAAGCCCCGATGCTCTTTATCGGCGAGGAAGTCGGAACAGGAACAGGAGAAGAAGTAGATATCGCGCTGGACCCGCTCGAGGGCACAACCCTCTGCGCCAAAGCGATGCCGAACGCGCTTTCCGTAATTGCAATGGGTCCAAGGGGGTCGTTGTTGCATGCGCCGGACGTATATATGAACAAGATCGCAGTTGGGCCAGGAGTGCCCGAAGACGCAATTGACCTGGATGCCGCACCGGGCGACAACGTTCGGGCGGTTGCGAAGGCGAAGGGCGTCGGACTGGATCAGATTTCGGTCTGCGTGCTTGAGCGCCCGCGGCACACCGAAATGGTCGAGAAGATTCGCACCACCGGTGCGGCGGTCCGGCTGATTACCGACGGGGACGTTGCCGGGGTCATGCATACATCACAGTCGGAAGAGACCGGAATCGACATGTATATGGGGATTGGCGGGGCTCCGGAGGGCGTGCTGGCGGCTGCGGCGCTACGATGCATGGGCGGGCATTTTCAGGGCCGGCTGATGTTTCGGAACCAGGATGAGGTCGAACGCGCTCGGGCGACGGGGATTGACGATTTGGAGCGTCTCTACAGGCTTCCCGACCTGGTTCAGGACGATGTTCTCTTCGCAGCGACGGGGGTTACAGATGGCTCCATTCTGCGGGGTGCGCGGCGGAAGGGAAACGTCGTCGAGACGGAAACGCTGTTGCTGAATTCGCATACCGGTTCCGCCCGGCGGATTGTCTCCCGCGTCAATCAGAGCCGGTGAGGTCAATAGAATCCGCGACGGGCCGCCGCTGGGTTTTTCCTGATCCGGCGGTTGATCGTCTGGCGGAACTGATCGCGCAGCGCCACGAAATACCGGAACTGCTTGCGCGCGTGCTCGCGATGCGGGGCGTCGGCGCCGAGCAAGTTCCCGGATACCTGGATCCGAGAATTCGGGAATTAATGCCCGACCCGCACGACATCAAAGACATGGAAATCGCGGCGCTTCGTTTGAAGCGCGCCGTTGAGCAAGCCGAGCGGATCGCGCTGATCGGAGATTACGATGTTGATGGAGCCTGTTGCGTTGCGCTGATTGTGGCTTGGCTGAGGAGCGTTGGTTCGAACGCAGAATTCTGGGTCCCGCACCGAATTCGAGACGGCTACGGTCCCAACCCGGAAGCGATGACGCGACTCGGCCGGACAAACGACCTCTTGATCGTTGCCGACAGCGGCAGTTCGCCGGAAGCCGCGGAACCGATCGAATCGGCCCGTGCGGGAGGTGCGGACGTAATCGTCGCGGACCACCACCAATGCGATGCACCGCCAGTCGCGGCCTGCGCTGTCATAAACCCGAATCGCTCAGACGATGAAAGCGGCCTCGAATTCTTGTGCGCGGCCGGCGTAACCTACATGCTGCTGGTTGCGGCCACACGCGCGCTACGCGCAGCGGGATGGTTCAAGACCAGAGATGTCCAGGAACCTGACCTGATGGCGCTTCTCGATCTGGTCGCGCTCGCTACGGTTGCGGACGTGGTGCCGCTGCGGGGACTGAACCGGGCTTTCGTACGCCGGGGCCTGAGAGTGCTGGCGAACCGCCGGCGTCCGGGACTCGCCGCTCTCGGGGATGTGGCGCGGGTGCGGTCCTTTCCGGATGAAGGCAGCCTTGGCTGGATGATCGGACCGCGCCTGAACGCCCCGGGCAGAATTGGAAAGGATCCGACCTTGGCCGCAAGAGTGCTCCTCTCGGAATCGGATGCCGAGGCGGAGCAATTGGCGTTCGAATGCGATGCATTGAACGAGATTCGCAAGCGGGAACAGGAATTCGTTCTGGAAGTTGCGCGAGTGCAGATTGAAGATCGTAGACAAAGCGACTTTCTGTCATGGGCGGCTGACGACGGTTGGCATCCGGGCGTCGTTGGGATTGTCGCGGGGCGGCTTACGGAGACCTTTCGGCGGCCGGTCATCGTTCTCGGGGTTGATGGCGAAATGGCCAAGGGTTCCGGGCGTTCCGTGCCAGGTCTGGATTTGGGATCTGCTGTGAGGCGCGCCAGTCGAGAAGGGGTGCTGGAGCGGGGCGGCGGGCACAAGGCAGCCGTGGGCCTGGTTGTGGCGCGGAACGCGATTGAGAAAGCGATGGACCGAATCGAACGGCTGCTGGAAGCTTCCGCCCCGAAGGGTTATGCGCCGCGGTTTGATCGGCCGGTCGCGGGCGTCCTGACACCTTCCGGGGTCACTACGGACGCGTATGAAACGCTGCGCCTTGCCGGTCCGCACGGCGCAGAGGCGCCGGCGCCGAAGTTCGTGATGCGCGGGATGCAGGTAAATCGCAGCCGCCTGCTCAAGGAGCGGCATTATCGCCTCGAGCTTGCAGACGGCGTAGGCGGGAATGTCAAGGCGATGGCGTTCGGCGTCGCCGGGACGGAACTTGGAAAACTGCTCAGCAAAGTAAATCGCGGTGACGTGATTCATGCGCTGGGAGCGATCGCTGTGGATGACTACGACGGGGGAAGAAAGGCGTATTTTCGGGTGGAAGACATTGCACTGCAGTGATTCCGCACGGGAACGGCGGGCCCTTGCTCTCATTTCGCGAACTTCGAGTTCGCCTGCGCCGTTGCAACGGGCAGGCGTCCATCTTTGATGACAGTCACGCAGTACGTTCGAATGAGAGATCTACATACATTTCGTTCGCGCGTTGGGTGGATACTCTTCGGTCCGGGAGTTTGCGTACCCGAACCATACACACACGGTTACCGTGTACAAAAGTTATCTGGTCCCCAAGGTGTACCATTCTGCTGTTCCGGGTCGTTCGAACGCCGTTCACGCGAACCCCGTCACGGATGGTCTTTGCCGCGATCGCGCGACTGCCGCAAAACCGCACGCGGTGCAGCCACGCATCCAGCCGCAAGCCCTTGCTGCAGGTCATTTACTCTCTACGGATGTACCAAGTCTTGCGAGTACGGCGAAGGGAGAATTCGGATCGATCGGTTTCTTCGCCCGGGCCGGAGAAAATTTTCGGGGGTGGTCATTCTTGGTGGAATTCCGATCCGGCTGCGATGATTGGAGACGGGTCCGCCCCGCCTTGGTCCGGTTGCGGCGGAGGGGTTTCTTTCGTTTCAACTTGTGAAAGAAATAGACGACGGAAGGCCCGGCGTCGGAATGCGGGAGGAGAGCTCTCGCCGACTGCGGGGTTTCGTCTTCGGTTTTATCCGGCTTCGGGGTCTCGGGAGCCGCCTCAGCAGTTGGCCGTTCCCGACGCTCGGCTTCGTAGCCAAGACCAACCATCACATCGCGAAATTCGTCCGGCGTGCATCCGGTGATTGACAGCATGTCCCGGTTGCTCTCGAAACCTTCGCCATGGTCTGCCTCGCGCACCAGATCTTCCAGGCGTTCCAGAATATCGATGCGCACGGCGCGCTTTCCGCAATGATGGAAACCCGACATCGGATAGTAGCCACGTCGGCTACTGTCCTCCGCCGGAATGTTCACCAGCCCGGGGGGAGGCGGCTGGAGATCAGTACCTCCGTCACCGATCCCCCAGAGCAGCAATCTCCACCGCGTAGGCAGGGGCTTGAGAAGCGCCGGCAGGAAAACATACCGGAAGCCAAACCGCACTCCGTGCTTCCGGAGCGGGCGACGATCATCCTGCGAGAGGTCTGCGATATCGGCGCGGGCCGTGCGGCGTTCGAGAATGCCGAAGCCTTCGACCAGCCTGTACGCAATGCCGCGGCCGACCCCGCTGATCTCCGTATTTTCCTTGAGCGCAATCAGCGGCTCGAACGCGGTGCGGATCTGTGATTCGAGCCAAGCTCTCACGCGCATGCGAATCCGTTCCACATCTTCCGCCGCAGCCGTTTCCTCAATCATCAGGCGAAAATCCGGCTGCATTGCTTCAGGTCCGCGGAAAAGGCGGGCAAGCGGCGCATTCTTCCACATGACGGTAGCGTCATCTCCGACGGCGAATTCGCTGTCGGGGGCGGTCGAAAGTGCGGTGGCGCGACGGGCGATGGCAGGCCGGATTGCGGCAATGCGCGCAGCGCGCTCCGGATCGGAGACAGGTCGCTCTCCACTCTCGATTGGCCGGAAACGGCAGCCTTCAAGGAATCCGACCGGCTGCCCATCCACCAGCACCGTCATGTCGTCTTTCAGCGAAATCATGGGGGCTTCGCGTCGATTATGGCTCTTGGCCAGGATAATTGCCCGGCGATCGATAAAACGGGCGACCAGGCGCGCGTGCAGCGCATCAGAAAGCTTGTCTTCGATAGCACGGGTGCGGTCGCGCCAATATTCCGGATCTTCATGCCACGCGGACTGGTTTGCAATGTATTGCCAGGTTCGCGCGTGCGCCAGTCGGGCGGACAGATCCACAATATCGCCTGCCGTATTGTCGACTCGGGCAAGATTCTTGGCAACCCAGTCCTCGGGCAAGGTGCCGGGACGCTGCAACCGGTAGCGGAATGCTTCCTCCGCAATTCCCGCATGATGGCCAGGCGAGATCTTCGGGTAGTCGGGAATTCGGCAGGCGTCCCACAAGACTCGCACGCATTCGGGTGAGGAGGCTGCGTCCCGGACATCCGGAATTTCGGCCAGAATTTGAAGGGCACGATGGTCCGTGCCTTCTCTCGGCCGAATGAGATTTGTCTGGTCAGAGGCTTGATTCAAGCTGGCGAGAAGGGCTGCAATCGAAGTGAATTCAAGTTTGGCGTTTCGCCAGCGGAGAGATTCCACGGGCGGGAACCGCTGCTCTTCCACCGCGCGAACTGCCCTGGGGGATATTTCTTCGACGCTTCCAGAAACGCCGAACGTGCCCGGGCTGCGGTGGCGGCCTGCGCGTCCGGCAATCTGGCCAATTTCTTCGACTTCCAGTTCGCGACGGACATGTCCGTCGAACTTGGAGAGGGCGGCGAACGAGACGTGATCGACATCGAGATTCAAGCCCATGCCAATGGCGTCGGTCGCCACGATCGTGTCCACCTCCCCGCCTTGGAAGAGAGCTACCTGTGCATTGCGCGTGCGCGGGCTGAGAGCGCCAAGTACGACCGCAGCACCCCCTTTGCGGTGCCGAACCAATTCGGCGATGGCGTAGACTTCATCTGCCGAGAACGCGACAACGGCGGATCGTGGAGGCAGTCGGTCCAACCGGGTGCGAGGGGTGTAGGTCAGAGCCGAGAACCGCTGTCGACCGGCAAACTTCGCTTCCGGCACCAACTGGCGAATGCGTTGCTCCATGCTGTGAGAGCCCAGAAAAAGAGTTTCCGCAAGGCCCCGGGCATGCAACAGGCGATCCGTAAACACATGGCCGCGCTCGGGGTCGGCGCAAAGCTGGATTTCGTCTACCGCAAGAAATTCGCAACGCCGATCTTGCGGCATCGCTTCCACAGTACAGACCATGA